>NZ_JBZAYT010000001.1:0-4455115 GCF_058242985.1 Acinetobacter sp. 778_lipA | reverse complement strand
TTGTTAACTGTAACACTTGTAAACGTAGGTGTTGCACTTGTAGCAACTGAATAAGTTATTGAACCATCCGCTGCTGTTGTAGGAGTAACGACTATATTGCTACCACTTATTACTGTTCTTTTTGATGCTTTAATCGCATCATCAATAGTCGTTTTACCCGTTCCACCAATATTAGTAGGTGCTGTGTAAGTATTCGTTACAGGATCATAAGCAGCATTTCCACCTAGAACATTTTTCAGATTTGTATGTGTATCATCATATGCTTTATCTAATTGTGCGACTGTAACTGCATCAGATGCAGCAGAACCATCAGCCACATTCTGAATACGACGGTTGCCTGTTACAGTTCCATTACCAACAGATACCGCTCCAACAGTAGGAGCAGCTTGTGATGTTAAAAATCCTGTTCCAGTAATAGCTGTCGTTGTAGAGCCATTACCCAAAGCAACACTATTATCAATACTAGCTATAGCAGAAGTACCGAGTGCAGTCGAGTTAGCTCCTGTGGCTTGAGCACCATTCCCCAATGCTGTACTATTTGTGTTATTTGCAGTTGCAGCATTACCAAGTGCGGTCGAATTAGCTCCTGTGGCTTGAGCACCTGGACCCACACCTACAGCAAAAGAACCTGCTTGGGTATTTCTTCCCATAGCCACACCACCAACTGCAACACCACTATTTGCAGTTACTGTTGCTCCTCCACCGATCGCAATTGCATAATTATTACCACCCGCATTAGAATTATCACCAATTGCGATTTGTGCGAATGTAGTTGTTTTTGCACCATTACCTAAAGCAATCTGCCCTCCAGTTCCTGCTGGATTGCTACTAGCAATATTACTATTACTCGCATTTGTACCAATCGCAATATTATTCAGAGATTCAGTACCAACAGCGCCTGTAAAAGCATTTTTACCAATCGCAATTGTCCCAGTATTAGTTGCCCTAGATTGGCCACCAATCGCAATACTATCCGTACCGGTCGACTGTGCGCCTCTAATCGTATTACCACCAATAGCAACCGAACCACTGCCAGAAGCCGTAACTGCATTTGCAATTGGTAAAACATTTCCAGAAGCAGACCCAGTAGCTGTTCCACCTAATGCTACAGCATTTTGTCCTGTTGACTGACTGCCTTCACCAAGTGCAGTACTACCAACACCAGTCGCTCGACTCTCAACCCCTAAAGCCGTACCAAAAGCATTGGCTTGACTATTATGACCCACAGCTGTACCAGCAACACCCGTAACTTCTGAAAATGCTCCATATGCAGTTGCTGCAAGATTATTATTTCCTTTAGCATTACATCCTGAAATCAAAGAAAAGGTACCTGAACCATCCGTTGCCTGTGAATTAGTCGCTCCTGGATTTATATTTCCAACAACTCCAGTAGCTCCAGTGGTACAAGTACTTGAATCTGTGTTAATAACATTTGCAGTTACATTAGAGGAAAAGGTTATCATCAAACTAACTGTTGCTGCACCAATAATCCCAGTTACTTTTGAAGACTTGGTTTTCCCTTTTGCCAATTCAGAAACTGCAACCCACGCAGACAATGTCGCATTCCAAATCACTTTGTAGATCTTATTCATATTACTTTTCCTTTAGGGGATGCATTACAGCAGCTGGTCCCGCCCCGACAATGCATATAAAATGTACAATTTTTTTTATTTAACAATTTACATACATTTAAATCAATAGAAAAAATGAGATATATTTCACTTTTTTTATTTTTTTAAACAACCGGTCTAAACTTTTACAAAAAAACAAAAAAATCTATACATTTATTTATTTTTAACTATACAAATCAATAGTTTATTTTATTACAAAAAAACATTAAGATTTATTAAATACATATTGTTCTTAAATTGACCATGTGACAAAATTTGTCACATTTATCAAAACAATGCGAGACTTAGTTTACATTTGACACATTGTTAAATTCTGATTAACTGCCTATTCTAATCCAGTTAACAATTTTTACTGCGAAATATGTCACAATAATTCTCGTTTCAATCTCTAAATACTCTCTTTATTTAGATTAAGTTAAAAATAAGACCTTTTTCTATCAATTTAAGGTGAAAATTTTTATATAAAAAAGTGATATTTATTTTAAAAACGGTTGCTGGCTATTTTGAAATTAGATAAGTGATCAGAACAAAATATACAATTGATCGTATTTTATTTTTTACATAGAAAAACCCGTATTTTCATTTGAAAACGCCACCGCATAATCAGGTTTGCTATAATTCAATTTAAAATTTAATCTGAGCATAACTTTTGAAGATCATTTTTGCAGGTACACCCGAATTTGCAGCTTCTGCTTTAGCAGCACTCATTGAAACTGATCACGAAATCGTCGCTGTGTATACTCAACCCGACCGCAAATCAGGTCGTGGACAAAAAATGACAGCTTCAGCCGTGAAACAACTTGCGCTGGCAAACAACCTACCCGTCTATCAGCCACTTCATTTCAAAGCATCGACAGACGAAGGCTTAGCCGCTCAACAAGAATTAGCAGCTTTGGGTGCAGATGTAATGGTAGTTGCGGCTTATGGTTTAATTTTGCCCCAAACCGTATTAGATACACCGCGCTATGGTTGTTTAAATATTCATGGTTCTTTGCTACCACGTTGGCGTGGTGCCGCTCCGATTCAGCGTGCCATTGCAACAGGTGATACTGAAACAGGGGTAACGATCATGAAAATGGCGGCTGGTTTAGATACAGGTGATATGATCTTTAAAACAGTTTGCCCAATCACAGCACAAGAAACCTCAGCGACTTTATATGACAAACTTGCGATTCAAGGTGCTGAAGCAATTTGTGTTGTATTAGAATCAGAACAAAAGCTACAACAATATTTAGATGCACGTGAAGTTCAAGATGAACAATTTACGGTATATGCACATAAACTCACAAAAGCTGAAGCGCAAATTGACTGGACTAAATCAGCAGTTGAACTTGATCGCAATATTCGGGCATTCAATCCTTGGCCAGTCGCATTTACACCAATAGATGAAACCAATAATTTACGTGTATGGAATTCTCAAATTTCAGATCTTACAGCCAATGGCGAAGTACCCGGAACCATTATCGAAATGAACAAACAAGGTGTACATGTACTGTGTGGAGATGGTGTGATTTGTCTGACTAGCCTACAATGGCCAGGTGGCAAAGCCATTAACCCTGTACAAATTATACAAAGCCATAAACTTTCAGTAGGAAATATATTCGCATGAGCCAAATTCAATCATCTGCAAAAAATTTGAATTTGCGCGCACAAGTGGTTAAAACACTTTTAGCTGTTCAAAATGGACAGTCTTTGGCTTCCGTTTTAAACCAACATATCAATATTGTTTCTGAACGTGATCGTGGTTTATACCATGAGCTTACTTTGGGCTGTCTACGTCAGTGGTATTCTTTAAAAGCAATTACCTTACCCTTGCTCACAAAACCATTAGAAAATGAAGCACTAGAAAGTTGCTTATATTTGGGTTTATACCAGATTTTATGCACCCGTATTCCTGCACATGCGGCGATTTCAGAAACGGTAAATGCTGCTAAGCAATTAGGTTTTGAACCGATGAGTGGTTTGGTCAATGCCATCCTTCGTCGTGTTTCACGTGAAACAACAGAGTTTCAAACGGCTTTGAATAATACCCATGGTTTACCAAGCTGGCTATTCAAACGACTAAAAAAAGATTGGGCCGATCAGCTTCCTGAAATCTGTCAAAATTTAAAACAAGTTGCTCCACTAACGCTTCGTGTCAATGAACGTCAAATTAGTCGTGATGAATATCTTGATATTTTAGATGAAGAACAGATTGATGCTCGCCCTTGTACACTTTCAGATGTTGGTATAGTTCTGGAGCAAACCGGCAACATTACTCATTTACCTGGCTTTGAAGAAGGCGGATTTTCTGTTCAAGATGAACATGCTCAATTGTGTGCAACACTGTTACCCAACTTAGATGACAAAGTCATTATCGATGCTTGTGCAGCACCGGGTGGTAAAGCAGCTCATATCTTAGAACGTTTCAATCCTAAAAAATTAATCGCGCTTGATCATGATGCTAAACGATTATTGCGTGTTTCAGAAAACTTGGAACGCCTTGAATTAAATGTTGATGCAACAGTTGAAATCATCACAGCAGATGCTACAACATGGGTGCCTAAAGAGTTGGTCGATTGCATCGTATTGGATGCACCTTGTTCTGCTATTGGTGTTATGCGTCGTCATCCTGATATCCGGTTATTGCGTCAATCTACAGATATTCAGCAAGTGGTCGATCTGCAAAAGCAAATTTTAAAGCATATGTGGCAGCAGCTTAAAGTTGGTGGAACACTACTTTATATTACATGCTCAATTCTGAAAGTTGAAAATGAACAGCAGATGGTCGAGTTTTTTGCTGAACATGCAGATGCTGAGGAAATCAAGATTGATGCAAACTGGGGAATAGAACAAATTCACGGTCGTCAATTGTTACCTGAAGCGCATCATGGTGATGGTTTCTATTATTGCAGAATTCAGAAAACCGCTTAAAAAAACGCATTAAAAAAGCAGGCTAATTAGCCTGCTTTTTTGACTCAAGTTTAAAGCGTATGATGGTCTTTGACTTCTTCCAGAACTTCATCCAATTCTTCAGGATTTTTCATCAAATGTAGGATCGATAAAATCAACCCACCCCATAAAAACACCATTGAAATAATCATCATCACGATTGCAGAAGTATTCATTTTGACGCTCCTATCGATCTTTCATTTTGCTAAGGATTAAAGCAATAACAGCACAGAAAATCACACTGCCCCAACCAAAGAACATCAACATACTTGAACTATAGGTATCGTATCCATTTTTAATCAAGCTAAAAACGGTCATACATAAAGTGACCAGCAAAATTAAAGAAGTGATTACGGTTAAAGTGAAATCCCAACCTTTACCCAGTTGAACAGTTGAAATACGATTCACGTGATCACGTAGTTCCATCAATGCTGAACGTTTAAACCATGCTATTGAAATAATTGACAATAATGCACCGCCAATAATCCCAATATTATTGATAAAGTGATCGACGATATCCACCAGTTTAATCGAATTCACACTAGAGAATAAGAAAATTGAAACCAGTGCACTGCCCCCACCAATAATGCTTACGGCTTTTTTTCGTCCCCATTTTAACTTGTCTTGCATCGCTGCAATCGGTACTTCAAGGATACTCACCATTGAAGAAATACCAGCAACAAATAATGAAGAGAAGAATAGTAAACCGAATAAATCCGCACCCGCACCTAAACTAGAAATGATTTTAGGGAAAGCAATGAAGGCCAAACCAATACCACCGCTGACCACTTGATCTACAGGTTTCCCTGCTGAAAAAGCCATAAACCCCAATGCAGCGAAGATACCAATACCCGCAAGAATTTCAGTAGAAGCATTAGCAAAACCAACGATGAGACCTGAGCCTGTTAAATTGGTTTTTGGTTTAAGATACGAGGCATAAGTCACCATAATCCCAAAACCAACAGAGAGTGAAAAGAAAGTATGGCCATATGCTGCAAGCCATACTTTATAATCCCACATTGCAGCCCAGTTCGGTGTAAAGAAAGCATTTAAACCTTGGACCGCTCCAGGTAAACGCAAAGCTTGAATAACAAGAATAGTGAATAGAATAAACAATAAAGGCATGAAAATTTTATTGGATAATTCAACCCCTTTTTTCACACCACCAAATAAGATGATCAGCGTTAATGCCCAAATTCCCACAATTGGCCAAAATAAATGACCAACAAACTGAAAATCAAAACTTGTTGATTTTGAGGTTTGTAAATAGGTATTGAAGAAGAAGTTTTCAGGATCACTGCCCCACAATTGACCTACAGAAAAGTAAACATAACTGCCTGCCCAAGTCAGTACGCTGGCATAGTACAAACCAATAATGATACAGACACAGACTTGCCACCATCCTAAAGTTTCCCCACCTTTAAATAAAGCACGATATGCTTTAGGAGGTGAGGTATTACTTTTATGCCCTGTCGCATAGTCTAAAAATAATAGCGGCAAACCTGCTGTGATAAGTGCAATTAAATATGGAATTAAAAAAGCGCCGCCACCATTTTCATAGGCAATGTAAGGAAAGCGCCAAATATTACCTAAACCGACAGCCGATCCAACAGCTGCGATAATAAAACCTGATCGTGATGTCCAGTTTTCACGAGATTCTGTCATAAAACACCTAATTCTGTAGATGTCCTCAAATGCTGCTTTTTTTCATTGTGATCTGCGAGCAAAAGAAGTACCAATTTTAAATTTTGTTGTTTGAATAAAACAGCACCTTTTGGGTCCTTTGTTATTATTTCAAACCAGTAACTTTGCAAACTTCTCGGTTAAAGTACATCAACAAAAATTACTGTTTAATGTGGTAACAATACTCGTTTTGCAGCGCTTTTTCTGTAATTTGTGTCCATTTTCCCATGTTTTTTTTACTTTTCATCACACATGGTTAATTTTTAGCTATTTTGATTGATCATTGCTTAAAATTACCTATTTCTAATTAACATTCTTGGGTAAACGATAATGCCCAATAATTTTATATGCATGCAAAATATCATTTTCACGTGTTCCATAACCGATATTATGAATGACCAAAGGTGTTTTTGACAGCATTGTGGTTTTATTGGAAATGATACCAATATGGGTTAAACCTTTACCTAAATCCCATGCCACAATATCGCCTGCTTGATATTTTTGATCACTCACTTGATAACCTTGACGCTGAAAATAGGTCATGATATTTGGAACCCGACGATGATCAATATTTCGATCAGTTGCTTTTAAGCCCCATTTTTGTGGATATTTTCTAAAATTGGCTTTCATATCTTCATGAATACGCTGTTGTAGATCTATTTCTTGATGACGTAATGCACGAATGACCACGTCTGTACAGACGCCTTTGACCAATGGAACATCCCCCATTGGATAAGACAATTGAGTATAAGCAGGATCATAATAAAGTGTTTTCCAAATCTGAGAACGTGCATCATTTACCAGTTTTTCAGATTGAAATGCCCAAATTTGTACACTCAGTAAGGAAAGTAAAACCATTAAAAATAATGAATTGAAAAATTTTATTGTCATTTTAACTCTATATAAAATTCAAAGGAAATAAGGAGCCGTAGCCCCTTAGAATATCAACTTATTGTTTGATTACAAGTAAGCGTTCTTCTTGCATATCACGAATTGCAGACTGAATCCCTTCACGACCTAAACCCGAATCTTTCACGCCACCATAAGGCATATTATCAACTCTGAAAGTTGGTATATCATTGATAATTACTCCGCCCACATGTAGATGATCCCATGCATAGAGCATTTTATTGAGATTTTGAGTATATACACCAGCTTGTAAACCAAAGCGACCTTGGTTAATTACCTCGATCCCTTTCTCAAAGGTTTTGTATTTCTCTAAAATTGCCACAGGGCCAAATGCTTCATTTTGATAAATTTCCAGAGATTCATCGACATTCTCAAGTAAAGTTGGCTCGAATAAAACGCCTTTTAACGTGCCACCAATTAAGATTTTCGCACCCTTTTTCTCTGCTTTATCTACCCATTTTTTTAAACGAATCGCTTCTGCTTCTTTGATCATTGGACCCACTATCGTGGTTTCTACATCTGGATCTGCCGCAGATACTTTTTTCAACTTAGCTAAGATTTTTTTTCTAAATTCTATATAAATATCAGCATGTACTAAAATTCGTTGCACACTAATACACACCTGCCCCGCATGTCCATATGCACCACCAATCACTCGATCAATCAACGCATCACTTATTTCTGTATCAGGTTCAATTAAAACCGCTGCATTACCACCCAATTCGAGGGTTACTTTTTTTCGACCAGCACGTGCTTTCATATCCCAACCCACTTGATCAGAACCGGTAAAGCTGAGTAGCTTAAAACGATCATCCGTCACTAACACATCAGCATGTTCTCGTGGACAAGGCAAAATTGAAAATGCGCCTTTTGGTAAATCTGTTTCAGCCAAAATTTCTGCGATTTTTAATGCGGAAATTGGTGTCAAACTTGCTGGTTTCAATACAAATGGACAACCCGCTGCAATTGCTGGTGCAATTTTATGCGCTGTTAAATTCAAAGGAAAATTAAACGGACTGATCAGAGATACTGCACCAATCGGAACATGTTGTACCATTCCCCGATATGCAGAGGCCGCAGCGGTAACAGCCAAAGGCATTAGATGACCATTATTGAGTGTGGAGACAGCATCTGCCGCTAGTTGGAAAGTATTAATCAACCTTTCAACCTCAGCTGCTGCTGCAAGTTTAGGCTTTCCACCTTCGATAATTAAAATTTGTATTAATTCTTCACGTATTTCTTTAAAGCGTTTAACACAATGTAAGAGTATTTTTTGCTTCTGAAATGGCTTTAAAGCGGCCATTTCTTTTTCAGCTTTCACGGCTGCACTGATGGCTTTTTCTAAAGTTTTTGCATCTGCTAAAGCGACTTTTGCATAAATTTCCCCCGAAAATTTATCATGAACTTCAAGCCATTGCCCTGATTTGATCGCTTTATTGGCGACATAAAGGGGGAATTCAATCATTGCTTGATCAATAGAATCACTCATCCTACACCCTCGATTTAATCTTTTTAATAATGCAAAATTTGATAAACCCCTATATCATGCCTTCTGTTGATACAGTATTGAAATGTATTTAAGTAACAAAAAATAGGATGAAAAAACATTTCATCAAGAAGGACATATGAAATCTATTCAATTACCCTTATTTATCGCTGTATTAGGTCTAAGTTCATTTGCTCAAGCTGATTTTATTGGTTTAAAAGGTGATATCAGTTATTGGAGTCTTGGTGGAACTTCTCAAATCAATCATAAATCTGGTTTATCTAATAACACTGGTTCAGATGATTTATTATCAGATCCTTATGCTGGGCTAAACGCAGAACATGATTTAGATACTAAAGGTACGATTCAAGCCTCTGTTGCTTTTGAGCACCCTATTCCAATCCTTCCCAATGTAAAATTAAAATATACCAAGTTAGATACGGAAACTGAGTCTAATAATGAGTTTGCTAAAACTAAAATTGATTTAGACCATACAGATCTTATTCTTTACTATGAAATCTTAGACAACATTGTAAAAGCTGATGTCGGTGTAGGGGCAACTAAGCTCAATGGTACTGTAAAACAGTTTTCACAAAATGTTGATGTTGATGAATATGCTCCAATCCTTTATGCAGAGGCCGGCGCAAAACTACCGTTTACAGGTTTAAGTGCAAAAGCTGAAGCGACTTATACCAATGTCAATGATGTAAAAATCACAGACGCTCAGGCTGAAATTCAATATGACTTTGTAAAGTCTATAGTTTTAGATCTTGGTGCAAAAGTGGGTTACCGTATTTTAAATATTGAACTCAGTGATTTAGATAACCGCGATATGAAGTTTGATTTTAAAGGACCTTATATTGGTTTAAATGCACATTTTTAATAGAAACTATCCTTTTATGATCATGTACGCTTTTTCTTACATGGTCTGCCGAATTATGCGTATAGGCAGAACAACTAAATTTTAATATTATAAACACATCAGGAAACAGGAAGTTTCCACTAAAAACAAGAATAAGATAGGATGATAATGCAGGATAGCGAAAGGTACTACAGGAGTTATATCTTAGAACCAATACAAAAAACCTCAGGCATGGATGTCTGAGGTTTTTTATTTTGGATAGACTAAAAGCAATTAAAGTAAAACACTTACCACCTCATAAAAACCATCCCTTCAATAGCATCAATTTGAATCAGTTCAGTTTGTTTTTGAACCAGTTTAATCGCTTCATGCAAACCTATTGTTTTTGTATAAGAACCTTTTTGAGTAGGAACAGGAATGTCTGCATCTAATGAATAATCATCATTGACCATAAACTGTAAAGTACGATCATTTTTATCAACAATTCCTAAAAAATTTTCTGGCCTGATTAAGACAGATTGCATGATTTCTATGATTTCATCGATAGATGCGTACTGATCTTGAGCGGGTAAAACTTCATCACCATCATAATCTGTAAAGAAAAACTGGAAAATCAACATATTATTAACTGTTTTTATCGTAATACTTTAATTTTTAGCATAAAGGAACCACTGATTCAATAGCTAGACTCTTTCTATATCTCCACTTCAATAATGAACATAATGAGGTATACAGAACATGAGTTCAGTTTCATCAATACATAAGCTTAATCAGTGATCAATTTACTTAATATGACTAGATCTCTTTTATTCCGATAATAAGCACTGCGCATAAAAAAACACCCCGTTCTCGCTAGAGACCGGGGTGTTTTAGATTTAAAAGCTGGCGATGACTTACTCTCACATGGGTAACCCCACACTACCATCAGCGCTAAGAGGTTTCACTTCTGAGTTCGGGAAGGGATCAGGTGGTTCACTCTTGCTATTGTCGCCAGCAAACTGTTATGGACTTGTTCGGGTCTTATTTAAATGCCTTACTTCGTACCAAATGAGTTTAACAGAACATTTGAGTTGAATATTTTAACTAGCTTTACAACTAAATCAAGTATGTTTGATCTTTTATGAATCAAATGATGCTTCGTATACAACTGCTTGGGTGTTGTATAGTCAAGCCTCACGAGCAATTAGTATTGGTCAGCTTCATGCGTCACCGCACTTCCACATCCAACCTATCAACGTCGTAGTCTTCAACGGCTCTTTAGAGGACATAAAGTCCTAGGGAAATCTTATCTTGAGGTAGGCTTCCCGCTTAGATGCTTTCAGCGGTTATCCCTTCCGAACATAGCTACCCGGCGATGCGACTGGCGTCACAACCGGTACACCAGAGGTTCGTCCACTCTGGTCCTCTCGTACTAGGAGCAGATCCTCTCAAATTTCCAACGCCCACGGTAGATAGGGACCGAACTGTCTCACGACGTTCTAAACCCAGCTCGCGTACCTCTTTAAATGGCGAACAGCCATACCCTTGGGACCTGCTTCAGCCCCAGGATGAGATGAGCCGACATCGAGGTGCCAAACACCGCCGTCGATATGAACTCTTGGGCGGTATCAGCCTGTTATCCCCAGAGTACCTTTTATCCGTTGAGCGATGGCCCTTCCATACAGAACCACCGGATCACTAAGACCTACTTTCGTACCTGCTCGACTTGTGGGTCTCGCAGTTAAGCGCGCTTTTGCCTTTATACTCTACGCGTGATTTCCGACCACGCTGAGCGCACCTTCGTACTCCTCCGTTACTCTTTAGGAGGAGACCGCCCCAGTCAAACTACCCACCAGACATGGTCCTCGTCCCGGATAACGGGACAGAGTTAGAACCTCAATATTACCAGGGTGGTATTTCAAGGATGGCTCCATAGCAACTGGCGTCACTACTTCAAAGCCTCCCACCTATCCTACACAAGTAAGATCAAAGTTCAATGTCAAGCTGCAGTAAAGGTTCACGGGGTCTTTCCGTCTAGCCGCGGGTACACCGCATCTTCACGGCGAATTCGATTTCACTGAGTCTCTGCTGGAGACAGCGCCCCCATCATTATGCCATTCGTGCAGGTCGGAACTTACCCGACAAGGAATTTCGCTACCTTAGGACCGTTATAGTTACGGCCGCCGTTTACTGGGGCTTCGATCAAGAGCTTCGCTTACGCTAACCCCATCAATTAACCTTCCAGCACCGGGCAGGCATCACACCCTATACGTCCACTTTCGTGTTTGCAGAGTGCTATGTTTTTAATAAACAGTTGCAGGGGCCTGGTTTCTGTGGCTGCCAATAGCTCAAGGAGCAAGTCCTATCACCGTCAGCAGCGTACCTTCTCCCGAAGTTACGGTACCATTTTGCCTAGTTCCTTCAGCAGAGTTCTCTCAAGCGCTTTGGTCTACTCGACCTGACCACCTGTGTCGGTTTCGGGTACGATTCCTGTGTAACTGAAGCTTAGAGACTTTTCCTGGAAGCATAGTATCAGCCACTTCGCTAGTAAACTAGCTTGCTATCAGCTCTCAGCATAGAGCACCCCGGATTTGCCTAAGATGCATGCCTACTGCCTTTCACCTGGACAACCAACGCCAGGCTGACTTAACTTTCTCCGTCCTCTCATCGCATTACACAGAAGTATTGGAATATTAACCAATTTCCCATCGACTACGCCTCTCGGCCTCGCCTTAGGGGTCGACTCACCCAGCCCCGATTAACGTTGGACTGGAACCCTTGGTCTTTCAGCGTGCGAGTTTTTCACTCGCATTGTCGTTACTCACGTCAGCATTCGCACTTCTGATACCTCCAGCATACTTCTCAATACACCTTCATCGGCTTACAGAACGCTCCCCTACCACGTATACTAAGTATACATCCGCAGCTTCGGCATATAGTTTTAGCCCCGTTACATCTTCCGCGCAGGCCGACTCGACTAGTGAGCTATTACGCTTTCTTTAAAGGGTGGCTGCTTCTAAGCCAACCTCCTAGCTGTCTATGCCTTCCCACATCGTTTCCCACTTAACTATAATTTTGGGGCCTTAGCTGGCGGTCTGGATTGTTTTCCTCTTGACTACGGACGTTAGCACCCGCAGTCTGTCTCCCGGATAGTACTCATAGGTATTCGGAGTTTGCATCGGTTTGGTAAGTCGGGATGACCCCCTAGCCGAAACAGTGCTCTACCCCCTATGGTATTCGTCCGAGGCGCTACCTAAATAGCTTTCGGGGAGAACCAGCTATCACCGAGTTTGATTAGCCTTTCACCCCTATCCACAAGTCATCCCCTGGCTTTTCAACGACAGTGGGTTCGGTCCTCCAGTTAGTGTTACCCAACCTTCAACCTGCTCATGGATAGATCACCCGGTTTCGGGTCTATACCCAGCAACTAAACGCCCTATTAAGACTCGATTTCTCTACGGCTCCCCTATACGGTTAACCTTGCTACTGAATATAAGTCGCTGACCCATTATACAAAAGGTACGCAGTCACCGAACAAGTCGGCTCCCACTGCTTGTATGCATGCGGTTTCAGGATCTATTTCACTCCCCTCACAGGGGTTCTTTTCGCCTTTCCCTCACGGTACTGGTTCACTATCGGTCAGTCAGGAGTATTTAGCCTTGGAGGATGGTCCCCCCATATTCAGACAAGGTTTCACGTGCCTCGCCCTACTCGTCATCATTATATGTGCCCTTTCGTGTACGGGACTATCACCCTCTACGGTAGCACTTCCCAGAGCTTTCCGCTAAAACACATATAACTTAATGGGCTGATCCCCGTTCGCTCGCCGCTACTGAGGGAATCTCAATTGATTTCTTTTCCTAAGGGTACTGAGATGTTTCACTTCCCCTCGTTCGCCTCGCATGACTATGTATTCATCATGCGATACCTACCTTATGGTAAGTGGGTTTCCCCATTCAGAAATCTCCGGATCACAGGATATTTGCCGCCTCCCCGAAGCTTATCGCAGGCTATTACGTCTTTCATCGCCTCTGACTGCCAAGGCATCCACCACATGCACTTAATTACTTGACTATACAACCCCAAACAGTCGCTAATCCCTACAAGGAGGATCAACAATGTGGATTCAACCACTTCTATTTGTTGCCTGTGAATTTAATCACTATACAGCTTCAATTTAATTCATATACCAAAACGCTTGATTCAGTTTTATCGCTAGTTCTCATTTCATTCAATATTAACAATTGCTTGCTAACATCAACTAAAACGAGTTAAACAATTATTTCAACTCAAATATATTCTGTTAATGATTCACTACCGCCTCGTCAGCGAGTAGTTAACTGTGATAAATCACAGAACTTAATAAGCTATCGGCTTACTAAGTTCTGTAATCACTTAGTCTGTAATTAGTGGTGGAGACTAACGGAGTCGAACCGTTGACCTCCTGCGTGCAAAGCAGGCGCTCTACCAACTAAGCTAAGTCCCCAGCTTAAGATCTTAATATATCTGCTCTTCTGTGTTCAGTAGACTTGGTGGGTCTGACAAGACTTGAACTTGTGACCCCACGCTTATCAAGCGTGTGCTCTAACCAACTGAGCTACAGACCCTCAGATACATCAATGAAGAACAACTTGTTGTGGATTCTTACCAATCGTCAATCTTTCGTTAAGGAGGTGATCCAGCCGCAGGTTCCCCTACGGCTACCTTGTTACGACTTCACCCCAGTCATCGGCCACACCGTGGTAAGCGTCCTCCTTACGGTTAGACTACCTACTTCTGGTGCAACAAACTCCCATGGTGTGACGGGCGGTGTGTACAAGGCCCGGGAACGTATTCACCGCGGCATTCTGATCCGCGATTACTAGCGATTCCGACTTCATGGAGTCGAGTTGCAGACTCCAATCCGGACTACGATCGGCTTTTTGAGATTAGCATCCTATCGCTAGGTAGCAACCCTTTGTACCGACCATTGTAGCACGTGTGTAGCCCTGGTCGTAAGGGCCATGATGACTTGACGTCGTCCCCGCCTTCCTCCAGTTTGTCACTGGCAGTATCCTTAAAGTTCCCACCCGAAGTGCTGGCAAATAAGGAAAAGGGTTGCGCTCGTTGCGGGACTTAACCCAACATCTCACGACACGAGCTGACGACAGCCATGCAGCACCTGTATGTAAGTTCCCGAAGGCACCAATCCATCTCTGGAAAGTTCTTACTATGTCAAGACCAGGTAAGGTTCTTCGCGTTGCATCGAATTAAACCACATGCTCCACCGCTTGTGCGGGCCCCCGTCAATTCATTTGAGTTTTAGTCTTGCGACCGTACTCCCCAGGCGGTCTACTTATCGCGTTAGCTGCGCCACTAAAGCCTCAAAGGCCCCAACGGCTAGTAGACATCGTTTACGGCATGGACTACCAGGGTATCTAATCCTGTTTGCTCCCCATGCTTTCGTACCTCAGCGTCAGTATTAGGCCAGATGGCTGCCTTCGCCATCGGTATTCCTCCAGATCTCTACGCATTTCACCGCTACACCTGGAATTCTACCATCCTCTCCCATACTCTAGCTTCCCAGTATCGAATGCAATTCCCAAGTTAAGCTCGGGGATTTCACATCCGACTTAAAAAGCCGCCTACGCACGCTTTACGCCCAGTAAATCCGATTAACGCTCGCACCCTCTGTATTACCGCGGCTGCTGGCACAGAGTTAGCCGGTGCTTATTCTGCGAGTAACGTCCACTCATCCTAGGTATTAACTAGAAGAGCCTCCTCCTCGCTTAAAGTGCTTTACAACCATAAGGCCTTCTTCACACACGCGGCATGGCTGGATCAGGGTTCCCCCCATTGTCCAATATTCCCCACTGCTGCCTCCCGTAGGAGTCTGGGCCGTGTCTCAGTCCCAGTGTGGCGGATCATCCTCTCAGACCCGCTACAGATCGTCGCCTTGGTAGGCCTTTACCCCACCAACTAGCTAATCCGACTTAGGCTCATCTATTAACGCAAGGTCACAAGTGATCCCCTGCTTTCCCCCGTAGGGCGTATGCGGTATTAGCATCCCTTTCGAGATGTTGTCCCCCATTAATAGGCAGATTCCTAAGTATTACTCACCCGTCCGCCGCTAGGTCAATTACCGAAGCAATCTCCCCCGCTCGACTTGCATGTGTTAAGCCTGCCGCCAGCGTTCAATCTGAGCCATGATCAAACTCTTCAGTTAAAAATCATTAGTGACTTAAGGTCACAATTCTGGCTCATCAATGTACTGACAAATTCTCTCAAATAAACTTCGAGTAATTTAAACCAATCAATCAATGATAATATTTCGATCAATCAATCAGTAAAAATCCACACAAGTTGTTCTTCATATTCTCTTAATGATTAATTTATCACTTCGTCAGTGATAAATAAGACGCAATAAACATTTAACAACTTAACCCTCTAAGCTAAGTTCGTTTGCTGTATCGCGTCGGGATGAGCTCATTATAGGGCAATTTCTTACACACGCAAGTGCTTTTAACTGATTGTTTTATTGAGTGTTGTATTTTTATGCACTATTTTGGATCATTTTTAAACTTTTTATCGTGTAAGCTTTTAATATTAAAGCAGAAATATGAACAAAATATTTCTGCTTTATTTTTTAACTATTTTTTCACATTTGTTTTTATTGTTTGAATACTGATGATTTTTACAGCTTGTTTAGGCACATCTTGGTGCATACCAACTGTTTGTGTTGGTGTCTGTACGATTTTATCGACGATATCCAGTCCTTGAGTCACCTTACCAAATACTGCGTAACCAGGGTTTCCAGCAGACTTATTTAAAAAGTCATTATTTGCAACATTAATAAAGAATTGACTGGTTGCAGAGTTTGGCGCATTGGTTCGAGCCATTGCCAAAGTCCCACGAACGTTCTTTAAGCCATTGCTAGATTCATTCTGAATCGCTGGTTGCGTACTCTTCTCTTTCATGTTGCTATCAAAGCCACCACCTTGAATCATAAAACCAGGGATAACACGATGGAAAATGGTGCCGTTGTAAAATTGACTATTTACATAGCTCTTAAAATTTTTTACTGATATCGGGGCTTGATCATCATAAAGCTCTATATTGATGTTGCCTAAATTGGTTTTAATTTGCATATCTGTATTGGCGAACGCTTGATTCACCAAAACCACTAAAGCAAGACCGATACCTATCTTTTTGATCATTTTCTTTTCCTTAAACATTTTAAATTAATAAGCCTCTCATAGTAGTCTGCCTTTATTCTTTTGAAAAATGACATTTAAACACGTTTACCAATACTCAACAGTATTCACGACTATATTTATATAGCTGTCATAAGCCTTGCTGGTTGTTGAATATGTTTTATAAACAAAAAAAAGTATAGCTAAGCGATTGTTATTAGATTTTATAGAACAATTATTTTTTCTGATTACTTTTTAGCCAATCACTTTTGTTCCACGTGAAACAAAAGTGATTTGTAAAAGATGATATTTTGTTATTGTTTATCCCAGAATTTACGAAACTCTTTACTCATCTCTATAACGTATTTTTTAGCTTTACGTGAAACAGGGGTTAAGTTAATAAATCCGTGCGTTTGATCTTCATAATCCTGATAATGAACCTTTACGCCATTTTGACGTAACTTATAAGCATAAATTTTACCTTCATCATGCAAAAGATCATGTCCAGCCGTTACTACAAATGCAGGGGCAAGTTTCTTTAGCTGACCATTGGTTGGTGAAATGATTGGATCATCCAATGCCATATTAAAACGCGTCGCATAATAGTCAGTCACATAATCAATATCTGAGCCTGTCAAAACTAGGCCATCTTTATAAGCAAAGAAAGATGGATGTCGACTCTTAAAATCAACAGCAGGATAAATCAAGAACTGGGCTTGAGGCGCAAACACTGTATTGACTGTGCGTTGTGCAACAACAGCGCTAATATTTCCGCCAGCACTATCACCTGCAACCGCAATACGGTTTTTGAGAATTTTAAATTGACGGCGATTTTGATACACCCAAGCCAAAGCATCTTCACAAGATTGAATTAAGTCACGTGGGCTAACTTCAGGTGCGAGTGGATATTCAATACTTAAAACCTGAACTTTTGCATGGGCAGCAATTAGGCGACACACTTCATCATGGGTGTCCACACTACCCACCACAAAACCACCGCCATGATAAAATACAATCATTGGCAATTTTTTATTTGGTGCAGGATGGTAATGGCGTGCATAGACGCTGCCACTTTGCAGCGGAAGACGAATATCTTCAACAAATTGGATATGGGTCGATTTATTTATAATAGATTGCATTTGTGATTCAAATTGCTTTCTAGAGCGCTCTACATCTGCGCCAATAAAACCCACTTTGCCCTGTTTAAGTTGAGCTGCCATCAAACATTTGGTGAAGCTATCCAATTGAGGAAACTGGTACGGGTAACCCAATAACTTGGTTAATGACTCTTGAGCGAATGTAGGCAAACGATCTAAAGCCCTACCTGCTGAACCCTGCCCTTTTTCGACTAAATCATGAATACTACGTTGAAAAGCAACCATTATGATTCTTCCTTAAATGTTCAAATTCTTCATATTGTCTACATGATCAGGCATCGACTGACTATAATCTTATACAAGTCTCATCATCGATATACAAATATAATTTTTAAATACGCTAATCTGAGTTAAATGACTTGTCATTGACTATTTTGCTATATCTGAATTTTTTTTTGCTATTTTGCTTGCTAAATGGAGACAACTTATGGCTATAAAAGCATTAATTGTTTCATTCATGACGTCTATTATTGCTGTTGGTTGTGTTGCATTTCCTGAAGATGGTTATGACTCTCGCGGCTATGGGCAACCAGTGTATCGAGATTATGGCTATGGACAACATTATGATCCAAGATATGACCGAAACAATGATCGCCAACGTTGGGAACGCGAGCGAGCCTATCGTTTACAACAAATGCGCATTGAACAAGAACGGCGCCAAAAGAACTGGGATAAACAACGTTGGCAATATGAACAAGCCAAACGTGATCAAATGAAAAGGCAGCAATGGGAACAACATAGAAAAGATTGGAACAATAAATCAAATCGTGACCACCGCTGGGACAACCGACCTGATCAAAAACAGTGGCAACAGCGTGATCGTCAAAATCAACAACAGCAACGTGATAAAAGACGTGATGAGCGTAAAAACAGAGATCAAAACAAAGATTAATCTTCAAGAATCTGGGGCTAACCCAGATTCTTTTGTCTTTTTAGCAAATAATTTAATCATTTATAAAAGCAAAAGTAATGATTTTCCTCAGTAATTAATAGCTTTTGGCGTTTCTTATTTGCTGAGGAAATTTTGTCATTTGGGTCATTGCGAACTGACTCATTTCAAGTAATGATTTCAATAACATCAATTCATCATTGAACTTGAACAATTGATTTGGAAAATCGATTGTTCAGAATAGATCATGTTTGGTTTAGCAATAAACGATTTTCTAAACTAGATACATTTTTGATGTCACAAAGTTCTATTGATCGAAGCTCTTCGATTTGATTGAACATGAATAATATTGATCATGGAAAGGAAAAAAATAATGAAATGGTCTAATGCTCTCATTGCTGCTGCGGGTCTTTTGCTTGCAACATCTGCCACCCAAGCAAAACAAGTTATGTGTGTGTTTGATTTAGTGGGTAAAAATGGTGATGTTTTTACCTTAATGAAAGATTATCAACTTGCAGCGAAAAACTGGGGTGCGGATCTGGAATTAAAAGTGAATTCAAATGAATCTGTTATTGCTGAAGATTTTAAAGCGGGTAAATGTGATGCTGTCAGTATCACAGGTATGCGTGGCCGACAATTTAATAGTTTCACCGGCTCTTTAGATGCAATTGGTGCGATTCCAGATCTCAATCTCGCGGTAAAAGTAATGCAAGGATTAGCAAATCCAAACTTTGCAAAATACATGACCAGTGGAAAATATGAAGTTGTTGGTGTTATTCCAGTAGGTGATGCTTTCCTGATGGTCAATGATCGCAATATCAATACAGTTGCAAAAGCAGCAGGTAAAAAAATTGCGGTACTCGACTATGACCAAGCACAAAAAATTATGGTTCAACAAATCGGTGCTCAAGCAGTTGCCGCGGATGTTACAAATTTTGGCAGTAAATTCAATAATGGTCAGGTTGATATTATTGGTGCACCTGCAGCTGTATTTAAACCTTTAGAGCTGCATAAGGGTTTAGGCACCAAAGGCGCTATTGTGAATTACCCACTGCTACAAGTCACAGGTAATATTATCATTCGTCCAGATAAATTCCCTGCTGGCTATGGTCAAAAATCTCGTGATTGGATTAAAACGCAATTGCCTCGTGCAAACACCATCATTGGAAAAATGAAAGCAGATATTCCGGCGAAATACTGGATGCAAGTTCCAGATGGTGATAAGCCTGGTTATCAAAAACTCATGCGTGAATCTCGTATCAGTTTGACCAAACAAGGCGTTTATAACAAACAAATGATGAAAATCCTTTGGCAATTCCGTTGTAAAAACGATCCGAAAAACTTTGAATGTGCGCTACAAGATGAGAACTACAAATAATTCTAGATTAAATCCGATAAATTTAGTCTGAATTTACTTTAAAGTTCACTCACTGACCATATATTGAGTATGTTATACTGAATATATGGTCTTTTCATTTAAGCCATTTGAAATCTGAGGAACAATATCATGACCGCCCAAGCACTTGAGCTGACTGACAATGCTGCAAATAAAGTTCGCCAACTTCGTGATAGCGAAGGTAATCAAGATCTGATGTTACGTGTCTATGTAACGGGTGGCGGCTGTTCAGGATTTTCTTATGGTTTTAACTTTGCCGAAAGTATGAATGAAGATGATGCTGAATTTATAAATGGTGATGTAAAAATGTTGGTTGACTCGTTGAGTTATCAATATCTCATCGGTTCTAAAGTTGACTATATTGAAGGCTTAGAAGGCTCACGTTTTATTGTAGAAAACCCGAATGCAACAACAACTTGTGGTTGTGGTTCATCATTCTCAATTTAATTCAAAGCATATTTTTGAAGCAAATCATGCCCTCTTCTTGTGAGGGCATTTTTATGCTTGAGACATCAATCTTAAATCGTTTCTAAAATATGTTGGCTTAATTGTTTAGCATTCTGTACTGGTATCCAATGCGTCGCATCCATCACAATTTCTTTATAAGCTGCTTTTACATAATGATGATTTAACGCCACGCTTTTAGAACCGATCGCTGAGTCATGTTTGCCCCAAATAAATAAAGTCGGCACACAAACTGGTTGGGTTAAATTTTTATTTGAACTAAATGGAAGTCCTCGATACCAATTTAATGCAGAACTTAGACGCTTTTCCTCCACGATGTCTTGTTGGAAATCTTCAAGTTGTTTTGCGGTCATACCTGAATCTTTTAATAAACCCAGACCCAACTTGGGTAGTTTCTCAAATAATAATTCTGGAATTTTAGGTAACTGGAATAAACCGATATAGTAAGATTTTAACAATTGATTACTACTTAACATCGAACGCATAAATGCCGCTTTATGCGGTACAGAAATCGTAATCAAATGTTTTATTTTTTCAGGATAACGTTGAGCAACATCCCAAGCAACCACTGCCCCCCAATCATGTCCAACCAAATAAACCTGTTGTTGGATCATATCGATTAAAGCATTTACATCTTCAACTAAAGCAGAACTTCTATAATCACGGCGGTTTTGCGGTTGTGCACCTAAACTATAACCACGTTGATTAACAGCAAAAGTACGATAACCGTTTTGATTCAAGATCTCTGCGGTTTCTTGCCAGCTTTTATTGGTTTCAGGAAAACCATGTAACAAGACAAAAGGCTGCCCATCCCAAGGACCCGAATCTATCACATCAAAGCTAAAACCCTCTCTTTGAAATGATTCTATGCGCTGTTTCTGTATCGCTAAGTTCATTGTGATCTCAGTTTTAATTTTTATTGATATTGGAAGCTTATGCACTATTTTTTAACAGCAGTAAAGGACAATCTCAGCGCTAAACAGGTCGATCATTGTTCTACAAAATATCTCACACTGCCAAGCAAAAATGAAACCACAGTTTGAAGTAAAATAATCAGTAGCAATTATAAATCAGCAAAACTGGTTTCATTTTGGTTGCTTTCATTTGTTTTACAGCGCATTTATTCTTATGTAAATATTGATTGCTAAGGTGTATAACTCACTTTAACAAGCATATTAGTTTTAAACTGCTGTAATCGTGCCTAAGATACGATAGCCTTTTGCCCCTGTAACAGCAGGTAGGTTGCCACTTAACTGTTGGTCAAAGCGCATGGCGAGCCACGCAAATGCGGTTGCTTCTACCCATGTCGGTGCTAAACCTAATGCAGAAGTCGATTGTACAGACCAATTGTGCTTACGTAGACGCCAACGGAGTTGTTCAAGTAGATGTGAGTTATAAGCACCTCCACCACAAACATAGACCTCACCCGTATCTAGGGGCGAACGATAAATGGCTTTCTTGATGGCACGTGTCGTGAGTTTCATCAATGTTGCCTGAATATTTTCAGGGGTATCTTCTAATTCATCGTATTCTAAATCATTCCGCCAATCTAAAATCTGCTCATCTAACCATTCCAAATTAAAGTCCTCACGCCCTGTACTTTTTGGAGGTTCTTTAGAGAAGTATTCATTTGCTTGCAGGCGGTCTAATAATGAACGTATCGGTTGACCATAAGCGGCCCAATTGCCATTTTCGTCATAAGGTTGTCCGGTATAACGATGACACCACGCATCCATAAGAATATTGGCAGGACCTGTATCAAAACCATAAACATTCTGCTCATCACCAGCAGGCAGCATGCTGACATTGGCAATCCCCCCTAAATTGAGAATCACTCGATGAATGGTTGAATGCTGGAATAAAGCTTGATGAAACGCTGGAACTAGAGGAGCACCCTGCCCACCTGCCGCCATATCACGACGACGAAAATCTGAAATCACAGGAATTTGAGTAATTTCCGTAATAATATTTGGATCACCAATTTGTAAAGTAAACCCATGTTCTGGGCGATGCCGAATGGTTTGTCCATGACAACCAATCGCTTTAATTTGGCTTTTATCTAAATTATTTTCTTGTATGAGTTGGTTAATACCATTGCCAATCATGGTTGCAAGAGCAACATCAGCCTTACCCATTCGATCGATTTCATTATCATCAGGTAAGGTCAATGCCATTAATTCATCACGTAAATGAGGATCAAAAGCGACTGTAAGCGTGGCATGGAGATGTAAAGGATCAAATGAAGCAGCAACAAAATCGACGCCATCCATGCTGGTTCCAGTCATTACGCCAATATAGATTGTTGTCATGAGATATTCTTCGCCTGCATTATGCTGAAAAAATGTTAGTATATCGCACAAATAGTCTAACTGAAGTATTTGGGTTTTTGTAATGTCAAATTTCCTGCCGGCTGAAGAACAACTTGCCCTCATTCGCCGAGGCACTCACGAAATTATTTCTGAAGAAGATCTTCTGAAGAAACTAAAAGAAAATCGTCCTTTAAAAATTAAAGCAGGATTTGATCCAACTGCACCAGATTTACATTTGGGTCATACTGTTTTAATTAACAAATTAAAAGCGTTTCAAGATCTAGGTCATGATGTCACCTTTTTGATTGGTGATTATACTGCCATGATTGGTGACCCAACAGGTAAGAGTGCGACTCGTCCACCGCTATCGCGTGAACAAGTTTTAGAAAATGCCAAAACATATCAAGAACAAGTGTTTAAAATTCTTGATCCAAATAAAACCAAAGTTCGTTTTAACTCGGAATGGTTTGCAACAAAAACCGCTGCTGATTTGATTCAATTGGCTTCGCAACAAACTGTTGCGCGTATGCTCGAACGTGATGACTTCACTAAACGCTATAATAGCCATCAACCGATTGCTATTCATGAGTTTTTATATCCTTTGGTTCAAGGTTACGACTCTATCGCGCTTGAAGCTGATGTTGAGCTTGGTGGTACAGACCAAACCTTTAACTTACTCATGGGGCGTACTCTTCAAGGTCGTTATGACCAAGAAGCTCAAGTATGCA
This sequence comes from Acinetobacter sp. 778_lipA, assembly GCF_058242985.1. Lineage (NCBI taxonomy): Bacteria > Pseudomonadati > Pseudomonadota > Gammaproteobacteria > Moraxellales > Moraxellaceae > Acinetobacter > Acinetobacter sp. 778_lipA. The sequence continues at coordinate 4,431,518 of NZ_JBZAYT010000001.1, read as the reverse complement.
TTACCGTACCAATCCTAGAAGGTTTGGATGGTGTCAATAAAATGTCGAAGTCTTTAGGCAACTATATTGGTGTATTTGATGCCCCAGGCGCAATGTACCAAAAAGTATTGTCTATGCCTGACAGCTTGATTGAACGCTATTTTGAATTACTCAGCTTTAAGTCTATGGACGAAATTGACGTTCTTCTCAAAGAAATGGCTGAAGGTCGTAATCCGCAAGACATTAAGAAAATTCTTGCACTTGAGTTGGTTGAACGCTTCCATGGCGCAGAAGCTGCTGAACATGCACATAAAGGTGCGGGTAACTTAATCACTGAAGGCGAGCTACCTGAAGGTACGCCTGAAGTGACTATTTCTCGTGGTGAATACAACGGAGAAATCTCGATTGTTTCTATTTTACGTGCCGCAGGCTTAACCAAGAATTCAGCACAATCTAAAGATGCTGTTTCACGTGGAGCCGTAAAAGTAGATTGGGAAGTTGTGGATGCAAACTTCACTGTAAAAGAAAATGTTACTTTGGTTATTCAGGCAAGTAAAAAAGCCATTGCAAAAGTGACCTTTACCGATTAATCCCGTGTAAGCCAATAAAACCAGAAAAGCCATCAACATTGATGGCTTTTTTTATTGAATAAATTTATTCACCTGCAAGTGAACATTCAAAGTTGGTGCGATCTACCGTACAGCGTGCTTTTTTCAGTACCGACATCATCACAGGATCGTACACCCCTCTTTTTGTTAACTCAATCCACCCTTCTCGCAATAATTTCTGATAACGGAGTGCAACATCCTTAGACACATTTAATTTATATTTTGCTGGAATTTCAGCTTCCATTTTTTCTATTTTCTTAAATGAACTTGGTAACTGCTTCACAGCCCACTCAGGTGACTTAATACCAAAACCTTCTGGAAACTGCTCAGGTTTAATAATTAAATCGGCAGTCACATTCACTACGGTATAAGTAAACATTGCACCATTGCTAGCTAAACCTTTATAAATTTCCAATGGTTTATAGGTATAGGCTGGCGAAGCAATCGCATCCACCTCACCATCATTAAATTTTTTCACAAAATTAAAAATATCAGAAGGAACCCCGATTGCACCTACACGTTCAACGGCAACCTTTTGTGCAAGATCGTAATGCAGATATGCAAACTTTTTACCTTTACCCTTTTCCAAAGTATTCATTGCGCGATCTTTAACAAAGATATAAGCAATACCAATCGGGGTAATCATTGCCAATTCATATTTGACCCCATTTTTTTCAGAAACCAGTCTTTTTGCATTGCGTTTATCCAAGGCATAGTTGATCGCTCTTCTGGCAATTTCATTGTTGGGAATTCCTCCCAAAGCATCAATAGATCCACCAAATTTATTGTATTCACGTGAGCGCATGGTGGTCATTGCAGCGGCATCACATTTATTGGTTTTAAATTTTTTATCCACGGCTTCTTCTGACTGATACACGGTTAAATTAATATCAGCGCCCCATGCTTTGGCTGCTAAAGCCCATTCTTCCAAGAGTTTATAAGATTCACCCGCTTTACCCAGTAAATCAAACACACACACATTTTGTTTTGCCTGTAGCAGAGGTGAAAAAAGCTGAAAAAATAATCGGTAAATATCCTATTTTATTCATCATCTCACATCCATATTTTTATAAATAGATTTATCCTTGTAGATGTAAAAGCAATCCGAGTCTTTTACTTTAACTGCATATTTTTAGGTGATACTGTGATTAATTCTACATAAATTGGATATTTTGTATTAATTTTTTAACCAACTTTTAGATGAGATAAAAAATTCAGGGCAAAATTCTGATAAAAATAAGTAGCTGAGCTGATTTCATTGAGCGGTTTTTTATTGAGTGGTTTTAAAATTAAAATATTCTAATGATTATTGCTGGTTTGCGAGATATACGCTTTTTTTATTTAAGCATGCACCATAAAGCATTGTTTATTTTTTTGAATTGATCCTATTTACCCAATTTATTGTGCTTTTCACTCAAGAAAAGACATTTTGTCACTTCTTTTATCAAATACATTTTTTGAACTCTACCATTTATCCTTTACTATACCGCATCCGATATTCAATAGTCAGTTTCCTATGATTCAGTTAGACCAACTTTCAATTCGCCGTGGTGGACGCATTTTATTCCAAAAAGCGTCTATGCAACTTCATCCTGGTTGGAAAATTGGTTTAACAGGTGTAAATGGTGCGGGTAAATCCACATTGTTCTCAGCACTTTTGGGTGGAATGGAGTCAGACAGTGGTAGCTTAACCCGTCCAAATATATGGACCGTTGCCCATATGGCTCAGGAAATCAAAGCCTTAGATATGAAAGCTATTGATTTTGTATTATCTGGCGATGAAGAATATTGGCTAATACAAGACAAACTAAACCATTCTGAAGATTTGAGTAATGATGAGTTAGCGCATTTATATAGCCGTTTTGAAGAAATTCATGGCTATACAGCTGCATCTAAAGCATCTCAACTGATGGCCGGTTTAGGTTTTTTTGAGCATCAATCAGAACTTTTGGTTTCAAGTTTCTCTGGTGGGTGGCGGATGCGTTTAAATCTTGCTCGTACCCTGATGAGTCGTTCAGACTTACTATTACTCGATGAACCGACCAACCATTTAGATTTAGATGCAATTTTATGGTTAGAAGATTGGCTCAAGGCATATGAAGGGACACTCATTTTAATTTCACATGACCGCGATTTCTTAGATGCAATCACAGATCATATTTTGCATATCGAAAATCAAGTACTGACTTTATATACCGGCAACTACTCAACTTTTGAAACTACACGTGCTGAGCGATTAGCACAACAACAACAAGCTTTTGAAAAGCAACAAGAAGCTAAAGCACACTTACAAAAATTTATTGACCGGTTTAAAGCCAAAGCGACTAAAGCACGACAAGCGCAAAGCCGCATTAAACAACTTGAACGTATGCAAGAGCTTGCCCCTGCACATGTGGATAATCCATTTACCTTTAGTTTCCGTGAACCAAGCAAAATGAGTTCACCACTGCTCACACTTGAACATGCAGATATTGGCTATGGCGATAAATTGATTGTCACCAATGTAAATTTGCAGATTACACCAAGTAGTCGTATCGGTTTACTGGGAATGAATGGTGCAGGTAAATCGACCCTAATCAAATCTTTAGTGGGTGATTTGCCACTGATTCAAGGTTTACGTAAAGATTCAGAATTACTCAATATTGGTTATTTTGCCCAGCATCAAATGGATGCTTTAGATGGCAATGCCAGCCCGATGTTACAACTTTCTCGCATTGCTGACCCGAAGATCAGTGAAGCAGCCTTACGCTCCTTTTTAGGAAGTTTTGGCTTTAGTGGCGAACGTATGGACACCCCAAGTGAAAGCTTCTCTGGCGGTGAACGTGCGCGTTTGGCTTTGGCTTTAATCGTTTGGTTACGTCCAAATGTTTTAATCCTCGACGAACCTACTAACCATTTAGATTTAGATATGCGCCATGCACTTACGATGGCTTTACAGGATTTTGAAGGGGCTGTGGTTTTAGTTTCCCATGAGCGTCAGCTGATCGCTTCAGTCTGTGATGAACTTATTTTGGTCCATGCAGGTCAAAGTAAGGAATTTGACGGGGATTTACAAGATTATGCAACGTGGTTACGTCAAGCACGTATCGATATGATCAAGAATGGACAACAGCCTAGTGCCCCTGTTCAATCTCAGGTGGTTGAAAAACCAAGTATTTCAAAACTCGATAAAGAAGCACAACGTAAAGAAGCAGCTCGTCAACGTGAACTGAGCCGTCCTATTCGTAAAAATATCGAGAAAATTGAAAGTCAAATTGGAAAAATTCAACCTAGACTTGTAGAAATTGAAGCATTACTTGCAGACTCAACCCTTTATGAGGCAAACCGTAAAGAAGATTTACTCAAACTCATGAATGAACAGACAGAGTTAAAAGTAAAATTAGAACAAGCTGAAGAAAAAATGCTTGAATTGATGATGGAACTAGAAACATTAGAAAGTTCTTTCGATTAAAAGGCACTTTTAATTAAAAAGTACTATTTAATACAATAAGCTCCTCAAATCAGCTAGAAATAGGCAGATGCTTTTTCTAGCTTTATTTTTAATAAAATAACATTAATAATCAACAACCTAACTAATTAAAACATTTTATTATTTAAATTTTTAACCGCAACTTAATCATTTCAACAAAATTTAAAGCACTTTATCACTTCTCATAAATCTTCAGTAATTCAATACATAGCCACGCTATGCAAACACATTCTCGTATTGATTCTCATTATTCGAGACCCACAGATCAAAAGAAGGCTTTTTAACACAATAATCCAATAAAAATCATAAGCTTATTTTATTTAACATCCAGTCACTTCCAAGCCTAAAAGCATCTTCAAATCCACAAAATACAATCATAACTTTTATTTATAATAGATAATTCACACCGTGGAACATATTAGCATATCTAAATAATAGTAAAAAAGGCTTTAAAAAGGACAATTCATTTGAATTTAAAAATATTTTTATCAATTGTTTGTGGATAAGTTAAAAATTTTAAAATAGTTCTTCTGACTCATTTTTTAAGAGGAATTTTTAACGATTTTGAAATTTAATATGCAAATAAATCAGTCTGTATTCATTGAATTTAGGCCTAATTGCCAAGTTACCCACATACTTATCAACATTATTTTGGTTATTAATAGAACAAAATTCAAGTGCAAAATTTAACCATTCGTCGCTTTTTATAATGAACATTCATCTATTTTTTTTAATTTCAGCAAAATTATTTAAAATTACATAGATCATGAATTTCGAACAATTTGTAATGAAAAAACATAACTCAGCTTAAAAAACTGATTTATTTATAAAAAGCTTGCCTCTGAAATGAGAGTTAACTCGCTAATTCACAATAATTGTCAAAAAAAAAATAATAAATGGAGTAAATGCTCTATTTTTTTCAAACAAAGCTGATTAATATTGCGCTTATGGAAAAGTTCCTAAAGATGGATAAATAGATAAGGAAGAAAATATGAAAAAAATTGTATTCGCTATTGCTGCAACTTCAATCGTTGGATTTAGTTCAGCATCTCAAGCTGCGACAGATGTCTGCGTATTTGATTTATTAGGTAAGTCAGGTGAGTCATTTCAAATGGCGCAAGAATGGGCATTATCAGCAAAAAGTTGGGGCGCTGATATCAATCTCATCCCAAAACAAGACGAAGCTGTTGCAGATAACGACTTTAAAGCAGGCAAATGCGATGGCGTATTTATGACTGCAATGCGTGCACGTCAATACAATAAATTTGTGGGTTCAATCGACTCTATTGGCGGTGTGCCAAGTAATGCGATTGCACAAAAAGCCATTACTTTTGCCTTAGATGCGCGTAATGCTGCAAAAATGACCACAACATTGGGTGGTAAAAAATACGAAGTTGCTGGTATTGCACCACTTGGTTCAGCATTTATTTTTGTACGTGATAAAAATATCAACTCAATTGAAAAAGCCGCTGGTAAAAAGTTTGCTGTTTTAAGCTATGATAGCGCTCAAAAAATTCTAGTACAACGTGTTGGTGCACAAGCTGTTCCTTCAGATATCACAAACTTTGTTGCAAAATTTAACAATGGTCAAGTTGATATGGTCGGAGCACCTGCTTATGCCTACAAACCTCTTGAAATTCAAAAAGGTTTAGGTGCAAATGGGGCAATGTTTAACTTCCCAGTATTACAAGTAACTGCTGACTTTGTCATCCGTCCGGAAAAATTCCCTGCAGGCTTTGGTCAAAAATCTCGTGATTATTTTGTGAAAAACTTGCCAAAAAGCTTTGCTATGATTAATCGTCTAGAAGCAACTATTCCAGCAAAATACAAAATGAATTTAACCGCTGAAGATAAACTGAAATACCAAAAGTTAATGCGTGATGGCCGTTTAGAACTGACTAAACAAGGTATTTATGACGCAGGTATGATGTCTGTGTTGAAAAAAGCACGTTGTTCAGTAGATAAAGCCAACTTTGAATGTACGCTTGGTGGTGAATAATACTTTAGATGAAATAAGCTAAAGCCTACAAAAAACCAGCTTTGATAAGCTGGTTTTTTTGCTTTAAATTTTTAAATAGAAGCAAAAGTACTATCAAAATTAAAATAACGATATAAAAAAGGGAATAAACCGAGGTCTATTCCCTTATTTACTGGTTAGAATGAGTTTAATTAAGCATCAATATCTGCATTTAATGCATTTTCCTCAATGAACGCACGACGTGGTTCTACATCATCGCCCATTAAACATGCAAACATACGATCGGCTTCAATCGCATCATCAATGGTCACTTGCAGCATATTACGGTTTTCAGGATCCATCGTAGTTTCCCAAAGCTGTTCAGCATTCATCTCACCCAAACCTTTATAGCGTTGGATCATCATGCCGCGACGTGAATCTGTCAAAATGTGTTGCCAAACCTGATGGAAAGTCGAAACGTTGATTTTACGTTCGCCTTTTTGCAGATAAGCACCGTCTTCTAACAAAGTGAACCAGCTCTTCGAGTTCTGCAATAAACGCTTATATTCGCCCGATGCCAATAACCCCGCATCTAATAAATAGCTATGCGGTAAATTGTGCACATAAATCGTTATACGCGGGAAATAAATCGTCGTTTTAAGCCCATCAGCAGTTTCTTTATCAAATGATTCCAAGCTCAACACTGGACGTAAACTTGGTTGCGTTGTTTCGATCGCAGCACGAAGTTTTTCACCCCATTGTTGTACATAATCTTGGTCATGATTTTGATCAAGTTTAAAATGCTCAAGACTTAACAAACCATCAAGCAGAGTCGCAGGATAGCGCACGGTTAAACGCTGCAAACTTTTTTGAGAGGTTTGATAATCGGCAATCACTTTCTCTAGTGCTACACCACGAATTGCAGGCGCTTCAGCATTGACACGTAATTCAAGTTCATCAATCGCATTTGAAATCAAATACGTTTCTAAAGCATCATTGTCTTTAATGTATTGCTCTTGCTTACCCTTTTTCAGTTTATACAGTGGTGGTTGTGCAATATAAATATAGCCACGTTCCACAAGTTCTGGCATTTGACGGAAGAAGAAAGTCAAAAGTAGGGTACGAATGTGAGAACCATCCACGTCAGCATCGGTCATGATAATGATTTTATGATAACGCAACTTGTCTGGGTTATATTCTTCACGACCGATACCGCATCCTAATGCAGTAATCAGCGTACCCACTTCCTGAGATGAAATCATCTTATCGAAACGTGCACGTTCCACATTAAGAATTTTACCTTTGAGCGGAAGAATGGCTTGCATTTTACGGTTACGGCCTTGTTTTGCAGAACCGCCCGCAGAGTCACCCTCGACTAAGTATAATTCTGAAAGTGCTGGATCTTTTTCCTGACAGTCTGCCAATTTACCTGGAAGACCGGCGATATCAAGTGCACTCTTACGACGTGTCATTTCTCGTGCTTTACGCGCAGCATCACGCGCACGTGCAGCATCAATGATTTTGCCTGCAATAGATTTTGCAGCCTGAGGATTTTCTAATAAATATTCAGAAAAGGCTTTATTCATTGCCTGCTCGACAGCAGGTTTAACTTCACTCGACACCAATTTTTCTTTAGTTTGTGATGAGAATTTAGGATCAGGTACTTTGACTGAAACAATTGCTGTTAAGCCTTCACGCGCATCATCACCACTAACCGCAACTTTCTCTTTTTTGAGTAAGTTTTCATTTTCCATGTAGTTGTTTAAGCCACGCGTCAACGCTGCACGGAAACCAGCTAAATGCGTCCCACCATCTTTTTGTGGAATATTATTGGTAAAACAACGAACATTTTCTTGATAGGTATCGTTCCATTGTAAAGCAACTTCAACACCTATGCCATTTTCAGCTTGTGTGGTGAAATGGAAGATTTCATTGAGATGGGTTTTACCTTGATTGATATATTTTACAAACTCAGATAAACCACCTTCATAATCGAAGACATGTTCTAAGGCAACACGTTGATCACGTAGGACAATACGTACACCGGCATTCAAGAATGAAAGCTCACGTAAGCGACGTGCCAAAATATCGACATTAAAAATCGTTTGGCTAAACGTTTCAGTACTCGGCCAGAAACGAACAATAGTCCCTGTCGTTTCAACATCACCCACAATTTTTAACGGGTAAACTGGATCACCATGTTTATATTCTTGTTGATGAATGTGGCCAGCACGATGAATCGTAAGTTCTAGTTTGCTTGAAAGTGCATTGACTACAGATACACCTACGCCGTGCAAACCACCTGAAACCTTATAGCTATTATCATCAAACTTACCACCTGCATGCAGAATAGTAAGAATTACTTCTGCAGCAGAGACACCTTCTTCTGGGTGAATATCGGTTGGAATACCACGTCCATTATCTGCAACGCTGACTGACTCATCCTCATGAATAGTCACTAAAATTTCATCACAATGACCAGCTAAAGCTTCATCAATCGCGTTATCGACCACCTCAAATACCATATGGTGTAAGCCTGAACCATCATCAGTATCACCAATATACATACCTGGGCGTTTACGAACTGCATCTAGACCACGTAATACTTTGATACTAGAGGAATCATAAGCCTTTTCAATGGTGGGTTCTGTTTGAGAAGCTATTTGATCTTCTGAACTCATGGTTTCTCCCTAGTGAAAAATAGGTCTTTCCAAAATTGGCTAAAATCTAAAATCATGTTGCAACAACACTTACCTGACCTTGGTCAACATTGAATAACTGGTAGGAAATAGACAAATCATGTAAATGTTTTTTTACTGATTCATGGTCTAGTGTGGTAATAAAAACTTGACTACCAAGTTGGCTCAATCGCTCAATTAAACGTTGTTGTGCGCTTAAATCTAATTCTGCTGTTACATCATCTAATAATACCACAGTTTCTTTATTACAGGCATGTAACATGGCAATTTGTGATAGTTTTAAAGCCATTATCAATAACTTTTTCTGCCCTCTAGACAGTACCACATCCGCTTCACCTAATGGAGTTTTTAATCGAATATCTGCACGATGAGGCCCATATTCGGTATAACGTCGATCAACATCTTTTTGGTGATATAGAATCAAATCATGGGCTAAACCATGTTCCACATGGAACCCTGCACTGTATTCCATCTCAATCTTTAAATCGGGCAATAACTGCCCCAAATCTTCTTGTAAATATAACTTCCATTGCTCAATAATTTCGACCCGTTGAGAATGCAACATTTCACCATAATCACTAAGCATTTTGTTCCACGGCTCTAAATCGAGCAACGTCAGATTACGTTTCGTTTTAAGTAAGCTATTTCTTTGTTTTAAAGCGCGTGAATAATATTGCCATGCATGATAGAAATCTGGTTCCACGTGAAACATGAGCCAATCCAATAATTGGCGACGTGGTTTTGCACCATGATCGATAATATCAGTACTTAACGGATCAATCAGTTGCAATGGCAAGATTTTGGCAAGTTGCCCTTGGGTTGCAACAGTATCACCATTTACCTTAATTAACTGCTCACCACTTTGTAGCTTTTGCATACCAATCTTTTCGGTCAGTGATTGAGCAAAAACAATGGCGTCTGATTGATTACTTTGAATGTAATTTTTAGGGATATGTGTTCGAAAAGATCGACCTGTTGCCAATAAATGGATGGCTTCCAAAATGGAAGTTTTTCCTGAACCATTTTGTCCGTAAAAAACATTAAACGGTTGCAACTCATGGAGGGCAACCGTCTTGAGGTTTCGAACACGTTGTATATTTAAACGCGTAATATGCATGGCTATGATTTAAAAATAAATCAATTAAACACGCATCGGCATTACAACGTAAGTTTGATTAGATTGTGTTGGATCTTGTACCAATACAGATTGATTCGCTTCAGACATGGTCATTGCAACATCATCACCATCTAAAACACTTAATACCTCTAAAATATATTGAGCATTAAATGACATTTCCATAGGAGCATTGGCATATTGAATAGCTAAATCTTCAATCGCTTCATCTTGCTCAGGGTTATTGGCACGTAATTGCAAAGAATCAGCATTAAAATTTAAGAATACCCCACGTAATTTTTCATTACTTAAAATCGCAACACGTTGTAATGATTGCTTAAATACATCATGTGGAATATTTACAACTTTGTCACCACCACGTGGAATCACACGTCGATAATCAGGAAATTTCCCATCAATCAATTTTGTGGTGAAACGTACGGTAATATCGCCTTGTTCTTTATCACGGCTAGAGGTTTGAATGGTAACATTCAGCAATTCACGACCAATTAACAAAGTAAGCTGCTCATCTTCGATACTTAAAAGACGCTGTAACTCACCTACTGCTTTACGAGGAACAATGGCTTGAACCAATTGAGCAGCAGTTGAAGACGCCAATGTTTCGCACAATGCTAAACGATGTCCATCTGTGGTGACTGCGCGTAATTGATTTTCATCAATTTCCAATAATGTACCAGTTAGATAAAAACGTACATCTTGAACAGCCATTGCAAACGAAGTTTTTTCAAATAAACGCTTTAATTCACGTTCAGTCACTTTAACTTGAGTGCCCTGGCTATTTTCATTGGTTAATAGTGGATAGTCTTCAGCAGGCAACGTCCCTAAAACAAAGCGACTGTTTCCAGATTTTAAAATACAGCGCTGATCTTCAGTAATCTGTAAATCAATCAAAGCTGCTGCTGGTAAAGATTTACAAATATCAACTAACTTACGTGCAGGAACAGTGGTTTCCCCTGCTTGTAAACATGCGCCTTCAGCTAGAGTTGTACTTGCAACAAGCTCCACTTCTAAATCTGATCCAGTAATCGTAAGCGCTTGATTTGTAGCTTGAATTTTCACGTTTGAAAGAATGTTTAAAGTATGGCGACGTTCAACTGCTCCTACCACATGGGACAAAACATTAAGTAAGCTCTCTTTCGCGATTTTCAAACGCACGGTGGAATTCCTCTAACTAAATATGACAGAAAATGTGGGTAATAAATTTTTTTTAATGACGTACTATGCGGCAGTTTATGCCGCATTGCAAGCGCGTAATTTGTACAAATTTTAACTTTGTAACAGGCGCATGAGGTTTTTATAATCCTCATTAAAAATTGGATCTTCGTCGCGTAAACTTTGCACTTTTTCACATGCATGCATGACCGTACTGTGATCACGCCCGCCAAATGCCATCCCAATTTCAGGGAAACTGTCTCCAGTCAGTTCACGTGCTAGCCCCATCGCCAACTGACGTGGTCGAGCGTAAATACGTGTGCGTTTTGGCCCCACCAATTCTTTCAATGGAATTCGGAAGTATTCACTCACCACTCGCTGAATATTTTCAGTACTGATGGTTCGAGCACGAATCGCCAAGACATCTTTCAAAGACTCACGAACCACTTCTAGATCGATTGCAGAACCCTTAAAGCGCGAGATCGCCACAACTTTGTTTAAAGCGCCTTCAAGCTCACGCACATTGGCAACAACTTGTTGTGCAATAAATAAAGCGCAATTGCGAGGAAGATCTATCCCACTACTTTCAGCTTTTTTCAGCAAAATTTCGATACGTGTTTCAATATCTGGTGGTTCAACTCCAACCGATAATCCCCATGAAAAACGCGATACTAAGCGCGGATCCAATTCGGTTAACTCTTTTGGATAACGGTCAGAGGTTAAAATAATCTGTTTAGACTCATCCAATAAAGCATTGAATGTATAGAAAAATTCGACAAGACTGGCTTCTTTACCTGCCAATAAATGAATATCATCAACCAATAATAAATCTAAAGAACGGCAATTCTTTTTAAATTCTTCAACCTTACCTTTTTGCAGAGAGCTGACAAAATCTTGTACAAAACTTTCCGCAGTCATATACATTACACGCGCATTTGGTTTTGCTTGTAATAATGCATTCCCAACTGCTTGCATTAAATGCGTTTTACCAAGCCCTGTAGGACCATATAAAAATAGTGGATTATGTTGAGATTCTCCCAGTTGTGTTAAAACTTTACGACACGTTTCAGCCGCCATTTGGTTAGAACGGCCTTCAACAAATAGAGCAAAATTAAACAATGGATTTAGTTGGCGTTTCTTCACATTTTTTGCAGAAACAACTTCATATTCTTTATCTTTTTTAGCTTTTGTATGATGGGTGGGTGTAGGCGAACTTTCAAGTGCTGCTGTTGTTGTCGCAGGTTGTTCAGAGGCAGAAAGTATAGCTCCCGGACGCGAGTCGACTATAATTTCGACTTTGCGAATTCGCCCTTCAGATAATTGTTCCGCCAAAATAGAAATCAGTTCTAAATGATGTTCTTGAATGTAGCGAGTCCAATATGGATTGGGTGCATACAGTTTTAAAGTATCTTCGACTTCTTCTGCAACCAAAGGACGAATCCACATGGCAAAGACATTATCAGAGAGCTCTTGTCGCAAGCGAGTTAAGCAGTCCGTCCAAAGCATGTGAAACCCCTTCATTCAATTTTAAATTCAAAAAAGACTATTTACCCCTACCCTAGTAGGTGAAGGGGTCGCCATTCTAACCAAGTTATCCACATCTGTCATGGTTAATTCAATCTAATTCGCTCAAAAAAGCAACCTTCTGTAAATAAATTTAAATTTAAAGCAACTGTGGATAAGGTTTTCCACAAGCTGTGGATAAATTATCACAGAAAGTTATCCACAATCCATCAAATTAATAGAAACATGGATACTCACAGGGTAAGTTATTATTATTTATCTTAAAAAAGCTGTTTTCCACAGAAAAAACGCTCCCTAATAATAATAAATATAAATTTTAAATTTGAATTTATTTATAAGGATCAGGATTTCTGTGGATAAAGCTTAAGTTATGAATTTAAATTCAAAACAATACGATTTTTAAATTTAAAATTAAGAAATTAAATTTAAATTGTGAATCAGCCTATGGATAACTTTGAGGATATATCTGTGTGTAACTCTTATTTATATTATAAAATAATAAGTTATGCTGTGAATATATATTTTTAATAATTTATTCAATTTAATCTATATAAAGTTGTTGGCTGGGTAAAAATAAAGCGTCTATATAAAAGAAATGTGTATATTTATTGACAGAATAAAGAATGCACAATACAATCGCGAACCTTTAGAAAAGATCAATTTTGGAGTTTCGATATGAAACGTACATTCCAACCATCTGAATTAAAGCGCAAGCGTGTTCATGGTTTCCGTGCTCGTATGGCTACTAAGGCTGGTCGTCAAGTATTAGCTCGCCGTCGTGCAAAAGGCCGTCATAGTTTAACTGTTTAATCTTTTAAACAGTTGATAGACGACTTGGGTGTTATGTCTCTTTATAGTTTCAGTCCAGAGGTGAGAATCCACTGCGCTGCTGATTACAAAGATGTATTTGATGGTGCGCTTTTTAAAGTGCATCAACCCCATTTTATATTCTTAGCAAAAGTCACCGAACAGCCTAAAAGCCGTTTGGGTATTGTTGTTGCAAAGAAGAAAGTGCGCCGTGCGCATGAAAGAAATCGAATAAAACGTTTAACGCGTGAAAGTTTTCGCTTAAACCAGCAAAATATAGATTTGTTGGATATTGTGGTGATGCCTAAAGTTGGTATAGAAGCAGTTCCAAATGCTGAGCTTTTTCAGCAATTACAATTTGCTTGGTTAAAATTGCAGCGCATTGTTAAAAAGCACCATAAAATAGCTCAATCTTCCCCTCAAAAATAGAGGATACCAATGATTCGTTTATTGCATTGGTTGATTCGTTTCTATCAAATTGCGATTAGTCCTCTCATTGGACCTCGTTGTCGTTATATTCCGACTTGTTCTCAATATTCGTTAGAAGCAATCCATACGCACGGCGCATTAAAAGGTAGCTGGTTAGCAACCAAACGCGTGTGTCGTTGTCATCCTTGGGGTGGGTATGGTTATGACCCTGTGCCAAAAAAAACAATTCGTTTTATTTCATTTCAGCAAATAGATTCTCAAACGCTTCATGTTCCTGTACCCTTGCGTGAACGTTTATTGAACCAAAATCACTCTAACCACTTGGGGTAATAGATATGCAACAATGGGCCAGGTTTGCAATCCTTGGGGCCATGTTAGTCACCGCATATTTGCTCATTTTGGCTTGGCAAAAAGACTATGGTCATGACAATACATCGAAGGCTGCGACACCGCAGGCTGTTGTAGCGCATGATGTGTCTGCCGATCTGCCAAAAGGTCAAGCAACTGCGGCCACTAGCGATGTTCCACAAGCAAATATAGCTGCTGCACAACAGAATACAGCTGCACCAGCCACAGCAAATCAACAATTGATTTCAGTACAAACTGACCTTTATCATCTTTGGATTAGTCCTAAAGGTGGTGATATTGTTCGTATTGAATTACTGAATCATGACAAGAGCAAAGACAGTGATCAGCCTTTTGTTATGCTTGAAAGTGATGCAAAACGTACCTATGTTGCGCAATCTGGGTTAATTGGATTGAATGGTCCGGACAGTAAGCCAGATCGTCCAAACTATGCGTTTGAAAAAACTGCTTATACTATTGCAGATGCCAAAGCAGCCAAGGACAAAGATGGCAAAACATCTCAAGTTTTAGCTGTACCAATGGTATTTAAAACAGCAGATGGCGTTGAAATCATCAAAACATTTACCTTTAAACAAGGTCAATATCCAATCGATGTGAGCTATCAGGTTGTCAACCGTAGTGCGCAAAATTGGCAAGGACAAATGTTTGGTCAAATTAAGCGTGATAACTCAGATGATCCAGGAAAAACCTCGCAAGGGATTTTTACACTTGGAACATATTTGGGTGGCGCTTGGGGTACCCCTGATGAGCATTATAACAAGCTAAAATTTGCAAATTTTACCGATGAAAAACTCAACACTGAAGCAAAAGGCGGATGGGTTGCGATTGTTCAGCATTATTTTGTAAGTGCTTGGATGCCAGGTCATTTTGGCGGTCAAGAATACACAGCAAAATTGGAATCTCGTAAATCTGCAGATGGTATGAATATCATCGGGTTTACTTCTCCAACCATCAATGTTCCAGCTGGAAAAGCAATGAGCATTGATGCAACGTTCTACTCAGGTCCAAAAATTCAATCTGAATTAAAAGACTTGGCTGTTGGTTTAAACCAAACTGTAGACTATGGTTGGTTATGGCCAATTGCAAAATTATTATTTGCTGGCTTACAGTTCTTCCATAATCTTGTGGGTAACTGGGGCTGGTCAATTATCTTATTGACTGTATTGGTTAAGCTTATTCTTTGGCCTTTGTCGTCTAAGAGCTATCGCTCTATGGCGAAAATGCGTGTGATTGCACCTGAAATGCAACGCATGAAAGAAGAGTTTGGTGAAGACCGCATGCGTTTCTCACAAGAAATGATGGCGCTTTACAAACGTGAGCAAGTTAATCCACTTGCGGGTTGTCTACCATTGTTGTTGCAAATGCCAATCTTCTTAGCATTGTATTGGGTATTGATGGAATCTGTAGAGCTTCGTCATGCACCATGGATGCTTTGGATTCAAGATTTATCTGCAATGGATCCTTGGTTTATTTTGCCGTTGATCATGGGTGTAACGATGTTTGTTCAACAAATGTTGAACCCACAACCTACTGATCCAATGCAAGCTAAAGTCTTCAAAATCATGCCGATCATGTTTACAGTATTTATGCTGTTCTTCCCTTCAGGCTTGGTTTTATACTGGATTGTGAACAACTCGATCACGATTCTGCAACAATGGTTTATCAACAAAAATGTTGCTAAAGCCAAAGTCGCAAGCGAAGTGGTTTAATCTTCATAGATTAAGCAATAGCTGAAAAAATCCGCTTAAGATGGTAATCTTAGGCGGATTTTTTTATTGTCAAAGTTTGAGTAATTTAGATGAGCAACCCTGTAAGCCAAACCACAATTGCAGCAATTGCGACTCCACCTGGACGTGGTGGTGTAGGTGTGATTCGTCTATCTGGTCCTAAGGCTTATGCGATTGCACAAGCTTTAACTCAAAAAGTGCTTCCTCAAGCGCGCTTTGCTGGTTTTCGTCAGTTTTTTGATGAAAAAGGTGAAGTGATGGATGAGGGCCTAGCAATTTGCTTTCCAAATCCAAACTCGTTTACGGGTGAAGATGTGGTGGAATTGCAGGGACATGGTGGTCCTGTAATTCAAAATGCACTTCTTGCACGATTGTTTGAGCTGGGTGCTATCGCCGCCAAAGCAGGCGAGTTTTCCATGCGAGCCTTTGAAAATGGCAAAATGGACTTGGTTCAAGCTGAAGCGATTGCAGATTTAATTGATGCGACCTCACAAGCAGCTGCACGTTCAGCAGTACGTTCTTTGCAAGGTGCGTTTTCCAATAAAGTGAATACCGTGTTGGAAAAACTGATTCATTTACGTTTGCATGTTGAAGCGGCGATTGATTTTCCTGAAGAGGAAATTGACTTTTTGGCAGATGGAAAAATTCTTCATCTGCTTGAAGATGTGCAATCTTCTGTTTCTGCTGTACAACACTCTGCGCGCCAAGGACAGTTATTACGTGAAGGTCTGCAAGTGGTGATTGCAGGTAAGCCCAATGCGGGTAAATCTTCGTTATTGAATGCCTTGGCGGGAAATGACCGTGCCATTGTTACGGATATCGCAGGAACAACACGTGATGTACTGCATGAGAAAATTACTTTAAATGGCTTGCCTATCACACTGACCGATACTGCGGGCTTACGTGAAACAGGTGATGTGGTCGAAAAAGAAGGCATTCGCCGAGCAATCAAAGAAATTGAACAAGCGGATTTATTACTTTTGGTCTATGACCTCAGCCAAGGTGAAAATCCTTTAGCACTTGCTCAGCGCTATTTTGAAGATCATTTAGAAACTAAACGCTTGATGTTGATTGGGAATAAGTGTGATTTAACTACACAATCACCTGAATTAAGTGATTTTCAAGGTTTTCGCCATATTAGCGTGTCGGCCAAGCAGGAAATGGGCGTACAAGCGCTTATAGATGCGATTACAGCGCATGCTGGCTTCCATCCTGAAGAAGATACCTTTATTGCACGGACTCGCCATTTAGATGCAATGAAGCGCACTCAGCACTATCTTGCAGAAGCACATGAGCAACTTGAGGTCTATCATGCGGGTGAACTGGTCGCTGAATCGTTACGTTTAGCACAGAATGCCTTAGCTGAGATCACAGGCGATTTTAGTGCTGATGATCTGTTAGGGGTAATTTTTGGCTCGTTCTGTATTGGAAAGTAATCTTTTACTGTAAAAGATTAAAAGTGGACATGAGTCCGCTTTTTTTGATGAAAAGTTGTGCTTTTGTAAGCTGAATTTACATCAATCTTATAATTGTTTACTGTAAGATCAATTACATATTCAACAAAGGCTTCTTTTCATGAAAAAAACTCCTTTATTGCTTGCGATTGCTGTTTTAGTGATGACGTCAAATGTTTGGGCAGGTAAAGATGATCATGTGATTATTCAAGAAGCTGCCAAAAACAAGATCACCATTGGACAAGCAATACGTGCCAATGATGAAACAGCTGTTACCTTGACGGGGACAATTGTTCGTCAAATAAAACATGAACATTATGAGCTAAAAGACAGTACAGGAACCATCGGGATCGAAGTGGATGATGATCTTATCGATTTAAAAAAGTTAAAACCGGGTACCAAAGTTAAAGTTGTAGGGGAAGTGGATACTCACCGCTATAAACCCACTGATATAGAAGTGGTTAAAATTGAGATTATTCAATAATCGATTTTAACCAACATCTAGGCGCACAGCGCCTAGATGTTTGATCTAGCTTTAGTTTTTAAATGACTGATCAATAAATAAATACATAAGATACCAATTCCTGCACAAAAGCCTAAAACACCAACCATTAAACCGAAATGATCAGATAAAAAGCCTGCGCTAATGATCGGCACAATGGTACCAAAATAGGCAATAAACAAATAAGTGGAAACCACAGCTGCCCGATTTTCAACATTGGTCATGTGGTGAATCAATGCAAAAGCACTCAGTAACGTTAAACCATGCCCCATTCCGACCAAAACCACACTCAAAAAGAATAAGAAACTCCACTGCATGGTCATACAGATCGATAAGATAATATAGCTGGAAATCAATAAGACTAATCCAGTATTCAATGCTTTATGCATATCAAAAGACTTTGCGATAAATTGGACGATTGCAGAAACCATTAAGATACTGGCAATGGTTGCACCACTGACCAATGGCCCATGCCAAGGAATCACATCTCGAATAAAGGAGGGTGCTAATGAGGCAAATAAACTAAATGAGCCAAAAGCACAGAATGCGGTAAAACTGGCGATATAAAACAGTTTTTTAAATTGAGCTTCTGGCAGTTGTAAGTGGGGCGCAATAGAAAATGGCTGCCTTTCAAACCTCATGGTTTTAATCGTAAATAAACTCAGCAAACTGATGATTGCTGCAACAATTACGGGTAAATAAGGTGTGACAAGTGGGCGATCAGAAAATTGTGCGATTGCACCACCAATAAACGGGCCAAGTCCAAAGCCAATCACGGTAATAATTGAACTTAACTGTGCTGCATTCTGCTTATGTGAGTCAGGAATGGTATAAATCAAACCTAACATTGCGGAGGTACTGATCAACCCAGAGGCAATACCAATAATAAAGCGCCCAAATCCAAGCAAATATGTGGTTGATGCAAACACTGAAAGTGTTAAGCCAATCACAGCAAACAATAGCCCGATTTGTAAGGTACGAATAAAACCAAAACTATTACTGCTACGTCCTAAAAATAATAATGTGGTTAAGCAACCAAACATATAGGCCACGAAAATATAGGTGATCTGGCTTGGAAGTAATTGCCAAAGTTGTTGATAAATTGGATATAAGGGGCTAGCAAGCGCTGTACCAATCGTACCAATACATAAGGCTAGGCTGATCATTAAAAATGAACGCCATGATTGTTGATTCATAAATATAGGACTTCAAATGCAAATGTTTTGCAGATAAAAATGCCAAACCTGTTCAATACAAAGTTCGGCATGGAAGGAATTGAGTATGGAAAGATTAAAACTTAATCAGTAAAGGGTCAATGGAAACTTAAACATTCAAGCACAGATGACTGTGAATTGAGTTATGAATAGCGTTTTAGCAACTTTAAAAATTCTTGTAATTCAGCTTCATCCACGGCTTGAGTGTCTTTAATCACATGCTCGGTTAAATGCTGCTCAATCAATTCATTCATTAAGCCATTCACGGCACCTTTAATTGCCGCAACTTGCTGTAAAACGCTGATACATGAGCTGCTTTGATCATTCAAAGCTTCTTCAATCGCATGAATTTGTCCTTTTAGTCGTTTCACACGATTGAGGACTTTTTTATCTTGATGTAAATGACTCATAAACTAATCCGCTATTTTATATACTCCCTTATAGTATATTTTAAATTGAAATTATATACTTGAGGGGAGTATATAGGATCATGTCTCATGCAATTCAAAACCATTCAGCGAAAGCATAGCCATCAATTTGATCAAGGTAATCCTTTAGCACAAAAGAAAATCTTATGGGCGACCATTTTGACTGGATTGATGATGTTTTTTGAGATTGCGGGAGGCTGGATTTTTAATTCCATGGCATTACTCGCAGATGGTTGGCATATGAGTTCGCATATGCTGGCATTAGGCTTGGCTTATGCTGCTTATCGAGCCGCTCATTATTATGCGCAGGATTCGCGTTTTAGTTTTGGCACATGGAAGATTGAAATTCTTGCTGGCTATAGCAGTGCAATTCTATTGATGGTGGTGGCCTTACTTATGGCCTTCCAGTCGCTAGTGCGTTTATTTCATCCTGTACAGATTCATTATAATGAAGCGATTTTGATTGCTATTTTAGGCTTATTGGTCAATTTGGTTTGTGCATGGTTATTACACGATCATGCTGACCATCACCATCACCATCACCATCACCATCACCATCATTCACATATGCATAATGACCATCATGGACATGATTTAAATCAAAAAGCTGCGTTTTTACATGTGGTTGCAGATGCACTGACCTCTGTCTTGGCGATTATTGCACTCTTTGCTGCAAAGTATTTGGGTTGGGATTTTTTGGATGCTGTATTGGGGATTGTTGGGGCAATTTTAGTCGGACGTTGGTCATTGGGTTTAATCAAAGAAACGGCCCAAACATTATTGGATGCGGAAATGGATGATCCTATCGTCGAGGAAGTACGTAAAGTGATTGAGCGTCTAAATTTTGAAGCCAAAATAACCGATATTCATGTGTGGAAAGTTGCTAAAGGCAAATTTTCAGTGATTTTAGCGCTTGAATCCAATGATAAAAATTTAAATGCAGATCAGGTACGTCATGCTTTATCTATTCATAAACAATTGGTGCATATTTCTGTTGAAATCAATAAAACCGCGATGTTTAGTTGGGTTTCACGTGAAACCTGAGCAAGAATAAAGTACAGCTTTTTTAACAGTTCAAGGTACTGTGATTGGCAGAGAACCATTGCAATCAGAGATAAGGATCAATCACAGTTTTTAAACAAGTCAGTTGATGAATTATGCTTTAATGCATCTCAATATTTATTTTGATTTTATCGATTTATGTTAAAGCAATTTATCGCATTGAGCTTAAGCCTAGCTTTTTGTACAGCTGGTTTTGCCAGTGTTGAAACTGTGAAAGCAAAATTAGCCCAGCAGTATCCCAATGTAAAAATTAATAATCTGCAAATCACAGAAATGCAGGGTTTATATAGTGGAACCTTGGATAATCAAATTGTTTATGTCAATGAGGATGCTCAGCATTTATTTATTGGTTCAATGATTCGTTTGAAAGATCAGCATAATTTAACTAAAGATTTAGCAGTTAAAGAAAATACTATAGATTTTAAAGCCTTACCTTTTAATGATGCGGTAAAAACAGTCAGGGGGAATGGTAAGCGTCAGCTTGCAATCTTTTCTGACCCAAATTGCCCATATTGCAAGACTCTTGAAGGGAATTTAGCCAAGCTCAATGATGTGACAATTTATACATTTATCTATTCGATCAAAGCACAATCGATTTTGCCATCTAAGCAAGTATGGTGTTCTGTAAATAAAGAATATGCATGGAAAAATTTAATTCAAAATGGGATTAAGCCGACAGCGCCAGCAAATTGTGCAACCCCCATCGAGCGTAATTTGGAATTGGGTAAAAAATTAGGTTTGCTTGGAACACCAGCGATTATTTTCTCAAATGGTTATAAAGTCATGGGCGCCTACCCTGCTGAAGAAATTGAGAAAATATGGAAAAATTTTGGATTATAAACAATACTTAGAAAGCTAACGGCGTAAAAAAGCACCCATTCAAGGTGCTTTTTTTATGGAGAAGAAAATTTAAGTACGTTTGGCAATCATGTTATAGATAAAGAGTACAACTATTGCGCCAATGACTGAGGCAATAAATCCAGCTGAGGCACCTTTTGGATATAAGCCGAGTAATTGACCACCATAGGTTGCAACTAATGAACCTACAATACCAAGTGCTGTTGTTACAATGAAACCAGCTTTGTCATCGCCTGGATGAATCGCACGTGCAATCAAACCTGCAATAAAACCAATCACAATTGCACTAATCAGTGACATCATAATCTTTCTCCTTTTTCTTTATTTTGTCGTGAGTTACTGTGTCGAATGAGTTTAATAATCAAATATTCTGTTGTGAAGTAAAAGCGCTTATTTGCTACAAGTTGTTGCATTTTTGTTCACTATAACAGCTAAAAAAATAAAAAAAAGCGACCGAAGTCGCTTAACTCATTTTAGTTAAAATGATGTGATGAAGTCTCAATTAAAGACCAATTTCTCCAATAAACGGAATATGACGATATTTTTGATCATAGTCTAAGCCATAGCCCACAATGAATTTATCTTCAACTTCAAAGCCAAGAAATTTCACGTCTAAATCGATTTCACGGCGAGACGGTTTGCTGACTAAAGTACAAAGCTCGATCGAATTGGGATGCCGTGTACTTAAAATTTCCAATACTTTGCTTAAGGTATTGCCAGAGTCAATAATATCTTCTACGACTAAGATATCCTTACCGCGAATTTCGCCATCTAAATCTTTGAGAATTCTGACATCACGAGAAGATGTTGTACTGCCACCATAGCTTGAAACGGTCATAAAATCGAGTTCATGAGTTTTGCTGATTGCACGACATAAATCAGCCATAAAGATCACTGAACCACGCAATAAACCAATTAAGACAAGTTCTTTATCGCTATTGGCATAATGTGCATCAATTTTTTTACCAAGTTCCTGAACTTTTGCATGAATTTCTTCAGCAGAAATCATCACTTTCATTTCAATAGTCATGGGAAATACCTAAAAACGTAAACATCAAATTCTAAAATTAAAAAAGGTGTTGACTAGCAACACCCTAAAAGATGACATAATTTTAAAACATATCAGATCAAGATGCATCTTTTTTGACATTTGAAAATGTAAATGTCCTAATTTAAACCAAAATGATTAATGTGCATCACGTTTTAAAATGAATGCACAGATCAGAAAAACTGTACCAATCAAAATTAGTTTTTTCTTCGATTTACGCGTTTTTTGTTTCGCTTTGCTCATAGGTTTTTTGTCCATAAATATAGGTGGCTTGAATATTACGATCATCCCCCATGGTAAATAAGGCAAATAATGCATCGTCTATGTTTTTAGCACGTTCCTGACGCAGTTGTTGTAGCGCCGTTGCTTTTAAATCTAGCACAACAAAATCGGCTTCTTTACCGATATTGAAATTGCCCAATTGCTCATCCAAATGTAACGCTTTCGCTCCACCAAGTGTTGCATGGTAAAGCGCTTCCATTGCCGAAAGTTTATCACCTTGGAGTTGTTGCACTTTGTAGGCTTCATTGAGGGTTTGTAATTGGCAAAAGGCTGTTCCTGCACCAATATCTGTCCCTAAGCCGACTTTCACCTGTTTTTCCCAGGATTTTTTTAATGGGAATAAACCACTTCCCAAAAATAAATTGGATGTCGGGCAAAATGCAATCGCTGAATCAGTTGCATGCATACAATCCCACTCATGCTCTTCTAAATGAACACAATGTGCGAAAACAGAACGCTCTCCTGTTAAACCATAGTGGTGATAGACATCCAGATAACCTTTCTGCTCTGGGAATAAGTCTTTGACCCATGCAATTTCATTTTTATTTTCACTAAGATGGGTATGCACATATACCGTTGGATACTCTGCTTTTAACTGGCCTGCTTTTGCCAATTGCTCAGGTGTAGAGGTTGGAGCAAAACGCGGGGTAATGGCATATAGGTTACGACCTTTACCATGCCATTTTTCAATCAGTGCTTTAGAGTCAATATATGCACTTTCAGCAGTATCTGTGAGTGCTTCAGGTGCATGACGATCCATCATGACTTTACCTGCGATTAAACGCATCTGATGCTGTTCTGCAGCTTCAAACAAGGCATCGACTGATTGCGGATGTACTGTACAAAAAACCAGTGCTGTCGTGGTGCCATTTTTAAGTAATTCTTGGACAAAAAACTGTGCGATTTTGTCGGCATAGGTTTTATCTGCAAACTGAATTTCTGTTGGAAAAGTATAAGTATTTAACCATTCTAAAAGTTGTTCACCATATGCACCCACCATTTCTGTTTGAGGAAAATGGATATGGGTGTCTATAAAACCAGGCACAATCAGTTGTTCTGGGTAGTGATCAATTTGAATATCATCTGTCAGGTGAGACTGTGCATTTTCCCAAGGGCCAAACCATGTGATTTTGCCTTGCTCTGTGATGAGTAAACCATCTTCGATATAACGAACTTCATCAAATATTTGAGCTGCTTGAGAAACGGTATTTTTAATATCAAGAAAACGCCCACGAACCGCTGTTTTCTGTACAACACAAGACATGTAAAACCTGCAATTTATCCTTTTTTCGATTGATTGTACCTGAAATTTGTATCAGGTGTTGTATGCAGTTTTACGCGAAAGCATTCTAAAAAATTGAATAATGTTATTTTTTATTGTTTTAGCAGCGAGAATTTTTTATCGAAATATAACTAAAATTAGTGGTTAAAGGCATATTCTATATTGTGAGTTTATCTTTATAACAATAATCGGTAGAGTCTAGTAAAATGGTGAAATAAGACAATAATGGACAATACTAAGCAGTTAAAACAGATCATCTATTCATGTCCTGAATTGATGCTCCGATTACAGTATTTGCGAGATATTCATGCACATGCATATTTGAGTGCAGGTGTAATTCGTAACTTGGTCTGGTCTATTTTACATCATCAGGGTTATGGATTTGATCAGATTGAAATCGATGTCATTTTCTATGATTTAAATGATCAACAAGGCCTTAAAGAGCAACGTTTGACTGAATTGTTAAAGCAAAAATTTCCCAATAATGAATGGGATGTGGTTAATCAAGCCTATGTGCATTTGTGGTATAAAACAGATGATGGATGTTCTATCTCTCAATACCAATCCTTATTCGATGCTTTATCCGTATGGGTTGAAACGGCAACTGCAATTGCAGTACGTTTACTTGAAAATGATGATATCGAAATTATTGCGCCGTTTGGACTAAATGATTTGTTTGAATTAAAATTAAGATGGAATAAACGTTTAGTCAGTTATCCAGTTTTTTTAGCACGGATTCAGGCTAAACAGTTTTTGATCAGATGGGAAAAGCTGCTTGTTGTGGATGATTAGGCGATCAGGATTTAAATCAATCAAAGCATAGTGAAGAGCATACTCCAAGACAACAGATGGCTATTACAACAGATGATTATGCTGATGGATAAAGATTTCATTTCCATACTGTCTATACAATTTAAATCGTTGAGTATTATTGTTGATCATAAAAAAGCCTTCCAATTGGAAGGCTTGATGTAGTGTTTATAAGGTTGTTTCATGGTGCTTTTTGCTATGGCAAATAGAGAGCCAAGCTGTAATTGCCAAGACAATCACAATGAAACCTAACGAAATCCAAATCGGCATATGGAAGACATCCAGCATTAACATTTTAAAGCCAATGAAGACTAAGATGATGCCTAGGCCATAAGGCAAGTAATGCATTTTAGACGCGGCACCCGACAATAAGAAGAACATTGCACGTAGACCTAAGATCGCCATTAAATTCGCAGTTAATACAATAAAGGGGTCACTGGTCACCGCAAAAATCGCAGGAATAGAATCGACCGCAAAGATCACATCGGAAGCTTCAACTAAAATTAAGACAAGGAATAACGGGGTTGCCCACAACACGCCATTTTGACGAACAAAGAATTGAGCACCTTCTAATTTTGGGGTGATTCGCATGTGTTTACGCAACCATTTTAGAATAGCCATATCTTCGATATTGGTTTCTTCTTCATCCTGTCCTTTAAGGAATTTATAGCCTGTATAAACCAAGAAAGCACCAAAGAGATAAAGCACCCAAGAGAATTCTTGAACGAACCATGCGCCAATAAAAATAAAGATGGTACGTAAAATAATCGCACCTAATACACCATAGAGCAGAATTTTACGTTGTAAGCCTTGTGGAATTGCAAATGCAGCAAAAATCATCAACCAGACAAAGACATTGTCGATCGCTAACGATTTTTCAAGTAGATAACCTGCAAAGTATTCCATGACTTTGCTATTGGCAATAGAAACACCCGCGGTCTGTTGTAAATACAGCCATAAACCACCACCAAATAATGCTGCAACACTGACCCATGCAATGCTCCAATAGGCAGCAGTTTTAATTTTGACTTCTTGCCCTTCTTTTTGTTTAAAGCCTAAAAAGTCGATCAGTAGCATGACAATAACAATAGCGAAGAACGCTAGATACAGCCATGGATTGCCAATAGTTTCCATAAAACTCTCCGAATCTGGCAATCAGGCATAAAAAAACCTTGACCTGTTGCCAGATGATTAAACATCTGTGTCAACATGATCAAGGTCTTGCCTACATTTGAGTTATGTACATCAATCTCAAATGCTCAGATACCGGCTTTTTTCAAAGCGTAATGACGATATTCTGATTAAAGGAGGCTACTCCCCTTGTTCAATATACTGTGTAAGAAATCTTTCATTTCTTAATCTCTAGTGAGAATCGCATATTTATTAAAAATGTGCAAATTTTGAATGTATTTTTATGTAGTTTATTTTATGTACAAAATTCAGCGCTGGTTTTTAGCGCAACAAAAGCTGGATTAAGTGTTGAATTATGATGCTGAATAATACGGTCAGCATTGAGAACCTTTGAATCGATTGTGCTATGCGCATCTGAAATTAATATCACTTTATAATTTAAGTCTTTTGCCGCACGACTTGTGCTATCGATACAAAATTCAGTTTTTAAACCACAGATGATCACTTCTTCAACATTTAACGACTCTAATTGTTGTGCTAAATCTGTTTGGAAAAAGCAATTTGGCCGTGTTTTTTCTAAGATGTAATCTGTATTAGGATCAATATTTAATTCAGCGATCAGTTGAGTCATTGGACTATTTGGGGCGAGTCCTGTGTCTGCTAGACCAACATGACGAATCGCAAAAATCGGAATGTGTTTAACACGCGCATATTCAATGAGCTGATTGATGTTTTTCAACAATTGATCAGCTTGAAATGGAGGATGCTGTGCATGAAATAGGCCATTTTGTAGATCAATAACGAGTAAGGCTTGTTTATTGTGATACTCAGACATGAGTTTCTCCGTAAATATTGACCAAATCACGGAGCAAAAAATAACCCCGCTCATTGGCAGGGTTGGTTTCTACATTTTATTTTAAATGTATACGACCACACTGCCGATGCAGCGTGGTGGTTAATAATTTAAATAAAATGATGGGTTGCATTGATGATCATTGTTTTATCAAAGTACTTTAATGTAAGTTAAAGTTTTTAACTCAGCATGTCACTTTAAATCTTGTAAAAAGATATTTAGGGTCTGTTGGCATTTCATAAATGGCTTGCGTTGTAGGTTAAAATTGAGCAGGCAAGGCATTAAACGAAGAGAATAGTGGGTCTATTTTCGAGTTTCATAACGAAGGCTGAGATAATTTTAACCACAACCCTTCGGGACTAGTGTGTTTTTTGCCGCTACGTTGTTACGAACTACTTATTTAGAATGACTAAATTTCGTATTTCGCGCCTAGTATCGCCTAAAAAACACACGTAGTCGCAAACGTAGACGAATTGTCAACAGACCCTATTTTTTTGAATAAAATCTTTACGTTGTACAAGCACTAAAGCTAACAGGGTCCCAAGAACAGCAATCATACCGCCAACGATGCCAATCTGATTGAGCCCATAATTGGTAGTCACTATGCCACCCAGCAAAGCACCTCCCCCAATGCCCACATTATAGAGCCCTGAATAAATCGCCATTGCGACATCAGTTGCATCAGAAGCTAAAGCCAAGGTTTTAGCTTGTTGAGCTAAGCTAAAGCAAATAATTGCCATACCCCAAAATAAACTCAGTAGACTAAAGTTGGTAAAATCAGTGCTCAGTGAAGTCAACAATAACATCGAAACAGCCAATACAGCACTACTTAATGGTATTGGAAATTTTGGATATTTTTTGGCAAATTTACCAAATAAATAAGAGCCAAAGAAACCCGCTGCGCCATAGATTAATAATAAGGTTGTAGTCTGTGTCGAGCTAAAATGCGCAACATTCAGAGCAAAAGGTTCAATATAACTGTATGCGGTAAATTGCGCGGTAATCACAATAATGGTCAGAGCAAAAACAATCATTAGGCTTGGGCGTTTTAAAAATACCTTTAAACTACTCAGAGAACCTGAATTGACGCTTGGTAAGCGTGGCAATGTTTTGGCTAAGATGACGCAAACTATAGCTGCACCCATTGCAATCAAAGCGAAAGTATTACGCCAACCATAAGATTCACCAATCATTCGTCCAAATGGAATACCTAAAACCATCGCCAATGCTGTACCTGTGGCCAATAGCCCCAAAGCTTGAAATTCCTTACCTTTGGGGGCGACTCGTACTGCCAGTGATGCTGTGATTGACCAAAATAAAGCATGAGAAAATGCGATACCAATTCGACTGATCAGGAGTACATCGAAACTCCATGCAAAATAAGATAATGCATGACTGGCCACAAAGACCATAAACAAGATGATCAGTAAAAACCGTCGTTCAATATTTTTGGTCAATAACATGATCGGCAATGAAATGGGTGCAACGACCCATGCATATAGAGTAATCATGATACCAACATCAGTTGCAGGCATCGCAAAGCTTTTTCCAATGTCACTCAGTAAAGCAACAGGAACGAATTCTGTGGTATTGAAAATAAATGCTGCAAAAGCAAGGCTAATCACACTGATCCATTGCTGGGATTCACTGGGGGCAGATTGTGGTGTTGAAGTTTGGGGAGATAAGGCAGACATGGTCAATATTAAAAGAGGTTAGCGCTAAATTTTAGGCTGAATTGTGGATAAAGTTAAGCTAAGTTTGTTGTATAAAAAATAGAACTGTCAGACAAAATTTAACAATAATTCAAATATAGTTATGGCATTTTGAATAGGCCTATAAATTTAAACGTATATAAGAGTAAATAAAATGTTAGAAATCAGACATAAAGATGATGGTAAAAAAGGTGAATTTTATATTGGTGAAGAAGGTCACCATTTGGCTGAAATGGCGTACACATGGGCGGGTGAAAATATGTTGATTATTGATCATACAGTTGTAGAAGATGAATTGCGTGGTCAAAGTGTAGGTCGAAAATTATTAGATCAAGTTGTAGAAATGGCACGCTCAAAGAATGTAAAAATTATTCCACTCTGCCCTTTTTCAAAATCAGTGTTTGATAAAGATCAATCGATTCAGGATGTTTTGAAATCTTAAGTTTGCTTTGCTACAGTGGAATAGTGTTTAGAACATCCATGAGAAAAATATATGCAATTCCAACATGTAGATAATCAACAAAAAGGTGAATTTTACTTCGATAATGAACAAGGTAAGCGAATTGCTGAGATCAGTTATTTATGGCATGGTGAGCATCAGATCATTGCGAACCATACCTGGGTAGATGACTCCTTGCGTGGTCAAGGAATTGCGCGTCAGTTGTTGGATACTTTGGTTGAATTTGCACGTGAAAAGAAGCTTAAAATTGTACCAACTTGTTCCTATGTCGAAGTCATGTTTAAACGTGATAAAAGTTTTGTTGATGTGAAAGCTTAGCTGTATTGTGTGCCCAATGCTCATTGGGCCGTTCAGATTCATATTCGGTTAGAAGATTAAACATGTTTAAAAAAATGATAATCACTGTATTGTTATTGAGCAGTTCATCGTTCAGTTTAGCAATGAGTTGTTTTGAATTAAATTTGCAAACCTATAAAAAAGAGCAAGAAATACAGCCCCGTTGGGAGTTGTTAGGCAAATCTAAACATCGTATTTATTTTTATTCAGCGCCCAAAAACATCTGTAAGATGAATGATACTTTTGTGCTTCAAAATGATAATGTTACGGCTTATTCAATCTATAAAGACAGAAAAAAACAAGACTGGGTTTATGTGGTATTTAATGATCCAGATCAAAATATAGAAGATGATCTAGTTGAAGGGTGGGTCAAGCTTAAGGATTTTAAATTTATTGAAAGGACACCTTCAGTAAATCAATAAGAAAACCCACAAAATTTTGTGGGTTTTCTAAACTTTATTTCGACTTATTTTGCTTTTAAAGCTGCAATCAATTTTTGATGTAATCCACCAAAACCACCATTGGACATAATCACCACAGCATCGCCCTCACCTGCTTGTGTAATAACAGTACTAATAATGTCATCCAGTGTACGAGCCACAATGGCATTATTGGTTGCAGCGTCAATGACAGGCTTTAAATCCCAGTCCAGACCTTCAGGTTGATACCACATCACTTCATCTGCAAGACGTGCAGAATGTGCCAAGCCATCTTTATGACTGCCCATACGCATGGTATTTGAACGAGGTTCAATAATCGCCCAAAGCTTACGCTCACCTAAACGTTTACGTGCACCTTCAAGTGTTGTATCAATCGCAGTTGGGTGATGGGCAAAGTCATCATATACTTCAATACCATTTACCGTATCAAGTAATTCCATTCGACGTTTAACCCCACCAAAATTCGATAAGGCTTCACATGCTGTTTCAATTGAAACACCGACATGTTCAGCTGCTGCAATGGTTGCTAAAGCATTGGCAACACTGTGTTGTCCTGTCATATTCCACTTCACTTCACCTTTAATTACGCCGTGTTGAAGTACTTTAAAATGTGAACCATCCGCAGAAAGTTGTTCAGCATAAACTTCAGCGCTGTTATTGGCGTCAAGTGACGTACGTACTACAGGTGTCCAACAACCCATTTGCAATACTTCATCAATATTGGTTTCAATGATCGGGGCAATAATACGACCTTCACTTGGAATGGTACGGACCAAATGATGGAACTGTTTTTGAATCGCTGCTAGATCATCAAAAATATCGGCATGGTCAAATTCAAGGTTATTTAAAATTGCAGTTTTTGGATGGTAATGTACGAACTTAGAGCGTTTATCAAAAAAAGCAGAGTCATATTCATCTGCTTCTACACAGAAGTATTTTCCACCACCTAAACGTGCGCTTTCACTAAAGCCTAAAGGTACACCACCAATTAAAAAGCCAGGATTTAAACCTGCTTGATCGAGTACCCAAGCTAGCATTGTTGTTGTGGTGGTTTTACCATGGGTACCTGCAACACCAAGTACATGTTTGCCTTGTAAGACATGGTCAGCAAGGAATTGTGGACCTGAAATATATGCTAAGCCTTCATTGAGCATATATTCCACTGCATCTATACCACGCTTCATTGCATTGCCTACAATGACAAGATCTGGATGTGGTTGTAAATGACTACGGTCATAGCCTTGCATTAAGGTAATGCCAGCATTTTCGAGTTGGGTCGACATCGGTGGATAAACGTTCGCATCTGAACCGGTGACCTTATGCCCTAAATCACGCGCTAATAGCGCCAAGGAACCCATAAAGGTGCCGCAAATACCCAAAATATGCAGATGCATTCGTGTTAACTCCAGTGCTTTTATAGACACATCACTTTGTTGTTGTGGTGTAGCCGTTTCATTTGATTTGAAAGCAACGATAGCAAGGGTTAAGGCGAAAAGATAGTTTTTCTTGTTACGATTTTAAAGGTGGGTTTTTATTGAAAATAATGAACTCTCACTTGGTATTTTTATTCTTCTAGCAATGCTAATATCGATTGAATACTCTGAATTATCTATTAAAAATGGATATACATGATTTTATCTTTCTGCTGATTAAAAATATCGCTTATTTTATTTTTTTGATTATTGTTTCTGCTTTGATAGCAGGCATTGCAAAAATAATATCCATACCTTTAATGGTCGCAGCTGTAATTTTAATCTTCTTCCAATATTTTGCGTTCATTTGGATGGGATACCTCAATACAAAAGAATCAAAAGATCACAAATTAAAAAATGGATTAATTTTTCATCTCATTTGGGTTGCTTTAATTGGCATATTGAGCTGATTTTATGATGATCAATCGCTATTGAAACAAGTATTAGATACTGTATTGTTGCTTGGTACTTTGGAAATAGGCTCGCTCATTTATTATTTCAAAAAACGTAAAAAATTACCTTAGTGCTTTAATGTTCAGACATTGAATGTTCAAAAATATATTTTGATAATTTAATTGGTATCAATATGGCTTTATCTCTCCCCCTTTTATTACTAATTATCTCCAACTGCTTTATGACCTTGGCTTGGTATGGGCATTTAAAATTCTTACATGACGCACCTCTGTGGCAAGCGATCTTGTTTGGTTGGATCATTGCCTTACTTGAATACAGCTTTATGATTCCTGCAACACGTCTATTGGCGCAACATGGTTGGTCGTTGGGGCAAATGAAAATAACCCAAGAAGTGGTGACACTGTTGGTGTTTGTTCCGTTTATGATTTTCTTGTTTAAACAACCATTTAAATTAGATTATTTATGGGCGGGTTTATGTTTGATGGGCTGTGTGTTTTTTGTGTTTAGAAGCCAATAGATCAGCTATGATGTTATGAATTAAAAAGGATTACACTCAGACAGCATATTTATATTATGTCCAAATCTTTAGCAATTTTTCTGCTGTTTATATCTTCGAGATCATATTAATTCTCAAATCAAACGGCTTTTAGGTTGTTCCCTTAAAAAAAATTGACTTCCTACGTCTGTTAAATTTTCGTGAGATGAAAAATCAGTCTATAATAGTGCGCTTCTTGATATTCATTTAAACACTGATCACCAGTATTTAAACTTCCTTACATTCGTTTATGGAATATATGCAATGAATGCGGCCGCTGTACAAGACGCTCCTCTCGTTGGAATTATTATGGGTTCTCAATCAGACTGGGCAACTCTCGAAAACACTGCCAATATGCTGAAACAGCTTGGTGTTCCTTTTGAAGCCGAAGTAGTTTCTGCGCATCGTACGCCAGACCGCTTATTTGAATATGCTGAAACAGCACGTGAACGTGGTATTCAGGTGATTATTGCTGGTGCAGGTGGTGCAGCGCATTTGCCAGGAATGTGTGCAGCAAAAACAGATTTGCCTGTGCTGGGTGTTCCTGTGAAATCTTCAATTTTAAATGGCGTTGATTCATTGTTGTCTATCGTACAAATGCCTGCAGGTATTGCAGTTGGCACATTAGCAATTGGCCCTGCGGGTGCAACCAATGCCGCAATCATGGCCGCTCAAATTTTAGGTTTAACTCGCCCTGAAATCGCAAAAAATGTTGCAGATTTCCGTGCCGCTCAAACCGATAAAGTGGCAAGTAAAAATATTCCGGGTCAAGCTTAAAAACGGGACACAGGTTATGAATAAAACCATCGGTATCTTTGGTGGTGGTCAACTCGGCCGTATGATGGCGCAAGCTGCGCTCCCATTAAATATCCAATGCACATTTTTTGAAGCTGATGCGGATTGTCCATCTGCAATATTGGGACACGTTTTTAGCACTAAAGCTGAAAATGGGTTACAAGATTTTATTGCCAGTGCAGATGTTTTTAGTTTGGAATTTGAAAATACGCCATTGATTGATGTTGATGTATTAACCAAGCAAAAAGATCTGTATCCGCCACGCCAAGCTTTAGCAATCGCACAACATCGTCTTTCTGAAAAAGCTTTATTTGATGAGCTGGAAATTCCTGTTGCGCCGTACAAAGCAGTCGATTCATTGGAGACGCTTAAGCTTGCAGTGAGTGAATTAGGCTTACCAATAGTACTTAAAACTGCGACAGGTGGTTATGATGGTAAAGGTCAATTTGTACTGCGTTCAGTCGATCAAATTGATCAGGCATGGGCTGAGTTGGGGCCAGCAGGATCATTAATCGCTGAAAGTTTTGTGATTTTTTCTCGTGAAGTTTCAATTATTGCGGTGCGTGGTATTGATGGTGATGTAAAAACTTGGCCTTTGGCTGAAAATCATCATCACAATGGTATTCTCTCGCATTCAATAGTTCCTGCTCCAAACAGTGCTGATTTACAGCCCGTTGCGCAGGAATACATCACCCGTTTGTTAAACCATTTGAACTATGTCGGTGTGTTAACACTTGAATTGTTTGTGACTGAAAAAGGCTTATATGCCAATGAGATGGCTCCACGTGTGCATAACTCTGGGCATTGGTCAATTGAAGGCGCAGTATGTTCGCAATTTGAAAATCACATTCGCGCAGTGGCAGGTTTACCACTCGGTTCAACCGAAGTGGTTCGACCAACAGTGATGGTAAATATCATTGGGCAACATCCGAAATCCGAAGATGTTTTAGCGTTAAAAGGTGCACATTTACACCTTTACAATAAAACAGAACGTGAAGGTCGTAAAATTGGTCATATCACCCTGATGCCAAATGATGCTGCTGAATTAACGACTTTATGTCGTCAATTGGCGAAGATTTTACCTAATCCATTGTCATTAAGCGAAGATATGAACATTTAAGCTTGATTTTGTATGTAAAAAAAGCGGTCAAACTCTTGCCCGCTTTTTTCTATTCTACTGTTCTGTATCATGACGCTCCCCCTATTTTATCGCTAAGCAATGACCCAAAAATGGATCATTTTCTGGGGCTATAAAAACAAGAATGATAAAAAAATAGCTTCAATAAACAGAAAAACAAGCATCTATATTTAAATTCAAAGTTCAAATTTAAAGGGTTTAAAACATTTGAATTCAAAAGTATTAACAGCAAAACCCAAAAAGTTATCCACTTTGCATTTAAATTAATTTGAGCGTGGTTTTTGAATTTAAAACTTTAAATTTAAACTTTTGCTTGTTCGAAGTGAAAATAACGACTGTGGATAAGTTTTAATTCATCAATCTAAAATCCAAATTGTGGATAAAAATAAACACTTAAGCGAGTTTTGAAGGGATTGAGTGGAATTTTAAATTTAAATCTAAGGTTGCTAAAATAATGATGTTTTTTGAATTCAAAAATTGTGCGAAAGTTTTGAATTTAAAAAATGATCAGTTTGCTGGGGTGTGGGTAACTATATTTAAATCCAAAACAGTGAACTGTGTATTATGAATTTAAAATCAAAAAATGAATTCAAAATTTACGTTTTTACATCTGTCATTTTATTCACAGACTGCTATGGTATTCACATAATTTAAATTTAAAACCATTTTGTGGATATTATGCGTCATTTAATTTTGATTTGTGGATCTGTTTTGTTGGCAGCATCGCATGCCAATGCTGAATTAATCATTAACGGTCAGGCTGTATCTGGCTCACCAATCACAACAACACCGAATACAAGCTATACACCCAGTTCTAATTTTCAAAGCTGTATTGCAAATTTACGTTCGCAAGCAATCAGTTCAGGTGTTGGTGGCACAACCTTTGATCGTTATACGCAAAATCTAACACCTGATTATTCGGTCATCAGCAAACTGGATTATCAGCCTGAGTTTTCAACACCGATTTGGGATTATCTTTCAGGTTTGGTCGATGAAGAGCGGGTAGAAAAAGGCCGTCAAATGCTGGCTCAGCATCGTGAAGTTTTAAACCGTGTCTCAGCAGCTTACGGCGTTCCAGCAGAAACGGTTGTTGCTGTTTGGGGCGTGGAAAGTAATTTTGGTGACATTTCAGGAAAATATCCTTTATTACAAGCGTTGGGAACTTTAAGTTGTGAAGGGCGTCGACAAGGTTATTTCCGAGGTGAATTCTTTGCCACAATGCGTATTTTACAACGAGGTGATTTACGCGAAGAACAGTTAAAAGGTTCATGGGCAGGGGCATTTGGTCATACTCAATTTATGCCTTCAACGTATGAAGAATTGGCTGTAGATTTTGATGGTGATGGTCGACGTGACTTGGTTTCAAGTACTTCGGATGCTTTGGCATCAACAGCAAACTTTTTGAAAAAACGTGGCTGGCAAACCGGAATGCCATGGGGCTTTGAAGTAAAAATTCCAGCTGGCGCCTCTGTAGGTGGTGAAAGTCGTCGTAATAAAAAATCGTTGAGCACTTGGGTAAATCGTGGTTTTACTCGTGTTGACGGTACTCCAATCATTCAAGGCAATTTATCCGAAGGCGCTCAGGCCGGTTTAATGATGCCTGCGGGTGCAAATGGTCCAGCATTCTTGGTGTTTAAAAACTTTGATGCAATTTATTCGTACAATGCTGCGGAAAGTTATGCACTGGCAATTGCGCATCTGTCTGATCGTTTACAAGGCAAGGGCAGTTTTCAAACAGCATGGCCAACTGACGATGCAGGAACATCGCGTACAGAACGCCGAGAAATTCAAAATTACTTATTGAAAAAAGGCTATGCGATTGGCGATGCAGATGGCTTGATTGGCGATAAAACGCGTCAGGCTATTCAGCAAGAGCAAGTGAAGTTAGGATTGAGTCCAACAGGTCGAGCAGGGCAACAGATTTTAAAAGCTTTTAGAAATGAAGCTGCAAAGAATATGATGAAATAAACGTTTGATCTCACTTAAAAGGTCTGCATAAGCAGACCTTTTTTATGTGGATTATTCAATTGCGAAAGGGTCAATTTTGACCGCTTCTAGGACATCTAAAATGACGGCAGTAACATCCTGCGTATGATCACGATCATTAAAGATTTCATAGGCTGTAATGGTTACATCGGTATCGCTAGGTAACTGTTTTTGTTCTTCTTCAATTAAATGCTGAATCGGCAATAAGGTCTGTTTAATTTCAAGGTGTAAAACATCTTTAAACTCGATATTGTCGTCTTCAAGTTCAATGATTTGTTCGTTGAAATAAGGCAGCAGAATGGAATGGAGATAAGGTTGAAGTTCAGTAATATCAAAAATTTCAATATCACGAGTTTGCTCAATCGTGCTGATATGATCATTTACTTCTAAAATAATATGATAATAGCTCACAGTCATCTCCTCAATTTATTGCTTCAGGGGTTCACAATAACATGATTTTGCATAAAACTGATTTAAATACATAAATAAATTATGGATTTAAAATTGATAATCATCGCTAAATTTTGCTTATCGTTGTCTTGAGTTTAGCATGGCTAAATCCGCTGTGGTTAATCTAAAATTTTTCAAATCTTGTTCTTTCATCATTGGGTACATGAGTGCTTTAGGATCATTATTGTGCGCTAAGCCCAAAGCATGCCCCAGCTCATGTGCAATCGTGACACGTAAATCTTCGTCTGATGCAAATTCATAGATATTAATGGTTTTACCATCGAATACGCCTTTATCAAATTGGCGCGGTTGGAAACGACTATTAAAGTGATCCACAGATTGATTGTATTGTTGATTGACTGTGTTGAGTTGTTCAACTTGGTGATTTAATTCATAGACTTTTTGATTATAAATATCTAACTGTTGTTTGAGTTGGTTCTGCTCGATGATCAGTTGATTTTTCTGCTGATCTAGCTGAAATCTTGCTGAGGCATCTAAATTTTGATGGGATTGATTAAGAGTATTGACCAGCTGATTATACTGGTCAACTTTACGTTGATAATTGGTTTTTTGGAGGTCCAATTTATCATTGGTACGATCCAACTCAGCATGAAGTTGCTGAATTTTTTGCTTTTGGCCTTGGGTATATTGTTGGGTATTCTGCAAAATACGCAACTCTTGGTTTCTGGCACTAGATTCCGCTTGGCGTTCGTCATAAATTAAGTTAATCGTCAGTTTGGCCTGATCATCATAAACAAAGAGACTTTTCATGGTTCCTAAATGCCAAATATCTGTGGCTTGTTGTGCCAAATTTTGTACTTGCTGTTTACTGACATGAAAACGCGGATCTACTTCGCCAATACGATAACGTAAACGGGTATCTAAAGGATGCGTGATACGATCAATGGCAGAATTATGATTTAATTGCGGATACATCATGCGTTGTATCGCAAAATAAGCAGTAAAGGCAATTACACAGAGTAGAATCCAAAAACGCATGATTGATTTAAAAATAATTGTTGTTGTGGATAATTTATCTGAAAATATAACAATCGCAAATGCTTAAGCAAGTAAAGCTTGCGTGATCATTATAAATATTGATTTCAATTAATGATGTTTTTAACAAGCTGCTTTAGGTGGAAAACAACAATATGAATGGAACGCTGATTTTAGGCTGGATTTCTCTAATCCTTGGTATCGCTTGTTTGATAAGGGCTTTCTACAGCCTATTTCTTATGTTTCGATCACGTTTAGTGCTGGACTTAGTCTTAAATCAAAAAATTAAAAATTTTAAAATCAGCAAAAAGGGCGGCTATGCAATTTGGCAAGAGGGTCCATTATTTAAACTTGCACCTATGCTATTGATTCATCCACAAATCACCAATACAGATCTTCAGCAGATTGTGAAGCTATCACCAAGTACTGCAAGAGCAAGTAAAAATGGGTTTTCTCGTGCTTCAATGCTGATGTTTTATTGTGAGTTGGATGTTGGACACTATTGTTTAGAGGTACTCGATGGTTCGTCATTAAACCCAATCGAAGATAAGATTTCTCAGACCATCACCGATCATTTATCCATGCAAAAACAAGCTGACAGTCTATACAATTTACAGATACGTGAAAGCCTGAGCAAAAAGCAAAGAATCATCATGATCATTTGCATATTTGCAGGATTACTTTTGTTGATGAAAGGATTATTTACCATCATCGCACTGAGTTTGGGCATCGCGATGGAAGGTTCATTCACATAATCTGTTTATTTAAGCGTTAAACAGGACTTGGATATCAATAAATAAGAGAATAAAAGCAAAAACGCTGAGTAATCGATTCATCCAAACAGATCTTTTTAAATAGCCAGGGCTGATATATAAGGCTTTGAATTGTAAAGGATGCAGCATGATATAGCTGATTTTCTGTTTAAATACTGGAGAGACGGATTGTTGTTGCTTTAAAACCACTTGGTGCAGAATAAAAGCATTTAGCCACCAGAGTATAAATAGAATGAGTAAAATAATGCTGATACTTAATGTCAAACGAATCCAAGCATTCTGTTCAAAATAGGCAATTTCAGTATAAAAATGGCTCATCAATACAATGCTGACCAGTAACATGGTGCGATAAAAAGTTTGCCGTGTAAATTCAAGGTGCAAAGGATGATTAAGCTTTTGTTTATCCGCTTTACTCACTATTTTCCCTGCAAAAAATGCAAAACCATGACATAGAATCTCTAAAAAGAGATATAAGCCAATGCTGATAGCAAGCGTTTTATACATGATTAATCGTGTATAAAAATAGGTTGATAGAGTGATGGAGTCACTAAAATCATCAATAAAATTCCAGAACAAACAAAGGCCAGATCGTTAAAAATCGCTGCATAACTGGTCATATAAATCCAATGCATAAAGGGCATAAAATAAATCAGAAATATTGGGAAAAATGTATAGAGATAAGCCTTTCTTGCCCATTCTTTTTTTAAACATAAACCAAATGTGATGATGAGGATGATTAAGCCTGCAACTGACATAACCCCCAATTCCCAAGCTTGCGGGTCTTGGTAAAGCGTTTTATCCAGAAGTTCTAACTCGGGTTCAGTACTGTATATATCGATGACTGCTGCAATGATAGGCAATATAAATTGCGCTATGATCAAGCTGTAATACACAGTATTGGATACAGCAGGAGAGTTTTTCATCGTTTGACTCATTATTATTGTGATAATTAAGATAAAAGATTTAGTGAAGATTGGCAATTGATCAATAAGAAAAACCACTCGATGACTAGAGTGATTTTTCGAGCTTTTTTATAGCACAATATCACTGACGAAATGTTGCACCACTTCGGTTAAATCTTTGGAAAGATAGTGTTGTGTATAGGGCTGTTTAAAATGGGCGTTGTAAGACTGTTCCGAGTCGAAGCGCTCCCAAAGTAGTAAACGGGTTGGTTCTTCTTGACATTGATGCAGTTGAAATAAGGTGCATTCAGGTTCTTGTTGAAGAGTGAGCTCACATAATGCTTGTAAGGCTTCACGGGTTTCTAATATTCTGTTTTTATCTTTAATTTTTAATTCTGCGGTGATGTAAAAACCTGAACTTAACATTGTCTACTCCTAACTCAAATCGTGAGTCAAAAATATTAACTGCTCGAGTTCACTCTAGCTCAAGCATTTTTTGTGCATATATTTCAATTTTATAGTCGACTATACTTTGTTCTTGCTTGAGTCTTTGAATTTCTTGTTTTAATTGAGCAGAATGCGCAATAAGAAGCGCTTGTCTTTGTTTTAAGGTTTGCTCTCCTTGTAGTCGAAATTGGGCAAAATCTTGCATTTTTTCTAAAGGCATGCCTGTTGATTTTAAGCGTTTTACCCATTCAAGCCATTCTAGATCAAGTTTGGTATGTACACGTCGCCCAGATTGATTACGATGGATATTTTTCAGTAAGCCTATTTGTTCATAATAACGAAGGGTATGGATAGAGAGTCCAGTTTTTTTAGAGATATCAGAGATAAACAAAAGTGACTCCATAGCTTTACGGATAAAAATAGATCATATAAAAAAACCGCTCAATCTCTTGAGCGGTTTTCTAAGATTAAAGTGACAAATTATTTTTTGTCATCTTTAACTTCAGTGAATTCAGCATCTACAACGCCATCATCAGCTTTTTGCTGTTGTTGGCCTGCATCACCACCGAATTGGTTAGGATCGAAGCCTTCAGCGCCGCCTTGACCTTGAGCTGCTTCATAAGCACGTTGAGTGATTGGCATAATGATGTTTTGTAAAGCTTCAGTTTTTGCTTTAATCGCATCAACATCATTTTCTTTTGCAGTCACTTCTAACTCAGAAACTGCTGCTTCAATTGCCGTTTTTTCATCAGCAGTAACTTGTTCGCCAAGATCTTTCACAGCTTTGTTTGCAGAAGCAACTAAAGCATCAGCTTCGTTACGTGCTTTTGCAAGTTCTTCAAACTTACGATCTTCTTCAGCATTTGCTTCAGCATCTTTGATCATTGCTTCGATTTCAGCATCAGACAAACCAGAGTTTGCTTTGATCTGGATCGATTGTTCTTTACCAGTACTCTTGTCTTTTGCTGATACTTTTAAGATACCATCAGCATTGATGTCGAACGATACTTCAATTTGTGGCACACCACGTGGTGCAGGTGGAATGTCGCCTAATTGGAAGTTACCCAACAATTTGTTTTGTTGAGCCATTTTACGTTCACCTTGGTAAACTGAAATATCTACCGCTGGTTGGTTATCTGCTGCTGTAGAGAATACTTGAGATTTCTTCGCAGGAATCGTAGTGTTTTTCTCAATAATTGCAGTTAATACGCCACCCATGGTTTCGATACCAAGTGTTAATGGTGTTACGTCAAGTAAAAGTACGTCAGTTTTGTCACCAGACAATACCGCACCTTGAATTGCAGCACCAATTGCAACAGCTTCATCTGGGTTCACATCTTTACGAGGTTCTTTACCGAAAAACTCTTGTACTTTCTGTTGAACCATTGGCATACGTGATTGACCACCAACCAAAATCACGTCAGAGATGTCAGAAGTCGAAAGACCTGCATCTTTAAGTGCGATACGGCAAGGCTCAATTGTACGCGCAACTAAATCAGCAACTAAACCTTCTAGTTTGGCACGTGTTACATTCATCACTAAGTGTTTAGGACCAGTTGCATCCGCAGTGATGTATGGTAAGTTAATTTCAGTCGAATTAGATGAAGAAAGCTCAATTTTAGCTTTTTCAGCTGCTTCTTTTAAACGTTGTAATGCAAGTGGATCTTGTTTCAAGTTGAAGTTTTGCTCTTTCTTGAACTCTTCAACTAAATAGTCGATCAATGCATTATCAAAGTCTTCACCACCAAGGAATGTATCACCATTGGTTGACAATACTTCGATTTGTTGGTCGCCATCTAAGTCAGCGATTTCAATGATTGATACGTCAAATGTACCACCACCTAAGTCATATACTGCAACTTTACGGTCGCCTTCTTTTTTGTCCATACCGAACGCAAGTGCAGCAGCAGTTGGTTCGTTAATGATACGTTTAACTTCTAGACCAGCAATACGACCAGCATCTTTTGTTGCTTGACGTTGTGCATCATTGAAGTAAGCAGGAACAGTAATAACAGCTTCTGTTACTGTTTCACCTAAATAATCTTCCGCAGTTTTTTTCATTTTTTTCAAAATTTCTGCAGAGATCTGTTGCGGTGCAAGTTTTTTGTCGTTTACTTCAACCCAAGCATCACCATTATCAGCTTTGATGATTTTGAATGGTGCAATACCGATATCTTTTTGTACTGCTTGGTCTTGATACTTACGACCAATTAAACGCTTGATTGCGAATAATGTATTCTTAGGGTTAGTCACTGCTTGACGTTTAGCAGATTGACCCACAAGAATTTCGCCATCTTTATATGCCACGATAGAAGGTGTTGTTCGTGCACCTTCAGCATTTTCAATTACTTTAACTTTATCGCCTTCAAGTACAGCAACACATGAATTCGTTGTACCTAAGTCAATACCAATAATTTTAGCCATAAATCAAATTCCTCTAAATTCTTTTGAATCCCTTGTGTCCTCTTTTTACAAAGGGGAGTTAAAAGGGATTTTCTTGTTATCCGATATGAGAGCCATTCAAAAATTTTCAAGTCATGATTTGTGAAAATTCATGAAAATATTTTTAAAAAGCTCCT
This sequence comes from Acinetobacter sp. 778_lipA, assembly GCF_058242985.1. Classification (NCBI taxonomy): domain Bacteria; kingdom Pseudomonadati; phylum Pseudomonadota; class Gammaproteobacteria; order Moraxellales; family Moraxellaceae; genus Acinetobacter; species Acinetobacter sp. 778_lipA. The sequence goes on along the minus strand of NZ_JBZAYT010000001.1, from coordinate 4,389,307 downwards.
ATTTATTACCTTTATTGACCAACCATCACCATTGCAGGGCGAAGTAGTCGACCATTTAAGGTGTAGCCTTTTTGCAAAACTGTGCCAATTTGGTTGGCTTGTGCATTTGGGTCGATCCCGACAGCTTGATGTAAGTCCGCGTTGAAACCATTGGTTGTGTCTGCTTCAACAACACCGAATTTTTCTAAAGTGGTGAGAAGTGATTTCAAGGTCAGTTTTACGCCTTCTAGTACAGGTGTTTCTTCATCGCCACCTGCGAGGATGGCACGCTCAAGGTTGTCGACAGAGTTTAATAATTCTTTCGCAAACTTTTCTAACACGATGTCTTTATGCTTTTCAGCATCACGTTGAATACGTTCTACACTTTTCTGTGCTTCATAAACCGCGTTTGCAGTACGTGCTTTTTCGAGTTTTAAGCTCTCTTCAAGATGACTAATTTGAGCCTGTAAAGCTTCAACGGTAACTTCAACCTGTTCATTTTCAGCCTGAGTTTGCTGTTCGGCTTGCTCGTTTTGAATATCTTGGGCTTCTTGATTCTGCTCAGTTGCCATTGATTTACTCCGTTTAAATGGGTTCTTAAACATGTACAGTCCTTATCGGCAGCAGTTTTGCACTGTGTTCATTTTTGAACTGCCATGATCGTTTAATTCATTAATGAATAAGAAATGTGGGCGAGCCGCTAAAATTCAAGCAGTTTTAGAGATTATTTAATGAAATTCAGTGAAAAAAGCTGATCTAAGGGAGAAATCTCAAACTTTAAAGATATTTTTGTTGGAATAATCATCAAATCAGTGATTATTTTTTTAGATTAAAAATTTAACTTTATTGATGATAGATGCAGCTATTGCTCAAAAATGATGAGTAAATTCAAAAATTAAAATTGAATGAACAGATTAAAATGCTTAATTTACATGTAAAACCGATTAAACTTATTGAAAATAAGGTTTTGCGAAAAAGCAATAATTTAATTATCATGCTCCATAGATTCTATGGCTGTAGTTTCTTTTTTTAGTTTGAACAATGTTTTCATCGCTTATCCAATCTTCTTGGATAAGCTTTTTTTTTGTCTTGTAAAAAGCCATTAACAATGTAAGTAATCCGAAACTTTTATGGTAAAAGTATATCTTTGATCAGGTAGACTTTTGCCTAACCGCATTTAATCCCATCAAAAAATCTAGTGAAATGAAACAAGTATAATGAAAAATAAAATCGGTCAATATAAATCATTGATTTAATAAACTTTGCATAACTTATACGGCAACACCTTAAAAGTCTAACCAAGCTTCAACGAAGTTTGCAGAAAAAATAGCAATCATAGTCAGCACGACAACGCAGTCCTGTGTTGCCGTTTTTTGATAGAGTGATAAAGGAATTTATGATGAAAAAATCAGGTCTTATTTTTATGCTATTGGCTGGTGTTGCGGTTATGAGTACGGCGTGTACATCAAGTGAAACAACACAAGCACCTGAAACAACCCAATCAGCACCAATGGGTTCTGCAGATCAACAGCAATCGGCACAAACTGCGACTGTAGATCCGACTCAACAAGGTACTGCTGTTGAGGGAGATGCAACGATTCAGCAATCACAACCTGCTCAAGCAACCAATGACCCAAGTTTAGTTGAACAACCTTCAGCTCAGTAAATTTTAAAATAAAAAATCAGGCAATTTATGGATGCCTCCATTGCCTGATTTTTATCAACAACTTTTGATGAGAGGTTACTCACCCGCCAAAGAACATTCAAAGTTGGTTCGATCTACAGTACATCGCGCCCGTTTAAGCACTGACATCATGGTCGGATCGTAAATACCTTGTCGGGTTAAATCCATACGTCCATCTCGTAAAAGCTTTTGATATTTTTCAGTATCTGCTTTACTTAAATTCAAACGATATTTAGCTGGAATGCCTTCTTCTAAACGTTTGACCATACTGAATTGACGAGGAAGTTGCTTGATAAACCACGTTCTAGAATCATTGCCAAAAGTAGCAGGGAATTTTTGAGATCTAAATACCAAATCTGCAGTGACATTTAGCACTGGAAAATTGATCAATGCACCTTTAGAGCCAAGCCCTTTTTCCATTTCTAAAGGTTTAAAGGCGTAAGCTGGCGCACCCACCATTGGTACTTCACCTGTATTAAACTTCTTAATAAAATTGGAAATATCCGAAGGAACAGGAATTGCTCCGACACGTTCAACCATTGCAATCTGTGCTTTGTCATACGCCAATACCGCAAATTTCTTACCTTTACCTTTTTCAATAGTATTAATGGTTCGATCGTTCACAAAGATATATGCAGGGCCAATTTGACCGATTCCACCAATTTCTATTTCTTCATTGTCTATCTTGGTTTTTAAGCGTTTTACATTACGCTTATCCAAAACAAAGGTAATCGCCTTGAGTGCAATGGCATTGGTTGGAACCCCCCCCAGCGCGTCAATAGACCCTGCGAATTTATTGTATTGGCGTGCACGCATTGTGGTGATATAGGCAGCATCACATTTACCATTTTTAAAATCTTTATCAGCAAGCTCTTCATTTTGGTAAGCAATCAGCTGGACATCGGTATTCCATGTTTTTGCAGCGAGTGCCCACTCTTCCATCATTTTATAGGATTCGCCAGCTTTCCCTAATAAATCAAAAACACAGATTTCTTGTTTTGCTTGAGAGGTGCTTGATATTCCTAATAATACGATTGTATTAAGGGCAAGAAATTCCTTTTTCATGTTATATCCTTATACTTAAAACGCGTTTTATTTATACTAAATATAGTAATATTATTTGAATAAAAATAGAGTTTTTACTCTATTTCCGATGAGTAAACCATTGAATGGCTTGCTTAATGTGATTTATTTATCCTAATAAAATATTATTGTGATATTGTTTTGTTTGTTGGTGTGGGTTTAGTGGCCTAATTAAAATCTTGTTAATTTTGATCGATCTAGAAAAATAAAATAGATTTCAAGTTTTGTTAATCAATAAAACATATAAGTAAATCTAAAAAACGTATTTTTAATAATATACAAAAAAACCGTACCATGAGGCTGATTCCCATCTATTTTTATTTATTCTAGTCCACACATTGATCATGAAATTTCAGCAACTGATTTTGCTTTGCTCAGCCATAAGTTTATATAGCTATAGTGGTTTGGCAAATGCTCGCCCTATCGTCATTGGTTATCAAACCAACATAGAACCTGCCAAAGTTGCACAGGCTGACGGTGTGTATGACAAAGTAATTGGGGAAAAACTGGATTGGCGCTTATTTAATAGTGGCGCAGAAGTTTTAACTGCATTGGCTTCAGGTTCTGTAGATATCGCACTGATTGGTTCAAGTCCTTTGGGGGCAGCTGTTGCCAATAATTTGCCTATAGAGGTGTTTTTAATTTCTACCGATCTGAAAAGTGCGGAAGCCTTAGTAGTGAGAAATGGCTCAGGAATTAATAGTCCTCAGGACTTAATTGGGAAAAAGGTGGCCACCCCATTTGCTTCGACTTCCCATTACAGTTTATTGGGGGCTTTGCAGCATTGGAATATTAAAACCAATCAAATACGGTTGTTGAACCTAAAACCAGCTGAAATTAATGCAGCATGGCGCAGAGGCGATATAGATGCAGCTTTTGTCTGGTCACCTGCACTTGCCAATATTAAGAAAACAGGTAAGGTCATCACAGATGCAGGGCAGGTTGGGCAATGGGGATCTCCTACATTTGAAGTTTGGGTGGCACGTAAAGATTTTGCACAGAAGCATCCTGAAGTCTTAGCAAAGTTTTCAACAGTGACACTGAACTATTATCAATCCTATAACCAGAATAAAAGTCGTTGGACTGCCAACTCGGCTGAAGTGCAAAAAATTGCCAAAATTACTGGTGTAGATGCTCAAGATGTGCCAGCGCTTCTTGCTGGTGCCGCCTATCCAGAACGTCAGGCGCAATTAAGCACTCAATACCTTGGTGGGCGGACCACACAGAATATTGTCAATTCAGTGAACTTTTTAAAAGCACAGGGTCTGGTGAGAAAAGCTTCTCCAAATTATCAACAGTTTATTAACACACGTTTTATTCAAACATCGAAATAGAGATCGGAAGTATTCATCATGGCTGTATTGACTGTAGAACACGTACAAGCACAGTATCCGGGTGCTGAACAACCGGTACTGAAAGATGTTTCATTTCAACTGGGCTCTGAGCAACTGATGGTTGCATTAGGTGCTTCAGGCAGTGGTAAAACAACCTTATTAAATCTGATTGCTGGATTTACTCAGCCACAAGCAGGCACATTAAAACTGGATGGCGAAGTAATCATTGCACCCAGCCGAGACCGTGGTGTGGTGTTCCAAGATGATGTTTTATTGCCTTGGCAAAATGTAGAAGACAATATTGCTTTTGGTTTAGAGCTTGCAGGATTTGATAAAAAAACACGTCAAAACCGTGCACAAGCATTACTCAAATTGGTGAATTTAGAAGGCTTTGGTCAACGCCATATCTGGGAACTTTCAGGCGGGCAACGTCAACGGGTTGGTTTAGCACGTGCTTTGGCTTCTGACCCTAAAATATTATTGATGGATGAGCCTTTTGGTGCTTTGGATGCCTTTATTCGTGAACAAATGCAGTGCTTATTATTAGATATTTGGAAGAGCACGTCCAAACCCACATTCTTAATTACCCATGACATCGAAGAAGCTGTTTTTCTAGCAACAGATCTAATTATTCTTGCACCGAATCCTGGGCGAATTGTGGAAAAGCTAGAGTTGGATTTTGCTAAACGCTATGCCCATGGTGAGCCAGCACGAAGTATTAAATCAGATCCTAAGTTTATTGAAATGCGAGAGCATGTGTTGAGTTGTGTGTTTATTCAAAATAATCAGGATCAATACCATGTTGCTCAGAGTGACCAAACTCAAGTGGAAAAGGTGGAGTAATGACAGCACAATTAGACCCTAAATTGATCCCTCGTACAGTTGAATCTCAGACTGTGGTGGTGAAGGTTCCACGTGAAGTCAATATTACCTTGATTAGTAGTATCACGATCATTACTTTGATTGCAATTTGGTGGCTGGTCACCACTTTAGGCTGGATTGATGCTTTATTCTTACCATCACCAACCGCCGTTTTGCAGCGTTTCAATGATTTGTTCAGCAATGGCTATATGAGTATTAGCTTGTGGAGTCATATTGGTGCAAGTTTGGGTCGTATTGGCACGGCATTAATTGCTGCGGTCATCACTGCGATTCCAGTTGGGATTGCGATTGGTCGTAATAAAGTTGTACGGGGTATTTTAGATCCCATCATTGAGTTTTATCGTCCGATTCCGCCGCTGGCGTATTTACCCTTGATTGTAATTTGGTGTGGTATTGGTGAATTATCCAAGGTGCTACTGATTTATCTGGCAATTTTTGCACCGATTGTTATTGCAACAGCAACCGGTGTACGTTCAGTCGATCAAGCTAAAATTCGTGCTGCACAGTCTTTGGGTGCAAGCCCAATGCAAATTATTAAACATGTGGTTTTACCAAGTTCTTTACCGAGTATTTTAACCGGTATCCGTATTGGTCTTGGGGTGGGATGGTCGACTTTGGTGGCAGCAGAGTTGGTTGGAGCTTCTGAAGGTTTAGGCTTTATGGTGCAATCTTCTTCACAGCTTTTGGCTACAGATGTGGTGATTGTGGGGATTTTAATTATTGCTGTGATTGCCTTTATTTTGGAAATTGGTTTACGTCGTTTACAAAGGAAATTAGTCCCTTGGGATAAGCAATCTCAGTAAGTTATTTTCGCTACACTGTTCTATAGCATATCGCCATATTTAGTTTTAACATTTTAATATATCGTGAGATGATCGAGGAAGAAATGAACGCTGTTGTTTCAAATATTTTTAAAGTTACCCCATTAAATCCAACGATTGGTGCGCTGATTGAAGGTGTGAATTTCAATCAGCCTTTAACACCTGAACAAAAGGTTTTGATTGAAGCAGCTTTATTGAAACATCAGGTGATCTTTTTCAGAAATCAGCCGATGACTGCACAGCAACATGCAGCTTTGGCGCGTCAATTTGGTCAGTTACACATCCACCCAATTTACCCCAATATTCCAGAACAACCAGAAATCATGGTTTTAGATACGGAATTAAATGATTTACGGGATAATGCATTGTGGCATACCGATGTGACTTTTCTTGAAGCACCAGCAATGGGCGCAATTTTAAGTGCAAAAAAAGTCCCTGCATGGGGTGGAGATACACTTTGGTCAAGTGGAACAGCGGCGTTTGAAGCATTATCCAAACCGATGCAAGCGATGTTGTCTGGTTTAACTGCAACACATGATATTGCACGTTCATTTCCAGTAGATCGTTTTGGTGGTGATCCTGCCGAATTAGAAAAGCTAGAACAGGCTAAGAAAAAACATCCTCCGATTAGCCACCCTGTGATTCGCACTCATCCTGTCACAGGTCGTAAAGCTTTATTTGTGAGTGAAGGGTTTACCACACGAATCAATGAACTCGAAGCCAAAGAAAGCGATGCTGTTTTGAAAATGTTGTTTGAACATATTCAGAAACCAGAGTTTGTAGTGCGTTGGTCGTGGCAGGCCAATGATGTGGCATTTTGGGATAATCGTTGTACTTTCCACTATGCTGTTGATGATTACCGTCCTCAGCACCGTGTTATGAATCGAGCCACTTTGATGGGTGATAAACCTTTTTATCAAGCAGATTAAGATTTAACTTGTCGTAAAAACCAATCAAATTTGATTGGTTTTTTATTTTTAAAATGACTAAATTTGAATACAACTTTTTGAAACTTCAATATTTAAAAAATACATTAAAGAAAAATCATAAAGAGAGCTGTTGTTCAAAGTATCGGTATGCTGTGTTTGTCGGTGTTCACAAAATAATTTGAATATTCAAGCTCTGATGAAACTTTGTTGCTGAGCAATAATGTTTAATTATTCATCAAAATTAAACAAATGATCAACATACTAGGCCATAAATATTTATTGCTTGTTGGAAATATCATGTTGATTAATAATAAAAAGCAAATCATTTTGCTGAGTGTGCTGTCTACGCTGTTGGTTGCTTGTAATGATGATAATGATCATTCAAATACTGAAAAACCAGTTGAGGCAAAAGCTTTAGAACTGAATATCTTGCATATTAATGACCATCATTCACATTTAGATGAAGAAAGCATTAAATTTAAAAGCAATGTGGGGACAGGGGATGAAGAGTTTAGTGTTGCAAGCGGTGGATTTGCACGTGTTGCCAGCTTAATTAACCAGCTTGCAGCAGAAAAGAAAAATGCTTTAAAAATACATGCAGGTGATGCGATCACTGGCGATTTGTACTATAACTTAACGGATGGGAAAGCAGACGCAGATGCAATGAATACCGTTTGTTTTGATACATTTACGCCGGGTAACCATGAGTTTGATTCTAAAGATGATGGATTAAAGAAATTTATTGGTTTCTTGGATCAAAGTTCTTGTAAAGACAAAACCCAAATTTTAACGGCCAATGTCAGTTTTGGTGCATCTTCACCGTTGTATAAAACCAATCGCATTTTGAAGTCACAAGTGTTTGAAAAGGAGGGAGTGAAATTTGCAATCATTGGTTTAACGGTTGCCAAGAAAACCAAAAACTCTTCTCAACCGAATGCTGATACATTGTTTGCAGATGAAATTGAAACAGCACAAAAAGAAATAAATCAATATAAAGCACAAGGTATTAAAAATATTATTCTTCAAACCCATGTGGGATATGACTTAGACCAACAGCTGGCAAAATCACTTACCGATGTTGATGTGATTATTGGGGGTGATTCACATACGTTATTGGGCCCTGACAGTCTTAAAAAATATGGCATGACACCTGAAGGTGCTTATCCAACACAGCTGAGAAACAAAGATGGTCAATTGGTCTGCGTCGCGCAAGCTTGGCAGTACAGTTATATCGTGGGCGATTTAAATGTGAAGTTTGACAAAAACGGGAATGTCGAAAGCTGTAGTGGAACACCACATGTACTCATTGGGAATAACTTTACCCGTACCGCCAAAGACGCAAAAGCAGTCACCGAAACTGAAAAACAAGCAATTCTGACGCAATTTAAAACAGATCAGGCCCCATTTACTGTTGTAATGCCACTACAAAACACCTTGGATGTTTTAAAACCGTATCAGGAACAAAAGAAAAAATTTGCTCAAGAAATCGTAGGTCAAGCCACAGATAATCTCTGTTCACGTCGAGTCCCTGGTACACAACGTGATGTAAATCGTTCAACACTCGGCGATATCTGTAATAAGAATACCCACGTCGATCAACATGGTGGAGATATTCAACAAATTATTGCTGAAGCGTTTTTACAACAAGGAAAGACCTTCTTTGGCGCTGATATCTCATTCCAAAATGGTGGTGGTGTCCGTGAAGATGTTGCTTTAGGGGATGTGACAGTTGGTAAAATTTATAATGTCTTACCGTTCAAGAATACATTGTTGCGTTTAGATTTGACGGGTGCTGAAGTTAAAGCCACCTTAGAGGATGCAATAGATGGTGTGATTGCCCAGAATAATACGGGTAGCTACCCATATACTGGTGGTATGCGTTGGAATGTTGACTTTACTAAAGACAAAGGCCAGCGTCTTAACCAAATACAAGTACGTAATGCATCTGGGCAATATGAAAATCTTGATCTCAATAAGATTTACAAAGCGATCACGATTGATTTTCTTGCGAATGGTGGTGACTACTATACCACCTTGAAAACCATTACTGGTGAGCGCCGTGTGAATGTTGGCTTAGACTATGCGGAGGCTTTCCTTAAATATGCCCAAGGTTTGGCTGGTCAGACAGGTCAAAAGAAAATTAATAAATTAGCAACGGCTGAATACAGTACCCAGCTATTTATCGATAAAGCAAAATAAACTGAAACAGACAATCAAAATCCCGCTTCGGCGGGTTTTTTGTTGGGGCGTTAGTGGAAACTGACAAAATCCTATGTTCGTGATGAATGCGTAATAAATAATTGCAAAAATCTATCCTTAACTTTAAAATGAGCCAAAATTTAGCCACGATGGCTTAAATAATCACAAAGACAACCTCAATTTTCTTTTTACTTGCCTCAATTTGATCTTGTAACGTTGCCTTTTGACAAGATTGTTTACAACCACTCACTGGTTGCAGGATAACCATAATATCTTGATTGAACCCATCATTTTAAGCAGGGTGCTTAAAATGTGATTTGAATCAGCTGTTAAATTCAATATTCGGGAGAAAAATCATGTTGTTTAACGTATTTCTCATTTTGGGCTTTAAATAGACCCTATACATTTTTAATCGTTTAAATTAAACGAAAATAAACCTTATTTTAAAGAATATACATGTTCTGAGGGATGACTTTGCTTGCAGAAAATGCAAATTGAAAAAAGTTTAGCCTTAGTCATGAAAAGAAAAAAGTGAATATATGAACGAATATATTAATCAACCTTTTGCACAAAATATGCATCAGGTTGACGTAGCGGATTTTGCTGAAATTTCTCCGATTGTAAAACTTTGGGCTTTTCGATTTTTGGTCGAGTTAGGTGGTGCAAAAGAATTTATTTCTGATCATTGCTTTAGTCATCAATGGATTGCAAAAAAGTTAGGTTTTTCTGAAGCATTACTTGCAGATAAGTTCGATGAGCAAGCTGCTTATCAGGAACTTAACCATTTGCATAAAAATAGCCAACAGCAAAATTTATTAGATAATTTTCAGTTCAATGCTGAATTGCAATATAACCTAAAGTTAATACAGCAATTACTGGATTTAAATGCTGTTGAAAGCACGATTTTAGGCTTTATCGTGATGTTAAACAGTGAACAACTTCTAGATGATATTGCGGATACCATCGGTGAATTGACTGCGTCTAAAACCATACGTGCTTTGGCTGTGGTTTTAGATTTACCTTATGAAGCAATTCGGCAGGCTTTGTCTGTACAAGGGCGTTTACATCGCAGTGGCTTAATCAGTGTTCAACAACACTATCGTAATTATTTACGTGGGAAATTGAATCTGGTGTCAAACCAATTGGCTGATAAGTTATTGGTGAAAACTAATGATGTGATGGATCTGTTTGTTGGAACCATTAATAAAAGTCAGCCTGCTGAATTAACCTTAGAGGATTATCCTCATTTACACACTGAATTGACTTTACTCCTAGCTTACTTAAAGCAAGTCAAAATGAGTAAGCAACAGGGGGTAAATATCTTCCTTTATGGCACTTCAGGCACAGGAAAGACACAACTGTGTAAGACCCTTGCAGATGAAATGGCGGTGCAACTTTTTGAAATCTCCTGTGAAGATGAAGATGGTGATGCAATTTCAGCCACAGGCCGTTTATGTGCGTATCGTGCAGCGCAGTGCATTTTCGACAGTCAATCTGCTTTATTGCTGTTTGATGAAGTTGAGGATGTATTTAATGACACCGAAAATGGCGTGGGGATGAAAAGCACTGCACAAAGTCGTAAGGCTTGGGTCAATCGTATTTTAGAGCAAAATCGTACACCAACGATTTGGGTGTCTAATTCTGATCAGCTCGATCCTGCGTTTATACGCCGTTTTGATATGGTGCTTGAAATTAAAGTGCCACCTAAAAAGCAACGCAGAAGCTTTATCGAACAACATTGTGGTCAAGAACTTAATCCTTTGTATCAGGAAGCCTTGGCCAATGTTGAGCAATTATCTCCAGCAATTTTACGCCGTAGTTATCGTGTTGCCAAAGCGGCTCAAATGCACAATGAGCATTTAGTGGTTCAGGAAAGCATGACCAAATTGGTGTCCAATACCTTAAAAGCACAGGGTCATCAAAGCATTAAATTGCAAGATAGTAATGCTTTGCCCAAGTTCTATGATCTGAACTATATCAATTGTAAGCAGAATCTTGCGGAGATCGCATCTGGTATCCTGCAACATGGTTTTGGCCGTTTATGTTTATACGGAGCATCTGGAACAGGTAAAACTGCATTTGCACGATGGTTATCTGAAACTATCAATAGACCTTTACTGATTAAGCGTGGTTCAGACTTAATTTCTGCTTGGGTGGGTGAAACAGAACAAAACCTTGCTAAAGCGTTTCAAGAAGCCGAAGACTTACAGGCAATTTTGTTGTTGGACGAAGTAGATGGCTTATTACAAGACCGCCGTCAAGCAACCCGCTCTTGGGAAGTTTCGCAAGTAAATGAGTTTTTGGTTCAACTCGAAAGCTTTAATGGCGTCGTAGTGGCGACAACCAATCGTTTTGATGAACTTGATCAAGCTGCATTACGCCGTTTCGATTTTAAAATACATTTTGATTTTTTAAATTATGCACAGCGTTTGGCTTTACTGGAAAATATCTGTATACAGCTCAAACTTGTTGTTCATGAAGCCGATATAAAAGTAAAACTGCAATCTTTAGATCGTTTAAGTGTCGGAGACTTCTCTGTGATTGTACGACAGTCCTGTTTTCATCCTTTTGAAAATGTGGATTCTATTCTGCAGCATTTAACAGATGAAATGACTGCAAAATATAAAAGTGCACAAAGTATAGGATTTACCGCATCAAATTGATGCGGTTTTTCTTTTTGAATCCTGATTTAGGTGAATAAAGCTCAGATTTTGTGATTCGAGAGTGGAAAACAAAGCATAAAAATAACTTTAATATGAAAAAACTAATGAAAAATGCTTAAAAAATAGATAAAAAGTATAAAAAAATGCTGATTTTGAGGAAAAAACGCACATCCGATAAAAAAGTTTAAAAAAAGGGGTTGTGTTGGGAATGGAATGCTGTAGAATGCACATCCATCGGCGGTGATGTTAAATAAAACTTCTGATAAATCAGGCACTTGATTAAGTTGTTAAGATTTCGAATTGAGATTTTAAGATGAGGTTAGGGTTGGGTTTGTTAGAAAAAATAATTAACATTATAGATTGACTTTTTAGAGATAGAGAGTAGTATAGCCGACCTAGCTTGATGCTGACGAAGCATTGAGAAGATCATTAAGAGAATATGAAGAACAACTTGTGTGGATTTTTACTGATTGATTGATCGAAATATTATCATTGATTGATTGGTTTAAATTACTCGAAGTTTATTTGAGAGAATTTGTCAGTACATTGATGAGCCAGAATTGTGACCTTAAGTCACTAATGATTTTTAACTGAAGAGTTTGATCATGGCTCAGATTGAACGCTGGCGGCAGGCTTAACACATGCAAGTCGAGCGGGGGAGATTGCTTCGGTAATTGACCTAGCGGCGGACGGGTGAGTAATACTTAGGAATCTGCCTATTAATGGGGGACAACATCTCGAAAGGGATGCTAATACCGCATACGCCCTACGGGGGAAAGCAGGGGATCACTTGTGACCTTGCGTTAATAGATGAGCCTAAGTCGGATTAGCTAGTTGGTGGGGTAAAGGCCTACCAAGGCGACGATCTGTAGCGGGTCTGAGAGGATGATCCGCCACACTGGGACTGAGACACGGCCCAGACTCCTACGGGAGGCAGCAGTGGGGAATATTGGACAATGGGGGGAACCCTGATCCAGCCATGCCGCGTGTGTGAAGAAGGCCTTATGGTTGTAAAGCACTTTAAGCGAGGAGGAGGCTCTTCTAGTTAATACCTAGGATGAGTGGACGTTACTCGCAGAATAAGCACCGGCTAACTCTGTGCCAGCAGCCGCGGTAATACAGAGGGTGCGAGCGTTAATCGGATTTACTGGGCGTAAAGCGTGCGTAGGCGGCTTTTTAAGTCGGATGTGAAATCCCCGAGCTTAACTTGGGAATTGCATTCGATACTGGGAAGCTAGAGTATGGGAGAGGATGGTAGAATTCCAGGTGTAGCGGTGAAATGCGTAGAGATCTGGAGGAATACCGATGGCGAAGGCAGCCATCTGGCCTAATACTGACGCTGAGGTACGAAAGCATGGGGAGCAAACAGGATTAGATACCCTGGTAGTCCATGCCGTAAACGATGTCTACTAGCCGTTGGGGCCTTTGAGGCTTTAGTGGCGCAGCTAACGCGATAAGTAGACCGCCTGGGGAGTACGGTCGCAAGACTAAAACTCAAATGAATTGACGGGGGCCCGCACAAGCGGTGGAGCATGTGGTTTAATTCGATGCAACGCGAAGAACCTTACCTGGTCTTGACATAGTAAGAACTTTCCAGAGATGGATTGGTGCCTTCGGGAACTTACATACAGGTGCTGCATGGCTGTCGTCAGCTCGTGTCGTGAGATGTTGGGTTAAGTCCCGCAACGAGCGCAACCCTTTTCCTTATTTGCCAGCACTTCGGGTGGGAACTTTAAGGATACTGCCAGTGACAAACTGGAGGAAGGCGGGGACGACGTCAAGTCATCATGGCCCTTACGACCAGGGCTACACACGTGCTACAATGGTCGGTACAAAGGGTTGCTACCTAGCGATAGGATGCTAATCTCAAAAAGCCGATCGTAGTCCGGATTGGAGTCTGCAACTCGACTCCATGAAGTCGGAATCGCTAGTAATCGCGGATCAGAATGCCGCGGTGAATACGTTCCCGGGCCTTGTACACACCGCCCGTCACACCATGGGAGTTTGTTGCACCAGAAGTAGGTAGTCTAACCGTAAGGAGGACGCTTACCACGGTGTGGCCGATGACTGGGGTGAAGTCGTAACAAGGTAGCCGTAGGGGAACCTGCGGCTGGATCACCTCCTTAACGAAAGATTGACGATTGGTAAGAATCCACAACAAGTTGTTCTTCATTGATGTATCTGAGGGTCTGTAGCTCAGTTGGTTAGAGCACACGCTTGATAAGCGTGGGGTCACAAGTTCAAGTCTTGTCAGACCCACCAAGTCTACTGAACACAGAAGAGCAGATATATTAAGATCTTAAGCTGGGGACTTAGCTTAGTTGGTAGAGCGCCTGCTTTGCACGCAGGAGGTCAACGGTTCGACTCCGTTAGTCTCCACCACTAATTACAGACTAAGTGATTACAGAACTTAGTAAGCCGATAGCTTATTAAGTTCTGTGATTTATCACAGTTAACTACTCGCTGACGAGGCGGTAGTGAATCATTAACAGAATATATTTGAGTTGAAATAATTGTTTAACTCGTTTTAGTTGATGTTAGCAAGCAATTGTTAATATTGAATGAAATGAGAACTAGCGATAAAACTGAATCAAGCGTTTTGGTATATGAATTAAATTGAAGCTGTATAGTGATTAAATTCACAGGCAACAAATAGAAGTGGTTGAATCCACATTGTTGATCCTCCTTGTAGGGATTAGCGACTGTTTGGGGTTGTATAGTCAAGTAATTAAGTGCATGTGGTGGATGCCTTGGCAGTCAGAGGCGATGAAAGACGTAATAGCCTGCGATAAGCTTCGGGGAGGCGGCAAATATCCTGTGATCCGGAGATTTCTGAATGGGGAAACCCACTTACCATAAGGTAGGTATCGCATGATGAATACATAGTCATGCGAGGCGAACGAGGGGAAGTGAAACATCTCAGTACCCTTAGGAAAAGAAATCAATTGAGATTCCCTCAGTAGCGGCGAGCGAACGGGGATCAGCCCATTAAGTTATATGTGTTTTAGCGGAAAGCTCTGGGAAGTGCTACCGTAGAGGGTGATAGTCCCGTACACGAAAGGGCACATATAATGATGACGAGTAGGGCGAGGCACGTGAAACCTTGTCTGAATATGGGGGGACCATCCTCCAAGGCTAAATACTCCTGACTGACCGATAGTGAACCAGTACCGTGAGGGAAAGGCGAAAAGAACCCCTGTGAGGGGAGTGAAATAGATCCTGAAACCGCATGCATACAAGCAGTGGGAGCCGACTTGTTCGGTGACTGCGTACCTTTTGTATAATGGGTCAGCGACTTATATTCAGTAGCAAGGTTAACCGTATAGGGGAGCCGTAGAGAAATCGAGTCTTAATAGGGCGTTTAGTTGCTGGGTATAGACCCGAAACCGGGTGATCTATCCATGAGCAGGTTGAAGGTTGGGTAACACTAACTGGAGGACCGAACCCACTGTCGTTGAAAAGCCAGGGGATGACTTGTGGATAGGGGTGAAAGGCTAATCAAACTCGGTGATAGCTGGTTCTCCCCGAAAGCTATTTAGGTAGCGCCTCGGACGAATACCATAGGGGGTAGAGCACTGTTTCGGCTAGGGGGTCATCCCGACTTACCAAACCGATGCAAACTCCGAATACCTATGAGTACTATCCGGGAGACAGACTGCGGGTGCTAACGTCCGTAGTCAAGAGGAAAACAATCCAGACCGCCAGCTAAGGCCCCAAAATTATAGTTAAGTGGGAAACGATGTGGGAAGGCATAGACAGCTAGGAGGTTGGCTTAGAAGCAGCCACCCTTTAAAGAAAGCGTAATAGCTCACTAGTCGAGTCGGCCTGCGCGGAAGATGTAACGGGGCTAAAACTATATGCCGAAGCTGCGGATGTATACTTAGTATACGTGGTAGGGGAGCGTTCTGTAAGCCGATGAAGGTGTATTGAGAAGTATGCTGGAGGTATCAGAAGTGCGAATGCTGACGTGAGTAACGACAATGCGAGTGAAAAACTCGCACGCTGAAAGACCAAGGGTTCCAGTCCAACGTTAATCGGGGCTGGGTGAGTCGACCCCTAAGGCGAGGCCGAGAGGCGTAGTCGATGGGAAATTGGTTAATATTCCAATACTTCTGTGTAATGCGATGAGAGGACGGAGAAAGTTAAGTCAGCCTGGCGTTGGTTGTCCAGGTGAAAGGCAGTAGGCATGCATCTTAGGCAAATCCGGGGTGCTCTATGCTGAGAGCTGATAGCAAGCTAGTTTACTAGCGAAGTGGCTGATACTATGCTTCCAGGAAAAGTCTCTAAGCTTCAGTTACACAGGAATCGTACCCGAAACCGACACAGGTGGTCAGGTCGAGTAGACCAAAGCGCTTGAGAGAACTCTGCTGAAGGAACTAGGCAAAATGGTACCGTAACTTCGGGAGAAGGTACGCTGCTGACGGTGATAGGACTTGCTCCTTGAGCTATTGGCAGCCACAGAAACCAGGCCCCTGCAACTGTTTATTAAAAACATAGCACTCTGCAAACACGAAAGTGGACGTATAGGGTGTGATGCCTGCCCGGTGCTGGAAGGTTAATTGATGGGGTTAGCGTAAGCGAAGCTCTTGATCGAAGCCCCAGTAAACGGCGGCCGTAACTATAACGGTCCTAAGGTAGCGAAATTCCTTGTCGGGTAAGTTCCGACCTGCACGAATGGCATAATGATGGGGGCGCTGTCTCCAGCAGAGACTCAGTGAAATCGAATTCGCCGTGAAGATGCGGTGTACCCGCGGCTAGACGGAAAGACCCCGTGAACCTTTACTGCAGCTTGACATTGAACTTTGATCTTACTTGTGTAGGATAGGTGGGAGGCTTTGAAGTAGTGACGCCAGTTGCTATGGAGCCATCCTTGAAATACCACCCTGGTAATATTGAGGTTCTAACTCTGTCCCGTTATCCGGGACGAGGACCATGTCTGGTGGGTAGTTTGACTGGGGCGGTCTCCTCCTAAAGAGTAACGGAGGAGTACGAAGGTGCGCTCAGCGTGGTCGGAAATCACGCGTAGAGTATAAAGGCAAAAGCGCGCTTAACTGCGAGACCCACAAGTCGAGCAGGTACGAAAGTAGGTCTTAGTGATCCGGTGGTTCTGTATGGAAGGGCCATCGCTCAACGGATAAAAGGTACTCTGGGGATAACAGGCTGATACCGCCCAAGAGTTCATATCGACGGCGGTGTTTGGCACCTCGATGTCGGCTCATCTCATCCTGGGGCTGAAGCAGGTCCCAAGGGTATGGCTGTTCGCCATTTAAAGAGGTACGCGAGCTGGGTTTAGAACGTCGTGAGACAGTTCGGTCCCTATCTACCGTGGGCGTTGGAAATTTGAGAGGATCTGCTCCTAGTACGAGAGGACCAGAGTGGACGAACCTCTGGTGTACCGGTTGTGACGCCAGTCGCATCGCCGGGTAGCTATGTTCGGAAGGGATAACCGCTGAAAGCATCTAAGCGGGAAGCCTACCTCAAGATAAGATTTCCCTAGGACTTTATGTCCTCTAAAGAGCCGTTGAAGACTACGACGTTGATAGGTTGGATGTGGAAGTGCGGTGACGCATGAAGCTGACCAATACTAATTGCTCGTGAGGCTTGACTATACAACACCCAAGCAGTTGTATACGAAGCATCATTTGATTCATAAAAGATCAAACATACTTGATTTAGTTGTAAAGCTAGTTAAAATATTCAACTCAAATGTTCTGTTAAACTCATTTGGTACGAAGTAAGGCATTTAAATAAGACCCGAACAAGTCCATAACAGTTTGCTGGCGACAATAGCAAGAGTGAACCACCTGATCCCTTCCCGAACTCAGAAGTGAAACCTCTTAGCGCTGATGGTAGTGTGGGGTTACCCATGTGAGAGTAAGTCATCGCCAGCTTTTAAATCTAAAACACCCCGGTCTCTAACGAGAACGGGGTGTTTTTTTATGCGCAGTGCTTATTATCGGAATAAAAGAGATCTAGTCATATTAAGTAAATTGATGACTGAATTCGGTTAATAATGAATTGTTGACCTTTAAAATTTTTAGCTAAATAATAATTGAACAAAAAAATGGTGCTCCTTATGAAAATTAACTCTTTCTCACCTATTGCTGATAATGAAGAAGAATTACATCTTCCTGAACTGGTCTATGCCGCATCTTTAGGAGAGTTTGAACAGGTCGAACAACTATTATCACAAGGTATTGACGTTAATCAAACTGACGATGAAGGCTATAGTGCGCTACAAGCTGCGGCGGAGAATGATCACTTAGATATCGTTAAATTATTAATTTCTAAAGGTGCAGACAAAGACTATAAAAGCCAATTTACAGCATTAGAACTTGCGGAAATGGCTGAAAATAAACAGATTATTGTGTATTTAAATAGCTTGTAGATTCTCAAACAACGTGATGTGAATCAGATATTCTATAGATATAAAAAGAAAACCCCATCATCCTGATGGGGTTTTCTTTGTATTGGTGTGTTAGATCTGACTCCTGTCGAATCTCACGTTCCTGATGCTCAGACGCTTTATTGTTGTTTTATGTCTGGGAAACTTCCTGTTCCCTATAACTATAGAATATAAGAATGTGCTTTGATCGTATAGATGACAATAGCTGTGATTGATGTAAGCATTTTCTTACAAAGACAACATGGCAATTAATTTACATCAATATTATTTGCCATAAGTCCTTTGCCTTGTGCTTCAGCAATCAAGCGTTCAGCAGATTCACGGTTTTTACGCAGTCCAGGCATACGGAACTCAGTATGACCATAGTCGTGGATTCGTGTCCAACGTCCACCCCATGTTAAACCTACAGATTCAGCAACAACCCCATATAATTGGTAGCCTTTCCATGCCCAAGGATCTCGTTCAGAAATAACAACTTTACCATCTCGTTTAAAGGCAACATCGGCTGCTAAACCAAACTGATGATAACTTTGATAAGCTTTGGCTAAAGTCGTGGCTGTATTGCCAGATAAACGAGTTTGACGCTCTGGACTACGATAACCTTCTAAAAGCACCATTTCATAGCCATGACGTTCTTTCATGATTTTAAAGACCATCAGTAAACGTTGCTTATAACTTGGATGCATTTTATCCCATTTCCGGTCAACCATAGCTGTATCGAAGCTGCTACGTTGATCTCCAATTCCTTCATTATCAATAACCGATGGATTTACACTCGGGACTTGATGATTTGGAACAGGGTTTTCTCTTTCTAATATCTGTGCTTGAACAATCGCAGCATCAATTAAGCTTTCATCCACTGCTGGAGGAGGGGTTAAAACCTCGCCATTTAATAGCGCATAAATTTGAGGGTCAGTTTTTCTTAAATATTCTGCTTCAACCTTAGTCGGATCAATTGGTCGTGTAAATGCAAAAACAAGAATACTGGAAAGCAAAAAGAAACCCGCAATCAAAATCCACCATTGCTGTAAATGCCAATGGGTTTGGGTTTGATTGGCTGAAGCCGCTTGGTTCATTTGTTCTGCAAAGTGCTTTGCAGAAGCTAGCTTTCTCTTACCTTGTGGTAAAAGTGCTTTAAGGTAGTCTAAAGTTTTATGTCTAATTTCATAAGACATGAGAAAAGTTAGACCAAGCACCAAAAAGATAAAACAAATGACAACAAACAAAATCATGGTTTGTTTTCTATGACTTTGCGGTCTATCGTCACTTTCACTGTACCTTCAGGGGAAGCCTCTTGCACTTCTTCTTTTTTAGGTACGGCTTCTTTTTCAGTGGGTTTAGCAGAAGCTTCTGCTTTAGCTTCTACTTTCGCTTTTGGTATTGGTTTTGCGGTTATTGCAGCTTGTGGTCTAGTTGCAGCTGACTGCGGCACTGGTTTAGCCTCAGGTTTTAGCATTTGTTCAAATGGGGAGGCATTCGGAATTGGATTTTTTTGAGCAGCAACCTTATTTTCATGTTTAAAAATCTGATTAAAATCTTTCTCATTGATATGCTGCTTATATGCACCGACATTTTCATCGTGATGATTAGTTGTTGTTTCTTCAGCATGCACATCGCGTAACTCAGGTTCTTGTGTTGCAACCGAATCTGTATTGGTACTGGTATTTTCTGTTGGTTTGATATTGATAAAAACAAAAAAGAAAATAGCAGAAATAACCATCCCAGCAATTAAACCAAGTAGAAAAACAGATGATTTCCCCAATGTTTTTTTAGCGGGTTTACTTTGTAATATACGAATAGATGTTTGTTTTTCTTGTGTCATAATTCAACCTGTCAAGGCAATTGAATAGTGATATGTGCTTGTTCAGCAGGTGCAGAAATCACATTATTAAATTTCGCAATAGAAGCATCTTCTGTTTTATTCAACATGAATTTTAGGCCAGCGAAAGCTAGTACAGCAAATAACAACAGGAAAATTAAAATCCAAACAAAGGGTAATTCTTTATGAATAATATTTTTGATTTGATCTGGTAAAGCTGCAAAAGGAGAAAAAGCGGTCTTTTTGCCTTTTAAATAATCGATTTCATCACCGACCCGAGCCACAAGATGATTTAAACTTTCAATCGATTCAATACGATACTTACCTTGAAAGCCAAGTAATAAGCAATAATGATAGACTTCGAGTGAAGCCAATCGTTCTTTACCACGAGCACGGATCAGTTCGAGAAACTCAAAGAAACGATAACCTGCAAGTTGTGAACCAAATAAAGTTAATTGAAGTGGGCTGATTAACCAATGATTTTGTAGGTTAAAAAATGATGGATCTTGTTGGGTAACAATGGTTTCATCAATTAAGGCACAATATGCATATTTTGCATCATGAATATCTTCAGGAGAAAACTGCAGTTTTTTTGCTTGATGTTCAAATCGATTCAACAAGTCTAAAATTTTGTCTTTAAAGCCGTTTGCATTTTCTGGAACATACTGATTCTTTAATAAGAATACAATATAAAATCCGTCATGTAGAAGATCGACTAAATTGGTTGCTTGTGTGATTTTGGATTGTTGAGGTAAAGAACCTCCACCAATTTGTCCATCATCAAACAGTGAGGGGGCAATATTATTCTGGCTCATGACATACTCCTCGCTTAACCATTCATCACTGCAATTAATTCAATACTGATATCTTGGAAACCTGCAGGGACATAAATACAGATGGTTTCAGAATCAAGCATACGTTGATACATTTCATGATGTGGTTCAATTTCAAAATAATTCACACCAGAACGTACCGGAATAGCAGTTGGAATTTGGACTAAATGATGAATTGGGATTGCAGGAAGTGCCGCAACAACACGTTGTTCAACATCAACAGTATTCCCGACTTTGAAACGCAGCGGGACAATTTGAATCAGTTCATGGGTTTGCATCATGCTACTAGAAACAGCAATATAAAGCCTTGATTCTTTAGTGATTTTATCTGTTTCCAAACTTCCCACCCAATAAGATGGGCGAATTTCTTTCAGTGCAATACTGATATAACGGCTTGAAATAATTGTATCGAGCAATTCGCGTAAAATTTTATCAAGCTGGCTAAAGCTATCTTGCAAGTTATGATGTTGATATTGTGGCAAATGCTCAACTTCGTATGCGGTCGAGAATGTCAGCAATGAGCCAGTTAAACGCAGAAGTTCAAAAAATAGTTTTTCAGGGTGAATCTGCGGATTTTGTAACAGATGATTCAAGGTCGCATGAGCGGTATTTAGTGCATTGACCAACCAGAATGAAACAATATCACCCGATCTAAATTCAATGAGCTTTTGTTCATTTTCACGGTTATTGGTTTGAATCATCTTAATTTTGGCACGAACAACGTTCAGTGTTCGCTTCAAATTTGCCAATAAGGTTTCATTTGACTGAATATGTAAAATTGGTGGAATATATTTTGAATCAATTTCAAAATTCCCTGAGCTATGACGCCGGATTTTTCCGATGGCGAGATATAAAAAACCATCTAAATCTTGATTTGGATCTGCTTGAACATCAAAAAGTTTAAATTCAGTTCGGCGTCGAAGAAATGTAATTTCAGCAGGGGATGCATCAGTAAAAAGATCATGAGTTTCATTCAAATATGAATGGTAGCGAGCAGGTTGTTTATCCTGTTCATCAGAGATGTTCTTCTTATTGGGTTGTAAAATAGGCAATGCTAAGTAGATTAACATTTCCCCACGTAAGTTCAGTTCATCCAATAAAATCGGTTGTGGTAACAGATCTTTGGCTGGTGCTTGGTAAATTTCACCATCCTGCCAAATCATATCAATTTGCTCTAAAGCAAGTACATGTGTGCCCAGTTGTGTTTCGTCAAATCGAAGATTTTTAATTCCATAAGGATAAGGAATCGTTGAACGAATGGTGTGATTAAGTCGTTGTTCTTGGTACGTGTCTTGTAATTGGAAGTGTTGTGGTCTTAAAAATAAACCTTCACCCCAAAGAACTTTTTCTGCTTTAAACATAGATGATTACCATTCAGAAGATTCATTATTTTGGTTTACGCCCAATAACTCATGAATAGAATCAAGGGGATTATCATTTTTAATGACTTGAGTTAACCATTCATGTAAAGGCATTTGGCTCCATTTAATTGTTTTTTGCAGCATATAACTCACAGGACTATGCGGCTCGTTGGTTTGAAAGTAATCAGCAATCTCTTGTAAAACCCGCATTGCCTGTTCACGATTTTGTAAATGGCTTTGTGGTTGAGGTTGAAATGTTTGCGCTTGCGGAATTGGAGCTGAATGCGTTGTTTCTGTTACCGGCATGGTCATTTGAGCTGGGGTATCTTCAACTGTGGTTGTATTGTTATTATTCCCAAATGAGTCGGCTTTATAGATTTTTTTCAGATTCATTTGAATATTTTCAAACTGCGAATCGATACTTGCAAAGCTCGGTGCTTCCAGCTCCATCAGTGCATCTAATGTTTGTTTGATAATATTCCAATGCTGCAAAATTTCTTGAAATTGCTGATAATTTTGATATTGAAAAGTTCGAGAAGTATTGAAAAGCGCTTGATTGAATTGATCTAACTCTAAGGATGCTTCTACACTGTCAGAATCTTCTGCTTGCTTACGACGATTATTCTGTAAGTGTAAGAATTTTTCGTATTGCGCAAGTGAATAAAACGGTTGAATGTTGATGAGCGGAACATTCTTTACCAAGCTCGGTAATTGGGTGGTAAAACCTTGCAGTAATCCTAGGCGTTGATCTAAGTCATCATCTTCAATTTCAGGATGAATCTTCAACCAGAACTGTTCTAAAACACGGTGACTCAGTTCTAGCCCTTTAATTAGCCCTTCAAAGCCATAGAGGTTTGTCCAAGCTTCTGTAAGCCATGTTAATAAACGAATATCTTTGGTTTTTTGTGTGAGTAATTGGATTGATTTTTCTGCAACAAACGACCAGTCGGCTTGCTTTGGTTCAGAAATCCAATCACCTTGGTCTAATAAAGGATCATCATGGGTACGTGCTTTTTTAATTTCGTGAAACTCATTGGAAAAAGACAAATCTTCTCCACACGGATGAGCATCAGAAATAGGCTCTAATAAGACGTCTAAATTTATATCCATTTTCTATACTCGTATATATTTAAGCTTCCACAACTTTTGACTTTTTGCTCGACTTTTTCTTTGCTGGCTTCGCTTGTGGATCTAACAGGTAAATGATTTCATCATCTTTCGTATCAATATGAATGACTTTTGGAATTTTTTGTTCAGCCAAAGCCACCAATATTTCAGTGGCTAAAGCAGGTAACACAGAGGCATTTAAAATATTATCAACATTCCGTGCACCACTATCAACTTCAGTGCAACGACTTAGAATTAATTCGATTAAATCATCGCTATATGTCACTTTCGTTTCATACTGTTTTTCGAGTCGTGCTGTAATTTTTCCGAGTTTATGCTCAATAATTCTGACTAAAAGATCATCATGTAGCGGGAAGTATGGGACAATTCGCATACGGCCTAAGAATGCCGGCTTAAATTGTTTGTATAAGCTTGGTTTGAGTTGTTCAGTCAGCTCTTCAGCACTTGGCCATTCTTCGACAGGTTGATTTAGGCATGCTTGCATGATGGCATTTGACCCTGTATTTGAAGTCAGTAATATCGTGGTGTTTTTAAAATCAATCACACGACCTTCACCATCTTCGAGTGTACCTTTATCAAAAACTTGATAGAACAGCTCTTGGACATCGCTGTGTGCTTTTTCAATCTCGTCTAATAACACAACGCTATACGGATTACGTCGAACGGCTTCAGTCAAAACACCGCCTTGACCATACCCGACATATCCTGGAGGCGCGCCTTTAAGCGAAGAAACCGTATGCGCCTCTTGGTATTCAGACATATTGATAGTGATTAAATGTGACTCACCACCATAAAGTTCATTAGCAAGTGCTAAGGCAGTTTCTGTTTTACCTACACCGCTTGGACCAACAAGCATGAAAACACCCTGTGGTTTATTTGGGTCTTCTAAACGTGCTTTTGAGGTTTTAATACCTTGAACCAACTGATGTAGGGCATAATCTTGTCCCATCACCCGTTTTTCAAGTTTTTCTTCCAGACTGAGAATTTGCTTAATTTCATCATTGACCATTTTGCCAACAGGAATACCAGTCCAGTCTGAAATAATTTCATTAATAATTTGGGCATTTACACGTTCAAAGACCAGTGGTTGCTGACCTTGTAACACAGATAACTGCGTACGTGTATTGAAGATCTCATCTTTGTTTGAATCGGCCTGTTCAGCGGTTTCTAATGCTTGGATTTTTTGAATCAGAGCCAATTCAGCTTGCCATTGTTGTTCTGTTTGCTGAATTTCTTGATCAAGTAATTCCAATGATGATGTTAACTGAGTTAAACGCTCTTCATGAATTGGCTGGTGACGGTGTTCACTTTCAATAATATTGAATTCAAGATTTAAATTATGTTGTTGTGCTTTGAGTTGATCGAGTTTGACTGGTTGAGCATTTTGGGTTAGCGCAACACGAGCTGCAGCGGTGTCAAGCACACTAATGGCTTTATCCGGGAGTTGGCGGCCACTAATATAACGATGTGAAGAATGAACAGCGGTGATAATCGCTTCATCATCAATACGTAAATTAAAGTGATTGGCCATCACTGGAATCATGGCACGTAGCATATCGATCGCGACTTCTTCAGTCGGTTCTTCTACTTTGACCACTTGGAAACGACGACTTAAAGCAGCATCTTTTTCAAAATACTGTTTATATTCGGCCCAAGTTGTAGCTGCAATGGTGCGTAATTCACCCCGCGCAAGTGCAGGTTTTAATAAGTTCGCTGCATCATTTTGCCCAGCCTGGCCGCCGGCGCCAATCATGGTATGGGCTTCATCAATAAACAGAATAATCGGATGTGAAGACTGTTGCACTTCTTGAATAACTTGTTTTAAGCGGTTTTCAAACTCACCTTTAACACTTGCGCCTGCTTGTAACAGCCCCATATCCAAAGAGTGTAATTGGACATTTTTTAATGCATCAGGCACTTGGTTCTGTGAGATCTTTAATGCCAGACCTTCCACAACTGCCGTTTTACCCACACCAGGTTCACCCGTTAAAATAGGATTGTTTTGACGACGGCGCATTAAGATATCAAGCATTAAACGGATTTCATATTCACGTCCAATGACCGGATCAATCCCACCCTTTTGTGCTTTTTCAGTTAAATTAATGGTGAATTGATCTAATGCAGGTGTCTTGTTGTTCGAAGCATGATTGTCTGTTAGGGTATTTTTAAGTTCTGCTTCTTGCTCTTGAACATTTGTTGGGATATTTTCGGTACTCTTTACACAAATTTCCAAGAATTTATGTTTCATCGTATCGATGGGAAACAGATCAAATAAGCTTGATGCTCGAATGGCAATTTGGTAAAGATCAGATGCTGTTAAAAGAGCAATCAATAAATGACTGCTTCGAATCACTGGATCTTGTTCAGCTGAAGCAAGTAACCATGCTTGCTCAAGGAGCCTAACAATTGATTTGGAAAAAATAGGTGTACGGGTATTTCCTTTAGGAAGTTGAGAAATACACTCTAATAAATCCGTTAAAAGTGCATCTTTTGAAATTTTGTATTTATTAAGTATAAGTTCAAGATCATTGGATTGTTGTTCTAATAATTTGACAAAAAAATGTTCGATTTCGATTTCAAAATTTTGATGGTTTACACATAAATTGGCGGATTGTTCTAAAGATGTACGTGAGGATGCTGATAACTTTTTAATCAAAACTTTTAGATCTGTCATTTTCTGTCTCTCTCAAAAAACTTTATTTCTAGGCAAATAAATTCTAAATTTTCTAGCCTATAAATTTGGCATTAAAATTAGTATATTGAAATCAAATATTTAATAATTTTTTAAAAATCACTGGAAATATTTTACATAAAAAAAAACTTTTGTGAAGATAGGATATTATGTATATTATACAACCAATTAAAAAAGTCATTTTTATCAAACGGTTAAAATATTGATACGAAATTTAACTTGACGAGAGCACGTTTTTTTAGTCTTATTTTTAAGTCTTTAACGAAATTGCTTAATTATACATATTTATAAAACATCAAAAGTAAATTTATTGAATAACTGAATCAAGTAAATATTGAGGTTGGATTTTGAAGAATTTTATTCCATATATTTTAGTTCTTGGCACATCATTGGCGACTACATTTGTCTACGCAGATGATGAAATCAAACTAAAAAGATCCTGTATAAAAGATTACCCAATGGTTGAGGGAGAAACTAATCCTGAGTTGTTGGCGGTCTATTCACAATTGTGTGATAAGAAAAATAAAGACAATAAAAACAAACTGTTGGTCTCGGCAGCAGAAAAGTTTCAGCAAATTGGGAAAAATGATAAAGCCATCCAAATTGTTAATTATTTAGAAGCGCAAAATATACAAAGCAATGAGTTAACGGATGTCAAATTCCTTGCAGGAATTGGCTTAGCTTCTGACGCATTGAATAAAATGCGTACACGTGAAATGAGATATTTGACTGAGGATAAAACCTATCCTGTTGCAAAAAGTTTTACTGACGCAGTTAGACAAGCAATGCCAGCAGCAGTTTTGGTTGAAAAAAATCAGGAAAGTGCTCCAGTTGTAGAGCGTGCTCGTCCTCAGAAGGTAAGTCGCCCTCAGAAGAGTCGTACTACACCAACACGCTCAACGCCTGCTACAAAACCAGCTACAAAGCCTACTGCGACGCCAGCGAAACCGAAGTCTACGTCATCAGCACCAAGACCGAATTTCCCAACATAATTTATTGCCCAAATTAATGGATAACAAAAATGTCAAAACGTGAAAGTGTACAGAAGAAATTACAGCGAATCCGACCACCACGTGTTCAACTGACTTATGATGTTGAAGTCGGTGATGGTAAAGAAATTAAAGAACTACCGTTTGTTGTGGGTGTTTTAGGTGACTTTTCAGCTGCTTCTGAGTTAGAAAAAACCAAATTAAAAGATAAAAAATTTATCAATGTCGACTTAGAAAACATTGATGAAGTGATGGAATCATTGTCTCCACGAGCTGCATATCAAGTTGAAAATACGTTAACTGAAGAGGGTGGGCGTATGTCAGTCGATTTAACTTTTAAATCGATGGAAGATTTCAGACCAGAACAAGTAGTACAACAAGTAGAGCCATTGAGAAAATTAGTTGAAGCTCGTGAACGTTTAACAGATTTGAGAAACAAAATTTCAAATAGTGAGCGTTTGGAAGATTTACTGGATGAAGTCTTACAAAATACTGATCAGATTCGTAAATTAAGTGCTGAGGCGGGTCCTGAAAATGAGTAATTTACAAACCAATACTGCGCAAGATGCAGCCGTAGAAGAAGTAAGTTTACTTGATTCTATCGTGGAACGCAGCCGAATTGCACGCAATGACGAAGAGCATGACCGTGCTAAAAGCTTGATTGGTGAGTTGGCCAAAGAAGTAATGGCAGGAACAATCACTGTTTCAGAAAATATGTCTTTGTCGATTGATAAACGTATTGCTGAAATAGATGCGTTGATTTCAAAACAGCTCAGTAAAATCATGCACAATGAGCAGTTTCAAAAAATTGAATCAACTTGGCGTGGTTTGTATTACTTCTGTCAAGAGTCCCCATCAAATCCATTGATCAAAATTCGTATGTTAAATACAACGAAAAAAGAATTGGTCAAAGATTTTCAAGGTGCAACAGATTTCGATCAAAGCACCTTGTTTAAAAAAGTTTATGAAGAAGAATATGGATCATTCGGTGGTGCACCTTATGCGACATTGATCGGTGATTTTGAGTTTGACCGCACACCTTCAGATATGTATCTGTTAGAACAGATTTCACATGTTGCAGCAGCAGCACATGCTCCGTTTATTTCGGCAGCAAGCAGCAATATGTTAGGTCTTGAATCATTTACTGATATTGATCGTCCACGTGATGTTTCAAAAGTATTTGAAACAGCAGAATATGTACAGTGGCGTTCTTTCCGTGAAAGTGATGACGCTCGTTATGTTGCGTTGACAATGCCACGCGTTTTAGGCCGTTTGCCTTATGATCCAAAAGAAGGTTGGGCGACTGAAGGCTTTAACTTTGTAGAAGAAGTTTCAGGGCAAAACCATGATGAATATTTGTGGATGAATGCAGCTTATGCGTTTGGTACCCGTTTGACCAATGCATTTGATCTCCATGGTTGGTGTGCTGCGATTCGCGGTGTTGAAGGTGGTGGTATGGTCGAAGGCTTACCAGTACATACTTTTAAAACCAATGACGGTGAAGTTGTATTTAAGTGTCCAACAGAAATTGCGATCACTGACCGTCGTGAGAAAGAGCTGAGTGACTTAGGTTTTATTCCATTAGTTCATTGTAAAAATACAGATTACGCAGCATTTTTTGGTGCGCAGTCTACGCAAAAACCGAAGAAGTATGACAGTGATACAGCAAATGCGAATTCGTCCTTATCTAGCCAGATCCAATACATCATGGCTGTTTCTCGAATTGCACATTACTTAAAAGCAATGATGCGAGATAAAGTCGGAAGCTTTGCTTCAGCAGGTAATGTAGAAGCATTTTTAAATGAATGGCTATCACAATATGTATTGCTTGATGATGGTGCTTCACAAGAAGCAAAAGCGCAGTATCCATTGCGTGAAGCTTCTGTAAAAGTTGTAGAGAATCCTGCAGAGCCAGGGCACTACAAGTCTGTGGTCTTCTTAAGACCGCATTTCCAGCTAGATGAGTTGTCGGTTTCTTTGCGACTTGTCACTGAGTTACCTCAGTCCTCGAATTAAAATAGAGCGTGGCTAAATAATAACTTTAAAAAATAAGGGTAAATCCAATGAAAGATATATACGTTCAATTTCAAGGTAAGTACAAAGTTGATGGCGAGTCACGTGATTCTGAGCACAAAAATTGGCTAGAAGTTAATTCTTGGTCTCATAATATTCGTCAGCCAAAATCTGCGACTTCTTCAAGCGTTGGTGGTCATACTGCTGAACGTGTAGAACACTCAGATATGCTTTTTGTTAAAGATTTGGATGCAACTAGTCCAAAACTTTGGGAAGCATGTTCTGCGGGTTATACATTTGATGAAGTTCAAATTGACTTCTACCGCGCAAATGGTGACAAACGTATTAAGTACCTTCAAATCAAACTTAAGCATGTACTTGTTTCAAGTGTAACGCCTACCGTAAATGAAGAAGGTGTTCCAACTGAAGCATTTGGTCTAAAATATGCTGCGGTTGAGTGGACTTATAATCAACAAGATATTAACGGTTCTGCTAAAGGTGCCGTTACTAAGAAATGGTCTCTTTCTAACAATACTGCATCTTACGCTGCTTAATTGTTTGTTGAAACAGATAGGGACTTGGGTCCCTATCTGTTTCATATTATTAGAATATACATTATGAATTTAGATCAACTTTACCCCTATGGATTTCGATCTACACTATTTGATCGTTTAATTGTTGAAGATGATTATATAAAAGGGCTTTCTATTCATGAGTTAAGAGAGTCTGTTGCCCATGATTTAGAAGACTTATTAAATACACGAATTGCCAAACTGGATTTGGAAATCGATGATTTCCCTTTAGTCAAAAAGTCTATCATACAGTTTGGTATTATTGATTTTGTTGGACTTTCAACCGCAAATCCAACTGATCGGGATACTATCTGTCAATCTATAGAACAGTCGATTGCTGCTCATGAGCCACGCTTAAAACAAATTAAAGTAGAAATGCAGTTAGATGACCAAAATGTTGGTTCGTTATGTTTAAGCATTCAAGCTTATTTAAATATTCACCCACTTTATGAACCTGTAATTTTTGATGCCTTACTTAAGCCAACAACACAGCAATATGTGATTTCTGCCAGATCTTAAAATAAAGTAGGTATGTCGTGATAGAAGAACTTTTACCGTATTATGAAAAGCAATTACAAGAATTTGGACAGCAGTCTCGTGCTTTTGCAGATAAATACCCGAAAATTGCACAACGATTATCTTTAAATCAAGAACAAATTGATGATCCTCATATTGAACGCCTTATACAGGCATTTTCTTTAATTGCTGCACGTATCGATAAAAAGTTAGCTGATAGTTACGACATCTTTACCCGTTCTTTATTTGAGGTAATGTTTCCTCAATATTTACGTCATTTTCCAGCGTGTTCTGTGGTGAGTTTTGAAGACTTAAATAAGCAAAAACAATTGACGGATGTTCACATTATTCCCAAAGGAACCACTTTAAAGTCAAGAAGTTTCAAAGGTGTCCAATGTGAGTTTAATACCAGTGCTGAAGTTAAATTATTGCCTATTCAACTGGAAAGTCTGAGTTTTCAAACCAATCCCAGTGCACATATTCATTTAAACCAAAATGCGACATTAAATTTAAAATTTGAATTATTAAACCCTGCTAAAAATTGGTTAAAAAATGAAAAGCTGCCCATTTATCTGGATGCCATTTCAAACTTTCCTTTGCAAGTTTTAGATCATATTTTCCATAAAGAAACCAGTTTTAGTCTTCGCATCAATAACAAGGTTGTGCCGATAAAAAATCCGTTTGAAGTGATGGGTTTTGATGAAAATGAAAGTTTATTGCCCGTTGATCAACATACACATCATGCTTATCGATTATTAATCGAATATTTCTGTTTTCCTGAAAAGTTTAGTTATTTAAATTTGAATTTAGATTTTTTAAAATTATTAAAAGAAGAAAATTTGAGTTTTGAAGTTCAAATCCATTTAAAACTGAATTTAAATGATCAAGCCATCATTCGCAACTATTCAGAATTGAATGTGGCAAATTTTAAGTTATTTACCAGCCCTGTCGTCAATTTATTTGAGAAACAAGCTGAGCCACAAAAAATCAATCATAAAAACTTAGAATATCCTTTAATGACAGATGCACATCATCCTGAATTCTATCAAGTGTATTCAATCGTTGAAATGAATTTAATCCGTGAAAAAAGTAATCAAGATCAAGTGGTTTACCCAATTCTACCTTTCTTTGCGATGAGTCATTATCATGGTGACGATATTCAGTTTTTTTATGCGTTAAATCCAACGGTTTTACAAAATCAATATGTAGAAACGGGCTATTCGATTATTTCTAAACAATTAGAACCACACAGTATTAAGTCTGATTTTGTTAGTTGTAAGTTGTTATGTTCCAATCGTGAATTACCGCACGAAGCTTTGGGTCAGTCAAACAACGTCTTGAACTTGAATGACAGTACCGTTGCTCGTCGTGCATTGGTGTTAAAGAGACCTACAGCACCCTTCCAATTTGAAAAAAATAAGAATGAACAATGGCGTATTATTTCGCACCTTTCATTAAATACTTTAGCCTTAATGAAAGGTGATGCTGTAAGTCATATTAAAGAATTGCTAGAGCTTTATAACTTACCTAAATCTAAAGAAAATCATTTAATTATTGATGCAATTAAAAAAATTGAATTTGAAATCACCAATAAACTCGTTGAAGCCAAACCCTTTCCAATGTTTGTACGCGGGGTTAAGGTTTTAATGGATGTCGATGTCCAAGTCTTTAGAGGGCATAGCTTATATATTTTCAGCGAATTGATCAGTCATATTTTTAACTTAAAAGTACAGATGAACAGCTTTGTTGACGTTTTTGTTCGAGATTTAAATACAAAACAGGAGTTATACCAATGCGTACAGAACGTTGGTGGCAAGAAGCTTCTGTAATTGATGAGCTTTTTAAAACCCCTACAGCTTTTGAATTTATACAAACCACACGATTATTTAGACATGCGCCCAATACCGCTTTTTTAAAGAATTGGTCTGACGATTTTCTTTTTGAAAGTTCATTAAACTTGAACTTTCCAAAACATGAAATTGAATTACTCGAACAACAAGACGAAAAAATTCATCTTACAAATTTGATTGTCGGTTTAACCGGTATGCAAGGTGCAATGCCGTATACCTATACTAATAAAGTGAAACAAACACCGCGTAAACAGCGTGTTGAAGTTCAAAAGTTTCTAGGTTTATTTAATCATAAGCTTACGGCTCAATTTGTTGAAGCAAGTTTAAGTTATAACTTGCCTGTACGTTATGAAGTTGAAAAAGAAAATAATTACTTAGAAATCTTGCATGCTTTAAATGGTTATATTAGGACACAACATCAACAGAGTGATCTAGATGACTATTTTGCTGAGTTTTCTGGGCTTATGCAGGGTCAAAATAATACAGCTCATGCATTAAAGACAATGTTGACCTGTGTATTCAATCAACAAGTTGAAGTCAAAGAATATATTACTGAAAAGTTTAAACTCGGGAATGAGCAGAAAACTACTTTGGGAGGGGACCGACCTTTCTTGTTAGGTGTAAATACATTCTGTGGAGAGACGATTCGACAAATAGATGGAAAAATCGAGATTCAAATTGGACCGTTGAGCCATGCACAGTATTTAGAATTTTTACCCAAGAAAAAATTAAGTAAGAAGTTAAAAAAAATTCTGCAAAGTTGGTGTAGTCCAACCTTATTTGTCGATTTACGTTTAGTCTTGGCAAAAGAGGAAGTCCAGCCTTTACAACTAAGTTCAACAACACAAATTGGTTTGGCACAAGGTGCTTTTGTGATGCCAAAAACTCAAAGTGACAATGATGAAACGTGTTATGCACTGATTGGAGTGTCATAAGTGATCAAAATAATTTTAGGAACTTTAATCAGTACCATATTACTAGTTTCGGTAATCGTGGTATTTTATTGGCGTGATATTAAATATGACCCAAATGGGCAAGATTTTCTGATTTTCTTTGGCGTGATTCCAGCTGCGATTACTTTGTTAATCCTGAGCCCAATGTTGATCAAAAAGATTTATCAAAGCCACCAAGAGAAGAAAGAACAACAAAGAATTGAGGCAGAGCAACGTTCAGAACAACAAATCACTGAAGCTAAAGTTGAAGAAAAAATTGAATGGGTAGACTTGAAAGTTTATTCAGCCACAAGCTTAAGTGCCTTAGGCGAAAATGAAGCACAGCTTGATCAGCTTCAAGATGTGGCAAGTCCTGAACTTGATTCGCAATTGGTCAATGGTTATGGTTTACCGATTCTTTCATTCCGTGTTCAAGATATTGAAGAACCGTTAGAGGATGAGGCATCTAGTCTTTCTAGTCGTCAAAAGCGTATAAGTGCATTAATTCAGCAGCAATTAGAACAGAATATTGAAACTTTATATCAAATTGCAGAGCACCTAAAAAACTCCGCACTCTTTTATGATGCCAAACTTGCACATGAATATCGTATGCATCCTGCTTGGATTGACCCTCATCATGACGATGAAGATGAGCCGATTGAACAACAGGTCGCAGAAGCAGTACCTCGACTTAATTATTTGAATATTCACATTATTTTGCCAGAAAATTTATTCCATAGCTGGGATGAAAGTTCAGCTTCAGAATTGGTTCACCATTATCTTACTGAACTGGGCATTCTCGATCAGCAATTTGGCACTGAATATCATTATTGGGGTGAAACAACTGCGTATAAAGACTGGATTAAGTTGCTAAAAAGAACCCAACTTTTGGATTCTGAGGTATCACTGTTTATTGCAGTAGATTCAGAAATTGATCAAGAAACCATAGATGATCGGACGTGGATGACTGAAAAATATATTCCATCTGAGTATATCAGTACTTGTTGTATGACAAATACCCAGGTCGAATTGCAAAATTTACAAGCAATAAAGTATATTCGAATTGCTTTAAATTCTGATCAGGCATCTAAAACATTAAAAGAGTTGAATTTAGACCAAGCAGAACAGTTTGATCAAGAACAGCCCTTTGTCTTGGTCTTAGACGACCCAGCAGAGATCAAGCTGTTAAAGAAACTTGAACAAAACTTTGCCGAAACAGCTATTGAAGCGCATCATTATCTTTACAGTAAAAATAGCCTAGGCCATACCCAACCCTTAGCCAAAGTTTTTGGTTTTATGTTGAGTTTGCACTTTAAAGATGAGTTGTACGGTTATGTTTATAGTGCTGAACATCAGCAAACCCAAGTGATTGTTGGGACTGAGTTTGCATAGAACTTACAGATAAATTTAGAAAGAAATAGAGAAAATGATACAAACAATTTTAAGCTATGCATGGCAGTACATCACAAATCCGAAACTGGTGATTGCGCTTTCGATTCTGGTTGCGATCGTTTCTTCATATAGTGTAGTACCGCGTCAGTACTTCTTTATGATGGTTGCAGCTTACATTCTTGGGTTGGTGATTTACGGCATCTACTGGTTGATCCAGCGTCGTAAACATGCAGAACAAGGTGAAGCATTGGCTGAAGCGATTCAACAAGACACCACTGCTGAATATGGAAAACAAAAAGATAAAGAAGAATTAAATCTGATCAATCAGCAGATGAAAGATTCGATCCAATTGATTCGTAAGTCTAAATTGGGTGATAAAAGTGGTAACGCAGCACTCTATGAGTTGCCTTGGTATATGGTGATTGGTAACCCTGCTGCGGGAAAAAGCTCGGCAATTTACCATTCTGGATTAAAATTTCCCTTTGAAGAGACCCATCAAAAAGTGGTGTCTTCAGGACTCAGTGGTACCCGAAACTGCGATTGGTTTTTCTCAACAGAAGGGGTATTGTTGGATACAGCTGGTCGATACTCTGTGTATTCAGAAGACCATTCAGAATGGTTAGGCTTTTTAAATATTCTGAAAAAGAACCGCTCTAAAGCGCCGATCAATGGCTTAATTGTGATTGTTAGTGTGGCTGAGTTGGTTAGTCAAAGCCCTGAGAAATCGATCAAATTAGCGAAAAGTTTAAGAGCGCGTATTCAAGACTTAACTGAACGTTTAGAAATTTTTGCACCTGTTTATTTGGTCTTTTCTAAAATGGATTTGATTGCAGGATTCACTGAATTTTTTGAATGTTATGAATCTGCTGAGTTTGATCAAGTTTGGGGCGCAACCTTACCTTATGACTCTGAATCATCACAGAATGCTGTGGAACATTTCGAGAAGCACTACAATATTTTATATGATGGACTAAAAGGGGTCAGTACCACCCATTTAAGTCGCCGTCATGCGCAAAATATTTCGCCAAGTGTGATGACTTTCCCACTTGAATTTAAGACTTTAAAACCTGTATTAAAAACGTTTATTGGTACTTTATTTGAAGAAAATCCGTATCAGTTTAAACCAGTCTTCCGTGGCTTTTACTTTACGAGTGCTTTACAAGAAGGCGTGATAGAAAGTCCGATGACGGAACAGATAGTTGATGATTTTCAGCTGACTAAAATCCCCAATAGTGAACATGGTATTCCACAAAATTCAATTTCTCAGAATCATGGCTATTTCTTAAAAGGGCTATTCTCAGAAGTCATTCTCAAAGATAAAAACCTAGTTAAACAACATATTAACCCGACCACAAAACGTAAACGTTATTTGGCGTTTATTGCATCATTATTAGGTGTTTCCATTATTTTGGGTTTATGGGTATGGTCTTATCGTAATAATCAACAATTGATTGCAGATGTTCAGGCCGATTTAAATAAAGTTGTGCAAATGGAGCAAACTTCAGGTCAAGAGCTTTCAACCCAAATCGATGCTTTACTGATTTTGCAACAACGCTTAGAGCAATTGGATGATTTTGATCAGCATCGTCCATTGAAATTTTCATTTGGTTTATATCAAGGCAATGACTTAAAAGAAAAATTAAAAGCTGAATATTTAAAAGGTGTGAAACAGATTGTTTTAGCACCAAGTCAGCAAAACATTGCGCAATATCTACAACGTGTAAAAGGCAATGAGCAGACGCTTAAACAAAATCATGTCAATGTTGAAATTAAGCAAGCGTCTTCGACACAAATTGCATCAGAACCTTCTGATACCAATCCGCAAGATGCTTACAATGCGTTAAAAGCCTATTTGATGATGAGCAATCCACAATATATGGATGCGAGTCATTTAAGTGACCAAGTCACTCGCTTCTGGCGTTCATGGCTAGATACCAATCGTGGGCAAATGCCACGTGGAGAAATGATTCAAAAAGCTGAAAAAATATTGAGCTATTCAATGACCTTAGCCAATGATAAAAAGTTTCCAGTGTTAGAGTCTGATGCGCAGTTGGTAGATCAAACTCGTCAAGTATTGCTTTCTGTTGTACGAGGGATGCCTGCCCGTGATCGCGTTTATAATGAAATTAAAATGCGCGCGGCGGTTCGATTCCCAGCTGTGACCGTGGCCCAAATTGTCGGTGAAACCAATCGGAATGTCATGCTGGGTGGTTATGCATTGCCTGGTATATTTACCCAAAAAGCATGGGATGAATATGTCGATAAAGCCATTGAAGAAGCTGCGAATAAACCCACGGATACCAAAGATTGGGTGTTGAATAGTACCCAGTCAGACGATTTAACTTTTAGTGGTAGCCCTGACCAAATTCGTAAACAGTTAACCCAGTTGTATAAACAAGAATATATTGCTGAATGGAAAAAGTTTATTAATGCCACTCACTATGCGAAAGGGCCTGATTTTGTTCAACAAGCTAAGGTCATGGATGTATTGGGTGAACCACAAAACTCTCCAATCCGTACCTATATTGACCGTGTTGCAAAAGAAACCAGTTGGGATAATCCAATTGTTCAAGCTGAACTTGCTGCGCCACAAACCGGATTTGTTGCTTGGTTTAAGCGTAAAGTTTTAGGACAAGGTAAAACGGATGATATCCAACGTGCATCGAATCAAGCACAAGGGCAGATTTCTCAACAATT
The DNA here is from genome assembly GCF_058242985.1 of Acinetobacter sp. 778_lipA. Classification (NCBI taxonomy): domain Bacteria; kingdom Pseudomonadati; phylum Pseudomonadota; class Gammaproteobacteria; order Moraxellales; family Moraxellaceae; genus Acinetobacter; species Acinetobacter sp. 778_lipA. The sequence continues at coordinate 4,352,533 of NZ_JBZAYT010000001.1, read as the reverse complement.
CCAAGTATTCTACCAATTGGTTCGTAAACGTGATGATTTACAGAACAAATCACTGCTAGATGATTATTTACAGAATATGGCACAAGTCAGAAGTAAATTGAATGATCTACGTAGTGCAGGTGACTTTGGTCCAAATGCTTTGGCCCTAGCAAAACTTACTATTAATGATCAAACTTCAGTTTTCAACACCACTCAAAAAGTTGTTGATGAAAAATTGACGGTAGGTTTAGGTGAGTTGGATCAGCAAATGGTTCAGAAATTGTTGGTGAGCCCGTTAACCCAATCTTTTGATAGTTTGTTGACTCCAGCACAGGATGAAATAAATAAACTCTGGACCTTGCAAGCTTTCCAACCGTTTAGCCAAACACTTTCACAAAAAGTGCCATTTAACTCATCTGGAACGATTCAAGCGACCAGTAGTGAAATTAGTCAAATTTTTGGTGATAACGGTAGCATTGCTAAATTTGTAAAAGAAACTCTTGATCCATTTGTTATTCGTCGTGGTTATACATTGTCATCGAAGACATGGAAAAACATGGGGATTGGCTTGAATCCTGAATTCGTTATGAATTTTGAGCAATATACTACGCCAATTAATGGTACATCTGCTGGAGCAGCAGGGGGTGCGCCGGTTGCAACCAATCAGTCAAACTTCCAATTCTATCCGATCCCTAACAATAAATTATTGTCCTATACCATTGATATTGATGGACAGCGTTTGGTTTATGAAAATGGCATCCAACAATGGGTCAACTTCATGTGGCCAAATCCTGGTGCAATACCAGGAGCACGGATCACGGCAATCGATTTAGATGGACAAACCCATACTATATTTGATGAGCCGGGTGAATACGGAATCAATAAATTAATCGATAGTGCACAACGTAAGTCATTGAATGGAAGCTTTGAAATGACATGGGCAAGCAAACAAAACAGTGATTTGTTTGTGAAACTTCAATTCCGTTTAATTAGTGGTAATGCTTCAAATCCAATTGGTTCTAATCGTGGCTATGTTGGATTAAAACTGGTTGATCGAGTCACAAGTCCTAAAGCACCATTGGTTGTTGCAGCACAGGCAGCGCCTGTTACCGTAAGTGCAAACTCACCAGCGGCTTCACCATTTGGCGGTGCGACTGCACCGGTAGCAGCTGCACCTAAGCCTCAGACAACCGCACCAGCAAGCTCAACTGTAGCACCTGCTGGCAATGCGGCAAATGCTGCTGGAAAAGGAGTGGCTCAATGATTCAAGGAAACGATTTGACGCGAGGGATTAAAGTATGCAAACGATAAAGTCTACACCGTTGTATTATGGAAAATGTCCCGCACGTGGTGATTTTCTGAAAACAAAAGGGCAATATTCATTGATTCAAGTGATTGATCAATGGATTACGGAAGCTTTAGAGCTTGCAATGCGAGAAGAAAATTTTAATCAAGCTTATGAATCATTAGCGCCTTTAGACTTCTTTATCGCAAACCCTAAGGAAAGAATGTTTCTTGCGGCAAATATGGTGACCAGTGAAGACAGTTCTGGTCGTCAATTTCCAATGGTCTTAAGTCAGTTATTAGAAGTTGATCATCCTTTTCAAAACTTACTCTATGCGCCGTTTAAATATAAACCGGTATTGATTGATTTATTTCAAAAAAATCGAAGCATCCGAACCATTCGTGATCCTGAAGTATTGATCAATAAGCTGGGTGAAATTGATCATGAAATACAGGTCTTGCCTGAATTAAAAACGCAGGACTTTTTTGAAAATCATACCATGCATTCATTTGCGCAAATGATGAAGATCACGCCTTATGAGTTGGCGCAAAGTATGCTGGGCTTGGGCTTGTTACTTCAGCCTGTGCTTAAACACGGTACCAGTAAGTTATCTAAGGTACTTATTTTACCAATTAATAATCATAATTATTGCTATGAAATTGCCGCGTTTTGGGTCAACTTAATCGGACGCTTTTTAGAAAAAAGTAATACAGAGATCTTGATTGGTATTCTTCACCAAGAGTCTCCAATTTTATTATTTGGATTCCAAGGGGCAGATATCACGGCTTTAAGTAATATTTTCACTCAAAATATGCAAAATGATCATTGGGTATCTTTGGTCAAACCACTATGGATTGATGCCTATTTGGAACAGAATGCAGGTCTAGCAGCGCTTGAACAGTCTTTATGCGAACGTCAATTGAGTCTGGTTCAAGGCATGAAACTTTTTAGACAAACATTTATAGATGAATAATGATATGAAAAATAAACAAGTCAAAATATTGAAAAAATTTGCGCTTATTTCTAGCTTATTTTGTTCATTCAATGTGTTTGCTGCACCGATTGTGGTTGAAGGTGCTGTGCCGAATGACATGACCAAACAAGCAATCTTGGCGAAATTAAAAGCGGTTTATGGTGATGATCAGGTTGTAGATAAAATCCAAATTCGAGCCGTATCCGCACCAAATGGATGGAGTGATTCGGTTACACGTGTGATTACCCCAGATCTAAAGAAGATTAGCCAAGGTAAGCTCTCTGTACGAGGTACTCAAGTTGAATTGGTTGGAAAAATGGGTGTACAAACTGATATTCAGCCAACCACCAGTTTATTCCAATCCTTAGTTCAGCCACCTTATCGATTTAATTCTCAAATTTCAGTGAATGCTGCTGAGCAATCTGTGATTGATAATGCACTAAAAAATCGAATTATTGAGTTTGAATCTGGCAAAGCCGTACTTACCCCAACAGGTACACAAATCTTAGACGAGATGGTGGTTGCATTAAATAAAGTGCAAGGTAAAAATGTTAAAATTGTGGGTCATACTGACAGCCAAGGTAATCCACAGAAGAATCAGGATTTGAGTTTGCAACGTGCTGAAGCGGTGAAGCAGTATTTAACTACGAAAGGCATTGCACCGACTCGTTTAAGCACAGCAGGTCTGGGTTCAACCAAACCTGTTGCTGATAATGCAACGGATGAGGGTCGTAGAAAGAATCGCCGTATTGAGTTCGATGTTTTATAAATTTTATTCAATAACAAAACAATAAAAGGTAGGCACTATGGCACTTCCATATATCACATTAGGATCACCCACGACAGGTGGGGGAAAAATTATTTCTGCTCAGTCTTCTTTTCTGATTGATGGTAAAGCGATTGCATGTGTAGGCGATAAGGCGACTTGTCCCAAACACAAGTGTGTCGCCAGCATTGTTGCAGGTGATAATCATATGTTGGTGATGGGAAAGCCCGCTGCGCAGCATAATTCACCTTTATCTTGCGGATGTAAATGTATTGGTGATCAGTCATTAACAGTTGGGCAAAATTAAATTGTTTAAAGTATAAAAAAAGCCCCATCATCCTGACGGGGCTTTTTCATATTGGTTCGCTAGGTAAACTCCTGTTCTACCTCACTTCCTGATGTACAGACCGATTATTATTGTTTTACGTCTGGGAAACTTCCTGTTCCCTATGTCAGTAGAATAGGGTATTTGCTTAAACTTACCTAGCCGTCAATGCATGCAAGTGATGTAAGCTAAAGCGTACAATGTGATTTTAGACATTGGCATATTGGATGAGTTTGTTTACCACAGACTTGACTGCTTTATTATCAAACTCATTCCCCTCAAAGGTTTCACTCTTACCACGTTGCCCAATATCTCGCAGTTCAATAACTGCATTGGAGTCAATCATACCAATAAAAGCGCAGACTTGTTTGATTTGATCAATTGAACGTGAACCGTTGGTACCACCATAGCTGACAAAAGCCGAAGGTTTGCGCTGCCATTCTTTATAAACGAAGTCGATGGCATTTTTCAGTACAGGACTATAGCCATGATTGTACTCTGGTGTAATGAAAATAAAGGCATCGCCAGAAGCAACTTTTTTTGCCCATTCTTGCTGTTTGGGCTGATCATAGATTCCTGAGGCGGGTGAGTTTTTCCCAGCAAAGAAAGGCAAATCCCATTCTTTTAAATCTACAATTTCAACATTGAGGGTACTAAAGTCGAGTTTTTGGATTTCTTTAAGTAACCATTCTGCGACTTTGATCGCAACACGGCCATCTCGAATACTGCCCACGATAATTTGGATATTCATTTATTTTCATCTCTATTTTTCTATTAAAACATTATGAGCAATCGAAGTTATAGGTACAGTAGTGATTTGTATATGATTTTAAAATTTTGAGTTAACAATAAGATTGATCAGGATTTGAATTTCAATTTTAATAAGAAAAATTTTTAATTCTGAATATATATGAAAGACGATATTGCATTGATTATGGCTTTACCCAATGAATCTAAAGGGTTGTTTGAGCAAGCAGGTATCACCGTCCACTATAGTGGGATTGGCAAGATCAACGCGGCCTATACTGCATTTGATGTCATTCAGAAAACTGGCTGTAAAACCATATTAAACTTAGGGAGTGCCGGTAGTTCTTTCTTTAATGCTCATGAGTTGATTGAAGTAAAAACTTTTGTGCAACGCGATATGGATGTTTCTCCACTCGGTTTTGATGTGGGGGTTACACCAATGGATGAGTATTTGCCAAGCGAAATTCATTTAGAATCGTATTTTCCACATTTAGCACAGGGTGTTTGTGGTACAGGTGATAGTTTTGAAACAGGAAAACCCAAAGTGACCTGTAATCTAGTCGATATGGAAGGCTACGCATTAGCTAAAGTCTGTAAAAAACTAGATGTGCGGTTGGTTTCGATTAAATATATTACTGACGGTGCAAATGACACAGCACATTTAGATTGGAAAGATAATTTATTATTGGGTGCACAAAAGTTGTTAAAACTATATCAGTCTATTTATTAAAGACTTAGTTTGTGTGAATAATAGAAAAAGTTTAAATTTGAGTCTTGGCGACCATAGAACTCTATGGCCGTTTGCCAAAATAACCAATATGTCTATTGGATGATTAATTGCGCGGTAACACACCATATAAAGTCATATGGATGGTATGTTCAATTGCGCGTTGACACATACTTTTATTACGCAAAGTTTTACCAGTAACCATTTCGATTTGAGTGCTAAAGTCTGCATAATTTTGGGTCAGTGCCCAAATATTAATAATCAACAATTCAGCATCGATTTGATCTGATATTTTACCTTGCGCCTGCCAGTTTAAAATAACTTTGGCTTTGCGTTTAAAGAGCTTTTTAAGCGGGCCTTTTAGGATCGGTAAAATATGTGGTGCACCTTGAATCACTTCTAACGCGAAAAGCTTTGAAGCTTTTGGCTGAGTTCTAGAAATTTCGATTTTGGTCATGATGTAATGCGACAATGCTTCTGTCGGTTCCAATTCTGACTCAAGCGATTGCAACGGTGCTAACCATTTCTGCATAACTGTCGTTAGCACTTCAACATATAAGGCTTCTTTATTTTCATAGTAGTAGAAAATATTGGATTTATGCATATCTGCTAACTGAGCGATTTCATCTAGACTTGCGCCATTGAAACCATAGACAGAAAATACATCTAGTGCAGCATTGAGCAGCTGCTGGCGTTTTTGAGCACTCTTTTTTTGTTCCATCGCATCTTTAATCGAAAAACTGATTATTAAATTGTACGGTAAAATGTTTGATTTGTGCACAGAAAGCAGCATTATTTTGGTATATTTCTGATAAATAATGATGAAGTTTTATTATTAAGTCGATCGTAGATCCCTATTATATAATTTTGCACTAAACTGGAGCAAATCTTATATTAAAATTATGTCAATTATGACTTAATATTTAAATTTTGTGACATTTTTTAGTATAAGGTTAATTTAAAAATTAAATAATCTTAAATAGCATTATTTAATTTTCATTTAAGAAAATGCGCTTGCTTTAAAATATTCAAATTATTTTTAATCAATAGAAACAGTTAAAAACTTTAACATGTTTATGACAGCGAACATTTTCTATGCGATCTAAACATCCAAATCTAAAAATTTAATTATTCAAGATCAGGAACATGTCGCGCAAGGTAAATCTGCAAGGGCAAAAATATTTTGATGCAATACCTTGCGTTGTTGTTCATGTTGCAAGCACAGCGCTGAGAACTTGTTGTTCGAGTTCTGCAAATGCCACCCCTTTTTGACGCGGACGAGGCAAATCGACTTGAAACTGTTGGGCAATATGACCTTTATCCAAAAGAATAATACGATCTGCGAGTTGAACAGCTTCACTGACATCATGAGTAACAAGAATGGTGGTAAAACCTTGTTCTAACCATAATTTTTCAATCAAACTCTGCATCTCTAGTCTTGTTAATGCATCTAAAGCACCTAAAGGTTCATCCAGTAATAAGACCCGCGGTGTATGTGACAAAGCACGAGCAAGCGCCGTTCGTTGACGTTGTCCACCAGAAAGCTGTGATGGCCAAAGTCCAGATTTCTCCTTTAATCCCACCTTTTCTAATAATTGCTCAGCCTTAGAAAATTGGTTTTTGGCTAGACCCAATTGCACATTTTTTAGAATACTTTTCCATGGCAATAAGCGTGGATCTTGGAACATCACCCGAATATCATCTGCAATGATCCCTTCACGGAAATTTAATAAAGATTTAAATTTGATTTCACCATAACTGGGTTGTTCTAAATCGGCAATTAAACGCAGTAGGGTACTTTTACCACAACCACTACGTCCCACAATTGCAACAAATTCACCAGCTTCAATGTTTAAATCTAAGTCCTCAAGAACTTTAACTTCACCATAATATTTATGCAGTTGTTCTATCGAAATTTCTGCACCAATTTTTGCTTGTTCTTCCTCAACAATCTCGGTTGTTGCCACCAAGTCATTGGCATATTGGCTAATGCTTAAATCGGTCATATCAGACTCCTATTTTTGATAACCTGCGTGCCAACGCAATAGGTATTTTTCTAGAAATTGTGCAAATACATCTGCAAGTTTGCCTAAAAGGGCATACAGCAAGATACCCACCAGCACGATATCTGTTTGTAAAAATTCACGCGCATTCATGGTCATATAACCAATTCCAGATTGTGCGGAAATTGTTTCTGCCACAATCAGTAGTACCCAAACCAACCCCAGTGAAAAGCGTAAACCCACTAAAATTGAAGGCATTGCGCCCGGTAAAATAATTTCTTTATAAAGTTGCCATCTGCTTAATCCATAGCTTTTTCCCATTTCAATCAATTGAGGATCAACTGAGCGAATTCCGTGATAGGTATTGATATAAATCGGGAAAAAGACACCGACAGCCACTAAAAATAGTTTTGCAGACTCATCAATTCCAAACCATAAAATAACCAATGGAATCAGGGCCAATGCTGGAATATTTCGGATCATTTGCAAGGTGGTATCCAGTAAATTGGATGCCACTTTTGATGAACCATTAAGTAGTCCTAAAAATAAGCCGAGCCCACCACCAACGAAGAGGCCAAGTAGCGCACGACCAGCACTAACTTTGACATGTTGCCAAAGCTCACCGCTGACTAAAAGTGTCCAAAATGCAGAGACTACCGCTGTCGGTGCAGGTAAAACACGGCTTTCAAGTAGCCCCGTTTTAGAGGCAATTTGCCATATGACTATCAGTAAAATCGGCACAAACCAAGGCAGTAAACGCTGCCCGATTTGTTTAGTTCCACGTGAAACTGCGTTGCTTTTGGTTGGAGCAGCATTTTTAATTATGGCATTCATGCAGGCTCCTGTAACGGTTTTTTATTTTCTTCAGGTGTGTAGTTGTTGGCTACGATTTCACCAAATGGTCCAGTCAAATTAGGTTGTGTGAGTTTCTTACGTGTTTCCAAAGGCAGTAATGGGAATACCAGTTCAGCAAAGCGAATGGATTCTTCCAAATGTGGGTAGCCTGAGAAAATAAAGGTATTGATGCCTAAATCGGCATATTCTTGAATGCGATCTGCAATAGTCTGAGGATCACCGACTAAAGCAGTACCCGCACCACCACGAACTAGTCCGACCCCTGCCCAAAGATTTGGTGATACTTCAAGCTTACTACGATCACCATTATGTAGCTCAGCCATACGGCGTTGCCCGACAGAATCCATTTGTTTAAATTTTTTCTGTGCAGCTGCAATCGTCGCATCATCTACATATTGAATTAGTTCATTGGCAGCTTGCCATGCTTGCTCATTGGTCTCACGAACAATGACATGTAAACGAATACCATAATTAAGTTGACGACCTTTAGTCTCGGCTTTGGCTTTCACCACTGCAATTTTTTCTTTTACTGCAGCAGGTGGTTCGCCCCAAGTTAAATAAGTATCAACTTGCTCAGCAGCTAATTCAATCGCATCTTCAGAAGATCCACCAAACCAAAGTGGTGGGTAAGGCGCTTGAATGGGTGGATAAAGTAACTTAGCATCGTCTACACTTAAACGTTCGCCATGAAAGGTAAATGATTCACCCGTATGTGAGCGTTTTAAAATTTCACGCCAAATCGTGGTGTATTCAGCTGCTGTTTTATAACGTGAAGCATGGTCTTCGTATACGCCATCACCTTTCAATTCTTGCTCATCGCCGCCTGTAACGAGGTTGAGTAAAACCCGACCATTGGATAGTCGATCAAAAGTTGCAGCCATACGTGCTGCAAGCGCTGGTGTTGTTACGCCAGGACGTAACGCAACCAAGAATTTTAGATTTTTAGTCGCATCAATCAAGCTCGCAGCAGTAATCCATGGATCTTCACATGAACGTCCCGTGGGAATGAGTACACCTTCATAGCCCAGATTATCCACAGCTACAGCAATTTGTTTCATATAAGCATGGTCAACTTGGCGAGCACCTTTGCTTGTACCTAAATAACGACTGTCACCGTGAGTAGGAATAAACCAGAAGATTTTCATTTCATTCATCCTTAGAAAAATATTATTTCACTGTCCAAACCGCTTGTTTGATATCTATGCTGTTTGGAATAATTTTGAGTTCGCTAAAACGATTGGCCAGCTGTTGCTGATCTGCAATTACTTTTGCTGAAAGTGGTGCTGCACCAGAAGGTCTTGGGCGTCGCTCAATAAAAGTTTGACTAACTTTTGGTTTTAAACCGGTGCTTTGTCCGATGGCTTGCGCTGTTGCGACACGATTGGCTTGTACCCATTTATCAGCAGTATTAATTTGCTGGATAATGCCTTTAACTGCTTGAGGATATTTCTTTATAAAATCTGGTGATGCCAAATAGAAGGTATAATTCGGACTTAAACCCTGTCCTGAGGCGAGGATACGCGCCTGATCTTCTACTTGTGCAGATGCAAAGAATGGATCCCAAATTGCCCAAGCATCGACAGCACCTTTTTGAAATGCAGCACGGGCATCAGCAGGGGTTAACCAAATCGGTTGAATGTCTGACCATTGCAAACCAGCTTTACGTACAGCTTGTACCAGTAAATAATGCGCACTAGATCCTTTCTGCAACGCAATGCGTTTACCTTTCAATTCATTGAGTTTGGTGATTTTTGAATCTTTAGGCACTAAAATTGCCGAAGCCAATGGCTTGGCTGCTTCATAGGCAATGTAGTACAGCGGTTTATTCGCGGCTTGGGCATATACTGGTGGGGTATCACCAGTGACACCAATATCCAGAGAACCTACAGCAAGGGCTTCTAAAATTTGAGGACCTGCAGGGAATTCATTCCAAGTGATTTTGGCATTTGGGAATTCTTTCTCATACAATTTCTGTTGTTTGGCGATTGCAAAATTAATAGAACTTTTTTGAAAGCCGATACGTAATTCTTTTACCGTTGGATCGATTGCCCACACAGAGGCTGAACCCAGCATTGCGCTACAGATCAACATAGTGGTCATGGCATGAGTCGTTGCATTGAACCATGATGATGTGTTTTGTTGCGCGATTTGCTGGGTCATATTGATGTCCTCTTTAGCGGAGCTGTTGGCGAAATTAGTTTGCTAAAACAGCTGCTTGAATATTGATTTTATTGGGAATAAGTTTTTGTTGATAAAAAGCATCTGCGACATCTTGCTGCTTCTTGACCACATCGTTAGAAATTGGAGTGACACCAAAACCCATACGAGAAATTGAGGTATTCAAAATATCAAGCGGTAAGCCTGTCGGTTTTTCTAAGAGTTTTGCCGCATCAGTTTGATGTTGAGACACCCACTGCGTTGTTGTATTCAGTTCATTGACCACAATTTTTAAAACATCGGGATGTTGTTCAGCGAACTTACGATCAGCCAAATAGAATTGATGGTTATTCACCAAGTTTTGACCTGTCGCAAGGACTTTTGCATTGAGTTGCTTTTCTGCAGCAGCAAAGAACGGATCCCAAATCACCCAAGCATCTACTGCACCTTTTTCAAAAGCGGCACGGGCATCAGCTGGTGGTAGATAGACCACTTGAATATCATCAAGTTTTAAATGATTTGCTTCCAAAACTTTGAGTAAAAGATAATGTACATTTGAACCTTTATTCAAAACTACACGCTTACCTTTTAAATCTTGGACCGATCGAATGGCTGAATCTTTCGGCACAATTAAGGCTTCAGCCAAGGGCGCAGCAGGTTGATTAGCAACATAGACCAGATTTGAGTTTGCAGCTTGGGCGAAAATAGGCGGTGCTTCCCCAGATTCACCAAAGGCGACACTACCAACATTTAAACCTTCTAGAAGTTGTGGCCCAGCAGGGAATTCAACCCATTTAACGTTTACCCCTTTCTCTTTTAAGGCTTTATCTAAGTCACCACGTGCTTTGATGATGGGCAATACCCCATATTTTTGGAAACCGATATTTAAAGTTGTGGTTTCTTGTGGTTTTGAGCATCCACTAAGCATCATGATGGTGGCAAGGCTAACACTAACAAGGGTGATTTTTTTCCACGAAGGTTGAAATAAGCTCGCCATGAGTCACGATGCTCCTATAAAGTCTAAAAAAGGCATGAGCATCAGCTTAAAAGGCTTTGTATTTTCAAAAAAATAAATTTTTAGTGATTACTAATGAAAAAAATAGATAAACAATAAATTGCTAAGGTTATCTGTAAATGAGAAATATAAAGCTGATATTCTATAAAAATATAATATTATAAGAATTTGAAAATTATGATGTTATTTGTGTTATTCAATCGCCATATATAGATTCCATCCTCAAGAATAAGAAAATACTCTGGTGGATGGAATCTATTGAGATAAGCTTAGAAGCAAATGTGATAATTTGTTTAAAATAATCATTTTGATCAATTTTAAGCAATTGATTTTTTAAAGACCATTGAATTACGTTGATAGTTATATAGCGCTTGGCGAGCCTCAGGTAAATCATCAACATTTGCCATTTCAAAACCATGCTCTAAGAACCAGTGTGCGGTTCGCGTGGTTAAAACAAACAGTTGCTGAATACCCATTTGACGTGCATTTTCTTCTAAAAAATGCAGAATTTGGCTACCACGATTAGATTTACGATAGCTTGGATGTACGGCTACACAGGCAATTTCAGCTGATTTGACTTCATTTTCTGTTGAAGGAATCGGGTAGAGTGCAGCACATGCGAGAATGGTTCCATCTCGCTCAATGACGGCAAATTTCTCGATTTCATTTTCTAAACGTTCGCGTGAACGATACACTAAAATTCCTTCATCTTCCAAAGGGCGTAATAAATTAATCAAGCCACCGACATCACCAATATTTGCCATACGAACTTCTTCATAATGTGCATCAGTGATCATAGTGCCATGCCCATCACGGGTGAAGAGCTCTTTGATCAAGGCACCATCATCGCTGTAGGAAAGTAGATGAACGCGATTTACACCTTTTAGCGATGCTTCTTTTGCATTGTGCAAATGTAAGGCGATTTCAAAATTTGAATCTTGATATTTTTCAATATGTTTATCGAGTTGAAGTGGAGTAATTTCACGTTTCAATTGCGCATACTCATCCATTAAGCCTTGTTGATTTCCTAAAAAAATCAATTTATCAGCTTTGATATGAATGGCTGTTTTTGTCGCCACCTCTTCTGCAAGCAAGTTAAATACTTCACCTGTAGTGGAATATCCTGTGGGTCCCAGTAATACAATATTTTGATTACCTAAATGGCGTTGAATGGCTTCAGTATCAATTGTGCGTACTTCGCCAGTGAGCTGGAAATCGACACCATCACGAATACCATATGGCTTTGCTGTGACAAAATTACCTGAGACCACATCAATGCGTGCGCCAAACATGGGTGAATTAGCAAGCCCCATAGATAGTAGTGCTTCGATTTGTAGACGAATAGAACCCACAGCGCTCATGACACAAGGCAATGATTCACGTGTAGTAACACGACGATTGATATGAATAGGACTTTGAATTTTATTGTGAAGCAAATTGGCAGTAATTTGCGGGCGTGCGCCGTGGACCAAAATCAGTCGTATGCCCAATGAATGGAGCAGGGCAATATCATGAATAATATGCTGAAAATTTTCGTGTTCAACAGCTTCACCACCAAACATCAATACAAAGGTTTTACCACGATGAGCATTGATATAGGGTGCAGAGTGACGAAACCAATGCACGTATTCTTGTGTTGTGCTTTGTATTGTTTCTAAACTGTCGGTTTGCATGCCTATCTCAGTATTGATGATTGCTATACCGCGATTCTAAACAAAAATAGCGTAAGAATAATAGAGTCTGCTAACAATTCGTCTATGTTTGCGACTATGCGACTTTTTAGGTGAAACAACGCACGAAATACGAAATATAGTTATTCTAAATGATGAGAAACATCTTTCGCAATGTAACGTCGTCACGGCAAAAAACGCTAGTCCCCATTGCTGTGCCTTGCGCGCTGCAAACAAAGCAATGCTTTGTTCTTGCTCAGGTTGTAGCTAAAATGATCTCAAGTTTCATGTTTTATGACGTTTATGTCTCATGCTCGATTATATTCGACTACACAAGCCATTTATGAAATGTCAACAGACGCTATTGAATAAAAAAAGCACTCGAACGTGGGAGGACGAGTGCGAAAGGGTATATTAATTTTACGATTCACTTTGGAATATTGAGTTAAAAGCCAGATATTTTAACGATTGCTGTTCATCGAAATTACACATTCTAATCTTTCATTTTGAACAATTTACTGATGATATTTGGCTTTTCTATTTCACTCAATAATTAATGCCTTCACATTAAATCTAATCGTAAAATATAGAGAAACTATGGAGATATAAATGAAAGTATGTGTTTTATTTATTTGTTGAATCAATTAGGTTTTAAGCAGATTCTCAAAATATGAAAAAACCCAAGCTAACTTGGGTTTGAAACTTAAAATATAGCCATTAATCAATCACGCGAATAATACGATTATTTCGCTCATTTACGAGCACATAGTCACCATTCACTTTGTACCATTGCTGATATCTTCCAGGTTTAGGTAACTGGCGGTAGTTTTTATAATTGACATGATAGCGCGAAGAATTGAATTGAGTCGGGAAGTACTGCCCTGAGCGCCAGCGTTGATTCGAATTTACGCGGTTGTCATAATGATTGTTTTTATTCCAACGATTGTCATATTTATGATCCCAATGGTTTTGTTGATAGCGCTGGTTATCATTTCGATGATAATCATGGGGTGCAGCGATCGCCGATGTTGCAATAAAAGCACTCATTGATAAAGCTAGTGTGGTTAAGATATTTTTCATTTGATACACCTGAATTGAACTTTTGTCCTTTGATGTAATCAAATTACTCAATCATTTGAGATAAACAGTGAGCATGGTTTAGGTGAATTGTGAAATGTATGAAGACTTGATGAAGAGACATATTGGCATTTTCTTTTCACAATTAAAAAAGCCCAAAAATGAATTTGGGCTGTAAATCTAGCAGTTTAGATATTATCGAATGACACGAATAATATGATGGTTGCGTTCATTGACCAGTACATAACGGCCATCTACTTTATACCAACGTTCAAATTTAGCAGGTTGATGCAGATTTTTGTATGTCCGATAATCATTCACGTAATATCGATTGTCCTGATAACGATCAGGTAAAATTACACCCTCTCGCCATTCAAATTTTTCATGTGATGTAGCAGGACGATGATCACGCCCATGATCCCAGTTGGCCATTACCGAAGTTGTAACTAAGGCACTGAGTGATAGTGTGATTGCGCTTATAACCTTTCTCATTTGATTCGACCTTTTAAGACGGATAGTTTATCCGATCATTCAAACTACAATTTAAGTTAAGATAAAAAATGGAGAAATATCATTCGATTGTCAATTTTATGGAGGTTTCTAGAGTTTTTTAAAAACAGAGTGTAAAAACTGAAATTTAGGCAAAAAAAAGCTCAAACAAAAAAGGTGTTTGAGCCTATGAAAGCAAAATATTTAAAAAACTACATCCCTCGGATATTCACAATATTATTATTATCTGAATCGACCAAGATATAGTCATTGTTAATCTTATACCACTGTTGATTACGCGAAGGCTTTGGAAGGTTTTCGTCTTTATAATCAACTTTGTAACTATTACCACGATAATGCTGTGGCATTACATAACCCATTTGCCATTTGTGCTGTTGCAAACGTTTTACGCCACGTTCTTCACGTTCACGACGTTGTTCTTGAATGTTGTCATCATCATTACCACGATCACGATGATTGCGTCCACGATCTCCACGTTCGCTTTTGCCACGATCAAAACCATTGTCATCGTCAAAATGAGGACCTGCACTGCTGATCTGAGCCGTCAACAGTGTTGATAAAGAGATGGCGATGATCGCTAAAATCTTTTTCATAATCGTCCTCGCTTATTCAATATGTTTATTTTGACCTCACTAATGTACTGCTAAATTGCAGAGAAACTGTGAAGAAAGTTCAGTTTTTCATTTAAAATGACAGACATAATAAAAACATATTTATATAAAAGTGAAAAGGATTATTGCAAAGCTTTGGCCTGTAATGCATTGCAGCAAATTTTTTTAAGCGGAATAGGTAACTAAAAAATGTAAATATTTATGAAAATATACTTAGAGAGATGACTCCGCTATAAATTCAGCATGAAAGATTAAGACCACTGCTGATTCATCTCCTTTAAGCAATTGATTGCTTTGATAATATCTTTTGCTTGATGCGCATCATCTAAGGCCTGAATAAAATGATTTGGGAGCTGTAATTGTTCGATAGAGCGAATCATCTCCACTTTATGTTTTAAATCTTTCATAAAAAACGCCTCAAATTGATCTGTTTAACTTGAGTAACACTATAGAAGAATCCTTGTTATTTAAGAAACTGAATAAAATTATAGTTTTTATTGGGTAAAACGATTTTAATATAAGTCTTTATAATATTTTTAGTTTGACTCTATGATCAATAGTTTAAATGGAAGATCTCTTATGATTTTCTCCACACTTCGAAAAGCGTGGAGAAAGAAAGATGGAGCTAATCCTGTGCGTCAATACTCTCACCATTCAACGCAAGGCTATCATCTCCCATGAGGTAGAGATAAGCAGGCATGATGGCTTCAGGTGATGGTAAAACCTTTGGGTCCTCATCAGGATAAGCTTTGGCACGCATAGCGGTACGGGTCCCACCTGGGTTGATACAGTTATAACGAATATTTGGATAAGTATTTTCTTTGGCAAATATTTTACTGACCGCTTCAATCGCAATCTTTGAAACCGAGTAAGCACCCCATTGCGCACGTGCTTCACGTCCTACACCAGAGCTAGCGAAAACGACTGATGCATTTTCAGATTTTTCCAGTAAAGGCAGTAATTCTTGGGTGAGCACAAAAGGTGCACGTAAATTCACCGCCATGACATCATCCCAGATATCTTCTGAATAATGTGCCAACTCAACACGCTCTCCTAAGATTCCAGCATTATGCAAAATACCATCTAAGCGACCAAATTGTTGCTCTAGAGTATCAACAAGCAGTTCATAGTCACGTGAAGAGGCAGTAGAAAGCTGCAAAGGAAGAATGGCAGGTTGGGGGGCACCAAGTGATTCAATTTCATCATAAATGACTTCAAGTTTATTGAGCGTGCGACCATGTAACACGACTGTTGCGCCGTGTAAGGCATAGCTGAGCGCAGCAGCACGTCCAATACCGTCTCCCGCACCCGTAATGAGGATAATTTTATCCTTCAATAAATCTGGGCGAGGTTGATATTCTGAATACTTCATGGGAGACCTCCTATAATTGTTATGATGTAATTTAGGCTTTTGACGCAATGTCCTGACCATATAAAACAATGTTTCTCATCATTTAGAATGATTAAATTTTTTACGGCTTAGCTTGCACTGTTGGAAATGCACTGCTCATTATAAATAAGTGAACTGCCAACCAGCCTATGTTCTATATAAAAACATTGAAACATCATATTCAAGATGTTTCAGTGTTACTTATCATGTTGTTAGGTAAATTGTATGATTTTTTGGGATTTAAATATCTACAAGTTTTCGAATAACTTGATGTAATTCATTAACATTCCCTACGATACAGTCGGCTTGCCAAGCATTTAAATCATCTTTGTACTGTAATGGTAAATAACCATAAGCTGCGAGAATTGTATACATTTGTGCATTACGTCCTGCATCAATATCTCGCGGATGATCACCCACATAGATACATTGTTCAGGTGCAATATCAATTTGCTTTGCTGCTAGATACATTGGCTCTGGATCTGGTTTGGTCTGAGTGACATCTTCAGGGCACACCAGAACAGCGCAACGTTGTGTGAGGTTCAATGCGTTCAATAATGATTCACTTAACCAACGTGGTTTATTGGTCACAATACCCCATGGGATTTGCTGGCTTTCTAACTCTGCCAGAAGAGGATACATACCAGCAAACAGATCTGTGTCTACAGCAATGTCATCACCATACAGATCTAAAAAGCGTTGACGATGTGCTAAAAAAATCGGATCATCCACTTCAAGCTCTGGATAAACCAGTTTTACCATTGCGCGTGCACCCTCAGAAACCTGAGTACGGATCAAATCCGCATCAACCACTGCACGTCCTTCTTCTCGACACATATTTTGAATAATACGGATAAAGTCTGCAGCCGTATCAATCAATGTCCCATCTAAATCAAAAAGAACAGCTTGCATCAAACACCTTCATTCACAGTATAAACCATGTAATTCACATCAACATTGGGCGCAAGCCAGTAATGCTTTGTGAGTGGGTTGTAGTGTAAGCCGGTCATATCTTTAAGTTTTAAACCTGAGTTACGAATGTCATCAGCAAGTTCAGACGGTTTAATAAATTTATGATAATCGTGGGTGCCTTTTTTCAATAAACGTAATACATATTCCGCACCAATAATTGCGAATAAATAAGACTTTGGATTACGATTAATTGTTGAAAAAAACACATGACCATTTGGTTTAACTAGCTTTTGACAAGCTTGGATGATAGAAGCTGGGTCAGGAACGTGTTCCAACATTTCCATACATGTAACAATATCGTATTGCCCTGCTTGTTCTTCTGCGAGTTGCTCCACAGGGACTTGGCGATATTCAATATTTTGAACATTTTCCTGTTCAGCATGTAAGCGAGCGACATTCAATGGTGCTACACCCATGTCAATACCTAAAACATTGGCGCCACGACGTGCCATACTTTCAGCCAAAATCCCACCACCACATCCTACATCAAGAATCTTTTTACCTGTAAGACCGTTGGCATGTTCATCAATCCAGTTTAAACGCAGTGGATTGATTTGATGTAAAGGTCTGAACTCAGAGTGTTGATCCCACCATAAAGCAGCAAGCGCTTCAAATTTAGCAATTTCCTGTGGATCAACATTAAGTTGCGACATGCCGGGCACCTCTAAGTAAATTGTTTTAATCAAAAATTAAGTTCAGTTATGCTAGTGTTTGTTAACACTTCGTCTATTTATGAAATATCAACAGACCCTAGTGTAACCATAAATCCAAAAAAAGCGATGAATCGTGTAAAAAACTTCACAGAAGGAAAACGATTTTCCCATATTTGTTTTATAGTGAATGCATAAGCTATACGAGATGACGACGAGGACAATAAAGTCAATGAAAAAATTTATTTTAGGTGGCATGACTGCCATGGTAATGGCATTTTCTGCAAACGCCATGGCTGCTGATTTTGTTGCAGGTAAAGATTATACCGTGGTGCAAAATCCAGGAAAAGTTTCTGTTCCTGGTAAAATTGAAGTGCGTGAGTTTTTTTGGTATGGATGCCCTCACTGCTTTACATTAGAACCGCATATGCAAGCGTGGTTAAAGAAAATCCCTAAAGATGTCAACTTTATTCGTACCCCAGCAGCGATGAATCCATTATGGGAGCAAGGTGCTCGAGCATATTATGTGAGTGAGGCATTGGGTGTACGTAAGCGTACGCATTTACCTTTATTCCATACCAATCATGCAGGTAATCAGCAAGTTCTACAAAAAGATGCTTTTGCTAAATTCTTCACTCAGTACGGTGTGCCTGAGGCGAAATTTAACAGCATGTATAGCTCTTTTGCGATTACTGCAAAAATTGCTGAATCAAATCAATTGGCACAACAGTATCAGCTTTCAGGTGTTCCTGCTGTTGTGGTAAATGGTAAATATGTGGTTCAAGGTGAAGACGGTAAAGTGACGCAAGTCCTTGACTATCTCATCAATAAAGAACGTAAAGCCAAATAAGCTTTTATGTTTTTAAAACCCGCAATTGCGGGTTTTTTATTGCGGGTGATATAGAGGCGAGTTTGGGAGATAAATTAAGCTCTATCTTGGTCCCAATTTTCGATGCCTTTAAAAATTAAGCGGATTTGCGTCACCGATTGTTTTTTAAGGACCATTTTTTGCAACTCAAGCTCTATGCCAGAGTATTGTCGAGATAAGTTGATCCATGACATTGCCCAAGTAAAAGATAAATTAATCAAAATATTGGTGATCACTTTTAAATCATTTTCATCATGAAAATTTGCGATAACTTCAAACTTTTTTAACGCGTTGGCAAGATCATCATTCAGGAAGTCAATTTCACGGGAAATGGCTTTACGCACCACTTCCGAACCGCCCCAACGTTCCGCAATCATAAAAATCCACTGTTGCGAGCTGCTGTCTACCGCCTCAAAAAACAGCACCATGCTGGTTTTGGTTTTCGCTTCAGGATGTGCTAGGCCTTTGCCTAACTGGTGTAAGACATTCTTTAAATAAAGCGCAACTTGATCCACCAGTTCTTTCCCCAATTCATCCATATCTTGGAAATGGCGATAAAACGCTGTTGGGACCAAACCGACTTCACGGGCAACTTCTCGCAAACTGATACTCGAAAATGAACGACCTGAAGTGCTTAAGGTTAAAGCAGCATCAAGTAAAGCCTGACGGCTTTGCTGTTTTCGTTCATCGCGTATCGACATTCTGGTATCCAAAGATTTTTGTTGTGATGAGTCTATCAAAAATAAAAACAAATTAAACGACGAATGTCAGTGTACAGGTGTTGACTGAATTTAAAAAATGATTATAGTGTACATATGTTCACTAAAAGAACGTTTGTTCACTCAATAAATAGCAAGCACAAAGAGGAACGTCACATGAGTAGCTATATGCAGTATCAGCCAGAATGGGTTCGTGAGGATTTTGTCGATTTTATCGCTGAAAAAATCAATCCTGTTTGGGCTTGGAAAAAGGTAAAAGCCACGATTATTAAAACTCGTGCATTAAGCCCTGATTTTTATCAAATTCAATTACGTCCAAATCGTAATTTTAAGCATCAACAGTTTAAAGCGGGACAATCTGT
This sequence comes from Acinetobacter sp. 778_lipA, assembly GCF_058242985.1. Classification (NCBI taxonomy): domain Bacteria; kingdom Pseudomonadati; phylum Pseudomonadota; class Gammaproteobacteria; order Moraxellales; family Moraxellaceae; genus Acinetobacter; species Acinetobacter sp. 778_lipA. The sequence goes on along the minus strand of NZ_JBZAYT010000001.1, from coordinate 4,332,872 downwards.
TCTTGTAACTGTTGAAATTGCGGGTGTACGTCAACAACGTAGTTATTCTGTGGTTAAATTTTTGAATAATGGCGATATGATCATTGCTGTAAAACAACAGGGTAAAGTCTCCAATGCGCTGAGCCAAATGGCTTTTGGTAGCATTGTTGAACTGTCACAAGCTCAGGGTGATTTTGTTTTAGCTCCCGATGCATCGCCATTGTTATTGATTGCGTCAGGCAGTGGAATTACCGCAATCCATTCATTATTGCTTGAAGCACTCAAAGATTCAAATCGTCCAATTGATTTAATTTATTTTAGTCGTGATGAGGCTTTTCATGCAGATCTAGAACAGCTTTATCAGCAACATTCATTGTTGAATTATCACTATATTCATACCGCGCAACAAAAACAGCATTTAACTATCGAGTTATTGGAAAGTTTGGTTCCTGATTTCCAACAGCGTCAAAGCTATGCGTGTGGTGCTCGTGCAATGATGCAAAGCATCAATCAAATTTTTCAAGATTTGAATATTGCAGATCGTTTGAAACAAGAATTTTTCCAGATCGCTGTAGATGAAACTTTAGAAGAACAACCCGTGGTGTTTTTGCGTTCACAACAAGAATTTGCTGCGAAATCAAATCTTCTTGAAAGCGCTGAACAAGCGGGATTAAAGCCAACTCATGGTTGCCGTATGGGGATCTGCAATACTTGTACATGTACTAAAGTGAGTGGTTCGACCAAAAATATGCTGACAGGAGAAATTGACCATGCTTCAAATACACAGATCAAATTGTGTATCAGCCAAGCAATAAGTCCTGTGGTTATTAATCTGTAAATTAAAACAATCATTTAAATAAATTTAAACAACTTCTCGGTCTGTTGAACCTAGGCGTAGGAAGTTGTACCTAAATTCAGCTAAGGCTTCTAGAAATGAAGCGCTGAGGAGCAAGACAATGAATATGTCAGTTACTTTTCCAAACAGTAAATCGAAACATTTAAACCCAGAGCAAACCGCAGAGTTTGGTCGCCGTGTTGATGAAATCCGCCGTGAAATCATGGACAGTTTAGGTGAACAAGATGCCAAGTATATTTATAAAATCCGTAATTTTGTCCGTTATAGTGAAATTGCTTCACGTGGTATGTTGATGTTTGGCGGATGGATTCCACCTGTTTGGGTGGTGGGCACAGGATTGTTGGGCATTTCCAAAATCGTGGAAAATATGGAGTTGGGTCATAATGTTATGCATGGTCAATTCGATTGGTTAAATGACCCAAGTTTGAATGGTGCAAATTACGACTGGGATACCATGGCAACAGGTGATGATTGGAAATACACACATAATTATGTGCATCATACCTATACCAATATTGTGGGTAAAGACCATGATGTGGGTTATGGTTTACTCCGTGTTAGTGAATCACAGAAATGGGAACCGCGTTTTTTGTTTAATATTCCTTTAGCGATTCAATTGATGGTGTTTTTTGAATGGTATGTTGGCTTACAAAATTTACATTTGGAAGATGCGCTGATTTATAAAACAAAAACTTGGAAGCAGGTTTGGGCAGATGCTGCAAAATTTCGTAAAAAAGCCCGTCGTCAAATTCTAAAAGATTATGTATTTTTTCCTGTGATTGCAGGACCCAATGCTTTACCTGTTTTAGCTGGGAATGCCATTGCTAATGTGATTCGCAGTTTGTGGTCTTCAGCGGTGATTTTTAATGGTCACTTCACTGAAGATGCAGAGACTTTTGAAGCAGATAATGTGGAAAATGAAACCCGTGCTGAATGGTATTTACGTCAGATTCGTGGTTCTAGTAATTTTACTGGAACAGACTGGTTGCATATTTTAAGTGGGAATTTAAGTCATCAGATTGAACATCATTTGTTCCCTGATATGCCTGCCAATCGTTATTCAGAAGCTGCTCCAAAAATTAGAGCTTTATGTGCGGAATATGGCATCAACTATAATGAAGCAGATTTCATGAAACAGTTTGGCAGTGTATGGGTTCGTTTAGCCAAATGCTCTTTGCCAAATAGTTTAACAACCACCATTACTCAGTCTTTACAAAAGTTGAAGGGTATTTTTGCTTAAACAAAGTTTTTGCGATGTGTAAGCATTGGTGTTGCTGAGGTACTTATTTTGCTTCATTCAACTTGTGCAATAGCTGTTTAAAATAGATCATCAATTGTTGTTAGAAGAACCTTATTGAGTTAGATAAGGTTCTTCTATTGCTTTTAAAGTGATGTTTAAATTCAGTGATTTTTAATTTTTTGTATAAGCTGTGCTATGTTGATTTTAGAATCTTTTGAAAGTACTTAATCAATATATGCACTTCATTTCAGCCATCCCTTTAAGCGAACATCCGATTAGCGGATGCGTTCATGATGCAAATGGTCACTCAAAATCATTTCCTATTCTTGCAATTGACAATATTCCGCTAAATATATGGATACACGGAAATACTAATATCATTGAACGTGCAGATAATTTAGTCCCAGCACAAGGATGGCTATATGATTATGAAGATAATAAAGCCTTAAGTAATGCTTGGAAGCTTCTTAAACCTGAATTTTCTGAATATGGTGCTGTCTCAACGGTTGTTCCTCTTTTAGTTTGTCCCGATGATTTAGATCTTGGATGTAGTGTCATCATGGTAGAGCAAGTCGTTACTCAAACTGAAGTCAAGTGGATTCGGTTTGGACTAGCATGGGGATATATACATGATGTTATAACATCTGTTATTTGGGAAAACCCTTGTTCCGTCCCCACTCTGACATTCAGTTTTACTGAGTTTGAACAAGCGTATAATCACCTAAAAGACTTAGATAAAACTTGGAATCAAGATAGTCTTTAATATATGCATTTATACAGCCTTTAAGTATCAACAAGTTGTTGTCGCTTACGCTGATAAGCATCATTTAAATTTTTGGCTAAATTTCGAAAATTTTAAAACGTGGTTTGTATATCTATCTTTTTGTATAGACGTTTATTTAAGTCACCACATATAGATTTAGCGAGCAATTTCAAAAACCACCATCTTGTAACAAAACCATCTCTCTTGGATCTGTTATAATAAGTCGCAATATTTTTTGAATCCCATAAGGACAAGCTATGCGTATCGACCAACGTGCATTAGATCAATTACGTGAAGTTAAAATTACCCGTAACTACACCCGTTATGCGGAAGGTTCAGTATTGGTTGAATTTGGTCATACAAAAGTGCTGTGTACTGCAAGTATTGACAATTCAGTGCCACGTTTCTTAAAGGGTCAGGGCCAAGGTTGGGTGACTGCGGAATACGGTATGTTGCCACGTTCTACCCATACACGTAGCGACCGTGAAGCTGCTCGCGGTAAGCAATCTGGTCGTACTCAAGAAATTCAACGTTTGATTGGTCGTAGCTTACGTGCAATGGTGGATTTGAAAAAATTGGGTGAAAACACCATTACCATCGACTGCGATGTGATTCAGGCAGATGGTGGTACACGTACTGCTGCAATTACGGGTGCTGCGGTTGCATTAATTGATGCTATGAATGTACTTCTTGAGAAAAAGAAAATTAAGCATGATCCATTAAAAGGGCTTGTTGCTGCGATTTCTGTCGGCATGTATCAAGATGAAGTATTGCTTGATCTTTGCTATGAAGAAGATTCTAACTGTCAAACAGACTTGAATGTGGTGATGACTCAAGCAGGTGAGTTTATTGAAATTCAAGGGACTGCAGAAGAAAAACCATTTACCCGCGCTCAGTCCAATGCAATGCTTGAAATGGCTGAAAAAGGTATTCAGGAATTGGTAAAAAAACAACAAGAAGCGCTTGGTTGGTAATTCTAAAATATTGATATATTTTTATAAACAAAACGCATCTTCGGATGCGTTTTTTATTGCATAAAATTGTTTTAACCTAAGTCGCTTATTTATAAATTAAAACAAATATTTGATATTCATCATTTTTTAAAAAATATTCATCAAACTGCCATAAAAACTTCACTCTAGCGTCATAGCAGTTGTATTGACTATCCCTACCTTTATTTCATGGATAGGACAATGCGAAATTTTTTGCTGATTTTAGTGACCAGTCTGAGTGTCTTACTCAGTGCTTGTAATGATGATAATGAAAGCTCAACGACGAATCCACAGCCACCCGCTGCTTGTAAAGTACATTGCGCACCATAATAAAAAATAAGGAAATAGAGATGAACCGTCGTGATTTTTTAGTCAATTCAACAAAAACAATATTTGGTACAGCCGCTTTAGCCAGCTTTCCAGCCAGCATCCAAAAAGCTTTAGCCATTGACGCCAAAGTCGAAACAGGCACGATTAAAGATGTAAAACATGTCATCATTTTGACGCAAGAAAATCGCTCGTTTGATAATTATTTTGGAACATTAAAGGGTGTTCGTGGGTTTGGTGATCGTTTTACCATTCCGCTATCCGATAACCGTAAGATTTGGGAACAATACGATAAAGATAAGAATAAAATCTTTCCCTATCATTTAGACAGCACGCGTGGCAATGCACAACGTGTTAGCGGTACGCCACACTCATGGACAGATGGGCAATTTGCTTGGAACCATGGCCGTATGGGCAATTGGGTACAATATAAACAACCCCAATCTATGGGATATTACAAACAAAAAGAAGTTGAATTTCAGTTCTCACTTGCCAACGCCTTTACCCTGTGTGATGCATATCATTGTGCAATGCATACTGGAACCAATTCGAATCGTATGTTCTTATGGACAGGTTCAAATGGTCCTAAAGCTGCGGGTGTTGCCAGTGTCGTCAATGACTTAGACAGTATTGGTGCATCAAGCACAGGCTATGATTGGACAACCTATCCTGAGCGCCTACAACAAGCGGGTGTGACGTGGAAAGTTTATCAAAATATGCCAGATAACTTTACCGACAATCCTTTGGCTGGTTTTAAACAATATCGCCGTGCCAATGAATTATCAGGTAAACCTGTAAACAATGACAGCACGTGTCCTGCTTATGATCCTGCCATTGATGCAATACAACCGTTGTATAAAGGGATTGCCAATACGATGCCTGATGGCGGATTTCTCGCTTCATTTAAAGATGATATTGCCAAAGGTCAATTACCTCAAGTCAGCTGGATGGTTGCACCTGCAGCCTATAGTGAGCATCCAGGACCATCAAGCCCTGTACAAGGTGCTTGGTACATTCAGGAAGTTTTAAATGCTTTAACGGAAAACCCTGCGATTTGGAGTCAAACGGTTTTATTGGTCAACTTTGATGAAAATGATGGCTTTTTTGACCACGTTCCTTCACCAAGTGCACCTTCAAAAGACGCTTCAGGTGTGATGCAAGGTAAAACCACCTTGAGTGATGAACAAATCTCATATGAATACGCTACGCATCCTAAAGCTTCAGCAGGGCAACCTAACTTTACTGATCCTAAAGTCAGCAATGGTGTGGGAGTCTATGGTCCAGGAATACGCGTACCCATGTATGTGATTTCTCCGTGGAGCCGTGGTGGTTGGGTAAATTCACAGGTTTTTGATCATTCGTCTGTTATTCGTTTCTTAGAGCAACGTTTTGGCGTGCAAGAACCGAATATTAGTCCATATCGCCGTGCTGTATGTGGTGATTTAACAACAGCTTTTGACTTTAAAAATCCAAATACCACCGCTATTTCGGACTTGATGGGTAAAAAAACCAAGAATGATGCAGATGCGATTCGTAATGCGCAAGCGCTATTGCCGCCGGTTTCCCGTCCTTTAAGTCAGGTCTATCCTGTTCAAGAGTTAGGAACACGATTGTCTCGGGCATTACCTTATATTTTACATAGTAGTGCGAAAGTTGATGTGGCAACAAAAACGGTGAAGTTAATGTTCTCCAATACAGGAACACATGCCGCAGTTTTCCATGTTTACGACAAATTGAATTTAGACGCAATTCCTCGTCGTTATATGGTTGAAGCAGGTAAACAATTGGACGATGTATGGAACACTTCAAATGGACTATACGATTTATGGGTGTTGGGTCCAAATGGCTTCCATCGTGGCTTTGCAGGAGATTTAGTCAAGTCTGCACAAATAGATGCATTGCCAGAAGTGCGTGTATGTGTTGAAGAGTGTGATCCTAAACTCTATTTAAAAGTTCGTAATGACGCTGCGAAAACAGCAAAATTGACGGTGAAAGCCAATGCTTATCTACCCAATAAGACATGGAATATCGAAACTGCTTCTACAGAAAAGGAGTTGAATTGGAATATGTCTGATTTCGGTGGTTGGTATGATTTTACTGTGACAATAGACGGTGATAGCACCTTTAAACGCCGTTTTGCTGGGCGTATTGAAACGGGTAAAGACTCATTTTCTGACCCTTATATGGGATTCATAGAATCTTAATTTTAAATAGCTAAATTTTTATGATTTAAATAAGGTGCGCTTTGCACCTTATTTTTGAGTTGATAAATGCTCACATAATTTGCGCAAACTTACATGATTAAGATTCCAATCATCTATTTATCTCAATAGATACATAAATCAGCTGAAATCCCTTGTTTCGTATACAGACTCTACAAATCTTTTCATCAGCCGATATTTAGAATATTTAAAATTTTAGCAAATGGCAGGTTTATGAAAATACTCATTGTTCTATTCGCGGTGATTACCTTTGTATTGATGGCTGGAGATCCACGCCGTGAAGATTTCGAAAGCAAAGAATTTGACGCAAAAAATAATGAACCGCAACAACAGGCTGAACGACAGCATGATCAAGAAGACTCTGGAGAACCTTCTTAATCATTTGGACAGGACTAGCTTTCAGCTTTTGATTTTAACGTCTGATAAGTGAAATTCTTACCATTTAACACATCCATATTCATGTCTTTATACTGTTGTAGAATCTCAGCTTGGTTAAATTCACAAGATTTTTGTGTTTGCGTACCTGTCTGATGAACGGTTGTATAACAAGCGCTCACCTTATTTACAAAAGCATAGTAAGGTGAAAGAGGAATATGTGCAGCTTCTAATACTTTGGGTGCTAAGAAATGTGCTGCCACAAAAGGCCCTTTAAATTGCTTTTGATCAATCGGGAAATTTGCCCAAACTGCAAGTGGTGTTTCAAAGAAGCGCACATCTTTTTTCTCAGCTTTTTCTTGCTCTGATTTAAAGAAGCCATACTCATCGTAAACGCTTTGTAAGTTGGGTAAATGGTCACCAAAGAAAATCACAATTGTTGGGCGATCAAGCTGTTTGACATGCTCAATCAGGGTTTTAAATTTATCATCAGCACGTTGCATACCCGTTAAATAAGTGTTCAGTGCACGTTTACTGTTTTCACTCACACCATCTTTAGTGATTTTAAAATGGTCTTTACCAAAGCGATCATCACTATACATTGGATGATTTTCAACACTGATGGCATAGATAAATTGAGGTTTGTCGGTATTATTAAGCTGATTTTCAATGCTGTTATAAATCAAATCATCAGTAGCCCAACCCGCAGCATTGATATATTTGGCGCGATCAGCCATGTTGATCATATTTTCAATTGAAGTAAAACGGTTAAAACCTAGATTTTGATAAACTGCGCTACGGTTATAAAAATATTTGCCGTTGTTATGCATTGCAGTTGTTTCATAACCCAATGTATTTAAGTACATTGGTAATGAATAGGTTGGGCGTTTTAATTTTGATACATAAGCCAATTCATTATGATTTAAATAGGTATTTAGGCTGGTTAAAACTTCAAACTCAACGTTAGCAGTTCCTCCTCCAAAGCTTGGAGACAATAAGCTAGAAACCTGATTTTTAGTAATTGTTGGGGTGATGTTACGTGGAATGCTTCTATCTAATTTTGTGGCATCCCAATGCGACTCGCTCATCACAAAAACGATATTTGGCAATAACTTTTGTTGTGACTGATCATCTGATGCTAGATTCGCTATAGGTTCTTCATCATGCTCAACCGTCACTGGTTGATAAAAAGCAGCAACTTTTTCTTCAGGAACAACTTGTGTTTGGAAAATTTTATTGTTTAAGCCATCTACGGTTTTGGAAAAAAAGAAGGTCGAAAAACCTAAGTATTTAATGGTTAAATGATCACCGATCCAGTCACCACGGGTATTGGGTAAATATTTTGCATATTGGCAAATTGAATTTTTTGCTGCATTGGCACACGCTTCACTAAAATTATTTTTAAAGTTCGCAGTGATAAAGAAGCCAAGGATAGCAAAAGATAAAATGCTATTTGTCAGGAGGAGCGGCTTTGTCCCTAATTTCTCTTTTTTATAGAGAAATACAAATAGTCCAATAAACACAGCAATTGCTGCAAAGACCGCAATTTTGAGCATGATTGGAGAGGCGATAAAGGTTTCTTTAAATAATAAAAAATCACTAGGAACCAAACTCGCAGAAAGATATTGCTCTTTCTTGATATTGATAAAGCTCAGCAAAAAAATAATAAATTGACTGAGTAAAATGGTCGCAAAGGTTTTTCTTAAAATTAAATAAAATAAACTAATAAAGGCGTAGTTTAAGAGAATTGAAAAGCCATATTTATACAGACGTGGTTTTAGATAGATGTCACGTAATTGAAAGAAACGCGTGATATCTTCTTGGTATAAGAAAAAAGCAAATACAGATAAAAAAGCGACAAGTAAAAACAAAACTTGTTGTTTCAAAGTCTTCATTGGCCTAATTACAGGAATGTATTGGAAGCCAAAGATTATAGGCTTATTCAGACGGCTTTTCTATGTAAAAACTGGTTGTTTTGTAAGCAAAATTAAAACTAATCAATAAAAAATAGCAAACTAAAGCATCAAAGTTGCCCAAAGAATGTAGATATCCTTTGGGCAATTTTTTTACTGGCTTACACGTTGTATCGCTTCATCATAAGTCGCGCTTGGTTTGTATTGATTTGCCAATTGGTAATGTTGCTTAGCTTGGGCATAATCTTGATTATTTTCATAGATTTTACCCATATTATAGTGAGAATAAGCTTTGGTATTGTTATTGGTTGCCAAAGCAATGGCTTTTTGATTTGCCCATAAAGCTTCTGAGGAACGATTGAGCTTTTGATAAGCAACGGCAAGATTACTATAGGTCTGGCCAACATTTGGATTGTAGTCGATAGACTGTTGATAGAGCATGGCAGCTTGTTCAATCTGGTTGTTTTGATAGGCTTTATCTGCACTTAAATTAAGTGTCTTGGCTCTTTTTTGCGCATCGGCTGAGACAGGAACAATATTTACCCGAGTGGTTTGATTTTGATAATTTGATACTGTTGAACCCACTTGGCTTGCGTTAACCGTAGTTCCTGAAATACGATTGATGTCTTGAATTTCACCTTCAGGGCTAATGCGGAATACAGTCCATAAATTCCCGGTTTGACCAGTTGGAATATAATAAGAACGAATCAGTGATTCACCCGCATACACCATGACTTTGGCTTGGCTATTGGATAAATTGGTCGTAGTTGGTTGAGTGCGATCAGAAAAGTCATGTACTGAATACACATAATATTGACCTTCTAAACGTTTATCGATCGTGACGGTTTCAGGACCATAAGAGTCGGTGTCATCCACATCCAGATTTGCAGCCAAACCTTGTTTACTGTCCCAATATACATGCTGATTTTTATAACTTAAGTGTGAATCGAGATCTAAAGGGTTTTGCCCCCAATTCAGTACAATTCGCATACTGTTGAGATCTTTGAGTACCGGACTTAAGGCGTAGGTCATGCCATCACATGGGCATTTTGCAACCAGTGTTGAATAACCTGATTTTTTGATAATCAGTAAATCATCTGAATTGTTTGTAGTATTACTATTGACTGAAGCTCGGCCACTTGTATTGGTAGAGCTTGATGCAGAGCGTTCACCATTTTTTTGCAAAATTACTTCAGCATTAGCAATATTTTGATCTTTGACTGTTGCACTTAACACATGCACATTGACTGTGTCTGCATGGCTCAGGATCGGAATAGATAATGTGAATAGTGATGAATATAAAATATGTTTTTTCATTGTTTATCTCTTTTGTTGGTACACGTAATTTGATTGTTATTTAGAAGGTCTTTTGCATAAAATTAGCTGATTATTTATTGACTCATCGTTATATTTTGTAATAAAAAAAGCAGTATATTGATACTGCTTTATGACCGAATATGATTGAGTGATTAGGCATTAAAACGCATAGATAAATCAATCGCTTTAACATCTTTAGTCAATACACCCATCGAAATATAGTCAACACCTGTTTGTGCAACTTCACTTAAATTCTCAAGAGTTATATTTCCAGAAGCTTCTAATTTACAGCGCCCTGCAACATGTTTAACCGCATCAATCATTTGTTGTTGGCTAAAATTATCTAGCATGACGATATCGGCTTTGGCTTCAAGTGCTTGATTCAGTTCATCCCATGTTTCAACTTCGACTTCAACAGGCTTACCTGGTGCGATTTGATGCGCTTTGGCAATTGCTTGAGCAATACCACCGGCAGCCATGATGTGATTCTCTTTAATTAAGAACGCATCAAATAAACCAAGGCGGTGGTTTTGACCGCCACCTACAGCAACTGCATACTTTTGTGCAATCCGTAAACCCGGCAAAGTTTTGCGTGTATCTAATAATTTGGTTGCTGTACCTTCTAGATATTTTACATATTCAGCCGTTTTGGTTGCGACTGCAGACAAGGTTTGCACAAAGTTTAATGCAGGACGCTCAACAGTCAGCAAACTACGCGCAGAACCTGCCAATTTATAAATGGTTTCATTGGCTTTGACCCAGTCACCATCATTTTTAAGCCAAGTAATCTGTACGCTTGGATCATACGCTTTAATCAGCGCATCGACCCAAGGTTGTCCCGCCAAGACCATATCTTCACGCGAAATGATCGTGGCAGTCGCTTGCTCATCTTCTGGTGTGAGTAGGGCAGTAATATCAGCATCGCCAATATCTTCTTGGAGTGCTTGTTGAATATTAATTTGAATAGATTGTTCAAGCAAAGATTCAGGTATGCTCATGGATATCCCTATTTTAGTCACCCTTAAAAACTGAGCGATATATTAGCACTGTCATTGCAAGTTTGAAGAAGTTTTTATTTTATATAGATTAGGATCTGTTAACATTTCATAAATAGTTTGCGTTGTAGGTTCAAATTAAGCACGAGACGTATACATCGTAAAATATGAATGAGAATAGTGAGACTATTTTTAAGTTTCATAACGGAAACTGAGATGATTTTAGTCATAACTTGAACAAGAACAAAGCATTACTTTATTCGCAGTGAAAGTCGAAGCTGAGGACTAGAGTCTTTTTTGCCACTACATGTTACCTTGCGAAACGATGTTTCTCATCATTTAGAATCACTAAATTTCGTATTTCGTGCCTTGTATCGCCTAAAAAATACTCGTCGTCGCAAACATAGACGAATTGTCAACAGACCCGAGAGTACACTAAAATATTGAAAATCAGCTTTATTGAAAATAGAAAAATCCTGTAGGAATAAGATATGCAATCTGCACCGCAGTTTCAGGTCATAAATGGTCAATTGATTGGCGCAAGACAAGTCCCATCACCCAACTATAATCAACGTCCTGAAAATACAGAGATTCAGCTGATTGTGATTCACAATATTAGTTTGCCCCCTTCACAGTTCGGTGGAGGTTATATTGAACAGTTTTTTCAAAATCAACTGGATTGGTCAGTACATCCTTATTTCCAAACCATCGAGGGTATGCAGGTTTCTGCACATTTATTGATTCTACGAACTGGTGAAATTATCCAGTTTGTTAATTTTAATGATCGGGCTTGGCATGCAGGACGTTCAGCTTATCTGGGTAAAGTTGAGTGTAATGACTATTCAATTGGCATTGAACTTGAAGGAAGTGATGATCGCGATTTTGAAGCTATCCAATATCAACAACTGGTTGATGTGGTTGCCACTTTGCAACACGCTTATCCGAAAACTGATCATCATTTAACAGGGCACTCTGATATTGCTTCAGGACGAAAAACTGATCCTGGACCACATTTTCAATGGCAGCAGTTTAGAGAAAGTTTGAATCAGAAAAAATTAAGATAGAACAAGTGAAGTAAATAAGCGTCTGGTTATGATTTAACAACGCAATTTTAAGAATATTTAATTACAATAGCGACTTTATTTTAACTAGGTGAATACGATGGCGCTGTGGCGATCCACCTTTATTGTCAGTGCAATGACCATGTTGTCACGAGTCTTGGGCTTAGTCAGAGATATGGTTTTGCTCAATGTGTTTGGGGCAGGTAAGGATTTTGACACCTTTGTGGTTGCTTTTCGTATTCCCAATTTTTTCAGGCGTTTATTTGCAGAAGGGGCTTTTTCACAAGCCTTTATTCCTGTACTCACCGAATATAAAACCACAAAACTGCATGCAGAAGTACAGATTCTCATTAGTCGTGTGTTTGGCTGTTTGTTAATGGTGATGTCGTTGTTAACTTTAATCAGTATGATTATTGCGCCTGTGATCTTGTATGTCTATGCACCGGGTTTTCATAATGATCCTGCAAAATTTGATCTGGCTGTAGATATGTTTCGTTTAACGATTCCCTATCTGATGTTTATGTCATTGACTGCATTTGCCAGCAGTATTTTAAATAGTTATGGGTCTTTTGCTTCTCCAGCGTTTTCGCCTGTATTACTCAACGTGGCAATGATTGCTGGTGCTTGGTGGTTAGCCCCGCATATGGCTCAACCGATCATGGCTTTAGGCTGGGCTGTGGTTGCAGCAGGGGTTTTACAACTTGCCATTCAAATCCCTGAATTATGGAATAAAAAATTACTGATTCCACCTAAAGTTGATTTTAAACATGAAGGTGTAGATCGGATTCTAAAACTGATGTTACCCGCTTTGTTTGGTGTATCAGTCACTCAGATTAACTTATTGTTAAATACAATCTGGGCATCATTCATGCAAGATGGCTCGGTGTCATGGTTATATAGTGCTGAACGCATGACCGAGTTGCCACTTGGATTGATTGGTGTTGCCATTGGTACCGTGATTCTTCCGTCTCTTTCTGTGAGTAAAGCAGAACAAGATCAGGCCAAGTTCCGTAGAATGTTAGACTGGGCAGCTCGTGTGATTGTCTTGGTGGGTGTGCCAGCCAGTATTGCTTTGTTCATGTTATCTACGCCAATTATTCAAGCACTTTTCCAGCATGGTGCTTTTGATGCACGTGATACGCAAATGACCGCTATGGCACTGCAATGTATGAGTGGTGGTGTACTGGCATTTATGTTGATTAAAGTTTTTGCACCAGGCTTTTATGCCATTCAGGACACCAAAACCCCTGTACGTGTCGGCTTAATGGCTGTTGCAGCCAATGCGATTTTAAATATTATCTTTATTGGTATTTTTAAATTGATTGATTGGCAAGCTGAGCATATGGCCTTAGCGATTGCTTCTTCAGGTTCAGCTTTGGTCAATGCTGGGATGTTATATTTTTATTTACATAAGAAAAATATTTTCCGTTTTGGCGCGCACTGGAAAAAATTATTCCTTCAATTTGCCATAGCTAATATCGTGATGATTGGTGCGCTATGGTTTGCTTTAAATTGGTATGATGGTACAGCGTCGCAATGGCTTCGAATTCTTGAAGTTATCGGGTTATGTGTGGTGGGTATTGTAGCTTATGGTATTGCTCTGCTCGCAGCAGGTTTTAGACCAAGACATTTAAAACACTAAAATTAAGACCAATCAACAGAATATAAATGAGACAGCTTTTATTTTGAGCATCATTCATGCATAAGTGATGTATCTAGCGCATGGTGACAAGGATGTCACCATCGTGTGGGATAGAATTTAAATTCTATAGTTAACCTGTCAAAAACTCAGACACAAGAACATAATTTCTTTTAATTAATATTTTCAATTAAATCAACTAAATGGAAAAATAAATTATTTAATTATAAAAAATCTTGCAATGCCACACCTTACATTTAACGTTTAAATACCTTTGCGCAGGCGATGTCTCACTTTTCGTAGAGGATGCCAAACCTTGCGCTGCAAACAAAGCAGTGCTTTGTTTTTGCTCATGTTAGGCGAGGGGTACGTCCTGTACCCCCGCCCAACGGCGACATCCATGTCGCCCCACGGTAGGATAATCATCTATGATTCAAAAGTAAAAAAATGAATTGATAACAACAGTTTCTAAAAGTTCATATAAAAACATAAGCTTAGTTTATAATCAGTAACTTGATAGAAATCACTTGTGTGAATAATTAGCTGGTTTGACTATGAATATAAGATACAGTACTGTAAGTTTGACCAAGGAATGAATTTACGTCTATGAAATGCGATAAGATTTTTTATTAGAGCATAAAAAACATCGCAATTGAGCGATGCTTTTTATTTTTAAAACTATTTAGCATTGAAACTAAGGTAAAACTTTTAATAGTTCTACATCAAAAATTAATGTGCTGTTTGGGCCAATCGCATCACCCGCACCAATCTCGCCGTAGGCAAGTTTTGCTGGAATAAAGAAACGATATTTCGCGCCTTCTTTCATCAGTTGTAAACCTTCAGTCCATCCTTGAATTACTTGGCTAACTTGAAATTCAACAGCTTCATTCCGTGCAAAAGAACTGTCGAATACAGTCCCATCCAATAAACGACCTTCATAGTTTACAGAGACTTTAGATTTTGCAGAGGGCGATTTTCCAGTGCCTTGTTGTAAAACACTATACTGCAAACCACTTGGGCGAGTAATCACACCTGCTTTCTTCGCATTTTCTACAAGAAAAGCTTCGCCTTGTTTGGCGTTTACATCTGCAGCTTGCTTAAACTCAAGCATTTGTTTTGCTTCAGTTTGCTGTTTATATTGTGCAAGTGCTTTTGCCATTTCTTCATCAGTTAAGCTTGCTTTCTGACCCGTAGAACCTTCTTTAATCCCTTGGATAAAGGCATTTAAATTAATTTGTTTTAAGGTGTCAGCATTGGTACGGCCCATGACATAACCATAGCTATAACCCAGTTGATCTTGTTGGGAGCTTTTATTGTTAATCGGTGCTGAGAAAGCTGCTGTACTCAGCATGCTAAGACTAAGCACAATAAGTGTTTTTTTCATAATTTAAATCCAAAAAAGGAGAGTAAATCTCTCCTTTTCTTAAATGTTATTTCACTTTAACAAGTTCAACATCAAAAATTAAAGTGCTGTTTGGAGGAATCGTGCCCGGAACACCTTGTTCACCATAAGCCAATTTTGCAGGGATATATAAGGTTGCTTTTCCACCTTCTTTCATCAGTTGTAAACCTTCAGTCCAACCAGGAATCACTTGATTTAAAGGGAACTCAACGGGTTGACCACGATCATACGAACTGTCAAATACTTTGCCGTCTAACAACTGACCTTTGTAATGTACTGTGACTTGTGAAGTAGCAGCAGGCTGTTTACCTGTACCTTCTTTGGTGATTTTATATTGCAATCCTGAGGCTGTTGTTTTAACACCTTCTTTTTTCGCATTTTCAGCTAAGAATGAGTCATTTGATGAAGCTGTTTGTTTGCTTTGTTGTAATTGCTTTTGTTGCATTTCTTTTTGGAAGTCAACATACGCAGCTTGTAATTCTTCATCTGTATAGGCACGTTGTTTTTTAGCATGACCATCACGAATACCACTGATAAATGTATTCACATCGACTTCCGGTGGGGTTTGGCTCGCAACTTCATAACCAAGTGCATAACTAATTTTTTCTACAGGTTTAGCATTTTTTGACATTGAATGACTGTTTACATCAGCAGGATGTTGAGATGCATAATAAACAGGTACAAGTGCAGCACCACCTAAGATTACAGCAATTGCGATGGGTAAGGCTTTACTCATAAAAATTTCCAAATTTTAATCTTTTAAGAGGCTAATTTGATCATTAGCATAATCTGCTCAAGCATATAACTTCTTCATCGTAAACGATATAGTTATCTGATGATGACAACTAAAAATATACAGTTATATTGTTTAAAAACTCGGCACAAAAAAGCCAGATTCAATCTGGCTTTTTTGCTACTCATTCGATATCAATCATCTTTAGAGGCGGTGTAGGCATAAGCATAATTATAGCCATAATTACCTCCAGCGGTTGCTCGAACATCATTGAGAATAATACCATTCACTTTGCTTCCTGCTTGTTCAAAGCGATTGATGGTTAATTCAAGTTCTTTCATCTGAGTTTTTGCATAACGTGCAACAACAAGGTTTACACCAGCAAATTGAGAAATAATGATGCCATCCGTTACTGCCAAGATAGGCGGTGTATCGATAATAATATGATCATATTGCTGAGAAAGCTGTTCCAATAATTCGCTAAGACGATTGGAACCGAGCATTTCAGCAGCATGACTATGATTTTTACCACGTGGCAGAAAATCTAAATTGTTTACAGTGTTTGAATGAACAATACATTGTTCAATAGTGTTTTGACCTGCTAAGTACTCAGTCAAACCTGGTGAAGTGTCATGACTGAAATATTTATGTAAATAGCCTCTGCGTATATCGGCATCAATGAGTAAAACTCTTTTATTTCCTTGAGCAAAAATCGCGGCCAAATTGGTCGAGATAAATGATTTACCAATTTCTGGAGCGGGTCCTGAAATGGCAATAATATTATTTTTTGCTTTATTTAAAGCAAAGTGAATCGTAGTTCGAATGCTACGCAAGCTTTCAATGGCAATGTCTTCACTATTTTTAGCCGCAAGAATAGGAATCGACTTTTTCTTTTTCAGCAATTGTACTCGGCTTTCTTGAATCGGAGAGCGGGGTACAGTGGCATATACAGGGAGATCAAGTTCATTTTCAATACGACTTGAATCTTTAATACCCGATGAAAGCATATTACGTAGTAATGCAATCATTACTCCAATAAAGCCACCAACAAAAATGGAAAGAATTAACACAATCAATTTTCTTGGTTTAATTGGTTTAACAGGTTCTACGGCAGTATCAATGATACGAACATTACCGATTTCACCCGCTTTCACAATTTTTAATTGTTGGTAACTATTTAATAATGAGGTGTAAAGTTCGGTATTGACTTTAACATCACGATACAGTTGTAAATATAAGCGTTGGGTTTCAGGTAAACGTTTAATGGCTTGGTTAAGCTCAGTTGATTTTTTATCAATCGCAGCAAGCTGTGCATTAATTTCAGTCATCAGTGGATGATCAGGAGTATACTTCGCAGAATATTCAGCTTGTTTTTGCTTTAACTCTATCCGCATTTTCTCCAATTCAACATTTTGCTTTAGCATCAACTCTGATTCTTGAGTGACATCAACGGTATTGTATTGTTCGCGGAATTTATTAAATTTAATCTCGGATTCTTCAAGTTGCTGTTTCAACTCTGGCAGTTGCTGATCCAGAAAACTTAAGGTTTGTTTAGACTCTAAGCTTTTACGTTCAATATTCTGTTCATGGTAAACGCTCAGAATATTGTTGAGAACCTGAGTAATATGCTGTTGATCATTTCCGTTATAACTGAGGCCAATGACTCCTGTCATTTTTCCTTTTTCAGCCACCGAATAACTTGTTTGAATTAATTTGACAGCTGAAGGGAGAGAAAGTTTAGTGATGGTAAAGTCTTGTTGAAAAGGATTTAAACTATTAATTTGAACCGACCACAATCCTTTATTGTCTTGAGATTGGTTAAGCTGATTGAGTGTGCCTTGAAATACAACTTGATCTTTATAAGCTAAACTAAATTGTTTCTTATCTATAAATTTTAAAGTGAGTTTTTTATCATAATAATATTCTGGAATATCTAGCTTTAAAATAGAAAAATTAGACTGATTCTTTTGAAAATCAACTGCTTTGGCACTATAGCTAAGTTTAGATTTTTCTTTGGATACTAATTTATGAAAGAAAGTATCTACATTGTCTTGAATTTGAATATCTAAATTCAAATTCTTTATCACTTTTCCAAGTACAAGCCGCGAATTTAAGATTTCTATTTCAGCATCAGCAGGAGACTTTTGCCCCAAGCCACCAGCAACATCTTTGAGTTCCCCCATAAGAGCAGCAGAGGCAGCACTTTTTCCATCTTCAACTTGAACCAGTGCATCTGTAGAATAGACAGGTGATGTTACACGTAAATAAAGTAGCGCGCAGATTAAGGATAAAATGACACAAAGCGCAATCACTTTCCATTGAGCGATTAAAGAGAAGAATAACTCTTTTAAGTCAATCGTATCATCATTAGTTTTTGAATTTTGGTTCATAGGTAAACAACTAATTAAAATTTATAGATGTGATTGCCAGTCATTGGCATAAGCTTGGATATTTTTACATGTTTCATCAAAAAAAGCTTGATCATGTTGATATGGATCTGGCACATTTTGAGCTTGCCAATGCCCTAAACGAAATACTTTTCCTTTAGCAAAAGGCCACTTTTGTTCAATATGTTGTAATTGGTTTTTACTCATCACTAGGATGAGATCAGCTTTCTTGATCAATTCTGCATTGATTTGTCGTGCAACATGTGAACGCATATCAATATTTAAACCATCCATACAAGCAATGGCTTTATTATCGGCTGAATGACCAACCATGGCAGCAAGCCCTGCGGATTCTATTTTTAGATTAGGATGGCTTTGCTTTAAAAAAAACTCTGCCATTGGGCTACGGCAAATATTGCCAACACAAACCACCAAGATGTTTTGAATCTGCATTCTATTTACCCAATTGATCAAAGCTATATAGAGCGCTTGAGAATGGAATCACTTGATTCATAATCCGTTGCCAACGGGTTAACCCTGTAGCATCAATATAAACAATATCATTTTTTTGCATGGCAAATTGATTGGCTAAGGCTAAATTACCTAAACTGCTTAAATTCAGATGATAAATTGTAGACTGCTTGGTGCTAAGGTCAGTACGCATTACATAAATACGTGCAGCACTTGCTGAAGTTGGGTTAATCCCTTCACTTTCACCAAGTACATCACTTAAGGTCATCCCTTGATCGCGAAGAGTCAACGCTTGGCTACGGCTTGATTCACCCATGACATAGAGTTTTTGATCTTGTTTAGTATTCACAAAAATCGTGTCATTGGGTTGGATTAATAATTGATGCAGAGACAATCCTTGTTTTTCGAGCTGAATGGTATTCAGATTATAGGTCTGCCCGTTTCTGATCAGTTGGATATTGGTGGTATCACCTGTTTTAGTATCTATACCACCTGCCTGACCCAATGCAGTATAAATACTGATTGGTTGGTCATTTAAAGTATATTGGCCACTACGCATGACTTGACCATTGACAAAATAACGACGTCCTTCATAAGAAAGCACGCGAACCACAACATCAGGATGTTTAAGGTATTTTGAAAATTGCTGATGTAAAAAGCGATTAGTCTCCGCTAAAGTTTTACCTGCAATACGCACTGACCCTACTAAAGGTAATTGGACATTGCCATTCGGATCAATCGGGTAACCCACAGCTTTAATGTTGGTTGCATCCTGGATTGGTGGGGTAATTTCAGGGTACGCCCAAAGCTGAATTGAAAGCACATCTCCAGCACTTAAACGATAAATATTTTGTGGGTTATTAAATAATGATACAAGATTATTTGAACTTAATTGGCTAGTTGTATTTAAAATTGGAATATTATTTTGATTCAGTTGTACAACTGAAAGTTCGGCGCCCTGATCAGTTTTATAGTGGCCTTGCTCAGGCAGATCATAGGTTTGAAGTCCTGACGTGATCGCACAACCAGAAAACGAAATCGCTAAAATTGTCAACAGTGATGTGTACGGATACTTCACATTCAAAACCCTTATTTTATATTGCGTTGTTGCTTAAAGTCTCATCTTGAAAGTGAATTGTAAGCTAAAAAAGGCAGGTTGGGTATCATAAAAATGTATGTAGGAATGTATCTAATAGCTTTTTCATTTATAAAGTCTGATACTATTGTAAACAGTTAGATTACAAGTCTAATTTGGCCAAACTATTATCATTCTAGGATCGCTCAAAAAATTCGTAAATAGTATGATTTATTAGTTAATTTATAAGCAGTCATTTCAAAGTAGTGTGAGTTAGTGAAAATATTTCAAAAATTTAAAAATAAAGTTTTCACCAACTCACTGTGGATGATGTCTGAAAAACTTATTTCTATTTTGGGTCTTATTTTTGTAACATCTTTTGTCGCTAAATATATCGGTCCTGAAAATTTTGGAAAGTTAACATTTGCTAGTTCAATTTTTGCAATCATTCAAACAGTTGCAATGTTAGGCTCTGAAAATATTATTTTTCAAAAAACAGCAAAAGACAGAAGATTGGGGGAATACATTATTGATTCGACAAAAATTATAAGAGATATAATATATTTAACTTTATCATTGTCGACTTTATTTTATATTTATTTTGTTGCAGATTATTTAACATTTGTCTTTTCAATTGCGACAAGTATTGCTATTTACTTTGCAGTGCATGATGTTTATTCAATATATTTTAATGCAACTCTCCAATCAAAAATAAATGCTTATTGTAATATTTTAGCATTAATTATTTCATTAATTATTCGATATTGTATAGCAAAATTTCAGCTTGCCATAGAGTGTTTGGGTGTTCCCATTGTTTTAATTACACTCATTCCATTTACGATTAGAAGACATTTGTATTTAAAACGAAAGCACGTTCAAGTAAGTATTACAATTGAAAAAATTAAGAGATATCGAAAGTTTATGTTGGGGATTGGACGTAAACTTGTCTTTTATTCTTTATCGGTTGCAATTTTTACAAAAACATCACAGCTTTTCCTAGGAGTAAAATCGCCACATGATCTTGGTATCTATACAGTTGCTATGACTTTGGGGAATAGTTTTTACTTTGTTTTAGTTGCAGTTATTAGTTCTTATTTTACACAGATTTATACAGAAAAAAATTTTGAAAAATGCCAAAAAATGGTCGCTAAATTAAGCTTAGTGATAATTTGTATTTGTTTATCTGTGATGCTCTTTTTTGCTATTGCAGGGAATTATATTATTCAGATGTTGTATGGTGTAGAATATGCTGGCGTCAATCAAATTTTGCTTTTTGCTGTAGTTGTTACACTGTTTTCTGGTTTATCAACTATTGCAGAAAAATATTTATTGAAATTTAATGCATATGACTATTTAAAGAAAAAAACTTTATACCTTGTTGCATTTAATATCATTTTAACAGCTCTATTTGTTTATATGTGGGGACTGTATGGCGCAATTTTTGCAATTTTGATTACAGAGGTTATGTCTTTTACTTTGTTTAATTACTTTTATCGAGATCAAATTATACTTGATACACAGAAGCGTATGTTTTTATTGTCAACATATAGAAATGAGCAGGTTTGATGGTTAAGTTAAGTGTTATTATTCCTATATATAGAGTAGAAAATTATATAATTGAATGTTTAGAAAGTGTATGCACTCAGTTAATTGATGGTGTTGAAGTTATACTTATTAATGATGGAACACCAGATAAATCAATGGAAATGGCAAAAAAATATATTGCTGAAAATTATAACTTTCATTTGGATAAGTTTATTTTTATTGATCAAGAAAATCGGGGGCAAAGTGTAGCTAGAAATAATGGAATTAAAAAATCTCATGGAGACTATATTGCTTTTTTAGATTCAGATGATATTTTAGAAAGTAACTACTTTATAGAGATTTTTAATGTTTTTAATAATTATAGTCCTGATATTATAAGATTTAGTGCTCGTAGTTTTATTAAAGATAGAAATGATAGTGCGAAATTTATAGAAGTTATACAGAATAGTTTTTTTTATAAGAAAAATTTTGAAATTTTAATAAAAATATTTAATCAGGGGGCATGGTTTCCATGGTTGAATATTTATAAGAAAGAGTTGTTTTTAAATGAATTATTTCCTTCAGAAATGTATTTTGAAGATGCTTGGTTAATGCCAAAGTTATTTATAGAGGCTAGTAATATTATGTTTTTAAAAGATAGTCTTTATTTATATCGAACCAACTTAACAAGTAGTTTGAATAACAAAAGTTCCGAAAATTTAATAAAATTGGATGAAAGCTATAAAAAAATTATTAATGAATATAGATTTAGGCTAAAGAGTAATACTTTGTATAGTAGAAGTTATGTATCTTTTTTGATGGCATATGTTAGCTTTTTAATTTCAAAAAAATCTTTTATTCAAGCTTTTAATATATCTAAACTTCGGAAAATTCCAGAAGTCGAGATAAGCCAGCTAATGAGATCAAGCAAACTTTTTTATTTTTTTGGATTATTTTTTGTTATCCTGTATAAGATTTTAGGTCGAATGTAAGCTGATTGTTTGAAGTTAAGTAGGTATGATAATGTATAATGGCAAGATTGATAAGAAAAATTTATTAAGTGGAGTTATTTTTTTTATTTCTCCACTTATTGGACTTCTTGTCGCAATGCATGGCATAAAAAAAAGACAATTAAATTTCTTTTATATACTTTTATCATTATTTTTTGCTTTAATGGTTTTAAAGAATCCACCGCTTTATGACTTAATTAGGTATTTAGACTTATTTGATTCTAGTCGGAATATCGAATTAGTATTTCACAACTATTTTTCGTTTCAGTTGGTGTCAACTGTTTTTAATGAATTAAGAATTCCTTTTTATTTTCTTCCAAGTCTATTTGTTTTTTTTATTATATTTCTTCATTTGAAAGCTATTGATATTGTTTATAATTATTTTGATTGGTCTATTAAGAGACAATTATTGTTGATATTTGGGCTTGTTATTTTAATAAATCCAATTTTTGCTAGTACAGTTTTAAGAGCATATTTAGCTTCTGGGTTTTTTATGTATGGTGTTTTTTTAGTTATTTTTAAGGAGAAAAAAATAGGATATATTCTAGTACTTTTTTCTGCTTTTTTTCATCTGTCATTTGCCTATTTGATAATATTCTTTATTTTATCAAGATTTTTTAAAATTAGTAAAAATATTGCTTTTGTAGTTTCTTTATTTTCAATAATGTTTTCTTTTGTTTTTATATCATACTTGATTGATTTTATACCATTTGAATTAATAAAAATTCAATTCTCAAATTATTTAACAAATACGAATACCGGTGCAGACTCAGGTTCTGGGAATTTTCAAGCTTTTATAGTTAATTCAATCTTAGCATTAACCAATATTTGTTTTGCTTTGCTTTATTTTATGAATGTATTGCCAAAGGTTGAAAAAGCAAAGGAATATTCAAATTTTTTAAATTTTTTAATTATTTCGGGTTGCCTTGCTTCTATCAGTTTTATAGTATTTATTAGGTATTTTACTCATATAACATTGTTTTCTTATGTTTATATTGTAGTTTTTTTAGTGTTTATTAATGGTAGAAAAATTGTAAATTGTTTATTGATTTTAATTTTATGCATTAACTTTCTTTTAATAGATATTTATATTCGAAAGGATTCACTTTTAAATGGAAATCCTATAAGTATGGTTCTAATTTCTCCTTTGCAAATAATGTTTTATAGTGATGAGGAGTATAGGAAGATGCTTAAAATTGTCGATTATCAAGGTTATATTTCTAAATAAATAGAGGTAAGTTGTGATTAATATTTTGTATTTTATACCTTCTCTTACAACGTCAGGAGGGATGGAAAGAGTTTTGGTTGAAAAAGCTAATTATTTAATCGCTACAGGAATATATCATGTTGTTATAGTAACGACTGAAATGCGAGCTAATGATACAGTTTTTTTTCATTTAAATAGGGAAGTTGAAGTTGTTTTTTTGGAATTAAATTATAATGATCTTTTTTCTAAAAACTTTCTAGATAAAATAAAAGAAATTCACAAATTAAATAATAGTTATAGAAAATCAATTGAAAGTATCATCAAAAAATATTCTATTGATATTTGTATTACAATGGGTGGTAAAGAGCTAGAGTTTTTAGGTGATTTGGATTTACCTTGTAAAAAAATTTACGAAAGTCATTTCAATAAGCACTTTAGAAGTAGTTTTTTGAAAGCAAATGGTAAAATAAGTTTATTCTGGAAATTGATAGGTAAAATTCGTGATATACAGCATGATTTGCAAGCAAGGAAATTGGATAAGATAGTTGTTCTTACGCAAGTTAATTTAAATGCTTGGGGGGGAGCTTCGAATTTAGTAAAATTGATACCGAATCCATCTCCAATAATAAATAAAACAAAAAAAATTCCTAATTTGAATTCTAAGAGAGTTGTAGCAATCGGTAAGTTAGATGTTCAAAAAGGCTATGATATGCTTATAAGTGCATGGTCAAAAATATCCAATCAACATACTGATTGGAAGTTAGATATTTTTGGACATGGGGAGCTAAAGAATCAATTACAATTACAAATTGAAGATCTTGGTCTTTCTTCATCTATTTTTTTACGAGGATTGACCAAAATGGTGGAAAAAGAGTTATATGATAGTTCTTTTTTTGTAATGTCTTCTCGTTTTGAAGGGTTACCAATGGTATTAATTGAAAGTATAACTTGCGGATTGCCTATAGTTTCATTTGATTGCGAAACTGGTCCTAGTGAAATTATTGTGGATAATGATTGTGGATTGTTAGTTAAAAATGGTGATGTTGATAAGCTTGCTGAGTCAATTGAAAAAATGATATTAAATGAGGATTTACGTTATGAAATGGCTAAAAGAGCACTTAAAAAATCAGATGATTATAAAATTGGAAATATAATGAAGAAGTGGGAAGTCTTATTTCAAGAGTTGGTGGGTAGTTCATGAAAGTTTTAGTAGATGCTTCGATTTGCTCAAAAGGTGGTGGAGTACAAGTGGCTTTAGCACTGATCAATAATATTGCTCTCGACCCTGCATTTGAAGTTATATGTGTTACTTCAGAGGAAGTTGATGCTCAACTTACAAGCAAAATAAAGTTTAGCGTTAAACATTATTATCCTGAAAAAAATGAAAATATTTTTGGAAAAAAAAGACAAGGTAAAAGATTATTAAATATTGAAAAAAAACATAATCCAGATTTAGTATTTGTTGTTTTTGGCCCGTCTTATTGGAGGCCTAAAGGCAAAACTTTACAAGGATTTGCCTTGCCATTAATGGTATATCCTGATACAAGAAACAATGTTTATAAAAATAATAGAATTGAATATTTTTATCAAAAAATGCTGAATGCATATAAAGCCAGAATAATGAGAAAAAACTCAGATTATGTTGTAGTTGAAACTAATGCTTTTAAAGATCGTGTAAGTAAGTTTTTAGGTTTTAATGATTCTAAAATTTTTGTAATTGAAAATAGTTTTAATGCCAATTTCTTGAATAAAAAAAGTGAAAGAAAGAGTAAAGAAAAGTTAGAGATTCTTGTTCCTACTGCATATTATCCACACAAAAATTTAGAAATTTTAGTTGATGTTGCTTCGAATTTACTTTGTAGCGATAAAACACATATTGTTTTTAATTTTTTGATTGATGAAAAGTCAGAACATTGGATTAAAATTATTTCGGATGCAAAAAGTAAAAAAGTCGAAAACTTTTTTAATACTTTTGGTCCAGTAAATAACACGCAGATGGTTGATCTTTATGCTAAAACAGATTTTGTCTTATTACCAACATTAGCAGAAGCTTCTACCGCAGTGTATCCAGAGTCATTTATTAGTCAAAAGGTGTTGTTAACATCTAATCTGGATTTTGCAGTAGAATTGTGTGGTGAGGCTGCAGTCTACTTTGATCCATATGATGCTAAAGATATTGCTGAAAAAATTCTAGAAATAGAATCTAATGAGTCTAAACAAAAAGTATTGCTTCAAAAAGGTTTGGAACAGGTTCAAAAGTCTTATCTAACTCCTGAAAGTAAATGGTTGAAGCAAAAAGATTTAATCACAAGATTAGTTAACGAGAGTTTTTAATGTTTGAAAATAAAGTTTTATTACTCACAGGTGGTACAGGGTCATTTGGTAATGCTGTACTAAAGCGTTTTCTAGACAGTGATTTTAAAGAAATTCGTATCTTTAGTCGCGATGAAAAAAAACAAGATGATATGCGTAAAAAGTACCAATCATCTAAGCTTAAGTTTTATATCGGAGATGTCCGTGATTTTAATTCAGTTCTCAACGTAACACGTGGAGTGGATTATATTTTTCATGCTGCTGCACTCAAGCAAGTTCCTTCATGTGAGTTTTATCCTTTAGAGGCAGTTAAAACAAATGTTTTAGGTACAGAAAACTTACTCGAAGCCGCGATTCAAAATAAAGTTTCTCGAGTGGTGTGTTTAAGTACAGATAAAGCTGTTTATCCAATCAATGCTATGGGTATTTCGAAAGCAATGATGGAAAAAGTAATGGTTGCAAAATCACGTAACCTTGAAGGCACAGGGACCGTCATTTGTGGTACTCGTTATGGTAATGTTATGGCGTCTCGAGGTTCAGTTATTCCATTATTTGTTGACCAGATACGAGCAGAAAAACCAATTACGATTACAGATCCACATATGACTCGCTTCATGATGACACTTGAAGATGCAGTTGATCTTGTACTGTATGCATTTAATCATGGTCAAAATGGTGATATTTTCGTACAAAAAGCACCAGCAGCAACCATTG
Organism: Acinetobacter sp. 778_lipA; assembly: GCF_058242985.1. NCBI lineage: Bacteria > Pseudomonadati > Pseudomonadota > Gammaproteobacteria > Moraxellales > Moraxellaceae > Acinetobacter > Acinetobacter sp. 778_lipA. Next base: position 4,306,357 of record NZ_JBZAYT010000001.1, on the reverse strand, counting down.
ATACACTAGCATGTGCAATTACACAAATGCTTAATAAAAAAGACCACCAAATCAATGTGATTGGTACTCGTCATGGTGAAAAAGCTTTTGAGGCACTTCTCAGTCGAGAAGAAAAAGCATGTGCTGAAGACCTTGGAGATTATTTTAGAGTCCCAGCAGATCAGCGTGATCTAAACTATGAAAAATATATTGAAGACGGTAATACCGAAGTTGTTGAATATGAAGATTATAATTCACACAATACAACACGTTTAGATGTTGATGGTATGAAAAAATTATTGCTTAAACTTGAATTTATCCGTGATTTAACCAACGGTATTTACAAATCCCCTGAGGTTTAAAATGAAAGTTTTGATTACGGGTGCAAATGGTTTTGTTGCGAAAAATTTGATTCAATATTTATCTGAAAAAGAAAATATTGAAATATTGAAATTATATCGTGATTCAACTGAGCAAGAGTTAGAGCAATTAGTTTTAGATGCTGAATGGATTGTACATTTAGCTGGTGTAAATCGACCTAAAAACGATGGAGAATTTATAGAAGGGAATGTTTCACTTACTGAAAAAATTTGTGACATTCTACGAGAAAATAATAAAAAAACACCAATTATATTATCTTCTTCTATTCAGGCAGAAAGACACAATGTTTATGGCCAAAGCAAACTTGGTGGCGAACAAGCTTTAACCAAATTAAATCAAGAAAATGAGAATCCAATTTACATTTCTAGAATGGTCAATATTTTTGGTAAATGGTCAAAACCGAACTACAACTCAGTAGTTGCAACTTTTTGTTACAACATTGCAAATGATTTACCTATACAAATCAATGATCCAAATGGATTGATTCGATTGGTATACATTGATGATGTAGTTGAAACGATTTGGGATATTTTAAACCAAAAATATCCAGCAAATGAGCCATTTGAAATAAAACCTGAATATCAAATTTCCGTTGGGCGACTTGCTGAAACAATTTATGGATTTAAAGGTTCAAGAGAGTCTTTGATTACAGATCGAGTAGGTACAGGTTTAATTCGTGCATTGTATTCAACATACTTAAGTTTTTTTAGTCCAAAGCAGTTTGATTATACCGTAACGAAATATGGAGATAATCGTGGTGTGTTTGTAGAAATGTTGAAAACACCTGATGCGGGACAATTTTCATATTTTACAGCTCATCCAGGCATTACACGTGGTGGGCATTATCACCATACCAAGACTGAAAAATTTTTGGTCATTAAAGGTAAGGCTTTATTTAAGTTTAAAAATGTGATTACTGGTGAGTTTTATCAAATGGAAACTTCTGGTGAAGAGCCTAGAATTGTTGAAACAGTACCTGGTTGGACGCATGACATTACTAATATTGGTGGTGATGAAATGGTGGTGATGTTATGGGCAAATGAAATATTTGACCGTTCAAAACCAGATACATATGCAATGCCATTATCTAATTAAAGAGTTATTTTGTGAAAAAATTAAAATTAATGACAGTTGTAGGGACTCGCCCAGAAATTATTCGTTTATCTCGTGTGATGGCCGTATGCGATAAATATTTTGATCACGTTATTGTACATACTGGTCAAAATTATGATTATGAATTAAATGAAATTTTCTTTACGGACTTAGGTATACGTAAGCCAGATCATTTTTTAAATGCAGCAGGGGCTACTGGGGCAGAAACAATTGGTAATGTTATCATTGCAGTAGATAAGGTTCTAGAGGAAGCTCAACCTGATGCATTATTGGTATTAGGTGATACCAATAGTTGTACAGCCGTTATTCCAGCAAAGCGACGTAAAATTCCGACATTCCATATGGAAGCGGGGAACCGTTGTTTTGATATGCGAGTGCCTGAAGAGATTAATAGACGAATTGTAGATCATACTGCTGATATTAATTTGACTTATAGCACGATTGCCCGTGATTATTTGCTTGCTGAGGGTTTGCCCGCTGATCTTGTGATCAAAACAGGTAGCCCAATGTTTGAAGTATTAACTTATTATAAAGAGAAAATTCTATCTTCAAATGTATTAGAACAATTGAAGTTGAAAGAGAACGAATATTTTATTGTGAGTGCACATCGAGAAGAGAATATCAACTCAGATGAAAATTTCTTAAATTTGGTTGAAATGTTAAATGCCGTGGCGGAAAAATATAATTATCCTGTGATCGTTTCCACTCATCCTAGAACACGTAAACGTATCGAACAAATGGGCGTAAGATTTCATCCGTTAGTACAATTGTTAAAACCACTAGGTTTTAGTGATTACAATAAATTACAACTTTGTGCCAAAGCAGCTTTATCTGATAGTGGAACGATTAATGAAGAGTCTTCTATTCTAAACTTTCCAGCTCTGAATTTACGACAAGCGCATGAGCGTCCAGAAGGTATGGAGGAAGCAGCGGTCATGATGGTTGGCTTAACTTCTGAACGTATTTTGCAAGGGTTGCAGATTTTAGAATACCAAGCTAGAGGGGATGAAAGAACGCTCCGATTAGTCGAAGATTACAGTATGCCAAATGTTTCAGAAAAAATAGCACGCATTATCTTAAGTTATACAGACTATGTTAATCGTGTAATTTGGAAAAAATATTAAGGCAATTAGATGATGAAAAAGACATACTTAGTAACGGAATATTATCATTCAAATCAAAATACGACAGGATATCTATTTCATAAGTTATATATCCATTTGAAAAAGATATATGGTTCTGAGCTATGCTTGATTATCAAAGAAGACAAAAACAATGATGTTATCGATCCTGAAAGCATCATTGTTAAAGATTTGAATTTGAATAAGAAGAGTTTGATTCAAAGGTTGTTTTTTGAATTGATCATTTCTTTTCGTTTTTTGATTAAAATATTAAAAAATGTTAAAAAACAAGATATTGTGTTTACGGGAACCACACCTATTTTTCTATTGGTTGTCATTTACTTTGCTAAAAAAGTGATAGGTTTTAAATGGGTATTACTTGTTCATGATGTATTTCCTGAAAACTTAGTGGCTGCTAAGGTTTTGAAAAAGGAAAATTTTCTTTATAAAGTTTTAAAAAAAGTTTTTGATGTTTTCTATGCAACTCCTGAAAAGTTGATTGTAATTGGCCAAGATATGAAAGATTTAGTCGACACCAAAACAAATCAAAGTAATAGCGTTGTGATCCAAAATTGGATTGATGAAAATGATATTGAAGTAGAAGAAAAAAGCTCAAATGAGATATTGAAAAAATTAAATTGGGAAAATGAGTCACCAGTATTTCAATTTTTTGGTAATATTGGTCGTGTACAAGGTGTAGATAATATTATTGAAGCGATTAAGCTGATCGAACCGTCGAAGAGACCTAAATTTTTATTTATGGGGGATGGGGCGTATGTGGAACAACTTAATCACGCAATAGAAACATTAAATGATCCAAATATACGATATATTGGACCTGTGAAACAGAATGCGAAATCTAATGGATTAAATGCTGGAGATATTGCTATTGTAACTCTAGCTGATGGAATGTTGGGTTTAGGAGTGCCGAGTAAAGCTTATTTTTCAATGGCTGCTGATAAGCCTTTATTGGCAATTATGGATGAATACTCTGAAGTTGCTTGTATGATTAAAGCGCATCAAATTGGTTGGATTGTTCCACCTGAAAACCCTAAGCTTTTAGCAAAAGCTATACTAGAGATCATAGAAAACACTTCCAAAGATAATATACAATCGTCTAGAGATGTTTTAATTAATAATTATTCTGAGCCAGTAGCAATGAAAAAAATAGTAGAGGTCTTACAATATGTCTCTAATATTAAATAAGAAATTGAGGTTTTATAGTAATGAAAAGACTTGTTGATATTATTATTGCGTCAATAGCACTTTTATTACTGTCGCCTATTTTTCTTTTAGTCGCATACAAAGTACGTAAAAATTTAGGTTCCCCTATCTTCTTTTACCAAGAGCGCCCAGGAAAAGATTGTAAACATTTTAGAATGATTAAGTTCCGTTCTATGAAAGATGCATTTGATAAAAGTGGTCAACCGTTGCCTGATGATCAACGTATTACGCCTTTTGGGAAGAAGTTGCGTTCAACAAGTTTGGATGAAATGCCACAATTACTTAATGTTTTAAAAGGTGATATGAGTATTGTTGGACCACGACCGCAGCTTCCTGAATTTGTAGAACACTATACGGCTCATCAATTGCGCCGACACAATGTTAAACCAGGGATGACTGGTCTGGCCCAAGTGAGTGGACGTAATAATTTATCTTGGGAAGAAAAATTTGACTTAGATGTACAGTATGTTGAAAGACAGTCCACTTTTCTCGATTTTAAAATTATGTTTAAAACCGTTGAAGTGATGTTTAAAAAGGAAGGAATAGACTCGCCCGATCAAGCTGTTGGAGCAAGCCGTTTTTCAGGTTCAGATACAACTGATACCAAATCGACCAATCATTAATAGTGTTAAAGTAAATCATGATCAAAAAAGCCATTTTACCTGTTGCTGGATTAGGCACTCGTTTTTTACCTGCAAGTAAATCAATTCCTAAAGAAATGGTGACTGTTGTAGATCGTCCTGCAATCGAATATGTTGTTAAAGAAGCTGTAGCTGCAGGAATCGAGCAAATCATTTTAGTGACGCATTCTTCTAAAGCATCCATAGAAAATTATTTTGACCGTAATTTTGAACTGGAAACAACCTTAGAGAATAAGAAAAAGATTGATTTACTTAAAGAAATTACTGAAATTTTACCAAAATATGTCAGCGTGATTAGTGTCCGTCAACCTCAACCATTGGGTTTAGGACATGCTGTGTTATGTGCGAAATCTGTGATTGGAAATGATGACTTTGCTGTGTTATTGCCAGATGTTTTAGTGAAAGAAAAAAGTACAGAAAATGATTTAGCGCGAATGATTCATCGTTTTAATACTTCTAAAGCATCGCAAATTATGGTAGAGGCTGTGCCTGATCATCTTGTGGATCAATATGGTATTGTGGATGTTGCATCTTTACCTGTTGAGGGTGAAAGTATCATGATGAAAGGGATTATCGAAAAGCCTGCAGTTGGTAGTGCACCTTCAAATTTATCTGTAGTGGGGCGTTATGTACTGCCTGCTAAGATTATGCAGTTATTAGAACAAACGCCCAAAGGTGCGGGTAATGAAATCCAATTAACGGATGCAATTGCTGCTTTACAAAAATTAGAAAATGTCGAAGCGTATCGTATGAAAGGTCAGACTTTCGACTGTGGTAGTAAAATTGGTTATTTAAAAGCAGTGTTACACTATGGCGTGGAGCATCCTAAGTTGGGTGAAGAATTTAAACAGCTTATCAAAGAATTGAATTTATAATATTTGGATCTGATATGAATATTTGTGTATTTGGCACAACACTCCAAGCTGGCGTACTTGCTGGCTTGTTTGCTGAATATGGGCACCACGTGTATTGGTGTCCTCAAGTAGGCGCTGATCATCAATACTCAGTACATTATCAAGATCAAGATTTAAATCAACTCATTCAAAAACAGATTAAGAATAATTCAGTTCAATTGGTCGGGTTAAAACAACTTCAATTGCAAAGTGAAGTATTTTTATTTAGTTTCAATCCTTCTGAATTTGATCAAGCCAAGCATTTGGCTGAAGAGTTAAAACGCTTTCCTATCATTCATCCAAGACTGATGATCAACGGTTCTACATTCGGTTTACAGGGCACTGAAGAGCTAAAGCAAATTTTAGTGGCTGATCATTGGGCTTATTTGCCTGATACTATTCAAGAAGGCAATGCGATTCAAAGTTTTATCGACCTAAAGCAATTAATTGTGGGAGTAGATCAATCTGAAACACAGCAGATTATCAAAGAATTATTAAGACCTTTTTTTCAGTTGAAACATCAATATTTGTTTATGCCATTTTTGGATGCTGAATTTACCAAGCTGAGTATTTCAGGCATGTTGGCAACACGAATCAGCTATATGAATGATATGGCGCAAGTCGCTGAAAAATTAAATATTGATATTCATAATGTTAAACAGGGATTAGCATCCGATAGTCGAATTGGTGCATCATACTTATCTGCAGGTGTTGGTTTTGGGGGAGAAAATTTCTCCCATGATATTTTGACCTTAACTGGTACAGTGGCAGGTTCAGGGATCAAAAGCCAATTGCTGGATCAGGTTTGGAATATCAATGAACAACAAAAAGAAATTTTATTTAGAAAACTGTGGAATTACTATCAAGGGCAGTTAACAGGTAAAGTTGTGGCGATTTGGGGGGCTTCTTTTAAAGAAAATACCTCGAGTATTGAAAATTCACCGATTCATGCCATGCTTGCAGCGCTTTGGGCACAAGGAGCAATTGTCCAGTTGCATGATCCACAAGCCTTAGAACGGGTAGCAAATTTCTATGGCGAACGCGCTGATTTAATTTTATGTCATGATCAATACCAAGCCGTAGAAAATGCACATGCATTGTGTTTATTGACGGCTTGGAAGCAATATTGGAGTCCTGATTATTCACAACTTTTACAGAAAATGGCACATCCTTTGATTCTCGATGGTCGTAATATGTTAGATCCAGATTTCGTCAAAGCACAAGGTTTTGCTTATCAGGGTGTAGGGCGAGTATGACAAATTCTATATTAGATAATGATCAAAGAAAGCAGCATTTATCAGGATTGCAAAATCTTGCTACAGAACAACAGCAATTGCGCTTAACCGATTTATTTGAAAAAGATCCACAGCGTTTTGACAAGTTCTCAGTACATTTTAATCAACTGAGTTTTGATTATAGTAAACATCGTATTGACCAAAATGCATGCGATGCTCTGTTTAAATTTGCAGATTCAAAACAATTAACGCAATGGATCAAACGTTTATTTACCGAAGAATCGATCAATTATACGGAAGACCGAGCAGCAATGCATTGGGCATTGCGCTTACCGAAACATGATCAAGATTACCCTGAACTGGCTGAATTGGTACATCAACAATTAGATCGAATGTATCAGCTTGTTGAAAAAGTCCATGCAGGACAATGTCGTGGTTCGACAGGTGAAGTGATTCAAGATGTGGTCAATATCGGGGTGGGTGGTTCTGATTTGGGGCCATTGATGGTGAGTCATGCTTTATCAGATTATAAAGTCAGTACTGCTAAATCATTAAAAGTACATTTTGTTTCAACTATGGATGGTAGTCAGCTTTCTGATTTATTACATCAATTACGCCCAGAAACCACCTTATTTATTATTTCATCCAAGTCTTTTGGTACGATTGATACTTTATCCAATGCTCAAACAGTTCGTCAGTGGTTAGAAAAAGATTTGGGCACACAAAACAGTGTGATCCAACATCATTTTATTGGGGTTTCAACCAAGCCTGAGAAAATGACAGAATGGGGAATCGCAGCAGAAAACCAGTTCTTACTTTGGGATTGGGTCGGTGGTCGTTATTCGTTGTGGTCATGTATTGGTTTACCGATTGCATTGCAGATTGGTGCTGATGGGTTTAAACAATTGCTCGCAGGCGCTTATGCGATTGATCAACATTTCCAAAAAGCTTCATTTGAACAAAATATTCCAGTCTTGATGGGTTTGCTTGGGGTCTGGAATAATAATTTTTTAAATATTCAGACCCATGCAGTATTGCCTTATGATGGCCGTCTAAAATATTTTGCTTCTTATTTACAGCAACTTGAGATGGAATCCAATGGTAAGTCGATTCAAAGAAATAATGAAAAAGTTGATTTAAACACCTGTCCAATCGTTTGGGGTGAAGTGGGACCAAATGCGCAACATGCTTTTTATCAGCTTTTGCATCAAGGCACCCATGCAGTCAGTTGTGATTTCATTGCGCCAGTACAGCGTTATAACTCTAATCAATTCACCTATGCAGAAAGTGCGGAATCCTTAATTGAGCAACATCATTTAGCTTTATCCAATTGCTTGGCGCAATCACGATTATTGGCTTTTGGTAACACAGCATTAAATGCCAATGAATTATCAGATCTACCTGTATATAAACAATATGAAGGTAACCAACCAAGTTCGACATTGTTGTTACAAGAACTGAGCCCTTATAGTTTAGGGATGTTGATCGCATTGTATGAACATAAAGTGTTTGTGCAATCTGTCATTTGGAATATTAATCCATTTGACCAATGGGGTGTTGAAAAGGGCAAAGAAATTGCCAATCAATTACTCCCTATTCTCAATGGTAAAGAAAAAGACGTGTCACAACTGGATGCTTCAACACAGGGTTTAATCAAGATCTTGCTGGGTAAAGAATAGAGAAAAATTTATGACAAATATTTTAGTAACAGGCGGTGCAGGTTATATTGGATCACATACTTGTGTGGAGTTACTCGAAGCTGGGCATGAGGTTATTGTTCTAGATAATCTATCAAATAGCTCGGAAGAATCATTAAAACGTGTTCAAGCGTTGACTGGAAAAACACTGAAATTTATTCAAGGTGACATTCGCTATCAAAATGATTTAGATCAAGCCTTTTTAACCAACAAAATTGATGCTGTGATTCATTTTGCGGGTTTAAAAGCAGTGGGAGAAAGCCAAAAAATTCCACTGAATTACTTTGAGCATAATATTGCAGGATCAGTCCAGCTGGCACAAGCGATGCAAAGAGCCGGTGTTTTTAATTTGGTTTTTAGTTCATCTGCAACAGTTTATGGAGAAAGTAATCCTTCTCCCTATCAGGAAGATATGCAATTAGGTCTACCGAATAATAATTATGGCTATACTAAGTTAATCGTTGAGCAGTTATTGGAAAAGCTATCCATTGCGGATGAGCGTTGGTCGATTGCGTTATTGCGTTACTTTAATCCAGTTGGTGCGCATAAAAGTGGCCGTATTGGAGAAGATCCATTGGGTATTCCAAATAACTTAATGCCTTATTTGACTCAAGTCGCTGTAGGGCGTCGTGAAAAACTTTCGATTTTTGGAAATGATTATCCAACTCAAGATGGAACATGTGAAAGAGATTTTATCCATGTGGTCGACTTAGCAAAAGCACATGTTTTAGCTGTTGAAAATAGAATACAAAGCCAAGGCTGCCGTGCTTGGAATATTGGGACAGGTCAACCTATTTCAGTATTACAAATTAAGAGTACTTTTGAAAAAATAAATAATATCGATATAAATTCAGAATTTGTAAGCCGCCGAGCTGGTGATTTACCGAGTTTTTATGCAAATGCATCGCGAGCCAATATAGAATTAGGTTGGACGCCAAAATATACGCTTGAAGATATGTTGGCAGACAGTTGGAATTGGCAAAAGCAAAATCCAACAGGCTATCAAGTATAAATTTAACTGTAAAAAAATAGGCGCATTAAGCGCCTATTTTTTATCGCCATTTAGAACTAACCCTGAATCAACTGAGTTAACTCATCTACATAGTCTTGCATTGGTTTAGGATTTTTATCTGCACGGCTTTCAATATTTAAGCGTAATAATGGCTCGGTATTGGATGCACGGACATTTAAACGCCATTCACCAAAATCAAGGCTAACGCCATCTGTTTGATCAATTGCAGGGTTTAGATCAGCAAAATGATCGAAGATTTTTTGAATGGTTTTTTGAGTATCTTCGACTTTAAAGTTGATTTCACCACTACACGGAAAACGTTCAATCATCCCTTCAACAAGGCTTGATAATGATTGTTGGGTTTCTGATACCACCAAAATCGCCAATAACCAAGGGATCATCCCGCTGTCACAGTAAGCAAAATCGCGAAAATAGTGATGTGCACTCATTTCTCCACCATAAGCCGCATTGTGTTCACGCATCACATCTTTAATAAAGGCATGTCCAGATTTAGATTGAACAGCAATACCATTATATTGTTCAATGATATCCAGTGTATTCCAAACTAAGCGAGGGTCATGTACGATTTTTTCACCGGCTTGTTTTAACAAGAAAGCTTGGGCTAATAATCCAACAATATAATAGCCTTCAATAAATTGACCTTTTTCGTCGAATAAGAAACAACGGTCAAAGTCGCCATCCCACGCAATTCCCATATCCGCATGATGTATTAAAACCGCATTTCGAGTGCTATCTCGATTTTCCACCAAGATTGGATTGGGAATACCATTTGGGAAAGTACCATCTGGATGATTATGGATTTTAATAAACTCTACTGGGATATTGAGCGCTTTGAACTTTTCTTCGATTGCATCAACGACATGACCCGCCGCACCATTGCCTGCATTCATCACTAGTTTAAGCGGGCGAATTTTGCTCGGATCAATATAAGTAAGTAAGTGTTCAATAAATTCAGGCAGGATATTATATTTTTGGACTGAGCCTTTTTTCTCGACTTCAATGAATTGTTCAGATTCAGCCAATGATTGGATATCTTTTAGTCCCGTATCTGCACTGATTGGTCGGGCATTTTCACGAACCAATTTCATGCCATTATAATCCATCGGGTTATGGCTTGCTGTGATTTCAATACCACCTTGAACATCGAGATGAAAAGCAGCAAAGTAAACTTCTTCTGTCCCCGTCATCCCAAGATCAAGAACATCTACCCCAGCATCATTTAAGCCCCGAATCGTTGCTTGTTTTAATGCTTCACTGGTTAAACGGATATCACAACCGATAACAATAGTTTTCGGTTGATAGATTTGACCATAAGCACGTCCTACTTTATAAGCGATTTCTTCATTTAGCTCTGTGCCCAGTTTGCCTCGAATGTCATAGGCTTTGAAACAAGTCAGTTTATTCATGTTCATCTTTATATTGTTTAAGGTTGGCTGGTAGTGAAACATCATTTTAACCTTAAAGTGTATAAGAAATTATATTGGAAGATGTAAATTTAGTTGAAGTGTGAAATTAAATAAGTGTCTACTTCATCAAGCCGAACTCTTAATATCATGTTTGATCATCCGTGATGATTTGCACATTGCCAATTTATAGCTTTTGAGATGATCTATGTGGAATCTTATAATTCATGTGATAAGAGTCACGTTTTATCATCATTACTCTTTGAATTTAAAATATTTTATTAAAGAAAATTAACTTTAAAAAGTAAAAATAAGCATTTGATTAGATTTTATAATGTGTAGAATAGAAATGAGGTAGGGAAATAATTCAAAATAATTCAATACCGATAATTAAAAGCTTTTCTAGGTGCCATTCGCGAATGTTAATAGCAAAAAAGCCCACTATATTGTTAAAAAGTTTGAGTGCTGTCAGTTTATTGGTTCTATTGCAGAACAATGGTTATACACAAGAAACAAGCTACTTAAAAAATATCAAAGAAGGTGTGACAGGTTTTATAAAACCTAAAGATGATCAGTCATTTAGAACCGTACAGCTCAAGGATTTGACCGATTTTAAATATCAACCCGATACACATATAGGCAATCAGAATCAACTGCCTATAGTAAAGCCATATACTGGACAAAAGGCATCACTCAATAATTTATATTTAGAACAAGCGCAAACAAGCAAGGCGTATTCAAGCCAAGCAAAAATCTTAAGTCTTGAAGATGCGATTCAGATTGCAGTAAAAAGAAACCCCAATATCGCTCAAACGATTTCAACATTGGCAGGACAAAATGCCAATATTGATGTGGCAAAAGCACAATATTACCCACAGTTAAAAGCGGGTATGAATACGGGTGATTTTACATCCAATGACAAAGGTCGCCAATTGTATTCAGTTGAAGCCAACCAATTGCTTTATGACTTTGGCAAAGTAAAATCCAGTGTCACCACGCAACAAAATAAATTGGCAGTTGAGCAAGCCAATGTATTAATCAGTATTGATGATATATCGACACAAACAGCGCGAGATATTTTATCCTTACTGCGCTATCGCAATATTATCAAAATAGCGCAAGATCAATTAAATGGGGTCAGTCGTTTACATGAGATTGCCCGTTTAAGAGCAGACGCAGGAATCAGCAGTAATGCCGATCCTGTACAAGCACAAAGCTATGTTGAGTACGCTCGTTCTTACTTAATTACTCAGCAAAATTTTTTAAAACAACAAGAACAAAAATTACGCACATTATTGGGTTTTGATGTGAGTCAAATGGATTTTAATATTCCTGATGAATTTGTAAAACAATCAGGTCTTTATGACGACCCTGAAATGAATACCATTCCTACGATGATTGCAGCAAAAGCAGAGATTGATGTTGCGCAGAGCCAAAAGAAACAAACCCAATTGAGTGCTTATCCCACAATTTCATTAGTAGGATCAGTCAGCAAAGCACTGAATGGTCAAAATCCAAATACTGGTTTAGAAAATGATACTGATGGTTCTGTCGGCGTGCAGATGTCCAGTAATTTTTATCAAGGTGGTGCACTGGGATCTCAAGTTAAGGCTGCAAATTTTGCTGAACAAGCGGCACGTGCAAAGTTGAATGCAACTTACCTAGATATTATGGATCAAACACAAATTGCGCGAGAAAGCATTGAAAACACAGATAAGCAGATCTGGGTTTTATTGGATCGGGAACGTTCAACAGCAAAAACTCGTGAGCTATATGAAGAACAATATAAATTAGGTAAGCGTTCAATCTTAGATTTATTAAGTTCAGAGCAATCTTATCAAAGTTCAAGAATAGAAAGGGAAGCGGCACGCTTTGATATCTATGACACGATCGCTTTGTATATCAAGGTAACCGGTAAAAGTAGAAATGCTTATCATTTAAATAACATTCAAATTCAGGGGTTTGAAGTTCAACCATGAATACAAAAACATTAAATTATCAACCCTGGTTACAAGCGATCATTACGGTTGCTCAGCATTATCGGATGCAACCTGCTGAAGAACAAATTCGACTGCAACTGGATTGGAATAAATACACAAATATTGATGACATGTTGTCCATTATTACCCGTCAAGTGGGTTTGAATGTTCGCAAAGCAGACTTCACCACGGATGTACTAAATCCATGGAGGTTGCCGGTTGTTGTAGAGTTTAACAATGGTCAAGTTGCGGTTATCGAGAAAGTCGACAATGAGGGTAATGCAAGCTTACAGTTAAGTGGTGATCAAGGCCTTTCACAAACTTTTAACTTGCATGAACTTCAAGCCAATGCCAGTCGTGTTTATATTTTTCGACCAGAAACATCGATTCCCGATGCACGTGTTGATGAATATATCAAACCTTATGAAAAAAGCTGGTTCTGGGACATCGTTTTAAAAGATTGGAAACGTTATACAGACATCATGGTTGCTTCGATGATTGCCAATATTTTGGCATTGGCAACCATTATTTTCTCTATGCAAGTCTATGACCGAGTTGTGCCATCTCAATCTATCCCAACCTTGTGGGTGCTTGCAGGTGGGGTGTTGATTGCAGCCGTTTTTGAGTTTGTGTTACGCATTGCACGGGTTTATTTGTCAGACATTATTGGTAAACGCGCAGATCTCAAGATTTCAGACCGCGTCTTTGGTCATGCACTACGTATTCGAAATAAAGATCGTGCCCGCTCAACGGGTTCGTTCATATCACAGATTCGTGAACTCGAAGGTGTTCGTGAGTTGGTGACCTCAACAACAATCAGTGCAATTGCAGATTTACCATTTTTCTTCCTATTTTTAGCGATTTTCTGGATTATTGGCGGCAACATCTTTTGGGTGATGTTACTGGTTGTACCACTGATGATTATTCCTGGGTTCTTGGTGCAGAAAAAGTTAGCTCATTTAGCCACTGAAGGGATGCGTGAATCTGCAATTCGCAACGCAATTTTGGTCGAGGCGGTTCAAGGTATTGAGGACATCAAGTTATTACGTGCTGAAGCCAGATTTCAAAATCAATGGAATCACATGAATGAAGTGTCTGCAGATGTCAGTATGCGTCAACGTAAAATCGTGGGTTGGTTAAATGCTTGGACACAAAAAATTCAAGGACTGACCTATGCGATTGTGGTTTTAGTGGGGTGTTTTGCGGTGATGAAAGGGGATATGACCACTGGGGCATTGGTGGCGTGTTCGATTTTATCTTCACGTATGCTTGCGCCAATTTCACAAATCACAGGTGTATTAGGTCGTTGGCAACAAGCCAAAGTGGCTAAAAATGGTTTAGATGAGCTGATGCAAAAGCCAGTAGACCGTCCTGATCGAGCACAATTGATTCAGCGTAAAGTCCTCTCAGGTGATTATGATTTTAAAGGTGTGATATTTAAATATACTGAAGATGATCCACGCCCAACTTTAGTCATTCCACAGTTAAAAATTCAGGCAGGTGAAAAAGTTGCAATTCTTGGACGTAATGGGGCAGGGAAATCTAGCTTATTACAGTTACTTTCAGGAATGCAATTGCCAGTACAGGGCAAGATCAGTTTGGATGGTGTCGATCAATCTTTACTTGATCCCGATGATATTCGCCGTGATATGGCATTACTAAATCAAAACGCGCATTTGTTCTTTGGTACCATTCGTGAAAATTTAACTCTGGGTGCACCATTAGCAAGCAATGATGAAATTATCCAAGCCTTAAAAATCACCAATGCTTTAGAAATCGTGGAACAAAAAAAGGAAGGCCTAGATCATCTTATTCTTGAGGGTGGTGTGGGGTTCTCTGGAGGACAGAAACAAGCACTGTTACTCACACGATTATTGCTCCGAAATCCAAATATTGTGTTATTGGATGAACCGACTGCTTCGATTGATGATGTTTCTGAAAAAGTGTTGATCCAGCATTTAAAAGAATGGTTAGGTCATCGGACTTTAGTGGTTGCGACGCATCGTCCTGCGGTTTTGCAACTTGTTGATCGTATTATCGTTGTACATGAAGGTAAGATTATCAAAGATGGGCCACGTGATGCCATTTTGAATCCTGCCCAGCAGGCAAATGCAGGAGGGACTTCAACATGAGCCAAGAAAAAAATGACCAAAATATCACAGCTCAAGATGCTGAACCTGCTCAAGTTGATCATGTCTCCAATGTGTTACAACGGCCAACTAATCCCTCTGCATTAAAATTTTCAGAACCGCCTTTACCGAAATCCACATTTATTATTTGGATCGTTGCAATTGGCTTGTTGGCTTTCTTAATTTGGGCTTGTGCATTTAAATTGGAAGAAGTTTCTACAGGAACGGGTAAGGTTGTTCCGTCATCAAAAGAACAGACGATTCAATCTTTAGATGGTGGTGTGTTGACCAGCTTAGATGTCAAAGAGGGAGACATTATTCAAAAGGGGCAGACGCTTGCGCAAATTGATCCTACTCGATTTGAGTCACAAGTGGGTGAAAGCCAAATGAAATTACTTGCCACACTGGCCACTGCATCACGTTTAGAAGCTGAAGTAAATGGGACAGCGATCAAGTTTCCAAAACAGGTTTTGGCCGTTCCTGCGTTAGTGAGAGAAGAAAGTGCACTGTATAGTTCGCGTCGTGCAAATTTAGACGAATCAATTACTGGTTTAAAACATGCATTATCTTTGGTTCAAAATGAATTGCAAATGACACAACCTTTGGTGGCAAAAGGCGCTGCTTCTGAAGTTGAAGTGCTACGCTTAAAACGAGATATCAATAATTTTGAAAATCAAATCAATGATAAGCGTAATGACTACTATGTAAAGTCACGTGAAGAATTGGCAAAAGCCAACGCTGATATTCAGTCATTACAGCAAGTTGTTGCTGGTCGTAATGATTCAGTGACACGCTCTACTTTTAAAGCACCAGTACGTGGTGTGGTTAAAGAAATTGCGGTGACAACCATTGGTGGGGTTATTCCACAAAATGGCAAATTGATGACTATTGTACCGATTGATGAGCAGTTATTAATTGAAGCTCGGATTTCGCCACGAGATATTGCGTTTATTCACCCTGGTCAACCTGCATTGGTAAAAATCACAGCATATGATTATTCAATTTATGGTGGCTTGGAAGGGAAAGTGACAGTGATTTCTCCTGATACCATCCGTGATGAAGTTAAACAAGATCAGTTTTACTATCGAGTCTATATTCGTACAGATAAAGATAAGTTGACCAATAAAGCGGGTAAATCCTTTTCAATAACACCAGGTATGGTGGCAACGGTAGATATTCGTACTGGTCAAAAAACAATTATTGAATATTTATTGAAACCATTTAATAAAGCCAAAGAGGCTTTAAGAGAAAGATAATTGCATCATGTGGTGATTATTTTAAAAAACCAATCTTCGGATTGGTTTTTTTGTGCTTTTACCGTTTTGTGATCAACACACTGATTGAATGAATCAGCATAAAGTGTGTAAGTGTATTTTGATGATTTATAAATTAATAATGCAAAAAAAGCCCCAATCTTTCGATCAGGGCTTTTTAAATTTGGAGCGGGAAAGGAGACTCGAACTCCCGACCCCAACCTTGGCAAGGTTATGCTCTACCAACTGAGCTATTCCCGCGGAGTCTGTCCAATTTTTTAAATAAAAAACTGAATAAAAAAATTTTGGAGCGGGAAAGGAGACTCGAACTCCCGACCCCAACCTTGGCAAGGTTATGCTCTACCAACTGAGCTATTCCCGCGGAGTCTGTCCAATTTTTTAAATAAAAAACTGAATAAAAAAATTTGAGCGGGAAAGGAGACTCGAACTCCCGACCCCAACCTTGGCAAGGTTATGCTCTACCAACTGAGCTATTCCCGCATGCGGTGTATAATACATCAACAGATGGTAGGGTCAAGATTTTTCTGCAAAGGAAAACACTAATTGCATAAAATAAAGACATTTTTATGAAAAAAAATCAAAATTTAATTTAAAAAAATCAAATCGAACAGCAAAAGCTTTGTTGAACACTCAGCGATGCTCAAAGAATCCGCTATACTATGTCATTCATCCATTGATCGATCTCTAAGGAATCAGCATGAGTTTAGAACAACAATTGATTGAAAGTTTAAATCAACTTGAGCCATCACATTTAGAAGTGATCAATGAGTCTGCTGGTCATGGTGGGTATTTTCCTGGAAAAGAGTCGCATTTTAAGGTGATCATTGTCAGTGAACAATTTGCAGGGTTACGTTTGGTACAACGCCACCAAAAAGTGTACGCAGAAGCCAAAGACTTACTCAGTCCTGGAAAAATTCATGCCTTAGCGATCCATGCTTATCTTCCAAGTGAGTGGCAAGGTCAAGCACCAGCAAGCCCAGAATGCGCTCACGCACCTAAAGTATAAAGTGCAGAGTAATTTAAAATGGATATACATTTGCTGATCAAAATCATTCACATGACCAGTGTTGCATTATTGATACTGGTTTTTGTTTTACGCGCTTCAACATTATTTATTAAAACACACAACCAGCAGCCGAATCCTAAAGGGCGGGTGGCTTTTGTTGCCTTGCAACATCTTTCCCTCACGGTGGTTATATTTACAGGTCTAACTTTATTGATCATGAATGAGTTTAAAGTGCAGCCTTGGTTCTATGCGAAAATTATTTTGTTTATGGTTTTCCTTTCCTCACAAATAAAAGCCTATAAAAAGGATGACACTATTCTTTTGGCACAACGTCGAGCGGGTTTAGTGATTGGCGGAATTGCTTTACTTGCAACTTTAGTTTTGGTGGTGCTTAAACCAGTTTTTAGCTGATTGTTAGACATGAATTTCACACTTGGAGAGTGTCTAGGTTAAACTAGATACAAGTTTAAAAATAATGATAGCTTGGGGAACTTGTATGCTAACTCGTGTGGTATTTAACCAAAAAGGCGGTGTGGGAAAATCAAGTATTACAGTGAATCTTGCTGCGATTAGTGCATATCAGGGTTTTAAAACTCTGGTAATTGATTTAGATCCTCAAGCAAATTCAAGCCAATATCTTTTGGGTGATGACGCCACCTATTCGGCTGAAAAAACCGCATTAGAACCCAATATTGAAAATTTTTTTAATGATGTGCTGGGGAATCATCAACAAAAAGGATTGATTGGTAATGCCATTGGTAGTCTTTTAAAAACAAAAAATAAAGGTTTCGAGCAATATATTCATCGTTCACCGTTTAAAGATTTGGATGTATTACCCGCTAGTCCCACTTTAGGTGAGTTAGAGCATGCTTTAGAATCAAAGCATAAAATTTATAAGTTACGTGATGCGATTCAGACTTTAACCAGCCAATATGATCGTATTTATATTGATACACCGCCAGCATTTAACTTTTTTACCTTATCAGCACTGATCTCAGCGGAACGTGTCCTGATTCCGTTTGATTGTGATGTATTTTCAAAACGTGCATTACAGACCCTCATTGAAAATGTTATCGAAACTCAAGATGACCATAATGATCGACTTGAAATTGAAGGGATTGTGGTCAATCAATATCAAGCTCAGGCTAAATTGCCACGTGAAGTAGTACAACAGCTTAAAGATGAAGGTTTACCTGTTTTAGAAAATATGTTGCCACCTTCAGTATTAATGAAAGAATCGCATCATAAAAATCTACCATTAATTCATTTGGCTACAGATCATAAATTGACTCAAGCCTATCAATCATTGTTCAATGAGATTGATAAAAAATAATTTCGAGATCGTGATGAAATCATTGAAAATGACTTCTGTTAAATTATCAGTCGTTGCTTTAACGACAATGGTCGTATCTGCTTGTACGACGACGGTTAAACCTACATATGTATCGCCTACGCAATATCAGGCAATGAACTGTATGCAATTGAATACAGAATTTAACCGTATCCAACAATACATTAATAATGGTGTACAACCTGCGAAACGTACAGGCGTGGGTGTTGGATTAGGCGTCGGTGGTGGTTGGGGCATTGGTCCAAGTATTTCTGTAAATTTAGGGCAATCTTCAAATACCAAAAATACTGAGCTTTCCCGATTGTATGGTGAACAAGATGCCCTTTCACAGGCAGCTCAATTTAAAAATTGTCCTTATGTCCCTAAGCGTCAGGATGTCAAAAAATAACTGTTTTGATGTTATATAAAAAGCCGATTTTAGAAATCGGCTTTTTATCACTTTTAACATAGTGTTTATTAATTGTTGGGCATTTTATTTTTATTAAAAAATTTATGACGTATATAGCCAATAATACCAGGCAAGACACTCAAAATAATGATACCGAAAACCAAATGGGTAAAATTATCTTTCACAATCGGCATATTACCGAATAAATAACCCAAAGTAATAAACGAGCCAACCCAGCAAATTGCACCGACTGCATTATAAGTTAGGAAATACTTATAATTCATGCTTCCTGCACCCGCGACAAAGGGTGCAAAAGTACGGGCAAAAGGGATAAAGCGGGCAAAAATAATGGTTTTTCCACCATGTTTTTCAAAAAATTGTGATGTTTTCAACAAGTGTTGTTTGTTGATAAATTTAGAATCAATTTCAAAAACACGAGGTCCAACATATTTCCCAATATGATAATTGAGGGTATCACCAAGAACTGCCGCAATAAATAGCAGAAGAATTAAAACCATAGGATCCATTGCACCCGTGGAGGTTGCTAAAGCACCCGCGGCAAAAAGTAAGCTATCCCCGGGCAGGAAAGGCATCACCACTAGACCTGTTTCAACAAAAATAATCAGGAATAAAATTCCATACACCCAGATACCATAATTTCTAATAAATTCAAATAGGTGTTCATCTACGTGCAAAATAAAGTCAATCAGATCCATAAGGAAGAAACTATGCGAATTGGTGCACAAATCCTAGCAGTGTGAGTTATGAAAGTCAGTATTAAAAAGTAATTTTTTAAAACTTATTATTGTTCTTAATTTGCAACGATGAGTTTAGTTTTTAAGTATTTAACTTGAAATGTTTAGTGATTAATATGTATACATCTTCAGAACGAAATACAAATTAGGTCACAGCATGTTTAATCCAAATATCGTTGTTAAAAATATTGTGAATCAACCCACCGCGAATGCGATCATTGCATTGATTGCGCGTATTCTTATGGCATATATTTTTATTGTTGCAGGCTGGGGCAAAATCACGGCTTACAGCGCAACTGTCGGTTATATGGAATCAATGGGTGTACCAGGTGCCATGTTACCTTTGACCATTCTGGTTGAGTTTGGTGGTGGTTTGGCATTGCTATTTGGTTTTCAGGCACGCTTTGCAGCATTTGGTTTAGGTATATTTAGTTTGATTACTGCGTTGTTATTTCATGGTGGTGAAGCAGATGCAATTAATTTTATGAAAAACTTTGCAATGGCAGGTGGTTTGTTTTTCTTGATGTTGCATGGTGCAGGGAAATTGAGTGTCGATCATGTAATAGAAAAATAATTTAAACATAAATACAGTTTTGAAAAGTCAGATCTCTATCTGGCTTTTGTGTGTGTTTATTTAGCGTCATTCAAATGGTTCACTTGGTGTATGCTATTTAAAAATATTCAATTCATTTTTAACAATGACTCCCAGTGAACTGATTGGCATCATTAAAGCCAAAATGAATCTATAAGCTGATTATTTAAAATGATTTTTTAGAAAGCAAAGTAACTTGATTGAATGGAGTGCGTACGGCTTATAAAAATGATAGAATATGGCGCTTATATTCGTTTGCCTGCATAGTTGTTGACTCATGACTACCAATACTCAAATTACTGAAGATCGTATCCTTATCTTGGATTTCGGTTCTCAATATAGCCAGCTTATTGCACGCCGTGTACGTGAAGCTGGTGTATATTCTGAAATGTATGCTTTTGATATGTCTGAAGAAGACATTCGCGCGTTTAATCCGAACGGTATCATCTTGTCTGGTGGTCCTGAAAGTGTGCATGAGGAAGGTAGTCCACGTGCGCCAGAAGTTGTGTTCAACTTGGGTGTACCTGTATTGGGGATCTGCTATGGTCTGCAAACCATGTCAGAACAACTTGGCGGTAAAGTAGAGCCAGGTACAGTACATGAATTTGGTTATGCTGCGGTTGACGTTTTAGTACGTGATCAATTGCTTGGTGATTTAAATGATGGTGATGACAAACTCAATGTTTGGATGAGCCACGGTGACAAAGTTTCTGCGATTCCAGCAGGCTTTAAAGTGACTGCAAGCACACCAAGCTGCCCATTTGCTGCAGTGAGTGATGAAACGCGCCGTTTCTACGGGGTGCAATTCCACCCAGAAGTGACACATACTGCCAAAGGCGCAGAATTACTGTCTAACTTCGTTCACAGCATTTGTGGTTGCCGTAATCTTTGGAATTCTGAAAACATTATTGATTTACGTGTTGAACAATTACGTGAACAAATTGGTGATCAAAAAGTTCTTTTAGGTCTTTCAGGTGGTGTTGACTCATCTGTGGTTGCAGCATTGTTGCATAAAGCAATCGGTGATCAACTGACCTGTGTATTCGTAGACAATGGCTTACTTCGTTTAAATGAAGGCGAGCAAGTGATGGACATGTTTGCGAAAAACATGGGGATCCGTGTGATTCGTGCGGATGCAGAAGAGCGTTTCTTATCTGCACTTGCTGGTGAAGTTGATCCTGAGAAAAAACGTAAAATTATTGGTCGTGAATTCATCGAAGTTTTTGCTGAAGAAGCGCGTAAGCTTGATGGCGTAAACTTCCTTGCGCAAGGTACGATTTACCCTGACGTGATTGAATCTGCGGCAACTAAAAATGGTAAAGCGCATGTGATTAAGTCACATCATAATGTGGGTGGTTTACCTGAAGATTTAGCATTTGAATTGGTTGAGCCAATTCGTGACCTATTTAAAGATGAAGTACGTCGTTTAGGTACAACTTTAGGTTTACCACATGAAATGCTTTATCGTCATCCATTCCCTGGTCCAGGTTTGGGCGTGCGTATCTTGGGTGAAGTGAAAAAAGAATATGCTGATATTCTTCGACTTGCTGATGACATCTTTATGCAAGAGCTTCGTGCAAGTGGTTGGTATGACAAAACTGCTCAAGCATTTGCAGTATTCCAACCTGTGAAATCGGTAGGTGTTGTAGGTGATGGCCGTCGTTATGCATGGGTCATTGCACTTCGTGCCGTGGAAACTGTTGACTTTATGACGGCTCGCTTTGCGCATCTTCCATATGAGTTGGTAGATAAAATTTCAACACGTATCATGAACGAAATTAAAGATGTTTCTCGTGTGGTGTATGACGTTTCTTCTAAACCACCAGCAACAATTGAATGGGAGTAAAATCAGGGTTTCAAAATGCAACGCATTTTACTGATTTTACGCCAAGAGCTATGCTCGCGGAAGCAGGATTTCAAGAAGCGAAGCTTCTTGCCTGAATTACGCCAAGGGCTTTATTCTTGGTAGAATTTGATAAATTACTTTTAAAAAGAGCACTTAGGTGCTCTTTTTTGTCTCATCATCTTGCAGATAAAATTTATAAGAAAAAGAGGGGGTGGCTTATCATGAAGGCGGAATGTAATTACTATTGGACGTTCTCAACCTACAGACACCCACTTTAAAAAGTGAATTATCTTAATAGTTTTAACGTCACGATCACTAGTATCAGGCTCGACCAGTAGTCTGATTAATCATATTATTTAGATATAAATGCATGCATAGTGATATAAATAAAGTCTTATGATAGAAACCAGATTGCTTTACCAGTTTATTGCTGTAGCCGAGGAATTGCATTTCAATCGGGCAGCTGTGTGGCTTCACATGGCACAGCCGCCACTAAGCCAAGCTATTCGTCGGTTGGAACAGCAGCTTGGTACACCGCTTTTTGAGCGTTCCAATCGTAGTGTATCACTAACGCCGGCTGGTACAAACTTTTTAGCGTCGGCTAAAAAAGTGCTGTATCTTCTTGATGATAGTGTTGAACAAGCCCGGCGTGTGGCACAAGGTATAGATGGTCATCTCAGGTTAACTTTCATTAACATCACACCTTATGTCGGATTACTTTCAGCAATACGCCATTTCCATTCTACCTATACTGCTGTTTCATTTACGATGCAAGAAGCCACGACACAAGAACAGGTTGAAGCTCTAGAAGGTGGTAATGCTGATCTTGCTTTTATGAGAAGGCCTGGTAGAACCGCACCAGGCCTTCGATTTGAGCCCATTCTGAGAGAGTCCATCGTGGTCGCTCTGCCGAGTACACACTTTCTTGCAAACTCTGAGACAGTCTCGCTGATTGAACTTTGTAAAGAGGCTTTTGTTTCATCACCCCGACATTTGGGTCAGGGTTTTCATGACCAACTAATTCAGCTTTGTCAGGCAGCAGGTTTTGTTCCACTTATTGCCCAGCAAGCAAGACAACTTCAAACATTGGTGGCATTAGTCGCTGGTGGTTTTGGTGTTGCATTATTGCCAGCTTCACTTGTACAGCACGAGCGAAAGGACGTGGTATTTCGTCCAATTCAGGTGGTTGCGCCAGATTCATTACTGCATGTCGAATTGTTGATGGTATGGAATGAACATAAACACTGCGCAATTCGGGACAGGTTGATTAATACAGTACGTGACATAATGGCATTCGAGCCGAAGATTGAGATATTTTAAATATTGTTTTGGTATAAATAATATATTTTACGGACTCAGGTAGATGTTCCATCATCATGACATTGAGGTTTACGAAGATGCATGATGGAACAGAAATATACTCACATAAATAAGATTTTTAAAGATAGAGTTGCTATCGTCACTGGCGCAGGCCAAGGGCTTGGACGCGCTTATGCACAAGCATTACTTGATCGTGGTGCTCGTGTCGTCATCAGTGATTTAGGTACAGATCGGCTTGGTCAGGGAGCTGATGAGAGCCTAGTTGCCGAGACAGTCCGTGCTTTGAAAGCATCTGATGGGCAGTTAGTTGAACACAGTGGGCGCCTAGATGATGAGGCTGGTTGCAAGCAGCTTGTGGCGCTGGCTATTGAGAAATTTGGCGGGTTGGATATTTTGATTCATAACGCTGGATGGGTGGGTTATCAGTCAATAGCAGACCAGGAAAATGATTTTCTTGAGCGTGCAATTGGTATTAATGTGCGTGCACCGATTTGGTTAAGTAAGTATGCTTGGGCGCATCTCAAGCAGTCTTCATCTGCACGGATTGTACTGAACACATCTGACCGCGCCATGTATCAACAGTATGCACAGTCGGGTCTTGTTGCTTATGCAGCGGGTAAAATGGCTCAAATAGGAATCATGAACGCCTTAAGCAAAGAAGGCGAACCATCTGGTATTCTGGTTAATGCAATCTCCCCTGTTGCGAAAACCCGTATGTGGGGGATGACTCAACCATCAGAGGACCTTAAACCAGAATGGGTAAGCCCAGGTGTTCTCTATTTGGCGAGCTCATTATGCCAAGATACAGGTATCATTCTCCGTGCCAGTAATAGCCAGTTTACAGCAACACGTTTTTGCGAGAATCCAGAGGTTATTTATCCTGAAAACCTCGCGCGAGTTGAATGTTTCAGTATGGAAGATATCGCTGAAAATTGGCAACGTATCAAGGAGTTTAGTGATGCGTAATAATCAACAATACACAATTTATATGAGCTAATGACTATTATTACTTAACTTCTCTCGATTTTGTGTAATGCTGCCAATGTCACTTTACTTAAGATTCATACACCTATAAAAAAGCCAGTCAATTGACTGGCTTTTGTTGCTCCAAAAGAGCGATTGCTAAATAGATTTAAACTTAGAAACGGTATCCAGCACGAACGCCGTAAGTGTTGTAGTCATCACCAAAACCTACACGACCTTCTAAGCTAACATTTTGATTAAAGAATTTCTTCGCAGAAATACCCCATTCATCACGATCAGTTAAATCATTGTTGTAGTAGTCAGCACCTACACTTAAGGTCTTATCTAAATACAAGTCACCACGTACTTTGTACTCATCCAAGTCACCGAATGCACCAAAAGCTTCAAAGTTAGCGTCATATTGACCTACTTTAGTTACATATTTAGCACGTACAGTTGGGTCTGCGCCGTCATCACCATCTTTAACATCATAACCTGTCACACCAAGTGCAAGTAATAAACCAGGAGCTGGTAAATAACCCACTTCAGCGCCATAAGTTGTTACTTTATTGTCGATGTTGGTGTTATCAACTTCAAGTTCATCACGACCTACACGACCACTTACATAGAAGTCTGAGTTAGGTACGTAGTATTCAAGACCTGCACCGTATTGGCTGTCTTTTACACCATCATTTTTAGCATAATTTACATTGGCTTTTACATTACTTGCGCGATCTAAGAATGCAGCCTCATTAAGCGGTGAATTACGAGTTTGTACTGGTTTAAAATAATAAGTACCATCTACACCAAAGCTATGAGTTGCATCAAAATTATCTGGATCATTATATGTATATGAACCACCAACTTCGGCTTGGTAAGCATGTGCAGTGCCAGTTAAAGCGGCTACGGAAAAGATTGCAGATGCGATTGCTAATTTTTTCATGGAATTCGCCCCTATGAAGAATTGATTGATTTATACATGTTTGGTTACAATTTCGAGTCTAGGGCAAATATGAAAATCGTCAACCACGCTATAGTAACTGAAATGTAATATTGGTGAGTTTGTGTAACAAAATTTATTTAACTTATTGAAAATAAATGTATAAAACTTATGTTTTGTTTTATTAAAATTGTGTAGATAGTGTGGATATTGGTACGCTTTGAGTAAGGCTTGGACATAATTAGTAATAAAAAAGTATTCGGAAATTAAAATACTTTTAAGTAAATGATCAATTGTAGAGTTTATCAACACAAGCTTTGACTACGATATGACGATTTTTCTGATTGCAAAAAAATCAATGCATTTCACTTCTCTTGTTATAGCGTTATTGAGCTATAGATGGATCTATAAAATCCCATATCTCAACTTTTTCCACTCTGTGGTAGAATGCCTGCGAATTAAAAGACGTCAAATGTGAGATTAAAACTCGTGGAAATTAATCCTTATCTAGTTCAGCTAAAAGACTTAAATGACCGTGGTCTAACACTACGGGGGTATCTTTGACTACGATCTAAAGAAAGAGCGTTTAGAAGAGGTTCTCCGCGAGTTAGAAGATCCAGCGATCTGGAATGATCAAAGCCGTGCACAGGCGATGGCAAAAGAAAAAGGCGAGCTTGAAAACGTGATCAACGTTTTAGAAGGCTTGGCGACACAGCTTGATGATGCACAAGCGATGCTTGATCTTGCTGTTGAAGCAGATGATGAAAGCTTATTGGCAGATGTTCAGTCGGAATTGACTGCAGCGGAAGAAGAGTTAGCAAAACTTGAATTCCGTCGTATGTTTAGTAATCCAATGGACCCAAATCCATGTTATGTGGAAATTCAAGCGGGTTCCGGCGGTACAGAAGCACAAGATTGGGCTTCAATGCTGTTACGTATGTATATGCGTTGGATCGAACGTCATGGCTTTAAAGCAGAATTAATGGAAGAATCAGATGGTGATGTTGCAGGGATTAAATCTGCAACAATCCGTGTTGAAGGCGAGTATGCTTATGGTTGGTTACGTACCGAATCTGGCGTACATCGTTTAGTACGTAAGTCACCATTTGACTCAGGTAATCGCCGTCATACCTCATTCTCGGCAGTATTTGTATCGCCTGAAGTGGACGATAATATTGAGATTGATATTAATCCTGCTGACGTACGTACAGATACATATCGTGCATCTGGTGCAGGCGGTCAGCATATTAACAAAACTGACTCAGCAGTACGTTTGACTCACGCACCAACTGGGATTGTGGTGGCATGCCAGAATCAGCGTTCACAACATGCAAACCGTGATCATGCTTGGAAACAGTTACGTGCAAAATTGTACGAACTGGAAATGAGTAAACGTAATGAAGCTGCTCAAGCACTTGAAGATTCAAAGTCGGATATCGGCTGGGGGAGTCAGATTCGTTCATATGTACTGGATGACTCTCGTATTAAAGATTTGCGTACTGGTGTTGAGAACTCGAACACGGGTGCAGTATTGGATGGCGATCTAGATAAATTTATTGAAGCCAGCTTAAAACAAGGTCTTTAATTTAAATTTTTAACAAAAGCAAAGCTTTATTCGTATTTTTGCAATATATCTAAAAAAATCGATATTAAAATCGAAAAAATGCGATATATTGGGTGCAAAGATGCTGAATGGAGCTTTGCTCTGAATTGAATGTGTCTAAGATGGATATTGATTTAATTTCTAAAGCATTAGCGAATCCGACTCGCCGACAAATTTTGGAATGGCTCAAGAAGCCACAACAATATTTGTCGGAAGAGCAGTGCGGTGGCTTTGGTCGTGGTGTCTGTGCAGGGAATATCGAGAAGCTCGGTAATGTCTCTCAATCTACGATGTCAAATCATTTGTCTGTTTTGCAACAGTCAGGATTAATTCAGGCCGAAAAGTATGGGCAATGGTCATATTTCTCGCGTAATGAAGCTCTCATTCAGCAATATATTGATTATCTACAAAACTCGCTTTAACGCCTGATCTCAATCAGAAAGCGAGTGATGAGGCAAATATGGCTGAACTTAACTCTCCCCTTGTACTTGGTGATTTACATTTAAAAAATCGTGTCGTGATGGCGCCTTTAACCCGTAGCCGTGCTACTGCTGATCGGGTACCCACAGCAATCATGGCTGAACACTATGCACAGCGTGCCAGTGCGGGTTTAATCATTTCTGAAGCAACAGTGATTTCTGAACAAGCCAATGGCTATTCAAATACACCAGGGCTATTTACCGATGCACAGGTTGAAGGTTGGAAGTCTGTAACCCAAGCAGTTCATGATCAAGGTGGCTTGATTGTGGCGCAGTTATGGCATGTGGGACGTGTCTCACATCCAGATCTACTCGATGGTGAAACGCCTGTATCTGCAAGTGCAATACAACAAGCAGGACAAGTCAGCTTACTACGTCCAAAACGTGAATATGTCGTGCCACGCCCTTTGGAAATCTCCGAAATTCATACCATCACTGAACAGTTTAAACAGGCTGCAATTAAAGCCAAAGCGGCTGGTTTTGATGGCGTTGAATTACATGCAGCCAATGGCTATCTGATTGATCAATTCTTACAAAGCTCAACCAATCATCGTGAAGATGAATATGGTGGTCCTATTGAAAACCGTGCACGTCTTTTACTTGAAGTGATGGATGCTTTAATTGAAGTATGGGGCGCAGGCCGTGTGGGCATACATTTAGCGCCTCGTGGTGATGAGCATGATATGGGTGATGCTGATCCACGTGAAACCTTTGGTTATGTCTTGGAACAATTGGGTAAGCGTAAAATTGCGTTCTTCTTTACACGTGAATATTTAGCCGATGACAGTATCAGTGAATATATGAAACAACGTTCAAACGGTGTGCCATATATTGCCAATATGCGTTTAAGCCGTGAGGATGCCATCAAACTCTTGGCATCAGGTCAAGCAGATGCTGTGTCTTTCGGCAAGGCTTATATTGCCAATCCTGATTTGTATGAACGTTTGATTCAAGATGCACCTTTAAATGAATTGGTGTTCGAAAATATGATTGGTTCACAAACTGCAGAAGGCTATATTGATTATCCTGCTTTAGTATAATATTGAGACTATATGCTCTGTTAGTATGCATGGAATACATTCCACATCGTATATTCAAAGGCTTAGTCTTTGAATATTTGACCACTACAGCGCTGATCCAGTGGATGGCGATATGGATATCGCCATTGGTTAAGGCGTACAACATAGTTCTTAACCAAAAACCGTTTTTCATCCCTGCAAAGCCAAGTTTTGCCAGCGTTATTGCTGGTTGATAGATCAGATTTGCTCTAGCATAAGGTCTAGTACCATGCTGACAACAAATCGTTAAATATTATTCATTAACAACTGAATATGGCTCTGTTATATTTGCCGATTCATCTATATTGAGACATTCTGCTTGGCTACTCCTTTTTGGTATAACACAGCACTTAAAATCGTTAAGCCTTTATATCAATGGCGTATCAAAAAGCGTGCGAAAGATAGCGCAGAATACCAACAAGAATGTGTTGAGAGATTTGGCCCCTTTCAAGATGTAAAGAATCAGCATGCCATTTGGTTTCATTGTGTTTCAGTCGGAGAAACCAATGCTGCTCAGCCTTTAATAGAACATTATTTAAAAGCAGGTCATAGTGTTTTAGTCACCAATACGACAAAAACAGGTCAAGCACGTGCCAAATCGTTATTCTTAAAAGCACCTTATCAAGCATTATTTCAAGCGGTATATTTGCCTGCCGATCAGCGCTATTTAGTTGCTGATTTTTATCAGAAATACCAACCCAAATTGCTGATTTTGGTTGAAACTGAACTATGGCCAAATCTTATTGACCAAGCTCAACAGTTTAAAGTGCCTTGTATTTTAGTGAATGCACGGCTTTCAGAAAAATCTGCCAAAGGCTATGCCAAAGTTCCAAGCCTAACCCGTCCAATGCTACAGAAATTAGATCAGTTATTGGCGCAAGATACTGCTACGCAACAACGATTTATAGATTTAGGTATGCCACAGGATAAAACACAAGTACTTGGAAGTATTAAATTTGATATTTCTGCACCTGAACAATTTATTCATAAAGCACAACAATTGCAGCAGGACTGGAATTTAGCAAATCGAAAAATCATCACCATCGCCAGTACACATGCACCTGAAGAAGAAAAATTATTTCTCGCATTTAAAACCTATTTAGAACAATATCCAGATTGGTTGTTGATTGTTGTTCCTCGCCATCCTGAACGTTTTGATGAGGTTTTTGCTGCTGCACAAAGTTTAAATTTAACCACACAGCGTCGTAGCTTAGAGCAAGCGATCGAGTCGAATACCCAAGTTTATTTGGCAGACAGTATGGGCGAAATGTGGCTGTGGTATGCATTGAGCCAAGCTTGTTTTGTTGGTGGATCGTTAAATGAACCCGGTGGTGGGCATAATATTTTAGAGGCTATGGTTTTAGATGTACCCACCGTAATTGGACCACATTATTTTAATTTTCAAGCGATTGTGGATGAGTTCTTACAGGCAGATGCCTTAAAAGTAGGGAAAACAGTCGATGAGGTGGTTCAGTTATTGGTGCGTTGTTTGGAAGATCAAGCTTTTGCCCAGCAGTTAAGCCAACATGCGATTGATGTTTTAAAGCGTAATAAGGGTTCTTTATACAAACATATTGCAGTGATTGATCAATATTTATAATTTATACATTGCTGATGAATAAACACCATTAGCTAAAAGTAAAACGAACCAGAATTTTATGAATATCGTCCTTCTTGATCCTCATCAAACACAAGCTGAAACTTGGACAATCAGTTCAAAAAGGCAAGTTGAACATTTGCACACACATCTTGCTGCGAAAGTCGGAGATATGCTTAAAGTTGGCGTTCGAGGCGCCAGTCGTTATTTAACTGAAATTGTTGATACCTCGGAACATAGGATTTTAATTCGACCAATTCAAGAACAGCCTGTTCCAGCAAAATTGCCCGTAACTTTAATAGTGGCATTACCACGGCCCAAAGTTTTACGCCGTTTAATCATGGATGCGGTGACACTGGGGGTAGAAAAATTAATTTTAATTCATAGTTATCGGGTTGACAAAAGTTATTGGCAAAGTCCTTTTTTACAGCAAATTGATCATTACATCATCTTGGGATTAGAACAGGCAGGAGACACAATTGCTCCCGAAATTGAACTATATAAACGCTTTAAACCCTTTGTTGAAGATGTCTTACCTAGCTTCATTACGCCACAGAATCCTGCTTATATTGCGCATCCGTATACCGAACAAAAAATGCCATTTGCTATCGATCATTCATGTACTGTGATCATTGGGCCTGAAGGTGGTTTTATACCTTACGAGGTAGATTTACTGATAAAAAACGGCTGCCAAGCAGTGAACTTAGGCAACCGTATTTTGCGTACTGAAACCGCGATCCCTTATGTATTGGGGCGTTTATTTAGCACGAGCTGATTCAATGTCATCCGCTGATGGATCACCGCGGTAAACTTTGACTTCCTGAACAGGATAGGGAATCGAAATATTATTATCCGCAAAGGCTTCAAGTACCCGTTCTTGAATTTCACTGATTGATGCTGCAGTAACCACTTGGGTGGTATCTACCCACCAACGAACGGTTAAATTGACAGAGAAATCCGCCAAAGCAGAAACATTCACAGTAAAGCCCGGCTGGCTTAAAATACGTTGGTCTTTATCAAGCAATTTAAGAATAATATCTTTGGCTTTCTGTACATCATCTTCATAACCAATCCCAACCACAAACTCACAACGACGGCGTTGGTAAGCGGTATTTACCGTCACGGCACTGGTATACACAGTTGCGTTTGGAATCACGATACGTCGTCCATCAGGGGAACGTAAAAAAGTTGCACGAATTTGAATATCTTCAACAGTACCTTCCATATTGTTGACAATGATGTCATCACCAATCTTGAACGGTTCGCCCAAAAGAATCAAAATTCCAGAAAGTAGATTTTGGAAAATATCTTTAAATGCAAAACCAATCGCGACCGAACCAATCCCCAAAGCACTCATCAGTTGAGCAGGAGTAAAGCCTGGAATTGCAATGACCATGGCAATTAAGAAACCAAAAAAGATAATTGCGGTACTGCCGACACGATTCAGTACCAGAACTAAATTTTGGCGCGTATAGGTACGGTTTTCGAGTGTTCTACGGACAAAGAATTTAAAAAGCTTAGACAGCAACCAGAAAATAGTGATGAC
This sequence comes from Acinetobacter sp. 778_lipA, assembly GCF_058242985.1. NCBI lineage: Bacteria > Pseudomonadati > Pseudomonadota > Gammaproteobacteria > Moraxellales > Moraxellaceae > Acinetobacter > Acinetobacter sp. 778_lipA. The sequence continues at coordinate 4,274,811 of NZ_JBZAYT010000001.1, read as the reverse complement.
GATCAGCGCAATACATAAATATGGCATACGCTCCCAAAAACCATCAACAAACTTATCGATGGTTGAGTATGCGTCTTTATATTTTTCAGTATGTTGAATCACTGTTTGTGCAGTTTTTTCGCCTGCAGAATGGATCAATTGAGTCGTGTCTTGCGCAACGGTACTCAATGCATTTGCTTCTTCAGCCACAATCATGTCCAATAAAATAATTGGCATATTTTGCCTGAAATTTCAAAGAAGTTAAGCTTTGATTACAGTTTTTCTTATGACGGACTATTAAAAATAATATTTGTGAATCAATATTCAACCCATGTTAGTGGATCATCAAGGAATGGGGTCTGTAGGCATTTCATAAATGGCTTGCGTTGTAGGTTAAAATTGAGCAGGCAAGGCATGAAACGAAGAGAATAGCGAGACTATTTTCGAGTTTCATAACGTAGGCTGAGATAATTTTAGCCACAACCCTGAGCAAGAACAAAGCACTGCTTTGTTTGCAGCGCAAGGCGCAGCGGGGGACTAGCGTGTTTTTTGCCGCTACGTCGTTACCTTGCGAAACGACGTTTCTCATCATTTAGAATGACTAAATTTCGTATTTCGCGCCTAGTATCGCCTAAAAAACACACGTAGTCGCAAACATAGACGAATTGTCAACAGACCCCAATTATCCTTAAAAATATTTAGTTCCTTTTTCAATGATTGTTGTTGGATTTTCAATTTCTCCAGTCCCCATCATAAATGACACTACGCTTAGAGAGGTCAATAAGCTGATGATAAAGCCTATTATCATGAGCCAAGCCATTAATTTTTCAATAAAAGTCGATGGGCGTGGGTGGCCAAAACGGTTGGCACGATTACAACCACGCGCAAAGAGTAAATACAGTAGAGTCAAGAATTGCACAATTGGAATCAGCAATAACAGAATAAACCAACCAGATTTATTACGATCATGCAGCCTGCGAATAATTACAACTATCATTGCATAAAAATAAAGACAGCTGAGTAAGAGGTAAGTGAACTGTCCTAATCCTGAAATCGAATTTATTGCATGTTGACTGAATTGCAGTGAATTTAAATTCACAATGCCAAAGACTAGACCGAGGGCAAGCAATGCAACAGTAAAAATGAGATGCAAGAATCCAAACCAAGCAATATAACTTAAGCGGTTAAAACGACCTTGAGTTGAAAGAGGATAATCTACCGGTGATACTTGATGCTTTGAAAAAAATGTCGACGATTCTTGTATTTGCATGACGATCGTGTCCAGTTGAATGAGTTCGGTAAGGAAATGTTTTTTTCTGAAAAAAACCATATGCACTTCTGAATACAAATTATAAGATCAAAAAAACTCCATAGATATTGAAAATTCGAATATTTTGGCAAATGACTTAAGATTTTCCGATGGTTAAAGTGACCCCCGTGTCTACGACCAAAGCACAATTGTTAACCGAAATGCGCTATCGTAATACTGAAGACATGCAGCAAATAAAATCAAGAAAGTAGGCATACATCTCGTGATGAGGTGATACATCAAGGAAGCAGAATATGAATGAAATCTATCCAGTTCCAGAACAATTTGTAAAAACAGCAAGGACCAATGAACAAGAATACTTTGATCGTTATCAACAGTCAGTAGACCATCCAGATGAGTTTTGGGCAGAAGCTGCAAAGAAGTTAGACTGGATTAAGCCTTTCACCCAAGTAAAAAATACCAGCTACGACAAAGATAATTTTAAAATTGAATGGTTTGCAGATGGGCAACTGAATGTCAGTGCCAACTGTTTAGATCGTCATTTAAAAGAACACCCACTGAAACCAGCAATTATTTGGGAGGGGGATCATCCATCTCGCCATAAAATCATTTCTTTTGAAGAGCTACATGATGAAGTGTGTCGTTTTGCCAATGTCTTAAAGAAAAATGGAATCGGGAAAGGTGATCGAGTCATTTTGTATATGCCGATGATCCCTGAAGCGGCGATCGCCATGTTGGCCTGTACTCGAATAGGGGCAGTGCATTGTGTGGTATTTGGTGGGTTCTCTCCAGACTCATTGGCAAGTCGAATAGATGACAGTCAAGCTAAATTGGTGATTACAGCCGACCAAGGTATGCGTGGTGGTAAAACGATTCCTTTAAAAGAGAATGTAGATGCAGCATTGGCGTTGGATGGAACCACTTCCGTTGAAAAAATGATTGTGGTGCATCGAACAGGTCATCCAATAACAATGCAGGAGGGGCGTGACCTGTGGTATCACATGGAAATTATGACGGTCACAGATATCTGTCCGCCAGAACCGATGGATGCCGAAGATCCTTTATTTATTTTATATACGTCTGGATCAACAGGAAAGCCTAAAGGGGTGTTACATACTACGGGTGGTTATTTAACTTATGTAAATTCAACTTTCCGTGAAGTTTTTGATATTAAACAAGATGATGTGTTCTGGTGTACCGCAGATGTGGGTTGGATTACGGGGCATTCTTATGTGCTTTATGGACCATTATCCAATGGTACAACCACCGTCATGTCCGAAGGTATCCCACAATATCCAACATGGGCACGTACAGGTCATATTGTAGATAAGCATAACATTACCATTCTCTATACTGCACCAACAGCGATCCGCGCCATGATGCGTGAGGGTGATGCTTTTGTGCGTGAAAGTGACCGTAGCAGTTTGCGTCTATTGGGTACCGTGGGTGAGCCGATTAATCCAGAAGCATGGAATTGGTACTATACCGTTGTGGGTGAAAGCCGTTGTCCAATTGTGGATACATGGTGGCAAACTGAAACAGGTGGTATTTTAATTTCCCCACTACCTGGTGCAACTCCACTTAAACCAGGTTCGGCAACTCGTCCGTTATTTGGTGTACAACCTGCATTGGTTGATGCTGAGGGTCAAGAACTCGAAGGTGAAGCAGAAGGCAATTTGATTATTAAGAATTCTTGGCCGGGGCAAATGCGGACCATTTGGGGTGATCCTGAGCGATTTATTGAAGCGTATTTCTCAACTTATCCTGGAAGTTATTTTACTGGTGACGGTGCGCGTCGTGATAAAGATGGTTATTACTGGATTACGGGTCGTGTAGATGATGTTCTGAATGTTTCAGGTCACCGGTTGGGCACTGCTGAAATTGAAAGTGCATTGGTTGCGCATGCAAAAGTTGCTGAATCAGCAGTTGTTGGTATGCCACATGAGATTAAAGGGCAAGGGATAGCGGCCTATGTGACCTTGCAGGCGGGTGAAGCTGAAACTGAAGAATTACGTAAAGAATTGGTCAGTTGGGTACGTAAAGTGCTGGGACCTGTGGCAACACCTGATGCAATTTATTGGGCACCTGCTTTGCCAAAAACCCGTTCTGGAAAAATCATGCGACGCATTTTAAGAAAAATTGCTGCCAATGAGCTAGATAGTTTAGGCGATACTTCTACTTTGGCTGATCCAGGTGTGGTAGATCAGTTAATTACGGAGGTTAAGGCCAATTCTTAATGTTTGAAGTCTCTTGATTTTGCTAGCCAAAAGTTGAATACCGTTAGAGAAATTCTAGCGGTATTTTTTGTTATTGATTTTCAACCCACAGAATAAGTAATGCAGGCATTGAGATAAGGAAATCTTACTTGATTTGATAAGCTCAAGGCACTGGGAATAAGAGTAAATATGATGAATGCACCTCAACAGGCGTTAAACCTTTCTGCTTTAACAACGGCAAAGCAATTGGCAGAACAATTTGCGCAGACTGCTGCTGAGCGTGATAAAGCAGGTGGTAATCCGAAGCTGGAACGGGATTTGATTCGTCAAAGTGGTTTATTGGGACTGTCTATTCCACAACAATATGGCGGGCAAGGAGCAAACTGGAAAACAATTTTCCAGACCATTCAAAGTATTGCACAAGTCGATAGTTCCTTAGCACATGTATATGGCTTTCATCATTTACTAATCGCCACTGTGCAGTTATTTGCTCAGCCTGAACAATATTCGTCATGGTTTGAACACACCGCCCGCAATAACTTGTTTTGGGGTAATACTTTAAACCCTTTAGATCAGCGCACGAAGGTACAACAACTCACTGAGAACGACTTTATTTTTCATGGTGATAAAAGCTTTTGCTCAGGATCAATAGATTCAGACATACTGCTTTGTTCGGGCTTTAATGATGCTGGAAAATTACTGATAGCTGTGATCCCAACATGTCGAGAAGGGGTAAGTTTTTTAGGTGATTGGAATAATATGGGGCAGCGTCAAACAGATAGCGGTACCAGTCATTTTGAACAGGTCAAAATTCACAAAGATGAGTTACTGTTAAATCCAGGACCATTAAGTACACCTTACTCCAGTTTACGACCTTTGATTGCACAATTGATTTTTGTGCATCTGTTTTTAGGCGTTGCTGAAGGTGCCTTTGACCTTGCGCGACAAACAATAAAAAGTCAGAAAGCATGGTCAACGTCTTTGGCTGAAAATGCGGTGAATGATCCGTTTAACCAGAAGCATTTTGCTGAGTTTTATGTACAGCTTGAAAGTGTACGTTTACTTGCCGATAAAGCCATTGCAGCATTGCAAACGGCTTGGAATATTGGTGAGCAATTAACAGCAGAACAACGTGGTGAAGTCTCAATTGCCATTGCGACTGCAAAAATTGCTGCAACCAATAGCTCACTGTTTATAACGCAGAATATTTTTCAAGTGATGGGTGCCAGAGCGACAACAGCCAAATTGAATTTAGATCGTTTTTGGCGAAATGTCCGTACTCAGACTTTGCATGATCCGATTGATTATAAGTATCAGGAAGTAGGGGAATGGGTATTGACTGGAAAAGTGCCCGATCCAAGTTTTTACGCTTGAACCTAAGCCGACCGATGACATTTTATAGAAGTTCATTCTTAGCGCTTTAGCGTTGGTATTGCCTTATCTTAGATTGAAAAATCTGTGTTGGATAAGGGGTAGGTTATACCCCTACCAACAGCGACAATTATGTTGCCATGCAATAGATACAGTATGAATGATTTAACAATGTACAAAGCAAAAGCCTAGCCAGATCTGACATGTTTCAGCATCAAGGATTGGATTTTTGCTTTAAGCTATTGAGCACTTCATACGCTGCCTTAATTCGCTCAGCATTGGGGATTTTTTTGTTCATCAACATCACCAAGCCAAAGTTCTCTTGTGGAATATAAATCACATATGTCCCAAAACCATTGGTGGAGCCAGTTTTATGAAAGACTCTTGAACCAGTCTTCACGAGGGTTTTTTCAACAGGGTTGGATTGCATCACAACCCGATCAGAGTTGCTTTCTAATAGTGTGTTTAATGTTGCTGGGTAGCTGAACGATTCCCAGCCAAGGGCTTGGGTCATACCACCCATTTTAAAGTAACCAGTATGTGTCGCTAGAATTGCGGGTTTAATCGCTGCTTTGGCTTGATCTGGATTTAAGTTTAAATTTAAAAAATGTAGCATGTCCGGTAGGCTAGATTTTACACCATAGGCCTGCGCATCAAAAGCGCCAGCAGTGACCCGAAGCGGGTGATTATTTTGATCATAACCAAAGGCATAGTTGCCTTGTTGTGCTTTAGGAACTTGAACATAAGTATGTTGGAGTTCTAGTTTGGGGAAGATCACTTGTTCTAATAAAGCGCTAAAAGGCATGTTCATGGCTTTAGCGGTCGCTTCACCGAATAAGCCTATGCTTGGATTAGAATATTGTCGAAATTGACCAATCGGGTTTTTGACTTTCCAATCTTGAAAATATTTAAGTGTTTGCGCATCTGTTTTTATTTGATCAGGAAATTGCAATGGAAGATTACCACTGGTATAGGTGGCCAATTCTAAGAGTGTGACTTGATTAATGTCTGAGTTTTTTAATGTGGGTATATATTTACCGGGATGGTCTTGAAGAGAAATTTTGCCTAAATTTTGTGCATAAGTACCTGCTGTTACAGTAAAAATCTTACTGACTGAACCTAGTTCAAAAAGAGTATTTTTATTTACGGCTTTTGCATTCGCAAGTGATTGTACGCCGTAGTATTTTTCATAACTTTTTCCGTTATACAAAATACCTATTGCCATACCGGGCACTGCATAAGTTTTCATTAATGGCTGAAATGCAGTATTCATCGCAGTTTCAACCTTTATAGACGTTGCAGGTATCTCGTTGGCGTTTACATAGGTCGTCAAGCTCATGCTGCCGATGAGGACGCAAAATATCGTTTTTGTTTTATTTAAAACTACCATACCCACTTTTTCCATCTATGCTACAAAAAGGGCGTATTTTAAGGTTGAAAGAAATTTTTTCCAAGATTGCGGTTGTTGAGTATATGTATAGAACAAATACACTCGATGATTCAATAAAACAAAAAGCAAAAGTTTGCTAATTTATATAAGGATAATTGTACTGATTTATACGATTCTATTTTTTATAAATACTTTTTATTTATTCTAAAAAAAAAATCCCTCAAGCCGAGTCAAGAGGGAAAGCTGCAAAGCTGTTTTAGTTATTTATTGTTGTTTTCACAGCACCATCGATGAAGAGATAAACCTTAAGCTGATTTTGCAGTAATTTGATCTTTTTGTGCTTCTTCAATTTGACGAACCAAAGGCAAGACCTTTTCACCGAAATATTCAACTTCCTCAATGAAATGTAAAAAGCCAGATAACACTAAATCTACACCTACATTTTTGAGTGCAACAATACGTTCTGCAATCTGTTGCGGTGTGCCAATCAGATTAGTTTTAAAGCCATCGTTATATTGCACCAAGTCTTCAAATGTTGATTTTGCCCAGTTACCTTCACCTTCTTTAGATGCCGCGCCCGCTTCACGGGTTGCATCGCCAAAGGCATTGACCGCTTCAACATTGGCTTGGTCAATAATCTCTTGTAGCACTGCTTTAGCTTCTTCTTCAGTGTCACGAGCAATGATAAACGCATTGACCCCAATTTTGACTGAGTGATTATTTAGCTTGGCTTTTTCACGAATATCATCGATTTGTTTTTTGAGTTCCTCAGGTGTATTGCCATTGGTAAAGTACCAATCCGAAACACGCGAAGCCATGTCACGTGCAGCACGTGAACTTCCACCTTGGAATACTTCAATATGGGGTTTCTGCAAAGGTTTTGGTTTTAAAGTGTAGTCTTTAAACTGATAATATTTACCATCAAAACTATAGTTATCTGTTGTCCAAATACCTTTTAACGTACGAATAAATTCTTCTGAACGAACATAGCGTTCATCATGTTCCGGCCATGGCTCACCAATGGCATCAAACTCGCCACGGAACCAGCCACTTACTACATTAATCGCAATACGTCCATTGGTCAGATAATCAATGGTCGCCAACTGTTTTGCGGCTAAAACCGGTTTCCAAGGTCCTGGAAGAATTGCTGCAATTACTTTTAATTTTTCAGTTTTGGCTAAAAGTGCATGACTAAAACTCACAGATTCATGTTGATTTTCAGCGCCATACCCTGCGGTAAAACGAATTTGGGTGAGGGCATATTCAAAACCACTTTTTTCGGCAGCTTGTGCCAAACGTACATTGTAGTCATAGCTCCAGTCTGTACGTTGTTCAATATTACTGACCACTAAGCCGCCACTGACATTGGGAACCCAATAGGCAAATCGAATTGCTTGACCATTATTCGATGAAAACTGTGACATATCATAACCCTCAATTTTTTATGATTTATTCATAACAAGGTTACGTTTAAGCAACCTGTGATTGTGGTGTTTTGGATTTTGCATGTAGACGAGACTCTGCAGCATCCAAGTCTGGTATCGCCGCGGAAGGAAGCACATCATCTTGCTCAATCTGTTTGTTGATGCCTAAATTTTGATTGGCTTGTTCTGTTTTGGCTTTCACCACTTCTGCTCGCTGACCTTTTGCAGGCGCCCATTCTAAAATTGGCAATGCACGTGCGACAGCTAAAGTAATACGGTCTTGGATGTGTTCACTTTTAATGGTGTACTCAGGCGTAAAGTCACGATCTGTTGCATAGACACCAATAGGCAGAGTTTGCGCTTGAAAGAAGCTAAATAATGGACGTAACTGATGCTCTAGAACTAAAGCATGACGGTCACTACCACCCGATGCAGCAAGCAATACAGGAACATCGACTAACGCTGTTTGTTCAACAAAATCAAAGAAATGTTTAAATAAACCAGTAAATGATGCACGATAAACAGGAGTTCCCACGATGAGCGCATCTGCTGCTTCTACGGCAGCTAAGTCATCTTGAACACGTTGTGGCAGTTGGTTGCGATAAATTGCGCCCCCTAATAAATGGCCTATTTCACTGAATTTAATAAAATGAACATGAATCGGTGTTGCCTGACCAAGCTCATCTAAAATCGCTTGCACTAAACTTTCGGTTTTTGAAGGGTTATTTAATCCCCCTGAAACAGCAACAATATTTAATGGTTTTTGTTGAGTATAAATAGACATGTTGGCAACCTAATAAATTGAATCTCGGAATGCCATTCATTAATCTATATTTGACGAAGCGCTGTAAAATAATGAAAAACAGATTGGTTATCTGTTTTTAAGATAAACCAGAAAGCCTTTGAATAATGCACGATTTCGTCTTTTAAGTATTTGAAGTTAAATAATATTCTTAAAATGAATAAGTAATTCATTTTTAACTGTTTATTTTATATTTAAAAGTGATATTTAAATCTTAATTTCGATAAATGACCTAAAGATTGTAGGGAATTTTAATTAAAGCCGACAAATTATTCAAAAATTCGTTAATATTTACGTATCCTAAATAGCAATAGTGCGGTTAGAATGAAATAACTGCGCTAGAGATCTCTCGCTTCGCTTATGAATATTTTAATCGTTGATGATCATCCACTGTTTCGCCATGCGTTAATTCAGGCGGTTCGTTATAGTTTGCCACAGGCTCAAATTAGTGAAACTGCGGCTGTTAATGAATTTTATGAGCGTTTGGAAAATGGTCCAGAACCAGATCTCGTCTTGTTGGATTTAAATCTGCCAGGCGCATCGGGTTTCTCTGCATTGGTACATGTTCGTGCACAGTATCCTGCACTTCCTATTATTGTGGTTTCTGCTCACGAAGATGCGTCCATTATTCAACGTGCAATTGCACATGGCGCAATGGGCTATATTCCTAAATCTGCACATCCAAGCCATATTGGGGAAGCAATTCGCCAAGTGCTTGATGGTGATATTTGGTTACCACCAAACTTACCCGCAGCGAATATGAATTTTGACCCGCGTGCTGCAGATGAAACAGCTTTAGCTGAACGTATTCAATCGTTAACACCACAACAGTTCCGTGTATTGATGATGGTTGCAGAAGGTTTATTGAATAAGCAAATTGCTTATGAACTTGATGTTTCGGAAGCGACCATTAAAGCGCATGTGACGGCAATTTTCCGTAAATTAGGTGTACAGAACCGTACTCAAGCGGTACTCGCAATCAATGCACTAAATATTGAAGAACGAAAAGTTTAAGATTTTTGCGGGTTAAATTCAACCTCAATATATTGAAAAATTACGAGAAGAGTGTATTAAAAATATGCTCTTTTTTATTTTCTAATTTCTGCATTTTCTAATCTAATTTTATTTTAAATCAAATATTTAAGATTTATATCTTATTTGAATCATCAAGACATAGTCTGTAATAAAACTTTAGCTTTTATCAAGAGTTAAAAATAGGCGTATACTGAACGGACATGAGGAATGATTATGTCTGAAGCACCTGAATCTACAGCTTATATTGAGTATGGCACTCGGCCTTTTATCGCAATTTTACTTTCATTGTTTTTAGCTGGCTTTGCTGTATTTTCATCGTTGTACTGTGTTCAGCCGATGATGCCGTTTTTGGCAAGTTTTTTTCATGTTACGCCAACCCATAGCAGTTTCCCGCTTTCATTTTCCACCATTGCCTTAGCCTTAGGGCTTCTTTTTGCGGGGCTGATTTCAGATCGTTATGGTCGTAAGCAGATCATGGCCATTTCTTTATTTTCCACCGCAAGCTTATTATTGCTGAGTTCGTTTTTACCGTATTGGGAAATATTCCTTGCAACACGTATGATGATTGGCTTGGCTGTTAGTGGTGTTGCTTCTGTAGCAATGACCTATATCGGTGAAGAAATTGCACAAAAAGATGTTGGCTTTGCCATGGGGCTGTATATTTCAGGGACAGCAATAGGGGGAATGGGCGGGCGTTTGATTGCAGGGGTATTGCTGGATTATATCTCTTGGCAAACTGCGACGATGATTATTGGTCTACTTAATTTATTGATCGCGATTACATTTTACATAGCCTTACCTGCCTCTAAACACTTTAAATCTTATCCCATTCAATTCACACGTTTTATCGAATCCTTTAAGAAAAATCTTTCTGACCCAAAGCTGAGACTATTGTTTGTCGAAGGTTTTATTCTGATGGGATGCTTTGTGACCGTGTTTAATTACATGAGCTATCATCTGTTAGAAAAACCTTTTGAATTGTCACAAACTTGGATTGGTTTAATTTCGATAGCCTATTTATCTGGAATTTATAGTTCACCTCGTGCAGCCAGTTGGAGTCGTCAATTTGGACGAGGTAAAGTGCTGATTGTGATGTTCTCAAGCATGATTTTGGGTTTATGGATGATGCTGATTCCATCACTATGGGTGATTTTGATTGGCCTATTGATTTTTACTTTCTCATTTTTTGCCGCCCATTCCACATCAAGCAGTTGGGTATCGGTACAATCCTTACAGTATCGCGCTGTCGGTTCTTCGCTTTATCTATTTTGTTATTATCTTGGTTCAAGTTTCTTGGGCAGCAGTAGTGGTTTAGTCTGGGAAAAATATGGATGGTTTGGCCTAACAGTTACGATGACTTGTGTACTTTGTATCGGGCTCTTGGTGGCTTTAAAACTAAATCAAACACTTCATAAAGATCAGGTAAAAGTATGAGCTGCTGCATCTAAATAGCGTTAAATAAGCTTTTCTATTCAATTTCGCTGCGCTTTTAAACGATCCATCATGATAGGTAAATTTTCCTTTTATAACGGATGACGAATATCTTTAACATCTTAAAAAGCTATCAATAACAGACTAAATAGAAGATAAGAAGAAATGTTTACTTTTTAATCAAACAACATGAGTAAAATTCATGGTAAAATGATCAACTTTCATTTTAGATCTCTCCCGATCGCCAACTGCCAATCGAGAAACTCACCATGTCGACCGCTTATACTGCTCAGACAGCGCCTACTGCGTTGTTTGATTATGACAAATATTGGGCATCGTGCTTTGAACCAGCACCATTTTTGCCAATGTCACGTGAGGAGATGGATCAACTCGGTTGGGATAGTTGTGACTTTATTCTGGTATGTGGTGACGCTTATATCGATCATCCATCGTTCTGTTCAGGAATTATTGGCCGAACGCTTGAAGCACAGGGTTTTCGTGTCGGGATTATTGCACAACCAGATTGGACTTCTGCCGAAGCATTTAAAGTATTAGGCAAACCGAATATTGCATGGGGTGTGACCGCGGGTAATATGGATTCTATGATCAACCGCTATACGGCTGACCGTAAAATCCGTTCTGATGATGCATATTCACCAGATAATCTACCCAATAAACGTCCTGACCGTGCAGCAACTGTATATTGTCAGCGTTGCCGTGAAGCATTTCCTGATGTACCCGTATTATTGGGCGGTATCGAAGCATCATTACGCCGTATTGCACATTATGATTACTGGTCAGACAAAGTTCGTCGTTCAGTGCTGATGGATTCCAAAGCGGATTTATTGATGTATGGCAATGGTGAACGGTCTGTTGTTGAAGTTATGCATCGTCTTGCCAAAGGCGAAAAAATTCATGAAATCACCGATGTTCGTGGTACGGCATTCATCGTCAATAAAATTAATCGTGTTTCTAAAGCCAAGTTTGTTGAAATTGCATCGAATGATGTTGATGCGATTGGTCGTGTTGATCCAATCATCAATCCATATGTAATGACTGAAGATTTAGATGGTTGTGAAATTGAACAAGGCAAAGGAAATTCTTTAACCCAATATCAAAATTTCCAAAAAGAATTGGTGGCAAATCCTGTTGTTCGTGAAGGTGATCAACTGGATGAGAATACCCAGATTGTACGTTTATTGCCGACATCTAAAGCAATTAAACATAAATTACCGCCGCGTGAATTGGCTGTGATTCGTTTGCCTGCTTTTGAAGAAGTGGCAACGGATCCTGTACTTTATGCACATACCAACCGCATCTTGCATCTTGAAACCAATCCGGGGAATGCTCGTGCATTGGTACAAAAGCATGGTGAACGTGATGTATGGTTAAATGCACCACCGATTCCATTGACCACCGAAGAAATGGATTATGTGTTTGACTTGCCTTATGCGCGTCTACCACATCCAGCTTATGGTGAAGCGCGTTTCCCTGCATTTGATATGATCAAATTCTCTGTAAATATCATGCGTGGTTGTTTTGGTGGTTGTACATTCTGTTCGATTACCGAACATGAAGGTCGTATTATTCAAAACCGTTCAGAAGAATCAATTTTACGTGAAGTAGAAAAAATTCGTGATACAGCCCCAGGTTTTACAGGCATCATTTCAGATTTAGGTGGTCCAACTGCAAACATGTATCGCTTGCAGTGTAAAGATCCTGAGATTGAAAAGAACTGTCGTAAACCTTCTTGTGTGTATCCAGGTGTATGTCAAAATTTACATACCGACCATGCACCACTTACTCAACTTTATCGCAAAGCACGTTCATTAAAAGGCATCAAAAAGATTCTGATTGGTTCAGGCTTACGTTATGACCTTGCGGTATTGAACCCTGAATATGTCAAAGAACTGGTTCAACACCATGTTGGCGGTTATTTAAAAATTGCACCAGAACATACCGAGAAAGGTCCATTGTCGAAGATGATGAAACCGGGAATCGGGACCTATGATCGCTTTAAACAGATGTTTGATCGTTTTAGTAAGGAAGCAGGTAAAGAACAGTATTTAATCCCGTACTTTATTGCTGCACATCCGGGAACAACGGATTATGACATGATGAATCTTGCGATCTGGCTTAAGAAAAATGGTTTCCGTGCCGATCAGGTGCAAACCTTTTATCCATCACCAATGGCGACAGCGACCACGATGTATCACACGGGGAAAAACCCGTTGGCCAAAGTGGCTCGTTATACCGAAAGTGTGGATATTGTAAAAGGTGAAAAGCGTCGTCGTTTACACAAAGCCTTCTTGCGTTACCATGATCCAAACAACTGGCCATTACTACGTGATGCATTACGTGAAATGGGCCGGGTAGATTTGATTGGTAACTCTAAGCATCATCTGATTCCAACTTATCAACCGCAAGGAACTGAAGGGCAATACCAATCTGCGCGTAAGAAAAATTCGACTGTTGACGGTGATTCGCAAAAGCGTACTGGGGATAGCCGTAATTCACAGGCGAAAACGCAATCGCGTCCTTCCAATACCAAAAAGCGTCCTGAACGTGGTCAAATATTGACACAACATACAGGTTTACCGCCGCGCGAAACAGGTGATAAAAAACCATTTGCTGGAAATAGCAAAGCAAAGTCTAAGTCAAAAAGTAGAGCTTAGGTGCTGTTTGAAATAGTAATAAGAGAGGATGCCTAAACATCCTTTCTTAAATCAGCAATTGAATAATAAAAATACGCAACTGTGGATAAGTCTTTGTAAACTGTTGAAAACTTTAGTGTACTAAAAACACACAATTCTCGAATATCCTTGTCCTACAATAGTACGCAAGATTCATTAAATTCAGTTGTATTCGCATTCAATACGCGATATATATGAGATGCAATTCAATTCATTTGGTTGAAATACCAAGTGAATAAAACAAATAATAGTTCAATAAATAAGTTAAAAATGTGATTTATTTGATTATTTTGAAAAAGCAAATATGAGAATGCGTCTGGCATATTACAAAATTGAACTGATTAAAAATAGTATCTTTGATACACAAGAACTGGTCGTAGACCAAATTATAATAAAGAATTAGGAAATGAAAAATGGACATGATAATCGTTGCGAGTTTGATATTACTTGCTGTCGTGATTGCCGCTGCTTATAAAGGATTGAAAAATAAGCAACAAGCAGATAGTGCTTTACGAAGAAGAGCAGTATTTAACTCACATGAACAAATTACGTTTACGCGTTTAAAAGAAATTTTACCTGAAGCCAATATCTTGGCTCATGTATCTTTTGATGCCTTGTTAACGACAAAATATTTACATACACGTCGTAAGTATCAGCAAATGTTTGCAGACTTTGTTGTGCTGGACAAAGATTATAAAGTTTTAGCTGTGATTGCTTTAGATGATATCAATGCGATTAAGCGCTCGAATCAAAATACCTATGAAGATGCCTTGTTACAGTCGGCAGGTTATCGTGTGATTCGTTATATGGGGATTCCAGAGTATCAGGATTTGCGAGAAGATTTTTTAACAGAATTTTCAGAAATGAGCCATTCGCAAATGTTGGAGGAACATGTACTGGGGAAGTTTGATCTGTACTCAAATCGCGCATATAGCTAAGCAAAAAATGCATGTTTAAACATGCATTTTTTAGTTCATTCAAAATTTAGTATTGAGCTTATTCTGGTTTGACCGCAACAACCGTCATTTCAACTAAAACATCAGGTCGATAAAGCTTTGCTTCTACACAAGTTCTCGGCAGAGCTTGCATATCTGAACACCATGCATCCCAGATTTCGTTCATTCCTGCATAATCATTTTCGATGTCTTTTAAAAAAATCATCACAGACATAATGTGCTTTTTATCTGTGCCCGCATCTGCAAGAAAACGATCAATGATATCTAAGGTCTGTTGAGTTTGCCCTTTGATATCCAAACTTAAATCCGTAGCCAATTGACCCGCCAAGTGAACTAAATTTCTCGAAATTGCGATTTCAGAAAAGCGTTTTTCTACGTGCAAACGTTGTACAGTCATGATCATTCTCAAAGTTTGTTTATGTTTTAAATTTTACGTCATCATTTACAATCTGCAAATTAACTTTGTTGCTTGTTGGTGAATCTATCTATACGAATGAGGATTTTATACTTAAAAATAATCAAACAGTTATATTCTGGGCAAATAATGAAATTGCCTAAATTTAAAAATTGAATCTGCGCGTCACGTAACTGATTTAAACAAAATGCAATCGAACATTGCAGAGGACAAAGTTGTTGCAACTGCTTAAAGTGTTGCTGCTCCTGTGGTATGGAAATATTCATTGAAATACCTATTATTTAGAATCTATTTTTAAGCCAGTGAATCGCTTTGAGCTATTCACTGTGCCGTTATCAAGCTTGCGGAGGCGTATAGGATTTGAGTTTTTGCTCAGGCTTATTGTTGATTTGATACCAGTCGATATGCCGTGTAATAAACATCACTACAGCAAGTAAAACAAATGAAATGATAGAGCCGATCAGGAAGGTTTTGCCTGAAGATTGCAATAGCATATACATCACGGCATAAAGTGAACTCAGGATGATGCTGAATAGGCCAGCGGCTTTAAAACCTTTCATCACATAGTATAAGTACCAGCTCATGAGCCCGACACAGGCAATTCCAGCAACGAAATAAGCCCATGCAAAGGCATAGTATTCACTGATCGAAAGCAGTAAAACAAAGAACACCACTTGAGCCATCGCCACCAAAGAATATTGAATGGGGTGAATCCGTAAGCTTTTAAGCACTTCGAAGAGAAAGAAACAAGCAAAGGTGATGATGATAATCACGATACCGTATTTAATCGCACGATCTGTTTGTGTATAGACATTGACTGATTCTAGGAATTCTGTTGATAAACCAATACTTTGACTAGGTTCTCCCATATAAGCCGGTTCTTGGCCAAAATAGCCATTACTAAACTGGCGAATACACTCATTGTTGTCGCAATCAATCAATTTACTGATGTTTTGATGACCTAGAGCAATATTTTTCCATTGTGCGGTGAATTGTTGCGGTGTACTGGTTTTTGCAAAAGGTAAGTTTTGTCCTGAATATTTGGTATCCGCCCAATTGCCTTTGGCCTGATAAGTGACACTACGACTGGTTGGGATCAGGGTGAATTTTCCCAGACCCGTAATATTGGCGGTTAAATCAAAAGTGAAACCATTTTGAATGGCATTGATTAATTCAGGATATTTTTTTGCAGAAACATACATAAAGTCAAAACCAGAACTGTTACTGCCTTGAGCACTCATTTCAAAAGCATAACTTTTATTGAGCATGTTTAAGTTCGGTTGGGTATCTAAGCCGCGAGGATCATGTACAGGGAAGATAATTTCAGCTCGTTCCCATTGGTAATCTTTCTTTTCAAGTGTTGGTTTTTGGAATACGCCTTTGGCCATGAGATTTGCGGTGTAGCTAATTGCTCGATAGATGGTGCGTTTATAAGTGTTGTCAGAAACATTAAAGTTGGATGACCATTGCGTGCTGTCAGCACTGATATATAGCCATTGTTCCTCAGTACACAAATAGGCCACCTTCTTTTCATCGAGGCAGTTTTTTTGCTCATTGTAGGGCACACGGATATACGGTGAAATCACGGTTTGAGGGCTAATATTGTTTTGTGCAATTTCTTTCAGAAATGCCCGTTGATAATCTTGTCGTTCTGAGACCAGACTGGTAATAAAGAGTAAGCCTATCCCAAATAAGGCAACTAAAATTGCGATTGCAATAATTTTGAATGTAATAAAGTTGGATCGCATCACTGTTTTCCTTCGCCGTTGTTTGTTGTCAGTGTTGAGTGTGCGAAACAGCAATGTGTTTTGTTTGAGGCGTATAGGTTTTTTATATGAATTTTAAGTGAAGTTTGGTCGTGCTAAGGCAATTGAATTTTTACCAATACACCCTTTTGGTGGGGTTGTAAGATGGTGATTTCATTTCCTTGAATATTGCCAATGTGAATCTGTCCATGGTGTTGTTCAATGACTTGTTTAACAATGCTCAGTCCAATACCAGAACTGCGTTGTTGGCTAATCGGACGAGGCAAGGAAAAATAAGTATCAAACACTTGCGTGAGTGCATAATCTGGAATCCATTCGCCCTCATTAAAAACCTGTAATTCTATCTGCTGGTGTATTTGACGATGAAGCCGAATCAGGATTTTTGCTGAATCTGCAGAAAAATCCAGCGCATTATCTAAAATATTGGCTAGGGTTTGTTGAATCCAAAATCGATCTGCACCAATCATACAATTGGCTTCAATATCCAGTAAACACTGGATTTTTTTGGCTTGAATTTGACTGGCATGCTGGTCTAAAGTCTGTTGAATCAGTTCAGATAAATTGAAATCTTGCATTTCAATTTGATGTTTAGATTTTTCCAGACGGGTCAATAAGAGCATTCGATCAATCAGGCTACGTAAGCGCTGGCTTTGTTCATGAATATGCGTGGCAAATTGTTGTTGATCATTTAGTGGTAAATCTTCTTTGAGTAGTTCTGCACTGGCTTGAATTGCGGTAAGCGGACTTTTGAGTTCATGGGTCAGTGTATTGACATAGTGTTCCACATAAGCACGATCTTCGAGTTTTTCTCGCATATTTTCAACTGCTTGAGCAACTTGATTGAGTTCTTTTGCCGAACGAAAATAGGGGGTTTGATTGACAGGTGCAAGTGCCTGCGCGTATTTACGGACACGGTCAATACTGTGTTTTAGCCAATAGGCCACCAAACTGGCAAGAAACAGACTGAGTAATGTAATCCAAGCGGCTTGTCGGATCAGCTGATTTTCAGCGCGCTGAATATAAGGCTGTACTGAAATATTGGGCTTTCCAATACTGACAACGCCAATCAATTGCTGTTGTTGACCAACTTGATAATAGATTGGCGCTGCGATAAACATAGTGCTGCTATTGCTGTCCTTTTCATAACTGCGTGTAGAGCGAACGCCGTATTTTCCCTTTAAGGTCAGGTAAACATCATTCCATCGTGAGTAATCTTGTCCTGTAGCGATACCTTGTGAGTCATAAATGACGATACCTTTGTTGTCGGTAATATAGATTTGTTGATTGATCTCATTTTTATTATGTTTCCAGATCGTGGCATTGAGTTTTCGATTCAGCGCTTTTTGAATTTTTTCATCAAACTGAATGGTACTGACTTTATTTTCATAGACATCTTCAGCCACTAACATCGCGATAATATTAGCATTTTCCGCAAGGGTATCTTCTACGACCTGTCGTACATTGGGCTTTACTTGTTGATTGAAGGTATAAGACATAAACCATAAACCCAGCAAGATGATCAATCCAAAGAAGAACCAAATACGAATAAAAATGGACATGGTTTATGCTTGCCTTTTTAAACTATAGCCAAAGCCTCGATGGGTTTCGATCGGGTCTTGCTCAGGAGAGATCTGCTTGAGTTTATTGCGAATACTTTTGATATGGGTATCGACTGTTCTTTCTAAACTATGCTCAGGGTGCTCCCATACATGATCCATCAATTGTTGACGGCTAAACACCTGTTCAGGGCGTTGAATCAATAATTTAAGTAAGCGATATTCATAGCGAGTCAGCTGCAGTATTGTACCTAAGTAATGGATTTGCAAAGCCTCATCATTGCATTGCCAAACTTTAGCTGGTGTTGTAGAAAGCTGTGTATTTGGCTGTGAGGTGTGCTGTAACTGATTTTGTATCTCCATTCTGCGCCAAATGGCTTTAATCCGAGACACAATTTCACGCGAACTAAATGGCTTGGTACAGTAGTCATCTGCGCCAATTTCTAAACCCACAATACGATCTATTTCGTCATCTCGTGCGGTTAAAAATAGCAAGGGTGTGTGATTAAAGAGACGAATTTTTTTACAGACATCAAAACCATTTAAATCAGGTAATCCAACATCTAAAATAATAAAATCAAAGGGTTTCTGTTGAATAAAATCAATGGCTTGCAGGCCTGAATTGGCCCAAGTCACTTGCCAGTCTTCTCGTTCAAGTGCATATCGTAACGGCATAAGAATAGCAGCATCATCTTCTACACATAAAATCTGTTTTTTATTATTCATTGCATTTAAAAACTCATAATCTCAATAGGAGTGTACTCAAATTGAAATACTTAGGCGAATGAATTTTCAGTGAAGTTTAGATGAACTGTTTTATTGTTTGAAATTGGCTGAATGCCTATTGGTGTGGGCTTTTACCCATGTGAATTTCTGAGCGCCCTGTAATCTTCGGATTTGATCGTCACGCCAATCACAGGACAGCAAATCAAAAGTATTGGTGACTTTTGATATCTCGGCAACAACATGGGTAATGTATTGCGGAAAATAGATTACTCTAATTTTGATCAATTTGGGTAAATTTTTATCGAATTATATTTCTTTTGAGTAAAAATTATTCAATTTGTCCACATATCTAAGTAAGGTTAAAAAACGATTTTGAAGAATAAAACAGGATGCAAAAGCATCCTGTTTTAACGATTGATTGATCAGGCCATGCCTGAAAATTAGATCAGCGTTTAACCACTATAGAGTCAATACCGCTATGTTGTAAGGTTTGTTGGGCAATCACTGCTGCATTTTGTGATTCATAAGGGCCTGAAATCACACGATACCAAGTTTTTCCAGCTTCTGTGCTTTGAACCACATCGGCAGATAAACCATTTAAGATAATTTCAGCGCGACGTGCATCAGCAGCATCAGGATCATCATAACTACGAACTTGAAGAATATATTCAGGTTGAACAGGTGTTGTGCGTTCAGCATTTACACCGACATCAACATTTTCAGATTGAGAGGGCGCTTCAACAATTACAGGTTGTTGTTGATTTCTGCTTTCAGGAACAGCTTGTTCAGGAATAGGGGTAACCTGTTGTTGTGGTAACAGATCATAAAAACGATAGTCTTTGTTGGTATCTTCTTGATAATGCTCAGATGTGATTTCGTTTTTGGGTTGGACGGGCGCCCACGGTTTCCAGAGCATCAGTGCGACACCAAAACTTAACACGATTAAAATGACGACAAGCATCCCTAACCATTTAGGAATCAATGGTTGTTTAGGTTTGGTTGGCCTTTCTGAAACACCGCGTTGCGTTTTTCCAAACACGTGGAACCCTCTTATTATGTATTGCTTAGATCGTGTTCAAGCATAGTTTTGCTTGAACACGATGTAAAGTAATGATTTATTACACACTTCAATGCTTACGTTGAGCCAGACCTTGGTCTTGGGAACATGTAAAGCAATTCTTGACTTACATACTTTCAGGTGCAGAGACACCCAATAATTCAAGACCATTATGTAAGACTTGTTTGATATTTGCTGAAAGCAATAAACGGGCTTGAGTCAATTCCGCATCATCACCCAATACTTTATTCTCGTTGTACCAACCATGGAATAAAGCAGCAAGTTCTTTCAAATAATTACCAACCTGATGTGGTTCATAATTATTTGCAGCGCGAATAAGCACTTCAGGATAAGCCGCAAGTTTCGCTAAAATTTCAGTTTCAGCATCAAGTTCTAATTTTGCAGCAAATTGACGTGCATTTTCAGTATCAAATTGAATGTTTGTTGTTGCTGCTTTTTCTAACATACGGCAAATACGAGCATGTGCATATTGAATATAATACACGGCATTGTCTTTGCTTTGAGATACTGCTAAATCTAAATCGAAATCAATGTGCTGTTCAGATTTACGCATCACATAATAAAAACGAGCTGCATCATTGCCGACTTCTTTACGAAGATCACGCAATGTCACGAATTGACCTGAACGAGATGACATTTGTACCATCTCACCACCACGCCATAAGCTGACGAACTGCACTAAAAGTACCGTCAATTTAGATGAGTCATAGCCCATCGCGTCAATTGCAGCTTTAACACGTGCAATATAGCCATGGTGGTCTGAACCCCAAATATCAACAAGGTCAGTAAAGCCACGTTGTAATTTATTTAAATGATAGGCAATGTCAGAGGCAAAGTACGTGGTTTGTCCATTACGACGTTTGACTACACGGTCTTTTTCATCACCAAATTCAGTTGATTTAAACCAAATGTTGCCATCTTTTTCATAAAGAAAACCACGTTGGTCTAATGTTTGTAAGGCTTCATCAATTTTTTCTGCCAAAGATGCTTCACTAAACCAGTGATTAAACGTTACGCCAAACTCACCAAGGTCATCTTTAATGTCATCTAAAATGGCATGTAAAGCTGCTTGATGGAATACACGATAACCTTCACCCACTAAAGATTGTGAGTTGTGAATTAAGCCATCAATGTGCTTTTCTTTATCGCCTGAAATAACCACTTTATTGCCATCGGCATCAAGCTCTTCAGCATATTGCACATCTTCTGGAACATCTTTGTAAACATCAGCCACACTACGTACATAAGCATCAGCATGTTTGTCGATGATACCTTGGGCGATTTCTTTAACGTAATCCCCTTGATAAGCATTTTTAGGAAAAACTAAAGTTTGGCCGCTTAATTCTAAATAACGTAAATAAGTTGATGTGGCGAGGATGTCCATTTGACGGCCAGCATCATTGACATAATATTCACGTTCAACTTTGGCACCTGTTGCTTCAAGTAAGTTTGCAACAGTCATACCATATGCAGCACCACGACCATGACCTACATGCAGGCTAGAGGTTGGGTTGGCAGAAACGAATTCAACCTGAATTTTCTTGGCTGCATTTGCTTGGGTTTTACCAAATTGTTCTTTTTGTGCTTGGATTTGATCCAGCACAGTAAAGCGTTGATCGGCATTTAAAAAGAAGTTGATAAAACCCGGACCTGCAATTTCAGCTTTGGCAATATCGACTACTTCGGGTAAATTTGCCAAAATTTTCTCTGCAAGATCACGTGGTTTCATACCAGCAACTTTAGCGCCCATCATGGCAATGTTTGATGCGAAATCACCGTGGCTTCGGTCTTTAGTTCGCGTTAAAACACTCGTGTTTTTCCAGTCAGATGGAAGAGTCCCTTCAGCTTGTAGGGATTGCACTGCATGATCAAGAGCTGCTTGTATGGCCGTATTCATAATCTATAGAGAAATAAATGTCGCAGAAAAACGCTAAATATAGCAAATTTTGCGCCTTTTAGGTGAATGCATTTGTATAGAATAAAACTTATTCGATAAGAAAAATGGCAGTATGCTCGATTTCACTCTTTATAAATGTGGTTAAGGTTACGTGGAAGGATTAATTGTTTCAGGTTCATTAAAGGAATAAAATGTGTCCTGTTTGTAAATTTAGAGCGATATATGTCAAATACTCCGCCCACAATTATTGGCAATATCCCAAAACTCCCTGCAAAATTTGCAGCATGGATTATGCCGTTGTTCTTATCTTGTTTAATGAGTGGCATGGTGTCATTGATTAATATGTTGATCAATGTGGGTTTGATTAACGGATTTTGGGTCAAATGGCTTGCTGCATGGATGGTATCATGGGCTGTGGCATATCCTGTGGTTTTGATTGTTTTACCCTTAGTACGACGTTTAACCGCCGTATTTGTGGATATGCCTAAATAATGGATCTACTCTTTACATGTGACAGGCTTGCTGAGTAACTCAGCATGGCCATTTGTAAAGGTATAAAGTTTGGAATTGTTAAAGATTTTAATCACTTTGGCTTTGCTCAGTGCCGTTTTAAATGTCGGCATTTTTTTCGCATTGACTAAGTCAAATGGATTGCCATAGTTTTTATTGTCGATTAAAAATTGAACCTGACCGGTTTGCGCATCATGTGCTTTAAGCAGCTCTTTGCCATCTTTATCTTCAATCGCAAAACCAGACTTCTGCGAAGGAATCTTACAATTCAAACGCAAATATAGGACGTTTCCATCACTGGATTTGTTTTGTAAGGTGTAAATACCTTGAAGATCATTTTCAATATAGACCCATTGTCCAGTGGGCATATTGATCTTCATTTGTTCTAGTTTTTCGAGGGTGGCTTTACTGACATCAACCACACCTTGCTGATCAACTTCTGGAACTTTGGCTTCGCCTAAGCCCACCATGCTTTTGACTTTTTCAGTGGTTTTAGAAACACCAGAAGAGACTTTTTTTGCAGTTTGGCAGCCAGTACATGCAATGACTGTGCTAAGAAGGAGTAGAGAGATCTTTGTGTTCATTGTTATTGGTTTAGCTTCATCGTATTTTAAACAAAATAAATCTAAACAGAAAAAAAATCAATGATTGGTCAAAATTGCGTACAAATATACAGTTTTAATGGCGTGATCATGGCTCATTATTTTAGGGCAAAATATGAAATTAGATAAAAACCAGAATTTGATCAGTAAAACTGAGAATAATTTATCATTCTGTAAAATACTTTGAATATCATTATCACGTATCTAAATACCCATTTAGTCAAAAATAGGCTTAAGCTTGTATCAGACCAAAGTCGTAGCTTAGCAAAAGATAGAAGCAGGCAGTCTGCTTCAATGAGAATGGAAATGCCAACGGAAACCCTGAAAAAATATCCTCTATATATTCATTATGCAGGTAATGCCTTATTAGAGCTGCCTTTATTAAATAAAGGTTCAGCCTTCACAGAAGAAGAACGAACTCAATTTAACTTACACGGTTTAATTCCTCATGTGATCGAAAGTATCGAGGAACAAAGTCAACGTTCATACCAACAGTTCTGTTCTTTCAGTGAAGCGATCAATAAGCATATTTATTTACGAAATATTCAAGACACCAATGAAACGCTTTTTTACCACCTGATTGAAAACCACTTAAGTGAGATGATGCCGATTATCTATACACCGACAGTGGGTGAAGCATGTCAGCGTTTCTCCGATATTTATCGCCGTCATCGTGGAGTATTTCTTTCCTATCCTGACCGTAAATACATTGATGAAATCATTCACAACGTAAACCGTAAAAATGTCAAAGTGATTGTGATCACAGATGGTGAGCGTATTCTTGGTTTAGGCGACCAAGGTATTGGCGGTATGGGCATTCCAATTGGAAAACTGTCTCTTTACACTGCATGTGGTGGTATTAGTCCAGCCTATACATTGCCGATTACCATAGATGTGGGAACCAATAATCAACAATTATTGAATGACCCGATTTATATGGGATGGTCGCAACCTCGTGTCAGTGGGGATGAATACTATGAATTTGTCGATGAAGTGATTGCAGCGGTTAAACGTCGTTGGCCAAAAGCATTGATTCAATTCGAAGATTTTGCGCAAAAAAATGCCATGCCTTTACTTGAAAAATACCGTGATAAGATTTGTTGTTTTAATGACGATATTCAAGGGACAGCGGCAGTTTGTGTCGGTACTTTAATTGCTGCGAGTAGAGCCGCAGGTAAACAGCTCAAAGATCAGAAAATTACCTTCTTAGGGGCTGGTTCAGCAGGTTGTGGTATTGCAGAACAAATTATTGCACAGATGGTTGCTGAAGGGCTGACGGATGCTGAAGCGCGTGCCAAAGTATTTATGGTAGATCGTTTTGGTTTAATCACTGAAAATCAGCCAAACTTATTAGATTTCCAACGTAAGCTTGCGCAGAAACCTGAAGATGTTGCA
Organism: Acinetobacter sp. 778_lipA; assembly: GCF_058242985.1. NCBI lineage: Bacteria > Pseudomonadati > Pseudomonadota > Gammaproteobacteria > Moraxellales > Moraxellaceae > Acinetobacter > Acinetobacter sp. 778_lipA. Next base: position 4,250,299 of record NZ_JBZAYT010000001.1, on the reverse strand, counting down.
CATTGGGGTAATGCTGAGGAAATCATTTCACTGCTTGATGTTGTGAAAAATGCCAAACCAACCGTATTGATTGGGGTATCGGGTCAACCGGGTTTATTTACAGAAGAAATCATTAAAACGCTGGCTGAAAACTGTGAATATCCGATTGTATTGCCTTTATCCAACCCAACTTCACGAGTTGAAGCCGTGCCAGCTGATATTATTCAATGGACAGATGGTAAAGCATTGATTGCGACAGGCAGCCCATTTACCCCAGTGAATTATCATGGTGAAACTTATCAGATTTCACAGTGCAATAACTCTTATATCTTCCCTGGTATTGGTTTGGGCGTGGTAGCAGTTCAAGCAACCCGTGTTACAGACAATATGCTGATGGCTTCTAGTTCAGCTTTGGCTGATTGTTCACCGAAGTTGCAAGATATCCACGCAGACCTATTGCCTGATTTAAATGAATTACAGCAAGTGTCTAAAATTATCGCGTTTAAAGTTGCCAAAGCCGCTATTCAAGATGGTGTAGCGCCGATGATCAGTGATGAGCAATTGCTAGAAAGTATTGAACAGAACTTCTGGAAACCAGAATATCGTGATTATAAACGTGTACCGTTCTAGAAATTTTTGGATGTTGTAAAGAAGGGGCTATACGCCCCTTTTTTATTAACCTTAAAATAACCTTAAAATAACCTTAAGTAATCATGTTATTTATTTAGTTATTTGTAGTTTTTTTATAAAAAGTAATTTAGGTCTGTTTATATTTTTTGAACATTAGTTATAATACTATTATACAAAATTTAACATTTAAAAATAAAATGCTTAGAAATATTAATACTTTACTTGAAAGTTTTGGCTTGGGACTACAAACACGAGCGATCCACGTTCAATTCTCAAATCAAGCCTTAAACAGCAGTGTATTCTTGCAATGCATTCAGGGGCAACAACAGATCAACCAAGGCTTAAAGGCAGAATTACTCTGCCTTTCAACCAATGCGCATATTGCTTTGAAACAATTTATCGGGTGTCAGGTTGCAGTTGATCAAGTCACCGATTTTGGTGAACTGTACCGAACCACTGGAATTGTAACAGGGGCAAGCCAAGGGCAGAGTGATGGGGCGTTAAGCGTTTATAAATTAACGCTTGAAGATGCAACCAGTCTTTGGCATAAGCGTCGTAATAGCCGTGTTTTTATGAACAAAAGTGTTCTGGAAATATCGGAAATCTTATTTAAAGAGTGGCAAGCGAAAAGTGCCTTATTTTCTGCCAGTCTCAGTCTGGACAGTAGTGGTTTAAAAAAACAATACGATATCCGTCCTTTTGTAATGCAAGCCAATGAAACGGATTATGAGTTTTTAACTCGCTTGTGGCGCAGTGAAGGTATTAACTGGTTAGTTGATGAGTCTGTACGAATTGTGCCTATTTCGGCAACGCAGATTCAGGCACAGAAATTACGTCTGATTGATGACAATACGCAATATGAGGCAATGCCTAGACGCAGTATACGCTTCCATCGCAGTCATGCAACAGAACGCTTTGACACGATCACCAGCCTCATTGCCCAGCGCTCAATTCAATCAACAGCAATACAAGTACAACGTTGGCAAGCGGATAGCCTTTTACAAGATCAGGGCGATAGCCAGTTAAGTAATCACCAACATAGTGATCAACAAGATAATGAAACTTTAAGTTTAGAGCAGGCTTGGACAATTAGCCCAGCTTGGACCAGTGATCTCAATGGTGAAGACCAAACCACAGTTTCCAGTTCAGCTCAAGTTGATAAATTAAATACCCAACTAACACAATACCAAGAATTACAGTCCAAATATTTTACCGCAACCAGTTCAGTGCGCGATGCGCAAGTTGGCTATTGGTTTGAATTAAGAGAGCACCCTGAAATTGATCAACATGATGGTTCAGATCGTGAATTTTTAATCTTAGGAAAGACTTTTTACAATCAAAATAATTTACCCAAAGAGTTACAAGATCAGTTATCCAAGCTGCTTAATTTAAACTATTGGAACCATTTAATAACAGACCAACGCCAAGCCAATGAGTTGTCCTTGGTACGCCGTAGAATCCCGATTGTTCCTGAGTATAACCCTTTAGTGCATAGACCTTCTGCATTTCCACAACGTGCCAAAGTGGTTGGCCCGCAAGGCGAAACGATTTATGTCGATCAATGGGGGCGAATCAAAGTTCGTTTCCTCTTTACCCGTACCGATGACAATAGTCATGATGGTGGTGCAGGCTCGAATGACAATGATACAGACTCAGCTTGGGTTGATGTATTGACCTCTTGGGCCGGAGAAGGTTATGGCACAAGATTCCACCCACGAATTGGTGAAATCGTAGTAATTGATTTCTTTGATGGCAATGTCGACCGTCCATTTGTGATGGGACGTTTACATGAAGCAGAACGTCATCAAACCATGTTTGATATCAAAGGCCAGTTGCCTGATACCAAAAAATTAAGTGGTATTCGCTCATCGGAAGTGGGTGGATCAGGTTTTAATCAACTCCGCTTTGATGATACAACAGGCCAAATCAGTACGCAGCTACAAAGTAGTCATGCAGCGACACAACTTAATCTCGGGAACTTAAGCCATCCGAAAGATAAGGAAACCAGCAATGGGCGTGGTGAAGGTTTTGAGTTAAGAACCGATGCTTATGGTGCCATGCGTGCAGGCAAAGGCATGCTTATCACGACGTATGCCCAAGAAAATGCGATTGCAGACCACTTAGAAGCAGCACAAGCGCAGTCCTTGTTAAATCAAGGTGCAGAAAGTATGAAAGTGCTGAGTGAAATAGCAGTCAAACAACAAACGGATGCATTGAATGTTGTCAATCGTTTGCCGAAACTGATTAATTCTTTAGAACTAAAAGGTGCAAATCAGGCTTTACAGGCAACCGTGGGTTTATTTAAAAATGCTGTGGGGAGTGATCCAATTTCAGCACTGAAAAACAGTGGTGATTTTATTGAGGACATCCAGAAATTTGGTAAAGATACCAAGAATATTGTAGACGAATTTAAAGACTTTTTTAATGATTCCAAAGAGTCGATTGAGAACTTAAAGAGTTTTATTGAAAATATTGAAGAACATGGTTCGGATGTTTTAAAAGGAAAATTAACCAGTTTAAAAGACAAATTTGATACAGAACCATTAAGTGCTTTAAAAGACGTGGGTAAGGTAATTGCCAATGTTGAAATTAAGGATTTTGATTTAACCAGTGTTTGTGGAACTTTTAATAAAGGCAGTAAATTGGATGTGAATCCGATGCAGGCTTTAGGCTCCTTACAGGGCTTTATGGAGAGTTATACAAAAGACTTAGAAAATAGTGGTGATAGTGCCAAACAAGAGCAAGGTAAGATCTTTCGTCAGGCATTGATGTTACTGGCTTCACCCAATGGGATTGCACTGACAACCCCAGAAGATATTGTCTTACAAGCTTCACAAGATATTGCTGAAAGTGCGCAAGGCTCAATTAATTTGAGTGCACAGAAGAATATTGTCGGTCATGCACAAGATAAGATCAGCTTGTTTGCAGCTCAGAAAGGTTTAAGTGCTTTTGCTGCAAAGGGTCCGATCAAAGTTCAGGCGCAAGATGATTTGATTGAAATCATTGCCAAGAAAGTGATTAAACTGATCGCGACTGAAGATAAGATTGAGCTGACCAGTTCTAAAGAAATTGACTTAAAAGCAGGTGGGACTCAGCTTGTGGTTAATGGTAGTGGTGTCTTTATTAAAACTGGTGGAAAGTTTGAAGTGAAGTCGGGGCAACAGTTGTTTACCAGTGGGGCAACAGTGAATGCTGAATTGCCGAAAATGCCTGAGAGTGGGATGTATAGTATGAGATTTGATCTGAGTCAAATATTTGATACTAATATATTGAAGAATATGAAATATAAATTAATCAACCATTCAAAGAAAATTGAAGCAGAATATGAGTTTGAGCAAGAAAGTAGTGCACGTGTTTACAGTGATTCTGCTGATAATGTAGAACTTGCTTTAGTACAAGGAGCTTATTTGACAGAAATTAAAGAATTAATTTCTGAACAAGAAATAGAGTCTTTGGATGAAGAAGAAATTACTGGATGTGGTTGTGGAGAAGAGCATGAACATGATTGAAATTTTGCAAATGAAGATAATACATTTTTTTCTATTTCATATTAAAAATTTAATCATTCTAGTTCTTACATTTTGTGGAGCTATTATTGGTTCAAATATCTATGCAAAAGATATATTCAATGTTGAATTGAAATGTAAGGGTCATGATCAAGAGTATTGTGATATTGTAAAAAACTCTGATAATAAAACCAATTTTATCTTAAAAAATATGAGATACCCTCAGGTTGATAAAGTAAATGAAAATATTTTTCATGCTTATGGTAGTTGTGGTTCACCATGTCAATATCACTTTTTCATAAGTAAAATGCAAGAAGACCAAACTAAAGAGTTTATTGCTTTAGATAAAAAAAATAACTGTTTAATTGAAAGTGATTCTAAAAATAATGTTATATATGCTAGAAAACTATTTAATAAAAATAAAAAAACAATAGTTAATTTGAAAAATAAAGAATTTAATAGTGTTCCAGTAGATGTTGCTGTATATAACTCTTTTCAAGAAAAATCGTATTTTGATGATAAAGGACAATTACATTTGGTAGCAATGTTGGCGGATGTAGATAAAAATGGTGATAGTTTATATTTTAACAAAATAATTAAGAAAACTTGTGAGTAATAAAATGAATTATAGCGAAGACTTTAAAATATTTGTTGCAACTATTAATGGTGAAGCTGAAAATTGCGGTGAAACTTCATGGAAAGTTATTGCACATACAATCAGAAATAGAATTGGTTTTGCAAACTGGAAATCATGGAGTAATATCATACAAATCGTTACGAAAACAGGATACGATGCGTACACTCAAAAAAATCCACCCTATAAAAGAGCAAAAAAAGCTTTGGATTCTGGTGATATTTCACCTAAATTAATGAGTTTGATTAGAGCAGTAGAACCAATATTTAATGGAACAGAGCCTGATTTTACAGGTGGAGTTGTATATTATTATAGCCCTAAGGCTCAAGCAGAATTGCATAAATCTGATCCATCTAATTATCCTTCTTTAGTCCCTCCTTTTGTGGTGAGTAAATCTAATCCTACTCAACAAGTTCAAATACCAGGGACCGAAAAAGATGATATGCGTTGGTATAAGGTAATAACTTCAATATTTGATGTTTCATTTGTTGATAATGCTGGAAATCCATTAGCTGGCGCAACAGTTGATGTAGTATATAATGATAAAAAACCAGTGCCATTATTCAAGGATTTGATTACAGACCAAAAGGGCAGGATAAAAAAGCTTAAGGTTTGTAACTATATGGGTGCTAGATTTAAGGTTAATGGTGTTTTGGTAAAAGATAAGAATAATAAAGAAATATCTTTGTTGGGAGATGGTAGAAATTATGCTTCAGTTATTGTGGTAAATAACGGAAAAGGAGGAGTTAAATCAAAAACAGATATACATAATCAAACACCATCTCCAATAGTTCAACAACCATCAAGTACGACAAATACTCAAAATAATGAAAAAAAAGTAGATCAAGAGCAAATGAATGGTAATACATCAGATGTTAAGTTTGATATTAAAATAGTAGATAGTGAAAATAAAGCACTACCCAATTTTTCATATTTTTTAAAATATAAAGGAAGTGATAAAAAGCATTCAGTTGGAACAGATGGCATTGAAAAAAATATAATTGCTACTTCAGGGGAAAAAATTTCTGTTGAAATAAGTGGGAAGGACACTCGTCAAGTTCTTAAATCTTTTACTGTTTCACAAGGAGTGAAAGAGCAAGTAGTAAAAATAGATTTACATTCGTTTGATATTATTTTTTATCATAATAACAGTTCAAAGAAGCCTATAAGTAGTTTAAATTTGGTACAGACTTATAGAGGGCAAACTAAAACTAAAGTTACCAATAGTAATGGTAAAATTACAGTTAAGGCGATGCCTGGGTTTGAATTAAATTATAAATTAAGAGATGGTACTAATATTGGTGCTGTAAAAGTAGATAAGAATAAAACACAAAGGGAAATTTATATTGAACAAGGTGTTATTGAATCAGCATCTAAAAAGTTAAAAACAGATGTGAGTGAAAATACTCCACAAAAAAGTAATACAACTCAATCTATACCAGTCCCTAAACAACAGTCAGGTATAGATCAAACACCTAAAAGAGATCAAAAACAATCAACGAGTGGTGATGGTCATCCAAAAACTTTAGTTAATGATAATGGTGAAGCTGAATTTACAGTGTATACATATGATCAAAAAACTAATCAATTATTTAGTGGTGGTAATTATTCGATTGAATATAAAGGTAAGAAAAAGGGGCATTCAAGTGGCATGAATGGTCTAGGGAAAAAAATACATAAAGGGGAAATTGGTCAAAAGATAAAAATTACAGCTACTAGTGCTGGAAAGGAGTTTGTTGTTTTTGATGGGGAAATTAGCAGAGGAATGAAAGCTTTTGAGCTGAAATTAGATAGACCTGCTATCCCGAGTGTATCCGATGTAACAATAAGTTTTAACGGTGTTAAGGAGCAAGCAAGACAAGTTATCGTAAGCCAGAAAACGAAAAATGTGTTAGCTTATCTAGCTAAAGAAGCAAATATGAATAGACTTTTTATTACAAGTACAATAAGGAGCCCAAGAGCTCAAGCAGAAGCAATGTATATTAAAGCAACGAGATATGCTGGACCTGGAGAGGCTGTAAAACAAGTTAAAGCAGACTGTATTGCTAAGGGGCTTGGAAAAGAGGCGACTATCCAAAAAATGGTTGAAAAAATTGTTGAGTTCCAAAATAAAGGGCAGAGAGTTTCGAAACATTGTGTTTCGGAAGAGCAATATAGAAAAAATAATATTATTGATTTAGGCATGAACAGTAATGGTTTTGGAACAGGAAATACTTTGAATAGTGTAGGGAAAAGGTTTAAAGCTGCTTGTGAGAAAGCTTTAAGTGATGGAATTATTTCCGGTTTTATTTCAGCAGATGTGCCAGGAGAAGGTGCTATGCATATAGAGATTACTCAATGATGAATAGATTGTTTTTTTTATTTGTAATAATTTTGATGTTTGCATGTACAACTGAAGCTAATCCGCCTAAGCCAAGTAATACTGAACTATACTATTCATATCGAATCTGTGAAAAATCTGGAAAATGTCAGAATTTAACACCGACAAAAAAGATAAATAATTATCTATTTAAAAAACTTGAACCAGCTCATGATGAGTTTTATATAAAAGAGAGTAATGGGGACTTTTATTTATACTATAAGAATATTTATAGTGAAGATGTTCAAGTTGGATGGGCTAAAGCTAAAGTTGATAGAAATGATAACAGTGAGCTAAGTTTAAATTTTGATAAAATTAACCTGACTCTAGGTGGGATTGATTTTATAAAGAATGGCTATGCGAGCAAGCAAGCTGAATCCAGAAATTCTAAACTAGGATTGTATTATTTAAATGATAATTATGAAGGTGCTCCATATTATCAAAAGCAAAAAATAGTTTTTAAGAAGACAGCAGGGAATTTATTTTTGGAATGTGACAGCTATATGGCTAATCCTTCAGTAAAAGAAGGTTTCTATGGGATTTTCTATGGAGTATGTTCTGAAGGTAAAAAGGTATATTTTAAGAAGATAAGTTAATTACTTTTAATTTTTTATTAAAGCTCATTTAAAAGCGAGAATCTTTAAAGTACTTTCTATCTAATTAAAAATACGATAAACGTAAAAAATTTTATTTTCATGAACAAGTAGCTTCATAAAGCTGCTTGTTCATGAGTATTTATCAATCTTCCAAAATCTCTTCCAACACTTCTTCATTCGGTGCAAAGAAATAAGCACCATCGATAGGTGTTACAAAGTGCAGTAAACGGTCATGAATCCCATCGCCTTGAGTACCAAACATATTGACTAGCATACGATCAATACGGGTTAAGTCTTTGGTATAGGCAATAAAAAATAGACCTTGCTCACCTTGACCATCGCCATAAGGAAGAGAGTGGCGTAGGATTTCTAATTCTTCACCTTCATTATCTTCAATGACAACACGAGCAATATGGGCATTTTCAGGTTTGTGTTCATCGTCCATCTCAATACTTTCTAATTTAGAACGACCAATCACATTTTCCTGTGCATCAACTTTTAAACGTTTCCACTTTTCAAGCTCGTGTACATAACGTTGTGCAAAAATAAAAGAACCATCTTCAAAAATACCTGAATCTTCACCTAATAACGCAGTCTCCGCACGATCATCAGGGAATTGAGGATTTTCAGTACCATCAATAAAACCAGTCAGGTCACGACCATCAAGATAACGGAAGCATACCCGTTCATCCAGAACCTCAACTTGATTTTGGATGCCATCAAAAAAGGATTGGCTAAGCGCAAAGCAAATATCTGTACGTGCAGACGCAATATGAATCAGAACATCAGCAGGAACCACTTGCATCTCAAATGCGCCTTGAATCGGTTCTAACTGCTTAAACCCTTCAGGAGTTGTGTGATAAAGTTTTGCCCAAAGTTCAGGACCAAAAGCAATAGATGTTTTAATTTCAGCATCAGGGTGTTGGGTAATTAAACGATCACGTGTATTTAACAACGCATTGAGTTGTTCTTTTAAACCATCAATAGACAGATTTTTTAAATTTAAAACAATGAAACGAGCATGATTAGAAGGTAAAGGTAGAATTACAGATTGGGCTGTCATATGGTGATGGCTCCTCAATTTTTATTTATCAATCCTCTTATTGTGCATGATCAAGCAACAGCTGAATAGTAAAGTCTTATACTTTTTACCAATTAAATTAATCGAAATGTATCGTTTTAAAACCGCTATAATAGCGTGTTAAAAGTTTTCTATCCTTTTGTTATGTCGTATCAAGTCTGGTTTGCTTATATGTTGGCGTGCTGGGTGATCAGTATTTCACCTGGTGCGGGTGCGATCGCATCTATGTCGAGCGGTCTAAATTATGGTTTTCGCCGTGGTTATTGGAATGCAATCGGTTTACAACTGGCGTTGTTGGTTCAAATTGCGATTGTCGCAGCAGGGGTTGGGGTATTGTTTGCAACCACACCGCTGGCGTTTTTCGTAGTGAAATGGTTTGGGGTTTTATATTTATTATATTTAGCCTACATACAATGGACAACGAAAACACAGTCGATAGATATCCCAACTGAGCAACCGACAAAATCTATTCCCAAGCTGATCTTATATGGCTTTATTGTCAATATCAGTAATCCAAAAGCCATCGTCTTTTTACTTGCTGTTTTGCCACAGTTTCTAGACTTGTCTAAACCACAATGGATTCAGTATGTGATTATGGCAGCGACCATGATCACGATTGATTTGATAGTCATGGCTGGTTATACGGGATTGGCAGCCAAAGTGTTAAGACTATTAAAATCACCAAAACAACAAAAATATATGAACCGTACCTTTGCTGTCTTGTTTAGTTGTGCTGCTGGCTTATTAAGCCTGGTTCACCAATAACAACATAGGCGATTAACTGAGTCATATATTAGAGATTTGACCCTATAAATAAGCCATTGTTTCGAGGTTACTTTGAATTATTTAGAATTTTATCTGTATGCCATTAGTGTGATTATCATGATTGCAACGCCTGGTCCAGTCATGATCTTGGTTGCAAGTGCAGGTTTAAAAGGTGGCTACCGACAGTCTTTACTGACCATTATTGGGACAAATTTGGCTTCTTTGGTACTTATCACAGCCTCTATTTTAATTTTAAAAGGCATGTTTAGTGTCAATGAAACCCTTTTCTTGATCATTAAAGTTTTAGGATGTCTTTATATTGCCTATCTAGGTTATGGAATTCTAAAAGAAGTATTATCCCAGCAGGAGCATCAACTCAATACGATGTTGTCGCCTGTGGATGGTGGGCTAAGCAAAGGCTTTTTAGTGGGTATCTCAAATCCTAAAGATATCATTTTCTTTTCATCATTTTTTCCGCAGTTTATTCATATTCATGCTGATATAAATACCAGTCTAGTCATCTTAGTCGTCACATGGATTATTTTAGATTTTCTCACGTTATCTTTGGTCTATCTGTCGTTTAATAAGCTTTCTAAAAGTCAAATTTATCCAAAAATATTAGGGCTTTGCGGATTAATTCTGATTGTCATTGCTGTATATGGTTTATATGTTTCGTTAAAAAGCATGGTTTAAATATTGAGTGCGGCTAAAGATGGAAATGATTGATCCATCAAGCCATCTTTCTTACTTTCATTACACAGAAAATCACAGCAAACAGCAAAGACATGGTTAATACGATGCTTAGACCTGTAGAAATGTTTAGGGCTGCACTTGACCATAACCCCACAGTCACACCAATTTGAGCAATCACAAATGCCCCAATCACCATTTGTTTCGGTGAGTGCGAAATAAGACGTGAAGCCAGTGCTGGAATAACCAATAACGCACCCATCAATAACGAACCAACGGCACGTAAAGCGAGTACGGTGAATAAAGCCAATAACAACATAAAAATTAAGCGCTGCCATTTGGCGTTTACGCCTTCACTTACCGCAATATCTGGATCAATCGCAATTTGAATTTGTGCTTGCCAGTAACGGTAGAGGACAGCTAAAGCAACAATAATCACAGTTGCAAAAATCGGTAGGTCTGACCACTCAATTGTTAATAAATCGCCAAATAAATAACTTAATAACTCAGGACGTAATGCGGGTAAATGTTGAATTAACAATAGACCTGAACAGAGTAAGGTCGCAGCACATAATGCAAGTAAGGCGTCATTGGGTAAACGAGGGTCATGTAAAACCCAAAGTACAGCCACCAAGAGTATCGCAGTAAAGGTAACACCGACCCAAAGCGGTAAAGTTAAAACAGCAGCTAACGCAACACCCAGCAAGGTACCATGCGCCATCGTGTCAGCAAAAAAAGACATTCTGCGCCATAGCATCAAACAACCTAGTGGCGCTGTTAGAAACACTAAAAGTGTTCCCATAATCCATGCAGGTAACAGTAATTCTAACCATTCCATCATGGTTTAAGCTTCCGGTTCTGGGTGAATGTGTGGATGTGGGCCATGTTCACAAGTTTTGGCGGAGTCACCATGTGCACAATGGTCATGATGGTGTTGATAAAAAGCGTGGTATTTTCCAAATGTGTCGCCAAACAAAGCCTGATACTCTGGATGCTGCTGAATACTGTCAGGTAAACCACTACAGCAAATGTGCTTATTTAAACAGACAACTCGCTGAGTGCCTTGCATTACCCATTGTAAATCATGAGACACAATTAAAATGGCGCAACCATAACGTTGTGGCAGGCTACGCACATATTCATACAGTTCAGCTTCAGATTGGATATCTAAACCTTGCATAGGTTCATCTAAAACCAAAATATCGGGTTGGCGTAATAAAGCACGCGCCAATAAAACCCGCTGACGTTCACCACCTGAAAGTTGTTGTACTTTGGCGTACTCTAATTTGGCAATACCTGTATCTCGAATGATTTCAGCTTTAATGGCCTTATCACATTTCTCAAGATTCAGTAGATCTTTAACTCTTAAAGGCAGACTATGAGAGGGATTAAATTTTTGTGGTACATATGCCAGTTTAATTTTTTTTGAGCTGATAATTTTGCCCGCATTGGGTTTTAAAATACCCAATAATACTTTGATCAGGGTTGATTTGCCTGCGCCATTGGGACCAATAAGCGTGACAATTTCTTTTTCTTGTAATGAAAAATCTATATTTTTTAGAATGTCACGATCATCAATTCGGACATTAATTTGTTGCAGTTGAACGAGAGGGGAGTTTACGCTTTGTTCGAGCACTGCTGACATATTCCTGAAATCTCAATAATACTGTGATGTGCATTGAAGTGATCTGACGCGGCTAAGTGGTTTAATTCTTGAATCAAACCTTTTGCTGAAGCTTCTTTCACTGTATGACATTCAGTGCAAATTAAAAATGCGGCTTGATGTCCTTCACGTGGGTGACAACAAGGGATATAAGCATTAATAGAGGTTAAACGATGAATAAAACCTTTTTCTAAGAGAAAATCTAAGGTTCTATACACGGTAGGCGGTGCAGCTGGACGTTCTGCAGCACCTTTCATCTTGGCTAAAAGATCATAAGCACCTACAGGACCTGAGGCATTCAAAATTAATTCAAGTACTTCTTTACGCAAAGGGGTAAGGCGGGCACCTGAGGTTGCACAAAGGCTTTCTGCTTCTGATAAACGAGCTTCTACATTGAGATGATCGTGTACACCATGCAAAGTATCATGCTGCTCGTGTGAACATAAGCTCATATCAGACCTCAAAACTTGTTATTTGAATGGAAGAGAATCGCAAATATTAACATGAAGCTCTATCAACTTACGAATGGCGTAGGTATTTTTTAACTTCTGTTATACTATAACATAAATTTTTTTTGGTAATACACTCCCATGAATCGCATTATCGCCTTTTGCTTATGTGCATTATTTATTAGTGTCACTTGGGCTCAAGCGCCTTTAGTGGTATCAACTCATCCTATTTATTTGATTGCAAAAGAAATAACTGAAGGCATAGAAGAGCCTGTTTTGCTTTTGGGAAATCAAACGGGGCATGATGTGCAACTTACACCAGATAATCGCAAAACGATTATGGACGCTTCATTGGTGATTTGGCTGGGAAAAGAACATGAAGCGCCTTTGGAAAAGGTTCTAGGTGAGAATACAAAGGCGATTTCAATACTCAATTCAGGCATTATTCAAGCACTTCCTTTAAGAAGTCCAAAAGGTGTTGCACTGAAAGATACGATTGATACACATGTTTGGTTAGATCCAAACAATGCTGTGCGTATTGGTTTCTTTATTGCCGCCTTACGTTCACAACAGCATCCAGAAAATAAAGCAGCCTATTGGAATAATGCGAAGAAGTTTGCCAGTGAAATGCTGCGCGTTTCACAGAAAAGTATCAGCGCTGGTAGCGCACGTCCATACTGGGCTTATCATGATGCTTACCAATACTTAGAGCGCTCATTAAACTTAAAATTTGCAGGTGCGATGACAGATGATCCGCATGTTGCGCCGACCGTGACTCAAATCAAGTTTTTAAATGACACGCGACCTTACAAAAAAATGTGCTTGCTGGCAGAAGGCAGCGCAAGCCCAAGTCAGTACCGAAAATTGGGTGAAATTTCATTTCAAGCGGTAGACGAAACTTTGGCTAAACAACAAGATTTTGTGGTTGCATGGCAGACTTTGGCTCAACAAACACAAGCTTGCGTACTTAATGCACGGAAATGATGCAAAAATTAATCAACAATTGTTCATATGCAAAGCAACCTGTATATCGAAAAAAACACGACTAAGGTCGGGAAAAGATTGCATGTTCAGGGGTGTAACTCTATAATGCCTGCGATTAAAAACGATCATCAGCTAAACTTGTCAAGCATTTATGCTGTGAGTGGATAAAAAATGAGCCAAACTAGTCGCTTGATTGACCGACGATTAGCAAAAGCTTTGGTCTATTTGCAAGCGTTTATGATTCCTGTTTCAGCCTTGGTAGCGTGGGTCTTGAAAGACTCGACTGCGGCTCTGAGTGCAGCGTTAGGTGCACTGATATGTTGGCTTGCCAGTTGTTATTTTTCTTGGCAGTCGTTTCGAGCAGCAGGGGCGCGTGCTTCAAAACAGGTTCTTTCGAACATGTATAGAGGCTTAATGGGCAAATTTGCAATTGTGATCGTTGGTTTCATTTTAATTTTATGCAATGTCAAACCGTTATCTCCGGTGGCATTGTTTTGTGGTTTTATTCTCGTTCAAGCGATGTCGTGGATTGCACCTTTTTGGGTAGCACGGCAACAAAAACGAGTATAAGCGCAGCAGAAATTGAAAATTTTTTTGGGGATTAACGAGATATCATGCAGCACGCGATATTCGTTAACTCTATTTATTATTTGACATTGACCAGGTGTGATTTATGGCTGCTGAAGAACATGCCCTGACTTCGACCGAGTATATCAAGCATCACTTGACCAATATGACCTATGGCAAAATGCCAGATGGTACTTGGAAATTGGCTGAAAGTGGTGCAGAAGCTCAACAGATGGGGTTCACTGCTATCCACTTGGATTCAATGGGTTGGTCAATTGGCCTTGGTGTGATTTTCTGTTTGATATTCTGGTGCGTAGCGAAAGCTGCAAACTCTGGTGTTCCTACCAAGTTCCAGTCTGCAATCGAAATGATTATCGAGTTTGTTGACTCAAGTGTTCGTGATACGTTTCATGGTAAATCACGTTTAATTGCGCCTTTAGCCTTGACCATTTTCGTGTGGATTTTCCTCATGAATGCGATGGACTTAATTCCTGTTGACTGGATTCCGTATACAGCTCAATTGATTGGTGCAAACGTATTTGGTATGGACCCTCACCACGTTTACTTCAAGGTTGTTCCATCTACAGACCCTAACATTACCCTTGGTATGTCTTTGTCTGTATTTGCGTTGATCTTGTTCTATAGTATTCGTGAAAAAGGCATCGGCGGTTTCGTTGGTGAATTGGCACTTAACCCATTTAATCCAAGTAACCCAGTTGCAAAAGCGTTATTGATTCCAGTGAACTTAATTCTAGAATTAGTAACATTCCTTGCACGTCCAATTTCATTGGCACTCCGATTATTCGGCAACATGTATGCGGGTGAGTTAATCTTCATTCTTATCGCGTTGTTACCTTTCTGGATCCAGTGGGCGTTGTCTGTGCCTTGGGCTATCTTCCACATTCTTGTTATTACATTGCAAGCCTTCATTTTCATGATGCTAACAATCGTATACTTGAGCATGGCAAGCGAAAAACATTAATGGTATTGCCTAACTGTCATCCGGTGGTTAGGTATAATTTTTTTACTTTAATTTGGTATAAACCTAACCTCTGAGGAATTATCATGGAACTCACTTTAGGTCTAGTTGCAATTGCATCTGCTATCTTGATCGCTTTTGGTGCTTTAGGTACTGCGATTGGTTTTGGTCTTTTAGGCGGCCGTTTCCTTGAAGCTGTTGCTCGTCAACCAGAATTGGCTCCACAACTTCAAACTCGTATGTTCTTAATCGCAGGTCTTCTTGATGCTGTGCCTATGATCGGTGTTGGTATTGGCTTGTTCTTCATCTTCGCTAATCCATTTGTAGGTTAATCAGCTTAATTCCGAAATTCACTATTTGAGGAATTTGCAATGAATATCAACCTCACATTGTTTGGCCAAGCGATTGCATTTGCGATATTTGTCGCATTCTGCATGAAGTTTGTATGGCCACCACTAATCAATGCGATTAGTGAGCGTCAGCGTAAAATCGCTGATGGCTTAAATGCTGCAGAGAAAGCGAAAGCTGATCTTGCTGATGCACAAGCACAAGTTAAGCAAGAAATTGATGCGGCGAAAGCACAAGCGGCTCAATTGATCGAACAAGCGAACCGTCGTGCGGCACAATTGGTCGAAGAAGCGCGTACTCAAGCATCTGCTGAAGGTGAGCGTATTCGTCAACAAGCGAAAGATGCTGTTGACCAAGACATCAATTCTGCTCGTGAAGAATTACGTCAACAAGTTGCTGCTCTTGCAGTTGCTGGTGCAGAGAAAATTCTGAACCAACAAGTTGACGCAGAAGCTCATAATGCCATGCTGAATCAGCTGGCTGCTAAACTTTAAGAGAGGCGAATATGGCTGAATTCTTGACGTTGGCACGCCCATACGCTAAAGCAGCATTTGCTTATGCATCTGAGCAAAATGCAACTGACGCTTGGTCAAATGCATTACAACTGCTCAGTGCTGCGGTGCAAGATGAAGCATTCTCCGCTTATTTAAATCGCCCTGAGTTGACACCTGCAGAGCAGGTTGATCTTTTTGCGAAAGTTTTAGGTAATGAACAAACTGCGGCTGTGTCAAACTTTTTGACACTTCTTGCAGACAATGGCCGTTTAGCATTGTTACCTGAAATTGACACAGAATTTGAGCAACTCAAATCGCAAAATAACAACACTGTAGACGTTGTGATTGAATCCGCTTTTCCATTGGATTCAGTACAAGAACAGAAGTTGGCTCATGCGTTAGAAAAACGCTTGAACAGCGCTGTAAAAGTTACAGTTGAAGTAAATCCAGCATTGATTGCTGGTGTTGTTATTCGTGCAGGCGACCAAGTGATAGATGATTCTGCGCTTAGCAAGCTTGAAAAAATGCGGACTCGTCTTCTAGCGTAATTGTTAAAAATAACTACGTCTAAAGAAGACTGAACTTTAAAAAGATTGAGGTATAGCGCAATGCAACAACTGAATCCATCCGAGATCAGTGCGCTCATTAAACAGCGTATCGGCGATCTGGACACCAGCGCGACCGCTAAGAACGAAGGGACCATTGTTATGGTTTCCGACGGTATTGTGCGTATTCACGGCCTTGCTGATGCAATGTACGGTGAAATGATCGAATTCGACGGCGGCTTATTTGGTATGGCACTGAACCTAGAACAGGATTCAGTGGGTGCCGTTGTCTTAGGTAACTACTTAAGCCTTCAAGAAGGTCAAAAAGCTCGTTGCACAGGTCGTGTATTAGAAGTTCCGGTTGGTCCAGAACTTTTAGGCCGTGTAGTAGATGCTTTGGGTAACCCGATTGATGGTAAAGGCCCTATTGATGCAAAACTTACTGATGCTGTTGAAAAAGTAGCACCAGGTGTAATTTGGCGTCAATCAGTGGATCAACCTGTACAAACTGGTTATAAATCAGTAGATACAATGATCCCTGTTGGTCGTGGTCAGCGTGAGTTGATCATCGGTGACCGTCAAACTGGTAAAACAGCAATGGCGATCGATGCGATCATTGCTCAAAAACAATCAGGCATTAAGTGTGTATACGTTGCGATTGGTCAAAAACAATCAACAATTGCAAACGTAGTACGTAAGCTTGAAGAAACTGGCGCTATGGCGTACACAACTGTTGTAGCAGCTGCTGCAGCTGATCCTGCAGCAATGCAGTATCTTGCTCCATATGCTGGTTGTACAATGGGCGAGTACTTCCGTGACCGCGGTGAAGACGCACTTATCATTTATGATGACTTGTCTAAACAAGCTGTTGCTTACCGTCAAATTTCATTGCTTCTTCGTCGTCCACCAGGTCGTGAAGCTTACCCAGGTGACGTGTTCTATCTTCATTCACGTCTACTTGAACGTGCTTCTCGTGTATCTGCTGACTATGTTGAGAAATTCACTAATGGTGAAGTTAAAGGCCAAACTGGTTCATTAACTGCATTGCCAATTATTGAAACTCAAGCGGGTGACGTATCTGCATTCGTACCGACAAACGTAATTTCGATTACTGATGGTCAGATCTTCTTAGAAACATCATTATTCAACGCAGGTATTCGTCCTGCTGTGAACGCGGGTATCTCTGTATCGCGTGTTGGTGGTTCTGCTCAAACGAAGATCATCAAAAAATTGTCTGGTGGTATCCGTACTGCTTTGGCGCAATACCGTGAATTGGCAGCATTTGCTCAGTTCGCTTCTGACCTTGATGAAGCAACTCGTAAGCAACTTGAACATGGTCAACGTGTAACTGAATTAATGAAGCAAAAACAATATGCTCCATATTCAATTGCTGACCAAGCTGTTTCAATTTATGCATCTAACGAAGGCTACATGGCTGACGTTGAAGTGAAGAAAATCGTAGACTTTGATACTGCGTTAATTTCTTACTTCCGTTCAGAACATGCTGCGTTAATGCAAAACATCGATGAAACTGGTAACTACGACAAAGACATCGAAGCTGCAATCAAAGCAGGTATTGAAAGCTTTAAAGCGACTCAAACTTACTAATTTCAATGTATGTTGTTGTTAGTTATGGTTTGGTTCACGGATCAACCTTCGGAAGCTCGAAAGGGCTTTCGAATACTAGGTTAAGCGTATGGCAAATTTAAAAGAAATTCGCGCCAAAGTAGCTAGTATCAAGAGCACGCAAAAGATTACTCGCGCGATGCAAATGGTAGCAGCTTCTAAGATGCGTCGTGCGCAAGAGCGCATGGCTCAGGGCCGTCCGTATGCCGAAAATATGCACCGTGTAATTGCTCATTTGGTCCAAGCGAATCCTGAATACAAACATCGCTATATGGTTGAACGCCCTGTAAAACGCGTTGGCTATATCATTGTTTCTTCAGATCGTGGTCTTGCTGGTGGTTTGAACATTAACTTGTTCAAAAAAGTGGTAAAACACGTACAACAGCAACAAGAGCAGTCAATTGAAGTTCAATTTGCTTTAATTGGTCAAAAAGCGGTTTCGTTTTTTAAAAACTACGGCGGTAAAGTACTTGGCGCAACTACGCAAGTAGGTGATGCTCCAAGTCTTGAACAGTTAACTGGTTCTGTACAGGTGATGTTAGATGCATTTGATAAAGGCGAGTTAGATCGTATTTATCTTGTGTCAAACGGCTTTGTCAATGCCATGACTCAAAACCAAAAAATCGAACAACTTGTTCCATTAGCTGCGGCTGATACGGACGAGGATCTTAACCGCCAATATGGTTGGGATTATCTATATGAACCAGAAGCTGAAGAGCTTTTAAATGGTTTATTGGTTCGTTACATTGAGTCTATGGTTTATCAAGGTGTGATTGAAAACATCGCATGTGAGCAGTCTGCTCGTATGGTTGCAATGAAAGCTGCAACTGACAACGCAGGTGATCTTATCAAGAGCCTACAACTCATTTATAACAAGCTGCGTCAAGCCGCGATTACTCAGGAAATTTCTGAGATCGTTGGTGGTGCCGCTGCCGTTTAACATTATTTTGAATTGAGGAGACAGCAATGAGTAGCGGTCGTATCATTCAGATCATCGGCGCGGTTATCGACGTCGAGTTTGAACGCAATAGCGTTCCTAAGATCTATGACGCTCTCCAAGTTGACGGTACTGAAACTACTTTAGAAGTTCAGCAACAACTTGGTGATGGTGTAGTTCGTACCATCGCAATGGGATCTACAGAAGGTCTTAAACGTGGTCTAAACGTATCTAATACTGGTGCACCTATTTCTGTACCTGTAGGTACTGCATGTTTAGGTCGTATCATGGACGTTCTTGGTCGCCCAATCGACGAAGCTGGTCCAGTTGCGACTGAAGCGCGTTTGCCGATTCACCGTCAAGCACCTTCTTATGCTGAACAAGCTGCTTCTACTGACCTTTTAGAAACTGGTATTAAAGTCATTGACTTACTTTGCCCGTTTGCTAAAGGTGGTAAAGTTGGTTTATTCGGTGGTGCCGGTGTTGGTAAAACTGTAAACATGATGGAATTGATCAACAACATCGCGAAAGCTCACTCAGGTTTATCTGTGTTTGCTGGTGTTGGTGAGCGTACTCGTGAAGGTAATGACTTCTACCACGAGATGAAAGATTCTAACGTTCTTGACAAAGTAGCAATGGTCTACGGTCAGATGAATGAGCCACCAGGTAACCGTTTACGCGTAGCGTTAACTGGTTTGACCATGGCTGAATACTTCCGTGATGAGAAAGATGAAAACGGTAAAGGCCGTGACGTATTGTTGTTCGTTGACAACATTTACCGTTACACATTGGCTGGTACTGAAGTATCTGCTCTTTTAGGTCGTATGCCATCTGCAGTAGGTTACCAACCGACGCTTGCAGAAGAGATGGGTGTTCTTCAAGAACGTATTACATCGACTAAGTCTGGTTCGATTACATCTATCCAAGCGGTATATGTACCTGCCGATGACTTAACAGATCCATCGCCTGCAACTACATTTGCTCACTTAGATGCAACTGTAGTATTGAGCCGTGACATCGCATCTTCTGGTATTTACCCAGCGATCGATCCACTTGACTCTACTTCACGTCAGTTAGATCCACTTGTTGTTGGTGCTGAGCATTATGAAATTGCACGTTCTGTACAGAACGTATTGCAACGTTATAAAGAGCTTAAAGACATCATCGCAATCTTGGGTATGGACGAGTTAGCAGAAGAAGATAAGTTGATTGTTTACCGTGCGCGTAAAATCCAACGTTTCTTCTCTCAACCGTTCCACGTAGCTGAAGTGTTTACTGGTGCTCCTGGTAAACTTGTACCACTTAAAGAAACAATTCGTGGCTTTAAAGGTCTTCTAGCTGGTGAATACGATCACATCCCAGAACAAGCGTTCTATATGGTTGGTGGTATTGACGAAGTGATCGCTAAAGCCGAGAAGCTTTAATTAGCAACTCTAATTTAGGAGATTCACATGTCGACTATGCAATGTGATGTTGTAAGTGTTAATGAGTCTTTGTACTCAGGCACTGTGACAATGCTTATCGCAAAAGGTGCTGGCGGTGAATTGGGTATCATGCCTGGTCACGCTCCGTTAGTCACCTTACTCAAGCCGGGCGCAATTCGCGTTCTGCTTGAAAACGGTACAGAAGAGTTAATCTATGTATCTGGTGGTGTTCTAGAAGTTCAACCGCATGTTGTTACTGTGCTTGCAGATACTGCAGTTCGTGCTGACAACTTAGATGAAGCTGCAATTCTTGAAGCACGTAAACATGCTGAACAATTGCTTGCAAATCAAAAAAGCGATTTGGACTCTGCTGCTGCTTTGGCTGCTCTTGCAGAAACTGCTGCTCAGTTGGAAACCATCCGCAAAATCAAAAACCGCGCGCTATAACACGCAGTTTGAGATTGAAAAACCACCCGCGAGGGTGGTTTTTTTATAGTTAAAATTATAAAAAATAGTATAATCTTTATACTCTCAATGATGGTTTTTATAAAATGCCTGCTGAATTAGTCAAACATTCATCTATCGCTTTAATGCGTTATATGACTGATATGAACATATCAGCAGCTGATCTCGCCAAAAAAACAGGTATTTCAGAAAATAAAATAGACAGCGTTTTAAGTACAGATGAAAAAGTTCTTAAACTATCGCAACTTCAAAAGATTGCAGAAAAGCTATTTGTTCCTACAGTTTATTTAAGTACAGATAGTTTTATTTATGAAAGAACACAGCCAGAACTAACAGAATTTAGAAATTTAGAAAATTTTGTTGAAAATTCATATAGGGATAAAGCATTAATCCAAGAGTTTTGCGCTGTAAGAAGTAATTATTTAACGGTTTTAGATAGCTTAGACGAAGAGCCTTTACCTTTTAGATTAGTATTATCAGGAGATAGTGCTATTAAAGATGCGGAATTAATAATTTCATATTTTGGCTTCTATCAACATAAAAAAAGTTTAAAAAACCAAGACGATTATTTTAAATCTTGGAGAGCACTTGTTGAAGATAAATCAATCTTAGTTTTAGAAAAGCCGAAAGAGGATTTTGGTTCTGATGGGCTTTGTCTATTTTTTGATGTTGTACCTATAATAGGTATATTAAGCACGGGACAAAGTTATTCGAGAAGATTATTTACTTTGATCCATGAATTAGTTCATCTGGGCTTAGGCCAAAGTATTTTTGATGGTAAGTTATTACATAGTAGTTCAAAATTAGAACGGTATTGCGATGAGGTTGCAGGGCATGTAGTTGCACCAATAAGTATTATCGAAAAGGAATATGATCCATTAAATTCACTAGAAAGTAACATCTTAAAAATTAGAAGTATTACGAAGGCTAGTAAAGCTGCGATAGCAATTCAATTCAAAAATGTTGGTCTTATATCTCAGAAAGAGTTAACTATGTATCTTGCGGATTTAGATACTAGACATGGAGATATTAAAGGTGGCCCTAAAAAGGAGTCTTTAGTGTTGAATTATTTTGGTTTTAATTTTGTTGAAAAAGTAATGAGTGCAATGTGGAGTGAAGCTATTCCCGCCTCAACTGCAAAGCATATACTGCGTTTCCATGATAAAAATAATACAGATTCATTTGGAAGATTACAGTCAAAGGTGTTTTAAACAATGAAAATGCTTAGTTTAGATGCTAATGCTGTATTAGATTTATGTTATAGATTTTATGGAAATGAGGTTTTTGAAGCCTTATGGGAAAATCTGCTTAGTTGTATATCAGCAAGTCAGATTAGATTTTATATTACCTCTTCAATTTATCAAGAAATTTTATCTTATATAGAGTTACATGAATTAGATGTATCGATTTTCGAAGTATTTATTAAAGAATATAAAGTAATTTTTCCAGAATCAGATGAATTTGGTTCGAAGACTTTAGAATTAAAAGAAACTTTACTTGGTTTCAGTGCTGCTAGAAAAAGCCCACATGTGACAAGAGATAATTATGGCGATTCCGACATAGTTAGTTTTGCGAAATTTCTGGGAAATGATGCGGTTGTTTTAACATCTGAAACACGCTCAAAAATTTTGAATTGGGAAAATCCAGATCATCAAAGGCATATAAAAGTACCCAATTTATGTGAGTTATTTAATGTGGAGTGTATGAATTGGTTTATGCTTTTTAATTATTTAGGTCATAAATATTAATGCACCTCATCGAACAGCAAGCGCACTTTTGGGAACTTTATCAAACGCAAGATGACTACTATCTCAGCATTGCCGTAGATATGAGTTCTGTTGTTTCATGTTGGGATATTTATTTAACCGGAGTAGAAATTCAGGCGTATCACAACAAAGGTCGAATTGCGATCGAAGATTTGGCAAGTTCAATTGTGGCTGAAACCTATCGTGGAGATTTTTCCAATATAGCAGCTCGTAAGGTATCTAAAGAAATACAACAACAGATGCAAACCGCATTTAAAACATGGCGATTGGCCCAACATTAAATTTTTATTCAGTTATGAGTAATTGAAAAGCCATTATTTTCTATCATATTTACTTTAAACAGCGCATCAAAACCTTCTGAACGATTCGGGACTTCTAATTTATAAAAGGTGGCTTTAACGCCTTTTTCAGCAATATTGGCTTTACCCTCACGTTGTGCATTACGCTGTAAAGTGCTGTCTAGATCCGTTTCAAAATAATATGATATGACCTCGAAGCCAGCAGTTTTGGCAAGTTGAATATAACGGGCTCGATCGGCTTTGCTCATGTTGGTGTTATCTATCACGATTTTGGTTTTAGAGGCTATAGCTGCTTCAAACAGTATCTTTTCACGATGGCGTGTTTTTAGCATATCGAGATTGATACGTAGATGTGTATGATAAAAATACTGTTGATAAAAAGTAGATTTACCCGAAGCTTGTACGCCTGTGAATAAAATCAGTTGCATGAAACACTACAAAAATACGGTTAATCTGCTATTAAATCATGTTCATGAACTTTGCTACAATCCATTCATTGTTGTAGAAAACCAATAAACTTAAAATGAAAAAATTAGTTCAATGTCGGTATTTATTTTCAATACTTCTACTGAGTGCTGTTTCAGCATGTCAAAGTCAATTTGTCACTACACCAAATGCACCCACTGAAGCAAGTTTGGTGGCAAATTCAGTGGGAAATGGTTTAGAAACAGAATTAGATATCGATTATGTTGTCGCATTTAAAAATTTGAAAATGGCCTATGGGCAATGTGTTGCGTTTACTGGCGAAAAAGATTTTGTCTTTACCGACAATCGACTAGAACGAGATTTAGAAATGGGAACCTTGTTTACCCGTACAGAGGGTGGGGCGTATTTATCAAAAACCTTGGTGGAATCCATTGGAAAGAATAAAACCCGTTTAACGCTATTTTTACCCGCAAGTTATAAGTCTGCTCAAGCTCGTTTTAAGTTAGATGCTAAACGCGCGCTAGGACAAGATCCATTATGTAATGTTACAAAGCCAAGCTAAGGCTGATCTGTTCAAATCTAATTAACTCTGTTCAGTAGCTTGCTCTGTATTTGATCAAGGAATCATCATGCCTGCCAGTTTAAGCATATCTAGTTGGATGGTATTCATTTGTTGTTCGATTTTCTTAAAATCAACTTTTGAAATGTCTAAATCACCGTTTAACAGTGCTGAGTTAAGCACTTGCTTATTGGCTTGTAGCACTTGTTGGCGGATACCATCAATCTCTTGGCTTTTTAAATCTAATGAAATCAATGCTGTGTTAAAGCCTTGTAGTTCACGAGTCAATGTTTTGACAGATTGTTGTAGCTCAGCTTGATTTTGTGATTGTATCGCTTGTTGTAAATTAGATTGGCTTTGCTGTAATTTTTCAACATAGTCACCAGTTTTCAGCTGTACGTTGGCAACATCACGTGCGATATAAAACATATTGCCTTGTTTTAAATCTTCAGTACTTTTTGCTGTTGATTGATTATTATTATTTGAGTCGGATGTATTCTCACTCATTTGCGCAGTTTCAATCGCTTGAGCGTCATCTTGTTGACGTGATTGTTCAGCTGCTTGATTACAGCCTAGTAGTAACATGCCAGAAATAAAAATAACAAAAGGCAAAACCGCACCTTGTAAAAGCTTTTTCATCGTTGTCCAAAAGTAATTTAATCGGTTATGAATTCACTATAATTTGCAAAAGTGTAGAGATTGAGGATTGTTGCAAAGGACATACAGTCTGTAACTTTAGAGATTCATTTCTACTCAAACAAAAGCAAAAAAGAATACATTTTTAGCACGCTATTGAAGGTGGTTGAAATTTTAAATTGTGAATAAAGCTAGAGGGAGTTTTGATCGAAAATATAAAATTTTCGATCAAAACTGCAAAATATAAAAATTTATTTAAAGCATAGAGCTTTTAATGCTCGATTTATTTTGCTAATTCAGCTTCAATCGCAGATGTAATTCGTGGATCATCAGCAGTGATATCTGGTGCAAAACGTGCCACGATTTCGCCATTTTTACCGATTAAGAATTTTTCAAAGTTCCAAAGGACTTCAGGTTTTGGGTTTGGTGTTAGGCCATAATCGACTAAGTCTTTCCACCAAGGACCTTCACCAATACGTTCAGGGATTGCATGAATTAAGCTGTCATAAAGTGGATGCTTATCATCACCTGCAACTGAAATTTTAGCAAAAAGTGGGAAGTCGACATTGTAAGTTAAAGAGCAAAATTGCTCGATTTCATCATTTGTTCCAGGCTCTTGCGCAAGAAAGTTATTTGCAGGAAAGCCGAGGATTTCTAAACCTTGATCTTTCTTTTCAGTATATAGCTTTTCTAAACCTTCATATTGTGGAGTAAGGCCACATTTAGATGCAACGTTAACGATTAAAAGAACTTTACCTTGATATTGATTCAAGGTCGTCGCTTCACCTTTGATGGTATTGACTGGGATGTCATAAACGGAATTGCTCATAGGGGTATCCTTAAAAATCAAAAGACAGTGATTAGAAATATGTCTAATGTTTTAGCGATATTCCAAGATTTCAGCAAGTTACATTTGTATATAAGTGTAATAAAAAAAGCAGATCATAGGATCTGCTTTTAAAAACTGCATCAAATTTAATCGATTATGGTGCAGCGTTTGCTTTGGCTTGAAGTGCTTGCATTTCAGTTAACAGGCTTTGTTGTAACTCAGTACCTTTCTTTTGAAGTTCCATGATTTTTTGTGGATCTGGTGAAGTCGCTAAACCAGCTTCAGACATTTCAACGCCTAGGTTATTTGACTCTTTCATTTTGTCACGTACAGACGCAACTTCAGTACTTTTAAGTGCTAAACCATCAAGATCTTTGTTGAAACCATCCACATAAGTTTTCATTTTATCGACAACACCTTTCAGTGCATCTTTATCACCCTTTTGTGCAGCTTGCATCACTTCTGTTTGGAAGTTCAATGCTTCTTTAGCTTTCGCTGTAGACATTGTTTGAAGTGCAGTTAAATCGCTTTTGATATCAGCAGTATTGTTGGTACTTAAAGAAACCGCAGCTGCAGCAGGTTTGTTCTCAGTTCCTGAAGCTGAATCAGCTGGTTTTTTATCACATGCAGTTAAAGCAAACGCTGAAGCACATAGTGTAGCTAGTAGTAATTTTTTCATTTATTCGAACCCTTCATTATTTAAAATTCTTATGAATTTGACGGTAATATATACAAATTCAAAAAGTTATATGCTTAATCTAGAGCATAAGATGCAAAATGCACAATTTTAAGGCAATTTTCTATAGTATTTTTGTATATAAACTTATCAATAAAGTGGAATTAGGCTGCTTGAAAAACACCCCAGTCTTAAAGATTTCGCATTTGTGCTGGGGTTTGATGAGTGTAACGCTTAAAAAACTCAATGAAGCTGGACGTATGTTGATAGCCGAGGTCTAAGCTAATTTTTTTAATTGAGACGCCTTGTTGGATCAATGAAATTGCATAAATAATCTTGGCGCGATTACGCCATTCAGACAGCGAAAGTTTAAGGTGCTCTTGGCTAAGTCTAAGTGCATGCCGTTCAGTAATCTGAAAAGTATCGAGAATTTCCTGAAGGCTTTGGGGGAAGCGTGTTGTATCCGACAAATGCTCAAGAATAGGCTTGAGTATGGGATGGTTGGTTTGCGGTAAATAATGCTCATAACACACACTATTTTGGATTTGATCGACCAACAGTTCTAATAAGTGTTGATAATAGGGAGATGATGGAATCCCTTGTTTCTGCTGCGCTAAAACTTCTTCAATGGTATGACGTAAAAAAGGGCGAATACTTAAAGTCTTTGTGCTTTGGGATAAGCTTTGACAAAGCTGAGGGTGAATACGGATACAGATGTAATGCGTCAGTTGATCATCCACAGCTGTACAACAATGTTCGGTTTGCGGTGGAATCCACAAACCATAACTTGGTGGAGACAGATAGGTTTGTTCTGCGACATTGAGTTCTAAAGTCCCATTTAAACTCAAATTAAAATCACCCCATAAATTTGAATGGGGTGTAACGACATCATGCTTTTGGTAGAAAAATTCTTCTACAGAAATCAGCGCTGAATACATAGTTGAAAAGACTTAACTCTCACATTGAATGGCAGTGTTTTCAGCTTTGGGGTTATTTAATCCACGACTTAGCGTGAAGATTGAAATAAAGGCCAAAAGAATAAAACTCAGTACACTATACAATAAAATGTTGGCATTAAAATGGTCAACAACATAGCCACCGATTAATGCACCTGTTGCAATCATAACTTGGAAGAAACCAACAAATAACGGCATACCTTTTTCTACAGCTTGAGGGGCGTGTAAAAACATCCAAATATTGGCAGTGGTTGGAAATGCACCAAATGCAAAACCCCAAAGCGCTGTAAGAATAAATGCGCCTGATGGATGAATGGCAAATAGAGGAAAGCCAAAGAATACAACCGCAAAACAGATGGCAACGAATGCAAAGGTATAACGCACATTCAAATTACCGCTATAACCAGCAAAAGCATTCCCAAAGATACCTGCGATACCAAATAATAACAGTAGAGAACTGATAGTGGCGCTGTCAAAGCCTGCTGAATTTTTAAAGAACGGGGTCAGATAGCTATATGATGAAAAATGAGCTAAACCAATCAACAAAATAATAATCAAACCTTGTCTGGCTTTACTGATTCTTAGCAATGCAGGTAAGTCTTTAAAATGAATGGCGGATTCAGGTTTTAAGCTTGGGATAAATTTAATTCCCAACACTAAAACAACGAAGCCGATGGCGGAGGTAATTCCAAATGATGTTCGCCAGCCATATGCATCACTTAACCATGTCCCAATCGGTACACCAAGAACAGTGGCTAAAGTTACCCCAGCCATGACAGTTGCTGTTGCTTTCGCAATAGGTAAATGGCTTGGTGCTAAACGACCACTTAAGGCAATCGCAGTCGCCCAAAATCCACCAATCGCAAATCCAAGAATGAAACGGCTCAGCAATAAAATTTCAAAAGTTGATGCAATTGCAGTGATGGCATTGGCAAACACCATCGTTGCAGACAGGGCTAGGAGTAAGTAACGTCGATCTAAATTTTTGACTAGAACGGGAAGGAGTGGTGCTGCTATGGCGGCCATGATCCCTGGGAGAGTGATCATCAAACCCGCTGTACCAACAGATACATGCAAATCACTGGAAATGTCGTTGAGGACACCAATTGGGAGAAACTCACTGGTGACCAAAGCAAAAGCAGTAATTGCGACTGTCAATAGCGCCAACCAGCTCCCTTGGCTACTGGGGGGAATCTCAGAGGACTGTGGTTCTGAAACTTCTGATTGCATCATATTCATGAAGATATATTCCTGCTGTAAAGCGAAAGCATATGGAGGTATTTTTTAATTCATTAACGATCGTTATAAAAATAAAATATTTGATTAATTTTGTGTTGTCAATTAATTTAATAATGTTCGTTATAAAAATATATGTGAAAGTTATGGCTGATTCTGAAAAACATGCTTTAGTCGCTGAAAAACAAGCACCTAAGCGTGGGCGTGGCCGTCCTAAATGTTTTGATGAACAACAAGCGCTACAAAAAGCCATGTTGTTGTTCTGGGAATATGGCTATGAATCCACATCGATGAGCGATTTAACCAAAGCCTTAAATCTTACTGCACCCAGCATATATAGTAGTTTTGGAGATAAATCACAGCTGTTTCATGCCTGTTTGGAATACTACTTAAAGCATGAGGCATGTCCTTTGGAGGTTATTTTTCAACAAGCCAAAACAGCAAAAATCGCCATTGAAATTTATTTGTATGAAAACCTTAAAAAACTGGTTCAACAAAATAAACCGACGGGTTGTATGTTGGTTACCGCAACCATGAATTGTTCACAAGAACATGCACCGATTCAGCATGATCTTTTGCTGAAAAGACAACAAGTCAAAGAAAATATCTACCAACGTTTGCAACAGGGTGTCAAAGAAGGTGACTTAAACCCACACGCCAATATTCAAGCGATGACAGATTATTATTCAACGGTGATTCAAGGTTTAACCATGCAAGCTCGTGATGGGGTTAGTGCTGAACAATTACAAAGTGTGGTGACTTTGGCAATTAAAACTTGGGAATTATTCTAAGTTTAAAAAAGCATAAAATAGCATTTGTCTGAAAAGCCCTATAGATGTCTGAAATGCCATATTTAAATTTATTCCGACTTCATCGATAATCATTTCCAGATCCTATTCGACAGTCAAAATTATGTATAGCAATTCAAAACCCATGTGGTGGGCAATCAGTTTACCGATCATTGCAGTATTGATTTGGTCAATGAATATTGCAGTTACACGTTATGTTTCGGATTATATTTCACCTGTCAGTATTAGCTTTTATCGCTGGTTAGTGGCATTTATTATTTTGACCCCATTTATGTTGCCCCAAGTGTGGAAGCAACGTCATTTGGTTAAACAACATTTTATGCAATTTGTGGTGCTGAGTGCTTTTGGTATGTTCTTGTATCAAGGCTTGGCATATAGCGCAGCGCATTACACCACAGCAACCAATATGGGCATTATCAACGCCTTTATTCCAGTATTTACCATTTTTGTTTCGATTCTTATTTTACGTGAAATTCCCAATCGCTTCGCTGTTGTCGGCAGTATCTTGTCTTTTCTTGGTTTACTGTATGTGATTGGCCGAGGGGATTTTAGCAACTTGACTCAATTGGCAGGGCACTCTGGTGATTTGATCATGGTCTTGGCTGTGTTCTTTTATGCTTTTTATGGGGTTTTTCTGAAAAAATGGCAATTGAAAGTTCCATTACTGTTGAGTCTCTATGTGCAAATTGCGTTGACCTTGGTCTACCATTTACCATTTGTGCTTTATTATGGCATTGATGCGATTAATCAAGGTAATGTCGCTAGCGTTTTATATGCGGGTATATTACCTTCTCTTGTTGCACCTTTATTGTGGATGATGGCTGTGCAATATCTAGGTCCAAATCGAACCAGCATTTTTATGAATTTAATGCCAGTATTTACTGCAATCATTGCCTACTTCTGGTTGCATGAGGCTTGGACGATATCGCATACAATTGGTGGTATTGTCATTTTAGTAGGAATTGCATTGGCACAAAAAAAGTCACTTAGTGTCAAAAAAAGTACATTATTGAGTTAAAATTTAAAGTGTTTTGAGTGAAAATTGTTCATTTAAATCTTTATTTTTAACGCTTTTTAAGTGTTAAATCTGAGCAAAATTTGTTTTTTAATTAGTGATTTAACTGTTGAAAATTCAAATAGTAAAACAAATTTAAACACTTAGTTTTATTATTGAAATCCAAGTTATTTGCAATTCACTCAAATGAACAGATATTGCTCAGAAGAATATATTTGTATTCAAAAAAAATTTATAGGATAATATTTTCATCGTAGCGAATTAAGAATTTCTTAATTAAATTGTTCTACACTGAATTTTTCATACCCTCTGGATGTGTTTAACGCATCCTTTTTTATACTCAGCCAACCCTATATGTGGCTGAGTTTTTTTTTTGCCTTTTTATTGGTAATATGAGGGTCTGTTGACAATTCGCCTACGCCTTGCGCTGCAAACAAAGCAGTGCTTTGTTCTTGCTCGGGGTTGTGGCTAAAATTATCTCAGCCTACGTTATGAAACTCGAAAATAGTCTCGCTATTCTCTTCATTTCCTGCTTTACGACGTATACGTCTCATGCTCAATTTTAACCTACAACGCAAGCCATTTATGAAATGCCAACAGGCCCTGAACCCATGTTTGAATGAATATTTTAACGTGTTTAAGCGCGAATCACTTGCGCTGTAGATGCGTCAATGATTTTGCTTGGTTCGCGACTTAAACCAAGATCACCATTTAAATAATTCAATTCAGAACCAAAATATTGACTGGCTTGTTGTAAAGATCTTGCCGGTTCTAAACCTGCCGAATTTGCACTGGTCGACACAATAAAACCATTAAAGGCATTACATAAGGCAATGCACAAAGGGTGATTGGTTACACGAACTGCAACCTGAGCATGCTGGCCTTTAATCCATTGTGGAATTTTATCATCAGCTGGAAGTAGCCAAGTTGTTGCCCGTTCTGTTCTAGAGCGTTGCGTCCATGATTGAATGATTTGTTCACGAATAATAGGGTCAATTTCTGTTAATAGATGCTCAACTTGTGAGAGCTGTCCTGCCAATAAAATCACGCCTTTCTCTATAGGGCGTTGTTTAAGCCTTAAAATTTCTAAAAAAGCCTGTTCATTGAACGGATCACAGCCTAAACCCCATACTGCCTCTGTTGGATAAGCCAAGACTTTACCTTGTTGAAGAATTTGTGCAGCTTCAGCAACTGAGGTTGTAATCATCTATGTTTACCTTGCCATTTCGTGGAATAAGCCACTATTGTGAACCTTAATAACTGACTCGGCAACGTAAGTACAGCCCAGATTGTTGAATACAGTGACCCAAAAGTTCTAATTCCATAAGATCGCTTGTGAGTTGTGCAATGTCTAAATTTGCGTTTTGAGCAAGCGTATCTAAGTCTTGCCCAATCCAATCCAGCAATTGATACAGCTTAAATAAATGCTCGGGAATTTCTGGCATTGGGGATTGTGATTCAGACTGTTGTGCACAATGCCATTGGGTGGGAAGTGCTAAATCTTCAACAATCTGTTCTGGATGATCAACCAGAATGGCCCCTTCACGAATGAGCTGATGACATCCTTGATGATGCTCTCCATAAATATGCCCCGGAATTGCAAAAATCACTTTACCTTGTTCTGCGGCAGCTTGTGCCGTAATCAGTGAACCACTACCAAGTTGGGCTTCTGCGACAACAACACCTAAGCTCAAACCACTCACGATCCGATTTCGATAGGGAAAATTGCGCTGAATAGGCTGAGTTTCTGGCAGGTATTCAGTCAAAATCGTTCCTGAATGCTGCAAAATTTGTTCTTGTAACTGTCTATTTTGACTAGGATAAACCAGATCTAAGCCTGTACCGATCACCGCAATGGTTCGATGGTGTTTTAGTCCACCCATATGTGCAGCGGCATCAATTCCCAGTGCTAGGCCACTGGTAATAAAAAAGCCCTTTTCACTCAAATAGTAAGCAAAATCATAAGCCACTTGTTTGCCATGCGGACTTGGCTTTCGGCTACCCACGATGGCGATTTGCGGTTGACTTAGATTCTGAAATGCACCTTTACCAAATAGAATTGGTGGATGATCAGGATAAGGTAGCAGTTGTTGAGGATAATGAGGGTCGGTATCTAAAAGAATAAAATCTGTATGTTGTTGAATTTTATCGAAGCAAACTTGAAATTTGGATTGCCCAAGCGCAGTGAAAAATTCACTGGCTCTTTCAAGATGGTTTTTATGAATTTTGGCTTCAGACCAGCGGTTTAAATTTTCAGCTTGCAGCGCTTTTGCGATAGAACCAAAATGTGTTTCTAATTTACGAAAAGCGCTGAGCGAATGTTGAACCAAATACCAAAGTCTGATGGCATCATATTGGTCATTGGATATTTGCTTCAACATATTTAAATCACATCATGAAAAACTTAGTTATCTGCAATTGCAGGTGGTTTAATTTCAGCACCCATTTTAATTGGTAAATTACTTTCCAAAATATAGGCATAGCTGAGGTGATCAAAACTCTTAAAGATCATCAGTGTACCAATTTTTTGACTTGGTAATTTCACAGACTCTTTAGTTTTTGGGTCACGGACTGTTTCACCTTGTTGGTAAATACTAAAGACTTGCCCAGGTTTAGCACCTTGTAAGCTACCACGGTCAATGGTGACTACACTATATTGCGCTGCTGTACCAATTGAACCTTGTACACGAACCACTTTACCGCCATTGATGACTTCATTGGTGGTGGTTGGATAGAACAAACTCGGCAATTCAGCATCATAGCTTGGTAGGACATAGTCGCCCTTACGCACTTCAGCATTATAACTTTTGGTTAACTCAAGGGTGGTGACATCATTTTCACCAGCCGCTGCAGTTGCAGAAGCAACCTCAGTTAATTCCATGCCTGCATTAAACTTTTTGCCTTCAGCATTGAGGAAAGTATAAGGTTTGCCTTCACGGTAGATCCCATAACGTTGACCCACGACTAAGCCATTTCCACGCGCATAAACGGTTTGTCCTGCACCCGTAATCACACGATTATCAGCAGCGCCGATGGTATAAGGGATGTTCTGTAAAGATTCAGGATTGACCACAATACTGTGTTCTAACCATGGTTGAATATCTGATAATGGAATTACTGAAATCGCATTATTTAAGGATTCAACGCGTATTTGAGGGCGTAAAGATGTTCCACCTTGATGACGACGGATAATTCCATCACACCCATCACCTTCATCTACACCAATCAATGGGCGACCATCTAAAGTACACAACAATAATTTATCGCCTGGATAAATCCAATGTGGATTTTTAACATGCTTATTGCTTGCCCAGATTTCAGGCCAGTGCCAAGGCTTGCTTAAAAATTTCCCCGCAATATCCCATAAAGTATCACCACGTTTCACCACATAGACATTGGGTGCACTGGATTTAAGTGCAGGTGGATTGGTATTTGGACTTGCGTGTGTGATTTCCATGTAAGTGAATCCTGCACTTAAACATAGTGTCACAGCAAGTAATTGTTTCTTGAACCCCTTGGCATGAAAGTTCGTTATGCCAGTTAAAACCTTTTTCATTATCATAATTCCTAAAATTATGTCTCTATATGCGTTATAATACGCATATTACACACATTTTTTTAATGAAGCATATTCTTCATTTAGTTTTAAGATCAATGGCATAGCAACAGAGGGTACAGTATGGCCTTATTACCTATTTTAAGTTTTCCTGATCCCCGTTTACGCACCATTGCAAAACCTGTCGATGTGGTAACTGATGAAATTCGCCAGTTAGCAGCAGACATGTTTGAAACCATGTATGAAGCGCCAGGTATTGGTCTGGCTGCTACACAGGTCGATCAGCATATTCAGCTTATCGTAATGGATCTGTCTGAAGACAAAGACCAACCTATGGTGTTCATTAACCCCAAAATAACACCGCTTACAGAAGAAACCTTATCTTATGAGGAAGGCTGTCTTTCTGTTCCTCAAATATACGATAAAGTTGAGCGTCCGTCACGAGTTAAAATTGAAGCAATTAACCTTGAAGGTCAAGCTTTTGAAGTCGAAGCGGATGATCTATTGGCGGTATGTATTCAACATGAAATGGATCACTTAAACGGTAAATTATTTGTGGATTACTTATCCCCTTTAAAGCGTCAACGTGCGCGTGAAAAAGTGGAAAAAGTGGTTCGTCAGCGTGAAAAGCAAAAAGTTCCAGCAAAACGTTGATCTGAGTCAGTTGAATTTTAAAAACTTTTAAAATTTTCCTGTAATACAAAGCCCAATTTTGTTTGGGCTTTGTTATACTCTGGCTCGAAAAATGTTGAGACGAACGTTTTGTTGAGAATAGGTTTACTGCTCGGTTTTACCGCAGTTTTTTTACAGATTGCTGTATTTTTACAGCCTTTGCTACCGAAGCAATATCAAATTGCGCCGGTCTGTGAAACTATTACTCAAGCTTTAGTACAAAGTCATTTCTACGAAAAGCATCAACATAGCACCCATCATCAACATCAATCTGCATCTTCTGCACATGAAGCTGCCAGTCATGACCATCTATTGGCCCATGCTGAACATGCAGCGCCAGAGCAACCAAGTTCACATCACCATGATGCGGGTCACCAGTGCCAATACTGTACAGTCTATGGCAATTTGGTTTTACCTCCTGAACTTGAAATCAAAGAAATATTAGATCGTATCCAAGTGCGACTGGTTGCATTTCAAAAAGCATTTCGACATGTCTATTTTGTATTGCAACGTTTGTTTCTACTTCCCCAAGGGCGAGCCCCGCCACTTTTTGCATAAATCAAAAACTTAATTTTTAGGGTCTTCATTGACTCCAGCCTTGTTTAATTTATGATTTAAGAGAAAGAAAATGGCTCAACCTCAATTCTTTTTACAGCCTTTAGCGGCTGCGGTTTGTGTTGCTTGTTATTCTACAGCGGCATTTGCATACGATCAGGAACATGCATCTCAACTTGCTCCAATCGTGGTTACAGCACAGTTGAATAATGATGCCAATGGTTTGATTATTCATGCTGATCCAAAACAGCCGATTCAACCTGTACCTGCCACAGATGGTGCTGATTATTTGCAAAGTATTGCAGGCTTTAATTCGATTAAAAGCGGTGGAACCAATGGAGATGTCACATTCCGCGGCATGTTTGGTTCACGGATTAAAATTTTAACAGATGGTACGGAAAATTTAGGTGCATGCCCTGCACGCATGGATGCACCTACGTCATATATTCAACCTGAAAGTTTTGACCGTATTTCGGTGGTAAAGGGACCTCAGACGGTTCAATATGCCAATACAGGTTCAGCAGCCACGGTGATTTTTGAACGTCAAAAACCAACCTTAACAGATGATAAAAATTATCAAGGTCAAGCCAGTGTTTTAGTCGGTTCTTTTGGACGTTTGGATCACAATATTGAAGCTGCTGTAGGTGACAGTAAAAAATACATGCGTATCAATGCCAATCGTTCTGAGTCAAACAGCTATGAGGATGGTGATGGCAATAAAGTGCCTTCTTCTTGGGAGCGCTGGAATACTGATTTAGCCTTAGGCTGGACACCCGATGAAGATACATGGGTTGAACTGACGGGTGGTAAAGCCGATGGTGAGGCTGAATACGCAGGCCGAACCATGGATGGTTCTCAATTTGCACGTGAAAGCTTAGGCTTACGAGTTGAAAAGAAGAATTTAAGCCCTGTGATTAAAAAGCTCGAAGGGCAAGTGAACTATAGTTATAACGACCATATTATGGATAACTTTAGTTTACGTACTCCACCATTGGCAGAAATGACACATGGTGGCATGAAGATGTTGATGCCAAACCCAATGGCAATGCAGGTGACACGTCGTACTTTAAATAGCCGTTTAGCCATGACCAGTGAATGGGATAAGCTCAGTTTAATTACTGGGGTGGATTCTCAGCTGAACAAACATGGCGGCAGTATGTCATCACCGACCATGCCATCCATGAATGTTGCATTTAGAGAGGATATGCGCTTCCAATCTTATGGTGCTTTCGGAGAAATGACCTATCAATTCAATGATGCTTATAAATTGGTGACAGGTGCACGAATTGATCAAGTTAAAATTGATGCATTAAAACTGAATGATCAACGTAAAGAAACTTTGCCAAGTGCATTTATTCGTTTAGAAAATCAATCTCCTGAACATAATGCCAAATCTTATATTGGTTTAGGTTATGTGGAACGTGTTCCAGATTATTGGGAGCTATTCAGTACTGCACATGGTAATACTGGTATGTCTAAACCGACGTTTAATGATCTAAACACTGAAAAAACTTTACAGTTGGATCTCGGTTATCAATACCAACATGATGCATTGAGTGTATGGACATCAGCATATGCAGGGTTGATTAATGACTTTATTTTATTGAGTTATCATAATCATCCAAAAGCTGGAATGGGTGGGCATGATCACGGTTCTTCATTCAGTGCTGGGGCAAAAAATGTCGATGCAACTATCGCGGGTGCTGAAGCAGGGATTGGTTATCAATTTACTGATGCGATCCAAGCGGATTTAAGTGCAATGTATGCATGGGGCGAAAATACCGATACACATAAACCATTGCCACAAATTGCACCTTTAGAAGGTCGTTTGAATTTACGTTATGTTCAAGATAAATATTCTTTAGGTTTATTATGGCGTGCAGTGGCGAAACAAGATCGTATTAGCTTAAATCAAGGTAATATTGTGGGTTATGACACTGGTGAAAGTAAAAGCTTTACCACCTTGGCATTGAATGCGTCATATAACATTCAAAAAGATCTAAATCTTGCTGTTGGTGTCGACAATGTCTTAGATAAAACCTATACCGAGCATTTAAACAAATTGGGTGTAGGTGCAGATGGTCAAGTCGGTACTCAACAATTTAATAATACAGGGCGTAATTATTGGGCTCGTATTAGCATGAAATTTTAATTGATTTAAAACTGATTTTTTACAGAAATATGAGGATGTTCTATGAGTAATGACAGTAATAAGTTGTCACCTGAAAAATCGTTTTGGGGATGGAAGTTGCTGATTATCGCAATTATTTTAAGCTGTATTTTTATGGGAATCTTCTATTTGGCGATTACCAACGAGCCTGACTATATGCCAAGCCAAAAACAGAATGCAGCTCAGCAACATGATATGTCTAAGATGAGTCATGAAAGTATGCCAAACATGGATCATTCGGCTTCTGCACCAGTGCATGGTCATAATGAATAAGTGAATAGCTCGTGAAATGTAAAAGGAAGCCTTAGGGCTTCCTTTTACATTGAGAATATTTAAAATAGGGCCAAACAGTATAGATAATTAAAAATGAATGAAAAACTAGAGGCTTATCTTAATATTTTTCAACAATATGGTGAAGTTTCCATTGCAAATGATGACTGGACAACTGAATTTGAACAAGCATTTAGAGCACAACTAAAAACTGAAGGGATTGATGAAATTCGAATTTATCAGGCCATTGTACAACCTGATCGAAAATTAATTTGCAGGTTATTTCACCAACCAAGTATGAAAGTTCTTCAGGAATATCCTGCAAGAACGGTATTTCTTCGTTGGTTACCTTTGCTATGTATCGTGTTTTGTTATTTTTTAATCATCTCTCTCATTGCTTTAAGCGTAGACAAAATGCTGACAACTGCATTTCTGCTATTTTTACCTTTTAGTCTGGGTGCGATCATTGAATATGTGAAATCTTTAAAATCCCCAAATTCTTTAAAACAAACATTCTTTCAGCAAATTTATATTGTATTAGGGATCATTGTTGTTGGTGCAGTGATTTTAAGAGAGGGTGTTATTTGTCTTATCATGGCAGCACCTATATTTTTGCTCTGTACGACTTTAGGTGCAACTAGTATGCATTTTTTGTGTAGACGTTTATGGAAGCCCTATAATAAAGTTTATTCCATTGGACTTTTACCTTTGTTGGGGTTGTTCTTATTACCAGATCTATCCCAATATCATAATGGTGTTACGCGCCAAGAAATTATTGTCAATGCACCTATTCATGATGTTTTTGCTTCAATTAACAATATCCAACAGATTCAACCAAATGAAATAAAATATAGTCCAATTTTTACAATGGGCTTTCC
Source organism: Acinetobacter sp. 778_lipA (assembly GCF_058242985.1). NCBI lineage: Bacteria > Pseudomonadati > Pseudomonadota > Gammaproteobacteria > Moraxellales > Moraxellaceae > Acinetobacter > Acinetobacter sp. 778_lipA. The sequence continues at coordinate 4,212,270 of NZ_JBZAYT010000001.1, read as the reverse complement.
AAAACCAATTTCTGGAATGACGGAACAAACTGATGATGGTTTGATTCGTCAAATTTATTGGCAACGTGGTATTCATTTTCAAGAGAAAATTATTCAGTCTCATGCACCTACACAGTTGGCTTGGACATATATTTTTACACCAGAATCATTTCCAAAAGGGTCTTTAGATGATCATTTGAAAATGGGGGGTGCATATTTTAATTTGTTGACAACAGACTATCAATTGGACGCCGTTAATCCACAGCAAACGAAAATGGTGTTAACCATTGATTATCGTTTATCAACAGAAGTGAATTGGTATGCGGACTTGTGGACACGCTATGTACTTAATGAATTTAGTGATGTTGTTCTCAATATCTATAAACGCCGTTTAGAAAAACAAAGTTAAGGCATAAGCCTTAACTTTTCCTTTGTTTACTGATGCATACTCGCTAATTGTTTCTCGGCATTTTGATAAAGTTCGAGTGCATATTCTTGTTCTGCACGACCATTCTGTTGCAAATATTGATCCAGTTTGTCGATATGTTTAGCGCTCCGGTAGAGCAGGGTATTTTTTGCAATTAAATAAAGCGGATACCAAGCCAAAGTACGTGGCTTGAGTCCTAGGTTTTTCATTTTACGTTGCCCAATAAAAAACTGAGTAATATCCAAATGATTTTGATAGGCCTTTTTTTGCAAAAAGGAATTGAAGTGTTTGTAGTGTCGTTCAAAAGGCTCTTTGGATAAGCTGATGGCTAAAGCTTTGCTACTTTCATCGGCCTTGGGGTGGGCATAATTCATCCATTGCAGTAGTTTCCATGCGTCAGACTCTTTATTGACTAGCCATTTTTCATCTACTCCCATTAACCAGCCCGTATATTTCCAAAAATGCATGATGGCTTCTGATTCGGTTTTGCTTGGAAAAATACCAATGGCTCTGACACCGAGAAGTAACACCGCACTAAATGCGATATTGGTCATGGCTTGATCATATTGATTGATCGGCGCTCCCCATATATCGTTATCCCAGTCTTTGGATTTATTGAGTTGATGTCGTACCAACGAATGAATAAAACGCACATAAATGGTTGAAGTAAAACCATTGTTAAAACGAGAGAAACTATCTTGTTGATTGACATCAAGCCACCATTTGTGGGTTTCAGCTAAGCGTTTTCCCGCGTATTTATGTAAAGCACCTGTCATAATTAACGGTTGATTAAAACCAGGGTATTGATAACCCGTCATTAAAGCCACATCGCGTAAAATAAAAGTGCCATTTGTCCCTAAACGATGGGTAAATTTGATCGCAGTTTCAATTTTAGCTGGATCAAGCCAAGTAGGCGCTTGTTCAACCATTTTAAAAAAATCAATTAATTCAGGGATTTCATTGGGAAGTTTATCCAAACCTTGATACAAGGCTGTTTCAAAAAGCTTTCTATTTTGTCTAGGATTGGTCATCACCCAATCCATAACTTTATCCATCGCGATATCACCAGTCTGCAAGGCACGATTGAGTGAAAGATATTCGTCATAACTCGGTTGTAACTGCTGGTCTGTAAAATAATAAAAAAGCTTAGACTTCATATTTGTTCGTGCCATCTTCTCAAATGAGGCAAGGCGTTGTGGCTTAATTAATGTTTGCATTTTGAGCGCGACCTGATTATTGTTTAGTCAAACTCTAATATGAATAATTATTCGCATTCAATTCGCATTTTGGAGTGAACCGCAAAATGAGAAAACAACCACAACAACAACGTGCTCGGAATGTCGTAGATAGTATCTTGGAAGCAACTCAATTATGTGTTGCTGAATATGGCTTAATCAACGTCACCACACCCAAAATTTCAGAAAAATCAGGTGTCAGTGTTGGTTCTATCTATCAGTATTTTGGAAATAAAGAAGAAATTATTCAGGAGCTTTTAAGTCGTAAAAGTGAGCAGCTGGGGCTTGCGTTGAAACAGATTGCGATTAGCCAAGAAGAATTGAGCTTAGAAGAAATCATTCCACTTAGTCTTCAATTCGGTTTTGACATGATGAAAGCCGATGGTGGCTTTTTTATTGAAGTGCTTAAACATTGGCATGGCTATAACAATTCAGAAGCAGCAAAAGTGTTAGAAAAGCATTTCTATGAAGTGGGATTGTATGTATTTAGCCGTTTTTTTAATCATTGGAGTTTTGAAGTACTTAAAAATAAATCCTTTGTCATTATCAATAGTACGCTTTTTACTATGATGCGTTATGTCAGTCATAATAATTTTCTAATTTCAGAACAGCAGCTAAAAAAAGAATTAACTTTGATGATTTTGGCTTATCTAGAGCAAGGTGCCAACCCTAATTCACTTTAGGAAAATTATTTAATGGGGAGAGGGGGATTCATAGATTGTACTCGACTTATATAGACATACATCCAAATACAAATAAAGCTTGGTTTTATCGAACCCGATTTTATAGAGTTGGTTTTATAGCGTTGGTTTTAGCAAGGCTAAGTATTGTTTGAGTTGGGACAGAACATTGATCTCTTTATTGGGAATAGTTTGCTGTTTTTATTCAATGATAAAAGTGATCTATCTCCTTATATAGATTTTAATCGCCGTATCTCTATTAAATTGCATTTATAACAATGCTAAGGGCATACAAGAGGCCGTTTTAGTTATTTTAGTGAATATATGATGGGGTATTGGTTTTTTATTGCTGTGTTTTTATGCAAAAAAGCAGATTTTTAAAGAAAAAGTGCTGTTTTAGAAGAATAAATAAACAAGTGATAGATAAAATGAAAAATAATTAAAAAAAGGGGTTGTGTTGGGTAAGGAATGCTGTAGAATGCACATCCATCGGCGGTGATGTTAAATAAAACTTCTGATAAATCAGGTACTTGATTAAGTTGTTAAGATTTCGAATTGAGATTTTAAGATGAGGTTAGAGTTGGGTTTGTTAGAAAAAATAATTAACATTATTGATTGACTTTTTAGAGATAGAGAGTAGTATAGCCGACCTAGCTTGATGCTGACGAAGCATTGAGAAGATCATTAAGAGAATATGAAGAACAACTTGTGTGGATTTTTACTGATTGATTGATCGAAATATTATCATTGATTGATTGGTTTAAATTACTCGAAGTTTATTTGAGAGAATTTGTCAGTACATTGATGAGCCAGAATTGTGACCTTAAGTCACTAATGATTTTTAACTGAAGAGTTTGATCATGGCTCAGATTGAACGCTGGCGGCAGGCTTAACACATGCAAGTCGAGCGGGGGAGATTGCTTCGGTAATTGACCTAGCGGCGGACGGGTGAGTAATACTTAGGAATCTGCCTATTAATGGGGGACAACATCTCGAAAGGGATGCTAATACCGCATACGCCCTACGGGGGAAAGCAGGGGATCACTTGTGACCTTGCGTTAATAGATGAGCCTAAGTCGGATTAGCTAGTTGGTGGGGTAAAGGCCTACCAAGGCGACGATCTGTAGCGGGTCTGAGAGGATGATCCGCCACACTGGGACTGAGACACGGCCCAGACTCCTACGGGAGGCAGCAGTGGGGAATATTGGACAATGGGGGGAACCCTGATCCAGCCATGCCGCGTGTGTGAAGAAGGCCTTATGGTTGTAAAGCACTTTAAGCGAGGAGGAGGCTCTTCTAGTTAATACCTAGGATGAGTGGACGTTACTCGCAGAATAAGCACCGGCTAACTCTGTGCCAGCAGCCGCGGTAATACAGAGGGTGCGAGCGTTAATCGGATTTACTGGGCGTAAAGCGTGCGTAGGCGGCTTTTTAAGTCGGATGTGAAATCCCCGAGCTTAACTTGGGAATTGCATTCGATACTGGGAAGCTAGAGTATGGGAGAGGATGGTAGAATTCCAGGTGTAGCGGTGAAATGCGTAGAGATCTGGAGGAATACCGATGGCGAAGGCAGCCATCTGGCCTAATACTGACGCTGAGGTACGAAAGCATGGGGAGCAAACAGGATTAGATACCCTGGTAGTCCATGCCGTAAACGATGTCTACTAGCCGTTGGGGCCTTTGAGGCTTTAGTGGCGCAGCTAACGCGATAAGTAGACCGCCTGGGGAGTACGGTCGCAAGACTAAAACTCAAATGAATTGACGGGGGCCCGCACAAGCGGTGGAGCATGTGGTTTAATTCGATGCAACGCGAAGAACCTTACCTGGTCTTGACATAGTAAGAACTTTCCAGAGATGGATTGGTGCCTTCGGGAACTTACATACAGGTGCTGCATGGCTGTCGTCAGCTCGTGTCGTGAGATGTTGGGTTAAGTCCCGCAACGAGCGCAACCCTTTTCCTTATTTGCCAGCACTTCGGGTGGGAACTTTAAGGATACTGCCAGTGACAAACTGGAGGAAGGCGGGGACGACGTCAAGTCATCATGGCCCTTACGACCAGGGCTACACACGTGCTACAATGGTCGGTACAAAGGGTTGCTACCTAGCGATAGGATGCTAATCTCAAAAAGCCGATCGTAGTCCGGATTGGAGTCTGCAACTCGACTCCATGAAGTCGGAATCGCTAGTAATCGCGGATCAGAATGCCGCGGTGAATACGTTCCCGGGCCTTGTACACACCGCCCGTCACACCATGGGAGTTTGTTGCACCAGAAGTAGGTAGTCTAACCGTAAGGAGGACGCTTACCACGGTGTGGCCGATGACTGGGGTGAAGTCGTAACAAGGTAGCCGTAGGGGAACCTGCGGCTGGATCACCTCCTTAACGAAAGATTGACGATTGGTAAGAATCCACAACAAGTTGTTCTTCATTGATGTATCTGAGGGTCTGTAGCTCAGTTGGTTAGAGCACACGCTTGATAAGCGTGGGGTCACAAGTTCAAGTCTTGTCAGACCCACCAAGTCTACTGAACACAGAAGAGCAGATATATTAAGATCTTAAGCTGGGGACTTAGCTTAGTTGGTAGAGCGCCTGCTTTGCACGCAGGAGGTCAACGGTTCGACTCCGTTAGTCTCCACCATCACTTACATTGAACTTAAAATGTTCAAATAGACGTAAGATAAGTTAAGAAATAAGCATATAGTTGATTAGATCCTAGAGATTAACAAATGGATGGCGTAGTATACGCGCCAGTTGATAATCTCTGTGATTTATCACAGTTAACTACTCGCTGACGAGGCGGTAGTGAATCATTAACAGAATATATTTGAGTTGAAATAATTGTTTAAACTCGTTTTAGTTGATGTTAGCAAGCAATTGTTAATGTTGAATGAAATGAGCACTAGCGATAAAACTGAATCAAGCGTTTTGGTATATGAATTAAATTGAAGCTGTATAGTGATTAAGTTCACAGGCAACAAATAGAAGTGATTAAGTTCACATTGTTGATCCTCCTTGTAGGGATTAACGACTGTTTGGGGTTGTATAGTCAAGTAATTAAGTGCATGTGGTGGATGCCTTGGCAGTCAGAGGCGATGAAAGACGTAATAGCCTGCGATAAGCTTCGGGGAGGCGGCAAATATCCTGTGATCCGGAGATTTCTGAATGGGGAAACCCACTTACCATAAGGTAGGTATCGCATGATGAATACATAGTCATGCGAGGCGAACGAGGGGAAGTGAAACATCTCAGTACCCTTAGGAAAAGAAATCAATTGAGATTCCCTCAGTAGCGGCGAGCGAACGGGGATCAGCCCATTAAGTTATATGTGTTTTAGCGGAAAGCTCTGGGAAGTGCTACCGTAGAGGGTGATAGTCCCGTACACGAAAGGGCACATATAATGATGACGAGTAGGGCGAGGCACGTGAAACCTTGTCTGAATATGGGGGGACCATCCTCCAAGGCTAAATACTCCTGACTGACCGATAGTGAACCAGTACCGTGAGGGAAAGGCGAAAAGAACCCCTGTGAGGGGAGTGAAATAGATCCTGAAACCGCATGCATACAAGCAGTGGGAGCCGACTTGTTCGGTGACTGCGTACCTTTTGTATAATGGGTCAGCGACTTATATTCAGTAGCAAGGTTAACCGTATAGGGGAGCCGTAGAGAAATCGAGTCTTAATAGGGCGTTTAGTTGCTGGGTATAGACCCGAAACCGGGTGATCTATCCATGAGCAGGTTGAAGGTTGGGTAACACTAACTGGAGGACCGAACCCACTGTCGTTGAAAAGCCAGGGGATGACTTGTGGATAGGGGTGAAAGGCTAATCAAACTCGGTGATAGCTGGTTCTCCCCGAAAGCTATTTAGGTAGCGCCTCGGACGAATACCATAGGGGGTAGAGCACTGTTTCGGCTAGGGGGTCATCCCGACTTACCAAACCGATGCAAACTCCGAATACCTATGAGTACTATCCGGGAGACAGACTGCGGGTGCTAACGTCCGTAGTCAAGAGGAAAACAATCCAGACCGCCAGCTAAGGCCCCAAAATTATAGTTAAGTGGGAAACGATGTGGGAAGGCATAGACAGCTAGGAGGTTGGCTTAGAAGCAGCCACCCTTTAAAGAAAGCGTAATAGCTCACTAGTCGAGTCGGCCTGCGCGGAAGATGTAACGGGGCTAAAACTATATGCCGAAGCTGCGGATGTATACTTAGTATACGTGGTAGGGGAGCGTTCTGTAAGCCGATGAAGGTGTATTGAGAAGTATGCTGGAGGTATCAGAAGTGCGAATGCTGACGTGAGTAACGACAATGCGAGTGAAAAACTCGCACGCTGAAAGACCAAGGGTTCCAGTCCAACGTTAATCGGGGCTGGGTGAGTCGACCCCTAAGGCGAGGCCGAGAGGCGTAGTCGATGGGAAATTGGTTAATATTCCAATACTTCTGTGTAATGCGATGAGAGGACGGAGAAAGTTAAGTCAGCCTGGCGTTGGTTGTCCAGGTGAAAGGCAGTAGGCATGCATCTTAGGCAAATCCGGGGTGCTCTATGCTGAGAGCTGATAGCAAGCTAGTTTACTAGCGAAGTGGCTGATACTATGCTTCCAGGAAAAGTCTCTAAGCTTCAGTTACACAGGAATCGTACCCGAAACCGACACAGGTGGTCAGGTCGAGTAGACCAAAGCGCTTGAGAGAACTCTGCTGAAGGAACTAGGCAAAATGGTACCGTAACTTCGGGAGAAGGTACGCTGCTGACGGTGATAGGACTTGCTCCTTGAGCTATTGGCAGCCACAGAAACCAGGCCCCTGCAACTGTTTATTAAAAACATAGCACTCTGCAAACACGAAAGTGGACGTATAGGGTGTGATGCCTGCCCGGTGCTGGAAGGTTAATTGATGGGGTTAGCGTAAGCGAAGCTCTTGATCGAAGCCCCAGTAAACGGCGGCCGTAACTATAACGGTCCTAAGGTAGCGAAATTCCTTGTCGGGTAAGTTCCGACCTGCACGAATGGCATAATGATGGGGGCGCTGTCTCCAGCAGAGACTCAGTGAAATCGAATTCGCCGTGAAGATGCGGTGTACCCGCGGCTAGACGGAAAGACCCCGTGAACCTTTACTGCAGCTTGACATTGAACTTTGATCTTACTTGTGTAGGATAGGTGGGAGGCTTTGAAGTAGTGACGCCAGTTGCTATGGAGCCATCCTTGAAATACCACCCTGGTAATATTGAGGTTCTAACTCTGTCCCGTTATCCGGGACGAGGACCATGTCTGGTGGGTAGTTTGACTGGGGCGGTCTCCTCCTAAAGAGTAACGGAGGAGTACGAAGGTGCGCTCAGCGTGGTCGGAAATCACGCGTAGAGTATAAAGGCAAAAGCGCGCTTAACTGCGAGACCCACAAGTCGAGCAGGTACGAAAGTAGGTCTTAGTGATCCGGTGGTTCTGTATGGAAGGGCCATCGCTCAACGGATAAAAGGTACTCTGGGGATAACAGGCTGATACCGCCCAAGAGTTCATATCGACGGCGGTGTTTGGCACCTCGATGTCGGCTCATCTCATCCTGGGGCTGAAGCAGGTCCCAAGGGTATGGCTGTTCGCCATTTAAAGAGGTACGCGAGCTGGGTTTAGAACGTCGTGAGACAGTTCGGTCCCTATCTACCGTGGGCGTTGGAAATTTGAGAGGATCTGCTCCTAGTACGAGAGGACCAGAGTGGACGAACCTCTGGTGTACCGGTTGTGACGCCAGTCGCATCGCCGGGTAGCTATGTTCGGAAGGGATAACCGCTGAAAGCATCTAAGCGGGAAGCCTACCTCAAGATAAGATTTCCCTAGGACTTTATGTCCTCTAAAGAGCCGTTGAAGACTACGACGTTGATAGGTTGGATGTGGAAGTGCGGTGACGCATGAAGCTGACCAATACTAATTGCTCGTGAGGCTTGACTATACAACACCCAAGCAGTTGTATACGAAGCATCATTTGATTCATAAAAGATCAAACATACTTGATTTAGTTGTAAAGCTAGTTAAAATATTCAACTCAAATGTTCTGTTAAACTCATTTGGTACGAAGTAAGGCATTTAAATAAGACCCGAACAAGTCCATAACAGTTTGCTGGCGACAATAGCAAGAGTGAACCACCTGATCCCTTCCCGAACTCAGAAGTGAAACCTCTTAGCGCTGATGGTAGTGTGGGGTTACCCATGTGAGAGTAAGTCATCGCCAGCTTTTAAATCTAAAACACCCCGATCTCTAGCGAGCGGGGTGTTTTTTTATGCGTGGTGTTTATGGGCATAATGAAAGAGAAAGCTATGAAAGAATTGAAGTGCATAAGTGACTGAAAATAAATAGATTTTTGTAGATGCAAAAAGAAAACCCCATCATCCTGATGGGGTTTTCTTCGTATTGGTGTGTTAGATTTGACTCCTGTCGAATCTCACGTCCTGTGTGTTTTCTTATTCTCAATGAGACTTCCTGTCTCTTTATGTTTGCTATGATAAGCGCAATGTCTAGGTCCGTATATTCGCTAATCACTGCGATTGTTGTAGGTTAAAGCTTACAAGATGATCCAATTAAAAATTAAGGCCCAATTCGCTCAGTTACTAATATGAAATGGTGAGATGGATACTTTTGTTTAAAATAAATCGATAAGTCATAACAATATTGAGGGAATCTAAAATGAAGGCTTTTCGACAGTGCTTAATCTATTTACCCCTATTGCTCAGCTGTAGCTTGTTGAGTGCATGTAATGCTCAAAATAATCAAAGCACTACGGCTAACTCTTTGATTAACCAGACCTATCAGATCCAAAAAGTCGCGACATTTGATGAACCTTGGGCGATGACTGAGTTGATTGATGGTCGTTTACTGATTACCGAAAGAAAAGGAAAGTTAAAACTGTTTGATCCTTCCACATTGAAAAGTATAGAAATTTTAGGGCTTCCCGAAGTGGCTTATGGTGGACAAGGTGGCTTAGGTGATATTGTTTTACATCCTGATTTTGCAAACAATCATCAAATTTATTTAAGTTATGCCGAAACAGGAAAAGGGGGATATGGTGCGGTTGTGATTCGTGGTGAATTAAATCTACAAGAGAAAAATCCTCGAATAATCAATATTAAAAGAATCTGGGAGCAAGTTCCTAAAGTTTCAGGACAAGGGCATTATGCACATCGAATGATTTTTGCAAAGGATGGCAAGCTTTGGATTAGTTCTGGTGAACGCCAAAAATTTGATCCTGCTCAAGATATTAATTCCAATTTAGGAAAAGTTTTAAGATTGAATGATGATGGTACTGTTGTTGCAGATAATCCATTTACTCAACAAGGTGAGATCGCAAAACAAGTGTGGTCGTTGGGTCATCGTAACCCATTAGGTATGGCTTTTGATGCGAAGGATCAATTGTGGGTGGTTGAAATGGGGCCTAAAGGAGGAGATGAGTTAAATCTGATTAAGAAGGGCGAAAATTATGGTTATCCGATTGTTTCCAATGGTGATCATTATTCAGGAAAATCGATTCCAGATCATGCGACGCGTCCTGAATTTAAGGCGCCAGAAATCAGTTGGACACCAGTAATATCACCCTCCAGTTTGGTCTTTTATCAAGATGAATTATTCCCGAAATGGAATCATAAAGCCTTGATTGGTGGGTTATCTTCAGAGGCGATTATTGTGGTTGATACTGAATCGAAGCCTGTTCGTGAGGTACAGCGTTTAAACATGCAGCAACGCATTCGAGATATCCATCCCGCCCATAATGGTTCGATTTGGGTTTTGGAGGATGGGAAAAATGCGGGGCTATTAAGATTGTTACCTAAGTAAAAAATTAATTTAATTCAATGGATTATTATATTATTGAAAAGATGTGGAAGCAGCTGAATTGTTAGGATTGTCTATAAATTATGCTATTCTCTCGATTTAAAATAATATAAATCGAGAACAATAATGCCAGCAACTACAATTGAAATTAGATATCAATATTCTGTAGCACAAGAAGTGGACTTAATCGATGCAGTTCATCATGCATTGGTGAGTGCTTTTAAAATTCCTGAATATGATCGTGATATTCGTTTATTGGTACATGAACCACATCGCTTTCAATGTCCACCGAATAAGCTTTATCCTGAAAAATTTACCCTGATTCGTATTGATTGTTTTGCTGGGCGTACACTGGATACAAAACGAAATTTGTATCGCAGTATTGTAGAGAATCTATCTGTATTGGGGATTCCAAAAGATCATATCAAAATTTTATTAAGAGAAATTCCCGCTGAAAATTGGGGAGTCCGTGGTGGTCAAGCTGCCTGTGATGTGGATTTGGGGTTTGATATTCAAGTCTAGCTCAAGCTCAAATTCAATATGAATTTAAGCAGATAGAGGAAGATTACTCAGTTGTTAATATTATTTAAATTCAATATTTTAATTCAGCCGACGAGCGCTTATACGGTGGAGTATATGATGAGTGAAACATGTCTACGTATCATCAAACTGACGCAGTATTGTCATTGAAATGACCTCAAAATGTCATGCTATTGGTTTCTAATAAAGCTCATTTAAATCAATAAAAAAGACCTTTATGAAAAAAATTGCTTACTCTGTTTTAGTGTTAGGCGTATTGGCTTTAACCGCATGTAATGATGATGACAAGGATTTCTCATTTGAACCATCTGTCACTGTACCGACCTCGGTTTCATTTGCCAAACTTGATGTCGAAACTTATGCAGCTGGTCCAAACTCAGGTGCCTTTGTAAAGGGCGCCAATGGCATATTTCCACCTTTTAAAGGTCAGCCAGTTCAAGGCTTCTCTGGTGCTGTAAAGAACGGTGATGGCACTTATATGGTTATGGCAGACAATGGCTTTGGTACACAAGACAATTCATCTGACTTTTTACTCCGTGTTTATCAAGTAAAACCTGATTTTCGGACGAAATCAGCAGGATCTGCAAAAGTTCAAGTGATGAGCTTTATTCAGCTTCGTGATCCCAATAAATTAATACCATTTTCAATCATCAATCAAAACAGCACAGATCGTTTACTCACTGGGGCAGATTTTGATCCTGAATCGATACAACGTACTGCGGATGGTACCTATTGGATTGGTGATGAATTTGGACCATATTTACTGCATTTTGATAAAGATGGAATACTGCTTGATGCGCCGATTGCATTACCTCATCCATTGAAAGCTGGTGTGGAATTGCGTTCTCCGCAAAATCAATTCAATAAAGCCAACATAAATTATGTAGAGCCTTTGGTTCAGCAAAGCGGTGGCTTTGAAGGAATGGCATTGTCTAAGGATGGTCAATATTTATATCCTTTGTTAGAAAAACCGTTAAAAGGCGAGACCACACAACAGTTGCTTATCTCACAATTTGATGTGAAGAAGAAAGCGTATACTGGTCGATATTATTATTTTACCTTGAATGCCAAGGCGACCAATATTGGTGACTTCCAAATGTTTGATGATAAGTCTGGCATTATCATTGAGCGTGATGCGAGCCAAAACAAGTTAGATGGTTATAAGAAGCTGATTCAAATTGAACTAGGAGATTCAGGGAAAGCGGTAAAACGTTCTGACTTAGTTGATCTTATGAATATCGCCAACCCGAATAATTTATATGGTACAGCGCGAGATGGAGATATTGGTACAGCTACAACTTTTGCTTTTCCATTTGAAACCATTGAAGATGTGATTATTGAAAATAAAAATACTTTAACTGTTTTAAATGACAATAACTTCCCTGGTTCATCAGGACGAAATGCAAAGCGTGCGGATGATAATGAAATTATTCAGATTAAATTGCCTAAAGCATTGTATTAATACACGATAAAATGTATTGGTGCTTCACTCTAATAAAAAGCCAGTCAATTGACTGGCTTTCTTTATACATCATTCAAGCATGAGGATTAAGCTAAACAGTCTTGTTTCGAAACTTGATCAGGGCAGCCCAATGGGTTTAAAGCACATTTTAAATCTTCAATTTGTTCATGGGTGACATAGCCTTTAGATTTTAGGTAATCTGCTACTCGGTCATCACGTAGACTTAAGAAAGCTGCATCATAAACACCTAAATCTACAAATAAAGCAGCCGCTTCTAAGCTATTAAAACGGTCTAGAAACACATCATTGCCATACATTAGGAAAACATGGTCGTAATCTGCATGTGCATCGATTTTTAAACGAGCTGCCAATGTTGTCGGTGAGGTTTTGATAAAAAGCAAATCTGATAATTCATCAAATTGGGTCATATCTAAGATATTTACCCCCGTTTTTACTTTACCTAACCATGCTTTAAAGACCAGTACCGCACCACCACGCAGTAACATGCTCCACACTTGATGACGAACTTCATCATTTAAGCATTCGCATTCATCTTCGAGACGTTGAACCAGTTTTTCTTCTTGTTGCGCTAATTTATCAAACAGACCTAAGCCTTGAGGATGATAAGCAACAGGGGTAAATACATCAAATTTTAATTCATCAAATACTTGAAGTGCTAAAGGCACAGCTGCTTGATAAATCGTGTTGAGTGCTTGTATTTGTGTGTCGTGGAGTTTGCTGTGTTTAAACAGATCTTGCCAATCAATTTCAGGCAGGATTGCATTTGCACCATATTGACGATGAAATTGTTGAGCTTGGTGTAGCCCATGTGGAACAGTTTCTGAAATATTCATGGTTAAAAATCCTATTTAAAATTGAATTCAAACGCTGTTTTTGTTTTCCTAAACATGAGCGTAGTTTTGTCTTGAAGTAATTTTTGATTTATCTGAGATGCAATAGGAATACGACTAAAGTTGTAGACAGGGTGAAAAGTAGTTTTTTATTTTTTAAAATCATATAAATAGAAAATTGTAACTAACTATACAAGTGTATATTTACTATTTTGATGTTATTTGCCATAGAAAAGAGGGCTTTGAAGTTTTTAGTCAATAAATGGGTTGGAGTTTTGCTTTTTTTTGAATGCTTTTGCACAAGGCTTAAAAAAAATTGCTATTCCACTTAAAAAATTGCGTTACAAAACCTCTAGAATGCAACGATCTAGAGGTTGTAAATGTTTCAAAACATTAAAGAAGAACGTGATCAATAAACTGAAAAGGGTTGAACGTAGTGGAAGATTATTTAGAAATCTTCAAGCCAGATAACCATGCTCGAAGAGAAGCAGGTTTCAATGGTTTCTTCAACAACACCACGTTGAGGTCTTTAACACGTTCTGGTAATTCAGGATCAGAATCTGCAGTAATCAGTGCTGAAGGAACATTTTCCTGACGGTTTTCGACAATAAAATCTAAGCCAATTTTGCCGTGATTTAAATGCTGATCAACCAGCCAGACTTGAATATTTTCTTTTTGAATAATTTCCAAAGCTTGTTCAGGTTCAGTGGCTTTAAAGACTTGATAACCCCATTTGGTCAGTAGCGTTGCCATACCCTCTAAAATCGTATCATCATTGTCCAAACATAAGATTTTATAAGCTTTGGCTTTTAATGGTACCGCTTGTACAGGTGATGAAACCACTTTAGGTGCTGCTACCATTGGCACATCAATCATAAAGCATGAACCTTTACCCAATTCAGAGTAAACATGCACAGGATAATCAAGCAAACTGGTCATACGTTGTACGATTGCTAGACCAAGTCCTAGGCCTTGCTCACCCCATGGCGAGGTATGTCCACAACGCTCAAATTCTTGAAACAGCTTAATGCGTTGTTCTTCTGCAATCCCTGGGCCGGTATCCCAGACACCGATACGGATATGATTTGGGCGATTAGACGCGCGTAATACACCAACAATCACACGTCCGCGAGCAGTATAACGTAAGGCATTGCTGACAAAATTTTGGATGATACGGCGAATCCATTGTGGGTCGGTATCAATCCAGAATTGGGCATCATGGACATGCAATTGGATATTGCGTTGTGCAGCGATTGATTTAAATTGCAGTTCTAAATCACTCAATAAATCATGCAGCGGATAAGCTTGGCGTTTCGGTTGGATTGAACCACCTTCCAGTCGTGCAATATCCAAAAGGGCAGACAACATACTCTCAGCACCATGTAAGGCACGATCAAGCTGTTGTAAGGTTTTACGATCTTCATCCGATTGTACGCTTTGTTCTAAAGCAGTACTGAATAAGCGTGCTGCGTGCATCGGTTGAAGCAAATCGTGACTGGCTGCTGCAATAAAGCGGCTTTTTGACATATTGGCTTTGTCGGCTTGCTCACGTGCCAGTTGTTGTTCAGATAAGGCATTTGCAAGCTGTTGAGTACGGTCCGACACACGTGCTTCAAGTACCGCTTCATTTTCACGGAATGCAGTAATATCCGCAAAGGTCGTAACAAAACCACCACCTTCAATGGGATTACCACGCATTTGAATCACACGGCCATCTTTACGAATCCGTTCAAATTCATGTGCGCTACCGACTTTCATCCAATGAATTCGCTTACGTACATGTTCTTCTACCGAGCCTGGACCACATTCGCCACGCTCTGCGTTATAACGAATCAAATCGGCAATTGGGCAACCGACATAGACTAAATCTTTTGGATAATCAAACAACTTTAAATATTGGTTGTTCCACGCGACCAAACACATGTTTTCATCAACCACACTCACGCCTTGGGTCATGTGGTCAATCATGGTCATGATGAGATTTTGGTTAAAGCGTTGCCATTGTGACGCTTGGTCGAGAATATTTGCCACTTGGCCTAAAGCCAAGCCGTTATTGACCATAGCCGTGGTGAGTAATGTCCGTGCTGAGGCTGCACCGATTGTGCCTGCGAGGTATTGTTCAGTGAACCGCCACCACATCCCATTGGCACTGCTATTCTCATTGAGCACCACATTATTCATGGTGCAAAATTGCTGAAAGGCATGGGTTGCTGGGCCTTCACCAGTAATCCGTTTGGCAAGTGCAATCAGATCGCCGACTTTAAGTTTAGCGACATCATGGTGTAAATAATTAATATCGGTAGAGGTATTTTGTGCAGGTAAGGGCTTGGTTTCATAATAGAAAAAGCTCTCTGCCTGAATTTGCTCAGCAATACTTGGGCGATAAATACGAGAGACCCAAATATATAAAGTAATATTTAAGCCAAGTGCCCAGATTACACCATGGGTAAGCGGGGCAAAAGATTCAAAGCCAAATAAGGCTTCTGGTCTTAACCATTCAATATTTAAAGGTCCAAACATCAAGAATTGATGTGCAAACTGGCTATACTCAACAGGTAAGCTACGTAAAATCGTTGGTAATAATAAGGTATATGACCAAAGGATAAAGCCTACGACCAAGCCTGCATAAACCCCTTGGCGACTTCCACCACGCCAGTATAAACCACCAATTAAAGCCGGCGAAAATTGTGCAACTGCACTAAATGCCAATAACCCAAAGGTGGATAATTGGTCAATATCATTAAAGAAGTGGAAGAATAAAAATCCAAGTAACATTACCGCTAAAATACACACACGACGGGTAAATTTAAGTACCTGTGGTAAGCGCTTGTCATGACGAGAAAGAATGCCAAACTTCCATAGAGAAGGCATAATCAAGTCATTACTGAGCATGATGGACAGTGCCACAGACGAGACTAACAGCATACCTGTTGATGCTGAAAAACCGCCTAAAAATGCCAGTAAAGATAACCAGTCTTGGTTATAACTAATCGGTAAAGAGAGTACTGCAACATCAGGAATGGTCAGATACTTAGGTGCTGCATGCAGTGCCCAACTGGCGATTGGAATAATGGCAATAATGGTTAGAATCAAATATGCCGCAAACCACCGTCTTGCACCACGAATATGTTTTTCATCGCGTAATTCAACCACTGCCACATGGAACTGACGTGGTAAACAGATAATCGCCAATGAGGCTAATAAAGTTTGAACCCAAAAGGTGTCTGGCACACCAAACAGTTGTACTTCATGAAAAGTTTTTTGCACATCCTGTGAGATCTGTACAATATTTTGTGGATGATCAAAAATAAAGAAAAATGCCACGCAGAGCAGGGCAAATAGTTTTACAAATGATTCAAAAGCAACGGCAAGCATTAAACCGCCATGTTGTTCGGTATTGGCAATTTGTCTTGTGCCAAACATCATGGC
The DNA here is from genome assembly GCF_058242985.1 of Acinetobacter sp. 778_lipA. Taxonomy (NCBI): domain Bacteria; kingdom Pseudomonadati; phylum Pseudomonadota; class Gammaproteobacteria; order Moraxellales; family Moraxellaceae; genus Acinetobacter; species Acinetobacter sp. 778_lipA. The sequence goes on along the minus strand of NZ_JBZAYT010000001.1, from coordinate 4,195,861 downwards.
CAAGATCGCCAATACAGCGGTAAGACCAAGCACACCATTGGTGGTAGTGGAGACCACTTGGGTATTGTGATCGAGCATGACGGAAGCGCTAAGCGCAATGGCGCGTAATTGTAGTGCTAAGTAAGGAATGATGGCGATAACAGCCAAGATGGTCACTAAGGACGCTAATGTTCCGCTTTTACCATAACGTGCTGCGACAAAGTCGGCAATTGAAGAAATCGCATGATGTTGTCGAACGCGACCTAAACGACGCCAAATGTCATAACCCAACCAGACAAATAATAAAGGTCCTAAATAAATCGGAAGGAAAATAATTCCCTCACGTACTGCAGCACCTGTTGCTCCATAAAATGTCCAAGATGAGCAATATACCCCCAATGTTAGACTAAAGAGAAGCATCCTGCCGCGCGTACTTAATCGACTCGCATGCTTCTCACCAAAGAAAGCACAAACGAATAGAATGAGGATGTAAAGGGCCAGAACCCCTATAATTAACCAACTGTTCATAAGGACTACAGTATAAAAAGCTGCGCCTATAATAACGCATACATGAACTGTCTCGTTTATTTTGCTCAAAATTTAACGACCAAAGTCTAAGTTACGAGAACCCCACAATATTGTTAATTTTGACCATGTAAAAAAATATTAAAAAAAGCAACCAGCGTTCTGGTCGCTTATCAAGGAGCATGGTTATGGATGAGAGACAGGTAGAGGCGATTCTACAAAATCCAAAATTCAAGGAAATGGTTGCTAAAAAAAGTAAATTAAGCTGGACATTAACTGCAATTATGTTGTTCGTTTATGTTGGATTTATGCTTTTAGTTGGCTATAACAAAGAATTTTTAATGAGTTCATTTAGTGGTGGCATCACCACTTGGGGGATTCCTTTAGGTTTAGGAATTATTGTTTTATCTTTCGTATTGTGTGGTGTGTACTCATATATTGCCAACAATAAATTGGATCAATTGAATGCAGATGCAATGAAAGAAGTCGAAGCAATCGCCCACGAAAAAGGACTGCACTAAGATGAAATGGAACTCTTTAAAGACTAAAGCAGCTCTTGCATCTACTGCACTGCTTTCTACTGTTGCACAAGCAGGCCCAGATTTAGGTGAAGCTCAGCAGCAAGCGACTAACTGGCATGCAATCATTATGTTTGCAATTTTTGTTGGTTTAACCTTATTTATTACCAAATGGGCTGCAAAACAAACCACCAATACCGCGGATTTCTACACCGCTGGTGGTGGTATCTCTGGTTTCCAAAATGGTTTAGCGATTGCAGGTGACTATATGTCTGCTGCATCGTTCTTGGGTATTTCTGCATTGGTGTTTAGCTCAGGCTTTGATGGCTTGCTTTATTCACTGGGTTTCATGGTCGGCTGGCCAATCGTATTGTTCTTGGTTGCTGAGCGCCTACGTAACTTAGGTAAATATAACCTGTCTGACGTAGTTTCTTTCCGTTTAGAAGAAAAACCAGTACGTACACTTGCAGCAATCAGTTCACTTGTTGTTGTGGCTTTCTATTTGATTGCTCAAATGGTGGGTGCAGGTCAGTTGATCAAACTGTTATTTGGTTTGAACTATAACATCGCAGTTGTGATTGTTGGCCTTCTGATGATGGCTTACGTGATCTTTGGTGGGATGTTGGCGACAACTTGGGTACAGATCATTAAAGCAGTGATGTTACTTTCAGGTGCAACATTCATGGCGTTCATGGTGATGCATTCTGTCGGTTATAGCTTCTCTGAAATGTTCAAGCAATCTATTGATGTATTTGCAAAAGTACATGATGTTAGTCTTGATGATGCAACCAAAATTATGGGACCAGGCAGTTTGGCGAAAAACCCACTCGATGCTTTGTCACTTGGTTTAGCACTCATGTTTGGTACAGCAGGTTTACCACATATTCTTATGCGTTTCTTTACAGTTAAAGATGCTAAAGAAGCACGTAAATCTGTGGTTGTTGCAACAGGTTTCATTGGTTACTTCTATTTATTAACCTTCATTATTGGTTTCGGTGCGATCCTTTTCGTATCAAACAACCCACAATTTATTGATGTTGCAAAAATGGCTGTGACTGGCAAACTAGAATTAGTTGGCGGTAACAACATGGCAGCGGTACACCTTGCAGATGCAGTGGGTGGCGATCTGTTCATGGGCTTTATTTCAGCAGTTGCATTCGCAACGATTCTTGCGGTAGTTGCGGGTTTGACACTGTCAGGTGCTTCAGCAATTTCACATGACTTGTACGCAAACGTATTGAAAAAAGGTCAAACAACCCCTGAATCTGAATTACGTATGTCGAAGATTGCAACACTTGGTCTTGCGATCTTTGCGATGATCTTAGGTATTTTGTTCGAGAAACAAAACGTTGCCTTCATGGTTGGTTTAGCATTCTCTGTCGCGGCGTGTGCAAACTTCCCAGTATTGGTTCTTTCAATGTTCTGGAAAGGCTTAACTACACGTGGTGCTGTTGTAGGTGGTGTTGTCGGTCTAGTGACAGCGGTGACTTTAATTATCTTGTCTAAAGCAGTTTGGGTAGACACATTAAAAATCTCTGATACTCCGATCAACTCATTCAATGGTCCTGCAATTTTTGCCATGCCATTAGCATTCATCTGCTGCTGGTTATTCTCTGTGACAGATAAATCTGCACGTGCAGAAGCAGAGCGCAAAGCATTTGATGCACAGTTTGTACGTTCACAAACAGGTATTGGTATCTCTGGTGCTTCAGATCACTAAGTGATTTGAGATCAGCCTAAAAAACACCTTTTCGAAGGTGTTTTTTTATGGGTGATGCAAAACTAGAACTCAATCATCCCAGTTTCAGCCTTTAAGCGATATACAGCTTGTTTTATGCAGATTGATCAGTTGAATGATCACGAAAAATTGAAAGGATTTAAGAAACCCAATGAATATGTTAATTTGAATGTTTAAAAGAACAATCAGAATCAGAAAATATGCGTTCAATGATCGAATTTTGGAAAGGTTTTAAACAATTACCATCAGCATGGTTATTGTTGGTCCAACTGCTTATTTTAGTTTTATCTGTCTATACCAATGCCAGCAGAAGTTATCAAATTTTAACTTGGTTACTCGGTGTATCCGCGTTACTGATTATTGCCAAAGTGATTCGACAAACACCGACATTTACACTGTTGGGCTTAACCTTTGTCACAGGGGCATTTGTACTGTCCTTTCTAATGTTGATCGGTTTTCATTCTGTTACTTTGCAAATCTTTGCACATTCATTTGAAGCAGCCGCTTATTTTTGTGCAGCATATGGTTTAATCCGTTATATGTTTGCAGATCGTTATTTAACCAAAGATGAGCTGTTTGCTGCAGGTGCAGTATTTACCCTGATCGCATGGGGATTTGCCTTCTTATACAGTATCTGTCAATTGGTGGTTCCACAGAGTTTTCAAAACCCAAATCATATTGCGGACTACCAATCTTGGCTGGATTTATTGTTCATTAGTTTTAGTTTGCAATCGGCAACAGGATTGTCCGATTTGATTCCTGTTGCACCTGCTGCGCGGGTGATTTCAATGTTGCAAATGTTCTGTGGCGTGATGTATTTTGCCCTGATCGTCTCACGGATGATTGCCCTGCAATATATTGAAAATAAACCAAAATCATGAGCTAATGATCTTGTTACATTTAGTAAATTGTTGAAAATGTTAATTTAAATTATAATGTGGCCTGAATCCAATCGCTGTTCTACAGGATTCGTCTTTTTTCACACCTGTGAATGCCTTTTTTTGACTTTAAAAAGTCTGTCCATTGAGTATAAAAACCTGGGGGAAATATGCCTTCCAAAAAAATCACTTGGTTTGACAATGTCAATCCAAATGTTTTCTTGAGCACTGTTGGAATTATTGCGCTTTTTTTAGCCGTTGTTGTCTTTGCACCAAATGCCTTTGAACTGATTACTCAAAGGATGAACCGCTGGATCACCGATTCATTTAGTTGGTTCTATGTTTTATCTGTCGCAATATTTTTAATTGTGCTGATTTTTATTGCCTTTTCTGACATGGGTAAAATCAAGCTTGGACCTGATCATAGCCAGCCTGAGTATAGTAATGGGTCATGGTTTGCCATGCTATTTACTGCGGGTATGGGGATCGGGTTAATGTTCTTCAGTGTTGCAGAACCTGTCATGCATTATGTCAATCCACCTGCTGGTGATCCACAAACCATTGAATCTGCCCAAGAAGCAATGAGAATTACCTTTTTCCATTGGGGCTTACATGCTTGGGCTATCTATGCAGTTGTTGGCTTAACGCTGGCTTATTTTGCTTTTCGCTATAACTTGCCACTCAAAGTTCGTTCGGGTTTGTTTCCGATTATTGGTCAACGAATTCATGGTCCAATCGGAGATGCGGTCGATACTTTTGCCACCATTGGTACGGTATTTGGTGTGGCTACCACGTTAGGATTTGGGGTAACTCAAATTAATTCTGGCTTAAATTATTTATTTGGCTGGGAAAGTAATATTAGCACCCAAATCTTTTTGATTATTGTGGTGAGTACGCTGGCTTCATTGTCGGTTTTCCTCGGATTAGACAAAGGAATTAAACGACTCTCTGAACTGAATCTGATTTTAGCTTTGGTATTGCTAGGCTTTGTATTCCTCGCCAGTTCCAGTATTTATATCCTACAAGCAACCATTCAAAACGCTGGACAATATATTTCGAATTTGTTTAGCATGACCTTTAATTTATATGCTTATCAATCAAATGGCTGGATTGGTGGTTGGACCATCATGTATTGGGCATGGTGGATTTCTTGGTCACCATTTGTTGGTATGTTTATTGCGCGTGTTTCAAAAGGTCGAACCATTCGAGAGTTTATTGTTGGGGTACTGCTTATTCCGACAGGCTTTACCTTGATCTGGATGGGTTTTATTGGCAATGCTGCCTTGTTCAGTATTATGGAACAAGGGCAGGTTGGGCTAATTTCTGCGGTACAAAAAGATTCATCAGTTGCATTGTTTGAATTTTTAACCCATCTGCCTTTTTCAGGTGTGTTTAGTCTTATTGCAACACTGCTGGTGGTCTTGTTCTTCGTTACCTCCGCGGATTCTGGTGCATTGGTGACCGATTATCTCACTGCGAAAACAGAAAATTCGCCGATATGGCAACGCTTGTTCTGGACTGTTTTAATGGCGGTCTTGTCGATCATTCTTTTAATGGTTGGTGGGCTAGGCGCGCTACAATCGGCCACCATGATGAGTGCACTACCATTCACTTTTATTATGCTGCTGTTGTGTTGGGGCTTAGTCAAAGCATTGCGCTTAGATGTTACCAAAATGCAGGCTTTACAAGTGGCAAGAATCACGCCGAGAGCTGTGCAAAACCCACGCAGCTGGCAGCAACGTTTAGGCTTAATCATGCACTATCCGCATACGCTGGCTGAAGTACAACACTATATTCAGGTTGATGTAATTAAGGCTTTTGAAAGTATTCGTTTTGAGTTTAAACGCCGTGATTTAAATGTGGTGATTAAAGAAACTGAAGACGGTGTTCAACTGAGTGTGGATCATCATGATGAGTTCAATTTTATCTATAAAGTCATTGCACGCAAAATGGTTGCGCCAAGCTTTATGATGAATGAAGAACATCAAGAAACCGATGATTTTTATCAAGCAGAAATATTTTTAAGAGAAGGTGGTCAAAATTATGATGTGATGGAGTGGACGCAAGAAGACTTGATTCAAGACATCATTGACCAATATGAACGCCATCTACATTTTTTAAATGTACTGAGAAACTAAGTTGTTTATTTAAAAACAAAGGCAATAAAAAAGGACTCGTATGAGTCCTTTTTTTGATTCAATTTCTAAGCAACTTAGAAACGGAATTTAGCGTTTAAGCCAACAGTTTGCGTATCACCAACATAGGCAACAGTTTGATCTTTTTTCGCTTCGTAGTTTGCATTTACGTAGCTTGCACCAACTGCAATCGCAGGAGTGATGAAGTAGTTTACGTTTGCACCCCAAGCTGAATCTGGAGAACCTTCGTAGCTAGATGCTGCGTAAGAAGCACCAACGCTTAATTGTGGGTTCAAATAGAAATCAGTTTTGAACTGGTATGCAGTCGCATCACCATAGATAATGCCTGATTCAAACGCTAAAGACATATTTGTACCGTCAATACCGCCAACGTATTTAGCACGTGCAGTGATTGCGTCTTGGTCTTCACCAATTGTTGCAGCTTCAGCAGTCGCTTTAGCAACGCCGTTACCCATAACATTGAATGCATCTAAAGCAACTTGGTCAGCAACGTTAGTATAACCAACAGCAACCAAGAAGTTTTGAGTAGGAAGAGCACCCACTTCTAATGCAAAACGATCGCCTTGATCATTTGACAAGCCATTTTTACCGTCAAGGATCGTGTGGCTATAAGAAGCACTTGCGTATGCAGGTACATATGGAGTAGGAACATAAAGTTCAGCTTTAGCGCCGTAGTTATGTGCAATTACATCAGCGTCTAATTCGCCATAGTTATATGCTAAAGAAACATTCGAAGCTTGGTTTAAGAACGCTGCTTCAGCCAATGGACCTTTTGAAGAGTCAACATTTTTGAAGTAGTAAGTACCTTGCAAACCACCAGTGAAATCTTTGTCATTTTCAGTTGTATCGATATACTCTGATTGACCTTGAATTTCAAATTGGTATGCTTGAGCGCCGGTCATGGCTAATAATAAAGCAGTGGCTAAACCGAGTTTTTTCATAATCTTTTCCAATAGGAGAAATTGGTGAAACAGACGGCATTGTATTGTAACAAGATATTAAGTCAATGACGTTTAAGGCCACTGTTTACAAAGTAGATACATGAAATTTACATTGTTTAAAAAACGTACATTTGAACAGCTTTACGTCAACCTGGAAAAAAACTTAATTAGAACAACAGACTAAATTCAGACAAAAGTTTTATTTCATATAAAACAGATATCAAATTGTTAAATTAATACATTTATTTTATTGTTTATTTGTGTTTTTTGATCGATATTACCGATGGTTGTTTTGCGATCAATGTCAAGAAAATGTCATTAAATTCTGCTTATTTTTAGAATTAATTTGTGATTGTATAATCATTTCATGTGAATATTGTTGTTTTATTCTCAATTATTTATAAAAACGATAATTAATTTATATCCGATCAATTTAATAGGTTTTACAAAGTAAAAGATATTTTGGATAATGAGTCAATAAAGTTCATTCATTTTAAATGAATTTTTTTGAGATTTTGAGTTTATATGCCCAGCTTTCCCCAAGGTTGGGCTTTTTTTTATTTAAAAATTCAAAGCAAATCGCATTAAATAGATCATAAAAATATTGCACCAATATATAGCATAAATAAGCAAAAGATGAATTATGTTGGCATGATTCTTGCCAAAAAAAATCCCAATTTTCAAAGAAAACTGGGATTTTTCGCCAAAATCTGGAGCAAATCAATAAATTCTGCTGAGGAATATTAATAAATTGCCCTAATGAGGTGCATTATGCACCAATATATTGCACATGTAAATATTTTCTTACATTCAATTTAAAAAATAATTCATGGGCTCATCTACACTATTTCAGATAGAGTCGATGCCTAAGTAAAGTTTATGAGTAATAACATATTTAAAATAAAAAGCAGTGTATTGATCATCCTGAGTAGTTTGGCTTTTTCAGGTTGTGTTTCGAAGCTTAATTTGTATGATCCAGCTTCATCACAAAGAACAAGTGAAATTCCGTTGTTGTTTAATTATGCGCAAACTCAAGCCGTCTTTGTGACTTATGACGGAACTCAATTTAAACGCTATGGGAATGATTTAAATAGAGCCAAGACTGCGTATATTCCAGCCTCTACTTTTAAAATGTTGAATGCCTTAATTGGTTTGCAACATGCGAAAACGACAAATACAGAAGTATTTAAGTGGAATGGTGAAAAAAGATCTTTTCCTGCATGGGAAAAAGATATGACCTTGGCACAAGCAATGCAGGCTTCCGCCGTACCTGTATATCAGGAGTTGGCACGACGTATTGGTTTGGATTTGATTAGTCAAGAAGTCAAACGTGTTGGTTTTGGTAATACACAAATTGGTCAACAGGTGGATAATTTCTGGTTGGTTGGTCCATTGAAAATCACCCCAGAGCAAGAAGCTAAATTTGCTTATCAATTGGCAAAGAAAACATTGTCTTTTGATGATGCTGTACAACAGCAAGTCAAAGATATGCTTTATGTCGAAAGACGTGGTGATTCCAAGCTCTATGCCAAAAGTGGCTGGGGAATGGATGTTGAGCCACAAGTGGGTTGGTATACAGGATGGATAGAACAGCCGAATGGTCAGATCACCGCTTTTGCTTTAAATATGCACATGCAGACAGGGGATGATCCTGCTGAACGTAAGCAACTGACATTAAGTATCTTAGATAAATTAGGCTTATTCTTTTATTTGAGATAAATGCAGTAGGTAAAAAAATGCCCAGTTTATTGGGGGAAACTGGGCAATAAAAAAGATCTATTTTCAAATCATGAGAATTTCTATCTGAGTCTGATTTTATGCAAATTCTATTTATATGTAAAATGTGAATTTTGAATATTACTCATCTATAAAAACGATAATATAAAGCAGTTGAACGCTGTAGATTAAACTTGATTATGTGGAGTAGTTTATGTGTATATATTCTATAATATAAACAAAATTTCTTTAGCTTTATTACGATATAACTTCCCACAGGACCATGGTGATGGTGCATGAACTCAGATCAGAACAAATAAGCACGCGTTTGCTTATCCTCATGTCAGTCATCATTTTGTCTGTTTTGTTAATTGCTGTTCCACAAATCATCAGTAATTATCGAGAGTATAGCCGAGCAAATCGAGCTTTAGTCAATATTCAAGCCTTGCAAGTTTTTGCTGAAACATCCAATAAAATTTCACGGGAAAGAGCGCCAACAAATAAAGCAATGTCGAGCTCGACAGCAAATTTTCCAGACAGAATAAAAGAATTGCAGGACTATCGTAAGGACGTAGATCAACAGATTAATTTAACCGTAGAGACCTTAAACAAGGCGGGGTTTACCAGTTTGGCGGATCAAGTAGATGTTCAATTAAGACATGATTTGAACATCGCCCGTAAACAAGTCGATGCTTATTTAGCCTTGCCGTTAAAAGAACGTAATTCAGTGCAAATGGATCAAGTGATTCAGGGAATGTTTCGGGCATGGGACAGTTGTAGAGCCATGTTGCAGCAATTAATTAACCATTCAAAAAAGAATAATAGCGATGTTACTGATTATGCTTCAATTGTGCTGATATTGGCTGATTTACGTGATCAATCTGGACGAGTCGCGTCCAATATCATGGCACCCCTAAGCTTTTCCGAACCATTGCCTGAATATAACAAAGCACGCTCATTACAAACGCAAGAACAGGTTAAATATTTATGGCGTTTGATGGATACCATGCAAATAGAATCCTTAAAAACCCCTGAGTATCTTTATTTATATGGTCAAGTAAAAACTCAATTTATTGACCAAGGTTTACCCATTGTAAATCGTTTGGTGCAAGAGAGTAGAAATCAGCAGCCTTATTTTTTAACGGCAAACCAACTGACAGATGCAATCGTGGATAAGTTTACCACGGTGGTAAATTTACAAAAATATCTACTTGAAACCCACGCCTTAAGTGCGCGTCATCGAATGGAATCGGAGCAACGTCAATTTTTTATCACTTTATTTATTTCTCTTTTGTCATTGTCGGTAGCAGTTTTTACGATGTTATATACACGTAAAAAGTTATTTGAACCCTTGATATATGCAAGAAATATGATCTTAGAGTTATCACAAGTTCAAGAGCGTGATTATATAGGTGCAGCTTCGATACAAACCAAAGAGGTGCATACCCTAACCGATGCATTGGATAAATTAAAAGAAATGCTCAAGCAACGCGATGCTTTTGAATTTCAATTACAAAATAGTGCCAACACCGACAGCTTAACCGGTGTTTCAAATCGACTCGCTTTAGAGGTTTATTTAAAAAATATCGCAACACAACCTGATCGCTTTCAAGAGTTGACCTTGATCATGGTGGATATTGATAATTTTAAATATGTGAATGATCGCTTTGGACATATTTTAGGTGATTCGGTTATTGTTGAAATTGCTCGATGTTTAAAAGCAAATATTGCGCAATCCGATTTAATTGTACGTTTTGGTGGTGATGAGTTTTTGATTTTAATTGATCGCATCCAATGGGATTGGGCATTACAAATTTCTGAAAGTATTTTGGCTGATGTATCACGGTTAAATTTTAATAGTTCGATGTCTAACGAACAGCTGAATGTTTCTGTCAGTATTGGCGTGGCAACAGGGGCTGAAAGTTGGGAAGCTTTGTTTAATCGGGCAGATGCATCGCTATTTAAAGCCAAAGCACAAGGTCGAAATAAAGTTGTGGGATGATCGATTGGGTATCTTGATGATGATTAACCCGTTTGAAAAAGTTGATTTATCGTCAGCATTTAATGATAAAAATACTGAATTATTTTGAAGTGACTTTAAGCAACTCAGCATACAATTGATTTAAAAATCGTTGCTGTTCGGCATTGTCTTTAAAGTAGCGTTGATAAAGCACACTACAGCTTTCCACATCAACAATATTACTTGGATTAAATGACCAATCCTCTGTATTTTTAATACTAATCCCTAGATCATCACCACAACGTTGCCACTGTTTGGAGAAGCCAGAGTTTTGATTGAGAGCAAGCTGCTTAAATTCTGCGTTAAGGCTAAAGCCGCGCATTTCTGAGTTGCTGAATTTGTTGATTGCATTGATTGGCACACCGGCCCATATAATGGTTTGTCCACTCGGCAATGAGATGCCTTTCAGTTTACTTTCATTCATTAACTGACTTTGTCTGCCTGTTTTAAAGCCCTGTTTTTCATAGGTCAAAGTTGAGCCAGCAGGAAGCTGTATTTTTTTAATTAGTAAGGGTTGGGTGGTTATAAAATAAGGATTGTCGGGTCTGCCATTACCACCCGCAATGTTTATGCTACAACTGCTGAGTAAACAGATACTTGGGACTAAAAGGCATGAGTAAAAAAGCTTCATAAGGAAAATATCCTGTGCTATGCATTGATCTTGCCTTGTTTAAATTAGAAATGCAAAATTTGCTTTAAAAAATCACAAAATTAAGCAGATGATTATTGAAATATAGGATGAAAAAAGGCTGAGAATCTGAGTTTTATAAAAATTATATGAGCTATTTAATTTCGAGCTTAGCTGATTAATCTCCTCCTAAGTCCTGTGGGATAAAGAGAGAAACTCCCTCCTTATTTAAAGGAGGGAAGGGAAGATGCAGTGAATTACTTTAACAACGGCTTTAAGAATTTCGCTGTATGTGAAACTTTAGATTTCACCACCTGTTCTGGGGTACCTTCCGCAATAATCTGACCACCACCTGCACCACCTTCAGGGCCTAAATCAATCACCCAGTCCGCCGTCTTAATCACATCGAGATTATGCTCAATCACAACAATGGTATTGCCCTTATTGCGTAGTTCATGAAGAATATCGAGCAGTTTGGCAATATCGTGGAAATGCAAACCAGTGGTTGGTTCATCCAGTACATACAAGGTTTTACCTGTATCACGCTTTGCTAGCTCACGTGCCAGTTTGACCCGTTGCGCTTCACCACCAGATAGCGTTGTTGCTGACTGACCTAAGCGGATATAGCCTAACCCGACTTGGTTTAAGGTTTCCAAACGACGGTGAATCACAGGGATTGCATCAAAGAAATGCATCGCATCTTCGACGGTCATTTCCAATACGTCAGAAATATTCTTGCCTTTATAACCAACTTCCAAGGTTTCACGGTTATAACGCTGACCATGACAGTTATCACAAGGCACGTACATATCGGGTAAGAAGTGCATGGCAACTTTGATCATACCATCCCCTTCACACACCTCACAGCGCCCGCCTTTGACGTTAAACGAGAAACGACCTGCAGCATAACCACGGGCTTTGGCTTCAGGGGTTTGCGCAAACAATTCACGAATCGGGGTAAACAAACCGGTATATGTCGCTGGGTTGGAACGTGGAGTACGTCCAATAGGACTTTGGTCAATGTCTACCACTTTATCAAGGAACTGTAAGCCATCAATCGAATCAAACTTTTCAGCAGTTAAGGTGGTTGCACCATTTAATTGCGTTGCTGCAAGTGGTAACAGGGTACGGTTAATTAAGGTTGATTTACCTGAACCCGAAACACCTGTCACACAAGTCATCACACCTAAAGGAATCGTCAAATCAACATTTTGTAAGTTATGCCCTGATGCGCCCATCAGTTTAATTTGTTCTTCAGGCTTAGGTGGTTTAACCCGCTCTTTGGGCACCGCAATTTTTAACTTACCAGATAGGTATTTTCCTGTTAGTGAGTTCTCGTTGGCTGCGAGTTCATCATAGGTTCCCTCGGCAATGATATGACCGCCATGTACACCAGCGCCCGGACCGATATCAATAATATGGTCAGCTGCACGAATTGCATCTTCATCATGCTCAACCACTAAAACTGTATTACCCAGATCACGCAAACGAACCAGTGTTTCAAGTAAACGATCATTATCACGTTGGTGTAAACCAATGGATGGCTCATCTAAAACGTACATCACCCCCATTAGACCAGCACCAATTTGTGAGGCTAGGCGGATACGTTGTGCTTCACCACCTGAAAGCGTTTCAGCAGAGCGAGACAGGCTTAAATAATTTAAACCGACTGATACAAGGAAGTGCAAACGCTCGCGAATTTCTTTAAAAATCTTATCGGCAATTTCACCTTTGGCACCTTCAAGATTTAAATCTTGATAGTAGCTTTCAGCATCACCAATCGACATTTTGGTAATTTGGGCAATGGTTTTGTCTTTAACGCGGACATGACGTGAAATTTCATTTAAACGTGAGCCGCCACAAGCATCACAAGCGGCATTGGATAAATACTGCGCCAGATCATCACGGACATAATTAGATTCAGTTTCACGATAACGACGCTCTAAATGAGGCAAAATACCTTCAAAAGGTTGTACCCGATTGTGTTTACGACCACGCTCATCGATATAACTAAGATCAACTTTTTCTTTGCCTGTACCGTAGAGAAATTTCTTTTTCGTATCAGCGTCGAGTTCATTCCAAGGGGTGTCTAACGAAAACCCAAAATGATCTGCAACTTTCTGAATCATGCTGTAATAGTATGGGCGTTGTCTGTCCCAGCCACGGATTGCGCCTTGGCTAATAGAAACATCTGGGCTTGGAATGAGTTTTTCAGCACTGAAATGACTACGGGTACCTAAACCGTCGCAGACAGGGCAGGCACCAAATGGATTATTGAACGAGAACAAACGTGGCTCTAGTTCAGCAACAGCACGGTCGCATTCAGGGCAGGAATGTTTTGCTGAAAATACACGGTCTGGATGTTCACCACCCATCCACGATAAAATCGCCAGATCACTGCCTAAACGTAAAGCTGTTTCAAAGCTTTCGGCAATTCGGTTACCTAAGTCATCACGGACTTTAAAGCGGTCAACCACAACTTCAATGGTGTGCTTTTTCTTTTTATCGAGTTCTGGTGGTGTATCGATATCAATCACTTCACCATCCACGCGCGCGCGGACAAAACCTTGGCTTTGTAATTGCTCAAATAGGTTGCTGTATTCACCTTTACGCTCACGAACAACTGGTGCAAGGAGCATCAACGCTGTACCTTCTTCCAGTCCTTTCACTGCATCGACCATTTCAGAAACAGTCTGTGCAACCATCGGCAAGTCATGCTCTGGGCAGTAAGGTGTACCAACGCGTGCATAGAGTAAACGTAAATAGTCGTAGATTTCAGTAATGGTTCCCACGGTTGAACGGGGGTTATGGCTGGTAGACTTCTGTTCAATCGCAATCGCAGGGCTTAAACCTTCAATTGAATCAACTTCAGGCTTTTCCATTTGTGAAAGGAACTGACGTGCATAAGCAGATAAAGATTCGACATAACGGCGCTGACCCTCAGCATATAAGGTATCGAAAGCCAGAGATGATTTCCCTGAGCCTGAGAGTCCTGTGATGACCACAAACTTGTCACGTGGAATATCGAGTGACACATTTTTTAAATTATGGGTACGTGCGCCTCGAATACGGATATGACTTTGACTCATAAAAGCTTTCTCGAAATTATGCGAATTAAAGGGGTATATGATAGCGATTTAATTTTGTTCAAGCTGTAAAAAATAGTTTTTAAACGACAAATTGTGTCATGTAACTGACCATTTAAAACTGTGATGGAGTTTGAGTTTTTGAATAAAATAATAAGATTCATATGTTTATGATAGTTTTAAACAATTCTTAGGGTCGCATTCAGCTAATTTAAAATCAAAGATATAATTTATTTAAAATAAGTCATTGAAGAAAAATGAGATATGCAGTCAGTTTTTTTGATGCTGTGCTGATTTCTGAATACTTATTTCGATATTGCATAGGGTAGAACGAATAAACCAGATCAGCTTCAAGATTGGTCCTATGATGCAATCAATAACCACTTATCTAAAAAAGAGAATTGTTAGACAAGGTTTCTGTGATTAACCATTGTTTTTATTATAAAATATGTGATATCTATCGCACTTGTGGAGGGCTTGAAAATGAATATACGAAAAATTATATCAGTTATTTGTTTTGCATTTTCTTGCAATGTCTTGGCTGGCGAGACTTCACAAGTTTTATTTGATCAAGTGTTAAATTTAAAACCCAATCAATTGTACGAATTAGAATTAGAAGATGTACAAGCGGGGGATCAGATTTGGACTGCGGTTTATTTGGTTGGGCGACAAAATTATCCGGGACTTACTGCAAAAGTTGAGTTTGTCATGGACAATCAAGGTTTGTTAAATAAAGCCAATCCAAGTGAGCATGCTGTATACCAAGCACTGATCGCAGAAAATTTGACGCAAACTAATCAATATTCTCTCAGGCAATTCAAAGGCTTAAAGACATTCATTGAAGATACGTCAGAACAGCTGATTACAGATCCAATATTGGAAAAAACAGATAGCATTCGTATTTATAGTCAAGTGAATGACTGGATCCCTGAATACAACACTTATGAACCCACCAAAGTGAAATTTGGCATTCAAAATCCTTTGGATTTTGACATTGTTGCGGCTTATGTTTTGGTGGGCAAAGGTGAAAAGCCTGCTGAACTCAGTGAATTAAATTTTAAAAATATTCAAGCCACTTATGCCTCTCCTTTGCCTCCAGTATCAGCCGATTTTACTCAAGCTGAGGTGAATAAATCTGAGACGCACTTGAGTAGAAGTGAGCTAAAATTTATCTTTTTTATTGTGATGGCGATTGTCATGGGCTTGGTTGCGTTTATTAACCGTGGCAAATTAAAACGCGCTTTTTAAAGCTTTAACTTATAGCGCATTAAATTTCTAATATTTTAGATTTCAAATTTACACGCTTGGCGTAAACTCTTGCACTGATCATGTGTTCGAGTAATTTTAGATGTTGTCCTTATTTTTGAAATGTATTCTGGGTGCAGCAGTGGTTTTGTTGATTTCAATTCTTTCAAAAAGTAAGGCATTTTATATTGCAGGTTTAGTTCCACTTTTTCCAACATTTGCATTGATCGCACATGTGATTGTGGCGCAGGAAAAAGGTGCTGAAGCCTTAAAGCAAACAGCTTTATTCGGGCTGTGGTCGTTGATACCGTATTTCATTTATTTGTTCACAGTCTATTTATTGGCAACTAAGCTTTCGACGTGGTCTTGTTTAGGGATTGCAACGTTATGCTGGATTGTGGCTGCTGCTGTTTTGATTTATGCATGGCAATTGTTTCAGAATGGATCGGTTTTATGATTTATTGAATCAATAAAAAAGAGTTGCAATGAATACTTTTGAGTTGATTGTAAAGTTAGTGAGCCTTTGATCAAGGCTCATTTTTTAAGGATATATTTTAATAATGAGATATTTAAACAATAAATTGTTTTGGGCTTTCTAGGTTCTTAATGGCATTGTAAATTTGATCTGCATGATTACACACAATCAGTTTTGCCCGATGTTGAGGCGGTAAAAAACCTTCAATAACAGCATGGTCTAATTGCGCAATCAAATGGTCATAGAAACCATTGACGTTATATAACATCATCGGTTTTTGATGTTGATTCAATTGTCCCCATGTCGCGACTTCTAGAATTTCCTCAAAGGTACCAAAGCCACCTGGCAGTGCGACAAAAGCACTTGCACGTTCAGCCATCATTGCTTTGCGTTCATGCATGTTTTGCACAATATGTAATTCTGTTAATTGGTTATGGGCAATTTCATAATCCAGCATAAATTCGGGAATAACACCAACAACATCACCACCATGTTCCGTGACCGTATCTGCAACTTGGCCCATTAAGCCAATACTTGCACCACCATAGACGATTCCAAAACCTTGTTCTGCGATGCCTTGGGCAAGTTGGATGGCTTTTTCTCGATAGGTAGGGTTATTTCCAGGTCGGGAGCCACAATAGAGAGCGATTAAACATTGTGTGGCTTTATGTTGTTGTTGATCTAATTCGAAAGGTTTATTCATCATTACAGGCAATACACTATTCATAATTTATTTTTTCACCTTAACTTATCATGTTCTTATACATTTCTACTACTTTAAGTAAGAAATGTGACAAAAACATGTTGTGTTATCGGCGCTTTTGCAATGATTTGTATCGCTTTGATTTTGTATTTAATTTTAGGTAAATCAGTAAAAATCCTGATAAATGAGATGAAATTCCTGTCTGGATTGCCTATAATTAACGCTTATTTATCAACAAATGAATCATCATGGGTAGTGGTTGTAGTCGCTCCGAAAATGCACAATCTTTAGACAAAATAATAGTTCAAAATACACTAAAGTTTTCTTCTCAATTCCGAAATTTACAGTTCTCAAATGCTGAAAATAGCTATTGCACATTTTCAATGGAGCAAGATCAATGATACTTGAGTGGATGTCTGATCCTTCTGCATGGG
This sequence comes from Acinetobacter sp. 778_lipA, assembly GCF_058242985.1. NCBI lineage: Bacteria > Pseudomonadati > Pseudomonadota > Gammaproteobacteria > Moraxellales > Moraxellaceae > Acinetobacter > Acinetobacter sp. 778_lipA. The sequence continues at coordinate 4,178,819 of NZ_JBZAYT010000001.1, read as the reverse complement.
TTGGTCTTGCAACTTTAGTTGTTTTAGAAATCGTTTTGGGTATTGATAACCTTGTATTTATTGCAATTTTGGCAGAAAAGCTTCCGCCTGAACAACGTGATAAAGCAAGGATTATTGGGCTTTTACTTGCTCTCTGTATGCGGATGGTGTTACTGGCATCTATTGCATGGGTGGTGACATTAACCGAACCATTATTCCATCTCTTTGAGCATGCTTTTTCTGGGCGTGATCTGATCCTGTTGTTTGGCGGTGTGTTCTTATTGTTTAAAGGCACTATGGAACTACATGAGCGCCTTGAAGGTGGTCAGGATCTTAAAGAAGAAAATCCTGTACATGCTGTATTTTGGATGGTCATTGTTCAAATTGTTGTTTTAGACGCCGTATTTTCCCTAGATAGTGTGATCACCGCTGTGGGAATGGTGAAAGAACTTTCAGTGATGATGATCGCTGTGGTGATTGCTGTAGCTATTATGCTGTGGGCATCAAAAGCCTTGATGGACTTTGTCAATAAGCACCCGACAGTCGTGATTCTATGTCTAGGCTTTTTGATGATGATTGGTTTCTCATTGATCGTCGAAGGTTTTGGTTATCACATTCCAAAAGGTTACTTATATGCAGCGATTGGTTTCTCGGTACTGATCGAGTTTATGAACCAAACCATGCGTAAAAACCAAGAGAAAATGGTGACAACGACCGACTTACGTTTCCGTACAGCTTCAGCAGTATTGAAAATGTTAGGTGGGAAAAGTGCCGATAGTCAAAATGGTAAAGCGGATGATGTGATTGCAACACAAGCATTGGCAGATGAAATTTTTGATGATGAAAATGGTGCTTACCATAGTGTTATGGTTCAAGGGGTCTTGGGACTATCAGAACGTCCTGTAAAATCGGTCATGACACCGCGCCCTGAATTAGAATGGTTAGATTTGGATGAAGATGAAGCCAGCATTAAAGAAAATTTGATGGCAATGTCACATTCTCGTTTAATTTTGGCACATGGTGAATTGGATAATATTGCGGGTATTGTTTTAACCCATAAAGTCTTGAATGATTATATCGAAACGGGTGTTTTAAATTTTGAAAAACACTTACGCGAGCCTGTGATTGTGCATGAAAATGCGCAAGTGTTGATGGTGATGGAACAACTTCGTCAGTCACCCTTACAAATGGCGATTGTATTAAATGAATATGGGTCAATTGAAGGGATTGCAACGCCGATTGATGTGCTTGAAGCAATTGCAGGCGAGTTCCCTGATGAAGATGAACTAGAAGCTGCTGCGGAAAGTCTTGAAGATGGTTCGTTGATCCTTGAAGGTTCAACCGATATTCGTCATGTTTCTTTGCTGTTAGGTCGTGATTTAGTCGATGAGTCAGAACAATACTCAACCCTTTCGGGTTATATCTTGTTCCATCTCGGGCGTTTGCCTGAAAATGGTCAAAAGCTTCAAGTCGATGGTTATGAGTTTGAAGTGGTAACGATGGATGGGCATAAGATTGAGAAGGTGCATATTATGGCATTAACAAAATCTAAAGATGCCGAGTCCTAATGGATTTGTCGTAATGAAGCCAGTCGAAAGACTGGCTTCTTTTTATTTTATTTTTGAAAATAATGATTTAAACCATATCGTTAAAATGATGGCTGAATGGCATCATTCATATAGAAAGAATAGGTTTCGATTTCCAGTTGGGTTAGATTATCATTGAACCTATTCAGATTTTGAGTATTTTCATGTCCAATCTATCCTGTCCATGTGGTTCAGCGCTTTATGCTGAATGTTGTCAGCCGCTACATTTGGGGAAGAATAAAGCCACGACAGCAGAACAGTTGATGCGTTCCCGTTATAGCGCTTTTGCCAAACATGAGATTGATTATATTGTTCAGACCACTGCGCTTGGACAGCAGCAAGCTTTGGATGTTAAAGCGATTTCAGACTGGAGCAAAGCCAATCAATGGCTCAGTCTTGACGTGGTGCAAGCCCAAGAAAAGCTCGATAAAAATCATGCTCAAGTTGAATTTAAAGCACATTTTCATGATGGTCAGCAGGCTCAAATACACCATGAAGTTTCATACTTTGTCCAGCATGCTGGTGTATGGTATTTCCTAGATCCAACCACAGATCAGCCTATCACTATGAAACAGCCATGTATTTGTGGATCCACCAAAAAATTTAAGCAATGTTGCGCACAATTTTTATAACTTTTAGTTCATTTTTGACTTAAAATAGCGCGCATCTTTTCCCATCAGTGGATGAAGGGCAATGTTACTGACGATTATTTATATTATAGCCATTACAGCAGAAGCCATGACTGGAGCGTTATCCGCAGGACGACGCAGTATGGACTGGTTTGGGGTGATACTGATTGCCTGTGTCACTGCACTCGGTGGTGGTTCTGTGCGAGATGTTTTACTTGGACATTATCCACTGACTTGGGTGAAACATCCTGAATACCTTGTTCTGACATGCTGTGCTGCCTTTGTCACTATTATTATTGCCAAATGGATGAAGCACTTACATTCAATTTTCTTATTGTTGGATGCTTTAGGCTTAATTGGTTTTACCATTATTGGCTGTCAAATTGCCTTGCAAATGGGACATGGTTTTGTGGTTTCCGCTGTTGCTGGGGTATTAACAGGGGTATCTGGTGGTATTCTACGAGATATTCTGTGTAATGATGTTCCGTTGGTCTTCCGTCGTGAACTGTATGCATCGATTTCATTTGTTGCGGTGATTTTCTATTGGTTCTGTATAGATTTCGGTTTATCGCTTGAAATTACCGTGGTTTCTACTTTAGTTTTTGGTTTTGCATTACGTTGTGTGGCGATTTATTTTGGTTTGGAAATGCCGAAATTTATCTATAAAGATGATGATGAACAATCGGCATCTTCTAAAGATGAGTCCTAAGGATGGATGCTTGAACAGCAGCTATTGATTGTGAATCTCTGCATTTAACTTTGAGCTTGGTATGTCATATCAGATTCATCAAAATATTAAACTTGAAAAATTTACTGACCTAGATTTTGCTGTGTATTTTGAATTGGTCAAAAATATTAAAGTCATGCAAATGATTACCGAGCGAGCATTAACGCTGGAGGAAGCGCATACCGAATTTGCCAAGATTTTATCTAAGAATGCCTATGATGTAGCATTGGGAAATTATAAAATTCTTGATGCTCAAACAAATGACTTTATCGGTTTAGCTAAACTCGAGTTGGATCAGCCAACAGCAACAACTGCGGAGTTGGGCTATATGCTTTTACCCGAATATTGGGGGAAAGGTATTGCCAGTCAAGTTGTTACATTTTTAATTGAGCATGCAAAAAAACAACCATATTTAAAGGATCTCATGGCTATTATTGATCCCGAAAATATACCTTCAAGAAAAATATTGATAAACAATGGTTTCCATTCTAAAGAGTTTAAAGATTTTGACGGTCTAGCAGGAGAAATTCTGCTGTTCAGTCTTTAAAATTAAACAGCGAGCCAAAGTTGTTTCTGCTTTTACATATTTGTTGAGTGCATTATGGATTTAGTATCACGTGTACAACGCTTACCCATAGGTAAATTTCACTATACCTTACTCTGGGTGATCGGACTGGGCTGGATGTTTGATGCCATGGATACAGGACTGATCTCCTTTATTCTCACCAAAATGGCAGAAGAATGGCAAATGACCCCTACTGAAAAAGGCTGGGTAGTCTCCATTGGCTTTGTGGGTATGGCAATTGGTGCTGTATTTTCAGGTGGTTTGGCTGATCGAATTGGTCGTAGAACAGTCTTTGCGATTACTTTGGTGACCTATAGCATTGCAACCGCGTTATGTGCTTTTGCGCCGAATCTGACTTGGTTATTGGTATTCCGTTTTATTGTCGGCTTAGGGCTGGGTGGGCAACTTCCTGTGGCGGTGACTTTGGTCAGCGAATATATCCCCGCTCAAGTACGTGGTCGATTTATTGTACTGTTAGAAAGTTTCTGGGGACTTGGCTGGCTTGTTGCTGCGCTTATTTCTTATTTTGTAATTCCTGATTATGGTTGGCATATTGCATTTTTGATTGGTGGTTTACCTGCAATTTATGTTTTTATGATTCTCAAAAAAGTGCCCGAATCGGTTCCTTATCTGATTAATCGCGGACGAATTGAAGAAGCTCATGCACTGGTACAGAAACTGGAACGGCAGTGTGGGGTAGAAGTGATTGAAACCATTGAAGTCAAACCTGTTTCAGCAAAACAAACGATTTCATTTTCACAGCTTTGGTCAGGTGCTTTTGCCCGTCGTACTTTGATGCTGTGGTTGATTTGGTTTGGTATCGTCTATTCTTATTATGGCATTTTTACTTGGTTACCAAGTTTGCTGGTCAAACAGGGCTATACCATTGTGCAGTCTTTTGAATATGTACTCGGGATGATTTTGGCACAATTACCTGGTTATGTGGCTGCGGCTTGGTTGGTGGAAAAGCTTGGACGTAAAGCAACCCTCGCTGGTTTTATTGGTCTGTGTGCGCTTTCTGCTTACTTCTTTGGTCAAGCAACCTCAGTCAATATGATTATGTTGTGGGGATGCTTAATGTCGTTCTTTAATTTGGGTGCATGGGGGGTTCTATATACTTATACACCTGAACAATACCCAACCAATATTCGTGCTTTTGGCTCAGGCTGGGCATCTGCAATCGGTCGTATGGGGGGAATTGTCGCACCGTTGGTGGTGACCCATATGATGGTGGCAAGTGATGGGTTTAGTTCAGTCTTTATGATGTTTACGATTGTACTTTTCGCTGTTGCCGCTGTGGTTTTGATCTTGGGTGAAGAAACCAAAGGTAAGACCTTAGAAGAGATTGGGTTATAGTCGTTTATTGAAATATATAAAAACATAGCGCTAAAAAATGATAACAAAGAAAAAGTATACAATGGCTGATATAGGGTTAATCTTGCTTCTCAGCCATTTAAATTTCTCGAAGGTTAAATTAAAAAAACAACAATTCATATCGATATTATGAAATAGATCAGACCAATATTGAGGGCGAAATAATGAAAAGTAAAATTGGATTAAGCTTTTGTATTGTTTATCTTTTGCTTACCGCATTTTGCCTTTATATCGCATTAGATCCAATGACGGATAACAAAGGAAACTTTGTTTTCTTACAATTACCCATAGGTTTTCAAGTGTCGGCATTTAATGCAATTGGATTAGGCCCTTTATTCGATCGGTTGTCTTGGACGCAAGCGTATAGCTTCGTAGTTCCTGTTACTTTGCTGCTTCTATATGGGATCGGGTGGTTGTTGAGTTCGAGCATCCATTCTATACAAACGCGAAATGGACCACTTCAATAAGTTTCAGCATTTATAAATTTCATTTGAAATAAAGCGCATACCCCAATTTAAAAATAGCAGTTTAAATAAAAGTTGCTCATTTCTTAAAAAATGGATAATTTTACGTCATTAGAAAGATCTTAAGACGCAATTTGTCGTTGTAGGGTACACTTGCACTTGTGTAGTCAGACCCTGCGACTTAGCATAAGAACGTAGATACAAAACATTTATTTAGAACGCACTTATTTAGGATAAAAGGTTGTTATGACAAGCCTTGCGCATCATGCGACAGAAAATCGTTCCGTAGCAGAATTTACTGAACAAGCTTACCTCAACTATGCCATGTACGTGATTATGGATCGTGCATTGCCACACATTAGTGATGGTTTAAAACCTGTACAACGCCGTATCGTTTATGCGATGAGCGAATTGGGATTAAAACCAAGCGGTAAGCCGAAAAAGTCTGCACGTACAGTCGGTGATGTATTGGGTAAATACCATCCGCATGGTGACTCAGCCTGTTATGAGGCCATGGTGTTGATGGCACAGCCATTTAGTTATCGTTACCCATTTATTGAAGGGCAAGGGAACTGGGGTTCGCCTGATGATCCTAAATCATTCGCAGCCATGCGTTATACCGAAGCCAAACTCTCACCTTATAGTGATTTGTTACTTTCTGAATTAGGTCAAGGGACCTGTGATTGGCAAGATAACTTTGATGGTTCAATGAAAGAGCCAGTCAATTTACCAGCGCGTGTACCAAATATTTTACTCAATGGTACTACTGGTATTGCAGTGGGAATGGCAACGGATATTCCGCCACACAATTTACGTGAAGTGGTTAAAGGTACGATTGCTTTAATCCGTAATCCAAACTTAACAGATGAAAAAATTGCAGAATATATTCCTGCACCCGACTTACCGACCAAAGCAGAAATTATTACACCACGTGATGAATTATTAAAAATTCAAATGACTGGACGTGGTAGCTATCGTACCCGTGCAGTATATACCATTGAAAAAAATGAAATTATCATCACTGAGCTGCCATATCAAGTTTCTGGCTCGAAAGTCATCACGCAAATTGCAGATCAAATGCAAGCCAAAAAATTGCCATTGGTCAGTGACTTACGTGATGAATCAGACCATAAAAACCCAACACGTTTGGTGATTGTATTACGTTCAAATCGTATCGATGCCGATGCAGTCATGAGTCATTTGTTTGCGACAACCGATTTAGAGTCGAGCTATCGTGTCAATATGAACATGATCGGTGCTGATGGTCGTCCACAAGTCAAATCAATCCGTCGCATTTTATTAGAATGGATTGAAATTCGTAAGAGTACTGTCACACGTCGTCTGCAATATCATCTGAATAAAATTGAAAAGCGCCTACATATTCTTGGTGGTTTGATCATTGCGTATTTGAACATTGATGAAGTGATCAAAATTATTCGTGAAGAAGATCAACCTAAACCCGTGTTGATGATGCGTTTCAATATTGATGAAGTTCAGGCAGAAGCAATTTTAGAGCTTAAGTTACGCCATTTGGCAAAACTTGAAGAAATGGAAATGCGCCGTGAGCAAGAAGAACTTGAGGCCAGAGCAGCGGTGATTCGTGAACAACTTGCAAATCCAGAGTCATTAAAATCTTTGATTATCGAAGAACTTAAAGATGATGCGAAGAAGTTTGGTGATGATCGTCGTTCACCGATTGTGCAACGTGAAGAATCACAGGCCATTAGTGAACAAGATTTAATGCCTGCTGAAGCGGTAACGGTGATCCTTTCTGAGGCGGGTTGGGTTCGTGCAGCCAAAGGTCATGATATTGATGTTGAAAAATTAAATTTCCGTGCCGGTGACCAGTACTTAAGTTCAGCACAAGGTAAGTCGAATCAGAAAGTATATATTTTAGATGAAACTGGACGAAGTTATGCTTTGGCCATCAATAGTTTGCCATCGGCACGTGGTTTAGGAGAACCGTTGAGTTCAAAACTTTCTCCAGCCAATGGTGTGGGCTTTATGCAAGTCCTAATTGAAGATGAAGAAAAAGAAATAGTTGCTGTAAGTTCAAAAGGTTATGGCTTTAAATCGCAAGCTAAACAATTGGATACCAATGCCAAAGCAGGTAAAACATTCCTGACTGTTGCTGAAAATGCGACAGCAATGCCAATCGAAGTCGTTGAAAACCATACTCATTTGGCTATACTCAGCTCAGCAGGACGCCTACTTTTAATTGAATTATCTGACTTGCCAACGCTCAATAAAGGTAAAGGAAATAAGTTGATACAACTTGAAACTAATGAGTCTGTTCAGTTTATGTTAACTTTGAATTTAGATGAAGTAATACAAGTGCTTGCAGGGCAGCAACAATTAAAATTAAAAGGGGAAGATTTACAGAAATATATCGGTAAACGCGCATCAAAAGGTCAGTTGTTGCCGCGCGGATATCAAAAAGCAAATAAACTGTTGATTCAAAGATAAAACTAGCATCCTTGGATTGAAATACGTTATATATGCAAAGTGTTCGTGAAAATGGATGCAATATTGAGCACAAAGAAGCCAAAAAATTATGTTCAATATTGAGAAAAACAGTTTAAAACTAAGGATTACTGATTGGAGATTATGGCATTATGGAAAAAGTTTGGTTCGCTGAATATCAAAAAACTGGGATTCCAGAAACAGTAGAATTGCCACAGGAAAATAGCTCTCTTATTGATATTTTTGAGCGTAATTTCCAAAAATTTGGTTCACGTGATGCCTTTATCTTCATGGATAAAGTGATGTCATTCAGTGATCTTGAATTGGCAAGCCGTAAATTTGCAACCTATTTGCAAAGTTTAGGTTTGGCAAAAGGTTCACGTGTTGCAGTGATGATGCCTAACGTCCTTCAGTATCCAGTTGTCGCTTTAGGTGTACTCCGTGCAGGTTTGGTACTTGTGAATGTGAATCCACTTTATACAGCACGTGAATTAGAACACCAACTTAATGATTCAGGCGCTGAAGCGTTGGTCATTGTTGAAAACTTTGCGACCGTTTATCAAGCGATTATTGGTAAAACACCAGTAAAACATGTTGTCATTGCTTCAGTTGGCGATATGTTAGGTACCTTAAAAGGTACTTTGGTAAATTTTGTTTTACGTAAAGTGCGTAAACAAATTCCAGATTGGAATATTCCAGGACATACTAAGTTTAATGCCGCATTGGCAAAAGTAAGTCCAAGTAATTATAAACGTCCAACTATGACACTCAGTGATACTGCTGTACTTCAGTACACAGGCGGTACTACGGGTGTTTCAAAAGGAGCGGAACTTACCCACCGTAACTTAGTTGCAAACTTGTTGCAATGTGACGGTATTTTCCAAAGTAAATTTGGCCAAGGTGATGGCGCTAAAGATGATCGTATCTTCTGTGCTTTACCGCTTTATCACATCTTCGCATTTATGGTTTGTGCGATGTATGGTATGTATAAAGGTCAAGCAAATATTCTGATTCCAAATCCACGTGATTTACCTGCAGTGATTAAAGAATTACGTAAATACCAACCAGGTTTCTTCCCTGCGGTAAATACCTTGTTTAATGCGCTGGTGCATAATGAAGAATTTAGACAGCTCGACTTTAGTAAGTTAAAAATGGCGATGGGCGGTGGTATGGCTGTGTTACCGTCAACTGCTGAAGAATGGAAAAAAGTTACAGGAACCATCATTATTGAAGGTTATGGTTTATCTGAAACTTCTCCAGTCGCAACTGCAAACCCACCTGCAACGACTGAGTTTAGTGGCACAATTGGTATTCCTTTACCACTGACGGATGTTGCGATCTTAGATGATGATGGCAATCATTTGTCACAAGGCGAGCAGGGTGAAATCTCAATTCGTGGTCCTCAAGTCATGAAAGGCTATTGGAATCGTCCAGATGAAACTGCAAAAGTCATGACAGCTGACGGTTATTTCCGTACAGGTGATATTGGGATCATGGATACCCGTGGTTATTTCAAAATTGTCGATCGTAAGAAAGACATGATTTTAGTATCTGGTTTCAACGTCTATCCTTCTGAAATTGAAGAAGTGATTGCGCAACATCCTAAAGTGCTTGAAGTGGCTGCAATTGGCGTACCTGATGAAAAATCTGGTGAAGTGCCAAAACTATTTGTAGTGAAAAAAGATCCATCTTTAACCACTGAAGAAGTTCTTGAATATGCAAAAGAAAACCTAACCGGTTATAAACGTCCGCGTTATGTTGAGTTTATGGATGATTTACCAAAATCAAATGTAGGTAAAATCCTACGTAAAGATTTACGTAAATAATTGAAAAATTAAAGATAAAAAAGCGCCAATAGTGGCGCTTTTTTATCTTCGATGTAAAGTAATCGATCGCTTTATGCGGTGATTTCAACATTTATTTTTTGTGAGAACGAATATACCAACCATCAATATAGGGGCGGCTTAAGCCAACAATTGCTGTAAAGGTTAGCATAGTGCCCATTTGACGCCCTAGTGCAGAAGGATGAATACTGCCATAGCTAAAATAAATATCGATTAAACAGTATACGACAATAGCAGCTAACCAAAAGTATAGATTCATACGCTTTATGCCGACGGCAAAAAAAGCCACCACCAAAACAATGAGCGTTCCCAAGGTGGATTGCCAATTGTAATTTGCACAAATCACGCACAAGAGAAAAGCCAAAATTGGCAATACAATTTTAAGAATACGATCAATCTCCGCTTGTTGATGGCGCTGCTTTTCTAAAACCTCAAACAATTCATTTTGATCTGGTTGCACGTTATTGTCCTCACTACACAATTTTGCAAAACTCTGCATTTAACAAAAAATATTCTGTTCATGCCATGCTATGATAACTCGCATTAACACTTCATGAGAAAAAATCATGTCTGGGATAGATGGCATCATATATTTAATTCTAATTGCCTGTTTACTTCCTTATGTTTTTACCATTATTGCGAAAGCGTCTGGTGGTTTTAAAGCTACTGATAATCAGAATCCCCGTGAATTTTTAGCCAAAACTACAGGTTTGGCTGCACGTGCCAATGCAGTACAACAGAATAGTTTTGAGAGCTTACCTTTATTTATTGCTGCGATTTTAATGGCAGAGTATATGGTGGTATCGCAACATCTGATTATGATGTTAGGCATCGCCTATATTGTGTTACGCATTATTTATGGAATTTGCTATCTTGCCAATATTTCAGCGCTACGTACCATTATTTGGGCTTTGTCCTTAGCTTGCCCAATTATTTTATTGTTATTGGTTATTCGAATCGTCTAAACAGTTTTCGATGAAATTCATTCATTTTGATGATGCAAAATGTATAATCCGCATCTGTTTGCGCAATTTAGCGTTATAATCGACAAGATTTTAAATAAGACCTCACTTGAAAGAGTATCCTATGAGCTATAGCAATATTCCTGCTGGTAAAGATGCACCAAATGACATCTACGTAATTATCGAAATCCCAGCAAATGCTGCACCGATTAAATATGAAGTAGATAAAGATTCAGATGCTTTATTTGTAGATCGTTTCATGGGTACAGCGATGTTCTACCCAGCGAACTATGGTTATGTACCAAATACATTGTCTGAAGATGGTGACCCATTAGACGTATTGGTTGTAACTCCACACCCATTGGTACATGGTTCAGTGATTCGTTGTCGTCCTGTTGGTAAATTAAACATGGAAGATGATGGTGGTATCGATGCGAAACTGATCGCAGTTCCACATGACAAATTGACTCCACTTTATAAAGATGTGAAAGAATATTCAGATCTTCCTGCTTTATTATTGAATCAAATTGAACATTTCTTTGCACATTACAAAGACTTAGAGCCTGGTAAATGGGTTAAATTGACAGGTTGGGAAAGTTCAGAAGTTGCAAAAGCTGAAGTCTTAAAAGCAATCGAAGCTGCAAAATAAGCCAGATTAAAACGTGGTTTGAAGATTGAAAAATGTTCAAACCCATAAAAAAACCTGCATGATTAAATGCAGGTTTTTTTGTTTCTGTGGATTTATTCTAAATTAGAAAAATTTCACAGGAATATCTAAGAAAATACGCCATTCATTGGTATCACCAATGTAGACAGGATTATACGCTTCACTTGCACGGTAGTAAGAGTGACGTAGACGTAAGCTCGCATCTTTTGCAAAACCACTTTGCATGGTGTATTTCACCTGATTAAAGAATTCACGTTCTTGTGCATCATCAGTTACATTGCGGACTTTAATATCCCAACCATAGACAAATGCTGTGGTCCAATTTAAGCCAGCAACACCATAATTGCTAAAGTCTAGGTTATATTGAACTTGTGCTGATTTTTCATGGTTACCAATAAAATCAGACATATAAGAGTTTGGTAGATAAATACTTTGGAAACCGTCAGCATTTTGACCATAGTCATAACCCACATCACCTGTATTTTGTTGGTAAGCCAACATCACAGTGTGCGGACCTTGATTATAAGTAGAAGACAATGCCCAGATATTATTAGTTTTTTCTACGCCTGCTTTACCTGTATTTGCATAATCCGCATCAACAGGACCTGTTGCAGAATAGGTATTGGCATTTTTATCAAACTTGGTGTGATAACCACTGAAATCAAAAGTTAAAGAACTTTGATTTGCCAATGGGTATTTATAATTAGCATTGATATAATGACGTTCTAACGCATTTTTAGAATCTAAACCATAATAAGACGCGCTAAGCTGGTCATCAAATTTGTATTTAGCACCCCAAACAATCGCATCATCTAATTTATTACCATCAGTCTTGATCTGATCAGACATTTGGTCTTTGGTGAATTTACCAGCAACAAGTTCTAAATTTTTAATTTCATGGCTGGTTAATAACGTACCTGTAAAATATTCAGGAACAAGACGCGTTGTATTACTTGCAAGTACAGGTAAGTCGAGAACTTGCGTACCATAACGTACAGTTGTATTTGAGAAACGAGCTTTTACGTTTGCGCCACCACGTGCCCAATGATCATATGGATCAACTCGTCCATTTGCGTCTCTTGCACCATTATTTTTGAGTGCAATCATATTATTGCCAGCATGGGTGTTTGGACCGATTTTAAAAGAACCATCACCAACTACACCAACACCGAAACCGACGATACCTTGAGTGAAGCCAGAATCTAAGTCAACAATTGCCGTTTGTGCAAATGAGCTTTGATCGTCAATACCATGTTTTTTATCACGAAGAATATAACCTGTACGAAACAATACAGAACCTTTGGCATCTTCAACGAACCCTTTTGCATCACTTTGTTCGCTAGCAAATGTAGGGGATATTAGAACCGCGTTAATTAATACAGCTAAAGTAAGTTTTGGAGCATTCAACATGAATTGCCTCGTGAACGAGAATAGATTGCACTGACTGATCGAATTCAGAACAGATTGTGGATGAATTGTATATTTAATCTATAAAAAGGGAATCTCTTTTGCTTAAAAATATTACATTTCTGTAATGTTTTACACAATATTAATTTCTTTTCTTATGAAAAAAAGTTCTAAAGAATTGTTAAAATGCTGATTTTATGTGAAATATGAAATAAATTGAAAAATATGCTGAATTTATCTCCATGTTTTTTACCAAAAATTTAAAAACACAGTAAAATTCGCCTTTATTTATACGCCCACCCGTTTGTCATCATGAACTCACTTATTTCTAAACTGTTATGGGCAATGCCTATCTGTATCACGTCGTGCCCAGCATTTGCTGAAGAAGCAAATGTCTTGGTTAAAAATGGCATGATCTCTGGAAATGTGGGACTGGTATCCAAGTACATCTATCGAGGTGGAATTGAAAATGATGATGTCGCTGTGCAAGGCGGTTTAAGTTATGCACATAAAAGTGGCATCACGGTGGGGTATTGGGGTTCTACACTGAGCTACAACCCTGCAGATGATACGCAAGATCATGGTTTTGAAAATAATTTTTATTTAGCTTATGCTCAAGAAATTGCGCAAAATTGGAGCTATAACTTAAAAACCACTGCATATGTTTATCATAAAGGCGGTACTGTTTATGCTGATCAAGCAGATCATCGTAAAACCACCTATACAGATCTATCCGCTGAGCTGAGTTATAAAAATTTAACCGCAGGTGCTTCAGTGATGTTAGCCGATGCATCCTCTACCAATGCGGGTGATGTTTATCTAAGCATCGCGTATCGTCATGCTTTGGTTCAAGATTTTATTTTCAACACTTCTATTGGTGCATCTCTATATAACAGTCATCATGATGACAGTATTGTGCAGACAGAACAGGATTTTGCGTTAAGTGAAATGCGCTTGGGGCTCAGTAAAGTCATTGCCAATACAGGTGTTTCAGCTTCATTAGACTATGTAATTGGTGGTAAAGACCGTTTAGGTGAAGATTATAAGGATAATTTGGTATTTGGTCTGACTTATAGTTTTTAAGATTAACTTATAGTTTTTAAGATGAATATGAGTGAGTTATTTTACTTACCTATTTTATCGAAGTGTATGACCGAAGATAGGACATGCACTTTTTTTAGGCATTTTTTAAAATATGTGCTTTTTTTGAGCAAAAATAATATGCACCATTAAAATCATCTTACATGAAAAGCTTAAAGCAATATTTATACGCTTTTTATGACAACAATAAAGCACGTTATAGAAAATTTACGCTTAGATTTTTCATACTACTTTGCATTAAAACCATGCTTAAAGTAGGTCAGTATGAATCAGTTCCATCAAGTGATGCTTGAAATAGCATATGTTCAACAACTGAAGAATAAGAAAAATCATCCACAATCTTTTAATTTTAAACTATTGATTATTAATAGATTGCTGAATATTGCTGAATTTTATAAACAGCTTGAATTTCATCTTGGCATGGCAATTGCTAATTGCTTAGGGAGTTCATCAAATTTTAGCATAACAAATAAACATCATATGATGGGGGAGCACTCAAGATGAAATTCTCAACTAAAGCACTAACATTGGCAGTTCTATCGTCTACAGCAACAATGGCAATGGCGGAAGACAACGCACTGTCAAAATTAGGTTTAAGCTTTTCAGGTAGTGCTGCCGTAACGAGTGACTATCGTTTCCGCGGTATGACTCAAACTTATAACGACCCAGCAGTACAAGCGGGTTTTACCTTATCGCATAGTTCAGGTTTATATGCGGGTCTTTGGGGTTCAAATGTAAATTTTGGTGAGGCAGATCCACATTTAGAATTAGACCCATCTATTGGTTATACAACAGCATTGGCGTTATCTCCGACCTTTAAACCAACTTTGGATGTTGGTGTTGTTGAATATAATTATCCAAGTGCAACCAGTAAGTTTAACTGGACTGAGTTTTATGCAAAATTAATATTTGCAGATGTCTTGGTTAAAGGCAGTAGTTTATTGACCAATGTGAACTATACCAATGACTGGGCAGCAGTCGGTGGGAACAGTTGGAATTTTAACGTTGGCTATTCAGCTCCATTTGGTGATACTGGTTTTGGTGGGCTTGCAAATGTTGGCTATACCACAATGGATAAAAAAGCATTAGCTGATGGTAACGACAATTATGTCGACTGGAAAGTCGGGGTGAATTATGCAGTTAAATCTATTCCAGGAGTAACTGCGGAACTTGCAGCAGTGGGAACCAATATTGATACTGATGGATTCACTAATTCTGGGAAACGTGGTGTTGAAACAGGTGCGGTGTTTACTTTAACTAAAGCGTTCTAAGCGCAAATTAAGATCTATAAAGGTGACCTTGAGTCACCTTTATTTTTTGCGATTTTGAAATAAATTAGGCTTTCACTTCAAATGCTGGATGATATTTTACCGTTCCTTGTGGAATGCTTTGGTCAAAGCTAAGGACTTGAAAATATTCAGCAGGAACACCTTCAAGGATCAAACGGTCATGTGGCTGAAAGCCAAATTTTGAATAATAGGCAGGATCTCCAAGCACAACACATCCTGCGGCATTGAATTGTTGTAACTGCTGTAATGCGTGTTGGATTAAAGCTTTGCCAACACCTTGTTGTTGATATTCTGGTGCAACTGAAATTGGACCTAAACCATACCAATGTTGTGCACCAGAAGAAATTTCAACAGGTGAAATTGCCACATGCCCAATAATCTGTTGATCCAATTCAGCAACAATGGAAATGGTTAATTGATTTGCATCCCTGAGTGCATTGACGATCAAGTGTTCAGTATGGTCGGTATGCGCTGCATTTAGAAAAGCCAGTTGAGTGAGATTGAAAATATTTTCAATATCATCTGCATGTTCGTTGCGTAAGGTTAAATTTAGCATGTTATTTATCTTCTATACGTCATAGCTTGGATTCTAAGATTGAGTTCCCCGATATGACAAGGCTTCGGTTAAATGGGCACTTTGGATTTGCTCACTTTGAGCTAAGTCTGCAATGGTCCTTGAAACACGTAAAATACGATGATACGCCCGCGCAGATAAATTCAAACGTTGTTGTGCCGTTTCGAGCATTTGCTTGGATGTTTCATCTAAAATCACATATTTTTCTAAGTCTTTTGGCGATAAGTTGTGATTTAAATAGCCTTGTCTTTGGATTTGAAAATCGCACGCATCAATCACCCGTTCCCGTACAGTTGCTGAATCTTCGACAGGCGTTTGATCCTGTAATTCTTGGGCTTTTAATGGTGGCACATCGATATGGAGATCAATACGATCCAATAATGGACCTGAAATTCGGTTTTGATACCGTTTAATTGCTTCGGCAGAACATTGGCAGCGACTGTCTTGGTTAAATGCATAACCACAAGGGCAGGGGTTCATTGCTGCAATCAATTGAAAGTTTGCAGGAAATGTAATTTGGCGTGATGCTCTAGAAATAACGATTTCTTTAGATTCAAGTGGTTGCCTTAAAACTTCGAGCACTTTTTTGTCAAACTCAGGCAATTCATCTAAAAATAGTACACCTAGGTGCGCCAGCGTAATCTCTCCAGGTTTTGGATTTGAACCGCTGTTATTTACAAAGAACTATGCGACAATATAAGCTAGGGTCAAAGACTTAGACCACCTTTTATAAAGAACTATGCGACAAATTTTATAAAGAACTATGCAACGGAACCTAGAATGAACAATCAATCATGCGACACCGTTAACATCGTACCAGCTCGAAGAAAAATTGGTAATACACGTATCAGTGTATCTGGTTTATATCCTTTTAAAAAAGATTCCGCAGTTGCCTTTGAATCAACTCTTGAACGGGATTTCCTTATTCGATTAGAGGTTGATCCCAATGTTCTTGCTGTTGAGTCTCAACCATTTACCATTGAGTATTTTGATAATGGACAGAAACGAGTTTACACCCCTGACTACCTAGTAACTTATAAGCATAATGATTTTATTCCATTTATTGCACCTAAACTGGTTGAAGTAAAACCTACAGATGAATTGCAACTTAATTTGCATCTATGGAAAGCTAGATATCGTGCTGCCATGAGGGTATGCAAAGAAGAGGGTTGGAAATTTCATATTGCACATGAGGGGCGTATTCGGGACCAGTTATGGTCGAATGCCATGTTTTTACAAAAGTACCGAAAGATGGAATTTCCCCCTGCTGATTCAAAGCACTTATTGGATTATGTGAGAGATCGAGGAGCAGTAACTTTTGAGACTCTATTAGCCAGACATTTTCTTGGAAAATGGGACAGAGCCAATGGAATTAGTCAAATCTGGTATTTAGTTGCTCATGGTTATCTGGTTTGCGATTTAAGTATGCCTTTACAGCCATCTACTGAACTTTGGGTAAATGGGAGTTGTCATGAATGATAGACGTGTGAATATCAAAATAGCTGCTGGGGAGCCGGTTCAGATAAAAGGGATTCCCCATACGATTATTGAAGTCATTGACCTAAAATCGGTTTTTGTTGAAAACAATAATACTGGCAGGAAAAGTATCGCGGCTATCAGTGAATTAAGGCCATCAATAGCTGTGGAACAGTATGAAGATCTAGAGCTCATCGCTGATAAAGACTGGATTGAGGCTGAAAGACGTTTCAACATCATCCGACCTTTCATTGAGGGAGGCGTGAGTGGTCGTAAGGAAGTAGAGTTACGAGCCCAAGAACATGATATTAATCCAGCCACTATCTATAGATGGTTAAAAATCTATAAGGCATATGGAACTATTGATGGATTGCGGCCCAGAAAAGAGGGATTGCCACAAGGCAAGAAGATAATTAATAAACATGCTGAAGCAATCATTGAAAAAGCCATCAAGGATTTATACCTAACTAATCAAAGAATAAGTGTTCAAAAAGTTGTACTTGAAGTGAAACGCTTATGTCATGAATACCATATCCTAGAGGTGCCTCATGCCAATACAGTAAGAAATCGTATTGCAGCGATTAGCCAGAGAGACTCTCTTCGTAAGAGGGGACATAAGGAAAAGGCCGATAACAAATTTACACCTGCCGCAGGGAAATTCCCTCATGCTGATTATCCACTTGCCGTCGTACAGATTGACCATACGCCTGTTGATCTTATTCTGGTTGATGATTTTAGCAGGTGTCCTATAGGACGACCTTTTCTTACGTTGGCAATTGATGTGCGTTCAAGGGTAGTTGTGGGATATTACTTATCATTAGATGCCCCCTCTGTTATGTCTATTGCAATGAGCGTTTCTCAAGCTGTACTGCCCAAAGAGAAATGGCTAGCTTCGCGCAAGATTCAAGCTGAATGGCCTGTCTGGGGAATTATGAACACCATTCATGTCGATAATGGACCTGAGTTTCACTCAGAAACTTTCAGAAATGCTTGTATGGCACATGATATTCGTCTGGAATACCGACCAGTTAAAAAACCACGTTTTGGCGGGCACATTGAACGTTTGATGGGAACATTTGCAACCGATATTCACGCAGTTCCAGGAACAACTTTTTCAAATATTTTTGAAAGAAAAGGCTATAACTCAGATGCGGAAGCAGTTTTCACATTCTCCGAATTTGAGGACTGGCTGATTGATTTTATCTGTAATGTTTACCACAAAAGGAAACACTCTGCTTTAGGTACTTCTCCACTACATGCTTTTGAGTTAGGTATCTTTGGTGATAAAAACACGTTAGGTTCTGGGGCTGCTAGATTGCCTGCAAATGATCATAATTTCTTTCTTGATTTTCTACCAAGTTTTGAAAGGACGATTCAAACAACAGGTGTAACAATTGATGGTCTTGCTTATTATGCTGATGTACTAAGAGGTTGGATTAATGCTGTAGACCCTGATAATCAAAAGGAAAAACGTAAATTTATCTTTAGGCGTGATCCAAGAAATATTAGTGAGATATGGTTCTTTGATCCCGAAATCAAAAATTATTTTAAGGTTCCTTTAGCGGATCAAAGTATTCCACCATTTAGTATTTGGGAACACAAAAAGATTCAGGAACTGAAAAAGGAAACTGGCGAATATCTAAAAGATCATGAACTTGGACAGGCTCTAGCTAAACTTCGGGAGCGTGTTCAGGAGGCAAGTACTAAAACTCGACGGGCTCGCAGATCACATCAGCGCAGTACCCAACATCAACAGAGTGTTAACCCTGCTTCAATTCAGGGCAAAAAACCTCAACAAGAGAGTACGATTTTGGAGCAACAGCTTGAAAACGTATATGGTTTATTGCCTCTCGATGAGCTGGAAAATGATGAGGATATTTCATGAGTAACTATTCACATGTTTTTCAAGAGTTTCGCCCTATTGTGGAACAGTCTAATGAGGACAGACTCTACTTCCTGGAAGAGGACCGATGGATTGGGTATCCAGCAGCCAATGACTTGTTAGACCAATTGAAAGGATTCCTGACACTTCCTAAGCGGAGCCGTATGCCCAACTTACTGGTATTGAGTAAGCCAAATAATGGTAAAACCTCAATTATTAACCAGTTCTTTAAGCTGTATGGGGAGGGTTATGTCAATGCAGAAAATAATGCAGTAAAACCTGTAATCATTGTACAGGCACCTGTTTCCCCTGATGAAAAAGCTCTGTATATGGCTATTCTTGATAAGTTCTGGGTTCCTTTTCGAGAAAGAGATCCCGTTGCGAAGCTACGTTACCAAGTGGTCCATTGCCTTAAACTTTATGAGGTAAAGCTCCTCATTATCGACGAAATGAATTCTCTATTATGTGGCAGTCCGATTAAGCAAAGAACAGTAATGAATGCGATTAAGTATTTGTGTAATGAAACACAGATACCCATTGTTGGGTTTGGTACAGAAGAAGCAATTAGTGTTCTGCGTACTGATCCACAGCATGTCAGCCGTTTTCGTGTGGTTAATTTGCCCTTATGGAAACTAGATAAAGACTTTCAAGCTATGGTAAATAAATTTGAGAAAGTTCTTCCCCTCAAACAGGCTTCAAAACTGGCTGAACCAGCAACAGTAAAATATCTGCATGATATTACAGATGGAAACTTAGGTAATCTGCGAACGATTTTACGGGACGCCGCAAAGAAAGCTGTTGTTTCTGGTCAGGAGTTTATCGACCGTAGCTTGCTAGAAAGTGTGAAATAAGCAATGTGGAGGACTAGGTATGATAAGTGCAACAGAAATCCATTCATGGTTTATTCCCACGGACTTAAAGCAAGATGAGGCATTATCTTCTTGGTTGATACGTGCCGCACTTGACAGTGGTTGTGACCCATTAAGTTTAACTGGAGTACTTTGGCCCAAATGGCGAATCTGGTCTGTAGATGTAGATCGTGGTTTAAGTGCAGAGCAAGTACAGGTATTGATCAATACGACAAAAATTGATGAAAGCCAATTTAATTCTGCTACGCTTCGCAATTTTTTAATTAAATATAATCTGGATAATCAAACTCTTGATGCATGGTACTTGGTATTAGGTACAAGAAACCGTAAGCATCGAGGTGGCTGGCAATATTGTCCTGAGTGTCTATCTGAGGATAATGTTGCCTATTTCCGTCTGCCTTGGCGTTTTGCCTGGCATACAGGTTGTATAAAACATAATCAGCATTTACATGATCAATGTCCTCATTGCCATAATGCTATTCAACCTAGACGTCTTGAAGCCCCTGATCAGGTTATGACTTGCTGTTCAATATGTAAAAAAAGTCTATTGGAGGTTAATAAAAGCCTTGTGGATTGTCATGCCTTGGCATTCCAAAAAATCTTTGATCAATTCCTGGAACAAGGCTGTGCAACCTATCAAGACAAGTTGATTTCAGTAACTGATTGGTTAACGGTGATTAAGTTATTTTCACAATTTATTAGAAAAGCTTTAGCTGGCTCAGTAAATGGAAAAGGATGGGCTTTTCTTGAACAACTCAGAATTCAGGTGCCCCATCCTGAGCTTATATCGAATGGATTGGCTGTTAACCAACTTCCAGTTACCGAGAGAGAACGGCTATTTTCCTGTATTTATCAATTACTCATTATTCCCCAGGAAAAGTTTATTGAAACAGCAAAATCTTTAAATATGAACAGGTCTTCATTTTGGGATAAGAGAAACCAGTTGCCAGCCATATTAAGGCCTGTTGAAGAACAATTAGGCTCGATTTATCGGAACTACCCTCCAAAGAGAGCATTGGTAGCTACCTTTAAACCTAAAAGTAAGGAGACTGTAATACGCAAGTTTTTAAGATTAAAAAGAAAACTAGGGTAACTTTTGGGGGGACAACACCATGCCTCAGTGTGATGAATGTGGTGATGCGGTTGAAAAGATACACCGACTTTATAAACAGCGTAACTATTGCCATAAGTGCTATGTACGAGTTTTTAAAAAACAGGATTGTCCGTCGTGTGGTAAAAGTTCCAGATTATATAAAGCTGATAACTTGGCCGTTTGCCAACAATGTGAAACCAATAGACCTTGCATTAGATGTCAGCGTATTGATTACCCTATAGGAAAAATAACGGAGCAAGGCCCTGTTTGTAATAGTTGTTCAGTTTATTTTAGAGAGTTTCAAGCTTGTGAACGGTGTGGTGTGACATCACAACGCTTATCTCGTATCAGCCGTTTTGGAGATAATTTAAGAGTTTGCCCAAAGTGTGCAACCCGTGATTACCAGACATGCCAAAGTTGTAGAAGATATAGGTTGATTGAACAGGATGTTGTGTCAGGCAAAATGCTTTGTAAGAAATGTTTGACCTGTCCACCACTTCAATGTCTAACTTGCCAGCAACAGATTCCTGCTGGATATGGGAAATACTGTGAATTATGTACATGGCGAAGAATATTGGGGAATAGGATTAAGGAACTGGTTAATACATTAGTAAATCCAAGCCTCAAAGGTTACTTTAAAGATTATATGAATTGGCTTGATCATGAGGTTGGACCGCATAAGGCTGCATTACTAATTCGTAAACATATTCATTTTTTTGAAAAGACCAGTGATCTTTGGGGAGATCAGATCCCAGACAATGACTCTTTATTACATAGACTAAGAACAAGTGGTTTACGCAAATATGAGCTGCCCATCCGGTGGTTGGTTGCAGTACATCACCTGCATATAGATACCCAATCTAAAGGCCACTGTTCTGAATTTGACCAACTGAGAAAACTGGCGAACTCATGTCCTGGTTCATCGCTTTCAGCCCAAATTCTTCAGAACTATTATCAGGTTTTAATAAATAAAATGGATTTAGGGAAAACGAGTATACGTTCTGCCCGTTTAGCCATGAAACCAGCATCTGCTTTAATGCTGTTGGTAAGTCAATCACGATTAGATTTACCAACAATGTGGCATGTAAAATATTACTTATTTAAGTCCCCTGGACAAGCTTGCGCTATTGTTGGCTTTCTTAATTTTTTAAACAAGAATTATGATACGAACCTTGATACGTCATGGGTACTAGATGAAAAAATAACAGAAAAAAGTAATATGAAGAAACTGGAAAAACAATTGTTGGCCATCATGAAAGCCCCAGAGGAAAATTTTAATGAACTAGAGTGGATAAAGTTAGGATTGATGTATTTTCATAATTTGGATAAATCCTTTTTTAATCAAATGGATAGTATTAATTATAGGGGGCTGAATGATGGCTTTGAAGTGAGGTTTGGTGATCAGCAATATTGGATACCTAAATTGCTTGTATAACTGGACCATATAACGCTAATGTAGCTACATAAAGTTAAAACTGAATTTTGGGCTTCCAGAGGGTATGTATGGGGCAATTAGGTCATGAATATTGTGTTCATAATGGATTCAATAGGTCTCATGCAGGGAAATATGTTTATTCACTTGCTACGTTTATATCTTGGATATTGATTTACTTTTTACTGAAGTTCTTGGGTGGATTGTCTCCTTATTGGAATGTCATCATTTCTAGTGCTATCACTGCTTTATTATTTCTTACTTTTTATTTTCTATTTGATAAATGGATATGGAAAACAGGTTTATTTTTCAAGATTCTGAAATATCCTGATATTTCGGGAGAATGGTCATGTAAAGGTATCTCTGATTACCAAGAAGAAAATTCTGAAATGATTAAGCACAATAGAGAGTGGATTGGAAAAGTAACAATTTTACAAAGTTGGGATAAAGTAAGAATCAGATTAGAAACAGAATTTTCCACATCTGACAGTATTTCTGCTGCAATTATTTATGACGAAATTGAAGAATACAAAGTTCTTTATAGTTATGAAAACAAACCAAAAGATTTAGATCATGAAGAGTTACGTATCCATCGAGGATTTGTAGAGCTGACACTTCATAAAGACAATAAAAGTGCCAGTGCTAAATATTATAATGTTACTGGTCGAAGAACCATGGGAACAATGTTATGGGAAAAATTAGATAACTAATGGATAAGAGCCAATGGTTTCGTCATATAGGTAACCCAAATCTTTACGTATTTCCGTAACGAGTTTATCTAAGGCAATGCTCATTGTTGTGAGAGAGGTTTCTTTCTGATAACTATCAAATATTTTTCTGGTCATATCAGGTGTATATAAGCTATTTCTATAGTTTGGGTTATGATACAGATAATCAAAAAATCTTTTTGTTTCAAGAACTATTGCTAAAGCATTTGTTCTACCTTTCTTTAAATTTTCTAGATTGGAATGATACATAATAGAGGCTAGATCAAAACTACTTAAGTAAATTACTTTGCCCTCTTCAACTAAATCGGCTTTTATTGTTTTACAAAGGCGGATAGATTTTTTCAATCCTCCATCAGCATAGTATTTACATTTGTAATCTATATAAAAAATATGCTTGAAAGGTAAGTTCATCAATGTAGTAGGAGTTTTATTATCTAGAATATTGACTCCTCTTAAATAAAGGTGCTTTTGTTGTTGGTACTCATATGTTTCTACCCAATGAGAGGGTACAACATCTACATCCCGAGGAAGTGATCCACCTGTTAAAGTTATAGATTTAGCACCAGTAGTATCAATTGTTACGGCAGGATATGCTTGTCTTAATTCATAAGTGCACGCGTTCCTGAGTTCTCTTAATATTTTTATATCATCATGACGTAAAGTACCTAAATAACCCTCTGTACGATAATGTGATTTGTTAAGTACAAGTAAATCAACATCACTTACACCTTTGATATGAATATTTAGGGGAACTGACCCTTGTAATCTGTATTCTGTGACAATGTTATGATTATTTAGTAGCCTAGGCTCTAATTGTTTTTCAATTCTTTTAGCAGTTTCAATACTGATTTCTGTGTAACGTTTACTAACTTCTTGCATTGCTCCTACTGCATAACGGATAGATGGTTTGTCTGATACAATCTGCCATTTTTCTATTGTACGTTTTAATTCATCAAACTCATTAAATGAAGTTACGCCTGCTGTTACACTATCAAAAGCATTGTATGTAAGGTCAGTACCTTTTCGTCTTTTCTCTAATCTGTTCAATCTTTTATAAAAATCAATTTCAGACATTGTGAAACTCAAAAAATAGTAGTTATGGTTAAAATAATTATACCTTAATAATTATTTTAAGGTTTTAATAAATAAGGTGATCCTAGACAGTATCGTGGACAACCGATCCCTCTAAATTCTTGAAATATTTCTGTTCAAAGGCTTCTGGACTTAACCAGCCATTTGCAGAATGCCTTCTGATTCGATTGTAGTAAACTTCAATATACTCAAACAAGATAGCATTTGCCTCTTTTCTCGTAGAAAATACACTGCCATGTACTACATGCCCCTTCAGGGTATGGAAGAAGCTTTCGGTCACTGCATTGTCCCAACAGTTTCCTCGTCTAGACATGCTTTGAATACAGTTATTCGTCAATAATAGCGCCCTAAAATCACGACTACAGTACTGACTACCTTGATCCGAATGCACCATGACACTCGTTGGATAACCCTGACGAGCCATTGCATAATTAAACGCATCACACACCAATTGGCGGTCTATTCGATGGCTGGTTTGCCAACCCACAATACGACGGCTGAATAGATCTAGCATCACACATAAATACAGCCAGCCTTCTTTAGTGCGGATATAGGTAATATCCGTTGTCCAAACTTTATTAGGCTGAGTAACTGTAAATTGGCGATCCAACAAATTTGGTGCTGTAGACAAACGATGATTTGAATCAGTCGTATGCTTGTATTTACGTGCAATCCTACTACATAAACCAAGCTTTTTTAGCATCCTTCCAACGGTACGTTCGCTCATGCGATAACCTAAATCATGCATGTCATGTACCAATGACGGTGCACCCAAGCGCGCATGATGCTGCCAATATACAACTTTTAAATCATTGTATTTCTGCGCTGTATTGGTCTGGCGTTTTCGCCAGGCATAATAGCCTGAAGTGCTGACATCTAGGCATTTACAGACAGAAGACACAGTGACTTCATTCACATCCATATCTTGAATTACCGTGTACTTTTCTTGGCATGATCTGTCAGAAAGTACACATGCGCTTTTTTTAAGATGTGATTGGCTTCCTTGAGCTGTTTGACTTCTTTCTCTAATTCCAAGATCCGCTGTTGTTCAGGAGAAAGTTGACGTTTGCTTGAACCTGCCGGATTGGTTTCACGAATCCATTTATCTAATGTTGAATAACCCACACCTAATTTCTGGGCGATTGCAGCTACAGACTCGTGTGAGTTTGAAAGTGCATAATCAATCGCTTGCTGTTTAAATTCGGGACTAAAACGTTTAGCCATTTCTTGAATCTCCAAAGATTAAAGTTACGTTATCTTTAGAGGGACGTGCTGTCCATTATTTTGTCTAGGATCAAGGTTTTATTGTCATAAATGCTCAAATTTAAGATGGGAAGTAAGATAATTTTTAAGTATAAAGTTTGAGAATGTTTGTAGTCTTTTGTAGTGCATCCAATAGTCAAATAAATAATTGTGAAACCATGAAGACACATATCACATTGATATTTATATAAAAATATTATTTGTGATTGGAGGTGATTTTTTTAATTCTATTGATTATTGTGACTCACTACGGAGTTAATTGTCTTTAAGTATTTGTTTTTAATTGTTTTATTCTTTTAATTATTTTTATTTGATTAGGTGTTGACCTTACCATAATTGGAAAGAATAGAGTTGCTACATCAAGGGTAATGATGTACCTGATATGAAAGAATAACTTCCGAGCTTATTACCCATTATTTTTTCATAATTGTAGTAAGAGGATAACTCCATGAAACACTTTGTTCCAATGTTAATGATCGGTGCGATTGTATTTAGTGCGGGGTGTTCCTCTTCTGACGCTCCAAAGGAAAATTCAATGAGTGAGAATAAACATGAAAGCCATTCAATGCACCATGATATGAATGGTTCAGCTAAAACAGATAATCCATCTACAAATGCCTATATGGAAGTAAATACTCGTATGCACAGCGGAATGGGTATTGATTTCACGGGAAATGCAGATACTGACTTTATGTTGGGTATGATTCCTCACCATCAGGGTGCGGTTGATATGGCAAAAGTAGTTCTTCAATACGGTTCTGATCCAGAAGTGCGTCAGCTTGCCGAGAACGTTATCTCTGCCCAAGAGTCAGAAATCAAGATGATGAATGAATGGTTGGCAAAAAACAAAAATCATTCTGGCAGCAAAAATGAAGATAGCCCATCAACTCAAGCATATATTAAGATCAATGATGAAATGCACGCAGATATGATGGTTCCATTTACAGGAAATGCTGATGTTGATTTCATGAGAGGCATGATCCCCCATCATCAAGGTGCAATTGATATGGCAAAAGTAGTTCTTCAATATGGTTCTGATCCAGAAGTACGCCAGCTTGCTGAAGATGTTATCTCTGCCCAGGAATCAGAAATCAAGATGATGAATGAATGGTTAAGTAAACATAAGTAGATACTTCTCTATTCGATATTCTTTTAAATGAGGGGCTTTTTAAAGCCCCTTGTTTTATCTATAAATTTGATGAATTGAGGATTATGTTATATGCCAAAAATTATAGTTATTCCGCATGAAAAGATTTGTCCAGAGGGTGCGGAACTTGAAATTGAAAGCGGAAGTAATTTATGTCGAAGTTTATTGGATCATGGCATTCCCATAGAACATGCCTGCGATTTATCAGGTGCATGTACAACATGCCATGTTGTTCTGAAAAAAGGGTTCGACAGTTTAGAAGAAATGGATGATGTAGAGGCGGACTTACTGGATCGTGCCTGGGGGCTTACGGCCCAATCAAGACTATCTTGCCAGGTTAAGGTCCAAGATGAAAACTTGGAGGTAGAAATACCTAAGTACACAGTCAATTATATATCTGAGGGACATTAATTTTACTTTTAATGCTTGACCTTACAATTATGGCAAGGTTTATATTAAACACATCCTGAATAGTAATAGTGGAGTTAAATATGGAATTTCATGTTGAAGATATGACTTGTGGTGGCTGTGCCCGTGGTGTAACCAGAGCAATTCAAGCAATAGATGCCAATGCAAAGGTCATCACCGAACCACCCAATCGTAGTGTAAAAGTTGAAACAACTGCAACACAGCAGCAAATCGTTGAGGCTTTAACCGAGGCTGGTTTTCCTCCTCGTTAAAAACGGACGAAATGATAAAGCGACTCTCTATTGAGTCGCTTTTTTGTGGGCAATGAATTATAAGCTCAATATTTAGGAATGTTTGTGATGTTAAATTAGCAGTTATTTGACAATGTAAGTATCTAAAAGAAATGACATATTTTAGTTCATAGTTATAAATATAAAAAATAGGGAGAAGTAAAATTAATTTTACTTCTCCCTATATCCTATTGCTATTTCTTTCGGGTTAAAGGTGAAACGGAAAGCAGGTCGTTATGATGGTGAACGTCCTTTATTTCATTGTGAGGTTCTTGCAAGCCTTCAAGAATCGGACAGTCGGGTCTATTATCACCAGCACAACAGTCGATTAAGTCCTTGAGGGTATTCGCCATTTGCTGTAGGTCATTGATACGTTCTTCCAGCTTTTCACTATGACCCTGAGCAAGGCGTTTGACATCAGCACTCTGTCTACCGCGGTTATTCCATAAATCAAGTAAGTCTGATATTTCTGCTACTGAAAAACCGAGTTCACGACTTCGCTTGATAAACTTTAAACGTTCAACATCATTTGCTGAGTAAGAGCGATAACCTGCATTATTACGTCCCGCAGCAGGAATTAGGCCAATCTGCTCATAATAACGAATCATCTTGGCGGTAACTCCCGAAGCTTTAGAGACTTTACCAATGTTCATCATATCCTCCTTAGCCTTGACTGACGGATGGTGGCTGGAATCGACGTAAACGTAATGCATTGCCAAGTACAAATACACTGGACAAAGCCATTGCTCCTGCTGCAAAGATTGGGGACATCAGTATTCCATAGGCTGGGTACAATATACCAGCAGCAACAGGAATCAACATGGTGTTATAGGCAAATGCCCAGAATAAGTTCTGGTGAATATTACCAATCGTTGCTTTGGACAAGGCAATCGCATTGGCAACACCTTGTAAGTTTCCTGACATTAACACGACATCGGCAGATTCAATTGCAACATCTGTACCTGTACCAATCGCAAGTCCGACATCAGCTTCAGCCAAAGCGGGTGCATCGTTAATCCCATCACCCACAAAAGCGATATTGCCGTATTTTGCTTTCAGCTCTTTAACCGCACTGACTTTACCCTCTGGTAGAACTTCAGCAATCACTTCATCAATACCCAATTGTTTGGCAATTGCCCGAGCAGTACGAGCATTGTCACCCGTCACCATTGCTACCTTGAGACCTAATTGGTGTAGAGCCTTAATCGCTGCTGGCGTTGTGGTTTTGATTGGGTCAGCAACTGCAATAATTCCTGCCAGTTCACCATCGACAGCAACATAAAGTGGTGATTTACCCTCATCACCCAGACGCTGAGCTGTGGCAACAAATGGAGCAACATCAATACCAAGTTGAACCATATAACGGTCTGCACCAATATTGATTTCTTCATTACCATTGATGGTTGCACAGACACCCATGCCTGTGACTGAATCAAACGTATCAACTTTAGGTAAAGTCAGGTTTTCACTTTTTGCCGCATCAACAATTGCTTTAGCAATCGGATGTTCAGAACGGGATTCAACAGCCGCAACCATGCCTAGGACATAATCACGCTCAAAGAATTGAGTCACTTCAAAGTCAGTCAGTACGGGATGACCCTCTGTTAATGTCCCTGTTTTATCGACTGCAACAACTTTGGCATCCTTTAACAGTTGTAAGGCTTCGCCTTTGCGGAACAGTACTCCCAACTCTGCACCACGACCTGTACCGACCATAATTGAGGTTGGTGTCGCCAATCCCATTGCACAAGGACAGGCAATGATCAACACTGCCACCGCATTAACCAATGCAAAAGTTAAGGCTGGTGATGGACCAAAAATCAGCCAGACCAGGAATGTAAGCACTGCGGCAATCATCACCGCAGGTACAAACCATAAGGTCACTTTATCCACCACAGCCTGAATCGGCATTTTAGAACCCTGTGCCTGCTCAACCAAACGAATGATTTGAGCCAGCATAGTTTCGCCACCCACCGCCACAGCGGTAAAAGTCAACGTGCCATTCTGGTTAATGGTACCGCCCACTACATCACTGCCGATGCCTTTTTCCACAGGGATTGGTTCACCTGTAATCATGGATTCATCGACAAAGCTTTTTCCATCCGTGACTTGACCATCAACAGGGATTCTTTCCCCTGGTTTTACAATGATAATGTCACCTGCAACCACTTGGTCTATTGCAATATCCACCATTTGACCATTGCGTAAAACATGGGCAGTTTTGGCTTGTAAGCTGACTAAACGCTGGATTGCTTCAGAGGTTCGCCCTTTGGCTTTTGCTTCAAGGAAACGACCCAGTAAGATTAATGCGACAATCACCGCAGCCGCTTCGTAATACACATTCACCGTTCCTGATGGGAGGATGTTTGGTATGAATGTGGCAACAATAGAAAACAAATATGCTGCTGATGTTCCCACAGCGACCAAAGAATTCATATCAGGAGCTAGACGGAATAATGCAGGAAAACCTTTCTGATAGAATCTTCGTCCTGGAATAACCAAAACCAGTGTGGTCAGTATGAATTGTAAATACCAGCTATTCTGCATCCCAATAGTTTGATCAATCAGTTGATGTACACCAGGGATAAGGTGAGATCCCATTTCCAGAATAAATACAGGTAAAGCCAACAGGGAGGCGAGAATCAAATCACGTTTAAGTTCAGCACGTTCCTGATCTTTTTTCTCAAGCTGCTCTGTCTGGTCAGGAATAGAAGCCTGAATTTCTGTGGCATCGTAACCAGCTTTATCAATTGCGGCAATCAAGGCATCGACATTTGCTGTACCACTGACCGTTGCACGCTCAGTTGCAAGATTGACATTGGCTTCTTTTACACCTGCAACGGCTTTAAGGGCTTTTTCGACACGACCTACACAACTGGCACAGGTCATGCCTTTAATTGATAATTCAATATTATTTGCAGGCACGTCATAGCCTGACTGTTCAATGGCATGAACCAGTACCTGACGATCCACAGGCTGATCAAGTACAATATCTGCACGTTCTGTCGCCAGATTGACCGAGGCTGACTGTACACCATCAACTTTTTTGAGGGCTTTTTCAACACGTCCAACACAACTGGCACATGTCATACCTTCAATTTTTAATGTAACTTTCATATTATTAGAAAGCTTATTTGTTGCTGTTCCCATAAGATATACCTATAGAGCTTATCCAGTTGCTAAGAGCATAAACCTTGCCATTATGGAAAGGTCAAGGGTAGAATATGTAAACATCTATATTTTCGCTAATGACTGGAATTTAAGTATAAATATGAGTTTTAAAGATCACCCTACAGAATTATCTCAAGAGGAGATTATGTCTTTAGCTGAAACATTTCGGCTATTGGGTGATGCTTCACGACTTAAAATTCTACTTTTTTGTATGCGTGGACCTAGTTCAGTAGGTGAAATCAGTGATGCCCTTGATTTATCCCAGTCCTTGGTCAGTCACAATCTACGTTTATTGCGTTCAGCCCGTTTAGTCAAAGGTGAACGTCAAGCTAAACAAGTCTTTTATGAAATAGATGATATTCATGTAAGTCAGGTTCTATCGGATATGGCTAAGCATATTTCAGAGTAATGTAGCAAACACTCATTTTCTTCACTCCTTTTTCTTCTTAAAAATATATACATATGATCATTTATTCATATTTGCTATTCAAGTAGCAATATTTAAGTTATTTTAGCACTAAACATATGAATGATTAAACATATGTTAATTTGTTATGTATTTTTAAGGCTGATCTATTGACCTTCCAATTATTGGAAACTCTAGCATACAGGCAACTGCTACAGAAACCTTATTGAGAGCGTGTTGTAGCATTGCATGAAAGGTAAGCACCATGAAAAAACAAATTACAGTACAGGCAAATCTGGATCGCTCACATATCATGAAGCAGATTGAAGTCATCAACTATGACAAATCTATTCAAACAGCTTTTCGTGAAGTTGCTGATGGGCTGGCTGGCAAATCTACGCTAGATGAACAGATCAAATCGCAGCAGCAAATGATTGCGGCCAGCCAGGATGCTCATAAGTTGGCAACCTTACGTTTTGATGCTGGTGAAGATAATTATCTCGCAGTCCTCGACTCACAACGAACACTGTACGCATCTCAGCAGGCACTTATACAGACCCGCCTGGAACGCCTGAATAATCAGGTCAACCTCTACAAGGCATTAGGTGGAGGCTGGAATGAACATACCGTACAGATTGAACGTAAATCTTTGAAATAGCACATCGATGGAGTTCATCTTTTGATGGAAAGAGATGAATTCCTGAAAAGATGAAACAGAATATGAGGTCATGTAAATGAAATTTATTATCCATGATATAGAAAACTTCCCATTTGTTGAGTTTAAGCAAGATCAGGCAGTTCCAGGCTATTCACCTCAATGGCAGTTGGAAATGCAGGAGTTCCTGGAAATGAGTAGTCCGTTTGTGATTGTTTATGATCAATTATCAATGCAAGAAACACCTGAAGACTTTAAACAACGTGGTCTTTGGCTTAAAAACCATAAAGATGAACTTAATCAGTTGTGTAAGGCAATTATCTGCATTGAACCTGATCAGGAAAAAAGAGTTGCCATCAGAAAGATGACGGAAATGGCTGTAAAGGCATTTGGCATACCTTATGAAATCGTCGATACCAGGGAAGATGCCGAACGGATCGCTGATGAACTTACTCAAGTCTAAGGTGAATGTGATGAACATTATTTATATCAATCAATTGAAGCAAGATTTTGATGGTCAAGAGGAAAAATCAAAGCCTTTTTTCATGACATTCTTACTCATTCTTATGACGTTAGGATTAGCTTCAATTTCGCATGCAAAAGCACCGATCAATACAGCTTTGGAAACCGTGGAGAGCTATCTTAATATCTGGAATGGTACGCAGCCAGATGACCTGACTAAAGTTCTTGACCCGAATGTTGAGTATTTCAATACAAGTAATGAAGAAACCCGTAAAGGTACAGCATCTGTAATTGAGGTACCCAAGTTTTTATTAACAGTCATTCCTGATCGGAAGATGACGCTTACATCCCCGCCACTCATTGTTGGTGATAAGGTTGCTGTCGAATGGCAGCTTCAGGGAACCCTCAATAAAAAAGACCAGTCTGGTAAAAAAGACGCAAAAGTAATCACTTTTAAAGGTGCTTCATTTTTTGAGGTTAAAAATAATAAGATTACATACATCGGTGATTACTACAACAATCATCCATTGCGTAGTCAGTTAGAGCCATAATCAGGAATGCTATAAAATGTCTTCGCACAACCATACACAAGATCACAAGCATAAACACTCTGAACATGATCATTCTGGGCATAAGCATAGTCATGGTAACGGCCATAAACACAACCATGATCACTCAGGACACCATCACGGTCATGGTGGTCATCATCATGATCACGACCACAGCCATATCCCGAGTAATAAAAAAATTCTGACCATAAGTTTTTTACTGATTACCATTTTTATGGCAGTGGAATTTATAGGTGGTTTTATTACCAATAGTTTGGCCTTGATTTCGGATGCTGGCCACATGCTGAGTGACTCTGTTGCACTTGGTATTGCACTTGCAGCAGTCTTTATCGGTCAAAAACAGATTACCAAAAATAAAACATACGGCTATCAACGCTTTGAAATACTGGCTGCTGCATTGAATGGTATTACACTGGTTGGTATCGCACTGTACATCTTTATTGAGGCAATTCTACGGTTCCAGCAGCCACAACATATTGAAGTACAAGGGATGTTGATCGTTGCCAGTATTGGATTGCTGATTAATATCATTGTTGCAGTAATGATTTTTAAAGGTAGTGATACCGAACACGACTTGAATATGCGAGGTGCTTACCTGCATGTACTCAGTGATTTGTTAGGTTCTATTGGCGCAATTGCTGCTGCGCTATGTATCTACTTCTTTGGATGGGCCTGGGCAGATACTTTAGCCAGTGTTCTAGTTGCAATACTTGTTCTTCGCAGTGGATATTCAGTTGTAGTAAAGGCTTCGCATGTTTTAATGCAGGGTACACCAGAAAAATTTGACTTGGCAGAAATCAAAGAAACCATTCTTCAAGACCAGCGAATTCAAGGTGTACATGATTTACATATATGGAGTCTGACAAGTAAACGTTATATTTTATCCTGCCATATTGTTGTAAGTGAAGAAATGAGTATGCAGGAAGTGCAGATACTCTTACATGATCTGGAGAATGTCATACAAAATCTAGGTATTGAGCATGTCACTATTCAGGCTGAAACATCACTCAACAATCACGATGATATTCATCATTGCATTATTGAAAATATACCAAAGGATTCAGAACACTGAGTTTAAAAAGGTTAAATATTCCTAATATAGGTGCTTATCTAGTCACAAGTGGTACCCAAGTTTAATGGCACTTAAAAGTGCCATTAAACTATATATAATTCAATTTGATATGTAATAAAATTACCCATAGGAAAGAATTATGGAATAGGCTAAAAGAAGATGGTCACAATTGTAAGATTCGAAAATTATTTTTCCTCCTTTTCCTCCTTTTCCTCCTTTTCCTCCTTTTCCTCCTTTAACTTGATATTCGTAATTCCAATTTTTCTTAGAGCATTCAATAACGTTGATTCACCCTCTGACAAGCCAGCAGATTTTGAATGTCTAAAAACAAATAATTGAGTAACCAAATTGGAGCCTAGGAGAGTTGTCGTATAAGAGCCCTCTGACAAAGGCAGGCTCTCCATGAGCCCAGAAATATACTGCTCAAATTGTTCTACGGTTCTTGACCTAAATATTAGACCAGCATGCCCACGCTCCTTGAGAACACTTTCCCCATCTACAGTTGAAACGTAAGTCGCTGGTTGTATATCGAAAAGATAAACTGGAGGGCAATTTACAAGAGATAATCGGATGACCAATGCTCCACGAAGTGCTGTTTTATTTGAGTTTGCATAACACCAATTTTTATAAGTTTGTTTTTCTCCATCTGTAATATCTTTATTATTTAATGTTTCTGAATTAACGAAAAAAGCCATGAGAGTGGGTTTATCGCTGTAATCAAACTCTTCCTCAAAAGTATAATAGTGGACTGCATTGACAATACTGGGATTTAACGAGCGTGCCTTTAAACATGCATTCCATAGGCCCATGATTCTTCCATGATATGGAGCTTCAAACTCTGTATCTCCATTAGTGGTCGGGTTAATTTGGACATTTAGAACTTCCTTAGAGCTATCAGGTTCTCCTGTACCAACTGTATTGGTTTCTTTAGTATTTTTCTTTCTCTGTGGTTGGGTGATGGTTCTTTCATACTTTGTTTTACTTTTTTCCCCGATAGGGCCTGAACCTAACCATGTAAATTCATGACCTAAAATAACCGATTGTAATAATGGTTTGCGCCCTCCTTGATCTTCAGATACGTTAATCTGACCAGGACCTAGTTGCAACTGAGGAGGATTAGGTGAGTTGACATCTACAGGTTTCTTAATGCGGTGAATTACCTTTGGAACACGTCTGATAAGTGTTTGATCAGGTAGTTCTATTCCAAGAATTGTCAAGGCTAAAAAAGCATTGGTGTCAGGAATACAAAAACCTGAAACCCTAATTTTTCTCGTTTCCTTATGCCACGGCATTACTTTAGGGTATATATGGTTTCTTTGGATAAAATCATCATGTTTTGCAATACTGCTAAATAAGATTCTTACGGCATCTTGGGTATATTCGCTATATTTATAGTAGGCAATAAATACATGATCATCTGATGTGAGACTATCACCTATAAGGATAGTCCATGTATTTTCTTCTTCTGGATGAGGGGTGTAGAGCCTTTCATGTCTTTCGACCTCATCATATGTTGTTAGAATTCTAGGAAGTTCTGTAGAGAGGCCATATCCTCTCACCAGAAACTCAAAACAAGGTACGAGAAGCTCCTTATATTCCTGATCCTTTAAAGAGAAAGAAATACAATTTTCACGTTGGCTTGGGTTAATATAAAACTTATTCCTGTCTGAGAAGAAATGATCTATTTTTCCTGTCTTTTCATCTCGCTTATATGCTTGAACAAAGGTATGTTTAAAATTTGTATGATCAATATCAAATTCCCGTATTTCCAAAGGAAGATAGTCAACTAATCGTTCATGGTGCCAAACTGTTCCAATAGGCCAAGACATCAAATCTGTTATATTTGCATCAATAAAAATAAAATTATCTGTGGGTGTGTAATCTTCCAGAAGTTCCCTAAAAGCCACATGAACTTTAGGTTGAGCATTTCTACGATCAGCTTTTGCTAACGCCCCATACCACCAAACCATTAAGAACTTTTCAGCATTGGATTCAAGGACTTTGAATGCGGGTGATTTTTTATCTGAAGAGTTATCAGTATTTTCTTCATTAGAATGATTGTTCATGATCAACCTCTCTATTGGTAATATTATCGAATAATCAATTCTTCTTATAAGTTCAGTTCGGCTGTAGGGATATATTGCCCATCTACCCAATCGTAAAGCTGGATATCGCAAATACCATTCAAGCGATGTCCCAAGACCATTGCAAAAACTGAGGGTGCTTTAATAAAGAGGTGTAATTTAGATAACTTATTTTCGGATTTAAATGAAACTAAAGCAGATTTTGCCTCTCTCACAGCAAGATTTAGAGTCTCCATATTATCAATGGCATGAGAGCTTTCTAAATTCAATCTAGGCAAGCTCTTTACTTCATTAATCGTAGAGTCAATGTCTTTACCTATAGCTGTAGGAAATCCGATAGCGACTATGGCTTCAGTTTCACCCTGTGGTTCAACAGCTTCGATTTTAGTAAAAAATTGTCCCTCTTTCTGTTTATGGTCATCAGTGCGATAAATGAGGCCATTATGTTCTATTTCGAGTAGGAAATTACGTGTGGCACTAAAAACATAGCCAAGCATACATGCAGTGGACATTCTTTGTTTGCCATCTATAAGGAGGGTTCTACGGTCACCACTGTTATGAATGAAATCCCCAATCGATACTGCTTTTTTGATTAGGCTGTTCCAGTCGCTGGAGGTTTTTTGAGCACGATCAGGACCATTGAAATCACTAATATCTAAGTTTAAGTCTTGATACTGACTGGATGATGCTGAAAGATTAATTTTAATAGGATCTAATAGCCACTGGCTTCTATCTTCTTCAAGAGCATGGCAAATAAAATTTTCAAAGTCTTTGCGATATATTGGACCAAAAGAAGAACGAGAAATCAGGTTTTTAAACTGATCTTTTAGTTGTTTGACCTGACTCCTGAGCAGTTCAATATTTATTGTGTCTTGAATTTCACTTAGAAATATAGACTCACTATTCTCAGAATTAAAAGTTATGAAACCAACATAATCAAGAGCAAATTCAGCTAAAGAGAAATCAATTTTTTTACCAACACACCAATCAAGGTATTCCGAGCGCCCATTCACTGAAACTGAAGAGTCGTCATCATAAGAAGATCCAACCCCTCTTAATCGGTCTATTTTTGAAATTAATGGTGAGATAGCGGTGTTATAACTTGGGCATACTAAATTAAACCAAATAAAGTTTTTTGGGTGGGTATCAAAAAGACTTTTAAAACGCCTTATTTCATCCCAAAATTCCGTAGCCGTTAAGGAGTGATTTTTTGCTTCATACATTACATGTAATGACTTTTCCGAAGAAAAATAACAAACTTCTATATCACTTAATGCTTCACTCACTATATGGCTAAATGCACTTTGTGAAAGCCATAGCGGTAAGCTCCTTAATACAAATGCATCCTGATATTCAAATCCTACTCGTGCAATCGCACCACCAGTTGATTGTTTTTCTAACAGACTCGCACTCATTATTATCTCTCTAAATCTAGGGTGGATCGGTAACAGGAACCATCTGGTAGGTAGGTGTGAGCACTGCCATCAAGATGATTGTTTTTTAAATGAAAAATCAGTAAGACTACAAAATTTGCACCCACTTTTGGATCGGACACCAATTCCCTCATGGTGTGATGGTCTTTACTGCTGGGTTGTACACTGAAGAGAGGATGGCTATGCCATTCACCTAAATAGTTAAATTTTTGATAATTATTGTTTGTTGATTTATGAAAAAGACGGATTGCTTTAATAGCATCCGTAATTCCACGTACAAAGGATGCTATCGTTCCACTCTTTTGAATAGTTAATGAGTTAACTCTAAAATGGTTTGTACCAATATGCTCACCCATTAAAACACCGCCACATTCGTGGGTTCCAGACTTCAATAGGGCTTTTACCAGTAAAACTTGTATGTCAGTAGGAATGGATATTTTCAGCATCAGTATTAACCTTTCATCGGTTCAGGCTCTTCAATAGAATTGCCATTTTCCCTTTCAAATATTTCTTTATCCGTAGGAGATTCTGCTACTAAAGCACCCGAACAGTCGATAGGACGAGTATCAAAAGGACATTGAAACATCCAATATCTACGGAACCCTATTAAATATGCTGAATATGGATAAGAGGATTGCTCATCAATTGTACATAAAGTATCTAATGTGAACTGCGTCATAGATGCTGCAAGAGCTGTTACATCTGCATCTGATGCTATATATGTTTGGTTTTGTGTTTGAAAGCCGTAATTATTAACTTTGCCCTCTGGAATTGGTTCCAACGTTTGTAAGACACCATAAATATGATTGCGAAGTTCTAAGGGGGAGGCATCTAACGTTGGACGACTACGGGCCATCATTGCTCCACCACCGCCACCAAAAATTTCACCCCATACCATGGGAATGTGTTTTCTTTTAGCAATTGCAGCTAATGTTAAGAACGTATGGGTATTTGCTGTCGCATCAACAATCAGATTACA
Organism: Acinetobacter sp. 778_lipA; assembly: GCF_058242985.1. Taxonomy (NCBI): domain Bacteria; kingdom Pseudomonadati; phylum Pseudomonadota; class Gammaproteobacteria; order Moraxellales; family Moraxellaceae; genus Acinetobacter; species Acinetobacter sp. 778_lipA. The sequence goes on along the minus strand of NZ_JBZAYT010000001.1, from coordinate 4,140,677 downwards.
TGTGGCAATGGCATTAGCGATATTGGAATTTAAATGAGGATTTTCCTGTCCACCAATTTGCATTTCATACGTTTCAACTTGTATGTCTAATGCTGTTCGTTTTAATGCTCTTTCAACAGCATAGGTTTTAGCAAAGCCAACATCTAACCAGTTGAGTTCATTACGGACAAGATTGTGGGGGAGCAGAATATCATCATCAATAAGTAGAAAGTTTTTACAACCCGACCGTGCCAGTGAAATTGCAATTTTACTTCCTAACGATCCAAGACCTACTATTGCTACCCTTATATCATTGAGATGGCTAAATTGTGCTGGCAATCTTTGGCTCTGATCATCATGTAGATTAATAGCAGGATAACTTACGAAAAGTGGTGCTGTATTATTAACCAAGAATAGTTCCAAGTTACCCTTTATGTCATATAACAATATAGGCTGTATGGAACTTGTGAATTCCTCCTGAGCAGGCCATAAATTGCCTAAAAAGGATTCTAATGAAACTCGGTCATTTACGGATTCCTTTAATTGAGGAACAGAATCAATTCGTATTGCCCATCCAGACAATTCAAATCTTTCATTAGAAAATGATGGTACGATGTCAGGTAGAGGTTTGTTCTGAATATTTGTTGGAACAATAACGGTTTTGTCTCGAAAGCTTGAGATGGCAATCTTAAAGTCCATTTTCTCGGAATCACTACCCAAGAGTATGTGACGTAACATAGGTGTTTCAATGAACCTTTCTGAAACACTTCTTAATTTTTGACCTATTGTTTCAGAATGCCTAGATGGTACAGGTTCTACATTCATCTCCAATACAGTCATTGCATCTGTTAATAAAAGAAGCTGGGCACTTCTAACTAGATCCACTCCACTGATATTGGTATTCCAATTATCTGGGCCATATTCTAGACACAGCACTCCTGAACCACCATACTGGTGCAAGATACTCCATCTTTCACCAGATTTTTGTGGGCGTATATATGCTGGTAGCTCTGGGAAAAGCTCTGGATATACTAAAACACCATTAAAATCTATAGTTCCTATCTTTAGAGAGAAGTTCAAATGCAGTTCATTTGTGTCTGTTGAGTTCCATTCCTGAATCTTAAAACTATTTTTCTCTTTCTCAAGATCAGTCAATAACTGCCGTTCTTGAGCTAGGCGTTCTAATGGTGTTTTTAGCAGTTCCATTACGCAAAGCCTCCTGGTTTATTTGGATAAACAGGGGTTGATGGAAATGTTAATCCCGCACCTAGAGCAGAACGGATTAAAGAGCTGGCCATATCAGCAGAGTTTGCACTTTTGTGTGAAGCCGAACGTGGAAAACGATTACCCAGAACCTGCCGCCATAGGGCTAATGCTTTATCATCATCTGTTTCATTTAAGGCGTTTCGTGCAATAGCAGCTTGTTCTTCTACCTTTTCAAAAAAAGTTTTGAACTCATCTGCTGTAACCGCAGAAAAAACATTATTGCCTGCAACACCAGGATCTTCTAAATGTGGAATTATGCCTAGTGACGCATAAATCCCATAAGAATCCCTGATCGTTTCTAAAAGATAAACAAACAACTTTTCATAGTTGGATTCGTAGTAATTCATATGCTTGGCAACCAGGCATTCTAAAATGAATCCTTTTGGTCTTTTTAAATCAGACAAGTTCTCACGACGCCACCATTTAAATAGCTTCACAAGAGGCTTAAATCGACCATTTGCATTTTTATTCACCTCAACAGTCCACTCGGTATGAGCTGGAGGGTTGGTAACTAGCCATTCTTCAAGATGAATGTCTGGAATCAGATAGCCGCCATATCCATCTGAAATGATAGGGACAACATCCATATCAACTTTTTTCAACTTAACATTTACTGAACGACGGTTAACGGTAAGATCGGTATATCCAATATCCTTTAATGCCGTATGTACTGCATCAAGGACAATTTGAGGGTCATCATTAATTGTGTGATTTGTAAGGGCAATAATATCTACATCTGGCCTTTGTGTGATTCCGCCTATGGTAGTCGGACGTACTGCCGTATTTCTTTTATAAGAACCTGATAAGAATGTATGCACATGTACTTTGCTGAATTCATTATGCACTTTTAAAGCATCACGAAGCGTATTATGTGCGCTTGAACAATCATTAACCGTTGTTGTAGAGGGTTCAATATCGGAAAGTAGGTCAAGAAACTGCTGTTGAGTTGTCATAATTCTCTCTGAGCCCATGTACTAAAATGGGGCATAAAATTAAGTGCGATCAGAAAAATTAAGTAACCTACTACTGTGAACTTTGTTGCATAGCAGTAGGTTATTTAACCTTGTTTACGATATTGAGTTTGAGTTATCAGGATCATCCGATTTTTTATTACGGATAGTATCCTTTTCTTCTTTCAATGGCCGAGTTCTGGGAAATTTAAAATATCCAGTTGGATGGACAATAATTTTTCCAGATTTATGGCGATAAGATTTACAAAACACGAAGTCTTGATTTTCGGTAGGCATTGTTAGCCCTCCTATTTTGGCGGCTCGTTTTTCAGGGCGCATACCAAAATAAGCGGGTAAATCTTGAGATTTACGGGCCTAAATGTTAGAATGGGGTTCTGACAGCCAGATCTAACATGAGGTATGCGTAGGGCTTAGAGCCATATGCCTTTCCTGTGTGAAAATCTATCAAGCCGACTCTACCCAATAGAGTCGGCTTTTTAATTTATGAAACCATCTCAATAGTCTCCATTGAATCTAGGTCAAAATAATATAGTTTTTTAAAGTCATCTTCATATAAGTCAAATAATTGAGATAACTCACTAATGACAGATGTTGATGTTTTTTTTGCATCTATTGCGTAGTCAAAGAGCATGGAAGCTACTCTATATGTCGGTTCTCGATCCAATTCATTTGGTTCAACTTTACGATAACCACGCATAGCCATCTGCCGCCATAAATTGGCACTTTGACTTGAAGTTATAGTTCCTAACTCTGACGCCCTATAGATTAAGGCCGCCATTGAGGTTTTCCATTCCTTTTTAAGTCTTAGATAATGAGCTAAATTGGTTGAACCTAATTGATCAATAATTTTTTCTTCTGGCATTAAGAATTCGGCAGCAAAGTCATTTGCTTCTTTTTCCATGAATTCAGATGGCTCTTCATGGAGGACCAAATGCCCAAGTTCATGTGCTAATGTGAAGCGTATTCTGTCATTTGGCTGGTTTGCATTTAGAAATACGCATGGAGACACGCCATGCATTTTTAAGGATACGCCATCAACATTGTTATCTTTAAAGTCGCATAAAAAGACTAAAACCCCTGCATCTTCCACAGTGGCAGTTAGGTTTTCAAGAGGTTCATTTCCTAGCACCCACAATGATCTAAGCTTTTTAGCCGCTTCTTGAGGGGTGTTTACATCTATGCCAATTTTAAAAGTTGGTAAGGAGTTTTTTCTTTTTGGTACATTTGTGAGCAATTCTAATGTTTGTACATGGCCCATTTTTAACATCATTTCAGCATTCATACGGCTCAATGCTTTAGCTGTGGTAGAGCTTTTTTTTCTGTATGCATGCAAACTAATCGGCAGTGCATTTAGCTTTTCAATATGTTCAAAAAATCGTATAGGGAAATGTAGGGCATTAGATAGATTTTGGATAACTTCATCGGAAGGTTTTAAGTCCCCACTTTCAATTTTAGATAATGAAGCCTGAGTAATAGACTGTCCCATTCCAGCAATTAGTTCAGTTTGACTAAGGCCACGAAAGTTTCGTGCAATACTAAGCATATCAGGATTGAAATGAGTCATATTCACCTCCAAGATCATTGACTTACAGATCAAGTTAAATGAATAATAACTGAACAGTAAAGAGTATGCAAATTTTTCTACAAATTATTCCTAAAATGTTTCTATTTTTAATAACCACTATATATAGTGGTAGTTCTTTGAATTTTGATACCATATATTGTATTTTATTGTTTTGCAATCTTAAGAAGATAAATTGAAATGGCTCTACTTGATTTAGTGGTTTTGAGAGTTATACGATTAGACAATTAAATTTGTAGTACGGTTGGTTTGAGAAAGGGGAATATCCTGTTCTAACTATCTTTATTCATATTTCTTAGTAAAGTATCATACTTAAGAGATTGAAAAATATAATATTCAGTTGAAAACGATATCGATTGTTATCTTAGGTATCTAACATATCCCATTCGTCACCTAATACCCAACGTAGAGCTGACAATTTACCGTTAATCATACCCCATTCAAAGTCATTCCAAGGGCCAACATCTTCATATGTCTCTTTAACTTGTTTGGCAGATTTGATTGCACCTTCAAGAATATCTTCGTGAATAAAATGATTACCATAGTGTTTCGTACCTTTAGGAACAATTTCTATCTCACCTTCATTTATTTTCCAGATTAGATTTTGATGACGGTTATACCAAATTTTATCCACTAGCTCGTCTAATACATCGAGAATTTCTCTTAAACCCCGAGTTTCTTCTGTAAAGTCATATTCAAACTCTATTTCAGCTAAGTAATTATTATCAATCTGGTTGATTGCGGATGCTAAGTTGTTAAAATAACAAGTATTACCATTGAAAATATTTTCAAAATCAGTATGAGGCTTTCGATGGTCTTTGGCAGAAAAGTCGTTATGATTATGTGTTATGAAAAAACAACTATCTGCCGTATTGACACCTAATGAAAATTCATAAAATTGCTCAATAATTACAGCATCAGCTACTGAGTTTTTACTGATATGGAATGGAGCTTTTTTATCTAAGCCTCGTTGAATGGCTGCAATCTTTGAGCGCTCGCTAATACTTATTTTTTCCGCTGATTCAATTAGTCTCTCAACTCTGTTAATGGTTGCATAGTTAGCATCAGTCAAAAGAGGAAGTCTTGCATTTATATCGTTTAGTACTTCAATGGTTTGAGCTTTATTTTTTTTTGCAAACTCACTTACAACTGCTTTGACTTGTTTAAATTCTTGAGATAATCGTTTTGCTGTTTTGTTTGCGACCTCTTCTTTGTTTCTTTCATATTCTTGAGCTACTAAGTCAATTACGACTAACTTTGCTACTTTAGTACGAACAAGTTCTTCCAATGCAGAAACTAGTGGTAATTCTTGTTTCTTAGTAGAAATATCTAAAAAAACACACGTATCAAGAAATATATAAAACATACTGCCTCATTGATTATTAAAAAGTTAAATTTATTGACCCTCATTAATGTGCTTATAGGTAATTCTATAAATACATCTAAAGTAACATTTTCTATAGAGGCAATATATATTGATTTATTTTGCGTTCTAAGCGTTCAATTTCTATCTTGCACTTTTGGTAATAAGAATCGTTAGGGATATTACTCTTAGCGATATTTAATGATATGGTTGCGTGCTCTATATCTCCATCTGCTAAATAAGCATATATTTTTTGTAACTCACATAGGTGCATAGATTTCCCGAGTTTATGAGCTAAATCTAAGCACGTTATAGATTCTTTGGTTTTATTTTTAATTCTGGCTAATATTTTACCTTTAGTAAATTGGAGTTCTGAGTGATTAGGATCAATGTTAGTAGCTTTATTGATTTTTTCTAATGCTGGTAGAAAATCTTTATATATAAATAGAGTGTTTGAATACTTCTCTAATAACCAAATATTTGTTGGATCCTCATCTATCGCTAATTCATAGTATGAAATTGCTTGTTCTTTATTACCCTCATTAAAGAATTTTCTAGCTGCCCGTGCAAACCTACTTAAATAAGCTTTTTGATCATTATCTGATATTTCTACTTCAATATGTTTTAAAAACTCTATATATCTTTTTTGGATTGTTTCTAGATCTTTTTGAAGAGGATGTGTTTGATCATTAAAATTTACAGTTCTATCTTTACAAAATTTCATAAAATCATTGTTGAAAGTAATCTGAAGTTGGCCATCAATACTACTAAGTTGACAAATCCCTTTACTACCTTCTAATGTGCTCTGAGCTAAAGAAAAAGTTAAATTAGCTTTATCAGAAGCTAATTGCATAAAATATTGATCATGATCAGGACCAAAATAGGTTAAGAGAAGTAAAAAGTGCTTTTCTTTTTCATTAAATCTTTCCCAAACATCAGAAAACAAGAACATCCCTAAGTCTTTTTCCTGTAATCTTTTCACTTTATCTAATGCGCTATTAAGTGAGCTTTGTAGTTCATTTGCAAATTGAATGAAAACATTCAAAATCAATGGTTTATTATTGAGTTCTCGAGTGATTTTTTTTAAAGTAGGTATGCCAGCCTTTTTTATTGCATCAATATTTAATATATCTCCTCTTTTTTGAATATATTCTACACCTTCTTCATCGGACCATTTAGTTGTTTCAATTGGTCTTGCTTCAAGTCTTTCTGTACGACGAGAAGTAAGAATTACTCTTCCAGCATAACGGGAAAGTAAGTGTATTTGTTTACCTAGATTAATAATATCATCATCATTTTCAGCCATAGTTTCTGTATTATCTAAAATAATGAGATGCTCATTTTTTTTAATCTTCTCTTTTTCAAGTAAGCCTTTTAATTTTTGAATAATAGTTTCTGCATCTTTTTGATACCAACTATTGTCAAGTTTGACTTCTAATAGTTGTGCTATATGTAAAGCGACATCTGCAACGCCTAGATTGTTGTTCGTGAGTGATTCTAAACCATGTATTCCCCAACGAGTCTTTTTTGCTGTGTAAAAAGTAATAACACTGGGTTTCCATTCGACCTCAATAGAACCTTCAAGGACACGATGCATAAATTCTAAAATGAGAGTTGTCTTTCCAATGCCACCATCACCATATACAAGACATCGTTTTGAGTCTTCTGGATCATTAAACCAGTCAATAAGCTCAGTGATTTCTTTTTTTCGTCCTGTAAAGTCAGCTACTGATATAGCTCTCTCTGGTAAAAAAATTAGCGGATTCCAATCATTATATTCATATACCTCATAAGTTTTTTTTGTAGAAATATTAAAAATTTTATTTGGTACTTCATAAGATTGATCGGTAGCGTTTGTTAAGGATGTTTGAACTTTAGCAGTAACATGAATCATCCCATTATTAGTTTTTTTGATTTTTCTGTAACACGTAGGATTTCCATCAAATAATCTTAATGTTTGAATAGGAGTAGAGATATTAAAATTTTTAGGAAAAAATAAAAAATCGTCGCCTTTACTTTCTGGTAGATAAACTTTTAATTTTTCTAAAATATATTCAATAATATCGATATCTAAAAATAAATTAGTTGATGAAATACCATGACCAAAGATACTTTCATTTCGATCTTCAACATATGTATGTAAGATATTTCTTAAAGATATTTCTTTGATTTGTAGCCATTCTACTAATGCAGGTTCGTTTGAAATATCTTTATCTTCAAAGTAGAATCTAGCTAAAGAGCTGTTTTTCAATTTTGCTATCTGTGTTAGAGAGTTACTTATAAAATCAACGCATGTTCCATCGGCCGGTTGAGATAGCTCAATAAAACTAATATCAATTTTTGACATGTTTTCAGAACTTTCTTTAGCTAAAATATTTATATATTCTGCATTTGAAATACAAATATGTTGAATAAGCATTCTAAAAATACTCAGACTTACTTCAGCAATATTTTTTTGTGTTTTTAATTTACGTGCTGCTTTAATATTATTTAAAAAGATATTATACATTGCAAGATCCAAATATATAGTTAGTACTTTGATATTGTTTTAAATTATATTAAATTATTTTTTATATTCAATGATTTATTTCAAATAAAGATTACTGTAAAGATAAAACCTGTAATTTATCGCATAGTTGTTTGGAATGTCGCATAGTTGTTTGTAAATGACAACCGCCACCGACAAGAGCGATTGCAGACGCGGTATGGTGCGGGGCGCGAAATGGGCGCTGTCCAAAATGGTGTTTAGTCTTGGCAATTGAATAAATGCTGGCAACTTCAAGATTTTCTTGTGGATTTAAGGCTGGCAAAATACTCGGTAAGCGAGAAGCTAACAGGGTTTTACCTGTACCTGGTGGGCCTTTAAATAAAAGAGAGTGTCCACCTGCTGCTGAAATTTCTAAAGCGCGCCGCGGGCGTAATTGTCCTTTGACATCTGCCAAATCAAATTTGTAGGCATTGTTTTGCTGTACTTTTTGCCGAACAGTTACATCAATTTTTTGTAGGTTTAAGAAATGCTCACAGACTTGTTTTAAGTGCTGTGCAGCAAACACCTGAAACTCAGGCAGTTGCGCTGCTTCTGCGGCATTTTCCTGTGGCAACATCAATTGATGCTTGGCCATTTGACATGCCATCGCAATGGTTAATGTTCCTGTGCTGGGCCTTAAGTGCCCATCCAGTGCCAACTCACCAATAAACTCAAAATGATCTGTGACATTTTCGGGAAGTTGCCCTGTGGCAATCAAGATACCAAGTGCAATGGGCAGATCTAAACGAGAGCGATCTTTGGGCAGATCCGCAGGTGCGAGATTGATGGTTAAGCGTTTGCTTGGGAATTGATAACCACTGTTAATGATGGCAGATCGAACGCGATCTTTACTTTCACGAACTGCAGCTTCAGCTAAGCCAACAATTGTTAAAGAAGGAAGCCCTGCACTAACATGGACCTCAACTTCAATTAAAGGTGCATGTAGCCCGAGCAAGCCTCGGGTATAAATTTTTGCTAAAGACATTGTTGTTTTCCACTTGTGCTTTATTTTTAATCATTATTATATTTTTTGCACCAATAATGTGCAAATTTAGTTTACTTTTTATCCTGAATCAGTATCTCAAGTGCTTTGACCTGTTCTTGTAAATCGGTCAAGCGTAAATTGGCATTATTTAGTGCAGTCTTTTGGCGTTCAATTTCGTCTTTTGAAACGATATCCATTTTAGAAATGGCTTCATTAAGTAAGGCGCGTAAATTATGTTCTATGTCTTTTTTAGGCTGATCGACCTGTTCTAAAATTGCTTGTAATAATGTTTCAATCATGAGGAATCCAAATGAGTAATGTTCTTTGCCTAGTGTAACATCGCGTATTCATTTTATTTAAGTAATTTTTTATCCGATGCTTAAAGCATGATGTCTCCTATAATTTAGCAGTGAAATCTAAAAAAACACGCAATATTATGTGTTTTTTAAAGTTGCAACTTCACCTAAGTATATACAATAGGTTATAAAGGCAATGCATGTTGATTGAATTAATCACCCCAACCATTAATAAGATTGGCATGAAAATTGAACATAAAACCTTACTGGTGAAATAAGCCGAAGGAAAACAATATGAAGCTCGTAACTGCAATTGTAAAACCGTTTAAATTAGATGACGTGCGTGAAGCACTGTCTGATATAGGCGTTCAAGGGATTACCGTAACTGAAGTTAAAGGTTTTGGTCGTCAAAAGGGGCATACTGAACTTTATCGTGGCGCTGAGTATGTTGTTGATTTTCTGCCTAAAGTGAAAATCGAAATCGCAATCAGTGATGACATGGTAGATTCAGTGATTGAATCTATTACACGCGTTGCTAGCACTGGAAAAATTGGTGATGGAAAAATTTTCGTGACTAATTTAGAGCAAGTAATTCGTATTCGTACAGGTGAAACAGGTCCAGACGCTGTTTAATTTGGCACGAAGATTGCTGGTTATGTATATCAATACATAACTCACAAAATTAGGTTGGGGGATACGAATGAAAAAAATGCTATTAGCGCTCAGCCTGTCTGGCGCACTTCTTGGCGGATCAGTTGCGTGGGCAGAAGAAAACGTAGCTGAGCCTGCATCTACAGCTGTTGCAACGGCAAGTGATGTGACTGCAACAGTCGACGATACATCGGCAACCGTTGCGCCTGAAACGGTGACTGCCGCAGCTGCTCCAGCAGAGGCAGAAAAACCAACTTTAAATACAGGTGATACAGCGTGGATTCTTGTATCTACAGCACTTGTATTACTGATGACAATTCCCGGTTTAGCATTATTCTACGGCGGTATGGTTCGTAAGAAAAATGTGCTTGCCACCATGGCGCAAAGCTTTACTGCCGCAGCAGTGGTCAGCATCGTATGGGTGGTCATTGGTTATTCACTTGCATTTGGTTCTGGTAACGCTTTTATTGGTGGTTTCGATAAAATCATGTTATCTGGAATTACAACAGATGCGCTGAGTGGCACAATTCCAGAAATTCTTTTCGTTATTTTCCAAATGACTTTTGCGATTATTACCGTTGCCATTATCAGTGGTTCTGTGGCTGATCGTATGAAATTCAGTGCTTGGATCACATTCATTACGATTTGGGTCATTATTGTTTATGCACCGATTGCACACTGGGTATGGGGTGGTGGCTGGTTAATGAATGATGGCGCGCTTGATTTTGCTGGTGGTACTGTTGTTCATATTAACTCGGGTGTTGCTGGTCTAGTTGCTGCGTATTTACTGGGTAAACGTATGGGCTTAGGCAAAGAATCTATGGCACCACATAACTTAACTTTAACTGTATTGGGTGCAAGCTTGGTATGGGTCGGTTGGTTTGGTTTCAATGGTGGTTCTGCTTTAGGTGCAAATGGTTCAGCAGCGTATGCTTTGGTCACAACTCAAATCGCAGCCGCAGCGGCAGCAATTGCTTGGTTAGTGGTTGAAAAAATTGTTCGTGGTAAAGGTTCAGTATTGGGTGCAGCATCTGGTGCAGTTGCTGGTCTGGTTGTGATTACGCCAGCAGCAGGTTTTGTGACGGTAAGTGGTGCGTTGATCATGGGCTTAATCGGTGGTGTGGTGTGCTTCTGGGGGATCTCTGGTCTTAAACGTATCCTTAAAGCAGATGACTCATTGGATGCATTTGGTTTACATGGTGTAGGCGGTATTGTTGGTGCGATTTTAACAGCTGTATTTGCCAGCTCATTCATTATGGGCGACAAAGCACCGACAGATGTTATGCATCAATTATGGGTACAAGTTGAAGGTGTGTTAGCAACAATCGCATACTCAGCAGTTGTGACCTTTATCCTACTTAAAATTATCGATGTGGTGATTGGGATCCGTGTTGAATCTGATGATGAGCGTATGGGGCTTGATTTAAGCCAACATGGCGAACGTATCGAATAATCAATCTAATTAGAATAATAACTATATATAGTATAAAACAGTCCGTAAGGGCTGTTTTTTTTCCATATCTTGCGAAAGGCTCAACAAAATCAGGTTTTTTTGCTACACTAGATGAAATCATGAATTTTGTTCAATAAAACCACTATGCATTGTCCATTTTGCAACGCTGCAGATAGTAAAGTAATCGACTCTCGTTTGGCCGCTGAAGGTAGCCAGATTCGTCGACGTCGTGAATGTATCAGTTGTGGCGAACGTTTTACGACATTTGAGAGTTATGAAGTGGTCATGCCACGCGTGACCAAGTCAGATGGTAAAAATGAACCGTTTGACGAAGCAAAATTACGACGTTCTTTAATGCACGCTTTACAAAAAAGACCCGTGACTCAAGAACAGATTGAAACCGTCATTAGTGATATTCAATTGCAAATTCGCCGCCTCGGTGAACGTGATGTACGTTCACGCACCATTGGTGAAATTGTCATGAAATCGTTGTTTGCATTGGATCATGTGGCTTATGTGCGTTTTGCGTCGGTGTATCAAGATTTCCAAGATATTGATGCGTTTCGTCATCAAATTGAACAAATGCAAGATCGTGGGCAAGACCACTAATTTTATTTTTGAACGTTATTGATTAGGAATTTTATGTCTGAGTTTGATTCAAATTCTAAACCCGAAGATTATGTCAACATAGATCAGGTTTGGATGCAGAAAGCAATTGAGCTCGCGAAGCTTGGACAATATTCCACACGACCAAACCCGAACGTCGGTTGTGTCATTGTAAAAGATGGGCAATGGGTGGGAGAGGGTTTTCATCCTAGAGCTGGTCAGCCACACGCCGAAGTTTTTGCCATGCGTCAAGCAGGCGAGTCTGCCAAGGGCGCAACCGCGTATGTCACTTTGGAACCTTGTGCGCATTATGGCCGTACACCACCTTGTGCTAAAGGCTTGGTTGAAGCGGGTGTCAGCAAAGTTGTTATTGCATGTGCTGATCCAAATCCTTTGGTGGCGGGAAAAGGCGTGGATATTTTACGCCAGGCAGGGATTGAGGTTGAAACAGGGGTTTGTGAGCAACAAGCGGCTCAACTCAATCAAGGCTTTTTAAAAGCAATGGCAACGGGTGTGCCTTATGTGCGGTTAAAGGTTGCGTCAAGTTTAGATGGCCGTACAGCAATGGCGTCTGGTGAGTCTAAATGGATCACTGGGGCTGAATCACGTCAAGATGTTCAGCATTGGCGGGCTATTTCAGGTGCAGTGATTACCGGGATCGATACCATTTTGGCAGATGACCCTCAATTAAATGTGCGTTCATTGGGTGATATTGATATTGCAACGATTGTCCAGCCTAAGCGGGTAATTTTAGACCGACAAGGACGTTTGCCACTCAATGCTCAAATTCTTAGCGCGCCTGAAACAGTGATGGTCATGGGACCATTTCGTCAAGAACTTGCCAAGCTGGGCGTGGTACAATTAGAAGTACAATCTTTAAAAGATTTGCTTACGACTTTAAAAGATTTCCAAATTTACGATGTGTTGGTTGAAGCAGGTGCGACATTATCCACTGCATTTTTGCAGGAAAAACTGGTGGATGAATTAATCAGTTATGTTGCGCCAACCTTTTTAGGACAATCAGCACGTGCCATGTTCAATGCCGAATTTGAAACGATGGCACAACAATTACGTTTTAAGTTACAAGATGTTCATCAGTTTGGTGATGACATTCGCTTAAGACTTATCCCTTCACAAGAGTCAGTATGAATCCAGAGTCAACATCATCGGTTTACCATAAACGTCGTCATGCTGCGCGTACAACAGATGAATATCTTTTTCATCAGTTGGTTCCCTATCTGGGAAACAAACGTCGTTTGTTGCATCTGATTCTTGAAGCGCTTGAAATCACAGGTACTTTGAATCCTAAGGGTAAACGCGCCCCGATTTTTGCCGATTTTTTTGCAGGCAGTGGGGTGGTTTCACGTTTAGCACGTCAAAATGGCTATCGGGTGATTGCCAATGATTGGGAACCGTATAGCCATGCATTAAATCATGCCATTTTGGCATGCACAGATGCACCTGCATTTAAAGAATTGGGTGGGTATCAAAAAGCCATCGATTATTTAAACCGCTTGCCTGAAGTGAAAGGATGGGTTACGCATAACCTTTGTCCGCGGAATGATGAAATTTATGACCCTGCACGAGACCGTTTGTTTTTTAAACGCCGTAATGGGATGCGTATAGATGCAATTCGTCAGCAAATTGCCACTTGGCAAGCACAGGGTGCAATTGACGATGTAGAAATGAGTGCCTTATTGGCACCTTTGCTCTATTCAGCAAGTTTTGTCAGTAATACCAGCGGTGTATTTAAAAGCTTCCATCATGGTTGGGGCGGTAAAACCCAAACTGCGTTGGAACGGATTGAGTCTTTATTATGGCTTACACCGAGCCGCTTTAGTGAAGTCGGGCAGAATAAGCAGAAAACCCCAATGGCAGAGGTGTGGTGTGTAGATGCACAGCACTTGGCAAATCAAATGAGTGGTTTTGAAGTTGATGTGGCTTATCTAGATCCACCGTATAACCAACATGCCTATAGTAGTAATTATCATGTACTCAACTCGTTAACACTGTGGGATCAAGTTGATTTACCGACACCAGATACCAAAGGTTTTAAAAGTGGGATTGACCGTGCGTGGCGTAAAGAACGTCCAAGTCCTTATAATTCTTCTAAGCATGCACAAGAAGCTTATGAGAATTTGTTGGAAACTATTAATGCGCGTTATATTCTCACCAGTTACTCAACCGATGGAAATATTGAGGCCAAAGACTTATTGGCGGCCAATCTGAAACGTGGCAAAGTCACCTTATTGACTCAGGATGTGCCTCGTTATCGTGTCAGTAAACAGCGTCAGTCTGAACGCGCACGTGTGCTTGAGTTTATTGTAATCACCGATACCCATGCTAAGTCTGGACCACCATTGCGTCAGCTGTTGGGTCAACTCTATCATTTTGCAGAATTGGGTGGTGTGGATACCTCAGGTGTAAGTACGCAACTGGCCTTATGGTAAGAATGCACCTTTGCCTTTAAAATATGGGCAAATGCAAAATAAACACGATTGAACTTCATCAGTTCCTCTCACTGCAGCAGTAGGTAGAATTATGTTCACAGGTATCATTGAAAGTTTGGGTAAAGTCGAAAGTTTACAAAATGTAGGCGGTGATGTGCGCTTACGTATTCAGACAGACTTGGATATGTCTGATGTACATTTGGGCGACTCTATTGCAACCAATGGCATCTGTTTAACTGTGATCGACTGGGGTGAAAACTGGTACGCTGCTGATGTGTCCCGTGAAAGCTTAAATCGTTCGACTTTAGCAAGTTGGAAAGCGGGGCAGGCGGTCAATGTAGAAAAAGCAATGTTGCCAACAACACGCTTCGGTGGACATATCGTCAGTGGACATGTCGATGCTGTGGGTGAAATCACCGTAGTGCGTTCAGATGCTCGCTCACTGTATTTCGAAGTCACTGCACCTGTTGAAATTGCTAAATATTTGGCTGAAAAAGGTTCTGTGACTGTAGATGGAATTAGCCTCACCATCAATCATTTACGTGGAAATATCTTAAGTTTAAATTTAATTCCACATACTGCTGAACGGACCAATATTGGAACGTGGAAAGTGGGCTCTCAAGTGAATTTAGAAGTCGATGTATTGGCACGTTATATAGAAAGATTGTTACTTGGTGATAAAGCTGCTGAGCCAAAAGCAGAGTCTAAACTCAGTATGGAATTTCTGGCAGCCAATGGTTTTTTAAAATAAATAAAAACCAAAACCGATTAAAAAAAGCCTAATTTATTTAGGCCTTTTAATATATACATGATTAAATTAGGCTAATATATCGTGAATTCTTCTGTAAGAGAGTTGAGTATTGCTTGAATTTTTATTGCATTTAGAACAATTATTGCCCACTTTTTTAGAAAATTACGGGCTGTGGATTTATGCCATTTTGTTTCTAATCATTTTTGCAGAAACTGGCTCAGTCTTTATGTTTTTTCTCCCAGGCGATAGTTTATTGATCGCTGTCGGTGCTTTATGTTCTACCGCTGAATCTGTGCATTTGCACTATATGGGTGTGTTGCTGATTATTGCTTCAATTTTGGGGTATATGGTGAACTATTATACGGGACGTGCGCTGGGTTTTAAGTTTTTCCACGCGCATTCACGTTGGTTTAAGCCTGAATATATTAAAAAGACCAACCATTATTTTGAAAAGCATGGCGGGAAAACCATTCTTGTTGCCCGTTTTGTGCCTTTTGTTCGTTCTTTTGCTCCTTTTGCAGCGGGTGCAGGGCATATGAAAATGCCTGTATTCATGTTGTATAACATTTTAGGCGGATGGATTTGGATTGCGCTGTTACTTGGTGCGGGTTATGGCGCGGGTAATTTATTATCCTTACTGCTCGATTCATTTTAATCAGATTCAAACCGTCATAAACTGCCCCGATGAATAAGCCGAATGCTGATCCTCAACATTCGGCTTATTCATATTGAGAATAGAATAAAAACGCGAATGGTTTTATTTAAGAAATCAGCTGTATTTATTAAAATAATCTGCTGCTGTTTTTACGCACTGACACAAAAAAATATCCAGAAAGTGCAAACAGAAAAAGCTTTCAAATCGCCAAAGTGCTAACATTTTGCAAGTTTTAAAATCTTAATGCTGGTGAGCAAAAATGTTAATACAACGTGGTGGGTTAAAAGTTGTGGCTGGGCTTGGAATTTCAGGCGTTTCAGCCGTAAATTTTCTTCATGAAAATGGCTACCGTGTTGCAGTCACAGATTCTCGTGAAGTTCCACCAGGACATGAGCAAATTCCAGCAGCAGTTCAAACCAGCTTTGGTCAACTCGATCAAGATTTACTTTTGCAAGCTGAAGAAATTGTCATTAGCCCGGGGTTAGATCCTCAGTTGCCAGCAATTCAAGCTGCGATTGCAAAAGGTATTCCAGTCATCAGTGAAATTCAAATTCTCCGCCGTGCTACAGATAAACCGATTGTGGCGATTACTGGCTCAAATGCAAAAAGTACCGTGACCACTTTGATTGGTTTAATGGCACAAGACGCAGGGGTTAAAGTTGCGGTAGGGGGTAACTTGGGTCGTCCTGCTTTGGATTTAACCCATGATGACCCAGATGTTTATATCCTTGAACTTTCCAGCTTTCAATTGGAAGCAACCTCAAGTTTAAATGCAGAAGTGGCTGTGGTCTTGAACATGAGTGAAGATCACTTGGACCGTCATGGGAATATGGCAGGTTACCATGCGGCAAAACATCGTATTTTCCAAGGTGTGAAAAAAGTCGTATATAACCGCGATGATTCATTGACGCGTCCATTGGTGCCAGATGTCACACCGATGCAAAGCTTTGGGCTCAATGCACCTGATTTAAAACAATACGGTATCCTAAGAGAAGATAACGGTACGATTTGGTTAGCGCGAGGTCGTGAACGTCTACTTAAAAGCTCAGAGATGTATATCCAAGGCACGCACAATGTTGCCAATGCTTTGGCATGTTTAGCTTTGGGTGAAGCGATTGGTTTACCGATGGACACGATGCTTGAAACCTTAAAAACCTTTAAAGGTTTAGAGCACCGTTGCGAATTCGTTAAAGAAGTGAATGGCGTTCGTTATTATAATGATTCTAAAGGTACCAATATCGGTGCAACTTTGGCGGCATTGGACGGCTTAGGTGCTGCAATTGAAGCCCAAGGTGGTCAGGTTGCAATTATTTTGGGTGGTCAGGGCAAAGGGCAGGACTTTACTGCACTACGTGAGTCTCTACAAAAATATGCCAAAGTTGCGGTACTGATGGGTGAAGATCGCTCAATCATTGAAAATGCCATTGCAGGGACAACAACGCTGCTACATGCAGCATCTTTGCAACAAGCTGTAGAACTTTGTCAACAACATACGCATGCGCAAGATGTAGTGCTATTATCACCTGCATGTGCAAGCTTTGATATGTTTACAGGCTATCCTGAGCGTGGTCATCGCTTTGTTGAATATGTAAATGCTCTAAACTAAAAAGAATCATAAGGAAATAAAGTATGGCTGGGTTAGCTCAGACGACTATAAGTAAGATTCACCAAGTGTATGATCGCTGGATGCCAAAATTGCCAGCAGAGATTACACCGCGTAATGTACTGATATTTTGCGTCATTTCATTGTTGTGTATTGGCACGGTGATGGTGGCTTCGGCTTCAATGCCTTATGCCGAACGGATGCATGAAAACGAATTTCACTATGTGATTCGTCATGCAATTTCGATCGTGGTGGCTTTTGTTGCGGCGGCAATTACCTATCGAGTTTCACTCAACCTATGGTTTAAAAATACCTTTCCATTGTGGTTGATCACCATTGCTTTATTACTCGCCGTCTTGGTGGTGGGTACAGAGGTCAATGGTTCAACACGTTGGATTCGTGTAGGTGGATTTACCTTGCAGGCAACCGAAGTCGCCAAGGTGATGATGGCCATATTTACCGCAGACTATGTGGTTCGTCGTGCTGAAGAAGTCCGTAATAATATTAAGGGCTTGGTACGTTTAGGTGTGGTGATGTTGCTGACGGTCGGACTGATTATTGCAGAGCCAGACTTAGGGGCAACAGTGGTGATTGCTGTTTCGATGCTGGGTGTGTTCTTCTTGGCTGGTGCACCCATGATCCAGTTCGGCTTTGCATTTGGTGCGATTCTGGTGGCATTTGTATCCTTAATCGTGTTTGAACCATATCGTTATGAACGCTTAATGTCATTCTCAAACCCTTGGGCTGATCCGTTGGGCTCAGGTTATCAATTGTCGAATGCCTTGATGGCCTTTGGTCGTGGTGAATGGTTTGGGGTGGGCTTAGGACATAGTATTCAAAAAATGTCTTATTTGCCTGAAGCACACACTGACTTTATGTTGGCAATTTTAGGTGAAGAATTCGGTTTCTTTGGTATTTCGACCGTTTTGCTACTCTCGTTTGTGATGTTGATTTGCTGTATTCGTATCGGTCAGCGTGCGCTCAATCATCAATATTTGCGCGCAGGTTACTTGGCTTACGGGATCAGTATTATTTTCTTATTACAGATCTTGGTGAATGCGGGTATGAATATGGGCATGTTGCCGACCAAAGGGCTAACGCTTCCATTTATTAGTTATGGTGGTTCATCTTTAATTATGTGTGCGGTGATGATCAGTTTAATTCTCAAAATTGATGCAACCACCAAGGATGCCAATCCAGCGCGAGAAGAGTCTAGTTTTTAATTTTTTATTGAACTTAAATAGACAAGCCATTTGATCACAAATGGCTTTTTTTATGGGTGATTTAGTTTGGATTTTGCGTATTGCAATATTTTAATGCCGATTGGGTGGTTTTAAATTTTACCCAATCCCAAGTTTGATAACCGGACTCACTCAGTCCTAATACATCTATCGCTGTTGGGGAATAATAAAACGAAGTTTCCAATACATCATTGGCATAAATCTTGATCTGATGTTTTCCAGAGGTATTTGCAAGTTTAAGTTTGATTGGGGTTTTGTGATCGACCTTGATGATTGCAGAGCGATCGACTTGAACTGAATAAGTTGGTAATGGTTTACCCCATTGTTCACGTGGTGCGCCACTCATTTCATCAACAACAGCAGTTTTAGAAATCGGGGAAATACATAAAATTGCCATTTGTGCATAGACCTGTGTAAGGCCTGTGATCATGAGAAAACTCAGCGTTATTAGATTTTTTAAAAGGTTCATCTCAATCCTGAATGATGTT
The DNA here is from genome assembly GCF_058242985.1 of Acinetobacter sp. 778_lipA. Classification (NCBI taxonomy): domain Bacteria; kingdom Pseudomonadati; phylum Pseudomonadota; class Gammaproteobacteria; order Moraxellales; family Moraxellaceae; genus Acinetobacter; species Acinetobacter sp. 778_lipA. The sequence continues at coordinate 4,121,810 of NZ_JBZAYT010000001.1, read as the reverse complement.
GGTATTCTTATGTTGGTATTGTTGCTTAATCAGGGATTACTGATAAATGGATTGTAGCGTTGTCCCTTGAGGAATGCGAGAGATATCCCATTGAGCGACAGCTTGAGCCAACATGAGATTTGGCTGATCTAGGTCTACTGGAGCTTGTCCAAGTGCTATAATCGCTTGTAACAGCAATTCAGGTGCATGTTTGAGATCAAGCGCTTGCGCAAGGTTTTGTTTAGAGAGTTTTTGCCCCAAATGATTCATGGCGAGGGGTAAGTGCATATATTTAAGAGCGGGATAACCCAAAAGCTGTCCTAGCCAAATTTGACGTTCAGTATTATCCAATAAATCCGCACCACGCACGACATGGCTGATTTCTTGTAAATAATCATCGACAACGACTGCCAGTTGATAATTGATAATGCCATCACGACGCTTTAGTACAAAGTCACCCAAATCGCGTTGTAAGTTCGCGCAATGTTGTCCTTGTAAGCGGTCATTGAAACAAATGTTTTGATCAGAAACTTTTACACGAATGGCTTGGTCTTGAAAGTCGAGCTGTTTGTCTCGGCAGGTGCCAGCATAGATATGATTTGAGCCTAATATTTTACGGGTACATTCACAGGCATAAACGAAATGTTTTTGTTTGAGTTGTTCGATTACAGATTGATAAATGTCTAAGCGATGTTGTTGATAAATGATTTCAGCATCGGATTGGAAGCCAAAAGCATCTAGGCACTTTAAAATATGCTGTTCACTATCTGGGTAAATACGTGGAATATCCGTATCTTCGATGCGGACGATCCATTGCCCATGATGCGCTTTAGCGTCGCAATAACTCGCGACAGCGGTCACTAAGGAGCCAAAATGTAATGGCCCTGTGGGGGAGGGTGCAAACCGACCTTTGTAGGCAGTACTCTTCCTCCCTCCCTTTGGAAAAGAGAGGGTTGGGGAGGAATTTGACACAGTATTAACCGTTATTTTGCTTCTCTTTGATCTCTGCAAGGGTTTTACAGTCGATACATAAAGTTGCAGTTGGTCGTGCTTCTAAACGGCGTAAACCAATTTCGATACCGCAAGTTTCACAGAAACCATAGTCATCATTTTTAATCGCTTCAATAGATTGCTCTATTTTACGAATAAGTTTACGTTCACGGTCACGGGTACGTAATTCAATGGCAAACTCTTCTTCTTGCGTCGCACGGTCATTTACATCAGGTAAAGAAGAAGATTCATCTTGCATTGTATTTAGGGTGCGATCCACTTCCGACATCAATTCTGCTTTCCATGCCAGCAAAATTTTACGAAAATGTTCGAGTTGCCCCTCAGACATGTATTCTTCATTTTTCTTTGGCTGATAAGGCTCGATACCGAATAGACTTGCTGTAGTACCGTTTTCATTGGTCTTCGGCTTGGTTTTACGCACTCGCTTTACAGACTTGTCATCTGCAATTGCTGTTTGTTCTTCCAAGACTTGATTTTGGTTGTCATTCGCCATAAAGGGCATTCCTCATCATATACGTATTATCTATACGCAAAAAATATGGTGATATGCAAGTATTTTTATCACTACCAACAGAATGAATCTATCGGGGGCGTCATCATATAGATTTTTTTACCAAGATGAAAGTCACCTAACCCTGAATTCGACTTTCTGCATATCTCGTTGGACGAATAACTTAATAGAAAAAAACCAAAATGAAAAGCTAGTAACCTGAAATTTCTTCATTAATTGTAACTTTGAAGTGATCCAAGCGGTGTACAGAGGTCTCAAATTCACCATTGGCTTTTAAATGTAAGCAACGGTAACCAGGCGCAATCGGATCAAATGAAAACTCTTGGCTGAGTGGTTTAAATTGTACACACGTCGCAGGGGTAGAAATAAACTGTATTCCATTCCATACATTATAGGATTCTTGATGGACATGACCATGTAACACGGCTTTGATGTTATCAAAGGGTTCGAGTACGGCTTTTAATTCATCGGCATTTTTGAGCTTATGTTGATCGAGCCATTTGGAATGCATATCAAAAGGATTGTGATGACAGGCGATAAGGATAAATTTGTCACGCAATTGTTCCAATAGCCGTTTTAGATGGACCAATTGTTCCGTTTGAATGTTTCCATCAGTACGTCCACCCACAGCACTATTCAGCAAAATGATACGCCATTGATCTAACTCAATTACTGCTGGAATAGGTTCTGGCGAATGGAACGGGAACAAGTTGATATTGTCGTGATTTCCCGGAATTTGATAAAAATCGACACCAAAACGCTGCATATATTCTAAATAGCGCGCATAAGTTTCTGGAAATGCAGCTTGAGCCAAATCACCAGTATGTAAAATCAGATCGATATTTTTATAGCGTTGCTGAATATCATCCATGACGGCATGAAAGCTTTCTTCAGGATTAATCCCGACAAACTCTGCATCAGGTTTATCCATCAGGTGTGTATCTGTGATTTGGATAATCACTCTATCTTTATCTGTTTGCGGCAATATCTCTGATTGCATGCCTTTCCCCTAGACATCTTCAAATGCATGCAAGTGCTGTTGTAGCCATTGCAAAGCCATAATCACAGGTGCATTTTTTAAACGATTACTTTTTAATAATAGACTCAAATCTGAATAATCAATGATATGAAGTTGGATATTTTCACCTTCATCTGGCATACCAAACACACCACCTTCAGCAGGTAATGCGGCTTGCGCAACATAGAGATGAAAGATTTCATCACATGCCCCAGCAGATGGATAGAAGCTAAACAGGTGTTTGATTTGGTTTAATTCACATCCAGATTCTTCGATGCTTTCCCGTCGAATGCAACTTTCTGGAGATTCATCTCCATCAAGTACGCCTGCAATGATTTCGAGTTGCCAAGGTGAAATTTCATCATCAATTGCCCCCACACGAAACTGTTCAATCAATGCAAATTTTTGTTGTTGATCATTATAAATCAGTACACCAGCAGCTTCTTTACGGCGAATTAATTCACGTTGAATGGCTGAGGTATATTCAGTTTGATTAAATAATCGGTGTCGCAAGCTCACTTTTTCGACTTGAACAAAACCTTTAAAGGCATATTCACGAGATTGTATTTCTACATCATTATGGGTGTAGGTTGCTTGCTGAATGATGTTCATGTGCACAGTTAGGATGAAACATATTCACTTCATCCTAACTGAGAAATAGTGAAAGACAAAAGTTTTTTTTAATCTTTACACTTTATGGTACAACTTTTGCCCTTGTTCCTGATAAACGGATTTCATGGTTTTGAGACCATCTTCTATAAGCGTTTCGCTATTTACAGGATGGGCTGCATTTTGTTGATTTTGTGCATAATCTCGCACGTTTTGGGTGATTTTCATCGAACAGAACTTAGGTCCGCACATTGAACAGAAGTGTGCTGACTTATGTGCTTCTTTAGGCATGGTTTCATCATGCATTGATCTTGCAGTATCAGGATCTAAGCTGAGATTGAATTGATCTTCCCAACGGAACTCAAAGCGTGCCTTAGATAAAGCATTGTCACGAACTTGTGCGCCCGGATGACCTTTGGCTAAATCCGCTGCATGGGCTGCGATTTTATAGGTGATAATCCCGTCTTTAACATCTTTCTTATTGGGCAGACCCAAATGCTCTTTGGGAGTCACATAGCACAACATTGCAGTGCCGTACCAACCAATCATCGCTGCACCAATTGCCGAGGTAATATGGTCATAGCCTGGAGCAATATCGGTGGTGAGCGGACCAAGGGTATAGAAAGGTGCTTCCTGACAAACTTCAAGTTGCAAGTCCATATTTTCTTTCACCATATGCATTGGCACATGGCCTGGTCCTTCGATCATGACCTGAACATCATGTTTCCATGCCCGATGAGTCAGTTCACCTAAAGTGCGTAATTCGGAAAATTGCGCTTCATCATTGGCATCCTGAATACAGCCCGGACGTAAACCATCGCCTAAGCTGAAAGACACATCATAGGCTTTCATGATTTCGCAGATTTCATCAAAATGCGTATAGAGGAAGTTTTCTTCATGATGCGCCAAACACCATTGCGCCATGATCGAACCACCGCGTGATACGATCCCTGTTAACCGATTGGCTGTCATCGGTACATAACGTAATAAGACCCCGGCATGAATGGTGAAATAATCGACACCTTGCTCAGCTTGTTCAATCAGGGTGTCTTTAAAGATTTCCCATGTCAGGTCTTCAGCAACACCATCGACTTTTTCAAGTGCTTGATAAATTGGTACCGTACCAATTGGAACTGGTGAGTTGCGGATAATCCATTCACGGGTTTCATGGATATTTTTACCCGTCGATAAGTCCATGATGGTGTCAGCACCCCAGCGGGTTGCCCAGGTCATTTTCGACACTTCTTCATCAATCGATGAACCCAAAGCTGAGTTGCCAATATTGGCATTGATTTTTACCAAGAAATTACGCCCAATGATCATGGGTTCGCATTCAGGATGGTTAATATTGGCTGGAATAATGGCACGACCTTCAGCGACTTCTTTACGCACAAATTCAGGGGTAATCTCCATGAGGTTGTGTGCACCAAAATTTTGTCCTGCATGCTGGCGCATATCGACACCTTCATGCTGGCGCTGATTTTCACGAATCGCAATGTATTCCATTTCAGGCGTGATGATGCCTTGTTTGGCATAATGCATTTGTGTGACATTGTTGCCTGTTTTTGCACGACGTGGTTTTTGAATATGGGCAAAACGGATTTCAGCAGTACGAATATCTTTCAGACGTTCTTGGCCAAATTTAGAGGTTAAGCTGGCTAAATGCTCAGTATCGGCACGTTCTTCAATCCAAGTTTCACGGACATTGGGTAAGCCTTTATTCAAATCAATGTGTACGTTGGGATCGGTATAAACACCTGAAGTATCATAGACCATAATTGGTGGGTTTTTTTCACCACCAAGGCCTGTCGGAGTATCCGTGAGTTCAATTTCACGCATCGGTACTTGAATATCTGGGCGTGACCCTTGAATATAAACTTTTTTAGATGCGGGTAAAATTCGAGTCAGATCTTTGGCTTCTTGCTCGTGTTGAGCCAATTGATCAGCAGGGGATAGATTCGTTAATTGGTTCATTACAATGATCCTTATGAATGACATCAACGAATCAAGCACGACCAAAAACGGTGGCAAATTTAGTCTATTTTATCTGCTAAATCCATCATCAGAATAAAGCGCTATTGCGAAAAAATAGATAAATTATGGGCTGTCAGTTTTTAGATGCTTGATTCCTACGCAGGTCTTAACCTGATCAGGTTCAACGGTACTTTAGTTTAAGTTTTGGCAAGGAGATGCAAAACTGACTAAATCTCAGCGAGGAATTACTCGCGCTCCGTCAAGCGATGTCCAAATCTTAGCATGTTCTCATTGAAAATATGCTGGCATGCCGATATCAATTTCAATTATTTTTTTGAGCTAGAATTTCCTCAACAGATTTTCTGACTTTTTGTTCAAATGCCTCACGTTGTGCCCGGATCTCTTGCTGCTCAGGTGAGTTATCTTCAGGATACTGGCTAGATGGTTTTGGCATTTGTTGCCAAAGCGTTTCACTTGCGTTGATTAAATTCACAAATTTCTGTGCAGCTGTGCGACTTGCAGTTTTACTTTTTGCAATTTTTTCAATCGCTTTGATTGCTTGTTCATCTGCAATTTTATCGTCATCGAACCAGAGCGTGCGGGTGTTATCCTCGCCTTGAAAAAGTGCACTACGGTATTGTTCAATGTTCTCTATGACTTGAGGTTTAAAATGGTTGTTGGGGTAATCTTTATTGAACTTTTCCCAATATAACAATCGATTGGCCACCTCATCAAAACTAATTGCTAGCCCTGCGTCCATAATATAGTTGGCACCTGTATACTCTTTACGGATCTGTTTAAAGTAAACCTGATCTGATTTTTCTAAATAGGGTGCAAAAATATCCAGATCATATTGTGGATGCTGTACAAAGGTGTATTCACCTTCACCGATATAAAATTTTGCTAAATATAAGTCCTTTGCATGATCAACTAAATATTTCTCACGCGGTTTTAACTTTTTATACAGTTCTTGTTTTTGTTGAGCTGTCATAGACTGACCGTCTGCAAGTGTATCGGTCATATATTGAAAGACTTCAGGTGAGGCATCGGTGATGAGTTTTTGATAAATGTTTTCAATTTTTGCTTGCCATTGATAACGTGTTTTTAACGGTGCAGATGCGAGGCATTTTTTTAGTAATTGATTGAGGTCATTTAAATCTTCAACGATGACCGTTTTTTCTAATTTTTTGATGCTTGTATCTATCTCGTTACAGTCTTGTGGAAGTGCTGGTATTTCAGCTGTACTGGTCTGAGTCGCTTTAGAAGCTGCTTTAGTTGTCTCAATTGTTTGATTGTTCTCGTGCTTTTGGCAAGCGCTGAATAGGGTACACAGGCAGAGTGTTGTGAGTGATAGATGTTGTTTTAAAGCTTTCATAGTATGACTTTGTTGTGTATTTTTGAATGCCACAAGGATAATAAAAATTGAGCTAAAATAACATCTAACTGTTAGAACAAATTGCATCACTAAAGCAATCTTTTTTAACATGCTTAAAGTCGATCGGGCTTAAATTTAGATATTGATTGAGCTGGGACAGCGCCAATAATTGAGGGATATTTTCCAGTTTAGTGCGTTCTTTTTCACTAATTTGAATTTTTTGCTGTCTTTGCTCTTTGCTCATCGCTAAAAAATGAACAAACTTCTTGGCCTGAGCTGAAAGCTCACCATCATTGGATTTTGCCAAGCGTTCAATCACCAACCAGCTGGCTGCATCGATATCAGTTTGATTTTCAAAACTGGTCGATATAGGTGCTTCTTCAGTGCCTAAAAACAATAAACTGCTATAGGCATTTTTTAAGAACCGCGCATCATGTAAAAAAGGGCTAGTGGGATAAGTTTGTAGATATTCTTGCCAAAACTTAGCTCTTTTTGCAATTTCTTCAGCATCTATATCGGGTTTATGATTTTTAAAAAGCGGTTGGGTATTTTGTTCTGCAAGATTTTCGATAAAAATTTGTTCAGGTGCAGTCAGATATGGGGCGAAAACTTTGGCTAAATATTGCGGGCTTCTCCGATAGACAATTTTATCATCTGTTTGTTCGCTCAGCTCAATATAAGCTTGGCCTTTGTGACGTAATAAATATTGGTCACGTAGATTAAGTTGTTCAAATTTACTCTGTTGAATAGTGGGGTATGCAGCTTGATCTAAAGCATAGTTTTCAAATGCTTGCTGTTGTTCTGACGTGCGCTCAATCTGTAAAAATTGTTGATACATACGTTTCGACTGATGCATCAATTCCATTTGTTCCGTAGGTTTCATCAAGGGCAAACACATACGAATATCTTGATTGACTTGTTCTATCGCAAGCGTGGTTCTTTTTGCATTGATTGCCAGCATCTCATTTTTGAGATTTTGGCAAATTTGCGTTAAATCAGGAATTGGATTTTCTTTTTGCGGCGCTTCTTTGGATTCTTTGACAATGTCGGTTGTGGGTTTTTGACACGCGATAACCACCATGCAACTCAAGATAACGAGTATGCCTGAAATAAGAAAATGAAGGATATTGCGAGGAAATTTCATTCGACCAGCATTTAAAAGAAGCTCAGTTTTGTTCGATGCCATTGTCGCTGAATCGAGGCTAAATAAATGAAATATTTTGTAGTTTTGTGATAATGAAACGTTACTTTTTGCAAGAAACTGAGTCATGTGTCTGATTTAAGAACTGCAAAAATTAACCTGAGTACAGCATCGTGGATTTGCGATAAATGGATGCTCACAGCAAAGTTACATATGTAAATTCAGCAAATTGTAGTAGTATCTTTACTCTAAATTGCTTTGATCAAAAGTGAAATGAGCGATATTGAGAAATTCATTTGAAAGAAAAATACTTGTCATAAAACATTCATAATGAATATGCTTTAATATTAACCCATAAAAATAGTTTTTGTTGCGTGTGGAGCATCTGACCTTGAGCCCAAGTAATCCTGTATTAAACCATCATATATCTTCTCAATTTAATGAGGACTTACAGGATGTGAATACCAAATTTATGACCATGGGCGGTTTGGTAGAACAACAAGTCGCAAATGCAGTGCATGCGTTATTGGATACCAATGCCAATATGGCGATTGATGTTCAATTCCAAGACAATACAGTTAATCGTTATGAACGAGAAATTGATGAAGCACTGACTTTGATTTTGGCGCGTCGTCATCCAGCTGCAATCGACTTACGTATGGTGATTGCCATGAGTAAAGCCAATACCGATTTAGAACGTATTGGTGATGAAGCTGCAAAAATTGCCCGTATTGCACAGACTTTATGTGAAGAGGGCGAGTCTCCGCGTGGCTATATGGAAACACGGCACATTGGCAATCAAGTGCGTGTCATGATTCATGATGCTTTAGATGCTTTTGCGCGTGTGGATGCAGAACAGGCATTAAAAGTTTTGTTGGCCGATGCAGATATTGACCGTGAATATCAATCTGCGACGCGCACACTGATGACCTATATGATTGAAGATCCACGTCATATTAGTCGTGTCATCAATGTGATGTGGGTATTGCGTTCACTAGAGCGAATTGGTGACCATGCCCGTAATATCTCAGAACAAGTCATTTATATGGCAAAAGGTTTTGATGCGCGACATACCAGTGTTGAAGAGATTGAACAAAAAGTTCAAGGTAAATAATTGAATTTATAAGTAAAAAGACCTGAATGATTCAGGTCTTTTTATTTGAAAAATTTAAGATCACAAAAAGAAAATTACACTTGAGCAAGTGCTTGTTCTAAGTCTGCAATCAAGTCATCAATATGTTCAATCCCCACAGATAAACGTACCATATCAATACTCACGCCTGCTGCTTTTAGCTCTGTTTCATTCAGTTGACGATGCGTGGTAGTTGCTGGGTGACAGGCTAAACTTTTTGCATCACCAATATTCACTAGGCGAGTAAACAGCTGTAATGCATCGATAAAACGGGTGCCACCTTCACGACCATCTTCAACACCAAAAGACAGAATTGCAGACGGTTTACCTTTGACGTACTTTTGTGCCAAAGCATGTTGTGGATGATCTTTTAAGCCAGCATAGTTGACCCATTTTACTTTTGGGTGTGCCTGTAAATATTCAGCAACTTTTTGTGCATTTTCAGTATGGCGTTCCATACGCAAATTCAGTGTTTCTAAGCCTTGTAAAATTAAGAATACGCTGAGCGGGCTGATCGCTGCGCCTGTATTTCTTAATGGAACAACACGTGCGCGGGCGATATATGCCGCAGCACCTAAAGCTTCTACATAGTTCACCCCATGATAACTTGGATCTGGGGTATTTAAGACTTTGAAGCGCTCGGGATATTTGCCCCAAGGGAATTTACCGCTATCGACAATCGCGCCACCAATCGAATTACCATGACCGCCAATATACTTGGTCAATGAATGCACCACGATATCTGCACCATGTTCAAAAGGTTTCAGTAGGGCAGGTGTTGCAACAGTATTATCCACAATCACGGGTACACCATATTCATGTGCGATTTTAGCAATGGCATCTAGGTCAATAATATTACCCAGCGGATTGCCAATCGACTCAACGAAAACCAATTTGGTTTTTTCATCAATCAAGCCGCGCAATGCTTCAGGATCTTGGTAATCAAAGAAACGTACTTCAATGCCTTGTTTGGGCAAAGTGTGGGCAAATAAATTATATGTTCCACCATAAAGTGTTGAAACCGATGCAATATTGTCACCCGCTTCTGCAATGGTCTGGATAGAATAGGTGATCGCAGACATACCCGAAGCCAATGCTAAAGCACCAATACCGCCTTCAAGCGCACTCAGACGTTGCTCAAGCACAGCGGTCGTTGGGTTCATGATCCGTGTATAAATATTACCCTGAACTTTGAGGTCAAATAAATCCGCACCATGTTGGGTATTATCAAAGGCATAAGAGGTAGTCTGATAAATTGGAACGGCTACTGCTTTAGTGGTTGCTTCAGGTTCATAGCCTGCATGTATGGCTAGAGTTTCGTCTTTATATGTCATGTTCTTCCGTCAACTTTTTATTAAATTTCAATAGAGTGTAACAAATAAATATATGAAGTAAACAAGGGTTTATATATTTTAAAATCATAAAAACAGATAAAGCCAACAATGCAGCCCGAGATAAATTGAGTTTCGACGAGGAAAAACAGACCGAATATCGCTGAGTTTGTGAGCTGTCATTGTGGTGTCATTTGCTGAAATTAGCATAACAAATTCTATAAATTCAGTTATTAAAAACACAATGAAAAAAGCAGCAATAAATAAACTGACCCGCCATAAAAGCACTTTAACTTTAGTCCTCTGTAGTTTACTGGGTTTGACCGCATGTTCTGATGATGATCAAGATTCAACAACACAGAAGACCTTAACCCAAAATATAACATTGGCATTTGGTGATGAAGCCTGTGTAATGGGGGGAACACGTATTCAGAGCGGTTTAGATCGCAATGGCAATGGCAAACTTGAAGCCAGTGAAATCACTAAAACAGAAAACAGTTGTAAGCCCAATTTGTTTGCGCAAGGTGTAGCATTACCATTTAACGTACTGGGACGTTACCCTGCGAATGGTACGACCATTGATAGCACATTTGATATTCGTCAGGGTGGTTTTGGTTCTGATGTTGCTGCACATCCAAGCAATAAAAAGCAATTCTATGCATTGACCGATCGGGGGCCAAATGCAGACTTTACTGATAAATTATATGGTGCTGGTAAGGTTTTCGCCATTCCAGACTATGTGCCGAAAATTGGTTTATTTGAAGTTCAAGACAATGGCACTGTGAAATTAATTAAAACCATCAATTTAAAAGATCGCGATGGAAAAGACATCACGGGATTACCCAATACTTCTGCTTTAGGCGGCACAGGGGAAACACCGTATGATGTTAATGGGAAAGTGATTACTGTAGATCCAACCAAGCCTTACGATGTGGTCAATAATCCAATTAGACTGGATGATTATGGCTTGGATAGTGAAGGGATCACTGCACTTAACGATGGTACGTTCTGGGTCAGCGATGAATATGGACCACATATTGTGCATTATGATGCCAATGGTAAAGAAATAGGGCGTATCAACCCATTTAAGGCTGATAAGCGCAACAATTGGACTTTGCCGAATGAGTTTAGCTATCGCCGTGCCAATCGAGGGATGGAAGGTTTAACCATTAGCCCAGACCAAAAAACTTTGGTTGGAATTATGCAATCGACCATGAGTTTGCCGAATAAAAATGTCAATAAATCAACATTGACGCGTATTGTGACGATTAATCTTGAAACGGGCAAAGTCGCACAATATTTATATCAGCAGGAGATAGCTGAAAATTCAAACTCTGCCATTATTGCCCTCAGTGCAACACAATTTCTGGTTTTAGAACGTGATGGATTGTTTTATAAAGATACGCCAAATGTGATGAAAAATGTCTATCGTATTGATTTAAGCAAAGCCACCAATTTAGAAGATATTCAAACACAAAATGATGTCAAACAAGACGAAAAGCTCGGTTTAACCATTGCGGGCAAGACCTTAGAAGAATACCAATTGGATAAAGGCTGGGACGGTTTAAAAGCATTTAATATTTTTCCAGCACCTAAAACATTGGTACTGGATATGGGGAAAGCGGTTAAATATCCACATGATAAAATGGAAGGTCTGTGGTTGATCAATAGTACGACACTTGGGATTTTAAATGATGACGATATGGGGCTTTGGAATAATGCCAAAGGTATGGAGCCAAAGTATCTGGATGCGGCGCGTACACGTATTGATATCAATACCTTGTACATCATGGATAAATTGAATTTAAAAGGCCAATAATTGCATAACAACAGCCGCCCAAGAGGCGGCTTTTTCTATCAGCATCATTTAAAAATAATAGGTTCCTCAATGAAAAAAATAGCCATTCTCACCGTCCTAACGAGTTTAATGACTGCAACTGCTTGGGCTGTACCGCAAGTGACATCACGTGAATATAAGTTGTTGTTACAGCCAGACAAATTTAGCTATGCCAATGAGTCCGCCAACGTAAATAGCTATATGCAACAAGCCAAAACGGTTATTGCCCAGCAAATTAACCGTACAGTTTCAGGAACGATGCGCTTAGACAAACAACGCCAAATACGTTTTTATGATTCACCCAGCAGCTGCCTACTCAATAATATGGGCTATAGCTTTCGAGAACGGACTGAAAACGGAGCATCTGAAGTGACGCTTAAATTTAGAAGCTATGATCATTATCTGTCTGATTTTGCCGATTTGAGTAGCTCGACTGCAGGAGCCAAAACTAAGCTTGAAGATGATATCACGCAAACAGCAACACAAGGGTTTTTGGCGGGGTCCAGTAAATCCACCACAGTGGCAAATACACGGACAATCAATAAGTTTTTAGACATCCATACGCATTTTCCAAAATTTAAAGAAACCTTTGCCATCAGTGATAATCAGCTGTTATCACCTGTAGGTGGACTCACCCTTTATGAACGAAGTTATCGTGGGGTCAGCATTGATTTAGGCGAGTTTGATGCAGAGGTAGATATGAGTTTATGGTATACCCAAGCACCTTATGCAGGATTAAAACCTGCTGTAGTTGAAGTCTCGTTTAAGTACCAAGACCCAAATGCAAATTACACCAATAAGGTTGTACAACGTGCTGCCATTAGTTTTTCTGCTTTGAAAACATTGTCAAACTACAATGCACCAAGTTCAACTCAAACCAAGACGCAATTTGTATATCAGTATCAGCCGAATTTTTGTTCGTGATCATGTTTGAGATCGCGATTTGATTGCGTGTATTGGTGTTGAAAAATGTTTTCTTGATGCTTTTAAAATATCTCAATCAATTGGACAAATCTGAACAAAAATAGATAAATTCAGCGTATAATTGACGGTATTTATTTATTCGCATTTTGCGAATTTCTATTCATTATAGAGGAGTCCTACGTGGCCCAATATATTTACACGATGAACCGTGTGTCGAAGATGGTTCCGCCTAAGCGCGAAATCCTAAAAGACATCTCTTTATCATTTTTCCCAGGTGCAAAAATTGGTGTACTTGGTTTAAACGGTGCAGGTAAATCTACCCTACTCCGTATTATGGCTGGCGTAGATAAAGATTTCTCAGGTGAAGCTCGTGCGCAACCAGGTATTAAAATCGGTTATCTAGAGCAAGAACCACCATTAGATCCAAATAAAGATGTACGTGGAAACGTTGAAGATGGTTTACGTGAACCATTAGATGCATTGGCACGTTTAGATGAAGTTTTTGCTGAATATGCAGCTGAAGATGCTGACTTTGATGCACTTGCAAAAGAGCAAGAGAAATTAGAAGCAATTATTCATGCTTGGGATGCACACAACCTTAGCAACCAAATGGATCAAGCTGCAGCAGCATTGAATCTTCCAGCATGGGATTCTGACGTAAGCTTACTTTCAGGTGGTGAACGTCGTCGTGTAGCATTGTGTCGTTTGTTATTGTCTAAACCAGACATGTTATTGCTTGACGAACCAACCAACCATTTGGATGCAGAATCTGTATCTTGGTTAGAGCGTTTCTTAAAAGACTTTGCTGGTACAATCGTTGCGATTACCCATGACCGTTATTTCTTGGATAACGTTGCAGAGTGGATTCTTGAGCTTGACCGTGGACATGGTATTCCTTATCAAGGTAACTATTCTTCTTGGTTGGAACAAAAGAATGCACGTTTAGAGCAGGAAAATAAACAAGAAGAATCTTTTGCTAAAGCATTGAAAAAAGAATTGGAATGGGTTCGTTCAAATGCTAAAGGTCAGCAAAAGAAAAACAAAGCACGTATGGAGCGCTTTGAAGAGCTTAACTCACGTGAGTTCCAACAACGTAATGAAACCTCTGAAATCTATATTCCACCTGGTCCACGCCTAGGGAATAAGGTTGTAGAAGTTGAAGGCATCAGCAAATCGTTTGATGGCCGTCTACTTTATGAAAACTTATCGTTCACAGTGCCACCAACTGCGATTGTTGGTATCGTTGGTCCAAACGGTGCAGGTAAAACCACTTTATTCCGTATGATGACAGGCGAACAGCAACCTGATACCGGTACAGTTGTATTAGGTGAGTCTGTAAAAGTTGCTTATGTTGGTCAGATTCGTGACACTTTAGATAACAATAAAACAGTTTGGGAAGAAGTTTCTGGCGGTTTAGATATCTTAAGAATTGGCGAATACGAGATTGCATCTCGTGCCTATATCGGTCGCTTTAACTTTAAGGGTCAAGATCAGCAAAAACGTGTTGGTGAATTGTCAGGTGGTGAACGTAACCGTTTACAACTTGCGAAGATCCTTCAGATGGGCGCCAACGTAATCTTACTGGATGAGCCATCAAACGACTTGGATATTGAAACTTTACGTGCGCTAGAGGATGCAATTCTTGTATTCCCTGGTACTGTCATGGTGGTATCGCATGACCGTTGGTTCCTTGACCGTATTGCTACACATATCTTGTCATTTGAAAATGAACAGCCAGAATTCTACGAAGGTAACTATGCTGAATATGAAGCATATCGTTTAGCGCGTTTGGGTGATGCTGCTGTGCAAAAACGTACCAAATACAAAAAAATTGGTGGTTAATCACTAATTTTATAGATAAAAACCCAGCTTTCGAGCTGGTTTTTTATTGTAAATAAAGCCGATAAAGTTGGTGTTGTGCTTCGAGATGACCTTGATTTGCAGCAAGCAACAACCATTTGTATGCATTCTTTTTATCTGGCGATAGGCCGAGCTGGCCTTGTAGGTAAATCATGCCCAATTTATATTGTGCTGTGCTATATCCTTTAAGTGCTGAATGTAAAAAATACCAAATCGCGTTGCGTTGGTATTTTTGGATTTTTTCATTTAATCGCTGATCTAAATCAAGAGGGTCACACTGGTTGAGTGCCAGATGTTCATAACTGGTTGCGCGGTGGTAAGTATGCATTGATTCAGACATTTTAAATGCATGATAGGAACTGGAATAATGGTATTTATAGCGGATGATTTGCTTGAGTTTCCGTATTATTTTTATTAAATCCATAATGACTCGCACTTATTTTTATGAAATTTTCACTATAAGATTAAAGGAAATAACCAGAATAAGTAATCCCAATAACCATGATTTTTTTTCATATAAAAGTATTGCTAAAGTGGTTCGAGATTAATCATTTATTCAATTTTTGATGGCAGTAGGCTTCTTTGAAATTTTTTTAAAACTATAAATCAATAAAAAGCCCCCTCATCCTAGCCTTCTCCCAAAAGGAGAAGGGACTTTCAATACCAATATGATTCACTCTAAATGATCGTTTTTTGATTGATGAACTAGGCCTAATGAGTTTAAGGCTTGGTACTTTGTATAAAATGAGCTATGAGGAGCTATTTAAAATCATATGGATTGTTTATCAGTTTTATCTTGGTGTTTTAATTCTCGGTATTTTAATTTTTGCTATTTGAATCAGACTAAATCAATTGCATATATAAAAGAATGCCAAAATAACATTCTTCTATATATGTGCGCTCACAATCAATTAGAGGCGCATTTCAATCCCTTGTTCAGCAAGGTATTGTTTCGCTTCAGGAATAGAGTATTGACCAAAATGGAATATCGAGGCTGCCAATACAGCATCGGCACCACCTTTTAAAATACCATCTGCTAAATGTTGTAAATTACCCACACCGCCTGATGCAATGGTCGGAATGGTGACACGATCATTGATTTGACGCATTAAACCAATGTCATAACCCGCTTTCGTCCCATCCGCATCCATAGAGGTAACCAATAATTCACCTGCACCGAATTCTGCCATTTTGACCGCCCATTCAATTGCATCTATGCCTGTTGGTTTGCGGCCGCCGTGGGTGAAAATTTCCCATTTATTTTCACCCGTTCTTTTCGCATCGATTGCTACAACAATACATTGTGCACCAAAGCGCTGAGACGCTTCTTGAACGAACTCAGGATTAAATACCGCAGCAGAGTTGATGCTGACTTTATCTGCGCCTGCATTTAATAACAAACGAATATCTTCAACTTTACGAACACCACCACCAACTGTAAGTGGAACAAACACACTTTCAGCCATACGTTCAACAGTACGGTAAGTGGTATCACGGCCATTTGATGTTGCGGTAATGTCTAAAAAGGTGATTTCATCTGCACCTTGCTCATTATAACGACGGGCAACTTCTACAGGATCTCCTGCATCACGGATATCCAGAAACTGGACACCTTTCACCACACGACCATTATCTACGTCCAGGCAAGGAATAATACGTTTAGCGAGCATAATTTTTTCCAAAAATAACAGGCGATTATGAAAGTTCGTGACTTAGGTGCTACACCTCGATAGTCGAAGCGGTTATTCTATCAAACTTATGTAAGTTTTTTCGCAGGTTTTCTATGTCGGTTTATACCACTTTGAGTTTAAAAGAAGTTCAACACTTTGCAGCACCTTATGGATTAGAGGTGGTTGAACTTAAACCAATTCAAGGCGGTGTGCAAAATACCAACTATTTTATCATTTGTGCTGATGGAACACAGTTTGTATTAACATTATTTGAAAATATGGATGCACAAGCAGCAGGGGAATTAATTCCTGTCTTAGAACACTTGGGTCAACAAGGTTTGGCAGTTCCTGTCCCGTTAAAACACAACGGTCAGTCGATTCATAGTTTAAAAGATAAACCCGCACAAATTGCGCCACGGATGTCAGGTAAACATCCGATGCCTTCTACAATCGCTCAAGTTGAGCAAATTGCTGTAGCACAGGCCAAAATGCATGTGGCGTTACAAGATTTTCCATTGCAGCGCCAAGTGGCGCGTGATCATACCTATTGGTACAACGTTGCTCAACAAATCAAACCGACTTTGGATGTGGCGGATAGCGCTTTGCTGAATAACCTTTTAGGTTTATATGAAGCACTGACCATGATGTATCCAAATCGACCTAAAGGTTTTATTCATTCGGATTTGTTCCGTGACAATACTTTGTTTGAAGGCGATGAGTTAAAAGGCATTCTTGATTTTTATGAAATGAATCAAGATGAATTACTTTTTGATATTGCGATTACCTTAAATGACTTTTGTACAGAATATCCAAGTGTTCGCTTGAATGAAGCCAAAGCAACGGCTTTCTTAAATGCATATACCTCGATTCGTCCCCTGACTGAAGATGAAAGAGCTTGTTTAGAGTTATATTTGGCTATGGCCGCAGGTCGCTTTTGGATGATGCGTTTACAAATCGCTCAGATGAATGCCGCTGAAGCACGCACAGGTGACGATATTTTGCAGAAAAATCCGCAAGAAATGCGTAATATGTTGATTGAAAGATTAAAGTTCGTGACTGCTTAATAGCTTTTTGTGGGAAATAAAATGCGTGATCAAGGTCGTTTAGTTGAATGGTTCGATGATAAAGGCTATGGCTTTATTCAACCAAATGATGGTGTAAAAGATCGCGTATTTTTACACATCAAAGATTTTGCACAAAAAGGGCCACGCCCAATCGTGGGCTGTGCCCTTGAATATGTGGTGCAATTAGACGGCCAAGGGCGTTATAAAGCAAAACAAGTCACATATTTAAAAGCCACACAAATGGCGAAAGTGACAAGCCAGCAAGCGGCTAAAGCCAAGCAGTTGCATGCAGCAAAGCAGGCTAAATTACAGCCGATGCAAATTTTGTGCGCTGTTTATATTATTGCTTTGGCAATCTTGAGCATAAGCGGTTTGCTCAATGGCATGTTTATTCTTTTTGTCAGTATTATCAATGTGATGACCTATTGGTTTTATGCACAAGATAAAGAAGCTGCGCAGAGCAATCAGCGTCGTGTTCCTGAAAATACCCTGCATATTTTAGCTTTTTTAGGCGGTTGGCCTGCCGCTTGGTTAGCGCAGCAACGCTTACGACATAAAACACAAAAACAACCCTTTAAAAAGATTTATTTGTGTACCATATTCTTTAATATTTTATTGATTTTATGGTTAATTTCGCCTTTGAATATGTTTAAGATTTAAAACGGGCGTTAGCAAATTTAAAAGGGCTTACAATGAATAATTATGTTGATCCAAATAATAGTAAATCTCTGACTTTAATTTTATATATTCTTTATATTGTTGCAATTTTTTCTGCGGGAATTCTTGCAATCATTGCATTGATTATCAATTATGTAAAATTGAATTCGGTCCGTGGTACGATTTTCGAAAGTCATTTTAGATGGCAAATTCGCACTTTTTGGTGGTATTTAGTCTGGACGGTAATTGCATTTATTCCGTTTATTTTTCTATTTTTCACCATGGATAATGTCAACGCCTTTGCTGGTGTAGCCGTGGGTGCTACGATTTTTTGTGCTGCCACTTTATTTATTTCTTGGATATGGATTGTCTATCGGGCCATTCGAGGCATTATTGCGATGAATGATGATCAAGCCTTACCGATATAATTGAATCAATAATGCTTGATGGATCTTGTTCCCAAGCAATACAGCTTGATCAAACCTTAATTTTAGTGAAAACAGCGTTCTAATTAAGAACGCTGTTTTTCTATCTCAACTGAATTTTCTTTAAGCTGTCGTGTGTATAAAAATTTGGGTCTCCATTCACTGATGATCACTCCCAATACCACAAGTAAACCGCCAAAAAGTGCCAGCAATGGCAAGCGTTCACCTGCAATTCTCCCAAATAAAGCTGCCCAAACTGGTTCACCTGCATAAATCACGGCAGCTTGAGAAGGATCGACAGAACGTTGTGCCCAATTCATCGTCAATTGTAATAAAGCACTGGTTAAGCCCAGTCCAACAGCAAGCATCACCAATTGCCACGAAAAGGTTGGAATATGCAGCTCACCGACAAAAGGCATACTGGCAAATGAAATCAATGAAGCAAAAGCAAGCTGAATCACCGTTACACGCTGAATATTGACCTTCCCTGCAAAGTGCCCGATGAGAATAATCTCCATAGCAATTGCAAACGAGCCAACTAATGTAATGATTTGCCCCGTATTTAAATCAATGTGATGAAAACCATTTCCTGTCAAAAAAATTAAACCGATAAACGCCAGTAAAACACCAAGCCAAGTCATGATATGTGGTCTTTTGCGAAAAATCATCCAGATAAGAATCGGCACAAGGGGCACATATAATGCTGTTAAAAATGCAGACTCACTGCTGCTGATGGTTTGCATACCGACAGTTTGCGAGCCATACCCTGCGGCAATCATGCCGCCAATCAGTGCACCAGCGATGAGTTCTTTTAAATTGATACCTTTTAGATATTTATAAGACAGTAATCCAACAGCAAGGGTCGCTGCAGCAAAACGACAACCGACAAAAAAAATAGGGGAACTATAGTTTAGGGCATAATGTACAATGACAAATGTACCACCCCAAATCATGGTCATCAGGATCAGTGCAATTTGAGGCGTTCTGGACTTTAAAAATAAAGCGAGGGGAGAGGAAGACATAAAATAAAGTAATGTAGAAGAGCAGGGCTATTTTACGCGAAAGCACAGTATTGTGCAGATGTTAAGCTGAGTAATCGGGTAGTTAAATCATTCAATTGTCATGCAGTCGTGCTAGCATATTGAATCAAAATTTTGATAAAGAGAAATAAATCATGGTGATCGAACAGGCTTTATTTCATATTGTTGATGGTCAACAAATGGCTTTTGAAAAGAAATTTTATGAATTATCAGACACCTTCCGGAATGCACAAGGTTGTGAAAAATTTAAATTGATCCGTGGTATAGAAGACAACCAAAAATATATTCTACAAATTCACTGGATTGATCTTAAAACCCATACAGATGTTTTTATGAAAACAGATGAATTTAAACAGTGGTTTACGGCAATGAAGCCCTTTTTAGCAAGTAAAATTGAAATGCAACATTTTGAAAATACATTGGTTTAAATATCGATATGTTGATTTAAAGACCACTTTTTAACGCATAAAAAAGAGAACATCTAAGTTCTCTTTTTTTAATCAGATCTAGGCTGGGAAATTAAAAGCCTTGTTCATCCAATAACAGCTGCGCTTCACGTAGGTTTAATGTGCCTTCGTAAATTGCACGACCTGTGATCGCACCTAAAATACCCGGTTTACCTTTTAAATTACGCACATCATCCAGATTAGTTACACCGCCTGAGGCGATCACTGGAAGACCTGAGTATTGTGCGAGATTTACTGTCTGTTCAACATTGACACCCTGCATCATACCGTCACGTGCGATATCGGTATAAACAATACTCGATACACCGGCATCTGCAAAACGTTTTGCAAGATCAGTGGCTTTTACATCAGTGACATTTGCCCAGCCATCAGTTGCAACCATACCATTGATCGCATCAATACCGACAATAATGTGTCCCGCAAACTTCTTACAGGCTTCTTCAACAAATTCAGGATTTTGAACTGCTTTGGTCCCGATGATGACAAAAGAAACGCCCGCATCTAAATAATGTTCGATTGTTTCCAAAGAGCGAATACCACCGCCAATCTGGATTGGCAGTTCAGGCTGTGCTTTTGCAATTGCTTCAACGACAGGTTTATGAATTGGTGTTCCAGCAAAAGCCCCATTCAAATCAACCAAATGCAAACGACGAGCGCCTTCATTTACCCAATGCTGTGCTGTTGCAACAGGATCATCAGAAAATACGGTATCGTCTTCCATACGACCTTGTTTTAAACGAACACATTTACCATCTTTCAGGTCAATTGCCGGGATGATCAGCATGCTTTCGCTCCTTGCTTAATCTCAATGAAGAATTTATTGATCTTCATCTTAGCAAAAACTTGATCAATTTCTAAGTGTCAGTTTAGGCTTTTATTGGCGCGAATGCTCAATTTAAGCTGAGTATGTGCAATCGTGTCAGGTATTAAGTCTAAATCTAGTAAGGCTTCGAAAATTAAAAGTGCAGCATAGGCATCGGCTGCTGCATATTCAATTTGTGGTGTTGTGAGAATTTTACGTGCCCAATTTGAGGTGCTAATAGATTTACTTTTAGGGAAATTGACTTGAAATAGCATTGCCATGGCATTTTTAATCCCTAAAGGATTATTGAAGCCAAAACTCGAAAAGCATTTTGAAAGTTCGATGACACTGTTGAGTTGCATGCCTTTTTTACGAAATAAATGTGCATCATTTTTTAAGCCAAAACCGACTTTAATCTGATCAGGATTTTCAAAAAAGGGCGCTAGAAAAGCCAAAATATCTGCTGAAACTTGAAATAAATAGGCTTTTTCAAATGTCGCCAGTTGAATAAGATGTGGACCAGTTTGTATTTCACCTTTATTAAAGGTAGGTTTGGACTCAGTATCGAAACCAAAAATGTGCGCCGTTTTTAATTCTGCTTCAATTGCTTGGCATTGTTGTAAGCTATTGACCACAACGATGTTACTCAAAGGCAAATTTTGAAAACGGGGAAAGCTCTGAATTTGTTCTTTACTAGGAAGTTGCTGAGTTTGAATATTCACAAATTTAAGCTCACAAATTTTAGTCGACCAGTTTAAGCATTAAAAATATTAACCATATTGTGTTATAACAAACTTTGAATAAAAGATGATAGTTTTGTGGGTCAAAAACACAGGAATAAATTGTATGGTTGAAAAAGATGATGATCTTTTTATAGAAGGCGCCAAGCGTTTAAAGCAATTAATTCAGGATAAAAATATAAAAGCCAGTGATATTGTTAACGTACTGGAAACTTCAAAAGGAACCATGACCAAATGGTTGCAAAACTCAACACCGTCGAGTGCGCAAAGCTTAATTGAATTGGCGCGTTTAGTTGGGATGACTGAACGCTGGAATATGGAATCTAAACAGCAAGATAAAGCAGATCTGGTGACCAAAGCGTATGCTGAGTCTGAATTGGATTTAAGCCATGTGACCATGGAACAATTGATTAACGAAATTAAAGACCGTTATGCAGCTTTAAATTTAAAGGCAGATATCAAGATCAGTGTAGAGCCATTAGAAGGTGGTTTTGTCACCAAAGAGTAAAATAACCACCTTATAAAAATAGGGTGGTTATTTCGGCTGATTTATTCAGATTGATTGATTTGTTGTTGATATTGCTGAAACTGTTGCGCTTGGTCAAGGTAACTTTGATATGCTGGGATTGCTGTAACTGCAAGAATTAGAATACTAATCGGGAAGATCACAATATAAATCCAAGCCAATACTTTTTCCCAACCACGAGTAATTCGAGGTGCGCCATAGTTATTTGTCCCAGCATCTCCTTTTGCACAGCTTAAATAAACAAAAAAGAATAAATTCACCAAAGGTAAAAGCATAAGAAGAGATAACCAGCCACTTTGGTTTTTGTCATGTAAGCGACGAATTGTAAAAATAAAGCTAAAGTAGATCACTGCGATATAAATAATAATCGCAACTGTGCCGAGAATAAAGATGAGCGTATTTGAAGGTGAGTTACTTAAAGCTGGGATGAATAGTGCAGCGATAATACCCAGTACAAACATAGATAGACCCAACAGCATATTCCAGCCCAAATAGGATAATCGACCAAAACGGCCACTGGCACTTAAAGCTGAATCATGGGTTTGAAAATTAGAAGACATTGTTATGTTCCTAGAATGAATTAAGGTTTTTAAATCAATTTTTAAAATCAATTGTTGGATTTTTATTCAATTTGGTTGAATCATAATAAACAGACGATAAAAAATAAAGTCAAAATAGAATAAAAAAATCAAGCCAATCGCAATTGGCTTGATTTTTAGAGATATAAATCGGGATGAAATTGACCTGAATAAATCAGATTTTCCATTCCACAAAGTTTTTCAGTAACTGTAAACCTGCTGTATGGCTCTTTTCAGGATGGAACTGTGTCGCAAATAAATTTTCTTTATGAATAGCCGTACAGAACTGCAAACCATAATCACATGTTGCAGCAACAAGAGACGGGGCTTTGGGTTCGACATAATAGCTATGTACAAAGTAAAAACGGCTATCTTGATCAATATCTTTCCACATCGGATGATTTGGATCTGCCTGATGGACTTGGTTCCAGCCCATATGAGGGACTTTTAAGCCGTCCATATCTGGAAAATGTTTTACCACACCTTCAAAAATACCCAGCGCTTGAGTGCCTGCATTTTCTTCTGACGATTCAAGCAAAGCTTGCATGCCAACACAAATGGCAAGTACCGGTTTATTAAACGCAGCATGGCGCACAACCTCATCAATACCTGCTTCATGCATCCCCTGCATACAATCACGCATTGCACCTACACCCGGAAATACGATTTTATCTGCCTGAGCGATTAATTTTGGATCATTTGTGACATCTACAGTTGCGCCAACATGTTCGAGTGCTTTGGCTGCTGAATGAAGATTTCCCATGCCATAGTCAAGAAGGGCAATACGGGTCATTACAAGGTTCCTTTCGTCGATGCAACAGTATTTTCTGCACGCGGATCAACTTCACAGGCCATACGAAGCGCACGTGCAAATGCTTTAAAAACACTTTCAATTTGGTGATGGCTATTTTTGCCTTTTAAATTGTCAATGTGCAAAGTCATTAAAGCGTGATTTACAAAGCCTTGAAAAAACTCGGAAAATAAATCCACATCAAAACTGCCGATACGGGCACGTGTAAATGGGATATCCATCCATAAACCTGGACGACCTGATAAATCAACCACGACACGGCTTAAAGCTTCATCAAGTGGTGCATAGAAATGACCATAACGTTTTAAGCCTTTTTTATCACCGAGTGCTTGCGCAAATGCTTGGCCTAGTGTGATTCCACAGTCTTCTACAGTATGGTGATCATCGATTTCTAAGTCGCCATCACAATGAATATCGATGTCAAATAAACCATGACGCTTGATTTGATCAACCATATGGTCTAAAAAGGGAACACCTGTATTGAGCGTGCCTTGACCAGTACCATCAAGATTCACACGAACTCGAATTTTAGTTTCGTTGGTGTTTCTTACCACTTCACTGATACGTTGCGCCATAGACACGTTCCTCAAAAAACGTCAAAAATTAAAAGTTTGATGTAAAGATATTTCGCTGTGACGAAAGTGACAGCATATTAGATTGCTCAGGAGGGTTAATCAATGCCTATTACCGTACATGCTAAAACTTCACTAGAAAATGAAGAAGTTCGCGATCAGCTTGAGCGATTATATGACACCAGTCCCGAGTTTGGGGATGGTCATGATGCCATAGAACAACTTGAGCAAAACTTGGCTCATTATACCTTACTTTATGTCGCAGAATTTAATACAAAGATTATTGGTGCGTTATGGTGTACGGGACAAGGTGAAAGTCGGACTTTGGAAAATATTGTGGTGCATCCTGCTAACCGCGGACGCGGCGTTGCAGAACGTTTGGTCGAAGAAGTTTGTCGTATCGAGGAAGAAAAGGGCATTAAAAACTTTGAGCCGGGCTGTGGAGCAATCCATCGTTGTTTAGCTCACTTAGGTAAAATCTAAGATTATCTTGGATCTTTGACCAATTTAAGCAACCTGATCAGGTTGCTTTTTTATTTGACTATTTTTTCAGAACTATAAGTTTGAGCAGATCTCAGCAGCATATTGCAGTCACGACCAAAACACTTTGGGGGAAAAATTAAATTAAGCGTGCCAAAATTTGCCCTCTAAAGCTGAAAAACGCATAAAAAACAGCCTTATTTAGAATAAATAGGCGGTTTTTGTTGTAAAAATAAACTATTGAATGATTTTAGTGATTTCAATGCTTGACGACTAAACCATTAAATTGTTTAATACGCCCCATCGGCGTGATAGCTCAGTAGGTAGAGCAACGGATTGAAAATCCGTGTGTCCCCAGTTCGATCCTGGGTCTCGCCACCATATTTAAAAATCTTTGAGATTTCAATCCCTGATCCCATCAGGGATTTTTTTTGGGTAAAAAATATTCGGTTGAATAAAAAAGTCATGATTTTTATTGACTATTGAACTGAGATACGGCTTAATACACCGCATCGGCGTGATAGCTCAGTAGGTAGAGCAACGGATTGAAAATCCGTGTGTCCCCAGTTCGATCCTGGGTCTCGCCACCATATTTGAAAAACCTCAAACATTGTTTGGGGTTTTTTTATTGCCTGCTTTTTATCATCAATTAAAAATAGATGCTCATCATTAAAAACAGCATGTCATTTTGAATGCGTAAATTGAACCCATTGTCTTACAAAATATCTTGCCATGGACTATAAATATCGTAAGATAAACCTTTGGTAAGTGAAATAGATTGTTATAAGAACAATGAAAGATTTATTTTCATCAGGCAGCCAGCTTTATCAGCAAGCTCGACCGAGTT
This sequence comes from Acinetobacter sp. 778_lipA, assembly GCF_058242985.1. Taxonomy (NCBI): domain Bacteria; kingdom Pseudomonadati; phylum Pseudomonadota; class Gammaproteobacteria; order Moraxellales; family Moraxellaceae; genus Acinetobacter; species Acinetobacter sp. 778_lipA. The sequence goes on along the minus strand of NZ_JBZAYT010000001.1, from coordinate 4,096,429 downwards.
ATCCGCAAGAAGTGGTTCAGGAAATTTTAAATCATGTTCCAGAGCGCGGTTTTGCTTGGGATTGTGGTGCGGGTTCAGGTCAATTTACTCAATTGCTTAGCCCTTATTTCGATCATGTTGTTGCAACAGATATGAGCGAAAAACAATTAAACCTTGCGCCTTATTTTGACAATGTGAGCTATCAAGTACAATCTGCTGAACAGACTTCATTTACAGCACAAAGTTTTGATTTGATTTCTGTTGCTCAGGCCATTCATTGGTTTGATTTTGATGGCTTTTATAAAGAAGTTGAACGCACATTAAAACCACAAGGTATTCTTGCTGTGATCGGTTATGGCTTAATTCATGTCGAAAATGCAGCCATCAATACCATGATTCAAAACTTATATGCTGAAAAACTAGATGGTTATTGGGATGCGGAGCGCCGTTATATCGATGAAGAATATAAAACCATTCCCTTTCCTTTTGATGAAATAAACGTTGCTGAGTTTAAGATGCAGTATCAGTAGTCCTCTGCACAACTGTTAAAGTATTTATCTACTTGGTCTGCAATTAAACACTATTGCGAAAGAAATCAGGATCATCCATTACTTGATCTAGCTGAAGCATTAACCAGCGAGCTTGCAGATCTAACCATCACATTCCCAGTTTTTTTAAGAGTGGGTAAAATTAAAAAATCAAAGAAAAAATGCTTTATGCACAAATAAAATAAGGATCGCATTTTATCTTCGATTACAACAGATATAGCTAACAATATACTTACTTATATATTATTTAAAAGTAAGATAAGTCATGAAAGCTCCAGTTAAAATATTATCCATTGCTGTATGGCTATCGGCATTCAGTTCTACCGCTTTTGCAACGACAGGCTATTTTATGCATGGCTATGGGGTAAAAGCCCAAGGCAATGCAGGGACTTCAATCGCTCAATTTCAAGATGCATTAACGATTGCCAATAACCCAGCAGGTTTAAGCTGGATTGGTGATCGTATAGATGTGGGTGCAACAGTGTTTTCACCTGATCGTTCAGCTGAGATTACCGCGAATCAAATGCCACAAGCTTATCCCAACGCCAATGGTCGATATGATGGCAATGGACGCAAATACTTTGTACTCCCAGAGCTTGTATTCAACCATCAAATCAATGACCAAGTTGCTTTAGGTTTAGCAATATATGGGAATGGAGGAATGAATACGGGGTATAAAAATAATCCATTTGCAGCATTTGGCAACAGTGGAACAGCAGGAGTGGATTTAACCCAGGTTTTCATTACTCCAGCAGTTGCTTGGAAATATGCAGAAAATCAATCTATCGGCATTGCAACCAATATTCTCTATCAACGTTTTGAAGCACGGGGAATTGCTGGGTTTAGCGGATTTTCAGCCGATGCTTCAAATTTAAGCAATCGTGGTAAGGGTTCTGCGACTGGCATTGGTGCACGTATTGGTTGGGCTGGAAAATTCTTTGATCAACGCTTAACCTTAGGCGCAAATTATTCTTCAAAAATTAATGCAGATCGCTTTGATCGATATCGTGGATTATTTGCTGAACGCGGTGACTTTGATGTTCCTGAAAGTTATGGTGTGGGTGCAGCTGTCAACATCACACCTCAATTAACAGTGGCTGCGGATATACAACGAATTAACTATTCGGATGTGAAATCGGTAGGAAATCCTTTTGATCTTGCACAATTACAACAAGGTCATGCGTTTGGTACATTACAAGGGCCAGGATTTGGCTGGAATGATATCAATATCTATAAACTGGGTGTGTCTTATCAAGCCCATCCAAAGCTCACACTAAGAGCCGGTTATAGTCATAATGATCAACCGATTCCAGACAGTGAAGTGTTTTTAAATATTCTTGCTCCTGGGGTAATTCAAGACCACCTCAGCGTGGGTGCAACTTGGAATTTCGATCAACATCAAGAAATCAGTATTGCCTATACACATGCCTTAGAAGATGAAGTAAAAGGCAAAATTTCCCCTGCGTTTGGTGGTGGTGAAGCGAAACTCAAAATGAGTCAGGACATTTTAGGGCTGTCATATGGCTATAAATTCTAAGTTTTTCTGTCAATTGCTTTGAGATCAGTTGGATTCGAGAGAATTTTAATCTGGAATAAGACGTTTACCCAAACACACCACTTCAATTTCTTCATAGCCGAGTTGCTCATAAAAGCTTTGTACATCAATATTATCCTTACGGATTAACAGTTGCAGTTTGGGGCAACCTAATGCAATTAAACGCTTTTCAAGTTGTTGTATCAGTGCAGTTGCAACACCATTACGCTGATCATGAGGATGTACAGCAAGATAATTGACCCAACCCCGATGTCCATCATAGCCCCCCATAACCGTGGCGATCAATTGTTCATCTTTGACCGCCAATAGAAACAATCCGTCTTTTTGTGCGACTTTACGGAAGATGTCAATTTCTGGGTTGTTCCAAGGACGGGTTAAATCGCAGACTTCCCACAGTGCGATGACTTCATCTAAATCGGTTTCCTGAAACTGTCTGATAATAAACATAGAATTTTTATCTCTTGTTTTTTAAAACAATCTTTACAGCAGATTAATATAAAAAGTCTCAGTTGATAAGTTTATTTTTTAGACAATACGTAAATACTTTTTGTTGAGTTTGTTAACTTATAAAAACGTTATAGGCTGAGAATAGTGATTTTTTATTGATTGAAAGTGTGCATAATAATGGAGGCATAATTTAAAACAAAAAAGGAACTTCACGTGAATAAACAGGAATTTGATTATATTATTATCGGTGGTGGAAGCTCAGGCTGTGTGTTGGCTGGGCGTTTATCAGAAAACCCGCAAGTTTCTGTTTGTCTACTTGAAGCAGGGGGGCAGGTGAGGGTTGGAAAGTAGAAGTTCCTTGTGCAGCAGTGATTAGCATTCCAACCAAGATCAATAACTGGGCCTTTGAAACTGTACCGCAAAAGGGCTTAAATGGTCGTAAAGGTTATCAGCCTCGTGGAAAATGCTTAGGTGGTTCGTCGGCAATTAATGCCATGGTGTATATCCGTGGACATCGACAAGATTATGATGATTGGGCAGCCTTAGGCAATACTGGTTGGTCATATGATGAGGTCTTGCCTTATTTTATTAAGTCTGAAAATAACCAAAGAATTAAAAATCAATATCATGGCAATGCTGGACCACTTTCAGTTATTGATTTACGCAGTGATAATCCCTTACAGCAAAAATATATCGCAGCCGCCAAAGAGCAGGGTTATCGAATTCTGGATGACTTCAATGGAGAAGAGCAGGAAGGTTTAGGCGTTTATCAAGTGACCCATATCAATGGGGAGCGTTGTAGTTCCGCACGGGCTTATTTATTTCCTCACCGAGATCGTAAAAATTTAACGGTTGAAATCCATGCACAGACTCAGCGAATCTTGATTGAAAATGGCGTGGCTGTTGGGGTGGAATACAAGCAAGGTGGTCATCTGAAACAAATCTTTGCACGTCGAGAAGTGTTATTGAGTGCGGGAGCGATGCAGTCGCCACAGATTCTGATGCTGTCAGGTGTTGGCGACCAACAAGAACTTGCGCAACATGGCATTGAGGTGAAACAACATTTACATGGTGTAGGGAAAAATTTTCATGATCATCCTGATTTTATTTTTGGTTATAAAGTCAGTGAAATTCAAGGCACCTTTGGCTTATCTATTCCAGGTTCAATTGATCTATTTAAACAAATTAGGCGTTATCGTAAAGAACGCCGTGGTTTGATGACTACGAATTTTGCTGAGTGTGGCGGTTTTATTAAAAGTTCAAATGAGCAAAGTCTACCAAATTTACAATTACATTTTGTGATTGCACTGGTGGATAACCATGCACGAACGATGCACACAGGGCATGGTATTTCCTGTCATGTCTGCCTTTTAAATCCAGTCAGTCGGGGATCGATTAAGATAAGTGGGCCAAGTATCGATGATCCTTTATTGATTGATCCGAATTTTTATGGTGAAGAATCTGATTTAGAAGAAATGGTAAAAGGCTTTAAACTCACTCAGAAATTAATGCAATCTGATGCTTTTAAAAGCATGATTAAAGAAGATTTATTTACAGCCACGGTAAAAACAGATGAGGACATTCGCCAAGTTTTAAGAGATCGCTCAGATACCGTTTATCACCCTGTGGGAAGTTGTAAAATGGGGGTAGACGATATGGCTGTGGTTGATCCACGGTTACGGGTTTATGGTATTCAAAACCTGCGTGTGGTCGATGCGTCAATCATGCCAAAAGTGGTGAATGGCAATACCAATGCCCCTGCAATTATGATTGCAGAGAAAGCGGTTGAGATGATTAATCAGGACCAAGCTGGTGTGGCGTTTATTGAAAAGAAAGATAAAGTGCGTGTTGCAATCTGAGTCTTTAGATATTTAAAAATCAGTGGGTGGGCATTCAAACCCAAATAAGCCCATAAAAAAACGCCCTGAAGGGCGTTTTTACTTTTTACATCAGATTTAAAATCTTATGCAGATTTTTTAGCTTGATCTTCTAAAGAAGCAAGCATATGGCCTGTTTCTTCAAAGTTATAGTGCCAAGAAAGTGCTTCGCGAAGAATATGCGGCGTTTGACCGCCTTTTTCACATGCACGATCAAAGTAATCATTCAATGCATCACGATACATTGGGTGAGCACAGTTGTTGATGACTGCACGAGCACGTTCACGAGGCGCTAAACCACGTAAGTCAGCAAGACCTTGTTCAGTCACAAGAATATCAACATCATGCTCAGCATGGTCGATATGTGAAGCAAATGGAACAACAGAAGAGATGTCGCCACCTTTTGCAATTGATTTGGTCACGAAGATTGCTAAATGTGCATTACGTGCGAAATCACCTGAACCACCAATACCATTCATCATCTTGGTACCGCAGACATGGGTCGAGTTGACGTTGCCGTAAATATCGAACTCAAGTGCAGTATTGATCCCGATGATGCCTAAGCGGCGAACCAATTCAGGATGGTTTGAAATCTCTTGTGGACGTAGAACCAGTTTGTCTTTGTATTGTTCTAGGTTGTTAAATACTTTTTCGCCATATTTAGCAGAAAGGGTAATTGATGAACCTGAAGCAAACTTCATTTTACCCGCATCAATCAACTCGAAAGTACAGTCTTGCAGTACTTCTGAATACATCACCAAATCTTCAAAGTTAGAATCTTTAAGACCAGTTAATACCGCATTGGCAATCGAACCGATGCCTGCTTGTAAAGGACCAAGATTCGAAGGTAAACGACCTTCTTCAACTTCTTTTTCAAAGAATGCGATTAAGTGGTTGGCAATACCTTGAGTTTCATCATCTGGTAGTGTCACTGTTGATGGAGAATCATGATATTCGTTGTTAATTACGATACCCACGATTTTTGCAGGATCAATATTGATTGCAGGTGTACCAATACGTTGATCAACATGCGTCAAAGGAATTGCTTGACGTGTTGGACGGTAAGTTGGGATATAAATATCGTGTAAGCCTTCAAAAGCAGGGCTTAAGTTGGTGTTGATTTCAACAATCACTTTTTCAGCAAAAATTGCAAAGCTTGCAGAGTTACCCACAGATGTTGTTGGAATGATGCCACCATCTTCAGTAATCGCAATCGCTTCAATCACCGCAACATCAGGTTTTTTCAACTGGAGGTTACGCATTTGCTCAACAGTTTCAGACAAATGCTGATCGATGAACATCACTTCACCATTGTTGATGGCTTTACGTAAAGTGTTATCGACTTGGAATGGTAAACGACGCGCAAGTACACCAGCTTCAGTTAATTGTTTGTCTAGATCATTACCTAAACTTGCACCTGTGATTAAAGTAATCTTCAACGGATTCACTTTGGCTTGTTTTACCAGCGCTAAAGGTACAGCTTTTGCTTCACCTGCACGAGTAAATCCACTCATCCCCACAGTCATCCCATCTTGGATAAAAGTTGCAGCTTGTTCTGCGCTCATGACTTTGTCATGGAGAGATGCTAAACGAATACGATCTAAAGACATGGTTTACGCTCAATTCTTGTTCAAAACTAGACGGATTGTACCGCCCTCAAACTGAATTGTGCATGCCTCTAATGCTAAGGTCTAATTTTTTCAATAAATGCAGGTATAAATTCTGGTGATGGTTTTTAAGTTGTTATTTATTAATAAAATAATGATGGCTGTTTGTTAAATAAACAAAGTTAAGTGCTGGTTTATTGAGCAATCACTAAAAGTGATCACTCAAACTTTGTTTGATTTTTTGAATTGGATTTGTAGGTATCGATTCTTCCTCAACTTTTATTGAAGTTGGTAGTGAAATGATGGCTTGTAACCCGCCTTCAGGACGGTTGGAAATCAACAGTTCACCTTGATGAATATCCACAATCCGTTTGACGATGGCCAAACCTAGACCACTCCCTTGTACTGTACGTGCGGCATCACCACGGACAAAAGGTTGCATAAGTCCTTCAATTTGGTCTTCGGGAATTCCTTCACCATTGTCTGCTACACAGATTTTAATATGCTCATCTTCTACAAAAGCACTGAGTTCAATTGGTTCAGCCCCATAGCGTTTTGAGTTGTTGATGAGATTGCCAATCAGGCGTTTTAACGACAGTGAGCGTGCAGTAATGATCGGTAATTCTTGCGGCGTGAACTGAATATCTAAGGGTTTAAACTGAATGATTAATTCTTGTAGCAAAGCATTGATATTGGTTTCTTGAAGCTCCTCATCTGAGCCATCACGCATATAGGAAATAAACTGGCTTAAAATGGCATCCATATCATCAACATCATAAATCAAACCTTCTTTTAAAAAGTCATCATCAGACATCATCTCTGCACTTAAACGGATCCGTGTCAGCGGTGTTCTTAAATCATGAGAAATACCCGCCAACATGATTTGGCGATCACGTTCAGTTTGTTCAAGTGTATACACCATCTGGTTAAAAGCTTGATTCACCTCACGAATTTCTTGTGGTCCGTGATTGGTTTCCAAGTAGGGTGCCTTTCCTGTTTTACTGTAGTTATTTGCTGCATGTTGTAAGCGACGTAACGGGCGGTTGAGCTGTCTGACCAGTGTCAGGATGATCGCTGCGGCAATCAGTGGAATACCCAATAACCAGGCTAAAATCAGTTCAGGACTATAGTTAGCATAGGTATTGAGAGGTTCACGGACCCAATTGCCATTCATTTCAGGGGTTTGAACCCAAATGCGCGGACTGGGCTTAAACTGGAAATAAACCGTCACATCTTTGATTTTTAATTCTTGAGCAAGCTGGTTCTCAATACGATTGGTAAAGAAATCTGCAATAATTTTGTCTTTTACATTTGGGTATTCTTTGGGATCTGTAACATATTCAACCCCAACCCGTTGCTTTAACCATTCGTCAATATCGAGTTGTATTTCGTCATGGTAAATCTGCAAGCGCGGATTATTGACCATTTCCAGTTCAACTGCCAAAAATCGTGCATGTTGTTGAATTTCAGGTAAATAAAGCGTTTTCCAGAAAAACCACAGTGACATAAATAGGCTAAAGAACACCACGAATACCACCAATACTGTGGTGCGCATTGCCGCTGAACGAGGTTTGACTTTATCGAGGAAGCGTTCCCAAGGTGTACGTTTGCGTTCTTTGTAGGTGACAAAGTCGGTAAATTCTTGTGGGTCTATGGGTTCTAATTTCACAGGAGCATTCCAATCTGTGCGATATTCTTAATCTATGGATTTCAGTTTAAAGGATGGCAGATTTATCGCAATATTAAAAATGTTAGGTTACTCGGCTTTAACTTATTTATTGTCATAAATACTCAGATTAAAATATTTAAACTCAACAAAATAGGAGACTTATTGCATTGAGATCAAACAGTTTTTGTAGAGTCGCCCAATATGCTTATATTTAAAATACCAGTGAAATCATAAGTAAATAAGTGTAGCTCTAGGGCAAAGCCATCAAGACTATTATTTAGGATGAATAAATATGGATAAAAAAATACTGGACACATGCAAAACCAAGTATGTGACCAGTACTTTTGAAACTGATTCATGCTATCGAATCAAGATCTATTTATTCCGCACCATCTGGAACGAACACATAACCTACGCCCCAAACTGTTTGAATATAACGTGCGCGTGCAGGGTTTTCTTCAATCAAACGACGTAAGCGAGAAACTTGAACATCGATTGAACGTTCCATTGCACCCCATTCACGACCACGTGCAAGATTCATCAACTTGTCACGTGTTAATGGTTCACGTGGATGCTGAACTAATGCCTTCAAGACCGCAAACTCACCTGTGGTTAATGTGACCACTTGCCCTTCACGCGTCAGGGTACGTGTTGATAAATCTAAAGACCAAGGGCCGAAAGACACAACTTCTACGTTTTGACTTGGTGCACCTGGAACTTCACGGACTTGACGACGTAATACGGCACGAATACGTGCTAATAACTCATTTGGATTAAATGGTTTAGGCAAATAATCATCCGCACCAGCTTCTAAGCCAGCAATACGGTCAGAGTCACTGCCTCGTGCGGTCAGCATGATGACAGGTGTATCTATATTTGATGAGCGTAAACGTCTACAAATGCTTAAACCATCTTCTACAGGAAGCATAAAGTCTAAAACGATGAGTGAAAATAACTCACGTTGTAATAGGCGATCCATCTGCGTTGCGTCGTGGGCCGTTTTTACCACAAAGCCTTTATCTTCAAGGAAACGCTGTAAAAGGGTACGTAAACGCACATCATCATCGACTACTAAAATGCGTTCGACGCGGTCAGTTTCGTTATGTACGATATCTGTATTTTCAGCAGGTACAACCAAACTCATGATGTACTCCCTTAATGTTGTAAATTATAAATATTCGTCAATCTCAGTATACTGCCTAAGCTCTTGTTAAGACTATGTATCAAATTGCTCAAAAATACAATTTTCAGGCTGTTTTGAAACCAAAAAACAACATCTATAACGATTTAAGATGATTCTATGTTTATAAATAAAAAGATATACCATATGCAAATGAAAGTTTTATGTATTTTGGCAATAAGTTTTGCTTTAAGTGCATGTATTAGCCGACTTTCCAGACCTGAAATCTCAGGACAAGTGATTGACCAATTTGACCAACCGATTGATCAGGTTCAAGTTGGTGAAACGCAAACAGATGTGCAGGGTAACTTTCGACTCAAGGAGCGACGCTATGCTGCATTTTTGCTGAAAGAAATCATGTATATGGAAGCACCACCAATATTTGTACAAGAGCGTCTAAGTAAACAGGGTTATCAGCCATGTGATTTGCAATATTTCAATTCTCATGGCGGTGGACAGCGCAAAGGTGCACAGTGGAAAGTTGGAAAAATTATTTTACAAAGCAATTTAAATGTAGCAAAGCAGGATGAAATACCCGATTGCACTGTAAAAACTCAAGAAAAATGATCTTTTATCACTTTTTTCACTGCTAATTTGCAAAACAATTGTGGATTTTATGGTCTTGGTCTTTATAATCACTAACTTTTAGTCCTTATCCTTGTGGAATTAAACACGATGACTGACTTAGTTCAGCAGTTGGCAAGTGAACTTGCCGTACGTCCAAACCAAGTAGAAGCTGCCATTAAACTGATAGATGAAGGCTCTAGTGTTCCATTTATTGCACGTTACCGTAAAGAAGTAACGCAAGGCTTAGACGACATCCAATTACGCCAACTTGATACACGCCTTGTTTATCTACGTGATTTATTTGAACGCCGTGAAAAAGTAATCGAATCATTAAAAGAACAAAATAAGCTCTCTGATGACTTACTTGCTCGGGTAAATGGCGCTGAAACAAAAAATGCATTAGAAGAACTTTACGCACCGTACCGTCCAAAACGTACCAGTAAATCATTCAAAGCGAGAGAAGCAGGATTAGGGGAATTTGCTGAGAAAATTATCGCAGAGCAAATTGATCCGACTGAAGCTTTGGCTGGTTTTAGCCATGAAGAATACCCAGATGTTGAAAGCCAATTAGACGCGATTCAACACATCATCATTGATGACTGGGCACAAAATATTTCATTAACCACGGAACTTAAATCAACATTTGCCAAAACAGCGGTGTTAAAAAGTTTAGTGGCATCTGATGAGAAAAAAGAAGTCGGTAAGAAATTCCGTGATTACTTTGATTTCTCTGAAAATTTAAATAAAGTTCCTTCGCATCGTTTATTGGCAATGCTACGTGGCCGCCAAGAAAATGTATTGGGTCTTAAAGTTGATGGTGATGATCATGCACCACTTGCACGTATTGAAACTGAATACGCGCTTGAAAGTGTTCAGCCACAAGCACGTCAAGATTTCTTAAAGCAAATCGCAAAGCTGTTTTGGTTAGGTAAAATTCGCCCAACGATTGAGCATTCTTTGTTGACTGAAAAGCGCCTTGCAGCAGAATCAGAAGCAATGGACGTGTTTGCAGAAAACTTACGTCATTTATTGCTTTCTGCACCTGCAGGTTCACGTACAACTTTAGGTGTTGACCCTGGTATTCGTACAGGGGTGAAACTGGCGGTTGTTTCAAATTCAGGTGATGTGCTTGCGCATAGCACAATTTATCCATTTGCACCAAAAGAAGATAAAGCAGGTTCGATTGCTGAACTTGCACGTCTTTGCCGTGAATTTAATGTAGATTTAATCGCGATTGGCAATGGTACTGCGAGTCGTGAAACTGAAGCTGTTGTTGCAGAAATGATGGCTGCAAATGCGGATCTTACATTAACGCGTGTTTCTGTAAGTGAAGCTGGTGCATCTGTTTACTCAGCATCAGAATTGGCTTCTGCTGAACTGCCTGAGCTTGATGTTGCGATTCGTGGCGCTGTTTCAATTGCACGTCGTTTACAAGACCCATTGGCTGAACTGGTAAAAATTGACCCTAAATCTATTGGTGTAGGTCAATATCAGCATGATGTGAATCAAACCAATTTGGCAAAAACATTAGATGCTGTGGTTGAAGACTGTGTGAATGCGGTGGGTGTAGATGTAAATACAGCATCTCCAGCAATCTTGGGCTATATCGCAGGTTTAAATAAAGCCATTGCACAGCAAATTGTAGATTACCGTAAAGAAAATGGTCGTTTTGACAATCGTCAAGCATTGAAAAATGTACCACGTTTAGGCGAGCGCACATTTGAGCAAGCTGCTGGTTTCTTACGTATTCAAGATGGCTCAGAACCTCTAGATGCATCATCTGTTCACCCTGAATCGTATGGTTTGGTCAACAAAATTGTTGAAGCGAAAGCGACCACAGTGAAAGATATCATTGGTAATACTGAAATTATTCGTCAAGTGAAAGCAGAAGATTTTGCTGACGACAAATTTGGTCTACCAACAATTCAAGATGTGTTAAGCGAGTTGGAAAAACCAGGTCGCGACCCTCGTCCAGAGTTCCGTACAGCAAAATTCCGTGAAGATATCACTGAAGTCAGTCAATTGACTGAAGGGATGCAGCTTGAGGGTGTGATTACCAATGTGACTAACTTCGGTGCATTCGTCGATGTTGGTGTGCATCAAGATGGTCTAATACATATTTCAGAACTTGCCAATGAATTTGTTTCTGATCCACATAAAGTGGTGAAACCAGGGCAAATCGTACAAGTACGTGTGTTGACAGTAGATGCTGAGCGCAATCGTGTGAATTTATCGATGCGCCCAGAAGGTTCGGAAGCACCAGCTAAAGCACCACGTCAAAAGCGTGAGTTCAATAACAATGAACAACGCGGTGAGCGTAAGCCTCAGGGTAAACGTCCACAGCAAGGTCGTCCAAACTATGACAATAAAGACAAAGCACCACGTCATGACAAGAAACCACAAGCAGCTAAACCTCAAGAAAACAAAATTGGTGGTTTAGGTGCGTTGTTATTACAAGCAGGGATTAAAGGGTCTAAATAAGCCTTAATTTCTCCATAAAGAAACCGCCGTAAGGCGGTTTTTTATGGATTAGACAATTGCAGAAAGATCACAATCTTTTTTAAATGGGCATGCTTCCCCAACCACAAGATTTTCAAGTAGATTCTGAATATTCTGTAATTGGAGAATTTTTTCACCAATGACACTGAGCTTGTCTTTTAAAATCATATGAAATTGTTCTGCTGGAATTTCATTAACGTTGACCAAGTCTAAAATCTGTTTAATTTCAGCCAAAGTAAAACCTAAATTTTTAGCGACTTGAATCAGTTGTAATTGCTGTAAGTCTTGTTTTGAATAATCCTTATAACCATTATTTCGTGTCAATGGGCGGATAAGATCAAGCTTTTCATAAAAACGAATGGTATCCCGACTGAGATTTAATTGCTCTGATAATTCACCGATTAACATCACTTGCTCCAAATTTTATGTATTTGCAAGAAACACTTGACTGTGGAGTGTACTCCATCCTTTAGCTTAAGTGCGAGCATATAAAGGGTGTATAAAGTGATGCAAAATAATCAAAGTGTAGAAAAAGTTGCTTTGGTGGTTGGTGCAACAGGGTTTATTGGTAAATTTCTTGTAGCACGATTACTTCAAAGCAATGACCAAGTTTTTGCCTTGTGTCGTCGTCTCGATCAGCAAGAGCTGAGTTTGAGAACGTGGCTGGAAAAACAAGGAATAAGTCATCAAAAATTATTCTGTCTACAAGGCGATGTTACCTTGCCTGATTTGGGTATTTCAGCTGAAGATTGGAAACGGCTTGCTAAGGTAAATTATTTATTTAATACCAGTGCATTATTTGCATGGAATCTTTCGACACAACAGGCAAGGGAAGTCAATGTTAGAGGCTTAATCAATTTACTTGAATGCGTAAACGAGCATTGCCAATTGAAACGGGCAATTCATCTTTCTGGCTATATGTTGACACTCACTCAGCACTTACAAGATGCTGGGGTCTGTTTAGAAAATATCGAGAGTACGAATTGGGGGCGGGTGTACCAAAAACTGGGTGCTTATGAGGCTTCTAAAATTGAAGCTCATTTTGCTTGGGTAAAATGCGCTCAACAGTTGAAAATTGATTGGACAGTAATCCATCCAGCAACAGTGGTAGGGGATGAAAATTCTGGCGAAATTGCAGAAAACCAGCCAATTGCTCACCTGATTACCCAGCTTAAACAGGGTAAAATGACCGCAATTCCTGCAACTCCTCAGCATTATTTACCTTTGGTTTCAGTGACAATGTTGGTCAATGCGATATTCAAAGCATCACAGGATCAACTCACAATTCACCAAGATATATTGATTGCCAATCCTACTCAGATTTCTTTACAAGCTCTTATTGACAATGCGGCTCACAGATTAAATCTAAAAGCACCGCAATATTTTGTTTCGCTACACATCTTAAAATTGATTTTAAGATGGAAGTGGCTTGCTCAAAAGCTGGATCTATCTGCTGAGATGTTGAGCTTTATCCGAACTGAGCAATTAAATATGGATCAGTTTTTAACATTAAATAAGAAATGGCAAATACCAGAAACCAATCTTAAACAGACCATTGCACTGACTGCAGAATGGGTAGATCGGAATCATCAGATCTAGCAATAAATTGCCCATTTCAATAAATGGGCAATTTATTATTATCGTGTTGTATAACCACCATTGGCAAAAATAGTCTGACCTGTAATCCACCAACCCTCTGTCACTAAAAAGCGTACCAAAGGTTCAATATCTTCAATCTTGGTTAGACCACCCAGTGCAGAGGCAGATTTATGATAGGCCACTGCTTCAGGCGCTTCTTGACCATAGAAAAATGGTGTATCCATTGGACCCGGTGCAACAGCAGTGACGGAAATACCACGATCGCCGTACTCTTTCGATGCTGCACGTGTATAGTGTTCTACAGGTGCTTTTAAGCCTTCATAGGTTGAATATAATCCTGTGTAGGCTGCCAAAAGGCTGGTCACGATAGAACAAATTTTTCCACCATTGTTAAGATGTTTACCCGCAGATTGAATGAAGAAATAGGCAATTTTATTGTTAATGTCATTCATTGAATCAAACTCTTGTTCTGTTGTTTCAATCAATGGTTTTTTAAGTACTCGCCCTACGGTATTAATCGCGATATCGACACCACCGAAGATTTCTTTGGCTTTGATGAACAATGTTTCGATATTTTGAATATTAGAGAGGTCTGCTTGTATCAACGTTGCATTAACACCAAGTTGTTCAACGGCTTTGAGTGTTTCTTCTGCATCTTTTTGGGTTTCTAGACTGTTGTAGTGAATGATAAGATTTGCTCCTTGTTCTGCAAATTTTCGCGCGATCAGACCACCTAGGTTTTTAGCGCCACCCGTAATAATCACTGTTTTATCTTTTAAGCTATGCTGCATCATTTTTATTCTCCAATTTTGATAAATGATGCTGAAATTCTAAAAGCTATTTTTTGTTCTAAATAGTGATTAGAATCGAATAGATTGTTTGAAAAAGTTGAATAATAAATGGATAAAATTGACCGGCTAAAAATTTTTTGCTTAGTTGCGGAAAAGCATTCATTTGCCCAAGTCGCTAAAATGCTGGATTTACCACGTTCAACAATTACCTATGCAATACAAGGCTTAGAAAAAGAATATCAAGTATTGTTATTTAATCGAACAACGCGAAAAGTTAACTTAACCAATGATGGGGTTCAGTTTCTTAAAGAAGTTCAACAATTGATTTTTCAGGCTGAAGGGCTAAATAAGTTTAAATTAAAAAACCGTCAATATAAGGGACAAGTTAAAATTGGCTTACCGTTAAGAATTTCAACGCAATATCTTCTTCCTTATCTGCATGAATTCTATGCAAAGTATCCCAATATTAAAATTTCAATTTATAGCCACGATCACTATTCGGATTTAATTGAACAGCGACTGGATTGTGTGCTTCGTGTTGGAAATGTGATGAATGAAAATCTAATTGTGAGACCCATCACAAACGTTGATTTATATACAGTTGCTGCTCCAAAATATTTAAATACATTGAAGAATACTCTAGAAAAAGAGCCGTTAAATCAGCATATTATGATTGGTTATCAAATGAAAAATATGGATTCAGATTTTGGAAGTCTGGTATTTAAAGATACCCAGATCAAACTCCCTTATCAACTTTCAGTTGAGGATACCGAAAGTTATTTACATGCGGGTTTGCAAGGGTTGGGGATTATTCAGATTCCAGCTTTTGATGCAATCCCGTTTATCGAGACCAAAAGATTAACCAGAATATTTGAGCACGAAGCATGTCTAAAAATACCCATCAATTTTCTTTTTTTAGAAAGAAAGTATCGACCAGTATATTTCCAATTCTTTATTGATTGGTTGGAAAGCTTACTCAAGCGTAAACTTTCCATGACATCTTAAGCTTACCAATGCTCACCTGGGAACAAACGCGCATATGCTCTTTGTACCAGATTCAATTTTTGTGGCTCACCCACAGACGCAGTAGAACTTGGGAACAAATTAAAGCCAATTGACATTAATTTGTTATTGATTCCAGGCGCAATCGAATAAGTAATAGAAGCTAAACGGCCTAAGTTTGTCGCAACTTTCTTCGGTCGTTTCACAATCGCATATGCCACTAAATCTGCTGCTTGTTCAGGCGAAAGTGTTGGTACATATTTATAAATTTTAGTCGGTGCAATCATCGGCGTGCGGACTAAAGGCATATAAACTGAAGTAATCGCAATTTTATGTGAATGTACTTCCGCAGATAAACAACGGCTAAATGCATCCAATGCTGCTTTTGATGCAACATAAGCAGAGAAGCGAGTTGCATTCGCCAAAACACCAATTGAACTGATATTGATAATTTGACCGTCTTTACGAACCATCATTTGCGGTAAAATATTCAAAACTAAACGAACTGCGCCAAAGTAATTCAGCTGCATCGTACGTTCAAAATCATGGAAACGGTCAACAGATTCATGTACCGCGCGGCGAATCGAGCGACCTGCGTTATTGATCAAAATATCAATATGATCAACAGAGGCAATGATTTGTTTAGACACTTCATCAATAGCATCCATATCATTTAGGTCGCAAGGGAAAATATCAGCCTGCCCACCTTCAGCCTGAATTTCAGCTTGAACTTCTTTCAATGTTTCTTCAGTACGAGACACTAAAAGTACATGTGCACCTGCTGCTGCGAGTTTTTTTGCAACCGTTAAACCGATACCACTAGATGCACCTGTGATTAGTGCAATTTTACCTTGAACCTTTTTTTGAAAAAGTTGCTCTAATTTTTGATTCATAGCTATTTTCCTGATTCTACTGGCATAAATATATGCTGTATTTTTTGTTTCGGGTGATTGGGTCTTTGTTTAAAAGATGATCACTTTTGTTGGAAGGCAATAATATACAAAAAAAATAAAAATACTAGTATTAAGTGACTGAATTTATAAAATATTTTTAGAGTAAATACTCTATTATATTTTTACTTATTTCGTGATTTTTACCATATAAAAATGAGTATTAAAAGCAAAAAATCAATCTTGTTGTATAAAACATAACCAAATAAATTCACTTGAAAATTTGAATATATTTTTAAGTAAACAGAGTTTATTTCAACTCTGTTTATAGGTGGATATATGTAATATTTTTATCATGATTTATGAAAAAGCAAGCTCATCATATGCTTTTTTTAATTGTTCTTTGGCGTGGGTATGACCTTGATGTGCAGCTTGTTCAAGCCACTTTTCTGCATGACTATAACTTCGGTCTAACCCAAGTTGTCCATTTAAGTAGCTGAGTCCCATTTTATACTGAGCTTCTTGATCTCCACGTAAAGCAGCTCTTAAGTAGCACCACATAGCATTACGATTTGCGATTTCATCTAAACTTAGATTTTGATCTTCAAAATGATGTGCTTGCGCTTTTTCGAGAGCAGCTTCGGAAGCATTCTGTTCAAATGCCCGGCGAGATGTTGAATCTCCTAAAAAACGGTTAAAAATATGTACCAACATATACAACCTCCTTGCTAATCCATTAACAAAGTAAAAGAGACTGCTAATCACAAAAAAATGATTAGATATAATTAATCTAGCTGATTTTTTTCACTTTGCAAATAGTTAAATGTAATTTGTCAATTGCGATTTTTACACATTTGTTAAAAAATACATTATTTAACAAACCAACAATTTTTATTTAAAAGATTAAATCACGCACTGTAATTTTATTACATTGAGAAAATTTGCTATATTTAGGTTGTTTTTTTGATTTCGGATAGAATCTGTGAAACGCTCAAGTGTTTTCATCACAGTCTTGCTTAGTTTGTTTATGTTCCAAAGTCTTTGGAATGTAGCGGCGGCTTTTTGTGATCATGAAAATACTGCGCTTCCATCACAAAGATTAATTAGTCAGCATTTTGGGCACCATAATGCGCCTGATTGTACTCAAGATCAGCAACAGCATCCGCAGCTATTGGATGTGTATGGGATAGATAAACCGATTTCTGATCAGTCCGCGTCAAAACAATTATCAGCACACCAACATGATGTGCGTTCCAATGATTTCCTTAATCATATAAATGATGATCATCGTGACCATTTGCCTTCCTTTGCGCATTTTATTGTGGTTGATGATCAGCAACAAACAGCGCAGCCTAAGTTTATAGGTATAGGCTACCCTGAATCCCGCTTTATTGGCTGGAATAATTTGTACCAGTCACCTGATCTATATTTGCCCAATCCTCCGCCTCTCTCATCCCCGCTATAAGGTGGGGTAGCCAAAAAGATTGCCCACCGCTAATGGTTTAATTTAGTGGGGCATTTTTATGTCAAAAGAAATACGTAATTTAGTACAAAAGCCTGTATTTGGTTTTAGGCCGTCTTTGCTCGGTGCACTGATGTTGAGTGTGATGTCATCTCTTAGTTGGGCAGACAACCCATCTCAAGCATTAACCTTACAACAGGCAATTGCAAAAACTGAGCAATATCAGCAAACGCAGAACGTCTGGCAAACACAGCAACAAATTGCAACGGCGAACATCAAACAAGCAAAACTGTGGACAAATCCAGAGTTATCCGTATCGCAAACGGGTTTTGGTTCCAATCAAGATCAAGAGCTTTCAATTGGTGTTTCTCAACGATTGGATATTTTTGGTGAACGTAAGTCAGCACAGAGGTTGGCACAACTTTCAAAAGATCAAAGTGACTTAAATCAGCGGATTTATCAGGCTCAACTTGAATTGGCTGTGAAATACCAATGGTCACAGCTCGCGATTTTTGAGTTAGAACGCAACGTGGTTCAAGAGCAGCTCAACGTCAGTGAAGAAAATCTGAATGCGATTCAGAAGCGCTATCAAGCCGGAAGTGTCGCTCAGGTTGATGTAGATCGTGCCAGACTGAGTCATGCAGAAAATGCTCGCTTATATCGTCAAGCCGATTTGCAGGTGCAAGTTGCCAAGCAGCAATTGTCCAACCTTTGGGGGGATGCTGATAAATCGATTCGTATCGGTTTAAATCCTCAATCTTTATGGCCGTCTTCGACACACCAACAGGTACAAGAATATCTCGCCGACAATCTTTTTGAAAAATCACGTCAGTTACAGGTGTTGCAAGCAAAAGCGACAGTGGCGCAATTAAAAGCTTCGGCACGGCCTAATCCGACTGTGAATTTAGGCGTGAATCGTACTCGATCACCTGAAACCTCGACTGACAATGCTTTAGTTGTAGGGGTCTCTATCCCATTGAATATTTTCAACCGCCAGCAATACGGTGTGCAAATTGCGCAAGCAAAGCAGGATTTACTCAGTAGACAACAGGAGTTTTATCTCCGCCAAAATGCTTTGCAGGTGGGAACATTATTGACTGAATTGCAAGGACTGGAAGTACAGTTTAAAGCAGTCGATGAGTCTCAGATTCCGCTTGCAGCTCAGGTTCAACGTAAAACTTTGCAGGGGTTTACTGTCGGTAAATTTGCCGTTAACGATGTGCAACTCGCAACGTTACAGTTGCAAGAAGTGCGTTTGAGAAAAGTGCAATTATTGAAAGATGGCTGGCAACGTGCCATTGAAGCGGAAAGTCTGAGTCTCGGTATTGAACCAAGTCAAATCATGGCAAAAGACGCTTTAGCACAGATCAATCAGAGTTTATGGCAGGAAACACAAGCTTTACCAATCGTGGGTGGGGGAAATTAATATGCTGAATCAATTTAAATCTTTTAAACTTCAGAAAGGCAAAATTTCTCAACGCCTACTGATCATCATTACTATTGTAATGACTGCTCTTATTGCCATGGGGTTGTTCTTTTCAACCAAAAAAGGCACGAGCAAAGAAGGCGGTGAAAAAGAAGCAGAACATGCTGAAGAAGGACATTCACATGATGAAAATGCTAAGGGAACCACCAAAGATGGTTCCGAAGAAGCGAAGCACAGTGAAGAAGAGGGTGGCGAGAAAGAGAATGCTGAAGCCATTAGTTTGACTGCTCAGCAGATTACTGAACAAGGAATCAAACTTGCTAAAGTAGAGATGGGTACTGTTACCAAATCAGCTTCTTATCCTGCAAAGGTTATGGTCAATACCGACCGTCAAGCACATGTATCACCTGCATTTAGTGGGCAGGTGGTTGCAGTCAATGTTGAGTTAGGCCAGCGTGTGCAAAAAGGGCAGGCATTGGCGACCTTGGTGGTGCCTGATTTGGTTGATCAGCAGGCGAATTTACAGGTCGCACAAACAAGCTTAGAGCTGGCACGTCAGGACTATGAACGAGAGCGTCAGTTATGGTCACAAGGTATTTCTGCCAAGCAGGATTATCAACGGGCTTACAATGCCTATAAACAAGCACAGATTCAGGTACAAGCCACCAGATCACGTTTATCTGCTTTTGGTGCCTCATCGAGCAGTAATGGTCGCTATGTTCTCACAGCACCAATCGCAGGCATCATCAGCAAAAAAGATTTGGTCATGGGTGAAAATGTACAGCTTGCCAGCCAGTTATTTATCATTGATCAACTGGATCAGTTATGGCTTGAATTTATTGTACCAAGTTCTGAATTCTCAGCGATTGCACCAAATCAACAGCTGGAATTTAAGTCACTGCAAACAGGGAATACCTTTAAAGCACAGATTCAAAGTTTAAATAGTGAAGCTGATGTGCAGACTGGACGTTTACAAATGCGTGCCAAAGTGTTGTCGAATGCGGCTGAATTACGCCCGAATTTGATGGTCAATGTTCAACTGCAACAACAAGGCACTGCTCAAGCATTGCGTGTACTGAAAAGTGCCATACAGAAAGTTGAAGGAAAGGATATTGTTTTCGTTTCCAGTGAACATGACAAGAAAATCGAGTTTACTGCACAGCCTGTTGTACTGGGTCAGGTATCCGGTGATGGTCAGTGGATTGAAGTGAAGTCTGGTTTGACCCAAGGGCAGCAATATGCAGCTCAAGGCAGCTTCTTGCTGAAATCTGAATTAGAAAAAGGAGAGGCGAGCCATGGGCATTAATGATTCTTCTGATTCTAAGTTAGATCTCGATGCGGATTCAGCATTACCTCAACCTGAAGGATTGTTTGATCGACTGATTCAATTTTCGATTAAAAATGCCATTTGGGTCATGCTGTTTATTGTGGCATGGATTGGCGTAGGGATTTACGGTTATCAAAAATTACCGATTGATGCTGTACCTGATATTACCAATACCCAAGTGCAAGTGAATACCCAAGCGGCTGGTTTTACTGCATTAGAAGTTGAGCAAAGGATTACCTATCCCATAGAAACTGCGATGGCGGGTTTACCTAAGCTAGAGTTGACCCGTTCTATTTCCCGTTATGGTTTATCGCAAGTGACCATTATTTTTAAAGATGGAACGGATATTTATTGGGCACGACAACAGATTAATCAACGCTTACAAGAAGCCCAAACCGAACTGCCAGATGATATTGCACCGACAATGTCCCCTGTATCGACAGGGCTAGGGGAGATTTATCAGTGGGTGATCAAGGCTAAGCCGAATGCGAAAAAACCTGATGGTACGCCCTATACAGCAATGGATTTACGTGAAATTCAGGACTGGATTGTACGACCGCAGTTACAACGTGTTCCTGGTGTTGCAGAGGTCAACTCCATTGGCGGCTTCAATAAAACCTATGTGGTCACGCCTGATTTAAATCGTTTGCAACAATTACAAATCCCTGTCAGTGATCTACAAAACGCTTTAACTGGAAACAATGAAAACCGTGGTGCTGGTTTTATTGAAACCAATGGGCAGCAATTGACAGTACGTGTTCCAGGAACCTTGAACAATATTGAAGATATTCAAAATGTAAGTATCGGCAATAAAAATGGTTTTCCGATCCGAGTTGCAGATGTAGCGACTGTTTCGATTGGACATGATCTACGTACAGGTGGTGCAACTTACAATGGCGAGGAAACAGTACTCGGTATCGCCATGATGATGATGGGTGAAAATAGCCGTACTGTGGCGAAATCAGTGGATGCCAAAATCAAGGAAGTCCAGCAATCTTTACCGAAAGGTATTGTGATTCAAACCGTATATGACCGGACAGCTTTGGTCGAGCGTGCGATTAGTACAGTACAGAAGAACCTTGTAGAAGGGGCCATTCTGGTTATTGTTATTCTGTTCCTATTTCTTGGTAATTTCCGTGCCGCGTTAATTACTGCGTGTGTGATTCCGTTATCGATGCTGTTTACTTTGGCGGGTATGGCTGAGCAGAAAATTAGTGCCAATCTGATGAGCTTAGGCGCACTGGATTTCGGGATCATTGTGGATGGTGCGGTCGTTATTGTTGAAAACTGTATTCGGCGACTGGCAGAGGCACAGCATGCAAAAGGCAGATTACTCTCACGAGCAGAACGTTTTAAAGAAGTTTTTCTTGCGGCAAAGCAGGCGCGTCGCCCTTTAATCTTTGGTCAATTAATTATTCTAGTGGTGTACTTGCCTATTTTCGCTCTGTCTGGTGTTGAAGCGAAGCTCTTTCACCCAATGGCTATGACGGTGGTATTGGCATTGGTGGGTGCAATCATTCTTTCGGTTACTTTTGTCCCTGCTGCAGTGGCTTTATTTGTTAATGGTGAAGTTAAAGAAACAGAAAGTCGCTGGATGCTGTGGTTAAAGCAAAAATATGAAAAACTACTCAATTTAGCCTATAACTTTAGAATGTTAGTCGTCACCCTTGCGGTGAGTATTCTGTTTTTAACAGGTGTGCTTGCCACTCAAATTGGTAGTGAGTTTGCACCCACCTTGAGTGAGGGCGATTTTGCAGTACAACAAATGCGTTCACCAAGTACTGGCCTAGAGCAGTCTTTACGTATGCAGGAGAATACTGAAAAGTTATTGCTCAAAGAGTTTCCAGAAATCAAAGCTATATTTGCCCGTACAGGGACGGCAGAAGTGGCAACAGATGTCATGCCACCTAATATTTCCGATGCTGTGGTGCTGTTAAAGCCACGTGATGAATGGAAGAATCCAAAGCAAACAATTGATGAGCTACGTCAACGTATGATTGCATTTCTTGGTACATTACCCGGAAATAATAGTGAGTTTTCTCAACCGATTGAGCTGCGTTTCAACGAATTAATTTCTGGTGTGCGAAGTGATGTGGGGATCAAGATTTTTGGCGATGATATGGAGGTGTTGAATCAACAAGCCACTAAGATTGCACAACAAATCAAAGGGATTACTGGCGCAACTGCCGTCAATGTGGAACAGACTTCAGGCCTACCACTTTTAAATGTTGAAGTGAACAAAGCCGCGGCAGCGCAATATGGTCTGTCGGTGAGAGCGATTCAAGACTTGGTGGCAACCAGCGTCGGTGGGCAGAATGTTGGGCAAATCCTACAAGGTGACCGCCGTTTCGACTTTGTGATTCGTCTGGATGATGCTCAACGTACACCTGAACATCTGGCCGTTTTACCTATTCAAACACCGAATGGTGGTCTAATCCAACTTCAGGATGTGGCTAAAGTTGAAAATATCCTCGGTATTAATCAGGTTAGTCGTGAAAATGGTAAACGTCGTGTCGTTGTGACTGCCAATGTCGAAGGGCGCGATTTGGGCTCATTTGTCACCGAATTACAATCGACTTTGGCGAAGCAGGAAATGCCTGCGGGTTATTGGTTGAGTTATGGCGGACAGTTCGAAAACCTAACCTCTGCGAAGGCACGTATGCAGCTGGTCGTTCCACTGGCGTTGATAACTATTTTTGTGCTGTTGATGGCCGTTTTCCATAACTTTAAGGAAAGTTTGCTGGTATTTACTGGTGTGCCATTTGCACTGTGTGGTGGTTTGATTGCACTGTGGCTTCGCGGTATACCATTGTCGATGTCTGCAGGTGTGGGCTTTATCGCGCTCTCAGGTGTGGCGGTATTAAATGGTTTGGTGATGTTGACCTTTATTAAGGAATTACGTCAACAACTGGATGTTTATCAGGCCACATGGCAAGGTGCAATTTTACGTTTAAGGCCCGTATTGATGACGGCTTGTGTGGCATCGTTAGGTTTTGTGCCGATGGCGTTGGCTACAGGGACAGGTGCGGAAGTTCAGCGTCCACTGGCAACCGTGGTGATTGGCGGCATCATGTCATCCACCTTACTGACTTTGGTGATTTTACCGGTGATTTATCGCTGGATGAATGAACGTAAAGTTAAAGCACAAACGGATGGTTGATCGTTAATTTAAAAATAACCTCACCGTTCTTAGCCAAGAAGGGTGAGGCATTGAAACTGTATAGACAGTTTATTATTGACTGATAGGCAATACACCTAAACTAATGATGGTGTAATTTTGATTTACAGGTTGAGTGGTTTTGTTAAATGCTTCACTGACTTCAAGCAAATATTGCCCTGAATAAGGAAAAGTGACTGTTGCTGAACCATCTTGAGCAACTAGAACTTTTTGTGCTTGTTTATCGGTTTGCCCTTGAGCACGAATGAGCAGTTCAGCATTTTTGAGTGCTTGTCCTGATTTTTTAATCAAGATTTGTACAGGTTGCTGCGCAGTAATGCTGTTGGGGTGGGTTTTAAATTCGACTTGTATTGCAGCATCAGTGTTGTTTTGAATAGGTGACGTTTTTTCTTTAGAAATATAGCTTTGGATTGACCATTCTCGGTTAATGGTGATCGGTACAGGCGGTTTCTTAAAGTCAGCAGGAATCACATATTCGCGCTCAGCGATCTTACCTGCTTTCTCAGCAGGGACATCAAAAAGCATTTTCCATTCTTTATTATGTTGGACATATTTGAGTGGGAAAGACGCTTTGCTGAACAGGTGATAGGTGCCTGCTTGTGGTAAGGCTAAGTCAAACACCGTAGCCGATTTTAAAGTGCTTGCAGCTTCAACTTGTAATTTGCTTTGATCTGGTTGAATCACGTTGAGCGCGGTTTGTTTCATGGCATGTTCTGCATTTAGTGCTTCTTCAGCATAGGATGCAATCACTGGGATTTGTGTATTTGTGGTGTTATAGCCCAGAGGTGCAACATAGGGTTCATGTGCATAACTATAAGAGCAAAGAAGTACAGAAAGGTAGAGGTATTTTTTCATTGTCGATATTCCATTAACAGGGGTATTTGAACTGTGGAAAATATAGTCGCCATTATATAGAAGAAACCTTATTATTGATAATAATAATTATTATCAATAATAAATAGAAAAAATATTCAATATTTTGATAAAACAAAATCAGAGGTATGAACATGAGTGAACAACAAGGGCATGATCATAGTCATGCTGTCGTCACAGAAGGAAATGTAAAAAAACTAACCTTTGCATTGGCGTTAACCAGTACCTTTCTAATTGTTGAAGTGATTGCGGGTTTCATGACGCAAAGCTTGGCTTTATTGTCCGATGCAGCACATATGTTTACTGATGCAGCAGCATTGGCAATTGCATTGGTTGCCATCAAAATTGGTAAATTACCCGCAGATGATAAACGGACCTTTGGCTATCAGCGTTTTGAAATTTTAGCAGCGCTGTTTAATGCCATGATGCTGTTTGTGGTTGCAATTTATATTCTCTATGAGGCGTATCAGCGCTTTAGCCAACCCCCTGAAATTCAGAGTGTCGGTATGATGGTTGTGGCGGTTATTGGGTTGGTGATTAACCTCATTTCAATGAAGATTTTATTCTCCAGTTCAAAGGAAAGCCTCAATATAAAAGGTGCTTATCTGGAAGTGTTAAGTGATGCACTGGGTTCTGTGGGGGTGATCATCGGGGGCGCAATTATTTATTTCACCGGCTGGATGTGGGTGGATACGATTATTGCTGTACTCATTGGCTTTTGGGTCTTACCAAGAACATGGGTTCTGCTAAAACAAAGTATCAATATCTTACTGGAAGGTGTGCCTGAGGAAATTGATATTGAAAAATTACGTAATGATCTTTTATCGGTTAAAGGTGTAGAAAGTATTCATCAACTTAAGGTTTGGGCCATTACATCTAAAAATGTGCATCTGACAGTACATTTATTTGCACCAGAAGCGGATCGGAATCAACTGTATCAACAGGTCATGGAAATGCTCAGCCATCAACATGGGATTACTGAGATGACGCTACAAATTGAAGACAATGAGTGTATGGTGCATTCGCATGAATCAGATGGGCATGATCACAGTAATGCTGATGATGACACACATACAGATGAAGCAAAAAACCATTCACATTAAGGTGAATGGTTTGATTTGAACATGAGGCAAAGCTGAAGGATTAGATTTGCCACTCATGATTGCAGTCACGGCACTTCCAGCTTTTATTGGCTTGCATAAATGATTGCATTGATATTTTAAAATCAGGCAGATCACGCCAAAACATTACCCCTGCAATCACAGCTGCAATGAAGACCACAACTGTTGCAATTTGCAATGTTTGACCTGCACCGTTGCTGAAAATCCACATCACAATACTAATGACGACCAGTAACAACAAAATAAACAGTAACGGAATCAAAAATACCAAGCTTTTTGGAACAACAGGACGTACAGCAGGCGTATTCCCATGGGTAACAGGCAAGATTTTTCGACTTTGGCACTTTGGACATTGGTATTGCATGGTGGCTCCACATTTATAATCTAAGCATATTCTAATCGTTCTATTTTAGAATGCAAAAAAGACTGAATAGCAGCTTAAAAGCAAAATTTAGGCAATAAAAAACCCAAGTCATTATGCTTGGGCTTTTTACAAAGATGTCGCCATCTTGAATATGGCGTCCCTACGGGGATTCGAACCCCGGTTACCGCCGTGAAAGGGCGATGTCCTAGGCCTCTAGACGATAGGGACAAGTGAGGCAACACAGGTAAAACTTTTGGTGGAGTCAAGGAGGATCGAACTCCTGACCTCTACAATGCCATTGTAGCGCTCTACCAACTGAGCTATAACCCCCAGTCTGTGTGAGCGCAATATTAGGGATATTGCGCTCACACGTCAACAGAAAATTTAATTAAGCTTCATCAACTGCATCATTTTTCGGCAATTTGATGCTTTCGTTCAGTTTTTCCCAAACTTTTGCTTCTTTTTTGCTCGGGCCACCCACAATTTCAAGTGCATGACGTAAACGGGCAAAGGTTAAATCCGGGCCAATGGTGACCATCGATTGCATCACAGGAGTAGATGATGTTGAACCAGCAATTGCGATAAAGAATGCTGGCATGAAATCACGGAGTTTGATTTCCATTTGATTCGCTAAATCCATCAATGTTTGGCTCACAGTATCGTTGTTCCAGGTAAACAAGCTTTCTAAACGCCAAATTGCAAATTGTAAGCTTTGACGAACTTGTTCTTCAGTCAACTTTTTGCTGTCAAATTGCTCTTTGGTCAATGTTGGGAATTGATTGAAGTAAAAACCAGCCCAATTTACTGCTTCAGACAGTAAGTTAATACGTGGTTGAATGGCCGCAGCAATATCTTCTAAGGTTTGGCGATCAGATTTCCAAGCCAAAAGTGTATTTAACAGTTCAGCAGGGCTGAGTGCTTTGATCCATTGTCCATTGAGCCAGTTTAGTTTTTCAACATCAAAAATTGGACCACCCAAAGACACACGTTGAATATCAAAGTGTTCAATCATTTCAGCCAAAGAGAATTTTTCTCTTTCATCTGGCATTGACCAACCCATACGGCCTAAATAGTTTAGTAACGCTTCAGGCAGCACACCGATGTCTTTATAGTAGTTGATTGAGGTTGGATTTTTACGTTTAGACAATTTTGACTTGTCTGGGTTACGCAACAATGGCATATGGCACAATGTTGGCATGTCCCAACCAAAATATTGGTAGAGCAACTGGTGTTTTGGTGCAGATGGAATCCATTCTTCACCACGAATCACATGGGTGATTTCCATTAAATGGTCATCGACTACATTGGCTAAATGATAAGTTGGCAAACCATCTGTTTTGAGTAGAATTTGCATGTCGACTTGCGCCCAAGGAATCTCCACTTCACCACGAAGTAAGTCATTGAATTGGCAAACGCCTTCTTCAGGGACTTTCATACGGATCACATGGGCTTCACCCGCAGCCAAACGCTGTTGTACCTCTTCTGGGGAAAGTTTTAGGCCACGACCGTCATAACCAGGGGTTTCACCACGGGCTTGTTGTTCAGCACGCATTTGATCAAGCTCTTCCGCCGTTGCGAAACAGTAAAAGGCATGACCCTTTTCAACAAGTTCTAAAGCATATTGTTTATAGATTCCCATTCGCTCAGATTGGCGATAAGGAGCATGAGGTCCGCCGATATCAGGCCCTTCTGACCAATTTAAACCTAACCATCGTAGTGAATCTAAAATCATTTTTTCAGATTCAGGGGTTGAACGGAGTTGGTCGGTATCTTCAATACGAAGAATGAATTCGCCACCATGTTGTTGTGCAAAGCATAAATTAAACAAGGCGATATAGGCAGTGCCTACATGCGGAAAACCAGTTGGAGAGGGTGCAATACGAGTACGGACTTTCATAACTAAATATTATTCAGAATGTAAATTGAAACTATTATAACGAAAAAGCCCAACTGCTTAAGGGTTAATTCACCAATAAACGATTGGGCTTCTAAATTCTTTTGAGGAGCGTAGAATTTATTTTTCTAAATCAAATTTTTACAAAGTATGCGGTTGGAATAAAGCTTGTACAAAACAAGAAAATTTCTGATGTTGTTCAGCTAAAAAGTTTTGTGAGGCTGTGGTTTTAATCGACGTTAAAACTTTAAGCTGATCTTTATCTGAGATCAGTTTATTCTCGCCACGCTTTTGTTGATTGAGCGCTTTTTCAATCGGTGATTGTTTATCTACCACAACAATTAACGATTGTATTGGCTTGGTCGTATCTTTAATTGCAGCAGTATGGCCTGTCTGTGCCATCACTGCGAGTCCTAGACTTAAGCCCAAGATCTTTAAATAAGAATCATTCATTCCATCGGCTCCCCTTGATGGTCAAATTTTTGTTCTTGAACATGGTTATTGTAGCAAAACAACTTACAAAAAGCATAACTACGTCACATTTTTTAATAATACTACACAAAAAATGTTTAAAAAACAATCATTGAAACGAAATGTAATATTTTAATTGATAACACATAAATGTGGATGAATCGTGAAGAATTCAAGTTTAGGTTAAATTGTGTAAAAAATATACCAAATAATTTACATGAGTAATACACATTTTTAGATATCTTAAATTATGAATAAGATAGTTTAAATATTTATAAATAATTGATTGTTAAATTAAAATAATAAAAATATAGTGCTTCTAAATCATTAAAAACCGAGAAAGAAATGAAAAAACTACTGCTTTTAAGTGCGATCAGTTTAATCGTCACGGGGAATGCTTATGCAGCGAAAGAATTTTTAAATGTATCTTACGATCCTACCCGTGAATTTTATCAGGAATATAACAAGAGTTTTGGTCAATTTTGGAAATCAAAAACAGGCCAAGATATTGAATTTAAGCAGTCTCATGGCGGTTCTGGTAAGCAAGCACGTTCAGTAGTAGATGGTTTACAAGCAGATGTGGTGACACTGGCTTTGGCCAATGATATTGATGAAATTGTCAATGCGGGTTTGATTGAAAAGGGCTGGCAAAAAGAATTTCCAAATAATTCTGCGCCCTACACATCTACCGTTGTTTTTTTAGTGCGTAAGGGCAATCCCAAAGCAATTAAAGATTGGAATGATCTGGTAAAACCTGGGGTTGAAATTATTACACCAAACCCTAAAACAGGCGGTGCGCCGCGCTGGATTTATTTATCAGCGTGGGGCTATGCATTAAAACAACCGGGTGGCAATGATGCAAAAGCGCGTGAATTAGTCAAACAAATATATAAAAATGTCAAAGTGTTAGATTCAGGTGCACGTGGTTCGCTCACAACATTTGCGGATCGTGGTATTGGCGATGTTTTGTTGTCTTGGGAAAATGAAGCAATTTTGGCGACGTCTGGTCCAGATAAAGATAAATATCAAATTATTTATCCATCCATTTCAATCCTAGCTGAGCCTTCAGTCGCAATCGTCGATAAAGTGGTTGATAAAGATGGTAATCGTAATTTAGCAAAAGGCTATTTAAATTATCTTTATTCACCAGTTGGGCAGGACTTGGCAGCAAAATATAATTTCCGTCCGCGTAATGCCAAAGCTGCAGCCAAATATTCGGCAAAATTTCCGAAAATTAAACTCTTTACCATAGATCAAGTTTTTGGCGGCTGGGCAAAAGCGCAAAAAACCCATTTTGCCAATGGGGGGATTTACGATCAATTTACGGCTGAAAAGTAATTTGAATCAAATACAAACAAGTCCTCTTTGATCAAAGGGGGGCTTTTTTAGCTTGAAATATTTGTGATAAAACAAATAAAACAGACAAAATATAAGCCACAGTGATGTTGAGCGCTTTCATCAATTAAAACCATA
This sequence comes from Acinetobacter sp. 778_lipA, assembly GCF_058242985.1. NCBI lineage: Bacteria > Pseudomonadati > Pseudomonadota > Gammaproteobacteria > Moraxellales > Moraxellaceae > Acinetobacter > Acinetobacter sp. 778_lipA. The sequence goes on along the minus strand of NZ_JBZAYT010000001.1, from coordinate 4,066,630 downwards.
GATGGATTTTTTAATCTGTTCTAAGTTTGCGGGTATTTCGCTTTTTGATTGAAGTTTATTCGCTTATTTCATATATTTAGAATAATTTTAGCGATGTTAGCACTCATAATATGAAAACTAATTTTAAAGCACTGATGAGTGCTGTGGTTATGGTGACGGGATTAACTGTTGCAACGACAGCAAGTTATGCTGCTGACCGTGAATTTTTAAATGTGTCTTATGATGCAACGCGTGAGTTTTATGATGAGTTTAATAAATCATTTGGTGCTTACTGGAAATCTCGTACAGGTAAGACTGTTGATTTTAAACAATCGCATGGTGGTTCGGGAAAACAAGCGCGTGCCGTGGTTGATGGCTTAAAAGGTGATGTGGTGACCTTAGCTTTGGCCAATGATATCAACGAAATTGTGAAATCAGGTCAAATTAACCCAGGATGGGAAAAAGAATTTCCAAATAACTCAGCACCGTATACGTCTACCGTTGTGTTTTTGGTACGCAAAGGTAATCCCAAAGGCATCAAGGATTGGACAGATTTGACCAGACCTGGGGTACAAATCATTACGCCTAACCCTAAAACAGGTGGTTTACCTCGCTGGATCTATCTCTCAGCTTGGGGCTATGCACTTAAACAACCAGGTGGTAATGATGCTAAAGCACGTGATTTTGTTTCTAAGATGTACCATAACGTAAAAGTTATGGATCCAGCTGCACGTGCATCGATGACCACATTTGCTGAACGTGGGATTGGTGATGTTTTACTGACGTGGGAAAATGAAGCCATGGTGAGTAAGAAAGCATCTGGCAATAAGTTTGATATTGTCTACCCCTCGATGTCAATTTTGACTGAACCATCAGTGGCAATTGTTGATAAAACAGTAGAGAAGAATGGCAATAAATGGTTAGCAACGGGTTATATTAACTATTTGTATTCTCCAATAGGTCAAGATATGGCAGCACGCCATTTCTATCGCCCGCGCAATGCAAAAATCTTAGCTAAATATTCCAATCAATTCCCTGAACTGAAAACTTTTACGATTGATGAAGTCTTTGGTGGTTGGGCAAAAGCGCAACAAACTCACTTTGCCAATGGCGGTGTTTTTGATCAGATTTATAATAGCAAGCGCTAAACATCAACTATTTTGATTGAATCAACCTCCTTTTTAGGAGGTTTTTTCATTCTGTTATGAATCATTTAGACTAATATTAAACTGAGTAATCAATTTAACTATGGATATTGTACTAAGGCTCGCAACTGAAGATGATATTGAGATTATTTTTGATATACGAACGTCAGTCAAAGACAACCATTTGTCAAAACAACAACTGACTGAACTTGGTATCACTGAGTTGGTAATATTAGATTTGATTCAAAATACTTCGACTGTCTAGCTTACAGAGCTACAGCATCAAGCGTGTGGTTTTTCGATCGCAGATTTAACTGAGAGCAGTGTATTTGCCATGTTTGTCCAGCCCGATTTTGAAGCCAAAGGTGTCGAAACTGCGCTTTTGAAAAAATCAGAAGATTTATTATTTGAATCTTTTCACGAAATTTGCTTAGAAACTGATCAAAAAAGTAGTACTTTTGAATTTTATCTCCGACAGGATTGGCGTGTTTCAGAGTATTTTGACAAGGGTGATGTGAAAATGGTCAAGACACAATAACGCTTTGTAGCAGAATGAATGAGCCATTTTTTGTACTGAACTTTTATAAAATGTACTTTAAAACGGTTTTCTCTATAAAAAGTAATATTTCCCTACAAAAAGTCGTTTGGAGCTTTGGCAAAACAAGGTAATAATGTGCAGTTACTTTTTTTGCTTAAACTGAAACCATAATTATGTCTCATATTTCTGTATTACTACATGAAACTGTCGATGCTTTACTTGCAGATCGCAATACAGGAATTTACGTGGATGGGACATTTGGACGTGGTGGACACACGCGTTTATTGTTATCTAAATTAGATGAACATTCAAAAGTTTATGCTTTTGATAAAGATCCACAAGCGTTAGAAGTAGCATATCAGTTAGAAAAAGAAGATCCTCGTTTTAAAATTATTCATGCCAGTTTTGCAGATTTACAACAAGAATTAAATCAATTAGATATTTATCAAGTCGATGGGATTATGGCAGATTTAGGGGTGTCATCACCACAGCTAGATCAAGCAGACCGTGGTTTTAGTTTTATGAAAGATGGACCACTTGATATGCGTATGGATAATTCTCAAGGACAAACAGCCGCAGATTGGCTAGTGGATGTAGACGAAGAACATTTGGCCAATGTAATTTTTCAATATGGTGAGGAACGTTATAGTCGTCGTATTGCACGTGCGATTAAGCAAGCAGGTTATATTGAAACCACTGGAAAATTAGCGGAAATTGTGAAAGTTGCGCATCCTAAGTGGGAAAAGAATAAACATGCTGCGACACGGACATTCCAAGCTATTCGTATTGAAATTAATAAAGAACTCGATGACGTACATACCTTTTTACCTCAAGCCGTAGATTTGTTAAAATCAAATGCACGTTTGGCCGTCATTAGTTTCCATTCACTTGAAGACCGAATTATTAAACAATTTATTCAAAAAGAATCAACGTTGCCAGAAGATGATGGCTGGGGATTACCGCAAAAAGTACAAGATACTCGTCGACTGAAAAAAGTTGACAGAGTCCGTGCCAGTGAGGAAGAAGTCAAAGCCAATCCTCGCTCACGTAGTGCTTGGCTTCGAGTTGCAGAACGCTTAGAACAAAAAGGCGCAGAATGAAACAAGAAATTATAGAAGAATCAAGTCATAAGCTGGCAATAAAAAAAGCGATTGTTTATGGCGTATTGGTTGTTGCAGTGTTGATCAGTGCCTTTATGGTGGTGTTGCAAGTCTTTGCTTATCGTCATGATTTTCGTGATTTAAATAGTTATATGCGTGAACGTGAAGATATCAATGCAGAATGGGGACGTTTGCTCATTGAACAACAAACATTTGGTGCAACTGCGCAAATAGGAACACGTGCCGTAACACAATTGAGAATGTATTCACCGCCAGCTGCGCAAACAGTTGTCATTTCATTACCAACTGAATCAGAGCAGAAGAAGTAAGGCATCTGTATGGCAGATAAGCAAACTAAACCGACTCGGCAGCCACGTAAAAAGCAGCCTTCCATTACCCAGAAAAGTACTGTATCGATAGATATGTGGCGCTTCTATTTAATGTGGGGCGTGGTGCTTTTATGTTTTGTCGGCTTGGTCGGACGTGCATTTTATGTGCAAGTGATTAATAAAGACTTTTTACAAAATAAAGCCAATGCCAACATTCTACGTTCTGAAACATTAAAAGCCATGCGTGGTGTGATTAGTGATCGTCATGGCGTGCCTTTGGCAATCAGTTCTCCAATCATGAAAGTGGTGATTGATCCACGTGAATATTTTGAGACTAAAAAACAGTTTGATACCATCACGGCTGAATTACAGAAGACACCCAACAGTCGTAAACTTAAACGCCAATTGCCTGATGAAAATTTAAATTTAGATGAATTGGCAGATGCGGTCGGTCTTGATCGTGCAGACTTAAAAAAACGTTTAAATGAACGTCCACGTTCTCGTTATTTGGTACTTAAAAAAGAAGTTCCGCCACCACAAGCAGATTTTATTACCCAGCATAAATTTGCTGGCGTTTATGCCGAGAAAACCTATAAACGTTATTATCCTCAGCCACAGCCCAATGCGCAAATTATTGGTCTCACCAATAGTGAAGGGACGGGGATTGAAGGTTTAGAGATGCAGTTAAACTCACGTCTGGCTGGTGAAGATGGTGAGCAAAAGATTTCTCGTGATAAACATGGTAACCGTATTACCACCCCTGAAGTTGTAAAAGAAGTGAAAGCAGGGGAGAATATCACCTTAAGTATTGACTCACGTTTGCAATATATTATGTATCGTGAGTTGACTGCGGTGGGTGTTGCCAATAATGCACGTTCTGCTTCTGCAATTGCTGTGGATGTAAAAACGGGCGAAATTCTGGCTATGGCGAGTTGGCCTTCTTATAATCCCAACGATAAAAATGGCTTAAGTAATAAAGATGCCATGCGTAACCGTGGTGCAATTGACATGTTTGAACCTGGTTCAACCATGAAACCTTTTACCATTGCAGCGGGTTTGGAAAGTGGCAAATATACCCCAAACTCGGTGATTAGTACCAGCCCAGGTTCGATGCGTTTAGGTTCCCATACCATTCGTGATACGCATAACTATGGTTCGTTGACCGTTACTGGTGTGATCATTAAATCCTCGAACGTCGGTTCGGCAAAAATTGCTTTGTCTTTACCAAAAGAAACCTTGCCAAGTTTCTTTAGAAAGGTCGGTTTTGGTCAGCGTTCGGCGGTTAAATTCCCGGGTGAGAGTGGAGGTTTAGTGCTTCCACCTGAAAAGTTAAATTCTTCACAAATTGGTACAATGGCTTATGGCTATGGTCTAAATGCTACGATTTTACAGTTGGCGCAAGGCTATGCAATGTTGGCCAATCATGGTGTGGAATATCCTTTAAGTCTCTATAAATTAAATGATCAGCCCAAAGGCAAACAGGTTTTAGCGCCTAAAATTGCTGATGAAGTTTTGTTGATGTTAGAGCAAGTTACGATGCCTGGTGGTACTGCAAAACAAGCCAATATTCCCGGTTATCGCGTGGGTGGTAAAACAGGTACAGCACACAAGTTGCGCCCTGACCATAGAGGTTATTCGAATACTGAATACCGTGCTTTATTTGCCGGTGTGGCGCCGATTAGTGATCCTCGTTTGGCGGTTATTGTTGTAGTCGAAAATCCGCGTGGACAATACTATGGTGGTTTGGTTGCCGCTCCAGTGTTTGCTCGAATTATGCAAGAATCTTTACGTTTAATGAATGTGCCTTTAGATAAACCTCTTGAAACGGCTAAGGCCAAGCCATAGGTAAACTATAATGATTAATTTTCAAGATATTTATAAAGTTGATAATACAAAGGCTTGGATGTCTGAGTCATTTAATGGCTTTTCTCTAGATAGTCGTTATGTGCAACAAGGGCAAATTTTTATTGCTTTGACCAGTTATTCGCAACCAGAAAAAACCGCACAATTTGCTCAAATCGCTTTAGACAAAGGCGCATTGGCCATTATTAGTGAAACAGATTTAGGCTTTGAATCTGCATTGATCTGCCCAGATGTGCGTCAGTTGATGGGACAATGGCAAAAACAATATTTACAAGCGACATCCCCAGTAAAAGCTGCACGAATTCTTGCAGTCACGGGAACCAATGGTAAAACCACGATTTCACGCCTCGTTGCTGAATTACTGGCATTACAAAATAAAAAATGTGCAGTGATGGGAACTACGGGCAACGGGATTCTGCCAAACCTAGAAGCGTCTTCACATACCACTTTAGATGCGTTGCATTTACAAAATCTTTTGCATGATTTTGCTATGCAAGGTGCTGAATTCGCTTCAATTGAGGCAAGCTCGCATGGTTTGGAACAAGGTCGTTTAAATGGTTGTGATATTGAGATTGCTGCATATAGTAATCTGAGTCGAGATCATTTGGATTATCACGGGACGCTTGAAGCCTATGCTGAAGCGAAAGCGTTGCTGTTTAAATTTGCTGCGTTAAAAGTTGCAGTAATTAACATAGATGATGCGCATGCAGATCTAATGATGAATGCGGCAAGCAGCAATCTGTCACATCCGAAAGTATTGACTTATTCAACCTCTAAAGCGGCTGATTACCAAGTATTTGGGATTAAATATAGCTTAGATGGGGCAACATTCCATCTCAAAACAGCCAAAGCTGAATTTACCGTGAATAGCCCATTGCTTGGGCATTTTAATATTGAAAATTTGGTGGCCAGTTTAATTGTTGCTGAACAAGCAGGTTTTGATTTAAAACAACTTATCGCAACTGTACCCAACTTAAAAGGTGCACCTGGACGTATGCAGGTGATTCGTGATCAAGATCGTCTGTTTGTGGTGGATTATGCACATACTCCAGACGCTTTAACTCAGGTTTTAAAAACCTTAAAACGTCATGTTGAAAATCAGCTTTGGGCTGTTTTTGGTTGTGGCGGTGATCGAGATCGCGGTAAACGCCCATTGATGACCAAAGCAGCTTTGGAACAAGCCAATCCCGTAATGATCACATCAGATAATCCGCGTACAGAAAATCCTGAGCAAATTTTTGCCGATATGAAGCATGAAATTGATTTTAGCCAGCATGAGGTGCACGAAATTCGTGATCGCCGTGAAGCAATCAAATATGCAGTAAAGCATGCCCAATCAGGTGATATTGTTGTGATTGCCGGAAAAGGGCATGAAAATTATCAAGAAATTGATGGTGTTCGTCATTGGTTTGACGATGTCGTTGAAGTGCAATCGGCAATAGATGCACAACACCATAAACCCAATTCAGCTTATCCAGCTCATTAGGAATAAGAGATGCACACCTCTACCACCAGTACTGTGCCTTTGGAGCCATGGTCAGCAGCACAACTTGCCGAAGCAACTCAAGGTTATTGGTATTTAGATCAAGCACCACAAGGTGAAATTAAACGTATTTTGACTGATTCACGTCATGCTGAATTAGGTGATGCTTTTTTGGCGCTCAAAGGTGAGCGTTTTGATGCACATGATTTTGTTGCTCAAGTGGCTGCGAATGGCTGCCAAATTGCCATCGTGAGCCATCCTGTTGATGTAAATATCTGTCAACTTGTCGTGGCAGATACACGTTTGGCATTGGGGCATTTAGGCGCGTATCGTCGTGCTCAACATCCACAATTAAAAGTGATTGCACTTACAGGCAGTAGTGGCAAGACCACCACCAAAGAAATGTTGGGGAGTATTCTTTCACGTTTAGCGCCGACCTTGATTACACGTGGCAATTTAAATAATGATCTTGGTGTGCCAATGATGTTATTGGAGCTGCGTTCAGAGCATCAATATGCGGTGATGGAACTTGGTGCAAGCCATCAAGGTGAAATTGATTACACCTCAAATCTTGTGCAGCCACATGTTGCCGGTATTTTAAATATTGGAACTGCACATTTAGGCGAATTTGGTGGACGTGATGGAATTTGCCGTGCCAAATCTGAAATTTACCGTCATATTGATCAAGCTGGAACAGCAATTGTTCCTGCTCAGGATGATTTTACCGATACGATTCGTCAAGTGATAGACACTGAGCAAGTGTTAAGTTTTGGTCAGGGTGGTGAAGTCTTTGCGACAGATGTTCAGTTACACGCACAGTCTGCAATCTTTACCCTTAATACACCTCAAGGTGCAAGAACAGTCAATCTTCCTTTTGCAGGCGAACATAATGTCCATAATGCAGAAGCAGCGACTGCATTTGCCTTGGCGATTGGCGTTGATTTAGACGATATTGTAATCGGCTTGGAGTCGGCACAAGGTGCAAAAGGGCGTTTGAATTTTATTCATAAGCACAAGCATTTATTTATTGATGATACCTATAATGCCAACCCGACTTCAATGCGTGCAGCAGCAGAAGTACTTGCGCAACAGCAAGGCATCAAAGTGATGGTGATTGGCGATATTGGCGAACTGGGTGATACTGCTGCGCAGCAACACTATATGTTGGGTCGTGATCTAGTTTCAGTGGATGGGATCCAATTTGTTGTCGCGGTAGGGGAGTTTGCTCCTGCTACACAAGAAGGTGCGCGAAGCACTCAATATGGTAAAAAATTACAAGCTTTTCTTAGCCAAGAACAAGCTTTACCTTTATTGTTAAGTTTAATTGCAACACATCAACCACAGTCCATGAGTTTCCTGTTTAAAGGTTCTCGCTATACCCATATGGAAACGTTGATGGCTGATTTGATGGAGAAAGTTTAATGCTGTATTGGTTATTTCAACACTTGGCGGGTTATGAGAACGCGTTCCAAGTTGTTCGATACTTATCGTTACGAGCATTGCTCAGTGTACTGACTGCACTTGCGATTGGTTGGGCCTTGGGACCAGTCATGATCCGTAAATTACAAGCGCTCAAATATGGTCAGGCTGTCAGTTCATATGCACCTGAAAATCATGCCAAAAAAATGGGTACGCCGACAATGGGCGGGATTTTAATTCTGCTTTCGATCGGGATTAGTACCTTGCTTTGGGCAGATTTATCCAATCCTTATGTATGGATTGTCTTGGCTGTTATGGTGATCTTTGGTGCTGTAGGTTGGGCGGATGATTGGATTAAAGTCCGTTATAAAGACAATGCGGGTTTACCTGCCAAGAAGAAATTCTTTTGGACTTCGGTTGGCTCTTTGGGGGCGGGTATTGCGTTGTATATCATTGCAACTCAGCAAGACAGCCCCGTACATACAGCGAATATGCTGGATTTGTTGATACCATTTTTTAAAAATCTGAGTATTCCATTGTCTTCAATTCCATTGGGTATTGGCTTCATTATTTTTACCTATCTGGTAATCAATGGTGGGTCAAATGCAGTGAATTTGACCGATGGGTTAGATGGTCTGGCGATCATGCCGATTGTTTTGGTTGCCGCAGGTCTAGGTGTTTTTGCATACTTGGCAGGTGATATACGCTTTGCCAATTATTTACATATTCCCTATGTAAAATATACCTCTGAGCTGGTGATTATTTGTGCTGCAATGATTGGAGCGGGTTTAGCATTTCTTTGGCATAACGCGCATCCAGCCCAAGTCTTTATGGGAGATGTCGGTGCATTATCATTGGGTGCAATGCTGGGCACTATCGCGGTAATGGTTCGTCAAGAGATCGTCTTTGCAATTATGGGCGGGGTCTTTGTAGTAGAAGCAATCTCGGTATTCTTACAAATCGGATCATTACGTATGCGCAATAAACGTGTATTTCTTATGGCACCGTTGCACCATCATTATGAGAAAAAAGGCTGGCGTGAGACTCAAGTGGTGATCCGTTTTTGGATTATCACAATTATGCTGGTAGTTTTAGGTCTAATGACATTAAAATTACGTTAAGCCAAAGTGATTTGAAAAGTCGGCATTTGCCGGCTTTTTTTATGGCCTAAAAATATCTTTTGGAGAATACGATGAATTTGTTGATGTGCCCTGTATGTCGTGAGGCATTGAGCCTATCGGATCGGACTTGGCGCTGTGTAAATAATCATAGTTATGATGTGGCAAAACAAGGCTATGTAAATTTACATGTAGTACAACATAAGCATAGTAAAAATCCAGGGGATACGCCTGAATCTGTACAAGCACGACGTGGATTTTTAAGTGGTGGATTTTATGCACCTTTACAGCAAGCCGTGGTTGAGAAAATTCGTGAGTTACAGGTTAAAAACCTGCTGGATATCGGCTGTGGTGAAGGCTACTATACCGATGCAATGCAACATCAAGTGATGCAATGTATTGGGGTTGATATTGCAAAAAATGCGGTTCAAGTTGCTGCAAAACTCAATAAAGATGTGACATGGATTGTGGGAACAGGAGCGACTCTACCTGTTTTGGATCATTCGATTGATTTGTGTACCAGCTTATTTAGCCCGATCCCAGAAGAAGAAATACTCCGAGTGCTTAAGCCGAAGGCTTATTTGATGGTGGTAACACCTGCACCAGAGCATTTATATGGGATGCGTGAGGGCTTGTTTGATGAAGTTAAAGCCCATGAACCGCAAAAGTTTGTCACGCAATTACAGGCATCTTTTGAATTAGTAGAGCAGCCGATTATCGAAACAACGTTTGAGCTGGATCAAGCACAACTCAAAAACCTGATTGCGATGACCCCTTATGCTTATAAAGCAAAACCTGAAAAGCGGTTAGTTTTAGAAGCACAAGCTAAAACGATGTTAAAGGCAGCCTTTCAAATTTATATTTTTCAGAAAAAATAATAGAAATTTAAGCCATAAAAAATGCCATCAATTGATGGCATTTTTTATTTGAGAAACTAATTATTGAACTTCATTAATCAAATTCTCAAGAGAATCACTTTCTCGTTTTGCACTGCCTTGATTCATTGCAGGCGGTGTTACTTTGTTCGGTTTTAGCGGTTGATCTGAACCTTCATCAGGTAAGTCTTCAAAGTCATTTGATGAATTACGTGATGGTGTAACAGGTGCAGGTTTAAAGATTGGACGGGCTAAAGGCGGTGATGAACCATTGCCTTCATTTTGAGTAGCACCTTCAACTTGTGTCTGATTACGTTCTTCACGAGAGATTGGTGCTTTGGCATTTTTATCAAAATGTACCCAAGCAGATGGCGTGTCTTTTAAGGCTTTACCCATAAAGCCTGTCCAAACTGGAAGCGCTGCGATCCCACCATATTCACGACGACCAAGTGTTGAAGGCTGGTCAAAACCGACCCAAGCAATCGCAACTAATTTGCCGTTGAAGCCAGCAAACCACGCATCTTTAGCATCGTTGGTTGTCCCTGTTTTACCGCCAATGTCATCGCGACCAATTTTAAGTGCTGCACGACCAGTACCATGCACAATCACATCACGAAGAATATTTGCCATATCAAAAGCCGATTGTGATTTTAAAATCCGTTGTGCTTGACGATATTTACTTTGTTCTTCTTTGCTTAGTGGGGTTTGAACCTCATCCACTGTAAGGTTTGCACCTTCAATCACTTCATCATCAGGGGTGATGGCTTGGGTATCGACTACCGTCTCTTTTTGATTGATACATGGAATACACGCATATTCAGGCGCTGCTTCATAAATGGTTTTGCCATAAGCATCTTCAATACGGCTGATGAAATGCGGTTGAATGCGATATCCACCATTGGCAATTGCGGCATAGCCAGTTGCCATTTGAACTGGAAGTACTTGTGGGGTACCGAGCGCAATCGTGAAGTTACGTGGGATTTGATCTTCTTGTAGGCCAAAATCCATCAATAATTGGCGCGCACGTTCTACGCCTACGCTTTGTAATAAACGTACAGATACCGTATTACGAGATAAGTACAACGCACGACGCAAAGGAATCATACCCAAATAACGACCATCTGAGTTTCTTGGTGACCAACGACCAATCGTAATAGGGCTGTCATTGACCATGGTATAAGGGGTCATACCGCGTTCAAGCGCCAGTGCATAGACGAATGGCTTAATGGTTGAACCTGGTTGACGCCAACCTTGTATTGCGCGGTTAAATTTAGATTGGTAAAAGTTGTATCCACCCACCACAGCTTCAATTGAACCATCATTCGGGTTGATTGCAATGAGTTGACCTTGTGCTTTCGGTGTTTGAACCAATGACCACGCGGTTTTATTTTCATTGGGACGTAAGCGAATAATATCTTTAACACTTACAATCTGCGAAGCGCGGCTTGGTGCCCCACCAACTGCATTGGCATTGATATATTTTCTTGCCCAAGACATACCTGACCAAGGCACAGTCACTGTTGAACCATCTTGCATTTTGGCATCAAAACTATTGCTGCCTACCTTGATGACTTCAGCAGGGTAGGTATTGGCATAAGCAATGAATTCTTTTAAAGGTTTATCATGTGCTTCAGCACCACGCCATCCATGACGACGATCATAATCTTCCAAGCCTTTTTGTACTGCATCTTCTGCATATTGTTGGCGTTTGCTGTTGACCGTTGTATAAACTTTATAACCCGAATCAATTGCTTGTTCACCAAACTTTTCAACCAATTCTGAGCGAACCATTTCACCTACATAGGGAAATCGATTACTTAAGCCGCGATCAGGCATACTCAGATTAATCGGCTCAGCGACAGCTTTTTCGTATTCTGCTTGTTTAAGATAGCCAAGTTGTAACATGCGGCCAAGAATCCAGTTGCGACGTTCTAATGCGCGTTCAGGATTCACTACAGGATTGTATTTTGATGGTGCTTTGGGTAAGCCCGCAATCATCGCCATTTGTGCGACACTGAGTTGATCTAAGCTTTTGTCATAATAAATTTTTGCAGCAGCAGCAATACCATAAGCATTTTTACCCAAAAATATTTTATTGACATATAAAGATAAAATTTCTTCTTTCGATAGATTTTGTTCTATTTTACGTGCCAAAAAAACTTCGGTAAGTTTGCGCTTAAGTGTTCGTTCAGGTGATAAATAATAATTTTTAGCCACCTGCATGGTAATTGTTGAGCCACCTGTTTGTACATTTGATCCAGTGACACTTTCACTCACTGCACGCCCTAAGCCTTTAAAGCTAATCCCGCTATGTTCGAAGAACGATGAATCTTCAGCAGCAAGGAAGGCATGAATGAAATGCGGTGGGATCTGCTTGTACTCAACAGGCACCGAAAGCTTGCCACCATATTCAGCGATCAGCTGATTATCTGCTGAATAAACTTGCAAAGGTTTAAGCAATGGCGCCTTTTTTAAAGAGCTCATTTCTGGTAGTGATGGGGCAATATATAGATACATTCCATAAAAGCCCATCGGAATTGCGACTAAAATAATGATAATCAGCAAAAAAAAGGGATGAATATAACCTGAACAAGATAGCTTTTTCATAACAAGTAAGTTTTAATAATAGCTAATGGCAAACTAATTGCGTTCAGTATAGCTTCTCATGTGATGGATTGTTAGATGGGATATTGTATCTGTAAAAAATTAAGACCAAATGCAGTCGGTTTGTGTTATTTATTGGGGATAAAAAAATAATAGGAAATCAATCGTGCTTAGACTATATCGTAAGCCAAATAAGGGGTTAATAGGAGTAGATATTAGTTCTACTACTGTAAAGATTTTAGAGCTCTCTGTTAAGAACGGTCGTTACTGGGTTGAAAGTTATGGATTAAGTCCACTGCTTGATGGGAGTGTTGTTGAAAAAAACATTCTTAATCCTGAAGCAGTTGCTGATGCGTTGGAAAGGGCTGTCAATATTGGCAATCCTCAATCGCAAAATGTTGCGGTTGCTGTACCTACATCTATGGTGATTCACAAAATCATCGAAATGGATGCCGATATGTCGGATGAGGAAAGAGAAGTTCAGATTCGAATGGATGCTGAACAATATATCCCTTTCCCGCTGGATGAAGTCAGTTTAGATTTTGAAGTGTTAAAAGATAAGCTAGCAAATCCAAATCGAGTCAATGTGTTACTTGTTGCAACACGTGCAGAGAATATTGATTCTCGTGTTGAAGTTTTAGAAATCGCAGGCTTATCACCTAAAATTGCAGATGTAGAAAGTTATGCAATTGAGCGTGCTTTTGATGTCTTTTCCGATACCTTACCAATCGGTGTAAATCTTGTGGGTATCTTGGATATCGGCCATACCATGACCACCTTGTCTGTGATGCAAAATGGCAAGATCATTTATACCCGAGAGCAAGTTTTTGGTGGTAAGCAGCTGACTCAAGATGTACAGAACCGCTATGGCTTGTCTTATGACGAAGCTGGTCGGGCCAAAAAAGATCGGACTTTACCTGACGATTTTGAAACAGAAGTCTTAATGCCGTTTTTAGAAGCAGTGGTACAACAAGCTGCTCGTTCATTACAGTTTTTCTTTTCATCTTCTCAGTTTAACGAGATCGACCATATTTTATTGGCGGGTGGTAATGCCAATATTCCTGGGTTGGCAAAATTATTACAACAAAAACTCGGTTATCGGGTCACGATTGCAAACCCTTTCTTGCAGATGGGGTTTTCACCACAAATTGACTTAAAAAAAATAGAAAATGATGCACCTTCTTTAATGGTTGCGTGTGGTTTGGCTTTGAGGAGTTTTGATTAATGGCAAAGATTAACTTACTCCCTTGGCGTGATGAGCTAAGAGAACAGAAGAAGAAGCAATTTGTTGCAATATGTGTTGGGGTTGCACTGATTGGCTTAGTTACAGTGTTATTGGCGTGGTTCTATTTTGATCATAAGTTAGAAGATCAGGAGCAAGCCAATCAATTGGTGACCAGTACCAATCAAAATTTAGATACGCAATTAAAAACTTTAGATGGTTTACAAGAACGTCGTAATGCCATTATTGAACGGATGAAACTGATTCAAGGCTTACAAGGTCAACGTCCTGTGATTGTTCGCCTCGTTGATGAATTGGTTCGGATTGTCCCTGCACAAATGTACATCACAAAATTTAGTCGTGTGGGCGATAAATTTACCATTGAGGGGAAAGCTGAAAGTCCAAACACAGTTGCTGAATTGTTGCGTGGATTAGAAGCTTCTGAATGGTATCGAAATGCGTTTATGAATTCATTCTTAGCCGCAGATGAAAATAAAAATAAAGAACAGACTTCGGTGATTCCTCGTGTGGAAGAATCATATGGAAGTTTTGTTGTGACTGTAGATATCGGTGAAATAGCAGCGACTGCAGATGGGGATACAACTAAAGCTGAACAAGTTCCAGCTGCTGGGAGTGCAAAATGAGTCGTGAAGATTTTGAGCAATTAGAATCATCTGTAAATGATGCTCCAAAAAAGAACAAGATGACCGTTGAGAAGTTTTTTCAACAGTTCAATACCTTGGATATGAATAATTATGGCAGTTGGCCCTTATCCGTTAAAGTCACCTGTTGGGTATTCTTGTTTTTTGTGGTGTGTGCAATTGGCTATTTTTTAGCAATTAAGCCTAAATTAGATGCAATTGATCAAGCACGTACAGTTGAACAAAACTTATTAAATGAGTTTAAAGAAAAAGATTCCAAATTAAGAAACTTGCAGCAATATCAAGCACAATTGCAACAAATGGAAGCAAATTTTAATCAGCAATTAGAACAGCTACCTAAAGAAACTGAAATTCCGAGTCTGGTTGAAGACATTAACGTGACAGGGGTAAGTTCTGGTTTGAAATTTAAAAATATTAAATTAGAACCAGAAGTGAAGCAGGAGTTTTTTATTGAGCAGCCGATCTCGATTGACGCAACAGGGGATTATCATTCATTTGGTAGTTTTGTAAGTAGTTTGGCAGCTTTACCACGTATTGTCACTTTGCATGATTTCACAATTACAGGAACGCCTAGTCAAGATAACAAATCTGATGTGCCAGTGATTGACTATACAATTAAAGCAAAAACCTATCGTTATATCGGTGCTGATGAGCAGAAGATAAATAAATCAGCGAATGCTGCTGCGCAGACAACGACACCTCAGCAAGGAGGGACGCCACAATGAAACAGCTCAGTAAAATAGTTTGTGGAATCTCATTTGCGATGCTGTTGGTGGGGTGCGATTCTAGAATTGATGCCGTTAATCAAGAAATGGCAAATATTAGAAATCAGCAACCATTGCCGATTGAACCTGCGCCAGTATTTAATCCAGTGCCAAGTTTTAATTATTCTGCTCAACAGTTACGCAGCCCATTTTTGCCAAACTCATTAGCAAATGAATTGAAAATCATGTCAGGCAAGCGCGTCTACCCGAATTTTTCAAGACAGCCACAGCCGCTTGAAAGCTATCCTTTGGAGTCATTAACACTGAAAGGAAGTATGAAAGGGTCCGTTGGTCAGACCGTAGGTTTGATCAAAACACCAGATGGTGAGATTGAGCGGGTACAACTTGGCAATTACATGGGCATGAATCAGGGGCGAATTATTGAAATTACGCCGACCCGTATTGATTTATTGGAAATTGTTCCAGATGGTCGAGACGGTTATATAGAAAGACCACGGAGTCTAGTTCTAATCGGTCCAATAGATTAAAACGGAATAAAGGAATAAAAATGAAAAAGAGTTTGAAAAATATCTTTAACGGGGATAGTAAGTTTATGAATAGTCAACTTCGTCAATTTACTATGGCGGCAGTGTCAATTGCGATTATGCAGGTTGCAGCAGCACAAACAACCATGACCAATATTGTACCGATGAAAATACCGGGGCAAGGTACAGAAATTCGGGTGATGTTTAATGGCTTACCGCCACAGCCTCAAGCCTATCAATTGGATAATCCATCTCGACTGATTTTGGATTTTGATCAGGCGAAGCAAACGATCAATCAGCCGTCTATTGCTGTGGCAAGTGAAGAAGCGTCGACGGTGGATATTGCGGCCGATGATCAACGTTCACGCTTAACGGTAAATTTAAAAAATAGTGGTTCTTTTACAACACGTGTTGAAGGGAATACCTTTATTTTAAAGATTAACAATGCCAATCAAGCTGCTGCTTTACCGACTTATGCCTCATCTGCATCTACGCTGAATAAGCAAAATCAAGGCATCGCAGATATCGGTTTTCAGCGTGGCAATGCTGGCGAGGGGCAGGTTATTGTAAATCTGTCAGGTGCAAATACACCTGTAGATGTACAGCAACAGGGCAGTAAAGTTGTTATTCGAACCTTAGGAAATAAAATTCCTGCACATTTAATTCGTCGTTTAAATGTCAATGATTTTGCAACCCCAGTTTCTTCTGTGGATGCTTATAATGATGGTTCAAATGGCGTGATTACCATTCAATCTGCGGGTAGCTATGAATATATGGCCTTCCAAGCGGAAAATAAACTGACCGTGAGTTTAAAACGTCCTATAGAAAATAAAGTAAATCGCCCAAGTTCAAGTCAGTCTTATACTGGTAAGAAAATCTCGCTTGATTTTCAAGATATTGAAGTACGCCGTGTGCTACAGCTACTTGCTGACTTCACCAGTATCAATATGGTGGCTGCAGATTCAGTTCAAGGTAATATCACTTTACGTTTAAAAGATGTGCCTTGGGATCAGGCCTTAGATATCATTTTAAAAACCAAGAATTTAGACAAGCGCCGTAATGGTAGTGTGATTTGGATTGCGCCAGTCACAGAGCTGATTAAAGCTGAAGAAGATGAAGCAAAAGCAATTGCACAAAGTATTAAGTTGGCACCGATTCAAACAGAGTATATACAACTCAGTTATGCAAAAGTTGCCGATGTTCTAAAGTTACTCGAAGACTCTAGAAATTCTAAAAATGCACAGGCGAATAATACCACGAATACAGATTCTTTAGCTTTAGAAAGTCTACTCAGCTCAAGAGGAAGTGCGGTAGCAGATATACGAACAAATACATTAATTATTAATGATACGGCTAATAATATCGATAAAGTTCGTAAAATGATTGATCTATTGGATATTTCGGTCAAACAAGTCATGGTCGAAGCACGTATTGTCCGAGCAACAACAGATTTTACCAAAGAAATGGGGGTAAAGTGGGGGATTTTATCTCAAGGGATTACACGAAATAATGATCTATTGGTCGGTGGTAGTGATAAGACTTTATGGGATTTACGTGATCCAGATGATGAAGGCAAATATACGATTACTCGCCCTGATAATCTAAACGTCGATCTTGGCGTGACTACTGCGGGTGCAAGTAAAATCGCATTTGGTTTAATTAGCCTTTCTGATTTTATGTTGGACTTAGAGTTATCAGCTTTACAATCTGACGGTTATGGTGAAGTGATTTCGACACCAAAAGTGATGACGGCGGATAAGCAAAAAGCCAAAGTTGCTTCGGGTCAACAAATTCCTTATCAAACCACTTCAACAGCAGGTGGTACGGCTACAGCGACAACCTCATTTAAAGATGCTCTGCTCAGTTTGGATGTTACACCAAGTATTACCCCAGAAGGGAAAGTACAAATGCAATTGAATATTACCAGCGATGCACGTGGTGGAGTGGCACCAAATGGTGAAATCATTCTGAATAAAAATGAGATCAATACCAATGTCTTGGTTGATAATGGTGAAACTGTGGTGTTAGGTGGGATTTTTGAACAAGAAAATACCACGAACCAAGTCAAAGTCCCATTTTTAGGCGATATTCCGTATTTAGGACGATTGTTCCGTAAGGATGCCAAAACAGAGAATAAACGAGAGTTGCTAATCTTTGTGACACCAAGAATTGTTAATGACAGTCGTACCAGAAATCATTAATATACTTTCAATGAAAGCAATTCGATAGGTGACTCCTTGCCAAGCAAAGAGTTGGAAACCCTACCAAATATTTATTTGGTAGGGCCCATGGGAGCAGGAAAAACAACAGTTGGTCGGCATCTAGCGGAACTGTTAAGTCGTGAGTTTTTAGACAGCGATCATGAAATAGAAAGAAAAACAGGGGCATCTATTCCTTGGATTTTTGAAAAAGAAGGCGAACAAGGTTTCCGTACAAGAGAAACAATCGTGATTGATGAACTCACATCAAAAAAAAATTTAGTGGTTGCAACAGGTGGTGGTGCTGTCACTCAAGCCATGAATCGAGAATATCTCAAGCATAGAGGTATTGTGATTTATTTATATACCCCTGTAGAAATCCAATTATTACGTACACATCGAGATAAAAATCGTCCTTTATTGCAAGTCGAGAATCCTGAGCAAAAGTTAAAGGATCTACTTAAAGCACGAGATCCACTATATAGAGATGTTGCACATTATATTATTGAAACCAATCAGGGTGCTGCGCGAGATTTAGCGCTGAGAATATTGCAACTGATCGTTTCAAAAGAAATTATTTAGTCAGTAAATTATCATTCATTGTTATTTGGCAGAATCATGCAAACTTTACATGTTGAACTGGGTGAACGTCGTTATCCAATCTTTATTGGTAGTCATTTGAATCCTCAAGAATTGCTTGAACCTTATATTCAGGGACATCAAGTGATGATTGTTACAAATACCACAGTTCAGCCTTTGTATTTGTCGCACTATGTTGAAGCAATTCAACAATTGGGGAAGCAGGTTACAACATGTGTTTTGCCTGATGGTGAGAAATATAAAGATATCCAGCACCTCAATTTGATTTTTGATGCTTTGCTTCAAGCTGGCTTTAATCGTGATTGTACGGTTTTGGCTTTAGGTGGTGGGGTGATTGGTGATATGGCAGGTTTTGCCTCAGCCTGTTTCCAGCGAGGCGTATATTTTATCCAAGTTCCGACCACATTATTATCTCAAGTAGATTCGAGTGTTGGTGGAAAAACCGGAATTAATCACCCTTTAGGCAAGAATATGATTGGTGCATTTCAGCAACCTCAAGTGGTTTTGGCTGATATGGCACAACTCAGAACACTGCCTGAACGTGAGCTTTCAGCTGGTTTGGCAGAGGTGATTAAATATGCGCTATTGGGTGATTTAGAATTTTTAACATGGTTAGAAGATCATATGGATGGGCTGATTGCCCAAGATCCAGAATTCTTGGCTGAAGCGGTTTATCGTTCTTGTGCACATAAAGCAAGAATTGTGGCTAATGATGAGAAAGAACAAGGCGAACGCGCTTTATTGAATTTAGGTCATACTTTTGGGCATGCTATTGAATCGTATCTAGGCTATGGAGTTTGGTTGCATGGAGAAGCGATTGCAACGGGTATGGTGATGGCTGCTGATTTATCTTATCGTATGGGGTGGATTTCACACGATGATCTGGAACGTACAAAAAAAATCATACAACGTGCCCAATTACCTGTAGCATGTCCTAAAATTCCGCTTGATGAATTTTTGGCATATATGTCACATGATAAAAAAGTATTAAATGGTCAACTTCGTTTAATATTGATAAAACAACTCGGACAAGCCATCATAACCAAAGATTTTGATGTCGAGTTGATGAAACAAGCGATTCTAGCGAATCAGATATAGAAAAGGTTAGTTCCAAATGGCAGCAATTCGTACAAATTGGCAAAATATTCGACAATATATTTGGTTGGTTGGTGGATTAATCTGTCTTTTGGTAGCACTGATTTTTTGGGTAGTGACTGACACGAAAGATCTAGTCACTGTCGTCAATCCTATCGAAGAGGCACAAGTTCAAATTCAGCCTGAAAAAGTTGCTGCGACATCGCACTTAGGTGCTTTGATGGATGAGGTGCGCCCACTTGAAATGACCACACGTATCGTGACTGCAGGTAACCATGATGTAGAGTTTCGTGGTACAAAATTTTTTCAAGAAAATAAGAAAGCTTGGATGATAGAACTATTTAAAACCTCAGATGAAGATGTCATTCTTGGGTTTTTACAAAAACAAGCGGATCGTAAAAATTTTATTTATTTTCGTTTAAGTGGTGAAGATCAAACAGAGCAATATGTTTTAGCCTATGGCGTATTTAAAAGTGATGAGCAGGCGAAAAATCAGTTACGACAGTTAAATTTAAAATTACCAGCATCTATACATCCGCAGGCCATTCAGTTTGAAAAATACATTCCTTTAGTCAATGATCTAGGCTCAGATGAAATGGCAGGTACAAATAAACTCTATCAAGTGAAGTTAAAGTCTGCACCTTTGCCTGTTGTTGATGAAACACTACTGGCGCAAGCAAAATCGGCATTGTCATCTTTAACAGGTTCAACTCCTACGAACCAGACCACCAAAACTACAATCACTCGTCGTGATGCATCTGGCAATGTAGTGGATGTACAAAAGTCGCAATCTCATGCACAGACTTCAGGCAATACAAAAGAGCCAGCAGGCAATTCTTCTGATAAAAAGCCAACTGAGCATGAGGTAAGTGACCCTTTTAATTAAAATAAGCTCTAAAATGAAGCGAAATTAATTATTTAATTTTATATTTGCACAAAAATGGTGCTATATATGCCTTTATAAGAAGCTTAGAATTTTAAAGAATATCTTTATTTCACTATCTTTTAGTGATTTGGTGAACAAAAATAAAATTTGGCATATTTTTTGCTTTATTGTTGCGCTAATTGAGTTGATTGTCCCTGTTTTGGAGCGAAATGATTCAGTTGGTGTGCGATTTAAGTCTGGTTGAGTGCTTTATTTCAGTGCGGAAGTTGTAAAACAATCTTGCAATTAAAGTAAAAACAGACTGGTATTCGATTCTGTCTAAGTGGTTTACTTGGGATAAGAAAATACTTAAAAATCGTAATTTAGTGTTCGAATGTTTTTCGCCCTCCCATGGGCCTATGTAGAAAGAAGGGTACGCTATGCACATGCCATCGCCTAACACTGTAGCTCCCGCTCAAGGTTTATACCAACCGGATGAGTTTAAAGATAACTGTGGTTTCGGCTTGATTGCCCATATGCAGGGTGATGCGAGTCATGACTTAGTCAAGACCGCAATTCATAGTCTAAGCTGTATGACGCACCGTGGTGGTATTGCCGCAGATGGTAAGACCGGTGATGGTTGTGGTTTGCTCTTGGCTATGCCTAAAGCATTTTTCCGTGAAGAAGCAAAAAAAATCAGTGACATTACACTGAGTGAAATTTTTGCAGTAGGGACTATATTTTTAAATTTAGATCCAGCACTTGCGGCCCATGCAAAGCAAATTCTAACCCATGAAATTGAAGAAGAAGGTTGTCGAGTCATTGGTTGGCGTGTAGTTCCTACCAATAATGATGCATTGGGTTCAATCGCAATGCAGTCTTTACCTGCATTTGAACAAATTTTTGTAAATTGCCCAATGGGTGTGACTGAGGTTGAATTTAACCGTAAGTTACTTATGGCACGTCGTCGTGCAGAACAACAATTAACAACAGATCCATATTTTTATGTGACAACACTGTGCTCTACAGTGATTACATATAAAGGCTTAATGATGCCTGCATATATTGCAGAATTCTATACAGATCTTGCCGATGAACGTTTAGATTCACACATTGTGGTATTCCATCAGCGTTTCTCGACCAATACTTTACCACGTTGGCCATTGGCACAGCCTTTCCGTTATTTGGCACATAATGGTGAAATTAATACCATTACTGCAAACCGTAACTGGGCAGTAGCACGTACACCAAAATTTGAAAACCCATTATTACCAGGCATTACTGAGTTGAATCCGATTGTAAATCGTACTGGTTCAGATTCATCAAGTATGGACAATATGCTTGAGCTACTTGTGGGTGGTGGCATGGATCTATTCCGTGCATTACGTATGCTTGTTCCACCAGCGTGGCAAAACGTTGAAACATTAGATGCGGATTTACGTGCATTTTATGAATTTAACTCTAAGCATATGGAAGCTTGGGATGGTCCAGCAGGTCTGGTGATCCAAGATGGTCGTCATGCAATTTGTATGCTAGACCGTAATGGCTTACGCCCTGCACGTTGGGTGATTACTAAAAATGGTTATATCACTTTGGCATCAGAAATTGGTGTGTGGGGTTATGAACCTGAAGATGTGATCTCTAAAGGCCGTGTAGGCCCTGGTCAAATTCTTGTAATTGATACGTTGACTGGAAAATTGCTGGATACCAAAGATGTGAGCAATCATCTGAAAAAAATGCGTCCTTACCGTGAATGGTTACGTGAAAACTCAGTTCGCTTGCAAGGTAGTCCAGAGCTTGAAGAATATTTATGTGATCAAGGCTTAAAAGGCGATGACCTAAAAGCAGCTCAAAAAATGTTCATGGTCACATTTGAAGAGCGTGATCAACTGCTTCGTCCAATCGCTGAAAGTGGACAGGAAGCGGTAGGTTCAATGGGTGATGATACACCAATGGCGGTATTGTCTCGTCAAGTACGTCATGTGACAGATTATTTCCGTCAGCAATTTGCGCAAGTGACTAATCCACCGATTGACCCATTACGTGAATCAATCGTCATGTCATTGGAAACATGTTTTGGGCGTGAGCAAAATGTATTTGAACAAGGCCCAGAGCACGCAGATCGTTTAATTGTATCGAGCCCAGTCCTTTCAAATTCTAAAATGCATCAGATTCGTACCCTTGGCCGTAAAGGTTACGAAATTGCAGATATCGATTTGAATTACCCTGTGGCTGAAGGTCTTGAAGCCGCAATCTCACGTATTTGTGAAGAAGCAGCACAGGCGATTCGCGATGGCAAAACCTTATTGGTCATTTCAGATCGTAAAATCCGTGAAGGCTTTTTACCCGCAAATGCTGCAATGGTGACTGGTGCAATTCATCACTTCTTGATTAATGCAGGTTTACGTACCGATGCAAACATCATTGTTGAAACAGCACTTGCCCGTGATGCGCATCAGTTTGCCGTAATCTTAGGTTTTGGTGCAACTGCGATTTATCCATATTTGGCTTACGATGTGATCAATGATTTGATTGCTAAAGGTGAATTATTAGGTGATCCAATTCATGCCCAAGCGAACTTCCGTAAAGGTATTGATAAAGGTTTACTTAAAGTCCTTTCAAAAATGGGGATTTCAACAGTCGCATCTTATCGTGGTGGGCAGTTATTTGAAGCAGTAGGTTTATCTGAAGAAGTTGTTAGTAAGTGCTTTACAGGGGTGCCAAGCCGTATTAAAGGTGCAACATTTATTGACCTTGAAAATGACTTGAAAAAACTAGCAGACATTGCTTGGAAAGCACGTAAGCCAATTGAACAAGGTGGTTTGCTCAAGTTTGTGTTTGATAAGGAATACCATGCATTTAATCCTGATGTGATCAATGCGTTGCATAAATCTGTACGTTCAGGTAATTATGCTGACTTTAAAGAATACGCAGAATTGGTGAATACACGTCCAATTGCGACGATTCGTGACTTATTGAAACTAAAAACTGATCATTCTATTCCTTTAGAAGCAGTTGAATCAGTTGAAGAAATCCTGCCACGTTTTGACTCTGCTGGTATGTCTTTAGGTGCATTGTCACCAGAGGCACATGAAGCCATTGCGATCGCAATGAATACGATCGGTGGTCGTTCGAACTCAGGTGAGGGCGGTGAAGATCCTGCACGTTATGGTACCATCCGTAACTCTAAAATTAAGCAAATTGCTTCAGGCCGTTTTGGTGTAACACCTGCATATTTAACCTCTGCTGAAGTGTTACAGATCAAAGTAGCGCAAGGTGCAAAACCAGGTGAAGGCGGTCAGTTACCTGGCGGTAAAGTGAATGGATTAATTGCACGTTTACGCTACTCGGTTCCAGGGGTGACTTTGATTTCACCACCACCGCACCATGATATTTATTCTATTGAAGATTTATCGCAGCTGATCTTTGACTTAAAGCAAGTCAATCCACAAGCCATGGTATCTGTAAAACTAGTATCGGAGCCAGGAGTGGGGACAATTGCAGCAGGTGTTGCAAAAGCCTATGCAGACTTCATTACCATTTCTGGATATGACGGTGGTACAGCTGCTTCACCTTTATCGTCAATTCACCATGCTGGTTCACCATGGGAATTGGGTCTTTCAGAAGCGCATCAAGCACTTCGTGTCAATGACCTGCGCGGTAAAGTACGTGTACAAACGGATGGTGGCTTGAAAACCGGTTTAGATGTAGTAAAAGCTGCGATTCTGGGTGCGGAGAGCTTTGGTTTTGGTTCTACCCCAATGATCGCGCTTGGATGTAAATATCTGCGTATTTGTCACTTAAATAACTGTGCAACAGGTGTGGCAACTCAGCAAGATCATTTACGTCAAGAACATTATATTGGCGAGCCAGAAATGCTGATTAATTTCTTCCACTTTATTGCGGAAGAAACACGTGAATGGTTGGCGGCTTTAGGTGTTGCATCATTGAAAGATTTGATCGGTCGTACTGATCTACTTGAGATGTTGCCGGGTGAAACGGATAAACATGCGCATTTAGATTTAAGTGCATTGTTAGAATCACACCCATCTGCGGAAGGCAAAGCGCAATATTGCCAAGTACAAGGCAATGAACCATTTGATAAGGGTATTCTTGCCGAAAAAATGGTGGCAGAAATGCTACCAGCGATTGAAGCAAGTACTGGTGGTGAGTTCCATTTTACCGTGGGTAACTGTGACCGTTCAATTGGTGCGCGTCTCTCAGGTGAAATTGCCAAACGTTATGGCAACCTCAGTATGGAAGCACATCCTGTTAAAGTGAATTTAAAAGGAACTGCGGGTCAGTCATTGGGTGTATGGAATGCTGGTGGTTTGCATATCAGCCTTGAAGGTGATGCAAACGACTATGTGGGCAAAGGTATGGCAGGTGGTCGAGTATCGATCTTCCCACCAAAAGGTTCACCATTCCAAACTCAAGAAACGGCAATTATCGGCAATACCTGTTTGTATGGTGCAACAGGCGGTAAATTATTTGCTGCGGGTACAGCGGGCGAGCGTTTTGCTGTACGTAACTCTGGCGCGTTTGCCGTCATTGAAGGTGCAGGCGACCATTGCTGTGAATATATGACAGGCGGTATCGTGACTGTACTGGGTAAAGTTGGACACAATTTTGGTGCAGGTATGACCGGTGGTTTTGCTTATGTACTTGACTTGGATAACGACTTTGTTGATTACTACAACCACGAATTGATTGAATTAAACCGTATTTCTACAGAAGCGATGGAAGAACATCAAGAATTCTTACTTCGTATCTTAGATGAACACATTGCTGAAACAGGTAGTGCTTGGGCGTACAAGATTCGCAACGAGTTTGATTTCTATAGCCGTAAATTCTGGCTTGTGAAACCAAAAGCGGCTAATTTACAAACGCTTTTGAAAACAACTCAAGCAGATCCACAATAATTCCACTACTCAAATTTTAGGTAGGTGTGGATAACTTCGCAGATATACACAAGCGAATGAAGTTATCCACGCTCACCCACGGAGAGAGACATGGCTGAACGCCTGAATAATGACTTTCAATTTCTGGATGTAGCACGCCAAGATCCAGAGAAAAAAGATATTAATGTCCGCAAAGCAGAGTTTGTGGAAATTTATAAACCTTTTACAGCGGAAGTTGCAGCAAACCAGACCCACCGTTGTTTAGGCTGTGGTAACCCATATTGTGAATGGAAATGTCCTGTACATAACTATATTCCAAACTGGTTAAAACTGATTGCAGAAGGACGTATTTTTCAAGCGGCTGAGCTTTGCCATCAAACCAATACCTTGCCAGAAGTATGTGGTCGGGTATGTCCACAAGACCGTTTATGTGAGGGTGCTTGTACCCTGAATGATGGTTTTGGTGCTGTGACCATTGGTAATGCCGAAAAATATATCAACGATACCGCCTTTGCTTTGGGCTGGCGTCCAGATATGTCATCGGTAAAATGGACCAACAAAAAAGTTGCCATTATCGGTGCAGGTCCAGCAGGCTTAGGGTGTGCAGATATTTTAGTGCGTAATGGGGTAAAACCTGTTGTATTTGACAAGCGTCCTGAAATTGGTGGATTGCTTACTTTTGGTATTCCAGAATTTAAAATGGAAAAAGACGTGATGAAACGCCGCCGTGAAATTTTCACAGGTATGGGGGTTGAATTCCGCTTAAATACTGAAATTGGTACAGATATTACGATTGACCAACTGCTTGCAGACTATGATGCTGTATTCATGGGTATGGGAACTTATACCTATATGAAAGGTGGTTTTGCAGGTGAAGATTTTGATGGTGTTTATGATGCACTTGATTTCTTAATTGCAAATGTTAACCGCACACAAGGATGGGAAAAAGACCCGTCTGAATACATCAGTGTTCAGGGCAAAAAAGTCATCGTTCTAGGCGGTGGTGATACGGCAATGGACTGTAACCGTACTTCAATCCGTCAGGGCGCAGAATCAGTAACCTGTGCTTACCGTCGTGATGAAGAAAATATGCCAGGCTCACGTCGAGAAGTGAAGAATGCGCGTGAAGAAGGGGTGGACTTCCAGTTCAACCGCCAGCCGATCGAAATCGTCGGTGAAAACGGTAAAGTGACGGGTGTAAAAGTTGTGACTACCCAGCTGGGTGACCCAGATAGCCGTGGTCGTCGTAGCCCTGAACCGATTCCAGGCTCTGAAGAAGTTTTACCCGCAGATGCGGTATTGCTGGCTTTTGGTTTCCGTACCAGCCCAGCAGAATGGTTTGCAGGTGCAAATATTGGGTTAGATGGTTCTGGCCGAGTCATTGCAGCTGAAAAACAACAATTTAAATTCCAGACCTCTAACCCAAAAATCTTTGCGGGCGGAGATATGGTACGTGGTTCTGATTTGGTGGTGACTGCAATCTGGGAAGGTCGTGAAGCTGCTGAAGGAATTTTGGATTATCTTGATGTTTAATTTTTAGATACTAAATAACAGCTATTTAAGAGCCCGCAGTCATGCGGGCTTTTTAATGCAGCAAACTCAAAAAATTAATCTGAGTCAATATTTTGAAGATAATGATTTAACTTTAAGCTATGTTGTTTTGCTCGAGTTCTGATTTCAGCATGTGTATGCCCTAAAACAGTTGAAATATCGTATAAGAAGACAGGTTCTAAATATTCCATTCCGGTATAAAGTGCTGATTTTTGAATTGGAGATAAAAAGTTCTCCAATAATGAATGCTGTTGTTCCGTACTAAAATTCTGCTCAGGTTGGCCAATGGTCATACTCAGCAAAAGCTTTTTATGTTTAAGCTTGTTTCCTTTGGAACCATAGGCGAATTGATAGGTAAATACCTGATCAAACCAAATTTTTAAAATGGCAGGTATACTGAACCAGTACATAGGACATTGTAAAATAATCAGCTCATGTCTTAAGAGTGCACTTTGTTCAGTAGCAATATCAATTTGATAATCTGGATATAAATCATGGATATGGCGAATTTCTAAATCAGTTTGAGTTCTTGATAATTCATCGACAATGGTTTTATTTGCGACAGATTCAGTAAAACTGGGATGTGCTAAAATCAGTAATGCCATCTTGGTTTTTCCAACTATAAAAATTATAGTGAATATAAATATTATAGTTTTTATGTACAATAACTATCCATTTTGATAGCTGGCTGAAAAATGAATATTGAACAAAACACTTGTGAAGTGACGTTTCACGATAAGACCTATCATTGCCCGATTAGTATGGTGATGGATTTAATCGGTGGGAAATGGAAAACCGTGATTCTTTATTACCTAAAGGAGGAGTCAAAACGCTTTAATCAACTTAAGCGTGATATGCCAGATATCACAGAAATGACCTTAAGTTTGCAACTCAAGCAATTGGAAAAGAATGGTTTTATTTCCAGAACCGTATTTGGTGACAAGCCTCCAGTCAAAGTGGTGTATGAATTAACTGCATTTGGTCAAACATTTATTCCTGTATTAGACGCTTTATCTGCTTGGGCACATGATTTTTCAGCGCAAAGCTAATTCAAAGTGATGGCGTTGAAAGAAGCAGTTTTAAAGATTAAATCAGCTATAAAAGGCGATGAGTAGAGTGGTTTGGTCATAAAATTTGCCAATCACACTAAAGCAACAATTTGTTTTTTATACAAAAAATTCCTAGACGAATCCTGTTTGTTTGAGTTCTATAAAACACATGCTTTTTTGAATGTTTATATGACGTTGCAAGCATAAATATTTATAAATTGAGTTCTAATTTTGAATGGATCCTATGTGATTGTTTTAAAAATTAAAACATAATTCAATCTGATTGAAAAATGTCATTTAAGTCAATAAAAGCATGCTTATAAATCTCGATTTTAGGCTTTGTGTAAACGATAAAGCACTTTTTGTGAAGATAATAAATATATTTATTTTTAATAAATTTAATTTTATCAATATCTTATATTTTTAATTTTTTTGGATTTTTAATTGAGCCATGTGTTTTCTTGAAAATGATATTTTAGGTCAACTGTGTGGATGATTCTGCAATATACAAATATTGAGATTGTGCCAATATAGCTTAAATTCAGACAAATGTAGGATTATCCTTATGTCAACAGTTCAAGCGACGGCAGAAAAATCATATTTAAATCGTCCTAAAGCTATTGGTATCAAAGTCCGTAAACCAAGCTTTAACCCAAAAGCAATTCGCAGACATTTTTTTGCCAATTCTCCTGTGATGTCACATTTATTGACTGCGCTTTCTTCAACATTTCCGATTGGTGAGCAGTTCTTTGTACATAGTGTGCGTAATGTACGTGACAAAATCACGGATGAAAAATTGCAAGCGCAAATTGCAGCATTTATTGGTCAAGAGGCCATGCACTCCAAAGCCCATACGGAATTCAATGATGCATGGCGCCGTGATGATTATAACTTAGACAGTTTCCAAGCATGGTTGGCGCGTCGAGATACACTGATTAAAAGTGTACATCCGAAATTACAACTTGCTGTTACCGCAGCTTTTGAACATTTTACTGCATTATTGGGCGGCTATATTCTTCGTCACCCTGAAGTTTTAAGCACTCTAGATGATGATGCCGTTAAGCTTTGGGTATGGCATGCAATCGAAGAAATTGAGCATCGTGCAGTGGCATTTGATGTATATCAGGCGATTTATAAAGATGATCGTACTCGTCGTACAGTAATGCGTAATGTGACTACGGGTTTTGCAAGTTTAACGTTTTATTCGGCTACCCGTTTGTTTATGCAAGACTGGAGAAAAAGTCTACCAAAAGTGCCGCAAAATATCTTTGGAGTATATATGATTTCTAAAATGTTGATTTCATTGATTCCTGAATATTTATCTTATTACAAATCTGACTTTCATCCGGATGAAATTGATTATTCGAAGATTGTGGCGTATTGGAAAGAAAAGCTGGCAGATGATTATGGAATGGAAAGTTTCCAAGAAGAAGTGCACCTGCCGTTATATAGTTAAGACAATGCTTTAGATCAAAGGGCTAATTTATATGATTGGCTCTTTTAGTTTTCTTGCTGACGTTGATGGATACTTTCTAAAGTATCGACCATAGTGCGGGTCATTTGGTCAATTTCATAATTGAGTTTGCCACCAATTTGGACATGTTTAAATGTCGTCAAACGTAAGGTTTCTGGAATTAAATCCACTGAAATTTCATTGGTTTTCCGATCCACACGATTGACTGTTAAACTACAACCTTGCAGTCCAATAAAGCCTTTTTTAAAGAAGTATTTGATATTGTCATCTGGAATAACGATATCAATGTGTAGTGTTTCACCGGTATGAACCACATCTTTAATGGTTGCCATACCTTCGATATGCCCAAAAATATTGTGCCCACCGTTTTCCATGCCAGCTTTGATAGATCTTTCGATATTGACTTCATCACCAATTTTTAAAAATTGTAATGTGGTGAGAGACGTGGTCAATGCTGAAACATCGAATGAGGCTATATTTGCAACAGCATCAAAACTTGTTGCGGTTAGGCATGTACCATCGATTGCGACACTGGCGCCAATAAAAACATCATTTAAAAAGCCTTTTTCATTGGAAATATAAAGGGTTGTAAAATTATCAC
Source organism: Acinetobacter sp. 778_lipA (assembly GCF_058242985.1). Taxonomy (NCBI): domain Bacteria; kingdom Pseudomonadati; phylum Pseudomonadota; class Gammaproteobacteria; order Moraxellales; family Moraxellaceae; genus Acinetobacter; species Acinetobacter sp. 778_lipA. The sequence continues at coordinate 4,036,710 of NZ_JBZAYT010000001.1, read as the reverse complement.
CTTGTTGGATGTTTACAACTTTTTCTAAGCCTTGAACGATACCTGTATACATCGCTGATCTCTTTTATTTAGCTGATTTTTATTGTACAGATTTCATTGAAGAGGACTAGGGCTGAATTTTAGATTTATGTTGTATAGAAGAGCCTAACATCATACTTAGATGACTTTTTAAAAGAGAATGAATATAGCAGTAAGGATTGCAAAGACTTATTTTATAGTGAAAAGTTTATATAGTTTGATGATAATGTATTTCAGACGATCTAAGCTTGATTGTGGCTTAAATTGGACTAAGTCAGTATGTACCTAGACTCAGTCCAATTTAATTTAGCCAACCAACCAATCAACAATCAGTCAGAAAATGAATTAAATCTTATCTTTAAACTGTTTTATGATTTTTTGACGTTGCCATGGTAAAGGACGATTAATCGCTTCAGGTACATCACCAGAGGTTGAACGTAGACGTAAATGAATTGCTGCCTGCGCAATCAAATTTGCCGATACGGGAGCTGTAATAAAGGCAAGCAGTGTGATCAATAACTCTGCAAAACCTAAACGACTGTTAAATGCTGCGTAAATCATTCCCGCGATTAAAAAACTGCCTAAACCCAAGGTACTGGATTTGGTCGGTGCATGTAGACGCATAAATAAGTCTGGTAATTTGACCATACCTATGCCACCCACCAAAGTAAAAAACGCACCAACAATCAAGAACAATGAAACGATGATTTCCATGACAATTTGCATATTATTTTCCATGTACTTTCTCCTTAATCAACCACATGACCCGTTGTAAAATAACGAGCCAGTGCAGCAGTTGAAACAAAGCCCAGCATTGCAACCAATAATGCGCCTTCAAACATTGAGGTACTTGCCCAATAAATGCCAAGAATGACAACTAAGCAGGTTGCATTTAAAAACAATGTATCCAATGCCAGTAATCGATCTACGATAGAAGGGCCCATCACCAAACGGACCAAACATAACAACATGGAGATGGTCACTGCGAGCAGGCAAATACCAAGTGCATAAGGTAAAATACTCATGAACGTGCTCCTCGTTGCAGGTCAAAGATTTCGATTAAAGGAACTTCATAGCGGGCTTTAATCGCTTGAATTTCTGCGTCTACATCATCACAACTTAGTGCATGAACCAAAATATCACCACGTTCTTGATCAATCCCAGCACTGACTGTACCTGGGGTCGTGGTAATGATCATCGCCAATAAAGTATTGACATGTTCATGGTCGGTTTCCAAAGGAACTCGAAACCATTTCGGGGTGAGATTTTTGGTTGGACCTAAGACTTGTTTAGCAACTTTGATATTACTGATGACGATGTCCCATAGCACCACAAAAAATAATTGAATGGCGCTTTTCCAATGAATATTGGGCGTATGAATGATAAAAGGTTGAATCAGTTTAGGGATGAGTAATCCCAAGCTAATCGCTACAACAATATCAAAACTTTCAGCGCTATGATTCAACATGAGCCAACTCATTGCCACAATTACCGACACAAAAGGATGGGGCAAAATACGAGCGAATAATGATTTATTTTGCATTTATTGCTCCATTGGCTTAAGTTGAGTATTTTCAACATGTTGTTGCTGTTCTTGTCCCTGAATTTGACGTTGTTTAAATTCAGAAATATGTTCACCTTTTAAGGTTTCAGGGCTAATAATATACGGAATATAGTGTGCATTTTGATCAATCATTTCACCGTTGTATTTTGTTTCAGGGACATAGTTTGGATCGAAGGGCTGTACACTAATGGTTTCTCCATGCCCATCCATTTTTAAAATACTGTGTTGATAAATAGATGTATCAGAAATTTGCAACGCTGTTTTTTCAACATAATTTAAAATCGGAGCTGCACAAACCACATAGGCAATCAGTCCTGCCAGTAATAGGTAAACGCTTTTGTCGTTACGTACAGGGGCTTGCTCGGGTAAAGCTTGATAGGCTTTATAAGCATCTTCTTTCGGATTGTCCTCAGGTGTTGTTGCTCGCCAAAATAAGATAAATCCGACGCGCGTAAATGCAACAATACTTAAAAAACTCACAATCAAGATAATTGCAATAATCCAACCTTGCGCAGCCAAATTTGCAGTTGCCTGTAAGATTAATACTTTACCTAAAAAACCGCTAAATGGTGGTAAACCTGCCATTATCAAAGCGATGAGGAAGAACGTTATGGCAATGACTTTATCTTGCTTCATCTTCGGCGCCACTTTGAGATGATCTTTGAATGCGCCACGCTGTGAGGTAATCCAACCACAAAGCAAATAGAATGAGGCCGCAATGATGGTACTGTGAACGAGGTAATATAACCCAGCCGTCCATGCTTTTATGTTAAACATGGCAATGGCAACTAAAATCGTTCCGACTGAGGATAACACCATAAAGCCAACAAAGCGGCGTAAGCGTTCAGCTGCAAGCGCACCAATCACACCATATAATGAAGTTACTAAACCAATTGGTAATAAGTAATTGCTAAAGATCGTTTGACCAAGTTCATCATTAAAGACAGTGCCATTGACCCGTAAAATTGCATACACACCTACTTTGGTCATAATAGTGAAAATAGCAGCAACGGGTGTCGCGGCAACAGCATAGGTTTTTGGTAACCAGAAACCCACAGGTAACATCGCTGCTTTGATGCCAAATACAACAAATAGAAGCAAACCACCTGCTATAGCAAGACGATGTTGATCATGTTCCAAGGTTGGTAATAAACGGCCGACATCCGCCATATTCAAACTGCCCACACTGCCATAAATCATGCCTAAACCGATGAGGAATAGGGCAGAAGCCAGTAAGTTGATGGTGACGTAGTGAATACCTAATTGAAAACGGGCTTTACCTTGACCATGTAACAGTAAGACATAAGATGCCATTAGTAATATTTCAAAAAATACAAAGAGGTTAAATAAGTCACCTGTTAAGAATGCACCACTCAACCCCATTAACAGAAGATGAAACATGGCATGAAAATAACGACCACGTTCGTCCCATTCTTTGCTGGCAAACCATAATACAGGCGCTGCAAGAGTGTAGGTGAGCACCAACATTAACGCGGATAAGCGATCCAGTACCAAGACAATCCCAAAAGGTGCCGACCACTCAGCGAGTTGATAAACAAAGATTTTCCCTGTATTGGCTTGAATAAGATAAGCAATAGCAGTGGCAAGTCCAAGGATAACCGAAATTAAGCTAATGCCACGACGCCAAGGTTGGCGCCAATCATGTTTTAAAGCACCAGAACCAGGATTGCCTAATAAAATCAGCAAAAAGCCTGTAAATGCAGGAATCAAAATACTCAGGATTGGAGAGTGAGCATACCAAAAATCTAAAAAGCTGGTCATTATGGCTCATCCTCACGTGGGTCAAAATTACTCGGTTCCTCTTTGGTATCGACATGGTCTGTTCCTGACTCATAACGACTGCGTAATGCTAACTGAACAATAAAAGCAGTTGTCGCAAAGCCAATAACAATTGCAGTTAATACCAAGGCTTGGGGCAAAGGGTCAGTGACTTTGGTCGCTTGAGTTAAAATTGCAGGTGAACTGATTTGTATTCTTCCCATTGCAAACAGGAAAATATTGACTGCATAGCCAATCATTGCCAATCCAAGAACAACAGGAAAGGTACGGGCACGAAGAATGAGATAAATTCCTGAGGCAACCAATAATCCAATCGCAGATGCAATTAAAAATTCTAAACTGATCATGCATTACTCCTTGGGTACTGGACCAGACATACTTGAATGTCTGGAGTCGCCTAAAACAGAAATGAGAAGCATTGCTGCACCAACAACCGTGACGTATACGCCAAGATCAAAACCAGCAGCAGAGGCAAAATGGAATTTGCCAAACAGTCCTGATTCCACATAAACATGTGCACTGGTGAGAAATGGACGTGCCCAGAACCAAGATGCAAGGCCTGAAATTCCAGCAATGATCAGCCCTAAACCAATCCAGATTTCATATAAACGACCCGATTGAGCACGTAGCATTTTTTCAGCATGATCTTGTCCCATCGCAATATATTGAATGACCAATGCCATAGAGGTAATCAAGCCTGCAATGAAACCACCACCAGGATAATTATGTCCTCGTAGGAAGATATACAGACTTACCACAAGTGCAACCGGTAGTACCCATGAAGCCGTCATACGGAACATCAACGGAGATGGATTGAAGCGATAGCTCAGACCTTGAGTGATGGTGGTGCCATGTGCCCGCATTCCATCCATCATACATAGTGCACCAATGGCTGCGATGCCCAATACAGCAATTTCACCAAATGTATCAAAACCACGGAAATCAACCAAAATGACATTGACGATGTTTGAGCCGCCACCTAAAGGAATGGACTGCTGAACAAAGAACCATGAAATCGAATTATGATCACGTGTCATGATCAACCATGTAATCCAACCGATACCAATACCACCACCAATTGCAATGATTGCGTCACGCCAACGACGTGTTTGGCTGGACTCATAAGGGGTTAATTGAGGAAGTAGTGATAAACTCATCAATAGCAGAACTGTTGTGACAACATCCACGGTAATTTGTGTCAGTGCTAAGTCTGGCGCAGAGAGAGTGATGAAAATCATTGTCACGACCAAACCAATTGCACCACTAATCAGAACCGCTTTGATACGTTCATGGTGAAACCACAGCATCATCCAGCAGGCAGAGAACAATAACAACCACAGCACGATTGCAGTAAAGGGTGCATGTGTGAGTTCACGTGTTCCTGTCGTTAAATTTTGGTTGATCAATGGTGTGGCAACCACGGCAATACTTAAGGCCAAAATCCACAATAAATAGTTCTGTAATGAGCCAGTTTCAGTTTTTTTCTTAATTTTGCGTGAAATCAGCAGGAGATTTTTAAGGAAATCTTCAAATAATAATTTGCCTTGGAAACGACCTAAGCGTGGATCAAGATCAATTTCACGAATTCGCCCGCCTTTGGCCATGGCGAAATAGAAAATTACGCCACCAATTAAGGCAATTGCGCTCATCAGTAACGGTAAATTAAAGCCATGCCAGATGGCTAAATGAACCCCTTCAAAACTTGCAATTTGTGTTGATGCGCGTGTTCCGGCATTGACAATGTTTTCAACCAACAGCGCAGGAATGATCCCCACTAAAATACATAAAGTTGCCAATATGATTGCTGGAATTCGCATACCGATTGGCGGCTCATGGGCATTTTTATTGGGAACATCACGCCCCACATCACCATCAAAAAACACACCATGTACCAAACGAACTGAATAAGCAACCGCAAATAAACCTGCCAATGTAGCGATAATCGCTGCCAACACAACATAGCCACCAGATAAGTTTGCCAATAGCTCAGTAAAGAACATTTCTTTCGAGATAAAGCCATTGGTCAAAGGTACACCGGCCATACTTGCAGCGGTAATCATGGTTAATGTTGCTGTAAATGGAAGAAATTGCCATAGTCCACTTAACTTTCTTAAATCACGTGTACCAGACTCATGGTCAATGATCCCCGCCAGCATAAATAATGCCGCTTTAAAGGTTGCATGATTGATGATATGGAAAACTGCAGCAGCCACGGCTAAAGGTGAACCTATACCCAAAAGGCACATGATCAAGCCTAAATGACTGATGGTTGAATAAGCCAGTAAGCCTTTTAAATCTTCTTTAAAGATGGCAAAAAATGCCGCCATACATAAGGTCAGCAGACCAATTGTGGTGACAAGATTATGGAACAATGCCGAGCCAACAAAGATTGGCAATAAGCGTGCAACCAGAAAAATCCCTGCTTTTACCATAGTTGCTGAATGCAGATAGGCGGATACAGGGGTTGGTGCTGCCATGGCATTGGGGAGCCAGAAATGGAAGGGAAATTGCGCACTTTTAGTAAACGCACCCAATAAAATCAACAATAAAGCGGGAACAAATAAACCACTATTTTGAATTGTACTCGCCATCATGGTGAGTTGGTCAATTTGATAGGTTCCTGCGATTTGACCAATCAGAATAAATCCACCCAGCATGGCTAAGCCACCCATACCAGTGATGGTCAGCGCCATCCGTGCACCACGTTGCGCAGCGTCGTAGTTACTCCAATAGCCCACTAGCAAGAACGATGAAATACTGGTCAATTCCCAAAAAACCAATAAAATAATTAAATTATTCGACAAAGAAATGCCCAACATTGCGGCCATAAACAGCATCAACAATGCATAGAGCTTACTCAGAGAATTTTTCGGGTTTAGATAATAATAGGCATAGATATAAATCAGTGTACCGATCCCCGTGATCAGCAATGAAAAAATTAAACTTAAAGCATCTAATCGGAAACTAAAATCAATACCAATTTGAGGTAGCCATTGCCACTGCTCTAAAACGGCTTGTCCACTTAATACTGTTTTCGCTTGAGTCAGTAGCAGGATAAAACTGCTTAAACTGACCCCGATTGCCCCTAAAGCTGTTACCCCGCGAGAGAATTGCTTCAGCCACAGAACAACGATAGTGCCAAGTATTAATGGTAAAAGAATAATAATCGGAAGCACACGCGTATCCATTGTCGTGAATAGGTCGTGAAACCTATGTGAATCTTATCTTTCAAGGATTTGAGGAATGCAAGGAACAGTCCAATAACTTAAATCTTGAAAGCCGAATTAAATTAGTAATTAAAAAATGAGTTGTGTTGCGCAACTTGAGAAAGCGATTAGAAAATCAATTTGCATTGAAAAATCTAATTTAAATTGATTTTTTCATCTTATTACATGAGTAGAATAACATCAATTTATTTTGTCGTTTTTTACGCAAACATTTGTAATTATACGCTTCATATGACTTTTTGCTGCTTGAAAATCATGCTGTAACAATCAATCTATGTTGTATTGAATTTTATACAACAATGAATATGAACGTGAATATATTCATGATTTGAGAAAGGAGTATAAAAGACAGTGTCATGCGATTAATGATCATTCATTGTCTGATATTGACGTCTTTAGGCTGAGTTATTTCTTATGATAAGAACTTATGTGAAGCTTGGTCATCACCAGATTGGATTAAACGTTTTAATTCGGTTTTTTGTTCTTCAGTAAGGTGTTTAAACTGCTCAAAAAGTTGTTGAACATTGACTGGCAGATTGGGTTCGGGTTCAAGTAAATCTTGTTCAGAGGTTTCTGGGATTTCTTTGAGCAAGTTTTCATAAATATCTTGGTATTCTTGCCATACTTTATTGTTCTGAATTTCATAAAGCTCTTTATTATCCAATTTAAAACATTGATATTCGTCGGCTTGCTCGAGAAGCTCTTCATGACTGGCTGTGGCAATGATCTGTAAACGAGGAAAGGCCTGATTTAAACGATCGAGAATTAGCTGTAGGCCAAATTGGTCTAAATCAACATCAATTTGATCAATCAGTAAGATGCCTTCACCTTCTTCACAAGGATAAAGACTTAAAGGATTGAGTAAGCACATGCGACGCACTAAATCACCGACTAAGGCCAACCAATTTTTGACTGTGTTAGAAAGTTGTGAGTAAGTCAAACTTTGATTTCTATAAGTGACCATCAACTGCAATTTAGGTTGATACTCTAAATAGAGATCTGTGACTTCAGGAAGGACGATACTCAAGCTTTGCTTTAAGGCTTTTAAGCTAGGGGCATGTAATTGAGAACGAGCTTGAAATAAAATACTTTGAAAATCCTCATCAACTTGATTTGATGATTCTTTTTGCGCCAAAACAATTTGAAAAAGTTGCGCGATTTGTGCATTTTCGATATCACTGATTTCGCGAAACCATTCGAAAAATCGTGCAAAGGTGGTATATGGAATCGGTACTAATTCATAGGCATAGTGCGCTTGTAAAATAATAGGATTATTTTTATTGAGAATATTCACTTCATTTACAAATCGTTCAGCAGGGTAGTAGGCAATTAAAGGTAAGCCTTGAACAGGATCTTTTTTGAGTACTAGATTATAACGTTCTACCAGCTGTTCGAGTTGTGCTAAGTCAACTTTACTCAGACCAACACCAGAACTATTTAAGGTTTTATATAGTTGCCAATGACAAGTTTGCGGATCTTGTTCTGCTGTTGCAGTGCTTTCTGCAAGTTGACCAAACTCTATTGGGAATTTGATTTTAACATCTATTTTGGATTGTACTCGATCTTGCATAATGTCTTGGTCGAGCATTACCACACCAGGGGTGCGCAAATCTTTTAGACGTGCAGGAAACCAAGTCAAAGCTTGGTAAATATTTTTAATAATTGCCGTTTTACCACTGGCTTGTTCGCCAACAATTAAACTGATTGGTTTGTTTTTATAATTAAAGTCTATTTTTAAATCAGCAAAATGGTATGTGTGGCGAAAATGAATTGCTGCTAGTTTCATAGGATACCTGAAAATTGACTGACAGCATAAAAAGCTGTTGATATTTTCACCTTGCGATTTTTTTCGCTGATACAGATGAGTGAGTCAAAAACCTTATGCTGTTGCTTTATTTTTAAATGGCGCTTTTACTTTCAATTGTTGCACGAGATCATAGATGTGATGAATATTTAAGCTGACCTTTGCCCGTGTACAGGCGACATATAACAGCCTTAATTCTTCATCGCTGATTTTATGTTCTAAACCGTTTATTTTAAATTGGTAATCATCTTCGATATGTACACGATTCCATTCTAGCCCTTTGGCCTTATGTGCAGTTGAAATCACATAATCAGCTTGCTCTATTGGGGTTATTTTAGCAAGTGCTTTTTTGAGCGGTTCCGTACCGTGATCGTCAACCAATTTGACTAAGGGTTTGATATCACTGCCATCGTTGGTTTCACAGTATTCATGTACATCATGCCAAGAGTTAAACCAAGCCAGTTCAGGCACATCAACAACACGTTTGCCTTGTTTAAGCAAACTTGCCGCATCAACAAAACGGTTGAGTTTTGCATGATCGGCTTGTAATCCAACCTTATCGCCTTGCACGAGACCAGAAAGTAGTAACTCCATTGCGCGTGCATTGGTACGACATAAAATCGCATCACGCATTTTGGTATGTGGTTTATTGACCACACTCGATTTCATTTCAGGGTTGCCCAATAAAGGCACAGTTTCATCCAATGCACCGAGCAAATAATTGGCCACATCTGCAATCGCATCACCAAAACGGAATGAAGTGGTTAAACGAGATTCAGGAAGTGGCATTTGTTGCATGGCATTGACCGCACCACGCCATGCGTAAATTTGTTGATGTGCATCACCCACATAAATCACTTGAGTATTACGCTGGCGCAATAAAATACCAAGCATTAATGGATCGGCATCTTGTGCTTCATCAAAGAGTACATAATCTGCTGGAATAAATGGGTCTGATAATGCCCAGAGTTTTAAATAAATATCATGACCTATGCCTGCTTGATGATTGGTATCAATCGACTCTAACCAACGTCTTTCTACAGCAGGGTAAAGGTGTTTTTGTAAAGACTCGATATCATCTGCATGCAGCCAACTTGGTGCTTGGATATGACGTGGTGCTGGATATTGTGAGCTGGTCGAGCAGAAATAACTTACAGCATTGGCCACTAAACTCGCTAAACGACTGGGCATTAGCACATATTTTTCATAACGCCCGCCCATTAAACGTCTAAGTGTGATGGGTTCGAGGCGATATTCTTTGGCAATAAAACTGGGACTTAAACGCGGCAGGCGTAATTTATCGGTGACTCCCCGCGATACACTACGAAACGCCAAAGAGTGGAAGGTTCGGCAATCTACATTTTGATGAAATTTATTCTGTGCTTCTGTGGCAATTGCCTTATTAAAGGCCAAATACATCCCACGGCGCTCCGTCATCGCATCACTGATTAACTGCAAAGTCGTGGTTTTACCTGTGCCAGCATAGGCAATCACTTTAAATGATTGTCCTTTTTTCGCTTCTGCGATTGCAAAGCTTTGCTCAGATGTGGGTGTAAAAGAATAAGGCACAGTATTTATAAAATCTTATTAGCTTGAAAATTCAATATGGGACAGAGTATAGCAAAAATTGCTCAGCACTAGGGTGAAATCTAACAAGATGTTATTTAAACGACTGCGCTAATAATCTGCGGAGCGTATCCTGATCATTTTTATCATAATATGAGGTATTGGGGCTTTTGTCTTTAAAATGACTTAAAAGTGAAACTAGATTGTCATAACTGCTTTCTAAACTGAGCAGGGGAAAATTCTAAAACATATTCGGATAAAGTTATGAAAAATTCAGCCAGCCGACATACACGCCGTGAAGTGCTTACTTGGTTAGCCAGCATTCCATTTCTTCCACTTGGGGCAATGGCAACTTCAGCCACACTAGCAGGATGTAACGATGATGATAAAAATACTGCAGTTAAACCGCCGATCAATCCAGCTAAATTAAAATCTGCAACATTTACGCCGATGGATGCACCAACATTGGCAAATGCAGCAGCAATGGCAACAACAACAGTTGCTTCAGGCTTGGCTGTAACTTGGGATGACAATACCAAGACTGACTACAAACTTGCCTATAAAACCTTCTTCCAAACAGGCGATATGATCAATGATGGAAAAGGTGGGAAGATCTTGGCTGGTGGTTATTATGATATCAAAAACCAACCAATTATGGATAAATCTGTAGCAGGCAAAGAACGTCAATTCTTTTCAGATTGCCCAGATGGTACTTCATTATTGACAGTCAAAGATGCCAAGGTTGATGGTGTAAAAGGCAACCCTGTATTTGCGGTGGTGCAATTTGAATATACGACTCGTGATTTAGCTGGCAATGATATGTATGGTAAATTGCCATCACCGATTGGGGTAATTTCACTGGATCAAGATCCGAAAACAGGTCATTTAACTTTAGTTAAATATCATAATGTCGATATGTCTAAAGCACATGGTTTATGGATTACGTGTGGTGCGAGTTTATCACCTTGGGGAACACACCTTTCAAGTGAAGAATACGAGCCAGATGCATTTGGTCAGGGCTTAGGCACGGATATGGCAACAATGAAAGCCTATAGTAAAAACGTCTATGGTGATGAAACCTCTGCAAAACCTTATAACTATGGACATTTGCCTGAAATTACAGTGAACAAAGATGGTACAGGTACTGCAAAAAAACATTATTGTTTAGGTCGTATCTCACATGAACTAATCCAAGTTATGCCAGATAATCGTACTGCGTTAATGGGTGATGACTATACCAATGGTGGCTTGTTTATGTTTGTTGCAGATAAAGAAAAAGACTTATCTGCGGGAACATTGTATGTGGCGAAGTATTTGAATGAGTTAAATGAAACCTCAACAGCACAAATTCAATGGATTAAGTTGGGTCATGCAACTAGCCAAGAAATTGAAGATTTGGTGAATGTTAGAAATATTCAACCAACAGAGATCATGGAAAGCTTGGACAAAGATCCACAAGATGTAAGCTATACTAAAATTATTCTGCAAAAGAAAACCATTTGGGTGAAAGTTAAACCTGGAATGGAAAAAGCAGCAGCATTCTTAGAAACCCATCGTTACGCTGCTTTGATGGGCGGTAGTATGGCATTTACAAAAATGGAAGGCACAACAGTCAATGCCAAAGACAAAGTTGCTTATTCTGCTTTAGCCAATATTCAAGATTCAATGATCAAAGGCAATGCGGCTTGGGTCGATACGCATAACGTGTCATTCGCTAAGAAAATTTCAGCAGGTGGAATTGTTGCACATGATCTAGCAGGGTCTAAGAGTGATAAATCAGGTAGTCCAATCGTCAGTGAGTGGGTACCTTATCAATCGCATATGCTGTTAATCGGGAAGGATATTGATGCAGCTGCTGATCCACTAGGTATTGGTAACACTTCTGATCCAAACACGATTGCAAGTGCGGATAACTTAAAGTTCTCTGAAACATTCCGTACCTTATTCATTGGTGAAGACAGTGGTAACCATGTGAATAACTACTTATGGGCGTATAATGTAGATACCAAGAAATTAGATCGTATTCTTTCTTGCCCAGCAGGTGCTGAATCTACAGGTTTACATGCAGTCGATTCAATCAATGGTTGGACTTATATTATGAGTAACTTCCAGCATGCAGGGGATTGGGGTTCTTTACATAGTAAGGTTCAAGCAACTTTAGATCCTTTGATTCGAGCGAATTATAAAGATCGTTTTGCAGCAGCAGTGGGTTATTTAACAGCAGACCCAGTTGCACCTTCGGTTGAGAAAAAATCTTCTTAATTTTAGTTTTAAATAAAAAAGCAGCGATATTTCGCTGCTTTTTTATAAATACCCAATTAATGATCTCGATTGGCTTTTTCAACTAGCCCAGAAAGCCCTTGACGGCGTGCAAGTTCGTTGAGTACCAATTGCACATCCAACTCAAAATAACCAAGCATCACAATGGTATGGAACCATAGATCTGCAACTTCATAGATCAGATCATTTTTATGATCTTCACACGCTTCAGATTTAAAATCTTTTGCAGCAATGATGGTTTCGATACTTTCTTCACCAATTTTCTCTAAGATTTTATTTAAACCTTTGTGGTAAAGCTTTGCCACATAAGAAGAATCTGGATCAGCTGCTTTACGTTCAGCCATCATTTTGCCTAAATAACCCAAGACTTCTACCTGTTCAGCCTGCGCATTGGAGCTATTCATGGCAATGCTATGTGGATTTGATGAAAGTTTTTCACCGTATATTGCATTTGGATCTTTTAATTGTGCATCGACAGTTTCCCAACCAGTTGCAGTGAGCTTACGATAGAAGCAAGACTCTCGACCTGTATGGCAGGCGATTCCACCATGCTGTTCAATTTGTAAGACGATGACATCGGCATCACAGTCTAAACGGATTTCATAAACGGTTTGAAAATGGCCAGACTCTTCGCCTTTGAACCATAACTTATTTCGTGAACGAGAAAAATAAACGCCCTGCATTTTTTCAGCAGTCAGTTGTAATGCCTCACGGTTCATCCATGCCACCATCAAAATACGTCCAGTTTGATGATGTTGTGCAATAGCAGGAATAAGTCCTTGTTCGTTAAATTTTACTTCATCGAGCCATTGCAGATTGTTCATAGGATTTCACCAAGTTATAAAAAGAAAGAGTGCTACGTTGACATGCTAGCGGTTGTATAGTGTACGTTATTTCTAGCATTTTAGGAAAATATTGATTATGGATTGAGTCGAGATAAAAACGCTTGTTCACGCTTTAAAATTACAGAATTGGCAACTTGAGTGCACATTATTTTCCTCTTACCAAAGACGATCGAGCAATATCCTCATACTTCATTTGACTAAATATACCCGATTTTAATCCCGACACGGTGATTGCCATTTCTTTACGAAAATAAGGGATACGATACATCCACGAGAAGCTTAGATCTCGTAAACCACCTGCCCACCAAAGATCAGATTGATATAAAGGCGTCAGTAAACGGCTTAAAAATTGATAAAATGCGGATGAGCTTTTGCGATGTTGATGATAGTTTTGCCACAGCTTCGAATAATCGATCGTTTCATTGTTCCGTGCCACATGGACTGCTTGTCCTAAAGCCCATGCATCTAAAAGTGCCATATTTGCACCTTGCCCAAGCTGTGGGCTCATAGCATGTGCAGCATCTCCAATAATGCCTATACGTCTTTCACCAAACTTAGATAAAACCACATCACGATAATGGGCAGAAAACCATTGCTGTTTTTGTTCAGGATTGACAATGACTTGCTCTAACCATTCTGCAGCGGGCTTCCAGCGTTTAGATACTTCTTTTAACCATTCTAAGCGGGCGTGTTGATGAGGTAAAAAATTTCCAAGCTGATCTGTTGGAAGACTCCAGAAGATACTGGAAAGTCGTTGATCTGATTGGGATGGAATCGCACCTGTCGGTAATATTCCCATCATGATCTTGGAGCGGTCATAAAATTGATGCAGAATTTGAGTGTTGAGCTGTAAGCATTCGGGAACAATGGTCCATTTGGCGCCCCAAGGATAGGCTTGATCGACTTTAACCCATGCGTTTGGTCTCAGTTGGCTTCGCGCGCCGTTGGCAATAATAACGCTATCAAAGACCTCATCAAAAGACTCAGCATTGACCGTACCCAAAACTCTAATTTCATAAATAGATTCTTCAAGCTTTTGAATATCGGCATTCATTTGCCAAGTGATCAGATCAGGGTATTCATGACATTTCTTTGCCAAGACATGGCATAAGCTGGCTCGATGGATACCTAAACCATAAAAATCAGGATCGGCTTGAGCATAATGACTATCTACCAATTTAAAACCATTGGCGAGTTGTCCCTCTAAGCCTGTGACCATTGCACCGAGTTTAACCGCATCATCAAGCACATCTAAGTGCTCAAAAACTGCAAGTCCAGACGGTTGAAGTAATAAGCCCGCACCGACAGGTTTAAGCTCAGATACTTTCTCAAAAATGGTGACCTGAATATTTTGTTGTGCGAGTAAAATTGCTGCAGCAAGCCCTGCTGTTCCTGCACCGACGATGGCAAATTTTGGAATTTTAGTTTGATTCATTATTAGAGTAAGTGCTTTGAATAATTTAAATTTAACAAAAAGCAAGAAATTAACAAGGGATAATTTGAATCAAGCTCTTTATTCCTTGATTGGGCTTAGCCAAAAATCAACGCATATAGACGAGGCCAGACACTGATTAAATTCAGTGAAAAATACATGATGTAAAGCTTGAGCTATGACTGGCTCATGTCTCAGACTTATATCTCACGTCATTTATCCCAAATCATCAAGAATGCTGTTTTGGTAAATTTAAATTATTGAAAATCATATTAATTGAATGCTGGATGAGGTGACCAATGCAGTGTAATAATTATAAATCTAGCATCACTTCAGTAAAATTTTGTTTCTCCAGCATTTCTAAAAATTCATCACCCAGCCGCTGACTTTCTGCTACAGACTGCTTCCACAATTGTTTTCGCTTCTGATCATCCAGACCTTTCATCACAAAATCTTTACGATCTGGTAAACGTCCTAAAGGTAAAGATTTTAAATAGTCTTGAGAAGGCGAGATCAGTAAAGTCCGTGCTTGGTTTTCAGGATTGGCAGTGCGAGATTTAAACATTTTGTCAAACCAACCTGGAATGATGCTGTCGGAAAAATGTGGATATAAAACAATCCCTTTACTCTCAAAAGGCAAATCGATGTGATAGTCGATCAAACCACCATCTCGATACGCGCCTGGTGGCGCATCGGAAATATTTCTTACCGCAGGTGTAATTGCTGGAATCGAACCTGAGGCCATCAGCCAATCCGCAACATTGTGCTGATTAAAATTTAAATAATGGGTTTTAAAAGCGTCATCTTGAATTTTAAATTGAGGGAACTGGGCTGGCTGACAGATGACCCGTTGCATAAATTTATTCAGATGGTTTCTTGAAATTGCATTACTGCCGATAATGCCGAGTAAGGAGCTATACAGTGCAAGCTTTTGGTCACTTTGAAATAAATGTTCTGCTTTTGCAGCGATAATTGTGAGGTGATACTCGGGATGTTCGACCAGTTTTTGGCTGTGTTGGTCTAAAATGTTGGACAACATGTCGCGAGATATTTTCTCAATCTCTGCAATGTTCATCTTTTTATGAAAGGGTAAGTTAATATATAACTCTGCCAAACGCTCAGGACCGACTTGTTCACCTTGCGCTAAAATTCCAGCAAAGCGCCATGCACCGACGGATGAACCGATTAAAAAGCGTCTTTGTTTTGCCCGTTGGAGAAAATCCCCGAAAATTGCTTGATCTAGCCCCATTAAACCAATACCTTTGGGGCCGCCAGCTGCACCAGGAATCATATCTACTTGATGTGCAGATAATCCTTCTTGTTGTATGCGTTGTTTGGCAAGTGAGCCTGCACGTAAGACAATTCCTGCAGGGCGTTTTTGTAGAATTTGGGTCATGATTTCACTCACTCAAACGGATATTTTTATTGTAGAGTGAGTGATATATTGAACAATGGCGAGAGATGTCACTCAGTGACTTAGCAGTCATAGACAAAAAAGCCTATTCATTGAATGGGCTGAATTGCGTTATTTGGCAATCCGCCAAACTGCTAAAACAGTGGACAAGATAATCAAAACAATTGAAATATACCACGGTGCAATGATCGCAATAGAAAGTAAAATCGCCATGATACTTCCGAAAATCCAGCTACGTTTTTGTTGTTGTTCCACTTCCAAACGCATCATTTGCAATTCATGTAATTGTTTAGCATGCCATGCAGATTGATTTTTTAAACCATTTAAACTATCAACCATTAAAGTTGGAAAATCCTGTGCACCTAAAAGTAAATCAGGAATTTTTTGTCCTAACTCTTTTAAGTTTTTCTGAGGATTCATTTGCGCTTTTACCCATTCAGTGAGAATCGGTTTTGCCAGCTTCCAAATGTCAAGTTCAGGATATAAATCAGTACCTAAACCTTCCACATGTACCAACGTTTTGAGTAATAACATCAATTGTGGTGGAATTTCTAAATGGAAACGACGTGCAATGTCCATGACTTGAATCAAAATACCCGCAAAGTCCAATTCATGCATCGGTTTAGACACCATTGGTCCAACGGTACGGCGCATTTCACGGGATAACGCATCTTGATCGGTGCCCGGTGGAATCCAGCCGGCCTGATGCACAATTTGAATCAGTTGCAAGAAATCACTGTTCATGACCGCAAGCAACATACGTGCAACGGTCATCTGATCTTGTTTAGATAGCTCACCCATAATTGCACAGTCAAGGGCAATATAACGAGGGTGGCTTGGATTCAATGTTTCAACAAAAACGTTTCCAGGATGCATATCTGCATGGAAGAAATTGTCACGAAATACTTGGGTAAAGAAAATAGTCAAACCTTTTTCAGCAAGGTCTTTTCGATCCATACCAAGTTTTTCAAAGGTTTCAATATCCGAAATTGGAACCCCTGTGATCCGTTCAGCAACCATGACATCCTTACTATCCATATAGACTTCAGGCACATACATCATGCTTGAACCTGTGAAGTAATGGCGCATACGACGGGTATTGTCTGCTTCTAGCGTAAGATCCAGTTCATTTAAGATGACTTGACGATAATTCTGGATGATTTCAGACAAATGCACTGCACGAGCTGCTTCAAGCCGTTTTTCTAAACTTGATCCTAGCCACTGCAGAATTTCAAAATCCTGTAGAATCTGACTGCGAATATCTGGACGAGTGACTTTAACCACCACTTCACGACCATCATGTAGCGCAGCAGTATGGACTTGTGCAATAGATGCAGCAGCCAAAGGTTGTTCATCAAAACGAGCAAAAATTGTAGAAATTTTGGCTTTCAGAGATTGCTCAATACGCTCTTTTGCAATATTGACATCGAAGGGTTTAACCCGATCTTGTAATAAAACCAATTGCTGTAAAATTTCAGGTGGAATTAAGTCACGACGCGTGGAAAGTAATTGGCCCAGCTTAATTGCCAAAGGCCCCATTTCCTCTAAGGCTTCTTTAAGCTTGAGCGGGTTTTTACGTTCTTTACTTGACCATGCCGCAGGGTGTAGCCGAATTAAAGCTAAAGCATGCCGAGCTTTCTCAGGTAATTCTTCCGCAGGGACCAGTGTGTCGAGTCTATAGTGCGCGGCGATGCGCCAAAGTTCGAATAAACGGGCAATATGCGGAATCATATATTAAATTACCTGATTTTGATTTTGAGTAAAGTGAGATTGAAGTTGCTGAATTTTTGCTTCAAGTCGGTCAATATTTTGGTTAAGTTGACGGGTATCTTGTTGCAGGTCATCCATTTGCCAACGCGGAGCCAATACACCAGTATCTTCTTTTAAAAAGTCTTCTACAAAAAATAAATGACTTTGCATTGAGCGTTTGAGATGCTTTGGCGCCAGTTGGATTTTGCCAATTTCATGTGCGAGTGCAGGACCAATCCACGGGCTAAGCTGGGCCGCCAAATCAGGCTCAAGCTGTTGGATAATATTTTGAATATCCTGTAACAGGTGATAATCACCTTGTAGGGGAATATTGCCAATATCATCCGCAACAAATAATTTAGCCAATTCAACAACATTCTTTACATGTAATGTTGCTGTCGCTTCTGCAATCGCAACATTTTTGTCAAAAGGACGTTGTTCAAAAATTGAAGGTGTTTTGCTTTTACCAGTCACAGTCGGTTCAAGACGGATTTTATTTTGATCAAAGTAAACATCGACAGAAAGCTGTGGCGTATCCATCACGACACGTAACAGTTTGCCTTGTAACTGATTAAATTGGATGCGGGTAATTGCATCCAAATTAATAAACTGATTGATTAATCGTTCAACTGCACCGAGTGCCAGAATTGACCACATAATTCAACCTTGCTTGTTATATCTTGGGGAAATTACAGTTTAAAGCCACGGTGTACCGCCACAATACCACCGGTTAAATTGTGGTAATCACAGTTTTGGAAACCGGCACTTTCCATCATACCTTTTAAGGTACGTTGGTCTGGATGCATACGAATAGATTCAGCCAAATACTTATAACTTTCCGCATCATTGGCAACAACTTTACCCATAAATGGTAAAGCCGTGAATGAATAGAAATCATAGAGCTTTGAAAATGGTTCAAATACTGGTTTTGAAAACTCAAGAATCAGTAAACGACCACCTGGCTTTAATACACGATACATCGCTTGGAGTGCAGCATCTTTATCAGTCACATTACGTAGACCAAAACTGATGGTGAGCAAGTCAAAACTATTGTCTGCAAATGGCTCTAAGGTTTCAGCATTGGCCAATACAAAATCAACATTGGTACAGCCAGCATCAATCAAACGATCACGACCAACATTCAACATGGACTCGTTAATATCGGATAAAACCACATGACCTGTTGGACCAACTTCACGGCTGAAAACTTTGGCTAAGTCACCTGTACCGCCTGCAATATCAAGCACGTGCTGACCACGACGTACACCTGACATATTGATCGCAAAGCGTTTCCAGAGGCGGTGAATACCGAATGACATTAAATCATTCATAATGTCGTATTTGCTTGCTACAGAATGGAAGACTTCAGCGACTTTTTGCGCTTTTTCTTCACTATTAACAGTTTTGTAGCCGAAATGCGTGGTTGCGCCGACATTACCTGTATTGGCACCACGTGGGAGGTTGTATTTTGGCACAGTCCCAGAAACTGGCGTATCTACCTGTTGTTGCTGTAAAGACTGTTGCTGACCTTGTGGAGTACCTTGTGGTAATGGTTCTGTTAGAAATGGACTCACTTTGTCTGTATTCGTTGCCGTTTCAGCAGGGGCTGTAGGCTTTTGGTTTTCATTCGACATTTGAGTCACTCCTGAACACAAAAATGGGAAATTTTATATTGCTCTGCATAATGACAGATTCTGCATAATTTTGCAGTCCTCATCATGAAATTGTTATGAATAATATACAAAAACCGATCTTAGAGATCGGTTTGATACAGCCAAAAATTAAATTAATCTTGAAATGGATTGGGATCTCCAGCATGCACTTTTTCGACAATATCACGTTCTTTTAGGGTAAATGCATGGATAAAATCAGCTGCAGATTTCATTGGCTTCATCGCAATAAAACCCTCTCCAATAAAGTCATACATCAATTCAAATTTATATTTTGTTGCAGTACCTTTACACATTTTAAATGCAGTATGCATAATGAATGAACGCATGTATTTGTCTAGTGCTCCACCCAAATCATCCAATAAAGCTAGCTGTTGTTGACGGGCTTCTGCTTGATCTAATTTTAGTAAGGTCAGTCGCATCATTTCATCATCAATCACTTGATCAACAGGGTAATCCTTAAGTAATTGTGCAGCAACCTGCTCATCAAGTTGCATGGCCAGTACCGCCAATCCAACGGATTTTAAGCCAGTCTTAATGGCATTTTCAGGAAGAATTTTTTCTGCTTTGTGCGCATATTTTAGCAAACGTTCAATCTGTATTGCCAAATCATCAAATTCAGGACCACCATATAAACGGTTGATGAAATATTTTGCCATCAATTGATTTTCTTTTTGATTGAATAGCGCATGATGGGTCTTTTCAATACGCATTTTTAACCAGTCCTGCGCTTCATGCAGGCGTTTTTCTAGAATTGGGTCACTGTGATAACTCAATTGTTGATATTGTTCTAAAAGCTGATCTAGTGCAGCAAGTTTTGACATACAGAAACTCTGGATTTCGTTTAGCAACAGCATAAAGGCAGTTGCTAGGTATCACTATGACAAAAGTAAAAAAACAATAGAGAAATATAGTCAGTGGATTTTTAAATAGACAATATCAAAGATTTTATACAGAAAATAATATAACTCTGTTTTTGGGAATAGGTATACTCAATTGAAGTTTCAGACCATAGAGAAGCAGATGATTGAAGAACAATTAGCGTTTGCGTTGCGTGATGAAGAAGAATTATCCGTTGATCTGATTGAGGCACAATATGCCTTAAAGAATTCTAAAGATAAAAATAATGCCAAAAGCTTGGTCATTTTAGTCAGTGGTATCGAGCTTGCGGGGAAAGGGGAAGCGGTTAAACAATTACGAGAATGGGTTGATCCTCGTTATTTACGTGTTAAAGCAGACCCACCAAGTTTATTTAGCAATAAACAAAGTTTTTGGCAGCCTTATGCACGGCATATTCCATCAGAAGGGCAAATCCAGCTGTTCTTTGGTAATTGGTACAGTGATTTATTGTCAACAGCCATGCATGTTTCTAAACCCTTAGATGAAACTTTGTTCGATACCTATATCGAAAATATGCGCGCTTATGAACAAGACCTAAAAAATAATCATGTCGATGTGATCAAAATTTGGTTTGATTTACCCTGGAAAAGCTTACAAAAGCGTTTAGATGCGATGGATGCATCAGAACAGCATTGGCATAAGCTAATGGGCTTGGATTGGCGGAATAAAAAACAATATGATATTGTGCAAAAATTACGTCGGCGTTTTACCGATGATTGGTATGTGATTGACTGTGAAGATTGTGTTGCCCGAGACCAACAATTTGCTCAGTATATTCTGCAAGCGTTAAAGCAGTTGCCTCGACATAAAACAACGGTAAGAACCAAGTGGAAACAGGCAACTGTACCTGAGTGTTTATTGCAACCCGCCACAGAAGAACTGGATAAAGACCGATACAAAACTGAATTAAAGAAATTAACAAAAAAAGTATCGGAAGCGCTACGGAATGATTCACGCAATGTCATTATTACCTTTGAAGGCATGGATGCAGCTGGTAAAGGTGGGGCAATCAAGCGTATTGTGAAAAATCTTGATCCGCGTGAATACGAGATTTATACCATTGCTGCACCAGAACAGTATGAATTGCGTCGACCCTATTTATGGCGTTTTTGGACCAAGATTCAACCCGAGGAAAAAATCAGTATTTTTGATCGTACTTGGTATGGCCGAGTATTGGTTGAACGTATTGAAGGCTTTGCCAAGCCTGCGGAATGGCAACGTGCCTATGATGAAATTAATCGCTTTGAAAAAGATTTAACGGATAATCAAACGGTGTTGGTTAAATTCTGGTTGGCAATCAGCAAAGATGAACAAGAAGCACGTTTTAAAGCACGCGAACAAACACCGCATAAACGCTTTAAAATCACCCCTGATGACTGGCGAAATCGTGGACATTGGGATGATTATTTAAATGCTGCTGCGGATATGTTTGAGCGAACTGATACCGAGTCTGCGCCGTGGCATGTGGTTGCGACCAATGATAAGTACACGGCACGTATTCAAATCCTCAAAACGATTTTAAAGCAGTTAAAAGCGGATTAAATGTTTTAAGCGTTGGTTCCTATGAGATCATTACAAAAGATTTTGCTCGATCATAAACAGTACTTAACTCAGCCGAGTGAAAAGTTAGTTAATCAGTTGATTCGAAAACTAGACAATGATTCATATTTACCTGATCGTAAAAATGTTCATAAATTACATATGCTTTCTACCAGCGAAGTAGATAAGTTTTTGCTCAATTGTTTAGCTAAATATCAACTGAGAAATGAGCTTTATGATTTAAGCAATCATGATATAGGAAGTTTAAGAGCAGTCTGGTCTATATTAAGTTTCTCTAAAAATCCTGAAGTTATTCAATATTTTGATGATTTTATTTTAGAAAATATTCGTCATCAGCCTGTGTATTTAGCAAATCTTTTTGAAGTTTTTAATTTCTTGGAAGAGTTACATCCTTCTGTTGAGCAGATTCAACAGTATTATGATCAACGCTTACCTGAGTTGCCTGCTTATCAATTATTGAAGCGATTAGATATTCATCCAGTTGATCCATTCAATTGGTCAATTTCATTTACTTTAACAACCGATGGTGAATGGTTGACTCCAAGAGAACTTACTGATGAAGAAAAGAACCGTCGTTATATACTAGAAATTAGATTAAATTCGCCTGAAGCATTGAATGATACATATTTAATCGATATTTATAACGATTCTTCATCAGAAAGAAAGCGGATAAAGATGAGGGAAAGCCATATATTCACTATCGATATTGAGCCGGATAAATTACCAGAAGTTGATTTATTATATTTAAACCTGTTTTTGACAAATATTGAGCAAGTGCTAAATGTTCAATTTAATTTAGAGAAAATTGCGTATATAACTGTCACTAAGGGTATTAATCGTAAGAAAATAGAAACATGGATCAGAAATCGTTTTTTAATTTAATTGATTATTTTTTCTGTTACATATAAAAAATAAAGCGGATTAAGAATCCGCTTTATACATATTCAAATTAGGAATATTTAGCTCACTAACTTTTGAGTTTGTTTGTTTTGAATATCTTTCGCTAATTTATAGCATTCCTCTACATGTGCTTCCGCAACTTTCTTCATTACGATATAGCCTAGACTTGCAGCAATGATTGAACCACCTAGCGGGATAAACTTAGTCACCTGTTTAGTAATGATTTTAGCGGCCATATTATTCAATGATGCTTTTACTGCAGTACGTGCAACCACCAAACCTGAAAATTCAAAACCACGTTTGCGCAGTTCATTCCAATGAATTTTCTTGGTTGCAGGGTCATAAACACTGATTTGATCTGGCGCCAAACCAAAACGGGCATTGATTTCAGGGATGAGAAGAGACAGCATACCCACATCAATCACAACATCTAAAAACGGAACAGGAATCACGGCGACTCCAGCAGATACGTAAGAGCGCTTTTTAACTTGCTCCAAACATTCATCACGAATCTGTTCTAAATTTAAGCTTGGATCGATTGAGTCTGGAAGTTTATCAATTTTCATAAAACAATTACCTTTGTTTCAAGCTTTTTCTCATATTTTTGAAAACGCATGTTTAAGCTTGAAATTGTGAAGTTATTTCCAAATAATGTTTTAAAAATGCCATAGTATGATGGTGTTGTATAGTGGCGAATGTTTATGTTTTGTGCATAAACGTAGACAGTTAAATATTGACAGTTGAGGATATATGGCAATTCATGTGATTCAAAGCCAACGCATTGATGTCTTGGTGCAAGGGCTTTTGCAAAATACCATTAAGCCATCCAAAAAACCTTTTGCTGTCTTGCAAACGCAACATTTTATTGTCCCAAGTCCTGCTGTACAGGAATGGTTGAGCCAACGTATTGCTGAACAACAAGGCATTAGTGCGAATAGCCAATTTCATCAGCGGATTCGTGGTTTTCAGTGGTTTGCTTATCAGCAAGTTTTAGATGACAAAGATAAAGTCCGTAAAGCCAATATTCCGCGTTTGATTATGAAGTGGCGAATTTATCAAACGTTGAAAAGTTTTATAGAGCAGGATGAAAATAGCTTAGCCCAAGATCATCCTTTGCATGGCATTATCCAACGTATTTATGATGCAGCCTCGCAACTAGAGCAAGGTTTAGAGAAGCAACTCAAAAAACAAAGTATGTTGTATTGGGTCTCTGAACAAGTGTCAAAATTATTCAGTCATTACATGTTGTATCGTGGGGACTGTCAACGCGGTTGCCAACTGAACAATGGACAGTCATGTAGCTGCCCAAGCAATTGGTTAGGGCAGTGGGGACATGGTCAAGCACTTAACCTAGAACAGCAATTTTTTAAAACCAATCAACAAGTTTCAGCATTTACTTTAAATCAAGCACAAGAGTTGGAAACTTGGCAACGTTGGCTGTGGCAACATACATTTCATGATGATTTTATTGAAATGCAAAGTATTGATCATGATTTTTGGCAAATCATGGATGATGATCTTCAACGTCCTCAAGCTTTAAAGAAATTACCTAGCCAGCTGATTATATTTACTTTATTGGACTTGCCACCGAGTCAATTACAGTTTTTAAGACGATTGGGACAATATTTGGATGTGGTAATTTTACATTACAACCCATCACAAGAATATTGGGCCGACAGTGTCGATCCAAACTGGAAAAAACAATATGATTTGCGGGTAAAGGCGCGTTTTGTCAGCAAATATCCTAAAGCGACCGATGCAGATATTCAAAAGTTTTTTGATGAATTTACTTTAAATTTTAATGCGGAAATTCGTGAATCACGGCATCCATTATTAACCCGTTTTGGTAAGCAAGCTCGTGACCATTTTTCGATCTTGTCCAATTTATCTTCAGGTGAAGAAGGACAATGGGTGGATGCGTTTGTGGATGAAGAACCGACTCATTTATTAAGCAAATTACAATCAGATATTCTGTATTTGGTTGAGCCTGAACCACATGCTTACCCAATTGCTAAAACGGATAACTCGATTCAAATCCATGTGTGTCATTCGTCTTTACGACAGCTTGAAGTGTTAAAAGACCAATTGGTTGCTTGGTTGATGAAAAATACTGCTGAACGGCCACATCGACCAAGTGATGTTTTGGTTTTAGTACCAGATTTAAAACAAATTGAACCGCTTATTCGCAGTGTATTTCCGCATACACCAAACCAAGACAGTATTTATCTACCCGCGAAGATTGCTGGAGTAACGCAACTGGATGCCAATAATGCTTGGCGTGCTGTTTTAGGCCGTATTCAACTGGTGGAAGGTCGTTTTAGTGTTGAGAATTTTGCAGATTGGTTAAGTTTAAATGCTACGCAATTACGTTACGGTTTGGATATTTCAAATACAGAAAGAATGATTGAGTTATTGATCAATGCAGGGTTTAAACGTGGTCTAGATGCACAACATTTACGACGATCGTTAAGCCAGGATGATGAAGATTTCCGTTTTAGTTTTAAATTTGCCCTTGATCGTTTGGCTTTAGGTATTGCGATTCCAGAACATACGATTTTTGAAAATACCCTTAGTTATGCACAAATTTTGCAAAGTGATTTTGAGTTAGTGGCTAAACTGATTCAGATTTATCAAGATTTTGATGCTCGCCGTGACTGGATGATTGCGCATGAGTTGGGAAAAAATACTGCTTTAAAATGCAATGTTGAGGCATGGTTAAAACTACTGATGCAAGACATTGTTGAGTTTGAACAAGCCGGTGTTGAGT
The DNA here is from genome assembly GCF_058242985.1 of Acinetobacter sp. 778_lipA. Taxonomy (NCBI): domain Bacteria; kingdom Pseudomonadati; phylum Pseudomonadota; class Gammaproteobacteria; order Moraxellales; family Moraxellaceae; genus Acinetobacter; species Acinetobacter sp. 778_lipA. The sequence continues at coordinate 4,011,214 of NZ_JBZAYT010000001.1, read as the reverse complement.
CGTTAAAAGTCGTACGTGAAATTGTCAAAAAACAAGAGCGGATGCTGACATTAGCCAGTTTTTATGATGAACACGCACAACCTATTCTTAAAAATATTTATTTACCTTTACCTTATCTATTGAATGAAATTCAAAATTTATTAGAAGGTCAAATTGATCAGGCTTTACCGACAGGTCAGATTACCTTTAGCCAAATTGGTCAGGTTCGTCCTTTGCCTTATAAGTTGATCGTCCTGTTAAATTTGGATGGGGGTAAGTTTCCAGATCGAAATGTGCATTTACCCTTTGATTTAATGAAAATTCTCAAGCCACAATTGGGGGATCGTTCACGTCTTGATGATGATCAAGGGGCTTTCTTAGATGCTTTGTTATTGGCGCAGGAAAATCTATGGTTATTTTATAATGGCTTTGATGTGAGTGATGGTGAAGTTCGTGAGCCATCTAGCGTTTTACAGGAATTGGTCAATCATATTGCCCTGATTGCCCAATCTGAAACAGCATTATCTACGGACAATAAAGATATCAGTCCTGTTGATCATATGATTGAACTTAACGGGATTCAGGTCCCTGAACATTTGCAGTGTTTATTTCAAATTCACAGCTTACAGCCTTTTGATCCAACTGGTTTTGAATCAACAACACCGCTTCGTTTTCAAGACCAATGGTTCAATGTTGCACAACAAATCCGTCAAGCGGAAATGCTTGCTAAACGTGGGGCTTGGGCAAATACACAATACCCTGTTGTTCAAGAAGAGCTCACTGTTTTGGATGCGCGACAATGGATTCAAGATGTCACTTTCCCAGCACAATTATATTTAAAAACTTTAGGTGTAGAGAATCTGCGCGCAGAAGATATCCCTGCAATGAATGAACCCTTAATTTTGGATGGTTTGGCACGTTATCAGATTCGAGATTTCTTACAGAAACAATCAGCTCATTCCGCTGAAGATTCTTGGTCTCAAGAGATTGGATTACTGCAAAATCAATTACCCGTTGGCAAGGTTCAGCACAGCGCATGGCAAATCAGTTTGGCGGAACAAGACAGTTTAAAAGAGCGTTTACAGCGTTATGCTACTGATGTGACGTTGACAACGCAACGCCAATGGCGAATTGATGCTGGTTTGATTATGAATATTACAGTACCTCAGCAAGCAGGACAGCATTGGGTAAGTTTGGATGCGTCAAGTGGTCGTGCTAAACGTCGTGCCAAAGTTTGGTTAGAATATTTACTCTGGTTAAGCTATTTAAATGTAGATGCTGAAAAGTCCAAAACGCTACAACGTATTGCGGTATTTAGTGATGTCACGATCATCAGTACAGGTTTAAGTTCAGAACAGGCAAAAGTATATTTATTGCCGTGGTTTAAAGCATTTGCTTATGCCCAATCGGAACCTCTAGTTCTGCCTGCGGGTTTGTTATTAAAACCCGCTGAAAATAATAAGCAGTTGGAATGGTCACTAGGGACTGTTGAAGGTGGCTTAGCTGGACATGGTTTAAATGCGGATACACAACATCATGTGGAAAGCATGTTAATCAATAACTTTGCAGATCTTTTAACTGAATGGAATAAAAGTGATGCGTTTTTACCTTATGATTTGACTGAAATGGAATGGAGTAAAAAACATCGGGACTGGCAATTTATTTTGCAAGAACAAGATGCAACCGCATTGTTAAAACATGCCTGTGATCACTTCGCCTATGCGTTGTATCAGCCGATTTATCAGCATCAATTTGTTGCGGAGGAATAAACATGACTTCCGTAAATTCACAGTTGCCGACAGCACAAAATCACACAGCCAAAAGAGTTTCGATTCATCCGATTGAGGATATGCAATTTGCTGGATTGCACTGGATCGAAGCTTCAGCAGGCACAGGTAAAACCTATACGCTTTCAAGCTTGATGGTGCGAATATTTTTAGAAAAATACTTACCTAGTCAAGTCATTGCGACCACATTTACCCGTAAAGCTGCAGCGGAATTGAAAACACGTATTCGCTCACGATTACAAGAAACATACCGCTATTTTGACTCGTGTCGTGAATTAACCGAAGCGCAAGTCTTGACTAAAGCAATCCAAGAGTCAGATCCATTATTTTCTAAAGTATTAAAAATGTTTGCTTCACGGGTTGCTTATGCCTGTGAACGGTTGAAATTGGTGATTGATCAGCTGGATGAACTTTTTGTCGGGACTTTGGATAGTTTTAGTCAGAAATTACTGCGTGAGTTCGCTTTTGAAAGTGGCAAAATTGAGCGAGCTGAAATTACTGATGATGCGAAAAGTTATAGTCAGCAATTGATTCACGATGTACTTCGCGCATGGATTCAAAAACAACCCCAAGATATTGTGGACAGTTTGATATTTGCTGGGGAGTTATATAGTGTAGATTATTATGTTGCAACAGTTGAACAAAGTTTAAATTTTGCCTCAGCAAATTTTATTGAACCCAAATTCTCCAATGCAGATGCTCTGGTATTCCAACAAGCCACTGAACAGCTTGCTCAGATTCAACTTGCTCAATTACAGACTTTGCAAAATTATTATTTATTGGATGGTGAGTTTTATAAATTTGTGAATGGGACAAAATTTAGAAATGATCGATTGAATCGTATTTTTGCCAAGAGCTTGCCACGAATTATTCAAACCCTACAACAGCATGACTATAAGCATTATTTAAGTTCAAAGCTGAGTGTTGAAAAGTCCGACTTTGCAACCTTGATTAAGGTGATTCGCGAGCAGCAAATTTTTAAAAAAGCTGCACCTGAAAACGTACAATCCGATTTTTATCATCATCCCCTTATTCAACAATTACTCACTATTTATGCGCAGATTGAAACATTTGAAAATCAATTACTTGGTACGAATACATTCTTAAAATATTACTTAGCAAAAGAAGTTAAAACACGTTTGCCTCAAGTGTTGCAACAAAAAGGCGAAACCACCTTTGCACAACAAATTCGGACCCTTGCAGATGCTTTGCAAGGTGAACAAGGTCAGCGTTTTGCGACCTTTGTCCATGCTCGTTATCCCCTGATTTTGGTTGATGAATTTCAGGATACCAACCAAGATCAAGATGATATGTTGGCACAAATATGGCGTCATCCAAGTCGTGTCAAACAGGGGTGTATGATTATGGTTGGTGACCGTAAGCAGGCAATTTATGGTTTTCGTGGCGGGGATATGTTGACCTTTTTAAAAGCACATCAGGACGTGTTTGGTAAAGAAGGGCATGAATATAATCTGATTTATAATCACCGTTCGGTAAAGCCTTTGGTTGAAGTTGTTGATGCTTTATTTCAACAGCAAATGGATTTTGGTGAACAGGTGATATATACACCAGTGCAAGCTGGTTCTCGTCCGCATCCAGATTTGATTGATCAAACCCATGTTAATCCACTGCCTTTAAGGTGGATAAAGCTCGAAGATAAAAACCAAGAAGCTGAACAAGTAGCATGGAAAATTCGTGAGCTACTGAATCAAGGGATTCAAGGCAGTTTATATTTTATTGAAAAATCAGTGCATCGTGCAGTAGATGAAAACGATATCGCCATCCTCTCGAAAAACCATGATGGCCTAGATAAAGCACAATCCACGTTGGAATTTTTAGGGATTCGAACCAGTCGACCATCGAAAAAAAGTGTCTTTGAATGTCAGATTGCACGAGATGTTGGGGCTGTGCTAGCTGCAATTTTGCATCCTTATCATGAAGCCAAAGTAAAACGCGCTTTGTTAAGTCGTTTGATCGGCTTTGATCTAAAAGCGTTGATTGCCTTGGAACAGCATGCCGATGGTCTGAGTGTCTATATTGAACTGTTCGATCAGATTCGTGAGATGTGGCTCAATCAAGGGTTTTTAACAGCTTGGCAATATCTGCTCAATCAATTTTCTGCCTGGACAAAATTGGTGGAAAAACACAGTCGTGACAATGAACGTGTGGTGGTGAATTTACGTCATTTAACTGAGTTATTGAGTCAGCACAGTGAAGATTATCAAGGTGCACAAAATCTTTATCATTGGTATTTAAAACAACTCACTTCGCCAATGGAACGAGAGTGGGAGATGGAAAGGAAACTGTCCAATGAGGCAGGGGTTCAGTTGATGACCATTCACCAATCCAAAGGGCTCGAATTTAAGTTTGTGTTTTTATTGGGAGCCGATAAAGAGTTTAAAGAGATCAATAAAACGCTGAATTTCTCGACCGTTGAACAACTGAATGTACGAACAGGACAGAATGAACAACAACGTGTAGTCGCTATCAATGATGCCAATCTTCTCGATAAAAAAGATATTGAGCAGCACAATGAGCGTGCATTAGCAGAGCATCACCGTTTGTGGTATGTGGCACTGACACGTGCCAGTTATCGCGTTTATGCGATGCTGAGTGATGTAAAGGAAAAATCAACAACTGGATTGGCATTTTGGCGAGGTCAGGGTACAAACACTTTTCAACATGCTGGAAGTGCTATGGAGGCGTTGTTGACTGAATGCCCATCGCATTTAGAAAAGGCCAAGAGCGACGTTCAATTGCCTTTACTTGCACAAGCCTTTCCTACTCAACGTTTTTATCCTCGTGGCAAAACCAGTTTTAGTGCTTTGGCCCAGCATTTAACTCGGCAACAAATTCAAGATGCGTTAGCAGTTTCTGAACAAAAGTTAGAACCAGCAGAAGATGAAATTCAACAGCCTATTGCTGAAACCACATCAGATGAAATTTCAACTCAGCCTATTGCTTGGATCAAAGCCAATTTTCCAATGGGGACGGTTGCAGGCAATTTTTTGCATGAAATTTTTGAACATATTGATTTCAAAGATACGCATTACTGGCGTTTGGAAATACGCCGTCGCTTTAAAAATGATTATTCAAGTTTATGGACGGAGTTACTGGAAAAATATCAGCAGGCTTTTCTCAACGACAATTCGAGTGAGGGCGTTTCTCAAACAGAACACGCTGTAGAAGAGAAGCTGATTGACTGGATGGCTGAGTGGTTACAGGATGTTTTATCGACTCCGATTCTCAGTCATTTTAAAATGGAGCAACTTGAACCACACGAACATTTAGCTGAGTTTCCATTTTATCTGGCCCTTTCAGATCGAGTTTTGGCAATTAAACGTATACATCAATTGTTTGATGAGCATGCCATTGCAATGCCTGAGTTTAAAGATGCCAATTCAGCACGTTATTTAAATGGGTCAATTGATTTGGTGTTTTTTGATGGTCAGCAATATCATATTGCCGATTATAAAAGTAATTTTTTGGGTGTAGATCAGCAAAGTTATTCATTTGAAGCTGTTCAGGACAGCATGTCGCATGCCAGTTATTGGCTACAGGCATCTTTGTATTTGGTGGCATTGCATCGTTATTTGAAAATCCAGCTCGAAGATTATCAAATTGATCGTGATCTGGGAGGCGCAACCTATTTGTATTTACGTGGTATGAATGGTCAAAGCGGACAAGGTTACTACTTCTGGCGACCCACTACGGAATTTATTTTAAGACTTGATGCCATATTGGGCTATTTTACTGAGGATAAATCCAGTTGAATCGTGTGAATAGTTGCTTGAACATCTTTGCAAACAATAAGTTATTCTGTGGATAACTCTGTTGAAAACCTTGTAGATAACTCTGAGGATAACCGTGTGGAAAATAAACAGGATTTAGAAAGCCAAGTCCCGCAATGGATTGAGGTATGGAGTAAATATGTTTTATCACAGTATTCCACAGCTTTAGAATTAGACGAATATGCAGTTGAATTAGTGCAAGAGATTTTGTTGGCGACGACTCAAGGGGATAGCTGCATCTCAGCAGAGGATCAAAATATAGTCCTATTAAAGCCACTAATTGTTGACCATGATGTGGCTGAAACAACGATTGCACCATTTGTTCAACAGCATGGGTTGATTTATCTGTACCGCTATTGGCAACTTGAGCGACGTTTATCTGTACAAGTCGAAAGGTTAAAACAGTCTGAAATTCAACAAATTGATATTGTAGGGTTTGATCATCTTCTTAATGATCCGCATCAAAGCGCTGCTTTGAAGATGGTGGCGGGTAACGCTTTCAATATCATTACAGGCGGGCCAGGAACGGGGAAAACTTATACTTTGGCAAGAATAATTGCAGTATTACAGCAAACCATTCCTGATATTCGTATTGCAATGGCTGCGCCCACAGGTAAAGCCGCACAAAGAATGGGCGAAGCACTACAAAAATCTTTAAGTGACCCAAAATTACAAAGCTTTGGATTGAATCAAAATCAATTCAACCCCATGACTTTACATCGGTTATTGGGTTTGGGAAATCAGCATATTCCACGTTTTAATCTGAGACAGCGATTACCTTATGATGTGGTCATAGTCGATGAAGCATCGATGTTGGATTTAAATTTAGCCACGATGTTGTTTGAGGCGATTCCTGAGCATTGCCGTTTAATTCTTTTGGGCGATGCCAATCAATTGGCTTCTGTGGATGTCGGTTCGGTATTGGCAGATTTACAGAATGTACAATCATTACAGTACAATCGGGTCAATCTACAGACCAGTCAACGCTTTAAAGAGGGTGCCTTAATTGGAAAAATGGCACAGTTTATTCAATCACAGCAAAATCAAAGTATAGCCCGTGCAGAATTATTGGCGAATTTTGAGCAAGAGATTGTTGCAGCTAGTGCGCTTAAACCAGTTGAACTCAAAGCAAATATGCAAGATGTGATTCAGCTTGAATATCTGCCTGAAAAGATTTTTCCAGCAGATCTAATGCAGTATTACCAAAAACTCAGTTTAGGTTTTCAAGCTTATTTTCAAAGTTTAAACAACTATCTGATCGCCGACGACTCTCATCATCAGATTGAAGCGGTGACACAAGCATTTGACCTATATCGTATTTTAACGGCTGTTCGGCACGGTGCATTGGGATTGAATAGCTTAAACCATGAAATGGAAAAAGCATTATTTGAATATCTTCCAACATTGGCTCGTTATGGTGACTGGTATGTTGGGCGTCCTGTGATGATGAGCTATAACGATTATCAACTTGGTCTTTCCAATGGAGATATCGGAATTTGTCTAAAACATCGCCAGAATGTTGATCAATTTGAAGTCTATTTCCCCAGTTTAGACAAATGGATTGCTGCAACACGTTTGCCTAAATCGATGCAAACCGCTTTTGTTTTAACCATTCATAAATCTCAGGGTTCAGAATTCACCCATACTGCAGTAGTTTTGGATGTTACAGCAACACGCTTATTGAGCCAAGAGTTGATTTATACTGCTATTACACGGGCTAAATCAGTGGTGAGTTTACTGGTTGATCAACAAGCATTTATCCACGCTTTAGACACCACCACAACTAGAATGAGTGGATTGGTTAGCATGATTAACACGGCATAGTTATTTTGTAGTTTTTGTTGATAATTTGCCTCTATGTACGAAATTGCTTACATGAATTCGAGAGATTTGCGCATAGAGCTTCTTGTTACTTTTTGAGATGATGAAGACATAAAGAACTCAGCAAGGATCGTTGAGTAAAATCGCAAAATAATAATAATTTAAAGTCGTGAGACTGCGAACTTACAGGAAAGTAAGTGATAAGAGGAAACTTACAGCCGCTAAGCCTTGTAGTTTTGGGAGAGACTACAGGGCTTTTTTATTAAAATTAAATGCTGAATTTTACCTCAAAGAGAATCAATCTATTTTTTAAATTAAGTTTTAAATTTGGGTCTAGTCAAACCACCTTATTAATCATACAAGTGGTTTCTATCAAATCATTAGTCAGAAATAAAACTTCTATTTTTGTATGAACTTTTAGAATCTGTTAGTTATCAATTCAATTTTTGTACTATTGAACCCTAGATGGTGATCCTATCGTGTGGCGACATGGATGTCTCGATGTTGGGTGGAGCTACAGGACACCCCCTCGCCCATGAGCAAAAAAAAGCAGTGCTTTGTTTGTAGCGCAAGGTTTGGCAACCCTTACGAAAAGTGGGGCATCGCTAACGCAAAGGTATTTAAACTTTGAATATAAGGTGTGTTATTGCAAACTTTTTATAATTAAATAATTTACTTATTCCTGTATTTGATTTAATTGATGATAATTATATTCTTGAGTCTGAATTTTTTGACAGGTTACCTATAAATATAAAGTGATTTTGCAAATGGTTAAAATTTACAAGGTTTTTTTTAAAGGTTACAGCCATTGCCTCTATGTACGTTATTTCTCACATAATCTTGCGGTAAATGCGACTTCTGTTCAATGTCTGTCACAGGCATAATAAGTCACATAAGGACATAATTAGTCACATGGTTGTGAAATAAGTGTCATGTACAAAAACAAAAACTGCTTAGGGTACAAGCAAATACTATAAATAAGATAAGCACAATAACTAAACAAGAAACTACAGCGCAAAGGGAAAGCCCTAAGAGTGATCTTAGGGCTTTTTCATGTTTTATCTGTCGCGTTTAAAGCTGTTATTTAAACCAATTCGGTTTCTGTTCGATCTGTGCCAAATAATGCTCTACGTTGTGTTTTAGGAATTTTAGGACACTGGCTAGAAATTTGATAAAGCGTTTGTGCCAGAGCAGGAATATGTGTTCCAACCACAGCTTTTCCTGTATTTAAAATACTGACGCTAATATCACGTTCTGGATCGGCCCAGCAGAGAATGTTGGAAAAGCCTAAATGCCCAAAAGCTTGCCCCGTCATTGGTCCAAATATACCTACTGGGTTACTGCCGAGCATAGGCCCTAAAGCATAGCGCATCGGTGCAAGCAAGGTTCGGTCTATGTTGGTGGTTGAAGTGGGCAAAGTTGCACGAAATACAGTTTCAGGACTCATGATTTGCTTGCCGTTATATTGACCACCATTCAATAACATCTCAAAGAAGCGATTGGCTTGTTCAGCACTAGTGTAAATATTGCCAGCAGGGCATACCGTATCCATAAAACGTGGATCATTAGTCACATCGACAGCAAGCTGTAAGCCGCCACCGAGCACATGGTTTAAATATAAGTCTGTACCGAGTTTAGGGTGTACACCAGTCGGATAATTTAAAGCAACTTGATCTCTATATTCTGGTTCTAAGCCATAGTTAAAAAACTGCATATCCATCGGTTTTTCAATGTGCTCATGTAAAAACTGACGAATATCTTGTCCTGTTACCCTTTCAACCAATTCACCTAAGATATACCCCGCAGTAACAGCGTGATAAGCCAAATGCGTACCAGCTGGTGAAATGGGCTGCGCAGCGTAAAGGTGTTGCAAAATACGATCTTTATCAAAAAGCAGTTCAGGGGTGACTTCCATTTCTATCCGTGGAATTCCACCACGATGGGACAACAAATGGAAAATTGTTGCACGGCGCTTCCCATTTTGTGCATATTCAGGAATGTAATAACTGATCGGATCTAATAGATTGATTGCACCTGTTTCATCTAACATGTGAATCAGCATTGCTGTAATTATTTTTGATGCTGAAAATAGACAAATCGGGGTGTCTGGATTGGCAAGTACTGCATTTGAAGCGAGACCATCGGCAGAATTACCTGACGCATAACCCAGACTACGATTGAGAATAATCTTGCCTTTGCGTCTTAGGCACATGGTGATCAGGGGATGATTGCCTGTTTGATACAGATTTTCAATACTTTGCCAAATCTTTTCAACTTGTTGTTGGTTCATCCCTCCCAGTTCTGGAGACACTTCATTTTTGCGCTGAGTGATACTGCTTAAGTCCTTAGGTACATAGCAGGTATTGGTTGAAAACAATTTCACAATCTTTTTCCATGATTATTTTTATTCCACGGCAGTGTGAACTGAGTTGGGCATGATGTCAGTGTCCCAATTGCCATGCTATCTGTAAAAAAATTGCAATAGTCTTGTAGTTAAGCCTTATGGAATATGGTTGTACGATATTTTTGCAATCTCACCCCAGTTCCTTTAAAATAGGCGACTGCTGTAGTGATGCACGGCAGTTAAATTGATTTTGAAGAGTCAATTTGATTTGTATCAAATATTTAAATTAAGCATCTCGGAGAAATCGAATGGCTTTAACAAACGCAGATCGCGCAGAGATCGTTGCAAAATTCGCTCGTGCTGAAAATGACACTGGTTCACCTGAAGTACAAGTTGCTTTATTGACTGCTCAAATCAATGATTTGCAAGGTCACTTTAAAGAACACAAACACGATCATCATAGCCGTCGTGGTTTGATCCGTATGGTTAACCAACGTCGTAAGCTTCTTGACTATCTTAAAGGTAAAGATGCTACTCGTTACAGCGATTTGATTGCTGCTTTAGGTTTACGTCGTTAATTCGATTTAAACTTTTATTTTCGGATTATTGCATGCTGAATGCTGTACTGATGAAAACTAAAGTCTATCCAGTATTTACTGGATAAAAGGGAAGGGGCGAATATTCGCTCCTTCTTCGTGTTTAAAATTAGTCTAACTAAAGATTTATTGTCTAGTGAGGTCGGCTTCTAAGCTTTGTCATTTATGCGGTTGATGTGAATGCCAAACCTTAGGGGTCTCCACTAGAATAAAATTAGGAAACAAAAATACATGTCAATGTTTAATGTTATTCGTAAAGAATTTCAATATGGTCAACATCAAGTTGTGCTAGAAACAGGTCGTGTTGCTCGTCAAGCAAACACGGTTTTTATTACAATGGGCGGCGTAACAGTACTGGTTGCTGTTGTTGCACAACCTACTGCTAAAGCGGGTCAAGATTTCTTCCCTCTTACAGTTAACTATCAAGAAAAACAATATGCTGCGGGTCGTATCCCAGGTGGTTATGGTAAGCGTGAAGGCCGTGCTTCAGAAGCAGAAACTTTAATTTCTCGTTTAATTGACCGTCCAATTCGTCCGTTGTTCCCAGAAGGTTATTTCAACGAGATCCAAGTTACTGCAACAGTTGTGTCTTCAGACAAAACCATGGATGCTGACATTGCTGCAATGTTAGGTACTTCTGCTGCACTTGCAATCGCTGGTACACCTTTCCGTGGTCCAATCGGTGGTGCGCGCGTTGGTTTGATCAATGGCGAATATGTCCTTAACCCAAATTTAGAACAACTTGCTCAATCTGACCTTGACCTTGTAGTTGCAGGTACAGAATCTGCTGTATTGATGGTTGAGTCTGAAGCAAAAGAACTTTCAGAAGACCAAATGTTAGGCGCTGTGCTTTTCGGTCATGACGAAATGCAAATTGCAATCCAAGCGATTAAAGAGTTTGCTGCTGCCGCTGGTGCAACAGAATCAACTTGGACTGCTCCAGTTAAAAACGAAGATCTTCGTGCAAAATTAAAAGACGCATTTGAAGCTAAAATCTCTGAAGCGTATACCATTGCTGTTAAGCATGACCGTTATGCTGCCTTAGATGCCCTTCAAGCTGAAGCAACTGCTCAATTCGTTCCTGAAAATGACGAATCTGGCATTGCAGATGACTTAAACGAATTATTCGAAGATCTTAAATACCGTACTGTACGTGACAACATCCTTTCAGGAAAACCACGTATCGATGGTCGTGATACTAAAACTGTTCGTGGATTAGATGTACAAGTGGGCGTGTTAGATCGTGCTCATGGTTCATCATTATTTACACGTGGTGAAACTCAGGCGTTGGTTACAACGACTTTGGGTAATACACGTGATGCGTTGATGGTGGATACCTTGTCTGGTACAAAAACTGACAACTTCATGTTGCATTACAACTTCCCTGCATATTCTGTAGGCGAAACAGGTCGTGAATCTGGTCCTAAGCGTCGTGAAATTGGTCATGGTCGTTTAGCACGTCGTGGTGTACAAGCTGTTCTTCCACCAGCTGATCGCTTCCCGTATGTGATTCGTATTGTATCTGACATTACTGAATCAAATGGTTCATCTTCAATGGCTTCTGTATGTGGTGCTTCATTATCACTTATGGATGCAGGTGTTCCTCTTAAAGCGCCAGTTGCGGGTATCGCAATGGGTCTAGTAAAAGAAGGCGAGCGTTTTGCTGTTCTTTCTGACATCTTAGGTGATGAAGATCACTTAGGTGATATGGACTTTAAAGTTGCTGGTTCTGCAAACGGTATTACTGCGCTTCAAATGGATATCAAAATCGAAGGTATCACAGAAGAAATTATGGAAGTTGCGTTGAATCAAGCCTATGCAGGTCGTATGCATATTCTTAATGCAATGAACCAAGTGATTTCACGTGCACGTCCTGAAATTTCTATGCATGCACCAACATTCCAAGTGATCAACATCAATCCAGATAAGATCCGTGATGTGATTGGTAAAGGTGGTGCGACAATCCGTCAAATCACAGAAGAAACAAAAGCAGCGATTGATATCGAAGATAACGGTACTGTACGTGTATTTGGTGAAACGAAAGCGGCTGCTCAAGCAGCGATTGCAAAAATCCAAGCGCTTACTGCTGAAGTTGAACCAGGTAAAATCTATGCAGGTCGCGTGATTCGTATCGTTGAATTTGGTGCGTTTGTAAATATCATGCCAGGTACAGATGGTTTACTTCACATCTCGCAAATTTCAAACGAACGCGTTGCAAACGTGACTGATATCTTGGCTGAAGGTCAAGACGTTAAAGTTCAAGTTGCTGACGTAGATAACCGTGGTCGTATTAAATTAACTATGAAAGATGTAGACCAAGCATAATATTTGCAAGGTTTAAATCTTTTACAGTTTGATTAAAATTTAATAAAGAAAAGACTGCCTTGTGCTTTGCCAAAGTTACAACTTTGGCTTGCTCAGGGCTTTTTTTATGGCATGATGCATAACAAGAAAGACTAAAAATATCGTGGATATGCAAAGCTTTTATTTTTTTCAACACACAGATGAACCTTATACTTGTATACAAAAAGAGCCTGTTTTTAATGCAGAGCAACAATTTGTTTGGGTGGACTGTACCCGTGAAGATGTGGTCAATCGTGCTGAGCTATGGCAAAAAGAAGTCTATAATGCGACCGAGATTCACCTCAATGAATATCATATTCGAGATATTTTAAATATCGAACATCCATGCGCATTTGATGCAATGGAAGATTATGATTTATTGATTTTTCGTAAATTAATAACCCCAGATGATCAGATCGATAGTGGTGAAGATGCACTTGAACAGCATGATCATGTTTTTGGCTTAGCGTCTTCGCCAGTCAGTTTTATTATTACTTCACAAGCTTTAATCACCATTCATGAAAAAGGCAACCATGCCTTTGAAAGTTATCTTGCACGTATTTTCAATATCATGAATAAGAGTTTAGAAGAACAGAATAAACCACGTAAATTACCCACTACGCCTTTAGATTTAGCACTGCGCTTGTTAAATAGTATGATTGATGGCTATTTGGATTTACGTAATCCTTTGTCTCGTCGCGTTGAATTTTGGCAACAAGAACTTTTGCAAGGTAATCGCCGCTTTACTAAGTGGCATCAACTGTTTCAGGAGAATCTGGTTTTTCAACAAATCGAAAATTTGTGCGAAGAACAAATAGATTCCTTACAAGAACTTCGAGATGAAATTGTTGAAAATTATGCCCATTTAAAAGGTAAAAAACGCACTGAGAAGCAGGACATTATGCTGGTTCGCGTGGATGATCTCGTTAGCCATGTTGAGCGTATTCAAAAATATACAGTACGCTTAAGTACGGCAATTCAAACTGCGATTGATTTACATTTTTCTGCAATCGCCAATCAAACCAATGAGAATATGCGAATTCTTGCGATTATTACTGCCGTGTTTGCGCCATTAACTCTATTAACAGGGGTATATGGAATGAATTTTGAATTCATTCCAGGTCTACGTAGTCCGATAGGTTTCTGGGTGATGTTGGGTGTGATGTTAGGTTGTACGATTGGGCTGTTAGTCTATTTTTACCGTCGTCATTTGGTAGGACGTGGTGAACGAAGTGTGATTGATATGTTGGCACAACAACATAAAAATCAGCACGTCAATTTACTCTGGTTTTTAGATTATGAACCGATCAAACAAACCATGAAAGAAGTCGAAAAAATCACAAAACTGAAATAATTAAGCATTATTCTAGTTGAGGATTTATTTGAGCTGTCTTTTGTAAAATTAAGTAGAGTTGATCTTTTAATCTTAATTTTTTCCGCTTGAGCTGCTCAATATTTTCATGAATATGATTGAGTGGATCAAGCTCAAGGTGACTGATTTCACGATCAAGTTCATCGTGGTCAATCAAAAGTTTAGCAAAATGCGGATCTTCTTGTTTTAAACTACACATGAGATCACGGTGTTCTGGGAACATGTGTTTCAACTTTTTATTCATTACTTTCGAATTCATCAGAGCTCATTAACCTCTTTGTCATAAAATTCTAAACGATAAAACAAAAATGGAGAGACAAGTTCTCCATCATGACAGGTTAAATATTAACCTGTCACTAGGCATTAACATTTTGAAATGAATTAATGAGTATGAAGGTGAAGATGTTTGACTTGTTTTCGTAATTGTTGAACTTCATCAAGTAAATCCATCATCATTGCAACGGCAGATAAACTGGCTTCAAAGTCGCGTTGTAAACGATAGGCGCGGCGTGCCCGTGAGATGTCTTCTCCAAAAAATTGATGAATACGATCCTCAGGACGTGCGGGTAAAATTTCATATTCAAGCAATTGCAAAATCCAATCCGGACTTTGACCGCATGCCTCAGCAAAATGCTTGAGATCTAGATTTAGGTTTTCATCCACGATTTCTGCATCATGGAAACCGTCATAGACAATTTCACGATATTGAATAGTTGTCATGATTGCTCTCCTTTAGCAAGGTTATGTTGGTATCTATAAAATTATGAACGGGGATTAAAGTCATTAAAAGCATCAGCAAATTGTTGATAGGCTTTTTGCTGTGTTTCGGTGGTTGCTTTGGGATAAACAATATTAATCACCAAATAAAGATGACCTGGGGTTTTATGCGGTATCCCTTTATCTTTTAAACGGAGTTGCTGATTGGGTTTGGCATTTTGTGGCACAGTTACTTTTACTTTACCTGCTGGGGTATCAATTTCAATACTTTGACCAAGTGCTGCTTCCCAAGGTGTAACATCAACTGTGTAATAGACATCAGTACCTTCAACACGAATACGGTCAGTGTCTTGGTATTGGATCTCAATATAAAGATCGCCATTTTCACCACCGTTAATTCCAGCTTGTCCTTGTTTTGCAAGGCGAATTTGCTGACCTTCTTTCATGCCTTTCGGAATTTTAACTTGGAGGGTTTTCCGTTGTACCTCGGGCTCACCATAGGCATTATAGGTAGGGATTTGTAAGGTGATACTCTGGGTTGCGCCTTCATAACCAATGCTTACAGGAATTTCAATACTGGCATGTTGATCTTCACCCTTATAGCTGCGCTGTTGCTGAGAGCCGCGTTGTCCAAAATCTTGTTGATGTCCGCCACCAAAACCGCCACCGAAACGTCCAAATAGATCTTCAAAACCACTAAAATCTTGTCCACCACTGCTACTGTATGAGCGATGGAATTGGCTACCGTCAAAACCACTTTGACCTGTAGATTGCCCTCCAAACCCACCTGTATTGGCATAGGGGTTGTCGAGTTCAAAATCGTATTGTTTTTTCTTTTCTTCATTACTCAAGGTGTCATATGCGACATTGATGGCTTGCATTTTTGCTTCAGCATCAGTTTCTTTACTCACGTCAGGATGATATTTACGTGCGAGTTTTCGATAAGCTTTTTTAATTTCGTCTGGTGTCGCATTTCTAGAAACACCCAAATCTTCATAATAATTTTTTGCCATACTTAAGGTCATTATTTTGTTTAACTTTATTCTAGTTTTATGCCTTTTTGGCTACAGATGGAAGAGCAACTTAGTGTGGTTATTGTTTCAAAACTTATCTAGAACAAAATCCCGCTTATTCCTGATAAAGGTGGTGTTTCATGTTCTATGGGCTTTGTGTGTTCGGGTTGTTGCTTTGGTTAAGTAAATGACGATTCCAAATAGCTATTTAACATTTTAACTTATAAAACTTGCTGATTATGCTTTGAATTTTAATTGAAAAAAAAGAGCAAACTGAATTTGCTCTTCTTAGTAAAAATCGATAGTTAAATTTTTGCAAATTTAAACCATTCAGATCTCAATAGATTAACTTAAATGCTCACCAAACAGATTCAAAGCTTCTTTTGCGGTGAACTGATATTTTTTATTGCAAAATTGACAATCCATTTCAATTGGATTTTGAATTTCTAGGGTTTCTTTGACCGCATCTAGACCAATTTGGATCAATGCATTTTTGCATTTATCGCGTGAACAGGTACAGTTGAATTGAAGTTGTTCAACGTCTGGCAGACGAACCTCTTCCTCGTTATATAAACGATAAAGAATTTCTTGTGCGGTTAAATCTGTCAACTCTTCAGGTTTTAACGTTTGAGTCAGCATAATCAAACGTGGCCATAAGTCTTCATCGACACGTTGTTGTTCTTCTTCATTATTACGTGGTAATAACTGAATTAGTAAACCGCCCGCATTGTGATGCGTGCTTGCCAAGACAATACGTGTTGGAATTTGTGCGGAAAGATCGTAATACTGCATTAAACAAGCGGCAAGAGTAGGTTGATCTAGTGGCACAATCCCTTGATAACGCTCACCAAACTCAGGTTCAATATTGATAAATAGAACAGGTTGTTGCAAGGTGCTAAGCACAGTACTACTGTCTTCACTCAACATAAAATGTGGGTCTTCTTCATAATCTGCAAGTGCGCGGACATCACCTAAATGGTTACATTCAGCCATTGCCCATTTGAATGTACCTTGTGCTTGAATTTGTAAGCTAATACGTCCTTTAATTTTTAATGTGCTGGCAAGTAATGCTGTTGCACTCAACATTTCACCCAATAAAATACGCACAGCGGGCGCATAATTACGCTGCGATAGAATTGTTTGTAGTGCTGTATCTAAATGTACAATTTCACCACGTACAGGGCTATCTTCAATATAAAAACGTTGACGTAAATCAGACATAAAATTCTCCAAATCCCTGTTTAGATGGTGGCGATATTATAAATCACAAGTTTATTTCACCTGAAAAACTGTGCATCTTAAAGTTAATTTTCGTCATCACGTATAATATTAATACGATCGTGTTTGGTATGTAGCATTTGAGCTTTTGTTGTGGGTCTTTCTAAACCGGATTCATCCAAATCTGGGACATCTTTATATTGATCAGGATTATGGTTTTCAACTTGCGCATCACTTTCAAACAGGTGCTCAAGCTCCGAAATAAAGTCCCGATAGCTTTCAAAAAGCTTTTGCTCATCGGTATAAATGCGTTGTTGACGCGTTAACAGTTCTTCATCGTAATTTCTAAATAGCTCAACACTATCATAAGCCTCTTGTTTACTCATTCCTAGTTCACACAATGCTCGATATCCCATACCCAATGAAGTCAAATAGGTTTCACGCCAAATATGTTTGACCCCGACATCACGCAGGAGGTGCATGTGATAGCGATCTCGTGCTCGAACTAATAAGGTAAGGTTTGGATAATTGAGTAAAATATGTCGAGCAACATTCATTGAGTCTTCAACATTATCAATTGCTGATACAAAAACTTTAGCCTGTTCAATTCCAGCCGCACGTAGTAAATCGGGTTGAGTCACATCGCCATAATACAAAGTACCACCATAGCGTCGAACAAAATCAATTTTTTGTAAATTATTATCAATGGCAGTAAAGGTAAAATGACGGATACGTGCTAAACGAGCAACAATTTGCCCTACACGACCAAAACCAGCAACAATAAGAGCAGGGTGTTCGTTGGGAATCTCATCGTATTTGGGTGCACTGTCTTTATTGATTAATGGCAATACTTGCGTGCTCACAAACCAAAAGAAGATCGGGGTGAATACCATTGATAAGGTCACAATTAAGGTAATGGGTTCCATGATTGCTTCAGCTAGGACTTTCTCGTTTTTTGCCACGTTTAATACCACAAAGGCAAATTCACCCCCTTGGGCTAAACAGGTTGCGACCATTAAACTGTTGTTCCAACTCATTTTTTTATAACGTGCAATGGCTGCCATCACGATCATTTTGATCATAATTAAACTGACTGCGCCACCAATAATCAATAATGGCATATCTGCAATTAGCGAGATTTGTGTGGTCATTCCCACCGTCATAAAGAATAAACCGAGCAATAAACCTTTAAAGGGGGCGATGCTGGCTTCAAGTTCATGACGGAATTCAGAGTCAGCTAGAAGCACACCCGTTAAAAAAGCGCCTAAGGTTGTGCTAATTCCGAGTGTATCCATCAATAACACCACACCCAGCACGATAAATAAGCCAACGGCTGTGATCAGTTCAGTTGCTCCACTTTTTGCCACAAAGCGAAAAAAAGGTCGCATCACATAACGGCTAAACAAAAATAAACCTGTAAACGTGGCAACAATCGCGGCAAAGTAAGCAATACCATGATGACTTGATTCGCTACCTGCTAAGAGGGGGATAATGGCGAGTAGGGGAATAGCAGCAATATCCTGAAAAAGTAAAATTGAAAAGGATTGCTGACCATGGGTAGTATTGAGTTGTTGTTTTTCTTCCAAAAGCTGTAAAACAAAGGCGGTTGAAGAAAGTGCTAAGGCAAAACCAATGACAAAACTTGCGGGGAGTGATTGTTGAAAGATTAAATAGATCGTTCCCATCAGAACCAATCCCGTAATCCCTACCTGTAAACTTCCCATCACAAAAATAGATTGGCGCATTTCCCATAAACGTTGTGGGCGAAGTTCTAAACCGATCAGGAACATCAGTAAAATCACCCCAAATTCTGCAAGGTGCATGATTTCCTCTGGATCGTTGGCGATGTTAAACGCGCTTGGACCCAGAAGTATTCCTGTAAATAAGTAACCTAGCACGGTAGCAATACCGAGTTTTTTCCCTAATGGAACAAGGATTAATGCCGCGCCAAGGAAGATAGTGATTTGGAGTAACAGTGACATTCACTTGCCTTAAGTTTTTTCTTTATTTAGAAATTGTAGCGTGATTTTGTGATGGGCTTGGAGATATTTATTCAGAAATTGTCTATTTACCTAATAAAAATTTAACAGTGATTAGCACTATGAGGGGGATAGCCTTTGTACCCTCACCTAATGGCGGCAAGTCTATCGTCATATAAATAGATATATTGTGCGTATTTAAACAATACAAAATGCAGCAGTGGTTTAATTGAGACTCGGTTCATTATCTCAATTTGTATAGCAATAAACTAAATTAAAAATTTAACTCAATTCTTGCGGATCAACATCTATGGTTATTTTCATCGTAGAGGGTTTGCTATGTAACAGCTGTTGCCACCATTGACGAATATAAAAATGCATTTTTGCCCGATCTTGAGAAAGCAAAACCACATGAGCTTGGTAACGTCCTGCTTTACGCTCCATTGGCGCTGGAATCGGTCCCCAAATATCAATTAAATTATCTTCGGCAGTTTGTCTAAGGAGCTGCGTCATTTCAGTCAGAAACTTTAAATTTTCTTCCTGATGCTTTGAATCACAGCGAATCAAAGCTGTATAACGAAAGGGTGGAAGCTGTGCGGCTTGGCGATCTTTTAAAGTTTGTTTAGCAAAGGTCCGATAGTCATTATGAATCAAGGTGTTTAATAAAGGATGATCAGGTCTTAGGGTTTGTAAATAGACTTCACCCTTCATTTCACCACGACCCGCACGACCTGCAACTTGAATAATTAATTGCGCAGTACGTTCTGTAGCACGGAAATCTACACTCAACAAACCTGCATCGATATCCAAAATTGCCACTAAGGTGACATAAGGAAAGTGATGTCCTTTTGCCAGCATCTGCGTGCCAAGTAAAATAGTCGGTTCACTTTTTTGGATTTGATCATAAATCTTTTGCCAACTACCAACCCGACTAGTTGAGTCACGATCTACGCGCAAGACGGGGAAGTGAGGGAACAGCTCATTCAAGGTTTCTTCAACTTTGGCAGTTCCCATGCCAATTGGCTTTAATTGTTGTTGATTGCATTGAGGGCAAGCATCAGGCATACGATTAATCGTGCCACAATGGTGACAGTGCAAATGCTGATAAGGCTTTAAATGCAGGGTAAAGTGAGCATCGCAGTTGGGGCAATTGGCCTGCCAACCACAGCTTTCACAGATAAGCACAGGGGCATAACCGCGGCGATTTAAAAAAATCAGAACTTGTTCTTTTTTCTCTAAACGTTTTTTGATTTCAGCAATCAAAACATCACTTAAGCCATGCTGTTTTTTTGCCACTTTTAAATCAATCAAATGCATTTTCGGCATGATTGCGGCACCAGCACGTTGATTTAATTCAATCCGTGTCAGCTTTTCTTGGCGAGCAAGATAATAACTGTCAATACTAGGCGTGGCCGAACCTAAGATAATCGGGCAATTTTCTAAATGTGCACGATACATGGCCACATCGCGAGCATGATAGCGAAAGCCTTCTTGTTGTTTAAACGAAAGATCATGCTCTTCATCTAAAATAATCAAACCCAACTGTGGCAAAGGTGTATAAATTGCAGAACGTGTGCCTAAAATAATAGAGGCTTTGCCCGTTTGCGCATGCTGCCATGCTTGTAAACGTTTAGTGTCATTTAAGCCTGAGTGCAGTAAGGCAATATTGCAATGAAAACGTGATTGAAAACGGCTGATGGTTTGTGGGGTTAAGCCGATTTCAGGCACTAAAACCAAGACTTGTTTGCCTTGTTTAAGTACTTCATGCATCACTTGCAAATAAACTTCGGTTTTACCACTCCCAGTTAAACCATCCAGTAGAAACGCTTGATATTTTTTCTGCGCTTTTAAAATCGCTTGAATGGCTTTCTTCTGATCGTCATTTGGCGTGAGGGGCATCTGTGCCAATTGCACCGGTTCTGGCGTGACATTTTGTGGTTCTAAATCACAACGAACAATGTCTTTTTTCTCAAGGACTTTGAGTGTGGCTGTTTCAACACCACTTAGATTAAGAATATTTTCCTGTGTCCCTTTCGGGTGTAGCTTTAAAATTTTATAGGCTTCTTGTTGTTTTTCAGAACGCTTAACTTTGTCTTCGGCATGTAAGTCTAAAAGTTTCCAGATACGTGCCAATAAATTATAAGGTTTCCCTTGGCGTAATAAGGTAGGTAACGCCGTTTGAATCACTTCACCGATAGGAAATTGATAATATTGTGATGACCATGTCAATAAACTTAAAACTTTACTGTCTAGAATGGCCTGTTCATCTAACAGTTCAGTAATGGCTTTGAGTTTAAAATGGGAATCCACAGGTTCATCAATCGGTACTTTCTTGACAATAACACCAATCAGATTCTGTCTGCCAAAAGACACTGCAACACGCGCACCGACTTCAGCTTGCGCATATTGTTCAGCGGTGACTTGGTAATCAAAGCAGTCATTCAAATAGACTGGAACAGCAACTTGAATACGATAAATCGTCTGTGGCGTAGCAAGGGTATTCGACATTTTTAATTTAGTGACTCATTAATTTAGTGAGGCTGTGATGAAATTGTTTCATGTGCAGATTCGGCTTGTGTTAGAGTGTAACAGTCATCTATAAACATGAATATGAATGATTTATAGGGTATGACGCAACAGCGTAATCAAAAAATTTTGGAAAACTAGAGCATAATAATGCCAGCATATCAATTTACTGCAATTGATGCTTCAGGAAAGCAGCAAAAAGGCGTGTTAGAAGGAGATTCCGCACGCCAGATTCGACAACAACTACGGGACAAGGAATTGATTCCTGTCACGGTGGATGCTGTTGAACAAAAAGATAAAAATAAAAGTTCAGGATTTTTTCAACGTAAATTCTCGGCTTATGATCTGGCCTTAATGACACGTCAACTTTCTGTTTTGGTCGCTGCTGCGATTCCTTTAGAGGAAGCATTACGAGCAGTTGCCAAACAAAGTGAAAAAGTGCATGTACAAAATCTTTTACTTTCGGCACGTTCAAAAGTGCTTGAAGGGCACTCTTTGGCTCAAGCGATGCAACAAACAGGACGCTTTCCAGATTTGTATATTGCGACCGTTGCTGCGGGTGAACGTTCAGGGCATTTAGATTTAATTTTAGATCAATTATCTGATTACACCGAAAACCGCTTTGCCATGCAAAAGAAAATTCAAGGTGCGATGATCTATCCAATCATCTTGATGTTTATGTCTTTTGCGATTGTGATGGGGTTGATGACATATGTTGTTCCAGACATTGTTAAAACCTTTGACCAAAGTAAGCAAGCCTTACCATGGATCACTGTAGCACTGATGAAAGCCAGTGAGATTATTCGACAGGCCTGGCCCTTTATGCTGGTTTTTAGTGTGGTTGGATTTTTCTTATTAATTCGTTTTTTGCGAACTTCTGCAGGGCACTATGCTTTTGATCGTTTAACACTCAGATTGCCATTATTTGGTAAATTATCTCGTGGTATAAATGCGGCACGTTTTGCCAGTACCTTATCTATTCTGACTCAATCAGGTGTACCGCTCGTAGATGCTTTGAAAATTGGGGCCGCTGTGAGTAGTAATTGGGTAATACGAGATGCTGTCAATATTGCAGCAGAGAAAGTCACTGAGGGTGGAAATCTTGCTACGCAATTGGAGCGTTGTGGTTATTTCCCACCGATGATGGTACAAATGATTAAAAGTGGTGAAGCTTCGGGAGAGTTAGACCGAATGTTGAGCCGTGCATCAGATATGCAGGATCGAGAAGTATCTTCATTTATTTCAACACTATTGGCTTTATTGGAGCCATTAATGTTGGTGTTTATGGCGGGTATTGTTTTGGTTATTGTGATTGCAGTTATGTTGCCAATCGTCAATATGAACAATATGATTTAAGCCAATTATTTTTATAAAGAATATATAGAGAGTAAGCAGATGCAACGAAAGATGAATAGGACTCGTCAGTCAGGTTTTACCTTAATTGAAGTGATGGTTGTGATTGTTATTTTAGGCGTACTTGCAGCATTGATCGTACCCAATGTGATGGGACGTGGTGAAAAAGCCAAAGTTGACACCACTAAAATTGCATTAAAAGGTGTAGCGGGTGCTTTAGATCAATATAAATTGGACAATGGGCGTTATCCGACAAGCCAAGATGGTGGTTTAGATGCGCTTGTCAATCAACCCGCAACGGCTAAAAACTGGTTACCTGGTGGTTATGTTAAAGGTGGTTATCCGAAAGACAGTTGGGAAAATGATATTCAATATGTGATCCCTGGTTCTGAAGGTCGTAAGTTTGATTTATATTCTTTTGGTGCCGATGGTAAACAAGGTGGTGAAGGAAATGATGCTGATATTTATTACCAACCTTAATTAAAGAATATTTAAGTTATAGTTTATTGAGTTAATCACTTCATTGAATCGAGTTAATAAATATTGAGTGAAGTGATAATCTTTCTTGTTTGCTAAAATGTACTTAATTTATTGAAATATAACAGATATTTAAAATAACGATGTTTGAGAGTTATAATAAGAATTATTCCCATATTTAATAGTTACAAGAAAGTTAAATTGTGTATAAAAATAGACTTTTTATTTAATTAAAAGCTTGCATAATAGTTCTCAGGGCAATCTGAATTGCTGAGGAGGATGAGATGAAAGCATTATTATTACCAGATGAAATCAGCCAATTTCATTGGACTATGCTCAAATCTGTTCTTTTAATTTTGAGCCTATTACCGATTAGCCAGTTTTTTCTCAATATTTGGCAAGTTGCCGATGCCAATAGCCAGATCATGATTGGTTTTATGGCGATTAGCGTATTTAGTGCATTATCTATTATTAGTTTTTATAATGCCTTAAATTTGACAGTATTTCAGTTGAAAACTGAATTCTCATCATTATTAGAACAATATTTAGTACGTTCATATTGTTATGTGCCAATGTTATTTTTAGCTGCAATGATGTCTTATTTGGTGACTCAACTTTAGTTGAAATATCATGGAAAACCGAGGGTATAATCCTCGGTTTTTTTTGCACGATGATTTAGTAATTCAAGTTTCAACTAAGTCGGCTGAACAAGGCTCATGGTGATTTTGCGCACAATAGGTAAGATAAAAAGTAACACTGGAAAGGCAATCAGCCAAGAAATCCCCCAAGCTGAAAGCCATGTGTATAGCGAAAAATTCTCAAAACCCATGCTTCTGAATGTACTGATACATGAAACAATAAATGTCATGATAATAGATAGTAACAAAGGTAAAACAATCGCTGCATAGCGATGTGGAATCTTTTTAAAATTAAAATAAGACGATTTAGAATTTTGCATTTTTTACTCCGTAAACCAACAAACGCCAGTGCCGCACCAAAATATTAAAATTTTGATTAAAAATAGCCCCAAGCCTTGTTGGAGATATGTTGGCACGTTGATTGACGTAAACGTTTACGGCTTTATGATCAGCGAAAATAATTTAGCATAAACTTGAAAAAATATAATAAAAATGCACCGAAAATATTTTCAATTTCGTTTTGATAAGACTTGGGTTGGGGCTAGGTTGAACATGATTGTCTTTTTAACAGGATCATTTGTCTGTTTTATATAAGGTTGATTGCTTTAAATTTATCTAAAATGATTTTATTTCTCGAGATGAACTGATAAAAATACGAGGACTCAGCAATGCAACAAATAGAATGGAATGACTTTCTTAAAGTAGAGTTAAGGGTCGGAAAAATTATTCAAGCCGAAGTGTTTGAGAAAGCGCGTAAGCCTGCTTATATTTTGCATGTTGATTTTGGCGAAGCGCTTGGTGTAAAGAAATCGAGTGCGCAAATTACCAACCTATATCAACCTGAAGATTTAATTGAGAAGCTGGTGGTTGCTGTTGTGAATTTTCCCAAAAAACAAATTGGACCGATTCAATCAGAGTGTTTAGTGACGGGTTTTCATAATCAAGATGGGCATGTGACGTTGTGTGTGCCTGATGCAAATGTACCATTGGGAACAAAGTTACTTTAACAATCGAATCAAGCTTTTTGTTGAAGTTTACCTCATCTCCTTAAACCAGAGATGAGGGATTCAAATATTAACGTCTAGATTTAAAGCTAATATCGACTGCTTTAGGGCGATAGATCCAGCCCAAAATTAATAATAATAGGGAGAGCAACAAAATAGGATAATCACTAAAGCGGGTGTACCAAGTTTCGCCTTGCATGGCAGGTAAGTCACCACGAAGCACAGCTTTTTGATCTACAGGGGCTTGTTTTACAATATGCCCATTGTGGTCAATAAATGCTGTTACGCCTGTATTGGTAGCACGAATAAACCAGCGTCCATTTTCTTTGGCACGCATTTGCACCATTTGAAGATGTTGTAATGGCCCTGCTGTACCCGTGAACCATGCATCATTAGAAACAGTCACTAAAAAGTCACTATTAATCGCATTACGTCGAGTGAGATTCGGATAGGCCACTTCATAACAAATGGCTGCAGCCAAATCATGTCCTTTAATATTAAAAGGCTTTTGATTGGATGCACCTTGGGAAAATCCACTCATGGATGGATCATTTTGTAGCGCAGGTAACACCCAAGCCAACAATCCTGAAAGTGGAATATATTCACCAAAAGGCACTAGACGTTGTTTTTTATATAAGCCTGAAGAATCTGCGCCAGAAGCCATCATACTGTTGTAGTACATCGGATAGCCATTTTTTTGTGATTCTTTTAAGTCCCAATAAGGAATACCCGTTACCCATGCTGTGCCTGAACTTTTGGCTTGTTGATCCATCATATCCAAGAATTGTTGAATATCTGTTTGGAACAGTGGAATCGATGATTCTGGCCAAACAATCAGATCACGCCCCCATTCAGTACGGCTTAAATTTACATAAATTTCTAAGGTTTTAACCTGATATTCAGTCAACCATTTTAAATCTTGCGGAATATTGCCTTGAATCAAAGAAACGGAGAGCGGCTTTTCTGCTTTCGGTTGTACGAAAGTGATAAATGATGCAACCCATGCGCCAAGGATTAAAATGATTGCAGGAAAGATCCAAAAGACTTTTCTATTTAAAATTTCAACCAATGCACAGGCAAGGATAATCACAACAAAAGATACTGCAAACACACCAAAGAGTGGAGCATAGCCATCTAAGAGTCGTTCAGTAAATGCGTAACCTGCAAATAACCAAGGAAAACCTGTAAAGACCCAAGTCTTGGACCATTCAAAAATAACCCACAAAGGAGCGAAAGTTAATGGTGTTTCAGGGAAGAATCTACGATATACCCAAGTCTGAATTGCGGTAAAAAGCCCCATGACAATGGCCATGATGGCGATCATCAAGACACTCAATACAGCATTGGTATCCCCATACACATGAATCGAGGTATAGAGCCAGAATGCGCCAACAAACCATAGACCAAAGCCATAGCTTAAGCCAATCGCAAATGCTTGGCGTGGTGTACGGCCTTTTAAGCAAGCATATAGCAGGGCAGGCGATAAAATTGCCAACCACCACCAGTAATAAGGCGCCAGTGCTAAACTGAACACTGCGCCTGATATTAACGAAATCAATAATGGGAAAATGAAGGGCAGCTGTTTTTGTTGTTGGGATGAATTTAACAGCTTATCAAAGTATGCTCTCATTTATGTACAGCTCGAATCAGATGAATAGTGCGCGCATCTGCTTCAATAATTGTAAATTCCCAATCCTCAAGCTCAACCACTTGGCCTTGAAGATCACTCACTAGACCAATTTCTTGAAGCAGTAATCCGCCCATAGTCTCTACTTCATCGTCAGGAAATTCAGCATCTAAAACATTGTTAAAATGTTCTATTGGTGTAAGTGCCTGCACAATCCATGTATTGGCTGTGGTATGTGTTGTATCTGGAATGATAAATTGTGCTTCTTCGTCAACGTTATCATGCTCATCTTCAATTTCGCCGACAATCTCTTCTAGAATATCTTCTAAAGTGACCAAACCTGCTGTTGAACCATATTCATCAATTACAATGGCAATATGGGTTTGAGTGTTTTTTAACATCCTCAAAACTTGGTCGGAACGGGCACTTTCTGGGACAAATAATGGCTGACGCATTAACGCATGCACATCTACAACAGATGAACGATCAGTTAAAAAGGGTAAAAGATCTTTAGCAAGTAAAATACCTACCACGTTTTCAGGCTGATCAGAAGAGAAAACAGGGAAACGTGAATGTGCAGATTCAATAAGAATATCTAAAATATCAAGAAGTTGATCATCTTCTTGTAAACTGACCATCGCTGTGCGCGGAGTCATGACTTCACGGATTTTTGTTGCAGGAAGGTCTAATACGCCTTCTAACATTGCAACAGTATCGGGTTCTAAAAAACGACGTGAATCTTGTACTAATTTTAGCAGTTCATCTCGGGTTTCTGGCGCTGTTCCTAACCATTTGCGTAAGCCACGCATTCCCCACGATGGGCCTGATTCCTCGTGCATGATCTTTCCTAAAGACGTTTAATATCTAGTAAATGTTTTTTTATCATACCGAAGAAAACACAGATGTCTATCTATTAACTAAGGTAAATAGATGAATGTATGTGTCATATTATAGATATATTGCAAGCCTTATTCATTATTTGAGTTTGTGTTAAAATTATTGAGTGATTTCGCTTCTTTTTGAGAATAGATAATGTCTGAGCCGATGCCTACAGCAAGCATTCAATTAAACACGCGTGGACTACGTTGTCCTGAGCCTGTAATGATGTTGCATCAAGCAATTCGTAAATCTAAATCAGGTGATGTCGTTGAAGTATTTGCAACTGATAATTCAACCTCTTGGGACATTCCTAAATTTTGTATGCATCTCGGTCATGAGTTGATTTTACAAGAAGAAGTACTAGATGATGCCGGGAATAAGGAATTTCACTATTTAGTGAAGAAAGGTTAAAAGATCATGATGGGTGGAAATCAGTCTATGTTATATGTAATGATTTCCCTTTTATTGATTTAAAAATATTGAAATTTATTTGGCCTGTTTTAATGGCTAATAAATTTATGTTATATGCAATTTATTGAATTTTAATAATTATATTGTGGATATTAAATCATTTTACAAAATTAAAAATGACAGAATTTTGACTTATGATTATAATCTAAACATATTTTTTAATAATAATTAACTCATTCAAATGAACAGCTTAGTAAATAGCATTTATAAAATATTGGATCAGCTTGGACTAAACGCACAAAAACGAGCTTTGCATATCCAATTTAGCAATACAGACTTAAACAACCAAGTCTTCTTACAACGCATCGATGGACAACATGGTCTAAACCAAGGCGTGTCTATTGAACTGATTTGCCTTACCACTTCGGCTGTGATTCCACTTAAACAATTTATCGGTAGCCAAGTGGCGATTGATCAAGTCACAGATCATGGACAACTGTTTCGTAGTACAGGGGTGATTACCGAAGCAGCACAAGGGCAAAGTGATGGCGCGCTGACGTTATATAAGCTCAAACTCGAAGATGCCACTTCACTGTGGCATAAACGCCGTAATAGCCGAGTGTTTATGAATAAGTCGGTTGTGCAAGTCATAGAAGCCCTCTTTAAAGAATGGCAAGACAAAAGCCCACTCTTTGCATCGAGTCTAAGCCTCGATAAAAGTGGACTGAAAAAAGATTACGATATCCGACCATTCATCATGCAGAGCAACGAAAGTGATTATGCATTTTTAACCCGCTTGATGCGCAGTGAGGGGATCAACTGGCTGATTGATGAAGCGCAATTGATTGTGCCTAGTTCTGCGACCCAAATTCAACCACAAAAACTGCGTTTGGTGGATGATAATAACGAATACAAAGCGCTAGAACGAAGAAAGATTCGCTTTCATCGTAGCAGTGCCACAGAGCAACAAGACAGCATCACCAGCTTTATCGGGCAACGTAGCTTACAACCCACTACTGTTCACGTACAACGCTGGCAAGCAGATGTGTTAGAGCAAGAAGAAGGTGCAGGCAGTGTTCAAAGCAAACACCAACACAGTCAAAACCAGAATAATGCCAGTCTCGGTTTAGAACAGGCTTGGCATATTAGTCCAGCATGGATTCAAGACCTGAATGGTGAAGATCAAGCAACCGCTTCAAATAACAATCAGATTGAAAAGATTAACCAAAACCTGAGCCATTATTACGATGCTCAATCCAAACAATTTATAGCCAATTCCACTGTACGCGATGCACAAGTGGGGTATTGGTTTGAGCTAAACGAACACCCAGAAATAGACCAACACATTGGCTCAGACAAAGAATTTCTGATTACGTCAAAGACATTCTATAACCAGAACAACTTACCCAAAGACCTGAACGAGCAAATCAATCGCTTGCTCCAACAAAGTAATTGGGTAAACGAAAATAAAGCAGATCCAAACAACCCAAAACGCCAAGCCAATCAATTGGTACTACAACGCCGTAATATCACCACTGTTCCGGAATACCATCCACTACAACATCGTCCTAGTACCCATCCACAACGAGCCAAAGTAGTTGGGCCAAGTGGAGAAGAAATTCATGTCGATGAATGGGGGCGCATTAAAGTTCGCTTCCTATTTACCCGCAATGAAGATCATAGTCATGATGGTGGTGCAGGGAGCAATGACAACGACACTGATTCCGCTTGGGTGGATGTACTGACCCCGTGGGCAGGTGAAGACTATGGTGCGCGGTTCTTACCGAGGATTGGTGAGATTGTCGTGATAGATTTCTTTGATGGCAATATTGACCGACCATTTGTGGTGGGACGTATCCATGAAGCGCAACGGAGTCCAACTAAATTTGATGACAAAGGGCAATTGCCTGATACTAAAAAACTGGCAGGGATCAAAAGTCGAGAAGTTAAAGGCAGTGGCTATGGGCAACTTAGATTTGATGATACTACTGACCAAATCAGCAGTCAGCTACAAAGTAGTCACGGTGCGAGTCAACTTAACCTTGGTAACCTGAGTCATCCTAAAGAAACCGAGACTAGTGAAGGACGAGGTGAAGGCTTTGAACTAAGAACAGACCAATGGGGTGCAGTACGTGCCGGACAGGGTCTACTACTGAGTACCTATGCTCAAAATTCAGCTTCAGGCAATCACCTTGATGCAACAGCCGCGAAAAGTCAGTTAGAAAGTAGTCTAAATAATTCTAAAGCCTTAAGTGAAGTTGCTAAGAACCAGCAAACGGATCCTTTAGAAAATTTAGATCATTTGAAATCGTTTATTTCATTTTTGGAAAAAGATGAATCCAGTGAAGCAAAAAGCCAAGCAGATACCTTTAAGCAAGCTCTCATGTTATTGGCTTCACCCAATTCGGTTGCGCTTGCTACTAATGAAGATCTACATCTTTCTGCCGATCGACAAATCTATGAAACTGCGGGTGATAGTATCAACCTGAGTACGCAAAAGAATTTAGTTGCACATGCACAATCAAAGATTAGTCTTTTTGCGGCACAAGAAGGGGCAAGATTATTTGCAGGGAAAGGTAAAGTTGAGATCCAAGCACAAGGCGATGGTGCGGATTTGATTGCACGTAAAGGTATTCAAATTATTTCGACCGAAGACAAGATCGAGATTAAAGCGGATAAGAAAATTATTTTGATTGCAGATGGTTCTCAAGTTGAAATTAGTAGTGCAGGTGTCTTACCGACCACTGCAGGTAAGTTTGAGAGTAAGGCGGGGCAGCATAAGTTTTTGGGTGGGGAAAGAGTTAACTTTGAAATTCCTTTTCTACCAAGTAAGAATATATACTCTCATCAGTTTATCTTAAAGAATAAGCAAGGTGAAATCATGCCGAATACTAGTTATGTTTTAAATGGAGCAAATGGGAAAAAATTTAAAGGTAAAACAGACAAAGAGGGTAAAACAAATAGGATTTATACAGCTGAGCAAGAAAAATTTAGCTTGGATGTGGAACTATAATAATGAATGAGAAAAAATATATTACTGAGATTAATCAGCCTATAACAGAAATTGAAGTTAATGAGTATTATTTAGTTATTGGTACAGAGGCTAATGCTTCATATGCATATCAAAATGCAAAGATAACATTCTCCTCGAAATCGGCTAAACATCAATATTTAACAGGCCCTAATTTAGACTGGGGACATGCTTTTTTTTATGTTGTAGAAAATGATGATGTTTTTAGTTTTTTTAGTTTTGGCCCTAGCGCTGGAAAGAAGGTTGGTGAAAATAAAGTAATTGGAAATGCTTCAACATGTCAATATCCGATTGGTGAGGTAGCTCAATTATATGTTCTAAATATTAGTGAAGATGACGCAAAAAAAATAAAAAATGAAGTAAGTAAAATGTATGAGAAATCAAATAATCATTTTTATAATCATGAAACAAATGAATGGGAGCAAAAGAAATCAAATGATAAAAAATATAGAGCAATTACCAATGAAACTTGTGCAAAAGAAGCTTATAGAATTCTTTCAGATATTTTAGATAAAAAAATTCCTGATGCCTATGGCTATGTAAAAATGTATGGGATATCGAAAAAGGCTATATGTCCATTTGCATGGAATGAACATTTATTTAATTCTAATTTAAAACATTATAGTTACCCAGAGTATCCAAATGTAGGAAAAGCAAAAGAGCTATTAGCTGCATTTAAATTTAAAATAAATAATGAGGAGGAAGATTTGAAATATACTTACTTTTTAAGAACAGATTCAGCTAATAATATGAATTATGGTGTTATGGTTCCTGAGTTTGATGATGAGAATACTACAGACTGGTTTTTAAGTGAGGGTGATGAAGATCCTCTCAAAATATACTCATATTTTAATGGTTAGATAATGTATTATTTTAAGTTGATAAGTTTATTATTGTTTTTAATATTTAATTCAACTGTAAATTCCAAAACAATGGATGACAAGATGATTGATAATACTATTATGTTGATAAATGAAATCACAAGAGTGGGTGAAACAGAAAAGTGGAATAGTAGTCTCTTCTTTGAGGGAGCTTTGAAAGTGCATGTGCTAAAAGATGGAACTTTAACTGATAGAGGCGTATACGTTTTATCTAAAAATAAATTTGGTTATCCAGCCACAATCAAAGTCTTAAACTTAAATGATAAAGAGAAAAAATATAAATTTGTTTTTTCCCCATCAAATCAACCTGTGTTTAAAAAACCGATAAAGGCTGATGTAAAGTTGTTAAAAGAAAATAATATTTTCTTTAAATATTCGGAGCTGGTTGAAAAAGAATCAGCGATTTACTCTAGTCCGTACAGCCCAAATACATTATATAAACATATATTTGGTAATCAAAAAAATAATTCTATAATATATGAATTTTATTCATCAAAAAATGAAATTGAAAGTCAAATAAACTATGTTAGGCTGGTTGTTCTATTTGGTGGTGGAGATAAGTAGTATAAATTTTTCGTTAAAAACGAAATTTAATTAATGACAATAAACCCGCCGAAGCGGGTTTGTTGATTTACATATTCGGGTAGTTTGGACCACCGCCACCCTCAGGAGTTACCCAAGTGATGTTCTGAGATGGATCTTTGATATCACAGGTCTTACAGTGAACACAGTTCGCAGCATTAATCTGGAAGCGCTTAGAACCATCATCATTTTCCATAATCTCGTAAACACCAGCAGGGCAGTAGCGTTGAGCAGGCTCATCCCATTTTGGTAAATTGACATTGACTGGAATCGAAGCATCCGTCAGCTTTAAGTGAGCTGGCTGATTCTCTTCATGGACAGTATTCGATACAAATACAGAAGATAAACGGTCAAAGGTTAATTTACCATCTGGCTTTGGATAGGTCGGTTTAAATGTCGCAGCATCTACAGTTTTTAATGCACTAAAGTCAGGTGCAAGGTCATGTAGAGTAAATGGCACTTTAAAGATATTTTGATCGATAAAGTTAAATGCACCACCCATCCATAAACCGAATTTATGCATCGCTGGTCCAAAGTTACGTGAACGATGTAACTCTTCTTTTAACCAACTGTTGTTGAATTTCTCAGTATATGCAGTCAATTCTTTAGCAAAGAAGTCTTCGCCTTCAGCGACACGCGCAACCGCTAAATCGCCACCTTTCTCATGACCTGCTTGGATTGCTTCAAATACAGCTTCACCACACAACATACCCGATTTCATCGCAGTATGAGAGCCTTTGATTTTAGCAAAGTTTAAGAAACCTGCATCATCACCAATTAAGCAACCGCCTGGGAAGGTCAGTTTAGGTAGCGAGTTTAGACCACCTTTAACAACTGCACGTGCGCCATAAGAAATACGCTTACCACCTTCAAGATATTGCTTAATCAGTGGATGTGTTTTCCAACGCTGCATTTCAGCAAAAGGATACATGTGTGGATTTTCATAAGATAAATCGACAATCATACCCAAGGTCACTTGGTTGTTTTCAGCGTGATATAACCACCAGCCGCCTGAAGAACCTGTTTCTGCCAAAGGCCAGCCTGAACCATGCATCACTAAACCTGGTTTATGTTTAGCAGGGTCAATTTCCCAAAGTTCTTTGATTCCGATACCGTAATGTTGCGGATCAGCATCTTGGTCTAAGTTGTATTTTGCAATCAAACGTTTACCAAGGTGTCCACGGCAACCTTCTGCAAAAATTGTGTATTTTGCATGAAGCTCGTAGCCGGGGGTAAAGTTATGAGTAGGTTCACCATCTTTACCAATACCCATATCACCAGTTTGGATGCCTTTTACAGAACCATCTTGATGATAAAGGATTTCTGAGGCAGCAAAGCCCGGGAAGATAGAAACTTCTAACTCTTCCGCTTTTTGACCTAACCAGCGCACCACATTACCCAATGAAATAACATAGTTACCATCGTTGTGCATGGTCTTAGGAACCATCCAGTGTGGTGCTTCTTGAGACTTTTCAGCAGACATGAGGAAATAAGTTTTGTCCTCAGTCACAGGTACATTTAAAGGTGCACCTTGTTCTTTCCAGTCAGGGAAAAGTTCATTGATTGCACGAGGTTCAAGTACAGCACCAGAAAGGATATGCGCACCAACTTCAGAGCCTTTTTCAACCACACAGACAGAAAGGTCTGGAAGATTGTTTTCAAGAGCTAATTGACGAATTTTAATCGCAGCAGAAAGACCCGCAGGGCCTGCGCCTACGATCACTACGTCAAACTCCATCGATTCACGTTCGATGTGTTCCATGTAGGACTCCTCATATTTCTAAGGGTGGCAACCGTGAGCATTTATTGGGAATTAATAAATCGGTGCTGCCATGAGTGTTCTAAAAATTCCGTGATACGAATTAACGCTCGTACCAATAATATATTTTGCGCTAGTATAGTTAGAAACCCTAATCTAGCCAATTGGCTGAGTCGTATTATTTTTAAGTCAGCAAGGCATAAACCATGGTAAATCAAAATAATTCAACATCAGCGGCTCAAAATCAGCCAGATTCTGATGATAAAAACTTAATGAGCATTGCACAATACTTAAAAGATGTACAGGCGGGTCACAAAAGGTCAATACCTCCTTTAGAGCAGTGGCAGCCAAAGCATTGTGGCAAAATGGATTTGACGGTAAAGGCCAATGGAGAATGGTGGCACGAAGGTCAATTGATCAAACGCCAAGCGCTTTTAGACCTGTTTACAAAAGTACTTTGGAAAGAAGATGGAAAGTTCTATTTAAAAACCCCAGTTGAACAGATTGAAATTCAAGTTGAGGATGAACCTTTATTGGTCAATCAAGTTGATCAGGTGAATCTCGATGGGCAGGTCTATCTACAAGTTACCACCACCAATCAAGACATTACACTGATTGATCCAGAACACCCTATATTTATGCGTGAATATCAAGGTGAGTTAAGACCTTATGTACATATTCGTTTCGGGATAAATGCCTTGATTCAACGTTCTGCTTTTTTTCATCTGATTGAATATGGGAAATTGCTTGAAAATGAACAAGGAGATACCATTTTATCTTTAGAAAGTGGTGATTTTCACTTGCAATTAGGGACTTGAGGTTTAATCTTGTTAATTATTTTTACCGTATGCCAATAGTGGATCAAATGAGCGCGATTCTTCCTCTCTCTCCTCTAGAAAATCCAATGCCAAAAGCCTTGGCAGATGCCCCGATTGGTATTTTTGATTCAGGTATCGGTGGGCTTTCTATTGCACAGGAAATTGCCAATTATTTGCCAAATGAACGTATTGTTTATTATGCCGATACTGCACATGTCCCTTATGGCCCACGGACGGATCAAAATATTCGTGAATTAACTGCGCAAGCAATCGAGTGGTTATATCGTCAAGGTTGTAAAATCGCAGTTGTGGCATGTAATACCGCTTCAGCATTTAGTCTGGATTATTTACGTGATCATTATGGTGAAAACTTTCCTATTGTTGGGCTGGTGCCTGCTTTAAAGCCAGCAGTGCTACAAACCCAGTCTAAAGTGGTTTCAGTTTTGGCTACACCTGCCACTTTTCGTGGAAAATTGATCAAAGATGTGATGCAGCGTTTTGCAGAACCTGCCAATGTTGAAGTACTGACGATTACCAATCTTGAACTGGTTCCCTTGATTGAATCTGGACGTTATAACAGTTTGGAATGCAAACATAGCCTGCAAAAGGTTTTAGATCCAGTCATTGCCAAAGGTTCAGATTATTTAGTGTTGGGCTGCACCCATTACCCTTACTTAAAACAAAGTATTCAAGAATTATACGGCCCTCAGCTTAACTTAATTGATTCTGGATTAGCGGTTGCACGACAAACGGCGCGTATATTGTTAAAAAATGAGTTAATATCAAGTAGCTTGCAAGAAAAAGGGGTGCGTTTACAATGTTTTGTGAGTGGGGAAAATGCAAAACAATTAGAAAATGTCATCAAACATCTCATACAACCAAAAATTACATGGTCTGTAGAAAATATTGTTGAAAAACTCGGCTAATTCTTTCAATATTGAACAGATTTAATATATTTTCATAAGTGTAGGGCATATCCAACTTAAAGCTCATGGATGGATTTAAGTAGGGTGTGACAAGAATGGGTTAACCTATGCTCGATAAACGGTATCAAGTTTTTATTACAACATCTGGCAAAGAAATGCAGCCAGAACGGATGGTCGTGTCACAAACCCTTATAGGGATGGGTTTTTTTTCTTGGGGATTAGAACAACGGACACCATTAAGTACCGCATTTGCACGTCGTCAGATAGATGACTGTGATTACGTTTTATTGTTGTTGGGGAGTCAGTACGGTGAACAATCTGTTTCAGGGGTGAGTTATTTACATCTTGAATATATTTATGCGGTGACCAAACAGAAACCAATTATTGTATTTATGCATGAGAGTCCTGAATTTCGCGAACCGCATTTAAAAGAAGAAAGTACGCTGCTAAAAGAAAAGTTTAATGAATTTAGACATCAACTACAAAAAGAAGTTGAGCAAGTCGTTAGCTATCGAACTTTACGAGATTTAGAACTTGCGGTACGTTCATATATGCCACAAATGCTAGAGCGCTATCCTGTTGTAGGATGGGTAAGACCTCAGAATATTCAAGTCCTACAAGATGAGATTGATCGTTTAAAAGCGAAGTTGGCGCATATTTCCGTAGAGCAAGGGAAAAAAGAAGCAGATCCATTTTTAACTTTACCCAAAGTTTCATTACATGAAGTGTTTAATTTTGATTATCGAATGCATGCCTATCAAGATGGTAATTTTAAAGAGTTATCGCCAGCGCGTGAGATGACTTGGGCTGAGCTGTTAAAAATCTTATCAGTTGAATTTAGACAACCGACGTCTGAGGATTTTTTCTCTAAAGTCTTAAACGAATATTTGAATAATACGGGTTTAACCGACGCACAAGTGGTGATGCCACGTGCCCATGCTGTGTCTAGAGCGCAGATTAATGTGCGTTCATTGCATACGATTAAGCAGCAAGTCCGTCAAAATGAATGGATCATTCCTGTGGGGCGTGATGATCGTCAGCGTATGCTATGGCAGATGACAGATAAATGCGTAAAATTACTTGAAAATTCACAACGTATTAGCAGTCGCTCTTCAATTTTTTAAGTTAAATAAATTGAGTGAGTCAAGATAAAAAATTTTGTTTAGATAAAGACTCTGTTAAGCTGATCATACGAGATAAACTATTCTGTAAATCGGGTGAAAATGTCTTTATCTAAACCTAAAGTTCTGATTATTATTGCCAATTTAGGGACACCAGATGCGCCTACAGCTCCAGCTGTTCGGGCTTTTTTAAAGCAGTTTTTATCAGATCAGCGCGTCATCGAAATTCCCAAAATTTTATGGGCAATTATTTTAAATGCATTTGTTCTGCCTTTTCGACCAACGCGTGTTGCTGAAGCTTATGCACAAGTCTGGTCAAATGATTCACCTATGCGTGAAATTCTATTTGAACAAGTTGAATCGCTACAAAAAAAATTAATAAGTACCAATGCTGATTTAGATTTAGAGATTGTGCCAGCAATGACCTATGGGCGACCAGGTATTGATGCTGTATTGAATGATGCGAAAAACAAGCAGTATGACCATATTATTCTTTTTCCGTTATTTCCACAGTATTCGGCAACATCAACCGCCCCTTTATATGATGCCGTTGCACAATGGTTGTTAAAGCAACGCAATATCCCGGGTTTAAGTTTTATTCGAGATTATTATCAACACCCACTTTATATTCAGGCGCTAGCCAACAGTGTGCGTGATTATCAGCAGCAATATGGACCAGCCACTAAACTGTTGATGTCTTTTCACGGGATCCCACAGCCTTATGCAGATAAAGGTGATCCTTATGCAGAGCGTTGTCGTATCACTGCACTTAAGGTGGCACAGCTGTTGAATTTAAGAGACGACCAATGGGCGATCAGTTTCCAATCCCGTTTTGGCAAACAAGAATGGGTAAAACCTTATACCGACCAGCTCTTACAAGAGTGGGCAGTGCAAGGTGTTGAATCTGTTCAAGTGTTAAGCCCTGCATTTTCGGCAGATTGTTTAGAAACCTTGGAAGAGCTGGCGATTCAAAATGCTGAATTATTTTTAAAAGCAGGGGGCAAACACTATGCTTACATTCCTGCATTAAATAGCCGTGCGGATCATATTGACTTATTTGAGCAACTTTTACAGACTCAATTGAATACACTCAAGTTTCATTTACAGGTATAGGGTTTTTTAGGAAAATTATCATGTTACAAGTCAAGATTGTACCCGTTACTGCATTCGCCCAAAATTGTTCTATTGTTTGGGATTCGGAAACCAAAGAAGCGGTATTGATTGATGCTGGTGGTGAGCCTGAGAAATTAAAACAAGAAGTTGAAGCATTAGGACTGACAGTCAAAGCATTGTGGTTAACACATGGTCATTTGGATCATGCTGGTGCGGTAGGTGCATTGGTCAAAGAATGGAATGTGCCTGTGATTGGTCCGCATAAAGAAGACCTGTTTTGGTTAGAAATGATTCAAGAAGTATCTGCCCGTTATGGATTTCCAATTCCTGAGCCTGTTCATGTCAATCAATGGTTAGAGGGTGGCGAAAAGTTAAGCTTAGGGGATGAAGAGTTTGAAGTGCGTTTTGCACCAGGACATACACCAGGCCACGTCATTTTTTACAATGCCAAATATGGTGTGCTTTGGACAGGAGATGTACTGTTTAAAGGTTCAATTGGCCGTACTGACTTTCCAAAAGGCAACCATCAACAGCTCTTAGATTCAATTCAGCGTGAATGTTTTACCCTGCCTGATGAAACTCAATTTATTTCAGGGCATGGTCCAATGAGTACCATTGGTTTTGAAAAGCAACACAATCCTTTTGTGGCAAGTAAAGCGGGTTAAGTATCCGCTGTCTGACTTCATTATAAAAAATAATTAATAATAAAATTGTGAAGTCGTAGATGATTTATTCATCATTGTTTTTCTAATTCAATATTTTATATATGATTAAATGCACGATAAGCCACTTAAATAGTCATGTAAATTATGCTTAGATAAATCGATTAAAGGACAGTATTTATATTTCTTATTTCACAATAAAGCTTTTAGACATTACTTAATCTATCATTGAAATAAGAGGGACTATTTGCATGATAATATTCAAGAATAGTTGTATTCATTGAAATTAAGTTACTTAATTATTTTAAATCATTTTTATTTTATCATTTCCAATTTGAGTAATAATATTATAGTTGCAAATAAAATCCCGATTGCTAGAAGAGAAAAATCAAGAATATATACTCCAATAAAAGTAAAAAATACACATAAAATTGCTAAGAGAGCGACAAAAAATTTTAAGCCTATTGACACCTTGACTACTCCACCTTTCATGATGAGTTGAAACTGATTAGACTTTATACAAGTGTGAAAACAAGCTGTATGATATCGCGATATATTCAAAAATAAATGCTTATTGTAAAGTGTAATTGTAAGTTTTTTTAAAATTTTCTAAACAAGAATAAAGTATAGGTAATTAAAGTAAGTGTAGCTTGCTGAAGCTTTTCAGAAAGCTTCAGAATCCTCTGCTTGAGGTGCATCTTCTGTAGGTAATGTATAGTCTCCATTGGCCCAAGCACCTAAATCAATGAGTTTGCAACGTTCAGAGCAAAATGGACGAGATTCATTACCCACCCAAGTAGACGGTTCGCCGCATCGAGGGCAAGGAAAAGTTTTAGACATATGGAAATCCTCATTTAAAAAAGCAAAAGTCGCAAAGAGTTGTTAAACTTGTGAACGATTTCTTGTTAGTTTGATCTGATTATGTCGATTCGTCAATTTCAAGCACAGCGTATGCATGCTCCTCGTGATTTTCAATGTATTGAAAATAACCCAATTTGTGTAGAAATTGGGGCAGGAAAGGGCAAACATGCTTTGCTCTTTTCTGAACAGCACCCTGAACTGAAATTGATTGCGATAGAAAGAACCCGTGAAAAATTTATTGCCATGCAAAAACAGCATCAGCTGGAAGGTCAAACAAATTTAACCCCTATTCATGCTGATGCATTGCCATGGGTGGTGCATGCACTTTATCCCAATCAGGTACAACAGTTTTTTATTCTCTATCCAAATCCAGAACCGCATAATCCTGCGCAGCGCTGGTTAAATATGCCTTTTTTTGAATTTTTGCTTTCCAGATTATCTCCAAATGGCAGCATCACTTTAGCCAGTAATATTCCTGAATATATTGCTGAAGCAGAACAGCAACTAAAAGATGTTTGGAAACTACCTTATGAAAAACAAACGATTGCATCAGATTCAGCACGTACGCATTTTGAAATTAAATATTTAGAACGTGGTGAATTGTGTCAGCAATTGATTATTGCTAAACCTGAACACTATCAAACTCGTTTTGATGAGGTCGGACCACGTCAGGGTCAAAGTGTTGACTACCAATCAGAGCCGTCTGATGCCAATTAAGAAAATTGCCATCATCGGGGCAGGGCCAGCAGGTTTAATGGCTGCAGATGTTTTAAGTCAGTCTACAACTGATTATGAAGTTCATGTTTTTGAACAGAAACCTTCTGCTGCACGTAAATTTTTGATGGCTGGAAAGACGGGGCTGAATATTTCCCATGCAGAAGCATTTGAACAATTTATTCAACGTTATGATCATGGGGAATGGTTAAGACCTTGGGTTGAAAAGTGGGATGCAACTTGGATTCAAAATTGGATGCATCGCTTAGGAGTTGAATCCTATGTGGGAAGTTCAGGACGAATTTTTCCTGTAGAAATGAAGGCCGCTCCTTTGTTACGTGCTTGGTTAAAGCAATTGGCAGTGCAGTACGTTCAATTTCATTATCGTCATCAAATAACCGATTTAAAGCAGCAACAACTCGAAATTCTTGATCTCAGGAACAATCAAACACAGCAGTTAGATTTTGATGCGATTATTCTGGCTTGTGGTGCTGTGTCATGGTCACGCTTAGGTAGTGATGGTGCATGGCAAAAGTGGTTGTCTGCTTCTGAAATTGAAGCGTTTCAAGCGAGCAATGCCGGTGTGGTTCGGGCATGGTCAAACTATATGCAGCCTTTATTTGGTCAGCCTCTTAAACGCGTAGACGCTTGGGTAGATAATTCTGCAAAGACACAAGGTGATATTGTGATTACCCATTATGGACTAGAAAGTGGCTTAATCTATAAGCAGGGGCGATTATTACGTCAGTTGGTACAGCACAATCAACCCCTGTCGATTTATTTAGACTTGTTACCTGATCAAACTGTTCAACAACTTACTCAGAAATTGCAGCCGTCCAAAAAGCAATCCAGTACCAATATCTGGCGCAAAGCAGGTTTAGATACAGTTAAAGCGAATCTGATTCGTGAATTGGTTGATAAATCGGTTTGGAACAACCCAGAAAAATTAGCACAACAGATTAAGCATTTAAAAATTGAGTTAGAAGGATTTCGCCCCATTGAAGAAGCAATCAGTTGTGCAGGGGGTATAAAGCAAGCCGTATTAACTCAGCATTTACAACTTAAATCCAATCCCTCTGTATTTTGCTGTGGTGAAATGCTGGACTGGGATGCTCCGACAGGAGGATATTTGTTAACTGCGTGTTTTGCGACAGGGCGTGCTGCGGGTGAGGGTGTACATCAATATCTCAATACATGAGATTAGGCAAAAAAAATGATGGTGTTTTGATTAAAAATGCGACTTTTATGCTAGTTTGATGCTATTGCCAATAGCCTTTGAAATAGGGAGATTTTCTCAATGTCTGCTGAAAAAATATATACAGGAAGTTGTTTGTGTGACGGTATTCACTATGAGATTCATGGTGAAATTGGAGCGGTGATTGAGTGTCATTGCCAACGTTGTCGTAAAGCCAATGGTACAGCATTTGCGACCAATGCACCAATTCAAAAAGCAGATTTTAAGATTACCAAAGGTGAGGAATTATTGAAAAAATTTGCATCGACAGCAACAACAACACGTTGTTTCTGCCAAGAATGTGGCTCACCAATCATCAGTATTAAAGCAGAAACACCAGATACCTATCGTTTAAGAATTGGAACTTTAGATACAGCTTTAGAACAGAAGCCAACAATGCATATTTTTACTGCTTATAAAGCAGAGTGGGATACCATTTGCGACGGTTTACCTCAATATGATGAGCGTCCATAACCGTGTAGAAAGGGATCGAATAGATCCCTGACTTAATTGTATTGTTGTTATTTTGCAGTTAAAGCATTGCCTTCAAATTTGATGCCATTCCAGCCATTTTGCATAAATTGGCGAATGTTCTGATGGTCTGTTGCATCAGGCGTTGCTAAAACAGCAGCATAATGCTCTGCAAATAGA
The DNA here is from genome assembly GCF_058242985.1 of Acinetobacter sp. 778_lipA. NCBI lineage: Bacteria > Pseudomonadati > Pseudomonadota > Gammaproteobacteria > Moraxellales > Moraxellaceae > Acinetobacter > Acinetobacter sp. 778_lipA. Next base: position 3,968,986 of record NZ_JBZAYT010000001.1, on the reverse strand, counting down.
TTCAGTGTTTGTTGTTGATCTAAATCATTTAATTGTGCAAAAGAAAAAACTTTAGCACTGCCTTGGTTCTCTGTGGCAGCATTATGCTGTTGACCATTTTGAAATGCAGTCGGTGTGTGGGTATAACGAGCTTCAATATGACTGATGACATCTGCAAATTTTGCATCGCCTGCTTGAAGTTGTTTCAATAATTCTTGAGCCATGATGTGAAAATTCCGTGTTAAATCGTGCCAATATCATAGCCTATGGTTAAATAATTCAGTAATGCTATTTAATATTTTGAGATGGGCCATTCTTTAACCATATTTGCTAAAATAACAGCATCGAAATCCATAAAAATAGGTCGGTATGAATCGTCATAATATTAAAAATAAAGATTCAAACTTTATTTTGAGCCTGATCGGTCTTTTTGCTGAACGCCCATTATTATTAAAACTACGCCGTATCTTGATGGGTTTTATTCCTTTTCTACAGCTACAAAGTCAGGTCAAGAATCTTGTGTATTTGTCGTGGTTGGTGGATATAGATCAAGTTCGTTCACGCTATCCACAGCCTATTCAGTTATGGGAAAAGCAAGGGAAAACGATTTTTACCATACTGATATATCAGCATGAACATTTTGGTTTTTCTTTTTTAGGTCCATTACGTAAATTGATGCCATCACCGAAACAAAGCAATTGGCGCTTTTATATTGCCCCTATACAACAGGATAAAACGGTGATTTTCGAGCAAGTTGTGATTGACCAGCAGCTTTATGTTTTGAGTGGGCGTTTGGCAAGTGATGCGATGCCAGCACAATATGCAAAGAAATTTGTTCACCAAGTCTCTGAACAGCTGATTCAAACAGAGCTTGAACTTGATCCAGTTTATCAATTATCCAGCACGGTTCAAATCAATACAGATCCGCGCTTACCTGAGGCGTGGCAAAATTTATTCTCTTCATGGGATGAGGCCATTCAATATCTGGCTGAACAAGACCATGCATGGGTAGAATGGGTCGATCAACCTGAAAAACTATCACAAGGGGATATTGAAATGCCTTTTGATTTTAGTCAGGTTCTGCCTGCGCAAGTGCTTAATATTGCTTGCCCCTTGCTACAACAATGGGGTGTTCGTGAACAAGATGTATTTGCCTTTGTTGTGCCAACTTTGGACTTTTATGTCAGAAATGAGTTGCCACTTAAATTAGATCGTTAAGCTTCTCCATGTTAATCTGTGGATAACTATCCGCTTATACACAAGCTGCTTATAAACAAGCTGAGCTGTAAAAAATCGGATGGTGGGTAAATGCGTTTTTTAAAAAGTTTTAAGGATATCTAAACATGAATTGGCTATTGGTCGCATGCGGTGGGGCAATTGGTGCAAGTTTACGTTATGGTGCAGGGTTTATTATTTCTAAACCACATAGCCTATTCCCTTGGACAACATGGTCGATCAATATCTTGGGCTGTTTCTTGGCTGGGATTTTTTTTGCTTTTACCCAACGCTATCCTATTTTACAGAATGAAACTCGATTATTTTTAATGGTTGGAATCCTCGGAGGTTTTACAACTTTTTCCAGTTTTGGTCTGGAAACATTCCAGCTGATTCGGCAGGGACAGTTTCCAATTGCTTTGGCTTATACTGTTTCTAGTGTGATTGTTGGTGTGATCTGTTTAGCGATAGGCTTTTATATTTTTCAAATGCTTTTATCCACAAAATAATGTGCAATATTCAAAATGAAAAAGCCTAAGCTGAGGGAAGCTTAGGCTTAGACACAACATACAGTTCAATTAACGTTTAAAACGGGCAAAGCGTTTATTGAAGTTGGCAATACGACCTTCATTGCTTGCCTGACGAATTTCACCTGTATAGAAAGGATGTGAAGCACTGGATATATCGAGTGTGACATAAGGATATTGTGTGCCTTCATATTCTTTGGTGTTTGTTGTCTTGATCGTACTACCAATAACAAAGTATGCATTGGCATTGGTGTCATGAAATAACACTTGACGATATTCTGGGTGGATACCTTGGCGCATGGTTTTAACCTCTAATTATTTAAATATGGTGCAATGTTATAATATTACATTTGGTTTGTAAAGTACTTCATTTGATGGGTATTCGTGTTGTCTAGCGGATTTGAAAAAAGTGAGATAAAAAAAAGAAGCCTAAGCAGGAGGATCTGGCTTAGACTTCAAATATAAGTTTAATGTAAAGCTCTATTCTTAAAATTAGATGAAGCGCATAACGAAATTTTTAAAATAAATGTGTTGATCCTGTCACTTTTAAATAAATTGGATGCAGTCGATTTCAATAAAAAACTTAGTCTTGTAAAGGCACCAGCTCTTCAAAGAGGTCTTTTAAATTATCATTGACTTTAAGTTGAATCAGATTCCAGTATTGGCCTGAAATTGTCCGATTTACCATTAAAGTATCTGGTGATGGTTTGAATACATCCCAATATTTTAACGATTTTTTCACCAGTTTGATGCCATCATGATGTGCTGAATTTTCAGCAAAATCATAATGTGTGGTCAATGGTCGTAATAAAATTTCAAGCCATGCCTCATATAACTCTACTGGAAATTTACCTTTTTCAGCTAACGCATCTAAAACGGTTAAATGCTCTTCAATCGTCACAATATCTTGTTTTCGTGCAGCTCTGACCAAGGCTTTAAAATGAGTAATGATTTCATTGGATAAGGTTTTTACACCACCAAAATCGTAAATGATCACACTGCCGTCTTCACGGAAAGCAAAGTTGCCAGGATGAGGGTCGCAATGGAAACGTTTTAAGAAGAAAATCTGTTGACCCAATGCCAATATTAAGCGTCGACCAATTTCATTGCGCACAGATAAATCCCAAGTACTTGCAGTCTCAATACTTTCACCTTTTTCAAGGCTTAGGATTAAGATGCGACGACTCGAATAGTCTGTAAACACTTTGGGAATAATAATTTTTGTGTCCAAAGCTTGATGGAATGTTCTAAAAACTTGTAAGTTTTGTGCCTCAATTTCGTAATTGAGTTCTTCATGTAAGCTGTCTTGAATTTCTTTAAATAAGCGATCTTGTAATTTTTTATCTACTTTTAAAACACCCATTAAGCGTAATGCCAAACGAACCTGTTTTAAGTCACTTTCACATGCTTCATCTACCCCAGGATATTGTACTTTGACCACAACTTCAGTGCCATTTTTTAACATGGCTTTGTGAACTTGGCCAATAGACGCTGCTGCGAAGGGTTGTTCCTCAAAATGCAGAAATGTTTGATCAATCGGTTTGCCTAGCTCGCGTTCTACTTGTTGTTTAATTTCGGCATATGGCATTGCAGGCGCTTGACGTTGCAATTTAGCGATTGCTCGTGCGACTTCAGGTGGAAAGATATCTTTATATTGCGAGGCGATTTGACCAACTTTCATCACAGCACCTTTCATTTCTCCTAAGGTATCTGCAATTTGAACACCAATATCTTGGAACAGCTTACTGCGGGCTTCATTTTTTTGTTCTTCATCCGCATTAAAGTTACGAATTGAATTTGATACCGTTTTCGTCGCGATACTTGCAGTCATACTCGCAAGTTTCATAAAGCGGCGACCTGGGGTACTGGTACTTTTCGACATTCGTAACTATCCTTTAATTGGGATTAAACGTTTAATTCATTTTGATCATAGGCGACTATTGTTAAACTGCCTACTCTAATTTGTTAAGCGTTTGTTTCTACTTGGCTATTTTTAATCTTAAAATATCCAGCATGCTATCGGTCTCTTCTCAGTGGTTTTGGATTAAAATATTCTTCAATATTTTAATCGTTGTTGGATCATGAAAGTTTATCGTTATTTAACGGGTAAGGATGATGTGAATTTCTGTGCACGGGTCAGTAAAGCTTTAAATGACGGCTATGAGTTATATGGTTCTCCAACGATGACGTTTAATGGAACTGATGTCATTGTCGGGCAAGCCATTGTAAAAGAGGTTGGCAATGAATCTGAGATGTCTGAAAAGTTTCAGCAAGCCTATCAGCTTCAATCTGAGTAAAATAAAGTAAATGTCCAATCAAATTTATACTAAAAAGCATATTTTAATGTTATATTATTGAAATACATAGAATAAAAATTTCGTATTTTATGAAAAAAATTGCATTAAAAACCTGATTGAAATTTATTTTAATCCCAATTGTCTATGGTTTGGGAATGATCATACTGGCGACAATTTTTGTGATTGCTCAAGAGATTTTGATTGATAATCATACTGCGCAAGTAGGGAAAATCAGTTTTTATATCTTAAATGTTTCAATTGGATTTTGTTTGAAAATTTTAATTGGATTTCAAATCACCAAGCTTGCTCCTGAAAATAAGCTGATCAACACTGCCATCTATAGTTTTGTATGGGCTTTTATCTATGTACTGGCTTTTAATCTATTATTTGAACCTACAGGCCAAGCACAATATCAACTCATTGGCGTAATGTTTAGTTTTAGTTTAGGTTTTTTGATTTATTTTTCAGATCATAAAGATCAGTTTGACTTGACTTTCTTTTATAAAAAATAATGCTGTATTTAAACAGCATTATTTTTTAGCTAAACGCTTTAAATCAAATAAATCTAAATTAAGCCTGACTTAACCTTTTATTATTGGTATATAAGCGTGTCAGTAATAAAACACAGGCAATCGTGAGTCCGATAATCAGTCCTGTCCAGACCCCAGCTGCACCCATATCGGTATAACGTGCCAAATAAATCCCAACAGGGAAAGCGATGACCCAGTAGGCCAGCATGGTGATCCACATTGGGCCTTTGGTATCCTGCATTCCACGTAAGCAACCTGCAGCACTGACTTGCCATGCATCCATAAGTTGGTAACCAATCGCAAATAAAATTAAATATATTGCTGCTTGGGAAACATCATAGTCACTGGTATAAACAGACACAATCTGTGGACGAAGAATCAACAGGAGTAGCATGGTAATACAGGCGAATAAGGTACTGGTCATTAATCCAACTTTCTGCACTTTACGCATCGCATACCAATTCTTTTCACCATAATAAGTGCCCGTACGAATGGTCAGGGCTAAAGCCAATGACATCGGAATCATAAACAATTGCGATGTGATGGATAAGGCAATTTGATGTGCTGCAACGGTAACTTCACCAAGCGGACTGAGTACAATTGCACCTGTACTGAAAATACTGACCTCAAAGAAAATCGCCAAACCAATCGGCAATCCCAGTTTGAGAATGCGTTTAATCAGTACGCGGTCTATTTTCTCAAACATATTTAAGGGTTGTGTAGCTTGATAGCGTTTGGCTTTTAAAATATAGATGCTAATCGTGATGAACATGATCCACTGCAACAGGGCTGTTGCAAAACCACAGCCCGCACTTCCCAAGTGTGGAATCGGACCAAGCCCATACATAAAAATAAAATTGAGCGGAATTTGTACCACAAGTGCTACAAGGCTAATCACTGTAACTGGACGAGGATAGCCTAAAGCTTCTGAATAGCCGCGCAATGTTGAATACATGGTAAAAGCAGGCATACCAAAAGCAATTGCATGTAAAAACAAACTGGCTTTAGGCAATAAAGATTCAGGCACACCAACCAAAGGTAACAATAAAGGAATAATCTGTAAAATGAGCATACCAATAATACCCAGCAATAAGGCAACCCATAAAGACTGACGAACAATCGAAGGGATGTTTTCTGGAGTGCGTGCGCCATTGGCTTCTGCTACTAAAGGTGTAGTTGCGATCATGATGCCACTAAACAGCAGCATGACAGGAATCCATAAACCTACACCAACAGCAATTGCAGCGAGATCTTCGGGAGACATATGCCCAGCCATAATGGTATCAATCAATCCAAAGCCTGCCGCAGCAAACTGAGTGATTAATATTGGGAGCATTAAGTTAAAAAGTTGCTTTAATTCAAAGCGGGTAGTTGTGGCTTTTATCGATGCAGACACAGTAAATACTCGTTTTAAATGTGCTTAGAAAATAGATTGGTTAGCGTTGTAGAGTGAGAAGCACACCTATAAAAATCACCACGCCACCTAAAAGACGTTGCCAGTTGACTGGCGTTTTATCTGTACCCAGTAGTCCAAATTGGTCAACGATCATCGACATTGCAATTTGTCCAAAAATAATTAAGCCTGACAGGGTTAAAAAACCCAATTTCGGTGCAGTATAAATGCTCATACTGATTGCATAAACACCTAAACATCCACCCAGCCAAAGATACCAAGGTATCACCGCTAAACTGGAAAGGGTTGGTCTTTGTTCAGCTTGTACAATCACCAAAATAGCGAGCAATAGTGTACCAACTAAAAAGGATAAAAGGGCAGCTTGTAATGGGGAATGAAGATATTCACGTAGTTGAGTGTTAAGAGCTGTTTGAAAGGTCATGGCAATGCCAATACCCATGGTGAGTGGTAAAAGGAACAATAATTGACTCGATATTTTCAGCATTCTTCTTCATCTACTTTTATTGTTAATGTTTAGTCTAAAGCAAATTGATCACTTGTTCTAATCGGATGGTAGAAGTCATGTTAAAATAATCACTCTCTAAACTTGTTCTGAGCTTTCTTTGACTGATTTAACACCTCAAAATATACCTTTGTCGCTTTATATCCATATGCCGTGGTGTGTCCGTAAGTGTCCGTATTGTGACTTTAACTCACATGCTGTACCTGATGGGAAGCTGTCTTTAGATTTAGAGCAAGAATATTTGCTAGCATTGGTTGAAGACTTTAAAACCCAAGTGGATTTTGCTCAGGGACGTAAAATTCATAGTGTGTTTATTGGTGGTGGAACCCCGTCATTGATTTCTGCACAAGGTTATCAGTGGCTTTTTTCCCAGTTAAAAGATTTAATACCGTTTGAGCAGGATTGTGAAATTACTTTGGAAGCCAATCCTGGGACAGTTGAACATGATCCTTTTGCAGACTATTTAGATGTTGGGATTAATCGTTTATCGCTTGGGGTGCAAAGTTTTAATCCTGATCATCTAACAAAGCTGGGGCGTATCCATTCCAATGATGATGCTGTTTCCGCCATTCAACATGCCAAACAAGCGGGTTTTCAACGTGTCAACGTAGATTTGATGCATGGTTTACCAGAACAGACTTTAGAACAAGCCTTGTATGACTTAAAACTTGCAGTCGAAAACGGGGCAACCCATATTTCATGGTATCAATTGACCATTGAACCGAATACCGTTTTTTTCCGCACTCAACCTATTTTGCCTGTAGATGATGTTCTGGAAACCATTCAAGAACAGGGAGAACAATATTTACAGGCCAATGGCTTTATCAATTATGAAGTGTCTGCATGGCGTAAAGAAAAACCGTCATCACATAATTTAAATTATTGGCAATTTGGCGATTATTTAGCGATTGGGGCAGGGGCACATGGCAAAATTACCCAAGCTGATGGTGTATACCGTTTTCAAAAAACCCGTTTGCCTAAAGACTACTTAGCCAAAGTGCCTGCTGAACATTTGCAATTTAAACGTATTGAAAAACAAGACATGCCTTTTGAATTTATGATGAATGCTTTACGTTTAAATGAGGGTGTTCATGCCCACATTTATCCTGAACGTACAGGGTTGAATTTGTCTGATTTAGATCAGGTAATTGGTTCATTAAAACAGCGTAAATTGATGTTGAATGATGACGCACAGTTGGCATGTACAGCGCAAGGTCATGTATTTTTAAATTCTGTGCTGGAAGAGTTTCTATAAATCTACAGCATAAAAATTTAGCTTTTGTTATGATCTGACTTAAAACAATAATCTATTAAAAGTTAAGGTCATCACAATGAATAAGTTCCTAATCAGCATGTTATTTGCTGTGGCAAGCCTATCACTGGCATATGCAAAAAACGATGTTCCTCAATTTAGCGACTATCCTGTGAAGGCTGTGTATACAGGCAAGACCGCGAAACTTGATCTTTCAGATCCAAGTGCCAATATGTTCCGCACTCGACTAAGAGAAGCATTAACACAAAAACCAGATTTTGCCGGTGAATATGTCACCACCATGTGGGGCTGTGGCGGGGGATGTAGAGTCTATTCTTTTGTCAATAAACGTACGGGTCAGCTTTTAGCGGATGGCTTTGGTGGGGAGGAACGGACTGAAGATGTGGTTGCAACACGTCCAAACAGCCGTCTCTTGGTCACACAAGAAGAGCATATGAATCAAAACTATGAAGTGGATCAAGTGACTACACGTTTTTATGTGCTCGAAAAAAATCGATTTAAGTTGATTAAAACCATTACTCAACCCGCTTCTAAAACTCAATAGTAGGGGATGACAGAATTATCTGTTGGCTTTTAAACAGGTCAATTTTTAAAAGCATTAAAGCGAGCGCTTAAGGGCATTTTTAAGTTCAGGCTTTCAAGGATGGGCTTCTGCTACAAGTAAATGAATATCACTGTAGTGCAGCTTGCACTGTTATATTTAAAAAAACAAAGAGCGCCGTAGCGCTCTTTGTTTTTTCAGAAATCTTAAATTTTAGTAATCAAAACTAAAATGTTCTGCATCAAGTGCCATCATGGTACGAGATGGATTTACCATAGACTCAGCATGACCTTGTGAACGTGGTAATAATTGTTCAAAGTAGAAATCTGCAAGTTTGATTTTTGCTTTATAGAACTCAGGAACTTCGGCACCATTACCAGACGCTAGTTTTTCAGAAGCGACTGCTGCTTGTTGAGCCCAGTAGTAAGCCATCATTGCATAACCAGAGAACATCAAGAAATCCACAGAAGCAGATGATACGATTTCGCGGTCTTTACGTGCTGCAAGCATAATACGTACAGTCAAAGCGTTCCATTGCGCACAGATCTTGGTTAAATCCCAAGCAAAACGACGCATATATTTGTTACGTGCATGTTGACCACAGAATTTCAAGATTTCAGCGGTATATTCACGAACCACTTTACCTTTAGATGAAAGCAGCACTTTACGACCAATTAAATCAAGTGCTTGGATACCTGTCGTACCTTCGTACAAAGTCGCGATACGTGCATCACGTGCAATTTGTTCCATGCCATGCTCTTTGATATAGCCATGACCACCAAACACTTGCATACCCAAATTCGCAGATTCAAGCCCCATTTCTGTTAAGAAACCTTTGAGAATTGGGGTATAGAAACCAAGCTTATCATCATATTCTTCAAATTTTGCTTGATCACCTTGTAACATTGCATCAGTCATTTTATCTGCAAGTTGAGCGGCATGATAAATCATTGCACGACCGCCTTCTGCAAATGCTTTTTGAGTCAAAAGCATACGACGTACATCTGCATGGTGAATGATTGCATCAGCCACTTTGTCTGGATCTTTTTTACCAGATAGAGCACGCATAGACATACGGTCTTTTGCGTATGGTAAAGCACCTTGGAATGATAATTCCGCGTGAGCAAGGCCTTGTACAGCAGTACCAATACGCGCCGTGTTCATGAAGGTGAACATTGCATGTAAGCCTTTATTCACTTCACCAATCAGATAGCCTGTTGCGCCATCAAAGTTTAATACTGCTGTAGCAGATGCACGAATTCCCATTTTGTGTTCAATAGAACCACAAGTCACAGGATTACGTTCACCCACTGTACCTTCAGCTGTAGGGATGAATTTAGGCACAATAAACAATGAAATACCTTTAGTCCCAGCGGGTGCATCTGGAAGACGCGCAAGAACGATATGGATAATATTTTCAGTTAAATCATGTTCACCCGCAGAGATGAAGATTTTTGTCCCTGTAATCGCGTAAGTACCATCAGCATTAGGTTCAGCCTTAGTTTTTACTTGACCTAAGTCTGTACCACATTGTGGTTCAGTCAGACACATTGTTCCTGACCATGTACCCGCAGTCAGGTGTGGCATATAGGTATTTTTTTGTTCGTCTGTACCAAATTGCAGGATGGTATTCATACATCCCATGCTCAAACCTGGGTACATGGTGAATGACCAGTTTGCAGTCCCCATCATTTCAGATTTGATTAGGTTTAATGACATCGGTAAACCTTGGCCACCAAACTCTTCAGGATAAGACAGGCCTTGCCAGCCGCCTTGAATAAATTGGTTATAAGCTTCTTTAAAACCTTTTGGTGTCGAGACTTCACCATCTTTAAAATGACAACCTTCTTCGTCACCAGATTGATTCAGCGGAGAAAGTACATTTTCACAAAAATCTGCAGCACCTTCTAAAATCATATCGACAGTATCAGCATCGGCATTTTCGCCAATTGATAGTGTTTTATAATGTGCAGAATAGTCAAAAACTTCATTCATTAAAAAACGTATGTCACGGAGCGGCGCTTTATATGCTGGCATGTGTTTAATCCTAATTTAAAAATAGTTTTGGATTTTCAATCTATAGCTTCATTATTCATAATCATATGGGAATTACATTGATAAGACTCTCTAAAAAAATTGTCAGAAATGCGAATTTGGTAGAAAAAGCACATGTGAATTTGTTGATTTTTTGATAGTCTTGTACACTTTGTTTTTTATTGTTTCATTGTTATTTTTATTGTCATTATAATATTCAAGTGGGTAGATCTATCATGCATTTAAAAAAATTAACATTGTGTTTATTGGGTTTGAGTTTATCAGCATGTTCTACACATGTGATTAAAAGCAATGCTTTAAATGCAGATCAAGACGCTCCGCAACGTGCAATTCAAGGGTTTAATGCCTTATATGAATATCCAAATTTTGATTACCGTGGACAAGTTAAGGTTCGACTTGATAGCGTTCAGAAAGCCAACACAGCTGATACAAAACAATTAGATCCTACAATTGAAAAAAAGGTCAATCAATACCTGAAAGATCAAAAAATCAAGTTAACCGATGCGCAAAAAAAAGATCTTTATCAAGCAATTGCTAAACAGGACTCAAAGTATTTTAGTCGTTTTGCTGGTATGGGCGCAGATGTTGTACAAAATATCGTGAATGATTTGCAGATTCGTTATGATGGAACGGTAAATTATCGTCAGAAAATGGCATCGTTTAACTTAGAGACACTGTATAAAAAACCCAACCTCTCTGTGGAAATGCGTATTCCTACAGTTTTGGATTTAAATAATTATAAATTCTATACGCATATCTATTCTTTGATGCCTTATTTGGCTAATTCACAAGATCAGAATAAATATGCCTATTATGATTTTTCTAAATATAAAGATGATATTGCCAAGGTAAATGGAAAAGCCTTGGTTGAGTTGCTTAAACAATCAGGCGCAACCTCTTATTTAATTGCTTCCCCGAATCAAATTGAAAATCTTGCGGTGAGTTCAGCTGAGAAGCAAACAGGTGTGGTTGAAAAAATCCGCTTGAATACCACCATTGAAGAAATGTTTTTGCAAGGTCAATTGTATTCTACAGTAAATCGTCAATATTTCATGAATTCAGTGCTTGGATTGAGCGCTACTAATATTGCAAAACTATTAGATACTACAGGAGAAAGCCAATCTAGCGATGATGCTAACGAAGCGGCACAAGCTGCAATGAAAGCAGTAGAAGAAGCCTCAGCGGGGATCAATACTGATGATGCGGGAGTGGCTGATGCCGCTAGCGCCATGTATCAACTTTATAGTGCAGTCAATCGTCAATCTCATGACGCGTCTGAAGAAGAGGTGGATGCAGTTTATGCAGATGCACAAGACGCGGCTAAAAAAGCAGTTGAAGATGACGAAGACTATGCCACTAGCCAAGCTTCTGATGCTGCTGAGCAGGAAGATGACAATGTTGAAGCTGAGTCTGAAGACGTATCAGCAGCGCGTCAGAAAATTTTAACTGAACAACAGTGTGAAGATTTAACAAAAGCAAAAGCTCATCCACGTTTTGGTGATGTGGAATATTGCCAGTATCATTATGAAATTGATGTTTTAAGTACTGAACAAAAGGATGATGCATCTTCAGCCAGCAAAACTTTACAGCAGCAAAGTAATGCAGCGCTTGTCAAAACCTTTACAGGCTATGCGAAAGACCAGTTGGTTGATGCTCAACAATTTAAACAATTGTGGAATCAACATCATACTGAAGTTGAAGCCAGTTTGCCGGCTAAAAACAAACGTAATCCTTTAATCGTTGATCTGTCTTTAGATAACAAAGGCCGGGCGGTAAAAGTAGATTATGATTTGGGTGTGGATTTTGATAAATTAAATCGTAAGCTGAATGTTAAGATGGATATGCAATTCCTTAATTATGGAAATGCCAGCAAGATCGACCAGAGTGTTTTACAGCAAGCCAAACCATTTAAAGACATCTTTAAAGGCAGCATTATGGAGCAAGCTGTAGGTGGTATTGCGGGTGTTTCAGGTGATACAGGCAGCCGTTCAGAACAAAAATACTTAACTTTAGATGAGCGTTTAGCACAGTTGGCTGAACAGGTGTTTGCACAAACGGGTTCCTATGAAAAAACCTATAAAGCGGTATTTATTGCCAAACTGACTGCAGAAAAACCTGAGCTAATCAAACAATACTCTGCTCAAGATTTACAGGAAATTGCGGCAGTCTACGCTTATTCTTATTCTGATGAAGGGATTTACAATCCAAAAGGCCAGACTTTAAAGCAGATCCAAGCTTTACAGAAAAAACATCATTTGGAAGATGACCACCAATATGATGATGGACTTGGAAATGCTGTTGATGAGATCGTGGCTAAAGTCTGGAAAGATAAGCAAAGTGTTTTAGAAATTCAGAATTTAGTTAAGAAATACAAAACCACTGAAGCTGTTTTTGCGCAATATTATATGCAGAAGTTTGAAGCAGAAAATGAGATTGAAAAAGGGCAACGTGCTGACTTTATCAAAACAGCGAAGATTTTAGCCAAGTCTTATACTGCATTTAAACGTAATAAATTTAGCGATCAGGTAGTGGCTGGCTTGGATCAAGACGCGACTGAATTTATTGATTATGATTTATTTAAGCAAACCTATCAGATCTTGAGTGATGCCAAGTTAAAGTAATTGATCTTGGTTTGGTTAAAAAGAACCTCAATTGAGGTTCTTTTTTATTGATTTTTTAAAACAAAGATACATCCATGATTAAAGAAAATCTTTTAAATTTGGACGAACCCCATTCCAAATATAAAATGCTTCGATGGCTTGTCCAACCAACATACCGAAGCCTTCTGAGCTTGGAATCTGGCGCGCTTTGGCTTGATCGATAAAACTTGAAGGTTTGCCATATGCCATTTCATAAGCATGGTGAAAGGTTAAGGTTTCAGGAAGAATCAGTGCATCACCCGTTAAGCTTGCCGAAGTCGCATTGATAACAAGATCAAATTGCCCATCTAATTCATCTAGGCTACAAGCGGAAAGTTCTGCTTCAGGAACAGCGCTTTGTAAATCTGCCACCAATTGTTCCGCACGTGAACGGGTACGGTTGGCAATCACAATCATTTTAGCCCCCGCTTTTACCAGAGGGTAAACCACACCGCGAGTTGCACCGCCTGCACCAATAATCAAAATATCTGTGTTTTCTAAAGTCCAGTCCAATGCTTTAATCGCATCGACTAAACCTTGTCCATCTGTATTGTCACCATGCAAAATGCCGTTTTCCATCCAAAGCGTATTGACTGCCTTAGCGATTTTTGCACGTTCTGTCAGTTGTTGGCATAAGGCAAAAGCTTGTTCTTTAAATGGCACAGTAACATTCATACCTATGCCATTGTGTGCAAAAAATTCATTGACACTTGCAGTAAAGCCATCGAGTGGGGCAAGACGTTTTACATAGTTGAGATCAATACCAGTCTTTTCTGCAAAGGCATGGTGTAGTTCAGGTGAACGAGAGTGTTCAATCGGATTTCCAATGACTGCGAATAGTTTACTCATGCCAAATGTCCAAGTATTGATTGTGTTGATTTTTAGAGAATCTCGACAATATACGTGAAAATGGATGATACAACCAAACTATATGCAGTTTAGCTTAAGCTAAAATTTGAATAAATTGATGATTTAGAGCGCTTTTTTAATCGCGCTAAAGCTGGTTTTTAAGAGGAAGGTTTTTTGGGAAATGTTGTGCTTTAAAAAAGATGCTTATGGATTGCAAACTGACTCTAAGAAGTCAAGAAAAATCATAGCAAAAACAACAAGAAATCCAGCAGATAATACAACACTAGAGGTAATCGAGATGCTGTCAGAGAGATGGTTGTTAGAGATAATAGTGGTTGAAATAGAGCATGCTAATAAAAATAAAATACTGAATGAAAGTGTAACCTTGTGATTTTCTAATAAATTCCTCATACCTACCTCTGGTTTCTACCGCTATAATAATCTTTAATGCTAAGACTTTTTTCAAAAAAATTAAGGAAATTTTAAGGTTGGTATCTTAGCCAAGTTCGAACATATATTAAATTAAAAAAGTGTCCTAATCGTGAATTATTCTCATTTTAATTGTGAGTAAATCTTTCAAGACTTATTTTCTCAGAAGTATTCAACGGTTTAAGTTAAAAAGCTATCTTAAATGAAAGATAGCTTTTTAACGATGAAGCTTAAATTGCTGATGATTACTTTAATATGGACAACCAGTCTTTAGGCTTTAAATAATGATCAGTGAGGCGTTTTTCTGGACTATTTTCATCCCATTCTGGGCGATAAGACCATGCAGCAAGTGGTGGCATGCTGACCAGAATAGATTCAATTCGCCCACCAGTTTGTAAGCCAAATAAAGTTCCACGATCATAAACCAAATTATATTCAACGTAGCGACCACGACGATACAGTTGGAAGTCTCGTTGGGCTTGTGTAAATGGTTTATCCTGATTTCTTTGGAAAATAGGCAAAATAGCATTTAAATAACCATGAGCGACCGCTTGTATATATTCAAAGCATTTTTCAAAATCCCATTGGTTTAAATCATCAAAAAACAATCCACCAATACCCCGTTGTTCATCACGATGTTTTAAATAGAAATAATCATCGCACCATTGCTTATGTTCCATATAAATTTCTTTACCAAACGGTGCACATAGATCAAATGCTGTTTGGTGCCAAGATAAAACATCTTCATCATTCGGGTAAAAAGGCGTGAGGTCAAAACCACCACCAAACCACCAAATTGGTGCCTGTCCTTCAGGTTCTGCAACAAATAGCCGTACATTGGCGTGAGATGTTGGAACATTGGGGTTTGTTGGATGAATGACCAAGGAAACACCCAAGGCTTGTGCTTTGGCTCCAGCAATTGCTGGATGGCGTTCTGTTGCTGAAGCTGGTAGTTTGGAAATGTTGATGTGAGAAAACATCACCCCGCCTTTTTCGATCACAGTACCATTTTGTAAAACACATGAACGGCCACCGCCCCCTTCAGGGCGTTGCCAGTCATCAATTTCAAATGTTGCAGTGCCATGGCCTAATTTTTCTTGTTGCTCTAGGGCAGAGCAGATTCGAGCTTGTAAATCTGTCAGGAAATCACGAACACGTTGAATATCTGCAGAAGTCGGGTTTTGCATGATCATCCTCAAAGGAGAATTGAAAAATTTTCTACATCAAAACATAAAAATTCAAAAAAAACAAAATGAAGTCATCATGAAGACATTTTTTGAACGTGCCGTGAATTAATTGAACGTGAGTGAAAATCTTTGGTTATCGTTGGCATAAGCTTCGCAATCCCGAGCAATTCGCTAGGTTGAAATCTATCCTTAAGCTCAGCACAATGTATTGAGGATAAATTCAATTTTGGGTTTATTTCATTTTGAATGTTAATTGCGTATCGAGCAGTGAATATGAGTTGTTCCTTGATTCAAAAATACAATGTTGCTGGACCCCGTTATACTAGTTATCCAACGGTTCCATATTGGGATGAGGCTTCATTTTCGCTGCAACAATGGAAACAAACGCTAAAGCGCTCTTTTGATGAGTCTAATCTCGCTGAAGGCATCAGTCTTTATATTCATTTACCGTTCTGTGAAAGTCTATGTACTTTTTGCGGATGCCATAAAAAAGTCACTAAACGGCATGATGTTGAACTACCCTATATTCAAGCAGTTTTAAAAGAATGGGATTTATATTGTCAGTTGCTAGAAGACAGACCCATCATTAAAGAAATCCATTTGGGGGGTGGGACACCAACATTTTTTTCAGTTGAGCATTTACAACAATTAATTCAGGGTATTTTAGCCAAAGCCAATATTGCGGATCGTTATGAATTTAGTTTTGAAGGGCATCCCAATAATACCACACGAGAACAGTTACAGGCCTTATATGAGCTTGGTTTTCGCCGTGTCAGCTATGGTGTGCAAGACTATAATGAGAATGTTCAGAAAGCCATTCATCGTGTCCAGCCCTTTGAAAATGTAGAAAGAGTCACGCAATGGGCACGTGACATTGGCTATACATCCATTTCACATGATCTGGTTTTTGGTTTGCCATTTCAAAAATTAGCAGATGTATTGCATACCATTGATTTGACTAATACTTTAATGCCAGATCGCTTGGCTTTTTATAGTTATGCCCATGTGCCTTGGATTAAGGGCAATGGACAGCGTGGGTTTAAAGATCATGATGTGCCCAAAGATGGAATGAAACGAACGCTATATGAAGAAGGGAAAAAGCAACTTTTAGCCCATGGTTATCATGAGATTGGGATGGATCATTTTGCTTTAGATCGGGATGAGATGTATCAAGCATTTCATGCAGGTACTTTGCATCGTAATTTTATGGGCTATACCTCATCAAAAACACAAGTCATGATCGGATTGGGTCTATCTTCAATTGGTGATAGTTGGTATAGCTTTGCACAGAATGAAAAAAATTTAGAAGCTTATTACAGTTGTCTTGAAAATGATGAAATTCCTGTGGTGAAAGGGCATGTGTTAAGTGTAGAAGATTTAAAGATTCGTCAACATATTTTGAATTTGATGTGTACCTTTCAAACCTCTTGGTCAGATCACATGATGGATTTTGCCGAACGTGGTGATGTGATTCAACAGCTTGTTGAAATGCAGCACGATGGTTTATTGAATATTGAAGTGGATCGGATTGTGATCACGGAGCAAGGGAAACCTTTTGTCCGTAATATCTGTATGGCGTTTGATTTGCATTTAAAACGTAGAAAACCTGAAACGCAAATTTTCTCGATGACGATATGATTCTATTTTACAAAATATTGTATTTAAACATTTAGATGAAGAAGTGTAGATGATTCCTTTCTTTTCAGGGATGAAAGAAACAAAAATCCTTAGTTGGGCAAAGGGGACTCCTGTCATCCTTGCCCAACGGTGACATCCCTGTCGCCATCCGAGAGAGCAAAATCTTTCTTGATGTTTTATTTATAAAAATTAGTGAATTATTAGAGATGTTATGGTTTTACTGATTCTTTTGTTCAATTAACTTATTAATGACTTCAACATATACCCAAGTATTTAAAATAATATCTGAGCTTTCTAGGCCAATAATATCTAAAAATTTTTCATAGCTAATCGAGTTTTTGCTTTAATTAAGGATTTTGTATCTCAGAATATAAAAAATGTCGGGCAAAAAGTGACCTTGTTGTTGGAGCTGTTTTAATTATTGAATGATTGCAGATTAGGCTTTTGAATCATATGCGTTGAATAAAAGGAGAATGATTGCAAATAAGATTGAGCTTAATTTCATTAGTTCAGTCTCCTATTATTTAACTTAGTGATTATTTAAAAATCATCTTTCTCATACATATGAGACATACGGTCATGTTTGGTTTTTAAATAATCTTCATTGAACTTATTTAAGCCCACTGTCAACGGTACACGATCTAATACATCAATACCTAAATCTGTTAAAGCTTTTAATTTTAATGGATTGTTGGTAATGAGTTTAACTTGTTTGACCTGTAAATGATCAAGCATGATGCTACACATATCATATTTACGTGCATCAGCAGGTAGGTTTAACAATAAATTTGCATCAACAGTATCGTGCCCTTGATCTTGCAGCGCATAAGCACGGATTTTATTGGTCAAACCAATACCACGACCTTCTTGGCGCAAATATAAAATCACACCCTGACCTGCTTCATTCATCATTTTCATGGTGTTGTGCAATTGAGGACCACAGTCACATTTTAATGAGCCAAAGGCATCGCCAGTTAAACATTCTGAATGAATACGAACTAAAACGGGGTTTGTAGGCGCGATTTCTAAACCCTTAGAAAGAGCAACATGCTCTTCACCTGTTTGTGGATCTTGAAATACAGAAATTTTAAAATCACCATAAGCAGTGGGTAATTTTGAAGTGGCAACAAACTCTATTGACACAGAATCTTCCATCTATTTGTTTAGAAATTGGCTAAAGTATAGCGTAATGCTTGGACATTGGTAGGTTTGTAAAGCATGTTTTTATAGATAACATTGCTATAAAAATTTCTTTTTTGTATAAAGCACACGATAATAGTTGATATATAGATAGATTATTCATGATAATTGACACCAATAGCACACTAGCTGACTTGGAAGTTCCAATGACGCATCATTATAAATGTGGCTGATCGAATGTGATATGATTTGTTCTCACAATCATGCTAACCCGTTTACCTAGCTAGATTTGCCAGGCTTTAGAAGGCTTTGCCACATATGTTGTATACCGAAATACCTAGTCATCGTCCTGTTACGCCTTTGTTGAATGAAATTAATCATCCTCAACAATTACGTCAGTTTGAGCAAAGCCAATTGCCGCAGGTCGCAGACGAATTGCGTCAATTTATTTTGTATGCTGCTGGACAAAGTGGCGGGCATTTTGGTGCAAACCTTGGCGTTATAGAGTTAACAGTCGCCTTACACTATTGTTTTGAAACCCCAAGAGATCGTTTAGTTTGGGATGTAGGCCATCAGGCGTATCCACATAAAGTTCTTACAGGACGCCGTGAGCAATTGATGACCATCCGTTCTAAAGATGGATTGGCAGCTTTTCCAGCACGTGATGAATCCGAATTCGATACTTTTGGTGTAGGACATTCATCGACTGCAATTTCTGCTGGCTTGGGCATGGCCTTGGCACGTCGTTATCAAAAAGATCCTTGTGAAGTTGTTGCCATCGTTGGTGATGGTGCGATGACTGCTGGAATGGCATTTGAAGCCATGAATGATGCAGTGGCACATAATGCTGATTTGTTGGTGGTACTCAACGACAATGATATGTCGATTTCATGTAGCACTGGTGGTTTTGCTAAGCATTTGGCTGCAATTTGGGAACAAGGGCAATTCATCAATATTGATGAAGAAGGGCAAGCTTTTGTACAGGATTGTCCTGAATGGAACTACAACTCTCGCTTACATCAATCTGCGACTGATGCCGCGGATAATCTATTTAAAGCGATTGGTTTTGATTATTTTGGCCCATTTGATGGCCATAATGTTGAGCAACTGGTCCAAGTCTTTAATGCGCTTAAAAAACGTAAAGGGCCACGCCTGATCCATGTCTATACTGTGAAAGGTAAGGGTTTTGCGCCTGCTGAAGCGGATCAAATTAAATATCATGCGATTGGCAAAATTAATGCTTCAGCTACTAAAAATTTAGCACCAAAATATTCAGATGTATTTGGGCAATGGCTTTGCGATGAAGCTGCACAAGATGACAAATTACTCGCGATTACCCCTGCTATGTGTGAAGGCTCAGGCATGGTACAGTTTGCTAAGCAATTTCCAGAGCGCTACTTCGATGTTGCTATTGCAGAACAGCATGCTGTGACATTAGCCGCCGGTATGGCTTGTGAAGGACTAAAGCCAGTTGTGGCGATTTATTCAACCTTCTTGCAACGCGGTTATGACCAGCTGATTCATGATGTTGCTTTACAAAATCTTGATGTGACCTTTGGTATTGATCGTGCAGGCTTAGTCGGTGAAGATGGTCCTACGCATGCTGGTGCTTATGACTATGCTTATATGCGTACTGTTCCCAATATGGTGATCATGGCGCCAAAAGACGAAAACGAATGTCGCCAAATGTTGCATACAGCATATCTATACAAAGGGCCAACTGCAGTACGTTATCCTCGCGGTAATGGTTTAGGTGTAGAAATTCAACAACAGTTGATTGAGCTGGAAATTGGTAAAGCTGAAATATTGTTAGAACTCAATACTGAACACGAAGACGGTATCACGATTTTGGCTTTTGGCAGTCGTGTTCAACCTGCGCTTGAATCAGCAAAACAACTCGCACCAACATTGGATATCGCAATTCGTGTGATCAATATGCGTTTTGTGAAACCACTGGATGAACAAATTATTCGTGATTTGGCAGATAAAACGCACTTATTTGTTACTGTTGAAGAACATGCGGTGATGGCAGGTGCGGGTAGTGCCGTAAATGAGTTCTTGGCACAGGCACAAATTCTGAAGCCAATTTTAAACTTAGGTTTACCTGATGAATTTCTTGCACAAGCAAGCCACTCTGAAATGCTTCAAGACTGTGGTTTAGATGAAAAAGGTATTCAAAACTCGATTGAACAGGCATGGTTAAAGCTAGTACAACACGTTTAAGCTTATGTAAAAATTGAAGTTGTAAAATTTTAGAAACAAAATTTCCCAAAAAGCGCCGATATTTGCTAAAATGTCGGCGCTTTTATGCATTATTCTTTATCAGTATCTTCAAATTTGTAGTGGGTGTTCAATGGAACCTATGGTGGTGATGGCTGCGCGTGCGGCTCAGTTAGTTGGTCAAGAGCTTTTAAAAGCGCATCAAAATCGTCATAAACTCGATCTACAAGTCGAAGAAAAAGGAATTGATGGTCCAGTGACTCGTGTAGATCGTTATATCGAGCAGTTGACTATTGATACGCTTCGTAAAAGTTATAAAAATCACAGCTTCCTTGGTGAAGAGTTTGGGCTACAAGAAGGTAAAGGTCATGATGCCGATTGGTGTTGGGTGATTGATCCTCTTGATGGTACTTTAAACTTTATCAATGCTTTCCCACATTTCTGTGTATCTATTGCAGTTCAACATAAAGGTGTAACTCAACACGGTGTTATTTATGACCCTGTGAAAGATGAGCTATTCTCTGCAAGCCGTGGTCGTGGCGCAATGTTGAATCAACGTCGTATTCGTGTGAATGTTAAAGACAGTCTTGAAAATACCTTTATGGGTGTAGGTCATGCTTACCGCGCTAAACGTAATGGTGAGATTGTTTCTTATGCGAAAAACCATTTTGAATCATTATTAAATGTAACTGAAGCTGGTGCACAATATCGTCGTGCAGGTTCTGCTGCATTAGACTTGGCTTATGTCGCAGCTGGTCGTTTAGATGGTTATTTTGAGCTCGGTTTAAAACCTTGGGATATCGCAGCAGGCGAGCTTATGGTGAAAGAAGCGGGTGGTACAGTCGTTGATGCTCGTGGTGGTTCAGATTCTATGGAAAATGGTCAAGTGATTGCGTGTTCTATGAAAATGTTAAAACCATTGATGCAAGCTGTTGTTCCTGCTTGGGGTGAAGCTGCGAAGTAATTTATACTTGTGTAGATTGAGTTTTAAAAAGCCTTCATTTTTATGAAGGCTTTTTTATGGGTTGTGATTTAATGCAATACTACCAATACTGAATGTCGTTGTTTAAACTTCTGTGATTGCAAGACCTAGCGAATAGTACTTATATAAAAAATAATACAACTTATTGGGGGAAGCTAAGGGTGAGAAATTTACTGGATAAAGTAAAAAAGTTATTTGGTTTTAAATCTATGAGCCAAAAAATGGAACAGGGAAATCCATATCTTAAAATAGATGAATCTAAAACAACTCAAGAGCAATGCGAAAGATTATTGCTATTAGAGCATGAGGATCATATGGAAATTATTTGGGATCTTCAAATGAGAAAAGATCCTTATGCTATTCCTTATATAAAGCGAGCAATTTTTTTAAAACCTCACTTGGCATATTTAGCTAGTGAAGAGGATTCTGCCTATTTCAAAAGATGTCTTTGGGTATTACAAGAAATAGGTACAGTAGAAGCTATCAATTTAATAGAAGAATATACGCATTCAGATAAAGAAGAGCTTGCAGAACAGGCACGGTATAGAATTTATCGAATTAATGGTGGCACTTAGATGAAATCCAAAAACTAACTCGGAATAGATCAATTGAAAACTATTTATCAAAATGAAAAATTTAGTCTAAAAACCCATCATACAATTCCTCATGAAGATGTTGCGCTGCAAAACATAGACTTTTGGGTCATTATAGATGGACAAACATTTTTGGGCAGTGCAAGCACAACTGAAAATATTCAATATTTAATGCAGAAAAATAAACAAACAGGAGAGTGCGCTTTAGGCACATATCATTGGCAATCCAATATGATTATTCTAAGTGAGTTTACCATTAGGTGTTTAGCGGTCGCTGTAGCAGATATTATTGAGGATGAGAGTCTAGTTGTAGATCAAGTTTTTTATTTAATTCCTGAATATTATGAATGATTTAATACAATACAGGAAAAAACAATAAAACTTCGTGACATTATTATAAATTCTGCTATACTCTGCGCACGCACTAAATTTCGTTCATTACCTGAACATTTCTCTTCTATATTGTGTATGCGCGTCCGGTCCAAAGAGAGGACAATATTTCGCGCCCCACCCAATCGCTTAAGCGATTCCTTCAGGTTGCGGCTGTTATCAAATGTGCGTTATACGCATCGTCGTTCTCGGATCGCCGCTGATTCTATATTTTCAGCGATTATTGCTGTGCCGCTTTTTGCCGATGTCCATCAGACCATATATTAATGGAGCACCCACATTAGGGTGAATATCTCTATGAGCAAAACTTTTGCTGAATTTTCATTAGACGAGTCGCTACAGAAAGCACTCGAGAGTCTTGGTTTTACTACGCCGACTCCTGTTCAAGAACTATCTATTCCAGCGGCTTTAGAAGGAAAAGACCTTCTAGTATCAAGCCAAACTGGTTCTGGTAAAACTGCTGCATTCTTACTCCCTACGTTAAACGCTTTAGCTGGTCAAGATACTTTTGTACCATTTAAAGATCGTATGAAAGCAGTAACTCAACCAAATATCTTGGTGATTTCACCTACTCGTGAACTTGCACAACAAGTATGTCAAGATGCGATTGCATTTGTACGCCATATGAAAGGTGTACGTGTTGCAGCAATTATGGGTGGTATGCCTTTTGGTAAGCAAATCCAACAATTAAAAGGTGCACAAGTTGTTGTTGCGACTCCAGGTCGTTTACTTGATCTTGTAAACCGTCGTCAAATTAAACTTGATTTAGTTGATGCTTTAATCGTCGATGAAGCTGACCGTATGCTTGACTTAGGTTTCTCTGAAGACCTAGAAGCAATCAGCGATTTAGCTTTAAATCGTAAACAAACATTAATGTTCTCTGCAACATTTGCACCACGTATCATTAATCTTGCTGAACGCATGATGAACGAACCTGAACGTATTGCAATTGAAACAGGTCATTCTACAAATACTGATATTACCCAAACTTTACATTGGACTGATGGCTTTGAGCATAAGAAAAAATTGCTTACGCATTGGTTAAATGAAGAAGACGTAGATCAAGCAGTAGTATTTGCTTCAACTCAAGAAGATACAGATATGCTTGCTGAAGAGCTTGCAGAAGCAGGTCTTTCAGTTGTTGCGCTTCATGGTGCTATGCCACAAACTGTACGTAACCGTCGTTTACGCAGTATCCGTGAAGGTCGTGCAAAAATTCTTGTTGCTACAGACGTAGCTGCTCGTGGTCTTGACGTACCAACAATCTCTCACGTAATTAACTTCGGTCTTCCAATGAAGAATGAAGATTATGTGCATCGTATTGGTCGTACAGGTCGTGCGGGTCGTACCGGTAAAGCAATCACTTTAGCAACTTACCGTGAACGCGGTAAAATCCGTGCTTTAGAAGATTATTTAGAAGCGCGTTTAAGTGTTTCTGAAATCGAAGGTTTAGAACCATCTCCACCTCCAGCTCGCGGTAGTCGTGATGGTGGCGGTCGTGGTCGTAGTAACGGTGGTGGTCGTCGTGAAGGCGGTCGTGGCGGTTTCGGCGGTGGTCGTCGTTTTGAAGGTGAATCAAACTTCAAACGTCGTGAAGGTGGTGATGATCGCCCACGCCGTAGCTTCGATGACAAACCACGTGGTGATCGTCCATCTTATGGTGATGACCGTCCTAAGCGTGATTTTGGTGATCGTCCACCACGCCGTGAAGGTGGTTTCGGTGATCGTCCACAACGTTCATTCGGTGGTGAAGATCGTCCTAAGCGTGATTTTGGTGATCGTCCACCACGTCGTGAAGGTGGTTTCGGTGACCGCCCACAACGTTCATTCGGTGGTGAAGATCGTCCTAAGCGTGATTTCAACTCTGATCGTCCACGTCGTGAAGGCGGTTTTAACGATAAACCTCGTTTTAACTCGAATGATGACAACCGTGGCAACAGCGTAGATTACAAACCACGTCGTGAAGGTAGTTTTGCTGATCGTCCTAAGCGTGATTTTGGTGATCGTCCACCACGCCGTGAAGGTGGTTTCGGTGACCGTCCACAACGTTCTTTCGGTGATGATCGTCCTAAGCGTACATTCGGTGGTGAAGATCGTCCGAAGCGTGAATTTAATTCAGATCGCCCTAAACGTGCGTTTGGCGGTGAAGATCGTCCTAAACGTGAATTTGGTGGTGAAGATCGTCCAAAGCGTGAATTCAATGCAGACCGTCCGCGTCGCAAATTCAACGATTAATTAGATATTTTTAATAAAAAACCAGCCTAAAGGCTGGTTTTTTATTGCAAGTTGAAAAGTATTTGGTAAAATAAAGTGTGACATAGTTCAATTTATTTAATAAAACAGTTAGACTTAACTTATGAAAAATTGAATCTAATAAAGTTGGTGATTTCTTTGAGGTAATTATGTTATACATGTTCTCACTTTTATTAATCTCAAATGTTGGGTACTTTTTTTATAGCCTGCTTTTTAGATAATCTATTTGCTCATTAAATAAAATTTAAAAGTAAAAAACTAAAAATAGACCAAGTAACCTTATTTATAAAGATGAATATTCTTTATGATTTTTTATTATCTTTTAATTACAAAACATATAGATATTTAAGAGTATAGTATGTGGGCTGATAAATGCAGGAAAAAGTTCAGCTATGAATAAACACAGTCATTCCGAAGCTGAAGCTTTAATTGAAGTCAAAAATTTAAGTTTTAACCGAGGTGAACGCGTTATCTACGATAATGTGAGTTTGCAGATTCGTCGTGGGCAAATTACCGCAATCATGGGACCATCTGGAACGGGTAAAACAACCCTGTTACGGCTCATTGGTGGTCAGCTTAGCCCAGATGCTGGTGAAGTACGACTTGATGGGAAAAACATTGCTTCGATGTCACGTAATGAGCTTTTTGCTGCACGTGCGCGTATGGGGATGTTATTTCAGAGTGGTGCGTTATTTACCGACATGACCGTCTATGAAAATGTTGCTTTTCCAATTCGCGCACATACAAAATTACCAGAAAATTTAATTGCTGAGTTGGTGGCACTAAAATTAGAGTCGGTTGGTTTGCGTGGTGCTGAAAAGTTAATGCCCGCAGAACTTTCTGGCGGGATGAATCGACGCGTGGCGCTTGCTCGTGCGATTGCGCTTGACCCAGACTTGATTATGTATGATGAACCCTTTGCTGGGCAAGATCCGATTGTGATGGGGGTTTTGACCCGATTAATTCGATCATTACGTGATGCTTTAGATCTAACAACAATTATTGTTTCACATGATGTTGATGAAACATTATCAATTGCTGACTATATTTATGTTGTGGCTGAAGGTAAGGTGCAAGGCGAGGGGACACCTGAGCAATTGCAACGACACGCTTCTCCATTTGTACAGCAATTTTTAACAGGTTCAGTTGAAGGTCCTGTTGATTATCAATTTAGTCATCAAGCCTATTTAAGTAATGAGGTTAGTTCATGAATGCTATTGCCTTATTGGGTAGACGCGTTCTAGAACGTGTTCAGGGCATTGGTGTTGCAATGCTCATGTTGTTGCGCATTTTATTCTCTTTGCCAACAATACTTGGTGTAAAACTTTTCATTTATCAGATGTATCGAGTAGGCGTACTGTCTTTATTGATCATTGCTGTATCTGGTCTGTTCATCGGTGCAGTACTCGGTTTGCAGATGTATAACATCTTGGTCACTTTTGGTAGTGAAGCAATGTTGGGTGCGGCTGTGGCTTTAACCTTGTTGCGTGAACTTGCGCCTGTTGTGGCTGCCTTACTTTTTGCTGGTCGTGCAGGTTCTGCTTTGACCGCAGAAATTGGCTTAATGAAGGCGACTGAACAATTATCCAGTATGGAAATGATCGGTGTTGATCCGTTAAAGCGCGTGATTTCTCCACGTTTATGGGCGGGTATTGTCAGTTTACCGATGCTATCTGTGATCTTTGCTGCGATTGGTATTATGGGCGGCAAAATGGTTGGAGTTGATTTTCTCGGCGCAGACGAAGGCTCGTACTGGAGTGGTATTCTGAGTAGTACTCAGTTTATGAAAGATGTGTTTAACGGGACCATCATAAAAAGTTTAGTATTCGCTTTAATTTGTACTTGGATTGCGGTGTATCAAGGTTATGCTTGTGAACCAACATCTGAAGGTATCGCAACATCTACGACACGTACTGTTGTGTATTCATCGTTATGTGTTTTAGGTTTTGATTTCGTGTTGACTGCGGTCATGTTCGGAGGTGTTTAATGAAATCACGTGCTAGTGAGCTGACCGTCGGTATTTTTGTCATCATTTTTGGTCTCGCTCTGTTCTTTTTAGCTATGAAAGTGAGTGGCTTGGTGGGTACAAACTTAAAAGATAGTTATGAAATGACTGCAACATTCGACAATGTGAATGGTTTAAAACCGCGTGCCAAAGTGACCATGAGTGGTGTTAAAATTGGACAAGTTGACGCAATTACACTTGATCCTGTGACACGTCATGCAACAGTTAAATTCGATTTAGATGGTTCATTGACAACATTCAATGCAGAACAGTTGAAAAAAGTAAAAGAAAATGCGCTAGGCGATTTACATTACAGTGCTGACTATCAGGCTGCGACACCTGAGAAACAAAAAGAAATGGAAACGCAACTGTTAGGTAACATGAAATCCATCACAAATATTGATGAAGATGCTTACATAATGGTCGCAACCAATGGTCTTTTAGGCGAAAAATATTTGAAAATCGTACCAGGTGGTGGCATTAACTACATTAAACGTGGTGAAAGCATTGAAAACACCCAAGGTACGATGGATCTAGAGGATTTGATTACTAAATTTATTACGGGTGGTGCAGGAAAATCATCAACTGGCGCATCGGAAGCTAAAGATGCATCTGCATCCACTGAAACAACTGATGCTCAAACTTCATTTGTTGAATAGGCATTAGAGGAGTTATTGAAAATGAACATGCTGTTAAAACAAACTTTTACTGCAACTATTTTAGCAACTATGGTGGCGACTGCCGCTCAAGCTGCTCCAGCAGAAGCACCACCAGCATTTGTTAAACGTGTTGCTGATGGCCTGATTTCACGCTTAAAAGCAGATCAAGGTAAATTGCAAAACCCTGCTACTGTTAAAGCGATTGTTCGCCAAAACCTTGATCCTTATGTCGATGGTCAAGCGTTTACACGTATTGTGATGGGAACTTATGCAAATAGCAGTACTCCTGCTCAACGTGCGCAATTTGAACAAAACTTCCGTAATACTTTGATTGAGAATTATGGTAGCGCATTTGCAAAGTATTCAAATCAATCGTATTCAATGCGTCCGTATAAGGCAACCAACAGCAAGTTTCCTGTCGTTACTTTAGACTTCAATAACAATGGCGAAAAGATCCCTGTATCTTTCCAATTGTCTGATGCAGGTAGCCAATGGAAAGTACGTAATTTGAATGTGTCTGGTATCGATCTAGGTTTGCAATTCCGTAACCAATTTGCTGCGAACGTGCAACGCAACGGTGGCAATATTGATAAAGCAATTGCAACATTCAAGCCTGATGCAGACGCTGCTGTTAAGAAGTAAGCTCATAACATAGATAGGTGCAAGCGAGTGATTGAATTTAAAAATCAGGAATTATATGTTAGCGGTAAAATTGCTTACGAGAATGCTGAAAGCTATTATTTAAATGGTTTGAGAGCGATTCAAAATGAGAAAAATTTTCCAATAACTGTGAATCTATCACAGCTTGAACATGGCAGTACCCTTGCTTTATCTGTGTTTGTGCAGTGGTTACGTCAAACATCAAATCTTCAGGGGCTGCAGTTTAAAGCAGTGCCTGAAAAGATGATGAAAATTATTCAAGCTTGCCATTTGCAAGATGACTTGAAATTAATTTAGCATATGCAAGATTGATGTAAAAAAGCACCTAAGGGTGCTTTTTTATTGACTAATGGATTTTGAACGATTGTAAATCTCAACACAATCCAACAGAAGGAGTGGAGTATTTAAATCCATTTCTTCCATCTAAAGTAAGCCAAAGGCCCTACAAAGAAAGCAATTAAGATGGTAATCACCACATAAAAGCTCCAGTGGCCATGGGCAAATGGCAGAATTTCAGTGTTCATCCCATAAATACTGGCAATCAACATCGGTGGCGCAAGCATACTGGGTAAGATGGAGAAGCGACGAATGGTATCGTTCTGTTCAGTGTTAATAAATCCAGAGGTGGTATCAAGCAAGAATCGTACTTTTTGGAACAAGAACGCATCGTGTTCGACAAGTGAGCGGACATCCTCACTCAACTCTCGAATATCTGCATCATAGATATGACTCCCCAAGGCACGAGGACGGGACAGAAAGGTCAAGACACGACGTAAGTCAATCAGACAAAGTTGCGCTTTTCCAAGCATATCTTCCTTTTGTGCTAAGCGGGTAATCATGTCATCTAAGTCTAAAATCATTTCACGATGACGTACGTTTAGGACTTCTGTGGAATATAACTCTAAGTCTTTGTGGATATCTTCTAAGATATCCGCAAGCTCATCTAGCTTTGCTTCCAATAAGCCTAAAAGAATCCATGTCGGATCTTTGTATTCAATTTCATAGTCATTACGGCGTGCGCGTGCGCGAAAGGCACGAAAGGCAACCAACTTTTCACCACGTAAGGTAAATAAGCGGTCTTTATGCAAAATGAACGCAACCGTTTGCACATTGGCAAGCATGTTTGAAGTATCTTCGGGATCGCCTTCAACTTGGTAATTTTTATTTTTTGTTAAAAAATAAGTACTGATATGTAGAATCCCATCATCATCACGGTAGAATCGTGCAGAGGATGAAATGTCTTCTAAAGATTTAAGAGTTGGTAGATTTTGCTGGTAAGCATCTAAAACCCATTCTTGTTCTTCTTGTGAAGGTGCAATGAGGTCAACCCATACCAATTCAGGGTGTAGGTCGAATCCACCATTAATTGTTGCATCTTCTAAGCTACCGCGCTCAGTGGCGTAAAAGGCTTCAAGCATTATGTCTTTTCTCCCTTGCGCAGTGTGGTGTCAATTTGATGTGTGTATTTTAGACAAGGATTTTAGGAAAAACACTCATTACATTGCTGTTTTGTAAAAAAAATCTTGATTGGCCGTCTGCATTTTTAGCATGACAAAATTAAAGTTAGGTTAAATTTATGAATTCTATTGCTATTTTTTGTGGTTCATCATTAGGTACGGATCAAATTTTCGCTGATGTTGCGGAGCTGACTGGTGAAACAATCGCCAAGCAAGGGAAAACTTTGGTCTATGGTGGTGGCCGTTCAGGGTTAATGGGTATTGTTGCTGACAGCGCTTTGGCAGCAGGAGGCAAAGTGATTGGTGTGATCCCTCAGGGATTGGTGGATCGTGAATTGGCACATCCAGATTTGACCGAGCTGTATATTGTTAAAAATATGCATGAACGTAAAACAAAAATGTCTGAGCTTTCTGATGGCTTTATTGCATTGCCTGGTGGTGCAGGAACCATTGAAGAAATTTTTGAGCAATGGACGTGGGCACAATTGGGAATTCATTTAAAACCTTGTGCATTTTTAAATGTTGAAGGTTTTTATGATGATTTATTAAAATTTATTCAACTCACGACAGACAAAGGTTTTTCTAAAGCGCGTTTTACAGATCAGTTGATTGATTCTGCCTCGATCGAAGAAATTCTAACCCAGTTTAGTCACTATCAAGCGCCAGAACCAAAATGGGGCGTAAAAGAACGTGAAGAATTGGTTAAATTAGATCAAGCAGATCGTACATTTGGTTAAAAACTAAAACACAATATATTGTTTTTAAATTTATTGCTGTCACAATATATTGTGTTTTTATTCTATTTTTAAATCTTATGAATGTAATTACTGTCGCGGCAGCTGTGATTTTGAATGATAAAAATCAATTGCTCTTGGTGAGAAAGCAAAATACACAATTTTTTATGCAGGTTGGTGGAAAGCTTGAGCCCAATGAACCACCTGAGCAGACCATGTTGCGTGAGATTTTAGAAGAAATTAGTGTTCAAGCAGAGATTACTCAGTTTATTGGGCATTTTGAAACAAAAGCAGCCAATGAAGCAGACTTTCAATTGGTGAGTTATCTCTATCAAGTTGACCTAGAGCAAACACCCAAAATTAATGCAGAAATTGCTGAAATGAAATGGATTGATTTGGATGATGCGCAAACGCTTTTAGCACCATTGACCAAAGAGATCGTCATCCCATGGTGTAAAGCAAATTTAATCCATTCATAATTTTCGCTATGTTTGCTTCACAGTATTTGTATCGCTGAGCGATGATGAAAATTTATTGAGCTGCGGCAATACAGACACTATAAATCTGCTGGCAGCCCAAGTTTTCTAAAGCAAGGGTTAAAGCATGTATTGAGCTGCCTGTGGTCACGACATCGTCAATAATCAGTACTTTTTTATATTTTCTTTTTTCTGTTTTGATCATTTTAAATTGATATTCAATATTTTCTAAGCGCTCAATTCTACTTAAACCTTTTTGTGAGTGTTGCGCCTCTCGAATCACGGGTTGCCATACAGGGATATTTAATTGTCTTGCCATGATTTTGGCGATAATCAGCATTTGATTGTAGCCTCGTTCTTTTAAACGAGCTGTAGAAATCGGCATAGGAACGATGGCTTGAATTCTAG
Source organism: Acinetobacter sp. 778_lipA (assembly GCF_058242985.1). Classification (NCBI taxonomy): domain Bacteria; kingdom Pseudomonadati; phylum Pseudomonadota; class Gammaproteobacteria; order Moraxellales; family Moraxellaceae; genus Acinetobacter; species Acinetobacter sp. 778_lipA. Next base: position 3,937,934 of record NZ_JBZAYT010000001.1, on the reverse strand, counting down.
GTAAAGTTAAATTCAATAAACTGTGTGCCAATAGCGTCTGATATTGCAGTTGCTGTTCATATTTGTAGACTTGGATGATGCGATCAATTGGGAAGTCGTAACGGTGAGCACAAACAATCTGGTGTTGATGCCGTTCTATATGCTGCTTATACCAAGGAAGTTCGTTCCAACACGTGTTACAAAGGGAATGCTGTTGTTGTCGGTCTATTCCACAAAGGAGGCAAGGGGAAAGGCTTTGTATGCTTTTATGGAGAAGTTGGTTGATAAATTGGAGCATAGAATTTCTTTTTCTTTTGATTTTATGAGAATTTGTTTATGGTACATAGATACCATTAATTTGAAACTCAAACTGATTTTGTTTTTTAAAAATATGAAGATCAAGAATTAAGTCACTACAACCTTCCTCAGCAGTAAATAGATCAATGATTGCTTTCCAGAATTCATCCTCCCCATGTATAGACATACTGATGTATTCCAAGTGTCTTTGGGTAAACTGATAAGATGGGCTCCATAGTCCACAATATATTCTACAAGCTCTGAAGCATATTCTTGGTCAATCAATTCAATATTCGGAATAGTATTCAAACGAGCAAAATCTTTATCTTTAAAAGAATCAACAATCAAAATAATTGTGTCTCTCCAAATTGTTGGAATTGGAGATTGAAACTCTGGATCATATGGAACAGGAACTTCGGGTATCATTTTTTCTTCCTTGTTATTTAGACATACGCATATCTCGGCGCTTCAGGTAACCAGCGTTTTAATAAAGCTTCAGCATTTTCTGGATCATCTTTTAGTACTTGACTGGCAACATAATGCGCTTGATTAAGTAAATGATCATCTCGTTCTAACTTGGCAACACGGAAGCCCAAATCTCCTGTTTGCTTGGTCCCCAGTAATTCACCCGGTCCTCGAATTTCCAAATCTTTTTCTGCAATGATAAAACCATCATTGGTTTCGCGCATGATACGTAAACGCTCTTGGCCATTTTGTGATAAGGGATGCTTATAGAGCAGGGCGCAAAAACTTGCGGTTGCACCACGACCGACACGACCACGTAACTGATGCAACTGAGACAGGCCTAAGCGTTCAGCATTTTCAATCACCATAATGGAAGCGTTTGGAACATCGACCCCGACTTCAATCACTGTCGTTGCAATCAGCAGTTGCAATTCATTGTCTTTGAATTGTTGCATGACCCGTTGCTTCTCATCGGCTTTCATTTTTCCATGGACTAAGCCAATATTAATCTGTGGAAAGCGATCTTTAATCTCTTGATAGGTGGCTTCTGCGGCTTGAGCATCGAGAGTTTCAGATTGTTCGACCAGAGTACAGACCCAATACGCCTGTTTACCCTCAGCACAGTTGGTGGTGATACGATTCAACACTTCTTCGCGTCTATCAAGTGGAATCGTGACTGTTTGAATGGGAGTACGTCCAGGGGGTAATTCATCAATCACTGAGGTATCTAGGTCACCATAGGCAGACATTGCCAGTGTGCGAGGGATTGGTGTTGCTGTCATGACCAATTGGTGTGGCGTGGTGTTATCCACGCCTTTATTACGTAAAGCTAGACGTTGATCTACCCCGAAACGATGTTGTTCATCAATAATCACGAGACCAAGTTTGGAAAATTCAACATTGTCCTGAAATAAAGCATGCGTACCCACCACAAGATTGGCAGTTCCATCCTTAATGGTTTGTTCAGCCGCAGCGCGTGCCTTGCCTTTTTGTTTGCCTGAAAGCCATGACACATTTAAACCGAGTGGCTCGAACCATTTCTTAAAATTGATATAGTGCTGTTCAGCTAAAATCTCAGTCGGTGCCATCAGCGCCACTTGCCAGCCTTCTTCCAAAATATGACAAGCCGCAACACCTGCAACCAATGTTTTACCTGCACCTACATCGCCCTGAACCAGTCGCAACATGGGTTTGTTTTGTTTTAAATCTTTGGCAATTTCGTTTGATACACGTTTTTGTGCATTGGTCATTTCAAAAGGTAAGCTTGCCAATAAGGCTTTTGCAAACTTTTTACTGGTTGAAAATGCTGGCGCTGCAATTTGTTGAATATAAGCACGTCGGGTTAATAGGCTGATTTGATGTGCAACCAATTCTTCAAAAATTAAACGTTGTTGAGCAGGGTGAGAGCCTTGTGAAAGTTGTAGCATATTGGCATTTACAGGAGGGTGATGAATATACTCCAGTGCCTGTTTAAGCGCGTAACCATTGGTGAACTTTTCAGGTAATAACTCAGGTAAAGCATCGGCATGCTGGTTTAAAGCTTGCTTAACGTATTCACGTAATTTGGGTTGGGTTAAGCCTTCTGTGGCAGGGTAAATTGCTGTCAGTTGTGTTTTAGGGAGTACTGTATGTTCAGTAATTAACTGGATCTCAGGATGGTAAAGTTCAAGGCCTCGAGCACCAACACGAACTTCCCCAAAGATTCTTAAACGATTACCCGCTTTAGCACGATCTGTGAGTGCTTTATAGATATGATAAAAGCGTAAGGTAACCTTGCCAAAATCATCTTGCAATAAAATCGCCATCGATTTGCGTTTACCGGGTGGCATATCGATTGATCTGACCACGCCTTCCATGAGATAACTACGACCGACTTGTAATTGGTTCATGGGAATGATCGTGCTACGATCTTCATAATCACGTGGCAAATGAAACAGCAAATCATCTGTGGTGAAAATATTTAGTTTTTCAAGTAAAGCAGCGGCGGCATTGCCAACCCCTTGCAATTGATGGACGGCAGCCATGTCCCCTCAACTTAAGTTTGATTGATTTTGAAAATCGGTTTCAAAGAATAGGTCGTGTAATGCATATTCTATTTATTGGTTATGGTAAAACATCGCAACGTGTTGCCAAACAATTATTTCAGCAAGATCACCAAATTACCACAGTTAGCCGAAGTGCGAAAGATGATGATTTCGCACAACATTTGATTCAAGACATTCAACAACTCGATTTAGCGCAAATTCAGCCTGTCGATGTGGTGTATGTATTGCTCGCACCATCTCGAAATTCTCCGCTAAGTGCTATCGAAAATTATCAACAAACCTATGTTGATTCGGTACAGCCGATTGTGAGGGCTTTAAAAGACCATCCACTCAAACGAATTATTGTGGTTTCATCGACACGTGTTTATGGGGAAAACCGTGGTGAACGTATTGATGATGAGTCAACGCCTATTCCAAGTGATCAACAGGGTCAGTTGTTATTGGAAATGGAGCAGCGATGGCAACAGGCTTATCCATCTAAATGTGTGATTGTGCGCCCAACTGGGATTTATGGCACATCCGTTGCTCGTATGGTTAAACTTGCAGAAACCACACAAAGCTATCCCAATATTCATTGGTCAAATCGAATCCATATAGATGACCTTGCACATTTCTTAGTGCATTTGCTTCACGTGGAACATCCAGAAAAATCATATATTTGTACAAATAATCAACCGCTACCATTGCATGAGAAAATTTTAAATATTCAATGTGAGTTGAATTTGCCAGAGTTGGTTTTGGAAAGCGAAAAGGAAACAGGTAAAAGAATTTTTGCGGAGAGAATGAGGGAGAGTGGATTTGAGTTGAAGAATAACGATCATTAAATAGTTATCAGATTCATTGGATTTAAAATATAAGATTTTCGAATTATTACTTGTATTTTAAGAGTGTTGGAACTATAGATTCTTTAAATTAATACTTTGTTTTAAACAAAATTAATGTTTTATTGAAATAACTTTAGTAGTTAAGAATTTCAATTTTTATGATTAAACTAAAAGACATAACTAATACAGTTTGTTTAAATATTAAATTTATTGATTACTTTTACGAGAAAAAAATTAGTGAAAACTTGATTCAAATAGACTTTGAGCTAATAACGCCAAACCGTATTTTTAAGTATTCGGCAAATGAAGTACTCACTTTGTGGCCAGTTGTAATAATTACATTTATTCAAAATCTTAAACTATTGATAGATGGAACGGTTAAGGAAGTAAACTTTTATCATTATGATATGTTTATGCTTTTTGATATTAAACGTTTTGATGAGCCTGATGAAGATAGTATTGAGTTTATGATCAAGTTTCCTTCTGGGGTGTATTATGGTGCTGAGAGTGCAGGGTATACAGAAGCAATTATTTTTACTGTAAACAACAAAATATTAGTAGAGTTCTTGATTGCTTTAGAAGCTGAGTTAACTCAACTTCTAAACTAGTTCTTCTTATATATGAGAAGATTAAACAAAAATTACTTCTTCTTCCGTTTTAAACGCTTCTTGGCTTGTTGAGCGGCTAAAGCATCTAAAGCTTCTTTTAACTCCTCATCTGTAAATGAGGTGATATGGTGGAGCATTTGCAAAGTTACATCATCAAGCACCAAATTGGCATATTGCGCAACATTTCTAAACTGCTCATCAAAAACAATGGCATGGTCTTCATTGGTTTTGATATAGCCTTGTTCAGTTAAGACTTTCATAAAACTTTGGAATAACGCTTTATCAAAGAACTCAGGTGAGTTGAACTCATACAATACAGATAAACGTTGTCCAACCAAGTGACTTAATTCTTCAACTTGGCGAATCGAGATATTTCCAGAGCCACGTTGAGTAATTAAAGCCAGCGTCATGTAATAACGTTCAAGACTTTGACGTACTGGAGCAGCTAAAACAGCCAATTGATTATGGTCTTCTGAGTTTGGCGCAGGGCTGAAAATAAAATCTTCATCATCGACAAAAATTAAATTCGCTTGAGCCAAAGCATCGACATATTCAGTCACTTGAGCCTTGATTTCACTATCTTTCCATTTTAAGAACAACTCTGCTTTTAAGAATGGATAAAGGGTACGAATCACATTAAGTAAATCAGACTTACTGATCTTGCCATTATGTTCGACCAATGCTGCGACCAGCGACGGTAAAACAAAGGCATGCAAAATGTTATTGCGGAAGTAAGTCAGTAAAATTGCTTGATTATCTTCAATGGCAATAATATCGCCAAGGACGTGCTGGACACGTTTAATCAATTTCAGTTTCATACCATAGGCAATGATTTCTTTACCTGATAATGGCGTGACCTGAGTGCGGCTGTCATAAGGATTTGCAGTTAATAACTTGCGATATGTATCAAGCTGTTTAATGCAGATTTCTTCATCAAGTGTGTGTTTTGGAGTTGCCAATAAAATCAGTGACAATAAAGAAACAGGGTTGATCACCACAGCACGGTTGATATTTTCCAGAATCGCATTTGCCGAGCTGGTTACTGCATCTGAGACTTCTTGCGGGATTGGATCATCATTATGTTCAATGGTGATTTGATCAGCGCCATGTGCTTTGAGTAAGTCATCTAAGAAAACAGGTTCACCAAAATTGACATGCACTTTACCAAAAATACGCTCAATTTTTTTCAGGGTTTGCAAGATTCCCCAAATGGATTCAGCTTCTTTTGGCTTACCATTCATTTCACCGACATAGGTTGCGCCTTCCATCAAGCGCTCATAACCGACATAGGTTGGGATAAAGACAATCGGTTTGGCACGGCCGCGCAAATGACCATGTACTGTCATTGCGAGCATGCCAGTTTTCGGGGGTAACAAACGCCCAGTTCGAGAACGGCCACCTTCAATAAAGTATTCAAGAGGTGTGTTTCTAGACAGGATACTAAATAAATATTCTTTAAATACTGATGTATAAAGTGCATTGCCGCGGAATGAACGACGGATAAAGAATGCACCGCCTCCACGCAGTAATTGACCGACAAATGGCATGTTAAGGTTATCGCCGGCAGCAATATACGGTACCATCAAACCACGTTTATAAATCACATAAGACAACAACAAGTAATCGATATGGCTACGGTGACAAGGCGTATAAATCACTTCATAGTCTTTGACTAACTCGCGTACAGTATTGAAGTTATGTACTTCAACACCATCATAAAGTTGTGTCCATAGACGAGTCAAAGCCATATCTGCAAAGCGTACAGCCGATGCAGAATAGTCGGATGCAATTTCATTTACAAAACCAATTGCTTTATGTTCAGCATCAATCATGCTGATTTTTGAGCGAATACTTTCTTTACGAATTGCATCCTGTACATCAGGGGCTTTAATCAGTGATTGCATGACATTACGGCGATCAGATAAATCTGGACCGAGAATGACCTCACGCTGACGATCTAAGTAGTCATTTAATTGATTGACAATATAAGTGGCTGGTGAAATATTTGGATGATCAATTTTCGCATGATCGACCAATGCTCTAAGTGATTGCGCTTCATGGAATTCAAGGAATGACTGTCGACCATGTAAACCAATGTTCATCAACTGTTTAACTTTACTTGGCGTTGCCCAAGTGTCAGTAAATAACAGTTTAAACCAAGAGTCTTCTTTATCTGGTGAACGTCCCCACAGTACTGTGACAGGGATTAATTCAATATCTAAATCAGTATTTTGATCAAGTGATTCAATCAGTCTAACTAAACGCGGCGGATAAGCATGCGTAGGTGGATTAAAATAATTGTTTTCATCTTGGTGTTGTAAAAATAAAATCGCAGCTTTTTCGCGACTATTGCCAATCATTAATGGGTCAAGTGCAGGAGGAAGCTGCAAACGACGTGTTTCACCATCAACAACTAAAGCATTACTTCGTGAGTAATTCTGCAGAACATAGCAGACAACTTTTTGAGTTGTGGGCTGAATGAGCTCAGAATTTTCAGTTGAAGGGTCTAAAGGTTGAGCTTCTGTAGGAACCTCTCCAAGAACATGTGGTGTTACCACAAGGTCAAGTATTTTACTCGAAAGTCGACGATACATTTGACCAAAGCCACTCTTGGACATAAATACTCCTAGCCAATGGTGAATCACGCAATAAAGCGGATAAAAAATATTTTCTGTAATTAAAGCACAGAACAGTATGTCATTTTCTGACAAACTGCGGGTCGCTTGTCAGATTTTATCGTTAAAAAACGTATTTTAAACAATCCATCAGCACAAGAGAAGTGACAATACAGTTTATGAAAATTTAATGTTTCTCTCAGGACTTATGGCAAAATAGAGTTAAATCTCTAAAATATGGATACTTTGTTCTATCCATTGGAATAAAGTCAGTATTCAGTATATAGAAAGGTCACTTATGAATGCTTTAACCCAAGAGCTTGTAGAGCTTTTAACCCTTGAAAAACTTGAAGAACATATTTTTCGTGGTCAAAGTCGAAATTTAGTTGGTAAGCGTGTTTTTGGTGGGCAAGTTTTAGGACAAGCACTGCGGGCAGCATCATATACCGCTGATCGCCCCGTACATTCTTTACATGCATACTTCCTATATGGCGGTGATATCAATGCCCCAATCATTTATGAGGTTGATCGGTTACGTGATGGCAAAAGCTTCTTAAGTCGTCAAGTACGTGCAATCCAGCATGGGCGTACCATTTTTTCAGCGATGGTGTCATTTGCAACACCTGAAGAAGGCTTGAATTATCAAATTGCTGAACCAGAATATCCTGCACCTGATGAATTAAAAGCAGAGCAAGAGCTTAAAGAAAATTTAATTAGTTTTATCCCAGAAAATATTCGCGCTGCATTTATGCGTCCACGTCAGGTAGAAATTCGTCCGATCAATGTGACCAATCCATTTCAACCACAACCTGAAGCGCCGTCTTATGCTCATTATTTGCGTACGCATGAGCCATTAGCTGCAGAACAGGCGGATGATATTTCCTTAAATCAGGCAATTGTTGCGTTTTATTCGGACTATACCTTGATGATGACTGCTTTGCGGCCGCATGGTCTCAATTACCTCTCGCCAAGTTTGCAATGTGCCAGTATTGATCATACGATCTATTTCCATAAACCAGTAAAAGCAGATGATTGGATGCTGTACGATATGGATGCAACCGTCAGTGCAAATTCACGCGGTCTGAATTTTGGTCGCATGTGGCAAAATGGCGAATTGGTTTGTAGTACGGTGCAAGAAGGCTTGATGCGGGTACGTGAAATCGAAAACCAATAAGACTTTATACTGATACTCAAATCCTAGAAATAAGCCATCATCTATGATGGCTTTTCTATTTTTTAGCAGAGCTTGTGACAAAAAAATGCTCGATTCTAAATAACTTCAATGGCATAGTTCAACGTGTAAATATTTATAATAGTCAGCGAAGATGAGTTTAAACACCCAAATTTTTATTGCAGCCATTCTTGGTGTGGCATTTGGATTTTTATTAAATCAATTCCCCAATACTCAATTTTTAGATGCCAGCATTTATGGTTTGAGCATCGCCAGTAGTATTTTTATTGGTTTATTAAAAATGCTTTTGGTTCCACTTATTTTTAGTTCAATCTTGGTGGGTGTTTCAAACTTAGAAGCGGGCAGTCAACTCAGTCGAGTTTGGAAAATAACATTGGCTTGTTGTGTGACCACAACGACATTGGCACTTATTCTCGGTTTAGTCTCGACACATCTATTCAATGTAGGACAAGGTGTGGACATTGCAATGTTTCAAGATGCAATGAATCAACATAAAAGCCCAGATTCACTGACACCCAGCTCGTTTTTAACCAATTTTATTCAAAATACCCTCATCAATCCATTTAAAGCATTTAGTGACGGCAATGTTTTGTCAGTCGTGCTGTTTGCTTTGTTATTGGGTTTGGCACTGGTACATGGTGGAGAGCGCTTTAATTCAATCAAACAACTGGCACGTCAGTTTTTTGACATCATGATGATGTTAGTGGGTTGGGTGATGAAAGTTGCGCCGATTGGTATTTTTGCTTTGATGGCAAAGCTGATTGCAACAGAAGATATCTCTATTTTAAGCCGTCTTGCCGAGTTTGCTATTGTTGTTACGGGAACCACCATATTTCATGGTGTCGTGGTTCTGCCATTGTTGTTATGGATCTTTGGAAAAATGGATCCGATTACCTTTTTTAAAGGAACGCGTGCAGCATTAATTACAGCATTTGCAACCAGTTCAAGTTCTGCAACCATGCCTTTGAGTTTAAAGTGTACTCAAGAAAATTTAGGTGTGCGTCCGCAGATTGCAGGCTTTGTGATTCCTTTTGGTTCTCAGTTGAACATGGATGGAACAGCACTTTATGAAGCAGCAGCAGCGCTTTTTATTGCCAATTTAATGGGTTTAGAGTTATCAATTACCCAACAAGTGATTGTCTGTCTGACTGCGATGATTGCTTCATTGGGCGCACCAGGTATTCCAAGTGCGGGCATGGTCACCATGATTATGGTGCTACAATCTGTGGGATTGCCAGCGGAGGCAATTGCCATTCTTCTGCCAATTGACCGTATTCTCGATACTGTACGTACTGTAGTGAATGTACAAGGGGATATGATGATTAGTGTGGTTGTTGACCGAAACACCAAAGATATGGAAAGTCCAACTTAGTGTATGGTTAGAATCTTGTTCTAAAAGATTGACCAAAAAAAGCAGGACTAAATCCTGCTTTTTTTATTTGATTTCAGTATCACTATTCAATAGTTATTATGCTGCAACTCTAGGCAATGCACGTTTTGCTGCTGGGGATTGATCCAAATAAGCAATCGCATCTTCTGTTTTAGCTTCATGTACTGGATCATACCAAGGCATTAAATAGCCCAATTGCTGTGAAACCAACCATAATGGATGTGGCATTAAGCGATTATCTGATTGTGCGATACTTGCCCATTCACGCCAAATCCAAGGCTTATAGAAAGCAGGTTTTTTATCTGCATAACGTGGGTCTTGCCCCATGATATGTGCAGCACCATCAACCCATAAGCCTAATACAGCGGCAATCACGATAACACTTTGATAATAACGAGAAATATAACCACCGCCCAAATGGCGATAAAGATCAAAAGCCACTGTACGGTGTTCAATCTCTTCGGCACCATGCCATTTGACTAAATCAAGCATATTTGGATCTGCACCCAGTTCCGCCCATTTTTTATTATAAAGCGCATATTTACCCAAGACACAAGTCATATGTTCAACAGTGGCGACGATACCTAGGCGGAACAAATCCCATTGATGATCGAGGACTTTGGGTACTTTAAAGCCGAGTGGTTGATCTGCAAGTAATTTGCCAAACAAGAAATCCATAATCTCAAGATTACGTTGAATATCAATATTACGCACAGTTAAGTATTCTTTATTTGCCGAAGCATGTGCTTGAGCATGCATGGCTTCTTGGCGGATAAAAGCACGAACATCTTCAGCTAATTTTTCATCTGTGATTTTGGGTAAAACACGATTGTATAAACGGCAAAACCAAAATTCACCTGCTGGAAGAATATTGTTAATTTCATTGATAAAGTAGCTGACAAATGGCTGATTTGGAATCCAATCGACAGGGGTATCTTGCCATTCAAATTTCACTTTACGTGGTTTGATGTGGTACTGAATAGACGATCCAATCCGACTGTTCTTTAATTTAGCGAGTAACTTCATCACAGTGTCCTAATTTTTCTTTGGTGATTTCACACTTTATTATTCAAGTATAAAAAAATGTCCTAAATAGTTATTAGCAATTTAGGACATTCCAGTATCAATATGTGATGAATTTTGTTAGACAAGACTTTTTTATTTATGCTTGTGGATTTTCATCTACATTTCCATCAATATTTTCACTATTGAATTCGGATTCTTGGTCTTGATCAATGAACTCATCATCCAGATCATCTTCAGTGGCTTCAGGAATTGAATCAATATCAAAATCTAAAGTTTTGTCTAAGGTGTAATTTAAGCGACCCGCCATAATCGAAGCGAGTTCTTCTAGACCTTGTTTGTTGAGTGATGAAAACAGTTGTATAGAAAAATTCAACTTCATTTTCTTCAATTGCTCTTGTACATCTAACAATACTTTACTGGCAGGGCCACGGTTGAGTTTGTCGGATTTAGTTAACAGCACATGCACAAACAAGTGACGTGAATATGCCCATTCCAACATCATCACATCGAAGTGTTGTAAAGGGTGGCGAATATCCATGAGTAGAACCAGACCTTGTAAACTTTTTCGATGAATCAAATAATTCTCAAGTTCTTTTTGCCATACAATTTTCATTGCTTCAGGTACAGCCGCATAACCATAACCTGGCAAATCGACAAGGCGTTGATCTGGATTACCTAAACTAAAAAAGTTAATCATTTGCGTACGGCCCGGTCTTTTCGACGCGCGTGCCAATTGCTTTTGATTGGTCAATGCATTGATAGCACTTGATTTTCCTGCATTTGAACGGCCTGCAAAGGCAACTTCATAACCAGTATCTTCTACACAAAGATTCAGTTTAGGCGCACTCATTAGAAATTCAGCTTTACGCAACCAGTTCAAAGATGAAGTTGAGTATTCTGAAATCGCAGGATCAGCCTTTTTTTCATAACTGATTTTTTGTTTAGGGGCGCTTGAGGTCTTACTATTTTTAGACTTTCCACTGCTGCGATGCATATTTCAACTTCAATAAACGGATAAACAAAGTGCATTATAAAGGAAGTCGGAGGTTCAAGCGAATTTTGATCGTGTTAACTGAAATATTGGCTATTAAGATGCTGGGCGATGAGCTTTTGTGACTTAAACATTGAGATTGGGAATAGGCGAGTTTACGATCTTTGGATGTTGTGGTGGAGCGTTGAGAACATCGGCAACAGTATAGTGATCTAGGCTTTGATAAAACTGTTCAACGGCCTGATCTAAAATACCCTTTAAGCCGCAGCGTGGACGTAGCACACAAGGTGGCGTATTGCACTCTACAATTTGTGCATCACGTTGGAGAATTCGTACAATATATCCTAAGCGAAATTCTAAGATATCTGGGTTTAAGCGCAAACCACCGCCTTTACCTCGTGTGGTAATCAACCAACCTTGTTTTCCCATAAAATGCACAATTTTGACCAAGTGATTTTCTGAAACATGTAAATCTTCTGCAATTTCAGCAATCGTATAAGGCACATCTTTTGGAGGCGCGATGTACATTAAGATGCGCAGGGCATAGTCGGTAAATTTATTTAGTTGCATGTAGGCTGCTCATCTATGGGTAAAGATGTATCTCATCCTGAAATAAATAAGGCCAGTCTATCATAGACCAGCCTTATAAAGAACGGATGTAGATTTAGATACCTGCACCACCCGTACCAAACGCTTCACTATGAATTTGTTCAGGTTTAATACCACGAGCAACCAATGCTTGGTGTTGTTGTTGCATAAATGGTATTGGGCCACAAAGATAATAATCAGCATTGGCTGGGAGTAGTGCTGTATCAACCGTTGCCAAGTCTAAACGACCAGCCACATCATAGTCCTCACCTATAACATCACCGCTATGTGGGAACTCATAAGCTGTAAATGTACTGAGACGTGGGAATTTAGTTTTTTGCTCTTGAATATGTTGTTTCATCGCATGTACTTGGCTACTGCGACATGCATGAATAAAGCTAGCCGGTTGAGGCATGTCTAAAGTCACCAATTGGTTAAGCATTGCAATCATTGGGGTTAAACCTACACCCGCACTAATGAAGACATTACGTTTGCTACTATCAATCAGGTAGAAGTTACCTGTTGGAGCAGACACTTCAATTTCTGAACCTTCAGCTAAGCCATGTAAAGTATTTGATACCCAACCACTTGCCAAATCACCTTTTTCATCTTCACGTTTAACTGAAATACGTAAATAGTCTGTTTGTGGGCTTGTCGATAGCGTGTATTGACGTGGTTGTTTTAAGCCTAATGCTTCAACAAATACGCGCACTGAAATATATTGACCCGCTTCATATTTAGGTAATGCGCCACCATCGACTGGTGCAAGATAGAAAGAGGTAATTTCTTCACTTTCATTCACTTTTTTAGCGATTTTAAATTTACGCCAGCCTAACCAACTGCCTTGAGTTTGTTGGTGCTGCTCATAAATCGCTTTTTCAGTGCTGATAAATAGATCGGCCAATTGCCCATAAGCTGCAGCCCATGCATCAATCAATGGATCTTCCATCGAAATAGTTAATACTTCACTAATTGAATGTAATAGGTTTTCACCGACAATGTTGTAATCAGGTGCTTGAATATTCAGACTGACATGTTTATGGGCAATCAGTTCAACCACAGGCAAAAGTACTGAGGGATCTTCAATATTTTCAGCATATGCTAAAACAGCACCAGCCAAGGCTTGAGCCTGTGCACCACTACGTTGATGCCCCATGTTAAAGGTTTCTTTTAATTCAGGATTATTGCCGAGCATGCGGTTATAAAAATAGCCAGTAAGTGCTACACCATTTTCGCGAAGAACAGGAACTGTTGCTTTTACAAGGTCAATTTGCTGCGGAGTCATTGTTGATCTCTCTTGGCTGTCATTTATAAGATGTATTTAAAATATATCTTATAAAGTGTATTTGCAATACACCTTTAATAAAAACACATAAAATAATTATGGTTTATTTTAAATTTAAGCCCTATTGATTGAAATCATTGGACTTATTTTTAAATTTTTTTAAATGATTTTTTAGATATGTTTAGATGGCTTGATTAAGCGAGATAAGCGAATGAAAAGATAAGCAAGAACATGCGCTATAAAATAGAGAATAAAAAAGGAGCGCTAACGCTCCTCACATTTGTGTTTAAGCGAATTAACGGCCACCAAATAATGAACCTAACAAACCGCGGACCAGTTTTTGTCCTGTAGGGCCGCCTAAAGTTCGTGCAGCACTTTTAGCAAAAGTTCCGATCACATCTTGAGTCAGTTTGGCACGCGCAGCTGCAGCTTTTGCTTCTTCTTTTTCTAAGCGTTCTTGCTCTTTGGCTTGTTGCTTATCGAGAGTCTGTTGTTGCTTTGTGAGCTCTTCTAATTGCTTGGCTTGTTGAGCTACAGCATCAAAAGCCACCTGCTGTTGTGAGCTATCAGAAACTTTACGTTGTAGCATTTCATAAGCGCTATCACGATCCACTTCATTGTCATAAACACCTGCGACAATACTTTGCGCCATCAATGCTTTTCGTTCATCTAAAGTAATTGGGCTAAATGATGAGTAGGGTGGCATCACCATCGCTCGTTCAACCACTTGAGGCGTACCTTGTTCATCTAGGCAACTAATAAGCGCTTCACCGACAGCTAGCTCTGTAATTGCTTGATCTACTTTAAACTCTGGATTGGCACGGAAGGTATCGGCAGCAGTTTTTACTGCTTTTTGATCTTTAGGGGTAAAGGCACGTAATGCATGTTGCACGCGGTTACCGAGCTGCCCTAAAACATTTTCTGGGATATCTAATGGACTTTGTGAGATAAAATAAATTCCGACACCTTTAGAGCGAATTAGACGGACCACTTGTTGAATTTTTTCTTGTAATGCTGGGCTGGCATTATCAAAGAGCAAATGCGCTTCATCAAAAAAGAACACCAATTTTGGCTTATCTAAGTCACCGACTTCAGGTAGCTTTTCAAATAACTCTGAAAGCATCCAAAGTAGAAAGGTTGCATAGAGCTTTGGTGTGTTCATCAGCTTATCCGCAGCCAATAGATTGATATAACCATGTCCATTGGCATCAGTTTGGATAAAATCCATAATATCAAGGCTTGGCTCACCAAAGAAACGTTGACCGCCCTGATCACCTAAGGCCAATAGATTACGTTGAATAGCACCTAAACTTGCTGGTGAGAGATTGCCGTATTCTGCTTTTAAAGCCGCAGCATTTTCACTGACATAGGTCAGCATGGCTTTTAAATCTTTAAAATCAATTAACAGTAAGCCTTGATCATCTGCAACACGGAACACCGCTGAAAGCACACCTTCTTGAGTGTCATTTAAATTCAGCATTTGCGAAAGTAACAGTGGGCCGATTTCAGAGATTGTGGTACGAATCGGATGTCCTTGCTCACCAAATAAATCCCAAAAAATAGTCGGTGATGCAGCAAAAGGGACACTGTCTATCCCTAAGCTTTTAATGCGTTCTTCAAATTTAGGATTGGTTGAACCTGCTTTGGCTATACTTGAAACGTCCCCTTTTGCATCAGCCAGAAATACGGGTACACCAATCCGTGAAAAACTTTCAGCAAGCACTTTAAGGGTAATGGTTTTGCCTGTCCCTGTGGCTCCTGCAATTAAGCCGTGACGGTTAGCAAATTGTGAATGTAATACAATATCTTGTGTTGTATCCGAAGTTTTTTTTGCGATGACGATTGGTGTACCCATTGTTATTCCTATAGCTTTAATTTGAGTTTGGATGTTTTTTATCTGACTCAATATTTATATCATTGTTGTTATACAAAATTGCATTAAATGATGATGTTGTAAATCTGTTTTTATTGTTGAATATGAATGTAGGGTGGTGCGAATTGTTTCCTGAAATGCAGAGGGAATAAGTAAAAACTAAATGTACTTTTTGCTGAATGAACTCTGCGCTTAATCGTGTTTAGAGGTGAGTATAGAGCCCTTGCCATCATTTGATATAGCAAAGACCCATATATTATGTATTAAGCCTGAATGGCTTGAAGCGCGTGTTGAATATCTTGGATTAAATCGTCTGGATGCTCTAAACCAATACAGAAACGAACCAATAGACCTTGCTCTAGATGTGCGCGTTCTAAATGACGCATGTCACTCAGATTATAAATCATGACTAAGCTGACAGGACCACCCCAACTAAAACCGAGTTTAAATAAAGATAAATGATCACAAAACTTTCGGATTTTGTTGATATCAAACTCAGGTTTAAAAATAACACTAACAAGACCAGCACTTTGTCCTGTTTGACAGGTCTGGTTCCAATAGGTGTGACTTATATTGTCAGAATCCGCAGGGTGTAAAATTTGAGCAAACGCATTTTGATTTTTTAGCCAATTTAAAATCTTTAAAGCACTTTGAGACTGATGCTCATAACGAATTTGCATTGAGGCCAAACTACGTTGCACTTGTGCGGCATCATCACCTGAAATCGCGATACCTTGAATGGCATGCATACGGAACAGCTTATGATGTAAAGCTTTATCTTGAGTGACCACAGATCCCATTAAAATATCACCCCCACCACTCGGGTATTTGGTCAAGGCATGTACACTGATATCTACGCTTAGATGTTCATGACTAAAATCAAAGGCATTAAAAGCTATGCCAGCTCCCCAAGTATTGTCCAAGGCCGTCAGGATTTTCTTTGCTTTGGCTTTTTTGACTAAATTAACAAGATCCGGAAATTCAAGTGTGACCGAACCTGCGGCTTCTAACCAAATCAGTTTGGCATTTTCATTGGGTTGGAATGAGTCTACATCAATAGGATTGTAAACTTGAACAATAATGCCATAACTTTTTTCAAGGTGACGTAGGTGTTCCATGTTGGGACCATAGATATTGTCTGCGACCCAAACTTCATCTCCATGACTTAAAAAACATGAATTGACAATGTTAATCGCAGATAAACCACTAGGTGCAAGTAAACAATATTCACCACCTTCAATTTGAGCAATGTGATCGCCTAAGGTAAATGTTGTCGGTGTGCCATGTGTTCCATAACTATAATCGTAACGATCTGTCCAATGGCGATTAAATAGTGCATCGGTATTTTCAAATATAATTGTTGACGCACGAAATAGGGGAGGCTGTATTGTATTTATATATTGTGGTGCTTTACGAGAAGAATGAATTAAAGCAGTAACTGGTTCTTGTTTCACAGGAATACTCAATTTTTGTTAATAGTTGGACTAAAGTAAGCAAAACATAATCGCTCAGTGACGAAAAGCAATAAATTGTGAAAAATAATAAATAAAATTGATATTGGCTTCATTTTTGCATTTATCCGCCTATGTTTTGTGATTTGTAGCGTAATTGATACAACAAGAATAGGTGATAACATGAAAAAACTTAAAGTGCATTATTTTCAGCATATTGCAGGTGAAGGCTTTGGAAGCTGTTATGAGTATTTGAAAGCAATGGGCGCAGAAATTACTGCAACAGAATTTTTTGCTTTACCTATAGATTCTCAGTTAGAAATAGAAGCTTTACCGCATGTCAATGATGTGGATTTACTCATCATTATGGGTGGGGAAATGAGTGTAAATGATGAAGCTAACTATCCTTGGTTAAAGGTTGAAAAACGATGGATTCGCCGCTATTTAGCATCGGAAAAGCCTGCAATCGGTTTGTGTTTGGGTGGGCAGCTGATAGCCAATGCTCTAGGTGCTAATGTTCGACGTAATACTGTACGGGAAATCGGTTGGACCTTGGTCAATAAAAGCAACCATGTGCCAGAAGATTATTTCCAATTGCCTGAGCGGGTCAATGTCATGCAATGGCATAGTGAGACCTTTGATATTCCTAAAGGTGCAATTCGTTTGGCGGAGAATCCAGCATGTCCCAACCAACTTTATCAAATAGGCAAGAATGTGTTGGGATTTCAGTTTCATCCAGAAATCACCCCGCATAGCTTAAAAATTTTCATTGAACATGAAGAAGAGGATATGGTGTTTAGTGGGCTACACAGTCAATCATTATCGGATTTAAAAAAATCACAACAAATGGACTATGTGATTGGTAATCAGTTACTCAATCATGCGATTGACTACGTTTTGAGGGTTTAAGTTGGTGTTTAAATAATAAGCGCTTTATTTATAATTAATTACTCAAAAAAAGGTAAAAATGTCCAAATAAGTTTGCTTAAGTGTTAAACAATCGTTATAATGAGCGACCCTCCAATATGGTGGGGTGAATGGCGAAGAAAGTCATTCAGATCGTTACAGTCGTGGCATCGATCACGACCTTAGTGATTTTCACTGCCTTTGACACTTGCCTACTTTAGTGGGGTGAGATGCGTCAAGGGTGATTCTTTATATATTTGGCTTGGAGTTAACTGGTATGTCTAACCAGAGAATTCGTATCCGTCTTAAGTCTTTTGATCATCGTTTAATTGATCAATCTTCTCAAGAGATCGTAGAAACAGCAAAACGTACTGGCGCACAAGTATGTGGTCCAATTCCGATGCCTACTCGCATCGAACGTTTTAACGTTTTAACATCACCACACGTGAACAAAGATGCGCGTGACCAATATGAAATCCGCACATATAAACGTTTGATCGACATCGTTCAACCTACAGACAAAACTGTAGATGCGTTGATGAAGTTGGATCTTGCAGCTGGTGTTGATGTTCAGATCGCATTGGGTTAAGGCTTTCGGTTAATTAACGCTTTATAAGTTAATTAGGCCGCTTTTTTAGAGGTTTATGCACATGGCTATTGGTTTAGTCGGTCGCAAGTGCGGTATGACACGTATCTTTACAGATGCTGGTGTTTCTGTGCCTGTAACAGTGATTGAGGTTGATCCTAACCGTATCACTCAAATCAAAACGCTTGAAACTGATGGTTATCAAGCGATTCAAATCACTACTGGTGAACGTCGCGAATCTCGCGTAACAAATGCTCAGAAAGGTCACTTTGCGAAAGCTGGTGTGGCTGCTGGTCGTTTAGTTAGCGAATTCCGTGCTACAGAAGCTGATCTTGAAGGTCGTGAAGTTGGTGGAACTATCGGTGTTGATTTGTTCGCAGTAGGTCAAGTTGTTGACGTAACTGGTCAATCAAAAGGTAAAGGCTTCCAAGGTGGTGTTAAGCGTTGGAACTTCCGTACGCAAGATGCTACACATGGTAACTCTTTGTCGCATCGTGTTTTGGGTTCTACAGGTCAAAACCAGACCCCTGGTCGCGTATTTAAAGGCAAAAAAATGGCTGGCCATTTAGGTGCTGAACGCGTAACAGTTCAAGGTCTTGAAATTGTATCTATCGACGCAGAACGTTCAGTTCTTGTTGTTAAAGGTGCGATTCCTGGTGCTACTGGTGGCGACGTTATCGTTCGTCCTACGATCAAGGCCTGAGGGGAAATAACGTGAATTTAAAAACTGTTTCCGGCTCTGCTGTTGAATTATCAGAAGTAGCTTTCGGTCGTGATTTTAATGAAGCTCTTGTACACCAAGTTGTTACAGCTTATTTAGCTGGTGGTCGTCAAGGTTCTAAAGCTCAGAAATCACGTGCAGACGTTTCTGGCGGTGGTAAGAAACCATTCCGTCAAAAAGGTACTGGCCGAGCTCGTGCGGGTTCTATTCGTAGCCCAATCTGGGTTGGTGGTGGTAAAACTTTTGCTGCTCGTCCACAAGATTGGTCTCAAAAAGTTAACCGTAAAATGTACCGCGGTGCAATGCAATGTATCTTAGCTGAACTTGTTCGCCAAGATCGTCTTGTTCTAGTTGAAGAGTTTGCTGTTGAAGCACCTAAAACTAAAGAATTGCTTGCTAAACTTAACGGCTTGAACGCTACTCGCGCATTAATCGTTACTGAAGCTGTAGATGAAAATCTATATTTAGCTGCTCGTAACCTTCCACACGTTGATGTGGTTGATGCTGCTGGGATCGATCCTGTTGGCTTGATCGCGTTTGATAAAGTTGTTATGTCTGTTGCGGCTGCTAAGAAGATTGAGGTAGAACTCGGATGAACAACGAACGTATCTATCAAGTCCTAAAAGGGCCTGTTTTTTCAGAAAAAGCACAAGTTCTAGGCGAAACTGCTGGTGTTCAAGTTTTTAAGGTTGCTATTGATGCAAACAAACTTGAAATCAAAAAAGCAGTAGAGCAATTGTTTGGTGTAGAAGTTGTTAAAGTTAACACGACTATCACTAAAGGTAAGACTAAGCGCTTTGGTAAAACATTGGGACGTCGTTCTGATGTTAAAAAAGCATACGTCACCCTGAAAGCTGGCCAAGATGTTGAAATGGCTGACTTGGGCGATACCGCTGAAAGCACAGCGGAATAAGGACGAAAATTATGCCAATTCAAAAATGTAAGCCAACGTCTCCAGGACGTCGCTTTGTAGAGAAGGTGGTTCATAATCATCTTCACAAAGGCGCGCCTTATGCACCGTTGGTTGAAGCTAAGAAACGTACTGGTGGTCGTAATAATAATGGTCACATTACCACTCGTCATGTTGGTGGTGGTCATAAACAAAACTACCGTATTGTTGACTTCAAACGTAACAAAGACGGCATCCCAGCTGTAGTTGAGCGTATTGAATACGATCCTAACCGTACATCTCATATTGCTTTATTGAAATATGCTGACGGTGAACGTCGTTATATTATTGCCGCTAAAGGCTTACGTGCTGGTGATAAAGTACAATCTGGTAACGATGCTCCAATTCGTCCAGGTAACTGCTTGCCGCTTCGTAATATGCCTATCGGTTCTACATTACATAACATTGAGCTTAAAATCGGTAAAGGTGCACAGTTAGTGCGTTCTGCTGGTACTTCTGCTCAATTGTTGGGTCGTGACGGTTCTTACGCAATTATTCGTCTTCGTTCAGGCGAAATGCGTAAAGTACACGTTGAATGTCGCGCTGTGTTAGGTGAAGTATCTAACTCAGAAAGCAACCTTCGTTCACTTGGTAAAGCAGGTGCTGCACGCTGGCGTGGTGTTCGTCCTACCGTTCGTGGTATGGCGATGAACCCAGTTGACCATCCACATGGTGGTGGTGAAGGGCGTAACAAAGGTATTCAACCTGTAAGCCCATGGGGTCAAAAAGCTAAAGGGTACAAAACACGTACCAATAAGCGTACGACTAAGATGATCATTCGCGACCGTCGCGTTAAGTAACAAGTAAAGGAATCTGACAATGCCTCGTTCTCTGAAAAAAGGCCCATTCGTCGATGCGCACTTGTTCGCTAAGGTTGAAGCGGCTATCGCGGCTAATAACCGTAAGCCGATCAAAACTTGGTCGCGTCGTTCGATGATCCTCCCGGATTTTGTTGGTTTAACAATTTCTGTACATAATGGTCGTAACCATGTTCCAGTGATCGTATCTGAACATATGGTTGGTCACAAACTCGGTGAATTCGCGCCAACTCGTACCTATCGTGGTCACGGTGTTGACAAGAAGTCTAAACGTTAAGGTGCTATGATGGAAGTTACTGCTAAATTACGCGGTGCCGCTATCTCGGCACAAAAAACTCGTTTGGTTGCAGATCTAATCCGTGGCAAATCTATTGCTCACGCGCTTAATATCTTAAACTTCAGCAACAAGAAAGCTGCAGTTATAGTAAAAAAAGCATTGGAATCTGCAATTGCAAACGCTGAACATAATAACAGTTTAGATGTAGACGACCTTAAGGTTACTACGATTTACGTTGATGAAGGCACGAGCCTTAAACGTATTATGCCACGTGCTAAAGGCCGTGCAGATCGTATTACTAAGCGTACTTGTCACATTACCGTTAAGGTAGGGGTTTGATATGGGTCAGAAGGTTCATCCAATCGGTATCCGCCTTGGTGTTGTAAAACGTCATAACGCCAACTGGTATGCGAGTCCGAAACAATACGCTGAATATTTGCTTAAAGATCTTCAAGTTCGTGAGTTTTTAACTAAAAAACTTAAAAGCGCGATGATCAGCAAAATTCTTATCGAACGTCCTACAGGCGCTGCTAAAGTAACTATTAGCACTGCTCGTCCAGGTATCGTTATCGGTAAAAAAGGCGAAGACATTGAGAAATTACAGCGTGAACTCACCAAGATTATGGGTGTTCCAGCGCAAGTAAGCATCAACGAAATCGATCGCCCAGATTTAGACGCTCGTTTAGTTGCTGAAGCAATTGCTTCACAATTAGAGAAGCGTGTAATGTTCCGTCGTGCTATGAAGCGTGCGGTTCAAAACACTATGCGTGCTGGTGCTAAAGGTATCAAAGTTGAGGTTTCTGGTCGTTTAGGTGGTGCAGAAATTGCACGTACTGAATGGTATCGTGAAGGTCGTGTACCTTTACATACACTTCGTGCTGACATCGACTATGCAACTATGCGTGCTGAAACTACTTACGGTACGATTGGTGTTAAAGTTTGGATTTTCCGTGGTGAGATCTTAGGTGGCATGAAACAAGTCATGAACCCTGCTCCTGCTGAAGAACGTCCAGCTAAACGCGGTCGCGGTCGTGGTGAAGGTCAAGAGCGTCGTGGTCGTCGCAATGATCGTTCTGCTGAAAAAGGAGAATAATCCATGTTGCAACCTAAACGTACTAAATTCCGTAAGGTGCAAAAGGGCCGTAACACTGGTCTAGCGCATCGTGGTAGCACAGTATCTTTCGGTACAATCGCACTTAAATCTGTTGAGCGTGGTCAAATGACTGCTCGTCAAATCGAAGCTGCGCGTCGTACAATTAGCCGTCGTGTTAAACGTGGTGGTAAGATCTTTATCCGTGTTTTCCCAGACAAACCAATTACTGAAAAGCCATTAGAAGTTCGTATGGGTAAAGGTAAAGGTTCTGTGGAATACTGGGTTTGCCAAATCAAACCAGGTAAGATCTTGTACGAAATGGATGGTGTTAGTGAAGAATTGGCACGCGAAGCGTTTACGCTTGCAGCTGCTAAGCTTCCATTTAAAACCACTATCGTTACTAAGACGGTGATGTAATGAAAACTAAAGATCTACGTGAAAAATCGGTAGAAGAGTTGGCAGCTTTGCTAGATGAGCAACAGCTTAACCAATTCCGTCTTCGTATGGCGAAAGCAACTGGTCAATTGGGTAAATCGCATGAAGTTGCGTTAACTCGTAAGACTATTGCTCGTATCAAGACCCTCCTTACCGAAAAACAGGGGAACGCACAATGAGTGAGCAAACAGTTCGCACGTTAACAGGCAAAGTAGTAAGTGACAAAATGGACAAGTCTATTGTTGTACTTATTGAACGCCGCGTTCAACACCCGTTGTATGGCAAATCAATCCGCCGTTCAACAAAATTACACGCTCATGATGAGAATAACACTGCTAAAACTGGCGATGTTGTAACCATTAAAGAAAGCCGCCCAATTTCAAAAACTAAAGCTTGGACTTTAGTGGAAGTTATTGAAGCAGCTGCTGAGTAATTAGACGTTCTTGTTGCATCATCGGTCAATTTCGAGTACTCTTTGAGCCTTTCGAAATTGCGACCGGTGATGCTCGGTTTTGGAGTAGGGCAATGATTCAGACCGAAAGTATGCTAGACGTAGCAGACAACAGTGGTGCTCGCCGCGTACAATGTATTAAAGTACTAGGTGGTTCACATCGTCGTTATGCTTCTGTTGGCGACATTATTAAAGTTACTGTAAAAGAAGCAATTCCACGTGGCCGTGTTAAAAAGGGTGACGTGATGAATGCAGTTGTAGTTCGTACTAAATTCGGTATTCGTCGTCCAGACGGTTCTGTGATCCGTTTTGATGATAATGCTGCAGTTATCTTGAACAACAACAAGGCTCCGATTGCCACTCGTATTTTCGGACCAGTGACTCGTGAACTTCGTACTGAACAGTTCATGAAAATCATTTCATTGGCTCCTGAAGTTCTATAATAGAGGCAATCATGGCTAAGATTAGAAAAGGCGATCAAGTAATTGTGATCGCAGGTAAAGAAAAAGGCAAACAGGGTACTGTTTTGTCTGTTTCAAATGACCAAGTTAAGGTTGAAGGCCTTAATTTAGTTAAGAAGCATCAAAAGCCGAACCGTGCAACAGGTGCTGAAGGCGCTATCGTTACACAAGAAGCTTCGCTTCATATTTCAAACGTGGCAGTTTTTAATGCTGCAACCCAAAAGGCTGACCGTGTTGGTTACCAAGTGATTGAAGGCACGAAAACTCGTGTTTATAAATCAAATGGTGAATCAGTGGCGGTAGCGAAGTAATAGGTTGAACTAGGCTATGGCCAGACTTAAAACACGTTATAACGACGAAATCCGAGCTAAGTTGAAAGAAGAACTTGGTTTGGGCAACGTGATGGAAATTCCTCGCGTTACTAAAATCACCATCAACATGGGTGTTGGTGCAGCTTCAGCTGACAAGAAATTGTTAGATGGCGCTTTGGCGGATATGCAAGCTATTGCTGGTCAAAAACCAGTTCTTACATTAGCGCGTAAATCAATCGCTGGTTTTAAAATCCGTGATGGTTGGCCGATTGGTTGTAAAGTAACTTTACGCGGCGAACAAATGTACGAATTCTTAGACCGTTTGATCTCTATTGCGATTCCTCGTATTCGTGACTTCCGCGGTTTTTCTGCGAAATCATTCGATGGTCGTGGTAATTATTCAATGGGTCTCAAGGAACAAATTATGTTCCCTGAAATCGATTTTGATAAGATCGATCGTATTCGTGGTATGGATATTACTATCACTACGACTGCTCGTACTGATGACGAAGGCCGTGCGCTAATCCGTGCATTCGGCTTCCCGTTCAAATAAGAGGTCGATATGGCTAAGAAAAGTATGATTAATCGCGAATTGAAACGCGAAACTACAGTTGCTAAATACGCTGCAAAACGTGCTGAATTAAAAGCTACGATTGCAAACGTAAATGCATCTGATGAAGAACGTTTCGAAGCGATGATGAAGTTACAAGCATTACCACGTAATGCGTCTCCAGTACGTCTTCGTAACCGTTGTGGTTTAACTGGTCGTCCTCATGGTTACTTCCGTAAGTTCGGCTTAAGCCGTAACAAATTACGTGACACAGTAATGCAGGGTGATGTACCGGGCGTTGTTAAGGCAAGCTGGTAAGGAGCGACTATAAATGAGTATGCAAGATACCGTTGCCGACATGCTAACACGTGTTCGTAACGCACAAATGGCAAAGAAACAAACTGTTTCTATGCCTAATTCTAAGTTGAAAGTTGCAATTGCAAACGTACTTCAACAAGAAGGTTACATTTCAAATGTAGAAGTTGCTGATCTTGAAGGCAAAGCTACTTTGACAATTACTTTAAAATATTTTGAAGGCAAACCAGTTATCGAAACTGTGAAACGCGTAAGCCGCCCAGGTCTACGTCAGTATCGCGGTAAAGATGCACTTCCAAGCGTTAAGCAAGGTTTAGGTATTGCAATTGTTTCTACAAGCAAAGGCATCATGACTGATCGCGCTGCACGTGCTGCAGGCGTTGGTGGTGAAGTTATTGCTTTTGTTTCTTAATAGGTGATTCCTCATGTCTCGTGTGGCTAAAGCCCCAGTAACTGTACCTAACGGTGTAGCAGTTACTCAGAACGGCCGGCAGGTCGAAGTGAAAGGCAGCAAAGGTACGTTGTCTTTCAACCTGCATGCGCTGGTCGAGCTTAAACAGGAAGAAGGTCAACTTCATATTGCTCCAGTTAAAGAATCTCGCGATTCTTGGATGCAAGCTGGTACTGCTCGCGCTGTTCTTAATAACCTTGTAAAAGGTGTTAATGAAGGCTTCGAACGTAAGTTACAACTTATCGGTGTTGGTTATAAAGCTGCGGTTAAAGGTACAGTTGTGAACCTTAACCTTGGTTATTCTCATCCGATTGATTACGCTCTTCCTGAAGGTGTAACTGCTGAAACTCCGACTGCTACTGAAATCATTTTGAAATCAGCTAACAAGCAATTGTTAGGTCAAGTTGCTGCAGAAATCCGTGGTTATCGTCCACCAGAGCCGTATAAAGGTAAAGGTGTTCGCTATTCTGACGAAGTTGTACTTCGTAAAGAAGCTAAGAAGAAATAAGGCGCGAGGTTCTTATGAACGAAAAGAAACAATCCCGTTTGCGTCGTGCGAAAAGCACACGCTTGCACATTCGTGCATTGGGTGCGACTCGCTTGTGTGTAAACCGCACGCCGCGTCACATCTATGCTCAAGTTATTTCTGCAGATGGTGGCAAAGTATTAGCGCAAGCTTCTACTTTGGATGCATCTTTACGTAGCGGAACTACAGGTAATGTAGATTCAGCAACTAAAGTAGGTGCTTTAATCGCAGAACGTGCAAAGGCTGCTGGTGTAACTAAAGTTGCATTTGACCGTTCTGGTTTTAAATATCATGGTCGTATCAAAGCCTTGGCTGATGCTGCTCGTGAAAACGGCTTGGAGTTCTAATCATGGCTAAAGTTGAACAAAACGAAGGTCTTGTTGAAAAGCTGGTTGCCGTTGATCGTGTAGCCAAAGTTGTTAAGGGTGGTCGTATCTTCTCTTTCACAGCATTGACTGTTGTGGGTGATGGTAATGGTCGTGTAGGTTTTGGTCGCGGTAAAGCGCGTGAAGTTCCAGCTGCTATTTCTAAAGCACTTGAAGCTGCACGCCGCAACATGATCACTGTTGATCTTGTTGATGGTACTGTACAACATCCTATTCATGCTCGTCATGGCGCTAGCCGTGTTTACATGCAACCTGCATCAGAAGGTACTGGCGTAATCGCTGGTGGTTCTATGCGCGCAGTTTTAGAAGCTGCGGGTGTACGTAACGTATTGACGAAATGTTATGGTTCTACTAACGCGGCTAACGTTGTAAATGCAACTTTTAACGGTTTACGTGATATGACGTCTCCTGAGAAAGTTGCTGCTAAACGTGGTCTTTCAGTAGAACAAATTTTAGGGTAATCAATCATGAAAACGATTAAAGTTACCCAGACTAAATCTTCTTCGCATCGTTTGAAAAATCACAAACTTTGCCTACAAGGTTTAGGTCTGCGTCGTATTGGTCATACAGTAGAAGTAATAGATACACCTTCTAACCGTGGTATGATCAACAAAGTCTACTATATGGTTAGTGTAGAGGAATAAGCCATGACTCTGCGTTTAAATGAGCTTGCACCTGCTGAAGGTGCAAAACGTGACAACCGTCGTTTAGGCCGTGGTATCGGTTCTGGCGTTGGTAAGACTGGTGGCCGTGGTGTCAAAGGTCAAAAATCACGTAAAAGTGGTGGCGTTCGTCCAGGCTTTGAAGGTGGTCAAACTGCGTTATATCGTCGTTTACCTAAATTCGGTTTCACAAGCCAATTGGCTTTGAAAACTGCTGAAGTACGTTTGTCTGAACTTGCTAAAGTTGAAGGTGATATTGTTTCACTTGAAACTTTGAAAGCTGCGAATGTTGTACGTAAAGATATGTTGCGTGCTCGTGTTGTTCTTTCTGGTGAAATCACTCGTGCATTCACTGTTCAAGGTGTTGCATTGACTAAAGGCGCTAAAGCTGCTCTTGAAGCTGCTGGCGGTAAAGTCGAGGAGTAATCGCGAGTGACTATGTCTCCTAGTTCTTCAGGTCATGTCAACATGATGAAAGGTCAACCATTTCACGTGAAATATCGTGAAATTATTCGCCGATTAATGTTCTTGATTGGTGCATTGGTAGTCTTTCGACTAGGAGCGCATATTCCGCTGCCGGGTATTGATAATGTTGCTCTAGAACGTTTTTTCAAAGCTAATGAAGGTACTTTTTTAGGTTTGTTTAATATGTTCTCGGGTGGAGCATTAGAACGAATGTCCATTCTTGCGTTAGGGATCATGCCGTATATTTCTGCATCAATTATTGTGCAGTTGATGTCGACAGTGGTTCCTTCGTTAGAAGCATTGAAGAAAGAAGGCGAGCAAGGTAAGCGTAAGATTAATCAATATACGCGTTATGGCACCCTATTACTTGCATTAGTCCAAGGTATTGGAATGTGTGCTGGTCTAATCAGTCAAGGTATTACTTTGACTTCAGGATTAGCTTTTTACATTCCTGCGCTAACATCGTTAGTTGCAGGTACCATGTTCTTAATGTGGTTAGGCGAGCAAATTACTGAACGTGGTGTTGGTAATGGTATCTCAATGATTATCTTTGCAGGTATTGTTGCTGGTTTACCAAATTTAGTGATTCAGGCATTTACTTCGGTAGATAATGGTCAATCAAGTTTAATTGGTTTGGCTATCTTTGGATTGCTATCAGTTGCTGTTTTAGCAGCAATTGTGTTTATTGAAAAAGCTCAACGTCGTATACCTGTGAACTATGCTCAAAAACAGCAAGGTCGTCGTGTATTCACTGCACAGCAAACGCATTTGCCATTGAAAATCAACATGGCAGGGGTTATTCCAGCAATTTTCGCTAGTTCGTTATTGTTGTTCCCTGCAAGTTTAGGTCAATGGTTAGGCAGTGCTGATCCAAATGCAGGAATTGTAAAACGTAGCCTACAAGATTTGGCATTGGTATTATCGCCTGGACAACCGTTATATTTAGTGCTCTTCGGTGCGTTAATTATCTTTTTCTGTTATTTCTATACGGCGCTAGTTTTTAGCCCGAAAGAAGTATCAGAGAACTTGAAACGCAGTGGAGCTTATGTACCTGGTATTCGCCCAGGTGAGCAAACTGCTCGTTACTTAGATCATATTCTTAATCGTTTGACGTTTATTGGTGCAATCTACATTACCGTCATCTGTTTAATGCCGATGATTTTACAGAGTTCTTTTGGTATTCCATTCCATTTGGGTGGTACATCATTACTCATCGTAGTTGTAGTTGTTATGGACTTTATGGCTCAGCTTCAAGCCCACTTAACATCACATCAATATGACGATCAATCGTTAATGAGAAAAACGACTGCTCATCCTAAGGGATAAGCGCACTTAGAAGGTTTCATCATGAAAGTACAAGCTTCTGTAAAGAAAATTTGTGGTAGCTGTAAAGTTATCCGTCGTAATGGGGTTATTCGCGTAATTTGCAGCGCAGAACCTCGTCATAAGCAGCGTCAAGGTTAATTTAATTAAGACCTGTTGATTTCAGTAGGCTAATTAGGTTATTATCCGCCCCTCAAGATTTTTGTGGGGCGGTTGATTATCTCTACTGCCTTTTTGGAGAAATTTGAATGGCTCGTATTGCCGGTGTAAACATTCCGGATAACAAGCATGCTGTTATCTCTCTTACGTATATTTTTGGTATTGGTCGCCACACAGCTAAGAACATTTTAGCTGCTGCAGGTATTACGACTACTACGAAAATTCGTGAATTAGATGATGCTCAGCTTGATGCGATTCGTGCAGAAATTGCTAAGGTTCCGACCGAAGGTGATTTACGTCGCGAAATTTCCATGAACATTAAACGTTTAATGGATTTAGGCTGCTACCGCGGTCTTCGTCATCGTCGCAGCTTGCCTGTTCGCGGACAACGCACCAAAACTAACGCACGTACCCGTAAAGGTCCGCGCAAACCTATTAAGAAATAAGATTTCTGGAAGCTAAAAGATGGCTAAAGATACTCGCGCACGCAAGAAGGTCACTCGTACCGTCTCTGAAGGTGTTGCACACATTCACGCTTCTTTTAATAACACCATTGTTACGATTACTGATCGTCAAGGTAATGCATTGGCTTGGGCTACTTCAGGTGGACAAGGCTTCCGTGGATCACGTAAATCAACTCCGTTTGCTGCTCAGGTAGCTGCTGAAGTTGCTGGTAAAGCTGCTTTAGATTACGGTTTGAAAAACTTGGACGTCCTTGTTAAAGGTCCTGGTCCAGGTCGTGAATCTGCGGTTCGTGCATTAGGTGCAGTGGGTTATAAAATTAACAGCATTACCGACGTGACACCGATCCCGCACAACGGTTGCCGTCCACCTAAAAAACGTCGCGTGTAAGGAGAAACATTCATGGCTCGTTATATTGGTCCAAAATGCAAACTCTCTCGCCGCGAAGGGACAGACCTGCAATTAAAATCTGGCGTTAAACCATTTGACGTCAAAACAAAAAAATCTGCTAAAGCTCCTGGTCAACATGGCCAAAGCCGTGCTAAACAATCAGAGTATTCACTACAATTACGTGAAAAACAAAAAGTACGTCGTATGTACGGTGTTTTAGAGCGTCAATTTAGTAATTACTACAAAGAAGCTGCTCGTGTTAAAGGCGCAACAGGTGAAAACTTGTTGAAATTGCTTGAAAGCCGCCTCGATAACGTTGTTTATCGCATGGGTTTTGGTTCTACACGTGCAGAAGCTCGTCAGCTAGTATCTCATCGTTCAATCACTTTAAATGGTCGTCGTGTTAACATCGCGTCTATCCAAGTTAAAGCGGGCGACGTGATTGCAGTTCACGAAAGCGCTAAACAACAATTACGTATCAAAAACGCGATTGAATTAGCTGCTCAACGTGGCACAGCTGCTTGGATTGAAGTAGATCATTCAAAACTTGAAGGTACATTTAAAGCTGCACCAGATCGTTCTGATTTACCTGCTGAAATCAACGAAAGCTTGATTGTAGAATTGTATTCTAAATAATCCTTGAGGTAGCAATAATGACGCGTACTGCAAACGAGTTTCTAACCCCGCAAGCGATCAAAGTCGAAGCGGCAAGCGGGACCTCGGCAAAAGTGATTCTTGAACCATTAGAGCGTGGCTTTGGTCATACTCTTGGTAATGCTTTACGTCGCATCCTATTATCTTCTTTGCCTGGCGCAGCCGTGGTTGAAGTAGAGATAGAGGGTGTCGAGCACGAGTACAGTACTTTAGAAGGCTTGCAGCAGGACATCGTCGAGCTCTTGCTGAACCTAAAAGGATTGTCTATTAAGCTGTTCGATCAAAACGAAGCATATTTGACATTGGAAAAACAAGGTCCTGGCGATATTACTGCTGCTGACCTTCGTTTACCACATAATGTTGAAGTGGTTAACCCTGAACATTTGATTGGTACTTTAAGTGCTTCAGGCTCATTAAAAATGCGCTTGAAAGTTTCTCAAGGTCGTGGTTATGAAACTTCTGACTCACGTTTCCCTGAAGGCGAAACGCGTCCTGTAGGTCGTCTACAGTTAGATGCTTCTTATAGCCCGATTAAACGTGTTTCTTACACAGTTGAAAATGCTCGTGTAGAACAACGTACTGACCTTGATAAGCTCGTCATTGATCTTGAAACGAATGGAACTGTAGATCCTGAAGAAGCTATCCGTAAAGCGGCAACAATCTTGCAACAACAAATTGCAATTTTTGTTGATCTTCAGAAAGATCAAGCTCCAGTTGCTCAAGAGCCACGTGAAGAAGTTGATCCAATCTTGCTTCGTCCAGTTGATGATCTAGAGCTTACTGTTCGTTCTGCTAACTGTTTGAAAGCAGAAAATATTTACTACATTGGTGATCTAGTACAGCGTACTGAGGTTGAGTTACTTAAAACTCCTAACCTTGGTAAAAAATCGCTTACTGAGATCAAAGATGTTCTGGCTTCTAAGGGCTTACAGCTCGGCATGCGTTTAGAGAACTGGCCACCAGCTAGTCTCCGTATGGACGATCGTTTCGCCTATCGTAGCCGTTAATTAAGTAGGACTATCACCATGCGTCATCGTAATAGTGGTGTGAAATTAGGCCGTACCAGCAGCCATCGTAAAGCGATGTTCCAAAACATGGCTAATTCTTTGTTTGAGCATGAGTTAATTAAAACAACTGTGCCTAAAGCAAAAGAGTTACGTCGTGTAGCTGAGCCTTTAATCACTTTAGCTAAAAACGATACTGTAGCAAACCGTCGTTTGGCGTTTGCTCGTACTCGTTCAGCAGCAACAGTTGGTAAATTATTTACCGTTCTTGGCCCTCGTTACAAAGAACGTAACGGCGGTTATCTACGTGTTCTTAAAGCTGGTTTCCGTGCAGGTGATGCTGCACCGATGGCTTATGTAGAACTTGTGGATCGTGAAGTAAACTAATTACTCACGTCACAGAACAATCGGTTGTTCGAAAAAGGTCGGTGTTTCACCGGCCTTTTTTTGTGCCTTTTTGTTGGACAATTTATGGTTTTGTCCCAAATTGACTTAAATTTCGTCAGAAAAATGCAAACTTGACATTGCGTATTGTCAGATTTGTGCTTTAATAAAAAAGTACTCTTAAAAAGGTTATAAAAACAACATGGAAAAGCAAGTTGATATTCTTATCGTTGGCGCAGGTATCTCTGGTATTGGTGTAGCTGCACATCTTTCAAAACACTCACCACAACGTTCATTTGAAATTATTGAGCGTCGCGAGAGCTTTGGTGGTACTTGGGATCTATTTAAATATCCGGGTATTCGTTCCGATTCAGATATGTCTACTTTTGGGTTTAATTTTAAACCATGGCAAAAAGCCAATGTATTAGCAGATGGTGCTTCAATCAAAGGCTACGTTGCTGAAGTTGTCGACGAATTTAAATTAAAAAATAAAATTCATTTTAATCAGCGTGTACGTACTGCAAATTATGATTCTTCAATTAAAAAATGGGTGGTACAAATTGAAGATGAAAATAAAAAACTCAATACGTGGGTTGCAAATTTTGTCATTGGATGTACTGGTTATTATAATTATGATCAAGGTTATCAGCCTGACTACCCTGGTAAAAATGATTTTAAAGGCGAATTTATTAATCCACAATTTTGGCCTGAAAACTTAGATTATTCGGGTAAAAAAGTGGTGATTATTGGTAGTGGTGCAACAGCTATTACCTTGGTTCCTGCTATGTCAAAAGGTGGGGCAGGGCATGTGACCATGTTGCAACGTTCACCAACATATATTGCTTCAATTCCATCTATTGATTTTGTTTATGACAAAATGCGTAAGGTTTTACCTGAAGATGTGGCATATAAGTTAACCCGCGCACGTAATATTGGCATGCAACGCGGGATTTATGCGCTTGCACAAAAACAACCGAAGTTACTACGTAAGTTCTTACTCAAATCGATTGAAATGCAATTAAAAGGTAAAGTGGATATGAAACACTTTACCCCAACATATAATCCGTGGGATCAGCGTTTATGTGTTGTGCCAGATGGTGACTTATTTAAAATTTTACGTTCTGGTAAAGCCAGTGTTGAAACAGATCAAATTGAGAAAATTACTGCCACGGGTATTCAATTAAAATCTGGTAAACATTTAGATGCGGATATCATCGTTTCAGCAACAGGGTTAGAAATCCAAATCTTGGGTGGTATCAAAGCTACAATTGATAATAAGCCGATGAATACTTCACAGCATATGTTGTATCAAGGTGTGATGGTTAGCGATGTGCCAAATATGGCAATGATCATTGGTTATATCAACGCATCATGGACATTAAAAGTTGATATCGCAGGTGAGTATATTTGCCGTCTTGTAAACTATATGGACAAGAAAGGCTATGATGAAGTTATTCCTCAAGGTGATGCAACTGAATTGATGGAAGATACGGTGATGGGCAGTTTAAGCTCAGGTTATATTGCCCGTGCGGCAGATGTGATGCCTAAGCAAGGTAAGCATGCACCTTGGAAAGTGTCGAATAACTATTTAGCAGATCGCAAAGAACTCAAAAATGCTAAGTTTGAAGATGGAGTTTTAAAATTTCATAAGCGTGAAGCACAACTTGAAAAAAAGCCTAAACTGGTTTCTTAATCAAGCCTAGAAATCACTAAACTAAGCAATAGCAAAATAAAGAAACTATGAAATAAATAAGGAGCGAAAGCTCCTTATTTTATTGCGACATGAAAATTGATTTAAAAGAATGTTTAGTGATAGAAAAAGGAGCCAAAGCTCCTTTAACCGTGTTCAAATAAATTATAAAGAACGGGAAATCAGTTCTTTCATAATCTCGTTTGTACCTGCATAAATACGATTTGCCCGATTATCAATATAAGCGCGCGCAATTGGATATTCCAGCATATAACCATACCCGCCATGTAATTGGAGGCATTCATCAACGACATTGGAGAATACTTCTGAAATTTTGTATTTTGCTGCAGCTGCGGCATCAACACCTAAAGTGCCTTCAAGTTGTAATTCCATACAACGATCGAGATAAGCACGACAGAAATCAATTTCTGTGCGCATTTCAGCAAGCTTAAAGCGTGTATTTTGAAAAGCACTGATTGGTTTACCAAACGCTTTACGGTCTTTGGTATATTGAACCGTATGTGCTAGCGCTGCTTCTGCGCCTGCTTGGCAGATAATCGCAACCAGCATACGTTCCCACGCCAACTCTTTCATCAGCATGATAAACCCCATGCCTTCCATTCCTAATAAATTTTCTTTTGGTACACGAACATCTTCAAAGAACAATTCGCAAGTATCTTGTCCTTTCATACCAATTTTATTGAGTGGTTTTCCTTTGCTAAAGCCAGCACGGTCAGCTTCAACGATAATCAAAGATAGGTTGGCAGAACCTTTCTCTGAACTGCCTGTTTTACATACGACAATTGCCATATCGCACAGATAACCATTGGTAATAAAAATTTTAGAACCATTGATTACATATTCATCCCCGTCTAAAACAGCAGTAGTGCGAACGCCTTGTAGGTCTGAGCCTGTTCCTGGTTCTGTCATCGCGATGGCTGTGACTGTTTCTCCAGAAGCCATTTTAGGAATCCAATGTTTTTTCTGTTCTTCATTACCAAAGTTGTTGATGTAGTTGGCAACAATATCCGAGTGCAAAGAAAAACCTGTAGAAGAATCCATTGCATAAGCTTGCTCTTCAATCAGAATCATACTGTAGAGGCGATCTACCCCATAACCACCATATTCTTCAGGCATGGTTGCACAGAGCAGACCCATTTCACCTGCTTTGTTCCATAAATCTCGATCTACATGTTGTTGTTCTTCATATTTAGCAATATTTGGGACAACTTCTTTTTCATAAAATTTACGTACTGTTTCACGAAAAGCTTCGTGATCGGAATCAAACAATTTACGAGGCAACATATTGGTTAAAGGTCGGATAGCACCTGATTGCATTTTTATAATATCCATATGAGTTTTAGTGAGTTGAAATTATGTGAATTGCTTATTTGTCGCAATGAGATGAATGCTCAAAACTCACTTTTAAATGATGAATTTGGTCATTTAAAAGAATTTAGCGAGAAATTGATCGGGAATCAGGTAAACTAAGTCAGAATTAACCATTGGGGGAAAATGATGTCAGAAGAACTTACTTTAGAAGAACGTAAAGTGATTTATCGTGCTCGTCGCGGTTTAAAAGAAATTGATGTATATTTTGACCCATATGTAAAACAATATTACTTAGAAGCAAGTGCGCAAGAAAAAGCCTTGTTTAAAGAGTTAGTTGATCAGGAAGACCCAGATTTATTGGATTGGTTTATGGAAGTTTCAGAACCGCCTCGACCTGAACTTAGAGGTTTGATTAATAAACTTAAAGATTATGTCCACGGATGAGGTAAAAACTCACCAACGATATCAATTCAAACCCAGTCGTATTGCACTGGGTTTTCAGCTTTTGTGTTTAACAGTTATTTTTATTGTGCTGTGCTCCATTATAACTGTATGGACAAGTGTATTATTGCTGTTGCTGGCATGCTTTAGTCTAAAAATATTTAGAATGCGTCCAGAAGTCCGAAGTTTGGAACATTTTGATTTAGAGCATTGGAGCTTACAATATGAGGATTCCAATCAAATTCATCATATACAAATTCAGAAAATGATTGATCATCAATTTTATATTGCGGTGTATTTTTGTGAGGAAAGCAATAAAAGTCTAATTATTTGGCAAGATCAACTAAGCACAATACAGTGGAAATCTTTGAAATCTCGGGTCACGCTAAGTTAATTGTCTGACAAATATAAAAAATATAATTTTAATTTAATTTAAATAAAACAGTAGTTTATTTGTATTTTTTCTTATTGAATATTCATTGTTAGACCAAATATATAGAAAATAGCGCAATTATGAGATTGTCCGACAATTCTATCTGTGAAAATCTGATTTTGCATGTAAATTAAAATCACCAACAGCGAGGAGGAATTTCCAAATGGGTGAAATTCATACGTTTTGGTTCTTAGTGGTTGCAATTGTTTTTGCAATTATATTTGGAAGACTAGGAACTATGCTGAGGGAACAGATCGAGAAAGCTAACGCTAACAGTGTTAACGGTAGCAAATTTAAAAGACTTAAAACGAATAAACTCTCTTAAAGAGTTTACCTTTTAACAAGTAGCATGTGCTGAACCGTCGCAATGCTACTTTTTTTTGCTTAAAATTTGTATAAAAACTAGATCAGGTCAATTGAATACTTTCTATATTGTGGCAAATTCTTCAGATGAAATTAGAGCTATTACTCTGTTATTCAGAGATTGCATCTGATATTGTTATTTTAAAAGGGATATAAACACAATTATATAGAGGACAGGAAGTATGTCTAAGGTCCACAAGCTTGGTCAATTGATGCTGACCGCTGTCGTTGCCTCATCTGTGTTATCAGGTTGTTCATATGTTGTAAAATCAGGTGCCAATGTTGCGCTTGGATTTAGTGAGAAACATATCGTCCCACCCATTTTGGCAGGTAATGATACAGATATGGCGTGCAACTCAGGCAACGCCTTAACACCAGCAATTATGGCAACAAAAGATATGGGGGCTGACCCAACCCGTATGGCAGTATTATTATATTCAGCTGCGGGAATGTGTGCAGAAAATCGTGCTTTGGATGCAGAACTCAGATATTTACGGGCTTCAAAAGACGGTAAAGTGACTGAAGCTCAAGATGCTCGTATAGAACAAAAACGTTGGGCAGCTCTTGCCGCAGAACGTCAATACACGGGCTATCAACTATTTGCAGAACGTTGGCAGGCAAAATATAAATATACTTTAGGTGATTCTTGTCCAACCATGCGTAAGGACTTGGATCAAACCATCTATTTAATCGGTATGCTCAGTGGTTTGCAATCGATGACCAATGACATTAACTCTGGTGGTGCAGTCAATGTACCGAAAGATATTGCTGCGATTGTTGAACGTGGTATGACATGTTTAGACAATAACAAATTCTGGGGTGCCCCAATGGCGACCCGTGCAGTGATTTGGATATTGTTACCAGGTGCAGGAGATGGTAAGCCTGATCCAACACAGACCTTACAACAATCAATGCAAATCGCAGAACAGAAAGGTGTTCGTTTAGCATTTGCAATGAATGCTGTTGCAGCACAAGCTAGTGGTGATGATGCTAAATTAAGAGCGGCGTTAAAAGCTTATGCCGCATCGCGAGCAG
This sequence comes from Acinetobacter sp. 778_lipA, assembly GCF_058242985.1. Lineage (NCBI taxonomy): Bacteria > Pseudomonadati > Pseudomonadota > Gammaproteobacteria > Moraxellales > Moraxellaceae > Acinetobacter > Acinetobacter sp. 778_lipA. The sequence continues at coordinate 3,901,272 of NZ_JBZAYT010000001.1, read as the reverse complement.
ATGATAAGCCAGTAAACCCTGAATTTAGATTGTTAGATGGTATGGCGGGTCAAATGGTTCAAGGCATTGCAGATCGTTATTGGACTGAACATACCGGTGTTCGTGCAGCAGATGATGGAATGACGACATTCTGGGATGAGCAAGCATCTACGGGTGATGATGAATTATTTAATGATTTACCTGCACCGACTGAAGAGCCAAGTGCTTCAGCTGACGAACCTGCAGCAAATCCATAGTATTCAATTGCATGAATTGGTTAGAATTGAGGAAGAGCGACAGCTCTTCTTTTTTTATGGTGTAGCATGGAACAACACAAGTTAGATAAAAATATATTGTTTATTGCAACCAGTATCATTTTCTTTGCAATTCTTCAGCTTTTTCAAACTCATTTCATTTATCAGCACGATGTTTTTTTAAGCCAGCCTTGGCGCTGGTGGACAGGGCATTGGGTTCATGTGGGATGGATTCATTATGTTTTAAATGTTTTGGCTTTGGCTTGTTTACCCTTTTTATTTCCAAACATTAAAAAGAAAGTTTTTATTGCTTTATTGCTTATTTTACCGCCTTTACTCAGTCTCTGTTTTTATCTGATTTATCCTCATATTTTTGCTTATGCAGGTTTGTCTGGCATTCTTCATGGTCTGTTTGTATTTTGTGCAATCGTCAGTTTAAAAGAAAAGCCAGAACGAAATTTTGCCTTCATCGTATTGTTATGCATCTTAGGCAAAATCGCATGGGAACATTTTTTTGGTGCACTACAAACTGAACAATTGATTGGTCATCCTGTTTTAATACAAGCGCATTTGCTTGGGGTGATTTTTGGAAGTATTTGTGCCATCTTGAGCTTAATTTTTCGACTTAATGTTATGAAATAGAAAATGAATCAAGAATATTATTTGCATGAAGTATTATTTTATAAAATTTTATTATTTTGATGAGGTTAAGCACATAGAAGCGTAAATATATTTAAAAAAAATTTGAATGAATGCTTTGTAATGAATGGATGCTGATTCTCATTTGTGGTTAATTATGTGAATGTTACATCAATTTTAGTTGTAAAAAATATAAGTACTTAGTTGTTTTTTCACATTTAATGATAAGACTATAGATGAGTTGACAAAAAGCTCGCCAAAAAAATTAATCTTTGTCATGTTTTTCTTAGGAAAATTAGGGCAAATTTGAGTGGTGATGATAGGAATGGGTATTGGTAAAGGATTTTACCTCTCACCTAATAATAAAAGATAAGCTGTGCAAGCGATTGTACACTGGTTATAAAAACTGGAATAACAATGCAAGAACCTGTAAATAATAGATCGGGATTAGGTCTACTCAGTTATCTCTGGAATGAGTGGTTCTCAACCTTTTCCATCCTTATTCTGCTTCTCCTGACCTTGATCATTGGGACAGGGGATATGATTCATGGGCAAATGCTTCGTTTAGGTGAACGCCTATATGGAGACGAAAAAATAGGAATGCAATATTCCTTTTTACGTGCTGAGCCCAGCAAACCTTCATGTGACCGCAATGTAGATATCGATAAGCTTGTCAAAGAAAAAATGCAACAGGAAGCCAGTGATCCTGATGCGGCATTTTTTGGTTTAACGCCAGAAGCAGATGTTCGCGCTTCATTCGTTTCAGCTCAAACGGATTGTGAACAGAAATATGCGTTCTATGATAAATCGATCAAACATATGGAAGATCATCCATCCCTTCGTTCATATCGTTCGATGGAAACGGGTTTCTTCTGGATATTAAAATGGGGCTCTGAACATCGTGTACTCATTCTGATTTTGATGGTGGTGATTGCTGCAATTACAGCATCATTGAAGATGCATCATATTGGGCTACGTCCAGCGCGTACTAAGCTTGATTTTAAAGTTTATAATATTGCGATGGTACTGGGGAATGCCTTACTGAGCTTCTCGGTCATTAGCCAATATCGTTCAGTACTCAATTCTGGTGTTGAATCTACCCTTGAAACGATTGGGGTCTATTGGTTATGGATGATCCTGTTCGTTGTCTTGACAGTCATCAGCCTGTTTAAATTATTCCGTACCCCAGAAAATGCTGAAGAAGGCGGTAAATTTGGCCTTGCGCTGCTGAGCATACCTTTATATGCCTTTATGGCAATTGTGACAGGTATTGCATTTACTTTCTTTATGGACTACCCAATGGGGCAAGGTATTTACCTTGGCTTGTTGACTGAATTTTCAAATATCTTCCTTAATTTAGCACTGTTTATTTGGGCGGGTATGTTATTGACCCAAACACGTGTGATGGATCTTTTCTTGGCGATTCTTCGTCCTTGGAACTTAGCGCCTGAAACATTGACGTGGATCATTTTGATCGGTGCTGCAATTCCAACAGCATATACAGGCGCTTCGGGAATCTTCGTTGTTGCTGCTGGTGCAATTATCTACAAAGAAGTGTGGAATTCAGGTGCTCGTCGTCAATATGCACTTGCTGTTTCGGCAATGTCAGGTTCACTGGGTGTTGTATTACGTCCGTGTCTATTGGTGATCTTAATTTCCATGTTGGATAGCCGTCATGTAACTTCAGACGAGCTATTTGATCATGGTATTTATGTATTCTGGTTAACCGCATTTATTTTCTTAGGGGTGTCGTTATTCCTTGCTGAGAATAAGTTCCGTATTAACTCACCGAAAACTGCTGTCCCTGGTATGTTGCGTGCTTTCGTTCCTGTGCTTCCATATATCTTGATTGTTGCTGTCGTAATTGGCTTCTATCAGTTTGGTCTGGACACGAAAATGGATGAATTTACCGCCCCTGTAATTCTTCCAATCATGTTATTGGCATTTATTTTATTTGATAAGTTATTTGGTAATAAATTACCGATACCAGAAAACCCAAATAAAGCACTTGCTCTAGAGCATGAAAAAAATTCTGAATACTTACGTGAGCATGGTGATACCGCTGAAACGAAACGTGGCTTCCGTAGCGCAATTCGTTTTGCAACATCTGAAAGTGTTGGTCATATTGGTGCGTTAATTATTCTAATGGCATTGTCTGCAAGTGTTGGTGGTCTGATTGAACGCAGTGAGATCGTGACCATGGTGCCAACGCATTTGGGTAGTATCTTGGTGACACTTGGCTTTATGGCATTGTTACTTGCATTAATTGGTATGACAACAGATCCATTTGGTGCGGTGATTCTTGTTGCTGCGACGATTGCGCCAGTTGCATTTGAAAATGGTATCCATCCGATTCACTTCTGGATGATTGTACTGGTTGCATTTGAGTTTGGTTATGTTACGCCACCAGTTGCGCTCAACCATTTACTGACCAGGCTCTCGGTCGGTGATGCAGAAGTTGCCGCCGCCGATGCTGAGGCAAAAGCCAAATATACAAGCTTCTACTATCGTTATGAGCGTTGGATCTTGCCAATCGTGGTGCTGTTCTCCGCATTGGTGATTGTGACCTATGCGCCGTACATGTTTAACTTGTTTGACTGGTATGCCAGTAAATAATTGAATGTCTAAAAAGCGCCTTCGGGCGCTTTTTTTCTGTCTGTGGCTTTGAATAGATTTAGTGATCTTTAAATTGAAACTGCTGAATGTACTCACTCGGCGTTAAACTGGTTTCACGTTTAAACATGGCACTAAATGCACTGGCACTGTCATAGCCCAAATCAAGTGCAACATTGAAAATAGATTTATTCATTGCCAAATCAGTCATGGCCTGCATTAGCCTTGCCTGCCGTACCCAATGACTAAAATGCATATTGGTTTCTTTCTGAAAATGCCGAGTGAGGGTTTTCGAACTAACATGTAAAAATTGGGCGGCATGTTCGAGTGTCCATGTATGGCTGAGATCAAGTTTGATTTCAGCACAAAGCTTTTGCAATTTAATATTTTGTGGCTCAGGTAAGCTAAATGGTAGAACAGGAAGAAGTTCCATCTCATCTAAAATCAATTCAAGCAATCGTGCTTCACGGCTTTGTGGGTGAATCGTCGATTGTATCTGCATTGCTGAGCGGATAAGTTCTTTTAAAAGGGGAGAGATCGTGACGACACGGCACTCATTGACTAATTTTGAACGTGCGTCTGGCTCAATAAATACACCATAAGCTTGTACATCACCACTGATCAGAAGAGCATGGGCCTTATATGCTGGAATCCATACACCGCGTCCCGGTGGCGTGACCCATGTTCCTTCTGCCGTTTGAATACGGAGAACACCAGAAAGCGTATGAATCAGTTGGATACGTTCATGGCTATGCCAATCTTCGATATGTCCATGGGAATAATTTTCAGTAAAAGCATAAATTGGATAATCTAAAAATCCATGATCATAATTATTTCCCATGATTTAGTCCTCAATCAATATGGCACTGCCAATCACACCTTCGTGGAATTGCTTAGTTCTCAATCATAATGTACTTTATGCGATAGTTATTGTCATTTTATCGTACAAGTTCAAAATGATTATTTTTTAACATGGTTGAATCTTTCTGTATAGGCAGAGCAGCATGTTTCAAAAAGCTTATTTCTACCCATTGTTCGCCATTTTATTTTGGGCTGGAAATGTAATTGTATCTAAAATGGCAAGCCATGCAATTTCACCTATAGCGATTACATTTTATCGTTTGGTTTTTGCGCTTGCGGTGATGAGTACTTTTGTATTGATTCCCAGTTGGAAAAATCGCCATATTATTCGCCAGTATTGGAAACATTTGGCTTTAGGTGGATTTCTTTCTGTATCCTTATTCCAATTTTTGTCTTATCAAGCAGCGACAACCACGACAGCAACCAATATGGCGATTGTGACGGCATTGATTCCATTATTGACGATTATTTTAAGTACATGGATTTTAAAAGATCAGATTAGCTACGGCTTAGTAATCGGAGGCTTCTTATCATTCTATGGCATTTTGTATTTATTGAGTCATGGGCATATTGCCCAAGTTTTTAGCCAAGGTATGCATCTTGGAGATGGCTTGATGTTGCTTGCCGCAATCGGCTACGCTTTATATGGTGTGCTGTTAAAACGTTGGAAAATGCCGATCCCAGCATGGCAATCGAATTTTGTCATGTCGACCTTTGCCATCTTATATGTTTTGCCGTTTTTTATCTTTTTACCCGCATCACAAATGCAACTGAATCAACAGACCGTTCCTTTGATTTTGTATGCCAGTATTTTCTCATCGATTTTATTGTCTTATTTATGGATTGAAGGTGTAAGACATTTGGGACCCAATAAAAATAGTATTTTTATGAATTTATTGCCAGTGTTTACAGCTTTAATTGCCGTAGTGCTATTGGGTGAACATTTACAAGTTTTTCATTTGGTTGGTGGTGGTTTAACACTCTGTGGAATTTTATTGGCGCAAATTATCCAAAAGCCAATCCAATGGAAAAAATCAACACAGCAATCATTTGACTCACTTTAAAATATTGGAGGATCTATAGTTGAAATTGAAAAAAGCCTTAACTTATAAATAGGTTAAGGCTTTTCTGGTATCAGATCATCATTTTTGCGTATGGGCAAAAATTATTGATTTTGTGCAGCTATTTGTTGTTGAAGTAGCTTGATTTGCTCTTCCTTAAGTTTAATCAATTGATCTGCATCGGCATGTTGAGACTTGAGGTTTTGTTGCTGATCATCGAGTTGTTTTTGGATATCTTCTAGTTTAGCCACTTCTTCTTTAGCTAAACTGGTATTTTCAGGGATTTTATCTTTTAAAATGGATTCTTTGACCAATTCTACATTGGCAGTCTCTGAAGCAGCACTTTGTTCAACAGGCGTTGCCACAGGCGGAGCCGTTGCTTCCACTTTCTTCGTAGTAGGTGTTGGTTGATTCAATTGCTCATTGATTTGGGTGCTTTCAGAGGTGTTATTTAACCAGAAAAAAATAGCAATTAAAACGATAACTGCCCCCAAACCACCAGCAATAATCCACATTAATTTTGAATTGTTTCTTTGTTCTATATGCATTTTATTCGGTCCGATCTATTTTGAAGAGCGAGGCTTGAATTGAATGACCCCAATTTCATCAGGTATAGCAGGTTCTTCAGGCGCATCTACATGAGTAGGGCGATTTTCAGAATATCCACACTCGATGCATTCAATCCATTCCGCATCGTCTTGGGTGAGCATAACAATACGATCCATCGCTTCACATTTTGGACATTTTGCACCAGCAATGAAACGACGTCTAATATTCATACACCCACCACACTTTAAACAATTTTGGCCGTTAGTTTAAGCGTTTTTTTAGCTATTCGTCCAACCTTGATGACGTAATAATGCATCTATTTTAGGTTCACGACCACGGAAATTGATAAATGCATCAAGTGCTGTATCTTTTCCGCCAACTGCAAGGATTGCCTTACGGAACTCTTGTCCAGTTTGGGTATTAAACACACCCTCATGTTCAAAGCGGTCAAAAGCATCGCTTGCTAAAACTTCTGCCCATTTATAAGAATAATAACCGGCAGCATAACCGCCCGCAAAAATATGGCTAAAGCCATTCTGGAAGCGGTTATAAGGTGCTGTTGCTAAAACTGCATACTTCTGGCGAATATCATCTAAAGTTGCTTGGATTTGTTCAGCATTTAGGGCAGGTGTAAGTTTATGAATGGTTAAATCGAACAGTGCAAATTCAATTTGTCGTAAAGTTTGCATACCTGACTGGAAGAAACGAGCATCGAGTAATGCTTTTAAAAGATGCTCAGGAAGTGTGTTTTTAGATTCAATATGTTCACTGATTAAAGCCAAGCTTTCAGTATCCCATGTCCAAAATTCCATAAACTGGCTAGGTAACTCTACTGCATCCCATGCAACACCATGTGTGCCAGCAACTGCAATATTGTCCACTTCTGTCAACATATGGTGTAAGCCATGACCAAACTCATGGAATAAGGTATTCACTTCATCATGTGTTAATAGGGCAGGTTGGTCACCGACAGGTGGGGTAAAGTTCCCAACCATATAACAGATTGGTTTTTGTAACCCCGTTTCGGTTTGCATACGCGAGCGGAAACCACTCATCCATGCACCACCACGTTTACCGTTACGCGCATAGAGATCAAAGTAAAAGCCACCAATCACAGTGCCTTGGTCTTCTAGTTCATAATAATGGGCATCTGTATGCCAAAGTGGTGCTTGGCGTTCAATAACTTGAATTCCATATAAACGATTGACCACATTAAATAAGCCTTGAATCACTTTAGGCGCAGGGAAGTATGGTTTTAAATCTTCCTGAGAAAGGTTGAACTGCTGAACTTTTAGTTTTTCAGAATAATAACTGCTGTCCCAAGGTTTTAGCTCATCTATGCCATCTTGTTTGGCAATAGTTTTGAGTTCTTCGATTTCATTTAATGCAGGTGTACGTGCATGTTCTGCTAAATCAACCAGAAATTGATCAACAGTGGCAACATCCGGTGCCATTTTTGAGGCAAGCGAATATTCAGCAAAATTGTCAAAACCTAAAAGCTTAGCCATTTCCTGACGCAAGCTGAGGATTTCAACCATTACGGGTGCATTGTCAAATTGCGTATCGCTAGCTTGGTCCGAGGCGCGTGTAACATAAGCGTGATAAATTTCTTCACGGAGCGAGCGATCTTCAGCATAGGTCATGATGGCCAAATAAGATGGAATATCTAAGGTCGCAACAGGCTGATCTAGTTCGCGTTGTTGACCATATTGTTTGAGTAGTTCAATACTGCCTTGTGGTAGACCTTTAAGCTGATCCGTGGTTAAAGTTTTGCTATAGGCTTGGGTTGAATCCAAAACATGATTAGAAAAATCAGAAGACAGTTGTGATAATCGTGCTGAAATTTCTGCATAGCGTTTTTTAGCTTCACCTTCAAGGGCAACACCTGAAAGTTTAAAATCACGTAAAGCCAGTTTAATTGCACTTTGTTGCGCCGTTGGCAAGTCGCTAAACATCGCATGATCATAAACATTTTGATAAGTTTGGAACAAAGCAACGTGTTGACCGATCTGAGTGTAGTATTCACTTAAACTTGGTAATAAGTCTTGATAGACTTCACGCGTTTCAGTGTTATTCATCACTGCGTTGAGGTGTGACAAAATTCCCCAAGATTCACTCATGTTATTTTCAAGTGAATCTACATTTTCGATCACTGCAAGTTGTTTTTGAATGCTTTCAGGGACTTGTACCAAGTCATTTAAAAAGTTTTGACCGTCTTGGATGGCTTTTTCAATATTTTGTTTGAGTTGATCTAAACTAATTTGATCAAATTGCGGTACTGGCAACGTTGCCTGTTCTAGTGTCATGAGCTTTATGCCAAATCATTTCTTAAGTTATAGATAGATGTAGGGCTTCTGGCAGGGGAAATCAAGGTGTGACAATAAAATTAACACAGATGTTAATGGACTTGTTTGGTTTTCAGGTTGTATTCAAAAGGGATAGAATATGCACCCGCATCAAAACTGATGCCTAAAATATCTTTTTTAAGATAAAAGCCATTTGCATTTTTTAGCGCAATAAAATCTCGATCTTCAGCATAGTATCGGTATAGGTATTGCAGATCTGCGCTATCACAGTCATTAGCCGTTTTAGAAAGCGTTGCTGTTTTATTTTCAATACATGGATCAAGTTGCTGAGCAATTTCATTTGAGATTTGTGCTGCGGACAATTGATATTTTTGTAGTATTTGTGACAATGTTGCGAACTGTTTATTTTTTAAATCGATCACATAATACTTTTCACGATAATAGCTGCGTCCGCCTTCAATTTCTAAATGAGTATAAACACTTAAAAAGTTTTGATCCTGATAGATCTTTCCTGAACTAAAGTCGATACGTGTAGCATCATCTGCCAAAAGTTCGTGTTTGATCTGTTGGTTGATTTTTTCAAAACCTTTGCCTTGGATAAAGGGAATATTTCCTGAAAAATTCGTATATTGGGGGGGAATAGTTTGGGTTTTAAAGGTGATGGTTTCAGCAGAAGCTACACAGCTGAGTAGCAGTATTGAGAGTGATAGTATATTTTTAATTTTCATGCTGTTATTTCTAGAGTTATTAGAGTCGCTATGCATGCATTATAAAACAAGGAAGACTCTATGAGGGTACAAGAAAAGTATTTATTAAAAGTAGTAAGTTTTGATCCTGAACAAGAACCAGAAGAGCAACATATTTATTTGATAGAGGTTTATGACTTTACTTATGATGGGGATGAAGAATACGAGGAGCCATCATTAAGTGAAAAACTACATTTTTCTTAAAACAAAATCAATTTTTAAAAAAATACTCTGAAAATAAAGTTTTGTTAAAACAATAGTCAACCTGTCAAAAAAATCATACGCAAAAATATAATTTCTATTGATTAATATTTTTAATTAAATCAATTGCATGAGGAAATGAGTTGTTTGATTATAAAAAGCTTTCATTGCCACGCTTTACATTCAAAGTTTAAATACCATCGCGTAGGCGATGCCAAACCTTGCACTGCAAACAAAGCAGTGCTTTGTTTTTGCTCATGGGCGAGGGATACGTCCTGTACCCCCACCCAACGGCGACATCCTTGTCGCTACACGATAGAACGGCCATCTATGATTCAAAAGTATAAAAAATAATTGACAATTAATAGTTTATAAAAGTTCATACAAAAAGATAAGCTTGATTTGTGATCAATGGTTTGAAGCAAATCACTTGTATGAGTAATTAGGTGGTGTGACTATAATTATAAAAAAAGAGAGCCGAAACTCTCTGATTTTGCGGTAAGTCAAAATTACTCAGTCTTTGCTTTTGCGTTCGACTTCTTCTTTTTTGCTTTAGCCTTTTTCTTCACTTTATCTTTAGCCTTTGTTTCAGGCTGAGTTGCAGTACTTTTTCCAGGTTTTTTATTGTAAGAGCTGGGTTTTCCTTTGGGCTTTTTCTTTCGAATGGGACGTTCCCCATCTTCGCTGGCGTTCCCACTGTCAGATTCAGATTTAACTTTGACAGGACGTTCAGAAAAAACTTCTTCTTTGGCAACGGGTTTTGCAACACGTGGTGCACGACTACGGATTACACGGCCCGCATGCGACAGTTGTTGTAACAATTCAAAATCAATCTTACGTTCTTCTAGGTTAACCCCAGCAACTTTGATCTTGACTTCGTCACCCAAGCCAAAGGCTTGACCACGATTTTGACCAACTAAATTTTGACTAACTTGGTCATAAACAAAGTAGTCATCGCCCAATTGACTCACGTGAATCATACCATCCACATATAAATCTTTTAGGGTTACGAATAAGCCAAATTCAGCGGTTGCACTGATCACACCAACAAATTCTTCGCCTAAATGTTGCTGCATATAGTGACATTTCAACCATGAAGTAACCGAACGCGAAGCTTCATCTGCACGGCGTTCAGTTGCAGAGAAATGTTCACCCGCATCTTCTAATGCTGCACCTGAAAGAGGATACTTTTTGTTGGTTAAACTGGCTTTAATCGCACGATGTAATAGCAGATCAGGGTATCGACGAATTGGTGAAGTGAAATGGGTATATGCTTCATAAGCCAAGCCATAGTGCCCCACATTTTTTGGACCATAGTAGGCTTGCATCATTGAACGTAACAACACCGCATGAATACTCGGTGCATCAATACGATCTTTGGTTGCTTCAATCACCGTTTGATAATCGGCTTGTGTCGGTTGGTCAGGGAATTTAAAGCCCAATAATTTTACAAAGTCTTTTACTTTTTGAATGCGTGAAAACTCTGGTGCTTCATGCACACGATACAACATTGGAACTTCATTTTTTAAGCAATATTCTGCTGCTGCAACGTTAGCAAGCAACATACATTCCTCAATAAGCTTATGCGCAACATTACGTGAACGCGGTAAAATTTCTTTAATTCCACCCAATTCATCAAAAGTCATGTAGGTTTCAACGGTTTCAAATTCCATTGCATGACGTTGTGCACGTAAACCTTTTAAAGTTTCATACAATTGGTAGAGCGTATTAACTGACTTACGGACATCACGGTCTTCAGGAATCGCATTGCTGTCGCCATCTAAATATTGTGCAACTTGGGTATAGGTTAAACGTGCTTTTGAATGCATCACTGATGGATAAAATTCAAATTTAGTCACTTTACCAGCACGACTTAAATTTAAATCACACACCATACATAAACGGTCAACATGTGGATTTAAAGAACATAAGCCATTTGAAAGTGCTTCAGGCAACATCGGTAATACATAGTGTGGGAAATACACGGATGTACCACGTTCTTGCGCTTCATCATCTAAAGGTTTACCAACACGGACGTAATGACTGACATCTGCAATTGCGACAACGACACGATAGCCACCACCAGGGCGTTTTTCAGCATAGACTGCATCATCGAAGTCACGTGCGTCTTCACCATCAATGGTAACTAAAGGCAAATCTCGTAAATCTATACGACCTTGACGATCCTTTGCAGAGGGTTCTTTAAACGCTTCGGCTTCTTTGATGACTTCTTCTGGGAATTCATAAGGTAAACCATATTCTAAAATGGTTTGCGGGATAATGATTTCAGTATCGGCTTTATCCGCCATTGATTGAATCACATGACCTGTCGCAAATTCATCTCGTGTTGGATAGTCATCAATTTCAACACGTAATGCATCGCCGACTTTGGCTTTGGCATGTTCAATCAGTTCTTTTTCTAAAGTTATGGGTTGATGCGCATTGGGCGGTGCAGGTTGAATAAAGTATTCACCTTCAAATTCTGCAACTTTACCGATCAGTTGTTTAACTCGACGTTGAGTCACTTCAGTAATATAGCCCCAAGCTTTACCTTTACGGTCTACAGAAGTTTGTTGGACTTTAATGCGGTCACCATGGAAGACTTGACGTAATTCGCGCTCAGGCAGAAGGAACTCATCTTTCTTCCCATCTAAGCTTGCAACGCCTAAACCTTTAGCGTTGACATAAACAGTAGCGTCTAGGGTAGGTTGATCGGCCATCAGCTGATATTTAAAACCATCTTTCATCAATTGACCATCACGGACCATTGCACTTAAACGATGGCTGAGCGCATCTATACTTTTTTGATCGACAATTTCAAGCAGTTCAACAAGATCTGCATGTGACAATGCTTCTTGTTTTCGTTCAATGATTTCTAGGATAAGGGTACGACTTGGAATGGGATTGTCGTAACGCTCAGCTTCAGCTTTGGCTTCAGGATCGACCCAATTTTTCATGATGTATTTGGTTTCTAGTCAGAAGATAGGATTAGCATAAGACATACAGTGGAATACTGCACGTAATTGATTGCAATATTGTGTTTTTAATTTAATTTTTAGAGAAATTTTCTTTGTATTTGTAGATTGTGATTGTTTTGCAGCATAAAAAAACAACAAAATGATGAAAATCGCTTAAAAAGTATTTAATTGAGTAAATTTCTCTATTTTTTTTAATGTCATCACTTGCCGAATCGGGTTTTAGTTTGTATTATGGCGGCTCGTTACGGTGAGATGGGTGAGTGGCTGAAACCACATCCCTGCTAAGGATGCATACGGGTAACTGTATCGAGGGTTCGAATCCCTCTCTCACCGCCAACGATTACTTATGACGCGCTCATAGCTCAGCTGGATAGAGCACTTGGCTACGAACTAAGGGGTCGGGAGTTCGAATCTCTCTGAGCGCACCAATAAGTTAATCATGATGTAACGAATGCCTTTTGGCAACACAAGTATTGCGCTCATAGCTCAGCTGGATAGAGCACTTGGCTACGAACTAAGGGGTCGGGAGTTCGAATCTCTCTGAGCGCACCAACTTGAAGAATTAACCGCATACGTTGCGGTTTTTTTGTACCTGAAATTTAGATTGATGATTTTAGTTGGTTGAATATATTGATTCTCTTGGCTATTTTACGAAAAATAAAATAGCTAAATGCAATAAGCCCAATAATAATGCCAGTTATCTCTAAATAGGAAAAAGTGCTAATTTTAAAAAGAAAAAAGATGCTAATTAAACTTAGACTAAGCCATAATAAACAGAAAAATAGGATTTCATTAAAGAAAAATATTTGAAAGAGCCTTTTGCGTAACTCCTTATTTTTAATTCGCGTCAGAATTAAAAACCGATGTTTAAAACCGAATGAACTGTTTGGTGAGATTTCAGCTTTGGATAGCAGCATTCGATAAAAATGGACCTCATCAAAAGACGCATTGAATTTGTTTTTAACAGGCTGTTGTGTCTTTTCATTGTTACTTAACCATTTATCGACCTCAAAACAGGGGAGTAAAGACTCTCCAAAACCATCGATATCTAAATATCGATTTTGGGGTGTATTAAGTTCGAAAGATTTTGGCAGCCAATATTTTGAAGGTGATAGACTTTTGGGATCTCGATGTTTTTGTTCGATGAAATGGATCATATCCACCATTTCATTTCTAGTTTCTATGCTAAATGGATCAATCATCATTCCCATAATATCAGTAATGTTTAACTCGACTGAAAATGTTGGAGTACGTTGTAAATATTGTAAAAATGATTGAGCTAAAATTGCTACTTTTTCATCATTATAGAGTGCTGACCATATGTTGAGTCTGGATTTAAACGTTTCACAGCTTTTTAAGATCGTTGCACGAAAGACGTAATAGGTTAAGTCATCTTCATCTTGAATAGCGGTAATGTCTTCAACTTTAAATAAGGCCAACCAAAATAACGGAATAGAGTATTTAACTTCTTGATAGGTTTCATTTTCATCCATTTGCCCAATAGTTCTATCGAGATCGGATGAAATCAAAAGTGTTGAGTAATGTCCCATTTTTTTCCTTTTATTATCTGAATTTTTATAGAAATATTGATGAAATAATAGTACACGATTGATTGAGTTGGAATTTAAATAAAATGAGTTTTATCCTTTTTTACACGTCTATTCCTGTCGCAGAGCAAGGATTAGAACATCTATTCTAGGGCTAAAAACATTAAAATAATTAAAATAACCGAAGCTTTAGAAAGAAGAACATGAAGAAATATACAGATGGATATTATATTTACCAGCATGTTGATTTTATTTGTTATTTCAACCTGCAACAGTGTGATGGCTGTAATCGCACGTTGACAGGTTTTGTTTATGAACTGCAAATCCAAAGTTTAGAGAATGAATCTGTCATCTTCTGTGCTGAATGTATGGAATTGTTAGACGTAGTGAATGTCGAATAATTGCTTGGGGTTGATGAATATTCAATTTTAACTTCGCTGATTTTTTCTCACAAAAAAGTAAGCATTATCCAGCATTATTTTTATAGAAAAGCTTATCTGATAATCATATTTATTTAGAAAAAATTCTCACTGTAAGATGGTTCCAAATCATTTTTTCTGCTTTAGAGCGTAACAATAAAATAATTATTTTGGACGATTTCTTTGAATTGGCAATATATCTACAGTGTGATGCCACAGTTTGCTTCAGCAATGGTGACCACACTCAAAATCTCAATCATCAGTATTATTCTCGCAATATTGGTTGGTTTAATTTGCAGTATTCTCATTACCTATCGGGTACGGGTCTTTGACAAAATTGTCAAAATTTACATTGAATTATCACGCAATACGCCCTTATTGATTCAGTTATTTTTTCTCTATTACGGTTTACCAAAACTGGGGATTAAAATTGATGGATTTACCTGTGGGGTCATTGGTCTAACTTTTCTAGGTGGAAGCTATATGGCTGAAGCCTTTCGTGCAGGTTTACAAGCTGTGGCCAAAGGGCAAATTGATTCAGGTGAAAGTATAGGACTGAATCCACTGCAAGTTTTTCAATATGTGATCTTCCCTCAAGCTCTAGCAATTTCAATTCCTGCAATTGGTGCAAATTGTTTATTTCTGATTAAAGAAAGTTCTGTGGTAAGTGCCATTGCAGTGGTGGAACTATTGTTTGTCACCAAAGACTTAATTGGTATGGATTATAAAACCACAGAAGCATTATTTCTCTTGATCATGTCTTATCTGATTATTTTATTGCCTGTGTCTATTCTCACCAGTTATCTGGAATATCGCAGTCGGAAGGTGAGCCATGGAATTTGATTATCTGTTTCAACCCAGTCATCTTGCACGATTACTGGAAGGGCTGTGGGTTACTGCAAAAATTGCCTTTATATCAGTATTTTTTTCAGCAATTTTTGGCACGATTTTCGGTGTCATTATGACGTCAAAAAATTTACTGATTAAAAGTTTGTGTCGATTGTATTTAGAAGCGATTCGGATTATTCCAATTCTAGTTTTATTGTTTGTTTTCTATTTTGGCTTTGCAACATGGTTTAACTGGCAGCTCTCAGCGGTACTGGTATGTATTGTGGTCTTTGTATTATGGGGCACAGCTGAAATGGGCGATCTAGTTCGTGCTGCCATCACATCGATAGATCAACATCAACACGATTCTGCACATGCACTTGGCCTGAGTCCTATGCAAACTTTGAGCTATGTGATTTTCCCACAGAGTTTAAAAAGAGTCACACCAGGCGCAATCAATTTATTCACGCGTATGATTAAAACCAGCTCTTTGGCAGTGCTGATTGGCGTGGTCGAAGTAATTAAAGTTGGACAGCAAATTATTGAAAATTCGCTGTTAATTGTTCCGAATGCATCTCTTTGGATTTATGGTTTGATCTTTATTTTATATTTTATCATTTGCTATCCCTTATCCCGTGTAGCGACGCATTTAGAAAAAGTTTGGGAGTAATCATGACTTTGTTATCTATACAACATTTACAGAAATCATTTGCAGAAAGTCATATTTTACAAGGCATAGATTTGGACGTAAAACAGGGTGAAGTCGTGGTGATCCTTGGTCCATCTGGGTGTGGAAAAAGCACATTGTTGCGTTGTATCAATGGCTTGGAAAAAATACAGGGGGGCACAATCAATTTAGCTGGCTCAGGTGTATTGGGCAAAGATTTAGCGTGGGTGGATGTACGTCAAAAAATTGGCATGGTGTTTCAAAACTATGAACTTTTTGGGCATATGAATGTGATTGATAACATTTTATTAGGCCCTTTAAAAGTTCAAAAACGAACAAGAGCTGAAGCTGAGAAAGTTGCAGACGAATTATTGAAACGTGTCGGTTTATACGATCGTAAGCGAGATTATCCGCGACAGTTATCGGGTGGGCAAAAGCAACGTATCGCAATTGTGCGTTCATTGGTGATGCAGCCTCAAGTGATTCTGCTAGATGAAATCACCGCTGCTTTAGACCCTGAAATGGTCCGTGAAGTATTAGATGTGGTTTTAAAACTTGCACATGAAGGAATGACCATGTTGATCGTGACTCATGAAATGTCTTTTGCCAGAAAAGTCGCCGACAGAATTATTTTTATGGATAAAGGCAAAATTATTGAGCAAGCCACACCTGGACAATTTTTTGAGCATCCACAGACTGAACGGGCAAAAGCCTTTTTAAATATGTTGAATTATTAACAGTAATTTAGACATCAATATTCACCCTAATAGCAACACAGAATGATCTATAAAAATGAGGATGTATGGCTTTATCTTATTTAACTCAACCATCGATTTTTTTTAATATTTCCAACGTTGTTCGAACATTGAGTGTGGCCTTATGTATGGGAATGTTGAGCGCATGTAGTCAGCCAACTGAACCAATTGCATCAGCGGAGCAAAATACCCAGAATGATCAATCTTTAGATCAGATTAAAAAGCAGGGCGTGTTTCGTGTGGCTGTTTTTGCAGATAATCCACCATTTGGTTATGTGGACAGTGCAGGTAAACCACAAGGTTTTGATATCGCTTTAGCAAAAAGAGTGACCAAAGATTTGCTTGGGGATGAAAATAAAGTTGAATTTGTGGTGACTGAGGCTGCTAACCGTGTGGAGTTTTTAAAATCGGGTAAAGCAGATGCGGTATTTGCCAGTTTTTCAGTCACTCCTGAACGTAAACAAGTGGTTGATTTTGCCCAACCGTATTTAAAGGCTGCTTTAGGCATCGTATCCCCTAAAGCCAAGACGATTACCAATATTCAGCAGCTCGAAGGCAAAACCTTGATCGTCAATAAAGGCTCGACATCAGATATTTATTTCACTAAGAATTACCCAAAAATTAATTTATTAAAGTTTGAACAAAATACCGATGCTTTTAATGCACTGAAAGATGGTCGTGGTGATGCAATTTCTCAAGACAGTACTTATGCCTTGGCATGGGCAGCTGAGAATCCAACATTTACGGCGGGAATTCAGCAAATTGGTAATCAAGACTTTATTGCACCTGCAGTGAAAAAGGGCAATACCCAACTTCTAAATTGGCTCAATACTGAAATTTCAAGCTTACAAAAAACAGGTGAAATTCAGAAGATTTATGATCAGACCTTAAAGCCAGTTTACGGTGGAACTGTGGACGCTCAAGTCTTTTTGGATGTGAAACTGAAATAAAAATTGCATCAAAGCGTTTAAATACGAAAAGAAATCATCGTTTAAGTATGAAAATAGATTAGAGGAAAATTAAATGAACATATCAATAAAACAGCTGACTCATCTACTTGCAGCCTCTGTGCTTAGCTTAGGGTTGGCGGCGTGTAATAAAAATGCTTCAACAACTGAAAAAACTGCTGAAACTGAAAAAACCAGCTCAAGTATTGAACAAATTAAGAAAAATGGTGTGGTTCGTATCGGGGTGT
Source organism: Acinetobacter sp. 778_lipA (assembly GCF_058242985.1). NCBI lineage: Bacteria > Pseudomonadati > Pseudomonadota > Gammaproteobacteria > Moraxellales > Moraxellaceae > Acinetobacter > Acinetobacter sp. 778_lipA. The sequence goes on along the minus strand of NZ_JBZAYT010000001.1, from coordinate 3,883,674 downwards.
TTAGTGATAAGCCACCTTTTGGTTACTTGGATTCACAAGGTAAAAACCAAGGATTTGATGTGGAAATTGCTAAGCATGTTGCCAAAGACCTATTAGGAGATGAAAACAAAGTTCAATTTGTTTTAACGGAGGCTGCCAATCGTGTGGAGTACCTTAAAGCCAATAAGGTCGATATTATTTTTGCTAATTTCACCGTGACACCTGAACGCAAGGAAGTTGTAGATTTTGCTCAGCCTTATTTAAAAGTTTCTTTGGGTGTTGTATCGCCTAAAGCCAAGCCAATTACAGATATTGCACAACTTAAAGACCAGACTTTATTGGTCAATAAAGGCACGACAGCAGACTCATTCTTTAGCAAATCACATCCTGAAATTAAATTACAAAAGTACGAGCAGAATACAGAGACCTTTGATGCTTTGAAAGATGGACGTGGTGTGGCTTTGGCACATGATAATTTATTGGTACTTGCTTGGGCAAAAGAGAACCCAAATTATACAGTGGGTATTACCAGCTTGGGTCAGCATGATTTGATTGCACCTGCAGTCAAGAAGGGTGATAAAGAATTATTGGATTGGTTGAATCAAGACTTAGAAAAATTATCTAAAGCAGGGGTTATCCAGCAAGCATATGAAAAGACGTTAAAACCTGTCTACGGTGATAGCATTAATCCAAAAGATTTATTGGTTGAGTAAAACCATTAAAACTTAAGTTTGCTCTTTAAAACGAGTATCCACTTTAACTGGGAAAACATGATTTGCATTTAATTGATCTTTTTCACAAAGGTCTCTTGTGCAAGTAGATGTTTTCCTTTTTTTGTCATTGGCTGCATAAGTGCCAATTCATCACCTGTATTTTTCTCAAGCAAAATAGAATGTGGTTGATCCTCAGCAAATAAAAATTGCTCACCCCATTGACGTAATGCCACGATGATTGGAAACAGTGCATAACCTTGTGCAGTGAGCACATATTCCAAATAGGCTGAACCATTAGATGCTGGTTGGTTCTTTAGAATTTGAGCATCAACAAGTTTAGCCAAACGATCAGATAAAATATTTTTGGCGACATTTAAATTTTTTTGAAAATCACTAAATCGTTTTACCCCATCAAAAGCTTCGCGAATGATCAATAAAGCCCAACGATCTCCAATCAATTGCACTGACCGCGCAACTGGGCAAGCTTCATATTTATCTTGATTCATCAGTTGTCCATATTTCATCTTAAAAATAGACTATAAATCTAGTTGCAATTTAAAACAAGATTGCGTAATTTAATCTGGTTGCAAATTAAAACTAGATTGGTGCAAAATGAACAAAACAGATCATCATCAGCGCAATAAAACAAGAGAGCAACAACAATCCCATCTTTCTCCAATCTTGGTCATGTTGTTGGCGTGTGCTGCTGGATTGAGTGTTGCAAATGTTTATTATGCACAGCCATTGCTGGATCTTATTGCTCAAGATTTTAAATTAGATTATTCGTGGGTGGGGTTAGTTGTTTCATTGACTCAAGTGGGATCAATCATTGCATTAATTTTTATTGTGCCTTTAGGCGATTTAATACCACGAAAATCTTTGATGTTGTTTCAGTCCATCATTTTATGCCTAGCTTTAATCTCGTTGGTTTTTTCAGATCATATTTTCACGTTGTTATTGAGTATGCTGATTGTGGGCATGTTGGGCACAGCGATGACCCAAGGCTTAATTGTTTATGCATCAGTTTTGGCGGCTGCTGATGAACGCGGCAAAATCGTGGGTACAGTCCAAGCAGGTGTGTTGATTGGTATACTTTTATCTCGGGTACTGTCTGGTAGTTTAGCCGATTGGTTTGGATGGCAAGGGGTATATATATTCTCAGTATTATGTATGAGTATGATCAGTGTGTTTTTATGGAAATACTTAGCTGTTATCCGCATCGAAAAAGATCCTACTCAGCAATTCACTTATTCCCAGATAATCTTTTCATTGTTTGAACAATTGTTTAAAAATAGAGTGTTACAGATTAGAGGTGTACTTGCTTTCATCATTTTCGTCAATTTAAATCTGTTTTGGAATGCACTGGTGTTTCCTTTATCTGTTCAGCCTTTTGAATATTCACATAGCTTGATTGGTTTTTTAGGCATCATTGGTGCCATCGGTGCAGTTATGGCAATCCGTGTTGGTGTGTTGGTTGATCGAGGCTATGCGCAGCGTGTTACACAATATGCGTTTCTACTACTGATCGGAGCTTGGGTCATTTTAAACTGCTTATATTTTTCAATTTGGATTTTTATTTTAGCGATTATTTTATTAGATGTAGCTATTCAATCAATCCATGTGATTAATCAAAGTCTGATCTTCCAAGCGGATATTCGACTACATGGGCGATTGGTGGGTGCTTATATGTTATTTTATGCATTGGGTAGTGCAGTGGGCTCATTACTGGCAACAACACTCTATGGTCATTGGGGATGGTATGCCGTGTGTGCTGCTGGAATCCTATTGAGTATAGTTGGCTATTTATTTTGGTTGTTTACTGAAAAATATTTAATTCAATTTCAAATGAAACAGCATGCAAGCAGTGTATAAATACGTAGATTCTAGGTTTTTGTCGATTTAAAGATAAATAGCCCAAATACTAAACACTTGGTGCTTAAGTATTGAAATAATCCTTAACAAAAAAATGAAAAGGCGTATAATGCGTCCCATCAAGACGTCGCGCTCATAGCTCAGCTGGATAGAGCACTTGGCTACGAACTAAGGGGTCGGGAGTTCGAATCTCTCTGAGCGCACCAACTTGATAAAATATTAAAAAAACCGCTTTATTGCGGTTTTTTTGTGCCTAAATGATGGCACAATGAGCAAGATAATAAAAATAAGGCCAATCATTCATGCATAAATATCTCTCATTCTTTATCGTGTTGGTCATCAGTCAAATGACTGGATGTACCGCCATTCTGTGGAATAACAGTGATTCTGGTAGGTTGGCGACGGGTAAAGTGGTTTCAACCCATGCAGATCGAGTAATTGTAGATCAGGATCAAATTGTCGGTTTTGCCTATTTAAAAGAAAATGCTTCCTCAAAAAATAGCCATGATATAAACAATGTAGATATCTCCTTAATCGTGGTTGGGCAAAAATATGCGTATATGATTGATATTGGAAATAAGGAAATTTTAGAAACCATTCGATCTGATTTAGACGCCAAGTATTGGCGAATCAAACCAGTCCGTCCGAGTGACAATTATTTTAGCTTGTCTTTAATGCCGGAAAGCGATGATCAAAAAAATCCACAAGCAGCTCAATTTAGCAGTGATATTGAACTGTATTATGCAAAAAAGAATTTAACTGGACAGGAAGAAAATAAGTTATCTCGACTTGGACTGAGTCAATACGAATATGGCCGGGAAAACTCTGAATTTTATCAAAGAAAAATTGGATTGGTTGGACGTGTAGTGGGGTTAAACGCTGAAATTAAAAATATGAAATTTCAGAACTTTAGTCAGAACTATACAATTGCGATGTATACACAAGGAAAAACCAAATACTCATTACATTCTAAAACACTGTTGCAGAAAATAGCCTTAACCCCCGTCACTTTAGTCGGTGATCTGGTCGCAATCCCGTTATATTTCCTATTTAATATTGGCACAACAATCAAACATCTGGCTGATTAATTGAGTTTAAAAGTTCAATCTACACTATTTTACTTTTTGAGCAAAAATTGCATTTGCACCCAGTGCAGGTAACATTTCATGGTAGGGTAAACTGCGTGCTGCTTTGAGTAGAAATGGTGCTTTTTCATCAATTTTGATGGTGGTGGTCATTTTGAGTAAGGTGTTATTACCTTGGGGTAAAAATTGAATTTGACCTTTGAGATAACGTAGATCACCGCCATTGGCATAGAAGTTATTTTCAGTGGCTTTGGGATAGCTAAAACGCATTTTAAAATCAAATGGGATGCTAATAACCCCCAATCCGACACTGACTTTAAAGTCTGCATCTTGTCCTTGTGTATTGATCGCTGTGGTTTTAATATTTTTGATTTGTTTTGGAAAAATTTCTTTATAGGATAAGGGTTGTGTCCAACGTTGTAATTGTAGCGGGGTGGCATTTAAATATTGAAAGCTTGTGGTAAAGCGTAAAACCTCTCGACCATGGGTATAAGGTACAGTAACAGGATTAAGTATAATACTGACGGGCTGTTGCGCGTTGGCACTGACCTGAACAATTTTATTGATTTGAGCTGTATTTAATTGTGGGCTAGGCAGTTGCCCTGCATTTAATGCCGTCACTTTTTTAGCCGTATATTTATTTTTGAGTGCTTCTAAAACAAAGGCGCTCGAACCATTTGGAATCGCCAGTTTTACTTCAGGGAAAGCATTTAAAATTTTCTTAAATAGGAAACCCTGCGGTTGGTTTAAATCGCCCCATTGCGTCAGGGTCACTAAGGTTTTGTTGTCAGCTAAATTGAACCATTCAAATTTCCCTAATGCATAAGGAATTGGGCCATCAATCACCATGGTTGAAATGCTATTTTGTCCAATTTGATGCTGCATCACCACATCTTCATTAAAATTCAATACTGGTATTGGTGTCGGGATGGAAATACGATATTTCAATTGACTGACAGGTCCTGCTGTTTCTATGACTTTTGCTGATTTTAAAGTCGGGAATAACCCAACATATTGGGTGTAATGGCTTAAGGTTTTAGCCACTTCTTGGCTACTTACAGGCACAACAATGGCTGCTGTTGAAAATTTAGCGATAGGTTGAGGCTGTTTGCTGAATGTCGGTAGCGACGTCTTGGTCGCTGGATGGGCATAAATTAAAATATTGTCTTGTGCAATTGCTGCGATTTGCTGAGCATTATTGTCAAATGGCTTTAACGCGCTGGGAATATTATCGGTCCAAGTGACCAATTTCGCGAAACTGATTTGACTGATACCGATTAAGAGCACGAGACCGATATTTAAATAAAAAGCTTTCATCTCAATTCCTTTTGTACCTTGATAAGCGGCAATCTTTTGTTTTTATAAAAACCATTTGTATGAAAGACCCTAAAAGGATTCACTTTTAAAAAATAGAGGTGTTCTGTAAAACAAGATGAAAATCCGCATCTCGCTGGAAAAATCTAGTGTAATATCTTGGTATCGTAAAACATTTGTATTGAAGCAACTATGTCAGACACCCAGCCTGCATTATCTGCACGTTATTATCTTAATTTAGAAGAATCTCAAGATGGTTTTAAACTGGCAACTTTTGGTAAAAAGCAAATTAGCCAATTTCTCACGCCTTTGGTCAGCATCGGAATCATGGTTTGGGGGATTTACCTCGGTTTAGAGGGTGTGGGTAAATATTATGTTTGCTTAGGTGCTTTTTTCTTAATTCTGCAAATGCTGATGCGGTATTGGTTTTTACCGATGATGTTTAAACGCCAATTCGTTAAATATCAATTTGGTAAAAGCGAACAAGGTATTGAATTATTTCAAGACTATATGGAATTATTTAGTAGTGGTCGTCCAAAGCAAGTTCATCATTATTCAGATGTAGATAAATTTGCCGAAGGCAAGCTTACCTATATGATCGAATTAAAAAATCGTACTGTAGTGATTGTGCCTAAACGAGCATTTGCTACACTCGCAGATCAAACGATTTTTATCAATACTTTTAAAAAGTAATTTGGAATTATAAAGTTTTTAACGCTGAGCAATAAGAAGGGAACAATATGAGTACACGTCCATCTAAAATTGTATGTGTCGGTCGTAGTTATGCAGCGCATGCAGCAGAATTAGGTAACGCAATTCCAGATCGTCCAGTCTTATTTATCAAGCCGCCCAGTAGTTTGATTTCATTGCAAGACGGTATCTCTTGGAATGAGGCGTGGGGAAATTGCCACCATGAGTGTGAACTGACGTTACGTATCGATAAGCCACTTAAGGGTGAAACCAATTTAGATAAAGTATTGGATGCGATTGGTGCGGTGACTTTAGGCTTAGATTTAACTTTACGTGATCTCCAAGATGACTTAAAGGGCAAAGGCCAGCCTTGGGAACGTTCAAAAGCTTTTGATGGTTCATGTGTACTGGCAGATTGGGTCAGTGTGGATGAAATTAAAGATTGGTCGGCTGTTACTTTTGAATTTGCAGTAAATGATGAGGTTCGTCAAAAGGGCGATACTGCTTTATTGATTTTTGATATTGCTTACTTACTTGCAGACATCTGCCAAGTATTCTCTTTAGAACCAGGGGATGTGGTGATGACGGGGACACCAGCAGGTGTTGCAGCATTGGCTTCTGGTGATCAGTTGAGTATGACTTTACATGGTCAAAGCCAAGATTTTGTTTGGAAAACTTTTGTAAAATAAGCATTTAAAATTCAAGTAACCCAGTGTTTATTTATAATCAATACGCATTGGGTTTTTTATTCTCTACAGTTTTATAAAACAATAATTCATCACTAACTTTTGGGATATATCCCGCTTTATTTATCAGTTGAAATTTACAGCATCGCTATTTTTTAGCTATCGTGCAGAAGCTTGGACGAAACGCTTTGATAGCGAAGAAGCAGAAAAGCTGGATGACTTTGGTGAATTAATACATAACCCAAAGTTAAATTCAGCCCATGCATTTTTAGATCGGCGTATAGATTGGTCGGGAAGATTGTTCATTATCTGTATTTAGATCACTCCACTTCATCTACTCAAAATTTAAAAAGTTGATTTAGTGATGTAATAATTTTCTAAACTGATCTGGGGTACGCATCATCCAACGTTTAAACATATTGATAAAAGCAGAAGCATTGGCATAACCTAAATCCAGTGCAATGCTTTCAACCGTTTTTCCCTCATTGAGCATAGACATCGCTTTCATGACTTTAAGGCGTTGTCGCCATTCATTGAGTGACATTGCCAACTCTTTTTGACTCAGTCTTGCCAAGGTACGTTCAGTCATATTAATCCGTTGGGCTAAAGCCTCTAGCGTACTGTGATCAGCAGGGTGGGCATGTAAAAAATCCAAAACTTGTTTTAAGGCAGCATGATTGGTATGGGGTAAATAACTACCGATTAACTCAGCATGTTGTAATTGATCAAGTAATACCTGTAATAGCCGCAAATATTCAGGCTCAGATGCTTGCATTGGGTGCTGTTTGATGTGCTGTAAAATTGCTGAAACCAAGGGTGAGGTTAAAAGAATTCCTGCTTGTTGGGGTAAGGCTCTACATAAGGACTGATGAACATACAAAGTTGCATGGGAAACAGGAGTCCGATTTAAACCACTGTGTTGCGTATTTGGTGGTAACCAAACTCCATATGGAGGGGGCGTAATATAATTAATTTGACCAATATTGACTTCCATTACCCCATTAAAGGCATAAATAAATTCGCCCCAAGCATGCCCATGTTTAGGATAAACAGACAGTGCGGGATCATGTCGAAAAATAAGCCATAATGGTGCAATAATCTCATCATTGGTACTGAGTTGAGTCAGTATATTTTTCTCGCTTGTTTTTGTTATTGTCATGCAAAGATTGCCTGAATAAAAAAGATCTGTTGTCCACTTTGAATTATATCCTAGAAAAAAGACAGGTTTATACCATTGTGGTGTCTTTTATCCGCTTTATGCAGTGGATTTGGCTATTGCGAAATTATAATGATTCATCAAAAAGTTATATAACTTCCCATTTCCAATGGGCATTGCTTGGAAAGGGAAGTTGTTTATCTATCTTGATTAAAATTACTTATCATCCAAAATGGTTGAAAGCGGAATCGATAATTTGGCTGCCAAATATTCATCGGATTCGATTAAGGTTGGACCGATATGTTTCATCCAAACATCATCATCATGTACATGTTCAACATCATGACGACGAGGGAGGGTATAAGGTAATGATGTATAGAATGACCAGAAATCAATTTCATCTAAATTTCTGACCAGCACATATTCATTATTGTCAGTACATTTAACCAAATTCTGTTTTTCTAGAAGTTGGATATAAACTGGCCAGCGTCCAATTTCACCGCGACCTAAAATATTGAGTGCTTCTGCATCAGTTACCACTTCGCCCGTTTTTTGTTTTTTATAAAATAATTCTAGAATATCGAGCATCATCAACACAGGATGGCGGGTCTGGATTTTACCTGTATGAAATGCAGTAAGGGCATAGCTGATTTCCACACCCAATAAGACGATATTCCACGATAAAAAGATCCATAATAGGAAAATTGGTACAGCAGCAAAAGCACCATAGACAAGGGTATAGCTGGTGAAATTTGCCATAACAAAACCAAATAGGTTTTTAAGTAGCTCAAATGCAATCGCACCGAAAAGACCTGCAATCGCAGCCGCTCGAACAGGAATACTACGATTTGGAATGGTCCAATATAAAATGAAAAAGCCTAAAGTGGTCAGTGCAAAAGAAATGACTCCAAGTAACGCCGTACCATCAACTTCATAACCAGCAAAGTTATTACTTAAAACATTCATAGAGGCCAATGTTGATGAAATGACAAAGGCACTTCCCAATAAAATCGGACCTAAAGAAATAATGGTCCAATAACGCATAAAGCCAATGATGCCATTACGCGTTTCTTGAACACGCCAAATCCGATTAAAAACCGTTTCGATACTGGTAAGCATCAGTACTGTGGTAATGAATAAAAACAACACACCAATAACAGTTAAATTACTTGAATTCTCAGTAAAGACATTAAAAGCCTTATCGAAAGCAATGCTGGTTTTCGGCAAGAAATTACTGTAAATCATCTGCTGGAGTTGTTGTCTAGCAGGCTCTAAGGCTTTGATTGATGAGATAATAACCAAGAAAACAGTCAACATTGGAACAACAGCAAATAATGTCGTATAAGTGAGTGAACCCGCCTGTTCACGACAACGATCTGCTTCAAAACGACCAATTACAAAAAGAATGAATTGAAACCAAGTTTTTTCATAGAAGGGTAGTTTTTTAAGTAATTCAAGCATATATATCTTTGATCTCAATTATTTTTCAGTATGTCTTACATTTTCATTGTCTAGCTTACCCAAAAAAGCAGAAAAATACCGTATAGTTTTATTTTCTTATGTTGAAATCAAGAAATCTCTATGCAAGCTTATGTTCTCGTACTCTATTACAGTAAATATGGATCTACCAAAGAGATGGCACACTTGATTGCCAACGGTGTAGAAGCGGCGGGTGTGGCAGTAAAAATTCGGACGGTGCCTAACCTTTCCACTGTTGTAAAAGAAGCAGAAGCCAGCATTCCAGAACATGGCGATATTTATTGTACATTGGATGATTTACAAAATTGTTCAGGATTAGCTTTAGGTTCACCAACACGTTTTGGCAATATGGCATCTGAAATGAAATACTTTTGGGATCAAACCACAAGTCTTTGGTTAAATGGTGCATTACACGATAAACCCGCTTGTGTATTTACCGCGTCAGGTTCAATGCATGGTGGGCAGGAAAGTACCTTGTTAACGATGCTACCGCCATTGTTTCATCATGGCATGATGATCATGGGTTTGACCAATGCCAATCCAGCCTTATCCAATACCAAATCAGGCGGTACGCCGTATGGGGTCAGTCATGTCAGTGGACCACGTCATGACCAAAACTTAAGTTCCGATGAAAAAGCTTTATGTGCAGAACAGGGCAAACGTCTAGGTGAAACGGTTAAAAAGTTAAACCCATAATTTTTGATATTTTGTGGGTAGCTGCATAAAAATTGAAAGACTTCTCTTTTATCACGCTTTTAACGGATTAGAAGAGAAGTTCTTTGGCGAGTGATATTTTGAATTTTATTATTTTAAATTAAAGCGATGGTTACATTTTTTACATTGGTAATCAAAAAAGATATTTTGGTCAACAATCACACCTGCTCGTTTACCGAAGCGATTTCCTAGAAATCCACCAGTAATTCCAACACTGATTGCACCTACGAAGGTTCCTACAGTTCCACCGACAATAACACCTAATGGACCTGCAACAGTTCCAATAGCTGCACCAATTGACGCACCAGAGGCAGCGCCGCCTACAGTTCCTGCTGCTGCACCCGCAGAAGTCAATAATACACTGCCTGCTTTGCCTAAAAGTTGTTCATGGTCACGGCGTTCTAAGTCTGTAGAGCCACACTTTGGGCACTTTACTGTTTGTTCATCAGTCATTGATTTTTACTCACTCAACAAAGTCCATTTGTCTTCATTAAGTTATGGTTAAGCTTTATATTCACGTTCACTACTGGCATTTTTGTCATGCTTATCGCTATCGTTACAATCATGTCAGGGATATGACATGATTTTGATTGTAACTGAATACCGTGATCAGTCTTTATATTTTGTGTGAATGTAATAGGTAGAATGATTGATACAAGCTTATAGAAACATCTTGTTATTGCTTGAGCCGCATTAAGCTTTCCTGATTAACGCTACACACCAATCTACCATCTTGCCATATCCGCCCGAAATTAAGCCCTCTAGCTTGGCTAGATAGTGTTGCATTCATATCATAAAGTAGCCACTCATCTACTCTAAAATCTGTATGAAAATAAATGCTATGGTCTAAACTTGCACTACGTACACTGCCGTTCGCATAACTGACACCATGTGGTCTAAGTGAAACCGTCAGCAGGTTATAGTCAGAATAATATGCAGCAATGGCTTGGTGCATCATGAGTGTATCTTGTTGAGTAGGAATAGTTTCAAAGGTTTGAAAATATTCAGCATAATTTGTGTCTAATTTTATCGGTTTAAATGGGTTGAATGGCTGCACTGGATGGATATTGATAAAAAATTGACGCATAAATATTGCGCGTGCAGGTTCAGGAACATCCTCATAAATCATTTGTTTCAGTTGTTGTTCTGGGATCAGTTCATCTGGCGAAGGGTAGTGAGGCGGTTCAATCTGATTTTCTAAACCTGCTTCAATATTGGCAAATGAAACCATGGCTGAAAATATAATATGGCCATTTTGCCAAGCATAGACTTGGCGAGTGGCAAAACTTTTGCCATCTCTTAAATTTTCAACTTTAAACAAAATTGGAATATCTGTGCGACCACTGCGAATAAAATAAGCATGTAATGAATGTGCAGGGCGATTGGTGGTTTTTGATGCGGCAATTAATGCTTGTGCCACCAATTGCCCACCCACAAGGTGTGATCCAAATAATCGTGTGTTTTGCCCTTGAAATAGACCATCATCCAATTGTTGTACGTCGAGTAGATCAACTAATTTTTGAGTGATTGATCTCATTTATTATTTACCTGAGTGATATCTTTATTTGCACAATATAGCTGAGGGTTTGATCAAAATAAAAGGCAAAACAAAGACGCTACTGATCAAAAAGCATAAAAAAGAGCGCTTAAAGCACTCTTTTTTAATGAAAAATTTTGAAGTAAGACCAGCTTATTCTTCTACAAAGCTTACCGTACCGTTTGCCAAAGATTCAACACGTGCCAAAGATTCAACACGGTAGCCTTTATCTAATAACAATTGACGGCCTGGTTGGAAAGATTTTTCAATCACAATCCCAATACCCACAACTTCTGCGTCTGCTTGATGAATCAAGTCAGCAAGACCTAAAGCGGCTTGACCATTCGCTAAGAAATCATCAATAACCAAAGCTTTATCGTCTTTGCTAATATGTTTCTTAGAAATCGCAATGGTGCTTTCAATTTGCTTGGTAAAAGAAAATACTTTTGAACGATATAAATCATCTTTAAGGGTTAAAGACTGATATTTACGTGCAAAAATAACGGGTACACCAAGTTCCAAACCAGCCATCACAGCAGGCGCAATGCCTGATGCTTCAATTGTGATGATTTTGGTAATGCCTGCATCTTTAAAAAGACGAGCAAACTCTTGACCGATGAGCTGCATCATCACAGGGTCAATTTGGTGATTTAAGAAAGAATCGACTTTCAGAACTTGATCAGATAGAACGATACCTTCAGCTAAGATTTTCTGTTCTAGTGCGTGCACAGGGAGAATCCTCTAGAGGCAAGGTGCTTTTTAAAGCAAAGGCGTATTTTAAAAAGCACTAAAAAAAATGCAAGCTGAAATTGATCAAAAGGTGAAAAATGTCTTACTTTTTGTAACTGGTCAAGGTTAGGTTATAAGACGTTTTACCATCAACATGTGACATTTTCACGGGTAAATAGTCTAATTGAGGTGCTAACCAGAAAATTGAACTTTTTTCACCATTGTCATGGGTGAGTACAACTTTGACCGTGTTATAGGTTCCCGCAGGGGTTTTAATTGACTCAGTCCCTTGTTTAACAAAGCGGCGCGCATCTAAACCTTTTGCATCTGCAATCAAATAACTTGATTTTAGACCAGCACCTTTTAAATCTTCACGTACTTGTAACTCAGCATTTAATTCATCTAAAGCACCTGCTTTCCATGGGAAAGAACGTGCCTGATCTTTTTTCTTGGTATTAATGGTTTTGTTGTTTGGATTAAAGTTAATGGTCATGGTGTCATTATGTACCAACACTTTACTGGTGCGACTAAAACTACTTGAATTAATTTGACCATTACTAAAGGTAAAACGGCTTGTTTCGCTTGCAGATGCAATTGCCGCTGCTTTTGCAGCAAATACATAAGTCCAGTTATTGCCATTTTGACTCAGTGTACGAGTCGCAGTACCTAAGTTTTTACCATTATAGGCAAACTGGTAACTTGCTTGGAACGGACTCATGGCAAGCGCATTGCTAGAAAATCCAACCAATAACACTGCAGTTGAAATACCAGTTGCTATACTTAATGTTTTAAATAACGTTTTTGCCATCATTAAATGTCCTATACATTTAAAAGTATTTTTGGATATGACACCTATTATGCGGTGTAATTAAAGATAAAATATTCACTTTATTTCTAATCCTGTGAATTTATGTATACATTTTGATTGCTGTGACTTGAAATCTATCTTACCAATTAGAGATTTAATTCTTTTGCTCAATCGGGGTTACTTCTGTTTCTAGATCATCATCTTCGCCCCAGTCTGGGTCTTTATCTTCTCTAAATTTACTAAATAAAGCTGTTAGATTCACATTGCCAATTACAACCAACTCGGTCTCACGTAGTTCAGCATGATTCACATGGACTTTATTTAGTGTATCCATAATCGAACGATTTTTCCCTAACCAGCGATTGAGATCTAAGTGAAGTAATTCATCTTTTACTGTAATGACTTCAAATTTTTCTAAGATCATGCCTAAAGGATCTTTTTTCAATACTTTTTGGTAAAAGAATAAAGCAGCGTTTACGCCCATTTTGTACCAAACATTGGGATAACTGGCTTCGATCACTTGTGTGTTACTGATTTGTTCAAAAACAATCAACTGCATATCTTTGTTGAGTTCCATTTGAACTAATTTAAGATCCACCGAAAGAACCAAATGCATACCATTAACATTGAGTGTGGCATAAAGCTTTAGCCAGTCATCATGCAGGTCAGCATGTAAATCTTCTAAAATTTTGACATTGTCTGTGACAAAACGTTTAAACGTTGCATTTAAAAATACTTGTGATACCGGAAACTCGCGTTCTTCTTCTATAAAACCTTCTGCTTTTTGGTATACTTGTCGAATACGTTTAACGATGTTAGAAAGTAGCGTCGGCATAAGTATTGTCCCAAATCTTCATCATTTTTTAAGGCGATAAACTTGTCGATTATTAAAAAAATACAAGTCTAACGATTGCAGTTTAACAAAAAACATTGCACCATTTTGAGTGTTTTAAAATTACGTTTTTACTTTTACTAAATAAGTCACAAAGTTTGTGAATAATGTAAAGTCAAACTTATTTTAATAAATTTTAAATTTGGCGATTGGGGAATTTTGTCGGATTAATGTCATGATAAAAAAATTATTTGCCAATACAGAGCATTCTGAGTATTGGTGGCAAGACTCATTATTTGTTGGAGCTGTTTCTGCAGCTGTCATTGCACATGTACTTTTTTTATCTGTTCAATTTGGAATGCCCCAAGAAAATAATACCAGCACAAAAGAAATCGCAATCAGTATTCGTCCAAGTGAAGACGAAGTTAAAGATGCAGACTTTTTAGCGCAATCAAATCAGCAGGGTTCAGGAACATTCCGTAAAGAGCATCGTATTTCAAGTGATATGCCAGCGCAAGCAGAAGATAAGAGTTCGGGTGATCAGCAACTCGAAGCTTTAGAACAAATTCAGCAAAAAAGAGAATTGAAATTCGAAGAAAAAGTATTAATGACGGTTCTTAGCTGGCAAAAGCAAGCGGAACAGAATGATCGCAAAAAGGCCATGGAAGAGTTGCAGAGCCAGATGCAAGCTAAAACGGCAATGGTGGCGAGTCTAGAAGCTCAATATTTACAGAAACAACAAAATTTTAGTAAACAACAAAAAATTAAAACCTTAGATGGTATTCAAGCCAAGCAAGATGCATCTGCTGGATATTTAGATAAATTTCGTGAAAAAGTTGAAATGTATGGAAACCGATATTACCCAGATCTTGCCAAACAGCAGCGTCTTTCGGGGGAAGTCCGTTTAATGGTCATTCTCAATAATGAAGGTGGGATTCGTGCTATACGATTGATTGAAAGCTCAGGTCATTCAATCCTCGATGAAGCCGCCAAAAACTCAGTGCGTAAAGGTGCACCTTTTGGACGTTTTGACTCAAAAATGAAAGATATCTCTGAACTGAGGATTGTGCGTACTTGGCGTTTTGACCCAGCTGAATCTGAATTTGAAGTCCACTGATTGAATGGTGTAGAAATGAATGGTTGTGCTTTTTTTTTAAAAAGACTCATTTTAAAAACAATAAAAACTGATCTTTATATTGGTTAGTGATGATGGGTTTGATATTGCTCAACCAAAGCAATGCCTTCAGGAAACTTCATTAACAATGCTAAATCATAAGGACTTTTTGCTGTCCGATTTTTACTGTTTAAATTTGCACCATGTTCAAGTAATAATTTAACCAATTCATAATGATGTTGTGCGTTATAAAGCGCAGTCCACAGTGAAATATTTCCTGAACTGTCTTGCAATGCTAAATCTGCACCGTGGTCAATGATTGCTTGGGCGACATGAATATTATTTTTATAGACAGCGATGAAGTGTAGAGCTGTCTGTCCTTTGCTATTTTGTAAGTTGACATCAATTCCAAGTTCAATCAGTTTGAGTGCGATATCATCTTGTTGGTGTTGCAAGGCGTACATCAGTAAAGATGAGCCATCAAGCTGTTGATTGATGTTATCAGGGGTGATTTTTTCTAGTAACGCCTTACATTCACCATGCAAAATAAGTTGGAATAATTCTGACATACCAAAATCCCTTTTATAATTATATTTGGCGGATTAATTTTAGTCGTTTTCTTTAATATGATCTTGTGATTTCACAAATTTCAACACTAAATTTTTTATACCATTGTTGTTTGCCAATTCGTTGGGCAGCTTGATGTTCTGCATCTTTATGCCAAGCATGGATATCTTCAAGAGTATTCCAATAAGAAAGCGCAACTTCAAAGTCATTTTCACAAAGAGACTCAAATTTTTGACAGTTAAACTGGCTTAATGCTTTCTCTCGTAAAAGTTGTGCAGTTTGAAAATACCGTTGATCAAGCGTATTGATCTGTGCCTTAAAGATAACCACGTATTTCATTTTCAGTGTTCGGCCTTTAATGTCTCTATAAAAAAGAAAAATCAGAAACTGATGCGTTAAAGCAAATTGTGATCATGGGCTTGAATCGGTGGGGGAGTTGGTTTTCCTAGAGTTCCCAATAATTCAATTTCAATCATTCGCACCATCGAATCTAAAGGTAAATCATTACTTTGCGTACCAAAGGGTTCTTCTATCTCGGTACTTAAAGCATCTAGCCCTAGAAAAGTATAAGCTAAAATACCCACCAACAAAGGTGTTGCTAAGCCCAGTAATGATCCTAAGCTAAAGGGCAACATAAAGCAGAAAAAATAGACCGTACGATTCAATAAAACTGAATAAGCAAAAGGTAAAGGTGTGGTTGCAATACGGTCACAACCGGTTTGTACCAAACTTAACTCATTCACATGTTCATTTAATTGGGTATAGATAATGTCAGAAATTTCGCCTTCTTTGAGCGCTTGCATCAATTCCCATTGGATCAAACTCAGCGTGTATTTAGGCGCATTTGTTTGTTGATACAATTGTGTCAGTGCCTGTTGACTCATACCACTGGTTTCTACCAACGCATCTGGATTTGCAGTTTGATGTCTTAGGCGATCTCTTAATAAGTTTGCAAATACAATTACATGTTGGATGATCCGTTCACGGCGCCCTTGAGGAAAAATACGGCAATCACGGTCAAAGTGTCGTGCGTTGGCGATCAGCATCCCCCAAAGTTTACGGGCTTCCCACCAACGGTCATAACAGGCAGTATTTTTAAAGCCGAGAAAAATAGAGAGCACCACACCAATCAGGGTAAAGCCAACCAAGGGTAATTCTGGAAAACGATATAAATTGGTATACTCAATGCCACCGACAATTGCAGAAATGAGCATCACAAAACCAAGCGGTGGTAGCACTTTAGGTAAAATCGTACCACGCCAAGAGAGTAATATTTTAAGGGTATCGTTTTGATCGCGGACAATCATACTTTTTAAATCTATATTTTTTAGTGATCTTCACCGCTTCAAAGGTGCTTGTCAATCACATTTGTAGGGAAAGTTTGGGATTTGATGAGTCCGTGTTCAGCAAAGGAGTAGCTTTGCTCAGCAGCAATGATCATATGATCCAATAATTCTATTTCAAGTAGTTGACAGGCTTTTAATATTTCTTGAGTTAAATCGTAATCTTCGCGTGAAGGCTTGGCAAAACCTTTAGGGTGATTATGGGCAACAACGATAAAAGTCGCATGTTTTTGTATGACATATCGTAATAATTGATTGATGGAAATATTGCAGTAATTGACTGATCCATAAAATAGTTTTTTAAAACTCAATTTACGTAACTGGCTATCTAAGCAGAGTACAGCAAAGACTTCTTGAAATTCTCCAATCAATTCATAACGTAAATAATCTCGGATTAAATCAGAACGACTCAAGTCTAAACCTTGGTTCAGTTGATGTTTCAAGTAACGCCGTCCCAGTTCTTTCACTGCCATCAGTTGTGAATACTTGCTTTCGCCAATGCCATGAAATTGTTTTAAATCATCTAAAGACGAATCAAATACAGCATTTAAATGACCAAAATGTTGAATGAGCAAGCGTGCTAATTCAACAGCAGAGTGTTGTTTTGAGCCTGAGCGGAGAAAGATTGCGAGTAGTTCTGCATCAGATAAACTGTGCGCCCCTTGTAAGAGTAATCTTTCACGTGGACGTTCTTGTTTAGGCCATTGTTTGATTGACTGATTCATTATTTTTCACATTTTAAACTTATTTTAGTTCTGGTTTTTCTCCCTTGAATAACTTGGGAGATAGACTATTTAATGATATTGTGAGCGCCACTGCAACTGAAAGGTAGCTTGATAGTGAGTTTTGATCTCAGCGTATTTTCTAATAAAAATATTATCCTCGCTGTAACAGGTGGTATAGCCGCCTATAAAAGTGCAATCCTGGTACGTCGTTTAAAGGATTATGGCTTTAATGTACGCGTGGTAATGACTAAAGGTGCACAGGCATTTATTGCCCCTTTAACTTTTCAGGCGCTATCGGGAAATCCAGTTCATACTGAATTATTAGATCCTGAAGCAGAAGCGGGAATGGGGCATATTGAATTGGCACGTTGGGCTGATTTAATTTTAGTTGCACCTGCAAGTTGCGACAGCATTGCGAAATTTGCTGCAGGTTTAGCTGATGATTTACTGAGTACCTTGTATTTGGCAACCAAAGCACCAGTTTGGGTTGCACCTGCAATGAATCAACAAATGTGGGCAGCTAAGCCGACACAACGGAATCTGAATACTTTAGTTGAAGATGGCGTACATGTGATTATGCCTGAAGCGGGTTCGCAAGCGTGTGGGGATGTCGGTTTAGGGCGTATGCCTGAACCTGAAGATTTAGCAGAACAAGTTAAAAATTACTTCCATCAAGCACAACGTGCGATTGCTGAAAAGTTTGGCTTGCTTGCTGGAAAGCGTGTGGTGATTACTGCAGGGCCAACACGTGAAGCGATTGATCCTGTACGTTATATTTCCAATCACAGTACAGGGAAAATGGGCTTTGCTATTGCAGCAGCCTGTTACTCAGCAGGGGCAAAAGTGACGTTGCTGGCGGGTCCAGTCAGTTTGGATACCCCGAATGGTGTGCGTCGTATCAATGTTTCTTCTGCGATAAAAATGCTTGATGAAAGCATGCATCAGCTTGAGGATGGTTGTGACGTGTTTATTGCAACCGCGGCTGTCGCTGACTATCGTGTGGCAGAAGTTTCGGAACATAAGATCAAGAAAGCTGGTGATGAGCTGAATGTTTCGTTGGTGAAAAACCCTGATATTGTGGCGACCATTGCGCAACAGTCAAAGCGCCCATTTATGGTGGGTTTTGCGGCTGAAACTCGTAATGTAGAGGAATATGCAGCAGGAAAACTCGTTGCAAAAAAACTCGATATGATTGCCTGCAATGATGTCTCGCGGGCTGATATTGGTTTTGCTTCTGATCAAAATGCGATGACCGTGTTTTTTGCAGAACAGTACCAGATGGAAAAGCGTGATTTAGAGAAAGCTTCGAAACAAGAAATTGCACAACAGTTGGTTGAAGCGATCCACGATGCTTTACACCATGAGATTGAACCAATTTAAGAGTTTTTCAGGTTATGTTTGAATATAAAAATGCAACGAATTCGTTGCATTTTTATTTGCTATTTTTTGTGCTTTTAAACTATGTTTAATCTTGGAAATGGACAATAGCCACAATGGGCTTTTTTACCCCCAACAATAGCCACAGTTTTAAGGAAGATCATAATGATCAAAAAAACTTTAGCCACCGTCATGATGATTTCTGCTTTAGGTTTCAGCTCAATGACTTTTGCTGCAACGCTACAACAAAATATGCAGGCATTAGGTAAAAACTATAAAGCATTTAATCAAACCAATAATGCCGCTGAAGCAAATAAAGCTTTAGATAATATGCGTGCTGCTGCAACGGACGCTAAAAAAGTCAAACTTAAAGGTCGTGGTGATGCTAGTGCACCAACTTCGACTCAGTTATATGATCAATTGATTGCGCAAATTGATAAGACTCAAGCGCTAGTCAAAGGTGGTCATTTAGATCATGCAAAAATGGAAGGCAAGAAAATTGCTGAAATACGTGATCAAGGGCATAAGATCTATCAGTAATCGATTCATTTGAAAGCACAAAACCGTTAGTTTTAATGACTAACGGTTTTTTATTGTGAGGAGATTTTTAAAAGATATTGAATCAAAAAACTCAGCATGATTCGGATTTGCTCATTGCATAACAACTGTTAAGTTAGATGTAGAAAAGTGAGGAGAAATGTGATGCAACAGCACAATCAGTTTGAACGTATTGCAAAAGCCATTGAATACATTAAACACAATTTTAAAGCACAACCGAATTTAGATGAAGTGGCTGCGCATATTCATTTAAGCCCTGCACATTTTCAACGTTTATTCACTGAATGGGCTGGAACCAGTCCGAAGAAGTTCTTGCAATATATCAGCATAGAACATGCAAAAAACTTGTTAAAACAAGAGCATTCGGTATTTGATGCAACGTATGACACAGGACTATCAAGCACCAGTCGTTTGCATGATCTATTTATACAAATTGAAGGGATGACACCTGCTGAATACAAAAGTGGCGGAGAAAACTTAACCATCCACTACCAGTATGCTGAAACACGTTTTGGAACCGTTTTAGTGGCATCAACAGCCAAAGGGATTTGCTTTATGTCTTTTGTGGAGCATGAGCAAGATGCTTATAGCGCACTCGTTGAAAAATTTCCTAAAGCAAGATTTTATCAGCAAGCAGATGCGTTGCATGAACATGCTTTGGCCATTTTCTCATCTGAACAAAAACCATGGAACCAAATTAAGCTACATCTAAAAGGTACTGATTTTCAGCTTAAAGTTTGGGAAAGTTTGCTTAAAATCCCGATGGGGCAAGTGGCGACCTATGCGAACCTTGCTGAACAGATTGGAAATCCCAAAGCTTCCCGTGCAGTCGGTACTGCGATTGGCAATAATCCAGTGGCTTTTTTAATTCCATGTCATCGTGTGATTCAAGCAACAGGTGTTTTAGGTGAATATCATTGGGGTAAAACACGTAAAGCCGCTATGATTGGCTGGGAAGGTGTGCAAGTACATGCCAGCGTTTAATCCACAACAAGCAACAGCGTTGCTCAATAAAATTGAGGGTTTAGATTGGGAGTCAATCCGTGCTCAGATGCATACGCAAGGCTACTCAATCCTTAAAGACTTTTTATCTGATGAATTGTGTGAGTTGATTAAAAGTCATTACAACCATCAACAACTTTATCGAAAAACCGTCAATATGCAGCAACATCGTTTTGGATATGGCGAGTATAAATATTTTAATTATCCATTACCAAACTTGCTTCAACAGCTTCGAACTCAGTTTTATCCCTATCTAGTTCCTATCGCCAATGCTTGGTCTGATGCTTTAAAGTTGGAGCGACACTATCCAGATTCATATCTTGAATTTTTACAACAATGCCAACAAGCGGGTCAAAATAAAGCCACTGTTTTGATTTTGCACTATCAGCAAGATGGTTTTAATACCTTACATCAAGATCTATATGGCGAGGTCTATTTTCCGATCCAAATGGTATTTGTACTGAGTCAAATCAATACCGATTTTACCGGTGGTGAGTTGGTGTTGACTGAGCAAGTACCACGAGCACAGTCGAAAGCCATTGTTTTACAACCTGATCAAGGGGATGTGTTAATTTTTACCACACAGTTTAGACCCAAGAAAAGCACTTATGGCTATTATCGAGTTAATATGAAGCATGCTGTCAGTCAGGTGCATACAGGGGAGCGTTATACATTGGGGATTATTTTTCATGATGCTGTGAGTTAAATGATGATTAAGCATGATGATATTGAGCGCTTGGCGTTATATCGAAAAATCAGGAATGCTGAAATTTTATTTGCAGGCAATCAAAAGCTAAAAATTTATGGACGTTTAAACTGTGGTTCGGGCAAGCGGATGTTAAAAACCAATCGGGTATTCTTTAGTAGTGAAGCTGAAGCCTTGGCATTGCAATTTCGCCCGTGTGGACATTGTATGAAATCAGCCTATGTGAAATGGAAAAATGCAACAACTTAAGTTTCTAACCGATCCCCATGAGAATTTGCTTCCACAAGATGGAATAGTGAATTATTTCGGAAAAATTATGGATGAAGCCATCGCCAATGATTATTTTGAGAAATTGCTCGCACATATTGAATGGCAAAATGACCAAGCGATTATTTTTGGTAAAAAGATCATCACCAAACGGAAAGTGGCTTGGTATGGAGATCGCGCTTTTGAATACACTTATTCAAATAGTTCCAAATATGCCTTGCCATGGACTGAAGAATTACTCGAACTGAAAAAACAGATTGAATTAATTACGGGTGAAACATTTAATTCTTGTTTACTGAATCTTTACCATACGGGTGAAGAGGGTATGGCATGGCACAGTGATGGTGAAACAGATCTAAAAAAGAATGGCGCAATTGCATCTTTAAGCCTAGGTGCGGTTCGAAAATTTGCCTTTAAACATAAAAATAGCCAAGAAAAGATTGAGATTTTTCTCGAAAATGGCAGTTTGCTGGTCATGAAAGACACCACTCAAACATATTGGTTACACCGCTTAGCCCCAACAAAGAAAGTGCATACGGCTCGGATTAATCTAACCTTTAGAACAATCGATGAATCATGATTTTTCCTCACGGATAAGCCAAACAATTGTGGCAAAAATAAAATTGATTAAACTCCCATAAAAAATAAAATTGTAGGGAATCATGTTGAGTAAAACTTGAGAATAACTCAGCGGATAAAAGGGATACATATCTGCATGCATCAAAGCATCTAAAAAAACATGGCTAAAACTACCGACCAAGGCACTGACTGTCGCCACTTGCCATGTGATCTGCCAGTTTGCTTGTTTAAATAAGTTGCGTAAGCAAAACTCACTCATCACTTTACCTATGGGGACTGCAAGCAAAGCAATCAACAAAGCACCAAGTAAATTATGAGTATATAAATGGAGTGTGGTCCAGCCTTGAATAATACCAACTAGAGGTTCGATATCCATCAAAACCTGGACACCGAAGAAGATTAACAAGCTAAATTTTTTATTTGCAATGGCTTTACAACTTGCGCCTAAGCCCAAATGTAAGGGGGTAAATGGCATTGTTATTTTTCATGCTTATTGTGATGTTTAAATTATAAAAAATTGCATCACCCACGTTTGTGAAGTTTGAGTGATTTTATCTGATCAAACATAAAAAAGACCGCATAGCGCGGTCTTTTAAACTTAATTACTGAGAAATTAAGCTTGGCCTTCAGCAGCAGCGCCTTGGGCACGTTCCATATTTGCTTCAAACTCTGCATCAAAATTGATTGGCGTAAGAAGTAATTGAGGGAAGCTACCTTTCGTTACAAGATCATTAACTGCTTCACGCAAGAATGGGAACAAAATGTTCGGGCAGTAAGCGCCTAAGATGTATGGAAGGCGGTCTTCTTCAATACCATCAATCAAGAAAATACCTGATTGCGTTACATCGACGATAAATGCTGTATCGCCAGCATTGTTCGCTTGAACAACAACTTTTAAAGACACTTCAAAGTGGGTTGCATCCACTTTTTCAGCAGCAGAAGACAAGTTGATGTTTAATTCAGGTTGCCATTCTTTGGTAAAAACTTGAGCCCCAGGTACTTCAAAAGAAATGTCTTTTGTATAAATACGTTCTAAAGCAAGTTGTGGTTGAGCTTGTTGTTCTTCACTCATTCTTTATTCCTTAAATTTTAAGAAGTGATTCATTAATTAAGTTGTGGATTAACCAAGTAACTCATCGAGTTTGCCGGCTTTTTCTAAAGCATAAAGCTGGTCAAAACCACCGATAAATTCATTATTAATAAAAATTTGTGGCACTGTACGGTGTCGAGTTTTCTGGATCAGCTCAGTCTTAACTTCAGGTGCTTCTTCATCGAGATTGATTTCGGTAAAAGCAACACCTTTACGCTCAAGTAGAGATTTCGCACGTACACAGTATGGGCAAAAAGTTGTTGAATATACTTTTACTTCAGCAGTCATGTTGAGCTCCTTAAGCTTATTTTTTAGCTTTAACTAATGGCAAGCCTTGGGCTTTCCAGTTACTGATACCACCATCAAGACGATAGCTGTCTGCATGGCCGACTTGTTGCAAAGCACTTCCTGCAACTTGACCTAAGTTACAGATAAATACTAAAGGACGGTCAGCAGTTTTTAACTCTTCAATGTGACTGGCAATTTGACTGTATGGAATGTTGCGGCTGCCACTCACATGACCTTCACGGAAATCTTTAGCATCGCGTAAATCAATCAACATCGCATTTTTAGCTTTTACTAAAATACCAAGTGATTGTGGTGAAATCTTACGACCACTGCGTTGTCCTTCAAAAATAAAGAACAAGATCGCCAGTACCCCTAAAATACCAAATAAGAAGGGGTGATTCCCCATAAACTCAAACCAACGTTCCACAAGTCACCTAATTACAATCAAAAATTGCGTCGAGTATAGCGTATATATATGGTGATCAAAATCACCGCTTCAAGGTTCTCAAAGAAGAAATTTAATTTTTTTGTTGCGCATCAGTGATTTCTTCAATTAAGCGTAAATAACTTTCATGTCGTCTGGCTAGAATTTCACCATTTTCTACCGCTTTTTTAATGGCGCACTGTTTCTCATGCGTGTGCGTGCAATTACGATATTGGCAATGCCCAATCAAGTTCGAAATTTCAGGAAAGCCTGCATCAATCTTTTCTAGGCTCAAATGCCAAAGCCCAAATTCACGGATGCCGGGCGAGTCGATCAAGGCGCCATTTTCACCAAAACGAATCAAACGGGTAGAGGTCGTTGTATGTTGTCCGAGCGCCGAGTTTTCAGAAATAATATTGGTCTTCTGCTCTGCATCAGGAACGATGACATTAATCAAGGTACTTTTGCCGACACCTGATTGCCCAACGAAAGCAACAGTTTCGTTGTCGAGTCGTTGCTTTAATTCGCTAATATCACCTTCAGACTGAGTAATCAGTACTTCATAGCCTAAGTCTTGATATTCTTTAATCAGATCTAAAATAGGGTCATTTTCTTTGAGTAAATCTGATTTGTTTAATACCAAAAGGACTGAAATATCAGCATCCGCACATGCCACTAAATAGCGATCAATCAGCGTGGGTGCTGGCTCAGGCAGAGTTGCAAAGACGATGACAATTAAACTGATATTGGCTGCCACAGGTTTAACTTTATGATAACGATCGGGACGCGTTAACAATGAAGTCCTTGGATGAATGGCGGTGATGATGCCTAAACCTGTATTGGGATCTGCTTGCCATTGAACTTTGTCGCCCGTCACTAACAGCTCTAAATTGGTTCGTGTATGACAGCGCCAAACACTGCTTAATTCAATCGGTTTCCAAAAGGGCTCTGGATCACCTTCATTGACGATGGGTTTTTGCGGATGTTGAGTAGGAACAGAAAGGGCTTGTACTTCGAGTTGTCGTCCATAATGCTGAACAACAAGACCTTCAAGGTCATTGGAAGTGTCGATTTCTTCTTGACGTGTTTTATGTTGTTTCTGAATGCGGCGTTGCTGCTGTTCAGTTAAACGACGTTTACGAATTAAAGCCATTCATATCCTAAAAACCTTAAAAATGAGAAGGCAAAAATACCATGACAGGCGAATGAATTACAGCGAAGATGCAAGAAATTTGCTACTATTCATTTTTTATTGGCCTAATAAGATTGCACTATATGAGCAGCACTCCGGATACCCGCTTAATTTGGATCGACCTAGAGATGACAGGTTTAGATACAGATAATGACAAGATCATTGAAATTGCGACAATTGTAACAGATGATCATTTGAACATTTTGGCGGAAGGGCCTGTACTCGCAGTGCATCAATCAGATGTTATCCTCAATGCAATGGATGAGTGGAACACCAAACAACATGGTCAGTCAGGGCTGATTGAACGAGTACGTCGTAGTAAACTCACAGCGCAAGATGCAGAGCAGCAAACCTTAGAATTTTTGAAGAAATGGATTAATCCTAAAACTTCGCCAATGTGTGGTAATTCAATTTGCCAAGATCGCCGTTTTATGCACCGTTTAATGCCTGAGCTTGAACAATTCTTCCATTATCGCAATTTGGACGTGTCTTCAGTGAAAGAGTTAGCAAAACGCTGGAGACCTGAAATTATGAGCGGTTTAAAGAAAAATGCTTCACATTTGGCAATGGATGATATCCGCGATTCGATTGCTGAACTTAAATATTATCGTCAGTATTTCTTTATCGCCAATCAAGATTAATCATCTGAGTGGTTAAATCTCATTACATATCAGATTGAAACAAGAGGCTTTTTAGCCTCTTTTTTTGCTATGCATTTTGGTTTTTTAAGCTATACTAAAGCTGATGTCCTCTGACAACTCGTTACAAAAAATAGCAAGCAGTTCAAATTGTTTGCATAAAAAACGTTTTAATATCCTTATATATATTTGAATTATTACAAAGAGATTGACTATGCAAAGTAATAACCCAATTTTAACGCGTGCGGAAACGTATGCAGATTATGAACAGCCAATGACTGTACAAGGCGCAATTCAAAAATCAGTTTTATTGACTGTTATTGCGGCCATACTCGGTGTTGGAATTTTTTTCTATAGCTTTACCACAATGAATGTTGGAATTGCCTATGCTGCCGCAATGGTCGGTGCAATTGGTGGTTTGATTCTTGGATTGGTTGCTACATTTAAGCCGAAGACGGCACGTGTTTTAGCTATTCCTTATGCGTTCTTTGAAGGTGCATTTTTGGGGGGTGTTTCAGTGATCTTCCAACTGAAGTTTCCGGGTGTACCATTACAAGCACTTTTAGCTACATTTATCACAACTTTAGTGATGTTTGGTTTATATAAATTCCAAATTATTCGTGCAACTGAAAAATTTAAATCTATTGTAATTTCAGCATCTATCGCAATTGCATTGGTTTTTGTGGTGCAGTTCATTATGCGTTTGGCTTTTGGTTCAAGCATTCCATTCTTATTTGAAAGTAGCATTTTAGGTATTGGTTTTGCTGCATTTGTTGCGGTGATCGCATCATTGAACTTGATTCTTGATTTTGATTTGATTGAATCTGCTGCTGCACAACGTGCACCGAAAGCCTATGAATGGTTATGTGGTATCGCTTTATTGGCAACATTGGTATGGATGTACTATTCATTCTTACGTTTATTGAGCTTATTGCAAGGTGATGATTAATTATTCCCTTTATATAGATTGATAGATTTAAAAAGGCGCACTCGATTCAGTGCGCTTTTTTTATGTTTTTAGTAAACTTTTAAAAAAAGATGCATTATGCAATTTAGTTATGGGTCAAGACTTGGCATTATGCTTACAAAATTGATCAGGTGAGAATTTCATGGCACAAGGACTATTGGCAGGTAAACGCTTTTTAATCGCGGGTATTGCAAGTAAATTATCCATTGCATTTGGTATTGCTCAGGCATTACATCGTGAAGGTGCAGAACTCGCATTTACTTATCCAAACGATAAACTAAAAAAACGTGTAGATGATTTTGCAGAACAATTCGGTTCTACTTTAGTTTTCCCTTGTGATGTTGCTGTGGATGCTGAGATTGACCACGCATTTGCTGAATTAGCAAAGCATTGGGATGGTTTGGATGGTGTTGTACATTCAATCGGCTTTGCACCTGCGCATACACTTGATGGTGATTTCACGGACGTCACAGATCGTGAAGGTTTTAAAATTGCTCATGACATCAGTGCTTATAGTTTTGTTGCTATGGCTCGTGCAGCAAAACCTTTATTGTTGGCTCGCCAAGGCTGTTTATTGACTTTAACTTACCAAGGTTCAGAGTCTGTTATGCCAAACTATAATGTTATGGGTATGGCGAAAGCATCTTTGGAAGCAGGGGTACGTTATTTAGCATCAAGCTTAGGTGCTGAGGGTATCCGTGTAAATGCAATTTCAGCAGGTCCAATCCGTACTTTAGCGGCATCTGGGATTAAATCTTTCCGTAAAATGTTAGATGCTAATGAAAAAATTGCACCGTTAAAACGTAATGTGACGATTAAAGACGTTGGTAATGCAGCCTTATTCCTATGCTCACCTTGGGCAAATGGGATCACTGGTGAAATTCTGTATGTCGATGCTGGTTTTAATACGGTCGGTATGAGCCAGTCGATGATGGATAGCGAATAAAGTTAAGTTTATTTAACTGATTGAATTAAAGACATAAACCTCAATATTAAAACGTGAATATTGAGGTTTTTTTACAAATTTTAAAAAATTAACCGATCAATAAACTAGGATTCAATCGTTTTTTTTGATTAAATATTCATAAATATTAATATTATTTTAAGTTTGATAAGAAAATGAATTTTGCCAATATATTTTCGGCTCTGCAACACCTTGGATTGACTGCGCAAAAACGAGCCTTGCATATCCAATTTAGCAATCCTGATTTGACTGCTCAAGTCTTCTTACAACGCATCGATGGACAACATGGTCTAAACCAAGGCGTGTCTATTGAACTGATTTGCCTTGCCACTTCAGCAACGATTCCGCTTAAACAATTCATAGGTAGCCAAGTGGCGATTGATCAAGTCACAGATCATGGACAACTGTTTCGTAGCACAGGGGTGATTACCGAAGCAGCACAAGGGCAAAGTGATGGTGCACTGACGCTATATAAACTCAAATTCGAAGATGCCACTTCACTGTGGCATAAACGTCGTAACAGCCGAGTGTTTATGAACAAGTCGGTTGTTCAAGTCATAGAAGCGCTGTTTAAAGAATGGCAAGACAAAAGCCCACTCTTTGCCTCCAGTCTAAGCCTCGATAAAAGTGGTCTTAAAAAAGACTACGATATCCGACCATTCATTATGCAGAGCAACGAAAGTGACTATGCATTTTTAACCCGCTTGATGCGCAGTGAAGGGATCAACTGGCTGATTGATGAGGCGCAATTGATTGTGCCTAGTTCTGCGACTCAAATTCAACCACAAAAACTGCGTTTAGTGGATGACAACAGCGAATACAAAGTGCTAGAACGAAGAAAAATTCGTTTCCATCGTAGCAGTGCCACAGAACAACAAGACAGCATCACCAGCTTTATTGGACAACGCAGCTTACAACCCACTGCTGTCCATGTACAACGCTGGCAAGCAGATGTGTTAGAACAAGAAGAAGGTGCAGGCAGTGTTCAAAGCAAACATCAACATAGCCAAAACCAAAACAATGCCAGTCTTGGTTTAGAACAAGCTTGGCATATCAGTCCAGCATGGATTCAAGACCTGAATGGTGAAGATCAAGCAACCGCTTCAAATAACAATCAGATTGAAAAGATCAACCAAAACCTGAGCCATTATTACGATGCTCAATCCAAGCAATTTGTTGCCAACTCCACTGTACGTGATGCGCAAGTGGGGTATTGGTTTGAATTGAATGAACACCCAGAAATAGACCAACACAGTGGCTCAGACAAAGAATTTCTGATCACGTCAAAGACATTCTATAACCAGAACAACTTACCCAAAGATCTGAATGAACAAATCAATCGCTTGCTCAAACAAAGTAATTGGGTCAATTCAAATGTAGACTCAAACAACCCAGAACGCCAAGCCAATCAATTGGTACTACAACGCCGTAATATCACCACTGTTCCTGAATACCACCCACTACAACACCGTCCAAGTACCCATCCACAACGAGCCAAAGTGGTTGGGCCAAGTGGAGAAGAAATTCATGTCGATGAATGGGGGCGCATTAAAGTTCGCTTCCTATTTACCCGTAATGAAGATCATAGTCATGATGGTGGTGCAGGGAGCAATGACAACGACACCGATTCCGCTTGGGTGGATGTACTGACCCCGTGGGCAGGTGAAGGCTATGGTGCACGGTTCTTACCGAGGATTGGTGAGATTGTCGTGATAGATTTCTTTGATGGCAATATTGACCGACCATTTGTGGTGGGGCGTATCCATGAAGCGCAACGAAGCCCAACGAAATTTGATGACAAAGGGCAATTGCCTGATACTAAAAAACTGGCAGGGATCAAAAGTCGAGAAGTTAAAGGCAGTGGCTATGGGCAACTTAGATTTGATGATACCACAGAGCAAATCAGCAGCCAGCTACAAAGCAGTCACGGTGCGAGTCAACTTAACCTTGGTAATCTGAGTCATCCTAAAGAAACGGATACGAGTGAAGGACGAGGCGAAGGCTTTGAACTAAGAACAGACCAATGGGGTGCAGTGCGTGCAGGGCAAGGCCTACTACTGAGTACCTATGCTCAAGATTCAGCTTCAGGCAATCACCTTGATGCAACTGCGGCGAAAAGTCAGTTAGAAAGCAGCCTAAATAATTCTAAGGCCTTAAGTGAAGTTGCCAAGAATCAGCAAACTGATCCTTTGGAAGTGTTGGAAAGAATAAAAGGATTTATCAATACACTAGACCAACAAGATCCGAAAAAAGCAGATGCATTTAAGTCTGCGGTGATGATGTTGGCTTCCCCTAATTCGATTGCGCTTGCCAGTAACGAAGATATTCATCTTTCAGCAGATGGGCAAATCAGTCATACCGCAGGCGACAGTATCAACCTAAGCACACAAAAGGCTTTGATTGGGCATGCCAGTGCTAAGATCAGTCTTTTTGCGGCACAGGAAGGGGCAAGGTTATTTGCTGGAAAAGGTAAAGTTGAAATCCAAGCACAAGGCGATGGTGCGGATTTGATTGCACGTAAAGGTATTCAAATTATCTCTACTGAAGAAGCAGTTTATATTACCAGCCCGAAAGAAATCAGACTGATAGGGGATGGTTCTGAGTTAAAGATCAATGGTTCAGGGGTATTTGCAACTACAGGTGGTTTGTTTGAGGTGAAGTCGGGACAACAGAAATTTACCAGTGGTGCGAAGGTTGAGATGAAATCTCATGAATTCAAAGAAACACCTTGTTATTTAACTTATGAAGCAAAAGATTTATTTGGAAATCCATTAGCGAACAAAAAGTACTTAATGATTTTACAAAATGGTGAGGTTATACAGGGTATTACAGATAGCCAAGGAAAAACTAAAAAAGTAACAACAGGGTCACCAGAAAATATTTCTATTTATATAGAAGATGAAAATATTAATAGCTACAATTTGAAAGTAGAGGAATAAATTATGGGAGGCTTTCCATTAAAAAATAATCAAAATAAAGACATTTTTAAAGCTAATCTACAACCAAAAAATAATAAACTTATTTTGGTTGTTAAAGATAATGTGGGAAACTCACTTGCAGGAGTAAATTATAAGCTCATCGTAAAAGATTTAAGCTCACTAGGTGGAGGTACATTAGCTCAAGACTCTTTTTCAACGAATAGTAAAGGAGAGACAAGAGCAATATATTTTGATGCTTATTTAAATGCAGAAGTGACTATTTGGGTTAATGGTAAGAAGCCTGAGACAAGAGACGGGAAAAATGGAATTTATAGAATAAATGCTGAAAGTTATAGCTATATTGATACGAGGTCAGTATTTAATCAAAAGCTAGATTTAAAGCCTATAAAAAAAGAAACAGTTACTGTAGAGAAAAAAATTGAGGTATTGCAAAAGGCTTTTGTTTTATATCAGGTTTTTATGAGGTTGGGTGGAAAGATAAAGTATTTCCCCAAAGGCGGTTATAGAATATTTAATGAAAAGAATGAAAGGTTGGATGCTTCATCCAAACAAATTAAACCAAGTGTATTGAATGAAAAATCGATATCCAATCTTTTGTATACTGATAATAAAACCTATATCGAATTTGATCTGAATGGACATAAATTTAAATCCCAATTAATGGCACCTTTGGTTGCTTCAACCAAAGGGAATTTTCATGCTTTTGAAATTAAATTGAGTAGTACCACTACAAATCCTAAAGAAACTTATACAGCGAGCTTAGGCGCTAAAACAACGTTACCAATAATCATTGTTCCAGAATCTAATGAAATTTATATTTTACCGATGGATGTTTTTAAGCCATTTGATAAATTGACTAAAGATTTTGAGAAATCTATATCTTCAATCTATAAGAATAAAAAGGATTTAGAATTACAGCTTGAGTCTAGAAGCCCATCTGACATTAAGAAAATAGAAGAAAGACTGGGTATTGCGAAAAAAGAAGCACTAGATAAAATTAATGGAGAATTTAAAAATAGTGCAGAAATTCAAGAGGTTATTGTAATAGAGGCAAGTGGAAATTCAAATGGGAATCCGAATATCTTAAGAAGATATGCCAACAGGCGTAGAATTGAAGAGTTAAGAACTCAAAGGATAAATAAAAGCACAACTAAAATAAAAATTACCAGTGATACAGGGGCAAATTCCAGAGAAGGAACAGATGAGATAAGCACATCTAATCCCCAAGAGTTTAGTAATAGCTTAAAAAAGTTTATCAATGGTGTTGGCATTGAATTAGCAAATTACAAATCAAAGTCAGCAGATGAAAAAAGTATCCGAGACTTGTATTTACCTGTGTTGGGACGTGTTGGTGGAGAGTACTCTAATCAATATAATATGATGAGTGAAAATGATGAACTCACTGTTGATGCTCAGTGGATGAGGTTCGTCGGTACAAATGGCACAGAAGCTACTCTTAATCTGTCTAAAGAGCATTTACATGGTAAGGCTGAGGCGAAGGCGGCTGCAAAATTTGTATTATTTGAGGGACGAGCAAATTGGGACTTTTTTTGGCCATCTAAATACGGTTGGAGTATTGTTTTTGATGATGGAGATCCCATTGCGACAATTAGAGTTGTTGCAGGTGCAGCATTACAAGGATTTGCAGGTGCAAATCTAGCAATTGCAGGTCAAATGAGTGTCGCGATTGGTAACGTTGCAGGCTATCAAAAACTACAAGCAATTTCACATGATCCTAAAAAATCGATGAAAGATGCAGTAGATGCAGTAAAAGGCTTAAAAGTAGAAGTTAAAAGCAATGAAGATATACCTCCTGATGTGCTAAATAAAGCTCAAGTGGAAGTCAAGGCTTTTGCTGGCGCTCAGTTAGCACTCACTCCAAAAGTTGAATTGCAGTGGTTTAATGCAAATGGCAATCCTCGTGAATCAAGTGGAGACCCTAAGTTTGAAACATTAGCAAAAGCAGCATTTACCGCTGGAGTCAGTGGGGGTGCAGGAGCAGAATTTAATTTTTATATGTATATTCACACAAATGGTTCGATAAGAATTAAATTGGCTGCTCATTTATGTTATGGGGTTGGGGCAAAAGGTGCGGTTGATTTAGAAGTTAATCCTAAAGATTTAGTATCTTTAATGCTGTTTATCAAAAAGAATTTACTGAAAATGGGTTTTATGCATTTGGCCTATATTGCTACTGACTTATTTGAACAATTGTCACAACTTTTTGCGATGCTTGCAGCAAATAATGATTATACAATTTTAAAAAAATATTCAATCCAGCTAAAAAATACATCTCGCTTTTTTGAAGCTGTATCTAGTGATTTTAGGAAATGGACAGCTACAATTAAATCTGAAGAGGCAAAATTGGCCTGTGCTCAAAATATTAATAATAATTTACAGTCATTGATTGGTTTAACACCCAATTCCAAAGGGATTTTGATATATTCACTATGCCATTGGAATACTCGTTGGGCGCATTATGATGATTTTCCAGCTGTAGATTGGGACGGTATTCATTATTTGGATCAAAGAAAAACAGCAATTGTTAATATTTTTAAATCAACATTGCATGTAAATGAATGGAAAAATATTATAGAACGAATAAATGCAGAGGGTGAAAAAATAACTGGTGGTCAGAAAAATTTAGAAAGACATATTATCAATTTTTTAGCCAGCGGTTTAAACTTGGTGCGGTTTCAAATAGATAATATTGTTTTGGCTTTAAATAGCAATACAAAATATACCGGACCTACCAATAAATGGGTTAAAGACTTTATAGAAGCAAGAACGAGTTTGGAAGGTATTAAAACGTGGCCTTTACCACAAATTGCTTATAATCAGGATGATAGTATTTTTAAACAAGTCAAAATTATGCAAGGATATGAAGAAAATAATGAAATTTTATATTTAGCGAGTGTCAATGATAGACCATTATTTTCGGAACCCGATAATGACACATATTTAACTTAGGCAAATAAAGGTGCTTAATGAATAACAAGTAATTTATACATTTTATTTACTAAGCGCCTTTTTTAATTATTTAAAAATTAAATTTAGCATTTTCTCTAGGTAAGAAAGATATGCTAAAGGCTTAGACCAATGGACCTAGATTTAATCTTATTTTTGTATTGGGCTGAGACTATTTGCTGCACATCTCACTGAAGTTCTATAGTAATCTTCAAAGTCATGACCTTGCAAATTAGGTTCTTTAAACGTTCTTGAAAATGTAAAGCCAAAAGCAGTTCGAATCATATATTCATCTCTGGTATTGGTGCTTCTTAGTACTTTTGCTGTACCTGTTTCAGGTCCTTTGGGGTTTTTTTCAGGTGATTTTGAATAATAATCGGGCGCATACCAGTCAGCGACCCATTCTAAATTTTCATTGATTAAATCATAAAAACCTAATGGAGTGGGTTGGTATGCACCTAATTGAGAAACTAAAATGATGGCATCCCCTGAAACTTTACGAGAGAAATCTTTTTGTTGTTGATAACTATTAAAGTTTTTACCATATTCTACTTTACCATTATCGGTGGGATAGACCACTTGTTGACCGCGGTTACGAGCAGCATATTCCCACTGCGCTTCGGTTGGTAAGTCCATAGGTACATTTAATTGTTGACCTAACCATTGGCAATAATCACGTGCTTGTTGCCAATTGAGTCCAGCTGCAGCATCTTTATATCTCTTGTCAATGATATCAGGATCGTTCATAACTTTGGGTTGTCCTGTTGCTGAACTATAGATGTCTAGGTCTTCA
Organism: Acinetobacter sp. 778_lipA; assembly: GCF_058242985.1. Classification (NCBI taxonomy): domain Bacteria; kingdom Pseudomonadati; phylum Pseudomonadota; class Gammaproteobacteria; order Moraxellales; family Moraxellaceae; genus Acinetobacter; species Acinetobacter sp. 778_lipA. The sequence continues at coordinate 3,849,580 of NZ_JBZAYT010000001.1, read as the reverse complement.
TAACTGGACTTATATGCATTTAGGCTATAACTATCTAAAGTGACCTTGTGTAAAGGTTTACTATGTCCATCGCCATCAAAGGGTAATTTCCCTTTATTCACGAGTTCACCAAAGTCACCCATCATAAACGTTCCACCCTGTACAAAAATCATGTTCTTTTTGGTTTTGTCTACCAGTGTTTTAATTCTTTGTTGTAACTCAAGATCATTTTTTTCATTGGACTTTTGAGCTGTTGAATTGGTATGTGTCTCGTTGGTTGTTTTTGCACAAGCAGATAAGGCTAAGCTCGAGAGTAAAATAGCGATTATATTGTGTTTCATCATTTTTTAAATAAGACTATCAGTATTTTAGTTTTTATCTTAACTGCTAATTTGCACGATATAAAGGTTGATTCTGTTAAAAAATATAAAGGTCAAACGAGCTTTGAGTTTTATAACAAAGACAATTTAGGATAAAGGTTTAGGGCTATTGGCCGCACATCTAACAGAGGTAGTATAGTAGGATAATTCATCATTTGGCTTTTTAGGTTCCATGAACATTCTTGAAAAAGTAAAGCCAAAAGAAGTCCGAATCATATATTCATCATTAATATTGGTACTTCTAAGTACTTTTGCAGTACCTGTCTCAGGCCCTTTGGGTTTTTTTTCAGGCGATTTTGAATAATAGTCAGGTGCATACCAGTCAGCGACCCATTCTAAGTTTTCATTGATTAAATCGTAAAAACCTAATGGAGTAGGCTGATGGGCACCGAGTTGAGTGATGAGTATTATCGAATTCTCTGCAACAGTTTCTGTGAATGCTTGTTGTTGTTCATAACTATTAAAGTTTTTACCATATTCTACTTTACCATTATCGGTGGGATAGACCACTTGTTGTCCACGGTTACGAGCAGCATATTCCCATTGTGCTTCAGTTGGTAAGTCCATTGGCACATTTAATTGTTGACCTAACCATTGACAATAGTCGCGTGCTTGATACCAATTAAGCCCTGCAGCTGCATCTTTATATCTTTTACCTTGTAAATCAGGATCATTCATAACTTTGGGTTGCCCTGTTGCTGCACTATAAGTGTCTAAGTCTTCATAACTGGACTTATAAGCATTTAGGCTATAACTATCTAAAGTGACTTTGTGTAAAGGTTTACTATGTCCATCGCCATCAAAGGGTAATTTTCCTTTATTGACGAGTTCACCGAAGTCCCCCATCATAAACGTTCCACCTTGTACAAAAATCATATTCTTTTTGGTTTTGTCTACCAGTGTTTTAATTCTTTGTTGTAACTCGACATCATTTTTTTCATTGGACTTTTGAGCTGTTGAATTGGTATGTGTCTCATTGGTTGTTTTTGCACAAGCAGATAAGGCTAAGCTCGAGAGTAAAATAGCGATTATATTATGTTTCATTATATTGTTTTAAATTATGGAGTTGACTAAATATAAATCAATCATAAGGTAAATTGAATCTTTCGGAAAGAGCGTTTGTGTTATTCAAATGGTAATTTTAAAAAAAGCCCCTCAGGGCTTTCTCATCTCAACACATTCTTAAGGTAATTGCTTAATCGGACTACCACCTAAAGCTTGCATCAAAGTGACATAAGCATTGTATTGGCTTTGCTTGGCTTGGACTAAAGACAAACGAGCACTACGCGTGGTTTCTTGAGCATCCAAAACATTTTTTAAAGCAATTGCACCATTACGATAGCGTACATTGGTCAAACGTTCTGTTTTTTCCGCAAGTTCCAAGTTCTTTTGTTGAAAGGCGACTTGTTTATCTAGCTCAGTACGATTCGACAATGCATTTTCAGTATCTGCAAAAGCTTGGTACAAGGTATTGCGATATTGAACAATGGCTTTTCCATAGTCAAGTTCACTGATCTTTAAATTCTTTTGCATATCATTATATTGTAAAAACGGCAGGCTTAAGCTTGCGCCTAAAGTCAGTGCAGGATTTTTCAATAAATTTGTCAATGATGTGCTGGTTGAACCTAAATTCCCCGTCAAACTGATTGAAGGATAATAGCTGGCTTTGGTGGCATCTTTGGTCGCCAAAGATTCACGTAAACGCAATTCGGCTGCTTTTAAATCAGGACGGCGCGACAAAATATCTGCCGGTAAACCCGCTGAGATATTGGGTAGACTGATCTGCGGTAATTGCTGTGGTTCTTGAATATTTAACTGTTGCACAGGTATTTGTAATAACACGGCCAAAGCGGTACGTGTTTCAACACGTTGCTGTTCAATTTGGCTTAAACTGGCTTTTTGGCTTTGTACCGATTGCTCAGCTTGGGTCAAATCTAGTCCTGAAACAGCGCCAGCACGATATTGAGTACGCACCAATTCAAAGGTTTTTTGAGTAGCAGCTAGGCTTTGTTGAGCAGAGCTATAGCGTTCATTTAAATAACCCAATTGCCAATATAAATTTGCGGTTGTGGCAATTAAGGTCTGCCCAGTCGCTTGTAAGTCTTGTTCAGTGGCTAAAGATTCCCACTTCGATGCTTCCGTTTGACGTGCTAATTTTCCAAACAAATCCACTTCATAACTGACGCCAGCACTGAGAGATAGACCTTTGGCAGCATCATCACCTGAATGAAGGTCAAAGCTATGGCCCGTAGATACTCCAGAATTAACACGAGGACCTTGTTGGTCTCGCGCTAAGCCAGCTCTTAAACGGGCTGTTTGTAAGTTAATCCCTGCAACAGCCAAATCAGCATTACGTTGAATTACTTGATTGACCAGTTGATTTAACTGAGCATCACCAAATAAGGTCCACCACTGATCTGCATATAAATCTGCCTGAACGTGTTTCGATTTTGCATTGTCATAAACAAAACCATTTGGAATTTGCACAGCAGGGGCCTCGTATGGGGTTTTAACCACAGCCGCACAACCGACCAATGAACTCCCAAGAATCAAGGCGCTTGCAAGTTTGCTTAAATTCATTTGCATTAATAATTTCCTTATTCTTCGGTTATTCACGCGAAAGTGCATCAACAGGATTGAGCTGTGCTGCATTGCGAGCTGGGATAAATCCAAATACCACACCAATCAAGGTTGAACATACAAATGCCGCAATGATTGAGGTGCTTGAATACGCCATTTGGAAACTGCCTTTGGCAATATGACCAATCAACTGTCCAATGCCTAAAGAGAGCAGGACCCCTAAGATACCGCCCAAAATACACACCAAAACAGCTTCGATCAGGAACTGTTGCAGAATGTCACTTTGCCGAGCACCTACAGCCATACGCACACCGATTTCTTGGGTACGCTCGGTCACCGACACCAACATGATGTTCATTACCCCAATACCACCGACAACCAAGGAAATCACCGCAATGGCTGAAACCAGTAAAGTCATGGTTTGAGTGGTCTGTTCAATGGTTTGACGAATACTGTCAGAGTTTTGAGTAAAGACATCCTGTGAGCCATGGCGTTGTTCCAACAAGCTTAAAATGGCATTTTCAGCAACTGCAGTTGGATATTCATCTTTAATACGCACGATGATGCTACGGACATTGGATTGGCCTAACATTCGGCTCATGACGGTTGAATAAGGCAGATAAACATTGAGACTGTCTGAGTTGCCCATAAAACCTTGCTGTGCATCAATCACACCAATGATTCGGCTTGGAACACTACCCAATAACAGCACTTGGCCTACTGGATTGGTACCATCTGCAAAGAAAGTCTTTTCAGTATTGGCATCAATCACCACATCCTGCGCTCGCCCAGTGATACTGTTTTTATCAAAAGCTTGCCCAGATTTAAAGGTCATACCACGCACATAGAAGAAATCAGCACTGACACCATTGACGGTTGCAGAAGCTTCTGTGTCTTTAAAACGTGCTGTTACGCTACTATTGACTGTTGGACTGACTGCTTCGACATAAGGTTGCTCTGAGAGTGCCTCAGCATCTGCTGGAACCAAGGTTTTAAACTGTGCTGTTTTCGAGTTATCACCAAAGCCACGTCCCTGAAAGACGGTAATGGTATTGGTGCCTAAACTGCTGATGTTATCAAGAATTTGCTTTTGTGAGCCATTGCCCAAAGCCACCACCGAGACCACAGATGCAATCCCGATAATAATACCCAGCATGGTTAAAAAGGTACGCATACGGTGGGCATTCATTGCCAGCAATGCCATACGAAAGGCTTCTGCAAAACGATCTAATGCAGAGCGCCATTTGGATGATTTTTTACGATTTGACTTAGGTTCTTGGTCGACAACAACATCAATCTCATCATCATGTTCGGGAACATTTGGCTTATCCGCGATGATGTTACCATCACTGATTTCAATGATACGTGTCGCATTTTTTGCCACATTCATATCATGTGTAACTAGGATAATGGTATGCCCTTTGGCATTGAGTTCACGTAAAATACGCATAACCTCGACACCACTGTGCTTATCTAGTGCACCAGTTGGCTCATCCGCAAGGATGACATCACCACCATTCATCAAAGCACGGGCAATCGAAACTCGCTGTTGTTGTCCACCCGAAAGCTGATTTGGACGGTTTTCAGTTTTTTCACCGAGTCCTAAGTCAGTCAAGATTTCATGTGAACGCTTTTGACGAACACTCGGATCCATACCAGCATAAATTGCTGGAACTTCAACGTTTCCTGCGGCATTTAAATCACCCAATAAGTGATAGCGCTGGAAAATAAAGCCAAAATATTCACGGCGTAATTGCGCGAGTTCGTCAGGTTCAAGTTGACCTGTTTCACGACCATTGACTTGATAACTACCTGATGTGGGTTGATCCAGACAGCCCAAGATATTCATCAATGTCGATTTACCCGAACCAGATTGCCCAACAATAGCAACCAGTTCACCAGGGTAAATTTTAAGGTTAATACTCTTTAAAATCTGAATAGTGGATTCACCCGCAGGGAACTCACGAATCAGATTACTGACCTCAAGTAGAGGTTTGATCTGATGATTGTTCTGATCCATGCTTAGAGTCTCATTGGGCCACTGTTTTTATTGCTTCGTTTTGCAGAGTCATTAGATGTATCTGAACCATCTGCTAGTACAACTTGATCACCTTCATTGAGGCCACGTAGTACTTGGGCGGTTACACGGTTATTTAAACCAATTAAAACTTGTTTACGTTGAGCACTACCATCCGCCTGTAAAACGCGAACAATCGAAACCGAAGCTTTACCTTCTTCAATCAAAGTCTTTTCATCTGCTGTGAGTTCAAGGCGTTCTGGGCGATCAGCAGCATTTTGTCCATTTTTATTTGCTTGACCTTGAGGCGCAGATGCTGAACGAGTTGAATTTGCACCAGATGCACCTTTTGCGGATTTATTGGCACGTTGTGGACGGTTTGAAGACTGTAATGCCGCAGCAGGAACAGTCAGTGCATTTTTGGCTTCAGCCAGAATGATATACACCTGTGCGGTCATATCAATTCGGAGTTTACCGTCATCGTTTGGCACATCGAATAGGGCATTATAATAAATTGCTGTACTTGTTGATGATGAAGATGAATTGCTTGATGTTTCAGTGTTAATTGATTCTGGTGCTGGCTCTACTTGACGCAGTGTTGCATAGCGTTTTTTCTCACTATCACCCAATGTGGTGAAATAAACTTTTTGACCTTCTTGAACTTTCATGACATCTGCTTCAGACACTTGTGCTTTGATGGTCATGGTGTCCAATTTTGCAAGTTTCACAATCGTCGGTGCACTTTGGTTGGCGTTTACCGTTTGACCTTCCTCGGTCACAATGGCTACCACTGTGCCATCCATAGGTGCAACAATACGGGTATAACCTAAGTTTTCTTGTGATGTTGCAAGTGTAAGTTTGGATTGTTCAATTTGTGCATCCATCGAAGCAATATCAGCTTGTGCTGTTTTAAATGCCGCTAAGGCACTGTCATAATCTGCTTTAGACGTTGCATCTTGTGCATACATATTTTTTTGGCGGTTATATTCTGCCTCAGCTTTGGCTAAAGTCGCTTGTTTGGTTGTCAGTTGGGCCTGTTGATTTTTAATATTTGCTTCAGCCGTTTTTAAGTCATTGCTTTGACGCACTGAATCAATTTGTGCAATTAATTGACCTTGTTTAACTTGATCACCCAGCTTGACGTACATTTTTTTGACTTGACCTGAAACCTGGGCACCAACGCTCACCATCTTGGTTGCTTCTAAATCACCTGTTGCAAGAACCGCATCTTCAATATCACCACGTGTAACTTCTGAGGTTATATACTGAGGTTGTGTATTTTTAGGCTTTAACACGTACCATGCGATCGCTGCAATGATGGCAAGACAGACCGCTATAAGAATGGCTTTGGCTGGTTTTATTTTTGGCATAGCGATAATTTGGGCTGAGAGAAAAATTGATCAAATTATAATGAGGAAATAAGGATAAAGCGTGAATTTTTTAAAATAAATCGAAATGAGAATTATTCTGTTTGATATCTATCTAAGCATTGATAAATAAAGTTTTTCCACATAATTCAGCAATACATTGTTGAATGATATGTTCTGGGCTTTCTTTGCTGAGTCCTTTGATTGCAGCATCTACACGCAATAACAGTTGTGGCCAAGTTAAAAATGAATGTGGATTTAAGCGTCTAAGTGCTTGTTGATACAAAGAAATCTTGGTTTTCCAAATACCGAGCTGTAAGGCATTTTGTGGTTGTTCATACAACTGCATCAAAAGACGCATTTCTTTACTAATTGTCCATAAAATTAAACTGTTGGGTTCGCCTGACTCCACAAGATATTGGAAAATTTTAATTGACAGCGCCAAGTTTCCAGCAATCAACGCATCACTTAAATCAAATGTACTATAGCGTGATTGATCCTGTAGACATTCTTGTAAATGTTCAATTTCAATCTGCTTTTGATCAGGGAAGGTATCTGCAACACGCATCAGACTATTTTTTGCAGCCAATAGATTGTGTTCATGGTGCTGTTCAAGCCAAATCCAGGCATCTTGATTTAACTGGACACCAAGTTGATCTGCTTCGATTGACAATATTCGTTGGCGGTCTTGTGGGTAATTAGCGGTTAAAGCAACCACAACACCATTGGCCTCAACTGTTTGAAAGAAGCTTGACTTTAGGTTGCTCGAGTCTTGTTTAGGCATAATGATCACAAGTAGGTTGTGTTCATTATGCTGAATATAGTGTTTAAGTTGTTTGAGTCCATTGGCATCAGGTTTGATATTGCCATGGACTTCAAGTGCAAGATTTTGAGAAAATAAAGATAAGCTATTCAAAGCATTAAAGACATTTTTCCAGTCGGAAACGCTATTGAGATCATAGCGTTGTCTTTCTACTTCATGTTTTGCCCAGCTTTTTCTTAAAGCATCCAGTAGGTTTTGTTCTAAAAGTGGTTCTTGACCATGTAAAACCCAGACACCTCGCGCTTCATCAACACGTTTAAGGGCTTGTAAATAGTCAAGTTTCATAGAGTTATTGCGCTACAGGTTGGGTCGAAAGAGTACGTGCTTTAGGTAAGCGATTGGCTGCAATTTGACGCGACATTTGTTGTGCAATGTCATCAATCAAAATTTGGCTGAGATATTTATATTGTTGATCATCTGTGTTGACCGTTGCAACATCATATTGATAACTACGAGATGCATTTAAGGTCCGAGGTTCAGTAATCGGATTCCCTTGTTTATCTTCAATCTGGAAAGTAACACTTAGACGGAGTAGTGTTTCCACCAATTTACCATTTAACTCATGACGAACAGGCTTGTAGTCTAATACTCGTAATATATAAGCGTCACTTGAATTACTCAGTTGGACACCTGTTGCAGTTAAATAAACACTGAGTTTCTTCTCAAGATCTTCAGTATTTGCAGGCAATACTAGTTGTAATTTGGTGTAAACCAAAGGTGTTGCTTGAGCATTGGTGCCCTTTAAATGAAAGCCACAACCTACTAAGCCCGCACTTAGACCCAAAGTTAATACAACTGCAGCAACACGTTGAACTAAATGCATGCTTTGTCCTCATGAAATTCCATTGGATATGGAATATTTAATCTTTATAAATTCACGCCATTTTAGAATCAAAGCCCGTTGAATGACAACGGGCTTTGTTTGGGTTTTGTTTATTCTACTAAAGTACCTTCTCCCTTAGGGAGAAGGTTAGGATGAGGGGAATGACCTCTCCCTAACCCACTCCTAGAAGGAGAGGGGATTTAAGCAGGAAATTAAACCACCAAATTCACAAGTTTATTTGGAACCACAATTTCTTTCTTGGTTGGACCCGTTAAGAATTGTTGAACCTCAGGTAATGCTTTAGCCAATGCCAATAATTCATCTTTCGATGCATCGACAGAGACTTCTAACTTGCCACGAAGCTTACCATTGACTTGAACTACAATCGTTTGTGTATTACGTGTTAATGCAGACTCATCAACCATAGGGAACAGTACAGAAGTTAAATCGATATCGAACTCAGTCAATAAGGTCTGACTTAAGTGTGGTGCAAATGGTGCAAGTAAAGTTAATAAAGTGGTAATCGCTTCACGTGCTACAGCAACATCGTTGTCATCTTTTGCTTCAAACTTATTGCTGGCATTGAGTAGTTCCATCAAAGCTGCAATCGCAGTATTGAACGCATGACGACGTTCGATGTCATCACCCACTTTTTGAATCGTTTCATGAGTTTTACGACGCAGGTCTTGTGCTTCAGTGGAAAGTGTCGAAGCATCAATTGCTGTTGCATGGTTGCCTTTTTCAAGGAAGCCTGCAACTAAACGCCATACACGTTTTAAGAAACGGTTTGCACCTTCGACACCCGCATCAGACCATTCTAAAGATTGATCTGGTGGTGCAGCAAACATCATAAATACACGTGCAGTATCTGCGCCGTATTGGTCAATAATCGCTTGTGGGTCGATACCGTTATTTTTCGATTTCGACATTTTCTCTTGGCCACCAACCACAACGTCTTGACCATCACCTGAATATTTAGCAGAAAGTACACGACCTTTCTCGTCTTTTTCTAACTCAATATCCGCAGGATTAAACCAAGTTTTTTTGCCACTTTCCGCTTCACGATAGAAGGTATCCGCTAAAACCATACCTTGAGTCAGTAAGTTGGTAAATGGTTCATTGCCTTGTACCACACCCTCATCACGCATAAGTTTATGGAAGAAACGAGCATAAAGTAAATGTAGGATGGCATGCTCTACACCACCAATATATTGGTTTACAGGCAACCAAGATTTTGCAGCTTCAGGTTTAACTAAACCACCCGTGAAATCAGGAGAAGCATAACGTGCATAATACCAAGATGATTCTACAAAGGTATCCAAAGTATCGGTTTCACGACGTGCATCACCACCACAGCTTGGGCATTTTGTTTGATAAAATTCAGGCATTTTATTTAAAGGATTACCTGAACCATCTGGAACCACATCTGTTGGAAGAACAACTGGCAGTTGATCTTCTGGAACAGTGACTTGACCACACTTGTCACAGTTGATCATCGGAATTGGACAACCCCAGTAACGTTGACGAGAAACACCCCAGTCACGTAAACGGAATTGAACTTTAGCGCTGGCAAGACCTTGTGGTTCTAATTTGCTTAGGAATGCATCAAAAGCAGCTTGGAAGTCTAAACCGTCAAATTCAGCTGAATTGACCAATTTCCCTTCTTTAGAGCCGTACCATTCTTGCCATTCTGACGCAGAATATTCGGCATCATCTGAGCCTTTAGCATCAATGACTTGTTTGATTGGTAAGTTGAATTTATTGGCAAACTCAAAATCACGTTCATCATGTGCAGGAACGGCCATTACCGCGCCTGAACCATATGACATCAATACATAGTTTGCGATCCAAACAGGGATATCTTGACCTGTAACAGGGTGTTTAACTGATAAACCTGTTGCCATGCCTTTTTTCTCAGCAGTCGCAAGATCCGCTTCTGCAACAGAACCCATACGGCATTCTTCAATAAAGGCAGCAAGTTCTGGCTTGCCTGCCTCAGATTGAATCGCAGCAGCTTTGAGCGCTAGAGGGTGTTCAGCTGCAACCGCAACATATGTTACCCCCATCAAGGTATCGGCACGTGTGGTATAAACCGTTAAACCATCTGCATAAACTTCAGGATTTGCCGACGGGAAGGTTATGTCCATACCCGTTGAACGACCAATCCAATTGCGTTGCATGGTTAAAACTTGTTGTGGCCAACCGTCTTTTAATGTATCTAAATCGTCTAATAATTCTTGTGCATAATCGGTAATACGGAAGTAATACATTGGAATATCACGTTTTTCTACCAATGCACCTGAACGCCAACCACGTCCATTTTCAACTTGTTCATTTGCAAGAACAGTTTGGTCTACAGGATCCCAGTTTACTGTAGACAGCTTGCGATAAATCAAGCCTTTTTTATAGAGCTGTACAAATAACCATTGTTCCCAGTGGTAATACTCTGGTGTACAGGTGGCAAATTCGCGATCCCAGTCGACAGATAGACCAAGTTTCTTCAATTGATCGCGCATATATGCAATGTTTTCAAAGGTCCACTTTGCTGGCGCAACTTGATGGGCAATCGCTGCATTTTCAGCAGGTAAGCCGAAAGCATCCCAACCCATCGGTTGTAGCACAGTTTCACCTTTGAGACGGTGAAAACGGCTGATCACATCACCAATAGTATAATTACGCACATGACCCATATGCAGTTTGCCGCTTGGGTAAGGGAACATCGAGAGGATATAACGACGTGGACCTTCTACAGTGTCGGCAACTTTAAACGATTTGCGATCTTCCCAGTCTTTTTGGACTTGAGGCTCAATCGCATTTGCTTGATATTCAGGGTCAATATGAGTAGTCATAAATGTATTTGAGAATAATGGTTAAAAAACTGTGCACACAGCATAGCGCAAAATCCATCAAAAAGTGAATTTTGCGCGCTTTTAAATCTGAAAAACTTGTGATTTTACTTTTAATTTAATTATTGACTGGGGCAACACTAATAGGTGTATTTTGCCCATTTTGTGGTGCGACATTGGGCTGTTGTATATTCGGTGGGTTAACCACTGGTGCAGGAGTTACAGGTTGTGTACCTTGTGGTTGCCCATTTTGTGGCTGATTTTGGGGTGTATGCGGCTGAGTTGTTGGCGTTGGGTTGGTGGGTGTCGAATCTCCGTGATAGCCATAAGTATTCACCTTGCTTTGACTACGCGCATTCTTCGGCGGCGGTGTGGTGGTGTAATGGGTAGAGCCTTTGCTGTCTACCCATTTATAATACTGTTTTGCATGACTGGCGCTGACCCCAATCACAGAGAATAAGACAAAAATTGTCGATACAAAAGCTGTGTGTGCAAAGCGTTGACGTTGTTTCATTTTATAAAACCTTTGAGTCATTTTTTATTCAGATAAAAACGAAAAATCATTCTGCTATCTAATATACATCGGATTGTTTTCGCTTGATCTGGGTATTTTAGAAATCGTATTTATTTTATACAGAAAAATAAAATTTTAAATAATTCTTTTGCAATTTTATTGGTTTATAAGTCTTTGAAAATTTTATTTATAAGACAACCAAAAAAAAGGAATAGTTTTAAAAATAAACGCTTGGTAAATAAACAATAAAAAGCCTGATAGAAACCTTGACTTTGTTCGCTAAAACTACAAAAATGCTTGCTTTAGTTTCAGATGTTTTTTTCGATCACCCTTCGAGTAAAAATATCAAAGCAAGCAATAACATTTTCTCTAAGCCGAGAAAATGACTCTACCGAAGCATGTTTATCCCAACATATTTCAGTGATTCATACAGCTCAAACAGCTGCGTGACGATTTATTTTTTTATTGCTGCAAAAACTAGTAAATATGTGTGCTATAACAGAGCGCACAATCAATGAATGAAACACAGTCTGTGTCTCCCATAGCGCTGTGGAATAAAGATTAGGGTGAATACGTTGGAACTTTTATCTGGTGGTGAAATGCTCGTTCGTGCATTGGCGGACGAAGGCGTTGAACATGTTTTTGGATATCCAGGCGGCGCAGTATTACATATTTATGATGCGCTATTTAAACAAGATAAAATCAATCATTACCTCGTACGTCATGAGCAAGCTGCTGGTCATATGGCAGATGCTTACTCACGTGTGACTGGTAAAACAGGTGTAGTACTGGTCACTTCTGGACCTGGCGCAACCAACACTGTAACACCAATCGCTACAGCTTATATGGACTCAATCCCAATGGTGATTTTGTCTGGACAGGTTGCCAGCCATCTTATTGGTGAAGATGCATTCCAAGAAACAGATATGGTCGGTATTTCTCGTCCGATTGTAAAACATAGTTTCCAAGTGCGTCATGCAAGTGAAATTCCTGCCGTTATTAAAAAAGCATTTTATATTGCTGCTTCAGGTCGTCCGGGTCCTGTTGTGGTTGATATTCCGAAGGATGTTACTAATCCTGTCGACAAATTTGCTTATGAATATCCTGAAAAAGTGAAGATGCGCTCTTATCAGCCACCTCACCGAGGTCATTCTGGTCAAATTCGTAAAGCTATTGATGAGCTTATTAATGCCAAACGCCCTGTGATTTATACGGGTGGTGGTGTTGTTCAGGGCAATGCTTCTGCATTACTGACTGAATTGGCGCATTTGTTGAATTACCCAGTGACCAATACGCTGATGGGTTTGGGTGCATTCCCTGGCGATGATGAGCAATTCTTGGGTATGTTGGGTATGCATGGTACATATGAAGCTAATATGAGTATGCATAATGCTGATGTTATCTTGGCGATCGGTGCACGTTTTGATGACCGTGTAACCAATAATCCAGCGAAGTTTTGTACCAACGCAAAAGTGATTCATATTGATATCGACCCAGCGACGATTTCAAAAACCATTATGGCGCATATCCCAATCGTGGGTGCGGTAGAGCCAGTACTTCAAGAGATGTTGGTTCAATTGAAACAAATGAATGTTTCTAAACCAAACCCTGAAGAAATCTCGGCATGGTGGTCACAAATCAATGAATGGCGCAAAGTACATGGTTTGCGTTATGCGCCAGGTGAAAATGGCGTGATGAAACCACAACAAGTGGTTGAAGTATTAGACAAAGTAACCAATGGTGAAGCGATCATTACTTCTGATGTTGGTCAGCATCAAATGTTTGGTGCGATGTATTACAAATACAAACGTCCACGTCAATGGATCAACTCAGGTGGTCTAGGCACAATGGGTGTGGGTTTACCTTATGCCATGGCTGCGAAACTTGCATTTCCAGATCAACAAGTGGTGTGTATCACTGGTGAAGCATCGATTCAGATGTGTATCCAAGAACTTTCTACATGTAAGCAATATGGCTTAAATGTGAAAATTCTCTGCTTGAATAACCGTGCTTTGGGTATGGTGAAACAATGGCAAGATATGAACTATGAAGGACGTCATTCAAGTTCTTATGTTGAGTCATTACCAGATTTTCCAAAATTGATGGAAGCCTACGGTCATGTAGGTATCCAGATTGACCATGCGGATGAGCTTGAATCTAAGCTTAGAGAAGCAATGGCGATTAACGATAAATGTGTATTCATTAACGTGATGGTTGATCGTACCGAGCATGTATATCCAATGCTTATCGCAGGTCAATCTATGCAAGATATGTGGTTGTCTAAAGGGGAGCGTACTGAATGAGACATATTATTTCTGTACTCGTTGAAAACGAAGCTGGTGCGCTTTCTCGTTTAGTGGGGTTGTTCTCTCAACGTGGTTATAACATTGAAACTTTAAATGTCGCACCAACTGAAGATCCAACCATGTCACGTTTGACATTAACTACTTATGGTGATGACCATAAAATTGAGCAAATCACCAAACAGCTGAATAAATTGGTTGAAGTGGTTAAAGTGGTTGATTTATCAGAGGGCGCGCACATTGAGCGTGAGCTGATGCTGATTAAAGTTAAAGCCTTGGGTTCTGCACGTGCTGAAATTAAACGCACAGCGGATATCTTTCGTGCTCAAGTGGTTGATGTTACACCAACGACTTATACTATTCAGATTGCGGGTACAACTGAAAAAATTGATGGCTTTATTGATGCACTTGCAGAAAACACAATTTTAGAAGTTGTTCGTTCTGGTGTATCAGGTATTGCTCGTGGTGAAAAAGTTCTTTCACTTTAGTTGCACCCCAACCAGTAATTAATTATTTGATTTTTTATTCCCTCATGTATAACCTCTCCTCGCAATAGGAGAGGGACTTAGACTAGAAGATTCAAAACAATAATCTTCAGGATAGGAAGAGGAAACACAGCATTTTAGCGGAGACAGCAATGCAAATTTTTTATGATAAAGACTGCGACTTATCTATCATCCAAGGTAAAAAAGTAGCGATCATTGGTTATGGTTCACAAGGTCATGCTCACGCGCAAAACCTTCAAGACTCAGGTGTAGACGTTACTGTTGGTTTACGTGCTGGTTCTACTTCTTGGAAAAAAGCTGAAAATGCAGGCCTTAAAGTTGCTGAAGTTCCAGCTGCTGTTGCTCAAGCTGATTTAGTGATGATCTTGACGCCAGATGAGTTTCAATCACAGCTTTATCGTGATGTGATCGAACCAAACATCAAAGAAGGTGCGACTTTAGCATTTGCACATGGTTTCGCTGTACTTTATAACCAAGTTGTGCCACGTAAAGATTTAGACGTGATCATGGTTGCACCAAAAGCACCAGGTCATACTGTACGTTCAGAATTCCAACGTGGTTCAGGTGTACCTGATCTTATCGCGATTCATCAAGATGCTTCTGGTAATGCACGTAACGTTGCACTTTCTTACGCTTCAGGTGTAGGTGGTGGTCGTACAGGTATCATCGAAACTTCATTCCGTGAAGAAACTGAAACTGACTTATTTGGTGAGCAAGCAGTACTTTGTGGTGGTGCTGTTGAATTGGTTAAAATGGGTTATGAAACGCTTGTTGAAGCGGGTTATGCACCTGAAATGGCTTATTTCGAGTGCTTGCACGAACTTAAATTAATCGTTGATTTAATGTTTGAAGGCGGTATTGCAGACATGAACTATTCAGTATCTAACAATGCTGAATATGGTGAATATGTGACTGGCGTTGAAGTTATCAACGAGCAATCACGTGAAGCGATGCGTAATGCACTTAAACGTATCCAATCAGGTGAATATGCGAAGATGTTCATCCAAGAAGGTGCATTGAACTATCCATCTATGACAGCTCGTCGCCGTCAAAACGCAGCTCACGGTATTGAAGTGACTGGCGGTAAATTACGCGCGATGATGCCTTGGATTCAAGCCAACAAAATCGTAGACAAAGAAAAGAACTAATTTTTAGTTTTTATCGAAGCCCACTCTTTTGAGTGGGTTTTTTTTATGTTTTACTTTAGCTAAAATTAATAATAAAAAAAGAAAATAAAACATGACATTAAATATGTATTTAGTCAGCATCAGTATGCTTGGCTGTTGTGCTATATATCCAGTATATGCACAGAACGTGAGTGTTGATGATTCTATGCAAAAGCCTAGGCAGAATCATAATCAGCTTCAAAATACACAAAATAAATTACTCGATGAAAAGATTGCGCACAATACTTTAGAAAAAGCCAAACAGTCTTTAAATGCGGCTCATCCACAACAGGTCATCGCAGCATTACAGACTGCAATTCAGTATTTTGAAAAATACCAAAACAGTAGCCAAGACACTCTCTAGGCTGCCAATGGAACAGCTGAAATCTTGCAATACCTAACATTTGATATGGGAAAGCAAAAAATATTCGAGTTTTTCAGCTTGTTGGGCTGATTTATATTTTCAAGTCGCTTATGCGTTTATTGAAATGAATGATCTAAAAAATGCTCAAGTTAAGTTAAAACGTGCTTTAACGCTATCACCTTTCAATAGGGAGTATTTAAAAGAGGCAGGCTTTATTCAGCAAGCACAAAAGCTGTGGCAAGCGTCATTGGAAAGTTTTAAAGTTGCTGAACAGCATCTGTATTTGCTTGAGCCTGAAGAAAAAAGATTGGCGATTCAACAGAGGGTAAGATGGAGTTTAGGGTTGAGTTTGATTGAATTAAATCAACAGGATGAAGCTACTCAATATTTTATAAAGTCTTAAAGCTTGATCCCTCGAACGCAAAAGCATGTAATGAATTAAAGTACACTGAGGAGTTAAATAAAAAAGGTCATGTTGCCAAGCAGCCAATTGGTCGCGTCTAAATCGCGCTTTTTAAAGTCATCTTTAGAGTAGCAATTTTTAACTAACAAAAATTTATTTTGTGATAAATTACACATTATTGATTATGGTTAAACGTGGTATTCAAGCATGAAATCTAAACTTCTCATCGCAATGACGACTTTGTCTATTTCATGCTTTAGTTTTGCTGAAACGCAGTCCACTTCGACCAACACTGCGCTAAAACCGTTGAGTGGCGTACGCGTATCGATGCAACGTATGCTCAAGTCGAGTGAAGGTCGATACTTTATGAACCTTTATGCGGGGGTTGCTCATCCGCATGGTGTGTTGACCGATTTAATGGATGGTACAACAACAGATTTTAAAGGGACACAAAAAGCTGATCAGTTGGATTTAAAGTCGATCACTGCTGATTCAGATTCTTCTGCAAATGGTAGTGATCAATTAACTGGTTTATTGAATGCAAATACAGGCGTGTTTAAAGCAGCATTGTTAAAGAAACCAAATACTGCTTGGCAGTCGATACAGTTTGAGCCTGCTTTTAAAGTCAGCAATAAACCTGTTTTTATCTTTAAATTTTATGGTCAGGATGATGCTAATAGTCCTTATGGAAAAACCTTAAAACGTGTTGATGTATTAAATAAAACCAACAATACAGTGGTACAGAGCTTGTCAGGTTTTAGCGGTTATCCAAACAGTATTGGCTATATGGATATTAATTTTGATGGTTATTATGATGTCATTGTGTCGGACTTGTCACAAGGTCGTACAGTTGATGATAAACGCTATATTTACTGGATGTACAATCCGAAAACACAACAATTTCAACGTTCTCCGCAACTGGAAAAAATTGTTGGTTTCCCAAGTTTACATGGTGAAAAACAACAAATTGATTTTGGTAATGGACAGCTTTATCAAGTTCAGAATGGTTTGTTAAATCGTATTGCTATACAAAACTGATTTTGTTGTTACAAGCACAATGATGGATTTTACAAGGCTAAGTTTTAAAGCGAGGCTTAGTGAAATCCATATTTGTTATTGGATTTGAATAAATATTTGAACTAAGTTTTTAATTCAATTTTTTCGCGTTGTTGAGTTGTTGGATATATTTCACAATCATTTGTTTTTCTGATTCTCCTCCTTTTTTAGTTGCATAGTGCTTTAAGGCCTGTGGGCAATATTGTTGCGCTTTTTGATAATTATAAACTCGATCTTCTGGTTCAGCGTAGGCATGGCATAGATGGAAAGTAGATTCAGTTTGTCCTAAGTCCGATGCTGTATGCCAAAGTGTTAGTGCTCTTTGACGATTTTGGGTTACACCAAATCCATAAAATAATAAAAAGCCTAGATTATTCATGCTGTCAATTTGGAGCTGATTAAATTTTGCATTTACGGGTCTAATTTGAATTGTTTTCGCCCATTGGGTGGCGGCTAAGGAAAATTCTTGATTTCTATAATGGCACGTCCCTGTAAAGAAGTGTTGTGTTATGGAAGACTCTTGCTTAAGTTGTAAAGTGCTGATCGAACAGTCTTCTTTTGCAAAGCAATTTGTAGTCAATAAAATGCTGGAAAGCATTGCTGTATATACATAAATTTTCATGAGTTTTACTTTTTAAGTGTGTAATATTCTAAGGAGTAAGCTAAGTACATGTCATATTGTAAAAGAAATGTCACGAAATAATCATTAAAATGTCAAAAACTTAGCCTAATCTATTCAAAAATGAAGAGATTAGGTATCGTATGAATAAACCGTACGCGAACACCTTGCAATTTAAACAACAAGATTTTCCCGATAACTTTAAATTTTATTTTAATCCAAACAAGAAAAAAATCGATACGAATAAAGACCAGCTTATTCGTGACTTATCCCGACCTCGACTAAAAATTGCAATCGTGACTGAAACATGGCCACCAGAAATCAATGGTGTTGCTTTGTCTTTAATGCAACTGTGTAAAGGCTTACAAAACCAAGGCCATAAAATATTACTAATTCGCCCTGCACAAAAGACCCAATGTCAAGACTTTAGCCCAAATAAAGAGTGTTTGGTGACTGGGCAATCAATTCCGAAATATCCAGACATGAAGTTTGGCTGGCCCCAATTTCTAAAAGTCTCTCAAGCGATTTCAGCATTTTCACCTGATGTGGTGCATATCGTGACTGAAGGGCCTTTAGGCTTTACTGCGCTGCATGCGGCAAAGACACGACGAATTCCGGTATCAAGTGGTTTTCATTCACAATTCCAAGAATTTAGCCGTTTCTTTGATTTAGCATTCTTGGTCAAACCAATTCAAAGTTATTTGAGATGGTTCCATAACGCAACGCAACTGACCTGTGTGCCAAGCCGTGATACAGAACAAGCATTACGTGAGTTTGGTGTGACCTGTCCATTGGTTGTGGTCGGGCGAGGAATTGATACTGAACGGTTTTCATCACAACGCTACTCCGAACAGTTGAGACAACAGTGGGGTGCAGATGAAGACACCACAGTCTTGATCTATGTTGGGCGTTTGTCTTCTGAAAAAGAAGTCAATGTGGTGATTGATGCCTATTCTGAACTGCGACAACAAGCACAACGAAAAGTAAAGTTGGTGCTGGTAGGGCATGGTCCAGATCGTGGTCGTTTAGAAAAAATGCCCGGTGCTGAACATGTGATTTTTATGGGCAGTCTAACTGGCACACAACTTGCTGAAGCCTATGCGAGTGCAAATGTTTTTGTTTTTGCAAGTCAAGTAGAAACCTTTGGGAATGTCGTTATCGAAGCGATGGCGAGTGGCTTACCGATTATTGCTTATGACTATGCCTGTGCTCAACTTCATGGCAGACATGCACAGAATGGCTGGTTATGTCCAATTGGAGACATCAAGCAATTCACTCAACATGTATTAGATATTCCAGATAACAGCACACTCAAACGTTTCGGGCAACAAGCGATGCATGATGTGCAAAGCATCGGATGGCAACATCCCGTACAACAATTCGAAGAAGCACTATACCAGGTAACGCAGTATGCAAAACGACTGACCTAGTTCATCTCAAATAATGAGAGGAGAGTGGAAAATGAATTTTAAAAATACCAAAATAAAAATGCTCGATCTCGACCTTAGAGGTTGTTTATATCTCAATAATTTATCGCATACCCAAAGTATTGCGACGTTCTTTAAAACTGTGAGCCGTTTGGGAGATGGTCCTTTCTGGTGCGCAATGTTGGTTCTGATTTGGCTACAAAAAAGCTGGATCTATGGTCTGCAACTTCTTTATGTCGTTGTTATGGGACTTTTAGGAACAGGAATTTATAAGTTCTTAAAGCATAAAACAGTGCGACCACGACCTTATCAAGTTCATCAAGTCATTATTCTGGGTGAACGACCATTGGATCATTTTAGCTTTCCGTCAGGTCATACGTTACATGCGGTCATGGTCACAATTGTGTTTGGTTATATTCAGCCAGTGATGTTGTTTATTATGATGCCTTTTACCATTCTTGTGGCGTTATCGCGGATGGTTTTAGGTCTGCATTATCCAAGCGATGTCATTGTTGGCGCACTGATTGGTGCAAGTGTCGCGAGTTTGATTGTGTTAAGCGCACCATATTTAGGAGTGATGTTATGATGGTTTACTTACTGCTGGTCTGTAATTTTATTTTTAAAGAATCTGATGATTTTGATCATCAAGGTTTTAACTTTGAATAACTGACTCAATTCAATCCGTCTTGTAAATTAAACGCTTGAATCCGTGGTGAATCTTGTAAATGTCTAGAATGATTTATTTCTGAATGAATTGAGATTTGATACAGTAGCAGAATTAAATTGAGCAAAGGAAGACCTGATATGGGCTTACGTTGGACAGATACAATTGATATCGCAATTGAACTCAGTGAAGCGCATCCAGATGTGGATCCACAATGGGTGCGTTTTACCGATATGCATGCATGGATTTGTGCATTGCCAGAATTTAGTGATGATCCAACCAAATCGACTGAAGGTCTGCTAGAAGCCATTCAAATGGCATGGATTGATGAAGCGAATTAATGGCTTGAGATGTTGCTGAATGATGCTAAACGTCACAGCGCATCGAAAAATCCAAATTTTTTACAGATTAAAAGCAGAAAATTGTTCATTATTCGGTATAATGCGCCCAAATTTTCGTGTCAATTTGACTAAAGGAGCCACTCATGGCTATTGAACGTACTTTATCTATCGTAAAACCAGATGCAGTTGCTAAAAACCACATTGGTGACATCTTTGCTCGTTTCGAAAAAGCTGGTCTTAAAATCGTTGCGACTAAAATGAAACACCTTTCTAAAGCAGAAGCTGAAGGTTTCTATGCTGAGCATAAAGAACGTGGTTTCTTTGGTGACCTTGTTGCATTCATGACTTCTGGTCCTGTTGTAGTATCTGTTCTTGAAGGTGAAAACGCAGTTCTTGCTCACCGTGAAATTCTTGGTGCTACAAACCCTAAAGAAGCTGCTCCTGGTACAATCCGTGCAGATTTCGCTGTAAGCATCGATGAAAATGCTGCGCATGGTTCTGACTCAGTTGCATCTGCTGACCGTGAAGTAAATTACTTCTTCGCTCAAACTGAAGTTTGCCCACGTACTCGTTAATTCGACGTATCTAGGGTCTTTTTTTCTATACGAATAAATCTCCGATTTATGAATTGATAACAGACCCGAAACCAGATAGGTGATATACTACTTGTCTGGTTTTTTTATTTTTGTTGCTTTATTTGGCTAAATATTGGTCAATATGTTTTATTACTACGGCATGATTTAGGTAATCCCCATGAATTCTGAAGTTGTCGCTTCATCGTTAAATCTAGATGAACAGCAGCCTGCATCATCAAAATCTGCACAGGCTGATCGTATTCAGACTGCAAATGTGCAGAAAGTGAATTTACTTGGCATGTCACGTCCGCAATTGGAAAAATTCTTCGAAGAAATCGGCGAGAAAAAATTCCGTGCTGGGCAGGTAATGAAATGGATGCATCAATTTTTTATCACTGATTTTGCTGAAATGACCAATATTTCAGGAAAGTTGCGTGAAAAACTAGAAAGAATTTGTGAAATCAAAGCGCCGGAAGTAGTGCATCGTAACTATTCGAAAGATGGAACCCGTAAGTGGGTATTCCGTGTTGGCGATGGTGCGGGCTCTTTGGTTGAAACGGTATTGATTCCGGCAGAAGATAAAACAGGTTTACGTAAAACACTGTGTATTTCATCACAAGTGGGCTGTGCTTTAGATTGCTCATTTTGTTCAACTGGAAAACAAGGTTTTCAGCGTGATTTAACCCCTGATGAGATCATTGGACAGTTATGGGTGGCCAACTATTCTTATATGGAAGAAGTACCTGTTGCTGAACGTGAGCGCTCGGTAACCAATGTGGTGATGATGGGAATGGGTGAGCCATTACTCAATTATGACGCTGTATTGAGCTCAATGAATATCATGTTAGATGATTTCGCTTACGGAATGTCTAAACGTCGAGTTACATTATCAACCTCAGGTGTTGTACCCAAAATTGACCAATTGGCACAAGATATAGATGTGGCTTTGGCGATTTCTTTACATGCGCCAAATGATGAATTACGTAATGAATTGGTGCCGATTAATAAAAAATATCCATTAGCACAATTAATTGCTGCATGTCAGCGTTATATTGCCAAAGATGGTAATGAAAGTTCTCGTAAACATGTCACCATTGAATATGTAATGTTGGAGGGTGTGAATGATCATCCTGAACATGCACAGCAAATGATTAAGTTACTGAAAAACTTACCAAGTAAAATTAATTTAATTCCATTCAATCCTTTTCCGCATGCGCCATATGGCCGTTCAAGTCGAAATCGTATTATTTCTTTCCAAAAAACTTTGTCTGATGCAGGTTTTGTGTGTACGATTCGTCAGACACGTGGTGATGATATTGATGCGGCGTGTGGGCAGTTGGTCGGGCAAGTGGCAGATCGTACCCGTCGTGCAGAGCAGTGGAAAAAGAAAGTTGCTGAACGTGGTGAGATTATCCGTTCATAAGCTTAAAGATTTGTAGGCATACATTTATATCAACAAATAAGCAGGGGCTGACTTTGAGAAAATCGATGTATCAAAAAGCAGTTGTAATATTGGCAATTGGTTTATCTGCATTGGTCGTACAGGGTTGTCAAACGACAAATTCAGACACAATAATAAAAAAAGATCCTGAAAAAGCCGTTAAAGTACGTACTCAGCTTGCTGCTGAATATATCCGTACAGGTGATTTAGATGCTGCAAAACGTGCATTAGATCAAGCTTTAGAAACTGATTCACGTGATTCAGCGGCAAATATGATGATGGGTGTCTTACTGCAACAAGAAGGAAGTAAGATTAGTCTGGAAAAAGCGGATGGCTATTTTAAGCGTGCGATTTCCAGTGACTCAAAAAATGCACAAGCTCGTAATAATTATGGAACATATTTATTTGTTACTGAGCGCTATAATGATGCGATAGAACAGTTGAGTATAGCTGGTACTACGCTTGGTTATGACCAACGTTACAAAGCTTTAGAAAATCTAGGTCGAGTTTATTTAAAAGTAGGTGATGTGGCAAATGCTGAAAAAGCATTCAAACAAGCTTTACAAGTCAATCGCGATTCGATTATTTCTCTGGTAGAGTTATCAGAGATTTTCTATTTGCAACAAAAAAGTGTACAAGCAAGTCAACTCTATGAGCAATATGTTCGTTTAGTAGGTCAGGACTAACAAGGTGCTAGAGCACTTTGGATTGGTTTACGTATTGCACGTGCCAATAATGATCAGATGGGAATGCAAGTGTTGGTGAACCAACTACGTGCATTATTCCCGGACAGTAAAGAATATCAACGTTATCTGCAATTACAGTACAGTACTGAGGCCGTATGGAAGTAAATCCTAATTCACAGCAACCTACAGGTTCAAACGTAGCATCTAATGGCTTAGGAAATGTTCAACGTCCAGGTGAGTACTTGCGTCAAATTCGAGTCTCCAAGAACCTAGACATTAAAGATGTTGCAAACGAACTAAAAATGCCTGTAAAAACCTTACAAGCATTGGAACAAGATGAGTATAAGTCTTTGCCAGAAGCAACCTTTATTAAAGGTTATTATCGTTCATATGCCAAGTTTTTAGGTGTTGATGCAACAGTAGTCATTCAGCGTTTTGATGAAATTTATCAAAATGATACAGGGCTTTTACCAAATCATGCATTGAACAATTCCCCAATCAAAATTATGGGGAAACTGCCTGGCTCAAACAGTGATCGTAATAAAAAGTGGCTAAAGCGAATTTTAATTGCCATTGTTGCGATTGCTGTGATTTGGGCTGTGATTGCTGGAATTCAAAAAATAACATCGGGTAAAAGTACTGATGTAGATAGCAAACCACAAGAATCAGAAGTAGAAGTGTTGAATTTAAACAATGCTACAGCAACTTCAGGTGATCAAATGGTGTTGAATTTCAGTCATCCTACTTCTGTACATATCGTAGATAGTACAGGAAAAGTTTTGGCGACTGGTCGTCAGTCGGCTGCTTTAACTGTCAATGGCCAATCACCATTCCAAATTCGCCTTGATGATGCAACTGCTGTGTCATTAAGCCTTAATAATGAACAGATTTCATTGTCTCCATATACAGTGAACGGAAAAGCAGAATTCCGTTTGTCACGTTAATGGGCAAGAGTAGATAAGATCATGATTGAGAATCCAATCAAGCGCCGTCCCACTCGTAAAATACGTGTAGGTTCGGTGTATGTCGGTGGTGATGCACCTATCAGTATTCAAAGTATGACCAATACTGAAACCTGTGATGTAGATGCAACAGTTGCGCAGATTCAACGCTGTGCGGATGTGGGTGCGGACATCATGCGTGTTTCTGTACCGACTATGGAAGCTGCTGAAGCTTTTGGTGAAATTCGTAAACGTGTCACTGTACCATTGGTTGCAGATATTCATTTCGATTATAAGATCGCTTTGAAAGTTGCCGATATGGGTGCGGATTGTTTACGAATCAATCCAGGTAATATTGGTTCTGAAGCTAAGATTCGTGAAGTTGTTGCAGCTGCACGTCATCATGATATTTCCATGCGTATTGGTGTCAATGCAGGGTCTTTAGAAAAAGATATCCAAAAGAAATATGGTGAACCAACAGGTCAGGCTTTACTTGAATCTGCAATGCGTCATATCGATATATTGGATCGTTTAAATTTCCATGAGTTTAAAATTTCAGTAAAAGCATCAAATGTATTTTTAACAATGGATGCTTATCGCTTATTATCTGCTCAAATTGATAATCCATTACATTTAGGTGTAACTGAAGCTGGGATTTATCGTACCGGTTCAGTGAAATCTGCGATTGCTTTAGGTGGTTTGCTGTTGGATGGCATTGGTGACACCATGCGTATATCATTGGCAGCTGAGCCTGAAGAAGAAGTAAAAATTGGTTTTGATATTTTAAAATCTCTGAGCCTTCGGTCAAATGGGATTAATTTTATTGCTTGTCCAAGCTGTTCACGTCAAGAGTTTAACGTGATTAAAGTGATGCAGGCTTTAGAGGAACGGTTAGAAGATATTCGTACCTCAATGGATGTGTCTGTCATTGGTTGTAAAGTCAACGGTCCGGGTGAAGCAAAAGAAGCTGATATTGGTATAGTCGGTGCAAGCCCGCGCTCACTCGTGTATCGTAATGGCGAAAAGAGTCACTTAATAGATACAAATCAGTTGGTTGATGAAATCGAAAGCATGGTTCGTCAACGTGTTCAAGAGCTTGAAAAAGCTAAAGCTAAAGAGATTATTCGTAGTTCATCATGAGTTCAATTGTCGCAATTAAAGGTTTTAATGACTTTCTTCCATCGCAAACACCTGCGTGGAGACGTCTTGAGCAGCACTTAGCATCGCTTATGGATGCATACGGTTATCAGCAAATCCGTTTGCCAGTGGTTGAACATACCAACTTATTTAAGCGTTCAATTGGTGATGCCACTGATATCGTTGAGAAAGAAATGTACACTTTCTTCGATAAGGGTAATCCACCTGAATCTTTAACTTTGCGTCCAGAAGGCACAGCGGGTTGTGTACGTGCGATGTTGGAACATAACTTACTCCGTGGTGCAAATCCGCGTGTGTGGTATGTTGGACCGATGTTCCGTTATGAAAAACCGCAAAAAGGTCGTTATCGTCAGTTTCACCAATTTGGTGTGGAAACTTTTGGTGTGGCGACACCTGATCAAGATGCTGAACTGATTCTTATGACTGCACGTTTATGGAAACGCATGGGTGTTGCGGATAAAGTTCAACTTGAATTGAATACGTTGGGGGAGTCGGATGAACGTGCAGAGTATCGTGCTGCGTTGGTTGAGTTCCTTACTGCACATCACGCTGATTTGGATGAAGATTCACAACGTCGTTTAACCACCAATCCATTACGAATTTTAGATTCAAAAGATATTCGAACTCAGCAAATTCTTGAAAATGCACCAAAATTGCATGATTTCTTAAAAGAAGAAAGTTTGAATCATTTTGCTCAATTGCAACAGTATTTAACTAATGCGGGTATTGAGTTTGTCATCAATCAAAAATTAGTGCGCGGTTTAGACTATTACAACAAAACTGTTTTTGAATGGACAACCACACATTTAGGTTCTCAAGGAACAGTATGTGCGGGTGGTCGTTATGATGGTTTGGTTGGACAGCTTAAAGGTAAGCCGGATCAATCTGTGCCCGCAGTTGGTTTTGCCATGGGTATGGAGCGTTTATTATTGCTTCTTGAACAAGTTGAAGATAATACGCCAGTGCGTGAATGCGAGTTATTCTTGGTATCAGATCCAGCAACACAAGGTCAGGCTTTGGTATTGGCTGAACAAATTCGTGATCAACTTGAAGCTCTAAATAGTACAATTCGTTTGAAAACAGGTTCACAGGGTTCAATGAAGAGTCAAATGAAGAAAGCAGACCAATCTGGTGCTATCTATGCTTTGATCTTTGGAGAGCGTGAGGCTGAAGCACTACAAGTTTTAGTCAAAGAACTTGCGACAGCAGAACAATATGAAATTAAGGTCACTGAAATTGTGCCTTTCTTCATAGAAAAATTTTCGTCAAAATAAGCCGATAATCATAAGGAAAAGGGGAGTCAAATGAGTGCAATGACTGATGATGAGCAACTGGATAGTGTGAAGTCATTTTTTAAGAAATATGGCTCAGCTATGGTGACAGGTGTCCTCATTGCATTGATTGCCTTTTTCGGTTGGGAATATTGGCAAAAGAAAACTCTGGCTGAAAATCAAAATGAGACAGCCAAAGTTCAGCAATTGATGGATGAGGCGAGAGCAGCTAATGGGAATGCTAAAGTTACTGCAGCTTTAGTCGCATCAGCAGATAAAATTGTGAAAGATAATCCTGATTCAGTTCAAGCGATCCAAGCACAAATTGTCATGGCAAAAGTTGCTTACGATAAAAATGATTATGCATTGGCTGAGCGTGAACTCAAAAAAGTTGAAAATTCTAAAATTAAAGATGCTGGTTTGTTACAAGTTGTAAAAATAAAACTTGCCGATGCACAATTGGCGCAAAAGAAGTTTGATGAAGCTTTGAAAACCTTGTCAGCTGTGAATGATCCTGCTTTTCAGGCCAGTGCTGACGAGTTGAAAGGTGATATTTATGTGGCAAAAAATGACACCGAAAATGCAAAAAAATCGTATCAAGCAGCATGGAATGCGGTCGTTGAACGTAAACAAGAACGTCAAATTTTACAAATTAAACTCGAAAGTGTTGGCGTATTAGTAGAAGATCCTGATCTTGAACGCCCAATTTTAGCAACACAAGTGGATGAGTCTTAATGGATAGAAATTTTAAAATACCTTTTGCTTTAGCAATCTTATCAATCGCTTTAATCGGCTGTTCAAGTAATAAGACGAAAGAAGTGAAGATTAAGCCTAATCCACTGCCTAAAGTTGCACAAGCCTCGAGCTTGGTTCAAGTATTTTCGACCAGTGTATCTTCGACCAGCAGTGAAGATGCATTACGTCTACGTTTAGATACAGACAATGGTGTTGTGTTTGCTTTAGATCCAAAAGGCGAAGTGGCTGCCTATAAAGGTAAACAGCGTCTATGGAATGCTAAAGTGACCAAAGACGGCTTAAGTTCTGGTGTTGAAGCGGCAGATGGCGTGGTTATTGTGGGTAACCAAAAAGGGCATGTTTTTGCATTAGATCAAGCGACAGGTGGGACCAAATGGTCTGCGCAATTGTCGGGAGCAATTATCAGTTCTGCTTTGATTCAATCTGGTCGTGTGATTGTGGTTGCAAATGACGGTACAGTTTATGCCTTAGATGTTGCGACAGGTCAGCAAGCGTGGACTTATAAATTACCAAGCGCTTCATTTAGCTTAAGAGGCCAAGCCACTCCAGTTAGTCTAGATCCACGTACAGTGCTTATCGGTACCTCTACTGGCTATATTTTTGCAATAGATAGCCTTGCGGGTGTACCGCGTTTACAACGTCGTGTTGCGGTATCTGAAGGGCGTTCTGATATTCAGCGTTTGATTGATGTGGACAGTGAGCCTGTTGTTTCAGGACAGTATGTGGTTACGACAAGTTTCCAAGGTCAAGTCACTGTTCTAGATTTGGCTTCACAACGCGTTTTGTGGAGTGAAAACTCAAGCAGTATCAACCGTCCAGAAGTGACTGATGGTAAAGTCATCGTATCGCAAACTGATGGTCAGATTATTGCTTATGACTTGATTACAGGTCAGCAACTTTGGAAAAATGAGCAACTGCTCAATCGTAACTTAAGCAACCCTGTATTGCTCGGTTCAAATCTTGTTGTGGGTGATTTAGATGGTTATTTACATCAAATTGATCCAAATACTGGAACAACTTTAGGGCGTGCTAAAACCAGTGGTGAAGTCCGTACTTTGAGAGTGATTGACAATCAAGTTTATGTTTCGACACGCAAAGGTGCTATGAGTATCTGGCAAAGTCGTTAACAGTTAATCAACAGACACGATTAGGATTCTCTATTTTTTTAGTCTTGTGTTAAAATAGAGCAATCCGTATGAATTCCATACACGGGGTGATTGAAAATCAATACCCCGTGTTTTTATTTTAGGTTTTTCCTATTCTTCTTCCTATACATTTCTGATGTTCAGACCAGTCATACTGGCTGATCTTGAATAAAGGTTATTTTATGAAACCCGTAATTGCGCTCATTGGTCGTCCAAACGTCGGCAAATCAACGTTATTCAACCAGATTACCAAGAGCCGTGATGCACTCGTTGCTGATTTTGCTGGTCTTACCCGAGATCGTAAATATGGTGATGCAACTTATGAAAATAAATCTTTCATTGTCGTTGATACTGGGGGTATCGGTGAAAATGAAGGTGGTATCGACTCATATATGGCAGAGCAGTCCAAAACTGCGATTAATGAAGCTGATATTATTGTTTTTGTTGTCGATGCACGGGCTGGGCTACTGGCTTCTGATGAGCAGATTGCCCGTGAATTGCGTACACTTGGTAAAAAGGTTTACTTGGTTGCCAACAAAGTCGATGGTGTGCACGCTGAAGCTGCATTAGTTGAATTTTATAAACTTGGTATGGGTGAACCCTTACAAGTTGCGGCAAGTCATGGCCGCGGTGTTCAACAAATGCTTGAGGATATCTTGGTGGATGTCCCTGAAGATGAAAACCCAGAAGAACACGATAAGGCAACAGGTCTACGTTTAGCAATTATTGGTCGTCCAAATGTCGGAAAATCTACTTTGGTTAACCGTTTGTTAGGTGAAGATCGTGTTGTCGCTTTTGACCAACCAGGTACAACTCGTGACTCGATTTATATTCCGTTTGAGCGTGATGGTCGTCAATATACCTTGATCGACACTGCTGGTGTACGTCGTAAAGGTAAAGTTGATGAGATGATTGAGAAATTCTCAATCGTAAAAACCCTACAAGCGATTAAAGATGCGCATGTCATTGTAGTGGTTTTAGATGCACGTGAAGGTGTGGTTGAACAAGATCTACATTTGATCGGTTATGCACTCGAAGCTGGTCGTGCCATGGTGATCGCCATTAACAAATGGGACAACATGACTGAGTATGATCGCAAACAATGTAAATTAGATGTTGATCGTCGTTTTGACTTTATTCCTTGGGCAAAAGTGCATTTGATTTCTGCTTTACATGGAACAGGTGTGGGGGAGATGTATCCAACTATTCACCGTGCTTATGATTCATCCCACTTAAAAGTTTCACCTGCAAAATTAACCCAGATTTTGAATGATGCAACTGAAGCACATCAACCGCCAATGATCAGTGGTAAACGTATTAAAATGCGTTATGCCCACATGGGTGGACAAAATCCACCAACGATTGTGATTCATGGTAATAAGGTTGATAAGACCCCTGCGGATTATCGTCGTTATTTAGAAAATGTCTTCCGTAAAGTGTATAACCTTGAAGGTACACCGGTTCGCGTTGACTTTAAAACAGCTGAAAATCCATTTGAAGGCCGTAAATCTCAAATTGATGAGCGTGTTGCAGCACGTCGTCGTCGTTATGTACAGAAATTTAAAAAGGCTGAAAAGAAATTTAGAAGCTAAATTTAGCGTTGAACACATTAAAACCCAAAGTGATCTTTGGGTTTTTTTGATTTAAGATAATGAAAAATGTTTGGGAATGGATTGTGAATCGTATTATTCAATTGGATGTTAATTCTATTCAAAATATTCTTCCGACTTACCATTCGATCGATCGAAAGGGGCAGATCCAAGAACTGAAACAGGCGATCTATCAATATAGAAACCAATTATTGTCCGATATTTTTTCAGTTGAAATCAGTAACCACTCTTTTGAAAAAACAGATTTTGGTAAACCCTATTTAATTGATTATCCAAAGTTTCACGTGAATCATTCACATAGCCAGCACCATTATGCTTTGGCGAGTAGCCAGCAGATCCAAGATTTGGGTGTAGATGTTGAGGACTTAGATCGAAAGGTGCGCTTTGAGGCTTTAGCTAAACATGCTTTTCATCCCCAAGAATATCAGGCTTGGCAAGCGTTAGACTTTGATCCTACTTTTTGGTTTAAGGTGTGGACCACAAAAGAGGCGATTTTAAAAGCATCGGGCCTAGGGATTCGTTTGAGTCTAAATGAGCTAAATACTGGAGTGCATGTGATGAATGATGGTGGGATCTCTACGCATCCGTTATTGGGCAGCTTTGCCTATCAAAATCTCCAGCTGAGCCGAGTCATGCTTACGGTGGCATGGCGTTCTGAATTATCCTGTAAGGGTTTTGCATTTCCACAGATTCAAGTCATTCAACATGGCTAATTAAAGACCGTATAGACGTTTTCATTCTGCATAACATATAAATTGCAACAACGTTATTCCATATTGGAGTGTGGCATCTATACGTCTAAGTGTTGAAATTTTCAACCTTAAGCCACCTGTATTGCAAATCGGCATTATTTAATAAATCCAGTTAAATGTAAGCTGCTTATCTTTAAATAAAAATAAATAGTACTCGATCACGAACAAACAATCTTGCTAGTCGTGTGTACTTTGGAAGCTATATTTTTTACATAAAAATTAGTTTATTTCTCCATGAAATTCTCTATACTTGATAAATTAAATGATAATTAAGTAGCGAAAATACTAATTATTGTGAATTTAAAGCGATGAAAAAGCGATAGGTTAGGATTAATTATATAGTGCGATTTAAATACTTCATCAGCTTAATTTGCATCATATTTTTTTATCCAAATTTTAGTTTTGCTTCAAGCTTAGAAAGTGATCTTGCTGCTTTTAATCTCATTACCAACTACGAGCTTTTATTCTTTGGTGGAATATTTGTCATTCTGATGCAAGCTGGTTTTGCTGTAGTTGAAGGCGGATATGAAAATACCTATAAGTCAATTTCCGCATTATTGGTTAATTATATTTCAGCAATTTTAGGAACGCTTATTTTTGGTTTCTTCTGCGCAAAAATTCTCCTTGCAGGTGATGCCTACTCCGAAAAATATATGAATGGCATGCTACATGGCTGGCATTGGAATTTATTGTTTTTTTATACTTTGATGGCCACGACAATAACCACTGTAGTTGGACGAGTGATTCCGAGTAAAGTTCCTTTATTTGTAAACTGGATAACCGGTTTAATGATCGCAGGTGTGATCTTTCCGTTCTTTAGTAGCTGGACCTGGGGCAATATCTTATTTGGCAAGGGCTGGTTAAAAGAATTAGGCTTTATTGATTTTGCAGGATCAACTGTGGTGCATTCCACTGCGGCTTGGATCGTTTTGGCGGGATATTTAACCTTAAAACCTCACGACCGACAAGAAATCTTAAAAAAAGATTTAATCTTTGAGGATTATAAGATTTTATCTTTGGCATTGGCTGGTTTTATTCTTTGGCTGGCGTGGTCAGGTTTAAATGTGGTTTATATCTCGGCATTTTATGCGGATATTGGGTTAATTGTTGTCAATGCTTTTGCTGCACTCTTTGGGGCAATGGTTGCATCCTTAGTTTTTTCTTTGGTATTGAATAATAAAATTATTTCATGGGTTGAAATGATTAAAGGTGCTTTAGGTGGTTTAGTTGCGATAACGGCAAGCTGTGGCTTGGTGAATTTATCTTCAGCATTGATTATTGGCTTAGTCTCAGGCTTATTGACCATATATTTACCTCGTTTTTTGGCTTATTGGATTGATTCTAAACATATTCGTGAAGTTGTTGTGGTACATGGTGTTTGTGGAGCATGGAGGACACTGGCTGTTTCTTTGACAGATAACCCCGTGATTAATTTAGCCAACAAGGCCAGTGTTATCGATCAAAGTATTGGGATTGTGGTAAATTTTGTGTGGAGTTTTGGCGTTGCATTCTTATTATTTAAACTGATTTGTAAATTGCGTAATACATACTAAATTAAGGATTCAAAAATAAAGCTTTGAAAAAAGCCAAGCACTAAAAAAAGCG
This sequence comes from Acinetobacter sp. 778_lipA, assembly GCF_058242985.1. Lineage (NCBI taxonomy): Bacteria > Pseudomonadati > Pseudomonadota > Gammaproteobacteria > Moraxellales > Moraxellaceae > Acinetobacter > Acinetobacter sp. 778_lipA. The sequence continues at coordinate 3,817,462 of NZ_JBZAYT010000001.1, read as the reverse complement.
ACATAAAGTCGCTTTTTTTATATTTAAGTTCTGTATTAAAAGTTAGGCAACACTTTCAGGTGTCGCACGCCATAAACTTTCCAGATCATAAAATTTACGTGCTGTTGGTAGCATCACATGTACGACTACAAATCCTAAATCGATAAGGATCCATTCAGCGTCTCGTTCACCTTCAACACCAATTGGGCGAAAGCCTGCTTTACGTGCTTCTTCAGCAACATTGTCAGCAAGTGCTTTAACATGGCGTGTTGATGTCCCGCTCGCGATGACAATTGCATCTGAAACGTTGCTAATAGCGCTGACATCAAGTTGAATAATATCTTTGGCTTTTACATCAAGTAGAGCTTCTTGTACGACTTTTAAACAAGTCTGTACATCTTCATTTTGAGTGTTCATTGCAAGTTCGTGAGAATTAGAAGCGCTGGGCGATGGTTCTAAATTCATATAAGGTATATTTTCCAGAAAATATCTCACCTTCTAATATAGCGCTTTTGTCTAAAAAATACAAATTATACAATGCAATCGTTTGCCTAAGTACACACTGATTTAATAGCTATGGTTGTTTGAAAAATATTTTTCTTTCCATGCAAATGACTGATTTGAATGAGATTGTGGTTTGTATTCTGCTGCAATAAAGCCTGTGTAGGCGCTTTGTTTTAACCATGAAAAAATTGCAGAATAATCAATTTGTGCGGTATCTGGTTCGTGACGACCAGGGCAGTCAGCAAATTGGATGTGCCCAATCCAATCAATATTTTCTTGTAAGGCTGCCAGTACATCTTCGCCCATCATCGCCATGTGATAACAGTCAAATTGCATTTTTAATGCAGGATGCTGTACTGCTTCTAACATTTCTTGGCCTTGTGCAATATTTTGAACTAAGAACCGTGGCATGTCTGTACCATTAATCATTTCAAATACAGGCTGAATATCACGATTAGAGAGCAGATGACAAGCCAGTTTTAAATTGTTTGCCAATGTATTTAAACAGGGGAGTAAGTCGGCATCTTGTGGTTGTTTACCTGCTAAAATATTGACGTTTGGAACATTGAGCGCTTCTGCATATTCAATTGCAAGTTCTAAGGCTTGATGAAATGCTAGTTCTCGACCAGGCACACCAGCAAGACCGTTTCCACCTTGCATCAAGTCACCGGTGGGAACGTTGATCAGGCAAAGGCTGAGGTCATATTGTTCAAGCTGTGCTTGAATCTCTTCAATGCTTAATTCATACGGAAATTGAATTTCGACATTGTGGAAGCCATGAAGATGTGCCAAAGCAAAGCGTTCAATGAGCGGCACTTCAGTAAAAATCAAGGATAGGTTTACTGCGAGTTTAGTCATAAGAACGCTCCTTGCTATATTTGGACTCTCATCTTCAATGTAGTAGGCAATAGATTATTTTTCAACTTATTTATGTGTAGTTCCGTGTATTTTAACCCGATTTATTTTCCACTTGATGAATGACTGTGGCTAAATCAGACTCAGCAAATCCGTTGTTTTGATGGCTTTGTAATTGTCCCAGTGCACGTTGAGCCACAGGGATTTCTAAATCAAATTTTTGTGCAAGTTGAATGGCATTATTTAAGTCTTTAGAAAGCGTTTGTACTTTCCATTGTACGGGCTCAAAAGTATGTGTCGCCATGCGTGGGGCTAAAATTTGGAAAGGTTTTGAGTCGGCAAAACCACCAGCCAAAGCCGGCGCCAATAGGGTTGTATCTACACCTGCTTTACTGGCAAGCGCAACAGCTTCCGCGATCAAGGTGCTATTGGCAGCAACGATCAGTTGGTTGCAGATTTTAGTGGCTTGTCCAGTACCTGTTTCACCCATACGGGTGACACGCTGTGACAGGATATTGTAAATGAGGCTCAATGCTTGGATCACCTCAGCATTTCCCCCAGCGAAAATGACCAGCGTGCCATTTTCAGCACCTGCGGTTCCACCTGAAACAGGTGAGTCAATCCAAATCACCTGTTTTGTTGTTGCGCTTTCCGCCAGTTGCTTGGTTTTATCTACAGATAAACTGGAGAAATCCACAATCACTTGCTTGGCTTGTAAATAGGGCTCAATGTGCTCATAGACTAGCTGTACAGCTTTATCATCAGCAAGGCAGCTGAGAATAATCGGATATTCTGCAATATTCTCAAGTTGTAATGGGTGAGCACCTAGATCAATAAGGGCGTCACAAGCAGATGCTGTTCTGTTCCAGACAGCGACATGCAAGCCTGCTTGGATTAATCGGGTTGCCATACGGCTACCCATTAATCCCATCCCTAAAAATGCAATTTTACTGTTACGATCAAAATTCATTTTATAACTCAAAAAGCTTTCAATAATAATTTTGGATTATTTGTATTGGCGCGGTAAAAATTTTAATTCAGGATTTTTATCCTTTTTACGTGCAATTTGACTATTTTTACCCAAGAGTAATTTTAACTGCCAAATCTTCTCTAAACGTAAAGATTTCTGAGGTTGATGTTCCATAGCATCTAAAACACGTTTAGCAGCCATCAGCGCATCTGGCGAGCGTTGCAGCATCTCTTCTGCAATGGCTTGAGCTTTTGCCAACGGTGAGTCGTCTACATGCGTCACCAAACCAATGTCTTTGGCATAATTGCCATCAAAAATACGTGCAGTGAGAGTAAGCTCTTTGGCTAAATCAATACCAATCACGCCCTTGATTGAGCGGGTTAAGCCCATGTCAGGCACAAGCCCCCAACGGCTTTCCATGATTGACATTTTAGTCTCTGGGTGTGCAATACGAATATCTGCAGCCAATGCAAGTTGCATCCCTGCACCAAAGCAGAAACCTTCAATTGCTGCAATGACAGGGACAGGCAGTTCTTGCCAGATCAAAAATGCTTTTTGGAATAGGCTTTGACCAGGTTTAATCAGTTCCCAAGCAGCAAAGGCTGTATTTTTTGGACTATTTAAGTCAGCAAGGTCAATACCTGCACTAAATACATTGGCTTCACCTGTTAGAATCACCACACGAATACTGCGGTCTTTTTTAATCTGTTGTGCGACGCTTACCAGTTCTCGGAGTAAAGCAAAACTCATGGCGTTGCGTTTATCTGGACGATTTAATGAAACTGTTGCGATACCATTGTTTTTTTCTATGTGTAGTAGTGCCATGATCTTGACTCATTTTTTCCTTGGTCATCAGCATAGCATGTGAATTGAATAGTTACATGACAGTAGAGTCACCGAAACTGTGTTGGTGTGCCAATTGGATGGTAAAGCCAAAACAGGGTTGAAACAGCGGCTTGTATAATTTTATTGGATTTCTAAAAAGATGATTGCAATGAAAAGATCATTCTAATTCATGGTGATTTAAAGAAACAATAAAACCGTATGTAAGATAAAACCCACAGTAAACTTGGGTTTTATACAGACGATTTAAAACAGCTCAAAACGCCTTAAGAAAAGCATTTATAGAGCTGAATCGGATAGAACAGCGCTGTATTTATGAAACGGGTAAAATCTGCTGTGCAGCTGTTTCAACTTCATGAATCGCCAATTGAAGTTCATCAAAGCGTTTCATCACATCTTGGATAAAGGCTTCATCTGCTTTACGACGTTCTTTGCGTAGCATCGAAATAAATTGTTCGAAATCGCCTGTAATGCGTTGCAATTTTGGTGTGCCGACATAACGGGTTGCACCATATAAGCGATGTAAGACATGCTCTAATTGAGGGAAGTCTTCCAGCTCAATGAGTTGCTCAATTTCAGCTAGCTCTGTTGGGAAGCTGTCGACTAACATTTTTAACAAATCTTGTGCGAGATCTTCTTTATTGGCTGCTAAAGCAAGACTTTGTTTCCAATCTAGAATATAAGCATCCAGCGCTTCGATATATACTGTATTTTCGATAGGTTGCTGATGTTGAATAAATTTATCGCTTGTCCAATTGGTGAGGATTTGAATGATTTGTTCAATTTGGATCGGCTTGGTTACATAATCATCCATACCGACCTTGAGTAATTTTTGTTTTTCATCGGCCAATGCGTGTGCTGTTAACGCAATAATCGGCATACGCATACCATCTAAGGTTGATTCCAAAGAGCGGATCGCCCGCGTGGTATCAATCCCTGACATGACTGGCATTTGAATATCCATAAAGATGAGATCAAAAGGCTTCGCACCTTGTTCAACCCCTTGCTGAATAATGGTTAAAGCTTCTTGACCACTGAGTGCCTTAGTGGTTTTTACATTCAATTCGCCTAACAATGCTTCAAGCACGATCAAATTCGGTAAATGATCATCTACAGCTAAAACATGTAAATCTTGCCCTTTAAAGTCTTTGTGATGCTCTTGTTCAAAGACAGGTTGATTGCTGAGCAGTTGAATCACTGAACTACGGCTCAGTGGTTGATATAAAGGACGCGCTTTATATTCAGTCAACATATTTGGATCAAGTGACATTTGATAACCATATACCGCTAAATGACCTTGATAACGACCACGAATTTCTTTAAGTAAGGCTTCAGTATCTCCACTATGATCAACGATCAACCATGTATTTTCAGTATTTTTTTCTAGGCTGTTTAGTCTGCTAAACAGATCTAAAATCGATTGTGCTTCGGCATGTTTAACTTGATAGTCTTCTAAATAATGACGTAATACATTGGCTGTTGCAGGATGGGCCAAGAAAGACACCACATTTAAGTTTTTAAATGATGGGTGAACAATTTCTTCATCTTCATTCACCGTTAACAGGGCAGTAAACCAAAAGGTTGAACCTTTTTCAGTAGGTGCACGTTCTTGGTTATCTTCAAAGCCAATTTGACCATGCATCAAATGTACTAGTTGCTTAGAAATGGCCAAACCGAGTCCTGTACCACCAAATTGGCGAGTGACAGAAGCATCACCTTGAGAGAATGATTCAAATAGTCGTTTACGATCTGTACCACTTAAACCTATTCCACTGTCTTGCACACTAAAATGCAGTAAACATTGCCCAATATCATCATGTTCCATACGCGCACGAACAATAATTTCACCATCGGGTGTGAATTTAATCGCATTAGAAATTAGATTGGTCAGTACTTGTTTAAAGCGTAAGGCATCACCAATGACATGCTTAGGCACATTGTCTGCAAAATAGAATGCCATCTCGATATGTTTTTGCGCTGCCAATGGCGAGAGCATATCCATGACATCGAAAATTGCTTCTTCTAGATCAAAGGGCGCGGTCTCAAGTTCTAATTTACCAGCATCAATTTTTGAGAAATCGAGTACATCGTTAATCAGGGCTAATAAATGTGCAGAAGACTTGCGAATGGTCTGTAAATATAAACTTTGATCATTGCTTAAATTGTCTTGGCGCAACATCAAATGGATAAAGCCATCAATACTGTTTAACGGGGTCCGCAATTCATGACTGATATTGGCAAGGAAGACTGACTTTGCCTGATTGGATGAAATCGCCTGATCACGGGCTTGTTTATAGGTAATGTTTTGAACTTCTAAGGTGTCTAATGTACGACGTAAATCATCTTCTGTTTGTTCAGTATGTTCTTTTAGTTCAAGGAAGCTGAAATGTAGCCGTTTCACCACATTGGCAATATCACGCTGTAATAAGCGTAGTTCACCGGTACTGTTGATCACCATATGTTGATCAAGCGTATCTGCATTTAAACGTTGCAGTTGCATCCGAATTTCGTACATCGGTGCAATCCACCGTCTTGAATAGAAGTTTAGACACAATAGAAGTAGCAAAAGGGTTAGCAAAGCAGTCGTAATCAAAACGATCATGACACGATAATGTGCAATTTCTAAAGGTTGATTATCAAGTTCAATCACCAACCACATATTTTGATCAGAGTTGATGGGGTTAAGTTTAATCCCATAAATATTATTGTACTTATTTTGAACAGGCCCAAAGAATGTGCCTGATTTTGGAATTTTTGGCCAAGCACGCTGATTTTGGTAGCCAACGCTTAAATGATTGACATTATTTTCATCTATGATTGCTGCACTCAATAAATGCTTTTCGTTAAACATTTTTTGTAAAATGCTTTCAGCTTTTGCGTGTTGTGTTGGATTTTGTTCCATTACTGCGGTGAGTTGCTCAGCAGTATATTGGTAACGACTCAATATCGCGATGGCTTGGAAACGCTGTTTAGACTTGGCAGCAGCTGACGTTTCAGAAAGAACAAGTGCTGTTCCAACACCTGCCAAAATCATAATTGGCACGAAAATTAACGCAATAAGTTGACCATAAGCGTGATTGAGTTTTAAGCGTTTAAAGAGTTTTTTATTGAAATTCGACATTGTTCCAGCAACTCATTGCCCATGGCAAAGATATTAACATGCTTTACTCATCCTGCATGACAATATGACTAAAAATCTTGAGAATTGGAAATAAGTTATGCTGTTTTATAGATAACTTTATCATTTCTAATTCTAAGTAAAGTTTATTTTTTTATATGTATTTAATTTTATTCAATAAACAAAATCATGATCCCACTTAGGCTTGTTGATATATATGAATTTAGTTTGATCATTCCAAGTAAAATAAAGCGGAAAGATGTGCAGTATGTTTCTTTTTTTCATACAATATGCCCACCTCGATATAGGTGCAACAGATGAGTCACACACAACCTGATTTCTTAGCCAACGAATTTTTGTTAGATCACTATGTAGGAAAAACTCCTTTAGTGCGTTTACAACGGTTGGCAAGTCATACTCAAGCAACAGTATTGGCAAAGCTGGAAGGGAATAATCCCGCTGGTTCTGTAAAAGATCGTCCTGCATATAATATGATCATGAAAGCTGAACAGCGTGGTCAAATTAAGCCAGGTGATACGTTGATTGAGGCGACGAGTGGAAATACGGGAATTGCGTTGGCGATGGTCGCCGCAATGCGTGGTTATAAAATGAAATTAATCATGCCAGGTAACTCAAGCCAAGAGCGTAAAGATGCGATGCGTGCCTATGGTGCTGAATTGATCGAAGCAACCAATATGGAAGTTGCGCGTGATATGGCTTTGCAAATGCAAAGTGAAGGCCAAGGTCTGGTGTTGAATCAGTTTGGGAATCCAGACAATGTGGAAGCACACTACCTGACCACAGGCCCTGAAATTTGGCAACAGACAGCGGGGAAAATTACTCATTTCGTCAGCTCTATGGGCACAACTGGCACGATCATGGGAATTTCTAAATATTTAAAAGAACAAAATCCAGATATTCAAATTATAGGATTACAGCCTTCAGAAGGTTCAAATATAGCGGGTATACGCCGTTGGCCACAAGAATACTTGCCGACAATTTTTGATCCAAAGCGTGTCGACCAGATCATGGATATTCCGCAAATTGAAGCTGAAAAAACTGCACGCAGTTTAGCGCGTCAAGAAGGCATTAGTGCAGGAACCTCCTCAGGAGGGGCTGTATGGGCATCTGTTAAAATTGCTGAAGAAAACCCAGATGCAGTGATTGTGTGCATTGTATGCGACCGAGGTGATCGTTATCTTTCTACAGGTTTGTTCTCTGTTGAGGATGAAGAATAGTTGCTTCAAGGTCATAAATTGCCTCATGATGGTAAAGTTGATTATTGAGTAAAGTTTTTATGCGCCTTCCAGTTTTAGTTTTTGATATCGAAACCCTGACAGATCTTAAATCTGGAGCGCATTTATATGGTTTGGATTTACCACAGGACGATTTAGAACAGGCGTTGGCAAAATTACGTCGTCAAGAATCAGGGATGGATTTTCAGCGATTATCTTTACATGAAATTGTCTGTATTTCGGGTTTGTGGATTGATGAAAATGGTGTGATGAAACTATTTTCATTTAGTCGTGAGCACTATACTGAAACTGAAATTTTACAAAAATTTTTATCTATCTTTGATAAAAGACACCCAACCCTCGTGAGTTGGAATGGTTCACAGTTTGATTTACCAGTGATTTTGTTCCGTGCAATGTATCACGGACTATCTGCGCCAAGTTTGTTTGATCAAGGTGAGATTGACACACAAAAAAGGTATAATAACTATCAGAACAGATATCACAACCGTCATGTCGACTTAATGGATGTTATGGCGATGTTTAACGGGCGTCATTTTCAGAAATTGGATGATGTTGCTCATTTATTGGGTTATCCCGGTAAACGTGGTATTTCAGGTTATTTTGTTCCCGAATATGTGAATACAAAGCAATGGCTGAAATTAACCAGCTATTGCGAAGGTGATGTTTTAAATACGTGGTTAATCTTCTTAAGATGGGCTTTGTTAAAAGGTCAAATTTCTTTGCAAGATCACCAGTTATGGATTCAAGCCTCTATTCATTATTTGCAAGGACAACCTCAACAACATGAGTTTTTAAATGTTTGGCGTGAAACGTCACAACGAACTGAATTTACTCAAGCAGATTTTTCCTCCACACCCGATTAGGTATCCCTTTGAAACATAGAGCAAAACCTCGACCATCTCAGCTTCCACAATATATTTTTAAAGTTGAAAGATTGTCACATGAAGGGCGAGGGATTGCGCATTATGGAACAGAGCTCAATCATCCAAATGAAAAGCAGGGTAAAAAACTTTTTATTCGTTATGCACTACCTGGTGAAATTGTAAAAGCTCAAGTGACTCGTCAGGTATCTAAACTTGAAGAAGCGGACAGTATTGAATTACTCAGTGAGGCCAATCCACATCGTATTCAGCCGATCTGTCCACATTTTGGCATTTGTGGTGGATGTAGTATGCAACATATCCATCCAGATGAACAAATTCGTTTAAAACAAGATGTTTTAAAATCGCATCTCAGTCACTTTGCGGGATTAGCGCCTGAACAATGGTTAGACCCATTGCGTTCAACTCGTTCCGATTATCGACATAAAGCCAGAATAGGTGTGCGTCATTTGCCCAAACAAAATAAATTGCTTATGGGGTTTCGTGAAGCACAGAGTAACCATTTAACTGAAATCCAAACCTGTAAAATTTTAGATATTGAATTGGATCAGGCCTTACCTGAAATAAAGGCATTACTCGAAAGTCTAAAAGGCAAAAGTAGCATTGGTCATATAGAATTAGCCAAAGGCGATAGCGAAATTTCATTATTGGTTCGCCATACTGAAAAATTAAAAGCCCATGATGTCAACCTATTGCAACAATATGCGTTACAGAAACAGTGGCAGTTGTATTTGCAACCTGCGGGTGTGGAAAGTGTACATCGAGTAGATCATGCTCAAGCAGACATGCATTTGCATTACCGTTTAAAAGATTTTGATATTGAGTTTGCATTTAATCCAACAGATTTTACCCAAGTGAATCCTACTGTAAATCCGCAGATGGTTAATCTGGCATGTGATTTGCTTGAGTTGAAAGCAGGTGAGACTGTTTTAGATTTATTTTGTGGATTGGGAAATTTTTCACTCCCGCTTGCTAAACGTGTGGGTGCTACAGGAAAAGTCATTGCTGTAGAAGGTAGTGAAGCAATGGTGAAGCGTGGTACAGAAAATGCACTGAACAATCGCCTCAGCAATGTTAAATTCTATTCACAAGATTTAACAAAAGACTTTTCGCATTATTCTTGGGCAAATCAAGGATTTGATGCATTATTGATTGACCCTCCTCGTGCGGGAGCAGAACAAGTTATGCATTATTTGCCCAAATTTGGTGCGCAAAGAATCGTTTATGTGTCGTGTAATCCTGCAACTTTGGCTAGGGATGCTGGGATTTTGGTACAACACGGTTATCAGCTCACTAAAGCAGGTGTAATGGACATGTTTACTCACACTGGGCATGTTGAATCTATTGCTTTGTTTGAAAAGAAATTAGAGATAAACGATTTATAATGAAATATAGAGTTAGAGGAGTAGGGTATGGTCACAGTACGTGAGCAACTTCCTGATGAGCTCAATGAGCTATCAGAGGAAGCGACTGTAGAGCATGCCGATGAAGCGCAACACGCTCTAGCAACTTGGCTAGATCGAGTGCGTGGAATTTTAGACGGTGCTGAACTTAAGCAGTTAGAAGAAGTCGCGCAATTAGTATTACAAAAAGAATTGGCGACCACAGTAAATTCCAGAACCAATACCTTTGCAACAGGTATTGGAATGGCTGACATCCTCGCGCATTTACATGTCGATGAAGATACACTAGCAGCAGCTGTACTTTATCGTAGCGTGCGTGAGGATCTCACCACCTTAGAGGAGATACAGCAGCAATGCGGTGAACAAGTTTATAACCTTGTCAAAGGCACTTTGGCTATGGGTAAACTTTCTGAACTGATTGAAAAGAATAAACGGTTAGAAGATCACTTTAACAATAATCAGCGCGAACACCTGACAGGCATCTATAAGATGTTGATTTCTGTGACAGAAGATGTTCGTGTGGTATTGATCAAATTGGCTGAACGGACATTTGCTTTACGTGAATTGGCACACTCTTCAAAAGAGCGTCAAGAGCGTGTTGCACGAGAAATCTTGACCATCTATTCTCCTTTGGCGCATCGTTTAGGGATAGCTCAATTAAAATGGGAGCTCGAAGATCTTGCTTTCCGTTATTTGGCTCCTGAACGCTATAAAGAGATTGCTTCATTACTCAATGAAAAGCGGCTGGAACGTGAGCAATATATTCAGTTTGTGGTTGATAAACTGAAAGGTGAGCTTGGTGAGCATGATATTGAGGCAGAGATTTCAGGTCGAGTAAAACATATTTATTCGATCTACCGTAAAATGAAGAGTAAAAATCTGAGTTTTGATCAGCTATATGATATTCGTGCGTTAAGAGTTTTGGTTAAATCTGTAGCAGAGTGTTATCACGCTTTGGGCATTGTGCATCAAATTTGGCGCCATATTCCTCATCAGTTTGATGATTATATTACCAATCCAAAAGCCAATGGTTATCGCTCTTTACATACTGCGGTGATTGCAGAAAATAAATCTTTGGAAATCCAAATCCGTACCAAAGAAATGCATGAAGAAGCAGAGTTGGGTGTATGTTCGCATTTCAACTATAAAGAAGGCTCGAAAACCACTGATTATTCATTTAATCATCGTTTGCATTCATTACGTGCAGTCCTTGAACATTATCAAGAACGTACTGAAACCAGTGCACATCCCAATGAAGATGAAACAGAAGATTTTGAACAAATTCAAGATTTTGAAGGGTTCGAAAAAATCTATGTTTTTAGTCGTGATGGGGATATTAAAGAATTACCACGTGGATCGACGGTGCTTGATTTTGCTTATCATGTGCATACCGAGGTCGGGAATAAGTGCTATGCATCAAGGGTTAATCAACGCTATGTGCCATTAACCTATACTCTGAAAACAGGGGAACAGGTTGAGATTTTAACCAAGAAAGATCGTGAACCCAATCGTGATTGGTTAGTTAACTCATTGGGTTATATCAAAACTGCACGTGCCCGTGACAAGTTGCGCCACTGGTTTAGACAACAAGATCGCAGTAAAAATCTGGAAGTTGGGCGTGAACTACTCAATAAAGAGCTTTCACGTCTAGCGATTCATCCAAAAAGTATTGATTTAAGTGATTATTGTAATCATTTCAATGTAAAAACTGGTGATGACATCCTTGTTTCATTGGTAAGTGGGGAAATTAGCCTGCATGCCTTGATTAATCAAGTTAATCGCCACATGCACTTAGATCAAGATGAACCAGAACTTGTTCTAAAACCGACGTTAAATCCACGTGCAAGTCATACCTTATCTGCACATGGAATTTTAATTGATGGTTTGGATAATGTTGAATTACACATTGCACAATGTTGTCAGCCTGTTCATGGTGAATCGATTGCTGGATATATCACCTTGAATCGTGGTGTGAGTATTCATAAGGTTGCGTGTCCCGATTACATGCGCATGATCAAGTTAGAACCTGATCGTGCTGTTGAAGCCGATTGGGAAATGCAACCGACACGTGGGCAAAGTGTGCAAATTGTGGTGGAAGCTTATGATCGTCGTGGTTTGTTAAAAGATTTGACCCAAGTGATTTTTTCAGATCAGATCAATATTCGTCAGGTAAATACGATTTCTGAAGCAGATGGTATTGCCAATATGAAATTGTTGATTGAAGTGAAAGGTTTGGCGCAATTGTCTCGCCTTTTAGCAAGATTGGAACAACAGCCTGGCATTATCAGTGCTCGACGTTTGGTTCAAGGTAATTAAGCTATATTGCCTTGATCAGATTTTATGATTTGAACAATAACAAAACTCGCGAAATGCGAGTTTTTTATTATTCAGTATAATAAATTAAACTATGAATTTGATTTATAAAAAGAAAGATGATATCTGTTGAATGAGTTTTTATAATATTAATACTTAGATTTTCTCGTCAGTATTAAATTGCTCAAGCGATTGATAAATTGAGGGCTAATGGTAGAAAGTGTAAACATCACTTTAGTTTTTAAACCAACTGGACGATGTGTAGCAGTGAAAAGTGAGTCTTTGGCTTTAACTTGTGCAAGCACTTGCTCAGCAACATCTTGGGGTGTGAGGCTAACACCGATATTTTGAATCGCGCCTGCATCCATGTTTGTTACCATAGTCGTTTGGACAAACAGCGGCATAACATCCAGTACACGAATGCCATATTTTTGCCATTCGATATCTAATCCTTCGGTAATACCGCGTACCGCAAATTTACTGGCAGAATATGAGACTAAATCTGCTTGTCCATAAATGGCTGATGCTGAAGAAATATTGATAATACGCGCAAATTTTGCTTCTTTTAGATAGGGAAGTGCGGCGTGACAGCCATTTAAAACACCATTTACATTGATATTGATTGTTCGGTGGTGTGCACTAATTTCAGTTTTCTCAAAATCTCCAGAATAAAGGATGCCAGCATTATTCACTAAAATGTTAAGACCATTTGCCCATTGAGAAAACTCTTTAAGCGCTATTTGCCATTGTGCATAATCGCTCACATCTAATTTGCCAGCTTTGGCATTGTGACCTAATTGATCTGCTAAAATTTGAGCCTGAGCTTCATTGATATCATAAATACCAACTTGATAACCTTGTTGGTAGAATAGACGTGCGATCGCTGCCCCAATGCCTTGTGCAGCACCGCTTATGAATATGCTCTGACGCATTGCAGTATCCTTTTTAGTTTATTTTGATTGCAGTGAGTTGAACATAAAATATGCATAACAACAAGTGTTGTGCAGTCATTTCTTATTGATCTTAAAGGACATTAAATGCAACAGTTATTCGCCATTATGAAACAATTACGTGCAGAGTGCCCTTGGGATCGTGAACAGACCCCTGAAAGTTTAACGCGCTATGCGATCGAAGAGGCGTACGAGGTGGAAGAAGCTGTACGCTCTAGCGATGTTGATGAAATTAAAAATGAATTAGGGGATTTATTGTTACAAGTGGTTTTTCAATCACAGATGTACAGTGAGCAGGGTGCTTTTGATTTTAATGATGTTGTAGAAGCTATTTGTCAAAAATTGATACGTCGTCATCCGCATGTTTTCCAAAAAGAGCAGTTTGAGAATTTAACTCCTGAACAAGTGTCACTTTTGTGGCAGGAGATTAAACAACAAGAAAAACAAGGTAAACCTCAATTTCGGTTAGATGAGTTAAAGCATGGTCCTGCTTTGTCTCAGGCGGAAAACCTGCAAAAAAATGTTGCAAAAGTAGGATTTGATTTTACTGATGTGGCTCAGGCCTACGATAAAGTCAAAGAGGAACTGGCAGAGTTTGAAGAAGCCATGCAATCGGAAAAACCTGATGAAATTATGGATGAATTTGGTGATTGTTTATTTTCTTTAATTAATGTTGGGCGTAAACTAGGCATTTCAAGTGAGATGGCTCTTTTAGGAACCATTTATAAATTTAAATCTCGCTTTGCTTATATTGAAAATCAAATCAATTTTAAAAATAAAAGATTAGGAGATATATCTTTAGAAGAAATGGATCTTCTTTGGGATCAGGCAAAGCAACAATTAAAACCATAGGTTATCCATGAGTAATCATAATTTTTATTGTAATCGTGTAGTAAAGTTAATTAAATTGTCTTTTTTATTGGTGCTTTTAAGCTGCTCTTTCAGCTTATATGCGCAACAATTTGATCAAGCTTATTTAAAATGGAAAGCAGAACAACAAGCACATGATGGAAAAATAAACAAGATTGATGGTCACTATTATCTTTCGACACCGAATAACCAGACATCACAACCTAAGAATAGTGGTAACAATAACACCTTGTCACGTGTTCAAAATTCAAATAGCTCAGGTATGAGAATTAGTTTAAATTCTGCAAATATTGAACAATTACAACAGTTAAAAGGTGTCGGAACAAAGAAAGCACAGGCGATTATTGATTATCGCAATCAGAACGGGAAGTTTAAAAGTATTGATGATTTAAAAAAGGTAAAGGGGATTGGGGCGAAATTTTTCGAGCAGAATCAAGCAAGACTTAGTTTGTGACGTGTTTAATGCTGTATGGATCGATGAATTATCAACATATATTAAATTCAAGTGAAGTTTGCGAGAATCAAATTGCCCTTTAGCTGTGTAAGCGATATCATTAGCACAATTATGATTTTTACGTCCTGACGTAGGAGACAGTGTCTTTTGCAAACTTTGCGTGCGTCAAAGTGTGGGTTATCCACCGCTCAATTACCTTCCTCCATTTTAGATGTTATTGATTCTTTAACTAAAGCTGGCTATGAAGCTTATATAGTCGGTGGTGGTGTACGTGATTTAATGCTTGGCTTAAATCCGAAAGACTATGATGCAGTGACCAATGCAACGCCTTCTCAGGTGAAAGAGGTATTTGGTCGTCGTTGCCGAATTATTGGGCGACGTTTTGAATTGGCACATGTGTATTCAGGTCGTGAATTGATTGAGGTGGCGACATTCCGTGCCCCACCGAAAAAAGCAATTACCTCTGCACAAGGAATGATTTTACGTGACAACAATTGGGGAACTATAGAGCAAGATTTTGCTCGACGTGATTTTTCCATCAATGCCATGTACTACCAACCAAGAAAAGGGGAAGTGCTCGATTTTTGTAATGCTATTGATGATATAAAAACCAAAACTTTAAGGTTATTGGGTGATCCAGGACTTCGTTTTGAAGAAGATCCCGTACGAATGTTGCGTACTTTACGTTTTGCTGCGAAGTTAAATTTTAGTATTGATCCTAAAATTTTAGACGTTTTTACCCAAGAGATGACACAGCTGCTGCGTGATGTTTCTCCGCACCGTTTATATGATGAGTCGCAAAAATTATTCACGATGGGACATTTACATCGTGTTATGCCTATGTTGATTGAATTTGGTATTTGGAAGCAATTATTTGCTGATATTAGTCCTGAAATTACTCAGTTTATTGAACGTGCTGCGAAAAATACCGATCAACGGATTCAAATGGGTAAAACCATTAATCCTGCTTTTTTCTATGCGGTATTGCTATGGAATAATTTCTTAGCGCGTTGTGATTTTTACCATGCTAAAGGGGTTGTTGCTGCAGAAGCACGAGCTCAAGCAGGTTTGGATGTGTTAAAACGTCAAGCGACTCGAACCATTATTCCTCGTTTTGCGGAAACCTTTATTCGTGAAGTTTGGGAAATGCAAAGCCGTTTGTTAAATCCAAAACCTCAACAGATTGAAGCACTTTCTGGTCATGCACGTTTCCGTGCAGGATTCGATTTCCTGTTATTGAGAGAGAAGTCTGGTGATACTTCTACCAACGGTATGGGAGCATGGTGGGAAGCTTACCAAGATATGTCGACTGACGAGAAAGAGCGTGCAATTGGTAGCTATAATCGACAGCGTGCTAAGAGCCGTAAAAAAATTGCTGAAGTCGCACCAATTGAAGATGCAAAAGCTGCAGTTTCAACGCAAATTGAGCCATTGGTCAAAGAACAAGAATCTCGTAGTCGTCGTTCACGGAATAAGCCAAATTCAACATCATCTCATGATTTTAGAACACGAAATGATGCTCGAACAGCTGTAAACAAAGGTGAAATCACTGCTGATCATCCAATTACCAAGCGTAGACGAGTACAACGTGATTTGAACAGTGTGATTTTTGGACCCACCCAGCCATGATTAAAACCTACATTGGTTTAGGAAGTAATCTAGGAGATTCTGAGCAAATTCTACGAGCAGCTGTAGAAAAGCTTAGAAAATTTGGTGGTGTTACGGTTTCAAAGTTGTACCAAAGTCCCCCAATGGGGCCTCAAGATCAACCAAATTATCATAATGCGGTTGTAGAATTGCACACAGATTTAGCGCCATTGGCCTTGTTGGATGAGTTGCAACGCATTGAAAATGAATCAGGTCGAGTACGTTCACGTCATTGGGGTGAGCGTACTTTAGATCTAGATCTTTTGCTTTATGCTGAAAAAAACATTATAAATGAGCGGCTCACAGTACCGCATATTGGTATTTTAGAGCGTGATTTTGTAGTGATTCCATTGTTGGATCTCGATCCTGAGCTTCAAGTCAATGGACAATCATTGCAAAAGTTAGATTTCGTGCAACATTCAACCCTTAGCGTTTTAGCAGATCAGTCATGGGCTGATTAAAGGATTGAATGGGCAGAGGAACTCTCATTGATAGAGGAATATCGTCATGATTAGCCTAAGTGATTTAAGACAATTCAAAACTCAGGGACGTAAATTTTCATGCTTAACTTGCTATGATGCGAGTATGGCAAAAGGTATGGAAGTTGCTGAGATTGACACCATTTTAATTGGTGACTCTTTAGGGATGACAATCCAAGGGCATGATTCTACATTGCCTGTTACTGTTGCAGATATGGCGTATCATACTGCAGCTGTACGTCGTGCGAATCAACACGCATTTATCATGTGTGATTTACCTTTTCTGAGTTACGCAACGCTTAATGATGCGTTGCTTAATTCAAAAACCGTGATACAAGCGGGTGCTCAGATGGTGAAAATTGAGGGTGGTGAATGGCTGGCTGAAACTATACGAGTTTTGACACGAAATGGTGTACCTGTTTGTGTACATTTGGGCTTAACACCACAGTCGGTACATGTCTTTGGTGGCTATAAATTACAAGCGAAAACGCGTGAAGCGGCAGATCAATTAATTGCTGACTGTAAAGCTGTGGTAGACGCTGGTGCAGCTGTGTTATTGCTCGAATGTGTTCCTGCTCAAATGGGTAAAGAAATTACTGAATTATTCCCACACGTTCCTGTGATCGGTATTGGGGCTGGGGCAGATACTGATGGTCAAGTTCTTGTTGTGCAAGATATGCTTGGTTTGACTTTTGGTAAAGTGGCTCGCTTTGTACGCAATTTTATGAAAGAACAAGCAGGTGAATCTGCAATTGTAGATGCATTCAAGGCATATCATGTTGCTGTGCAAGAGAAATCGTTTCCTGCAAAAGAACATACTTTTCAAGTAGAGCTGTAGACATGAAAACAGAAACGACCATTCAAGGACTAACAGCATCACTTAATCCTGCTCGATCGGCACGTAAAATCATCGGTTTTGTACCAACGATGGGAAATCTACATCAGGGCCATTTAAACCTTGTTCGTGAAGCGCGTAAATTATGTGATGTGGTGGTGGTTAGTATTTTCGTGAATCCAATTCAGTTTGGACCCAATGAAGATTTTGATAACTATCCGCGTACACTTGAGCAAGACAGTAATTTACTTGCTGAAGTGGGGTGTGACATTGTTTTTGCACCGTCTGTTGAGCAAATGTATGGTAAATTCCCACGTTTAACAAATATTACTGTGGGTGAAATTACCAATGATTTGTGTGGCTTACAACGTCCAGGTCACTTTGATGGTGTTGCTGTTGTTGTCACCAAATTGTTTAATATTGTACAGCCGAACTTTGCATTTTTTGGACAGAAAGATTATCAACAATTGGCTGTGATTAAGCAGGTTGTTCGTGATTTGAATATGCCAATTGAAGTGATTGGTGTACCAATTGCACGTGCTGAAGATGGTTTGGCCTTAAGTTCGCGTAATGGTTACTTATCTGAACAAGAGCGTCAAATAGCTCCTGTTATTTTTAAGACCTTAACGACTGCTGAACAAGATTTACATGCAGGTAAAACACTTGCAGATGTCTTGGCTCAAATTCGTGAAAGTTTAAATGATGCAGGGTTAATTGTGGATTATGTCGAAGCACGTAGTCTAGCGTTGCAAAAAGTTGAACAATTCGACCAAGATGTTGTATTGTTTGTTGCAGCGAAATTAGGCAAGACTCGTCTGATTGACAATTTACAAGTAAAACATTTTACATAAACTTTGCTTTTAGGATCGCGATGCCATGAAGCGCATACTTATCGTAACAGGACAGTCTGGTTCAGGTAAATCATCTGCTTTGCAGGTGCTTGAAGATTTGGGTTATTACTGTATCGATAATTTGCCTTTGGCATTGCTTCCTGAAATCGTTGAAAAGCTGGATAGAGAAAACAATTTAGAATTATTGGCACTGGGTGTCGATGTTCGAAGCGCCAAAGAAGATTTACAAGGTTTTGATCAGGTTTTTCAACAGTTACAGAAACATGGCAGCGTAGACGTTATTTATTTAACGACGCGTGATCAGGAGTTGATTTCACGTTTTAGCGCATCGCGACGTCCACATCCTTTGTCAAACCGCTTCCAAAGTTTGAATGAATGTATTCAAGAAGAAAAAAATTTATTGCTCCCAATTCAACTGCGAGCAACAGTACATATCGATACAACGGATAAAAGTGTACACGATTTAAAAGATACCTTATTGTCCAAACTTGGACAGTCCGATAAACTCATTTTAATTTTGCAATCTTTTGGTTATAAACATGGTATTCCATTAGATGCAGATTTTGTTTTTGATGTCAGGCATTTGCCAAATCCACATTGGGATTTAGAGTTACGTAAATATTCGGGTTTAGATGAACCAGTACGTAAATTTTTAGAAGCCAGTGAGCAAGCAAATGAGATGTATCAAGACATCTATCAGTTTTTAAATAAGTGGTTGCCTGCTTTTTCGGAAGGTCATCGTCACTATATTACAGTGTCAATTGGCTGTACGGGGGGACAACATCGTTCAGTTTATATTGTGGATAGGTTGAAAAAGGCTCTTGAGTCAAAATGGACTATTCAAGTATTACATAGAGAAATGAAGCACTGGTCATGATTGACACAACTGTTGACGTAATTAATAAATTAGGATTACATGCGCGTGCATCTGGAAAACTAATCGAAGTCACGACTAAATTTAAATGCTCTATTCAAATTGGTAAGGGTGACAAGTTAGTCGATGCCAAGAATATCCTTTCTTTACTTATGCTCGGAGCTGGTAAAGGAACCACCTTGCGTCTAGTGATTGATGGTGCAGATGAAGAAAAAGCTTTGTCTGAAGTTCAAGCACTGTTCGCAGATAAATTTTACGAGGCAGAATAATCGTGGCACGTCGTCCGCAACGTTTTACTGAAGATGATTTTGAATCTTTAGAAGGGCGTGCAAGTAAAACCGAACAGAAAAAAGCTGTACAACGTATGGCTGCTTTAGGTGAACAACTCGCAGAGTTGTCGAAGAAACAAATTGAATCTTTACCTGTTGAAGATCGGTTGATAGAGGCTTTGCTTGATGTGCAATTGATCACATCTTTTGAAGCACGTCGCCGTCAATTTCAACGGATTGGTAAGCTTTTGCGTAATGAAGATGAAGCCATCATTTTGTCTTATTTAACCCCTAAGCAAGGGATTAAAAAGTTGGCGCAATTGGATCGTTGGGTGGATCGAATGATTGAGCAGCGTGACCCTGCAATTAAAGAATTCTGTAAATCTTATAATGCTGCTGAAAGTCATTCTTTACGTCAGCATGTATTGCGTATTCATCGGGATATCACCCGTCAAGCCACCGCTGAAGAATTAGCGGCTTCTAAACTTAAGTTATTAAATTATGCCCAACAAGTGGCTTTGATTTCGGATAATTCCAAGTAAATTATTGTGGCAAATAAAAAACGACCCAACAGGGTCGTTTTTTATATTTAGCCAAGATATGAATTAAACTTTTGATGGTATCATGGGAATGTTATCGCCTGATTTAAACTCTGGCTGGAATTTAACAACACATTTACCATCGATGATTTTATCATCCAGTTTTACTTGGATTGCCTTACCATCAGTCTGGCCTGCACATGATTTTTGAATCGCATCCCACTTCGCTTTACGTTCTGCACGTTTTTGGGCAAATTCTTGCTTAATTTGAGCACGTTGTTCTTCGGTCATGTCTTTCATACGGGGGCCGTCATGACGCATCATATGACCACGTTGTTCTCCATCACGACGGAAATCCTGATTCATCTCTTTCATCGCCTTGTGATCAGGCTTGAATACGATATTACATGTACCATTAATATTTTGCTGACCTGCTGTCACCTGAACCGTTTGACCAATTGCTTTGCCATCACAGGCTTTTTGCATTTGTTGGCGTAACGCTTTATGTTGAGCACGTTTCTGTTTCATTTCTTCACGTTGTTCAGGTGACATTTTATGATGCCCACCATGCATCATCGGGTGGCCCTCTTTTGGACCTGGATTAGATTGACAGGCAGTCAAAGCCCCTACAGTTAAAATACTTGCCGATACCAGTGCGATTTTTGTCATAGCTTTCATTGTTACTACTCCAATGAATATTTTGTGTTGTGTTCTGTTGATACCGTAAAGATTAAATAATAATGATGTAGAAACAATGGAGAGAATTTTGAACAACTGTTGGGTACAATGTTGAAATGAGAAGAAAAACGTGAGATCAGTTTTGAAAATACGTCGAGTCCCCATTGCACTGCGCTTATTTCTCACCGTTTTATTGACGACATTAGTCATTACAACGGTGAGCTTAAGTGTTTTGCACTGGACCATGCAAAAGAATTTTGCCAAATATGTCGCAGATGTCGAAATGCAAAAACTTGATCATCTGATAGAAAATTTGGCAGATGTATATGGGGTCTATCAAGACTGGGGTAATGCGGTTCAAGCACAGATTTTACAAATTGAAGGCGATGCTGCTCCTGATGATTATGATAAGTTGTCACGCTGGTGGCTACGTCGTCAATATGATATTGCTTTACAACAGCGCTATTTTAAAGAACATACGATAGTAGCGACTTTGGGACAAACAGATGGTGCAGTTCATAAGTCTCAGCTGGATCAAGAAGAACTAAAAATTCTTGAAGAGAATTTACCCTCAGCTTATCAGCCATTTGAAGGTTTGAAGTTTCCACTGAGCTCAAATCAAAATTTATTTAGACCCTCTGATCGTAAAGGAAAAAAATCATCTATAGACAAAGGACATCTTTCAGCGGGTCGTGAAGAAGCAGCTTCAGCACCTAAAGAAACGTCAACGAGAGATTCAATGCGGACTGTAAATCCACAGAATGGCAAAAAGATATTTGTATCATTGCCTGACCGCTTAGGACTCAGTTCACGCCTTTCATTATATGATGCAAAACAACAGTTTATTTTGGGTGAACCTTCTGATGATCAGGTTTCTTATCGTCCGATTTTGGTCAATGATCAGGTGGTAGGGTATCTAGGTTTAAAACCAGTTTTAGATCAGGATGATGCATTGAGTATTAACTTTTTTAGTAATCAAAAACGTTATTTAGTACTGATCTATATCTTCACATTCTTATCAAGCTTGGTTGCAGCCTTGTTATTGGCGACTTATTTTAAAACACCGATTCAACGTTTATTGAACGCAACTCGTGAATTAACCAAAGGTAACTACCAGCATCAAGTGGTGATTAACCGCAATGATGAATTAGGAGACTTGTCTACTGAGTTAAATCAGTTGGCTGTCATTCTCGACCAGCATGAAACATCACGCCGTCAATGGGTTGCAGATACTTCACATGAGTTAAAAACACCATTGGCAGTATTGCAGGCACAAATTGAAGCCATGCAAGATGGGATTCGAAAGCCCACACCAGAACATTTTGAAGCGATGTTACGTCAAGTCACAAGCTTGAAAAAATTGACACAGGATCTAGCGGATTTAGCCCAAGCTGAAGCACAACAATTGAAATGCTACTTTGCAGAAGTTGATCCTTGGTCCGTCATTTTACAGGAAATAGAGAATTTTAAACCTAAATTTGAACAGGCTGATTTAACAATTTCAGCCAGAGGTGAGGGGGCAAAATTACAATTAGATATAGATCGTTTTAAGCAAATTATGGTCAACTTACTTGGAAATAGTATTCGTTATACTGAAGCAGGCGGTGAAGTTCAAGTCCATACAGAGCAAGATGCAGATTCATGGAGTGTGATCGTAGATGATAGCCCATTGGGTCTGAGTGATGAACAGATTGCACGCTTGGGAGAACGCTTCTATCGTGTGGATAATTCACGTACACGTAGTACAGGTGGTACAGGATTGGGCTTGGCTTTATCAGGTAAAATTGCACAAACACTCGGTGGTCAGCTTACTTTTGATCATTCGCCATTAGGCGGTTTGCGTTGCAAACTGACATTTTCAAAACATACTAAATTTTAAAAGGAATAGTACAACATGAAGCATATCATGCTGGTAGAGGATGAAGTTGAACTTGCGCAATTGGTGCGGGATTATCTAGAAGCAGCGGGCTTTGAAGTCAGTATGTTTCATGATGGTCAAGAAGCTTATGACAGCTTCCTGCAACGTAAGCCGAGTTTAATGGTATTGGATTTGATGGTCCCGCGTATGGATGGTTTGACCATTTGCCGTAAAGTGCGTGAGCAAACCGACTTACCGATTATCATGGTGACTGCACGAACAGAAGAAATCGATCGTGTCTTGGGTTTAAATATGGGAGCAGATGACTATGTCTGTAAACCTTTTAGCCCAAAAGAGTTGGTGGCACGTGTACAAGCGGTATTACGCCGTTTAGAACGTAAAGCTGAACCTGAAGCCAATGACTTATTTCGTATTGATAAAGCACAACAACGTATCTGGTATCAACAAAAATCGTTGAATTTAACGCCAACTGAATTCCGCCTTTTAGAGCTTTTCCTCGAACATTTGGGACAAGTCTATTCTAGAGCGCAACTTTTAGACCATATCAACCCAGATAGTTTTGATGTTGCTGACCGTGTTATTGATAGTCATATCAAGAACTTACGTCGTAAAATATCTGAGGCTGCTGAAACTGGAAATCGTCATGAATGGGTACAAGCTGTTTATGGCGTAGGCTATCGTTTTGAATATCCAGAAGATTAAGTTTTCAACATTTTAAGTTCACCATTGTGGATAAACACAGGTTTATCCACAGATATTGTGGGTAAATGTTTATAAATGTAAAAATTTATGTTTGAAAAATAAGCATATAACTTATGGTTATCGATAGATGCTGACTTGACTGAATCAGGTATAGACAGGTCTGTTGATCTAAACCTGTAATTCAAAGCTACTATCAAATGCAGTTATCAAAAGACCGCTAATTATTTAATCTGTTGATAAACCGCCAATACCTGCTTTTGAGCTTTGGTTAGACTCTTGGCCACTAGCTCATAAGAGCCTTCAACTAAGTCTTGAATCAAATCAGCACTGATCTGTTCACCTTCATAGACTGAAATCCAATGACGTTTATTCATATGATAGCCCATCTGAATCGAGGGGTAGAGATCTCTTAACATTTCGCCATGATCAGGTTCAACTTTTAAATTAATTAGTTTTTTGCCATGCAGTTCAGAGCCTAACATAAACATTTTTCCCACCACCTTAAAAACAGGAATATCCTCACCAAAAGGGTAGCTAAGTTCGGATTTAGGCAAATCTGATGCAATCTTAAATGCTAAAGTTCGGATTTCTTCACCTGTCATCACTGTCTCTTTTTAAAATATTCTTTATGAATAAATGCTAATCACTGTTCCATCATCGACCAGCTTCCAAATTTCATCCATATCTATATTTCTAACGGCAATACACCCCCATGTCCAGTCATTTCTAGGTAAGTACGTCATTAAACTAGGGAGTTTTTCCATTTGTGAGCGTGTTGCTGAACCATGAATCATAATGTCGCCACCAGGAGAAACGCCGAGTTGGTTGGCTTTAGATTTATCCTGTTGGTTTGGATAGGACACATGCAGCGATTTATAAAATGCACTATTAGGATTACGCCAATCTAAAATATAACGACCTTCAGGGGTTTTTCCATCACCCTCTTTAACCTTATGTCCAATAGGATCAAAACCTAAGCGCATTGGATATGTTCGTATGTCTTGATCATGATGCATGAGTTTAACAATACGATCTGATTTATAAACTTTAACTTCGGTGATTGGCGTGTCTTGACGGAGACGTTGAATGTCTTGCTCAGATAAATTCTGCACGTGTATGGCAGCATTTGCCGTTGGAATAAATTGATTATATTTTTGATAAGTCCAGACACTTGCTATAGCTATAGCCAAAAGAATCAAGCATGGAATGAGGTATTTTTTATTCATTTTAGAATACTAATGTTGTAAAACCCTGTATTGCCTAAATTTTATTCACTCTAAAGACAAAAGCTGTAGTTAATTTGTGATTATGGATTTATCCTGTGGATAAACACAAGTTTATCCACAGAAATTGTGGGTAACTATGATGAGTCAGATCAAAGAAAGTGATTCGGCAATTTATTTGATCAAGACGAACAACTCACCATTACTTCAGGAACATCACTTGGTAAAGGTGCTAAGTCTTTGGCTGTTTCTAAATCCCTTTGTTTGGTAAAGGGCTGACCAAGCAATTTAAATAGACGATCAACCTCAGAAAAATCATCACATTCAGCCTGTTCAATGGCTGTTTGTAGCATATGATTTCTTAAAATATAGACTGGATTGGCCTTTTTCATTTCCGCATCAAGTACATCAATATCTTGCTGCTCACGAATACTGTGATATTGCGTCAAGAAGCTTTCAAATTGAAAGCGATCTAGGCAATCATCTTTAATAGCTTCATATTCTTTATTCTGTAAGCGAAGAAAACTGTTGGTATAGTCGAGTTGCTCACTTTGTAGAATTCTTAAAAATGCCATACCGCAATCAAAACTATCTTTATGGAAGGCAGGTAGTCCAAGTTTTTGGCATAGCCCATGGGTATAATGTTCTAGAAAGGTCGGTTCAAAATGCTCTAAACATTTGACGAGGTCTTGCTTAAATTGTTCTTTATTTTCTGCTTGTGCTAGTGGAATTAAATTGTTTAACCAATTCCATAAGTTCCAATGTGCAATACTCGGTTGGTTTTGGTAGGTATAACGGCCATTGTAATCACTATGATTGTTGATCCAATTGGGACGGAAACGCTCCATAAAACCATAAGGGCCAAAATCAAGGGTAGAACCTGTAATATTGAGATTATCCGTATTCATAACACCATGAGCAAAACCCACCAATTGCCATTTGGCGATCATGATCGCAGTGTTTTGCATCACTTGCGTTGCAAATGCTAAAACAGTGTCTTCAAACTTTTGTTGTTCAGTACTCAAACATTGTGGATAGTGCCATTCAATACATTTTTGGGTAAATTCAGTGAGTAACTCAGGCTGATATTGATTGATCCATTCAAAATGCCCTAAACGGATGTGGCAATCCGAAGTGCGTAACATCATTGCACCAAGTTCAAGTTTTTCTCGTTGTACGCCTTGGGTTGAAGAGGTAAAGCCTACGGAATTGCTTGAAGGAACCCCCAGTGCATTGAGTGCATGACCCGCTAGATATTCACGAATCACAGAACGTAATACAGCACGTCCGTCTCCCATACGAGAGTAGGGAGTTGAGCCTGCGCCTTTTAAATGGAGGTCAATGGTTTGACCTTGTTGATTTAAAATTTGCGCTATCAATAGGCCACGCCCATCCCCCAATTGACCTGCCCATTGTCCAAATTGATGCCCTGCATAAACCATGGCAAGGGGATGAAATTCAGGAAAGGTTTTTTGCCCGCTACAAATCTTGACCCATTGGGTCTTTTCATCTTCAGACCATTGTAATTCATCCGCAAGTGCAGCATTAAAATGCCCAGCCTTTGCACCTTTCAGTGGGCTAGGCATTTGCTCATGATAGAGCTTTGAATCGAGAAATGGGTAACGTGGGGCAAATTGCATAGCGATCGGTCACAATGGTTTCACTTGTCCTCTCAATATAGCAAAGTTTTAAGCTGTTGAGATAATGTCGACTGTTTTAGTCGACAATAAATAGCTTTGCACCAAATGCGGTGGAAGAACGATGCGCTTCAGCTTGGTCTGCAACTTGATAACTCATCCCTGCTTTTAAGGTAAAGGTACGTCCATCATCGAGTTCAGTGTCCAATTCACCTTCTAAGCAAAACAGGATATGACCTTTAAGACACCAGTGGTCAGCCAAATAATCTACAGAATATTCGACCATTCGCACTCGAATATTATCAAATTGTTGTGTGCGCCAAAGCGCAAAACCTTGCTCACCCTCATGACGCGTTGTTGGAACTTCTGACCAGTTGGTAATGCCAAAGGGGATGTTATTAATTTGCATACTATTTTCTCTCAATATTATCAGTAGGAATGTCTGTAAAAACTGGATAAAAGAAAAGCCCCTTTCGGAGCTTTGCTTTTGATGTGTATTGAGAGTTAAGAAACAACGTTCTTTTTGATTCCACGCATCAATGTTTCTAAACGTTCACGATGGAAAGCAAGTTTCTGTTCGACCAATTGGAAATCAACTTTGAGTTTGACATCCATTTGGTGAATTTTCTCAGCAACAGATGCTTTTTTCGCTTGTAGCTCTTGTTCTTTTAACGCAGCCCAATCATTTAATGTATTGGTGAATGCTTCATATTCTTGCGATACTTTTTGTTTCATCGCGATAATATCTGCATTGACGTTATGACCATAAATCGCTAAATCCTGTTCAGCATATTTAAATCTCATCGCCAATTCCGCTTTTTTGATATTAAAGCTTGGGATACGACGTAGGTTCTTGGCTAAACCGATTTTAGAGCAGGACCAAATCAACCATTTTGTTGGATCATATTGCCACCATTTCACACCATTACGATAATCGTATTGGAAAATATGGTGATAGTTATGATAACCCTCGCCCCATGTTGCAATGGCAAGAACAAAGTTATCTCGTGCAGTATTTTCGTCAGTATAAGGACGTTTGCCCCACATATGACAGAGTGAGTTGATAAAGAATGTTACATGGTGGCTAATAATTAAGCGGAGTAAACCACCTAAGAGTAGTACACCCCACATGTCACCTACAGCCCACCCCAGAGGAACTAAAATCGCAGCATGTACGACAATAACAAGTGGGACATAATACTTGTCTTGGAACATAACCACTTTGTCATTCAACAAATCAGGTGCATTTTTATAATTTGATTCAGAAGCGGGATAGTTACGTAACATCCAGCCAATATGAGCATACCAAAAACCATTGTTAATCGAATACGGATCTTGATCCACATCATCCACATGGCGGTGATGTGTACGGTGACCAGAAGCCCAGAACAAAATACTGTTTTGAACAGCAAAAGTTCCCATGATCATCAAAATGATTTTAAGTGGTAAAGTCGCTTCGTATGCACGATGTGCCCACAAGCGATGATAACCTGCAGTAATACCTAAACTACTGAGACCGAGTAAAACGAATAAACTAATCCAAGCTGCCGCACTAAAATCATGGTGGTAGGCATATAAAGGGATCGCAATTACTGCCACAAGGGGTAAAAACACCAAGGCAAAAACACCGATCCAATTTATTGGGGCTTTGGGTAGGGGAGCATTCATCTCCAACAGCACTCCTAAGAACCTTTATCAGGTAAAGTTAAACGCATAGCTTCAGCATTTTTCTAGGCTATACTTTCACAGATATTATCATGGGCGAACATGTGTTCACTAGTATTAGTGTACATCTGTATTGTATAAAACAGTAACAGAATAAAACATGAATTCTAGCGGTTTGATCGAAAAAAATGAATGGTTAAAACGTCGTATTTAAATGTCAAAATAGTGTAAGAATTTTTCTGTCTTATCCAATTTGATTTTTAAGGGTTTAGACGCTTGATTCTCAAGTTAAATTTTAATTTTTGAAACCCTCTAAAGTTCAAAATAAAATTCTACTTTATTGTGTTATTAAATGGATTTGAGTTATTGAATTTGTGCTAAGGCAAGCTGCATCATTTTGGGGAAATCTGTAATTAATCCATTGATCCCCAAATCTCTTAAATGCTTAGCGCGCTCAATATCATTGACGGTCCAAACACTGATGTCCAAACCTGCACGCTGGGTTGCTTGAATGAGCTCATCTGTTGCTAATTGATTCATCCATCCAATCTGGCAGCATCCCAGTTGTAATGCTTGTTCGATTGCACGTTGTTGGATGTCATCTTCAATCAGTAGACCACGTTTAAAACTTGAGTTTTGCTGTTGTAAGGCTTGATGTATTTTTAAATCAAAACTGGTAATCGCCGCAACATTTTCAAAACTTTGCAGTTGTTTTTGTAATTCGATGATGAGTTTTTCAGCGTGTTGCAATGTTTCTACAGCTTTCACTTCAACTTCAATATGCTCAAAGTCCTGCATAACCTTTAGGCTTTGGCTTAAGGTTGGGGTAATTTGTTTTTCCCAATCCATCCAGATATTGGCTTGGTTATAGGCCGCTAATTCAGCGCTGTTTAAATCATACAGTGCTTGATCTATTCCAGTTGTTCTTAAAAAATTATCATCATGCATGATAATGAGTTCATCATCTTTTAATTGTCGAACATCGAATTCAACTGCACGGATACCTAAATCGTGAATATATTGAAATCCAGCTAAGGTATTTTCAGGTGCTTCACCACGTGCGCCACGATGTCCGATAATTCTCATAATGAACTCACATACTCATTTTCATCTGTCTGGTAATCGTTTAAGTCTTACTTTTAGCAATAACTTGACTTTATCATACTGTTAAAAAATTACTTTTAGACAGTGATTTATCGTTAAATCGTGTCATTAATGTTCTTTTGCCAAAGTACTTCACTACCACCTTCTGCGCGTTGTAAGGTGCGTGAAGCAACAAAAAACCAGTCGGATAATCTGTTGATTAATTGTAGAGTAGTTGCTTGAATATTTTGATCACGACTGTGTACAGTCATTAAGCTACGTTCTGCACGACGACATACAGCACGTGCTTGATGTGCATAACTACATGCTAAAGTTCCAGAGGGTAGAATAAAGTCTTTGAGCATTGGTAAGTCTTCATTCATTTTGTCGATTTCCTTTTCAAGGAATTCAACACAAACAGGTTGGAGTAAGTTGTAGTTGGGAATACAGACTTCACCACCCAAATCAAATAGCCAGTGTTGAATCAAGCTCAGTGATTTATCCCAATGGGCTTTATCAACGATGTTACTCATTGAAATTTGTGAACGTAATACACCAACAATAGAATTTAGTTCATCTACATCACCGAGAGCGGTAATACGTAAGTCATCTTTCGCTACGCGAGAACCGTCTCCTAATCCTGTGGTGCCTGAATCGCCTGTACGGGTATAAATTTTACTTAAACGATGTCCCATAATTTTGTCCTAGATAAAAATGAAAAGATAAAGAATAAAAAAGGATAATGTCGGTCAAAACATTATCCATAAACTGCGCTGTTTTAGATATTTTTTTGGGTGTCGCTTTTAGTAGCGGAAAGTTACCCCAGCAGATGCAAGTCGACCACCGTTGATATAGTAAACACCACTACCGTTATATGCTGTCTTATAATTAACATCACCAATGTTTTCAATATTGGTAAAGAGTTTAATCATTGGAGTCGCTTGCCAGTAAGCATTGACATTAGTACTAACATAACCAGGCGTTGTGGTTGGTGTGGTCGATGGATAATCTGCAAAATCTTTTGAATTAGATTTTGCGACGACAGATGCAGAAATACCATATACGCCATCATCCCAACCTGTAGTTAGAGTTAAACTTTGGCGTGGTCGGCGAGTCAAATCTTTTTTAGTTTCATCATCTTTTGCTTGAACATAAGCATAAGTTGTAGTTAAAAAGAGTTTATCTTGTTGCCATTTAAATGAAGCTTCACCACCAGTAAAGTTTGCTTTATTTACGTTAACTAATTTACCCGCCTGATAACTAATCAGGTTGTCTACTTTATTGCGATAGATAGATAAACCTAAATCAATATTATGATTGAGTTTTTGATCGACACCGATTTCATAAGAAAAGCTTTCTTCTGGTTTTAAATCAGGATTTGCTCCCCAAGAAATTGCATATAAATCATTGGTTGTTGGTGCACGAAAAGCTGATCCCACATTTGCATAGATGCTTGTAAGTGGTAAAACTTGATAACGGACAGCACCTTGACCCACTGTGTGTGTACCAAACTTATCGTTGTCTTCTACACGAATACCGACTTGAGTTTCTAGACCATTGTGTTGATATTGATGCTGTGCAAAATAGCCAATAGTATCTACAGATTCTTTGTATTTAACATCTTGTCCGCCAAACAGATTTTTCGAATAAACATCACCTTTAATATCTTTAAAGGTTGAGCCGAATAAAATGTTTTGAGCAGGTGTCATTTGCCATTTTGTATAGAGCTCAGCTTCTTTGGTTGTACTATGTACATAATCTGGAGAACTATTTTGCTCAATATTGTCTTTAAATTGCGAAAGTCGGGCATGAAGTGCGACATTATCTAAAATATCGACTCGACCTTTTACATTAATGATTTCGTTTTTAAAATCTTGAGAAACAAGATTACCGTAATTGTCATAATCGCTATAGCCTTGATTTTCACTATAATCGACTGAGGCTGCATAGCGCTCTTTTTCAACACCTATTTTGGCACTATAACCCTTTTGATCAAAACTTGCTTTCTTGTTGTTTTTTGCATCTGTTACAGGAGTACCATCAGTTTCTAGGCGTTGTCCGCGAACTTGGGCATAGAAACCATCTTGAGCAAGATCAGCCCCAATCACTGCCTTATAGGTGTTATTTTCACCCATTTCACCAGTAACAAAAGCGCCTGTTTTTTCAGGTGTTTTGGAAATCAGCTGAACTACACCACCAATCGCATCGGCACCATATAAAACTGAAGCAGGTCCTTTTAATACTTCAATTTGTTTAATATCTGTTGTATCAATAAAAGGTAAAGATGCTGCACCAGCAGTATTTGAGTTTAAGCGAACGCCATCTCTTAAAAGTAAAGTATGGTTAGAGTTTGTACCACGTAAGAAAATAGCAGCTGTTTGTCCATAGCCACCGCTTTGTACCATATTGATAGAAGCATCGTTCTGTAACAGTTGCGGTAAAGATGCTATTGGTGATTGTTCAAGAATCTTCGGCTCAATAATATTGATTCGAGCAGGAACTTCACTGATTTTTTGCTCAGTACGAGATGCTGTGACAACGATTGTATCGAGTTTCGAATTTGCTTCTGAATTTGAAGAAGTATCTGCAAAAGCAGTAGAAGATAACCCCATCGCAATAGCGACAGCACCTACAAGTGCAGTAGGTTTAAAAATAACAGACATGATATGCTCCATACATTCACTCCCCGTGAATGATTGAGTTTAAGGGCACAACAAGTTGGTATCCGGACTTAAATATAGAACCTAACGTGATTCAGATTATTCCACCTTCCCACAAAACATTGCAGTGGTGTAAGCCTTTTGACTTATAAAGAATAATATTTTCATTTTACCGTTGCGGGGGCAGTGTTGGATTTTCACCAACTTCCCAAAGCCTTAAGCTAGACTTGTTGCATTTGTGTGCAGTATAAAGTTTGTTTAGTGTATAAACAATGTAAAACAGATAATCCTATTGAACTTTAACGCAAGTGAATAAATTTGCTTTACAATGATTTGCTTAAAATACTGAAAAAATCAGTTTGATCTGAACAAATTCGAGTTCAAAGCTATGCGTACCCGTGCCAAAATTTGTGGGATTACACGACCCCAAGATATCCAAGCTGCTGTACAAGCAGGTGTAGATGCGATTGGTTTTGTGTTTTATGAACCTAGTCCACGTTATGTCACGATTGAATTGGCTCAGCAATTGGCACAACTGATCCCACCGTATATCAACATTGTTGGATTATTTGTCAATGCCAGTGCACAAAACATTGCACAAGTATTAGAGCAGGTGCCTTTGGATATCATTCAGTTTCATGGTGATGAAACCGCACAACAATGTCAGCAGATCGCACAGTATAATAAGCGTCGTTGGTATAAAGCGATTCAGATTAAACCCGATGCAAAAAATTCAGATATTATTACGACAATTCAGCAATACCAACAGGCTGGCGCAAGTGCTATGCTTTTAGATGCATGGCATCCTGAACTGAAAGGAGGGACTGGACACAGTTTTGACTGGTCTCAATTCCCTAAACTCGATATTGCTTTAATTTTGGCAGGTGGTTTAAAACCTGAAAATATTGAAGACGCTATACAAACGACTCAAGCGTATGCAGTCGATGTCAGCGGAGGCGTAGAATCCGCAAAAGGTATCAAAGACCAACAACTCGTAGAACGATTTATGCAAGGAGTCCAACGTGGATCAGCAAAGTAATCAACAAAATAGTGTGATTGACTATACCCAATTCCCAGATCAAAACGGGCATTTCGGTATCCATGGCGGACGTTTTGTGTCAGAAACTTTAATGGCAGCTTTAGAGGATTTAGAGAAACTCTATTTCCGTATGAAAGATGATGCGCAGTTTCTGGCAGAATTCGACCGTGATCTCGCTTATTATGTCGGACGTCCTAGTCCGCTTTACTATGCTGAGCGATGGTCGAAAGAGTTGGGTGGTGCGCAAATTTATCTTAAACGTGAAGACTTAAATCATACAGGCTCACATAAGGTCAATAACACCATTGGTCAGGCGCTACTTGCGAAGCTTTCTGGCAAAAAACGTATTATTGCGGAAACGGGTGCAGGTCAACATGGTGTGGCGACTGCAACAATTGCCGCGCGTTTAGGTCTTGAGTGTGTGGTATTCATGGGGGCTGAAGACGTAAAACGTCAGGCCATGAATGTCTACCGTATGCGTTTACTTGGTGCAACAGTTGTACCTGTAGAAAGTGGTTCTAAAACATTAAAAGATGCCATGAACGAAGCAATGCGTGATTGGGTAACCAATGTAGATTCGACTTACTATGTGATTGGTACGGTTGCAGGTCCACATCCATATCCGCAATTGGTACGTGATTTCCAATCGATCATTGGTCGTGAAGCACGTAAACAAATTCAAGAGCAAGCAGGTCGTTTACCAGATGCTTTGGTTGCATGTGTCGGCGGTGGTTCAAATGCAATGGGCTTGTTCTATCCATTCTTAAATGATCAAGACGTCAAAATGTACGGTGTTGAAGCCGCAGGTTTAGGCATTGAAACAGGTAAACATTCAGCACCATTAAATGCAGGCCATGTTGGTGTTTTACATGGCAACCGTACTTATTTAATGTCAGATGAGCAAGGTCAGATTATTGAAACACATTCAATCTCAGCAGGCTTGGATTATCCTGGTGTGGGTCCTGAACATAGTTTCTTAAAAGACATGCATCGTGTGAATTATGTGCCAATTAATGATACAGAGGCTCTTCAAGGCTTCCGTGATTTGACTCATATTGAAGGGATTATTCCTGCATTGGAAAGTTCACATGCAATGGCTTATGTGACTAAACTCGCGCCAACAATGTCGAAGGATCAAATTATTATTGCGACGGTATCGGGTCGTGGTGACAAAGACTTAATGACTGTTGCACGTATTGATGGTGTTGAAATGGTCGAGATGTAATTCATCTTACTCGATCAATTTAAAAGCCTCTTTTATAGAGGCTTTTTTATTTCTGGACTAGACAGGATCATGGGGAAACTCTACAAAAAGCACATGGAAATCATGAGCTAAATTACCCAAAATTTAATGAAAATAATCGGTTAATTTTTTATATGCGTTTTTTACAACGGGTTCGAGCTGAACCTTTTCCTGAAAAAATTGTCTGGGGATGGAAAGACACATTTGCGATTTGTATCATCCCTTTAATTATTTTAAATGGCTTTATTTTAGAAAAAATCTTTGGAATCTCGATAGCTGTTAGTCTGGGTGATACCATTTTAAGAGGCGTGCTATTTATTTTAGTGTGCTACTTATATAAGGATATGTTGCTTACACATTGGCAAAAGTATAAACAGGCCTTTTGGCGCTCAAGTGTCTTGGTGGTGGTTGGTGCAATCGTGTTACAAGTAGTAATCACATTGACACGTCAGCTTTTACCCCTTGGGTCGAGTACACAAGAAAAAGACCTGATTGACCCTGAATATATTCCTTTTCTCAGTCTGTTGATCATTAGCTTGGGTCCACTATTAACTGCGCTTTTAGAAGATATTGTGTTTCGCTATACTTTATTGCAAAAGTTATTTATCCAAGCGTGGTTATGGCGCATTGTACTGATTATATTGAACTCTATATTATTTGGTCTGATCCATTATTATAATTTTGATGGAAATTTAATCTCGACAATCAGCTTTATGAGTGCAGGTTTATTTTTAAATCTGATCTATTTGTGGACACGCAATATTTGGCATGTATTACTCATTCATTTTTTGAATAATGCCATATTATCTGTGGGTGGGATTTTATTATTAAAACTTGTTCAAACATTAACTTAGTGACTGAATATGTCTAGTTTATTTATTGTTATGCTGGGTGGCCGTCATGCACGTGCCAATGTTGAGGTTCATGATGTGGTGCTTGCCGTGGGCGATTCGCTTGAAGAGGTTTATCCTCAATTAAAAAATGCGTGGTTTGGTGAGCAACAGGGTTTACACATCGACGCATGGCAAAAATTACAGGCTTTAGTGTTTGAAAATAAAAAATATCAAATACATTTTACTGATGCGCAACCGAATGTATCAGATCAGAAGCTTTGGCTGATTAATTTAGGCGGCTATGATGCAAATGAGTTTGGTGAGTTACACCGCTATATCCTGATTGTTGCTCAAGATGCGATTGAAGCGAAAGCCAAGGGTAAACAGTATTTTGCAGGGCATTGGCAAAAGCCACATACCGATCGAGTTTTAGAGGTAGATGATTGTCTGGCGATAGATCAGGTATATGGCCGTTATGTGCAATTGGTTGAAGTAGATTTGAATGCTGATTTTCATGCAGAGCTTGACCAAAGTGTTTGGGAGAATACCTATTTGACCATCTGAATTGTCATCGTTTGATCTGCTTAAAAGGGCGTTGTATTGCAGCCTTAAAAGATTAAGCGGATCTTAATTTTAAAAAATTGACATCAATCATTGCATTGCTCTCTCATAATCTAGTCAGTGTAACAACAGAATCTTCGCAATGTTTTCAGCAAGTATGCATAGACTTGAAACTCAAACAAAACACTGCGGAGTATGATCAATGAGTGGTTTATTAGACGAGTTAGGTAAAATTGCAGGTGCAGTGATTGCTGAGCAAAGTGTCGATAAGTTAGATCCTGATGCTGGCTTGCTAGAAAAAGCAGCTGGCGCATTTGCAGGTTATGAAGTCGCAAAAATTGCCGAAGATAAATTAGAAAATAGTGATGAGCAGCAGAAATCAGAGGATTAATTCAAAATCGCTAAACTCAGCTTTGGGCATTGATCTTAATCAATCCTGTATAAGATCAATAAACTACAGGGTTGAACAAGTTCAGTATTGGGATGACAGCTGTGATTAAAGAGAGGGCATATTCGATATGCTCTTTTTATTATCTGAAATAAAGATAAGCAATGAAGAAAAACATCCATAACGTAATAAAAGTATGCTTTGCCCGTAAAGCATTGCCAATTCGATCTTTGCACAATGCTTATCAATAAAATCGCTATAAAATATGGAAAAAAAGCATTTCTTTGATAGATCAATACTCGTTATATTGTGCATCGTTATAATGAAACTACTAGCTGTACGCCATGTATTTATATACTGATTTCGATCAGCAACTGATCAATGAACGTGTTGCACAATTCCGTGATCAAACGGAACGTTATTTAGCTGGAAAACTCACTGAAGATGAGTATCGTCCATTACGATTACAAAATGGTTTATACGTACAGCGTTATGCGCCAATGCTACGTATTGCTGTACCTTACGGTTTAATGAACTCTAAACAATTACGTAAAGTTTCAGAGCTTGCCAAAGAATATGACCGTGGTTATGCACACGTTTCGACACGTCAGAACATTCAGTTTAACTGGCCTGCGCTAGAAAATGTGCCTGATATGCTAGAAGGTTTAGCTTCTGTTCAGATGCATGCGATTCAAACTTCAGGAAACTGTATCCGTAATACCACAACTGACCAATATGCTGGTGTTGTTGCTGGGGAAATTGCAGATCCACGCCCAACGTGTGAATTGATTCGTCAGTGGTCTACATTCCATCCTGAGTTTGCATTTTTACCACGTAAGTTCAAAATTGCAGTTTCTGCACTTGAAGAAATTGATCGTGCAGCAACTTCATTCCATGACATTGGGGTGTATTTAACTCGTAATAAAGCGGGTGAGTTGGGTTATAAAATCAAAGTGGGTGGTGGTCTAGGCCGTACACCTATCATTGGTTCTATGATTCGTGAGTGGTTGCCACGTGAAGATTTAATTGCTTATTTAGAAGCGGTTCTGCGTGTTTATAACTTGCATGGTCGCCGTGACAATAAATATAAAGCTCGTATTAAAATTTTAGTTAAAGCATTAACACCACAAGTTTTTGCTGAAAAAGTTGAAGCTGAATTTGCTGAAACAATTAAAACATTGAAAGTTCAACCTGAAATTTTGCAAAAATTAGACGAAGAGTTTATGCCGTTTGATTATCAAAATTATGCAGATGAAGATTTCAGTGGCTTATTTGCTGAATATCCAAAGTTTAAACAGTGGTTCAATATCAATACCAATGCACATAAAGTTGCAGGCTATCGTATTGTCACTATTTCACTGAAACGTGCGGGTATTGCACCAGGTGATATGACTGTTGAAGAAATGAATTTGATTGCAGATCTTGCAGACAAATATACATTTGGTGAATTACGGACCACACACGAACAAAATATTTCATTGGTTGATGTACCACAGAAAGATTTATTTGAATTGTGGCAAACGCTTGAAAAGAATAATCTTGCTCGGGCACATATTGGTTTTATTACCGATATCATTT
This sequence comes from Acinetobacter sp. 778_lipA, assembly GCF_058242985.1. Taxonomy (NCBI): domain Bacteria; kingdom Pseudomonadati; phylum Pseudomonadota; class Gammaproteobacteria; order Moraxellales; family Moraxellaceae; genus Acinetobacter; species Acinetobacter sp. 778_lipA. The sequence goes on along the minus strand of NZ_JBZAYT010000001.1, from coordinate 3,780,403 downwards.
GCTGCCCAGGCGGTGACTTCTGTTCATTGGCAAATGCCAAATCTATTCCAATTTCTGAAGCCATTACACGCCGTTTTGATGATTTAGATACAGTCTATAACTTAGGCCATATCGACTTGAACATTTCAGGTTGTATGAATGCTTGTGGTCATCACCATGTCGGTAACATCGGTATTTTGGGTGTGGACAAAAAAGGTGCTGAATTCTATCAAATTACCTTAGGTGGAAATGCAGACCATGATGCATCAATTGGTGATATTTTAGGACCATCATTTGCAGCAGAATCTGTACCTGACATTATTGATGAAATTTTAAATACTTATCTTGATCTTCGTAACGAAGGTGAAGAATTTATTGAAACTTATCGTCGAGTGGGTATTCAACCTTTTAAGGAGCGCGCATATGCTTAATACCGCACTTCAAGTCCTCTCTAAAGATGGCACTGTTGCAGACAATACCTATCAAATCATTGCTGAAGATGGAGTATTGCCACAAGGTGATGTGTTGTTGACCGTTGAGCAGCTGGATCAGCTTGCGAATGTGACGGGGAAAAAAGCACTATTTCTTACCGTAGATGCTTCACCTGAAACCAATACGTTTCCATTAGATCAGTTAGATGCGATCTTTATTGATTTCGCCGGTTTTAATGATGGTCGTGGTTATTCATTTGCTGCGTTGTTACGTCGCCAAGGCTATACAGGCGATCTTCGTGCAACAGGCGATGTGTTTAAAGATGTTTTGAACTATATGAAGCGTTCTGGTTTCGATACTTTTGTTGTGAAAGAAGGTAAAGATATCCATGAGGCAGCAGCAGGTTTAGGTGATTTTACTCATCCTTACCAAGCCTCTACAGCTGTACCAAAAGCACATTATCAAACAGGTGCTTGATTGTATTAAGTACTGATTTTGAAATGAAAGCCGAACGAAAGTTCGGCTTTTTATTGTTCTCAAGTTAAAGCTGGTGTAGCCATTGCTTATTATGAATATGATATGAACGATATAAATTGGTATTCGGCTTTATCTGTATCGTGCCCAAATCAATATTGATTCAACATAAGATCATCTGTTGGTAAAACCTTTCTCTGATTAAAACTATTGATAAAAATTTCATCGTTGCATTTTTGCAATGTTGTAGGATGGAAAAGTCTATATATCTACAACAATGAACAGCAGATAATTAAACAAAGATGATTCATGGTGGATGAAATGTTAAATCAAACAATGGGTGACTTATCGCTACTCAAAGGCTGGAACGCAACTTTACCCAATACTGAAGTCATGCCTGTACTATTTTTGGGACATGGTTCACCCATGAATGCGATTCAAACCAATGATTTTACCCGTACTTGGAACAGCATTGGTGCAGAAATGGACGTACAGCCCACAGCAATTTTATGTATTTCCGCACATTGGCTTACCCAAGGTGGTACTGCCGTCACTGCAATGCAACAACCGAAAACCATTCATGATTTTGGTCGTTTTCCTCAAGCTTTGTTTGATGTGCAATATCCTGCTACTGGAAATAAAGCTTTGGTTGAGGCAACAACTGAAGCAATTCACAGTATAGAAATTCATCATGATCATAGTTGGGGATTAGATCACGGAACATGGGGCGTGTTATGTCATGTATTCCCACAAGCCAATATTCCTGTTGTTCAATTGAGTGTCGACTATAGTCAAGGTGCCCAATATCATTATGACTTGGCTAAACAATTAGCGCAGTTACGTCGTAAAGGGGTATTGATTGTTGCCAGTGGTAATCTCGTACATAACCTAAGCAAAATTGCCTTTGATAAATTTGATGATCATTATGGTTATGATTGGGCTTTAGAAGCTGATGCAAAGATGAAAAATTTCTTAGCCACGCATAACCATCAAGCTTTAATTGACTGGCAAAAGCAAGGTGCTGAGTTTTTATTGTCGATCCCCACACCTGATCACTATTATCCGATGTTATATGCCTTAGGCTTACAGGAAGAGAAAGATGAGTTACATATTTTTAATGATCAAGCCGTCGCTGGTTCATTAACCATGACCTCATTTCGACTTGATCAACATTAATTTTAAATGTTAAGAATATAAAAGTTGGGTTTAAGAATTCAACTTTTATAGTATTGGTGAAATTGTGTTAGTCGTATTTATTCTCTCAAGATAGAACGCTTTTAAGATCATTGTGCAATTTTCAAATATTGAGGTCTTACTTCCTTACAGAGCAGTTTAGATATCACTGAATCCATATGAAATTTAGAATAAAGGCGAATTAATAAACTTATAGAAAAATGCTGTAGCTAATGATGGTTCTAACAGTAAAGGAAATAAGAAACCATAGATTGCACCGGTAATATGCGCGCGGTGATCGATTAATGGCGAATGTCCTGAACGGATTGCATACAGGCTATAGCATAAATAAATCGTCCCAAAAATAATCGCGGGCACAGGTAAAATATAGATATAAAGCATGCCCCAAGGGTTAAACAGAATCGCACTAAATAATACTGCATTAACGGCACCCGAAGCCCCTAAACTTCGGTAGGAATTTAGGGTTCGATTATGTAAATAGCTGGGAATCGCAGCAATGATGATGGCGCTGCAATAAAATAAGACAAAGCCCATACCACTTAAGTAATCACGGAAAAACCATTCAACATTTCGTCCAAAGAAGTACAAGGTAAACATATTGAAAAATAAATGCATACCATCTTTATGGATAAAACCATGGGTTAAAAAGCGATCATATTGACCATGCTTAATCGCTGAAACATTGAAAATCAAACGATTCATTACATTGCGTTGTTGCCAAGCAATAAAAGAAATCGCAAGTGTGATTAAAATAATCAGAAGGGTATGGGTAAGACCAGTGATCATATTGTTATAAATGACGTTGTTATCGTAACAGCAATATAACCTATATCATTGTCAATCAATAGGCTATCGCAATATTCAGTTCATTATCCTTCACTCAGTTGACAGTTTACCATCCAGCGAATACCAAACTGATCGGTGAAAGCACCATATAAAGTACCCCAAAATGTAGGTTCTAGTGCCATTTCAATATGCCCATTGGCAGAGAGTGCTGTAAATAATCGCTGTGCTTCATCCGCTTCATGAGCTTCTAAGTTGATCGAAATATAATGGTTGGTGCCTTTGCTGAAAGCCGCAGTATTAGGCGCGCAAAACTGTTTGCTGGTGTCTGAACCCATCAACACGGTAAACTCATTAATCGGTAAAGAAACATGTAAAATATAGTTTTTTTCTTGGTCTGGCACTTGGACATCGGGTAGTTCGGAATAACGTTTTAAAAATGAAAATTCACCACCAAAAACAGATTTATAAAAATTAAAAGCGGCTTCAGTCTGGCCTTCAAAGTTTAAATAGTGATTGAGTTGCATTGTGATTGTCCATTTTGTTGTTTTGAAGTGATTAATTTATCAGCTCATGGTTTAAAACTTGATGAATATTTTGTAATTGAAAATAAGAATCCCTCAATCATAAATGAGGGACTCTTATTTTCTAGATTATCGCTTTTGTCTGCTTAAAGTTGTTTATCTTGTTGTTGCTCTAATTTTAATTCCTGTTTATTGGCATAACCGTCAATATCTTCATTTTGAAGAACTTCATTTGGATTTGGACGATCTACAAAGCCAATTTTTGGTACAGGGATTTCAATCTGATTTTCCACAAAACGATTACGGATTAACTCATGAATTTCATCTTTGACTTGTAGATAGTTTGCTTGCATACACCACAGTGCAAATAAAATTTCAATGGAGGATTCTCCAAAGGCAGAAACAGTCACACGTGGTTTTGGATCTGCTAAAACCAACGGGTAATCGTTGGCAACATCAATTAAAACTTCACGAACTTTATTGATGTTCTCATTAAAGTTAATTGCAACTGTAATCGACAATCGCCGTATCGGGAATTTTGATAGATTATGTACAGGGGCGCGAATCAATTGCTCATTGGGGAGGCGCACATAGACATTATCCATGGTCAAAAGCTTCACGGAAAGTAAGTCAATGGAAATCACTTCACCTTCAATGGTATGTCCACGAATCAGGGTGATTTGAATTGTATCGCCAACTTCAAATGAACCTTCGCCAATTAAAAATAAACCACTGATTAAATTCGATGCTGAAGTTTGTGAGGCAAAACCCAATGCAACAGTTAAAATCCCTGCTGCACCTAAAAATACGCTGAGTTTAAAGCCCGCTTCTTTTAAGCTGGCGATCACAAACAGTAAGAAAATAAAATAAAAAATACCTCTACGCCAAACCAAACGTTGATGTGCATTAAAGCGTGCACCTATGGTGCGGATAAAGGTATTGGAAATAACACGTGCCAGTACAAAACCAACAAAGCAGAGGATCAGAGCAACAGCAATTTCACTTAAGCGGTCGACATTTACATTGGTAAAGATGCCTTTTAGGCTATTGGCAATGTCTTTGGGAATATTGGATTCAGCCATTTTTACCTCATCCCTTAGAAAAATGAATCAAACATATTGAACAAAGCGCCACCTGGTGAGCGTGGCGGATGTACATAAATCACTTCGCCGGCCAAAGGTGGTGTACGATTTTCAATTCTTACACGGGCAGGGCGGTCATTGCCTTCATACACGACCTTGATTTGTGATGTCCATAAACGTCCTGTGCTTTCACTATAAAATAAAGGTAGCGCAGGAACAGGCACATTCATACGGTCAAATCGAAGCTGATGACTACTGACGTTGTGGAAATCAATCGGTGTTACTGCACGAAAGGCACGTGGACGTAATAAATTTAATTCGGTACGACCATCGACTGAGGTGGCATAACACATTTCACCTGTGCGGTGATCAGGGCCAAACCATGTATCCTTAGGTAAAATTACGGGAATATCAAATAAGGGTTCTTTTTGGGCTTGCACAAAACCTGAAATCCACAGGGGTGTACTGATGTAGAGTGTACCGCGTTGGCCTGCTGGAATATAAATTGGATCGACAGGACGAATCACTACAGAGCGATCAGCTAAACGGGGCATGAGTTGAAACGCTTTATGGGTCTCGCGAAACATATAGCGTTCAACATGTACAGGTTCAGGAAAACCAAAATTTACATCATGGATTTTATGCCATTGCTGTTCATAGTCATATTGGAATTTTGGACGATAATATTCCAAGCGCCATTCTTGCAGACCACGAGTAATGCGCATCATCATAGAACCAAATTGCCATGCTTTGGATTGGTTCAATTCAAACAGTTGTTCTCCCCACCACTTTAAATCAGGGAGTTCTGGTTCCAGATGTTCTTTCTTCTTAGACAAAAGTGTTTATCCCATTCATAAAATCATCATCAAATCTTTAACAAACAGACTTCACGCTGTCATGAGCATAGAGTACACTCAAAGCAATTTAAATCATTAATATAAGTTGTAATGCAAGTTCTCAAACAATTACAAATACCATATAGTTTTGCAAAACGGCATGGAGTGCTGTTGCGTTATGAAGGTGATCAAGTTTTTATTGTTCGCCGTCAGGATACCGCACAAATTGCGATTCAGGAAGCCCGCCGCTATCTCGGTCGTACAGCACAACATCAATTATGTAATGAAACTGAGTTTAATCACATGCTCAGTTCAAGCTATGCAGGTGAAACGGGCGAATCACAACAGGTTGCCGCTGGTCTTGAAGATCACCCTGATCTATTGAGTCTGGCCGATCAGATTCCTGAAACTGAAGATTTGATGGATCAGGAAGATGATGCACCAATTGTGCGACTCATCAATGCTTTATTGTCTGAAGCGATTCGAGTCGGGGCTTCAGATATTCATGTTGAAGCCTTTGAAAAGAAATTATCTGTTCGCTTAAGGGTAGATGGGCAATTGCGTGAAATCGTACAGCCTCGTCGTGAACTTGCGCCATTGTTGGTATCGCGTATTAAAGTTATGGCAAAACTCGATATTGCAGAAAAACGTATTCCACAAGATGGTCGTATTTCTTTACGTCTTGCAGGACGTGAGGTGGATGTCCGTGTTTCGACCTTGCCATCGTCGCATGGTGAACGTGTCGTTATGCGTTTGTTGGATAAACAAGCGGGTCGACTCAACATGACCCATTTGGGTTTAATGAAGCCTGACTATGAGCGTTTAACCCAATTGGTTCATCGTCCACATGGCATTATTCTAGTCACTGGCCCTACAGGGTCGGGTAAAACGACGACTTTGTATGCCGCGCTTTCTGATTTGAATGATGGTTCTAAAAATATCCTCACTGCTGAAGATCCGATTGAGTATCAACTTGAAGGGATTGGGCAGACTCAAGTGAATACCAAAGTGGATATGACCTTTGCCCGTGCGTTAAAAGCCATGCTTCGTCAAGATCCAGATGTGGTGATGGTGGGGGAGATCCGTGATTTGGAAACGGCTGAAATCGCAGTTCAAGCCTCTTTAACAGGTCACTTAGTTTTGTCTACGCTACATACCAATACTGCAATTGGTGCTGTGACCCGTTTAAAAGATATGGGCATTGAACCCTTCTTATTATCCAGTTCATTGATTGGGGTGATTGCCCAGCGTTTAGTTCGGACATTGTGTTCTCATTGTCATACATGGCGTGAAGCAGATGACTTTGAAAAAGATGTATTTAAACCTGTGAGTTTGGAATCGAATTTAAAACTGCCTGTGCCGAACGGCTGTGATTTTTGTTCCCATACGGGCTTTACAGGACGTACTGCGATTTATGAAATTGTGCCGATTGATGAGCAGATGCGCCGTTTGATTCATGGTAATGCAGCAGAATATGAGCTTGAAGAATATGCACGTAAAGATGCAGGTTCAATTCGAGATGATGGTTTACGTAAAGTATTAGCGGGTAAAACCACAATGGAAGAGGTTTTACGTGTTACCAATGAAGCGGCTGAATAATTGAAAATTATTTATCTATCTTTTTAAAATTTTCTCAGAGTATGCTTTAGGCTTTATAATTTAGCTATAAATTCTACAGAGCCTTTAGTTACTTTTATAAGTATAGTTTCTGGTTCGTTCTCAGGTGTTAAAATAATCTGCTTATTTATTAAATTCGAAATACAAATCATGTAGTTGATGATTTTTTCATGGTCTTGTAGTGAATTAATATCATTTGGATTAATATCATTTTCAATTTTGTCGACTAAGAAAAAATGATTATTTATCTGAGTTTTGTCTAAATAGAGATTAGCATGTCAACATAGATTATGAGCGTCATTTAAACATTCTTGAAGGACTTCAAAATTAATTTGGCTCTCATTCTTTTGTGTCTGCTGGTTAAGCCATTTGATTGTATAATTTTCATTTACAAAGGCAGTCCATTTTTTAGGTCTTTAATATTAGTATCGAATATATAAAGGTCTCTTAGAGTATCATCGCAATAATATATTTTATCTTTTAGTTCTACCCAGTCCATAAAAAACCAACCAGAAAAATAAAAGTAAGCATTACCCCTACCTAAAAATAAATTTATACTTCTAGGTAGGTTTTATCATAGCATTAAACAATCACATTCAATGTCACATCAATATTGCCACGAGTCGCATTTGAATATGGACAAACGATATGTGCAGCATCTACTAATTTCTGTGCTTCTTCTTGCTCTAAACCTTCTAAATGAATATTTAAAGTCACTTGAATACCAAAACCAGTAGCAATTGGACCAATACCAACATCACCTTCGATATAAACATCTGGGGTAATTTTTAAATGATCACGATTTGCAACGAACTTCATCGCACCAAGGAAGCAAGCAGAATAACCTGCTGCAAAAAGTTGTTCAGGATTGGTACCACCACCAGTCCCGCCCATTTCTTTAGGCACTGCTAATTTAACATCTAAAATTCCGTCTGATGATGTTGCACGACCATCACGACCGCCAGTTGCTTTTGCATGTGCTGTATAAACCACTTTTTCTAAAGACATCGGAAATCTTCCATTTTTGATTGTGTTCAATTATATCGTATACGATATAAATATTTAAACAAGTAGCATTTGTGTAAAATTTGATAACTTTAGTTTGAAATATTTTCGCGTAAATTTGAAAGAAGATCTTTCAATTGAGTAATGCTATCTAAATCACAAGCACTGGCTTGAGCAACTTTTAATGGAATATCCACGGCTTTTAATTTTAGTGCATGACCTTCAGCAGTGAGGCTGATAATCACTTGACGTTCATCTTTCGTAGAACGTTCGCGGTTAACAATACCATTACTTTGTAATTTTTTGAGTAAGGGGGTAAGCGTAGATGATTCTAAAAAGAGTTTTTCACCGATTTCAGACACAGTTAGACCATCTTTTTCCCAAAGCACTAACATAACTAAATACTGTGGATAGGTCAGTCCTAGTGGTGTGAGTAATTTACGATAAAGTTGATTTAATGCTAAGTTTGTAGAGTAAACAAGAAAGCAGAGTTGATGATCAAGATTTAAGTTTGAATAGTCTTGTTGCATGCTTGTCTCGTGAAGATATTACGCCTCACAAGTATAACGTTGTTTTGTCTTGTTCAGGAAATAAAAGTCATTAATGGCAATACGGACTTAGAATGACATCAATTTGCGATGTTGCATTAAAGGCATTGATTCACGAATTGAGCGCTGCTCATTCAAATTAAAAGGAACTGTCATCAATTGCGCACCTTCTGCATCTGTGATCGCTAAAATTTGTCCACGACTATTAGTTGCGCCAGCATGTCCCCAGGTTTGACGTTTTTCACCATGCCAACCTTGTTGTGCTGCACCTAAAACATGACATTGACTGTCCATCGCACGTGCTTGAAGTAATAACTGCCAATGCATTTGGCCTGTGGTATAGGTAAATGCAGCTGGTGCAGTCAAAATATTTGCACCTTGCGCTCTCAAGGTGAGTGCAAGTTCTGGAAAGCGTAAGTCGTAGCAAACCATCAAACCGATTTGTCCAAAAGGTGTTTTCGCGACAACAACATCACTGCCTGGTTCAAAAAACTGAGATTCTTGATACCCGCCAACAGCGTCACCCACGTGTACATCAAACAAGTGAATTTTGTCATAACGTGCTTCAGTGCCTTCTGGACTGATACATAGGCTGACAGTACGAACTCGACCATCAGCAATAATTGAACCATCTGGACGGAAAGGGCAAGGTAAAGTCCCTGCAACAATCCATATTTGATAATGATGTGCTAAGTTTTCTAAACGCTTTTGAATTTCTTCAAAACGTGCAGCAGTTTCCCGTTGTTTACCTGCGGCAAAGCAGACAAAATTTTCAGGAAACACAATCAAAGAAGCGCCATCAGCTTTACTTTGTTGTATCAACGACTCAATCACACTGAAGTTTGCTTCGATGTCATTTTGAGAGTTCATTTGAACAACGGAAAGTAAAGTCATGGGCTATCCCTGATAAAGCAATCTTGAGATGATTAAGCGTTTTGCTGGTTTGAAGATACACATTCCATAGTATCTTGCTGCTTTTCAAGTTGTTTAACTAATGGCTCGAACATATTTTGGTTGTTTTCATTGAGCTTCATTAAAGTTTTATGTGCATCGAGAACGGTACACAGCATTGTGCTGTGATTAACATTATCGTCAATCAAAGCATTGGTGCACACTTGAGGGTCACCACAGTAATTTAAAATGACAAAAACCTGCCCTAAGCCCATGCTATTGGCTAGAGTGGTAATATCTGGATTTGTGGACAGCATCACCGCTTGGATGTGGTGTACTTGTTTCAACTTTAAGCCAAGCTTGGCAAGTATTCCAAGAACTGTACTATCAATAAATGTGGTTTGGGTTAAATCAACAATTGCGCCAATGACGTTTTTTTGTTGTTCAATCCTTGCCAAAAGTTTGTCTAAACTAATACAAGATTGGGCTCGCACTTCACCAATAAGTTTGAAAATATGCGTTCCATTCAAGCTTGCATATTCAACATGACCTGTTGACATATAAATGCCATTTGCAGAGAAGGATAGGAAAATTATCACATAGCGCAAGTCTATACTCAAGCGTTTGCGTATAGGTTATTAGTCTAATTTGTTATATATGTTTGATTATATTGTTAATTCATTCTGCGGAGACTGAGGATTGCTATGTCATCTGCTACATGTTCTGGTGCACGGAATGATTGATTTTGCAAATGATAGACCAATTGTGAGAACTGTTCATTCAAACCACCCGAGAATGGTTCAAGGGCACCATCAGAACAAATAATAAACCGCGCATGCTTAGTTAAGGTACATTGAAACTCTTCAACCTCTAAGTCTTCGGTGAGTCCTAAAGGAAAACTGCTGGTATTCAAAACACGAGGGGCTTGGTTGGGTTCAAAAATAATGGGGGGAGGGTAATGCCCTGCACTTGACCATTTTAAAGCATGTGTTTCTAGATTTAGAATGCCAGCCAACATTGTGATATGTTTTTCAATATTTTCTTGAACCAGCATACCATTGAGTTTTTTAATCAATTCTCTTGGTGTTTTCGAGCGACCATGAAAGGCAGCCATCCAAGATGTCAGTAAAGAGCTGGTTACCCCATGACCCGATACATCGGCCAAATAGAACATGATTTCTTTATCACTGATTTTCCAGTAATCATACCAGTCACCAGACAAATACGCAGAAGGCTGGAAAAGCGTCTCAACTTTATAGTTTTGTAGTTCAATTGGATTTGGAAGAAGTTTTTTTTGTAGTTCTGCGGCAGAAGGTAAATCACGGCTATCTTGATTACGTTTATATTGCGCATCAATTTTTAATAAAGAATCTTCAAGATTGGCGGGAAGCTTGGTCCAGATCCAACCCGCAAGGGCGCCAAGCTCCCATGCTTGGGAAAGTTCGCTTCCTTCATTTTCTTGCGCAATCACAATGGTAGGCAAAGTCCATTGGTACTGTAAAAAATCGTGGACGTCTGCAATTGCAATAATTGTTGGATCATAACGATGAATGTCTTCAATGGTAATCATCTGCAAGCTAGGAAGCGTATCTAATACTTGTTCTAAGCTTGAAATTTGGCGACTGGGTTGAATGAAATACATAGAAGAAATGAATGATCCTTAATCGGTATAAAAGCATTATCCAGTAGATTTACTATAGATGACACCACAATGCTAGTAAAACCATATGAATTACTAGCAAATAAGTTTAACAAAATATTGTGATTATTTGTCTGCGTTTGTATCAGCAGGACTATTGCTATCATCCTCGTCATCATCTACAAACGCCACAGCTTCCTGTCCACGGCCTTTTTTCTCAGCGATTTGGAATGCTAAACGTTGTAAATAGATATCGCGAATTGCTGAGTAACGATCACCTTGCAATACACTTTCCACATCTAGAAGTTTAGAACGAGTATTAATCCCACCTAATGCACGGTTACCCCAGATTAAACCCGTTTGATGGTTGTTATCCATTGGATAGGTAAGCGGATTAGCATAACCTTCAGCAACATAATCAACTGAGTGACGAAGTGTGCTTGGCCCTAAGATAGGCAGCATGACATAAGGACCACTTGGAATACCGTAGTAACCTAATGTGGTACCTAAGCTTTCTTCTTCAGTTGCTAAACCTAAGCGAGTTGCAGGATCAGCTAAACCTAAAGAGCTGACGGTGTTAATGGTAAAACGACCTAGAGACTTGGCTGCACGACTAAAACGCCCTTGAGCAAGTTGGTTGACTGCATTCCATGGTTCACTTAAGTTTTTACGAAATAAACTATATGAAGAACGTACATCACCAGGCACTTTTGCTTTGTACTGAACAGCAATAGGTCGAGCAACATTACGGTCGATCATGTCATTAAACGCATAAATTTCACGGTTCAATGGTTGTAGTGGATCTTTTACAGCATCTGGTTGAGCTGCATTGGCATTCACTTTTAAGTCATTTTTTGTGATGTTTTTAAGCTCTCTAAGGGCTTCAATTCTTGGGTGTTTAGAAGCTGCTTCGTTTTCTAGTACCGAAGAATTCTCTTGAGACGACTTATCATCTGAATCAGAGTTTGTAGAAACAGCATTGTCCGAATTCTCTTGAGCAGATAATTCGTCTTGAGCAAATACATGGCTAGTCAGACCAATGCTAAGTAAACAAGCCCAAAGTACATGATAAGGACGCATAGAATTCCTTGAAATATTCTTAAAGTAAAAGTAGTCGATAATGATATAGCTATATTAAAGACTTCATAATCGTATTCTAACAGTAGTTATTGCATATGTATTAAAGCAAATTTGATTAAAAAGTGTGAATAAATATGATAAACGAACATTATTTGTTCGAACAATTAAAATAATTAAAAAAAGGGGTTGTGTTGGGAATGGAATGCTGTAGAATGCACATCCATCGGCGGTGATGTTAAATAAAACTTCTGATAAATCAGGCACTTGATTAAGTTGTTAAGATTTCGAATTGAGATTTTAAGATGAGGTTAGGGTTGGGTTTGTTAGAAAAAATAATTAACATTATAGATTGACTTTTTAGAGATAGAGAGTAGTATAGCCGACCTAGCTTGATGCTGACGAAGCATTGAGAAGATCATTAAGAGAATATGAAGAACAACTTGTGTGGATTTTTACTGATTGATTGATCGAAATATTATCATTGATTGATTGGTTTAAATTACTCGAAGTTTATTTGAGAGAATTTGTCAGTACATTGATGAGCCAGAATTGTGACCTTAAGTCACTAATGATTTTTAACTGAAGAGTTTGATCATGGCTCAGATTGAACGCTGGCGGCAGGCTTAACACATGCAAGTCGAGCGGGGGAGATTGCTTCGGTAATTGACCTAGCGGCGGACGGGTGAGTAATACTTAGGAATCTGCCTATTAATGGGGGACAACATCTCGAAAGGGATGCTAATACCGCATACGCCCTACGGGGGAAAGCAGGGGATCACTTGTGACCTTGCGTTAATAGATGAGCCTAAGTCGGATTAGCTAGTTGGTGGGGTAAAGGCCTACCAAGGCGACGATCTGTAGCGGGTCTGAGAGGATGATCCGCCACACTGGGACTGAGACACGGCCCAGACTCCTACGGGAGGCAGCAGTGGGGAATATTGGACAATGGGGGGAACCCTGATCCAGCCATGCCGCGTGTGTGAAGAAGGCCTTATGGTTGTAAAGCACTTTAAGCGAGGAGGAGGCTCTTCTAGTTAATACCTAGGATGAGTGGACGTTACTCGCAGAATAAGCACCGGCTAACTCTGTGCCAGCAGCCGCGGTAATACAGAGGGTGCGAGCGTTAATCGGATTTACTGGGCGTAAAGCGTGCGTAGGCGGCTTTTTAAGTCGGATGTGAAATCCCCGAGCTTAACTTGGGAATTGCATTCGATACTGGGAAGCTAGAGTATGGGAGAGGATGGTAGAATTCCAGGTGTAGCGGTGAAATGCGTAGAGATCTGGAGGAATACCGATGGCGAAGGCAGCCATCTGGCCTAATACTGACGCTGAGGTACGAAAGCATGGGGAGCAAACAGGATTAGATACCCTGGTAGTCCATGCCGTAAACGATGTCTACTAGCCGTTGGGGCCTTTGAGGCTTTAGTGGCGCAGCTAACGCGATAAGTAGACCGCCTGGGGAGTACGGTCGCAAGACTAAAACTCAAATGAATTGACGGGGGCCCGCACAAGCGGTGGAGCATGTGGTTTAATTCGATGCAACGCGAAGAACCTTACCTGGTCTTGACATAGTAAGAACTTTCCAGAGATGGATTGGTGCCTTCGGGAACTTACATACAGGTGCTGCATGGCTGTCGTCAGCTCGTGTCGTGAGATGTTGGGTTAAGTCCCGCAACGAGCGCAACCCTTTTCCTTATTTGCCAGCACTTCGGGTGGGAACTTTAAGGATACTGCCAGTGACAAACTGGAGGAAGGCGGGGACGACGTCAAGTCATCATGGCCCTTACGACCAGGGCTACACACGTGCTACAATGGTCGGTACAAAGGGTTGCTACCTAGCGATAGGATGCTAATCTCAAAAAGCCGATCGTAGTCCGGATTGGAGTCTGCAACTCGACTCCATGAAGTCGGAATCGCTAGTAATCGCGGATCAGAATGCCGCGGTGAATACGTTCCCGGGCCTTGTACACACCGCCCGTCACACCATGGGAGTTTGTTGCACCAGAAGTAGGTAGTCTAACCGTAAGGAGGACGCTTACCACGGTGTGGCCGATGACTGGGGTGAAGTCGTAACAAGGTAGCCGTAGGGGAACCTGCGGCTGGATCACCTCCTTAACGAAAGATTGACGATTGGTAAGAATCCACAACAAGTTGTTCTTCATTGATGTATCTGAGGGTCTGTAGCTCAGTTGGTTAGAGCACACGCTTGATAAGCGTGGGGTCACAAGTTCAAGTCTTGTCAGACCCACCAAGTCTACTGAACACAGAAGAGCAGATATATTAAGATCTTAAGCTGGGGACTTAGCTTAGTTGGTAGAGCGCCTGCTTTGCACGCAGGAGGTCAACGGTTCGACTCCGTTAGTCTCCACCACTAATTACAGACTAAGTGATTACAGAACTTAGTAAGCCGATAGCTTATTAAGTTCTGTGATTTATCACAGTTAACTACTCGCTGACGAGGCGGTAGTGAATCATTAACAGAATATATTTGAGTTGAAATAATTGTTTAACTCGTTTTAGTTGATGTTAGCAAGCAATTGTTAATATTGAATGAAATGAGAACTAGCGATAAAACTGAATCAAGCGTTTTGGTATATGAATTAAATTGAAGCTGTATAGTGATTAAATTCACAGGCAACAAATAGAAGTGGTTGAATCCACATTGTTGATCCTCCTTGTAGGGATTAGCGACTGTTTGGGGTTGTATAGTCAAGTAATTAAGTGCATGTGGTGGATGCCTTGGCAGTCAGAGGCGATGAAAGACGTAATAGCCTGCGATAAGCTTCGGGGAGGCGGCAAATATCCTGTGATCCGGAGATTTCTGAATGGGGAAACCCACTTACCATAAGGTAGGTATCGCATGATGAATACATAGTCATGCGAGGCGAACGAGGGGAAGTGAAACATCTCAGTACCCTTAGGAAAAGAAATCAATTGAGATTCCCTCAGTAGCGGCGAGCGAACGGGGATCAGCCCATTAAGTTATATGTGTTTTAGCGGAAAGCTCTGGGAAGTGCTACCGTAGAGGGTGATAGTCCCGTACACGAAAGGGCACATATAATGATGACGAGTAGGGCGAGGCACGTGAAACCTTGTCTGAATATGGGGGGACCATCCTCCAAGGCTAAATACTCCTGACTGACCGATAGTGAACCAGTACCGTGAGGGAAAGGCGAAAAGAACCCCTGTGAGGGGAGTGAAATAGATCCTGAAACCGCATGCATACAAGCAGTGGGAGCCGACTTGTTCGGTGACTGCGTACCTTTTGTATAATGGGTCAGCGACTTATATTCAGTAGCAAGGTTAACCGTATAGGGGAGCCGTAGAGAAATCGAGTCTTAATAGGGCGTTTAGTTGCTGGGTATAGACCCGAAACCGGGTGATCTATCCATGAGCAGGTTGAAGGTTGGGTAACACTAACTGGAGGACCGAACCCACTGTCGTTGAAAAGCCAGGGGATGACTTGTGGATAGGGGTGAAAGGCTAATCAAACTCGGTGATAGCTGGTTCTCCCCGAAAGCTATTTAGGTAGCGCCTCGGACGAATACCATAGGGGGTAGAGCACTGTTTCGGCTAGGGGGTCATCCCGACTTACCAAACCGATGCAAACTCCGAATACCTATGAGTACTATCCGGGAGACAGACTGCGGGTGCTAACGTCCGTAGTCAAGAGGAAAACAATCCAGACCGCCAGCTAAGGCCCCAAAATTATAGTTAAGTGGGAAACGATGTGGGAAGGCATAGACAGCTAGGAGGTTGGCTTAGAAGCAGCCACCCTTTAAAGAAAGCGTAATAGCTCACTAGTCGAGTCGGCCTGCGCGGAAGATGTAACGGGGCTAAAACTATATGCCGAAGCTGCGGATGTATACTTAGTATACGTGGTAGGGGAGCGTTCTGTAAGCCGATGAAGGTGTATTGAGAAGTATGCTGGAGGTATCAGAAGTGCGAATGCTGACGTGAGTAACGACAATGCGAGTGAAAAACTCGCACGCTGAAAGACCAAGGGTTCCAGTCCAACGTTAATCGGGGCTGGGTGAGTCGACCCCTAAGGCGAGGCCGAGAGGCGTAGTCGATGGGAAATTGGTTAATATTCCAATACTTCTGTGTAATGCGATGAGAGGACGGAGAAAGTTAAGTCAGCCTGGCGTTGGTTGTCCAGGTGAAAGGCAGTAGGCATGCATCTTAGGCAAATCCGGGGTGCTCTATGCTGAGAGCTGATAGCAAGCTAGTTTACTAGCGAAGTGGCTGATACTATGCTTCCAGGAAAAGTCTCTAAGCTTCAGTTACACAGGAATCGTACCCGAAACCGACACAGGTGGTCAGGTCGAGTAGACCAAAGCGCTTGAGAGAACTCTGCTGAAGGAACTAGGCAAAATGGTACCGTAACTTCGGGAGAAGGTACGCTGCTGACGGTGATAGGACTTGCTCCTTGAGCTATTGGCAGCCACAGAAACCAGGCCCCTGCAACTGTTTATTAAAAACATAGCACTCTGCAAACACGAAAGTGGACGTATAGGGTGTGATGCCTGCCCGGTGCTGGAAGGTTAATTGATGGGGTTAGCGTAAGCGAAGCTCTTGATCGAAGCCCCAGTAAACGGCGGCCGTAACTATAACGGTCCTAAGGTAGCGAAATTCCTTGTCGGGTAAGTTCCGACCTGCACGAATGGCATAATGATGGGGGCGCTGTCTCCAGCAGAGACTCAGTGAAATCGAATTCGCCGTGAAGATGCGGTGTACCCGCGGCTAGACGGAAAGACCCCGTGAACCTTTACTGCAGCTTGACATTGAACTTTGATCTTACTTGTGTAGGATAGGTGGGAGGCTTTGAAGTAGTGACGCCAGTTGCTATGGAGCCATCCTTGAAATACCACCCTGGTAATATTGAGGTTCTAACTCTGTCCCGTTATCCGGGACGAGGACCATGTCTGGTGGGTAGTTTGACTGGGGCGGTCTCCTCCTAAAGAGTAACGGAGGAGTACGAAGGTGCGCTCAGCGTGGTCGGAAATCACGCGTAGAGTATAAAGGCAAAAGCGCGCTTAACTGCGAGACCCACAAGTCGAGCAGGTACGAAAGTAGGTCTTAGTGATCCGGTGGTTCTGTATGGAAGGGCCATCGCTCAACGGATAAAAGGTACTCTGGGGATAACAGGCTGATACCGCCCAAGAGTTCATATCGACGGCGGTGTTTGGCACCTCGATGTCGGCTCATCTCATCCTGGGGCTGAAGCAGGTCCCAAGGGTATGGCTGTTCGCCATTTAAAGAGGTACGCGAGCTGGGTTTAGAACGTCGTGAGACAGTTCGGTCCCTATCTACCGTGGGCGTTGGAAATTTGAGAGGATCTGCTCCTAGTACGAGAGGACCAGAGTGGACGAACCTCTGGTGTACCGGTTGTGACGCCAGTCGCATCGCCGGGTAGCTATGTTCGGAAGGGATAACCGCTGAAAGCATCTAAGCGGGAAGCCTACCTCAAGATAAGATTTCCCTAGGACTTTATGTCCTCTAAAGAGCCGTTGAAGACTACGACGTTGATAGGTTGGATGTGGAAGTGCGGTGACGCATGAAGCTGACCAATACTAATTGCTCGTGAGGCTTGACTATACAACACCCAAGCAGTTGTATACGAAGCATCATTTGATTCATAAAAGATCAAACATACTTGATTTAGTTGTAAAGCTAGTTAAAATATTCAACTCAAATGTTCTGTTAAACTCATTTGGTACGAAGTAAGGCATTTAAATAAGACCCGAACAAGTCCATAACAGTTTGCTGGCGACAATAGCAAGAGTGAACCACCTGATCCCTTCCCGAACTCAGAAGTGAAACCTCTTAGCGCTGATGGTAGTGTGGGGTTACCCATGTGAGAGTAAGTCATCGCCAGCTTTTAAATCTAAAACACCCCGGTCTCTAACGAGAACGGGGTGTTTTTTTATGCGTATTATTTTTAAGTGTTTTATTATTTTTAAAGACATAAATATAAAATCTAGACCAAGAATTTTTTATCATTAAATGATAAATTAATTGCTTTACCTAACATGAAAAAAATATAGGAATATAAAAAATGTCAGAATACACCTTGCCGCATTTTGGAACACTGAAATTAGAATCCCTAGAAGAATATTATCAAGTGGATATTGAGCTTAATGGCAAAGCCGTTCAAGTTGATTTAAATTTTGAAGCGAACACTTTGGACGTAGAAACTTTTCAACGAATTAAGTCTTTTATTGAAAATATAGAAAAATTTGATCAAAAAAACCAAGATTATATTCAGCAAGATCTTGAAAATGAAAAGGAAGGGACTGTTAAAGAATATGTGGATTTTCATATTGAAGAATTAGGAGATGATTTCTTAGAAAAAATTGGGATTGCTAATCCAATAGACAAAGCACAGCAGTTTTTAACCAAATTATATTTAACAAGAGTTGGGCTTTATCCAGATGGAAAGTATGATACATCGTATTTTGCTGTCTTTGATTACACTACAAATAGAGAGTTAACTGATCAGTTAATCGTCGTTAAAACAGATCATTACGGTAATTTGGATCATTTAAGTTGGGAAAGCTAACGATGCAGTGAAGTGAAGCAACGGTATTGAACAGTCTATAGATTTTAAAACAATGTAGGTATAAAAAAGAAAACCCCATCACGATGACGGGGGCTTCATATTGATGCGTTAGATCTAGCTTTTGTTAAATTTCACACCTTATCTTTAAAGTTTCAATCCAGCAAACTCATGACATCATCTTCAGATAATTTCACTTCATTTTCATGATCGATACTCAGAATAGATTTGGCAAGATCAGCTTTATTTTTCTGTAAGGCTAAAATCTTTTCTTCAATACTCTGGTTGGTAATCAACTTATAAACAAATACAGGTTTATCTTGACCAATACGCCATGCACGATCAGACGCTTGATCTTCAGCCGCTGGGTTCCACCAAGGATCATAATGAATCACAGTATCAGCAGCAGTGAGATTAAGCCCAACACCGCCTGCCTTTAAACTGATGAGGAAAACAGGAATATCACCTGCTTGGAATGCCGTGATCACTTCATCACGTTTCTTGGTTTGTCCAGTAAGTTTTACATTTCGAATATTTAAGGTTTTTAAATGCTCTTCAATGAGTTGTAGCATCGTGGTGAATTGAGAGAAGATTAAAATCTTACGTCCTTCCTCAACCATATCTTGAACCATTTCCAATAAATGATCTAATTTTGCTGATTCAACATTTTGATTTTTGATTTGATCCAGTTGTAAAAGGCTTGGATGACAGCAAACTTGTCGAAGTTTAAGTAATGCACTTAAAATTTGAATCTGACTACGATGGAAGCCTTTAGCTGCAATCAACTCACGAATATTCTTTTGCATTGTTGCACGAACAGCTTCGTAGAGCTTAGATTGCTGTTCATTCATATCAATATTGACTTCAATCGTGGTTTTTTCAGGAAGCTCTTTCGCCACCTCTGTTTTTAAACGACGCAACATAAACGGTTTAATACGAGAAATGAGTTTGGTTTTAACCTGAAGATCTGCATATTTCTCGATAGGATTGCGATATTTTTTATTAAACAATTCCTGACTATATAAAAAACCAGGCATTAAGAAATGGAACAATGACCATAACTCACCCAAATGGTTTTCCATCGGCGTACCAGTTAAGCATAGACGATGTTTTGCTTTGATTTGTCGTACAACTTGAGAGGCTTTGGCACGTGGATTTTTAATGTTTTGTGCTTCATCCAAAATCAATAAATGATATTGATAAGGCAGTAAAAACTCTTCATCACGGCCCAAAAGTGGGTAGGTACTGAGCACAATATCTACATTTTTAATCTCTTGAAAATGCTCAACTCGATCATGCCCTTGTAAGACCAAAACTTTTAATTCAGGAGTGAACTTCTCAGCTTCTTTACGCCAGTTATGCATTAAAGATGTTGGTGCAATAATCAAGGCAGGTCGTTGATTTAATCTGCCTGCTTGCTTTTCTAATAGAATATGTGCAAGTGTTTGTGCGGTTTTACCGAGTCCCATATCATCTGCAAGGATACCACCATGTTCAGTTTCACGTAAAAACTGTAGCCATGCTAAACCTTGTTGTTGATATGGGCGTAGTTCGCCTTGGAAACCTTGTGGTGTACAGATTTGATCTTGATAACTATTTTGAAGCTTTTCAGCAAATATTTTCAGGCGTTCGTTGGTGCGCCAAGGCATGCCCAAATGATGCTGTAAGTCTAAGAATTGAGCGGCATCGTATTGATCTAATGTTGCAGATTCAGGATGTCGTAAAATTTCTTTTAAATAGATCAGGATGGGCTTAATTTCTTGATTTCTAAGTGCCAGTTGTGTTTGAGCTTCTCTTAAATGAACAATTAAGAAGCTGTCACTGTCCATTTTTTCAATATAGTCATCTTCTAAAAGATGTGGATTATGCTGTATCGCATAGCCAAGAAGATCAATCAGGTTATAGGTGTTGCCATTCATATCCTGAATCGTCGCACCGACATTAAACCAGTCTTGTTTTTTTTCAGATTCATTTAATGAGAGTTGCAGGTTTTGTGTTGCACTTAAATTGAACTGACTATCTAGGGTATGTTCAACTTTCCAGCCAAGACCTTCGATTTTATTTTCAGGAACCAGTTGCTCAACCCAAGCCATGGGATCTGCATACACAATTGAGTTTTCAGTGATGTCATCAAAAGCAGGGCGTTTGCTCTTTGGTAGCTTGCTAATCCGTTGCATGGATTTAACTGAATGAATTAATTCATCAATATGTTTCTTTTCAGCAACTAAGTCGCGTTGTTGGCGAACTGCTTTTTCATCAATATTGATAATGAAGCTGTCATCAGGGAAACCCGCTTTAATTCGTCCAGCTGAGTATTCAAATTCAATTTCAGCAATTGCATAATGATGCATATGACCAAGACGATCATATTGCGGATGTGTTCCAAAACGTAAAATAGGTGTGGGTTTGCCTTTTAATATTTCTATACTTTGTGTAAATGGCGCTTGAGGTAAATCTTCAAAAAATGCATAGGGTTGAATCACTTGCTCAAATTCAGCCATTAATTCCACAGGCATTTGTGGCATATTCAGCAATTCTTCGATCATTTCACTAGAATATAACGACTCAAGTACACCGACTTGGTTTTTAAGGGTATCGAGATAACTTAATGGATGAGAATGAATAATATAAATTTGTTCAGCATGGTCAGGTGAAATTTCTAGATGATTTTCATCAAAAAATTGTGCCTTGAGTTTTTCTGTTTGCTGTTCTGTACGCGTTTGCCAGTTGAATTCAATTTTATAAGATTGATCAGACCATGTTAAAGGTAATCTTTGTACATCTAGTGCAAAACAAGCGCTACTTTGAATAGCCGTTCTTAGATGTTCTTGATAGATTCCTGAAATATCCCATGACGCTGGATAAAAATGAACATCGCTAAAATTTAGCTTAGCGAAAAAGTACAAATGACTAAAGATTTTCTTTTCTTCTTTACTCACTTTAAGACGTTCATTTAATACATTGTCATAGCTGGTGTAGAGTGCAGTATCTCTAATTTTTCCATCTTTGTTACGCCGAACTTTAAAAACACTCAGTTGTAATTTGGCGGTGTTAGTTTTTGGTTGGAAAATATAAATAAGTTGGTGCTGTACTGGCGTTTCAGTACGTTGAACTTGTGCCAATTGTTGTTTAAATTGAGCGAGCCAAGCTTTTGCCGTGGTGTGGGTAGAGCTATTTGTTGTGGTTTGAGCTTGGTCTAATGGGTTTAGTTTTTGACGAGCAACTGGGTTGGAAAGTTGTTGATCATAAAAATAACGTGCAAGTGCAGCCGAATGCTTACAATCGTAACCAACAGGGCAACTACAGTCAGTATCCACAATTTTATTTGTTAAAGGATTATAGATAACAGCCGTTTCATAATAATCCGTTCCCTGAATTTGAGCTTCGATGACTAAATTATCCCGATCAGGGTAGACCTCTAAGGATTTTAGATCAATTTTTTTGACATAACTCAAGCTTCTTTGAATGGTTGCAGGGTTAAAACGTGATAAAAATTGATTCAATGTCGCCATTATTTATAGAGCTAAAAATTAAAAGGAAATTACTAACAGTGTAACGGATTTTTGAGCATGAATCTGAAATTAATATAGGAGTTTTGATCAAAAATGACATGTTTTTAAATACAAATTGATCGTTTCTGCAACTTTAAATTAAATAAAATCTGTCAGTATAAGTTTTTCAAAATAATGCTGGGAAGCAAATCAAGATGAAGCATAATCCAATTTACTATACAGATCAGCATTTTGCATTTGCAGATTCCATTCGAAAGTTTGTTCAAAAAGAATTAATGCCACATATTAATCAATGGGAAGAGGCAGAAACCTTTCCAAAAGAACTTTATAAAAAAGCCGCAGATATTGGCTTATTGGGGATAGGTTTTGACGAAAACTATGGGGGAATTCCAGAAACCGATGCTTTTCATGTGTTGTTGTCTTCGATTGAGTTAGCCAAAACAGGTTCAGGTGGTCTATGTGCTTCCTTATTGTCACATTCGATTGGCGCGCCTCCAATCAACCATTTTGCTTCAGATGAGATTAAACAAACTGTACTGACTCAAATCTTGGCAGGCGAAAAAGTTTCAGCGTTGGCGATTACTGAACCTACGGGTGGTTCTGATGTGGCAGCACTTAAAACCAAAGCTGTACGGGATGGTCAAGACTATATTGTTAGTGGCGAAAAAACCTTTATTACATCGGGCATTCGTGCGGATTATTATACCGTTGCGGTACGTACAGATCCTGATGCTAAAGGCCCGAATGGTATCTCGATGTTATTGATTGATGCACATAGTGACGGCATAAGCAAATCAAAACTCGATAAAATGGGATGGTGGGCTTCGGATACGGCTCATCTCCATTTTGATCAGGTTCGTGTTCCTGCAAGCAATTTGTTGGGTGCAGAAAATATGGGTTTCCTTGTGATTATGAATAACTTCAATATGGAGCGTTTTTTCCTTGCTGCCAGTAGTTATGGTTTTGCATTAACCTGTTATGAAGAAGCATTGGAATGGGCACGAGAACGAAAAACCTTTGGTAAACGTTTAGTTGATCATCAAGTGGTTCGGCATAAATTAGTTGATATGGCGACTCGCTTAACCACAACACTTGCTTTGTTGGAGGATACTGCTTATCGCTTAGGGAAGCCTGAAATGCAGGGCAATGAGTTAATTGCACAAATCTGTATGCTTAAAAATGTGGCCACTCAAACCATGCAGTTTTGTGCAGATGCAGCTGTACAAACTTTAGGGGGCATGGGCTTTATGCGAGGTACCAAGTCTGAACGGATTTACCGTGATGTTAAAGTCAATATGATTGGTGGTGGAGCAGAAGAAATTATGAAAGACCTCGCGAGTCGTCAATTGGGCTATTAGAATATCGAGAATGGATTAAACTAGAACTGTACACAATAAATCGCAATAAAAATAAGCAGGGAACAACAAGATATGGATCATTTAAATAACCCGATTTACTACACCGCTGAGCATCGTGTATTTGCAGACAGTGTGAAGAAATTTGTTGAAAAAGAGATTTCTCCTTTTGTGAATGAATGGGATGAGGCTGAAACTTTTCCTCGTGCGCTTTATCAAAAGGCTGCTGCAATTGGTCTATTGGGCTTAGGCTTTGATGATGAGCATGGGGGAATCTCAGATGCAGATGCATTTCATGTGTTCTTAGCAGCAGTTGAAACAGCCAAAGCTGGCTCTGGTGGTGTACATATTTCTTTGATGATTCATACCATAGGTACACCTCCCATTCATCATTTTGCCCAGCCACATATTCGTGACAAGGTGATGCCACAAATTATTTCAGGTGAAAAAATTTCTGCACTTGCGATTACCGAACCAAGCGGCGGTTCTGATGTTGCTGCACTACAAACCAAAGCAATCCGCGAAGGTGATTTTTATTTGGTGAGTGGTGAAAAAACCTTTATTACTTCAGGTATGCGCGCAGATTATTATACGGTTGCAGTGAGAACCGATCATGAAAATAAAGGTGCAAATGGTATTTCGATGTTATTGGTTGATGCACACAGTTCTGGCATTACTAAATCACCTTTAAAAAAAATGGGCTGGTGGGCATCGGATACTGCTCATTTGCATTTTGACCAAGTCAAAGTTCCTGTCGAAAATCTTCTTGGTGAAGAAAATGCTGGGTTTAAGGTCATTATGAAAAACTTCAATATGGAACGCTTTTGGTTGGCTTCTATGGCCTATGGTTATGCCTTGGTCTGTTATCAAGAGGCTTTAGAATGGTCTAAAGCGCGTAAGACTTTTGGAAAACGCTTAGTTGATCATCAAGTAGTACGTCATAAGTTAGTTGATATGGCGACGCGTTTAACCTCAACACGCGCATTATTGGAAGATACTGCTTATCGTATGGGGCAAGTTGAACTACAGGGCAGTGATTTAATTGCCCAAATTTGTATGTCAAAAAATGTCGCAACCCAAACTATGCAGTTCTGTGCAGATGCAGCAGTGCAAACCTTGGGGGGGATGGGCTTTATGCGAGGGACTAAATCTGAGCGTATTTATCGTGAAGTCAAAGTAAATATGATTGGTGGTGGTGCTGAGGAAATCATGAAAGATTTGATTAGTAAGCAGTTGGGGTTTTAATGAGGCATTTTTAAGTGATAAAAGCTTACAATGCTGCTTTCTGTAAAAAATAACCATAGGTGCGCTATAGACCTATTGGTTATTATCAACTTAAGGAGTTCTTATGAAAGTAACAAAGACTTTTCAATCAGGACAGAGTCAGGCCGTTCTTTTACCTACGGCATTTCATTTTAAGGGCAAAGCAGTTGTGGTTAAACACTTTGGTAATGGTGTTTTGCTATTACCTTTAAATAATCCTTGGGAAATTATGCAAGAGGCTGTGTTTGAGTTTGAAGATAGTTTTTTTGCTTGAGCGGGAAGATCAAGGTACTTAAAGTTGAGAAAAATTGTTGTGAATTCTCAAAAGTTTTCACTTTTAGAACAACTCAATGCCTAAATCTAATGCTGCTCTTATTGTGTGATTTTTAGATGATTCCGAAGTTTAATTTTACGTAGATATGGCGTTATTCTCCAACAAAGATTGTAAGCTGAATTTCCACATGCCCAATAACAAATGGTCGTTGCATGAATGTCTAGATTGTCTTGTAAAACTTGAAGAATCGTCATCCATTGTTGATCTGAGCCTAGTATTTTCGATGATTCCTCAAACGATTGTAAAAGTGTTTCCATAAGTGCAAATTTTTCGTCATCGTTAAGTTCATTTGAAAGATAAGCATGCATAAATTCATCAATACGACTCGGATCTGCAACTTCATATTCCCAATCTTGCATATAAGGATCAGTAGGTAAATTGAAACGTTGAGCTAATGCGTTAATTGCCGAAGCTGTAATGTACCGTTGAGGGTATATTTTATAAATTATTTCTGTCTGTTTTATCATGCAAGCAAATGTTAAGTTATTTCGGTTCTATAGAACTTAGAACAAGTGAAGCTGAGAAATCAACCATTGCTTGTCAATCTTCGGCCCAATCCTCATTAATTATCGCCCAACGTTGATGATCCATCCATTGCTGACCACCAATCCGCAAATATTGTCGAGAAAAGCCTTCCTGAATAAAGCCAGCACCCGCAACAAGGCGAATGGAAGCAGTATTCTCAGGTTGTATATTTGCCTCTAAACGATGCAAATTTAAAACATGGAATGCTTCATTCAACAATAAATTGATGCCTAAACGCATGTAGCCATGTCCTTGAAAAGGCTCAAAAACCTCATAACCTAAATAAGCAGAATGAAAATAACCGCGAATGATATTGGAAATGTTAAAGGTACCTATAATTTGATGGGTTTCAGTCAGACAAAGGAAATATCTGCCTTCTTGTTGTAGGTAATGTTGAAAATCATTAGGAGGATATGTCCAAGGATGATGAAGTATTTGGCTTTTTTTATAGGCCTTTTCGATTTCTTCAAGATCTGAAATGTTGGGCTTGCGAAGATAAACTGTGCTCATTTCAAAGCCATTTCCAAAACGATTTCAGTCAGTTCATCTAAGCTCATTTTACCATTGGGATTATACCAAGTGACGGTCCAAGCAATCGCACCGCCCAGCAAACGGCGCCAAATAAAAGCATCATGCTGAACTTTACCGAGGTCACGTAATTTTTCAATCACAGCGAACCAGATGTCCTCATAATCATTTCGCAGTTTAAGGAGTTCTTCTTGCCGTTGTTTTGACAATGCAAACCATTCATAAACTAAAACAGCCATGGCTGAACCCGTATCTCCTGTAATCGAAATTAACTCAGCTTTGATTAAGTGTTTTAACTGTTGTTCAGCATCATCCGATTTTTGGATCGCATCAAGCATACGGGCATGATTGTAAATAATGGTTTCATGCATGACATGGGCAAGAATATCATCCTTGCTTTTAAAATGATGAAACAAACTACCTGATTGAATTCCAATAAAATTTGCTAACTCACGAACTGTGGTTTTGGCATAACCTTGCTTATGAAATAAATAGGCAGCACCAAGTAATAAACGACCTTTAGGGCTGTCATCAAAACATGCGATTGGTTGGATATCATCGATTGAGTGAGCAATCATCGGATCATTTTTTCCATAAAGTTAAGCAAATTATTCATTGTTAGAAACGCGTTTTAACACATTTGCCAATTCAGGATAACATTTTGCTCTTTACAAACCAAGCGCTTGCTTGGTAGATTGGAGTATAAATTTTATTCAGAACAATGAAAACAAGATAGGTGTGAAAATGGAAGATCAGCGTATTGTAAAAATTGGATGTGCTTCAGGTTTCTGGGGGGACACCAATACTGCAGCATTTCAGTTGGTACATTTGTCTGACATCAATTATTTGGTTTTTGATTACCTTTCAGAAATTACCATGTCTATCATGGCAAAAGCGATGATGACCAATCCACAACATGGTTATGCTTTGGATTTTGTCAGTCGGGTGATGACACCGCTGCTTAAAAAAATCAGTGATAAAAAAATAAAAGTGATTAGCAATGCTGGTGGTGTCAATCCATTGGCATGTCGTGATGCCTTACAGAAAGTGCTTGCAGCACAAGGATTGGATTTAAAAATTGCAGTGGTATTAGGGGATGACCTATTGCCACAACAAGCCGAATTAAAAACACAAAATATTAAAGAAATGTTTAGTGGCGAAGATTTACCCAGCCAATTGGCCAGTTGTAACGCATATCTAGGAGCTGTTCCAATTCGAGACGCACTTGATCAAGGTGCAGATATTGTCATCACTGGGCGAGTGGTGGATTCAGCTGTGGTGCTTGCACCTTTGTTGCATGAATATCAATGGTCCTTAGAGGATTATGACAAGCTATCCCAAGGTTCTTTAGCAGGGCATATCATTGAGTGTGGTGCACAATGTACAGGTGGCAATTTCACGGATTGGCGCTTAGTACAAGGCTTTGACAATATGGGGTTTCCAATTGTTGAAGTGAAAGCAGATGCATCATTTATTGTAACTAAACCCAAAGGAACCGGTGGACT
This sequence comes from Acinetobacter sp. 778_lipA, assembly GCF_058242985.1. Taxonomy (NCBI): domain Bacteria; kingdom Pseudomonadati; phylum Pseudomonadota; class Gammaproteobacteria; order Moraxellales; family Moraxellaceae; genus Acinetobacter; species Acinetobacter sp. 778_lipA. The sequence goes on along the minus strand of NZ_JBZAYT010000001.1, from coordinate 3,752,738 downwards.
GGTTTCGGTTGCAACTGTTGCTGAACAAGTTGTCTATGAAATTGGCAATCCGCAAGCATATTTACTGCCTGATGTCACTGCAGATTTTAGCCAAGTGAAATTAGAACAAGTGGGTGAGGATCGAGTTTTAGTGACTGGTGCAAAAGGTAGAGCACCGACACAACAATATAAAGTCAGTGCAACCTATCCCGATGGTTATCGTGTTTTGGTGAGCTTCCTGATTGCAGGACGCGAAGCCCCTGAAAAAGCCCAAGTCATTGCAGATGCGATATTAAATAAGTGTGAGCGTGTTTTAGCATTACGTTCAGTTCCGCCATTCTCAGAAAAATCAGTTGAAATATTGGGTATTGAAAGTACCTATGGCGCAAATGCGCAGCAGATTAATAGTCGAGAAGTAGTTGTCAAAATCGCTGTAAAGCACATGTTTAAAGAAGCATGTATGTTCTTTGCTTCTGAAATTGCCCAAGCATCTACCGGAATGGCACCTGCATTGGCTGGAATTGTTGGGGGGCGTCCCAAAGCTTCCCCTGTGATTAAGTTGTTCTCATTTTTAGTGGATAAATCAAAACTAAGTGTTGCGATTGATATCAATGGTCAGCGTCAAAATATACAGATTCCATCAGGTTGCTCAGATCAATCTTTTGATGCTGTTGCAGTGGGTGAGGTTGCTCAATTTACGGGGCAGGAGATTGAAGTTCCTTTAGTTGAAATTGCCCATGCTCGGAGCGGTGATAAAGGCAATCACAGTAATATTGGAGTGATCGCACGTCAGCCTGAATATCTACCCTGGATTCGCGCCAATTTGACTGAAGAAAAGGTCAAAGAATATATGCAGCATGTTTTAGACCCTGAAAAGTCTAAAGTGATTCGTTATGAAATCACGGGATTTAATGCCTTAAATTTTATGCTTGAAAACGCATTAGGTGGTGGAGGAATTGCCAGTTTACGTATTGATCCACAAGGTAAAGCTTTTGCACAGCAGCTTTTAGATATGTCAGTCAAAATTCCAGCGAGTTTAAAGTCCCTCTAATCCTTCTTTAAGAAAGTAGGGGGAATTCGTCGCTTTTTAAAAGGGAGCTTGGAGTGGTATTTAAGCAAGTTAAACGACAACAATTTGGATATAAAAATGCATTATCACTCAATATTTAGATCGGATGCTTTTCAGGGCCAAGTCATCATTGTGACCGGTGGTGGTTCGGGTATAGGACGCTGTACTGCTCATGAACTGGCTGCTTTAGGGGCTCAAGTGGTGATTACAGGGCGGAAAATTGAAAAGCTGGAAAATGTCAGCAAAGAAATCATCGAAGATGGTGGCAAAGTTCATTTTATCGTTTGTGATAATCGCGAAGAACAAAACGTGAAAGAGATGATTGCTGAAGTGATTGAAAAATTTGGCAGACTCGATGGCCTTGTCAATAATGCTGGCGGTCAGTTTCCCTCAAATTTAGAAGGGATTTCTGCCAATGGTTTTGATGCAGTGGTGCGGAACAACCTGCATTCGACCTTCTATTTAATGAAAGAAGCCTATAACCAATGGATGGCAAAACATGGTGGCAGTATTGTCAATATGGCAGCTGATATGTGGGGTGGCATGCCGGGGATGGGACACTCTGGTGCAGCCCGTGCTGGGGTAGATAATTTAACCAAAACAGCAGCGGTGGAGTGGGGACGTTCTGGCGTACGTGTTAATTGTGTTGCACCTGGCTGGGTTGTTTCTTCAGGAATGGATAATTATACCGGTGATTTTGCCAAATTTATTATCCCAAGTTTGGCGGGAAATGTGCCATTGAAACGGATGGGCACGGAATCTGAAATTTCTTCTGCCATTTGTTATTTACTTTCAGAAGCCGCAGGTTTTATTTCTGGCATGACGATTCGTATTGATGGTGCTGCATCCTTAGGTACTCGAATGTACCCATTGGCAGATGCTTCAAATAGTGAGTCGTTTAATGGCTTCCATCGTGCCTTTATTCCAGATGTATTAAAACAACAATTGAGTGATCAAACCAATAACCAACAGACAGGAGAAAACTCATGACTGTTCTCCAATCCGAAATTACAGTTGGTAGTGAGCAATTTGAACAGAACAAGCAGGCATTACTTGCTCAAATTGCCGAAGTGCGTGCAGTACAAAATAAGAATATTGAAAAATCTTATGCAGCCAAACCTAAGTTTGACAAGAAAGGTAAAATTTTACCGCATGAACGTGTCCGTTTAGCTCTTGATCCTGATTCACCATTTGTAGAACTGTGTGGCTTGGTGGGTTATGCCATGCATGATGATAAAGATGGGTCAGATGCAGGTGGTGGGATTATTTCAGGGATCGGTTTTGTCAGCGGTGTTCGTTGTCTGATTTCAGCAAGTAACAGTGCAATCAAAGGCGGAACAATGTCACCGATGGGGGTACAAAAAACCTTACGTTTGCAGGCGATTGCTTTTGAACAAAAATTACCGATGCTGACTCTCACTGAAAGTGGGGGTGCCAACTTAAACTACGCTGCTGAAGTGTTTACTTATGGGGGTATGACCTTTGCCAATCAGGCACGACTGTCTGCCGCAGGTTTACCCCAAGTCTCCGTGGTACATGGCAATGCAACAGCGGGTGGAGCGTATCAACCGGGTCTATCTGATTATGTGATTGCAGTTCGTAAGCAAACTGAGATGTTACTCGCAGGGCCACCTTTACTTTTGGCGGCAACCGGAGAAGTGGCAACAGCAGAGGAACTCGGTGGTGCAGAAATGCATGCACAGGTTGCTGGAACAGCAGAATTTTTAGCCGAGAATGATGCCGATGGAATTCGTATTGCCCGTGAGGTTTTTGAGCATCTTAACTGGAAAGAGCAAACTCAAAAGTTAAACTTAAGCTATAAAGAGCCACGTTATCCTGCCGAGGAGCTGTTAGGGATCATTCCTGCAAGTCCGAAGCAGCCTTTTGACATGAAAGATGTGATTGCACGAATTGTTGATGACTCTGAATTCTTTGAAGTAAAACAAGAATATGATGCATTGACCGTGTGTGGCTGGGCAAAAATTGGTGGGTTACATATCGGAATTATCACCAACAACGGACCGATTACCCCACAAGGCGCAACCAAAGCTGCACAGTTCATTCACCTTTGTGAACAGACTAAACGCCCATTACTGTTTTTACATAACACCACAGGCTTTATGGTTGGAACTGATGCTGAACAGAATGGCATTATTAAGCATGGTTCGAAATTGATTCAGGCCGTTGCCAATACCACTGTGCCGAAAATTTCTATTGTTGTGGCGGGTTCCTATGGTGCGGGGAACTACGCCATGTGTGGACGTCCATTATCACCGCAATTTATTTTTGCATGGCCAAACTCGCATGTGGCGGTGATGGGTTCAGCTCAGGCTGGAAAGGTATTACGTATTGTAGCGGAAGGAAAGCAAAAGGCTTCAGGGATGGAGCCTAACGAGCAGATGCTGGATTTCTTAGAGCAAAGTACAGCAGCCAAATTAGAACAGCAGTCAACCGCCTTATTTAATACGGCCATGTTGCATGATGATGGAATTATCGATCCGCGTGATACACGCAAAGTCCTGATCTTCTTACTAGAAACAATTTATGAAGCAGAACATCGCAAACTAAATCCAATACAATTTGGTGTATCGAGGCTTTAAAAGTCCTTCGCCCTTGCGAAACGCATTATTCCTCATCTTTTAAAAGTGAGGTGTTCTCCGCTTTATTAAAGCGAGTGAGAGAAGATTAAATTTAAGGAAAAACAATGAAATTTACAACAGAGCATGAAGCACTACGTCGTACTACACGTCAGTTTGTTGAGACTGAACTCAATCCTTATATTCCGACATGGGAAGCTGAAGGACGATTTCCTATTCATGATGTGTTTAAAAAACTGTCTGATTTGGGTTTGCTGGGGATTTGTAAGCCTGAAGAAAATGGTGGATTAGGCTTAGACTATTCTTATAACCTTGTAGTTGCAGAAGAGTTAGGACGAGCCGCCTGTGGTGGAGTACCTTTGGCGATTGGTGTGCAAACGGATATGGCAACACCAGCTTTGGCACGCTTTGGTAGTCAAGAATTACGAGATGAATTTTTAACACCTGCAATTGCAGGTGAATATGTTGCTTCAATTGCTGTATCGGAAGTACATGCAGGTTCAGACGTTGCAGCCATTAAAACCACTGCAAAAAAACAGGGTGATGATTATGTGATTAATGGTAGCAAAATGTGGATTACCAACTCCCTGCAAGCTGACTTTTTTTGTTTATTGGCCAATACCTCTGATGATAAACCGCATGTCAATAAGTCTATGATTATTGTTCCGGCAAAATCCGCTGGCATCTCTTTCTCTGAACCACTTAATAAATTGGGAATGCGTTCAACCACGACAGCAGAAGTCTATTTTGACAATGTTCGTGTACCACAACGCTACTTGGTGGGTACAGAAGGTATGGGCTTTATGATGCAAATGATGCAGTTCCAAGAAGAACGAATGTGGGCGGCTGCCAATGCAATTGGTGGTTTGGAAAATGTGATTCAACAAACCATTCAATATACCAAAGAACGAAGCACCTTTGGACAACCGTTGATTAATAACCAATATGTACATTTCCGTTTTGCTGAGTTGATGACCGAAGTGGAAGCTTTACGTGCCTTAACCTATCGTGCTTGTGAAATTCACATTGACGGTGGAAATGCAACAGAAATTGCCTCTATGGCAAAACTTAAAGCAGGTCGTTTAACTAGAGAAGTTGCAGACAGTTGCTTACAGTTTTGGGGTGGAAATGGTTTTATGTGGGATAACCCCGCTTCTCAGCTGTATCGTGATGGTCGTTTAGGTTCGATTGGTGGTGGTGCAGATGAAATTATGCTTGGAATTATTTGTAAGTTGATGGACATTCTTCCATCTAAGCGTAAATAATAAGGAGAATAAATATGGCACTTTCGCAATCTCTGACAACACAACAATTTGATCGCAGCATTGAGCTTGAGCAAGAAGGCAGTATTTTAACCTTATGGCTCAACCGACCTGAGAGTCGCAATGCAATGAGTTTGAATATGGTCAAAGCGATTCAACAAGTGTTTAAAACGATCCAAGATGATATCTCCATTCGTGCAGTCATTTTACGTGGCAAAGATGGACATTTTTGTGCAGGTGGTGACATTAAAGATATGGCTCAACTGCGTGGTGAGGCCATCAATATTGGTTCTAATCAGCCTTATGTTGATTTCAATCGTCAATTTGGACATATGCTGGAGCAAGTGGATCAAGTACCACAAACTGTTGTCGCGGTTTTAGAAGGTGCGGTGTTGGGTGGTGGTTTTGGCTTGGCATGTGTTTCAGATATTGCAATTAGTCTTGCCGATGCCAAATTTGGTTTACCTGAAACAGGATTAGGGGTTATTCCCGCCCAGATTGCCCCATTTGTGGTAAAGCGAATTGGCTTAACTCAAGCGCGTCGTTTGGCTTTACTTGGTGCACGTTTTGAGGGGCATACCGCATTGAAGGTTGGTGTTGTACATGAAGTGGTTGAGAATGAAAAAGCACTGGAAGTTTTATTGATCGAAACCATTCAGCAGATTAAACGTACTGCCCCACAAGCATCTCGTGTAACTAAAGCTCTATTGCACCGTACTTTAAATGAAGCTTTGACGCCTTTATTGGATGATGCCGCACAGCAATTTGCCAATGCTGTGGGGGGGGAAGAAGGTATAGAAGGCACAATGGCCTTTATCCAAAAGCGTCATCCAAATTGGTTTGATGCATAAGTGTGATACTGCTGATCAGTGATCTTGATTGGGATCGGTGTGATTCAACCAAGATAATCAAGTGAATATAAAACTAAAAATAGGGAAAACGAGAATGGCATTTTCAAAAATATTGGTGGCGAATCGTGGTGAAATTGCTGTTCGCGTGATGAAAACAGCAAAAGCAATGGGCTATCAGACCGTGGCTGTCTATTCAGATGCAGATCGTCAGGCGCGTCATGTACAGCTTGCAGATGAGGCTGTATATATTGGTGCTTCAAAAGTTTCAGCGTCTTATTTATCTATTCAGAATATTATCGATGCATGTAAAAAAACGGGAGCTGATGCTGTTCATCCCGGTTATGGCTTCCTTTCTGAAAATACCGATTTTGCAGCAGCTTGTAAGAAAAATGGAATTACCTTTATTGGCCCCCCTGCACCAGCAATTGAATTGATGGGCAGTAAACGACTGTCAAAAATTGCCATGATTCAGGCGGGTGTACCATGTGTGCCGGGCTATGAAGGTGATCAGCAAGATATAGAGTATTTAGAACAACAAGCCAATAAAATTGGTTATCCACTGATGGTCAAAGCTTCAGCAGGTGGTGGTGGGCGCGGTATGCGTCTGGTACAGCAATCTGCTGATATTGTTGAAGCCTTAAAAACAGCGCGTTCTGAAGCAGAAAATGCCTTTGGTTCAGGTGAGCTGATTCTTGAAAAAGCTGTGATTGCTCCACGCCATGTTGAGATACAGGTGTTTGGCGATACCCATGGCAATTATGTGTATTTATTTGAGCGTGATTGTTCGATTCAGCGTCGTCATCAAAAAGTGGTTGAGGAAGCCCCGTGTCCAGTGATGACTGAAAGCTTACGCCAACAAATGGGTGAGGCTGCTGTTGCAGCAGCGAAATCATGTGATTATGTCGGTGCAGGAACGGTGGAGTTTTTATTGGATCAATCAGGTGAGTTTTATTTCCTCGAAATGAATACACGTTTGCAAGTCGAGCATCCAGTAACGGAACTGATCACAGGGTTAGATTTGGTGGAATGGCAACTGCGTGTGGCCAATGGTGAAACCTTGCCCTTACAACAGTCTGAATTGACCTTGTCAGGACATGCAATAGAAGTTCGCTTATATGCAGAAGACCCCCGCCAAGATTTCTTGCCACAGACTGGTCAAATACAGCGCTGGCAAGCTGCTGATTTACCCAATGTTCGAATTGATCATGGTTTGTTGCAACAGGATGAAATTAGTCCGTTTTACGACCCAATGGTGGCAAAAGTCATTGCATATGGTCAAACCCGTCAGGATGCCATTCGGCTCTTGGCGCGTGCTGTAGATGATTGTGTATTGTTGGGGGTGAATAGTAATAAGCAGTTTTTAGTGAATTTATTAAGACACCCTATTATTGTTAAAGGAGACACCAATACTGCCTTTATTCAAGAACATTTCCAAACAGATGGCAGCTTACATAAACAAGCTTTGGGCTTAGAACACCTAGCTATTGCTGCGGCACTGTTGACCAATGCTTCCAGTCAAAGCAGTTGGAATACCGGAATTGCGTTATCTTTACCTTTAAAACTCAAGCATGATGATCAGTTATTACAGCTTTTGGTGAAACGTGATCAAAACCAAGTGAGCGTTGAAATTTGTGGGCAGACACTTGGGATCAGCATTGTCGAACAGCAAGCAGAAAAATTCATTTATGAGGTGGATGGTGTACGCCGTTCGATTGACTATGTCTTAGATGGAAATCAGCTGTATTTAGATGCGGTAAATGGCAATATCAGCATTGAAAATACCACCTATGCAGCACCTGAAACTTCCGATGTCGCAGGCGATGGTAACATTCGTGCACCAATGGATGGTGCGATTATCAATATCTTGGTAAATGCGGGTGATACGGTGACTAAAGGTCAAACTTTGTTGATTTTAGAAGCGATGAAGATTCAGCAACAGATTAAGTCTGATGTTGATGGGGTCGTTAATGAGATTATTGGGCAAGTTGGACAACAGGTAAAGAAACGTCAGTTGGTATTGAATATTCAGGCTTGATTGATCAGATCAAGTGCATTGTATAGTGACTTAAAAACTTCAATATTCTCGTGTATTGGAGTTTTTTTGATTGCGGAAAATAATAAAGCATGTACATGCTTGACAGCTTTTTAGTCTATTGCTATTTTTCGGCAATTCTTCTCAATATACGATCCACATGCCGATTGATGATGGCTTTGTTTATCAGCCTCCTTTAGATCCACTTGACATTATTTTTGAAGATAATGACTTTGTTGCCATCAATAAACCCGCAGGGTTACTTTCAGTTCCGGGGCGTTTGCCTGAACATCATGACAGCGCTTATTTTCGAGTATTGGCAATATATCCAAATGCCAAAATTACCCATCGTTTGGATATGGCAACCTCGGGCATTCTGTTGTTCGCCAAACATCGTGATGCGGAAGTTGCAGCAAGTAAAATGTTTCAAGCGAGAACTGTTAAAAAAAATTATATTGCTTTGGTGCAAGGGCAAATCAATAGCAATGGTCGTGTGGATGTGCCTTTGATTACCGATTGGGAAAATCGTCCACGCCAGATCGTGCATTTTGAGTTAGGCAAACCCGCTCAAACTTTATTTGAATCTGTAAGCTATGATGCTGAAAAGGATGTAAGTCGAGTGCTACTTACACCGATTACAGGACGTTCTCATCAATTACGGGTGCATATGCAACATATTGGGCATCCGATTATGCGCGATAAGCTTTACCATCCTACGCCGTTTAACACTGATTTAGCGCGTATGGCATTACATGCAAGCTATTTGTCTTTTATGCAGCCTTTTAATAATCTACTGGTTGAGATTGTATCTGAGCCTGAGTTTTAGCATTTCGCTAAATCAAAAAAGCCTGCAAAATTGCAGGCTTTGATCATTGAGAGGGTGATTAAACTTGGTTGTTAACATCATCATGTTTTGTTTCACGAATGGCCAAGAATGCTAACAGTGAAAGAATGGATGCTGCTGTCAAGTAGTAACCCACCGCTTGTAAGCCATATTTGGTTGCAAGTTCAGTTGCGATCAGAGGTGCAAAAGATGCGCCCAGAATACCTGCCAAGTTAAAGGTTAATGCAGAGCCTGTATAACGTACAGAAATCGGGAAAATTTCAGACAAGACCGTACCAATTGGACCATATGTCATTCCCATCAATGCTAAACCTACACATAAGAACAAGAACACAATCACTGTGCTACCTGACTCAAGCATACTGGCAAATACTAAACCAAAAAGTGCAGAGGCGATACATACCCCAATAGAGGTTGCCTTACGCCCAAACTTCTCAGCAAATACAGCAGAAAGCGGAATAAACGCAGCAAAACACAGTGTTGCGACCAGTTGCATCTCTAAGAATTCTGCACGTGAGTAACCCAGTTGTTTGGTTCCCCAGTTGAGTGCAAATACTGTTGTGAGATAGAACACCACGAATGTACACACAGCAGCAATTGTGCCGAGGAAGAGCATTTTATAATGTTTGGTCACAACTTCTTTAAATGGAACATTAACTTCTTTTTGTTTGTCTAATACTTTTTGGAACGCTGGGGTTTCATGCAATTTTAAGCGAATATATAAACCCACAATCACCAATGCAGCACTTGCAAGGAATGGAATACGCCAGCCCCATTGCATAAAGTCTGCTTCAGACATCAATGCGCCAAGACCAAGGAATGAACCCGTTGCCAAGATAAAACCGATCGGTGCGCCCAGTTGTGGGAACATCCCATACCAAGCACGTTTGCCTTCAGGTGCATTTTCGGTTGCAAGCAGGACTGCGCCAGACCATTCACCACCAAGACCTAAGCCTTGACCTAAACGACAAAGTGCAAGTAATAGCGGTGCAACGATACCAATCTGTGCATAGGTTGGAAGTAGACCAATACACACTGTTGAAACACCCATGGTCAATAAAGCCGCGACGAGGGTTGCTTTACGACCAATACGATCACCTAAGTGACCAAAGATTGCTGCGCCAATAGGGCGGGCAATAAATGCGATGGCAAATGTTGCGAGTGATTGAATTGTTGCCGTCATCGGATCTGTACTTGCAGGGAAGAACAAATGCGGAAAAATGAGGACTGCAGCAGTTGCATAGATATAAAAATCGAAGAATTCGATTGTTGTACCCACAAGACTTGCGAAAAGCACACGAGTCTTTGAATTTGTTTGAATTTCTGGAGTAGCAGTAGATAATGACGCCATGGTGAACCTTACACTTTTAAAAGTAAAACGAGTCTTTAAAGCGTAATCTTTTTAAAAAAGGCGTAATTTCTTAAAAAAACAACGAGATCAACCCAAATTCACTCCATCAGGGTCACTGAATTTTGAGTGTCTATGAATTAAATGACGTAAAGATAGATTGCAAGGAAATGTGATCCTGCACCGACCAAAACAAATATATGCCAAATAGCATGAGTGTATCTTACTCTTTTTAAGGCATAAAACAATGCGCCTATTGTATATGCTAAACCACCAATGACCAATAATTTTAATGCTTCTGGTTTTAAATACTGTTGCATATCATCCATTACAAGCACGGCAAGCCAACCCATGACCAAATAAGCAATCAGTGAAATTTTTTCAAAACGATGAATGAATATTAACTTGAATAGTGTTCCAATGGCCGCGATGACCCAAAGTGCAATCAATAAATAATGTGCTTTTGCTGTTGGGATGGCAATTGCCAAAAAGGGCGTATAGGTTCCCGCAATTAAATAATAAATCGCGGTATGATCCAGCTTTTTATACCACTGGCGTTTTTTTTCATCGACAGAAAAATGATAAATCGCTGAACTGGAAAACAGTAGAATCATACTTAGACCATAGACAAGCAATCCAAAAAATTGCCATCCATGTAGATAGTTGCCTTTAATCAGCATCAAAACAGTCGCTATCGCAGCCAAAATCGCACCAAATGCATGACTCAATGCATTAATACGTTCTTCTTGTGGTGCATAGATGTGAATCAATTTATCTGTCGACATTGGACCTTATTATCCTAAAAATACAATTGTATAGTAATGGAGTTTTACCTTTAAAGTAAGACGTCTTAAAATAGGTAACTTAATTAATACGAGTTTTGATTATGTCCAATGTGGCAAGCTTATCTGTTCAGGAACAACAATTTTTTGATAGCGTACAGCAAGCTATTGATAATCAAAGCTTAGATCGTTTGATTTTAAGTCAGTATAAAGGAGAATTGGTTGATTTAGAGAAAATGACCTTTCGCGTCATTCAGCTACAGAATGAAACGGTTCTAAGCTGTCTATATCGTTATAAAACCAATGATATTACTAAAAACTATCCACTTCCCCATGCGTTAACGACAATTCAGGGGCTGGCTGAGGATTGTAAACAAGCCAATTTATTTACTGATGAGGCTGAAACGCAGCTGAAGAAAAATAAAAAGAAAGCCTTGCTGACCATCAGTAAAAATAAGCTAGATAAAACCGCTAAAAACCAACAACAAGGGCATGATCGTACAAAACATCGTTTTGTCGACCAAGAAAGCTATTTTCTCCAACCGCTCGGCATTACCGATGCCAATGCACAAATTATTCCAAGCATGGCACGTAAGTGGAAGCAGATTAACAAATTTGTTGAAATCTTTTCAGGTGCTTTAGTGCATATTCAACAGTCAGAGACTTTAGTGCATGATGGAAAAACCAAAGAGCAGGCTTTAAAAATTGTCGATTTTGGTTCAGGAAAAGGCTATTTAACGTTTGCTTTATATGATTATTTGGCAAAACAACATCAAACCCCATTTGTAACGGGTGTTGAGCTGAATGACAAAATGGTGAAATTTTGCCAAGAGGTTGCGCAAAAGTCCGATTTTAATCAATTGGATTTTTTCCAAGGTGATGTGAGAACGTATCATCCATCCCATTTGGATATTATGATCGCCTTACATGCGTGTGATGTTGCAACAGATTTTGCGATACATACAGGTATCCGTTTAAACGCTCAAATGATTATGTGTGCACCATGTTGCCATAAAGAATTACGCCCACAATTGAACAGTCCGCAAGTGCTACAACCAATGTTGCAATTCGGTATTCATGCAGGACAACAAGCTGAAATGCTGACAGATACCATGCGAGCTCTGTTGCTGAAAGCGTATGGTTATGAAACCAAAGTCTTTGAATTTGTGGCATTAGAACATACCAGTAAAAACAAAATGATTTTGGCAACCAAGCGTAAAGATTTCACTGCACCTGATCAAACAGTCTTAGATCAAATTCGTGCTTTAAAAGAGATGTATGGGATTCAAAAGCAATCCTTAGAATTATTATTGAATGATCAGTGGGACCAGCAAGACATTGGCGCTAAGTGCTAGCGCGTTGTGAGGAGAGAAAGCAGGTTTAACTGCTTTCTCTCTTGGTACTATTTAGATAAATTATTTTATTGCTGATTCATTTCATCAAGCTCAGCTTCGCTTGAGCCCGTGGTTTTTTGAGAAATAGTATCTGGAAAATATTGTGGATCATCCATTTCTGGAATCAATTGTTCACCCATTTTATGAATCAAGATATTGGTTTTTAATGTTTCTGTTGGGGCTTTAACCAGTAGTTCTGTCAGAAAGTCTGTTGCTTTAGCTGCAAATTGCGCATCACTTTCTTTGCTAGCACGTTCAGGCATTTGGACATTGTCTAAATTAAGCACAGGGACTTTACAGGTTAACGGTACTTGAAAACTTTGACTATTTTCAATAATTTTACCATCCTGTTTACAGCTTTGATATGCAACACTTTGAGCTTTCATTTGGCGTTCAAATGCTGGCGCGACAATTTTAAAATCGTTGGCATTAAATTGTTCTTTGAGTATTTCCTTCATCTTTTCAGATGCAGTGGCTTGTTTTTCGCCACTTTCATCGCGGTTTTTTTTAGCTTCAGCCTCTGAGATACCTGCAATTGCGGCACTCATTTTTAAATTAAGCTGATCTTGATTTGGGTCTTGAGAAAATAAGCCAATCATGCTTTTTGAGATAATGTTCACACGATCTAGCTCGGATGTTTTTGCATAAATACTTTGAGTCGTCAGTAAAATTGCGCTATAAATAAATACTTTAAATTTATGATTTAGAAACATAATTATTCTACAAGTTTAGTTAAGTTGGTGAAAGTGAACGCATTGTCACTGTGCATTACATGAGGGTCTGTTGACATTTCATAAATGGCTTGCGTTGTAGGTTAAAATTGAGCAGGTAAGGCATGAAACGAAGAGAATAGCGAGACTATTTTCGAGTTTCATAACGAAGGCTGAGATAATTTTAGCCACAACCCTGAGCAAGAACAAAGCAGTGCTTTGTTTGCAGCGCAAGGCGCAGCGGGGGACTAGCGTGTTTTTTGCCGCTACGTGTTACCTTGCGAAACGATGTTTCTCATCATTTAGAATAACTAAATTTCGTATTTCGTGCCTAGTATCGGCTAAAAAACACACGTAGGCGCAAACGTAGACGAATTGTCAACAGACCCTAACATAATTGCAAGAATGAAGGATCAATTTCTCAACCATTAGGATTTAAATAATGAGTCAATTTGTCATTCAATCTGGGCCGTGGAGCCAGCTTCAACATGATGCGAAATTGATTCGAAGCATGGTTTTTATCGAAGAACAAAACATCAGTGAAGCAGATGAATGGGATGAGCAGGATGCCATTTCATTGCATTTTGTTGTATATGCGCAAGATCAAGCCATTGCTACAGCGCGGTTATTGGAAAATAACAGTATTGGTCGAGTTGCTGTGTTGCAACAATATCGAGGTGAGGGGATTGGTAAACTGCTCATGCAACATATTATTCAAGTTGCAAAACAGCAAAATAGAGCATTTCTTCAATTATCTGCTCAAGTCTATGCAACGCACTTCTATGAAAACTTAGGCTTTCAGGTACAAGGTGAAGAATATTTAGATTGTGAGATTCCACATATCGATATGGGGTTAAGTTTAAAAAATGAATGAATTGTAATAAACCAACATTGAAATAAGCCAAGATTGAAATAAACCAAGAGAATCGATTTGCCCATGCTCAGTATAAAAACCCCGTTAATACAATCTTTAGTTTTAAGCCAACTGAATCAATGTCAGGTGTGGTTAAAAATGGAAGCCTTACAACCGTCGGCATCATTTAAACAACGAAGTATTAGCCATGCCTGTCAGAAATATTTTGAACAAGGTGCCCAGCGTTTTATCAGTTCATCGGGTGGCAATGCAGGCTTAGCTGTTGCTTATACAGGTCGACAACTGGGTGTTCCAGTGACCGTCGTTGTTCCTGAAACCACAGCACAACGTGCGAGAGAATTAATTGCCCAGCAAGGGGCAGAGGTTATTGTACATGGCGCTTCATGGACTGAAGCCAATGCTTTAGCGCAGTCCTTATTAACACAGCATGATGTATTTATTCATCCTTTTGATCATCCACTGTTATGGGAAGGCATTATCCCGATGATTGATGAAGTCATTGCAGAAGGGGTTACTCCAGATGCAGTGGTCTTATCTGTGGGTGGCGGAAGTTTACTTTCAGGTGTTGCAGCAGGATTAAAGAAACATGGTTTAGCCCATATTCCAATTTATGCGGTTGAAACCCAAGGTACAGCATCCTTACATGCTTCGATTGTCGCTAAGCAACATGTTGAATTGGATCAAGTGAGTGGTATAGCAACAACACTTGCAGCAAAAAAAGTTTGTCAAAATGCATTTGAAGTGGGCCAAGAACTTGAAGTTCGTAGTTTGGTAGTTTCAGATCAAGACACTGTAGATGCTTGTTTAAAATTTGTGGATGATCATCGTATTTTGGTTGAGCCGGCATGTGGTGCAACGTTATCAGTGCTTTATGATCAGACGATTCAATTTAAACCCGCTGATCAGGTCTTGGTGATTGTATGTGGTGGCGCAGGGATTACCCTAGAAACACTACAAGCATTCAATGGATAGATCGGATTGAATAGATAATCAATGATTATAATCTATTGATCCTTTAGCAAGTCTTTTCGATTTAGAGGATGGTGAGATGATTCAAGTTATACTTTTTGATTTAGATCAAACCTTACTTGATCGCACCTCCTCCCTAAAGGCTTTTTTAAATTGGCAGGTAAATTTCTTCGAGCTGGTTGCGATTCAACAGAAACCACAATTTATTCAGCGTTTTATTGAGTTGGATAATAATGGTTCTGTATGGAAAGATCAGGTGTATGCTCAACTTATTCAAGAGTTTCAAATATCCAGCTATTCGACACAAGCGCTATTAGAGAATTATATTCAAGACTTTAATAAATTTTGTCGATGCTTTAGTGGTGTTGATCTGGTTATTTATAGCTTGTTTAAGGCAAATTTTTATCTTGGATTAATCTCTAATGGAAAGACACCTTTTCAGGAAGATAATTTCAAAGCCTTAGGTTTAAGTGAGTATTTTTCGAGTGTGATTGTGTCAGAAGCTGTTGGACTGCGAAAGCCTCATCCAGAAATTTTCCAATTGGCATGTCAGCAGCTCGGTGTTATTCCTCAGCACTGCATTTTTGTTGGCGACAATGAGGTAGCAGACATTTGCGGTGCAAAAGCGTTGGACATGAAAACGATCTTATTTGACCCTCAACAAAAAGTAACATCGACACAGGCCGATCATCGTGTAAAGTCTTTTCAAGACATACTTAGTATTTTAAAAATAAAATGAAAAGATTATATAAGCACGGTAGGGTAAAGTTTCAGGTTTTATTTTTATTTGGAGTAGTATCTCAATTCAGTGTATTTGCACAAGCCGAAACAGATAAACAACAACCGTTAGCCTATGAGTTACAGGTGGAAACAAAGCCAAAAACTTATGATCCAGCGACACAGTCACGGATTCGGGTCTATCGAAAGGGTGCGACAAAAACTTTAATTCAACATTCATTTGATTGTGCTGGAAGAAAAGCTGGGATACGGGATTACTTAAGTGGAAATGGTGCATTATCTGCGCTAAAAGCGTATGCCAGAATTACCTTTAATATCGAAGAAGGGATGCCTCGTAGTGCGATTCAGAAAGAAGCTGAAAGCAATGCTATGCGGACTTACCAACTGATCTCTTATAAAGAGTTTATTTTAAATGCCGACCAACCTGTGAATTTATATGGTTTTGTATTTGGAGCGACTGATTCATCTCGGACAAAAGCACAATTGATTGATCAATGTGTGGATGCTGTTGCTTCGTTCAGACCACAGGCTGGACACGATTATGAAATTTTAGGTAAATATCAAAATAACCAATGCCAATTTCAAGTATTTGATCTCAAAACCAATGATCAAATCCCTGTTTCTGACAAGCTTTATACTTGCCCTGAAAAGTCATGGAAGTTTTGGAAAAAGGATCAGTAAATGAAACGTGCAATACTCGGTATTTTTTTGATGATGGGGCTTATTGTACCCAATTTGACTTGGGCATCTTATCTCAATAAATGTCTCTTAACGGTTAAAGTCTTAGAAGAAACTTCAACCATGACGATGGCAATCAATGGGCCACAAGGTGAGTTTGAAAAAAGTAAATTGACGATGTATATCAAAATATTAAAAGCTAAAAAGAATGGAAGAGCTGATAGTGGATGTCAATCACTGGTCAATCAACGTATGCGAATTACGATTGAACAGCCACCTTTGACCAGTTTAGTCAAAGGGCAAGTTGTACAAGTAGAAAGCATCACTCAGGATGCTTTTCCACAAGAAGGATATGTCACGCAATACAATCTAAAAAACTAGTCTGTTGGGAATTTCGCTTTTAGCCTTTGTGTGCGTTACCTCCAGTCTTCTATGGCTTTTTGTCCGCTTTCTAAGCCAACTTCATAGGTATATTGCAACTTGCGTTTATCTTTACATAAACGGCCTGCTAACTTTTTATTGTCAGGCGGGCAGATTTCCAAAATGCTTTGTTGCGTATTTTGACGGATAAAATCGACAGTTTGGTTATAACGAGTACAACGGTTTTTCAGACTATCTGCAAAGCCAGTATGTTGATTAAGCAAATATTTTGCCAAGAATTGATCTGCTTTACTGCTGGCTTTAAAGTAATTTTGTGTACGGGTACGAATCACCAAGAGATTTTGAATATTTGCTTGTTGCGCTGCCCATTGAACAGGGAGGGCATCTGCGACACCGCCATCAAAATAAGGCTCTCCAAAAATTTCTACAGCCTGTCGTGTCAGATAGGGAATAGAACTAGAAGCACGTAATCCATCGATAATATTGTCTTTCCCAGCACGTAAATATTCAGGATAACCTGTACGAGCATGAGTCAACACCATATAAAAGTCAGGATTTTGACTAAATATGGCCTGTTGATCTAGAGGATTCTCTTTCTCGACAATATCCCACATCCACTGCATATCCAATAAATCCCCACCTTTAAAAAAGCGAGCATAACGAATAAATTCAGGTCGAAGTGAATGGTCTAAATAGAGTTCGATATTGCGACCTTGTTGTCGAGCAAGGTAATTGGCGAGGTTTGTTGAACCAGAAGACACCCCAACAAAAAGATCGAAAGGGTTAAAATTTTGTTGTAGGAAAGCGTCAAGTACACCGCAGGTAAAAGCCCCACGCATACCACCACCTTCTACGACAAGCGCATTACGTGAATCATTGATCATAGATTGTTTAGTTTGCATGTTCTGGCTGAGCTGAGTTGTGTGGCATGTTTTTCATTTCATCATTCGACATTTGCTGCGTGTCATGTGGAGGTGCTGTATCGGTATTCTCCGTCTGAGGCGTCGCTATCTGCTTATTTTGCTGACTCGGCATATAATCTGGTTCATTGGTTACAGCCATATAGAAGAATACAAGGAATAAACAGCTAAAGATTGTTGCGAAAATCACGGCTTTAGATTTCCACAACGGTTTTTTGGGAGAGTTAACATCGTTCATAGGAAAATTCCTAAAAGAATGAAATGTGTAGCTATTTTATAACATAAAGCAGTAGTAAAGTTGGCATTGCTATAAAAGACATAAATTAAATGAGGCTTATGTATATAAACACAACATGGGTTGATCAGCATATGAATACATATCAGACATAACAAGCAGGCTGAGATTAAAATTGAAATCAAGCATATAAACAAGATTATTTTGAGCTTGATTTTAGGTGTTTATGGAAATGAATAATGTTGATTTATTAGAAATATATGAATATTTAAACTACATTTTTAATGATATTATTTATTTAATTTTTCAACAATTAATCAAAAAATCTATTTGAATTTAAGTATTTTTAGTAATGAAATTGTTTTTTTTAATAGAAAAATTTTAGAATTAATTTATAATAGAGGTAATTAAAACGAATAAATTATTAAAATGAACAGCTTAGTAAATAGCATTTATAAAATATTGGATCAGCTTGGACTAAACGTACAAAAACGAGCTTTGCATATCCAATTTAGCAATACAGACTTAAACAACCAAGTCTTCTTACAACGCATCGATGGACAACATGGTCTAAACCAAGGTGTGTCTATGGAACTGATTTGCCTTGCCACTTCAGCAACGATTCCGCTTAAACAATTCATCGGTAGCCAAGTGGCCATTGACCAAGTCACAGATCATGGGCAACTGTTTCGTAGTACAGGGGTGATTACCGAAGCAGCACAAGGGCAAAGTGATGGCGCGCTGACGTTATATAAGCTCAAACTCGAAGATGCCACTTCACTGTGGCATAAACGCCGTAATAGCCGAGTGTTTATGAACAAGTCGGTTGTGCAAGTGATAGAAACGCTGTTTAAAGAATGGCAAGATAAAAGCCCACTCTTTGCATCGAGTCTAAGCCTCGATAAAAGTGGACTGAAAAAAGATTACGATATCCGACCATTCATTATGCAGAGCAACGAAAGTGACTATGCATTTTTAAGCCGCTTGATGCGCAGTGAAGGGATCAACTGGTTGATTGATGAGGCGCAATTGATTGTGCCTAGTTCTGCGACTCAAATTCAACCACAAAAACTGCGTTTGGTGGATGATAATAACGAATACAAAGCGCTAGAACGCAAAAGCATCCGCTTCCATCGTAGCAGTGCCACAGAACAACAAGACAGCATCACCAGCTTTATCGGGCAACGTAGCTTACAACCCACTGCTGTCCATGTACAACGCTGGCAAGCAGATGTGTTAGAGCAAGAAGAAGGTGCAGGCAGTGTTCAAAGCAAACACCAACACAGTCAAAACCAGAATAATGCCAGTCTTGGTTTAGAACAGGCTTGGCATATTAGTCCAGCATGGATTCAAGACCTGAATGGTGAAGACCAAGCAACCGCGTCAAATAACAATCAGATTGAAAAGATCAACCAAAACCTCAACCATTATTACGATGCTCAATCCAAACAATTTATAGCCAATTCCACTGTACGTGATGCACAAGTGGGGTATTGGTTTGAGCTAAACGAACACCCAGAAATAGACCAACACAGTGGCTCAGACAAAGAATTTCTGATTACGTCAAAGACATTCTATAACCAGAACAACTTACCCAAAGATCTGAGCGAGCAAATCAATCGCTTGCTCCAACAAAGTAATTGGGTCAATTCAAATGTAGACTCAAACAACCCAGAACGCCAAGCCAATCAATTGGTACTACAACGCCGTAATATCACCACTGTTCCTGAATACCATCCACTACAACATCGTCCTAGTACCCATCCACAACGAGCCAAAGTGGTTGGGCCAAGTGGAGAAGAAATCCATGTCGATGAATGGGGGCGCATTAAAGTTCGCTTCCTATTTACCCGTAATGAAGATCATAGTCATGATGGTGGTGCAGGGAGCAATGACAACGACACTGATTCCGCTTGGGTGGATGTACTGACCCCGTGGGCAGGTGAAGGCTATGGTGCGCGGTTCTTGCCGAGGATTGGTGAGATTGTTGTGATAGATTTCTTTGATGGCAATATTGACCGACCATTTGTGGTGGGGCGTATTCATGAAGCGCAACGAAGTCCAACGAAATTTGATGACAAAGGCCAATTGCCTGATACCAAAAAACTGGCAGGGATCAAAAGTCGAGAAGTTAAAGGCAGTGGCTATGGGCAACTTAGATTTGATGATACCACTGATCAAATCAGCAGCCAGCTACAAAGCAGTCACGGTGCGAGTCAACTTAACCTTGGTAATCTGAGTCATCCTAAAGAAACGGATACCAGTGAAGGACGAGGCGAAGGCTTTGAACTAAGAACAGACCAATGGGGAGCAGTACGTGCAGGGCAAGGCCTACTACTGAGTACCTATAGCCAAGATTCAGCTTCAGGCAATCACCTTGATGCAACAGCCGCGAAAAGTCAGTTAGAAAGCAGCCTAAATAATTCTAAGGCTTTAAGTGAAGTTGCCAAGAATCAGCAAACTGATCCACTGGATGTATTGGAAAATCTCAAGCAATTTCTTGATCAAATCGAAAAAGGTGAAAAAGACAAAGCGGATGCATTTAAACAAGCTTTGATGATTTTGGCTGCACCGAATTCAATCGCATTGGCAAGCAATGAAGACTTACATCTTTCTGCGGATAAACAAATCAGTTATACCGCAGGTGACAGTATCAACCTGAGTACGCAAAAGAATTTAGTTGCACATGCACAATCAAAGATCAGTCTTTTTGCGGCACAAGAAGGTGCAAGACTTTTTGCTGGGAAAGGTAAGGTTGAGATCCAAGCACAAGATGGTGGTGCAGATGTGATTGCACGCAAAGGTATTCAAATCATTTCGACTGAAGAGATGATTGAGCTCAAGAGTCTCAAAGAAATTATTATCACATCTGGTGGCTCTCAATTAAAAATTAATGGTTCAGGTGTATTTGTGACCACGGCTGCTAAGTTCGAAGTGAAGGCAGGGCAACATAGTTTTATTGGTGGAGCAAAAGTCGATTATTCACTTCCATCATTCTATGAAAATATTTGTAAGCCTTGTTTGTTGGATGCAGCAAAGTTTGGAATGGCATTTGTTGATAAATAAAATGAAAAGAAAAATTGTTCCATTTAAAAATATAAAAAGCTGTATCGAAGATGATCAACATGATTTGAACATGTATTTAATCTTGGATGCAGCGCAAGTTTCAGATCAAACTTTGCACTTTATCAATACATGGCGAAATGACGCAAGGTTAGAGTTTTATTCATTATTCTCAGGTACAACGGAGGGCAATGCACCTTTTGAAGTGGCCCCTGTACTTGTTTTAATCAATGATTTAGAGATGCTCGAAGAAGAAGGGTTTAGCTTTATTCATCAAACATGGAAAGATGAACAGGCTTTAAATCTGGTATGCAGTTCATTGGATTTGACTCAGTTTGTTAAAAAGATGAAACGCTATCTCACAGTAGAATTTCCTGATGGTACACAAAAATTATTTAGATGGTTTGATCCAAGAATTGTTAAAAAAATTCATAAAATACTGACAGATCAACAAGAAGATGAGTTTTTTGAGGGTATTACAAAATGGATCATTTCAATTCGAAATTATCAGGATGTAGATTCTAATCAATTAATGGTATTGGAGAATGCATAATGCTCATACTCAGCCAAGAAAAATTATATGAATTAGATGTTGAGCAAAATAAAGAATTTTTATATGACCTTGTCTATGAAATTATAAAAGAAAACCTAGCCCTTAAACTGAATGGGCAATTTGATCAGCTATTAGAACCTGTCCAAAGCCTGATCAATCTATATGTTGAAAAAGGTATCAATCAAATTTATACACTCAAATATATGGTGAAGAGCCATGTTTATTTGGGAATAGATTATACAAATGATCCGCAATATCTTTGGCTCAAAAATGAAATGCAGCATTACAATATTGCGGAGCAAGTGTCCTATGTAGATGCTTTTTATACACTTTTGGAAAGCTATAAAAGTGTGGTTTTAGGGCATAATTTTAAATTTGTTTTTAAAGCAATAGACCAGTTAAATCACAGTTTTAGTCATTCCAATCTTCAAGAAAATCTTTCAATTATTTATCCAGAAAAAATAGAGTTTTTAAAACAAAAAGATTTATTGGGTTCACTTCAAGAAAATTATTCCAATGATATCCAATCATATAAAGAGTATGTATTGGGAAAAGAATTTCATCATAACGTTTTTATAAAAAATTTGATTAATTTGGAGATTTAAGATGGGTGTTGGTGGTGCAAGTCCTACAGCGGGTGCTTCATGTGCAACGTGTTTAAGGAAGTTTACAGTTCATTTTCGGAGACCCTATAATTTTCAAAAAAGAACAAAAGAATATAAGGGAGAGTTTGGATTTGATTGGTTAAGAGATGAGTACATATTCCCTGTTTTTGAAATAAATAGAAAAATGCAGCCTGCGTTAATTAATAAAAATTACATTAGTGGTTTAAAGAAAGTATATATAGATGGTACACGGAAAATAACCCCTTGGGGTATAGAGTACATCCCATCTCATTTAGCAATTTTTGCAACTAAGGTAAAAGATAAAAATGCAAGTTCTAAAATTAATGTAGATGATGCACTATTATCTATTGAACTTCACCAAGTTGTCGGGGATGATGAAGTACCTCTACAAGATGATGGTACAAAAATAATATTTGAAACTAATGAAAAATGTATAAAAATTTCTACATCAACTGGTAATGAAAAAAGTAATCGTCTGGAGTTACCAATTTCTTTTTTCATAAAAAATAGGAAAAAAACAGATTTGGTAGATCAGTCTAGGTGGAGTTACAGTACTAAAAATGCAATTAGAATATCTTGTGAAGGAGCAACAACTAAAGGTGCTCTAATTAGTGTAAAAGCAATAAAAGGGAATAATATTTTTGAAGTTGGGCAAATGAGCGTTTTTGCAAATGATAAAGTTCCAATAGCTAAAATATGCTTTGTTGATGTTAGTTTTAATCAAAATAAAGTTCAACGGCCTACAGGTACAGGATTGGAATATAGTTTAAAATATGAATCTTTTAATCAAGCACTTATACGACCTAAAATAGTAAGAGATACAATTTTTAATATAAAGGACATGTTAGATAAAAATAAAACATGGGACTTGGAAGGATTTTATAATAAATATTATGTAAATCAAACGAAAAACAGTTTAGGTAATAGTATAATTAGCAATACTTTAGATGATGAATTTAAGCACGATTTAATCTTTTTATCGATATTATGTAGCAACCGCACAAAATTATAATAATCAATTATTTAATAAGAAAGAAGCCAAATTAAATTTAGCTTCTTTAAAAATAACTATCAGCAATCTATACAAAACCAATATTACTAACGATTACCTTTACTTCGATTATGTGTAATGCAAAGCATTTCACAATTATCTAAAGTTGTTGCACCGCCTTTACTCCAAGCCTGAACATGGTCTGCATCCATTTCTTTGAGTAAGTAAATCTTTGTCTTATTAGCATTGTTACCATTGGCACATAACGGACAATTTGAGATACTTTTTTGATTAGCGTCATTGGTTTGTAATGCGTAAGCTTTTCGCTTGGTTGCATCGTCAAATATACGAACATCCAATAAGCGTGTATCAGTTTCACCGCCCAATATGTATTCAAAAATTCCTTTTCTGTTTTTTACATAAGGGTCTGCATACAGTCTTTTAACATCATCAGCTATTTTAGTCGGGTTGTAAGCAATGGTTTTATAGCTTTCGTACAAGCTACCCCATTCTAAACCTTTCATTTCTTTTTCAATATTAAGAAAAATGGTACTCGCCCAATCTATAACAGTGTTGAAATAAGTAGTTAGCTCGTTTATATGATTGTCGTGGCGGTGCTGCCCCATGTAATCACTAACATTGCCTTTACTCACCCAATTTAGGGCTGTAGCTAAGAAATCCTGACGAATAGCACTACCACTAACAAAGCTACTCCATTTTTGAATTAAAGCGTTTTGAGAGTTGCTGAATTGGGCTTTCGCCAATGTAACAAATGAGCCTGAATACACCGCATTTAGTAGTTCTTGTTCATTAAGTGGAACACCCGATATATTGATAGTTTTAAACCATTCCTTAATTTCGGTTTCAGTACCATTGCATTCGTAAACTAAGATCGTTGTATCTAGTATTTTCTGCTTTTGGTCTTTAGGTAAACTATGGAAATATTGTGGGGTTTTGCTACCTTCAAAAAATATAGCGAACTTTCCTGTTAAAAACCGTCCAATACTTGTGATTCTTTGCTGACCATCTAACACCTCAAAAGTATCATCACCTGTCTGATTAAAGTAAATTAATCCTAATGGATAGCCCTTTAAAATGGATTGAATAACAGCTACGTCTTTTTTACCATCTGCGTATATATAATTCCGTTGATATTCAGGCTGAATAGTCAATTTACCCGACAAGCCAAATAAACCTTTTCCCTCAAGTTCGTTATAAATAAAGCCTTCGCATAGGTCTTTGATCGTGATTTTGGTATTTAAATTTGTTTGCATTTATTTCCCCTGACTTGCTTCTGTTGTTATCACATTCAGCATCATTTGCATGATTGCGATACAATCTAGTCCATTCCTTACTTTAATTTTCTTAAATTCAGCATTTTGATTGATGTTAAAGTTTGATGAAGTCATTGAACCTAGATATGCAATGCTTTCATCCAACATCATTGCGTTTGTCGCACCGCCAATGAAAAAAATCACAAGCTCTCTTTTTAAGTTTAAGTCATTATCAAAGTAACATTCCTTTAGTGTTTTAGTTGTAGTTTTACCATAATGAATTTTTCCATTTTCTTTCACGTAATAATCAGACTTATAATCTAAGGCAAACAAGAATCTAAGGTAAAAATCTTTTTCAATTTCTCCTTTTTTAATATCATTCTTGTACCCACCAAGTATGTCAAAATCTTGGGAAACAACTTTTTCAATTGATTTAAATGGAAAAGATGAGCGTATCTCTACTGTCTTGGTAAGAGATTTATAATCATCCGAACCATGCTGTAGCCATTTCTTATGAATTTTCAAATCTATTTGATCAATAGAGTTATTACCACTATCCAATTCAATTACAACATTGGGATTTTTGTTGTAGTGAGTAAGCATAGAAAAACATAGTTGTTCTATTATCAATCCACAAAATGATTTTAATTTAATCTCAATTTCATCCCTAGCAACTCCTGATGAACTAGCTGAATTAAATTGTATAGAACTCAACCTAGATTTAGCAGTCTGAATAATATTTTTGCTACGTTCATTGTTAGGACTTAAAGTGATTTTTTGTATTCTAAATGGAATATTTGAAAATGAGTGACAAAGAAAATTATTATCGGATGTTTTCAGAAGTGTATTATTCACACAATCAACATAGTAAATATCCATGCTTAAATTCTCTTATGACAAATTAAAACTCTTGAATACAAGCGTTTTCCATTGAGATATGCACGATCTAATTTTCCACGCCATTCTGCTAAAGCAATATTTTCTAATAGATCATCTTTTACATAAAAATCCATGCCTAAAATTTCAAATTGTTCAGGGTTGTATTTATCTAAAAAACTAATTGGTACGCCCATAACACCATCATAATCACTAGGAATAGCATTGGTAAAAGGCACTTCAATAGCATTGTAATTATCGTATAACTGATAAGCATTTTTACCTTCAATTTTAGAGTTAAATCTCTTATTGTCTGCGGTTGTCATTAGTTGTAATGGTTCGTGTCTACGTCCATGTTCAATGTTGGTAAACCATCTAACACCTTTTACTCGAATATATTTATTACCCTCGCTATCAACCCTAAACCCTGCTGCATTTAAAGGGTAGCTATCAGGAACTCTAAATTCACGATCACCACTACTGATTGTCGCACCAAGCCATACGATATTCTTTTGAATCAAAGGGAATATATCTTTATAAGTAAGGGAGTTCATATTCCCAACAATCGCAAATTTTTTCTCACCCTCCATAATCCATGCAATAAAATCACGGAATAGGGAGAATGGGGGGTTGGTTACAATTATATCGGCTTGATCACGCAACGCTTTGACTTCATCACTTCTGAAATCACCATCACCTTTGAGGTACTGCCAATGAATATCGTTAATATCAACCACGCCATCTTTAGTTATATCGCTTTCTAGTTCAAAAAACTTGCCACAAGCAGTAGATTTATCACTATCAAATTGAGGGCTTTTTTCTTCAAATAATGAAGGTTGATAAGATTGATCACCTTGTTTGTTCTTAGGGGCATAACTTGTGCTTATAAGTTTTTTCAAGCCTAACCGACTAAAATTTTGAGCAAAATATAATGTGAAATTACTCCATTCAGGGTCATCACAGGGCAATAAAACTACTTTATCTCTAAATACATTTGAATCAAATTCTAAGTAAGCATTCATTTCTTTTTCAATATCAACATATTGAGTATAAAATTCATCATTTTTAGCTGATCTTGCTTTTGAGAGATTCGTATTTTTCAAAACGCTGTTCATATTGAAATCCAAATTTATATTAAATTAACCGAATGTCTTTACAATCAATCGCTTTGAGTATTTGAAGCATGAATATTGCCCCAAATGTACCACGATTGATCTTATTGCTAATGTTTTGCGGTGTTTCAGATATACCCATTGATTCTAATTTCTTTGCTAGATCAATCAAGCTTATATTTTTTCGGGCAATTTCTGCCTTAATTAAGCCTTTGGCATAGTCTTTCCATTCATCATCACTCACGGTTTGACCTCTTAAAAATAAACGACATAGTATGTCGCTAAAATATTTTAAATCATTATATTTGATGATTAAAAACATTACAATATATTTAGCATATCGTGTTTGTGATGGGTGATTTTATGAAAAAAGAATCTAAGCAACATTTTTTATTATCAGCTAAGGCACGTACTTTATCAGTCTGCGAGGTCATGCAAATCACGCATGAACAAGCATTCTTATTATTCAAGGAAATGCGGTGGGGTAAAGCTCACCCAATTTGCCCTCACTGCCAAACACAAGATAATCACTATTTTATTCGTGGTCGCAGACAATGGCGGTGTAAATGCTGCAACCATACATTCAGCGTAACATCAGGTACGATCTTCGCTTTCCATAAATTGCCACTTAAAATCTATTTAGTTGCCATTGCCATTTACGCTAATGCAGTTAAAGGTTTATCTGCTTTACAGCTAGGTCGGGATTTAGGTGTGCAATACAAAACTGCTTTTGTGTTAGCACATAAAATCCGTGAAAGCTTGATTGAGCAACGTGACGATGAATCACTCTCAGGTGAAGTTCACATGGATGGTGCGTATGTTAATGGGCATATTCGACCTAAAAATCGTAAAGAAGATCGTATTGATAGACGCAAAGCTGAACATCAAAACCCGAACAAACGATGTATCATGGTGCTACGCCAAAAAACAACAAATAGTGATATGCAAGGTGCTGATAAAACCAAAACCTACGTGATTTATAGTGAAAATCAAATGGATATTAATCAGCTTGCAAATGAGCATATTAATCTAGGCTCAACTATTCATTCTGATGAAAGCACAGCATACGATACACTCAATGCTCGGTTTGCAACCAAACGAGTGAATCACCAATATGAATACTGTTCAGAAGAAGGCATTACCAATAATTTAGCTGAAAGTTATTTTAGTCGCTTTAGACGGATGCAGTTAGGACAAATGCACAAGTTTGGCGTGATGTACCTTGCCAACTACGCCAATGAAGCAGCTTATCGTGAAGATACTCGCAGATGGTCAAATGGTGAAATCTTTACTGATATTCTGAGTAAATGCGCCCAAACAGCAACGCATAAAGATTGGTGTGGCTATTGGCAGGGTAATAAGCGTAAAACTGAACGACTAGCATGTTAATTAGACCAATTGCCATAAATAAGGTCGTGTACTCGCATCAATACAACTCACAACACCCTTATCACGCAATCGCCTTAAAATGACAACCACATTTGACTCTATATCTTTCGCTTGAATATCGACAAGGTGTTTAGTATCAATAATTCTGCTTGATATTTCCTTACAACTTAGCGGTTGGTTGAAATCTCGCAAGCAATCCAAAAGCAATGACTGTAGTTCACCTTTAGCAAAGTATGGATTGCGTTGATTGGTTCGCTTGGCTTTAACAGTGCGTAAATCAAACTCAGGTGAAAACAGCTTAATGGTATGATCTATATGGGATAATGCAGCCGAAATACGTTGAATTTCTTTTTTATGTACGCTGATCTGACCAAGTAACTCTGCACGTTTTGAAATTAAACTTGAAACTACATGCGATTCAGCCATTTCATTCATCCTTTTTTTAAAGAATTATTGTAAACAGCGAATCGTTTTATTTATTGTGCGGTTGCTACATAATAGCGCTTTTTATTTCAGAAATATGCAAAAGTTAATGGTTTAATAAATTCTGATTCTAATGATGTTACATATGTTTTTTTTACAAATACACAATGTTCATATACCAAAAATGGTCAAATTTTTAATAGAAAAGGTAGTGCTATTTTTGCACCTGAAGCAGGATCTAATAGGAAAAAAGTATGGGGGAACTCAGTTGTTATTTATCATCATGGAGCAACTGAATTGGAGACTGTAGTTCATGAAATAGTTCATAGCTTTGGATTATCCCATGTATTCCAAAATGGGAAAGATATACCATATTGTTTTCATAAAGGTTTTACCGATAATTTTATGGATTATGAGGATACTGATGAAGATCCACCTAAAAAATCGCTTTATAAAGGTAATCAAATAGCTTTATTTAGGCATCAATGGTTACTTATGCGTAACGATAGAAGCTTAGATTACAATGGATAAAGATATTATGAAATTTTTGATTTTATTAGTAGTAATTTTAAGTCTGTCTGCTTGCTCATTTGACTCAAATAAGGATAATTGTAGTTTAAAAAATAGTGAAAATATAAAAAATGAAAATGGCTATGATGTTCGAGTAGCTAGAGATATATCATCATTTGTTGAAAATAATAAAATTTATTTAAATTATGATCAAAATGAAATTGTTAAAAGATATTTTGAGTTAAATAGTCATTATTTAGTATTGAAAGTTCTAGATAGTCTTTCTCCTGAAGTAGGTTTTAGTGATGGTACTGTTAATAATAATGTGAAGAGGAATTTTGATTACATTTCTCGTCTTTCAGCTAATAGTAATTTAAAGGGTAATCATATGTTTTTTAGTAGTGATAACTATGTTCCTTATAGTGAGCAATTAGAAGAAGAAATTGTATCTATGGTTAAAGATCAGATTTATGTGGTAAGTGGTGATAAAGTGGGTGGGGTAGATTTGAATAGTAAAGTTAGTACTTTTATAAAAAAACTAAAATGTAGTAATTCAAATGAACCTGAAGTAGAAGAATGGAATGTAAATGATATGCACATTGTTTTGGAAGCTGATGGAAAACAAATTAAAAATAGGAAATATAATAGTTTGAATTTTTTTATTTATTTTACAAAGAAAACGGATAAAAAATATGAGACATCAATATATTAGTGTTTTATATCTATGATATTGAAAATCATATAAAAATTTTATACCTTTGATAAGGCTTAATAAGTTATGAGGAAAATTTTAACTATTTTTATATATTCTTTTTTTCTATTTGCATGTGCTCCTAATGAGCCATTAGATCATCTATGCCAGATAAATAACAAAACTAAGAAAAGCGATACTCGAAGTGACGTAAAGGAAATATCGAGAGATATTAATTTATTTGTTGTTAATCATGATTTGTATTTGGACTATAATTTTAAAAAAATATATAGCAAATATAAGGAAATGAATTCAAATTATTTGAAGTTAAAAGTTATAGATCGATTATCTGCTACTCAAGGTTTTGATAATGGAATAGTTCACAATGAAAATTTTGAAGATAATTATCATCATATGTCTACATTAGAAGTACGAACTACAGGACAAGGTCCAAATACAAATTATTATGCTAGTGATAATTTCGTTCCATTTGATGAAAATATCCATAAAAATATCGATCAATCAATTTCTGATCAAATTTTTTTAATAAATTCAGTAGCTTTAGATAAAAGCAGTCTTGATAACTTCATAGAAAATTTTTTAACTAAAGGGCGATGTCAAGGTGGGGATCAGTACAGAAAGGTTATTTCTGAAAAGAATTTTAATGGTGTACATATTATCTTGGAATCTGAACCTGAATGGTTTGTAAGCAAAGGTCAAGTCAATAGTTTTGCTTATACTGTATACTATACAAAAATGACAGATAAAAATTATGAAAAATCATTATATTATTAAATTTAAAACTGTATTCCTGATATGTTTTTCTTTGACATCCTATAGTTTTGGAGCGAATGTAGAAAATCGAATTTTTAATTTTGAAGATAAAGAAATATCAGCGTTATCTTCTGAAATAAATTACTCAAGATTTGCACCAGTAAACCAGCTTAATTTAAAAGCAATGTCTGTAGATTTAGGCGAAATAATAAAGAACCTTGAAAAAATAGATTATATCAATAGGGATACAGTCTCGCATAGTAAACGCTATGAAGTGCTATCCTATGGTTTGACGACCAAGAAAATTTATTTTTTTAATAATAGCAGTCAAACATCTGATCTCTTTTCTGAGATTTATGCAACGAACTCTAAATTTAATCAACTCAAAAGCATTCGTCTAGGGTTAAGTGTTGAATACAATGGGAAAAGATTTAAAAAAATGAATACAGATCCGATTGTTCCCACAAGTTTTATTTCTGCTCTGAATGTGATTGATGAGAGGAAATCAAAAGAGGTGTATGTTTCACTCATGAAGCAACATATTTTAAATATAAAAAATAATGTGAATGAGTATTGTGAATTTTTAGTGACGACGAGAGTAAATGTTAAGGATTATTGGTTAGAATTAAATACTGAACTCACAAAGAATAATACTTATTTCAATATTTACCAAAGTAAAGGAATTCCTCAAAAATGCAATTTGTGAAATTCTTTGTTTGGATTTTTTGCTTAGTCCCTTTTCCGGCATCCTGTGGTGATTATAGAAAAACTAATAGTGATGGTGATTTCGTATCCCCTCAGCAGTAGATGCTTTATGAATATAGTTTCCTAAACGAGATTAAAGCTTTTATAATAATTTAAATTCAATAGCTTAAATCTTGATAATTTGAAATTCGAGGCTTAAGGATATCCAATTGAGCACTCAGATCAATTCCATATCTACCGTGAATAAGCTATATTAATGGCACCAAAAATAGACAATCAACAACATGCAAAATTTACAACAACTCTTTATCAACACCCAAGAAAACTACGAATTGATCCCTGATTTTATCGATCTGCTTTTAGCATCGGATATTTATTGTTTGGGAACACAAGATCAGCATAAAAAAATTCAATTCCGTATTCTAGAAACACCCGAAGGTGATCAAGCAATACCATTCTTCATAGAGCTAGAAACCATTCAAAATGATATTGGAGTCGATGCTGAATATATCGCTTTAAATACACGGCAGTTTTTTGAAATGACTCAAGGGGCAACATTGGTATTGAATCCAACTTCTGAATTATCAAAAGAATTTCAACCTGAAGAAATTAAAGCAATTTTAGAGATTGATGAAGCAATTTAAAAATGTGCAGGATTCAATTTCTCCAGCACTTCATCAATTTTTTTCAACCGTTTGATTTCATCCCATAAGGCTTTGGCTTCGGGGTAATGCTTAGACATCATCCCAATCCATTGTTTATAACGGCCGACCATGTTCAGCTCTTTTTTATATGGACCATTTAAAAAACGAATTTGTAAATTTAATAGTTCAGACCAAGTGATAAGTGGTTCATCTGTATTTTTACGAATACATTGTGTGAGATCTGGTGTAGTCACAGCACCACGACCAATCATCAAATCTTGGCAACCTGATTCAAGTTGGCATTGCTTCGCATCAGCATTGGTCCAGATTTCACCATTGGCAATCACATTGATCTTGAGTGCTTCACGAATCGGCTGTAGCTGATCCCAAAATGCTGGAGGGGTGTACCCATCAGCTTTGGTCCGAGCATGGACAGTGACCCAAGCTGCGCCAGCATCTTCAATGGCATGCGCATTTTCAAGGGTAAAATTTCGGTCCATATAACCTAAACGCATTTTTGCAGATACAGGAATATGTTTGGGTACTGCATCACGTACAGCCTTGACCAACTCATGTACAACCTCAGGCTCATCGAGAAGTACTGAACCACCTCTATGACGGTTTACTGTTTTAGCAGGACAACCAAAATTCATATCGATTGCAGGAGCACCTAATTCAGCAGCGCGTACCGCATTGGCTGCGAGCATTACAGGATTATTTCCTAAAAACTGAACATGTACTGGTGTGCCAGCAGCTGTTTTGCCTTGATTGTTTAGTTCTGGACAATAGCTATGGTAAACATGGTCAGGTAAGACCGAATCCGTTACACGGATAAACTCAGTCACGCACCAGTCAAAGCTACCGACATGTGTGAGAACGTCACGCATGATAGGGTCGGTTAAGCCTTCCATTGGGGCGAGTATAAGTTTCACGATTGTTACCTGATGAGATGAAAACAGCGTTATACGCATTTTTGTAGGAGATGTCTACTGATGCAAATATATTCTAGATCAGTGCTAAATGGAGTGTTATTGAAAAGTTGATCCATAAATTTTCATTATCGAAACCTCTATATAAAGTCGAGTTTTTTGCTGTGTATACATGTTTTTATAACCTAAATGTGATTCACAATCCTTCTCATTGGCTAAACTATGAAATCCTTTGCCTTATTTAACGATCACCCTTTGAGGGTAGAAACACAAGATCTCGGTTTCAATGTTTTGCCCAATGTAAAATTTGTTCGTTAATTCATCCAATCACTTAAATATTTAGAGTTCGATTGATTCCAAAAATTTAAAAACTTAACATTTTCAATGGGAATAATTTCGTCTAAAACGTCAGAAAAACTTCTTTCAGCTAAGAGAAAATGCGCTTGTTCTATGTTTAAATTTGTATTGGATGCTGAGTTAAGCTGTCACCAGAATTGATCTAAGGCAGTAATATTCCAGATCTAACTCATATAAAACAATTAAAACAATTTCTTCTGCTTCTGTATTAATATACTTATAGTAAGAATACAAAATACTGCCCATTTTTGTTCAGTGCTGCGTTTATCAACGATGCAAAATCATTTCCAAAACAAATTTAGAACCAATAAAGCCAACTGCCAATAAAAAGAATCCAATCATGGTAAAGCGAATGGCTTTCTGACCACGCCAGCCAAACTTATAGTGACCAATTAACAACGCACCGTAAACAAACCAAGACACAATACTAAACACAGTCTTATGTGCTAGGTGCTGTGCAAAGAAGTCATCAATGGTAAAGAAACCAAAAGATAAAGCGACAGTTAATAAAACAAAACCAGTAATGAGCATATCAAAAAGTAAGGATTCCATGGCTTGATATGATGGTAAGAAGTTGACCCAAATACGTTTTTTTTGTTTCTTTTTGAGTTCGCGGTTTTGAAACCAAATCAAAACGGCTTGTATGGTTGCCATGAGTAAAACGGCATAAGCAGATAAAGACAGAATGATATGGATGTCTAAACCGATAGAATGCTGTTCAATAAATTGATCTGGTTTACTAAAACAAAATCCTAAAATCAGACCAAAGGCTGCAACCGGAATGCCAATCAAATTTAGTGAAATAACAGGACGATAGGTACTATAAAGCATACTTAGAACCAACATTAACGCCGAGGTAAAAGACATCAAGTTAAAGACGTCGTAATTAATCCCTAGTGGTGTAAGTATGTCGTTATGCAGTACACTTGCATGTAATATCAGCCCTAAACCTGACATGATGCCAATAAACCATGGGTTTGCGGAACGTTTAGCCATTAAGTGCATGAACAAATACCAAAATGAAGAGGTATAGGCAATTAATGCTAAAATCGTATAAACCAAGGGGAGGCTAATCATGTCAAACCTTTTTCAGGATGATGAATATTCATGTTATAAGATATAAATTCCATGTGAACTACAGTATCCTATAGCATCTTGAGCATAAATTTTCTATTTTAAGAAAGATTTTTTTTGCTACTAGCTATTTTAAGCGGATTTTGCAATGTTTGATACCTTAACAGAACGACTCACGCAGAGTCTCAGAAATGTTACTGGCTCTGGGCAGCTAACCGAAGATAATATTAAAGATACCTTACGTGAAGTGCGTATGGCACTTCTTGAAGCCGATGTTGCTTTGCCTGTAACTCGTGAGTTTATTGCGAAAGTTAAGGAAGAAGCATTGGGTCAAGAAGTCATGACTCAGCTTTCACCAGGTCAAGCTTTCGTTAAAATTGTGTATGACGAACTCACCAAAATGATGGGTGAGGCAAACGAAAGTCTAGACTTAGCTGCAAAACCTCCTGTTGTGATTCTTCTCGCAGGTTTACAAGGTGCCGGTAAAACCACGACAGCTGCAAAACTTGGACGTTTCTTAAAAGAGCGTCAAAAGAAAAAAGTGGCGATGGTTTCTGCCGATGTTTACCGTCCAGCTGCGATCAAGCAACTGCAAACAGTTGCTGCTGAAGTGGGTGTTGATTTTATTGAATCGGATGCTTCTGAAGATCCGATTAAAATTGCACAACGTGCAATTGGTCAAGCCAAAATTAACTTTAATGATGTTTTGATTGTCGATACGGCAGGTCGTTTGCATGTTGATGATGACATGATGGACGAAATCAAAGCATTACACGCCGCAATTGGCCCAACCGAAACCCTATTTGTTGTTGATGCAATGACAGGTCAGGATGCGGCAAATACTGCCAAAGCCTTTAATGATGCATTACCATTAACGGGTGTTATCCTCACCAAAACCGATGGTGATGCACGTGGTGGTGCGGCGCTTTCGGTACGTGCAATTACTGGTAAGCCAATTAAATTTTTAGGTATGGGTGAAAAACTCGATGCCTTAGAGCCATTCCATCCTGAGCGTGTTGCACAACGTATCTTAGGTATGGGTGACGTACTTTCTTTAGTCGAAGAAGTTGAACGTAAAATCGACAAAGAAAAAGCCGAAAAAATGGCGAAAAAATTGCAAAAGGGTGGGAGCTTCAACTTTGAAGACATGCTGATGCAATTTGAACAAATGAATAAAATGGGCGGTATGATGGGCTTCTTGGATAAGTTGCCTGGCATGAGCAATTCAGGCATTCAAGATGCGATTGCGCAAGCAAATCCTGAAAAGCAAGTGAAAAAGATGGAAGCGATTATTCAATCGATGACCATCAAAGAACGTCGTAATCCAGACTTAATGAATCCGAGCCGTAAAAAGCGTATCGCAGCAGGCTGTGGTATGGATGTAGTTGAAGTCAATAAACTGATCAAACAACATGCGCAAATGGCGAAAATGATGAAGAAATTTGCCAATCCATCGGGTATGGCAAAAATGATGCGCTCATTGGGCGGGATGCAAAAACAGTTTGGCGGTGGTAGCGGTATGGGACCATTGTTTGGTAATAATGATAAAAAATAAGCCTCATTTATTTTATAAAAAGCGCCTTCGGGCGCTTTTTTGTTAAATAAAAATAACATACTTTTATTGGTTGTTTAGATATTCTAAGCACATTATTTGAATATGATTTAAACAATAATTGATAAGTAGTCTATTTATGAAAAAAGTATTTATCGTACACGGTTATAAAGACTCCCCTGAACAACATTGGTATCCTTGGTTGAAGCAGCAAGTATTGGCTATAGGGCATACATGTGAAATTATTCATCTAGAACATGCAGAACAACCTCGCTATGAGGTGTGGAAGCATAATATTACTCAGCAAATTAAGTCACTCAATGAAGATACCATCATTGTGGCACATGGCTTAGGTGGTATTGCCACTCTGGATTTCCTTTCAAGTGAAATATTGGGCCGAAAATTAGGTGCTTTGTTTTTAGTAGCAGGATTTAGTAAAAATTTATCCGTTGTACCTGAACTTAATTCATTTTTACAACAAGCCGAGGTTGACGATGCATTGTTAAGAATGAATATTCTCAATCGTTTTGTCTTTTTCTCCAACAATGATCCTTTTGTTCCAGCACCGATCAGTATTCAACAGGGTTATTCTCTGAATTCACAAATGATTGAAGTGAAAGATGCTGGGCATTTTATGGCAGCTGAGGGATATACTCGCTTAAACGTACTTTGGGAAAAGTTAGCGGTTTTATTACAACCTGAATCTCAATCTCGCACTCAAGTCGTATACTAGATTTATCTCGATTTGCTTTTGTTTTATTGATTTAGTTTTTGATAAAGCTCGTCAAGAATCTCCTGAGCGCGTTGCTCATTTTGAATCAAATTGCCTTGTTGATCCCAAACTTTACTGTCTAGAATCGAATAATCTTCACTTGGGCTTAATTTTAGTTCTGCTGCAGGTTTGCCATCTTCATACCATACCTTTTGAACGATGGGCTGAGCATCAAGATATTCTTCCTGTAGCCCAAGTTGACCATTTGAATAGTACGTTTCAGTTTTTCCAACTAATCTCTGGTCTTGGCTGGTCGATTTAAAGCTGACTTTTCCATTTTCAAAATAGCCCACAACTTCACCATCGACATATTTACTATCAAAGCTATTTAAGCCTTGAGGGGCTTTAATCCAAAAGGGATCAGATTGTTTTTTACGACTAT
The DNA here is from genome assembly GCF_058242985.1 of Acinetobacter sp. 778_lipA. NCBI lineage: Bacteria > Pseudomonadati > Pseudomonadota > Gammaproteobacteria > Moraxellales > Moraxellaceae > Acinetobacter > Acinetobacter sp. 778_lipA. The sequence continues at coordinate 3,716,378 of NZ_JBZAYT010000001.1, read as the reverse complement.
TTTGATAGAAGTCCTGAACTAAGAAACGGCCATCTTTATCACGACCTAATAATTTTCTGAAATATCCATTTTCTACGGGTGTGAGTGAATAACCCTGATCCATGATTAAACCGCAGTCACAGGCTTCTTCACCTGCATCTGGAGCAAAGTAAGCAATAACGGGTTCAGTTGTTGCCATGGTTGTTGAAGATGAGTGCGTAGTTTGTAAACTGGTACACCCCACCATTGTGAAGCTCATTAAACAGGCACTAAGCAGTAAGGGTATCGTTTTCATAATGATTGCTCTTTTATCGTGTTTATGGTTGTATTTATTAAAAATGGAAGATTGCTGATCTTCCATTAAATTGTATTTGGGTTTAAGCGGTTTGTCGATCTATATAGAACTGTAAGCCTTTAAGTAATAAATCTGATTCAATTCTTGGTTGATATTTCTCAAGAAATTGTGCAAATAGATTGGCATCACCGCCTGTTAAAATAAGCTTGCGTGGTTGTTGCTCAAGCACTTTTTCAATGGTGCTTAACAGCCCTAAGAAAATGCCATGATGTACTGCATCTATGGTATTCCGACCAGGACTCAGCTCTGAAAAAGCCGCATCTGGAATTTTAATACCTTTGGTTTTTTGAATTAAAGAATCGCGTTGTAAATAGAGGTTAGGCAGAATATAACCGCCTAAATGTTGTAAGCCTTGGGTTAAATCAATTGTTAAAGCTGTACCACAGCTAATCACACACAAGTCATCATCAGCTTTCGCCACGGCCAAAACTTGTAACCAACGATCGATTCCAAGTTGTTCTATATGGTCATAGCCACAACGTAATCCTGCATATTCAGCATGCACTTTGGCAAAAGTCACCGGAATATCGAGTAATTTTAAAATCTGGACAATGCGTTCGTTGTTCTTTTTATCTTGGACTGAGGAGATTCCAATTTTGTCTAAGCCTAAACCACGAAAATGTTGAATTAAACCCAGTAGCAGATCCGCAGGGGATTGGAGATGTAATTCTGCTGCCTGTTGGATAATTTGATTATTTTCAGTAATCCAATATTTTAGACGGGTATTTCCTATATCTAACCAAAGTGCTTTCATGATTTTGCCTAATTGAAACTGAACACAATCTGCATAATTATTTTATTTGAAAATATTGAACGACTTAGAGAGCCTCTCAATCTGATCAATCAAATAGGGCAAATAACCTGCGGTTCATTTTGCTGAACGTTGTTCCGTACTGTTAGTAACTGTTTGCTATGATCTTTGGATCAATACGATTACTGCGCAATATATAGCGAAATGTATAGCGAAAAAAGCCCTGTTTTAAATAGGGTCTGTTGATAATTCGTCTATGTTTGCGACTACGTGTGTTTTTTAGGCGATACTAGGCGCGAAATACGAAATTTAGTTATTCTAAATCAGTAGTTCGTAACAACGTAGCGGCAAAAAACACGCTAGTCCCGAAGGGTTGTGGCTAAAATTATCTCAGCCTTCGTTATGAAACTCGAAAATAGTCTGGCTATTCTCTCCGTTTCATGCCTTGCCTGCTCAATGTTAACCTACAACGCAAGCCATTTATGAAATGTCAACAGCCCCTAATTGCCGATCACTTTTTCACGATACATCTGATCAATCCATCTCATTTTAGAAAACAGATCACCTCGTTATTTATGCTTCAGCTAAGCGTAAACGCCCCTGATAGACATTGACTAAACCTTGAGCCGTCAATAAATTCAGTGCACCATCATCAGAAATCCCTTTGAAAATACCTTCAATTGAATTTTGAATTTGTTCAAAATAAACCTGCTGATCCATAAAGGCAGCATAGTGATTAAATCGTGCTGAGAGGTTATAGCAACCATGATCAAACCATTGTCCGGCTTGTTGAATTGCCAAATACATTTCTGCAATGATTTGGATTCGATTTGGAAATTGTAGGCCTAATTGCATTAGCGAGGTGGCTTGTTGAGTCACATTTTCTTTAGGGATCGGAAATAAGTTGATCCCGATTCCAACAATGGCTTGATGTGGTGAAATGGGCTCAACCAAAATTCCGCCCCATTTTCCTTGAGGGCTATATAGGTCATTGGGCCATTTAATTTGTAATTCTGGTAAATTCTTAAGTGTTGGCATTTGTAAGATATTTAAAGCAATTTCCAATGCTAAACGCCCATCTAAGGGTGTTCGTGTTTCAAGCAATGTGCTTAAATAAATATTACCAATTGGCGAAACCCATTCCCGTTGGTGCTGACCTCGTCCTTGAGTCTGAGTTTCACTACAGACCAAAACTGTCTTGACGCCGCTGAGCGCAATTTCACGCACATCATCATTGGTCGATGCTGTAGTCTGCTTTAAAAGCAGCACTTCAGGGAGCTCATTTGTTTGTGTAAGAAGTTGTCTAAGATGACGAGTCTCTAAATCCATGTTGAATCTGAGAAGAGTGAAGGAACATTTATGGAGTTAATCATATATTTAGGTATTGGTGCAATCGCAGGATTTGCTGCTGGGCTATTTGGTGTTGGCGGTGGCTTAATTATTGTACCAATTCTCTATGTGGTCTTTACCAAAATGGGCTATGATCCTTCGGTCATTATGCACATGGCATTGGGAACTTCACTTGCAACTATTATTGTAACTTCAATTAGTTCTGTAACAGCGCATCATAAAAAAGGTGCAGTACTTTGGAGTGTTTTTAAAAACTTAGCTCCAGGTTTGGTGATTGGCTCATTTATTGGTGCTGGCATTGCAGATATTTTATCAGGTCAGCATTTACAATTGATTATTGGGGCATTTGCAATTTGGGTGGCATTTAAAATGTTTAAAGGGGCCAATGTCAAAGTCGATGAATCTAAACAATTGCCGACTGCACCTATGCAAATGCTGGCTGGTGGGGGAATCGGGGTCGCATCGGCAATTTTTGGTATTGGTGGCGGAAGTTTAACTGTTCCATATCTCAACAAAAATGGTGTGGTGATGCAAAAAGCCGTTGCAACATCAGCAGCTTGTGGGTTACCGATTGCAATCGCAGGGGCATTAGGCTTCATGTTCTTCGGCGCGCAAGAACCAATTGAAATTAAAAATTCAATTGGTTATGTCCATATCTATGCCTTTATTGGGATCAGTGTGATGAGTTTTATCACCGCCAAATTCGGCGCAAAGGTTGCGCATGCGCTTTCTCCAGCCATGTTGAAAAAATGTTTTGCATGTTTACTTACAGTTGTTGGTCTTTATTTTATTTATCAAGGAATTACTAAGTAGATTCCGATCAAAGGTACTTTTTCTAAACACTAAATTGACTTAAAATGCATTAAAATTGTCGGACAATGTCATGGTTTCAATTGAATTAAATCAGGTAAAACTAAAATAATGACAATTGACATTGTCTGAGAAAGAATAATAAACCCAAGATAGGAATTATATGCATTCGGAAGAAGTGGATAGCCTTTCAGAACAAATTGCCAAACATATTAGTGAACAAATTATTAGTGGCGAGTTGGTTGAAGGAGAAAGAATACAAGAACTACGTATTGCCAAAGAACTGGATGTCAGTCGTGGCTCAGTACGAGAAGCCCTTTTGCTTTTAGAAAGAACCCACTTGATTGAAATTTATCCTCGCCGTGGTGCTATTGTCTCAGAAATGTCAGCTCAACAAGTACGCGCATTATTTGATACCAGTGCACTGTTATTAGGTCAAATCGTGCAACGTATGAGTGAAACATGGCGTAATCATGAGGCTGAAGCGATCCAGCAGATGATGAATCATTTGGTTGAGCAAGTGAAGCAAGGCAATACTGAAAAGTTTTATGATGGTATTTTTCAATTTTTATCGGGGCAACAAGACATGGTGGGGAATCCCTACCTGATGAAATTTTATAAAGAGTTGTTACCCTCACTCCGAAGAAGTTATTTTTTAACCTTAAATACTTCAAGACGCGAGCTTCAAGAAGCTTTAGAATTGCTTAAGTTGGTGATTGACGCAATTTTAATCCGAAAATCACAACAAGCTACTTTATTTATGGAAGATTTTTGTCGACACTTACGTAATCTGGTGTTGGAATCTCTGACACGGATGAAACAAATCGAACTCGCTTGGGCGCGGAGATCGCGTCGGTAATTACTAGGACATTATGCGTTTAAGCAGCTTAAAACTTTCAGGCTTCAAATCTTTTGCCGATAGTACAACACTACAATTCAAAGATAACCGTACAGCGGTGGTTGGTCCTAATGGTTGTGGTAAATCCAATGTGATTGATGCTATCCGTTGGGTGATGGGGGAATCCAGTGCACGCCAGCTCCGTGGTGGCAGTATGCAGGATGTTATTTTTACAGGAACGGCAAAACGTAAACCTGTAGGTATGGCAAGTGTAGAACTGCGCTTTGAAAACACCTATGGCAAATTAGGTGGGGCCTATAACGCGTATACTGAACTTGCTGTTCGCCGTCAAGTGAATCGTGATGGAAAATCTGAATACTTTCTCAATGGGACGAAGTGCCGACGTCGTGATATTACCGACATTTTCTTGGGTACAGGCTTAGGTCCTCGTTCCTACGCAATCATCGAACAGGGAATGATTAACCGTTTGGTTGATGCCAAACCTGAAGAAATGCGTATTTTTCTTGAAGAGGCTGCTGGGGTTTCTCGTTATCAGGCTCGTCGTCGTGAAACACTACAACACTTAGAACATACCACGCAGAACTTAGACCGTCTCGAAGATATTGCTTCAGAACTCAAATCACAGCTTAAAACCTTAAAACGTCAGTCTGAAACTGCGGTTCAATATAAGACTTTAGAAACTGAAATTCGTACATTAAAGATAGAAATTCTATCTTTTCAGTGTGATCGTAGTTCCCGTTTACAAGAACAATATACGGTTGAAATGAACGAATTGGGGGAGCACTTTAAATTGGTGCGCTCTGATATGAGTACCTTGGAACATGATCTGACTTCAACCAATGAGTTGTTCCAACGTCTGATTCAACAGTCCACGCCTTTGCAAAATGAGTGGCAACAAGCTGAGAAAAAACTCTCTGAGTTGAAAATGACTTTGGAACAGAAACAAAGTTTATTTCAACAAAACTCAGAAGCTTTGGGAAGTTTTGAACAGCAAAAAGCTCAAACCAAAGAAAAAATTCAGTTGATGGAATTGCAATTGGAAACCTTGCACAGTCAATTGGAGCAGCAGACTGAACATTTACAACATGCTGAGGCTGATACACAACAACGTAGCCAAGCATTTACCGATTTAAAAGCGCAGCAATTGCAAGCACAACAACAATATGAACAGGTCAAAGTTCAAGTTGAAAAGCAACAGCAGCAAAAAGCACAAATGCAGGCGCAAATTGAACAACTTGCAAAAAATGTTGCACGTATTGAGCAGCAGAAAGACACCTTAAAAACCCAAGCAGTTCAGGTTCAAAGTCAATTTAAAATTGAAGATGTTCAACAACTTGAGCAAGAAAAATTAGCAATACAAGCTGCGATTGTTGAATTAGAACAAAAAATTAATCAAGCAAAGCAGCAGTTTGAACAGCTACACGAGCGCATTAATCAGCAAAAAGCTCAGATTTCAGCTTTAAAATCTGATGTACAAGTGTTGCAATCTGAACAGAAAAACCTCACCCAATTAATGGCGAAGAGTGTTGTAAATAGTAAGGCTGATACTGTGCAATTGATGCAGGTATTAACGCTGAATGAACATGGCAAAGCACATGCACAGCTGGTTGAAAAATTTTTAGCCAAATGGTTGTCAGCCCATATTGTTGATCAAAATGCTGATTTTGCTGAAAGTATGGCACGCCAGCTTAAAGCATCAGGCTCACAAGATAAAATTCAAATGAATGGAGTGGCGTGTCTAGCAGATTGGATTGAATCTCCACAGTATTCACTGTGGAGTCAAGTTGTTGTAATTGAAAACCTTGCTCAAGCTTTAACGGAAAAAGCACAGTTAAAAGTAGGGCAAAGCATATTGACGCTGGATGGTTATCATGTCGGTCAAGATTGGGTGATTGGTTTGTTCTTTGATGAGTCGAGTCAGGCTGCACAGGGTGCACTCAGTCATCGTATTCGCCTTGAAGAAATTGAAACACAACTTACGCAGCTACAACCACAGTTGATTGAAGCTGAAACTATATTGCCGAGTTTAAATCAGCAATTGCAGGATCTGCAAAAACAGATTCAAATAGAGCAAGATACGCTAAAACATCAGCAAAAACAGCTACAACTGTTTGATGTGCAAATTGCTAAGCAGCAAAGTGCTTCACAAGCATTTGAGTTGCAGAAAGTTCAGCTCAATAGTCAATTGCAACAGTTAGATGAGCAACTTGAAGAAGATGCAATGCAGAAAGATGATCTTGAAATCGATATGCACTCGGTCATCCTCAAGCTTGAACAAAATCTTCCTGAGTTTAAAACCTTGCAATTCAAATTGGACGAGCTCAATGAGCACGTTGAAGAACAACAACAGCAATTACAGCTTAAACAACAAGATTCCGAAACCACACGTCGTCTCGCTGAACAAAATAAACAGCAAATTGAATTATTAGACAAAGACCTATCTTTCTCTAAAACGCAATATCAACAAATTATTGCGCAAATGGCGCAAGCCAAGAAGTTTGTAGATCCAATTCAATTGGAATTACCAAGTCTAGAATCGCAATATGCTGAGCAGGCACAACAAACTGAAAAACTGCAAAGAACTTGGAGTGAGTGGCAAGTTGAATTGAATAATATTCAATCTAAACAGCAACAACTTACAGAAATGCGCCATTTGCATCAGCAAAATGATGAGCAATTGCGTACAAAACTGGAAGAGCGACGTTTAGCTTGGCAAGCGGCAAAATCAGATTTCCAGCATTATTCAGATCAACTCAAAGAGATGAATGCTGAAGTTAAGCAAGGTGTATTGATTGATTTACCTGCACATCAAGAAAAATTTGAGAAAGCACAGCGTCAGTTTGAGAAATTAGGCGCGGTCAATTTAGCAGCTTCAGAAGAATATGAAGAAGTTTCTAAGCGCTTTGAAGATCTAACCCATCAAATGCAAGATTTGGAAAATACGGTTGGGCAATTGAAAGATGCCATGAAGACCATTGACCAAGAAACCAAAAAATTATTTATGGGGACTTTTGATCAGGTTAATGCTGAATTAAAAGTACTATTTCCAAAAGTCTTCAATGGTGGTGAAGCCAGTTTAAGCCTTGAGGATGATTGGCAGTCTGGCGTAAAGCTGATGGCACGCCCACCGGGTAAGAAAAATAGTTCATTGGCTTTGTTATCTGGTGGTGAAAAAGCATTAACGGCATTGGCTTTGGTATTTGCTATTTTCCGTTTGAATCCTGCACCTTTCTGTGTTTTGGATGAAGTTGATGCGCCTTTAGACGATGCTAACGTTGGTCGTTTTTGTAATTTAGTAAAAGAGCTTTCTGATCAAGTCCAATTCATTTACATTACACATAATAAAGTTGCAATGACGATGGCAACCGATTTGCTGGGTGTGACGATGCCTGAACCAGGCACATCAAAGCTCGTCACTGTGAATTTGGAAGAGGCAAGAGAATACGGTTTAGCCGCGGAGTCATAGTATGGAAGTCACCACAATTATTGGAATTGTTGTTGCAGTAATCATCATTCTGGTGGGTTTAAGGATGGTGCTACGAAAGCCCAATGATGCCGCACCTTCTTTAGAGTCTGAATTGCATATCAATGAAGATTGTAAGCAACCCGTGATTCCTCGTCATGTACGAGATCAATTGCGAACAGATCGTGAGTCTCAAGAGCAAGTGCGTGTTGAACCGAATTTAACTGCTTTAGACTCGGTCGAAGTTGTAGATGAAAAACAGCAAAAGATTGAGGATGCAGCAGCGGAGTCGAATGTTGTTCAGTCAACTGAGCTTGAGCATGCAGCAATTACACAACAAACTGAAAAGACGGATACAGTGGCAAGTGCTGAATCCACAACAGAATCTGAAAAAGCACTTAATGTGCAAACAGAACCGACGACTCAAACTAATGATTCTGCCAAAGTCGTAATCAGTCAGGACAAAGAGGAAGCTTTTCAGTTTAATGCCCATGTTGAAACAGCTGAAATCAAAGAGTTTGATGAGGAAAGCAGTATTTTAGATGTTCATTTAAACGAGCAACAAAAATATGATGATGAAAGCGTATTGTCTACGGCTGAAACTATTATTGCACTGAATGTTTATCCGAATCCACGTAAAGCATTGTCCGGGGATAAAACCTTAAAAATGTTGTTAAAATATGGTTTACGTTTTGGTGAACTCTCTTGCTTCCATCGTTATGAGAATCCAGAGGAAGAAAGCCATTTACTGTTTTCTGTATTACGTGTCACCGACAACGGTCCAGATGGTTTTGATTTAGAAACCTTATCGACTGAACAAGTTCAAGGTTTGGCTTTTTTCTTGGCACTCCCTCATTCAGATGTGCAAAAAGGCTTTGATACCATGGTCAGTATTGCTGGCTTAATTGCTCGTGAAATAGACGGTACGGTCTATGATGAGAACAATCTTGAATTTACCCCACAACTGAAAGAGCATTGGCGCCATAAAGCGATCGATTATCGTTCAGGGCATGACGCTTAGCATAACGTCATATTTACTTTATAATTGGTATTCAGAATTTTGGGCGGAGTATTCCGCCTTTTTATGGTGAAAAAAATTTATGGAAAATAATCCTGTCGTAACGCAAATGCGTCAATTGATTCAACTCATTGCGAAACATAATCATGCTTATTATGTGATGGATCAGCCGAGTATTGAAGACAGTGAATATGATCAGTTATTTCACCAACTCAAAGCCTTAGAGCAACAACACCCAGAATTGGCTCAGGCAGATAGCCCAATCAATAAAGTGGGTGGAAAACCACTGTCTAAATTTGAAACCATTACCCATACTGTACCGATGCTGTCCTTGGGCAATGTATTTAATCAGGACGAATTATTTGCCTTTGCTCGCCGTATCGAAGAACGATTGCCCAATCAAAAGATTCAATATGATGTTGAGCTAAAATTTGACGGATTGGCGATTTCGCTCTGGTATGAAAATGGAGTCTTGACACGTGGTGTAACCCGTGGTGATGGTGAAACAGGCGAAGTAATTACGCAAAATGTAAAAACCATTCGTAATTTACCGAAAGTCTTGTCTTCGGATAAAGTGGCAGTGCCACGCTTGTTGGAAGTTCGTGGTGAAGTATTGATGCCAAAAGCTGGCTTTGAGCGACTCAATGCTGAAAATGAAGCGAAAGGCGAAAAGACCTTTGCCAATCCTCGAAATGCTGCGGCTGGTAGTCTACGTCAACTTGATCCAAGTATTGCAGCATCTCGCCCGTTGGCTTTTTATGCTTATGGTATTGCACAATGTGAACCGCATCATGGCATTGAGTCAATGTCAGCGAGTCTTGAATGGTTGACTAACTTTGGCTTTGCTGTGGGAGAACGTCATTTTATTTGTGAAAGTATTCAAGAAGTGCAAGAAAAATATCAGCAAATCAACCAAGAGCGCCCGAACTTAGCGGTTGAAATTGATGGCATGGTGATCAAAGTTGATGATCTTCAACAACAACAAAAGCTGGGCTTTTTAAGTCGTGAACCGCGTTGGGCAACGGCGTATAAGTTTCCTGCAGTTGCAGCATTAACAACAGTTGAAAATATTGATTGGCAAGTCGGACGTACTGGGACTTTAACCCCTGTAGCACGCTTAAATCCCGTGGCTGTGGGGGGGGTAACCGTTTCTAATGTGACTTTGCACAATATTGGTGAAATTCACCGTTTGGACGTTCGTATTGGCGATACGGTCAGTGTCTATCGTAGTGGTGATGTGATTCCCAAAGTTGAAAAAGTATGGTTAGAATTCCGGCCAAATGACGTGACAGAAGTACATTTACCTGAAAATTGTCCAGTATGTTCTTCTCCAGTGGTCATGCCAGAAGGCGAGGCTTTAGCACGTTGCTCAGGTGGTCTATATTGTTCTGCACAACGTATTGAAGCCATTCGTCACTTTGTTTCTCGTAAAGCAATGGATATTGAAGGTCTCGGTGATCGCTGGGTAGAGTCATTATTACATCTTGATTTATTAAAGGATGTCGCCGATATTTACCATTTACATGAGCATCGTGAACAGTTACTGACCATTGAAAAAATGGGTGAAAAATCTGTCCAAAATTTATTGGATGCGATTGAGAACAGTAAGAAAACCACACTTGCTGCATTTATTTATGCCTTGGGTATTCGTGGTGTAGGTGAAACGACAGCACGTATGCTGGCCAACACTTTCCAAACGCTTGATGCGATCCGTCATGCTGATCTTGAAGCATTGAAGAAAACTCCAGATGTTGGTGATATTACGGCTGAGTGGATTGTTGATTTTTTCCAAGCACCACATAATCTTGAAGTGATTGATCGTTTGCTTGCAGCTGGGATTCATTGGGATGCACCAGTTGCACCCACCCGCCAGCCTTTAAATGGTGAGAGTTGGGTGATTACAGGTACATTGGCTACCATGGGGCGTGATGATGCGACTCAAATGCTACAAGCTCTTGGTGCGCGTGTCAGTGGCAGTGTGTCGAGCAAAACCAAATGTGTGGTTGCGGGTGAAAAAGCAGGTTCTAAGCTTGAAAAAGCAGAGAAACTTGGTGTCGCTGTACTGAATGAACAGGAGTTTTTAGCATTAATGGCTGAGTATGGACAGGCATAGATTCGTTTAAATTATCTCTAAAATTACTGTAAAGATACAGGTGTTGTATCTTTACAGTTTTCAAAAATTAAAATCATCAATTCAAGATTGATGTGATAACAAATCAACAAGTCATCATTTTTCAATAGAACTTTTAGTTCTGTATTTACCGATGTATTTCAGAAGTTTGCTTGATCTATCATTAGCATGCTACATGATAATAATTCTTATTCATTTGAATTTTCCATTAAACTTAACTTTAGATGAAAAATTACAATTCTTAACAATAGTGAAAGTGTATATAATAATCATTATCATCTAAAAAGTGTCTTATTATTTATATGAAAAATTTTTCTCGAACATTTCTAGTCAATTCTATTTCAATCGTGCTTTTTGGTGGGGGACTTACACAAACAATCTGGGCAAATAATGAAATTACTGCTTTGCCTACGATTAAAGTCGCTGCTGAAAAGGAACAAGAAAAACCAACATTTGCCAACGGTGCTTTGCAAAAAAATACAGATTTGGGGTCATTGGGAAATAAGAAAATCATAGACACGCCGTTTAGTATCACGTCTTATTCAGCACAATTGATTGAAAATCAACAAGCAAGCACTGCGGGGGAAGTGTTAAAAAATGATGTCAGTATTCGCACCACAACCAATCAAGGACATTTAAATGAAAACTTTAAAATCCGTGGTTTCGATGTCAATCATGAAGATTTAAATTATAACGGCTTTTATGGCGTTGCACCTTATGGTCGGATGCCTACGGAATTTTTAGAGTCAGTGACTGTGCTTAAGGGTCCAAATGCATTGGTTGCAGGTGTTGCACCTACAGGCAGTGTAGGCGGTATTGTGATGGGGCATTCTAAACGGGCAGATCAAGAACTCACTCGAGTTTCTGCATCGTTTCAAGATGAAGGATATTATCAATCAGGCTTTGATGTATCTCGTCGTTTTGGTGAGAACAAAGAGTTTGGTCTGCGTGTGAATGGTGCTTATGCAGATGGTGAACATATCATTGATGGAATGAATGATCGTCAAGCTTTGGGGGCAATTGCTGCGGATTACACCACGGATAAACTAAAGATTAATTTAGATGCTTATGCGGTCAAAGGAAATCGTAAAGGCGGTTCACCTGCAATGGTTGCCATGGGTGGTAAGGGCAGTGTTAATCATGTACTTGCAGCACCTAAAGGGGATTTAAACTACTTTTCAAACTTAGAAGGCAATACCGACAGTCAATTTGTAGGTTTGTCAGGTGAATATAAATTTACCCCTGATATCAAAGCATTTGCAGGCATTGGATATGTAGAAAAATCATATGATGGTCATCTTTTTGGCACACGTATGATTGTCAATAATTTAAATGGAAATGCAACCTCACAATATTATCGAGTGGGATCAAAAGAACATAACACTGCTGCTAATGCAGGCTTTGAAGCAAAATTTGATACAGGGGCGATCAAGCATACTTTGGGATTGCGCACTGATTATTTAACCCGCAAATATTCACAACATAGATCCGCAACCAGTTCAGGGTTTACGACCAATTTATATGAGCCATCAAATACAGGTACAATGCCAACAACTTACCCAGAAATTGTTCCTTATGGTGATAATGAGTATATGAGTTATACCTTAACGGATCAGCTTTCAATGTTGGATGATAAATTACAACTTATTTTAGGTGGACGTTATCAAGATATCGATACTAAGAATCTTGTCAAAAAATCAGCTTATAGTGCAGACAAGCTATCACCAAGTTTGGGGGTTGTCGTCAAACCATTTGGTGAGGATTTATCTTTTTATGCAAGCTATGTCGAGGGTTTAGCTGAGGGGGTAACGGTCTCTGAAATGACCTATCCAACAGCAACAAATAGGGGCGAAACACTTGCACCTTATCAAACCAAGCAATATGAGTTAGGTGTAAAATATCAGTTGGGTTCGTGGTTAAATACTTTGGCACTTTATCAGATTAAAAAGCCTGAGGCTTATCAGGACACCATAAGTAATAAAGTCAAAGATGATGCTGAAACGCGTTCTCGTGGGGTAGAATGGTCATTCTCTGGCAATGTTACAGATACTTTATCTGTGATGGGGAATTTGGCCTATATCGATGCTGAATATGTGAAATCAGCTAAGGTCGCTTTCGAAGGTAATAAAGTATATGGTGTACCCGATTTTACTGCTTCGTTAGGGCTTGATTATGCCATTCCTAATGTTGAGGGGCTTCATATTAATACTCGTGTGAGTTATGTGAGTGAGCAATATTTGAATGAAGAGAATACGTTAGAGCTACCTGACTATACGATTGTTGACTTAGGCGCCCGCTATAAAACCAAACTTGGTGGGGTAAATACCACCTTCCTCGCCAATGTTGATAATGTCGCCAATAAAAAATATTGGGAAGGTGTGTTTAATTCAAACTATGCTTTAGTCGGTGGTGCAAGAACTTATAAAGTCGGTGTAACTTTTGATTTCTAAGCCTTAGCTGATATTGAGCGCTATAAGCCAAAAAGCCTTTTTCATGATTGAAAAAGGCTTTTTTGATTTAACAATCATTTGAGTTGTTATTAAATATATTTCTTTACCACACCGTCATCAAGAAGCTGCTGGAAATGCTCGACTAAACTGATTTCAATATTACGATAACTCATCCCCAATTCTTGTTTGCTTTTATCAGCATTAAAAAAGATAGGGTAGCCCATATTCTTTTCAATAAAATCACGTGAATAGCCAAATACAGGTCCAATGAATTTAAACGCTTTTTTCGGGACTTGGTTGCGTGGAAAAGGAAATTTTTGTCCAAAATTTTGACGTAAAATTTTACCCATTTCCAAGAGGCTGAGTGAACCACCACTAATAACGTAACGTCCAGCTGCATTTTCCTTGAATGCTGCCAAAAGATGTGCATCGGCAACATCACGCACATCTACAATACCATTCCACATCGGTGGGACACCGAGTAAGGTCATGCCGTTGGCAAACTGCTCTAAAACTTCCACACTCCCTGACTGTGTATTTGCGGTCAGTGATGGACCAAGTACCAATGCAGGGTTGACACAGATCAGCGTCCAACGATTTTGTGCTTCCGCCATTTCCCATGCTTTACGCTCTGCCATAACTTTCGAATAAGGGTACGGTTGGTGCGTGGTTGAACTGGTGGTATTCCAGTGAGATTCATCAAACTGATTATGCTGTGTTTTTAAAATATCAATTGCATCGCCATAAGTAGAGGCGATACTTGAGGTCACAATAACGCGTTTGACAGAATCTATTTTATTGACACTATTTAAGACATTTTCCGTGCCTAAAATTGCCGGTTCAATAATATCTTTAACGGCATCTTTATAATTGGTTACAACAAATGGTGAAGCCATATGTAACACAACTTCACAGCCTTGCATGGCTTCATCAAAAGAACCATTTTCTAAAAGGTTAGCTTTAAATAGTTTTAGTGTACCAGAGCTTGCTTGTGCGATTTTCTCTAAATGTGCAAAGCTTTGTTTTTTATTCAGATCACGTACTGTCGCATGCACGGTATAACCTTGCTCAAGTAATTTTTTAATCACCCAACTGGCGATATAGCCTGTTGCACCTGTAACTAGAATGGGTGCTGATGTGTTTCCCTGAGACATTATTTTTTTCCTGCTAATTGTTAATATTCAATATCATAAATATTAAAGTTAAAATTGTCTTGAAATATTAGTATTAAAAAAAGCCAATAAGATAAAGGGATGGGGCTGTCATTGAAAATGAACAGAAAATAGAATAATGAGGATGAATAAGAAGCATTTTTAATGGTTACAAAATAAATCATTTAGAATTTGAAAGAAAAAAATACCAATCAACCATCAGTGCAAGATTGTAAGCAGTTATTTTATATATGGAAAAATGCTTATTCAAATTGCAAATGCGTATGCTTATCATTTTAATTTTATAAAAATCATAAACTTACACATTTTGTCTTTTGCAAATCTTGTGGAATTTGTCCATACTATTGCAAAAGAATGTGGAGTAAGTGAAATGCGTGGCAATCCAGAAGTCATAGACTATCTAAACATGTTGATCGGTGGCGAACTGGCTGCTCGTGATCAGTATCTTATTCATTCACGTATGTATGAAGATTGGGGCTTAAGCAAAATTTATGAACGTATTGATCATGAAATGCAAGAAGAAGCTTCACATGCAGATTCTTTAATTCGCCGCGTACTTTTCCTTGAAGGTACGCCGAACATGAATCGTGACGATATTGTCACAGGTGAAGATGTTGTAACTTGTTTAAAAGCCGATTTGGCATTGGAATATCATGTGCGTGAAAAACTGGCGCAAGGCGTAAAGCTATGTGAAGAAAAAGGCGATTACGTGACCCGTGATATGCTTCGTCAACAAATGAACGATACTGAAGAAGATCATACTTACTGGCTTGAAAAACAATTAGGTTTGATTGAGCTAATTGGTTTACAGAATTATATTCAATCTCAAATGTAAGACACACTAAGCTTCTTGCTTAAGGTGAGACGTTTTAGATTAAAAAAGCCTTTAGACATTCATCTAAAGGCTTTTTTTATACTTCAGTCTTCATTTTTTTGAAAACTTCTGAATATCCGCTAAAACTTGATCAGCATGGGTTTGAGTATTTACACTACTATAGTGATAAACAATTGTTCCTTGTGGATCAATCAAAAAAGTTTCTCGTTTTGCTATTTTGGCGATACCTAAGTTTCGGATAATTCCAAATTGGTCTGCGAGTTGATGATTACTATCGGCAAGAATTGGAAAATTTAGTCCCAGCTTTTCGGAGAATTTTTGATGAGATTTCACATCATCCAAACTTACACCGAGTACCACCGCATTGTTTTTTATAAATTGTGGGTAGAGTGATTTAAACTGATTGGCCTCTTGAGTACAGCCAGGTGAATCATCTTTTGGGTAAAAATATAAAACAACCCATTTACCTTTATATTGACTCAGATCATGCCATTTTGAATTTTGATCTTGTAGTTTAAAACTTGGTGCAGGCTTACCTACCCATTGCTTTTGGTTGGAATCCAGTTTGGAGAGGATAGAGCTTTCCGCATGGCTGGGCGTGTTCAATACGCATAAAGCTGAAACGGAAAGTAAGCTAATACTGAACAGTCGTGATAATTTCATGACAAACACTTTCCTAAATTGATCCTGATTTGATCTTAGCAAATTTTAAGGTTTTGCCGGTATGTAAAATGTTTTGCAATTGTTCACATGCTATTTACGATGAAAGTACATTTAAAATAAATAGGACGTAGAATTATGGACGTTGGTGCAGTATTGATTCAATTAAAAGTGGCCATGATGGACGATGTTATTACATGGCAAAATGAGTTGAATAGGCGTAAGCATGAAGCGATTGAAACACTTCAGGCTGAAGGTGTGCATATTGAATCATGGATCCATGTGGAACTCGATGGACTAGATTATTTGATTGCTTATACTCGTGCAGATGATATTGCAAAAGCACATGAAATTTCGAAAAAAAGTCAGTTTGCAATCGATCAAGTACATCAGCGATTTAAACGCACTTGGCAAAAAGTCATTCCAGCTAACTTATTGGTCGATTTACAAGATCAGAAATAGTTGTAAGTCTGATTGTCCTTCAATTTTAAGCATGATCTAATAAAACATCTTTACAGTTTTATAGTGATTTAAATTGAATCAATGTATTTTGCTGATCACCGGTTGGGGCGGTGGAACCAACCTACTCCATGCTTTACAACAGGTTCTACAACAGCAAGGCCATGAAGTTGTATTAATCAATATCTTTAATGCATTGGATGAAAGTGTCTTACAACAGCATGTGGAAATAGCCAAAGATTTTGATGTGATTTGTGGTTGGTCTTTAGGGGGGCAATTGGCGACTTTGTTAGTCAAGCAAATTGAACAGCAATATCAACAGCAAAAAGTCTTGATTACACTGGCTTCTAATCCTTGTTTCGTAGCAAATGCTGAATGGCAAACCGCAATGAGCCAAGCAATGTTTCATAACTTTAAACAGTCCTTTGAACATGATGCGATAGCGACATTAAAGAAATTTGGTTTTATGGTTTGCCAGGGTACCGCAACCACACGAGAAGATTTTGTACATTTGCAAAGTTTGGTTCAGCCACAAAATTTAGAGTTACTGAAACAGGGTTTGGCCTGTCTTGAACAATTAAATAATGTGGCTATCTTAAATAACTATGCAGGCAAACAGTATCATATATTTGCTCAACAGGATTTCTTAGTTAGTCACAAAGTCTATGAGAAATTTAAAAATTTCACAGCAAAGTTTTTAGATGTTGAGCTGGTCAATGGTTCACATGGTGTTCCAGTTTTTGATTTTTTAAGTCTAAGTGACAAAATCTGCCAATATTTACAAAAAATAGAATAAATCTATGGATCAGTGGTGAATCTCGCAATTTATTTTTATTGCGCGCAGGTTTAACATCGCTAAACTGTTTTTTGCTGTAATTGTAATGCACATGGAGTGAACGGATGACCGATTTAAACAATGGGTTTGATGATGTCAATCTTGAACAATCAAAGTTAGATGATCTGGACTTTGATCGGCAACATATTTGGCATCCATATACTTCTATGACCAATCCGTTACCGACCTTCAAGGTTAAAAAAGCCTATGCTGCAACTATTGAACTTGAAGATGGCCGCCAATTGATAGATGGGATGTCTTCGTGGTGGTGTGCCATTCATGGTTATAACCATCCTGAGTTGAATCAAGCGGTGACAGATCAGTTAAAGGATATGTCACATATCATGTTTGGTGGATTTACCCATGATCCTGCGATTCAGCTTGGAAAATTACTGGTTCAACTGACCCCGCCTAATTTAGATAAAGTGTTCTTTGCCGATTCTGGTTCTGTCGCTGTAGAAGTGGCATTAAAGATGGCGGTACAGTTTTGGTCTTCACAGGGCTATACAGAGAAAACTAATTTTGTCACTCCGCGATCTGGCTATCATGGCGATACTTGGAATGCGATGTCTGTATGTGACCCTGTAACAGGCATGCATCAAATTTTTGGTTCAAGTTTGCCCAATCGCTTATTTGTTCCAGCACCCCAAGTCGGATTCTATGAGCAATGGGATCAAAGTGATATTACTGAACTTGAGAAAAGCTTGGCTGAACAACATGCAACGATTGCAGGTTTAATTCTTGAACCGATTGTGCAAGGTGCGGGAGGGATGCGTTTTTACCATCCTGAATATTTGCGTCAAGCCAAACTACTTTGTGAAAAATACAATGTTCTGCTGATTTTTGACGAAATCGCTACGGGTTTTGGGCGTACAGGGAAACTATTTGCTTGGGAGCATGCACAAGTTGAACCTGACATTATGTGTATCGGTAAAAGTTTAACCGGTGGCTATATGACGCTTTCTGCGACATTAACCACCAAACATATTGCTGAAACGATAAGTCAGGGTGAAGTGGGGGTGTTTATGCATGGCCCAACCTTTATGGCAAATCCCTTGGCATGCGCGGTTGCTGTCAAAAGTACACAATTATTAATTTCTCAAGATTGGCAGAGCAATATTCAACGAATTGAAGCTCAGCTTAGACATGCTTTACAGCCCTTACAGTCCTTTAATCATGTTCATGACGTGCGAGTTCTTGGTGCGATAGGGGTGGTTGAATTGACTGTGAATGTCGATATGAAAACCTTACAGCAGGAGTTTGTACGTCGTGGTATCTGGATACGACCATTTGGTAAATTGGTCTATGTTATGCCTCCATATATCATCACAGCACAAGAATTACAAACTTTACTTGAGCAATTGGTTGAGGTGGTCAAGGCTATGGAGCAAAGCGCATGAGCTTGATCAATACACATCTTGAACATTTTTCACAGCAGCTTGATGGGCTTAAGCAGCAAGGCAATTTACGCCAATTTCGTTCGAATGTTCAGCAAGGTCGCTATATCTGCCTTGATCAGCATCAAATGCTCAATTTGGCTTCAAATGATTATCTAGGATTGGCATCTGATCTCACATTACGTGAACAGTTTTTTGATGAAACACCCCATGATCAACGACGAATGAGTTCTTCATCCTCACGTTTGTTGACGGGAAATTTTCCAGAATATGAACTACTTGAAAATAGTTTAAGTCAGGCTTTCCATGGTCGGGCGGCATTGTTATTTAACAGCGGTTATCATATGAATATTGGTATTTTACCTGCACTTGCAGACAGTAAAACGCTGATTCTGGCAGATAAATTGATTCATGCCAGTATGATTGATGGCATTCGTTTATCCTCAGCCAAATATGTACGTTATCGCCATAATGATTTAAATCATTTGACTCAGCTTTTACAAAAATATCATGCAGATGAGGCTTTTGAGCGCATTATCGTGGTGACTGAGTCGATTTTTAGTATGGATGGCGATGAAACTGACTTAGCAGCATTGGTGAGTATTAAGCAACAATTTTCAAAAGTCATGCTCTATGTCGACGAAGCACATGCAATTGGGGTGCGTGGTGAGCAGGGCTTAGGTTGTGCTGAACAATATACAGTGATTGATGATATTGATCTACTTGTGGGGACTTTTGGTAAGGCAATCGCTTCGGTTGGCGGTTATTTAATTTGTCATGCGGTAATTCGGGAATATTTGATTAATTCTATGCGCCCTTTGATTTTCAGTACTGCACAACCGCCAATGTGTATGGCATGGACAAACTTTATTTTTCAAAAAGTTTTAGGCTTAGATCAGCGCCGTCAACATTTACAATCTAAAAGTCAGTATCTACAACAGGCTGTTCAAAACAAAGGTTTTGAGTGCCCCTCAACATCACATATTGTTCCTATTATTCTGGGTGATTCGATTAAAACGGTTGAAAAAGCCAAAGCCTTACAAGATGAGGGTTTTTATATTATGCCTGTACGTCCTCCGACTGTGCCGCAACACAGCTCACGTCTACGAATTTGCTTAACTGCTCAAATCACCCAAGCTGATCTAGATCAGCTGATTCCGTTGTTGTGAGTTGAATGTGACCCCCCCAGAAATTGATAAATCACAGGTTGCCTTGCGTTTTGCACAGGCAGGGCAGAGCTATACCGAGCATGCAGTTGTGCAAAAGAGTATTGCACAACAACTGTTTAATTTAATAAGTGAATATTGCCCAGCACAATATGAAAATGTGTTTGAAATCGGTTGTGGTTCAGGAAATTTAACTGAGCTTTTACTGCAAAATTTTCAAATTAAACATTTGATTTTAAATGATCTATATCCGGAAGTTCAGCAGCATTTTCCTGCGGATAAACCGATTAAATATCGGATTGGCGATATAGAGCAGCTTGAATTTCCAAAACATTTAGACTTAATTAGCTCAAGTTCGGTTTTACAATGGATGAGTGATTTAAATGGTATTTTTCAACAAGCCTTTCATCATTTAAATCCTAATGCGTATTTTTGTTTTTCAACTTTTGGACAGCATAATTTACTGGAAATTAAAAGCTTAACGGGGCAAGGTCTGAATTACTTATCTCTTGACGATCTGCAACAACAATTAAAGCGAAATGGTTTTGAAATTCTACATATTTCCGAGCAAATTGAGCATCTCAATTTTCCACATCCCAAATATATTTTGCAGCATTTAAAAGCCACAGGAGTGACTGCGACAGCATCTGGCTTTAGATGGACAAAGCAGAGTCTCTCCGATTTTTATCATCACTATCAACAGTTTTCACAGGCTGATCAGTCAGGCAATATACGCTACTCACTGACTTATCATCCTATTTATTGTATTTTGCGGAGAATGTCATGACTGGATCGGTTTACTTTATCAGTGGAATAGATACCGGAATTGGCAAAACCTATACCACGGGGTATTTAGCCAAATTATGGAATGAGCAGGGTCAGAAAACCATTACTCAGAAATTAATCCAAACTGGTAATACCGATATTTCAGAAGATATCGAACAACATCGTGAGATTATGGGAATGGGGTGGTTTCCAGAGGATGAAACCAAGCTGACTATGCCTGAAATCTTTAGCTATCCCGCATCTCCTCATTTAGCCAGCAAAATTGACGGACGTGAGGTTGATTTTCAAAAAATTGCAGATGCAACTCAACAACTTACAGAAAAGTATGATGTTGTCTTGTTAGAGGGTGCGGGTGGATTGATGGTACCCCTAACAACTACTTTGCTTTCAATTGATTATGTGGCAGAGAAAAAGTTTCCTGTGATTTTAGTCAGTTCAGGGCGATTGGGTAGCATTAACCATACTATTTTGAGTTTAGAAGCTTTAAAAAATCGTGGGTTAGAACTTTATGCACTTGCTTATAATTTAAATGATGAATCTCAGGATGCTGTCATTTCAAAAGATACTGCAGAATTTTTAAAGCATCATTTAATGAAACATTTTCCGAACAGTGCATGGATTGATATTCCAGTAATCTCTTAATTTGATTTCTTAATTGAGTGCTGAGACACAAGATTCACTATTTTGATTCTCTGTGTTTTTATTGCTTAAAAATTTGAATGCTTTAAAAAAGCGATGTGTATAAAAGGTAATCCTGATGAGTTTTAAAATTCAAATTGAGTTATTTAAAGAACTTGAAATAACTTACCTTGATTTTGAAAGTAATGCGGCGACACAAATCTTGAGTAGTTTTGATCAGATTGATTGGATGCAGCAAGCTGTATGGGGATACATGGAAGAGCACAATGGTGATTTTCCATTTTTTCAGATTGAGCATATTCAAACTGGACGTAAGTTTGGTGGATTATTTGTGGTTTATAGTCGCAATGAATTTAACTTTAATACACATGCTGAGCTCTACCAAAAGCAACAAAAATCGCATTTGTTTGGGCTATTTAAATCTGAAGCGATGCCAAGTTTTGATAATGATGATGTTCCTTTTGCTGTATTTCGAGATTGTTTAGAAAATTTTTTACGTGGCAATGATGTTGAAATAGAGCGTTTAATGAAAACAGTCTATCCAAGTTATACCAATACTGGTTTTTTTGATCATTAAACTTGGAATCAAAATTTAAAGTCATTTTTTGATGGCTTTAAAATTTTATATGATTTTGATAATAAAATGAATTTTCGTAATTTGGGTTTTGTGGCAATGCAGGATTACATAAAGAATAAAGTTATAACAAATTAATCTTTTTTAAACATGCAAAGTCATTTATATTTCATATCAGTAGCGTACTTTATGTTCAATCAGCGCTGTGAAATAAAATAAACCGAAAATAATGAAGAGGTGAAGCATGTCAGGATGGTATGAAATTAGTCAAGCTAAAGATGGTCAATATCGCTTTGTATTAAAAGCCGGAAATGGGGAAATTATTCTCACCAGCGAGCTTTATAAAGCTAAAGCTTCTGCACAAAATGGGATTGCATCCGTGCAAAAAAATAGCCCTGATGATGCGCGTTATGATCGTTTAGAAGCGAAAAATGGTAAACCTTATTTCAACTTAAAAGCAGCAAATCATCAAATTATCGGAACAAGTCAATTCTATTCAGGCGATGCTGCTCGAGATAATGGTATTGAGTCAGTTAAGAAAAATGGTCTATCAGAGAAAGTAAAAGATTTAACAGAACAGGCATAGGATCAGCAATAAATTACCCACATCAATCACTAAAAGCATGTCATTGCAATGATGTGCTTTTTTTTGAACCAAAAACAAACGATAAAAAAATGTATTATTAAGTTGTATAGAATAATTACCCTAATCACAATATATTCGCTTTAGGTCGGTATCGGTTTAGAGAGTTTATCTATATTTTTGGCTTTGAATTTCTCCTTATACTCAACAGTTAATATGATTTTTTTTCATGATCTTTTATGATTTTTTTAAAGCTTTTTAAAAGTTTAAATATGTTAGGCTAACTTCAATATTAAATAAAAGGAGAATGATTATTTAATAAAAGATTCAACATTAATTAAAATTATTATTAACTTTAATTAATGAGTTTTTAAAGTATTATTAATCAAATTAAGAGGTAAGTTTTTGATGATGAAAGACTAACTTAATATATCTATTTGTATTATTGAGTGATTTATTTTTGTGAAAGGTTTTGTTTATCTCTAAGCATAATATTGTTGTTTTATAAACTGATTAAATCGAATTAAGTAACTGTGATATTTGATTTAAATTGATTATGCTGGAAAAAATAAACAAAAAACTTCACATAATACTTATTAAGTGTTAAATTCATCACAAACAAGAATAATGAGGTTTTATGATGAAAATAGCAATCGATGGTAATGTGAAAATTGCTGACGAGATAATATCTCAAATTGAATTATGGGATGCTGCTGTTCTTGGTAATAAAATTGATCATCTCTTAGATCAATGTGCCGATGATGTCAATATGTTTGATGTGAGTATACAATTAGACGGTGTTGATGCATACAAAAAAGAATGGGAGAAGTTCAGTCCATATTTTAGTGAAAATGTGCAGATTGTACGTCGAAATATGAAAATTTATGTATCAAACGATTTAGCTGTATTGCATTGCCATTCAAAAGTGGAGAATGCTGTGCTTAAAGAAAAGATACAGATGCCATGGTGCCGAACGACATTATGCCTTAAAAAGAAAGGAGGCCAATGGTTAGTGGTTCATCAACATATTTCTATGCCAATTGATATGAGCACTGGTAAAGCCATCGTGATCAAGGATATTTCTAAATTGAAATTAGTGGTTTAGCCCATTAGATTTATTCGTTATTAAGCCCTTTGATTGGGCTTTTTATTGATAAATTTTTAAATTTTTCCGATACATTTTGGATCATTAACAAAATTGTCAAAAGAACTCAGTTTTTTACTTGAATGAAAGCTAGAGTTTTGAAAAAATCATGATAATAATCCCAATAATGTGAAAATAATGCCAAATTCATTATTTGTAAAATATGGGTGGTTAAAGCCACTTGCTCCACGAAATCCGCACGAACCACATCGCGCAGCAACCTCATTAGAATTATTATTTGACTTAATTTTTGTCGTAGCCATTGCCACAGCAGGGCAACAATTACACCATAGCATTATCGAAAATCATTTATCCCATGGCTTAACACTTTATTTTATGGTGTTTTTTGCATTGTGGTGGGCATGGATGAACTTTAGCTGGTTTGCATCTGCCTATGACAATGATGATGTATTTTATCGAATCATGACCTTTGTGCAGATTATTGGTTCACTTGTGATTGCAGCAGGGATACCTAGCGCATTTCAACAACAAGATTTTGATGTGATCATTATTGGTTATGTCATCATGCGTTTGGGCCTCGTTACACAATGGTTTCGTGTTGCTAAAAATGATCCTGAGCGTAAACAAACAGCATTGAGATATGCAACTGGTATTATCATCGTACAGATTGGCTGGTTACTTTTTCATTTTACGCCGATCAATTTCACCCTTTATTTGTTTCTACTTTTGGTGGTCGCTGAACTGACTGTGCCAATCTTTGCTGAAGCACATAATATGACGCCTTGGCATCCACATCATATTTCCGAGCGTTATGCCTTACTTACGATTATTGTCCTTGGTGAATCGATCATTGGTAGTTTTGCTGCAATTTCTGATGCATTAAACAATCAGTTATTAAGCCAAGAGTTAATCTTTTTGATGATTGGTGGGCTACTCATTATGTTTACTATGTGGTGGGCTTATTTTGATCATGATGTTGCTGAACGACTCAATAGCCGTAAGCGTGCATTTTCATGGGGCTATGGTCATTTTTTTATTTTCGTGAGTATTGCAGCTCTTGGCGCAGGTTTAGCTGCTGCCGTGGATGTTGTGACGCATAAAGCCGAAATCTCGGCTGACATTGTTAGCTATTTTGTTGCAATCTCTTTGATTGTCTATACTGCGAGCCTTTGGTTATTGCAGGAAATTCACCATCTTTCAGGGATTAAGAAATGGTTTTATCCAATTACAGCAGCCATCGTACTCTGTATTCCGATGATATTTACCCAAGTGGGTTATGCTGTTTTTGCTATGGCAATTGTTTATGCGCTACGTTTGATTTTTTCAAAATGTTATTTGGCAAGATAATAAATTAATTGGATTCTGAGCAATGGGATTTCATGATTTTTATCGTTTGAGTTCGCACGCTGTGATTTTTAATGAAAATCGACAAGTCTTATTGTTGAAAGCGACTTATGCTGATTGTGCATGGGGTTTACCTGGTGGTGGATTGGATCAAGGTGAAACAGTGCATGAAGCGCTAATTCGTGAATGCCAAGAAGAATTAGGTTGTGAAGTTTCGATCGAATATTTATCAGGGGTTTATTATCATTCTGCAGTAAATTCCCACGCATTTATGTTTAAGTGTACATTGCAGAGCGATCAGCCAATCAATTTAAGTGATGAGCATTCAGAGTATCGATGGTTTGATTTTGACCAACTTTCACCTGTGCAAAAAATTCGTATTGAAGATTGTTTTCATTTTGATGGTCAGGTAAAGAGCAGGGCATTTTAAGGATTGGATATCGCTATCAAACAGGGGATAGAATATCCGTCTCATTCAAAAAGCAGATTCACTTTCAGACAATGGTATGGGTTTAAATAAAGCAATAAAAAACAGGCCATCAAGACCTGTTTTTTATTTACCTCAATTTAAGATTATTTATCTGGTAATGCATAAGCAACGATAGAGTCACCCATTTTGGTACCAAATGAACCATGACCACCCGCCATGATCACAACGTATTGTTTACCATTGCTTTCATAGGTCATCGGTGTTGCTTGCCCACCCGCAGGTAGACGACCTTTCCACAGCTCATCACCATTGCTGACATTGATCGCTCGGATGTAATCATCTTGAGTCGCACCAATGAACATCACATTACCCGCAGTTGAGATCGAACCACCTAACATTGGCACACCCATTTTAAATGGTGGCAATGGAATACCTGGCATACTGTCACGAATTGTACCAATACGACGTTTCCAAGCAACATCATGCGTTTTCAAATCTACACCAGCAACATAACCCCATGCAGGTTGTTTGCATGGTAAGCCAAATGGTGAAAGGAATGCACTGATTTCAACACCGTAAGGAACACCGTACATGGGTTGAACACCCGCTTCTGTGCCTGCACCTTTAGCTGTTTGTTTACGGTTAGGATCAGCAGGAATCAATCGACTGACAAAAGGTAGGCCAATTGGATTCATGACTGCGATTTGACGATCAGGGTTAAGTGATAAGCCACCCCATTCAAATACACCCAAGTTACCAGGGAAAACTAAAGTTCCGTTTTCTGAAGGTGGGGTATAAATACCGTCATAATTTAACTTGTGGAATGACACACGACAAATTAACTGGTCAAACATGGTTGCACCCCACATTTGTTTATCCGTTAATTTTTCTTGAGGAGCTAAGTTAAAGTCTGAGAACGGTTGTGTTGGAGAATAAAACTCACCTTTAGTTTGCGGACCACGTTTTACACTTTGTGGTACTGGACGTTCGTTAATCGGTACAATTGCTTTACCATTACGGCGGTCCAAAACAAAGGCATTTCCTGTTTTAGTCAATACATAGATTGCTGGAACAGTTTGCCCAGTTTTATCTTTGATATCCGCTAAGGTTGGTTGTGATGGTACATCCATATCCCATAAATCATGGTGAGTTGTTTGGAAGTTCCAGATCAATTTACCTGTTGTAGCATTGATTGCTAGCATTGAGTTTGCATAACGTTCATGCAGTTTTGTACGGTTACCACCCCAAATATCTGGTGTACCTACACCTGTTGGTACATAAACGATATCGAGTTTTGCATCATATGCCAGCGGAGCCCATGCATTCGGTGAGTTTTGGACATATTTCTGACCAGGACCCGGAATCTGATTCGGATTTTCAGCACCAGTATCAAATACCCAAAGCAATGCACCTGTATTTACATCATAACCACGGATAACACCAGAAGGCTCTTGAGTAGAATAGTTATCAGTTGTTGAACCACCAATAATAATGGTAGTGCCTGTTACAACTGGAGGTGATGTTGGAATATAACCACCTGGATAAGGGAATGGCATGTCTTTCTGTAAATCAACTTCACCGTTATGACCAAAGTCAGAACATGCTTTACCTGTTTCAGCGTTTACAGCAACAATACGACCATCATTGACTGGTAAAATAACTTTACGAGGACATTCTGTAGAAGCCGATTTTTTAGCTTGTAAACTTGCAGCGAACCCAACGGTATTATCTGAATCGTAATAAGAAACACCACGACAAGTTAAATGTTGGAAAGTATTATCGGCTTTGAGTTTAGGATCAAATACCCATTTCTCTTTACCTGTAGAAGGATCAAGAGAAACCAATTTTTGGTGTGTTGTACACAGGTACATGTTGTTACCGATTTTAATCGGTGTGACTTGATTGGTCGTCTCGCCTGAGTCATTTTCCGTCTTGACTTCGCCTGTACGATAGGTCCAAGCAACTTTAAGATCTTTAACATTCTCTGAGTTGATTTGGTTCAGAGGCGAATAGCGTAAACCTGATTGAGTCCGACCATAAGCTGGCCAGTCTGCATCTGCAATACCATCAATCGCTGCTGGTGTTGGCTGTTTACTGGTTAATGTCCCACGAATTTCTTGTGGATCATTAAAGATAGAATAAGCCATAACCGCTATGGTGATCGCCAATGTACCTGAGAGTGCAATTTTAGCACCTTTGGCATCGAAACCACGTGTCACTGCTGGAATGAGTAGCCATAAGCCAAACACACCTAAAATATCTAAACGCGGTGCAAGCGCGAAGAAGTCTGAACCGACTTCCCATAATCCCCAGACAACTGTGCCGAGTACTAATGCTGAATAGACGTATAAAGCAGAACTATTTAATTTGCGTAATAAGATTGCTGTTGCAATGAAAAGTATACCGGCAATGATGTAGTACCAAGACCCACCCAGTGCTGCCAGCCATACTCCGCCGCCTAATAGAACTACACCGAAAACAATTGCAATCACAACTGTTAGGGTTCTGAGTCCTGAAGATGGAGTTTGCATATTGACCACCTATCTATTTGATTAATTTTCTACGCTTTACCTTCCCATTAAGGAGTGATGAAGCACATTGTTTAAATTTTTAGATTTTAAATATTTCGATGCGAGGGGAGAGAAAGAGTTAAAATGGCATCGAAATATTTATGATCTATAACACTAGAATGCAGTTTGGAATTTGATACCGCCAACCCATGCATTTTCACCATCTTTATATGCACCTACATGACGAATATATTGCACATTTGGACGGATCGTCAGCCAATTTGTTGCATGTACACCGTAGTAAATTTCAGTGTTGTACTCTTCATCTTGTTGACGAATTTGAGTGTTGTTCACATCATTGTTGATGCTGATACGAGAAAAACCAATTGCGACATCATCTTGAGGACGCGCATCGAAAGGACCTTTATAGACCAATCCAATATTTTGCATATTGTCGACAGTGTTTGTGTCTGAGTCATGAAGGGTTAAATTAATGAAACCCGTTAAGCCACGACGTGCATCACCGTGATGTGCTGTAAGTTGTTGCTTGGCAACCAGCCATCCACCTTGTTTATGATCTGTTTCATTTGGATTTTTAATGCGTTGTGTATCGACAGTACTGTAGTAATAGCCCAAACGGTATTCACCTGACAATTTTGCAACACTGAGTTTCGGTTGCCAAACGATTTCCGCAGGAATAATTGCACCATGTGAACCATCTGTACTTAAGTTAAATCCTTTGCCACGTTCTAAGTTTTCAGGATTATATTCATAAGCGCCAACTTGAGCATATAAGTCAGATTGGATGTTATATTTAACCCGCGCAGCCCATTGGCTAACAGGCCAGTTATACCACTGATCGCCTACCCAGTTACCCACTTGAGAGCCACAAAGTGCGAGATTTTGAAAATCACAGTCAAAGCTGTTAAAATCCTCACCTTCGCCAAAACGACCCATTTTAATATCTAATTTTTGATCAAAGAATTTTTTCTTGATCCAAAAATCAGTTAAGCGCCAAGTTTGACCACGACCCCAAACTTCTTGGGTTGAGCTGAGTTGTCCTGCAAGGGCATCAGAGGTTTGCGACAATGAACGACCATTACGTTCAGTGATGGTGATTTGGGCTTCAGTGTCTTTCCATCCAAGCACTTTTTCCAAGTCTACATGACTACCAATTGCAAACTGGTCTGCATACTCAGTTCCATGGCTTGAATGGTTTTTTGAATCTAATAAGGTGGCTAATTCGCCAGTATAGCCGAAGCTGAAGTCATAACCTTTTTGTTGGAGCTCGGTTCTTTTTCCGTTCCAATCACCAAACATCCATGGGCTTTCTGCATTAAATGCTTCAGCTGCATGAGCACTTTGAAAAGAACTACATAAAGATAATAAGCTGATAGCCCAATAAAAGTGACCTTTAGATTTATTCATATTTGGTGACCTTGATAACACTTTGTAACTAATTATTTATAATACTCTCATATTTGTATAAAAATCTATTATTTTTGACTTTTAATTGTAATTAATGTGAGTATTTTATCTCATGGTGATAATTTTTTAATAAATGAATATTGGCTTTTTGAATATTTTCGGTCAATTTAATCTATTGTTTTTAAACTACTAAATTTTATTTAAAAATTAATTAAAAACGATGGATTAAAATTGATTCGAGAAAATTAGGCCACCTGTGTAACTTATTTAGAATTAAGATTACACAGGATGCTGAGCTTACAAATTATACAAATTGTAAAGAAAATGACAGAATTGTAATTTTATTTAACTTGAATTGTGTTGTATTAACTGGGTAATTACCATTTCCCTTCACCCAATTGCTGGCCAATATAGTGATATTGTATTTGTGATCTTGAAAACTTAATTGGACAGGCTAACTGTGGTTCAGTTTGATCAGAATTGGGCTTCAATGGAACATTAACCACCCAATTGCGTTGTTGTGAAATTTGGGACTGTAGTGCTTCATCTAATCTCAGTACGGGTTCTACGCAAACGTCCAGTTGCTCAAACAGTTGATTCCATTCAGCCAGATTTTTACTTTTAATTTTATCTCGAATCGCTTGTTTGACCATTTGACGATCTTCAGTATCGAAAGAAGCACCTTTTTGTAGAAGGATTGGCAATTCTAAGGCGCTTGCCAGTCCTGTCATAAATTGTGGCTCTAAGCTACCAATAGATAAATAACGAGCATCGGCAGTTTCATAGTAATCATAAAAGGTTCCTCCATTGAGCTGTTCTGATTCACGTTGTTGGTGCTGACCACCAGCTAAACTGGCTGCTGCTGCCATATTATTGAGTCCCACCACACAATCGGTCATGGAAATATCAATATATTGACCCAGACCGCTACTTTGACGTTCCACTACAGCAGCAAGAATGCCAATGACAGCATGTAAGGAGCCTCCTGCCACATCTGCGATTTGAATCCCCATCGGCGGTGGCCCACTGTCTTGACGACCACAATGTCCAGCGATACCAGACAGTGCAATATAGTTAATATCATGTCCAGCTTTGTCTTTATATGAGCCTGTTTGACCATAACCCGTAATTGAACAGTAAATTAAACGCGGGTTAATTTCAGCCAAGGTTGGATAATCTAAGCCCAAACGTTGCATTACCCCCGGACGAAACTGTTCAACAACAATATCAAACTCGGAAATCTTTTGTTTGACTTGTTCAATACTGATAGGGTCTTTTAAATCTAAAGTGACGGATTGCTTATTTCTGTTGAGATAACTGTGTGAAGTTGCTTGTCCATTGGCATAAGGCGGGAACAAGCGAACCAGATCTGGACGCGTTGGTGATTCAATGTGGATCACTTCTGCACCTAAGTCTGCAAGGTATAAAGTTGCAAATGGACCGGGTAATAAAGTGGAAAAATCGAGTACTTTCAATCCCTTTAAAGCTGTTGTCATAATTGTTTTTACCAATAGTGTCTTGATTTTAGACCCATAATAGAAATATAAAATTAACAAAACAATGTCATGTTCAGCCATTTACCTTGATCATTTCGGCAATTTATGATGTAAAAAGGTGATCTGCACTGTTGTAAATCGCCAATAAAACATTTTTTAGCGTCATTTAGGTCAATTGTTAGTGAACATCAAAGAGAGTGAAGGATTTACCATGAGTCGTGATACGATCAGTATCCATTTTGTGAATGCCGCCTTAACAGGTGTGAAGCGTCTAGGAATGGACGTTGACACCTTACTTTCACATGTTGGCATAGAAGCAGAGTTACTTCGCCAACCTAAAGCACGTATTTCACCAGAGCAATATACACGTTTTGTAAAAATGCTGTGGATGGTGACCCAAGATGAACATGTTGGCTTTGATATCCAACCTCGTCGTTTGGGGTCTTTTGCCATTATGTGCCAATTGATTATCCACGCTAAAACTTTGGGTGATGCTTTAGAGTTATCATCACAATTTTATAAATTATTTGGGGATGAGTGGTCGGTCGCAGTTGAACGTGATAAACATGAAGCGCGTTTAGTACCACTGATTCCAAAAACCATGGATCCTGATCATTTTATTACTGAAAGTATGCTGATGATTTGGCATGGTTTAGCTTCATGGTTAATTGAACGTCGTATTCCTTTAGAACGGGTACATTTTGGTTACCCACGTCCAAATCATGCAGATGAGTATGATGCGCTGTTTTTTGCACCTGTGATGCAATTTGATATGCCACGTACTGAAATTACTTTTGCCGCTGACTATTTGGATTTACCGATTCGTCAGGATGAAGCAAGTTTAGAAGAGTTTTTAAAAGCTGCGCCTGCTCAGCTTTTGGTGAAGTTTAAAAATACCAATTCTTTAACTTCGCGTATTCGTGAAGTCTTAAAGAGTCAAATTGGTGAAGAAATGCCAACCTTAAATGATGTGGCTTCAATGTTGTATTTATCACCACAAACCTTGCGCCGCCGCTTAGCTGCAGAAGGGAAGAGTTACCAAGGCGTTAAAGATGCCTTGCGTCGTGATGCAGCGATTCATTTGTTGTTAAATCCGGATTTAACCTTGGAGGATGTAGCACAACAAGTGGGCTTTAGTGAAACCAGTACCTTCCATCGCGCATTTAAAAAATGGACAGGGGTTACCCCAGGGCTTTATCGTCAATTGCATGGTTATCATTAATCAAACATAGATGAATTCAAAAGTATTTTTGTTGATCCTAAGCCCAAGTATCACTTGGGCTTTTTTATGCCTGATCATTTCACCTAAAATATCTTGTAAGATATAAGCGATAAAGCAAAAGAATTTTAAACAAATAGGGTATTAAAAAATGATTAGGCTGGCTGAGTTTGATGATATGCAGGTACAAGATTTACTCAGAATTCACTTACATGGTATGCATAAAAACTCACCGATTGAGCATAGTTTTGCATTAGATCTAACTGCGTTACAACAACCAGAAATTAGCTTTTTTACCCTTTGGGAGCAAAATGAACTTTTAGCTTGTGGTGCAATTCAAGAGCTTTCATCTACACATGCCGAATTAAAGTCCATGCGGACACATCCCAAACATTTACGTAAAGGTGCTGCAACAGAAATGCTGAAACATCTTTTAATGATTGCTCAACAACGTAAATACCAAAAATTGAGTTTGGAAACGGGAACACACTTATCTTTTGAACCTGCAATTTGCTTGTATAAAAAATTTGGCTTTATTAAAGGTGCTTCTTTTTCAGAATATCAGGAGTCTGATTTTAATCAATTCTATCATTTAGATTTATCCACTCAATAGCGCATTGAATAATATTAGTGATGATTGTGAAAAAAGAGAATATCGCACCTGCTTATTTTAGATTTGAGCTAAGTAATTAGGTGAGATTTGAATGTTTTTATACTGGATACATAGATGGCATGTTTAATTAGAAAAATTAATCCTTCGGATATAGCGCAACTGATCGAAATAGAAAAATCTGCTACACAAGCATTTTCAAGTATTCCCGAGTTATCTTGGCTTGTCGAAAGCCCCGTATTGTCAGCACAAGATCACTTACAATTGATTTCTTCTGCTTATGCATTTATCGCGATTAATCAAAAGAATCAAGCTACAGGCTTTTTATATGCAGAAAGACAAGCACTTGATTTATATATCATTGAACTAGATGTGAGTGCCGCATTTCAAAAACAAGGGATTGGTCGGCAATTGATTGAATATGCGATTACTATAGCTCAGGGAGAGGGCTGTGATGCTGTGACATTAACTACCTTTCATAATGTGATTTGGAATCGGCCATTTTATGAAAAATTAGGCTTTGAAAAGATCAATGCGCTTGAGATGCCTCTCTATCTTGAGCATAAACTTGAGTATGAAGTTGCATGTGGTTTTTCTCGTAACAGCAGATGTGCAATGAGATTGGCACTTAATTGAAATACGCGATTTGTTTTCGTTTTCCCATTCAGAACGAACCAGCCAATTGACAAAAAATATCAACTGACTATTTCGTTCTCGTCATTGAACTCTCAACTTTATAACGTACACTCAAAGCAGATAACAACCTAGAAGTCATAAGAAGGAACAGCTATGAGCGAGGCTTACATCATTGATGCCATTCGCACACCACGCGGAAAAGGAAAAAAAGATGGTTCACTGTATGAAGTGAAACCAATTACATTATTAACCACATTGCTCAATGAATTGAAAGATCGTCATCAGCTTGATACTTCAAAAGTAGACGATATCGTACTGGGTTGTGTAACACCAATTGCCGATCAAGGCGGTGATATTGCTAAAACTGCTGCAATTGCAGCAGGTTGGGACAATGATGTTGCCGGTGTGCAAATCAACCGTTTCTGTGCTTCAGGTCTTGAAGCCGTCAATATGGCTGCACAAAAAGTACGTTCAGGCTGGGAAGACATTGTTGTTGCTGGCGGCGTAGAGTCTATGTCACGTATTCCAATGGGTTCTGATGGTGGACCTTGGGCGTTAGACCCTGAAACAAATTTAAAATCACATTTTGTTCCTCAAGGGATTGGAGCGGACTTAATTGCCACGCTAGATGGTTATAGTCGTACAGATGTGGATGAGTTTGCTGCCAACTCCCAACGTAAAGCTGCTGCTGCACAGGCTGCGGGTCGCTTTGATCAGTCAGTGGTTGCTGTTAAAGATAAAGCTGGTGTTACGATTCTTGACAAAGATGAATTCATTAAACCAACTACAACTGCTGAAGGCTTGGCAAAACTTAATCCAAGTTTTGAAATGATGGGTGGAATGGGCTTTGATGCGATTGCATTACAACAATATCCAGAAGCGCAAAAAATTAACCATGTACATCATGCTGGAAACTCATCGGGTATCGTAGATGGTGCAGCAGTGGTGCTGATTGCTTCTGAAAAAGCAGTCAAAGAGCAAGGTTTAAAACCACGTGCAAAAGTGTTGGCAACGGCATTGGTTGGAACAGATCCAACCATCATGCTAACAGGCCCTGCACCTGCTGCGCGTAAGGCGTTGGCAAAAGCAGGTCTTAGCATAGATGATATTGATCTCTTTGAAGTGAATGAAGCATTTGCATCTGTAGTGATGCGCTTTATGACTGAACTTAAAGTCCCAGCTGAAAAAGTCAATGTGAATGGGGGGGCAATTGCAATGGGGCATCCGTTGGGTGCAACAGGTGCAATGATTCTCGGTACGTTACTCGATGAATTAGAACGTCAAGGTAAAAAACGTGGTCTAGCAACATTATGTGTAGGTGGTGGCATGGGTATTGCGACCATTATTGAGTTGGTATAAGGAGAATAATAATGAGTGCAATTCAATATGAAAAAAATGCGGATGGTATTGTTATTTTAACGATGGACTCTCCCAACCAGTCTGCAAATACCATGAATGCTGATTTTCGTGTGGCTTTAGAAAATATTGTTTCTAAACTTAAATCTGAAACAGACCTAACAGGTGTGATTTATCGCTCTGCGAAAAAAACTTTTTTTGCGGGCGGTGATCTAGATGAGCTGATCGAGGCCACGCCAGAACATGCTACTGAATTCTTTGATATGACTGCAAAGCTAAAAGGTGATCTTCGTACAATTGATACTTTAGGTGTTCCTGTGGTTGCGGCAATTAACGGAACAGCATTAGGTGGTGGATGGGAAATTGCTTTAAGTTGTCATTATCGTATTGCTTTAAATGATCCTAAAACCAAATTAGGTCTACCTGAAGTAACACTGGGCTTACTTCCTGGCGGCGGTGGTGTCGTGCGTATGGTGCGTTTGCTTGGTTTGCAAAATGCATTCCCATTCCTCATGGAAGGTAAGCAATTTGGAGTAGATAAAGCCAAGT
Organism: Acinetobacter sp. 778_lipA; assembly: GCF_058242985.1. Lineage (NCBI taxonomy): Bacteria > Pseudomonadati > Pseudomonadota > Gammaproteobacteria > Moraxellales > Moraxellaceae > Acinetobacter > Acinetobacter sp. 778_lipA. Next base: position 3,681,423 of record NZ_JBZAYT010000001.1, on the reverse strand, counting down.
CTCTAGGCTTAGTCAATGAGCTTGCAGATAATGAGCAAGACATGATGAATAAAGCGATTGCTTGGATCAAAGCCAATCCAAAATCACAACAACCTTATGATGTAAAAGGTTATAAAATTCCGGGTGGAGACCCAAAAACCCCTGCAGTTGCTCAAGTTCTCGCAATTGCTCCTGCAATGCTACGTGATAAAACCAAGGGCTGTTATCCGGCGCCTGAAGCGATCATGGCTGCTGCCGTTGAAGGGGCCCAAGTTGATGTAGATACAGCTTTCCGTATAGAGGGGCGCTACTTTACTTACCTTGCAACAGGGCAAGTTGCAAAGAATATGATTGGAACATTCTGGCACGGCTTGAATGCAATCAAAGCAGGTGTAAGCCGACCTAAAAATATTGCCAAGTGGCAAGCGACCAAAGTCGGTGTTCTTGGTGCTGGCATGATGGGGGCTGGTATTGCGTATTCGACAGCAATCAAAGGTATTCAAGTCGTTCTAAAAGATGTATCTACTGAAAATGCTGAAAAGGGTAAAGCATATAGCCAAAAACTATTAGATAAACGTGTTTCACAAGGTCGTATGACCGCTGAAAAACGTGATCAAGTTTTAAGTTTAATTACAGCAACTGCATCCGCAGAGGATTTAAAAGGCTGCGATCTGATTATTGAAGCGGTTTTTGAAAACCAAGAATTAAAAGCCAAAGTGACGCAAGAAGCGGAACAATTTCTTGCAGATGATGGTGTTATGGCTTCCAATACATCAACATTACCGATCACAGGTTTAGCTAAAGCTTCTAAAGACGATACGCATTTTATTGGTCTACATTTCTTTAGCCCTGTCGATAAAATGCAACTGGTCGAAATCATCAAAGGTAAAAATACCTCTGCTGAAACTTTGGCAAAAGCCTATGATTATGTGCAACAAATTGGTAAAACACCTATTGTAGTCAATGATAGTCGTGGATTTTTTACCAGCCGTGTGTTTGGTACATTTGTGCAAGAAGGTTTACGCTTGCTGCATGAGGGTGTGCATCCTGCGCGTATTGAGATGGCTGCACTTAAAGCAGGAATGCCAGTTGGTCCATTGGCAATTCAAGATGAAGTGGCACTCACACTTTCTGAACATGTTGCTAAAGAAACTCGTAAAGCACTTCAAGCAGAAGGTAAAGACTTACCACTTTCAGGCGCAGATGATGTCATTGAAACCATGATTCATACATTTGAACGTAAAGGAAAGGCTGCAGGAGCAGGATTTTACGAGTATCCAGAAGGTGGCAAAAAGCATCTGTGGGATGGTTTAAGTCACTGGAAGAAAGATGTTGATATTTCAGAACAAGAAATGATTGACCGTTTCTTATTTGTTCAGGCTTTAGATACTTTACGTTGCTATGAAGAGAATGTATTGGAATCTGTGATTGATGCCAATATTGGTTCAATTTTTGGTATTGGTTTTGCACCATGGACAGGAGGTGCGATTCAATTTTTGAATCAATATGGTTTAGAGAAAGCTTTAGTTCGAGCGAACACGCTTGAAGCAAAATATGGTGAGCGTTTTAAAGCACCACAAAAGTTAATTGATCAAATTCCATATGGAAAGATTATCTGATTTTATATATTGCTTTAAAAGTTGTAGATGAAGAGTCAATTCTAGGTTAGACAATGATTTAAAAAAAGAGGCCAAGCGCCTCTTTTTTGACTAGATTTAACTTTTAATTGAATAAATGTGTGAGAAAAATAGGCAGAACCCGTTAAGATTGACTACAGCTTGAGTGCAAAAACTCTATTAACATTTATAACATAAACGGAGAAAATCAATATTACACAATAAAACTAAAGATTAATATAATTCAATCGATTGGTTTAAAAATCTCTAAGTAACTACATCAACTTTTCTGAACTCGCTCGCCATAATGAATAAAAGTTCTTGATGTAGATACAGTTGGGTGTGCTTATCATTGTAGTGATTATCTATTCAATCATTTTTAAGAAACTATCGTTATTGTATCTTATCTCTTCAATAGCATTTATAGTGCCTAGAATATCAGTCCTTTCTTGTCGTTTACATGATGCGTGAAGAGTTGGTGGGTGATACCTGATCGTTTTTATTCCCTTAGGTGTTTGGTATTAATCTACTTGTAAATTTCAGATATCAAGCCTCAGACAAAACTGTGGCGGGCTACAAAGTAATATTTTACATATCAACCAAATGGTCGATAGGTTTAATCATGATAAAAATGGATTGATTGGGTGTGAGATAGTGTTGCTATATTCAAAAAAATAGCAATAATCAAAGAACCGACTAAAGTCTAATATTTCCCTTATAAAAGGATTGGGAATTCACATGGATTTAATACAAAGCAATGGTCAACCCCGTTATGGGCGTTTTAAAGATATTCCAAGTAAGATTAATGTCAATCAATACATCTACAAAACACCGTATGGCAAAGTATTAACTGGTTGGCGTAAACATTTAAAATATAAAAAATTTAAATTTTGTGGTATCCAGCATGAACATTATTCAATTGGTATCGCAATTGCAGATATTGGTTGGGCTGGGCATGGTTTTATTTATATATATGACCATTCTAATAATGACGTTTTTGAATGGAATGCCAATACAATCTTAGGGCGTGGCACAGCTTTAGATGAACAACCTTTATACAGCCAAAGCCACTTTAATAAGTCACCTTTTGAATTTGAAATGCAACATGCGAATGGTGTGCGTTATATTCGAGCGACAAGAAGTGGAGAAGAGCAGTTAAAAGCCCGCATTTTCTGTGCAGGAACAGAACCTTTAAGCTTATGTAGCCCCAACGGCATTAATGGTTGGACCTATACGCAAAAAAAAACAACATTGGCTGTAGAAGGTTTCTTTATCAATAAAAATAAAGTGCGTATAGATTTTAATGAAAAAACATTGGCATCTCTAGATGATACTTGTGGGTTTTTAAGACCAGAAACAGCGTGGTTTTGGCTATCGTGTAACTTTTGGGATACGCAAGGAAATCGTATAGGGTTAAATCTAGCTTCAGGGGTGAATGAGAGTTTTGGCAATGAAAATTGTCTTTGGGTCAATGGTATTCTATACCCAGTTGCAGATGTGCTTTTTGAAAAGTTAGATGTAAACGTGTGGTCAATTCGTTCTTTAGATCATAAATTAAATCTGACAGTGGAAACAGGCTGGCGTAGGTTTGAAAATCTAAATTTACGTTTGGTAGGAAGCCAGTTTAGTCAATGGCAATCACGTATTAGTGGAACTGTAGAATCTGAAATTGGTGAGTGTATTCAATTAAATCAAGTCTATGGTTTGTTGGAACAGCATTATGCTAAATGGTAACGCTGTTCCGACTCTAAGGTTTTTAATTTTATAAAGCTGCTTTCCAAAAAGCTTCACCGGCTTGAATAGGATCATTGGTTTCAGCCAACACATCTATCCAAACCTGATATTGTCGTATCACAGGATGTTGGCTAGGATGAAAATTAGGCTTAAACCAGTCTAGATATTGTTCACGCATTGCAGATAATTTACCTTGTTTCCCAAAAAACCATGGAATGCCTTTGATAGCAAATTTAGCGCGTTGGAAACGACTAAATCCATCATATTTGAGCATGACATTGGCACGGTAGAAGGTAAATCCAAACATTTGTAAAGTGACAAAGGCAAGCGCAAATTTACGTAAGTTTTCAGGGACTTCTCCAACCTCTTTCATGACATCAAAAGCAACATCTCGATGTTCCATTTCTTCAATTGCATGCCAAGCAAATAGGGCCCGCACAAAAGGATGAACATCGGCTAAAGTTTCCCTTTTACTATAAAAAGTTTCTGCCATTAACGCTGTGAGATGCTCTGCTGCGGCAGTCATAGCAATGTTGTACTGTTTGGAACGATGTTTGAGTATATGTTCGAAATGCGCACTCATAAATTTTACAAACTGGTCAACAGGCATGCCTTGGTGCAGCATTTCTTCATTCATTTTGTCATGTGCAATACCATGCTGTGCTTCCTGTCGAATAAAATCTGTGACACGTTGCTGTAAATTTGGATCGGTAATTTTGTCACGCAGTGCCCGAACACTTTGAATGAAATATCTTTCCCCTACAGGAAAGGTCAAACTCAGGGCATCAAACATACGGGTACGAAAAGGGTCATTATCAAACCAAAAGCGTGGAACTTCATTCAATCTAAAATCTAAATTGCTGCGAACCACAGGATCAACTTGGTGTTTTACATATGCATTCATTGTTTTATTTCTCGCATTATTCAGTTCAAAGCCTTATTCAAGACAGAACTGATCAGTTTATATCAAGACGGCTATAATCCAGCCTGCCAAAATGCTTCACCTGCTTGAATAGGATCATTGGTTTCAGCCATCGTATCGCCCCAAACTTGATATTGTCGAATTACAGGGTGTTGACTAGGATGAAAATCTTTTTTAAACCAGTCCAAATATTCACCTTTCATTGCAGATAAAATCCCTTTTTTACCGAAGAACCAAGGTAATCCTTGTGTTGCCATTTTTAAACGTTCTATACGGCTGAATCCATCATGTTTAAGCATGATATTGGCACGGTATAGGGTAAAGTTGAACATCATTATTGTGGTAAAGGCTAAAGCAAATCGACGTAAGTTATCTGGCACCTCTCCAACCTGTTTCATGACATCAAAAGCAACATCACGATGTTCCATTTCTTCAATAGAATGCCATGCCAGTAACGCTCGTACATAAGGATGTGCTTCAGATAGCGTTACTTTATGGCGATAAAATGTTTCTGCCATCAAAGCAGTTAAGTGTTCTGCTGCTGCTGTCATAGCAATATTGTATTGAGGCGAGCGCTGAGTCAGTTCAAATTTAAAAATTTTACTTAAAAACTGGATAAATTGATCAACAGGCATGCCTTGATCTTTCATGACTTGATTCATTTTGTCATGGGCAATGCCATGTTGTGCTTCTTGACGAATAAAATCCGCAACACGTTGTTGTAAATCTGGATCGGTGATTTTATCACGAAATAGACGGACACTTTCAATGAAATAGCGCTCACCATCTGGGAAGGTAAGACTTAGTGCGTCAAATAGTCGCGTGCGGAATGGATCTCCTCCAAACCAGAAGCGCGGTACTTCTTCAAGTTTAAAGTTGAGCTTGGTTCGAACCACAGGATCGACCTGATATTTAACTAATGCATTCATTTTATTTTACTTGCATTGCTGTTGATGAATTCAGTATGTCGGGAATTTGCAAGTTTGTTTTGACAGATATTGCCATTTTTTATACATTTTACGACAAAATGAAAATTTGGAATGTCAGTTTTTTACTTTAATGATCATAAAAGAGTGCAAGACTATGCATGAATTACAGATCCCTAATGGTTATTTTCATCTCTGGCAGATGTATTTGTCTGAACAAGGGATTGATCTTGCGACCCTTGATTTCTTACAAGCGGATGAAAAAAAACATTTAATTGAAATTCTATCGCAGCCGATTGATACACAATCTTCCTATTTCTTCTTTCATCAACTGATTGAAAAAACCAAACAAGTGCTAGATTGTCCTCAGATTGTTTTTGAAATGGCAGAATATGTTCGACCTGAACATTTTGGGGTTTTGGGCTATATGGCATCGCGAAGTACAACTGTCGCAGAAGCGTTACAAAATATTATGCGTTTTAGCCGTTTGGTGATTGATGGTGATGAAGTTATTCCAATGCAAATGCGGCTCAAGGGGGAATATGTACATTTAATTTGGCCCTTTCATCATGAAAAATACATTCTTATAAATGAATTTACCAATGCGTTAATGATGCATCTCGCACGTAAAATTGTACCGCCAAATCAATTTCCATTACATGCGGTGCGTTTTGCTCATGCACCACAAATGGCAATGTATCATTATCAAAAGTTCTACGACTGTGAAGTCTCTTTCCATCAACCGCAATACAGTTTTGTCTTAGCCTCAGCAGGTTTAAATTTAAAAATCCAACAGGCAGATCCATCCTTAATGCAGTTGTTGGTCAAGCAGGCAGAGGAGGCCATTGCGTCTAAACCTCGTTATGAAACCATTGCTCAACGCTTACATTTGATTGTGGCGGAATATTTAAAATTAAAACAACAAGCACCAAAAATAGAAGAACTCACTCAAGAACTTCATATATCTACACGGACTTTACAACGACAGTTAAGTGACTTACAGACATCGTTTAAGAAAATTGTAGAAATTGAGCGAATGAAACGTTGTGAATTTTTATTGGAAAGCCAAATGCCATTCAGTGAAATTGCAATGCATTTAGGTTATTCAGATCAGTCTGCTTTAACCAGAGCATATAAGGCTTTTAGTGGGCAAACCTTATTAGAGAAAAAACAAAAGTTGAAGTCAACATAAAAAACCAGTGCAAATAAAGTTAGCTTCAAAAGTCAAGCACCTTAGATCGCGTTACTGCGATCAAAGTGCTTAGTATGATTGTATTTTTTTAATTTATGCACAAAGCGCTGGTTGATCTGATTGTTGAATTGGTTTTTAAAACCCTGATTTAACATGGTTTCAAGTTCTTTTTAACTTAGGAAATCTAAATACGATTGCCAATACTGCAAATATCGCCAATACCCAACAATAATAAATTGAACCAATTAGTTCAACAGGGGACAGTTTGGCAATTGAGCATGCAAGTAAAAGTTGAGCGCCGTATGGAATCAAACCCTGAACCACACAAGAGAAAATATCCATAAATGCGGCTGCACGTTTGGGATCAACAGCATATTCTTTGGCAACTTCTCTTGCCATGTCTCCAGATAAGATGATGGCAACCGTATTATTTGCAACAAACACATTTGAGAAAACCACAAGAAAGCTAATTCCAATTTCTCCCGCATGTTGCTGACCGATTTTAAATCGGCGGGTTAAGGCATAAATATGTTGAATTAACCATTCTAACCCCCCTTCTTTTTGCATAATGGCAGATAAACCACCTAAGAACATAGAAAGTAAGGCAACTTCAAACATACCAACAAAACCATCATAAATAGCGGTATTGTATTTAAGCAGGGTAAATTCAGGATTTTCAATGATGCCAAGACAACCAGAAAGTACTATTCCAATGGTCAGTACTGCAAGCACATGCAAACGTGTAAATGCTAAAAAGAATACGATTACATAAGGCAAAATAAGCCATAGGTTATAACTTTTATATTCAATAGTTTGTGCATGATGGCTGGTCAAAATATAAATTAATATGGTGATGATCGCAGCAGGAAGTGCAATCCAGATATTTACCCGAAATTTATCACGCAGTTCTACATTTAGGCTTCGAGTAGCTGCAATGGTGGTGTCTGAAATCATGGACAAATTATCACCAAACATTGCCCCACTGACCACAGCACCAATTGCATAAATAGGTTGAATGTCCGTTGCTTGAGAAAAACCAAAAGCAATCGGTGCACATGCTGCAATGGTTCCCATCGATGTTCCCATTGCTGTGGCAATAAATGCTGAAATGATGAAAAGCATCGGAAGGACAAATTCAGATGGAATAATTGATAAACCAAATTGAACAGTGGAGTCCACACTACCGATTGCACTGGTTACGCTGGCAAAGGCCCCTGCAAGCATAAAGACCATAAACATCAAAATTAAATTGGGATGGCTTGCACCATGCAAAAATGTTTCTATAGCGGCATTGATTTTCCCTCTATACAGCAGGATGGCTAAAATAATTGCAGGAAGAGCAGCAATAGGGGCTTTCACTTGATAAAAAGCAAATTCAGTACCAATGATCGTGTGATAAATACCACTGCCTAAAAAAATGGCTAAAAAAACAATAAGCGGCAAGAGCGCAAGCACGCTGGCTTGCACTTTAGCCTGAGAATGTGTGGTCATAAGAGGAGATAAAAAATCAGAATCCTGACTAGTATAAACAGCTTTTGCAATTTCTGAAAAATAATTAAGTAATGTGGGTGATAAGGTTTTTAGTTATAGGATTATGATTTAACTTTATTTTTTACTTATATTGATATTTTTTCACAAGCTTAAAAATAGGTAGCTTTGATCATTGTCCTCAACTTGAAAATAGCGCTAAATGTATCCATGGGTTGTTTTATTATTTGTGATATAAAACAAGATATGCGAGAGCGACTATGTGACTCTATCCTTTGAGTAAAAAATAGCGTTACAATGCAGTGTCTTGTATTTATACATTTGGATGATTAAACCGTAAATAAATCTATTTTGAGTTTGTTTACTGGCGTTTAATGATCTAAAAACTCCTCAAGTTTGAACAATTCAAGGAATGTACAATCCTATGTCACGTTTAGCCACTCGTTTTGCACAGCTTAAATCTCAACAGCGTAAGGCTTTGGTTTCTTATGTTATGGCGGGTGATCCTCAACCACATGTAACCGTACCATTGTTACATCAAATGGTTGCAGCAGGCGTAGACGTAGTTGAACTTGGATTGCCATTTTCCGATCCTATGGCAGATGGTCCAGTGATTGCACTTGCAGCAGAGCGCGCTTTAGCTGCGGGTACCAATACCTTTGATGCCTTGAATATGGTTAAAGAATTTCGCCAAAAAGACACGACAACGCCGGTTGTTTTAATGGGGTACTTAAACCCTGTTGAAGTGATTGGTTATGAAAAGTTTGTGGCTTATGCGAATGACTGTGGTGTTGATGGGGTACTTCTTGTGGATTTACCACCTGAAGAAGCACAAGATTTAGATGAAGTATTGCAAAAGTACAATATGGATCAAATCTTTTTGCTTGCACCAACCTCTACCGATGAACGTATTCAGCATGTAGTGAAACAAGCAAGTGGCTTTATTTACTATGTGTCTTTAAAAGGCGTAACGGGTGCAGCAACATTGGATACAACTGAAGTTGCAGCACGTATTGAAAAAATCAAAACCTTTACCGATATTCCAGTTGGGGTAGGTTTTGGGATTAGTGATGCCGCTTCTGCAAAAGCAGTAGGTCAAGTTGCTGATGCAGTGATTGTCGGAAGTGCTTTTGTCAAACCATTTGCAAATCTTGCACCAGAACAAGCTGTTGAAGCAGCAGTGAATAAAGTCAAGGAGCTTCGAGCCGCGCTCGATGAGTTAGTATGAATCAAGAAGTGAAATCAGGGAAAATCCTCAGCGCAACAACGCCGTGGACAGATCGTACAGTTCCAGGCATTCATATGCCTGACCAACAACAAACACTCAAAGCGACGTTTACAGAACCAACCATTGAGTGCCCTGAATGTCATGCACTCGTGACTCGTACTGCAATGTCTTTCAATGCTTATGTTTGTCCGTCATGCGATGAACATTTGAAAATGAAAGCACGTGATCGTTTAAATTGGTTTTTTGATAATGTGACCACTGAACTTGGTCAAGAATTTGCTGCAAAAGATCCTCTGCATTTTGTAGACAGCAAGCCTTATCCAGAGCGTATTAAAGAAGCGCAGGAAAAAACAGGTGAAACTGAAGCCCTTGTGGTGATGCAAGGTCAAGTTAAAAATATTGCAATGGTTGCATGCGCATTTGAATTCGACTTTATGGCTGGATCAATGGGTACTGTGGTCGGTGACCGTTTTGTACAAGCTGCTGAAAAAGCGATTAAAGACAAGCAACCACTGATTTGTTTTGCTGCTTCAGGTGGTGCTCGTATGCAGGAAGGCATGTTGTCTTTGATGCAAATGGCGCGTACCTCTGCGGCGATTCAAAAAATGAAAGATGCGCATCTTCCTTATATCGTGGTATTAACCCATCCTGTGTATGGTGGTGTAACAGCATCATTGGCAATGTTAGGTGATGTACATATTGCTGAACCTAAAGCGATGATTGGCTTTGCAGGTAAACGTGTGATTGAACAAACTGTACGTGAGAAGCTGGAAGAACCATTCCAACGTGCGGAATTTTTGCTTGATCATGGTGTAATCGATCAAATTGTTCATCGTCACGCATTACGTGATACTGTATATCGTATTGTAGCGAAACTGATGAATTTGCCTTGAACAACCAAACAGCACCTTTAAATACTGATGATTTAAAAACATGGCTCAATTATTGGAGCCATGTTCACGTTACAGGGATTGATTTAGGCTTAGAGCGCGTGATTCCTGTGGCAGAACAACTTGGAGTGATTAACCCCAAAGCCAAAGTGATTACTGTTGCGGGAACAAATGGCAAAGGTTCAACCACAACTACACTCGCTGCGATTCTCAATGCCCAAGGATTGAATGTTGGTTTATACCAGTCTCCACATATTTATCGTTTTAATGAGCGGGTTAAACTGGCTGGACAAGAAGTTGATGATCAAACTTTGATTGATGCTTTTGTTGCGGTTGATCAAGCCCGCCGTATTTGTGATTTATCTTTATCTTTTTTTGAAGCCACAACTTTGGCTGCATTTGTTATTTTTAAACAAAAACAATGTGATGTTTGGGTACTTGAAGTTGGTCTTGGTGGTCGTCTGGATGTGGTCAATGTGGTTAATCCAGATGTGGCTGTGATTACCAATATTGGCTTAGACCATACCGATTGGCTTGGCGATACGATTGAAAAAATTGCTTTTGAAAAAGCGGGCATTATTCGGGCAAATATCCCCGTTATTTTTGCGGGTGCACAAGACATACCACAAGCTATACAACATAAAGTACAAGAAACCAATGCTACGCTATATGCGTTAAACCACGATTATTTTTATGATAACTCAGAAGATGGCCAATCTTGGAATTTTGCAAGCTCAGGAACGACTTTAAAACTTCCTTTGGGACACTTGGCACTGGAAAATATTTCTGCGGCTGTCGCTGCAATTTTGGTGAGTGGTTTAACAGTTTCACAACAGGCGATTTCGCAAGGTATCCTGAACGCACAATTGTCAGGGCGCTTTGAGATTAGAAAAATACACGATAAAACAGTAATTTTTGATGCGGGACACAATCCGCATGGTGTAGAATTTTTGTTAAAGCAATTGCGAAAATTCCTAGAATACAATAAACAGTACACAGAAGTTGTCTCTGTTTTTTCAATGTTGTCCGACAAAGATGTAGATTCTGTGGTCAAGTTGTTGAAAAATACTGTATTAAAGTGGAAAATTGCACCATTAACTGTGCCTCGTGCGGCATCATTGGAACAATTACAAACTGCTTTACAGTATGAGACAGTTGAACAGTTTGATTGTGTACAAGCAGCATTTCAATCAGCGCTTGCAGAAACCAATAATAATCAGCTGATTTTGGTGTGTGGTTCATTCCATACCTTAGAAGCGGTCTGGGAGTATTTAGACGAATGTCAATGAATAACAAACAACGCTGGATGGGTGGTGTTGTTTTATTAAGTGGTGGTGTTCTATTGGCGGCATTGCTTCTAAAAGGTAAAGAAGAAATCCACCAAAGCCAAGTGGAGACACAGCCGACAAGCCAAGCTCAGCAAAATAAAGCGACACCTGCAGGTGAGCCTGTACAATTGCAGCCGTTGACTGTCGACGTTGCGACTGAAAAACGTCTGTTAGAAGAGCAGAAGCGTGCCCGTGAAAAAGCGGTTGCTGAACAAGAAGCAAAAGCAGCTGATTTTTTACGTACGCAACAACAGGCAGAAGCAGATGCTGCACGTAAAGCAGCTGAAGAGTATGCCGCTGCAAATGCAAGACGTGGTGCAGCTGCTGCGGCAGCACAGGAAGGGGCTGATATTCCTCCTGAGCTGGTACAGGATGAAAAAGCCAAAGCGCAACAGAAAGCAGCAGAGCAGAAAAAACTTGAACAGCAAAATGCTCAATTAAAGCAAAAAGCCGATGCTGAAAAAAAGTTAGCTGAGCAGAAGCGTCAAGCTACCGCAGAAGCAGATAAAAAAGCCGCTGAAGACAAGAAACGTAAATTAGAAGAACAACAAAAAGCAGATGAAAAACGTAAGCTAGATGCTGAAAAGAAAGCTGCTGCTGAGAAAAAGCAAGCGGAAGACAAGAAAGTAGAAGCGGATAAAAAACATAGAGCACAAGAAGAAGCAAAGAAAAAAGCGGAAGCTGAAAAAGCACGTGATTTGCTTGAAAATGGTGATAAGCAATGGATGGTACAAGTTGCGCTTGCCGCCAATGAAGCCAATGCAGATGCTGTCGCTGCTAAACTACGTGCCAAGGGCTACAAAGTGACTAAGAGTCCAACCTCAAAAGGTATTCGTATTATGGTTGGACCATCGAAAGATCGAGAGACTGCTGATTCAGCACGTAAGAAGATCAATTCTGATGCGAGTCTAGGCATGAAGTCGGCTTGGGTAATCGAGTGGGTACCTCTAGACCGACGTTAAACGCTATGAATTAGGTCTTTGTGGTTAAAGATGGATTCGCGAGTTGCTCACGGATCCATTTTATATTTTCAGGGGTAAAAAGTTTTTCAATATTGCCCCAGATTGGATGGAAGCCATAACCGCCATGCTTCATTTCATTTAAAGCATCCTTCACAGACCAGTTCTCAAAAATAATTCGGTACATTGCAACACTTGCCCCAGTACGATCAGAACCATGATAGCAATGGATTAAAACCTTCTGGTTTTGGGCTTTTGCGATTTGAATTGTTTTCATGACATTGAGTAGATCATGACGATCAATTGCCCAAGTATTGATCGGGATATGAACCAATTGAAAGTTTTGTTTTGAAAAGACGGTTTTATCTTTATTGCGACTTCTTAAATTAATAACGACATCAATATGATTGGTTTTTAACTCAGGAATAAGTTCAGCACTGGGTTGTTCACTACGAAAAACGGTGTCACTGATTCGATAAAAATTATACTGTGGAGCAACAATAGTTCCCCATTGTTTTGGGCGCTCATGATCTGGAAGTGCAGCTGTTGTCATACATGCTGAAAGCTGTACGCTGAGTGCGAAGATAGTGGTATAACGTAATAATTGAGATTTAAGCATGTTTTAAATATCGGTCTAGTTCAACAGGATCGTGGGCACAGATAATTTCAATTTTTGCTTTATTCTGTGCAAGCTGTTGCAGTTGTGATAATGTTTTTAAGCGCAATGTATTATCTTCTGCTAGGAGATATTCAATTTTGTCGAGCGCGCGTAATTTATTCTTAGGGTTGAGTTCTAGATGATTAAAATAAGCATCGCCACAGAACAATAACCATCTCTCTTGTTGTTTGATCGCTATACCGCAATGTCCTACAGTATGACCGACTAAAGGAATTAATAAAATTTCATCATTGAAAATATTAAAACCTTGAACTTTTTGGAAGTTAAACCATGCTTCGCCATTTATAGGTTCAAGAAAATTCCAGTAGCGATGATTTTTAAATTGTTGTGGTCGATAGCGCAATTTATTCATGACTGAAAGTTTTTGTGCAGCATTAAACTCACTGGATAAGATGTGAACCGTGGCATTGGGAAAGTCTGAAATACCACCTGCATGATCTAAGTCTAAATGGCTGACCAAAATATGTTGAACATCGGATGGTTTAAAACCCAATTGTTGAATTTGAGAAATGGCTGTGAGATTGAAATCAGCTTGTATGCCACTTATTTTAGTAAAAGCTTTACCTAAACGTGTTTGTGGGTGAAGGTAGTCTTGCATCCCAAAACCGGTATCGACCAAAACAAGCCCCTTGTCTGTTTCAATCAATAGGCAATGACACACCATTTTTCCATACAAACCTTTTTGTCCGTATAGTGGTGCACACATCGGACACATGGTTCCACAATGTAAATGATGTACCTTATAAATCATAATTAAGCATTTGTTTTTAGGATTGTGCTTTGTTTATAAACTGAATTGAGAAAAATACCAATCTAAAAATACAATTGTTGTGTTTAATAGAGCTCAAATCACAGCTCATGGAATGAAGATTTTTAAGCGTTTACGTGTTGAAAAACCAGAGCCGTTGTTTCCCCAGATTGAAACAATATAAGTTTCATTTTTTAATAGGCACGGTTTTACTGTGGGGTGTTGAAATGCGCTTCCCCAAATACTCAGTTCATCATTGATCCCTTTTTTGAGTCTGATCTGTTGCTTATTATTTGCTTGATGAATGCTTACTTGATGAGTATTAATCTTTTGCCGATCTGCAGGGTAAAGAATGTGAGGGTGTTCAATTTCACAAATAAGGGTATGATTTTGTATAGATTGAATTTTTAGTTTATTGAAATCTAAATAATACTCACCTAAGAAAATGTTTTCTAAAATGATTTCATGCTCTTCATGATAAATACGAACATTAGGTGATTTAATAAAGGGATAACTGATAAGTAATTCAAGAATAATGACCAAGACATAAAGAATTTTTTTCATATTTAATCTAAGTTTTAAAGATGTTGAATAATTTTATTTTTTTCAAGGACATGTTCGATAATTAAATAGCACAGCTCTATTAAACAAACATTTCGAGTTTCAAACTGCAAGACTAAGTGTTTTAGTTCTTTGACTACTAGATAGAACTGAAATTTTTTTGCTAAGGGATTTTTTAGCGAAAGAGACATGTAACACAGTAACTTGTGATTCAGGTGTCCAAGGCTTTTCAACAAAGAAAATTTGATCATTTTGTACGTTATTAATATTTAATAACGTGGTGAATAAATCCATCGCATCTTACTTCTATCAAGCCTTGATTCTTTAATCACGTATCAGCGATTAAATGCAGTTTGGAGCTTACTCAAAAGCGCTTACATCGCCTACACCACGACGAATAATTTCAGGGTTCGCTCCTGATAAATCAACGATACTAGTGGTGGTTAAGGTACCTAAACCACTGTCAATAAACACATCAATACGTTTTTCCAGTAATTGTTCAATATCGTAGGGATCATCCATTGGTGCATCTTGACCAGGTAAAATCAAAGTACTGGTCAGTAAGGGTTCTCCCAACTCTTTTAATAGTATCTGACAGACGGGATTACTTGGAACACGTAAGCCGATAGTTTTTTTCTTGGGATGCATCAAGCGTCGTGGAACTTCACTGGTTGCGGGTAAAATATATGTGGTTACGGCTGGGGTATTGGCTTTAAGTAGACGATACATTGCATTGTCTACTTTGGCATAGGTTGCAATATCAGATAAATCTGCACAGATAATCGCGTACTGATGCTTTGCCCCTAGACCGCGGATCTGAGCAATACGCTCCATTGCACTTTTATTTCCAATTTGACAGCCGATTGCATAAGCGGCATCAGTTGGGTAAACCACAACATCACCTGATCGAATTCTTTCGACTGCTTGGCTGATTAAACGTGGTTGAGGATTGTCAGGATGTACTCTTAAATGCAGCATATTTATTCTCCTGATTTATTGTTAATTCAATTATTACTTGGGAAAGTAAATCGTTGCAATCAATGTTTTAAAAAAATTACGGGTTTAATCAAGATCGTTACGATTAAATTCAGTGCTTTGTAATGTTTTGCCACCTCGAGTACATAGACAAATACACTGAATTAAATGTTTTGCATCGCGTGGAAGTTTGGCTTTACCCGAAAAAAATTCCTGAACTTGTACATAGACATTGTCTTTAAATGTCGAGCCGTCACCACCTTCACCAGTCAGATTATCCAGCGAAACTCGAAATTTTCGTCCAAATGCTTTGGAAAATAACCATTCAATGGCTTGAGGCTTGATTTCAACTTGCTCAAATAAGGCTTGTTGTTCAGCTGTACGACCATCGGGTGCATACCAGTAACCGAGATCAGGCAATAAACGGCGTTGTTCTCCGGCAATGCTCCAATGACTGATTTCATGCAGAGCACTGTTGAAAAAACCATGTGCAAACTGAATACGGGCAGGGCTGTGTTCGCTAGCAGGGAAATACTCTGGTTCAAAATCACCACGAACAAGCGTCACATTTAGGTGGGAAAACCAGTGATTAAAGTGTAAGATAAGCCAATCAACGTGTTGTACTTCTGTTTGTAAGTTAGCCCATGATAAGCGTTGCACATCGGCGGCTTGCAATGTGTTTTCAGAAGTTGAATGCGTATTGAATTGTAATGAAGTAGTGACTTCAGGTTGCGGCTGCAACTGATGCATGGCTTGTATTACTCAAGAGATCTGTCTAAATAAGTACAAAATTGTATCTTAATCTTTGACAGAGTACCTATGAATTTGTAGAATTGCCGCCTTAATTATGTCAGCAAATACCTTTCCGGCACAGATAGAGCCGTTTAAATGGGCTGAACAAGGCTTTACATGGTCAGGTACCCTGCCATTGTCTCGCTTTGTTCGTATTTCCCGTGAAGCTGTTGGATCAATTGATGATCAATTGATCAATATAGACTGTAAGCTATCAATGGATGCGTATCATCGTATTGTTTGGCTAGATGGTCATGTAGATACTAAAGTTCCAATGGAATGTCAGCGTTGTCTGGATTCTGTTGAAATTACACTAGTTTCTGATTTCCATTTAGCTTTAATAGATGATGAGTCACTGATAGAGCGCTTGGATGAGGATGCTGATTTCATCGTACTAGGTGAAAGTGAAGCAACAATTAAAGGGGATTATTTAACCAATACTCCTGCAACTGTTGATTTACTTGCACTTTTAGAAGATGAATTGTTATTGTTGATGCCTCTGTCTCCTAAGCATGATGCTTGTGAACATAAGCACCAACCAGCCGTTCAGGACACTGTTGAAGAAAAACGGGATAATCCGTTTGAAGTTTTGGCAGGTTTGAAGGGTAAACTTAACTAAATTTTGTGTTATACTGTTAAGTTAAGACAACCGAATTTGTTCTGATCCATTTTTTCGATTTGTAAGGAGCCATCATGGCCGTTCAGCAAAACCGTAAAAGTCGCTCTCGCCGTGACATGCGCCGTTCACATGACGCTTTAACCGAGAATGCACTAACTGTAGACCAAACTACTGGTGAAACTCACCGTCGTCACCATGTGACTAAAGATGGTTTCTACCGTGGTCGTCAATTATTCGCTAAAGCAGCTGATGCTGAATAATTGGTAAGTATTAAGCGCAAGCTTAGTAAAAAATGGGAGCGAAAGCTCCCTTTTTTTGTTTTGAATGACTGGTTTTTTTGTTGTATTTCGCAATTAAATTAATTTTTTTTTAATGTAAAATTGCGCCATCGGAAACGATCAAGATTAAATAAGGGACTTTTTATATGTCTGCCAAACGATTCGAACAAGCAGCTCAAGCAACAAAAACTGCATTTTTGTTTCCAGGTCAAGGTTCACAAAAAGTGGGTATGCTTGCTGAACTTGCAGAACAGTTTAGTGGTGTACAAGAAACCTTTACTGAAGCATCAGATGCCATCGGTTTTGATTTATGGCACATTGCACAAAGCGGTGAAGGTTTAGATCAAACTGAAAATACCCAACCTGTTTTATTGACAGCAAGTATTGCTTTATGGCGTGTATGGTTAGATCTTGGTGGTGTTGTACCAAAATACCTCGCAGGTCATTCATTAGGCGAATACAGTGCTTTAGTTGCTGCAGAGTCGATGACTTTGGCAGATGCAGTCAAGTTGGTAAATTTACGCGGTAAATTGATGCAAAGCGCTGTGCCTCAGGGGCAAGGCGCAATGGCCGCCATTCTCGGTCTAGATGATGCGAAAGTACTTGAATTGTGCGAGCAAGCCAATGTGCAAGGTCGTGGTTCTGTTGAAGCTGCAAACTATAATGCGCAAGGTCAAGTTGTTATCGCAGGTGACAAAACTCTAGTCGAAGCTGTCATGATCATTGCGAAAGAAAACGGCGGTAAAGCAATTGCATTACCTGTATCTGTACCATCACATTGTTCTCTAATGAAACCTGCTGCTGTACAGTTTGCAGAAGCTTTGGAACAAACTGCCATTGAGCTACCAAGCATTCCTGTAATACAAAATGTCAATGCTGGAATCGCGACAGATACAAGCCAATTGCGCTTAGCGTTAACAGCACAGTTGTATCAGTCAGTACAGTGGACTAAAACCATGCAATTCATTCAAGACCAAGGCATTCAGTATGTTGCTGAATGTGGTCCAGGGAATGTATTGGCGAATTTAGCAAAACGTTTACCAAATATCGAAAAAGCATTTCCACTCGATACACAAAGTCGTATGGAAGATGCACTGAATGCTATCTTAGTGGCTGAAGGGAAAATTGCATGACACAAGAACGCAAAGTCGCATTAGTGACAGGCGCGAGCCGAGGGATTGGTGCTGCCATCGCTCAGCAATTAATTCAAGATGGTTATTTTGTTGTAGGTACAGCAACATCGGCAGCGGGTGCAGAAAAACTTTCAACAGTTTTTGCTGAAAATGGTGCTGGTGCATTACTAGATGTACGTGATGGTGCAGCAATTGATGCATTGGTATCAGACATTGAACAAAAATATGGTTCAGTGATGATACTGGTGAATAATGCTGGAATTACCAAAGACAATTTATTGTTGCGTATGTCTGAAGAGGATTGGGACGATATTCTCAATATCCATCTAAAAGCTGTATTCCGCTTATCTAAACGTGTATTGAAAGGTATGACCAAAGCTCGCTTTGGACGCATTATCAATATTAGTTCTGTTGTTGCACATTTTGCTAATCCAGGGCAAGCCAACTATTCTGCTGCAAAAGCAGGGATTGAAGCTTTCAGTCGCAGTCTCGCAAAAGAAATGGGAAGCCGTCAGATTACAGTCAACTGTATTGCACCAGGTTTTATTGCAACAGAAATGACTGAGCAGTTGAGTGAAGATATTCGCAAAAAAATGAGTGATCAAGTTGCGTTAAATCGATTTGGTCAACCAGAAGATATTGCAAATGCAGTAAGTTTTTTGGCTTCTGACAAAGCCAGTTACATTACAGGCACAGTATTACACGTAAATGGTGGTTTATACATGGCGTAATGCGATGTATAAACTTTGAAAAAAGTAAATATTCAATTAAACTATCAGGCAATTAAAAGCCGCCACAAGCAATGAGGAGAATTCCTGTGAGCGATATCGAACAACGCATTAAACAAGCTGTTGCAGAACAATTAGGTATCAAA
Organism: Acinetobacter sp. 778_lipA; assembly: GCF_058242985.1. Lineage (NCBI taxonomy): Bacteria > Pseudomonadati > Pseudomonadota > Gammaproteobacteria > Moraxellales > Moraxellaceae > Acinetobacter > Acinetobacter sp. 778_lipA. The sequence goes on along the minus strand of NZ_JBZAYT010000001.1, from coordinate 3,662,502 downwards.
GCTGAAGAAATCAAAAACGAAGCATCTTTCATGGATGATTTGGGTGCTGATTCTCTAGACCTAGTAGAACTTGTTATGTCTTTCGAAAATGACTTCGACATCACTATTCCAGATGAAGATTCTAACGAAATCACAACTGTTCAATCAGCTATCGACTATGTAACTAAAAAACTTGGTTAATGTGTTGATTGTATAACACGGTGTTGTTATACGTAAAAAGACCACCTTTGGGTGGTTTTTTTACGCCTGAAGTTAGGGTTTCGAGCGAATCTTTGATTGGCGATGACTCAACCATTAATAACAACTAAATAAGTTTAAAATCAAAACATTGGTTACATATCGTTACCTTTTTATCACCAATGACAACGCACATCCTGATGCTTTTTAGCTATAAAAATAGAGTTCGTAAATTTGTATAACAGTTCACAGTAATACATTCTCAGTAAAACAATTTTCAATAATGATATGGAGTACTAAATATGGGTCTTTTTGATTTTATTAAAGGAATTGGTAAGAAAAATACAGCACCAGCTGAGCCACAAGCAGCACCAGCAACGCCATCAGAACCATCTGCACAAGAAATAGCCAATAAGTTATTGGGACACATTAAAGCGTTAGGTTTACCAGTAACAGGACTTTCCGTAAGTTATAACGGTGCTTCTGATTTGGCGACAATTCATGGTCAAGTACAAACTCAGGCAGATAAAGAGAAAATCATTCTTGCTGTGGGAAACATTGATCATGTTGCGCAAGTTGATGACCAAATGACAGTTGCAACACCTGAACCTGAAAGTAAGTTTTATACGGTTAAATCAGGTGATAATTTGTCTAAAATTTCAAAAGAATTTTATGGTGATGCCAACCAATATAATAAAATTTTTGAAGCGAACCGCCCTTTATTAAAAAATGCGGATGATATTTTCCCAGGACAAGTTTTACGTATTCCTGCATAATATTTGTTCGCTGATCTTTGATCATAAAAGGCACTTCGGTGTCTTTTATATTTTTTAATGATTTTATTGTTGTTTGAAGTGTTTTTTAAAGTGTATTGAAAATATTTTTTTATAACAAAAGGATGTAAAAAAAGATCACATAAAATTGCTATGTGATCTTTTGAAGTTAATCGCTTTATTCTAAAAAATTCAATATTGTATATTATTTATTGGGTTGTGGAGTAAGACGAAGATAGGGCTTAACCGCCGTATAACCTTTTGGGAAGCGTTGCTTCAGCTCCGCTTCATCTTTGATCGACGGGATAATGACCACATCTTCACCATCTTGCCAATTTGCAGGTGTGGCAACTTTATAATTGTCAGTCAGTTGTAATGAATCAATTACACGTAGAATTTCTTTAAAATTACGTCCAGTTGATGCAGGGTAGGTAATGATTAAGCGAACTTTCTTATTGGGATCAATAATAACTAAAGACCGCACGGTGAGAGTTTCACTGGCATTTGGATGAATGAAATCATACAGCGTCGACACCTTCCGATCTTTGTCTGCAATGATTGGAAAGTTTACAGTGGTATTTTGCGTTTCATTGATGTCGTTGATCCAACCTTTATGCGATTCCACATCATCCACTGAAAGGGCAATGGCTTTTACCCCACGTTGTTCAAACTCATCTTTTAGTTTTGCGGTATAACCCAACTCAGTGGTACATACTGGCGTATAATCGGCAGGGTGTGAGAATAAAACCCCCCAACTGTCGCCCAAGTAATCATAAAACTTAATTGGACCTTCACTAGATTCCTGAGTGAAATCTGGTGCAATGTCACCTAATCGTAAAGTCATTTTGAAACCTCAATATCTAAAAATGTTGTTTGTTATTTGGCTCGTCCAAACTACTATTACCCAGTTTTTTTATAATTAAAAATAGTGTTTTTGTATTTCTTTATGAAGAAAATGGATATTAATAAAAGAAGCATATGAAAAAAAACATATAATTGATCTCTACCTCACTGCAAATATCGGTTAAATTTGCTACATTAATGCGCCTTAGCTGATACGTGCTAGAACTAATCGTCAGATTTTTTTGATTGGATTTGTGCAAAACCCTTGTACTTCAAATTTCTACCACCATAATATCGTCTGAGAAAAATTTATTTCACAAAGATTTAGAGAGTTTATATGTTGGCAAGTCTGATCGGAGGAATCTTCGGTACTAAAAACGAGCGCGAACTAAAACGTATGCGTAAAATTGTCGATAAGATTAATGCGCTCGAGCCGACGACATCTGCACTCAGTGATGCAGACTTATCTGCAAAAACTGAAGAATTCAAACAAAGATATAAGAAAGGTGAAAGCCTAGATAAATTAATGCCAGAAGCGTTTGCGGTGTGTCGTGAAGCAGCAAAACGTGTCATGGGTATGCGTCATTATGATGTGCAGCTCATTGGTGGTATTACTTTGCATGAAGGAAAAATTGCAGAAATGCGTACAGGTGAAGGTAAAACCCTGATGGGTACTTTGGCTGTATATTTAAATGCAATTAGTGAGCAAGGTGTTCATGTCATCACGGTCAACGATTACTTGGCACAACGTGATGCTGAATTAAACCGTCCGCTTTATGAGTTCTTGGGTTTAAGCGTTGGTGTAATCTATTCGATGCAATCACCGATAGAGAAAGCTGAAGCATATCGTTCAGATATTACTTACGGTACCAATAATGAATTTGGTTTCGATTATCTGCGCGATAACATGGTTTTCTCTATGGCTGAGAAAAAGCAACGTGGTTTGATTTATGCGATTATCGATGAGGTCGATTCGATCTTGATCGATGAAGCACGTACACCGTTGATTATTTCGGGTCAAAGTGATGACTCATCACAGCTTTATGTTGCAATCAATAGTATTCCACCGAAGTTGCATGCTCAAAAAGAAGAAAAAGTCGCAGATGGCGGTCATTTCTGGATTGATGAAAAGCAACGCCAAGTTGAAATGACTGAAGTCGGTTATGAAACTGTTGAAGATGAATTGATTAAAATGGGCTTGTTGGCTGAAGGCGAAAGCTTATATTCACCATCAAATCTAAATCTCGTTCATCATGTGTCTGCTGCAATTCGTGCACATTTCCTTTATCAACGTAATGTTCATTACATCGTACATGATGGTGAAGTAATTATTGTTGATGAGAATACTGGTCGTACCATGCCAGGTCGTCGTTGGTCTGAAGGTTTACACCAAGCCGTTGAAGCCAAAGAGGGCTTAGAAGTTCAACCTGAAAACCAAACTTTGGCAACTACGACATTCCAAAACTATTTCCGTTTATACAAAAAACTTTCAGGTATGACAGGTACTGCTGATACTGAAGCTGCGGAAATGAAAGAAATCTATGGTTTGGATGTGGTGCTTATTCCAACCCATCGTCCGATGATTCGTAATGACCAAAACGATTTAATTTATTTAAACCGTAATGGTAAATACAATGCAATTATTGAAGAAATTCAGAAAATTCATGAAGCAGGTGTTGCACCTATCTTGATTGGTACTGCAACCATTGAAGCATCAGAAATTTTATCTGATAAGTTGCGAGATGCAGGTATTACCCATGAAGTCTTGAACGCTAAACAACATGAGCGTGAAGCAGATATTATTGCTCAAGCAGGTTCACCACGTGCAGTAACCATTGCAACGAATATGGCTGGTCGTGGTACAGATATTTTGCTTGGTGGTAACTGGAAAGCAAAACTTGCCAAAATTGAAAACTATACTGCTGAAGACGAAGCTCGTCTTAAAGCGGAATGGGAACAAAACAACGAAATGGTGTTGAGTTCAGGTGGTTTACACATCATTGGTTCTGAGCGCCATGAATCGCGTCGGATCGATAATCAGTTGCGTGGGCGTTCTGGTCGTCAAGGTGACCCCGGTGTTTCACGTTTCTTCTTGTCATTAGAAGATGATTTGATGCGTATTTTCGCAGGTGATCGTGTTGTGGCAATGATGCGTGCGATGGGATTACAAGAGAATGAAGCCATTGAACATAAAATGGTGTCACGCTCTATTGAAAATGCACAGCGCAAAGTTGAAGCACGTAACTTTGATATTCGTAAAAACTTATTGAAATACGATGATGTAAATAATGAACAACGTAAAATTATTTATTCGCAGCGTGATGAAATCTTAGAGGAAAGTTCACTTCAAGATTATATTGAAGAAATGCACCGTGAAGTCGTGAAAGGTTTAATCGAAACCTATATTCCACCTGAATCTATCCATGATCAATGGGATATTCAAGGGCTTGAAAATGCATTGAATGAAGATTTGGGGATTAATCTTCCTGTAAGTCAATGGTTGGAAGAAGATCGTCGTCTAGATGAAGAAGCCTTGGTTGAGCGTATTTCTGATGAGATCGTTACACGTTACCGTAATCGTCGTGAACAGATGGGGGATGATACTGCTGCGACACTTGAACGTCACTTCATGTTGGGTTCATTAGACCGTCATTGGAAAGACCATTTGGCTGCGATGGACTATTTGCGTCAAGGGATTCACTTACGTGGTTATGCACAAAAGAACCCTGAACAAGAATATAAGAAGGAAGCCTTCAATTTATTCGTCAATATGTTGGGTGTGATTAAGTCAGACGTGGTTACTGATATTTCTCGTGTGCATATCCCAACACCTGAAGAGCTTGCTGAAATGGAAGCTCAACAACAGGCTCAAGCTGAATCTATGCGTCTTAACTTTGCACATGATGAAGTGGATGGTTTAAGCGGTACGGTCAGTAATGAAATTGTTGATGCACAATTCACTGATAGTGATAAGGTTGTTGCACCAGAAAGCCGAAATGCACCTTGTCCTTGTGGCTCAGGTTTGAAATACAAACAATGTCACGGCAAAATCTAATTAGTGAATAGACCCTGAAAGTGTTACGAAAAAGCAGAACAATTGTTCTGCTTTTTTTACAAGTTATTACCATGCGTTAATTTTTATTGCAGGAAATGTGATTAAGTGGTATTAAGTTGCTCAATTGGAAAAGATCTTTGGGAAGATAATGAAAAAATTATTAAAACCTTTATTTGTTGCAACTTTAGCAGTTCCAGCATTGGCATTTGCAGATACAGCACCACAAACGACGACAGTGGAAAAAGTACAAGCTGCTACAGGCGCAGTGACAGCCCAAGCAGAAGTAAAAAATGAAACCACGACTGTAATCAGTCCACGTACTGGTATTCGTTATACTTTAGGTAATACAGGCGGACGCCCAATTATTTTAAAAACTGCGGCAATTGCTGCGGTAACACCGGCCACGATTAATCGTGTTGTTGCTTCGAATCCAGCCTTGTCAGTATCTAGTCAAGAAAAAGTAAAGCAAGCATTGTTGGCTGCAGATACAACAACTGCTATTCAACAGTGATACGTTGCTGATGTAAAGCCAGTATATTTACTGGCTTTTTTATTTTATATTCAAATGAATAAGCTTTTCTTATAGTAAAAATAAATAAGCATTTTAATAAGCTCGATTTTTATGGAGAATTCTAATAAGCTGTATTTTCATTTTAATTCATGTGGACATTTGAAAATGGCTGTTGGTGACGTGTCTATGCCGCATATGCATGTGGTACAAGGTGTAAAAATTGGCTCTGCTGAGGCGTATGTCCGTTATCCAAATCGACGAGATTTAGTTATTTTTGAATTTGCACAAGGTACCAATGTTGCGGGTGTATTTACCCAAAATGCATTTTGCGCAGCACCAGTTCATGTGTCGAAAGCGCATTTAGCACAAGCTAATCCGCGCTATTTGGTCATCAATACTGGGAATGCTAATGCGGGTACAGGCAAATTGGGCATGCAAAATGCACAATTGACCTGTTTAAAGCTTGCTGAGTTAGCGCAGGTAGAAGAATTTGAGGTATTGCCATTCTCTACAGGGGTTATTGGTGAACAACTGCCCATTGAGCGTTTAACGCAAGGTTTACAGCCTGCACTAAATAGTTTGAATGACTCCACTTGGACAGACGCTGCGACTGGGATCATGACCACGGATACTACACCAAAAGGCACCTCAGAACAGTTCGAGCTTGATGGTATAACCTATACAATGACTGGGATTTCTAAAGGTGCAGGCATGATTCGCCCCAATATGGCGACCATGTTGAGTTTTGTTGCAACCGATGCGCCAATTGCACGAAATCTTGTGCAAAAAATGTTAAAAATTAGTGCAGACCAATCATTTAATCGGATTACTGTGGATGGTGATACTTCTACCAATGATTCATGCATCTTTGCTGCAACCGGAATGGCTGGTGGTATAGAAATTAGCAGTGAAGATGATGCTCGTTATACTGTGATCTTGGATGTTTTATCGCGTGTGATGAAGCGTTTGGCGCAACTGATTATTCGTGATGGGGAAGGGGCGACCAAATTCATTACTATCACGGTTGATGGTGGAAATGACACACAAGAATGCTGTGATATTGCTTATAGCATTGCCCATTCACCATTGGTTAAAACGGCAATTTTTGCGTCTGATCCAAACTGGGGGCGTATTCTTGCTGCGATTGGTTATGCTGGCGTGAAAGATTTGGATGTTGAAAAAATTCAAGTCTGGTTAGACGACGTGCAAATTTGTAAAGATGGTGGTGCTGCTGAAGACTATACCGAAGAAGCTGGTGCGCGTGTAATGTCACAGACAGAAATGACCATTCATGTAAACCTTGGTCGAGGGCAGGCCAAAGATACGGTATATACCTGTGACCTATCATATGATTATGTGAAAATTAATGCGGACTATCGTTCTTAACTACTGATTTTTTAAGGAGCCTCATTCGTGAGGCTTTTTTATAACAAAACATTTTTCGTGGTGAATTTATGTGCGCTAAACCGTACAATCAATTCACAAGTGTATAAACGCTAGCATGATGCCAGCGACAAGGAAAGAGAAGACCTCTTATGAATGATGCGAATAATTTAATTGCCAACGAAGCAAAATCGGTTGTGCAAGCGCATTTAGATCGTTTAGGTGAACCTAAGGACAATAGTCTGAGTCCAGTGGTAAAACAGCAGAAGTTTGCGCAAATTAAAGCTGAGTTGCAAAAAAACAATGCTGTTTTGGTGGCACATTATTATTGTGATCCAGATGTACAAGAACTTGCGGAAGCGACGGGTGGTTGTGTTTCTGATTCTTTGGAAATGGCACGTTTTGGACGTGATCATGAGGCAACTACTCTGGTTGTCGCTGGGGTTAAATTTATGGGAGAAACCTCAAAAATTCTTTCTCCTGAAAAAACAGTACTTATGCCAACTTTGGAAGCAACCTGTTCGCTTGATCTAGGTTGTCCTGTAGATGAATTTACTGCATTTTGTGATGCGCATCCTGAACATACTGTTGTGGTCTATGCCAATACCTCAGCAGCAGTTAAAGCACGTGCTGATTGGGTGGTGACTTCAAGTTGTGCTGTAGAGATCATTGAACACTTAGACAGTTTGGGCGAGAAAATTATTTGGGCACCAGACCAACATTTAGGCCGTTATATTCAAAAGAAAACTGGTGCTGATATGTTGCTTTGGGATGGTGCCTGTATCGTGCATGAGGAGTTTCGTGCCCGTGGTATTGAAAAGATGAAAGCACTGTATCCGAACGCAGCTGTATTGGTACATCCTGAGTCACCAGAATCAGTGATTGATATTGCGGATGCGGTGGGAAGTACTTCACAACTAATCAAAGCAGCTCAAACATTGCCACAAGACACTTTGATTGTGGCTACAGACCGTGGCATTTTCTATAAAATGCAACAAGCTGTACCGCATAAGACCTTGATTGAAGCACCTACAGCAGGTGAGGGTGCAACTTGTCGTTCTTGCGCACATTGCCCGTGGATGGCAATGAATGAATTAGATGGCATTTTGTCAGTTTTGCAAAAGGCTGATCAAGAAATATTCGTAGATGCAGCTTTGGCTGAACGTGCTAAATTACCTTTAGATCGTATGTTGAACTTTAGTGCTCAATTAAAACGATAGAAATTGTATAAAAAACATCTGAAATGTTTGATTAATATACATTTGACGTGTTTTTTTAACTTTTTTTCAAGATAGGTGTTGACGTCTTGTGGCGTCACGCCTAGAATGCACACCGTACCGCACGATGTGCGATACACAAAAGCTGAGATGAACGGAGCATAGCACAGCCTGGTAGTGCACCTGGTTTGGGACCAGGGGGTCGTAGGTTCGAATCCTACTGCTCCGACCAATTCTTCAAGGCAAGTTAATCTGTGATATTAGTATCATTGGTCATGCGCCTGTAGCTCAGTTGGATAGAGCATCCGCCTTCTAAGCGGATGGTCACAGGTTCGAATCCTGTCAGGCGCACCATATGTTGCTTGATACTATAGATCCTAAAACTTAATGTGACGGTGGATGTAGCTCAGTTGGTAGAGCCCCGGATTGTGATTCCGGTTGTCGTGGGTTCGAGCCCCATCATTCACCCCAATTCCCTTAAGTTTGTTGTAAATTCGGAGCATAGCACAGCCTGGTAGTGCACCTGGTTTGGGACCAGGGGGTCGTAGGTTCGAATCCTACTGCTCCGACCATTTAAGTATTAGCTTAAGTATAAATTATCCGCTTAGATGCGGTTTTTTTATGCCTAAAATTTGTGCTTGTCAACGAGTGTCAAATTCTATAGATCTAAAAAAAGATCTCCGTAGAGATCTTTTTCAATAAAGAGAAGATTATCAAGGAATAATAATCACAGCAACACGACGGTTTTCAGCTTTATTTTCTTCTGAATCATTTGCTTTAAGTGGCTGGTCAGCCCCTTTTCCAATCACTTGGATATTTTGTGGATTGAATTTTTGCTCAATAAATATATTTGAAACATTTTGAGCACGTTCTTTGGATAATTTTAAATTGTATTCAGGATTTCCGATATTATCGGTATGACCTACAATTTTAAGCTTATCGAGATGATATTTGTTTAATTGCGTGGCTAAACGAACCAATTCAGTTTGTCGCTCGGTATTAATATTCGATTCATTAAAACCAAACAATAAACGTTCTGGTAGTCCTAGACTCCAGCCTTCATCTGTTAATACAAAACCTTCTTTCTTGAGTACACGAGCTTGTTTATAGCTCAATCCACCTAGATTCATACAACCCGTAAGTGCTAGGCAGAGTATTGCAAGAATAGAAAGTTGTACGTTTTTTAAAGTCATAAAAACCCCCTAATATTATGAATGGTAAATAAACCAATGGTGCTGTAAAGATTTTGCTTTGTACATGGCTTGATCTGCTTGAGAAATTAAGTCTTCTGGGCTTGATGCCTGACTAGAGATGGCAATACCGATACTAAAGCTAAAAGAAATCGATTGTCCTTTATAAATTAAAGGATCTTCACAACATTTAATCAGATTTTCCGCAATAGAGATGAGGTGTTCAATTTTAGAAATGGAACGTAATATAATTGCAAACTCATCTCCCGCAAGGCGCGCGACAAAATCATCTTGACGAATATGGCGTCTTAATCGTGAAGCCATTTCTTTTAAAACTTCATCACCGACCAAATGTCCATATTGATCATTAATGGCTTTAAAATTATTATTATCAATAAATAATAAAGCTAAATTCTCACGTTGATTGGTATCTTCATATAGATTACATAACACTTGATAAAAATAATTACGATTAGGTAATTCGGTTAAATGATCATGTTGAACTTGATAAGAAAGTTCACTATTCTCGTTTTGAAGATGGGTGTGCCAAGATTGAATTTCATCTAAGAGTTGGTTGAACACACTGTTTAAGTCTTGAAATTCTTTTACATCACTTTTGGGGAATCTTAAGTTGTATGCTTTCTGATTCCTTAATAGTTGTGCAATTTGTATAATCGGTAAAAATGACCCCATAATATGGCGATAAGTTAAGTTTACTGACCACCATACAGCAAAAACCATAAATAGCATGCCAAATGCTAAGCCCGTAAAAATTTTAAAAATAAACATTAAAATTTCATTGGAACTTCCATAGAGCACAACTTGGCCGACAAGCTTTCCTTGATGTTGCACATTTAGCTTGATGGCATCTTTTAAAAAGATATGGTCAAAAAAGTTTTGAATATAGGAATAGTGTTCAACATTTTTTAGGCTTTCAGCAACTTTATGACCTTGATTATCATAAACCTCAATCAGACGTACTGAATGTTGAAAGGTATATTCATTGATAATCTGTGAAATCGCGATTCTATCAGAGAAGACTAGCGCAGGTTGAACACGTTCAGACACGGTTCGACTGATTAATAATAGGTTTTGTTTCGCATAAGATTCAACGGTAAATACTGAAATCGTGACAAAAGTAGACGTACTAATAAATAAAGTGATTGCAAAGGTCGTAAATTGAGATTTACGAAACAATGTTTGTAAGGAACTCGATTTAAAAAATTTATTCATCATTATTTTAATCCGAATTCTTTGCCAGCAATAAAACACGTGGATCAACATGTATTTTAGACTGAGCTAAACTATCTAAATTCACTTTAAAAATAGTATTTCCTGTTTTGTTGGTGGATAAGCAAAAAACGCTGCCAATTTCACATTCAGAATTACTTGAACTAAACGATAAAATAGATGAATTTAATGATTTCCCAATAAGGGCCTGTTCGGTTTGTGCTGAAGTATTCGAAAAAAATACCGCATCACAATGATGATTTTTTAGATCAGCGGAATGTATTGAATTTATATTAAAAGGAGACTTATTTGATTTGATATAAGCAGAAAATTGGTTTGCATAGGATGCATTATCAACGACGCACAATTCTGGATTAGGAGTGTTCCATTTGGCATAGCTTAATATAGACAATGTCATCATGAAAATATTATGTGACGAATTGGCTGAGGAATAGTTGCAACATAAGAGCAAAATTCCTAAACAGAAGCTTCTTCTATTTATAAAACGGGCCATATTCGACTTAATTTATTAAATGATAAAATTATTTCAAATAGTTTAAAGAAAAAAAACAAATATAAATAGCTTAAAATTTAAATAAAAACATGAAAGGGGTTGCTCTTATGATGAAAAAAGCGACAAAAAATAGCGGAAAAAGGACTTATTTTGCCATTTTGGTCGAAAAAATGTCCAACTGATAAAAAAGTTTAAAAAAAGGGGTTGTGTTGGGAATGGAATGCTGTAGAATGCACATCCATCGGCGGTGATGTTAAATAAAACTTCTGATAAATCAGGCACTTGATTAAGTTGTTAAGATTTCGAATTGAGATTTTAAGATGAGGTTAGGGTTGGGTTTGTTAGAAAAAATAATTAACATTATAGATTGACTTTTTAGAGATAGAGAGTAGTATAGCCGACCTAGCTTGATGCTGACGAAGCATTGAGAAGATCATTAAGAGAATATGAAGAACAACTTGTGTGGATTTTTACTGATTGATTGATCGAAATATTATCATTGATTGATTGGTTTAAATTACTCGAAGTTTATTTGAGAGAATTTGTCAGTACATTGATGAGCCAGAATTGTGACCTTAAGTCACTAATGATTTTTAACTGAAGAGTTTGATCATGGCTCAGATTGAACGCTGGCGGCAGGCTTAACACATGCAAGTCGAGCGGGGGAGATTGCTTCGGTAATTGACCTAGCGGCGGACGGGTGAGTAATACTTAGGAATCTGCCTATTAATGGGGGACAACATCTCGAAAGGGATGCTAATACCGCATACGCCCTACGGGGGAAAGCAGGGGATCACTTGTGACCTTGCGTTAATAGATGAGCCTAAGTCGGATTAGCTAGTTGGTGGGGTAAAGGCCTACCAAGGCGACGATCTGTAGCGGGTCTGAGAGGATGATCCGCCACACTGGGACTGAGACACGGCCCAGACTCCTACGGGAGGCAGCAGTGGGGAATATTGGACAATGGGGGGAACCCTGATCCAGCCATGCCGCGTGTGTGAAGAAGGCCTTATGGTTGTAAAGCACTTTAAGCGAGGAGGAGGCTCTTCTAGTTAATACCTAGGATGAGTGGACGTTACTCGCAGAATAAGCACCGGCTAACTCTGTGCCAGCAGCCGCGGTAATACAGAGGGTGCGAGCGTTAATCGGATTTACTGGGCGTAAAGCGTGCGTAGGCGGCTTTTTAAGTCGGATGTGAAATCCCCGAGCTTAACTTGGGAATTGCATTCGATACTGGGAAGCTAGAGTATGGGAGAGGATGGTAGAATTCCAGGTGTAGCGGTGAAATGCGTAGAGATCTGGAGGAATACCGATGGCGAAGGCAGCCATCTGGCCTAATACTGACGCTGAGGTACGAAAGCATGGGGAGCAAACAGGATTAGATACCCTGGTAGTCCATGCCGTAAACGATGTCTACTAGCCGTTGGGGCCTTTGAGGCTTTAGTGGCGCAGCTAACGCGATAAGTAGACCGCCTGGGGAGTACGGTCGCAAGACTAAAACTCAAATGAATTGACGGGGGCCCGCACAAGCGGTGGAGCATGTGGTTTAATTCGATGCAACGCGAAGAACCTTACCTGGTCTTGACATAGTAAGAACTTTCCAGAGATGGATTGGTGCCTTCGGGAACTTACATACAGGTGCTGCATGGCTGTCGTCAGCTCGTGTCGTGAGATGTTGGGTTAAGTCCCGCAACGAGCGCAACCCTTTTCCTTATTTGCCAGCACTTCGGGTGGGAACTTTAAGGATACTGCCAGTGACAAACTGGAGGAAGGCGGGGACGACGTCAAGTCATCATGGCCCTTACGACCAGGGCTACACACGTGCTACAATGGTCGGTACAAAGGGTTGCTACCTAGCGATAGGATGCTAATCTCAAAAAGCCGATCGTAGTCCGGATTGGAGTCTGCAACTCGACTCCATGAAGTCGGAATCGCTAGTAATCGCGGATCAGAATGCCGCGGTGAATACGTTCCCGGGCCTTGTACACACCGCCCGTCACACCATGGGAGTTTGTTGCACCAGAAGTAGGTAGTCTAACCGTAAGGAGGACGCTTACCACGGTGTGGCCGATGACTGGGGTGAAGTCGTAACAAGGTAGCCGTAGGGGAACCTGCGGCTGGATCACCTCCTTAACGAAAGATTGACGATTGGTAAGAATCCACAACAAGTTGTTCTTCATTGATGTATCTGAGGGTCTGTAGCTCAGTTGGTTAGAGCACACGCTTGATAAGCGTGGGGTCACAAGTTCAAGTCTTGTCAGACCCACCAAGTCTACTGAACACAGAAGAGCAGATATATTAAGATCTTAAGCTGGGGACTTAGCTTAGTTGGTAGAGCGCCTGCTTTGCACGCAGGAGGTCAACGGTTCGACTCCGTTAGTCTCCACCACTAATTACAGACTAAGTGATTACAGAACTTAGTAAGCCGATAGCTTATTAAGTTCTGTGATTTATCACAGTTAACTACTCGCTGACGAGGCGGTAGTGAATCATTAACAGAATATATTTGAGTTGAAATAATTGTTTAACTCGTTTTAGTTGATGTTAGCAAGCAATTGTTAATATTGAATGAAATGAGAACTAGCGATAAAACTGAATCAAGCGTTTTGGTATATGAATTAAATTGAAGCTGTATAGTGATTAAATTCACAGGCAACAAATAGAAGTGGTTGAATCCACATTGTTGATCCTCCTTGTAGGGATTAGCGACTGTTTGGGGTTGTATAGTCAAGTAATTAAGTGCATGTGGTGGATGCCTTGGCAGTCAGAGGCGATGAAAGACGTAATAGCCTGCGATAAGCTTCGGGGAGGCGGCAAATATCCTGTGATCCGGAGATTTCTGAATGGGGAAACCCACTTACCATAAGGTAGGTATCGCATGATGAATACATAGTCATGCGAGGCGAACGAGGGGAAGTGAAACATCTCAGTACCCTTAGGAAAAGAAATCAATTGAGATTCCCTCAGTAGCGGCGAGCGAACGGGGATCAGCCCATTAAGTTATATGTGTTTTAGCGGAAAGCTCTGGGAAGTGCTACCGTAGAGGGTGATAGTCCCGTACACGAAAGGGCACATATAATGATGACGAGTAGGGCGAGGCACGTGAAACCTTGTCTGAATATGGGGGGACCATCCTCCAAGGCTAAATACTCCTGACTGACCGATAGTGAACCAGTACCGTGAGGGAAAGGCGAAAAGAACCCCTGTGAGGGGAGTGAAATAGATCCTGAAACCGCATGCATACAAGCAGTGGGAGCCGACTTGTTCGGTGACTGCGTACCTTTTGTATAATGGGTCAGCGACTTATATTCAGTAGCAAGGTTAACCGTATAGGGGAGCCGTAGAGAAATCGAGTCTTAATAGGGCGTTTAGTTGCTGGGTATAGACCCGAAACCGGGTGATCTATCCATGAGCAGGTTGAAGGTTGGGTAACACTAACTGGAGGACCGAACCCACTGTCGTTGAAAAGCCAGGGGATGACTTGTGGATAGGGGTGAAAGGCTAATCAAACTCGGTGATAGCTGGTTCTCCCCGAAAGCTATTTAGGTAGCGCCTCGGACGAATACCATAGGGGGTAGAGCACTGTTTCGGCTAGGGGGTCATCCCGACTTACCAAACCGATGCAAACTCCGAATACCTATGAGTACTATCCGGGAGACAGACTGCGGGTGCTAACGTCCGTAGTCAAGAGGAAAACAATCCAGACCGCCAGCTAAGGCCCCAAAATTATAGTTAAGTGGGAAACGATGTGGGAAGGCATAGACAGCTAGGAGGTTGGCTTAGAAGCAGCCACCCTTTAAAGAAAGCGTAATAGCTCACTAGTCGAGTCGGCCTGCGCGGAAGATGTAACGGGGCTAAAACTATATGCCGAAGCTGCGGATGTATACTTAGTATACGTGGTAGGGGAGCGTTCTGTAAGCCGATGAAGGTGTATTGAGAAGTATGCTGGAGGTATCAGAAGTGCGAATGCTGACGTGAGTAACGACAATGCGAGTGAAAAACTCGCACGCTGAAAGACCAAGGGTTCCAGTCCAACGTTAATCGGGGCTGGGTGAGTCGACCCCTAAGGCGAGGCCGAGAGGCGTAGTCGATGGGAAATTGGTTAATATTCCAATACTTCTGTGTAATGCGATGAGAGGACGGAGAAAGTTAAGTCAGCCTGGCGTTGGTTGTCCAGGTGAAAGGCAGTAGGCATGCATCTTAGGCAAATCCGGGGTGCTCTATGCTGAGAGCTGATAGCAAGCTAGTTTACTAGCGAAGTGGCTGATACTATGCTTCCAGGAAAAGTCTCTAAGCTTCAGTTACACAGGAATCGTACCCGAAACCGACACAGGTGGTCAGGTCGAGTAGACCAAAGCGCTTGAGAGAACTCTGCTGAAGGAACTAGGCAAAATGGTACCGTAACTTCGGGAGAAGGTACGCTGCTGACGGTGATAGGACTTGCTCCTTGAGCTATTGGCAGCCACAGAAACCAGGCCCCTGCAACTGTTTATTAAAAACATAGCACTCTGCAAACACGAAAGTGGACGTATAGGGTGTGATGCCTGCCCGGTGCTGGAAGGTTAATTGATGGGGTTAGCGTAAGCGAAGCTCTTGATCGAAGCCCCAGTAAACGGCGGCCGTAACTATAACGGTCCTAAGGTAGCGAAATTCCTTGTCGGGTAAGTTCCGACCTGCACGAATGGCATAATGATGGGGGCGCTGTCTCCAGCAGAGACTCAGTGAAATCGAATTCGCCGTGAAGATGCGGTGTACCCGCGGCTAGACGGAAAGACCCCGTGAACCTTTACTGCAGCTTGACATTGAACTTTGATCTTACTTGTGTAGGATAGGTGGGAGGCTTTGAAGTAGTGACGCCAGTTGCTATGGAGCCATCCTTGAAATACCACCCTGGTAATATTGAGGTTCTAACTCTGTCCCGTTATCCGGGACGAGGACCATGTCTGGTGGGTAGTTTGACTGGGGCGGTCTCCTCCTAAAGAGTAACGGAGGAGTACGAAGGTGCGCTCAGCGTGGTCGGAAATCACGCGTAGAGTATAAAGGCAAAAGCGCGCTTAACTGCGAGACCCACAAGTCGAGCAGGTACGAAAGTAGGTCTTAGTGATCCGGTGGTTCTGTATGGAAGGGCCATCGCTCAACGGATAAAAGGTACTCTGGGGATAACAGGCTGATACCGCCCAAGAGTTCATATCGACGGCGGTGTTTGGCACCTCGATGTCGGCTCATCTCATCCTGGGGCTGAAGCAGGTCCCAAGGGTATGGCTGTTCGCCATTTAAAGAGGTACGCGAGCTGGGTTTAGAACGTCGTGAGACAGTTCGGTCCCTATCTACCGTGGGCGTTGGAAATTTGAGAGGATCTGCTCCTAGTACGAGAGGACCAGAGTGGACGAACCTCTGGTGTACCGGTTGTGACGCCAGTCGCATCGCCGGGTAGCTATGTTCGGAAGGGATAACCGCTGAAAGCATCTAAGCGGGAAGCCTACCTCAAGATAAGATTTCCCTAGGACTTTATGTCCTCTAAAGAGCCGTTGAAGACTACGACGTTGATAGGTTGGATGTGGAAGTGCGGTGACGCATGAAGCTGACCAATACTAATTGCTCGTGAGGCTTGACTATACAACACCCAAGCAGTTGTATACGAAGCATCATTTGATTCATAAAAGATCAAACATACTTGATTTAGTTGTAAAGCTAGTTAAAATATTCAACTCAAATGTTCTGTTAAACTCATTTGGTACGAAGTAAGGCATTTAAATAAGACCCGAACAAGTCCATAACAGTTTGCTGGCGACAATAGCAAGAGTGAACCACCTGATCCCTTCCCGAACTCAGAAGTGAAACCTCTTAGCGCTGATGGTAGTGTGGGGTTACCCATGTGAGAGTAAGTCATCGCCAGCTTTTAAATCTAAAACACCCCGGTCTCGTTAGAGAACGGGGTGTTTTTTTATGCCCAGATGAAAGAAAAAGATAAGAAATTAAGAAGCAAAATAAAAGCTCTAGCCTTAGCAGGAGCTTTTAAAGATCATTAAAAAGATTCTACTTAAACAATAAAATCATTAATCTTTAAAATGAACAGGAATCCATTGATAGCTCTTCCCATCTGCTGAGTAAATATGTCCAATGCCTGGGAAAGGCAAATGGGGTGCTGCGATGGTTTGTCCACGTTTTGCATAATCAGCAAACTGCTTTAATCGGGTTTGAACAGCTGTTTTCGGGTCAATATCATATTCTATTGCTGTTTCAGGTTTATCGAATTGTACTGTATGAGAGTGGACAATATCCCCAATAAAAACAATATCTTCACCCGTTGTTTTTAGCTTGTAACTAAAATGTCCCGGGGTATGACCTGCTGTGTTGATCACTTCAAATCCATTGATGTTGTCACCCAGTTTAAATGTTTTAAACTGCTTTTTAGCTTGATAGGGTGTAAGGGCGGCTTTGATCTTTTCTACAGTTGCTAAGTAATTGGCACGTTTATCTTGTGCTATTTTTTCAGCCTGTTTCGGATTCAACCAATAATTTTCTTCATCTTCAGAGACATAGACAGTGGCATTTGGGTAGTTTGCTATGCCATTTTTACTGACACCACAGGAATGATCAGGATGTAAATGTGTCAGTAAAATCGTATTGACTTGTTCAGGTTGATGACCTGAAGCTTTGAGATTTTTTAATACAGAGCCTAGATGCGCACCGAAACAATCTGCAGTACCACTATCCACCAAAACCAGTGATTTACCTGTGTTAACTAAAAATGCATTCACCGATGTTTGTACACCTTTGGCTTGATCTGCATGATATTTCTTTAAAATTTCTTGAACCTTGTCCTGTGAAATATCTTTAAATAGTGTGGGAGACATAAAGTTGGTGCCATCTAGCAAGGCGGTAATTTGTGTATTGCCCAGCTGATGTTGGTAAAACCCTGCTACTTGCGCTTGTTGTTCAATGATCGGCAATGTTTTGGTGACTTCTGCTTGTGATGTAAGAGGGAATAAGCCGAATAAAAGGACTGATAATGATAGGGCAGTTTTTTTCATTGGATTTGATCAAAATTAATTTAACGAATTATTTTTTAACATGGATTGGTTCATCACGGCGCTTTTTATATATGAAAAAAAATCTACTTTTGTAAGCGAATTTTTTATTAATATGCACAATGATCGAATCAGCTATGTGAGGTCATTCGTTTATATTCTGACGATTTCTGGCTCTTATCCATTCAATAAAAGTACAAATCAGCGTTGTTGGTAGTATAAGGACAAACTGGAGGTAAAGAAAAGTAAATAAAGTGGAAGGCGTAACTATAGCGATGATAAGAATAAAAGGAGCTAGCATAAAGCCTAAAAGACACCCATAGATTAAACTATAACGCCAAGAGGCTAAGGCTAATTTACTTGCAAAAAAGTGTTTAAATAAGAGATTGGTAATGATAGCTGGAATGCACCCTAGGAGATAACCAAAAGGAGTAATCAAGATGAATGCAGCGATCATTGGAAATATAATAGATGGTGTAATGAGTCCTTTTAAAAACCGCATTGGATAATAAAAAATAATTTCGCTGTGAAATGTGATTGCGATAATAAATGTACCGATGAATGGACCACAGAGGATAAATGCAGATATTTTTCTTTTGTTATTTTTTGACATATCCATATTGAGGCTAGCCCCTTTTTTCATTTTTATAATGATAGTATAGTAAAACATTAGTATAAAAAAAGACTTCCGAAGAAGCCTTTTAGTGATTTATAATCGTCTAGGATGAGACAATCAATAATTAAGAAACTTTATCACCTGGTTTTGCACCAGATTCAGGTGAAATCACCCAAACACCATCACCATTTCCAGCAGCAAGCACCATACCATTTGAAATACCAAAACGCATTTTACGCGGAGCAAGGTTTGCAACCATAACCACCAATTTGCCAGTTAAGTCTTCAGGTTTGTAGAACTCACGGATCCCACTGAATACATTACGTGGTTCAGCTTCACCGACATTTAGAGTCAATTGAAGCAACTTATCAGAACCTTCTACTGTTGCTGCTTCTAAGACTTCAGCAACACGCAAGTCAACTTTGATAAAGTCATCAATCGTAATGATTTCTGCTTCACCCACTTTGGCTTCAGGCTTTTTCTCTTTGGTTTTTTCAGTTTTCTTTTCTGCTTTCGCTGGTGTTACCGCAGCTAAAGATTCTTTTGATGCATCAACCATTGCAGCAACTGCTTTTGGATCAACACGTTGCATCAATGGCTGGAATTGAGCAATTTCATGCTCAACTAAAACCGTTTTTCCTGAAGCAAAATCAAAACTTTCAAGTTTTAAGAAGTCTTGAACTTGTGTTGCCAAAGTTGGAAGTACTGGTGCCAAGTAAACAGCCAATTGACGGAATAGGTTGATTCCAACAGAACAGACATCATGAACTTGTTGTTCCTGACCTTCTTGTTTCGCCAAAGCCCATGGTTTTTTCTCATCAATATACTGATTTGCACGATCAGCAAGTGCCATGATTTCACGTATAGCGGTTGAAAACTCACGAGCTTCATAAGATTGAGCAATCGAGTCACCCGCATCAATAAAGCTTTGAACAAGTTCAGGTTCAGCACATGTTGCAGACAAGCGATTGTTAAAATTGCTGTTAATGAATTTTGCACAACGACTGGCAATATTCACAACTTTTCCTACTAAATCTGAATTTACTTTTTGTACAAAGTCATCAAGATTTAAATCAGAATCTTCAACTTTATCAGAGAGTTTTGATGCAAAGTAATAACGTAAATATTCAGGATTTAAGTGCTGTAAATAGGTTTCAGCTTTAATAAATGTGCCACGCGATTTTGACATTTTTTGACCATTTACAGTCAAGAAACCATTTACAAATAAACCTGTAGGGGTGCGGTAATTTGCACCTTCTAACATCGCAGGCCAGAACAATGCATGGAAATATACAATGTCTTTACCAATGAAGTGATACACCTCATTTTTAGAATCTTTTTTCCAGTAGTCGTCAAAGCTTAATTCTGGGCGTTTCGTTTTGATGTAATTTTCAAAACTTGACATATAGCCAATCGGGGCATCAACCCAAACATAGAAATATTTATTAGGTGCATCTGGAATTTCAAAGCCGAAATAAGGTGCATCACGAGAGATATCCCAATCGTTTAGACCATTTTCAAACCATTCATCTAACTTATTGGCGATCGAAACAGGTAAACGACCTTCATCACGCGTCCATTTTTGCAAGTATTCAGCAAAGTTTGGAAGTTTAAAGAAATAATGATCTGATGATTTTTCAACAGGTGTGGCACCACTTAATGTTGAGCGTGGATTTAATAGCTCTGTCGCATTATAGGTCGTACCACACACTTCGCAAGAGTCGCCATACTGATCTTCTGATTTACATTTTGGGCAAGTCCCTTTAATGAAACGGTCTGACAAGAACATGCTTTTTTCAGGATCAAACAACTGAGTAACAGGACGAATCGCAATATTGCCTGCCTCACGGTTTTTAATATAGATTTCTTCCGAGCGTGCTTTATTTTCATCGCTATTGGTTGAATCATAGTGATCGAAATGTACCCCAAAGCCATCAAAATCACGGATATGCTCTTTTTGCACATTGGCAATTTGTACTTCTGGACTAATCCCATTTGCTTCTGCACGGAGCATGATTGCTGTACCGTGCGCATCATCCGCGCAGACATAAGTCACTTCATGACCCATTGCACGCATGGCACGAACCCAGATATCTGCTTGGATGTAGCCGAGTAGGTGACCCATATGAATAGGACCATTTGCGTATGGAAGGGCGTTAGTGACTAAAATATTTCGCACGGATATAACTCTCTTTCTCAAAGTTAATGCAAGGGCATTGATTTTAGCGTAATTGCTATGAAGATGCACAACAGAATAGGTGAATTCTTTTCAAATGTAGATTTTTATGCTTATTCTTATAACTGCCAATTCATTATTATAGAATGGTGTATTCGTGTATTTCTTAAGAGCAATAAATCTATGATTGATGATGAATATTTTGATGATGACCAGCCTGTAATCCGTATTCCACAAAATCAAAATAGTAAAAATCTAATTGAAAAAAATATTCTGAAACAAGCTGAACGCTATTTTGAAGATATTTCAGAAAATGAACATCAGTATCTTATTGAAACACTCAATGGGTTTGCTCAGGAGGAGGCTTATTTTGAAGTTTTAGCCAATCAATTGAATCAGCCTGTTGGGACTAAAATTGCCAATGACGCTCTTAATCTATTGTATTTTTGGCAATTGATACATGAAGCTAAAGATATTACTCAGTTTAATCTTTTAGATGTGATCAACAGTGAGTTTTTTCAGTCTGAAATGTTTAAAGCTTTTGATCAATTAGCGTTGGGCGAGCAGAAGCCACAATATCAAGCTGTGTTAGAACAAAGCTTTAAACTCTATCAATTAGAGTTGTATGCGGGATGTATTCCATTGCTTTATGCCCAATTGGAAGGTTTGTTAACAGCTGTTTTAGTTCAAAATGGTTATTTAAAACAACAGGACACCAAGTTTATTGATGTCTATAAAATCGTTCCTGGGTTAAAAGGTCATGAGATTAAAAGTTTGTGGCATAAAGCTAAAATTGCCAATGAATTGAATCATTATTTTTTAGAGTTGGCTGCTTATAAGATGGATAGCAGCTCAACGGTAAGCATGACCCGGCATAACATTCTACATGGTACAGATTTGAATCATTTTAATCAGGAGCGCAGTTTCGTATTGTTTATTTGGCTGTTTGCGGCAGTCAGTTTTATGGGAAATGTCCGATCATAAAGTTCGAATCGTGATGATTCTTCACCTAAACTTCACATCCTAATCAAACACGCTACATTTTAATTTTAGAAACTAACACCAAGATCGAAGAAGGAGAAAATCATGCGGTCTTGGTATGTATTTGTTGCCTCAGCAATTGCCAGTTTGGCGGCTGTTCTCAGTTTAGTTGTGCCATTTTGTTTTTTTCTATATTTTTATCAAGGTGATTTATTTATTTCGGCTTCAGAACGAAGCCCAACACAGGGTATTCAAGTCGTGTTTTATCTCACCCCGTGTTTTCTGCTGGTCGGGTGTTTTAGCTACACAGTTATTTTTAAAGTATTTAAAGCACCTCAAAAAATCATCGAAACAACACAAATTATAAAATCTATAACTTTGATCTTTATCATGATGCTAAGTTTTTTATTCTTAGTTTTATGTTTAGATGGTGCTCTATATAGCTTTATCGAGGTATTGAGTTATTTAATTTTGGTTTATTTACTGTTATTGCTCCCGTTTTGTATAGGTTTAAGCTTCGGAAATGCTGTTTACTTAATTTTAAATAAAAAATTTAATACTCAGAAGATATTTAGAAAACAAGTGCATCATTGGGTTTAATTGAATGATTGCCTATAGGTTAACATTTCATGTTATGTTCAAGCTTTGATATCAATAAGAAATCATCCATGCTTAAACTGATTGCCGAAGACTTTATCCAAGTGGATAAAATTGATTTAGTTTTACCATTATATAAAGAGTTAGTTGAGAAAACCAAACAAGAAGCAGGCTGTATTGCCTATGATTTATATCATGATTTACGCAACAGAGGGCATTTTGTATTTATTGAGGAATGGATTGATCGTGCTGCTTTAGACGCCCATGTTCAATCCTTCCATTTTCAGGATTTAGTTCCGAAAATTGATCAACATAGAAGACAAGATGGAATTTTTACCCATATGCAGCATTATGATGAATTGTTTAAAAAAATGAATACTTAATCTTCATTTTTGATCATTTTCTTAATTTTTATTGCCTTTTCAAAATGATCAAGTTGATGGGTTTTAATCCACCATTCTGCCACTTGCATTAAGGTTTCAGGATCATCATTTTTATTGGCAAAGAATGCATAAAAGGATAAACCAACATCATCTCCCTTTTTGGCAATTTTATCATTACAGACTCGGATAATTTTTTCTTTCATTATTTGTTGCATTAAATAGACTCAGTGTTTGTTTTAATTGAAGGATTTTTCAATCAATCAGAATAAGCTATTTTATTCATTTTGAAACAAAAAAACACATCGATACAAACTGTGTATGAATTGTTAAAGAAATGCATCTTTTTACATTTTATGGAGTTTCTGTTGTTATAACTAGGGTGAGACTTAATTAAATAGGAAGAAAATCATGACAAATTTAGACGATTTAAAAAACAAAGCTTCTGAAGTAATTGATGACGTTAAGTTAAAAGCCAAAGAAGCAAAATTAGGTGCTGAAAAGGTTGCAGATGACCTCAAACATAAAGCAAAAGAAACACTGCTTAAAGGTGAGCAAGCTGTAAATGATTTGAAGCACAAAAAAGATGATGAAAATTAAATGGAACAATCACTGAACAGCGTCACGCTGTTCAGTGATACCTTGTAGTTAATATTTTTTACAAATCCACTCAATTTCATAAATCTGATTATTCACCACAGTAAAACTATCATTTAAATGATCAATCTCATAGGTATAGTTAGATACTGTCACTGTCGTTTTCTTTTTGTACGTTCATAAGTGTTCATTGAAATTGGAGATTGGTCAATACGCGATGACATTTCCGTCAAACTATCACCTACAGAAACCAATTGTGCTTAATGCTTAAGATGTACGTACGCAGTTGGAAGTTGTAGACGTTCTAGCAAAAGCTAAACTTGAAATGATTAAAGATAAAAATAATAGAAACTCCATAGATGGATCTTATTATTGTCAAAAATTATATAAAGTTGTTATTGACCCAATGTGACTATAGCTATTTTTTTATCCAGTATTTGTATGGGAATTATTAACACAGAGTTTGCCATAGAAATCTAAATGATAAAAACTAAAAGTTCATTCTGAACAAGCAGATAGAATAATTAAATGGACTATTTTGGATATTAAAACCAACTAAATAAGTAGGATTAATAACGACATTCAAAAAGCTGAATAGAAGTTTACTTAACCTCACGTCAATTTACAGTTAAACTAGCTGTCTCAGTATTTATTGTATTTGCAAATTTGGAGCAAATCTATGTCGTGGCTTTCTTCGCTTAAATCAGTTTTTTCTCCTGCACAGGAGGTGAAAGAGGAAGAAGTCCAATCTGTTTTGCAAAACTATATTTTGCCAAATTCCAGTGTTTTAAAAGAACGTATTACCCAAGTCAATGTTGTAGGTCGGGTATTACAACTGACAATTAATACTTATCCTGAAGAAGCAGATCATTTACAAAAAATTCATGATGATCTTGCAGATGAATTGGAGAAGTGCGGTATTCAAGAGTTGAATCTGCATGTGATTCAACAAAAAATTCAACATGATTCGAGTTGTGCTAGTGATCAGCATGGAAAAGCAGGACATAGTTGCTCTTCAAAGCCAAAAGCTGAACACACTAATCTTCCTCCTGTTGTTGATGCTTCTGCTAAAATGGCAAACACACAAGTAGATCCTAATAATCCGCCAATTCAAAAAGCAGCACCACAACAACGAGATATTCCGAAGCATCCTCGAATTCAAAATGTCATCCTTATATCATCGGGTAAAGGTGGTGTGGGTAAATCAACCACCACAGTAAATATCGCATTGGCTTTGCACAAACTAGGCTTAAAAGTCGGGGTTTTAGATGCTGATATTTATGGTCCAAGTATTCCAACAATGTTGGGGAATGCAGGACAAACACCTAAAATTGAAGGTGAAAATTTTGTTCCACTAGAAGCTTATGGAATGGCGGTACTTTCGATCGGTCATTTAATTGGGAAAGAAAATACGCCAGTTGCTTGGCGTGGTGCAAAAGCTACAGGTGCATTGATGCAACTGTTTAATCAAGCGCTATGGCCTGATTTAGATGTTCTAGTCATTGATATGCCACCTGGTACAGGAGATATCCAATTAACCCTTGCCCAACGTATTCCTGTGACAGGTGCCGTGATTGTGACAACACCTCAGAATGTTGCGTTAATGGATGCAGTTAAAGGTATTGAACTGTTTAATAAAGTACATATTCCTGTCATGGGGGTTGTAGAAAATATGTCAACGCATATTTGCTCAAACTGTGGTCATGAAGAACAAATTTTTGGTACAGGTGGTGGAGATCAATTGTCTGAGCAATATAATATCCCGTTGCTGGGTCGATTGCCTTTAAATGTTCAAATCCGTGAAAATGCTGATGCAGGCAAGCCTTCTGTAATTGCAGGAGATGTTGCTGCAGAAAACTATATGGCTATTGCTGAAAAAATTGCACAAGCTTTACCTAAAGCCGAAAAAGATCCACATAGAATTTTCTAAGAATCAACTTCGAAAGCGTCCTCTCTTTATTTTAGAGACCGAATTAAAGAGAGGAAAATTGAGAATGAATCAATGAAATATTTAAACTTACTCGATAATAAGATTTTATACGCACTGCCCATTTTTAGTATCCTTAAAAATCAAATAATTAATGCTAAATATGAGGAGTAAGGTAAAATAGGGCTAATCAGCGTACTATGCTAAAATGATTAAAAATATTCTTAATTCAATAATAGAATTTAAATCGTCTTCTCTTTAATATCGATATAAAAATATAGAAAATTGATCAACTGGTATATTCATTGCTTAGGTATAATTTCTAATTTAAACCATTGAGTAGACCATGCTATTAAAATTTTTTTTATGTGCTTTGGGAATCTGTAGTTCGATGTTCTTGGCTGCATGTAACGATAGTGATTCAGATAAAACAAGTTCTAATTCAACGACCCAGAAAACTTTACAACCCATAGTCATTCAAGGTGCATTACCTGTAGAGTCTGAGCAAATGGCCTCAAAACTAAGCAATTCTACAGTTGAAACTTTTGGTGGCTGGACGTTTTGGAAGGGTAGCTATCAAGGGTATCCTGTGATTATCTCTAAAACAAGAATGGGAATGAGCAACTCTGCTGCTGCAACAGCAATTGCGATTGAACGTTATAAACCCATCGCAATTATTAACCAAGGAACATCGGGTGGCCATGATCCAGATCTTAATGTCTATGATATTGTTTTAGGTCGTTACACCACCAATATTGGTGCATTTAGAACACCTAAAAAAGCTGTTGGAGAGGGTTCGAATTCTCTTGAATGGACAGAAGCTTTTGATGTGCTTCCTACGGATGAGTCTGATCCTGAACCGATTGCGATTCGTAAATTTGAAGCAGATAAAGAGCTGTTATTGGCAGCGCAGCGTGCAAAAACTAATTATAGTAAGGGTCGTGTGGTTGAAGGTACTATTGGTTCAGCTGATGTATGGAACAATGAATTAGATCGAATTGCATTTTTCCATAAAAATTATGGCACTTCTGTAGAGGAAATGGAGGCGGCATCGGTAGCACAGATTGCCAGCCAATATAAAGTACCATTCCTTGGTGTTCGTATTTTATCGAACAATATTACCAACGGGGGCGCATATGACCCAGGTACTGGAGAAGCATGCCAGCAATATGTTTTAGATATCGTTGTTGAATACATGAAAGCTAAACAAGCCACTTTGAAGTAAAGTTTTACCAGAATAAGTTGGAGCTTGCTTAGAGAGTATTTGGCTGCTTTTTACGGTTATTCCACTTCTTAATCACGCTCCAACGCCAATAAATACGTGTCACAATAAAGAGTAGCGATGCAAATACAAATGCTTCAATAAACAAACCCGTCGCAAGAATTTTAGCTAGGCTAAAGTCAATATGTCCGTGTCCAAAGTTTTTGACCCAATGAATGATTTGATGGAAAACGCCGAGTAGCATTTCCTTATTGATCATATGTACATGATAAATTTTGGAACCAATCCAAAAGGCAAAAATCAAAATCGGGACAATAGTTAAGGGATTCATGATCCAAGCTAAAATTAAACCAATGGGTAGGTTTGCTTCAAAGAATAATACTGAAAAAATAATTAATAAGGTGTGGAATGGAATAGGCAAGATGCCCCAAAACGTGCCAATAAACATTGCCTTAGAAATCGATTTTCGATTGACATACCAAAGCTGAGGACTTAAGGCTTTATCGCCAAAAATCTTCATGAATTTCAAATTGTTGACTCGCTCTGGACTCGGGAGCCAAGACTGAAAAAAATGCTTTGCCATAAAAGTAGAAAATGCAAGAAAGGTCACTATTGTGCATCAATGTAGATAAAAACGACAACCTTTCTGACAAAAACCTAATGAGTAAGGGAAAAATATGGATAAAGAATAGTCAATAAAACTGAAAATTTACTTAAAAAAGCCCTCTATTCGTAACTAGGTCTGCCTATATTGGAACTACTTCTTATTTTATGGCTAATCAATGTTCTATTTTGGAATAAACATACTGATTTAAAAGATATTATTATTAATTTTTAAGTTTAAATTTGGACATAAAGCAGTATTTCTTCGACCAGTGACTTTGCAGTTTTTATCGGATTTTAAGTTATCAATGCATTGAAAATTAAATGTATTTTAATCTGGGATAATGTTCTTTAATAAGTTCTCTTACAATTATTTTTTTGCCAATTCAATTTAAAAGATTTAATCTGCGGTCAATCCATTGATGAGGTCATTTGATGATTTCATGGTTTTTTATTGGCTTGGTGGTGACGATTCTTTTGACACCAGGACCAACCAATACACTTTTAGCATCTTCTGGGATTCAAGTTGGAATTAGAAAATCTCTTGCATTAATTCCAGCAGAAGCACTTGGCTATCTGATCTCCATTTCGATTTGGGGATTAATTATTGGATCTGTGTCTAAACAGTTTCCAAGTGTACCTGTTATTCTTAAATTATTTAGTGCAGGTTATATTTTATTTCTTGCTTTAAAATTATGGCGTACAGCAAATCGAGATGAAAACTTTAGTCATGCGACAATTCGGGCGCGTGAGTTATTTTTTGCAACCCTTTTAAACCCGAAAGCACTTCTTTTTGCTTCTGCAATTTTCCCAACATACGTTTGGCAAAATGCATCTGCTTATACTTCACATATGTTGGTGTTTTTATTGTTAATCATCCCCATTGCATTTTTTTGGACATTTATTGGTTCTGTAATTTGCAGTAATAAAGTGACGTGGCTCAATCAGCGCAATATGCAAAGAACTGCATCTTTAGTTTTAGTGAGTTTTACTGTACCTCTGAGCTATTCAGCACTTTTAAGCCTTTAAAAATCGATGTTAGTTAAACTTAAGTTTGTACGTTTACTTACAGACTTGGGTTGCTCTATTTCGTCATAAACATTCCTTTCAAAAGCAATTTCAGTTAAAGTACAGCGCAGTAAATAGCACAGTTTTGGGATAGAGATAAATGGCAATTAAGTCTGATCGTTGGATTCGTGAAATGAGCGAAAAGCACGGTATGATTGAACCTTATGCAGAAAACCAAGTGCGTTATGATGAACAAGGTGAAAAGCTAATTTCTTATGGCGTATCTAGCTATGGTTATGATGTACGTTGTGCACGTGAGTTTAAAGTCTTTACCAATGTTCACTCTGCCATTGTAGACCCTAAAAATTTCGATGAGCGTAGTTTTATCGATATTGAGTCTGATGTCTGTATCATCCCTCCAAATTCATTTGCATTAGCACGTACAGTTGAATATTTCCGTATTCCTCGTAATGTTTTGACGATCTGCTTAGGTAAATCGACTTATGCTCGTTGTGGTATCATTGTAAACGTCACACCTCTTGAACCCGAGTGGGAAGGTCATGTAACATTAGAGTTTTCAAATACAACGAATTTACCTGCACGTATTTATGCTGGTGAAGGTGTTGCTCAAATGCTGTTTTTTGAATCTGATGAAGTCTGTGAAACTTCTTATAAAGATCGTGGTGGTAAATACCAAGGTCAGGTTGGGGTAACCTTACCTAAAGCTTAAATTAGAAAATGAGATGAAAGAAGCAAGTGTATATCACTTGCTTCTTTATGTGTTCACCAACATAATAAATATGATTTAGACATTATTTTATAATAAAAATTTTATAATAGAATGAGAGTTAAGTTTAGTTAAATAAAATTTTAATTTATGTGAAATTATTGTTTTTTATCGGAAAATACAAATTTTTATTCGGTCTGAATTTCGATCTATGATACAAATAAACATTAAATCTAAATGTAATTTATATCATGTTATTTATTCTTATCTCGAAGGATAATTTGGCATAAGTAATAAGGTCAAGCTTTGCTAAGGATGGAAGCGTAAGATGTCCCAAAGAAAATATTTAAGTTTTGTATTGCTAGCATTGAGTGGTTTAGGGATAAATGCTACTTATGCTGCAACATTACAAGCACTGACTGATGAGCAATTATCAGAAACGACAGGTCAAGCATTGATGAGTTTGACGTATACAGCACCTACAGATGCTAGCAATCTTGAATCTCAGCGAGTGAATGGTGCGAAAAATGTTGGTTTTTATAAATTAGGCTTAGAAGCAGAAGTATCAATAAATGCGAACATAAAAAAATTACAACTTGGTTGTGGTGGTATGAATGGTGCTGGAGATTGTGACATTGATATTGATAATTTAAGTTTGAGCGGCTTAAAATTAAATAGTGACGGGAATGTCGCTATGACTAACGAAGAAAGAGCCTCTTCAGATGCAGTACTAACTAATCCATTTCTTGAGTTTGCAATAAAGAACCCGGATAAAGCGTCTACAAGGGAAATAGTTGGTTTACGATTAAGTGCTGATAAAATAGTCGGTCTATTGTCGGCTGGAACTAATAATAATACACCTAATGGAATCAATACATTATCTGGTTTCATGCAAATTATTGGGTATGGTACAGCAACGACCGCGCAATCAACGTTTGGTTTAAAAAATTCTGAACAAGTTACATCTTATGCGGATGTAAATGTTTTACCTCCGTTGTGTACTAGTGGTTGTGGTAGTAATCAAAAGTATACAGCTGGTAATGTGAACAGTGATAATAAAGGAATTGTGATTCCTTCACTAAAAGCAGACTTTGTTATTAATAATGCACAAGTACTGGGCAATCGTATGAAGTCAGCAAATGTACTAGCTGTCACGGATATTCCTGCTATTCCTTTGACTGAAACAGCTGGGCAATTAGGTGTTCATATGGCTGATTGTATTAAGATTTTAGGCATATGTGCAAAACAAGATACTTTTATTAAACTAAATACAAATCTAGTTAATTTAAAAGGGGATATTCAGTTTAGTGAAGGGTTAGGCTATATCCATAATATACCAATCAGTAGTGCAGGTTATTTGTCATTGCAAGCGGGGCAAATCCAGTGGCCCGGAGCTAAAGAGGTTGCTCAAAATGGATGGTGGTTATCTATGCAAGATCCAATTAATTTAGGTAAGTTAAACCCGCAAGGAGAAGTTGATATTTCTTCAGTATATAGCCAAGTAGCGTCAATTTTAGGTACATATCTTGCTACTGCACCTTATAAAGTTTCAGTTGATAGTGCTGATGGTATAAATGCATTATTTGGAAGTGGTATTACAAAAACATTGCCAAATATTGATTTAAGTGGTCAACGAGTAAATATACCTTTGTCAAATCTGATCTTGACTTCTCAAAATGTAGTATCGAACTGCTATGGCTCATTAAAATTCTGTTAGTTTTATCACGTTATAGCGATTTCAAAAAGTTTTAATATTTTGATGAATTAATTTTCTGTATAAATATTTTAAAACCCACTTTTGTGGGTTTTTATATGTTAAATACGATTACTGTAGATATCTTTGGTGTTGGAAGAGTAGTTTAAAGTCACTTGGTGGCTGTCAAAGATAAGTGTTTCCATTGGCTGATAAGTTCCTGTAAATAATACTAGATAGCTATCTATAAGACCAAAAATTTGGAAACTGATTTTTATAGTGCTGTATTATTAATATAGTCTTTATCTACACCCTTTAAATTTATTCCAATTTGTTTTGAATCTTGCTCTAAATATAAACCAATTCTGAATAGCCATCGATTTTATAGACGTCCTTAGCTTTGGGTTGATAGCTGAATTTGCGTGGATTTTTCCTTGTAATGAGTTTTAGAGTTTTTTTATTTTATAGCATCATAATTTTTCAATAAAAATTACAATCATTTTGTCGGAAATTTAGTCTTAACAGAAATATATTGTGATAGATTAATCACAATATATTTCTCTATTGAAAACTAAAATACATTTTTGTAGCGCTAACAGCCTAAATTTTATGAGATTTATCTAAGAACTGGCTGCGTTATTAAAATAATAGAGATTCACAATTTTGAACATAGTCTAAGGATAAGGAGATGTTCATGCTGAAAATAAAGCCTTTATGTTTAACACTTTTTTCTTTAAGTGCTTTTGCAGTATTTAATGTATACGCAGAACCTACAACTTTAAAAAGTATGTCAGATGAACAACTGTCTGAAACCACAGGCCAAGCTTTGATGAGTCTAGCTTATCTTGCACCAAATGATTCTACTAATTTAATGAGTAAATATAGTAGTGGTTCAAACGTTGGTTTTTATAAACTTGGACTTGAAGCAGAAATGGACTTAAATGCAAATATTAAAAACTTGCAGCTAGGTTGTGGTGGTGCAAATGGTGCTGGTGCATGTGATGTTGATATTAAAAATTTATCATTGAGTGGGTTACCTGCAAATTACGATTCCTCAAGTGGTAATTCCCCTGATTTCGGAAGTGCGGGTCGAGCATCTACTAGCGCAAAATTAAGCAATCCATTCATGGAGTTTGCTGTAAAAAATCCAAACTCCGCTTCAACTCGTGAAATTGTTGGTTTACGTTTTAGTGCTGAAAAAATTACGGGGCTTTTAACAGCAGGTTTAACCAATGGAAGCACTCCTTCTTCAACAGATGGCATCCAGTCACTTAGTGGCTTTATGCGTATAGCACAGACACAAGGGGAAGTTGATACTTTAGGTGGTAAATTTGGTTTGGTAAAAGATCAATCAATTGGTGGAAATATTAAGTTATTAGGAGGGGCTATAAATAAATGGATTCAAAGTTATCCAAATGCACAAGACAATATACTCAATGGTACAACAGGTATTACTGTTCCTGAAATTAATGGAGTAGGTTTCACATTACCATCATTTCAGGTAAATGGTTCTCGACTAAATGCTGCAATAGCAAAAGATATTTTGTTAACACTTCCTTCAATTCCTTTGGCAACTCCTGATAATTGTACTGGAGGGGCAACATATTGTAATCAATGGGCAAATGATCAATTAAAAGTAAATTTAAGAGATACGGGTAATCATAATGCTGAGTCATGTATTTTATGGTTATGTGATGCAACTTTCAAAATGGGTCAAGGTTCAAATTTAAGTAATTTAAATTTAAATGTAACTTTTAATCAGGCTTTAAGTATGTTTCATAATATTCCATTACAAGGAACAGGTGGTTATTTAAGTTTGCAACAAATGGCTTTACTATGGCCAGGAAGTTATGTGGATTCATCTGATACTACTGGTAAGACATTAAACCAAATGACAAAAACTGATGTTGCTCAAAAGGGGTGGTGGATGTCTTTTGCTGATCCTGTGCAGCTAGGCTATTTAAAAGGTGGGGATAAAGTTGACATTTCTCCCGTTTTGCCACAATTAGCAGTTCTGATTACTAAACAATTAGCAGATAATCCAATTGATTTAGGACTTGGAGATGCAATTACAGCATTAGTCAGTGCGCCAATTACCAAAACTCTGAATATTGATATTGGTCCATATACGGCCACAAATCCAGCAAGATTAACACTTCAAAATTTAAAATTAACGAACCAAGAAGTTTCAACCAACTGTTATGGTTCTTTAAAATTTTGTTAACCCAACTATTTGAAGATCTATAAAGCAATAGCGTTAAAGGCTATTGCTTTTCATTGTCTACGAATATTCGTTTATCGGAAAATCGTATATTTTACACAAAAGACTTTGTCATAATAAAAAATATTGCATAATATAAAATGTGATATAGATAACAAAACTGTATGAACAAGGGAAGATAATTTTATACAGTTGAAGTGAAAATTTAAGAAATAAAATAAAATATGGTGCGGAGCATCGTATAACACAGGAAGGTCGTGGATGACTACACTCAATTATACGGTAAAATTTCATAAAACCGTTTTAGCGAGTTTTATTGGCTTATTGATCAGTCAATCTTGCTTCGCACTTGAAGAAATGTCAGATGAAAAGTTAAGTAATACAACGGGTGAAGGGATTGCCTTACTTCCTCAAGATGCTTATATGGTTTTTCGTGGCGTTGGTGTTAATGAAACAGCTACACAATTATTAGATCGAACTAAAGATACGGGATCTATTAACTATATTCCTGTTGGACCATTAAGTCTTACGGCCGCAGACACTAATAAAAATAACAGCATTGATTCTGGTGATTTGGCTGTAGGAAAAGCGGATTTATTTTTATACGGTTTAGCACTTTCTAAAGCCAATGATGCAGATCCAAATGATATCAATGAACGGGTGGGAATGCTTAAAAACACTTCAGGTGTTGCAACAGCAATTAATGCAATCAAAAGCTGGGGAACTGCAACTAATCCTTGGATTTTGAAAGTAGATACGATGGATGCAGTCCCAACATTTACGCCAGATATTGCAGGTGGCTCAAAAAATACAGACACAGGCAAAGTCACTTATTTAGCTTTAGAAGCACCTGCTTTTGAGACTGGAACATTGGATGCCGAGGGTTCAGATGCTTATAAGCTTAAACTAGGGATGTGGGCAGATGCTTTTGTCCGAAATCCAAACAAAAAAGATGGTGATCCAAACCAGTTTCAATATGGAACAAGTACAGGCACTCGAGGTAATGGAACCGAAATAACAAATCGAGAAAATCGGATTCGGTTGCAAGCAATTTGGAATAACTTTAGTTTAAATGGTAGTAAAATTCAGTTATTTCAAACTTTAGATGGTGCAACTAATACTGGTGGTTTGAGTCCATTTTATAATAAAACTTTGGGTTTAGCGGGTGTAATCCGTTTAAATAGTGGTGATGCTGCTAATTTGAAGCTAAACTCTTCGGATGTAATAACTGAAAATAATGGCACGTTTTCAGCGTGGAATACGATTCATGCTGGAGCAAACTCAGGTTTGAGTGCGTCTTCTACAGGGGATTGTGGAAATGCGGGAACTGGAGCTTTCGGTACAGGAACTGGTTGTCAATATATAGTACAGAATCGCTCACGTACTGACTCCAAGACTTTAACACGAAGCTGGTCTTTACCCGCAGAATATCAAAATAGAGTATTACGTTTAAGCACTCAAGAAACCACAGATACTAATTTACTGTACACACCAGCATTAGATACTTCTGGAAATGCAAAAGCACCAACATTTGCAAAAGACGAAGGTATTTTTATTTATAATTTAAATACCAACTTGGTTTTAGGTTCTCTGTACCAGCCTTTAATTTTAGGATCTGATGGTAAGAATTTTAGTTTGGAAATTGCACGTATTCCAAATAAAGAGTCGATCTATAAAAAGATTTATACGGATTATACTGGAGCCGATTCATCCTATTTGGGTTCAACTTGTAATATTTACCAATGTGGTACTTCTAGTATTTCAGGCTATCAAGGTAACAATGCAACCCACAGTAGTATTAGTATCGGAACCGTTTATAGTGATGACGGTGGAAAAACTTTAAAAGCGTATACAGGAGCAGATGCTGTGGGGGTGTCTTTTGGGAATTTAGCCCAATCACGTTCTGCAACTACTACTGCAACGGGTCGTGAAGTTAGGTATGCGCAACGTCAGCTTAATGATTACAATTGGAGACAGGGTTATACTTGTACATGGACTGGAAGTTGTACAACTACAACGGGATCCCTCAAACAGTGGGAATATTACACTGGTACTGCATGGTTAATAAAAGATCCACAAACAAAATATCCAGACACGCCAACCTGTTCAACAGGATTTCTCACTGGATGTACTAGTCCGAATTCTGGAACAACACCATTGTATGGCTCAACAGCTAATCGTACATGGTCCGATTCAAATTTAAATGGAGCCGCTTGGCGGACAATTTCAAATACTACAGTGGATAATTTTATAGGATCAGGTAATGGTATTACAGGGACGACAATGTCGAATAACGTAGCGCCAACACCGACTATGTCAGCAACACCCTTGAACAATTTAGGTTCAGCCTTAATTGATGGAATGCTGATTCAGCATATGAAAATAACCACCAAAGGCTTATAAGATAAGGAGAAATATGATGAAAAAAAGTGTGCTTCTTATTTTAACCAGTTTGGTAAGTTTTCATTTGGCCGCTATGGAAGCTTTAACTGATTCCGATTTGCAACAGGTTGAGGGGCAAGCTGGCGCAGATTTATCTTTAAAATTGGTGTTGAATCAGGTTAATGCAAGTGACTCATATTACGCTACTGGAAATGCTTATAAGTTCGATAGTGATACTGGTGGGGTGTGTGCAAAATTAGAGTTTTGCCGCTTAGCACTTTCAGTAAACAATAGATATGTAGATGCTGGTGGCGCTGCAAACAGTGTCAGTGGCAATAAACTGTGGGTGGTATTTAAAGGAATTCAAGGTACGATTAATATTCAGAAACTTGGATTAGATGGTGTGGACTTAGTCTACAGAGGTATTGACGCTGCTGGGACACCATGGATTAAACCTGCGATTCAGCTGGGTTTTGATGCAACAAATCCAATTCAAATTCGAAACTTTGGTTTTAATGCATTATCAATTGAAAAGGATGAATTCACAAGCCAGACCAATGCAAATGGAACAGTCACTGAAAACTCTTCTGGAGCAACAGCCGATAAGTACGGCTATTTAAAAAAGACCATCTATGATGCAACGACTGCAGCCAACTCCACTTATGACCAAGGTAACGAAACCGGTTTTATGGGCATGCGTATGAATGGAAATTTGGCATTGCAAGGTAAAATTATGATGTTTAGTTGTAATTCTACGAGTAACAAGCGTTGCTAAGATAAAGTAAATCTGAGGGTTTAGGAATGAACATAAAAAAACAAGACCATGGAAAAAGATTTATTTTAAATACATTAGCTTTGAGCTTGTTGGCTATACATATACCAGCTTATGCGTTGCAAGCTTTAGATGATAGTGATTTAAGAAACGTAAATGGTCAAGATGGTGTACATATTGAGGCAAGCTTAAAAGAAGCCAATATTAAAACATTATATTGGACAGATCAGGTCGGTCGCGCAGAATCAGATGCAACCAGTCAAGCGCTTATTGCAACAGCAGATACGGTTAAAATACAACAGAGCAATACTTCTACAGATCCATTAAAAGCCGATATGAAGCTTAATATAGGGACTGTTGCAGGAAAAACTGGAGTGAATTTAGATTTATCCCTCTCTCCTATGCTTATGACTGTCGATTCATTTCGTGTTTGTGATAGTGATCCAAGTGGAGCACGTTGTAGTGCAAAACTGGGCAATTTAGCGGTACAAACGGCGTCAAATACAAGTATTGGATTAAAAACCAGCAATGGCCTTTTAAGTAAAACAGATCAGGTTGAGCTGACTTTAGGACTTCAAAATGCCAACATCTATTTGGGGCAGAGTAGTGCAAAAAGTGAGTTAAATCAACTAATTCTAAAAAACTTTAATTTTAATTTTAAAGGTAAAGGCTTTGCATTTATAGATGCCGCTGAAGGTTTTAAATTACAAACGAATTCTGGAAGCAATATAGCAGGTGCAAGTCAGGCACCCGATACTAATTATGGCTATGTGGATTTAACACGAGTGGTTGATCCAGCTTCATCAAAAGCGGGTTTTATTAATACAGGTAGTTATGGAAACGGAAGTTCTACAACAAATGCCGGACTAAACCTTGAAATTATGGTGAATAATAAAGGAATAAATCCTACCTCTCTTTATGATGTAGATAATTATAATACGCCAACGGGAGCAAAAGGACTGATTCGCGTAGGTGCAAGTGGGCGTATGGTGAATGGCTCACTCCAATTTCGTGGTGTGCAAAATGCCAGTAGTTTAATTGGTTCTGCTGTTAATTCGAGTGGTACAGATACAGGAAAAGATATCGTTGGTAGTTCAGGTATCGCCTTTCGTATGAAGACGGATTTCACCAAAGAGGGCGATACTATGCTGACTGGCGGTGGAGATGCAACAACTTTGGAAATTGGTGGTGCAGGATTAAATAGTTATGGCTTCGAGTTTGGTAATTTAACAGGTTTACAAAAAGGAACTCGTGCTTCTTTTGATACGGGAAATATTTTTTTAAACCTAACTGATTCTAAGCAAGTCACCATACCTGTAAATGCAACCTTTCAAAATTCAAGTTTTGGTAATGGTCAAGCTTTAACTAGTTTGAATGATTATAAACAAGATATTTATACGACTCTATCGGCAGCTAATCGTCCTTATGCTGTGGTAGCTTCAATCCGTGGTGGAGAGTTCCAAGCCATCTCCAGACGAGGGCGATTTACTACTACTGCTGGTGTTGCAGCGGGGAATTTATTTACCGAGAACGGTCTAAATAATCGATGGGGGCTGGCTTTACCATTTTATAACTTAAATGCTAATTTAGCGATGTATGGTACAACAGTTGATGCTGATAAAGCCTATTACTACTTAACTGATGGTACTAAAAACAGTGTAGCAGCAACAGCTGGTACTCAAACCTCTCGACTTGGATTTTCTTTAGGTCTTAGTACGGACGGTGTGGATAAAAATGGGACAACTAAGCTTGGCAATAAAACCACATCTATTCTGGTGATTGATGGTGGTCAGGTGAAAAATGATGCTGGTGTTCCTATAGCAGGTACTTCTAGGGACTATTATTTAGGCTTAAGAAACATTGATATGTTGCTGAAAGGGAATGGCAGCATAGGCGTTGAGAATGGAAGTTTAAATTTAAGTTTAAAAAACATGCTGGTGGTAATGGCGGCAGAAGTGGCAGCAGGTTATTTGCCTGGAACCACATATGCATCATGTGCTGGTGGTATTGCGACAGCAAGTGTAGCTTGTGGAAATAAGCGTGTTTCAGATTCTAATAATTTCGCCAAAAGTGATGATGTGCTATTTGGTCTAAAACTTCGCTTTGGTGGTGATATGGATTTGTCACTTATTCCAAATAGTGAAATTAAAGCAGATGGAACAGGAAATCGATTAACTGTGGTCGGCGATTTAAAATTGGCAACTACAAATAATACAATTCAAATTAGTGATCCAGCAAATGGTTCTACACTTGGTTTAGATAACTTGACAGGCGATATTCGCTTTAACAATGCGATTGTGATCAGCAAAAACTCAACCACTGGGAATGGTCAGGTTGGATTTAATGCAAGTTTACAATTTAATCCAACACAATCGGTTGATGGTGTATTTAGAGCGAGAGATTTAAACTTTTATCCACCTTCAATGAATGGTGCTTTGGTTTCAGGTGCGCGTTTAGGTGAAATGGCGTTGACAGGTGGTCGTTTAACCAGTGAATTCAACATTATTCCACGGAACTAATGCGTTATTGGTCGGGTTATGCTTTTATCATAAAGAATTTCTGATTAGACTGTGACGTGGTAGGCAGTATATAAATTTTCCTAAGGATTAGGATAATGAAAAAAAATAGAAAGCTAGGATGTATATCATTATTGATACTAAGTCCAGTTGCGATGGCAATGGAACCTATGGATGATCAAAGTCTTTCCCAAACAACAGGGCAAGATGGAATTAATGTTGGTATAAATCTGAGTAAGGTTCAACTGAATCAACTGTCAATCATTGATCGTGATGGATTTGGTTCGACTGTGAATGATGCCAATAAAGCATCCCTAGTTCTTGCGGGTAAAAGTGCAACTACTGTTGCTGACCAAAGCGTTAATATTACTTTTCTTGGGGCTTCAAATACCCCAACCATGAATATTGTCATGGACACAGATAGTGGAATAAGTGGTAAACCTTTTGCCAATATAGGAATGAGCTTTGCAAGCAATATTTCGGGTATTAAAGTTTCACCATTTGCACTTTACTTGGTTGGTGCGAATTCATCTTCTGGGCCTACAGGATCTCAATCTATTTTTACAGGAACCAGTGAAAAGTCAGATGTCATTAAATTTTTAAAAATGGACAACGGTTTTGATATTAACTTTACTGCAGCTAAACCATCGATTAATTTGCAGCTTGGAAATGCACCTCAAGGACGTATGATTGTATTTGGTGGGGCAATTCAATCAATTTGTGGTACGGGAACAGGCTGTGCTATTACACTTTTATCGGATGATAGTGATATTGGTGCAAATTTTAATTTCCAGTTAACAGGAACAGATAAAACCAATGGTTTTTCATTAAAAGGTTTCTATGCTGGTGTTGAACCAACAGGTTTTGTATTTGGTAATACAGGTGAATCGAGTAAGTTTGATCTTGGAATCAATCAGATGATTATGGGAACAAGTGGAGCAAGTGCAGCAGGAGCTTTTAATGGTTTGCAAAATGGCTCGATGGGGAACTTTGGGGCAATCGGGACATCCGTTACAGATTTAAAAGTAAAAATTAATGGGCTGTAATAATGTTTTATAAATAGTAAAGTATTAAAAAACCCGCATGCAGTGGGTTTTTTAATACTATTGAAAAAACTATTTTACTAATTTAGCCAATAACTCATCTTTACTTAGATTTATAGATTCTGCATCTCTACGACCTTTATATTCGAAAGTATCAGCATCTAAGCCTTTTTCACCAATGACAATACGGTGAGGAATACCCGTTAACTCTAAGTCAGAGAATTTAACGCCTGGACGTTCATTACGATCATCGAGTAAAACATCGTAGCCTGCAGCCTGTAATTCAGCATAAAGTATTTCAGCAGCCTCAAGTGTACGTGGAGATTTTTGAGCATTCATTGGAACAATTGCAACTTCAAAGGGTGCAATCGCAGATGGCCAAATAATACCTTTCTCATCAAAGTTTTGTTCTATTGCTGAAGCGACTACACGTGTTACACCAATCCCGTAACACCCCATCGTCACGACTAAAGGTTTGCCATCATCACCTAAAACTTTACAACCTAATGCTTCAGAATATTTTGTACCTAATTGGAAAATATGACCAACTTCAATACCTCGTTTAATTAAAATTGTTCCTTGACCATCTGGAGAGGGATCACCTTCAACCACATTACGTAAGTCAAAAACTTCTGTAAATTTTGCATCACGCTCCCAATTTATTCCAGTTGCATGTTTATCAACTTCATTGGCACCAGCAACAAAATCAGAAAGTACTGAGGCTGCACGGTCAACAATTACAGTTAAACCTTTATCTACGAGTCCTTGTGGACCACAGAATCCTGCGGTTAAACCTAGAGCATTCAGTTGAGCATCTGTTGCAAATGTTAAAGGTGCAGCAATGAGTGGATGCTTTTCAGCTTTAATTTCATTAAGCTCGTGGTCGCCACGTAAGAATAACGCGATAACTGGGACATGGCCCTTTTCATCAACAACACCTTGTACAAGTAAGGCTTTTACAGATTGAGCTGGATCTGTATTTAAAAATACAGAAACGTCAGCAATTGTTTTTTTATTTGGTGTATCTACAATTTTTAGATCTTGAGTTGGTTCAGCACGCTCACCAGTCAATACTGCTTCAGCCATTTCAACATTGGCCGCATAGTCCGATACTGTTGAAAAGGCGATATCGTCTTCGCCACTTGAAGCAAGTACATGAAACTCATGTGAACCTGAACCACCAATGGAGCCAGTGTCAGCTTGAACAGGGCGAAAATTTAAACCTAAGCGTGTGAAAATTCGGCAATATGTGTCATACATGACATCATAAGTTTCTTGTAATGAGGCTTGATCGACATGAAAAGAATAGGCATCTTTCATAATAAATTCACGAGAACGCATTACGCCGAAACGTGGACGAATTTCATCACGGAATTTAGTTTGAATTTGATAAAAATTCATCGGAAGTTGTTTATAACTTTTTAATTCATTACGAGCTAAATCCGTGATGACTTCCTCATGTGTAGGACCTAATACAAAATCATTGCTATGACGGTCTTTAAAACGCAGCAGTTCTGGACCATATTGTACATAACGACCAGATTCCTCCCATAGCGAAGCTGGTTGTGTTACGGGCATTAATGTTTCCAAAGAGCCTGCACGATTCATTTCCTCACGAACAATCGCTTCAACTTTATTGAGCACACGCACACCCATTGGCAGCCAAGTGTATAAACCTGAAGCCAATTTACGGATCATCCCAGCACGTAACATGAGCTGATGTGAAATGACTTCAGCATCATTTGGGGTTTCTCTT
This sequence comes from Acinetobacter sp. 778_lipA, assembly GCF_058242985.1. NCBI lineage: Bacteria > Pseudomonadati > Pseudomonadota > Gammaproteobacteria > Moraxellales > Moraxellaceae > Acinetobacter > Acinetobacter sp. 778_lipA. The sequence goes on along the minus strand of NZ_JBZAYT010000001.1, from coordinate 3,621,361 downwards.
AACGTTGCAAATAAAAAGCGACTCGCGCGCATGGAAACTGTCCTAAAATTTTTAGATTTAAAAAAGGATTATACGATAAAAAAATACGATAAAAAAATAAGCTGAACATTTTTAATGATTGTTTAAATTGGAAACTTTATATTCTTACGCTATCGATGTGATCTGACTTTGCTTTTAACTTAAAAGCATCCAACATTGCGGGTGGCTGTTCTCAAAGTTTAGATTTTTTGTTAAGATTTCTTTAATAATAAAGCTGAAAAACTTTTAATTAAAAGGTGATTATTCAAGCTTTTTGAGGCGGTTAATAATATCATCATAGTGTGTTTGTGTAGAGCGATAGTTGTTTTGTAGGTTTTCGATATAATTTTTTGTTTTTTCGATATTTTCTGAGTTGTATTTGATCCGATCTTTAAGTGTTACAGGGACGGTATTTCCTTTGCGATAATATTCCATTTCCTGTCGTTTAAGTATAATTCTTGCACTTTGAAGCTGTTTAAGTGTTTGGTTTTGAAGTGCTATTTGTTGTTTTAGACTGTTTAGAAGTTCATTTCTTTTGTTGATTGCAACAGATGAGTTGCCATAAGCACGCTTTAAACGTGCATCTTGTTCTAACTTACGTACTTCAGATGCGCGTGAAGTCGATTGTTGCAAATCTTTTTCGACATTATAAGCTTGGTTGCGTTTGATGACTTGCATATTGCGATCAAGTGCTTCATAACCATTTTTAATGTGTGCCGGTGTAACCGATGTGCTGATGTTAGCAACCCCATTTTTATCATAATACCTATACCATACTGCCTTAACCGGAGGTGTATCAGCATAGACCGATAACGTGTAAATGAGTAAGCAAACTGAGAGCAAAATACTGAATATTTTTTTTATTTTTGAACCTAAATTTTGGTAATAGATTATTCTATCCATTTAAAGTCTGCCATCCCCAAAAAATCAATGTAAGTTATATGATTTTGAAACTATCTTTGGCCATTTTATGTGGTTACAAAATTTTAATAAACAATTAACTTCTAAAAAAAAGCATAATATTTTTTTTTATGTGAGCTTTGCTGTGTTTTACTGTTTGAAGTGAGATTTCCGACAAGAAATGCTCATTGATAAAGTGAGTTAATATATGTTAAAAAAACATGCTTAATTGTAAAAATAAATCTGTACAGCACAATTCATTCCAAGCTTACGGAAAGGGGCATTAAATGGACGATAAATTTCAAAATTTAAAAGTCATGGTGATCGATGATTCTAAAACTATTCGTCGTACTGCTGAAACATTATTACAAAGAGAAGGTTGTGAGGTTGTCACTGCTGTAGACGGTTTTGAAGCTTTATCTAAAATTGCTGAAGCAAATCCAGATATTGTTTTTGTCGATATCATGATGCCTCGTCTTGATGGCTATCAAACCTGCGCTTTGATTAAAAATTCTCAAAATTATCAAAATATTCCAGTCATCATGTTATCAAGTAAAGATGGCCTGTTTGATCAAGCAAAAGGTCGTGTTGTCGGTTCGGACGAATATTTAACAAAACCATTTAGTAAAGATGAACTATTAAATGCTATTCGCAATCATGTAACTGCTTAACGGTTAATTTGGGGGAAATAATGACAAAAATTTTAATAGTTGATGATTCACCGACAGAAATGTTTAGATTTAAAGAAATTCTAGCTAAACATGGATTCGAGGTGATTGAAGCGACCAATGGGGCAGATGGTATAACACTCGCGCAAGCTGAATTGCCTGATCTTGTTTTAATGGATGTTGTTATGCCAGGTGTAAATGGTTTCCAAGCGACTCGTCAGATCGCGCGCGGTGCGGTCACCAAGCATATTCCGATTGTGATTGTAAGTACTAAAGATCAAGAAACCGACCGCGTTTGGGGAAAACGTCAAGGGGCTTGTGACTACTTAACAAAGCCAATTGATGAGAATCAGCTGATCAATACGATTAAGCAACATCTACAAGCAGGGTAGTGTATGGCAGCAAATGGATTTATCGAATTACTTCGATTGTCTAAGCGAGGAAATAAAAATTACGCTGACAATGAAAATGAAGTAAACCGATGGTCAGGCATTGCATTTGAAATGATGGGGCAATATTTTGTTGCTCCTTTGGGTGAGGTTTCAGAAGTTATTTATCCGCCAAAATATACACCTGTTCCTAATGTTCAAGGTTGGGTGAAAGGTTTAGCAAATATTCGCGGACGATTATTATCAGTTTCTGATTTGGCTTTTTATTTAACGGGGCATAGAAGCCAATTTCTACCTACTCAAAAAGTCTTATGTATTAGTCATAATGACCACTATGTTGGGCTGATCGTAGATCAGGTTTTGGGGATTCAACATTTTAATAAAAAAGGTTTTTTTTCTAAAAACAATGAATTAGAAGAAAACCTTCAAACTTACTGTCAGGGATATTTTCAGCAGCATAATCAAGCTTGGAATATATTCTTATTTAGTCGTTTGTTAAATGATCCTCAATACATGAATGCATCAGAAAAATTTATAAACTAGCTTTGACGCCTAATTAAGAGTTAAGCGAATCGGGAGAAGCTGAATGGGCTTTAAACTAAAGAAGAAAAATACAGGGGATACTGCTCAAAAAAGTAGTTCAGGTGTAGTAACCAAAACCAAATCAAAAATTGATGAATTTGCAAAGTTGTTTGGGGAAAGCGACAAATCTAAGCCATTTATTCAAATGGCCATTGCCAGTATCATCGTTGCGATTATTTTGCTTTTGGTTTTATTCTATACAGTTCCTCGAAATAACGACTTAACTCGTAGTTTGGGTGAATTAAAACTTTTATCACAGACATTATCTCGTCAAGCAACTGAAGCGACGGCATCTGGTTCAGCAGAATCAATTAGTGCTTTAGTTACATCACAAAAGAAATTTAAAGAAAACTTAGATGTCGTCAAAGATATTCATGCGTCTTCAAAACAAGTAGAGGGTGTTGAAAAAATTTGGCAACAAGTTTCTGCTGATATCGACATGATCGCGACACATCAGAAAATTATTAACCAATTATATGATACCAACATTGCTGTTGCTGATGTGATTCCTGGGATGCAGGCTGAATATAACGCAATGGTTGACCAGATGGCTCGTGATAATATGCCAAGTACCCAGGTTGTCATCGCGAAGAACCAAGTATTTCTTGCGGAACGTATTTTACGTTCTATTGGTTCAGTACTAGGTGGTTCTGATAATACACGTGCTTCAGCTGACGACTTTAATGCGGATACCGAAACTTTTGGTACCTACTTAAATGCTCAATTAGATGGTAGTGCTGATTTAGGTGTAACACGTATTGATAAACCTGAACTACGCGAGTCTTTAGAGAGTATTAAAGCTGATTACAATGAAATTGTGCAACTTGCTTCGACTTCTGTATTGAAGAACTCGGATCAGATTTTTAAAGTACGTCAAGCATCGTCAGACATCTTTGCTCAATCGGATAATTTATTAAAAGGTTTGGATCGACTTTCAGTGAATACTGGTGTGGGTACGATTTTACCTGCATTGATTTTAATCCTTGCCCTCGTCGCATTTTTATTTGCAGTATTTAAACTACTCGGTTTACGTAGTGAGTCGGATAAAGTCCGTGTAACACGCTTACAAGATGAGTATGACCGTAACCAGAATGCGATTTTACGTTTACTTGATGAAATTGCCGATTTGGCAGATGGTGATTTAAGTTCGTATGCAACAGTATCGGAAGACTTTACGGGTGCTATTGCCGATTCGATTAACTTTGCGATTGACCAATTACGTGATCTGGTATCTCGAATTAACGATACTTCTCAAGAAGTTGCACAATATACTCAGAATACGCAACAGATTACTAACCAATTGGCTGAAGCCTCTGAGCATCAGGCTCAAGAGATTGCAGGGGCATCAACAGCGATTAATGAAATTGCACAGTCCATTGACCACGTATCTGCAAATGCGGCTGAATCAGCAGAAGTAGCACAGCGTTCAGTACAAATTGCATCCAATGGTGCAGATGTGGTAAACCGCTCAATCGAAGGTATGGATACCATTCGTGAACAGATTCAAGAAACTTCTAAGCGTATTAAACGTTTGGGTGAATCTTCTCAAGAGATTGGTAACATTGTATCGCTAATTAATGATATTGCCGACCAAACCAACATTCTGGCATTGAATGCAGCAATTCAGGCATCTATGGCTGGTGAAGCGGGACGTGGTTTCGCTGTGGTTGCGGATGAGGTACAGCGCCTTGCTGAACGTTCAGCATCTGCAACGAAACAGATTGAAACGCTGGTTAAAACCATTCAGACCGATACCAACGAAGCTGTAATTTCAATGGAACAAACCACATCGGAAGTTGTGCGTGGTGCGAACCTTGCAAAAGATGCGGGCGTTGCTTTGGGTGAAATTCAAACGGTATCAAGTAATTTGGCTGGTTTGATTGAAAGTATTTCTGAGTCGGCTAAATTGCAGTCTGCTTCAGCAGGTCATATTGCAAATACGATGAATGTCGTACAAGAAATTACTTCACAAACTACAGGGGCAACGTTTGATACAGCCCGTTCGGTTTCTGAATTGGCAAGTATGGCGGATTCATTACGTCAATCAGTTTCAGACTTTAAATTACCTGACTAAAACGATTGATACTTTATACGTGCAATATCTCCTGTAACAAGTGGGTATTGCACTGAATGGAAAGCCTTCTAAAGCCATTCAGATTGACTGTATTTTGAAAGGTTTTAGTCCCAAAGACGGGAACTAACATAGAAGCCTGAGCTATGAAAGAAATATTAAAACATTTAGTGGAACATGTCACTTTACCTGAAGATGAGTATCTTGGTCAGGATGATGAAATTTTAGAAATTTTTGTAGAAGAACTCGAAGAAATTTTTGAATTGTTACAAACGTCTCTTGATCGCTGGCAACTCGAAGAGTTTAAAGATACAGAATTGGTCAATATTCGCCGTTATTTTCATACTCTTAAAGGGTCTGGACGCATGGTGGGGGCTAAACGTTCTGGTGAGCTTGCTTGGACTGTTGAAGATACATTAAATCGTACTATTACGAAAAATCTGGAACTTACTGCTGAGATTCAACAATATGTACGCGCAGTATTTAATATTTATAAGTTTAAACTGTATTCAGAGTTTTTAAATAGAAAACCGCATCATTTAGCTTTAGCACCTTTGGTGTATTTGGGGCAACAATTACAACAGAAACAAAGCTTAGAACCTGCTTTAGGCGAGTTACTGGCATTATCAAATACACTAGATAATGAAAATGTCATTACGGGGTTGGAGATTGGCGAAGATACGGTAATAGCAGACCTAATCTCTATGACAACTCCGCATGTGATTGATCCAGTTGTAAGTGGTTCCTTAAATACTGTTGAAGATGTAGTGCTTGAATCGACGATTTTAGATGATAGTTTAACATCTGAAACCTTGGAGATTTTTGTCGAAGAGTCAGAGGAACATCTGGCGGCAATTAAAGACTTTTTGCACTTAGAAGAACATACGCCTGATCAATATAATCGCTTGATTCGTGCCTTACATACTTTGCGTGGTAGTTCTTCAATGGCGCATGTCAATGAGGTCTTTGAAGCAAGTGGTAAAGTAGAGCATTTATTTAAAGTATTGGTTCAAGAAGATACTGAATCTTCAAAAAATGAAAATGCTTTACTAACCTACTATGCTGAATTTGTCAGTGACTATCTCTATGTTTTAAAGCTGAAAGGTAATCAAGCCATTGAGCTGAAAACTATATATCAAAAATTTAATGATGCTTGGGAGCGTTATGATTTCCAACACCAATACCAGCATTCACAAACGGGGTTAGTCACACAATTAGTTGATCTGGAGATTGATCTACTGTTAGATGCCGAGTTTGAGTTTGATAAGCGAGCCCAAGTTGAATATCCAGCATATTTCCAACAGCTAACACAACAAGCACAGATGCTGATTGATCATACTAATAATCGTGCTGCACAAGGCATCCATGATTTTAGTCTGGCTTTAAAAGATGGCTATGAGCAAGTTATTCGCAAGCCTGATTTATTAAATACTGATTATGCTTTTGAAATGTTTTCTAAGGCGCATCAAGAATTTATTCATTTATTCGACACCTTGGCCTCAGGCCAACGGGTCAGCTTAAATGATTCAACACAAGCGATTCTGGCTGAGTTACATGACTATTTACACCAAGAAATAGACACAAGTATTGATGATCAGACTATTGAAACAAGTATAGAGCCGGAAATTGAGCAACAGTCAAGTACAGTATTCATTGAAGTAAATCCTGTTGAATCAGTGGGTAATTATGTACTGACACAAATTAATCTTGATAAACAGAATATTGACTCAGAGCATAGTCAGCGTGAATTTGATGCAGATGTCTTAGACATTTTTATTGAAGAAGCGGATGAGTTGTTGGTTGGGATGGATCATGACTTAAATACTTGGTCAAGCCATCCTGATGACACAACTGCATTAAATAATTTGATGCGTTATTTGCATACCTTAAAAGGTGGGGCAAATATGGTTCAAGCCACCTTTATTGGTTTGATTGCACATGAGTTAGAAACGATTTATGAACGAGTGATCAAAGGTCAGCTCAAAGCTGAGCCACATCTTATTCAATCTATTCGTTTAATTCAGGATGATGTGGCAGATCGTATTCAATTGATTCGTGAAAAAGCAATCGATTATCCTGCGACTCACATTCTCAATGTTTTACAAAATATTGATCAGCAACGTCCGATTGACACGAGCCAAGCTTCAACAGCACTTGAATCGCAATTTACCCATGATTTATCAGATTTGCATGAAGTTGAATATATTGAAGATGAAATTGTTTTAACGAACGATCCAATATCGGAACAGCTTGAAATTGAACAATCTGATAAAGATCATCAATCAGCAATTAATGATCATCACTTGTTTGTAGATATTGATCAAGATCTGAATTTGGATCCTGTTGAAATGATTGCTCAAGAAACTTTTATTGAAGAGGCTCGAGAGCTAATTGATGAAGGTCTAAGCATTTTAACTCAATGGTTTGATCACCGAAGTAATCGTAGCTTCTTACTCCAATTACAACGTATTGCACACAGCTTAAAAGGTGGTGCGAAGATGGTGAAATTGGAAGAAGTCGCAGATATTGCTTATGAGTTGGAAAATGCATTTGAACAATTTGGTTTACATAATTTTAACTCAAATGTTTATGATGGCTTGCTGGAAAAAACCTTTCATTGGCTAGATACAGCTATTTTTAAACATGATTATGACAACTTTGAAAGCTTAAAATCGAGTTTAAATAGCATTGAATATGTTGATGTATCTGCACAGCTTCCAGAAAAATTATCCCGTACCAATTTAATTTTTGAGCAATCAATTAATGAGTTTGTTCAGGGGGATGGCACTGAGCCACCGTCAATGTTGGGTGAATGGGATCTTTCACAAAAAACTGAATCCAACAATGAGATGATCCGTATCTCTGCGGATTTAGTCGAAAAAATGATTGATCTTTCTGGTGAGAATGCAATTAACCGTTCACGTATTGAGATGGATCTAGGGCAGTTAGGTAATACCTTGACTGATATGGAGTTGGCAATCCAACGTTTGGCTGATCAGCTACGCCGAATGGAAGGCGAGTTGGAAAGTCAAATCATTGCAAAACATGGTGATTTAAGCTCTCGTTATGCCGATTTTGACCCTTTAGAAATGGATCAATATTCATCTCTAAATCAGTTATCAAAATCGCTGGCTGAATCTGCATCTGACTTGGTTGATTTTAAGACCACACTGGCTGAAAAGATTCGTGATACTGAAGGCTTATTGCTGCAGCAATCTCGTATTCAAGCTGAAATTCAGGAAAGCTTGATGCGTACTCGTCTTGTACCATTCTCAAGATTGTTACCTCGATTACAGCGCTTGGTTCGCCAGACCTCTTCAACAGTTAATAAGCCCACTGAGCTTTTAGTCAATAATACTGAAGGGGAATTGGACCGCAATATTCTGGAAAAGTTAGTTTCGCCGTTAGAACATATGCTACGTAATGCGATTGACCACGGGATAGAAGATGCCGAACAGCGTCAGAAATCTGGCAAAGCGTTGACAGGTCGAATTGATTTGAATATTAGTCGTCAAGGTACAGATGTGCTTGTATCGTTTAAAGATGATGGTAAAGGAATTGATCCAAAAGTTATTCGTGACAAAGCGATCGAAAAAGGGTTGATCAAAACTGATCAACAGTTAGAGCCTGAGGAAATACTTCAGTTTATTTTCCATCCTGGTTTCAGTACAGCACAGCAAGTAACACAAATCTCTGGTCGTGGTGTTGGCTTGGATGTCGTGCAAAGTGAAATTAAATCACTTGGTGGACAAGTGAGTGTCAGTTCTGAATTAGGTTACGGCTCAACCTTTACAATTACTGTACCCACAACAGTTGCGGTTAGTGATGCCTTGATGGTGAAAGTGGGTGATCAGCAATTTGCAGTGCCATTATCGCAAATTGATCGTATTGTTCGAATTTCTCCAGCTGCTTTGGAAGAGTATTTTGAAACTCAAAATGACTATTTTGACATCGATTTCCAGAGCTATAAACTACGTTATTTAGGTGAGTTCACAGCGAGTCAAGTCACTCCACGTTTACACGGGCTTGCACATTCATTACCGGTATTGCTGATCAAGGGAAGCTTAGGGCAATCCATTGCCATTCTTGTCGATCAATTAATTGGTTCACGCTCACAAATTGTGGTCAAACCAATTGGTAAGCAGTTTGCAACAATCAATGCGATTGCAGGTGCAACCATTCTTGGTGATGGGCAGGTTTGTTTGATTCTTGATGGGCAAAATATTGCACGACAGGTTCAGGCATCTACTCGTAGTAGTGCTGAACATCTTCAACAGGACAAACAACGTCATCGTGATCAACGCCGTTTGATTATGATTGTGGATGACTCAGTTACAGTTCGTAAGGTCACTTCACGCTTGCTAGAGCGTCAAGGTTTCGATGTGATTACTGCCAAAGATGGCGTGGATGCGATTGAGCAACTTGAAAATGTCAAACCAGACTTGATGTTGCTGGATATTGAAATGCCTCGAATGGATGGCTTTGAAGTCACAAATTTGGTTCGCCACCATGAAATTCACCGCGATTTGCCTATTATTATGATTACGTCACGAACAGGGGAAAAACATCGTGAACGTGCATTTAGCTTAGGTGTGACAAATTATATGGGTAAACCATTCCAAGAAGCTGATTTATTGGAAAATATTGATGCTTTGTTGACGGTTAAATAGGAGCACTCATGATAAAGAATATCGAAAAATCTTCCATTGATAAAATTAGCACACGAGAATTACAGCACTTAATTACGGTGTCTACTGGATTTATTGATGCATATATTATTGATTGTTATGATAAAGCACCGATGTTGTTACCACAAAATGTGGTGCTTTCTGCTCAGAATAGTCCGACCTATGTTAATGTCGTAGAATGGCATGAAAAGAAGTTACCGACTTTTAGTGTGAATGATCCTAAAAAGACACTGGGTGTCGCATTGATCATTGAAGGGGAAGACGCAGATGAGCGTTTTGCCTTGATGTGCAATGAAATGCCAAGTTCGATACGGTTACGTATTTCTGAAGTAGTCGATGCAGAGGATACAGTTAAAGATAAAACTATTTTACAGTATGTGAAAATTGGTGATCAGACTTATCATGTGCCAGATCTAGATCAAATTCAGTTACAGATTGGGATAAAGAAGACTTAATCTGTCATAACTCCAAAGAATATCAATAAAAAGGACGCGTTTGCGTCCTTTTTATTGATTGAAAATTATAAAACTTAAGCAAGTAATTCGACTAAGATTTGTTCGTAGATCTCAGCTAATGGCTCTAATTCATCAATGTTTACATGTTCATTAATTTGGTGAATAGTTGCATTCAAAACACCTAACTCTAGCACTTGAGCACCTGTAGGCGCAATAAAACGTCCATCAGAAGTCCCACCACTGGTTGATAGTTTAGTCTTTGTTCCTGTCACGTTCTTAATTGCAGTTTGTGCAGCATTGACCAACTCGCCAACTGGAGTTAAGAACGGCAAACCTGATAAAGTCCATTCAATATCATATTCAACATTATGAAGATTTAGAATTTCAACAACGCGTCGTTTAAGCTGATCCGCAGTAACTTCAGTAGAATAACGGAAGTTAAAGGTTACTGTCATGTTGCCAGGTACAACATTGGTTGCTCCAGTACCTGCTTGAATATTGGAAATCTGAAAAGAAGTTGCAGGGAAATACTCATTGCCATTGTCCCAAACAGTATCACATAATTCAGATAAGGCTTTTGATGCAGTATGAATTGGGTTAATGGCTAAATGTGGATAGGCAACATGACCTTGCTTACCTTTTACAGTTAATACTGCATTTAATGAGCCACGACGACCATTTTTTACTATATCCCCCAACGTATCTGTACTTGAAGGCTCACCTACCAGACACCATGTCATTTTTTCATTACGTGCTTCTAAAGTTTCAACTACTTTAACCGTACCATTGATAGAAGGGCCTTCTTCATCAGAAGTAATTAAAAAAGCAATAGAACCTTTATGGTTGGGATGATTTTTCACAAAACGTTCTGATGCAACCACCATTGCGGCCAATGCTGTTTTCATATCAGCACTACCACGACCATAAAGTTTACCATCTCGAATTTCAGGTAAGAATGGATCAGACTCCCATGCATCTAGATGCCCTGTAGGTACCACATCGGTATGACCTGCAAAACAGAAAACTGGAGATGCTGTTCCGCGTCTTGCCCAAAGATTATCAACATCCTCAAAACGCATATTTTCAATATTAAAGCCGATAGCAGATAGACGATCTGCCATAATGGTTTGGCAAGTGTGATCTATAGGTGTCACAGAAGGCTGGCGAAGAAGTTGTAAACTCAGTTCTAAAGTATCCGAATGATTCATGGACATTGATCAAGTAAGTAAATTAAATAATATAATAGAGGAAGATAAAACCGAATGAAAACCTAAAAACGAGAGAAAGTAGAAAACTATTTAAATCAGCATTAAAAAGCCTTATCTAATTAGATAAGGCTCATGTTGTAGAATAAAATTGAGAATTACAATTTATTTTCAACTTTTTCTGCAGAATTCGATACAGCATCCCCCGCTTTAGAGACATCCTTGCCAACACCTTTAAATGTGTTGCAACCAGCTAAAACAAAAGCGAATAACATTGAAACTGCTAAAATTTTTTTCATTACTATCTCCGTGTTTCACGCGTTAATTAGAATTTTAGTATACGAGTATCTCGTAAATATATCGTTATGCTTTTATGAGTGAATTCGTTAATCCATGTATAAGAAACGTGAATAATTAAGCATTTATGTCAAAAGAAAATACCAGAGGGGCTTGGCGGTACATATAAAATTGTAGGGTACTTGTGTTGTGATATAAGCCATTACACCACCATTGTGCAACAGGTGAGCTTTGCTCTAGATCTGGACAAATCCATTCATGCCGCTGTAACCGATAATACCCTGTTTCAATATGATGACCCCACTGTCCCAATCGATGTTGAGTATTGATCCATGAGGGAAGTACAGTAAGGTCTGCAAGATTTGGCAAATAAAGTTGTCCTTTCATTATAGCCAGCCTCTTTTCAATTTTAAAATCTAAAGCCTGTGTAAATTGAAATTGTTTTTTTGAGAAATGATTAAGTTTTCGTAAAAGAGTGTCACTACGGTTTAGACCATACCAATGCATTAATTGTAAGTTTGATTCGCCTAAATAGTACTTTAAAGCAACTTCCCAATGCTCGATCTGTTTTGTGGCCTGATTACGAACAAGGAAATCAATTTCGCCTAATGTATTCTTTGCTTCAATGATTTGGATACTATGCTGAATGAGTTGATAATGTTGATTGGCTTCATCTTGCAACCAGAACCAAAATAAATATTCAAAACGTAACCCTAAACGTGTACTTTTGAGTTGTTGCAAAAATTCAATGAGTGGGGTGGGGTCGTGATCGAGTTGATCTAAGCGCGTTTGAAAATCTATATATTGTTGTTGCCAAAACCCCGTGTCGTGTACTTCAAAACGATTTTTAATTTCTAATTCATCAGGCAGATGCTGAATAATATTGGGACTGGCAATGCAAAAAGCCAATTGACGAACAATAGGGTGTTTGTACTTTAACCAAGGCTCAAAGTAGTCTGTCATTGTATGCTGTCCTAAGCTGAGGACTCACTCAGTTTATTTTTAAAGAAAAGGTTTTTAGTGTATTGAGATTCAAGCAAATAAGTAGATATACATGCAAGCTCAATTTGACTGTATTGGAAATGATGAACATCGTGATTTTAAAATACAATGATTTCAATTGATTTAAAATATACTGGCAAAATCATTTGGACGGTATACTAGTCGCACGGTCAAATTGAGTTAATTTATGAAAATTTTGTTTTGGCGAACATTGGTAATTGTTTTTATTGTACTCGGATTTATTGGGGCAATATTACCGGGAATGCCAACGACAGTTTTCCTCATCTTGGCAGCTTGGGCAGCATCAAAAGGATGGCCACAGGTGGATGCTTGGTTACTCAATCATCCAAAATATGGTGCAACGCTTCGTGCATGGCGTGAAAATGGCACAGTACCACGTAAAGCAAAGTGGATCGCCAGTATTATGATGTTGATCAGTGGGGTGATTATGTTATTCACCAATGCGCCATTGGCTGTGAAAATTTTTACCGATGTGACCATGTTAATTGTGGCTATCTGGCTTTGGTTACGTCCTGAACCAAAACTTACTATAAAAAATCTGAATGAAGTGGATAAATCCGAATAGCCTTTATTCGGTATTTTTAATCACTGAAAATCTTATTAAGTCTAGATGAAATGAATAATACGATTAAAATAGTGATTAAATGATCAGCTAAATTTATTTAAATACAGGTTTTAAAACTTTATAAATAGATAAATAATAAACAAAAAACACCAATTAAAACAAAAATGATCTATTTTTTAATCACTCAAACCTAAAATAGGTAAAACATCGAGAAAAGCGTTTGACACTCAGTAAAGATTCTCTATAATGCACCTCACAAACGATGAAGTCGTTAGGGCGCTTAGCTCAGTTGGTAGAGCGTCTGCCTTACAAGCAGAATGTCGGCGGTTCGATCCCGTCAGCGCCCACCAAGCTTTAACGTTGAATTTTTTAGTGCAGCGGTAGTTCAGTTGGTTAGAATATCGGCCTGTCACGCCGAGGGTCGCGGGTTCGAGTCCCGTCCGCTGCGCCACTTAAATTCAATCATCGTATGTGTAGCAATTTTATTGTTAAAAGTGCAGCGGTAGTTCAGTTGGTTAGAATATCGGCCTGTCACGCCGAGGGTCGCGGGTTCGAGTCCCGTCCGCTGCGCCACTTTACAATGATTTTGTAGTAAGATGTAATACCTAATTAGAATTTAAATAGTTTTTTATTTTTTCTAGTTTAGGGCGCTTAGCTCAGTTGGTAGAGCGTCTGCCTTACAAGCAGAATGTCGGCGGTTCGATCCCGTCAGCGCCCACCATATACAACGCAGCGGTAGTTCAGTTGGTTAGAATATCGGCCTGTCACGCCGAGGGTCGCGGGTTCGAGTCCCGTCCGCTGCGCCACTTTACAATGATTTTGTAGTAAGATGTAATACCTAATTAGAATTTAAATAGTTTTTTATTTTTTCTAGTTTAGGGCGCTTAGCTCAGTTGGTAGAGCGTCTGCCTTACAAGCAGAATGTCGGCGGTTCGATCCCGTCAGCGCCCACCATATACAACGCAGCGGTAGTTCAGTTGGTTAGAATATCGGCCTGTCACGCCGAGGGTCGCGGGTTCGAGTCCCGTCCGCTGCGCCATTTATCTTTTTTCCTGAGATCAAGATATTTGGAACTGTAAGAATTCAAAGTTTTTGATTTTTAAAGATCAAATATTATATGCTTTGTATAGCTTATCCCCATCTTTAGGATAGAACTTAAAATTAAATCATCGATTTTCTATAGGTTCAAACAGAGTTAACAACTTTGTTTATCCTCGCTCAGGGCGCTTAGCTCAGTTGGTAGAGCGTCTGCCTTACAAGCAGAATGTCGGCGGTTCGATCCCGTCAGCGCCCACCATGTTTTCCGATCTAGTTATTTGTTTAGAACTTCTATATAATATATAAGCATAAGTATTTTAAGAATAAATTTTCAATGAGAAATCCATATCAACGTAAAGCTGCGTCCGCAACTCAAAAAAACTCAGTACAAACTCTAGATCAATACAAACATTTTGTGGAAACGATTGTTTCACAAACTAAGGTTTTTGTACTTTATGATGATGGTTGGGCTTTATGTGCATCACCTACCGGGCAACAGTCTTTAGCCGTTTGGCAAAGCCGAAATTTGGCACAAATTTTGATTAAAGATAACTGGAGCCGTTATGCGGTTCAAGAAATTGAACTCATTGTTTTTATTGAACAGATGATTCCTTTTATTAAACAAAATAATACTGCGATTTCTATAAATTTAACCCCAGAAGGGCAAAATATTTTAGTTTCAACAAATAAATTTCTACTTGATATAAAGAATTATTTATATCGAATGTATACGACTCAACCAGAACTATTTCAAAACAATAAGCGCTTGCCTTTACCACGTAAAATTCGCTTACATTAGTAAAGTCGTATACATAATCAACGTGATGGCGTTGTGCATTTTAATATTCGCCTAAAATCCAACCACTGATATAGGCAAAATACTCTCTTAACCATGCGTTATAGCGTGTCGTGAGTGGGGTTTCAGCGCCTACTGTAATGAAATTGTGATAGCCTTGTTTTCTTGCGATTGCTGCGGCACGTAAAGTATGAAAATCACTGGTGACAATTGCAATTTTAGAATTTAAAGTCAAATCATGTTCTTTTAAAATCGCTTGGCTATTTTTAAGATTTAAGTCAGTACTGGTGCTTTTATTTTCTTGTAGAATTCTACTGGCTTTGATTTGCATGTGCTCTTGTAAATATTGCGACATAATTTCTGCTTCAGGTTTTTCTTCACCAAAATCTAAACCACCACTGACAATGATCAAAGCTTGTGATTGTTGTTTTGCAATTTCACCAGCTTGATCTAAACGTTTTGCGAGGGTCGGTGAGGCTTTTCCTTGGGTAATGCCACTGCCTAATACAATAATTGCTTGTAGATTATTTTCTGCTGTATTTTGTTGGGATTTTAAGTGGATATAACCAAAGAAGCCGATTAAGCTGACAGACCAAAGCGTAAATAGAACCCATCCTAAACGCCAGATTTTCTTTAACTTTAAGTGTTGTGCTAAATACTGCTGAATGTGTTGGCTCCATAGCGCTGTAGTGATAAAGACTAAGCCAATCAGCAAAGGGAGTATTGTTCCTAAGTGGATTTTTTTATATAAAATTAAAATAAATCCATCGAGGAATAAGACAAATCCCAGCAAAAAAAAGACAATGTGGAAGAGTTTATTGTTATTCATGGGTGAAAACAAATCATTAAAAATTAGTTTAATTCTAAACGAAATCTGTGCATTTATTATATATGAATCAAAAAAAACCGAGCAATTGAACTCGGTTTTGGTGGGTAAATTTATTCAATAGCCCCTAATAAACATCACGACGATAACGACCATCTAAACGTAATTGTTCAACTGTGTCTTCTCCAAGGATATCAATTAAAGCGAGATCAACATCAGTCGCCATACCATTGATACTGCCACAGACATAGATCACCGCATCATTGGTAACCCATTTTTTCAGTTCTTCGGCATGATCACGCAGTTTATGATGTACATAAATTTTTTCAGCTTGATCACGAGAGAAAGCTAAATCAATACGTTTTAGCATTGCTGTATTTTGCCAAGCTTGAATTGTATCTTTAAAGAAATAATCGTTTGCTTGTTGGCGTTCACCAAAAATCAACCAGTTTTCAGTATAGTCCATACGGACACGGACATGAATCAAACTCATTAATCCAGCAATTCCTGTACCATTTCCAATGCAAATAATCGGACGGTTATCCGTAATTAAATGGAATGATTCATTATTACGAATTCTCAACGCAATTTTATCACGTAATTGAACATGTTCCGTCAGCCAACCAGAGCCTAGACCAAGTTCACCTTGAGCATTCAGTTGCTGGCGAACTACTAAACGCAATACTTGCTGACTTGGAATACTGGCAATCGAATACTCACGAGTAGGTAGTGCAGGGAGTTGCTCTAGTAAATGCTGCATGTTGGCAAAAGGTTCAACATCAACCGTTAAATCGCGATCCCAAAGTGCTTCTTGAATACTTTGCTCGAGTGAATCCACGGTTGTATCTGCATGAACTTGATATTTATTTAAAAACAATTGAATACGTTCAGGACTATTCCCAGTTTGAATTTCTGCAATATCGCCAGCTTGCCAATCCGTATCATAGCTTGTTTGTAATTCAAGATTAAATGCGGGTGCGCCTAAGCTGTTTGGATTGAGTAATTCTCGTTTTGTTAGACGCCATTGATCAAATACTTTATCAATAGACATTGTTTGTAGATCGAGTTTTGTGGCTTTTGCTAAAGCATCATTCCAATGTTGGATATCTGCATTATTACCATTGTTGACTTCAAGCGTAGCAAACAATTGTTGCGCGCCAGAATGTTTAAACCATGCATCTATGCGATGCCCAAAGCTACAATAGGTCTCAGGATAGTCTTGTGAACCCAATGCTAGAACCGCATATTTCAAATGCGAAAGATCCAATGATGTAGCCATAAGCTTTTTCTCAAAGTGCGAGGCTAAGTCAGGTGCTTCACCTGTACCATAGGTACTTGCAATCAAGAGAATTTGTTTGGCTTGCTTGAGGTCATCTTCAGAGAGTTGTTGTACAGCTTTTACTGTTGTTGGCTGATGGGCTTCTTGCAGACTGGTTGAGGTGCGCCATGCCAATTGCTCAGACATTCCTGTTTGAGAGGCATAAGCAATTAACCAAGGTGTTGCGTTGGGATCAATTTGAATCGCTGAACCAGATTGTTTTGCAGCAAGGGTGAGTCGCTTTTGCTTACGACGTTTTAAATACAGCATCCATCCAGTAACAAAAAATAATGGCATTGCCAATGCTGCAAGCATTGCGATGAATTGAAAAACTGGGCCAAAGAAACTACCACGGTGCACAGGGAGCATACTTCCCATGATTTTTTCATTGAGTGGTTTACTTTCGTATAAGTCTAATTTTTCAATTTGTGCAGTTTGATAGTTATAGGTTGCTTTGTTTCGTGCACGCTCATGTTGTGGAATAGCATCAACAAAGGTGAGTTCAACTTTACCATCTGGCTTTTTAGGAATCGAAACAGTTAGTGTCGAATAGTCACGTTTAATTTGAGCATTAAACCCATTCCATGTTTGAGTAAGTACATGTTGAATTTGTTCTGGTTTTAAACCTTCTTTATTCTCATGCTTATTTTCACGGCCTGATTGTGCTTGATGCCCTGCCGTTGGATTTTGCTTTTCGCCATGTTGTTGTTGAGGATTGCCAGAAGCTCCTTGACGTCCTTGACCTTCTCCACCGCGTACCGCTTGCATTTCAGGCTGAGGTCGTTCAACCCCCATTACTTTAAACATACCATTACGCCACCAGTCATACGACCAATACAGCCCTGTACATGCTAAAAGTAAATAAAAGATCACCACCCATGTTCCGACAACAGCATGTAGATCCCAAAGGAAATTACGACCTTTGAGTTTAGGCTTAATGGCAAACCATTGTTTAAAAGAATGCTTTTTCGGCCAGCGTAAATAGAGCCCACTGAGTACAAAGAAAATTAACATCAAGGTACTGGCACCAGTAATTTGTTTACCGACTTCACCCACAGTTAAGTTACGATGTAATTGCTGTATAAATTGAAAAAAATCTTTGCCTTTCACTTCAGGAAGAACTTCGGCCGTATAAGGGTTTACCATCATGGTATAACCTCTACGTGCGCCTTCTTTGACAATATTAATATTTGAAGCTTCTTCAGCGGCTTTCGCAACCGTAATACTGTTGATCTTCATTTCAGGGTTTTGGGTTTGGAAATGCTGATAAATTTCAGCAGGCGTGAGTTTTGCCTGATTTTCAACTTTTACCGTGTAGCTATCTGGGTTTAACCATCTTTGAATAGGTTGTTCATAAGAATAGATTGCACCAGTCACTCCCATAATTGAGAGAATTAAACCAGCTGTAATCCCTAGAAACCAGTGAATTTGAAAAAAAGTCTTTTTAAACATGGCAATGCAAAGGGCAGAATATTTTTGATAGCAAATTATAGCTGAATAAATCGGAGAGATAATGAATTTTGCAGATAATATTTATTCTCATTATCATTTTTATTAAAATAGCGAAGTACAAAAAACCTCCAAAAATGGAGGTCTTTTAAAATTTTAAATTAAAGTGTCTTGGGTTCACCAACAACTTCTTTTAAATGTTTACGCAGTGTTTCAAAGGGGAAATTCTTGCTATCCATACGTTTAGGTAGAATATATGCGCCTTGTTGGCCTTTTACTTTAAAGTTTACCAGTAAGAATTCAGGGGTATTGTACCATTCATAAATGTCTTTCCAAGCCACTGTTCCAACACCTTCTTGTACACCCATTTGTTGACGCATCACAATACCGCTTGGCTGTACACCTAATTTTACACCTTTGATTTCCTGAACTGGAAATTCATTCATCTTGCGTTTTACATACCATTCAAGACCGAACTTGCGAACCAAAAGATAGATGGCAACTGCAGCAAGAACCACCCAAAAAATAATGGTTGAATAGTTTTTAATTAAAGCGATGCCAAGTAATGAGAGTATGACTGCTACACCCATGATTGCCCAAGCTTTAATCCCAATTTTATTGGTACTACGCCAAATTGCAAGTTGAGCGCCGCGTTGTTCGGCTTCCGAAACTTCGTACGGAACAGGTTGTAAGGTATAAGCGTAAATATTCTTGGCAGTCATAGTGTCAGTAATGTATGTAAATCTAGTCAGAGTTTAGCACTAAATCTCAAGATTTAGTGCACCTATTGTACCAAATAACGATGCAATTTAGATGCAGATTTATAAAGAAGCCAATTCAGTAGATTGATCATCTCGTTCATGGCTTAAATTCTGTTTCAAGCTACTCAGTTGCTTTAAAATACTGAACATTAATGACAATTGTTGAAGAATAATGAGTGATTTAGAGTCTTCTGACTCAGATTGGCTTAAACGGGCACGAATGGCTTTCAACATATTATGCGCGGTTAAATCAGGCATTTCATCCCGTAATAAAGCCCCAGAGATATCATCTAAAGCTTGATCCAATAGATTAAGCACCTGTTGATCTTTCACTTGCTCACGATGTGCACCGAGTGCTGCGATATAGCTAAGGAAGGTATGATTTAGACATAAGAACTCAAAAGCTAAGCTTTTTTGACTTGGGTCAAAATCTGGTTCAGTGGCAAGGGTTGAAATCAGTGAGGCAACATCTGCATCGCGATTATGCGCAGCACGACGAACAATTCGATAATCTAAACTATTGTTGCGTCCCTGATGATATTGAACGACAACGTTTGCCAAATAATTGCATTGAGCTTCCAGTGAGCGTTGAATGGTGCGGGGTAAACGACGGAACTTCCAGTCAGGGAAAATAAAACTGACACCGAACCAGGCGAGGGCACAGCCAATAACAGTGTCGATCATACGGGGCAGAGCGGCTTCATACCCCAATCCGTCCAAGTTGAAATTGATCAATGCCATGATGGTAATAAAGGCTGTGGCTTGAGCATATTGTTTACTGCGTAAATCAAAAAACAATACACCACTGAGTACGAGTAATAAGAGTTGTCCTTCAATAGATGGCACAAAATACAAAATCATATAACCTAAAATAATACCACCCAATGTTCCAATAATCCGTAATCTCAAACGACGCTTGGTGGCGTTAAAGTTCGGTTGACTGACAAACAGCGCGGTTAATAGAATCCAGTAACCGTATTCAATATTGGTGAGTTGCACAAAAACGTAGCCAATAAACAAAACAATCGAAACGCGAATTGCATGTCTAAAAAGTACAGACTCGGGGGTTAAATTTTGTTTGATTCGAATGGCAATATCATCCCATCCTTTGAGGTCATCATCTTTGAGTTGGTTTTCAAAATTTTTACTTTGATCGTATTTTATATGTCGTTCAGTTTCGAGATTTTGTAATTGTGCATCAATCGACTTTAAGTTTTGATAAAGCGCAAACAGTGAATTGACCCAAATTAAGTCATAATTTTCTTCTTTTTTGAGTTTATCCAGCGAGTATCTGAGGTTTTTAAAAGCATGCTCAAAACGGACATTATGCTGGTAGGTGGTACGGTGTAAGATACTATCGCTTAGATCCTTGCAGGCTTTGCCTTGCAGCGCTAAAATGCGTTGAAAACGAAATAACACATCACTATGTTCAAACATTTTGGCCAGCTTTTGATAATCAATATGTGCTGAATCGGCCCGTTCATGAATATCTTGTGCAACAAAGTAATATTGTAAACTACGACGCGTATCTCGTTGACCTCGGTCACCCTTTAAACGCGTCAACAAGGCAGTACGCATATCATTAAAAATGTTGATGAGCTGCCCATTTTCCATAGACAAACTAATCATACTGTCTTGATAGCTGGTTGGTGTCATATCGACATCAAACAAATTGGATTTGGAAAATAGAAAATTACCTAATGATGAAAAACATTGAGACAATTTGTCTTGAACTTGCCGTACTGGGAACAGTAAAAAACTGATGGTTGAAATAAGCCCATACCAAATTGCACCAACCACCAATAGACTTGGCTGGATATACCATTGATCAAATAAATGCACCCCAAGCATGGAATACACAGAAACCACCAAACAGCCATAAGAAATGGTGGCATAGCGACGTCCCAAAGAACCCAATAAAATCCAACCGATACAAGAAACAATCAAACCTAAGGCAAACAGAATAGGGTAAGGAAAGAGCAGGCTCACTGAGGCAGCGGTGATAAAGAATCCGATATAGGTATAGATCAAATTCATGATACGTACAGAGAAGCGATCGTCTATATCACTGAGACCTGCTGCAACCACACCTAATGTAAGAGGAATAGTCATTAACTGCTGCCCCAACAGATAAGGTACAAATGCAGTCCCTGTAAAGGCAATGATCATTCTCAAGTTATACATGAAACTTGTGTTGTAGGTTGCTTTTCTGAGTTTTAACAGCCAAGTGTTCAAAGGAAATCCTTGTTAAATCAATAGGGTGTTATTTACTTGGGCAATGCGATTTGGCTTATATGGCTTTTCACTTATCTTTGTGACAAATCATACAATGGACAGTGTAAACTTGTCTGCAACATTCCTTATCAAATTATAAACCATCTATGTCTGAAAAAAACGTTGGTCAGCAGTATTCAACGGGCTGGATTATGCTTTTGGCTTTATTTACCTCTTTGGGACCATTATCCATTGATATGTATTTGCCAGCATTGCCACAAATGGCGCAAGATTTTAATGTGACGACCCAGCAGATCGCCAATACCTTGCCGGCGTATTTTTTTGGTCTTGCTGTTGGTCAATTGATTTATGGACCAATCAGTGACCGTATTGGGCGTAAGAAACCGCTTTATTTTGGTATGACCTTGTTTGCTTTTGCTAGCTTGTTGTGTGTTTTAGCACCTGATCATTGGTCGTTGATTGCCGCACGTGTTTTACAAGCCTTAGGGGGCTGTGTGGGGGTGGTGATGGCACGGGCTGCAATTCGAGACCGTTTAGATGTGCAAGGTTCGGCGCAAGCTTTTTCCAGTATGATGATTGTGATGGGGATTGCCCCAATTCTTGCTCCAACCTTGGGTGCAGTCATTCTACAATTCTTTAGTTGGCAAAGTGTGTTTATCGCTTTGTTTATAATTGGATTATTTTGCTTGTTTTGTGTACATTTTTTCTTTAAAGAAACACTAGAATCAGAACGCAGGTTGCATCTCAATTTTAAACAAGTTTTTATCCTCTATGCTTCTATTTTTAAAGACCGAAGCTTTCGTTTTCCAATGTTGGCAGGTTGTTTTACCGGAGCAGCATTATTTTGTTATATCAGTTCCGCAGCAGCAGTGTTGATGGATGGCTATCATTTAACTCAGCAACAGTTTGCTATTGCCTTTGGTTTTAATGCTTTCGGTATTATTTTGCTGTCTTCTATCAATAAGCATTTAGCCAACCGACTCTCGGTGATTCTACGTTTAAAAATTGGTGGTGTGATTCAAGTAATAGGTGGGCTGATTGTTGTCTATGCAGGTTTCATGTCTATTGCGCCACTGGCGATTGTGATGTTGGGTTTATTCCTTACGGTTTCAGGTATTGGTTTTACTGGGCCGAATGCGATGGCATTAGCGATGTCTGAACAAGGCTCAAGAGCAGGAACTGCAAGTGCAATTATGGGCAGTATGCAGTTTGCTTGTGGTCTATTGGGTGGTGTTATATTGAATTTTCTCGTATGGAATCATTTATTGAATATGGGAATTTTGATGTTGGCTTTTACAGTCGCTGGGTTTATGGCGATTTTAAAAGTGGCTCAACAGTTCAAAATGAAGCAAACTTCACATTGAGCAGATGTTTAACCAGAGATTGTCTTACTTATTGACAATACAAAAAAGTGAAAATTGTTTTATCAACTACAAGGTGATTTATACATTTTTATTGAGGCATGATTTTAATTGCAAGTTTTAAAATTTTTTTGTCTTAGAACGAGTACACAAAGCACATGTAAGTTTTATCAGCAGAAACGCTAGAAACATAAACGCCAGAAAAACAAAAGCCGACGATTCGAGTGATGAGTAAATCGTCGGCCAAAATACTTCGTTATAAAGATTCAGGCTGCTAAGTTGAATCTTAAGAAGCATAAGTTTTTAGTTTCTCTGAGAGAAGGTCTCCAAATTTTTTTGCGGATGCCGTGCAATCAATTTGGTTGCTGCAGACCTTATACTTATATAACGACAACAGTTTCAAATTGGTTGACAAGAAAATGAAAAAAAGTTGAAAAAAAATTATAATATTGTTCTTTATGCAATCAAGGCTGTATTCATGGTGTCTTTAAACAAATATTTTTTGTGGTTTTTGCTGCTTTGTTTAGTCTTGACCATGGTTGCAGGTGTATTGGCTGCATTATTGCCCAATGAAATTGCTGGCGTTTTAACCGCAATACCTTATTTGATTGCGATGATTATCGTGTTATATCGTTTTCTCAAACAACAACGCCGTGCGCCTACAGACCAAGAGCGTAAAAAACTGACCCTTGGTTATACTGCAATATTTTGGGGCTATAATTTACTTGGGGTATTTGCGGGTGTTTGGTTTTTTTCTCAGAATGATCCAGAAGTGTGGAAAACCTTTGTGATGTATCTGCAAAATACTCAATTTTTGCTCACTGCATTGATCATGTTGCTGATGTTAGCAATCCCTTTATATTTAATTACCTATTGGTTTTATGGAAAGCAAGCGCAGCGTATGGCAGCTAAAATGTTTGGTCAATGAGCTATTTAAATTGTTGACTTTACTTTGAGAAATCAAAGTCATTGATGAAATTTGTATTAATACAAATAAGTAAAAAATAAATCTTATTTTTAAGCTATGGATATGCTGTTAGTGTACGAACATATCCATAAATTCGCGTAATTCTTGAATGGCAATTTCAATGTCTGTTGTTAACCACGTCGGTTCAAAGATCCCTGCATAATGTTCTAAACGATCTTGAGGTACAACAAGTCGTATAGGGCAGTCTTCTTCAAGTAAACGCCATGGCACGATTGGAACTTCGTTATCCAGAAATGGCACAATATTGCGAATATCAATAATCATGGCATTGATACATTCTGGGAATGGCATAACTGATAATTCATCTGTACGGCGACGGAAATACTCCAAATCGCCCCATTTTAGAATATAACTTGGCTTATTAAATTCAATAATTCCAATGAGATGATCATCTCTTGAGGTATGTGTGAAGCATTGATGCGTGACATCAGTGTCCAAGTCCAACTCGACACTTTGTCGTTGATAAGCCATATCTACAATAGCCAAAAAATGGGGTACATATTATAGCTCATTTATCTTTCAAGAACTGCCCGAATTAAAATTTACTTTTGCTTAAAATATTTTTACACACAGATCACAAATAGCCTGTTAGTATAAAAATACATCAATTGATGGAGGTGGACGTCATGAAACACGATTTCAATAAACCATCTTATGTAACAAGTACTGAAGATATAACGCATAAGAATCGCTTACCCATTTATATGCTAATTCTTGTGGGGCTATTTCTCGTTTCCTTGCTTGTTTACATGATCGCTGACTGGCTTTAATTTTTATTTATCACATATAAATAAAATATTCATAAGACAAGACTCTAGCTTTAAAGCTGGAGTTTTTTATTTTTTGCATGCTTTTGTTGTATTTATGCAGTTAAATTTGCTCGTTATATAAGCAATAGATAAAGTAGAAGAGTAATTCATCAAGTATTCAATTCAAATAAAGAATGTTGCTTAAAGTCATTTGAGCACGCTCATATTGCTATAAATCTACAACTTGAGGGAATAAAAATGAATGAAATTTTACAAACAAGGGGTCGATTTGATGCCATGTATTATTGGGATCAATTCCATCCGATTCTTGCTGCTGTAGCCATCCTTATTGTTGGATGGATTATTGCACTTATTGTTGCAGCAGGAATTAAAAAAATCCTAGAAAAATTAGGTACAAATACAAAATTATCTTCCGCAACAGGTCATCGTTCAAATATTGAAAATATTCTTTCACGAATTATTTTTTGGGTCGTGATGGTGATTGCTGTGATTGGTGCATTAAATGTGCTTAATCTTACCAGCGTAAGTAGCCCATTCAGTTTGATGATTCAGCAATTCTTATTATTTATTCCACAATTACTTGCTGCTGTAGCTATTGGATTTATTGGTTGGATTGTAGCAAATCTGGTTAAAGTTGGTTTAAAAAAAGCGTTGGATCGTACTCAACTTGATGAAAAATTAAGTGCAGATGTGGGAGTGAGCCCGATCAGCCAAAATATCGCTGATATTGTTTATTGGCTCATTTTATTACTATTCTTACCAATTGTTTTGTCAATTCTAGGTTTACAAGGTTTATTGCTTCCAGTGCAGAATATGTTGACTGAAGCAGTCTCTTATATTCCAAATATTTTCATTGCGGGTGTAATCGTCTTTGTAGGCTATATCTTGGCAAAAATCCTACGAGGGATTGTCGAAGGTTTAATCAACAGTTTAAATTTACAAACCCAAATTGAAAAGGTAGGACTATTTAAAAACTCAAATCAAGGTTTAGCTAAGTTTTTAGGTTCTTTTGTTTTCGCAATTGTCATGATTACTGCTTTAATTGTGGCATTTGAAGCACTTGGTATACAAGCTATTTCACAGCCGGCAACCGCTATGCTGGGTGAAATCATGTATGCGATTCCACATATTATTGCAGCTGGATTAATTTTAATTGTGGCTTATGTGGTGTCTCGTTTTGTGGGGCGTTTGGTTTCAGAAGTTGTTGCTGGAACAGGTGTTGATGAGATTCCTGCAAAATTAGATTTGCAACGCTTTTTGGGTGACACTAAAGTTTCTTGTATCATTGGTTATCTGATTGTTTTCTTTACCATGTTATTTGCAGTTTCCGAAGCGGCAAATCGACTTGGATTTGAACAAGTCAGTCATTTGATCTCCATGTTTATTTACTTTGGTGCCAACATTTTGTTAGGCGCAGTAATTTTGGTGATTGGTTTTTGGTTGGCCAATATCGTGGCGAATGTGGTACAGCGTGGTGAGTACAATAGCTCAAGATGGTTAGGCAACTTGGTTCGGGTTTTGATCATGGGCTTGGTTATCGCAATGGGCTTAAAAGCTATGGGAATTGCTGACTCGATTGTTAACCTTGCATTTGGTTTAACCTTGGGTTCTGTTGCGGTTGCTTTTGCATTGGCTTTTGGTCTAGGTGGCCGTCAACCTGCAGAACGCGTTTTAACCGATTTAATTGATAAAGCCAAGAAAGAGGCAAATCAGCCGAATCCTTTAAAGCAAGAAAATACTTATTCATCACAGCCAAGTAGTACAGATGCTACGCAAGTAACAGCAGATACTCCTACGATTGAAAATGAGTACAAATCACTTACTGATTCGCTCAAACAGGATAAAGATGACCCGAATTAACATTTAAATTCTTTTAAAGATCGATCAGGATTGATGCTTGATCGATCTTTTTATTTTTAGGGCAAAAGTGAGAGGAAAATAAAGATGTCAAAGAAAAAGCCAAATAATTTTATTGCGCCGATTGTGATTGCAGGAATCACTGTAGGTTTTTTAGCAAGTGCTTATAAATTTGTATTTGCAAAACCCAAAAAGCAACCATCAGAAATCGTTAAGCAACAACATGAATCTCAAAACAAATCTCAAGAGTGATTGTATTTGCAACGCATGAATTTTATCGGCTTTTTTAAAGAAAATAGATAGACATCAGATGATTTATTGTCTAAATTTGATGGATAAATATGTAGGCGATATAAAATTTATATATCTGATAAATATCATTTTCAAAGGAATTGAAATGAAGATAATCTTTTTTTTAAACAAAATTCATCAGTCGTTATTTGCAAAAAACAATGATCTAAAGTCGATGGACTTGGCGATTCAACGGGTGACGCAGAAGCAGCAAATCCAAAGCCATCTTATTTTATTTAAAACAGATTATTTAGAATAAGCTTTCTATTGATCACTTTAGATTAAACATATTCTGAAGCGGCATGTGCTGAAGCCCATGCCCACTGAAAATTAAAACCGCCTAAATGACCTGTCACATCTAATATCTCACCAATAAAAAATAAACCTTTTTGTTTTTTACTTTCCATGGTTTTTGATGAAACTTCAGCGGTGTTGACACCACCTAAAGTGACTTCTGCAGTACGATAACCTTCAGTGCCAGAAGGCTTAACTTCAAATTGCTGTAATTTATTGGCTATATTTTCTAGTTTTTCATCACTTAATTGTCCAATCGCCGTTTCAGCCCACTCGGACCAAATGAGATTTTGGAGTTCAATCACCACACTTTTAGGTAGATGTTCAGTCAGTAAGGTTCTGATTAACACCTTCGGTTGGCTTTGCTTTTTGCGCTTTAAAAAATCAAACAGCTCAAGACTTGGTAGAAAGTTAATGTGGAATGCTTGTCCTGCATGCCAATAATTTGAAAGTTGTAATGAGCTTGGTCCGCTTAAGCCACGATGTGTAAACAGCAACGCTTCAGTAAATGCAATTAGCTCGTTAGAAAGCGTGGCTTCAACCGCATTCCCGCTTAAACGAGTCGTAACTTCTTTAAATTGATCTGAAAAAGTGAAGGGAACTAAACCTGCGCGTGTAGGATAGATATGATGCCCAAATTGTTTGGCAATTTCATAGCCGATGCCAGAGCCACCCAATGTTGGTATAGATAAGCCACCTGAGGCAACAACAACAGATTCAGCTTGAAAATAGCCTAAATTGGTGGCGACTTGAAAAGTCAGATCGTCAACGGTATTTATCGCTTTGACTTCACAACTAGTTTTGATCTCAACACGATGTGTTTTTTCACATTCGTTGAGCAGCATGCTTAAGATTTCTTTTGCGCCATTTAAGGTAAACAGTTGTCCATGTTTGCGTTCTTCGTAGTCAATGCCATATTCACAGACCATTCCAATAAAGTCCCAATTGGTATAACGCGTCAGGGCAGAGATGACAAAATGTGGGTTATGTGAAATAAAATTTTCAGGCTCGACATAAAGATTGGTGAAGTTGCATTTACCACCACCTGACATGAGGATTTTTTTACCAATTTTATTGGCTTTCTCAACCACTAAGACTTTACGACCACGGGCAGCTGCTTTTGCCGCAAGCATTAAACCTGAAGCACCTGCGCCGAGGACAATCACATCATATTGGTTAGAAGACATATTACACTCATGGAATCTTTGAGCATGGGATTATAGACAAATTTAAATTAATTTTCAGGACAAATATAAACTGATGTGATTCAGCTACGTCCTTGCAAACCACCACTATGCAGGATCAAAATTTTTGAATTTTCTTTAAAGTAACCTTTTGAAATCAAATCAAAAACTCCATAAAACATTTTTCCAGTATAAATCTGTTCAAGCGGAATGCGATATTGCTGCTCAAAGTTATTTATAAAGCTAAGTAATTCATCATTGGTTTTGGCATAACCTCCAAAACAATAATCATCCAATATTTGCCAATTTTTTTTATGAGTGAGTTGACTGATATCTTGTTGTAAAAAATCACCTTTAAGTGCTGAAAATCCTAAAATTTCCTGCTGCGGTGAACTTGCGTTAATCAGACCGGTCATTGTGCCACCTGTTCCTACCGCACAGCAAATTACATCATAATGATTTAAATCTTTTATAGTTAAAATTTCCTGACAACCTTGTATAGCAAGCTCATTGGTTCCACCTTCAGGAATAATATAAGTGTTCGGATAATGTTGTGTTAATTCATCTATCCAGTCATGATTATTTTTTTGCCTATATTTTTCACGTGAAACAAAAACTAGCTGCATACCCAATTGTTGTGCTGTTGTCAGTGTCGGGTTGAGCGGTTTATGCGCTAACTCCTCACCCCTAATTATGCCGATGCTTTTAAATCCAAATAACTGTGCTGCATATGCTGTTGCAGCGATATGATTGGAATAAGCACCACCGAAAGTCAGAATCTGTTTTAGGCCAAGCTGACGTGCTTCAATCAAATTATATTTGAGTTTAAAAAATTTATTGCCAGAAATTTGTGGATGGATTAGATCAAGCCGTTTAACTATAAGTTGAACAGATCCAGCAACATCTAAATTTTGGTAGGGAATAGCTTGGGCAATATGATCAAACATGCTGATTTTTAACTGAATGGGGTTATATGAATCGCTTTGAATTAAGCCTGTTCAAGATATTCTAATCAAACCTGTAAAACAAGACAGGTTTGATTTAGTTTCATCCCTATATGCGTTTTTCAATCTCTAGGTTTTTAACTCAAGCTTTTCAATTAGGCGGATCATGGAGTGCTGGTATCTACGGAAGTCACTACAGACATCCCTGGTCGTAAAAATTCTAAACCTTTCTGATTGGGATCAATCGCGATTCGCACAGAAATACGCTGCACGACCTTGGTAAAATTACCTGTGGTATTGTCAGGTTTAAGTACACTAAACTCAGCACCAGCAGCAGGAGAAATCTGTTCAATACGGCCAGTAAATTTTTGATGTTTCATGGCATCTACTGTAAATGATGCTTTTTGTCCGATGTGCATATCGGCAATTTGTGTTTCTTTGAAATTGGCAATCACCCATGTTTGTTGTGGAATCAGATACATTAACTGGGTTCCAGCTGCAACATATTGTCCCACACGAGGGCTAACTTCGCCCAACTGCCCATCCATTGGTGCCGTAATCAGGCTGTAATCCTTTGTCGTTACCGCTTGATCAAATTGTGCCTTGGCATTGGTGACTTGTGCTTTTAAGCCCGATTGAGCCACTTGTGCTGTTTTTAATGCTTCTTGAGCAACCAATACATTGGCTTCAGCTTGTTTGAGTAAGGCTAAATTATTTTTTACATCCGCAGCCGCTTTGTCTTGCTCTGTTTTGGAGGTTGCACCACTATTTCCCAATTGTTGATAACGATTGAGCTGTGCTGTTGAAAGTTCATAACTTGCTTTGGCTTGTTCAACTTTGGCTTGTGCAGCCACAATGTCCGCTTTACGTTGTTCAATAGTTTGGGTTTGATTGGCTAAAGTGGTGTTGGCCTGATCAACTCCAGCTTCAGCCTGAGTCACTTTTTGATCATAGGTTGTAGTATCAATATGCATTAACGGCTGCCCCTTTTTGACATGGTCAAAATCAGTCACCAACACATCTTTGACATAACCATTAATTTGAGAAGATAAAACTGTGGTTCTGCCTTTGATATAACTATTGTCGGTGGATTCTATGGTGCTATCAAAAGGACCAATTTTCCAAGCGCGCATAATCACAGCAATTCCCACTAACAAGACCAAGAGCATCAACAGCAATGTTCTTTTCGCTGTTGGAATAAGCTTACTGGATGGTGGTGGCGCTGCTGCTGTTGCAGGTGCTTGTGGTGGTGTAACTGCTGTTTGCTCTGTTGGTTTTTGATCTTGCGACATAAGAATTCTCAAATATTTTTTAATACATAGCGTGACATCATGGATCATCTGATCTAGAAATAGCCTGAGATCTGTCTAACTGCTATTGAGGAGCTGTTGCTGTTTTTTGAGTTGATAGCGTGTCCAAGCAATATTAAAGCTACTCCAAATCAACAGTAAAATGGCGAAAATTCCATTTAATGCAATCACATCATTATAGGCACGCACTTGCGCTTCTCGTGTCACAATCTGGTTTAAATTGCGATAAGCTTGGTTCTGTTCAAGTGCTACATCTAAAGTATATTTATTGGCTGCTTGCTGATAGGCTGCAAGTCGTTGTACCACCAATGGATCAGTTGGTGACAAGTCACTGACAATTTCAGCCCGATAATTTTGGGTGCGTAATTGTTGATAGGTTGAAAAAAATGAATTTCCAATTAAACCACCAAAGCTTTGTGTTGCAGAGAACAACACCACAAAAGTGACCATGTGTGATGGGCCTTTTTGTAAGGCATTAATAATCCCTGTCAGCAATAATGGTCCAATAAACATACCACTGGCAAAGCCAACGATAAATTGGCTGCGGTAAAAATTTTCTGGTCGTACATCACTGGTGAGGTGATAGTCTAGAGCGCAGGCAATAAGAACCAAGACCACAGCACCGACCAAGTGCCATGAGATGCGTTCTCTTTTAAAGGTCATGGCGCTAAAAACCGTGCCGAGCACAATGCCAAGAAAAATTACGCTATACAAGGTAACGAACTGATCAGGTCCCATGCCCATAGTTTTTAAAAAGTTAACAGCCGCATAACTTTGCTCAGACATAAGCAAACGAATTGCCAATGCACCAAACACAAACTTAAGTGTGGTGGCTGAGCCTAGCCAACGAGTGATGATAAGTGGATTGACACGGTAATGTTCATAAGTCAGTCCTATAATAATAAGACTGAATCCAGCAATTAAGGCATAACCTAACCATTTGACTTCAAACCACCAAAGGATTGGGCCTTGGGTCAAGACGATACATAGCAGCGCAAAACCGGGTGCAAGTAAGGAAAAAGTGAAAAAATCCTGTTTTTCAAAGACTTCGATTCTTAAGCTGCGTGGCAGTTTTAAAGAAACCACCATTGCCAAACAACATATCGCTAAACCTAACTCAAAGGTATAGAGCACAATCCAGTCATTTACATCGACCAGAGATGGGGAAATGATCCATGCTAGTGGAATACCCAATTGCTGAAAGCCCAGTGCGAGATAAATTCCTCGCCCAAAGTTTTCTCGTTTAAAGGCCTGCATGATGTAATACATGCCTAAAGAACTAAGAGGGGCAGCAACTAAACCACTGATCACACGGACAAATAATGCCATTTCAAAGGTATGCACAAAGATATGCAGCAGCAATACACAAATAAAAAGCACTAAACCAATTTCAGAAAAAAGCCGTAATCCATATTGTTGTCGAGCTTTAAACAGAATCATGTTGGAACTAATATTTGCCATCACATAAGCTGCGGGAATCCATGCGGCTTCTGAAGGCGTTAGCGAGTATTCACCCTGAATAAGTGGTAAATTTGCGGTAATAAAACCATTACTTAAACTGCCTGAAATGGCAACAAACAGACCAATAAAAAAATAAATCAGTTTTTTATGTGTTGGATGAGCGATAGCCGCAGGTGAACCTGGTAAGGTTGGACGCTCTTCAGGTGTCCAATCTGGAGCGGGTTCAAGTAAACGTGGCGATTTATCCATAACTGCCTCAATTACGCCTTGATGCCATCAATTAGTAAGTCGACTGCCCGTGCGGCCAGTTGAACTTGCTCTTCATCGGTTAATCCTTGAAAGGAAGCTCTTAGAATACCCGTAATCAGCGCATAATCTTTTGGGGTGAGATCTGGTCGGCAAATATGATGGTTAATGGCTTGATCAATCAGCGGTTGAAGAATTGCATCACGCCGTTGGTAAATATCCACCATACTTGGGTCATTACGATCAATCACGCGCCAATATTCCATCAATGCGGTGAGATAAGGCAGATTCTCGACATGGTTGCGAATTAACCGAATCAAACCATCAGGATATTCTGAAAAGCTTTTTGCACGTTCGTCTAGACGAGTTAATGCTTGTTCCATTAAGGCGATGACCAACTCACGGCGATCTTGAAAATTTCGATAAAAGGTTGCTCGTCCAACACCAGCTTCATCAATCACAAGCTGTAATGGCGCACGAATCCCTTGTTTACGGAATATTTTCAGTGCAGCATTGAGCAAATCTTCGCGATTTTGTGCCGCTTGTTTTTGACGTATACGCATAGGGAAAATTGCATTAAATTTTATTATGATATTTAACGGACATTTTTGTCCGTTGTAAATTACTAACTCTGTGGATTTTTGTAAATAGCAGCTTTAAAGTGAATGAGATTGGTTAGAATGACTTATGGCAATGATTAATAAATCGTATAAATAGGTTTAGATTTCTAAATATTTACCCTTTAAAATAAAACAATAAGTGTGCTGAAATTGTGAAAATTTTTAAAAATATTGTTATTTCGATCTGCTGCATCGGTGTATTAGTTTTCAATGCCTGTACGCCATCTGAGAAAAAAGCAGATCAGGCCACATCTTCAAGAAAATCATCAGATCAACAGATTGAACAACAATTCAAGCTTTGGAAGGCGCAACAAGACCCCCAATTATTGGCAGATTATTATCAGTTTATGTCGCAGTATTTAAAACACCCGCCTAGTCTGATGGAGCTGACAACCAGCCGAAACTATATGCCAGAACAGTGTTACTCAAAACGTTTTGCCATTCCACCTAAAGCCTTTTGGAAAAATGTGGTGAGTAGTTTACAATTGGTAGAAAAATTAAATCGAAATGACTATTTTAAAACATATACGATTTCAGCGATCTATCGTGCCCCTGAATTAAATAAATGCATAGGTGGGGCTGAAAAAAGTAAGCATTTAAGTAATTATGCAGTTGATTTTCACGTGCTATCTCCCAAAGA
Organism: Acinetobacter sp. 778_lipA; assembly: GCF_058242985.1. Lineage (NCBI taxonomy): Bacteria > Pseudomonadati > Pseudomonadota > Gammaproteobacteria > Moraxellales > Moraxellaceae > Acinetobacter > Acinetobacter sp. 778_lipA. Next base: position 3,588,111 of record NZ_JBZAYT010000001.1, on the reverse strand, counting down.
AACGATTAAAAAAGATCGCGAAGTATTACTTAAAAAAATGTGTCATTTTTGGCAAGTGGAAGGCAAAAGTTATAAAATGGGTTTAGGCGTTTATGGTAATAATCGCTATCATATTGATACTCAAGGATATCGTACTTGGGGTAAGGACTTTAAATCGAAAAGTTCGCCGTGTGTAAAAAGTTAAAATTGTATTTTTTGAGCAAGAATTGAACTTGCATCTATATTAAAAAATGTTGAGATATCGGGAACGTTATTTATGTTGAAAATAATAAAGAGTTGTTTATTTGCTCTGCCTTTTTTGAGTAGCTGTTCTGCTTTTGCGCAAGCTGATACTGCTGTCGAAGTTGATTCTGAATACGAAGTATTGGGGCGTGCAGGAAAACTGAAAATTCAAAAAGAGTCGTGTACTCAGTATGGTTCTAGTTGTGACTATGTGCTCTATGATGCGAAAGGAAAGAAGCAGGTATTAATGGAAAAATGGAGTAAAACCGCAAATGTTTATCAATTTAATCCAAATTTAATGGGTTTTTTGTTGGGGGTAACAGGAAGTGAGTATAATCTCACTGTGATTAACGATAAAAACCAACAAAAAGATTATGGCAGTTTTCTTGCGATGAATGCGCAGCAAAGTTGTTTTACAACTTTTGAATCGAATTTAAAAAATATGCCAAATTCATTGGTATTTTATAGTATTCCTGATTTTCGGGTACGTTTAGTGCTCAATAACAAAGTGCCGCAATTTAAAAAACTGAACTATCCTACAACGGCGAATTTTGAGGATAATGGTGATTTTTCATTTAACTATAATATCAAGATCGGAAACGAGATGGGGGTACAGGATGTCATCATTCAAAACCCGTGTCAGTCTGATTATCGGGTGATCATGAGCTAACAATAAAATAAAGTTATTAATTTTATTAAAATTCATTATTTTTATTTTTAAATTGAGTTGTCTATTGTAGTTTTATTCAACAAGAAGGACACGATAATGACCACTCAACAGCAAGTTAATCAGTCACAATATCAAAATAAATCAGAAGCATACTTAAATAGCCAAGTACATGCACAAGGCATTGAGTTTGAAAAAATGCAAAATTTAATCCAACAGCATCAATTAAAGCGAGTTTTGGATCTTGGCTGTGGCGGTGGGCATGTGACTTATCAGATTGCAGCATTGACTGAGCAAGTGATTGCTTATGATATTACGCCTGAAATGGTCAATCTTGTGACTGCGCAATCTCAAAACAAGGGATTCAATCATGTCATAGGGCAGGTTGGTGCGGCAGAACAATTGGACTTTCCTGTTGAGCATTTTGATTGTGTGATCAGTCGTTATTCTGCGCATCATTGGCAAAGTATCACTCAAGCGATTCATGAAATTTATCGTGTATTATGCGCTGATGGTAAAGTAATCTTGTTTGATATTATTGGTAATTCTAACCCTATTTTAGATACCTTTATTCAGACTATAGAAACCATTCGTGATCCAAGCCATGTTCGAAATTATAGTTTGGCGGAATGGGTAACAATCGTTGAACAAGCGAGCTTTAAGGTAGAAACCATTGAAAAGCAAAGTTTACAGTTAAATTTTCAAAGTTGGGTAGAGCGTATGCAAACACCCGTAGAGGGGATCAATACCATTCGCTATTTACAGTCCAAAGCCGCTGATCAAGTACAACAGTATTATCAGATTCAGCAAGATGGTACATTTACCAGTGAGGCTGTATATTTGGTATTGAGTAAAACTTGATTAGAAGTCTGATGCCAAAAAAAATAATCAATACAATATTTCCGATATTATCTAGCATGATGGCTTATACAAGCAGTAGTTATGCTGAGCAGATTCATCGCACAGTGGCGAAGATAGGACAATTTTCAGTCATTCAGCAAACATGCGATGAAGATGCAAATTATCATTGTGATTTTGTACTCTATGAAGGTGATGATTATAGATTGCCCTTGGTCATGGATTGGGAGCGTGGTTTAAATGTCGAAAACCAAACCGAGGATTTCTTGCATTTAAGCTATGGCTATACTTTTAATGTTCATCATAGTCTTTTCATTTCGAAGGTGGGGATTGTTCAGGCTTTAGACAACGTTGTTGCTGTGGATGAAAACACCGGATGTATCGCTCGATTTGAATTAAAAGATGCGCCTATGATTATTTTCCAAAAAGCATTTACCGCGAAAATTTTAAACAAAATTCAACTTCAGCCAGAGCAACACCCTAAAATTGAGTCTGTAAGTGTAGATGCTTTTCAATATTTTAGTGACATGGAGTTTGATGGAAATGGTGGCTTTCACTACCGTTACAAAAATAAAAATGGTGAAGATCAAGCTGTTTTAATGATACATTCTTGTGATGTATAGCTACTTTCTATAGATAGACACCTTTTGAAATAAAAAATAGCTGTATTTTTAATCAGAACTGTTATGCTCGAACTATAAATAAAACAAAAAATGGAGGAGATGCTATGAAAAAGCTAGCCATCAGTGTGAGTGTAATACTTGCAGTATTTTTGGTTGGGTGTGAAAAGAAACCACCTACACCAACAAAAACTGAAGTTCGTTCAATCCATATTGCAGGTATGCCTGTGTATGAAAAAGATTATCGTCTCAGTGCTCGTTCAGTGGATTCACAACCTTGATTTGTATTCAAAATATAAAAACGAGTGCATCAAAAGAGGATGCACTCGTTTGGTTTTAATTCTATTTAACTCAGTTGATTTTAAATGAATTAATGAAAAACAGTTTCTAAAGCTTTTAATCCGACTTTAGGATCAAGTAATCCATTATAGATCTCAGGAATTTTACGTTCTACGCCAAAGAACTCATAAATTGCAATCATGGCACCACGAACAGAATATTCAACAGTAAAAACCACATCATCTTCAATTTCAACAAATTGGCCCAAGAATGCGAAGTTTTTTGCACCTTGTGGAATAACCTGTGGGCGGTCACCAGGCTTACGACAGGCAAATAACGCCGATGCATAAGGCATCATTGCAGTTGTTACAATGGTATTTGCTAGAACATGCTCAAGAATGTCATCAAAACCGAGTTGTAGAATTAGTTCAGTAAGTATTTCATTACCTGTTGCTTGTGACATTGGTTTTTTGATGTAGTCACCAGTTTGATCAATTTGAAAACCATAACCCCAGAGGGTAAATGTGCCTTTTGGCAAATTTGCAAAATGAGGTTGAGCAGGTACTACAATTGATAAATGCCAGCCCGATTCAAACCAAGTCATCAGTGCCCCAGTACCTGGCTGGTTGCCTGTGTAATCAATGATGCGATTTAACAGAACATCATCTTTCATGGTGAGGGTAAAAGACTCCCATTTATGTTCATCAATGTTGCCATAAAAGGTCATTGGTCGACCAAAGTCAGGTGCTTTTTTCGCAAGGGTTTCCCATAGCGTCCAACCATGATCAAGTCGATCACGAATAAGCGCTGGAACATCATCATTCCCTGCATAACGAGAATCTGCTGTAATTGAACCTAAAGTAAATATGGCTAGATCATTCTCTTGAAGGTCAATTTGCTCTGTACCTTCAGGAAGGTTGACATACAAGCGTGTTGCACGACGCTCTAGGGTTGCTTCATCGGTTTGAAAGTCTGCATCTGTCACATAATTGCTAAAACGAACGTCTACGCCTTGTGCAATCAACCAACGTTGTAGCGGCAAAATCATTGAATCATATTGGTTGTATTTAGTTCTTTTTACTCCAGCTAGGGTATGAATGCGTGGTAACTCTTGGATAAAACGTAAGAAATAGCGACGAAGTTCTGCAGCACTGTGCCATTTTTGGAAGGCAAATGTAGTGCGCCACATACGCCAAAAGTTCGTTTCAAAGAAGGTCTCATCAAAAAACTCATCAATACGACGACTGCCAATTTTTTCTTCTTTCGCTGCCAATAAGCGTAGCATCTGCGCACGATGGCGTGTATTTAAACCCAGTTTAGCGGCGTCTGAAATCACATGTTGCGCATCAATTAAACGGGCTTGTGCATGAGTTTTGACTTGTTCATTGAACTCACGACATTCTTCACGAACAGAAATTTCAGGATTTTCTAAGGATGGAATACTCGAAAATAAGTCCCAAAGGCATAAATATGTTTCATCTGTTAGCATCCGCCCACCACGGGTAACCCATGCTTGCGCAGCATGTGGTGTATGACCGCCATCCATTGAACCACCTGAGACATCTAACTCTTCGAGAATGTGGATATTTTTAGCGGGTACTTTAGCATCACGTATGGCAAATGCGGCAGCTGCCATTCCTGCAATTCCACCACCAATGATCCATAGATGTGCTTGGTTTGCATCTAAACGATTCGTTTTGTTGTTGTGCATTTTTTACCCCTAAGTATAAATATTGATTTTGGATAATTTAAAACCATAGTTTTATTATGGTTTTTTATAGCCTATAAATACATGAAAATGGAAGTTAATTTTTGTGATTAAAATGGTCGATTTCATAATTTTTTAGGATGTTTTATATACGTTGATGATTTTATTGATATAATTAAAATATTGAAAAATAAAATTTTTATTGAGTTTTTGCTCTAAAATAATTTATTTGTTCTGTGCATAATAATACACAAGTGTATTTAAATTCATGATTGAGACTTTAATGAATTTGCATTGAATAAAAGCATGGTCGCGAAATAATAAAGATTTTTATATCTTCAAAAATCGGTTGTAGCGTAAAATATCTATTCTTAAAAATAGTTTGGGTTGGGGTGTCTCTTGGAATCATTATTGATTTTAGGTTCAATTGCATTGGCATTAATGCTAGGCGCAATTAGCCCTGGTCCTACATTTGTTTATGTGGCTAAAAATTCAATTGCGATTTCTCGTAAACATGGTCTGTTTACCGCTTTAGGGACTGGCACGGGCGCAGCTTTATTTGGTTTTTTAGCTGTAATGGGGTTACAAGCAATTTTATTGGCTGTACCTTCTGCATATTTAGCTTTAAAAATTTGTGGTGGTCTGTATTTACTTTGGCTGGCCTATAAAATTATTAAACATGCTAAAGATCCAATGGCACAAGCATCTGACTCATCCACGGTGATGAGTTATCAACAAGCGTTTCGTCTAGGTTTAATTACTCAATTAAGTAATCCTAAAATTGCGATTATTTTAGCCAGTATTTTTACTGCGCTTTTACCCAAAGAAATTCCAACGTATTTTTATTTTGTTTTGCCTATCTTGTGCTTCTTTATCGATGCAGGCTGGTATTCACTGGTTGCTGTTGCGCTTTCAGCGGAAAAACCGCGTCGTGTTTATTTAAAGTTTAAGAAAGTTTTCGATCGAATCGCGGGTGGTGTTATGACATTACTTGGTTTAAAGCTAATTTTTGGTATGAAATGATTGTTTTTACTAACAAAAATAGTTATGCATTTTATCAGTAAATTCTATTTGTTAAAAATTAATTAATGGTATGTTTATTTTTTATTATATATTTATTCATTATAATGGTTCAAACCTTAGAGAGATGTAATTTTGAAAAAAATATTATTGATTGCTGCCTTAAATGGCTTGGTACTTACAGCTTGTTCTACCACTGAAAGTTCTAAAACCATCCAAGCACCCCAAGTGGCTGTAGCGACTTCAGCGGTCAAATATTCAGGTGTGAAAACAGCAGTTTCGATTGGTAAGTTTGATAACCGCTCAAGTTATATGCGTGGAATTTTCTCTGATAATGTAGATCGTTTAGGCGGTCAAGCAAAAACGATTTTAGAAACACACTTGCAACAAACAGGTTATTTTTCAGTCTTAAATCGAGACAACTTATCTGAACTGCAACAAGAGGCTGGTTTTGGTAAAGCATCTCAATCAATTAAGGGCGCACGTTATGTGCTTACTGGGGATGTGTCTGAATTTGGGCGCAAAGAAGTGGGCGACCATCAATTGTTTGGGCTATTAGGGCGTGGTAAAACTCAAATTGCCTATGCAAAAGTCAATATTAATGTTGTTGATGTAAATACAGCAGAAGTTGTCCATTCTGTGCAGGGTGCAGGTGAATACGCGCTCAGTGAACGTGAAATTTTAGGTTTTGGTTCTACAGCATCTTATGACTCAACTTTAAATGGTAAGGTTCTAGATCTGGCTGTACGCGAAGCGGTTAATCACCTTGTCACAGATATTCAAACAAACAAGTGGTCCGTACAATAGGTTTGAATAAATGAAACGGGTTTTATTATTCTTAAGTTTTTTTTCTACGTTAACTTTAGTTGGGTGTGCATCTGGAACACACTCTTTATATAGTTGGGGCGGATATCCACAGCAGACTTATTTAATGCTGGCGGTTCCTGAAAAAACTTCGCCTCAGCAACAAATTTTAGCGCTCGAAAAAGATGTTGAGAAAGCAAAAGCAAAAAATGCTGCAGTGCCGCCAGGTTTATATGCACATCTGGGGCTGTTAAATCTTAATATTCAAAATGGCCCACGTGCAATTCAGTATTTTGAGTTAGAGCGCCAAATTTATCCTGAGTCAACTGTATTGATGGATCGTTTATTGAAGAAAATGACCACTCAATCGACTGAGGTAAATTCCAAATGAAAAATATGAAACAATTATTCATCCTTGGTTTACTGATGATGCTTTTTACAGGTTGTGCGGTGTCACCTAAACAAAATCGTGATTTAGCAGCATATCGTGAGCATATCCCTAAGTCGATTTTGGTACTTCCTCCAATCAATGAGTCTCCTGATACCCGTGCAACCTATGGATACTGGTCAACAGTAACATTGCCTGTGGCTGAGGCTGGTTATTATGTATTTCCAATTTCGGTTGTTGATATAATGTTTAAAGAGAATGGGGTGACCAATGGATTTGATGCTCAAGCAATCCCACCTCAAAAGTTAAAAGAAATTTTCGGTGCTGATGCTGCGTTATATATTAAAGTTAAAGAGTATGGTTCTAAATATCAGGTGATTCAATCTGTAGCAGCAGTTGCAGTAGAAGCCAAACTTATAGATTTGCAAACTGGCACATTACTTTGGCAAGGTGAGCAGAGACTTCAGCAAGCCAATGATAATAGTAATGCTGGTTTGATTGGCGCATTGGTGGGTGCTTTAGTTGATCAAATATCTAATCATCTGTCAGACAAAGCCTATACTTTATCCAATACTGTAAGTTCGCAACTATATTCACCGAGTATAAATCAGCAAAAAGGTCTGTTATATGGACCACGATCTCCAAACTTTAGCCAAAATGCGGCGAAACCTTAATTACTGGTATTGTTTGTAGGTATTAAATAAAAACCCCAATTAAAAATTGGGGTTTTTATGTTTAATGCATATTGCTGATTAGTGCACCATAGAAATCTTGTCTAAGAAGAATTTGGTTCTTTCGTGACGCTCATCAGGCTTATTAAAAAAGTCATCTGTTGCACAGTCTTCCAAAATCTTACCTTGATCCATGAAAATAACCCGGCTTGAGACTTTACGGGCAAAGCCCATCTCATGAGTTACACACATCATGGTCATGCCTTCTTTTGCCAATTGACTCATTACTTCAAGCACTTCACCCACCATTTCAGGGTCTAATGCAGAAGTAGGTTCATCAAATAACATGCACACAGGATCCATACACAGACCGCGAGCAATTGCAACACGTTGTTGCTGACCACCAGACAGTTGTCCTGGGAACTTGTTTTTGTGGGCTGCCAAACCAACGCGATCTAAATATTGCAACGCTTTTTTCTCAGCCTCTGCTTTAGAACGATTTAATACCTTAAGTTGTCCAATGGTTAAATTATCCAAAACAGTCATATGAGGGAATAATTCAAAATGTTGGAAGACCATTCCCACACGAGAACGGAATTTAGCCAGATCAGTTTTTGAGTCTTTTAACGCAGTTCCATCAACGACAATATTACCTTCTTGGAATGGTTCTAATGCATTCACAGTTTTAATCAGGGTAGATTTACCCGAACCTGAAGGCCCACACACCACCACAACTTCACCCTTTTCAATTGAAGTAGTGCAATCTGTAAGAACTTGAAAATCTCCATACCATTTTGAGATATGTTGTATTTCTATCATTGGCATATTGATTCTCCAATTATCGAATTATTGCTATTTTTTGATGTAAACGCTTCACAAGTCGTGAAAGCGCAAAGGAGATACAGAAGTAAACAACGGCTACAATCAGGTAGAAAGTTGCTTTGGTTTCAGCACCGTAGGTATTTGCTAAGGTATTGGCATTACCCAAGAAGTCTGGCGCACTAATCACGTAAACTAATGATACGTCTTGGAAAAGTACGATAGATTGAGTCAGAATTACAGGGAGCATGTTTCTGAAAGCCTGCGGTAACACCACATTAGACATGGTTTGTCCATAAGTGAAACCAAGTGCATAGCCTGCATTGACTTGACCTTTAGAGACAGACTGAATGCCTGACCGGACGATTTCTGAAAAGAATGCGGCTTCAAAAATTGCAAAGGTCACCACACTTGAAAACAGTGGGCCATAATAAGTATCCGACTGAAATTCAAAAATCTTTGGCAATAAAAAATAAAAAATGAAGATGACTTGAATCAGTGGCACACCACGGAAGAAATCGACATAAACTTTAGCAAAATTACTAGCGACTTTATTGTTAGATAAACGCATCATGGCCAAAGGTGTGCCAATCAGAATTCCACCAATAATGGATAAAATCGTCACAGTAACTGTAAATTTAAACCCTGCGAGTAGCGTTTGAATGACATCTTGATTTTGTAAAATACTAAAATCCATGACTATTTACCCCCCGAGCCTAGGCCAGGAACAGCCATACGTTTTTCAACCCAAGCCATGATCAATTTAATGGTATAGGTAATGACTAAGTAAACTGGTGTCGAAAGAATAAGAATAACAATATCTTGAGATGTTTCTTCACGCATGGTTTTAGTATAAGCAAAGAAGTTCAAAACACTGAGCGCATAAAGCACCGCAGAGTTTTTGAAAATATTCATTGCTTCAGAAGTGAGCGTTGGCCAAACAATACGATAAGCGACAGGGAGAATGACATAGCGATAACTTTGGCTTTGATTTAAACCAATTGCAAAAGCTGCATTTTTTTGTCCATTTGAAACCGTATTAATGCCAGAGCGTACTTGTTCAGCAATACGTGCAGCGGTATACAGACCGAGTGCAAATACCCCAACCACTGCGGGATTGTCATTGAGAATATTTTGCCACCATCCACCATGAACCATCTCACCACTACCCGTACTTAAGCTGAGTGGGAGTAATTGCGGGAATACGAATGCCCAGAAAAACAGTTGTACGATCAAGGGAATATTTCGGAAAAGTTCGACATAGCAGGTACCAATAAATGAAAGCGGTTTATTGGGTAATGTGCGTAAAATCCCGATCAGAGAACCAAGAAGAAATGCAATGAAAAATGCAGCAATCGCGGTCCACACCATTGTCCAAACACCTGAACCTAGGAGTTGTAACCATGTTGGTGCATCTGCAACCGGGGAATAACTTTCACCACCAATTGCTTTACAGACAGATTCAGCCCATGCAGCTTTATCAAGACTATATTCATTCGAGGGGAGACAATAAGCTGTCCAGTTAAGTGAGCCTACGGACATGTGTGCTCCTTGTATTTTTAATTTTATAAAAATTTATAGACCAGACTTTAAATATAATCTGATCTATAAACCGTTGTTTTAAACTACGTTTTTAGTTAATACCAGCATCCGTAGGATTCGCTTTAAGTTTTAAATATGATGAGCTCATTGGCATATTTAAATTGACATTTTTAGGTGCAATTGGTGATTGGAACCATTTTTTATATAGCGCCGCCATTTGACCATTTTTCCACATCGTCGTTACAGTTTTATCAGCAATTGCTTTATATGCTGCATCGCCTTTAGGTAACATAATGCCGTATGGTTCTGAAGAAAGTACTGGACCTACAATTTTAAAATCTTTTGGATTTGATGATTTTGCGATTAACCCTGCAAGAATATTATCATCCATCACAAATGCAGCAGCACGCCCAGAAGCCACCATTGCAAATGAGTCTGAGTGATCTTTACCATAAACATTGTTTACGTTAACTTTTTCGCCTTTCTCACCCATTTTGATATATTTGTCAGATGTTGTACCTTGTGTGGTAACTACCGCTTTACCATTTAAATCTGCAATCGTTTTAATTGGTGCACTCGCTTTAACTGCCATGCGTACTTCTGTTGCATAATAGTTTGTAGAGAAGCTTACTTGTTGTTGGCGTTGAATAGAGTTTGTCGTTGTACCACACTCCATATCAATGTTACCTGCTAACATTTCCGGAATACGCGTAGAAGAAGTGACAGCTTTATATTCAACTTTAAGATTTGGCATTTTGAGCGTTTTTTTCAGCTCATTGGCAAAGTTATTACAAATATCGACTGCATATCCCATTGGTTTACCACCAATAACATAGGAAATTGGATCAGATGACTCACGATATCCAATAATCACTTTTCCTGATTGCTTGATCTTTGCTAATGTGTCTGCTGCTTGAACCTGTGAAAAAGCACCGCCAGCCATAAGTACACCAAGCGCTGTGGTTAAAACTTTTTTTGATAGTGTTTTTGTAGATAGTGTCATTTTGAGTTCTCCATTACATGATTTTTTTGGCAGTTTAAGCCGCTCGTTTCTAAAATTAAGCAGTTATCGTGCCAAACCTTTTCCTTGAAACTACGATTCATCATATTTCTTTATATCATTATTTTTATACTCACTATTCCAATAAGTAAAGGATAAAAATAATAAATTTCAAAAACTAGAAATGTGACTGTTCTCACAAAGTGGAAACTATTTTATTTAAATATTTTGAAATAAATAGCCCTAAAGCCATTTATTTTTGCTTATAAGTTTTAAATCACTATTTATATAATTGATGACTATTTCAGCGCACCTAGAACTGATGATTTTTAAAAAAACTGAATAAAAAAACGACATAATTATAATTTATCTTTAATTGATAAATAACAAACATTTTTATGTAACGTATTCATTTTTTTTACTAGTCCTAATCTATTTCCTGTGATATAAAAAATGAGTAGGCATGAATTTTGCATTGCTTATTCACATAAGATGAAATGAAATAATACAGTGTGGGAACTATGGGTATGAAGTTATCGGTTGGATTAAAAGTTGCAAATTCGTTGTCGCTTACGCCACAACTGCAACAAGCCATTCGATTACTGCAATTATCGAGTTTGGAGCTTGAACAAGAAATTCAAATTCAACTTGATAGTAATCCTTTGCTTGAAAAGGTTGAAGAAGAGACACATGAAAGCCCTGAAAATGTAAAACAAGAACAACAAGAGTATGAACTTTCAGATTCTTTAAATGCCAATCACTTACCTGATGAGTTGCCTGTAGATACGGATTGGGATGATGTCTATACCCATCAAACAACAGCTATGGAGCGCCCTGAGTTTGAAGATCGTGAAGATAATCGTCATTCAGAAGCATCATTAAAAGAGCATATGTTAGGGCAAGTTAATTTATTGCATTTTTCTCCAGTCGATAAATTGATTGCATATTGTATTGTGGATGCTCTAGATGAAAAAGGATTTTTGGCTGCCGATATTGAAGAAATAGTGAGCTCTGTACAACATCTACTACAACAAATGGATTATGACATTGACGTTGAAGAGGATGAGGTTTTGGTGGTTTTAAAACATATCCAACGCTTAGAACCTCTTGGTATTGGTGCTCGTAGTCTTGCAGAATGTCTTTTTGTACAAATTGAGGCTTTACCTACAACTACATTGTTTAGGAAAGAAGCGCTGATGTTGTTAAAACATTATGAGCTTTTGGTGAGTAATGACTTAAATAAATTGATTAAGCAAACGGGTTTAAATGCTGAGTTATTAAAATCAGCAATTGATTTATTGAAAACACTTAAACCTTATCCGGGTGCTGAATTCGACCAAAAAGAATCAGATTATCAAATTCCAGATGTGGTTGTGTCTAAGAAAAATGACCATTGGTATGTCCAACTTAACCCTGATATTTTACCAAAACTTCGAATTAACTCATTTTATTCAGGCATGATTAAACGTGCTGATCAAAGCGATGATAATCAATATTTACGCAATCAAATGCTTGAAGCTAAAAACTTTATCAAAAGTGTCGATGAGCGTCACAAAACTTTATTAAAAGTTGCAAGTTGCATTGTGCAACATCAACGTGAGTTTTTGGAAATCGGCGCTGAAGGAATGAAACCCTTGGTATTGCGCGATGTTGCAGAAGAAGTTGAATTACATGAGTCCACGGTTTCTCGTGTCACCACAAATAAGTTTTTGTTGACACCACGTGGCTTATTTGAGCTGAAATATTTCTTTTCTAGCCATGTGGGAACAACTACTGGGGGAGAGGCATCGTCGACTGCCATTCGAGCAAAAATCAAAAAACTTGTTGCCGATGAAAACCCACGTAAGCCATTGTCAGACAATACAATTGCCAATTTATTAAAAGAAGAGGGAATTGATGTGGCAAGAAGGACAGTCGCAAAATATCGTGAATCGTTACATATTCCGTCTTCATCTGACCGAAAAGTGTTGATCTAAATTTTAAAGTGTGGCTATTCTAATTGTTCATTATGACGAAATAATGAATCGCTTTTTGTCTTTTGGAGTAACTTAAATGATTGCATGATATAGAGCAAAGTTTTCCTTAGCGAAGGCTGTCATGAGATCGTTTGGGTTATGACTTTCATATTCCTATATAAGGAGAGGGATAAAGCTATGCAAATTACAATCCGTGGACATCATTTAAGTATTACACCCGCAATAGAAGAAAACATTCGAGATCGATTTAACCAAATGACCAAGCATATTGATCAGGTGAACAGTATGCAGGTCAAACTCAGTAAAGATCATCAATTGGATAAAAGATCAAAAAAAGGCAGTGCAAATCATATTGCAGAGGCAATTTTTCGTTTGCCAGGTATAGAGCTTTTTGCTCAAGCCACAGCAGATGATATGTATAATGCGATTACAAAATTGACTGACAAATTAAAAAGGCAATTACACAAGCATCGTAAAATGCAGTTGGATTATCAACCTGTAGAGATTTTAGCGACGTAAAATTGATATTTTTAAAAAGAGGTTGCAAAGACCTCTTTTTTTTATCTATATTTTTTGTACGAGTTAATGAATTATTTCGGTGAGTTATAGTAAAATAGCCAGTTTTTACACTGTCAGTCCTATAAGAGGTCGATGCAATGAATAGTGAACAGCTCACTGAAATCTTAAAAGCAGCTTTTCCTGATGCTGAAGTTGCTGTCAGTGGACAAGCAGGTAAATTTGACCTCCGTATTGTCGACAATCAGTTTGAAGGGAAACGTCCAGTTCCTCGTCAACAAGCTGTTTATGCGCCACTTAACTCTTATATTGCCAGTGGTGAGGTACATGCGGTAACTATTCGTGCAATGACTAAAGAAGAATGGCGCAAAGCCAGTATGTTTGGAGCTTAAGCGTCAATGGATAAATTTGTCATTCAAGGTGGTGTAAAACTCGAAGGTGAAGTTCGTATTTCTGGTGCAAAAAATGCGGCTTTACCTTTATTGGCTGCAATGATTCTTGCAGATACCCCGATTACATTAAAAAATGTTCCAGATCTTAAAGACGTTCGTACTTTAGTCAAGTTGATTGGTGGTTTAGGCATCACCATGAGTTATGAGGGGGACACGGTTGTCGCAGATACATCTACACTGGATAATCAATTTGCTCCCTATGAACTGGTTAAAACCATGCGTGCATCTATTTTGGTGCTTGGTCCACTCTTGGCGCGCTATGGTAGTGCAAAAGTTTCACTTCCTGGTGGATGTGCGATTGGCTCACGCCCTGTTGATCAGCATTTAAAGGCTTTAGAGGCTTTGGGTGCACAAATTGAGGTCGAAGCAGGCTATGTACATGCCAAAGTGGATGGCCGTTTAAAAGGTGGTGAAGTCATCTTTGATATGGTGACTGTAGGTGGGACTGAAAATATTTTAACTGCAGCAGTATTGGCAGATGGTGTTACTACCATCCGCAATGCAGCCCGTGAACCTGAAATCACAGACCTTGCACTTATGCTCATTAAAATGGGTGCAAAAATTGAGGGTTTAGATACAGATACATTAGTAGTAACTGGTGTGGAAAGTCTACATGGTTGTGAATATTCTGTGGTTGCTGACCGTATTGAAACGGGCTCATATTTAGCCGCCGCAGCCATAACGGGTGGTAAGGTAAAAACCACACATACTGACCCAAATCTTCTTGAATCTGTTTTAGATAAATTTGAAGAAATGGGTGCAGAAGTCACACGTGGTGAAGACTGGATCGAATTGGATATGCTGGGGAAACGTCCGAAAGCAGTTAGCTTCCGGACCTTGCCCCATCCAGAATTCCCAACGGATATGCAAGCACAAATCATGGCGGTAAATGCCATTGGACGTGGTTTTGCAACAATTTCTGAAACGATTTTTGAAAATCGTTTTATGCATGTACCTGAGTTAGCTCGTATGGGCGCAAATATTCAGGTTGAAGGTAATGATGCTGTTGTAACAGGTGTGGAAAAACTATCTGCTGCGCCTGTTATGGCAACTGACCTACGTGCTTCGTTTTCTTTAGTTTTGGCTGCTTTAGCTGCTGAAGGGGAAACCATCATCGATCGTATTTATCATATTGATCGTGGTTATGAAGATATCGAAGCAAAGTTACAAGGTCTAGGTGCCCAAATTAAGCGAGTGAGCGAGTAAGTTAATGAGCGATATGAGAAACGATGATCCAAACTTTGACGTAATGGGCAATTTTGATCATGGTTTAACTTTGGCATTGAGTAAAGGGCGTATTTTAAAAGAAACGTTGCCTTTACTTGAAACTGCGGGAATTAACTTATTGGAAGATCCTGATAAATCTCGTAAGTTGATTTTTCCAACCACACATAAATCCGTTCGTATTTTAATCTTGCGTGCTTCTGATGTACCAACTTATGTGGAAAATGGTGCAGCGGACATAGGTGTAGCGGGTAAAGATGTGTTGATGGAACATGGCGCTCAAAATGTCTATGAACCATTGGATTTAAAGATTGCCAACTGTAAATTAATGACAGCTGGTAAAGTAGGCATGGTTCGTCCTAAAGGGCGTTTAAAAATTGCCACTAAGTATGTAAATTTAACTCGTCAATATTATGCAAGCTTAGGTGAGCAAGTTGATGTGATTAAACTTTACGGCTCAATGGAATTAGCCCCATTGGTTGGTTTGGGCGATTATATTGTTGATGTGGTGGATACTGGGAACACTTTGCGTGCCAATGGTCTAGAGCCTTTGGAAGAAATTTGTAAAGTCTCTTCACGTTTAATTGTGAATAAAGCGAGCTTTAAGCGTAAGCAAACTTTATTAAATCCAATTCTTACTCAGCTTGAAAAAGCAGTAGAAGAGCGTCAAAAGAACAATTAATCCATTCATGTTTGTTCAATAAAGATGCCGTCTAATTTTAGGCGGTTTTTTATGTAATTTATGTTAAAAAATAACCATGCATGAATCAAAAAAGAGCTTATGAAAACACCTCAACAACGCAAAGAACAGTCTATTTTAAAACTTAAAAAATATTCAATTCCTTATATTGACTGGTTACCTGTGATTGAATCTGCAGAAGATGTTCAAGCACGCAGTGCAGAACAAATTGCAAAACGCGCGATTGCTTGTTTATGGGTGATTCAGGTCGCATGTGACCTAAATAATGATCAATATGATGATGAAACAAAGATATTTATATTTGATGTTTTAAAAAAATTGCAAGTTTTTGATGCTTTAACAGAAAAAGAACAGGCAATTTTAAATCGTGATGCTTCCGCACAAGATGTCATCAATATGGTGTGGAAATATGAAGCATATTGGGTGCTGTTATGGGCTTTGGGTATTGTGGATGATTTGAGTTATCCGGTAGATATCGTTGATTGTGATTTTGCAATTCAAGCCGTTTCATCGTGCGATACATTTGCTGCATTTATGGAAAAAGTCCAATTACGAGATATTGAAGAAATCTTAGATCAGGCTGATTTAATTTATCGTTATGATTGGGCATGTGTAAATGCGCGTTTAAAGCAACAGGATGCACCTGAAAATTTAAATTCATCTATTGTTGTGGAACGGCATGGCGCCTTGAACTGGCTGATTCAGGCTGATAGTGACTGGGATTATCCTGATGTGAGTACCTAAATAAAAATTTGCTATATCAAAAGTCATTTGCAATCAAACTTTCCTCTGAAAGTAAATTGAAATGTTGCGGTGATGTTGCCCACAAGATACTTAAAACAAGGTAAACTAAATCTTTCTTAAACAACCTTGTGGGTAAATTGATGCGACGTTTATCGACTCAAGAGCAGAACTTTAAACAAGTCTTTGCTGACTTGTTAGCTTTTGAAACAGTGAGTGATCCTGAGCTTTTAAAAACAGTAGACCAAATTATTGCAGATGTGCGCCTACATGGGGATGCACATGTACTTAAACTCACTCAACAGTTCGATCGACATCCAGCGCATCAATTTTCAGATTTAGAACTGACACAAGAGCAACTTAAAGTTGCATTTGAAGGTTTAACTTCAGAAGTACGTGAAGCTTTGGAAATGGCGGCCAATCGTGTTCGCTCATTCCATCAGGCTCAAAAACAAGACGGTTGGTCCTATGTGGATGAATTAGGAAATACCCTTGGTCAAAAAGTTACCCCTTTAGACCGTGTGGGTATTTACGTTCCAGGTGGTTTGGCTTCTTATCCATCCTCTGTGCTGATGAATGCTCTACCCGCGCACGTGGCTGGGGTAGCAGAAATTATTATGGTGGTGCCTGCGCCAAATGGTGATTTAAATCCTTTGGTATTGGCGGCTGCTTATTTAGCGGGTGTAAGTCGTGTGTTTACGATTGGCGGTGCGCAAGCAGTTGCCGCACTTGCTTATGGAACAGAAACGATTCCAGCGGTAGATAAAATTACAGGACCGGGTAACCGTTTCGTTGCTGCCGCAAAACGTGCTGTTTTTGGTCAAGTTGGTATTGACATGATTGCAGGACCTTCTGAAATTTTGGTTTATGCAGAAGGTCATAATGACGCTAAATGGTTGGCGATGGATGTTTTGTCACAAGCTGAACATGATACGGTTGCGCAAGCGATTTTTATTACGCCTGATGAACAGCTGTTAAATGATGTCGAGCAAGCCATTGAAGAACATTTGGCTACATTACCCAAAGCTGAAATTGCACGAACTTCGATTGCAAATCGAGGTGCTTTGGTCTTGGTTAAAGATCGCCAAGAAGCCATTGATTTGATTAATCAAGTTGCGCCTGAGCATTTGGAATTGTGCTTAGATGATGCTGAGCAGATGTCAGAAAGTATTCGCCATGCAGGTGCAATCTTTATGGGGCGCTATACACCAGAAGCGATTGGTGATTATTGTGCGGGACCTAACCATGTCCTACCTACTTCTGGTACAGCACGTTTTTCATCACCTTTAGGTGTTTATGATTTTCAAAAACGTTCAAGTTTGATCATGTGTTCTGAGCAAGGAGTTAAATCGCTTGCTAAGGCCGCAGATATTCTTGCTCAACAAGAAAATTTAGATGCGCATGCCCGATCAGCTAGATATCGTTATCAATAATTTACCAATGGCCCAGTATCCGTACAAATCCTTCTCCCTTAGGGATAAGGTGAGGATGAGGGCGTAAAAATTTAACTGACTTACGTTTGGGGATTCTATTGAAATGCCCAAACCCTCTCCTAGAGTGAGAGCGCTTATATAAAGTAAGTCATGTGAGAAAAAATACGAGATAAAAATGCCAAATATTAGCCCTGAGCAAATGCGTTTTTGGAGTCCTGAAGTACGTGAGTTAGAACCGTATGTCCCAGGTGAGCAGCCTAAAATCCAAAACTTATTAAAACTGAATACCAATGAAAACCCATATCCACCATCGCCAAAAGTGGTTGCAGCAGTTCAGTCTGTACTTATAGATTCTGCAGATGTATTGCGCCTATATCCAGATCCAGATGCATCAGCACTCAAACAAGCGATTGCTAAGCAACAGCATGTAGCAGTAGAAAATGTCTTTGTTGGTAATGGTTCGGATGAAGTTTTAGCACATATTTTTAAAGCATTTTTTGTTCAAGAAAAACCAATTCTATACCCAGATATTACCTATAGCTTTTATCCTGTTTATAGTCAGTTTTTTGGAATTTCAACCCAAACTAAAATCTTGCCTTTAAATGAGAATTTTGAAATTGATGTGGCTGATTATAAACAGCCGAATGGTGGGATTATCATTACCAATCCCAATGCACCAACCAGTATTGCATTAGAGATATCTGCAATTGAACAAGTCTTGCAAGCCAATCCAGATTCTGTAGTTGTGATTGATGAAGCGTATGTAGATTTTGGTGCTGAGTCAGCCGTGAATCTGGTGGAAAAATACGAAAACTTAGTCGTTTGTCAAACCACTTCAAAATCTCGCTCTTTAGCTGGTTTACGAGTTGGCTTTGCAATTGCACAGCCACATTTGATCGCCGCATTGGAAGCTGTAAAAAATAGCTTTAACTCCTATCCAATTGATCGTTTTGCAATTGCAGCAGCTGTCGCATCATTTGAAGATCAAGAATACTTTGCAGCACAATGTCAAAAAGTGATTGTAAGTCGTGACAAACTTGTTGCAGATCTAGAGTTGCTAGGATTTAAAGTATTACCATCCTCAGCCAACTTTATTTTTGCTTGTTTACCCTCAAAAGATGCTGGTGAATTGGCAAAAGCATTACGTGAACATGGCATTATTGTTCGATATTTTAATAAGCCACGGATTGATCAATTCTTACGTATCACTATTGGTACAGATGAACAAAATCAACGCCTTGTTGATACGCTAAAACATGAGATTTTAGTCTAGAATTCATTTTGAGGTTGATGCCATGTGTTGAGTAAATCTAGCATGGCAGAAACTTTATCAAAACATTCTTGATATTCTGCATTACAATCTGAAGCAATGGTGATCCCACCACCTGCCCACAATGAAACTTCATCTTGATATTTTTGAATTGAACGAATCAAAATATTCCAAGAACCAGTTCCATCAAAATTAAAATACCCCAGTGAGCCGCAATAAGCGCCTCTTGGTGCACTTTCGAGTTCTTCAATAATTTGCATCGCGCGAATTTTGGGTGCGCCGGTAATTGAACCGCCTGGTAGTGCGGTGAATAAAACCTCAAATGGATTTACATCCGATTTTAAGGTTGCAGTGACTTCACTTACCATATGATGTACCTGCTTAAAAGATTCAATATTAAACAGTTTTGGGGTTTTTACTGAACCTGTTTCAGCATATACACTTAAATCATTGCGTAATAAGTCCACAATCATGACATTTTCAGCCTGATCTTTTTCAGAGTGAATCAAGGTATTTTTTGACTGCTCATCTAAAATTGGATCGTCATAACGAGGCATTGTCCCTTTAATGGGTTTGGTGGTGATTTTACGATCAGTCTCGAAATCAATAAATAACTCAGGTGAACAACTGAGTAACTCAAAATCATCAATTTTTAAATAACCTGAATAAGGGGCATCAGTGAGTTTCCAAAAATTTTCGGCTGTATCTAACAGTGAACCGTTTGCTTTTCCTATGAATTCTTGAGTTAAATTAATCTGATAACAATCACCAGCTTTAATATATTTTTGAATTTGTGCAAATGCTTGATCATATTGTGATTTTGTCCAAGTCGCACTACATTTTGATAAAAGTTTAAATTTTTGATTATTTAAGGATTGTGTTGCTAATAACTGTTGTATAAATTTAAAAAATGCTTCTGCGCAAGCTTCTAAACTATAAAAAAATAATTGCCCTTTTTCTTGTTTAATAAAGGTTTTATAAATCCCCACATAAAAATTGGGTTGAGATTTTGTATTAGCGTCAATGTGTTGCCGACTGGCATAGTTGTAATCAATAAAACCCATATATCCCCCCTGAAAAGTATGCTGTGTTTTTGGGGCAGATTGAGTTGTGAAATTAAAAAAGTGATTCAAAGAAGGATTGGTTTTGTCTTTTTGATAATGTGTAAAATGATTTCTTGAATAGCTAAAAAGTTGTTGCTGGATTGAAATGCAATATTGTTCAGGTGAAAAAGCAATAATGTCTTCACCTGAGTTTTTTAAATAGATACAACCGAATAATGAATCAAGTCGGTGTAATAAATCTGCAATGCCATTTGATGGAAAATCTAATAACTTCCGAAACATAGGGAGGTTTAACTCGAGCGCGAAAAGGGTTTGTAAAGCATTATTCTACCTGAAAATAGGACTTATAAAAGTGTTTACCGTTTATCGGTTTAATTGGCTTTTTGATAAACAGCAGTTGAACAAAAAGTAACATACAGTTAATTTAAAAGGGCAAAACGGACTACTCAAGGATTGGTGTTCTAAGTTGTAAAACAACTAAAACAACAGGGAACTACGGAGAGTGGTTAAAAATGAAAAAAAATGCTCTTGGGAGAGTACAGGTTATGAAATTATTTACTAAACTTGCTTTGGTTTCAGCTATCGCTATCAGTTCAAATGCAATGGCAATGCAAGCAATGGATGATGCAGCACTCAGTGCAACAACTGGTCAAGATGGTATTTCTATTGGAATTGGTATTTCAAAAGTTGAAATTGATAAAGTTCATGTGTTTGATGGTGATGGTTTATCTGCAACAGCTAAATTGGCGGATGGTGTAAATGGTACTACCGATGGGACAGCTATCACGGGTGGTACGGCAACAGCTGGTGCAATAACAATTAATAATATTGTATTAACTGCAAATACTGCATCTTTATTACAAAGCCATAATTTGGCAGATATTACTATTGATACTGATGGTAATGCGGGTAGTCCATTCCTAAATATTGGTGCTGCGGTTTCAGGTTTAAATATTTCTTTGGGTAAAATTGAAGTTAATGATGTAGATGCAACGACTACTACAAGCCCTTATAAAGTGGGTACTGGTACTGCAACTATTTTAAATGGTTTAACTTTGACTACGGGTAAAACTGCTGCAAATATCCAATTGGGTAACACTCCACAAGGTGCGATGATTAAATTGGCTGGTAGCATGACTGGTGGTTTAACAATTAGTAATCTTTCATTGCATGATGCATCAACTGGTGGTGGTGGTGATATTGTTCTTGGATCAATTAAATTGACAGATACAGGTTCTAATAACTTATCTACTGATGCAGCTATTGCTGTACGAGCAACAGGTGTGAGCGGTGCTACTGCAGATGGTCTTCAAATTACAGCGATGACTAAACCGACTGATATTTATATTCAAAAAATTCAACTGGGTAGTGCGTCAGCAGCTTCAATTGGTGATATTGCGATTAGTGGTTTGAAAGTTTATAACGGTAGTGCTGGTACAACTCCAGGTGCTGTGATCACAATTTCTGGTCACTAAGTTTAGTTATTAGAAAATGAAAGACGCATGCAACGCATGCGTCTTTTTTTTACAAAAAAGCTGAGTAAAAGCGACAAAAGTTGAAAAAAAAACTGTTTTTTTTTTCAAAAAACGTTATCTTCTAATCACAGGGAAGTAGAGTGTTCACTCTAAAAATAAAATCAGCACTTTAGGCAAAATACTGCCGATACTTGATAGTTAAAATTATGTTAGAAATTACTTTAGGTTCGGCATTAATGTATTATTTTGCCAACCATGCCCTAGATGTGAAACCCAAGCCAAAGGATGGAATTTACTATACTGAGCTTGCGGATTCCAGAGATAAATCGTTTACACGTAACCATCGTGAAATGGTACATGTTAAACCCGCCTTGGAAAATCAATTCCGTGGCATTGTACGTCAAGCATATGACTATAGCTGTGGTTCTGCTGCATTAACAACACTGTTAAATGGTTATGTTGGGACAAATTTAACTGAACAGCAAACCATGGAAGGCTT
The DNA here is from genome assembly GCF_058242985.1 of Acinetobacter sp. 778_lipA. Classification (NCBI taxonomy): domain Bacteria; kingdom Pseudomonadati; phylum Pseudomonadota; class Gammaproteobacteria; order Moraxellales; family Moraxellaceae; genus Acinetobacter; species Acinetobacter sp. 778_lipA. Next base: position 3,566,163 of record NZ_JBZAYT010000001.1, on the reverse strand, counting down.
ATTACGCTTTGGAGAATACAATCGTATTATTGAGCGTCGAAGTTTCTCATTGCTGGATATGAAGCGTTTTGTTGCTGCAATTGGATATGAGAGTGGTGGTTATAAGGGGGAGTTCACCGATTTAATCAACCAAAATCAACCCGTAATTGTTCCGATTTCTTATGCTGGTTTTAAACATTTTGTTGTATTTAAAGCCTATAAAGATGGCCGAGTTTATGTCGCGGATCCTGCATTGGGGAATATTAGTTTTGATCAAGAGCGATTTAAGGACGTTTGGGAAAACAACACATTATTTGTGATCAATGCTCCTAAAGATCAGCAACGGAATATGTTGGCCTTACAGGATGCCGATATGCGCCATGTGGATGATGCAACTATTAACCGCTATGCTTTAGTAGAAGCACAATATTCAACCGATTATACCAATAAATTAGCCGATAAGGCTTCTACGATGCGTAAGGTGATTGACCAAGATACCAAGTCTGCGACATACAATCAGCCAATTACATCCTATATGCGACTCTATTATAAACGTAAGTAAAGATGGATTAAAAATTACATAACTGAATTGGATTTTTGGAATAGGAATAATATGAATAATCAATGGATGAAAAGAACTTTACTTGCAATGAGTATTCAGTTTGCAATTGGAAGTTTATATGCAGCGGAGACAGATACAAGTGCTGAGGTTGCAGTAGATCAGGCTACAAGCACAGACAATAACAGTTCTGAAAACACGAGCCAAACAGTTCCTGTTACAGATGTTAAAGAAGATGTAATAATTAATAAAGATGAAACAAAATCTTTAGCACCTAAGCCTGGTACGCAAGCGGCAGAAGCATTACAGAAAAAAGAAGGCGATGCCTCACAAGAAACTAATTTACAAGAAGTTTTTACATCTAATGAGCGTCAATACTCTTTAATTAAAAAGGGTGAAATCTCAACTTTTTATGATTTAGATTATTCATACTATCGTGATTCACAGTTAAATTTAGGGATTAATGAAGGAACAGCCTACCAGCTCCGTGTTGATGAGGATGCTAGCCATACCATCAGTAATACTTTTACTGCGCAGTATGGGGTACGGGATAATTTAACCTTTACCGCATCTATCCCTTTTATTGCCAAATCAGATAGCTTGAAAGATGCCACGGCTGCAGGTTTGGGGGATATTAATTTAGGTGCTCGTTGGGAACCTTTCCCACTGAAAGCAGGACGATTACCTTTAATTTTATTTGGTAGCTTATCGACCAAAACTGGTGACAGTCCATATGAAATAAACCCTGAAAAAGACCTTTCAACAGGTAAAGGGTATTATTCAGTAGGAGTCGGTGCAAGTACCCGTAAATATATCGATCCAGTCGTACTCTTTGCATCTGTTTCTGCTAATTATGGATTTAAAGAAACTGGCTTGAATCAAGTCCGTGGTGGAGGTAATGCTAATGGGCAAGGTGGGGATCAGACTTATCAACGCGTTTTAGAAGAGTTTGATCCTGGTATGACAGGTGGTTTCTCTTTTGGTTTTGCATATTCATTTAACTATGATGTTTCGATGACTATGTCATACCAACAATCATTTAATATGAATACTTCATTTAAATATAAACCAACAGAGGGACTTGCAGATTCATATAAAGCAGCTGACCAATCTAGTGGAATGTTTTCAATTGCTTTAGGGGTTCGTGTTAATCCAGATACGATTGTAAATGGAACATTGGGTATTGGTTTAACTGAAGATTCACCAGATATTTCACTTGGCTTGTCTTTCCCATTGGACATCTTAGGCTTCGGTAAGAAGAAAGCTCACTAAAGGAGTGTAAAGTATGAAAAACATACGTTTGCGCCCATTAGTTACAGCGATTTTATTAACAGGGTGTTCGACTCAAGTATTTGCACATTTAGGACTTAACCTATCTGTAGATATACGCTCATTAACAATGGGGAATGCGGTAACTGCAGACCCACCGGGGATCAGTGCGATTCATTTTAACCCTGCCGGGTTAACTAAACTCAAAGGTTTGCAAACTGATGTACAGGGAATTATTGCAAACTTTGATGTACAGCGTGAATTTTCAGCCCCTCCTGGTTATAACGTGTTTGGGTATTCTGATGATCCTCTCATCTGTAATGATACGCCAGATAATCCTTCAAGTCTTTGTACAGATTATAAGGATTCAGTGCGTGGGGACGTGGAATACGCAAGTTTATATATTCCTATTCTAAAGAAAGTGGTGGATTTGGGGCCCGGTTGGCCAGTTTTAGCACCAACGGGGGGTATTTCTTATAATCCCCCTGGCTCAAAATTGACCTATGCAACAGCTGCATATGCTCCAATGGTTGCAGGCTTTGGTTCGGAAGATGGCAATCCTGGTAATTTTATGGGGCAACAAGTTGCGATTGAAAGGATAACCTACTTATCTCCATCTGTTGCCTACCAAGTCAGTGATGAACTGTCTATTGGTGCTTCAATAGGAATGTCATATAACGCAATGGCATTAAAAACCGATTTAAGATTTCCGAATGAAATGATCGGCGTTTTACGAATGATTGATGAGTCTGTTTGTGGTCCTTTCCGAAATAATTCAAATGTGATTACTGACCTCCTGCTATTTGGTATTTGTAATGCCGATGAAGGAATGAATCCTTTTGGCCAATTCGGAAAAATGCAGGTTAGTCTGGAGCAGAGTTTAAGTCCAAGTTATAACTTAGGCTTAATGTGGGAACCTACAGAGAATTTTGGTTTTGGTATGGTTTATCAAAGCTCAGCTAAAATGCGTATGAAAGGTAAATACTTTATCGACAATGCTAATGCACCACGAGAGCTGATAAAAGGTTTGAACTCTTCGGCAACAGGGCAAATTCTTGCTGCGATTTTAGGTTTTCCTGGTTATATCCCACCAACTGAATCTGGTTTGATTTCAATGGATTTGGAATATCCAGCTCACTTCCAAGCGGGGATAAAATATAAGGTTTTACCTGATTTACAGGTAAACTTTGACGTGGGCTGGACAGATTTTAAAGCATGGGAAAAGTTTCAGTTCGAATTCGATCGGCAAATTTCAGCATTAAAAATTGCAAAATTATTATCTAATCAAGTTACAGATACATCATTGGCTTTTCCATTGGGCTTTAAGTCTCCATGGAGTTGGGGTATCGGTGTTGAGTATTCTGCAAATGATCGCTTAAAGCTTCGTGCAGGTTATGAACCTCGTGCTAGTGCAATCCCAGATGATAAGCGTAATACCATGGTTCCGATTAACAATGCGCAATTATTTGGTTTAGGTTTGGGCTATCGTTTTGATGAAGATACGGATATTGACTTGTCTGTGGGTTTCCTGCGTAGTCGAGATAATATTCCTGCAAACACAAGTAGTTTGGCAAACAAAACAGGGGTAGATAACTTGCTACTGAACCCTTATGCTGGTTTGAATGTAAAAACCAATACAAAAGTTACAATTCTAGGGATTAACTACAGAACGAGATGGTAATGCGTTTAAACCTTGAAAAAAAAACAGTCGTAACCTCTTTGTGGCTAGCTTTAAGTTTTAGCTCAACCACATCTGTTTCTTATGCTGCCAATTTTTATACCATTATTGGCCCTGATGGGCATCCAATGATTGTTCAGAAGCCTGAAACTAGTCCCAAAGGGGAAGTAAAGCAAAAAAACAAACAAATACAAGAAACTAAACAAATACAAGAAACTAAAGTTACAAAGTCAAATGTGCAAGGGATAGAAACCCTACCTGTAGTTAAACATAATCAGAAAGAGATTGAGCCGAAGAGTGCTTCATTGACTGTTCCGACTTCTCAGCCTGCCAGCCAACCTCCTTTAATGGATAACAACAAAGCTAAAGCTCAAATGAATCCTGTTCCGGCAACAGATCAGTCTTCATCGTCAGTATCACGAAAAACAACTCCTCAACTTGTCGTCGAACAGTCTTCACGGAAGCCCATTAGTACTGTTGAACAAAAAAATAAAGTCGAAAAACTAGCGAAAGAGAGTACACCACGCCAAGATGAAGTAAAGATCAATCAAGAGGTTGTGCCGAAAAATACTCAACCTGTAGAAGATCAGCATTTTACTGTCATTGATGGTGAAAAATATGTAAATAATGAGTATTTAGAAGATCGCGAATTCAATTTAGAAGGTAAAAAAAGATTTTATATGACGCCAGAAATTGGCGCAGTTCATGGGCGATATGAAACTATTGAACGACAAAAAGGGCTTAGTGCGAGTCTTTTAAACCGTATTCGTGGGAATTCAGAATCTGAAGAAAAGAAGCCCGTTGTTTTATCTTCTACCTATTTTCGTTTAGCTAAAGATGAGGTTGTTCAAAATTTAGAACAATCATGTTTCTCTGGAAAAAAATTAGTTAAAGCGAAAGATTTATCAATAAAAAATCAAGAAATTGGGCTTTGGCCAGTCGCACCAATTAAAGAAAGTTTTGCCTATGAAGTGGTGAAATTAGACCCTAAAGTGCAAAATGTGTTATTAACATCGTATGCATCTTCTTCAAAGATCCAAAGTTATTATTGGCCATTAGTTGTATTTTTAGATGGACAAGGTTGTGTCCTTGAAGGTGTGAGTGGTTTTAAAAATGATGAATCTCACGACAATAATTTACAATACGCAGCGATGGAAGGCGTTTTAAGAAAACCAGATCAGGCAGTATATCTATTTTTAACACCATTATCCTCAGCATTAGATGTGGAAAATAAACAGTTAACAAATCATGGACAAATTAAGCTGAGTGTTATTCAGTAAGGATGAAAATATGAAAAAAAGATTATTAGCCCCTTTCGTTTTAACGAGTTTAGGCTTAGCACTCGCAGGTTGTGGCGGTGAAAGTTCGACAGTGAATGAAGATCCTTATAAAGGCATTAAAACGTATTCAAATGGTTGTGATGCTGATACTACAGAAAAATGTTTAGGTTTTTATGTTGACTATCCTGTTGATGGTTTAAATTTTGATTGTAGTACCGATACGAAAAATCATTATGTAACTAAACTTGAGGGTGGGTTAGCACTTGGTGGTTGTTTAATTGGAGATAAAGCGAAGTTCTTTATCCAAGGTTCTGAATCGGAAAGAAAAATCATTTTAGGTGATGTTGATCTTGCAAAAATTCGTCCGTTGAAAGTTCGTGGTCAACCTGCTGCTATTGGCTTGATCGATATTGCAAGTGCCATGACAGGTAAACAACCAGAAAGTATGACCATGAGTGATGATACGTTCAAGGTGATGGTTGGGTTGGTCCGAGTTTTCCAAGCGATAGGATTGGAACAGGATGCCAATCAAATAGGGGATGTACAACCAATTGAATTATCAGATAATATTAAAAATAATTTAAAAGCAGTTGATGCCAATATTGTCGTAACTGATTTTATTAATGGCAGTTATGTTGCAAAACTAAAACCATGGATCAATGTAGAAGCTGTTAATGAGGCTTCGGCAATTGCGACTGCGCAACGTTTGGTTCAACAGTCACTGGTTAATATTTATTCGACAAATTTCCTTATATTTAGTGGTGCGAACGTTGATATTCAAGGCTTTACAGGTAAAAGTGATTTAAGTACCAAGAATGAATCTATTGCCAACATGTATGTTGTTACTGACCGTCAAGGCTATACCTCAGGATATGCTATGCAATGGGTTGGTGTACCTCAAAAAGTGGAAGAGAGTACAATTGCTGACTCACTGTTAAAATTTTTACTGCTAAATCAAGTTGTTCCACAAAAACTTAATGTAAATGCCCAACAAGGTTGGATTAACCCACTCACACGTAAAATTACATCTCCACTTGTGTTTAAAAAAGATCAAAGTTCAACGGATAAACTTGAAATTTATCAGGGAGCTTTGCTGAATAATACCAATGTTGCTGGCACAGAGTATATGTATAAGCGAGCAACAGGCGCAACAACAGCACCTACCGATCCAACAGTATACGGGAAATGGCGTCAAACTTTAAATGGTGATCAGCTTTCTGGGGGGATTGATATTTATAAAACTAATCCTGCTAATTACTTAGATCGCAAAGTTTTCCTGACTAAAAATACAGTAAAAACTGGTGAAAAATATTACTTCCCACTGTATGCAAATATTACATTTACGTTTGATAACAAAGAAGTTTCTCCAAATACGCAAACACTCGGTATTGTGATTGATGAAAATGGAGATATACGTACCAATTTAGGTAAAAATAGTGCTCTAAATTCAGATACATGTGCTGATGTAGATCCAAGCACTTATATTGACAAAGAAACAGGGGTACAACAATATCGTATTGGAACCACAGGTACAGCCTATATTAATGGGAATGTTGAAAAGTCGATTACAATGCGTATGATTTTAGCAAATCCTGTATTTGGCAGCCTTGATGGTGCATTAGCAGGTTTAAATGAAACATTAGTGATTACACCAACTAGCGGTTCATCTAATGATGATTTAGCCAAAGCATCTGTATCTTCTGGTGGTATACGTTTAAATCTTCAGAGATTAATCAATGAACAAAACACATCCAGTGGTGTAAATATTACCAGTTGGAATGGGGATCAAACGATTACTGCAACATGGGTAAATCTACAGGCAGTTTATCAATCAATCTATAACAATGTTGAAGCAAATAAAGAGAAAGTTACAGCTGAGCAAAAAGAGTTAGCGAAACGTTTATCGGGGACATTAACTGTAAGTTTACCGCAGTGTTATAGCATTAAAACCAAGTAATTTATGTCGATTAAAAAGCCTCAATTCAAGTGATTAGAATTGAGGCTTTTTTTACTCATATTTTTAATACTGGGCAGTTGATCAAAGGAATATCTATTCGATATTATCCTGTTTGGTCTAATCGAGTGCCCAAAGTTTCAAGATGCATTGGAAATGTATTGGTTTTCCGGTCTTCAAAATAATGTCTTAAGGTGCGTTCTACACTTGGAAAAGCTAAATCGTTCCAAGGAATTTCATGTTCATCAAATAAACGACTTTCAATGGTTTCTTCACCAGCACCAAATACACCATCTTTTATTTGTGTTTTAAATAAAACATAAACTTGCCCAATCCGTGGAATATTATACATGCAGTAGAGCTGTTCAATCTCAACCTCAGCTTCAGATTCTTCACGTGTTTCACGAGCTGCGCCTTGTTCCATGGTTTCAAATAGTTCCATATAACCAGCAGGCAAAGTCCATAGTCCATAACGTGGTTCAATAGCACGCCGACAGAGTAAAACTTTATTTTCCCAGATCGCCAGTGCACCACAAATAACTTTGGGGTTAATATAATGAATGGTGCCACAGTGTGTACAAACTTTACGGATTTTTTGATCACCTAAAGGAATTTTTTCTATGGTTGTATGACCACATGCACTGCAAAAACTCATAAGCTTCATTAAAAATGTGAGATAACTCAGCATAACTGAAAAATTCTACTTTCGCATCATTTATAGCCTTATCGATAAAATTTCCTATATGATAGAACAAGAACAAAAAAGATAGAGTGAGATCAATGAAGGATGATGAGCTAACCCAAGTATTGCAAAATAGATTACGTTTTGGCAAAAGAACCTATCCAGCCAATGCCGCAGTGCTCATTGCTATTACTCAAGAAGCTGATCCTAAAATTTTGCTGACAAGACGTTCTGCTTACCTATCAAATCATGCTGGAGAAGTTTCCTTTCCTGGTGGTAAACGCGATCCAAATGATACCAGTAATATCGTTGTGGCTTTGCGAGAAGCATGGGAAGAAACCGCACTCAATCCATTTGATGTCAAGCTGATTGGTGATTTACCCATGGAGCGGGCAAAAAGTGGAATAACGGTAAAACCTGTGGTGGGATTAATCCCGCCTGACATTCAGTTGATTGCTCAGCCAAGTGAAATTGATCGTATATTCTATGCCCCGATTAAAAAAATGATGGAATCACAGCCTATTCCTTATGAAGTACGTTTGGCACATCAATCGGTGTATTTTCCCAGTTTAAGAATTGAAAATGAAATCATTTGGGGTTTAACCGCTCGAATTCTGATTTCATTATTTAAATATGGTTTGGATTATCAAAAAAACTGGCCGTTTTTATTGAACTCTCCATCTTTTAAGTCACAAATATTCAATAAGAAGTAATGCTAAAAAGTTATGATCAAAGCCAATGGTCTCAAAATATCTCAAAGGAATGTAATACCATGATGTATAAATTTAAAGGTTTTGCACCACAAGCTTTGCATGCACCTTTTGATGGTTGGATTGCGGATAATGCTACAGTGATTGGCCAAGTGGAACTCGGGCAACAAGTCAGTGTATGGTTTGGTGCAGTCATTCGTGCGGACAACGCTAAAATTCATATTGGGAATTTTAGTAATGTTCAAGAAAATGCCGTTTTACATACAGATACAGGGATTGAATTAATCGTTGGCGATTATGTGACCATCGGGCATCAAGCCATGTTGCATGGTTGTACGATAGGCGATAATAGTTTAATTGGTATTAACGCTGTAGTTTTAAATCATGCTGTGATTGGTAAAAATTGTATCATAGGTGCAAATAGTTTGATTCCAGAAGGTAAAGTTATTCCTGATAATTCCTTGGTGGTGGGTTCGCCGGGTAAAGTCGTAAGAACGTTGGATGAGAATGCGGAGAACTTATTAAAAATGAGTGCTTTGCATTATGCCTCCCATTACAAGAATTTTATTGATTTAGAAGAGTTTAAATTTGAATAAATGACTAGTTTTAAAATTTGTCACTTAAATGCCAAGCACAATGTCTTGGCATTTTTATGGATTATTTTGATCTAATGGATTTTATCTGACAGGCTTTATCTCTAAGCTCTCGCGCTATTGAAATGAGTGGAGTATCATAGGCAACATTTTTAACATGGTAAGGTTGTGCATGAAATTGCTGGCATTGGAAACTGCCAATGAGCAGTGTTCCGTTTCGATTGTTGATGAAACTCAAACACTCTATTTTCAACTTGATACGCGAGCAAAAGCACAAACTCAAACCATTTTGCCGATGATTGAGCAAGGTTTTGAGCAAAATAAAATTTCCAATAAAGACTTGACTGCAATTGCATTTAGTCGTGGACCAGGCTCTTTTAGTGGTGTACGTATCAATGCAGCTGTGACTCAAGCTTTGGCATGGGCAAATGATATTCCTGTGATTCCAGTTTCAACCTTGCAAGCGCTGGCTCAAGCTGCTTATCGTCAGGCCCAATTGACTGAAGTGACCGCTGTTTTAGATGCGCGTATGCAGGAAGTCTATATGGCAAGTTTTAAGCTTGACCAAAATAACATTATGCAACTTGTAGACGAAGAAAAATTATTGGACTATCAACACGCTGCGGAATATCAAAAATATATCTTGATCGGTTCAGGTTCAGCTTTGGTGAATGTTGAGGCAATAGCGTTTCAACAAATTGCTGCTTCCGCTGATGATATTGCCACAATTGCGCGTCAAAATGCACTGCAAAAGCAATGGTTCAGTGCAGAGCAGGCCTTACCTGTATATTTACGTGATAATGCATGGAAGAAAATTCCAGAACAAGGTAAACCATAATCGTTTTTCGCTTTAATTTTTAGGATTTCACAATGGATCTTTTACTGCTACTCAAAGCAGCCATTATGGGTATTGTTGAAGGTATTACCGAATTCTTACCTATTTCAAGTACAGGGCATTTAATTCTTGCATCCGAGCTAATGAATTTCTGGACCAAAGAAAAGAGTGATTTATTTGTTGTTGCCATTCAAATGGGCGCGATCGCTGCAGTGATTTATGAGTATTGGAGCAAGCTTTGGGGCGCAGCAACTGGTTTGTTTTCAGGTGAACCGAAAGGCCGTCATCTTGGGATCAGTATTATTGCGGCCTCTATTCCAATTATGCTTGTTGGCTTGACATTTGGGGATATCGTAAAAGAGCTGCTGTTTAATGATATTTCTGTTGCGATTGGTTTGATTGTCGGTGGTTTAATCATTTGGTGGGTTGAAAAAAATCCTCCAAAAGTCAATGCAGTTGAAGTGGATAATATTTCTATTAAAGAAGCCATTTATATTGGTTTAATCCAAGTATTGGCGCTTATTCCGGGAACTTCACGCTCAGGTGCAACCATTATTGGTGGCATGATGTTGGGTGTATCCCGTAAGGCTGCGACTGAATTTTCATTTTTCCTTGGCATACCTGTAATTGTCGGCGCAGGTTTATTAGATCTTTTTAAGAATTACCATATTTATGAAACGACACAAGATTGGACTGTATTCTTTGTGGGTCTTATCGTTTCTTTTGTTTCTGCTTTAATTTTGATCCGTATTTTGGTGGCTTATGTTTCTAAGCGTGATTTCATGGTCTTTGCTTGGTATCGTATTGCTTCAGGTTTGTTGATTTTATTGTTTGCATTAACAGGTTGGAAATTATGGTAAGCGAAATTCGCTTATTTACTGAATCCACATTTTTTGAGAAAGCACAGTCCTACCAAACTGTGCTTTCTTTACGTGGTGTCATAGTAAACATTGCAACAATTGAAAACCTCAATGCACGGTTTTTAAGGCTGAACCCTGAACTTGCCTTGTGTGTCGATGAACAAGGTTTAAGCCTGTGCGCCAATGGCATGAAAATGCAACCTGACTGGAAAGCTGAAATCCCACGTTTAAAACGTGCCAGTTTAAAATCTGAAATGATTGCACGGGCATGTAGTATTTCAGAAAAACCAAACTTAATTGATGCAACTGCGGGTCTAGGACATGACGCATTATTGATGGCACATTTAGGGGCAAAAATAACCCTGATCGAACGTCATCCAATTTTATTTACTTTACTGGAAGATTCAAAAAAACAGCTAGAAAACGATCCATTTTTAGCCAAAGTTGTTGAGCGTATTCATTTGGTTTTTTCTGATTCAGCTGAATATTTACAACAATTGATAATCACGCATCAAACTGTTGATGTTGTTTATTTAGATCCGATGTTTCCGCAACGGGATCAAAATCAGCAAGCCATAAAAAAACAGGCTCAAGTCAAAAAGCAAATGCAGCTATTACACATGCTTTTACCAGAAGATGGTGAAATGGATTTAGGCGATCATCTTTTAGTCCTAGCACGGCAAATTGCGAAGCGAGTTGTGGTAAAACGTCCTAGACTGGCTGTATTTTTAAATGATCAGGCAACCGATCATCAATGGCAAGGTGATGCTTGTCGTTTTGATGCCTATTTTAACAGCAAACTTATTGAGTAATTTGGTAACTGTTTCAATAATAGTCGAATTATTGATATATAGTTAAATCAAAGATTGATAATTTTTTAGCCAAGCCTAAACTAGATAGGCTGATTGAAGCCACTGCCTTAACAGAATCTTTATGATAGATCTTAAACCCTCGATTAACTTTTGGCATGATTTGAAAAGTAACCAACGTGCAGGGATTTGGTTATTCTTAGGTTCGCGAAAGTCTTTACAAATTGTTCGTCCATCTATTCTTCAACTGATTTTTTGGGGACTGTTGGGTGCAGGTGCCAATACACTGTTTAGCTGGTTAGTTGCTGGTGATGGTGGTGTTTTTAATCGACAGGGTCTTGTCAGCTATGCATTGTGGCCTTTTATTGCCTTGATTGTGGGGATTTTTCTATCACAACGTACCAATAATCCACGCTTGATGTTGGTTCCAGCACTGTTATGGTTAGTGCTTGATACGCATATCATGTTGTTTCAATGTTTGCTTCAATATTTGGGCAACCAAGATCTACTGCCTTATTTCACTTATGATGTGATCCCATTGCTATTTTTTGCTTTGTTTATTTGGCAAAGCCTTGCTGTAGTATGGGTTTTTTCAAGAGAATTACAATGGCCATGGTGGGAACGTGCCTTAATCATGTTTGCTACAATAGCCACTTTGTTCACTTGGCAGGTTTCGATCAAGGAACAGCCAATTTGGAAAGTAGAAGAAGTTCCTCCGAGTCTCAGTGAAAGTGCTTTTTATGCACAAAGTCATTTGCTCAATAAAGCATTGGAACAGGTGCAGTTTGGTGAGTTTGCTCAAACACATTGGTACTTTTTGGGTGTTGCTGGTGCTAGTTATCAAGACGTATTTAAATTTGAAATTGATCGAATTAAAGAACAATTTGATACCCGTTTTGGAACTTTTGGACGCTCTGTCGAGTTGGTTAATAACCCACAAAGCATTAAAGACACTCCTATTGCATCTAAAACCAGTATCGACCTTGCTTTACGCCGTATTGGTCAACAGATGAATCGCGAAAGTGATGTATTGTTTCTTTATATGACTTCTCATGGCTTACCTAATCGTTTTGAACTAGAAAATGAACCGATTAATTTGGATGATGTCGATCCAAAATGGTTAAGAGAAACCCTAGACAAATCGGGTATTCGTTGGAAAGTGATTGTGATTTCAGCCTGTTATTCAGGTAGCTTTGTTTCAGCACTCCAATCACCAGATACTTTGATTATTACTGCTTCTGCAGCAGACCGTGCTTCATTTGGTTGTTCAAATGAAGCTGATTATACTTATTTTGGTCGAGCTTTCTTTGATCAGGCAATGCGTGAACAAGGCTCTCTCAAAGCCGCATTTAAAGAAGCGACTGAAACAGTTGCGAAATGGGAAAATGCACAAGGCTTTGATCCATCTGAACCGCAATGGGTGATTGGGAAAAATATGGAAATGATGTTACCGCAATTGGAACAACATTTATTTCCACAACAAGGGGCTATTACTACTGCTCAAACTCAAAATGTAAAACTGAATACACAACAAAAGCCATGATAAATAGCGGCGCTTTAAATGCGAAAGCAAAAGCGCTTTTAATTTATATTTAGGTTGATTGTATTGATGCTTTAAGACTGTAGTTCTAAACAATTTAAAGATCGAAATATGGAGCGATGCGCGAATGGAACTTTTAAGTAAAAATATCTGTTTTGATGGTGAACAAAGAATTTACCAAATTCAGTCAAATTATTTAAAAGGGGCAACGAAGTTTGCGACATATCTTCCGCCTCAAGCATTAAAAGGACAGAAATGTCCTGCATTATTCTATTTAGCAGGACTGACTTGTACGGAAGAAACCTTTATTATTAAAGCACATGCGCAACGGTTGGCATCTCAGCTTGGCTTGATCTTGATTACACCAGATACATCGCCTCGTGGTGAACAGGTTGCGCAAGGTGATTCATGGGATTTGGGACAGGGTGCCGGATTTTATATTAATGCAACTCAAGCACCTTGGGCTGAGCATTTTCAGATGGAAAGTTATATTGTAGATGAACTTTATCCATTACTGATAAAAACTTTTCCAATTCAATCTGAGGCAGTGGGAATATTTGGTCACAGCATGGGCGGGCATGGCGCATTAACACTTGCTTGGAAACATCCAAATTATTTTAAATCAGTGTCCGCATTTGCCCCGATTTGTGCGCCTACTGAATGCCCTTGGGGTGAGAAGGCTTTTTCTCATTATTTAGGATCGAATAATCGTTCAGAATGGGCAAAGCATGATGCAACCCAGTTACTGCTTTCTAAAGGTCAGTTATTTGACGAAATACTTATCGATCAAGGCTTAAAAGATCAGTTTTTTAGTCAATTGAATCCTGAGAAATACCAGAAAGCCTGTAATAAAGTAGGGCAAAAAATCACATTAAGATTTCATGAAGGCTATGATCATGGTTATTATTTCATTCAAAGCTTTATTGATGACCATTTACAGTTTCATGCTTTGCAATTGCAAAAATAGTTGGGTCACCTAACAAAAAATTAAATTTTGAGTAAAAGTAAACTATAGTTTACTTTTACTCTATTTCTTTCAGCTTAGAAAAAATATAAACTACTTTTTGAGGTTTTATTTCATATCATTTTAGATTGTCATTAAATAATTTAAATAAAGAGAAGAATATGCAAGAACAAATACCGCCTCCATTTCCAAGTCATTTGAATTTGGAAAAGGGCGCTACACCACCAGAAATACAGCAACCCATAGACCAGCAGTATCCTAAAATTCATCGTTTTAAATTTCACGGTGATGCGATGGAATATTTTGGTATATGGATTGTGAATATCCTATTGACCATCATCACCTTAAGTTTGTATGCACCTTGGGCGAAAGTGCGTCGTTTACGTTATTTTTATGGCAATACTGAATTCTTTAAAAGACGTTTTGACTTCACGGGTATTCCAACCAAGATTTTAGTTGGACGATTGATTGCATTGGGTATTTATGCAGCCTTTTCAATTTCCTCGCAGTATTCCATGATTGCAACGGTAGTTGGTCTAGTTGTGCTATATGCAGCTGTACCTTGGCTTATTCGGGCAACAATGCGCTTTACTGCAAGAAATAGTAAGTTTGGAAATAGTCGTTTTTATTTTGCGGGAACCACAAAAGAATCCTATAAAGTCTTTTTTCTTAGTATTTTAATTTATATTTTTAGTTTAGGTATATTTTCTCCTGTTGCGATCTGGTTGTATAAAAAATACTACATTGATCATTTATATGCAGGTCAGTTGGATTTTAAATTGAATGCCGATTGGTCAGCTTATATGGGTGCAGTCTACATTCCAATTTTTATGTCTTTTGGAATCATGCTTGTATTTGGCATTATCTATTTTGGTATTATCGGTTTTATTGCTGGGTATACACCAAACTTTTTTATCTTTGGTGTCTTTGCAATGTATGCTGTGGCAGGTTTGTTTATTTATCCATTGATCGCAGCACGTATTTTTATTACTACATGGAACAATACAACGGTGGGGAGTAGCCAATTTAAAACAGATTGTAATCAATGGCGTTATGCATGGATTGTGGCATCAAATTGGCTGGTTAAAATTCTAAGCATTGGTTTAATGTCTGCATGGGCGGCAATTCGTATTCACAAATATCAAGTTGATTCGATGAGTTTAATTTTGCATGATGATCCAGATCAAATGATGAATCTTGCACAGCAAGAGCAAAGTGCTTTAGCTGAAGAAATTAGTGACATCTTCGACATTGATATTTCTTTATAATGATATGAGTTGAATAATTTATGTCACGACCAATAGAAGTCATTTTCTATGATGGTGTGGTGTCTAAACCACACCATGCCCAACTTTCTGCTCAATCTGAGTTCGAAGTGCTGATTCAGTATGGTGAGCGTTTAGAGCATCAACGCCGTTATGCATATCGCGATATGGAATTAATTGGCGCACTGGGGCAATTAAATCCTGCGATTGAGCTTAAAGATGACGCTAGGATTGAGTTTCAGGGGGCTTTACCAGAATGGTTTAATTTTGGGACTAAAAATGTTCAGCATTCAATTTGGAAATTAGAACGTTCTCCAAGTTTAATTGTATTCAGTATCGTCTTTGTCGCGGTTTTTGTTTTTGCTTTAGTGAAATGGGGTGTTCCAGCAGCATCACATTATGTTGCTTTTCAGCTGCCTGAAAATAGTTTGAATAAATTAGGTGATGAAGCGGAAAAATATGTATTGAATAATTGGACTAACCCCAGTCATTTGGCACAAGGTCAAAAAGATCTAATTTCCAAGCAATATCTAAATACCATCGCTGAAGGAAAACCTGCAAAATTGGTCTTCCGTGAAGGTGGGCAATTGGGTGCCAATGCAGTGGCTTTACCCAACAATACCATTATTATCACTGATGAGTTGATTGAAATGGCGCATAGTGATCAAGAGATTTTAGGTGTATTGGCTCATGAGCAAGGGCATTTGGTTGAACGGCATAGTTTACAACAAGGCTTGACCAGTCTGGGGTTGAGTGTGTTGTATATTGCCATGACGGGTGATAGTTCAGACCTATTGACCTCGTTACCTGCCGCGATGATCGGTGCAAATTATTCACGTAAATTTGAAGCTGAGGCGGATATGTATGCGCTGAAATTGATGGATCGTAAAGGCATTGAAGTGTCTCATTTTGCGAATTTCTTACAACGCTTAAGTGATGAAACTGCACTGGAAGAAAAACCAAAGCAATCAGGTAAAACAGCAGAAGCTGATAAAAAAGCGGATCCAAATAAAAAACAACCTCAAAATGAATCTAGTGAAAAAGAAAGCTCTCTAGAGATTTTTGATGCCTTATCTTCACATCCTGCAACTGAAGAACGCGTTAAAATGGTTCGTGATTTTGAGAAAAAACAACAGGCTAAACCTTAAGCAGTATAGATAAGCGATGTTTTATCTATAGATTGTGCAAGGTGGTGGTGACTTGATCTAGGGCTTAATGAAGCCCTTTATTTTTTTGTATTTTCTCAAAAGATTAGATTATTCGCTAAAACCCATATCATCAAGTAATAGACAGTCACTCATTCAATCAGATTAATTGCTATGACCTGATAAATGACCAAGATAAGTAAAACTGTTGCTTTTTAAAACAACCCAATAAGGTAAGTTTGTTATAATGGGAAAAATATTTCTCTTTGCCAGGTTGTTTCATGTCCAAGCCATTTCTGATTGCACCTTCAATTTTATCTGCCGATTTTGCCCGTCTGGGTGAAGATGTGGAAAAAGTATTGGCAGCTGGTGCAGATGTTGTCCACTTTGATGTCATGGATAACCACTATGTTCCAAACCTAACTTTTGGTGCGGGTATATGTAAGGCATTAAAGAAATATGGGATCAAAGCCCCGATTGATGTGCATCTTATGGTTTCACCTGTGGATCGTATGATTGGTGATTTCTTAGAAGCAGGCGCAGATATTATTACTTTTCATCCTGAAGCAACACATCATATTGACCGTTCATTACAATTGATTAAAGATGGTGGTGCTAAAGCAGGTTTGGTATTTAATCCAGCAACACCTTTGCATTATCTCGACTATGTTTTAGATAAAGTGGATCAAGTGCTTTTAATGAGTGTAAACCCTGGCTTTGGCGGCCAAAAATTTATTCCAACGACTTTGGATAAATTACGCGAAGCGCGTAAAATTATTGATGCTTCAGGTCGTGACATTCGGTTAGAAATTGATGGCGGTGTTGGCCCAGCAAATATCCGTGAAATTGCTGAAGCAGGAGCTGATATGTTTGTTGCTGGTTCGGCGATTTTTAGTAAACCTGATTATCAAGCTGTGATTAACGAAATGCGTGCTGAATTAGCAAAAGTTGGACAAGTTTCGGCTTAAACTTTTCCACAAGTGTATTGTGTGAATTGTGGATAACTCTGATGATAACTATATGGATAACCATGTTGATAAGCATATGGATAAGCTGGGTATAGATTAATCAAAGGGTGATCAATCGTTTATCATGTATGCAATTTCTGTTTAAAAAGAGCCCAAATGGGCTCTTTTGTTATAAAAATTATCTGCTCTTCATCAATTTGATTATTCATTTTTTATTCAAAGTAGAATTGATGCTAAATTATTCAGTGATATTGGCAATCTTTCCACATGATATTTGCCAAAATCGTTATTATTGGCTATGCTCTTAGCTTCATTATGGATTAAAACATAGGTTTTAGTTTTGTTTAGACAACTGCACAAACAGCTTTGGTTTGTTTGTCTTATGGTTTTTGCCATAGGTTGGAGCAGTGTGTCTATTGCATCTGTAAATATAATGCAACATGCGCAAATGATGAATGCATCACTTTTAGATGAACATCAATCGATGATGAAAAACAGTACTGTAAAAGAAATGAAACAACACTGTTTAGACATACAACAAAAACAAAATGATCAAAAATTGCGTCTCAATCATGAGCAGCAGGTGCAAAATTTAAAAGATTGCCATAATCTACAGGTTCAATCTCAAGATACGCAGCAGAGCAAATGCCTAGACTGTGCTGCATTATCATGCCAATCTTCAGTGGTTTGGTTCAATCCTGATATTCCCAAATTGATTGCACCCGATCATCTGCACAACACTCAAGCCTATCAAATCAATTACCAAGCTCAGCACCTCGCAGGGCATTGGCAAGAAATCCTACGTCCTCCAAAAGCTTAATCTGATTTTAGACACTTTTTTATTCAAAATTGCTTGTTAAAATTTAGGTTAAGTTATGTTTATTCAGTTATCTCAAAAGCGATTAGCTCAAAGCTTGGTTGCGACATTGTGCTTGGTCTCCTCAACTTGGGGAATTGCCGCAATCAAAGAATATCAACTCAGCATTGATGAAGGAATCGTCAATGTAACAGGTAAACCGGTAAAACGAATTACTGTAAATGGCCAGTTTCCCGCACCACTTTTAGAATTTGAAGAAGGTGATGAAGCGGTGATTCGTGTTAAAAATAATTTAAAGAATCAGGATTCATCGATCCACTGGCATGGCCTATTATTGCCCGGCATTATGGATGGTGTACCTGGCTTTAATGGTTATAACGGGATCAAACCCAACGAAGAATTTGTCTATAAGTTCAAAGTTCGTCAGAGTGGAACCTATTGGTATCATGCCCATTCGAAAGGCCAAGAACAAGATGGTTTATATGGTTCTTTAGTGATTTATCCAAAGAATAAAAAACCGCTGGCAGCGCATGAACGCACAGATCGTGATTATGTGGTGATGTTGTCGGATTTCCATGAGCAAACCAGTGACCAGATCCAAAAAAATCTAAAGGTTTCCGCAGAATATTATCAAAATCGACGTGAAACATTAGGGGATGTTTGGAAACAGTTACAACGTGATGGTTTAAAAGCAACACGGTCTGATCGCAAAATGTGGAATCAGATGCGTATGTTAAAAACAGATATGTCTGATGTGACGGGTTACACCTTTCTTGTAAACGGGAAAACGCCTGAACAAAATTGGACAGGTCAGTTTAAGCCAAATGAAAAAGTTCGACTCCGCTTTGTGAATGCATCGGCAATGTCGTTCTTTGATGTACGCATCCCTCAGCTAAAAATGACAGTGGTCAGTGCCGATGGTCAACCAGTAAAACCTGTGAGTGTGGATGAGTTTCGTATTGGTACAGCAGAAACCTATGATGTGATTGTTGAACCTAAAATCAGTCATTATCAGATCGAAGCAGAGTCTATTGACCGTTCAGGATTTGCGATTGGAACACTCCACAATGAATTAACAGCAAAAAGTGCTGCTATTCATATGCCTGCTGCTCGTCCACGTGCTCTGCTAACTATGGATGATATGGGAGGTCATGGTAGCGGAGGGATGGATCACTCCAAGATGAGTATGGGTGATATGTCAGGCATGGACCATTCAAAAATGAATGGGAATGATATGCAGGGTATGGACCATTCAAAAATGAGTGCTGACGATATGCAAGGCATGGACCATTCAAAAATGAATACTGATGCTATGCAAGGCATGGATCACTCGAAAATGAGTGCGAATGATATGCAGGGCATGGACCATTCAAAAATGAGTGCTGATGCTATGCAAGGTATGGAGCATTCAGAAATGAATGCGAATGATACGCAAGCTATGGATCATTCACAGCATAACAGCTCATCTGCAGTTCAAAAAAATGACCAAGCGGTTTATGGGTGGGCAAATGCTTCGACCCCGCAAGGAGATAAAGCACTGCAATACAGTGATTTAAAATCACTAACCCCACAACCTGATACTCGTGATGCCACCAGTGAATTGGTGATTCGCTTAGGCGGAACCATGGAGCGTTATGTTTGGACGATCAATGGTAAAAAATTCAGTGATGCTGAACCACTCAAAGTGAAATATGGCGAACGTATCCGAATTAAATTTATCAATGACAGTATGATGGCGCATCCAATGCATTTACACGGCATGTTTATGCAACTTGAAAATGGTCAGCCTGCTGTGTATATGCCCAATAAACACACCATTATTGTACCACCTGCAAAAACAGTTACAGCATTATTAACCGCTGATGAATTGGGTGAATGGGCAATCCATTGTCATTTGCTCTACCACATGAGTGCAGGGATGATGAATAAATTGATTGTTGCCAATGTGAGTGATGGCAAAGTGTCCACCCAGCCAGTTCAAACAACAAATACCACTCAAAAGGCTGAAGTGAAAGGGGACGAACATGCAAATCATTAATCTTTTTTCTAAATCAGCTCTGGCAAGTTCATTACTTATGCTGAGTGGTTTGGCTTTGGCCCATGAAGGGCATCAGATGCAAAGTGATGAGAGTATTGCGACTGAATCAACTGTAGTGACTGATCATTCAAGCATGGATCATTCAAAAATGAATCAGTTGGATAAGCAAAGCAATGTTGTAGATCATACACAGCATCAAGCGATTACAACCACTAAGGGGGCGGAAAGCGTAGCTTCGCATAGTACCCATGATCATGGTAAAGAACATGGTGCGCAGGTTTATCAGCGAGTGACTATTGATAATGCTTGGATGCTGGATGAAGATGGAAAAGGTACTTTAGATTCATCTTTAGAGTTACGCATAGGTACTGATGAAAATAAGTTATTCATTAAAGGGAGCTCCAGTAAGGCTGAATCAGACAAAATAGAATATGATCTAAGTGCCCTCTATAGCCGTAACATTGCTGATTTTTGGGATGTACAGGCGGGTGTGCGTTACAGTGATAATCCTGAGCGAACCACTGATCAGGAACGTGTAGATGCGGCTTTGGGTTTACACGGCTTGGCGCAGTACTTTTTTGAAACAGATGCTTATCTGTATTTCGGACAGGACAGTCGGGTTGCATTTAGCCTAGAAACTGAACGTGATTTATTATTGACACAAAAGCTGATTTTAAAGCCTTATTTAGATTTAAATGTGGTATTTAGCGATGATTCACGCTATGCCCAAAAAACAGGCCTAAACAGTATTAAAACAGGTTTAGAAACCCGTTATGAAATTACAAAAAAGGTGATGCCTTATGTGAGTGTGGCCTATACATATTCTAAAGGTAAAAAAGAGACAGCATGGCAAACTGCAACTAAGTCCGAATCAGGTTGGTTATATGGTGCAGGTCTGCGTTTTAGATTCTAAGCTTTAGTTTTTTGTATAAAGCAAAAGGTCACTTCTTTAGGAGTGACCTTTTACGTTTCTGCAATGCCAGCGACACATTCAAGCTGATTATTTACAAACTTAAATTCCATTCCATGCTCTGTATCTAAATCATAGTGAATAGAGAGGGTTAAGCTATCGGGTGCGCTCACACGCAAATTTAACATGGTCTGAATATAAGGATTATGGGATTCCACATCCTGAATATTCAATGCAGCCTTACCGGATTTTTCTGGATTTTCATAATAATGTGCATAAAGCTTTTGATAGCGTTCAAAAGCATGTTGCTGAATGGTCTGAATATGTTGTTCAATACTGTTGATAAATAATTGGTAGGTTTTTGCAAAAGCGTTGAGTTGATCAAGATTGGGTGCTTCTTCGATCTCTTCGCCATCTTCATCAAACTCTTCCCCTAAGAAAATCTCCCGATCAGCATTTTGATTAAAAAAACAATGTGAAAAAAATGTTTCTGAACTAAGCCCAGCCCAGCTCGGGTGGATATCACCCCAATAATCATGTTTCATGGTTTTGATTCCTGATTTTTATATTTAGCATGCTTGATCATAAAGTAAGCCTCACGAAAAAAAATTATTCGAAATGTAAAAAAGGTCAAATTTTGTAAATTTTAATAAACTCCTCAACATGAGTTGATATAATTAGCGTTCTTCAGGAGGAACGACCTCCCTCAATTTGAGAAAAATCGTCAGGACGGCCTGATTCTAATTTAAATTTGGAGCTGGTCATGGCTTGGGTTTTTCTTATTTTCGCAGGTATCTTTGAAATCGTTTGGGCATATAGCATGAAATTGTCCGAAGGTTTTACAAAGCTTACACCAAGTATTGTCACCTTATTTTTCATGATTTTAAGCTTTGGTCTATTGGCATATGCGATGCGTACTTTGCCATTGGGAACTGCTTATACCATTTGGACTGGGATTGGAGCGATAGGCTCATTCTTGGTTGGTATTTTTATTTTAGGCGAACCTGCAACAGCAATGCGTATGTTCGCTGCTGTACTGATTGTTTCTGGCTTAGTTTTAATGAAACTTTCTTCGTCTTAATTTATTTAAATATTTAAGTGCTATTTCTGTAGGAGGTAGCACTTTTTTTATGTGTAGTTCATGGTGTAATCAATATTGGAAACACCCAATAGAAAATGGTGAATATATAATGGCATGGGTTTTATTGGCAGTTGCTGGTTTGTTTGAAGTGGTTTGGGCATATTTTATGAAGGTGTCTGATGGGTTTACTAAATTGACACCTAGTATTTTGACCATCATCTTTATGATCGCAAGTTTTGCTTTACTTTCTTATGCAATGAAAACATTACCACTTGGTACCGCTTATACGGTGTGGACAGGGATTGGTGCGATTGGTTCATTTGCCGTCGGAATTTTCTTTTTAGGTGAACCAGCCTCAGCGATGCGGATGTTGGCTGCTGTATTGATTATTTCAGGTCTTATTTTGATGAAATTATCTTCAAGCTAAGTTAAGCTGTTGCTGAGTTGGAAAGGGAATAAGGACATGCAACTTGCATTTATGGAAATGAGTTCCCCAGTCGGGATATTAAAATTAGTCGCCCATGATCATGCCTTGGTTGCAGTACTTTGGGAAAATGAAAATCCTAAACGGGTTCGTCTGGCTGAATTAATTAAAAACAATACGCATCCAGTTTTGTTGGAGACGGCGAAACAATTGAATGAATATTTTCAAGGAAAAAGAACCCAGTTTGATTTACCGCTAGATTTTGCGGGGACTGAGTTTCAGCAAAAAGTTTGGCAAGCTTTATTGACGATTCCATTTGGTGAAACGCGTAGCTATAAAGAGATCGCAGAACAGATTGGAAATGTCAAAGCGGTTCGGGCAGTGGGTGCAGCGAATGGTAAAAATCCCATCTCTATTATTGCACCATGTCATCGTGTGGTCGGGGCAGATGGTAAATTAGTGGGTTTTGCGGGTGGGTTGGATAATAAGGATATTCTTTTAAAAATTGAACAAGTGCCATAGACTCAACGCTATTTATTATTACATTACAATTTAAAATGCTTGCTCAAATTTTTACATCATTCTTATCAAATCTAGGTTGGATCGTTTTACTTTTCGTTGCGATTACGCTAGTTAAATTATTTAAGCCCTTTTTAAAAGGGAAAATAGGTGAATTTGCTGTCAGTACCCATGTAAAAGTCTATTTAGATAAAGAAAATTATATTTTATTAAATGATTGTACTCTGCCTGATGCGCAAAATCAGACCACCCAAATAGATCATATTTTATTAAGTCTTTATGGTGTTTTTGTCATTGAAACAAAGAATTATAAAGGTTGGATATTTGGTGGCGAGCGTCAAAAGATTTGGACACAAAAGATTTATAAAAAGAGCTATAAGTTCCAAAACCCATTACATCAAAATTATAAGCATCAAAAAGTTTTAGAAAGTGTGCTCACAGATATTGTTGATTCCACTCAGATCCATTCAATCGTGGTTTTTATGTCTGATTGCGAATTTAAAACCAAAATGCCAAACAATGTCTTTCGTGGTGCAGGTTGGACAGATTATGTAAAACAATTTAAGCAAATCAACATTCCTCCAATGAAATTAAAACGTATTCAGTATCGTCTAGAGAAAGAAATTTTAGAAAATTCGTGGAAAACCAATCGCCAACATATACAAAGTCTTAAAGATAAATATACTGAGAAATGAACATATTACGCATAATCAACATTCTACAGATTAAATTATATTTTTTGTATGATTGGATGCTTATATTATATCTATGGCATTAAGTTCAGTAGAGGATGAAGCGAAAATTCATTCATCCTCCACTTTAGACTTTAACCATTTCCATTGCCCATTTTTAAATTGATACGTGTCGACCCACCATCTTGCGCCACCTCGACATGAGCTGGTCATTTGTTTCTTGTGGGTAATCAGTTTGAGATCCGTCAATCCAGAACACTGTGCATGACTAAAATCAATTTTTCCTTGGTTCAACACTTGATAGTCTTTACTTTTAGGTTGATAGAGAAAAATATCAAAAATTGAATAAACCCCCATTCCCATATCAGGTGTAGACACAGCAATATCGGTAAATCCATCAAAATTGTAGTCTTGAAAATGAATTTGTCTTTTACGTTCAAATGGTAATTCTGCAAGATCAAATGCTTGCTGTTTAGCCGGTGTTTGAATGATGAGTTGACCTGATTCGTCATCGCCATCTTTAAAAATAAAATGGGTTTTTTGCCCATTCACTACATCGTTAATATTGCGACTTACAGTTTGTTGTTGAGGTTGGGCAAATGCGAATGGGGTTAAAAGTAAACTTGATAGCATTATTGTCGTGAGTGTTTTATGCATTGTTATTCTCGTTGTCATTCCCATTGTTTTAGGGGATTTCCAAGTTTCAGCTGTTTATTGAAACTTGGATGCTATTTTCAAAAGTGCAGAGTAATATTCAACATTTAAAAGCGCTTTGGAATTTTTTGGCCACCTTCAATCGGCGTTTCGGCATTTTTTAATACACCAAATAACCATGTTTCAGCATGTTGTACCGCGATTTTAAGCGGATCTCCTAGTGCTAAACGTCCTGCAATAAAGCTTGCCAATGAACAACCTGAACCATGGTATTCACCTTCTAAACGGGGACATTTAGATTCAGCGATCATTTCACCGTTCACATATAAGGCATTACGAATATAGTTTGGGGTATCTTCATGACCACCTTTTACCAGAACAGCTTGTGCGCCCATTTCAAATAGCTTGGCTGTGGCTTTTTCTATGTCCTGTTCTGCTGTTAATGCACGTAATTCTACCGTATTTGGGGTAATGATTGTTGCTAGAGGAATCAGTTCGATAAAGGCTTTAACCAAGGTCTCTTGATTACCCAGTGAACCACCACTATTTGCCACTAAAACAGGATCAAGTACATATAGATAATCTGGATGTTCACGTAAAAACTCAGCCAGTGCAGCAATATTATCTGTCGTCCCCAACATCCCCGATTTGATGGCTTTAATGGGTAAATCACCAACAACTGCATTGGCCTGAGCAAGCAGTAGTTCTTTGGAGCTGGCTTTAAAACCAAAAACTTGTTGAGAGTTTTGAATGGTTAATGCTGTACAAGCAATTGCCGCATGTGCGCCACTTTGACCAATCGCTTCAATATCAGCCTGTATACCAGCACCACCAGAAGGGTCTAGACCTGAAAAACAAAGTACAGTAGGGCGCACGATGATGTCCTTAATTCACAAATTTACGTTAGTATAGGCAAGTTTGCGAGAACACTCGATAGTAATTTGATAATTGTTTCAAACACAGATTTAAAGGATTGGATGGTGATAAAGAATATTTTAATTGATCTCGATGGCACATTAACCGACCCAAAAGTAGGCATTACGACATCTGCACGTTATGGACTTGCAAAGGTTGGGCATCCGATTCCTGACAGTGAAAATATCGACTGGATTATTGGTCCACCGTTAAAGGCATCATTGGCAAAGCTACTCAAAGTTGAAGCAAATGATATTTTAGCTGAGCAAGCTTTATTAGGTTATCGTGAACGTTTTGCTGTAACTGGCCTATTTGAAAACCATGTTTTTGATGATGTAGTACAAACCTTGGAAGCCTTAAAAAGTAAGGGCTATCGACTGTTTTTAGCCACTGCAAAACCTGAAGTCTATGCACGGCAAATCTTAGATCATTTTGATTTATTAAAATATTTTGATTATCCCTATGGCAGTGAGTTAAATGGCGAGCGCACCAATAAAGGTGAGTTAATCACTTATATCCTTGAAAAAGAAAAGTTAAATCCAAAAGAGTGTTTGATGGTGGGAGACCGGGAACATGATATTTTTGGTGCACGTAAAAATGGCATTGAAACCATTGCGGTAGAATATGGATATGGTTCAAAACAAGAGTTGGACGAAGCAGTGCCGAAAGCAAGAATTGCAAAGTTTTCTGAATTGTTAAATCTGGTTTAAATCTAGGTTATTGGAGTAATTCGAATCAAATTAATCATCCCCAACACATCGATAAGATATTCTCGGTTGGGGATTTTACTTGTAATCACATAGTGAGTAGCAATCACACATTTAAACACGGACTGAATCCCCCCGATAATCTTTTAATGTCATTCACTCAATTGGGTAGAGATACCGCATGATGGGGAAGCGTTAAACTCTTAAGTCCATCACCGCTCAATTTAAGATCTACTTGCAGTAAAATTTGGATCTAATGTGGAGAGATATTCAAATCTGCAATGCACCACATCAATCCATCTAAAAATAAAAAATGATGGATTAGCGAACGTCCAAATACAATGATTCCTTAATTTCTTCCATTACAATATAGCTGTGTGAAGAAGCAGAGGAGGGAAGTTTTTTTAGTAAATCACCCAGTAAGCGTCGGTAAGCACTCATTTCTTTTAATCGGGCTTTGACTAAATAATCAAAATCTCCCGAAATAAGATGGCACTCTTGTACTTCTGGTATTTCCATTAAGTCCTTGGCCACTTGTTCAAACACGTCACCAGACTTTGCTGATAAGCTAATTTCTAGAAAAACCAATAAGTTGCGATCAAGATGTTTCGGATTTAGTCGTGCATGATAGCCCATAATGATGCCATCTCGCTCCAAACGTTTGACGCGTTCAGAACAAGGTGTGGTCGATAAACTGACCCGTGAAGCCAACTCGCTGATGGCAATTCGACCCTCATTTTGAAGAATATCTAAAATCATTCGATCTATACGGTCTAATTTACGCATCAATTATTCCCTTTTTTTTAATCATTTTTCACGACAATAAATTAAAACACCTAAATTTTAGCATTAAAAATAGTGAAATAAACTATTGAACCAAAAATATACTAGTGAAATAAACTAGTAAATGCATAAAGGATAAGAAATGCGTGTAATAGTATTAGGTAGTGGTGTGATTGGCGTAGCAAGTGCATATTACCTCGCGCAGCAAGGAGCACAAGTTACAGTTTTAGACCGTCAAGCAGGTCCAGCTGAAGAAACCAGCTTTGGTAATGCAGGTCAAATTTCTCCAGGATATTCGACACCGTGGGCTGCACCCGGTATTCCGTTTAAAGCGGTTAAGTGGATGTTTCAACATCATGCACCACTTGCGATTAATATCGATGGCAGTATGTGGCAGTTACAGTGGATGGCGCAAATGCTTAAAAACTGTAACTCAGAAAGTTATGCGATTAACAAAGAACGTATGACACGTGTTGCAGAATATAGCCGTGACTGTTTAAGAGAACTGCGTAAAGATACTGGCATTGAATACGAAAACCGTTCAAAAGGCACGTTGCAAGTTTTCCGTAATGAAGCTCAATTAGAAATGGTTCAGCGTGATATTGCTGTACTCAAAGAATGTGGTGTTCCACATGAGTTATTGCTTAAAGATGATCTTGCTAAAGTAGAACCAGCACTAGAACATGCCAAAGATAAATTGGTCGGTGGTTTACATCTTCCAAATGATGAAACAGGCGACTGCTATTTATTTACCAATGCTTTAGCCAATTTAGCCAAAGGTTTAGGTGTCGAGTTTAAATTCAACCAAAATGTTGAAAGATTGGTGGTTGAAGGTGATCAAATCAAAGGTGTAGTGGTTAATGGTGACGTGTTAACTGCTGATCGCTATGTATTGGCTTTTGGTAGCTATTCACGTGATTTCTTAAAGCCGCTGGAATTGAATTTACCAGTTTACCCAGTGAAAGGTTATTCTTTAACGATCCCGATTGTTGATCCAACATTTGCACCACAATCTACAGTTTTGGATGAAACCTATAAAATTGCGATTACTCGTTTTGATCAACGTATTCGTGTTGGTGGAATGGCAGAATTAAGCGGTTTTAATCATGGTTTAAATGCTGATCGTCGTGGCACGTTGGAAATGGTGACCCAAGATTTATTCCCGGGTGGTGATTTGGCACAAGCGTCATTTTGGACCGGTCTTCGCCCAATGACCCCAGACAGCACACCAATTATTGGCGCAACACGTTTTAAAAATTTATTCCTTAATACAGGGCATGGCACTTTAGGCTGGACCATGGCATGTGGTTCAGGAAAATTAATCAGCGATCTAGTACTTAATCATCAAACTGATATTAGTACCGAAGGCTTATCTATTCAGCGTTATCCACACGCTGCTTAAGTCAGCCACATTGTTAAAACAGTAATCAATAAATTGTTTAGCGATAAATAATTTACAACGCCAATCCATATTCAGGGATGAATAAAATGCCTAGACCAATTACTGCTGTCATCCATCAGGATGCTTTGTTGCATAACTTGAATGTCGCCCGTCAATTTATGCCACAAAGTAAAGTTTTTACCGTGGTCAAGGCCAATGCTTATGGACACGGTATTGAGCGTGTCTATGATGCATTCAAATCCGCAGATGGTTTTGCTTTGTTAGATATCGATGAAGCAAAACGCCTAAGAACATCGGGATGGACAGGTCCAATTCTGCTCTTAGAAGGTATTTTTTCAGCAGATGATTTATTGGACTGTGAAAGGTATCAATTAAGTTTTAGCCTACATAATGAAGAACAAGTGAATTGGCTAGAACAATTTCAAAGCCAATCTCTCAAAGACAATCCAGCACAGACTCAATTCGATGTATTTTTAAAAATGAATACAGGAATGAATCGCCTTGGTTTTAAAGCTGATGCGTATCGCGCAATGTGGCAAAGATTAAAGCAATTCGAGGTGGTGAAATCTATCACGCATATGATGCATTTTTCAGATGCAGATGGTGAGCGTTTGGGGCAATCTGGGATTGCCTACCAGCAGGCTATTTTTGAACAAACCATTCAAGATTTAGACGGAGAGCGTTCAGTTTCAAATAGTGCGGCCATTCTCCGACATTCACAAGATTTACGTTCAGATTATATTCGCAGTGGGATTATGCTGTACGGCAGTTCTCCTGACTATCCAACACACTCAATTCAAGACTGGAATCTTAAACCAAGCATGAGTTTACGCAGTGAAATCATCGCAATTCAAGATTTACAGCCGAGTGAAACAGTGGGTTATGGATCTAAATTTACTGCAACCCAAGCCATGAAAATCGGAATCGTGGCATGTGGTTATGCAGATGGTTACCAACGTATTTCGATGGATGCACCAGTATTGGTCAATTCTGTACGAACACAAACTATTGGTCGTGTCAGTATGGATATGTTGGCGGTTGATTTAACTCATATCCCAGATGCGCGAGTTGGAAGCGAAGTGGTACTTTGGGGACAGTCTTCAAATGGAACTGTACTGCCGATTGATGAAGTTGCAGCAAGTTCTGGAACCGTAGGTTATGAGCTCATGTGTGGTGTAACTGCACGGGTAAATTTTAAAATTTCAAAATAAGGACATCAACATGTCAAACAACGTTCAACACCCAGACATTCAAAAACTCAACAGCAATCAAGTAATGAGTGCAGTCACCATTTTCAATAAAGTGGTTTATTTGTCAGGCCAAGTTCCTAAAAACACCCAACAGGATATTATTGGTCAAACTCAAGAAATCTTAGCAACGATTGATCAATTATTGCTTGAGGCAAATACCGATAAATCACGTTTATTGTCTGCGCATGTCTACATCAAAAATTTAGATGATTTTGCAACTTTTAACACCATTTGGATTGATTGGTTAGAAGGTTGTGTTGCTCCATCTCGCGCAACAATTCAAGCTGATTTGGTTAATCCAGATTGGTTGATTGAGATCGCAGTTATTGCGGCGCAGGCATAAATTAACCGCTTGTCATAAAGTAGAATTGATTATTGTCAACAATTAAAGCAGTATTTGCCCCGAATTAAAGCTGGTCACATGTAAACCATGTGGCCCAGTTCGCGTTAGGTAGAACAATAGAACGGGAATGTTCTTATGCCACAAGCGGGTTTTACCTCCAAAAAATTGTCAAAAAGGATATTTTTATGACAACTTCAAGCCATTCAGATGACGTACCATCGTCGCCAAATGAGCTACAACGGAAATTATCCAATCGTCACCTACAATTAATTGCGATTGGTGGTGCAATTGGTACTGGCTTATTTATGGGTTCAGGGAAAACCATTTCCCTTGCAGGCCCTTCAATTCTGATCATTTATATGATCATTGGTGCAATGTTCTTTTTCCTGATGCGCGCATTGGGTGAAATTTTACTTTCAAATCTGCACTACAAATCCTTTATTGATATGGCACATGACTTAATTGGTCCGGGTGCTGGCTATTATATTGGCTGGTCATACTGGCTCGGTTGGATCTTAGTGGGTATTGCGGATTTAGCTGCAATTATTAATTATCTCAATTTTTGGCTTCCTGACGGAACCGCCTTTACCCCCATGGGACAAGCCTTAATTAGTGCTGGATGCGTACTCTTGGTATTGGGAATTAATCTCCTCACAGTAAAGTTGTTTGGTGAAATTGAGTTTTGGTTTGCTTTGATCAAAATTTTAGCCATTGTTGGATTGATTCTTATTGGTGGCTATATGGTGTTGAGCCATTTCCAAGCACCGACAGGTTCAGTTGCAAGCTTTAGCAATGTCTGGTCGCATGGTGGCATGTTCCCGAAAGGCGCAAGTGGCTTTTTAGCAGGTTTCCAAATTGCCTTGTTTGCTTTTGTCGGTGTCGAGCTGATTGGTACTATGGCGGCAGAAACCAAAGATCCTGAAAAGAACTTACCTAAAGCGGTCAATGCGATTCCGACCCGTATTATTTTGTTCTATGTATTGGCACTCTTTATCGTGATGTCGGTAACCCCTTGGAATGAAATTCCTGCGGATCAAAGCCCATTTGTCACATTGTTCCTACATGCTGGTATTGGTGCAGCAGCTGTGATTATGAACTTGGTGGTTTTATCCTCGGTAATGTCATCGATGAACAGTGGTGTATTTTCAACCAGTCGTATGTTGTTTGGATTGGCTAAAGAAGGGCAAGCACCGACTAAGTTGGCTGAGCTGTCTAAACGCGCCGTTCCTGCAAAAGGTTTGTTGTTCTCTTGTGGCTTTATTATGGCAGGTGCAGCACTACAATATTTTGTTCCAAATACCGTCGAAGCATTTACCTTAGCCAGTTCTTTATGTGTGATTTTATTCATTAGTATCTGGAGTATTATTATGGTGTGTTATATACGCTACCGTAAATTACGCCCAGAATTACATGAGAAATCAAACTTTAAAATGCCAGGTGGTGTATGGATGTCTTATCTTGTTTTGATCTTCCTTGCCTTTACTTTGGTGATTTTAAGTCTTGAGCCTGATACTTTAAAAGCTTTAATCATCAGCCCGTTGTGGGTGATTATTTTAGCGGTGACCTATCAAATGATGTATAAACCGCGTATGAAAAAACGTAATCAACAGCTTTAATGTTGAATATTCAATTGATCAGGAGATGGTGTTAGATCATCTCCTGAATAACTATGATATGAAAAATTTTGATATAAATTAAACGCTTAGATTAAATATAAAATGCTCAAGTTTTTGGTTTTATCCGTGATTGATTACATAGATTAAATGTAGAATTTAACAAATTATTCAAAATAAAATACTGAAATAAAAATAAAAAACACGTTTAATAGCATCATTTATGATAAGCAATAGCAGATATGCGCAATAACAAGATCGATCTCTTACGTGGAATTTCAATTTTATTGGTCCTTCTCCACCATTTTAATATTCCTTATAAACTGCATGACACATTTCTAGGTATACAGATCTTTGGAGAAAGCTTAAGTACTTTAATTGCCCGCAATGGTAATTATGGAGTGACTTTATTTTTTGTGATTTCGGGTTTTTTAATCACTCAACATACTTTACAAAGAAGTGGGACACTTGCACAGATTAAACTCAAAGATTTCTATATTCGCCGTATTGCCCGAATTATGCCTTGTTTGGTCCTACTGGTGGTGCTGGTCACAGTACTGGGTGCAATGGGGTTAAAACCCTTTCTCAATCAAGCGCCAAACGATATTGAAGTTTCTTACGGCTTAACTGTATTTTCTGCTTTTACCTTTTGGATGAATATCCTAATCATTGAAAATGGCTGGGTGAATTATGCGCTAGGCGTGCTATGGTCTTTATCTGTTGAGGAAGTCTTCTACTTAGCATTTCCAATTTTGTGTGTTGTATTAGGCCGTGGTAAAGGGTTTATTATATTTTTATTGGCAATCATCATTTATGCACCTTATTTCCGTTCATTGCATTTTGCTGAGGAAAGCGGGGCTTATCTTTATCATTACTTCTCAAGTTTTGACGGAATTGCGATTGGTTGCTTAACTGCTTTAATGAATCAGCGGATGGGACAAAAAATTCAGGTTTCCAAAATCGTGGTTCCAATCATTGTCGTGTTGATAGCTGCTGTTTATTTATATGCACCAATCAAAGAGGTTAGTACGTGGGGAATCAGCATTTTTGCCATATTGTCAGCAATGCTGATCTTCTGTTTTGCTCAGAACCCACACACTGAATCTCGCTCTATATTGTCAAAAGGTGTAGCGTGGATTGGGCAACGTAGTTATGAAATGTACTTATTTCATTTGATTATCTTGGGTTTATTTAAAGTTTTTTATTTTCCTCAAGAAACCTTAGCTGTTGAAAAATTAATGCTATTGCCAATTTATTTTATTGCTGTTTTTGTATTGAGTTGGGCCATTGAAAAGTATTATTCAACACCGATGAATGCAAAAATTAGAAATTGGCTAATTAAGAGCCATTGAAAGAAATCCTATATATATTGAGTTTGCACAAGCAAATGATTATTCCGGAACAGATCTAATGGACTGATGTTGAGCGCAATAGAGTGATTGTGCAGTGTTTAAGGTAATAACAACTACTTTTTACATTATTGAATCGTGCATGCGCAAGGTTTGCTGTCCCCTACGAAAAATGGGGCATTGCCAGCACAAATGAAATTAAACCTTGTATCTAAGATGTGACAGTGAAGCCTCTATAAAGGCATGTATTAAGTGTTTTTAATGATATTGTTGATTAAGTTTTTATAATTTCATGTTGCTGAATTTATTAAAAAATTATTTAGGTGGGCCTGTAAATTACATACAATCAATAAAAAACCTCCATTTAGGAGGTTTCTATCTACAATTTAAAATGTGGGTTTAACCACCACTAAAATCACCACTGCAAATAAAATCAGGGTTGGCATCTCATTGAAAAATCGCCAAAACTTATGCGATTTATAATGTGCATTGCCAATCAGTTTTTTACGGTAATAACCGCAGACAAAGTGGTAAATCACCAAAAGACCAACTAAACCGACTTTTAGATAAAACCATAAAGCTTCATGGTAATGACGTGTTGCATCACCCCAGTCTACGAGAAAATGTGCGGTGATCAAAGTTGCGATCATCGATGGCCACATAATGCCCCGATATAATTTACGCTCCATGATCTCGAAACGCTGATGACTTAGATTATCATCGCTCATGGCATGGTAGACAAACAAACGCGGGAGATAAAACAGTGCTGCAAACCAACACACGACTGCAATGATATGTAAAGCTTTTACCCAAAGGAAAGCTTCTGAAGGAGCATCCATCAATTTACCCTTTTAAGGGCAGTGTGGGAGATGCCGATCATCCAAACTTATTATAAATTTGAATGATCAACAATTCTTTGTTTAGCCTTCCCATTTTTTAAAAATGAGACAAGCATTGACACCGCCAAAACCGAAACTGTTACTCATCACAGTATTCAATTTTGTATCACGTTTTTCAAGTACGATGTCATAACCTTTTGTGCCTTCATCTAGTTCTGTGACATTGATGTTTGGCGCGATAAAGTCATTTTGCATCATCAATACAGAATAAATGGCTTCTTGAACACCAGCAGCCCCCAGACTGTGACCTGTCATAGACTTGGTTGAGCTTAATGGTGGAACATTACCTTCACCAAATGCACGACCCATCGCAAGAAGTTCAGTCACGTCACCAGCAGGTGTTGAAGTACCATGGGTATTGACGTAGTCAATCTGATCCACGCCATGTTGTTTTGCTTCTTCTAAAGCCATCAAAATACAACGGGTAGCACCTTCACCTGATGGTGCAACCATATCCGCACCATCCGAATTTGCAGCATAAGCAACAACTTCTGCAAGAATATTTGCACCACGTGCTTGAGCATGTTCAAGTGATTCAAGTACAACAAAACCACCACCACCCGCAATCACAAAACCGTCACGGTCAGCTGAGTATGGGCGTGACGCTGTTTCTGGAGCATCATTATATTTAGAACATAGTGCGCCCATCGCATCAAACAATAAGCTTTGTGACCAGTGATCTTCTTCACCGCCACCCGCCAACATTAAATCTTGTTTACCTAATTGAATCAGGTTGTAAGCATAACCAATTGCATCAGCTGAAGTTGCACAAGCACTGGTGATTGAATGAGCAACACCTTGTAATTTGAATGCAACACCGACATTGGCAGTAATGGTGTTAGACATATTACGTGGTACGAAGAACGGGCCAATTTTACGTGCACCTTTTTCTTCTAAAAGTTTAACCATCTCTGTAACAGATGCAGTTGAGTTCCCACCTGAACCCCCTGCAATACCGTAACGAGGATTACCGCCCAGTTGCTCTGGTGTTAGGCCAGCATGTTCTACAGCTGCAAGTGCTGAATTGTAGGCATACATTGCACATACGCCCATGAAGCGTTTAAGTTTACGGTCAATACCATCAAAATCTTGTTCAGCTGCGGCACTGACATGACTTTTAAAATTAAGTTCTTCGTACGTTGAATTATGACGTGTCCCTGAAATACCATTTTCCAAAGAGTGCTTAACAGCTTCCAATGTATTACCGATACATGAGTTAATACCCATACCAGTGATGACAACACGACGGTTCATGCAAAGTCCTTTATTTTAGAATACAGAATGAATGTTTACATTTAAACGCGTTTACTTTTTTAGTTCAATGGCGAAAGATATTGATTCTTGTGCATCATTAAAAACCTTATATTGTATGCTCAAAAGTCAATTAAGTGGCTGAAAATAAATATATTTATTATTTTTATAATAATATGAATTCATGATGGATATTTACATCAATTAGGCAAAACCATCCATAAGCAGGACTAATTAGAGAGGGTTTGAAGCAGTAATTTTTGAAATAAATTTTAAATACTGGAATGAGCATGGTGTTTTATTGCCTATTGTAGAACGATGCCTGTATTTAGATGCTGAATCGAATTACCCATATAACCGATATGATGACTATCAACAGTCATCATATCGGTTGCAATACAGCTGACATCCCCTGTAGCAAGTCTAAACAAAAATTCTTAGTCTTTATGAATTACCAAGGCGTTTTCTTTTCCCACTCTAGATCAAAACCTGATGTCGATGCAGCAACTTTTAAATAGTCTGCATAGCTCTCAGCCAATAAAATTGGTGGAATCTGTTTAAGTGGAAGTTCATTGTTATTCCAAGATCGACTGGCTTTTTTGCTAAAGGTGAGTTCATAAAGTACAGCTGGAATATTTTCCTCTGGTACATAACTTCCACTAAATGTAATTTCTACATCTATACCCAACTGTTTATAAGGTTTGGTATAGCGGTCAAATGAGCCACCATCTTCAATGCTGGCACGTTGATAGCCTAATTTGGTTACAACACCACGTAGGGTAAATGTGTCT
This sequence comes from Acinetobacter sp. 778_lipA, assembly GCF_058242985.1. Classification (NCBI taxonomy): domain Bacteria; kingdom Pseudomonadati; phylum Pseudomonadota; class Gammaproteobacteria; order Moraxellales; family Moraxellaceae; genus Acinetobacter; species Acinetobacter sp. 778_lipA. The sequence continues at coordinate 3,530,635 of NZ_JBZAYT010000001.1, read as the reverse complement.
GTAAGCCAGCCGTTATGATCCTTGATTTCAGTGACATTATCATCTTCAAGCTTTGGCAGGTGATGGGTCATCTGTTCAAATAAGAATTTTACTTTATAGTCTTTAAAATGTGCAATCCACTCTTTCGCTTCCTTTTCACCGACCAAAACCGCATGAGAAATTTGAATTTTACTGTCTGTGCAAAGCTCGATTTCATCATCGTCTAAATTCAGTAATGCACCATCATCACTTGGTCTAAAACTGATTTTTTCACCATTGGTTTTGATCTCAAGCCAAATCAGTTTTTGGATTAAGCGTCTCATGATTGGGTGAGCAAAGATATATTCTTGCCACTCAGCAACATTCCACTGACGTTCGCTACACATTGCCTCGTACAAACGACCTGTTTGCATATCAACGACTTGTTTAAACTCTTTTTTACTGGTACTAAACAGTGCTTTGGCTTCTTTGATCAGGCTTTCATCATCATTTTGGCGGGCAGCAGGTAGCGCTTTAACTTCTTTACCTTCTTCATTTTTAAGAATGAATTTATCTTTATCATCAACAATTGCACTAAAGTTACGTGAACCATATTGTAGCTGTAACACTCCATTTTCATCTAAACCTGCTGTTGGAATAGTGCGATCGGCCAACTCATCACTTGTCCATTGATTACGTTCAGCAATTTCAGCAACCAATGTGTTTGCAAGTGTTTGCACCGAAGCGGTACGGTAACGACGTGAAAGTGAAAGCAACAGTTGGATGATTAATGGATCATTACTGATCGATAATGCACTAATCATGGCTTCAATTTGTGAGCGACGAGGGTAGTGTTGCTTCATATAGTTCTGCAATTGTTTTACTGCGAAACTTCCTTGCGCATTGGCCGTCAGTGAAAGCATACCTTTACTTTTGATCGCGGAACCCAGATAAAGTCCTAAACGTTCGCGTTTAATCTCTTCAATCACTTCTTCTAAAGTGATGGTACCGTATTTGGCATAATGTTCAGGATATTTTTCACCATAACGTTTGTATGAATCACGATAAGAACTCAGACGGCCAGGTGCTTCTGTGGTTGCATATTGTGTTGCTTCATCCAATGGTGTTTGTAAGGTATCTTGATGAATAAAACTGTGTAATAAATGATTGGCAAGTTGTACCTGATCTTTTTGATCGAGTAAGCCACTATAGCGTTGCAATAGGGCATTGGCTCTAGGCTCTTTCAATTTTTCAGCCAATATCACCCACCATTTGACAATTCTAGGATCAACCTCTTTGCCATTCTGCCATTTCACTTTTGGCAATGTTTCAAAATCAAACCATGTAAAACTGCTTGAAAGTTTGCCTTTCAAACTGTCTTCTGCTTCTTTCAACAGCACTTCTGGTTTGAGATAAGCATTAATATCTTGCCCAAGCTTTTCCAATGCAGTTAAAAGTGCAGCTCGAACAATTTCTTTTTTCTCTTTTTTAAGTAAAGCATTCAGAGGTTTTACTGCATCCTGATTTTGTAGACGTGCCAACCATTCAATTGCGGTGATTCGAATGTCTTGTTTACCTGACTCTAAGGCTTCTATGGCACGTTGATGAATGTCAGGAAGATGTTGTAAGGTTTCTTGCGCTTCATAACGCAAACGCTTATTTTCACCCAATGCAAATTCGAGTAAACGCGGAATAAACTGTACTGGCAAGGATGGGAAGCATTTAAGTACAAAGATGGCATCTGATGGATTAAAGCTTTGGTATTCATTTTGTTCTAAAGATGGAGAAAGTCCCAATGCTTCAGTTAAATACTCTTGATTTTCCGCAAAAAATGGCCAAATTTTATCTTTCTCATAAATATGATCTTGTAAACTTTGATAATAGGATGATCCCGCTAGAATCCCTTGAGCAACTCGACGTTTTGGATTATTAAATTTTGCCGCATCCAAGGCCTGAACGATATGGCGAAGTTCATAATTGGCATATTCTTCAGGTTTAAGCATTTCAAATAAATTAGGCCAATAGATCCAATTCCGATTGCGTATCGCAATGATTCTCATGGCATGATTAATGGAAAATTCAGGATATTTTTTATATTTATTTTTATGGGTAATAATATTTTCAACTTGGTGTACATTTTTAAAAGATGCATCACCGTTCAGTTGGTCAACAATCGACGTTAAAGTTTGATGATTGATTTTTTTAAGTTGCTTTAAATGATCTTGAGCCCAAGTTCTTTTATAACTTGCTGTTTTATTCTCTTCAATTTCATCGGCAGCATTCTGTTCAGCTTTTGCCAAAATTTCTTGATAATTTTCTAAAATAACCTCGGTAAAACTTGCTGGAATTTTTTGTTCAACAAACGGTTGAAAGATTGGTGCTTCAAAATCTTGTTGTAATTGCGCAGTATCAACAGATCTTAAGCGTTGAATCGCCATTTGTAAGATTTGTTGTACAGATTTTTGTTTTTCCAGTTCAAATGCTTGTTCTAGTACAGTCAGGTTGTCAGCACCTAAACGTGCCAATAGATCTGCAGAGAAACCTCGTTCCTGACTTGAACCTTCCAATAGATTTTGATTTAAATATTTTTGGCTATCTTCTGGATTTAAATTCGTCAATAGACTGGTGGCTTTAGTACGAATAGTTTTAGATTTCCCTACAGAAAGTTTTACAATCAAGTCAGGGATTTGTTTGATCAATATTGTTTGTTTGGCGATATAGTCTAAAAAGTTTTCTTGTCCAATGATACTCAGTGTTGGAATAAGTTTTCTGAGTTGATCTAATCGGGCTGAAATGAAATCTTGGGTGTCCTTGAGTAATAATATTTTATCTAATTTACTAGAATGATAACTGTCGATATTTTGGCGTTCAAATAGATAAGGTAGCAGTTCATCGCCTAAACCCTGTTGATCACTTTCAAGTAAATCAAATAGTTTTTGTTGGGTCCAATTTTGCTTTAACAATTTATTCGGATCTGCTTCGCTAAAATGCTGGCTATCAAAAGCGGTAATAAATGTGTCTACTGTGAGATAAATAAACCAAGTGGGTACTTTTTCATAAATATTGGTAAAATTTTTCTGTTGTGTTGCAGCTTCAAGCACTTTGGCAAAACGAATGATTTGTTCAAACTCTAATTCTTCAAAGATCTCACCATAATAACGACGGCGTAGTTTTAGTGCTGCTTCAGCAAGCTTATTTTCTTTTTTATCCAGTGATTGATTGTTTTGAGGCCAGTACCAGCTATAGGTACCCGGCTTTCCCAGTAAAAGTAGTGCTTTTTCATTAGGGTATTGCTGTAATTTAAGTAATATTTCCGGATTTTCTCCATCCAAAATAAACAAAACCACATTTTGATCAAGTTGCTCTTCAATGACGGCCAAAGGCTGGAAAATATGGTAGAGCTTTTCAACTTTATTTTTTAGATCTTCATTATATTTTTGAATATGGTCATGATCATTGGTTGAGTTTGCTTGTTGTGCTTTAACCGCCTTATCCTCAGGCTTTAAAAACATCGACTCAATTTTTGAAAAAAGTTTATTTAACATCTGTATTCCTTTTGAGCAAATCGCTGTTGCTTTTCTATAGGCGCTAATACTTTAGGCTTTAATACTGTGCTTGGTAGTTCACTAAAATTATAGAAAAATATCATCAATTTAAATAGCAAGCTTAATTTATCACGACGTAACTTGTCCTTCTAAAGCGATTCTATGATTTAGGCGTTGTAGTTGTAATAAAACATGTCGCCATTTTAAAAGCTGACTGGCTAAACTGTGCTGGGTGGAATCTGATTTGAGTGAGTTTTGAATAAAGCTTAAACCCAAATCTGCAAACTTTTCAGCAAAATCATCTAGTTTAACCAAATCATCCGTATCCAATTTTGAACGACCTGTATTCGCATAGAATTCAAACAAGGCTTGTGACTCCAAGATCAAAAGGTCTAATACAGATAAATGTTGCTGCTGTTTCCACTGCTTTTTTTGTTCGAGCAGTTTTTCAATACGACCCGTAATCAGCTCAACCAAGCTACTTTTCTTCTGTACAGGATGGTCATAATCCAGACTGAATATTTTTAAACCTTTTGGCGTTGTTAAAAATACACTACATGGAATGAATTGAATTTGTTGCTGTGTTGTTTCGATACGTACCAACGTTGCGATAATTTTTTCATTATGAATCAGTTGGGTGAGATGTTTAATTCGTGCACGGTATTCAGGTTCTATCGGAATGACCAGTTTGAGTGCTCTATTTTCATCGTCAGTGATACGGTATTCAAAATATTGCTCTAGCTCGTTGAGTTCAGGTGCTGTGATACTTTTATGGCGAAGCAGTACATAACGTGATTTAAGCTGTTCTAGGCTTGAATGCGGAAGAAGCATTTGCTGTAAAGATTGCCATGTTGAAATGCCAATATTCATTTGTTCTAAATCGGATTGGCTAAGTGCATTCAACATGCCTTTTGGTAAAAAACGAGTATCTGTGCTGGCACTAAGTTGTGTCTCTGAACTGGATTTTGCATGGGTTAATTCAAGTTGATGTTGCAGTAAAAAGCTGAGAGAACTCCCCCAGATCCCAGTATTGGCTGCACTGTGCATATCAAAGGTGCGATCTAAATGATTGGCACGTGCCTGAGTCACTTCTTTGAGTTGTTGCTCTTTTACATCCCAGAAGCATACTGTTAGACCATGTGCACCACTCTCTGTATTCCACCATTCACAACCAAGAGGGATCAGATGCGCTATGCTTTCTTGTTGATAGTCACGTTGTACAGCACCTCGAAGTTGTCGCAATGCTTCGGCTTGAACATCTGGATTTAAATGCTCGATTTCTGACAGTGCAGCCAAATAGGCATACAAATGTGCCAATTGATTAAAAATCTGTTGCTCATCAACCTGTATATCTGCTTCTAAAAACTGCTTCATTGAACCATGTAAAGCACGCAATAAGCTCCCTAAACGTGGTAAGTTTTGTGCGCGTGCTTGCATATTTAAAATATGCAGTGACATGACCATTTCTTTGGCCAAATGTGACAAACCTTGCTGAATAAAGTTTTGACAAATGATTTTAAGTTCTTGGATCAATACCCGATCATCAGGTGAAAGTTGCTGTGTAGGATGGTGTTGTTGCGCTGTTATATCAATTGACCATTGCCATTTTTCAGGGACATTTTTGAGAAATAAATAAGCAATACATGCCAAATGCCCAGCAACTTTTTGTTTGTCAGCGATTTCTGACAACATGCCTTCAAACCCTGTTGCGGGGTAGAGAACAACTGGATTGGGACTTAAATCGGTTTGAAAAATGATTTTATATTCTTGAATACCAATTTGACAATGTTCAGATTGAAGCAACCAATTTTGTACAAATTCATAGGCCAAACGAATATTGGCTTTGCCTGCTTGTTTTTGGATTTTACTTAGATCAAATTCTAAAACAGTTTCAAGGGCCGATGTTGTAGCTTGTTTAGATGTCTCAGTATGTTGAGATGCTTCCTGTTGAGCGAGCAGTACTGTATCTTCTCGATTATTGTTAGGGCTATTTTCACTTGGGGTATTTGCGGTCGTCAGGAGTGTTTCATGTTCCTGAACCCATAAAATACTGCTGAGAATGTGTTTACAACAACCTTGTGCTGAACAACTACACAATGCTTTGGTGATGCCTTCAAAGGGCAGTTTAACTTCACATTCTTCGACTTTAAATACCAGTTGATCGTGCTCTTGTTGCAGTAGTTCAACAGCATCTAAGGCTTTACGGGCACGACGTAGAAGACCAGCATTGCTGTGCATGGTTAGGCTGTCTTCATCGTATTGAGTATAAATATGCCAACTCATTGCATCACCTCTGCAAACCATGTCGCCAAATGTTCGGGGGTCATTGCAGCGATTTGCATACCGCGTTCTTGGAGTTTTTGTGCCATATTGATGTCATAAACAGGATTGGCTGCTTGATCCAGCGCCGCAAGCCCAAGTAGTTTGCAGCCTTGTTGGTTGAGTTGACTGGTGGTGTTGAGCATTTGTTGAACGGATGCACCTTCTTCAAAGTCACTGATCAAGACTAAAATACTGCGATTGGGTTGTTTAATCTTTTTTTGACAGTATTGCAAAGCTTGACCAATGTTGGTTCCGCCACCGAGTTGAATGGTCAGTAAGACTTCAACTGGGTCATGTGCCAAATGGCTTAAATCAACAATTTGAGTGTCAAATAGGACTAGACTAATATTGACCGCAGGCAGAGCTGCCAAAATACTGGCACATACTGCTGCATACATGATCGAATCCATCATCGAGCCACTTTGGTCGACACACAGTACAATTTCCCATGGCAAATGCTTCTGTACACGGGCATTAAAATAAGGGGTTTGGATAATCAGTTTTTGTAAATCAGGCTGATAATTTTTGAGATTGGCTTGAATGGTCCGTTTCCAATCAAAGTTTTGTGCCTGTTTAAGATGTGAACGCTTAAAACGATTACGGCGACCTTGTAACGCTTTTAAAAATTGTGTGCGGATTTTTTGTAAGAGCTCTTCCACGACTTTTTGAATTAATTCTCGAATCGCATCTTTCATTTCATTACTTAAACGACCGCGCATACTCAGCAAAGCTTTGGCAACCGCAGGGTTGGGTTCAAGTTGTCTTACATGCTCTGGGTTTTTAAATAATTCAGTTAACTCATAACGTTCTATGGCTTGTTTTTGCATACGTTCAAAGGTCGATTTTGGGAACAGTTTTCGACTTTGGTTGAGCCAGTTAATCGCGTTAAGTTGAGAGGCTTCTAAACCGCCATGGCGGTTTTTCCCTTGTTGGATGCCCCGACGCTTATATTCATTTTGGTAGAGATAATCGAGATTGTGTTCAAGTTTAAGTTGATCGCCTGACAATGCCGCTGTTGATAAATTCTGGTCGGCATATCGACCGAGCATCAAGCGCCAACGGCGTGCTTGATCCATGGCATCAAGAGAAGCAGGGGGATCGGAGTTTTCATCAAGATTTGGTTCAGGAGGTAATTGACTCATTTATTCACTCCTTGTTGTTCTGATTGCTGTTCAAGCTGTTGTTCTTGATTAGAGCGATTGATTGCCCAGCGATCTAAGTGATCATATTCAAATATTTTTTGCAGTAGTTGGTTAAGTTGTATGCCCTGGAATACATCCTGTTCCCCAATATGACTAAGCACTTGATCGAGAATGACATTCTCTCCTAGTCCTGTGGTTTTAGCGATAATTTTAGATACTTTGGTGCTTTGCTTTGGGGTGAGCTGACTAAAGATATAGCGTAAATCAGGTAAAATCCGAATAAAGGTGTCTTCCGTCCAATGACTGACCAATTGGTGAAGTGCATCAATTGCAACATTGGATTGCACAAAGATTTCAGGCGCAATAAAAAACATGCCATGTAGGTATTGCACAGCGTTTTCAGGATCGCTGCCCACTGCAAAAGCCAGTTGTAATTGTTGTTGAAGTTGATTTTGCTCAATTTGATGATCTAAAAATTGCAAAGTATTTAGCGCGCCTTTGAGTGAGCTAAGATGAAATTCATCAATTTTTGCCAGATCAATTTGGCTATACATCAGTTCCAGTAAATCCACAGCTTGTGCATTCACGACTGCATGTTGTAGTGAAGAATTCCGTTGCTTGATATTTAAAATCAGTTCATGCAAGGTTTTTAAGTTGCTAAGATTTTGTTCAATTTTTTCTTCATGGGTATCGTAAATTTGATCAAGTAAAAAACAGGCCTGATAGACGGCAAAACTTAAACTTTGTATCACGATTTTTTCGGGTAAATTTAACAGTTTGTGACCATGCCATAAATAATACAATTGCTGTGCTGCACCAATCACCGATGCAAGGTTTTGATCGCTTTCTAAAAAAGTATCGAGTTGTTGACTGAGCAATTCTAAATGTTGCTTTAATCCTAAGCGGCACGCCAAAGCTAGCAATTTGGCAGTTTCAAAGGCAGATTGCCCGACACCTTTTGCTTCATTTCCTTGCTGTAGTTGAATAATTTTAAGCAGTGCAATTTGTTCGAGTTGGTTGCCCATTTCTGCCAGTTCAATCAAACGTGCTTCAACACTTGGTGTCCATGCATAGCGCCATTCCTCAAACAACAAATCCAGACTGGCACCCTGTACAAAATCTGGACCTGAAATACGTTGGGCAAAATTACAGCCTACAAATTCCAGTAAATGCAAATATTGGCTAATGTTCTGATGTAAAGGTTTTCGATAAATATCGAGTTTTCGATTGCGTATAATGGTGTCATTTAAATTAAAACGATAGGCTTTAATCTGTTGATAGGTATTTTGTAATAATGCAGGACTGTGCTGATTTTGAGCAACCTTACCAAGTTGTTGTCCACTTAAAAACTGAAAAATTAGGGTAAATAAATGCTGTTGTCCATCATCCATTTCCCCTTTGATGAGTGCTGATTGCAAAGCATCGAGTAAATCATAACGGCTTGGTTGATGATGTCCACGAAGGCAAGCCAATTGCCAAGCAAGTTCAGCGGTATTTTTTAGTGCGATATAAGGCGTTACATCCAGTGCATTTTCTTGGTTTAAAAAATGGCACAACTTATTTAAATATTGAAAAAATTGCAGTTGTGTCTGTTCAACTGTTGGATTGTTTGCAGATTTTAAATTTTGCCAATGTTGTTGATAATATGCAGGTGAGGGCATACCTGAAGCATAGCCATTTAAAGCATCTAAACGATCGAAACTATAGCGAATCAGCCAAGCTTGCTCTTGCCAGTTTTGCTTTTGATCTTGGACAATAAAACGTTCTGCTTGCTGTGGGGCTACTAGATTTTCAATTAAGGCAAGACTATGAAAGCCACCCGTGATCACCAAAATTTTATGCTTGGGATCAATACTATCTTGGATGCAATTCCACATCACATCTTCACGATGTAATGAAGCATCTTGCAAAAGTACCTCACGCTCATAATCCAAACGTGCTAATGAACACCAAGCAAAAACATCATCAAAAAATGTTTGAGCATGTTGCAGTTGTTCAACATTTTGCAGCTCGAATAAATGATCCCAAAGTTCATCATGATTTCGGCAATGCATCGTTTCAGCAAGTTTTTGGATATATTGGCTATGTGCAAAATAACGTTCAGACAGCAGACTTTTTTGTTGCCAGTCCAAATCAGACTGTTGCGTTTTTAAGGCACTTTGTTTTGCCCAATCCAAGTCAATAAATTTAACGTCTGCTCGAATGTATTTTGCCTGTTGGATAGCGACCCATTCAGGGGAGTATTCACAAAAAGGGAAGTAGGCAGAAAAGATTTCTGGTTGAACTTCTGCATTACTTTCATGCGCTTCGTCAGCACCATTTTTATTTGCAGCGCCTTTTTGGGGGGAGGTTTTATTTGAATAACGTTGCGCTTGTGCAAATATTGCCACAGGAGGCTGAGTGGCTTGGTTCTGTAAGCTTTCAATTAAGAATTCAAAACTTGTTGGTGCTTCGATTAAAATGTGTGTGGGCTTAACTTCATCGATATATTGCTTGAGCGCGTATGCACAAGCGGGGCTATGATGGCGGATTGGCGCAAAAAAAACGTTTTGTTTTGCCAGTTGCTGTTTCAGTTGAAATGCCTGTTTTAAGCGTTCAGGCATTTCCCCTCTCTCTATATTTCGATCCAGCAGCTGCATGATTAAAACTCTCGGCTGGCTTCATAGAAACTTTTCCAATCAGCATCCTTACGTGCACGCTCTTTCACCACAGTATCAAGATAGTAACGCAGGCGTTTAGCATCATCTGGATTATCTTTAAACACAACCCCAATCAATTGTTGTGCGAGGTGTTCTGCTTTTAATTTTCCATCACTGAGATAAATGGCTTGTAGACCTGCCGCATGGGCAATATTGACTGCTTCAGCAGTAGACATAACAGCATCAGGCGTTTTAAGTGTTGCGCCTTGCAGACTTTGTCCTGTTCTAAGCTCATTGAAAATGGTCACCAAGAGTTCGATGACTTCTGGGCGAACTTGGATTTCACTGTATAAATCAGCAAGCTGGTTCTTAAGTTGTAGTCCCACCAGTTCGATTTCAAATTTTTGGTCACGAATCGGTTTTACCGTTTCAAAGTTAAAGCGACGCTTTAATGCTGCTGACATTTCATGTACGCCACGATCACGCAAGTTTGCTGTTGCGATGATGTTAAATCCTTGTGTTGCTTGCAAACTAAAATCTTGTCCCATTTCAGGGATCATCATTTGCTTTTCAGACAGTAAAGACACCAATACATCCTGAATTTCAGGTGGGCAACGTGTGATTTCTTCAAAGCGGGCAATTTGTCCATTTTTCATAGCATAGAAGAGCGGGGAGGGAATTAATGATTTATCTGTTGGTCCTTCCGATAAAAGTAATGCGTAGTTCCAAGAATATTTAATATGGTCTTCGGTCGTCCCCGCTGTTCCTTGAATCGTGAGCTGAGAATTGGCTGAAATTGCAGCACTAAATAGCTCTGAAAGCATTGATTTTGCTGTACCTGGTTCACCCACCAGCATCAAACCCTGATTGCCCATCAAGGTAACCAAGGCACGGTCAACTAAAGCATCGTCACCATAAAATTTTTTTTGAATATCAAGTTTGGCATCACCCAAAATAAATGAGCGAACAGCGTAGGCAGAAAGTTGCCAACCTGCTGGCTTTCTATGTTGATCTTGTTCTTTTAAGCGTTCTAGTTCTGCTTGATATTTTTGTTCTGAACTGTGTTTAATTTGATTTTGAAAATTTTGCTTCATAATGATTCTGTATATTTTATCCAATGAATCTATCATAACTGGCAAAGACTAAGATGACCACTAGTACGTAAGTCGCCCGCGACAAATTATGACATCTGTTTGTTATAGAAAGTATTTTTAAGTAAATTGAGTACTGTAATTGCAAGTGAACTAGGGTTAGATTGTTTATAATTGTATAGTATGATGATCTGTATTGAAATTTTGTGAAATAGTGATTGTATTGATTCGCAAATCAGTACATTAATGTAAGCGTTGAGAAACTATTTAATACAAGCTTTAGTGTTTGAAAAACCACAGTTACGAGGGTGCACATGGCAAATTCTAATAAAAAACAATCCGGCGGATTTATTTCAAATGCTTTTGGCGTAGCCAAAAAGCTAAGCGAAACAGGTTTAAGTGTGGTCAATCATGTTGCTCCTGGTACGGTGAGTAAATTGAGCCACAGTCCTAAAGTTGAATCCGTTGTGCAAGGTACTGCTCAAGAAAGAAGTGCTTTTGAGCGTAAACAATATGAAAATCCTCAACAGATGCTACGAGAACATCTACCGAATGTAACGGGACAGCTTTTGGGGAAACATTTTAAAAAAATCAATAATGTCGCTTCGTTTATTTCGCCAGATTTAAACGATAAATTGTCTGATTTTATTTTTGATAAGCTCAATGAGTTTGTTTCAGAATTGACGTCTGTAGATGCTGTTCTAAAAGAAGTGGGTGCAAAAAGCTTGGCAGAATTGGCTAAGGATACTGAACGTTCACAACGAATCAGTATTGCATTGGCAAATCAGAATAAAATTATAGCTGCAATTCAAGGTGCGGTTACTGGTGCGTTTGGTGGCGTAGGTGCAATTCTTGATGTACCTAGTTCACTGGCTTTGGCACTTCGAAGTGTTTATCACACTGGAAGAGCGCATGGTTTTGAGTTGAATGCAAAAGATCATGCCGTTGTTGAATACATCTTTAAACAAATTGATCTAGGCACTGTTGCTGAAAAACACGCATTAATGGCGGCAATACGAACTTTTGCAGGGGTGTTGCAAACTCACAATGTGAGTCAATTGCAACAGCTTTTAGGTTCAAGCAATGATATAGAGCTGTTAAAAAAATGGGTGGCAAATGAGGATGGTACATTTAAGTTGCCGTGGATGAATAATCTTCCACATTTTAGCTTGCTGACACGACTTACACCCCTAGCTACGATGGGAATCAGTGCTGTATATAGCTGGAAGTTAGTCGATGATGCAACTGATAAAGCTCAAATCGTATTTTCAGGTGCAAGGCAATATTTGTTACAGCATTCTGATGAAAAAATTGATGTATTAGAGGCTTATGAAAAATTTAGTCAATTGATCTCAGATGCGCATCCCTTGCTTTTAGACGACAGTAAAGCACAAACACTTACAGAGAAAGCAGAGCATCAGGTTGAAAATGAAGCAATTACTCATGTTGAAGTGAAAGAAAAAACCAGTGAAACTGTTGAAGAGCCCAATGCTGAGGAAAAAGTTGGGCAGGGGATTCAAAAACTGGCTGAAACTCACATTGAAGATAAACATGCGACTCAACTGGAAAATAAAGCGACACCAGTAAAACCTCAACGCACTGGGCAAAAGAAAGCAGTAACAGTGAATGCTTCTACAGAGAAAGCAAAAGAAGTAGCGAAAACATCGGCACCTGCGAAAACTGTAACAAAAAAGCGCACCCCTATAAAAGCTAAAGCGACTGCAGAAAATGTGGTAAAATTAACTGAAAAATCGCAAGAAGTTACTGAAACAAAATCAGAAAATAAGCCTGATTAGGTTGAATCATCTATTCAGCCAAAGCTTGAAATGGTCAATATTTGACACCATGTTGAATGTTGACCATTTTTACTTCTTGGCTTACAATTGCATGCCCTCAAAAAGTGGTAATTTTTTGAGGCTTTTTATTAACGGGAGAATTGCCATATGGCAACAACAAATCAGTTGATCCGTAAGGGTCGCACAACTTTGATTGAAAAATCAAAAGTTCCTGCGTTGAAGGCTTGTCCACAACGTCGTGGTGTTTGTACACGTGTTTATACAACTACACCTAAAAAACCTAACTCAGCAATGCGTAAAGTTTGCCGTGTTCGCTTAACTTCAGGTTTCGAAGTTTCTAGCTATATCGGTGGTGAAGGCCATAACCTACAAGAGCACAGTGTTGTTCTTATCCGTGGTGGTCGTGTTAAAGACTTACCAGGTGTACGTTACCATACCGTTCGTGGTTCTTTGGACTGTGCTGGTGTTAAAGATCGTAACCAGTCTCGTTCAAAATACGGTACTAAACGTCCTAAGAAATAATCTTTTAAAGATTAGCTTCTTAAGAAGATAGAGCCGCAATCCTTTAGCGTCTCGCTTGTCTGATTTCTGCATTAATTTTGTGAAATTCAAGCGACGTGTAGTAAGGCCAGTGAATAGCACACGACACTTTGTGCTGATGCTGGATAAACCTGAAGTGTCATATTTATAGGTAGATTAAAATGCCAAGACGTCGCGTAGTTGCTGCTCGTGAAATCCTTCCGGATCCTAAGTTCAGTAGCCAAACAATCGCTAAATTCATGAACCACGTAATGCAAGATGGTAAAAAGTCTATTGCTGAAAGTATCGTTTACGGTGCTTTAGACCGCGTTCAAGAAAAAAACAAAGTAGACCCAGTTGAATTTTTTGAGACTACTCTTGAAAAAGTTCGTCCTATGGTCGAAGTAAAAGCACGCCGTGTTGGTGGTGCTACTTATCAAGTACCTATGGAAGTACGCCCATCCCGTCGTACTGCCTTAGCTATGCGTTGGTTGGTAGATGCTGCTGCTAAGCGTTCTGAAAAAACTATGGCGTTACGTCTTGCTGGTGAGTTGCTTGATGCAGCTGAAGGTAAAGGCGCAGCGATCAAAAAACGTGAAGATGTGCATCGTATGGCTGAAGCTAACAAAGCCTTCTCTCACTACCGCTTCTAAGCGGCTAAAACAGTCCCTAATCAGGAGAATACTCATGCGTACTGCAGCACGATTTAACATCGCCCTCTACCAAAGTGGGGGATTTGCGGGTATTTAAGTTGCCCATTACGTATTGAGTATCCGTACGCATCAATGCTTCATTGATGCGTCCTGTTTTAAACAACAAAATTTAGGAATGCAAGAAATCATGGCTCGTCAAACCCCAATTTCTCGTTATCGTAACATTGGTATTTCTGCGCACATTGATGCGGGTAAAACTACAACTACTGAACGTATTTTGTTCTACACTGGTGTATCTCACAAAATTGGTGAAGTACATGACGGTGCAGCAACAATGGACTGGATGGAACAAGAGCAAGAACGTGGTATTACAATCACTTCAGCTGCTACGACGTGTTTCTGGTCTGGTATGGGTAAGCAGTTCCCTGAACACCGTATCAACGTAATTGATACACCGGGACACGTAGACTTCACAATTGAAGTTGAACGTTCTATGCGTGTTCTTGACGGTGCGTGCATGGTTTACTGTGCTGTAGGTGGTGTTCAACCTCAGTCAGAAACTGTATGGCGTCAAGCAAATAAATATAAAGTGCCTCGTTTAGCATTCGTGAACAAGATGGACCGTACTGGTGCAAACTTCTTCCGTGTTGTTGAACAAATGCGTACTCGTTTAGGTGCTCATCCTGTACCTGTAGTGATTCCGATTGGTGCTGAAGAAAATTTCCAAGGTGTTGTTGACCTGATCGAAATGAAAGCAATCATTTGGGATGAAGCTTCTCAAGGTATGCAGTTCGAATATGGTGATATTCCTGCTGATCTTCAAGCATCTGCTGAAGAATGGCGCACCAATATGGTTGAAGCTGCTGCAGAAGCATCTGAAGAGTTGATGGACAAGTACCTTGAAGAAGGCGATCTTTCTAAAGAAGACATCGTTGCGGGTATTCGTGCGCAAACTTTGGCTGGCGAAATCCAACCAATGCTTTGTGGTACAGCATTCAAAAACAAAGGTGTTCAACGTATGTTGGACGCTGTAATTGAATTCTTACCATCGCCTACTGAAGTTAAGCCTATCGAAGGTATTCTTGACGACAAAGCTGAAACTAAAGCGATTCGTGAAGCATCTGATGAAGCGCCATTCTCTGCATTAGCGTTCAAAATCATGAACGATAAGTTCGTAGGTAACTTGACTTTCGTACGTGTTTATTCTGGTGTTCTTAAACAAGGTGACCCAGTATATAACCCAGTTAAGTCTAAACGTGAACGTATTGGTCGTATCGTACAAATGCACGCAAATGATCGTCAAGACGTTGAAGAAATTCGCGCTGGTGACATCGCTGCATGTGTAGGTCTTAAAGACGTGACAACTGGTGATACGTTGTGTGATGAGAAAAACATCATTACGCTAGAGCGTATGGAATTCCCAGAGCCAGTAATTTCTCTTGCTGTTGAGCCAAAAACTAAGGCTGACCAAGAAAAAATGTCTATCGCTCTTGGTCGTTTGGCTAAAGAAGATCCATCGTTCCGTGTACGCACAGACGAAGAATCTGGTCAAACGATTATTGCGGGTATGGGTGAGCTTCACCTTGACATCCTTGTTGATCGTATGAAGCGTGAATTTAACGTTGAAGCGAACATTGGTAAACCAATGGTTGCTTACCGCGAAACAATCAAAAAGACTGTTGAGCAAGAAGGTAAATTCGTACGTCAAACAGGTGGTAAAGGTAAATTCGGTCATGTATATGTTCGTTTAGAGCCTATGGATGTTGAAGAAGCTGGTAAAGAATATCAATTCGCTGAAGAAGTTGTAGGTGGTGTAGTACCTAAAGAATTCTTCGGTGCGGTTGACAAAGGTATTCAAGAACGTATGAAGAATGGTGTATTGGCTGGTTACCCTGTTGTGGGTATCAAAGCGACATTATTTGATGGTTCTTACCATGATGTCGATTCTGACGAATTATCGTTCAAAATGGCAGGTTCTTACGCATTCCGTGATGGTTTCATGAAAGCAGATCCTATCTTGCTTGAACCAATCATGAAAGTTGAAGTAGAAACTCCAGAAGACTACATGGGCGATATCATGGGTGACTTAAACCGTCGTCGTGGTATGGTTCAGGGTATGGACGACTTACCTGGCGGTACTAAAGCAATTCGTGCTGAAGTTCCACTTGCTGAGATGTTTGGTTACGCGACTCAAATGCGTTCTATGTCTCAAGGTCGTGCGACATATTCTATGGAATTTGCTAAATATGCTGAAACTCCACGTAACGTGGCTGAAGGCATCATTTCTAAATTCCAGTCTGGCGGTAAAAAAGGTGACGACGAGTAATCTTTCGATTACTATAAGCCCAAACTAATTCATAGTTAAAAACCAAGTGCTCATGCAGTGACCCTGCATGAGTAGTTTAAAAAGGAAGCTCTCATGGCTAAGG
This sequence comes from Acinetobacter sp. 778_lipA, assembly GCF_058242985.1. NCBI lineage: Bacteria > Pseudomonadati > Pseudomonadota > Gammaproteobacteria > Moraxellales > Moraxellaceae > Acinetobacter > Acinetobacter sp. 778_lipA. The sequence continues at coordinate 3,514,541 of NZ_JBZAYT010000001.1, read as the reverse complement.
CTAAGTTTGAACGTAATAAGCCACACGTAAACGTGGGTACAATTGGTCACGTCGACCATGGTAAAACAACTTTAACTGCTGCAATTGCAACAATTTGTGCAAAAACTTACGGCGGTGAAGCTAAAGACTACGCAGCAATCGATTCTGCACCAGAAGAAAAAGCACGTGGTATTACAATTAATACTTCACACGTAGAATACGATTCTCCAATTCGTCACTACGCTCACGTAGACTGCCCAGGTCACGCCGATTATGTTAAAAACATGATCACTGGTGCTGCTCAGATGGATGGTGCGATCCTTGTATGTGCTGCGACTGATGGTCCAATGCCACAAACTCGTGAACACATCCTTCTTTCTCGCCAAGTAGGCGTACCTTATATTCTTGTATTCCTTAACAAGTGTGACCTTGTTGATGATGAAGAATTACTTGAATTGGTAGAAATGGAAGTTCGTGAACTTCTATCTACTTATGACTTCCCAGGTGATGACACGCCTATCATCCGTGGTTCAGCACTTGCTGCACTTAATGGTGATGCTGGTCAATATGGCGAATCAGCTGTACTTTCACTTGTTGAAGCGCTTGACTCTTATATCCCAGAACCAGAACGTGCTATCGATAAAGCATTCTTGATGCCAATCGAAGATGTATTCTCTATTTCTGGTCGTGGTACAGTGGTAACAGGTCGTGTAGAGTCTGGTATCGTTAAAGTCGGCGAAGAAGTTGAAATCGTTGGTATTAAAGATACAGTTAAAACAACTGTAACTGGCGTAGAAATGTTCCGTAAACTTCTTGACGAAGGTCGTGCGGGCGAGAACTGTGGTGTTCTTTTACGTGGTACTAAGCGTGAAGACGTACAACGTGGTCAAGTACTTGCTAAACCAGGTACAATCAAGCCGCACACTAAATTCGATGCAGAAGTATATGTACTTTCTAAAGAAGAAGGTGGTCGCCATACTCCGTTCCTTAACGGTTACCGTCCACAGTTCTACTTCCGTACAACTGATGTAACTGGTGCAATCCAATTACAAGACGGCGTTGAAATGGTTATGCCAGGTGACAACGTTGAAATGTCAGTAGAACTTATCCACCCAATCGCAATGGATCCAGGTCTACGTTTTGCGATCCGTGAAGGTGGTCGTACAGTTGGTGCTGGTGTAGTTGCTAAAGTAACTGCATAATCGCTGATTGTGTAAAAAGAGCGCTCCTTTGGAGCGCTTTTTTTATCGATAAAATAAACCCAGCTATAAATTGTTAGACAATACCTATCAAAAGCTGTCCTTAACTGATATTTGTGTGACCTAATCTGCAATTATTAAACTTTCATAAAAACGTAATATAAAGAAAGAGAAAAACAAACATAAAGAATTTAAGTGAATCTCACTTAATAGGAGGAATCGCAATGAATGCAAAAGTGAATATTTCAAACCGTGCTGGTGCATCTTTCCCTGTACGTCGTATGGATTTTAATTTTGACGACGTACCTGAATATTGGGCAAGTGGTTCGGCGGGTATTACACATTTCATGACTGCATTGTCAGCATTGTTCCCAGATGGCGAAAAACTTTTCATCGACTCAGTACGTGCGGTGCGTTATCACCCTGCGATTAAGGACAATGAAGCATTACAAAAAGAGATTAGTGCTTTCATTGGTCAAGAAGCCATGCATACCAAAGAGCATGAAAACTTTAATGCTTCAGCAAAAAAGTTTGGTCATGATGTTGAGAAATACGAGCGTGAAACAGGTGTGTTAATTCAGGGTGCACGTAAATGGTTTGCACGTGCAGTCAAACCATTTGGTATGACTCAAGAAATGGTGGATTTAACCGCGACGACTGCATTAGAGCATTTTACTGCAACAATTGCTTCGCAACTGTTAGTCAATGGACATATCCAAAAGTTAATGACTGATCCAACCATGTCGTATATGTGGTATTGGCATGCTGTGGAAGAAAATGAACATAAAGCAGTAGCTTATGATGTTTATGAAGCTGTATTTGGTAAAGGTATCAAAGCTTATGGTTTACGTACCACAGCTTTAGTTTTTGCAATGGTACTGATCTTTATGGCGCAATCATCTTTTGTAGTGCGTTTATTAAAAGAGGATGGAAAGCTCAACCTAAAAGAGCTCGGTATTATTTATAAATATGCTTATAGCCCATCTAAAGGCATTATCACAGGAATGACCAAAGAAATGTTGGCATACTTTAAACCAGGTTTCCATCCAAATGACCTAGATACTGTAAGTTTGCTCGAGACATGGAAAGCGAAACTGGGTCTGTAAGGCTTTTAAAGTGAGTATTTAAATTAAGGAGCAACAATTGTTGCTCTTTTTATTAGACTTATTGGTTTAATTTCTTATAATTCATTTTTTATATTGAGTTGATAAACGCAGATGATTCGTTTAATGCAATCTTCAGATCTGCACACTGTTTCTCAAATTGAAGACTTGGTACAAAGTCATCCTTGGAAAAAAAGTCAATTTGAAGAGTCCATAACAAGTTATCTAAGTACGGTGATTGAACAAGACCATCAAGTGGTGGGTTTTTGTATTCTGCAACCTGTTTTAGATGAAGCGAATTTATTACTCATGGCGATTCATCCGAGCCAGCAAGGTAAAGGGCTAGGCTATCAACTGTTAGATGAATCAATTGCATTATTAAAAAATAATCCAGTACAAATCTTTCTTGAAGTGCGTGAGTCAAATAAAGCTGCGATTGCGCTTTATGAAAAAGCCAACTTTCATCAAATTGATTTAAGAAAAAATTATTATCCAAATCAACAGGGTGGCCGTGAACATGCAATTATTATGGTCAAATCCTGTAGTGATGATTTTTCAAAGTTATTTAAATAAGTTCTAATAATTTATAGAATATTTACAGTGAAAGCCGATTATTTAATAATCGGCTCATTCCATTCTGAAGGCAGGGTGGTCATCAGCATATCGCCCAATTCTTCAATTTCTTTAGCCTCCAAATGACGATTGATCCGTCGCCATTGCCCATCTAATAATAATTCAAATGGTGCATATTGAGATTTGTAATTCATTTTTTCAGCATGTGGAACCCAATACCCGAGGTAAACAAAATCTAAATCCAACGATTTTACATATTCAATTTGTTTGAGAATCGCAAAAACCCCCAGTGAGCGCTTACTTTCATTTGGATCAAAGAAGGTATACACCGCAGAGACCCCATCATCCAATTGATCGCAGGTAGAGACACTAATTAAACGATCATCTTTCCATAGTTCAAGGAAAAAGCTGTTGGTACAGCTATGGATCAGGAATTTTTCAAATTGGTCATAGCTGGGTGGGAACATATCACCATCAGCATGTCTTTCAATAATATAGCGCTCATATAAATGGTAATGCGTTTGTGTCGCCTCTTGGGTCGAAATAATTTTAACGGTTAAATCTTGATTGCGTTTCCATGCTTTTTTTTGAGCACTGCTCATTTTAAATTCAGCAACTGGCACCCGACAAGATAAACATTGACGGCAAAGATGACATTCAGGGCGATAAACAAAGTCACCACTGCGTCTAAAACCTACACGCGATAATTCGGAAAGTGTGACAACATCAATACGATGTACAGGATCGAGAAACACCATACGTGCAGATTTATTTTCTAGATAACTGCAATCATGTGGTGGCGTAATATAGTATTGTAAGTCGTTTAATAGGGACTTAGGATGATAAGAATTCATAAATCATGTCCCTCCTTTTATTTTCATTCCATTAAGCGCGATAAAATCGCTATTGTTTTACTTGAAAATACACGCTCTTGATAATTTTTCCAATCTATTGAGGGTTGTTTTATTACATCTTGTAACGATTTAAGGTATTCATGGCGAGAAAGTGTACAAGCACCGAGGCTGAGTAAGTGATCATTGACCAACTGACAGTCAATCCACGGTAAGTTATTTTCTCGGCCCAATAACATCAGTGTGTAAAAAGCCATTTTAGAAACATCGGTTTGAGTGCTAAACATCGACTCACCAAAACAACCATGCCCAATCGTCACACCATACAATCCACCTACAATTTTATCTTGATCCCAGACTTCAACGCTATAGGCATAGCCAGCCTCAAACAGTTGGCAATAACCGTGAATAATCTCTTCAGAAATCCAGGTTTCATCCGCATAGCTACGTGGGAGTGAACAGGAACGGATGACCTGTTCAAAAGCATGATTGATGGTAATTTTATAATCAAACTTTTTCATATTTCGCAGTAGTGATTTACTTGGATGATAATCCTGAGGGCGAATGATGCAACGAGGTTCTGGACACCACCAACATATTGGCTCACCTTCGGAAAACCATGGAAATAAGCCATGTGTATAGGCTTCATATAATGTAGAAGGTGCTAAGTCTGCGCCTATACAAATCAAGCCTTGTTCATCTGGATCAGCTTCTATTGGATCTGGAAAAATAAATTGTGAAGGGGAGATTTGATTCACGAGAATTCATCAATAAAAAAGATCAGCTTTATCTTAGCTGATCATGTGATTAAATGTCTAAACAGACCCTATGCAAAAAGTTTCAAATGTTTTGCAATTTTGAGTTTATCACTATCTAGAAAGAATTGAGCTTTCTCTTGAATGACTTCAAGGCTGGTTTTTGGATCTGAAACAGTATTGCCTTGTTGATCTAATACTAACCAGCCTAATTGGATTAGCACATCCCAAACATATTGTGCAAATTGTGCGGCAGAGTCTAAACCATCGATAAAATGAGCGCGGTAGAAGAGTTGGGTAAACTGATCGGCTGGAATACCAATCCCGGTTAGTGGACAGGCCAAGACTTGATAATTGGTATGATAGCTAGCTTGCTCAAGGAAATAACGATTTAATTTCTGAGCATGTTCAACCATATCTTGATTTGAAGCTGCCTGACACGGTTGTGCTAAACCTAAGTGGCATAAAATCACCAAGGCATTGAGCAACTTAGAATAGGTAATATCAGGGATGGCTTGTTCAAGTTCTGCAATCGTCTGTGGCTTATAGTCACATTGTTTAAAATAGGCACCGAGTGGTTGATAAATCTCTTGGATTAAATCGAACTCACCTAAGTATCCTGAAATTGTTTTTGGTAATTTTTCTGGAGCTGTTAATAAGACAAAGGCTGTGTTTCTCAAGCGATGTTGAATTTCTAATGCGGTTAAGGTGTTTTTCCCGCGTATATATAAATCTTTTCTAAATTGTGTATTGGCAAAATAATCACGGCATTGCTCTTTAAAAACAGGGTGTTCAATGGTATTTAAAAATTGCTGATGCTGTTCACTAAAATTAATATTATCTAGATGCGAATTTAAATCTGTTGAACCTGCGTAGGTCAGTTTAATTTCTTCTAAAATTCTTACCACTTGTTGAAAAGAGAAACACTGCCAGTCTTGATTCAGGTATTCATGAATCAAATAGTTTGGATTTTGTTTTTTTAAGTCTTGCACTTTGTTGAGTGCATTTGGATTTCTCTGAGCAAATAGGGGATTTTGCGCTAACAGCTCTTCACTAAAGTTAAGTGAATCATTTACTTTTTGTAGCGGGTTGGTACTGGTGCTATTAAATTTAAAATGACTGTGAAATAACTCGCGGATTGGCATATTGGCAGCCCAACCTGTCAGGCAGTTATAGCTAATATAGACAATCCCATTGGGGCTTAAAAATTTTCGGATAAATTGCAAAATAATATGCTGGTTTTCGTGGCTAATCCAACTCCAGATCCCGTGTAAACTAATCGAGTCAAACATCGGTAAGTCTTTGTTGAGTAACTCTTCAAAACTTGCGTCATAAAAGTGATGTGGGACTTGATTTTGTTCAGCCAAGACATTGGCATGGGCAGCATGAGCAGGGTTAAAGTCTGTACCGAAAAATAAACCAAAACTGGATGCAGCATGAATATTTAGACTGACACCTTGACCAAAGCCGAGTTCACAATGTTTGTGGCGTTCATTGGTAGGTGGACAATCAACCCCATTGAGTAACAAGCAAAACTTTTGGTAATTCGGGCTTAAGTCTCTATAGTAACCATAGGTGTAATTTACTTCGGTCTGATAGCCATCTGTCCATGCTGTTGTCATGTTTTTTCCTATAATTTGTATTCATTTAAAGTCATTGGTCTTGTTTATTTATAAATCAAAAATAAACAAACCGCCATGTAGGCGGTTTGTTTTTACACAAAATAAATCAATTATTCTAAGCCATCTAAATAGCGGTCAGCGTCAAGTGCAGCCATACAGCCTGAACCTGCAGATGTGATTGCTTGGCGATAAACATCGTCAGCAACATCACCCGCAGCAAATACACCTGCTACAGATGTCGCTGTGGCATTGCCAGCAGTACCGCTACGTACTTGAATATAGCCATTACGCAATTCAAGTTGATTTTCAAACATTGCTGTATTTGGTTTGTGACCAATCGCTACAAACATACCCGATACGTCAACATCTTGAGTTGAATCATCTTGGGTAGACTTAATACGTACAGAAGTTACACCAGAGTTACTATCACCTAAAACTTCATCAACTTGATGGTTCCAAATGATTGAAATTTTACCTTCTTTAACTTTTTCATTGAGATGGTCTTGAAGAATTTTTTCAGAACGTAATTTGTCACGACGGTGTACCAAGGTCACGTGTGAGGCGATGTTCGAAAGATATAATGCTTCTTCAACAGCAGTGTTACCACCACCCACAACCATGACTTTTTGGTTTTTATAGAAGAAACCATCACAAGTAGCACAAGCACTTACACCTTGACCCATATAAGCCTGTTCAGACTCAAGTCCTAGATATTGCGCTGTTGCACCTGTTGCAATAATTAATGCATCACAAGTGTACTCATCCATATCGCCTTTAAGCACGAAAGGGCGAACCTGAAGATCAACTTCATTGATATGATCATATAAAATTTCAGTACCAAAACGTTCAGCATGCGCTTGCATACGATCCATTAATGCAGGACCTGTTAAACCTTCAGCATCACCAGGCCAGTTCTCAACATCAGTCGTGGTGGTTAATTGACCGCCGAGTTGCATACCAGCAATTAAAGTTGGTTTTAAATTTGCACGCGCTGCATAAACAGCAGCACTATAACCAGCAGGTCCAGAACCTAAAATAATTAACCGAGAGTGGCGAGCGCTCATGAGTCATCCTTTTTTATGAAAAATATAGAAATTGTTTGAATTATACGTGAAACTTTATCAAAGTTGTGTGGCTTCAATGTCGATAATATTGATCATCTAAATCGAATTGAGCTATATAGAATAATCAAATAATACTGTTTAGCATTTTTATCGGAATAAAAGCTTAAATTTCTAACAATGCTTTACAACACAAGTAAATAATAGTGCATCTTTTTTTTAAGAACAGGTGCATAATATAAAAATTTCTTCTCTCAAGAAAGCTGATCAAGCTTCAGAAAAGAGTAATTTGAACAATTGGTTACAGGATAGTATATGACTGCGGTGTCAAATGTTTATGCACAGCGCTTTTTAACAACAATATTCTTGATTTCATTTGGGATATATCTGTTCCTTGCAACAGTGACATATACTCCATTTGATCCAGGCTGGATGCATATTTCGAGTGATACACAACAGGTTTCAAATGCCAGTGGTGTAGCGGGTGCTTGGATTGCTGATTTGTTGTTTGGTTTTTTAGGTTGGGCAAGCTTACTCATTCCTGTATTTATTTTTATAGAAGCAGTCCAAGTGTGGTGGCCAAGAAGTTTTGTGAGTCGCCCGTTTCGTTACGCTGCTCAATTTTTTATTTTGCTTGCGAGCTCAAGCCTATTGTATTTGCTTTGGAATGTACCAGCAGACACATTAGCCAATGCTTCTGGTGGAATCATTGGTTATGAGCTCGGTGAAAGCCTATCCCAACTGATGAGTATTTATGGCGCAGTTGTATTTATTTTGCTCTTGCTCATTGTTCTATTTACCTTAGCATTTGGTATTCAATGGAACAGAACGTGGACAACACTCAAAGCCATACCTGCTTATTTACAAGATTTGTTTTATAAAAATGTTCCTGAAAGTGAATCTGCTTTTGATTTGACATCCCCTCAAAAAAATAAAAATCATGCGCATGCGCATGCGCATACGCATAAGGTTGAACCAATAACAGCTCAAGCTGAATTCGTTGAAGCTGATGATCAGGTATCAGTAAAAGAGCATTTGATTGTTAAAAATACTAAACATAATCAAACAGCTGAACGCTTATTTGATGACATGATTGAACAAGAAAATAAAACTCAACATCATGTTCAATTTGATCAAGATGATATTGATGATTTGGAATTTGAGCGGACTTTAGAAAAAGCACATCGTCTAGAACAAGACAGTCAACGTACTGTTTCATCTGGTGAAGTATGGAAAGCCTTGCATCAAGATCAAGACCATAATCGTGATATTGATGCCTTGATCAAAGCTTCAGAAGATCAAACTGAAGAAAAATATGCAGATCATTTACCACGCGAGCATCAACATGTTGTTGATCATAGGCAGATCAATAAAAAATCTTCGCTTGATTGGGATGATGATCAAGTGTTTGATGAGTTGCTGTCAGTTGTGCCAAATGGACAAACAGCCACAGATATCCATACCCCATTTAATACTCCTACGGCGCAGACTCAAGTGGAATCTGGTTATGTAGATACTGCTGTTCATGGTGGAGTAAGCTTTGCGAGTGGGGTGGCTGCAGCAACAAGTTCAGGGGTGGCAATACAAAATTTAGCCAATGAATTAGATGAGCTTGCATCGCTTGCAGATGAAGAGCTTACTGAAAGCCCAACTGCGTACCAACAAAATCAGCAATCTGCAGAAGTTCGCACAACCAGTAATTATGCTCAATCTACACCATTTACTCGTGCCAATATTCAAACTAATCTAAATAGTTCGACCTTGGTCAGTGAAGAAGAAAAGTCTTTAATTGTTGCAGATAAAGATGCATTTAGAGATGCTTGGCAAGAAACTGCAGGAAAACCGCATGATGAGTCAGAAAATGAATTGGCAGCGCTGGATGATGAGTTTGACTTAGATGCACCATTAACAGATGCATTTGGTCGTCCGATGTCACGTGCAATGCAAGTTGCAAATAAGCGTCGAGACTTACCAACATTGCCAGGTTATGAATTGTTGGATAAAGTCGATCCAAATAAAAAAGTTAACTTTACCGCAGAACAACTGTCACGTTTATCAGAACTGTTAGAAATTAAACTTCAAGAATTTAATGTCAAAGCCAAAGTCATCGAAGCCCAACCTGGGCCAGTGGTTACACGTTTTGAGTTAGATTTGGCGCCCGGTGTAAAAGCCTCGAAAGTAACCAATATTTCCCGAGATTTAGCACGTTCTATGTCGATGGCATCTGTGCGTGTGGTTGAAGTGATTCCTGGGAAGCCTTATATCGGGATTGAAGTACCGAATAGCAGCCGTGAAATGGTACGCCTGATTGAACTGCTAGAAACTCCTGTTTTTAAAGATCCAAATGGATTGCTTTCAATGGCAATGGGTAAGGATATTTCGGGTAATCCTGTAATTACTGACTTAGGTAAAGCCCCGCATATGTTGGTTGCAGGGACGACAGGTTCAGGTAAATCAGTTGCTGTAAACTCAATGATCTTGTCGATGTTGTTGAAATATACACCTGATCAATTGCGTTTGATTCTGATCGATCCAAAACAATTGGAATTAGCGAACTACAACGATATTCCTCATTTATTGACACCTGTTGTAACCGACATGAAAGATGCTGTCAGTGCATTGAATTGGTGTGTCAATGAAATGGAACGTCGTTATAAGCTGATGTCTTTTTTAAAGATCCGTAAATTAGCAGACTATAACCGTAAAGTGGAAGAAGCCATTGCAAATGGTGAGGATCTCATTGATCCAACTTGGAAGCCAAGTGATTCTGCGACACAAGATAGAGCGCCGCGTTTGCAACCATTGCCTTCGATTGTGATTGTAGCTGATGAATTTGCAGATATGATCATGCAAGTGGGTAAAAAGGCAGAGGAAATGATTACCCGTCTGGCACAAAAATCGCGTGCAGCAGGAATTCATTTACTTTTAGCGACGCAACGTCCATCGGTAGATGTCATTACTGGTTTGATCAAAGCCAATATTCCGACTCGTGTGGCGTTACGTGTAAACAGCAAAATTGATTCTCGTACTATTCTGGATGGTGGTGGTGCAGAAGATCTCTTGGGTCATGGAGATATGTTATTCCTAGGTCCGGGTAAAATTGATCCTGAGCGTGTACATGGTGCATTTATTTCCGATGATGAAGTCAACCGTATTTGTGACGCATGGCGTGAACGTGGTGAACCGAATTATGTTGATGAAATTCTTACGCCGTTTGATGAAGAACCGGCCACACGTGGTTTTGAAGATGGTGATGGTGATCCGAACCGTGATGCACTCTATGATCAATGTGTTTCATTTGTCTTAGAAACACGTAAAGTGTCTGTATCCTCACTGCAACGTAAGTTTAGCTTAGGTTATAACCGTGCCGCCCGTATTGTTGATCAAATGCAGGAGCAGGGTATTGTCAGTGAACAAGGACCAAATGGTAAGCGAGATATTTTGGTCTAATTTAAACAGCTTGCAATGAGCTTAGGCTCATTGCAATGATGTAGGTTTGAGAAATAGGTCGATTAAATACAAGAGCCAAAAAATAGAAAATAACATGATAAGTACCATTTGAGCTTTACTAAATTGCTTTTGTTCAATGACCATAAATTGATTGGCTTGCTGTTTGGCAAAACTGAGAGTTTTAAAGGCAGGTAGAGAAAATGAAATTCAATACAGTAATCGGGTCATAAGATTCAGGTAGTTTAATCAGTACTGAAAAAACAATAAATCCTATAGACATCAAGTCTTATGAGAAATTTTCTGTATATCCTTGTTGCTTGGTATAGTTGTCTAATTATCAAAAGTTTGTCATGTTAAACTTTATATCCAAAGTTTAAATACCTTTGTGTAGGCGATGCCTCACTTTTCGTAGGGGATGCCAAACCTTGTGCTGCAAACAAAGCAATGCTTTGTTTTTGCTCATGGGCGAGGGGGACGTGCTGTACTCACGACCAACAGAGAGATTCGTGTCGCCCCGCAGTAGAATAACCATCTATGATTCAAAAGTAAAAAACGAATGAGTAATCAATAATTTCTAAAAGTTCCTACAAAAACATAATCTTCATTGATGATCAATGAATTGATGGAAATTACTTGTATGAATAATTAGGTGGTTTAACTATTGTGATCAGTATAAAGAATTTTATGGATGTACAGATATCGATGGAAAAACATGAATTTTCACACTAATATTAATCTGTCTCACTGAACGGAATCTGGTCCATGTTGATCGCATTATGTACGTTAATCTTTATTCATTTTTGTGCCCTGATTACACCAGGCCCTGATTTCTTTCTGGTCTCGCAAACCGCAATTAGCCGTTCAAGAAAGCAATCTATTTTTGTGGTTTTGGGGATTACCGCAGGGGTGATGTTTTGGGCTTTTTTAGCTTTGGCTGGGTTGAATATCATTTTTGAAAAAATGGCATGGTTAAAGCAAGTAATGTTGGTTGTTGGTGGGATTTATCTGTGCTGGTTAGGCTACCAAATGCTTAGATCTGCTTTGAGTAAGAAAGAGACTGTGTCACAGCATCATTTTGAGTTACCGCAAAGCAATCTGCGTTTCTTTCTTAAAGGTTTCTTAACCAATTTATCAAATCCTAAAGCGGTGATTTATTTCGGTAGTGTATTTTCAGTGTTTTTAGCCAATCCACATTTAGATGGGGTGCATTCATTATTATTTATAATTGTTTCCGTAGAAACGCTGATCTGGTTTAGCTTTGTTGCCTTTGTATTTTCATTACCCAGCTTTAAAGCCGCTTACCAAAATGCCTCAAGATGGATTGATGGTATCTCAGGTGGGATCTTTACGCTCTTTGGTGCATATTTGATTGGCCATCGCTAAAAGCATGCTCCAAAATTTAAAAAAACCTGCTTGAAGCAGGTTTTATTTGGGTCTGTAGACATTTCATAAATGGCTTGCGTTGTAGGTTAAAATTGAGCAGGCAAGGCATGAAACGAAGAGAATAGCGAGACTATTTTCGAGTTTCATAACGTAGGCTGAGATAATTTTAGCCACAACCCTGAGCAAGAACAAAGCAGTGCTTTGTTTGCAGCGCAAGGCGCAGCGGGGACTAGTGTGTTTTTTGCCGTTACGTCGTTACGAACTACTTATTTAGAATGACTAAATTTCGTATTTCGCGCCTAGTATCGCCTAAAAAACACACGTAGTCGCAAACCTAGACGAATTGTCAACAGACCCTATGCTGTTCTTCGGAAATAATTTAAAAATTATTCCACGTCTTTGGTTAATTGATAAAGTTCAGCATTTGGACCTTCAATCTTTTCACCCGTTGCAAAACTACGTGCTTCTAACATATTTTCGCCAACAAAGTATTTGCGGTTATCTGCATTTTTATCTAGACCGATAATCGATCCAGATTCATCAAAACTAAAATGACCTTGAGTTTTAAATTCTTTGCCTTCACCTTTAACCCCTTCATATTCTTCAGTCAGTTCATAAGTGTGATCTGATTTGAGGATGAGTTTGGTTTTGATTCCTGAGCAATCAGCACACGGAAGTAAGCCTTTGTATTCCCCAGCCCAGTCCAAGCTACTTTGAGCATTGTGTTCTGAATCAATCGTTGGGGTTGCTGCTTCATGCGATGCAGCAGCCTGTGTTTGAGCTGTCGCTTTGATATCCTCTGATGCATTATGAGTCGGCTTAGAACAAGCGCTTAATGACAGCGCTAAAATAGACATGACGAAGAGTGTTTTTTTCATAACATAACCCAAATGAATAAATAATTATATGCGAATGATTTTATCCAGAATATAAATTATCTCCCTGATATGAAATGTGAATTATGTAAGAAATTGCTGAGTAATGTAGTTCGATGTTAAAAAGTTAGGCTATTATAGAGTTTCTCTTATTGTGCTATTTTAAGTAGTCGAATCTATGTCTCATTTGGCTGAATATGTTGCTCGTATTTACAATGAAAAAAACCACAATCAAAAAAGCAATGATTAAATTAAAATTGAAAATGTCATTTTGCAATGCGAAAAAAATTATGAGCAAGATATAGAGATCATTCAGACTAGCAAAATTTATACTTTTCAGATGGGACACAATTGAAACAAAGCATAGAACAAGACAATCAGTTGTTTGAAGTGGTGTCTTGTCTAGGAAGCTGGATTGAATATCAGGTCCTTCACCAGTTAAATGTGAATATTCAGCCGTAAAAAATTCATTTTGATAATCATTGTGGTGAATTATATTGGATTAACTATTTTAACCAAACGAAAAATTGATATATGCAAATTCATTGCAGAATTTCATCAAAACTGAATATTTACTGACAAGTTTTTCGATGAATTAATTTTATACATTTATATATTAATTGCTGTTTTTTTATACGAAGTGGATTTTTATCTGATCTATTGGTTGCTACAATCCAGCGCAAATTCTTTATATTTTGGTGTGCTGGGTGTTTGAAAAATTAGCTGAACAAAGTTTAGGCTGGATGGGATGGCAAATTGATAACCATTGGGATTTAAACATCGACCAATGTGTCATGATTGCAGCGCCCCATACTAGTAATTGGGATGCACTATATGCACGTTTAGCGCTGAAAGCTTTGGGCGTTCATGTACGTATTACCATTAAAGACAGCTATATGAAATTGCCTTTTGGACCTTTTGTGCGTGCTATGGGCGGAATTGGGATTGATCGCCGTCCTAAGCAGGATGGAGAGAAACGTCCAAGTATGGTTCAACTGATGAGTGAGCTGTTTAAGACCCACCCTAAATTGGTGATGCTGGTGACTCCGGAGGGAACGCGTGCAAAGCAAGAACAGTGGAAAACAGGCTTTTATCATGTCGCCACTAATGCTGGTGTACCTATTGCATTGGCGTATATGGATTATAAAAATAAGAAAACTGGGATTGGTAAAATTGTTTATCCAACTGGAAATTATGAACAGGACATGGCTGAAATCATGGGATTTTATGCTCAGATCAATCCGAAACATCCAGATTTATTTAGTATAGATACTCGATTTACTCACGCCTAAAATTAATATGTTATATATCTTTGAGACTGATTTAACACAATGATAGTCACTGTAGTGTGGAAAAGCGGCGAATAGCCTATATGCTTTTTCACATTATTTTTTGGTGGTGTTTCAAAAAGTATGCTGGCATTAAACGAATCCATTATTGATATAAAAGAATACTAAATCAAAGGCTTTGAAATGATTTTCAAGCTTTTTGGAGAAGTTGCAGCTTCTCCTAAAGCCTCGCCTGATTCGATGCCGTAATCGACAATTATTGCCTTCTATACCCACAGTGAAAAATTTACCAATCAACTGTTTGCATTCTTTAAAGGTCGTAACAAAGCTATCCCAATGGTCACTTGATATACATGTATAGCTTACACCTAACTGCTTCAATTTTAATTTAAGTCGTTTTGCAGTGGCTAAATCTCGGTTACCCCATACATAAGCAACAATTTCACCTGTTTCTCGATGATAGGCATAAATTAGCCATTGTTTATTTTGCTTATGACCAACAAAAGTCCAAAACTCATCTACTTCAAGGGTTTCATAATGACTTTGCTGTGCTCGAAGTTGATATTTTGATTGGCTAAGTGTCCGTAGAACTTTACCGATACTTACTCTTTCAATTTCTGCTATATCCCTGACACCACTGCCTCGCACCATGAGGTGTAATATTTTGGTTTTGATACCTGAGTGACAGCCTTGATAACTGAGAGCATGATCACCAATAAATTGACGTCTGCATATTTTACATTGGTAATTTTGCTTACCATCTACTTTTGTGCCATTTTTCTTTATACTGTCACTTAGGCAGGCTGGACACTTGATTTCTAGAGTTATTCGCATTTCTCTATTTTATCAAAATCCAACCTGCTTTTTTTCAGCATACTTTTTGAAACACCACCTATTTTTTTAAATACCAAGATATAAAAGCACTATGATTTTAAAACATAATGCTTTGCAATATTCAACAGTAAGCGGCTTATTTATTTTTAGCGTTGCTTACTATTGAGTGTTGTACACCGCCGAGAGATTCACAGGCTGTTTTATAAATATCGTATTGCTGTTGAACAACTTCGTCGAGAGGAATTTTAAATAGTTCATCTCCAGATTTATAGCGATCGATGTACTCAGTGGCTTTTTCTTTACTCACTACAAGTGAGCGTTCATGATAAGTATTAATTGAACTATGCGCTAATTCTGCTGTTTCAATATTATTACATTGAAATTGGCTAAGTAGTTTTTCCGCAGTTTTAATTTCACTAGATGTGCCAAGTACACATCCTGTTAAGAGAATACTGGCACTTAACAAAAATGAGTTTTTCATCACAGATATTTAAGAAAAATGAGTGGCGGAATTGTAGGATGAATCGGGTATTAAAAATAGAGCCGCTCGGATATTGTTTGCATTTTAGCAACCAGTTGTTGAATAAATAGCCAGTGAAATTCATTCAATTTTCTCTTTATTTTGCTAAAACAATGATGTTAGCAATAAGAAACAACCTGAGGCGAATAATAAACTCAGCACCAATTGTTTAAATTGTTTTTCTGATATTTTATAAAACATTTGCGCACCAATCAGCGCTGGAATACTCACTGTCAGTATGATGAGTGCAAAATAGGGGAGATGGATCTTATGGATGATTCCTTGCCACAAATAAATAATAATTGTGAATAATTGAATTGCAAAATTAAAATGTCTTAAAATATAACGTTGTTGTTGTTTGGGTAGGTTTTTAAGCATGACCCAAGCTGATGGTGCTGCACCACAAAAACCGCCGAGACCACCTAAAATACCACCAATAAAACCAATGCTTCCATCTGCAACTTTACCCAATGCTTGCATACGAGTAAACACAGGTGCAAAGAACATGGTTGGACACCAAATCACTAAAAATAACCCAAGAATGGTCTTAAAGGTATTTCCATCAATGAGGTGTAAAAGATAGGTACCGAGAGGTACACCGATCAATCCTGCAATAATATAGGGGAGAACAAGGGAAAACGGGAGTTGATGTTTTTGTTCTTTTCCTAATGCAATGATATGACTCCATAGCGAAGCAAACACCACCAATGGTGCTGCCAACTGTGGTGGTAATACCCAAATCCAAAAAGACATCGCAATTAAAGCAAAGGCAAAACCGGTTAGACCTTGAACAAATCCGGCAATCATGGCACCGAGAATAAAAATAAACCAAGTCATTTTAAACAAAATTGGATAGAGTTAGAGCATAGCATTGAGATGAGTAATCTTGGTTGAATCAGCCAATTTTAAAAGAAATTATGGGTTTCCATCATGACTTATTTTGATAAGCATATCTGTATCGTAAACATGTATACCATTAAAAACGATCAGATCATGAATAAAAATTTATGTAATAAAAAGCCCCTGATGACAGAGGCTAGTAATTAATTAAATAGGAGATGAGTTGTATTAGTCATTGCTTGGTTTTAACGATTGCGTTAAACCATTAATATCTCCGCCTTTAATGCCTAACTCATTCATTAAGCTATCAATCAGTGGGGCTTGAGAACGATAGCGCAGCGCACTATTAACCACTTGATCAGACAAAGCAATTTGATTTTGTTCACCAGATTCACCTGTTGCATTTGAACCTGCCATACCGCCTAAACCATTGACTTGAAGAATC
Source organism: Acinetobacter sp. 778_lipA (assembly GCF_058242985.1). Lineage (NCBI taxonomy): Bacteria > Pseudomonadati > Pseudomonadota > Gammaproteobacteria > Moraxellales > Moraxellaceae > Acinetobacter > Acinetobacter sp. 778_lipA. The sequence continues at coordinate 3,497,762 of NZ_JBZAYT010000001.1, read as the reverse complement.
TTGATATCATCAATATTCTCCATTGGTTTAACACTTTCACGAATGATTTCAGGTAAGTATTTCAATAAGGCTAAACGGATTTGCATCTCAACTTGTTCTGTTGATAGCACGTTGTTGGCTTCATTGACTGCACGCGTACCTTCAGCGTCGACTTGATATTGCTTTTCTTGTGCCGCAGCAAGCAACATTTTTGCATCTGCTTCACCTTTGGCTTTTAAACGTATTTTTTCAGCATCCGCTTGTGCTGCAATACGGACTGCTTCAGCATCATCTGCAGCTGCCTGTTTAGCGGCCTCTGCTGCTACAGTAATCGCAATCGCATCTGTTTCAGCAACTTGCTTTGCAGCCACCAATTCAACGGCTTTTAAACGCTCTGCACGCTGAGTTTCACGAACAGTTGTCACTTCTTCTTCCGCTTTTACAGCTTGTGCACGTGCTTGGTCAGCCAATGCTTTAGCTTCAGATTCAGCACGTGATTTTTCAGCAATCGCAATTGCACGATCTTGTTCGGCCAATTCAATGGTTTTCTTCTGTTCAACTTGGGCTTTTTGGATCAGCTGTGCTTTTTGAATATTTTCATTTTCAACATCACGTGCAGACGCAATACGCTTTAATTCGACTTCACGTTCAGCGGCAATCTGAGCTTCTTCTGCTTCGCGTTTTTTTGCGGCTTCTTGTGTTGCAATTTCTGCCGATTGCTCAGCTTTACGAATGGCGATTTCACGTTCTTGCTGAAGTTTTGCATATTCCTCTTCACGTAGAATTTGCAAGCGTGCTTGTTCTGTTTCTAAGTTTTTTGCTTTAATGGCTAAGTCATTGTCTTGTTCAATGTCATTGCGTTTTTTACGGCGGTCTTCAATTGTTTCAGTTAGTTTAGTTAAACCTTCTGCATCGAAAGCATTTTGAGGATTAAAATATTCAAAACTGGTTTGGTCTAAACCGGTCAGTGAAACCGTTTCTAATTCTAAGCCATTTTTAAACAGATCTTCAGAAACAACTTGCTGAACTTTTTGAACAAAATCAACCCGTTTTTCATGTAATTCCTCCATTGCCATTTCAGCGGCAACAGCACGCAGTGAGTCTACAAATTTACCTTCCACCAAATCTTTGAGTTCTTGTGGTGACATCGTTTTTTTACCCAAGGTTTGGGCAGCTGTCGCAATAGATTCAGCGGTTGGTTTAACACGTACATAAAATTCAGCCATCACATCCACACGCATACGATCACGAGTAATCAACGCTTGATCTGTGGCACGTTTGACTTCAAGACGAAGGGTGTTCATATTGACGGGAATCACTTCATGTAAAACTGGCAATACAATTGCGCCACCATTTAAAATGACTTTTTCACCGCCAAAACCAGTACGGACAAAAGAAACTTCTTTACTTGAGCGTTTATACAGGCGGGCGATAATAACCCCGATGACAATCAGTGCCATCAATATAATGCCTGCTAAAACAAGGATTTGATATAAATTTGAATTCAACATTTTATTATACCTAGGTTTGTTATTGAAAAATTAAAGTGGAGTTGCTTGAAAGCCTAGTTTTGTTCTTTGTGTCAAAATCACACTTTGACCTTGTTGGAAGATTTCATTTAATTCTGGTTCAACCAAAATATAATGTGTCTGTCCAAATTGATCGATAACTTTGGCTTGTGCAGGATAGTTTTGTTTTGCTTCGCCTAAAATAATCTGAGCTGTACGACCAATCAATTCGTCACTGTGAATTGCAGTGGTTTCATCTTTTGGTAAAATTTTTGCAATGAGTGCTGCACACACTCGCACAATCGGCATAGATAAAAAAAGACTGGCTGGCGCAATAATCCAAATTGAAAAATAATTTCCAGTGAAATTGAAAAAAATACTTTGCGCAATAAAACCAAATAACGCATAAACAGTTAGAAAAATGATCAACCAAACCAAGACGGGGACACGGCCAAGATAGAGCCAATCTAACAGCTGAACCAAAAGATTGTGATCTGTATGAATGTCTACATCTGCATGATGAGTTTCTAAGAGTTGATCTGGAATAAACTGGTCTAAGAAACCTTGTGAGGTTGAACCAATAATAAGGAGTAAACACTCCACAATACCCAATAAAAACATCAGGAAAAGACTCACGCTAAACAGTAAGTTGGATGAGTGTGTAAATAATTCCCACATATTGTTCTACTCTAAATTATTGTCGCGCGTTTTTATAAATAAAATTTTTAATTTGAACTGAATAATTAAATGATCATCAGTTAATTCAATTAATAAATTAAGTTTATCGGTTTTGTCGTATTGTTGCAACAAAATATTTTATGATATTAATTAAAATCAATATCTTATAATTTAATATATTGTTTCATATTATGAGAATTGGTTGAAAAGTAATGCTTGCATTTTAGCCAACTATTCCTTATAACTGATTGAGTTTACAGAGGGAACTGAAGACAAAAAAATACGCAATGATTGGGGTGATCACTGCGTAGAACAACGAATCTGCTTTCACAGTTCGGTTAAGGAGAAATGTTATGAACATTGGGGATTGTTCATAACTTAAGTTTGATAGTAGAGGTTCCCCTCTGTAAATTCATTGGTATTCACGTAAACAAGTGTTAAATCTCGTAAAGATGATTGAAATGTGATCGACATCAACTAAAAATAATACCTTAATAAATGTTTTTAAACATATTATTGACTGGAAATATGCTCTGTTGCGCTTTTTTTTAATCAGTTATTTATGTGATTTTTAAATGTAAAACAGACAGTTTCTATGCGCTATTAGGTTGATTTTTCCATATTTCAAATCTTAAATTGCATATTTCAAAAGAAATGATCAATTCGTCGTGGAGGACTGATTTATCTATTTGGTATCATCTTTAAAGAGGCACCATTTAAAAAATTATATTCGCAAATTGTAATTTAAAGACAATTCTATATTTTTTAATGAATTCTTCTTATTGCCGTAGCCATTAAAATAAACGCAAAACAATAACGTTTTTTGGGAATTTTGATTCAAAAATTATATTTCAGATCCTCATCTCAATTTTAGTGTTCGTTTTGCTTGCAATCATCCTGTATTTTTTCATAATAGCCTTAACTCTCATTATTAGCTTTTTACCATGTCACCATTAGAAATATTTGCGGTTATTATCAGTATTATTGGTGTCACATTGACGATTAAGCGAAATATGTGGTGTTGGGTATTTAATTTCTTTGCCTTTGTTTTATATGCCTATTTATTCTTTGAATTTAAATTATATGGTGAGACAATCTTACAATTGTTCTTTATGGTGGTGAATTTTTATGGCTTTTATCACTGGCTAAAAGGCAAGCAGCAAGATCATGAGATTCGAATAGAGCCGATTGCCGTACAAACCGTAATTCTACAAATGATCATCGCTGCTGTTGGAGGGGGAGTATTTGGGTTATCGTTGCACTATTTTACTGATGCAGCTTTGCCTATGTTAGATTCCCAATTGGCTGCATTTAGTTTACTGGCAACCTATTGGACCAGCCGTAAACATATTGCGACTTGGGTGCTTTGGGTCTTTGTTGATATTGTCTATGTCGGCATGTTTATGTATAAAGAATTATTCCTAACAGCTGCTTTGTATGCAGCGTTTGTCGGACTGGCTGCATTTGGATGGTGGCAATGGGAACAGGTCAAAAAGAAACAAACGAGTAGCATGTATAATGGAATTTAACATCATTTAAGGGGCTGCCATGATTATTGATTTTGTTCAATTACAAAAACAAAATTTTGAACAACTTGTTGAAAAAATCATGGCTCAACCTGAGCATTATCTTGACTTTGATTCAGTCTCTGATTTTTACAAAGCCCAATGGTTAGATCAATTTCCACAGGGTACAATTTGGAATACTTCTGGTTTGGATGATGGCGCAGAAGAATTTTGTATTCAGATCAAATTTAGAGAGCTGATTTTTAATATAGAAATTCAATCAACTTCTATCGTTTTAAAATTTAACAGTAAAAATATTAGAGTTTATAAAAAAATATAAAGCCAAGTATGTTTGTTAAGTGTTTGAAAAAAATATTTTTATTTGATTTTTACTTCAATTGTATTTTAGTAATTTTGGAGAGATGATGATAAAGTGATGTATGTACTGAATTTAAATAAAAGTAGTGATGGCTTGTTGTTTTAAAACAGTATGATGATTAATACTCAGGTCCCAGATCAAGACTAGCCTAATTGGATATTTCAATTTTTGACACGGCTGAAATTAACTTTTAGAAAGTTAAAATATAAAATAAAAATAAATTAGAGTAAATTAACAATAAAAATGATAAAGGCGGAAAATCTTATTTTAAAAAGTGCTTGTATCCAACTCAACGTATATGTCCAAATAGGCTAAAGGTTGACAAATAAAGCTATTAAAAAATAGTTGAATTCGGTCAAAGTGGGTAAGTGAAAATAACTTTACTCATTGAAATTTTAGGAAAACTTAAAATCTAAATTGATAAAATAAACGTAATAAAATGATAGTTCTTTAGGAAATATTTGCAAGGAATATGAAGGTTAATATCCTAACCTTAAGGTTTATTTAGAATAAAAATCTATGTTTTGAAATACACTTACATAAAATAGCTAGAATGTTATATTTAAGTGATAGATACAGATAAATAAAACAACGGATAGAAATTTACAAATTTATGGATTAGTTATTATATGAAACAAAAAAATAGAGTGGCAATACAGTGCTCAACGGAACACTTCATGCATGATGTCATGATTATGAATTGGAGTAATCTTAAGAAGTGTACTCTTGTGCTCCTCTTGGGAGGTGTTGCTGTTTTATCATGGATTGTCTGGTGGTTTTTTAGCAACGCTCAAGTTGAGCTACAAGCTTGGATTAATCAGGATTTTTATCCAACCTACATCAGATTATTGTCTTTTTCAGCATTGGGTTTTTTTACGCTTATTTTTATTATTCGTGCTTTAAATAAAATTTCTATTTTTGAAATAATAATACCGTATATAACCATCGCATATTTTGGTCTTATCTTTGTTTTTGGTGCACATTGCATCGGAGTTTTTAGTCCAGCATCAAGTGCAGGTTATGTCAGCTTAGTCACGGTGGCACTGGTATTATTTGAACGAAAAGTGGTGTATCTCATCATCATTCCAATCACTGGTTTTATGTTGATCAGCCTTGGATTAAGCCTAATGAATAAAATGACTTATGCACCAATTTTTAGTGAACACTTACAATCGATGTCGCTATATAAAAATACATTTTGGGTGTTTTGCATGTTGTATTTTTATATTCCGATTTTTTTTGCAAGTCTCGTTTTATTCGAGGTTCTCTTAATTCAATGGCGCAAAAGAGAGCAAATGATTCAGCGAATTAGCGTTCTAGATCCACTTACAGGTATTTATAACAGAAGGAGGATTGGTGAGAATATTGATTTATTAAAACAGCAGCAAAGCTCTTTTGCGATTGTGTTATTAGATTTAGATTATTTTAAGAGTGTTAATGATCAGTATGGACACGATATTGGGGATGCAGTTTTAAAACAGGTTGCAAAAATTTTGACTGAAAATATTCGTGAACAGGATGTTGTTGGACGATTTGGGGGAGAAGAGTTTATTATTCTCTTGAACAATGGTGCATTAGAAAATGCGCTGAGACTGGCTGAGAGATGCCGTCAAGCAATTGAAAAAGAAGAAATACGATTAGATCATCAACAGACGCTCAAAGTGACAGCTAGTTTTGGTGTCGCAGTATCAACGAATCCTTTTTTAACAACAAAAGAGGAGTTGATTCGTCAGGCTGATCAGGCCCTATATTTGGCAAAAAATAAGGGGCGCAATCAGGTTTGTCATTTCTTTGAAGTAGAACTTCCGCATTCATTTGAATATAAACAACGCCGTTAAACTGTTTCAAATTTTTTACGATAAACTAGACTTGTGATAAGGGTGATTAGACAAAGCACAACAATATAGTACACAGCACCAATATCACGATATAAACTTATCCATTGGACTAATGGCAGGGTCAGGCCACCTGCAATCGCGTATGCAACATTGTATGAAAATGATATTCCTGAAAAGCGAATTGGGGCGGGAAACATCTTGACCAAGCTATAGGAAACCACACCGACTGTGCCAGAAAATAGCCCAAGTAACATGTACAATCCGAAGATCGTTGAATGAGCGGTATGACCTAAGCTGTAATAAAAAATACTTGCGGTGATTGCCACACTGAGCGATCCCAAACAAATAACGCGCCCTGAACCAAAACGGTCAGCGAGCAAACCTGCCAATATACAACCCAGCATTTGCATGAGAATCGCCATGCTTTGCATCTGAAATGCGTCTGCACGTTGAAAGTTAAATGTGGTGGTCAGTAAATTTGGAGTAGATAGGATAATCACTACAACACAACCAGTTAAGAACCAAGTGAACAACATCCCAATTAAAACAGCAGATTTATGTGATGCCAAAACTTGCTTGATGGGTAGATCTTTTGAGAGTTCTTTACGCGCCTCCATCGCTTTAAATACAGGAGTTTCTTTAAGATAATTTCTTAGATATAAGGCAATTAATCCAAAAACTCCGCCGACTATAAACGGGAGACGCCAAGCCCAAGCATGGATTTCTGCTTCACTAAACTTAAGTGAAATAAACAGCGACATCACAGCGCCTAATAAGATCCCCAGTGACAAACCCGCGGTAAGCAAACCATTGGCAAAACCAATTTTCTTTGTCGGTACATGCTCTGAAACAAATGTCCATGCCGCAGGAATTTCTCCACCAATTGCAATGCCTTGAACCACGCGCATTAACAACAATAACAGCGGGGCAGCTAAACCAATGTCTGCATATGTTGGCATTATACCGATGAACAAAGTAGGGAGTGCCATCAGTAAAATGGATAAGCTAAACAGTCTCTTACGTCCTACGAGGTCACCAAAATGCGCCATGATCACGCCACCTAACGGACGGAAGAAATATCCTGCCGCAAAAATTCCATAAGTATTCAGCATTGCCCAAAATGGACTTAAAGAGCTGGGGAAAAATAGTTCAGCAATGATTTTTGCGTAAAATACATAAATAACGAAATCATAAAATTCGAGCGCACCGCCCAAAGAAGACAACGCAAGCGTTCTTTTCGCTTCCTTATTGAGGCCCAATTTTTCGTCCATGATGATGCAATGCCTTAAAATAGAGATTGAATGTAATCATTTTAATTGACTATTTTTTACTTAAAAAATCAATATTTATTTTTATACATCCTACTTATTTTTATATGTGATCGAGGTTATTTAAAAATCATTTTTCTTTAAAAGGATTGCACTAAGCTAAATTTCAATCGGGTTGAATATTGATCATTTACATGCGAATTAACCACGGAATAAGACTCAGAATAATACCGCATACAGACATAATCATTGTATTTTCAATAAAATAAGGAAAAATCATCAAAGTCATGCCACAGATAAAAGGTATATTCATTCTCTGTCTTTTTCCATAAATAAAATAGCCTAAGCCAATTGAGCTAAAGATCAAGCCTAAAAATAGGGATGCTGTATTCATTATTTTCAACGATAGACTGGACGTTTGTTATTTACACGATCATGATTAAAAACGGCTTAAAAGACAAGCTGTCATTTGGTTTGGATAAATAGAAACTCATTTGTACATAATCACATACTTTTGCACAATAATTGAATTGGAAATCGCATTTCAAATGCTAAACTCATATTTATTCGATTTACATTTGATCAAGGTACAAGATAATGAGTGCCATGCTACCTGTCGCCCAACGTGGCGAAGACGTTTTAAAATTAATCGCTGTGCCTGTGGCTGAAGCTGAGTTTTCAAGTACTTGGTTAAACGAATTATCCAAGGCCTTACAGGCCACCATGTTAGAGCGTAATGGTGTTGGGATCGCAGCACCACAAGTGTATGTTTCTAAACGGGTGATTATTGTTGCTTCAAGAGCGAATCCACGTTATCCAGATGCTCCTGAAATGGATGCAATTACAATGATTAATCCTGAAATCTTAGAAAAATCTGAACAGACTATCTTGGGTGAGGAAGGATGTTTAAGTGTGCCCAATGAAAGAGGGCAAGTGGCTCGTGCTGAAGCAGTTACTGTACAATTTTTTACCCTCACTGGCGAAAAGATTATTCAGCAATTTCATGGTTTTCCTGCACGTATTGTACAACATGAAATCGACCATTTAAATGGGGTACTGTTTGTTGAAAGACTTTAAACTGAGCAAGCTTGGCTAAAATTTCATCTTGAATTTTATCTTTCACTTTAGCCAAGCTTTTCTAAGCAGAATTGTTAATTGGACTTTGCACGCTGCAACGCACCATTCCATAAGCTTAGGTGATATTGTCTTTGGTCTGCGCTCATCTTCGGCTCAAAAGCACGATCTAATTGCCAAGATTCGGAAATTTCACTGAGATTATTAAAAACACCTGCCTTTAATCCTGCTAATGCCGCAGCGCCCCAAGCGGTAGATTCTAAAAGTTTAGGGCGTAGCACAGGTACATTTAAAATATCTGCCTGAAATTGCATTAGCATATCATTTTGACTTGCACCACCATCCACACGTAATTGTTTTAAGGGGTGGGCGATATCTGATTGCATTGCAGTTAAAACGTCTGAAACTTGAAAAGCAATTGATTCTAAGGCAGCTCTGGCAATATGTGATTTATTGGTTCCACGTGACATTCCACAGAGTAAAGCGCGTGCTTCACTATCCCAATGTGGTGCTCCTAGACCTGTAAATGCAGGAACCAGAACGACACCATCTGTAGTGTCGACTTGGCAAGCTAACTTTTCAACTTCAGCACTATTTTTGATAATTCCTAAACCATCTCTTAACCATTGCACAATCGCCCCAGCCATAAATACACTGCCTTCTAAGGCATAATGCGATTGGTCCTGGCATTTCCATGCTAAGGTGGTGAGTAATTTATTTTTGCTATATTGAATATCAGTTCCTGTATTGAACAGCATAAAGCAGCCTGTCCCATAAGTATTTTTGGCTGTTCCAGCTTCAAAGCATGATTGCCCAAAGAGTGCAGACTGTTGATCCCCTAATACACCACAAATTGGAATTTCCGCACCAAGAAGCCCTGTGGCTGTATTGGCAATATAACAATCGGATTGAATGATTTTAGGTAGAACACTCACCGGGATATTAAAAAATTCAATTAATTCAGCATCCCATTGCTGTGTTTTTAAATTCATCAGCATGGTGCGTGAAGCATTACTTGCTTCGATGACATGCTCTGAACCTTGGGTTAAATTCCAAATTAACCAGCTGTCGACTGTCCCGAATGCCACATGATTTTGTTCAGCAAGCGCTCTTAAGCCTTGTATATTTTCCAATAACCAAACCAGTTTTCCAGCACTAAAATAAGGATCTATTCTTAATCCGGTTTTTTTGTGTATTTTTTCAGATAAATTGTTTTGAACTAACTGATTGCACCAGTCTGTAGCGCGTCGGTCTTGCCATACAATGGCAGGAGCAAGTGGTTTTCCTGTTCTCTTATCCCAAACCACCGTGGTTTCACGTTGGTTGGTTAAACCAAGTGCTTTAATGTCTTTGGCCAATAGTCTTGCCGATGCGATTGCTTGCTGTACGACGGTGATTTGTGTTGTCCAAATCTCCATCGCATCTTGTTCAACCCATCCAGAATGCGGGGTTTTAATTTGGGTTTCGCGTTGAGCAGAGGCATATACCTTTCCACGCTCATCGAAGATAATTGCTCTGCTAGAGGTCGTTCCTTGATCAAGTGAGAGTAAATAGCTCATCTTTTTTATATTTGTCCCTTGAAAAATAGTGATAGTAGCGCAATTATAGAACTAGGCGCATCATTTGATGTAAATGTAGTGAATTATCTGCTTAATTTGCAACAATTATGTTATGATAGCTGTGTTATCTGGGGATGTTATTGGCTTCGACGCCGATGATGAAGCTCATAGATGCATGCCGAGAGCGCATTTTCTCTCGTAAATCAAATTTGCATATTTTAGTCGCAAACGACGAATCTTACGCTCTAGCTGCCTAAGGGCAGCTTGTCCGCTTCACTGAATACTTGTGGTCAGTGGACCCGACTGTAGCGCACGCACACAAGTCCGTATAAAGTCAAGCCTCGGGGCTTTATACTAAACTTAGAGGATCGCGTTTTGTACCCTGTTCGTCGGGTCACTTAATGTTAAAATAATTGACGATATCTAAGCATGTAGTATTCTCGAGTGTAGTGTTGGCGGACGCGGGTTCAACTCCCGCCATCTCCACCAAATTTGTAAATCATGATCTGTCACTTAGTTATACGATGTATCATGAAACTTAATAAAGCCTTGAAATTTAACAGTTTCAGGGCTTTTTTAATGCCTGAATTTCTATCATGGACATATACAAGCGCAATTTGAAAATCACGCACTATCACTATATGATGTTACACAGGTGTGACACGCGTGTAACAGGTAAACTATGCTTTCAGACTCACAAGTAAAAGCTTTAAAACCAAAAGAAAAAAGATATTCACTTGCAGATGGTGAGGGCTTGTCAGTTGATGTATTTCCTACTGGTAAAAAGAAATGGATCGTTTCATACCGAGTAAATGGAAAACAGACTAGAAAGAATTTAGGTGAATACCCTGAGTTAGGGTGTAAAGATGCCCGCCAGTTAGCTCGTCAGTGTAAAGCTGAAGCACAAGGCAAAATGCTAAATTCACCATCCGTAAATGCTGTGATTGAAGAATGGCTTAAACTGATGATGCCACGTTGGTCCAGTAAAAAGTACATAGATACAGTTATTTATAGGCTAAATTATATTACTGAAGATTTTAAAAACCAGCCGATTGATGAAGTTGATAGAAAAATAATCGTTAAGAAAGTAAAAGAAATCGTGAATAAGGGAACACTAGAAACCGCAAAACGTTCACTACGATTACTAAATGAAATCTTTAACTTTGCTATTGCTTCAGACTATACGCAAAAAAATCCATGTACTTTGATTTCTGACGTTATTCCGCAGCAAACTGTTCGTAATATGCCGAGTCTTGATGCAGAGCAGATGCCTGAGTTTTGGAACCGTGTAACACATAGCAATGTTACACCAGAACTGTTACACGCACTTAAACTCGCATGTTACACAGCCGTTCGTATTTCTGAGTTACTTCAATCACGTTGGGATAGTGGCGAAATCGATTTAGATAATAGACAGTGGGTGATTCCAGCATCTCGTATGAAAATGCGTAGAGATCATGTTGTCCCTTTGACTGATCAAACTTACATGCTATTTAAAGAACTATATGATCATAAGACGGATAATGGATATATTTTTAAGCACACTCGCAATCCTGGTGAGCATGTACGATCTGAAAGCATTTTAGCAATCATTAAGCGAAATGGTTATGCAGGGCAGATGGTTACACATGGTTTTCGATCTTTATTCTTTACCCACACAAATAACTCAAAATTATTCAGACCTGATGTAATTGAATACCAAATTGCGCACGTTCCTAAAGATCGTATTCGCGGTATTTACAACAGAGCTGAATATTGGGATGAAAGAGTAGAGTTGATGAAGTGGTATTCAGAACAAGTTGATCGTTGGATGAAAGGCGCTAATTAAGCGCCTTCCTTTAATATTTCTTTTTTCATCCTTAGCAAAGTTGAAGCCGTATATTTCTTTTGAACTCCAAATTCCTGATCAGGTGGGTACTTCTCTAAATAGTATTTTTTGAAAGTATTTAGACACACACCTAATTCACTCGCTACTTGCGTCATAGAGTACCATTTCATAAACCTCGCTCCTTTTCTTCTAAAACCCATTTCAATATTTTAATTTGAGCCAAAATTTCTCCCAGCTTTCCAAGCATTAAATCAAATGCAAACTCATTGCCTTCTTTTTGATATTTATCGCGACGCAATACAGTAGACATCATTTCTACATTGAGCTCTTTGAGTTTAGATCGAATACCTATGTGATTTTTCACGCCACTTCTCCCAATGCTTTCCGAATATCTTTTGGCAAATCATCACTCATTTGATTATTCACAATAAAATCCGTAAGAATGTGATAGAACAAAGTGGTTTGATCTGTATCTAATTCAACTGTAAAGCCATTCCCACTGATTACACGTGGAGCTAACTGTTCAGCTAAATCTGATATGTAATCAATGTCATCATTTGAAATTGGTTTACTCATGCTGCAATTCCTTTCTTATCAAGTAATTCAGCCAAAATATATTGTGCTGTTTTTGCTTTGGCCAACATTTGTTTTTCTTTGATTGCATCACGCTCAAAACGAAGCGTAGTCACACGTAATGCTTTGTCGATATGATTTACTTCATGCAGATTTTCATCTTCATAGCCAATCAATTCGTATGGTGTATCAACTAAGCAATGTGCTAGTTCAGCTTGGTTTCTATCCCATAGGTGCATGTAGGCTAAGAGTTGCCATTCATACGCTGTTTTACCGCCTGGCTTCAATTGGTAGGGGTGAGTGGCTTTAGACCAAGAAGATTTGATATCAATGATTAGGCTGTTTTCCACATCATCGATGTCACATTCGCCGGTGATTAGTTCTGAGTTTTTACGTTCAGTATTTTTCACATAACTTGTGAAGTTATAGCTGTTATAAAGATCGATAGAATCTTGCTCAACGAGGCGTCCTTTTTCGACCATGTTAAAACTTAAATCCTCATCCCAATCCAAAGCAACTTGTGATGCTAAGCACTCAAGATATGTATATGCGCCACTGCTTAAAGTATCTTTTTCAGGGTAGGGCATAATCCTCCCCATCGATGAAGCTCTAATTAGTTTCATTATTTTTGACTCCATTTAATTGGTTGAGTTGATCTTGAGTTAAAGCATATCCAGCGACGATTTGATCAATGGAGTAATGACTTGTCTCAACTGCTTTTAGCGCTTTGTCGAACTGCTGCGGGGTAATTGGATGTAATACTTTCTGAACGTGGGGTACTTCTTTTCTGACTCGTAAACAAGCAACGATTTCACCAGCAACTTTTACAGATGACTCAAACACTGTGATTGATTTTCCAGCCCAATCCTCTAAATATGGACCATACATGCGTTCAATTGTTTTACAGTTGGTTCGGTTAAGAATCATAGGTTTTGAATTTACGAGTTGTGCGACAGTACATTCTTCTTTTTTACCGCCGTCACCAATAACAATTTCACGACCTACTGAACGGATCGTGATAGTCAGATCCTGCCCATTTGGAAGGCAATAAACACCTAAATATTTAGGATTAATTAATTGCTTCCAGTGTGTTCTATTTTGAACTTGAGAATTCATCTCTTTCTCCTAAGCCACTAATTCATAAACACTTGACTTAACGAAAGTTTTAATTTCATTAATTTTCTCAAGCTGTTGGTTTAAAACATAAATTTGTAAACTGTCTTGATGCTTACTGGCATCTAATAGAACTGATTTACTAAAAACCAATTCATTGTTTTCTATCTTGTGAATCCAAACTGATTCAGATAAATCCAAAGTTTCAAAGCCATACGAAGTGCAGGTTATTTTTAATTGCTTGATGGCTTTCTTAATTTTTGCTTTTAAGCGCGAAACTTCAATTTCATAGAGTTTCATAACAATCTCTCCTGAACTTCTTGCTCGATAGCTTCTTTTAGAACATCCCAATTTTGTGGATTAATATAAAAATGATCGAGTAAGCCATCTTCGTTGTATGCCTTGATATTGCAAAGTTCTTCAATATCTGCATCTTTCCAAGTTTGAAAGCCATCCCCATCTTTGAAGTAACGAGCATTAAATTTCACTTCCAAACAAAACTCATCATTCTCAGTAAAGAAGTCTGCTTGACCTTGATCTAAACTGATTTCGTCAAGTCTGAAAGGTGGCTTGATGACTACTGGCAGTGTGAGTAGGGGCATATTCATTGTTTAACCCCCATTTTAGCGACTGCATTTTGATAGCCTGCGCAATTCACTACACCAGCAAGACACATTGCGATAACGATAAGAGCAGGGATAAGTAAGCCTGATTTCTTATTTTTGATTGTATTTTCAGGAGTGGGGTGCTGGTATAGCCTTCCTGTTTGACTTTTGGTTTGTATCTTTTGCATAATGTTCTCACTCTCTGAGTAAAAGCACATTTGATTTGACGGTCGGTGTGCTTTTTTGTTATCTGATGCATTTAGTTTACCAAAGGAAACTTTATTGTCAATAAAAAGTTTATTTAAAGAAACTTTATTTTTATTATTGGAAACTTTTAATTATTTTAGGCAAAAGAAAACCCACACGGGGTGGGCGAATTATCAAGCTGATAAATTCCTAATTTGGTTATTTTAAGAAATTTGGGCATGCTTCGTTGTAAATTAACAAGAAGTCGCTTTGAGGTTCTATTTTGCGAAATTCCTTCCAAGGTTCAAAATGACTTTGTAAACTTAAGCTATATGAACTTTTAGGAATTACGTCACCGCCCATATATTTAAAAGTTTTTTCTCTACAGTTAATTAAAACCTTATTGAGTGTGTAGATAGAGGGGTCGAAGTTAAAATTAGTTTTATAAGTAAATAAGATAGTTGCATCAGGTTGCCCCTCAATTACATCACTTACAGAAACTTCATACCCTCTAAGTTTTTCTTTACTGTTCGGAATTACAATAAAATTTTCAGCGTAAACATAATTAGAAATAGAAATGAAAACAAGTAAAAGGCTAGTCTTTTTAAATTTCATATTTGTATCTACTGATTTAACCTGCTCGCCAAAATTGACGACCCATAACTTTAAAGTTCAACCCGTTGATTTCACTAACTTCACGATCACGATATTTAGGATTAAGGCTGTGAAGACTTAGTTTTCCACCTTCTTCTTTAAATATCTGCTTAATCATGCCTTCACCTTCAAAATAAACAGCATAAATTTCACCATCTATTATTTCAGTTTGAGAAATATCAATTCCTACTAGATCGCCGTCATGAATAAAGTCAGACATGCTGTCACCCTTAGCTTTAATGATTCTCATGCATCTAGGATCAACATATTTTTTTTGGAAAAATGATGGAGGGAAGGGAAACTTTCCATTAATAACATCAAAATGAAATTCTATTGACTCACCTGTACCACATGAAAAGTTTGCTTCCACAACATCTATCCAAATAAATCCATTTTCAATTTCATAGTCAACAACAGTAGGCTCATGGATATCGTTAACATCGAATGAAGATTCTTCTTTTCGTGTTAACCCATGTTTATCCATAAATTCTTGCATATTAAAGTTATTTTTCTTTGGCTCATTTTCGCCAGTTAATAACCAATTTTGAGAAGTCTTAAGCACATTTGCTAAAGAAGACAAAAATTCAGCTTTAGGGATATTAGTCCCAGCCACCCATTTTGAGACTGCGCCTTTTGTTGCACCTGTAGCTTCAACTAAATCAACTTGTCGAATTTTTAGCTCAGTCATTCTTTGAATTATTCGATCACTGATAGTGCTCATAAAAACATCCTCTTTAATGTTTCCTATAGTAAACATACATATTGATTTAGAAATAAACTTATGGTTTACTAATGGAAACTAAAAAGTTTATAAAGGTAAACCATGACAGTTGATGATTTAAAAATGCATTTTAGAGTTGAAAACGATATTCAACTTACTAAAACGATTCTTGGGGTCACTAGAGGAACCATTAGCAAATGGCGTCATAAAGGAATTCCTGTAGATACACAAGCAAGAATCCAAGTTCTAACCAAAGGCAAGTTAAAAGCCAACTTACAAGCACTTTCTGCTTAGGAACCACCATGAGCAAAGTATCAATTGAAGAAAACGCAAGCGCTAGCAATAACGCATCGCTCATTTTGAAAGCAATTAATTCCTCTAACCAGGGAAAGGTTGCTGAACAACTTGGAGTTGATGCAAGCACTTTATCTCGTATGAAAAATGATAAGAAATCCAATAACTTGACTGATCTTGAGTTTTTTGCATCTTTGTTGAGTTCTATTGGATTGAAAGTTGTAAATGCTAACGATGTTTATTGTTCGCAAGAAATTGCGGAAGCAACGCGAGTTTATTTGAGTAATGCGTTTAGTTCGCCTGAATACATGCGGATCTTATTTAAATAAAAAAACCACTGCCAGCGCGAACTGGAGTGGTTTCCATTCATCAATTTTGGGACCAATGAATATGAAAACAAATTTAGCACATGAACCGCCGATCCTACAAGGAGAGCTGGTTCAGTTTCCAAAAAAAGAGCGACAAGCTATGTCGGAGAAGAAATTCAATTCGGAGAAGAAATTCAATTATGTGAATGGGATTCGCTCAGTGGATCTACATTCCACAACAAAACTTGTTGGTATCATCTTAGCGACTTATGCGGATTATGAAACAGGCATTTGCTATCCAACAATTCAAACACTCATGGCTGACTCAGGGCTGTCAAATAGGGTTGTTTGTCATCATCTTCGTGAACTTGAAAAAGTGGGTTTGCTTGTTGCAAAAAGAGCAAATGGACGAAACACGAAGTACAAATTTATTGCTGAAAATATCTCTAAAGCAGTGACGCAGAGTCACCAGTTACGGAAAGTCACCAGTGACTTTGATGACATAGAAGCAGTGACTTTAATACATGAAGCAGTGACTTTAAGCACACAAAGCAGTGACGCAGAGTCACACAAACATTTAATAACTACCATTAACTATAAGGAACAACCAGTTTGTATATCAGAACCTGAAAAAACTGAGAACAAGATCTAAGTAAAAAAATCAAATTTAGGAAAAGCCAAAACTACAATTCCTGAAAACTTCGCAATCAGTGTTCAAGTTCAAAAATGGGCGAATGAGAAAAATTTCAAACATCTTGAACAACACCTTGAGTATTTCATTAGCAAGTGTGAGGCAAACGGATACAAGTATTTAAATTGGGATTCTGCATTCAAAACAGCAATTCGTGATGATTGGGCAAAACTTAACACTGCACAACAACAGCCGTATCAACCAAGACAACAAGTCCAGCAGGTTCCTTTGATTGGATCAAACAAAAAACAATCTGAACGAACTGTAAGCACAGTTGAAATTTTGGAGGTTCAAAATGTTTGATTCAACTTTTCCAAGAAAATGGGCTGAAGAAATTGTTTCTCGTATGCAGAGATATTACCGAGCTAAGTTTTCAAACACTTTCCCGATTCGACCTGAACAAACAGCAAAAGAATATGAAAGTGATCTTATCGACGATGCTTGTGAAGTTTTTGAAGGTTTAAATCCTAACGATATCAAACGTGGTTTGGCACGAATGAAACGTTCAACATTCTGTCCTACTTTTCCAGAATTCGCAGGGTGGTGTGAACCTCAAACTGACGATTGGTTAGGTGCACATGAGGCTTGGTCAATTGCTGAAAAATCTATTGGTTTTGATGGCGAGGAATTGACTGTGATCTGGACTGAGCAAATGTCTACGGCATTCAGTCGCTGTGAAGAACTGGTCAAGACAGGTGACAAGTATCAACGAGCTGAAGCAAAGAAAATCTTTTGTGATGCGTATGATCGTTTAGTGACTCAAGCAAAAGATCAAGGGTTGAAACCAGCCTATATCACCAGTTTGGGTACCAACAAAGATCAACAAATCACTGCAATTCAACAGGCAGAGTTGGAGGGATTTTTAACTGCACCAGTTGCACAGGCTCAATTAGAACACAAGCAAACTGAGGCTGAGATCCAAGCTGATGCAGAGAAGTATAAAACGACAGCTCAGAAAGCTTTAGCCGAATTGGGTACCAAGATAAAACGCAATGTGAACAAGATGAAACCTGAGCTTAAAGAGGTTCAACCTTGGGAAGCGGTAGAAGAACAACACATTGATCCGTTCGACGATATGGAGCAGTACAAAGCGAGATTGGCACAAGATGGCAAGCCAGTACCAAATGTAATTAGGAATTATGAAATGACTCTTGCTCAGATTGTTGAGAAGCGTAGAGCAATGATGCAAGGGGAGTTGGTATGAATGCAGTTGAGTTTGTGAGGAATTTTGGGTGGGAGCGATCAAAAAAAGCAGTGTGGATGTCTATCACTGAATTTTCTAGAGCTTTTGATGTTGACCTTGGATTTATTTGTTGTAACCGTACTGAGCTAAAAAAACTAGTCGAGTCTTATGAGTTGGTGGAGTCATGGGGAGGATTAGAGGATGCAAAACTATATGATTTATCTCCTTATGAAAAAAAGCCTGCATCCGCAGGGTTTAAGTTGAAAAAAGCCATCGCAGACATCGAAAGCGTAGGGGGTGGGGTATGAGAAGAATTACAGAAATCTTTGATCAAATGCTGGATGTTTTGATTTTCATCACATTCAATTCTCGTGCAGTAAACCGATACGACATTACAGAAAAAGTTTTGGATAAAGAAATCAGAACAGCACAACGATATTTAAGAGATTTAGAACAGCTAGGATTTATTAAAAGTAAGCGCCGTAAAGGATATAACACAACGATCTTTTATGAACCTACCCAGAAAGCAAAAGAGTTATTTAAGGTGGCACTATGACAACAAAAAACAACCTGACAAAACATGACTTTAAGGTGGAGGATTTGGTTGTTATTAAGGATCAACCATTCTTTCCAGAGGACTACAGTATTCAGACTGTTGAAGATCAGCACATTGGTCAGTGGTACATGAACTACTGGCGCCACGCAACCCCCGAAGAAATCAAAGCAGGTCACCGCATTGATGACACCACTGACCACATCACAGATATTCGCAATCACGTTAGCCCAAGCACAATGGTGGTGGATTTATGAGTTTACTCAATTGTGAAATTGCCATGATTCCGCCTAGTGTGAACCATTACTGGGTGGCAGCAGGGAAAAGACGTTACCTAAGCCAGCGAGCTAAAAATTTTCAGAAGATTGTGAGTTTGTTTGTTAAGCCTCTCAAAAGCACAGCTAGGCTCAAAGCAGAGATTACTTTTCATTTTCCTGATCAACGTACTAGAGATATCGACAATCATTTAAAAGCGGTTTTAGATAGTTTGGTGAAGTGTGGTTTATGTGAAGATGATGAACAGTTTGACGAGTTGCTAGTAAAACGTGGAAATGTGGTTAAGGGTGGATTGGTAAAAATTAAAGTGGTGGAAGTATGAGCTTAGTCAAAGTTTGGGACAAAGAGATCAAAGGCAAGCTCTATGCAGTCGGTGATATTCACGGATGCTACAACTTGCTGATGAATCGTTTAAATGAAATTGGTTTTGATTTTGAAAATGATTTGTTGGTTGCAGTAGGTGATTTGGTGGATCGAGGCATTCAAAACATTGAGTGTGTCGAGTTGCTGTCAAAGCCTTGGTTTACGTCTGTTCTTGGTAATCATGAGGATTTATGTATAGGTGGGATTCAAGAAGAATCATATAAGCGCCGTCATATCTCGAATGGTGGAGAGTGGTTTTATCAGCTAGATGGGCAAGCGATGTACAACATTGCAAAAGCCTTTTCTAAATTGCCTGTTGTGCTAGAGATCAATCACAAAGGGCGTAAATATGGTTTTGTTCATGGACACATTGAACAAAATGACTGGAATCAATTTAAAAGCTCATTTGAATATGAAATTTCACCATTTCGAGGACCAGTAGAATTGGCAATATGGGGACGTGCCCGTGCAAATACAGACAGTGAACAATATACCAATGTTTCAGGTGTAGATGCGGTCATCATGGGGCATACAGTCACTCCAAAGCCACTCAAGCGAGATAACTGCTATTACATTGATACAGGTGCGGTGCATTGGGGAACTATGACAATTTTAGATTTGAGTAAAGTTTAAGGGGCTTGGAATGAACGTAGCGGTGAGAGTGATGGATTGGTCTAAATACACAATTGATGGATGGCTTGAGCAATTTGGTGCTTGGTGTGAAACCGCTCGTTTAAAAGGGGGTGAATTGCCTGATGGTCTACATGTTAATCAGATTTATTGGTTGATTCGTGAAGCAGATAAAACGCCACGTAACTCGAAGTGTTATATCCGTTGTGAGATTAGTGACTTTGAGGCAGAGCAGGTACAGGCATTGCTAAGAAGCGTGTTCAATAGCGAAAATGTGGACATCACAACTAAGTTTGCATTGATGTGCTTGGTTAAAAATAAAGTTGAAAATAGAGGTCTAAGCGCTGTAGCTTCAATTACTAATCAGTCAAAGGCTCAAGCAGCAATTATGGTGAGTTGTGCTAGATTTTATCTGGCTGGTCATGATAAAAGATTACGAATTTAAATAGAGAAATAAAATGTATGGATTGGATTAGCTTGAAAAGTGGAGTGAGTCGTCAAGAGGCTTTAAGTTATTTGGAAGAATATGATTACCAAGGTTTGGTTTCTATTTTTACAACGATGGAATTTAATAGATTAAAATTGGTTTTAAATAAGTATTTTGGAGCTGATGAAAAGGCGTTTAAAGAAAAAGTTTTAATTATTTTCATGGTATTAAACTCTATTGGATTCATTGAGCTTAGTAACATAATAGGTTGACTGTCTAGACGCAATATGGCATATTTCAGCTATAGTGGACGAAGTTATGGTAATCCACTATATGATTGAATTGGTAGTGTGAAGCAGAACCAATGCTGTGGAAGTCGCGATTTCACCAATCACAAATTTAAAGCCCGCATTTTAGTGGGCTTTTTACTTGCCCGAATTAATCGGGCTTATTTAATTGTTCAGCGTAAAGTTTGACAGCTTCAGTGATAATTTTAGCTTGAGATTCTCCAGTAGATTCTGAAAGTGATTTGATTTGCTCAACTGTACTTTCATGAAGTTTATAGCTTTTGCTCACGATACCGCGACGCTCGTTACTTTCTTGATTAATTTCTGATCTTGATTTAGCCATAATTATGTCCTATAGTTGATTTAATCGGAGGAGAGGCTAGGTAGTGTCACCTACCTAACCCTTGTTATCTTAGTAGACTGATTGAGAGATCAGTACCAAGAGAACAATTACGATGAGGATTGCAATTCTGTTCATCGTTTCTCTCCGAGCGTTTGTAACATCTAACCGTTACTGTCATCATCGCTTAATTGCTTTGATAAATATATTGTAGGTGTTCCTACAATACAGGTCAATATATTCCTTTAAAAAAACTCACAAAATGTGAGTTTTTTTATTACTTTTTATTCTCATCATAGAAACGAATCGCTTGCATAAGTAATTCGTTATGGCTCAAGTCATGTTTCTTGGCAACTTGTTCAATGTATGCGATGTCATCAAGTTTGAGTTTAAAAGATTTAACTTTTACGCCTCGTTTTGAATCGCTATCACGTTGAATTTCTGTAGGTGATTTTGCCATTTTCTGTACTCCTGATAACTTCTTAAGTTAGTTAGTGCCACCCCTTTCGGGGTGGGCTTTCTTAGTAGACTTTCATACTGATTAACAGTAGAATTACTAAGATAACTAACTTAATCATGCCAGATTCCTTGTTAGTTCGTAAGTCTTGAGGACTTACACCCATCAAGTTGAGACTGCCATCTCGTCTTGATAATGATATTATAGGATGACCTATATTATAAGTCAACCTATATTTGTAGAAAAGCTCACTTTTTAGTGGGCTTTTTTGTTTTTAATATGGATTTAAAATGCAGAAGTTTAATAACTAAATTTTTCTTTATTTTATTACTAGATACTGTACGAGTTTAGTTTAGAGAAAATTTAGCTAAACTTCGTATTGTATAACATCCTTAAAAGGATGTTTTTTTGTGCCATTAAAATCTAATGGCTAAATCAATTGATAGCCACCTCATAAGGGTGGCTTTTTTTATGTCTGGAGAAAACTTATGACAAACGAAGAACGTCAAATGTATGTGACAATTATTAAGAAGCTTTATGGTAATACTATTAGCGTTAGTGATGACCAAATTTCTGATGAAGTAGCTGAAATCGTTGATAATATCTTAGTGGCGATTCGAACATGTACTGAAAATTTAGGAATTTTCACATCAATTGTGCAAGGTGTTGCAGACGGTTTACAGTCAGTAGCTGAGTTTGTTACTTATAATCTTGTTCATGACATTTTGACAGGAAAAGTTGGTCAAAATAATTTCGTTAGTAGTTTGAAAGAAAGCTTTGGTACTGCCTTTGTTATTAGTTTTGTCACTACTTGGACTGATATTTTATTGAATAATAAGCAATCAACAATCTGCGTAAATACTGCAAAACTAAATTGGAAATCAGCTTTAGCTATAGCTCTACTTGGTATCTAAATTGCTATATTAATTTTATTTTCAATTGATTAGACTTAAGTAAGCCTTGATTTAATATCAAGGTTTGCTTTATAAACAGATATGAATATTTTGAATTAGAGAGGCTATTGATTGTATGAAATATATATTTTTCTTAGCAATAATAGTGTCACTACTCATAATTATCTATAAACCTAGTATTCCTCCAGAAAATAAAAAGACTAAAGAATTTCCTAGACTAGGGACAGTACTAACGGAATGTCAGGGCATAGACCCACCTAAAGAGCTAGATAAGAAAAAGTATTACGATTATTGTAAATGCGTTAAGAATCCTGTTGATGCACGTAACAAGGAAGAAAAAGAGAAAAGTTGTATTGAAGATTTAAGAAGCCTAAATTAATCGGGCTTTTTATTTGCCAAAATCTTTGACATTTTGGGTTAATAAATGGAGATCATCAAACAAATCTTCTGCCAACACGTTTAGGAATAATCAGATTTCTTTATGGTGAGAAAGTTCGGGAAAGTGACTGATGCCACATAAATTCAATAAATAGTAAATTTGAACTAAATTGTTCTACAAGGTAGTAAACACAAAATTGAATAAATGTTAAAAAATACTATAGGTTGATTGTTGTGTTCCTGATCCCCTCTGAACAAGAATGTCTTAATTAATCTTAAAACCCCTTCCAAGGGGTTTTTTAATACCTAGAGGAAAGTGGGATGAAAAACCAACACCAAAATTCAAGCACTTCCGTGAACTTTGTAAAAAGAAAAACATTTTTTAGTTGAGAATGTTCAGACTAAAATATAAAGTAAAAAAGAATTTGATTAATAATAAGCGACATAATTATGAAATTTATAATTTTATTAACAAGTATTGCTTTTTTCGTCTCAGGTTGTGTTAACTCCCCAACAGGAACTTTACCAGGGAGTAGTAATAGAGTAGCCACGATTAGCGATAAAATGAGTAAAAGAGTAGGGCAATCAGAAATCACTTTAGTGAGTGAATTAGGTCCACCTGATTATAACTATACTGCTTCAAATGGTTCAAAAATTATATCTTATGAAGTGGATTGGGGTATTGGAGCAAACTCACCACTTTGTGTAATGAAGTATTTAATCGAAAATGGTATTGTAACTAAATGGGGTAATAAAGGTTGTCCAAAACGTTTCACTCTTAAAAACCAAGAACTTATTCCAAATTCGATACCAATTCCGAAACCAACACTTAATTAAATATTAATAACCTCCTTCGGGAGGTTTTTTATTGGGCTAGGAAAGTAATGCAGAAAAAATAAAAGCCCGTAAATTGGGCTTTTAATAAAGATTTCACAGTTACCGTGATTCTTTTTAGGGTGGCGTCCTTCGTTCTTTCGATTGACTACAGACTGGTTACTGCTTCTGTCAATAGGAGTGTAAATACACTTTCCTAACGGCAGGAACCCTGTGCATTGAATCATCAAGCCATCGGGAAGTCCTTGCTCCTGCATTAACAATTATAAATTTTGAATTGAATTTAATCAATTGGGAGATTCCTTTATGGAAGATATTGAGCTTCCGAAAGGGAGTGAGCCACTAGCAAATCAACAGCATGAAAACTTAGCCCAAGCCTATGTTGAGACTGCGAGTAAAAAGAAAGCAGGGGAAAAGGCAGGCTATACAGATAAATCAAACGCATTTCGAGCCATTTTAAGACCAGATGTTCAAGATAGAATTAAGTTTTTACAAGAAGAACGGGCTGATGAACTGGGTTTAGACTCTTATTATGTACTGAGTAAGTTAAAGGACAATTTGGAAGCCAGCATGAGTGGTGCAGAGCCGAACCGTGCAGCAGCTAACAAGGCAATTGAAATGCTTGGTAAACATCTTGGTACGTTTGTTGGAAAGATAGAACACTCAGGCACTATAGAAATTCAATCTCTTTCCGATTTGATGGATGAATTAAGCAAAGGGGATTAATAAGGAGGGCATATGCTTAAACCTGAGCATAAAGCAAAACTTGTTGATCAGCACTGGCGATTAAATAACCTCTACTACATCACTAATAAAAAAGGTAAACAATTCAAATTCAAGATGACTCTTGAGCAACTTGAATACTTTGAAAACGAGTGGTCAAGAAACATTATCTTAAAAGCAAGGCAGCTTGGGTTTACAACAGAAGTTTGTATTATTCAATTAGATGCTGCTTTATTCATGTCTGATAAATGTGCATTGATTGCACATACCTTACATGATGCTAAGCGCTTGTTTCGCGAGAAAGTTAAATATGCTTATGAGAAATTACCTCACCCTTTAAGAGCTGCAAATCCACTTCTTATCGAAACAAAAGAAGAATTGGTATTTAAGAAGGGTGGATCTGTCACTGTTAGTACGTCATTTCGGGGCGGTACATTAAAACGCCTGCATATTTCTGAGTTTGGTAAAATTTGCGCCAAATATCCAGATAAAGCCCGTGAAATTGTCACTGGTGCGTTTGAAGCAGTAAGTGTTGATGGAAAAATCACGCTTGAATCAACAGCTGAAGGTAAGGCAGGTTATTTTTATGATTACTGCCAAGAAGCTGAAAAACTTCAATTACAAGGCAGAACATTAGGAATCTTGGACTGGAAATTCTTTTTTTTCTCTTGGTGGAAAAATGGTGAATATGCCTTACCAGTTGCTGGAGAAATACCGCAGCGCCTAAAAGACTATTTTGCTGAGTTAAAGGCAAAATACAATATAAACACCTCACCAGAACAACAACAGTGGTACTGGCAAAAAGAGAAAACGCTTGGTGATGACATCAAGCGAGAATATCCAAGCATTCCTTCTGAGGCATTTCAGCAATCAGTTGAAGGCGCATATTACAAGAAGCAATTTAAATTCTTATATGCAAATGGCCGAGTTGGAGAATTACCAAGTAATGATCATTTGCCCGTAATGACCTTTTGGGATTTGGGCGTTTCGGACTCAATGGCAATTTGGTTTATCAGGAAAATTTCTGATGAATGTTATCAAGTCATTGATTACTACGAAAACTCGGGTGAAGGCTTAAGACATTACTTTAAAGTGCTGAAAGATAGAGGCTACTCATATTCAAAACACTACGCACCACACGACATTAAAAACCGTTCTTTAACAGGTGATGCTAAATCTCGTCTAGATATCGCTAAAGAAGGTTATGAAATCGATGGTGAAATCTATTCCGTTCGATTTGAAGTAGTGGAAAGCATAGGTGTGATGGATGGTATCGAACAGACTCGTGAGATCCTTAAATACTGTGAGTTTGATGAAACCAAGTGTGAAGAAGGTATTTCTCATTTAGAAAACTATCGTAAAGAGTGGGATGACAAAAAAGGGTGTTGGAAAGATAAACCTCTGCATGATCATACCTCTCATGGTGCTGATGCATTCCGCATGTTTGGTGTAGCGATGAATAAACCAAAACCAGTAACTACTCTCGATATACCAATTTTTGGAAGAAGAAGATGACAGGTGTAACTTCAAAGCATCCCGAATATATTAAAAACATCGATACCTGGAATAAAGTTGATGATGTTTGTGATGGTCAGGATGCAATTAAGAAAAAGGGTAAAACATATTTACCAGTGCCTGTCACTTTTGGTGATGGGGATGAAGATCGTTATAAAGAGTATTTAGATCGAGCGGTTTTCTATGGTGCGACTGGTCGAACTTTAATTAGTCATATTGGCTCAGCATTTAATAAGTTGCCTGATTTTAAAAGACCTGATGAGCTTGAGTATTTAGAGCGAAATGCAGATGGTGCTGGACGATCTATTTATCAAAGTTCACAACAAATGCTGCGATTGATTTTTAAGCATTATCGTTGTGGAATTTATGTTGATTTCCCACAAGTTGAGCCTAGTCGAAATAGGGCTGAAGATAAGCAAAAGAATGCATTTCCAATGATTCACACATTGAAAGCTCAATCCGTTATTAATTGGGATTTCATCATTGTGGGAAATCAGAAAAAACTATCTTTGGTCGTGATTGAAGAGAATATTTCAAAGCTTGATGATGATGGATTTGGTCGTACAAGTGATACCCAGTACCGTGTTTTGAGATTACACAAAGGTCAGGATGATTTTGTTTATTCAGTACAGCTTTATGAGCGGAATGAAAAACAAATTTTTGAAGCTGGACAGCTTTATTACCCTACGGATTATCACGGTAAGCATTGGAACTATATTCCATTTACATTTTGTGGTGCGATAGATAATACAGACGAAATTAATAATCCGCCGTTGCTTGAATTAGCTGATCTAAATCTTGCTCATTATCGTAATTCTGCAGATGTTGAAGAATCAGGATTTATTGTTGGGCAGCCCATTGTTTCAATGCCGAATATCACACCTGATCAATATGAAATCATTAAAAAGGACAAGTTAGCGATTGGTGCTAGGAATGGTTTTCCAACTAAGGTTGAGGTTGCTCAAGCGAGTGAAAACAACTTGGCCAAGCAATTAATGACTGATAAATGGCTACAAATGAAAGAAATGGGTGCTCGCTTAATTGAGGTGGGGTCTGCTAATAAAACTGCGACACAAGCAGATAATGAGGACTCTTTACAGCATTCAGTTGTTTCACTGGCAGTGTCTAATATCAGCGAAGCATTACAAATGGCGTTACGTTGGTGTGCAAAATTTGCATTGCCTAATCACGATATAAAGCCTGATGAACTGACCTATGTTATTTCTCAAGATTTCAATAAGCAAAAATACAGTGTGGAACGTTCAAAACTGATTTTAGAGATGGTCCAAGGTGATCTTCTGCCTCCTGAAATTCTTTATCAATATGAGCAAACTGGAACATTCTCAGATGCAAAATGGGAAGAGATAGAAAAGAAGATTGAAGAATATCGGATGAGTAAGCCACTAGCTGGTTATCAGCCATATCAAGGTGTAGATGATGAAAGATCAACTGATAGAGCAAGCAATACTTGATGCCTTAAATCAACATAATTCTTATCTTCAGCGTCTTTCCTCTACCTCGATCAATGAAATCTTAAAAAGTTTCGATGCTTTATCTATCCAAGCGTTAAATAAGCTTCGCGACTTGCTCGATGATTTAAATGAAGCTGAGAAGACTAGTTTAGCTAGTGCTAAATACTCTACTTCGTCATTGAAAGAAATTCAGGGAGTCATGGCAGGTTGGCAGCAGTCAATTTCTACTGTTCTTCCTGAAATTCTTGATATTTCGATGATTGCTTTGGCTTCGTATGAATCGGCATATATTTATAAGTTGGCTGGTAAAAAAGTACCCAAGATTAATGGAGCTGATTTACTCAAAAAATCAAAGAAAACTCCTTATGCGGGTGGTCAATTATTAGATTATATTTTCCCTACCGTTGCTGAGAGTATTCGAAAGAAAGTTGAATATGTTATTCGTGATGGTGTGAATTTAGGTCAGACAAATCAACAAATTATTCAAAGAATAAAAGGTACTAAAAAGCTAAATTATGCAGATGGATTGCTTAATCAATCACGAAATGCAATTGATGCTGAATTGCGTACAGCCCGAGCACATTTAAGCAATGATGTTTATTTGCAGACGTGGTTGGCTTTAGGATTTGAATATACAAGAGATGTCGCAACTTTAGATGGTCGAACAAGTTTCGGATGTGCTGTAAAAGATGGCCGTGTCCAATTGGTTGGTGTTGGCCATCAAAAACCTCCTTATCACCGCCGTTGTAGAACTGTTCAGGTCGGTTGTGAGAAAGATGGAACGTTGGAGGGTTTGCGACCGTTTGTTGCAGATAAACGCTCAGTTAAAAATATTCCCAAGGATCAGCGAGATGGAAAGATTGGACAAGTTGATGCGAATACAACCTATAAAGATTGGTTTAATCGGCAAGATGAGTCTTTTCAAAAAGAATGGTTAGGTCCTGTTAAATACAAGCTCTATAAAGAGGGTGGATTTCCAATTGATAAGTTTGTAGATCCACTGTCTGGTCAAAAATTCACTTTAGATGAATTGCGCAAGTTGGATGAAAAAGGCTTTGAGTCAGTGTTTAAATTTTCAAAAACTGGCAAGAGTTTTAAACAGCCTCAAAATGAACCAAGTTTTTATGATTTACCTAACAAAACACAAAAGCCTGACGTTTCAACACCTGCGAGAAAGAAAGCTGTTGCTTTTGAGGAAGAATTTAGAGAAAGCAGAAAGGAGTATGGGATATTTATTAGCAATGATGGTGAAAAATCTTATCCATTATCTGGAGACATTAATAAAGTTAACGTCCCTAGTGAGCTATGGGATAAGGTAGTCGGAACAACATTCACACATAATCACCCAGGTGGCTCTAATTTCTCTGTTGATGATATTATTACTGCTGCTGAATTAAACTTAGCTGAAGTTAGAGCTGTTACTCAGCATATGCGCTTTATTATGTCTAAAGGTGAATCTAATAAATTATGGCCAAGTGAGAGTGAAATTAGACAAGCATTAAAAGAGTTAAATCCGAAAGCACTAGATTTAACTAGAAATATGATTAATAGTGATAGGATTAATTCAAGATATGCACAATCTGAGTTAGAACATCAATTGTGGATGTTGACTGCACAAAAACTTGGGCTTAAATATAAAAGAGAGAAAAGCTAATGGAAGAAGATCTAGAGCTTGAAAGACTCCGGTTTGAAAAGATAATGCTCGAAAAATTTGGGATTACACCTGATCAAATTATTCATACTAAAGATGTAGAGGCTTCAGGAGAGAAATATCTAACTTTTGATGGTCCGAATGCTGTTAAATATTGGAATGATCTGAAAGAACTTTGTGAAAAAGAGTTTGGTCCTCAAGAAACCAACTAGCATATTTATTTTAATACAAGCACCCAAAAGGGTGCTTTTTTATTGCCTGCCAAAAGTGGAAACGATTGGTGAAACGAGCGGAAGCTTAATTAAAAATGGTGGAAACCTATGAAACTCAAAACGATTCAAATCGAAAATAAGACCTACGCAGAAGTGAATGAAGAAGGTAAACCTTTATACCTCCATGAAGATGGAACAGAGATTGCCTTTGATGCACCACATGCGATTGCAAAAATTAATGAACTCGGATCAGAAGCAAAAAATCATCGAATTGCCAAAGAACAAGCGGAAGCAAGTTTAAAAACATTTGAAGGTTTAGATGCAGAAAAAGCCCGCAATGCTTTAAATACCATCAAAAACTTTGATGATAAAAAGTTGATTGATGCAGGTGAAGCAGAACGGGTACGAACTGAAGCAATTGATTCAGTAAAACAAACTTATGAAACACAACTTGGTCAAATCACAACTGAACGTGATGCATTTCAGCAGCAATTACATAATGAATTGATCGGTGGTGGATTTGCTCGTTCTAAGTTTATTCAAGAAAAAGTTGCTGTTCCTATTGATATGGTTCAAGCCATGTTTGGCCAAAGCTTCAAGGTCGAAGATGGCAAACCTGTCGCATATGACGGCAAAGGTCAAAAAATTTATTCCCGCACAAATCATGGTGATGAAGCTGCTTTTGATGAGGCTTTAGAAATCTTAATTGGTGGATACCAACACAAAGATTCCATTTTAAAAGGTTCACAAGCAGGTGGTGGTGGTTTTTCAGGTCAAGGCGGACAAGGGGGTGGCAAGGCGATGTCACGTCAAAGCTTTGAACAGTTAGCACCACCAGAAAAACAGTCATTTATGAAAGATGGCGGACAAATTACAGAAAATTAATTTTGGAGATTAGCGAATGTCTAATAATTTAAATGGCTTATTGCCAACGCTTTATGCAGCACTTGATATTGTTTCTCGTGAGATTACTGGATTTATTCCAGCAGTTACACGTGATACAGGTATTGAACGCGCTGCAGTTGGTGATGATGTCAAAATTCCAGTAACAACCGTTGCAGAAGCACAAGATACTAAACCAGGTGTGCATGCACCAGATGCAGGTGATGGCACTGTAGATAATATCGTGGCTAAAATTACCAAGTCACGAAATGTACCTATTCGTTGGAATGGTGAAGAAACCCGTTCACTACAGAATGCGGGAACTTTTGCAGCAATTCAAACCGATCGTTTTGCTCAAGCTATGCGAACGCTAGTGAATGAAATCGAACGAGATTGTTGGCTGGAAGCTTATAAAAATGCATCAATTGCATATGGTACTGCAGGACAAACGCCGTTCAGTACTGCAGCTGATATGACTGATTTTGCTGGAACGTTAGGTATCTTAGAAAACAATGGTGCTCCTCGTAATGACCTGCAATTAGTTTTAGGTCATGCAGCAATTGGTAATTTGCGCGGTAAGCAAGCAGGATTATTTAAAGTCAATGAAGCTGGTCGTGATGACATGCTACGAAATGGTATGACTGATCGTATTATGAACTTTGCGATTCGTCACTCTCATGCTGTAGGTGTACATGCTAAAGGGACTGGTGCTGGATATCTTGTAAATGGAGTTCCATTAGCTGGTGATAAGTCGATTGAGGTAAACACAGGAACTGGAACAATTCTCGGTGGGGATATTGTGACTTTTGCAGGTGATGGGACTCAATATGTATCTGGTGGTTTAGCCGGTTCTAATTTAATTCTCAATCATGGATTAGCTTTAGTCCCAGCTGATAAAGCTGCTGTTAGTGTTGGAAACAATTATGTACCAAACCTAGCATTTTCACGATCAGCAATTGCATTAGCAACACGTACTCCAGCTTTACCAGAAGGTGGGGATAGTGCAGATGATCGTACGCAAATTGTAGATCCTGTTACTGGATTGGCATTTGAAATTGCGGTTTATCGCCAATACAAACAAGTTGTCTATGAAGTCAGTTTGGCGTGGGGTGTCAAAGCTATTGCACCGCGACATATCGGACTACTTTTAGGTTAACCAAAAGGGCGAGAAATCGCCCTTATTTTTTGGAAAATAAAAATGACTTTATTAAATACAGTCCAAATCAAAGATGGTGATGGATATCGTGTAATCAATGAATCTGATTTTATTCATGGACAACACGAACTCTATGGTGATTCTAAATTATCGAATTTGTCCAACCAAGCTTCAGGTGTTGGCTCAAGTTTAGAATACAAGAAACGACTAGAAGAAGCTGAGATCAAATTAAAGGATTGTCTAGAACAGCTTCAAAATTCTCAAGGTGAATTTACTGCATTCCAAAATAACATCGATGCAATGAAAGCACGTATTGCTGAATTGGAAGTTAATTCTAATAAAACGGACAAAGAAGAACCGAAAACTACAAAAGCTAAATAGGTGAGTTATGAGCTTTATCACTGTTGATGACGCAAATCGTAAATTGGGTAATGACTTTGCACCAGATGGTGATAAAGCTCGTCTTGTTTTACTGGCAAATACTTGGATGAAAAATGAAATTGGTTTTGTTCCAGAACCATTTGATCCACTTTTAATCGATGCTGCTTGTGAAATTGTTAAAGGTATCAAAGCTGGTGTGATTTACGCTGGTACTTCTCGTCAAACAACAAGTGAACGAGTAAAGGCCGATACAGTTGAAGTTGAAGAGTCATTTGTAGAGGGTAGTCGTGAAATTTCAGAATTTGAGCAGATTGCAAAAGCATTTATAAATTCGCTGGATCTAAAACCCAAGGGATTCACATTCAAGGTGTATCGCGGATGAGAGATAAGATTCAATCTAAAGTGGCAAAAGCCTTTAATACTAAGCTTGCAGATGCCATCACCACTTTCACATGTTCTAAAGAAATCCAATCTGGTGATTTCGACTTTGAAACGCAGACTTATCCAGTAGTGACTGTTGAGCAATACTCTGGACGTGGTGTATTTGGTTCATACAAGCGAGATTTGGTAAAGCCTATCGATTATCAAGTAGAGGATGTAAAAGCCATGGTGCTTCAAAATGAAGTTGATGGTGTACCTCAGATTGATGATGTTTGGGAATCTTCAAATGGTAGTTTTAAAGTTTTAAATGTTGGTGAGGATCCAAGTGAAAGTATTTGGGTTTGCCAGTTGAGGAAAGTTTAGTATCATCCTCCTACGGGTAAGGGGGATATATGAGTAAGAAAACTTTACAGCAAAAAATAAATTGTGTGAAATGGTCAGCGGCCATATTTGCAATTGGATATTTTTTAATTGGTGTATGCTTAACAAAAACAGGTTCAAATTTGGATACTAAAAAGGCATACGATTTATTGACAACTTCTTTGACTTTGACTGCATATTTTTTAGGTCCAATTGCAGCCTTTCTTCTTTTTAGTGATTGGCGAGAGCAACATAACAAATCCGTTAATGCAAACTTCTTCTTAAAAATATATGAAGGATATTTTGAGTATAGATTCAAAATTAATCTAGTGATGTCTAGAATTAATAAGTTACTAAGTGACGGTTATACTACTAATGATCTGAAATCAGCTCTTAGTATTTTTAATGATGCATCCGATAGGATGATTCAGATAATGTCAGATATTTGTGAAGTTGTAAGTAGGGAAGATTATGAGCGTGATTTTTTTCCACTAATAACAGACTTACAAAGTAAATTTAAAACAATTGAAAATTTAATAAAGCTTTTAATCGATTTAGATGGAAGTATTGATAAGGAATTACAGATTTGTTCATTAAAAGAACAGTTTTCTGGGAGAGATGAAAATTTATACAAGCATATGAAAAGTTTTCTTTTTCACGCTAGGGAATACTACAAGGCATAATTAAACTACATAATTAGTATTAAACCCACCTTGGTGGGTTTTTTAATAGGTGTAATATGAGTTGGAGAGGATTAAGACCATCACATTTCACACTCCAAGTATTACGTGATGGCTCAGAACTACAAAGAAAAATCACAGCTGCAATGCTTCAAGGAGTAATCCTTAGAAGTCCCGTTGATACAGGGGCTTTTAGAGGCAACAATCGAGTTTCAATTGGCAGTGTGGATTACACCAAAGACTTTCAGAAAAAAGATACAACAGGCACCACAACCATTGCAGATGGGATGGCTAAAATACTAAGTGTTCAATTGGGTATGCGAGTTTTTATTAGTAATAATCTGCCTTACGCAATCGCTCTAGAGAATGGACATTCTGGGCAAGCACCACTAGGAATTTATTCAATCACATTTCAGTCAGTTACGAGTAGATATAAATGATGACTTTATCAGAGGCTGAATTGGCGATATACAAGCGAATAGGTCAATTTAGTGGTGTGGAAAAAACAAATCTTCGTATTGAAAATCAGAAAACTCCAGATGGTAAACCATTTGATCCACCATCAAATAAACTTTGGTGCAAAGTTTATATTCAGTATGGAGATAGTTTGATTGCAGGTATTGGAAATGGACCCTGTATTCGAGATATAGGCACTATTTCAATCCAATGCTTTGCACCAAAGAATTCAGGCACGATTGAAATGACAACGCTGTGCGTTCAATGGCGAAAGTTCTTACAATCCTTTGGTGTTTCATTTCTTGAAGTCTATAACGTCCATGCGCCACAAGATATGGATGATGATAATTTTTACGCTAAGATAGTTAGAGCTGAATTTAGAGTGAATTGAGATGAAAGGTATAAATAAAAAATCTCTACTATTGTCATTTATATTGGTTTCACCCATAACGTTTGCTGAAAATAAAGCAAATGAACTCGAAGATATTCTTCAGAAAGATGAGGGTGATCATTGCTTTGTACTGGCAAATAGAGCATTTTCAATAATGGGCCTGAGGCAAGATGGGAAAAAGATAAGAGAGCTTCAAAATCAACTTCACTCTATAGATGAAAAATATAATAAAAATGAAATTAACGAACTTATTCAAAAAGCATATAAAGAGCCAATCAACTCAAATGTAATGGGGAAAATGGTTGTAATGTCGAATTTTATGAGCGACATTGAGCAAGAATGCATGCAGCGAAATTCAAATAATAGCGAATAATTTTTATAAATTGTTTAATTCAAATATTAAAGCCGAGCTTACTCAGTTCGGCTTTTTTAATGAATTTAAGTTATTGAATTTATTAGACCACCCCCTGTAGGTGTAACGTTACCTATTGACAAAGATTTAAAGTTTAACAAGCGAAGCCGATTTAACAAGTCGGCTTTTTTAATGCCTGAAATATGGCATCCAAGCCGACTAGGGTAGCTCCTGAAAGGAAGATGGTCATTTCGACTACTCATTGCATCTTCTTGTTGGCTTTCTTTTATTTATGAGTGGTCGGAGCATAACAATGAATGCGATTGTAAAAATTGAAGGTAAAAGTCCATTTATCGAAGTGGAACTTAATGGAAAAATTCAACTTGGCGTAAATGCCCGTGATTTGCACAAAATGCTAGAAGTCAAAGCGGAGTTTTCTCATTGGATTAAACGACGAATTAACCAATGCAAATTTGAAGAAAATTTTGATTATACGGTTTTCGTCAAAAAAGACGAAAACCTAAAAGGTGGTCGTCCAACAACTGAATACATTATTTCTGTAGATATGACAAAGCATCTTGGAATGATGGAACGAAATGAAAAGGGTTTTGAAATCCGCAAGTTTTACATTGAGCAAGAAGAATTAGCACGCAATACATTAAATGGCATCCAAATTGAAATTGGAAAATTATCTTTGATTGCTGATCAGTGGAAAGAAACCTTATCCAATGCAGGAAGAATTCTAAGCGTTGGAGGAAAACAAATTAGACCACAGATACTGAAAAAATTAGACGAGCTTATTGAACATGCTCAACCAAGTTTAAAACTAGAGGGTTAGATTTCAAATCCAACCCCTTAATTAATCAATCCACCTCCTTAACGGAGGTTTTTTTACGCCTAAATTAAGGAGAACTTAATGAGTTCTGGAGCTAAACAATTAACCCGAATTGGTTTTGAAGCATCACCTGGTGTGATTGCAACAACCTGGAATACATTTGCATTTACCACTAATGGTTTAGATGCATCAGCACAAACCACCGAATCACAAACGATAAAAGATTCACGAATTGCAGCTGGTACTTTAGTGACTGGTGTTGAAGTGCAAGGCGATATTGAATCTGAATGGGCTTTTGGCATTCAAGATGGAGTCTTAGAGCTAATTGCCTTCAATGCTTGGAATAGCAACGTTTTAACATTTGGTGGTACTACTCGAAGAACGCTTTCGATTATTCGCGGCTTTAGTGATATCGATAACTTCCAAGTTTTCACTGGTTGCCACATTAACCAATGGACTTTATCAATTCCTGATAGTGGCATTGTGACTTCTAAATTTGCAATTATGGGAATGAAGCGCACAGCTTATGAGGTTGCACCGACTGGTACCGTAACACCTGCAGTGGATGCTGTTCCATTAACAAGTCTATCCACTGGTGACATCCTTATTGATGGCGAAAAGAAACCAGGAATGTGCATCACTCAGATTGAATTAACCATTGATAATACAATGCAAATTCAAAAGTGCTTAGACTACGAAAATAACATTGCCGCAATCTTAGAAACCATTATGAAAGGCAGTGGTAACTTTACAATTGCATGGTCCAAAAACACTGCAGAACTTTATGAAAAACAATTCTTAAATGAGCCGATCGGCCTTGAATATTCATTGAAAGATACTGCAGGTAATAAATACACGCTCAAACTACCTAAGGTACAAGTATCTGCGCCTTTGCCAAGTGGTGGTGCTGGTGATGTATTAACTACCCAATTCTCGTTCACAGTCGCGGATGTTGCACCGACTCTTACACGTATTCCTGTAGTTGCGGGGCCTTAATCATGTTAATTGAAATCGAAGAACAGAAGTCCATTGAATACGTTCAAGAATGGTTTGATTTTAAAGATGGCGTGAAATTACTCATTGCAAGTATTGATAAGCCATCGTTTCAACGTTCACTAGAGCTCAATGGGATTCAAGCTGAGCAAGAGCTTGCAGGCATTAAAGCAGTAACAGATGAAGGAGCGGTTAAAGCAAAATTAGGTTTTAACCGTGCTGTTTCACATCTATTGTTAGGATGGGTTGGACTAGTCGGTAAGGATAAGAAGCCGATCGAATACAGCGCGCAAAATGCAGAGCTGATTTGTACAAGCTCAAAGCAATCACTTGAAATTATTGTTTTCATCATGGAAAAGGCTAAGGTGATCCATGACTCTAAGACTGAAGAGATTGCTGATGAAGTGGGAAAGTCCTCAAGCACTACGAACAAAGAAACATCAAATGGTGCGAAGAAAAAACCTCAGAAGTCTACCAAAAGCTCGGCATAAAACCACCTGAGCGGTTAGAGCCAAGTTACACCGCAAACCATATCATCAAAGCCTTTAATTTAATTTCAAAGGCTCGCCGTTTTATTGCTTTTCCTAGCGGTGGTGGATCATATGATTCACTTACACTAGCAGACATTAAGAGTTATTTTGATGTTTATGGATGTGATTTAGATCGAGCTGTTTTTGTAGAGTGTATTTTTGCGTTGGACGGGAAGTTTTTGGAAGGGTGTAAATAAATATAGAACCATCAAATGGTTATTTTTATTGGACGCAATTTATGAGCAATGAAAAATTTACATATCCATGTGATCTAGATGGAAACTCAGGCAAACAAAACTTCAATATTTTGACTTCAAAATTTGGTGATGGCTACGAACAGAATATCTCAGTAGGAATCAACAATAAAAAGGGGGAATGGCCTTACAAATTTACATCTACCAAGGAAGAGATTCTTCAAATCAAAGCTTTTTTTGATCGACATAAAGGGGCTGATTCATTTCTATGGAATTCTCCATTGGATGGTGAGGTGAGAGTTAAAACAGATACAAGCTATACACCTAGTCAAGTGGGTGGAATGATTTGGACTATTTCCACAACCTTTACCCAAGTTTTTTACCCATAAATCTAATTAACTTCACGCCCCACTCGTTGGGGCTTTTTTACTTGAAGGAACATGAAAAATGTCAAAGCAATTTACACAAATTGAAGCAAGTTTTACTGCAGCACTCATAGTCAAAATTGAAGCATCAGCCTATGAATTTGGATCAAAAATAGATTATCTGTCGATTGATTATAACAAGGCCACAGATGATGTCTTAATCGGTTTAAAAAAGGATAAAGAGCCTGATGTGAGCCGAGTCTCATTAAAAGAAGCACAATTTATAAGTTGGTTGATCCCCCATATTATTTCTTTACAGAATCGTTCGGGAGTTTCAATTCAATCGATTCAAGCCATTTATGATGCGGAAGGCTTGGATCTTGATATTGTGGTGAATGACAATGTTAAACAGTGATTTTCAAAAGCTGTATGTAGATGGATTAATCACACTATTTGAATTAGACGCCAGCGCATTAGGAGCTGGCGTTTTACGTTTCCACGGACATATTTCTTATGTAGACTGGGAAAAGATTTATTCATCGATTGGTAATGAGTCTGTCTCAACCGGTGAGGGATCTGATCCTGGTGATGAAAAAGTTTGGCAACGTAATATCATTTTTAATGGTCAGACTTTTGAGCCAATGGCGTTGCAAGTATCAGGCTTAGAAATGCGAAGTGATGGCAAGGCTTCAGCACCAACTTTAAGTATGGCCAACAATATTAAAGGTATTCAAGGTGCGGTTACTGCATATTGTTTACAGTTTGGTGATTTTGCTGGTGCGAAAATCAAAGTCATTACCACATTAGCCAAATATCTTGATGCTGAAAACTTTAGTGCTGGTAATGCTACGGCTAATCCAAGTGAGAAGCGCGAGCAGATTTGGTTCATTGAACAAAAGACTTCTGAAAATGCTCAGCAAGTGACGTTTGAACTTTCTAATCCCGTGGATTTTGAAGGGCTAAAAATCCCTACACGGCAAATCTCAAACTACTGCAATTGGGAATATCGAAGTGAAGAGTGTGGATATATCGGATCTGCAATGTTTACTGAAAAAGATGAATCAACAGACAATCCAGCTTTAGATCGATGTAACTACCGAACATCAGGCTGTCGTTGCCGAGAGAATGAGCTTCATTTTGGTGGATTCCCTGCATCTTCAATGGTGTAAAAATGAAATTAAATAAAAAACTCAAAGCAGCGATTCTATCTCATGCTGAAAAATGTTTCCCCGCAGAATGTTGCGGGGTTATTGTTTCAGGTGAGTATATTCCATGCCGTAATGTCGCTGAAAATGGTCAGTTTCAAATTCATCATGAAGACTTGGCGAATGCTGAAGATCACGGTGAGATTCAAGCTTATGTACATTCACATCCAAATGCTACAGCACGTGCTTCTGATTTAGATTTATTGCAAATTGAACTTCATGAAATGCCATGGGTGATCTGTGCTTGGCCCGAAGTAGATTTTCAAGTCTATAAGCCATGTGGCTATAAAGCACCACTCATTGGTCGTGATTACCATCATGGATATCAAGATTGCTATTCAATTATTCGTGATTTTTATAACCGTGAGCTAGGTGTTCAGTTGATTGATTTTGAACGTAAAAATGATTGGTGGGGTGATAAAAATCACAAATCCCTTTATCTAGAAAACCTAGACGCAGCTGGATTTTATGAAGTCAGTGAACCTCAGTATGGTGACATGTTGGTGTGTAATGTTGGCCGTACAGAACACCCGAATCATGCTGTGATTTGGTTGGGTGATTACTGGCAATTAAAGTCAGAAGAAAGCACAAGTTGTTTTGGTGGACCATTAATCCTACATCATCCTTATGGTCGAAAGTCAGTGCGTGAAATCTTTGGGCAACAATGGCAAGAGCGTGTTGTCAAAATTGTGAGGCATAAGAATGCTTAAAACGATCAAATTATATGGCGTACTCGGAAAGAAGTTTGGTAAGGAATTTAAGCTTGCTGTTGAAAGCACCCGTGAAGCTGTAAAAGCACTATCAGTCCAAGTGCCCGGCTTTGAACAATTCATGCTAACCGCTCATGAACAAGGACTTACCTTTGCTGTTTTTCAAGATGATGAAAATATCAGTGAGGATCAGATTGATTTTGAGACTGGTGCCAAAGTTATCAAGATTGTGCCTAAAGTCATTGGGGCTGGGGGGAATGGTGGTGTTTTACAACTTGTACTTGGGGCGGTTTTGATTGTTGCTGGTTTTTGGACTGGCGGTGCAACTTCCAATTTAGGCATAGCATTAATTGGTGCTGGCGCTGGAATGGTTGTAGGCGGTATTGCACAGATGCTTACACCCAAGGTTGACGCACAAGATCAAAATCAAGACGGAAACAGGGCAAATAAGGGATTTGGTGGAGCAGTCACCACAATCTCACAAGGCAATCCAGTTCCGATTCTGTATGGTCAGCGCGAAGTCGGTGGATTCATTGTAAATGCTGGTCAATTTGCAGTAGATACTTTTAGTTCGGCAGATGCTGGTTTTACCGGTGGTGGCAGCAGCGGTGGGAAGAAATAATTTAAGAATATAAGCGCATTAAGCGCTTTTTTATTGTGTGGGAAAAAGTATGCTTAAAACAGTAAAAGGCGCAAAAGGCGGTAGCAAAAACCAAAGACAACCAAAAGTTGAAAATGATACAACCGCTTCAAAAACCTATGCACGTTTACAGTATGGCATGAGTGAGGGCGAAGTTGAGGGCTTAGCAAATGGCTTTAAGTCAATCTTCCTGGATGACACACCAGTTGAAAACGATAGTGGTGCAAGAAATTTTCAAGATGTCACTCTAGATTTTCGCTCAGGTACCAATGATCAGGCATACATGGAAGGTTTTGAAAGCATTGCTTCTGAAACTGCTGTGGGTGTTGAACTTAAAAGTGATACGCCTTGGGTTAAAGGGATTACCAATCTTAATCTCGATGCCGTGATTGTAAGAGTGCGCTTTGGGGCTTTAAAACAGCAAGACCCAAGTAATGGCGATGTCTCAGGTATTGTTATTGATTACTCGATTGAAGTGCAGACTGATGGGGGATCATGGGAGTTAATGCTTGATACTCAAATGTCAGGAAAAACTTCAGCAAATTATGAACGTACCCATCGTATCGGTTTGCCTAAAGCCAATAATAGTTGGTTGATTCGCGTCTTACGTAAAACACCGAGTTCAAGCTCTGAATATGTCAGCGATAAGATGTATATTCAAGCCATTACTGAAGTTGTGGATCTTAAGCTTGCTTACCCAAATACTGCATTGATTGGCGTGCAATATGATGCTGAAACATTCTCGAATATTGCCAAAATTGCTGTTGATCTAAAGGGTGTAAAGATCAAAGTACCAAACAACTATGATCCAGTAAGTAGAACATACATCGGGATATGGGATGGTCTATTTAAGCGTGCTTATAGTAATAATCCAGCTTGGATTTACTACGATTTATGCACCAATAAGCGATACGCACTTGGCAACCGTTTAACCGAGCAAATGATTGATAAATGGTCTTTATATCGTTTAGCCCAATATTGTGATCAGCTGGTACCGAATGGTAAAGGCGGTCAAGAGCCACGGTTCACTTGTAATGTGTATATTCAAAGTGCCGAATCTGCTTTCGATATTTTAAGCAAACTTGCAGGTTTATTTCGTGCAATCAGTTATTGGGATGGTGCATCGATCGTATGTGAGGCTGATGTACCTCAAGATGCTATTTTTACATACACATCTGCCAATATTATTGATGGTGTTCTTGGTATCAATTACACCGGTACGCGTGCACGTGATCGGCATAATGCAGTTAAAGTTGCTTGGGATAATCCGCAAAATCGCTATAAGACTGAATATGTTTTTGTACGTGATGAAAAATCAATTGCAGAGGCTAAAGCGGTACGTTTATTAGAATTAGAGGCATGGGGCTGTACATCAGAAGGACAAGCACAACGTACTGGCCAATGGGCTTTAAAAACAGAACAACTTGAAACTCGAACTGTCACATTTAAAGTTGGGTTAGATGGCTATATTCCATTACCAGGTAAAGTGATTGAACTTGCTGATGAGTTGTTAGCTGGTCGTGCAAATGGTGGGCGTATTTCTTCAGTCAGTGCTGATTTAAAACAAATCACCTTAGATCGTGATGATGTGGTGTGCCGAGCTGGGGACCGTCTAGTTGTTAATGGAGAGAATGGAAAGGCACAAGCACGAGTTGTATCAAGTATAGCTGGTCGAGTTGTTACTGTAGTATCAGCATTTGATAGTGTTGCCCCACAAAATGTATGGGTGATTGATGCACAAGATTTAGCGACGATGAAATTTCGTGTAGTTTCGATCTCACAAGATGAGCCACACCAATTTACCATTACTGCATTACAACATGCTGATTCTAAATTTAATGCCATTGATCATGGTGCATTTATTGATGATCGCCCAATCTCTATCATCAATCCTACAACTCAAGATCCTGTTGAATCAGTCAGCATTTCCAGTGAGCAAATGGTTCAGCAAGGAATGTCAGTTGAAACCATGGTGATCAGTTGGCCACAAGCCAAAGGTGCAACCAAGTATCAAGTTGAATGGCGTAAAGATAATGGTACCTGGTTAAAGCTACCAATAACTGGAAATAATTCGGCAGAGATAGCTGGTATCTACGCAGGTAAATATGAAGCGCGAGTTGTTGCGATTAGTGCTTTTGATATTTCATCTTTACCAACCTATTCAATTTTGACTGAATTAAAAGGAAAGCAGGGCAAACCACCTAAAGTGGCGTTTATCCAAGCAACTGGTATTTTATTTGGTATGAAACTGGATTGGAGTTATCCAGCAAATGCTTTGGATACTGCTTATGTAGAAATTCAGGTCTCACCAAATGGTAAATCTAACATTGCAACATTAGGCTCTTTTGCTTATCCAACCTCAACCACAGTAATCCAAGGACTACAGCCAAATCTAACTCAATTTTATCAAGCACGTTTGATCGATAGAATCGGGAATGTTGGTGACTGGTCCGACTGGACAAATAGTACAACAACAACTGATGCGAAAGATGTACTTGAATTACTTGATGGCCAGATTACAGATAGTCAGCTAAATCAAGATTTGATTAGTCGCATTGAAGTGGGTTCAGAGGCAAAAGACTTAGTTGTAGAAGTAAATAAAATTGCAACTGCTACTTCTTTACAAGTCGATAAGTTAACGAACGAGCTTACAGCAGAAACAGCGCAGCGGAGAGATGATACCAAAGCATTGAATGATGCTTTAACTCAGGAAACAGTACAGCGTAGAGAGGGTATCAAAGCACTGAATGATGGTTTAACTCAGGAAATTACACGAAGTAAAGATGCTGATAAGTCACAGATTGAAACTCTGGACAACTACAAAGCTTCAATAGATGGTTCACTATCTAATGTCCAAACTAGTATCAGTACCATTGCAACGGCAACTGAAGCCAACACTTCCAAGCTGACTGCATTAGATTCAGTGATTGACGGTAAAGCTGATGCGTCGGTAGTACAAAATCTAAAAAATGATGTAGTGACTATAGGAGATCAAGTTAATACTCAAAGTAGTATTATCACTGGATTACAAAATA
Organism: Acinetobacter sp. 778_lipA; assembly: GCF_058242985.1. Lineage (NCBI taxonomy): Bacteria > Pseudomonadati > Pseudomonadota > Gammaproteobacteria > Moraxellales > Moraxellaceae > Acinetobacter > Acinetobacter sp. 778_lipA. The sequence goes on along the minus strand of NZ_JBZAYT010000001.1, from coordinate 3,455,240 downwards.
CTGTAGTGAATAAGGCTGATGCATCAATAGTACAAAATCTAAAAAATGATGTAGTGACTATAGGAGATCAGGTTAATTCACAAAGTAATATCCTCACTGGTTTACAAAATACTCTAGCAGGTAAAGCCGATGCTTCTGCTTTAACAGCGCTTGACTCTAAGATATCAACTATTGATGGCAACGTTACATCACAAGGGCAAGCGATTACCGCTCTTGAAAACTCGATTGCTGGCAAGGCTGATGCTTCTGCTGTCAATCAGTTGAAGACTACAGTTGAGCAACAGGGCAGTACTATTTCATCACAAGGTCTAGCAATCACAAAGGTTGAGGCTAAAGTTGAAAATATCGCTATAGGTTCTGAGAATTTAATTGATGAGGCTGGGGTTTGGTCTACAGGTCTCGCTACTGGTGGAGATGTAGCGACCCTATCCTCAGATTTAAGTGTCTTGTATGTCTGGTCTGGTGGTACATCTAACTATGTTACAGGTATGTTAGCTGGAGATAAGATCGAGAGAGTTGATGAAAATTGCAACACTGATGACGATGTAATTTTCTCTGTTGAGATTTTGATCGAGAGCGGTAGTGTACCTAATCCACCGCTATTGTATTGGAAAGATTCTATGAACTATCTTCCACTGCAATTAGCTAAGGGGCAGGTACAAAGGTATGATATTTGGCAAAGATACTACCACACAAGAAAGTATGTTAAAGGGGGGCTTGCTCCACACTTTAGCTTCCCATACCAAGGTGTTTACCGATTCAGAAGACCTATCATCGAACGTGGCAACATCCCAACAGCTTGGAACATCTCTGATACCGATTTTGCTACTGCAAGAGCTGTTCAAACATTGGATGCTAAAGTTACGACAATCGGTGACAAGACAAATGCTAACGCAGAGGCAATCACTGATTTAAGAACTTCTGTAAGCAACAAAGCTGATTCTTCTGTATTGAACTCTTTGAAGTCAACTGTTGAACAGCAGGGTAATACGCTTACTTCACAAGGTCAGGCTATAACCTCTGTTTCAGCCCAAGCTGGTGAGACAGCAAATAAGGTTGGTCTCACAAGAAATTGGTCTATTTTCACCTTTAGGAATGGTGACAGCCAACATGAAAAGCGTGGATTGTATAACGCTCTTGGGGAATGGACTCAAAGTATTGGTCGTGGACTTAACTTATATGAGTTTAATAGACTTGGTGATTTAATTAAGTATAGTAATTTTGATACTTACGCATCTTGGGATGCTTGTCAAAACATGGCTGATGCAATAGGACTGATGCCATACGGTAACTTCTTTGCTATTGCTGGATGTGACAATGTTGGTAACGTTGGGTGGGACGAGGATCAACGAGTCGTAAACCTAAGAAATGTGCTTATTAACTGTGGTTTCAGGTTGGAAGACCTTAGAAACTGGACAGGTAATAGAATGCCAATTGCCATTACAAGAAGAAGTGCAACTGTTGGAAGCCCTGCCTATGTGTTGTTTGATTCACCACATAATATGGATTGGTTCTCGCATAGTTTCACTCTTGTTGATGGTACACCTGTTGGCTTTGGTACGAACACACAAGATCGTCAAAACACTTTTGCCAATGCTACAGCTATTTCTAAGTTAGATGCTACTGTGGTTCAACATGGTCAGGACATCTCTGCACAAGCTCAATCCATTACAGGACTTCAAAGTTCTATTGCTGGAAAAGCTGATGTAAATGCACTGAATCAGTTAGAGACAAGGGTTAATCAACAAGGGAATACAATCACAGCCCAAGGTATCGCATTGACTCAGGTTGAAGCAAACACAAACCTTGCACTGTTTGGTCGGAAATATCCTTTTGACCTTACAGGCTTAAACCCTAACACTTACTATCCAATTTTAATTCCTGTCATGTCAGAGGGAATTGGTGAGATGGCTTTTGAGATGGGGCTTGGGAGATTTAATGCACCTTGGTCTAGTCATGGTACAGGCACATTCTCTCTTGGCCTTAGGTGGACAGCTAGGGCATCTGCTTGGGGCGCACAATCAGAAGACAGACAAGTTATTAACTTTAGTTTTGCTTGGACTCAGAACAACCAATCGCCAGCAATAGGTTTAGGGCAGTTAACACACTCAAGCAATGAGTATGTTTATCTTCGTGGCGGTGCTTGGTATGAGCTGACTTGTAACCAGTTTACAGGTACTCCAAGGCTTGTAACTCAAGGTGAGTTGGTTGGGGACGAGTATATTGAACCTATAGCTTTCCAACAAAGTTTAGTGCCGATTTCTAATCAGAGTAGGTTGGATGCAACAGCAACAGCAACTACAAGGTTGGATGCTACAGTCACAAATATTGATGGGAAGGTTAATGCGAACTCACAGGCAATTACACAGGTCGGTACAACGGTTTCTGGAATCCCTACAGGATCAGGAAATTTGTTGAGAAACCCTGACTTTTCTTTAGGTGATGCGACAGGTTGGAATGCTGTATCGCACTTAAATACAATTAGTTATGGTGTTGTAAAAGAAGGTTCTCCACTATACCCAACTTATATGCCACTGTTTAAGCCTAGTAATGCTTTTGGAATAAACAGTTCAACTAACGTTGCTGGTGGCTTCATGGAGCTACAGCAGACAGGCGTTAGGGTTAAAGGTGGTACAAAGTATCAACTAAGTTGTTACGCCCAAACACACCGATGTAAGGGTACATTATTTATGTACTTCTATGATGCTAATGGCAACAACGTAGGCACAAACTTCGGTAATTGGGGTGTAAACGAGATTATTAATAGTGGTCAGGGTTCTGGAGCAAACTTAAGTGATTGGAATAGGTTGTATATAAATGGAGTTGCACCTGCTAGTTGTACAACAATGACTGTTGCCTTTAGAGGACATGAGTTCAATGGTTCAAGCCCTTGGATCATCTTGACTAGGGCGCAGTTCACTGAGATTGCACCTACAAGTAATACAGATACAACACCTGTAATTCCTTGGCAGGAGTCTACGTCTGAAAACACTGCTTTGGTCCAACAATCATTGCAGTCTATTAATGGTATCAAGGCCCAGTACACTGTGAAAACAGATGTGAATGGTTATGTTGCTGGTATTGGATTGATTAACGAGGGTTCAGGAAAGAGTCTGTTTATTATTCGTGCCGACCAGTTTGCAATTGCGGCACCAGCATCGGTAGGAAATGAAGCCAAGTATGCTTTTAATTACCAAGCAGGACCAGTGACTTTACCAAATGGGACTGTCGTTCCTGCTGGTCTTTATCTTGATAACGCTAACATTGGCTATATTTCAGCAACTAAGATTCATGCTGAAAGTTTGAGTGCTGTTAGTGCGAACTTGGGGAGGTTTGAGTCAAGGATTGCTGGTGCTGGACGTACTGTAATTCAAGGACAGTCAATTGAGATTTTTGACGAGTCGGATAGGCTTCGAGTTTTTATAGGAGTTAAAAATTGACAGCAGGACTTTTGGTTGATTACTTCGGTACCGGTGAATTGGTTAGTGCCTTTCACCCTACATTGCAAATTTGCTATATGCAAGGCTCCATTCAAGTGCCACCAATTAATTTGGACAATGGGAACAGTACAGGGCGATATAGATTTGATCTACCATCTGGATTACAAAACCCATTCTTGTACTTCGATAAGATTCACAATGCTAGTTCTTATTTTAGATATGTCTCAGGGGATACTTGGGACTTATATATCGTTGGGGATGATTATGTTGACTCTGCTGTAGGTCGGAGACATAACTGGTCAAACCCAATCAATCCAGCAGATAAGGATTACAGAATCCACTTTGGAGGGTATCGTGGCTGAGTATTTAAGAATTACCAATGACAATCAAGTGACTGTTATTGATGATAAGTACCTGATACCTAAACTGCTAGGTAGATGGAGTTTTTCTATTGATACAGTTCTTCCAGTGCCACCAAATATTAAGCAGATTAGATTCTTCAGACCGTACTGGAAATTTCAAGGTGGTATGGTTTTTAAGAGGGCAAACACACTAAGAGAGCTTGGTTTCGATTACGATACTACTGTTCAAAATGCCAACATGATCTCTAACAAGATTATGGTGTTTGGTAGGTCTATCGGCTCCAATGCACCTTTTGAGGTTTTTTCTAACGTAGGGTTTACATCTAACAATGAATGTTACATCTCTGTTAGTGGAAGGTCAGACACGCAATTCCTAAATGTTGAGTTTGCTGTATATGCATTTGATGTAAAGCTGATGCCTAGTAAATTTGGTGTTCATGCTTTTTCTGAAGATGGGACATTAATTTTTGATGCTATGAGAGGAACAATGCAAAATATTGGAATTCTTGAAGGTTCATTGAATATGGGGCAGTCTGTTGCTAGGACGTATACAATCCCTACCCCAGACGGACTTGATTCCAATAATATTTTCATCTCCTTCAGGTCAAGACCACCATATTATGCTGGGTATGACTACAGTTCCAGTGGGGTAAGAATGGATGATGCTTTCTATGTACCAAGGATGACAATAAATCCAACAAATGTTGTTGTTCAATTGGTTAGGACAAGCTCTGTTGGTAAAAGTACAGCATATTCATTTGGTGGATACTTTGAGAATGTAGTTTATGTACCTCAGAAACAGGGAACATATTTATAGATGAATCTGAATATAAAACATAACAGGCACCCAACCGGGTGCTTTTTTATTGCCAAAAATTAGGGGAAATATATTGAACGATCCAATTTCAATCAAAGGTCTACCATGGCTTTTTAAAATTGTTGCAGCTGTTATTGGGGCTATTTTTGCACTTACTTTAAGTGGAGATATAGACACTCAAGGCCGCATTAAAATCACCATGGGCGTCATTATGAAGTTCACTTTTAGCGTGGCCATTAGTTTGTATGGTGGCTCAGCTTTTATTGAATACTATGACTTAGCCCATTACACACATATGGCACAAGGTTTTGTGATGTTGATTTTTGCCATTTTTGGAATGCTTTGTATTGGTATTGCTTATCAGTCCGTACAGCTTCTAAAAGGTAAATCATTTAATGAAATCATCACAGAGATTAAAGAAGCATTTGGAGCGATATTTAAATGAATTTTGAGAAAGCATTTGCTCGATTAATTGGCCATGAAGGTGGCTACTCAACTGATCGTAATGATCCTGGTAACTGGACAGGTGGAAAAGTTGGGAAGGGAGTTCTGAAAGGAACTAAATATGGTATTGCTGCCAACACCTACCCGAATTTAGACATCAAAAACTTAACACTCGAACAAGCCAAAGCAATTTATAAAAAAGATTGGTGGGACAAACTGGGAGCTGAACAACTCCATCCTGCGATTGTTTATCAATTATGGGATTTCGCCGTGAATGCTGGAAAGAGTCGAGCCGTAAAAGAATTACAACAAGTCGCAGGTGTGATTGATGACGGTATTTTAGGTGCAAAAACGATTGCTGCGGTTAAAGCATTATCTGTGACTGATGTTTTGATTTTATTAACTGCTGAGCGTTTGCGATTTTATACATCGTTAACCACTTGGGGAACTTATGGCAAAGGCTGGACGAACCGGGTTGCAGATAACTTAAAGTACGCAGTGTCAGATATGAAGAATAGTAATTAACGATATGAAATTAATCGTCAAACTTAGCTTTACTGAATTTACTAATAGGTATTAGAAAGCATCCAAACAGGGTGCTTTTTTATTACCAATTTCACCCCAAGGCAGTCCGATGACTGTCTTTTTTTATGTCTAAAGAAAAGGAAACACAATGAAAAAGAGCTTAGCTTTTTTAACTGGTATTTGTTTAGCCCTGAGTTCGGGTTTAGCAAGTGCCGTAACGCTTAATGGTTGGGCATTAACAAATCCAGTTGCGTTAGATGCATCTGGTTTAGTTAATGGTTCTAAAAATGTTGCTGATCTAGCTAAGAAATCTCATGCTCTTATTGCGCCTGTTGCAAAAGATGTGAGTAAGGTTTTAGTTCGAGGTGCTGGTGGTTTAGCACTTTCAGTAGCAGTAGAGGAGTTGTTGGGTGCTGTAGATTGGGTGATGGATCCAGCGAATAATCAGATTCGGTATAAAGAAAAATCAAAACCTGCTAATGAGGATCCTACTATTCCATGGATTTGGAAGGCGGGTGGAGGATTAAACACTGACTATATTTATTCAGATCCTCAAACTGCTGCTCGTGATGTTTGTGCTTTTTACAATGAAACTTTCAAATCAGTTTATTGGTATTCAAATAGTGATAATCCCTCTAACTCAACCATAGCTTATGTTCGTTGCTTACGTAAAGATGGCTCGCCAGATGATTGGGATGTTCAAGGCAAAGCTAATCCTCTTTATGACCCTAATGCACAAAATAACGAGAAAACCCTCCCACTTGATGCAGTTTCCCAAAAGATCATTAGCAACGCCCAATCTGGCAATACTGATGCACAAGTTGCTACAGTTGCAGCAGCTCAAGATATCTTAAATGAAGCTGAGAATGATGCAGAGAAAGCTAAACCGATTGTTCAGCAGTTAGAAAATAATTCAACGAATTGTAATTCTGATGACCCAGATCCTGAAGATGTAAATTGTGGAATCGAACCTACAGAACATTCCAAACTTCGAGCATCAGAGGGAAGACCAGTTGGGAAAGTTGTAAATGATATTCAAAGAGCAAGAAACTCAGATATTTTTATTCAGACCAGTAATAATAGATTTATTGTAAGAGGGGTTAACTCACGAGAGCATATCGTAAGCAAAGATGCTGAACATATTACAACTGTTGAGTTAAGAACGACCAAACAACATAATAAACTTTTGAATCAAGGTGATAGACGGTTTGCAACTCAAGCTGAGATTGATCTTTTAAAATCATTTATCAAATAAAGGAAAAAACGATGACTAATGAAATTGATGAAAACGATGAAATTGTTACAGATGATGTTATACAAGTGTGTTATGCATTATTAACAGAATCAAAACTATTAAGTGCAATGAACTCATTGTTAACTTTGGAAAAAAATCAGTGGTTGAATATATATGATGATTGGCTTGTACATGAATCGAAGTTATTTCATAGTAAATTAAAAGAAGTTTTAATATCTTATTCAATCGAATTAGATGCTCTAAAAAATGCTTATGTTTTACGAACCGCATTGCCTAAAAGTAAAGATTCTAATTATCAAATGATCTTTTTTTTGAATGAAGAGACACTAGAGCAAGGTTCAAGTATTTATAACTTCGGTTTTTTAAAAGCTGAAATAGATCGGTTAATTAATCCTTCTGCTTAATCAAATCTTACCGCCTATAGGCGGTTTTTTATACCCAAAATAAAACCCCGAGAGTTTGCACTGTCGGGGTTTTGTTTATCAGCAATGCGCCGTTAGGCGCTTTTTTTACGCCTAAGGAAAAGTCATGGCTGAACAACGTAGCACACTCATTATTGAAATTAGCTCAGAACAAGCAGCACGTAATGCACGTGCTTTAGATCGAGAGCTACAAAGTATCGAACGCACTGGTAATTACGCAACTACTTCAATGAACTCTATGTCAGTGGCAGCAAGGCAGTTGGCAGGGTATTTGGCTGGGGTTGTGACTGTCGGTACTGCGATCGCTAAGATGGATATGTACACAGGTCTACAAAATAGACTGAAGCTTGTGACTGCAAATCAGAATGAGCTTAATCAGGCGATGAAAGATACTTTTGCTATTGCGCAAAACACTGCTCAAGCGTGGGATTCAACAGCTCAGGTATATCAAAGATTTGCTCAAAATGCGAAATCACTTGGAATTAATTTAAAGGATGCAGCAACACTCACAGAGACAGTTTCAAAAGCAATCTCAATTAGCGGTGGAACAGCAGCATCAGCAGAAGCTGCATTGGTGCAATTTGGACAAGCCCTTAGCTCAGGAATCTTAAGGGGGGAGGAATATAATTCTATCGCAGAACAGGCAGGTGGATTAAGAGATGCAATTGCGAAAGGGTTAAATATTTCTGTTGGTGATTTGAGAAATTGGGCTAATGAAGGAAAGCTCACAACTGATGTGGTCATCAAGGCTTTAAAGAACGCAAAAGTTTCTGTTGATGACTTATTTGGGAAAACTGATTTTTCAATTGGTCAAGGGTTTGTTCAACTTGGCAATGCTGTAGCTAACTATGCTGGTGAACTTGGTAAGTCAACAGGTATATCTAAAACGATGCAAGAATCATTAAAAAGCCTTGCTGATAATTTAAACACAGTAACAAACATTGCCATGATTGGTGGGGCGTATTGGCTTGGTACTTATATTCCAGCACTTTATACAAGCACAATGGCAGGCTATGGAAAAATTAAGCAACTTACTGAACAGACATCCATTCAGTATGCTGCTATACAAGCAGAGCGGGTAGCAGCAGCTCAAGAGTTGGCTGGTGCAGAGGCTCGAGTAGTTTCAACACAGGCAACTTTGGCGGCAATTGCAGCTGAAAAAGCATTAGAGGTACAAAGATTAAAAGAGCAAATCAATAGTATTGGTCGGACTGCATCAATAACACGAATGGCTGAGCTTAGAAGAGTTGAGACTCAGGTTACTGCTGAATTAACAGTTGCTCAAAATGCTTTGGCCGCTTCTCAAAGCCGAGTTAATGCAGCCCAAAACCTATCAATGGGTGTTGGCCGTGGTTTACTTGGTGTACTGGGTGGACCAGTAGGATTAGGTTTAACTGTTGCGGCTGTTGCTGGTTCATATCTAATGCTCAAAGATAGTACCAAAGATACAACTGCCACGCTTAATTTACAAAAGGGCACTGTAAGTGAGTTAGTTGAAGAATATTCAAAGTTGGATGAGCTTCAAAAACGCACAACAATGCGAGAGCTCGAAAAGCAAGTTAAAAGCTTGGCCACGAGTTATACAGTTGCTTATTCAGATTTGAGCGCAATGATTGGATGGCTTGAAGAGTCAGGCTCGGTGTCAGAATCTACAGCAAGAGAAATCAATAAGCTATTCAAAGAATACAATAAGGGCAAAATAAGTTCATCTGAATTTGCAACAGCAGTAAATAACTTATCAGGAGTTCAGAAAAAGCATAAAGTTGAAATCGATGAGTTGACTACAGCCCATGCAAAAGCTGATGCAGAATATAAAAAGGTTAAAACTGCTCAACAAGCATTAACAAATCAAACTTCATCTGCAATAAAGGCAAATAAAGACGAAACAGACTCCATCCTTCTTAAGAAGAAAGCTCTTGAAGAGTCAAAAAAGGCCTATGACAGTTATAAGTCAGGAGCTTTTGATGATATTAAAGAAATGGCAGCAAGGGCTAAATTGCAAAGTATGGGGCAGTCAGATGCCTTAATTGAGCAAAACTTGAAGGTTTTAAAAGCATTAAATTTTGATCCACTTAAAACTAAGACTCCTTACGCACAGGAAATGTTTAAGGTTGCTGATATTTCGGCAAAAATGAAGGAAAAAGAGGATTTAATTACCCAAGCGAAAAAAGATCAAACTAAGGAGCTTGAGAAGCAGCTTAAAGTCTTACAGATTAACGAAAAAGTTAAGGCTAATGCTGCTAAATATGGCTTTGAAAATATAGAGTCAAAATACGGTATTTTGCCAGGGCTGCTTTCAGGCATTCATATGCAGGAATCACGAGGTAATGCTAATGCCATTGGTCCTATGACTAAATATGGTACTGCAAAAGGTGGATTTCAATTTCTTGATGATACCGCTAAGCGTTTCAAATTGACTGGAAGCGATGTATTTGACTTAGGTAAATCAGCAGAGGCAGCAGCTAAATACCTTCAAATTCTCTATAAAAAATTTGGCTCGTGGGATAAGGCAATATCTGCTTATCATGCAGGCGAAGGGAACGTAGAGAAAGGTACTAAAATTGGACCAGTAAACCGTCAATATGTTCAAAACGTAAAAGGCTATATTGCAGGAACAAATGGTTTTGAAGGCTCAACTAAAGACTTTGATACTTCTGTCAATGATTTAGTTAAGTTCTTGCAAGTTAAGCAAGACATAGAACTGCAATATTCAAGTGGTGAGATTCAACGCAAAACGGAACATGAGAAGAAATTATCAAATATTCAATCTCATTTTTCTGGTGATACATACACAAAACTTGAGCGTCAAGAGAATGAACGATTTGCAAATGAAAATCGACTTGCTGAACTTCAATTTGACTTAAATGTACGGGGTTGGAACTGGACATATGAGCAACGAATTCAAAATGAAATCGACACTCAAAAAGTAACTATTTCTTTAAACAAAGAATATTCTGATATTCAAAAACAGATTGCTAAAGAAGAGGTTGATGAAAAATTTGCATATGAACTTAAGAAGTTTCGTGAGACTCAGCAACTTAAGCAATTAGAATATAACTTGATGTACACTGATCAATTGAATCGTGCTAGAGATAAAATTGCACAATATTCTTTAAATCCATTTGATTATCAACGTACAGCATTAATAAATCAACAGACTGATTCTTATGCTAAAAATGACAAATCTTATTCAGAAGGTCTTCTTAAAGTTGACAAGGAATATCGTGACGGAGAAATCCTTCAGGAGCAGCATTTTGAAAGGATGCAAAATGCGCGTCGATTACATAAAGAGAATGAGTATGCTATTTCACTTGAATTTAAGCGTAAAGAGGAAGATTTAGCAAAATTCCAACAGCAAAATCAATTGCAAATATGGAGTGGATTGGTTTCTTCCAGTCAAACAATGTGGTCACAACTAACTCAATCGGTTAAAGAAGCTTCTGGTGAGCAAAGTGCATCATATAAAACTATGTTTGCAATGCAGCAAGCTTTCTCGATTGCATCCACACTAATAGCAACACATTTAGCAGCAATGCAGGTGACAGCAGATGGCGCAAATCCAACTTTGTTCGGGAAAGTGACAGCACACTCAGCTATTCTTGCAATGGGTTATGCTCAAGCAGGACTGATTGCATCACAAGCAATTGCAGGATTTGCTACAGGTGGCTTATTTACTGGAAGTGGTCAAGTAAGAGGTGCTGGAACAGAAACAAGTGATTCGATAAATGCAAAACTATCGGATTACGAGTTTGTGACACGTGCTTGGGCGGTAAAAAAAATCGGTGTTGAAAACATGAATTACATGAACCGCACTGGTGAAATGCCTTATCAACGTGAATATGAAGCGTTAAAGATGCAATTTTTAATACCAAATAAGAGTGAGAATATTCCTGCATACAAGGATGGTGGCTTAATTGGTGTTTCTCGAATAAGTAATGTTGATGTTGAAAGGAAGCAGTTTGAATCTATTAAGCAAAATAGTTCAGGATCAAGCGCACCTATTGTCAATATTTACAATAGTGTCTCAGATAAGGTGGAGGCTACCACTTCTTGGGATGGGAAGGAGCTGACAGTAATCATTGAGGATTTAAAGAAGCAAAATAAAGCAGAAACCCAATCATTAATTGCTCAGTCTTGGCGAGACGCTGAGCGTCAAGGTGGTGCTTTGGATAGAATAAAAAAAGGTAGATAGCCACTTTGGTGGCTTTTCCCTTGATTAATTGATATTTTATAAGCACTTCAAGGAGTGCTTTAGAATGAAAAAATTATTATTAATCGGTTTATTGGGACTATATTCAACATTAGCTAATGCTGAAATTGTTACCAATTCTGCTGGCGAGAAAATAGAGTTAAAACCAAACGGCACGTGGATAAAGGCTGCTAGTGATAATTCTAAATCCATAGACTCGCATAAAATCACAAAAGATGATTTAATTTTTTCGGATAAAATTATCACAGGAAACCCAAATCCTTTAAGTAAAAAACTTAAAAATGGAGAAGATCATGACACTGATGTAAAAATTGATTTTATGGTAGGTATTCCTGAGAACATTAAATCTTTCGATTTAGAAAAGCAGAATAAAATGATTTTTTTAGCGATTGAGAATACAAAATCAACATTAAAAAATCCTTACTCTTTTGTACCTAGAAAAATCCAAATTTTGGATAGCAGTGCTACATTATGGTATGTGGTTGTAGAATATACTGCGAAAAATTCATATGGTGCTGATGTTGCAAACAAGCGAATTTTTAAATTTAGTCAGGATGGAAAAATTATTGGAGCTGTTTAAGGCTACCAAATTAAAAAACCCGCCTAAGCGGGTTTTCTTCAATCCATCAAGCCAAATACCATTCCATTGAATGGGGTTGCATATCACCAACATGCTTTAGCGTAATGCCGTAACCAATTGCTTTTCGGTTCAATAGATTGGCATGACACGAAACTTCTTGTGTTAAACCCATCAGGCGACTTGCATAACTGCTTTGAATAGCGGTTAGTGCAGGGTAGAGTTCATTTTTAACGAACTTCGCAAGAATCGGCACGTACCACATTAGAAATTGAACATTTTGATCTTGTAATACAGCTTGAATATGCGGCTCAGTATCTTTGTGTTTGTTTGCCTGACTATACAAAGCAATCAAGTGATGAACATATTCAACTGCGACAGGAATCGTATCGTAAGGAATCTCATCAATGTGTTTTACGTTGAAACGCTGATGAACGAGCTTGTAAGCATCACTGTAGTTAAGATGTTTAGTCTTGGCTACGAGAAGATTTACAGCATTGGTTAAAGGTTCACGTTCAGATTTGTGGGTTTTAGCTACTGGTTGACCGACTTCTTTATCTAAAACGTCAAGCACCCATTTGCGGAATTTTTTTGCAACAGATGTTCGTGCAAAGAAAGTAATAAGGTGACACCCTCGAGAATTGAATATACGAGTGGATTTTTCAGAGTTTCCATTACCAAAACCCTTGACACTCATATTGAGGGTCAAGGTCATATCGTTAGTAAACTCATCTTTATTACGTTCATAGATTTGAGTTACAGCATCAGATTTTGCATAACCTAAAGCTTTCGCAAGTTCACTCGCCGTAAGCCAAATTTGTTGTTCATGCTGAACAGGGTTAAATTTCACATCGTTAAAGCTTAATGCTATATTAGACATGTCTAATTCTCCTAAGATTTAGATATAACCCCTTGCAGACGTCGAAATCAGGCAAGGGGTTACTTGTTTTGACACTAAAATTAATGTCATTGACAATACAATAATATATTACTAAAATTAGTGTCAAGTTATTTTTGAGTTTAAGTTCATGAGCAGAGAAAAGCAGGATGAATGGAAGCGAACACAATTAAGAATTCCTCATGATCAGTATGAGGCTGTTATGGTGTATGCTGAAAAAAACAACCTATCTCTAAATTCTGCCATGTTGGAGTTAATGGAAAGGGGATTAAAGCCAATTAAGCATCTTGATTTAATCGAAGAAAAAATGGAGATTAGTGAGAGTGTGATTGATTCTATAGCCGACAAGGTTGTGGAACGCTTAAACAAGAAACCTTAAGCCAGATTTGTTGTTCATGCTGAACTGGGTTAAATTTCACTTCGTTGAAACTTAATGTTAGACTTGTCATGTCACTTTTCCTTGAATGAAAGTTGATAGGAGCCCTGATGCCGTCGAAAGTTATCAGGGCTTTTTTAATATATGTATTTGTTAAACTTTAGTCAATACTATTTATGACACTAAATTTTTGACACTACTGTTGACACTATTAATTTTTATACTATTATTGGTACTATAGTTTTTTCAATTTATTTTAAAACTTTTATAGAGAATTAATATGATTTTCAAACAAGATGAATTGAAGAGGTCGCAACTTCGTTTGCCATTAGACTTGCATGAAAGGCTCGTTAAATTCGCCGAAAAAAATGGTTTATCAATGAATTCTGCAATTGTTGAAATACTTGAAAAAACATTGAACGATGATATTACTTTATCTAAATTAACAGTTTTAGAAAGTTTAGAAAATATTGAAAATTTATTAAAATCAAAAGAATTCGCGTTTGATAGAAGTTCTGAGGTTGCTACAAGATTAGTTGATTGTTTGAAGATGACCAATGATTTAGTTCATCCTAATTTAACACCGTCTAGAGTTGCTGAATTACTTGGAGAAGAGTCTGCTTCAAAATTTCAAGATTATTTCTCGGGAATTAACGAACCATCATTTAAGGAGCTAGAGAAATTTGCAGTATTTTTTGGTGTAAATGAGGGTTGGTTAAAACATGGTAATTTACCAAAATTTAACGCAGATTATTTCAGGATGTCACTTAATCCAGAAATAGCTACAGTTGAGTTATTAAATTTAAATGATGAAACGAAAGAAAAGCCAACAGATATATATTTAATAAGAAACCAGTCACAAGCTGGAGAATTATTAATAATTCGAAAATATGGTGAATGGAGAGTCGATATTCTTAGAACACCTATGCATGTAAGTAATGTTATTGGTGCTGGGGGATATGGAATGCTTAAAAGCTTCTTTGTCACATTAAGAATTTTATATAGTCTATATACATCTTCTTTATGTAAAAATGCTGTTAATGTGCGTGGTTACATAGTTAAAAATAATAAGTTTGATGATTTAAGTGAAGGAATAATACATCCTCTATCTTTATTAAAAAGTGAATTTAATAGTACGTGGTGGGAAGATATTTGGGATGCAGGGATGTATAAAAAAAATGAATATTGGGATGGATTTGGTAACATAGCACAATCTATCCAAGAGGGAATTCAAACAGATGAAAATTTATCAAGACTTGTTGATAAAATTAGATCTCAAGAATTAGAGATCCTTAAATAGGAAACCACCTCAAAAGAAACCGCCGAAAGGCGGTTTAGAAAGAAGCCAAAGCCATGTGATTACTAACATAATGGAGTTTTCTTACAAGTAATAAGCTCGAACGATTTATTGTATTTATGCTTTATGCATTAACCAACTAGGCTAGAGAAAATTCGTAATTTGTACTTGAAACTGATTAAGTTACCTGGCACTCTAGACATATAAATTTTATGACTTTTGTGGTATGGAAAACTTTAGCTCATCATTTAATTTCCTAGATCTATTTGCAGGTGCTGGTGGGCTATCTGAAGGATTTATTCAAGCAGGATTTAGACCTATCGCACATGTCGAGGCAGATGTTGCTGCATGTGCAACTCTAAAAACCCGTCAAGTTTTTCATTGGTTAAAACAACAAAATAATTTAGAGCCTTATGTAAGATACCTAAATGGTAATATTGGAAGAAATCAGCTTTGGAATGAGGCGCCACCTGATGTTTTAAATTCTATTATTAACGAGTTTATTGGACCAGATTCAATAGATAGAATTTTTTCACAAATTGATAAAGCTCTTAAAGGGCAATCAATTGACTTAATTATAGGTGGTCCACCATGCCAAGCATACTCCATTATTGGTAGAGCACGTGGCAATATGAAAGATGATCCCCGTAATCATCTTTATATACAATATGTAGAGTTTTTAAAGCATTATCAACCTAAATATTTTGTATTTGAAAACGTACTAGGGCTTCTTTCTGCGAGAGACCCAGATGGTGAATTATATTTAGAAAAGATGACTAAACTTTTTAAAGAAGTAGGTTATTCCGTAGAATATAAAATACTAAATGCTGTAGATTTTGGTGTTTTACAAAACAGGAAACGTATTATACTTATAGGGAAAAAAGGTAGAGACCATAAAGACTTCTATCCTGAATTAAGTATTAATATTCCAAAAGCTACTGTAAATGATGCCCTAGCTGATTTGCCAGAAATAAAAGCTGGAGAGGGGTCACATTTACCTTGTGAAATTTCACATTCTCAAAGTCAATGGTTAGTTCAAGCGAATATTAAGACTAATTTGCCTGTTACATGGCATCAATCTAGACCAAATACTAAGCAGGATCTAGAAATATATAAATTCGCTGTTAAAAAATGGGATAAACATAAAAAAAGATTAAATTATAATGACTTGCCTGAAAGATTGAAAAGTCATAAAGTAACATCATCATTTACCGATCGTTTTAAAGTTGTTGCGAGTGACTTAGAAGCCTCTCATACTGTTGTTGCACATATGTCTAAAGATGGGCATCACTATATTCATCCTGATATTAAACAAAATAGATCGTTAACTCCTCGTGAGGCTGCAAGGCTTCAAACTTTTCCTGATAATTATTTTTTTGAGAGTCAATCAGGAAAGCCTAGCCGTACAAGTGCATATAAACAGATTGGTAATGCTGTTCCAGTATTATTAGCTCGAGTTATAGCAGAAGCAATAAAGGATAATTTAGATAATGAATGATCATAAAAAATTTGAATTCAAACCCCGTGCTCGTTTGCTAGCTCAGTTGGGTGATCAACTTATTAAGAATGAGCATATCGCAGTAATTGAATTAATTAAAAATGCTTACGATGCAGATGCCACATATTGTAAAGTCATCTTGGATGACTTTATTAATCCTGAAACTGGAACTATTACTATTCTAGATAATGGTAATGGCATGGATATTGATATTGTCGAAAATGCTTGGTTAGAACCAGGTAGTGATTCAAAAGTGAATGCTGATAACACACCTAAACTTTCTCCAAAATATGAAAGATTGCCAATTGGAGAAAAGGGAATTGGACGATTTGGTGTGCATAAATTAGGGAATGTTATTCAACTCATTACAAAAAAAGAAAATTGTAAAGAGGTCGAAGTTAAAATCGATTGGAAAGACATTAATAGTGTTAAATATTTAAAAGATGTACCTATCCAAGTTGTAGAACATGATATCCCGACTGTTTTTAATGAGTCAAAAAATCAGACTGGCACTAAAATTATCATTAAAGGGCTCAAAAATAAATGGGATAGAAAGTTAGTTCGTGAGCTCGCACGAACGGTAAATTCTTTAAAGTCACCATTTGTACAGTCAAGTGAAAAGTTCGAACCATCTTTAACGCTTATGCAAAATGACGCATGGCTATCAGAATTACAAAACTGGGAGTCTGTGCGAGAAAGAGCTTTGTTTAAATTTAGAGCAGTACTTTCGGGCACTATAATTGAAGAATTTAGCTATAAATTTATGCCTTGGCCTGAGATGTTAGATAAACTTTCACCTAGAGAACTTGATGTAAATTATCCGCTTATTGCTGAAAGTCGCACTCTTTATAAATCAGAAGGTAAAAATAGAACACTAATAAATCTTGATGAACATAATATTGGAAAAATTCAATTTGTTGGTTATATATTCGATTTAGATTCTATGGTGATGAATTTTGGAATAGTTGATAAAAAAGGTTTCAAAGATATTCTAAAAATGAATTCTGGTGTGAAAGTCTTCAGGGATAACTTAAGGGTTTATGATTATGGTGAGCCTGAAAATGATTGGTTAGGTTTAGATCATCGTAGATTTCAAAGTCCGGCTAAGGCATTGAGTAATAACTTAGTCGTAGCCGCAGTGCAAGTAGGTAGGAAAAATAGTACTGATTTGCAAGAAAAAACCAACAGAGAGGGTTTTGTTGAGAATGAAGCGTATCACGTTTTTAAAGATTCAGTTTTACATGTATTGGATCTGATTGAAGCTCTTAGAGTGGAAGACAAACTTAAATTAAGACTTGAATTTGGTGGAAAAAAAGAATCTAAAACGGTTGATTATGTAATTAATGAAACTAAAAATTATGTTGAGAAGAATGTTAAAGATGAGCCAGTTAGAAAAGAAATTGTAAAATATCTTCAAAAAATTGATTCTGATTATAAATTAGTTAAAGAAAATCTATTGCATGCGGCTGGTTCAGGCTTGAGTTTATCAATTGTAATTCATGAAGTAGAAAAAATTATCTACGAAGTAGAAAAAATTCTTAAAAAAGAAGGGAGCTCCGTAAGAGCACAAAACTTAGTCAAACATTTATCATCAATGATTGATGGCTATTCTGAATTATTAAAAAAATCTTCTCAAAAAGTACAATCTTTAAGTGATATTATTGATCAAGCTTTGTTTAATACCGAATTTCGTCAAATGTCACATTCTGTCGAAATTATAAGTCAATATAAAAAACGTGAAGATATTAAAATTAAAATCTCAAAAAATTTGGTTTTAGGAAGTTTGCAAAATATCCTTGATAATTCTTTCTATTGGTTAGGCCGAAAATATGATGATAAAGATCAATCAATAGGTCATAAGAAAATCTTTATCGATTTCCAAGAAAGTGAACACAAATATCATCTTCTTATTGCTGATAATGGTACAGGTTTTTTAAGTGCTGATAAATCATTACTCACTGAGCCATTTGTATCATATAAACCAAATGATTCAGGTATGGGATTAGGATTACATATTGCTAGTCAAGCATTGATTGCGAGTAATGGGATTTTGGAGTTTCCGGATTTTCATGATTTTGAAATTCCTGAAGAATTCAAGGATGGAGCAATTATAGCTCTTAGCTTTAGTAAGAAGAATGAGGTCAAATAATGAGTTTACCTGAAACAGGAAGAATAATTATTATTGATGATAAAATTAATCAAGCATTACCATTAATTAATTATCTATCTAAATATAGATTTCCGTTTAAGTACTTTAATGGCGAGCTAAGTAATTTACCTGATCAAGGACAAGGTTTTACCGATATTAGATTAATCTTTTTAGACTTAAATTTAGTTGATAATTCCATACCTGATAGGACGCACTTTTCTAAAATTAAAGCTGTATTGAATCGAATTATTGAAAGTGTATCACACCCTTATTTATTGGTTATCTGGTCAAGGCATGAAGAAAAGATAAGCGAGCTTCAAGATTATGTTTTTGATGAAGTTGGAGGAATGAATCTTAAAAAACCTTGTCATATTATCTCTGCAAATAAGCTTTCTTATTATGAGCTGGATGGGACAGAGGTAGTAGGTTCAGATTTCAATGAGTTAAAAATCTTGATAGAAACAGAGCTTCAGCAATTTCCGGAGTTAAAGTCTATTTTGCAATGGGAGAATGCTATAAATAATGTTGCTCATCAAGTTTCATCAGAAATTTTTAACTTGCAAGGTTCTTATCAAGATTGGGCTTTAAATACAAGGAATATACTTAGCTTATTTGCACAAGTAAGCATAGGAAGTCATTTTTCTACATCAGATAACAGCACCAAATTGAATTCCTCTTTTGAAGTTATTAATCAATTATTTATGGATAAGCTTGAAACACATTTCTATGCTTTAGACAAGGAAAATATTGAGTTTTCTAATACTATTTATAATGATGACATATCCAAAAAGAAAATTAATACCAAATTATTAACTGGTACTGCAGTTAAACAAGATATTTTTTATCCAGGTGTTGTTATAACATCAAGTGATGAAAATTTGAAAAAAATGATATTGAGTAAAATACTGACATCAAATGTGACTTCAATAATTTCAGAATGGGATCTCAATGAAATTCCATTTTGTGATTTAAACCAAAATATGCAAACGGAAATTTGCAATAATAAGTGCATTTCTGAGAACGAACATTTTGATACATTAGAAGTAAGTGAAAAAAGAGCATATAAACGGGAGATAATTACTGAATTACAAAAAACGGTATATTCTATTAAAATTGGTCAACTATCGAAATCAAAGAAAAAAGAGAGCGAAGAAACATATATAAATAACTCTATATATTTAATAGAAACTTGTATTGATCCACTATGTGATTATGTCCAAAATAAATTGGTTCATTCTAAATTTATTCAAGGAGTAATTTTAGAAGAGTGTTTTCTAGAATATATTGATAAAAATTCTGAAGCTATTTATATTTCTCCAATTTTTAGCTTTGAAGATAAAAATGTATTTTTGGTTTTTGATTATAGGTTTTTATTTACAAGAAAGACGATACATACTCAAGATATAACAGGAACCTTACTATTCCGTTTAAGATCAACATTATTGGCAGATATACAGTCAAAATTATCTCGTCATATTAATAGACAAGGTATTCTTTATATAGATAGATAATATGATATAGACTACTAAACTATCTTAGCTTATTTTTAACATGGCTTAATATGAGGCATTTTTAACAAGTATCTTATATGCAAAAAACGATTATCTTCAAATAAATATTATCTCGAAAGTAATAACTCTTGGGATCTAGAAATGGAAGAATTGCATCAAGATTCGTTAAAACTAGTTTTGGATAAAAGATAAACCAAGCCTCCTTCGGGAGGTTTCTTTTTGGCATAAAAATTAGTATCTTGGACTAAATATAATAGAGATATATCATGAAAAGCTTATTTATAATTTTCTGCTTATTGGTTTCCAGTTTTTGTTTTGGAGCAGATTCTAAGGTTCGAGAGGTAAACAGAGACAAAGATAGTGGAATGTTAATGAAATGGATAATACCGCCAAAAGTTAGAATTGATAATAAAATATTAAAGGGTTACGACAGAGATATATTAATCTATTTAGAAACAGATGAGAGTGGAAGGGTTCAAAAAGCGGAAGTAAGCAAAAGTAGTGGATTGGATGATTTAGACAATTTAGTATTAAGGGCTGTGAAAAGATCAAAACTCAAAGTGTGGAATGAATGGGATGTAAAAACAAATCACCCATCGCGCTTGAAATTACCTTTTAACTTTTCAGTTTCCAGAATTCCTGATTATGCTGTGTATCCTAAATTTAATTATAAAAATGCTGATTTAAAAGGAAGTGATAGAACGATAAGATTGAGTGTAGAGGCTAATGAAAAAGGTAAATTAACCAAAGTCAAAGTTTTTCGAGGGACTGGAATACCTGCTCTAGATAAATATGTTTTAAGTGAATACATGAAGCAGGCAAGTTTTAAGCCTTTAGTTATCAATGGGGAGCCTCAACTTATCAAAACAACTGCAGATTTTAGCTTTGGTTTAAGTTCATCAAGTGATTAATATTCAAATACTTATTCAGCATTAAACTTAAAACCCACTCACCCGAGTAGGTTTTTATTGCGCTACACACTTTTAATTCAATAAAAGACATGAGAAACCAAACCACCTTAAGGTGGTTTTTTGCTAAGAATTATTTTAAGATTTAGATCAAATAAATATTTCACCTATTAAATTACTAACAGGGACGAAACAATTATGACAAATGAAAATAAACCTCAGATTATACAAAATTTTATATCATTAATTTGTATGGCTCTATTTTCAATTATTTTTTCTGGTTCTGCACATGCTGAAGGAAATTGTCCCTCTGGTTCTTATCCAGTTGGCGGTCAAGGTGTGCAAGGCTGTGCACCAATTCCAGGGGGTGGTGGTAATCAAGGAGCTGCAAGTAACCGCACTTGGAAAGTTGTAGGAGCAATTGCTGCTGGTACTAATGGTGTTGTCGGAACGTCATTTGCCAAAGTATTCCGCGGAAAAATACAGGAAAATGCTCTTGAAGATTGCCAGAAGAAAGGGGGCACCCAATGTAAGCTTTGGTTTACCTATTCAGAAACTGAATGCGCTACAGTTGGACAAGCTGAAGGAACAACCTTACTGTATGGCCGTGTTACTGGCAGTAGGATTCGTGGCTGGAGTCGAAAGTTAGATGGTCGAGAAAATGTATATTCGCAATGTCAAAACGAAGGTTTTCCTAAAGAACGGTGCAAAATCGTCTATGAAAATTGTAGTGGAATAATGTAATTAAAAACATATCCTCCTTCGTGAGGTTTTTACCCCCCAAACAAAACCCCAATAGCTAGCAACTATTGGGTTTTTTTATATCAACTTTATGGAAAAGAGGCATAGGATCAGAAAAACTAGAATTAAAACTTAATTAAATTTATAATAGTATTACATTGAAAATAAATATTTATTTAAAACAATCATTTAGTTAGTAGTGGAACTAATATGCCTAATATAAAAAGTAGTCCCAAAATTGGTCAATCATCTTCAAATTGTGTAAGAAATTTTACAGTTCAATTCCGACGTCCTTATGAAATAGGCATACCACCTGATAATTATAATGGTGAGTATGGGTTTGATTGGGTGCGGGATGAATATATTTATCCACTGCTTAGTATTGGTGGAAAGAAAGATACAGTTATAGATATTTTAGGTACTCCGCGTTTTGTTCATTCAGAATTATATAAAGTATTTTATCATGATGTTAATACTCGTATTAATTTTCCTTCTAGATACTTTCCATCATGGCTATACATTTTTGCTACTGATTGTAAAGGCATCTATGGGAGTGAGGAGATCAATAAACAGGGAGCTTGCCTTGATATAGAAATTCATCAGGAATATTTGGAAAGTATTAAGGGAGAATATATTGAGGAAAAAGAAGCTTTAACTGACAATGGAACTGTTTTACAGTTTGAAGCATCAAATGATAATATAAAAATTTCAACTTTTGACAATAATCAAAATGCCAAAAGTATAGAAGAACCTTTAAGTAATTTTATAAATTCAAATCGAAATTTTATGAAATTAGGATTGGATTATGATGAACATAATAACTTAGTTGAAAGAAATAGATACTTTTATAAGAAAAAGAGTGCGATAAAGATAATCTGTTCTGGAGGTACATTAAAAAAGAATGAGCACATTATAGTTAAAGCAAAAAGAAATAATTGTGAGCCAGTAGATGTCGGGATAATTTATATTGCTCGAAACGAAACAATTTATACTATAAATATTGTAGAAATAGATGTGAAGGTTAATGGTAAAATTATACCAAAATCGAAAAATCACGAAATAGAACTAAGAAATAAATTTTTTAATCAAGCACTTACTGTTTTTAAAGTGGTTAAAAAGGAAGTTTTTGATTTGGACTTACTATCTGTAAGTGACACTGAAGTAAAAGATTTTGTTGATAAATGGTGGAACAAAAGATTAAAAAATGATGGTAAAGAAAAGTATCTTGAGGTTGTTTCGAATAAAGAGGAACTCCTTAAATTAAGTATAGAGCGAAAGAAAACTGTAGATCCCACTGAATTTGCTAATGCTGAATTCATTAGAGAGTTAAAAGAACTATATTGGCGGAAAAAAAAGGTGGGGTTGTCTCCATATAGTGAAATAGAAAGGAATACTTACATTTTTTTTGCACCAGTATCTGTTAGAAATGCACGTGTAAAGGATACTGACAAATGGAGTTATGTTTTAGGTAGCGCAAGTTTCAAGGCCCATTCAAACATACTCTATTCTGAAGGTGAGTATTCAAGTGATCAAGAATTTTCAAATGCAGTTGTAATATTTAAGGATAGTGTGGAATTTGGACTTCTTGAAACTTATGCTCACGAGTTAGGTCATGCGCTAGGGCTAACTCATACATTCGAGTCTGGTGAGATGTTTATATATAAAAGGGGTTATACAGATAATTTCATGGATTATCCTCAGAGAGAAGATAATACAGATTCAAAATTTATAGATAGATTAAGTATATTTTCAAAATATCAAATTGATATGATCTATAACAGAAGTCGAGTAGTCGGGATATTGCTTCCATGGAAGTGGACATATCCTGAACTTCCACTCACTACTTCAGAAGAAAAGAAAGAAAAAGAAGAGGAAGAAAAATCTGGTTTAGATAAAATAATTGACGAGATAGAAAAGTTTATCTTTGACTAAAGAGACTCACTGCAACTAGTGACATTATAAGTGTTGCATCAAAAAAGATATTTTTAGAGTCTTTTCATTTAATTCAACTTAAAAAAACCTCATAAGCGGGTTTTTTAATTAATTTATTTATACTTTTAACACACCTAAAGGAATGTTTCAGAATGAATAAATTACTATTAATTGGTACTTTGGGGTTATTGCCAGCATTAGGTAATGCAGAGTTGGCCACAAACTCTAAAGGTGAAAAAGTAGAACAAAAGGACAATCAAACTTCGGCTATAGTAAGGCTCACAGATGATGATTATGTTTTAGATGGAAAATATTATGATGTAACACTTAAAGATGGTAATAAAAAAGACGTTATTGTGAATGTATCAACATTTGTAGACCAAAAAGATGGGAAAAAATTAACTAGAGATCAAGCTTTGTTTGGGATCAAAATGACAGAGATTCCAATTCTAGATGGTCTTAAAAATCGACACTCTTATGTTCCAATAAATGTTTATATTTATCAGGTTGGTAATTCAGTAAACATTACTATCGAGTATTTTGCAAAAATTTATGGTGCAAAAAAAATAGGAGCAAATTCTAAAGAATTTACTATAGATCAAAATGGTGAAATTCATATTGTGCAGTAAAGAAATTAAATATCTGGATCAGTTGTTAAAACCTCCCTCGGGAGGTTTTTTTAATGATTTACCTCTATTATATTTGATAATGATTATAATTTTCATGTAAGAATAATTATTATATACTCGTGTTGATAATGTGCAAGATTCAAGTAATGAATTGGTGTATTTTTTTATCAATTGTTTGAAAACTCAGTAGAATGACTTTGATAAGCACATTGAATAATTAACATAAGAGGGTCGGATTTTGAAAAAAAATATATTTTTAGTCTTAGGTGTTCTTGCTCTGTCAATTAGTGCCCATGCCAATAAAGGTGTAAATGATCTTAACGTATATCCTCCTGTTAAAAAGGATCAAAATAGGAATGTGATTGTCTTAGAGCCAAAAGAAAATGAAGATGATTATAGAGTTTTGATTACAGCTTCTATAGATGGAATGCAAGATTGCAACACTAAAAGCCGATCAGCTAAGTATACGGAAAAAGTAGTTGAAGGAATGCAATATCCATATTATGAAGTTGGTAAAATTGGTGATGTTGTAACAACTCTGATGGGCTGTTCTGAAATACCCCAAATGGGTGAAATTCCAATTAATCTGAGCGGTAACACAATTTTACGTTACAACAGTAAACTTCCAATTGTTGTGTATGCTTCGAATGGGATTAAAATAAACTCCAAGATTTTTAAACTCGAAGAGATCAAGAAATCCAAAGTATTAAATGATTAGATATTGAATTTATCATAACCTCCCTCGGGAGGTTTTTTTAATTATAAAATTACAATTCTGTAATCTTCATCCAAGATAAAGTAACAATTATGTGCTAAAAGTAAGATATTTTTAAAATTTGAGCTTGGACATGGAGCGAAATATTTGTAATTCAACAGCGCACTATGAATCGGATAGCGAAAAAAGCAAAAGCAACTTATTTCCAATATCTGTATTTATACTAGCAATGATTATGTATGCATTCATAGCAACAAAATTCTTGATTGTCGAAACTCCGCATGCTGATAAAGAGCCGACAGTATCTGGTAATACCATGAGTGTTACGTCAAAAAGATATTTCTAAATCCTTCTCATGTACTTCAACTTAAAACCCACTCACCCGAGTGGGTTTTTATTAGACCAAATTTATGAGCAATGAAAAAATTTACCTTCCCATGGAGGCGAGCAGAAAACTTAGCGCTGACAGCTTGTCAAAGCAGCTTAAAATTGCAAGCAGCTGATGCGGAAAGATTGATTGAAGCATGGCCCTCAGATTGAGAGCTATCTCGTAAAATGGCTATTAATTCAAAAAAGGTTGAATTACATTTTCAAAAAATTTAGATAAGTGTTTTATGCTAAAGTTAAAACATGTTGAATTTTTAAAATATAAGTACATGTTAAATATTGAAATTAAAATTTTAAGTAAAAATGAGCTTAAAGATTTCAGAACTATCAGATTATCAGCTTTAGAAAAAGCACCAGAAATGTTTGGAGCTACATACTCGGCTGAGGTGGAGAAACCATTAAATTTTTTTGAAGCTTGTTTATCAAATTCAACCGTATTTGGTGTATATCATAAAGATCAAATTATAGGTTTAGCCACATTTACAAAACAAATTTCAGCAAAATCTTCTCATAAAGGACATTTAACAAGCGTGTTTATTGAGCCTCAATTTCAAAAAAAAGGCGTTGCTACTCGGCTACTTACTTCAGTTGTAGAATATAGTAAAGAGCATGTTGAACAAATTTTACTTTCTGTTGCAGATGATAACAAGGAAGCAGTTCATCTCTATAAAAAATTTGGTTTTGAAACATATGGAGTTGAAAAGAAAGCATTGAAAGATAATGAAAAATATATTGATAATATTTTGATGGAACTATTTGTGTTGTAATGTTTTATATCAAATTCTACGTAATATTTTATACCAATGACTTAATGATACCTTGCCCTAAACGCTTAAAACTTGAGTCAGGGCAGGGTAAAGAAATCACACTTTGGAACATTGATATTGTTGCAAAATAGCTTTCTTTAAATGATTTTTCCTAAATCAATTTGTCTATATAATCAAAGCTAATTAAAGATGGGATAAAACAAATGAAAAAAATAATCTGTATTCTGATTCTCAGTTGTAGCGTACTTTCAAGTTTCAGTCATGCCTGTGAATCGACTTCATTAGACTGGGAGAAATTTTATAAAATCTATGATTCAAATAAAAATGGTACTTTTGAACTTAATGAATTTTTAAAGGTTAAAGATTTTGAACCATATTCTTGGCCAGATGATAGACGGTTTCAAGGCAAAGATAAAAACATTAAATTATTTAAATATCTAGATGAAAATCAAGATGGAAAACTTGTAGAAGATGAATTTGTCAAAATTCACGGTTTATTTCCTGACCCTTGCGCTAATTGGCCTCATAAAGCTTGGTGGAAATTTTGGTAAGTGATTCAAAATATATATCCTAAGGTGCGTCAGAATACGACGGTTTGTTTTTATAATGTTTTGCTTTAATAGTGAGGAAATGATGGTAAAATTAAGAAAGAGGATCTGAGTTCAATTCGGAAATCGGAAACCTAACTCAGAATAAGTTTTAAACTGTCACAAAAAATCATTAACTATCAAAGCGGTGTGTTACACATAAGTTACACAATACATATCCTAGACAATAAATATTTAATATATATAATGGGTTAAGGCTTTAATTAAACTCCCGCCATCTCCACCAAATTCTTGTTATAAAAAAGCCACTTATATTAAGTGGATTTTTTATTTTCACATTTTTGCTATACATACCATTTTTTGCACCACATTTTTATAAATATGAAAAGGCACTTATTAAGTGCGTGTATTTAGTTTTGCCATTTCTTTCCTGTTTTTATCACCATGAATCCATTTTGCATATCGTTTGATTCGCATTTGTAAGCTGTTGTGCAAGGTATTGCAAATGGTTTGCAGTCAGTAGCAGAGTTTGTTATTTTTAATTTTATGCATGACATTTTAACATGAAAAGTTGATCAAAATAATTTTGTTAGTAGCTTGAAATAAAGCGTTGGTACTACCTTAGTTATTATTTTGTCACTAATTGAACTAATATTTTATTGAATAATAAGCAATCAAAAATCTGCGTAAATACTGCAAAACTCAATTGGAAATCAGCTTTAGTAATTACTTTTCCTGGTATCTAAATTGCTATATTAATTTTATTTTCAATTGATTAGACTTAAGTAATCCTTAATTTAATATTAAGGTTTACTTTATAAATAGATATGAATATTTTGAATTAGGGAGGCTATTGGTTGTATGAAATATTTATTTTTCTTAGCAATAATAGCATCACTACTCATAATTCTATATAAACCTAGTATTCCTTCAGAAAATAAAAAGAGTAAAGAATTTCCTAGACTAGGGACAGTACTAACGGAATGTCAGGGCATAGACCCACCCAAAGAGCTGGATAAGAAA
This sequence comes from Acinetobacter sp. 778_lipA, assembly GCF_058242985.1. Classification (NCBI taxonomy): domain Bacteria; kingdom Pseudomonadati; phylum Pseudomonadota; class Gammaproteobacteria; order Moraxellales; family Moraxellaceae; genus Acinetobacter; species Acinetobacter sp. 778_lipA. The sequence goes on along the minus strand of NZ_JBZAYT010000001.1, from coordinate 3,427,809 downwards.
AAGTATTACGATTACTGTAGTTGCGTTAAGAACTCGGTTGATACACGAAATAAGGAAGAAAAAGAGAAAAGTTGTATTGAAGATTTAAGAAGCGCGAATTAATTGGGCTTATTTAATAGTTCAGCGTAAAGTTTGACAGCTTCAGTGATAATTTTTGCTTGAGACTCTCCAGTAGATTATGAAAGTACTTTGATTTGCTCAACCGTACTTTCATGAAGCTTATAACTTTTGCTCAGAATACCGCGACGCTCATTACTTCTTTGATTAATTTCTGATCTTGATTTGGTCATAAGTATGTCCTAATACGGCTTTGTTGCAGAAAGGTGTTGGTAAGGTCTGATTCAGTAATATAATTTCCGAATGAATAAGTCTGCACCTAAAACCTATCGTACAACGAATTGGTCTTCTTACAACCAAGCTTTGGTGAATCGAGGGAATCTCTCGATCTGGTTTGATCCTACTACCCAATGGTATGCGCCATTAAAAGGCACACAAGGACGAAATCAAACCTACTCCGATACAGCAATTCAATGCTGTATGATGATCAAATCTCTATTTCGTTTAACTTTACGAATGACCTCGGGATTTATTTAAAGCCTCATTTAAATTTGTGGTTTAGATTGGGCAGCACTAGATTACTCCACTCTTTGCAGAAGACAAAAGCATATTGATATTGCGATTTGCTATCAAAAAAGCAGTAATGGATTACATCTACTTGTGGATTCTGCTGGTTTAAAGTTTTTAGATGAAGGTTGATGGAAAAGAAAGAAACACCAACCCGAGTATCGTCGCCAATGGCGTCAATTACACATAGAGATAGATGCTAAAACCCTGCAAAGACGTGCAGTTCAGCTCACAACGAACAATCTCAGTGATTCACAGGTACTCGGTGATTTACTTCATCAAATTTCATAAGAAGAACAAATAGACTCAGTCTATGCCGATGGTGCTTATGACACTAAGATTTGCAGTCAATTGATTGTATCTAGAAAAGCTCATGTCGTTATTCCACTAAGAAAGAATGCGAAGCCGTGGAAAGATATAAAAACTCATTCACTAGAAAGAAATGAACGATTAAGAACGATTAAGCATTTGGGCAGGACGATATGGAAAAATTGGGTAGGCTATCATCGAAGAAGTTTAGTGGAAACTAAGATGCACTGTAGCAAACTATTAGGAGATAAACTGACTGCTAGGAACTTCCAAAGCCAAGTGAGTGAGATTCACGCACGCGTAGCAGTGCTCAATAAATTTACTAAATTAGGTCGTCCATATACTAAAGTTGTGACTTAAATTTATGTCACTTAGGAAAACTCTAGCTTTCAAGACTTTGTGCAACAAGCCGATTAAAACTCAAAAACTCACTCACCTGAGTGGGTTTTCATTGCGACACACATTTAATTCAATAAAAGACATGATAAACCAAACCACCCTAAGGTGGTTTTTAGCTAAGAATTATTTTAAGATTTAGATCAAATAAATATTTCACCTATTAAATTACAAACACGGATGAAACAATTATGACTAAATACAATAGACCGCAGAGCATTCAATATTTTATATCATTAATTTGTGTGGCTCTATTTTCAATTATTATTTCTGGTGCTGCACATGCTGAGGGGAATTGTCCTCCGGGGTATTATCCTGTCGGTGGTCAAGGTGTACAAGGCTGTGCGCCTATTCCCGGTGGTGGTAATGGGGGGTATTCAGGTTCAAGCTCACGTACACCAAGTACAGAAGGCTACGTAGCTTCGAGTACAAATGGCGTTATTGGTTTTGCTACTGCGAAGATTTTCCGTGGAAAGTTGGAAGAAAAAGCATTGCAAGATTGTGAAAAAAAAGGTGGGACTGATTGTAGAATTTGGTTCACTTATGATGACAATCATTGTGCGACTGTAGGGCAAGCGGTTGGGACAAATAAATTATATAAAGCTAGAACAACAGCAGGAGAAGTAAGTGATGTTGTTCCTATGTTGGTTCCTGGTAGTAGAAAAGCTTTGGGGCGGAAAAAAGTTTTAGAGGCATGTAGTTATGATGGCTTTACTGAGAGTCAATGCAAAATTATTTATGAAGATTGCCGTAGACTCAATCTTCCATAAGATTTTTTTTTGTGATTAAAATATGAAATGCAAAGCTTGGGAATAAGGATTCGGAATCGAGCTAATATGATTTTTTAGGATAACAAAAACTACTTTCGGGTAGTTTTTGTTTAATGGATGATTCTAGCTTGGTACTGAAAATACCTGCTATTTCGTATAGGAATCATTTTGTTAATGGAGGAAGTTTCGAGCTAGGGTGATCAAATTTTGTATTGTTTCTTTCTTATGCTTTAATATCAATGTAATGGGTAGAGGAGTAGTGCTACAAACATTAGAGCGGACTTTACCTGATTCTGTCTATGACCCATATAATTATGAATTAAATAAAGATACGGATTTTAAAAAGTTGAATCCTGAGCAACAGGCTAATATTGTAGCTGATTATTTTGGATTAATTGAAGGATATAATCAGATTAATTTCAGTTTAGCTTGGCGAAATCATAAAGCTGATAATTCACAATATATAAGACAGGTAATGCAACCGATTATAAGTAATCCTTCAGGATATACATTGGTTTCTAATTCTACTCCGATTCCACTAGTTCCTTTAATTTTTTTAATTTTCTGAATTATCATCTCATGAAAAATATTAATATATTAAGTGTTTTTTTTATATCAATAATATTAATTGGTTGTAAAGAGAAACGTGTAGCTGATTTCCAATATGAAATATTAGAAGATAATAGCATTTGTTCATTAAAACCCCAAGAAATTTATGATTCTAATGAATTTTCAATGTTTGACACATCATTTAAAAATGAAAGTGGAAGTTTCAATGATGAATTATCAAACAAAATATATGCACAAAGTTTAGAAAATTTATCTAATAAAGATAGTAAGTATATTTTTTGCTTTTCAAAAGATATGCTTATGTCAAATTATTTAGAGACTCAGATCCGTATTGAGTTAAAAAAAGGAAAATCCTTTAGACAATATGAATTTATAAATTACTTCTGTCTAAGTAAAAAAAATTCAATTATGAATTTCAATAGTCGGGATAAGAGTATACAAGAATGCCAATAATTCGGATTTCCGTAAAATTACCATAATACAGGTGACTTGAAATCTTACTTTCAACATCTATATCTTAGCCAAAGCAGTTTTATAATTCACTATGCTGAAATAGTTTTACCGAATAAGTCGTAAGTTTTCAGAAATGGGCTTTGATTTGTTTATCTGCCGTTCTGCATCGTATTTTTTGCTGTTCTATAGGTAAACCAATGAGTTCATCATAAGCATTCATTACCTGTTCATCTGTAGGCTCAATCTGTTCACGGGAAACTTTACATTTCTTTTGATTTTTTAAAAACAAAGCACTTAAGCTTTTTCCGTAAGTTGAATTTTCATCTTTATCAAAAAGACTACTAAGAGCAACTAAACGAGCAAATTTTAATTGTTGAGCTTGGATTTGACATAATGATTTGGATTTTGGCAACTCAGCCCAAGTTTCACCACTAATTAAGAGGAAGAGAAGTAGGAATTTTTTCATTTTTTGATCCTTTATTTTGTTTATTCAATGATAGATTTTTTATTGGAAAGAAAATTTCTAACTTTATCTTGTTTTTGAATTAACACATAAGGCGAGTCAATACCAAGATATAAAAGAGTCAAAATATAGTTTTAAAAAGTTTGAAGGCGAAAGTGGCTAAGGTTTAAGTGGATGTATTGCAATTGCTTTAAAAATAGCGGCCTTATTCAAATTGCATTATGCTGATGTCATCAACACATTTAATATCTTATGCCGATTTTTATAAGTTTTATCAACATATCTATATATATACGTGTCGAATTTTTCATTAAATATCGACATGAGGCTTTACGGATTTTACCCTTTGACTTCGATATTGAAGTGGGATGTAAAAAGAGGGAAAGATTTATATGTATTAGCTCAAATTTGAGCTGGCAGTTCCCTTTTTAGGGAATATCTGTTTTATTTTGGGGGGAAGTATTCTGATCATAAGTGATGCTATGCTTGGTCTACGCTTTTTTCGCCCGAATTTTATCTGGTGATTGAATGCCGATTTTAGCAATATTGTGATTTATCTTAGAACAATAGCAAAAATCTCCGGTGACTCGGTCTCATTTTTCCTTTTAATCTTTCAATCCTTATGTAAATGGGGTGTTGTGATTTGTTTCGTATTATTTTTGAATTTGTAGGTTCTGTTATACTCAGCTCGCAAATCTTTCCTTAAAAGGGGAAGTAATGAAAGTGTATCACCAATTTGTTTACTAATTTTTTGGTCTGTGGCGATTAGCATAGTATGCATTTGACAGGTGTTGGTAGGAAGTTTCGACTCTAACGCGCTGTTTTGGTATATCGTTCTCTATCATTATTGTGCTGTATATGTTTGGCTCAGCCAATACACTTAAAGAGGACCAATTTAGTCCTATAGCAATGCAAGTGATAAAGACATTAACTCAATCATCACATAACTGAAAAAATCTGAAACATTTTAATTGGGTAAATAACTTTTGTTTTTCATTTTCTATTCAAATATTTATTTTCATTGATTTAGCGATGGAAAGACGTAGATGAATATCTTCTTTTTCTTCTCTAACTTCCTGAGGATTGTATGGCGACAGATAATCCAAGAGCGGTTGATGATGCTACATTAGCGAATAAAGATCATTTGAATCGTGTGGTCTTTTATGTTTCAGCTCTACTTATTTTAACATTTGCACTTGTTACGATTTTATTTAATGACTTTGCCAATCATTTATTGAATGTGGTATTGGCTTGGGTCAGTGATAAATTCAGTTGGTATTATTTATTAGCTGCAACATTGTATTTAATCTTTGTGATTTTTATTGCCTTTTCACGTTATGGCGATATCAAACTTGGTCCTAAACACTCGAAACCTGAGTTTAGTTTACTGAGTTGGTCAGCGATGTTGTTCGCTGCGGGGATTGGGACAGACTTAATGTTCTTCTCGGTTGCGGAGCCGTTATCACACTATATGAATCCACCCATAGGTGAAGGACAGACTTATGAAGCTGCACGTCAGGGCATGGTCTGGACATTATTCCACTATGGTTTAACAGGGTGGGGGATGTATGCTTTGGTGGGGATGGCATTGGGATATTTTAGTTACCGCTATAATTTGCCATTAACCATTCGTTCTGCACTATATCCAATCTTTGGTAAAAAAATTGATGGTCCTATTGGGCATACTGTGGATATTGCTGCCGTGATCGGCACAATCTTTGGTATTGCTACTACCTGCGGTATTGCAGTAGTTCAGATCAATTATGGTCTACATGTGCTGTTTGATATCCCAGAAAATCTCTGGGTTCAGGTTGCCCTGATTTTAGTCGCAGTGATTGTGACCATTATTTCGGTGACTGCTGGGGTAAATAAAGGCATCAAGGTCCTGTCAGAAATTAATATCTATGCTGCAATTGGCTTGATGCTGTTCGTATTGTTCCTCGGAAATACTGAATTTCTGCTGAATGCGCTGGTACAAAACTTTGGTGATTATATTAGTCGCTTCCCAAGTTTAGCTTTGGAAAGTTTTGCCTTTGATCGACCAAAAGACTGGATGAATAGCTGGACCTTGTTCTTCTGGGCATGGTGGGTAGCATGGTCTCCATTTGTAGGCTTATTTCTGGCGAGGATTTCTCGTGGCCGTACGATCCGTGAATTCGTCTGCGGTACTTTGATCATTCCGCTATTGTTCACCATCACATGGTTGTCTATTTTCGGTAATAGTGCCTTACATAGCGTGATCTTTGATGGTAATACCACATTGGCACAAACCGTATTGACCAATCCCGCACATGGCTTCTATGATTTACTTGCTCAGTATCCAGGCTTTGCCTTTATTGCGGGTATTGCCACAATTACCGGTTTACTATTCTATGTCACTTCGGCAGATTCAGGAGCTTTGGTTCTTGGGAACTTCACGACCAAATTCTCAAATGTTGATAATGATGCACCTCGTTGGTTGCGTATCTTCTGGGCTACTGCAATCGGCTTACTGACTATAGCCATGCTGATGGCTAATGGAATTACCGCCTTGCAAAGTGCAACGGTCATCATGGGATTACCCTTCAGTTTTGTCATGTTGTTAGTGATGGCAGGTTTGTATAAATCCTTGCGCTTAGAGGATTATCGTAAAGCGAGTCGTAGCCCAAATGCAGCGCCTGTTGTAGGTAATGTTGATATTCTAAATTGGAAGCAACGTTTGTCTCGCGTCATGTATCATCCTGGCAGCAGCGAAACACTAAGTATGCTCGATAGTGTGTGTAAACCTGCAGTTCAGACGGTTGCGGATGAGTTGGTTAAACGTGGGATGAATATCGAAGTAATGCAGGGAGAGGTTGAAGATAGTGATACGCTGTATCATCTTGATTTAACCATCTACATCGAAGAAGAGTTTAATTTCGTTTATCAGATCTGGCCTGTGCGTTATATTGCGCCGACTTTTAGTGAACGGGGTAAACGCGGTATGCAATATTATTATCGTTTAGAAACCTTCTTGTACGAAGGTTCACAGGACAATGACTTGGTTGGATACACCAAAGAGCAGGTAATTAATGACATTCTGGATAAGTACGAACGTCATATGACCTTTTTGCATATCAACCGAATTAGTCCCGGAAATCGTCCTTTGTATCCTGACTCACAAGACTAGTGTCTTAACATAAAAATACCCCATGAGTTGTGCTCAACTTATGGGGTCAGTTCACTATGAGTCTAATTTAAAATCTATTTTCTATATATTTTTACTGACGATTGTCTAAAATTCATAGTAACCACGCAACAAATTGAACAAGTCAAATTGTTGAGTAAAAGGTAGTTGTAATAGATGTCTAAGTAGTTTTTTTATTTGTTGAGATTGGGTAAGATTACTGAAAATTTAGTACTTTATAAAATGTAGATTAGGATGATGATGAAAAAAATTTTAGTGATCGCCTTAGGGATATTGCCAGTATTTGTACAAGCACAAAGCTTCAAATACAAAAATACCGAGTCTGGTTTTAAAAATTATCAGGGACTAGCCACTTTAACTGGAAAATTTTCACGTAATTTAGACCCTGAATATTTGGATTATATGGGCGATGATATTTGCTTTGAACCCAACAAAACATCAGCTACACTCATTCCACGTCCAAAAGGTGATACCCGAGATGTATGGTTTTGCTTTAGCAACTTTGATGTCGCAAAAAAGACGTTTAAATTACCAAACAATATTAAAAAAGGGTATTGCCAATATGAAGGACAGGCAACGATTCAAATTAAAAACTATCATTTATTTATAGAGGAAACAGAAGGTTTTGATTCTACTCAATTAGTTTCAGCAACCAATATTACTCCAGCACAAGCAATAAAATGTAAAGTGCAAAATTAAGACTGTTTGAATACTGTTATGAGATTTGATAGCTACAGGTAAAAGAGTTTAACTTGGCTATTCATTCATAAACAAAAAAGATCGTATTAATGCGATCTTTTTCTTTTAAAAAAAATCATTAAGCTATCAATACTTATTTATTCTTATTGCTGACTTTTTTATATTCCTGATAGGCTACTTCAGCAAATTTTCGTAATGAAGCTCTGATTACTGCATATTGGAATTCCTTTAAATTGGTTAGCGAGACATCGGCAGAAGGATATTAAACTCCAAAAACTGAACCCAGAAGCAGTACTAAACCTGTTTCATCAGCAACTCGGAAGAGTAATTCTGTTGGAATCTTATTTTTCCTCAGCCAATCAGCAAACGCATCACCATATAGTTTTTGTGAGGTATTTTCTAAATTGACCAAGGTAGAGTAATCAACTGCATTCGGAGCTTGTGGAGTTTGAACGCCAAGGAGTCTATAAAGGGCCGCATCACGTTCTCGAACTAGCGATTTCACTGCTTTTTATAGCTTTGGAGCTTCTATCATATTAAATAAGGCAAAGAGAACCATTTGAACTTGTTGAGGTGTGGATAATTCAGCCGTGTAATTTAATGCAACATTTTCGTCTATCGGCAAGAAGGCAGTCGATAAACTTCATAATAGATGGATCTGTGGTGAGGGATGAGTAATATAGTTCTAGTTCATTTTTGTGCTTAGTAGATAGTACCGCACATTCTTATCTAAAATATTATGATTATTCGAGGCAATGACTCCAAGTCTCTATCCATTTGCACTAAAATATTTAGCGAAAGAATAAATCAAGATGGTATTGTCAGGGTAAACTGCAAACAAAGATTTAAAGTTATCTGCAAATGTTCAATAAGCATTATCTATTAAAATAATTAGATCAGGATATGTTTTGATAATATTAGCCATCAGACATTCATCACTCATTTTGACCTAAGCTAGATTAGTTGGATTTATTAAGAAAAATACTCTAGAGAAATGAGCTTCTAACTTGCGTAATGAAAATTTATTGGATCTATGAGGGAAATCTAGTATTCAAAAGAATTAAATTATTTTATTAAAATTCATAGTTTTTAAAACCTTGAATTAAAAATTTTTATAATTAAAAATGATTGAATAAATAAAAATATATTTATCTCTATCTAGAGGAGGATTTTTTTGTTATAAATTTTATTTATTAAATATTTAGCAAATAAAAGCTCTTGAAATGTGAGGTAAAATTTAAAAAATTATCTACGTTATAAAATTTGAGTGTTGAAAAAATGAATAAAGAGCAACTCATCAAAGCTTTGGAAAAAGCAGAAAAAGAAATAAGCAGCCTTTGTTCTGAGAATGAGCAATTACTTGCGATCGTTATTGACTCCACACAACATGTTATAAGTGCTCAGAATAGGGCAGAGAATTATCAGAACATGTTTGATGAGTTGGTTTACCTTATTAAAAGAAAATATGATGCTGATTTTAAAATTGAAGATATTCCCAGATTGTTGGATTAGTAAATTATTTTAAGAGATAATTAAATTAATTTATATTTTTTTGTTTAATCGAGTAAAATATGAGTTTTTTAAAATAATAGATATAAGTTTAATATTAAAAAATGTAAATAAATCATGTAATTTAATACACTAAATAAAAACAGGAATTTTTAGGATTTGGATTTATCTAATTTTTATTGGATATTTAGCTAATAAATATTTAACAAACTAAACCGCTCTTTATTTATGAACAAATTTATTGAAATTTAACCTCTCAATACGCTCATAAGTAAATTTTTATGTACTTTAATCAGAAATGGTTTCTAAAACATGTATTTAAATTTAAATAAAATTGAAATAATTTTGTTTAGTCTATATTATTAAAGTTAAGAAAAACGCTTTGTTAAGTTTATATACCCATCTTTCCCCAAAGCATGGGTATTTTTTTCTAATATATATTTTATAAGTATTTATTTGGCACTCATAAATTCTTCTTGATGTCATCTGGATATAGATTGTATTTGATTAGATGAGATAAAGTTATGATCATAATTCCGGCCTATGAGGCAAAGAAAATCTCAGATTCATCTCAGGATGATTCTCTATATCAACTTAAAAGTAACTTGATCAATAATATTATAGCCAATGCTGGTCGTGGAGAAAAATTTGCTAATGAATATATTGCAAGTGGTATTAGTTTATCTGAAATTGATGCTTTGACAAAAGAATTTAAAAGTGCAGGTTATAGCGTTAAGATCACACATGTCGTTAATCAAAAAATTTTTTCAATTTCATGGTGAGAATTAAACTATTTATTTTAATACTCTAGGCAACGAGTAAAATAAAATCTGATAATATAGATTAGGCCAGATAAAGATTATTGAAGCTTAGATAAAAATATAGAATGTTGTAGGCCTCTGAGTATAGTTTAAAAAGGCGATTAGAAGGGAGTTTTCTACTAATTCATGAGATAAATTTAATAAGTTTTATATATGTTTAATTTTTCTTGATTCAAGCTCGAATTTTAGGCTTTTATAAACTAAATCTTTGCGTAAACATTACTTTAACATTGGTGAAAATACTTTCAAATAAAAAGCTTTCTTCAGGTGTTTTTTATGTTCTGATTTTTATACATATCTGAATAAGAAGGTTATTAAGATTTGACAATAAGAGCGAATACCTATAGCGTGTAAATGATTTGTATTATCATTTAAGTGGAAGTCTGATGAATAAAAGTTTAAAAACCTTAGTCGTTGCGGTAATCGCAGGGCTGAGTTTTTCTGCGAACGCTGAATTCAAGCAAGCACCATTACCTTATAGTGTTAATGCACTAGAGCCGGCAATTGATCAAACAACCATGGAGATCCATTTCGGCAAGCACCATAAAGCTTATGTTGATAATTTAAATGCACAAATTAAGAACTATCCTGCTTTAGATAAATTAAATATTGAAGCCATCCAAGCTCAAATTTCAAAGTATAACGCAGCAGTTCGCAACAATGGTGGTGGACATTTCAACCATGCTTTTTTCTGGGAAAGCTTAACCCCCGTATCCAAATCAGGAAAACCTTCAGCAGCATTGTTAAAACAAATTAATAATGACTTTGGCTCATTTGAAAATTTCCAGAAAAAATTTAATGAAGCTGCCACAGGACGTTTTGGCTCAGGCTGGGCTTGGTTGATTGTGACACCAGAAGGTAAGCTGGATGTAAGTTCTACCCCAAATCAAGATAATCCACTAATGGATATTGCTGAAGTCAAAGGCAAGCCTTTACTTGGTTTGGATGTTTGGGAACATGCGTATTATTTAAAATATCAAAATCGCAGAGCTGACTATACCAAAGCATTTTGGTCAGTTGTGAATTGGCAGAAAGTTAGTGACCGTTATGCGCAGGCGATTAAATAGTATCTGATTTTTAAAAAGCACCTTCGGGTGTTTTTTCAATTATGAATGCTTGAGGCTTGATGATGTGAGTTTATAGGCACTATCAAGCTTAGATGAATCCGCCTAAGAACACCCTCAGTGCACTATGATAAAGCGAATGATGAGTATATTGGTCAAAAGAGTAAGACTATAAATATGCGCAAACTACTAAAAATTGGTGTGGTAGCCGTTTTAACAATAGCGCTACTCATAACTATAGGATGTACGGGTACTATACTAAAAGCAGCTAAAATATTGTTCCTAAAACTCAAGCACCTAAAGGACCATTGCGTAAATTGAATCTTAATCCACAACATACTTATAAAATTCACTCCACTTTAAAAAATCTACATGGAGGTTTTCAAAAAGTGCTTTAGACAGCTCAATTGAATGTGTAAAACTTAGCATATGTGAAGATTCATCCTTTATCGGGAGCAGTTACCACTATAAACAGTAATGAATATTTTTGAATTAACTCAAGTTTCAGAAAATAAATATGATAATAATACGGTGAATGATTTTGGTAGAATAGGTCGAATTGAACCATTGTTCCCTAATCTGCTGCCTTTTTACATAAAAGCCAGCTATTTCTAAAATAAAAAAGGTATTTAGTAATTTCGGTATTCATAAAAAAGTTTTTGGAATAATTTTAAACCATACTTCTCAATTCATAAGCTGTATTTCTTAGTAATGGTAAGACCTGCTGAATCAGTTGTTCTTCAGTGACCCGATATGTTTGTGCAATACAGTTTAATGCAGCGACTGCTTTGCCTTGTGCATTTAATACGGGGACTGCAATGGCAATAACCCCTAATTCATGTTGTTCTTTTGATAAACAATAATCTTGTTTTTGAATTTCTGCCAATACTTGGTAAAACTGAGCTTCATCTTGAATGGTATAAGCGGTGAGGCGTTTCAAACTATAGTTATTTACCCAGTGTTTTTGTTCTTCTAAATTTAATGCTGCCAATAAAACCTTGCCTGTTGAAGTTGCATGTGCAGGCAAACGATTGCCCAAATGCATCCCATAAGGGCTTAAGCGCAAATTATCGTGTTGAGGTAAGTAGCTTCGGGCAATCGGAACGACTTCATGTTCATCTAAAACCACCAGTGAAAAAGTTAGACTGGTTTGTGCGCTTAACAGATTGAGAATAGGTTGCACAACTTTAGGCAAATGTGCAGAACTTAAATAGGAGCTCGATAAGCGTAATACTTTGTGAGTTAACCAAAAATAGTGGTCATCAGTTTCTAAATAACCTAAATATTTTAAAGTTCGTAAATATCTTCGTGCCGCTGTACGGCTCAATCCAGTGCGTTCTGCAATTTGGGTCGAATTGAGTTTTTGGCGATCAACCCCAAAGGCTTCAAGTAAACTTAGTCCTTTGGCCAGTCCAGCGATGTAATCATCTTGCTTAATGGTTTCACCTGAAACTTCGTTCTCAATTAAATCGTATCTCATCGTTCATCCCTTCCCGATTATGATTTTATGGCCGATATACGGTCATTACTGCCACTATACGGTGATTATCCAGTTTTCACCATATCAAAAATAGATCAAAAAAATTAATTTAATAGTCAGGATATGGAGAAAATGTTATGGAAAATTTAACCACACAAGTTGCGATTATTGGTTCAGGTCCAGCCGGGCTATTGCTTGGACAACTGTTGTTTAAAGCGGGTATCTCGCATGTGCTCATTGAGCAACGTAGTGCTGAATATGTAGCTGCACGTATTCGAGCAGGGATACTTGAACAAGTATCGGTTGATTTATTGAAGCAAGCGGGTGTGGATGAAAACCTCAAGAAGTTTGGCTTAGCGCATGATGGTATTGAAATTTTAACCAATGGCTTGAAACATCGTGTGGATTTATCTGAGTTAACTCAGGGTAAACAAGTTACGGTTTATGGACAAACGGAAGTCACCAAAGATTTAATGCATGCACGTGAAGCGGCAGGTTTACGCACATACTATGAAGCTGAGCATGTGCAAATTCATGATTTTGAGCAAAACCCGTATGTTAGCTTTCAGCAAAATGGTCAAACCTACCAACTTAGATGTGATTTTATTGCAGGCTGTGATGGCTATCATGGGATCTGTCGTGCAAGTGTGCCACAAGATAAAATCAAAACTTTTGAAAAGATTTATCCATTCGGTTGGTTGGGGGTACTTGCAGATGTTCCACCTGTTTCAGATGAGTTGATCTATGTGCAGTCAGAGCGTGGTTTTGCTTTATGTAGTATGCGTTCAAAAACCCGTAGCCGATATTATTTGCAAGTTCCTGTGACAGATCATGTTGATGAATGGTCTGACGAACGATTTTGGGATGAATTAAAAAATCGCCTTGATGAAGAAAGTCGTAAAAATTTAGTTACAGGCACTTCAATTGAAAAAAGTATCGCACCTTTACGCAGTTTTGTGACTGAGCCGATGCGATTTGGCAAACTATTTCTAGCTGGTGATGCGGCGCATATCGTTCCGCCAACAGGAGCAAAAGGTTTAAATTTAGCTGCATCTGATATCGCTTATTTGTCAAATGCCTTTATTGAATTTTATCTCAATGGTTCAGAACAAGGCATCGAGGAATATTCTGAAAAATGCTTAAAACGTGTGTGGAAAGCAGAACGTTTTTCATGGTGGATGACGCATTTATTGCATCGTTTTGAAACGGAAAGTGAGTTTGATCATAAAATTAAGCAGGCTGAATTGAGTTATATTTTAGACTCACATGCGGGTTTAACTACATTGGCTGAAAACTATGTGGGTTTACCTTATGAAATTAAAACGCTTAATGAGATAAAGGGGCACTATTCAGACTTGGTTAGTTATTAATTTTGAAAAATAAAAAAGTTACCTATTTTGAGCAAGGTTTTAAATCTTGATTAAAGATGGTGGCTTTCTATTAATTCAAAAATTACAAACCATTGAACACAAAGTTGGTTTCTTTAATTTAGGCATAGAAATTTAGAATTTCTTTAATGCTTGTAAAATAATTAAAGCCAAGTGTACTTGTTGTTATCTTCAGGCTTTCATTCGAGAGAATTAGAGCAAAGAAAACATCAAGCCTGTAGCATAAAACGAAAGCCGATACGATCAAAATGCTAAGTTAATACCATTTCATGTTTTTGATCTATCCCCCAAATATGACCTTTCCGTTGATAGGTCAAGATTGGGGGATTTAAAACAGATGATGCTGTTTATACTTTGAATTGATATAACCAAAAAAATGTTGAAAATCTAGATATAGTGTGTTTTTAATATGTTTTATTTGTAAATTATAAACTTTTTATAAATCAATCGTATATTTGAATTAATGCGTTGATTATTTATTTTTTGTTTACATAACTATACCAATTGGTAATAATTTAATAAAATTATCTTACACTAACTTCAATATGAATTTTAAATTTAATAAACTTACTTTGAGTGTTTTTTTTACCATTTTAGCAACAACAATACAAGCTGCAGAACCACAGCCGCGTCCAGAGTTAGAATTAGATGCTGTTCAGCGCCAGCAACAACGTGATGAAGCATTACAAAAGCAATTACAGCCCGAAGCTATAGTGCAAACGGGATTAGAAAAACAACTTCAAACCCAAACACAACTGCACTATCTAAAATCAAACAGTGAAGATGTATGTTTTGAAATTAAAAAATTTGTGTTGATGGGAGAGGATGCGCATCAATTTACTTTTGCTATGCGCTCTGTCACGCAAGGTGAACATAATCTCATTGGCCGATGTATTGGGGTACAAGGCTTAAACCAAGCCTTAGATCTGATTCAAAACAGTATTATTAGTCATGGTTATGTCACCACCCGCATGCTGCTCCCTCAACAAAATATTGCTTCGGGCGAGATTAAACTACAAGTGATTGCTGGGAAGGTAGATCAAATTCAATTTGTTCAAGGAACGTCAAAGCGTGCTCATAAATTTAATGCCTTGCCTGTTCGCTCTGGGGATATTTTAAATATTCGGGATATTGAACAAGGCTTAGAAAACTTTAAACGTGTGCCGACTGTTGAGGCAGACTTTAAAATCAAGCCCTCAGAACAACGTAATCAACCTGGCTATAGTGATTTAGAACTGGCATGGCAACAAACAAAACCCTACCGGATTCATTTAGGTGTTGATGATGCAGGCTCAGATTCAACTGGGAAGTATCAAGGTACAGCAACCTTATCTTTAGACCATCTGTTTACTGCAAATGACCTGTTTTATGGTAGTTATAACCATGATTTGGGCGGAGGAGATCAAGGTAAACGAGGTACAGATGGCTATTACTTAAGTTATAGCATTCCACTCAAATATTGGTTACTTAGCACCAGTTATAGTCAGTCTGATTATAACCAAACGGTTGCAGGTGATAGCCAAAGCTATAACTATAGCGGCAAAAGCAAACTGATCGGGGCTGATTTATCTCGGGTACTTTATCGTGATGCCAAACGAAAAACTACAGCCAGTGTAGGAGGCTGGTATCGGGAATCACAAAACTTTATCAATGATGTAGAAATTGAAGTACAACGTCGAAAAACTGGTGGCTGGAAAGCCAGTCTGGATCATATAGAATATCTAGCCAATGCGACTTTAACAGGCAATTTAACCTATAAACGAGGCACAGGTGCATTTAATGCAATGCATGCACCTGAAGAAGAGTTTGGCGAAGCTTATACTCATGTCGGTATTTTACAAGCCAATGCCGGTCTGCAAGTGCCATTTAAAGTCGGTAATCAATCGCTACAGTATCTCGCTGAATGGCGAACACAATATAGTAAAAAACCCCTGACCCCACAAGATCGATTCTCGATTGGGAATCGCTATACGGTAAGAGGGTTTGATGGTGAACAGACCTTATTGGCAGATAATGGATTTTTAGTGCGTAATGAAATCAGTGGCTCGATGTTTAAGCTTCCGATGCAATGGTACATCGGAATTGACTATGGTGAAGTGGGGGGTAAAACCGCACATGAGCCAAATCCATTGCTGGGAACAAGTTTAATGGGTGCTGCCTTTGGATTACGTGGGCAAGTCTTAAAATCGGTCAATTATGACGTTTTTGTTGGGACGCCGTTAAAAAAACCAGACCACTTTAAAACAGACAATGTGACGACAGGATTTAGCCTGAACTGGATGTATTAATCCATTACATTCAATGTCCATATGCAACATTCAATCTTGAAAAAATATTAAAACATTTAGGTAAAACATTATGAATAAGAATCGTTATCGCGTTATTTTTAGCCAAGCACGTGGCATGTTTATTGCGGTTGCTGAGATTGTAAAAAGCCGTACCAAAACAGCGGGGCAATCACATGCTGTTGGTGAAATCGAGATAGAGGATGTCACGGGAGCATCTTCAATCACTTATAAAAAACTCAATCCTGTTAATTTTGCTGTGGTGAGCCTATTGGGTGCAGCAATTTACACCTTGCCGATGGCGACGATTGCTGAAAGTCAAATTGTGGCAGATCGATCAGCACCAAACTCACAACAAGCCACCATTCTCAACAGCAGCAATGGCTTGACCCAAGTCAATATTCAAACCCCAAGTGCCGGTGGTGTCTCTCGCAATACCTATAGCCAATTTGATGTGGGGCAGGAAGGTGCGATTTTAAATAATGCACGAAATAATACCCAAACCCAATTGGGTGGCTGGGTACAAGGTAATCCATGGCTCGCCAAAGGTGAAGCCAAGGTCATCCTGAATGAAGTGAACAGCAGTAATCCGAGTCAATTAAAGGGCTATTTGGAGGTTGCGGGTAAACAAGCGCAAGTGGTGATTGCCAATCCATCTGGTTTGGTCTGTGATGGCTGTGGGGTGATTAACGCAGATCGTTTTACCTTAACCACGGGTCAAGCAGTAATGCATCAAGGTTATCTTGATTCATTCCGAGTACGTGAAGGGCAAGTTACGATTGAAGGGAAAGGCTTAAATGGAAGCTTAACCCCTTATACCGATATTTATGCACGTGCTTTAAATGTCAATGCGGGTCTATATGCCAATGAGCTAAAAACCGTGTTGGGTCAAAACGACATCAATGTTCAAGATCCAAACTCAGCAAAAATTAGTGCAACAACAAGTACCCCATCTTCACCTACACCGAGCTTTGCCCTTGATGTTGGAAAATTAGGTGGGATGTATGCTGGGAAAATCTATTTGGTCGGTACTGAAAAAGGTTTAGGAGTGCGTAATGCCGGGTCACTCAATGCTACGACAGGTCAAATGCATTTAAATGCCAATGGTGACTTAATCAATACAGGCAATATGATCGCCAATAAAGATCAACTGCAATTAAATGCAGAAAATATTAAAAATACAGGAAATATCAGTAGTGCTACCTCACAAGTTAAAGTAGATAGCCAAAATTTGGATAACTCAGGTTTAATCAGCAGTGCAGATGAACTGTATTTAAACCAACAAAAAACTTTAACCAATGCAGGAATATTAAACGCGGCACGTATTGTGCTGGATGCCGAGAGCTTAAAAAACAGTGGCTCAATTGAGCAGACTGGGGCGCAATCACTAGATTTAATCTCAGGCTCAATAAGTAATACTGGCGGCAGAATTGGTCTTGCTAAAAATTCAGCAACCTCAGGTGACACTGATGTTAATAATCAAGGAAGTGCAGGTGAAACAAGTGGTTCAGGTTCAACTGCAGTAAAACCGAACAATCCAGCTCAAGATGGTGGCAGTGTTGAGATTGCCAAGGACAGTTCTACAACAAATGTTCCAAAAGACTATGATAAGGGTTATATCCATGTCAAGGAACAGTTGAATAATGATCAAGGCGCGATTATTGCCCGTGGTGTAATTGATTTGGATACCAATAATATTTTGGCGAATCAAGAGGGTAAGCTGAATCTAGGTCATATTAAAGTTCAGGGCGAAAACTTTAATAATGATCAAGGTCAATTAACAGTTCAACAGGCAGATATTCTCAGCACAATCTTGAGTAATCAATCAGGTCAGATTGCAGTCAATAAAAGCTTAAAGGTTCAATCAACAAGTGCGAATAATAACAAAGGCGCCATTCAAGCAGTTGATCAAGTTGATATTAATATCAACGACGCATTAAACAATAGTGAAGGAAAAATTGCGAGCGGACAACAACTGAGCATTCAGGCAGGACAAGTTAATAATCAATCTGGCCTACTCTATTCTGAGCAACAAGATATTGGTCTAGACGTACAACAAGCACTAGATAACGCATCAGGTATTATTCAAGCGAAAACTCAGCTGAATCTGAATAGCCAAAACTTAAATAACAACTCAGGTCAAATTCTAGCTGAAAATGTTCAGCAAAAACATGGTTCAGTCGATAATACTCTAGGATCCATTGTTGTAAAACAAAACCTAATCAGTAGTGCCATTCAATTTGATAATAATCAAGGGCAGATTCAAGCTAATAATATTGAATTTGAACATCAACAGTTGAATAACAGTGGCAGTATTTATGCCGATCAAAATCTGAATATCATAGGGCAAAACTTACAAAATACCGGATCTTTGAGCGCAGGACAGGAAATTCAGCTCAAGAGCCAAACCTTGCAACATCAACAGTCTGGTTTAATTGCAGCAGGGTTGGACCGCCAAGGTAAACTAGGTACAACAGGCGATCTTAAGATTATTGCAGATCAGGTGGAACTACATGGACAAAGCTTTGCAGGTGAAAATCTTAATGTGCAAAGTCAAAATCACATTGATGCGAGTAAAGGGCAACTTCAATCCAAAAATATTGAATTAAGTAGTCAGTTAGGCAATATCTCGACGCATTCAGCTCAGGTGATTGCAGAACACTTATCATTGAATAGTCATGATGTTATTAATAATCAGCAAGGTATTTTAAGTGCTAAAGACCTTAAGCTAAATGCCAATAGTTTAGATAATAGTCAAGGTCATATCTTACACACTGGAACTGATCAGTTGGATTTGAATTTTAGTCAGATCCTAAATAACCAGTCAGGTGAGATTCGTAGTAATGCAGCACAGGTCAATCTCAACACGACATCATTAAATAATACTGCAGGGCAACTTATCCATGCAGGAACAGGACAACTCGATATTCAGGTTGATCAGTTACAGGGTAATCAAGGAAAAATACTCAGTAATGGTCAATTACAATTACAAGCAGGAATTCTTGATTTAAGTCAGGGTGTAACTTCAGCTGAACACATTATTCTGAAAGCGAATCAATTAAATCATCAGCAAGGACAGCTTATCCAGCGTGGTAAGCAGAGCCCTTTGACTTTAGCGATACAGCAACAACTGAATAATCAGTTGGGTTTTATCCAAAGCCAGACAGTATTGAGTATGGATACGGGGGCTTTAAATAATCAGGGTGGAACACTTAGTACAGCACAGGGACAGGATCTCAACCTTAAGGTTAAAGGGCTTTTAGACAATAGTCATTCAGGTAAAATTTATGTAGGTAATAATGCCAATATTCAGGCAGGTTCGCTTGATAACCATACGCAAGGTCAAATCAATGTTCAACAAAATCTTAAATTAAATAGCCAGTTACAGGTTAACAATCAAACTGGGCAAATTGCAGCAAATGCCGATGTTCAAATTCAATCTCAGGGTATTGATAATAGTGAAGGTCAAATCAGTTCTGTACAGGGCAGATTAGATTTAGATGCCGGTACAGGATTACTGAGTAATCAATCGGGATCACTACAATCAGCGAAAGACATTGCGATCAAAGCAGAACGCTTACATAGTCAGTCAGGTTTAATCAATGCGCAAGGATCGATACAAGCACAGATTCAACAAGAGATTGATAACAATGCAGGACAGATCATTGCAAATCAATCGGTGCAGCTTAATAGTCAGGGCTTAAATAATAATGCGGGTCAAATCGGCAGTGTTGAAAGCACACTGAAGGTAGATGCTGGTCAAGGTGTAATTAGCAACCAACAAGGCAAACTGCAGTCTAAACAAGACCTGAGTGTGAAGGCACAAGGGATTGATAACCAGTCAGGTTTAATCGCGACCCAAGAGAATCTGGTCTTAGAACAACACTGGTTAAACAATCATAAAGGGCAAGTGATCTCAGGTGAAAGCCTGAATTTAACAGGTCAAGATTTCAATAATCAGGGTGGATTATTACAAAGCGGTCGAGACTTAAGTTTTAAACTGATTGGCAAACTAGACAATAGCCAATCAGGGCAGCTGATTAGTGGCGGTGACACGCAGATAGATGCCCAGCAATTAGAGAATAGCCAGCAGGGTTTAATCAATGCGCAAGGCAGCTTGAGCATTAGGACTCAGCAAGACGTCAATAACAATGCGGGTATCATTGCCGCCAACAAGTTTGTCGAAATTCAGAGTCAAGGACTAGATAATAGCCAAGGCCAACTTGGCAGTGTCAAAGAACAGGTGACGATCAATACAGGCAAGGGCGCATTGCTTAACCAATCTGGTACGCTACAATCGACAGGTGATTTAAACGTACAGAGTACGGGGCTGAACAACAATAAAGGAACATTGAATAGTTTAGGCAAAGTCAGCTTAGTGAGTGATGGTGATCTCAGTAATGATGGCGGTCAAATTGCTTCAAATGGTCAGTTAGAGATTACAGCAAATGACTTAAGTAACCAGACAGGATTGATCCAGACAGGAGAGGAGTCGAATCTAAGTCTTAAGTTGGGTGGCGCATTAAGCAACCAGACGGGTCAAATCCACAGTGGAGCAGACCAGCAGATCACAGCGCAAAGTATTGATAACAGTGCACAGGGTCAAATGACGGCACAGGGACAGCTTAACATTCAGAGCCAAGCTGAGATTAATAACCAGATGGGTAAACTGATTGCCAATGGATTATTACAGGTTAAAGGCGAAGGGCTCAACAATACTCAAGGACAGATCGGCAGCTTACAAGATCAGGTGATAGTTCAATCTGGACAAGGCGCATTGACCAACCAGTCGGGTACAATCCAAGCGAAGAAAGACTTAAGTGTTACAGCACAAAGTGTAGATAACCAGTCTGGTCAAATGAACAGTCAAGGCCAGTTGCAACTGAACAGCCAACAGGCGATCAACAACCTAGAAGGTTTAATTGCAGCGGATTTGGGGTTAAAACTCAACAGCCAAGGTTTAAATAACAACCGAGGTCAGATCGGAAGTGCGCAGGGTGATGTTGATCTGAATGCAGGCAGTGGCTTATTGAGCAATCAGGCAGGCGTGGTGTTGTCAGGCAAAGCGTTAACGCTCAATGCAGGCCAAGTCGATAACAGCAACAAAGGACAGATCAATAGCCAAGCAGATTTAGCGATCAGCACGGTAAAAGAGATCAATAACCAAAGTGGTGTAATTGCTTCAAACCAACAACTGAGCTTAAAGAGCCAAGGGTTGAATAACAATGCAGGACAGATCGGCAGTATTCATGCAGGCGTTGTAGTCGATAGTGGTTCAGGTGCTATTGATAACAATTCTGGTGTGATACAGGCACAGAATGATATTCAGCTTAAGGCTCAAGAATTAAATAGCCATTTGGGTAAGATCAGTTCAGAGAAGAGTATTGAACTCAGCATTGACCAAGCTATAGACAACAGTGCGGGTCAGATTGTTGCTAATGATGCGGTGACCATTCAAAGTCATGGATTGAACAATGACCAAGGTCAAATTGCCAGTATCAAAGAACACTTGACCATTGATGCCGGTACAGGATTACTGAGTAACCAATCAGGATCACTGCAATCAGCGAAAGACATTGAAATCAAAGCAGAGCGCTTACATAGTCAGTCAGGTTTAATCAATGCGCAAGGCTCGATACAAGCACAGATTCAACAAGAGATTGAGAACAATGCAGGACAGATCATTGCAAATCAATCAGTGCAGCTCAACAGTCAGGGCTTAAATAATAATGCGGGTCAAATCGGCAGTGTTGAAAGCACACTGAAGGTAGATGCTGGTCAAGGTGTAATTAGCAACCAACAAGGCAAACTGCAGTCTAAACAAGACCTGAGTGTGAAGGCACAAGGGATTGATAACCAGTCAGGTTTAATCGCGACCCAAGAGAATCTGGTCTTAGAACAACACTGGTTAAAAAATAATAAAGGGCAAGTGATCTCAGGTGAAAGCCTGAATTTAACAGGCCAAGATTTCAATAATCAGGGTGGATTATTACAAAGCGGTCGAGACTTAAGTTTTAAACTGATTGGCAAACTAGACAATAGCCAATCAGGGCAGCTGATTAGTGGCGGTGACACGCAGATAGATGCCCAGCAATTAGAGAATAGCCAGCAGGGTTTAATCAATGCGCAAGGCAGCTTGAGCATTAGGACTCAGCAAGACGTCAATAACAATGCGGGTATCATTGCCGCCAACAAGTTTGTCGAAATTCAGAGTCAAGGATTAGACAATAGCCAAGGCCAACTTGGCAGTGTCAAAGAACAGGTGACGATCAGCACAGGCAAGGGCGCACTGCTTAACCAATCTGGTACGCTACAATCGACAGGTGATTTAAACGTACAGAGTACGGGGCTGAACAACAATAAAGGAACACTGAATAGTTTAGGCAAAGTCGAGTTAGTGAGTGATGGTGATCTCAGTAATGATGGCGGTCAAATTGCTTCAAATGGTCAATTAGAGATTACAGCAAATGACTTAAGTAACCAGACAGGATTGATCCAGACAGGAGAGGAGTCGAATCTAAGTCTTAAGTTGGGTGGCGCATTAAGCAACCAGACCGGTCAAATCCACAGTGGAGCAGACCAGCAGATCACAGCGCAAAGTATTGATAACAGTGCACAAGGTCAAATGACGGCACAGGGCCAGCTTAACATTCTGAGCCAAGCTGAGATTAATAACCAGACGGGTCAACTGATTGCCAATGGATTATTACAGGTTAAAGGCGAAGGGCTCAACAATACCCAAGGACAGATCGGCAGCTTACAAGATCAGGTGATAGTTCAATCTGGACAAGGCGCATTGACCAACCAGTCGGGTACAATCCAAGCGAAGAAAGACTTAAGTGTTACAGCACCAAGTGTAGATAACCAGTCTGGTCAAATGAACAGTCAGGGCCAACTGCAACTGAACAGCCAACAGGCGATCAACAACCTAGAAGGTTTAATTGCAGCGGATTTGGGGTTAAAACTCAACAGCCAAGGTTTAAATAACAACCGAGGTCAGATCGGAAGTGCGCAGGGTGATGTTGATCTGAATGCAGGCAGTGGCTTATTGAGCAATCAGGCAGGCGTGGTGTTGTCAGGCAAAGCGTTAACGCTCAATGCAGGCCAAGTCGATAACAGCAACAAAGGACAGATCAATAGCCAAGCAGATTTAGCGATCAGCACGGTAAAAGAGATCAATAACCAAAGTGGTGTAATTGCTTCAAACCAACAACTGAGCTTAAAGAGCCAAGGGTTGAATAACAATGCAGGACAGATCGGCAGTATTCATGCAGGCGTTGTAGTCGATAGTGGTTCAGGTGCTATTGATAACAATTCTGGTGTGATACAGGCACAGAATGATATTCAGCTTAAGGCTCAAGAATTAAATAGCCATTTGGGTAAGATCAGTTCAGAGAAGAGTATTGAACTCAGCATTGACCAAGGCATAGACAACAGTGCGGGTCAGATTGTTGCTAATGATGCGGTGACCATTCAAAGTCATGGACTGAACAATGACCAAGGTCAAATTGCCAGTATCAAAGAACACTTGACCATTGATGCAGGTACAGGATTACTGAGTAATCAATCGGGATCACTACAATCAGCGAAAGACATTGCGATCAAAGCAGAACGCTTACATAGTCAGTCAGGTTTAATCAATGCGCAAGGATCGATACAAGCACAGATTCAACAAGAGATTGATAACAATGCAGGACAGATCATTGCAAATCAATCGGTGCAGCTTAATAGTCAGGGCTTAAATAATAATGCGGGTCAAATCGGCAGTGTTGAAAGCACACTGAAGGTAGATGCTGGTCAAGGTGTAATTAGCAACCAACAAGGCAAACTGCAGTCTAAACAAGACCTGAGTGTGAAGGCACAAGGGATTGATAACCAGTCAGGTTTAATCGCGACCCAAGAGAATCTGGTCTTAGAACAACACTGGTTAAACAATCATAAAGGGCAAGTGATCTCAGGTGAAAGCCTGAATTTAACAGGCCAAGATCTCAATAATCAGGATGGATTATTACAAAGTGGTCGAGACCTAAGTTTTAAACTGATTGGCAAATTGGACAATAGCCAATCAGGGCAATTGATCAGTGGTGGTGACACGCAGATTGATGCCCAGCAATTAGAGAATAGCCAGCAGGGTTTAATCAGTACTCAGGGTGATCTTCGTATTACCAGTGTGCAAGACATAAACAATGCAGCAGGCATCATGGTTGCGAAACAAAATATAAATTTAAGTAGTCAAGGTTTAAACAATAATAACGGTCAGATTGGTACTGAACAGGGAGATTTGAAGATTCAGACTGGTCAGAAAGGTCTAGACAACCTTACAGGGCAAATTCAGTCAGCTAAGACACTTAATATCAGCAGTAGTGGTCTAACGAACAGCGGAGTAATTAGTGCATTAAATACACTCAATATTGATAGTCAGGGTGATCTTCATAATGATGGCGGTCAAATTGCTTCAAATGGTCAATTAGAGATTACAGCAAATGACTTAAGTAACCAGTCAGGATTGATCCAGACAGGCGAGAAGTCGAATCTAAGTCTTAAGTTGGGTGGCGCATTAAGCAACCAGACCGGTCAAATTCACAGTGGAGCAGACCAGCAGATCATAGCCCAAAGTATTGATAACAGTGCACAAGGTCAAATTACCGCACAGGGCCAGCTTAACATTCTGAGCCAAGCTGAGATTAATAACCAGACGGGTCAACTGATCGCCAATGGATTATTACAGGTGAAAGACGAAGGGCTCAACAATACTCAAGGACAGATCGGCAGCTTACAAGATCAGGTGATTGTTCAAGCTGGACAAGGTGCCTTGACCAATCAGTCGGGTACAATCCAAGCGAAGAAAGACTTGAGTGTTACAGCACAAAGTGTAGATAACCAGTCTGGGCAAATGAACAGTCAGGGACACTTACAACTGACTAGCCAACAGGCGATCAACAACCTAGAAGGTTTAATTGCAGCGGATTTGGGGTTAAAACTCAACAGCCAAGGTTTAAATAACAACCGAGGTCAGATCGGAAGTGCGCAGGGTGATGTTGATCTGAATGCAGGCAGTGGCTTATTGAGCAATCAGGCAGGCGTGGTGTTGTCAGGCAAAGCGTTAACGCTCAATGCAGGCCAAGTCGATAACAGCAACAAAGGACAGATCAATAGCCAAGCAGATTTAGCGATCAGCACGGTAAAAGAGATCAATAACCAAAGTGGTGTAATTGCTTCAAACCAACAACTGAGCTTAAAGAGTCAGGGACTGAATAACAATGCAGGACAAATCGGCAGTGTTCAAGGACAGATTCAATTGGATGCAGGACAATTACGTCTTGAAAATCAACAAGGGCTAATCCAAGCTGGTCAAGGGATCAATATTGTCGCGAATGGTGTGAATAACGCTCAGGGGCAAATCAATAGTAAAAATTTACTACAACTCAATAGCCAAGGGCAGCTACTGGATAACAGTCAGGGAACGTTAAGTTCTGAAAGTATTAAAATTGACTCTGGACGATTAAACAATAATCAAGGGTTGATTCAGGCTCAGCAAACCATCCAGATTGATACTCACAATCAGGATCTTGTAAACACTAATAGTGGTCAACAAGGAGGCATACTGAGTCAAGGTGATATACAGCTAAGTAATGTTGAAACGTTGAATAATTCACAGGGATATCTCGCAAGTGCTAAAGAGCTAGGTATCCAAGTCAATCAAGTATTGAATCAACAAGGCACAATACTCGCAGGGAAACAATTAAATATTTGGGGAACAGGACAAAACCAACTACTGGATAATCAGTCTGGACAATTGTTGTCTATGGGGGGAATGACACTCAATATTGATCGGATTAATAACAATGGTAAGTTAAAGCCAAGTGATGCTGATAGTCATATCATGGCAGTAGGTGACTTAAATATCACCACACAACAATTCGATAATCAAAATACCCTGACAACCAGTCCAACTGACACATCAATTCAGGGGATTGATGCAAATAATTTAAATATCACGACTAATATTTTAAATAACCAAACAGGTGCTATCCGTAGTAGTGGTAACCAAAATCTGAATATTCGTCAAATATTGAATAATCAGTCAGGTCAAATCAGCAGTGAAAAACAACTGATCATTGTGGGCGATCAACTGGAAATTAATAACTTAAAAGGGCAAATTTTATCAGGCACTGGACTGAATTTGACAGCGAAATCCCTTTCAGGGGATGGCAAAGTTTTAAGTTTGGGCGATGCTCAAGTGAACTTAAAAGAGAGCTATACTCATAGTGTAGGTGCTCAATTACAAGCCAATCAAAACTTAAGTCTGATTACTCAAGGCAATGTGATTAACTATGGAACGATCAATTCAGGTAATCGACTGGATATAAATGCCGTCAATATTGGCAATATGGTTGATGCTAAAATTGAAAGTCATGAAACCCGATTGACTGCACAAAATGAGTTGAATAATACCGGATTGATCAATGGTGATTATACTCGCCTACAAGCGAATACACTCAACAATCAAGGTACGGGACGTATTTATGGAACAACGCTTGCGATCAATGCAAATACTTTAAATAATCAACCTAATAGTGCTGGTGTTGCGCCAGTGATTGCCTCTCGTGGAGATATGCATCTAGGTGTTCAAGTTTTGAATAACTTGGCAAACACAGCTGACTATGCAAGCCAATCACTGATTTTTAGTGCTGGTAACTTATATCTCGGTGGTGGATTAGATACCAATGACAAGACTGTTGGGCAAGCTTTAGTAATCAATAATGAAAGTGCGACCATTGAATCCTTAGGCAATATGCGTTTGTCAGCGAAGCAAATCAACAATATTAATAAGAACTTTAAGACCCAACTGGTTGAAATTGAGCGCAAGGATAATCTTGAAAAATTTTATCAGGGTGATT
Organism: Acinetobacter sp. 778_lipA; assembly: GCF_058242985.1. NCBI lineage: Bacteria > Pseudomonadati > Pseudomonadota > Gammaproteobacteria > Moraxellales > Moraxellaceae > Acinetobacter > Acinetobacter sp. 778_lipA. Next base: position 3,400,911 of record NZ_JBZAYT010000001.1, on the reverse strand, counting down.
GGAAAACATTTGATGGGGTACTTATTGCAAGAAAAGATAAAAAGGAAGATTGGGCCAAATATACTTATAGCCAAGTGACTTCTGAGACGCGAGTCATGGAATCCGCACCTGGTCAAATTAAAGCGGGTGGTGCTTTAAATCTCGATGGTGCTCAAGTCCTCAATGATAAAAGCCAAATCTTGGCAGGTGGCGTGCTTTCTAATTTGGGCGGTAGTATCACATCTGGTGATCTTGAGGATACTAAAGGTATTAGAAAGGTTGTAGCAACTGGTACACAGCGTTTATCTGAAATTGTATATAACAGTTGGGGGAAGAAGAAGCGTAAAACCAAAAATAAATCTTTTACAAATACTCAAACAGATACATTTGATTTAGCGGTCAGTCAAGCTTTGGGCAACCAGAAGCTAAACCAAAATCAAATTGTGACAACTTTGGTATCTAATAATCAAAGTGGAGATAAAACTCAATCAAGTCAAACTCAGCAGACCAATCTAAATGGATTAAAAGAGACTCATAATTCAACCCAAATTGAGCAAGCTCAAAACTCTCAAGGCGAGAATTTAACTGTAAAACAAGCTGAGAATATATCAAACAGCACACAATCTCAAACAGGACAGCAAAACCAATCATCATTGCAGTCTAAAGATTTGGATTTAAATGTGTCAGGGTCACAAGTCACGGTATCAAAGGTTGAACATGCCAATGCGCAAAATTTGACTACTGGTCAGGCATCTGATATCACCAATAGCATTCAAACTCAGAAGGGTCAAGGGGCTCAAGTTTCATTACAATCAAAAGATTTGGATGTAAATGCTTCAGGGGTAAATGTCAATATATTGCAAGCTGAGCAGGTCAATGGCAAAAACCTAACAACGGGTCATTCAGCTGATTTAACGAATACAATCCAAACTCAGGCAGGTCAACTCAATCAGCCATCACAACAATCAAAAGATTTAAATGCAAATCTGCTTGATGAAAATGTAAGTTTATCAAAAGCAGGACAAGTGAATGATCGAAACCAGCAGCTTAATGATACAAAGCAAGTCAATAATAGTAGTCAAGTGAATGATTTACAGAAAAATTTATCTTCATTACAGTCTAAAGATTTAAATATTTCTGTAGGGCAAACATCGCAAAAACAAGGTGATGCTGCTGGTCAAGCACAAGCTAATAATTTTACTCAACAGGCCAATGCACCTAGTGAAGCCGATGAATCAACACAATATGAAATAAGAACGCTACAATCCACTGAGATAAAAGTTCCAAATAGCGCTTTATATCGTGTCAATGCAAACAGTAAAGCAGGATATCTTGTTGAAACAGATCCGAGCTTTACCAATTATAAAACTTGGTTATCTTCTGACTATATGTTGGATGCACTTGGATTAGACCCAGCTTTGCAACAAAAGCGCCTAGCTGATGGCTTATATGAACAACGTTTAGTGCAAGATCAGATTGCGAACTTAACTGGTTATCGCTTCTTAGAAGGTTATGCCAATGATGATGAGCAATATAAAGCACTCATGAACAATGGGGTAAGTTTCGCTAAGTTGTATGGTCTACGTCCTGGTATTGCATTAACTGCTGCTCAAACTGCGCAGTTGACCAGTGATATTGTTTGGCTCGTTGAACAAACTGTGATCTTACCAAATGGCACAAAGACTCAAGCCCTTGTTCCACAAGTATATGTTAAAGCACGAGTGGGTGACTTAAAAGGAGATGGTACCTTACTTTCTGGTGATGCCATTCAGTTTAAGTTAGATGGTGATTTGATCAATGGTGCAACGATTGCTGGACGCCAAGCAGTGCAAATTACTGCTGATAATGTGCAAAATTTAAATGGACGTATTCATGGTAATCAAGTTGCTATAGAAACCAAAAAAGATTTGAACAATATCGGTGGTCAAATTAGTGCCAAAGAGTCTATGGCGTTGAAGGTTGGCGGGAATTTGAATATTGAATCAACTACACTTTCAACCGAATCGAAAGTTGGTGGTTTTAGTTCATCACAAACCAATATCGATCGCATGGCGGGAATTTATGTTGGTTCAGGTAGTCAGAACAAGATTGACCCAAGCCAAACTACATTACTGATAAATGTCGCGGGAAATACCAACTTAAAAGCTGCGCAAATCAATAATAGTCAAGGTACGACCATCTTCAATACTTTGGGTAATCTTGATATTGGAACAGTAACCACAAGTCAAACAGAACAATTGAAAATTGATTCAAAAAGTGGTTACCAGTATAAAAAGCAACAGGACATAGGCAGTCAAATCAGCAGCGAAGGGTCGTTACTCATAAATGCCCAAAATATTAGTGGTAAAGCGGTTGACCTGAACAGCAAACAAGGCAGTATTCAACTTTCTGCCCAAAACAATATTTTACTTGAGAATGGGTTAGACCTGAGTTCTATGTCTAGCCAATTTCATTCAAAAGGTTCATTTGGTAGTAAGAAATCATCAACTTATGATGAGAATACAACCACTTCAATCGCCAATCAGCTAAATGCTGGGAAAAATATTATTTTAAATAGCCAACAAGGCAATATCACTGCGACACATTTACAAGTAGGTGCTGGTGATAGTATCCAGATTCAAGCTTTACAAGGTAATGTCAACCTACTCTCAACAATCAATGAAAAGAGCGTAAGCGAAACATCTTCAAAATCTAACTTTGCGACCTATAACAATCGTCAAAAGGGTTATATTGATCAAGAAGTTTCCCAAACCCAGTTGGTTGCTGGAAAAAATATTGATATCAATGCAGCTAAAAATATAGAGTTACAAGCCAACGATATCACGGCTGGGCAAAGTATTTTTGTAGGCAATACTTTGATGCAACGTCAAGTCGATGGGACATTGAAATCTGCTGACGGTTCATTGATGCCTGAAAATGTAAAACTGACTACGCTGGAAACACAAGATCAGCAGTGGGATGAACAACAAAAAGGTTATCGTGGCGTTGTTAAAGAGTTAATGAAAGTCACCGAAGTTGGTCTGGCTGGCGTTCAATCTTTATTCCCTGGCGTTAAAGTAGATACCAAACTGACAGTGGGTGAGTCCAACAGCAAACGTGAAGAGCAAATTAAGCAAACGGGTACAAATTTAACAGCGAACAATGTTTATGTTGGATCATCAGGTCAAACTACACTGACCAGTGCTGATATTACTGCAAAGAATACGATCCTTTCAGGTCAAAAGGTGACATTGAATGCTGCCGAAGAACAAAACATTTCAGTCACTTCACATAGTAAGGAAACCATTGAAGGATTAGGCGTTAAGCTCAACAAAGATAGCGTGCGTTTAGGTGGTTTTGTTTCAGAAGATACCACGCAAAGTACTAAAACTACTGAAATAACCCATAAAGTAGGTTCAATCCAGACTGAAAACCTTAAAATACAAGGTGCTGAAGGGGTAGACATACTCGGTCAAAATATCAAAGCGACAGGTGATACTGTTATTGATCATGGTCGAGGTGATTTAAATATTGGTGGTTATGAAAATAAAACCACGGTTGAAGATAAGACGCATAAGGAAACGATTAGTACTGAAGTTGGGGTACGAAATGCATACTTGGACGCCGCGCTTGCAGTAGGCGCTGTCAAAGATGCAGCTGAGGCCGTTAAACAAGCCAAAGATCAATATAGTCAGGCACAGCGTGACTATGCATCAGGAAAAATCACCAAAGAAGCTTTGAACGATACCAAAGCCAATGTTGCATTGGCAACCGCCAATCTTGCCAATGCACAGATTGCGGTAGGTTCGGCAGCAGCAACCGCAGCAGCAAGTTCAGCAACTTATGGTTTTACCATAGGTGCAAATGGTGAGCGTATCGAAACCACCACCACCACAAACACCACCCAAGGTAAATGGCAAGGCAGTCAGTTAGAGTTAAATAACCTCACGCTTAAGTCTGAAAATCAAGACGTGAATGTTCAAGGTAGTCGTCTCACAGCAACAGGTTTAACCACTTTTGATGGTACCAAAGATTTAAATGTAAGTGCTGGGAAAGAACAGAGTCAACAAGATACCAGCAGTAAAACCAACAACCAAAGTGTGAGTTACACTTATGGCGGTGGTGGTAGCGTATCGGTGGGCAAGCAAACATCGAAATCACATGATGAAAGTCTGACAAATGTAAATAGTACGGTTGATCTCAACACAGTATCTGGATCTTTAAATAAGTTAAATATCCAAGGTGGAGTAGTCAGTATTGCAGATCGTGGCGATATAAAAGTCAATCAAATCCATGTTGAAAGTTTACAAGATACAGCAACAGGCAACAGTAGCAGTAAAGGTGGTTCAGTTGGTGTAGGCATTGGTTCAGGTGGTGGCAATGTCACGGCAAGTTATAATCAAGCCAAAGGTCAAAACGACAAAGCTTGGGTGAATGAAACTAGCAAATTGCTTATCGGCAATGCTCAAAATGATGCAGACCTCGATGCGATGGGTGTGCAAAAGGTGAGTAATATTGGTGGTGTGATTGCCAATGTAAATAAGAATGCTGATGGAACTTTAATAGATCATGGCAAACTGAATTATACAGGGGCACTTGAGCTTAAAGATATTCAAGATCATAGCTCAGAAAGCAACCGTGGTTTCAATGTATCGACCAGTGTGGGTACATCGATCAAAGGTGAAAGTAAGGAGAGTTCATTCCACCCAAGTGGTAGTACAACGGTTGGTTTACAAAGTACAGGCAATGAAAAAGAGCAGTTAACTAAAGCGACAATGGGTCAAGGCACAGTGAAAAATAGCACTGAGCTGACCAACCGTGATATTAATAATACTCAAGAAATCACCCGAGACCAAGTGACAGGTTTATTAAATGGTTCAGTGACTGTAGACAATCGTTTACTGACAGAGAATGGTCGTGCTCAGATTATTCAAGAGCAGAAGGATTTACCGCAGAATGCTGAAATTATCGGAAAAATGACGGCAGCAGGTGTAACAAGCTTAGGTGTTGCAACGGCTTCTTTAGCAAGTGGGGATCAAAATCTCAAACAAGCTTACGATATTGTGATGAATCCTGCGAGAACTTTTGATTTCGTACAAAAGCATCCAGAGGCAGCAACTGTTTTAGAGCAGTTTAAAAACGGTGATTATGATGGGCTATTAGTAACAAAAGGAAGTATCCAGCTATTGGCACAAGCTTTAGGTCAAGATGTGAATGTTCTCACAACTTCAATTACCTCATTCTTAAATATCAAAGGTGCTTATGATCATCAAACAGATACAATTGTTTTAGATGTTAATAATGAAAATAGATCATCAATCTTAAATACAACAGGACATGAAATAGCGCATGGTCAAGGGATTAAAAATGAAACTTCAGCAGATTTGGTTGGAAAATCGTTAGATTGGGCGTTTAATTCAGGTGTTAAGAATAATCAAGACACCATTGATCAATTTAAAGGCCAACTGGGTGATGGCAAAGATGCTTCTACTCAAGCTCAAAATATAGCTGAATTGGCAAAAGACAATACAACTGTTGTGGATGCAATATCGGATCATGGGGAAAAGATCGATGAAAAAACATCATACTGGCAGGACATAAAGCACCTAGGTTGCTGGAGTGATGAGTGTGTAACAGCCTATAAACAAATGGATGCAGCACAAGAGAAAGCCTATAGGTTAGGTCAGTCAAAGGCGACAACAAAATTTATAAATGATATTAAAAATTTACCTAATGTTCCAAAAGAAGTTTATGAAGCATTGACGAAAGACCCAATGGGAACAATGTCAGCGATTTGGGAAGGTGTAAAAAATATTCCAGGTGAGTTATTGGACACAGGAAAGACGATAACAAAAGGTAATTTAGTTGGTAGCAGCCCAGCGGAATTTGAAAAGATGGGTAATGCTGAGATGACTACAGCGCTTAATGGTCTTTCAGCTGCATTAAGTGCTGGTTCAGTTACTGTAGTTAAAAAGGGTGCAACTATTACAGTAGAAGCTGTAAAACTTAAAAAAGAGTTGAAAGCGGCAGAAAAAGCAAAAGCGAATGAAGCCGCTAAGCAAAAAGAAACAATTAAAGCAAATATAGAAGAAAGTCAAAAGGCTAGAAATGCTTCTAATTTTGATGTTCATGTCATTAATGAAAAAGTTTCAGCTACAATTCCATCAAATATGCAGCAAATTCTTCTAGAACATAATACACAGATTGGTTCTCGAAATAGTAAAGGGTCAATTGGTGGTTCTCATAACGCTGACTCATTTAATCAAGCATTAGATAAATCAGGATCAGCATTAATTGGTAAACCTATAATAGATCCTAGATATCCTGGTTTAAAAACTTATAATTATCAGGCTCCCGGAGTAGATAGAGCTGGTAAACCAGATGGAAGTTATAAACCAGTACAACAAAAAACTGTTTATGACCCTAAAATTATTTCTGATAAGCAAATGGTGAGTATGCAAATCCAGGCTGTGAAAAAAGGTGCTGAATCACTTCTAAAAATGCCTGCAAATGAGAGGATGGTAAATGTGAATGTAAATGGCTATGTATTTAGTGTAACTCGAGATGGAAAGACTGGAAAAATATCAAATGCATTTCCAATTATCCCGGATTCATCTACATACAAACCTATTATACCACCACAATATAAACCTAAATAGGAGATTTTATGATGCAATATATGATTGAGTGGTTGAGAAATAATCGAAATGACATCTTGAAAAAATATCCAGAAGCAGACCCAGAATTATCTTTCTTTATGGACTATTTTGTTACATGTACTGGTGGGCATACATTTATTGATATCCTTAAAAATGCTATTCGAGGCGAAGGTTATAGCCTCCAAGAAACATCAACTTATTTCCTTATGAATGATGTTTTGGATGAGGGACATGTTGTTGATGCAGCAGAATTTTATTTCTATGATGAGCTTGATGGTAAAGTACCATTTGAAGTTTTTGCCTCGGTTTTGGAATTAATAGCATTAGCATATGCTGAAATTAATCCTGAAGATAATGAAAAGATTATTCATTTTATATCTCGTCTCAAACAAGTTTACGGTATTTAATTTGAATTAAGTTTTCTGATTATCAATAAATGGATTTATGCTTCTGCCTTTAAGGCAGAAGCATAGCAAACTGAATTATACAGGTGTACTTGAGCTTAAAGATGTTCAAGATCATAAAATCTCTTGCGTTAGTCAAAATTTGAGCAGATATGACATTTGATTTGTAAGGTATTAAATAAAGACCAAATGATCAAAGAACCTATTTTCGCAAGAGATTTATAGTGCTGAAAGTATAGTCAAAATCATACTAACCACATACAGAAGTAAAGATTAATTTAAAATAAAATCAAAATGTTATGAAATATTTTTGTATGAATTATTTCACGACTCCACTATAGTTGTAGTTTCAATGTATCGACCACTACTATTACAGATGTCTACGGATTAAAAGGAACGACAGATAAAAATATCATTGCGATAGATGTAAATGGAGATAATCGTAAAACCAATATAGAAGTACTTGAACATGAAGTCAGCCATAACCAAGGGCTATCAAATGAGTTGTTGAGTAACTTATCAGGTAAAGCAGGAGAACTAGGTTTCACAGCAGGAATCACTTATAGCAAAGCAGCTGTAGATTACTATCAAAAGCAAATTGGAGACGGTAATGATGAAAGTACACAATTAAATAATGATGCGATTTTAAACAAAGATAACCAAAAATTCTTTGATCAACTCAATAGTGAACCCAACTCTTTTGAAAATTATACAACGACCAATATGGCCGTGGCTTTTTCAGAAAAGATTAATACCGCATTAAAAGGTAATAATCCAAATGAAGCGAAAAAGTTATTAGAAATTTTTTCAAAATATATGAATCTGCAATATAACCAGTATCAAAAAGAGGATGCTAAAAGTTTACTTGCAGTTCCAAATGTCAATATAGATGCGATGGCACAAAAGGCAAAATTGCCAACCTTCTTAAATGGCAATCAGTTGAGTCAGCTATTTAGCATGTTCCCCAAAGGCTCGAAAGAGTATAACGAAGTACAAAAGTTAGCAGGAATGCAACAAGAGATTTATAAGAAGGTCGATATGGATTTATATCGAGGCTATTATAATGGAAATGAGAAGGATAAGTGGTTATATCCAGGAGATAAAAACTATGGAATGTTACCTGATTACTATAAAAATTTAGGTCTAAATGCAAATTCAGCCCAAACAATCAAAGCCAATGAAAGTCGAGGAGCAAATGCAATTATTGGTTCTGCAATTAGCCCATTGGGTGCTTTAGGTTCATCGACTCGTCTATTGGGAGTGGACGATAAGACAGCAGATAACTTGGCAATAGGTGGAGCTTTGATTGGTACAGTTGTTGGTTCAGGTGTAGCAATAAAAACAGGTGGATTTAATGATACGCCTTTAGGGAAAAGTGATATTACTATTGCACCGCATTGGGGAATGTCTGTTACTGAAAACGCAAATGGCCCAAAAAATTCGGTAAAAAATTATTCAAATACAAATCAATTACAACCTAGTAATTTTGCTAATTCTCAAAAATTAACAGAACATTTTAAAAAACATGGAGGAGAGTTCAAAAAGCTAGGAGTTACGAATGAACAAGAGTATTTAAACTTAAGTAGAGAAATTATCAAAAATGGTGAAAAAGTTGAGTACAATTATAATGGTCAAATTAGGACAGGATATGTAGCTTATATTGGTAATGATTCAAAAGGTAAAGCAAAATTTGCTTTGGTTGGTACAAATGCTCAAGGGCAGATAACAACTCTTCATACTCAAAGTGGTAAGGATTTTTGGAAAACAATTAATGGTAATGCTCAAGATAAAAGCATAAAGGTCGTAAAATGAAATATCAGATAGAAATATTAAGTGTAGATGAATTTGTTGAAAATGTTTTGAAAATAAATTTGAGTGGAGTGGTACTCGAAGTATTAACACTGAATTTGCCATTTCCTTTAGATAAAACACATCATTATATGGTTGATTTAGAACCTAAAGTATTTGATGATTATCAAGTTATTGAAACCAATGAGGAAGTTGGATTTAAAAAAATTGGAAATACTTTGGGTTATAACATTGTAGGAGTATTAATAAATGGGGTTATACATGTTGATGATTTATTAATATTTGATGAAATTTTACTAAGTGATTATGGGTATTTAGACAACAGAAAAGTGAAGTGGACGGTTGATAGAATAGATATTGATTTTGAATGAAATGAATTTTTATTCTCGAATTTTGGAAAAAATATTATTGCTGAGATGGATTGTTTTTAATATATAAAAGCAAATGAGATTAGAGGATAAAACGGTGTTAAAGTAACTCTGAAAATTCTTTTATATGAATTTTTGGAGTTGCTAATATCGATGTTGTGATTACCAATCCAAGTTACGTCGCTAAAGCTCCGTCTTGCAAAGTGGCGGAGCAGTCTCCGCTCCGCTAAACACTTTTCTGATGGAACTTTAACAGATCATGGCAAACTGAATTATACAGGAGCAATTGAGCTTAAAGATATTCAAGACCATAGCTTAGAAAGCAACCGTGGTTTCAATGTATCGACCAGTGTGGGTAAATCTATCAAAGGAGAGAGTAAGGAGAGTTCTCGTCATCCAAGTGGTAGTACAACGCTTGGTTTACAAAGTACAGGGAATGAAAAGAGCAGATAACCACAGCGACGATGGGTCAAGGCAGTGTAACCAACACGACAACGACCAATAACCGTGATATCAACAATACTCAAGAAATCACCTGAAACCAAGTGACAGGTTTATTAATTGGACTCTGTAACTGTATACAAAAATAACATTATAATGCTCAGTCAAAACCAAATAACTTTCAATTATTAGCAAGAGAGATACATGATGCAGTTAAACAAATTGGTGAAGCAAGTTTGAGTGGTGGAAAATAAATGAAAGATTTAACTGTAATGTATGATTTTGGAACTGTTAATGAAAGTTTTATTTTAGATTTTATGAAAAACTATGGATTAACTTTACCTAAAAAATATATAGAATTAATTCAAAAACATAATGGTGTCCAGTTCGTAGAGAATTGTTTTGATTATATAGATTCTAATGGAGATATTGGTGAGTCCAGTATAGGTTTTTGTGCATATGGAAATGAAATTGGTGCTGATAATATTTATAAATTTCAAGATAATGATGGTTTAGGGTATGATAAAGTAATAGTATTTGGTGTTAATGGGCGAGGTGATTATATAGCCTTTGATTATCGCAAAAACCCTGCGACTGATGAACCACTAGTGGTAATTATGTATCATGATGAATTTATAGAAGAAAATGGTAAATCTAAAATGAAAGTTCTCAATGTGGCAGATACTTTTGATGAATTTTTAAATCTACTGCATGATTAGTAAGCATTGATGAAATAAAAAAGCTGTTATTCATGTAACGGCTTTTTTATTTAAATATTAAAAAATTAATAGAAGATAATTTATCAAATCCAGATATACATTATAGTGATTTGGGTAGTGCTGCTACAATTTATAAAAAAAGTATGATTTTTTAATAAGCACTAATATTAATGATTCAAAAATATCCCCAACTTCACAAAAGTCGAATACTAATGTAGTCATGATTAATCCTGATGCAGAAAAATCCACACAATTTCCTCTAGCCCCTAGATATGAGAGCAAGTAATTATGAATGATTTTAAATGTAAACTAGAGCAATATATTGATGATAATGTTTATCAAAGGAATGGTTTGTTTTTTTCAAATTCAGCAATAGTGAATATTGAGATTGATTATGAAAATATATTTAAGTATAAGGGGTTTGACGATGCATTAATTGTTTATAAAGAGTTATTTGAAAGTACAAAGAAAGATGGAAGATTTTTAATTTTTACTGCTTTAAATGGATATGCTGATGAAGGGTGCTGGGATGGTGTAGAAGTAAAACATCTAACGAATGATATTATCTGGGATTTAGAGATTGGAAGTATTAATTATAGATTTATTTTTAATAAGGAAAAATATTTTAATGGAATAAATGAAATTAGAAATGAGATTATGAATTTGGATTCTTCGATAGTTTTAGAGCCTAAAAATGTTATATATCCATTGGATTGGTCTGAAATTTAATATTTTACTATATTAGAACTGTACTCAGATTATTCAAGAGCAGAAGGATTTACCTCAGAATGGAAAAATTATTGCAGGTTCGACTGCGACAGGCGGATTAATTTTAGGTTCTGGTATTGTTGGGTTGTTGGATGAAAAAGGTTCAGTACAAGATGCAACAACATTAACTAAAAATAATGCGAACGTAGCGTATGATGTTGAAATGGCTGCTAACTTACAGCTCATCCAAGATGGAATATCCAATAATATTATGGATAACCAAAAACTGATCAATGAATATAATGATCAGTTGACCAAAGGAACATCTATAAAAAATACAGATGTTAGTTTGGTCGAAAGTTTATTCAATGAAAATTATTTAAAAGCGGATGCAACGACCAATATCACCAATAAAACAGATATTTATCTTGATAAGGACGCTCAGAAAAATACTGTAAATCTGGTGACACATGAAGATGCGCATCAGGTTGGTTTTGGAGAGAAATCATCAGAAGCTTTAGGTTGGATGGGAGAAGCTGCATTTAATGTCAATAGTTGGGTAAATTCATCAAATATTGATACTGCTAAAACCCAAATTCAGAATATTCCAAAAGTTGAAGTTGCAGGTATTAATGATGCTCAAACACAACTGAATTTATTAAAAGCTAATACTGAAAAATACGAGTCGCAGATAGCAAATAATGATGAATTTGATGAGCATTTGACGAATAAAAGATTTGTAGATTTACAGAAGTATTTGGAAATTTGCAAATCATCGCCAAACGCAAATGGGTGTAGTCAAGCAGATAAAAATAAACTTGTTGCTAAGATAAAGCAAATAAGTGCTGATAATTTATCAGTATATAAATCCTGCAAAGCATCTGGTCAATCTGCCTGTATGGAGAAAAATGTACAACAAATTTGGGCAGCTGAACAATTTGATGATAATAAGTTAAAACAATTATTAGGATCAACGAATGTTGGACTCGCCTCTAATTATGATGTTAAAGCAGCAGATCCTCAATTGTTTAAGCAATTAGAGTTTTTGCAGTATGCTCAAAAAAATTGCCAAGGTATGAGCTATGGTGACTGTGGTACAAAATATACAGTTAGTCATCGCAGTGCTGCGGAAAATATATTAATTCCTGCAAAATCTAAAGTATTGGATTATATCGTTGGAGAAAAACCAAGATCTGGGGCGAGTTACTATCTTGCTGGTATAGGCTATGTCGCTACAGAAATTCTATTTCCAGAGAGTGGGACAGATGTAGCACTAATGGCAATTGGTGGAGCTGCGACTAAAGGTGCAAAACTGGCAAGTGCTGAAGCTAAAGCAGGAGAAAATTTAGCAAGTATAACTGAGAGTCAATATAAGCACTTAACTTGTTCATTCCGGGGAGATATGCAAGTTAAAACAAACCATGGATATACGCCAATACAGCAAATTTCTGTTGGGGATTGGGTGTATTCATTAAACGAAACTACTGGAAACGGCAGTTATAAGCAGGTTCTTGCACAATACAGTAACCCTTATAAAGAGACAGTATATGTCACAGTTAGGAGTAAAACTGGTCAAGAGCAAACAATAGTTTCTAATAAAATTCATCCTTATTTTACAGTTCCATATAATGATGTACCGCAATCATCTGAAGGACATGTATACCATGGAGTTGTAAACGGTGGAAAATGGGTAGATGCATCAAATTTAAAGGCAGGTTATAAGTTATTAGTAAGTAATAACGAATGGTATGAAGTTATATCAGTTGATGTTAAATCTGAAGCATTACAAGCGTATAATTTAACTGTTGATACAAATCATACTTATTTTATTAAAGGTTTGAATGTTAATCTTGATGGAGTTTGGGTTCATAATAATTGTGATAGAACTAAGCCACCAGCAGGGCAACAAGTAAGTGGTGGAAATCCATCTGTTAAAAATGATCCATATCATCCAGATACAGTAAATAATAGACAGTTAACCGTTGAACAAAAACAAGCTTGGATGGACTCATTACCTAAGACAATCGAAAATCAACCAATTATGGTGAATGATCGTATAGTAAGAACAAATGTTAATCTTGAGCCAACATTACAACGAATATTAAATAATCAACCGAGTTCAGCTTTGAAGGACGGGAAGGTTTACGGAAATGGAACAAATCCAAAATTACCAAATGGACCAACTTATACAGAATGGGTAGTTCCTACTCAAGGTGTAAATGGGCGTGGTCCACAACGGATTGTAGTAGGCAGTGATGGGTCAATGTGGTACTCACCGAATCATTATGGTGATATTAGACCAGATATGAGCAGACCAATATCACAAACAAATAAACCATACGGAATTACGTGGAGGAAATTGAAATGAGTAGCCCAAAATTATATGCCTTTTTTTGTGCTGAAGAATGTAAAAAAAATGAAGAGCTAATTTTAAAGATTGATAATAATCTTAAAACAATTTATGAAGTTTATTCGTATTTTTCAATTAATATATATAATAAATATAAATATATAAATTCAATACTACCTGAGAATAAATTATTTTTTGGTGCTAGTCCTGATGGTTTTTCAGATTGTTTAACTGAATTTTTAGATCAAAATGTAAATTTATTACGTATTGAAATAATAGATAAAGGTGCTGAAATTTCAGAAAATGAAATTTATGTATTCTTGCATGGTCTTTTAGCTAATATATTAAATCATGATTATGATTCAAAATTAAGGATTTTTGTTTCAAAAGAAATATTAAATATATATCTAAAAGAATCTAGGCGATTACTTGATTTAGATAGACATCCAGATGATTTTGTTATTTATTAAATTTCTCCTCTTATGCTTTTTTAGTAAAATTTAGATGAATATATTCTGCTAAAGAAGCATATTTAAATTAAGAAAAATAATTTTATAAATATTAAATCTCTTGTATAAGTCAAAATTTGAGTAGACATGATCTTTGATTTATAAGGTATTGCATAAAGCCCAAATGATTTATATAGCTACTTTCGCAAGAGGTCTAGATAGTGAATCAAGAAAATTAAAAAATCAATATGGTGATAAAATTAAGATTGTATCTGGTAAAAGTGAATTGGAAAATATATTGAAAGGTAAATAATATGGGGCATTCTGCTTGGATTGTTGAAGAACAAAAAAATAATCAATATGATTTTTATTCAGAGATTTTAAATCTTAAGAAAATTTTTGCTGAGAATGGTATGGTATTGGATTTAGCAGATCTTGTTGCTAATGCTGAGGTTGTAAATATTAAGAGTGAAATTGAAATATATGTACATGGTGAAACATATATCGATGAAAATGGTGAAGAAAGTGTTGAAACTTTGGAAATTTTTTTACTAATCTAAGTATTGATAGTGATTTTTATATGGATGCTGATAAAAATTTTGTTAAGTTAATTAAAAGTGTAGAAGAAAATTTTTATAAGCGTCAGTTTTATATTCATGATATTAATTGGTGTATTGATAAAGCATTTAGAATAATTTTGAGCTATATGAGGTCGAAAAAAAATCAAAATCCATTGTTCTTTTCAGAATCAATAGTCGGTTTTTTAACACTAAGTGACTTAGAACGCTTATATGAATATTATGGTGGAAATTATATTAAAATTAAACCAGATATTTGGTGCGGTGTGGCTTGGGAGAAAATATTGGAAATGAGAAGGTCTTAATTTTTTATTTAATTAATAAAATTTTTTAATTGAGTATGTGATAGCTTTTTATTATCTTATTGTAAAATAAGAGTCAATAAAAATGACTCTATATCTAATAAAGATTAGCAGGCTCATATTTAGAGCTGGTATTTTAATAAGTCTTAACATTCGACCAAATAGAATTTAATGTTGGAAGATATATAAAATAGTGTAAATCCTAATTTTCAATAAGGCTAATTTTTAGTAAGTAATGTTTAATAATGGTGCTAATCGAAGAAGACTACAACGGATTGTAGAAGGTAGTGATGGATCAATGTGGTACTCACCGAATCATTATGGGCAAAGTCGACCTGATCCAAATAAAGCAATTTCACCTAGCAATAAACCTTATGGTAATACCTGGAGAAAATTAAAATGAGTGAATCCAAATTATATGCTTTTTTTTGCGCGGAACACTACGAAAAAAATATACCAATTATAGAAATTATGATCGACAAATCATTAAATTTTATTGGCGATATAACTGGTTTTATTGGTCAACATGTTTATAAAGATTATCCTCATGATAATCCTATAATTTCAGGCTATAAATATTATTTTGGCGGTACAAGTCCTGATGCTTTTTTTGATTGCTTGACAGATTATTTAAATTTAAGAAATAAGAATGTTATGCTACGTTTAAATATATTAAGTAAAGGAAATGAAATAACAGATAAAGAACTATTTTTGTTTCTAGATACAATTGCAACTGCTATGCTTCATTATGAATATGATTCTAGATTGAATGTTTTTGTTTCAAAAGAAATATTAAATATATATTTAAGAGAATCAAAGCGATTACTTGATTTAGATACACATCCAGATGATTTTGTTATTTATTGATTTTTCTCCTTTCTATGTTTTTTTAGTAAGGTGGAGAGGATATATTATGTTGGAAAGAAATCTTTAAATAAAGGTAAGTAATTAATTGTGGAAATCATTTCTTATAGAGACTATGGTGAGATTGATACATCTATTATTGTTGATTTTTTGATCAAAAAGGGATTGGACTACCCAAAAGTTATATTAATTTATTGTCCAAATATAATGCTCTTAGACCACTAAAAGAGCATTTTTATTTTAAAGAGTATAATGGTGAAGTTGGAATAGCAGATATATCGTTTCATGGTTATGGTTATGGTTATGGTTATGGTTATGGTTATGGTTATGGTTATGGTTATGGTTATGAAAAAAAGGAAGTTTACGATCAGGAAGATTTCCTAATATTTCAGAACTCTATAAAGGAATCAAATGCAATTGAACGTAACCAACCTGATGAATATAGCTATGATAAAGTAATTGTATTTGGTAATACTGCTAGAGGTGATTATATAGCCTTTGATTATCGCAAAAACCCTGCGACTGATGATCCACTAGTGGTAATTATGTATCATGATGATTATGTAGAAGATGAAAATGGTGATAGTAAGATGCATGTTATAAAAGTAGCAGATACTTTTGATGAATTTTTAAATCTACTGCATGATTAGTAGGTATCGATAAAATAAAAGAGCTGTTATTCATGTGAACTGAACCCTATAAGTTGGACACAACTTATAGGGTATTTTTATCAAATACGATTTAAAGTTTAAACAAGCAGTCATTGCTTATTATGCTCAAGGCCATTCTAGCTTATCAACAGCCAAGCATTTTTCGATTAGTGATAGGGATGTCTCTAAATGGTTGGCTCAATTTGACTTAGGTGGAATTGATGCAATAAAGCCAAAACAGAATAAGACAATTTATACAGCTGAATTTAAATATAACGTATTAACAACTATGCAAGATGAGTGATTAAGTTTATCTAATACTTCTCTTCGTTTTGGTATTTCTTCCCCGAGTTTGATCAGTGTATGGCGTAAAATCTATCAAACTGATGGTATGCTTGGACTAGAACCAAAGTCTAAAGGAAGAGTATCCATGTCTAAAAATAAACATAAATATATTGTTGATAAACCAGATCATGAAAAAACAACTGCTGAACTTTAACGTGAACTACTCTATTTACGCGCTGAGAATGCTTACTTAAAAAAGCTCGACGCCTTGCTGAATATTAATGCAATTATTATAGGAAAGTAAAATGAAAGTTTCTGATTTGATTTTTCTGAATATTGATTATTTAGAGAAAAAAGTAGAAGTGGAGGGATGGTTAACTATCTTAAATAATAATTTATTTTTTTAGATGAGGTTTTGCAAATAAATTATAAAGATACGGTGAAATTAAAAATTTCAAATAGGGATATTATTTATATTCTTAATGAAAAAGTAATATTTCCTATAGGCGGTGAGTCTTATTTATTTCATAGAGCTTCAATTATTGGTTGTTTAAAAAAACTTGAAAATGAATTGGTGTTAAATGTTGAAAAAATTTTATTGGAAGAGGATAGTCCTAATGAAAAAAATAAAAAAATATTAATTCCAATTGAGATTAATTTAGAATCTATTGAAAAGGCAAAAAAAAATAACCCTAATTTATTACAGGAAAATCCATCACAGGACTGGTTGGATTGGTGTTAGTTAATTACTGAGGTTTAATGAATAGCAATTTAGACTGTTTACATCAATAAACTCTTCACACAATTTAACTCGATGAGGCTAAATTGACCAATGTTTCATGTAGATAAACCCAATAACATTGACCTGATTCAACTTTGATACAAGCCGTCGATATGCGTAATGTATCAGGTTCATGGCTTTGTTGATGTTCTTGATATTGAATCCAGCAGTGGTTGTCTGCTTCAAATAAAGCACGTGTATTCAAGATTTTAATTTTTAACGCAGGTTTATTACCTACATTTTGACTAAACAAGTCATTTATTTCGGGTAAACCAATGACATTGCCTTGCGTCGTAATCATTTTAAAATTTGGGTCAAAACTGGCTAAGAGTTGATTTAGGCTTTCTTTTGCATTTTGACCAGTAAATACATTTTCAATCAAAATATGTAAATCGATGACATGTTGTAATGCATTGTCCATAGGATTAGACATGGGTTTTCTCCTTAAAAATGGAAATTAATGATAAAAGGCACAGCACAGCTGCAATCAAAAAAGTATGCTGATAACGTATTAAGTCATTTGCAGCAGGCAATAGACTAAAGATTGAAATAAGGGCAACTGTACCTAAACTAAAAGCGACTTGTCGATTTATGTTCCACAGCACACTGCCTTGTAATAAGTCTTGGCCGTTAAAATCGATGAGGGCACTGATTTGGGCAGTATTGGCACTTAGACCACCACCCATTCCCATCAGTAGATAAGCAACAATCAAGATGCTTAAATCATTGGCGTTTGAGACCCAGAACAACAGTGAAATTCCTAAACTATGTAGCGTAATACCGATTATAAAAAGCTGCTTTTTACCGAGATGGCGATAGAGAAGTCCACCACTGGTCATCGATACCAATGCACCCACTGCATAGAGCAGCATAAATAAGCCAGTCTGTTTTGCATTAAACTCAAGGTTACGTTGTAAATTAAAGATATTCAGTAAATTCACACCAGTAAAAATACCGGGTACTGCGTAATAAACGATAAATGCATTGCGTAAATTATAATTTTTTAACAATTGCAAATTAAGGATTGGATGAGCAGATCCTTTCGCGTATTTGAGATAAATCAGAAGCATTGTGACGGAAAGCAGAAAGCTACTGATCGCGAGTACAACACTATGGTAATCGTTAAATAATGAGAAAGAGAGTAACAAACACAACAGGCTGACATTGACCATAAACAGTCCTAAAAAGTCAGGTTTCCCAGACGTTTTAGCTTGAGTTTCTTTGATCCATCGCCATGCTAATAAAGCAGTGATCATGGTAAAGGGGATATTGGCAAAAAACACCCAACGCCAAGATAAAGCATCAATAATTATGCCGCCAATCGTTGGTGAAAAGGCGGGTGCAATTAATGCGATTGCCATGATCATTGTGGAGATACGTTGCCGTTCATGGTTTGGAAACAGTGCAAATACCAATGCTTGACCGACAGGGATTAATAATCCGCCAGCCACACCCTGAACAAATCTCCAAAAAATTAAACTATGGATTGATTCACTCATGCCAATCAACCAAACGCTGACGGAAAAGAGCAGCATTGAATAACAAAGCAATTTCCGATCACCCAATACGCTTGCTAACCATAAGCTCATGGGCATGATTAAAACCAAACCTAAAATATAAGCATTGCTTACCCATGCAACCATCGATGGGCTGACTGAGAAAGCTGTTGCTATATCGGGTAAGGCAATTGCAGACATAAAAATATTGATGCAATCAATAAAGAACCCAAGTAAAAACACTGTTGCTATTTTATAGCGATATGACATAGCGACCTCCAAGATGCAGGAGGGTACGATTCAGGCCTTTTATTGTCGATGCATGCGAAGTAAAATCATTGTTTAATAATTTCAAACAATCAGTGTGATTATGCAAAAAAACCTAAAACAGATTATAAGTTTTCTGCAAGTGGTTGATTCAGGATCATTTACCAAGGCAGCAGAGATTTTGGGTTTAAGCCGATCGATGGTGAGTATTGATATTAAGCATTTAGAACAGCATTTAAATGTGAGTTTGCTGATTCGTAATACACGTAATATCGCACTGACTGAAATAGGCAAAAGCTTTTATGAGGATTTCAAACACATTCAATTGCAAATCGAAGAAGCTTTTGAGCGCAGTCAAAACTTAGCCACAAGTGTCACAGGGATATTGCGTTTTTCATCGACCAATGAATTTGGACGGAAATTCATTTTACCTTTGCTGGGTGAGTTTTGCCGCCAATATCCTCAATTACAACTACAATATTCATTTAATTCTTCCTTAGATGATTTAGTCACTGAAAAATTAGATTTGGTCATTCGGTTGGGAAACTTAAAAGACTCATCGATGCGGACACGAAAAATTGCTGAATATCCGATTTATTTGGTTGCCAGCCCTGAATTTTTAAAACGTTATCCAATCAATAGCATTGCTGATTTAGCACATGTTCCTTGGATTGGTCATCGCTTATTGAATTGGCAGGATGCGCAATATGTTTTACAAAATGATCAAGGTGAAAAACATACATTGCCTTTTGTTAGAAGTCAGTATGAATCTAATTCGGCAGAAGCGATACATCAGATGACACTTGCTTCATTGGGCGTTGCGATATCGCCAGCTTGGTTGGTCGATGAAGATATTCAGCAAAATCGTTTAACTCGGGTGTTAGCTGATTTTGATTTACCTGTACAAAATGTCCAATTGCTCTATCCGAATACGGGAACCTTGCCAGCAAAAACCCGTGTCTTTATCGATTTTTTGGTGCAACGACTGTGTCTTTAATCATGTCAAAATATATGTTGATATTGAGAATAGATAAAATGCATGGTCAATTGTTAGACTAGATTTCGCCAGATCAATTGTTTATATAAAACCAACAGGATATCATCAAAAAATATCACAACTCATCTGTATACATCTCAGTAAAATATAGCAAGATGAGCTTCGGTCTAAAAAGAATCTATAAAATGGTGTTGATGTTCTATGCGTGAGCCGTCCTCCTATCCGCCAGTTTCTGTGCCCATGAATCAGCAAGCATTGATTCAAAAAGGTGATATTGCACCGCAAACGCTGGTTGCCTGTGAGGAATGTGACACGCTCTATCATCGAATTCAGCTGACCCAAGGTGAATGTGCTTATTGTCTCTGTTGTGGTGCTGAGCTTTATCGGCAAAGCAAGCCATTTAGTGTTTTATTGGCAATGGTCACAACAGCGCTGATCGTATTTGTGATTGCCAATAGTTTTCCGATTGTTAAGGTGGAATTGCAGGGTAATGATTCCCAGACAACCCTACTGGGTGCTGCATGGGCGATGTTTCATGCCGGGCAAGGGCCGGTAGGTGTGCTGATTCTTATCACGACTTTCGTGGTGCCTCTATTGGATTTGTTACTGCTGTTCTATGTCCTTTCATCAGTTCATTTCTGTAAAGTTCGGCCTCGTTATTTAGTTGCAGCATTTCGTACCTTGTTTTTATTTAGAACATGGGGAATGGTTGAGGTATTTTTGATTGGGGTATTGGTTACCTTGGTTAAACTGGTCGGAATGGTTGTGGTGATTCCAGGCGTTGCATTATGGGGATTCTCCATACTGAGTGTATTACTGGTTTATATTGCCTCAGTAAAAGTCAAAGATCTTTGGGATGAGATCGACAGGAGACTTACATGAAAACTGAACCGTCTCAGGCTAATTTTTCAAAATACTCAGCGAATATAGACAGTAACAATTCGCTGCAATATCCAAGAGCCAAAGATTTGTCTTTGGTGCTTTGTCATTGCTGTGGAACGCTCAATAAAGAGGTTCCAGAGGCTGAAGCAAAACACGCTTCACATTGCTTGAAATGTCATAGTGTGCTGCATCAACGTAAACCAAAGAGCTTAGACAGAACCCTTGCTTTAGTGATTGCTGCGAGTATTTTGTATATTCCAGCCAATGTACTTCCGATGACCGTCACAGATTCTTTGTTAGGTAGTCAGCAAGATACGATCATGAGTGGTGTGATCTATTTTTGGCAGAATGGGGATTATTTGGTTTCTGCTGTTATTTTTATGGCCAGTATCTTTATTCCCATGTTAAAACTTTTGATTCTGTGTTTTCTGTTGATTGCAGTAAAAATGCAGTCTTCTAAACGTTTGCATTTTTCACCTGAGCATTGCTCAATGCTTTATCGGATCGTTGAGTTTATCGGTCGATGGTCGATGATTGATGTTTTTGTGGTGGCTTTATTGACCGCCCTGATTCAGATTCAATCACTGGCAACTATTCTTGCTGGGCCAGGCGCGGTTGCTTTTGGTGCAGTCGTGGTTTTAACCATGTTTGCTTCACTGAGTTTTGACCCGCGTATTATTTGGGATAATTATTCTGCTGCCCAGAATACGCGTAACAAGAACGGGCTTTCCCTGCAAGGCTCAGATGTGATTCACGTGGATCATCCTCCCTTGAATCATGATTTATCTAATTCCAGTCAATAAAACAATGATGGGTGTGTATGTCTGAAAATAAAACCAATAACGAAAGCTCAGATCATCAGGATCCTCATGCTGTAGATGAAACGCAGCAGATTTTACCTGAACCTGAGAAAAATAAAGGACGCTGGCGACCATCGTTGATCTGGCTGATTCCGTTTATTGCATTGCTGATCGGTCTGTCGTTGGCAGTCAAAGCGGTATTAGATACTGGTCCGACCATTAATGTTGCTTTTAGAACCGCTGAAGGGTTGGTTGCAGGTAAGACAACCGTTCGCTTTAAACAAGTGGATATCGGTCTTGTTCGCCAAATTGATCTTGCTGATGATCATTCACATGTTATTGCCAAAATTGAACTACGTAAGGATGCCAGTAATTTTGCTGCAAAAGATTCACGATTCTGGGTGGTTCGTCCTCGCATTGGTGCCAGTGGTGTTTCAGGAATTGATACCTTATTGTCGGGTGCTTATATTGAGGTTGATGGCGGTAAGGCTGAACAAAAACAGGATGAATTCACTGGCTTAGAAGTTCCTCCAGTCATTTCATCAGATGTACCGGGGAAAATCTTTTTCCTCAAAGCCAATAATTTAGGTTCACTGGATATTGGCTCTCCTATTTATTATCGTCAGATCAATGTGGGTCAAATTACTGCTTATCAATTGGCCAAAGATGGAAAGAGTGTTGAGCTACAGACCTTTATTCAAGCACCTTATGATAAGTTCGTGACAACCGATGCACGTTTCTGGCAGGCCAGTGGTGTCGATGTCAGCTTAAGTGCATCAGGATTTAAGCTAGATACCCAGTCTTTAGTGAGTATTATCGCAGGCGGTATTGCATTCGGTTATCCTGAGAATTCACATGCTGCTGTTGCTTCGGATCAAAGCCGTTTTAATTTATGGGATTCTCGTACTGAAGCATTGAAAGAGCCTGATGGAAATCCTCATCGCATTATTATGTATTTTGATCAGTCTCTACGTGGTTTGTCAGCAGGTGCACCGATTGACTTTATGGGAATTGAAATTGGCAATATACAGTCAATTAATGCTGAATTTGATGCAAATTACACTCAGATTCGTATGCGGGCTGAGGGGGTGATTTATCCATCTCGTTTAGCCAACGGTAAAGAGCTAGACCCTGATGGTGAAATTTTTAAACGCTTCATCGAAAGAGGCTGGCGTGCTCAAATGCGTACAGGAAATTTACTCACAGGGCAGAACTATATTGCCTTTGATCTATTCCCTAAAGCAAAACCAGCAAACTTAATCATCCGATCAAATGGTGTGATTGAGGTTCCAACCACACCAACCGAGTTGAAGGGATTACAAGCACAAGTATCGCAAATTGCAGATAAATTGAATAAATTCCCATTGGTAGAAATTGGGCAGGATGTACGTAAAACCCTCAATAATATGAACTCAGCGATTAGCTCAACAGATAAATTAGTGAAGCAGTTAGATGGTAAAGTTGCACCAGGACTACAAGCGACTTTGGATGATGTACGTAAAACCATGCGCTCTACTGAAACTATTTTGTCGAGTGACGCGCCAATGCAACAGGATGTTCGCCGTGCTTTACAGCAAATGACACGTGCTGCCGCATCTTTACAGTTAATGGCAGACTATATTGAACAACACCCTGAATCACTCATTCGTGGGAAAACGCCTGAGGTTAAAAATGGTAAATAAAAAAAATAGTCCACATTTTAAGTCCTATTTACCGCAGTCTAGTCGAGCAGGTTGTGGCCTGCTACTGGCCATTGTAGGTTTAATTGGCTGTTCCAGTTCGCCTACTCCAAATTACTATACCTTGACCCCAACAGTTAAACCCTTGGTGAGTTCAAATGTACGGGTAATTGAAGTACTGCCAGTGGGATTGCCAGACCGTTTAAACAGGGCACCCTTAGTCTTACAGGACAGCAGTGGTAAATCTAATGTATTGGATAATGAACGCTGGACGTCCACTTTGGCCGCTGAATTACGTGATGGGTTGTCTGCAGGCTTGCAACAGAAATTAGGTGCGGTAGATCGTTATAGTAGTGGTATGACTGGTGGTAAAGTGTCATACCGTGTTGCAACCGACTTTTCTCGGTTTGATATTATCGAACACTCTAACACACGTTCGTTAATGGGAGCGATGAATCGGGATATTGAGGTGGCGGTTGCTTGGATTATTAAACGTGATGATCCAGCCCGCCCCTTAAATCAGCCAACAGCAATACAGAATGCTGTGTTGCCCAACCGACAACTCAGTTGTCGAATGGCATTTACCGACGCAGTTGGTGCAGATGGCAACAAAATTGTTGATATAGTCAGTGTTTCACGGCAGTCATTGAGTAAGGTGGTTGAAGCGATTGCCGCTTCTGTAGTTGCAACAGAAGCCAAAAAAGCTGTGGTGATGGAAGGGGTGACCTGTTCCTAAGCAAGCACTAAAAAAAGCACCCCAGTTTTAAATAAAATCTGAGGTGCTGTTAAATTTGATTCGGTGTTAACAATCTAAAAAATTGAATATTTACAATTGCTTAAATATTAAACCATCGCTGGATCACTGACAGAATCTGCTCCTGTTTCAACGCGTCCTGCAAAGCGTCGATAAAACTTAGTATCCTGAGTACAAGTTACTGCAAAATCATACCATTGCCATGTATCTTTCAGTTCCCAATGTCGTGTTGATGTTTGACCTGCTTTTACAGTGATTTTTAACGCTGCGTCACTACGATAGACGACTGGATTAATGACCAGTTCAACATCTTTTGTGCCCGTATTGGTCAGGTCTAAATAAACATTACCATTGGCAATATCATAACACACACGAATTTCAGGATTGATTTGCAGGGTTTGATTACGATTTAAATCACCTTTGAAATGGCGATGAAAACCATTCGGTCCCATTACCCAAAGATCATACAAACCTTGATTATCCTTTTTCACATTCCAAACATCATCCAGTGTTTTACCCGCTTCTACAATGTAACGACGTGGGACACGGCTGAGATTTAACTTGTCATAGACATGAAAAACTGCGCCTTGAGTCCCTGTATTTGAGAACATGAGTTTAACTGTTCCATCATTTTGACAACGTGCACTGGTGTGTAATTCATAAGGCAATGCTTTAGACGGGCGAATACCACTGGCTTGAATTGGAAGTTGTAAATTGGTTGGAATTGGAACATTGGGCAGCTTTTGTTGAGCTGAACGAAGTTGATCTGCTTGCTCACGGGTTTGTTTACCTGTTAATTCTGGCAGAACATCTTCATTTGGGGTTTTAAAATTAAATGCTGAGGTTAAATCACCACAAATGGCACGACGATAAGGGCTGATATTCGTTTCTTTTACCCCAAAGCGTTGTTCTAAAAACATTAATACGGACGTATGATCAAACACTTGAGAGTTAACCACACCACCACGACTCCACGGTGAAATTACAAAGAGTGGTACTCGTGGGCCCGGTCCATAAACACCATTGTCTTTTTTAGGCTGGCTGTTGCTTCCTAGTGGCGCATCATGTAGATAATATTCATACTGCATATCAGCTTGGCTAAGTGTGGATTTACCTGCATACGTATTGTCTGCTTGTAAGGTCGGTGCTGATGGAGACGGAACATGGTCAAAATAACCATCATTTTCATCAAAATTGATCAAGAAAACGGTTTTACTCCAAACCTCTGGCACTGCTGTTAAAGCATCTAAGATTTCTTGAATAAACCAAGAACCTTGTACTGGGCTTGATGGACCTGGATGTTCACAATAGATGGATGGTGCATTGATCCAAGACACTTGGGGAAGTTTGCCTGTTTTGATATCATTTTTAAAAGCATCTAAAAACTCTTCGGGTTTATTGCCAGGCAGAGTGTTTGCGATACCTTTATACAGTGGATTTTTAGCATTATCGGTTGTGGCATCATAAGCTTTATAAGGTAACGGTTGCGCTGCTTTATTGTATGGGCTATTCGGCGCACCACCACTTGAAACTGGGTAACCTGAGGCAATATTGGCTTTTTTAAAGGTACGGAATGCACCGAGCATGTTATCACCCCATTCATCCGGCATATTTTGATAGCAAATCCAGTTAACACCTGCCTCTTCTAAACGTTCAGCATAGGTTTTCCAAGTGTAGCCGACATCAACGTTTTTGGGATCACCATCAATCCAATCCCATTCATTATTCACAAACGCAGTACTGGTCGGTACTGCACCATTGGTGCCCGTTAAATGAAATGAACGATTGGCATCTGTACCCGTGTGCATTGAACAGTGATACGCATCGCAAATGGTAAAAGCATTGGCTAAAGCAAACTGATAAGGGATTTCCTGCTCTTTAAAATAACCCATTGCATAATCAGTTTTATGGGTGGGCCAGTTTGACATACGGCCGTTGTCCCATGCTTTTTGGCTATCCACCCAAGTATGATTTGTACCGGGTGCACGTTGTGCATTATTACTCGATCCATCTAAATGAAAAGGTGTTAATAAAGCACCATTACTTCGTTGTTGTTGCCATACAGTACGATCATTTTGCAAAGGAATGGTTAAGCGGTCGGCAAAACCACGAACGCCTTTTAGTGTACCAAAATAATGGTCAAATGAACGGTTTTCCTGCATCAGGATAACCACATGTTCGACATCCTGAATGGTTCCTGTTTTATTATTTGCAGGAATAGCCAATGCTTTTTGAATGCTGGCTGGAAATGTAGATAAGGCAGCAGCACCAAAACTTGTTTTAAGTGTATTTGCTAAAAATTGACGACGATTAATCACAATATTTCCCTTTGGTATTTTTATGTTTATGGTGCGCAACGCATTAATGGTTTTTTAGATCCATCAGGCTGTGTGGTGGTCTTATCATCATTTGAATCATTACAAGCTGTGAGTGCTAGTAAAATGGGGAAAATATAAATGTACGATAGCCATTGTTTTGATTTTCTTAACATGTGTTTCATCCATTATAAAGATGCCCACACATTAGACAGCGCTTGTGACAGCAAGGCGTCACCTTTATGACAAATCATTGACATGGCAATAGCGTTAGAAATCGAGACAGAAATCCAGATAGAAATAGAAAATAAAATTGGAAAAGCTTAATCGGTTTTGATGGAGAGGTTAGAGGGGAATGTTTAATTTTAATTTGAACTGTTGTTGAAATCTAGATATCAATTCAGTATTTTTATTTTAAGTGGTTAATTTTATTGTTTATATTTTATGGGGTGCGTAATCATGCATCTGGTCAAAAAGTGATGGATGAAAACAGTTTTTAAGTTTTTTTACTTAGATCGATTGTCTTTATAGGAACAGGTCTGTCATTTAAGGACAACCTGAAGCTTTAACGTATTCACATCATTGACAAGATCAACATGGATCATTATTTTAACTCATCAAGTTCTTTTTTAGAACTTGTTATTTTAAGATAAATTCTTGAGGTGAACCATGTCTATATCAGCGGTGAAAGAAAAATCAAAGCAAAAAACACCTGCATCATTTCCAGTACGTCGTATGGATTATGAATTTCAGGATATGCCCAAGTATTGGTGTAATGACGAACCAACCTTTACCCATTACTTCACAGGTTTATCGACGCTTTTTCCTGAAGGTGAGTCGTACTTTGTCCGTTCAGTGCGCGCTTTGCGTGAAAAAATTAAAAACAATCCACAATTAGATCGTGATATTGGTGCCTTTATTGGACAAGAAGCCATGCACTCTAAAGAACATCATGCTTTTCATGTTAGTGCACAACAATATGGTTTAGATCCTGAATCTTTAGAAAAAGTCACAGGAATCATATTAAAAGCGATTGAGCGCACTTTCCCTAAGAAATGGAATCTCTTGGTGACTGTGGGTCTAGAACATTACACCGCAGTTTTGGTGGTAGAAATGATGAAAAATGTCAATGAGTTAATGACCGATACTACCATTCGTAATTTATGGTTATGGCACAGTGTAGAAGAAACTGAACATAAGGCCGTGGCTTATGACATGTATGAATATTTATATGGCAAGGGCTTAGATGCCTACATTCCTCGCGTAGCGATTTTTACATTTAGTCTTGTGCTGATCACGCTATTTTCTAATGTATATCAAGTGGTGTTGATGTCGAGAGATAAACAATTATTAAACTTTAAGTCTTGGACTAAGTTTGCTGGGTTTACAGTGCAAGCCTATCGTAAGCTGGTACCGCAATTTTTCTCTTATTATCAGTTTGATTTTCATCCGAATGATACCGATGAATCTGAAATTGTTGCACAAACTAAAGTAAAAATTGGTTTATCCCCTGAACAATCAACATTTATTCAATAAATATTTATCAAAATAGGAAATAGTGATGAACCCACTCAATATGACGGGTCTGGAAATTATGCAAGCATTCCAAAAAGGACTGGTGCCAGCGCCTGGTATTGCAAAAACTATGGGAATGGAGGAAGTAGGAGACGTTGAATACGGTCGCATTGTATTTATCGCAATTGCGGATGAACGTCATAGCAATCCATTGGGTGGGGTACATGGTGGTTTTGCCGCAACTGTACTTGATTCGGCTACAGGTTGTGCCACCCATACAGTATTAGCTGCGGGTGAAGGTTATGGAACCACAGATCTGGCGATAAAAATGTGCCGGCCGATGCCGTTTAATAAAAAGCTGATTGCAGAAGGAAAAGTGATTAACGTGGGGAAAAATTTAGTTATATCTGAAGGTTATCTTCGAGATGAAGATGGAAAATTGTATGCACATGCCACAGCAACCAATATGATCATCCGTCGTTGAAAGACTCTGTTTCTGCATCATGGATTTGAACCAGAATTTTTGGATCATGGCTTTTAATTCAGGTTTTTTGATTTATCGCCTTTGAATCAGGTCTGTGATGTATTAAGCGTTGATCCTGTGATGTCGCTCTTCAAATGTCAATCGACCCAAAGTTAAGCTGAGAATATAAAATGAATCCAGTTGTATTACATCAATGGGAAATTTCACCGTTTTGCCAAAAAGTTGCCAGAATGTTGCAATTTAAAGGGATTGCTTATCGGACTGTGGATTATAACGGTGTACTGGGTGCAAAGGTGCCAATGCTCAGTAAAGCAGGCAAGGTTCCGGTACTAGATATTGATGGTCAACGTATTCAGGACAGTACACGTATTGCGCGTTATCTAGATGAGGCTTACCCAGCTTTACCACGGTTATATCCTATTGATCCCTTACAAAAGGCTTATGTTGAACTTTGGGAAGATTGGTCAGACGAGTTGTTATATTTCTATGAAATGCACTTTCGTGTGAATGATGCTGATGCCTTAGATTATGCGGTTGAAATGAGTGCAAAAGGTCGCCCCAAACATGAAATATATTTGTTGAAACCTTTGCTCAAAGCAACATTAAACCTGCAACTTAAAATGCAGGGTACAGGTCGCATGACCAAGCAGGATATTGAGGCAGAATTTCTTCGTCATTTAGAACGTATCGAATTGGTATTGGCTCAAACAGGATGGTTGGTTGGCGAGGTTAAAACACTGGCTGATATTGCGGTTGGTTCGCAGCTTTTAGAGATTGTCCGCACAAGTAAGATTTGGGGCGCTAAAATTAAAGCTTATCCTTCTATTGCTCAATGGATTGACTTGCTATGAACAAGCAGAATGCAACATCTCAAAATATAGCAACACTACCATGTGTGGTTGTTATGGGCGTAGGGGCTGAACAAGGAATTGGGGCAGCAGTTTGTCACCGTTTTGCTCAAGAAAAATTAAAAGTACATGTTGTGGGGCGTACTTTAGTGAAAGTGCAAGCCGTAGCTGATTCAATCAATGCGCAGGGTGGGCATGCCGTAGCACATGCTTTGGATGCTGAAAATGAACAACAAGTACAGGCTTTTTTTGCAAAGAGGAATGCGCAAAAGGAGCATCTCGTCGCTGTTATTCATAATGTAGGAGGCAATATTCCCTCAATTTTTTTAAAGACTTCTCTTCAGTTTTTTACTCAAATGTGGCGTTCTACTTTTTTATCGGCTTTTTTAGTGTCACAACAGTCCTTAAAAATCTTTGAACAACAGCAATATGGCACGTTGATTTTTACTGGAGCAAGTGCATCTCTTCGTGGTAAACCTTTTTTTGCGGCATTTACTATGGGCAAATCCGCATTACGCACCTATGCACTGCATCTCGCCCAGATATATAAGCCTCAAAATATCCATGTTGCACATATTATTGTTGATGGCATGGTCAATGGTGATCGGGTCAATAAGGCTGTATTAGGTTTAGGACGCTTACTGAGACTAACACGAGGCACAGGTGGATTAAATATCGAAGCGATTGCTGAGAATTATTGGATGCTTTATCAACAAAATCGTGATTTATGGACCCATGAACTGGATTTACGTCCTTATCAGGAGAAATTCTAATATGTACAATTTAATTCCTCCATTGCTGAGAAAAAAATCCAAACTACAGGGCTGTATTGTTGTTATTGGCAATGAAACCCACTCGCTCAGCCAGCTTTTTGTGGATCAAGCACATAACAGGGCAATGCCTGTATATCAAGTTCAGCATGATCCTATGCAAACCAATCTAAAGATTGAGCAACAAGATTCAGGTCTAAAGCGGGTTCGTTTGAATCTGATCAATCCGA
Organism: Acinetobacter sp. 778_lipA; assembly: GCF_058242985.1. Lineage (NCBI taxonomy): Bacteria > Pseudomonadati > Pseudomonadota > Gammaproteobacteria > Moraxellales > Moraxellaceae > Acinetobacter > Acinetobacter sp. 778_lipA. The sequence goes on along the minus strand of NZ_JBZAYT010000001.1, from coordinate 3,370,549 downwards.
CTGCTTTAAAAAACTTAGTGGGCTATATTCAACGCACAGGGCATTCAGTTAAACTGTGTATTTTCCAAGCTGATTTTTCAAAATCATTGTCGAATTCCGATGCTTCAGCCCAACAGATCGAACAACTTTGGCAAAACACTGGTTTGGCTGCGGTAAATATTTCCCAAGCGATCATTCGACAGATGCTGATTAAGTCACAAGGAACTTTGATCTTTCTAGGAACACAGCCCAACCTGATCGCTGAAAATAATGGCTTAACTCAGAGTATGTTTGCCAGTATTCGGGCATTGGCACAATCTTTGGCAAGAGAGTTTCATCCTAAAGGTATCCATATCACTTATTGTATGTTGGAAAGTTGGGATAGTCAGAATATTGCCTTGATGGATTCGGTTAAAAATATGTGTTGGCATCTTTATCACCAACCTGATTCAACTTGGAGTCAGGAATTGAGTGTTGGTGTATAAATGCTATGGGGATTAATGCGAGAGCGCGCTAGTTAATCATATCCATCCCAAGCAGCGTGATTCAAACTTCAAAGCAATCGATTATCCTGAAACAATCGTACAATCCATTCGATAAAAACTTTTTGTCGTGGTGAAACCAGTGTTTTTGATGGATAAAGTAAAGAAATAGGCAGGGATGGAACAGGATAGTCAGTTAAAATTTGACAAAGTGTGCCTTGTTCTAGCTCAGATAAATAACCATAACGTGGTGCTTGGATGATCCCAAAATGCTGTTTGGCTGCTGCTGCATAGGTATTTGCACCATTGACTTGAATCTTCAACGGCAACTCAAAAACCTGTGTTTTCTTGCCTGTCAGAAACTCAAGCGGCAGTGGCTTTTGTCGAGCAGATGAATAAAATCCGACCATAAAATGTGCTTGCAGATCTTCTAAGCGTTGTGGTGTGCCATATTTTTCTAAGTATTTTGGACTGGCTAAAGTCACTTGTTGAATATCGCCCAGATGCCTGACAATTAACTCACTGTTATTGAGCTGACCTATACGAATCACACAATCAATGCCTTCTTTTATCAGATCTACATAACGGTCGCTTTCGGTGAGTTGCAACTGTATCTGTGGAAACTCTGTTAAAAAATCATCTAATTTTGGCAGAATAAAATACGCAGCAAAAATACCATGAACTGCGATTTTTAAAGGCCCTTGAGGTTTTGCATCAAGAAAATCATGATCAGACTCATTGATATAACCTAAGATATATTTGCAACGCTCATAATAAATATGGCCTTCATCTGTTGCTTTTACCTGACGAGTGGTACGCAACAATAAGCGCGTATTGAGTTGGAATTCTAATTGTTTAATTGCATCAGTCAGCGTTGAGCGTGGCAGGTTTAAGATCTGCGCAGCTTTGGTAAAACTTTGTTGTTCTACCACATTGACGAAAGCAGACATTGCATTGAGTTTATCCATACGCCATTCCAATTGTTCGATTTATTCGGATAAAGATGTCAGATTTAACTAGATTATCTGGTTTTATCTGAACAGTATCATAGACGCGATTAGAGGTATATTTTATTCCATGAGGTCATCACCATGCATACAACAGATCAAACACAGCAAGAAAAAGTGATTTTAATTACAGGCGCTTCTCGCGGAATTGGTGCATTTACTGCCAGCTTATTGGCACAGCAAGGCCATAAAATCATTATTAATTATGCCAGTAATGATAAAGAGGCAGAGCATGTTTTGAGTAGTATTCAAGCGTTAGGCGGAACAGCGAGTTTATTTAAAGCCAACATCAGCCATTCTAATGAAGTGATTGCATTATTTGATTATGCAATTCAAACCTATGGTCGATTGGACGTGCTGATCAACAATGCAGGGATTTTGAAATTAAGTAAGATTGAACAATTAGACGATGAAAGTATTGATCAAGTTTTAGCAATTAATATTAAAGGCCCTTTATATACCATGCGTGAAGCTGCTAAGCGACTGCAAAAGGGCGGTAAAATTATTAATTTATCCAGCAGTGTGGTGGGAATGAAGCTCGAAACTTATGGTGTTTATACTGCATCAAAAGCTGCTATTGAATCCTTAACAGCTATTTTAGCCAAAGAGTTAAGAGGAAAAAATATTACGGTAAACGCAATTGCACCTGGGCCTACGGCAACTGAACTTTTTCTTGAAGGCAAAAGTGATGCATTGATTGCTCAGTTAAGCAAAGCTGCACCTTTAGAGCGTTTAGGCACTGTAGAAGATATTGCCGCAGTGTTGGATTTCGCCGTAAATGAAGCGAGTAATTGGGTCAATGCCCAAGTCCTTCGAGTCAATGGTGGGATCGTTTAATTCCAGATGGAAAATCCTGACTCAAGTCTTTAATGGGGGGCGATAGAGGATAATCACTTTATTTATCTGCTATCGCCCCAGATTCTGATGAGATCAAGGTCTGTGAGAATCAAGGCTATACAAATTATTTTTTATAGGCTTTCGCTTGGGTTAAATATTTTTCCATTTCTTCATCTGGAACCATTCCTCCTCCAGTCCCCCAGACAATATGATTAGCATTTTCCAATTGCTGTTGGCTAAAGTGATGTAGCGCGGCATAGTCTTGATGTTGATTGGTCAAAATTGGTCCAAGCATACCCGCCAACGCAGAAGGTTCTAATTTAAGCTGTTCTGCATCATTGAGCATGCCCAAGAGTACATACATGGTTTCATCAGTTAATGTATAAAAACCGTCTAATAACCTTTGCATGGCTCGACCAACAAAGCCAGATGCTCGCCCAACAGCGAGGCCATCAGCAGCGGTGATATTGTCTATACCCAGATCTTGAACTGAAATTTCATCATGTAAACCTGTTGCAACACCGAGTAACATACAAGGTGAATGGGTCGGCTCGGCAAAAATACAATGTACATGATCACCAAAGGCCATTTTTAAGCCAAATGCAACGCCACCGGGGCCACCGCCAACACCACAAGGTAAATAAACAAATAAAGGATGTTGTTGATCAACCAAAATATTTTTTTGTTCTAATTGTTGTTTTAAACGCTGCCCAGCAACTGCATAACCTAAGAATAAGGTTTGTGAGTTTTCATCATCGATAAAAAAGCAGTTTGGATTTTCTAATGCTGCCTTTCTGCCTTGTTCTACGGCAACACCATAATCTTCAGCATATTCAACTACTGTGACATTGTGCGCACGTAACTTATCTTTTTTCCATTGACGTGCATCTGCTGACATATGCACAGTCACATCAAAGCCTAATTTTGCACTCATGATACCAATAGAAAGGCCTAAATTTCCGGTAGAACCGACCGCAATACTGTATTGACTAAAAAACTGTTTAAACTCTGGACTATCCAGTTTTGCATAATCATCTTCAAGGTTTAAACGTTGTGCTTGAATCGCAAGCTTTTCAGCATGACAAAGTACCTCATAGATGCCACCACGGGCTTTAATTGAACCCGATATAGGAAGATGGCTGTCTTTTTTAAGCCATAATTGACCATGGATCGATTGTCCAAAATACTGTTCCAACTGTTGCTGCATTTGAGGAATCGCTGCCAGTTCGGACTCTATAATACCTTGAGATGCCGCTGTTTCTGGAAAGGCTTTCATCAAATAGGGTGCAAAGCGTGTCAAACGTGCACTGGCATCATCAATATCTTTTTGGTCCAACCCGACATAGGGCAGCCCTTCTACCAGTGAGGTAAAATTGGGATTAAACCACGCCACTTCTTTGAGTGCGATAAGGTCTTTAACAATCGGATATTGGGCAATCAGCTGATGAATCTGTTGAGCGTTCATAAAATACTCCTAAAGGCTTAAATAAAATGAGAAAGCAGGAAGGTGCAGCCCAATGCAGTGAGCGAGGCAAGGAAAGTTGCAGAGGTATAGTATTTAAAGGTTTCGTTTAATGTAGCACCACAGTATTGTTTGACTAACCAAAATAAAGAGTCTGTCACAATGGTAAAACCGATGGCACCTGAACCAATCGCAATCGCCATGATCTCGGGACTAATATTAGGGTAGAGCGTTAACATCGGTGCAACGATAGCGGTTGCACCCATCATTGCAACAGTTGCAGAGCCTACAGCTGCATGTAAAATCAGCGCAACCAACCACGCAAGTAAAATTGGATGCATATGCAAGTGGGAAAGCGTGACTGCCATTGAGTCAGCTAAACCACTGGCTTTTAAAATACTGTTAAATGCACCGCCAGCCCCAATGATGAATAGGATGTTGGCAATTGAAGAAAAAGAGTCTTCGGTGGCTTTTAATAAACTTCCCATCTGCATATTACGGCGTAGACCGAGGGTGTAGTAAGCAACAAATACCGCAATAAACATCGCGGTGATCGGATTGCCGATAAAGCCTAAAATGTGTGAAAGCTGAGTGGATGTATGATTATTTAATTCAGCCACAGTTTTGATTAACATTAACCCGATTGGAAGAAATACCGTAAATAAGGTGATTTTTAAAGAAGGTAAGTTGTGTTCTTCTTTTAAGGTAAGCTTTGAAAATTCGACAGGTACGGCTTTAAACGTTAAACGTTGACCAACTAATTTTAAAAACAATGGGCCACCGACTAGTGCGGCGGCTAAACCCACCATTAAGCCAAAAATAATTACAGTACCGACATCAGCCCCTAGTTTATTGGTGACATAAAGTGCTGCAGGGTGAGGCGGTACTACACAGTGTACAGCCATTAATGCGGTGCATAATGGAATCGCCAATTTAAACAAAGAGGTTTTGGTATGCTGCGCTATAGAAAAAGCCAAAGGAATTAATAAAACTACACCAACTTCTACAAATAAAGTGATACCACAAAATAGCCCAATCAGCACCATGACCACATCACTGGATATCCAATGACATCGTTGCAAAGACAGGGCGATACGTTCAGCAGCACCAGAGATTTCCATCATTTTGCCGAGAATAGTACCCAGTGCAATGACTGTGGCAAGGAAACCCAAGGTGCTTCCGATCCCATTTTCAATTGCATTGACCATATCCAGTAATGGCATTTTCATTGCTACACCGACAAAGAAACTTGCCAGAAGTAAAGCTAAAAAGGGATGCAGTTTAAATTTTAAAATAGTGAAAATAATTAACCCGATACTGGTTAATAATATACCGACATCCACGAAATTGGTTTCCATACCATATATCTCTGTGACAAAAGTTGTTCTTGGTCTATTGAAGTTAAACCAGAGAAATCCGTCAAACGATGATATTTGATCTACGGGTTAAAATAATTCACTTGAAAAATAAATCCTAAATAAATTTTGATTTTTAAATGATTTATACGTTATTTATATGGGCATAGGACAGCAAGAAGCATGTGATCAATCATTTTGTTTCAGCAAAAAGGAAAAACGCATGACCACCGCACATAAAAATCTAACTGGTTTTCAGCTCTCAAAACTGTATACATTTGAAGTTGCGGCAAGACATGAGTCTTTTGCACTCGCCGCTGAAGAACTGTCTTTAACCCCAAGTGCGGTAAGTCACCAAATTAATTTGTTAGAAAAAGAACTTAATATCAAACTGTTTTTACGTTTGCATCGTAAAGTAAAGTTAACCACTGAGGGACAGCGGATTTTAGCTGCTTTACAATTTTCATTAGACTCGTTAAATGTTGAAATTAAGGCACTGCAAAATCAGCAACTTGTCGGCTCACTCACGATTTATGCGAGACCATCGATTGCTCAGTGTTGGTTAGTGCCCCAATTGCCTGATTTCATCCAACGCTATCCATTGATCCAACTTTCAGTTTTAACGGGCAATGAGGATGTAAATTTTCAACGTAGCGGAATTGATATTGCGCTTTATTTTGACAATCAACCGTCTTTTCAGTTGAATTATCAGTATTTAATGGACGAATATATTATCCCAGTATGTAGTCCGGCATATGCTGAAAAATTTAACCTCTACGATCATCTAGACAACTTAAAAAACTGCACATTGCTGCATGACTGCCAAGCATGGAGTAACGGCACAGGCGCAGATGAATGGAACAGTTGGACGCAGCACTTTAATGTAAATATGGATCATTCTTCAGAGATGAGTTTTGACCGATCTGATCTGGCTTTAATAGCTGCTAAAAATCACTTGGGTATTACCATGGGGCGTAAAAAGCTCGTAGAAAAAGACTTAGAAAGTGGTGAGTTGGTAATGCCATTTAAAAATATGTATTTAAAATGCGATCAGCATTACTATATTACGTCATTGAAAAATAATGAATTACCTAAAGTTAAAGCATTTAGTGACTGGATAAAAGCACGAGCAAACTCAGAGATTGGATATTAATGAAAAAGCCTTGAATAAAAAATAACAAAATCAATTTTACGCTAAAACGTAAAAATTAATTTTTTGCTGTTAGAACTTTTATAAGACTTGATTATTATGGTTAATAGACTTCTTTCATAAGTCCTTTTTAAAACCATAAATCAACATAAAAGCGCCCTCATCCTAGCCTTCTCCCAAAGGGAGAAGGAACTTTCAATACCAATATGATTCACTCCACATGATCATTATTTGATTTATGAAAGATCTTTAATATTTGAGTGTTTATATTTTAATAACGCTAATCTAAATAAAAAATTGAACAAAGCTAAATATAACGAGAAATTAAAGAGATATAAAAAGGAAAGATGCTATAAGTTTTTATATTATAAAAATAGAATAATTGGGGTGGAAAAGCTAAACGGAAAATGACATTGTAAAACTATAAACAACAACAAAATATACGAATTCTAAGGCAATAAGATCATCCAAAAATACAGATTCTCACTTAAAATCATGTACAAATTTTGATAAAAGAGTTAATTTTTAATTATAAATATTTATTATTTTTCAATATCTTAATTATTTTTTTTGATGCTTTAAAATACATCTGGTAGTACTGTTATTGTAAATGATATTGTTATTGATTATTATTCTCATTTGATAGATTGTATGTGTATATTTGTAATCCATGTTTTGACTCCCGATTTGAACATATTGGATGAGTCTAAATATACACATTTAATGATGATTAATATCATTTAATAAGGTTTCTCCCTCATGAATTTAAACCCTGTTGCGCTATATAATATAGCCAAGTCTGATACTGTGGTTTTAAAACCACGTTATTTGTCATTATGTTTGCTTGCGTTAATGACAGCAAGCATCACTACGGTAGGCTATGCAGAAGAGAATAATTCCGAAAAGCGTAAATTGGAAAAGAATGAGAATGCTTTGACGACGATTACGGTCTATGCCGAATATAAAAATGATGCGCCTGTTTCTCGAACTTCAATCAACCGAGAAAACATGGATAAGACGGGCGTAACCGATATGGCCGGTATAGTGAAATATTTGCCTTTGGTCAATGCACCGTTTTCCGTTGGAGGGAGTGGAACATTTTTTGATGGTACTGGCACCAGTAGTTATAACATCCGTGGTATAGATGCAAATCGAATTGGCTTAGATGTAGATGGGATAGATTTAGCAGAGGCAACAGTAAGTACTTATATACCACCTAAAAGCATGAGCAAGCGCGGTGCTGGTCGGGATTATATTGAACCAGAGATGTTTACCAGTGTCGATATTGTTTCAGGAACAACTGATGTATCAACAGATGGTATTGGTGGTCGGGTTTCTTTTAAAAATAAATCACCAGAAGATTATTTGGTTGATGGTAAAACCGCCGCTGGAACATTAAAAGTAGGTTATAGCTCTGCGGACAGCGCATGGTTAAGTTCTGTGACAGGCGCTGTCGGCAATGATAATCTCAAAGCACTTGTGGCTTATGCACATCGTGAGGGGAGTGAAACCAAACCAAATTCAAAAACGGCAGCTTTTCCAGCAGATTGGACCTCGGATGCAGTGCTTACCCGATTATTGTGGAATCTATCTGACCAACACCAACTCAATTTTACTGCGGATTATTATAAGAAAAAGTCTGACACAGATAATATTGCAGCCGATTTATTCTCTAACTTTAAGAGCGATGCAAAACAACACCAAGATATAGATCGAACACAATTGAGTATTGATCATATTTATCGACCGAATGACTTTGTGCTCTTTGATACATTAAACAGTAAAATATGGTATCAGGAATCGAACAATGATACTGATACTTCATTTATGAATAGTGCGACAGTTGCACGTGATTTTTCAACCACTTATAAAGAGAAAAATACTGGTATAAAAATTGAAGCAAGCAAAGAACTTACTAACCAAAAGCTTAAATATGGCATGACAGCAGACAAGAAAGATTACGCAAGTACTAAATTAGATCTTCGTAATGGCGTTCCAATTACAAGCATATATCAAGGTAGTTATTTATTAAATTCTGAATTAAAACGTTACTCTGCTTATGTTGCTGATGATATCCGATTGGATGTATTGGGACGAGATTTAACTCTAACTCCAGCGATTCGTTTTGAACGTCAGGAGTTTAGACCTGAAATTACCTCTTATAGTGATATACAAGCCAAAGACTATAATTATGTTTCGCCAAGTTTTTCTGCAAGTTATCAGTTTACCCCAAATAATTATAGCTATTTAAAATATTCAAGAGGTAATCGTATTCCATCGCCAACTGAAATTGGCGGGATTTATCAAACAATGTTAGCTAATCCTGCTTATATTGTGGTGGGTAATTCGAACTTAAAAAAAGAAACCAGTGATGCTTTCGAAGTGGGTTTAAGAAACACCTCAATTGAAGGGATTAAATTTGATTTGACAGGTTTCTACAGCAAATATAAAGATTTTATCGACTACTTTAACTATGGCAATACGCCTCAATATCCTTTTGGCTATTATCGCGCAGAAAACTTAGCTAATGCACAGATCTGGGGTGGAGAGCTTTCAACACGAATTGACTTAGGTCAGTTTATTCAAAACTCAGATGGCTATAGTCTTGCACTTGTTGCAGGTAAAACCAAAGGCTCGGCAAAAAATAAAAATGGCGGAAAAAGTGGTGTAAATTCTGTTCAGCCAGAAAAAGGCAGCTTTACCTTTGCTTATGATGATCCAAATAAAGTCTTTGGCTTAGGCATGACCGCAACTGCTGTTGGTGGAAGGATGGCAACGCGAGATGTCAGTTCTTATCAGGATGATATCAAATATCAGAATGTGGCAGGTTATACCGTATTTGACTTATCCGCATATTGGAATGTGACCAAGTTTACCAAGCTGAACGTAGCATTGAATAACATCTTTGATAAGACCTATTGGGATTATGCTGCTGTGGGAACAATTACAGGAGCGAATCAGGCTAGTGTAATCGATCGTGCTGCTGAACCAGGACGTAATGTTGTGGCAAGTATTGAATTTAAATATTGATTTTTTAAATAGCACAATGGAAAGAATTTTTTAATTCAACAAATATTCACCTACAAGGAAACGAACATGAAAAAATTGGCGCTATGGATGACCAGTTTAACTGCAATGGCAACTGCTGGTTCAGCGATTGCTGAAACAGTAGATCAACCCAATGCTTATCAACAGGCATATGCATTGTATGTGCTTTACCATCCTAATAATAAAGAGCAGAACAGTAGCACCTTAATTAAACAATATACTCAGGACTATGCCGAATTGTTTAAGGCGAATAAAAAAGTCAATCAAGTGCAGTTTGTTCAATACGAGCAAGCTCGTTTAGAGCCATTACTTAAACAGCGCCGTGAAATGTCAGAAAAACAGGCGCATGTACGTTATGGTATTCTCGATAATAATAAAGACCAGAAACTGACTTTAAAGGAATTTCAGGAGACAGGTTTAAAAACCTTTAATGAGTTTGATAAAAACTTGGATGGTTTAGTAAATGCAGAAGATGCCAAATTAGCGGGCAATAGTAATGCAACACATGATGGATTCCGTGTGAAACTACCAATTTCAATGCCAATGCCTAGCAACATCAACGAATTTATTAGTCAATATGGTCAAGGGAAAAACTATGTAACGCTTGGAGATTATCTAACAGCGCGTGACAAACAATATTTTGCAACCGATGCGAATGGTGATCATATTGTCACTGAAAAGGAATATGTGGATGAGTTTATGCAACGTTTTGATGCCAATATTGCAACAGGTAAAGTCAAAATGCAGGAAACGGCAGCACAACAATTTCAAGTGATTGGTAAAGGTAAAACAACAATTCAAGCCAGTGATATTCAAAAATTTGCTAAAAATATAGATCAAGCGATTAGCAAATAAATTATAGTCAATACCTAATAAACAGTTTCTCGGTCATCTTGAGGATGATCGAGAAATTTTTTTATTTAAAAGTGATAAGTTTTTGATAAAATTATAATAATTTTGAATTAAATGTTCTTTTAGAATTACCATATGTCCCATTTGAGTATGTTGCGTAGTCTTATAAATGAGTTGGATAAATTAAAAAATTCAATTAAAAGGGCAAACTGAGCTCTCATTTTCTTTATTTTTTTGCTAAGATATTGCTAATAATTCTCATTCTCTTTAAACATGTCTGATCCTATTAGCACGCTATATCGTCATCACCATTCTTGGTTATATCAATGGTTAAAACGTCGCCTCAACCATAGTGAAGATGCCGCTGATTTAGCCCATGATACTTTTCTGCGTATCTTAAAGCGTAAAGATGAATTGTATTTTGATCAGCCGCGTGCAATTTTGACCACTGTTGCCAAGGGAATCTTGATTAATTGGTATCAACGTAAATCGATTGAAAAAGCCTATTTAGAGGCGCTTTCAAGCAGACCTGAATATGATGAAATTACACCTGAGCAAAAAATATCGGCAATTGAATCTTTATGTTTGATTAATCAATTACTCAATCAATTGCCTGAGCGCCAGCAACAGGTCTTTATTTGGTCACAATTAGAAGGGCTGACTCAACAGGAAATTGCAACACGCTTAAATATTTCTACCCGAACCGTGATGCGTGATCTGGTTTCAGTACTGAGTCAATGTTTAGCTGTTATGGATTAATGCCTGCATGTTGCATGATCAAATTTATCAAGAAACAGCGCAATGGATCATTAAAATCCAACACGCACCATTGAATGAAACTGAACAGCTTGAATTTGAACAATGGAAACAGCAAAGTTCCCAACACCAAGCTGCATGGTCTAAAGCCGAACGCTTATTGTATAGCCTTGAGGAATTTCCCAAAGATGGGCAGCAGCTGATTCAGCAAGGCAAGAAAAATGCCCAATTTAATTTAAACAAACAACTGGTGCTTGCCTGTTTACTCTGTTTTGGCAGTGTCATGCTATGGAACTCGGATTATCGCTATAGATGGTTATCGGATTATCGTACTGCGGTGGGTCAGCAGAAACAGGTTGAGCTGGAAGATGGGACACAACTTCAATTAAATACTCATACGGCTTTGGACGTGCGTTATACAGCGCAACAACGTATTGTAAAATTACATTATGGCGAAATACAAATACGTACGGGCAAAGAAAAAAATCATGCTTATCGCCCATTCTTGGTCGAAACTGAATCGGCAAATCTGCAAGCGCTTGGCACTGTATTTAATGTTCAGTATTTCAACAACAGTGAAAAGCAAACCTGTCTAGGCGTCATAGAAAGCGCAGTGAAAGTCAGTTTGAACCAGTCCAAACACACTAAAATTGTCCATGCTGGTGAGCAGCTATGCTTTGATGATCGCAATTTTAAAGCATTACAAAGTTTAGATCCGAATATATTGGCATGGAAAAACCACATGGTCATGGCTTTTGAAATGCCGTTGGAAAAATTGCTTCAAGAGATTGGGCGCTATCAACACCAATATATAGATATTGCCCCTCAATTGAAGTCGTTAAAAGTTTCAGGTTCATATCCAGTCAATGACTTTGGCACCTTACAAACAGCATTGCAATTCAGCTATCCAATCAAAGTAGAACGTTATTTCGGGGATCGTGTGTTGAGTATTCAGCCTAAAGCTGAAAATCAGAAAAGTAAAAATAATTAAGAAATGATGTCAGTTTTTACAGACAAGGCGGGTAATACAGTTAAACCAAACAAACTGGAGAAAATTGATGAGCACCTCATTCACACTCAACCGCCTTGCATCTCGTTTAAAAACAGAGACAGCCAGTCAACATGAATATATGCATCAATTAATGGAAAAAGCCCAAGTATTTAAAGACGTCGCACATTATGCAAAATTTACTTTGTCGCAGTATTATTTTCAAAAAAATGTCGAATATTTATTTCAACATCCCAAGGTTGCAGACTTGATTTCTGATTTAGATATTCGTGGGCGTTCGCAAGCAGCTTACTTAGATCTACAAGACCTTCAGATCGAACCAGAATCGTTGGCCTTGGTTACTGAAAAGATCGGCTTTCCTGAAGCGCTGGGTTGGATCTATGTATCTGAAGGTTCTACGCTGGGTGCAGCATTCTTATTTAAACAAGCGCAACAAAGTTTGGGGTTTTCCGCAGATTTTGCTGCGAGAAATTTAGCTGCCTATCCAGAAGGGCGGGCCAAAGTCTGGAAACACTTTATTGAGGAACTTGATCAGGCTGACTTTACTCAAGATGAGCAAGATCGCGTCATTTACGCTGCTCAACAAGCCTTTGATTATTTTGGCGCATTATTAAAAGACATTCATTCAACATGAAGAAAGCGTCTTCTGTCAGCAATCACACCCAAGGCAAAGACTTAACGCTGTTAGCGTCTTTGCCAGTAACGCCATCCGCAAATTTACATTCATCCTCAGTGGTGCGTGTGATCTGCATCATCTTGGCAATTTTATGTCTTGTTCTCGCTGTGGTGGGCATTGTATTGCCGGGGATCCCAACTTTTGATTTCCTCTTTTTAGCAACGATTTTTGCCTCAAAAGGTTCAGCACGCTTGCATTGTTGGTTACATCAAAATCGTTATATTGCAATGTTGCTCGCACAGTATCGTGGCGGTTTTAAACAGATTTCGCGTTCACGTAAATGGATGATGACATTGAGTATTTTATTCGGTACGACCATGTTAATGGTGTCCTCACTGCATTTGCACTTAAAACTTAGCCTGCTGGTCATTTTGCTGATTGGGTTGATCGGGATTTGGACCAGACCAGAAAAAATATAAATTTTCATGTCATGTTTTAACAATTCACTGGGTAATGATTATTGAAAATGAAAATCATTCACAAGTGTGGGCGTTCCTATGAAGTTTAAAAAACAAACTCTAGCCATGTTAATACAGTGCTTTTGTATCAGTGGTGTTTATGCACAAATGACTCCAAATGTTTCAATGGCAGCGAAAAAAGCGCCAGAAAAATATTATCAAATTTCAGAGAATCAGTTGGGCTATGTGTTATCAAGTTTTGCAGCACAGTCGGGTATTGCCTTAAGTTATGATGCAAATATTTTAAAAGGGCTAAAAAGTAAAGGAATTACCGGGCATTATAGTGTAAAGCAAGGCTTCGATTACTTGCTTGCAGATCACCCTTATCGGGTAGAGCAGCAAGGTTCGACTTATGTCTTAATTGCTAAATCTGGCTCAGTTAAACCGAATACAGAGAAAAACACTGCGATTGCAAATACAAGCACTCCGTTAAATAACCCTTCGCTTTTCAATAATACGGACAGTGATGTTGTTACGCTTCCTCAGATTAAAGTCAATGCTGTACAACAAAAACAAAAGGTCAATACAACACAGCTGAATCGTGAACACATTAGCCGATTTAGAGGCACGGGGAATGGCGATGTGTTTTCTGATATCGCTGGCGTGCAAGTCAATAGCCTACGTAACGAAGCGGGTGCAATTGATATTGGTATCCGTGGAGTACAAGGTGAGGGACGTGTCCCTGTAATTATTGATGGTAGCCTACAATCCAGTCATACCTTTCGAGGCTATCAAGGAGAGAGTGACCGAACTTATATCGATATGGATTTGATTAGTCAGATTGAAGTCGAAAAAGGCGCATCGCGAGCGAAATTTAGTGTGGGCGGTATTGGCGGAATCGTGAAAATGCGTACACTCAGTGCAAACGATATTTTGCTGCCTAATCGTCAATCAGGTGTCATGCTAAAAGGCAGTTTTTATAACAATAACAAAGCACCACAGACCTCAGATAATGAGCGTGAGCAGATGTCTTATCTGCTTCGTAATAAACTGTCCTCGAATAATTTTCAAAATGGCGCTGGCACAATCGCTGCTGCTTATCGGAATGATGTATTCGATCTGGTGGCTGCTTATAGTAAACGGGAAGTCGGTAATTACTATGCTGGAAAACATGGCATTGATTATTATGAAGCGCGAGATATTGTTGATGTTGGACCCGGTCAAGAGGTGGTAAACACCAGTTATAAAAGTGATTCAGGCATCATCAAAGCGGGTATGAATATTACAGACGAACATCGTGTTGAAGTGAATATGCGCCGCCATATGCAAAAAGCGGGTGAGGTCATGGCTTTTTATTGGAATAGATCGCAAGTGATTGATCCCAACTCTCCACCTTGGGGATACATCGATGGTGATTATGTTCTACCCAAATATATAGAGGGCGCATATACCATGCCACAATGGTCCCTTGGAACCGCAGCGATTAATGCATTCAGTGCCAACTATACCTATAAGCCCAAGAATAATCAGTGGTTTGATTTAGAGTTAGGGGTTTGGCATACCAATGCCAAATATCGCCAGCACAATGGTATGCTTGGTATTGCGAATTCACAGTATGGTGATCAATATTGGGGGAGTTTTCAGGACTACCGTAGCGGGATTAATTTAGAAAATACCAGTAAAATTGATGCTTTAACCTTGAATTATGGTCTGACATATGATGAGCAACGGATGAAGCCACAAAATCTTATTGATAATGAAATCGCACGTGATGGATTACGTCAGGAATCCTCTCTATTTCTCAATGGCGATTATCTCTTTAAAGATTTTACTTTGAGTTTAGGCAGCAAATGGCATAAGGCAAAAATTAAGGATTATGGAGACCAGTATGTCGCAATGAGACCGGTCGCCAATTCAGATTTAAATGACAAAGGCTATGCGCTTCGAGACTATGACGGAAAGATCGACTGGATGGCGCAGCTGAATTATCAGTTGCTGAATGGTATTGATGTCTATGCAAAACTTTCCAATATGTACCGCAGTCCAAGTTTGTTTGAATCGACAGTTTCCAAACAAACCTTTAGTTATGATCCAGATTTGCCGATTAAATCAGAGAATTCTCGTCTTGTTGAGTTTGGCTTTATTGGGCACAACGATAACGTTTTCACTGAAGCAGATCAGTTAAAATTCAATATCAATTATTTCCGTAATCAAACCCAAAATTTCCTGACCCAAGGAGTACAACGTAAAGATATTGTTAATGAGATTACGCCTGATTTTATTTTGCCTTATACCACCTCCTATACTTTCCTAAATTATGAGCAAGTTGTATTGAAAGGTTTAGAGTTTAGTCTTGCTTACCATCATCCAAGTTTCTTTGTAAACATGAATGGAACTTTATATCAAGCACCGAAAGTATGCCCAGCGACGAAAGATGATTGTAATGAGGTCGGTGATTCTTGGAGTTTGATTTCAACACGCTTGCCACCACGTAAACTTTTTAATATGAGCTTAGGCAAGAGTTTGTTTGAAAATAAACTTAATGTGGGGGTACGTGCTAGATATCATTCTGAAAAGAAAAATCCTAAAGGTTGGTTACAGGGTACAGGGGTGAGTGGGCGTGCGGTGACCGAAATTTCTTCGGAAACCTTAGTTGATATTTTTGCGAGCTATAAACTGAATCCAAATCTAAATCTCTCGTTTAATGTTGATAACTTAACCAATCGTTATAACTTTGATCCTGGTACAGTGATTGGTATGCCGATTCCCGGCCGTACCATCAAAGCAGGGTTCGAAATGAGATTCTAGAATCATAAAACAATCAAATCGGCAAAACTCAACTGTAAAAATATGAGTGAACCATGTCGTTAAAAATCAGTCGCTTTAAATCAGTGGTTAGAATCACGCATTAAAAAATTGATAAAGTTCTATAGATATAGAACTTTATCAATAAAAAATTATATTCAAGCGATCTGATCATACACAGAAGCTTAGACAGCAGCATGCTGGATGTTCAACCCATTCAACGTCATGATTTTTGCTCATGTTGGTCAATCTGTTGTAGCTCGTGTAAACGGCTAGAGTGAAGGTCTTGATTGTGTTGACGAGCCAACAGACTGTAAATAGTAGGTAAGACAAAAAGCGTAAAGAAGGTCCCGATCAACATACCACAAACAATTACAAGCCCTAGACCAAAGCGACTATGTGCGCCAGCGCCTGTGGCAAAAAGAAGAGGAATCAGCCCAAACACCATTGCCGCCGTGGTCATCAAAATTGGACGTAAACGAATTTGAGCAGCTTTTAGAATAGCCGCTCGCCGATCTAAACCTTCATGAACTTGTAATTCATTGGCAAACTCAACCATTAAAATACCATGCTTACTAATCAGTCCAATCAGTGTGACTAAACCAATCTGAGTGTAGATATTGACTGTGGCAAGTCCAAAAGCCAAGGGGATTAATGCGCCACAGATCGACAGCGGAACCGTAATTAAAATAATAAATGGATCCACTAGGCTTTCATATTGAGCGGCTAAAACCAGATAAATCACAATCAGCGCGGCTAAAAATGCAAACATCAAAGCGTTACCTTCCTGTACATACTGACGTGCATCGGCTTGCCAGTCGTAACTAAATCCAGTCGGTAATTCAGAGGCAGCCTGTTTCAGAAAACTTAAAGCTTGACCTAAGGAAATCCCAGCGGCGGGGATTGCCTGAAAAGTTGCAGCATTTTGTTGATTAAATTGAGTGAGTTTATTGGGTTCTACCTGTTCACTTAGACTGACCACAGTCGATAAGGGAATCAGTGTACCTTGGTCGGTACGAATAAACTGTCGTGTCAGTGCTTGAGCTGTCAAACGTTGTGTATTGATGCTTTGAGGAATCACATCATAGGCACGACCTTGCATACTAAAACGATTGATATAATTCTCACCAACCAATGTCGCCAAGGCTTCGCCGATATCTTGCATACGAATACCCAGACTATTGGCTTTGGCCCGGTCAACCTCGATTCGAATCACGGGGTTATTAAAGTCGAGATCACTGTCGACCACCACAAAAAGGCCACTTTCACGGGCTTTTTGCTTGATGTTCTGCATCGCCTGATAAATGGTTGAATAGTCTTGTGCACTACGTAACACCATTTGTACGGGTAAACCACCTGTTGAACCGGGAAGCGCAGGATTTTGGAATACAAAAATACTGCTGCCTTCTACATCACCAACTTTGGCTTGAAGTTGCTGTTGAATTTCATCCGCAGAATGCACTCGCTCAGACCATGTGGAAAGGGTTGTTCCACCAAAACTTGATGCAGGCCCATCTGTACCATTAATAATCCACGTGGTACTGGTTTCAGGGAAAGTCCAGAAGATTTCATCAAGTTTTTGATTAAAGTGTTCAGCATAATTCAGATTGGCATGTTGTGGTGTTTTGATGGCTGCCAATACACTGGCTTGATCTTCATTGGGCGCCAATTCTTTTTGAGGAAGTTGGTAAAGCAATGGAAGGCTAATAAAAATAGCGATCGCAAAAACCACTGTGATCCAACGATGATGTAAGGAAAAATTGAGCAATTTACTGTAAAGCTGAGTCAAATGTTCAAAGAACCATTCGGCTGCTTTTGCCATTTTACCTTCTTGCTGTTTGGATTGAAGTAGAAATGAACTCATAACAGGAGACAGGGTTAAGGCAATAATCCCTGAAACCAAAACTGCGCCCGCTAAAGTAAAAGCAAATTCTTTAAATAAGGAACCAGTCAATCCACCCATTAAACCAATCGGAGCATACACTGCGGCCAGTGTAATGGTCATTGCAATTACAGGGCCTGCGACTTCTCGTGCCCCGATCAAAGCTGCTGCAACTGGGGGTGCTCCTTCTTCAATATGCCGATGGACATTTTCAACCACCACGATTGCATCATCTACAACCAAGCCTATGGCGAGTACCATGGCTAAAAGTGTGAGTAAATTGATGCTAAAGCCACATAACAGCATTAAACCCAAGGCACCTAACATTGACAGTGGAATTGTCACTACAGGGATCAAGACACTACGTAAAGAACCTAAACACAGATAGATCACCGCAATAACAATAATCAGCGCTTCGATAAAAGTATGTAAAACTTCATCAATAGAGGCATCAATAAAACGGGCTGTTTCATAGGCAAGATTAACTGTAACCCCCGGTGGCAAAGTTTTTTTGATCTCAGGCAATTTATCTTTAATTCCCTGTACGATCACCAAGGGGTTGCCTGTAGGCGTCGCTTGTAGACCAACAAAAATTGCAGGTTTACCATCCATAGAGGCACTTGTTTCTGTCGAAGCAGCGCCAAGTTCAACTGTTGCCACATCTTGTAGACGAATTAGATTTTGAGCATCATTGCGTATCACCAGATTTTTAAAGTCCTGAATACTGGTGAGATCTGTGGAAACATTGACATTTGAAACCACCAATTCGCCTTTGACCTGACCCGGTGCGGCTTGATAGTTATTTTGACGGATCGCATTGGCGACATCGGCGGCAGTTACCCCACGACTGGCCAAACGATCGGCATCCAACCAAATCCGCATAGCCAAACGCTGACTGCCATAGGTCTGTACCTTAGCAACGCCATCAATGGTAGACAGCATGGGCTCTACCACCCTAGACAAATAATCGGTTAATTCAGCCAAGGACAGTTGTTCGCTGGAAAATCCGATATAGGCAACATCGGTAGATTCACCTGAAGAACGTTCAATGACTGGATCAAATGCCTGTTCTGGTAGTTTGTAACGGACTTGATTAACCTTTGCCATCACCTCTGTTAATGCTTGGGTTGAGTCACGATTTAATTGCATGCGTAAGGTTACAGCACTACGACCTTGTACAGTAGAAGAACTGAGATAGTCGATGCCTTCTACCGAAGACACTGCTTGAGCAATGGGTTGGGTGACAAAACCTTGCATAAGCTCAGCAGATGCACCGGGATATTCTGTATTGATACTTATCGTTGAAGTTTCAAGTAAAGGATACTGTCGGATAGGCAGTTTATTCAGGGAAAACAAGCCCGCCAGCAAGATCAAGGTGCTGACGACCAAGGCCAATACAGGGCGTTTTACAAAAAGGTCAGTAAATTTCATTCGCTTATCTCCCTAGACTTTGGGCTTGATCGAGGAAGGTTGGGGATGCTCAAGTGTATTTATGGTCGGCTCAACTTGCATACCATCACTTAATTTAAGTTGTCCTGATACAACAACTTGATCACCTGCTTTGAGCCCAGATTTGACTACAACTTTGGCTTGATGGCGCTCACCGAGCACTACCGCCACACGTTGCACAATCAGCTTGTTATGGTCTTGTTTTGCAAGGAAGACAGTATTGCCATAAGCCGTATAGGTAATTGCAGTTTCAGGAACGACCAAGCTTGGGCGTTCAGATTCTTGGATGTCTAATTTGGCATACATGCCCGGTTTTAACTGTTGATCATGGTTATTTAAAATTGCTTGCCCCTGCACAGTTCGCGATGTTGTGATCATCGGTTCGATTGCACTGACCACAGCTGTAAAGGACTTTTCAGGAAATGCATCAATTTTGAGTTGTACAGATTGTCCGATTTTTAACCTTGATGCCAATTGTTCATCCAATGTGAAATTGGCAAGAATTTGTCGAAAGTCGACCAGATTAGCAATACCAGTGCCTGCCTCTAAATATTGTCCTTGATGTACTTGGCGTATTCCCATGACACCAGAAAAGGGGGCTCGAATCGCTTTCTGTTTTATGCTGGCTTGTAGCTGTTGGATTTCTGCACGCGTCATATCTCGATCAGCCAATGCGGTATCCATTTCTGCCCGTGAAATCGCATGACTATCAATCAGAAGTTTGGTGCGGTGATAGGCCATTTCGGCTTGTTTCAATTTGGCTTGCAAGCGACCTAATTGAGCTTGTTCCACATCGGTATTGAGTTGAACCAGTATTTGACCTTGTTGAACAGCTTGTCCAGATTGGAAATAAATCTGTTTGATCATACCTGTTGTTTCTGTAGACACTTTGACTTGTCGGATTGCTTCCAACTCACCAATACTGGAAAGTGTCTGTGGAATACTTTGTTCGACCACTGAACTCAATGCCACTTTGACTGGAGGATAAGCGCCAGATTGATGCGTTTCACTGGAACGAGAATTTAAATAAAAATAGATTGCGACACCCACGAGAATTAAAATGGTCGTGATTAGAAAAAGCCATTTGTTGTTTTTCATGCGACAACTCCAAGGTTGCGGAGTTGTTGTCGAAAATGACTGGCAATGGTCAGCGCTAAAAGACCGCCAATCACTGAAATATGTTCAAGTGCAAAGTAAAAGGCGATATTGGCTTGAAGACCAGTCATGCTCCAAAAGTGATGCACAATCACAATTGTCAGTGCTAAAAATACGGAAAGAATCAGTGTGCCAAACCACATATGTCGCTCAAATAAAATACAATAAGCGCCCACAAGTAGAATCAACGCAGAAGCATAGTTAAATAACCACGCAGGCTCTAGACCAGCCGCCTGCATTTCCAAAAATCCTGTTTCAACAGCAAGAATTTTACTAAGTCCTGAACTTAGAAACAGAAGCGCAAGACAACATCTGCTGATGGCCCACAGCCATTGGTTTTCTAAACTTAATTTAATGAAATATGGCATGAGAATATTTCCTGAAGAAATAAGACTGGATGATTAAAACCTTTAAAATGAATAGCTTGTTGTTACTCGTAACAGCTGTGGCAAGCAGTCTAAAACCTCAAGTTATATTTAGGTCAATGGGCTTTGATCAGAAAATTTGTAGAGGGATAAGATTTTTATAATGGCTTAAATTGGCGATAACGTTTTTTGTATTTTGAGTTGTAATGATGAAAAGCCATGGCAGCTAAGATCAATTGACAAATGTACTTTGCTGAATTATAAAACCTCAAGTAATGTTGAGAAATATCAAAATGCAGGCAGAAGAAAAAATTGATTTTAATCGAATGATGACAGTAGGAGAGGTGGCTAAACGGAGTGGTGTAGCCGTTTCAACCTTGCATTTTTATGAGTCGAAAGGACTAATTAAAAGTATCAGAACAAATGGAAATCAGCGTCGTTTTCCATCAATTGTCTTACGTTATATTGGAATTATTAAGGTTGCACAAAAAGTCGGAATTTCTCTGGAAGAAATTAAAAATGCATTAAGTGTTTATCCTATGGGAAGCAAATTAACCGCAGAACAATGGTCAGTGTTATCATCGCATTGGCGTAAGGATTTAGATGAGCGTATTCAAAAACTAACACGTTTAAGAGATGAAATGGATTGGTGTATCGGTTGTGGTTGTTTATCTCTAAAACAATGTCCTTTACGTAATCCAGAAGATGTATTGAGACACGAAGGATCTGGTCCCCGTATTTTAGAGCGTGAATAAGAACCCAATATTAATATTGGATACGTTTGATATTTTAGCTTTTTATCTTGAGCTGTTGATCACTTATGTTTGATGAAAAAACTCTAAGCGCGCTTTCAAGCTTTTAATCAGTGCAAATGACCATTATCAATAATGATATTGAGCTAAAACGGGCATATTCAAAACCAAGTCAGTGTTGTGTAAATAACCAGTAATAAATAGACAGGTCTGTATAGACAGTCCGCCTAACTTTTTAGTAGAATACATCACAATTTAAAATTAAATAATAATGCATGTCTAACAATATTTACGCTGCTTTGGAGCAGCTTGGCTTATCAGCACAAAAACGTGCGATCCACGTACAATTTTCTAATTCGGCGTTGAGCCAACAAGTGTTCCTACAACGTATCGATGGAACACATCAAATCAATGAGGGTGTTCGGCTCCAACTCATCTGTCTTGCAACGTCAGCAACTATCCCTTTAAAAAGCTTTATTGGAACGCAAGCTGCAATCGATATTGTCACAGATAAATCTGAATTAACCCGTATTTCAGGAATTGTGACCCAAGCCGATATTGGCGCATCTGATGGTTCTCTTACCATCTATCGTTTGACTGTAGAAGACCCAACAGCACTTTGGAAACACCGTAGAAACTCTCGAGTATTTATGAATAAGTCGGTTGTGGATGTGATCCAGACCGTGTTCCAAGAATGGGTACGACGCAGCCCACTGTTTGCTTCAAGTCTGACATTAGATAAGAGTGGACTGAGCAAAGACTATGATGTGCGCCCATTCATTATGCAAGCATCTGAAAGTGATTTTGACTTCCTGACCCGTTTGATGAGAAGTGAAGGGATTAACTGGTTGATCGATGAAGCTCAGCTTAAAGTATCGAGCTCAACAGAACAAATTCAAGCACAGAAGCTTCGTTTAATCGATGACAATTCACAATTTAGTGCCTTAGAACGCCGCAATATTCGCTTCCATAGAAGCAGCGCCGTAGAAAAAACTGATTCAATTACCAATTTTATTGGTCAGCGTTCCATTCAACCGACTTCGGTGCATATCCAGCGTTGGCAAGCTGATGTACTGGATATTGATGAAGGCGCTGGCAGTGTCCAAAGTAAACACAGCCATAGTGAAAATTATGACAATGCCAGTCTAGCTTTAGAACAAGCATGGCACTTTAGCCCTGCATGGATTCAAGACTTGAATGGTGAAGATGGTGCAACGCCATCGGGCAACAGTCAGATTGAAAAGTTTAACCAAAACCTCAGCAACTATTATGATTCACAAGCCAAACAATTTACAGCAACGTCAACAGTGCGCGATGCACATGTTGGTTATTGGTTTGAACTAAATGAACATCCTGAGATAGATCAACACTCAGGTGCAGACAAAGAATTTTTAATCACGGCTAAAAGCTTTTATAACCAAAATAACTTACCTAAAGATCTCACCGATCAAGTCACCGCTTTAGTCCAACAAAGCAATTGGCAAACAAGTCAAATCACCAGCAACACGAGTGATGAACGTCAAGCCAGCAATTTAACCATTCAACGTCGTAACATCAGCACGGTTCCAGCCTATAACCCATTACAACACCGACCGATTGCATCTCCACAGCGGGCCAAAGTAGTAGGGCCAAGTGGAGAAGAAATCCATGTTGATGAATGGGGGCGTATCAAAGTTCGCTTCTTGTTTAGCCGTAATGAGGACAACACCCATGATGGCGGTGCGGGTTCCAATGATAACGATACAGATTCAGCTTGGGTCGATGTCCTGACCCCATGGGCAGGCGAAGGCTATGGTGCGCGGTTCTTACCGAGAATCGGTGAGATTGTCGTGATTGACTTCTTTG
Organism: Acinetobacter sp. 778_lipA; assembly: GCF_058242985.1. NCBI lineage: Bacteria > Pseudomonadati > Pseudomonadota > Gammaproteobacteria > Moraxellales > Moraxellaceae > Acinetobacter > Acinetobacter sp. 778_lipA. Next base: position 3,347,285 of record NZ_JBZAYT010000001.1, on the reverse strand, counting down.
ATGGCAACATTGACCGTCCCTTTGTGGTTGGGCGCATCCATGAAGCACAACGTCATCCAAGCAAGTTTGATGACAAAGGCAAACTGCCTGACACCAAGAAACTGGCAGGAATAAAAAGTCGAGAGTATCAAGGCAGTGGCTACAATCAACTGAGGTTTGACGATACTACTGGCCAAATCAGCAGCCAGTTACAAAGTAGTCATGCCGCCAGCCAACTCAACTTGGGCAAACTGAGTCATCCTAAAGACAAAGCAGAAAGTGATGATCGTGGTGAAGGTTTTGAACTTCGTACTGACCAATGGGGGGCCGTTCGCGCAGGGCAAGGTTTACTGCTTTCGACCTATAAACAAGACCAAGCCAAAGGTGATCACCTTGATTCAGAGCTTGCCAAAAAGCAACTTGAAGGCAGCCAGACCAACAGTAAAGCCTTAAGTGATATTGCCAAGAATCAAAAGACGGATGAAATAGAATCGATTGAGCAACTAAAAGAATTTACAGAACAGCTCGAGCAAAAAATTGCTAAATTTAATAAAGCCTTACTTTTATTAAGTTCACAAGATGGGATTGCCTTAAGTACCCCAGAAGATATTCATATCTCCGCAGATTCGCAGATCAATCAAATTGCAGGCGATAGCATCAACTTGAGTACGCAAAAGAATTTGATTGCACACGCGCAAAACAAACTCAGTTTATTTGCTGCTCAAGGTGGCATTAAAGCTATTGCAGCGCAAAGTAAAGTCGAGATTCAAGCACAGTCCGATGCTTTAGATGTATTTGCCAAGCTGGGGATTAACATTTCATCTACTGATGACAAAGTTGTGATTAGTAGTCCTAAAGAGGTTGTGATTACAGGTGGTTCATCGCAAATTGCACTGAATAATTCAGGAATTTTCCCAAAAACAGGTGGGAAGTTTGAGGTGAATGCTGGACAGCATGTGTTTCAGGGCGGGGCAAGTGTTAGTGCTAAATCTAATCTACCACCACCACCGAAACGTGCTTCAGGTATTTTGGAGTTATTACATGATTATTCGCATGGTGAATTTGTTAAAGGGGCTGGTTATACAGTCACAGACACTTTGGGCAAAGTTGTCAATGGGAAGTTGGATGATAAAGGTTTTGCGCGTGTTTCAGGTTTAGCGACTGGTTCAGTCAAAGTTTTATTTGAGCCTGATCCTCGTGATCCATGGGATGAATCGAGTGATTTTAAACGTAAAGTAGATTGGCCAAATAAAAATGATGAAGAAGGGAATATTGGTATTCAATCTGGTACTAAAGGTTTAACGGATACTTTGAAAAATGGTTTTAAGCAATTGAGCCAGCTTACGAGTAATGTTAAATCGGTACAACAAAAAATTGAATCTGTTAAAAAGTTGAAAGACCAAGGTGCGAAAGCTTTATTACCAATGGTGATGCAACAGGTGGCAGGCTCAAGTGAGATTACAAATTTAAGTCAGTCGTTTGGTCGTAGCACAGGTTTTGTAGCATCGGATCAGCAAAGTAATCCATTAAGAACATTAACACAGTCTTCTCAGCCGAATATAAGCAACAACATTACATCTAATATTCAATCACCATTTAAAACATTTTTATAATTAGAGAAGAACATGGCACAAAGTACTCCTGAAGTTGTCGCACCCTTAAATACATTAACAATTGCTGATGTCCAAAATTCTAAAGCAAAGATCGATAAATGGTTAAAAGCTAAAACAAATAATAATGTTACTTTGGATCGAGTTGAAACGGTGGCAAGAAATATACCATTTTTAGGGAGTATATTTGCTGCTGTTGATGTGGTCTCTGATGTGATGCAAATTTATGATAAGGGATTTAGCAACGCTGATATTATAGATTGGGCAAATTTAGGAATTGATGCAATTGCAATTATCCCAGGTCCAGCAACAGCGACTGCCCGCACAATGGCGCGTCCTGCATTATTTTTAGTTAGAGAAGAAATAAGACGAATTACCAAAAATGGTGTAAAAAAATTCACTAAAGAGCAACTTGGTCCCGCGATTAGCGCAACTATTGTTAGTGTTATAGCTGAGCATTTAAGCTCGGCATTGGCGGGCGATGTCGAAAAGTTTGCGACTGAAGCTCAGAAGAGATTAAATTCAACACTGACTGACACGGGTGCATGGGTTGAAAAGAGTGCAACAACAATCAATACAGGAATACGTGAAATTGTTGAGAAAGGGACAATTGCAAAACCTGATGCCAATTATAAAAGAGCAGAAGAACAAAGAGCTGCCATTATTCCTCGCTTAATGAATGGCGAGATTCTAAGAGCAGGAAAAAATATAGTTTACACTGTTGAGAATACTTGGAAAGGAGATGCAAAGAGTGGTGCTAATTTACTGACCAAAGGTGCAATGTGGGTAATTAAAAATGAAGATAAAGCTGCTGTTTTAAAACTCGGTAGCAATATTAATCAACTCGGAATAACAGCAAACACAAAAATAAAAAGTTTAGGGGGTGCTGAAACAGCTTTCACCATCGGATGGCTGTTATCTGTTTTACTATTGGCAGTAAAAAAACATAAAAAAGATGCCGCTAAAGCAGCACAAATCAAAGCACAACAAACAGCTGAAGCTAAAAAACAACATAATGATGCTCGATTAGAAAAATCAACGTCTCAAGCCCCAGCAAATAAAAATGCCAGCCAATGTAAAAATTGTATGGGGAGTACGAGTGGTGCAATTACCTTTGCCATGGGGACGGAATTCTTCTCCCATTTTGATGCTCAAATTGGCGGTATGATTCAAGACAGTATCAATCGTACCTATGCGTCAAATTTGTATCAGATGGATGACTCCATTTTTGGCGCACGTTGGATTACACCTTTCACCACTAAAATTTCACGTAAATTCAAATACGATCCTAAAAACAAAGAGCAAAAAGACTACCAAAAAGGCTTGGAATATATCGGTTTGGATGGACGACCAATTGATCTGCCTGAGTTAAAGAAAGGTCAAAGTATTTATGATCCAGTCGAACAGCATACTTATACGGTACTGTCAGATCAATTACATCTCATCGCTTATGGTGATGATGAAAAGCGATTCTATGAAAAATATGGTGAAGACTATCGCCTGTCTTATATAGAACGTAAACATGGATTTAAAGTTGCACTACGCTATGACCATGTCAATGCAGAGAAGAAATCTATTCTTTCGGACATTCTATTCAAACAGGACGACCGTGAACTGGCACATCTCGCTCTACAGCTCACTCCACAAGGCTTAGTTTCTGATATTTGGACAGTCAAAAAAGGTCAGTTAGATCGTGTATTAGCCAGCTACGATTATGATGAGCACGGTGACTTAATCAAAGCCACCAACGAATTTGCTGCATCCTACCATTACCAATATAAGCACCACCTTATCACTCGATATACTGATTTGACCCAACGCGGTATGAATCTGAAATGGGATGGTATTTTACCGACATCTAAAGCCATTGAAGAATGGGCAGACAATGCCAGTCGTGCTGCAAAAATTGACTGGGATCAAAACATTCGTAAAACCTATGTGATGGATGTTGAAGGTAATACCACTGAACATTTTTACGATATCGATGGCTATACCTATCGTATTGTCTATCCCGATAATTTTCAGGAATGGTTCTTTAGAGACAATGCCAAAAACATCACTTTGCATATCGCTAAAGATGGCTCAAAAACCTCTTATACTTACGATGAGCGTGGTAATGTCTTAACCAATACCCAAGACAATGGTGCAACCAGTTATTTTGAATATGATGACAAAGATAATCTGATTGGGATGGTTGATGCAGAACAAGGTCGTTGGTTTAAGCAATACGATAGTTCAGGCAATCTGATCAAAGAGATTGATCCACTGAAACATGAAACTGCTTATGCTTACAATGGCATGGGTTTAGTGACTTCAATCACCGATGCCAAAGGTGGCTCTAAAGCCCTGAAATACGATGATCAAGGTAACTTACTTAGCTATACCGATTGTTCAGGCAAAGAAACAAAATGGCAATACGATGAACGTGGCCGTGTTAAAAATATTGAAAATGCTCTAAAACAAAAAGTTGAATATTTCTATACTGAGCTGACCACTGAAAAAAGAGAACCAATCATCAAAGGCTTACCTTTAAATGCCTTTGGTCAACTGGAAAAAATCCAACATGCTGATGGCGTAGTAGAACACTTTGTTCATGATGCTGAAGGACGCTTACTGGTTCATATTGATCCAAAACAACATCAAACACGCTATGAATACGACGAAGCAGGTTTAATCCTGTCACGTACCGATGCACTCAACCATAAACTGAAATACAAGTGGGATCGCCTTGGACGTTTGACCCGATTGATTAATGAGAACGGTGCAAGTTACCAATTCTTCTACGATCTTGGTGGACGCTTAATCAAAGAAATTGACTTTGATGATAAAGAAACCATTTACCACTACGATGAAGGCACAGGACAGCTTGCGACCAGTATCGAAGTTGCTTCAGCACATGGGCAAGACCTCAAAGACCGTGCTGCCCCGAAAGATCGAATTCAACAATTCATCTTTGACAGTATGGGGCGTTTGGAACAACGTACCGCAGGCTATGGTCACTACGGCTTAGAACTTGAAGCCAAACAGACTGAAGAATTTGCCTACGATTACATGGGGCGTATTTTGCATGCCAAGAATGCAGAGACTAACCTACAATGGTTCTACGATGCTGCGGGCAATGTGATCAAAGAACACCAACAGGATTACAAGAGTAACAAAACAGCAGTATGGAAACACAGCTACGATGAAATCAATGATCGAATCAAAACCATACGTCCTGATGGACAAAACATTGATTGGCTAACTTATGGTACAGGGCATGTACAAAGCCTGATTGTCAATGGACAGGATTTGGTGAGTTTTGAGCGAGATGACCTACATCGTGAAGTTGTTCGCCACTATGCTAATGGGGTTAGCCAAGAGCAACAGTTTGACTTAGCAGGGCGATTACACAGCCAAGTCATGCTCAATGAGCATGACAATGGTTACCAAAACCAATACAAAGTCCCAAACCAAGAAAAGAACAATGCACTACAACAAACTAGCCAATTGGTACAACGACTATATCAATATGATAAAACAGGTGAATTGACTGCCATCAAAGATTCTCGTCGTGGCAACATTGCCTACAAATACGATCCTGTAGGACGCTTACTTGAAGCAAGCAGTAAATTGGGTAAAGAAACCTTTAAATTTGACCCTGCCAGTAACATCATAGATCGCTACAATGATGACAAAGCCCAACATCAAGATCAAAACTATGTACAACGAGCAGAAGAAAAAGGCTATGGCTACAATCGTCTAGTCAATAACGTGGTCAAAGAATACCTAGACCAACAATACCAATATGATGCATACGGACAATTGGTTCGACAAAAATCAACGCAAGGTGATTTAAATCTTGAGTGGGATGTTTATGGTCGAATGATCAAAAGCCGTAACAGCCAATACACAGCAGAATATCGCTATGACGCTTTAGGACGAAGAATACAAAAACGTAGTAAGCACCACCATACAGGTGATGAGCACAACATCATCTATGGATGGGATGGTGACACATTGGCTTATGAGTCAACAGAACAAGCCACTAAACACTATATCTACGAAAAAGATAGTTTTGTGCCGATGCTGCAAGCCGTCTATCAAAGCCCTATAGAACTACACCAAACACCTCATTGGTCAGACAAGCCGTATAGTGTACATCGTGACCCATTGTGGAAAACTACCAAACAAAGCAAAGGCTTTGATGATGTATGGTTCTATCATTGTGACCACTTAGGTACGCCACAGGAAATGACAGACCACTCAGGGGCAATCATTTGGAAAGCACAATATAAGGCTTGGGGTGAATGTCAAACAGAGAAAGCGAAGTCTAATTTCTTTGAAAATTCAGAAATCATCAGCAATAATATTCGTTTCCAAGGTCAGTATTTCGATTTAGAGACGGGTTTACACTATAACCGGTATCGTTATTACTCGCCCTATGTGGGACGGTTTGTAAGTAAAGATCCAATTGGGTTGTTGGGGGGATTTAATACTCATACTTATGCATCAAATCCTATAGGATATACAGATAAACTTGGTCTTAGAAATAATGTAAATGGATTCGGTAGTTCAGATGCAGCTGCTAAAGCTGCTTTAAATAAATACAATCCAATGTCCAAATATTTAAATAGAGAATATGGTGGAATAATTTATAAAAACTGTAAGGGAGATTATGGTTATACAGAAGGTAGACTTGGAACTGGTAGAACAGCACCGTCTATGGCAACTACAAAAAGTAGAATGCCAAAATGTGCTAAAATAGTTGGTAATTATCATACACATGGTGAGTATACAGATAGTAATGGAAATAGGTCTACTAAAGAAAAGGATATTGAAGCAAAATATAATAGTGACTATTTTTCTCCTAAGGATATAGATATACATAGAGGTGCTTCTTTAGCAATACCTAATTTTAAAAGTTATTTAGGGACTCCAAGTGGTGTTTTTTATAAAATGACAGGTTTAGATACAACACAGGTAAGATTTTAATGATTAATGAAGAAGAAATTCCATTTAACTATTTGTCTAGGAAATGGGTCAAAATACTTCAGATTGCATTTAAGAGTGCAGAAGATAATGGCTATATTCCTGAGAAATTTTATATATATCCACATTACATTGTTGAAAATCAATTCTCAAAAGATCCAGTTTATCAAATTCACTTTCATTCACATAAAGTGGATTGGATGAATGGTGGTGTCGAAGGAGGGGAAAGTTTTGCAGTTGTTTTAAATTCAATAAATTTTAAATTTATTCAAATATTTAAAGGTAGAGATTAGAGTTTTTTCTAAAACAGTAAACTGACGATAGTATTCTGAATTTTAAGAGTTATCTAGATACGCCTAGTGGCAAGTTTAAAGTTAATAGTGCAAAAGCAGACTATGAGTCATGAAAATAAAGAATGGCGAGAACTTTTTAATAGAGATGATTATTATGAAATAACAGCGGCTTATCTTTTAGTAATTGATGATACCAAACGGAAATATTACAATATTTTTGATTTAACATTGAGTTGAATATTTTTTTCGAATCGTTCTGAAATTTTGGATATCTATGTCTTTGTTCTAAGTTTCACTAAATACATTTTATTTGATGTTGAATAATGAGATATTTTAAAGAGGATAATAATGAAAACTTGGGAAGAAGTAATAAAAGAAGCATCAAAATTTATAATTTCTTAAAAACGGAGATTTTTTGCAAAAAATTTCCCTTATACTGCGAAATTCAAAATTATTACTGATGCGGCTGTTGAGAGAGTATGCTTTAAATTCTAGTTTTGATGATTTTGATGAGTGGGGAACGGTAACAAATTCATGTGAATCCCTTCCTGAAACTTTTAAATGGGATCCTAAAATTCCTTCAAAACTAGAAGTAAATAATTACTTTAATTTTGAAGGAAAAATTAATGGTACTGACAAAAATTTAGAATGTGATGAGTCTTGTATACTGATCGAATTAATGTATAGAAATTATTTTACAGTGTTATGCTAATAATTATTTTCCAGAAGTTTGGAAAGATATTTTAGACGTATATTTAAATAATTGATTTTCTTGTGGATGGGATAGTTATTTACCAGAGGATCGATTAGTGGTATTTTCTAATGAATAATTTTATGATTTTATAAAAAATAATTTAAAGCTCAGTGTGATATTGCTGAGCTTTTTTTATTCTAATAACCTTCAAAGCATAGATACTCTTCCATCGTAATCTAACTGAGTACATAAATACCTAAACTTGGAGCTACTACTGACCAATGGAAAGAAATTTTAACTAAGTTTAAATAAAAGGAGCGAGAAGATGAATGAATTTGAAATCTTCACCAAGATGGACAATATAGTTTCTGATTTAATTAATCTAATTCAATCAGCAAATTTTCTTGATGGTATGTATATTGATTCAAAAAGTATTATTATTAATGATACTAAGGATGCTATCACTTTTGCTACAGATCAGGATGTAGACTATGTTAAAGGAAAAGAGTATCAATATTGGACTCATATTATTGAAATGCAAGGAGATGGTACTTATTTAAATGATTTTGAATTAGTTACCACAAGATGTTTATGAAAAATATCAAGATAAGCGTTAGAAATCATATGAAAGAATAAACAAAGTATTATTTGAAATAACTGATAATAAAAAAATTGATGAAGATCTTCAAAATTGTTTAAGTGGAGAATTTTTCTATTTATTCAAATATCTGGTTTTTATAGATGCTTTACCAGAATTTTGGCAAAATATACTCAATATATTGAAGAAAGGGGGGATGCCATGTGGATGGAAAGGCGAGTTTCCAAAAGGTCAAATGATTGTTTATAACCATAAAGATTAAGCTTTATACATATAATTAAACCTAGTCAAAAAACTGGGTTTTTATATTTTATTATTGTAAAAACCTAGAAAGCATTAGTAATAATATCCGTTTCCAAGGTGCATGAGCAAAGACAGAGCATTGCTCTGTCTGAAGCGCAAGGATCAAGAAATAGGGCTTCACTATACCGTTATCGTTACTATTCGTATAATGTTGGGCGATATATAATTAAAGATCCAATTGGATTGTTTGGTGGATTGAACAAATATCAATATGCACAAATTCTAAACAATGGGTTGATGTCCTTGGTTTAAATAAGTATTTCATTGGCAGTATAGACCAAATGTCTTTTAAAGCTTCTGCGTTAAAACCATTAGTGCCGTACTCTAAAGAATGGATGGAAACTTATAACAATTCCAAGTTAATTTTCATTCTGTTCAATCCATTGAACCAAATCATAAATTTTTTCAGCGACTTCAACTCCTTTATTTTCAGATAAAGAATATTCTACATGTGGCGGAATAATTGGATATTCCTTACGAATCACAAAACCATCATTTTCCAAATCACGTAAAGTTTGAGTCAACATTTTTTCACTGATGCCATCAATTCTCCGTCTTAACTCACTAAAACGGTGAGTCCCTCTTCTTAAACAGAACATGACCAAAACGCCCCAACGATTGGTTAAATGCATAAGCTTAACCCGAGACGGGCAATTCTTTGACAACACATTTGCGGCTAAACAAGATTCATCAGTATTCATAAACTTTCCACGACTAAAAAACACTTACTTTTTAGTAAGTACTTATAAAAAGTAAGTTTATTATTTACTATAACAAATATCAGCAAAACTGTGTGGCTTTTCACATATTTTGAATCATATATTTATAGATGAGAGTTAATTTATGGCTTCTCCAATTCTACACTGGATTATCGACCCGATCTGCGGCTGGAGTTATGGTGCACTGCCTTTAATTAATGCAGTCGAAGAAAAATTTCCAAATCTACAACGTCTACATTTTGGTGGACTTTATAGTGAAGATCATCAACCACAAATGACAGCAGCAATGCGAACACAGATCATTCACTATGATGAACAAATCCATCAACTCACAGGCGTGGATTTTGGTGATGAATATAAAAATGGCTTGCTTAAAGACAGCACACTGATCATGAACTCTATCCCTGCAACTCATGCTTTACTGAGTATTCAGCAGGGGGGAGGGCATAGCGCGATGATATCGTTATTAAATTTAATACAACAGGGCTACTATCAAAAAGGTCTAAATGTCACACAATATAGTGTACTGGCGCAATTTGCTGTCGAGTTAGGACTGAATAATGACCAATGGTCAAAATATTTAGATGTGATCGATCAAGATCAACAAGATGAATATATTCAACATGCACGCCAATTATTATCCCATGTTCGAGGACAAGGTTTTCCAACATTGGTGTATGAAAATCAACATGGTGAAATGGGCAAAATACCGCTTCATGGTTTTTATAATAAATCAGAGGATTTTGTACGTTTTTTAGAGCAACAACTACTTAAATCTTAATTTAATTCTAAAGAGAGCCAACAATATGAAATTATTTTTAAAATCACTTCTTGCAAGTTCAGTGATGTTGAGTGCTTCTGCATTTGCAGCAGAGTTAAGCTATAAAGTTTATAACCCACAAGCACAAGGCATTTTTCCAGTTACATCTACACTTATTTCGGGTGAAAAAGATGCAGTGCTGGTCGATGCGCAATTCAGTGTTAACGATGCAAAGAACTTGGTTAAAATCATTCAAGACAGCGGTAAAAACCTTAAATATATTGTGATTACAGCGGGTGATCCAGATTTTTATTTTGGTTTAGAGCCACTGGTACAAGCGTTTCCAGATGCAAAAGTGATTGCAACCCCAGAAGTTGTTAAACATATTGAAGCAACCAAAGAAGGCAAGTTTGCTTATTGGGGACCTATCTTAAAAAATGGTGCGCCATCTCAAGTGATTGTACCGAGTGCCAGTGAAGATAAAACCATTGTGCTAGAAGGTGAAAAAATTGAGATCAAATCACCGGGTAAATACGCATCTTATCTTTGGGTTCCAAGCAATCGTACAATTCTAGGTGGTGTAGGGTTATCTTCAGGGATTCATCTGTGGACAGCAGATGCACAAACTGAAAAAGAGCGTAATGAGTGGAGAAAAACGGTAAAACAAATGAATCGTTTAAACCCTCGTGCAGTGATTCCTGGACATTATATTGGTGATATTCCAACAGGAACTCAAGCAATCGACTTTACTTATCAATATCTTGTGGATGTTGATCAAGTTTTAAAAGATCATAAAGATTCAGCATCAGTGATTGCTGCTTTAAAAGAAAAATACCCGAACTTGGCCGAAGAAAGTTCTTTGGAGTTAAGCTCTAAAGTGTTGACGGGTGAGATGGAATGGAAATAATTTAACGATGACCTGTTGTTTTAAATTCATGAACTTCGTCATTGTTTGTGAACGAGAATAATGGGTTAATCTAATCAGGTGAAACTTAATCTAAGATCACGGTTAAGTTTCATCATTAAAGCCATTGATTTTTTTTAAGCGGAATTTTGAGTTTCAAAGCCAATACACAATCGACATTTAAAAAATCTCTCCCAGTATTCCATTTCATCGCCACGTTGTATTTCTGTATCGAAGGTGAGTATTGATCGTAGAAAATATAAAATTTTCTTAAAATCTAATTAAATAAAAATCAGATACTTACTGTTAATAAAAGCAGGGTTTATTGGCAGTGATAGCCTGATAAAAATTGAATTCAGCATATGTTTTAAAATTGTAGAAATAGGGGTTTTCCCTCATTCAAAAATCTTTTTAGGGCAGAATATACTGTGCATGTTGAATATATCCTCTATAAGAACGCTTGGAGTAAAAATGACTGAACTAAGTAAAATACCTACACCAGATACTGCTGAAGATAATGCATTTTTTCCATCCCCTTATTCTTTAAGCCAGTACACCGCATCGAAAACAGATTATGACGGTACGACTTATCCCAACCCATATCGTGGCGACAAAAAAATTCTGATGATTGCAACGGATGAGCGCTATATCCTAATGCAGAACGGAAAATTCTTTTCTACAGGAAATCATCCAGTTGAAATGTTACTCCCAGTATTTCATTTAGACAATGCAGGCTTTGAGTTTGATATTGCAACGCTTTCAGGCAATCCTGCCAAGCTGGAAATGTGGGCGATGCCGAATGAAGATAAGGTAGTTTTAGATACTTATGCAAAGTATGCTGAAAAACTTAAAAACCCGTTAAAGCTTGATGATATTTTGGACGAGATCATTGCTGGAAACTCGCCATATGCAGGGGTTTTCATTCCCGGTGGTCATGGTGTACTCGCGAAAATTCCTGAAAGTAAAAGTGTAAAAAAAGTTTTAGAATGGGCGATAAACAACGATAAATATGTGATTACACTGTGTCATGGACCCGCAGCTTTACTTGCCGCAGCCGTCGATGAAAAACCAGAAAACTATATATTTAAAGATTATGAAATTTGTGTATTTCCTGACTTTTTAGATAAAGGCGCAAATATTGAAATTGGTTATATGCCGGGACCATTACAATGGTTGGTGGGTGAAAATCTCGATAAATTAGGCGTTAAAATCCTAAATAAAGGTATTACAGGGCAGGTCCATAAAGACCGAAAACTTCTGACTGGAGACAGTCCTTTGGCATCGCATAATTTAGGTAAGTTAGCCGCTGAAACATTATTGGCTGATCCTGAATTGGTATAAGCATCAATCAAGAGGTTGTTTCTATTTAGACGCAACTTTTTATCTCAATATTGGAGATCTAGAGGCGATTTGCTGCTGATCTTCAATATTTTTAGTTTTAAGCGTTCAGTTTAGTGAGAAGACGGCTTTATGAGACTTGCAAGCAATCAACTGGCTGATTTATTGTTTCAGACTGTTCACCAATTGAGACAAGCACGTGACCTCGAAAGTCTATTTAAAATTCTGGTGGGATTTGCTGCTAAGCTAAATTTTGATCGAATTATTGTATGTAGTGTTTCACCTCAAAACCAACATGAATGGATTGATGAGGTTTTCTTTGTCCATGGTAACTGGGTTGATCGCAGCAATATCGAAGAGCGTGAAGTATATTTACGCCGCTGCCCAATCACCAAGCATATTTTTGAATACGATCAAGCCTTTTTTTGGGCAAAGAGCTTGCATAAAAAAACTGCAAAAGAAACCTATCGGATTATCAAAAGCCCTCTGCATCTTGGTGAGGTCAATGGAATACAAGTGCCCGTATTTGGTCGAACAGGTTTAGAGGGTGCAATTTCATTTGCGGGTGAATTTTCGGATATGGGTGCTGATTTTAAACTCACAGTACAGATGGTTTGTAATATTGCTTTTGGTGAAATTCTACATAAACAAAAGCATAGAATTGCGCATAAAAAAATACTGACCAAACGTGAAAAAGAAGTTTTAAAATGGGCAGCAGTGGGTCAAAAGCATTTTGAGATTGCCGACATTTTAAAAATTTCAGAGAGAACTGTTGAAAATCATTTACGCAGTATAAGAAAGCGCTTAGGAGTAAAATCTACTGCTCAAGCAATTGCTTCTGCCATCATCAGCAGAGAAATTGAATTATAAAGCAGCCCGATGTTTGCGACTTTTAAACATGCAGGCTTAGTCAAAAATATAGTGATTCTTTTACGAAGCATAGCGTGAGCATTGAGATTTTAAGTCCCCCCTCAAAAAAAAGAAGAAAAGAAATAAAATAATAATGATCGCCAAATAAAAACCAGAAGGACTTTTTCTTTGGCGTGTATATCTAGAAAATTTTGTCTGTATTCATGATGCCCAAATTGAAGTAATTAGATTTTATCGATGCCTAAAAATAAATAAATTTTGAAATTTTATCGGCATACTCAACCACATTTTGAGAAATTTCACCTCTAAATAAATCTTCTGTATAGGTGCTCAATGGGCAGCTTACAGATAATACGGCAGCGATTTCTTGAGTTGCCTGACTATAAATCGGTGCAGCACTGGCAGCCATATCGGTATTAAAGTGCCCCCAACTGATCATAAAATCCTGACTGCGGACATAGTTTAAACGTTCTAATAAACTCGCCAAATCACGTGGTGTACGATCAGAATAGACTTTCCAATCGGTAAAATGTTCATAGCGTTTAATCACTTCAGCCTCAGAAAGGCGAGATAAAATTAATTGTCCAATTACGGTGGCATGGGCATGCCAACGTGTACCAATATGCACATTACTGGTAAATGAACCAATAGATTGGGCATTGCTGATAAAGACAATATCAGTGCCTTCTAAAATCGAAAGATGCACAGCGATTTTAATTTTATCGCGTAATTCACGCATGATGGGGCTAGCCAGATCAGTCAGCGATGATTTGGATAAGCTGTTAAAACCAAGTTCCATCACGTTGCTGTTCAGCGCATAAGTCTTTTGCGACATTTTTCTTAAATAACCACAAAACTCTAAGGTGTGGATTAAACGAAAAGCACTCGAACGGTTTACATCTAATTTTTCTGCGATTTCAGAAATGGTCATTTCCTGATGCTGTTGATCAAATAATTTTAAAATGGCTAAGCCACGCACCAAACCCGGTACTAAATAACGCTCATCATTATTGGGTTCAGCATTTTGCTCCAAGAGAGCATCTGTATTTATTAAGTTCATTGCCAAGTTGCCCTGTGTTTATTTTGCAATTCCTGCACATGGAATACCACTATAGTAATCATCAATTTTTCTAATCTCAATGTTTATATATAAAACATTTTTTTGATTAAGAAACATCTAAAAATATAACTTTTTATTAATCCATTGAAAAACATAAAAATATAGTATTTGACAAGCAAAATGATCAAAGCTTATGCTATTCATTATGTTTTAAATGCTAAATTAAGTTTTATATATAAAACAAATAAGGATGCAAAAATGAGTTGGATCTCAGTTTGTCAGCAAGATGACATTACCGAAGACGAGCCGAAAGCCATAGAAGTCGAGGGTAAGAAAATTGGTGTTTTTTTTATCGATGACAATTATTTTGCGATCGAGAATGTTTGCCCACATGCCTTTGCGTTGCTAACAGAAGGTTTTATTGAAGATCAAACTGTGGAATGCCCATTACATGAGGCAATTTTTGATATTCAAACAGGTGAGCTAAAGAGTGGACCGGGATGTCGTGATTTGTGTACTTATCCCGTACGTGTTGAAGGGCAGGACGTTCAAATTCAACTATAAGTCTTATTTATAAGGATGGAATCTCATGAAAACGTTTAATGAGAAGCTAGCGAACTGGATTCATGCCACGCCAGCGACCGAAGCAGGGATCAACAATATTCAAATACCGGGACAGCCAGAACTTCTGGTTTGGCAAACACGCTATAAAGTGCCAACAGTCTATGAGCAGGATTTTGTTCAACATTTAATTCAAGCCTTTTCTTCAGGCGTAACAGAACTTACTGATTTGGTTCAATCTTTAAATCAACAAGGTTTTCGTTGCGAGTCTGGCGATCTTTGGACTTCTGAAACATTTTCTGAAGAAATGCAACGTTTAGGTTATTGATTCAAGGAAGAACAGTGATGAATGCAGCAGTAACAGTGACTCCGAGTGTTGAGGAGTATTTAGATTTAGGTTTACGTGATCAATGGCATCCGGTACTGGCAAGTTGGGAAGTCGCAGCCAATCCTGTGGGTATTACCCGTTTAGGTGAAAATATCGTGGTTTGGCGTGATGACCAAGGTCAGGTGCATGCTTTAGAAGATCGTTGTCCGCACCGTGGTGCGCGTCTTTCTTTAGGCTGGAACTTAGGTAATCGCGTGGCATGTTGGTATCACGGCGTTGAAGTTCGCTATGATGGCAAGGTTGAAGATGTACCCGCAGTAAATGAATGCCCAATGAAAGGCACAACCTGTGTGAAAAGCTACCCAGTGATTGAACAACATGGTGCAATTTTCCTGTGGTTTGGGATTGATCCAAATGAAGTCGCTAAACCCCTTGATTTTCCTGAGCAATTGGCGAGTGAGGAGTGGAGTTCATTCCTATGCCAAGCGGATTGGAAGGTCAATCATCAATATGCGATTGATAATGTGATGGACCCAATGCATGGCACTTATTTGCATTGTACCTCGCACTCAATGGCAGACGGTGAACGTACCGCAGAAATGAAACACCGTTCAACAGAAAATGGCTTTGTCTTTGAAAAAGAGGGACAAACAGGGGTCAATTTTGACTGGGTTGAATATGCCAATACCGGTGCAAGTTGGTTGCGTCTTTCGATTCCTTATCGTAAAGATTTTGGTCCAGGCGGTGAGTTTTGGATTGTGGGTTATGCCACACCGATTGATGCTCAAAATACCCGTGTTTTCTTCTGGCGTTGTCGTAAAGTCAGTGGTTGGCAACGTAATGTCTGGCGTTTTCTTTATCGCAATCATTTAGAAAAACTGCATTGGGATGTCTTGGAACAAGATCGAATTATTTTAGAAAATCTTGCGCCAAATGCACGTCAACATGAATTCCTCTATCAACATGATGTCGGTTTATCGCGCTTACGCCGTTTAATGAAAAAAGAAGCGGAAAAGCAGTTAAAGAAAATTGCGAGCTTGAATAGCTCAAACCGTATTGAAATGCAGGAACAAGTTCATGGTTAATGTCGCATTGTTGCAGGGCAAGAAAGTCTTTGTTACAGGCGCAGCAAGAGGCTTGGGACGAGACTTTGCACAGGCCATTGCCGAAGCAGGTGCTCAAGTGGTCATGGCGGATATCTTGACAGATCTTGTGCAACAAGAAGCAGCAGTATTGCAGGCACAGGGTTTACAGGTGACTGCGGTCACGATTGACTTGGCTGATGCTGATTCGATTCAACAGGCTGTTCAGCAAGCAGCTGAACATTTAGCTGGAATAGATGGTTTGGTGAATTGCGCTGCACTTGCGACCAATGTGGGTGGTAAAAGCTTGATGGATTATGACGCCGATCTATGGGACCGGGTCATGAACATCAATGTCAAAGGGACGTGGTTGGTCACCAAAGCATGTGTGCCATATCTCAAGCAGTCCGATGCAGGCAAGGTGATTAATGTGGCATCGGATACGGCTTTATGGGGCGCACCTAACTTGATGGCTTATGTTGCAAGTAAAGGTGCTTTGCTGGCAATGACCCGTTCGATGGCAAGAGAGTTAGGGCCATTTAATATCTGTATAAATACGCTTTCTCCAGGATTGACGCTGGTTGAAGCAACAGAATATGTACCGCAAGAACGTCATGATTTATATGTAAATGGCCGTGCCATTCAACGTCAGCAGTTACCACAGGATCTGAACGGAACAGCACTTTATTTACTTTCGGATTTGTCCTCATTTGTGACTGGACAGAATATTCCCGTAAATGGTGGTTTTGTCTTTAATTAAGGAATTGTTTCATGATTACAGGGATTGAGATTTTAAAGTTTGGCGTTGAGGATCGGGCTGCTTCAAATAAATTTTTGGCAGATTTTGGTTTAAAGCCAAGCCAATCAGATATTGAGGGTACGGATCTTTACCAAACCCAGAACGGTAGTAAAATTTATTTATTTGATTGTGATGATCAGCGTCTACCACAGGCCATCGAGTCAGGCTCAACTTTACGTGAAGTGACTTGGGGCTTGGATGATGCAGCACAGGATTTGGCTGATTTAGCAACTCGCCTGAAAGATGTAGATGGTTATCAAGCCACGGCTGACATGCTGCAATGCTTAGACCCAAATGGGATGACCATTCGCTTTCAAGCCAGCTTTACCCAAGAGCTACCTGCGTTAAAAACAGAAGGGATTAATCAATACGGCAGTATCACTCGTGTCAATGCAGCTAGTCCAGTGTATGAAAAAGGGCAACCTGTTGCGATTGGACATGTGGTGTTCTTTACCCCAGATTTAGAAAAAACAGAATCGTTCTATATCGAAAAGCTCGGTTTCTTCTTATCGGATGCTTATCGTAATCGTGGTGCTTTTTTACGTTGTCGTGGCAAAGGCTATCACCATGATTTGTTTTTGCTTTCGGTACCCAATAAACCTGCTGGACTCAATCATGTGGCCTTTGTGGTGCGTGATATTCATGAAGTGATTGGCGGTGGCTTAAACATGAACCGTTCTGAATGGTCTACTTTTATTGGTCCGGGTCGTCATCCAATTTCTTCGGCTTACTTCTGGTATGTCAACTCACCTTTGGGTGGTGCATTTGAATACTACACCAATGATGATTATTTGACGGAAGAATGGCAACCACGTGTTGAAGAACATTGTTTAGAACTCTTTACTGAGTGGGCGGTTGAAGGTGGTTTAGATGACCACACTCGTCGCCAAGTCAAACCTGTATAAGCAGTTGGAACAGAGAGATTAAGCTATGCAAAGAATTGTCATCGTTGGCGCAGGACAAGCCGCAGGTTGGGCGGTCAGCACACTCCGTCAACATGGATTTCTAGGTGAAATTCATGTGGTATCCAATGAGGAACGGGTATTTTACGAACGCCCACCGCTGTCAAAACAAGTCCTCTCCAAAGAAGCCAGTTATGACAGTTTGCATCTGTTCTCTGCTGAACAGGTTCAAGATTTTAATATCGAGTGGCATAAACCAGCTGTGGCAACTCAAGTGGATCGCCAACAAAAACATGTGGTTTTAGAAAGCGGTCAAGTTTTGCCTTATGACAAATTATTGATTGCGACTGGAAGCCGAGCACGTGTGCCAGTCAATACATGGCAGTTTATTCCCAATGTGGTGACTTTACGTAATGTACAAGACTGTGAACGTTTAGCCGAAATCTTACAACATACGCAAAAGTTAGCAGTAATTGGTGGTGGTTGGATCGGCTTGGAAATTGCAGCAACGGCACGGAAACAAGGCAAACAAGTGCATGTTTTTGAATACGGTGATCGACTTTGTGCACGTAGCGTTAGCTCTGATGTGTCTGAATTTCTGCAAAATATGCATCAACAACAAGGTACTCAAATCCATTTAAATAGTAAAAATGTGCATTTGATTGAAGCAGGTCAACAGCAAGTTGAAGTGGTGAATCATCCAAATGCCAGTGAACTGTTTGATTGTGTAGTAGTGGGTGCGGGTGCTGATATTGCCAAAGAGCTGGGTGTGAGTGCTGGTTTAGACGTTAAAGATGGCATTGTCGTCAATGGTTTTGGACAAACTTCAGACCAAGACATTTATGCCGCAGGTGATGTGGCGATACATCCAAGTTTGGGCTATTGCATTCAGTCTTGGGCCAATGCACAAAATCAAGCCATTGCCACGGCAAAGTCAATGTTAGGTATGGATACGGAATATCTGGATATTCCTTGGTTATGGTCAGATCAGTATCACTACAACATTCAGATTTTAGGAACTTACCAACCTGAAAAAACTAAGCAGATTGTGCTACGTCAAAATGCAGCAGATCAGTGCAGTTATCTTTATCTGGATGAGCAAAACTGTTTGATCAACATGATTGCAATCAATGACTCAAAACTGGTCAAACTGGCAAAACGCTGGATGCAATCCAATACCGTGTTAGACCCCAAATTATTAGCAGACCCTGAATTTAATGTAATGAAATTAAAACCGTAAACCTTAGAGTCTGTTGATATTTAAACCATTGTGAAATGTCAACAGCACCTAGATCCGGTTCATGACTCAATCGAAGGAATGAAATATGAGTAATGAAGAGAAAAGTGGATTGAAGCATTGGGTTCCTGCTTTTGTCCTGATGATCTGTGTCGTTCTGGCATTTTTCGACAAAATTAGTATCGCAGTCTTATTTGCTGACCCGCACTTTCAGGGCGCGATGGGGATTGCCCAAGACAAAGCAAAACTTGGATGGTTAATGACCAGCTTTTTATTGGCTTATGGTTTTTCCTCTGTGTTCTTAAGCTTCTTAGGCGATATTTTTAGCCCTAAAAAAATGCTGTTTTGGAGTGTCTTATCTTGGGGAATACTCATGTTCTGTATGGGTTTTACCACCAATTATACAGGGATGTTGGTCCTCCGCGTTCTGCTTGGATTAGCTGAAGGCCCATTATTTGCCTTGGCTTATACCATCGTGAAACAAACCTATACAGATCGTCAGCAAGCACGTGCTTCTACCATGTTTTTGTTGGGTACACCGATTGGTGCCTTCTTAGGTTTTCCAATTACCGCCGCTGTTCTCGCAAACCATGATTGGCATACCACCTTCTTTGTGATGGCTGGTTTAACTGTAATTGCACTGATTGCGATTGTCTTTGGCTTACGTAATTTACAACTCAAGAAAACCATTGAGCTGGAGGCGACCAGTAAACGTGTCAATTTTAAAGGGCATATCCATAACACCAAGGTGCTATTACAGAACGGTTCATTTTGGTTGGTGTGTATTTTCAATATTGCACTGATGACTTATCTGTGGGGATTAAACAGTTGGGTTCCATCCTACCTGATTCAAGACAAGGGCTTTAACCTTAAAGAGTTTGGAATTTATTCAAGTTTCCCATTTATCGCCATGTTGATTGGTGAAGTGATTGGTGCATTTCTTTCTGACAAGTTAGGTCGTCGTGCCATTCAAGTTTTTAGTGGCTTATTGGTGGCCGGCATCTTTATGTATGTCATGGTCATTATGACAGATCCAATTTTAGTGATTGTTGCAATGTCTCTTAGCGCAATGGCTTGGGGCTTTGGTGTCGCAGCAATATTTGCACTACTTGCTCGTGTGACCACTGCTGATGTGGGCGCGACTGCGGGTGGGATTTTTAATGGACTGGGTAATTTTGCCAGTGCAATTGCACCCGTTCTGATCGGTTACATCGTGATGCAAACCCATAGTTTTAATTTAGGAATTACCTTCTTAGCAGCAGTTGCTGTGATTGGATCGTTCTTCTTAGTTCCTTTACTAAAACGTTATTAATTCAAGATATCTAGGAGTTAAAACATGACTACTCAACAATTCGAATCATGGTCACAGCCTGAAGGTACAAGCTTACAAGATTGGTTAAATACCCGTATCGCACGTTTTGAAACACGTAAATATGATTTTGATGCCTTGAAGTTCCAAGCGGACTATGACCCCAAATATCGTCGTGCCCAAATGCGTTATATGGGCACGGGTGCAACAGGTGTAGTGAATGATGGCAACACTGTTCCAGCAGAAAACTTCACTTTTTCAACCATGGTTTTACCTCCGCAGTGCGAAGGGCCTTTGCATATTCATCATGATGTTGAGGAAGTGTTTTTTATGTTGCGTGGTGAGATTGACCTATTTATCGAACATAACGGTGAGAAATTTCAAACCAAACTTAAAGAGCGTGATCTGATTTCAATTCCACCTGGAATTTACCGTGGCTTGTTTAATCCAGGTCAGGAAGATGCCTTGATGTGTGTGATGTTAGGTGCGGGTAAACCGACCATTCCGAACTATCCACCAGAACATCCATTGTCGCAAATCAAACGTTGATTGAATCGACAAAGCCCAGCCCTACAGCAAAGGAATCCAGCCATGACATTGCTTGATCGATTAGCCAAATATCCAGTCAAAACCATTGTAGTTGATGGACAAGTACACGCCTATCGTGAGGCGGGTCAAGGCCAGCCGTTGATTTTGCTACATGGGATTAGTTCGGGTTCTGCTTCATGGATCAACCAACTTGATGTACTGAGTCACTCTTTTCGTGTGATTGCTTGGGATGCACCGGGTTATGGCTTATCAGAAGGTTTAAATACAGCGCAACCGAATGCAGAAGATTATGCACAACGTTTGTTGGGTTTAATCGATGCTTTGGCAATTTCGCAAGCCATTTTGGTTGGTCATTCCCTTGGGGCTTTACAGGCCAGTGCTTTTGCTCATCTTTATCCTGAACGTGTACAGACTTTGCTGATTGCCAATGTAGCACAAGGTTATCAACGTTCAGATGAGGAAAGCAAATCACAGGTTTATCAAAAACGCCCAATGCTGTTGAAAAGCTTAGGTCATGCAGGCATGGCGGCAAGTCGTGGACCGCATTTAATTTATAAACAAGATACTCAAGCTTTGGCTTTGGTCACAGCGGTGATGCAGGATTTGACCCTAGACGGTTTTACCCATGCATCGTATTTGTTGGCCTATGACGAAATTAGAAATTATTTAACAGATATTCGTGTTCCTTGCGTCGCGATTGCAGGCGATCAGGACCAAATTACACCTGCACAAGGTATCCAAGACCTTGTCGCAGAAATGCAATTGAGCCGATGTCATCTGATTACAGATGCAGGTCATCTGAGTTATGTCGATCAACCACAACAGTTTAACGACATTATTTTATCGGCACGTTAATACTCAAACGAGAGAAAAAAATGAGCTTCCAAGTTGAAGGAAAAATAGCAGTAGTAACAGGTGGCTCGTCAGGCATTGGTTTGGCTGCTGTCGAAATTTTAGTTGCAGAAGGTGCCCAAGTGGCATGGTGTGGTCGGGATGAACAGCGTTTAGCAGAATCAAAAAATTATATTTTGGAAAAGTATCCGCAAGCCCATATTTTTACTCAAGCCTGCAATGTTTTAGACAAACAAGATGTAAAACGCTTTGCACAACAGGTCAATCAAAATTTAGGCAATGTCGACATGTTGATCAATAACGCAGGTCAAGGGCGTGTATCCAATTTTGAAGACACCCAAGATGAAGATTGGATGAAAGAAATTGAATTGAAGTATTTCAGTGTTTTGCATCCTGTACGTGCATTTTTAGATGATTTAAAAAATTCGGCGTGTGGATCAATCACCAATGTCAATTCCTTACTGGCCTTGCAACCTGAACCACACATGATCGCGACTTCATCGGCACGCGCCGCTTTGCTGAATTTAACTCATTCCTTAGCACATGAATTTAGCCAGTATGGGATTCGGGTGAATTCAATTTTATTGGGCATGGTGGAGTCAGCACAGTGGAAACGCCGTTTTGAAACACGTTCAGATAGCCAAGCGTCATGGGAACAGTGGACAGGCAATATTGCAAAAAACCGTGGTATTCCAATGCAACGTCTAGGTAAACCTGAAGAACCAGCAAACGCTTTGGTCTTCTTGGCTTCACCATTGGCATCATATACCACGGGTGCAGCCTTGGATGTCTCTGGTGGATTTAACAAACATTTATAAGGTGTGCCCATGAAACAGTTGATGATGATTGGTTTCGGTGCAATGGCAGCAGAAGTGTACGCACATATGCCACAAGATTTACAGCTTAAATGGATTGTGGTGCCTGCACGCAGTGTTGAAAAAGTACAGGCACAAGTATCCGCTCAGGTACAAGTAATTAGTTCGATTGATGCATGCCTTGGCACGCCTGATTATGTGATCGAAGTGGCAGGCCAAGCGGCGGTAAAAGAACATGCCCAAAAGGTGTTAGAGAAAGGTTGGACCATTGGTCTGATTTCAGTAGGAACCTTAGCCGATAGCGAATTTTTCTCTCAACTGAAACAGACTGCGGAACAACACGATGCCCATCTGCATCTTTTAGCGGGTGCGATTGCGGGGATCGATGGTATCTCTGCGGCAAAAGAAGGTGGTTTGGAAAAGGTCACCTATAAAGGCTGTAAAAGCCCGAAGAGTTGGCGTGGCAGTTATGCTGAACAATTGGTTGATCTCGATCAGGTCAGTGAAGCTATGGTTTTTTTTCGTGGTACAGCCAGAGAAGCAGCACTGAAGTTTCCAGCCAATGCCAATGTTGCAGCAACCATTGCACTCGCAGGTTTAGGCATGGATGAAACCATGGTTGAGCTTACGGTTGATCCAAAAACTAATAAGAACAAGCACACCATTGTGGCAGAAGGCGTGTTTGGTGAAATGACCATTGAATTGGTGGGTGTGCCTTTGGCAAGCAATCCTAAAACCTCAACTTTGGCTGCGCTTAGCGTGATTCGTGCATGTCGCAATAGCGTTGAAGCAATTCAGATTTAAAAGGATTTGATCATGGTAAAGGAAATTTATATCGCAGGTGAATGGCGATTAGGTAAAGGCAATACGATTCAAAGTCTGTTTCCAGCAGATCAATCTGTCAATGCTGAAATTTCTACAGCGAGTTTAGATGATGTCAATGAAGCAATTGAAAAAGCAGACTTGGCATGGCGACAAGCGGGCTGGCGCAATAGCATGCCACATGAACGTGCGCGTATTTTGTATAAAGTGGCAGAGATTATTGAAGCGCGTGTAGATGAGCTTGCAAAATTACAAACCCGTGATAATGGTAAGCCACTGGCTGAAACACGTGGTTTAGTGATGAGTGCAGCCGCGACAGCACGCTATGTTGCCGCAGCATGTGAAACGCTGAATGATGAACTCACCACACAACGTGCGGCTGACTTTATGACCATGAGTGTGCATGAACCTGTCGGTGTGGTGGCCGCGATTACACCGTGGAATTCACCGATTGCCAGTGAAGTTCAAAAACTTGCCCCTGCGATTGCTGCTGGAAATGCGGTGATCCTTAAACCGGCAGAGGCAACGTCTTTAATTGCCTTGGAACTTGCGAAAATCTTTGAACAAGCAGGACTGCCAAAAGGCTTACTCAGTGTTTTAGTGGGGCGTGGTTCTGTAATTGGTGATGCCATCGTAAAGCATCCTTTGGTCCGCAAAATTTCATTTACTGGCGGAACCACTACAGGGCGTCATTTGGCTCATCTTGCCGCAGATAAATTGATTACCACCTCATTAGAGCTTGGTGGAAAATCCCCTACGATTGTTATGCCTGATGCAGACATTGAATTGGCTGCTAAAGGTGTGGCTTATGGGATCTTTAGTTCCGCAGGACAAGCCTGTATTGCAGGTTCACGACTCTTCGTGCATCACAGTATTTACGATCAGTTCCTTAAGCGTTTGGTTGAAATTACCAAAGCTTTACGAGTGGGACATCCAGAAACAGCGGGTGTACATTTGGGCTCTTTAATTAATCCAAAGCATTTGGCTTCTGTCGATGCCTATGTGCAATTGGCCAAGCAAGAAGGTGGTCAAGTTGTAGTGGGTGGTCAAGCGCTGACGGATGGTGATTTGGCGAAAGGAAGTTATTACTTACCGACCATCATCACCAGCTTAAATAATACTGCACAAACCTGTCAGGAAGAGATTTTTGGTCCAGTCTTGGTGGTGATGAAGTATCACGATGAAGCTGATTTAATCACCCAAGCCAACGACAGTTGTTTTGGGCTTGCAGCAGGAATCTGGACTGAAAATTACCGTAAAGCTTGGCAAATTGCGCGTGCTTTGGAAGTCGGTACAGTCTGGATTAATACCTATAAAAAATTCTCTATTTCGGCACCGTTTGGTGGCTTTAAAGAAAGTGGTATCGGGCGTGAAAAAGGGCGTTTAGGTATTTTGTCTTATATGCAGCAAAAAAGTATTTATATGGGATTAAGCGAACAGCCAAATCCTTGGTGTGAATAATAAATTCATGGAATGAAAAAGTTTTTGAGGAATAAACAATGACAGAACGTGTAAATGTAGGCGAAGCAATCGCGCGTGTTTTAGAAGCACACCAAGTGGAAAGTATCTATGGGGTGATTTCAATTCATAACCTACCAATTGCAGATGCCGTAGGGCGTCGTGAAAAAATTCGTTTTGTGGCAGCGCGTGGCGAAGCAGGTGCAGTCACGATGGCAGATGGTCACTCACGCTTTAAAGGTTTAGGGGTTGCTTTGACCAGTACCGGTGCTGGGGCAGGCAATGCAGTAGGTTCATTGATTGAAGCGATGAATGCTGGAAGTCCTGTGTTGCATTTAACAGGGCAAGTTGAACGTGAATATCTTGATCGTGATGCCAGCTTTATCCATGAAACCAAAGATCAACTGACCTTCTTACGTGCTTCAAGCAAAGCTGCATTTCGTATTACCAGCCCAGACAATGCAGTGGGTGTAATTCGTGAAGCAATTCGTGTTGCAACCACAGTACCGATGGGGCCTGTAAGTGTTGAGCTCCCGATTGATGTGCAAGCTGCAGAAATTGACTTGCCATTGAATTTAGGTCCTGTCAAAGCGCTTGAATTACCGCAGGCTGAGCAAGTTGAAATAGATTTAATTGTTGAAGAAGTTAAAAAAGCCAAACGCCCCATCTTCTGGATTGGTGGTGGCACATTAAATAGTGTTGATGAAGTGAAAGCCATTGCGGATCTTGGGATTCCTGTTGTTTCTTCTACCCATGCTCGTGGTGTGTTAGCGGATGAGCATCCACGTAGTTTAGGTGCATTCCATAATTCAGCAGGGGTTGAGCAACTGTTAAAAGAGGCTGACTTATTGGTGGTGGTGGGCTCGCGTTTACGCAGCAATGAAACTAAAACCTATTCGGTACAATTCCCTGATAATCTGATTCAGATTGATGCCAATCCAGTAGCACAGCAACGTAATTATAAAGTTCGTAACTTCATTTGTGGTGATGCCAAAGATGTATTACAACGTGTGCTCACAGGGCTAAGCGGTATCTCAAAAGTTGATGCAGATTATGATGCAGCGGTTGTTGCGGCAAAACAGTCAGCTATTGAGGCGTTGCGTACTCAGCTGGATCAATATGCCCTGATCTGTGATCACTTACGTGCGGCACTACCTCAAGACGGCATCTTTGTTCGTGACATTACCATGTCAGGCAGTACTTGGGGCAGCCGATTATTTCCAGTACAAGCACCAAATCAAAATATTCACTCACTTGCAGGGGCAATTGGTCTTGGTTTAGCCACAGCAATTGGTGCTTCTATTGCCAATCCAGATAAAAAAGTGATCGGCTTAGTAGGGGATGGTGGTTTGATGCTCGGTATCGGTGAGATTGCCACCATGGCACAAGAAAATACCAACATGGTGCTGATGATCATGAACGACGGTGGTTATGGCGTCATGCGTGGTATCCAAAAGAATTACTTTGAAGGGCGTCAATATTTCAATGAATTGCATACCCCAGATTATAAAATCTTAGGGGAAGCAATGGGAGTGAAAAGCTGGAAAGTGGGCAGTGCAGATGAGTTTAAAAGCGTGATTCAACAAGCGGTCGATTTTCAAGGGCCAAGTGTGATCGAATTGGATATGAATTCGATTGGACCACTGAACTTTGCAGGACCACCGCAGAAAAAACTCTATTAAACCCAGTTGAACATCCGATGCTGGCATCGGATGTTCAGCAAAAGCTCCGGCAAATTTTTTTGCTCAAAATACAATAAAAACTATGTTTTATAGGTAAAACAAAAGTCCAACAGGATCGTTGGAACACAAGGGAAGGACGCAATTATGAAAAAGACATCAATCGCGATGCTACTTGCAGCAATGTATTTGGGTACCACATCCAATGTTTTGGCGCAAAGCTCAGCATTAGAATGGAAAAGTGAAGATGGGACGGACTCTATAAAATTGGGTGGCGTGGTGCGATTAAACCAACGCTATGAAAATTGGGAAGGGCCCAATGATGGCTTTGGCAAACTCTATTTTGATATTTTTAGAGTCGATGTAAAGGGTAAATTTGACGATGCCTATTTTAATGCAAGTTATCTGTTTCAAGATCAAGAGAAGCGCTCGATTGAAAAAGCTTATGTGGGCTACAATTTAGACCAACAGAATAGTCTAGAAGCAGGATTTGTATATAAGCCTTTTGCGATTTATCCTTATCCGCAAAATGGTTGGACTTACCATATCCCATTCTTTTTGGGCTATGGCAATAACATTGCGCCAGGTTTGAACTGGAATTTTCATAATCAGGACTGGGATGTAAAATTGGGCTATTACCCTGAAATGCTGGCAACCAATCTGCGCTATTCGCCCGAAAGTGCCACTTATGATGACCTAGCCGACAATGCATTTCCAAGTCAAAAAGCCTATCAAAATGAAAAGCGCCATCAATTCAATACGCGGATTGTGCGCAAGCTAGACACCAAAGTGGGTAAGCAGGAAGTCGGGGTATCAGGGGCAATTGCGCAATTGCATAATAAAACCACCGATAAAAATGGTCAATATTATGCAGTAGGGGTGCATAGCGATAACAATTACAAACGCTTTAATTTACAAAGCTCTGTGATTCATTATCAATATGATGCAAAGAATCCTGATGGGGTCAATAATGATATGACTTTAATGGGGAATAACGGATTTACCCCTGCTTATTTTATTGCCTCTGAAGCGACAGTTGCCAGTTTAAATCTTGCCTATACCTTACCTATGCAAAATATGGGCAAACTCAAAGCGATCCGATTCTACAATGATTATAGTTATATGGATAAGAAACGTGATGATTGGTCAGATTCTCAAATGAATACCACTGGGATGATGTTTATTGCGTCACCCTTTATGGTGTGGGCCGATTATACTTGGGGGAAAAATGCCAATATTATTGGTGGTGCAATGAATTCAACCGGTTTTAGCTCGACCGTTTCACCCTATAGTGACCAATGGTTGTATCGTATCAATTTAAACCTTGGATTTAGTTTTTAGAAAGCTGATTTGGGAATTGATTTATTTATTACGCCGATATTTGCTATGGCAATAACCGCTTTGTTGCACTTAGATTTAAACACCGCTGGATGACATTTACTTATCATTTGAGTATCTGTCAAAGCAGCGGATCGGCTGTGTATGCAACAAAGCATGTTTATCGGATCAATTTTATAACTTCACAAGCGCATACGACGATCGTTTACGCTTGTTTTGCTAAGGCCATCAACGACTTTAATTGCTGAACTTCCAGTGGGGTAGCATGTTGTAACGGTTTTCTTGGTTCACCTACAGAAAAACCTAATTCATTTAAACCCGCTTTGACTGTTTTAGGTAAGCCACCTTGTACAATAAAGCGCAGCAAAGGCAATTGACGATAAAACAAGGCTTTGGCGTGGTCTAAATCACCATCTTTGACTGCCTGATATAACTGACTTGGTAGCTCACCGAGTAGATTTGGCGCCACAGTACACCAGCCACTTGCCCCTGCACAAAATGCCTCAAGTGCCAAAGGATTACAACCATTATAAAAGGGCAACTGTCCTTGAGATAATTCATGAAATTTATGCATGCGCTGAATATCGCCAGTACTGTCTTTAACCATGCAAATATTCTCAATTTCTTGAAACATTTTCACGATCAATTCTGGTGACATATCTACACCACTGGTTGCAGGGTTGTTATATACCATGATTGGCAGCTTGGTCGATGCAGCAATTTGCTGGTAATAATCATAGATTTCTTGATCATTGAGTTTCCAGTAAGACACTGGTATCACCATAATTAGATCAGCGCCAAGCTCCTCAGCTTTTTGGGCTTTTTGAATCGCCATCGCCGTTGTGAGTTCAGAAATTCCCAACATGACTGGGACACGTTGATTAACGACTTCGATACTTTTTTGTGCGACTTGTTGCCATTCTTGCCAAGATAAATAGGCACTTTCACCAGCACTGCCCAATGGCACAATCGCATTACATTGTTGTTCTAGCAGAGCATTTAATGTGATGGTCAGCGCATCAACATCGACAGCTTGGGTGTTTGGGTGAAATGGTGTGATTGGGTATGCAATAATGCCTTCTAATTTCATTTTCATTACTCCTCGATACAGTCCGCATGATTTTTTAAAGCTTTACGCGCATAGTATGCAAAATTGACATGATTACGCTTGTTGGTAGAGACCCAGTCATGAGCTTCTTTTGCCAGTTCATGT
This sequence comes from Acinetobacter sp. 778_lipA, assembly GCF_058242985.1. Lineage (NCBI taxonomy): Bacteria > Pseudomonadati > Pseudomonadota > Gammaproteobacteria > Moraxellales > Moraxellaceae > Acinetobacter > Acinetobacter sp. 778_lipA. Next base: position 3,318,242 of record NZ_JBZAYT010000001.1, on the reverse strand, counting down.
GGGATAGGTTGAATTTGTCCAGCAGCCATTGCCAAAAGCTGAAGTCGGGCAGCGCGTTCAATTAAAATGGCTAAGTTGCAAGCCTCTTCAATGGTTTTACCTGCCACCAGCTGACCATGATGTGACAGTAGTACAGCGCGGTTTTTACCTAAGGCTTCTGAAATAAAGATACCTTCTTCATTGCCGACAGGGACTCCCGGCCACTCTTCCACAAAAGAACAGTCTTCGTATAAAGCGCAAGTATCCATTTGTGCGATCGCTAAGGGCACACGGAGCATTGACAACGCTGCAATATGTGTTGGATGGGTATGGATAATGCAATTCACTTCAGGATGTTGTTTATAGATCCATGTATGAAAGCGATTTGCAGGATTTGCCATACCTTGTTGGTCAAGTGGTTTTAGATCTTCATCAACTTCCAATAAATTTTGCGCTGTAATTTCATCAAAGCCGAGACCAAAACGCTGAGTGATAAAGGTATTGCCTTGCGTGGTACGACAAGTGATTTGTCCTGCTAAGCCAGCATCATGTCCGTGGTCAAATAAAATACGGCAGGTTAATGCCAACTTTTGTCGATCTGTATAGCTTGAATCTTGAATAAATTGCTGCATGTTTTGCTGTGCATTTTGCATCAATTGCTGTTTGTCTAGTTGTGCCGTTTGCATAAATAAAACCTCTCGCTGAGTTGATTTTCACATCGCCTAAGTACAGAATAAAAATTCTGTGGATGGATTAAAATATCCAGTTTCTAAAACTTATATGGGCCAGAGAGTTATGCGTCAGCCTTGGAAAATTCGGCTACATTTAGAAGATCGTGAAGAAAAGACCCTTTTTTTAAAGTTGGCAAATCAGATTATTCAAGAGATTTTATCTGGCAGAATTACTCAGGGAACACGCTTGCCTGGTTCACGCACTCTGGCAGATGAACTTGGGATTAACCGAAAAACCGTACAATCGGTATATGAAGATTTGGAGGCACAGGGGTGGCTGGTCTCAAAAGCCAGACAAGGCACTTTTGTTTCAGAAAACTTACCAGACCTAAAAGTGCAGTCATCGCCTACACTCAAACAGATTGATATCACTCCCGTTTTTCCTACGCAGATACTTATCAAAAATGATGGTGTGCCAGACAATCGGTTGATCCCCTATGAATTGTTTTCTCGGGCTTATCGGCATGCATTGATTCAAGTGACACGCCATCAAACCATGGGATATGGAGATCCTCAGGGCAGTTTAGAACTTCGTCAAGCCTTATTAAATATGTTATCTATGGAGCGTTTTATACAAACCTCTATGGAAAACATTTGTGTGGTTCGTGGCAGTCAAATGGGGATTTTTCTAGCTGCGCGGGTTCTGGCTCAACATCAGTCTCAGCGTCATATGATTGTGGTAGAGCAATGGGCTTACCCACCGGCAGTAGAAACATTTCTTTCTAATCATTATCAAATTATTCGCGTGCGTTTGGATAAGCATGGTTTAGATACCGATCATTTAACTGAAATTTTGTCCAGCCATGCAGTTGCTGCGGTCTACACCACACCCCATCATCAATATCCAACGACAGTGACGATGTCTATGGATCGACGATTAAAACTATTAGAGCTGTCTAAAGCCTTTGATTTCTATATTATTGAAGATGATTATGACCATGAGTTTCATTATGACAGCCGACCCATTCCGCCGTTAATTAGCTTACCAGCAGCAGACAAAGTGATTCATATCGGCTCTTTGTCTAAAGTATTCGCGCCCAGTTTAAGAATTGGTTATGTGGTGACCAATGTACAGATTATTCAGGCGATGAAACAAGATATTTTGCTGATCGATAAACAGGGCAATGCGATTACTGAATTGGCAATGGCTGAGCTGATGCAGCAGGGTGAAATTAAGCGACATATCCGTAAAATGCGCAAGATTTATCAGCAACGTCGAGATTTTGCTGTGATGGCTTTTCAACAGACGTTTGAAGATAGGGTTAAAATAGCCACACCGGCAGGTGGCATGGCGTTGTGGGTAAAATTTAAGTTGCCTTATCAACAGCAGTTTTTAATGTTTTTAAAACAATTACATATTGATTCTGAATATGATTTTGGTTCGGTATGGCATCATTCAGATGATAGTTTTTATATTCGTTTTGGTTTTGCAGCCCTGACCGAATTGGAAATCCGTCAAACTGTTGAAAAGTTATATCAGGTTTTTGTGAGTTCATGATGCTCAAGAGATTGAAAAATCAGCTTAAGTCATGTTGAACTGACTTTAGAACGGTTTAGGTTTAAGTAAAGATGCTACAAATTGAAATAATCACAATATATTGAGATTTAAGTAAAAACCAGAAGCATTGTGTTTCTGGTTTTTTATGGATTAATTTAAAGGCATACGATATTCAATGACCCCTGGTTTTTCAGCAATCCAGTCATAGAGTTTTTGTGCAGTTTGATTGCTTTGTTGAGTGTGCCAATACAAACGCGCGCAGGGTTGAACTATAGCTTGCTGTTGTACATATTCAATCAGGCGCTTGCCTACATGTTGACCTCTTGCCTGTGGAGAAACATATAAGTCTTCTAGATAGCAAAAGTTGGTCTCGGCCCATGTCGAGCGATGGATCACATAATGTACAAAGCCAAGAACATGCTCAGCTTGTTTAGCAACAGCACAATATATCGGCTCTTGATCATCAAAAAAACGTTGCCAAGTGGTTTGCGTAACAGTGTTGGATAAAGCCACTTTGTAAAAGTCTTGATAAGCCAGCCAATACTCCAGCCATTGTTTATAGTCTTGTTGTGCAACAGGCACAATTTGAACCACTAAATTTTCCATAGGTATTCTCCAGTTGTCGGGAAAGAAAGAGGAGAAATGAGTTTAAGTATGATTGTGGTATTGAAATAAGATACACTTTGAGTATTTTTAACAGTACCAGTTTTGTTTATGGTGACAGTAACTTCTGCTTATTTCCCTCATTTGATCTTACCTAAAGGGGTGATTAAAGAGGGTTTATATAGCGTCTTACGTGATGCAATTTTAGATGGTCGTCTAGCTTCTGGAACCAAACTGCCCTCTAGTCGTGTCTTGGCAGAAATGATGTCGATTTCTAGAAATTCAGTCTTGGCTGCAATGGACCGTTTACTGGATGAAGGCTATATTGTGACCAAGCCAAGCTCTGGTACTTATGTCGCAGAGCTGATTCCTGATCAATTAATTTCTATACAAGAGATACCGACAGAATCTTCATCTGATATCTGTCACAAGCTAAATATTAATCCGCATATCGCAAGCTTATTACCTGCTTGGCAGCAACAAAATGTATCTGGGCAGGGTGAAAAAATATTTCATGTCGGCGTTGGTTGTATCGATTTATTCCCACATTCGCTTTGGGGGAAATTATTGGGACGTGCTTGGCGGCAGTCTCATCAGCAATTGGGGCAGTTTCATGATTGTCGAGGCTATTTGCCTTTACGTCAGGCAATTTGTGATTATGTTCGTTCTACACGGGGACTAAAATGTGATGTACAACAAATTTTGATTGTAAATGGTACCCAACAAGCGATTCATCTTGCAGCTTATGCATTATTACAACCTTTGGATCAGATCTGTTTAGATGAGCCGGGCTATGATGCCGCTTTAAATATTTTTCGGAGTTTTGGCATTCAAGTTCATCCTGTATCAAGTGATCACGAAGGGATGAAAGTTGCCGAGATTATTCAGCATTATTCCGAAAGTAAATTAATCTATACCGCACCTTCTCATCAGTTCCCTTTAGGTGGAACACTCAGTTTAAGTCGACGATTGGCCCTGTTGGAATGGGCAGCGAGTCAGCAAAAATGGATTTTTGAAGATGATTATAATAGTGAGTTTAGATATGGAACTCATCCAATTCAAGCCTTACAGGGCTTAGACCAACAACAAAGAGTGATCTATTCTGGTACTTTTTCTAAAATGATGTTTCCGGAGTTCCGACTTGGATTTATGGTGGTTCCAGAATCGCTGATAGAAACATTGAGTCTGGCAAAATACTATACTGATACGCGGAGTGCTTATTTAGAACAAGCGGCTTTGGCTTTGTTTATCAAAGAGGGGCATTATGCACGCCATGTACGTAAAGTGCGTAAAGCTTGCCAAGAACGTCAACAGGCATTAATTGCTGCGATTCAACAATTTCTTGCAGATGTATTGACTGTTCAGCCAACCGACTCAGGGATTCATGTGATTTGTTGGCTAAATGCCCCATGGACTGAGCAAAGCTTTATTGACCAGTGTCTTGCCATTCATTTGGCTGTTCAGCCTTTATCCCGCTACTGTCAACAACCTTATGAAAAAGCTGCGGTATTGTTTGGCTATGCAGCGCATACTCCAGATGAGATTAGCATGAATATTCAGAAGCTGGCGCAACAGATCAAGCACAAGTAACACGGATTCCAGTTTCATCTTCTATATTTCTTCATTTCCTATATAAATCGCTAGCTGGTCTAGCTGTATAAGCACTGATGATAATTGTTGTACATCTGTTTATGTAATGTTATAACATAACAATAAATTACAATTCGGAATCCATGATGCGTCACCATACTTTAGCAATCGCTATTTCTTTACCGGTCTTTCCTGCATATGCGATTGATAACAAACAACTGACTGTACTTCCAGTGATTCGAGTCAATGCCGAAAATGATCCATTTATCAATCAAAGTATTGTTGTAGAAAATAGAAATGCAGACAATAAAACTTTAGGTGATGCTTTAAAGCATCTTTCAGGGGTACAAAGTAGCGCTTTTGGTCCCAATTCAGGTGCGCCTGTGATTCGCAGTTTAAGTGGAAACCGAGTGCAGATTTTGGAAGATGGTCAGTCTATTTATGGAATGAATAGTATCAGCGGCAATATTAATATCCCTTTTGATCCTTTATTCACTCAATCTGTTACTGTCAATAAATCTTCAGACAGTGTACGTTATGGTGGCAATGCCATTGGCGGAAGTGTGAATATTGATTCTGGTCTAATCGATACAGCGATGCCGAATAAAAGTTCTCAATTAGAGCTGGTAGCGAAAAAGGGCTGGAATGATTTTGATGCCAAAGGTTTTAAGCTCAATCTCAATAACCAAAGTAATTTTTCCACCAATTTATTGTTTTCTAGCCAAGATATGTCAGCTTATAAAATTCCGGGAGAGGGTAAAGCGAGCGTATGTAATAGTGGCGTATTTCCAGCGACGGGTGGGGTAAATACAGCATTAGCAGATGCTTGCCAAAAAGAAGCACGCATTCAAAAAAATTATAACACTGCATCTCAGCCTTATATTAACCAGTTTATGACAGAAAACCCTGATTGGGCAGATGGTTCATTTTCCTTCTATACGGATCAACCAACTACTGAGATGCGTGGAAAAACCTATACCAATCCGATAAACCCTAAATATGTGCCCAATACCCAGCAATATACTGAAAACAAAATTAATAAAGATGTCACACCCAACTATAAAAAAAAGCTGGGCAATAGCTATTTAGACAATCAACACTTTGCGATTGGAAGCACTTATTTTCTTAACAATGGACGTATTGGGCTCAGTGCTGATTCAAAAAAAAGTGAATATGGGGTACCCGGATTTTCTCTTGAAAATAAATCTTTTCAATCTACCAGTGACAGCATACCAGTCGGGGTAAAAACAGATCAGCGAAGATATGCCTTAGACAGCGAGTTTAATTTTAGCCCGTTGTTATTGAAACAAATACAATTTGATGTGAGTAAGAGCGTTAATACATCAGGTGAATATTTAGGATCAAAAATGGCCAATAACTATAAATTTGATACCCAACAGGCTGAATTATTACTTATGCATAGACCTGTTGAATTTTGGAATGGTTTTATTGGCTTTAATCAGATTGATCGTAAAGTGGTAGGGCATGGAAATTTACGTTATTTACCGAATATCAATACGCAAACACAAGCCGTGTTTATCAAGGAAAAATTAGACTTTGATTGGCTAGAACTCGATGCTGGTTATCGTAACGAAAAGGTTGAACATAAAATTCAAAAAAGTGATTTTGTACCCTCCAGAAACTCACCGAATACAAAACTCACCGATACGAAATTTAATCTTGAAAGCTATAGTTTCGGTTCATTCTTAAAATATAATGATCTATTGGGTTTAAAGTTGCGTTATTCAGTATCAGATAGAGCACCTGAAATTAATGAACTTTATGCCAGCCATCCACATTATTCAATTATGTTACAAGAAGAAGGTAACCAAAAACTCAAAGAAGAACAGTCCAAAAATCTTGAGTTAACAGGTCTGTTCAATTATAAAAATTTTAATTTTGAAGCAACTGTATATAAGATGAAATATGACAAGTATTTGTATTTGACGCATTCAGGGGCACAAATGCGTAATCGTTTGCCACTCAAATATTGGACCCAGACAGATGCTGAAATTACTGGATTTGAAATTGATTTAAAACAAAAGTTTGAACTCAATCAGTATGGCAATCTTTTGATCTCTGCTTTTGCTGATTTGGTGAAAAATAAAAACTTGAATCCAAACAAAACCAGTTTAGCAAATGATGGAAATTACTTACCTAATATGCCAACGAACCGTTATGGGCTAAATCTTGAATGGAATAAAAATGATTGGTTAGCACGCTTATCCAATATTTACTATGATCAAGCTCAGTATTTAGGCAAAAATGTGTCTAAAGAAATTCCATTGCCGTCTTATAACTTGCTGGATCTACAAATTCAAAAACACTTCAAATTACAAAATGCCAATTTTGATGTTTTCCTCAATGGATCTAATTTGTTAAATGAAGATGCACGACCACAGAACTCGCCATTAAAATACATTGCACCTCTTCCTGGGCGTGGGGTACAGCTGGGTATAAGTATGAAAATTTAATCGCTTAACTTTTGTTGGCTAAATTTTATATGCGAGATCTTAACTTAAGATTTATTATCGGGGGCAATAAGTTGCTGTTGTCTAGAAGACTTCAAGCAACATGTTGGCCCCTTTATTTTGATAGATTGAGAGTAACAAATTGATGTGATTAAATTAAAAAATAGCTGTTAAAAATAGTCTATTCGATTCAATCATTACAGCTTGATTTATTACAGCGTGAATTGTTTAACATGCGATTGCTGCTTCACGTTCAAAAATAGATTCAACACTTTCAAATACCAAATGACAAGTTTGGTTTTGATATTGTCGCGCATAGCTGTTTACTGCATTTTCAAGCACTTGTAAAAAATCATTATAATTCTGTTCAAAGTCTAATAAGTCGAGTAAATCTGATTTTTTGCTGTTATGGCAGTTATATTTTTGAATAAAATCAAGCATTATTTTTTGAATAGGGGCGTGAGTAAAATAAATTAAATAAGTCGCTGCCGAACCACAATGCAAACAACCTTGTTCAAGATAAATTTCTTCACTGTTTAACCAGCAACATTGTAAGGTAAAAAATGCTCGAATCGCTTCAGTCGCTAGAGTAGGCTGTTCCAAAGTGTTCACCAATCTTTAGATAATGAAATTGATAATCATTATCAATTATATTTTGCAAAAAGTCTATTTGATAATCATTAAATTTCTTAAATGGTGTGTTGAAAGCTGTATTGTGAAATTTAAAAAGCTTTTATAAGAAAAAATCGATTTAACAAAGACTGCAACTACAGAGTTCAAATATACCAATTATTTTTAATAGCTTAATAATTAAATGATATTTATTGTTTTTTTGAGATTATTTACATTTTGTGTTAAGTTTTGCTTATTAATTTTAGGCTATAAGAATAAATAAATGTTGAACAATATTTTTACTTTCTTCAATAGCTAAAAATACTTATACATCTGATAACGCTTATCTAAAAAGGAAATATTAATGAATAAACTATTTTCTTCTTTATTACTCACCACTTGCATGATCACGACAAGTTGCGCATTTGCACAATCAGCAATAAAAAATACTGGAAATAATATGATCAATTTAGAAAAAACTAAAACTTATTGTATTGGGCGTTATGTGGTTGATATTCCTGCTGAGGCTAATCCATTAGAACGTTATGATAAATATGATTCTTTTACTATTAAGGTTCAAACTAAAGCAACACGTCAAGATTTTGATGAAGCAGTTCAAAAAGTGAGAAAAGAATATTCTGAAGACGGTTGGTTTATCACTGATGATCCTCAAGAACAAAAAATTGATGGACGTATTGCTAAAATTATAAAAGGTAAAAAATCGAATGATAAAGGACATCCCTTTACAGTCTTTGGTTTCGTATGGGATAAAAATACTTTATTTTTAATTGAAGGAGGGCATAGTGACTCCCCTGCAAGAACCAAGAGAAGTAACGAGGCGATTCATAATTTAGTGAAAAATTTACGCTATCGTAATGAACATGAGATTCCCAAGGAAGCAGGACAATGTATTTACCAAGGCTTTATTAAAGATCAAACCAAACAGTACCGCTATAGTATCCAAAAGCTTGGTTTTAGATTTAAGGACTATCCAACAGTGGTGTTACGTTTTGAGGCAGAAACAAATGATGAATATGTCTTGCCAATGATTCCACGGATAGAAAAAAAGTTTAAAGAGGTCGGGCAAAGCCAGCGTCAAATTGATAAAGGCAATATTCGTAAAGGTGAAAAAAATACCGCGCATTTAACGGGACAAGAATGGATTTCAGTAGAAAAAATGAAAGGGAAAAATGGCATTAGTGCCTTATGGGAACATACAGGCAGTGCCAATAATAACCAAGATCCATTGATTAGTTTTGAGGTAGATACGGCACGTTCTTCACCTCTTACACAGAGCAGTAGCCTAGAACAATATGATGCCTTAAAACTATATGAATCGATTCTAAAAACCATCCGTAAATTCGGAGAATAATAATGTCAAATAATGTCCATCGTCATGAAGCCTATGAAATACTTTACGAATCTGGAAGTGTGTCTTATGTTTCATATACCACACCAGATAGTGTTAATTCCGAGTGTGTAATTCCTGCACCTGTCAAATATGTTGTGCCGATTATTTTTATTCCAGGGATTATGGGGTCAAATATTAAAGATACCGCTGATGATAAAGAGGTTTGGTATCCCCGAATATCACTGTCTACAATTATTGAATACAGTAAACGAGATGCACGAGAACGACAGATTGCCCTGAACCCAGCAACAACTCAGGTTGGGTATGATGGCGATGTAAAAATAAGTAAAAAAGTAATTCCGCATATGACCAAAGACTTGGCTTTGGCACGCGGTTGGGGTTCAGTGATTACCATGGGTTATGCAAATTTACTGATTTATTTGGAGAGTAATTTAAATCAACCCTTCAAGAAATTGAAAGATCAAGAGAAGGATAAGTTTAATGGTACAGCTGAATGGGAAAAAATTGTCCAACCCGGCAATGCAGATACGGAAAAAATACTTAAAAATTGGTCGTCGCAAAAAACCGTTGAATTATTAGGTCTAGAACAGCATGAGGAATTGGCAGATTATGCTTTTCCAGTGTTTGCCTGTGGCTATAACTGGTTACAAAGTAATATGAAGTCAGCAGATCATGTTGCAGACCGACTGAATAATCAAGTTATGGCGCAAGTTAAAAAAGAATTTCCTACAGCAAAATTTAAAAAATTTATTATCGTTAGCCACTCTATGGGGGGCTTAGTGACTCGCGCCTTGATCCAAAATGCTAAGGTTAAAGATAAGATTGCTGGTGTGATACATGGTGCGATGCCTGCCAGTGGTGCGCCAGCAGTATATCAACGCCTCACTGTAGGCTGGGATGGTTGGAAAGCCTCAACAGGACTTTTCAAAAGTGCTGTGGCTTGGGCAACCAAATTTATGTTTGGGAATACTTCTGAACGTCTCACCGCAACATTGGCAAATGCGCCCGGTGGCTTAGAGTTATTACCTTTTTCAAATTATTCCAATGTTGGGGATTTTCCCAAAAATTCTCAAGCATGGTTGGTCATTAAAGCGAAAACGCCTACAGGTGAAATGACTGCCACATTGCCAAAAAGCAATGATCCTTATAATGATCTCTATAAAAGAAAAGACTGTTGGTGGGCGATGATCAATCCTGATTTTATCGATCCTGCTGGATTGGTTGCAAAAACGGTAGATAAAGAAGGATATGATAGTATTTTTGATGTTTATAGGGATACTTTAGTTATTGTAAAAAAGTTACATGATCATATAAAAGATACTTATCATGCCAATACTTATGCAAGCTATGGTGCTGACGAAGGGTTTAAAGCATTTGGTCAAGTGGTGTGGCGTTGTAAAGAAGAGCTAAATATTAGCAGTGAAAATGAGCTAATTGAATTAATGAACTTATACGGCAAGAAAAATTTAATTGAACTCCCAGATATAAAAGATCGAAGTGATATAAAAGAAGACGATGTAACACCTGTTCCGGAAGATGATGCTGAATTAAGCATAAAAGGTTCGAAAATCCATAATTTATTAGACAATGCCTATAAAAAAGATGGCATAAGGGAAGTCTTGCTAGATGAAAAGTCAAAAATTTCTAAAACCAATAAAGCCACGTTTTATTTAGATATTAAGCCAACCTCAAAGGGAGATGGAACGGTTTGTTATCAGTCTGGACAGGATGTGCGTGCTGATGGTCGTAGTCCAATTGAAACATTTATTATCAATGGTTATGAACATGCAAGTAGTTATGATAATGCGGATGTTCAATTAAATACCATCTACTGTATCGCAAATATTGTTGACATTATGAAGCAAGCTTCAGCAGCAGAAGTGTGTAAAAGTGAAATAAACAGACCATAAGCTAACTTTAGTAAACCAAACCATAGCTGTTGTTTAAGAGATTGATCAAACAGCACAGTCAACGATGATGGCACTGTTTGATCCAATAGATTTTGTCATCAGAACATGCAGTTAAATGACGGTTTTAAACTTATTTGCTGTTTAAACGATGCCCCGATTTAAAACCATTTTCACTTGCTAAAAATACAATACATAACCCCAATAATGATAAGGCGATGATACAAACAAAAAATGAGTCTATTCCTACATTTTGCAGTAGGATGCCGCCAAAAATACCGCCCCCTGCAACAGCAAGATTGAACACTGTCACCAGCATTGATTGGGCAATATCTACATTTTCACCTGCAACATCTGCTAGCGCAGTTTGTAGTAGAGTTGGTGCACCACCAAAAGTCATTCCCCAAAGTACGATACCTAGCATCACAAGCCAGATGTGATGACCGCTCAAGCCCAGGAAAAGAGCAGCGATTGCAAAGCCTGTTAAACTGATCAGGATTAATTTGCGTAATGATCTATCTATCCAAATCCCTGTAATCCAAATGCCGAATATTGAAGAAAGACCAAAAATAAGCAGGATAAGATCAATATGCTCACTCAGCTGAACAGCTGATAAATAAGGAGAAATAAAGGTATAAAGTATGTTATGTGCCAAAATCCAAACAAAAATAACTGTCAAAATTGCGCCTATACCAGGGTGAACCAAGACTTTGAGGATAGACTGTTGCTTACTCGGGGGTTGTCCAGCCAAATGAGGAAGGCTTACTTTAATCCAGATGATTAGGATTAAGGCAAGCCCTGAAATCATCCAGAAAACCCCACGCCAGCCAAACAGATTGCCCAACCAAATGGCTAAAGGCACACCCATACATAATGCGATGGGTTGACCAACCCCAACGATTGCCATCGCTCTGCCTTGTAGATGGGCAGGAACCAGATTTCGAGCATAACCAGCCAAGATACCCCAGATAATTCCAGCAGACATTCCGGCAATAAATCGTGAAATCAGGATGACGATATAGCTAGAAGATAGCGCTGTTAGACTATTGAAGATAAACAAGCCGGCGATTGCCAATAATAATAAAGGTTTTCTTGACCAACTTCGTGTTACAGCAACCACAGGGATCGCCGCAATGACCGATCCTAAGGCATAAACTGAAATCATTTGCCCTGCTAAAGCTTGAGAAACTTCTAAGTCATGACTGATCAATGCCAATAAGCCAGCTGGTATGATTTCCGTCATAATGGTAATAAAACCTGCAACCGTAAAGGCCAATAATTTCCAAATTGGTAAGCTTGACGCAGATCGATTCAGCTCTGGTCTGTTGTTGAGCTGATTCATGCGTGATACCTCTGTGTATGATTGACAGAAAGATCATCTCGCTTAAGGAATATAGGCATCACAAAATATTGAAGATAAATATCCATACTAAACACCATGTTGTCATTATAATGGAACGATCGTTCCATTTTAGGGTAAATAAAATCCTCAGCATTGCAAATTGGACAGTCTGCTAAGGGGTAACTCGAAATTAATACAAGATATTCAATGCTACTTCAGCAACATTCTCTAGATATTGCTGACGATTTTCTGGGCTACAGCCTTTACTTAAAACGCGAATGCCTTGAATGGTATTCACGAAAAAAAGAGCTAAAGCTTGTGGCGAACTATGTAGGATGATTTCACCAGATTGCTTTCCTCTGATTATGAGCTGTTCTAGTGCAAGTTGTAATCGTTCAAAATTATACGTGACAGATTCAGCTGTCTTTTGATCATGTCCTGCTAACTCCAAACAGGCATTGGCCATTAGGCAGCCCCGTTGTTGCGGATCGTTTAATTCATCTTCAATGATACGAGATAGTAATTGTTGGATGATACTTTTGACTGATCCATCACTGGATAATAAGTCGATATTTGATTTACTAATCAGGCGTTGATAGCGAGATAAGGCTTGTTGGTATAGCTGCTCTTTATTGTTAAAGGAACTATATAAACTGCTGCGTGAAAGTCCAGTTTCCTCAACCAAATCTTGAATGGATGTCGCTGCAAACCCTTTACGCCAGAAAACTTGCATAACGGCATTTTCAACTTCTTCTGGATCAAACGCTTTAGTGCGCATAATGTTAATTCATACTGGAACAATCGTTCCTGATACTTTATACAAACAATCAATGGCTGTCTAATGATAATTCAACAGTATGGGGAGATTTGAGTTTGCTTTATTGAATTAAGCCAAGATATAAGTCAACCTGTCAAAAAAGCTCAGACATAATAATATAATTTTTTTTAATGAATATTTTTAATTAAATCAATTGCATGAGAAAATAAATTATTTAATTATAAAAAGCTTGCAATGCCACACCTTACATTCAAACTTTAAATAGCTTTGCGTAGGCGATGCCTCACTTTCGTAAGAGGTGCCAAACCTTGCGTTTCAAACAAAGCAGTGCTTTGTTTTTGCTCATGTTGGGCGAGGGGTAGGATCACCATCTATAATTCAAAAGTAAAAAAAATGAATTGATACCCAACAGTTTCTAAAAGCACATACAAAAACATAAGTTCATTTCTGATCAATGACTTGATAGAAATCACTTGTATGAATAATTAAGGGGGTGACTATAGACATTAAAAAACCACGCTCTTGGAGGGCATGGTTTTTGGTTAATCTATAACAGGTTACTAAATATCTAAACTTTAGCTTAAAACTTTTTAGTGAGTGAAAAAGTGAGGGTAGAATCAATTGGATTGGAAACTTTGGCATTGTGATTGCCATTGCTGTATTTTTGATAATATCCGTTTTTGTCCCATGCTTTGCTATAACTTAAACTGGAAGATAAGCCATAAGGTAGCACTTTATTAATGGCAAAACTGGCATCTTGAAAGCTTGCGGCAGAAAAGTTTTTTATACGTTGATTGCCATAATGCATATTCACCGACCAGCCTTGAGCGATGGGTTGTAACCAATTTACATCTAAATAGCCTGAACCTCGAGAGTGCTTATTGGAACCAATTGCTAAAGTGTCAGAATTATTGCCAAAATAATCTTGGGTATAGGTGATTGCATATTTAACACTCAGCGGACCATAGCTGATTTCTGGAATAATTTCACCATAATCAAAACGGGTATGACCTGTTTCAGCAGTGGTTTTTGCCCCAGGATAGTAGTAATAAGCGACTTTAGTAGCCAGATTTAACTGACCGAAACTACGGCTATAACCAGTATAGACATCCCATTCAACATTGGCATCACGGATGAAGTCATCACTCACAGTAGAAGCCCAAGTTCCTGCATAAAAACCATTGGGATGTGCATAATCAAATCCGCCTTGTATAGCAGGGTTGCCCCAGGTCTGTTGAAAACCACGTGAGATATATTGGCTGGCCACTGTCAAATTTGCACTATAAGGAGATGGTGTTTCTACACCTGATTCATTGGCATGTATGGTTTGAAAAAATAGACTCAAAGGGATGGTCAATAATAATTTTTTTCTCATTTTATTCGTCCTTGCAAGATGCGACACACTCAGTCAAAACTCAGGTGTCGCTAAAATATGAATACTTTTACACGATCGGACGTAAAGGTGCTTTGCGCACGGGTGCAGTGCCAGCTTTGTAATAACCCGCTTCAGAACGTGGCAATTTTTGACCACGAATTTGATCTGCGATTTTTTCAGCGATCATGATCGTTGTGGCATTTAAATTTCCAGTAATGATCAGTGGCATTATCGAAGCATCAACAACCCGCAAGCCTTGTAGACCGTGTACACGACCTTGACCGTCAACCACTGCCATTTCGTCTTCACCCATCTTGCAACTACATGAAGGATGGTATGCCGTTTCAGCATGGTTGCGCACGAAGTCATCCAGTTCCGCATCAGTTTGCACCTGTTTTCCAGGACTGATTTCCTCGCCACGATATGCATCCAGTGCAGGCTGTTGCATGATTTCACGTGTGATGCGAATGGCATCACGGAATTCACGCCAGTCTTGCTCAGTCGACATATAGTTGAACAGGATGCTTGGATGCTCAAAAGGATCTTTTGATTTCAGCTTAATTCTACCACGTGAAGGTGAGCGCATAGAACCGACATGGGCTTGGAAGCCATGTTCTTTGACGGGATTACTGCCGTTATAGTTAATCGCAACAGGTAAGAAGTGATATTGAATATTTGGCCAGTCAAATTCATCTGAGCTGCGGATAAAACCACCTGCTTCAAACTGATTACTTGCGCCAATACCAGTCCCATTAAATAACCATTCAGCGCCAATCGCAGGCTGGTTAAACCATTTTAAAGCGGGGTAGAGTGAAACAGGTTGCTTACATTTGTATTGTAAGTACATTTCCAAATGGTCTTGTAAGTTTTCACCGACACCCGGTAAATCATGTACCACGTCGATGTCCATCGATTTAAGGAAATTACTTTCGCCAACACCCGAACGTTGTAAAATTTGTGGGGATGCAATCGCGCCTGCACAAAGCAAGACTTCACGGTTTGCGCGTGCTTGTGTGAGATTGGCTTGATCTGCACCAATAATATATTCCACACCAATGGCGTGTTTTTGATTAAATAAAATTTTATTGGTGGTGGCATGGGTCACGATAGTTAAATTAGGGCGACCCTTTGCCATGTCTAAATAACCACGCGCAGTACTAGAGCGACGGCCTTTTGGTGTCACAGTACGATCCATTGGACCGAAACCTTCTTGTTGATAACCATTCAAGTCATCTGTACGTGGATAGCCTGCTTGTACACCTGCTTCAACCATGGCATGGAACAAGACATTATTGCCATTTTTAGGGGTTGCCACAGATACAGGGCCATCGCCACCGTGGTAGTCATTGCCACCAATATCGCGGGTTTCAGCTTTTTTATAATACGGTAAGCAGTCTGCATAGCTCCAGTCTTCTAGCCCTTTGAGCGTCGACCAGTGATCTAAGTCCATCGCATTACCGCGGATATAACACATCCCGTTAATCAATGATGAACCACCTAAACCTTTACCACGGCCACATTCCATACGGCGATTATTCATATGTGGTTCAGGATCAGTGAGATATGCCCAGTTGTAACGGCGTCCTTGTAGTGGATAAGCCAACGCTGCTGGCATTTGAGTACGGAAATCTAAACGGTAGTCTGGGCCACCTGCTTCCAAGAGTAAAACTGTAATGTCTTTGTCTTCAGTTAAACGTGTTGCGAGCACATTTCCGGCAGATCCTGCGCCGATGATAATGTAGTCATATGCTAGAGTATTCATAATTATCCTTTTTGTATTTTTAAAAGTGCCAATGCAATCAGGTGATGACATGGCACATAGGATTGATATACGGAGAAAGCCTGAGTGCATTAAAAAATGCTTTGATACTCACCTAACTCAACTTGAACTGACTTGATACGGGTGTAATGTCCAAGTGTGGTTAAACCATTTTCACGGCCGACACCTGATTGTTTATAGCCACCCACTGGCATTTCAGCAGGGGATTCGCCCCAAGTGTTGATCCAGCAAATACCTGCTTCGATTTGATGAATAATACGATGTGCTTTGGTGATGTCTTGTGTGACAACACCTGCCGCTAAACCAAAAGTGGTGTCATTGGCACGACGAATGACTTCTTCTTCAGTTTCATAACTGAGAATGCTCATGACAGGGCCAAAGATTTCTTCTTCAACGATGCGCATATCATCTTGGCAGTCACTGAAAACTGTCGGCAACACATAAGCACCTTGCGCCAATTCAGCTTCTGTCGCACGACCACCGCCAATCAACAGTTTGGCACCTTGTTGTTTACCTGACTCAATGAACGACAAGACTTTTTCCATATGTGGGAAGCTGGTGAGTGGACCAAAGTTGGTTTGCTCAGCCATTGGATCACCAATACGGATCCGTTTTACCCGTTCTACAATAGCGGCTTCAAAATCTGCCAACAGGGCTTTTGGAACAAAAACACGTGTACCATTGGTACATACTTGACCTGAACTAAAGAAGTTAGCCATCACCGCAATGTCTGCTGCTCGATTGAGGTCAGCATCATCACAAATAATTAAAGGGGATTTACCGCCGAGTTCCATGGTCACTTCTTTGAGTGTAGAGCCTGCGGCACTTGCCATAACTTTCTTGCCTGTTTCAACACCACCAGTGAAAGAAATTTTTTCAATAACAGGATGTTCAGTTAACCATTGTCCAATCTCACGGCCTGCACCTTGTACCACGTTAAATACGCCATCTGGTAGTCCCGCTTCAGTATAGATTTCAGCAAGTTTGAATACGCTCAGCGGTGTGGTTTCACTTGGTTTAAAGATCATGGCGTTCCCAGCAGCTAGAGCAGGGGCAGATTTCCATAATGCGATTTGAATTGGATAGTTCCAAGCACCGATTCCCGCGACAACACCAAGTGGTTCACGACGGGTATAGAAAAAGCTTGATTCACGAAGCGGAACTTGCTCTCCCTGAATTGCAGTCGCGAGACCTGCGTAATATTCGAGGACATCAGCACCTGTGACAATATCAACGGTCGATGTTTCGCTAAAGGCTTTACCTGTATCGAGGGTTTCTAAGCGAGCGAGTTCATCATTACGCTCACGTAAGATGTCGACAGCGCGACGTAAAATACGAGAACGTTCCATCGCTGTCATTGCGGCCCAAATTTTTTGACCTTGTTGTGCGCTTTGAACAGCCGCTTCGATGTCTTGTTGTGATGCTTGTTGAAGGGTTGCAATCACTTCACCATTGGCAGGGTTAATACTGGTAAAGGTCTTACCACTGGTCGCTGCTACATAGCGACCATGGATGTACAATTGATGAACTTGTGAATCACTCATTCTGTCTCTCCTGCAAAGGCTTTTCCGCAAATTGTAATTGCGTTTTTACATAATCGTAAGCAATGGAACGTGCCAGTTGGCTGTCAAATTCATCATGACTGCTTAGACTGCCACGTAACCATAATCCGTCAATCAATGCCGCTAAACCACGAGCGGCAATGCTTGCCTGTTCTTTGTCCAATAACTTGAGAAAGTGAAACTTCAAGTTTGAGTACAGGCGTTGATCATTAATTTGTTGCAAGCGCCCAAGTTCGGGTAGATGCATGCTTGCAGACCAAAAGTCTAACCAGATGCGCATGGCTTGTTTATTGACCTGACTAATATCAAAGTTAGAATCAATAATCGCTTTAAGTTGGCTTTCTGGATGCTCGTCTGCTTCAGTTTTATTTTGGTCGGTTTTGCGACGTAAAACATTCAACATTTCTTGCATGCAGGTATTTATTAATCCCTGTTTATCACCAAAATAGTGACTCACAATACCTGTGGATAGCTCGGCTTTCTTTGCGATTTGTGCAATGGTCATATTGGATAAACCCACTTCATAAATCACATCAAATGCGGCGTTAATAATTTCTTCACGTCGCACATGCTCTGGTTTGACTCTACGTTTTGTCATGTATATCCACTTAAAGTGCTGAAAAGGCACTTTTTATTTAACATTACTCAATGTAGAACATCTTAGCATTTTTTTATAATACTTTTTATTGATTGAACGTTCAATCAATAAAAAGTATAATCTACAAAAATCAATAATTTTTTGATGAGTAATAAGAAATGTAAGTGTATACATCAACATTCTGATCCATCAGAATGTTCAGTAAAAAGAGTACATATCCTATTATTTTTTAAGAAAATACACCAATTGCAAGGAGCAATAGCATGGTGTCAAATAGCCATAAAGGATATTCATCCGAACGGATTCGGTTAAATTTATTTGTGTTTGGAAGTTCTGCAATCAGTATCGGTATTTTTGGTCTATTGTTTGTTTTATTTCCAAAAAAAAGTCAGTTTTGGCTAACCTATGTACAAGAGCAGGCCAATCAACTCTTTGGTTGGTATTACATGCTGGTGATTGTGGCATGTCTAGGTTTTGTTGGATGGTTGGCTTTTTCTCGTGCTGGACAACTTCCACTTGGAAAAGATGGCGATAAACCTGAGTTTGGTTACTTGGCTTGGGTATCTATGCTGTTTTCCGCAGGTATCGGTATTGCCTTACTGTATTATGGTGTTGCTGAACCTGTCGATCATTTTTTAAGACCACCTGAAGGCGAGGGTGGCACAATCCAAGCTGCCAGAGATGCCATGATGTATAGCTTCTTACATTGGGGTATACATGGCTGGGTGCTCTATGCCTTGTTAGGTGTCACTTTGGGCTATTTTGCTTTTCGCTTAGATTTACCCCTAGCTTTACGTTCTGCACTTTATCCAATTTTTGGCGATCGGATCTATGGTTTGATCGGTGACTTCGTAGATGGTTTTGGGATTTTAGCCACGGTGATATCTTTGGTCACCAATCTAGGTATAGGTGCTTTGGTATTGGTTTCGGGCATCAGTTATTTAGTCCCAGCCATTCCAGACAACAATGTTACTCTGATCGCAGTGGTATTGGTGATGATGTCTGTTGCGACCATCACCACAGTGGTGGGGATTGAAAAAGGACTGGCTTGGCTTTCACGGATTAACTTACGTTTACTCTATGGCTTATTGTTATTTGTATTCTTAACAGGCCCAACCAATCATTTGCTCAATGGTTTGGTACAGAACGTGGGTGACTATCTCAACCATTTTGTCGCGAAAAGTTTTGATGTGTATTTATACAATTCACAAGCGAAAGGCTGGCTCGGTTCTTGGACGGTGTTTTATTGGGCTTGGTGGATTGCTTGGGCACCTTTCGTTGGGATGTTTATTGCGCGTATTTCAAAAGGGCGCACCATTCGTGAAGTAGTCTTGGGTGTGTGTCTAATCCCTTTAGGCTTTACTTTGGCTTGGATTTCCATTTTCGGTAATACTGCAATTGAATTAATTTTGAATCAAAAACAAAAAGTTTTGGGCGATATGGTTCTCACCGATCCAGCTTTATCTTTGTTTAAGTTACTCGAATATTTACCTTTTAATCCTTATGTGGCTGGGATTGTTGTGGTGATATGTTTTGTGCTGTTTTTGACTCCAGTGGGTTCTGGCACGCTGATGATTGCAAATCTGTCTACAAAAGGCGGAAGTAATGAAAGTGATTCACCGATTTGGTTGCGAATTTTCTGGTCGGTGGTGATTACTATTGTCAGTATTGGTTTATTGTTAGCAGGTAGTTTCCATTCGATGCAAAGTGCTGTGGTATTATGTGGATTACCATTCTCGGTGATTATTTTGCTTTATATGTTTGGTTTAACCAAAGCAATTAATCAGGACTTAGCTGATCAAGCCCCCAAAAAAGTCATCAACAAACCCATTGAATCCTCAGATCGGAACAAATAAAAATCAGAAATACTATAGTTTTATGATTCTTCTTTGTGCTTGGTTTAGCTTTGCCTTTTCCTCCACTAGACAGTGAAAAGGCATAGCTAAAGATAGGGCTTGAGTTTTAAAAAATTCAATGCTCAAAATAAATAATAAAATCCGCAGATCAACCGGGTGATTTAAGACCAAATTAGGTTGATGTTAGCGTAGGATGAAATGAGATCAGTGATTTTGGAACAATAGTAAAAGCTGACTGAATAGTTGAAACTTCCCCATGCAGTATGATGTTTGTCTATTACCTAGAGGAAGTCAGTTAAACCTGATTAAAACTTATATTTAAGTCCTAAATTATAATTACGACCTTCGCCCCATGTATACGTGCTATACCAGCTAAAAATCGTATAATATTTTTCATCTAGAAGATTGTTTACATTAAAAGAAACGGATAATTGATCATTTACTTCATAGTTTGCCATTGCATCAAATAACCAATAATCAGACACCACATGTTTAACAGGATCTTTATACAGTGGATTGGTGACATCGCCCCAAGTATTATCTTGCCAACGTGCACCACCACCAACAGTTAAACCATCCACCCATTGATTGAGCTTATAGCTGGTATAAAGGCTAAATTCATTTTCAGGAGTCAAAGTGCTCTGTTTTATCCCATCTTGTTTAGAGATTTTATGATTAAAGCCAGCATGTAAATTCCAACCAGGACGAATTTCACCAGTAACTTCGAGTTCAGCCCCTTTGGTTTTGACACCTTGGAGCGCTTCAGATGCGACACCACCAGATGGTGTAAGGACGTTTGGAATCTCTTTCGCAAAATTGTCTTGTTTGAGTTGGTAATATGCCAAACTTGCATTTAAGCGACCATCAAAAAATTCACCTTTGATTCCAGCTTCGTAGTTTTCTCCCTCAAGCGGATCAAGTGTTTTACCGTTTGGATTTTGTGCAGATTGAGGTTTAAATATGGTGCTGTAGCTTGCATAAACTGAGTATTGGTCATTTAAATCATAAACCGCACCGACATAAGGTATAAAGATACCTGACTCTTTAGTCTCTTCTGACTTATAGTTTGCAATACGTCCACCCAAAATGACTTTTAAATCATCATGTAAATTCAAACGTGAGGTGAGATAAAATCCATTCTGCTTGGTGGTTTCATTGTTTGACCAATGATTACCTTTTTGCCAATCAGGCTCCGCAACGTTCCCATTCCATTGATAATATTGATCTACACTGGTTTTATAACCAGTTGGTGCACTATAACCATTATTTTTCCAAGTGCTCTCAGAAATGCTTGCGCCTACAACCAGCTCGTGTTCACGGCCAAAAAGTTGAAATGGACCTGTTGCATAGATGTCTGCAGCATCACTTTTGGTTTCGCCCTTATAGTTTCCAGCCCACATTGAAACACCAGTTCCCGTCGATGGATTTGGATGACCACCTGCCGCTGCGCCTAATTGTGCATCATAGCCATTGATTTGATGATTTAACTGGATTTTTGCGACCCAATCATTATCAAACTTATGCTCTAAAGTTGAGAAAATAGTTCGAGTATATTGTTCCCAATTACTCCAATTTGCACCATTGTTAAAGCCACGCGACATTTTATTAAATTGACCCGCTGAATTATAAATTGGGATACCGCCCCACGTTGAGCCCTTAGGTTTATTGTCTTGATAATCTGCGCCTATAGTCAGTAGGGTATTCTCAGTTAAATCTGCTTCTAATATGCCGTAGAACACAGGAGTCTTGCGTTCATAGCGATCTAATTGAGATTCTTTGTCTTGATACGCAGCAACGCCACGTCCACGAATACTGCCCGTTTGGTTAAGTGGACCGCTTAAATCAATTTGGCCGCGGTAGTTATTCCATGTGCCTAGACCCAGAGAAACATTCCCTTGAAAATCTTTGGTTGGTTTTTTACGAATCAAATTAATCGTTGCACCAGGATCACCCACCCCAGTTAAAAGCCCCGTTGCTCCTTTTAAAACTTCGATACGATCATAAATCGCCATATCACTTAGGGTATTTCCTGCTGAGTAGGCCGAATCACGATTCATCGGGATCCCATCGTACTGGAAGTTTTGTATTGCAAAACCACGGGAGTAATATTCTGTCCGTTCACTGTCATAGGTCACCACACTAACACCCGGGGTATGCCGCATAACATCATCGATAGAGTTGAGATTAAAATCATCCATTTCTTGGCGAGTAATCACACTAATCGTTTGTGGGGTTTCTTTGGGTTTTAAAACCAAACGCGTTGCTGTGGCAATTGAACCCGGAGTATAGACACCACTGTTTTCTGTAATTTCACCCAATTGGTTTGCTGTAAACTTGAGCGTTGGCAATGCAAGAGGTTCTGCATTATTTTGAGTTATCTCTTCAGTAGCATGCAAAAGGGTAGAAGCAACTACAGAAGTGAGACCTAACATGATCATTTGAATCATTTTTGACAGGTATTTTTTGTCTGCCATTTGTATTCTTGTTGATGACATCGAAAGCGGCCTTATAAGATGTGAGGAGTATGCTTATAATGTCGTTTGAGATTTAAAAAAGGATCAAATAAATTTATCCCTGTCATTTTGAGATTGCATGGGCCTATCTGTGAACGAGGGAAGATTGATTTTAAGCTTTGCAGTTGGCTAGAGAAAAATAAGCTTGGCAATCATGTTTTCAGCAATTACATCACCATGTTTTCGCCGTTGTTATAATTAGCCATCATGTAAAAATGTTGTAGTGGATTCGCTTTGGATCTTTAAGCAGACCATGATGTAAAGATATGCAACACAGGCTGTGCAATGAATAATATAAAGACTTGGATCGTAAGATCCAAGTCGAGTGCTGTTAATTGTGTTGGGTCATCATTGAGTTAGGCCATAATAATGCCAGAGTATCAACCTCAAAGATTGATTTACATTCCAAATACTCCCTCTAAATAATCGTCTTAAGAAAACTGAGATGGGGGGCAAATAGGTCAATGATTTCATTTAAACAGGCATATCTAGATCATCAAATGTTTCTAGCGTTTTACCTTGTTCTAGGTGTTTTTGATAATATGCGACTCTGCTTAGATCTAATGTTGAGCTGGACATGCCGACATTCCAATAGCCGGCCACACGAATATCATCTTTACTCAAATGACCGTGTTGGGTAAACAGCTTCCGTATCGCTCTTGCTTCATTACGTTCACAGGCTGCCCAAATGCTAATATCTTCACGATCTTTAAAATGTTCGGCAACTTTAAGTAGTAAGCCCAATTTACCCGCTTGCTGTGATTTTCCCCGATGGAGTAAATGCATATTTACGCCATGATGTTTTGGCAAATCATCAATAATATTGGCTTCACAACTTTCAATATAAATCTCTCCCTGAATCCCCATTTGCCATTGCTGTAAAATTGAATAGACGGCTGGAATGGCGGTTTCATCTGCAAACATCACCACGCGTTTAGCTGGGGTAAAATTGGGGAGAAAGTGCGGTCTTGGACCCGTAAGTTGAATTTTAGTGCCAATTTTTGCTGAATCTAGCCAAAGCATTGCTGGACTTGGGTCAGCATGTAGAACAAAGTCAATTTCAATTTGACGAGTACTTGGATCAAAGCAACGCACGGTATATACACGTGATATAGGTAAGCTGTCTGCTTGTTGATGCACTTCTAAACGAATAGCAAGGTTAGGTGTTGTCCATAAGTCTGGCTGTGTTGTATTGATTTCGCCCCGAATACGTACAATTGATGGAAAAGGATGAGAAATCGCCGTTAGCGTCATCTCAATGACTTCCAGATTCCGCATATGATCATCTTGTTTCAGTATCGCTTTTTGATCTGATACTGTTTTTTTGTCTGAAACCTTTTTTTGGTCTGGTACTATTTTTTGATCTAATGTCGTTTGTTGTTGGCTATTCATCATTAAGTCTACCTATCTTTATTGAGCAATAAACCACAATTGCCTTTCTTTCAGTGCTGAGCGGATCGAGAAAATCTGCATGGTGTTAAATGTAAAATATAATCATTATCATTTAAAGAGCATTTATGTTTAAATTACTTGTATTTTAATTTTAGCAATCGATTTATTGCGGAGAGAGGTAAGATGTGGCAGTGTAAGCTTTTATATAATTAAACAATACTATTTCATCATATTATTGATTTAATTAAAAATATTAATTAAGAGAAATTATATTATTGTGTCTGATTTTTTTTGACAGGTTGACTATATTTACCGTGCATTTTCTGTCGTTGGCTTTAAAAATTAGTCTTAGATTGATTCACTTATTATTTTTATACAGAGCAACTTTATAGCCTTAAACATCAGGGCAAAACAGTGCTGTGCTATCAGTTGTGCAATAAAATATCTAAGTTCATTGAGCCTAAAGTAATTTTAAAAAATACGGACGATGCTGACTTTGTTCAGGCAATAATTCCAGTACCCGTTGTATTGCATCATTACGTTCAGGAAGACGACTAATAATTTTTAAAAGCGGGTCAATATCCTGAATTTGATAAATCAGATGACTTAAACGCGCATCGAAACAATCACGCCATGTGGTCAAGAAAGGGCTTTCTGATTTCGCCAAAAAACTTCCTTTGTAGAGTGAAAATGTACTGGCGAGAAAACCTGTATTGAGGGATTGTTCAGCTCTGGTAAAGTCGGTTTGAATCTCACAAACTAGCTTATACGGGCGCGATAAAATACAGTTGGGGAGCAAGGTGCGTAATTGTGACATTTCTGCTTTTAAGGTTTTTTCACTAATGTCCCGATCACCGTATAAGGCATAGTGCAGTTCATCTAGGTTAATACCCTCAGGGTGTAACACAAGAATGCATAAAATTTCAATTTGTCGATGGGTCAATGTTAAAAGCTGTTGGTTAAATTGAACTTTGGGTGTACCAAATACTTTGAGATAAAGCATGTTTTTTTGTTCAAATTGAATCGCACGTTGAACCAACTCTGCACAGCGTTCTACAGCCAATACACCCAGTGAAGTATGCTTCTTGTACTTGGTCGATAAATTAATCACACCGTGAAATTGTCCAGATACAGGGTCAACGATCGGCGCGGCATAACAAACCCAATCCTGTACACTGTTCATCTGATTTTCATGTGAATAAACACAGCTAGAGAGATGATTATTTAAGGCCAAACCAATCGCATTTGTACCGACAGCCTGTGTTGACCAATGTCCACCTTCGACAAAATGCACTTGCTCAGCAGAGGAGAGCATAGCACGGCTACTCCATGTCCAAAGTAAGGTGCCATGATGATCTGTGATTCCAATTGCCATTTCAGAATCATCTGCAATTTTTAGTAAATCCGCATAATTATGTTGAAGAGAACGACGAAACAGAGAGGGTTCTGGTTCGGGAGGTAAAGCGAGAAGTGGCGCAGCAGTGACGGATTCGATATTGACAAAATGTGTGGTCTGTAAACGAAGCGCTTGCGGCTGTAGTTGATTCAATAGCTTCATATCATATTCCTTTATGATGAATGGTTATGCCATTAATACTTTGTATTCTTTATCGCTGTATCTGGTGATTTTATTTGATGACACCAAATTTTAATCTATATTCAAACAAATAGTGTTCTGAAAATAATCATCTTTATTAGGTTCTCACTTTAGAAGTTAATGTTTTGCTTTAAAATGAGTTTTCTGCTCACAAATGTTAAATAAAGTTACCAATAAAAAGACAGCGTATTTTTTTTGGTACTCATTGTTTAATATTTAGGTGTACATATTCACTTTGAACACTGAATCATCCTAAATTTCTGTGGCAATGTTTTCACGTGTAAACGGCTTAGGTACAGGCTCGCCCTTGTATTGACGATCAGCAAAATAGCTAGAACGAACCATTGGCGCACTCCATATATTTTTAAACCCTAATAACTCACCATGCGCTTGATAATGTTCAAACTCTTTCAATGAAACAAAACGATGTATTGGGGCATGAGATTTAGATGGCTGTAAGTATTGACCAATGGTGACATAGTCCACTTGATAGTCACTGAGGTCATTCAGCAACACAATAACTTCTGCTTCGACTTCACCTAATCCCACCATCAAGCCACATTTCGTTGCGATGTCTGGACGTAAATGCTTAAACCGTTTTAACAGTTCCAAGGAATGTGGATAATCTGAACCTGGACGCATTGCACGGTACAAACGAGGGACCGTTTCAATATTATGATTAAATACATCTGGCGGGGTTTCGCTCAGAATGTTGAGGGCAACTTCTAATCTGCCCCGAAAATCAGGGACTAAAATCTCAATTAGCGTATCTGGGCTACTTTTACGGATTTCTCGAATACATGCAGCAAAGTGTTGTGCTCCACCGTCAATAAGATCATCACGGTCTACTGAGGTAATCACCACATAGTTTAAATTTAGATTTTTAACGGTTTCTGCTAAATGTTTCGGTTCATCAGCATCTAAAATATTTGGACGTCCATGGGCCACATCACAAAATGGGCATCGACGGGTACAAATATCTCCCATAATCATAAAGGTCGCTGTTCCACCACCAAAGCATTGTGGCAAATTGGGGCACGCGGCTTCTTCACATACGGTATGTAGTTTTTGTTGACGTAATAAATTTTTAATACGTTGCACTTCTTCAGGCTGGCTGATCTTGGCGCGAATCCATTCAGGCTTTTGTGGGATCTGTTCTGTACTGATAATTTTTACTGGAATACGTGCCAATTTATCTGCACCACGTAGTTTTTGTCCTGTGGTGACTGAAACTTTTAAATCCATTTTAAATAGTCCATTAAATAAAATAACTTAATATAAGATGACATTTTTATTTTCGATGTCAATTATATTTAAAATTTTTTTAAATATAATAAAAGAGTGAAAAATATTAATATTATAAAATAAAGGTTGGTTAAAGGTTTGGTTTTTTAAGTTTTTGAAAATTATAAAAATTTAAAAATATTTTTTGCTTTGTAAGGTGCTGTTTTTAATATTTTTATTGTGTTTTATAAAGGGATATTTTTTTAGTCTAATATTAATTTTTAATGAAATAATTTTATATAAATATACGGGTTTTAAATACCAATATTTATTTTTAAATATATGGTTTTTACTTTTAACTGTGAGCATGAAGGAATAAGTATATGCAATTAACGGAAGAGCAATTGCTAGCAGCATACAGACGGATGCGAGATATTCGTGAGTTTGAGGATCGACTTCACGATGAAAATAATACAGGTGATATTCCCGGATTTATCCATCTTTACAGTGGTGAAGAAGCGGTAGCCGTTGGAATTTGTGAAAATTTGACTGACAAAGATTTTATTACCTCAACCCATCGTGGTCACGGTCACTGCATTGCCAAAGGATGTGATATTCACGGCATGATGTTGGAAATTTTTGGTAAAGATGATGGTTTGTGCCGTGGCAAAGGCGGTTCAATGCATATTGCTGATCTAGACAAAGGTATGTTGGGAGCCAACGGAATTGTTGGTGGTGGGCCACCTTTGGCAATTGGTGCAGCGTTAACCGCAAAAACCTTAAAGACGGGTGGAGTTGGTTTGTCATTTACTGGGGATGGTGGTTCTAACCAAGGTCTGACCTTTGAAGCCATGAATATGGCTGTGGTTTTAAAACTTCCCGTGATTTTTGTTTTTGAAAATAATGGTTTTGGTGAAGGTACTGCGCATGATTATGCAGTCGGAAGCAAAGACATTGCAGGTCGTGCTGCGGCTTTTGGGATGCCTGCTGAAAAAGTAGATGGGACAGATTTCTTTGCTGTGTATGAGGTCGCCCAAAAAGCCATTGAACGTGCACGGCGTGGCGAAGGCCCAAGTGTGATTGAAACCATTACCAATCGTTTTTATGGACACTTTGAAGGTGACCCAGGACTGATTCGTTCCAAAGAAGAACTCGATTATGTCAAAGAGCATAAAGATCCGTTGAAAATTTTCCGTGAAAAAGTCAAAGGCAAGATTGCTGAAGCCACGCTGGATGCAATTGATGTTGAATCAAAAGCCAATGTCGATGCTGCTGTCGCAAATGCACGTGCTGCCAATTATCCAGAATTTTCTCAACTTCTTACTGATGTTTATGTCTCTTACTAAAGGAATAGTAAAACAATGCCAAATAAAAGTTATCGAAACGCGATTAAAGAAGCGATTGAATCAGAAATGCGCCGTGACCCAAGTGTGATTGTTGTCGGTGAAGATGTGCGTGGCGGGCATGGCGGTAAAAATACAGATGACAATAAACTCGAAGGCTTTGGGGGCGTACTTGGTGTCACCAAAGGGCTATGGACAGAGTTTGGCTCTGAGCGTGTGATTGATACCCCGATCACTGAATCTGCAATTATTGGAATGGCGGCAGGGGCTGCTGCAACAGGTTTACGACCTGTGGCTGACCTGATGTTTATGGACTTCTATGGCGTATGTCATGACATGTTGTATAACCAAGCGGCCAAATTTCGTTATATGTTTGGTGGAAAAGCCAAAGCGCCTTTGGTGGTTCGAGGCATGATCGGCGCAGGCTTTTCTGCTGCCGCGCAACATTCACAATCCCCGTATAACGTGTTTGCTGCTGTACCCGGTTTAAAAGTCGTGGTGCCGTCCAGTGCATATGATGTAAAAGGCTTATTGATCCAAGCCATCCGTGATGATGACCCAGTGGTTTTTTGTGAACATAAATTGCTTTATGACATCAAAGGTGAAGTGCCAGATGAACCATATACCATTCCTTTTGGTGTAGCAAATTACACCCGTGAAGGAACCGATGTCACGATTATTGCCTTAAGTTTAATGGTGCATCGTGCCAATGAAGTCGCGGATAAGCTTGCTAAGGAGGGAATTTCTGTCGAAGTTGTCGATCCACGAACGATTTCTCCATTGGATGAAGAAGGCATTTTAGAATCTGTCGCGTCAACAGGGCGTGTGGTGATTGTTGATGAGTCTGCTGCCCGTTGTGGTTTTGGGCATGATGTGGCCGCATTGATTGCACAAAAAGGCTTTCATTATCTCAAAGCACCCATTGAACTGGTGACACCACCGCATTCACCTGTGCCATTTTCACCCGTATTAGAAAAACAATGGCTACCAAGTGTAGAACGTATCGAACAGGCTGTACGTAAAACGTTGGAGGCTTAGGATGAGCGAAATTAAAACTTTAGAAATCCCAAAATGGGGTTTGTCGATGGAAGAGGGCACCATTGCCCAATGGTTGATTCAAGCAGGCGAGCAGTTTAGTAAAGGACAAGAAATTTGTGAAATTGAGACCACAAAAATCGTCAATGTCCTTGAAGCACCGTTTGATAGTACCTTGCGTAAAATCATTGCCAATAATGGCGATACTTTAGTGGTGGGCGGGATCATTGCAATTTGTGCAGATGCGCAAGTTTCCGATGCTGAAATTGATGCCTTTGCTCAATCTTTGGCTGGCGCACCTATTCTCAATGGAAGCAAAGCTGTTGAAGTGGTTACTGAAAAGCTGACGGCAACGCAGCCTGAAACCAAGCCACAAACTGCGCCTAAACAGAATCGTATTGAGCAGGTATCAAAAGCTGTTGCCCAAAATGGTTATGTAATTCCTGCTGCATTACAAGGTTATCAACATGTTGAGTATTTTTTTGCAACACCGCATGCCTTGAAATTGGCTGAAAAGCATCAAGTGAATTTGGCGCTGGTTTCAGGCTCAGGGCGTGGAGGTCGTATCAGTGTGCAAGACATTCAAAACGCAGTTCAAGCTGCGGGTGGATCATGGCCCGATATTCGGCAGCAACCGAGTGGTAAAGTGGCGAAATCTAAAGCTGATGATAGCCAAGTGTTGGCAACACCAGTTGCACGTCGTTTAGCCAAACAATGGGGCATTAATTTACATGACTGTCGTGCCTCAGGATCAAGAGGGCGTATTTGTAAGGAAGATGTTGAAGCAGTTCATCAGCGTGAAAACCCTGCACTTGCCCAAAATAGCGCTGATGTAATGCGAACTGAAACTGCCAAGGTGACCACCATTGCGATGAATGGTATGCGTAAAGCCATTGCTTCACGCTTACAGGCAGCAAAACGTAATGCACCACACTTCCGTTTAACCGTAAATTTAAATGTGGATGCTATTCAGGGACTACGTCAACAGATTAATGCCACTGTGCCGCAAGTGAAATTGTCAATCAATGACATGTTGATTAAAGCGGCAGCAGCTGCATTGATCAAAGTGCCACAGGTCAATGTTCAGTTTGATGAAGAGAATCAGCAGATTTTGCAGTTTGATCAGGCGGATATCTCTGTTGCTGTAGCGATTGAGAATGGCCTCATCACTCCAATCATTAAAGCTGCCAATACCAAGTCTTTGGCACAAATTTCCAATGATATGCGTGATCTTGCAACACGTGCCAAAACTGGCAAATTGGCGCCTGATGAATTTCAGGGCGGTAGTTTCAGTATTTCGAATTTAGGTATGCTCGGCGTTCAACAGTTTGACGCGATTATTAACCCACCCCAAGGTGCGATTTTAGCTTTAGGTGCAGCAGAAAAACGGGCAATTGTTGAAAATGAGAGCATCGTGATTCGACAGATGGTCACCGCGACCTTGTCTTGTGATCATCGGGTGATTGATGGGGCGTTAGGTGCACAGTTCTTGGCAGCATTTAAGCAGTTTGTTGAAAATCCTGCATTGATTTTGGTGTAGGAGTATGAGCATGTCAGACACACAATTTGATCTCATTGTGATTGGCGCTGGTCCAGGTGGCTATGTGGCTGCGATACGTGCAGCCCAACTGGGTTTAAAAACCGCCATTGTAGAAGAAAAGCATTTGGGTGGAATTTGCCTGAATTGGGGCTGTATTCCAACCAAAGCTTTATTGAGTGGAGCGGCACTTGCACAGCAATTTAAACATTCACAACAGTTTGGTTTTTCTTTAGGTTCTATCGATTTTGATATCCAACAACTGGTTCGTCATAGCCGTCAGGTTTCTGAACAGTTGGTACAAGGGATTGGGCAATTACTGAAAAAGAATCAAGTTACTGTATTTAATGCAAGCGCTCAATTTATCGAGAAAGAAAGCTTAGAACTGACTGATGCAAAGGGTCAAAAACAGCAGATTTCTGCACCGCATATTATTGTGGCTACGGGCGCCAGAGCCGCCAATTTAGCGCATGTCCCTGTCGATGGACAGCATGTCTGGAGTTATAAAGAAGCTTTAGTCCCAGAACACTTGCCGAAATCACTTTTGGTAATTGGTTCAGGGGCCATTGGCAGTGAGTTTGCCAGTTTATATCAGGACTTAGGTTGCCAAGTGACTTTGGTTGATATTGCCAAACAGATCCTACCTAGTGAAGACATTGAAGTTGCCAAATATGTGCAAAAGCAATTTGAACAGCATGGTATGACGGTTTTGACTGAAGCTGCTGTACAAAACATCGAAATAGATAAGGACCAAGTACATTGCCATGTTGAAACCGCAACAGGTGTACAAATCATTACTGTTGAAAAAGTCCTTTCCGCAATTGGTGTACAACCTAATACTCAAAATTTGGGTTTAGAAAAATTGGGTATTGAGTTTGAGCATAGTTTTATTAAAGTTGATCCGTGGTGTAAGACCAATGTAGTTGGAGTTTATGCCATTGGTGATGTCGCTGGTGCGCCGTGCTTGGCGCATAAAGCCAGTCATGAAGCAATTTTATGTGTAGAAAAAATTGCAGGGCTGACGCATGTACATGCTTTAGATCGTAGCCAAATTCCAGGGTGTATTTTTACCCATCCGCAGGTGGCAAGTATTGGTCTAAGCGAGCAAAAAGCCAAAGCAGCTGGTTTTACAATCAATGTGGGTAGATTCCCTTTACAAGCCAATGGTAAAGCTTTGGCTTTAAGCGAGACCACAGGATTTGTAAAAACTATTTTTAATCAAGAAACAGGGGAATTATTGGGGGCACACATGGTGGGTCATGAGGTCACTGAACATATTCAGGGCTTTGCCATCGCTAAATATTTAGAAGCCACTGATGAAAGCCTAGCACAGGTTATTTTCCCACATCCTACGTTATCTGAGGCGATGCATGAGTCGGTTTTATCGGCAATGCAACGTGCAATCCATATTTAAGGAGTCGCAACATGCCTAGAGGTCTAAACAATAAAGTCGCATTAATTACTGGTGCCGCACAGGGCATAGGACGCGGTATTGCTTTACGCTTGGCACAAGAGGGCGTACATATTGCCTTGGTTGATCTTCACCAAGAAAAGTTAACTGCTGTTCAGCAAGAGATTCAAGCATTTGGGGTTAAAGCCACCACATTTATTGCAGATGTTGCTGATCCTGTACAAATCAGCAGTGCGATTGACCATGCAGAATCAACATTAAATGGCTTTGATATCATTATTAATAATGCAGGGATTGCCCAAGTCCAAGCCTTGGCAGAGGTCAGTCCAGATGAATTTAATCGGATTATGAATATCAATGTGGGTGGTGTGCTGTGGGGGATTCAGGCCGCTGCCGATAAATTTAAACAGCGCCGAAATTCTGGCAAAATTATCAATGCATGTTCGATTGCTGGGCATGAAGGTTTTGCTTTGCTTGGTGTCTATTCAGCTACTAAATTTGCCGTTCGTGCTTTGACTCAAACAGCAGCAAAAGAATATGCCAGTGCTGGTATCACTGTGAATAGTTACTGTCCCGGTGTAGTTGGTACAGATATGTGGGTGGAAATAGATCAACGTTTCGCTGATATCACTGGTGCACCCGTTGGTGAAACATATCAGAAATATGTGGATGGAATTGCTTTAGGACGTGCCGAAACCCCAGATGATGTTGCCGCATTGGTTGCTTTTCTAGCCAGTGAGGACGCTGATTATATTACTGGACAGTCAATTTTGACCGATGGCGGAATGGTTTATCGTTAATATTGGAATGAGGAATGCATCTATGAAAGCAGCTCGTTTTTATGATAAAGGGGATATCCGAATAGAGGATATTCCAGAACCACAGGTACAACCAGGAACAGTTGGCATTCAAGTCGCATGGTGTGGTATTTGTGGCACAGATTTACATGAATTTATCGATGGTCCAATTTTTATTCCTCCGTGTGGTCATCCGCACCCGATTTCGGGTGAAGCTGCACCTGTAACCATGGGGCATGAGTTTTCAGGTGTGGTGTACGCTGTAGGGGATGGCGTTGATGATATTCAGGTGGGGCAACATGTTGTGGTTGAGCCTTATATCATTGCGGATGATGTTCCGACTGGACCGCATGACAATTATCACTTGTCAAAAAATATGAATTTTATTGGTCTAGGTGGTCGCGGTGGTGGGCTATCTGAAAAAATTGCGGTACAACGCCGTTGGGTACATCCCATTTCTGCCCAAATTCCGTTGGATCAAGCCGCATTGATTGAGCCTTTATCTGTCGGGCATCATGCCTTTGTAAGAAGTGGAGCACAGTCAGGTGATATTGCCTTGGTGGGTGGAGCGGGCCCGATTGGATTGTTATTGTCTGCAATTTTAAAGGCCAAAGGCTTAACCGTCATCATTACCGAGCTCAGTGCAAAACGTAAAGAAAAAGCCTTAGAAGCGGGTGTTGCCGACTATGTGCTAGATCCGTCTCAAGTGGATGTTGTGGCTGAAGTCATGAAAATCACCCAAGACCGTGGGGTAGACGTGGCTTTTGAATGCAGTAGTGTCAATAAGGTCATGGATACACTGGTGGCAGCTATGAAACCAACTGGTGTGGTAGTGATAGTTTCGATCTGGAGTCATCCTGCAACGATTAATGTGCATAGTGTGGTGATGAAAGAGCTGGATATTCGCGGTACGATAGCCTATGTTAATGACCATCAAGAAACCATTCGCTTGGTTGAGCAAGGTAAAATCAATTTAGAACCTTTTATTACCCAAAGAATTGCTTTAGATGATTTGGTTTCGCAAGGCTTTGAAACCTTGATTCATAACAACGAATCTGCGGTCAAGATTATTGTGCATCCCTAGAAATCATACTACTCAATAAGGCATGTTATTGGTTAATGAATCGTGTGTGGGAGGGCTTCACAATTACTGATCAATAATCAATAACAAGTTTTAGCTGAAGTGAAATTGAATGGAGCTTCTTTGGAGCACCTATTGCGAATCTTGGTGTAATCGGTGGTGTTGCCTATATTGATCCTGAATTAACCCAAACTGCAGGTGGTAAAAATCAAGGCAATATTGCGACTGGGGTTGCCAAGCAACAGGCGAAATTAGGTATGGAGTGGGATATTTCGATTTTGCAGGGTTTAATCTAGACTGGAAATGCCACAGCAGTTTCAAAGCAATATATCAATCAGGAACATACACTACATGCTTCTGAACGAACACTGTTTGATGTTGAGGCGAGATATAAGACCAATGTTTCAAGTTTTCCACTAAACTTAGCTGCGAGTATCAATAACGTGACCAATAAGGCGTATTGGGGCATGCCACAATTGTCCAGTTTAGCCTTGGGTGCACCTCGAACTTTTATGCTGTCGGCTTCTATCGATTTTTAATTTAAGCGATACAGCACTATATTTTTATATGGTGCTGTATGTTGATTCAATGAGGGGCTTTAAATCTGTTCAATCAAAAAATAATGCGGATGGGATTTTTGTCTCAGGGCAGGCTTGCTTAAAGCGCTGTTGATAAAACAACACTAAATCTAAAACAAGTGATGAAATCTAAACATTTATTAAAATTAGATTTTGTATAAGATATTGAAAATTATAAAAATAAATATTGGCATAAAAGCTGCTCAATACAAGTGATATGAAATTGGAAGTATCTTAAGGAATACCTATGTCACTTGTCATCGATAAAAAAGAAAATTCTAAAGAGTTTGTAAAAAGTACTTTATCTGAAATTTGGGTCACACGATGTCCTGTACCCACTGCAACAGGAATCTCATTAAAACGCGGCACCTTAGTCGAAAAATTTGAGCGACATGGTATTGATGTTGCGGTATTGCAAGATGCGCGTAAAGGCTTGTCTGTGCATCATTTTGATCATCAGCTCCCGGCTTTATTCCGTGAAGGAGGTAATGTACCTGCTTTGGCTGCGCGTTCAGAAGGTGCCCCAAGTCGTCTGATTGGATTAACTTGGATTGATGAATGGCAAGTGATTATTGTTCGACCAGATTCAGCAATTCGTCAGCCTGAAGATTTAAAAAATACCAAAGTGGCTTTACCTGAATATGCCGATAAACGTGCAGGCAGTATTTTTAGAGCCATGTCATTACAAGGTATTCGAGGGGCTTTACAACTTGCAAATTTAAGTTTTCGTGATGTTGATTTTATTGAAGTTCCTGAGCGAGCTGAATCGAAACAAGATCGTGATGCCAGTGCCTATTGGTCAGGCCTTGATGCCTTGATTACAGGTGAAGTGGATGCCGTGTATGTCAAAGGGGCATCGGCTGTTGAGGCAGCCACCAAACGTGGTTTAAAAGTCGGTATCGATTTAGATCAATTTACAGATGTGACTTCGCGTGTGAACAACGGGACACCTCGACCTATCACGGTACATGAAGATTTATTGGAACATCACTTTGATGTCGTCGTTGACTTTCTGGAAGAGCTTTTTGATACCGCAGATTGGGCAGAAGATCATTTAGATGAAGTGCTGGTTATTCTACAAGATGAAACCATTGCGGGTGCTGAAAGTGTGGCTACAGCGTATCGTAATAATTTTCATAAATCTTTACATCCTTCATTAAGTGCAGAACGCCTTGAGCTTTTAAAACAACAAAAAGATTTCCTTTGGTTACATGGCTTCCTTGAAAAAGACGTCGATCTTGATACATGGGTCGATCATCGCCCATTACTCGAAGTTTTAAAGCGTCGCCAAAATAAACAACGTTAAAACAGGATATTTATCATGACTACACTGATTCAATCGCCACTTTCCCCTGAACTTAATGATTTTATTGAACGCAACCGTCAAAAAGCTGAATTTGCATTTGAGGTGTTCCGTGAGACGGGCACCATCACTGCCAATGGCACAGTCAATTTTGTTGAACGCGCCCCTGAAAATACCTTGGTGACCTTTAACTATGCAGGTCCTTGGTCACGAGATAAAAAAAGCAAAGTATTGGTAGAGAAACTTGATGGTGAAGTTTTATTGGGACGAAAAGGTGCGGGTGGCCGTTATAACAAACTATTTTGTGAACATGCAGATGTCACCACAATCTCTCATGTACATGCACCGAATTTAGGTGCTTGGGCCCAAACACACCGAACCCTACCGATTCGTTATGTGCCTGTTCAGCGTTTTCATTTATTTAATGAACTGCCGATTTATATCGATCGCCGTCAAGCAGAAGTCGATTTTATTTTAGATCAACTCAAGATTGATATTGAGCATCGGGCTATTTTGGAAGCCAATGGCGGTGCCACAGTTTGGGGGCGTCAAGGTCTACAAGAAACTGCTGAATTTATTTTATTGCTTGAAGAAGGTGCTCAAATTCAACTGTTAGCAGAACTGGTTGGGGGAAGTCGTGAATATGGGCAAGGGGTGCTACAGCAACAGTGGAAAATGAGTGGATTGACTGAAAAAGCAAAATCACTGGGATTACTTCCACTCCATTAGAAACATGATTTAAAAACAAATATAGAGAATATTATGGCTGTAAAACTTTTATGGTATCTCACCTCTCCTGATGGTCCCTATCCTTGGTTGGAGTCGGGACGCTGGGATACCGATTATGAACATTTACAACAAATTGCAATTACCGCAGATCGTCTGGGGTTTTACGGTTCACTCATGGGTACAAGTGAGTATGAAACACTGGCAGTTGCTGCGAGTTTAATTCCTTTTACTGAGCGCCTGAAGTTTTTGGTGGCGCAGCATCCAGGTGAAGTTCAACCCGCAGTCTTAGCCAAATATGCACAAACTTTTGACTCTTTCTCTCAGGGACGTTTGTTGTTTAATGTGGTCAATGGCAATGATCAGGGACTTGCCGCATTGGGTATTCATTATTCACATGATGAACGCTATGACTTTAGTAAAGAATACTGGAGCACATTTCAACAGAATTATTTAGGCGATAAATCTGGCTTTCAGGGTGAGTTTATTCAAGTTGCTCCACGTCAAGAGGGGGCTTCACCGATGTCAAAATGGCATGGGGCAACCCAAAAACAAGGCGTACCGCTGTGGGGAGCTGGCACATCAGCCAAAGGGGTACAACATTCAGTGGAATTGCTGGATGTGTATTTAAGCTTTGCCAACACACCGCCGCTGCTGGGAGAAAAATTCAGTAAAGTTGCAAAAGAAGCCGCTAAAGTTGGACGAACTTTGCAGTATGGAACTCGCTTACAAATTATCGTTCGTGAAACCGAAGAAGAAGCGTGGCAATACGCGCAGTCTCTACTCGATAAAATTGATGTGAATTATGCGATTGAAGCTGTAAAACGTCAGCTTCCACCCAATGAAACTTTCGAAAGCTATCAGAGTAGTAACCCGATTGTTCAAAAAAATTTAGAACGCTTACGTCAGGGGATATTACCTCAAGCTAAAGACTTTGAAATTTATCCAAATATTTGGACAGGGCCATCACTGTTTGGTTTTGATATCTTAAATCCCGCTGCGGGGACCGCATTGGTCGGGAGCGCTGAAAATATTGCTCAACGTATCCAAGAATATGAAAGCTACGGTACATCTGCATTTATTTTGTCAGGTTTTCCTTTAATTACGGAAGTTTATCGTGTTGCAGACTTGTTGTTTCCTTTACTTGAGCTCGATCATGGTTTTGAGTTACCGAAGTTAAAAAAATGCTCGTCTGTAGATTCTCTGTTGAATCAAGAAACTGTGGTTTAAAAGGAGAATCCTATGAGTAAAATTACGCGCAGAGTATTAATTAAAAATACGGGTTTAGGTCTAGGTACGATTGCAGCAGCAAGCCTGATTGGGTGTTCTCGTTCCGATTCCTCAGCATCAAATGAAGCTGCTGCACATACAAGCCAGCATACCACACCGCAAAAAGGTGGAGTGATCAAAATTGGGGTGATTAATGGTAATCAAGCTGGAAATTTAGATGCCCATAAGCCGATTGGGATGTCGAGTGCCTTTAGAGGTTGGCCGTTATATGCCAAATTATGGGAATGGGGGCGAGATATTCAACCTAAATTGGCGCTTGCTGAATTTGCAGAACCCAATGAGGATGGCACTAAATGGACGATTCGGCTAAAGAAAGGGCTTGAGTTTCATCATGGTAAAACCATTACAGCCGATGATGTCATTTTCTCTTTACGTCGTTTGACCGATCCTAAACTGGCGTCTCCCTTTGCGGCTTATCTGTATTCACTACAGCGCGATGCGATTAAAAAGCGGGATGATTACACCGTTGAAATTCCATTTGCTCAAGGCAAAGGCTTAGTAGCCCTACCTGAAGCATGGATGAGTTGGGGCGGTATTGTTCCAACAGATTATGACCCAATCAAGAATGTCGTCGGAGCAGGCCCGTTTAAACTAGAAAGTTTTACCCCAGGTCAACGTTCCCGTTTCGTACGTTTTGAAAATTATTGGAAAGACAATCAGCCTTATGCAGATGCCATTGAAATTATAGATTTTAAAGAGCAAACCGGGCGTCTTGCTGCTTTGCAATCAGGGCAAATTGATATTGCATCAGGTATTAGTGCCGAGCATTTATCTTTGATTCAAGCCAATAAACGACTGAGTGTTGTTTCATCTGAAACAGATGCTTGGCAATCCTTCGATATGAATACCACTAAAGCACCGTTTAATGATCCTCGTGTCAGACAAGCATTTCGTTTGATTGCCAATCGGGATGATTTAGTGAAACGGGCATTGGCGGGTCAAGGACGAATTGCCAACGATCTGTATTCATTTAGTGATCCTGTTTATAACCATGAAATTCCACAGCGTAAGCAAGATTTAGCCAAAGCTAAAACACTATTAAAAGCTGCTGGTTTTGATCAAAACTTAAAAGTTGATTTATATACAGGACCAGATAGCAATGCCGCCTTGGTGTTTGCGCAACATGCAGCGCAAGCTGGCGTGATTGTAAACGTTAAACAAGTTGAAGCTGCAACATTTGCAGATGCAGTCAAACAAGATTGGGCATTGAGTACAGGTTCAAATGTTTCTCGTCCATTT
This sequence comes from Acinetobacter sp. 778_lipA, assembly GCF_058242985.1. NCBI lineage: Bacteria > Pseudomonadati > Pseudomonadota > Gammaproteobacteria > Moraxellales > Moraxellaceae > Acinetobacter > Acinetobacter sp. 778_lipA. The sequence continues at coordinate 3,279,122 of NZ_JBZAYT010000001.1, read as the reverse complement.
TTATTGACGGTATTGCAGATTGATGGACCCGGTGCAGCCAATAACAAAACCCGTTTTAATCAAGCCCGTTTTACGGAGCTGGTGCATCACGCATTGCAACAGCCTGATCTGGAAAAACGCAAAGTTCTGGTGCATGAGGCACAGCAAATTCAACATGAACAAGGTGGCTTACTGATTTGGGGTTTTAACAATGTTTTAGATGCACATTCTCATCAGATTGGTGGTGTAACACCTGATCGAACCGGTTTTGCAGCATGGCGAACTGATGAGTTTTGGCGTAAAGGGGAGTAATGATGACGACTCAAGCCAGCAAAATTGAAAGCTCGATTCAACATCCAGCTATCGCCAAGTCGTTTGAATTTCCTGCATGGTTACCTTGGTTTTTGACCCGTATCGTGTCAGGAATTTTAGTGATTTTTGTGATTAGTTTAATTGTATTTATCGCGACTCAAGCGCTTCCATCTGACCCTGCGCGGGTCATTTTAGGGCCAGAAGCACCAGAAGCTACGGTTCAAATACTGCGTGAACAATTGGGGCTGACTCAACCGATATTGGTGCAATACTGGAATTGGCTGACTCAATTATTACAAGGTAATTTTGGACGCTCAATTGATTCTAATGTACCTGTGTTACAGATTATTCAAAACTATTTTGGTAATACGCTTGCTTTGAGTAGCTTGGTAGTGGCAATCACTGTACCGATTTCAGTTTTACTTGGGGTTTGGTTATCGCTACGTCGTGATAGCAAACTAGACCGAATCATTGTATCTAGCTCGATTATTTTTAAAGCAGTGCCCGGATTTGTCATTGCCATTTGGCTGATGATGTTGTTTTCAACTTCGATCATGCATGTATTACCTGCTGCATCATTGTTGATTCCTGGGCAGTCTCCGTTTAGCCAGCTAGAGTTTTTAATTTTACCCATTTTAACTTTAGCTTTATCGCTTATTCCTTATCTCATGCGTCTTGTGCGAGGCTCAATGATCGATGCCTTAGAGTCCGATTATGTCACTTCAGCACGATTACGTGGTATTCCAGAGCGTCGCATTATCTGGAAGCATGTTTTACCTAATGCTTTAGTGCCCGTGGTACAAGGCACGGCATTGACCATACGGGTTTTACTCAGTGGGGCTTTAATTATTGAGGTTGTATTTAGTTATCCGGGAATTGGCAATGCATTGAATGCAGCAATTGAAATGCGGGATATTCCTACGATTCAAGCGATTGTGTTATTGCTGACCATCTGTGTGGTGGTGGTCAATTTAATTGCAGACTTAATTACGACTTTACTCACACCGAAAATACGCACTGCAAAAAAACATAAAGCCCGCTCACCTGGTTTACGTCAGGCATTACGTTTATGGAAATCTGGCCGACCGATTACGGTAAAGCCTGTGGATCGCCGTAATGCCTTGAAGAATATCAATTCGGGAGAGGGAAAATGAGCACACTTCATTGGTATCAACGTAAGTTTTTTAAAGCCTTGATTTCTGAGCGACAAGTTCGTTTTGGTTTTGTAGTGACAAGCTTAGTTTTGATATTTGCGCTTATTGGCCCAGTGCTGGTTCCTTTTGAACCAACTGCCTTAGTGGGCATGACCTATGGTGCGCCTGAAGCACAGGCTTTTCTTGGCTATGACTATATTGGGCATGATGTTTGGTCTCGTGTATTAGCGGGTGGTGCTTCAATTATTTGGATGACCCTCGCTGCCAGTCTGGTGGCTTTAATTATTGGTTCCAGTTTAGGCATATTGGCTGCTTTTGCACGAGATAAAGTTGACCAGTTTGTGACTTGGCTGACGGATGTTTTTATGGCATTTCCTGATCTGATTTTAGTGCTATTAATCGTTTCGATGCTAGGGCGTGAGCCATGGCTGATTGTGCTCACTGTTTCGATTGCTTTTATTCCTGGGGTAGTACGTCTTGCACGAAGTGTTGCGCTAAATTTGGTTGAGCAAGAGTATGTAGAGGCCGCCAAAATTTTAGGTTACTCGAAAAGCTATATTTTATTCCGTGAAATCCTACCCAATATGCTGACACCCTTATTAATTCATCTTGGGGTGATGTTGACGTGGGCTGTTAGCATGTTATCTGGTCTGGCTTTTCTTGGTTATGGTATCGCACCTCCTGCAGCCGATTGGGGCCTGATGATTAATGAAAATCGTGCTGGGTTATTGGTTCAACCGTGGGCAGTATTTGCACCGGTGATTTTAATTGCTTTGTTTGCGCTGGGAACCAATGTGTTGGCTGAAGGTGTAGGGCGTGCCGCAGCACGGATTGAGGAAAAATCACCATGACAGAGATTTTAAAGAATACGGTACTACAGGTAAAAGACTTAACGGTGGCATTGGTCAACACAGGCAATCATGTGGTTTCGAATATTTCTTTTCATTTAAATGAGGGCGAAGTCCTTGGGTTGGTGGGAGAAAGTGGTTCAGGTAAAACCACATTGTCGAGTGCGTTATTGGGCTATGCACGACATGGTGCCAAAATTATTCAAGGCACAATTGCGCTGGATGGACAAGATATCCTCAGTCTTGACGATCACGCCTTGCGTCAAATTCGAGGTTATAAAATCAGTCACGTTGCCCAAGATCCGGGAACGGCACTAAATCCAGCATTAACCATTGGACAGCATCTACTTGAGTTATTAGAAGTCCATCAATTACGCTTATCCAGTAGTGAAAGAAATCATAAAGTTGCTAAAATTTTAGATGAAGTGGGATTGCCTCAGGATGATGTGTTTTTAAAGCGCTATCCTCATCAACTTTCTGGCGGGCAACAACAACGGATTTTATTAGCATTGGCATTTTTGTTACAGCCTCGCTTAATTGTCTTGGATGAACCGACAACAGCATTGGATGTTACGACCCAAACTTTAGTGCTGAATATTATTCGTAAATTATGTCGCGAATATAATGTCGCAGCAATTTATGTATCACATGATTTGACTGTGGTGAAAGATATTGCAGATCGCGTAATCGTCCTGTATTCAGGCCAGATTGCAGAAGATGCCGCATTAAGCCAGTTATTTGAAACGCCAAAACATCCTTATACCCAAGGTTTACTCAATGCCATCCCCGATGTGTCGATTCGTAAATATTTATCCCCCATCGAAGGACATGCACCCTCACCGAATGATCGTCCAACAGGATGTGCTTTTGCCGCAAGATGTACTTTCGCTAGCGAATTATGTCATCAACAGCAACCGAAATTAACCCTGTTATCTCAAGCATTTGATCCACATTTTGTTGCTTGTCATCATTGGGATGAAGTGAGCGTGATCAATTTTCAAGAGCTTGATCCGCATATGATTGAATTAAAAACAGATCAACAGGCACTGCTTAAAGTAGAACATATCAATGCTTGGTATGGCCAGCAACAAGCACTTTTCGATGTTTCTTTTCAAATACAGCGTGGAGAATGTTTGGCCTTAGTCGGGGAGTCTGGTTCAGGTAAAACCACACTGTCTAGAGTGATTGCAGGACTGAATGAAAATGCAGAAGGTCAGGTGATTTTAGCAGATGAAGTATTGTCCTTGCAGGGACAAAAACGTCAGTTAACACAACGACATAAACTGCAATATATCTTTCAAAATCCATATAAAGCCTTGAATCCAGCACATACCATAGGACAGACACTCACTAAAGTGGTTCAGCACTTTTTTGCTACATCTCAGCAAGAAACTCAACAAAAGGTCGTTCAGGTACTTCAACAAGTATCGCTTCCTCCACAGGTTCAAGAACTCTACCCAAGAGATTTATCTGGCGGAGAACGGCAACGTGTAGCGATTGCACGAGCGCTGTTATGTCAGCCTGATGTCTTGATTTGCGATGAAATTACTTCTGCTTTAGATGTCTCAGTACAAGCATCTATTTTAAAACTGTTGCAACAATTGCAAAAGCAAGGCGTAACTTTACTTTTTGTTACCCATAACCTTGGGGTAGTTAGAGCAATTGCTGATCGAGTTGCCGTTTTAAAAAATGGCCATCTGGTGGAATACGGTGAAACCGATCAAGTACTGAGTCATCCGCAACATGCGTATACCAAAACTTTGCTTACACATGCCCCCAGCTTATTTAAGACTACAGCACAGCGTATCTGTGCATAAAAAAAGAGATTTTCCGGAGTTAAAATGAACGATATTCAGCAACACAATTTTTTAGAATTAGGCAGTATAAGACATATTCAAAGTGAACAAGAAGCATTGGATATTGCCAAGGCAGTAGCAAAACAACTGACAGAATTTGCCCAAGATCCTCAATATAACAAAAGTGTTCCTTATGAACAGGCCCGCCTAATTTCAGAAGCAGGTCTGACAGCGATTATTGTTCCTCAACAATTTGGTGGTTTAGGTGCGAGTATTAGCACATTGGTCAATGTGGTAAAGATCATTTCATCTGCAGATGGTGGTGTGGGACAACTTCTACAAATTCATTTCACCATGTTTCGAGGAATTTTAACGGGTTATGAGGATGATATTCGCGATCAATTATTGCGTGATGTATTGAGTGGTAAACGTTTAGGCAATGCACTCGCAGAAGTGGGCGGAAAAGATAAATTTCAGCATAAGACTCGTGTAGAAAGAAATTCACAAGGGCAGTTAATCTTAAATGGCAGTAAATTTTATTCCACAGGCTCTTTATTGGCTGAGTGGATCTCTTTATTTGCAGGCAGTGATGATGGACCTGTTTCGATCTTGATTCATCGTGATACGCATGGGGTAGAACTGCTTGATGATTGGGATGCAATGGGGCAAAACAATAGTGTCAGTGGTACAGTCAATTTTAAAGACGTTATTGTCGATGAACGCTATGTTGCCAAGCGCAATACTGGTGGTTTAGGGACAGTGCTACGCACAGGTTTAACTTGGCCTCAGATTTTGCATGCAGCTATGGATACAGGTATTGCCAAAGGTGCACTTGAAGGGGGGATTGATTATTTGCAACAGAATGCTCGTCCTTGGGTGGAAAGTGGTGTCGACTCCCCGACACAGGAACCGCATATCATTAAGCAAATTGGCGAGTTTGCAGTTTTGGTCCGTTCAGCAGAAGCACTTTTAGATCGCTCAGCAGCGATTTTTGAGCAGCATTTAACCAATCTGGAAGATGAAGCTTTACAAACTGAATTGATTTTATCTGTGGCTGCCACACGGAGTCAGTCCGACCATGCATCTTTGAAAATTTCCAGTGAAATTTTTGGCTTACTTGGAGCAAGCTCTACTTTGTCAAAATGGAATTTAGATCGTTTCTGGCGTAATGCACGTACGCATACCACACATGATCCGATTCGTTGGCGTTTATATCATGTTGGAAATTATTATTTAAATAATATTCCACCTGGTGAATATAACTCTGTACTTTTAAAGAAACAGGCTGAAAATGTGACCAAATTTAAGTCATAATTTGAGTTCGATAAAAATATGCTATTCGTAAACCTCATCCACAACTGTTTGAGGCAGTACTTAATCGCATATTTTTTGCGATTGATTAAACGAGCTGATGGTGGGCAGTGAGTTTTACGGTGAGAAGCAGCACTCTGCAAGATGCTTTTCTTGCAAAGTTTGGCGTCTCATTTTCCCGGAACAAAAGTAGCGTGAGCCGTTGACTGATTCTGAGGCTAGGTAAGAGCTGGTTAAGAACTTCAGTAAGACGCCATTAAGATAATTGTTATTCATGAGCATAGCAGTGGTTTATGCGTTGAGAATAGTCAGAAGCTTTTGTATAGGAGGATGTCTTAAATTTGAAAGCTGAAAAATAAAAGGTTGTCATTACGACAACCTTTTATTTTTTCGTATTGTTAAGCCACTTGTGCATGAATAGCAATGTCTTGTGCTAGCCATTCACGAACATTAATTTGAGCTGGAATAAACTTCCAGCGATAGAGAAAGTCACTGAGGTCTTGTAAGGCAATAATCGATGTTTCATCAAAATTGGTATTCAGTTTGAGATGTGCATCTGCGCCATAAGCTGCATGAACCCATTGTTCACTGCTATTACATTCTTTAGCCAGATAGCGGTGAGTTTCATCTGCATGCACATGCGCCCATTGTTCAGCTTGTAAAACCGCATCGACAATGGATTGAGCTTGTTGTGGATATTGCGATAGAAAATCTTCATCCACAGTTAGTGTTCGAGGGGTACCATTATTTGAACGTAGGATAGGGTCGGGATGTGAACCAATATCAATAATGGTATGCAGGGCAAAATCATGGGCAATTTGTGCTGCATGTGCACCTTTTAAAAAGATGGCATCGACATCCCCTTTGATTAAAGCCACAATCTCTGCACTTGCGCTCAGTTTATTACGATTGCTAAAGAAACTCGAATCATTTTCTTCGGTATGATTTTGCTGTTGCGCCACTAATATATCAGCACGCAGACAATCCACCAGTTCCAGATCACTGACCTTAAGATTTACTGTTTTTAATGCATTTTCTAAACCGCGAATGGCTTGAGCACGAGAGAAATCGATGATGGCATCATGATTGAGTGGGAGCCCAAAGCGTTTACCTTTTAGATCCTCAACCGTCTTAATTTGGGAATCATATCGAGTCAGCAGTAATTGGACTTCATCTGCCCAAGATAAACCGATGACTTTGGTTTTTTGTCCAGAAGCATATGCCCAAATTGCAGGAATACTGCCACCATGCCGAACTGAATTGGCAAGGGTATGGTTAAAATGTGAGTTACGAATCTCTTTTGAGTTCGATTCACGAATTGATTTAATTTCAATTTGTTGCTCAATAAATTTTTCTTTTAGCCAGCCTTTTTGAATCGAGATTCCGAGCCCTGTAGGAACTGGACAGCGTGTATACCAAAGTGTATTCAATGGTTGCGTTTGAAGTGTTGTCATTGTGACATCCTGTTGTGATTTGAATGCTTTAAAGCAATATTGATGCCATTGTTTAACTTGTTGATATTTAAAATATATTTTTAATATCTATTTTTGTGATGTTGATATATCAAATATTGTTGCAATAACAACAGATAACAAGTGCGGATGTTTTAAATCAAACATCTCATCAAACATGTTTTTTAAAAAAATAATATAAAACAGTAGATTAAAATATTTATGCCTTTGAAAAATTTGGCATAGATCTCGCAGTGAGCTATAGATCTTTAGTTGTTGTTTTATTTTTATGTTTAAAAATTATCCACTGCTGCGAAGTTTGGCCTTATATCGTTTTATGCCATTTCGCTTTGTATTGACGGCAACATTATTTGTCCTTGCCAATTTTGGCTTAGCACTACAGCAATATTCAATCGGACATGCGATTGATACGCTAAAACACAGCCAACCTGAACGTTTATTTCAGCATGCTTTTACAGATCCGTTAAATCCGTGGTTTTGGTTTATTCTACTGACGAGTATCGCTTTACTTCGTGCCATTATTCAATATTTAGCGGGTTTAAGTGCCTTGACGATTGGACAGCAATTGTTAAGTATTTTAAGAGAAAGAATCTTTAGCCAAGTCCAGCATTTAGATGTTTCATGGCACTGGAAACACGGATTAGGTGAAGTTTTATCAAGAACCACCCGAGATTCAGATAAATTAAAAGAAGCTTTGATTAATTTTTGGCGACAAGTGTTTGAATCCAGTCTAGTGGTCGCCGCAACAGTCGGATTGTTGTGTTGGTATCATCCTTGGTTGGGGATCGTCCCGCTTATTTTTATTTTTCTAGGCCTAGCAGTGCTGTTTAAACTGACCAATCAGTTGGTGGTGCTGGATCATCAAGTTGCCTATGCCTATGAAAAAGTCAGTGATACTTTGGCTGAAAGCGTCAATGGCATTCGAGTGGTCAAAGCCTTTCAACTTGAGGAAAAGCTCTTACAACGTTTTGATGCAGCAGTTGATAGCTTTATTCGTCATTCTATTCAAACCATTCGCACCAGTGCACAACGCTTACCGATTCCTCAAATGATTATTGCCTGTTCCTACTTATGGGTGATTGGGTTTGGTGGCTACTTAATTGGACAAAATCAATTACAGATTGGGCAATTTGTGGCTGCTGTACTTATGGCAAATTTATTGGTGTTTCGTATTGAAAGTATTGGACAGGTCTTACATATTTTTGCAGATGCACGTTCATCGGCAACTCGAATATGGCAAATGCTAGATGAGAAATCGGCAATTGTAGATGCTGCACATGCTTTGCCACTACAAGGGGATGCTGAAGGGGATGAAGGTTTAAATATTCGACTGGAAAATGTCAGTTTTCAGGATCGAAACACAGAAAAGTATATTTTAAAACAGTGTAATGTTGAATTCCGAGCAGGTGAAATCGTCACCATTGTGGGGAAAACTGGAGCGGGTAAAACCACACTGATGAACTTGCTCAATCGTTTTATCGATCCAACCGCAGGGCAGGTCTGGATTGGTTCAGATCAACGCGGTTGGCTCAATCTTAAAGATCTGAGTTTGGTTAACTTACGTCATATGGTTCAGATTATTCCGCAAGATAATTTCTTTTTCTCAGGAACCTTGGCGGATAACTTAAAAATAGCCAAACAGGATGCGACTGAACAGGAGATGCGAGACGCGTTGCATTTGGCTTCAGCATCTGAACTGTTACAGCGACTCGATGCTGGTCTGGAGACACCAATAGGGGACAAGGGAGTCACCTTATCTGGAGGGCAAAAACAACGGATTGCACTGGCACGGTCAATTTTAAAAAACTCGCCAATCTTGGCGCTTGATGATTCAACCAGTGCTTTAGATTCCACTACAGAAAAACAGGTGTTACAGCGTTTATCAGGCTTGGCTGACAATAAAAATCAGCTCAAAAGAACCATCCTGATCAATTCAAATAAACAGACCACGATTTCTTTATCAGATCGCATTATCGTATTAGATCAGGGACAAATTCTTGCTCAAGGGAGCCACACAGATTTGCTCCAGCATTGCGAATTTTATCGGGAGTTGATGGGATTTCAGAAAGCGCAACAGGAGATTCAAGCATGAATACCACGGTTAAAAATTTCCAACCGCTGACGAAAATCTCTGATCTGCAGATCGAAGAAAACTTAGCAAAAACCGCGCTACATCGCGGAATGTTAAAAAAACTCATTCCTTTGCTTTATCCGATTCGTTATTTAATTCTAGCCATGATCTCAGTAGAGATCTTACAAGTGCTGAGCATCTTTGTACGTCCATGGGCAGTCAAGTACATTTTAGATTCTGGATTTCAGCAAGTGGGTGGGAAACTGGTGTTGTATCAGCCAGTACTTTTTATAGCAATTGCTATTCTGGCATTCAGCTGGGTGTGTCGTTTTGGATTAGCGGGTATATCAAAATACTTGTCTGGAAAAGCGGCTTTAAGTGTCATTAATGATCTAAGACGTTCATTATTTCAACATATTCAAGCTTTAAATATTGGTTATTTTGATCGAACTAAAGCGGGCCGAATTATTTCACGAGCGGATCGTGATGTCGATACTTTAGAACCAGTATTGATACAAGGACCACCTGAACTACTTTCTTCGATTTTACGTTGCGGATTAGCATCTGTGCTTTTGTGGCATATTTATCCCCCATTTTTCTGGTGTTTATTTGCAACTTTGCCGATTTTATTGACAATGACTGCAATATTTAAAAAGTCATCACAACGGCATTGGGGACGGGTTGCCGAAGAACGCAGTCGATTTACTGCACATTTGGTTGAAACGGTAAATGGCGCCAAAATTATTCAGCAATTGAATTATAGTGAAACCAATCAACAGCGCTATCAGCAGCTCTTAAAAGATTTTAATGATTCTATTATTTATGGAAGTAAGCGGACCAGCTGGTTTGCCCCATTTACTGGATTGCTTTCGACAGTGGCAACCGCAGTTTTTATTGTGATTGGAAGTTATGCTTATAGTGAAGGTGTCATCAGTATTGGACAGTTTGCCGAAAGTATTTTTTATGTGTTTTTATTCTTGGCACCTTTACAGGAATTGACCGATTTATTTGAGCGTTATGCCAATGGTGCAGCGTGTGCACAACGGATATTTCTACTTTTAGATACCCAATCTAGCATTCAAGATGCACCACATGCGTTGAAATTAGGGCAACTTAACGGGCATATTCGTTTTCAGTCTGTACATTTTGCTTATACCACCAAAGCTGTTTTACAAAATTTTGATTTAGAGATCGACGCTGGAACGGTGGTTGCGATCGTGGGGCCTACAGGTCATGGTAAAAGCACGATCGTTCAGTTACTGACACGGTTTTATGAGCCTCAGCAGGGTGGGATTTTCTTAGACCGTTATCCGATACAGGATATTCATCTGGACAGTTTAAGACAAAATGTCAGTATTGTTTTACAGGACAATGTCTTGTTTAGCGGCACAATTTTAGACAATTTACGTTTAATTCAACCCGAAGCTACAGATCAACAACTGATTCAGGCGATTGAAGAACTTGGTGCAGATGATATTCTAGGACAGCTTCCTCATGGTTATTTTACTGAAGTTGGAACACTCGGAAAAAATTTAAGTCATGGGCAACGCCAACTTGTTTGTCTCGCACGTGCATATTTGGCTGATCCTAAAATTTTAATTTTAGATGAAGCGACCTCTGCGATTGATATTTATACGGAACAGAAAATCCAATATGCCCTTCGACGCTTATGTAAAAATAGAACCTGTATTGTGATCGCACATCGCTTAAGTACCATTCAAGAAGCAGACAAAATTGTGGTGATTGAGAATGGGGCTGTAGTGGAACAAGGTTCTCATGAACAACTGATTCAACAGCAACAATCTTACTATCAGTTGTATCAATCTTATTTACACAATCAACTTGTATAAGCTTATGCGCCACGAGTAAATCTGTGGTTTTATAAACATTTTTTCGAATCATTGTTTAAATATAAACAATGATTTTTTTATTTTTAATGACAAGTTTTTGATATTCAATAATAAAAATTTTGGCATTGGCTTTGCTATATCGGTGCAGATCGTTAAGGAAGCTTATATGCGTACATATTTTTCTCAATTCATTCTTCATTCTTCTGTTTTTGCGTTCAGTACACTTACCGCCTCAATCACTTTGGCAAATGAACAAAGGCCTGTATCAGAAAAAGAGGATGTCGTGACATTGCAATCAGTTGTTGTAACGGGTTCTCGGCGAGCTATCAATAGTGCTTTAGAGGCTCCTGCTCCAGTAGACATTGTGACAGCCAAAGAACTACAAGAAACAGGGGCAGGTGATCTTGCAGCTGCATTAACACGCTTATCGCCGTCAGTGAGTTTACCAACATCACCTGCGGGTGGTTTCGGTGCATCGGTGCCGCCGAGTATTGCATTGCGAGGTTTATCTGCAGATCAAACCTTAATTTTGATCAATGGTAAACGTCGCCATACAGCGGCTTACTTCACTCGACAAGCGTATGCTGGGGGGAGAGGTGCTGCGGTAACAGATTTAAGCCTAATCCCGATTAGTGCCATTGAACGTATAGAGATTTTACGAGATGGTGCCGCAGCTCAATATGGTTCTGACGCGATCGCGGGCGTGGTTAACATTATATTGAAATCACGTGATCATGGTGGTGGCGTGAGTTATCAAACTGGAGGCTATACACAAGGGGATGGTGAACAGCATAAAATCAATCTTTGGAAAGGCTTTGAATTACCCAATGATGGTGCTTTAACTGTTGCTGTAGATTTAGGAAAGCGTGAAGCTGCAAGTAATACTGCACCAGATACGCGAACATTTTATGATGGTTCAACCCAAGCCCAATATACCGAGCAGAACACACCATTTAGAACTTGGAAATTTGGTTCTCCTGAACAAAAAGACCAAATCAATATCACTGCGAATTTAGATTTACCTTTAACTGATGAAATTGCCTTGTATGGTTTTAGTAGTTATGGGCATCGTAAGACCATCGGGGAAAATTTTTATGAACCTCCAACCACCAAAACAGTACTGAATCAATCCAGTTATTTTAAGCAACGTTATCCTGATGGACGCTCACCTTTGAGTTTAGTCAGTGTAGATGATTTTGCGACCACGTTTGGGGTTAAACAAGGCAACCAGACTTCAGGAAAATATGACCTGTATGCCACTTATGGACAAAACAAAGTCAGCACTGAACAAGGCAATGGCATTAACCCAAGTTATGGTGCAGATTCACCCTCTGATTATGATTTAGGGGAAAACATTTTTGCCCAACTCAATACAGGACTGGACTATAGTCGTGATTTTGCAATTGATGGTTTAGCCAGTCCATTGACTGTTTCGACGGGAGCGCTATACCGTTGGGAACAATATAAACAAAATGCAGGCGACCCCATTGCTTATACCCGTGGACCCTATTTTAATCCAAGTACGGCTTTAGGTACGGGTATCCCAGGTATATACGCGGGTATTACAGATCAAGACCAACGCAAAATTAGTCGAGATGTGTACGGCGTTTATTTGGATCTCGAAACCGATATTGTAAAAGATTTAAATGTTGGTGCTGCTATTCGAACAGAAAAATATTCAGACTTTGGTTCGACAACCAACGGCAAACTCTTTGCCAAATATGATATCTCTCCGCAGTTGACCCTTCGTGGATCTGTCAATACAGGTTATCGCGCACCGTCATTAGCCCAGCAAGGATACTCCGCTTATAGTGTACAAACGGTGCAAACTCCGACAGGTTGGCAAGATGTACAGCAAAGGACTTTAGTTGCGGGAAGTGACGCTGCTTTACTGATCGGTGGAACTTCACTTAAGCCTGAGAAATCGACCAATTATTCTTTAGGTTTGGTACTCAAACCATTTATCAATACTTCTGCAACTTTAGATCTTTATCAAATCGATATTCGAAATCGTATTTTACTTTCTGACAATATTACTGGTAGCGTGATCAATAATGCTTTTGCAAATACACCGTATGCAAATATAGCCAATGTGGCGTTTTTTAATAATTTATTAGATACACAAACGCGTGGTTTGGAGTTCGCGTTAAAACATGATCTTGATCTTGAACAATATGGCAAGTTAAAGCTGAATTTAGGCTTGGCTTATCATAAAAATAAAATCACTGACAGCCGAGACTCAATCACTGCAAAAGGTGAGCGAATTCCAGTCTCCAGTATTGCTGGTCGAAATACCCAAAGCCTAATTGAATCTACAGCGCCAAAAACCAAATTAGCATTGGGGGCACTTTGGTCAAATCAAGCGTGGAGTATCAATGCCGCAGTCCGTCGTTATGATAAATGGACTACTTTAAATAATACCAATACTTCATTGGATCAGACCTTTGATCCGCAATGGATTGCTGATTTGGACTTTGGCTACAAAGCAGATGCGTGGGTAAAAGGGCTAAAATTCAATCTGGGCGCAAATAATTTATTTAACAGTTACCCAGACAAAGCCAAAGACTCATCTGTAGGGAACATCGTCAAATACAGTTTTAATGCGCCAGAAGGTGCCTTTGGAACGTATTTATATGGCCGTGTAAGTTACGACTTTTAAATTAAAAAATAAATTTTTTAAAACAGTTTTTAAATAGGTTTCAAGATCATGAAAATGCAAAATACGTTTATATCTAATGTGGTTAAATCCGTTTTTGTCGCAAGCATACTAACGTCTGCTGGAATGGCAAATGCCCAGCAAGCCCCTCAGCCTGAAGATCGTTATGGGGATGGACGTGTTTCAGCATTTTATACATGGAAAGCTGCGATTCCAGAACAAGCTGGAAAACTCTTAAAGACAGAGGACATCAGCAACCCTTATATCCGTTTGGACAATGATAGTACGGCCATTCGTATTTTATATAGTTCAACAAGTGGACGGGATAGTAAGACCCCCATTGTGGTTTCTGGGACAGTACATCTTCCTAAAGGTACGCCACCGAAAGAAGGTTGGCCTGTTGTGTTATGGGCACATGGTACGGTTGGTCTAGCCGATGCCTGCGCACCTTCTTGGAATGGACGATCTTATCGAGATGTACAATATTTAAACCGATGGTTAAAAGAAGGATTCGCTGTAGTAGCAACTGACTATGAAGGACTTGGTGTGGCTGGCCCGCACTTGCTGATCAATAATCCAATGCTTGCTTATAGTATTTTAGACAGCGGTCGAGCTGCGCTTAAAACGAAATTACCTCTAGCTAATCGTTTTGTTATTGTGGGGCAATCTCAAGGTGGGGCGGGGGCTGTTTCAGCTTCAGCTTATTCAGCAACCTATGCGCCAGAGTTAAATATTAAAGGATCTATTGGCACAGGGGTGATTTATCAGGACCCAGAGGCAACAGCTGAAAAGAATCAGTTAAAGTTAAATCCTTATGAAGTTAGTCCATCCTTAGCATATGGTATTTATAGTTTTCTAGTGACGCAAAGCTTATTTCCTGAAATCAAAACTGAAGATATTTTTACCACTGAAGCAGTGCCTTTGGTGGAACAAGCAAGAAATGCCTGTTTGACCAGTTTTATGGGAGATATTCAAACAGCAGGACTTTCACCTGCGCAAGCCTATAAGGCGAATCCACCATCGATCTATAAAAAATTACAGGAAAAACAATCCAATGATTATGGCTATTACCCGACCTTAAAAATCAATCATCCATTATTTATTGGCACTGGGGCAAATGATCGTACACCAGATGCACGTAATCAAATGAAGTTGGTGGCGGATGCCTGTAAGGCAGGTACAGTCGTTGAAGGGCATTTGTATCATGGATTGGGACATAGTGAGACAGTGAATGCTTCCCTACAAGATTCTATTCCATTTGCCAAAAAGGTCATTGCAGGGGAGAAGATTCAGTCCATTTGCAAACCAGATTTACAATAGAAAATCAGAAGAAAATAACCATCCCTCATAATGATGCTCATGGTTATGACAAGACCTTAAATTAGCAAGCAATAAAAACCGCTCATTCAATCCGATTAAATGAGCGGTTTTTATTTAGCTTGAGGACTTAGGCAATCTGTTTGTTTCGCTTGGCCGCCTCATCTCGTACCGCAGGAATAATATAACGACCATAGTCCACAGTATCGTAAATTGGATCATAACCACGATTTAAAAAGGTGGTGACGCCCAGATCTACATAATCAAGTAATGCGGCAATAATCGTATCAGGCGTTCCGACAAGGGCGGTGGTATCACCATAGGCCCCAACTGCGCTTGCAGTTGGCATCCATAAGGCTCGGTCATGGCGATCACCTTGTTGTGCTGCTGCCAGTAACCGTTGTGAACCTACGCCTTTAATTTTATGTCCCGAAAGTGAACCATTATTTTGGAAAGTTGGATTTTGCTGAATATCAGCTAAAATTTGTTGTGCACGTTGCCATGCGAGTTGTTCTGTTGGCCCAATAATAAGACGTACTGATAAACTGACCTGCGGCTGTGGTTTATTGGCTGCTTCTGCTGCCTTTTTAAGTTTATTTATCTGCTCTTTCACGCCCGCTAAAGGCTCACCCCAAAGAGAATAAAGATCTGCATGACGCACTGCGATATCGTAGGCAATATCTGAAGAACCGCCGAATGAAATCGGAATAGAAGTTCCATTGACCGGTTTTAAAGGGCAGAAAGCATTTTCCAATTTAAAGTATTTGCCTTCATAGTGAATCGGTTGCTCACTTTTCCAAAGCTTTTGGATGATATCTAGATATTCACCTGTGCGTTCATAACGTTGAATTTTATCAACAATATCATCACCTTCTTGCGGTTCAGCGGTAATTCCCGTAATGGCATGTAAACGAATGCGTCCTCCGCCAGTGGTATGGTCCAGTGTGGCAAAGGAACGTGCAGCCAGATTAGGCGTCATCAGCGCAGGGCGATGTGCAATCATAAATCCCAGTCGTTCAGTCTGTTGTGCCAGATAAGCTGCGATTTGAGTACTATCAGGGCTACTTGGTCCATTGGCGATTAAAACTTTATCAAAGCCTGCATATTCATGTGCACGAGCATGATAGCGTAAATATTCGAGATCAATTTTATGACCAACTCGGGTCCCTTTGGTTTCAGACCATTGATTTGGAAAAACCATACCCACAAACTCTATGCTCATCATTTAACCTATACTATAAATTTTAAATAAAATAGCAAAATAGATGCCAAATAGAGAGGAGAGATAAAATATATAATTTTTTCAAAAATATTTTTGTAAGCTGTTTATATATGATCAATTGATAGACATATTGTTTAAAAAGCAACATTGCATAAAAATAGAAATATATTGATTATAAATGGATAATAAAAAACGTCTATAAAATCATTCAATATATAAATTTAGGATTAAATATCTGTAATTATTATTTATCAGCTTTGTAATAGAATTGTACTATTCTATTTTAATATCCTCCTCAGCTATTTAAAGGGTTAATTATGAAATCCTATTTGGATAATGATTATAAAGTAATTACCTTGCCTGATAATGGTGTGCCAATTAAGCCAATAAGAGCAAAAGCGATTATATTTTCTGATCAAAACTCTCGTAAGCTATTAAGCCAAGTTGAAACCATTGCACCAAGTTCTGCCAGTGTGATCATCCAAGGTGAATCAGGTACAGGTAAAGAATTAATCGCACGTGAAATTCATTTGAAAAGTGATCGCCAAAATAAGCCGTTTCTTGCTGTCAATTGTGGTGCTTTAGTTGAAACACTTGCAGAATCTGAATTGTTTGGTTATGAAGCAGGCGCATTTACGGGTGCGCATAAGACACGCCCTGGTATTTTTGAAACAGCCGACGGCGGAACTTTATTCTTGGATGAAGTGGGTGAGTTGCCGTTGTCTTTGCAAGTAAAACTGTTACGTGTATTGCAAGAAAAGGAAGTTGTTCGGGTCGGTGGACGTAAACCGATCCCGATTAATGTACGCATCTTGTCTGGTACACATGTTGATTTGCGTAAAGCTGTCGCGGAAAATAAATTCCGTTTAGATTTATACTATCGCCTAAATGTGGTTGTGCTAAATATTTTACCATTGCGAGAGCGTAAGGGTGACATTTTGCCTTTGGTGGATTTTTTCTTAAACTCCTATTCGCAAAAGATGATTACGCCGAAACCCAACATCAGTGATCGCGCCAGAAATGCGCTACTCAACTATAGTTGGCCGGGGAATATCCGTGAGCTTGAAAATAATATCCATTATGCACTGCTCATCAGTGGTGGCAAAACCATTGATATTGAACATTTAAGGTTTTCAGAGGAGGGTGGCTCAAGCGTTTTACCAGATAATGATTTGATTCAAGAGTTTGAGGATGTACTCAAGCGTTTATTTCAAGAATATGAGGGTGAAGCATGGCACATCATTGAAGATAAAATCGTCAATACCGCTTTTTCAAGTTGCTGGAATAATCAGGTTAAGACTGCAAAAATGTTAGGACTGTCGCGCAATGTTTTACGTAATTTGTTATCAAGATATAATTTATTACCAAATAAAAATGAAATTGTTTAATTGGGCTGTGCAATAGAAACATCCATTTTACCCATGGATGTTTTATTTTGGGCTGGTCATTTTTGTGATCCATAAACCCAGTTCAAACAAAAGCCACATTGGTACTGCCAGTGCAAGCATGCTAAAAATATCAGGGGGTGTAATAAACATTGCGATAAAGAAAAACAAAACAATGATGTGTTTACGGTAATGTTCCAATTGTTGAATAGAAAGAATACCAATAAAAATAAGAATATAGGTGAGTACAGGGATTTGAAAGGCGATACCAAAAGCCAGAAAAAGCTTGAGACAGAAATCAAGATAACTGTTGATATCAGTCATCGGTAAAACATTATCTGGTGAAGCTAAGACAAAGAAGTTTAACGCCAAAGGCAGAATCAAATAATAGGCAAATAATAGGCCAAGATAAAATAAACCGATGCTGGAGAGTACAAGCGCCACGCCAAATTTTCTTTCACTTTGATATAGAGCAGGTGCAATAAAGCGCCAGAATTGATAAAGAATAAAGGGAATCGCCAATAAAATTGCAAAATAAATATTGAGTTTAAAGGGCGCTAAAAATGTACTCATCACATCTGTAGCTATCATGGTTGAATTTTTAGGCAATCGGGATATTAAGGGTTGAGCCAAAAAATGATAATTGTGTTGTGCAAGGGGCAATAATAGTAAAAAAATAGTTAAGACTGTAGCAATGCTATAGATCAAACGCTTTCTAAGCTCTTTTAAATGTTCGCTATATTTCATTTCAGTGAGTGTTTCACTGAGTATTTGTTCGGTCATGCAGCTTGATCCTCACGCAAGATATTGGATGATGTTGTGTAAATTAAAAAGGGTACTTTTAATTCACGCGCAGAGATTTGATAAACATAATCATGTGTGGGATAAGGGGGCGCTTGATGTGCTATAGCAACAGCGCTATGTACACTTTGGATTTCGTGTTGCATTTGTGCAAGCTGCTGTTTGAGCAGCTCTTCGTTTTGTTTTATTTTGAGCAGCTCTTCTTGCATGATCCTTTTTAGTTCAAGCAATTCCAGTTCATTTTCTAACTCTAGCTGGATTTTGTTAAGATTATTTTTAAGGGCTCTATATTTAAGTAATCCCACCCTTAATGTTTGAGGGAGCTTTTCAGGTCCCAATATAATCAGTGCAATAACAGCAAAAGCCAAGAGTTCACCAAAACTGATATTGAACATAATGATTTAGTACTCACCGGTTAGTGTTTTTTTCTTTATTTAAATCGAGATGATGGATTTCTTTAGGCTGATTTGTTTCAGACAGTTTTTGATCATCAGAATGAACCGAGTCTTTAAAATCTTTAATTGCACCACCTAAATCCTTACCTAAGTTTTTAAGTTTTGATGTACCAAATAATAAAATAACGATCACGGCAAATAATAATATATGCCAAATTGATAAACCCATTTCATATTTCCTTAATAATTTAAAACTTGTTGATATAAATATCATGCTTGAATATATTTTCTAAATAATATTTATATCGATGAATATTCGATTTCATTATGCGCTATGGTCCAGCATATTGAGTGCTTGATTACGATAGTTAAATAATAATTCGCTGTCTTTATGTCTTGGATGGATCAAAGGAACTTGAATGATTTCTTTAATTTTTCCTGGTCGAGCAGACATTACGATCACGCGATCACCCAGATAAACTGCTTCTTCTATATCATGTGTAACTAGAATCATGGTGATCTTTTGATCTTGCCAAATACGTTGTAATTCAGTTTGCAGATGGCTACGTGTAATTGCATCTAAAGCACCAAAGGGTTCATCTAAAAGTAAAATATCAGGCTGATTAACCAAGCCTCGTGCAATCGCTACCCGCTGCGCCATACCCCCCGATAGCTCATGTGGATAAGCATTTTCAAAACCTTTTAAACCCACCATTGTAAGATGTTCTGCCACACGGGCATTTTTTTCGGCACGGCTTAAGTCGGTTTCTTCGAGCGCTAAATGAATATTTTCGGAAACACTGAGCCAAGGCAATAGACGGTGCTCCTGAAAAATTAAACCTCGTTTTAAATCTGTCCCTTGTATTGGTGTTTGATTCAGTAAAATCTCACCTTGATAGTCTTTATCTAATCCTGCAATTAAGCGCAACAAGGTCGATTTACCACAGCCACTGCTTCCGACAATAGAAATAAATTCTCCTTGTTGAATATCGAGATGAATACCATCTAATACGGTGAAAGTGTGTTGGTCTCGATAAAATGATTTATTGAGTTTTTTAATCGAGAGTAAGGAAAAGCTCATATCAATATCCTGAGAAGATGGGTGATTCAGTTAAACACGCCATTGCAGTAGTCGTTTAGAAATCAAGTGAATGCAAAGCGTCATGCCAATACCGCTGAGGGTGACCGTGATTGCACACACCAACAAAATATCCATTTCGGCATTGATTTCAGCTTTCATCATTAAATTGCCTAAGCCTGCACCAGCATTGAATAACAGCTCACTGGCAGTTGTGGTAATCCATGTAAAAGGCACCGCTAAATTCAACCCTGTTAAAATATATGGGAGAGCTTGAGGGAAACGGATTTTTTTAAATTCCTGCCAAAAAGATAATTTGTAAATACGAGCGACTTCACTGTATTTCTGATCATAATGACTTAGCCCTTGAAAGCTGTTAATCACCATCGGGAAAAAAGAAGCAAGCGCAATAATAAAGATTTTTGCCTGCTCACCATTGCCAAACCACAGTGCAATCAATGGGGTTAAACCAAGTAAGGGTACTTGGCGAATGCTATTAAATAATGGTGAAACCAAGGCATTTAAAATTTTTGAATAGGCAAGTAAGGCACCGAGTAGTAGCCCTGTTGTCGAGCCAAGTAAAAACCCCAGTCCAGCTTTTTTAAGACTTCCCCATGTGTTTAACCATAATTCACCTGTTTCAAGCAGCTGAATAAAAGCAAAATACACCTTCTGTAAAGGCACAAATGCATAGGCATGACTGGCGCCTAAACTTGAATTGTATTGCCATAAAGCCAGTAAAAGGAGCGGGAGCAGCAGACCTTTGATCAAGATCAGTGGTTGCGCAAAAGCACTTTTTAAGTTAAGTGGCTGCTGTGACATTATTTCCCCCTTGAACTCAATGCAGGTGATACAAGATATTGTTCGAGCTGACGTAAAGTTTTATCTAAAGCAAAACCAATGATTCCTGTAATAAAAACTCCGACCATGACAACGTCTAAACGTAACATTTGTCGTCCGAGCTCCATCATTTGACCAATGCCAGTGCCTGCAGCAAGTAATTCAACGGCCACCAAAATCAACCAGGCACGACCTAGAGCAATCCGCAGTCCACCGATTAATGGTGGGAGGATGCAAGGGATGATGATGTATCTCAACCATGCTGGAGTTTTTAGTTTGTAGATCTGGCCCAATTCAATATATTTTTTAGGAATATTTCTAACAGCATCCGCTGTTGTGAGTGCGATTGGAAAAAAACAGGCTTTAATAATCAGTAAAATTTTAAATAGTTCACCAATGCCAAAAACCAAAATAAAAATAGGAATAAGCACAAAGATTGGAATTTGATAAAGGATATTGAACAAAATATAGGTGTAATTTCGGAAAGAGCTGAGAGATGCATAGGCAATGCCAAACAAAATCGCACAGGTGGCCGCAATTGAAAAACCCATCAGCAGTCGAGAAAGGCTATCTTTTAAATGCAGTTGGAGTTCACCACTTTGCAACAAGGCAAGAAATGTCTGCCATACCGTTATAGGTGGTACTAAAATTTGGGTTGGAAAAATCTGTAAATAGCTAATCAATTGCCAAACCAGTAACGCCAAGATGGGTGAAAGGAATGAGAGCAAGCGATAGACCTGCTCAGAAGACAATCGCCTCCATAATGGTGCTTTGATCGCCACGATTTTTTTTTCGATAAGCGGATTTACGAGGATTTTCATAACCTAGTTTCCTTGCTTATGTTGAATATCAAGTGGTTGTAAATTTTGAATGGCTTGACTGGTAAACTGAGCATTGAGCAACTCTTCAGCTTTGATTGGCGTTTGAATCAATTGGTTTTTTACAGCATGGTCGATGACTTTTGCATAATGCTGTTTAAGAAAATCCACTTGGTACTCAGGTGACCAATCTTGTTGCCAGTTACTGCTGGTATTTTGACTTTCGCGTTGAATCACACTTAGAGGCTGACCAAATTTGGTTTGGCTTTGTTGGAATTCATCTTGATGCTGTGAAATCCACTGCATTGCCCGTACTGTCGCATCAGCAAGCAGTTGGGTTGTGTCTGGATGTTGATCCAGATAAGTCTTGCGTCCCCATAGTTCAGCACGCATTTTCCAGTCAGCGGGTAGACTTTGCGATGACCAAATAATTTTGCCAAGATGGCGATCTTGTAAAGTGAGCGCATCACTTAAGGTAAAAAATGCATCGACGCTTTTAGCGGATAAAGCAGCAGCTCCCGCCTGTGGATTGAGATTGATGATTTGAAAATCTTTAAGCTTTAAACCTTTGCTCTGTATCAATTGAGCAAAATTAATTTCCCAAGGACGACCACGATGTAAGGCAATCTTTTTACCTTTGAGGTCCTCAATGGTTTTGATGGGTGAATCCGCTGGAACCACCAAATAAACATTATTACCGACTCCGCCAGGGACGACAATTTGTGTTCTAACACCAGTGGCATTGAGTACTACCGCAGGAAGATTGCCATAAAAAGCAAAATCAATTTTATTGTTGATAAAGCTTTCATTGACTAAGGTGGCCACAGCCGCAGTGGTTACAGGTTCCCACTTTAATTCAATATTTTTCTGCTTTAATGCTTTTAGAAAAATGGGGTCCTGTGCAATAAGTTGTGGTACACCAATAAAGTCCAGACCGCCAGAAGTTCCATTGGCCACAACCGCAATACGAAGCTGTTGTTGACTGGTTTTACTTTGGTTTGGATCTTCGGTTTTTTGTACGCCACAAGCAACCAATCCTAAAAGACTAAAACTTAAAAAAAGACCAGAAAAAATACGCATATCATCATAAAAATCTAGAAATATAAGGGGGATAGAGCAAGAACCAAGCCAAAATAATTATTTTATATAAATCAGTTTGTTATGTTTTTATGATTGGTGCTATTTGAATGGATTAAACAGGTTATGTTGTGAAACCGACAGTATTGGATGGATAAGTGTTGAAATTTCAACACCATGTTTAGCTGGGTTTTTATAATATTTAGATAAAACAACAATATAGATGAATTCAATATTGCATAAAAAACGGCATGGTTTCTGCTCATGAGTTGTATCACTCACGATAGCGTGTAAAACCTTTAAATTATTGAGAAGTATTATGTCTGTTGAATTTTTATGGAGAATCCCTGTACATGGGGATGGTCGTCGAGCACATCAGTTACATACACGAGGTGAATGGAACCAGTTGGGCCCAGCAGTACAATCCCCTCAACGTGTGGCACCTCAACATCAAGATGAATTGTTTGCCTACTATGATTATGTACAACAGGTAGCAAAAGCCGCAGATATCGTGGGTTTTCACGGCGCATTGATTCCTGCTTTTCCACATACTGAAGAACCGTGGGTGCTGGCATCGGCATTGGCAAGAGAAACCAAAAGACTCCGACTATTGATTGCGATTCAACCTTGGTTTATTCATCCTGCATACGCAAGCCAAATGGCAGCAAGTTTGCAACGTCTCAGTCAGGGACGGGTCGAATGGAACGTGATTTCAGGTGGCGGTGGGGCACAGCAACGTGCCTATGGTGATTTTATTGAACATGATCAGCGCTATGCGCGAACCAATGAATTTTTAGAGTTTGTAAAAGGGTATTCGCATCAGGCACCTTTTGACTATGATGGAAAGTTTTTCCATGTTGAACAAGGTGGTTTGAAATACCCAATGAATCAATATGACGTTCCTCGTTTGTGGTTAGCGGGAGCAAGTCCAGCGGCACTGCAAGTTGCAGGTCAGCATGCCGATATCCATTTAACTTGGGGTGAACCCGTTGAAGAGCAAAAAAAAGTGATTGAACAGGCGCGAACCTTTCTTGCACAAAATACCCCAGACCATAAGGTAAAGTTTGGTATGCGTATTGATATTTTGGCACGCCCCACACAGGAACAAGCATTTCAAGAGCTTAAACAGATGTATGAAACCATTGCTGTTGATGGCAATGCATTTGAACGTAAAGATACTGAGTCGGTTGGTGCAAAACGTCAGCAGGCTTTAGCACAAGGCAATCGTTTTGAAGACTTATTTGTCAGTCCAAATGTTTGGGCTGGTATGTCAAATGTAAGGGGTGGGCCAAACTGTATTTTAGTGGGGAGCTATGAACAAGTGGCACAGCGCTTACAAGAATATATCGACATTGGTGTTGGGCATTTTATTCTCGCCAGTAACCCACATTTGGAAGAAGCATATCGGGTTGCTGAAGAAGTCTTACCCTTGGTTGGATATAAATTAAAATAATAAGTTTAGATCCCTTTGAGATATCAGAGGGATCTTGTTGTTTCAACAGCATAGAACTGTCTTAAAACCAACAGCTTTGCTGACAAATCGAAGAGTGTTTTTAATTAAATTTATAAAAATTAGTAGCTTATATTGTTGGCATGACTTGTGCAATTTTCAATACAGTATTTTATTTTTTAGTTTAAATTGCCATGAGTGAACGAATATTTAATCCCCATCAGCGGGCGTTGCTATTTGGGCAATATGCATCTGCTTCAACTGCAACTGGCATATCAGACCCATTTACACGACATCATTTGGATGTGAGTCAATCACCTCCAGCAAAATTGAATAAATTGTGGATCGCGATCATTACGGTTGCAGCAGCACATTTGGGTATTTGGTATATCGCAAAACAATTACCGACACCAGCTTTGGACATTGCAAAGCCAGAACCCGTGGTGATTGAAATTGTCAAACCAGTGGAACCACCTAAAGTCATTGAACCTAAAATTCCACCAGTGACGCAAAAACCCAAAATTCCGCCTGTGGTCGAAAAACCAAAACCGATTGCGAAACCTATTGAACAGCCGAAACCTGTTCAAAAAACTGTGGAGCAAGCCAAACCGATTGTAAAACCCATTGCGCAAGACACAGTTCAAAAAACTGAGGAACCTGTTGTAAGCAAAAAACTGAGCGCTGAACCTGCTCCAAAAACAGCAGAACCAGTGAAGCCTGCTGATGACAATTTACCTGTGACAGAAGCCAAGGGGTATGCAGGTTATCTAAGCAACCCTGCAGCAGAGTACCCTGAACAGGCCTTAGAACGTGGTTGGGAAGGCTCGGTGATTTTAAGGGTCAAAGTATTGCCAAACGGTAGCCCAGATAGCGTAACGGTTAAACAAAGTAGCGGCAAAAAACTTTTAGACAGCGCGGCTGTAAGAACAGTAAAGCAATGGAAATTTTCACCGGCCTTAAAAGGTAAAACACCTGTCGAAGGTTGGGTTGATGTTCCAATTCATTATCAATTACCGAAATAAACTATTTTAAATTAAGAGGATATCTACATGACAGACATAAATTCATTAATCCATGACGGCACAATCTGGTTATTGGTTGCTTTCTCCATCGTCACATGGGTGTTGATCGTGGTTAAAGTGGTACAGACACAGAAAGCCAGCAAGCAAAGTAAGGTTTTTGTCGAAGCCTTTTGGAAAGCCAAAAATTTGCCTGAGGCAGTGACTCAATCACAACAAGGTGAAGGCCCTACAGCCCGTGTTGCAAATGCAGGTTTTCAAACCTTGATTGAGGCAGATGAAAAGACTCATCAAGATTTGCAAAACAGTTGGAGTCGTCAGGATTTATTAGAGCGTCATTTACGCAAGCAAATTTTAACTGAACGTCGTCAATTGGAAAAAGGTTCTGCATTATTGGCTTCGATTGGTAATAACGCACCGTTCATTGGACTATTTGGAACCGTGTTTGGGATTATTCATGCTTTACAGGCCATTGCACATTCAGGTAATGCAAGTATGGATGTGGTTGCAGGGCCAATTGGTGAGGCCTTGATTGCTACAGGTATTGGTATTGCTGTGGCGGTACCCGCTGTGTTGGCTTACAACTATTTCATACGTAAAGTTAAAACCATCGGTGCAGACCTCGATGATTTTGCTACTGATTTTGTCAGTTTAAATCAAAAAGCGGGTTTTCAATTACCTGTCGCTAAGCCAAAAAATACCACTGGAAATACTGTAGTCAATCATGATGCATCCAGTAAAGAAGTCAAAGAAAAAGGAGTGTTTGCATAATGGCCGTTTCAACCTCCCAAGAAGATGATGTGGTGAGTGAAATTAACATTACGCCATTGGTTGATGTAATGCTGGTTTTACTCATCGTGTTTATCGTTACAGCACCCCTGTTAACCAATACCGTGAAAGTAAATTTACCCAAGGCTGCACCGACGCAGTCAACGGATCAGAATAAAGCGGTTGTCATTAGTGTTAATCCGCAAGGAGAAATCTTCCTTGACAAGGATAAAGTAACTTTGGCAAGTTTTGAAAAAGAGATTCAGTCACGTAAAAACAGTAACCCTAAATTGGCTTTGAATTTAAATGCCGATGAGACCATTCCTTATGGAACAGTTGCAAAATTACTTGCCAGTATTGAGCGAGTAGGGGTAGAAAAATTATCCGTGATTACCGTACCCAAGTAGTCTTTGGATGCTGAATGAAATAGCTGCTACGGCAGCTTTTTTAGTGCCTAAAGATATGAGTAGTTAAAATAAAAACAGCGTTCAAATTTTGTTGCTTTGTATAAGCATGATTTATATAAGCCTGATTTTTATAAACTGAATATGTACAAAATGAATGTGTTATTCACGATTTTGATCAGCAACATTAAGGTCGTTGTGTTGGGTAGCAATAGTCGGGATGCATCATCAGAGCCCCATACTGGATTGACTTTTCGTCCTTGAAAAGTCAGAAGATCGCTGACTACAGCAGATGCTTGCTGGTGTTAAGGCTCTGCAAATTTTATTTTAGGCTTGATCGGTCCATAATTTCTCAAAACGCCACGTTGGGAAAATAGTGTGTTCTGCCGCTAATCCTCCGATCTGTTTCGATGCAGCATCTATGCTATGGCTAAAACCCCAAATCAGCATTCCACCGCGTTCATGTTGAATTTTTTGTGCCTGAGCCAAATACACTTTACGCTTGGCTAAATCGGGTTCAGCCAGTGCTTTATAAAACAGCTCACTATATTCTGGGTCTTTAAAGTTGACACGATTGGTTGTTGAAATTGGCGCATCATTCACTACAGCAGTGGATAAATAGGGTGTACCCACGTTGGTTGCATTACTGGAGAATTGCCATTTACTTCGATCAGGTCCATTAAAGGTAGCTAAATCAACTTGTTTGACCCGAATACTGACATTGGCTTTCTTTGCTTGTTCTGCAAATATCAGGGCAGGTTGGGCGTTGCCAACGGGGGTAATCAGTTCAACGCTTAAGCCATCTTTAAAGCCCGCTTGAGCCAATAAATTCTTGGCTTCCGTAATGTCTTGTTGACGTTGTGGCAAATTTAGAAATGCTGGATCCTGTGGAGAATATAGATCATTGGCGATGCGTCCCTGACCGTTTAAACCCCGTTGTATCAGCTCTTGACGGTCGGCGATTAAACGAAATGCTTGGCGGACTTTGGGATCATTAAATGGTGCCTGTTGAGTATTAAAGTCAAAACTATTGTGGGTATTGGTTTGAGAACGAACCGTTTGAATATGTTTTGCTTGCTCTAAAATTTTAATGTATTCAGGTGAAATCGCATTTGCAAGATCAATTTGTCCTGCCAATAATGCATTTAGTCGAGAAACTTGATCTTTAAAGTCAATGACTTCAAAACGATCTGCATAAGGCCGATCTGCTTTAAAATAGTTTTCAAACCGAGTAAAGACTGAACGTTGACCGGGGATAAATTCTTTGACTTTATAAGGACCTGCGCCCACAGGGTTATGAATGGGATCAAAATCAGTGGGGACAATACCACCAAAATTGACCCAAGTTTCAGGCAGCGCCACAAAGCCAGCAATTGAACTAATAAAAGGGATGCGTACCGTATATTGATCTAATTTTTGGATACGATCACGATCAATCCATTGCACAAGATTCCGAAAAGGTGAGGCAAGCTTTGGATCTGTTAAACGTTGCAATGAAAAAATGACATCATCTGCGCTGACGGTTTTAGCATGATGAAACTCTAAACCTTTACGCAGTCGTATGGTCCATTCGCTGGCATTATGATTAGGTTCTGCAAATTCAGCCAAAGCAAGACGAGGAAGCATGTTTTCGTCCCACTCCCAGAGCTTATTATAAATCGCAAATCCACGGGTAATCCCACTTCCTGAAGCTGAAAGGTGAGGGTCAAGGCTACCTGATTGTTGTCCACCAATCAGCCCTAATCGAATTGTTCCACCATGCTTAGGGGTACTGGAAAGTGAACTTTGGGAGTCAGCGCTAGGTTGTGGAGATTGTCCACAAGCAGATAAACCACTGATTAAAGAAACGCCACCGAGCGCAGTAAGACTCTGGGTTAAAAATTTTCGACGTGAGAGTAACAAGGTTTCATGTGTCATTAAAAATACTCAGTTAGAACGTATCCAGAGGAGATTGCACAATGAATGCCAATTCTTTTTTATATTTTTCTAATATTTATCAATTAATTATAAGCATTGTGTTTTTTGTCACTGTTGCTTTTTCAGCATTTCTGTTGAAAAAATAAACATGCATAAAAGTTGTATATCAATGAAGGCTATTTAAAATTAATAAAAATCAATGTCTTATATTTGAGTTTTGCCTATTTAAAGATTGGCATAGGCTTTGCGTAACGCAGTGTAAATTTATTTTACTGAGTGTGATATGAAACAGAACTTTCAATTACAGCCACTGGTGATTGCGCTAGGGCTATTTGGGGCAATTTTTCCATGCGCTATTTTTGCTGAAGAAACCTTAGAGCAAGCCAAGGATTCTGATGGTGATGTAATTACCTTAGCTGATGTTGTGGTGACAGGGGCAAATAAAAAAGCCACCATTCTTCCCAAGCGTAAAGTCACTTCGATTTATGGAACGGATAGTTCTGTGCTAGATACCCCACGTGTCGTTTCACAAGTATCAGAACAACAGTTTCGTGAAGATGTTATTCGTAGTGCAGATGATTTGGTTAAGTATGCTCCAAGTATCACCAGAGGAGGTGGGCAAAATGCCAATTTCGCGCCACAAATACGAGGTCAAAACTCCGAAGTTTTTCAAGATAGCCAACGAATATACAGTACCCGACATCCGACCAATTTAAATGCCTATGAAGCTGCTGATATTGTTGCGGGACCAACGGGAGTAATTTTTGCACCGACCTCAGGTTCAGGGGGATATATTAATTATCTCACCAAAAAACCGAATTTTAATAAAGCACAAACTACGATTTCGGGATCAGTGGGTTCAATTTATGCAGGGCAAGGTGCTGAGCCTAATTTCTCAGTCAGTATTGATCATACTGCACCTATTTCTAAAGAATTGGCATTTCGTGTCAGTGCAACAGCACAACGAACAGATGACTATTATGACAATGTAAAAAATAATTTTAATGCATTTTATGGTGCTTTGGCTTGGCGTCCAGATGACAGTCTGCGGGTTGACTGGAATATCAGTTATGACGATTATTCAGATTTTAATGTGACGCATGGTTGGAACAGAGCGACACAACAATCCGTTGATCAAGGGCTTTACTATAAAGGCAGAGCGACCCCGATTATTCAAAACGGTTCAAACTTTTGGTCTCCAGTCTTTGAGTCTGGTGCAGCTCACTCTAAAGTGATTGGTTGGCAAACTCGGCAGAAGAATGACAAAAATCAATATATTGCTGTAGGTCCAGTACAGACTTCTCCTTTGCCAAGTTCTACTGCTGATCAAGCGGGTACAATTCGAGGCTGGGTCTATGATCCATCAATCGCAGGCAATGGCTTAGTCAAATTAGATGATGATGTTTCTGGTCGGAGCGAAGATAAAAACAGTGCAAAGCGCTTTAGTACACAATTTAAACTGGTCAAAGATATCAATGAAAATTGGTCTGTGGCCAATAGTACGCTATATCAAAAGAGTCGTGATTTGGGTGATTCTGTTGGGAGTTTCTTTACCGATTTGGACCATGAATTATTGGATAACCGCTTAGAGTTTTTAGGCGATCATGACTTTGAGCTATTGGGTGTCAAAATCAACAATAAAAGCAGTACAGGTGGCGCTTATCGGCATGAGAAATTTACCTCTCTCGCAGCAAACAATAGTTTTAATATCAATCCTTATGATTTAACCAATGATCCATCACAGAAAAACCCTGGAGATTTATTGGGGTTGGTCAATCATGGTGGTTCGACTGGAAGCTGGATTGGGCAGGCTGGTGTTCCACAGTATTCGCAGTATTTTGGCTATTTAAATCTACCTCGAATGTACCCTGTGGGTCATGGCTTATATGCTGAAAAAGGCGGTTTTCCTCCCAATGGAGGTGGAGCAGTTTATACAGGAACAGGCTTTTGGGACACTTACAGCGTATTTACACAGCAAAATTTTACCTTTAATGATGGTTTTGGGATTAATCTGGGAATTAACCACAGTTCTATAAAAGCAAAATTAGAGAATCCACTGGTTTTAGTCCCTACAGATGTCCGCTCAGATTCCAATAAATACAGTTTACTCAGCTATCAAGCCAGTACCTTTATTAAACCTACTGAAAAAAGTACCCTATATTTTACTTATGATAAAAGTACAGCTTTGAATACGGGTGTATTTGGTCCATTTTTAATTTGGGGCGCTGTAAATCAGCTAAATCCTTTGGCTTTTGACAGCCAAAGTGAATTAAAAGAAGTGGGAGTGAAATACGAGCCGATCACTGATCAACTTCTGTTAACGCTCAGTGGTTTTGAACAGAAGCGCGATTTATCACCTGATACCAATGGCAATATGGCGCGTTTTGAAATTAAAGGCCTTGAATCATCATTACGTTGGCAGCTACAAAAAAATATCGCGATCGGGGCAAACTTAACCTATCTCAATGCTGAATATTCTTCCATTATTCCGGCTGGTTTTTCACCTTTTGGTTTCCATGCAGACAATGCGACGGTATGGGGCGATAGCAATGCTTTAAACCAACGCAAAGCTGGACGTTATGATGCAGCAGGCATTCCTAAATATTCTGCAAGTGCTTATGTGGACTATCAGCACCAGTCAGGTTTTGGGCTAAACTTATCGGGCTGGTGGACAAGTAACTGGTATACCAATTTAAGTCAGACCGTAAAGGTACCCAATAATTATAATTTAGATTTGGGACTTTATTATCGTCAACCGCAGTGGACAGTGGGCTTAAATATTCTTAATTTGACCAATGAGCGTAATTTCGTAAATGGTTTAGCTGGTGCAAATAGCGAGTTTTTACAGCCAATGCGTCCATTGACGGTACAAGGACAATTTAGCTATAAATTCTAAATTAAACAGATTTTTATTTTTGATTGCATTAGCCATACTTTTGTATGGCTTTTTTATAAATTTATTCTTAGTAGATATCATTAAAAATAAAAAACAGCAAAATGTTGAAATAACAACAATACGACAATTAAAAATGTCTATCTATCAGCAAAAATAAATAATTTTTTTATGATTTTTTATATAACACTTTGAAAATATTTAAATAAATAGAATGGCACAAAAGTTGCCAATAACAAGAATAGATTTATTTAAATGGAGTCACCATGTTTAAGGTTACAAAAATTAGGCAGAGTATTTTAACTGCTATGTGGGGCGTAACGGCGAGTTTTTCAACACTGGCTATTGCAAATGAAGAGATCGAGACTACACCAGCACAACAAGCACAGGTTGAAAAAGCCAAAGATGTCAAAAAATTAAGTGATGTGATCGTTACTGCACAATATCGGGCGCAAAATATTCAGAAAGTTCCAACTGCAATTACTGCTGTTTCGGGTAAGGACTTGGCTGCGAAAGGCTCTACTTTTATTGGGGATGTTTTAACCTATACACCAAATGCTGCAGCTGAAAACCCAGATGGGGATAGTCGTCCACGTTGGTATATTCGTGGTCTAGGTACGGGAGATGTGGCTGCATCGACAGTATTTCCTGTTGGCGTGTATGCAGATGGGGTTTATTTAAATGCGCCAGTTGCAGGTGCAGGTGACTTGTTTGATTTAGAGCGTATAGAAGTTTTACGTGGTCCACAAGGTACGCTCTATGGGAAAAACACCACTGCGGGTGCAGTCAATTATATTTCTAAAAAGCCTAATTTTTCAGATAAACCCAATGGATATGCAACCATTGGTTTAGGGGATCATAACCTGCGAACATTTGAAGGTGCTGCAAACGGCAAAATTTCGGAAAATGTTGCGGTGCGCGGGGCTTTTTACTCTGAAGACCGTGACGGATATGCAAAGAATATTGCCAATGGTGAAGATTATGGCAACGTGGATAAAAAATCTTTTCGCTTCCAAGTGCTAGGCAAAATCAATGATGAATGGGATGCTTTGGTCAATCTACACAGCCAAACTTATAATGGTTTAGGCAGTAATGGTTCCTTAAGCGTGGGTAAATATTGGGGTATTTATGAAAGACCTAAAGGGCGAGACACCAATTTAGATTTAGACGAAAACAATAAGATTCAGCATGATGGTGCTTCATTAACCTTAACTGGAGATTTGGGGGGCGGATATAGCTTTACTTCGATTACTGCTTTTGATAAGACCACACAAAAGTCGATTTCAGATGGTGATTACACCCCTTATGATGTCGCACGAAGCTATAGTGATAACGAATGGCGTCAATATAGCCAAGAGTTCCGTATCGCTTCTGATGCTGAAAAACGCTTAAGTTGGATTGCAGGATTTCATTATTTCAATGAGGATTTAGATTCCACTGGAGTCAGTGCACGTGTCAATAAAACATTGCCAAATGGCGCTGCTTCTCAAACTGCGTCTACGCCAGCATTTAGAGATATAACCTATAACCAAGCCACTCAAAGCTTTGCACTTTTTGGTAACAGTACCTATAAATTTACAGATAAATTTAAAGTGACAGGTGGTTTACGTTGGACCAGTGAAGAAAAAGATATTGATCTCAATCTGACTCAGATCACAACAGGAGACTATACAAAAGGCAGTTGGTGGAAAAAAGATGGCTATAGCCATGCAGTTTATAACCCAACTCCAAATGCAAATGGGTCAACAAGTCGCAATAAAACTTGGAATGAGTTGACCTATGACATCACCCCAGAATATGAAATTAATCCTAATTTAAATACTTATTTTAGATTCGCACGCGGTTTCCGCTCAGGTGGATTTAACACTGGTTTATCCAGCAGTTTAACCCAACTTGCCGACGTGAATCCTGAATACTTAAATAGTTATGAACTTGGTTTAAAGTCTACGTTATTGGACGGAGATTTAATCGCAAATGCCAATATCTTTTACTATGACTATAAAGATATTCAAACCAATTTACTGGTTGCAACAGAGGGACAAGGTGGCGGTGTGACCTCTGTTCTCGCCAATGGACCAAAAGCTGAAGTTAAAGGTGCTGAATTAGAATTAGATTATTCAGTGACTGAAAATCTACGTTTACGATTTGCTGGTGCTTATCTTGACAGCGAATATACCGATTTCGTCGATAAAAACCCAGTAACCAATGTGGTTAATGCAGATAATACAGGCAACAGTCTAGTCCGTTCGCCAAAATACACCG
Source organism: Acinetobacter sp. 778_lipA (assembly GCF_058242985.1). Classification (NCBI taxonomy): domain Bacteria; kingdom Pseudomonadati; phylum Pseudomonadota; class Gammaproteobacteria; order Moraxellales; family Moraxellaceae; genus Acinetobacter; species Acinetobacter sp. 778_lipA. The sequence goes on along the minus strand of NZ_JBZAYT010000001.1, from coordinate 3,246,027 downwards.
TCGGTCTGGGAGGAGAATATACTTTTAATCTCAATGACGGTGCTCGTGTTGTTGTAGGTACAGATGCCAGCTACCGTGATCGTGAATTTTTCCTCGTAAACCGTCAAGACTATTCGGTAGATCCAATCTTAAGCCAAAAAGCATATACCTTATGGAATGCCAATGTTGGCTACCATAGCGCTAATAATAAATACCAAATCAATGCCTATGTTAAAAACCTATTGAATGAAGAATATCAAGTACATGGTCGTCCCAATGGACCCGCTGGACAATATGTTCTAACTTATGGAAACCCACGCCAAGTTGGTGTTTCTCTTACTGCTAAATTCTAAGTTATACGGAGAACCTCATGGGAATTGAATTTTTTACCCGTCTACCACTACACGGTGAAGCAGAGTACTTAGCAGGCGATCCAAGGAATCGTGGTGATTGGTCACGTGTGGCGGGTGTAGAGAATACTGGTGCGACATCAAACTACCAAGTTGGTGATGACTTTACCTATATCGACTATCTTAGCCAAGTGGCTCGAGCGGCTGAAATCAACGCTTTTGCAGGTGCGCTGATGGTGAATGCACCTACAGGTGAAGAACCATGGACAGTGTGTTCCTTATTGGCAAGAGAAACCAAACGCTTGAACTTTGTGACTGCATTCCAGCCTTATCATTTTAGTCCTTATAATGCAGTACAAAGTGCAGCAACGTATCAGCGCGCGACTGGGAATCGTTTGGTCTGGAATATTATCAATGGCGGCTCTGAGGTCATTCAGCGCCAAGTTGGAGATGTTACCCCACACGATGACCGTTATATCCGTGCGACTGAATTTTTAGATGTGGTGAAAGGGTATTGGTATAACGAATCATTCCATTACCAGGGCAAATATTATTCTGCAGAAGGTGGCGGTTTAAAATATCCTTTGAATAAAGCTGAACTACCGATCATTTGTACGGCAGGATCATCTGAAGCTGCCCGTGAGTTTGGTGCAAAGCATGCTGATTATTATTTAATGCGTGCTGAAAAACCCAGTGAAATTGCCGAATTGATTGCAGATGTGCGTAAACGTGCCGCAAGATATGGGCGAGATAATATTAAATTTGGCTTATCCATTGATACGATTGCACGCCGTAGCGAACAAGAAGCTTTGGCAGAGGCACAACGCTATTTGGATGAAGCTGCTGAAAAACAACGCTTACATGCGTCTGCTGCACATGCAGGTTTGAGATCGGCGCGTGTATTGAGTTTTGAAAAAGAATACAGTGAAAAAGCAGGCAGTAAAAACGTTGATGATTTCTTTATCCATCCCAATGTTTGGTCAGGCTTTGGCTATATTGGCATTCCACCCGGTGTTGCTTTAGTGGGAAGTTATTCGCAGATTATCGAGCGGATTCAAGAATATAATAGTATTGGGATTGATCTGTTTTTCTTGGCGGGCTATCCACATTTAGAAGAAGCTTATCGCCTTGGCGAACATGTTTTACCTTATTTCAAAAAACAGCGTCAGGCATTACAGCGTATTTCTGAAGAGGCAAAATATCGTATCGCCTAACTTCCATTGCAAGATGTTAAAGCCAAGATTTTTAAGCCAGTCTTGGCTTTTTTATATTCATTTTTATACCGATAAAAAATACTGTGGGTTGTCGTTGAAACTTTGAACAGAAAATTTGTAATGGTTTAAATTATGTAACGACATAAAGCCTCAACAATCTTGAATAAAAAATAAAGCTGTTTTCTTTCAATGATAAATACTGATATTTGCGTGTTTTTATTTTTTATAGATTTACATTTCTGCTATCAGAAAATCACCAAAAGCATTGACCTTAAAGTTAACTTTAATCCTAGTATAGAATGACGGTCCATACGAATCGTATCAAACATTGTAATTTATTGACATTAATGAGAACAGCAATAAGTTATTCAAAGTGTAAATCATACATAGGAGAAATTAACATGGCATATGTTACGACAAAAGATGGTGTTGATATTTTTTATAAAGATTGGGGACCGAAAGATGCCCCAGTATTATTTTTTCATCATGGATGGCCATTAAGCTCAGACGACTGGGATTCTCAGTTATTGTTTTTTTTAAATGAAGGTTTTCGTGTAGTTGCACATGATCGTCGCGGACATGGACGTTCAAGTCAAGTATGGGATGGTCATGATATGGACCACTATGCCGATGATGTTGCAGAAGTGGTCAGACACTTGGGTATTAAAAATGCAGTGCATATTGGACATTCTACTGGTGGTGGTGAGGTTGCTCACTACATCGCACGTCATGGTGAGGAAAATGTATCAAAGGCCGTATTGGTCAGTGCTGTACCTCCAATTATGGTGAAAACGGAAAAAAATCCGCAAGGCTTAGCCAAAGAAGTCTTTGATGACTTACAGAATCAGCTCTTTAAAAATCGTGCTCAGTTTTATCATGATCTACCAGCGGGGCCATTCTATGGCTTTAACCGACCAGATGCTCAACCTTCGGAACCCATCGTATTGAATTGGTGGCGTCAGGGCATGATGGGTGGAGCAAAAGCGCATTATGATGGAATTGTTGCATTTTCACAGACTGACTTTACCGAAGATTTGAAAAAAATCTCAGTGCCTGTTTTAGTCATGCATGGAGATGATGATCAAATTGTACCTTATGAAAACTCAGGGGTACTTTCTGCCAAACTGGTTCAAAATGGCCGGTTAAAAACCTATAAAGGATATTCACATGGTATGTTAACCATTAATGCAGATGTGATTAATCCAGATTTGTTGGCGTTTATTCGCGAGTGAACAGTTGTCGTTTGATTTAAAAACAGAATATTAATAGGGGCCTTGCGGCCTCTATTTTTTTGCTATTAAAGCATTGAACCATTTTATTCTGATGTAAGTCTTTAAATAAAATTAGTTCTTAAAATAATAAAAATTAAATGCAAAAAAAGGATTGACATTAAAGTGAGCTTTAATCTTAAAGTAAGTCCATACTCTATGAGGCTATAAAAATGAACGTCTTTGAAAAATTAGTTTTACCTAATGGTACTCAGATTCCAAATCGTATTGCAAAAGCTGCGATGGAAGAGAATATGGCAGATCTCAATCATGCACCATCAGAAGAGCTTATGCATTTGTATCAGGCATGGGCAGATGGTGGGGTCGGTTTAATCATTACCGGTAATGTGATGGTGGATCGTCGTGCGATGACAGGACCGGGTGGGGTGGTCTTGGAAGATGAACAGCATTTAGCGCACTTCAAACGTTGGGCTCAAATCGCACGTTCTCAAGGCGCGCAAGCATGGTTGCAGATCAACCATCCAGGTCGCCAAATGCAGTCAAATTTAGGTCAGTCAACGTGGGCACCTTCTGCTGTGGCTTTAGATTTAGGTAAAATGTCAGATCGTTTTAATACTCCAATTGAAATGACTCAGGCCATGATTGACGAAGTGATTCAACGTTTTGCCCATACCGCATATTTGGGTGAAAAAGCGGGATTTACCGGTGTAGAAATTCATGCAGCTCATGGCTATCTACTCAGTCAGTTCCTTTCGCCTTTAAGCAACCAACGTCAAGATCAATGGGGCGGTTCATTGGAAAATCGTGCGCGTATTTTGATTGAGATCGTCAAAGCAGTACGTGCGGTGGTGTCATCAACATTTACAGTTGCTGTTAAACTGAATTCTGCAGATTTCCAACGTGGTGGTTTTAGTGCTGAAGATGCTCAGCAAGTAGTTAAAATGTTAAATGATCTGTCGGTTGATTTGGTTGAATTGTCAGGGGGGAGTTATGAAGCACCTGCTATGCAAGGCCAAGCCAGAGATGGACGGACTTTGGCACGTGAAGCTTATTTCTTAGAATTTGCTCAAGAGATTGGCAAGGTTGCCCATATGCCGATTATGGTGACTGGTGGTATTCGCCGTAAACCCGTTGCAGAACAAGTCCTTGACAGTGGGATCGATATGGTAGGAATTGCAACAGGCTTGGCAATCGAACCTAACTTACCCAACAAATGGAGACAAGGTCAGAATATCGCACCTGAATTGAAACCGATTCGCTGGGAAAATAAAACATTAGCTTCACTTGCCAATATGGCAACAGTTAAATTCCAGTTACGGAAACTCAGCCATGGGAAAACACCGAATCCTAAAGTTTCACCTTTATGGGCCTTGATATTACAACAAACAGAAACGACATGCCGCACACGTCAGTATAAAAAACGTATGCATCAGTATTCACCTTCAGCTTAAGTACAGTGCTTTGTTTAGATATTGGATTTGATCTGACAGATTGTACTACAGCTGTGGCTCGAAGAGGATTTACCAGATGTTTAGGTATGATCACTCATTAAAAGTAATGATGAGAATACTGATCAAACAGTTTTGCAGACTTCAATATTTGAAAATCATAGATCACATATCAATGACCTATGCACAATCCTGAGCTTAAAGTGAGATTTAAGCTCAATCGCTTTTATGATTTTCCGATAACATGGAAATTTTTAACATTTATCATTGGCATAATAGAGATTCAGTAAACGGTTGGCGTTTTCTTCACAGGCGATTTCGTCAGGCTTACTATTGATTGCAGTGATCATGCTGCCTAGGTTTTGCTTACTGATCAACAACTTTTGTTCTAGATCTTCAATGTCTTTGATTTTACTTTCGAGTAATCCAATTAGAATATCCTGATTCCATTTGCCTACATTTGAAGGCAGGTAAGCTTTGATTTTAGTCAATGAAAATTCAACTTGTTGAGTTTGCTAAATTAGAAATAATTGTTTTAGGTCATTGTCGCTATATTTATATTAAGCATTAGATTTACGTTTTGCTTTAGGAAATATTTTGATTTGTTCATAATAACGAACCGTTGGGGTACTCAAATCACTCTGTTTGGATAACTCGCTAAGATTCATTTTACTGATTTCCACTTGACATTAAAGTTAACTTTAGGCTTATAGTAAGCTAAAAGAAAGATCAGAAATAACTTAAAAGCTGAGGCTAATCATGTCGAAACGTATATTACACATTGTGACGAACATCGCTGAATATAATCAGATAAAGCGACCTACAGGATTATGGTTAGGTGAATTAACCCATGCTTATGATGAGTTCGAAAAGTACAATTATATTCAAGATATTGTTAGTCCTTTAGGTGGAAACTCTCCTATTGAGCCAAAATCGTTAGAACGTTTTGTTACCGATGAATCGGTATTAAAACGGAAAAATGATCCAGGATTTATGCGGCTTCTTGAGAATACCAAAAAGCCTTCAGAGATCAATTGGCAAGATTATGATGTGATTTACTATACTGGTGGTCATGGGGTGATGTGGGACTTCTTAGACAATCCTGAGCTACAAGAAATCACTAAAAATATTTATGAAAAAGGCGCTATTGTTTCCAGTGTATGCCATGGCTATTGTGGGCTGCTCAATGTACGACTTTCAAATGGTCAATATCTGATTGATGGTAAGAAGTTGACGGGTTTTGCATGGCTTGAGGAAGTCGTTGCAGGAGTTGCAAAAATTGTTCCTTATAATGCAGAAAATTTGGCCAAAGAACATGGTGCAAATTATGATAAGAGAGTTATTCCCTTCGCACCTTATGTGGTAAGAGATAAAAACTTAATCACAGGACAAAATCCATTTTCTGCACGTCGTACGGCTTTAGCCATCATCGATGCTTTAGAAAATCAAGCAACTTAAACACTTAATAAGTCTAGACAATTGGGCATCCTTAACTTAGATAAAAACCACGTCAGTAATTTTTATTTGCTAATTTAACGGTCAATTTCTAGTTGCTGTCCCTGACAATTCAAAAACAGTTGTTGTTGATGCCAAGCAAGTTGTCCAGAAACAATTGTAGTGCTGACTTCATAAGCAAGTGTTTTATGTATAAATGGTGTCCAATTGCATTTCATATAGTTTTTTTGATCTTTCACTGCAATGTGCTGTTGATTTTCTTTAAGAATCACTAAATCAGCCCAGTAACCTTCTCGAATATAACCACGGTCTTTGATCCTAAATAAGTCTGCCACTTGATGAGCAGTTTTTTGAACCAGTGTTTCAATACTCAGGTTACCTGCTGCAACTAGCTCCATCAGTGCAGGCAACGCATGTTGTACTAAAGGTAGGCCAGAAGGGGCATAAAAATATGATTGATGTTTTTCATCCCAAGTATGTGGTGCGTGGTCAGTACCAATAATATCCAACCGATTACTGTTGGCAAGGGCATTAATCAAAGCATCTTTATCTTGCTGGGTTTTAATGGCGGGATTACATTTAATTAAGTGACCCAAAGTAGCATAATCGGCATCATCAAAACTGAGATGATGGATACACACTTCTGCTGTGATATGTTTTCGATTTAAAGGCAGATTTTTAAACAAACACAGTTCTTTCGCGGTGGTGATATGTAAAACATGCAACTGTGTGGCATATTTCTCGGCCAAAGATACCGCTAATTTTGAGCTTTCAAAGCAAACATGTTTATTTCTAATCTGAGCATGAATTTCAGCTGGAATATTTTCCCCATATTTTTGAAAATAGAAATTTTCTTCGGCTTTAATGGCAGGGGTAAACTCGCAATGGGTCAATAAAACTGTTGGAACATTTGCAAATAAACGTTCCAAAACTTTAGGGTCATCGACGAGCATATCACCCGTAGAAGCACCCATAAAAACTTTAACACCACTGATTGATTTAGGATCAAGTTGTTCAATAATATCTAAATTATGCGCACTGACTCCAAAATGGAAAGCATAATTGGCCCGACTATGTTGTTTTGCAATCTGCTTTTTCTGGGTCAAAGCTTCTACAGTTAAGGTGGCTGGATTGGTGTTTGGCATATCCATGTAGCTAGTAATTCCACCAATCGTTGCTGCCATTGATTCCGAAGCAATATTGCCTTTATGCGCTGCGCCGGGATCTCTAAAATGAACTTGGTCATCAATCATGCCGGGAATTAGCCACGAACCTTCAGCCTCTATATTTTTCGCAGGATAAGCCCCTGTAATATTAGGATGAATCTTTTCAATCCGTCCATGTCGAATCAGTACATCGGAATAATACTGCTTGCCTTCATTGACAATATTGGCATTACGAATAATAAGATTGGGCGAATTTTTAAAACTCATTGTGCAATGCCTTATAGCCTTGAACCAGTTTGATATTGGTGCTGACAACGCTTTCTGAAAACTCACTGATTGAAATATCAATGGGTGGAAATTGCTTTAAATCAGTTTTAGGGTTGATATAACTCATTGCAGGTACATAAAAATGATCGGGTAAATCACGACCATCAACCACGGCATTGTGACGAATCGCGCTGTGATGACCCACTTTGCAGTTAAATAACACACTGTTAAAGCCAACAAAAACATGATGTCCAATTTCACAGGGACCATGAATAATAGAGCGATGTGCGATTGAAGAATTTTCACCAATGCTCACTGCTGCCCCGGCTTTGGAGTGAATCACGACACCATCTTGAATATTGGAATTTGCACCAATAATGATGGGTTCCATATCACCTGCGTCATTGGTTTCATCTGCTCTGATCACTGCATAAGGACCAATAAAGACATTGGCATGGATAATGACTTTTCCACAAATAATTGCGGTTTGGTCAACATAGGCTGATTGATTTATAACAGGGAGATCACCAGATGGGTTTTTTCTAAGCATGACTAGACCATTTTAAATAAGTTAAACAATGAGGGAGGGAAGATAAGGCATTACCATTGCCAGGCACCCTGAGCAACTGCATCATGGGCATGTAAACTTTCCGCATGAATCACCTTAAAGTTAAAGCCTAGAATACTGGGATGATGGATAAATGTGGTATACAAGCGTCTTAAGGCATCTTCACAAAACATCAGGTTTTGACCATTTGCAATAGCAAAGGCTTGTTCATCAATACGTTTTACCGCCGTTTGTACGGGTGTCATCAAGGCTTGTTCAGCCTGATTAATAAATAAAATCAGTGGAATATACTGAATGTTTTGATCTAATTTGAAATTTAACTGAGCAAAACTTCTTTGGCTGTGAGGCGTTGCTGCAATTGCATCTGTGCTATTTAGCCAACTGAGGATTTCTTGCGGGTCTAACTGAATTTCATGATTTTCCAATGCGGTTGCAAATCTTTGTTGGATGATATTTCTGGCAAGTGCTGCGGAACAAGGACAAGTAGATGAATAGGGAATTTCGATTTTTAATTCAGCATAAAAATCATCTTTTAAAAGCTGACAGGACAACACAAAAGGATAGCTTTTCCAGCCAGACAATTGGCTGACTAAGGCAGGGCGCTCGATATAAAGCTCACTATGAATTTCGATTTTGGCATGTGCTGATAAATCTTTATGGCTGGCTAAGAAATCCAATAAAGCATCTTTAATATCAAGTAGAGCTAGATTTTTGATCGTGCTCAATTTCAAAAGTCGCGTATACAAGCGCGACATATGAATACCTTTGGCAAACACATCATCCAAACTGACATAAGCATTCACTTGGCTTTGACAAAGACTATTTTCTAGATAAAGCGGAAGCGCGATTTTTTCCATACCGACCCAATCGAGCGGGTAGTGATAGCTTCTTGTGAGTGAGGATTCAGCAGAAACATCTGGAAGAACAAGATTCATAGGGGGAATAGCTTAAGTTGAAATAGATATTGTTATGTTATAACATAACAATATTAATCAACACTACTCATCTGAGTTAAATTTACGCTATGAGATCATTGCAAATTGAGATGAACAAAAAATATTTGATCGGATTCATACTCTGCCTTTCTGCATGTAGTCAAAATAACTCAAATACAATGCATGCTATGCGTACAGTTCAGCAAACGTCACCACAAGTGCCATTAAAAGCAGACTTTCCTCAGCAGCAAGGTATTTTAAAACAAGAGAAAAATCTGCCGCCTGCTTATTTAAAATGGCTCAGTGAGCCGACAAATGCTGAAAGCGTTCAGGCTTATCAGCGCTTTTTAAAGCAACAAGGTATTTCTGCTTATGTTCCTATTTTTGAATTTTTACAAACAGCCAGAGATTGGCAACAATGTGATGCATCTGAATTTGAAGTTCCGCCACAAGAGCTGTGGGGCAATATTGTGCCAACATTAAAAATTTTAAATCTTCTTGTGGATGAAAAAATTTTAACCCAGTTTAGCGTGACTTCTGTCTATCGAAATTTCAAGCTTAATCAGTGTGCAAAAGGCGCTGCTTCCTCCAAACATATTTTTAATGCCGCATTAGATTTTCGTATCGGTGATGAAAATCCGGACTTAAACCAACAGCTGATGATTCAAGAGCGCAAAGCAAAATTATGTCAATTTTGGCTGGATTCTGGTGAGGAACTTCACATGGGCTTAGGCGTCTATGCATCAGGACAGATTCATATTGATAGTGCAGGTTTTCGTACTTGGGGTGCAGACCATCGCTATAGCTCATCACCATGTATCAATAACGCTTTAATTGGCAACAATAAAAAAGTGAGTGAATCGCCATGAAGTCAAATTTCATCCGTGACATCAGACAACTTTTAATACGAGAAATTCAAGCGACACATGTTTATCCGCTATTAAATAATCTTAATCCTGATGTTTTTCAATCCTCAGCTTAGATTTATAGGATCTGGAAAAACGCTGTAATCATCACCGAATGATTAAAACCGAATCATCAAATTGCAGTGTTGAAAATGTATGTGCAAGCACAGCTAAAATTTAACTCTAAAGCGATCTGTTTGGAGTTATTCAGTCAGTATTTTCATGTCGATCTCGATATGAAAACACAAAAATATAAAGTGAGAATGCCAATGAATACTCTTTTAGCCACTCCGCAAAAACTTCCCGTCACCGTGCTTTCTGGATTCTTAGGGGCTGGAAAGACCACCTTACTCAATCATATCTTAAACAATCGTGAAGACCGAAAAATTGCAGTGATTGTGAATGATATGTCGGAGGTCAATATTGATGCCGCTTTAGTTCGAGAGGGCGGTGCTGAGCTTTCAAGAACGGATGAAAAGTTAGTTGAAATGAGTAATGGTTGTATTTGTTGTACTTTAAGAGAAGACCTACTGGTTGAAGTACGTCGTTTAGCACAGGATCAGCGCTTTGATCAATTGGTGATTGAATCTACAGGGATCTCTGAACCACTCCCTGTTGCAGAGACGTTTACCTTTGAAGATGAAAATGGGATTTCTCTCAATGAGTTTGCCCGCTTAGATACAATGGTGACTGTGGTCGATGCTTATAACTTTTTAAAAGATTATAGTTCGCTGGATAGCTTACAAGCGCGCGGTGAATCATTAGGTGAACAAGATGAGCGAAATGTTGTTGATCTACTGATTGATCAAATTGAGTTTTGTGACGTGATTGTATTGAATAAAACAGATTTGATTGATCAAGACGAGCTGGAAAAATTATTTGGAATTTTGCAGTCTTTAAACCCAAGAGCAAAAATTGAAGTTTCTGCGTTTGGCAAGGTGAATCTTGATCGGGTGTTAAATACCCAGCTATTTGATTTTAACGAAGCGGCACAAGCTCCGGGTTGGTTAAAGGAATTAAGAGGTGAGCATACGCCTGAAACAGAGCAATATGGAATCAATAATTTTGTTTATCGAGCGCGCAGACCTTTTCACCCACAACGGTTTTTTGATTTTATCAACTCCGAATGGAAAGGCGTAATCCGTTCCAAAGGCTTTTTTTGGTTAGCCTCAAATCCCGAGTTTGCTGGATCTTGGTCTCAAGCAGGGGCGATGGCACGCCATGGTGTTGCTGGATATTGGTGGGCAGCAGTGCCAGACGAACATTGGCCTACGGATCAACAAAGTCGAGATGCAATTCAACAAAGCTGGGATGCTCAAACAGGTGATGCACGACAAGAAATCGTGTTGATTGGGATGCAGATGGATCAATCTGAACTTATTCGTCAATTTGATAATTGTTTATTAAACGATGATGAAATGGCGTTAGGCGCAGAAAAATGGCAAGAGTTTGAAAATCCTTTTAGTGGGTGGACTGATTCTATTATTAGCCATTAATTCATTATGATCCGTTCAATTCAGCCAAAGCATCGCTGAGAATACTTGCAAGCATGAGCGCTTTTAATCATATGCTCATGCTTGGCTTTATATTTTATTAAAATTTCGCTCTTAAGGTGAAAGTCACATTCCGTGGTTCTCCCCAATAAACACCATTATAGAAACCTACATTTAAATAGTATTTTTCATCAAATAAGTTGTTGATATTCACACTTGCAGTCAGCTCATCACTTAACTTATAACTGGCAAAAGCATTGGCCAATACATAGGCCTTTTGTGTGACTACACCACCGTTATAGGCATTTGCAGGAGCTCCCCCCCATTTTTGTGAGATTTCACTTTGCCAATTCAATCCACCACCTAATGTTAGCTTTTCTGAACCTGTCCAAAGATTTTCTGGAAGAGTAATACTACTAAATAACTTTACTTGGTTTTGAGGAATATTGCTTAGAGCATTGGCGTTTGCAGAACTTACACTATTGACATAGGTATAGCCGAAACTAACATTCCAATTTTCCTGTATCTTTCCTATGGCTTCTAACTCAAACCCATTAACTTTCAGTCCTTTGCCCGATGATATATATGCAGTATCCATCTCATCTACTTTTGGAATAGTGCCATTTTTTACACCTTCACGATATTCAACATCTTCTACAGCAAGGTCTTTGACACTTGACCAAAATAAAGCAGCACTGGTCAATAACTTACCATCCAATAGATCTGCTTTAATCCCTAGCTCAGTGGTGCTTCCCATTTCAGGGTCTAGATAATCGCCGAAACGATCTCGTCTAGTGGATGGATTAAATACATTGGTGTAGCTGGTATAGGCCGTATAAGTATCATTAATATCGTACAAAATCCCTGCATAAGGCACCAATTGATCAAAGTTACGTGGCTTTGTAGGAGAAACTGGGGCATTAGGATCCCACTTGTTAACTTTATAGTCATATGAGCTATAACGTGCGCCCAAAATTAACTTAAGCGGGTCAGCTAGATTTAAACGTAAAGTCGAATATACCCCGTAAAGCTCTGTGGTATTGGTACTTCCAGCTCCGGTTTTCTCATAGGTTGGTTTTGCAATATTACCTGTCCAATTACGATAATCAGGTATAGCTGCTGGATACTCGACATTGCTTTTTACACTCAATGAGGTACTTTCACTTTTAAAACCACTATAGCCAATAATTAAATCATGTTGGCGATTTAACAACTGAAATGGTCCTGTGGCATACAAATCGATATTGAGCTTTTTACTTTCAGCATAAGGGCTAACACTGGTCCATAAACTTAAGCCTTTCCCTGTCTTTGGGTCTGGAAAGCCACTACCACCATAAGCCACCATCCAACTATTATCTGAGGTACTGTGGGCAATCGCTGCTTTAACCAGCCAGTCATTGGCAAAATTATGTTCAAGATCGGCAAAAACGGTTTTATCAGTATTGGCAATTGAACTCCAGTCCGCAGATAAACTAAAGTTTCGCGGAAAATTTGCTTTGCTTCCATCAGCATTGAAATATGGTACTGTTCCCCACGTTGAGCCTTTAGGATCGTTGTCTTGATATTGAAATCCTACTGAGGCTGTTGTTGTTGGGGTTAAATCTGCACTGATGATTCCCATTGCGGCTGTTGACTTGAGCTTATAACGATCCATATAGGATTCTTTATCGGTATACGCTGCCATGAATCGACTTCGGACACTGCCATCTTGAGTCAGTGGAATGGATACATCTGCTTCAACACGGGTATTGTCCCATGAGCCATAAGTTGAGCTGACATTGCCCTTAAACTCTTTTTCAGGACGCTTACGCACCATATTGATGGTTGCAGAAGGGCTGCCTGTTGAACCAGTTAAGCCAGAAGCACCTTTGATCACTTCAACTCGGTCAAAGAAAAAACTATCAAAGCGGGGAGCATTGTCTCCTACAGGCATACCATCAATTTGCCTATTGGTAATTTGAAAACCACGGGAATAGTAGTTAGAACGTTCACTGTCATTTTTAGTGGCGGTAACACCTGGTGTTGCGGCAAGAACATCATCCAGAATGGTCAGCCCGCGTTGTTCAATTTGTTCACGGGTGACCACGCTTACAGATTGTGGTGTTTCTTTTAAAGATAATTTTAATTTTGATGAGCTTCTTGAGGACTTTGCTTTAAAACTTCCGCTTCCCTCAGTTTTTTCATCCTGAGCATCTGCTTTAACTGTAATGGTTGGGAGTACAGAAGTATTCGCTTCATCACTTTTTTGCTCTTGTGCAAAAGCACTATGGGAAATAGCGCTGCAAATAAGAATTGATTTTATTGCAATGTTTAATGCCGTTTGTTTACGTAGATTGTCCATAAGAATAGAAATTAGTAAATAAGAATCATTATTATTATCAATTAACATACAAAAAGATACAAATAAAACATAATTTTTAAACTTTTTTATGGATGATATAAATGCAAAATTTAGATGGGGTTTTGAATTGAAGTGTATGATTTTGATTTATAAATTATCAAATATTGGTTGTGTTTGAGTGTAATTTTACACTAATAAATTGTAAAATATGAAACCTATATTTTATTTATCACAGTGATTAATTATGGACTGAGCCTTATCCTGATTCCGAATTGAAAGCTTATATCTTTTTCCATTGTCGATTTTCTTCTGAGAAATTAACCAGAAACGAAACACCTGACTCATCACCAACAAGATATGAGGATGGATTCACCATCAGTACCTTTAATAAAGTCCCTGTTTTAATGGTAATTGGTTCTAAATTATCTTTATTTAAGGTAACGGGTTGGAGTAATTCAATGATTTCCACTTTTATACTAACCTATTGTTTGAACATAAAATTCTATAAATAATTATTGCACAGCGCAAAGCGCTTTGCTGAGATACAGCGTTAAAAAACGCAACATTGATAGGTCTTTATGTAGCCTAAACATTTTTAAAGTTTCACTGTTGTATAAAGCTAAGTTTTCTCTCAGCGGAAAACTTAGCTTAGACAGTTTTAAATTTTATAAAGTAATCGTTGCACCAAGCGCTTTAACAAATTGGGCTAACCAAGCAGGATGTGCTGGCCATGCTGGCGCTGTTACCAGGTGTCCATCTGTGACTGCTTCAGTGACTGCAATATCTGCATATTGCCCGCCTGCTAGTTTAACTTCTGAGGCACATGCAGGATAAGCGGAACATAAGCGTCCTTTTAATACATCGGCTGCGGCAAGCAGTTGTGCGCCATGGCAAACAGCGGCAATTGGTTTTTTAATCGCATCAAATTCACGAACAATTTCAATTACTCGGTCATTCATACGTAAATATTCAGGTGCACGGCCACCCGGAATCACTAATCCTACGTAGTTGTCGCTGTTGACTTGGTTAAAGTCATAGTTAATTGCAAAGTTGTGACCACGTTTTTCGCTATAGGTTTGCTCACCTTCAAAATCATGAATCGCTGTTGCAATTGTATCGCCAGCTTTTTTATCAGGGCAGACTGCATGAACACTATAGCCTAATCCAGTGAGGAACTGAAAAGGAACCATGGCTTCATAATCTTCTACATAATCACCCACTAACATTAGAATTTGTTTAGACATTTTTACACCTTTTGTTTAAATTTTATGATTTATTTCATGTAAAATAGCATGCTCTAGTTGCAGTTTTAAGTTGAATTTATACGGCTTTAGTCTTAATTTAACAGACTTAACTGTAATAAAAATTGTATTCAGTGATGAATGAGAAAAATATGAAAAAGTATCTATTGGGTTTAGTGATCGCGACTGCTGCTATGAGCAACCATGCTGCAGTAGAAGAAACAGTGTATAGAGGAATGGGCGAGGCATCTGCACAGTTTCCGAGCTTTAAAAAGATGCAAAAGCAGGGGATAATCAATAAAAAACCGGATATTTCAAGAAATGACTATAATGATGTATATAAATTAAAAAAACCGCTTCAATTTATGGGGCAAACAGTTGCACTCCTATCAGACGAATATATGACACAGTATGCTGGTTGTTGTGTCAGTGAGGGCTGGGGAGCTGTTTTAGCTAAAAAGAGTGATATGAAACTCTTGACTCAATTTGCCAAAACTAATCAGTGTTCGTTAAGCAAAGTAGAGTCAGATGCCAGTAATTATTATGGTTTTAAACTGAAAGCATTACCAACGGCAGAATATTATGAGCTTTCTTGTCGTGAACGTGATTTAGAAAACCAGCAGTAAAATAGATAAATTAAGCTATATAGAGCAGTCGCGATTTAAATCTCATATTATATTATAAATTTTCTCCCTCTTTGCTTTGTGTGATGCACTGCTTAGAGGGAGGAAGATGTCTTGTTTGAATTTTTATGAATGAACCTGTATAGGCGGTCTTAATCAATATCTATAGAATTAAAGCACCTGTACCAGCACCAATCACCATTAACCAAACTGGGTGAACGTTCTTAAACAGACTTAGGCAAATGGTGATGGCGACGATTGCAATCAGTAAAATATTTTGAGCAGAGGCTTGGGCAATAATCCAAGCACTGACTAAAACCAAACCGACTGTAATCGGTTTTAACGCCTTTTCAAATTTCGCCCGCAGTGGATGACTTTTAAAATTATTCCAAAATTTAAGTGCATAAATGGTGATGATTGAAGACGGACCAAACTTCGCAAAAGACGTCACGATCAGTCCCATTGGCCCAGCGACATGCCATCCCACTAAAGGAACAATCATCATGTTGGGACCGGGTGCAGCTTGCGCCATTGCAAACATAGAGCTGAATTGCTCAGCAGTCATCCATTGGTGAATCACAACCACCTGATGTTGCATTTCAGGTAAGATGGCATTCCCGCCACCAAAGGCCAATAAAGACAGTTGAGTAAACACTAAAGTCAGTGCGATGAGAACATACATCTTATTTTACTCCTGAGTCACTTTAGTTTGATTAAATGCTAAAACTGCCATATTCACGGTGACTAAAATCAACAGCGTCAGTGCCAAGGGCAATTTAATCAACAGCATAAAAATAATGGTCAAGATAATGGTGAAATAGGTCAGCTTACTTTTCATGATTGGTTTTAACATCTTAAAACCTGTAGCAAACAGTAGACCCGCAGCAGCGGCAGCTAAACCTTGAATCATGTGCTGCACCATTGGGATATCTTGAAAACTGCTGTATAACTGGTACAACGAGATAACAATAATGGTCGGGGCCAGCATAAGACCAAATACCGCACTCATCGCACCTTTTACACCAGCAAAATCATAACCAATTGCCACTGCCATATTTACAATATTTCCACCGGGTAAGATTTGGCAGACACCCAACAAGTCGGTAAATTTTTCAGATGTTAACCATTTCTGATCTTCTACAATTAAACGATGTGCGAGAGGGAGTACCCCACCAAATCCCATGAGGCCAAGTTTCATAAAGCCTAAAAATAATGCTTTGCAATTGGGTGTGGTCATGGATTGTTCCATTGGGATTGCTTCAGTATTCATTTAGACCTCTTCAATTTGCTGTGATGTACTTGGCTTGAATATGATTATCTGCTTGTTGAGTTATAAAGAAAAATGCTATTTTTGCTGTTATTCATACCTAAAAAGTATGCTTTAAACGTGAATTAGCACGATAAAAATGAAAAGATCGATATTGAGGCGAAAAGATGATTGATATTCATAAGCTTAATGCGTTTGTGGCTGTGGTTGAGGAAAGTAATATTTCTCGGGCAGCGTACTTCTGAATATGCAGCAACCGCCTTTAACACGGATTATCAAAAACTTAGAAGATGAATTAGACACAGATTTATTGAAGCGTTTACCGCGTGGCGTAGAAGCAACTGAAGCGGGTAAGGCCTTATACCAAGAGGCACTTACCATACTTGCGCATGCACAGGCTATTCCCAAACGCGTGCAAAATATTTCTAAAGGTTTGGAAGGGCAAATCAATATTGGTTTTACCAACTCAGTCGGCTTACATTCCTTTTTGCCTGCTTTACTGCGTAATTTTCGTGAAGTATTTTCAGCGGTATCTATTCATTTGGAAGAAGATGGCAGTAGCTCATTGATTGATTCGATTATCAATGAAAAGAATGACATCGTTTTTTTGCGTAAGCCTGCGCCGATTGGTTTGGGACTCACCAGTTTGCACGTACTTGATGAGGCTTTAATTGTGGCATTGCCCAATAACCATCCCTTAACCGAACATCCTGATGCCATCCAATTACTTGATTTAGAGCCTTATGATTTTGTACTGTATCGCCGTTTAGCAGGACAAGACTTGTTTGATAATATTTTGGCCAGCTGTTATCAGGCTGGGTTTAGTCCAAAGATCGTTCAAGAAGCTCCACGTTTAACGTCGAGTTTAAATTTGATTGCAGCAGGGATTGGTTTGTCGATTGTTCCAGAGGCCATTCGAGATTTTTGGAACAAGCAAATTATTTACAAAGCGCTTAAAGCGGATACGCCGTGTATTGCACCAATTTATGCAGTCTATAAGCAGGATGCTGAAAATATCCGTTTAAAACATATTTTAAATTTGCTCGCTTAATTTATAGGTTGACTTGCTAAAGCTTCAGCTAAATAAGTGGATTTATATATTTTGAATATTTGAGCTGTTCACTGTGATTAAAGATCTAGGTTAAGCTGTTTCGGAATATTTTATGCTTTGAAATTCTATCTTAAAAACAAAATCAGTGAATCATTGCATTTTTGCTACACATAAAGTCTGAGCTCAAGATTACTATTATTGTTTTAAATTCAAACCTTAGAAATAGAATTGAGGATATCGCTTTGAAATTTGGATTTGTAAAAAGTGTTTTAGCATCTGCAATCATGTTGTCATCTGCACCAGTATGGGCTGAAACAACAGGGCAAATCACTCAAACCACTTCAGCTATTGTGAAAGATCAAAAAAAATCGGGGATTGATCATCAATATTTTGATCAAAATATAAAAGGAAATGATGACTTTTATCAACATGTAAATGGAGGATGGTTGAAAAATACTGAAATTCCTGCAGATAAATCACGGTGGGGAACTTTTGATATTTTGCATGAAGAATCATTAAAACAATTGCATGACATTGTCGATGAGCTTTCAAAACAGCAATTGGTGGAAGGAAGTTCTGAGCAAAAAGTGGCAAGTCTATATGCTAATTTTATGGATGAAAAAAGTATTGAAGCATTGGGGATCCAGCCGATTCAAGCGGAAATTACCAATGTTGATGCATTGAAAAGCAAAAAAGATATTGCGCAATTGGCCGCACATTTTTCACGTATTGGTGTAACCAGCCCTTTTGATGTGGGCATTGACCAAGATATGAAAAATTCAACTGAAATGGTGGCAATGCTTGGACAGAGTGGTTTAGGGTTACCTGATCGTGATTATTATTTAAAAAATGATGCCAAATTTAAGAAAATCCGTTCGCAATATTTAAAGTATATTGAAAAAACTTTAAGCCTAGCTGGAGACAAGCAAGCCGCCCAGCATGCGCAAGGGATTTTAAAATTAGAAACTCAAATCGCCAAGATACAATGGAGTAATGTCCAAAACCGTGATGTAACAAAACTCTATAATATTTATAAAACGCAAGACTTAGCCAAACTTAGTCCAAAAATTGATTGGCAAACTTATCTAGAAAAACAAGAATTGTCCGATAAGATTAAAACCATACAAGTCATTCAACCGAGTTACTTCAAAGGTTTAGGCCCAATTGTTGACAATACCTCATTAGAGGTTTGGAAAGCTTATTTTAAATTTCATTTAGTCAGTGATTTTTCATCACTGCTTAGTCAAGCTTTCGTAGACAATAGCTTTGATTTTTATAGCAAACAGCTCAGAGAAATCAAGGAACAGAAACCACGTTGGAAGCGTGGTGTGCAATTGGTTGAAGGAACTTTAGGTGAAAGTCTGGGCCAGATTTATGTGAAAAAGTATTTTTCTGCTGAGAAAAAACAACGCATGGAAGTCTTGGTGCAAAACTTAATGAAAGCATACTCTCAAAGCATAGACAAACTGGATTGGATGAGTCCAACAACGAAAGTTCAAGCGCAGAAAAAGTTAGCAAGTTTTGCGGTGAAAATTGGTTATCCAAACAAATGGCGTGATTATTCAGCTTTAGAAATCAAAAATAATGACTTGATTGGAAATGTGATCCGTTCACGTGAATTTGAACATCAATATGCCTTAAATAAATTGGGCAAGCCTGTTGATCGTGATGAATGGGGCATGACACCGCAAACCATCAATGCGTATTACAATGCCTCTTTAAATGAAATTGTCTTTCCAGCAGCGATTTTACAACCCCCATTCTTTGATATGGATGCCGATGATGCAGTGAACTATGGGGCGATTGGTGCAATTATCGGACATGAAATCAGTCATGGTTTTGATGATCAAGGCAGTCAATTTGACGAATTGGGCAATATGAAAAATTGGTGGACGGCAGAAGACCATCGAAAATTTAAAGAAAAAACCAATACATTGGTTGCTCAATACAACGCTTATGAGCCAATCAAAGGCTATCATGTCAATGGTGAGTTAACTTTAGGCGAAAATATTGCAGATAACTCTGGATTGGCAATTGCTTACAAAGCTTATCAACTGTCTTTAAATGGCAAGGATGCGCCAGTATTGGATAATTTAACAGGTGAACAACGCTTTTATATTGGATGGGCACAAGCATGGCGTTCTAAAATTACTGATGCAATGCAAGTTGAATTCTTAAAAAGAGATCCGCATTCACCTGATAAAGTTCGTGGCAATGCTACCTTGCTAAATCAAGCGCCATTTTATGATGCTTTTCATATTCAGCAGGGCGATAAAATGTATTTACCTGCCAATAAACGCGTGACCATTTGGTAATAATCTGACCTAAAAGCCTGCCAAGCTGTATCAACACTTGGCAGCTTTTTAACATTTTTTTCACATGTTGTATAAATAAATCGCAATGGAATAGATGTCTAGATAGAGCTTTTTAAGTTTTAACTTAATTGATTATCTCTAATCATTTTTTTTGTGACTTTTTTATCACTTTATTTCGATAAATAGTTAATAAATTCAATGTAATAAGTTTGTTGTTTTGAGTATTTTAAGATATTTTTATGCATAAATATAATTGAGAAATGTCAGGTGAATTTAAAAATATTCTTATTGTTGAGTGGGGTAGGTTTTGTATTGCAGGGTTGTACAACCATGAATACATCAACATCAGACGCTTTTAAACAATATGCTTCTGCTCAAGAACTCATTGAGAAGTACAATATTAATGAAAACAATAGCGCATCTAAAGAATATGTTTATGATTGGGGATCAAAGCAAAGTGATCAGCAGGTGCAGTCTTTAACACCCAAAAGTTACTTAAACCGTTATTGTAGTGCCAAAGGTGGTCATTTTTCTCAAGTGCAAAAAAGCACAATGAGTTCGGTTAAGGATATTTGGGCAAAAAAATTATTAAATACTTATAGCAGTGTTAAACAGGGGATCGGTGCATACCAATGTACTGAAAGTAATGGTCAGCAATGGTATGTATCTATCGAACCTTTATCTGAGCGTAAACTTGATCAAACTAGAACTCGAGTTGTAAATTTGCAAACCAAAGTTTTATCTTTGGATGAGCTTAACAAATTCTATAACAACAAAAGTAATATGGCGACAGTTACCCAAGAAAAGAAATCTAAAAATAGTCATTCAAAAAGCAGTGATGCAAAAAGCACTGATATAAAAACGAACAATTCAAAAAATATTGCTATCAACAACGTAGCAAAAACTGCCCCTGTTAAAGTCGTGGAAGAAAAAAAGCCAGTCGCCACAATTGCAGATGAAGTAAAAGAAAGACTTCAGCCTGAAAAAATCGTGACTACACCGCAATCACAACAGATGCAATTATATACATCAGCGCGTAAGGATTTAGGGCGGGGGCAAAATCAGATCAATGCCTGTAACAATGCAGAACGCGCCTATAATTATGGACGCTTGCATGGGGCAAGTGGAATCAATGTCTATGCCGAATCAGGTGTAATGGTGGCAAGATGTTTAACCAATGTGCCGGGTTACAGTCAGCGTTTTTCTAATCCGCAAGATCGAGCCAAACGTATTTTACAGAATCTGGCGGCTAATCAAAATCATGCTGTTGCCAAACATATGTTAAAGCAGATTAAGTAATGGAATGGGGTATTTCATCTCAATGGAGTGAAATACCCGAATAAACAAAAAGCTTTATTCATCATTTAATGAGCATTCAAAACTACTCGGATTCTCTTTACAACGAACTTTTTTGAGGAAATTCATCATTTGTGGATCATAAATACCTGATTTAGTCAGTGCAATACGAGATTCACGCATCATTTTGATATAGTTTAGTTGTTCATTGGCTGGGATATTCATCCAATATTTTGCGGGAATTTCTTTTTCATATTTTGCTACGATGTTAAATGTTCTGCCCAATTGACTCGCGACCCAAGTTCGAGATTTTTGTCCAAAGCCTTGAGGGAATTTGTCTTTGCGAATAATAAAATTGGCCGAAATTTGAGTCAGTGGAAATTTTACAATTCCGCCTTTTTCTCCTAGGCCCTTATAGAGCTCAAAAGGTTTAAATGCAACAACAGGTGCAGGAAGAATATCAATTTCATGATTGTTAAATTTAGCGCCTGCACTGGTGACATCAACAGAAACAGCTTGTGCGCCCACTTGTTGAACCAATTTTGGTTGCGCTTCGTCATAACGGAACACCCCAATTTTTTTACCGGCAGCTTTTGCTAAAGTATTGATATTTTTGTCATTTACAAAAAGATATGCTGGGCCAATTGTACCTAATCCTGCAATTTCATAAGGACCATTGACCATTTTCTCCGCTGCTCGAGGTAAAGACAATAATTTATAGGCTGAAATGGCTGTTTTCATATCCGTTAATGCACCGATCGCATCTAAGGAGCCAATATATTTATTAAATTGGCGCCCACGTAAACCACTGATAATGGCACCATCACATTTACCCACTTTTAAGTCTTCTGCGGCGAGACTTTCGTCAGTAACGGCTCTTAAATCTATATCAGCACCCCAATTTTTTGCTTCAAGTGCATAATCTTTAGCTAGGGCATATGCATCACCTGCTTTACCAACCGGATCAAAAACACATACAACTTGCTTTGCAAAAGCAGGTATTGAAAGTGCGAATAAAGTAGTTATTGTGAGAGTTTGAACCATTTTCATATATATTTCCCTATAAACAGTTATGGCATATCTTATTAAAACGTATGTGCTATTGATGAACTAATGACCATGAGGATTGTTTTTTATGTCAAAAAATCCAACAAATGTAGGTTTTTGAATATAGATTATCGATTGAGATCTGAGATATTGGTCTTTTAGATCTTTAATCAGTTTAAGTTAGATGATGGATTAAGAAAGTATTTTATTTTTGAAATTTGAGATGCTTTCTATTTTTAAATACAACCTAAATATTGAATCGAGTTTAGCACAGCAAACAAGATTATTTTCATTAGTGGTTGTTTACAGAGTCATAACAGGCGAATAGGTAGCGCTTGTGATACAAAGGATTTAATTTCGAATTGGACTTTGTTTATGTCACGCCAAATTTTCTCCTCAATGTATTCTAAATTTTCCCATATGGGTCGTTCTGTATTTATGGCGACGGCATTAATGGGAACAGCACAATTTGCTGTCGCAGGACCAACCGTTGATCAACTTAGCGATTGTTTGGTAAAAGCAACCACAGCAACAGATAAAACTACAGTATTACAGTGGACCTTTGCTGCGTTATCTACACACCCTGATCTAAAAGCATTGAGTAATGTTAGTGATGCACAAAGAACACAACTCGATCAAAAGTTTGCTCAGGTTTTACAACGGGTGATTGTAGAGCAGTGTGCCGCACAGACCAAAGCAGTGATTGCCGCTGAAGGTGTGCAAGCAGTAGGTGACAGTTTCCAAGAGCTAGGTCGTACGACAGGTGAAGATATTATTAAAAACCCTGAAGTGAAAAAACAGTTACAGGGTGTATTGCGTTATATCGACTTAAATAAATTGGTGATGACTTTTTTAACCCCTGATATTTGGAATAAGTTGGGTGTGATTCGTCCATAAATCACTTTACCTTTACAGAGCAAGACTTCTTATCTGTTTAAAGGAGTGGGAGTCTTGATGATTCAATTGAAATAATTATAGAAATTTCAACGAAGCTCTTCTTATTATTGAAAGGGTTTGGGGAGTGGAATGAATGCATCAAGAAAGCTTATTAAAGCTAAATTGAGTCTTTGTGTGTAAAAACGTGGCATTTGAGGATATTTAAAAGATTGGTTTTTTTCAGTGATTGCATGCTATCTTGATGATTTGATTCAAAGAAAGCTTTAGGTCAATTTAATGAATTTTGAAAAACTCTTTTTATATAAACAATGGTCAGATCAGCGGTTATTTAAAGCCGTAGATCAGATCAATCAAGTGCAATATTTAGAAGATTATAATTTTGCCAAGCAACAATTCAATCATATGATCATTGTCGAAGAGCTATTTAGATCTCGACTAGAAAACAAAAAAGCATTGCACACCCAAACCAATACTGAATTTTTACCCTCCTTAGATGAACTTAAGCATCGAATTGCTGAATCACATTTATGGTTTATTGAATTTGTCCAAAATATTCCATCGAATCAACTTGCTGAAATTATTCATTTTCAATTTATAGATAAAAAAACGGGCAGTCTTTCAATAGAAGAGATCTTCTTTCATATCATCAATCATGGAACATACCATAGAGGCAATATCGCACATGCTTTACATCATGCTCAGGTGGTTCATCCTGCCGATACATATACAGTCTTTATTCATCAGTATGAACCTGAACGTAGAGCGCTTTGATAGTTTAAAAATAGCAGATGATTTTTGCTTTCTGATATTAGAAATAAGTTAGGTATGCGAAATCAATCGTTGTCTCATTTGGTTAAAATTTAATTGTTAAAAATTAACCAATACGTATAATTAATTAAATGATACGTATGAGGTGAAATCTTATGCAAGCGAAATTAACTTTATCTATAGATAAAAAAGTGATTGAACGGGCGAAACTTTATGCTCAGGAACATGAGCAGAGTGTTTCGAGTTTGGTTGAAGCTTATTTAGATCGTATTTCAGCACACACTGAAATTTCGAGTGATGTTCAAGCGCCTATTACTGGAAGTTTGACTGGGATGTTTGCCATTCAAGACCAAGGGCAAGATTATAAGGCATTGCTTTCTGAAGCTCGAATGGAAAAACATAAATGAGCGAGCGGATATTTATTGATTCTGATGTAATTTTGGATGTGGCTTTAGCGCGTCAGCCTTTTGTTGAGGCAAGTCAAACTGTTGTAGCGTTGTGTGAGAAAGGGCATTTTACAGGGTGCATTTCTTCGAACAGTGTTGCCAATATTTATTATATTTTGCGTAAGTTGGGCGGTGATGAGAAAGCGCGTCTTTTTATTCAACAACTTTTAAAATTCTTGGTAATTATCCCTGTTGATCATGTTGGGATTTCTCAAGCGTTGGTGTCTAAGTTTTCTGATTTTGAAGATGCAATTCAATATTTTTCTGCGTTGAGTTTTGGTTGTAGCAAAATCGTGACGAGAAATATTCAGGACTATAAATTTGCTGAAATAAGTGTTGTTTTACCGAGTGCTTTTATCGGCTGAGGGTATTTTGCCAGATAAAAAAATGAGAAAAATAATAGATTTAAATGTATGCCAAATTTTAAAAACTAAACATATAAATACTTTAAACAAAGAAAACCCGCTCTAAAGCGGGTTTTCTTTTAAAATTAAATCAGCTTAACCAATCAATTTCTTCATCAATTCATTGACTTGAGCAGGGTTGGCTTTACCACGAGAGGCTTTCATTACTTGACCAACTAGACCGTTGAATGCTTTCTCTTTACCAGATTTATACTCTTCAACCATCTTCTCATTGGCAGCAAGCACTTCTTTGATAATGGCTTCAATGGCACCTGTATCAGTTTCCTGTTTCAAGCCTTTTTCAGCAATGATGTCATCTGCAGTTTTGCCTTCTTCCCACATAAAGCCAAACACTTGCTTAGCAATCTTACCGCTAATGGTATTGTCAACAATACGTGCGATCATCCCACCCAGTTGTTCTGCTGAAACAGGAGAGTCTTGAAGTTCAAGGCTGGCTTTATTTAAAGCACCAGAGAACTCACCCATCACCCAGTTGGCAGCAACTTTACCTTGAGCCGCGCCGCCAGAAGCAGTAACAACCGCTTCATAGAAGTCAGCCAATTCACGAGATAGAGTCAGTACATGTGCATCATATTCAGTCACAGCAAAGTCTTCGATAAAACGCGCACGACGCGCTTTAGGTAACTCAGGAAGTGCAGCACGAGCAGCTTCGATTTGCTCATTGGCAATGATCACTGGAAGCAAGTCAGGGTCAGGGAAGTAACGGTAATCGTTGGCTTCTTCCTTAGAACGCATTGAACGTGTTTCCATTTTGTTCGGATCGAACAAACGGGTTTCTTGATCAATACGACCGCCATCTTCCAAAATGTCCATTTGACGTTGAATTTCAACATTGATGGCTTGTTCGATAAAACGGAATGAGTTGAGGTTTTTTAACTCACAACGGGTACCAAATGGTTGCCCAGGACGACGTAACGATACGTTACAGTCAGCACGGAATGAACCTTCAGCCATATTACCGTCAGAAATCCCTAACCAACGCACCAAAGTGTGAATCGATTTGATATAAGCAACAGCTTCTTCAACTGAACGCATATCAGGTTCAGACACGATTTCAAGTAAAGGTGTGCCAGCACGGTTTAAGTCGATACCAGACATGCCTTCGAATTGATCGTGAATTGATTTACCTGCATCTTCTTCCAAATGCGCACGGGTCACGCCTATACGCTTCACTGTGCCATCTTCAAGCTGGATGTCGATATGACCTAGCCCGACGATAGGATTGTCCATCTGGCTGATCTGGTAGCCTTTTGGCGAGTCTGGGTAAAAGTAGTTCTTACGCGCAAATACAGAGGCTTGATCGATATAGGCATCAATCCCCAAACCAAAACGAATCGCAAGATCAACCACTTCTTGGTTTAGCACAGGAAGTACACCTGGCATTGCCAAGTCAACAAGGCTGGCTTGAGTATTCGGATCTTGACCAAATTCAGTTGATGAACCTGAAAAGATTTTAGACTGAGTTGCAAGCTGTGTGTGAATCTCAATACCAATAACGACTTCCCAACCGTCAATCAGCTTTGACACGGACGGTGCTAACTTTTGAGCTTCGGTCATTATGCATTCTCCTCAGCAATTGCCGCACGTTTAGTATGCCAATCTGTATTTTGTTGATATTGATGCACAATTGAAAGCAATTGTGATTCTGACCAATAGTTACCAATTAACTGTAAACCTACTGGGAGATTATTCGTATCAAAACCAACAGGTGCGTTAATGGCTGGTAAGCCCGCTAAGTTCACCGCAAGTGTATAGATATCGCCTAAATACATTTCGGTTGGACTCAAGTTCGCACCGATTTTGTATGCTGTCGTTGGTGCAGATGGTGCTGCAATGACATCGACATTCTCAAAAGCTTTTAAGAAATCCTGTTGGATTAAACGACGAACTTTTTGTGCTTTCACATAATAAGCATCGTAATAACCAGCAGAAAGCGCATAAGTACCAATCAAGATACGACGTTGTACTTCTGCACCAAATGCTTCTGAACGAGAGCGTTTATAGAGATCTAAAATATCTGTTGGGTTTTCACAACGGTAGCCATAGCGAACACCATCATAACGTGACAAGTTAGAAGATGCTTCCGCAGGTGCGATCAAATAATAAGTTGGTACATAGGCTTCAGTCATGTTGAGGTCAATTTCAACCAACGTTGCGCCCATGTCTTGCAATTTTTTCAACGATTCTTCAACACGTGTCTTAACTTCTGTATCGAGGCCTTGAACATTGAAGTATTGTTTTGGAATACCAATACGTAAACCTTTCACAGCTGTTGCATTTAAGTTTGCAACATAGTCATCCACTTCTTTGTTGATAGAGGTTGAATCTTTGAGGTCATGTCCAGCAATGGTGTTCATCAAAAAAGCACAGTCTTCAGCAGAACGTGCCATTGGGCCACCTTGATCCAGTGATGATGCAAACGCAATCATCCCGAAACGAGAGACACGGCCATAAGTCGGTTTAAGACCAGTTAAGCCACAGAAAGAAGCTGGCTGGCGAATTGACCCACCTGTGTCGGTACCTGTTGCCAGCGGTGCAAGATCAGCCGCGACAACAGCAGCCGAACCACCAGAAGAGCCTCCAGGAACATGTTCTAAATTCCATGGGTTTTTAGTCGCACCGTAGAATGAACTTTCAGAGGTTGAACCCATTGCGAATTCATCCATGTTCACTTTACCTAAAGTCACTAGGCCAGCTGCTTTGGTTTTTGCCACTACAGTTGCATCATAAGGTGAAATGAAATTGTCCAGCATTTTTGAACCCGCAGTGGTTTTAATCCCTTGGGTACAAAAAATATCTTTATGCGCCAGTGGAACACCAGTCAATACGCCAGCTGTTCCAGATTTTAGTAAGTTGTCAGCAGCATCAGCTTGTGCCAACGCTTGTTCGGGAGTGACCGTTACATACGATTTGACACGATCATCAATTTTCGCAATACGATCCAAATAATGCTGAGTCAATTCACGAGATGAAAATTGGGCAGATTTTAAGCCTTCTGTCATTTCACGAATCGATAAACGGTGTAAATCAGTCATGAGTACAATTCTTTACGATTAATTTTTTAAAATAAGTTCATTTGATCAAATATTATTCAATCACTCTCGGAACAAGGTACAAACCATCCTGAGTTGCAGGAGCAATGGCTTGATATTCTTCACGATGATTCACTTCAGTCACAACATCTGGACGAAGTGGTTGCGGATTATCAAATGGACTCTTAAGTGGCTCAACACCATCGGTATTGATCGCTTTTAAGGTCTCCATCATTCCTAAGATTTTATTTAAACTTTGAGCATATTCAGCAGATTGCGTATCATTCAGCGACAATCGAGCAAGATTGGCGATTTGCGATACAGTTTGTGCATTTAATTCTGCAGAATGCTGAACATCTGAACTTGACATGATGTCTCACCTAATCAGTTTTAAAAAAATTCAAAATATCGTGCGTTATAATAAGCGATTGACTTGTTCAAATCATCACATTTAGTTAAAGTTGCCATCTTGCGTCCATATAAAGTTTAAACTGAGAACGACCCGTGATTCTAAAACGACTAATTGGCTTGTTTTCGCCAGATCTAGCCATTGATTTAGGTACTGCAAATACACTTATTTATGCACCAGGAAGGGGCATTATATTAAACGAACCGACAGTTGTGGCAATTCGTCACAGTGGTTCGCAGAAAATTGTTGCAGCTGTAGGTTTAGATGCTAAGCAAATGCTTGGTCGTACCCCAGCCAATATTTCTGCAATCCGTCCGATGAAAGATGGTGTTATTGCAGATTTCGAAGTTACTGAAACCATGTTAAATCAATTTATTGGTAAAGTGCATGAAAAACGTTTATTTCCACCTGCACCTCGTGTAGTGGTATGTGTACCATGTAAATCAACATTGGTAGAACGCCGTGCGATTCGTGAAGCTGTGTTTAACGCAGGTGCACGTGATGTACGTTTGATTGAAGAGCCTATGGCTGCTGCGATTGGGGCGGGTATGCCTGTTGAGCAAGCGTGTGGTTCTATGGTCGTAGATGTGGGTGGTGGTACAACTGAAATTGCCATCATTTCCTTACAAGGTTGTGTGTACGCAGATTCTTTACGTATTGGTGGTGATGTTTTTGATGAACAAATTATTAACTATGTACGTAAAGCACATGGTTGTGTAATTGGTGAAACAACGGCTGAAACTATCAAAAAAGAAGTGGGTATGGCTGTTGCTGACGGCACAACTTTAGAAATTGAAGTTCGTGGTCGTAACCTTGCTGAAGGTGTACCGCGTGCGATTACGGTTACCTCAGATGAGATTACCCAAGCGATTTCTGATCCATTACAAAGTATTGTTTCTGCTGTGAAATCGGCACTTGAGCAAACTCCACCTGAGTTATCTTCAGATATCGCTGAGCGTGGTATTGTGCTGACAGGTGGTGGTGCATTACTGCGTAACCTAGATAAGTTGCTTGCTCAAGAAACAGGTCTACCTGTTGTTGTAGCAGAAGATCCTTTAACTTGTGTAACACGTGGTGGCGGTAAAGTCTTAGAATTCTTTGACAATCCAAACCATGATATGCTTTTTGTAGGCTAAACTATACTCGATTAAGTTTAAGGATGAGGCGGTGCAACCGAATCTCTTTTCAAGACAACCGCCATCTTTTCGCTCGTTCATCATTGCGGTCATCACTTGTTTGGTAGTGCTGTTTTTTAACTGGCGCATGCCACAAGTGATTCAACCGGCAAGAGATGTCTTGTATGCGGCATATAATCCAATTTATGCCTTAGCAAGTTATCCTGTATTGTCGAAAGAATGGCTAAATCAACAAACTAAATCTGAGGCTCAGTTACGTCGTGAAAATACTGCGATGCAAGCTGAATTGCTTCAGGCTCAAGTACGTCTGCAAAAACTCTCTGAACTTTCTGCTGAAAATACCCGTTTACGTGGTTTGCTTGATACGCCATTGATTATCGATGGGCGTATGGAAATTGCAGAAGTGATTGGAACCGATGCTGACCCATTGCGCCATATCATTATCATCAACCGCGGTGAAGCTAATCATTTAAAAGTCGGGCAAACCGTTTTAGATGATAAAGGAATCATGGGGCAAATCATCAACGTCTATCCCCATAGTAGTCGCGTTATGTTACTTTCCGATAAAGAACATTCTTTATCTGTACGTTTAGAAAGCTCAGGTATGCGCGCCATCGTGACGGGTACTGGTGATTTAGGACATTTGAAAATGGAATATGTTCCAACAAGTGCCAATATCAAAGTGGGTGATAAGGTCTATAGTTCAGGCTTAGGTCAACATTTTCCAGCCGGTTATTTGGTCGGTTCAGTATCTAAAGTTATGCGTCACAACACGGGTGAGTTTGCGCAAATTGATGTGGTTCCAGCTGCACAATTAGCAGGCGGTCATCATGTTGTGGTACTTTTCTCAGATTCTTTAGCGATGGAGCAGCCAAATGTTGATCGCTAAAAGATTACCTTCTGAAAAGCAACGTAAAGATCCATTATGGATCATTGTTGTATCCATTATTATTGGTTCAATTTTAGTGGTGTATCCGATGTCCTATGCGATAGCAGGATGGCGACCACTATATATGTTTTTGATCATGCTGTTTTGGGTGTTGTGTCAACCTACATGGTGTGGAATTTGGTTTGCATTTACCATGGGTCTATTTACCGATCTATTATTAGATGCACCTTTGGGGATGAATGCGTTGAGCTATGTGCTGATTGCATTTTTAACTCGTTATTTTATTCGAGAAAGACGTGTGCTGACATTTAGTAATCTTTGGATTATTAGTATGTTTGCAATCCTAGCACATTTGGTATTTACCTTTATGGCACAAGTGATGGCAGGTACGCATTTTTCGATTACCCGTCATTGGCAGACATTGGTTTCGAGTATTTTTTGCTGGCCAGTTCTTTATTATTTATTAAGAAGATGGCGCATTTAATTCTGGCCTCAGGCTCGCCAAGGCGTAAAGAGCTGCTTTTACAAGTGGGCTTGGATTTTAGCATCCACAGCCCAGATATTGACGAATCTGTCTTAGAGCATGAACAGATTGAGCAGTATGTACAACGTTTGGCTGAAAGCAAAGCCAAAGTGGTATTGAAATTGTACCCGCAAAGCACTGTCATTGCAGCAGATACAAGCTTGGTTTTTGCCAATCAAATTATTGGTAAGCCAACATCTAAGCAGCATGCTTTTGAAATATGGACATTATTGTCAGGTCAAAAACATGAAGTATTGACAGGTGTTTGCGTTGCAAATGCACATCAATTATTGAGTGTCGTGGTTCGCACGCAAGTTGAGTTCCAACAATTCAGTCTGAATGATATGGAAGAATATTGGGCTACAGGTGAACCTTTGGGGAAAGCTGGCGCATATGCAATTCAAGGCATTGCGGCAAAGTATGTGATAGGTATAAATGGTAGTTATAGCAATGTGGTTGGGCTACCGTTGCATGAAACGATACAGTTACTTGATCGTATAGATCAGCGCAGTTGAGGCACTAAATTAACTGCTGAAAAGAATTTTTATAATGTTTTGAGTTTAGTTATGTCTGACGAGTTATTGATTAACGTCACACCTATGGAATGTCGTGTGGCGCTAATTCAAAATGGTACGGTTAACGAACTGTTTGTTGAGCGGACTGTTAAACGCGGGTTAGTCGGGAATATTTATAAAGGAAAAGTTGTCCGTGTACTTCCAGGGATGCAAGC
This sequence comes from Acinetobacter sp. 778_lipA, assembly GCF_058242985.1. Taxonomy (NCBI): domain Bacteria; kingdom Pseudomonadati; phylum Pseudomonadota; class Gammaproteobacteria; order Moraxellales; family Moraxellaceae; genus Acinetobacter; species Acinetobacter sp. 778_lipA. The sequence continues at coordinate 3,214,582 of NZ_JBZAYT010000001.1, read as the reverse complement.
AGCCTTTGTGGATATTGGCTTATCACGTACTGCATTCTTACATATCAATGATATGATTTGGTCGCGTAATCAACCTACGCCGAATGTCTTTGAGTTATTACAACCCGGTCAAATTCTGACAGTTCAAGTGATGAAAGATATGTTGGGTACTAAAGGTGCACGACTGAGTACAGATCTTTCTATCCCATCTCGTTATCTTGTTTTGATGCCATATGGCAGCCATATTGGGGTATCACAGCGGATTGAGTCCGAAGAAGAGCGTGACCGTTTACGTTCAATGATTGAAAGGATTCAAAGTGAGCATAAGTTGCCTGGTTCGGTCATTGTACGTACAGCTGCTGAAGGCATTGAAGAGGCTTCAATTGCTCAAGATATGGCGTATTTAGCCAAGCTTTGGGAATTTATTCAGAAAAAACAAAAAATTATTGCAGTTCCTTCGTTGATTTTTGAAGAGCTTCCTTTACCACAACGTGTTATTCGCGACTTAGCCAATGATGATACGGCAACGATTTATGTCGATTCAAGAGAAATACATGCCAAGTTGCAAGAGTTCGTTTGTGAATTTGTACCGAGTATGGAAAGCCGTTTGCAGCATTATCCTGGTGAACGTCCACTTTTTGATTTGTACAATGTCGAAGAAGATATTCAAAAAGCATTACAAACCCGAGTTGCATTGAAGTCGGGTGGTTATCTGATGATTGATCAGACTGAGGCGATGACTACAATTGATGTCAATACAGGTTCCTATGTCGGTGGTCGTACACTAGAAGACACTGTGTTTAAAACCAATATGGAAGCAACTCAAGTGATTGCACGCCAATTACGTTTACGTAATTTGGGTGGCATTATTATTATCGACTTCATTGATATGCAGGAAGCTGTACATCGTGAAGAGGTCATGAATCAATTTGATAAAATGCTTGAACGTGACCATGCAAAAACTAAAATTACTCAAGTTTCCGAACTTGGCTTAGTTGAAATGACACGTAAACGTACACGTGAATCTTTGGAGCATTTGTTGTGTGAATCATGCCCAACATGTCAAGGGCGCGGATTTGTGAAAACAGCTGAGACAGTATGTTACGAAATTTTTCGAGAAATCTTAAGATATACCCGTGCTTATGAGTCTAAGAGTGGCTTTACTGTTATAGGTCATCCATCTGTAATTGATCGCCTGCTCACTGCGGAAGCCCCAGCAGTCGCGGATTTAGAGCATTTTATTAATCGTGTGATTAAATTCCAAGTCGAAAATTTATACACGCAAGAGCAATACGATATCATTTTAAGTTGAAATTGTAACAGGATATCGTTAAACAGTTGTTACATCTGAAATTTTACTTTTAGGACTGATTTCACAATACTAGATTACAAAGGTAGCCAAAGACTTTCTCCCTTCCACAGTCTTAGCAAGTGAGGTCAAAAAATGAGTGTAAGTGAACAATTAATCAGTCGTAGTATAAAACATGTATTGGAAAGCCAACCTAAAAATACATGTGTCATGTTAGATGACAATGGTCAAGAAGTGAAAATTACCAAAGACATGGTTGTAAATGTCTGTCATCAACTGTTAAACAAGTGTCGTAATGTTAAAGATTAAGGGGCATTAATTAGCCCCTTAATTTTGAATCAATTTATGTTTTATATTTAAATTAACCCTAAAATAAAATCAATTATAAAATCTTATACTGACTTTCGTTCGGCAATAGATTCTTTCAGTTTGGCTTGAGTATCTGCTTTTGTTTGAGCATTTGGCTTTTTATCGGCAAGTTCAACTGCATTTTTCTCAGCAATAATGTGCTCAAATTTTTGGATTTCATTTTCTAAATGAGTCAGAAGATTTTGCAATTTAGGCAGAGATTTACGGCAACCGGTTAAACCCACTTCTAATTTGTCTAAATAACTAGTCATGGTGATATTCAGTGCTTGACCATCCAAAACAATTGAAACAGGGTATAGGGCATCTAATTTAGCGCCATTCCAATACAAAGGTTCACGTGGTCCAGGTACATTGGAAATAATCACATTAAATGCCTGACGCTTTGGCATAAGTCCTGATGCAATATTGATGCCTGCTGCACCAAAAACGAAAGCACTATAGTTTAAGATTTGATCGGAACTCATACGTTTAAAACGATTTTTTGCATTTTGTACACTGCGCTTAATGATGTCTAAACGTTCTAACGGACTCTCTTTATGGGTTCCTAAATTTGCCAAAATCATGGTGATACGATTACTCATATCTGAGTCATCATCACGTAATGAGGCAGGAACCATTGCAATCAGTGGCTTTTTCGGTAAAGCCTCTTGTGTGATTAAATAATCACGTAACGCGCCCGCACAGACAGCCAGTACTACATCATTAATCGTGACGCCAAGAGCTTTGGAAATATCTCTGAAACGGTCAAGTTCAAAGGACTGGGCAGCGAAACGACGTGATGAACTTACGCGTTGGTTAAATAAACTACTGGGTGCTTGAAAGCTTGAAACATAATCGGGGTTTTTCCCCATTTCTTTAAATACAGTTTGGAATAGCTCTTGGGTGACCTTGGGGGCTGCTTCAACTTGTCCTTTTAGTGCAGAGAATATTTTTTTAGCTTTATCCAGTTTGGTTTCCTTTAAACGTTTTGCACGTTTACCTTCGACACACCAAGGAGGAATAATGGTTTTGGAATCAGCATCTTTTGAAAATGATTTTTCTAAAAGACGCATACCTGCTACACCATCAATCATGGCATGGTGGATTTTAAAGTACATGGCAAAACGATTGCCTTCAATGCCTTCAATAATATGACAAGTCCAAAGTGGCTTTGCTCGGTCAATCAGTGAACTGTGTTCTTGTGAAATATAAATCAATAATTCACGGATACGTCCTGGATGAGGTAATGCGATATGACGGAAATGATGATCAATATCAAATTCTTCATCTTCATCCCAAAACATACCACTTAAGCGATTGTTAAAAGGTGGGACCGGGATAGATTTTGAGTTACGAATATCCGCAACGAGATCTTGAATGAATGTAGAAGGCGCATGTTCGGGTATTTCAAATAAGAATAACCCACCAACATGCATGGGTTGTTGACGTTTTTCTAAATTTAAAAAAATAAAATCAATGGGGTGTAATGGGCGCATAGTCTTGGATTGCCTCACTGCAATTTCTACCACAACTCATTTATGAGTTGGTGAATTGTTAGAATTATAGAGCCGTGTAACTTGGGTCTGTTGATCATTCATCCATGGTTACAACGATGACATGTTGGAAAACAATTTGTACATCGCTGCGTCTTGTGGTGCCGACAAAGCAGTGCTTTGTAGATACTCAGTGTATAGCTAAAATTATCTCAGTCTGTGTGATGAAACTTGAAAATAGTATTGCTATTTTTACATGTCGTTACCTACTCAACTCTAGCCCACAACGCAAGCTATAGGGGAAATATCAACAAATCTTAGTATAAAACTTTTCTAAGCGTAAAATCCAAGCATTTCGATGAACGATAAGTTAATAAGAAGCCATGAGTTTTCATGACTTTTTCTACTATTACTTTTTTAAGTTACCTGCATGTAAGCCACATTCTTTATGCGTTGCTTCTTCCCACCACCAACGGCCTTCGCGTTCATGTTGATTTGGCAATACTGGACGGGTACATGGTTCACAGCCAATTGAGATAAAACCCTTTTCATGTAATGGATTATAAGGAATCTCCATCATACGAATATAGTTCCATACATCCGCACTGGACCAATTTGCCAATGGATTATATTTAATTAGTTGTTTCCCTTCACCAGAAAAACCACTATCCACTTGAATAACTGGTATTTCTGTACGTGTGCCTGGACTTTGATCTTTGCGTTGTCCTGTGATCCAGCCATCTAAAGTGGCTAATTTTTTACGTAAGGGCTGAACTTTACGAATACCACAGCATTCTTTATGATCATCTTGATAGAAACTAAATAAGCCTTTTTCATTAACCAATTGTTGAACGGCATCAGCTTCAGGAAAGCAAATTTCAATTTTAATCCCATAGTGCTTACGAACTGTTTCAAGAAATTGATAGGTTTCAGGATGTAAACGGCCTGTATCTAAACTAAAAACACGAAATGGTTTGCCTAAATTATGTGCCATATCGATAAGAACAACGTCTTCTGCGCCAGAAAATGAAATTGCAATTTCACCTTCCTGAGAAAGCGCAAGTTCTAAAATTTCAGAAGGTGATTTGTCGGCATACTCAGTCGCAAGTGCGTCCACAAGATCTATGGTTGGAATGGCGGTCATATCTGCTCCTGGCAGTTAGCTTGAAGCTACATTTTTCGTAAACATATTCAAAAGATATTTGAATTTAAGCATTTTGGCAAAAATTAGCTCAATTCAACTTCTGTGAATTGCTGCTTTTGACAATCAGATATTTTAAAGTAAATGAAATATGCCACTTAGCAGATTAATTAAAATGCTTATGAATAAAACAGATTTGTAAACATTTACAAGCCTTATGCATAACCAAATGAAATAGATTTGCTGTAAAAACTTTCAGCATTCTTTTTAAACTTTAGTGCTATGATAAGCCCAAAATTTTTAACTGACATTTGGGAGAACCCATGGAAATCGTATGTCTTGATCTTGAGGGTGTATTGGTACCAGAAATCTGGATCAATTTTGCTAAAAAAACAGGAATCAAAGAATTAGAAGCAACAACTCGTGATATCCCTGACTACGATGTGTTGATGACTCAACGCTTAAATATTCTTAAACAGCATGGTCTAGGCTTAAATGACATTCAAGCTGTGATTGCAGACATGGGGCCATTTCCGGGTGCAAAAGAGTTTGTAGAATGGTTACGTACCCATTTTCAGTTGATTATTCTTTCAGATACATTTTATGAGTTTGCACATCCGTTGATGCAACAGTTAGGTTGGCCAACAATTTTCTGTCATAAATTAGAAACTGATGAAAATGGTATGATCACTGCGTATAAATTGCGTCAACCTGATCAAAAGCGTGAAGCTGTAAAAGCATTACATGGTCTAAATTACCGTGTCATCGCAGCAGGCGATTCGTATAACGATACAACAATGTTGGGTGAAGCTGATCATGGTTTCTTATTTGATGCGCCTGAAAATGTGATTCGTGAATTTCCACAGTTCCCACCAATTCATGGCTATGACGCCCTTAAAGAAGCAATTCGCAAAGCATCTATCCGTGATATTCCTGCTTAATCTAAGATTTAAATCCAAAGGCGCTCAATGCGCCTTTTGTTTTGCTTTGATTTTTAACATACTTTAGTGGATGTTCTGTTTATTTTTAAAAGCAAAAACAAACGCCAAGCTGGCCAACAAAATAATCATACAAATATAGACATCTGCTGTAAAAATTAAGCCAACTTTATTGACAAAGTATCCAGCAATAATCGCAGGTATACTAAAGGCCAAATAGCTTTCAACAAAAAATGCGGCCATTAAACCTGCACGTTGTTCAGGTAAAGCTAAGGGCATTACAGCACGAATTGCACCCATAAAACCTGTACCAAAGCCAATCCCAGTCACCACAGCACCAATAAACAATAAGATTGGTTGCACCAGATGAATGCCAAGCAAAATAACACTTGAGCCCAAGACAATCGTAATTGCAGCAGTAATTAGAATTTTAAATGTTGACGCATTGCGCAGTGTTAAAATCCCAACAGCCCCTGAAACTGATAGAGTAATAAACATCATGCCATTCAGCCATGCCGATTGCACATGGAAAGCTTGAGCCAGCAATGACGGCATTAACGAGAGGAAGAACCCACTGACCATCCATAACGAGATATTAATTGGACTTACGATCAAGAGTGCTTTTCGGGTTTGTACTGGAATAGTCAGTTGCGGTTTTAATGATGCCAAAGCACCCACACGTTTAGTTGCTGTTTCAGGGCTAAAAATTGCGATAAAGCTGGTAGATACAAAAAGAAAGATGAGTATTTCAAAAATTAGTGTCAATGGAACAGTTGAAAACTCTAAAACAATACAGGTCATCAGCATACCCGCAGCCATGCCGAGCATTGGAGAAATACTATTAATTAAAGAACCCTGTGTTTTACTTAAATCAAGTAAAGCTGCTCCAAATGTAGATGCGGCTAAAGCCGTGGCAATACCTTGCAAACCTCGTGCGATAAACAGCATTTCGATATTGGATGCAAACAAGAAAAAGCCCATGGACATAATTTCTAAAATCAATGCCACAAAAATAACTGGCTTACGTCCAATATAATCAGACAATGATCCTGCCACCAATAAGGTTAATAGCAATGCAAACGCATAGGTGGCAAAGATAAGCGTTAATAAAACAGGAGAAAAATGGAAGTGTTGTTGATACAAACGATATAACGGTGTTGGTGCGCTTGAGGCTGCCAAAAAGGTCATCAGGGTAAAAGTATGTGTGTACAGTGCAGCATTATGGCTTAATTTATAGGAAGTCACTTGACGATTAAAATTAGAGTTGCGCATAATCAACATGTACATAAAAGCTATTAATTAGCTTTTATACCGTATTTTGGATTAAACACAAAGGTTTAGCTAAGATGATTTTTGCTTAAAGCTGTTCTTTAATTATTAACCCATTGATAGATTTTCATTTATAGATTTGTAGTGATTTGCTGATGACGAAAGTGATTACAGGTTTGCGTCCCGGTGGGCGCAGTGCACGAATACAAGCTGCAGTTCATAATGCAGTGCAAACATTACAGCAAAATGTTGCTGTGGCAGATTTGACGATTCCGATGATTGCTGAATTTGCAGGGGTCACCCCCTCTACGATCTATCGACGTTGGGGAGATTTATCTCAACTGCTTGCAGATGTTGGCTTTAATATTTTACATCCAGACAGTGTACCTGCGGATCTTGGTAGTTTTAAGCAAGACTTATATGCATGGATGGAGCAATATTTTGAGGAATATGCCTCACCCGTTGGGCGTACAATCTTAAGCGATATTGTGGCGGAAAATGATTCGCCGACCTCTGGTAAGTGTTATGACTTTTTGATTCAACAGTTAGACATTATCCAGCAACGTGCCCAGCAAAGGAATGAAACAAGCATCGAAAATCAACTGATTATTGAAATTGTTATTGCACCGATGTTACATCGGATTCTATTTACCGAACAAGAATCGAGTTTGGACTATATTTACCATTTATTAGCGCGTTTATTTAATTTTGCGGATGTCCTTAAAAACACGACATCCGATTTAGTCAAATAAACAGCTGCAATCATTTCGGCTTTGAGAAAAAATTAAAGCGCGCCTCGAATTAAAGGATAAATATTATCTAGCAGAATTTTCTGTGCCGTTGCATTGGGGTGGATTAAGTCTTTTTGCATCAAACTTTTATTGCCTGCAATTCCATTCATAAAAAACGGATGCATTTTAACTTTGTATTGTTGGCTTAGGGTTTGGTAATTTTTCTCAAAAGCTTGACTATAAGCTGCGCCATAATTCGGTGGAATTTTCATTCCCAATAAAATGACCGTGGCTTGGCTGTTCTGGCTTTGTTGAATTAATTGCGCAAGATTTTTATGAATCATTTGTGGCGGTTGACCGCGTAAACCATCATTGCCACCCAACTCAATCACCACGATATCAGGTTTATGGCTTTGTAATAGTTTTGGAAAACGCGCCAACGCACCACTGGTGGTTTCACCACTTACACTGGCATTCAACACATTATGTTGTTTAGGAAATTGTTGGTTTAAGCGTTGCTGTAGCAAGAAAACCCAGCCTTGTTGTGGGCTAATACCATAACCCGCACTTAAGCTATCACCTAAAATCATGATCGTTTTTGCAAAACTACTAACGGGCAACAGACAGAATATGCTAAAAAATAAACAATGAATTAGATTTTTCATCATTTTCAAATTTAACAATTTTTTGATTTGCATATAAGGTACTTTATGATGTCTAAGGTTCAGGATGATTCAACTTCTCCCATCATGCCACAAGTGATAATTTCTGCACAGCAACTTACACAAAAGATAGAATTACCTCATCAAACGCTTACAATTTTTGAAAATCTAAATCTTAATATTTATACAGGTGAACAGGTCGCGATTACTGGACGTTCTGGTTCCGGAAAATCAACTTTATTAGGCATCCTTGCTACTCTCGATCAAGCCAGTGCAGGTCAACTCAGTGTTTGTGGTGAATCAATTGAGCATTTAAATGAAGAACAACGTGCGTTGATTCGACTTCAATATATTGGTTTTGTATTTCAATCTTTCCAGTTGCTCCCACATCTTTCTGCCTTAGAAAATGTGATGTTACCATTACGTTTACAGAAGAATTTTAATTATGCACACGCAGAACAAAAATCTTTAAGTTTATTGGCCAAAGTTGGTTTAGAACGACAAAGCCAGCAAACACCGAAAGTATTGTCTGGTGGGGAGCAACAACGGGTTGCCATTGCACGAGCTTTAATTTCTGACCCCAAAATTATTTTTGCCGACGAACCTACAGGCAATTTAGATGAACATACCGCCTTTGAAATTGAACAACTCTTATTTGATTTAAATAAAGAACTCGGTACAACTTTAGTGCTTGTCACTCACGATTCGCAATTGGCCGCACAGTGCCAACGTCATTATGAATTAAAAGATGGTCAATTGATTGAACATGTGCAAACTCCTCAATCGAATGAGGTGGTGTAATGTTGACCTTGTTTAAACCCTTATTTAGGCAAAGTTTTGCCAGTTCAGGCATATATCTGCTGATTATTGCATTGAGTTTAGCCATTAGTGCGACTACTGCATTAAAGTTTAGCAATGATCAAGTCAAACAAGCAGTGACCTTACAAGCTGCCAAAATGCAAGCTGCAGATTTACAACTTAGTGATACAGATCCAATTGACCAACAATGGATCAAACAGGCTGATGATTTAAAATTAAAACAGTCCCATGTCACCATTTTTGGTTCAATGGCCTCTACACAGGATCAGTTTGTTATGGTCAATGTGAAAGCCATTGACACAGCATTTCCCTTACGTGGTGAATTAAGGATTGCGCCAAAACAAGCCTTACAAAGTGGCGGGGTTTGGCTAAGCAAACGCGCACAAGAGTTATTAAAATTAAACCTAGGCGATAGCGTTCAAATTGCCAATGGTCAGTTTAAAGTTACTGGCATCATTGAACATGATTCAAATCAAGAATTAGGCTTTTCTGCCTTTTCGCCAACCGTGATTATCTCTCAAGCAGATGTTGCAAAAACGGGTGCAATTCAAGTTGGAAGTCGGATTGAATATCGTTTGTTGATGGCAGGGGATGCGGAGTCGATTGCAACATATCAGCAATTTTTTAAGACTTTTAAAGCGCAAGAAAAGCAAAATGTGAATCCAAAGATTGCACAAAATTCGGATGCAGATTCAGCTTTAAGTGCACCAAGTGCCACTACATCGACTGAAAATCAGCCAGCAACACACTCACAAACAGATCAATCCATACAAGATCAACAAAATGCGGATAATGAACTAGATGCACAAAGTAATTTAAGACTACGTAATGCAGATGAGGGTAATTCACGCTTACTTAAACCAATTGAAAACCTCGATACTTTCTTACAATTGGCCAATATTCTGACGATTCTTTTATGTGGTTTAGCCATCGCTTTAACCAGTCAGCGTTATGTACAGCAGAACCAAGATCATATTGCACTGATGCGTTGTATGGGGGCAACGAAACGGCAGATTTTTCAAACCTATCTCGGGTTGCTGAGCGTTGTTATTTTAATCGCCATTGTCATTGGCAGTATTTTAGGACTGATTTTAGGTTATTCGTTGTTGCAATTGATGTTGCAGATGATTCCGAACCTAGAGTTGCAATTTTCAATGTTGCAGATGCTGGTTGGTCCTTTGCCTATTGCAATTTTTACCAGTGCAATTGTATTGATTGGATTTATTTTACCGAGCTTGTGGCAACTGTTAAATACACCGCCTATTCGGGTGATACGCCAACAAGAAAAGTCGGCACGTTCAATGTTGTGGATGATGGCTACAGGTTTAGTCAGCTTGATTATTTTTAGTTTGGTCTTGACCGAAAATCTGATACTTACTGCGTTGGTAATGGGTGCAGTCATTGTGTTAACAGCTTTGTTATATGCAGTGGTTTGGATGATTTTAAAGACTTTAAAATCAATGAAAAATAGGCTCTCAGCCTATATCCGAACCCCTTCGCAAACCGCATTGCAAATTACCGCTTTGGCATTGGGTTTAAGTCTGATCACGGTACTTGCTGTATTGAGAACTGATTTATTAGAGCGTTGGCAGCAACAATTGCCTGAAGGAACGCCTAACCAGTTTATTTATGGTCTACCACCATTTGAACTGGATGCCTTTAAGCAACAATTAGCACAGCAACAATGGAAAAGTACACCGTTATATCCCAATGTAAAAGGGCGCTTATTGGCAAAAAATGGTCAAGCTTTTCCTGCCCAATTGGTAAAAACCAATAATTCTTTACGTCGTGAGTTAAATCTCACCCAAGCAGATCATTATCCACAAGATAATATTATTGTTGCGGGAAATGCTCAATTAACTCAAATTGGGCAGGTATCTGTAGAGGCCAAATTGGCTGAAGAATTGGGCATTAAAATTGGTGATCGTTTAACCTTTAGTTTGCCTGAGGAAAATTTGGACGCGCAAGTTGTGAATTTGCGTACCGTGGAATGGCAAAGCTTTAGTCCAAACTTTTTCTTTATTTTTACTCCAAAGACGTTGGATGAAAACGCAGGCAGCTACTTAGGGAGTTTTTATGTGCCACCGAGTGAAAAAATCAAGATGGTTAATCTGATTCAGCAATTTTCCAATACGGTATTTATTGACGTCACTTTAATTTTTGATGAAATTAAAAACTTGGTTTCTGTGTTGGTCAAAATCATTACAGTTTTGGCAGTATTGGTAAGTTTATCTGGTTTTTTGGTGCTGATCGCCTGTATCAATTTGCTGATGGATGAACGTAAAAAAGAAGTGGCATTGTTACGTTCTTTTGGTAGTTCAAAGCGTCAGTTAAAAAATATGATGAGTTTTGAAATCGGTTTTATTGGATTATTGGCGGGGATTGTTTCCTGTTTCTTTGCAGAGGTGATTAGTGCAGTTGCCAGTTATCGTATGGAAATGGTGGTGCAATTACATTGGGAAATTTGGTTGATTTTACCAATTTCGATGGCAGTGTTGTGCGCATTGATTGGACGTTACCGATTGAGCTATTTATCTGAAATCCCACCATTGCAAAGTCTAAGAGAGTTGAATTAAACCGCTTTGTTTAAGTGGTTTTATTTGACTGTTTAATCTCAGTTGAGCCTTTAAAAGGCTGCCCAGTGAAGACAGTAAATTAAAAAATGGCAACCTACTAGGTCGCCATTTTTTATGCTTCTTGAATTCAGTGTACTCTGTAATGTTTTATTACGGCATAGACAAGCTATTTTAGAGATTAAAAGTTTAATTGCTCACGCATTTGTGCAATGGCTTGTTGCCAAAGTGGGCTAAGTGGTCCAACGAGATGCTGGCAATAGAGATAAACGCCATAGGTTGCTGCAATCCCTAAAATCACAATGATAATATTGGCAGCTTTACCCATTTTGGCACGCTGTGTTGCATACCAAGCCAAAGCCATGACCGCACCCATTAACATCCCACCGATATGGGCCGCATTGTTAATTCCAGAGGCTAAAAAGCCAAAAGCTAAGTTGACCGCAAGTACGGTTAAAAGTGATCTTTTATCTAAAATGAATCTTTGATTCGGGGTAGGTGGGAACAACGATAGTAGTGTCAGTGCACCACCAAGTCCCATTACAGCACCCGATGCACCTGCAGATACATGAGGAAAGAGTTTTTGATCAAAATTTTGCAGCAGTTCGTAGCTATTTCGAATATCCAAATAACCACTTAATAAACTTCCCATGAGTCCAGCAAGGATATAAAGTCCAAGGAAATAAAACTTTCCTAAAGTTTTTTCAGCAACATCACCAAAAATATACAGTGCCCACATATTCATCATTAGATGCAGGATACCGAAGTGAAAAAACATACTGCTGAATAAGCGATATGGTTCCTCTAAGAAGGTTAAAGGTGCATAATCAGCACCCCAACGCAACGCGTCCAATGTTGTCGGGTCAGTAATATTGACACCTGATAAGACTTGGATGGCAAATAAACCGACATTGATGACAATCAGCAATAAGGTTATTTTACCAATAGAATTGGGTTGGCTATAAGTTGAAAGATCTTGATATTTAGACATGCTATTGCTTAGCTTTTTATAGATAGATTCAGCTTAACATGAAACGTCAGAATTTTCGGAGTAAGCAGCTGACATGAAAGCTTTTATTGTTCGTGCTTTGTTAATTGTGGTCAGTATTTTGATCATGATTCAGCTATGGATTTTCTCAAGTTTAATTTATTGGCGTACCCATGATGTAGAAACCACCATGTTTATGCGTTGGACATATCTGTCTGATTTTGAGCCGATTCAACATCAATGGCGCGACTATGACAAGATCAGTGATAATTTTAAACATGCAATTGTCGCTGCTGAAGATGCTAAATTTCTCGATCATCATGGTTTCGACTGGGATGGTATTGAAAATGCACTACAACGTAATCTAAAAAAAGACAAAGTAGTCGCTGGTGGTTCAACGATTTCTCAACAATTGGCTAAAAATTTATTCTTCTATAATCGTCGCTCATTTATCCGCAAAGGTCAGGAAGCGATTGCCACCACCATGATGGAGCGGATGTGGACTAAACAGCGCATTTTAGAAGTCTATATGAACTCTGTTGAATTTGGTGATCATATCTATGGTGTTGAAGCTGCATCACAACATTACTTTTCTAAGAGTGCGGCAAGTTTAAGTCGTGAGCAGGCCGCATTTTTAGCGGTGATTTTAACCAATCCGAAGTATTATCAAAAAAATCGTGATGATTCTAAGCTTCAATACCGTAAGCGTTTGGTTTTGAAGTATATGCGTTATACCCGTATTCCAGATTGACACTAAATAAATGAATTTAAAAAAGCACAAATTGATGTGCTTTTTTTATGAAATTGTCACAAATTTGAAGCATACTAGAATTAAGACATTTTTTTTGATGCAGGTTTATTGCATGAATACCGCAGTGACGACAACAACGCCTACAGAATATTCTTATAATGAACGATATATAAATCGTGAGCTTTCAATTTTAGATTTCCATTTACGTGTTTTAGAGCAAGCCGTTGATCCTTTACACCCCTTGCTTGAACGTATGAATTTCTTGTTGATCTTTTCTCGTAATATGGATGAATTTTTTGAAATCCGTGTTGCAGGAATGATGGAGCAATTAACTTTAGGGAATGAAAGTCGTTCACCAGATGGTTTGACGCCAAAACAAGTTTTAGACCAAATCTCTAAAACTGCACATGAAGCGATTGAGCGTCAGTACCGTATTCTTAATGAAGAAATTTTTCCTAAGTTACGTGAAGAAGACATTTGTTTTTTACGTCGTGGTGAGTTAACGCCTGCACAATCTGTGTGGATTAAAAAATATTTCCAAGAACAAGTTGCACCAGTACTTACCCCAATTAGCCTTGATCCTGCACATCCATTCCCACGACTGGTCAATAAAAGCTTAAACTTTATTGTGACTCTAGAAGGGAAAGACGCATTTGGTCGACAAATTGATTTAGCAGTTGTACCAGCACCACGTTCGCTTCCTCGTGTAGTGCGTTTACCTGATGAGCTTACAGGCGGTAAAGAACATTTTGTGATGTTGTCTGCGATTATTCATGAGCATGTATCGGATTTGTTCCCTGGGATGACAGCTACAGGTTGTTATCAGTTCCGTGTCACACGTAATGCGGATTTGGCGCTGAATGAAGATGTAGAAGACTTAGCCAAAGCATTGAAAGGCGAATTGAGTTCACGTCGTTTTGGCCGTGCAGTACGTTTAGAAGTGACAGAAAACTGTCCAAAACATATTTATGAATACTTGCTTGAAGAATTTGATCTAGAACAAGAACAACTTTATAAAGTGGATGGGCCAGTAAATCTGGCACGTCTTGTGTCAAATTTTAAACGTCCACATATGCGTTATGATTCGCATGTACCCGCGATTCCAAAAGTATTGAAAAAGTCTGAAAATATTTTTTCAGCAATGCAAAAACAAGACATTCTCTTACACCATCCATTTGAATCATTTGCACCAGTTATTAACTTGTTGCGTGAAGCTGCACGTGATCCCCAAGTGCTAGCGATCAAACAAACCTTATATCGTAGTGGTGCTGACTCTGAAATTGTTCAGGTACTTGCAGAAGCGGCACGTAATGGTAAAGAAGTCACTGCTGTGATTGAGTTACGGGCGCGTTTTGATGAAGAATCAAATATCGCCGTTGCCAATGTATTACAAGAGGCGGGTGCTGTTGTGGTTTATGGCATCGTGGGCTATAAAACGCACGCCAAAATGATCTTGGTGGTACGCCGTGAAAATAATAAGTTAGTACGTTATGTGCATTTGGGTACGGGTAACTACCATGCAACAAATGCTCGTATTTATACCGATTATGGTTTGCTCACTACAGATAAAGAGCTCTGCGAAGATGTACATCGTATTTTTCAAGAATTGACTGGTATGGGGAAAATGGCAAAGTTGAAAAAACTGTTACATGCGCCGTTTACTCTTCATGCTCAGTTAATTGCTTTTATTGATGATGAAATTGCCAATGCCAAAGCGGGCAAGCCTGCACAAATTATTGTTAAAGTTAACGCGTTAACTGAAGTTCAATTGATCAATAAATTATATGAAGCTTCGCAAGCAGGGGTACAAATTGATCTGATTATTCGCTCAATTTGCTGTTTACGTCCAGGGTTACCAAATCTGTCTGAAAATATTCGAGTTCGTTCAATTGTCGGGCGTTTCTTAGAACATACCCGTGTCTATTATTTCGGAAATAATGGCAATCCACGTATATACTGTTCCAGTGCAGACTGGATGGATCGTAATTTATTTAATCGTGTAGAAGTGTGCTTCCCGATCGAAGATCCAGCATTAAAAAAACGCATTTACCAGCAAGGTTTAGTCAATTACTTAAAAGACAATATCCGCGCTTGGCTATTGCAAGGCGATGGGACTTGGACTCGTGTGCAACCTAAAGAAGGCGAGGCAATTTACAATGCTCAACAAACTTTGCTTGAGCACTTTGTAAATGGTTAAGCCAAGATAATCTGATTGTCTTAAGCCCGATTAAAATTAATCGGGCTTTTTTGTATCAGTCAGTCGGATTTTAATGAAATTGAATGACTTGGTTATTTTAGATTTAAGCTTTTTTAAATCAGCAATCAACGCTTCTAATAAAGCATTGAAGTTCTTAAATACTAGGATGACTTAAGCTGTTGTGGTTTTAAACTCGATAAAATTGCAGGTAGTGCAATTAAATAAATCATCGCGACAACCAACCATATAGCGCCAGTCCATCGTGTTTGGAAATGAAAGTAAAGTGTAGAAAACAATAAGGGGGCAATAATCGAGGCTAGACTAATGGTTGAGGTGATAACACCTTGAAACTGTCCTTGCTGTGCAGCTGGGATTTTTTGTGAAACAACAGCTTGTAGTGCAGGAGTACCAATACTTCCTAGGGCAAAGATCGGCATGATTGCAAAAATGATCCAAGCGTGTTGGGTAAAAGCCATGATGATTAATGCCATACATATACATGCCAGACCAATCAGCACGGTATTTCTTTCACCAAAATATCGGACGGCATGTTGAGGTATAAATGACTGAACCAGTACTTGGCATAAACCAAAAGTGCCTAAAGAAAGACCAACCCAAAATGTATTCCATTTAAAGGTATCATGTCCCCAAAGTGCCCAGCAGACACCATAAGCTTCACCGCAGGCGCTAAACAGAAAAAATATCAGTAAAATGGGCAGTATATTTTTTTGAGCAAGGATAAAACTAAGACTTTTAAATGGATTCATTTCTAAACTGGAAAGTAAAGAAATCGCAGGTCGAGAAATGGTGGGTAAAGGATTGTTGCTTTGGGATTCAGGGAGTAGCCAGAATGCGATAAGCAAGTTAACTGTTGTTAAAATTGCCGCAACGAAAAAAGGTAGCCGTAACCAATACCCGCCCAATAATCCACCGAGGATAGGACCGAGAATAAATCCTATACCAAACATGGCACTCATTAAACCGAAGTATTTTGCTCGATTTTCTTCTGACGTGGTATCAACGATATAGGCTGAAGCCACGGACATATTGGCACTACTTATTCCAGCAATGATTCGTCCAATGAACAGCAAGATAAGAGAGGGTGAGCAAGCAAGAAAAAAATAGTTGATTGCAGAACCCGCAAGTGAAATCAGCAAAACAGGTCTTCGACCAATGCGGTCACTCAAAGCACCTAAGATCGGGGAGAACATAAATTGCATAAGCGCATACAGGCTTAGGAAAACCCCCATTAACAAGACAACGTTATGCTGATGGCTTAGGTCTTTCAGTAGTGAGGGAAACAGAGGGAATACGATGCCAATGCCAATTGCATCTAAGACAATCGTTGAAAAAATAATATATAAAGGTCGGTTCATACGCGTCCTATCGAAAATTCAGGCACAGAAAACTGTGAAAACCTGTTAACGATGCTTGGAAGATTCAAGCCCTGTGGAACGCTGACCAATGCAAAGGATTGGATATGTGTCGACGAGATGGATGCATGCTTTTTAAAACAAGCTGAGGATAGGTCGATTTTTCGCGATTTTCATCGTAACAATACATACAAAAATAAGCGAGTATTTTGTACTGCTCAAATATTATCATTCTTGATCTAGTAAAAACAAGATCGTTTTAATTTTGCTTATGCTGAGGTGATCTATAGACTTTTTAGATCTTCAATAAAAAAGGAGTCAATCATGACTCCTTTTCAGTATTGGAAAATTAACGTAAATTTGGCGTGATTTTTTGAAGAATTTGTACCAACACATCAAATTCACTTTGTAGCGGTGTACTTTTACGTGTAACCAAAGCCAAAGTGCGTGAAGGCGCATTCTCAATA
Source organism: Acinetobacter sp. 778_lipA (assembly GCF_058242985.1). NCBI lineage: Bacteria > Pseudomonadati > Pseudomonadota > Gammaproteobacteria > Moraxellales > Moraxellaceae > Acinetobacter > Acinetobacter sp. 778_lipA. The sequence goes on along the minus strand of NZ_JBZAYT010000001.1, from coordinate 3,197,544 downwards.
GGTTTAACCACAATCTGATCATTGTTTTTCAGCATATGTGCATGAATTGCAATCTCAGGAAGCAGTGTATAGCCTAAGTTTGAACTGACCATTTCCACTAAAGTTGGCAATGAGCTTGCTTTTAAACGGTGATCATTTTTACGCTCACCGATTGGGCAAACACTTAAGGTATGATCACGTAAGCAATGACCTTCTTCAAGGAGCATGAGATGAGAAAGATCTAAATCATCTAAGCTTCTTGCATTCATCGCATTTTGATCTGCTTTATTGCAGACTAAGAATAAATCTTCTTTCGCAATTTCAGCAACTTTCAAACCACGTGTGTCGAATGGTAAAGCCAGCATGATCACATCTAGATTGCCATGCTCAAGTTTTTCAACAATTTTTTCACTTTGTGCTTCATGCAGATGCAACTGAATTTTTGGAAGTTGTTTATGCACTTCTTCCAAAAGCTGCGACAAAATGAAAGGGGCGATGGTTGGAATAATCCCTAAATGCAAATCACCAGTTAACGGTTCACTCATTTCTCGACTTAACCGCATCAAGTCCTGAGCATCGGCGAGTAGAACACGGGCTCGGGCAACAACTTGCTCACCTAGAGGAGTTAAACGTACGTTTTGGCGATCACGTTCTACGAGTACGCCACCCAATAAACGTTCTAACTCCATGATTCCACCAGATAAAGTAGATTGAGTTACAAACGAACGGCGCGCTGCTTCAGTGAAGTGCAGCGTCTCAGACAGTGTCACTAAATATGACAACTGTCTTAGGGATGGTAATGCAGCCATAGTGTCCTAATGCTTATGATTTAAAATGATGTGCAAATAACCCGCTAAGTTGAGGAACAAAATGCGGTGGGATATCATGCCCCATTCCCTCAATTAATTCAAATTTAGCGCCTGAAATTGCTTTAGCAACTGCCTTACCATGACTTGGAGGTAGTAACCGATCTTTAGAGCCATGTAACACTAAAGTTGGCTTTTTGATCTGCTTATCCAATTTAAGTAAGGAACCTGTACATAATATTGCTAAAAACTGTTGAAGTACACCCGCTGGGTGATAACTACGACGATATAATTTACGAGCAGTTTGAATTGCTTCAACTTGGTTGATATAACCAGGTGAACCAATCATATGAAAAACTTTCAAGGAATGATTCACAATCCCTTCTTCATCACGTGATTCAGGTTTACCGATAAGACTAAAGAGTTGTTTTGGAAATGGTGGAGGTAGCAAAGGTTGATTATTACTGGTAAAGAGTAAGCCGACTTTATCAATTTTTTCAGGATATTTTGCTGCTAAAATTTGAGAAATCATCCCCCCCATTGAAGCACCCAAAATATGTGGTTTTTCAATGCCTAAACGATCAATCAATAATGCAACATCATCCGCCATATCAAATAAGTTATAAGGCGCGCCGTCATTTGGTAAGCCCAAAGCAAAGCGACCCATCAGCTTATAAGAGTTTAAACGTGGACCTTGGTGGCGAATTTTTGAAGATAAGCCAATATCACGATTATCAAAGCGGATCACATGAAAGCCTTGATCAATCAGTGATTTACAAAAAAAATCAGGCCAAAATAACATTTGCGCACCCAAACCCATAATCAACAGAATGGTCGGGTGTTGTGGATTTCCACCAGTTTCAACATGAAGCTGAATACCATTACCTAAGTCGACTTTGGTTTCATTCATGAACGAGGCATAAGGTGAAACTTGAAATTGAAGTGCGCTATTCATTGTTATTTTCCTAAGCAAGGATATTCTTTGATTAAAAAATATCCTTGCTATTAAAACCTTAAACGGATGCAGGAATCAAGTCTGGAACCAGTTTTGTTAAAGTTAAACGCTGTTTTCCAGCAGTTGCACCTAACAATACAAAACCACGTAAGGTACCTTCAGCATCTGTTGCTTTAGATAACATCCCATCTTCAAACTCTTCATTCTCCCATGTAACATCTACATCAATTGGAGCTGGAAGTACAGTCAAAGGTGCAGCTGGGGTTTTCACCGCGACTGGCATTGCAGGGTAGTGTACAGTGGTGGTTTGTCCACTCAAGGTTTTGGCTAATGCACGCGCTTGTTGCATGATTGGCATGACAAATGGCAAGAGTGTTCCATTCACTTCGGCACAGTCACCGATGGCAAAAATATCTGCTTGACTGGTTTCGAGCAAGGTGTTGGTAATGACACCACGACTGGTGTTGATTTCCGTAGCTTTAGCCAAGGCAATATTAGGTTGTAAGCCAATTGCAGAAAGCACAACATCCGCGAGCAAGGATTGACCACTGGCCAATGAAACGATATAACCACGCTCAGATTTAGAAACTTTTTCTACAGTGGTACCCAAGGCAAATTTAATTCCTGATTGTTCAAGATTGTCTTTAAATGCTTGTGCAACATGATTAGGCAATAAACGCCCTAAAGGTTGTGGTGCTAAGTCGATCACCGTAACCTGATGCCCAGTATTTTGTAAGTCATTGGCAAATTCACAACCAATTAAGCCCGCGCCTAAAATCACCACACGTTTGTTGCCACATTCACCCGTGCTGCAATTGTCTAAAGTTTCACGGAATGCTCGATAGTCAATTAGTGAGTTAACCACATGAATATCATCACTCCCATCACCAGCAATCGCTAATCGAATCGGATTTGCGCCCACGGCAAGAATAAGTTTTGAGTAGCCTTGAGTTGAAGATTGTCCATCTTTTTCAAGGGTTAATTCATGTTTCTCTACATCAATATTTTTAACCCATGTCTCTTTTTCAATCCGCATGTTCAGTTGGGTGCTCATCTTTTCAGCATCGCCTAAACCAATTTGTTCAGGTGCTTTTTTCCCAACTAATGCATTAGATAGGGTCGGTTTTGCATAATTCACCGCATCATCTGCGCAAATCATCACCAATTCCTGTTCGGTGTTTAACTTACGAAATTCTCTTGCAAGGGTATAACCCGCCATGCCAGAACCTATGATGATGATCGGTTGCATATCTTTCTCCATACCTGTTTCAAATTTAGCGGTGAATTGAATAATTTTGTATTGTTGAAAATAAATGTAAAAAAGACCATGTAAACATGGTCTTTACGCAATATCTTAGATTTCGACCATTTCAAAGTCTGCTTTAGAAACACCGCAGTCTGGGCATGTCCAGTCATCAGGAATGTCTTCCCACTTGGTACCTGCTGCGATGCCATCTTGTGGCCAACCTTCTGCTTCGTCATAAATCCAACCACAAACGATGCATTGATATTTCTTCATCTGATTCTCCGATATCTGACAGATGCATTGTTTTTTCTGTCAGTAAAATTCCTTCTGCTGCTTGACTCAAATAATATGCAAATAAAATGTGTACATATTCCTCTAAATTCTTACGCAGTTCTATATCTAAAGTAAAGTAAATATCGGAGTTTATCTAACTAATCTCAAAGCTGAATGGCAGCTCAGGACAAAAGCGATGTTTATTATGCCAACTTTGTCAGACAATTTTAATTACAATCCTGTCATAACAAGGGTTGAGCGCTGATATAAAAGTTTAAAAATATTTGAATTTAGACAAAGGTCTAGATGAATATTTTAGCCAAAAATATTAAGCTAAAATTAGCTCATTCTATAGCCATCATTTTGTGTGAAAATGGACTTAATAAATTCAACAGCTTAGCGGAACATAATATTGAATAGGTAGCGAGCTGCTGTCAATTTTGGCTAATAAACGTTAAAATTCACGTATTATTTATCTTTTTTTAAATCTCCCCCATGATGAACATGTCTACTGCTTTGTGGTCAAGTATTCGTACTGTCCAAAACTTCCCAAAACCAGGTATTTGTTTTTATGATTTAACCCCATTGTTTATGAACAATCTTGTGGAGTTAACCGATGCATTGATTGCGAGTATTCCTGTAGAGCAATTGGATGCAGTGGATAGTTTTGTTGCAGTTGAGGCACGAGGTTATGTTTTAGCCAGCTTATTGGCACAACGTACCGGCAAAGGCTTATTGTTGGTTCGTAAAGCAGGTAAGTTGCCACCTCCAGTGGTTGGTGTGGGCTATAGCTTAGAATATGGTTTAGATCGCTTGGAAATGTCAGCGGATATCGCAGCACAAAAAGTGATTATTGTAGATGATGTCTTGGCTACAGGCGGTACTTTAAAAGCAGTCCATCAATTGATGCATAAATGCCAACATACGGTATTGGGTGCAAGTATTTTTCTTGACCTACCTGATTTACATCAAGATCTTGGTTTAAAGGTTTGGTCAGTGCTCGATGAGGATTCCAAGCCAGTTGGAAAAGCGGTTGCTTAAAGGCAATAACAGGTTAAGTTTTCGAACTCAATTTTTGTCATTGAATACTTAAATCATTTTGTTTGTCTGTCTCGTCGTGGGAAAAGCCTTGTAAATACAAGGCTTTTTTATGCCAAGTACGCCAATTTGTGCTTTGCTGATTTTTTTCAAGCAATAAAGGTTTGTTCCATATATTCAATTAAATGATTTAAGTTTTCAGGTTGGACTAAACGATGATGTCCACCTTCAACAGCTTCAATCTGCATATAGGATTCTAGTTGCTCAACTACTTTATACATATCTAAAACCTCATCACCAAGCTCCAGATAAGCAATCTGTGGTATATCATGGTCTAAATCATGTTCATCAATCGCTACATAATCCTCACGGAAATCTGGATCTAAGCTTGGATTTGCAATGATTGCAGGAATTCGATGTTGTTGTGACATTTTTAATGCCCAATATCCCCCTAAACTATGACCTACCAATAAATCGGGTTTAATTTTTTCAATAATATCTTGATAGAAACATTCAACCGTTTTGTAGTTAAGGTTACGGTAATCCACATCAATGCAGTATTTTTTTTCAGCATTTATTGCATGGAATTTTGTCGATTCTTTGGAAGAATCTAGTCCATGTAAAAATAAGATTTTAGAATGAATACTCTTCATTGTTATCGTTTTCATATGGTCTTTCTTTATTGAGCAAAGGTAGAAATTGAACAAAGCTAGAAAAAGTTATCAATGGATTTAAAATTTTCCATTTAACTATTTTTATATTCAAATATTCTACTTAGCTGCACTTTTTTAAAAACTTAGATTTTGGTCTAAGAGTGTTGTGTAACAGATCAACATGCTTGTTATTTATTGTTTAACATATTGAATGTTTAGGTTTAAATTTTTTAGGTGATGGATTTTTATTAACAAAAATTAATCATTCTGGGTTTTTATTGTACTAAGCTATAGATTGGATCAATAAAATAAGAGAAAGAAATGATGACTTTAAGCTATGACATTGTCATTCAAGCGAATGCACAAACAGTATGGAATATTCTGTGGGATACCCATACTTATTCCAAATGGACCCAACCGTTTTCGGAAACTTCGCAGATGCAGTCTGACTGGAAAATTGGCGGGGAAACCTTATTTCAGGATGCTAGTGGCAATGGTATGGTCGCCACCATTGTAGAGTTGGAGCAGTTTAAAAAAGTGGTATTTAAACATTTGGGTGTTTTGAAAAATGGTGTTTTAGATTCAACAAGTGCAGATGTTCAAAGTTGGAGTGGCTCTTTAGAAAAATATTTCTTAAATGAACAGGGTGAAATAACCACATTATCTGCTGAAATAGAAACCTCTGAGGAATATAAGGACATGATGGATCGTGCTTTCCAGCAAGGGTTTGCCATAGTCAAATCATTGGCTGAACAAAACCATTGAGAAACTTTGCGCTTACTGCGTAGCTTAGCCCTGATGTTTTTTCTCATTATTTAATGGCATTGAATGATCAGTGGTTGTTCAATAGAAAATGATTTTGCCACACCATTTTCATTACGTGGTTGGAAGCGAATTTTTTCTAGTAATGGTTGGAGTATTGATTTCATATGTTCGTGAATTAAAGGGGGGTAACGGATATTAAGGATTTGCCCTTGTGCCTCTACTAAAAATTTTGCTGAGAGCAAGATATTACCTTGTTGATCAAATTTAATTTTATTCTGAGATGGCGTCTTACTTTGAGTACAAAAAGGTTCTAAAGCGCTTTGTAGTTGTGAGAAGTTAGGTTTTATGGCGTATTGGACGGTGGTGGGAAATTTAATAAACAGAATGTATTTTCCATAATAGTATTTTGTTTTTGCGATGTTTTGCTCATCAAAATTAAGCGCTTTATTTTTAAAATCATTAGTGACCTGTGGTAATTGATCTAGAGTGAGTTTTTTTGCCAGTTCTAAAGCCCTTAAATTGAGTGCTTTTTGAGTGAGGTGTGGATTCATTAATTTGACTTGGCTTTGCAGACTAGTTCGATTTGGAGTGATTTCTAATTGCCAAATATAATCTTGATTATTGAGATTGGTACTTTCAATTTTTATGAGAAGATCTTTTTGAGTATTGCTCATAACAATGATTTGCTCGGCTCCAACTACAGTTGAAAATGACAAAACGTTGAAAAGAATGATACTTTGGGCGAATCTTTGCCAGTATTTACTCATGATTTTTAATTTTTAAATGGTTCGTAGAGTTATATTCATACGCATTATGTTGTAAATCTGCTATGCTATGCAACTTCCGTTTTTTAATATAATCGAGGCAGAGATGACGCAACATAACGCTCAATCGACTTCTGAACAACACATTTCCGAAAACGATTTAATTGCACAGCGTCATGCCAAGTTAAAGCAAATTCAAGATCACGCCAAGGAAACAGGTGTTAGCGCATGGCCAAACACATTTAAACGTGAGCATTATGCGCAAGATCTACAAGAACAATTTGCAGATCAATCTAAAGAACAAATCGAAGCAGGCGAGCAAGTTCACGTATCTGTAGCGGGTCGTGTGATGTTGAATCGTGGTTCATTTATCGTGATTCAAGACATGACGGGCCGTATTCAATTATATGTGCCACGCAAAGAGCTTGCACCAGAAGTTTTAGAAACTGTAAAAAGTCTAGATCTTGGTGATATTATTGCTGTACAAGGTTATATCGGTCGTTCTGGCAAAGGTGATTTATATGTTCATATTGAACATTTTGAATTATTGACGAAATCTCTTCGTCCACTTCCAGACAAGTTTCATGGTTTGAATGACACAGAAGTAAAATACCGTAAACGTTATTTAGACTTAATTGTGAATGAAGAAACACGTAAAACTTTTGAAATTCGTGCAAAAGTTGTGTCTGGTATTCGCAACTATCTCATTAATGAACGTTTTATGGAAGTTGAAACTCCGATGATGCATGTGATTCCAGGTGGTGCGTCAGCGCGTCCATTTGAAACACATCATAATGCATTAGATATGCCATTATTCTTGCGTATTGCACCTGAGCTTTACTTAAAACGTTTGGTTGTTGGTGGATTTGAGCGTGTATTTGAAATTAACCGTAACTTCCGTAACGAAGGTGTTTCAACGCGTCATAACCCTGAATTTACGATGATTGAATTCTATCAAGCTTATGCTGATTACAAAGATCTTATGGCTTTGACTGAAGGTATGCTAGAAAAATTAGCAATCGACATCTTGGGCTCAACGGATGTTCCTTATGGTGAAGAAGTGTATAGCTTCAAAGGCCCATTTAAGAAAATCTCGATGTTTGATGCGATTCTTGAGCATAACCCAAATTTCACTGCTGAAAATGTTTCGGATCGTGAATTCTTGGCAACATTTATTCGTGAAGAGTTAAAAGAGCAAGTTAAACCAGGTTTTGGTTTAGGTCGATTACAAACGATCGTATTTGAAGAAACTGTTGAAACTCAATTACGTCAGCCGACATTTATCACAGAATATCCTGCGGAAACTTCCCCGTTAGCGCGCCGAAATGATGATAATCCGCATATCACTGACCGTTTCGAATTCTTTATCGGTGGTCGTGAGTTGGCAAATGGTTTCTCGGAATTAAATGATCCAATTGACCAAGCTGAACGCTTCCAAGCGCAAGTTGCTGAAAAAGATGCGGGCGATGATGAAGCAATGCATTTCGATGCTGACTTTATTGAAGCATTAGAATACGGTTTACCTCCTACAGCAGGTGAAGGTATTGGTATCGATCGTTTGGTGATGTTATTTGCCAATGCAGCAAGTATCCGTGATGTGATCTTATTCCCACATATGCGTCATAAAAATTAATTTATGATGTTATAAAAGATGTTGTAAAAAAAGCCACTGAATTCAGTGGCTTTTTTTTGCTTAGACAATCAGGGCATTTTAGAAATGAAATACGCCTAAACCATTTTTAATTTCATCTAAAGTATCTTGAGTGATGATACGGCATTTTTCCGTACCAGTTTTTAAGATATCCATGATGTAATCTGGATCTTTGGCAAGTTCCATACGACGTTCACGAATTGGTGTAATCAACTCTTTTAACACACCTTCAAGACGTTTTTTCACAGTACCGTCACCTAAACCACCACGACGATAATGTGCTTTAAGTTCTTCAACTTCTTCTTTATTTGGATCAAAAGCATCTAAATAGGTAAATACAATATTTCCTTCAACCTGACCAGGATCTTCAATACGCAGATGGTTTGGGTCGGTATACATTGCATTGACTGCTTTTTTGATGTCTTTATCGGTTGCATCTAATACAATGGTATTGCCCAATGATTTCGACATTTTTGCTTTACCATCGAAGCCAGGTAAACGGCTCATGTTAGATAAAAGCGCTTTACACTCTGGTAAAACCTCTTGTCCAATTTGACGGTTTAAACGCCGAACAATTTCATTGGTCTGTTCGATCATTGGAATTTGGTCTTCGCCAACTGGCACGACAGTGGCTTTAAATGCAGTAATATCGGCAGCTTGTGCAACAGGGTAGCAAAGAAAACCAGCTGGAATGTCACGCTCAAAACCACGTAATTGAATTTCAGCTTTGATGGTTGGGTTACGTTCTAAACGTGAAACCGTCACAAAGTTTAAATACAACATGGTGAGTTCATTCAACGCGGGTAAACAAGATTGAACACAGATTGTAGTTTTTGTTGGGTCAATGCCGACTGCTAAATAGTCTGTTGCTACTTCAAGAATATTACGACGAACTTTTTCAAAGTTATCCGCATTATCTGTTAAAGCTTGAGCATCTGCGAGAAGGAGGTGTTGATGATGAGAATCTTGTAAGCCTACTCGTGAGCGCAAAGAACCTACAAAATGTCCCAAATGTAGTTGTCCAGTAGGACGGTCGCCTGTCAAAATCACAGGACGATTATCTTGATTCGTCATTATCGCTTCCAAAGTCTTTATATAGACAGTCGTGTTTTATGAATGGGCACTATTGTACGAGATAATTTATTTTAATGTCAGCGAAAAATGGTGTAGAACCAATTTTTATCAATAAATGTGAAAATCTACAAAATTTTATATAGAAAAATGAATTTTCACTTTAAAATGACAGGATAACTAAAATTTTGGATAAAAAATGGCAAGTAGTCTATTAATATTATTAGATGATATCGCAGCGGTACTCGATGATGTTGCAGTCATGAGTAAAATGGCGGCTAAAAAAACTGCAGGTGTTTTAGGTGATGATTTAGCACTGAACGCACAACAAGTGAGTGGTGTAAGAGCAGAGCGTGAACTTCCTGTGGTTTGGGGTGTCGCGAAAGGCTCATTTATCAATAAATTAATTTTAGTACCTTTGGCTTTGTTGATCAGTGTAGTTGCACCATGGTTGATTAACCCATTGTTGATGATTGGTGGTCTGTTTCTTTGCTATGAAGGTGTTGAAAAAGTTCTACATAGTTTGCAGCATAAAAAAGCCAAAACAGGTGAAGCTGCGCAAGAGGAATTTGAACAAATTGAAACTGATTTAGCCACATTTGAAAAAGATAAAATTAAAGGCGCAATACGTACAGATTTTATTCTCTCTGCTGAAATTGTGGTGATTTCTTTAGGCACTGTTGCGGCTGCAACATTTGGTACCAAAGTGATGGTGCTATCTGTCATCGCAATTTTAATGACCGTCGGTGTCTATGGCTTTGTCGCCATGATTGTAAAGATTGATGATTTAGGTTTGTATTTAACCCAACAAACATCAAATGTTAAACAAAGCATTGGCCGTGGTTTACTGGTATTTGCACCAAAGTTAATGAAGACTTTAACAATTGTTGGAACCATTGCAATGTTCCTTGTCGGTGGGGGGATCATCACCCATGCTGTTTCAACTTTGCATCATTGGTCAGAAGAAGCCGTTGATCATATTCAACATATTCCAACCGTTGGTAGTGTTATTGGTGCATTAACACCAACGTTAATCAATTTGCTGATTGGTATCGTAGCCGGCTTAGCTGTGGTATTGGTTGTTGGACTTATTCAAAAAGTTCGTGGTAAATCAACTACTGCATAAATGCAAAGCACATTCTAAATGATAGCCAATATAAAATAAAAGGACCGATCTATGCGTTGGAAAGGACGTAGAGAAAGTGATAATGTCGAAGATCGCCGTGGTGGTGGTGGCGTAAAAGCGGGTGGGATTAGTATACTAGGCTTAATCGTCGCTTTTGTTGCATGGAAATTCTTTGGTGTTGACCCACAGCAAGCCTATCAAGCGACTAAACAGGTGACTTCGGCTGGTGTAAGTCAAAATTCTGCACCGACGAATTTAACCCCTGAACAGCAGGAAACCTCATCTTTTGTTAAAACGGTTTTGGCAGATACCGAAGATACCTGGAAGCCAATTTTCCAACAACAAGGTGTACAGTATGTTTCACCTAAGCTGGTGATGTTTAGTGGTGCGATACAATCGGGTTGTGGTACGGCTGAATCTGCGATGGGGCCATTTTATTGCCCAGCAGACCAAAAGGTGTATATCGATACCCAGTTCTTTAAAGATATGCGCCAGCAGATGGGTATTTCTGGTGAAAAAAATCAATCTGAGCTTTCAGCTAAAGATGAAGCAGGTGATTTTGCTCAAGCCTATGTGATCGCGCATGAAGTGGGGCACCATGTACAGAATTTATTGGGAATATCATCTCAGGTTCAGCAAGCACGCCAGCGTGCCAGTGAAACTCAGGGCAATCAACTATCAGTTCGTCTAGAATTACAAGCAGACTGTTTAGCTGGGGTCTGGGCCAATCGTACTCAACAACGGACTCAGTTCTTAGAACAGGGTGATATTGAAGAAGCGATGGATGCAGCTGAAAAAATTGGCGATGATTACTTGCAGAAAAAAGCACGGGGTTATGTTGTTCCAGACAGCTTTACCCATGGTACCAGCCAGCAACGTATGCAATGGTTTAATATTGGTATGAATTCTGGTGATATCAATGCATGTGATACTTTTAAATAGATAGCTACTCAGTATTGCGTTAAAAAAGGGAACATCATGTTCTCTTTTTTTCTGAATCAATTTTTTCAAGCATTTTTTATGTTAAAAAATATAACCAGTAATCATCATATTTCAGTTTTTTTTGTACAATTATCCAGATTGTTAAATGGTCTCTTATTTTATATTTTATAAAAAAATGATTGAGTGTTTGATGTGCATTTAAATTAAAAATCTAAACAGGTTTCTGATGGGTAACTATTTCTTTCTTCAGGTCTTTACAGTCATTTTTGCGCTTTCTATCGCGACTACAATTTTTAATAAGCGAATATTAGGTTTCCCTCAAGCCATCGGTGTTCCTATTGTCTCTGCAATTTTTGTCTTTATTTTGCAATGGGGCGCCAGTTTACTTAATGGCAATCAATTTATCTCTATTAATATCCATAATATCGAAGAAGCTGTAAGGCATGTCGATTTTTATGATTTTTTAGTCAATGGCGTTATTTGTTTCATTCTGACATCTTCAGCGCTTAAATTTAAAGTTTCAGATTTAAAAGTTTATTGGAAGCCGATTAGTATATTGGCAACGATTGCCTTACTGCTCTGTGCTGTATTTTTTGCAGGATTGGTCTTTGGCTTTCAGTTTTTGATTGGTAATCCAGTCCCAATTTTAGTTTTATTATTACTGGGTTCAGCATTAGGTGCAACAGATCCGATTGGGATCAAAGGTGTTCTCAGTTCAGTACGAGCGCCACATCATCTCATTGTTAAATTGGAAGGTGAATCCTTATTTAATGATGCGATGTGTATCGCGGTCTTCATGACTTTATTAAATGTCCTTGAAGGTGAGCATTTTAGTTTAGTTGCAACATTACAAACATTCTTATATGAAATTGTGGTTGCGGTCATCATTGGTTGGGCTTTTGGTTTAGGAATCTTGCGTTTATTACGTGGCAAGCATGAGATGGAATCATTGATTCTCACAACTGCGTTATTGGCATGTGGCTCTTATCTTGTTGCATTATTTGCTCATGCATCGGCACCAATTGCTTGTGTAATTGGGGGCTTAATCGTAGGTAATAAGTGGAAAGAAATTTTACAGGATCGTGAGATTCGAGAGGTTAATCATTTTTGGCATACGGTAGAAGGGATTATTAATTCTTTTCTCTTCACACTGATTGGTCTAGAAATCTTTATTTTAGACTTAAGCACAAGTCTGATTCTTGGCGGTATTTTTGCATTCTTTGCATTGCATCTTTCTCGTTTTGCTGCAAATTTCTTAGCTTTTGCATTTTTCCCATCATTTCGCAAAAAGAGTTATAACGGTAGTCTAGCTATTCTTTCGTGGGGAGGGGTTCGTTGAGGAATTTCCCTTGCATTGATCCTTGCTGTGGCAAACGTCCCTGAGCTACGTGATTACAGTAGTATTTTAATTGGTTATACCTTCATTAGTGTATTACTTTCAGGTGTGGTCTGTGGGCTGGGTTTACCAGCAGTCATGAATGCATTTTATTACAACCCAAATGAAGAAACACAAGGTTTTAAAGGTTGGTATCAGCGCATGTGCAATAAAATGAATCGTAAAGGTATCAAATATATTGTGGGGGAAGATAACGAAGGACATGAAACCATTACCATTTATAATCCTGAAGCGCTTGTTGACAAGAAAGCTGCAGATGGTGTGGCATCGGTACATCATCCTGAAAAAGCCCAGGAAATGAAGCGATTGGAACATCCTGGTAACTTTTAAACATAGCGCATTAAGCTAAATGAATAGTTAAGATATAAAACTGAGCGACTAAAAATTAAATATTTTTAAAGGTTTAGCGCCATAAAAAAGCCAGTAACAATACTGGCTTTTTTATTAGAGCTGTTATTTTGCGTTTTTGGCTAAGAAATCGAGGTAAGGTTTCACCAAAAGTTGCTCTTGTTCTAAAATCGGTAAATGCCCGACTCCTTTGAGAATTATCGGCTCTTGTGCATTTTTCAATAAGCCTTTGAGTTCAGCCGCAGCTTCAACATTGATAATTTGGTCTTTGTCTCCCCATGCAATCAATACGGGTTGGTCAATAGAGCGTGCTGCAATTGCAAATGAATCTGGGGTAAATAATTTAGACATGACAATCAGTTGTTCAACCAATTTGGTTGTGTTTGCAGATTGGCTGATCATCAATTTTTCTTGGGCATCTTTTAATTCTTTAGGAATAAAAGGAGGCATGCTGGTTGCGATTTTCATTAAACGATCAAAGTCGCCTGGTTTACTGACAATCATGTTGCGTAAAGTTGTTGGATCTTTTAAATAAGGCGTATTGGCTGATTTAAACACACCCGCACTATCAATCAAAAATAATGATTTAGTATCGACAGGGTATTGTGCTGCGTAAAGTAATGAAATAGATCCCCCCATAGAGTGACCTGCGACGTTTAAGCCATTGTCTACTTTAATCGCTTCGGCAAAACGACGTAATTTTTCAGTTAGATTAGGCAATGAATAATCAAAATCATTTGGTACCTTACTGTCACCTTGACCTGGAAGATCAGGAATTATTACATGGTAATAAGGGGTTAAATAGCGTGCAACACGATTCCAGTTGTCACGACTTCCTGCGAGTCCATGAACTAACATGATCGTCGGTTTACCTGCTGGCCCACCTTCACTATATGCCCAGTCAATATCACCTACTTTTACACGTTTGGTTTCCATGCCAGCCCACGCTCGTTCTTGTTGCAGCACACTTTGGATGTCAATTGCTGGAGCAGCATAGCTTGTAGTTGATAAACCAACTGTTACCACAGAACCCATTGCCAATGCCGTTGATAAAATCAGTTTGTTGAAGATTCCTTTCATCTTTGAATACTCTTGTTGTTGTATTTGATGTACGATTTAAGATTAGTTTATGTACAGTCAAATTACATTTGCCTAAAATGTTTAAAGCTTATTTTCAAAGTCAATTTAATGTTATTTGCCAAGACGATTATGAATACTATTTTTTATTACTTGATTGATCTGAAAAATGTCAAATCATGAGCTCGCTCAGATGATCTTAAGTGTCATCATTCAAATCCCCAAAGGCAAAGTAGCCAGTTATGGTCAAGTGGCTAAATTTGCAGGCTTACCTAAACATGCACGATTGGTTGGGCGTGTCTTAGGACAATTACCTGAAGATCATAATATCCCTTGGTATCGAGTGGTCAATTCACAAGGTCGAATCAGCTTAAAAAAACTGGACGAAAAAGGTATGTGTATTCAGACGATAAAGCTGTTGGCAGAAGATGTGGTTGTTATTGATGGCAAAATAAATTTAAACAAATATCAATGGATACCATAATTCCTCACTTTCAGATGTAGTGAGGAATCATAAAAGGAATGACAAAAATTATTTAATCACTAAGACTGGGATTTGCAATTCAGTTAATAAACTTTGCGCCACACTGCCCATAATAATTTTTTTTAGCCCCGTACGACCATGTGAGCTGAGAATGACCAAATCAACTTTTAAATCATGTACAGCTTGATTTAAAGTATGCGCAATGTTTTCGCCTTCGAGTAACCGTGTTTCAACTTGAACGCCTTCTGCAGCAAATTGATCTTTAGCTACATTGATATTTGCTTGAATAAATTCACGAGCCCGTTCAATCAGCATATTGCTTTGACCATTTGCCAAATATTCTGATGCAATATAAGGGTCTAAAGTCATCACTTGCACAACCGTGATTTTACTGTTAAATGCTTTTGCAAACTCAACTGCATGTTTCACAACAGATAATGAAGTTTCTGAACCATCAACTGGAACGAGGATATTTTGATAAGCCATGTCTATTTTCCTTATTTTACCGAAAAGCTGAGATGATTATTTATTACAATTCTAAGTTTATAGAACCATCATAACGTGAATATGAGATGAATAAAACCGAGTAAATGTGTATGGATAATTCATATAAATATCATAAATTTAATTAAAAGCATTGGCATCAAGTTACATCGTTTTGTTGCTTTTAAATGCAACTAAATAAAAGATAAATCAATCAATAAAATAAAGATCGAGATGCAATCTAGCACGATCAAAGTAAAGCTTTAAATGGTTTAAATAAAAGACATACACAATTGAGAAAATATAGAGGCTGAATGAAACAATTGGCAAATTGTAAATCCATTTCTTCCTTTAAAATATTTTAAATATAAATACTGAACAGAATAGAACATTACAATTTAAATCATGGATTAAAAGGAAAAGACAATGGAATATCAAACAATTATCGTCGAAGAAAAAACGAAGCTGGATATTTGAGCTTAAATCAGCCTGAACGCTTTAATAGTTTTACAGCGCAAATCTGCCTTGAAATTGTATAGGCTTTAACATAATTGAAAGATGATACTGGAAGCCGCATTATTGTGATTGCTGCGATTGGAATAGCTTTGCGAGTCTGTATGCAAAATGATTTTACCAGCCCAGTTAAAGTTGAGCAGGATTTGCAAAGATAGGCGGGGTAGTCAGCAGATTTTTTTAAAGGTGTTCACGTTTTTTAATGAAAGATAAGCTAAATTTAAAGTACGATAAATGATGTTTATCCTTAAGATTCAAACGATCAAGACATTAAAATGAATGATGTGCTCTGGATTATTCTTTTTCCAAAAAACAGGCAATTGCGGATCAAATCAAAGCAATTCCACAGGTTAAAATGGATACTTAAACAGGTCAGTTCAAGCACATTTTGCACAAAAATAGTATGCTCGACTTTATTAAAATAAGAAATAAAATTACATATAACATAATTTGATTATGTATTGCATAAATCAAAGCTTTCTTGTAGGATAAATTTAGTGTTAAACGTCACTGTAAATGCAGCTTAAACTTAGAGCTTTACGTGGACTAAATTATGGAAAGGAAGAGTTCAAATCAGAATATTTTGTCGATTGACCTAAATACCTGTGATCTTTTCTCGGCATTAAAAAACGGATGAATTTATTCAAATAAGGGAAACTAGATGGATATTTTAGATAACCCATTAGAACTATGTGGCTTTGCTTTTATTGAGTTTGTTTCGACGGAAAATGGATTAGATCAAATCTTTGAAGCAATTGGTTTTGCTAAAGTCGCAAAGCATAAATCAAAAAAAGTTTATTTATGGCGTCAGGGTAATATCAATATTATTTTGAATTATCAACCTGAATCTTATGCATCATTCTTCTTTAAAGAACATGGCCCATCAGCATGTGCAATGGGGTTTAGAACACGTGATGCAGCCAAAGCTTTTAAAAATGCAATTGAACTTGGCGCAGAGCCAATGTATTCGCAAGCAGGACCAATGGAATTAAATATCCCCGCGATTAAAGGCATAGGCGGTATGCCAATTTTCTTGGTCGATCGTGATATTTATGAAAATGATTTTGTATTCTTTGATGACGAAAATCGCAACCCACGTGGTGCTGGTTTAAATGAAATTGATCATTTAACCCATAATGTCTATAAAGGGCGTATGGATTATTGGGCAAATTTCTATGAAAAAATCTTTAACTTCCAAGAAATTCGTTACTTTGATATTAAAGGTGAATACACGGGTTTAACCTCTAAGGCGCTGACTGCACCTGATGGGATGATTCGTATTCCTTTGAATGAAGACTCAGACAAAGGCAATGGGCAAATCGCCGAGTTTTTGGCTGACTTTAATGGTGAAGGCATTCAACATATTGCTTTTATTACCGATGACTTAATTTCCACATGGGATAAGTTAAAAGGTTTAGGGCTGAAATTTATGACGGCGCCTCCTGAAACTTATTATGAAATGTTAAAAGATCGTTTACCTGATCATGGTGAACCGACAGAAGAACTGCAAAAGCGTGGTATTCTGTTAGATGGCAATACCAAAGAAGGTCAGAAGAAACTATTATTACAAATTTTTTCTGAAAATATGCTTGGTCCTGTGTTCTTTGAGTTTATCCAGCGTAAAGATGACGATGGTTTCGGTGAAGGCAACTTCAAGGCATTGTTTGAATCAATCGAACGTGACCAAATCCGCCGTGGTGTGTTAGAAGCCAAATAACAAAATCGTATTGAAAGTGAAAAGCCAAGAATTAAATTCTTGGCTTTTCACGATCTTTCGCTAAAAACTTAACGTGTTTGTATGTATTGATTTATCGTAGCAACTTCACGTTTAAATAGTTCAAGTTTTTCACTGCCCGCGTTGACTGGTAAAAACATTTCACTGTCTAATGCAACAATGCAAAACTCCATTGCAAGATGCGCATTGAAAATAGGTAAACCCACAGCATTGATGCCAACAAGTAAGTCTCCTTGAGCAATCGCCATACCTTGTTGTAAAGTATTTTCTTTTAAAACAAGAAATTCATCCCAATTGTTTGGTTTAATTTGAATATGATTGAGTGCTACTTTTTCCCATTCTGAGTGCATTAATGGTTTAATTACTGCTTCAGGCAAATATGAGGCAAAAACCCGCCCAGCAGCCGAATTGACTAAGGGCATGATCGAACCTACTTTGGTCACAATGGAAATTGGATGATTTGATTCAATCGACTGTACAACTAAAGGGCCTTTAGGTGACCATTTGCTGATTTGAATACCACAACCAATTTTACTTTGTAGTTCATAAATAAGATGCTGAACAAGTTGTAAAACATCTGTGTGCTGTATACAGTTTAAGCCCAATCGCCAAGCTTGATCCCCTAGCGCATACTGACCATTTTCAAGTTGTTTTGCATAATTCATGCGAATCAGACTAACAAGGTAACGATGTACCTTAGCTGGATGCATATCAAGTTTACTGGACAGCTCTTTTAAAATAATCGGCTTGTTATGCTCCAAAAGGGCATTGAGAACGGCTAAGCCCACCTCAAGTGATTGAACCCCACCAGACAACTTTTCTTCAATCATTGAATAACCCTTAATCTGCATACGATTTAGCAGTGTTCATTTGCTGTCGATATTTGATTTACATATTTAACACATAGTGCCTGAGCATTGTACAAAATAGAAATCATCTTTTTAAATGATTTAAATAGGCGAATGCTATAAGCATACAATTGTTTTTCGAGGTGTTACATATTATTTGTTAAACAACAGTACATCATCAAAAGATCTAGACCATTAAAGTTCAGCCGATAAAAATCGGTATTGGAGTTACAACGCTTCAATACCGATGAGTTCTAGCATTGTCCAACAGCAATATTTTAAATACTGATTGCTGTTGTTAGTTGAAGCTTATATAAGCTTCAGCAAAACGAGCATTGTGTACCATTAAAGCTGCTTATTATGATGTTCAACTAGATATAGGATACCAAATCATGAATTATTCGATTAATAAACTTAGTAAATACCAAGTCGGCTTTGGCACCTAGACATATTCAATTGAGTATGATTATGCTCCCAACTCGTCTTCATGCAAAAAATGAGTATGCTGAGGTGCGCGTTTGGTACGACTCCACTCATCCAGCATTTCTAATTTCATTTCTTCGGTAATTCGTGCAATTTTTGCATCTGCATGCACATCGTTATAGGTTAGTTCTAAACGATGACCATTGGGATCAAAGAAATAAATCGAGTGGAAAATGCCATGGTTGGTGATGCCAAGAACTTTAACGCCATGTGCTTCGAGATGCTCTTTTGCAATCAGTAGAGTATTCAGGTCTTCAACTTCAAATGCGATGTGTTGAACCCATTGAGGGGTATTTTCGTCACGCCCCATATCTGGTTGAGTAGGCAGCTCAAAAAATGCCAATACATTTCCTTGCCCAGCATCTAAGAACAAATGCATATACGGATCAAAGGCTTTGGTCGAAGGCACATGGTCTTCAGCAAAGGCCAAAATAAAATCCATATTGAGCATTTTTTTATACCATTCCACGGTTTCTTTGGCATCTTTACAACGATAAGCCACATGGTGAATTTTTTTAATCGCAAAGCTCATGATAAAACTCCTTTATCTTTATTCCCAATCAGGTTGTTGTTCTGGAGCAGCATTGAAGAAGGCTGGAAGGGTTAAACAGTGTTGACTAATCGACTCAATCTTTGCAAAAGTGCTTAAATTAATTTTAAAGCGTTTGGCGTTATAGACTTGAGGAATCAAACAACAGTCTGCAAATGTCGGTTGTGTACCAAAACAGAATTTCCCATTTGAATCTTGTAGTTGGGCTTCTAAGCTGTTAAAACCCTCTACGATCCAGTGTTGGTACCAGTGTTTTTTTTGCTCGTCACTGAGAGCAAGATCATCTTGTAAATACTTTAAGACTCTTAAATTATTTAACGGATGAATATCGCAGGCGATCGCTTGTGCAAAAGCACGTACTTTACTTCGCGTGACGATATTTTCAGGCAATAATGAAATTGCTGGATAACGTTCTTCAAGATATTCCAAGATACTGAGTGACTGTAAAAAGCTTTGATCTTCATCCACTAAAGTTGGAACACATTGGCTTGGATTAACGGCTCGGTAAAGCTCTAGTAGTTGCTCATTCTTGACCAAATGCACGGGTTGTATTTCATAACTCAGTTGTTTGAGATTCAGTGCAATCCGAACCCGATAAGCCGCAGAGCTACGAAAATAACTATACAGTTTCATAGCTCAAGTCTTCTGTTTGATGGAAGCTAAACTGGCGCGCTGGCAAAATGCGATTGGCAACCTCACCAAAGCCCACACGGATCCCTGCTTTTTCACAGTAGCCTTTCATCACGACACGGTCACCATCTTGCAAGAAACCACGTTTTTCTCCATTCGAGAGAGTTAGCGGTTTGGTGGTATTCCATGTCAGTTCAAGTAAGCTACCATAAGCATCTTCTGTAGGACCTGAAATTGTGCCTGAACCCATCAAGTCACCGACTTGGACATTACAACCTGCAACTGTGTGGTGGGTGAGTTGCTGTGCCATAGACCAATACATATATTTAAAGTTGGTTTGGCAAATCACATCAGCTTGTGTTGATAGAGGGCTTTGAACTTCAATACTGAGGTGAATATCATAGCTGTTGGCAATATTTTCTTCTAAATAGCAAAGTGGTTTAGGTTGTTGTTCTGGACCTTTGACTTTAAACGGTTCCAGTGCTTGCATGGTCACCACCCAAGGTGAAATTGCACTTGCAAAAGTCTTGGCGTTAAACGGGCCTAATGGTACGTATTCCCATTGTTGAATATCACGTGCCGACCAGTCATTGAGCAAAACCATACCAAAAATATGATCCCAAGCATCTGCAATCACGATAGGCTCACCCAATTCAGTCGCTTTGCCAACGATAAAGGCAGTTTCTAATTCAAAATCGAGTTTACGTGTTGCAGAGAAAACAGGGCGTTCTTGATCAGGTAATTTGATTTGCCCAGAAGGTCGAACAATATCTTTGCCACTGACAATCACAGAGCTGGCACGACCATTATATCCCACAGGAAGTTCGCTCCAGTTTGGAAGCAATGCATTCTTAGGATCTCTAAACATGGTTCCGACATTGGTGGCATGTTCTTTGGACGAGTAGAAATCTGTATAGCCAGAGACTTGAATAGGTAAGTGCAAAGTGACTGTATTTTGCTTAAATAATGCGTTTTGGCGTAAAACCACATCATCACGAAGTGTTGGATTTTCAGCAGAGAGTAGACTTTGTAATGTAGTACGAACCTTTTGCCAGTTGTGTTTACCCGTTTCTATAAATTTATTCAGTGTCGCTTGATTAAAACAATCTTGATGTCCATTGATCGCTAATAGTCCATGTGCCTCTAAGTGGGCAAGGTCTATGACCCAATCTCCAATGGCAACACCCACTCGTTTTGTGCCTTGGGGTGTTTCACTAAAAATACCGTAGGGCAAATTATGTATGGTGAAATCTGATTGTGAGTCAATTTCAAGAAAACAAGTTAAATGTGAGCTCATGATTTGCTTTCCTTGTCTTTAATTTTGTTAGAGAAGATCAAAATCTTTGATATTTTTCTTAAGTATTTGAAAAACAAATGAATATAGATTTATTTAAATGCCTTATTCAAATGACTCAAGCAAGCTGTCAGTGTCTTATGATTTCTATCATACTGAAAATATTTAATTACGCAATACATAATTTAATTACATAATTCATAATAATTGTTATTTGTTGAATTTTCTGCTTATATGCGCGGTTATGAGAAAAGTAAATCAATTATTTTTCGATTAGATATAGGCATTTTTGATTAACTTATGATATACGTAATTTTGAATACAAAAATTACGAGACAGGGATGAGAATAATCATATGTCAAAACATGAGCAAGGAAACCTGAAACATGGTTTAAGCAATCGGCACATCCAGCTTATCGCGCTAGGTGGTGCAATTGGTACAGGATTGTTTCTGGGTATCTCGCAATCGATTAAGCTTGCAGGTCCTTCAGTCATACTCGGTTATGCGATTGCTGGATTTATTGCGTTTTTAATGATGCGACAGTTAGGTGAAATGGTGGTGCAAGAACCAGTCAGTGGTTCATTTAGTCACTTTGCATACAAATACTGGGGCTCATTTGCAGGTTTTATGTCTGGCTGGAATTATTGGGTACTCAATGTTTTGGTCTGTATGGCAGAGCTGAGCGCAATTGGTCTTTATATTCAATATTGGTGGCCTGAAATCCCAACTTGGATTTCAGCATTGGTGTTTTTTGTTTTAATCAACGGTATCAACTTATTGCATGTAAAATTTTTTGGTGAAATGGAATTTTGGTTCTCTATCGTCAAAATTTTGGCAATTCTAGCCATGATCGGCTTTGGTTCCTATCTACTTGCAACAGGTACAGCAGGGCCACAGGCAAGCATTAGTAACCTTTGGGCATTGGGTGGGTTTTTCCCATTTGGTGTGGAAGGTTTAGTCATGGCAATGGCTGTGATTATTTTTGCCTTTGGTGGGATTGAGCTATTTGGTATTACTGCAGCAGAAGCGCGTGATCCTGATAAAACTCTGCCTAAAGCAGTCAATCAAATTATTTATCGTATTTTGATTTTCTATATTGCAACACTGTTTATCTTATTTGCACTTTTTCCATGGAACCAAATGGCAGAAGGTGGTAGCCCATTTGTAATGGTATTTGCTTCACTGGATAGTCATGGTGTTGCGACCTTACTGAATTTTGTCATTCTTACCGCAGCTGTTTCGGTGTATAACGGGACCAGTTATTGTAGTAGTCGAATGTTACTTGGTTTAGCACAACAGGGTAATGCACCGAAGTTCCTTAAGCATATTAATAAGCGTGGTATTCCAACCAATGCGGTTTATGTTTCAGCTTTTGTTACGGTTTTATGTGTACTACTCAATTATGCATTTCCAGAAAAAGCATTTGGTTTATTGATGATGTTAGTGGTTGCTGCAATTGTGATTAACTGGGTGGTTATTTCATGGACGCATTTAAAGTTCCGTAAAGCCATGCAAACACAAGGGCAGACCACCAAGTTTCCAAGTATTGCTTATCCATTCAGTAATTATCTTTGCATTATCTTTATGTTGGGTATTCTGGTGGTAATGTCATTCACCGAGAATATGCGTATTGCGGTAATGATGATTCCAGCATGGATTCTTTGTTTGATGCTTGCTTATTATCTGAAACAACGAAAGTTAAAAAATGCACAGCAAAATGTTGTGTTAAATTCTGATGTGTAGCAAAAGATTTTAATCTTTGCAAAAGGGCTAAATTGATATTTAGCCCTTTTTGCTTTTTGTGTGATTATTAACCTATACCGAGGGTATTATTCTGCTGCTTTTAAAAAATCAATCAATTGATTGATATCATCGCTTTGTAATTGTTCACGAATTTTTAAAACCTGCTTCTCATCTAAATCATACAATTTAACTGACTGTAATTTTTCAATCTGATCCTGAGAAAACCGATATTTAATGAGTTTTGCCGGTACACCACCGACAATTGCATACGCTGGCACGTCTTGAGTGACGACTGCACCTGTAGCAACGATGGCACCTTCACCTAGCGTTACCCCTTGCATAATCATGGCACGACTGCCAATCCAACAACCATCGCCAATCACTGTATCCCCAGCGGGTAAAAAGCTACGGGTATCAAAAGGAAATGTAGAGATCCAGTCAGAGCGATGTAATTGATTGCCACCCATCATGACCACACATTCAGCCCCAAAACAAACAAAGTTACCAATATATAATTGGTCAATTGGTTTCTCTACAGTTGACGGCTTATCATGCAAATAACGCACCACGCAACGTTCAAATCCCTGATCCCAATATGCCGAATAATAAGAATAATTTCCTTTAATATGAATATTGGGATTTTTCACAGTTTTAGAAATAAACTCAAATTCGCACCAGTGTTTTACGGGGGAGTGAATAGCGTCAGTCATGGGAGTACAAAAGCTTAAGTGCAAGGGCTAGAGCGCGCATTGTAACCTTAGATTGAACTTAGATCTTGATCAGCAATTAAAAAATATTCAGTGTATTGGGTTTAAACATCAATTCTTCAGCTATTCCTTGGCTGGTATTCAAGTATTAACCTATTTTTAAATGGATCAAATGCGTGGCATGGGTATGACGAATATGATCAGCACGATGGTTAAAGTAACGATGGGTAATGTCTTTACCTGATAAATCTTCAACCACCTGATAACCCATCATTTCAACTGCATGATGCAATGCTTGCGAAGCAAACGCACCAATCAAAGGCTCTTTTAAGAAACGGGTAAACTGTGACACTGCGAAGCTACCCAAACGCTCAATACCTTGTAAGACTTTATAATCAATCGAATAATCCATCACAACTTGGCTATTTTTGCCAGTAAAGGATGCAATGTTGTGTAAGGTTGCTAGGGTTGCTTGTGGAGTTAAATAATGGGTTGTGCCCAGCCATGAAAAAAATGCGGCTTGGGTGTTTTGAAATCCACTACGCGCCAAAGCATCAGACAGTTTTTCTTTTTCAAAATCAATGCCAACAAATTCCACATTGCTTGGGAGCTCACCTGTATTACTAAGCTTTTTTAATTTTTCTAATTTGGTTCTTTGTGTATCAGGATGATCAATTTCAAATATTTTGAGTTGGGGGTATTGCTGGGCCAAGCGTAATACAAAAGAGTCTAGACCAGCGCCAACCAATACATATTGTTGAATATGATCATGTTCAATCGCTTGTTTTAAAAGATCTTCTGTATAGCGAGAACGTCCAACCACTTGGCCTGTCAATTTACCAAAAGTTTGATTCATTAAATTGGAGTTTAACGCTTTACGTAGAAGAGCATTATTTAAAAGTAAACGCCATTGTGAATTGGTCATTTCAAATGCATAAGGGTCAGAGAATACTGGATCGTTGGCATTTAAATGATGATTGGCTCTAATTGCTGCCGCTGCTTCAGCAGTTTTACTTGCTCGTCCTGCTTTCATTCTCGTTCTCAATGAATTTTAATTTTTCCTCAATGTAATGCATCGAAAATATTTAACAATGGCAATTTACTTAGAGCGGTTGGTGATAAATGCTAGTTTTCTTTGAGTTCGTATGGCGGATGCATCATATTTTGCTTGGAGCAAGATTTGAGAAATGTATGGATGATGTTTGATATTTATTAAATAGATACGTGATCAGTGTTAATTTCTATGTGAATGCAGGATTGTTCTGATGTGAATGTTTTTAAACTTTTTATCTATATAGCTAAACCTTCTAATTGTATATACAAATGATTTGCATCCTGTCATTGATCATCAATGAAGCTTATGTTTTTGTATGAACTTGAGAATTTTCGGCTATGAATAAGTTTTTGTATTTTTGAATTCTAGATGATTATCCTACTGTGGGGCGACATGGATGTTGCCCTTGATGTTTGGGAATGCAGGGGTACAGGATGTACCCTTTGCCTAAACAAAGCTATTTAGACTTTAAATGTAATGTGTGGCATTGCAAGCTTTTTATAATTGAATAATTTATTTCTACATTTTTTTGATTTTATTGAGAATATTAATTATTGAAATTGTATTTTTGTGTCTTAGGCTTTGACAAAAATATTTTGAGTCGTTTTGTCTTAGTCAATAACTGATGGTTGAATATAAAAGCGATTAGTTTTTTGTTATTCATTTTATATTTTTAGCTCAATAAAAAGGGCTGAATCATCAGCCCTAGTATGTGTTAAATATATTCAACACTCACCACTTCATATTCCACTTCACCTTGTGGTGTAGTGATTTTAGCTTCGTCACCTTCATTCTTGCCAAGAAGACCACGCGCAATAGGCGAGTTCACTGAGATCTTATTGATCTTAAAGTCAGCTTCATCATCACCTACAATCTTATAGGTTTTCTTTTCTTCAGTATCCAAATTCTCAATGGTTACCGTCACACCAAAAACCACACGACCAGTTTGCTCAAGTTCCTTAACATCAATAACTTGGCAAGCACCAAGTTTACCTTCGATGTCTTGAATACGACCTTCACAAAAACCTTGTTGCTCGCGCGCTGCATGGTATTCTGCGTTTTCTTTTAAATCCCCATGTTCACGTGCTTCTGCAATTGCTGCAATAATACGTGGACGATCAACAGATTTGAGCTGTTGCAATTCTTTCTCTAAGGCTACCTTGCCTTCAGGAGTCATAGGATAACGTTGCATTGTTGTCCCTCAGTTCAGTATTTAAAAAATACAGGTTTATAAAATGAAAAAAGCCCGCCACCGATAAGATGGCGGGACTTATCGGAAACGAATTAACCTAGTGTTTGCAAATCTTGCAAGCGATATACATCCATTGGCAATTTAATTGCTAAAGCTTGGCATACAGCATCAGCACCATTCAAGGTAGTTGTGTAATACACTTTACCTTGAAGAGCAGAGCGACGGATTGAGAATGAATCCTGCTGAGCTTGTTTACCTTCAGTAGTATTGATAATGAGGTGAATCTCGCCATTTTTCAAGCGGTCGACAATATTTGGACGACCTTCAGTTACTTTATTCACACGTTCACATTCAATACCAGCCTCTTTAATGACATCATAAGTACCGCCAGTTGCGATAATTTTGAAGCCTAAATCAACCAATTGTTTCGCAATACCCGCGGCACGAGGCTTATCTGAATGACGTACTGAAATAAATACGTGCTTCACTTCACCATCAGTTGGTTTACCTGGTAAGCGATCGTTAGAGCCTAACACAGCTTTATAGAAAGCTTCACCAAAAGTTGTACCAACACCCATCACTTCACCAGTAGATTTCATTTCTGGTCCAAGGATCGGGTCTACACCTGGGAATTTGTTGAACGGGAATACTGCTTCTTTTACAGCAAAATGCGTTGGGATAATCTCTTTTGTGAATCCTTGCGATTCTAAAGATTGACCCGCCATACAACGTGCTGCAACTTTTGCTAATGATTCGCCGATACATTTAGAAACGAACGGTACTGTACGAGACGCACGTGGATTCACTTCAAGAATATAAACGTCATTGCCTTTAACAGCAAACTGTACGTTCATCAAGCCAATCACACCAAGCTCTTTCGCCATAGCAACGGTTTGACGACGCATTTCATCCTGAATCTCTGCAGAAAGAGAGTAAGGCGGAATTGAACATGCTGAGTCACCAGAGTGAATACCCGCTTGTTCGATATGCTGCATAATACCGCCGATCACCACATCTTTGCCGTCAGATACACAGTCAACATCGACTTCTGTTGCATCATCAAGGAAATGGTCAAGCAGTACAGGTGCTTCGTTAGACGCTTGTACAGCATCACGCAAGTAACGTTTAAGTTCGTCGTCGTTGTATACGATTTCCATCGCACGACCACCAAGGACATAAGATGGACGTACAACCAACGGATAACCCACTTTAGATGCTTCAGCCATACCTTCTTCAGCAGATTTAACAATGCTGTTGCTTGGTTGACGAAGATTCAAACGTTGAATCATCTGTTGGAAACGTTCACGATCTTCTGCACGGTCAATCGCATCTGGAGACGTACCGATAATTGGTGCACCTGCTTCTTCTAAAGCACGAGCCAATTTCAAAGGTGTTTGACCGCCGTACTGTACGATAATACCTTTTGGTTTTTCTGTACGTACGATTTCTAAAACGTCTTCTAAAGTGATCGGTTCAAAGTACAAACGATCAGATGTGTCATAGTCAGTTGAAACCGTTTCAGGGTTACAGTTAACCATAATGGTTTCATAACCATCTTCACGCATTGCAAGGGCAGCGTGAACACAGCAATAATCGAACTCGATCCCTTGACCAATACGGTTAGGACCACCACCGATCACCATGATCTTGTCACGGTTAGACGGATTCGCTTCACACTCGTCATCATAAGTTGAGTACATGTAAGCAGTATCTGACTCGAACTCAGCTGCACAGGTATCTACACGTTTGTAAACAGGGTATACACCCAAGTTCCAACGGTGCTTACGGAATTGCTTTTGCGAAATGCCCATCAAGTCAGCAATACGTAAATCAGATAAACCTTTACGTTTAAATGCACGGATATTGTCAGCGTTCAAATCACCAAAACCTAAAGTTTTGATTTGCTCTTCAGACTGAATGATGTCTTGGATTTGAATCAAGAACCAACGATCGATATTGGTTGCAGCAAATACTTCATCTAATGTGAAGCCATGACGGAATGCGTCAGCAACATACCAAATACGCTCAGGACCTGGCACTTTAAGCTCGACCAAGATTTTATCTTTCGCGCCTTCAGTACCCACTGCAATTTTCTCATCAAAACCACAAGCACCGACTTCAAGACCACGAAGTGCCTTTTGTACAGATTCTTGGAAGTTACGGCCAATTGCCATGACTTCACCCACAGATTTCATCTGTGTTGTGAGTGTTGCATCAGCTTGTGGGAATTTCTCGAAGTTAAAGCGAGGAATCTTGGTTACAACATAGTCGATTGCAGGTTCAAACGATGCAGGCGTTGTTCCACCAGTGATGTCATTTTTCAATTCATCAAGGGTATAGCCCACTGCAAGTTTTGCTGCAATTTTGGCAATAGGGAAACCTGTTGCTTTAGACGCAAGCGCAGAAGAACGAGATACACGAGGGTTCATCTCGATCACAACCATACGACCATCTTTCGGGTTGATACCGAACTGAACGTTTGATCCGCCTGTCTCTACACCAATTTCACGTAGCACCGCTAAAGAAGCATTACGCAGTAATTGGAACTCTTTATCTGTTAGTGTCTGTGCAGGTGCAACAGTAATGGAGTCACCGGTATGCACACCCATTGGATCGAAGTTTTCAATGGTACATACAATGATACAGTTGTCGTTTTTGTCACGAACAACTTCCATTTCATATTCTTTCCAGCCAATTAATGATTCATCAATCAATAATTGTTTGGTTGGAGAAAGATCAAAACCGCGTTCACAGATTTCAATGAATTCTTCTTTGTTATAGGCGATACCACCACCTGAACCACCCATCGTAAATGATGGGCGGATAATCACAGGGAAGCCAAAACGGGCTTGAATTTCAAGCGCATGTTCCATGCTTTCTGCAACATCAGCACGCGGACATTCCAAACCAATTTTACGCATTGCGATATCGAAAAGTTTACGATCTTCTGCTTTTTCGATGGCTTCTTTGGTCGCACCAATCAATTCAACATTGTATTTTTCTAAAATACCGTTGGCATCTAGTGCCAATGCACAGTTTAATGCCGTTTGACCACCCATTGTCGGAAGAACCGCATCTGGGCGTTCTTTCTCAATGATTTGTGCAACAGTTTGCCACGTAATCGGTTCGATATACGTTGCATCTGCCATAGTTGGGTCAGTCATAATGGTGGCTGGGTTAGAGTTCACCAAAATAACACGGTAGCCTTCTTCACGAAGGGCTTTACATGCTTGTGCACCTGAGTAATCGAACTCACATGCTTGCCCGATGACAATCGGACCCGCACCAATAATTAAGATGCTTTTAATGTCTGTACGTTTAGCCATGATCGCTTCCTTAATTACTTCTTAGATGCTTCAATAAGTTTGATGAAATGATCGAACAATGGGGCACAGTCATGTGGACCAGGGCTTGCTTCAGGGTGACCTTGAAAGCTAAACGCAGGTTTATCTGTACGATGAATACCTTGTAAGGTTTGATCGAACAAAGATTTATGCGTAGCTTTGAGGTTTGCAGGTAAGGTTTCTGCATCTACTGCAAAGCCATGGTTTTGAGAAGTAATCATCACTGTACCATTTTCAAGATTCTGTACAGGATGGTTTGCACCGTGGTGACCATGTGGCATTTTCACCGTTCTAGCGCCAGAAGCTAAAGCTAGAATTTGATGACCCAAACAAATACCGAAAACTGGTAGGTTTGTAGTTTCAACAATGGTTTTTACTGCCGCAATTGCATAATCACATGCTGCTGGATCGCCAGGTCCATTTGACAAAAATACGCCATCTGGATTTAACGCCAATACTTTTTCAGCAGGTGTTTGTGCAGGAACAACAGTTAATTTACACCCACGGTCGGCAAGCATACGTAAGATGTTGGTTTTGACACCGTAATCGTATGCAACAACATGAAACTTTGTTTCAGGTTGAGAAAAGCCTTGGCCCAGTGTCCATGAGCCTTCGGTCCATTCAAAACCTTGTGGGTCACAACATTCTTTCGCAAGGTCTAAACCATCTAGACCACCAAAGGCACGTGCTTTTGCAATAGCTTCTTCTTCAGTAATATTATCGCCGGCAAGAATGCATCCGTTTTGTGCGCCTTTGTCACGTAAAATACGTGTCAATTTACGAGTATCAATATCTGCAATGGCAACGACATTATGTTGTTGTAAATATTCGCCAAGAGACTGAGTAGCTCGGAAATTGCTGTGTAATAACGGTAGGTCACGAATGATTAAACCATTCGCCCAAACTTTATGAATTCGACCTGATTCAGCGTCTTCTTCATTACAACCAGTATTACCGATATGAGGATAAGTTAAAGTTACAAGTTGCTGTGCATAACTAGGGTCGGTCAAAATTTCTTGATAACCAGTCATGGCAGTGTTAAAAACGACTTCACCAGTCGTACTTCCCGTAGCGCCGATCGATGTACCTTTAAAAACAGTACCGTCAGCAAGGGCTAAAATGGCGGGGGTGCTCAAACCATAGCTCCTGAACTAAAACCACAAAAATAGGGCTGTAAAAAAGCGAGTAGACGAAAAAAAAGGAAGGCTTACTAAATCCTACCCTCCTCTTGTCTGCTCGCTTGTAACTTAACAGCGCATTATACGCATGAGCCCCTCGAAAGTCTATTTTATTTCGAGGGATAATCTAAGATAAATACCTTGCTATTTATCATTAATTCTGCTTTTAAAGTGAAATATTTGAAATTGTAAGTATTTAATTATTGTTAGACAAATCAAAATCTAAAATTTATCTTTTCAATGTATCTTATTGACTCACATTCCAGGGGGAATCAATATGACAATATCTAAAGAAAGTGTTACAGAGAAAGTAACCAAAGACACCACAGCTTTGAAAGAAGTTGTAACTGAAACTACAGAGAACTTAGAGAAGTTAGGTAAAGAAGCGCAGCAGAAAGTTGCTGAAGCTGTTACCGAAACTAAAACTAAGCTTGAAGCAGAGTCAGAGCAATTAACTGAGCAAGTTCAAGATCAAGTACAAAACTTTAAACAAGATTTGGTGCAACGTCTTGATGTGATCAAATCACAATTTTCCACTTCACAAAAAGATTTGGCTGAATTGGCTGATTTCTTAAAATCAGAATTAAGCATTTTAGTGAAAGAGTTAACTGAAGTTGGTAAAGAAATTCGTGAAGACGTTTCACAAATTTCGAGCAAACATAAAGTTCAGTTAACTGAAACTTTAAAGCGTTCTAAAGATCACACTTTAGAAGTTTGGAATAAAGTAACGACAAAACAATGAGATATATAAGGCTTATGTTTTAAGGAAAGCTATTTTTTAAGAAAAATGGCAATAAAAAAGTGAGGCAACTAGCCTCACTTTTTTTATTTTCAAGCTCAGTTTACATAAGTGTAGTCTAAAATGTATGTAACCAATCACGTTTATTGTGAAAGTCGGCCTGTTGGCCACTGTGTTGCATGGCAAAGAAATGTTGACCTTGCGTGGTATTTAAAACAGCGCTTAAACCCAAAAATAAGTCTGACCATTTTAATTTATTGGCAAGCATAAACTCGCTAAGATCTATGCTGACATTTAATCCATAATGTGTGCGCTTTAACTGATTTAATTCAATGTCATAAGCAGCGACTGGTGGCATATTTTCAGGATAACGATATTCTTCAAATTGATAAGCTTGCCAAGCTTGAGAAGGGGATAGATTAATTTCACGATAATAATCTTCGCCTTGCACACCTATAAAAATCTCAAAACAGGTATTTTCCCAAAGCAAATCCTGACGCGGATTTGCTGTAACCAGTTCAGGATAAATTATGAATTGATTGGGATCTCTTAACCAATAACCGACATTGAGCGTATACGGGCTAATTTGTTCAATCGCACCAACTAGGGAGATACTTTGAAAACGACGATCAAATGCATTCAGTTCGAAACTTGCCATGAAAATAAATCTTAATTTGAAAGATGAGCGTGGCGAACTAAATTAGACAATTTTGGATTTTGTTTCGCAGCTTTTTTATAAAGCAATGCAATTTTACCAATTGTTTGAACAACTTCAGCACCAGTAACATTTGCAATTTTAGTAATCGTTGCAGCACGTGCTTCGCGGTCTTCACCAGTAACCTTGACTTTAATTAACTCGTGATCATTTAAAGCACGATTTAATTCTTCAACGACACTTTCAGTCAAGCCTTTATCGCCAAGCATTACAACAGGATTTAACGCATGGCCGATTTGACGTAAACGTTTACGTTCTTGGATAGATAGAGCCGCCATATAAAGATAACCTAATTTTAGAAACGACTTAGTATAACAAAAGCCATATCACTACGCTGTAAATTCTGTAGAAATAATCGATGAAGCTTATTCAAAAAAACATATCAATATCTGTCGATTTAAATCAATATGAATACTGCAATGAGATTTTTTTTCACGTACAATCAGAAGTTAGTTATCGGTTTAGATCAAGAGAGTTATGGCTACACGCATTACCAACCAGAAGTTATCCAAAAGTAGTCGTGCGTGGATGAGAGAGCATTTAGATGACCCTTTTGTGAAAAAAGCACAAAAAGAAGGTTACCGAGCTCGCGCTGCATATAAACTTCTTGAAATTCAAGAAAAACACAAAATGATTAAACCAGGTATGACCGTGGTTGACTTGGGTGCTGCGCCAGGAAGTTGGTCGCAAATCGCTGGTAAACTAGTTGGTGATAAAGGTTTAGTGATTGCTTCAGATATTTTGGAAATGGATGCTTTGCCTGATGTTACCTTCTTACAAGGTGATTTTAGAGAAGAAGAAGTTTTCGAAAAATTGTTAAATATTTTAAATGGACGCACTGTAGACGTTGTAATTTCAGATATGGCCCCCAATACATCAGGTAATAGGGCTGTAGATCAACCTCGCCAGATTTACTTGTGTGAACTTGCGTTAGATTTTGCCAACAAGGTTCTTGGACCAAAAGGGCAGTTTTTAGTTAAAGTTTTCCAAGGAACTGGTTTTGATGAGTTCCGAAAGCAAGTCGTGGATAGTTTTGATGTGTTAAAAACAGCAAAACCAGCTGCTTCACGTGCACGTTCAAAAGAAGTTTTTTTAATTGGACAGGGCCGTAAAAAAGTTTCGCAATAGGTGGTGGTTTTAAGGTATGTTCATTCTTCGTAATGAATTGCCAACAAATACTTGCCAAGTTGTTAAAAATTGTGCATTTTGTACCTTTTTAACCTTTATTGCGAAATTCATTACTCGCTTTTTGTTACGATCAAGCAAGATTGAGCCTGATCAAAATAGTTATATATGGGAATAAAGCTTTGAGCGATTACTTCAAAAATGCCGTATTGTGGCTGGTCATACTGGGTGTGCTGATCTTAATTTTCAGCAATCTCAGTGACCGCAGTAAGCCTTCTGCGATGAATTATTCAGAATTCGTCACAGCGGTGAATGCTGGTCAAATTAGTAAAGTCACAATTGATGGTGAAAGAATAAGCGGCGAAAAAAAGAACGGTTCGAACTTTGAAAGTATTCGCCCAGCAGTTCAAGATCCTGAATTGATGCCTACACTCATCAAAAATAACGTTGTTGTTGAAGGTACTGCACCTCAGCGTCAAGGTTTATTGATGCAACTTCTCATCGCAAGCTTTCCTGTGCTTTTAATTATTTTATTGTTCATGTTCTTTATGCGTAACATGGGTGGTGGTGCAGGTGGTAAAAATGGACCAATGAGTTTTGGTAAATCTAAAGCGAAAATGCTTTCAGAAGACCAAATCAAAGTGACCTTTACCGATGTTGCTGGTTGTGATGAAGCAAAACAAGAAGTTGTAGAAATCGTTGATTTCTTGAAAGACCCCGCAAAATTCAAACGCTTAGGGGCAACAATTCCTAAAGGCGTATTGATGGTTGGTCCTCCAGGTACAGGTAAAACTTTACTTGCAAAAGCGATTGCTGGTGAAGCCAAAGTTCCATTCTTTAGTATTTCAGGTTCTGACTTCGTTGAAATGTTCGTTGGTGTTGGTGCATCTCGTGTGCGTGACATGTTCGAACAGGCGAAACGCCATGCACCATGTATCATCTTTATTGATGAGATTGATGCAGTCGGTCGTCATCGTGGTTCAGGTACAGGTGGTGGTCATGATGAACGTGAACAAACACTAAACCAAATGCTTGTTGAAATGGATGGTTTTGAAGGTAATGAAGGAATTATCGTCATTGCGGCAACAAACCGTGCGGATGTACTAGATAAAGCATTACTTCGTCCGGGGCGTTTCGACCGTCAAGTGATGGTGGGGCTGCCAGATATTAAAGGTCGTGAACAGATCTTGGCAGTGCATTTAAAGAAACTTCCTTCGGTAACTGGTGTTGATCTTAAGGTATTGGCACGTGGTACACCTGGTTTCTCTGGTGCGCAATTGGCGAATCTTGTCAATGAAGCTGCATTATTTGCTGCTCGTCGTAACAAGAACACCGTCGATATGCATGACTTTGAAGATGCAAAAGATAAGATCTACATGGGTCCTGAGCGTAAGTCGATGGTGATCCGTGAAGAGGAACGTCGTGCAACTGCTTATCATGAAGCAGGTCATGCCATTGTTGCAGAAATTCTTCCAGGGACTGACCCTGTGCATAAAGTAACAATTATGCCACGTGGTTGGGCTTTGGGTGTAACTTGGCAATTGCCAGAACATGATCAAACCAGCCATTACAAGTCTAAGATGTTGAATGAACTTTCAATCTTATTTGGTGGTCGTATTGCAGAAGAAGTTTTCATTGATCAAATGTCAACGGGTGCGTCTAACGACTTTGAACGTGCAACCAAAATGGCACGCGCAATGGTGACCAAGTACGGTATGTCAGACAAAATGGGCGTGATGGTCTATGAAGATGAAAACCAAAATGGTTTCTTCGGAAATGTCGGTAGCCGTACAATTTCTGAAGCAACGCAACAGCAAGTTGACCAAGAAGTACGTCGTATCCTAGATGAACAGTATCGTGTTGCGCGTGATATCCTTGAAAATAACAAAGATATTGCTCATGCAATGGTAAAAGCTTTGATGGAATGGGAAACGATTGATCGTGATCAGATCCGTGACATCATGGAAGGTCGTCCTCCTCAGCCACCTAAGGTTTATGTTGCGGAAAATCCAGTGCTTGATGTAACACCTACAGATGGTCCATCAACGCCACCACCATTGCCAGCGACCTGATCAGTCAGTAAATAAACAAGAGCCTCAATCGAGGCTCTTTTTTTATACAAAAAAATTCACAGATAAAAATCACTGTGTTATTGATTTGAATTGTTAAACTAGCCTGAATTGAATACGGAGAATTGACATGCAACTGATGCCACTACCTAAGCAAATTTTGAAATGTGGGCGTTTGAGTCTGGATTTATCGCAAGCACATGTCATGGGCATACTGAATGTCACTCCAGATTCATTTAGCGATGGTGGGAAACATGATCAAAAAGATCAAGCTGTTGCTTATGCCAAGCAAATGATTGCTGACGGTGCGACAGTAATTGATGTTGGAGGGGAATCTACACGTCCTGGTGCCTCTTCAGTTGAGATTGCTGAAGAAATACGTCGTGTCGTTCCTGTGGTTGCTGAATTAGCTAAATTGGATGTCATTATTTCAATAGATACCTCACAACCAGAAGTGATTTGTGAGGCGGTTAAGGCTGGTGCGCATATTTGGAATGATGTCCGTGCCTTAACTCGTCCACATGCCTTAGAGACTGCTGCAGAGCTCAATATCCCTGTGATTATTATGCATATGCGAGGCGAGCCAACCACAATGAATCATCTTAATCAGTATGAAAATGTTACTCTAGAGGTAATTGCTGAATTACAGCAACGAGTAGATGATGCACTACAGGCAGGAATTCACCCCAAAAATATTATGATAGATCCTGGTTTTGGTTTTGCTAAAAATGCGCAACAAAATTTAAAGCTTCTTAATGAGTTTTATCAATTGAACAAAATGGGCTATCCAATTTTATCAGCCTTATCACGTAAGCGCTTTATCGGTGAAGCTCTAGATGGTGCAGATGCAAGTCATCGTGCTGTGGGTAGTGTTGCTGCACACTTGCTCAGCATTCAACAGGGCGCGTGTATGGTGCGTGCACATGATGTAAAAGCGATGTCGGATGCAATTAAAGTATGGCAAGCCATGCGCTCTGCAATTTAATGATGAATAGTCAATAGCCCCTGATATTGTTTGATCTTTTTTAAAATTTAGATTATCTACATCTGAAGAATTAATCAGTTAAATTGCTCAATCAATTTGGTGAATTGTATGGTTTGTGTTATATAAGCGCGTGAATTGCTGTTTTATTTTAGGTTGCAATGTTTAACGATCTACTTCTCCCAATGTTCGATGATGAATATTATCCAGATATTCTAGTTGCTGAGGTTAAGCAACTTATTGAAAATTTTGCTAAAAAAGTGGCAAAAACCAGCTTTAGTGATGCAGAAATTTATTCTATGGCAAAACTGACTGTGATTGAAATTAATGAAATGAAGCCACAGTTTGAGGATCTTGATTCTTCTTTGGATGGTACTGCGGCTGATTATATTGCTGAGGCAATGATGATGGTGGTACAAGACCAAGGGTATCTCGATATTGAAATGGAAGAACTTGTTGCAAATAGAGAGTGGTAAGCCACTCTCTTTTTTTGCTATGGATTTTTAGAGACAAACAAGTACAGTCAATCAGTCAAAAACTCAGATACAAAAATATAGTTTTTCTTAATTAATATTTTAAATTAAATCAATTGCATAGAGAATGATTTTTTTGATTATAAAAAGTGTGCAATGCCACACCTTACATTCAAAGTTTAAATACCTTTATGTAGGCGATGCCTCACTTTTAGTAGTAGATGCCAAACATTGCGCTGTAAGCACAGCTATGCTTTGTTTTTGCTCATGTTGGGCGAGGGGTACTCCTGTACCTCCGCTCAACGGAGATGTCCATATCGCCTCACGATAGGATCATCATCTATGATTCAAAGTACAAAATGAATCGATAACCAATAGTTTATAAAAGTTTATACAAAAATATAAGCTTCATTTATGCTTAATGACTTGAAGCAAATCATTTGTATGAATAATTAGGTGGTTTGACTATAGAATGGCAAGCTTAATTCCTTACTTATATATGCTACTTATTAAGCTGTTTTTTCGATAAAAACATAAATATGTATTAAATTTAAACATTTAAATATCAATTGCTTAAAGTATGAGCATTGGTGTGTTTGAATGCTTGACGTAGGGTAGATAAGTTTAGATAATGCGCACACAGTTTATGGCTATGTAGCTCAGTTGGTTAGAGCACCGCACTCATAATGCGGGGGTCACAGGTTCAAGTCCCGTCATAGCCACCATTTTTATAGACCATGCTCACTGCATGGTCTCTTTTTTTGCATCATCAAAAGATTAGTAGATACAGATAAAAATTATCATCGTGCTATGAATATTTAGAATACTGAAAAAATCCAGTTGAATGTTTGATTAAGCTTTTTCTGCTAAATAATTTTCTATAAATCTTTGTGTTTGCGTGTCAAGGTAGAATGGCGCAATCAAGGATTGAATAATCTCATCCAATAAGCCATGTTGGTCCAAAGCACCTAGTGTATGCGGAATAAAGCGATCTGCTTCGATAAATAAATCGTTTTGATCTAAGCCAACTGAGTGTAGTAATTCTTGTAAGCTATATTCCCCAAAGTATTCATAAAATGCTTCGACAACATTTAAAATGACCTGTTGCATATATTCTGTTTGACGTAATTCTTTCCAAGTTTCATAGACAAGAATAAAGAATTCTTCAAAATCAATGGATTGAAGTTGAGAGAAAGCCTCTTTTAATGTGCGTTGCTTAACTTCATTCCAAACATGTGTAGCAATATCTGCTAGGTCTTCATTAGGCAGTAGAATGATATTGCTGAGTTGGCTACGGATAGCAGTTGCAAGTTGCTGTTCTAACTTAAGCTCAATATTGTGTTGCTGATCTTGAATAAAGCTGATGACTTTAGCGCCAATGCGGTTATGTTTAACTGTATATTGACGTAGCTGATTGAGCCAAGGGGTATTGTTTTCTAAAATCTGATTGGCAAGCTGTAGGCTAACTTGTTGAATTTGGGGGTTGTGTTGTAAGTTTTCTTGAATATAGTCCCTTAATTGTTCTAATTCTAATATTTTAAACAGCCACAGTTCAAAAGATTCATCTGAGAGTAGATCATTGAAAATGGTTTGGCTATGAATGGCATATTGATGAATTTTTTGAGCGACGACACCAATAAATTCAAGAATGTCAGAGCCTAAATTCAATTCAAAAGCATATTTTTGCACTACAGACTGCAGTTGCTCAAGTTGAATCACATTTTTTAAAAGAATTTTGTCTGCATTCTGATAGGTTTGAGAAATAAAATTTTGAATAAATTGCGGATTTTTTTGATCTAAGAGTTGTTTTTTTATAAAGCGAACTTGCTCAAGCAAGAGTGCTTGAGCAAGTTCCTGAGCAAAGCTCGAAGGTGGTGGTGAATTATTCACATTCACGAGGCTTATACACCTGCTTTCCAGCCATTCACAATCGGATAACGGCGTTCACGGCTAAATGCACGTGAGCTGATACGCGGTCCAATTGAACCTTGACGACGTTTGTATTCATTACGGTCAACAAGCTGAATGACTTTTTCCACGATTGCACGTTCAAAACCTTTGGCAATGATGTCTTCTTGGCTTTGTTCTTCCTCAATATATGCATATAGAATGGCATCAAGTACATCATAAGCAGGTAAAGAGTCTTGGTCTTTTTGATCAGGACGAAGTTCTGCTGATGGTGGACGTGAAATAACCCGTTCAGGAATCACAGGCGTTTCAGAAATACTGTTACGGTATTTAGCCAATTCAAAGACAATGGTTTTATAAACATCTTTGAGTACAGCAAAACCACCTACCATATCGCCATACAGTGTGCAGTAACCTACAGAAAGCTCAGACTTATTGCCTGTTGCAAGCACAAGGTTACCAAACTTATTGGACAAGCCCATAAGCAATGTACCACGTGCACGTGCTTGAAGATTTTCTTCAGTTGTATCCGCAGGTGAGTTACCAAAGAATGGGAACAAGGTCTGCATAAAGCTATTTACGATAGGATGAATTTCGGCAATGCCAAAAGTAACACCCATACGTTTTGCTTGTTCAGTGGCATCTTCCACACTAATTTGTGATGTGTAAGTAAAAGGCATCATCACGGCTTGAACTTTATCTGCGCCAATCGCATCAACTGCAATTGCCAAGGTTAAAGCTGAGTCGATACCGCCTGATAGTCCTAAAATCACACCAGGGAAACCAGAGCGTTGTACATAGTCGCGTGTTGCTAAAACCAAAGCTTGATAGATCTCAGCCATAGTGTTTAATGCTGGCGCAGCTTCAACCACTTGATAGGCTTTGTTTTCTATTTGGTAGTCAGCAAAGTAGAGATCTTCTTTAAAGCTTGGTGCTTGTAACGCAACTTCACCTGAATGGTTAATGACAAAACTGGTTCCGTCAAAAATAAGATCATCTTGACCACCCACTTGGTTGATATAAACCACATTGAGGTGAAGCTGTTTTGCCAATTCTTTTAACGTTTCAATACGATGTTGTGGTTTACCTACTTCATATGGGGAAGCATTCAATACTAGAACACTTTCCACATTAAGTTGAGCAAGCTGTTGAACAGTATTTAGAGACCAGACATCTTCACAAATGAGTACACCAAATTTATGACCTAGATACTCAAATACAAGATGTTGATGGCCTTCATTAAAATAACGTTTTTCATCAAAAACGCTGTAATTAGGAAGGTTTTGTTTGTTATAAACACCTAAAACTTGACCATCTTTCATCACTGCAGCAGCATTATAGCGTTGACCATCATCAGTAAGATTGGCAAAACCAAATACCATCACAATGTCTTTAACAGTAGACAGTTTTTCGAAAGCTTGTGCTGTACGCTTTGCTAGGCTTGGGCGTAAAAGCAAATCTTCGGCAGGGTAACCGATTATAGAAAGTTCAGGGAAAACAACAATTTCAGCATTCTGTTTTTTTGCATCATTGGCTTGTTCAATCATTTTCTGAACATTTGACTCAATATCACCAATGAACGGAGAGAATTGCGCGAGAGCAATTTTAAAACTTTTCATTTAAACCAAATCCTATTCCAATAGGGTAATTTATACACAAATTGTTGATTTTTAAAATGTAGTTATTCAACATAAGTA
Organism: Acinetobacter sp. 778_lipA; assembly: GCF_058242985.1. Classification (NCBI taxonomy): domain Bacteria; kingdom Pseudomonadati; phylum Pseudomonadota; class Gammaproteobacteria; order Moraxellales; family Moraxellaceae; genus Acinetobacter; species Acinetobacter sp. 778_lipA. The sequence continues at coordinate 3,157,507 of NZ_JBZAYT010000001.1, read as the reverse complement.
TATAGATATCACAGAAATTGCCAAAGGGCGAAACTATAAAATCATTAAAAATCATCAAAAATCTTTATTTTCTTGCAAGGCAAAAATTTCAGACATTGAGTATTTTAACTAAAAAAACGTCAGAAGCTAGTGATTCATCAAGTTTATTCAGTACACCATCAATGACCTCATGAATTTAGAGTATTTCTTTTATAGAAACTAGTGATTTTTCATTATTTTTTTGGATTTTATATTGGGAAAGATCAGCTTTAAATATTTTTTGTGAAATACATCACTTTATTTGTTTGAATTAGCATCAAAAAGCAATTAAATAGAAGAGTTGCCTGAATTTTTATTCAGAATAATATTTTCAATTCGATTTAAATAAATATCTTTCGCAATATCTCCTTGTTGTTCAATATTATAATCAAAATAAGGTTTTCCTTGAATCAGAGTGTAGCGATAAGGGTTGTATTTACCAAAACTTAGATAGAGTGCGGATTGTAAAATAGCACCTTTGAGTAATACATTTTCTTGACGCTGATATTGATAAACATGGGCCATTTCATGAATAAAAACAGCTTGATAACCCAAGCTCATACAGGAAAAGTCTTCACAATAGTCTGCATCTTTTAAGTGAATATAGCCATTGGGCGCCATCAAAATCCCAACAGGCTGCCACGGTAAATAAGGATGATTCATCACCTTGACTTGGCTGTAGTCAATTAAATCTCCAAATACACTTTGGCTAATACGAATTTCGCCATCTGTCAATTTTCGATATTTGAATTGATCCAATTGGAGAAGCTGTACAAAGCGCCAAATGAAATTGAACATTGTTTAATTTTGTTCTGTTTAAAGAGTACATCATTAAGTTTAGCACTGATTCAGTTTGACCCAAAGATTAACTGTGACTCAGTAACACCATGATAAAAGAAAATGTCTGTTGTTTTTATAGGCTGAAATGAACTTTTTATTGATAAATCTTCATTTGACTGGTTTTAGTGATTCAGAGAATGTAATTGTGTGGGTGACGAAGTATCTCTTAATGATTTCACTCTTTGTAAATCACAATAAAAGGGAAGCGGGTATAGTTTAAGCAATGCGTAAATCAACAAAGTCACCTATCTGTTTCAGCATTTATAACTGTTACGCTTTATTGCAAATTGAGACATCCAAGATTTTATATAAGTGGTGATTTTGTCATATGTAGCTTTATAACAATTTAGAATTCTACAAATTAATATTCTACAGTTTAATATTCTGCCTATTCTTTTCAATTCTTTTGTTGGTTCAGCATACCTAATATTTAAATCATGATGTCAGCATGTCAAAAGTGATGATTTATCCACAAAGGTCATTATTTATCAGTAGAGGCAATCTCCTCTCTTATTTGTCAGACACTTTATTGAATAGTCATAAATTGCCAATGGATTGACCTGAAATGTCAGTGGTATTTGAATCAAGATGACTTACTTTTTCAAACATAAATATGATTTTTACTTGAAATGTGAATTTGTACTGGTTTCAGTCAAATCCTTGCTCCGTAAATAACCAATGGGTGCTATATGTTACTTGCTAAGCCTGTCAAAAAAGTGTTTGCAAAAGCTTTTCCAAGCCGATTGCCTGATTTAAAAGATCAGATTGCAAATATTCCGATTCGTCACTTCAATTTTAAATTTAGCTCGGATGAAATGGATGTTAAATTTTTTATGCAGAAAGAGTGGGCAAGTGCTTATTTTGCAGCGCTGTCAATTTTTTTGACCTATGGTGAAGAGTTAGTGATTGAAACTGCACGACATCATCGTGATCAAATACAAGATCCTGTTTTAAAACAGCGTTTGACTAGTTTGATTGGGCAAGAGGCAATTCACTCAAAAGTCCATGAAGAATACAATGAAACTATGATTCCAAATAATTTGCCAGTGCAGTTGTATCGGTTTTTAGCAGAACAGGTTTTTAATCATACTTTTTTAAAATTCCCACAACCTTTAAAGCTCTCAATGATGGCTGGGATTGAGCATTTCACAGCTGTCTTTGCTCAATATGCCATGACTCATCAAGACATCTTTAATCATTCTCTCGATGAAAAGACACGTGCTTTATGGTTATGGCATATGCTGGAAGAATCTGAGCATAAAGATATTGCTTATGATACTTATCAAGTGCTGTCTGCAAACTATCCATTACGAGTTTCGGGATTCTTTATTGCGCTGATTACTTTGGGTTTAGGCGTAGGTGCTGGCGCATTGATGTTGCCATTTTTACGACGTCCAATGAATACCTTTAGTCTAAGTTTTTGGAAAGAGGCAAAGGGCAGTTGGGATTTATTATTTAGTCGAGATAATGGTGTTTTTGGTAGCAGTTTAGGTCATATTTTTGATTATTTACGTCCAGACTTTCATCCTAATGATCATGATACAACTGAGCTTTTAGACTATTTCAAAAAAGAGTTACTTGATCCTGAAACAGGTACACTCACCCCTTATTTTGTTAAAGCGTTTACACCTGCTTTACGGGTGTAATTCTATTCAGTCTCTGCGTTCAACATTCTATTTAATATGAAAATGATGTTGTAGATCAATACTGAGCTTTTTCATCAATTTTTTGAAGGAAAAGCTTTTTTTAAAGCTGTGATTCTAACCAAGCATCTCATAAAAATTGTTTTTAAGGGACATTCTTTATCAGTGGAGGCAACTTCTCAAAGTGATTGTCTGACAATTATATAAGGTTGTCATAATTTGCAAACCGAATGAATGCATGTGCCAATGGTAATTGACAAGGCTTGTCGTAATTTTTAGCCATCAAAGTAGAGTTTTTACTCAAAAGGCGATCTGTAAGTCATCAGCATTAAGACGATGAAATGGATTGCCATATTAAATGAATAAAGAGTACCAGCTATGTTCGCAAAGCCACTTAAGAAAGCCGTAGCCAAAGTTTTTGCTGCGGCACCATTCAGTCTGGAAAATCAAACGCCGATTATTCCAATTCGACATATGAAGTTTGATTTTGATCCAGAGCAAGTAGATCACCGATTTTATATGGATGCAGAATTGGCAAGTGCATATTTTGCATCACTGTCGATTTTTTTAACCCGAGGTGAAGATCTCGTAATTGATACTGCACGTTATCATCGTGATTTCATAACCGATCCATTATTAAAGCAACGTGTTACCTCACTGATCGGTCAAGAGGCTATTCATTCAAAGATGCATGAAGAGTTAAATGATGCTTATTTAATTCGTGATTTGCCAGTGAAACTCTTTCGTACTTGGGCTGGCTGGGCATTTGAATATGGGTTTGAGCGTCTTCCACAACCAATGAAATTATCATTGATGGCAGGCATTGAGCATTTCACGGCGGTACTTGCAGAATACATGATGAATCATGAAGAAGTGTTCTTCCGTTCACAAGACGAAAAACAACGGGCAATTTGGATGTGGCATATGCTTGAAGAGTCAGAGCATAAGGATATTGCTTTCGATGTGTTTCAAGAATTATCCAATAACTATTTATTGCGTATTGCAGGATTCTTTCCCGCATTGATCACAATTTTGGTGCTGATTTCAGCTGCATCATTTTTAGTGCCTTTCTATCGCAACCCTAAGAACTTGATTAGCTTACGTTATTGGAAAGAAATTCCATATAATTTTCGCCTTATCTTTGGCTTAAAAGATGGGGTCTACGGCAGCAGCTTTAAGCATATTTTTGATTATCTGCGTCCCGATTTTCATCCAAATGATCATGACACATCTGAATTTCTGGACTATTACAAAGAGAAACTGCTGAATCCAAAGACAGGGCTTCTTACGCCATATTTGACGAAAGAGTTTTATCCTGCATTGCGTTCATAAAACCTAAAAGAGATGGATTTAAAGTTTATGGGAATTTTTTCTAAAAAAGTTAAGCCGAGCTACAGTGCTTATGCAGTTGTGACAGGCGCAGGCAGTGGCATTGGACGTAGTTTTGCAATGGAGCTTGCAAAACGCGGAGGAACAATTGTTTGTGCTGACATAAATTTGGATGCAGCCAATGAAACTGTCAGTTTGATTGAATCAGGAACGTCAGCAAAAGCATTTGCTGTGCAATGTGATGTTGGTGTGAAAGAGCAAGTAAAAGAACTTTCTGAACAAGCCGAAAAATTAATGAATCACCCTGTAAGCCTGATCATTAATAATGCGGGTGTGGGATTGGGCGGTAAGTTTGATGAAGTTTCACTGGAAGATTGGCAATGGTGTATGCATGTCAACCTCTGGGGGGTTATTCATGGTTGTCACTATTTTGTTCCTCAGTTTAAGCAACAAGGATATGGGGCTATTATCAATGTTGCTTCAGCTGCGGGTTATACAGCAGCTCCCGAAATGACCGCTTATAACGTGACCAAATCCAGTGTGCTGGCATTGTCAGAAACTCTTTCAGCAGAACTTCGCGGTGACAACATTCGAGTGAATGTGTTGTGTCCAACATTAGTGCCTACAAATATTATGAAAAATGGTCGTTTGCCTGGTCATTATGCGGGTTTAGCAGATGATTTATTGATGAATCATGCATTTACCACCAGTGATCAGGTGGTGGTTAAAACCTTAAATAATTTGGATGCAGGCAAGCTGTACACCATTCCTCAGCCAGATGCAAAACTGTTTTGGATATTAAAACGTGCATCACCCGCGTTATATGCCAAAGCGTTGGGTATTGGATATCCATTATTTAACAAATACATCAAATAAGTTGCGAGTAGATCAAAATGACAACAGAAACAACTTTAGCTAAGCTACCTGAAGAGAACAGCGTAGAGCAAAAAACAACCCAAACTACAGTTGAAGATATTAAACAGGTGACTCAACCGAATATGGCACAAGATAAGTCACTTGCAGCAAAACAGCTTAAAGAAAAAGCGTCAGTTCAGAAGCAAGCCGAGGCAAAGACTGTTACAAAGCCAGCGAAAGAAAATACCGCTAAAGCTGAAGTCCAAACTCAGTCTAAAGCTAAAAATAAAGCTGATACTCAAATAGCGTCTACCTCTGAAAAGCTTGAACAGCCCACAGAGAAAAGTGCTCCAACAACTCAGCAGAAAGATGCTGTACATGTATATGATACCATCGTGGTTGGTGCGGGTATTTCAGGGATTGCTGCTGCTTATAAAATGAATCAAGCAGGCTATAATGATTATGTGGTACTTGAAAAAGCCAGTCGTGTGGGGGGAACATGGCGCGACAATAATTATCCGGGCTGCGGTTGTGATGTACCCTCAGCACTTTATTCATTTTCTTTCTCACCAAGCCATAAATGGAGTCATTTATTTGCCAAGCAACCAGAAATTCTAAGCTATTTAGAAGAGGTGGTGGAAAAATATGACCTTGGTGAGAAAATTGAATTTAATAATGAATTAATCAGTGCCAAATGGGATGAAGCACAACATATTTGGTACTTAGAAACCTCTAAAGGTCAATATCAATCAAAGACAGTGATCTTTACGACAGGACCGATTACTGAACCTGCTTTGCCGAAATTAAAAGGAATTGAAAGTTTTAAAGGTGAAATGTTCCATTCAGCACGTTGGAATCATGATTATGATTTAACGGGTAAGCGTGTTGCAGTGATTGGTACAGGGGCTTCTGCAATTCAGTTTATCCCACAAGTACAACCTTTAGCGAAACAGCTGATCGTATTCCAGCGTACAGCACCGTGGGTACTACCCAAGGCGGATATGGAGTTAAACGAAACGGCTAAAGGGATCATTTCTCGATTCCCAATCATTCAACAAACTTGGCGTAATAGCATTGCACAGATTTTAAATGGGATTAACTTTGGATTGCGTAATCCTAAAGTATTGGAACCTGTTAATTTCCTAAGTAAGCAATTACTCAAACTACAAATTAAAGATGAAACTTTGCGTAAAGCAGTGACACCGAACTTTACTATTGGATGTAAGCGCTTATTGTTTGCAAACAATTATTATCCAGCACTACAACAAGATAATGTGAATCTGATTGCACATGGTTTGGTTGAAATTGATGGAAATACAGTGGTTGCAGCAAATGGTGAACGTCATGAAGTGGATGTGATTATTTGGGGAACAGGCTTTGAAGTTTCACATCCTCCAATTGGTAAACGAGTTTATGACAGCAATGGTCAAGTCCTTGCTGAGCGTTGGAAAAATAGTTCACCTGAAGCCTATTTGGGTGCGAGTATTGAACATGTACCGAATGCGTTCTTGGTCCTCGGTCCAAACATTCTGGTATATGATTCATTTATTGGTATTGCGGAAGCACAAGTCGGCTATATTGTTGATGGCTTGCTAAAAATGCGTGAGCAAAAATTCACTCGCTTTGAAATCAAAGCGGATGTGCTTGCACAGCATAATAAACGTTTGCAGAAACATTTAAAAACCACTGTATTTAATGCGGGTGGGTGTAAGTCTTATTATCTGGATGAAAATGGTCGTAACTTTGCAGCATGGCCATGGTCATTGCAACAATTACGTAACCAATTAAAACAACTAGATTTAAACCATTATAGTGTGAGTAAAAAATAAGTTTAGTATTCAATTGCTGTACACTTTTTATGCGAGCCCTAAATTGATTTAGGGCTTTTATTTTTTTGTCTTGTGCGACGATGTAATCCAAAAATAATGATTTCAGCTAGGATTAGATTGACCACCCAACCTAACCAAGATTCTAACTGATAGATGTGAATTGGGGTTAACCAATCAAAATAAAGTTGTAACTCATAAAGCACGATTTTCCATGTCCTTAAGCTCAGCGCTGAAAGGCTCAGTGCAAAACTACGGATCATCCAGTCACGGTGTAAAATCCAGCGCTTTTTCAATAAAAAGTATAAAGCGGATAGGGTGGTGATCGCCCAGAGTGAACTTAATAAGACAAAGCTGATTTGTGTGGATAACCCTCCAGCCGCTGAAAAAGCTAAAATTAAGCCACTGGGTAAAGACAGCCCCAAAATGGTGATGATGTAGAGCCAACCACTCCAGTGATGAATTCGGGGATAACGCGTGCGAAAGACACGGAAAAACTGTGTAAATCCAGCGATGAGTACAAAACTACTGCTGATCACATGGATTTTAAAAGCCGCCTGCCAAGGTTGAGTATTGACTACATCTTGCTTTAACAAGAGAAAATGCTGATCAGTTTGCCATGGGAAATATTGTAGACATATTGCGACCATGAGATAGCATAAATAAGCATAGATCACGAGTGAAATTAGACTCAAGCTTGAATATGCCAAGTTAGTTTTTGTTTTGCTCATCACTGCTTATAATGGAATGGTGATTGAGAAATTATAGTGGAAGATAGGTTGAAACAGCATATTTATGTTTGGGTATGGCATAGATTTTAAAATAAACCACAGAGAATCCTGATTTATTTATCTTAAAGTAGATCACAAAGCAAACAATTTAATCTAAAATCAATGTGAAAATGCATCCAATATCTTCATAACAAATAGGTATAACAATGAATAAAAGTTTAATCACACTCGTTGGATTAGGAATGATTGGTTTCCAGAATAGTTATGCACTGGATATTCAACAGTTGCAAAAATCTTGGTCTGGAAAATATGATGAGCAGAAAATTGCTGTTTTCATCCAATCTATCGATCGTAATCAGGTCAAAGGCTATAGTGTTCTTGGTAAAAATAAACAAAATTTCTCAGGGAAAGTACAGACAACTTCACAAGGCTATAAAATTACCGCAACAGAAAGTGGCGCTAAAGCAAGTAGTGGTGTGTTTACCTTTACTGTAAAACAGAATCAACCGAATGTGTTGGAGTCTAGTTGGGAATCTACAACGGCTAAGGTTAAACCAAAATATTTTGATTTAAAGCCGCAACAGTGTCGCTATCAAAAAGATGTCGGTGATTATCCAGTTGCATCACAACGTTTATTAAAAGATGAGGATCTACAAATTCCTCCTGAAGAGCTGGACTGGATGCGTAATGAAATTTATGCGCGTCATGGTTATTCATTTGCCAATAAAGAGATTGCCTCTCAATTTGCTAACGATAATTGGTATATGCCATGCAGTACTAATGTTGAAAATCAATTAACTCAGATTGAAAAGACCAATATCCAACGTATTAAAAAAATTCGCCCGTATATGGCGAAAATGGAATGGGGTCGTTAAGCACACAATCAATCACAAAATCTGAGAGTTTATCTTATGCTTCACTATCCTTCAGTTCGATTGAGTATTATGGTTTTTGTTTTAAGTTCATCTGCCCTAAGTTTTGCAGCAACACCTACAGATCAAGCAGTGATCAACAGTATAACGAACCTAAACGCTTCTCAAGCTACACCCGCCAAAGCGATAATGATTGATTATATGAAAGAGGTTCGTTTGCTGTCAGGAGAGCTGGCTTATCTCTCTGGTGTAACATTTGAAAATGCAGGACGAAATTTTTGGGGAGGCTATATATTGACGCGCCCAAAACTAAAACAATCTCGAATACTTGAGTTCGGTGGTCAAGCCAATGATTTCACAGTACATACGGTGCAATATCGAGCAAAACCAATCGATTTGATTGAAATAGAATCTGCAGGCTCGGGTCAGGGGCAAGTTTCCCAGACAACTGATTTAGTCTATTTTGATGGATGGAAAGCTAAAATTATTGTAACTGCTGAATCTTCGAGTGATCCGGGGCGTTTTAGTGAGAAGTTGGGTGAGGAAGATTGTAAAACGGGTGGGGAAATTGTTTCAAGTTTAAAGATTTTATCCGCCAGCAATGAAGTGATTAAAACTATTCAATCATCCAATGCGTGTAAAAATGCAAAAGTTACAACCAAAACGGAAAAAATTAAAATCGTACTATAAGTACCCGTGTTGATTGCAGTGCTCGGTGATTCGATTAGATGGGATTCACTTTTCCATCTCTGAAAAATGAAGCATCATCTGTGCAAAGTAATTAAACTTAAAATGTAAGGCAGGGTAGTCACAGCATTCATATCACCGTCCGATATATTCGACGGTTAATTTTATTATTGAAGATAAACGATATTTTGTTGTATGTGTTTTCCATAAACTCACTATGCTAAAAAGTGCAGAATTTTATCTTTATTATATGCATCAATGGTATATAGATTTTCAAAAAAGCGCACAGTCAAAAGGCTCTGCGCTTTTTTGATTGATATGAAGAGTTAAATAGCTTGGGTGTTTTCATTTAGCCAGTTTAAAACATCACCTTCTAAGTGAGCTGCTAATCGTTCTCTGACTGTTTGATGGTACTGATTTAACCATGCTTTTTCATCATCATTTAACAACGTTAAAATAATACAGCTTAGGTTAATTGGGCACAGTGTTAATGTTTCGAATTCTAAAAATTGGCCATAGGTGGTATCTTCAAAATGCTTAATTTTGTTGACGACAAGATTCTCAATTCGAATGCCGTACTTGCCTTGATGATATAAACCAGGTTCATTGGAAGTAATCATCCCTTCGCGCATCTTAGTGGATGGTGTGACTGGGGCATAATATGAAATCACTTGGGGACCTTCATGAACATTCAATGCATAGCCTACACCGTGACCTGTACCATGACGATAATCCAAACCATATTTCCACAGGGTTTGACGTGTGATCGAATCTAAAAGAGGTGATGCAATGCCTTTTGGGAAAACAGTTTGAGCAAGCGCAATATGACATTTTAATACAAGTGTATAATCGCGCTTTTGTTCCGCGCTTGCGGTGCCTATGGGAACAACACGGGTAATATCTGTGGTTCCTTCATCATATTGTGCGCCTGAATCAATCAAAAGCAAACCATCACCACTAATCTCGCTAAAGCTTTCTTCGGTGGCACGATAGTGGGGTAATGCGCCGTTGGCATTAAAGCCTGCAATTGTCGAGAAGCTTAATCCAATAAAACCTGCTTGTTGTGCGCGAAAGCCTGAAATTTTTTCGTCGATGGTGAGTTCATTGATCGATTCTTTATCAGCCAATGCGTTATCTAGCCAATGAAAGAAATGACATAGGGCAACACCATCTTTGGTCATTGCACTGCGTATATGGGTAATTTCAATAGGCTGTTTTTGCGATTTAAATAAGGTGCTTGGATTAATGTCATGGACTAAATGACTTTGCTGCTCAATGGCCTGTGCAGATGAAATTGAGACTTTAGCTGGATCAATTAAAATATTTTGTTGTTTAAGTTCGGCCAAAAACTCGATGCTTGCGTTATAAGATAAGATTTCAATGTTATCCAAAGCAAATCTTTGCTGCATTTCATTTGAAAGTTTTGCAACATCAATAAAAAGCACAGTTCGAGAATGGTCAATATATAAGTACGCTAAGAACACGGGGTTATATTCAACATCACGCCCCCTACAATTCAAAATCCAAGCAATATCATCGAGTGCAGAAATAAAATGCCCCGTTGCTTTTTTCTGAATAAGTTTGTGACGGATCGCTGTTATTTTTTCTAAGCGTGTTTGGGCATTTAAATCATCTGCCATTTGCCAAATGGGTTGTAGGGGCAGTGCTGGCCGTTCAGTCCAAATTTCATCAATTAAATCTAAGTCTGTTTGAATGAAGAAATTGTGTTCTATTGCAAGCGCTGATAATGCGCTGTATTGTTGAGTTGAAATGGTATTTCCATTGACAGAGATTTTTGCATCTTTGGCTAAATGTTGTGAAAGCCAAGCCAAATGTGTTGAAGCAGGATCAGGTGTCTGCTTTTGTAAAACGTAACCTGTATTTTCCAGTTGCTGTTCAGCTTGTACCCAATATCGACCATCTACCCATAAACCTGCGAAGTTTTGAGTGACTACAATTGTGCCGACTGAACCTGTAAAGCCTGTTAGCCATTGGCGTATTTTCCAATAATCAGGTAGATATTCTGACATATGTGGATCTGCACTCATGGCGATAAAAGCATCCTGCTGATATTTCTTCATAATTGTACGAAGGTTTTCTAATTTGTTGGCAGGTGACAAACTGTTCATACTTTTTCCAATTGCATATCAATAGATTTTTGAGAGGGGGTCGATGTTTGATTGAGTAATTTACGAATCGGTTTTCTCATTAACCATAGAACGAGTGCGCCAAGAAGTAAAGCGATGACACATCGCACAAATAGCAAGGGTAATTGGTCAACTTCATGGATAGAAACATGACCACCGATTAAACCTGCCATCAAGTTTCCTAAAGCAGATGCTGTAAACCAAAGCCCCATCACTTGTCCACGAATTATGGTTGGAGCAAGTTTAGTCATCGTTGAAAGACCAACAGGGCTTAAGCATAATTCACCTAGTGTTAAAAGCAGGAGGCTTGATGCGATCCATAATGCAGAAACAGTTCCACCATTTTGGGTGATCAAGTAACTGGCAATGCTCATCACGAGGAAACCACCCGCAGCGAGGAGTAAAGCAATAATAAATTTGGTGATATAGCTAGGGTCACGATTTTGTTTGCCTAATTTAACCCAAAGCCATGCGATGATCGGTGCGAAAATAATAATGAAAAGCGGGTTAATCGATTGAAACCAAACTGCGGGTATTTCAAAGCCAAAGAATTGGCGATCTGTAAAGTCTTGGGCGAAAAGATTGAAAGATGTTGGTTTTTGTTCAAATGCTGACCAGAAAAGTGCAGCGGTGATGAGTAAAATAAAACAGATGATGATTTGTTTTTTCTCAGTATTATTCAAACCAGCAAAGAGTAATAGGTAGCTGAAATATAAGGCAATACAAATACAGATTGTGATCGTGAAATATGTGGCGATTTGAATTGGATTGATGTTAACTATGCCAAGAGAAACTAGACCGATAATCAAGCCAACAACGGCAATAAAACCTATGATCATTTGGGGTGCTTTAGGATTGTAATGTACAGGACGAGCCCAGTTATTTTCATTGCCTTGCACATGATTAAATTGTTTTAATTGAGGCACAGTTATTAACTTAAAAATCAGTAAGGCGATTAACATTCCAAGGCCACCAATTCCGAACCCCCAGTGCCAACCATGTTCTTTAACCAATAAACCAGTCAATAGTGGAGCAATCAACGAACCTAGATTAATTCCCATATAAAAAATGGAAAATCCTGCATCACGCCGTGAATCTTCAGCCTGATATAAAGTGCCAACAATGACGGAAATACAGGTTTTAAATAAACCAGAACCGATCACAATCAAAACTAAACCGAAATAAAAAAAGAAATGCCCAAATAAAGCTGCCAATGCAATGGATAGATGTCCAAATGCGATGATCAGTGAACCGTACCACACAGCGCGCTCCTGACCGAGATAATTGTCAGCAACCCATCCACCCAATACGGTCATTAAATACATACTGCCTGCAAATAAGCCGACAATTGCTGATGCTGTTGGGCGATCTAAACCGAGACCGCCATCAGCAACTAAAGCCGCCATATAGAGGATTAATAAAGGGCGAATACCATAATAGGAAAAACGTTCCCAAAGCTCGGTAAAAAATAAACCTTTTAATGGTTTAGGGTGACCAAAAAAAGCTTGATCTGGATCGTGCATTTGCTTGGATAAATGTTGAGGCATCTTCAAGTCCTTTGAAAATGTATGATTAAAAATTTTTAAACAATAGACTTCCGTCATAAATCAAAAAACGTACAATTTATTTGATCTTAAATTAATCAGCAAAATTATTTAATTCAAGAGATAATCCTTGGATGAAATTCAAAGATATTCAAAAATTATCAGACGTTAAGTTTCGTAGGCTTACCGGTGTTAGTTGGGCTACATTTAACCTGATGTTGGCCGAGCTAAATAAGCATTTACCTCGTCATATTGGTAAAGGACGACCGCATAAATTACCGTTGGAAGATCGTTTGCTCTTATGTATAGAATATTGGAGAGAATATCGAACATTTTTCCATCTTGGTATGAGTTACGGTGTATCTGAAACGAGTGCAATTCGTATCATACGTGTTATTGAAGATACCTTAATCCGTTCTGGAAAATTTAACTTGCCAAAACAACTTCCTAATCGAGATGAAGTGGATTGGGAAGTTGTTGTGATTGATGCAACTGAAATATTAGTTCAACGTCCAAAAAAAACAGAAGAAATGGTATAGCGGTAAAAAAAAGCGACATACCTTTAAATTTCAGTTATCTATGCACTATACAACAGGTGAAATACTGAGTGTATGTGGAAGTCATGGAAGCATGCATGATTTTAAAATATTTAAAAAAAGCATGAGGAAATTAAAATTTAAGCCCTTTTTTATCGTTGATAAGGGGTATTTAGGGATAAAGAAATTGGGTTTTGGATGCCTCATGCCATCTAAAGCAAAGAAAACTGAAAAACTAGATTCTGAATTAAAAAAGTTAAATAGAGAGATTGGTCGTAGACGAATTCAAGTAGAGCATGTATTTGGAAGGATGAAATGTTTTAAGATTTTATCTTGTGTATATAGAAATCGTCGTAAAAGATTAAACCTGCGGTTTAATTTACTTGCTGGCATATACAATTTAGATTGGGTGAAAGATAAACAATTAAATTGATTGAAAAATGATTTATGAAGGAAGTCTAATATATAAAATAAAGTTATTTGTTGGGTATTTTTTAAAGTAGTGATTTGTAAGCTTTATAGTAAAAATATAAATTTCATTTTCTATGCTTATTATTGATATTGTTATGGCTTGATTTTAAATAAATTTTAAAATAAAAAGGTTATACCAATTGGTATAAATATATAATAAAAAACCACCCAAAAGGGTGGTTCTTCAATGTGAATGCGTAACGAATTAACGTTTGATATCGCGTTCAGTTTCGCCAGTATAAAGCTGACGAGGACGACCGATTTTGTACGGACCGCTGTGCATTTCTAACCAGTGGCTGATCCAACCAACTGTACGTGCAAGCGCGAAGATTACCGTAAACATTTCAGTTGGGATACCAATCGCTTTAAGGATGATACCTGAATAGAAGTCTACGTTCGGGTAAAGTTTACGTTCGATGAAGTACGGATCGCTTAATGCAATACGTTCAAGTTCCATTGCAAGCGCAAGTTGAGGATCATTGATACCAAGTGCACTTAACACTTCGTCACAAGTCTCTTTCATTACTTTTGCACGTGGATCGAAGTTTTTATAAACTCGGTGACCGAAGCCCATAAGTTTAACTTCTTTAGTTTTTACTTTTTCCATGAACGGCGCAACATTTTCTACAGTGCCGATTTCATCGAGCATCTTAAGAACAGCTTCGTTTGCACCACCATGCGCAGGTCCCCAAAGTGCAGCAATACCCGCAGCAATACATGCATAAGGGTTAGCACCTGTAGAACCAGCTAAACGTACTGTAGACGTTGATGCATTTTGTTCATGGTCAGCATGAAGCGTAAAGATACGATCCATTGCTTTAGCAAGAATAGGGTTAACTTTGTAGTCACGATCTGCTGGAGTAGCAAACATCATGTAAAGGAAGTTTTCAGCGTAGCTTAAATCATTACGTGGGTAAACGAATGGTTGACCAACAGTATATTTATAAGTCCAAGCCGCAAGGGTAGGAATCTTAGCAATTAAGCGAACTGCAGTAATTTCACGGTGATCAACGTTTTCAACATCAAAACCGTTGTGATAGAACGCAGATAACGCACCAACTACACCGCACATAACCGCCATAGGGTGAGCATCACGACGGAAACCATTGAAGAAACGGCTAACTTGATCGTGAACCATCGTGTGGTTGCGGACTTTGTTTTCGAAGTCTGTTTTTTGTTCAGCAGTTGGAAGCTCACCGCTTAATAATAAATAGCAAGTTTCTAAGTAAGAAGCTTGAGTTGCAAGTTGAGCAATTGGATAACCACGGTGTAAAAGAACGCCTTTATCACCATCAATGAAAGTGATTTTAGACTCGCAAGAAGCTGTCGCCATAAAACCAGGATCAAAAGTAAAGTGACCTGAAGCCAACACATCCTTAACGTCGATTACATCTGGGCCCAATGTGCCGCTGTAAATTGGTAATTCAATTTTTTTGCCATCAAGCTCTAGAACGGCTTTCTTGCCAGTTGCTGCAGACATTCAATAGATCTCCTGTCCTGGTGGATATTTTATCTAACTTGCTGAGTCATCTTGTAATGTACAAGTCAGACGGATCAAAAATTGCTATTTAGCTTAGTGAGTACTGAAATTTTGTCAATTATACTTATGGATGAAAAAATGATGTTTTCATCAGTAGTTAGTCTAACTTTAACCAGTAAGATTGATCATTAAATTTCAGAGTCGGTCAGTATAATAAGGTAAATTCTAAAGAAGGTGCAGAAAAATAATTGTGATTGCTAGACAGGAAATGGCATTTTTGACCAATATTTTGTAGCTTTTGTAAGTTGGTAAATGCATTGTTGCTGTTTTAAAACCATCTGAATTTCACGACTTACATAGCTTTTGATATTATTTTTGTGTAAAAAACATCCAAATAAGATGATGAAATATTTATTTTCATTTTAATGCTTAATTGATTAAAAAATAGTTTTTATTGAAGCTTTTAAAGTATAAAAAATAATCGAATTAGCATAAAAATAGATATTTGATTGCCTGATGAATAATCAAATATGACAAAATCTTGAATCTAAATTGTGAATTATTCACAAACTAAGTCTTTATTTCTTATTACAAAGCTTTCAGTCAAATCACTGAATTAAATGATACCCATTTAAAATGGGAATAAAGGACTATTTTAAAATAACATGTTGGGTATCTAAAAAAATTTAACAACGTGAAAGAAAATAAAAGCGCAGATAAAATTAACCACAGGACGATTTTGTCCGTAATGTTGTGCTTTAGTCTAAATTTATAAAAATAATATAAGTCGTAATTATGTATAAAAGTAATATGTTTAATTATCATAAAAAATAAAGAGATAGCCCTTAAAAGCCTAGATGGGTGTTCTACTTTATTTTTTAAATAGCTGTAAATGATTCTTATTTGAGTGTTTTTTAAAGAAAAAGCCAATTTCGATGGTTTGTATTTTGACAGTGCACGTTTTATAATTCAGTGTCGTTTAAAGTTCAGGCAATTTATTTGTCTGACAATGCTAGCTTTCCTTCGAATTAATTCCAACAAACTCCGGATGGAGTTTTTACTTACAGGATGCCCGCTGTGAAAAGCAACAGACCTGTCAATTTGTCCATGGGTCAAGTTTTAGATGTAAACTTAAAATCCCCTGTGGCTATTGCATCAATTCTACACCGTCTATCAGGTGTCATCGTATTTTTACTCGTACCGGTACTTTTGTGGCTTTTAGACAAGTCTTTGTCTTCGCCTGAAGGCTTTGCTCAAGTTCAAGCAATCTTTGGTGGCTTCATTGTACGTTTCATCGTATGGGTATTTGTCGCTGGTTTATTGTTCCATTTTATTATGGGCATTAAACATTTACTTGCTGATCTAGGCTTTGCGGAAGAGTTACAAAGCGGTCGCATAGCAGCAACTATTGCATTAATTTTGGCTGCGATATCAGTTGTCGCATCATTTGTATGGATCGTTCTCTAATGAAAAGTGCTACAGGTTTAACGGGGTCAGGTTCTCGTGATTGGTATATCCAACGCGTAAGTGCTGTAGTTCTAGCTGTTTATACTGTTGTCGTATTAGGTTGGATTCTGTGCAATGTCGGATTTAACTATGAGCAATGGTTTGGCTTTATGATGACACTTCCGATGAAGATTTTATCTTTATTGGCAGTCTTATCTCTTGTTGCGCATGCTTGGATTGGTATGTGGCAAGTATTCACAGACTATGTGACTACTCGTCAGATGGGTCCTTCAGCTTCAGGTTTACGCATCGTGTTAACTTCAGCAGTGATTATTGCTGTTATTGCATATGCGATCTGGGCAATCCAGATTTTTTGGGCGAATTGATAGGAAAATGTCATGGGCGCTTTAACCCCTAAAGAAGATTATTCAAATATTCCAAGCCAGTTCTTCGATGCAGTCATCGTTGGTGGTGGTGGTTCAGGTATGCGTGCTTCATATCAACTTGCTCAAGCAGGCTTGAATGTTGCAGTGCTAACTAAAGTATTCCCAACACGTTCTCATACTGTTGCGGCTCAAGGTGGTATTGGTGCATCGCTTGGTAATATGCAAGACGACAACTGGAACTATCATTTCTATGACACAGTAAAAGGTTCTGACTGGTTAGGTGACCAAGATGCAATCGAATTTATGTGTCGTGAGGCGCCTAAAGTTGTTTATGAACTTGAACACTTAGGTATGCCATTTGACCGTAATGCAGATGGTACAATTTACCAACGTCCATTTGGTGGTCACTCTGCGAACTATGGTGAAAAACCAGTTCCACGTGCCTGTGCCGCTGCCGATCGTACAGGTCATGCTCTTCTTCATACGCTTTATCAAAGTAATGTGAAAATGGGTACTCAATTCTTCGTTGAATGGATTGCATTAGACTTAATCCGTAACGAAGCTGGTGATGTACTTGGTGTAACAGCAATTGACCAAGAAACAGGCAAAATTGCTGTATTCCAAGCCAAAGCAACATTGTTTGCTACTGGTGGTGCTGGTCGTGTTTACCGTGCATCTACCAATGCTTATATCAATACTGGTGATGGTCTTGGTATGGCAGCTCGTGCGGGTATTCCATTACAAGATATGGAATTCTGGCAATTCCACCCAACCGGTGTTGCTGGTGCAGGTGTATTGTTAACGGAAGGTTGTCGTGGTGAAGGTGCAATCCTTCGTAACAAAGATGGCGAACCGTTCATGGAGCGTTATGCACCAACTTTGAAAGATTTGGCTCCTCGTGACTTCGTATCACGTTCTATGGACCAAGAGATCAAAGAAGGTCGTGGTTGTGGTCCTAAAGGTGATTATATCCTTCTTGATATGACTCACTTGGGCGCAGATACCATCATGAAGCGTTTACCATCTGTATTTGAGATTGGTAAGAAATTCGCAAACGTGGATATCACCAAAGAACCAATTCCAGTTGTACCAACAATCCATTATCAAATGGGGGGTATTCCTACCAATATTCATGGTCAAGTGGTTATCCCTGAAACAGCGAAAAATGCAGCAGATTTCTATGCAGGTTTTGATAAAGCTGCAAATGAATACACAACCAACGGTACAATGAATTACACAGTGCCTGTAAAAGGCTTCTATGCGATTGGTGAGTGTTCTTGCGTGTCTGTACATGGTGCAAACCGTTTAGGTACAAACTCATTACTTGACTTGGTTGTATTTGGTAAAGCTGCTGGTGAACACATCATTGATTACGTGACTAAACATCACGGTGATGAATACCAGCCACTTCCAAATGATGTACTTATGAACACGTTGAAACGTATCAATCATTTAGATGATTCTACTTCTGGTGAAAATGCACAAGAAGTTGCGGATGCGATTCGTGATATCGTTCAAGACCATGCGGGTGTATTCCGTACTCAAGCATTGCTTGATGAGGGTGTTAAGCAGATTCTTGCGATTGAACCACGTGTACGTAACATTCATTTAAAAGACAAATCTAAAGTATTTAATACTGCACGTATTGAAGCCTTGGAAGTTGAAAACTTATACGAAGTAGCAAAAGCAACATTGATTTCTGCTGCTGCACGTAAAGAATGTCGTGGTGCACATACTGTTGTAGATTATGAATTGCCTGCTGATGATGAGCACTATTCATATGGTCGTCGTGATGATGAATGGATGAAACATACTTTATGGTATTCAGCGGATAACCATCTTGAATACAAGCCAGTACGTTACAGCCCATTGTCTGTAGACCCAATTGAACCTAAACCACGTACATTCTAATCGGGAGAAATAAGATGAGTAGAGGTACACGTACATTCGAAATCTACCGCTATGATCCTGATAAGGATAAAGCAC
Organism: Acinetobacter sp. 778_lipA; assembly: GCF_058242985.1. NCBI lineage: Bacteria > Pseudomonadati > Pseudomonadota > Gammaproteobacteria > Moraxellales > Moraxellaceae > Acinetobacter > Acinetobacter sp. 778_lipA. Next base: position 3,138,710 of record NZ_JBZAYT010000001.1, on the reverse strand, counting down.
CGTATATGCAGACTTTTAAACTAGAGTTGACGGACAAGCATCGTATGTTGCTTGACGCACTTTTAGCGTTAAAAGTTCAAGACGAATCATTAACATTCCGTCGTTCTTGCCGTGAAGGTATTTGCGGTTCAGATGGTGTGAATATCAATGGTAAGAATGGTCTTGCGTGTTTATGGAACTTGAACGATTTACCTGAAAAAATCGTCATTCGTCCATTGCCTGGTCTGCCAGTAGTTAAAGATTTAGTTGTGGATATGAATCAGTTCTACGATCAGTATGACAAAATTCATCCATTCTTAATCAATAATCAACCTGCACCACCAAAAGAGCGTTTACAATCTCCAGAAGAGCGTGAGCACTTAAATGGTTTATATGAGTGTATTCTTTGTGCATGTTGTTCAACGTCATGCCCATCATTCTGGTGGAATCCGGATAAATTCCTGGGTCCTTCAGCATTGTTGAATGCATATCGTTTTATTATTGATTCTCGTGATACTGCGACACAAGATCGTTTATCACGTCTTGATGACCCATTCTCATTATTCCGTTGTAAAGGAATTATGAACTGTGTGTCTGTATGTCCGAAAGGCTTGAATCCAACAAAAGCAATCGGTCATATTCGTAGCATGTTGCTCGATCAAGCGGGTTAATACGATGTGAAAAAAGGGCGTACATCTTGGGATGTACGCTCTTTTTTTATTGGATTTTTAATGAGATGGTTGTTTTTTGTTCGAGCGAGTGAAGGATAAGTTTTAAGCATTGAAAAAGTAGCAACAGACCCGATATAAATGGATGGATAATAATAGATTATTTCTTGTATGTATTTCGCTAATTTATAGGTGGTATGTGTCAAAAAAATCAATTGAAGTGACAGATCATGTTACGATTTAACAAACCACTATATGTGAAAAACACACCATATTTTTGGTACATTTTTTCTACATAAGTGTGATCCAGATCAGTTTATAAATAATTTTATAAGCAAAGTTTAGAACCGCTTTAGAAAAAGCAAAAAAGTCTTTGTTTTTTCTAAGTCGATTTGCAAAAAATTGCTCAGCTTCGGTTGAGTATATAAGTGAGTGATGATGCCATTGAGGGCGTTATGATTCATTGTATGCATTAGTAAAAGCTAATGTTTATAACGCCCCTTGGTCATGAGTATCTGATGGGTGAATGTCAATTTACCGATTTGGCATTATCAATCATGGGAGTGCTTAAAAAGCACCCTCTAATGTTTTTGCAATAGGAAATGGGTCCACAAATGCAAGAAGTTGCTGACGCATTGCGTCTTGATACTGAACTTTCCGCTGATAGTGCAGCGTATATTGAAGAGCTTTACGAACAGTACCTTTCTTCTCCAACCTCAGTAGGTGAGGATTGGCGTCAATATTTCGATAAATTCCCTAAAGGTGACCAACCGCACGGAAACATTCGTGAGCAATTCTTATTATTAGGTCGTAATTCAAGTCGTGTTCAGCCTGTTGTGCAAAGTGAAGTAAGTACTGAGCATGAACGTCGTCAAATCGGTGTTTTGCAACTGATTGCAGCATACCGTAACCGTGGTCATCAAAAAGCGAAGCTTGATCCACTAGGTTTGGCTAAACGTGAAGATGTGCCAGATTTAGATCTTGCTGCACATGGTTTAACCAAGTCTGACCTAGATACAGTTTTCAATGCTGGAAATTTGGCGATTGGTAAAACTGAAGCAACTTTAGGTGAAATGGTTAGCGCAATGGAGGCAACATACTGTGCTTCTATTGGTGCTGAATATATGCACATTGTTGACACCAAAGAAAAACGCTGGATTCAACAACGTCTTGAAGGTGCACGCGGTCAGTTCGGTTTCTCGGCAGATCAAAAGAAACATGTACTTGAACGTTTAACTGCTGCTGAAGGCTTAGAAAAATTCCTCGGTAATAAGTATGTTGGTGCGAAGCGTTTTGGTGTAGAGGGTGGTGAATCTTTTATTCCAATGGTAAACGAACTTATTCAACGTGCAGGTTCTGTAGGTTGTAAAGAAGTCGTAATTGGGATGCCACACCGTGGTCGTTTAAACTTACTTGTGAACATTATGGGTAAAAACCCAGCTGATTTGTTTGGTGAGTTCGAAGGTAAAACTTTAGCTAAAAAAGGTTCTGGTGATGTTAAGTATCACCAAGGTTTCTCATCAAATGTGATGACACCTGGTGGCGAAGTTCACTTGGCTTTGGCATTTAACCCATCGCATTTAGAAATTGTTGGTCCTGTGGTTGAAGGTTCAGTTCGTGCACGCCAAGTACGTCGTAAAGACATTGGTGGTGATGACGTATTACCTGTAATCGTACATGGTGATGCTGCATTTGCTGGTCAAGGTGTCAACCAAGAAACCTTCCAAATGTCACAAACGCGTGGTTATACCGTAGGTGGTACGGTTCATATCGTAGTCAACAACCAAGTTGGTTTTACTACATCTGATCCACGTGATGCACGTTCTACTGAATACTGTACTGACATTGCAAAAATGATTCAGGCGCCAATTTTCCATGTAAATGGTGATGACCCTGAATCTGTATTGTTTGTTGCGCAATTGGCACATGATTTCCGTCATACATTCCGTAAAGATGTTGTGATTGACATGTTCTGTTATCGTCGTCGTGGTCATAACGAAGCAGATGAGCCAGCAGCAACACAACCAATGATGTATCAAGTGATCAATAAAAAAGCGACTACACGTACGCTTTATGCAGATCAATTGGTACAAGAAAAAGTATTAGATCGTTCAGATGCAGATGCTTTAGTTGAAAAATATCGTGAAGATCTTGAAGCAGGTAACCATGTTGCCAATGCTTTAGTGCTTGAACCAAATGACAAAATGTTTGTGGACTGGAAACCGTATCTAGGCCATGAATATACAGATGTTTGGGATACGACTTTCCCAATCGAACGCTTAAAAGAAATTGGTACGAAAATGCGCGAATTACCGGAAGGTTTCGTGATGCAGCGTCAAGTGTCTAAAGTGATCGATGAACGTTTGAAAATGCAAACTGGTGAAATGCCATTAAACTGGGGTGCAGCAGAAACTTTAGCTTATGCTTCTATCCTTGATGATGGTTTCTTGGTGCGTTTGACTGGTGAAGATGTTGGTCGTGGTACATTCTCACACCGTCATGCTAAGCTACATAACCAAGTTGATGGTTCGGTTTATATTCCACTGTGTCATATCAAAGAAAACCAGCCACGTACTGCAATTTATGACTCATTATTGTCAGAAATGGCTGTGCTTGCATTTGAATATGGTTATGCAACAACATTGCCAAAAAGTTTGGTCATCTGGGAAGCTCAGTTCGGGGACTTTGCAAACTGTGCGCAAGTGGTTATTGATCAGTTCATCTCATCTGGTGAAACCAAATGGGAGCGTGTGTGTGGTTTAACATTGCTTCTTCCACATGGTTATGAAGGTCAAGGTCCTGAGCATTCATCTGCACGTCTTGAGCGTTTCTTACAGTTATGTGCTGAAGAAAACATGCAAGTGATTACACCTACGACACCTGCACAGATTTTCCATGCAATGCGTCGTCAGGCAATTCGCCCAATTCGTAAGCCAATGATCGTGACTTCACCGAAGTCGTTACTTCGTCATAAACTTGCAACTTCAACTTTGGAAGAGCTTGCAACTGGTACATTCCAGACTGTGATTGATGAAGTGGATCAAATCAACAAACAAGATGTAACACGTGTTGTACTTTGTGGTGGTAAAGTTTATTACGACTTACTTGAAAAACGTCGTGAAGAAAACTTGAACATTGCGGTGGTACGTGTTGAACAATTGTACCCATACCCAGAAAAACGTCTTGCTGAAGTGCTTGCGACATATCCGAACATAAAAGAACTTGTTTGGTGTCAAGAAGAACCGAAGAACCAAGGCGCATGGTTATTCATTGCTCCTCGTTTATACGAAGGTGTAATGACGTCTGCTCTACAAGTTCAAATTAGCTATGCAGGACGTGAAGCTTCAGCTGCACCTGCATGTGGCTCACCATATTTGCATGCAAAACAACAAGCTCAGCTCGTGAATGACGCACTTGCGATCGTAGCTGAACAATCAGGAGAATCTAAATAATGGCAACCGAAATTAAAGCACCGGTGTTCCCAGAGTCAGTTGCTGACGGAACAATTGCAACTTGGCACAAACAACCAGGTGAAGCGGTATCACGTGATGAAGTCATCTGTGATATTGAAACGGATAAAGTTGTTTTAGAAGTTGTTGCTCCTGCTGATGGTACTATCTCTGCAATCATCAAAAATGAAGGTGACACAGTTCTTTCTTCTGAAGTTATTGCGACATTTGAAGAAGGTGCTGTTTCTGGCGCTACTCAAACTCAAGCAGTTCAATCAGAAGAGAAAGTAGAACAAGCTGCGGCACAAACTCAAGCGGGTAATGCACCTGTTGTTGAACGTGCTCAAGTACAAGATCAAGCACCTGCAGTGCGTAAAGCTTTAACTGAAACAGGTATTGCTGCTGCGGATGTAGATGGTACTGGTCGTGGTGGTCGTATCACCAAAGAAGATGTTGCAAATCATCAAATTAAACCAGCTGCTGCTGTAACACCATTAAGCGTTGCAGTTGGTGAGCGTATTGAGAAACGTGTTCCAATGACACGTTTACGTAAGCGTGTTGCTGAACGTCTTCTTGCTGCTACACAGCAAACTGCGATGTTGACTACGTTTAACGAAGTTAACATGAAACCTGTGATGGAAATGCGTAAGCAATATAAAGATGCTTTCGAAAAACGTCATGGTGCACGTTTAGGCTTTATGTCATTCTTCGTTAAAGCTGTAACTGAAGCACTTAAACGCTATCCTGCGGTAAATGCTTCAATCGACGGTGATGATATTGTTTATCATGGATACTATGATATCGGTGTTGCGGTTTCTTCTGATCGTGGTTTAGTGGTTCCAGTATTACGTAATACTGACCGTATGAACTATGCTGAAGTTGAATCAGGTATTGGTGCGTATGCTGCAAAAGCACGTGAAGGTAAATTAGCAATTGAAGATATGACTGGTGGTACTTTCACAATTACCAACGGTGGTACTTTCGGTTCATTACTTTCAACACCTATTTTGAACCAACCACAAACTGCTATTTTAGGTATGCACAAAATCCAAGAGCGTCCTATGGCTGTAAATGGTCAAGTTGAAATTCTTCCAATGATGTACTTAGCGCTTTCTTATGACCATCGTATGATTGATGGTAAAGAAGCTGTAGGCTTCTTGGTAACTGTTAAAGAGTTACTTGAAGAACCAGCTAAACTAATCCTTGACCTTTAATTCTTTAGAATAACAACACGAGTTTAGAGTGATCCTTTAAACTCGTTTTTGGAGATAAGCATGTCTCAGTTTGATTTAGTTGTAATCGGCGGTGGGCCAGGTGGTTATGAAGCGGCAATTCGTGCTGCTCAACTTGGTTTCAAAGTTGCGTGTATCGAAAAACGTGTACACAAAGGTAAGCCATCTTTAGGTGGTACTTGCTTAAACGTAGGTTGTATTCCTTCTAAAGCACTTTTAGATTCTTCTCATCACTATGAAGATACTCTTCATGGCTTAGATGTTCACGGTATTACAGTTGAAAATGTCCAACTTGATCTTCAAAAGCTTCTTGCTCGTAAAGACAAAGTTGTAGATAACTTAACTGGTGGTGTTGCTCAATTGCTGAAAGGCAATGGTATCGAGTGGTTACAAGGTACGGGTAAACTACTTGCTGGTAAAAAAGTTGAATTCACACCATTAGAAGGTGGTGATGTTCAAGTTTTAGAACCTAAATTCGTAATTCTTGCAACTGGTTCTGTACCTGTAAATATTCCTGTAGCAAAAGTTGATGAAGACCTTATCGTTGATTCAACAGGTGCTTTAGAATTCCAAGAAGTGCCTAAACGTTTAGGTGTAATTGGTGCAGGCGTAATTGGGCTGGAACTTGGTTCAGTATGGCGTCGTCTTGGATCTGAAGTTGTTGTGTTCGAAGCATTAGATGCATTCTTACCAATGGCGGATAAAGCGTTGGCAAAAGATTATCAAAAACTTTTAACAAAACAAGGTTTAGATATTCGTATTGGTGCTAAAGTTTCAGGCACTGAAGTGAATGGTCGTGAAGTGACTGTTCAATATAATCAAGCAGGCGAAGATAAAACTCAAACTTTCGATAAATTAATCGTTTGTGTTGGTCGTAAAGCGTATGCAGAAGGTTTATTGGCTGAAGATTCAGGCATTAAATTAACTGAACGTGGTTTGGTTGAAGTGAACGATTGGTGTGCAACGTCTGTTGACGGTGTATATGCAATTGGTGACTTGGTGCGTGGCCCAATGCTTGCGCATAAAGCAATGGAAGAAGGTGTAATGGCGGTTGAGCGTATGCATGGTCATGCTGCTCAAGTGAATTACGACACCATTATTTCAGTGATTTATACACACCCTGAAGCTGCATGGGTAGGTTTGACTGAAGAGCAAGCTAAAGAGAAAGGTCACGACGTTAAAACCGGTCAATTCCCATTTGCTGTCAATGGTCGTGCTTTAGCTGCCAATGAATCTGCTGGATTTGTGAAGTTTGTTGCAGATGCAAAAACAGATCGTTTATTGGGTATGCATATCATTGGTCCTGGTGCTTCTGACATTGTTCACCAAGGTATGATTGCACTTGAATTTGTATCTTCTGTTGAAGATTTACAATTGATGACTTTCGGTCACCCAACTTATTCTGAAGTCGTTCATGAAGCAGCGCTTGCTGTTGATGGGCGTGCGATTCACGCGATTCAGCGTAAACGTAAATAACACAAAAAAGAGCGGTTTCGACCGCTCTTTTTACTTTTGATGGTTGTTTTTAATTGAATAATCATCTAAAAATAAAAGAACAAACTTTAATAAATGCCGATAGTTATTGTGATGGAAGTCTAATTATTGGTGTGTCATAACAATGTGAAAAGTAGTAAAAGGTAAAACATGAATCTACATGAGTATCAAGCGAAAACGCTGTTAAAAAAATATGGTATGCCAGTTCAAGAAGGCATTTTAATCACTACGCCTGAAGAAGCATCTGCTGCCTTTGAGCAAATTAGTGGCAAATTCGCTGTGATGAAGGCCCAAGTCCATGCAGGTGGTCGTGGTAAAGCGGGTGGCGTAAAAGTTGTTAAGTCAAAAGAAGAAGCAGCTGAATATGCAAAAAGCCTGTTAGGTACTCGTTTAGTCACATATCAAACTGATGCCAATGGCCAGCCTGTAAATAGTATCCTTGTTTGTGAAGATGTTTATCCTGTAGAACGTGAATTGTATTTAGGTGCAGTGGTCGATCGTTCTAGTCGTCGTGTGACATTCATGGCGTCTACAGAGGGTGGCGTAGAAATTGAAAAAGTTGCTGAAGAAACGCCTGAAAAAATTATTAAAGTCGAAGTAGATCCATTAGTTGGTTTATTGCCATTCCAAGCGCGTGATGTTGGTTTCCAGTTGGGTTTAAAAGATAAGCAAATCAGCCAATTTGTAACTATCATGACAGGCGCGTACAAAGCATTTGTTGAAAATGACTTTGCACTATTTGAAATTAATCCACTTTCCGTTCGTGAAAATGGTGAAATCTTATGTGTAGATGCCAAAGTCGGTATCGACTCAAATGCACTTTATCGTTTGCCTGAAATTGCTGCGATGCGTGATAAATCTCAAGAAAATGAACGTGAGTTAAAAGCATCTGAATTTGACCTCAACTATGTTGCTCTAGAAGGCAATATTGGTTGTATGGTAAATGGTGCAGGTCTTGCAATGGCAACAATGGATATCATCAAACTGTATGGTGGTCAGCCAGCAAACTTCCTTGATGTTGGTGGCGGTGCAACCAAAGATCGCGTCATTGAAGCATTTAAAATTATTCTTTCAGATTCATCTGTACAAGGTGTGTTGATCAATATTTTTGGTGGTATCGTACGTTGTGACATGATTGCTGAAGCGATTATTGCAGCGGTTCAAGAAGTAAATGTAACCGTACCTGTTGTTGTTCGTTTGGAAGGGAACAATGCGGAGTTAGGTGCTAAATTACTTGATGAATCAGGTCTAAAATTAATTTCTGCGAACGGCTTAGCTGATGCCGCAGAAAAAGTTGTTGCTGCTGTGAAAGCGTAAGGAGTATCAATCATGAGCGTATTAGTTAATAAAGACACAAAAGTATTGGTACAAGGCTTTACAGGTAAGAATGGTACATTCCATTCTGAGCAATCAATTGCATATGGTACAAAAGTAGTTGGTGGCGTAACACCCGGTAAAGGTGGTCAAACTCATATTGGTCTACCTGTTTTCAATACAATGCGTGAAGCAGTAAAAGAAACGGGTGCAAATGCAACATCAATTTATGTACCTGCTCCATTTGTACTAGATTCAATTGTTGAAGCAGTAGATTCTGGTATTGAGTTAATCGTGGTGATCACTGAAGGTGTGCCAACCTTAGACATGTTAAAAGCCAAACGTTACCTTGAAACTTATGGTAATAATGCACGTTTAATCGGTCCAAACTGTCCAGGTATTATCACACCGGGTGAATGTAAAATTGGGATTATGCCAGGGCATATTCATCAACCAGGTAAAATCGGGATCATTTCTCGTTCTGGTACATTGACTTATGAAGCAGTTGCTCAAACCACTAAGCTTGGTTTAGGTCAGTCTACTTGTATTGGTATCGGTGGTGACCCAATTCCAGGTATGAACCAAATTGACTGCTTAAAACTTTTCCAAGAAGACCCACAAACAGAAGCAATCATCATGATTGGTGAAATTGGTGGTAGTGCGGAAGAAGAAGCTGCTGAATATATTCAATCTAATGTGACTAAACCTGTTGTTGGTTATATTGCGGGTGTAACAGCGCCTAAAGGTAAGCGTATGGGTCACGCTGGAGCGATTATCTCTGGCGGTAAAGGTACTGCTGAAGAGAAGTTTGCTGCATTTGAAAAAGCGGGTATGGCATATACCCGTAGCCCAGCTGAACTAGGTTCAACTATGTTTGATGTCTTAAAAAAGAAAGGCTTGGTTTAATTTAATTTTTAATTTTTTAAGCTAAAAAATGGGAGCCAATCGGCTCCCATTTTTATTGGTTGTAGAGTATTAGTTGTAGATTCTTGATTGTTAGTATTTAACTTTGTAATCAAAATAAAAAAAGGGAATTTATATGAGATGGGTGATCTGTAATTAGCCTTTGACTAAACCACCATCCACAATCAAATTTTGTCCTGTTACAGCACGTGACCACGGTGATAAAAACATCAGCACGGCATCTGCAAACTGCTCAGGTGTGGTGACTTCTTGTAAGGGCGTAGAGGCTGCGATTAAATCAAACACTTGATCAGGTGTTGCACTACTGGCATCAGTCTTACGTAATAGACCACCTGAAAGCATATTTACATTAATACCATACTGACCTAAATCATGTGAAGTGGTTCGAGTAAAAGCCAAAAGTGCTGCTTTAGCCGCAGTATAATCATGATAAGGAACCACAGGATTTTGCACGAGATTGGTTCCAATATTGATGATTCGACCAAAATGATCTTTTTTCATATCTTCTAGCGCAGCTTGGGTGGTGTTTAAAGCGGCTTTTACTGCACTGTCCAATTGCTGTTGCATACTGTGCCAGCTCAGTGTTTCAACTTTTGGACGTAGATCACCATCAAATTTAAATGCCAATAGTGCATTATTAATCACTGAAGTGATTGCATGTCCATAATGCAGTTTTGCCTTTTTAAACATCGTGTTGACTTGATCTGCATCGGTTACATCTGCTTTGTAAATAAAAACCTGTTCGGCATGTTCCTTAGCAAGCTGTTGTGCGGATTCTTCACTATTGAAATAATTCACCACAACTCTTGCACCTTCACGAATCAAAGCATAGGTAATTGCAAGTCCTAAACCACGTGCGCCACCAGTCACTAGAATAATTTGATCTCGTATTTCCATGTTCAAATCAACTCATTTGATATCAATTTAATTTTAGCACTTTTATCGATCAGACACTTCGATTGAGAGATGAGTTACAAAGTTTATCAATTGCACATACTCAAGATGAAAAATATAAAAAACATCTAGAGAAATTTAAGCATCTTAGTGGATTGATTACATATGAATATTCAAATAATTAAACTTTTTAAATCCTATTGATAAAATGATGGCTCAGAATGATAGTTAATTGGTTTAACATATTGATCATATTATTTATAATTAAAACGAAACGCATTTGATATTAGGTGTGCTTTAGCCATTCTGATCTATATGTAGGCTACAATTAGACTGATCATTTAAGTGACTTATAAACAAACAGAGGAGACAACCATCTTGTTTTATGATTGGTATAACTCCGATAAAAATCATGAATTGATTAGGCAAAACATGCGATCTATTTACCCACTCAATTTAATGGTCATTTTTATATTTTTCATAAATTCAAATGTTTATGCTTTTAATGATCTGGAACTTATGGTAGAAGAGGCACAAAATCAAGTTGTGGAATATCAAGATGAATTATTAGGACAACCAGATCAATTGCAAGATGAGCAATTATTTAAAATTGAAAATCAAGAAAATAGCCTAAGTGATACTGAAATGAGCATTGAGCGAAATGATATTTTTTTTGAACAAGACCAATTGCAAAAAAAGCTAGCAGAACAGCATGAGCATGAATTGGCAGATTATTCAATTTTAACCAATAAATTTTATGAAAATGAGCGTATTCGGGTGTTCAATTATACTGCTTACAATGTACAACAATTAAAGACATCATTGCTCAATCCTTCAAATGATAATCCTGCATCAAGTGAGCTTTATCTTTCTTTTGGTTATGGCATTGAATTTAAGATCAATGCTTTAAACAAAGTGGGTTATGAATACATCTCTAGTTTTCCTTATGATCGTGGGCAATTATTGCGTCTGTTTTGGATTAGAACGCTGACTTATTAACAATAAATATTTTATCGATCATTTTTATTACCATGAAGAAATCATGTTGGAAATACTACAACTTGAAACATAAGCTTGTTTAGCACTACACATTAAAAGACTAACTTAAACAAAATGAGATGAAGAGGTGAGTCATCATGTTAAACAAAGTTATTGTGTTGGGTGTAGTTGCTATTTCATTAACCGGCTGTATTGTTGCACCATTTGATGATGGTCATCGAGGTGGTCATGGTCGTTATGATCAGCGACATGATTCGGATCATCGCAGGGATCAGCATCGTGATGGTGATCGACATCGTTATGACCGAGATCGCAATGATCGTGACTGGAATTGGAAAGGACGTTAATTCTTTATCTTAAATATAAAAATGGGCAATGTATGCCCATTTTTTTCTATCTTGTTGTTTGAAAATATATGAATGAAGTAATTAGGGTCTGTTGACAATTCGTCTACGTTTGCGACTACAAGTGGTTTTTGGATGATACAAGGCAAGAACTATGAAACTTAATCATTCTAAATGATGAGAAACATCGTTTCGAAAGGTAACGACGTAGCGGTAAAAACTACTCTAGTCCCCACTGCGCCTTGCGCTGCAAACAAAGCAGTGCTTTGTTCTTGCTCAGGGTTGTGGCTAAAATTATCTCAGCCTACGTTATGAAACTCGAAAATAGTCTCGCTATTCTCTTCGTTTCCTGCTTTACGACGTATACGTCTCATGCTCAATTTTAACCTACAACGCAAGTCATTTATGAAATGTCTACAGACCCTATATTATTTTTTTAAATAAACCTGCTTGTACTACACCAGCTTTGGTTTGTTTCTGTAATTGCCATGTTGAGGGTAAATTCAGTTGATTTAAGCCACGATCTGCTTCTACATAAATCAATGCTTGATCAGATAAGTATTGATCCGCTTTTTGAGCCAATTCATCCCATAAATTTAAACTATAGGGTGGATCTAAAAACATTAAATCAAACTGTTCATTTAAATTGGATAAGGCTTGTTGTGCTGTTTGTGTTTTTAGCTGACAGTTATCAGCTTTGAGCAACTGAATATTGTCTTTTAAAAATTTAGCTTGCGTGGCATTGGGTTCAATCATGATCACGTGCCTTGCACCACGTGAAAGTGCTTCAAATCCTAAAGCACCTGAACCAGCACAAAGATCTAAGACTTTGGCATTTTGAATATCCCACATGAGCCAGTTAAACAATGTTTCACGTACTCGATCAGGTGTGGGACGTAAACCATCGATATCAGCAAAAGGAAGAACTCGACGTTTCCATTCTCCACCAATAATACGTAATTGGTTTTTCACTTTATTATTCACTGATATCAGCCTCAGGTACAGGTGGAGGAGTGGGTTGCGTCGAAGTCGGACTATGACCTTGAGTTGGTATACGGTTTTGGGTAGCCGTATTGGTCTGCGTATTTGGCTTCGGTTTAGGCAAGGCATTTGGATCTGCTGCAAGGGAAACATCACCACTTGGCAGTTCACCCGGTTTGATGCCGGCTGTCATTAAGCCCCCACTGACTTGATGATTAAGCGGTACAATTGGATTCTTTTTGCGAGTTAGCAACCAGTAATCAAATACAGGACGAGCAATTTTGGCAGCAGAACCACCATGCTTACCATTTTCCCAAATCACGGCAATGGCAATTTCAGGATTTTCAGCAGGTGCAAAACCAACAAATAAACCGTGGTCTAATTGTCTTGATGTCAGTGCAGCTTCGTTATAGCGTTTGCCTTGCGCAATACTCTTCACCTGTGCTGTACCTGTTTTACCTGCGATTTGGTACATCGGTGTACGGATACCTCGGCCTGTACCTGTTTGAATAACATCAACCATTGCATCGCGCATTTTGACCCAGTCGTCATCCGTACCACTAAAGTTGATTTTTCCTGTCGGGGCATTGAGTACTTCATGCTTTTTCGCCCCTTTAGATTCACGTAATACGTGTGGGGTGACATGCGCACCATGGTTGGCCGTAATTGCCGTTGCCATAGCTAACTGTAATGGAGTGGCAGTAAATGCACCTTGACCAATACTGACAGAAATGGTTTCACCTTTGAGCCATTTACTCTTACGAGTACGCATCTTCCATTCAGGACTTGGATATAAACCTGTACTTTCGCTTGGTAAATCTACACCCGTTTTTTCACCGAAACCAAATTGACGCATCCATTCATTCATTCGATCTATACCCATCTGGTAAGACAAGATATAGAAGTAAGTATCACAAGAAACCACTATAGATTTATGTAAATTGACAGCGCCATGCCCAGTTTTTTTCCAGTCACGGAATTTATGTGAATCACCAGGTAAATGGAAATAACCAGGATCGGAAATTGTAGTTCCCCAATCCACAGTTTTAAAATGGATGCCACCTAAGCCTTCCATTGGTTTGATGGTAGAACCGGGAGGGTAAGTCCCTTGAACAGCGCGGTTATAGAGTGGTTGGTCTAAGTTGTCACGTAAAGCAGTATAGTCCGCATGCCCAATACCTGTCACAAATAAGTTCGGGTTGAAACTTGGGCTGGAAACAAGCGCTAATATTTCACCAGTGCGTGGGTCAATTGCGACGATTGCACCACGACGATCTTTAAGTTGTTCTGCTGCAATAGTTTGCAAACCATAATCCAATGAAAGATATAAATCATTGCCTCTGGTTGACTCTTTACGACCTAAATGGCGTAACACATTACCATGTGCATCAGCTTCAATCGATTCATAACCAGGAACGCCATGAAGTAATTCCTCATAAGATTTTTCTACACCAATTTTCCCGATTAGGTTTGTGCCAGCGTAACTATCTTTATCAATTGCTTTAAGTTCTTTATCGTTAATACGACCAACATAACCCACCACATGAGCAAACAATTCACCATGTGGATAATAGCGAGTCATTTGAGTTTCAATATCAACACCTGGAAATTGAAACTTTATTTCACTAAAGCGAGCAATATCTTGTTCTGTTAGATTTAGCTTTAAGGTAACACGTTCTGTTTTTTTAGAGGTTTTAATGCGGCTATTAAAACGGTCGATATCTTCTTGATTGAGATTTAAAATTGGAATCAAGCGCTTAACAGTGTCATCTATATCTTCGACATCGGCTTTGCTCAATGTTGCGGTAAAAACAGGGTAGTTATCTGCAAGTAAAATCCCATTACGATCATAAATATAGCCACGTGCTGGTGCTATAGGTTGTAGTCGAATTCGGTTTTTATCTGACGCTTCACTAAACTCTTGATGATGAAAAATTTGCAGATAAGCATAGCGTGCAACTAGAAGGCACATAAAAAATGAAACAATACCAATCGCAAAAAAGACACGACCACGGAAGATGCGTTTTTCTTGTTGGACATTTTTTAGAGGAAACTGCTGCTTCATACGTCGTCGGCTTTAGTACTTAAAGATGGGTGAATTTAGGGGTCAAACATTTTACCCTAGATTGCGTCTTAAAAATTAAAAAACACAAATAAGTCATCAAAATATATTTTAACTAAAAACTGTAATTGATTTTGTTTCTTAGATGAGACCGTTTACATTTCATTTGAAAAATACGCATCATTGTAAAGCTAGGCAAAATGTCAATAGCCCCTATATGGATTTGACCTTAGCGACATTAAATTTATAGTGTTTTGTATATGAGTGCTAAAATAATTCTGTTAAAGTCGAGCCTTAAGGATAAATAGATTCGACCTAAGTTAAGATTAGGGATAATGGAGAAAATAATGAAAAAAATCTTTCCCTTATTAATATTGGTTGCTGTCGGAAGTTTCGCGCACGCTGATGTTAAAGATTATTTGCCAGATATGAAGGGAATTTTACCAGAGGCAAAGTTTAAGCCTGAAGATGCTTCTAAATGGAATATCGGTGCGGGTGTAACACAACAGATGGTTCATGCAAATGGTGAATGGGTAAATCCTTATGGAATTGCCTATACTAAATTAGGTGTTTTTTATAATGGTGACCATGAGTTTGCAGGCCAAGTCGGTTATAGAATTCCTGTAGTATTAAATGGTAAAGATAAAAATGGCTTCTATGTAGGGGTCTATGGCGGAACACTTAAAAGCAAAAAAGTGGACGGAAGTGATGAAGTCCAATATGGTGGTGGTGCCGATTTATCTTATGTTTTATTGAATAAAGAGCGTATAAGTACATTTAGTGTGGGGATGGGTGCAGGTAGTGAACTTCATAATAAAAATGGAGATATGATCCTAGAGACTCGTCCACAAATACAATTTGCTTATACCTTAAGTGTCGGGTTCTAAAGTTTTATGATTTTATCTATATCCTTCGACCGCAAATAGAAATAAATACGAGAGTCATGCATGTTGGAATACGTTAATGGTTTGTGGCACGCTTTTACAGCTCGACCTGATCATCTTGCCATTTTAAGTATCATCCCAGTGACGGCCTTTGTAACGTGGGCGCACGTTTGGATGGCACTGAAAATGGTATTTTATCCAATCACGTTTTGGGGATTTCATATTGGTCCCTTACCTGTAGGATGGCAAGGGATTGTGCCACGTAAAGCTGGGCGAATTTCAGGCATTATTACAGACAATACATTATCCAAACTAGGTTCTTTGCGTGAGTTTTTAGATGCAATGGACCCTGAAGATATGGCTCGGATTATCGGTGAACAAGTCGGTTTCGAACTTGAGCATTTGATTGATGAGGTGATGTTAGATCGTAATGCTGTTTTGTGGGAAAACCTACCTTATTCGATTAAACGGCGAATTTATGGTCAAGCGCATAAACAATTGCCGGGTGTTTTAAGAGAACTCGTGACCGAGCTGACTATGAATGTCGAGTCACTGGTCAACATGCGAGATATGGTCGTAACTCAAATGGAAGGCGATCGCCGTTTGATGGTCCGTATGTTTTTAAAAGTTGGACAAAAAGAAATTAACTTTATTTGGCATATTAGTGCAGTCATTGGCAGTTTCTTTGGTATTTTTCAAATGTTTGTCTATGTATTTGTTCCTCAACATTGGACTGTACCTTTCTTTGCTGCAGTCTGGGGCTTTTTAACCAACTGGATTGCAATCTGGATGGTTTTCAATCCTGTAGAGCCACATTATGTACGCTATCCACAATTTTTTGAACGGACAAAAGATCGAAAATTTCCATGGATTAAACCTGTTATTCCAAGAATTGGCACTTATAATGTTCAAGGTGCGTTTATGAAACGCCAAGAAGAAGTGTCAGATGTTTTTGCAAGTGTCGTCACTGAAGATTTGATTACATTAAAGTCAATCATGACTGAAATGATGTACGGTCCTAAGAAAGAAAAAACCCGTCGTATTGTAAAGCGTCATATTAACGAAATTATGGAAACTCCATTGGTTCGTACCTCTTTACAATTGTCTTTAGGACTAAAAGAGTATGCAAAACTCAAGACAGACTTGATTGATCGGTCAATTGAAATTACGATGGTGCCTGTTTGCGACCCTGCGTTTAATGCGAGCCGTGCACAGAAAATTTTTCAGATGTTTAAAGAGCGGATCAGAGAGTTAACCCCAAAAGAGTTTCAAAACTTGTTACGTCCTGCATTTCAGGAAGACGAATGGATTTTGATAGTACTCGGTGGTGTGACTGGATTTTTTGCTGGTCTAATACATTTATTTGTGGCTTTCTTATAAATTTGATGCCATTACGATGATAAGTTTTAATTTGTCATGGCAAACGGTATCATACATATTGTTTTAAATGAGGATGTTTTTTTATGCGCATTATATTACTCGGACCACCTGGAGCAGGTAAAGGTACACAAGCTCAGTTGATCTGTAAGCGCTACAATGTCCCACAAATTTCAACCGGTGATATGCTCCGTGCTGCAATTCGTGAAGGTACTGAATTAGGTCTTAAAGCTAAAAGTGTAATGGAATCAGGTGGTTTAGTATCTGATGAGCTTATTATCGGTTTAGTGAAAGAACGTATTGCACAACCTGATTGTGTAAATGGTTGTATTTTCGATGGTTTCCCACGTACGATTCCTCAAGCTGAGGCTTTAGAGAACGAAGGGATTAGCATTGACCATGTGATCGAAATTGAAGTGCCAGACGAAGAAATCGTAAAACGTCTTTCTGGTCGTCGTCAGCACCCAGCATCTGGTCGCGTTTATCACACGATTTATAACCCACCGAAAGTGGAAGGTAAAGATGATGAAACTGGCGAAGATCTGGTGCAACGTCCAGATGACGAAGAAGCAACGATTCGTAAGCGTTTAGGCTCTTATCATAATGAAACTGAACAGCTTGTTGGTTTCTATCAAGGGCGTGCAGCTTCTGGGGAAAATGCACCGACTTATAATAAATTGAACGGTTTACGTCCAATAGAAGATGTCCAAAAAGATTTATTTGCGATTTTAGATAAATAAGACCGCATTCAAAGCATTTTTTTAAGCTTTGACAATAACAGAGACCTGATTCATATTAGGTCTCTTTTTTTTGCAAGAGTGGCGTAGAGAGTGAAGTTTGTATTAATTGCTTTGGTCATTTTGAGTATATTGCTTCTTTTGGGCTTATTGTATATAAGCTTTAAATTACTACGCAAAGCACAAAAAGAAGAGCTTCAGCAACGCCGTGAAATGAGAAAATCAGGTAATTACCAAGTGCATCCACAGGTGGCTGAAGAGTGGAAACGGCTTGAAAAGTTAAAGAAAGATTTGGAAAATAAAAAGTAAAATAATTAGGGAGATGAATGCTGAGGATAAATTCATCCTTATCTATCATCGCGCTTCATTCTTCCAAATTAATGAATTTAACTGATGAATTTTTATGATTGAGATGTGTAAGCAATTAATTCTAAGTATTTTGTTTATCCATCTACATGTTAAATTCACAGCATTCATATTATATGAAGACTGTCTAAATGAAATTGATTGCCTAACAGCACATCTTAGCGAATATTTAGAGCCTATTCATTTTTCAAAGGGGACTTTGCTGAACATAGGCGAAAAGTATCAAGGCTCGGAGAATTGGGACAATTGGTATTTCTGCACAGTTGACAATGGATTAGAGGGGGGTGCTACTCAAATCATTGAATGGATCAATAAGCATCAAGGCGCCATGCAATAGCAGATTACACAGCGAAAGAACTCAATGTAGATCATGGCGATCTATTGGTTGGAGAAGAACAACTAAATGGCTGGATTTGGTGTAGCAGATTATCTGATGATCAGTCTGGCTGGGTGCCCTTAGAGGTGTTAAGTCAGATTTGATTGAGAACTATTTTAAGATGCTAGCTGTTTCTTCGGAAAATAGCTTCCTCAGGAAAATGACAAAGCCTGATTTTAATTAAATGATGATTATGCTTTGCTAAAATCTCTCGTTTATTCGCTACTTTGTTTTGACTTCGCGTACAGCGCCAAATTCATATTTATCAGGCCAATTACAAACATCTGACACAATACATTCATGGCATTTCGGTTTCCGTGCAATACAGCAATATCGCCCATGTAAAATTAACCAATGATGCGAGTCTATAATAAATTCTTTTGGAATCACTTTGATTAGACGATGCTCGACCTCAAGTACATTTTTTCCTACAGCAAGTCCAGTACGATTGCCAACTCGGAAGATATGCGTATCTACAGCCATTGTAGGCTGACCAAAGGCGGTATTCAGCACAACATTGGCAGTTTTGCGTCCTACACCGGG
The DNA here is from genome assembly GCF_058242985.1 of Acinetobacter sp. 778_lipA. Classification (NCBI taxonomy): domain Bacteria; kingdom Pseudomonadati; phylum Pseudomonadota; class Gammaproteobacteria; order Moraxellales; family Moraxellaceae; genus Acinetobacter; species Acinetobacter sp. 778_lipA. The sequence goes on along the minus strand of NZ_JBZAYT010000001.1, from coordinate 3,120,087 downwards.
TAAAGCCTCTAAATCAGCACGATTATCTGGAACTTGGCTATTGTGCTTCTCAATCAGAATTTTACAGGCTTTAATCACATTTTCAGCTTTGGCATTATATAAACCAATGGTTTTAATATATTGTTTTAAACCGTCTACACCCAATGCATAAATCTGTTCAGGGGTATTGGCGACAGGAAATAACTTATCAGTGGCTTTGTTGACACTTATATCTGTGGCTTGAGCCGATAAAGTAACAGCAACAAGCAACTCAAATGGGTTTGAGTAATTGAGTTCTGTTTTCGGATTTGGGCGTTGCTCGCGTAATCTTTCAAAGAAAATCTGAATCTGCTTTTTGGTCATATTCTTTACAGTCATGATGCATCCTCTTGCAAAACAGATAACTGTTGAATCAATTCATTTAATTGATGTTGCTTATTTTCATCTGCTCGAACACTCAATTGTTTCTCTAATTTTTTAATTTGAGTTCGCAGCTTAGCCAATTGAATGGTGGTTTTAGCATCTGTAACAATTGGATTTTTTATTATGGGTTGGTTGATTTCAATTGTAGGTAAAGCCTGACTTTGCTGTGTTATTTGTGCAAAGAGTTCAGTGTCGATTTCTGCACGAACCACAGGGCCTTTACGATGGATGCGTAGCTTTTCTTCACGTTGAATATGGGCATAGTAACGACCACGTAAGTCATTTTGTTCTAAGAAACGTTGTTCGTCATTTGGAATAGGCTGGATGTCTTCAACTAAATCGATGCAATCTACTGGGCAAGGAGCAATACATAGTTCACACCCAGTGCATAAATCTGTAAGTATGGTATGCATTAGTTTACCAGAACCAATAATGGCATCTACAGGGCAAGCACTGATGCATTTGGTGCAACCGATACATTCATCTTCACGAATAATAGCTTTCATGCGTTGTGGGCGGCCATCGCTTTGAATTGGCCAGACACTTGGTTCAGCAACGAGTTTATTGCGATTGAGTATATCAGCAAGCGCATCTGCAACAGGTTGCCCACCTGGCACACATTTATTGGCTGCTTCACCTTTTTCTACAATAGATTTTGCATAAGGTAGACACCCATCACGGTGACCACAGAGTCCACATTGTGTTTGTGGCAAAATAGCATCTATTTGCTGAATGAAGGAAAGCGATGAATTCATGTGAATAAAACTTTAAAGAAAAATGAACAAATACTTGGTAAAAGCGAAGAATATTTTGCAATTTTAGCATGTTTTACAGTGAAAATCTTTGCTCTAATTTGGCGCTAAAAATGCGCTAATTTAGATCAAAATATTGAATAATTTTTGTTTAAAAACGCCAACAAATTGACATTTTATTTGGGGTTGATTAGAAATTATCATATTGAATTTAAATATTATTTGAAAAAACATTTGAAAAAAGGTTGTGGATTATATACAAAAGGGATTAAATACTTTGCGCCAAAATTTATCATTTTATTAAAAGGGTTGACCTTTTTTGTATCATTTTCTGCTGAGGAATGAGCGTTGAAATATAATAGCCTGAATGACTTTTTAAATTACGTTAAAGCACGTGATCCAAATCAACCAGAGTTTTTACAAGCTGTGGAAGAAGTTATGACCAGTTTGTGGCCATTTATTGAGAAAAACCCAGAGTATGCTGAGCACGGTTTGCTTGAACGTCTTGTTGAGCCAGAACGAGCGATTCAATTCCGGGTTTCATGGGTAGATGACAAGGGCCAAACTCAAGTTAACCGTGCTTTTCGTGTTCAATATAATTCTGCTATTGGTCCATTTAAAGGCGGCATGCGGTTTCACCCATCTGTAAACCTTTCTATTTTAAAATTTTTAGGTTTTGAGCAAACGTTTAAAAATGCTTTGACTACACTACCAATGGGTGGCGGTAAAGGTGGTTCTGATTTTGATCCGAAAGGCAAGTCAGACGGTGAGATCATGCGTTTTTGCCAAGCATTAATCATCGAACTATACCGACATCTAGGTTCAAATACTGATATTCCAGCAGGGGATATTGGTGTGGGTGGCCGTGAAGTGGGTTACATGGCGGGTATGATGAAAAAGCTCAGTAACGACACTTCGTGTGTATTTACGGGTAAAGGTTCATCATTTGGTGGTTCTTTGGCTCGCCCAGAAGCAACTGGTTTTGGTACAGTTTATTTTGCTGAAGAAATGCTAAAAACTCGCGGTGAAAGCTTTAAAGATAAAACTGTGGTGATTTCAGGTTCGGGCAACGTTGCGCAGTTTGCTGCAGAAAAAGCTATTTATTTAGGCGCGAAAGTGGTTTCATTGTCTGACTCAAATGGCACGGTACATGTAAAAAATGGCTTTACCAATGAGCTTCTTGCCGAAGTGATGGAACTTAAGAACGTAAAACGTGGACGTATTTCTGAATTTGCTTCAAAACACGGTTTTGAATATTTAGAAGGTCAACGCCCTTGGTCAATTCAGTGTGATATTGCATTGCCATGTGCAACTCAAAATGAATTAAATGAAGAAGATGCAGATGTACTTCTTGCCAATGGTGTAATCTGTGTTGCTGAAGGTGCCAATATGCCTTCAACACTAGAAGCTGTAGAAAAATTTGTAGAAGCAAAAATTCTTTATGCGCCAGGTAAAGCGTCTAATGCAGGTGGTGTTGCCACCTCTGGCCTTGAAATGTCACAAAATTCGATTCGTTTGGGGTGGACATTTGAAGAAGTGGATGAGCGCTTACATGCGATTATGAAAGAAATTCACCGTAACTGTGTGAAGTATGGTACTCAAGCAGATGGCACAGTGAACTATGTAAATGGTGCAAATATTGCTGGTTTTGTAAAAGTTGCAGATGCAATGTTGGCGCAAGGCGTGTTCTAATTTCTGTTTGATTTTGAACTTAAAACCGATGCTTTTGCATCGGTTTTTTCTGAGCAATTAAAACAGTGACAAGCTTATTTTTTAGGAATCGTTTCAACAACTGAATCGAGCTCATATTGGTATTGAGACTGATCAGCGGCCGGATTGACAATTTCTGTGCGCTTGACCTTAATAATTTGATAAGACTTTGAATTATGGGTAAAGCCGTCAATAGAATCATAAAAATAACTCGCTTCTTTTTCGCTATAATTTTTTTGACCAGTTTCGCTTATTGTCAATTCACGGACTAAAAAACAGGTTTGTGGTGCAACACCAGTACAGGGTCGAATTTCAGGACTGACTTCTAAAAAAATAATTTGTGGTTGAACTGTTGTATTTGAAATTTGGGTCTCTATATGTGCAGGCGTCGGAACTTTTTGAGTTGTAGATTCTTCGCTACATGCTATGACGAGCAACGGTAAGAGCAGTAAAATGCTTGATTTGTGATTCATAGTTTTACCTTTATCGATCTTCCTAAATTAAAAATGTGCTTTCATGCAATGACTATTGATTGCTTAAGTTTCTATTATTGAGTGTTTAAATTCACTGTTATTTAACTATTGTGCAGTGTTTGGGGCTTTGCATCGATTAAAATTAAAAGGTAGACCTTAAGGTAGAAATGTTTTGATTATCTGGTTGAAAAAGCATGAAGCTGAATTAAATCTATATGTTTATATAAGTAGCTAAAATGAAAAGCTGAAGTTGAACTTCAGCTTTTCTATACAATTATTTTAAAGTTTCACGTTCGATAATCATGTCTTGGACATAAGCGTATTTAGACTGATCAGCCGCTGGGTTTTTAATCTCATAACGTTTTACACGAACCACTTGACGTTCAGCAGAGCTATGAGTAAAGCCTTCGATATCGTCATAGAAATATGTCCAATCTTTATCTACTTGCGTTTTTACACCATTATCAGCATATTTGATTTCGCGTACTTGTAAGCACTGCATTTTTCTTACACCAGCAGAACATTCTTTGGTTTCTGGGCTGATTTCTAAGAAAATTGTTTCACCTTGGCTTTGGTATTTAGTTTCAGGTGTCATTTTACCAGTAAATACAACTTTACCGCCTGTCGCATTTACCAAGGTAAGCGTTGGGTTTTCAGTATTTGCTGTATCAAGTACAAATGCTGTTTTATTCGATTGGAACAATGCCGCAGCAAAACTTTCCTGTTTCATTAATTCAGGGGAACACATCATGTTTGTTGAGGCGATATTTCCTGTTACTAATAAACCATTCTCAACTTTAGCACTTGTCATTAGTCGGTTACAGCCAGTTGCAACATTTAAACGTTGGTCTGCAAAGTTAAGTACGATGGGTTGCTTGGTATCTGCTGGTTGATAAGACCATTGATAAGCATTTAATGTTTGCTCTGCATTACCTTGTTGTTGTAATACTTTCACTGCGGTATCACCCAATTTTTGAATATCGCCAGATTGGCAAGCCGCGAGGGCTAAAGGAAGTACAGCTAATGCTAAATATTTGAATTTCATATTCTATTCACGTTTTAAAAAACTATGCATAGGATAAACCATGAAACACTAAAAGATATGGATACAATTTATTAATTCGGTTTCAATATGTATCCATATAACTAAAAGTTAAACAATAATTAACAAATTTTTATTATTCCAACTAAATTTTGATCAATTAGGTTCTTTAGTCAAAACGATAAATATCCATACCTAGCGCACCCATTGAAAAACTACTGTGGACAATACTAAAGCGGTGACCAGTGCCCATTGCAAAGAACAGAGGTGCAAAGTGTTCAAGTGTTGGGTGATTCTTCTGTAGATAAGGAATGCTATCCCATTCCAATACAGCATCATAATTACTATGATTGAGTTTGCTCACCACATAATTTCTAAATGTAGATGCCCATTCCGGGACATTCTCATCTTTGCCGTTCCATGACAATTCTCTTAAATTGTGAGTGATGCTACCTGAACCAATCAATAAAATTTGTTTTTCACGGAGTGGGGCAAGTGCTTGACCAATTTGGTAGATTTGATCAGCATGCATATTCATAGGTAAAGAAATTTCAATGACTGGAATATCTGCCTCAGGGTACATATGTAATAAAGGCATCCATACGCCATGATCACGTGGTCGAGTACTATTTGCATGTGCAGGAAGATGTGCTTCAGCCAAGAGATGCAAAATTTCTTCCGCTAATTCAGGATTTCCTGGTGCGGGATAGCGAATCTCATACAGCGCTTGAGGAAAACCACGAAAGTCATGCCATGTTTCAGGGCGTACACCTGTATTGACTTCTAAAGCCTCACTTTCCCAATGGGCAGACATCACCACGATGGCTTGTGGTTTTGGCAAATTTAGACCAAGACGATGTAGAGCAGGACCGACTTGTTCAGGATCTAGCGCAAGCATGGGAGAGCCATGTGAAATGAATAAACCTGGGAGTGTTTGTAAGTTCATATCTTTGTGCCTAAATGATCATTAAATACAGCGTGAATTGCCCATTCTAGCTAAAATGTATGCTCTCAATAAGCCTTTTATTTCAACAGACTGTTTCATCAATGCAACTTTTGCCCAATTACATGACTAGCCTGCACGATGATACGGATGATTATGATTAATACTCATCGCACGATAAAGTTGTTCAATCAGCATAACCCGAACCAATGGATGGGGCAGAGTTAGTTTTGACAGTGACCAGTGCCAAGCAGCAGCTTTTCGCACGGCTTCAGAATGCCCATCTGGTCCGCCAATGGCCAGTGCAACATCATTACCTTCAAGCATCCAGCCTTTCATGGTTTCAGCCAGCTTTTCAGTACTAAATTCACGTCCGCCTACTTCAAGTGCAATCAATACTTCATTGTGTTTCAGTTGGCTGAGAATACTATCACCCTCAATTTGGCGATATTTTAAAATATCTGCTTCTGAATCATTTTTGCCACGCTTTGCCATCGGGAGTTCAATAATTTGCGTCTGTACAAAAGGTTGGATTCTTTTGAAGTAATCTTCAAAACCAGTTAATACCCAAGCAGGCATTTTTTGACCAATGGTCAGAATACGGATTTTCATATTAACAATTTCTAACGTGGTAATTGCATCATTATAGCGCGATATTGGTTATTCTCAGGCGTACAACAAGAACTGAATGTCTAACTGCTGTTTTTTTAAATTATAGCTATACCAACACGCTTTTAAATTGGATTTATACATGCAAATAGGTTATCCAAATTTTTTAAATTTAAATTATCTTTTCATTATATTGCTCAGCTGTGTGCTTTCAACATGGAGTGTAGCCGCAGAACAACGCTATGATCAGCAAGCTGAACCTGATCGTTTAAACAGTTATTTACAACAAGTGATTCACCCACAAGCGTTTCGAAATTATCAAAATATTCAAGAGCTCGATCGAGTTGCGGCTTTCATTAAACAACAACTTGAACAGTTTGCGATTCCTTGTGAATACCAGCCTTATCAAGTCAAAGGCAAAACTTATCGAAATGTAATATGTCACTTACAAATGGGGCACGCCAAAAAAGTGATTCTTGGTGCCCATTATGATGTTTATGGGAATTTCAAAGGTGCTGATGATAATGCTTCTGGTGTGGTGGGGCTGATTGAGACAGCGCGAATTTTGGCAGTCAATAAAGCCAGTCTTAAACAGAATGTTGATTTTGTCTTTTATACTTTGGAAGAACCTCCGTATTTCCGTACTGAACATATGGGGAGTTATATTCACGCACAATCCATTTTAAAACAAAAAGATCAAATTCAAGCGGTGTATATTTTGGAAATGATTGGATATTTTGACCATAAAAATGTTCAGGATTATCCATCCGGATTAGCTCTGTTTTATCCCAAACATGGAAATTTTATTGGCGCAGTGAGTAATTTCACTTCACGTGGATTGGGTGAAAAATATTGTGATGCCATGAAAGCGTTAAAACGCCTTGATTGTCAAAGATTGATAGCGCCATCATTTGTACAAGGCGTGGATTTCTCAGATCATTTGAATTATTGGCGTTTCGATATACCTGCTATTATGATCACAGATACGGCTTTTTTTAGAAATAAGCATTATCATACCCAAGACGATACTGTTGAAAAACTCAATTTAAATAAGATGGCAGAAGTCATTAATGGTGTGGTGTATACAGTTTTACAAGACTGATATTTTTCAATCAGGTTATATCATTTGCTATTTTGATCAAAGGAGAGCTTATGCAATACGGTGCAATGCAATTGCTCTCGATGTGGATTAAGGATCGGAAAATACAGAATCAATCGGTACATACCTTAGAAGCTTATTTCCGAGATGTGGCTAACTTTATTGACTTTTGCTATGACAAGCAGATGGAGTTAAAACAAGTCGAAGCTACTGATTTAAGAGAGTATGTGGCTTATCGTGTCGAAAAAGATCAGCTTTCGACCAGTAGTTTACAACGGCATTTAACTTCAATTCGTCAGTTTATGAAGTGGGCTAAACAGGGTGGTTATTTAGAAATCAATGCAGCTGATGATTTTCAGATAAAGCGGCAAGCTCGACCATTACCAGGGATGATTGATATTGAAACGGTCAATCAGATTATGGATCAGCCCGAGCCTGAAAAGCCTGGAGAAAAGCAGTTGTGGTTACGAGATAAAGCTATTTTGGAATTGCTCTATTCCAGTGGCTTACGCTTGGCGGAAGTGCAAAGTTTAACCATACGGGATATTGATTTTACCCGCCATTTATTGCGTATCACGGGTAAGGGGAATAAAACTCGAATTGTACCTTTTGGGTCTAAAGCGAGAGAGAGTCTGATTGAATGGTTAAAAATTTATCGAATCTGGCAGGGGGAGTTTAGCCCTGAGTCTTTGGTATTTATTACCCAACGCGGCACAAGTATTACCCCACGTCAGATTGAAAATCGAGTCAAATATCAAGCACTACGTGCAGGGGTAAATGTTGATTTACACCCACATTTATTGCGCCACTGTTTTGCAAGCCATATGTTATCCAATAGTGGAGATCTGCGTGCAGTGCAAGAAATGCTAGGACATAGCAATTTAACCACGACACAGATTTATACCCATGTCGATTTTGATCATCTGGCACAAGTCTATGATCAAGCGCATCCAAGAGCTGCTGCATCGAAAATAAAAGATTGACCTTGCATATAAGGCTTTATTAAGCGTTGATCTTTGTATTTTGTAATGAATAGACCTGCTGAGAAGTACTGTTAGTTTTTGATAAAATGCACAGCGCTTAAACACATTTAGCACAGAAAAAAGTCGAATAGATAATTGTTTTTAAAAATGCTCTCATGTATATCTAGGTTTCGTATTTATTCAATACATTTCTATTGATTCAATTTTGCAGAAAAATTAGGTCTTTCAATGATCCCTGAACTTGAACAAAAATATAAGCAACTGACTGACGCTCAAAAAGAAATTTTTAAGGGCTATGGCTTACGCCAAATTAAACATTTTGTAGAATTCAGCCTTCCCAAAATTGAGGCAACGTTACCGCAAGAAGGAAAAGTATTGGGTATCAATGCTGAGGGTAAAGTTCAAGCTGTAAATACAGCAACTAATCAGACCTATTTATGGATATCAGACCAACAATGGCAAGCGGCCCAAACAGTGTCTAATCATATTGATTTAAAAGAAGACTTTATTGAGATTTGGCAAGTGCTGGAGCTCAAAAATCAAGATTTGATTGATTTAAGCCATATTCATCGTGATTTTTTAGCAAGCATGGCGAAATAGTTCAATACTCAAATTGAAAATCTTGTTTTTGGATTCGATAGAGCTTCTCTTCATGTAGTGGATGGTGCTCATCAAAATCAGGATGCAGAAAGTCATGAGAAAAGCTCATTCCAATTTTTTTCATGACATTTTGCGACGCAAAATTATGTTTAGATGTAAATGCAACAATTTCTTGAAAATTCAGTTCTTCAAATGCAAATCTTAGACAAGCTTGAGCTGCCTCAGTTGCATAGCCTTTATTCCAAAATTTTGGATCAAGCCGCCAGCCGATTTCTATACATGGTGAAAATTCAAATTTTGAGGGTTGTTGATGTAGTCCCACACATCCAATAAATTCTTGGGTTTCAATCAATTCAACAGCCCAAAGTCCCCAGCCTTTGATTTCTATTAAATATTTAATCTGATTTGCCAGTTCGTCACTTTGCTCACGATTTAAAATTTTTGGGAAAAATTGCATCACTTCAGGGTTTGCTGTGATTTTTGCAAATGCATCGTAATCAGAAGCTTGCCATTGTCGAAGTAAAAGACGATCTGTACATAATTCATAAATCATTTTTATTGAATATCCTGATTAAAGCACTACTTAAGTAGAAGAGGGGAGAATTTTTAGCGTATTGCCTCAGTCAAATTTTCACCTATGATATATAATTTTACATCGTCTAAGATAATCCGCATATTGACCAGCGTTACAGCTTTGGATTTTGTATACGGTAAAGTACATGTTCAGCCAAAGCATGGTTTTTGTCTAAAACGGGATGCATAAAGTTCTCGACATAATCCATACCAAGTCGTTGCATTACTTTTTCCGAAGCTTGATTCAGTACAGTTGTGAACGAAACAACCTGTTCCAAAGCCAATTTTTCAAATGCAAACTTTAAACATTGCTGAGCGGCTTCCGTTGCATAACCTTGATGCCAATATTGCTGTGCCAAGCGCCAACCAATTTCAACACAAGGAGAGAAAGTAAATTTTTCCGCTTGATTGGCTAGACCCACAAAACCGATAAATTGCTGATTTTCTTTTAACTCAACCGCCCAAAATCCCCAACCATATTCAGTAATTGTGTCTTGAAATCGACCTGCCAAAAGGTCACTTTCATTTTTTGACAAGGCCGCTGGAAAATACCGCATAACATCTGGATCAGCATTTAAATCTGCAAAAACATCAAAATCACGAACTTGCCATTGTCTAAGAATAAGTCTAGGTGTTTCTAATTGAACGGGGGGAGTAAATGTTTTCATATTCACCTAATGCGTATTTTTGAATTATAAATCTTCAAGAGGTAGCTGAAAGCTTTGTTTAATGATTTGACTTGGGACATCGGTTTTTACACTGGTAATACCATTCTTCTTGGTCAAATGTGTCGACTGAAATTTACGGTAGCTTTCTAAATCGGGGACGACCACTTTTAACATCGCATCACATTCACCCAGAATAATATAACACTCCATGACCTGAGGCAGTTCTTTCATTGCTTCAATAAAGGTATCAATGGTTTCAGCATCTTGTCCTAACAGCCAGATTCTTGAGAATAGTATCAATTGAAATCCAATTTTTTGTGGATCCACCACTGTTGTATAGTTTTGGATGACTTTAGCTTCTTCTAAGAGTCGAATTCGTCTCAGACATGATGAGGGCGAGAGCCCAATCTCACGAGCCAAATCATTATTTTGGATTCGGCCATTGGCTTGTAAAGCCCGAATGATATTTTTATCAATACGATCTAGTTTGATTAGAATAGTCTTAGATGAAATTTTCATAAATTAGAATTTAATTCGAAAAATAATCATTATTATAGAATATTTGAAATCCTATTTTAAGCATTTTAAAAGATACTGTTTTCTTCTCGCAGTCAAACTTCAGAAAGGGAAAAGAGATGTCTGTATTTGTACTTTTTGCCTTAACGGTACTACCGTTAATTTTCACACCAGGACCAGATATGTTATTTATCCTGTCACAAGTGATAGGTAAAGATGCGAAAGCAGGCATGATGGCGACAATCGGTATTTGTTCTGGCTATCTGGTTCATTCGATTCTGGTTGCGCTTGGAATTGCTGCAATTATTGTTTCATTCCCAGTATTGTTTGAGACGATTCGATATTTGGGGATCGCCTATTTATTGTATTTGGCATTTCATTTGATTAAATCAGTATTTAGCCAAAAGACATTACGTATTGAACAGAAAGCAGTTTCAAATCCTATTCGCAAAGGCTTTGTTACGGCATTGTTGAATCCAAAAGGCATGTTAATCTATTTTGCGATTTTGCCACAATTTATCGATAAATCAGGCAACACCGTGTTTCAAGGCTTGGCTTTGTCAGCAATTTTTATTGTTTTGATTTTCTTGGTGTATTGTGGTTTGAGTCTTTTGATTGCTCAATTGACCAAAAAGCAGCACATCAATGAGCGTAAGCAAAAATGGATTGATGGTGGTTCAGGGACTTTGTTGACTATTGCAGCCGCATGGTTATTGGTAAATTAATCCAAGCAGAAACAAACGGGTAATTCTGAAAAGAAGCCCGTTTTTGTATATTTAGTATTTTGTTACAAGTTTAATGCCAAAAAGTTCACAAATTTAATCAATAAACATACTTAGAAAAATTGCTGATTCTGTCTAAAATGACAGAGTGTAGCAGTATCGATGAACGGGTGGTGTCATCCCTTTGATTGATTGATAATTTATCTTAATTTTTTTGATTATTTATACAGAATCTATACAAATAATGTTATTTATCAATATATAAATATTGTCGAAATAGTAGCCTTATGTGTCTAAGTTAAAATATTTAGAAAAAATGTGAACTGTACGTTCAAGCTTTTTTATGACTTTTTACAGCAGTTTTGCGAATTGTGACTTGACCGAAATGCCAATCACATTGCAAGATAGGACACCTAAATAATTTTAAATGAAGCGTTATTATAACTCTTCTTAACATTTACTTTTGCTAAAACAGCCGAGGATTACATGAAGGCTCTTGTTGCTGTAAAACGTGTGGTTGATGCCAACGTTAAAGTTCGCGTTAAACCGGACAATAGTGGGGTAGACCTTACTAACGTTAAAATGTCAATTAACCCATTCGATGAAATCGCAGTTGAAGAAGCGGTTCGCTTAAAAGAAAAAGGAACAGTTTCAGAAATCGTTGTTGTTTCTATTGGACCAAAAGAAGCGCAAGAACAAATTCGTTCTGCTATGGCGCTTGGTGCAGATCGCGGTATTTTAGTTGAGGCTGATGACAGTCAACTTGGCGCTTTAGAAGTTGCTAAAATCCTAAAAGCTGTTGTTGAACAAGAACAACCACAACTTGTGCTTTTAGGTAAGCAAGCAATTGATGACGACTCTAACCAAGTTGGTCAAATGTTGGGGGCTTTACTTGGCGCTGGTCAAGGTACATTTGCTTCTGTAGTAACTGTAAATGGCGATAAAGTTCAAGTAACTCGTGAAGTTGACGGCGGTTTACAAACTGTTGAGTTAAATACTCCAGCGATCATTACCACTGACTTACGTTTGAATGAGCCACGTTATGCTGCGCTTCCAAACATTATGAAAGCACGTAAAAAGCCACTTGATACGAAAACTCCTGCAGATTTCGGTGTTACAGCAACTTCTAAACTTAAAACAGTTAAAGTTGAACCACCTGCAGAGCGTAAAGCTGGTGTACAAGTGAAGTCTGTAGACGAGCTTGTTGAAAAACTTAAAAATGAAGCGAAAGTGATCTAATACAGAAGGATAAAATCATGAGTATTTTAGTTATCGCTGAGCACGACAATAAGACACTTAACGGTGCAACTTTAAACGTTGTTGCTGCGGCTCAAAAAATCGGTGGTGATATCACTGTATTGGTTGCAGGTTCTGGTGCTCAAGCAGTTGCAGATGCTGCTGCGAAAGTTGCTGGTGTAAGCAAAGTTTTGCTTGCTGACGATGCAGCTTATGCAAACCAATTGGCTGAAAACGTAGCGAAACTTGTTGCTGAATTAGGTAAAGGTTATTCACATATCCTTGCTGCTTCAACAACAACAGGTAAGAACATCTTGCCACGCGCTGCTGCACTTTTAGACTCAAGCATGATCACTGACATCATTGCTGTTGAAGGTCCTAAAACTTTCAAACGTCCAATTTATGCAGGTAATGCAATTGCTACAGTTCAATCTGACGAAGCAATTGTTCTTGCAACTGTACGTGGTACAGCTTTTGATCCTGTTGCTGCTGAAGGCGGTTCAGCTGCAGTTGAATCAGCGGCTTCTACAGGTGATGCAGGTATTTCTAAGTTCATTTCTGAAGAAATTGTGAAATCAGAACGTCCTGAATTAACTGCTGCGCGTATCGTTGTATCGGGTGGTCGTGGTGTTGGTTCTGGTGAGAACTATCATAAAGTACTTGACCCACTTGCTGACAAGCTGAGTGCAGCTCAAGGTGCTTCACGTGCTGCGGTTGATGCTGGCTTCGTTCCTAACGATATGCAAGTTGGTCAAACTGGTAAAATCGTTGCGCCTGATCTCTACATCGCTGTAGGTATTTCTGGTGCGATCCAGCATTTGGCAGGTATGAAAGATTCTAAAGTGATTGTTGCAATCAACAAAGATGAAGAAGCACCAATCAATGCTGTAGCTGACTACTGGTTAGTTGGTGATTTGAATACTGTTGTTCCTGAATTAGTTTCTAAGCTTTAATTCTCGAATTAAGTTTCAAAAAACGCGCTTAGGATTTCCTAAGTGCGTTTTTTTTTCAAATTTATTGATTAAATAGATGGATTGTATGTGCGGATAAATAAAGTCGTGGTGGTGGGTTATTCTCTATGCTAATAAAGAAACTCTGAGTAGCTTCTCTCATAAGACCTTTTTTTATAGTGTAAATCAATTTAAAAGCTCCTTTATGGTCATTTTTCCCATAGGTATAAGGAACCTTGCAAAACTAATACGATTCAAGCTACATGATCTTTTCTTGATTTATAAAAGGGATTTTTAAACATAAGGTATCATAAAATAAAAACAGTGATCAAAAATGCTATTTTCATTTTTTCTGATATTAATTCTTACGTCTAAAGTACTGTAATTTGAGTGGTTATTTTATCTATAATTAATTGATATAAATAGATAAGTTTTTTAAGGAATATTGCGAGAGAGAATGAGTAGATAAATGCCTTGAAGTCTAATTTTAAACCCTATAAGATCAAATGATAAACATAATTAAATTTTCAATCGTATACTGACAACATGCAGAAAATTCCAGTTTAAATCAGTTGTTACAGACACAAACATATCCTTTAACTCTGTAGCTGTTTTTCACCATTTTTTTAATTCTATATTTGTTGGCGCATTAGACTGGCTGATTCTGTCATTTTAGACGCTGTGTTTTTCCATTACTGCTCAATTCCATATCATCTCACCTAGAATAGCTATAAATATGAAGTGTCCCAAATGTTACGCTGAGAATATCAATGAAGCCATGAAATGTGGTATTTGTGGTACTCGTTTAAAACATGTTAAACAGACTAACGATTTAACAGGCAATAGTAATGTTGAATTTTCTGTACGCCGTGAAAATAAGCAGGGACAGTCAAATCCCACGCATAATATAAAACCTCGACAGACTCCGCCGAACAATGAAACAGAAAGCAATCAGCATGCTTCTGTAGGAGATAAGGCGAGTGCATTACTTGAATCATGGCAGCAGAAAGTTGCACATACTCAAAGAGAGTCTCAGAATCAGCCTAAAAAGAAAAATTTTAAAATTGTCTGGATACTTTTAGCTGTATTTTTGTTTGGTCCGGCAGTGCTTGGGGTTATTTCAAGTGTCGTTATTCCTATCGTGATGTCTGTAATTGGGGCATCCAATCAAGATGAGGCTGCGATCACAGATGAAGCACTTCCTGCAAGCGAAGAGGTGGTGTCTAATGAATATCAAGCGCGTTATTTTGATATGCAAGCTTATCAAGCGCGCTTAACAGAGTATTATGATGTCAAGCATCGTTTTGCAACGAGCCTAAAAGATATTGAAAAGTTTGAACAGACTCAGTTTAGTGATTTTATTTTTGATCAAATTGAAATTACACAGCAAGGAGTTCTAGTGGGTAAATTCACTGATACTCCTGCAAGTCGAATATATATGGTTCCACAGCTTGAAAATAATAAAATTCATGATTGGCAATGTTATCGTGTAGCAATCAGTGATGATTTGCTGCAACACTGTGAATTGATTCAGGCAGATCCATATAAATGATAGAAATTCACAAAACTCTATATTTGGAAGTGTTTAGATTTTTCTGATCAGTGGAGTTAGACTCCGTATTGCTTTGCTCATATTTTTTGCCATATTGGATTTTATAGGGCAACTTTCAAGTTTGAGTTTTTTAATCGATCCGAAGCAAAACTGTTTGATGTGATTTATTTTTTACTAATAAACATAACAAAAATAGTCAATGAAGCACATCATTGGGTATGATTGGATAGAAAAAATCTAGGTTTCGAGATAAAAATACCCATTCATTTATAAATTTAACGATGCTTAATTGAGTGGACAATCAGGCGTTTTTTTATTGTCAATAAATCGTTAAAATTGTTTAAAAATACTACAAAAAATCATGATTATAGTGTGGTTGGATAGGCACAAAATCGCTTGGTTTTATGCTATACTGTGCGACTGAATTTTAGATTTTGGCTCAACGCTTTTTGAGCTAAATTTTGACTAGCTAGATTATATAAATGAGCAGTAGCAGTTTGCACTGTTTGTAATAAGGAGTATGCATGAGCGTATCGGAAATTAGACCGATTGCCATTGAGGATGAACTAAAAAGCTCATATCTCGATTATGCCATGAGTGTTATTGTATCTCGTGCATTACCAGACGTGAGAGATGGTTTAAAACCTGTTCATCGTCGTGTGCTGTTCGCTATGCACGAGTTAGGCAACGACTATAACAAAGCCTATAAAAAATCTGCACGTGTTGTTGGTGACGTAATCGGTAAATATCACCCACATGGTGATTCAGCTGTTTATGAAACAATTGTTCGTATGGCTCAAGATTTTAGTCTACGTTATCAATTGGTTGATGGTCAGGGTAACTTTGGTTCTGTCGATGGTGACAGCGCAGCAGCAATGCGTTATACCGAAGTGCGTATGCGTAAGCTCACCCATGAAATGTTAGCTGACTTGGAAAAAGATACAGTCGAGTGGGAAGATAACTACGATGGCTCTGAGCGTATTCCTCAGGTTATGCCAACACGTATTCCTAACTTACTGATCAATGGTGTGACAGGTATTGCTGTCGGTATGGCGACCAACATGGCGCCACACAACATGACAGAAGTAGTTAATGCATGTTTGGCTTATGCAAATAATCCAAACATCTCAATTGAAGGGTTGATGGAATATATTTCTGGTCCAGATTTCCCTACAGGCGGCATTATCTATGGTAAATCAGGAATTGTAGATGCTTACCGTACGGGTAAAGGTCGTTTGCATATTCGTGGTAAATACCATTTTGAAGAAGATCAAAAAACTGGTCGTACGACGATTGTTTTCACTGAAATTCCTTATCAGGTCAATAAAGCAAGAACCATTGAACGTATTGCTGAATTGGTCAAAGAGAAAAAACTTGAAGGTATTTCAGAACTTCGAGACGAATCTGATAAAGACGGGATGCGTATTGCAATTGACTTAAAGCGTGGCGAAAACGCTGAAGTTATTGTTAATAACTTATTTTTAAATACTCAACTTGAAAATTCATTCAGTATCAACATGGTTTGCTTGGATAATGGCCAACCTAAACTGATGAATTTAAAAGACATCATTGCGGCATTTATTCGTCACCGTCAAGAAGTGGTGACGCGCCGTACCATGTTTGAATTACGTAAAGCGCGTGAACGTGGTCATATCTTAGAAGGTTTGACTGTTGCTTTAGCCAATATTGATGAAATCATCGAAACCATTAAGACTTCTGCGAATCCAGCTGAAGCACGTGAGCGTTTACTTGCTGGCGAATGGGCGGGTGGAAATGTTGTTGCATTGCTAGAAAAAGCGGGTGCAATTTCAGTTCGCCCAGATGAGATTGAAGGTGAAGATCCAAGTCGTCCATTTGGTTTAGACGGTCAGCTTTATCGTTTATCTCCAGCTCAAGTTGGTGCAATTTTAGAATTACGTTTACATCGTTTAACAGGGCTTGAACAAGATAAATTACAAGCTGAATATTCTGAAATTTTAGCTCAAATTGCTGAACTTACCGCAATTTTAAATGACTTCAATCTTTTGATGAATGTGATTCGTGAAGAACTTGCATTGGTTCTTCAACAATATGGCGATGCACGTAAAACGGATATTGTTGAATCACGTATTGATTTCTCTCGTGAAGATTTGATTCCAGAAGAGCAAGTTGTTTTAACTGTTTCAAAAACAGGGTATGCAAAAACGCAACCATTGTCTGATTATGCTGCACAGCGCCGTGGTGGACGTGGTAAATCTGCAACTTCGATGAAAGAAGACGATTATATTCAACATTTAATTGTGACATCGAACCATGCAACTGTATTGTGCTTTACCAATGTAGGTAAAGTTTATCGCTTAAGAGTATTTGAAGTACCTCAAGCGTCACGTGGTGCAAAAGGTCGCCCAATGGTGAACTTATTACCACTGGATGCAGAAGAGACCATTACAGCGATTCTTCCTGTTATCGATGCACCGAAGAAATTTACAGAGCGTTTAACAGAGTTTAGAACTTTTGTCCGTGCCAACGTTGCTCAACTGCGTCAAAATACAATTATCGACTCACATTATGAAGCACTAAAAGCTGCGTTTGCAGATCTTGGTGAAAATCCAGATGACTTATCAGATGCTTTACGTAAGCAACTCAAAGAAATTGGTATTGAACTTTCTGCTTCTGATCTTGATGATGAATTAATCGCTGAATTTGCTGAACGTGTAGAAAGTGTTCGTAAAAACTTCTATGTATTTATGGCAACAGCATCAGGTACAGTAAAACGTGTTGAATTAGAGCAGTTTGGTAATGTTCGTTCAAATGGTTTACGTGCGATCGAGTTGAAAGAAGAAGATACTTTAATTGGTGTTGCAATTACTGATGGCGAACAGCAAATCATGTTGTTCTCGAATGAAGGTAAAGCAATCCGTTTCTCTGAAACTGATGCTCGTGTGATGGGTCGTACTGCGAAAGGTGTTCGTGGTATGCGTGTGGCATTGGCTGCGGCACAAACAGAAGAAGATGTTGAAGTTGATGTAGATTCAGATGATGAAGATACTATAGATTCGAATACCAATGTGGTTAGCCGAATCGTTTCGTTAGTTGTTGTACCAGAAACTGGCGAAGTATTATGTGCTTCTGCAAATGGTTATGGTAAACGTACACCAGTAGATGACTTCCCAACTAAAAAACGTGGTGGTAAAGGTGTTATTGCAATTAAAACATCTGAACGTAATGGTGAGTTAGTGGGTGCTGTTGCCATCGATGAATCTAAAGAATTAATGTTGATTTCTGATGGTGGAACACTGGTTCGTACCCGTGCTTCTGAAGTAGCGAGAACAGGTCGTAATGCCCAAGGTGTTCGTTTGATCCGCTTAGGTAATGAAGAAGTCTTGGTCGGTGTGGTTGCGGTTGAAGCTGTCGAAGCTGATGATGAGATTATCGATCAGTTAGACGCGATCGAAGGCGAGACTGCTTTAGATTCAGAGAATTTAATTGATTCTGAAAAATTAGTTGATGATGAAACTGTTATGGATGTAGGTGAAACTGAGTCTGATAATACTGAATCTGACGAGTAATTTTTAGAGAAATAAAAAGAGCGCTTAGGCGCTCTTTTTTGTATTCTGATCAAGCTTATGAAATCTACAGTTCTGTTTAAATCTTATGAATTGTGCTAACGATACATAGCTTTTTTCTAACGAAAACCAAATAAAAATAAGTAAAAGTAAATACGAACAAAGCTATAATCAAGTTTTTGATTATAAAATAATATGCTTAAACTGATCTACTATGTTCCAGAATCACACCTTGAAGCAACCAAACTTGCAATTTTTCAAGCAGGAGCGGGTGGTATTGGTGATTATGAACATTGCGCTTGGCAAGTGTTAGGAATAGGGCAATTTAAACCGTTAAGCGGTGCACAGCCTTTTATAGGCTGCCTGAATGGCGAGTGGAAACTATCGTTCCTGAACACAAGGCCAAACAAGTGGCAATCGCTTTAAAAGCAAGTCATCCTTATGAAGAACCTGCTTTTGAGTTTATTCAAATCATTGATATTGAATAATAGTTTAAAAATCTCAACCCTCTTCTGAACAAAGAGGAGGAATTTATAAGCTAAAATTAAACTTTTTGAATAAACAAATCACGATCAAAACGGTATTGTGGGAAGAATACGCCATCTTCAGCACGTTCACCGGCACTAATCACCATGACTGGAAATTCTTTATCACCTAGATTGAGGATCTTGCGAACTAAGGGTTCATCAAAACCTTCCATCATGCAACTGTCAAAACCATAAGCACGTAAAGCCAGTACCAAGTTTTCACAAGCCAAGGCTGTTGTTTTACTGGACCAAAGCTTTGCATCAGCTGGGTTGAATGCAGTGACAGGAAGTTGTTTATCTAAAGTGCGTGCTACTTTAAAAGCCACCTTTTTAAAGTTACCTAAAGCATTCAGATAACCTGTTTTATAGTTATATGCAATAAATTTATAATATTGTTTTACAGCTCTTGGCGCTTCTGGCATTGGGAAATGGGTTAAATTGTTTTTTGCCATTTCATCAATACGGTCAATACGTGCCACACATACAATCAGTTCTGCGGCTGTTTTTGCTGATAATTGGCTTAAACAAGCTTTGACTAATTGTTTCTTTTTCGCTTGAGACTGAACCACATAGAACGTCCAAGGCTGAAGATTTGATGAGTTTGGTGCCAATAAAGCCAAATCTAAACAAGCATCTAAAACATCGGCAGGAATTTGCTTTTCAGTGTATTTACGTACTGAGCGACGACTTTCTATGACTTTACGGAAATTTTCAATATCGATATCTTGTGGAGCGGGTTCGTAATAGCGCTTCTTGGTCGTTGTATCTTGTGACATGATCTTTACCCATAATTAAATGATATGTTTTATTGGATTCAAAATGACAAAAGCCACTGAATATTAGTCATGCAGTGGCTTTTGACAGATTCTCTCAATTAATTAAATTGAGAGAAGTTTGGCTTACGCTTTTGCATAAATGCGGCAACGGCTTCAGCCATTTCAGGTGATTTAACGCGTTGCATAAAGATCACCGCTTCATCATCCACGCATTGAATAATCTCTTCAAGATTATGCTTCATTAATGCTTTGGTTTGTTTGATTGAAGCCAACGGAAGTGCTGCTAGGGTCTGTGCTTGGTGTAAAGCGTGACCATATACATCGTCTTCAATACTATTGATTAAGCCAGCATTGAGCGCTTTTTCACTGTTAAATTTTTGTGCAGTTAACAGTAATTCAGCCGCTTTATGATATCCCGCTTGTTGAATTAAGAGTTTACTGGAAGCACCCTCAGGAGAAAGTCCCAGACTGACAAATGGGATTTGGAATAGGGCAGTATTGTCTGCATAAACGAGGTCAGCATGTAAAAGTACTGTTACTCCGATCCCGATCGCCACACCACGTACTGCGCAGATCAATGGTTTAGATAAACGTGCAGCAGATTTTAATAATACAAATGGAGGGCCGTCACCTTCTTTACCTTCAAGTGGTTGTTGAATGAAAGCCATAAAATCTTTCATATCATTACCTGCACTAAAGTCAGCATCTGCGCCACGTAAGATTACCACACGAACATCACGATCTTGATCAGCTTCATCTAGGGCTTTTGCAATCCATAGATATAATTCACCATACAGTGCATTTTTTGCTTCTGGTCGATTAATTGCTAAAGTCAGTACACCATTCTCTAAATTTGCGTTTAAATGTTGATGTGGCTGTTGAATACAACTAAGTGTCATCGTACTATCCTTGCTTTAAAATTTAATTGGATTTTATGCCCTCATTATGTCGCATATTTGAAATTCTGTTGCAACTGATGAGTTCATAAAAAATTACTTTTATGACTTATAAATTTGATTATCTTGTTTATATTGGACGTTTTCAGCCCTTTCATCTCGCGCATATGCAAACTATTAAAATTGCATTACAACAAAGCCAATATGTAATTTTGGCCTTGGGTTCTGCGCAAAATGAACGGAATACTAAAAATCCTTTTCTGGCATCAGAACGGGAACAAATGATTTTATCTAATTTTTCTGAAGCGGATCAAAAACGAATCAAATTTGTACATGTTATTGATGTTTATAATGATACTAAATGGGTAGAGCTGGTTAAGTCCTTGGTGAATGCTACAGTTTTAGAGACTGATAAGATTGGTTTAATTGGTCACTTTAAAGATGATTCATCTTATTACTTAAAACTATTTCCAGAATGGCAAATGGTTGAATTGGATAGTTTAGTTGGCTCTATCTCTGCGACCCCACTACGTGAGGCATATTATCGTGGTGAAGTTTATCAGGTCGAGTTTCCTTTGGGCACAGCTGAGTTTTTAGAGAAATTTCAGAAAACGGAAATTTACCAACAATTAAAGTACAAATACCAAACGCAAGACAAATCAAATCTTTAATGTTTTTTGTGTGCATTGCAATACACTGAATAGAAATATATAGAATATGAATGGAGTATTGCATGCAGTTTAAATCAGTCGCTATAAACGGAGTTTTATTGGGTAGCTTCGTTATTTCGATTTCAAGCTATGCCGCGTCTTGGACATTGACACCCAATAGTGATGTTGGATTTCATATCGACTCATTGGGTATGAACATCGTCAAAGGGCAATTTAAGCGTGTTAATTCTTCCCTTAATTTTGATACGAGCGCTCCGCAAAATGCATCTACTGAATTTGTGATGGATGTAAATAGCCTAAGCATTAATAAATCTTCTTTAAAAAATATGATTATGGGTGAAGATTTATTTTACGCTGCTAAATATCCTTCCGCTTCTTTTAAAAGTATGGCATTTAAACCGCTTGCTAATAATAAGTATCTAATTTCAGGTAATTTAACCTTGCGTAATGTGACTAAGCCTGTAACTTTTAATGCGACAATTAAACCCAATCTAAATAATCCAAAATTGCTGGATTTTAGTTCTACTACAGTCATAAAGCGTAGTGATTTCGGAATGAAAAAAGCTGTGGGTGGCGTTGGAGAAAAAGTGAATATCCAAGTGTCTGGGCAGTGGAGGATAAAGTAATAACGTATAGTGCCCAACATAATTAGCATAATATCTATAACGTAGTTTTACATTTTTTATTGTTCAATTATTTATTGTATATCTATCGCATAGCGATACGGATATCATTTTTACGCGGGGACGATTCACTCATTCGACAATTTTTTTGGTACTTAGATACTTTAACTCTGAGTACTAGAACAAATTACAATTTTTTGCAACGCAAGCTAAGGGTTTAGCTCGTCCAATGTATGAAATTTCGATCTGGGATATGGTTGGGTTCTTTACATGTGATTTGAATTCGCTTTAATCAAATAGTATTAGCATGTGCTTAGATTAAAATAGACTGAGTATTACTAATTAAATCCAAAGTGAGTTTTTCCAGTTGCTTAGATTGTTGTTTCCAATGATGCCAATATAGATGTAAATCGGTTCTTGCTTTGGGTATGATTTCAAGTAATTGTCCTGTTACTAATTCTTTTTGAATTTGCATTTTAGGTACCATGCCATAGCCCAAATCGAGCAAAATCGCATCTACAAAAGATGTTGCAGAAGGAATAAAGTGGCATGGATAACTGTTTGGCATCAAGCCAAAAACTTGCTGTAAAACTTCGGCATGCACGTGGTCTTTATCATTAAAAATAACAGCAGGGATATGCCGTAATGTTTCACGTTGAATACCATGCTGAAAGTAAGTGTGGATAAAATTCGGTGTAGCAACCATCCTATAACTCATTGTACCTAAATGAATCGCCTCACAGCCTTTCATTGGTTTCGATTCGGTTGAAATACAGGCATTGACTAATCCCGCTTCCAGTAAGTGATGGGTTTGAGTTTGATCATCAATTTTTAAGTCTATAGCAATTTTTTCTGTAAGTAAGGTGTGTTGAATTGTGGGTAATAGCCACGTCACCAATGAATCGGCATTGGTGGCTATGTTTAATTTAAAAAATTGTGATTGTGAACTTTGTCCTTGAAGACTCTGAATTAAATTCTGTTCCATCAAGCGATGATGTTGTAGAAAAAGTAACACTTCCTGGCCTGCTTGAGTGACTTTGCATGGTCTTTCTCGAATGATCAGGACTTGTCCAAGTTGTTTTTCCAAAGTTTGCAAACGTAATGTTACCGCTGACGCTGTGATGTTCAAACGAATAGCAGCTTGCTCAAAGCTACCTGTTTCGGCAACCGCTAGAAAAGCTTCACTATGCTTACTTTGTAACATGCGGATCCTCTAAAAAATTGGGCGTTTTTATATAAAGAGATGAGTTATTTTAAAATACCCCATTACCAATAACTAAGAAAAACTTAACTTAAATGATATTTACTTAGAAATACTCATTTAAAGGAGTAAATTTGGATAATAGCACAATCCATTCAAAACTTTAAAAGTGTAGTTTTAAAATGTTGCAAAGTTATATGCAGGGGTTAGCTGTTGGGTTTAGCCTGATTATTGCAATTGGCGCTCAAAATGCTTTTGTACTCAAACAAGGTTTAAAGAAGCAACATGTATTTTGGGTTTGCGTGGTCTGTGCCGCATCTGACTCGATTTTAATTTTATTGGGTGTGCTTGGATTTTCAAAAGTTATTCAAACCCATCCAGAGTTTGTCGATTGGGCAAAGTATTTCGGAGCAACGTTTTTATTGGTCTATGGAGCACAACATTTTCTACAAGCTTTCAGAACATCGACAGGTTTAAAACCGAGTGAAAATAATGAATTCAAACTAATGAAAATGCTTCTGATTTGTTTAGCTTTAACTTGGCTTAATCCACATGTTTATTTGGATACTGTGGTTTTAATTGGTTCTATATCGACAAAGTTTGAATCTACCGCCGCGCTGTATTTTGCGATTGGTGCAGTAACGGCATCGTGGTTATTCTTCTTTAGCTTAGGTTTTGGTGCACGCTTTTTACTCCCCGTTTTTCAAAATCAACGCTCATGGCAAATATTAGATTTTATTATTGCATTAGTCATGTGGGGAATTGCAATATCTTTGCTGGTTTAATTGGTATTGTTGGTCAACTCAGCATAATGATCATTTTTAATGAGAAAAGAAGGAATAAGCTATATCGGATTTGAGTATGTTCTCAATAAGAAACTGCTAAAGTCCCTGACACGCTTAAAATCGCGTTAACTTCAAAGCGAGTAGGGACTTTTGCAGTTAAGCTTTTTGTAGTGCTTTTAAGTCTTCTAAAACTTGTTCAGCATGTCCAGCTGCTTTAACTTTACGATATTCTTTAACCAGTTTACCTTGATGATAAATAAATGTTGAGCGTTCAATTCCCATCACTTTTTTACCATACATATTTTTTTCTTTAATCACATCAAAGTGTTTACATAATTCTTCTTCTTTGTCACTGATCAGATTAATGGTCAATGCTTGCTTTTCAGTAAAGTTTTGATGTGCTTTTACAGAGTCACGAGATACACCAATGATAGTGGTATTTAAAGCGTCAAATTGGTCTTTTATACAGGAGAAACCAACCGCTTGAGTGGTACAGCCAGGTGTAGAATCTTTTGGATAAAAATATAAAACTAACCAATCTGTGGAGAGCTCAGTGAGATTGATTTCACCCGTAGTCGTAGGGAATTTTTGATTCGGAAGTAATATTTGCTCAGTCATTGTTTGTCCTTAAATGCTATCTTGTTTAAGTTCAAGTGCTAGAAATGCATAATTTTCATGATACAGAATATCACCTTTATGCAGTAAAAGTGGTTTTTTAAAAATGGGACCATCTATCAATGTGGTATGAAATTCACCAGCTTCACCACATGGATCAATCCCTCGTGTAATTAATTCATTCACAAAATCAGCTGTTAAAATTCTACCTAAATCTTCAACCCGCATACCGAGGTTTAAATTAATCGTCACAATGATGCTGACAAAACCCAGTTGAATCAATTCACTCACAATGTCGAGCCGTGGTTTTTGCCATAATGGCATGCATAACTGTAATTGGCTTTGCTCACAGACAGATTGGTTCCATTGCGCATGTCCAATCAGATCAATATCACCCGTAACAAGGGCTTCTGCACCCAGCTGTTTGGCTTGATTGAGCAGATTTAAAAATTGATGTTCATACTCATTCCACGTGGCTGCTGTTTTAAGAATTGGTAAACCAATCAGCTTAGCTTGAGTATCAATGATATCCAGCGGCATGGCGTGAGAACGAGATCTTTGCCCATGTTCTTCTAACATGACCATTAAAGCCACGGCTTGTCCAGTTTGCAAAGCATGGTATAACGCAAGGCTACTATCTTTACCGCCACTATATGAAGCAACAAACTTTTGTTGCTGTAGAACAGTGTCCCATTGATCTAGCATATCGCTTTGTATCATCCAATTGTAAAAAGAGCCTGCATATGCAGGCTCTTCACAACAAGAAGAAATTATTTCTTCGCTTGTGCAGCTTTCATTGCTTCTTCAGTTAAGGTTTTTAATTTACCTGTTAACTGAGGACCAAAACATGTTTGAAGGTCTTGGTTGTTTTTTTGAACGAAAGCCAGTGTCGCTGGGCTTTTCTTTTGGTTAATGGCACTTTGAATTTGCCATTTTTGATCATTGGTTAACTTACCATCAGATTCAACAGCACAGCTACAGTATTTACTTACTTCCGCAGAAGTTAACTTACCACCTTTAGCAGTTTCTGTTTTACACACACCAATAAGCGCAGATTTCACATTTGCGCTTTTATAGGCTTGTTGAACTGCATTTGATTCAGCAGCAAAAGCCGTAGATCCCATTAAAGCCGAGGCTGAAAATAAAGCAGAAAGAATAAGACTTGATTTTAAATTTTTCATAAACAGTACCTTGTTATTGCGGTATATAACGTGTTGGGTCTGCAATACCTGCATCCTTAAAACCTTCTTTACGAAGTCGGCAGCTATCACACTTGCCACAAGCACGTCCTTGGTCATCTGCTTGATAGCATGAAACCGTTTGACTATAGTCTACGCCATGTTCGATACCTAAGCGTATTATATTCGCTTTGGATAAATGTAACAGAGGTGTTTCAAATTTAAGAGGCTTTCCTTCCACACCCACTTTCGTTGCAAGACGAGCCATATTGGCAAAAGCCTCGATAAACTCTGGTCGGCAGTCAGGATATCCTGAATAATCAACAGCATTGATGCCAATTACAATTGCTTGAGCATCAAAAACTTCAGCAGCAGCAAGTGCATAAGACAAGAAAATGGTGTTACGTGCTGGAACATAAGTTACAGGAATACCATCTGTTTCATGATCAGGTACATCAATGTTAAGGTCTGTAAGCGCTGAACCGCCTAAATTACCTAAATCGATATTAATCACACGATGTTCTACACCTGCGCGTTGCGTTAAAGCACGGGCTGCATCGAGTTCAGTGGTAGAGCGTTGACCATACATAAAACTTAGGGCGATACAGTCATAGTTTGCTTGAGCCCAAGCCAAACACGTCGTTGAGTCTAAGCCACCAGATAATAAGACTACGGCACGAGGGCGCATATCCAACTCTCCAAATATTAATAATTGACGATAAATTTAACGACCAGTTTCATCGTTCCAAAGCAATTTATGTAATTGCAACTGGAAGCGAACAGGGAGATGGTCTTCTAAAATCCATTGTGCTAAATCACGAGCAAGCTGAGGCAAACGTGCCACACCTTTTTCCACTGCAAAAGCAGGAGAAAACCAAACTGTACTGACTTTTTGCTCTAAAGCGTATTGTTCAACTTGCTGTTTAGACCATTCATAATCTTCACGATTACAAATCACAAATTTGATTTGATCATGTTGGGTTAAATGATCAAGATTGCTCAGTAAATTTCGTGCAACCTCACCCGAAGTTGGGGTTTTTAAATCTAAAACTTTTGAAACGCGTGAGTCGACTTTAGAGACATCTAAAGCACCGCTGGTTTCTAAAGAAACTTCACAACCTAAATCTGCCAAACGTTGCATTAGGGGTAAGGCATTGGGTTGAGCGAGGGGTTCGCCACCTGTGACACAGATGTAAGGAGTTTTATAATCTAATGTTGTTTGAATTATTTGGTCAAGCGATTGGCGCTCGCCACCTTCAAAAGAATAGGTGGTATCGCAATAGGTACAGCGTAATGGGCAACCCGTTAAACGAATAAAAACAGTAGGTAAACCCGCAGTGTTGGCTTCACCTTGCAATGAATAAAAAATCTCCGTGATACGTAGCCCCGCAGACGGATCAGAAACAGGAATAGTTGAAGAACGAAGAGAATTCATGAAATTTACCACAGATTACAAAATGAAAAATCTCTACGATCACGATTGACCGTAGAGATGAGAAGCGATTGCCATGCTAGATGACTAAAATTCCACGAGGAGATATAAATTAGTCTTCGCGAAGCAATTCGTTCAGGCTTGTTTTAGCGCGTGTTTTAGCATCAACTTTCTTGACAATAATTGCAGCATATAAGCTATACGTACCACATTTAGATGGTAGGCTGCCTGAAACAACAACTGATCCAGCGGGTACACGACCATAATGGATTTCACCTGTTTCACGGTCAAAAATCTTAGTCGATTGACCAATGAATACGCCCATTGAAATAACTGAGCCTTCTTCAACAATCACACCTTCAACGATTTCAGAACGTGCACCAATAAAGCAGTTATCTTCAATGATTGTTGGGTTTGCTTGAAGTGGTTCAAGAACACCACCAATGCCTACACCACCTGAAAGATGAACATTTTTACCAATTTGGGCACACGAACCTACAGTTGCCCATGTATCGACCATTGTGCCTTCATCTACATAAGCACCAATGTTTACATACGAAGGCATCAATACTACATTTTTCGCTTGGAAAGAACCTTTACGCGCAACAGCAGGCGGTACTACACGTACACCAGCAGCTTTAAATTGTTCTTCAGTCCAACCTGTAAATTTAGTCTCTACTTTGTCATAGAAACGAAGATCACATGATTCGATTGGCTTGTTATCATTTAACTTAAAAGACAATAACACAGCTTTTTTCAACCATTGGTGAACAATCCATTCACCGTCAATTTTTTCAGCTACACGAAGTGTACCGTTATCTAAGCCAGCAATGGCTTCTTCAACAGCTTGACGTACTTCAGCAGGGCAATCTACTGCTGTAAAGTTAGCACGGTTTTCAAACGCTTGTTCGATGATCGTTGAAAGCTGAGACATGATCTTCCTTCCCAAAAAATTTTAAAAGATTCTACACCAAATTGGCCTCAGTTTAGATATAAAATCTAGTTTCAATCGAAAAAACTAATCTTATAATTTAAAATAAAATAACCAAAAGAGCGAATTGTTAAGTTTTTATTTAACTTATTCTCTTTAAAAACAACAATTAATATCTATTTGTATCAAAAAATAACAAAAAGCAATCAATTTATCTATTAATTGTGAGCAGAGAATCACATATGATCGTCCTGAGTCCAACACATTAATGATTAAAGAACAAACTCTATTTTTTGAGGAGACATAAATGAAAGTGTTAAAATTATTGGCTGTTACAGCTGCGTTATCTGCTTCTGGTCTAGCAATGGCAGATGGCTCTGTTGTTGACCAAGGTTATGCATTTGAAGCAAACCAATTAATTCCTACAGGTGCTCGTCTTGAAGTTGGTACAACTGGTTACGGTGGTGCTTTACTTTGGACTGCTAACCCTTATGTTGGTTTAGCACTGGGTTATAACGGTGGTGATATTTCTTGGTCTGATGATTTAAAAATCAATGGATCTAAATATGACTTAGACATGGACAACAAATTAGCGTATTTAAACGCTGAGATTCGTCCTTGGGGTGCAAGCCAAAATACTTGGGCACAAGGTCTATATGTCGCTGCTGGTGTAGCTTATATTGACAATGATTATGATGTAAATCGTAATATTGGTCGTAATGCATCATTTAAAGTTGATGGGTCACGCTTTAATGCTGGTTTAAATGATAATGTATCAATTAAAGGTAACCAGAAATACGATAACGATATTGCCCCATATGTAGGCTTCGGTATTGCTCCGAAAATTAATAAGAATTTCGGTGTATTTGGTGAAGTAGGTGCTTACTACACAGGTAATCCAACAGTGGAACTGGTTTCTAGTAACCCAGGATTAATTGGTGATGATGGTCGTACTCTAGGTCAAGCAACTAGAGCAGAAGCGGATAAAATCCGTAATGATGACAAATATAAATGGTTACCAGTTGGTA
Organism: Acinetobacter sp. 778_lipA; assembly: GCF_058242985.1. Classification (NCBI taxonomy): domain Bacteria; kingdom Pseudomonadati; phylum Pseudomonadota; class Gammaproteobacteria; order Moraxellales; family Moraxellaceae; genus Acinetobacter; species Acinetobacter sp. 778_lipA. The sequence goes on along the minus strand of NZ_JBZAYT010000001.1, from coordinate 3,091,049 downwards.
AAGTGGGCGTAAGCTACCATTGGTAATTGATTGTTGATCATGTAATAAAAAACGAGCTTCGGCTCGTTTTTTTATTTTGAACTGGGTATTTTTTATAACTGGATTTTCAGATGAATCAAAAGCGATAGCCAAGTCGAATTCCATGGGCAAAAGCATCATTATGAGCCACTTCAGATAAAGTTGAGTTTTGAATAATCCAAGTATTGGCATCTAAGTCGCTAACTTTTGCTTTATTGAATTTAAAATATTTAACACCATAAGAAATAAAGCTCTGCGGATTGATGTTATATAAAGCACCCAAACCTAAAGCATAAAAGCAATCAGAAGGATTTAAGGTTCCAGCGGGATTCGCAGTGCCTGAATCCCATGAAATATCCGTAGTGGCAATCCATTGTTGTGAAAATATATGTGCAAGCCCAAGCTTTGCAGACCATTGATTTTTGTTGTAATCAATCAAATTAAAAGGTTTGATTAGCTCGGGATATTGTTCTGCAGCAATATTAACCACTGCACCAAATTGTCTAGGTTGAATTTCAAAATCTTTCCAATTGACCCACCTCAAATTACCATAAAGAATATTCGATGGTGTTAAACCAGTCTGAAGATCCAAATTGATGGATTGAGGTGTGGTGATTTGCGTTTTCGCGAAGGGAAGAATACTTAAAGCTTGCTCTGCAACATCCTCATTGATTGCCGATTGATGATTAATTTTGGAACGATAGGTAATCGCAGTTTTTACTGCATACTCTGGAATTTGGTAGCTTAAACCTGCAAGCCAACCATGACCTGAACTTTGTTTTAGCTCTGCATGATAGCCACTCATCGCTGAATAGTTTGCTCCAAAGACTTTGAGTTCACCCTCAAACTGTTGATAAATGCCACCAGTATATATATTCCAATTCGCACTAGGTTGATAACCCAATAACATTGAAAGGTTTTGGCTTTTAAACTTAAATTGACCCGACTCTAAAAGTTGCTTTCCAGCAAAGCTCTGTGGGCGATATTCATAACTGAGATCAACACCATAAGGCTGATCATAAATCAGTCCAAATGAAAGTTGCGAGGCAATTTGTAGTTTTGCGGCAGCTTTGACAAAGTGGTAATTGTTAACAAGGTTGCCTGTTGAAAAATCTTGAATGCCGAGTTGTTTGAATTGCTCATGTTGGGGTAGTTGTCCTGAAACATCTGCATAGAGCTCTGCATAAGACAACTCTACATAATGACGTGGTTCTAAAAAAGCAAGGATAGACTGGTCAGATTTCTCCATACCTGCTGCATGGCTAAAAAGAGGAACAAAACTTCCAAGGGTTAAGCCCCAAGCAATCGAATTCATTCATTCCCCCAAAAATAAATTGATCAGTGATTAAGATAAGACTAAATTTTATACTAAAAAGCATGCTCATAATAAAATATTAAATAAAATCAAATAGATTAATTATTCTTAAGAGTTTGTGTTTTATTTTTAAATGATAAAAAAGAGAGCCGTAGCTCTCTATCATTAATCATCATGACTCTTTGATGGTTTCTTTCTTGATGATTGATTTCAAAGTTTAATCATCAGGATACGCAATTTTTTTCAATGCTTTGATATCAGCTTCTGGAGAGCAGAGCGAAATAAACTCATAGCCATAGCCACGGAGTAGATGCCCTTTACGAACTGCAATCCATGTCGTATTTAAACCAAAAATATCAGTATCGATTTGTTTTAGACGCTTATCTCGTTCTGTGTCATAAGCGACATCATTGACGATACCGACACCCATTCCCAGTTCAACATAGGTTTTGATCACATCGGCATCCAGTGCTGACATCACAATGTCTACATCTAAATTGGCATCTTCAAAGGCTTTATCAATTTTAGAACGTCCAGTAAAACCCCCGTGATAAGTAATAATTGGAAATTCAGCCAATTTTTCTAAGGTAATCTCTTTGGGATTAAGCTTAGTCAATGGGTGATCTTGTGGCGTAATGATGCTGTGTTTCCAGTTATAGAAAGATACACTGCCCAAATTATCTTCAGTGGTCAGTGATTCAGTTGCAATACCGATATCAGCCAAACCAAGCAATAACATTTCAGATATTTCCACAGGACTGGCTTGTTGCAAAATCAAATGAACTTTTGGAAATGCTTTTTTAAATAAATTCACGATCGGTGGTAACACATAACGTGCTTGTGTATGTGTTGTTGCGATGGTGAGTGTACCTTCATCAACTTTATTAAAATCGTCTGCAAGACGTTTAATATTGTCAGCATCAATGAGCATGCGTTCAACAATACTCAGTAGGGCTTGACCAGGTTCAGTTAAACCTAATAACCGTTTACCTTTACGAACAAAAAGTTGTACACCCAATTCATCTTCTAAATCTTTAATATGCTTACTTACACCTGATTGCGAGGTATAAAGTGCAGCAGATGCTTCAGTTAAATTGTAATTTTGACGAACTGTTTCTCGAATAATTCGTAATTGTTGAAAGTTCATGATGTTCGATACCTCAAATGTGGATGAATAGGAGTAATATTCATCCTGTCGTCGATTATGCGACTTGATTTTCAAATAGGTGAAGTGTAGATGCACTTACCCAAACTGTTTGATTTGGTCGATATTGATGTAATTTTGCTTCATCAGGATTTAAAGCAATTTCAATCAGTTGTCCTTGACGATCTTGTAACTCTGCCATAACTTTACCCGCAATCCACAACTCACGTAAGAAAATTGCTTGAATTGTATTTTCAGTCGGTTGCGTATGAATTTTCAATTCATTTGGACGGGCAAAGGCAATCACTTTACCATTGGCGGTTTGTGTAGCCGAAGGCAGATGGATGCGATCTTCACCAATTTGAATGATGCCTTGATGGTTTTCACCTTCAAAACGGTTTGCTTGACCTAAAAAGTCAAATACAAAAGGTGTTGCAGGCTTTTCATAAACTTCACGCGGTGAACCAATTTGTTCAATATCACCTTTGTTCATTACCACGATTTGATCAGCAACTTCTAAGGCTTCTTCTTGATCATGGGTAACAAAGATTGAAGTGATATGTAATTCATCATGTAAAGTACGTAACCAACGGCGTAATTCTTTACGTACTTTGGCATCCAGTGCACCAAACGGTTCATCTAAGAGTAATACCCGAGGTTCAACAGCCAATGCGCGTGCCAATGCAATACGTTGACGTTGACCGCCAGACAATTGCGCTGGATAACGATCTGCTAAGAAACCGAGCTGTACCAAATCTAGTAAACGGGTAACGCGCTTTTTTATTTCAGTTTCATTTGGTCGAGTTGCTTTTGGACGAACACGTAAACCAAATGCAACATTGTCATAGACGGTCATATGACGGAACAATGCGTAATGCTGAAAAACAAAACCTACTTGTCGTTCGCGTACGTGAATATTAGTCGCATCTGTACCTTCAAGAATGACTTGCCCTTTATCGGTAGATTCTAAACCAGCAATGATACGCAGTAGTGTCGTTTTACCACAGCCAGAAGGGCCAAGTAGCGCAACCAGCTGACCTTCTGGAAAATCTAAAGAGATGTTTTTAAGTGCATGGAATGCACCGAAGTTTTTTTCAATATTTTTAACTTGAATACTCATGTGCAATTCCTTAAGAAACAGTTGATTCTTTACTTTCTCGATCTTGTTTTTCTTGGCGATATTCAACCCATGTTTTTAAAATCAGGGTAAAAATGGCTAAGAATGCTAACAGTGTTGAGACCGCAAAAGCAGCACTAATCGAATTTGGTTCGTTATATAAAATTTCAATATGCAACGGTAAGGTATTGGTTTCGCCACGAATATGTCCTGAAACCACAGATACTGCACCGAATTCACCCATGGCACGTGCATTACACAAAATCACGCCATAAATAAGACCCCATTTGATATTTGGAATGGTGATTTTCCAAAAGGTTTGCCAACCAGAAGCTCCGAGTACAATCGCAGCTTCTTCTTCTTCCGTACCTTGTGCTTCCATCAATGGAATCAATTCACGTGCCACAAAAGGAACAGTAATAAATACTGTGGCAAGGATAATGGCCGGTGTTGCATAGAGGATTTTAATATCATGTTCAATTAACCATGATCCAATCCAACCTTGTGAACCAAAGATTAAAACCAACATTAAACCAGCAATGACGGGTGAGACTGAAAATGGTGTATCAATAATGGTGGTTAAGAATGATTTTCCACGGAAATTAAACTTGGCGACACACCATGCTGCTGTAACACCAAAAATCACATTCAAAGGTACTGCAATGGCTGCAGTCAATAATGTGAGTTTGACTGCAGACAAAGTATAAGGGTCAACTAGTGAGGCAAAGTAGACTTGAACCCCTTGTTTAAATGCTTCAACAAAAATAAGCACCAACGGTAGAATTAAGCAGCCTAAAAAGAAAATCAGACCAATAATCAGTAAGGTATTACGTACCCATGCCGGTTCACGTGTCGCATCACGAGATTGCAATTTTTCTGCCAAAGCATTGCTATTGGTATTTAAGCTCATCGTGCTGTTCTCCCTGTACGGCGACTAGCCCAAGCCTGTATCAAGTTAATCAGGAACAAGATAAAGAAAGAAATCACCAGCATCACAACTGCAATTGTCGTTGCACCTGCATAATCATATTCTTCAAGGCGCGTAATGATCATTAACGGAGCAATTTCAGTTTCGTAAGGAATATTTCCCGCAATAAAGATTACCGAACCATATTCACCCACACCACGAGCAAATGCCAACGCAAAGCCAGTCAGTAATGCAGGAAACAAAATCGGTAAAATGATTCTTGTTACGATCTGAAAACGGTTTGCACCCAATGCCGAAGCGGCTTCTTCTAGCTCAGTTTCAAGATCACTTAAAACAGGCTGGACTGTACGAACCACAAAAGGAATACCAATAAAAATTAAAGCAAGCGTAATACCCAGTGAGGTATAGGCAATTTTAATCCCTAAAGGCTCAAGCAAATGACCAATCCAACCTGTTGATGCATATAAAGAGGTTAACGCAATACCTGCGACCGCTGTAGGTAATGCAAAGGGTAAGTCCACCAATGCATCGACTATACGTTTACCAGGAAATGAATAACGGACTAAGCACCAAGCCAATAAAAATCCGAAAATGACATTGATTAAGGCTGCAATGAGGGCGGTGGTAAAACTGAGCTGTAATGATTTTAAAATACGTTCAGAGCTCAAGATTTCCCACAAACCATCCCAACCTACGCCTAATGATTTTATGAATACAGCAGACAGTGGTATCAGTACGATTAATGATAGATACGCTAGGGTGAAGCCTAGTGAAAGACCAAAACCTGGCAGCACTCGGGATCGCTGCGACATGATGACTCCTCAAAAGAGAGAAAGCTTATTGAAATCAATAAGCAAATTTAAAACGATTTTGCAAGCTTAAAAGGCAATGATTAAATTGCAAATTTAAATAACAACTTGTTGTCATCAGTATTACTGATAAAGAAGTTTTGCTGATTAAAAATCAAATGATCATAAATTTCAGGAAAGTGCCCAAAGCCTGATGCAACATTGATATGCCCAACTTGACCTAAATTTCGAGGTCTAATTTTCCATGCTTTTGCCAGCTTTTGTGCATCCTCAAAATTCAACCAAGGATCATTTTCAGAAATAATCATTTCAGCAGGCACAGTTATTTTCAATTCATGAAAATAAGCTTCATAGTCACCCATACTGTTTCGAGCAAAACCAGCCTCACCAAAACGTGCCGGATTAGCTGGTGCAACTAAAATAATTTTTCTTACTTTAGCTACAATTTCAGGATGTTGAGCCAAAGCAGCAACCGTGGTTAAACATCCGAAACTATGTGCAACAATTTGAACAGGTTGTTCAGAATTGACGACAGTCGCAACAAATTGGGCAATCCAGTCCTTCAGAATAGGTAAGTTCCAATCTTGTTGTTGTACGCGCGAGCAAGACATGAGTTCACGTTGTAATTTAGATTGCCAGTGATCGTAATCACTACCACCAACGCCTGGAACAATAATTGTATGAATCAAGTCTATGCTCCTGTTTCCTTTCGTTTAAGTTTATTTTAAACAGTTATTTGCTGCTTGCATTGGCTTTTACGATTTGATCAAAAACACCATTATTTTCAAAATGTTGCTTTTGAACTTTAGTCCAACCGCCAAACTCTTTGTCAATTGTGACCAATTTTAACGGTTTGAAGGTTGTCGCATACTTTTGTAAAATTGCTGCATTACGCGGACGATAGAAGTTTTTCGCTGCAATGTCTTGACCAGCAGGTGAATACATATAGTTTAAATATGCTTTCGCTAAGTTTAAGTTACCGTCTTTTTCAGCATTCTTTTCAACAATCGCGACAGGGGGTTCTGCTAAGATCGATAGTGATGGGGTAATGATTTCAAATTTACCCGGTTGTTCACGTGTAGATAAATACGCTTCATTTTCCCAAGCTAATAACACATCACCAATACCGCGTTCTGCAAATGTTGTAGTAGAACCACGTGCACCAGAATCAAGTACTTTAGTTTGTTTATAAATTTGACGTACAAACTCTTGTGCTTTCGCGTCTGAACCATATTTATGTTTTGCCCAAGCCCATGCTGCCAAATAGTTCCAGCGTGCACCACCTGAAGTTTTAGGGTTTGGTGTTACAATTTCTACACCTGGTTTTACCAAATCACCCCAGTCTTTGATGCCTTTCGGGTTACCTTTACGGACGAGGAAAACGATTGTTGATGTGTAAGGTGTAGAGTTTTGTGGGAATTTCTTTTGCCAGTCTTTTGGCAATAAATTTGTATTTTGCGCAATTGCATCAATATCTGCGGCCAATGCTAAAGTCACAACATCTGCTTGCAAACCATCAATTACAGCACGGGCTTGTTTGCCAGAACCACCATGTGATTGTTTAAATTGGATGTCTTGGCCCGTTTTAGATTTCCAAAATGTTGCAAATTGCTTGTTAAAATTATCGTACAATTCTCGTGTAGGATCATAAGAGACATTTAAAAAATCTTTTGCAGCAACGCTGAAAGTTGTGGTTGAAATTAGTGCTGCTGCTACAGCGAATTTAAGTTTAGAGAACTGCATTTTTTTGCCCCATTTAATTCTGAAGTTCGGTAAGATGGAGTGAGCATAACGCTAGTCTTTATCCATAAAAAATAATAAAAAACGAATTTTATATGAATAAAAAAGAAAAAGAAAATACTTATATTGCTTATAGTATTCGTGCAAAGTCATAGGAAACTGCTTAATGATCTGTTTTAAAAATGCTCAATTTGTTGATTCTATTTCACTTTTAGACCGAGCATTTCATTATGGAGATGGTTGTTTTACTACAGTCCGATTACATCAAGATGTTATGGAGTTGGAACTTTTACATCGTGCTCGATTGAAGCTAGCGGCTGAACGTTTGTTTTTAGATGTGAATTTCGAATTGTTGGATCAGACCCTACAAGGTTTAAGACAAAAAAATGGAATATTGAATGGAACATTGAAAGTGATTATTAGTCGGGGAGATGGTGACCGTGGTTATGCAATGCCCGAGCATGAAGCAGACCTTTATGTGGTCTATTATCCAAAAACAACTGCGTGCTTTCAGCCTGAATTAATTCAAAGTGGTGTATTAGATCAGGCGATTGGCTTATTGATGCCAAATTTGGTGGGACTAAAAACCTTAAATCGTTTAGAACAGGTACTACTCAAAAAAGAAGCTCAAGCAAAAGGCTGGTTAGAAGCATTAGTTACAGATGTACAAGGTTCAGTTGTTGAAGGTGTGAGCAGTAATTGTTTTATTCGAATAAACAATAGATGGATTACGCCTGAACTTCGTTATAATGGTGTACATGGTGTGATGCGAGCCGAAATTTTGTCACGGATGCAACATTATGGCGTCACTTGTGAACAGCGTTTTATCGATATGGATGAAATTCAACATTTTCAAAGCCTATTCTTTTGCAATGCACTCAGTCCAATGAAAGCAGTCGAAACGTTGAATCATCAACATCTAGACACTCAATCCTGTGTTGAGTTATTTAATACTTTAAATTTAAGTCAGTTTAATTCTCATGTCTAAAACCAAACCTAAGCCAAAGTCTAAAAAGAAAACTCAAGCCCAAGTGAGCAATAACATTTATAAAGGCATTGCAATCGTTCTGGTTATTTTTTTTCTCATAACTGCAATTATTTTAAAAATGAGTATTTTTAAAGAATATCCAGTGACAGGTCAAAAACAAAAGCTGTCTATTTCAAATGGTGAAACCTATACCGGTTTTATTGATCAATTGGCCAAAGAGGATAAGGTCAGTTTTCCGATTATTCTTAAGCTCTATCGTAAGATTTTCATCCATGACACCATGAAAGCTGGTGTGTATGAAGTGACCAAAGGGATGAATGTACGTCAAGTATTAGAAATGGTTTCTAATATTGAAAATGCTCAGATGAGCCGACTTTTAGTGATTGAGGGAACAACATCCAAGCAATTAATTCAGTCATTGCAAAAAGATCCATTGGTTGAAAAATCAGTGATCCAACTTCCCCGTAGTGAAATGCTGAAAGCTTTAGATATTCCTTATGATCACCCAGAAGGTTTATTTGCACCTGATACTTATTTCTTTGATAAAGGTGCAACGGATAAGCAAATCTTGACTGATCTTTACCAACGTCAAATGAAAATTTTAGATGAAGCTTGGGAAAAACGCGCGCCAGACTTACCTTATAAAAATAAATATGAAGCCTTAATCATGGCATCGATTATTGAAAAAGAAACTAGTGTAGACAGCGAGTTACCTCAGGTTTCAGGTGTGTTCTATCGTCGTTTAAAACTGGGCATGCGTTTACAAACTGATCCTACCGTGATTTATGGGATGGGTGATAAATATACGGGTAAAATTTCTAAGCAGGATTTACGTACACCGACTGCTTATAATACATATACGATCAATGGTTTACCGCCTACACCGATTGCTTTACCTAGTAAAAAAGCCATTGAAGCGACGATGCATCCAGATCACTCTGAAAACATTTACTTTGTTGCCACAGGTAATGGTGGGCACAAATTTACAGCCAATCTGAATGATCATAATCGCGCAGTGCAAGAATATATTCAAGTTATGCGGTCTAAGAATTAAGGAATGAGCATGTTTATAAGTTTTGAAGGTACTGAAGGTGTAGGAAAAACCACGCTCATTCAAAAGTTATTTGATTACTTTCAACAACAAGGTCAACAGGTTGTTTTAACACGTGAGCCTGGTGGTACGCCCTTAGCTGAACAAATTCGTTCATTATTGCTGTCTGTCAATCATGAAGAACAGATGAGTAATGACACTGAGTTATTGCTGATGTATGCAGCACGAGCACAACATTTGGCAACTGTGATTTTACCTGCATTGGCAGAGGGTAAAATTGTACTGTGTGACCGGTTTGTCGATTCAAGCTTTGCTTATCAATGTGCTGGTCGCGGGTTAAGCCGAGATAAGTTACAACTGCTCAATGAAAATTTTGTTTCTAAAATGCCAGATATTACTTTTTGGTTGGATGCACCAATTGAATTGGGAATGAACCGTGCACGTGCACGCGGTGCCTTAGACCGCTTTGAACAAGAAAAAGTGGTGTTTTTTGAATCGGTACGTAGTGGTTTTTCTGAAATACATCTTCGCGATTCTCAGCGAATGAAACGTTTAGATGCAACTCAAGCACCAGCGCAAGTATTTGCCGAGGCGTTGAGTTATTTAAAATAAGTGCCAATCAATCCTCTAAATAAGTTCAGTTGAGCAATTTATTCTATTGATTTGAACGATAAAGGGGCTGTTGGCATTTCATAAATGGCTTGCGTTGGAGGCTAAAATTGAGCATGAGACGTATACGTCGTAAAGCATGAAGAAAATAGCGAGACTATTTTCGAGTTTCATAACGCAGACTAAGATAATTTTAGTCACAACCCTGAGCAAGAACAAAGCACTGCTTTGTTTGCAGCGCAAGGCGCAGTGGGGGGGACTTAAGTGTTTTTTGTCACTACTTCGTTACCTTGCGAAACGATGTTTCTCATCATTTAGAATGACTAAATTTCGTATTTCGTGCCTAGTATTGCCTAAAAAACACTTATAGTCGTAAACATAGACGAATTGTCAACGGCCCCTAGTGTTTTGAACCGAAAAAGTCTTTATATTGTTTTAGGTCATGGATATAAAGACTTTAATTATGAAAAGCTCGAAAGCTGAAATCGTAGAATTCTTACAGCAATTTTTTTCACCTAGCTTACAACGTTGTGAAATTGAAGAAGTAACCGAAAAAGGAGCTTCATTGGTTTGGCATGTCAGTGATCAAGATATACGACCAGGTGGAACTGTTTCAGGCCCTACCATGATGGCCCTAGCAGATTTTGCACTGTATGTTGCGATTATGGGTGAAATCGGTTTAGTGGGTTTGACGGTCACAACCAATATGAATATTAATTTTTTACGCAAACCAACAGGTGGTGTTGATATTCGCGGCGTGTGTAAATTGATGAAAGTGGGTAAAGCTTTAATTGTGGGGGAGGTCTGGATTTATTCTTTGGATTCGGATGATCCTGTTGCTCATGTGACAGGAACTTATTCTGTTCCACCACAAAAAAAATCATTTAGGGGTTTTAAAATACCTGTTGGGTGATTTTTTATAATCCCTAGCAGTTTTCTGATGGTTTTTAATGATCACTATTTTTACTGATGGTTAGCTTGTTTTAATCATCAATCTATATTTTTGGTTCAAGCATCATTAACAATAGACTTTTACGTTCGTTCTTTTTTAAAGCATAGATCATCATACAATCCCTTTATTCTAGCCTTCTCCCAAAGGGAGAAGGGGCTTTCGATAAAAAGTCTAATTCACTCAATATGGCCATTTTTGATTGATGAAAGATCGTTGATGGATACTTAAATCATGAATGTGAGCATGGGTATCAAAAAGAATAATAAATAATCAATTGTATTGATTGATATAGATGAAATTACAACTTGAGTGATATATTGAGTTGTGCAAGGGATAATGCTAATTTATTCATAATAAATAGTTGATTTAAAAATATTAATATAGATTGAATGGAATAAAGAATATGTCATCAGGTCATGAAGTCGTAGATTTGTTTAAGGAACGGGTTTTTCCTTTATCAGATAAATTGACGGAGATGTTAAATGAACACTATTCACATCAAACTGAGCGCCGTGGTTGCGGTTATACGCAGGCTACACGAGTATTGGCTGAGTACATTAATTTTCCGCGTGATCAAGTTGAAGCAACTGATTTAAAAATATTTAAAGATTATGATTTTAAGAAGTTAAAAAAAATCATTGAGCAAAAAAATGCTTATGGTTTAGAGATCGATGATTGGCATAACTTAGATCAAAATAAATCGATTCAAAATTTTCTTACTGAAGCCAAAGATGATGAGTTTAAAGTCTTAGTTGAACAAGAAGTTGCAATTCAAGCAAACTTGAGACGCTTATCGCAACAAGCACAATTAGAAGAAAGTAATGTTATTTGCGCTATGTTGGAGGATGTGATTTTACCAAAAACAGCAGATGAAACAGGTTATGTTGAAATTCCGACGCTAGAGGGCAAGCCTAAAGTGGGCTCATGTCCCATGGCAGAAGCATTTTTCTTAAAGATTGCCCATCGCTCCATGTTAAGACAAGGCTCAATTAATATTTTTGTAGATGATCAAAATCGTCCGTTATTGATTGAAAAAATGAATATGGGAGATAATCATTCGTGTATAAATTTACAACCTTTATTGATGAATGGGATTCGTATTCCGATTGGTTCCTTATTTTCTGTCGATTATGATATCGAACAAATTGCAAACAAAGTCCCCAATCAAGAGTTTAAAGGTTATATTATTCCTTATAAAGAGATTCAAGGTTTTTGGTTCTTGCGATTAACCACTTTAGCCATTTCACCTGAGAATCGACAAAGGGCATTTACGACACATTTTGAACAACAAGTGAATAATGGACTGTTTAGTCCGGACACAACACTTATAAAACAACTCAATGATGTTGCAAAATCACAATTGAGAGCACTCATTCTCGGATAGTTTTATGTTAAATGTTTGTTTCTCTCCACGCTATTTTGCTCAAACACATACCAATAGCATGGAAAAACTTGTTGCAGTCGCAGAGCAACTACAGCAATTTAATTATTATAAATTTCATGAACCACAACAAATTGAACCAGAGATTTTAAAAGCCTTACATTCTCCTAAATATGTCGAGGCTTTTTTAACTGGGCAACCCGCAAAACTGGCAACTTTTGCTGGTTTTAAGCCTTGGAATGAACAATTAAGAGATGCGGTACTCTCCATCAATGCTGGGCAATTGTTGGCAACTGAACTGGCACTCCAACATGGAATTGCTGCCAATATTGCGCAAGGGTTTCATCATGCAAATTATGAATATGGTGGCTCATATTGTACTTTTAATGGTTTGGCACTAATTGCACAACATTATTCAAATAAGCGAATTTTTATTTTGGATTGCGATCAGCATGGTGGTGATGGAACGGCTGACTTTACTCGTAGATTGGATAATTTATATAATTTTAGTATTTACGGTTTGGCTTTTGGCTACCCCACGTATGAGCGAGCGGAAAGTCGTCACATTCATACCAAGCATGGAAGTTTTGCTCAATATACCATGGCATTGCATGAAGCATTTCAGCGAGCGAATGAGTGGAAAGCAGATATTATTATTTATCAAGCGGGGATGGATTGTCATCAAGCAGATCCTTATGGTTCAGCATGGTTTACGACAGAGTTAATTCAAAAAAGAGACGAAATGGTGTTTAACCTAGCCAAACGTGAAAATATTCCGATCATGTTTGTACTTGCAGGGGGCTATCAGAATTTAGACGATTTAGCAAAATTACATGCTGAAACTTTTCATATAGCACATCGTATTTATTATGGAAAAAATAAAGATTAGACTCTTTTAAAATTGGCTGGAATACCGTATTTATTGGCTGAATTTAGTAATGTGCAATCTGTATAAATTTGTACAATGATAATTATTCTCATTTAAGGAAATTATCATGTTTATTCAAAATTTAGAAAACTTTCCAATCGTTCGTATTAGTTATCAAGCTGAAGATGCAGTTTCAGTTGATGAAACAATTGCAATTTATGAATCATTATTGAGTCGCAAAGAAACTTTTGTTTTTATCAGTGAAGGCGCTTTTCCTGAACAAAAAAATGATCATGAAGAACGCAAGCAAGTTGCAGCATGGGTAAAAGCAAAACGTGAAAGTTTAACCCAATATGTGAAAGCATTGATTCATATTGAACCTGATGAAAATATTCGACTAGAGGCGCAAAAATTTGCCAATAACTTTATTAAGTTTACAGGTTACCCGATGTTTATCGTAGACAATCAACAACAAGCACAGAAAGTTATCAACGCTGTTTTAAAGTGATAAATGTATAGGTAAACCATGCTTGATAATGTGGATGCTTTTTTTGTAGATCAAATAGACCAAGCAATTATTGTATTAAAAATACATCAGCAAGTTCCTGATTGGGAACTTGCGTCACATCAGCATATAAAAAGCCAATTAATGATGACCATCAATGGCTTAATTACTGTGGAAACACCATCTGGAATTTGGGTTGTTCCAGCGCAACATGCTTTATGGATTCCATCAAATGTGTCACATAAAGTCAGTAGTTATGGTATCTCCTCTGGTTATGTTGCATTTATTGATCCCCAACTTGATCATTTCTCAGAACTCACTTGCACTATGTTACAGGTGACAAATTTACTTAATGCGCTATTGGAAAGAGTTGAAAGCTTGTCTGAGAAGGTACTTTCAGAAAAAGGCTTACGTTTACATCAATGTTTGTTAGACGAAATTCAATCGGTTGTAAAGCCAACATTTTTTTTACCGATCCCGCAAGATCTACGTTTAGTGAAAATGACTGACAACTTATTGAGGAACCCTGAGCAAAATCAAAGCCTAGCTAAATGGGCAAAGTTATGCTGTATGAGTGAACGCAGCCTTACACGCACTTTTCATCAAACAACAGGGATGAGTATTAATCAATGGCGAAGAAAGTTACATGTTGTATTGGCATTACAGTGGTTAACTGAAGGGAATTCGGTGCATCAGGTTGCGATGAAATTAGGCTATGATAGTGATAGCTCATTTATTATGATGTTTAAGAAAATAATGCATCTTTCACCTCGAAATTATATGCAGCAAACATAACTTTTTTATTCTCAAATAGAAGACCTAATAGCATTAAAGATTTTGCACATGTCTCATGTTAGATTGAAAACTTTAAATTGATTTGCGTAGATGTAGATGATGCCTCACTTTTCAGAGATAAAAATTAAAAATAATTTCTTTAGCAATAGATACACTATCCCTTATGGATTTTGAACTAGTCTCGCGCTTCACGTGCATGCTTTATGATGTATACCTTTCATGCTCAATTTTAATTCAGAATGTAGACCATGTATGGAAGGGTAATAAACTCTAATATCCTCATATAAAAATAGCCAGAATCATCTGGCTATTTTTCAAGATTTCAAGGAGTTTTAAACTTCTTCATTTACCAGGGGTGTTTCGACAGTAAAGTTTGGCGGTGTTAATACCGTTTTTCTTAATTCAGGGGAAAGCTCTGGATAATCAAGCGTATAATGCAGGCCTCGTGATTCCTTACGTTGCATGGCACAACGAACAATCATTTCTGACACCATGACTAAATTACGCAGCTCAATCAAGTTCTTACTGACATGATAGTCCTGATAATATTCTGTAATTTCTTTCTTCAGCATTTCAATACGATGTAATGCACGTTGTAAACGTTTTGTTGTTCTTACAATCCCGACATAATTCCACATGGTTTGACGCAGTTCATCCCAGTTTTGCAGAATGACAACATCTTCATCAGGATTGGTCGATAGTGAAGCATCCCATTCAGGTACAGTGGGTATGTCAAAGTGATGATTAAATTTTGCTTCAATGTCTTTAGCAGCGCTCATACCATACACAAAGCATTCAAGTAGTGAATTGCTCGCCATACGGTTAGCTCCATGTAGACCCGTATAGGATGTTTCACCAATCGCATATAAACCAGCTAAATCAGTTTGGCTATTTTCATCGACAACCACACCACCACAAGTATAGTGCGCTGCTGGGACAACAGGGATCATATCCTTGGTGATATCAATACCAAGTTCCAATAAGCGTGCATATAAAGTAGGAAAGTGCTCTTTGACAAATTCAGCAGGTTTATGACTGATATCTAACCATACATGACGGATACCTAAGCGTTTGATTTCATAATCAATGGCGCGTGCAACAATATCTCTTGGAGCAAGCTCTGCACGTTCATCAAAACGCAACATGAAGCGTTCACCATCGGGTAAACGTAAATATGCACCTTCACCACGCATTGCTTCCGTGATCAGAAATGAGCGTGCTTGAGGATGATATAAACAAGTGGGATGGAACTGATTAAACTCCATATTTGCCACACGGCAACCTGCACGATATGCCATGGCTATACCATCGCCTGTGGCAATATCAGGATTTGATGTGTATAAATAAGCTTTCATTGCACCACCACAAGCAAGGGCAGTAAAGGGCGCTAAAAAGGTATGAACTTTTTCATTGCTTTCATCAAGTGCATACAGACCAACCGAACGATTAGGTTGTTGTTTATGTCCTAATTTATGTGTGGTGATTAAATCAATCGCAATATAATTTTCAAAAATATGAATATTTTTCTTTTCTTGAGCCCTTTGAACCAGTGTTGTTGAAATGGCCTTACCTGTTGCATCTGCTGAATGAATAATACGACGTTGCGAATGTCCACCTTCACGGGTCAAATGTAATTGTTCATCCTGATCTAATGTAAACTGCACACCATGGTGGAGTAAGAAATCGACAGAAGGTCGCCCCCCCTCTACCGTATGTTTAACTGCTTCAAGCTCACATAACTGTGCGCCTGCAATCATAGTGTCATCAATATGCTGTTGAATGGAATCTGTTTCATCAAGTACAGCAGCAACACCACCTTGTGCAAAATACGTGCTTGCATCGGTTAAGGTCGATTTCGCTAAAACAGCAATATTAAAGTTTTCAGGCAAAGATAAGGCTAAACTTAAGCCAGCACCGCCGCTCCCTACAATAACCACGTCAAATTGATGAGTTGTGCTTAAATTAGACATGTCCATCAGCTAATTTGAAAAATGTTTGCTAATAACACTCTTTTTTTTAACAAATTACAATAGTCACATGTGTCAGATTTTAGTATAAATAAGATATTCTAAGGCTTTTAAGATAAAATTAAGTAAAGTCTTGTTTTATAAAAAAATGTAAACATATTTTTACGTATTTATATTAAATAATATGTTACAAATATTTTTAAGCAATCATCATCAGATACAGGTTCGTGAGAAATGAGTAATGGTCTAATGCAAAAAGGAATGTATGCAGCAGTATTTACTGTCGCTGCGGCAACATCACAAGTTCAAGCTTCAACGCCTGTGGATTTTTCTAACTTGGTTGAACAAGTCAGTCCAGCTGTTGTTAGTGTTAATGTTGTTAAAAAATTATCTCAGGAAGAGTTGTTACAACAGCAAGTCCCTGAAATTTTAAAGCGTTTCTTTGGTAATCAAATCATTATTCCACAACAACGTGCGCCACAAGAAAAGACCGCGTATGGTAGTGCATTCTTTATTAGTAAAGATGGTTATTTACTGACAAATCACCATGTGGTTGAAGATGCATCTAAAGTAACAATTATGCTGAACGATCGCCGTGAAATTGATGCAAAAGTGGTGGGTAGTGACGAACGTACTGATGTCGCTTTGCTTAAAGTTGAAGGAAATAATTTCCCATCATTATCTGTGGGTAATGTAGATCAACTTAAAGTAGGGCAACCTGTTCTTGCAATTGGATCACCATTTGGTTTTGATTATTCAGCATCAGCAGGGATAGTCAGTGCTAAGTCACGCAATATGATGGGTGAAACATCGGTACCATTTATCCAAACTGATGTCGCGTTAAATCCAGGAAACTCAGGTGGTCCATTATTTAACCAACAAGGTCAGGTTGTCGGTGTAAACTCACGTATCTTTAGTGGTACTGGCGGTTATATGGGCTTGTCATTTTCTATTCCAATTGATGTTGCAATGGATGTTGTTGATCAGTTGAAAAAGAATGGTAAGGTTACCCGTTCTTATCTTGGTGTAATGTTACAAGATATCGATCGAAACTTAGCTGAAGCCTATAAATTAGATAAACCAGAAGGTTCACTGATTACACAAGTTGCGCCAAATTCACCTGCAGAAAAAGCGGGCTTTAAATCAGGCGATGTGATCCTAAAATATAATGGATCACCAATTTCACGTACTTCAGAATTATTGAACTATTTGAATCGTACTCAGCCAAATCAATCTGTTAAGCTCGAAATTTTACGCGATGATAAACCGAGAGTGATTACAGCAACTTTAACCGTTGCACCTGATGATACACCTGCAAAAGTTGATAACACTAACACTTCAGCTAAGCCAAATAAAGGGCCTATCATCGGTGTTGCGATTCGTGCTTTAACTGAACAAGAAAAGAATCGTTTAAATGTTAAAGGTGGCGTGTTTATTCAAGATGTGACCAGAGGCGGCTTAGCTGCACAGTCACGGATTTTACCTGGTGATGTAATCACACAAGTAAATAACAAGAAAGTAAATACACCAAATGATTTTGTTGATGCAGTGTCTGAGCTACAGAAAAATACGGTAGCACGTGTAGCGATTGTTCGTGAAGGACAACATGCTATGATTGGATTACGTATTCAATAAATACAACTGATCAGAATCAGCCACTCAAAGAGTGGCTTTTTTATGTCAAACTTATGCGGATGATTTAAAAGTGCAAAAGGAATGATGAGATGAGTTCAGTATTTGATTTAAAAATCAAAGTAAAACCAGAGCATATAGATCTCTTAGGTCATGTAAATAATGTGGTGTATGTACAATGGATGCAGGATGTTGCCTCTGCACATATCGAAACATTAGGTGTTGGCTTAGATCAATACTTAGAAATGAAACATGCAATGGTTGCAGTAGAACATCATGTTCAGTATCGCAAAGCAGCGATGTTGAATGATGATATTATTCTGAGAACTTGGCTATATGAGATCAATGCACTTTATTCTTTTCGTCAATACGCTTTTTTTAATGCTAAAGATCTTAGCTTACTCTTTACTGGTAATACCAAATGGGCATGTATAGAAATCGCTTCAGGGCGTCCAAAACGGATGTCTCCAACTTTTATTCAAGCCTATCAACCAGTTGATCCTGAAGTAGATCCTTTTGATTTAAGCTCGATAGTTTAAACACAATAAAAAATTTAAAGTTTAGAGTTAATCAGTTGCTATTATATATTGAAGTAGAATTATAAAACTTAAATAAATCGGCATGCATAAATCTGCTTCGATATTTGCGTTCTAAACTGTTGGTAGAAATATTAAATAGCCATACTACAGAGTAAATATCTATTTACTTTTAATATTAAATTTCTTACTTTGTTCTGAATTAAAAACTTAAAGCGAATTAGATTAACCATTTTTACAACTCGGTGCAGTCAATAGTCAATTTAAAATAGTTGATCTCAATTTGTATAATTAGGTTCGTTAAAGTATTTAATAATAATTTTAAGAAAATCAATCCTAATCAACCAAATAATGTCACAATCGTTTCTAGAATTATGCTGATTAGCAAGGGATTGTTGATTGAATCTGATTTAAAAAGTATTGAGTATTGTTGTTTATCAAATCAATAATTCTAAAAACGTCTATAGATATGTAGGTTTTTTATATGCATATCTCAGGATAATTTATAATAATCAATAGTTTAATTTGAGTGGTTTTTTAATGTCTAAAGGAAAGCGGGATAAATTAAGTAAGCCAAGCTCAGACACTGTTTGTAGCCATCTCCCACGTATTTTATTTTGGAGTAACGGGAGACTCCTTCGTGAAATTCGAGCCAATTACATCATCACACTCATCATAGCGAGATTGGCAAGCCTGAATGCTTTCCATATTCTCTACAGTCCAGTCGTAGAGCGCGTTAAAAGGTAGTTTGAGTGACTTACCTAGTGGTGTCAAAGCATATTCTACACCTAGGGTTTTACCGTCTATGACAGTGCGTGTCAGCATACCATTGCGCTCTAACTTACGAAGTGTCTGTGTCAATACGCGCTGGGTAATACCATCGAGGCGACGCTTAATGGCATTGAAGCGACGTGGTTCATGTAAGACAATCAAGACCAGCATTGACCATTTGTCTGCGATTTGATCGAGAATAGCGCGGCTAGGACAGTCGGCACGGTAGACTGGATCTAGGTCAAGGTTCATTGGTATGCTCCAACATACTTAGGATGCTTAAGGTGCGTAATTGACACCTAGTATACATAAGATACCATGACTATATACAGCTAAATCAGGGTACATTATGAATATTTCCACTTATTCTACACTTCACATTGAGCATGATGGTGGTGTGGCTACTGTTACAATCAATAATCCGCCAGTCAATGTGTTGGATGTTGCTGTGATGAGCGATATCCAAAGTTTTCTCACTCAGGTGCGTGATGATCCACAAACTCGCGTAATCGTTTTCCAAAGTGCTGATCCAGAGTTTTTTATAGCTCATGTAGACATGACACTGATTGATGAGCCGCATGCTTTCGATGAGATAGCCAAGAATGCTCCTGATGGCTTGAACCCATTTCAGGCTTTGGGAGAGATGATTCGGGCACAACCGCAAGTAACAATTGTCAAACTTGAAGGTCTGGCGCGGGGTGGTGGTGCTGAATTCGTGGCGGCAGTGGATATGACATTCGCTGCCATTGGTCGTGCAGGACTCGCTCAATGTGAGGCATTGATGGGTATTATTCCCGGTGGCGGTGCCACTCAATATCTTTCACAGCGAATGACGCGGGGACGTGCGTTAGAAGTAATACTTGGAGCGGATCTCATTGATGCGCTGCTGGCAGAAAAATATGGGTGGGTGAACCGTGCACTTGCTGCAAACGAGTTGGGTGCATTTGTTCGCCGTCTAGCCAACAATATTGCTGCTTTGCCAGAAGGTGTTATTTCCGCTGCAAAGAAAGTCGTTAAACCAGCGGATTTGAGAGAGGGTTTGTTGCGAGAACATCAGGAATGGGCAGGTCTATTTGCGCTTCCTGCTGCTGAAAAACGAATACGTGGCGGTTTGCAGGGAGGTGCTCAAACAAAAACTGGCGAACATAATTTGGAGCAACTACTTCGCGAACTATCTTAATTAGGAGGTATTATCTTCATCTGCAACGCGTCATCTTATTGGTGGCTTTGGGATGAATCTAAATGGGGAAAATAATTTTAGTTGTTTTGTAATGACGGTTTTTACTATTTAATTAATAGTATCTGAATTTATCAAAGCCTCACTATATTTTTGACCCTGTTCTGCTTATACTGTGCAGCAATTAAGATATTTCATTTTTTGCACGTCATAAGTACTTTTGATATTGAGTACATGATCGTGTACATATTTTTAGAGTAGTGTATGGCAGTAGCTAAGAAATCCGTTAATATCAACAATATACGTAATTTTTCCATTATCGCTCATATCGACCACGGTAAATCGACACTTGCAGACCGTTTCATTCAAATGTGTGGTGGATTGCAAGACCGTGAAATGCAGGCTCAAGTCCTTGACTCTATGGAGCTTGAGCGTGAACGTGGGATTACCATTAAAGCGGCTTCTGTAACCTTGTATTATACCCATCCAAATGGGCAAGAGTATCAATTAAACTTTATCGATACACCTGGGCATGTGGATTTCTCTTATGAAGTATCGCGCTCACTTGCGGCTTGTGAAGGTGCGTTGTTGGTTGTCGATGCTGCACAAGGGGTTGAGGCGCAATCTGTTGCAAACTGCTATACCGCAATTGAGCAGGGTCTAGAAGTATTACCCGTCCTGAATAAAATCGATTTACCACAAGCAGAACCTGAACGTGTTATTCATGAAATCGAAGAAATTATCGGTATTGAAGCAACACATGCACCAACATGTTCAGCAAAAACAGGTCTAGGTGTAGAGTCTGTTTTAGAGACATTGGTTGACATTATTCCCGCACCGCAAGGTGACCGTGATGCACCTTTACAAGCCTTAATTATTGACTCTTGGTTTGATAACTATTTGGGTGTTGTATCACTTGTTCGTATCAAACAAGGTCGTGTGCGTAAAGGTGATAAAATGTTGATGAAATCAACAGGTCAATCGCACATTATCACTTCAGTTGGTATTTTTAATCCAAAACATACTGATACCGGTATTTTAGAAGCGGGTGAAGTTGGCTTCATCATCGCTGGGATCAAAGATATTTTTGGTGCGCCTGTTGGTGATACGATTACTTTGGCAACGACTCCTGATGTTGCGACTTTACCGGGTTTCAAAAAGGTAAAACCACAGGTTTATGCGGGTTTATTCCCAATTGATGCTAGTGATTTTGAACCATTCCGTGAAGCACTACATAAGTTACAGATTAACGATTCTGCGTTGTTCTTTGAACCCGAAAGCTCCGATGCTTTAGGTTTTGGCTTCCGTTGTGGCTTCTTGGGAATGCTACACATGGAAATTGTACAAGAACGTCTAGAGCGTGAGTATGATTTAGACTTAATTAGCTCTGCGCCAACCGTAATTTATGAAGCATTGATGAAAAATGGCGAAACGATTTATATCGATAGCCCATCTAAAATGCCTGATGGTTCAACGGTTGAAGATTTACGCGAGCCGATTGCTGAATGTCATATCTTAGTGCCTCAAGAATACTTGGGTAATGTCATGACTTTATGTATCGAGCGCCGTGGTGTGCAAAAAGATATGAAATTCTTGGGTAATCAAGTATCTATTACCTTTGAAATTCCAATGGCAGAAGTGGTTATGGATTTCTTTGATAAATTGAAATCTTGCTCACGTGGTTTTGCTTCACTGGATTACAATTTCGTGCGTTTTGAGAGTTCATCTCTAGTTAAGGTTGATGTGTTAATTAATGGTGATAAGGTTGATGCTTTGGCAATGATTTGTCATCGTAATGATGCGCGTCACCGTGGTATTGCTTTAGTTGAAAAAATGAAAGATTTGATTCCGCGTCAAATGTTTGATGTAGCGATTCAAGCTGCAATTGGTGCACAAATCATTGCACGTTCAACAGTTAAAGCGATGCGTAAAAACGTATTGGCTAAATGTTATGGTGGTGACGTTTCTCGTAAGAAGAAACTGTTATCGAAACAAAAAGAAGGTAAGAAACGCATGAAACAAGTGGGTAGTGTTGAAATCCCACAAGAAGCGTTCCTTGCTGTGTTAAAAGTAGAAAGATAAAAACTAGAGGTCTTATTGCTCATGGATTTTGATTTTAATTTAATTCTCGTTCCTGCAACGCTTATATTTTTTGGGCTATGGTTACTGGATAAGTTTGTACTGAAACAACGTGCAACCAAAGGTAAGGGGAATGAAAATGTCATTATTTCATGGGCATATGATTTCTGGCCTGTTCTAGCAGTGGTTTTGGTATTGCGTTCATTCTTATTTGAACCGTTTAATATTCCTTCTGATTCTATGGTACCCACTTTAGAGACGGGTGATTATATTTTGGTGAACAAATTCCAGTATGGGGTACGTTTACCGATTACCAATACCAAGATTATTGATATTGGTGAGCCACAACGTGGTGATGTTGCTGTTTTCCGTTATCCAGAAAACCCTAAAATTAGCTACATCAAGCGTATTATTGGTTTACCAGGTGACCATCTTGAATTCAATAATGGTCAACTCACAATCAATGGCAAAAATGTTGAGCAAGTACCTACTGAGTTTAGTCGTGAAAAAGATATTTTAGATACGCCTAAGTCAATCTACTATTATGAAACGATGGGTACACATAAGCATTTAGTCCGTCTGTTGGAAGGCCAAAATACGTTGGTTTCAGCATTTAATTATGCACAGAAGAAACAAGACCTACCCTATGTAGCAACAGCAAATGATCGCTTTGTAAAATCCAATGGTCAAAGCTGGGAAGTCACTGTTCCAAAAGGTCAATATTTTGCCATGGGTGATAACCGTGACCAAAGTGCAGACAGTCGTTTTTGGGGCTTTGTACCTGAAGAAAATTTAACGGGTCATGCAATATATGTATGGATGCATAAGGAACCTGGTTTTAAAATTCCTTCATTTAGTCGCAATGGTGCTATTAACTAATCGACTACAATTTACAAAATCAAATAAAGGTCAATTTATGTTGACCTTTATTTTTATCTGTTAAAGCTATCAAGTTGCCTTGATTTATAAGAAAAATGAAATAGAACAAATGATTTAAACTAGCAACTTGATGCAGTTTCAAGGATAATAGCGCGGAAAAGTTTTTTATCACACCAGGGGTTGCAGTGGATAAAAAATTTATAACAATTGAAAATGATTAGTTGAATTGCATCACAGTATTTGACTCAATTATATGATTATTTTCAATTGCGATTAAAGATTATTCATTCTTACCTGTTGGATAAAAAAATGCGTAAAAATCAACAAGGCGCTTCATATATTGGAATTTTATTGGGGATAATTGCCTTAGCTTTTATGTTGAAAATCATAGTTGCTGTATGGCCCTTATACTGGGATGATCGTGTGATTAACAATCAAATTGTAGAGCAAATAAATAAAAGCTCTACTGATATCACGCCAATGAAATTTGCAACAGAAGTTGATAAACGGTTAGAAATGAACAATATCCGAGATACTAAATTTGAGGATATTGCGACTGTATCAACTAAAGATGGTTTACAAGTGACTAAAAAATATGAAGTACGGAAAAATTTCATGCTGAATATAGATTTAGTCCTCACTTTCGAGAAGAGTTTTGATCAAAGGTCAGTTGAAAGTAAGTGATCCTCGCTTACAGAGTAGAATCGGTTACCAGTTTAAACAATACGAGTTATTACAACTCGCACTGACTCATCGCTCGGTGAGTCATAAATATAACTATGAGCGCCTAGAGTTTTTAGGTGATGCATTGTTGGGTATGATCATCGCAAATTACTTATATCATGCATATCCTCATGAAAATGAAGGACGTTTGACGCGTATGCGTGCAACTTTGGTACGCCAAGAAGCACTGGGTAAAATTGCAAATGATTTAAAGTTAAGTCAAAGTTTAATTTTAAGTACAGGTGAATTGAAATCAGGCGGTCATCATCGTGAGTCAATATTAGCGGATACTGTTGAAGCAATTATTGGCGCGATTTATACCGAAACACGAGATTTGCCTTTATTGGAATCGATTGTTTTAAAATGGTATGAACCCTATTTAGACCATATCGAACCGACAGATCAACTCAAAGATCCAAAATCACGTTTACAAGAATATCTACAAGCTCGTAAAAAGCATCTCCCAGTTTATGAGGTCGTAGATATTCAGGGTGATGCACCTAACCAGCATTTTAAAGTAGAATGTACAGTAGATGGCTTGCCTAAAATGATGGGTGAGGGATCAAGTCGCCGTTTTGCAGAACAAGCAGTCGCGGCGGATTTTTTAAAGATATTGGAGCAGTAAACTGCATGAGTACACATTCCGATCACAATGATGCTGATCACGAGCCGTCTGAAAACGGTAATGAGTTAATTAATCAATTTTTTAGCTCGCAAGGTACAGAAATCCCTTCGGATTATCGAAGTGGATTTGTTGCAATTGTAGGACGTCCAAATGTGGGTAAATCGACATTGATGAACCATTTATTGGGTCAAAAGTTGTCAATTACTTCACGTAAGCCACAAACGACACGCCATAAAATCATTGGTATTGATAGTCGTGAAAAGTCTCAGGCTGTATTTGTTGATACACCAGGGATGCACAAGAAAGAAGTGCGTGCGATTAATAAAATGATGAACAAAGCTGCACATTCTGCCTTACGCGATGTCAATTTGGTTCTATTTGTTTTAGATGCCCAGAAATGGACGCCAAATGATGACTTAGTTTTAGAGAAACTACAAAATGCAGAAATGCCAGTCGTTTTGATTATCAACAAAATCGATACTTTAGAAAATAAGCGTATGATTTTACCGTTGATTCAAGAACGTGCGAAGTTGATGAATTTTGCTGAAATTGTTCCTGTTTCTGCCTTACGTGGTGCAAACTTAGATCATTTGCGTGAAGCGATTGAAAAGTATCTTCCATTTCAGCCACCATTGTATTCTTTAGAACAGTTAACTGACCGTTCAGAACGTTTTCTTGCCAGTGAAATCATTCGTGAGAAAATTATGCGTCAGTTGGGCGAAGAACTTCCGTATGATTTAACGGTTCAAATTGAATCATTTAAAACAGAAGAAGCAACAGTGAATGAAAAAACTGGTCGTCCTAAAGCAGCATGTACTTATATTGATGCCACAATTTTTGTTGATCGCCCTGGCCAAAAAGCCATCGTGATCGGTGAAAAAGGTGCTAAGCTGAAGAAAATTGGTATGGATGCTCGTGTTGACATGGAAAAAATGTTTGAGCAAAAAATCATGCTAACACTTTGGGTGAAAGTTAAAGGCGGTTGGTCTGATGACGAACGTGCTTTAAAAAGTTTAGGCTACAGCGATATTTAATTGACTTTTTGGGAACTGAAATGATTCGAGTTATAGCAATTCTTGCTTGCATAGTCATGTTACAAGGCTGTATCACTAAAATTGTGACAGTTCCCGTCAAAGTTGCGTATAAAACCACAAAAGGCGTGGTTAAAGGTACAGCTGCGGTTGTAGGCGCTGTTATCCCTGACGGGGATGATGACGATGATAAGAAAAAAGAAAAGGATGATTAAGTTCAAGCTAGATGCGTAATGAAATCTTGCATGGTTATTTAATCCATCATCGAAAATACAGAGAACGTAGTCATATTGTGCACTTATTTACACAAGAGCATGGTCGTGTCGACGGTATTCTTAGACAAACCCCACCACCCCAATATCAACCGATTACTTTACAAGCGTCGGGAAAATCCGAGCTTAAAAACTTTTCAAAACTCGAAATACTCAATCAACCGATTTTCTTTTATGGGGATGCTTTCTTTTCAGGCTTTTATTTAAATGAACTGCTACTTCGTTTATGTCCGCTTGAAGAAATGATGTCTGAAACATTTCAGCAATACCATTTAACCTTACAGCATTTACAAAAATTGGCTGAACATCCACAAGCAGATTTATTTCTCCGACAAATTTTACGCCAGTTTGAACATGCACTGTTAGAAGAATTGGGTTATCCACTGGATTATGAGCATGATTCAAATCAACAAGAGATTATGCTGACCCAACGTTATCAATTTCAATTGGCGGAAGGCTTTACACCAGTGTCATATACTTCATCTGGGACGTTGCTGGGGCAACAAATTCTAAGTATGGCAAATTATGAAAAGGGTAGGGATTTTAGCCCAGAACAGTTACAATTATTGGCTAAACTCTATCGACAAATGATTACTTCACTTTTAGGTGATCGACCATTAAAAAGTCGTCAGCTTTGGGTTCAAAACGCTCAATCTAAAACCTTGAGCCGTTAATTTTATTTTATTGGTGAATTAGGAGAATGTTATGGCTGCATTGCTAGGTGTAAACATTGACCATGTTGCGACACTCAGACAAGCACGTGGAACAACTTATCCTGATCCTGTGAAAGCTGCATTAATTTGTGAACAAGCAGGGGCGGAAGGGATCACTTTACACTTACGTGAAGATCGTCGTCATATTCAAGATGATGATGTGCGCCGTATGCGACCTGTATTGACCACAAGAATGAACTTGGAAATCGCTGTAACAGATGAAATGGTTGCATTTGCAAAAGAGATTCAACCACATCATGTTTGTTTTGTGCCAGAGAAACGTCAAGAAATCACGACAGAAGGTGGTTTAGATGTGCTTGGACATTTTGAAGATGTGAAAGCCGCGACTCAGGCATTAACTGCGATTGGTTGTGATGTATCTTTGTTTATTGATGCTGATCTTGCGCAAATTGATGCTGCTATTGCTTGTGGTGCACCAACCATCGAATTGCATACAGGTGCTTATGCAGACGCTAAAAATGCTGAAGCTCAACAGATTGAACTAGAAAGAATTATTAAAGGTACAAAGTACGCAGCATCTAAAGGTTTGGTCGTCAATGCTGGTCATGGTTTGAATTTGGACAATGTGGCTGCAATTGCTGCAATTCCACAGATTCATGAACTCAATATTGGACATTCGATTATCGCCGAAAGTGTTTTCGTCGGTTTGGAACAAGCAGTGAAGGACATGAAGGCCGCACTTCATGCAGCTGGTTAATTTAATTTTTGATTTACGTTGTTGAATATTGATCATGTCGAATATGAATTATGATGAACTCATGCAACCTGTGATTGCTTTTTTAGGCTGTGAAACGCCAAAGGCATGGTTGGATGAGGCATTGAACAATCTCCCATTGCTCATGCAAGATCATGCGAATTGTGAAAAGAAAGCGGCGGGAACAGCAATGAACTTGATGTTCCGTTACAGTTTTTTTACCGATTTGCAGATCAAATTAGCACAACTTGTTCGTGAAGAAATGTTGCATTATGAACAAGTGTTAGAGTTTATGAGCAAGCGTGGTCAAGAATGGAAAGGTCTGAGTGCAGGTCGCTACGCAGGTGGTTTGCGTAAGGAAATTCGTACTTATGAACCAGAAGCTTTGATTGATATTTTGGTGATTGGGGCGTTTGTTGAAGCACGTTCTTGTGAACGATTTTATGCTTTAGCACCATTGGTGGATGACGAGCTGGGTCGATATTACCGTTACTTGTTGAAATCTGAATCTCGTCACTATGAGGACTATTTAGCTTTGGCTTTAGATGTTGCTAAAACTGCCAAATTAAAAGATCCAGAAGAGGATATTGAGCAACGTATCGAATTGATTCGTGAAGTAGAGAAGGATTTGATTTTAACGCCTGATAAGACCTTCCGTTTTCATAGTGGTGTGCCAGCTTAACTATCATCTGATTAAAAGCTGAATTAAAAAATAGACCAAAGCATTGCTTTGGTCTATTTCGTTGTACTCTTTAATAAAATCAGATGAAATTGTTGCTTTAGGCAGTTTCGATACCTGTCCAGTCTGTATTTGGATAACGTTCATCCTGTATCTGATCAGGTGCAAAAAGTTGATCAAGTTGTAGAATTTGTTCATTCGTGAGGCTAAGCTGATTGGCTTTAAGGTTGTTCTGTAAATAATTTAAATGAAAATACGAATTGAGAGAACTTATATTCTTGTGCATGGGTTTTTTGACAGGTTGGCTATATGTCGTTTTTAGAAGTGAAAGTAGCACATAAAACTTGTCTATTTGTTACACCCGGTGTCGAGTTCTGAAATAAAAAAAGCCCACTTATGAAAGTGGGCTTTTAGAATTTGGCTCTCCAACCTGGGCTCGAACCAGGGACCTGCGGATTAACAGTCCGTCGCTCTACCGACTGAGCTATTGGAGAATCTGAATGCGATTATAAGGATATATCTTTATGGGTCAAGCCTTTCCTGTCATCTTTTCTTCATTTGTACACTGTATGGTTTTTATTTGAGCAATCTATCGATAAATTAAAAAAATTGATTCTTACAGTTGCAATAGTGAAACGGTCTTGTTAGATTAAAACCATAAAGAGTGTTTAAGTTTGACTTAAACAGTGTGGATTTAAAACCAACTTGCCAGCACTAAATGGCTAAATAGGAGACAGCGAATGAATACGCTTACTATTTCTCAAATTTTTGAAAACTTCTTATTTTATCAAGAAAACTACCTTTCAATCTTGCAAGATTCTGAACAATATTTTATCCAAGTTGAACAAGCCTATTTAGATGTTTGGCCATTTACTGAAAAAAAACTGTATTTGGGCGATCTGTTGCAACTATGGTTTAGTGAAAAATGGCTGATTAATACACCATGTCGATTATTAAATTCATCCAGTCAGGTTTCATCAAGTTCAGACACGCAAGCTACTCAAAAACCAGTTCAACGTACACAAGATTTTTATCTGTTCCAATTGAGTGGAAGTACCTTATCAGGTTCTAATCACGCACAAATTTGGTCAGTTTCAGAACAAAAAGTGCTTTATGTTTCTTTGGATCGCATCTTTAAATATTACTGCTATTTTGAATCGATTGAACGCCCAAAAAACCATCCTCAAAACCCGTTTAAATTGTATCAGCAAGCGATTTAATCAAACCATTGAGAACGCTTTTAAGTGTGACTTTAAATCTGCTTAAAAGCTTCAATTGCTCGAATACGACTTTGCTTTAAATCCACAATTGGCTTTGGATAGTTGAGCTCTATATTGGGATTTTTTGCATAAGGTTCATGAATGGTTTTTGCGTCTAAATGTGCAAGTTCTGGAACCCATTTTCGAATGTAATCACCTTGTGCGTCAAATTTCTGCGATTGGCTGATAGGGTTAAAAATACGGAAATAAGGTACGGAATCTGTTCCTGTGGATGCACACCATTGCCATCCTCCGTTATTGGCAGCCAAATCCCCATCAATAAGGTGTTGCATAAACCATTGCTCACCTAAACGCCAATCAATCAATAGGTTCTTGGTGAGAAACATGGCGACAACCATGCGGATCCGATTATGCATCCAGCCTGTGTAAAGTAA
Organism: Acinetobacter sp. 778_lipA; assembly: GCF_058242985.1. Lineage (NCBI taxonomy): Bacteria > Pseudomonadati > Pseudomonadota > Gammaproteobacteria > Moraxellales > Moraxellaceae > Acinetobacter > Acinetobacter sp. 778_lipA. The sequence goes on along the minus strand of NZ_JBZAYT010000001.1, from coordinate 3,061,376 downwards.
CTGGCGCATACCTGCATCGACGATAGGAATACCTGTCTGACCAGTTTGCCAAGCGCTTAAATCATTTGGAGCATTGCGCCATTGTAGCTGCTGTGTTGGCATTTTAAAGGGCAAGTGCTTTGACACACGAGGGAAATCAAACAGGATATGCTGATAAAACTCACGCCAAAGCAGCTCATCGAGCCATGTTTGTTGACCAATATGATCAATAAAAAAATGTCCAAATTGTGCTCGAAAGAGGGCATTGAAACACTGTCGAATTGAAAGGATGCCTATATTTAAATAGGCTGAAAGCTGGCTGGTAGCTTCAATTTGGGGGAAATCACGCTCGAGTTGATAATGACGGACTTTGTTTTCAATAAATTCATCCAAGACATACAAAGCATATTGTTCGCCAATTTGCCACTGCTTGTTGATCTGATTCGGATCGAATTTAAAACCAAGCTCGGCCAAAGTTGGCAGGCTATTGTTATTCAACTTGCCTACGTCTATTGTATCATTTAAGGCTTGAATCTCAGGAATAGGGAAGCATTGCGGGATTGAAATACTCAGTTGTTCATAGCAATATTTTTTAAATGGGCCAAAAACTTGATAGGGTTGATTGGATTTATTTCGAATTGAACCCACAGGGAACAGCGTGCGATCATGATATAAAATCAAATCACGCTTACTTTGATTCAGTTGTGTTTGAACTTGAAAATCTCGATTTAACTCATTGACACCGCACTCGATATTGGCATGTACATTTTCAATTTCCAGTTTTTGGCACAGTTGATTGATCTCGGTTGGAATGTTTTCCCATAAGGGGATGTTGCAAATAATTAGCGGAATTTGAATGGAAGCAAGTTCTTGCTGGATGGCTTTAATTTGACGTAAATAGAAATCAAGCTTAATTGGTGCATCGTCATGCATCTGCCATTGTTCAGGTGAAAGAATCACAAGTGCAATCACAGGGCCACTTTGTGCCGCATGCCATAGGGCAGTATGATCTTGTATACGCAAGTCTTGACGGAACCAAAGAAGTTGTTTTTGCATAGGATTTATCAGAATAGACTCAATTGCACTAGATTTTAATCAATTTAAACGGATACATATAAAAAAGGCAAAGTAAAAACTTTGCCTTTTCGATCAGATCAATCAGATCTTAGTGGTGATGACCACCTGCACCGTGTACATGACCGTGCTCTAATTCTTCTGGAGATGCATCACGAACTTCTGCAATTTCAACTTCAAAAGTAAGATCTTGGCCAGCTAATGGGAAGTTAGCATCAACGATGATGTTGTCGCCTTCGATTGCTTTAACAGTAACGATTTGAACACCATCATCAGTTTGAGCTTGGAACTGCATACCAGCTTCAATGTTCTCAACACCTTGGAACATTTGAGCAGGAACTTCTTGAACGAGGTCAGGGTTGTATTCGCCATAACCTTCAGCAGCTGGAATAGTGACTGTAAATTTGTCACCTACAGTTTTACCTTCTAAAGCTTTTTCTAAACCCGGAATGATGTTACCTGCGCCATGTAAATATGCAAGTGGTTCACCTTGTGATTTATCGAGAGTTTCACCCTCAGCGTTAGTCAGCGTATAGTGGAAAGAAACCACGTTGTTATTTGCAATAGCAGTCATGTTATTGATCCATTGGGTAATCGATAATTTTAAGGCTACATCATAAAGTGAAAAGCAATTTTTGTAGACTAAAATTACTAAAAAATTGCATTTTCATCTGTATTTTGACCATTTTTTCATAAATATGGGCAAAAATTTAAATTTCAATGCAATTTTATTTTTGGCGCGATTTTTCGTGTAACAAAATCTTTAGCCGTTAACAAGCCTGCATGAGCATAGCCATATATCGTCGCTTGATGAATACGATATAAAGACACATACATCGATTTTGCCACGAAGCCCTGAACATTGACCTGACCAAGTAGCTCACCGACCGCTTTATTTTCACTAAGTGATACCAGTGAGCCTTTGTCTGCGAACTGGAACATTGGCTGTGGTCGCCCTTTGATACGTGCATTCATTGCATCTACAAGAAACGAAGCTTGTTGACTTGCGACTTGTGCACGTGGACCAAGTGGTGCTTCTCTTGCATCTAAGATACAGTGGGCGCAATCACCAAAGGCAAAAATGTTTGGATCAGCCTGAGTCTGTAAGGTTGCGTATACGTTTAAACGCCCCATACGATCTTTTTCAAAGCCTGCTAAATTGGCAATTACTTTAGGGGTTTTTATCCCTGCTGCCCAAACTTTTAATTGTGCTTCTACAGATGTGCCATCACTAAAATAGACTTTTTCAGCATCTACTTTTTCAACACGTTTGCCCGTTAATACATCTATTTTCATTCGTTGTAATTGCTGTGTGGCATGCTCTGCCATTTTTTCAGAAAGTGCAGGTAAGATACGATCAGCGCCTTCAACCAAAGTAATTTTGACATTGTTTGGGTTAATTTTATTTAAACCATATTTATAAAAGTTCTGTTTGGCTTGAACCAACTCAGCTGAAAGTTCAACACCTGTTGCGCCTGCACCAATCACGGCAATGTGTAATTCACGATCAATATTTTTATTTTGAGCATCTAAATACAAGTGCAGTAAGTCCTGCTGGAAGACTTCCGCTTGTTGGCGACTGTCGAGATAATGGCAAAATTCTTTAACCCCGGGCGTATTAAAGTCATTGGAGACTGAGCCGACGGCCAGAATTAAGGTATCATAATGCAGTGTGATTTTCTCTTGATTAGATTCATATTTACTGGTTTGGGTTTTGCTGAGCTCGATGGTTTTGTTATCACGATCTAAATGTTCAAAACGCCCCAAGACAAATTCATAGTGATGTTTGGCTGCATGCGCATAATAATTGGTTTCTTCATCACTTGGGTTCATGGTGCCAGCCGCAATTTCATGCAGCAATGGTTTCCAGATATGGGTGAGTTTTTGGTCAACAAGGGTGATTTTGGCTTTTTTACTCTTTCCAAGCGTATCACCGAGTTGAGTCACCAGTTCTAAACCACCAGCGCCACCACCAACAATCACGATATGATGTAGATTTGACATAGAAAACCTAAATTGTTGTTATGAAAATAGAATGGCATAAATATGCCATTCTATTTAATTGTTTAGGTTTTTTTTGTATTACAGGTTACATAAATATAATAAATCTAAGTAAATTGGTTGGTTTTAATTAAATTCCAAAAATTGACTTGATCCATTCCATTAAGCGTTCAAACCAAGAGGCTTGTTCGATATGCACTTCATCTTCAATATCAAAACTTTGAATCAGTTGATTGTTTTGATAAACATTCACTTTTGCCAAATGCATGATCTTTTCTAAAGGTGCGGTAAGTGATGTCTCATTGAGTTCAACATTCAAATGGGTTTGAGTTGTTGTAAGCGGTTCAACTGTTGCCAATAGACCATTTGCTTCAGTTTTCATAATACGGCTATTTACAACATCAAAAGTCGCTAAATCAATTGGTGTCGCATCGTTATATAACGATGTGGTTATAAGTTGAGGTTTTTTTGCTTCAACCTTAAACATTTTCAAGGTGGATTTAACTACAGGAAGCTCAGCAATCAGCTGTTTGTCTTTAATTGCGACTTCATCACGGGTATAGGCATAGCCCAAGTTTAACAGTTTATGTGCAATTTCCGCGCGTTTAATTGCACTTTTTGCACCCATCACCACCACAATTAAACGACGATCAGGAGACTCTGTAATGGCAGAAGGACGATGCGCTGTCAGTGCTAAGTTATAGCCGGCTGCTTTGGTAAAACCTGTTTTTAAACCATCTACACTTGGATCAGACTTTAAAACAAGATTGGTAGCATGATGAAAATGTTGATTATAACTAAAACTTGGCATCACTGAATAATGCATATATTCAGGGGTTTGTGATGTTACTGCTTGACCTAAGATCGCCATATCATGAGCTGACGAAAAATGATCAGGCATGGTAATACCGGGAGGGTTGGCAAAATGAGTATCCTTCATTCCCAATGCTTGTGCTTCTTGATTCATACGAGCAACAAATGCAGGTACGCTACCTGAGATACGTTCTGCCAGTGTTACTGCTGCATCATTGGCAGACATCACAATCAATCCAGCAAGAAGTTGGTCGATTGAGATTTGCTCACCTTGCTTTAGGTACATTTGGGATTCATCCCATTGCACGATCTGAACCACAGGGGTTGCAGTAATAATCTCTTCTTTTTTGATATGACCCGCTTTGAGTTCTTTCAACGCAATATAAGCGACCATCATTTTGGTCATGGATGCTGGCGCACGCTGTACATGACTATTATATTCAGCAATGGTTTGACCTGATTGCGTATCTAATATTGTCCAAGCTTCAGCTTCAACAGATTGCGGATTAATATTAAGTAAAGCGGCGTTAACAAACGTGGAGCAAACCAAGCCCGTTATTGCGATAAAAGAAGCAAGAATTTTCAACAGATTTACCTTTAAGCCAATCCTATGGCGAGAGTGCATAAACTTTGCGAATGCTATGCCTTTTTTGCACTCTTCGCTAGTCAGAATCGTAGACAATTGCGACTAAAATCGCCTGACTTTGTAAAAAAATGCTAATCTAATTGGTAATTTCTCACTGTCTATTTTCGAATATATATTTATGTTGCATTATCAGATTGAATTTGACGATTACCGTCAGCACCTCATCCATGTCACATTGCGCTTTCTGGCGAACCCTACCCAAGTTTTGTCACTTCCTACATGGATTCCTGGTAGCTATTTGATCCGTGAATTTTCTAAACATATCGAATCTGTGAAAGCCTATGATGAAGCGGGTCGTCAGCTGCAAATTAATAAGTTTGAAAAAAATAAATGGCGTTTATATAACACAGACCATGAACTGATTACTGTTGAATATGATGTTTACGCCTATGATCTTTCGGTACGTGGCGCGTATGTCGATCAAACCCGTTTATATGTCAATCCTGCTTGTGTCTGTCTAGGGTTACAAGACCAAGAAGAGTCAGCAATCGAAGTTGAAGTATTTTTACCTGAAGAATTAAAGCATTTTCAAATTGCCACAGGTTTAGAGTCAAGAAGTTTGGTGAAAGGGCGCTACACCTTAAAAGCCAACAATTATGCACAATTGATTGATGCACCATTTGAATTGGCAGAACAAACTCGTTTTAGTTTTGAAGCGAATGGGATTCCACATGAATTTGTGATTTCTGGTCAGCATACAATCAATGCAGAGCGTATGAAGCAAGATCTTGAAAAAATCTGTAGTACAGAAATTTCAATGTTTGGTTCAGCACCTTTTGAAAACTATACCTTTATGACCATGGCAACCGGCAATAGTTATGGTGGTTTAGAGCATCCGAATAGTACCAGTCTGATTTCGCCACGTGATGATCTTCCTAAAGCAAATGAACCTGTAGAGCCCTCAGCGGATTATCAACGCTTCCTTGGGTTGTGTAGCCATGAATATTTTCACTCGTGGTTGGTTAAATTTATCCGTCCTGAAAATTTTGCAAATTATGACTTGGATCAGGAAGGCTATACCTCACTGCTATGGATTTTTGAAGGTTTCACCTCTTATTATGATGATTTGATTCTGTATCGCAGTGGTGTGATTTCTCAAGCATCTTATTTAAAGTTGCTAAAAGGGCAAATTGATCGTTATCTACAGAATCCAGGACGTTTTATTCAATCTGTTTCAGAGTCTAGTTTTGATGCTTGGATTAAATTTTATCGTCAGGATGAAAACTCAAATAATGCTGGAACCAGTTATTACAATAAAGGGTGTTTGGTGGCACTCAGTTTAGATTTAGGTCTACGTTTACGTGGTTCTAGTCTGGATGCATTAATGCGCCGTTTGTATGAAAATACCCAAAAGGGTATACAAGTCAATGAGCGTACGATTGTTGAATTGTGTAATGAACTGACGGGTGATAATTGGATCGAACAGATTAATCATTTGATTAATACCACAGATGAATTACCACTGGATCAATTGTTTCCTGAATTTGGTTTGAGCTATGGCTTGCAAAATGAAAAAGCACTTCCATTTGGTTTGAAAGTTGCTGAAAAAGCTGAGGGTGTCATCATTCAGCAAGCGCGTCGTGATGGTGTTGGCGCAAAAGCGGGTTTATCTGCCAATGATGTGATCATTGCGATTGATGGTTTAAAAGCGTCTGAAAAACTTTTAAGCCAATATGCAAAACATCAAGGTCAATTTACACTTTATGCATTCCGCCGTGATGAGTTTTTACAATTTGAGTTGCAAGGTGGTGAAGTTGCTTTGACTACGGTTGAGTTGACTGTATTAGATCAAGCTAAGGCTGATAAATGGTTAAAGGCTTAATTAAGTTGTGTACCAAGAAAAACCGATGTTAAAAAAACATCGGTTTTTTTACGCCTAAAATTTAACTTGATATGATCAATCAATTACCACGATATGTTGAATATCCATAGGGGCTAATCAGCAGTGGAATATGATAATGTTCAAGGCTTCCATCAATCACAAATACCACAGGAACTTCTGGAAAAAAAGCACGTTGGTTGTTCTGTTTAAACCACTCGCCTGTTTGAAAAGTAACCTTATATACACCCTTATCTAATGCTTTATTTTCAGGATACAATGATAAAATTCGCCCATTACTGTCTGTGCTTCCTTCATTAATTTTTACCCATTTATCTTTTTGTTGCGCTTCAAGAATGACTTTAACATTGCTTGAAGGTAAGCCATTTTCAAGATTTAATACATGTACGCTTAATGGGTTTTGGGCAAAACAAATCCCAGAAAATAGGGTTGCCGAAACAGCTAAAATTAATTTTTTCATCATGTTTTTTACTAAGACTAAAATCTCTATGTTAAGGTCAAGTTGAAGCATTGCCGTTAAAAAAATGTAAAATTATATTAATCATCAATATCCCAAATATATTTTGTGTAGGGTTCGGTTTTGGCGACATCTGTTGTGCGAGCAGACAGTACAGGAAAAATGTAGTTTCTATATACACCTTACGGCTTGTTTCCAAAAACACTTGCTTCCTGAGATCCCTTTTCCCTCATAAGTTACAAGGCTTATATGATCAATGGTATCAAAAGCATAGATGTTATTAGAGAGAGTAGCCACAATTCTTATTTAGTTACTTAGCCAATAGATAGGAAAAGCAAGAGCTCAGGAATTGATTGCTCAGTTCAAAACAGAGGTTCAGAATGAGTTAGAACATCTGTATTTTCTGTAAAATTATAAATCGACCGACAATTGGTTTCGTACTAAATTACTCTCTGAGGATCTGACTAGAAAGGGCTTAATGTTGAATTCAGCAGGCTATGTTAAGTAACTTAAGCAGTAAGTAAAATAACGACACCTCCCAAATTTTAAGTGGCTTTTTGATTTTGAAATCAGTCAAATTCGCTAAGTCGATAAATCAGCAATGATTTATTTCAACCGAAATCTGCAACAACAGTAAAATGAGGCAAATAAGCTAAAGTATCATCCATTTTTATATTTATGATTCCCAGTTAAAAGAAATCAACATATTTGTCATTAAACTTTCTGACTGTATATTTTAAAATCATCCAACAATAAGTTTATTCTAAATTCATAATACAAAAGGATAATGTCAATGAAAAAGCGTTTCTTAAGGCTCATCACAATCGCATGTGGTTTAGGCGTAGCTCCACTTGGATTTGCTGCAAATTGTTCAAGTACAATCAGCAATAATGCTGTGGCAAACTTAACTGTTCCAGCAGGTGCAACATGTACGTTAAATAGTACATCCGTTGAAGGGAACGTGAATGTACTCAATGGTGGAAGTTTGATTTTAAACAACTCTTCAGTGAGTGGAAATGTGCAAGCCAATACAGCCAAAGTATTAAAGTTGGTTAATTCTTCTGTTGAGGGAAATGTGCTTGCAGGTCAGGTTTCATCAACATTGAGCTTAAATAAATCAATGATTACAGGAAATTTACAATGTTCCACACTGACGAAACTACAAAGCAGTATGAGTAGTGTTGAAGGTAAAACTACAGGGAAGTGTCGTTAAAAATCAAAAATATCTGTAAAAAAGCACTCAATATAGAGTGCTTTTTGGACGCTTAAATTTTTTGAACAATGACTTAAGCTTCGATGGCTTGTACCGCAATTTTTTTCGCTGGATCAACTTTACGGCGTACCACTGGGACAGGTTCACCATAATATTGACGATCTGCAAAATAGCTAGAACGAACCATTGGTGCAGCCCAGATATTTCTGAAACCAAGCTTGTGACCATGTGCAGTATAACGTTCAAATTCTTCTGGTGTGACAAAACGGTCGATTGGTGCATGTTCTTTAGAAGGCTGCAAGTATTGACCGATTGTCACATAATCAACACCGTGTGCATGTAGATCATCTAACAGGGCAATCACTTCTTCTTCGGTTTCACCAATACCTACCATCAAACCACATTTTGTTGGCACGTCAGGGCAGTACTCTTTAAACATTTTTAACAAGTTTAAAGAATGTTGATAGTCTGAGCCTGGACGCATCGCTTTGTAGAGACGAGGTACTGTTTCAATGTTATGGTTAAATACATCTGGTGGACATTCAGTCATGATACGCAGTGCAATATCCATACGACCACGGAAATCTGGAACCAATATTTCTAATAGTGTTTTTGGACTGAGTTGACGTGCTTCTTGAATACAATCAACGAAATGTTGCGCACCACCATCTAAAAGATCATCACGGTCTACAGAGGTAATCACTGCATACTTTAAACCGAGATTGGCGATGGTTTCTGCCATATGACGAGGTTCATCTGGATCAAGTGCATTTGGACGACCATGTGCAACATCGCAGAACGGGCAGCGACGGGTACAAATATCACCCATGATCATAAAGGTTGCAGTACCACCACCGAAACATTCTGGAAGGTTAGGACAAGCCGCCTCTTCACACACAGTATGTAGTTTTTGTGCACGTAAAGTGGTTTTGATTCGTTGAACTTCATCAGGCGCAGCCATTTTGACACGAATCCAATCCGGCTTTCGTGGTGCTTCAACCGTCGGAATAACTTTTACAGGTATACGAGCAACTTTTTCCGCGCCACGTAATTTGACACCCTGTTCTGGTTTACGGTTCTCTGACATATTCAACTTTTCCACTGTTTTCTACGGGGGAGATTATGCTCATTATAGCGGAAATGCAAAAAGATAGGGCAAAAACACTATTCATATACTAAATGTCGTTATCACAGAATATATGCATGCGAAATACAGAAAATTGTTTTGGTTTAGGTCATAATATCGCATAAGACAAGATATAGACTGAATTTACTATAAGGAGCTTTGAATGCCACGTAAGAAAGAAGTCGTTAGTGGGAAATTTGTGAAATACGATGCGGTCGTACTTGGCTCTGGTCCTGCTGGTGAAGGCGCGGCAATGAAGCTTGCTAAATCGGGTAAGCGTGTTGCAATTGTAGATATTCGTGAGCAACTTGGTGGGAACTGTACCCATGTCGGCACCATCCCAAGTAAGGCTTTACGTCAGACAGTTTCAAGTATTATCCGTTACCAACGTGATCCAATGTTTAAAAAAGTAGGGGATTGGAAACAATTCACTATGAAGCAAGTTTTACGTAATGCGCATAAAGTGATTCAACAGCAAGTTGATACACATTCACGTTTTTATGACCGTAACCACATCGATGTATTTCACGGTCGCGCATATATCCAAGATAAAAACACGGTGATTATTTTTAGCGAAGATGGTGTTAAAGAAACTTTAGTTTTCAAACAGCTTGTGGTTGCCACAGGTAGCCGTCCTTATCACCCACAAGGTTTAGACTTTAATCATCCGCGTGTATTTGATTCAGATAAAATTTTAGATTTAGATTATCCAATTCATAAAATTATTATTTATGGTGCGGGTGTAATTGGTTGTGAATATGCATCTATCTTTATTGGTTTAGACCATAAAGTTGACTTGATCAATACACAGCATCAGCTGCTTAGTTATCTTGATGATGAAATTGCTGATGCATTGTCTTATCACTTACGTGAACAAGGCGTGTTGATGCGTCACAATGAGCAAATTGATCATTTAGAAACATTTGATGATCATGTAGTATTGTATTTGCAAAGCGGTAAAAAAATTAAAGCTGATGCCATTCTTTGGTGTAATGGTCGCTCAGGAAATACAGATGGTTTAGGTCTTGAAAATGTAGGTATTACACCAAATAGCCGTGGTCAACTTGCGGTAAATGACCAATATCAAACCGAAGTTGAAAATATCTATGCGGCAGGCGATGTTGTAGGTTGGCCATCACTTGCTTCTGCAGCATATGACCAAGGTCGTTGCGCTGGTTCAAATATGAGTGGCGAAGAAAATGTTAAACCAGTGAAAGATATTCCAACGGGGATTTACACTATTCCTGAAATTTCATTCTTTGGTAAAACTGAAAGCCAGTTAACTGCTGAAAAAATTCCATATGAGGTTGGACAAGCATCATTCCGTCATTTGGCACGTGCGCAAATTACTGGGGATACAGTCGGCGAGCTTAAACTGTTATTCCATCGTGACACCTTAGAATTATTGGGTGTGCATTGTTTCGGCAATAATGCGGCCGAAATTATCCATATTGGACAAGCGGTGATGCAAAGTGGAAACAATACCATTAAGTATTTTGTTGAAACGACATTTAACTATCCAACAATGGCAGAAGCCTATCGTGTTGCAACATTGAATGGTATGAATCGTTTGTTCTAAACAAATATTCAGAATTAAAAACCCGTAAGTCATCTTGCGGGTTTTTTTATGCCATATTTAAAAGATTTGATGTGTGAACTGCATAGTCTTAAATGGTTCAAAGGTTTATCATAGCGGCAGTTAAACTTGTGGATGACGCTATGAAAATTGTTGCAGATGAAAATCTAGCATTTACTGAATATTTCTTTTCAGAATTCGGAACCATTCATCAAGCAGCAGGACGCAATTTGACTCATCATGATGTGAATGATGCAGATGCGTTATTGGTACGCTCTATAACAAAAGTCAATGAACAGTTGGTCCAAGATACAGCACTAAAATTTGTCGGTAGTGCAACCATAGGTACAGATCATCTAGATATTCCAGCATTAGAAAAGCATCAAATTGCATGGTCAAATGCAGCAGGTTGCAATGCACAAGCCGTTGCAGAATATGTGATTACAGCTTTATTGCATCTCAATCAGGATTTTCTAGATTTAGGGAAAAAGTTTACTTTAGGCATTATTGGTCTAGGCAATGTGGGAACACGATTAGCATATATGGCTCAGTTGTTGGGCTGGAATGTAATTGGCTATGATCCCTTGGTACAACGAGAAAATGTTCAGCAAGTTGAATTTGACGCTTTATTAAAGAAAGCCGATGCGATCAGCATACATGTGCCTTTAACCCAAACAGGGCCGTTTGCAACACATCATTTAATCAATGCTAATGCATTGGCGCTAATGCAGCCAGAAACCATTTTAATTAATTCAGCGCGTGGTGCTGTTGTTGAAGAAGCAGCATTAATGGCAGATATCTTAAAAAAACGTCGTAAAGTGGTGTTGGATGTTTTTGAACATGAGCCTGAGATTTCACAACGTCTACTGGATTTAATTACAATCGTGACGCCACATATTGCAGGTTACAGTCTGGAAGGTAAAGCACGTGGTACTCAGATGATTTATGACGCATTTTGTAAAACATTTGCCTATACCGCACATAAGAAATTTGAATCACAATTACCAGCATGCGAACAATATTTTTATGGCAATAACATTAAACAAACGTTAAAAAAATACTTAGCTGAAATTTACAATATTCAGCGAGATGATGAAAATTTAAGAGATTGCTTAAAGGACGGCAAGGTGGATCAAAAAGCCTTTGATTACCTTCGTAAAACTTATCCTTTGCGCCGTGAATGGGCTGCTCATGGAGGGCCAAAAGCATGAGCATAGATTTTAAACCAACATGTGATATTCAGGCGCTTAAAGCACGAGCAAAACTCTATAGACAAATTCGCCAATTTTTTATTGAGCGTGATGTTTTAGAGGTTGAAACTCCGATCTTGTCTCAAGCGGGTGTAACTGATGTCCATCTGGCTTCTGTACAGGCTCAGCGTCATGTACATGGCAAAAAACAAACGCATTATTTACAAACTTCACCAGAGTTTGCCATGAAGCGTTTATTGGCGAGTGGTAGTGGTGCGATTTATCAAATTTGTAAAGTTTTTCGAGATGATGAACATGGGCGTAAGCACAATAGTGAATTTACCATGTTGGAATGGTATCGTCCGCAATTCAGCTTGAAAGATTTGATGCTAGAAGTTACTGATTTATTAAATGTGGTTTTGGCTGAACGTTTTGGTGAAGTTCGACCAACCGTACTCAGTTATAAACATGCATTTATCGATCGTTTGGACTTGAATCCACTGCAAGCAACATTGCAACAATTAAAAGATGCAGCACAGCGTGTGGGGCTCAATCTTGATTTGGGTGATGATCGTTTAGCCTATATTGATTTGTTATTTTCTCATATGGTTGAGCCAAGTTTAGGTTTTGATACGCCGGTATTTTTAACTGATTTCCCCCCAGAATTGGCCTCGTTGGCAAAGACCAAACTGGATGAGGACGGTGAGTTAGTTGCTGCACGTTTTGAGCTCTATATTGAAGGGTTAGAACTTGCCAATGCCTATGATGAGTTAATTGATGCTGAGGTTTTGCGTAGTCGTTTTCAAGCAGATAATGCAGAGCGTGAAAAGCTGGGCTTATATGTGATGCCAATCGATGAGTATTTGCTCGCTGCTTTACCGAATATGTCGGAATGTGCGGGTATTGCTTTGGGAGTTGATCGTTTGTTAATGGTGGTGATGAACCAAATCAAGTTGGAAAGGGTGATTACATTTCCTGCGGATGTGTCTTGATATAAAGTTGTTTTGGACTATAGGCTGCTGGTATTTATGAATGCTATGGTTAACGAATGCTTGGATATTATTTAATAGAAAAAACTATGTATAAAACGCCTCTCATTGCTGAGAGGCATTTTTTTAAACTGTATGATGATGATGACCTAACTCATGCTTTAAATGAGCAATCGCTTCAATACGTTTTTGAATTAACATTTCACCAATATCAGGACCTTGAATATCCGAGGGCAAATCCGATGCTTTAATCGTCCGTACGGTTTTCATTGCATCTAATAGGTAATGTGCTTGGGGGTATTCGCGATTTTCTAAGCCTAAACGGCCTTTAGCATCACATTCACAAGCTTGTGCAAAAGCTTCAACGCGTTCAGGGCGACGCAACACATCTAAACGCTGTAACAAACGCCATAAAGTGCCTGCTTTTAAGCTAAAAGCCTGATGGCATTTTAAGTGTTCTTTACATACTGCTAGAGCAAGCTGTTTCGTTTGAGTAGGCACTCGTAAACGATCACATACATCTGTGACAGGCTGAATCCCGCGTTCTTCATGCATGATATGACGAGGTAATTCATCTTTTGGGGTTAAAGCTTTACCTAAATCATGTACTAGTACAGCAAAACGCACATCTAAAGAGTAATTGGCTTTACATGCTTGCTGTAAAGACATCAGTGTATGAATACCACAATCAATCTCAGGATGATATTCAGGTCGTTGTGGAACGCCAAACAGGGCATCTATTTCAGGAAAGAGCACTTTTAATGCACCACATTCACGTAAGACTTCAAAGTAAACATCTGCATGCTGTTCCATTAAAGCACGAGAGGTTTCTTTCCATACGCGTTCAGGTGTCAGTGCTTCTAATTCGCCAGATTCAACCAGTTTGCGCATCAATGTAAGGGTTTCATCGGCAATACGAAAACCATATTGTGCATAACGAGCAGCAAAACGAGCCACACGTAGTACACGTAAAGGATCTTCTGCAAAAGCGTCTGAAACGTGGCGTAAGATTTTATGTGCTAAATCATCTTGACCATGATAAGGATCATACACTTGACCTGCCTCATCCATCGCCATAGCATTTATGGTTAAGTCACGACGAATTAAATCCTCTTCCAATGTGACATCTGGATCGGTATAAAACTCAAATCCATGATAACCATGTCCCGATTTACGTTCAGTACGGGCGAGGGCGTATTCTTCTTTTGTTTTAGGATGTAAAAACACAGGGAAATCTTTCCCAACGGGTTGATAACCTTGGGCAAGAAGTTGTTCTGGCGTAGCGCCAACAACAACATAATCCTTTTCGTGATAGGGGTGACCGAGTAAATGATCTCTAACGGCACCGCCTACTAAATAAACTTGCATGAAAAAACCTCTATTCTTACTGCCATCATGCAACAGAATAGAGGTTTTCTCAAGTACAGAACTTGAGTGATTGACTAAAGTTCTGAGCTATTGATGTTAAATTGACAATAAGGCTTAGCCTTCAGCTTGTTGAATCTCAGCAACGGTTAAAGCTGTCATATTAACCAAACGACGTGTTGTCGCCGTAGGTGTTAAAATATGAACAGGTTTAGCAGCACCAAGCAAGATAGGACCAATGGTCACATTGTTGCCTGAAGTTGATTTTAATAAGTTGAATGAAATATTTGCCGCATCAAGATTTGGCATAATCAACAAATTCGCTGAACCTTTGAAGCGTGAATTTGGAAATGCAAAATGACGAATATTTTCATCAAGTGCAGCATCTGCGTGCATTTCGCCATCTACTTCTAATTCAGGTGCGATTTCAGTTAAGATTTCAAATACTTTACGCATTTTTTGTGCACTTGGATCATTTTGATCTGAACCAAAGCTAGAGTGCGAAAGTAATGCAACTTTTGGCGTCATCCCGAAACGACGAACTTCTTCAGCAGCTAAAATAGTCATTTCAGCAAGCTGTTCAGCAGTAGGATTGGTATTTACATAAGTGTCTGCCATAAAGATATTACGATCTTCAAGCATTAATGCATTAAGCGTAAAGAAGTTGTTACGACCTTCTTTTAAACCAATCACATTTCTAACAAAGTCTAAATGAATATCATAACTTGCATAAGTACCACATAGCATACCATCGGCAAGACCGTGACGAACCAACATAGCGGCGATCAGGGTAGAACGACGACGTGTTTCACGTTGTGCATACTCAGGCGTTACACCTTTACGTTGCATCAAGTTGTAATAGTCATCTGCAAACTTATCGTAATCAGGATTCTTTTCTTGATCCACGATGGTAATATTTACGCCGTGCTCAAGACGCAAACCTAATTTTTTGATATTTGCTTCAATGACTGCAGTACGACCGACCAAAATAGGTTGTGCTAAACCTTCATCTACTGCGATTTGGATCGCACGTAATACACGAAGATCTTCACCTTCAGCATATGCAATACGTTTAGGCGCTGTTTTCGCTTGTGCAAAAATTGGTTTCATCATCAATGCTGAATTATAAACAAATTCAGATAGACGTTGACGATAAGCAGAGAAATCCGCAATTGGGCGACTTGCAACACCTGAATCCATTGCAGCTTGTGCAACAGCAGGGGCAATTTCAAGAATTAAGCGTTGATCAAGAGGACGCGGAATTAAGTAATCACGACCAAATGATGCAGATTTTTCCCCATATGATGCAGCATCAGCTTCAACATGTGCCATACGAGCAATCGCATGTACACAGGCAATTTTCATTTCTTCATTAATCGTCGTAGCACCAACATCTAAGGCGCCACGGAAGATATAAGGGAAGCAAAGTGCATTGTTTACTTGGTTCGGATAATCTGAACGACCAGTTGCCATAATCACGTCTGGGCGTACTTCATGTGCATGTTCAGGTAAAATCTCTGGATCTGGGTTTGCCAGCGCAAAGATGATTGGATCAACTGCCATCACTTTAACCATCTCTTTGGTTAAAATACCTGCCGCAGAAAGACCAAGGAACATATCTGCACCCGCAATGACATCTGCAAGTTGAGTTCCTTCAATATCTTGTACATAACGTTTTTTAGACTCATCCAAGCCTTCACGTTTAGTGGTCAATAAACCACGTGAGTCAGCAACCACGATATTTTCTTTTTTAGCGCCAATTGCACACAGCAAGTCTAAACAAGAAAGCGCTGCAGCACCTGCACCCGAAGCAACAATCTTGATTTCATCAATTTTTTTGCCATTTAATTGTAAAGCATTGAGAAGAGCTGAGCCTACAATAATTGAGGTACCGTGTTGGTCATCATGAAACACAGGGATCTTCATGCGTTCACGAAGTTTTTGCTCAATATAAAAACATTCTGGTGCTTTAATATCTTCGAGGTTAATACCACCAAAAGTAGGTTCTAAAGCTGCAACGATATCAACAATTTTATCTGGATCATTTTCAGCAATTTCAATATCAAAAACGTCTACACCAGCAAACTTTTTAAATAATACGCCTTTACCTTCCATTACAGGCTTAGATGCTAATGGACCAATATTACCTAGACCTAAAACGGCTGTACCATTACTGACCACTGCAACCAAGTTACCACGAGCAGTATAAAGGGCTGCTTTTGAAGGGTCTTTTTCAATTTCTAAACAAGGCGCTGCTACACCTGGCGAGTAAGCAAGCGCAAGGTCATGTTGATTGACGAGTTGCTTACTTGGTGTAACGCTAATTTTTCCTGGTGTTGGAAATTCGTGATAGTAAAGGGCTTGCTGTTTTAAAGATTGATCATCCATCTGAATCTCGATTATTACATGTTCCAGCGAGGCTGGTGGTTTGACTTAATTTAATCGAATATAACATTTGTTGAGCGATACCGACAGTCAAAAAATAGTTATTTCAAACAAAGTAATAGATATAAAGTCTAAAAAAATTAACAAATCTTTATAAGTTTATGCTGTTCCAAATATTTTGTGCTGTCTGCCGATGACAATGCTTTAGAAAAATAAAAGCCTTGTAAAATGTAACAACCATGTTTTTCTAAAAATAACGCTTGTTCTTTTGTTTCAACACCTTCAGCCACCAAGGTAATACCAATTGCATTGCCCATTGCAATAATCGCATTGACGATGGCTTCATCTTTTTCTTGTCCGATTTTTGAAATAAAAGCTCGATCTATTTTTAAAATATCAAAAGGGTAACTGGTTAGATATGCTAAAGATGAATAACCAGTCCCAAAATCATCCAAAGAAATAGAAATATGGCGATCTTTTAATTGTTGTAAGAGAAAATTGACTTCTTCAGATTTATCAAATAGAGATGATTCAGTGAGTTCCAATTCAAGCATATCCCCCGAAATGTTATATTTTTTGAGGGCGTAATCAATATCTTTAACCAACTGACCACGGTAGATTTGTTGAGCAACAATATTAATCGATACTCTAAAATGATCAAAACCGAGCGATTGCCATTGCTGTATTTGTTGACAAGTTTCATGTAATACAATTAAGCCAATATCTGAAATGAGGCTAGTTTCTTCAGCAAGTGGAATGAAAATATCTGGCAAGATATAACCCAAACTTGGATGTTGCCAGCGCACTAATGCTTCGAAACCATAAATACGGTGGGTTTTAACACAAATTTTAGGTTGATAATGTACGGTTAGTTCTTTGTGTTTAATCGCTTTTCTCAACTCATTTTCTAAATTAATACCTTGGTTGAGTAGAGGTGTTTTTTTATTAGAATAAAAATATACAGTATTTCCACCTAAACGCTTTGCTTCATGTAATGCTGATTCTGCGTGGCCAATGAGACTATCGAGTTGTAAACCATGCTCTGGATATAATGCAACGCCAATTGAGATCGTAATGGTTTGTTCTTGTTCTTTAACATCAAAAGGTTGTTTAAATGCATCTAAAATATGTTGGGTATGTTGATGAATATTAATGTTATTACTACTTAAATTATAGATCACAGCAAAATCATCATTATTTAAATAGGCAATGAGAGAGGCATTTGGGCAACATAATCTTAACCTGTGAGCGACTTGTTTTAATAACTCATCACCTTCTTTATGACTCATAAATTCATTAAATAATTTAAAACGGTCGATGTTGATGCGTAAAACCGCAAAGTTTTTAAATGAATCAGAATAGTGAATTAAATAATTATGCAGTTGTTGTTTAAAATAAAAGCGATTTGGCAAATCGGTGAGAATGTCATAATGTTCTAAATACGAGAGTCGTTGTTCTTGTTTTTTTCGATCAGTTAAGTCAGTAATAATGCCCACATAATTGGAAAATTTATTTTTTTCATCATAAATTGCGTTGATATGTACCCAAAGTGCGAGTTTTTTCCCAGAGGTAAAATCAATTTGCAATTCAGATTCAAATTCTCCCTTTTGAATTAAACTTTGGGTAATCACATTATACATTTGCTGAGTACGTGGGTTATTATTGATCGTAATATCAAATAGATGATTTCCAACGATATTGTGTTGTTTGTAATCTAAGAGTTTTTCAAAATAAGGGTTTACTTCTAAGTAGCATAAATTATTATCTAAAATGAAAACACCTTCAGCCACTTGGGCTAAAACATTTGCTGCGAGTTTTAACTTTTCTTGGTCAGTCTTTTCTTTTTGAATGTCACGTTGGATACCCACCATTCTGAGCGGTTTGTTATTGATATTCTTAGAAACCACTTTGCCAATGTCTTGAATCCAACACCAGTGATTATCTCGTTTAACTCGGTAGATTGCTTCAAAACGCTCAGTTTAACCTTTGAGATGGTGCTTGAGAGTTGTTTTATAATTAGCAATATCATCAGGATGAACATATTCATCTACACTATTGTGTTTTAGATTGAGTTGTTTAAATTCGGCACCGCTTTTTGAGTCAGAGATCTCAAATGTTCGTTTTTCAATATTCCAGACCCAAGAGTGAATACCGGCAGTTTCATGTGCAAAAGCTAAATTGGCCTGATGATTCTCTAAACGGTCGTTCATCTGTTTAAAATCAAAAGTCCGTTCTTTAACTTTTTGTTCTAATAAATGATTATGTAGTTGCAATTCACTTTTCATGACCTGTGTTTTTAAGATTTCATTTTTAAGTTGTATTTCAAGGTCTGTATATTTTCCAAGCTGTTCTTGCGATTGCTTAAATAAAAACTTATTTTTGAGTTCTAATATTTCTGCATTAATATAAATTTTATGTGAGGCATAAGTACTAAAGAATAGTAAAGAAAACCAAATAATGAAAATGGTACTATAGATTTCGTTGGTATTTTGAGGGAAAAGCAGGGGGATTGTCAGTATTGGGATTACAGAGGGAACAAATAAGGCAATAAAATAACTAAATTTTTGGTTTAGAAAATTCATTGCCAAAACATATGAAAAACTTAATAAAAAACTGGATAAAAGAAATGAAAAAAATGGGTCAACCCGATTTGGCATCATCATAAATTCTAAATTGATGATATAAACGCCAATCCCAAATAAACTTCCTAAAATTAAACACGAAAACTGAAAAAAAAGATCAATATTTTTAAATTTTTGAATTTTATTTTGCTGTAAGAGATAGGTGGAGAAAAAACATGCTGATAATACAAATAAGACAGTGACAATAAACCAACTGCTTAATAGCTCTGAAGACGTATCAAATAAGTAAATATAAAGTAAAGCGTCACAGATGCACGTAAAAAATACCCAAATAAAAAATATCCGGATATCTTTGGTTATCTTTCTGATGTTCGAAGAATTCACATCATATGAAAGAAGCTCTTCCTGAACATCATTCATTAGCGCTTGCACCTCTGCTATTTTTAGAATGTGTAGGTTTAACGGAGCAACTATTTAAAATTTGCTAATTAATAGTTTCTTTGGGATTAAAATACTGTGAAATCATCCAATTTGCAATTATTTTACATGACATACATCACTTTTTAAAGCTTTGATAATTCAAAATTGACAAAGCAACGACAGGGGCAGTTTCAGTTCTTAAAATACGTTCACCAATGCACCAATTTTTAAATCCAGATTGGTTTGCCTGATCAATTTCAGCTTCATTTAAACCGCCTTCAGGGCCGATCAAAAGGGCAATATTTGGACTAATTCCTTTGAGTACATCAGTCTGCTCTTTTTCAGGTGCAAGGACAAATCTAGTCTCGGGCAATTCAGTTTTTATCCACTCATTTAGGCTGATAGGCGCTAAAATCTCTGGAACAATATTCATACCACACTGTTCACAAGCTGCAATCGCTATACCTTGCCAATGATCTAACTTCTTTTGATCTCGATCATATTTTAATCGCATTTCACAACGTTCTGACGTCAGTAATTGAATTTGAAATACACCCAATTCAACAGCTTTTTGAATCGCATAATCCATACGATCTCCCTTACTCATTACTTGTCCGAGAAGCGCTGTAAAAGCAGGGGTACGATTGTTTGGATTAAACGAAATGACTTTAACAGCGGCCGATTTTTTGGCGACCTCTGTTAAAGTCACTTCATATTCGCCACCTTGTCCATTGAACAAGGTGGCTATTTCACCGACTTGTGCACGCAATACTTTGACCCAATGATGAAATACTGTTTCAGTGAGTTCAACCGTAGTTTCGACAGCTAAATCAGTTTCAATATAAAAGCGGGGCATGCAGTTTTACTCACAAGTGGATGATGCAATTTTGATTTAAGCTAAACCGAGATCAAGTACCAATTGGCGGTTTGGCTCAGTATGATTCATGCTATAGAAATGCAAACTTGGTGCACCTCCGGCAATAAGGCGTTCACACAGTTTGATTACAACTTCATGGCCAAAGGCTTTGATACTTTCAGAATCATCACCATAGGTCGCCAGTTGCTTACGAATCCAGCGTGGAATTTCTGCACCTGTACCATCTGCAAAGCGGATTAAATTGTTTGCATTGGTAATTGGCATAATGCCAGGCGCAACAGGAATATCGATTCCTTGCTTTTGGATACGCTCTACAAAATAGAAATAGGCATCTGGATTAAAGAAAAATTGAGTGATGGCTGCATTTGCACCTGCTTTGACTTTTTCAGCAAAGTGCTTGATGTCTGCATCAAAGTTGTCAGCTTGTGGGTGCATTTCAGGATATGCTGCAACTTCAATTTTAAAATGATCACCTGAGTATTCACGAATAAAACGGACCAAATCAGTCGCATAAGGAAGCTCACCTAGGCCGACTTGACCAGAAGGTAAGTCACCTCGAAGCGCAACAATACGATCAATTCCTTGAGCCTTATAGATATCGAGTAATTCAGCAATACGTACTTTATCATCACCAATACATGAAAGGTGAGGGGCAACAGGTGTGCCTTTACCATTAAAGTCAGCAATTGCGGCTAGTGTACGCTCACGAGTAGAACCACCAGCCCCATAAGTAATCGAGAAAAACTCTGGATTTAAAAGCTGTAATTCTTGATGAACAAGCTTAAGTTTTTCCGCCCCTGCATCAGTTTTGGTCGGGAAAAACTCAAACGAAATTGGAACACGTTTGGTCATGGTTAAATCCTTTTTTATTCATACTTTTTTAATTTGTTTTAGCCTCTCCTAAGTCCTTTCTTAAAAAAGAGAGGACTTAGCTTTTAATTCATTAATCAGTAAATGAATATTGCTTCTCCCTTAGGGAGAAAGCTAGGGAGAGGGGATTAAAACTTAGTACTTATAAGCCTCAGATTTAAATGGACCTTCAACTGCAACGCCCAAGTAATCTGCTTGAACTTGAGTCAATTGCGTCAATACACCACCAAAACCAGCAACCATTGCTGCAGCAACTTCTTCATCTAACTTCTTAGGAATCAGTTCAACACGGATCTGTGCTGCTTTTTGATCTTCTGGAAGATCAGCAAATTTTTCTGCGAATAAGTGCATTTGACCTAATACTTGGTTTGCAAAAGAACCATCCATCACTCGCGAAGGGTGACCAGTTGCATTACCAAGGTTAACTAAACGACCTTCTGAAAGAAGAATCAGATAATCATTTTCATTTTCTGTACGATACACTTGGTGTACTTGAGGCTTAACTTCAACCCACTTATAACCACGTAAATAGTTTGTATCGATTTCAGTATCAAAGTGTCCGATATTACATACAACTGAACCAGCTTTTAATGTATCTAACATTGCAGAATCACATACGTGATAGTTACCCGTAGTCGTCACGATCAAGTCAGTATTTTGAAGAAGGTCTAGATTGATATCTTCTTTTTTACCTGTTTGTACACCATTTTTATATGGAGAAACAACTTCATAACCGTCCATACATGCTTGCATTGCACAGATTGGATCAATTTCAGTTACACGGACAATCATACCTTCTTGGCGAAGTGATTGAGCAGAACCTTTACCAACATCACCATAACCAATCACAAGCGCACGGCGACCAGATAACAACATATCTGTACCACGTTTGATTGCGTCATTTAATGAATGACGGCAACCATATTTATTGTCATTTTTAGATTTCGTGATCGAATCATTCACGTTAATTGCAGGAACTTTTAAAGTACCATCACGAAACATTTCGTTTAAGCGTTGAACACCTGTTGTGGTTTCTTCTGTAATACCGTGGATTTTAGCAATAAGTTCAGGGTATTTTTCATGAACAACAGCAGTTAAATCACCACCATCATCAAGAATCATGTTGGCATCCCAAGGCGTGCCATTAACATTGATTTGTTGTTCAAGACACCACATGTATTCTTCTTCAGTTTCACCTTTCCAGGCGAATACTGGAACACCAGATGCTGCAATTGCTGCTGCTGCATGGTCTTGAGTTGAGAAGATGTTACATGAAGTCCAACGTACTTCCGCGCCTAATTCAACCAGTGTTTCAATTAAAACAGCAGTTTGAATGGTCATATGAATACAACCAAGAATTTTTGCACCAGCAAGTGGTTTTGCTGCTGAATAGCGTTTACGTAAGCCCATCAATGCTGGCATTTCTGCTTCAGCTAGTTTGATTTCTTTACGACCGTAGTCAGCTAGGGAAATATCTGCAACTTTATAATCTGTAAATGAAGCATTAACCGAGTTCATCACGATCTCCTTTATATTAAAAAAATATTGATCATTCAGTTCGCGGATGCCGTTGTTGACCAGCACGAAAGTCTGACCGAATCGTCGAGCCTAGCGATTTCACATTTATGTGCCTGTGAAAAAGTCGCAGCATCCCTCGACTGGCGACTATTGTACCTAGATTTTAATAGAGTTCAAATGTAGTTGGTTAATATTCAACTAAAAGATAGAATTGTTTTTAAATAGAGAATCTATGCAAAAATAAGATCCGTATTTATTGATCTATAAACAAAAATAAAATCAAGATGATGCTTTTTAATGGTTGCTAAGTCACTGAGGCATGTATCTGGGATTGCAGTATTTTTAACGATCAAAAGTACTTTGCTTTTTCTGTGAGGTGGTTTCGGTTTTGAAAAGTAAATATTGGGACAGTGAGTTTATGGATATTTTAAAAGTAATTGATCAGCATAGTTTTGCATTGAGGCAAGCCATTGAGCAGGCTTCTCTTGAACAGCGGAAAAGTTTAGTGAAAGCTATTTTTGCTTTTTATGAAAAATTACCAAACTTTCAATCTTCTATTGAACAAAATTATCAAATAAAAATTGATAAAAAACAATTGTTTCATGATATTGATCAAGAAAATTTAATTGATTATCAAAAGAGAATTCGACAATCAAATGATTCTGTAGATGAATATGCCGATGATTATGAGGAATTAGAGGCCATTGAAGTGATTTCTTTGGATGCGTTTTTCTTGATGGTATCAAATCAAAACAAAAGCCAGTATTTAGTGGCTTTGTTTAATGCTATGATTGAAGTACTGGATTATTATGAGAATTTTTCAGAAAACTCAATCTATTGGAATGAAGTTTTAGAAAAAGAAATTCTTTTGCAAGAACAAATTATCAAACAGATTGCTACAAATATTATTTTTGATGAATCCATTTATTGTGTGCATTATCAAACAATAGAATTTCCTGATTTAGATTAACTGATTTGGATGAAATAGAATGAAAAAAATCGTATTGATCACATCGATTCTGACAGCGACATCTGCTTTTGCTAATGACTCTACGGGCTATGTGGGAACAGGGGGAATTGAGTACCTTAAAAATAAAAATATTGCAATGCAACGTGAAGACTTATTCATTAGTAAAAAATTAATTAAGGTTGATTATCAATTTAAAAACCTCAGTAATCAAGATATTACTGAAACTGTTTTATTCCCTTTACCACGCGTTGATAATACTTTTGAATCCGATTTTGCCCATACTGAGGAATTATTAAAAAGTTTTAAAATTCAGGTTAATGGAAAAGCGGTTCAACCGACAATGCATGTGCAGACATTTATACAAAGAGATGAAAAGTCTAAAGCAATTGATGTCACTGAGTTATTTAAGCAATGTGGCTTTTCACAAACTGAAATGTTAAATCCTTGGAATCGCAAAACTGATGAATATGGGATATTTGAAAAGAAACTAAAAGGCTGTTCAAACCCTAAAGTAAAAAGTATTTTGCCTAAAAATCCAGACGAAGTCATCAACTGGTCTTCACAAGTGGTTTATAGCTGGAAGCAAACTTTTAAAGCCAATTCAATTACACAGGTCAAACATCAATATAAACCTTTAGTGGGTGGTTCGGTTGCACTATATCCAGATGAATATAATCAACAATTTTGTATGGACAGTAATTTTAAGAAAGGCTTGAAAAAAGCACAGTCGGAACATTCGCCTTTTAATGCACTGAGTTATATTTTGACTACTGGGGCAAATTGGGCAAAACCGATCGAAAATTTTAAATTGATCATTGAACGTGATCCGGGAGAGTTGGTATCGTTTTGCTGGAAAGGTAAAGTCAATAAAATTAGTCCGACACAGTTCCAAATGGTTGAGAAAAACTTTGTACCTAAACAAGATTTAGATGTAATTTTTGTGCATTTAGGTAATTAAATTAGTGAATCAAATTTAAGCTCATTCTATAGTCAACATGTCAAAAAACTTAGACACAAGAATATAGTTTCTTTTAATAAATATTTTTAATTAAATCAATTGTATGGAAAAATAAATTATTTGATTATAAAAAAGTTTGCAATGCCACACCTTACATAAAGTTTAAATAGCTTTGCGTAGGCGATGCCTCACTTTTCAGAGATCAAAAGATGACAAAAATCTTTTGTTTAACAGGGCTCTTGCGCTGCAAACAAAGCAGTGCTTTATTTTTGCTCATATACCCCCGCCCCACGGTAGGATCACCATCTAGGATTCAAAAGTAAAAATGAATTGATAACCAACAGTTCTAAAAGTTCATACAAAAATATAAGCTTTATTTATGATCAATGACTTGATAGCAATCATTTGTATGAATAATTAGGTGGTTTGACTAATGTGGGCTGAAATTTATCAATTATACCGAAGTGTCTTCAGCTGACTTGGCTTTTTCAGCCCAAAAATCAGCTTTTTCTTCATCAACATCAACCCCCATCCCGTGTTCGTAAATACAAACAAGATCACGCATGGCTTGAACTTCACCCAGTTTTGCTGCTTGCTCAACCAATTCGACTGATTTCACCAGATCCTTTTCAACCACATCCCCACGGCGATAGAAATTAGATAACTCTAAAATCGCAGCAGGATGTTGATGTTTGACCGCTTGCTCTAACCAGCGGTGGGCATGTTCAAAATAAGCCTTGGCTTCTTTAGGATCTTCTTCAAGGATATCTTTTGCATAATAAGCATAGCCTTCACCTAACCAATACATGGCTTCAACATGGCCTAATTGTGCTGCTTTAAGAGCCCATTCTTCTGCAAGTTGATTGTTATCTTCATCTTCACTTTGCATATATATTTCAGCAAGTTCAAATTGTGCTGCTGGATTACCCATTGCAGCACGATTGAGTAGTTCTGAAGGGATTGAAAGTGGTTTAGACATAAAAATACCAACACTAAGCAATAAATTTGATAAAAAAAGCCAATCTAGAGATTGGCTTATGAGTATAACTGATTTTTTGAAACAGTTTAAATGAGTAGGATCACGCTGGTGACAAAGCTCATTCCCGCACAAAAGCAGGCAACAAATTTCACTTTTAAACTGTAATAGGTTAATAAGGCACCCACAAATAATGCTGAAAATGTCAGAATGCCAATCCAAAAACTGAGCATACTACTAAGCGGCCCTGATATTACGCAAATGATCAGTGATATAAGCAGTAAAGTCCAACCTAAAATAGAAGCGAGTCGTGTTTGTTGAGCTGTTAACTCCTGTCCATACATCTGTTTTTGATGCTTTGACATTGCACTGGCAAGTGCAATAAAAGCCAAGCTAGACAAAGACCAAACCAGTAAGAAGAAAATCACGCTGAAATCTCCTTATTTGATGGTGCATTTCTAGATTTTTTGACAGGAAGTCCTTTGTGCTTTTTAACTTTATAAAATGACAAGAAAAATAAAATGGCGAGTACCCATGTCATTAAATCAAAAGAGGCAATCATCCATTGGTCATTGGCAATGCTGTTCCAAAATGCTTGACCACCCGTGGTAAAGTTGACAATAGGCAGTAGTGCAAAAGCAACACTAGCAAAAGCTAGAAGCTCAAGCCAAGCCTGACGGTGTGGACGAATCGCTGCATAAATTAACGTAGCTAACCATGCGATAAAGAAAGCACGAATTTCCCAATTTAAACGTGTTTCTATCTCAAATGGGATGAAACGATTGGCATAGAAATAACTTGCACATGCGATAGGTAGTCCAATCACAGCAGCAATATTCATCACTTCAACAAAACGATAACCAAATGATTTATAGCCTTGCTTTTGTTGTTGAGGTGCACGTTTGACACACCATAAAATAAGTCCAGTTGCAATCATTAAGGTACCTATTACGCCAGAGAAGAACAATAACCAGCGGAAGGTTAAATCAAGACCTCGAGCTTCATGCAATACAGTCACAACATTGTAAATTCCCATCGGGATAGATGCATTCTTTGTTTGAACAGTTTCATTGATGTCTTTACCAGTTACACCATCGAATTTCAAAATTGGGTAAACACCACGTTCTACCACACTTTTTGCATATAAAGCACGAAGTTCAATGGTGGCATTGGATGTATTTGGCGCAAGGATTTGAATAGAGGCAATTGGATTTTCTTTCCATTGTGCCTGAGCTGCTATAATAAGTGGTGTTAAGTTCGTAAGTGGTGCAGGATATCCTGCTTCTTGTTCATGTTGTTTGCCTCTTTCTCCTCGTGAGCGTTGTTCAGTGATGCCTCGAGCTTGGGATGTATTTGCAGATAATGAGCGATTTTCAACATTTCTATTGCGAGAATTATTTTGCTGAACTGCGCCTCCGCGCATTTCTTGAAAAAACTCTTGTCGATCTTTATAAACTTGGTTGATTCCCCAAGGCATAAACATAAACATCAGCAATAACAAACCACTGAATGTAATCATAATGTGAAAGGGTAGGGCAAAAACAGCTGTGGCATTGTGTGCATCTAACCAAGATCGTTGCCCTTTACCGGAACGGAAAGTAAAGAAGTCTTTAAAAATTTTTTTATGGGTGATAATGCCACTAATAATTGCCACAAACATCAGCATAGTAGCCAAACCGACGATCCAACGGGCCCAAATACGATCAAATCCATACAATTCAAAGTGAAAGCGATAGAGAAATCCACCACCGCGCGTATCTCGAGCCTCAATGACTTGTCCAGTTGCACTGTCTAGGGTGATTCTTTCTCCACCACGACGTGCTTGTAGATCTTCACCTTTTTTGCGGATATTTAACTCAGTTGTGGTTTGTCTGGAGTTGGGTAATTGAATTGACCAACTACCTGCATCAGGATAATTTTTTTGTAAATAATTTAAAGCAACCTGCGTTTGCTGTACTTGAGAATCACTTGGAACAGATTGATGAATTTCAGGTTTCATCCAAGCAGTTATTTCAGACTGAAAGAAACTCAATGTTCCTGTCAAAAAAATTGCATAAAGTAACCAACCAAGAATTAAGCTTGCCCATGTATGTAACCATGACATGGATTGGCGTGGACCTTCAACTTTTGCATCTACGCGCATCTTAATTCCCCATCATTTTATAAATGACAAATAAAATGATACTTGGAACAAGTATGCCTAAGCTGGCTTTTAATGTCTTATTGACCATAAAAACCCAAATGAATGCGGCACAGTGAATACAGAAAGCAAGAAGTGTGGCGCTCATTGCAGCGGCAGCACGATAATCGGCAAATGTTTTTGCAATCACTATAGCGGACATGGATGCAAGCAGGTAACCACCAAGAATTGCCAGAGCAAAACGGTAGGCAATCATGATGCGATATTGTATGAGAGAGTGTGCGGATTTAGCTCGTGTTGATACAGTCGGAGTTGAAACAGATGCGTTTAGGACATCGAGTTCAGTCTGGCTATTCATAGGCAATCAAATAAGAAAGGTTAAAAATTAAGTAAATAATAACAATTATCATTTACTTTTTAAATACAAAAAATTAAATTCCACCAAAATAAAGCACTGGATTTAATTTAATTTTTATGTTCACACTTTTATACAAGTTAATTCTGAAGATATGTGTGAGAATTTTATAAGCTTTTTATGGCTATAAAAATTTTTTCGTGAGTATATTTTTGTGCATGTGCTTTCGAACATAAAGCATACAGCGTATTCCGATATTTATTTATATCTTGTAGTGATATCGTGGAAAACAATAATATGGAAATTTAATCATGTTTATTCATGCTGAAGACGCCAAACAATTGGCAGCCAATTCTAACTTAAATATAGAGCTATATAAATTTCGTTTAGCTCAAATGATTGAAGAAAATGCCAAGCAGGGCAATACTGCTGTTTTTACAGTTTTACCTAAACATCTAGCTTTAGAGGATATTCGGGAGCTTTCTTCTGAGTTAACTCAGTTGGGATACCATGTTCGCTTTGAAGTAGATGAGTTTTTTTATAGTTTTAATGTGTTTTGGAATTAACTCAGCAATACAGGCAACATGTTGGAGCATGGCCTATATTGAAGAATTTGATCGCATTAATTGTTTATGAATCTACCTTTTGGTATTCATTGATGACTTCGAGTGCAGCACGAAATGCTTCTTGTGTCGCTGGTGCGCCACAGTAAGGTAGGCTGTGTAATAATACTTCCTGAATTTCTTCAACTGTCGCGCCATTATTTAATGCGCCACGAATATGACCTTTAAGTTCGGTTGGGCTTTTTTGCGCAACTAAAAATGCAATGGTAATCAAAGAGCGGTATTTACGTGGTAAAACACCCTCACGTTGCCAAGTTGAACCCCATGCATGCTCATTGATCCAGTCTTGCAAAGGTCTTGTAAAAGGAACAGTGTTATCTTGAGCGCGTTTTACAAAACTTTCTCCCATCACTTCTGTACGGACTTTTAAGCCATTTTCATAATCTTGTTGAGACATTGCTTTTTTCCTCAGCTGTTATATTTTTAACACTATACCGAAATAACCAAATAACCCATTGGCAATATGTCTATGTTAAAAAACAGCGATGGTGAATCGCTGTTTATGGTCAACGTTTTATATCGTCTTATCTCTTAAATGGCATTTGCCAAATAGATTTAAGTTGAGTGAAGATGAGGATTTTCTAATACCAATACCTGCTCTAATTTTTCATCAAAAATATCTGTGAGCATACTGTCATAACGCAGGGCATTATATTGGGTTAATTTTGTGGCTAAATCATCGCTGATTAAGCCACGAGTGACTGCATCCTGTATGCGCTCTTCAAATGTTAGCCCCTGATATTCACCTTTAGATTCCGCTTTTTTAAAGCTGTTCCAATCGTCTTCAACGGTTGAGAGTAGATTGAAGGTGGCTTCCATTCGGCCAAAAGCATCATTCGGATCAACAGTATAATAAACCTGCGTTTTTAAATAATCTCGGAATGGGTTATCTTGCATGAGCAGTTCTGCTGCTTCACTCTTTTGACGATCACTCGGTTTCTTGATCGGTCGACCAAATGGGAAACAAACAAATTTAACCAGACTTGATGCAATTTGAATCGGAAAATTATCAAATAAGCCATAAAATGCTTCTTGGGCATCATAAAGCGTTTCATCTAATGCAAGTTTGGCATGTACCTGTTCTTGCGTGGATCTTTGACCATTTTCATAAAATTTGAGTATGGCTGTCGCAATAAACATTTTGGAGTGAATGTCAGCTAATCGCCCTGAGAGCATTTCTTTACGTTTAATATCACCAGCTAATAGTCCAAGACACATATCTGCGGTTAGGGCAAAATCAGTACTGAAGCGATTGATGATTTTATAATAAGGTTGAGTAAAAGCATCTGATGAGTCAGGTCGTTGACTACTTGCCCCAAACCATCCATAAGTGAATGCACGAGCTCCACGGTTTAAAGTGTAGCCTAAATGTTGATATAACATGGTGTTAAATGTGTTTAAGGCAGAAGCTTTATCTGCAGCCTGTAACAATTGTAATTCCTCAAATAAATAAGGATGGCAACGCATTGAACCTTGACCAAAGATCATCAACGAACGGCTTAAGATATTTGCTCCTTCAACCGTTATCGAGATCGGAATAGCTTGATACATATTGGCAAGAAAGTTACGCGGACCTTGTTGAATACCACGACCACCTGTGATGTCCATACCATGATTGACGATTTTTCGCATCGTTTCAGTGGCGTAGTATTTTGCCATTGCGGTCATAACAGCGGGTTTGCCACCTTGATTTAAACCGCAAGTGACTAAATAGCGGAAAGCTTCAAGCATATAGGTATGGCTGACGATGTCACTGCTAACTTCTTGGACCCCTTCAAATTTACCGACTGATAATTTAAATTGTTGACGAATTTTAGCGAATGCACCTACAGATAAATACGTCATTTCACCTGCGGCTGTAGACAATGCAGGAAGGGAAATACCGCGTCCAACAGCCAGACATTCCATCAGCATACGCCAGCCATTCCCAGCATTTTTTGCGCCCCCAATAATCCAGTCAATCGGAATAAAGACGTCCTTACCTTCAACTGTGCCATTCATAAATGGAGAACCACCCGGATGGTGCCTAGGTCCAACTTCTACGCCTGCATGAGAGGCGGGTATAAGTGCACATGTAATACCATACTCAGTTTTAGTTTTATCTCCCAATAAGCCATCTGGGTCATACAGTTTGAAGGCCAGACCGACTACGGTTGCAACGGGTGCTAAGGTAATCCAGCGTTTTGAGAAATTCATAATTAAGCCAAGCACTTGTTGACCTTCGAACTCCCCATAACAAACTACCCCAGTGTCAGGAATCGCTCCAGCATCAGAACCCGCTTCAGGACTGGTTAGTCCAAAACAAGGAATTTCTTCACCCTTGGCTAAGCCGGGCAAATAACGATTTTTTTGTTCATCTGTACCATAATTCAGTAAAAGCTCACCCGGCCCTAATGAGTTAGGCACCATACAGGTTACGGCAGTGGTTAATGAGCGTGAAGCGATTTTGCTCATAATACGACTTTGTGCAAAAGAGCTAAATTCACGACCACCATAAGTTTTAGGGATGATAAGTCCAAAAAAGCCATTGTCTTTAATAAATTGCCATGTCTCTGCGTTCAGGTCTTTATTTTGATGAATTTCCCATTCATCTAGCAACTGACAGAGTTGTTCAACCTCATGATCTAAAAAAGATTGCTCTTCATTACTAAGCGTCGGGTAGGGGTAATTGTTAAATTTTTCCCAATCTGGCGCCCCCATAAATAATTCTTTTTCCCACCAACTGGTACCCGCATCCAATGCTTCACGTTCAGTGCTACTCATGCTTGGCATTGCATTGGCTAATGTTTTATAAGCTGGTTTAGTCAAAACTTGCATTCGCAGTGGCTCAATCAGTAAAACTAAACTGATAAGAATAAGCGGGAGACCAAGGATGAGAGACCATGGGCTGATCACTGCACTCAGAATCGCAATGACAATCGTGGTGATACTACCGATTGTCCGATCAAGTGCAAAAAAGAAAACGGCCCAGAGTGAGATGATTTGAATAAGTATTGCGATGAGTAATAGCATTAACATATTACCTCTACAGTTTTAATATTAATTTGGGGATCGGAAATACATCATTGAAGCTTATTTTTTCATTAATGATGTGATGAAAAATTAAACATGTAATTTATTAATAACGATTTTTTGACTTACTATTCAAGGTAAAAGTATTGTTGTTTTGTGAGTATAAGTTAACCAAAGCATATTTATTGTCATATCGTGACCAGAGTATTGGGGAATAAATAAATTTTCCATTCATTTGCTCATTCACTTTTTAGACAGACTTGAATGATTTAAAATTTAAACAGTATCTAGCTGATTTTTTTTGTGCTGTTCGGCTTGTTTTATGTCGCTGAAGCGCGTCGATGTGTTTTCAATGGTTTTTAATTGGTTGCTCTGTTTGTAAGAATCAGCAAGATAAAATTTTTAATGTTTAAAACAATAAAGAAGAAGATGGTATGGATTGTTGTTGCTCTTGGTCGGAATGGCTATTTTTACAAGAAAGTGATTAATTTTTGTGCAAATATTGCTATTAATGCAATATTTGTGATGTACCATTTTTTTACGAAATGTCGTTATCACAGATCTTACGTTGACTGAAATAGCAGGAAGGCTGATACTCTTGGGGTTAAATTTAAGCAAGTCGGTTCGTAAGAGCTGGGTCACAAGCTCGGTTCTCAAAACACAATCTAAAGCAAGGGGCTATATATGGCTGGTGGAAAGTCAACAATCATTTACACACTGACTGACGAGGCGCCATTGTTGGCGACTTATTCGCTACTGCCGATCATTGAGACCTTTACTAAGCCAGCTGGCGTAGAGATTGTCAAAACTGATATTTCTGTAGCTGCTCGTGTTCTTGCAGAATTCGCGGAATACTTAAGCGATGAACAGAAAGTATCTGACAACCTTGCACAGCTAGGGCGTCTTACTCAAGATCCAGACACTAACATTATCAAACTCCCAAATATCAGTGCATCTGTTGCTCAGTTGAGCGCATGTATTAAGGAACTTCAGTCAAAGGGTTATGCAATCCCTGACTATCCTGAAAATCCAACAACTGAAGAAGAAAAAGCAATTAAGGTACGTTATAGCAAATGCCTTGGTTCAGCGGTGAATCCAGTGTTACGTGAAGGTAACTCTGACCGTCGCGCACCTGCTGCAGTGAAAAACTATGCCAAGAAACATCCACATTCAATGAACGAATGGAAACAGTGGTCTCAAACACATGTTTCTCATATGGATGAGGGTGATTTCTACCACGGTGAAAAGTCAATGACCCTTGACCGTGCGCGTAACGTCAAAATGGAGCTTATCACCAAAAATGGTGAGAGCATTGTGCTGAAGCCAAAAGTTGCATTACTTGATGGCGAAATCATCGACTCAATGTTTATGAGCAAAAAAGCGCTTTGCGATTTCTATGAAAAAGAACTTGATGATTGCCGTGAAGCGGGCATTTTATTTTCGTTGCATGTAAAAGCAACGATGATGAAAGTTTCACACCCGATTGTATTCGGTCACTGTGTAAAAATTTACTATAAAGAAGCATTTGAAAAGCATGCCAAGTTATTTGACGAGTTAGGTATTAACGTCAATAACGGTATGGCTGGTCTTTATGAGAAGATTGCAACTTTACCAACATCATTGCGTGAAGAGATCATCGAAGATCTTCATGCTTGTCAAGAACACCGTCCTGCACTTGCAATGGTCGATTCAGCGAAAGGTATTACCAACTTCCATTCACCAAATGATGTGATTGTAGATGCATCTATGCCAGCGATGATTCGTGGCGGTGGTAAGATGTGGGGAGCTGATGGTAAGCAGTATGATTGTAAAGCTGTTATGCCAGAGTCAACATTCGCACGTATTTACCAAGAAATGATCAATTTCTGTAAGTGGAATGGCAATTTTGACCCACGTACTATGGGTACTGTGCCAAACGTTGGTTTGATGGCGCAAAAAGCTGAAGAATACGGCTCACATGACAAAACTTTTGAGATCACTGAAGCAGGTGTTGCAAACATCACAGATCTTGAGACTGGTGAAGTGTTGATGTCACAAAACGTTGAGGAAGGCGATATCTGGCGTATGTGTCAGGTGAAAGACGCACCGATTCGTGACTGGGTAAAACTTGCAGTAACGCGTGCGCGTAACTCAGGTATGCCTGCAATCTTCTGGCTTGACCCATACCGCCCGCATGAAAATGAATTGATCAAGAAAGTACAAAAATACTTGAAAGATCATGATACAGCGGGTCTTGATATCCAAATCATGTCACAAGTACGTGCAATGCGTTATACGCTTGAACGTGTTGCTCGTGGTTTAGATACAATTTCAGTGACAGGTAACATTTTACGTGATTACTTAACTGACTTGTTCCCAATCATGGAACTGGGTACTTCTGCGAAAATGTTATCTATCGTTCCGTTAATGGCGGGCGGTGGGATGTACGAAACAGGTGCGGGTGGTTCAGCGCCTAAACACGTACAACAGCTTGTAGAAGAAAACCACTTGCGTTGGGATTCTCTTGGTGAATTCTTGGCATTAGCAGTTTCTTTAGAAGAGTTAGGTATTAAAGAAGACAATGCGCGTGCTAAGTTGTTGGCGAAGACATTGGATCAAGCAACAGGTCAATTGTTAGATAATGATAAGTCTCCATCTCGCCGTACGGGTGAGCTAGACAACCGTGGTAGCCATTTCTACCTTGCGAAATTCTGGGCTGAAGCACTTGCTGCTCAAAATGACGATGCTGAATTAAAAGCCAAGTTTGAACCACTTGCAAAAGCATTAGCTGAGAACGAAGACAAAATTCTTGCTGAACTTGCTGCTGTTCAAGGTAAGCCAGCGGATATCGGTGGGTACTATGCAGTTGATACGGCTAAAGTTGAAGCTGTAATGCGTCCAAGTGCTACGCTTAACGCTACACTTGCTAATGTTTAAGTTTTAAATGCTATAAACCAACGATCTTGTTGGTGAGAAAAGCCGATGCATAAGCATCGGCTTTTTTATTGAGGGAATAAATCTTTGTTTAAGTAATTTATTTGCAAGTTTTGTATGAATCAATTTAAATGATGAGGGGGAGATTGGTTTTAATTGGTCTTGAGTTTTTTTAAATTATAAAAATAAAAATGCCCAATGAATTTCATTAGGCATTTTTATAATATGCGACAATCGATTAATGGCTTCGAATAACTAAATCCTATCGACCATTACGTCCACGACCACGTGGGGTTTTGGTATTTGGACGAGTGGTACCATTGGTCTTACGACGTGGTTTTTCACCATCTTCCATTTGCCAGATACGTTTAGTGCCTGACTTTTTTGTTGAACCATCTTTATTCTTGCGAACAATTGGTTTTCCACCTGTACCACCAGGTTTCTTCACATAAGATCGTGAACGATAAGGTTCGTCCGCAGGAATATTTTGGAAGTCAGGATAAAGCAATGGTTCAATTTCTTTGGTTTCACCAGGCTGTAAACCCATTTGTACCAAGTCAATTGCACCAATTTTGGTACGAATTAAACGTAAAGTAGGGAAACCGACAGCTGAAGTCATACGACGTACTTGGCGGTTACGGCCTTCGCAAATCGAAATTTCAATCCAAGATGTTGGAATGTTCGCACGAAAGCGTACAGGTGGATCACGATCCCACAACCATCCAGGCTGTTCTATTTTATTCGCTTGAGCAGGTAAAGTCATACCATCTTTTAGCTCAACACCTTTGCGCAACTGTTCAAGGGCTTCTTCAGTCACATCACCATCAACTTGCACCACATAAGTTTTAAATTTCTTATTGGCAGGATTGGTAATGTACTGATTTAAACCACCATGATCAGTTAAAAAAACTAAACCTTCAGAGTCCATATCGAGACGACCCGCCAAACGCAAAGTCGAGTCATCTACGAAGTCTGACATCGTCATATGTGCTTCGTCTTTACGAAACTGGGAGAGGACGTCATAAGGTTTATTAAGAATGACAATTTTCACTTTAGACCACTAATAAATATCAATAAAATTTTTGAGTTTGATAAAGTTACCCGTTTGAAGAGAGTTGGGTAAAGATAAAGACTACGATATGTGCGCTACTATATCAGATTACGCTTTGTATTCTTCAACTTTATTTATTTACCAAGCTTGAGTTGTAA
Organism: Acinetobacter sp. 778_lipA; assembly: GCF_058242985.1. NCBI lineage: Bacteria > Pseudomonadati > Pseudomonadota > Gammaproteobacteria > Moraxellales > Moraxellaceae > Acinetobacter > Acinetobacter sp. 778_lipA. The sequence continues at coordinate 3,025,299 of NZ_JBZAYT010000001.1, read as the reverse complement.
ATACATTTTTCTTAGATGGGCGATCTTAAGATACGAGGTTTTTAGAGTAGGGTGGGAGGTTTTATCTTTTTGCAATTTACCATTGCATAAAATTAAGCTAAACAACTGGAAAAAACAGCGTCTATTGAAGTAAAACCATATAATAAAAAAGCTGTACCACCTTTGGATAGTACAGCTTATTTGAATAGTGTAGATCTCAAATTTTAATCAGTGATCACAAGCTATTTATGACTTAACCATGTTATTTAGTGGTCATGTTTTAGATATTCTGGCTCTTTCGGTAATTTAAAACTACACAAGAAACAGATCACTAACATGAAAATCACATAGAAGAAGAAGGTGCTTTCAATACCGGCTGCTTTGAACTGTAGTGCTACAGATGGTGCAGAACCGCCAAAGATTGCATTCCCCACAGCATAAGAGAAACCAACACCCAATGCACGAACATGTGGCGGGAACATTTCTGCCTTAACCAATCCACTGATAGAGGTATAGAAGCTGAGTAACATCATCAGGAAAATAAGTAGCAGTGCAACCATCAATGGTGAGTAACTGAAATGTGGCATCCAGATCACCATAACTGGATAGATGAAAATTGCCATAGTTCCACTGAACGCAAGCATTGCAGCACGACGACCAATGCGGTCAGAAATAGCACCAAACACAGGTTGTGCAAGCATAAAGATAAATAGTGAAGCTGTCATAATGAATCCGACAGTCTTACTATCCACACCCATATTGGTGAGGTAGGTCTTTGAATATACTGTAATCACATAGAAGGTGAGGGAACCCGCAGAAGTATAACCTACGACCAATAAGAAGGTTTTCCAGTGATTTTTAAACAGTTCACTTAAGCTTCCTGATTCTTCTTTATCACTGTCTTCGCTAGATAATGTTTCTTCCAAACGACTACGTGCAAGTAGGGAGATAATTGCAGCAATACCACCAATGACAAAAGGAATACGCCAGCCGCCATCAAGCAATTGCTGCTCTGATAGGAATGCCAGCATAATAACACCGAGCAAACTTGCTAATAACTGACCACCTGACAAGGTGACATATTGGAAAGAAGCAAAAAAGCCTCGTTGACCCTTTAAGCCAAGTTCACTCATATAGGTTGCGACAGCACCATATTCACCACCTACAGATAAACCCTGTAGCAGGCGAACAAGTAAAAGTAGGAAAGGTGCTGCCATCCCAACTTGTTCATAGGTTGGGAGTGCGGCAAATAAGAAAGAGCTTACTGCCATAAGACAGATTGAAATGACCATTGATTTTTTGCGGCCATGTTTATCAGCAATTCGTCCGAAAACCCAGCTACCAATTGGTCGCATAAAGAAGCTGGCTGCAAAGACACCCCATACATAAATGGCTTGAGTACCGGAGTCCATATCTGGTGCAGTTAATGCTTTAGTGAAATATGCCGCAAATACAGCATAAATATAAAAATCAAACCATTCTACTAAGTTTCCTGAAGCTGCGCCGACGATACCGCGTATACGGCCTCGTTTCTCTTCTTTACTGTAAGTTTGATCCATTATTTACATCCATGAGTTAGGTTGAATCGTAATTAATTCAAAATTCATTGCGATTTAAAAAAACAGGAATAATGTTAAAGATTTTAAGACTAAATAATAATTGCAAAGATGGTTAATTTGATTGGAGGCTATAGGATAGACAGAAGGAATCAAAAAATGAATTTCGATTTATTCTTTCATTAAAATTCATGTGAAAACATATAGTAAAAGTGAAATATTTTTGTAATTAATCTTAAGTCGATGATGTTTTTTTTAATAATTTGATTTTTAAATTAAAAGCAATGGCAAAAAATACCAGTAATCAAAATAAATTTACGGGTTTTTGTTTGTGTTCTATTGTGGTGCGTATTTTAATACAATGAAATATATGAATATATTGTGGTTTTAAGGTGGCCAGTTTGGTCATTAATCTATTGTCAAAATGTTATAAATTTTTAAATTAAATAACGAATATCAAATCAAAAAATTGAAAATAAAGCTTATAGTGAAAAGGTATATTAGCTCTCACTTTTAAAGATCCGATTGGGTGGTTTTGTAGTTATTTTGGCGGCTGATATGTTGGATAGAGTGGCTATCATTTAAAAAATAAGAATTAACTACTTGTGTTTACAGTGTGAAACATGGAGAAGATCCGACTCTTGGAAAATTTCTTTGTGTGGAAAAACATAGCTAATACTTTTATTTTTCAATATTCGAGGTGATTGAGAATATTGATTTATATAAAAAATGATGAATTAAATGACATTAAATAATGGAACAATGTGCTTTATTCAGTAGAGAAATGTTGTTATTCCTCGTATAAATCTCAAAAAATGTACAAATTAGACTAGACTGATATGCGTTAAGAATGGTTAGAAATATTGTCGATTTGGCAATTATTTTGGATTTGCCAACTATAATAAAATGGAGAACCTCAACAATGGGTTATCAGAAGATCGTAGTGCCTGCTGATGGTAGCAAAATTACTGTAAATGCGGACTTGTCACTGAATGTTCCAAATCATCCAATCATTCCTTTTATAGAAGGGGATGGTATTGGTGTTGATATTACACCAGCCATGAAAGCTGTTGTGGATGCAGCAATTCAAAAAGCATATGGTGGCAAACGTTCGATTGAATGGATGGAAGTTTACTGTGGTGAAAAGGCAGATAAAATCTACGGAACATATATGCCTGAAGAAACTTTTGAGGCGCTGCGGGAATTTGTTGTTTCGATTAAGGGGCCATTAACCACACCTGTGGGTGGCGGTATTCGTTCATTGAATGTGGCTTTACGCCAAGAGCTCGACCTCTATGTTTGTGTACGCCCTGTACGTTGGTTTGAAGGAGTGCCGTCACCTGTTCAACACCCTGAACTGACCGATATGGTGATTTTTCGGGAAAATTCCGAAGATATTTATGCGGGTATCGAATGGAAAGCAGATTCTCCTGAAGCGAAAAAAGTCATTAAATTTTTAAAAGAAGAAATGGGTGTAACTAAGATTCGTTTTGAAGATAATTGTGGGATTGGTATTAAACCGGTATCAAAAGAAGGTACTCAGCGTTTGGTGCGTAAGGCGATTCAGTTTGCGATTGATAATGATAAGCCAAGTGTAACTTTAGTGCATAAAGGCAACATTATGAAATATACCGAAGGTGCGTTCAAAGAATGGGGTTATGAACTGGCAATTGATCGTTTCGGTGGAGAGCTGATTGATGGTGGCCCGTGGGTAAAAATTAAAAATCCAAGAACGGGTAAAGAGATCATTATTAAAGATGTGATTGCAGATGCATTCCTACAGCAAATATTAATGCGTCCTTCTGAATACTCTGTGATTGCGACACTTAATTTAAATGGTGACTATATTTCTGATGCATTGGCAGCTGAAGTAGGTGGTATTGGTATTGCACCGGGTGCAAATATTGGTGGCGCAATTTCTGTATATGAAGCAACTCACGGTACAGCACCAAAATATGCAGGCCAAGATAAAGTCAATCCAGGCTCTATTATTCTTTCTGCGGAAATGATGCTTCGTGATATGGGGTGGATTGAAGCTGCTGATTTGATTATTCAGGGCGTATCGGGAGCGATTGCTGCGAAAACTGTCACCTATGACTTTGAGCGATTGATGCCAGGTGCAACTTTGCTTCGCTGTTCTGAATTCGGTCAAGCGATTATTGAAAATATGGATAGTTAATTAAAAGATAAACGCACTAAAGTCAGTATAATCAAAGGTCTGTCAAGTGCAGACCTTTTTGTTGTATTCAAACTACTTAATTATTCATACCAGTGACTTTTATTAAGTCATTGAGTATAAATTAAGCTTATGTTTTTTAATAATTTTTATAAAATTTTAGTTATCAATTCATTTTTTAGATTTTTGAATCCTAGATGGTGATCCTACTGTGTGGCTACATGGATGTCGCCGTTGGGGGGGGTACAGGTCGTACCCCTCGCCCATGAGCAAAAACAAAGCACTGCTTTGTTTGCAGCGCAAGGTTTGGCATCGCCTACGCAAAGGTATTTAAACTTTGAATGTAAGGTGTGGCAGTACAAGCTTTTTATAATTAAATAATTTGTTTGTCCATGCGATTGATTTAATTGAAAATATTGATTAAGGGGAATTATGTTCTTGTGTCTAAGCTTTTTTGACAGGTCGATTATATATTTCTTAAACTTTAGGCTGTGAGTAATTGCACCAATAACTGATTACTGTAGACTGTTTTTAGCGGTTGTTTGAAAAAATATTAATTATATTTATAGGGGTGGTTAATTGAATATAGAAAGAGATCCACAAACTTTAGTTGCTCCACTTGATCAATTAAATTTTTTACACGAAGCCAAGCAATATATTGATAAAAATCTCACCAGTACTCAAGCCTATTATCTAATGACTAGCAAGCCGCCAGTTTGGTTGAAGGCTGCGTTTAAGCTGAGGGATTTTTTAAGCCAGCGTTTAGGTGGTGTGCAACCTATTCAAGGCTTTGGTGAATCAACTAAACCACTTCAAGTAGGTAGGAAAGCAGATTTTTTTGATGTGATTAAAGTCTCCGATCGTGAGCTTTTTTTACAGTCAACCGATAAACATTTGAGTGTATTGCTGGTTTTACAAATCGAGGAATATGATGAACTTAGAAATGAACTGAAGGTGTGTACCAGTGTAGTCACCTATAATCTTTTCGGGAAAATTTATATGCTGCCTGTGTCTTTAGTTCATGGTTTTATTGTTCAGCAATCACTTAAAAACCTTCAAATTAAATCTTGAAACTGAAGGATTTGAACTATGACAAAATGCTGTAAAACTTGGCAAAAAAAGTCATATTTATACCTTAATTGTAAATGAAAAATCCTGTGAATAAGAAAACTCCTGTGTAAATAGCAATTTAAATCAATTATTGATATTTTGTTGAAACTTAAATGGAGTGTTGGTTGTGAAAAAAGTATTGTTGGTTATCTTAGCTTTAGGGATTTCGCATCATGTATTTGCTAAAGACGTACACAAATGTGTGGTAAAAGGTTCGGTAACTTACCAATCTAGACCTTGTGCAGGAACTGCTACTGTAAATCCACAGCAACAACTTCAACAAAAATTAACCCAACGAACTGCAAACCAAACTTCGATACAGCAACAAAAAACTCAGTCTGAAATGCATCAGTATTCTCAACAGCAACATCTGCAACGTCATTCAGGAAATGGAACTTCTAATGAGATTTCAGATACAGTTGAAGGTAAAAAGAAAAGTTTGGCTATAGCGCAAGAAGCTTATAAACAAACAAAGAATCGTTAATTATTCTTTAAATTGGCTTAGACCGTTTTGTTTTATGGGCATCTGGTTTTTATTAAAGTTACATTTATTAAAGAAGTTTGCGGGATAAGCTCCATATAACAATAGTTTGATTGATGAAGAGTATTGCTGAAAGTGATTTATAAAGCTTCTAGGTCACAGGGTGGTGTGATTTTTACTTAAGTTTTTCGCTTTAAATATATAGGAGATTGTCGTCCTATGGCTGTAGGTGAGTAATGTATTGGATGGGATTATTCTGTTATATTAATTAGCCTAATTAAATTTATTGAAAGCCTTGAATTTATGTCACAGACAAGTTCGAAAAAATTTTATATCTTTGCGACATTAGCGTTGTTATTTCCAGTATTTTTAGTGGGAATGGCTTTTCTTGCGGCTAAAAGTGATGCTGAAACCAAACGACAATATGATCAAATTCGCCAAGAACATGCTGAAAAGATTGAGTTGCAAAAACAACAGCAAAAATTAGGGCAACAAAACTTATCGCAGCCTGAAACTAAGAATGCAGTGTCTTGATAAGCGATCTTTAATGAAAAATCACAAAGACTAAAGCTAAAAAAACCGCCTGATTTGGCGGTTTTTTTTCATCAAAAATTATTTATTTTTGTCTTTCAATTGAGGGATCGCAGATCCTGTACCAACAGCCAATAAACCAGTATTGGTATAAATACCAAGTTTTGCACGGGTATCAGTGATATCAAGATTACGCATAGTCAATTGGCCGATACGGTCAGCAGGACTAAACATTGAATCACCTTTTTCCATGGTTAAACGCTCAGCTTCATAAGTGAGATTCTCTGATTCAGTGTTCATAATCGTATAGTCATTACCACGACGAAGTTCTAAAGTCACAGTGCCTGAGATTGCTTTAGCAACCCAGCGTTGTGCTGTTTCACGTAGCATCAATGCTTGTGAATCGAACCAACGCCCTTGGTACAATAAACGACCTAGACGTAAACCATTGATGCGATATTGTTCAATAGTGTCTTCGTTATGAATACCCGTTACAAGACGTTCATAAGCAATATGAAGAAGCGCCATTCCCGGAGCTTCATAGATACCGCGAGATTTTGCTTCAATAATACGGTTTTCGATTTGGTCAGACATCCCAAGACCATGACGACCACCAATACGGTTGGCTTCAAGAATGAATTCAACAGGGTCTTCAATACGCTTGCCATTTAATGCAACTGGGAAACCTTCTTCAAACGTTACAGAAACTTCTTCAGCTTCAACTTTTACATCTTCTTTCCAGAATGCAACGCCCATGATTGGTTCAACGATTTTGATGCCTGCATTGAGATATTCAAGATCTTTTGCTTCGTGAGTTGCACCCAACATATTTGAATCTGTTGAATAAGCTTTCTCTTTCGACATTTTGTAATCAAAACCATTGTCGATCAAGAACTGTGACATTTCAGCGCGACCGCCTAATTCATCAATAAATTGCTGATCTAACCAAGGTTTGTAAATTTTAAGTGCTGGGTTGGTTAATAAACCATAACGATAGAAACGTTCAATATCGTTCCCTTTATAAGTTGAACCATCGCCCCAAATATTAACATCATCTTCTTTCATAGCTGTAACAAGCATTGTACCTGTTACTGCACGACCTAATGGTGTTGTGTTGAAATAAGGAACACCCCCAGTGCTGATATGGAATGCACCACATTGAATTGCAGCAATACCTTCCAATGCAAGTTGTAAGCGGCAGTCAACCAATCGGGCTTTTACAGCACCATAGTTTTCAGCTTTACGCGGAATTGCATCGTAGTCATCTTCATCAGGTTGACCTAAGTTTGCTGTATAAGCATAAGGTTCTGCGCCTTTTTGTTTCATCCACAATAAAGCTGCTGAAGTATCTAGACCACCAGAAAAGGCGATACCCACTTTTTTGCCTACTGGTACATTCTGCAAGATCGTTGCATTATCAGTCATTGCTCGTCCTAACTATTTCGAAAGAGGCACCACATATATGGGTGGCCAAAGAGAATTTTATAAACGCAGTATTATAACACCCTTCAATACAAATTTTGGGCTATTGTCAGTGGAAATCATTTTTTTTTAATTTGAAAAATAGATTAATATAGCAAAAACGATGGTTTTACATTGAGTAAAAAACTGAAATGGAATCAAATAACAAAGATAAAAAAGTGTGACGAATACAGAAAAATCAAACTTCATCAACATTGCATAAAATTGTAGCATTTGCCTTGATTTTTGATTTAATAAACATGCTGTATTATGTGTTTACAAATCAAGGCAGCTATTTTGTTGGTGCTATATTAGAGAAATTGGTGTTAATTCTTATTCACTTCTCATGCGCAAATGGAGTGAAATCTGGAAGCTTGTGCAATCGTTTAGGCTCAATTTTCTTTCCTCTTTTTATGCTCAAAATATTTCCTGTTGGTACTTTGTTGCCACGGTTATGCTGTTTTTCTCAGTGTTTAAATCGGAAAACGCGCACCAAATAAAATAACCCAATATAAATTATGAAAGCTAATGTTTAAAAGCAAAATATTGGTGTGGTTAAAGCTGATCATTCAATCCGATAAACTGCTTTTCAATCGGCGTAAATACATGCTCACTTCGTGCAATCAGATAGAATCCAATATCTCGATATTGTTCAGGTGTTTCTCGATAATATTGAATATTAAATTTTTTAATCAGTGATTTTGCAATCATTGATATTCCCATACCCAATTGAGTGAAATTGACTAAGGCCTCATGATCATAAATATGGGTTAACTCGCCTTTGGTTAAATTATAGTCTGTGTAAATGTGATCTAAAGTGGTTGCATAACAGCATTCTTCAGAAGCAAGTAAAATATTTTGATGATTGAGACAATCTTCAAGGTTGTCATGGTTGATGACATTTTTCCCAATAATCACAAGCTGGTCATCTGCTTTTTGAATATACTGAATATTTTTCTGCTTGGGATGACCTAAAACATAGGCGATATCTAGATTTCCAAGTAATATTTCATCTTCAATATAACCTGTCGCACCTGTTTTCATGGTGATCGAAAGTTCAGGGTAAGTTTCATATAGCTGGCTAAAAGAAGGGTAGAAACGCATTCCGCCTAAACTGGTGTTGGTACCAAAGCGTAAATTTTTTTCCTGCTGATAGATTTTATTTTCAGTTTCCTCCCATGTGAAAATCATTTTTTTATATTGCTGGTATAAATTCATGCCAGATTCAGTGAGCTCAACACCTTTAGGTTTTCGGATGAATAGTTGACGTTTATAGTGATTTTCAATCTTTTTTATTTTTGCAGTCATATTTGATTGTAAATAATTGAGTTTATTTGCTGCTGCTGTAATGCTTTTTAGTTCAGCAACAGTCACAAATGATTTGATATCACCCATATCGATATTCATTTCAATTCCTCAAAAATGCATTGAATAAGCGCTGACACTAAAGTATCCACTTTGGCATCAAAAAAAATGATGTGTACATTAAAACACAGCATTATTCATGATGTCATTTATTTTCTATACTCTAAGCACTTTCCATCTGTTGAGTACAGCAAATGAATCTTCGAGTGATTGGTGCAATTGTATTATTGTGTCTCGTCTGGGGATCTTTGTGGGGATTGGTCAAACATAGTTTGCAAATATTTCCGCCATTCTTATTTATTTCTACGCGTTTAATCTTAGCTGCGCTTACCCTTATGTTGGTTCAAGTACTGTTAAGAAAATCTGTTTTACCCGCAAAAGGTGAATGGCAAAAACTGATAATCTCAAGTTTGATGATTTGTATTGGTTTTTATGCAACACAAACCTTTGCCATGCAATTTGTTGATTCAGGATTGTCTGCAGTTTTAGTGTTTACTATGCCTATTTTTATTGGTGTATTGGCGCATTATATTTTAAATGAGCGTTTAAATAGCCAAAAAATGATTGGGTTGGTTCTTGGCACATTGGGCTTGGTTGCGATTCTTTGGCCACAATTAAATCATATTCATTTGAATTTATCGTTAATTGGTCAAGCTTTCTTAATCTTGTCTGGCTTCTTTTGGGCTTTAACCACAGTGTATATCAAACAGAATTTTGCAACTTATGACAAAATCAAATTGACCTTTTGGCAGTTGTTGATGGGTGGAGTGGTGATTTTGATCGGTGCTTTAATTTTTGAACCTGTAGATGTTAAAGTTTGGATGAATCCACTGAATGATTCAATCCTGTTCTATATTGCTGTAATTGGTACTGGTTTTGCCTTTGCCTTGTGGAATTGGATTGTGAGTCAGGTAGATACCTTTGTTGCGTCTATTTCAATCATGTGTATTCCTATTCTAAGTTTATTTTTTGGTTATGTGCTTTGGCATGAGCCGATTACAATCAACATTATTATCGGCGCGGCATTGATCTGTTCAGGAATTATTTCAAGTTCTTTAAACCTTAAAATCAAGAAAAAACCTGAAACCTTATTGAGTTGTGAGCATCGTTAAATCAATAAATGCGTATTGATGAATTAATTTATAGTTGATTAAATTTATATAATTTTTTAATTAAAGTGAAAAGCAAAATCAGTGAAAATTTATTGGTTTTGCTTTTTTTCTTTCTGCTTTTTCTTTCTATTTTTACTTGATATTTGTTTGTTTAAGGCGATGCCTTAACGCTTATTTTAACTGATTGTTAAATTGGTCTGACTAATTTTGGTTTTGAGGTATTTCCAAACCCGATAATAAACTTAAATCAGTGTTACTAAAAAGTGCATTAAGAATAGCATGCGACTAAAGTTGTAGAAAATTAGTTTAATTTAAAAAAATATAATATAAAACAAATGAGTTATTCGATTTGAAACCCTGAAATCTGAAGGATTGATTTGTGAATTGACTTAAATACTTGCAATATTGGTCATACCAAAATAATTAATTGAGTGTCAACTATTGATCTTTAAATCAGCAAAAATTAATATTAAGTGGCAGTTAGTGCAAAATTTTTTAATTTAAAACTAAATTGGTCATACCAATTATTGAGAAATAAATGGATGATTCAATGACATTCCACGTTCTAGCAAGCATTTCAAGGAGATGACAATGCTTCAACATTGGCAACAGATTTATGATCCGATGGGCAATATCTGGGTATCTAGTGCTATTGCGCTTATACCAATTATATTTTTCTTTTTAGCCCTTGCTGTATTCCGCATGAAAGGAAGTGTTGCGGGGACAATTACGGTTGTATTGGCTTTACTGGTTTCATTATTTGCTTATCAAATGCCAACGATGATGGCATTGGCATCATTGGTCTATGGTTTCCTTTATGGTTTATGGCCAATTGCATGGATCATTATCGGAGCAGTATTTCTATATAAAATTTCAGTAAAAACAGGGCAATTTGATATTATTCGTTCTTCGATCTTGTCGATTACTGAAGATCAACGTTTGCAAATGCTGTTTGTGGGATTTGCTTTTGGTACGTTCTTGGAAGGTGCCGCTGGTTTTGGTGCACCTGTCGCAATTACCGCTGCATTGTTGGTGGGACTTGGTTTTAAACCACTTTACGCAGCAGGTCTATGTTTAATTGTAAATACAGCACCTGTGGCATTTGGCGCAATGGGTATTCCAATTATTGTTGCTGGTCAGGTTTCTGGTGTGGAAACGATGGAAATCAGTCAGATGGTTGGTCGTCAATTACCATTTATGGTGCCAATTGTGCTGTTCTGGATCATGGCGATTATGGACGGTTGGCGTGGTGTGAAAGAAACTTGGCCTGCTGTCATTGTTGGTGGTGGCTCCTTCGCACTTGCACAATATTTGACTTCAAACTTTGTGGGGCCAGAATTACCAGATATTACTGCCTCAATTGCTTCTTTGGTTTCATTAACAATTTTATTGAAATATTGGCAGCCAAAGCATATTTTCCGTTTTGCAAATGAAGATGCCAGCATGGATGAGAATCTTGCTGCACAAAAACAACAGAAATATAGCCTTGCTCAAATAGCTAAAGCGTGGTCTCCATTTGCAATTTTAACTGTGATGGTCACGATATGGAGTGTAAAACCGTTTAAGGATTTATTTACCAAAGATGGTGCGCTACATGATTTAGTGATTTCAATCCAAGTGCCTTATTTGCATCAAATGATTCAAAAGATGCCACCTGTTGTTTCTGAAATGAAAGATTATGATGCAATTTATAAGTTTGATTGGTTCTCAGCCACAGGTACCGCAATTTTTATTGCAGCGATCATTACCATTATTTTCTTAAAAATGAAGCCAAAAGAAGCTGTTGTAACTTTTGGTGAAACGATTAATGAGTTAAAAATTCCAATTTATTCTATTGGTATGGTCTTGGCTTTCGCCTTTATTGCAAATTATTCAGGTATGTCTGCCACGCTTGCTTTGGCACTTGCACATACGGGTCAGGCATTTACATTCTTCTCTCCATTCTTAGGATGGTTGGGGGTATTCCTCACAGGTTCTGATACCTCTGCAAATGCTTTATTTGGCGCATTACAAGCCACGACTGCACAGCAAATTGGAGTTCCAGAAGTATTATTGGTGGCTGCAAATACCAGTGGTGGTGTGACAGGAAAAATGATTTCGCCTCAATCGATTGCAATAGCATGTGCGGCAGTGGGGCTTGTAGGTAAAGAATCTGATTTGTTCCGTTTTACGGTTAAACACAGTATAACGTTTACTATAATGATCGGTATTATCGTTACACTACAAGCTTATGTGTTCCCTTGGATGATTCCATGAGAATGAAGCATCGTTGAACCAACACAAAACTGAGGAAAGCAGATGAAAGTCTCTGACAAAGTGGTACAAAGCCTTCGTATGTTAATTGAAGAAAAAAACATGCAAGTCGGAGAACGTCTACCTGCTGAACGAAAATTGTGTGAACAACTCGGTGTATCCCGTTCCTCTTTAAGAGAAGCGATTTCACAACTGACCAGTACGGGTATGCTGGTCAGTAAAGTTGGAGCAGGGACGTATTTACAACAATTCCCTGTGAACTGGTCAAAATTTCAGATTGTTGAACCTTTAAGTAATTTGATTGATGAAGACCCTGCATATCGTTTTGATGTGCAAGAGGCTCGAACAATACTTGAGGGTGGTTCAGCTTGGTATGCTGCGCAACGTGCAACGCCTAAAGATCTAGCTCAGATTCGCGAATATTATGATCAGATTTCATATTTTCAGTCGATTGGCGATGATGAGCAGGCTTCTCTAGCAGATGCTAAATTCCATTTAGCGATTGCTGAAGCATCACACAATTTAGTATTGATTCAGATGATGCGGGGCGTTTTTGATCTGTTGCAATTTAACGTGCTACTGGGTAGACGTAAAGTGTATTCAGAAACACATCGTTTTGATCAATTGCATGATCAACATTTTAAAGTGATGGATGCAATTGAACGTCATGATCCAGATGCAGCAAGAGATGCAGTATGTGGACATATAGAATTTGTAGTACAGCAAGTACGTATGATTGATGAGGAAGAAGCCCGTCGTCAGCGTGCGAGTCGATTAAACAGGATATGAGCATGATTATTTCTTCTGCAAATGACTATCGTGAAGCCGCGCGACGTCGTTTACCACCATTTCTTTTTCATTACATTGATGGTGGTGCATATGCGGAATATACACTGAAACGAAATGTAGAAGATTTATCAAAAATTGCGTTAAGGCAACGTGTTTTAAATGACATGTCTCAGCTAAGTCTAGAAACAAAATTGTTTGATGAAACTTTATCAATGCCTGTTGCATTATCTCCTGTTGGATTAACAGGTATGTATGCACGTCGTGGTGAGGTTCAAGCTGCTATAGCGGCAGATAAAAAGGGCATTCCTTTTACATTATCTACAGTGTCAGTATGTCCGATTGAAGAAGTTGCACCAGCAATTAACCGCCCAATGTGGTTTCAGTTATATGTGCTGCGTGATCGTGGCTTTATGAAAAATGCTTTAGAGCGAGCCAAAGCTGCAGGTTGCTCAACCTTGGTGTTTACTGTTGATATGCCTGTACCAGGGGCGCGTTACCGTGATGCACATTCTGGCATGAGTGGTTCAAATGCAGCGATGCGTCGTTATATGCAGTCATGTTTTCATCCACATTGGGCTTGGAATGTCGGTTTACTGGGTCGTCCACATGATTTAGGAAATATTTCAAAATACTTAGGAAAGCCGACTGGACTTGAAGATTATATTGGTTGGTTGGGCAATAACTTTGACCCGTCTATTTCATGGAAAGACCTTGAGTGGATTCGTGAATTTTGGGATGGCCCAATGGTAATTAAAGGAATTCTTGACCCTGAAGATGCCAAAGATGCAGTTCGTTTCGGTGCCGATGGTATTGTTGTATCAAATCATGGTGGTCGTCAGTTAGATGGCGTCTTGTCATCTGCGCGCGCACTTCCGCCAATTGCAGATGCCGTCAAAGGCGATATTAAAATCCTTGCTGACTCTGGTATTCGTAATGGTTTGGACGTTGTACGTATGCTCGCATTGGGTGCAGATACCTGCATGCTGGGACGTGCCTTTGTTTATGCATTAGGGGCAGCGGGTGGTGCAGGCGTTTCAAATCTGCTTGAGTTAATTGATAAAGAAATGCGTGTCGCAATGACTTTGACGGGCGCCAAAACAATTGCAGACATAAGCGCCGATTGTTTAGTGAAGTTAGACAAAGGATTGGATGAATGATGTATTTTTGATAATTCATCAAGATAAATGATATTTTTAAATTTGATAGGTGCAAATGTCATCTGAAAAGCTTTCAGGTAGAACGACCTTATAACATGTTGTTTTTGCAAAGCATCAAATGAAAAGATGTGATTTAACAAGTTTTGTGGATAAGCGAGGTTTAAGCTACTTTTCATCAAAACAGTAGCTTGAACTGATCATTAATCCCTCAATACAAATAATATTGAAAAAAATGCTGTCGGAATGAATGCCTTATTGACTGAGATTAAATAAGGGTTCATCAATAGGATAGGGAAAATGCAATCTAATATTGATTCACAACAAACCATTCAGCAATTAATCAACATCGTCGGTCAGCAACACGTTTTAACTCATGATAATGATACCCGCCTTTATCGTCAGGGTCGTCGTTATGGCTCAGGGCAAGTCTTGGCTGTTGTGGTTCCTGGAACTTTGTTTGAACAATGGCAAGTGTTACAAGCTGCTGTAAATGCGGACTGTATTGTGATTATGCAAGCTGCAAATACTGGCCTCACGGGTGGTTCAACACCTTTTGGTGATGATTACGACCGACCAGTTATTTTAATGAGTACACGTCGTTTGACTGGTATTCAAGTGATTAATCAAGGTCAGCAAGTGATTTGCCTACCTGGTGCAACCTTAGATCGTCTTGAAAAAGAGTTGGCACACTATAATCGTGAGCCGCATTCAGTAATTGGTTCATCTTGTATTGGTGCATCGGTTTTAGGTGGAATATGTAATAACTCTGGTGGGGCATTGGTTCGTCGAGGGCCTGCTTATACGGAGTTAGCGCTTTATGCACGGATAAATGAGTCTGGTGAATTAGTATTGGTCAATCATTTGGGTGTGAATCTGGGTGAAACACCTGAAGAAATTTTGACAAAACTTGAAAATAAAAAATATCAACTCAATGATATTATTAATAATTCTAGTTGTTGTGCTTCTGACCATCGTTATGCGCATGATGTTAAACAGGTCGATGAAAATACGCCTGCACGCTTTAATGCTGATCCATCACGTTTATTTGAAGCTTCAGGTTCTGCGGGTAAAGTCTGTGTCTTTGCAGTGCGTTTAGACACCTTTGAAAAAATTCCAAGTCAGGTATTTTATGTGGGAACCAACTCACATGCCGATTTGACTGAAATCCGCCGTTTCTTATTGAAAGATTTGCCGAGATTGCCGATTGCTGGTGAATATATTCATCGTGTTGCCTATGATATTGGTGCTGAATTTGGCAAAGATACCTTTATGTTTATCGAAAAATTTGGTACGGCAAAAGTGCCTGCTGCATTTGCGTTAAAAGATAAGGTAGACGGATATCTTGAAAAAATTGGTCTTCGCAGTTTGTCTGATAAAGTTTTGCAGATGGTGACGAAGTTGTTGCCAAATCATTTGCCAAAACGAATGAATACATTTCGTGATTTATATGAACATCATTTGATGATTCGTATCGAAAATCAGGATGTTGAACAAGTTGAACTCTTTTTAAATGAGTATTTCCAACATAAAACATCAGGCCATTTTTTCCGTTGTACAGATGAAGAAGGCCGAAAGGCATTTTTACACCGTTTCGCAGTGGCAGGTGCTGCCATTCGTTATCGTGATACACATCGTTCGGAAGTTGAGGACATTGTTGCGCTGGATATTGCTTTACGTCGTAACGATCGTGAATGGGTCGAAACTTTACCTAAAGAGATGGATGATTTGATTACCCATAAATTGTATTACGGGCATTTCCTCTGTCATGTGTTTCATCAAGATTATATTGTCAAAAAAGGTGTAGATCCTTTGGCGATGGAACATCAAATGTGGCATTTGCTAGATAGTCGTGGTGCAGAATATCCAGCGGAGCACAATGTCGGGCATTTATATATTGCAAAGCCTACTTTAAAAAATCATTATCAAAAACTTGATCCAACCAATAGTTTTAATGTTGGGATTGGGCAGACCAGTAAATTAAAGTACTGGAAATGATGATGTTGAGCCGTTTTAATTTAACTTGCTCATGCTGATTGATCAAATCAGCAGTCTTTAAAAAAAGTAATAAATGAAGAACTGATTTATTTGATTAACATAGCCATGCTAAAAAACATGGCTATTTTTTATTTCGGTTCGCCAAATTTGGAAGAAATAAACCCAAGAACAAAAGCACTAATCAAGAAGGTAATACCAGCATAGAGTGCGGATTGTGTCGTAAACCATACTGCAATGGTTAAGATTGCAACGATAGCTGTGCAAATCCAAATCGCCAAACCAGAAGTTTCTAAAGAGTGTTGTTGAGATTGAGCATGGTTGCTTTGTTCAACTGTTGATTGGTTTTCTGTGGTGGTTAAATTGAGAATAGGGGTATGCAGATTGACACCATAAAAGAAATAAGGATGATCATCAAAACGCGCAAGTTCAATACGTTGCATTTCGATAAAAGAGTGCTGCTGTGAATCATCTTGTGCTTTGTTTTCGATGTGTTGTAGCAATTGGGTTAAGAAATAAGCATCATTTAAATCCAAAGGTAAACCACTGGTCCGCAATAGAATGTACTCAGGATAATGTTGTTCGATTAAAGATTTAAAATCATCAAAATGGTAGATATTTTCTGTACCAAAAATTTCTATAAATAAGGGTTTTCGAGCTGCTAAATTGAGAAGTGCTTGTTGTTGGTCAATGACTAAATAAGCATACTGACTCTCCCCAAAATCTTCTTGGCGTTCTTCAAGATCAACTTGATTGCGATCATCGTTGATATCAAGATCATCTATATATCTAGTCCAGAAAATATTCTCTTGCTTAAACAGCATAAACCATAAAATTGGAATAAACGCATTTGCTTCAAGTTCAAAAGATGCGCTTTGAAAAAACTCAGCCCATTGATTTTGACTACCTCTTGGCATACGGCTAAAGGTAGAACTGGTTAAAAATACTGGGTGGCTCATAACGTTGATGCCTTTTCTTATTTACTTTTATTCAGCAGTTATATTGCAAAATAACGAAAATTGACACAGAAGATTGTTATAAAACTGTATAACACTTTTCTTTTATGAATCATATCAAGATGTGTTACTTCTCGCTATGCGTAAGACAGTTAGAATTGACACTATATACGATGAAAATATCAAAAATTGCCATCAAAAAAAAATTAAAACTCGATAAAGTAGTATGCAACAAGTTGCAAAGCCAAACTTAAAGGATTCATCATGTCAAATAGCTATGCAAATATCTTAAAACCACTCCATCTGGGATTTACGACCATTAAAAATCGTGTCGTGATGGGCTCAATGCACACGGGTTTAGAAGATCGTTTTTATAACTATCCAAAACTTGCTGCATATTTTGGAGAACGTGCCAAAGGTGGTGTTGGGCTAATTATTACAGGGGGGATTTCCCCAAACCGCCAAGGTTGGTTACTCCCCGCTGGTGGTACGATGAATACTTTAGGTGATATTGCACCACATCGTTTAGTCACACATGCGGTACATAAGCATGGTGCAAAAATTCTGATGCAAATTCTGCATGCAGGGCGTTATGGTTATCAGCCATTCGTTGTGTCTTCAAGCCCAATTAAATCGCCGATTTCGATGTTTAAACCACGTCAGATGAGTGACAAACTGATACTTGAAACCATTCAAGATTATGCTGAAACAGCTAGTCTGGCAAAAAAGGCCGGTTATGATGGCGTAGAGATTATGGGTTCAGAAGGCTATTTGCTGAATCAATTTTTAAGTCGTCATGTTAACCAACGTGAAGACCGTTGGGGTGGGCCAATTGAAAATCGTATGCGCTTAGCGGTAGAAATTGTAAAAGCGATTCGTGCTAAAGTTGGTGAAAAGTTTATTATTTGTTTCCGTTTGTCGATGCTCGATTTAGTTCATGATGGTAATACCATGGACGAGGTGATCACTGTTGCACAGGCATTGGAAAAAGCAGGTATTACTTTGCTCAATACAGGGATTGGTTGGCATGAGGCACGTGTACCCACCATTGTCACTTCTGTTCCACGCGCTGCATTTGTAGATTACACAGCAGAAGTGAAAAAGCATGTGGCTGTACCTGTCATTGCTTCTAATCGAATTAATATGCCTGATACTGCTGAAGAAATTTTGGCAACAGGTAAAGCTGATATGGTGCAAATGGCGCGCCCATTATTGGCAGATGCTTTTTGGGTAAGTAAAACCGCAACCAATCGTGTTGATGAAATCAATACTTGTATTGCGTGTAATCAAGCCTGTTTAGATCATAGTTTTCAAAATAAGCGTGCAAGTTGCTTGGTGAACCCACGAGCAGCACATGAAACTGAACTGGTTTATCTCAAAACAAAAAAGCCGAAGAAAATTGCAGTTGTAGGTGGTGGTGTTGCAGGAATGTCTGCAGCCACTATAGCTGCAAGTCGTGGACATCAAGTAACTTTGTTTGAAGCCTCTACTGAGGTCGGTGGACAGTTTAACCTCGCTAAAGTTGTGCCCGGTAAAGAAGAGTTCCATGAAACCATACGTTATTTTAAAGTTCAGATCGAAAAAACTGGTGTAGATTTACGTTTAAATACCAAAGTGAATCGTGAGCAATTAGAGCGTGAAGGTTTTGACGATGTGGTGATCGCAACAGGTGTGATTCCACGTGGTTTAAATATTGAGGGCAGTAACGCACCGCAAGTGTTGTCTTATGCTCAAGTATTACGTGGCGCACCTGTCGGCAATAGAGTTGCTGTTGTCGGTGCAGGTGGTATTGGATTTGATGTATCTGAATACTTGTTAAAACCTGAGCATCAGCCGCAACCACAACCTTTGGCAGATTGGCAACGTGAGTGGGGCGTAGACCCAAATCCGAACTATATGACTGAAGGTGGCTTTGTTCCTGCTGAAGTAGAGCAACCGGTTCGTCAAATATATTTGATGCAACGTAAAACCACACCTCTTGGTATTGGTTTAGGTAAAACCTCTGGTTGGGTACACCGTGCACAATTGAAAAAACATGCAGTAAGAATGATGCGTGGTGTGCAATATAAGTCTGTAACCAATGAAGGATTATGGATTGAAAGCAATGGTCATGATCAATTGTTACGAGTCGATACGATTGTGGTGTGTGCAGGTCAGGAATCCGTTAAGGATTTAATGCCTCTAGAGGGGGAGTCAACTTTAGCAAATTACCATATTATCGGTGGTGCAAAATTGGCTGGTGAGCTTGATGCCAAGCGTGCGATTCGTGAAGGTGCTGAAATAGCAGCTAAACTTTAATCAAAATCATCTATTTTGATGAAACAATATGCATTTGAATGGTTTAAGTCTATTTTTTTCTTGTCAGAATTGGAAAAGCTTAGTATTCTTGCGCACATGGAAGCGTGGCAGAGCGGTTTAATGCACCGGTCTTGAAAACCGACGAGGGTGTGAGTCCTCCGTGAGTTCGAATCTCACCGCTTCCGCCAAATATTTTAAAAGGCCCTTGTTTTTACAAGGGCCTTTTTTTTATGTGTATTTTTTTCTCACACTGTAACTCACATAAAATTTTAGATTAGATGACATTAATTGGGTGTATTTAGGGCATTGTAGGAATAGTCACTCATTTAGTTTAAATTTCTACAAGCTCATAAAATGACGTTCATCAAATAAAAAATCCCAATTAGTGACTCAGGGGCTGTGAATTGATCCTAAACGAAAAAATGGACATATAGTCGCTTTAAAGCTAATGCAATATTAACTTTGGAGATGTAAAAATGGCTAAATGCTTTAGTCGTGAAGTTAAACACTAAGCAATAGATTATGCGCTTTCGAATTTATATGTGTCTGTAGTTGCAATCGGCCAGAAATCAGGGGGAAGCTATTTAACATTAGACAATTTGAAAACTTATTTAAATTACAATAGGTCGGTGTTTGGTGAAAATCTCTGCTGATGCAAAAACAGCTGTTTGTGCATCCACATCAAGTTTTAAATCATTCACTAGTACAGGCTTTACTAAATAGTATGTGATTGATAGTGGGAGCAATTTTTCTATTTCTAATTTTCTTATTAATAACATAAATTATCAGTGTGCTTTATAAAATGAATTTTAAGGTAATTCTTGTTGGCCAATTCTATTTTGTTTCATGCTATGGAATCGCTTTGAAGAACTTTGATAAAGGATTAAATAATCCGTCTCAGCCATACAATGAAATTGATTCTAAAATGAAATTGATTCTAAAATATTAAGTGAAAATATAAATAAACCAATTCCAAACAGTCATGATGATTAATTTAATGCATTGATATCACAACCGAATGGGCATATTTTATCCCAAGCAACAATAGATAAAATAAAAATGGTACTCAAGCAAATGCCTAATCAGGAGGTTGCACACTATTTGTCGAAAGCATTTCCTTTAAACAATTTTAGTTCTATTCAAAATAAAAAACAGTTTTCAGAAAGGCTATTAGAAGTACTCACGAGTGAAGCTAGTGTTTCTAAAGAAGATATATAAGGTAAACTCATTTTATCTAGAAATCAAAGTAATAACTCACAGTCTGTGCACATGTCGGAAGTTTATAAGAATCGACTAATCATTGCTTACTTCGATACATTAGGGAAACTATCGAAAATTGATCAGGTTTTGTGAAATGAGTGAATAAGTATAATTATTTACGCTTCAGCCTGTAAATCCTCAAAGTGATCAAAACTGGGTGAGTTATGTTCTATTTGATGGTTAGAAAACGGGTGATTATGCGATTCAGTAGTATCAGGTTGATGATATGTTAACTCCTATTGCTCAAGCCTATTATTCGATTGGACAAGTGTTGGATTAATTTAAAATCCAAAAAGAGCACTCTTTATTTTATTTAAAATATTGAATTTATATATATTTTTATTTAGAAATTATATTCTTAATTTTTATTATTGAAATTGATTAGAATTATACACGGCGTCCTATTTACAAAACGTAATAATTTAAACATAATTAAATGTGAAACTCATCACAATCACTATTGACATGAATAATTTTAAATTTAATAAACTTACTTTGTGTGTTTTTTTTACGATTTTAGCAACAACAATACAAGCTGCAGAACCACAGCCGCGTCCAGATTTAGAATTAGATGCTGTTCAGCGCCAGCAACAACGTGATCAAGCATTACAAAAGCAATTACAGCCCGAAGCTATAGTGCAAACGGGATTAGAAAAACAACTTCAAACCCAAACACAACTGCACTATCTAAAATCAAACAGTGAAGATGTATGTTTTGAAATTAAAAAATTTGTGTTGATGGGAGAGGATGCGCATCAATTTACTTTTGCTATGCGCTCCGTCACGCAAGGTGAACATAATCTCATTGGCCGATGTATTGGGGTACAAGGCTTAAACCAAGCCTTAGATCTGATTCAAAACAGTATTATTAGTCATGGTTATGTCACCACCCGCATGCTGCTCCCTCAACAAAATATTGCTTCGGGTGAGATTAAACTACAAGTGATTGCTGGGAAAGTAGATCAAATTCAATTTGTTCAAGGGACGTCTAAGCGTGCTCACAAATTTAATGCCTTGCCTGTTCGCTCTGGGGATATTTTAAATATTCGGGATATTGAACAAGGCTTAGAAAACTTTAAACGTGTGCCGACTGTTGAGGCAGACTTTAAAATCAAACCCTCAGAACAACGTAATCAACCCGGCTATAGTGATTTAGAACTGGCATGGCAACAATCAAAACCCTATCGGATTCATTTGGGGGTTGATGATGCAGGCTCAGATTCAACTGGGAAGTATCAAGGTACAGCAACCTTATCTTTAGACCATCTGTTTACTGCAAATGACCTGTTTTATGGTAGTTATAACCATGATTTGGGCGGAGGAGATCAAGGTAAACGAGGGACAGATGGCTATTACTTAAGTTATAGCATTCCACTCAAATATTGGTTACTTAGCACCAGTTATAGTCAGTCTGATTATAACCAAACGGTTGCAGGTGATAGCCAAAGCTATAACTATAGCGGCAAAAGCAAACTGATCGGGGCTGATTTATCTCGGGTACTTTATCGTGATGCCAAACGAAAAACTACAGCCAGTGTAGGAGGCTGGTATCGGGAATCACAAAACTTTATCAATGATGTAGAAATTGAAGTACAACGTCGAAAAACTGGTGGCTGGAAAGCCAGTCTGGATCATATAGAATATCTAGCCAATTCGACATTAACAGGCAATTTAACCTATAAACGAGGCACAGGTGCATTTAATGCAATGCATGCACCTGAAGAAGAGTTTGGCGAAGCCTATACCCATGTCGGTATTTTACAAGCCAATGCCAGTCTGCAAGTGCCATTTAAAGTGGGTAATCAATCGCTACAGTATCTCGCTGAATGGCGAACACAATATAGTAAAAAACCCCTGACCCCACAAGATCGATTCTCGATTGGGAATCGCTATACGGTAAGAGGGTTTGATGGTGAACAGACCTTATTGGCAGATAATGGATTTTTAGTGCGTAATGAAATCAGTGGCTCGATGTTTAAGCTTCCGATGCAATGGTACACCGGAATTGACTATGGTGAAGTGGGGGGTAAAACCGCACATGAGCCAAATCCATTGTTGGGAACAAGTTTAATGGGTGCTGCCTTTGGATTACGTGGGCAAGTCTTAAAATCGGTCAATTATGACGTTTTTGTTGGGACGCCGTTAAAAAAACCAGACCACTTTAAAACAGACAATGTGACGACAGGATTTAGCCTGAACTGGATGTATTAATCCATTACATTCAATGTCCATATGCAACATTCAATCTTGAAAAAATATTAAAACATTTAGGTAAAACATTATGAATAAGAATCGTTATCGCGTTATTTTTAGCCAAGCACGTGGCATGTTTATTGCGGTTGCTGAGATTGTAAAAAGCCGTACCAAAACAGCGGGGCAATCACATGCTGTTGGTGAAATCGAGATAGAGGATGTCACGGGAGCATCTTCAATCACTTATAAAAAACTCAATCCTGTTAATTTTGCTGTGGTGAGCCTATTGGGTGCAGCAATTTACACCTTGCCGATGGCGACGATTGCTGAAAGTCAAATTGTGGCAGATCGATCAGCACCAAACTCACAACAAGCCACCATTCTCAACAGCAGCAATGGCTTGACCCAAGTCAATATTCAAACCCCAAGTGCCGGTGGTGTCTCTCGCAATACCTATAGCCAATTTGATGTGGGGCAGGAAGGTGCGATTTTAAATAATGCACGAAATAATACCCAAACCCAATTGGGTGGCTGGGTACAAGGTAATCCATGGCTCGCCAAAGGTGAAGCCAAGGTCATCCTGAATGAAGTGAACAGCAGTAATCCGAGTCAATTAAAGGGCTATTTGGAGGTTGCGGGTAAACAAGCGCAAGTGGTGATTGCCAATCCATCTGGTTTGGTCTGTGATGGCTGTGGGGTGATTAACGCAGATCGTTTTACCTTAACCACGGGTCAAGCAGTAATGCATCAAGGTTATCTTGATTCATTCCGAGTACGTGAAGGGCAAGTTACGATTGAAGGGAAAGGCTTAAATGGAAGCTTAACCCCTTATACCGATATTTATGCACGTGCTTTAAATGTCAATGCGGGTCTATATGCCAATGAGCTAAAAACCGTGTTGGGTCAAAACGACATCAATGTTCAAGATCCAAACTCAGCAAAAATTAGTGCAACAACAAGTACCCCATCTTCACCTACACCGAGCTTTGCCCTTGATGTTGGAAAATTAGGTGGGATGTATGCTGGAAAAATCTATTTGGTCGGTACTGAAAAAGGTTTAGGGGTACGTAATGCAGGGTCACTCAATGCTTTGAGCGGTCAAATGCATTTAAATGCCAATGGTGACTTAATCAATACAGGCAATATGATTGCCAATAAAGATCAAATTCTAATTCAGGCAAGCAATGTAAAAAACAGCGGTAATATCAGTAGTACACAACAACAAATACAGATTCAAGCCGACAATATTCAAAACACTGGGCTGATTGCGACTCGTGATGAAATTAAGCTCAATGCTCAAGGCAAGATTGATAATAATGAGGGGGTGATTAACGCAGGACGAATTGATTTTACTGCACAAAACTTAACCAATAATAAAGGTAAAATCGAGCAAACAGGTCAGCAACAACTCAACATTGCTGCAAAAAACTTAGACAATACTCAAGGCTTAATTGGTCAGGCAACCGTCGATCCTAGCGGGACAGGACAAACACCGGGTGGAACCACATCGCCAAGTGTGACTGATCCTGAGCAACAGTCTTCAGCGCAAGACTCAAGTACGGTTGAAGTTGCACCTACAGATTTGACACCCAAGGTTTTCCAAGCAGGAAATATTCAGATTGCTCAAGATATTGCCAATATTGAAGGTGCAATTGTTAACAATGCAGATATCAGTCTAAACGTACAAGACAGCATTAAAAACAATGGAGGTGAAATTCAACTGCCTGAATTGCAATTTAATGGACAAAACTTTGACAACCAACAAGGTAAATTCACTGCGAATGTGGTGAATATCAATGCA
Organism: Acinetobacter sp. 778_lipA; assembly: GCF_058242985.1. NCBI lineage: Bacteria > Pseudomonadati > Pseudomonadota > Gammaproteobacteria > Moraxellales > Moraxellaceae > Acinetobacter > Acinetobacter sp. 778_lipA. The sequence continues at coordinate 3,000,829 of NZ_JBZAYT010000001.1, read as the reverse complement.
CAGCAGGTGGATAATCAAAAAGGTGTCATTAGTGCCAATCAAAGCTTTGATTTAACTGCACAGCAACTCAATAACAATCAAGGCCGTTTACAAAGCGCCAAGACATTCAATTTAAATTCAGCTGAGATTGATAATCGCCAAGGTCAAATACTTGCTGCGGATGCATTAACGCTAAATTCTGCAAATACCAATAATACCCAAGGCATCATCGGTTCAGTCAATGCGGATGCCAAGCTGTCTATTCAAACTTTAGACAATCGTAAAGGGGAGATTTCAGCACAGAATGTACACCTGACAGGTCAGATTTTAAACAATCAACAGGGTACAATTCAATCCAAAACAGCAGATCTAAACATCAATGTTGATCAAATTGATAATGGTACGATGCAGGATTCAGCAGGGAATCTGATTGCTGCGCAAAATCTTAAATTGAATGCCCAGCAGTTACAAAGTACTGGGCAAATCTATGCTGGCAATAGTGCTGATTTAACTGTGAATCAGTTACAACAGCATGGTCAGCTTGCTGCGCAGAACAAAATCAAGGTTCAAGCAAATACCATCACCAGTGATAAAAATGCAGTATGGGCAGCTGGATTAGACAAAGATGGTAAACTCAGCAATACAGACGCCACACTGAATATTGATGCGCAACAGGTTCAACTGGCAGGGAAAATTTTGTCAGGTGCTGAGTTGCAAATTAAAGCAGCTCAAACAGCAGACTTAAGTCAAAGTGAAAGCCAAGCCAAAAATATAAACATTGCTACAACCCAACTGAATACCAACAATGTAAAAATTATTGCAGATGAGCAACTGGATTTAACCGCAACAGAAAGTATTGTCAATGAAAAAGGGCAATATAGTGCAAAACAGGTCAATCTTAATACAGCACAGTTGAATAACAACCAAGGTTTAATTCAACACACAGGTAAAAATGATTTTATTCTGGATGTCGCAAATCAGATTGATAACAATGCTGGACAGATCATCAGTAATGCTACAGGTACAGAAATCAAGACCAATGCATTGAACTCTGTTGCAGGTGAAATTTTACATGCAGGTGATCAACAGCTAAAAATCACAGCACAAAACCTACAAGGACAACAAGGCAAAATCCAAAGTAACAGCCATCTACAACTCGATCTAGGCATTACCAATTTAGATCAAGCGCTTACATCTGCACAAAATATTGATTTGAATGCAACTGAACTGAGCCATCAACAAGGGCAATTGCTTCAAAGTGATGCCAATGGGCAGTTGAAAGTGAATGTTGCACAAACATTGAATAATAGCTCAGGTGTGATTAGTGCTGCTGGTAGCGCTCAGCTGAATGTTACTCAACTGAATAACAGTGCAGCTAAGCTTCTTGTAGATAAACAACTTGGGATAAAAGCTGATGATATCAACAATACACAAGGTACTGTATATACAGACGATTCGCTTAGTATCATTGCAAAACATGGCATTAATAATCAGCAAGGTATCTTAGCAGCCAAACAAGCGGTATACGTAAAGGCACAATCATTAAATAATACAGAGGGTACAGTTCAATCCGAACAGTCAAATCTTGATCTCAGTATCAGTGGAGCGCTGGATAATCAACGTGGAAAACTGCTGTCTAATCAAGATATCAGTATTCAAAGTCTAAGTTTAAACAATGCATCTGGAACAATTTTTTCTAATCAAGGCTTAAACTTAGATGTAGACGGGGGAATTGAAAATCAGTCTGGTACAATTGCTGCCAATAACAATATCTCAGTTAATGCTCAATCATTAGATAATACTTCAGGGCAAATACGCTCTGAAAAACAACATTTAAATATTATTACTCAGCAAAATTTAAACAATGATTCAGGCGTTATTGTGGCAGCAAAAAATGTTGCGATCACTGCACAGGATCTATCTTCTCAAAATGGACAAATTCAAGCAGGTCAACATGCTGATTTAACCGTTCAATCTTTGGATAATACTTCTGGTACACTCTATGCAGATGGTCAATTAAAATTAAATGCTTTAGCGCATATTAACAATCAAGATGGTGTGATCGCGGCTAACCAAGGATTTAATTTAAATGCAGCTTCATTATCAAATAATGCTGGTAAATTAATTGCACAGCAATCTGCAATGCAGCTCGATATTGCCAACGAATTAAGCAATATCAAAGGCGAGATTTCAGCCGCGCAAGACTTAACAATGAATAGTGGTCATTGGAATAATGTTGAAGGTAAAGCTGTAGCGGGTCAAAAATTACACCTAAATACCGCTACATTAGACAATCATCTTGGTGTGATTTATGCACAAGACCAGTCTAAGATTGTAGCCACTGGTCAAGTGAATAATACTTCAGGGGTTATTGCGTCTAAACAGATTGATTTAACCTCACAGTCATTGCTTAATGATTTGGGTAAAATCAGAGCAGAACAAGGTTCGTTAAATTTATCTGTAAACAATGAGCTGAGTAATCTGTCAGGTGAAATATTTGCACAACAAGAAGCAAATTTAAAAGCGCAGCAAATCAATAATCAAAAAGGTAAAATACAGAGTATTTTAAAAACCAAGATTGAAACAAACACTTTAGATAATCAATCTGGAACAATTTATAGCCAAGATCAACTACAACTGTTGGCACAGTCAGCAATTCAAAATCAGCAAGGTATAATCGCTGCACAAAAAGATCTACAGATAAACAGTACAGATTTAAATAATGAGCAAGGTATTATTCAATCAGAACAGGGACGCGCAGATTTAACTGTACAAGGTGCATTGAATAATCATCAGGGCGAATTATTTGCAAGTAAAGGATTAAATGTTGTTGCTCAAGGGATTGATAATCGCTTAGGGCAAATCTCATCGTTAGAAAAATTGAATTTAGACAGTCAATTACAAACATTGAATAATGAATCAGGTAAAATTTTAGCAGATCAAATTTTGCTAAAAACTGGCTTGCTTAATAATAATTCAGGTTTGATCCAATCTAATTCTGAATTAAGCATCGATACCAATCAGCATGATTTGTTGAATCAAAATTCTGGTGCTCGTGGTGGAATACTCAGCCAAGGAAAACTTAATTTAACCCATGTCCAACAGTTATTAAATGATAACGGCATTCTTGCTTCAGCAGATGATGTAGAAATCAGCGCACAGCAATTATCCAATCAAAAAGGACAAATCAATAGTCAAGGCAATCTAACAATTGCTCAACAACAGTCAAGTGGGGTGCTGAATAACCAAGGTCAAATTCAAGCATTAAAAAATATTCAAATTCATACCGACCAATTGAACAACAGTGGTCAAGGCAGCCATATTGTTGCTGCTGAGGATTTATCAATCCAAGCGCAAGTGATCGACAATCGACAAAATTTAGATGATACGATTTTGGGTGGTTTAGATGCCCAAAATATCCAATTAAATGCACGTGAGTTAAATAACCAATCTGGTGTAATTAGAGCAAGCAAAGATGCATCACTTTTGATTCAGCAGAACTTTGATAATCAACAAGGCAGTGTGACCAGCCTAGGGACATTATTGATTGGCGATTCTCAAAAAACCTTAAATATTAAGAATACTCAAGGGGAACTCATCGCGCAAAATCGGTTAGCAATCAGTGCGAACAATTTAATCAATCAAGGTAAAATCATTAGCCTTGGTGATGCTGAATTGAATTTAAAGCAAAGTTATACACATCAGCAAGGTGATGAACTGAGTGCCAATGGTTTACTGAAGATCAATAGCGAACACGATTTCATCAATCAATCTGTCCTAAGTGCAGGCAAAGGCCTTACTGTAAATGCTCAGAATATTTTAAATCAAACTGGGGCGAGTATTAGTAGTATTGAAACGCATTTAATCGCCAACGATGTACTACATAATCAAGGTTTAATTAATGGTGAGTTAACCCACTTAAAAGCAAACTTAGTCTGGAATGATGGTGCTAAAATTTATGGTGATCATATTGCTATACAAGCACAGACCTTAAATAACAAATCGAACGGCTCTTGCGTCGGGACAGAGCAGTGCTCTGCTAGTCCTTCCTCAGGCGCAGTTATTGCTTCACGTGGAGATATTGATTTAGGGATTGATATTTTAAATAACCAAGCAGGAGGTTTGATCAATAGTGACTCAAAAGACAATGCTTGGATATTGAGTATGGGGCAATTAAATGTTGGGGGCTCACTGGATGGTAATTATCAAGCACAAGGTCAAGCCCAACTGATTAATAATCGTAGTGCAACCATTGAGTCTCAAGGCAATATGCGACTCACTGCAAAAGAAATTCAAAATTTAAATGATAATTTTTCAGTACATCAAGTATTAGAGTCTTCCAAATTTGTACATAGTTATGAGGATAATCGACATCCTGGGATTGATGTTGCAGATTTGCTTGTTGAGCTGGAGAGAGACGGTGGTTTTTACTGGCTTGTGTTAAGTGATGGGCGACGTTTACGTACCTATAATATTTTTGAATATGATAAAGAAACCTATGTTCCCGAAGTATTAACCAGTACACCTGGGCAAATATTGAGTGGGGGCAATATGTTGCTTCAATCTGATCATATCGTAAATGATCAGAGCCAAATACTTGCAGCAGGCGTATTAAAGGTAGAAGGAACTGATATTGATAACAAAGCCTATTTAGCAAATAAACTCATTCAATTTAAAAATCCAAAAAAATGGTTTTATGATTCTGGTCGAAAGAGTTCAATGGCCTATACGCCTGCTGATGAGACAGAGCCATATCAGTTAAGTGGCCTTTATGGTGGCAATAAAGTTATTGCTGTTCCAACGACAGAGATTAAAGACAAGACCAATGACACTGTTCAAGTGGATGTAACAGGTTCCAAACAAGCGCAAGCACTTGAATATGAAAAACAACAGGCTCAACAAAAGCAAGTTGCAGTGGATGCTGGACAACAGGTCAACGTTAAACAATCAGAAAATGCACAAAATCAGCAGATTGGTGAGCTTGATCCGAATGGTTCACAACAGCAAGTCCAACCAACTGAAAATCAAAAAGTTGATTCAGCTCAACAGCTAAATGCTTTAGACAAGCAGGTGTCTGGGGTAGACAAAGCATCTGACTATGAAGTGCGTAGTGTAGAACAAAAGACAATTACCTTGCCAAGTAATGCGTTGTATAGCACAACCAAAGATAGCCAAGCGCAGTATTTGGTAGAAACTGATCCAGCATTTAGCCAATATAAAAAATGGCTATCATCCGATTACATGCTGAGTGCACTTGGTTTAGATCCAGCAAATCAACAAAAACGACTAGGTGATGGTTTTTATGAGCAACGTTTGGTGCAAGATCAAATTGCACAATTGACAGGGCATCGTTTTTTATCTGGTTATGGTAGTGATGAAGAGCAATATAAAGCTTTAATGAACAACGGCTTAACCTTTGCTAAAAGTTATAATTTACGTCCTGGAATTGCTTTAACTGCTGCCCAGATTGCACAGCTCACCAGTGATATTGTGTGGTTAGAAGAAAAAACCATCACATTGGCAGATGGGACAAGCAGTAAAGTATTGGTTCCACAAGTTTATGTTCGAGCAAGACCTGGTGATTTAAAAGGTGATGGTACTTTGATCAGTGCTGATCAAGTGCAACTGAATATGAACGGTGATGTGCTTAATCAAGCGACGATCGCTGGACGTGAAGCACTCATCATCAATGCAAATAATGTCAACCAATTGGCTGGACGAATGGAAGCCAATCGTGTTGGAATTAAAACGCAAAATGATTTAAACAATATTGGCAGTCAGATTGTTGCAAAAGAAGCAGCATCTTTTGATATTGGCGGAAATTTAAATGTAAATAGTACATTGACCAGTAATAATAAACAAAAAGGCCGGAGTAATTATGGTTTTACCGCTATAGATCGCAAAGCAGGGATCTATGTGGGTAATAACCAGACTAGCTCAGTGGAAGGTAGTGATAATTTAAAAACGACTTTAAATATCAAAGTGGCTGGTAATACCACATTGAAAGGCGCAGAAATTTTAAATAGCAATGGTTCAACCATTCTACAAACGCAAGGGGATGTAAATTTAGCGACATTACAAACAGAGCGGATTAACAATAGTTATAAAAATAATAAAAATTATGACTTTAGTACAACGCAACAAGATGTAGGTAATCAAATCGTTGCAAAAGGCGACTTAACATTGACTGGGAAAAATATTGATATTACAGGTTCTCAGGTCAGTAGTGTGCTAGGTCGGACGACTTTAAGTGCTGAAGAACAACTCAATATTCAAGAAGGGCGTGCTCGTAGTACAGTTGAACATGCAGATGAAGTGAAGAAAAAGAGCTTTTTAAGCAGTAAAACAACCCAAACTTACCGAAAAGATAAGTCAGATGAGGGCATAGCCAGTACTGTTGATGGTAAGCAAGTTATTTTAGATGCCAAAAATGTCAAGATACAAGGCAGTAAAATAATTTCAGATGAATTAACACAAATTCAGGCCAAAGAAAATGTCAGTATTACCGCTGCTGAAAACCAATACCTAAATGAGTCAGAAAAGCGTGTTAAAAAATCTGGTTTTACTGCAAGCCTCTCAGGTGGTGTAGCCAGTATTGGTTATGGTAAATCAAATGTAAAAGCTCAGCAGGATAATCAATCAACTGAGTTACTGCAAAGTAAAATTATAAGTACGCAAGGAAATACCAATATTCTAGCAGGCAAGGATTTGAAAGCGGAAGCCGCTATTTTGGGTGCAGGCAAAGACCTCAATCTACAAGGTGCTAATGTTAGTCTAAATGCAGGATATGAAAGTAGTAAGCAACATACAAAGGTACAGAGTAAAAACTCAGGTTTTTCAGTTGGGTTAACCTATTCACCTGCAACAGCAGCGGCTTCAACCTATAAGAAAAATGCCGATAATGGTCAATTTAGTGATAGTGCTGTAGGTCAGGTGATGTCACGAGCGGATGCTGTTGATAAAGCATTGATGGCCGCACAAACGCCTATTGTGCTGACTGCAGGAAATCAAAAATCCAATCAAAGTAGTAACTATACAAATACTCAAGCCGTTGTGACTCAAGCAGAAGCAAAAGGTAATTTAAATATCATTGCAACAGGCGGAAATATTAATAGCCAAGGTGCACAACTCGCTGCTGAAGGCGATGCACTGTTACATGCTAAAGATAACATTAACTTGAACTATGTGACTGATCGTCAAGATCAGACTGCAAATAGTAAACAAAGTGGGTTTAGCGTTGATACACGAAATTGGACTGCGCCTGCAGGTGTTTATAATAATAAAGACAAAGGTCAAGGAAATGTAGATAAGGTTACAGGTACCCAACTTTCTGTGGGTGGAAAAACCACATTACAAACAGAAAAAGGTGACATCAATATCCTTGGCAGTTCAGTCGCTTCACAAGGTGATGTGAAGATCAATGCTGCGAATGATGTCAATATTAAATCAGCACAGAGTAGTCAAAGCCAAAGTCAAAGCAGTTCAAATAAAGGCATTGGTAGTGCTCAGATTTCAGATACTGAACAATTTTATGGCTATATGAAGGGTAACAACCAAAGCAATAGTCAAAGTATTGAACAGCAACGTAGCCAAGTCGGAAGTTTAGAGGGCAATGTTAATATTCAGGCAGGGAATCACTATAATCAGCAAGTTGCAGATATTGTTGCCAATAAAGATATCAATATTACTGCAAAACAAATCAGTGTATTGGATGATTACAATACTGGAAGCTCAGACAGTTCATCGAAAGATTTAAAAGTCGGTGTATTTAAACGGATAAGTTCACCAATTTTAGATTTGCTGGGTTCGGCAGACAAAGCCGCTAAAGGCAATGCCGCAGATGATCGTACCCAAGCTTTACAGGGATTGGCAGCGGGTGCGCAAGCCTATCAAAGTTATAGTGACATCAAAGGCGGTTCAGTTGCTAAAGCTGAGGCTGGTATAGGTTTTAGTACCAGTAAAAATCAACAAAGCAATAGCTATGCAACTTCACAACCAAACCAGATCAGCGCGGGTGGTAACGTTAATCTCACCAGTACAGCAGGTGATATTCATTTACAGAATACTCAAGTCAAAGCGAAAGAAACAATAAGCTTAGATTCGGCTCAAAATATTCTTTTAGAATCAGGACAAAGCAAAGAAAAGGCGCAGGGGAAAAATAGTAATGCTGGCTTAAGTGTCGGTGTCGGTGCATCGGTAGGGGCACAAACAGGTGCGTATATCTATGCTGAGGCAGGCTATGGTAAAGGCAGTAATCAGCTTGATCGTAATACGCATAGTCAAACAACATTAGAAGCCAATAAAGTGAGTTTGACGAGTAAGGGTGATACAACTTTGGCTGGCGCTAAAGCCACAGCAAATCGTATTGATGCGGATGTCGGTGGCAAGCTCAGTATCATCAGTCAACAAGACCAAGTTGAACAAAAGATAGAACAAAGTGGTGCAGGAGCACGTCTCCAAGCTTCATTGGGTACAGCATGGCAAGCGTCTGGAAATCTATCCAACAGTAGCGCAAACGGTTCATCCAATAGCGTGAATCAGCAAGCAGGCCTATTCGCGGGTGATGGTGGTTACCATGTCAAAGCAGATCAAGTTGATCTCAAAGGTGGTGCAATTGTTTCTACCGCGAAGAAAGAAAATAATGATTTAACGGCGAATCGTTTGACGTTTAGCGATATCAAAAATAACAGTAGTTATGATGCGACTTCGGTGAGTTTATCTGGTGGAACACGCTTTGGAGAAGAAACCAAAACAGATAATCAGGGAAATAAATATACCAATAACGTCAATTGGCGAGATAGCACGACCTTTAGCCCAAGCTTACCACAACATGAATCAGACAAAGACAGCAGTGTTACCCGTGCGACCTTAAGCGAAGGTAATATCACGATTGGTGGTCAAGCAACAACGACTACAGCGTTAGGGATCCATAGTGATGCGAGTACAGCACATAGAAGTGTAGACACATTACCAAATCTACAAGAGATTATCGACAAGCAAAAAACCGTAGCAGATGCGACTTCAACTATTGTGGCAGCAACAAGAACCTATAGTCAAAATCAGCAAAAACAAGCGGAAGCAGAAAAACAAACTGCCAAGCAAGATGTACTAGAACAACTCAATCAAAATAGCGATGCGCTTAATTACTATCAAAGTCTTGACCCTGCAAAACAAGATGAATATTTACGCCAATATTCACCTGACTACGATAAAGCAAGTCAATTAAATCAAGACTGGGGTATGGGTGGAGATAAGAGTCGAGCAGTCAATGCAGTAACTATGGCAGTTACAGGTGCATTGGGTGGTCAAACAGATTTACAAGTTGCAGCCAATGCCCTTGCACCTTATGCAGGAAATATTATTGGAAAAGAGTTAGGTCATGGAGAGGACAAAAACAAAGCAGCTCAGTTGGCTGCCCATGCGATATTGGGAGCAGCACTTGCCTATGTAAATGGTGGTAATCCAGCAGCAGGAGGCAGTGCAGCGGTTGCAACTGAGGCAGCAGCGGATTATCTCACCAATCAATACAAAGACAAAAAAGAATATCAAGATGTCAATGGAGAGTTCCAAGCAAATCTTTTACCAGAAGATGTGAAGACTCAAATTCGAGATCTGACAGCAGCGATAGGAGCTGTGGTTGGTGGAACTGTTGGAGATTCAGCATTTAATGCGCAGCTTGCTGGCGTTGTTGGGCAGAATGCGGTGGAGAATAATATTGATTCACCAGCTGACCGAAAAGATACTAAAGCAAATGCAAACCAACTATATAAATCGGCGTGTGCATCAGCTGGATTGGCGGCAGGTTCTGCTGCATGTAATCAGTATATTCGTAAGGAAACTCTAGTTGTACTTAAAAGTGCAGGGAATTTAACCTTAGATTTTCTTCCCTTTATTGGTGATATTAAAGGATTTGCTGAAGCTACCACCGTTGGAGAGTATGTTTTTGCTACAGCAGGTATTGTGCCTTTAGCTGGCGATGCTGCAAAAAAATATTACCAAGCACAAAAAATGTTTGAAGAAGCCAGTAATGTTCGTGATGTCGCCAAGATGAAAGCAGCGATGAATGATGCTGTACAGGCTTGTTCGGGAGGAGCATGTTTTACAGCTGGAACACTCATTGAAACGAGTGAAGGATTAAAAGCTGTAGAGAAATTCGAAGGTGGTGAGCTTGTTTGGTCAAGGAATGATACTACTTTAGAATATGGCTATCGTCCTGTTATAGCGACAAAAGTGACTGCTGAACAAGCGATATTTGAAGTTGTTATTAAAAATCAACAAGGTAAAGAAGAAACAATTGAAACGACAGCTGAACATCCGTTCTGGATTAAGAATTTTGGTTGGTTAAAGGCTTCATTACTTCAAAGGGGGATGATTTTACTAGATCGAAATAATGAAGAGTTAACAATTGTTAATCAGTTACTGATCCCAAATAAAGTTGAAACTGTTTACAATATTGAAGTTGATGGATTCCATACGTATCATGTTGGTGAGCTGGGTATATGGGTTCATAATGCGAATTGTTGTGAAATCAAAGCACCTAATAGTGCAATTAAACCTCCTACACAAACACCATCTACGATTACAAAGATAGATGGCAAATATTTTGATTTGAAAGCAGGGCAAAAAGGTGCATGGAATAAACTTGCAAATAAACCTGAAGCGAATTCAATCTATAAGTTTGACAATGGTTATACTTACAAAACAGATGCAAATGGTCGTGTAAGTAATGTTGAAGCAAATTTAAAACTTGAAGCTAATGACCGTAACAAATATCAGCAAAGTAATTCAGGTAAAAATAATGGAAGACTTCAAGATGATCATGGTGGTCACTTAATTGCATCCATGTTTAAAGGACCTGGTGAAGGTATAAATATTGTACCTATGGATAAGACTTTTAATGGTGGTGGTGGTGACTGGGGGCTGCTTGAAAAAACATGGCAAAATGCATTGAAGCAAAATAAAGAGGTAAAAGTTTCTATTCAGCCAGTTTATTCAGGTACCAGTAAACGACCAACTTCATTTGTAGTGGAACAACAGATTAATGGTGTTAGCCTTCCAGCACGAAGATTACAGAATACAGCATCAGGAAAATAGTTATGAGTGAACAAGAACTTTATCAGAAAATTGGAAAGTTACTTTGGTCGATTATGCCAGAAGAAGCTACCGAAATTTATTTTACAGGAGATATTTACCCAAATAATTATTCAGGGGGAGCAGAGTGGTTATTGAAAAATGGAAATATAGAAACTTTTCCTTTTAAACAACGAGCGTCTGAGGTTGAAGATGAAATATGCCAGTTAATGGCAAAATTAAGATCGCTAGATTCTTTCTCTGAGAAATGGACCAATTACAGAATAACATTAACAGAAGGGGGGGGATTTAATGCAGAATTTGCTTACGTACCTGAAGAAGACCATTGGCCCACATTATATATGAAAAGAGTTAGTGATCTTAAAGAAGAAGAGATAGACGAATACTATATTCCATTAGAAGAGTGGGAAAAGCGAGTAAAGCTGAGAAATCAGAGTAAGTAAAAATTAATTTTTATATGAAGCCTTGAAATTGTACTCAAGGCTTTTTTATAAGATTGGAAATTATTTTGTGTAAGTTCCATATTTCTAAATGGTATGTCCATCATTCACTAAATACGTCTATTAATGTTTCTGCTTTAATTGGCAGAAGTATTTTTTATGCATAAAAAATTAGCCCAGTCAGACATCAGGGCTTTACTTTTTCAAGCTAAGTCCCGCGTAAAAACGACATCAACCATTGTGGCAGCAACAAGAACCTATAGTCAAAATCAGCAAAAACAAGCGGAAGAAGAGAAGAAAAACACTGAACAAACAGCGATAGCAGAACTACAAGCCAAAGGTGGAGAAGATTGGAATAAGTATCAAAACTCAGACAATGAAGCTCAAAAACAAGAACTTCTGAAAAATAATTCACCGAGTTACAAACAAGCTTCAGAAAAAGCCCAAGATTGGGGTATGGGTGGAGATAAGAGTCGAGCAGTCAATGCTGTAACTATGGCTGTTACAGGTGCATTGGGCGGACAAACAGATTTACAAGTTGTTGCGAATACACTTGCACCTTATGCAGCGAATGTGATCGGGAAAGAGTTGGGTCATGGAGAAGACAAAAACAAGACAGCCCAATTAGTAGCGCATGCGATATTGGGAGCGACCCTTGCCTATGTAAATGGAGGTAATCCAGCAGCAGGAGGCAGTGCGGCAGTTGCAAGTGAAGCAGCAGCGGATTATTTGGCTGAACGTTACAATGATGGTAAAACTGCGATCAACCCTAAAACTGGTAAGTTTGAGCCTAATCTTTTACCCGAAGATGTGAAGACTGAAATCCGAGATTTGACGGCAGCGATAGGTGCAGTGGTTGGAGGCACAGTTGGAGATTCAGCGTTTAATGCACAGATAGCGGGTGTGGTCGGGCAGAATGCGGTGGAGAATAATTTATATGCAATTTTGACTCCTGATGGTAAAAAATATGATGGTAAGAAAAACACTGAATATTTAGAGGCTTTAAGAAGTTGTAGTCATGCGCAATGTGTAAATATGGTTTTAACCAATAATGCAAAAGATGCAATGAAAACTGCACCTGAAATATTAATACTCAATGGGTCAAATTACAAAGAGGGAGAAATCATTGGTGCTGGGTTACAATACCTCGTTGTGAAAGAAAATGGAGTTTTAAAGGCAAAATTATTACCACTCAATTACCAAGTGATTAATTCAATTAAAGACCTTGACTCCTCACGGGCCTTAGCGCAAGGAGGAGCATTAACAGCCCCATTGGCAAATTTAGTAAAAGGACTTCATGATTCAACTACAGGTCAATCAATACTGACAAATGAACAGCTAAGTATGGTCGATAGGGCTTTTGCAGCAATGGATGCGGCAGGAAGCTTTGGTATGATTACAGGGGCATTTTTACCTAAAGGAGTGAAAACTACAGGTAGCTCAAAAACAATTCAGGAAAATAATATCTATCGTGATGGAGATTTAAATAATGTTTTAAATGGAAATCCTAATGCAGCAGCCGACATAACCATAAGTCAGAAGAAGAGTATTGATAGTAGTAGTGGGGTAAATAATCCACATTATGATAGTAAACACGGTGCTTATACCTCACTAGAGAAACAATACGAAAGGGCAATGAATGGTACTAATCCTCAAACTGGAACTAGAGGAGCACCAGCTGATGCTTCGAAGTTTTTTAATTCTACAGACATGAAAACAGCAATTGATCAAGCTGAAGCATTGTATATGCAGAACCCTGCAAAATATACTCAACCTAATGGTTCAATTAGTGTAAATATTACATTTAAACGCCCAATAGGAGAGGGATATATAGGTAATACTAGAGCAAATATTAGGTCAAATCAGCCTATTGGTGAATATCGATGGAGTAATACCGCAACAGTAAATATTGATAAAAATACAGGAAAAGCTTTTACTGCATTCCCAAATGTAAAATTGGGAGTTACAAAACCTGATCCTTTAAAACTTCGTTAAAAGTGATATTAGAATGATTGATGTAAGCCCAAAACATATAGAAAGATTAATAGATGGTAGTTGGAATCCAGATACTTTGGAGTATTATCAGCAAGAAGATGAATTTTATAGTTTAGATTTTTCAAATGAAAATGATGTATTTTACGCTATAAAAAAATGGTTATCTGTAAAGTGGCCTTCTACTCAGGCTATGCTTCAGTATAAAGAAGATTTAAGATATTGCATTACTTTAAAAAAATGGGTAACTGGAAATGCTTTTCTAAATAATATTGAAGGCAATACAAGCTTTTTAGAGAATCCTAATATAAAAAGTACATATTGGGCTAGTTGGGATAGTTGGGATAATGAAGAAAAAAATTATTTTAATTTTTTATTAATGTTATGGAGTGAATGGTTTAATGATTCATTTATGCCTGCTGAACTTCAGATATATAGAGAAAGAGTTGATAGAAAATTTATTGAATTTCCTCATATACCGGAACTATGGGGAAAGGCTATTTACAAAGAGTAAAGAGGGTTAGTTAAGTAAAAAAGATAAAATATTAGGGATTGTAAGGGAGTATTGGTTATGGTAAATCAAATGTAAAAGCTCAGCAGGATAATCAATCAACTTATTCACAACAGAACCAGATCAGCGCGGGTGGTAATGTCAATCTCACCAGTACAGCAGGTGATATTCATTTACAGAATACTCAAGTCAAAGCGAAAGAAACAATAAGCTTAGATTCGGCTCAAAATATTCTTTTAGAATCAGGACAAAGCAAAGAAAAGGCGCAGGGGAAAAATAGTAATGCTGGCTTAAGTGTCGGTGTCGGTGCATCGGTAGGGGCACAAACAGGTGCGTATATCTATGCTGAGGCAGGCTATGGTAAAGGCAGTAATCAGCTTGATCGTAATACGCATAGTCAAACAACATTAGAAGCCAATAAAGTGAGTTTGACGAGTAAGGGTGATACAACTTTGGCTGGCGCTAAAGCCACAGCAAATCGTATTGATGCGGATGTCGGTGGCAAGCTCAGTATCATCAGTCAACAAGACCAAGTTGAACAAAAGATAGAACAAAGTGGTGCAGGAGCACGTCTCCAAGCTTCATTGGGTACAGCATGGCAAGCGTCTGGAAATCTATCCAACAGTAGCGCAAACGGTTCATCCAATAGCGTGAATCAGCAAGCAGGCCTATTCGCGGGTGATGGTGGTTACCATGTCAAAGCAGATCAAGTTGATCTCAAAGGTGGTGCAATTGTTTCTACCGCGAAGAAAGAAAATAATGATTTGACTGCAAATCGTTTGACGTTTAGCGATATCAACAATAACAGTAGTTATGATGCGACTTCGGTGAGTTTATCTGGTGGAACACGCTTTGGAGAAGAAACCAAAACAGATAATCAGGGAAATAAATATACCAATAACGTCAATTGGCGAGATAGCACGACTTTTAGCCCAAGCTTACCACAGCATGAATCTGACAAAGACAGTAGTGTCACTCGTTCAACCTTAAGCGAAGGTAATATCACGATTGGAGGTCAAGCAACAACGACTACAGCGTTAGGGATCCATAGTGATGCCAATACAGCACATCGAAGTGTAGACACATTACCAAATCTACAAGAGATTATCGACAAGCAAAAAAACTGTAGCAGATGCGACTTCAACCATTGTGGCAGCAGCACGGACTTATGCGCAAGATCAGATTAAAAATGCAACGGCAGATAAAGAAACGATTGAAAATTCAATCAAAGGGGATTTAAGCGCTGAGGATTTAGCGATTGTAGAAAAAATGAGCCCAGTTGAGCAGGATAGATATTTTTCTCAATATTCAAGTTATTTGGTTGCATCATCTAATGAGAAAGATGTAACTGCAAAATGGGGTATGGGAGGAGATAATAGTCGTGTATTAAATGCAGTTACGTTGGCGATTGTAGGAGCATTAGGTGGACAAACGGATGTTCAAGTTGCAAGCAATGCTTTGGCACCATATGCATCACAGTTAATTGGTCAAACCTTTGGTCATGGTGAAGACAAGAATACCACAGCGCAAATGGTCAGCCATGCGATTTTGGGTGCAACACTTGCCTATGTGAATGGTGGTAATCCAACGGCAGGAGGCAGTGCGGCAGTCGCGAGTGAAGCAGCAGCAACGTATTTTGCGAATAAATATAATGATGGTAAAACAGCAATTAACCCGAACACAGGTAAGTTTGATCCAAACTTATTACCAGAAGGTGTTAAAACTAGCATCCGCGATTTGACAGCTGCAATCGGAGTCGCTGTTGGCGGAACTGTAGGAGATTCAGCATTTAATGCGCAGATAGCAGGTGTGGTTGGGCAAAATGCTGTTGAAAATAATGAGTTTTCAATAATTAGTCAGGGTATTGAAAAGAAATTAGCTGAAAATAAAAAGAAAGATGAAGCTCAGCCTAAATTTAGCTGTCCAAAAGGTCAGAGTTGCATTATTCCAATACCTGAAAAAACTATGGGTGAGAAGGCGATTGGAATTATAAACGATTTGACAGTTCGTCAATTAGCAGCAGCTTTAGGTGCTGAATATGATCCACTTACAAAGGAATATTTTTCACCTAGAGAAATAAAAGAATCTAAAGCAGCAATGTTAGGTTTAGGTTTCTCTAGAACATTATCAGGCCCAATAAAATTGACTGAAGAAGTCATTATTGCTTTAGAATCAAAAATAGGTAAAGTTGCAACGCAGAAACTTCTAGCATTACCAGCTCCTAAATCTAGTAAATTAGTGAATATGCAACACATGGATTCACATGAAATTCAACAGGCTCAGAGTATTATTGATTTGAAAGGTGGTGTTTTTGAAGGTACTCCTACAGCTAGATATCCTGCCATTGATGGTTGGCTCGATGGTATACCTGTTCAACTTAAAACAGTTACTGGAAATGGTTTAACTGCTATAAAGCGAAATATATTAAAAGCAGATACTGCTTTGAAAAAAGAAGGATATCATCAAGCAGAAATGTATATTGATGCTGTCCAAACAGGGATTACCCGAAAACAGTTAAATGATTTTATAAAACCAGGAACACCTATCAGTAATATCTTAAATGAAGGTGCTGTAAAATCAGTTTCAATTAACACAAAAGATGGTTGGTTAATTATTAATAGATCTACTTTTAATAAGTAAAAAAGGGTGTTTTATGATTTCGTACTCGATTCCATGTAAAAATAATCTTTCATCTAATTTTTTGTTTAATTTTATTAAAAATGAATTGGAACAAAACAATATTTCAGATGTTAAGTTAATTTTTGATGAAGATCAGAAAAAAATATATATAGATACTTTAAAGGCGAGAGTTTGGGTTGATATTTATAATATTGAAACAACTTTAAGTGACTTAAAGGATACAGTATTAGGTGAGTCAATAATTTTAAGTTGCTTTCCTGATAAAAATGAAGATGATGTACTATATTGTTATATGTATGATGTTAGTTCAAAAAGTAGAGATCCCGAAACAATAAAAATTATGAATAAATTAGCTTATGTATTATCTAAAAGTGAAAATAGTTTCATATTTGATGATAATGGAATTTTAGTAGCTAATAAAGGAATATATCTTCCTGATGAAATTATAAAATTTACTAAATAGTCCTATTGCAAAGGGGTCAACGGCTTTGTTGTATAGGTACGTAAGCTATTGATTTTAATAAATTTAAATTTGGATTAAAATTTAATCAAATTTTTTAAAATCATATAGTTATGAGACCTTTATGCAAAGAAACCGTCACATTTTAATAAAAACGGATGCAATCGTGAAGGAAACACAAAGATTATTAGTAAGCCAAGGGAATGCAATGCACCAACTTGTGGTCATAACTCTTGTGTGATGGTATTTGATACTTTAGGAAAAAAAGGTGGATGTTAATGAATTGATAAAACAGATACCTCCATCTGATAGTGGAATTTTCTATAAAGATGTATTTAGACTACTCACAAGTAATGGAGTTGAGAATTTAGCATTATCAGGTAGGACAATTTCAGACATTGAAAGATAAATAAATAAGGGAACTCCAATTATAGTTAGAATTTCTAATGGAAAAATTGGTGAAGACTCATTTTCTCATTTTGTGGTAGTTGATGGTATTACTGAAAAAGCTGGCCAGAAAGTAGTTGTAATTCGAGATCCACATAATGTTTCATACTATACCCCCATTGCAAGTTTTAAAAAATATTTCACAGGTGAAACTGTTATTCCAAGGAATTATAAATAAATGTTAAGTGTTAAGGTACAGTTCGAAAATAATTTGTATACAAAGATACTATTGGAAACTAGAGATAATCCTTGCTTGTGCAAAATTTATGAAAATTTTGAAATAATCTTTTTTGAATCTATTCCAGAAATGACAGGGATAGTAAATGAATGGAATATTAAAGATATTGATGAGCGAGTTCCAGCAGGTGTTGGCGGAAAATATATACATCATAAACATGGTTTAATAACGATTAGTCATCAAATTGGTGATATCTATATTATTGAATCTCTTAAAATGTTTGTAAGAGGAGAAGGATGGATTAATATCATTGAAAATAGAGAATATGCTGAGCTTATTGAAGAAGAAGAGCCTGATTGGTTAAAAAATTTATAAGTAATAATGGGACTGTAAATTAAATGTAGTAGAGCTCTTAAATTATTTTGTGTAAGTTAATTTTTAGGTTTTTTTGATTATTAATAAATGGATTGATGATTCTGCCTCAAAGGTAGGCGCATTAATTTTATGCTATTTATTTTTTATGCAGCACAAAACTTAGCCAAGTCAGACATCAGAGCTTTACATTTTTCAAGATAAGTCCGACGTAAATAAGTGACTTCAACCATTGTGGCGGCGACAAGAACCTATAGTCAAAATCAGCAAAAACAAGCGGAACAAGAGAAGAAAAACACTGAACAAACAGCGATAGCAGAACTACAAGCCAAAGGTGGAGAAGATTGGAATAAGTATCAAAACTCAAACAATGAAGCTGAAAAACAAGAACTTCTGAAAAATAATTCACCAAGTTACAAACAAGCTTCAGAAACAGCCCAAGATTGGGGTATGGGTGGAGATAAGAGTCGAGCAGTCAATGCGGTAGCTATGGCAGTTACAGGAGCATTGGGCGGTCAAACAGATTTACAAGTTGCAGCCAATACCCTATCTTTTACCAGAAGATGTAAAGACTCAAATTCGAGATCTGACTGCAGCGATAGGAGCAGGGGTTGGTGGAACAGTTGGAGATTCAGCATTTAATGCGCAGCTTGCTGGTGTTGTTGGGCAGAATGCTGTTGAAAATAATGAGTTTTCAATAATTAGTCAGGGTACTGAAAAGAAATTAACTGAAAATAAAAAGAAAGATGAAGCTCAGCCTAAATTTAGCTGTCCAAAAGGTCAAGATTGTATTTTTCCAATTCCTGAAAAAAGTATGGGTGAGAAGGCTATTGGAATCATAAACGATTTGACAGTTCGTCAATTAGCAGCAGCTTTAGGTGCTGAATATGATCCACTTGCAAAGGAGTATTTTTCACCTAGAGAAATAAAAGAAACTAAAGCAGCAATGTTAGGTTTAGGTTTTTCCAAAACTTTATCTAAACCAATTAAATTAACAGAAATATTAATTGTTGCGATAGAAACAAAATATGGAGCGATTGTAAGAAGAGAAATCTTTAAAAGCAAGAGTAATGACACAGAAGGAGTTTGAAAATGAGTATAGAAAATAACAATAAATATCAGAGTTTGATGAACTCTATATTTGAAGGATATGTTGAAATAGCAATTATTGTTTCGGAAGGGAGTCATTATTTTATAGTTGATGATAAAGAGAATTTTGTAATAGATATTAAGCCGTTTTACGACTTATATTTGGAGAAGGGGATATTTAATAAGGAAAGTTACTTGTGCGCTTTGAAAAATTTTAGAGGGGGCGCCTCTAAACTAAATAGTGAAAATTTGCCTTTATATTTGTCTAGCTTGCCTAGAAATAATATTAAATCATTAGATTGGATGATTGGTTTTTTTATTCATGAAATAGATGAAAGTGACTTGGAAAATTTATATAAATATGTGGAAAGTTACCTTATGTCTAGTAGGGGGGATATAAATAATGATAAGTGGTCTTTGTTAGAATGTAGGCTGCCAAAATTTTATTTGAATCTTGATCGTAAATTATTTTTTCACACAGATTGGCAGCGTAATTTTGAAGAAAATCTACCTGAGGATTGGAGTGGTAAAGCTTCTAATCAATTTTGGTCATTAATTCCAGATAAATATCAATATTGGATTGTTAATGGAATGAATTTTTGGAAATTATATGGTTGATTATATGTGATTTTTTATAAAATTCATAATTGTTAATAGAGTAAGGTTGGGTTTATTCAACCGCGAACCAAAGCCAAGTTTATGCAGGTGGAAAAACCAATATTGTTGTCACAGGTGCAGGAGACAAATCCAATATTAATATCATTGGCTCAGATGTTATTGGAATGAAAGGCACTCATTTGAATGAAAGGCACTCATTTGAATGATGCTGCACTAAATACTTGGACAGGAAAAATTGCTCAAAGACATGGTTATACAAAAGTTGAAGAAATTGAAAGCAGTGGAGGAGTAACATATGTCATATTCGGAAAATAGTGAATCTTTTAATGAAATATTAAGTGGTAAAAGGCCAAGTGAAGTATTCAATTCATTTCTTTTAGAGAATAATATTTTAGATAAATATGACTTAGCAGATATGTTTTTAGCTCATTTTACAATGTTAGACAGCAAAGTTTTACCATTAATATGGAATTGGAGAAGTATAAAATCAATAAGAGGAATAAGTGATGAACAGTTTGATGAGCTAATTATTGAAAATATGAAGAATTCTGGTTATGAACTCCCTTAAAATACTATTTTTTTTAATGGATTGTTAAAATTCTGAATTTTGATCTGCTCAACTGTATTAATTGCGTTCAGAAAAAAATAGATGATTATACTTGGCATCACAATCCTCAATCTTCACCCAACACTATGCAATTAGTCCCAGATGAATTTCATTCAAACAAAGCAGTTCCTCATTCAGGTCAAAATTCATTAAAAGATGGTAAATAGTGGAGTAACTTATGGAAATTCGTAGAGATAATGGTAAAAATTCACTAAATGAAATTCAGCGAGTCCAAGATGAATTAGGTTATTTTTTTCCGAAAAATTATATTGATCTTATAAAGAATCATGATGCAGTGAGATTAGAGGAAAATATATTTAATTTTACCAATATTTACAATAATGTTGATGAAAGAGACTTAAATTTTTTAAGTTTTAAATCTGATCATTTGGATGGTGATATTTTAAGCAATCAGGATAATGTAAATGATCTTGAAAATTATGGTATAAAAGATCTAGTTGTTTTTGGAATATGTGCAAATGGAGACTATATTTGTTTTGATTATCGAGAGGACTCTCAAACTTCAAACCCTAAAATAGTATTAGTTTATCATGATGATTTTGTGGATTTTGAAGATGGAACAAGTTCTATGGTTGTTAATAATGTTGCCAATGATTTTGATGATTTTTTAAATTTGTTACATGAGTAGTAGATATTAATAAAAAGGGCTGGTATTTTTTAGCAGCCCTCATATTTGGCTAGATAAAGGGATCAAATTATAAAAATTAATATAAATATATTTGAAAAATAAAAATGAATAATAAAAATTATGTTTATGCAAAATGATACTAGCTCATTAAGACCTAATAGCTTAAGATTAACATTTAAAGTTTATGGGGGTGAGTTTGAGCAAGTCTTTAAAATGGAGCAGGTGGTGGAAAATAATGCAAATGCAATTTGAAATATTGAATGAGATATGTAAGACTTTTTATGAAAATTTGATCAAATTTGATCAAATTATATATATATATAAATTCAACCCCGAGGAAAATTGGGTTGGAACTCAACTAACTACATTTTTAAATGAGGAAAAATTTTCTTCAGGTTTATCAGATGAAATAAAAGATAGCATTAGCAATCTTTGTCAAAAACTTCATGATGAAATGGAATCACATACAGGCGGTGATTGGAGAAAGTTTATATTAACTATAGATGAGCAAGGTAAAGCGAAAACGCAGTTTATTTATGAAATACAATCATGTATGGATGAATTTAATGATTAATGTTAAAAACCTCTAAAATTTGAATTGCACCCTGAAAGTTGGACACTTATAGTCTAATTTGGAGGGTATTTTTTTAAGAGTAAATTTTCGGAAATTAAGTGGATAGATTTAGAATTTGGTAAATATTAAAATCCAGAGTTATAAATTGCACCATTTCATAGTCGAGGTTTAGCAATTTTTGATGATGTTGTGATATTTAAAACTAAGCTAGATGAGAAAAAAATTATATAGGACAAATGATTCAAGCATCAAAAGATATGTGGAATGTAATTAAAGATGATCCCTGATTATACTTGGTATCATAATAGTCAGTCAGCGCCGAATAATATGCAATTAGTTCCAAACTCTATTCATTCGAATAAGGCTGTTCCTCGTTCGGGGCAAAATTCTTTATCAAGTGGTAATTATTAAGATAGGTAAATAAGATGCGAGTTTATGATGATAACGGACAACTATCCTTAGATATAATACATGAAGTTGAGAGTAGTTTAGGATATAACTTTCCGATGAGTTATATTAATTTAATAAAAGATCATGATGCTTTAGCCCCAGTTGAAAATGTTTTTTATTTTTAAAATATTTATAAAAAGAAGATGAGCGAGATTTAAATTTTTTAAGTTTTAAAACTGATCGGTTGGATTGGTTTTTATTTTAAGTTATTAAAAAATAATTTTATGTCAGACAGTTTTAGACAGTATGAAGCGCTTCCGCCAAATATTTAAAAATCCCTTGTTGATACAAGGGATTTTTTTAATTTATTCAGAAATTTGTCTAAAAGAGATGAGGTAATTGTGTGATTCATCGAGATCGTTTTAATCTGGCGATTTCTAAATCTATTTCATAATTTGTATTTTGAATACGTTCATTTTTTAGTATCTAATCTCCAATACTACAACCAGAATATACAATACGACAAGGCTGTAAATTTTCACTTAAACAAAACACTAATGCACCTTTTTTAGCACCATCCTCTGAAAAATCAAGTAAAATTTTTGATTTTTGACCATCATTAATTGGATCAGCTATAGCAACACAGCGATTAGAATAAGTTTTAGATACTTCACATTTTTGTCCGCCATCCTGTTGACACGCTTTTAATGCTTTTGCTTGTGCCTCATCTTTAGATTTAAAATTTCTTGTAAAACCAATTGGACGCCCTTTTAAGCCTTTACTTTTATCCTCTGCAATCGCACCCCATAATGTTTCAATCTGAGGATACAACGTTGGATTTTGATTTGTATATCCACCACTTCCTCCGCCTGAAATAGGTGCGCAACCTTGAACACCTTGTCCACCTATAGGATAATAGCCTGAAGGACAATTCCCTTCAGCATGTGCATTCTCAATAGTTAAATAAATGATAAGAATAAAGAAAATGGATAAATAAAAAAACTGATTATTTGTCAATATCATTCTTTAAGCCCTTTTAAAATCAGAAATTAATGATAAAAATACTATGAATTTTTTTGTATGAGTTTTATATTTTAAAATAATACTAGGTTCTCTTGTGTTTTTAAATGTCAGTGTATTCTCGGTAGAAAGTATAGTAGCTAAAATTTTTAGTTCCGTCTTTTAATGCAATAATTTAGCGAATTGATGTGGCATTAAAATGAACATTGGCTTTCTTTTTTATAGAAAAAACAAATCGTTCGGAAAACCCCCATTTTGAGTTGATTGAATGAGTAGAACACCAAAGTACTTATACTGTGATCATATGCTGCAGATTGTTTTATAAAAGCTCATATAGTTTTGGCTGACTAAAATATCATTTTCATGTCACTTTAAAGTTTGGCAAATTATTTTATTGTAAAAGTGAACAAACTTAATCTGAGAGAAACTCATGAGAAATGTACTTAGTCGAAGTGTAAAAGCTTTAATCTGTATGGGTGCTTTAATGACCACAGTTCAAACATGGGCACATGAGGATGAAGACAAAGTATTGACTAGAACAGTCGATGAACAGCCAATAGACAAAAAACAAAAGAAATGTGAAAAAAATTGTAAAACAAACAATGATCCTAAAACTCAAACAAATAACTCAACGCAACATCAGCATGGAAACGCTTCAGAAATGTCACAAATGGATCATTCAAAAATGACCAATATGCCTTCTTCGATGAGGGATATGAATCATTCAAATATGGAGATGCCAAACAAAACAAATAAGTAATTCTTTGAGAAAAATCATGAGTCTTTTTGACTCAACACATTTCATTGTGATCTCCAAAAGCTCATCAAAAGATGAGCTTTTTAAAACATAAAATTTGTGTATGAACTATGCTTATTTTAAAAATGTCATCGCTTAGACACGATATTTGAGTATATTAGAAGAAATTTTCACAAAATAAATGTGTATGCCTGTTCAAGAAACGACTTCTCCACGTATTCCCAAATATATTGCCATTCGAGATGCTATTGCCCATGAGATTGAGTCTGGGCAATGGAGTGCCAATACCAAACTCGCTTCAGAGCGTGTGTTGATGGAACAATTTGCTACTACACGTGTCGCAGTTCGAGAAGCATTATTGGCTTTGGAAATGGATGGTCTGATTTATCGTTTAGATCGCCGTGG
The DNA here is from genome assembly GCF_058242985.1 of Acinetobacter sp. 778_lipA. Classification (NCBI taxonomy): domain Bacteria; kingdom Pseudomonadati; phylum Pseudomonadota; class Gammaproteobacteria; order Moraxellales; family Moraxellaceae; genus Acinetobacter; species Acinetobacter sp. 778_lipA. The sequence goes on along the minus strand of NZ_JBZAYT010000001.1, from coordinate 2,976,610 downwards.
TTGGTTTGTTCGTGCGCCACGAATTATTTACCGGCCGCAATCGACTAAAAGTTTTAACCAATATGTGACTGAGCAAGGGGGTGTACCAAGTACGGAATTGATTTCTGCGGAATTGCTGCAAGCGACCTCTTGGGATGCAGCACATTTAAAAATTTCGGTGGGTGATGATATTTATTCGATGTGGCGACGTCGTAGTATCAATGGTCGTCCTGCGGTAGTTGAACATTTACGTATCAATGCAAGTTTATTTCCTCAATTCTTAGAACAACAATTAGAAGGTTCTATTACGACTCTGATGGCAGAGCATTATCAACGGCAATTGACCCGAGCGCATATTAATCTTTATCCAACGGTATTGTCAGAACAACAAGCCAAAGCTTTGCATGTCAATGTTGGTAGTATGGGGTTATATATTTGCCGTACCAACTGCGATCAAAATGGAGTGATTACCGATGTTGACCAAGAATATTGGTTACATGATGTACTCGATTTACATTTTGAAGCGTCATAATATAGAATTAAAATAATTAATCTGGTTTAAACCAGATTAATTAAATTGTCATAAACTTTTGTTGAAATACAGGCTATCAAGAAGCAGCATTCGTTAGGAATGTCATAATGAGCCCGTATCTGAAACAGCAGCAAAAAAAGCTCCTCGCCATGGGCACAAGTATTCTCTTTGCTTGTGTCAGCACAGCATGCACCACGTCTTCAACCTCGAATGATGTTGAGCAAATCACAGTCTATACCGCGGTTGAAGCGGATCAATTAAAGCGTTATCAATGGGAATTACGCAAAGTACATCCTGAATTAAAAGTAAAATGGGTGCGTGATTCGACAGGTGTGATCACCGCAAAATTATTAGCAGAACAAAAGAATCCACAAGCCGATGTAGTGATGGGACTTGCTTTGACCAGTTTATTGGTCATGGAAAAAAAAGACTTATTGCAACCGTATCGTCCGAAGCATATCGAACAACTTAAAACTGATTTTTATAGCCAAAACGACATTCCAACATGGACAGGCATGACTGCTTGGGAGTCAGCTGTTTGTGTCAATACTGTTGAATTGGAAAAGAAAAAACTTCCGATTCCGCAAACATGGCAAGACCTGACTAAACCAATTTATAAAGGGTTAATCGTGATGCCAAATCCGGCATCGAGTGGCACAGGCTATTTGGATGTGACTGCATGGATACAAATTTTTGGTGAAAAACAAGCTTGGCAATATATGCAGGCACTCGATAAAAACATTTCTCAGTATGTACATTCAGGCTCGAAGCCTTGCAAGATGGCGGCTCAAGGTGAAACGGTCATCGGTATTTCGTTTGGTTATCCGGGCTTTAAGCTGAAATCACGTGGTGCACCTTTAGAAATTGTCTATCCGAAAGAGGGGCTAGGTTGGGAAATGGAAGCCTCAGCCATTGTCAAAGGTACGAAAAAACTCAGCAGTGCAGAGAAGTTTATTGATTGGAGTGTTAGCCAAGCTGCCAATGAAGCTTATGCACAAAACTTTTCAATGGTGGCACATCAAAATGTTCATAGCAAAAACCAAGACTTCCCAAAAAATCTCGCGCAGCAATTGGTGAAGAATGATTTTTATTGGGCAGCTGAACAGCGTGAATCAATTCTAAAACAATGGTCAGCAAAATTTGAAAAGTAATTGAATCATATACACACAAAAAGCTATTCAGAATCAGTTATTCAAAATTAACGATTAAAAACTAGGTGCAGTATGCAAATTCCATCGCATTTACAAAATAGTAGGACAGGGCAAGACATGCCAAACTCGGCAGGGCATCTGCTCTCAACTTTAAGAACGTTTAAAATGGCAGAATCAAAAACAGTGCTTGAAGTGATGGATATTCAAAAATCTTTTGGTTCAAGCCGTGTCTTGGAGCACATTAACCTTGACTTGAAAGCAGGTGAATTTGTTAGTTTTTTAGGTCCATCAGGTTGTGGTAAAACAACATTGCTACGCATCATTGCTGGGCTTGAACAGCCTGATTATGGCAAAGTGATTAAACAACAAATTGATATTACCCATTTTAATACTGCAAAACGTAAATGTGGCATTGTTTTCCAAAACTATGCACTCTTTCCAAACTTAACTGTGGCGGAAAATATTGCATTTGGTTTGCATAAAAAACACTGGTCAGCGCAAGAGATTCAATTTCGTATCAATGAATTATTAAACTTAATTGAATTGCCCAATATCTCAGAAAAATATCCCAATCAATTGTCAGGTGGTCAGCAACAGCGTGTGGCTTTAGCCCGTGCAATTGCGCCCAATCCTGATGTTTTATTGTTGGATGAACCTTTGTCCGCTTTGGATGCTTTGGTACGTTTAAACCTCCGCCAAAAAATTCGTACCATTCAATGTCAATTAAATTTGCCTGCGATCATGGTTACGCATGATCAGGAAGAGGCGTTAAGTATTTCTGACCGTGTGGCGGTGATGAATAAAGGTGTGATTGAACAACTCGATACGCCACATAATATTTATTACAAACCGCAAACTCGTTTTGTAGCACAGTTTATTGGTTCGATGAATTTTATACAGACAGTAGCGGTCGATACGCATCATTTAAAAATGAATGAGCAATCTTTTATTGAATTTCCACATTTAAGCTTTGCCCAAGATGAACATTATGAAATCGCTTTTCGACCTGAAAATGTCAAATTTGTTGCTGGAAATGAACCTTCTACTGAATATTTAAATTTAGCTGTACATATTGTCAATACTGAGTTTTTAGGTGCTAAACGTCGTCTATTTTGCGTGATGCAAAACCAAGATCAGGCAGATGACAATATGTTGCAAGTTGATGTGGATCATCAACATATGGCGGTGGTGCAAGCTGGAATGTATCTGCAAGTGCCGATTCGTGACTTACATGTGTTTAATTCACGAGGGCATGCGAGATGTTAAATCAGTCTGCTGCAGATGCTTTATTAAGTAGTCAAACAGCACATCGTTTTCGTTATTCATTGCGTTCAAGTGCGGTGTTGTTTGTCGCAGCAATTCTATTCACCATGAGTTTGATTGCACCCTTAATCGTATTGATGCAAAGCGCATTTTTAAATGAACAGCATCAATTTGTCGGGTTGGATAACTTTACAGCTTATTTTTCCAATCCGGCCTTAATCTCATCGATTTTTAATTCGATGTGGATTGCCATTACAGCCATGTTGATTACGGTGAGCTTGGCAAGTGTTTATGCTTTTGCATTGATCAATTGCAATATTCGAGGCAAAGCTTTCTTTAAAACCGTGGCATTTTTACCGATTCTTGCGCCTTCACTTCTGCCTTCATTGGCTTTGGTATATTTATTTGGTCAGCAAGGTGTTTTTAAGGGCATGCTGGGAGAGGTGGAAATTTATGGTCCACTAGGCATTTTGATCAGTTATTGCTTTTGGCTATTTCCTGCCATGGTCGTGTTGATGATGGGTGCATTTCGCCATATTGATCAACATTTGATTGAGGCTTCTCATGCTTTAGGAAAAAATACACTACAAACTCATTGGGCTGTGACTTTTCCTGCGATTCGCTATGGTTTAGTCAGTGCCTGTCTAGTGGCATTTACTTATGTCATTACCGATTTCGGGATTCCCAAAGTGATTGGAGGGTCATTCAATATGATGGCGTTGGATGTATATAAGCAGATCATTGGTCAACAAAATATGAACATGGGTGCCGTCATTTCGATTCTGTTACTCTGTCCTGCGGTGTTGGCATTCATTTTTGATCGATACCAAAGTCGCCATCAGGAACGCTATCAAAATTTCCAAATTCAGCCTTATCGTTTGCGTGCCAATCCTCGAATTGAAAAAGCATTAACTGTATTTTGTGGGGTGATTTCAGGCGGTATTTTACTGATTATTGTGACTGCGATTCTCGCATCATTCATTCGCTATTGGCCCTATGATTTGTCAATGACCTTAAATCATTATCGTTTTGACTATGTTGATGGTGGTGGTTGGTCAAGTTATTTTAACTCAATAAAATTGGCATTGTTTAGTACAGTTTTCGGTACGATGATAATTTTCATCATTGCCTTATTTAGTACCCGTTTTAAAGCACATCCTTTGCTAAAAAACTATGTAAAAGCCTTGGTGTTATTGCCTTTGGCTGTGCCGGGCTTGGTGTTGGGTATTGCTTATATCTTGTTCTTTAACGCACCGCAAAATCCTGTATCTTTCGTTTACGGTACGATGACGCTGTTGGTGATTTCAACCATTATTCATTATTACACCGTGCCACATTTGACCTTAACGCATGCGATTCAACAGATCCCGAATCAACTTGATCATGCTGCACAAAGTTTAGGATCTTCACATTGGACAATGTTCCGCAAAGTATATTTGCCTTTAACCTTTCCTGCGCTGTGTGATGTGTTGGTGTATTTATTTGTCAATGCTATGACAACTGTTTCAGCTGCGATTTTCCTTTATTCACCTGATACCAATTTGGCATCGGTGGCGGTGCTGAATATGGATGATGCAGGTGATACCGTGGCAGCTGTGGCGATGAGTATTTTGATTTTACTCACCTCATGTGCAGTCAAGTTGCTGCATTGGTTATTCACTCGGAAAATGATGGTATCGACACAACGTTGGCGTGAGCAAACACATTCATAACAAATTGATCTTTCAGTCAATCTTTTTAATTAACTAAATCATTTGAATTGAACGCTTTCTTTTAGGCGCTGGGGATTTTGCGTCCTAAAAAAGGTAGATAAGGTGGAAAAGACAATGAATACAGCACAATTTGACTTAATTATTGTCGGTGCAGGCATTTTAGGATTATCGGCTGCAATCCAAGCGGCAGAGCAAGGTTTAAAGGTGCAAGTCTTTGAAAAATATGCACAACCTATAGGTGCGACTCGCCGTAACTTTGGCATGGTTGGGACTTCGACTCTAAGCCGTCCTGATGCGAAATGGCGTGAATATGCTTTGGCGACCCGTGAATTTTATCAACGGATTCAGGCACAAACCGATATTTCGTTTCAACAGCGAAACGGCTTGTATCTCGCCAATACTGAACTTGAATGGCAAGTATTAAACGAGTTTGCTCAAGCTGCAGCTGATTATCAGATTCCTGTAAGTCTATTGTCTAAGCAGCAACTGTTTGATCAATATGCTTATTTAAACCCAGAAACTGCGCTACGTGGCGGTATGGTGTTTCATGAAGATTATTCAGTTGAGCCACATTTGGTGGGATTGCGTTTGTTGCAATATGCCGAAAAACTTGGTGTACACATTCATTGCAATGCTTCTGTGGTATTGACGAACTTTGATCAAGGCATGGCGCATATTCGCTTGGCATCAGGTCAAACATTTACCGCAAATAAAGTCATGATTTGTCATGGTGAAGAGACACAATCCTTGTATCCCGAGCTCTTACAACAAAAAGGTTTATTACGTTGTACTTTACAAATGGCATTAACCAAACCGCTAAAAGTCAATCTTAAAGCTTCGATTTATTCAGGATTGTCGATCTCTCGTTATCCCGCTTTTGAGATTTGCCCTAGTCATCAAGATTTACGCAATGAATCACAAATCGGTTTAGTTGAAAAATACGGTATTCACATCCTGATTAAACAAAATGAATTCGGACAAATTATTTTGGGCGATAGCCATGAATATTATCCGATTGAAGACATACCACAATTTAATCAACGTGAAGAAATTAACCAATTCATTTTGCAATATTGCAAAGAAAATATTGGCTTAGAACTACCTGAAATTGAATCTCGTTGGAATGGTTACTATCTGACTCATCCTACGGAATTGGCATGTGTGATAGAAGCTGAAACCAATATTTTCCTTGTTAGTGCGATTGCAGGCAAAGGCATGACCACAGGCGCAGGATTTATGAAAGAAATGTTAGAAAATTATATTTTGTAATCTGGTTTAAACCAGATTTGTTTATACTGTATGAAATTGAACAAGGTTAGGCGAAATGAACGCACAAATTGAACTTGCAAACACAATTGAAAACGATGTTGAAAATAAATACTTACTGTTGACACCGGGACCATTGTCTACCTCGAAAAGTGTGCGTCGTGTGATGCAACGTGATTGGTGTACTTGGGACAAAGAATATAACGCATTGGTTCAGGAGATCCGCAGTCGTTTGGTGGCGTTGGCAACTGCAAAACCTGAACAATATAGTGCTGTGTTGATGCAAGGCAGTGGGAGTTTCTCTGTAGAAGCAGTGTTAGGTTCGGCGATTCCAAAGGATGGTAAAATTTTAATTATCAATAACGGGGCATATGGTGCACGCATGGTGCAAATGGCTCGATGTTTAAAAATTGACGTGGTGGAATTACGCTACCCTGAAATGCAAATCCCTCAACTGGCTGATATCGAAAAAGCACTTGAAGATGACAATATCACTCATGTGTCATGTGTGCATTGCGAAACCACCACAGGTTTATTAAATCCAATTCAAGCGATTGGACGCATTGTCAAAGCCAAAAACAAAGTGTGGATTGTCGATGCGATGAGTTCTTTTGGTGGTGTACCAATGGACATTGCAGAGCTTGAAATTGATTTCTTGATTTCAAGTGCCAATAAATGCATCCAAGGTGTACCAGGTTTTGGTTTTATTTTGGCAAAACGTGAGCAATTACAAGCGTGCAAAGGTTTGGCTTGTTCAGTCAGTTTAGACCTATATGACCAATGGAACACCATGGAACAGCATAATGGTAAATGGCGTTTTACTTCACCCACTCATGTGGTGCGTGCTTTTTATCAAGCACTTTTAGAATTAGAACAAGAAGGTGGAGTAACCGCTCGTTATCAGCGTTATTTCCATAATCAACAACGTTTAGCTGCAGGTATGCAAGCGCTTGGTTTTGAAATGGTCTTAGATCAAGACGCACCACAATCTCCAATTATCACTACATTTTTATATCCAAATGAAGTCGATTTTAGCTTTCAAGCCTTGTATGAAAATCTGAAACAAGCAGGGTTTGTGATCTATCCCGGCAAAGTCACCGATTTAAATTGCTTCCGTATCGGCAATATCGGAGAGATTTATTTAGATGATATTGAACGACTTTTAACAGCGATTGAGCACTATCGAATTTGATTGGAATTCACAACTTCATTTTTGCGCCATTTATGGCTCAGGAAGGAGGTTTGGATGGGGGGAGATTATAAATCCTCTCCCTAGCTATCTCCTTTGAAAGGAGCGGGCGCTTCCATTTGAAATTAAATATTACGCAAAACTCAACTTACGCAAGATAGCTATTTTTAACTTTGAGAAATGAATAGGACAAACTTATGAACACTTCAACTTCAGCATTACAAGCCGTGGTTTTTGATTGGGCAGGTACAACAGTAGATTTTGGTTCACGTGCACCAATTTTAGCATTTATGGCCTTATTTTCAGATAATAAAGTTGAAATTTCAATTGAAGAAGCACGTGCGCCAATGGGTTTGGAAAAACGCGATCACATTGCGGCAGTTTTGAAAATGCCACGTGTTGCAGATGCGTGGAAACAGGCACATGGTGCTGAAGTGACTGTGGCGGATATTGACCGTTTATATCAGGACTTTATTCCATACCAATTGAAAAGCATCCCAAGCTGCTCAAAATTGATTCCGGGGGCATTAGAGGCATTTGCTGATATTCGTGCCCGTGGTGCAAAAATAGGCAGTAATACTGGTTATGCTTCGATGATGATTGGTCAATTGATGCAAGATGCAGCTGATCAAGGCTATGTGCCTGACTGTACTATCACAGCCAGTGATGTGAAACATGGTCGTCCATATCCTGAAATGTTGTGGAAAAACTTAATCGAACTTGATGTGTTAGATGTTAAAAATGTGGTGAAAGTGGATGACACAGTGGTCGGCATCGAAGAAGGTTTAAACGCTGGTTGTTGGACTGTGGGTTTGGCCGTTAGTGGGAATGAAGTGGGGCTAAGCTTCGAAGAATGGTCTGCACTTTCAGCGTCTGAACAACTAAGTTTAAAAGAAAAAGCATACGCAAAAATGAATGCTTCAGGTACACATTATGTGATTGATAGTATTGCTGACTTACCTGCGGTATTGGATGCGATTGAACAGCGTTTAGCAAATGGTGAAAAGCCTTAACAGATGATGAATACCAGTCTTTATGACTGGTATTTTTTTAGTGCTGAAGTATCAATTCTTTTTTTAATTTCCTCATGCTGCATGAAAATGATGAATCCATGAGAAATTGTTTAATTAACTTGAGTGTTTGCTTGGTTGTTTGTGGTAGACCAAGCTATGAGTTAAATCGATTTTATAAGGAAGTGAGTACGGTTTTCCAAAATTATGCTTATAAAACTTATGTTGCCTAATAGCTTCCATCCAATGTTTTGCAATTTAAGTTACCCCCCTTTCATGAGGGACGAAGGGAGGTTTTATATAGTTACATCAATCAACTTCGCATCCAGTTATCGACTGCAATTCGTCAAAGCTTAAACTGTCTACGTTTTCAATGACTTTCACACCTTTCTCAGCCACATCAATCATACAAAAATCAGTATAAAGACGATCAACACATTTCAAAGCTGTTACAGGAGAAGATAATTTAGTCTTAATGTTATTTATCTAAAATTGATTCGAAAGCTTTTAAGCGTTTGTGAATGGAAAGTAACTCTATAATTGTTTTCCAAGAGTTAATCAAATATTGAAAAGATTGACGTACTTGATCAAAAACGTTGGTAATTTGGGTAATGAGTCCTAATGTCATTTTTCCAGCTGCAATGGATGGAAATAAAACGAATAAGTTAAACAAAATATCTAATTGAATATACCAGATGCTTGCAAGGTTAAAATAGGTGTAATGAAAGTACAATCGGAAATAGTTTTGCCGAACACTTCCAAATAGTGCTTTTAATGTTTTAGGTTGTGCCCGTTGCTCATGATCCTCTCCATAAACCAATTCTTTGCGATAAGCAGCTTCAACCCTTTGATTATTAAATTGTAGACCGGGTAATTTAATCCCGACCAGCATAAGTAAAACTGTACCGAATATTGCCCATATGATTGCTGCCCAGACTAAAGAATGATCAATATTTCCAACCAGTGGTAATTCTGTTACTTGTTTAGAAAGTTCAAATAAAATAGGCAGGAAAGCAATTAGGACCATGATCGCCTTAATAAAATTTACACCAAGGTCTTCTAAAATTGTTGCAAAACGCATGGTATCTTCTTGAACACGTTGGGAAGCACCTTCTACATGACGTAGTTCTTGCCAGTGCTTGGTATAATATTCATTCATAGCTGTGCGCCAACGAAATACATAATGGCTGGTAAAAAAAGAATTGATTACAGCTAAAGTAACTGCAACTAGAGCAATCAATAAGAAAGTAATTGTTCCCATATAGAGTTCTTTAATATCACCTCCACCATTTTCTAACATGTTTTGAATAAGGTTATAGAATGGTTGATACCAAGCATTGATTACGACGCTTACTTGAACGCCAAACCAGATATTAAATAGAATAAATGATGACCCCCATACGGACCATCTTTGCCAACGGTTATCTGATTTTAAATGCCAAAAACCTGCAAAAATAGATGTTGAGATGAAGAACCATAAATAAAACCATATGAAAGAGAGTGACCAGAAGCGACTAACGCCTATGGGAAGTTCTAAATTTGCATAACCTTTGGGTAAACCTAAAAACTCACCCCAATGGCTTCCACCAAAGTTCCACAAAAATAAATTAATAATCAACCAAGTAATTAAAGATAAAAAAAACCACTTTGGATTGGGAAAAAACGACCTAAACATGTAAAAAATGCCCTGTGACTTAAAGGAACGCAGTTAATGAGATTATTTAAATGTTATGTTATAATATAACAATAAGTAGCATTCAAGTGCATTTCTAATGTTGAGTTTTCATTTCATCTGAAATTTAAAAAATAAAAGCTGAATGTGAACTTATCGTTCTGTACTAAATGACTTTTTGGGATAGTTACAATCGAAATTGTCCAACAAAATTAGCAGTTATCATTTAACCAATGTACTTTAAATCATAAGAGAAATCTGAGTTTTGCCTTGTATCGTTTGAGGTGTATTTTCAGTAAAATTTTGATTTTATAGAGAAATTTTTAAAAATAATGAATTTTAAAACGGACAAGTTAAATCAATATTTAAGTAATGGAATTGTTTTTTGTAAAAGTATTTAAGCAGGTTGCAAGGGAATGCAGTGGTAATTTTTGAAAAATGTAAGGTTTTTATAGTTAAGTAATTAAATGCCATACTAATAAACAATGATGACTATTCACATCTATCTGTTTAGGTGGTATTTAGCCAACTGGACGATTTTCTTGGCTTTACACAACATCTCTAAAGTGATATCTCAGTTTTTTCAGTAAAATGAACTGATGAGTTACTTTTCGTTCTGTTCATATCCTAAGCAACGAAGTCATCAACGCCCCGTAATATAATTCAGGAATATTTTAAATATTATCAATGAGCTTATTTTAATTTAAGACCACTACAAAACCTCTTTCTTCTGGGGGAAGAGGCTAGCGATCTAATTAGACAAGTAAGCAGCTTACAATATTTACACAGTCAAGCGAATAAACGTGATAGATCATGAAAATCTTTCAGCTACTGAGTAAGCTCAAAACTGGAAAAATAATTTAATGTGATTTTAGAAAGGCCGAAAAGAAGAAATTCAGCAACAGTCAAAACTAAAAGATATAAGGACACTGCGTGATTTAGTCAAACAAATGCAGTCATTTCATTTATGCAATCAACCAGAATAATTGTGCCTACACAACTTTGAATATATCCATAACCAAGGAGGGTAAATAGGATTGAGTAAATAAGGCTTTTAGATGATAGCTTTATTTATGAGGAGCACTATGCAAAAAACAAAAAATGCATGGTTATAGAGGATTTATAACGTGAATGATGCTTATTTCTTAATAAAAGAAATCAAGATAGCAGGGAAATATATGAAACAGACTTTACTCACCGCTAGTATTGTGGCTTTGGCCACATTGGCTATGCCAGTTTTTGCTTCTGGTTTAAACAGCGTCAGCAGCGACTATGTGGCTTCTGATTATGCAAAAACCAAATATCCTGTTGTATTTAACCATGGGATGTTTGGTTTTACTCGACTCGGTCCGACAGCTTTTGGGATGGATTATTTTTATCAGGTGCTTCCTGATTTGGCACGTAATGGTGCGACGGTTTATGCAACCCAGGTTTCTCCACTAGAATCCACCGAAGTTCGTGGCGAGCAGTTGCTACAACAAGTAGATGAAGTTTTGGCACTCTCGGGAAAGTCAAAAGTTAATCTGATTGGTCATAGTCATGGTGGACCGACCATTCGTTATATTGAAGCGATTGCACCTGAAAAAGTTGCTTCACTCACTGCTGTTGCTGGAACGTTTAAAGGGTCCAAAGTGGGAGATGACATGTTGGATAATCCTGCTGAGAAATTTTTATTTACCGTCTTAGGACAGTATATCGTTGCTCCAGTGGAATTACTCCTACAAGGTAATCCTGATTTGCCGATTAGTCTAGATCGCTCATTAAAATCATTAAGTGAAAAGGGTTCTGCAGAATTCAATGCAAGATTCCCAACTGCAGCAATCCCATCTGATTGTGGTAACGGTCAGAAGATTACCAGTAATGGGGTATATCATTACTCGTGGACAGGTAAAGCTCAAGCAACCAATCTACTTGATGTCATTGACGTTGCCATTTCCACCATGGCACCAAGATCTTATAAAAATAATGACAATGATGGCTTGGTTAACCGTTGCAATGCACATTTTGGACAAGTGATTAGAGACGACTATAATCAAACGCACCTAGACGAAATCAATCAGATTTTGGGCTTAAAAGCATGGTTTGGACCAGATCCTGTGTCACTTTATCGTCAACAGGTCAATCGTCTTAAACTTGAAGGGCTATAAGCAAATATTTAAAGAAATAGACCTAATATTTTCAAAATTAATATCAAGCGCATCATAAGGGAAGGGAGTCTGAATATTCAGGCTTCTTTTGTTTTGTTGAGAGTATAGTGATGGGCTTTCAGTTTAATTTTTACTAAAGATTTAGATTCTTTCATTTATGAATAGAAAGCTGATAAAGATTTATTAGAGATCCTTGCAAAAGGGGCGAAGATGACATCCATGTCGATCACTACACTTGCCTTTAAGATCAGCTTTATGCTGATATCCTTATACAGATCACAATGAGATTATACTGGTATCGACTTTATAAAAAATCTACTTTTCCAGTTTTTACATCATAAATACCACCTGCAATGCCAATTTCACCTTCTTCGACCATCTTTTTCAGTACTGGGCTATTTCTTAAGATATAGGCAATATTATTTTGTACATTTGCAATAGTCACCGCTTGAATGAAATTACTGGTGAGTTGGTAATCAGTCATTTCTTTATGTACGTTTTCAGCTGCCTGCATAATCGGTTTCAGGAAATATTGTACATGTGGGGTTTCGCTCAGTTGAGTGATATCCTTTTTTTGTTCATACATCTGACAAGCAGCAGTCACAGCACCACAGTCTGTATGTCCCAATACTAAAATTAATTTTGAGCCCTTACTCTTACAGGCAAACTCTAAAGAACCTAATACTTTTTCACCCGCAATATTTCCAGCGATTCGTAAACTAAATAGGTCACCAATTCCGACATCAAAAATCCGTTCAGTTGGCGCACGTGAATCCATACAACCTAAAACAGTTGCAAATGGATGCTGTCCAGATTGTGCAGTGACCTGAATTTGACGAGCAATATTATGATAAATACGTTCATGGTTAACGAATCTTTGATTACCTTCTTTGAGTAGCTCAAATACTTGCGAAGGCGTAAGTTGTCGTTGAATTTCCTGAGTACTGACATCAATATCCAGTTCTTCTTCTTTAATTTCAGGATAATGTATTTTAAATCCAATAAGTTTTACATCAATCCCATTTTCTGTAGCAGTTTCATCTCTAAAGTCTTTAATCACTTGATATACATCAGGATCGATGTAGTAGGTATTTGATGCATCGATCACTACGGTATCACCACTGACTATTTTCTCTAGAGCAGAAACCAAAGCCGAACGATTTAAAAAACTAATATTGGGTGCTAGTTCAATACGGGTAATATTTCCATGCAAATGTGCTTCATGAATGATACGAACTCCACGGAATAAATTATTTTTTAATACAATAATAAAGCTAATCAACAACCCCAACAAAATACCGATCAGCAGATCAGTCGCAATAATTGCAATAACCGTTACAATGAAAGGTAGAAATTGTTTCCATCCTTGACCATAGATCCGTTTAAAAAGTGAAGGACTTGCTAATTTCACGCCAGTTAAAATTAAAATGGCGGCAAGGGAAGATAATGGAACAACATTGATTAATGGTGTTAGAAATAAAACTGCAATAATCAATAAAATACCGTGAAAAATTGCAGAGAATTTAGTCTTTGCGCCACTTGCTGCATTGACTGAACTTCGAACAATCACTGAAGTAATCGGCATACCTCCAATTAAACCAGACATGGTATTTCCGATACCCTGAGCAACCAACTCTTTGTTCGGCGGAGAGGCCCGCTTTTGCGGATCCATTTTGTCCGCTGCTTCAAGATTTAATAGCGTTTCAAGCGAGGCGACGATTGCGAGTGTAATGGCGCCTGTATAAATAATAGGATTATTCCATTGAGTGAAGTCAGGGAAACTGATAATTGATTCAACACCTGAAAAGATATTGGGAAGATTGACTAAATGTTCAGTGCTGACTGCGAGGCTGGAATTTGTATTGATAAAAAAATAATTTAATAACCCAGCAAAAATAACCGCAATAAGCGCAGAGGGGATCACCATTTTTTTTAAAGGTGTTTTATCCCACAATAAAATAATGAATACACTAGAAATACCAATGATTGCCGCACCATAATCAAGGTGTTGTAGTAGGCCTATCCCTTCGTTCCAACGTTGTTGAAGAATTTCAGTTTTGATCCCAAAGAGCAGAGGAAGCTGATTGATGATCAATATTAACCCGATGGCAACAAGAAGCCCCATAATCACATTGGTTGGGATAAAATTTGAATATGTTCCTAAGCGAAATAATCCAAAAAATAATTGGAGGAGACCTGCTAAAACCAAACAAAATAAGAAAGCTTGATAATTGCCTTCAAGCTTATCCAATTGCGTTAAAACAATAGCAGTAAGTCCAGCAGCAGGACCTGAGACACTGATATGAGAACCACTCAAATAACCTATAACGATTCCACCAATAACACCTGCAATAATGCCAGAAATTAATGGTGCACCTGAGGCACTGGCTATACCTAAACAGAGCGGTAGAGCGACTAAAAAAACAACTAAACCTGAGAGCAAATCATTTGTATAAAACTTTCTTTTGGGCACTAATTCCTGTTGCATAAATATTCTCGGCAAATTTATAAGTTTGATATGCATCTGGAGACAGTCTATTTCATGCTGTACACCAAACTTGCCTAAGTTAGATGAGAATGTGTCCTTAGACTTTGATAAAGACCAAATGACAACAGATTATGAAAGAAACTCTATATCAGCTTTACAAATGATAAATTTTTCTGAATATTAAAGAAATTCTTAAACATTAATTCGAAAAATTAGCTAAATTATAAATATTTTAATACGTTAATTTTAATTTGATTTTTAAAGTTATAGGCTAAAAAGTGCTGATTCAGTCTATATAAATTATTGCTTGAGTAATAGAGAATGGTGATGTATTTGTTTTAAATAGGTAAGTTTTACTTGGGGACATGATATGTTTTTCCAAAAAATTATTCAGATGTAAAACTTATATTTTTTTTATATTGGGTTTTGTAGGGTTTATGAAATATTTTAGAAAATATGTTTTTTCACGTGAATTTGGTTGTTTATTTGAGTGGGTGAAAATGAGTATTGCGTTGTTTTAACTACACAATGCTTGTGGATATTTATTTTATCTACTCATCTGTTGGCGCCGTAACATGTGAAAAAACATGGTATATTCTGTTTTTGTCTAAGATAGTTTTTCAATTAAAGCTATCTTTTTAATACAACTCACTTAGCAGGATGCTGGAGCATATACAATTTCATTAAAAAATACTTTTTACCTTTATGACTATTTTTAATATTATTCACAATATTGATTTTGAACACTTTTGAGCTATAAATGTCAAAAAATATAAATTGATCGATTACTAGACGGATAATTATTTAAAGGACTAAATTGAAAACGACAGTCGTTTTTTAAAGCTAATCAAGCATGTTAACAAGTCAGATATTTATAATTTATAAGTATTTTTAATAGCTTAGTGTTTATTGATGTGATTCTGAAATTGTATATAAAAACAATGTGGATACTTGATCAATAAATATTTGTAATGGAGTGATTTATGGTCGTTTTATCCTATTTAAAAAACCAAAATAAATATTTCAATGCCATAAAAAACCAGCAAATAACGATTGCGGCTAAAGCAAATATTGCTATTTGTATCGCTTTTTGCCTATTTTGGACCATATATTTCAGCTTTGCAAAGATGTGGTTCATTGTTTGTATTGATATTTTTTTTACAACAATGTCTATCTTCAGTTTATTTTTGATTTATATACATCGGATTTCAGCGGGTATATTGCTTTCACAAGTCGTCCTCTTTATTTTTCCTGTAGTTTTTTGCTTAATATTTGATGTGGCCACACTAGACCATCCTAGAGTTTCACATTTATTTCTTCCAGCAGGAGCAATATTGGGATATTTGAATTATCGAAGAGATCCCAATGCTTTACAGTTGATTTTAATTATCTTATCGATAGCTGCTTTTATCTTTTTTGGTGGAAGTGCTTTTACTTTGGATGCGGCAATACCTTTATCTGAAAGTATTCGGGCTTATGGTGGTTGGATTGCAATATCTGTTGCCACGCTTATGATGTGTATATCAATTTTTGTCATGCAATTGGAATTGCAGATAGAAAGTAAGCTGGTACATGATCTACGCTTGGCACTTTCAAAACAACAGTTTGAGCTCTTTTATCAACCTCAAGTAAATTCTTCTGAAAAAATTATAGGTGCTGAAATTTTGCTACGTTGGCATCACCCGACGCTTGGATATATCCCAGCAAACGATTTTATTCCTGTCGCAGAAACTTTGGAGTTAATGCCTAAAATTGGAGATTGGATACTGATTCAGGCAACTAAAGTATTACAACAATGGAGTAAAAATGAATCTACAAAAGATCTTACACTTTCAGTCAATATAAGTGCTGATCATTTTATGCAAGAGAATTTTGAGCAAATCGTGACCTCTATGGTGGAGAGAAATGCAGTGCTTCCATCCCAACTCATATTAGAAATAACTGAAAG
Organism: Acinetobacter sp. 778_lipA; assembly: GCF_058242985.1. NCBI lineage: Bacteria > Pseudomonadati > Pseudomonadota > Gammaproteobacteria > Moraxellales > Moraxellaceae > Acinetobacter > Acinetobacter sp. 778_lipA. Next base: position 2,960,253 of record NZ_JBZAYT010000001.1, on the reverse strand, counting down.
GGTTGCGTTAAATAATATTGAAAGTGTTATAGAAAAAATGAGTTTGCTGAATAAAAATGGCATTCAGCTTGCTTTAGATGATTTTGGCATAGGTTATTCATCATTAAGCTATTTGCAGAAAATGCCCATTAGCCAGATCAAAATTGATCAGAGTTTTGTACAAGCGGCTTTAGATGATGAACGTTGTAATAAATTGGTCTATGGAATTGTTAAAATTGGCCTTGATTTAAACTTGCGTGTTTTAGCTGAGGGGATTGAGACCTATGAGCAATTTAATCGCTTTCAAGAAAATGGCTGTACTGAATTTCAAGGCTACCTATGGGGATGTCCTATGCCTTTAACGGATTTTATGCATAAAATAGCTGAGGAAAAGCATTAATGTTTCCGAGAAAAATCATAAGAATAAGAAATAGGCTGTTTTAGATCTATCTTTGATTCAATGGTTGTATTGTGAAAGCCTTTAAGAATTAAATGGGTTTAAATTAAATATTTTCTAAGTTAGCTAAGTTTTGTGATAAGTCTTTAGAGGTGGATCATTCTAGTTTTATTGAAAGTTAAAACTGAATTTTAAATTGTTCAGAAGTCTCAACCTGTTTAAAAATTAAAACAATAAGTGAAATGATTTATTTACTCTAAAGACTGATTCAATTCTAGAATTTCCAAGAAATAGGCTTACAGCTAAAATTTCCCATACCAATTGGGTGGTCACAGATATACAAGTATAAGTTTTAAAAAAACAACATAGGTGATCTGTTTTTAAAATCATAAAATAATTTAAAAACAGTGCCTTACTCAACTAGCTTACAATTTTAAAAACAAGCGTGTCGTAAAATGCTAAGTCAGTGTCGTGTTATGTAAAGTGAGCTGCATCTGCTGTGTTGTAGTTTTAATCATGATTTTTAAATATTGATAAAAATACGGCATGGATAGGGAAATGGCATGAATAAAGCAATACGGTTTTATGAAACAGGAACACCAGATGTTTTGCAATATGAAGACATTGATGTTGGTGAACCAGCAGCAGGACAAGTGCGTCTGCGTCATGTGGCAGTTGGATTAAATTATGCTGACACTTATTTTCGCGATGGTACATATAAAATTCCACTGCCAAATGGTATGGGCGTAGAAGCGTCTGGTGTAGTCGAAGCTGTGGGTGAGGGGGTAGATCATATTCAAGTGGGTGATCGAGTCACTTATACCGGCTTTTTAAATACTTTAGGTGCTTATAGCACTGCACGTTTAATCTCGGCTGATGTATTAATCAAACTACCTGAAGAAATCTCTTGTGAAACAGCCGCAGCAATGACCATGCGTGGTTTAACCTCGGCTTATTTAATGCGTCGTATTTATGACTTTAAAAAAGGGGACAGCATTTTATTACATGCCGCCGCTGGTGGTGTGGGCTTGATTGTTTCTCAATGGGCAAAGTTACTCGGATTGATAGTGATTGGTACAACCTCTTCAGAAGAAAAAGCACAAATCGCCCGTACATATGGCTGTGACCATGTCATTAATTATAGTTATGAAAATGTTGCAGAACGAGTACGAGAATTAACCGATGGGGTGGGGGTAAATGTGGTCTTTGATAGTGTCGGTAAAGACACGTTTATGGTATCGCTTGATTCGTTAAAACGCCGTGGCTTATTGGTTTGTGTAGGGACTGCTTCAGGTGCAATTCCAGAATTTAATCCGGTCTTATTGGCAATGAAAGGCTCTTTATATATGACCCGCCCAGCACTAGCAGATTTCATTGTCGATCCTTTAGAAAAACAAGAACTTGCCAATGAGTTATTTGATCATGTCCGACATGGACGCATCAAAATTGAAATCAATCAACGCTATGAACTCAAGGATGCAGTTCAAGCTCACCGTGATCTAGAAGCACGTAAAACCACGGGATCATCAATTTTTGTAATTTGAAGGGATGTCTTATGCAAGTTGAACAATTAAGTTGCAATATCGGTGCAGAATTGTTAGGTGTAAATCTGGCTGATGCCATTGGCGATGATGGGTTATTTACTGAAATTCATCAGAATTTGTTAAAGCATCGGGTTTTATTTTTAAGAGACCAAGACCTAAGCCGAGCAGAACATGTGGCATTTGCTGAGCGTTTTGGACAACTAGAAAGTCATCCTGCTGTCGGAAGCCATCCAGAGCATCCTGGACTGGTACAAATTTATAAAAGCCCAGAGAGTCCAATTGATCGTTATGAAAATGCTTGGCATAGCGATGCAAGCTGGCGCAAAGTTCCGCCAATGGGGTGTGTGCTACGTTGTATTGAATGTCCGACAGTGGGTGGCGATACCATGTGGACCAATATGGTGATGGCGTATGAAAATTTACCTATAGAAATCAAAACAAAAATTGCAAATTTACGTGCCTATCACAGTATTGAAGCCAGTTTTGGCGCAATGATGCCGATTGAAAAACGTTTGGCATTAAAAGTACAGTTTCCTGATGCAGAACATCCTGTGGTACGTACTCATCCAGAAACGGGTGAGAAGATTCTTTATGTCAACGCGTTTACCACTCATTTTAGTAACTACCATACCAAAGAACACGTTCGTTTTGGACAAGATGCCAATCCTGGTGCAACCGATTTACTGCGTTATTTAATTACCCAAGCCTATATTCCAGAGTACCAAGTTCGTTGGAGTTGGAAACCGAATAGTATCGCAATTTGGGACAATCGCAGTACCCAACATTATGCCGTAATGGACTATCCACCATGTCATCGAAAAATGGAACGGGCAGGCATTATTGGCGATGCAACTTACTAAGCGTAGCAGTAGCAGTTAAAGATTTTATCCAAACCCTAATTCTAAAATACATATGGAGATGTTTATGCAATTCTTTGATGACTCATTACACCCTGAAAACATGGACAAAGTGGTGATTACGGTAGCGCCTTATGGGCCTGAATGGATGCCTGAGGATTTTCCTGAAGATATCCCCGTGACAATGCAAGAACAAATTCAAAAAGCGGTAGAGTGTTATGAAGCAGGTGCCTCAGTCCTCCATTTGCATGTTCGAGAACTAGATGGGAAAGGTTCGAAACGTCTGTCTAAGTTCAATGAACTCATTGCCGGTGTGCGTGAAGCGGTGCCTGATATGATTATTCAAGTGGGTGGATCAATTTCTTTTGCTCCAGAAAGTGAAGGTGAGGCTGCAATTTGGTTAAGCGATGATACGCGTCATATGCTGGCTGAATTAATGCCAAAACCAGACCAAGTAACCGTGGCAATCAACACCACTCAAATGAATATTATGGAGTTGCTCTATCCTGAATATTTAGAAGGCACTTCTTTGTCTCATCCAGCAATTCAGGCTGCTTATGCTGAAATGACTGTACCAGCAGGCCCAGCATGGGTAGCAGAGCATTTAAAGCGTTTAACTCAAAATGGCATTCAACCGCATTTCCAGTTAACTGGGATGCATGGTTTAGAAACGCTGGAACGTATGGTGCGTAAAGGGCTGTATAAAGGTCCGTTGAATTTAACATGGATTGGAATTGGGGGCGGTTTTGATGGGCCAAATCCTTTTAACTTCTTTAACTTTATTCATCGCGTACCTGATGGCTGTACTTTAACTTCAGAGTCTTTACTTAAAAATGTTTTGCCGTTTAACACCATGTCAATGGCGATGGGCTTACATGCACGTGTCGGAAATGAAGACACCATTATCGATCATCAAGGGCAACGTTTTTCTTCAGTACAGCAAATTCAACAGACTGTGCGTATTGCCCATGAATTAGGTCGTGAAGTCGCATCAGGTAAAGAAGCACGTGAAATTTATCGTATTGGCGTGCAATACGACACGATTGAAGAAACCTTGTTGGAAAATGGTATGGCGCCCAATCGTAAAGCTGGTCAAAAGGGTGTTCCACAGCGTAAATAATGTTTTGAGTCTAAAGGATTTTTGATTCAAACAGTGAGAACCAGAGGATTACGTTACGGTGAAGTCGCGTAGTCATCAAAAAAATCAATGATAAATTATAAAACACAAGGAGAACGTATGGATGCGCATCAATATTCAAGTCCTACGGGCGGTGTAGATACTTCGGTTGGCATACCACGTAAATATGCATGGTTGGTTTTTGCACTCACATTTGGTTTGTTGATTTCTGACTATATGTCACGGCAAGTCTTAAATGCAGTATTTCCATTGGTCAAAAGTGAATGGGCTTTAACAGACAGCCAACTCGGATTATTAAGTGGGATTGTGGCGTTGATGGTGGGTTTATTAACCTTACCTTTATCGATCTTGGCAGATCGTTTTGGCAAAGTAAAAAGCTTAACTTTGATGGCCGTATTATGGAGTATGGCAACCTTAGGCTGTGCAATTGCTGAAAGTTATCAACATATGTTTATTGCCCGATTTATGGTGGGTGTTGGCGAAGCTGCCTATGGTAGTGTCGGGATAGCTGTTGTTGTAGCAGTTTTCCCCCGTGATATGCGTGCAACTTTAGCAAGTGCTTTTATGGCAGGTGGTGTATTTGGTTCATTCTTAGGCATGGCTTTAGGTGGTGTCATGGCTGAGCATTTTGGTTGGCGTTGGGCATTTGGTGGAATGGCTGTTTTTGGGCTGATTCTGGCATTTTTATACCCTATTGTGGTTAAAGAAAACAAGATAGGAAGCATTCAGCGAAAAATTAAGATCCAACAGAAACAGGATAAGTCGATAAGTCCTTTGAGATCGATTTATTCAAGTCGGTCTGTGATCGCCACTTATATTGGCAGTGGCTTGCAATTGTTTGTGGGTGGTACGGTCATCGTTTGGCTTCCCAGTTATCTCAATCGATATTACGGATTGGGGACAGATAAAGCTGGGTTGGTCGCAGCAATGGTTGTACTCAGTAGTGCAGTTGGTACGATTTTATGTGGGATGTTATGTGATCGTTTAGGACGAGATCGACCAGACCGAAAAGTCAGTTTGGCGATTGCATTTTGTTTGATCGGTTGTGTGTTGCTATTCATCGCTTTTGCCATGTCTGTCGGAAATGCTCAATTGATCATGATTTGTATTGGGATGTTTATCGCTTTGGGTACCAATGGACCATCCAGCGCAATGGTTGCCAACCTGACACATCATTCTGTACATAGCACAGCATTTGCAACTTTAACTCTAGCAAATAATTTTCTCGGCTTAGCTTTAGGACCTTTAGTGATTGGGAAGCTATCTGATCTAATCGGTTTACATCACGCTTTTCAATTGATGCCACTGATGAGCATTGTGGCTGCTGCCGTATTCTTCTATGCAAAACGCCATTATGCCAATGATATTAAAAACTTTAATGTACAAACAGCACGACAAGGTCAAACAGTACAAGCACAGTCATGCAATATGGGTAATCAATAATGACGCGTAAAATGAATATTGAAGTTTTTTTTGATTTTATCTGTCCATGGTGTGTGATTGGAAAACGTCATTTACAGACTGCGATTCAAAAATTAAAACAAAGTGATCCAGATGTTGTGGTCAATATCCAATGGCGTGGTGTACAGCTTTTACCCCATATTCCGCTGTTGGGGGTTCCTTTTGGTGCCTTTTATTTACAAAGATTAGGCAGTTCAACAGCGGTTCGAATGCGCCAAACTCAAGTTCGTCAAGCCGCGAAAGCGGTCAATGTCGATATTGATTTTGATCAGATTCGGCGTATGCCAAACACAGCTATGGCGCATCATTTTTTTGCAAACATTTCAAAAGTATATCATTCAGATCAAAGTGAGCGATTTTTAGATGCGCTATTCACAGCCTATTTTCATCATTCGGAAAATATAGGTGAGTTAGCAACATTGCAGAAAATAGCCATGTATTGTGGTTTTGCGGATGAGGTAGTTGAAAGTATTTTAGCCAAGCCATTTGTTCCTTTTATCTCAGCAGATACAGGGGGTAAAGGGGTGCCGTATTTTGTTTTTGATGGAAGTTTTGCAATGGCTGGGGCACAACCTGCAAGTGCACTTTATCAAGCAATGTTGGATACGCTTCAAGCACAAGCACAAGCACAAGGACAAATGGTATGACCTTGCGTTTTCAAGTTCCTCAAGAAAAAATCCCAACTTTAGGCAATCGATCCTTTTTGATGATTGGTGACCAATCCCTGATTTTATTTAATATTGCTGAACAATTTTATGCGATTGAAGACAGTTGCCCACATCAAGGTGCTTCTCTCCTCAATGGAAAATTGGAAGGCAAAGTGATTCAGTGTTGTGCACATGGTTTACGTTTTGACGTAGTAAATGGTTATTTACTCAATTCAACACAGCTGAAAGTACAAATATACCCAGTAGAGGTGATTGGAGAAAATGTCTTTATTGGTTTAGATTTGGGAGCCGCGTTTGATGAGTAAATTAGCTCCTATTGTTTGGCGACAACGTCTAAGTGAACTCATGCCAGGATTTATTGTCAGTACTGTTGTTGCCACAGCGGCCTGTTTTTTATCTGAGCATTATGGTGCGCCAGTGATGTTATTCGCTTTGTTGCTCGGGATGGGTGTGAACTTTCTTGCAACAGAAGGAAAGTGTAAAGCGGGTATCGAATTTACTGCGCGAGAAGTACTGCGTTTTGGGATCGCTTTACTCGGAATGCGAATTACCCTTGAGCAAATGACTGCGCTAGGTTGGCAACCCCTTGTTTTGGTGATTTCATTAGTTGTTATTACCATTCTAGCTTCAGTCATTACAGCCAAAGTGCTTGGATTTAATAAGTTTTTCGGTATGCTGACAGGAGGAGCGACGGCCATTTGTGGGGCTTCCGCAGCATTGGCCTTATCTGCTGCTTTACCAAGTCATCCTCAAAAAGAAAAAGCAACCTTATTCACGGTGATTGGGGTGTCCGCACTATCAACTTTGGCAATGATCGTTTATCCGATGATTGCGCGATGGTTAGAATTAACCCCTCAACATGCTGGAATTTTTTTAGGTGCAACTATCCATGATGTGGCCCAAGTGGTAGGGGCAGGCTATAGCATGTCTACAGAAACAGGTGATACTGCAACAGTGGTGAAATTGATGCGCGTTGCCATGCTTTTACCCGTCATCATTTGTGCAGCCATGATTACTCGTAGGCAAGGTTCGCCGTCTACTGGGAAAAGACCGCCATTGTTGCCATGGTTTGCAGTGGGATTTTTGATTCTCGCATGTATTAATAGTACTGGAGGGGTGCCAACACTCGTTCAAGGTGGAATAAATGAATTATCTCGTTGGTGTTTGATTATTTCGATCAGTGCTTTAGGGATGAAAACACAATTAAAAGAGTTAGCAACAGTCGGTATAAAACCGATACTGCTGATGATTGGAGAAAGTATTTTTCTGGTATTGTTGGTATTAAGCCTGATGCATTGGTTGTTTTAATTGGTCATTCATTGAATAAAAGTTTTGCAAGGCGCAATAAAAAAATTTGCTAGGTGCAAAACTTTTGTTTTGATTCGTTTTTAAGTTATTGTTTTGAAATCAATACCAAACGTCAGTAGCTCATTGGTTTAATTTTTATCATATTCGCATCGATGATCTCGGTTTTATTGTGGGTACGCCAAGCATTCGGTGTTATGCCAAATTGACCAATAAACCATCGGGTAAAAGAGCTTGGCATAGAGTAACCAAGAATATCTGAAACTTGTGCCAATGAGTAATTGATATTTCTTAAATAGCGAAAGACCAAATTTTTGCGTACATCATTCATTAATTCACTAAAATTTGTTTGTGCGGCTTCTAGACGACGTTGCAACGTTCTAACATTGACCTCATGCGTTTGAGCAACTTGATCAATTGTAGCTCGTCCCATCGGTAAAAGCAGATAGATACTTTTACGGATATCAAAAATAAGTGATGACTCATTATCTTTTTGTAAGATGTCGAGATCTAAATAGCGCTGTGCATGGTCTGCCATTGCTGTATTTGCTTGTGGATTGATTTTATCAAGTTCAGATGATGAGCAGACAATACCATTAAACTCACTACCAAACTCAAATGAACTCCCAAAGATACGTTGATGCACAGATAAGTCATGTGGTGCATCATGCGTAAAATGAATGCTTAATGGTTGCCATTTTTGAGCTGACAATGTAGCACAGAATCGCTGAATAATCCCCAAAGCTAACTCAATTGCTTGGCGACTATATTTTGCTGAAGCGGAAATAACTTCCACGCGAATAATCACTGTTTTTCCAACTTCTTCAATATATATTTCAAGCGCGTTATTGATGATATTTCTGTATTTTACAATTGTTTTTAAGGCATCACCTAAGGTTTGCTGATAACTTAACAATAGGCTAAGTTTGCCAAAATCAGCAATTTGTCGTTGTTCTGCCATATGTAGACCAAATACTTCGCAGCCACTGATTTGAGCAGAATGTTCTAACAATGTAATGACTTTATCGACCGAAATACGTTGTTTTGAATCATTTAATTGAGCAGAATAAATTCCAGCATCAGATAATAAATGGTATGGATTGAGGTCTAACTGTCGACTAACATCTAGATAATTTTTGAGTACGGCTGTATGTGCAAGAGGAATCAATTTCCAATCTCCTTATTTTTTTATTAACCATCCTGGTCAATACATTATTGTTTACAAACTTTGCTAATAAGCACTATAAAAATTTCTAGCATTTTTGCAATCTCGACAATTTTATCAAAATATCTTAAAAAAAGTATCTCAATTGAGTACACATTCAGGTGATAGAAATAAATTATCAAATTTGCTTAGAAACATGAGTGTTTTAAAAGGACTGAACTTTCTTGAGTAATCAGTAGCTTTATAAGCTAAGTTGGCTGTGCAAAGTCATTCGAATAGTACATCAACTCTATAAATCTGATTCATTAAAATTTCCCTGTAGTTCACTTTTTATGGTTTCAGTGGAATCTTTCTGAAACACGACACCATTATTCAAGCAGGTCTTCTTTAAAGCAATCTCAAGTACGTTATAAACAACATTTAGAATTTATTAACAAATATTTAAATTTTAAAATATAAAAATAAAATCAATACCTTATATTTTTGATTGCTTATGTTTGAAGGATTTTTTGATAGGTAATTTGTCATCAAATGAAAAGAAGTTGTCATCAAATGTGCATCAGCAAAATCAACTAAATCATATTGTGAATAAGCAATTTATAAAATTCACATTCATTTATTCACTCATAATTTAAGGTAGATCAATGGAAAAAATACAAACAAAGGCAACTGTTTTAATTGTCCCAGGTTTACGTGACCATGTTGCTGAACATTGGCAAACCTTATTGGAAGAAAGGCTGGTCAAGGTACGATCTGTCCCTCCGCTGGAAACAGACAAAATCAACTGCATAAAAAGAGTTAAAGCGATCCAAGCACAACTAGAAGAAATTGATGGTCCTGTGATTTTAGTTGCACATAGTGCAGGGGTATTAATGATCGTTCATTGGGCAGCTAAATATCAATACAAGATTCAAGGGGCTTTGTTGGTGACACCACCTGATTTATCAGCCAAATGGCCTGAAAATTATCCAAATTCTGCAATGCTAAAAAAACTAGGATGGGATCCTTTACCCAACAAAATTTTGCCATTTCCAAGCATTGTGGTTGCAAGTACCAATGACCATTTAGCCAGTTACAGTGCAGTTACGACAATGGCAAAAACATGGGGCAGCCGATTGGTGAATTTAGGCGAAGTGGGGCATCTTAATCCAGCTGCTGGCTATGGCTATTGGGCACAAGCTGAACAATTTATTCAACAATTAGACCGAGTGGATGAGTCTATATGTATCGCTTAGTTTTAGATATTTATAGTGGAATGGTTTTAGAGATTGCTTGTTTAGTATACACGCCGTTTTAAGACAGCATTGCTCATAGGTTAGTAGTATTCGTAACAGATTAAACAATTAAAAAAAATGCATATTTCAAAACAGTCATCATGGCTACTTATGAAATTAAATCAAATTAAATCATGTCGATATGGAGATCGAATGATGAAAAATTATTTATATAATAAACACACTGTTATTTTTACTCAAAAATTTGGTGTCTTTTTAATATTGTGCTTAAGCCTTTCAAAAGTATCTGCGACAAGTGTTGAGATTAATGATGATTGGAAATTTGAAACCAATACGATGTTCAGCTTAGGTGCAAATTGGAGTATTCAAGATGCTTCAAATCAGTTGGTGTATAAGCCTGATGCAAATCATATCGGTAAGAATGGTTTAAGCATAGATGTGAATGGCGACGATGGACATTTGAATTTCAGTAAAAACGATAATATTTCTCAAATTGCAAAAGGGCTGACCGAGTTTCGTTTAAAAGGAAAACAACAAGGTGCAGTACTCAGTGCTAAATATTGGTATGACCATGCTTATGAAACTGGTCGTGGAGATTTAAAAGCCTTTGATGATTCTAGATGGCCTAGATTAGCCAAATTTAAGGGTATTGATCTTTGGGATACCTATATCTGGAAAAACTTTACTTTACAAAATGGTCAAAATGCCAATCTAAAATTAGGTAAACATAGCTTAAATTGGGGGAAATCGCTGTTTTTCCAAAATGGTTTAAATTCAGTCAGTGCCTTGGATTATGCTGCAATCAATCGGCCGGGAGGGGAAGTAAAAGAACGAATAATTCCTGTCGAAATGTTTTCATTCGAGGCTGGAATAACGCCAAACCTTAAATTAGGTGGTTTTTATCAGTTTAAGTTTAGACCTTCTATTGTGGACGGTTGCGGGACATTTTTTGCAATTTCTGACTTTGTTCCAGAAAATTGTGGGCCAATTATTTTGACCGTTACACCAGGAGATAAGTTGTCTGAAAGTGCTTTAGATGCAAAGACCTATATTCCACGTTCAGAAAGTCGGTATGCTCGAAATAGCGGACAATATGGATTCTCTTTAAAGCAAAGCTTATTGGGTTGGAACAATGCTGAACTTGGCTTATATTTCGCAAATTATCACAGTCGTAATGCTAATTTTGACGGTACAGCAGTGACAGCCTCCGGACCTGCACATTTTAATACAGCCAGATTTTTTTCAGTTTATCCAGAAAATATCCAAATGTATGGATTAAGTCTTGCGGGAAAATTGGGTACTACGTCTGTTTTTAGCGAATTAACACATAAAGCAAATCAACCTTTGCAATTAAATGGTACAGATATTGTCTATGCACAAGTTCTAGATAAAGATACTCCGCTCACTCCACCTGGGGTTGCAGCTGAATTTGGACAATATCTTGAAGGTTATGTACGAACACCAGTAACGCAATTTTCAGTAGGTGCAAGTGATCATCTGAATAATATATTGGGTGCAACTACACTGAATTGGGCGGTAGAAATTGCAGTCAATCATATTGCAAATATCGGTAATCATCGCTTTGGGCGAGTAGGGGCTTTTGGGCGGAGTGAGCTTTCATCTGGTGCCTATAATCCTGAAACTGAGGAATACAAATGTACGCTTTATGGCACAGCACACCTTGCAAATGATGTAGTTGATCGTATGAATGAGCGCTTTTGTAATAAAGATGGTTTCTTTACTGAATGGTCTTACGGCTATCGTTTACGTGGAGTGTTAAGCTATCAAGATATTTTACCAGCAGTTGTCATTACACCTAGTTTTATCTTTCGCCATGACATAACAGGATCTAGCCAAAATTTTCAAGAAGGTCAAATGAGTATCGCAGCTACTATTTCAGTAAGCTATCAGCAAAAATATACTGCTGAACTTGCATATACCAATTTTTTTGGTTCGAATGATTTTAGTACAATCGATGACCGAGATTTTGCTTCATTGATATTTAAAGCTAATTTTTGAAGTTGGGAATTTAAAAATTGGATGCTATGTTTATTGGATCGTTGGTGTCAAAAAAAGCTCATCTTTTAATCATAAATATTTAACTTATTTATAGATCAAACGGCTATATAGCTTTGGGAAAAACTGATTTTTCTATTGTTGAAGGTATTAAATTATTCAAACTTATTGATATGGCAGCTGTTAGATTCTCTAAGGATATTGATTGTGATATGCTTTTTAATCATTATAAGAATGGGCATATCCCTCTCAATATTTAATCATATTTGCCAAGGCGAGGTGATCAGAATAAATGCTCAATAACTTTATAATTAGTAAGCTCACCGAAAATAAAAAATATAGATTTAATAATTAACATCATATTAATTCACTTCCAATCAAAACTAGAATTAAGCAATACAGAAGATAGAATAAGGATAAAAATTATTATCAATAGTATCTGTTAAATTGGCCTAAAATTAACCTGTTGTTTGGTGGTGAATTACATGAAATATGCATTAAATTATAATAATATGAACACTATTACAAGCTGTATTTTAAAAATAATATAAATTTAAATATTTGTTTTTAAATTATATTTTTAATAAACTATGTATTTAATTATAATATAAAAAAGTGTGAAAGTTTGCAAAACAAGGTAGGTAGTGATAAAAAATATGCATTATCTGAATAGCTTAAAGTGTTCTAGCAGATATATTGAAGAATAGAAATATGAATGTTGGATATAAATAAATAATGAAAATTTATGAAATGGTGTTTCATAAAGGTATAGATGAAAGCACTCATTTTTTTTATAGTGAAAATACCTATGCTTCACGTCAGCATTTTATTGAATTAATACGTTTAGATATTGATGCTGAACTGAGTAATTTTAAATTGGCATGTCTAAGTGATGATCAATATGATTTAAAAGCATTATTTGAAGAAGTTCATAAAGAAAGCCATTTCCATGTAGATAGAATGGAAGCTGAATTTCTTCGTGATGCAATCGCTACAATTGACCAATGCATTTGTTTAAGAGTTAAAGAACGAGATGTTCTTCAGCCAAGTGGAAATACTTATCATCTTTAGTCACCCTCTAAATTTTATAGACATTCGTATAAATTTTTGATTTTCGGTCGACATGTTAAAGTGTCATATCGGTTCCCATTCTTCACCCCAGAACGAATGGGATTTTTTTTGATGAATAGATAAAATAACGTTTAAGTCTTAATATTTATTGATAAAATCGTAGTTTAACGAGGTCTCTATGACTAATTTGTAGTCTCTTAATAATGATGGTTCTATCCATACAAAACAAATACGAGCAACGATTGGAAAAGGTTAATATTAGTTGCTTTTCTTTGGATAATATCAGGGTTACTCTGTCCTCATATTTTTAATACATAAAATCAGATGAAAGAATATTTATTTTTTGTAAATGTAAGTGTTGAAAATAAAAGATATTCTAAAATTTTTTAGGTGTAAAACTTAAAAGAAAGATGGGAGTAATAAAGTATCCTAAAAAAGAATATTTAATATTATAGAAAATAAAGAGATGTTTAAGCTTGTAGTTATTGTGCTAAATTAGATTTAATGTATAGATTTTTACTTATTAATATTTTAAGTATATAATTTAATTATGTTTTTTGAAATGTGAACCACATATAATCCGATATGCATAAGCGGAATTTGAGCTCTGAGATCGGCATATTAATCTTTATGTTATTTGAACAATAATTAAATTAATTTTAACTTTTAACTTTATTAATCTATCAAATGAAATGTATTTATTTATGTTTTAAATGTAATAATAATTTAATTCCAATGTCTAAACATAATCTAAAGTAAAAACAATTTGATAGTGTGGTTTTGTGCTGTTAATTAGGGTCATTATTGAACACTTATTCGTCACATGTGATTATGTAAATGCTTTCACACTTCTTGTGTAAAAGTTAATAAATAATGCATATCACTGGACATAATATGAATATTTTAACAAAACTAACGCTAACTGTATTGTTAGGTACAGGATATATCGCGACTGCACAAGCTGCTGTTACTGGTCAAGTTGATGTCAAGCTGAATGTTTCAACAGGTTGTTCTGTTGAAGGTTCTGAAGTTGCTGGAGCTATGAACCAATTTGGTAGTTTGGATTTTGGTAAAACTTCTGGTACTTGGACCAACGTTCTAACTGCTCAGGTTGCTTCAGCAGGTACAGGTAGTCACCTCGCTGTAAAATGTGACAGTACAGATCCTGTTGCGTTTACTGTTGCAATTGATGGTGGTCAGCGTGCTGATCGTAGTCTTAAACATACCACTGCTGCAGACGTGGTTAGCTATAACGTCTATCGTGATGCAGCACGTACCAATCTCTACGCAATCAATACACCTCAAGCTTTCACAGCTGCGAGTGGTGAATCTCAAGAAGTCCCAATCTTTGGTGCAATTGCTGCAAACAGTGGAACTGCAAAAGCACAGGGTGACTATAAAGACACTTTGTTGGTAACAGTTAATTTCTAATCAGTATACGTAACAGTAAACAGGTTTGTTGTTGAACAAGCCTGTTTTAAGGAGGAACGTATGCACCTGTTACTTAAACAAAGCGTTGGATTGCTACTTTGTAGCCTTTTTTCGTCACTCTGTAGTGCTGGGCAGTTAGCCGCTAAGTTAAATATCCAACTTGAATTAGAGCCATCCTGCAAGATTAACAATCAGTCTGTAAATAACGAAACAACTGGCTTGAATTTTGGTCAGTTAGATTTCGGGGAAACTACTGCTGCATTTAATCGTGTGATTGAGACGAGTTTAAGTAATGCTTCTGCATCGGGTTTGACCATTCAATGTCCTGGCAATTCTCCGATAAAAGTTACTTTTGGTGCAGGACAGAATGACAGCAAGGTTCCAGCCCCTTTTAGTGCAAATTATTTCCGTGCTATCAGTAATGGTACCGATTTCCTTGCCTACAACATCTTATATGGCACTGCTCGGGAAGCATTAAAACCGAATCAAACCATCACTTTGACCAACAATGGTCAGCCACAGACGCTTAATATCATAGGTCAAACTGTTAATAATGGTCGGTCAGTCTCGCTTGGACAATATACCGACACTATTCCAATTACCATTGAATTTTAAAGAACAAAATCATGAAAAAAATAGGTTTAAGTGTTCTGCTTATGTTGGCTGGGCCGTGCGTATTTGCTGGAACAACAGCGAATTTTAAAGTGCAGGCAACCATTGAAAATGGCTGCAAACTCAGCAATGTTGAGCAGCGACTTAATTTTGGTCGTCATCCTGTTGTGGGACAGGGAAAGTTAACTGGGTCAGTCGTCAATACTGCACAAAGCTGGAATATCCAGTGCACTGCACGGTTACCAGTAAAGGTCATGTTGAATGGTGGAGATCACTTCTCAAATAATTCTCGACGGATGAAACATGCGCAACAGAATGAATTTGTGTCCTATCAGCTTTATCAGAACAGTAATTTGCAGAATGAATATACCAGTGGGAATAGTTACTCACTGACGTCAACCACTACATCGAATACTCTACTGGGTTTTTCAGTTTATGGTGTTGCAGATTTGAATAATAACAATCAACCACGATCAGCAGGCCTTTATAAAGATACGGTCGCAATTACGATTACATGGTGATTCTATGAGCTTAAATAAAATGAACATATGGTCGGGCAGGACTTTCTTTGCAGCCGCAATATTGATGATGACCTCACCTGTATTCGCACAGGCTACTTTTTTAATCTGGCCAATTTACCCTAAAATTGAAGAAAACGAAAAAGCCACTGCGGTATGGCTACAAAATACTGGTAACTCTGATGCCATGGTACAGATTCGGGTATTTAAATGGGATCAGAATCATCAGCAAGATGCTTTTGAGGAGCAAACTGAGATTATCCCAAGTCCGCCGGTGGCAAAGATCAAAGCCGGTGAAAAGCATATGTTGCGTTTAACTCGGGCAACCTCAGTACCAGATACAAAAGAACTTGCCTATCGAATTATTGTTGATGAACTGCCGATCAAGCTCAATCCAGAAAACGATAAAGAAGCCTCGACAGTCAGTTTTCAGATGCGTTATTCAATTCCCTTGTTTAGCTATGGCAAAGGACTTGGCAGTGGCTTGACTGAGCTTTCACAAAAAACCAATGCGAAAAATCCTTTGGCTAAACCGATATTAAGCTGGTGGGTCAAAAATAATGAACAGGGTAAACCTGAACTTTATATTCAAAATACCGGTTCAAAATTTTCACGACTTTCAGGAATTAAATTGACTCCAACTTCAGAACAAATGGCTTTTGGCAAAACTGCCTTTGGTTATGTGTTGGCAAACAGCACCATGAAGTTTGATCTGGACAGCAAGATACTCAACAGCCTAAGTGGTCAAACAAGCTTGTATGGAATCGACAGTTCAGGGGTACAACAGGAGTTGATTGAGATTAAAAAACAAGGAGGGAGATAAATGGGTTATTTATCTGGTTTAAATTCACCTTCTTTTTTATGCAAAAGCCTGACCTTTATATTGATCTCGAATATCCCAATGTTGAGCTGCAATGTGTATGCAAATGGCTTACCTCCACCACCGAGAGATGTTTCAGAAGTGAATAGCTTATTTAAGCTCTATCTGGACTTGGTGATCAATCAATACTCGACACAACGGGTTGTTCCCATCATAGTCAAAGGAGATCAATATTTTATCCAGCAGTCAAAACTGGATGAATTACAGATCAAGCTGCCTGTGGATGCCCTACAGCAACAGACCGAAAAAAACCTGACTGATCTGGATGTATTTACTCTAGGCTTTTCGGGCAAGGCCTTGGATTGGGTCAGCCTCAATCAGATTCCCGAATTGAAGTATGAATATAATTCAGCACAACAGTATTTTAGTCTAGATCTTCCAGCCAGCTGGATGCCGGTGCAAATACGTGGATTAGACTCCTGGTATCAACCTGAAACAGCACAGTCGGGTATTGGTTTATTAAATAACTATGACTTTTATACCTACCGCCCAGAGAATGGTGGCTATAGCAGTACGCTATTTACAGAACAACGCTTTTTCTCACCTTATGGGGTACTGAGAAACTCTGGGGTCTATAGCAAAACAGATTTTAATTCTGTTGGAAAAGACTCAAATCAAAATAATGATGGCTACCGTCGCTATGACACCACTTGGCAATATGATGACCCAGTCAGGGTATTTTCATTTTTAGCGGGTGATGTAATTACCGGAAGTAAAAACGCATGGGGAAGTTCAGTGCGTTTAGGTGGATTACAACTCCAGCGTAATTTTGGTACTCGCCCAGATTTGATTACTTATCCTTTACCGCAGTTTAAAGGACAAGCGACCTTACCAAGCACCGTAGATTTATTGATCAATGGACAGAAAGCCAATTCAACCGATGTACAGTCAGGCCCCTTTATTCTTAATAATGTTCCGTTTATCAATGGTAAAGGCGAGGCGGTGATTGTCACCACGGACAGCGTGGGTCGTCAGGTGGCCACCTCAGTGCCATTTTATATTTCGAATACTTTGCTTAAACCTGGATTATTGGATTATTCGGTGTCGATGGGGCAAATCCGCGAAGATTATGGAATCAAAAACTTTTCATACGGCAAGTTTGCTGGTTCAGCGGATGCACGTTATGGGATCAATGATTGGCTCACCGCTGAAGGGCGGGTTGAACTTTCAGATTCAATTCAGTTGGCTGGACTGGGTTCAGTACTCAAGCTGAATCAGTTTGGTGTGTTAAGTGGTTCGGCAACTCAAAGCTGGGCAGACCGTGAATTTAATCGGATCAATAGTCAAAACATGAAGGGAAATCAATATACTTTAGGCTATAGCTATAACCAGCAACGCTTTGGATTTAGTCTCAATCATACCCAACGCGATCAGGACTATTATGATCTTTCGCGTTTACAATATAGCAATTTGATTTCAGCCAACAGTCATAAAAGTTCGGTTGCCAATACTTATTTTGCGACGGATAAGTCAGGTACTTTTGGGGTGGCCTATATCCAAACCAAGAACCGCGACATCAAAAATAAACTAATGAACCTGTCTTGGGCACCGGTATTACCCTCCTATCTGCGTGGTGCGACAGTGTCGTTAAGTGCCAATCGGGATTTTATAGAAAAAGACTGGAGTGCTGCATTTCAGTTGTCGGTTCCTTTTTCCAAAAGCAGATCCACAGCCAGTTTAGGCTATAGTCAGCAATCTAACGGCGATTATGGTTATATCAACTATAACCGTAGTGCACCGTTGGACGGAGGGGTTGGTGTAGATTTAACTCGACGCTTTAATGAAAAAAGTGATGATTTTAATCAAGCACGAATAAGCTACCGTAACCAATATTTTAATACCGATATCGGCATGTCGGGTAGCAATGACTATAACTACTGGTTTGGACTTTCTGGTTCAGTAGTGTTGATGTCAGGCAATGTCTTTGCTGCCAATCGATTGGGTGAGTCTTTTGCCTTGATTGATACTAACAAAGTTGCAGATGTTCCTGTGCATTATGAAAACAGCCTTGTGGGGCGGAGTAATGCCAAGGGTTATGTTTTTGTACCGTCAGTGACCCCGTATTACGCAGCCAAATACAGCATCAACCCGATAGATTTACCTTCTAACTTTAATGCAACTCAAGTTGAAAATCGGATTGCGGCAAAACGCGGTTCAGGTGTAGTGATTGGTTTCCCAATTAAACAATCTTATGCGGCAAATGTGTCTTTGGTACAGAGTAATGGGCAAGCGGTTCCAGTGGGTGCGGTGGTACATCGTACAGATCAAGAATCGAGTTATGTAGGGATGGATGGAATTGCTTATCTTGAAGATCTGGCGGCAGAAAATACAATTCGAGTGCAACTGCCAGATCAGCACCTATGTGAAGCAAATTTTTCGTTAGATTTAAAAAAAGCGCAACAACAGATCGCAGTGATTAAATCGGTTGTTTGTCATGAGGTGGTTAAACCATGATTACTTTGAAAAAAATAATACCCACAGGCCTTTTATTCTCTGGGTTGATATTGATTACTGCTCAGAGTTATGCAGATTGTGAAGTTAGCACCAGTGGCAATACTTCGATTGGGAAGATTCCTTCAATTACATTAGCCGAAACGGGGATACAATCTACAAAGTTTAATTCAGGGATGAGTTGTCAGGCATTTTTGACTGTATTAACAACGAATTATTTATATTATCGAATAGATCAAATGCCAGTCAACTATATAAATAATGCGACAGGTGAGCGCATTACAGTAAATTATTTAGATACGAATAACAATGTAATTAAAGTCGGATCTGAAAGAGATTTAGGTGGATTTTCACTTGTGAACTTATTTAGTGGACCCGGTGGTTCCTTACAATTTATTGCAAATGTTAATCCAGGCCAAGCCGTATCACCTGGGATATATCAAGCTGAACAGCCATTCAAACTAAAATGGTGGTATTCAGTAGCAGGTTTTGGGATTGGAGCATTTTCTACCAAATTTGAAAGCCCTGGTTTTAGTCGAGGATATTTAGGATTTGGTCCTGATACTTGGGGAGGTTCTTGGGGGAGTGGTAGAGATTCTGCTTTTGACTTAAGCCTTGAGGTTCTACCTGATTGTCGCATATCAACTAGAGATGTTAATTTTGGAACGGCTGCTTTTGCGACAGCCTTTGAGCCTGTTCAAACTTCAATGGGAGTACGCTGTTCTGTAAAAACGCCTTATAATGTGGGATTAAACAATGGGTTATATCCACAAAGTGGTAATCAACGTGCGATGAAGGCGGTCAATAGCAATAACTTTCTACGTTATGAAATATATAAAAATTCAACTACTGATCGTTGGGGCAGCAACGGAGCTGAGAAATGGTCAAGCAGTAATGCAACCACAAATGCTGGTATTTATGATGCAAAAACTCAACAGGGTTATACCTTCACAACAAAAATCCTTGAAAATAATCCTGACAATTTACCGGCTGATAAATACAGTGATACTGTGACTGTACAGGTTGAATTCTAGTAATACTGATAATGACATCATGATAAAAAATTATGATGTCATAAAAATAAACATATAAATAAATTATAAGACTTAATGTAAATCATAAATTTATCTTTAATATAAATTACCGTTCATCGTTTTTCTTAATTGAAAGTATTATTTTAAATTTTTTGTTTGTAAACATTTTGTTTTTTGAAGTGAGAATATAGAGTGTTTTATAAATTTAAAATTTAAAATGTAAAAGAAAAAATTCAAATTAAGATATTATTTTTTTATACGCTTGTATTTTTATTTATTTTTATGGGTGTGTTATTTGAAACGTTTGTAGTGTTTAAAACATAAATATAATTTTCAACAGGTGTTTTTTTTGTGAATTAAATATTATAATATTTTTTTAAATGAAAAGGTTATCTGTTGTGCGTGTCTATGCATATTGTAGAGTTGACAATATATCTATAAATAAAAATATTTGTGTTGATTTTATTTCAAATGCGGGTTATGAAATACCAGTTAAGAGAATCATTGTGGAAGAAGTAGAAGTTGGTATATCATTAAAGCACAGAAATAAATTTATTAATTTAGTTAATTATTCTATGGAAAGTGGAGATATATTATTAGTCAATGGAATTGATTCATTAGGTGGGAATTTTAATGAAGTTTTTTCAAGTGCTAATTTAATATTTAAAAAAAAAATTAAATTAATTTGTTTAGAGTTTTCAAAGAACGAAATCTCAGGAGACCTTAAGAAATTTTTTATACACTTTTTGAAGCTATGTGCTGATTTTGAAGGAAAAGCTAATATTTCAAAAAAAAGTGTCCTCAATAAAGCAAAAAAGCGTGTTGGTCGTCCTGAAATTTTAAGCGATAAACAAAAAAAAGAAGCTTTGGAGAATTTTAAAAAAGGTCACAGCATTTATTCAATCGCTAAGCATTATTCAGTTACTCGAACTGTAATCCAACGCTTAATACTAAAATCCTCTGATGTCATTAATAGTGACGACCAATAGATGAGGAATAAAAAACTTGATAAGAATCATATAAGCAGGTTTGCAATTGCTCAAAAAAAAACTGATGTTAAGAAAACAATTATTGTGCAATTGGTTTATGTGTTACGACAAGCAAATCATAAAAAAGCAAAAAATTTGATCAGTCAGTATAGTATTGAAATTAAGTCGCTAAATGGTTTGGTCAACTATAGAGTTCAAGGAATTAAGCATGGAGGAAAAACCATTATATTTTTATATGGATCAAGTCTATATGTTGTGGATTTAACAAAATCATTATTTAAATAGATTTTATAATTTTTTAATGCAGGTATGGGTTTTTGCTATTAACTTTATAAGTTTAATAGTAAGTTAAATGATTGAGTTAAATCAAAAATATACATCTATTTATATTTTTAAGTTATGTTTTTAATTTTTTTAATGTTGGTTATTTGAAAGTATGGCGATGGTAATTAATATATTATGCAAATAAAAATTTTTATAAAAAATAGAATTTTATAGTATTATTTTATGATAATTTACTCATGTAAATAATATGATTGATTTAAATAGTATAAATAACAAGTATTTAATTTTGTTTTTTAATTAATGTTTTGATCTAAGAGACTATTTTTTTGAATTATGTGATCTTAAAAAACATTCAATTAAAATTATTTATAAAGAGAGAATTTATATGTGATTTTATTAAGAGAAATTATAAATTTATTTTAAGGAAGCCGATATCGAAGAATTTGGGAAATATCAAAAAATGTTAGATACTTCCCAAATCGCAATAGTAAATCGATAAATAAATAAACTGTGTTAATTTAAAAATCTTAATTTAAAGTGGGCATTGAAAATTGTTTATTTTCACGGATGTTCGCAGAAGGCCAGCGTTGAGTAATCGTTTTTCTGCGTGTATAAAAACGGACACCATCTGGACCATATGCATATAAATCACCAAATAGTGAGCGCTTCCACCCCCCAAAACTATGATAAGCGACAGGTACAGGCAAAGGAACATTGATGCCAACCATCCCCACTTTAATATGATCAGAGAAATAACGTGCTGCTTCTCCATCACGAGTATAGATACATGTACCATTACCATATTCGTGATTATCAATCAGATCCATAGCTTCTTGCATAGTCTCTACCCGCATGATTTGTAAGACTGGACCAAAAATTTCCTGCTGATAACTATGCATGTTTGGTGTAACTTGATCAATTAAGGTCGGTCCCACAAAGAAGCCATTTTTATAGTCACCAACGGTTGCTTGTCTACCATCCACGACAATTTTTGCACCTTGTTGCTCAGCACTGTCGATAAAACCAACCACTTTAGCTTTATGGTCTGCTGTGATTACAGGCCCAAAATCATTATTTTTATTGGAAAAATGTCCAAATTTTAATTTACTGATTTCATTTTGAAGTTTTGTAATCACGGTATCCGCAATCTCATCACCGACTGCAACAGCAACAGAAAGTGCCATACAACGTTCACCTGATGAACCAAAAGCTGCACCAAGTAGAGAATTAACCACATTATCTACATCAGCATCTGGCATGATAATCGCGTGATTTTTTGCACCACCTAAAGCTTGACAACGTTTACCCGCAGCTGTTGCCGTTTTATAAATATATTCAGCGATTGGAGTTGAGCCGACAAAGCTTATGGCTTGGATACGTGGATCGTTTAAAAGTGTATCTACAGCAACTTTATCCCCATTGACCAAATTGAAGACACCATCGGGAAGACCTGCTTCTTTTAATAATTGTGCGATATATAATGTTGAGGATGGATCACGCTCGGATGGTTTTAAAATAAAGCAGTTACCACAGACAATTGCCATTGGGAACATCCAAAGCGGCACCATCACTGGGAAGTTAAAAGGGGTAATCCCTGCAACGACACCTAAAGGCTGAAATTCACTCCAAGAGTCAATATTGGGGCCTACATTTTTTGAAAATTCACCTTTTAAAAACTCAGGGGCACCACAAGCATATTCAACATTTTCTATACCGCGCTGTAATTCTCCTGCAGCATCATGACAAATTTTTCCGTGCTCTAAACCAATTAGCTCACAGATTTTATCTGCATTCTTTTCAAGTAACTCTTTAAACTTAAACATGACTCGCGCACGTTTGATGACGGGTGTGTCGCGCCATGCAGGAAATGCATTTTCTGCTGCTACTATTGCTTCAAGTACCGTTTTTTGGCTAGCAATGGCAACTTCGGAATTTGATTCACCTGTTGCTGGGTTAAATACTTTTTGAGTGCGGCTTGCTTCAGTTGAGAGTTGTCCATTAATGAAATGCCCGATGGTATTCATTGATATCTCCTTGTTTATTTTCGTTGAAAAATTAAGACCATAATTGTTGATAAAGTTTTACGATTTCTTCTTTCGTCGGTAGACGAGGGTTATTACTGGGTGAGCCTGAAGCAAGTGCCTGTTCTGCCATAGTATTTACAACTTCATCAAAATATCTTTTATCTGCACCAAAAGCTTCCAAGGTTGGCACTTGCAGTGATGAATTAATGTCTTTTAATGCTTCAATTAACTTAGCATTGGCAGATTCAACAGAATCAGTTTGCTGCGCTGCGCCAATGGCTTTTGCGCAATCAGCATATTTTTCAGGTTCGGCCGGAATTGAATATTCGATGATCATGGGCAATAACATGGCATTCGATAAACCATGTGGGACATGGAAAAATGCGCCAATAGGTCGGCTCATGCCATGAACTAAAGCGACCGAAGCATTATTAAAAGCCACACCTGCCAATGTTGCACCAAGCATTAAAGCTTCTCTGGCACCTTTGTCACTTGGGTCTAGATAGACTTTTTTTAGATTGGGTCCAATTAAGCGCATTGCTTCCAATGCTTGGGTATCACTATATAAATTGGCTTTTTTACTGGTATAGGCTTCAATCGCATGTGTTAAGGCATCAATCCCAGTATCCGCTGTGGTACGAGCAGGCAAGCTTAAAGTAAGTTCATAATCCACAATTGCAGCGATCGGCATAAAACCAGCACCAACACAAAGCATTTTTTCATTGCTTTCATCATCGGTAATGATGGTGAATTTGGTTGCTTCGGAACCTGTCCCTGCAGTTGTTGGAACAGCAATAATCGGTAAGCCTTGTTCATTGACTTGCCGAGGAAATTTGTAATCTCTGATTTTTCCACCATAGCGACCTAAGATACCAATCGCTTTTGCGCTGTCAATTGGACTCCCACCACCAATGGCAATAATTGAATCATATTGTTTTGTTTGAATAAATTTGACTCCAGCCTCAATAGAACTTGATGTTGGTTCTGGAATAGTTTGATCAAAATAGTCTGCTTCAATATGCTCATTTTTGAGAATATTTTGAATATCAGCGATATAGCCCAATTTCACCATCATTTGATCGGTAATGATCAATGGTTTATGGCAGCCTAAGCTTTTTAAAATTTCAGGGATTTTTTTTCTAGCATTTTTTCCAACTTCAATAAATCGGGGCAATAAAATTGTATGTGACATCAGCGAACTCCATTTTAGTTTCATTCCATTTACATGCATTTTTCATTTGAAAATGATGAGTTTGCATGCTGTAGATTAGTTTTATAATACTTGTATATTGATATGTATCGTATCAATATAAATTAATATGTAAATAGGCGTTTTATGATTTTTACTAAAATAAAAATATTTATATATAAATAACAATATCTTGAGTGATTTTTTAAAGTGGAAAATATTTTTATCTAGCTTCATCATTAAAAATTGGATATACATGTATATCGATACAATATGTATCATAATAATTAAATAAATGGAGTTTAAGATGTTAGGACTATTTGGAATAGTAGTTTCTTTGATTTTGCTGATGTATTTAGCTTATAGAGGCTTTAGTGTCATTATTTTGGCGCCTGTACTTGCACTGTTTGCAGTCATTTGGAGTGGAATGACACATGAATTATTAGGATTTTATTCGCAAGTATTTATGAGTGGTTTAGGTGGTTATATTATCAAATATTTTCCACTTTTCCTTTTAGGTGCAGTCTTCGAAAAGCTCATGGACGATAGTGGTTCGGCCCGTACGATTGCAATTTTTTTTGTTGAACGTTTAGGGCATCACCGCGCGATGTTATCGATCGTTATTTCCTGTGCGATATTAACTTATGGTGGTGTTTCACTTTTTGTAGTGGGTTTTGCAGTATTTCCCATTGCTTCGGCATTATTTAAAGAATTGGGTATTCCTAAACGATTCATTCCAGCTGCAATTATGCTTGGTGCATTAACCTTTACCATGACTGCTTTACCTGGAACTCCCGCGATTCAAAACGCAATCCCAATGCCGTATTTTAAAACGGATCTATATGCGGCTCCTGTTCTTGGCATCATTGCATCAATTTTTATGTTAATTACGGGGATGTGGTGGCTAAATAGAAGAGTCAAGCATTCAATAAAACAAGGTGAAGGGTATGGTAATCACATCGAAAATCATAAAGAAATTTTAACCCACTCAGATCCGAGTTTGCTGATTGCAATGATCCCGATTGTATTGGTTATTTTATCTAATTTAATGTTATCTAAAGTAATTTTTCCAAATATGGATACTTCATATTTGGCAACTGCTCAATTTGGTAATACAAGTTTGAATTCAGTGATTGGCCTTTGGTCTATTATTACGGCATTGGTCATCGCATGTATTGCCATTATTGGTCTAAATTGGAAGCGAATTAACGATATTCGAGACAGCATTCAAAATGGTGTTTCTTCTTCTTTTTTACCGATTTTTAATACTGCCTCAGAAGTTGGATATGGGTCAGTTATTGCTTCCTTAGCTGGTTTTGTCATTTTAAAAGATTTTTTAGTCAGTTTAGCACCCAGTAATCCGCTGGTTTCAGAAGCAATTTTGGTCAATGTACTGGCTGGCATCACCGGCTCTGCTTCTGGTGGCTTGAGTATCGCATTAAATACGATGGGCGAAACCTATATGAACCTAGCGCAAGATTTTGGTATTTCACCAGAATTAATGCACAGAGTCGCTTCTATGGCTTCAGGTTCTTTAGACTCACTTCCACATAACGGTGCGGTGATTACTATTATTGCACTTTGCGGTCTTACACATAAACAGTCCTATTATGACATGTTTGTTGTCGCAGTTATTTTCCCCCTGATGGCACTGATCGGAGTGATAACGCTTGGAACATATTTTGGATCATTTTAACGACTGAATTGTTGAGACTAGATGCTTGTGCATGTTGAGTAGTTCTTATGCCTCAGTAAACTTTATAAATTATGCAACTTATATTCTTCCATAGAAATGAATATGTTGGATTTAAAAGCTTGTAATACACTCTTTACAGTTAAAGTTTACATAGGGGATGCCAAACCTTGCGCTGCAAACCAAGCTATGCTTTTTTTGCTCATATTAGTTGAGAGGTACGTCCTGTACCTCCACATGTACACGCGTTTAGGGGCGAATTCTAAGTCGCAACATTATAAACGATTACGTGTAATTCATTAAATTATCAGCAAGCCATTGAATAGACAGTCTAAATTAGGGATCGGTATTCAATGCTCAATTTTTTGACTAATACAACAAGTGTAATCACGAGCTCTCATCTTTTAATGGATAGAGTTTTTGATATAAGTATTTAAATCTGTGGCTGCATCTCTTAATGCATCTTGATAACTGATTAAGTCATCTAAAGATTTTCGAATGCTTGGTGCATGGGTATATAAGCAAGCAATGATTTCACCGTTGGGGTGGAGTATAGGAACTGAGCAAGCCACCATACCGGCTATAAACTCTTCATTGTCTGTACCTAAATTTGTTACGCCAATGCGCTGAATTTCAGATTCAAGCAAATTAGGATCTGTAATGGTGTTTTTTGTGTACTGTGTAATTGGGATATTTTTTAAAATATTTTTCCTTTTTTCTGCGGATAAATGGCTTAGAAAAAGCTTACCACTTGATGTACACCAAACAGGTACTGTTGAACCGACAGGTAAATATACCTGTAATGGCCAGTTCGTCTGTATACGGTCCACGTATAGCATATGATTATCTTGTAGTATGGCAATACCACAGGTTTCGCCAATCTTATTTGACAGCTTTTCTAAAATAGAAAATCGCTCAATTCTAAATTTTTCATTTTCCCAAACATTGAATAATAAGTGTTTGACTCTTCCACCCACCAACAAGCCACCGTGTAAATCTACTTTGACATAACCCTCTTTTTCTAATAATTGAATGAGTCGATGAATACTGGGTTTTGGAATATCAAGTGCTAAAGAGAGATCAAGTGGAGAGGGGGGATGTTTTGCTTCACCAATTGCTTCTAAAATCTCAAGTACTCGTGTGATCGATGAACCTTTATTTCGTTTTGTATCTTGCGTCATAAAATTTTCCAAAAGAACATGCTTCATTCATAGCAACTTGAGTTTATGAATATTATCACTTGAAAGTTGTAGATATGAAATTTTTATCAATGCTTTATCGTTGTAGATTTGGACTTCTCAATGTAAGAAATTCTACGTCAATCATTCGAGCTTTTGTGAAAAAAAGTTTTTAGATACTTTAACCAAATTCTGGTTATGGAACGCTGAGAATATTAGAATCATTAAAGGCCTATTCGGTTCAATAAGCCTTTTTAAATATTAGCGTGACTTGTTCCAGCTTAAAATTTTAAATAATCCAAACATCACCATAATCCAGATAGGAATCAAGATGACAGACTCCTTAAAGTTTTGTTTCCACATGATATATAGAATCATACTAATAAAAACTAAAACAATATAATTACTAATAGGTGAAAAAATTGAAGGGAATTTTACGGTTTTGCCTTCCAATTTCATGGCTTGTTTAAATTTTAAATGAGTAAAGCTAATAATTGCCCAGTTTAAAACCAAAGCAGCAACAGCCAAATACATCAGGTGACTTAATGCTTCTTCAGGCACAAAATAGTTCAGTAACACACAGCCAAAAATTAGAATAGAAGAAAATACCACAGCAGATATTGGAACACCTTGTTTGCTCACTTTTGCAAACATCTTCGGTGCATTGCCTTGTACTGCAAGCCCATACAGCATACGGCTATTGGCATACATACCACTGTTATATACTGAAAGTGCCGCAGTCAAAATAATAAAATTGAGTAAATGTGCTGCCCAGCCTAAGCCCAGTTGGCTGAAAATCATTACAAAGGGACTTTTATCTAAACCACCCAGATCAAGTTGATTCCATGGGATTAATGACATAATAATGGCAAGAGAAGCAATATAAAAAACTAAAATGCGGAAAATCACGCGATTGACTGCTTGTGGTATGCTTTTTTCAGGATTTTCTGCTTCAGCAGCGGTCATCCCAATCAATTCAATGCCGCCAAATGCAAACATTAAAAAGGCCAGCATATAAAACAGCCCTGAAAAACCATGTGGGAAAAATCCACCATGTTGCCATAGGTTTGCCACAGTTGCAGTTGAATCAGCACCAGCTGTGAGCAAAAGATATAAACCAAATACAATCATCGAAATCACAGCAACAACTTTGATAATGGCTAACCAAAATTCTGATTCACCATAAAATTTAACATTGCCCAGATTAAAACCAGTCACGATGACAAAGAAAAATAAAGCAGAGACCCAAGCGGGGATATGCGGCCACCAATAATGCACATATTTAGCTACCGCTGTAAGCTCAGTCATGGCGACTAAAATATACATGACCCAGTAATTCCAGCCAGATAAAAAGCCAGGAAATTTTCCCCAATATTTTTGTGAAAAATAACTGAATGAACCTGCAACAGGTTCTTCTACAATCATTTCACCCATTTGGCGCATGATTAAAAAGGCAATCAAACCGACGATGGCATAGCCTAAAATAATCGAAGGGCCAGCAGATTGGATGACTTGTGCAGAACCTAGAAATAATCCTGTACCCACAGCGCCACCCATAGCGATCAATTGGATATGACGATTTTTAAGTCCACGTTTTAATTGGGAAGATGAGCGATTCAAAATATGCTGTGCTGAATAAAAGAAGCTATTGTAATTGATTGGTTATAGATAACCTAGTTTGAAAACGATATTGCAGCTGGAATTTTAAAAGATATTGAACTCTGGAATATTAGAGCGATTTTATCAATCAATAAAGCTCATGTTGAGTACATCATATCGCTATTGAATGAGGCTTCTCCCAACGGGAGAAGGCTAGCATGAGAGGGATATTAATCTGTACTTTAAAAAAGGCTTATGAAACAAGCCGATTAAGATTGTTTCAAAGTGCACAATGGATGTTTGCCCTCAAACATACCGATGAATGGGGGGAAATGAGTAACGAACCAAGGCTTGAAGTTCAGGAGAAATCGACCTGACCGTATCTTTTTTTTGAGCGGGTATTATAGGCGCGCTTGGTCTACTGCCCTTTATGAGCTCTATAAGAAATTAAGTTAGATTAGAAATGATCAGATCTCACATTTACTCTTACTTATCTTTCTAATCATTAGTTTTATCTACTATGTTTTCAAGAATAGGGCTTATCCCTTCCTAGTATCTCTATCAGGATTGATCGCTAAAATTGCCATATTTTGATAACACTCAATAGTTCTTCCTTTATAGACTCAAGAGATGATCAAGGAAGGAGATCAGCATGTCAAAAGAATATAAATTAAAAAAAGGAAGTTTAGGGCTATGGTACGTTGTATTTTTTGTGGTCGCCGCAGCTTCACCCTTAACTGGTGTGGTTGGAGCATTGCCTGTCGCTTTTATGGCTGGTAATGGAGCTGGGGTAGCAGGTACTTTTATTATTGCAGGTGCGCTATTACTCATTTTTAGTTTCGGTCTTGTAGCAATGAGCCGTCATGTTGTCAATGCAGGCGCATTCTATTCTTATATTGTGCAAGGACTGGGGCTTACCTGTGGTTTAGCGGGATTCAATGTTGCTTTACTTGCTTATGCTGCGATGCAACTTTCATGCAGTGCAATGTTTGGTTTCTTTACTGAACTCTTTGTTACGAGACACTTGGGTAGCAGTTTGCCTTGGTGGGCATATGCAGCATTGATGCAAATGGTGGTCATCGGACTGGGGATTGCCAAAGTTGAAATTGGCGGAAAAGTCCTTGGTGTACTCATGCTACTTGAGATTGCAATTGTTTTGCTGATAGATGCAGTCTTTATGGCTCGACCAGTGACTTGGGAGTTTAGCTCTTTTCAACCCAGTACGGTTTTAAATGGTAATTTTGGGATTGCCATGGTTTTTGCGATTTGTTCTTTTATCGGTTTTGAAGCAACAGCAATTTATGCTGAAGAATGTAAAGAACCCAAAAAAGTTGTGGCTAAAGCAACTTTTACTGCTGTGATTTTAATTACGCTTTTTTATGCCTTAACTGCATGGGTGTTGGTGCAATATACAGGTGCTAGCCAAATAGCTACTGAGGCGGCGAAAGATCCAGGTGTCTATGTTTACAGTGTCGCTGAACAATTGCTAGGGGGGTGGGCTGTTGAAGTCATTTCAATTCTATTGATCACCAGTTTATTTGCAGCAACTCAAGCGTTCCATAATTCGTTGTCACGTTACTTATTTACCATTAGCCGTGATGGTTTGTTATGGTCCAAATTGGCCAAGACACATGCTGTTTATAAAACTCCTTATATTGCCAGTATCGTCCAAGGCATTTTTATGATTGTCGCTTTAGTGACTTTCGGGCTGTTTAAACTTGATCCAATGATCAATATTTTTGCATGGGCATCTGTACTCGGAAGTATGGCAATTTTGGTATTACAGATCGGCGTTTCTTTCGCAGTAATAAAATATTTTCGACAACGTAATACGTTACCTGTCTCGATCTGGAGTCGTTTGATTGCACCGATTATTTCAGCACTCGGTATGTTGGTCATACTGTATGTGGTGATTGCAAATCTGGAAATGTTGAGTGGGTCATCTTCTCCAGTCGTGCTGTTTTTACCTTGGCTACTGCTGGCTTGTATGGTCATTGGCATGATCACAGCCCGTGTGTTGAAACATATCAATCCACAAAAATATGAAGATGTCACAAATATTGTTATTCATTCTTAACATCAAAATAGACAAGGAGCTTATTCTATGAATAGCCAAATGGTTGCAAAAAAAGATTATCAATTCTGGCATCCTATGACTCATCCCAATAATTGGGTGGATAAGACCCCGTTGCGAATCGTCAAAGGAGATGGGCTTTTTATCTGGGATGATAAAGGTCGTAAAATGCTGGATGGCTTTGCGGGTTTATGGTGTGTCAATGTTGGGCATAATCGTGCAGAAGTTAAACAAGCGATTAATCAACAAATGGACGAGCTGGCTTACTATCAGTTATTTGATGGTGTGAGCCATCCAAAAGCAGAAGCTTTGTCAAACAAACTCATTGAAATGACTGCTCAGGAAAATATGGCACGAGTGCTATATGGGACAGGAGGCTCGGATGGTGTTGAAACAGCTCTAAAAGTAGCACGTCAATATTGGATTTTAAAGGGACAATCTCAACGGACTCGCTTTATTTCATTGAAAAATGCTTATCATGGTGTGCATTTTGGCGGGACTTCAGTGGGTGGTTTGTCTATTTATCGAATGAACTATGGTCCTGTTTTGGAGGGCTGTTCACAAATTGAATCGCCATGGTTGTATCGCAATCCTTGGAACTGTGATGATCCTGAGCAATTAGGACAGTTAGTTGCTGAACAGCTGGAACGAGACATTTTATATTATGGTCCCGACAGTGTGGCCGCATTTATTGCAGAACCCATTCAAGGTGCAGGGGGGGTGATTGTTCCTCCTGCCAATTTCTGGCCTTTAGTCCGTCAGATTTGTGATAAATATGGAATACTCTTGATCGCGGATGAAGTGGTGACCGGTTTTGGTCGTAGTGGTCATATGTTTGGTTCACGAGGCTGGGGGGTAAAACCTGACATTATGGTGTTTGCCAAGGCTTTAACCTCTGGTTATATCCCGCTTTCAGCAACATTGATCAATCATCGAATTGAAGAAGCCTTTTTACAAAACAAAGATCATCGAGGTATTTTGATGCAGGGTTATACCTATGGTGGGCATCCATTAGGCTGTGCAGCAGGGTTAGCCGTCCTTGATATTGTCGAAAAAGAAGACTTGCCTGGCAATGCAGCCAAAATGGGTGATACTTTACTGAACCAATTAAAAACCTTTGAAGAAAGATTTCCATCTGTTGGTAATGTACGTGGTAAAGGTTTGATGTTAGCAATTGATCTGGTTTCAGATAAGAAAACCCGTGAATCGATTATGCCTGATAATAATTTAGCTTGGCGTATTACCGAAGCTTGTCGTGATGCAGGTGCAGTGGTTCGCCCTGTCGGACCAAAAATTGTAATAGCCCCACCGTTGGTGATTGATCAGGCGGGTTGTGAGTTATTGGTCAATGCATTACAGACAGCATTTGAACAGGTCGATGTATAACTCGACAAATTTGTGTTAAAAAATAGGATCAAGTGTCTGCGCTATGCGGCACTTTGATCCTGTTTTATTTGTTAAAAAGCTTGTAAAGATAATATTGGAATATTTACACTTAAGGGCTTGTGAAATAAAGGATTAGTTTTACAATAAAAGGTGAGTTTTATTTTTCATTTAAATCTAAGTGTAAGATTTTTTTTGTATTTTTAGGTAAAGCGAGGCACGGATGTTAGTCGTTGAACCAAGTGTAAATACAGGTTTGTTGCATGCCTTTCAAATACGTGAGTCTTTACAACATACCCAAATTTTAAAAGATTGGTCTTTATCCTATGACCAACTTTCTTCAGGTCATTTTGAAAGTCATTTAAATGAACTTTGGCTAGATGATATTCAAATTTATGAAGAACAAATCAGTCCTGCAATTTTTCAAAGTGGAGAAGGAAAGGCGGACTCACTGTGTTTAGGTGTTTTTTCAAATTTATCTAACTCCGCACTGTGGATGGGACAAGTATTACAAGGCGCAGAAATTATCTCATTATGCCAAGGTGGTGAAATTATGATGCGAACCCCAGAGCAATCGTCCTTTTTATCTTTAAGTTTACCCATTTCTTTATTGGGGGAGGCGGGAGAGATTCCACAAGGTGCAAGTATGTTAATTGATCAACACTTAGCACAAGAAATTTATTCTAAGCTCTCAACTTTATTAAATAACCTCTCTAAACTTCCTGACAGCGTAAATTTAGTTAGTATGCAGCAGGCAAAATCTGAGATTTTGGATCTAGGTTTTCAATATATTCAAGCTTTACAGCAACAACGACATGTGATTCGTGTATCAACCATTAAAGCAAGAAAAGTAGTCCAACGCGC
This sequence comes from Acinetobacter sp. 778_lipA, assembly GCF_058242985.1. Classification (NCBI taxonomy): domain Bacteria; kingdom Pseudomonadati; phylum Pseudomonadota; class Gammaproteobacteria; order Moraxellales; family Moraxellaceae; genus Acinetobacter; species Acinetobacter sp. 778_lipA. The sequence goes on along the minus strand of NZ_JBZAYT010000001.1, from coordinate 2,927,213 downwards.
ATTAGATGCGATGTACTCTTGTCAGAATAATCCTTTGACGATGGACGAGTTGTGCCAGTTAACCTTTACCTCACGCCGTACCCTACAGAACTGTTTTGAATTGATCACTGGAGAAAGTCCCGCACAGTTTTTAAAACATCTACGTTTAAATGGTGTAAGGCGTAGTTTTATTCAAAATGCTGCATCCACTTCAGTAAGTGAAGTGGCCAGCGATTGGGGCTTTTGGCACTTATCGCAATTTGCGACAGACTATAAGAAACTGTTTGGTGAATCACCATCGCAAACATTGGCAAAGTGCAAATAAATGCTGATGAGTCATGGATGATAAAATTTATCGGATTGTATAATTACGAGTGATTCATTATGAAAAGATGAGGTAATTTTTGCTCAAAACTTTCATTCAAAGGGGTTGCACTAAAACATCAAAGCCAGTCTTTTGACTGGCTTTGATGTTTATGGGGATAAAATCAATGTACTAAAGTTTGCGATTGATCCTTATTTTTGTGTTTATGGTATTTGCTATTTAATAAAGTCACTAAAATTAAAGAAATGATGAACATCGACATGGCATACATTACAAGTGTATTAAAACTTGCTGTATGTTCGATAATTTGACCTGAAACACCAGGGCCCACCCCCATACCAATTGCAATCATCAAGCTGACATACTTCATAATACTGCCTGTGTGATCCATGATCGCTAAACTGGCGAGTATAAATGGGAAAGTAAACATCCATGCAAATTTAAAAACAATAATTGCTGTCATAAAGGTTGAAGCCGCAATTGTGCCTAATAATAAGTAAAGTGAAACAAAGAACAGCCCAAAGCCAATGAACACAACAATCATTCGACTGATCTTATGTCCAATGAGCGTCGCAATAAAGCAGCCAATAATTCCAAATAAAGTGGCGAAGGATAAATAGCCATTTATAGATGCTTCAGGAATTTTTGAGTTGAGACCAATGCTGGTGAGAAAGGTCCAGATACTACTGATGGACATAAAAAAGGATAGAACCGACGCAACTCCGATGATACCCCATATGATGGATTGGTTTGAAGAATTATGGGCATTTGGTTCAATTTGCTGTGATGCTTGAGGTATTTCATTGCTGAGTTTTTTATAAAAAGGTGCTGCAATTAGCATGAGGGCAATTAAAAGCACAAAGAATGCTTTTAAACCAAACTGTGCAAACAAGTGGGGTAAAATCAAGATGGCTAAGGCACCAAAAAGTGTTTGTCCGAGTAACCATAAGGCAAACGTGCGAGCAGGCTTGGAGGTCATACTGCATGAAGCCATGGTGACAATCATGATACTGCCTGCGGCAAAGGCTGCGGATGAGCGTGTAAGCACCAGTGTAGTCAGACTATCTGCAAATAAAGATAGAAAATTTCCCAAAATAAACAAGCCAATAAAAAATTTCATCACTTTCTGTGGTGAATAGCGTTTCGCCCAATAAATTGCAGGCAATGCCGCAATGCCCATAAATATTTGCTCATAAAAGAAAAATGTTCCGACCTGTGAGGGCGCAAACTGCCATTCAGTTGAAAGTTGATAAGCGAGCACTGGGGTGGTCATCATCACCAAGGGACCAATAGCTGCGAAGAAACACAGCGCAAAAATATGTCCTTTTGAATCAAAAAAAGCCTGAGTATTCATTCTTGTTCTCCCATGGTTTTTATTTTTTTGTTAAGCCAATTCAGTTTGAATTCTCTGTAATGAACACTCGCTAAAAAATATAGCCATGCAATACCGTATTGAAAATGTTCATCTGAAATCTTCCATCCAGCCCATATCCGATCTAACATAATCTTCTCCTTGAAGTCATTTTCTTCCATGCAATGAATCGTTGAGTTATGAGTTTGAGTTTATTTTTTGAGCGAGTTGATCAATTAATTGCTTCTGAAACTGATTAAAGTGTTCACTGGGTTGTTGTAATTTGAGTAGTTCTATACACGGATCTTGTACCTTAGTTCGAATATCACAAAGTGTTTCAACGACAGCTAAACCACAAAACGGAACATAAGATTCGGCATAACCACCCTCATGAACCATAACTAATTTGCCTTGACATAACCGCTCTGCTGCCTGTTTGGTGAGTTGTGTTAGACGTCGAAAGGTTTCACTATGTAGTAGAAGACGAGCCAATGGATCGAAAGCATTAGCATCATAACCGCAGGCCACAATGATCATGTCTGGTTTAAACTTGTCCAAAGCTGGCAGTACAATGCTTTCAAAGGCATAAAGGTAAGCTTCATCACCACAGCCTGCCAATAGAGGGATATTGATGTTATAACCGTGCCCCTGATTTTCTCCTACATCTTCAGCACCACGATAGCCTGGCGGGAAACAATGCTCCTGATGTAAGGAGATGGTGAGCACATCATTGTGTTGATAGTAGATTTGCTGCGTACCATTACCGTGATGAACATCCCAATCAATCACTGCAACTTTATTTAAGCCCAATTTAGCTTTAGCTCGTTCAATGGCAATGGGAATATTGGCAAGAAAACAAAAGCCCATTGGTTTATCTGGCAAACAATGATGACCTGGTGGACGTGATAGTGCATATGCATTGTTTAATTCACCTAGAAATACTTTTTCGACTGCTTCACAAGCAAGCCCAGCTGAAATTTTGGCAATTTCATAACTACCTGGGCCAATGGGAGCATGCTCATCGAGCAATCCGCCTCCTTGATCACTTAAATTTTTAAATTTATTCAGATAATGTTCGGGATGAATACGGAGTAAGTCTTCCTCTGTGACCGGAGAGGCTGAACGGTTATCTAGGTGTTTGGTTAAACCAGATACATCCAATAAATTTTTAAAACGGCGCTTTGATTCAGGTGATTCAGCATGCGCTGCACTTGCAGGGGGTTGCACCCATCCGCCTACAGGTAATACTGTGGCGTGTAGCCCTGTAGTGTGCCAGAAACACCATTCATCTGAGAAAAAGCCTGTTTGTTTGAGTATCATAATTAAATTCCATTTACAATAAAATCCCTTAATATGGGATATATATTACTTTTTTAAGCGATAAACAAGAGTTAAATTATAAAAAATCTTTTATTTTGATAAAATCTTAAAAAATACATTTTTAAAATTTGATGAAATTATGCAGTATCCTTTTGTATTTTATTTAAAATTAAATAATAAAAAATACCGTAATGTGAAAATATTTTAAAAAATATGTTGTATTTATTCTATTTTGAATATATAAATCCCGTAATAAGGGATAAAAACACTAAATAATGCCTATTTAGGCATCATCTCATCTACATTCAAGCTGAATGTTGTGGTGGGCAAAACAACAAGGACGAAAGGAGAGAACAATATGAAACATTCAGTTTTAGCGACTATGCTGCTGATCGGATGTGGACAGGCAGTACAAGCAGATACATCAACCTCAAAGCCAGCAACATTTATGGATCAATTTTCAGTGCATGGAACCTTAACTTTATCCTCAGATTATCGTAGTCGTGGTTTTTCCAAGTCAGATCAAAAACCATCAGTTCAAGGCGGCTTGATTTTAGCTCATCAGTCGGGTGCTTACTTGATGTTATGGGGAGCAAGTGCTACTACACCGAATGGTGGAAGCATGGAGGCAGACGCAATCTTAGGTTATACATGGCGGATTGATGACAAAAACAGTCTGGATTTCTTTTATGCAGATGTAAATTATCCAGGAGGAAATTTTAGTCCAAATGGAAAATCTGCTGATTTTGGTGAGTATGGTGTGATGTACAAACGCACTGGCACATTGGTTGCTCAGGATAATTTTAATGCCGCCGTTTACTATTCACCGGATTATGTTTTTGGTTCAGGCAATGAGTATTACTTTAGTAGTGAATATAGCTTCCCAGTTATTGAAAATGTACAACTCTTTGGTTCAGCTGGCTATACCAAACAAGACAGTATTGCTGAATTTCAGCTAGGTTCTGTTCCAGATGGTAAAAAAGACAGTTACGTTGATTATAAAGTCGGTGTTCGCGGTGACTATAAAGGGGTAACCACTGAATTTGCGTGGGTTGGTAATAATATTGATAGCCAATTCGATATGTATGATGACCGTTTGTATTTCAGTATAACCAAAAACTTTTAAACGATCGCATTCGTCTTGCTGAAGTGGGTCTTGTGGTGTTCAACTTGACTATTTTAGAAGGTGAAATATGGTTTAAAATTCTTATGTTATCAAAGGAGTGACCATGCAAGTTAAGGAATTTGACTATATTATTTGTGGTGCAGGGTCGGCAGGCTGTGTGGTTGCAACACGTTTGATTGAGGAGAACAAAGGCTCTGTTTTATTGGTTGAGGCAGGTGGTAGTGATCAGGGTTTTAATTATAAGATTCCTGCGGGTATTCCAGTGGTGATCAATGCCATCTGGAGTTATACCACTGAGGCTGATGTAAGAACTAAGCAACGAGAAATGTCTTGTGCACAAGGAAAAGTCTTAGGGGGGAGTAGTTCTGTTAACGGTATGATTTATTTAAGGGGGCAGGCGGAAGATTATGATGAATGGGCTAGCCATTATGGCTGTATAGGTTGGGATTTTCAGTCTATATTGCCTTATTTTAAAAAAGCAGAAAATAATGAAAGTCTGTCAGGTGAATACCATGGAGGTCATGGGCATTTGTCGGTCAGTGATACCCGCCTTAAACATCCTTTAACTCGTGCCTTTATTAAAGCAGGGCAAGAGTTTGGCTTAGCCTATGTAACTGATTTTAATGCGCAGTCTCAACAAGGCGTAGGTTTTTATCAACATACGATCAAGAATGGTGAAAGAGGAAGCACGTCAAGAACTTATCTAGCCTCAGTGCGGCAAAGTCCCCAATTAACAGTGCAATTGAATACTGAGGTAGATCGAGTTTTGATTGAGCATGGAAAAGCAACGGGTATCGAATGTCGGATAAAGGGTGTAAGTACTCGTATTAAAGCAAAAAAGGAGTGATATTAAGTTCTGGCTCTATTGGGTCAGCAAAAATCCTATTACTTTCTGGTATTGGGCCTAAAACGCATCTTGAAGATATTGGTATCGAAGTACAAAAAGATCTTCCTGTTGGAAGAAACTATCACGATCACTTACATACCTCTATTAATGCCACGATTAAAAACCCGATCTCTTTATATGACGAAGATAAAGGAATCAGACGTTACAAGCATGGTTTGCAATGGCTGTTATTTCGAGAGGGTGTGGTTGCCTCAAGCGTATTAGAAGGCGGGGCATTTAAGGATACCAACCATGAGGGCCGTCCAGATGTGCAGGCAATGTTTTTACCTGTTTTAGATGTATTTGATGATCCAAGTGGTCAAGGTAAAAATTATATGCATGGTATTACCCTAAAGATGTGTCATTTACGGCCAAAGTCTAGGGGACAATTATATCTTCGGAGTAAAAATCCAGAAGACCAAGTCAGAATTGAAGCCAATTTTTTGGAGCACCCTGATGATCTACAAGGTTTAATTCGAGCAACTCAATTTGGTCTGGACTTACTTCAGCAACCCGCATTGTTCAATGAGATTGATGAAATTTTTGCACCAGATCACGCCGTAAAACGGGATGATGTGGTCGCATTAGAGGCCTTTGTAAGAGAATACTGTAAAACCACCTATCACCCTGTTGGAACTTGTCGGATGGGACTAAATCCACAAAACTCAGTGGTTGATTTAAATTTAAAGGTGCATGGTATTGATCGGTTAAGTGTTATTGATTGTTCAGTGATGCCATCTATACCCAGTGGTAATACCAACGCACCTACCATTGCTATCGCTGAAAAAGGGGCAGATCTATTGATTCAGTCTCGCTAGATCCTAAATATTTGTGATTCATTTAAAATTTGAATGTACGGTCATTATGCTGTTATAGCGATAATGCCGTATATTAAAATGAATGATTATTTCACATTCTTTGCTTATTCTAGATGTTCAACCTCTTCTCTTTGAATTTGGACTTCATCAATTTCAATTGGTGTATGGATTGATTTTGGGGATGACACAATCGATTGAGTCAAGTTTTTGGCAGTTTCTAATAAAATCTCAATGATGGTTTCTTGTCGTAATAAATTAAATTGTTGATCGGAGCCCACTACACAGACGCTATGTGTCACTTCTTTTGAATCAAAGTCTGAAAAAATTGGGGCTGCGATCCCGATATTGCCTACATTTAATTCATTGTTCGTCGCACAATAGCCATTTTTACGGATATTCTTGGAAATTTTTAATACGTCTTCAAGTGAATAAATATTTTGTGGGTCTTTGGATATTTGATTTTCATAAAGCTGTTTAATTTTTTTTATGCTTCTATAGGAAGTCAACACTTTGGCTTGAGCCCCTCTAAATAGGGGTAAAGGTCTTCCACGTCCAAAACTGAAATGCATTTCGTTGTTTGGACTTAAAATAAAGGTGTTGATAATTTTACTATCATAAAAAGCACTGACAAAAACAGTTAGCCCAGTAATTTGGCTTAAGTTTTCTAGATACGGGCGACCTGTACTTAAAACTGGATCATATTTTCTCATCATCCAGTCCAGCTCAATAACACGAGGGCCTAGGGCATAACCACCGGGTCCCCGCTTTACAATGAGTCCAGCATCACATAATTCTTTGATATAGCGATAAGAAGAAGTTCTAGATAAATCAAACTTTTGTGCGATAAGTTCCGCATCAATTTCTAATTGTTCAGGACCAAATAGGTTGAGTACATTGAGTATTCTGGCCAAGCTGCTATTCATATTTTCTCGATTAAAACTGCAAATTACTTTTCATATCTTTCACGAGTTATGCATTCTGGTCAATTGAAATATTGAAAATGTAAAAAATCCCGTATTATGAAAATAACTCTTGAAATAATAAATTTAATGTTCTATAAATCTCTTAATAAGGGAATAATTTAATTTTTCTGGTGAAAAAGATGATCGGTGCGGAATATTTTGTAAAAACAGCAGCTCAACTTGGTTTTGAATACTGTTTTGCTAACCCTGGAACAACAGAAATTCCTATGGTTGCAGTGATGGATGCTGAGACAACAATCAAGCCCATACTTTCTCTGTTTGAGGGAGTCTGTTCTGGAGCTGCTGATGGATATGGTCGTGTAGCTGCAAAACCAGCTTTAACCCTGACGCATTTGGGGCCTGGCTTTGCCAATAGTATGGCAAATTTGCACAATGCTCGCCGTGCCAATACGCCAATCGTTAACATTGTTGGTGATCATGCGTCATGGCATGTGAACTATGATCCACCATTGGCCAGTGATATCGAAAGTATGGCGAAAACGGTATCTGGTTGGGTGCGTATGACACGTAATGCCAACAGTATTGGTGATGATTTACAGGATGCAATGAAAGCGGCTTGGCAAGCAAAAGGACAAATTGCCACGCTGATTTTACCCATGGATTTTCAAGCACAACAGATTCAGGATGTTGGTCAGCATTTTCAAGCCACAGCACCACAACGTCACTTTATTGCGAGTAAGGTTGAACGGATTGCTCGCCAGTATCAGCAAGGTAAATCTCTGGTGTTTATTGTGGGAGACACTGGTGTAAATGACGAAGGATTAAAAGCAGCAGGGCGTTTGGCACAACTACCCCATGTACATATGTTTGCTGAGACATTCCCACGGATCAGTCATCGTGGTGGTGGCTTGCCGGATTTGGATCGTTTGCCCTATTTTCCAGAAAAGGCGATTGCGGTGTTGGAGCAATATGATTATGTGGTGTGTGCAGGCGTCATTGATCCGATTAGCTATTTTGGCTATGAAGGGTTGCCATCGCGTTTGGCTGAATCAGATCGTTTGCTTTATCTGGCTGAGGTAGGTGAGGATGTTCCTGCGGCACTCAATGCACTGGCGGATGAACTGAATGCACCAGCCTTTGTGCCTGTTGTAAGCAAAGCGATAGAACTACCACCAGCTCAAGCAGTATTAAGTCCAGCATCTATTGCTAAAGTTCTCTCTGCAAGCCTGACTGAGGACTGTATTGTTTCTATTGAGGGTGGTACTTGTGGTTATCCATTTTTTACCGCTTCGAATGATGGGCTAAAACATCGGGTCATGACCAATACAGGGGGAGCAATCGGGCAAGGGATTCCAGCAGGTTTTGGTGCGGCATTGGCTGAAAAAGGCACACGGGTATTTTGTTTACAGTCTGATGGTAGTGCTCAGTACACCATTCAAACCTTGTGGAGCATTGCGCGTGAAAGTTTACCAATTACGATTTTAATTGCTGCTAATCACCGCTATGCCATTTTACAAAATGAATTAAGGCGTTTTGGTGTAGAGAAGTTTAGTGAAACAGCATTGTCCTTAACCGAAATCAATCAACCCAAAATAGATTGGACTGCTTTGGCAAAGGCATATGGATTAGAGTCTACAGTCACTCGAACCAATCAAGAATTACAAACTGCATTGACCCGAACCAATCAATCAATGCAACCCCATCTAATCATAATGGAAATATGAGGTGTATCACATGGCTTTAAATGCGATTTTTCCAAAAGTACGCAGCTTTTTAGCTCAACCAAAACAATTGTTTATTGGCGGTCAATGGATAGATGCAGTCAGTAAACAGACATTTAATGTTGAAAATCCAGCAACCCAAGAAGTTATTGCCCAAGTAGCAAAAGGTAGTGCTGCAGATGTTGATTTAGCAGTTAATGCTGCCAATTTAGCATTTAAGACATGGCGTTACGAGATTCCTGCAACCCGTGCCAGATTGCTGTATCAATTGGCAGATTTAGTTGAAAAACACACTGAAGAACTGGCGCAAATTCTAACTTTGGATAATGGTAAGCCTTTATTGTATTCACGCCATGAGTGTGGCGGAGCTGCTCATATTTTGCGTTATTTTGCGGGTTTCGCCACAAAAGTTGAAGGTCGTCAGGTGCCTATTTCAGGTGCACCTCATGGCACATTTTTAAACTATACCTTGCGTGATCCTGTGGGTGTTTGTGGCTTGATTGTACCTTGGAATTTTCCGCTTACCATGTGTATCTGGAAACTTGCACCAGCAATGGCAGTAGGATGTACAGCAGTATTAAAGCCTGCTGAACAAACACCTTTAATTGCTGTGCGTTTAATGCAACTTTTTGAACAAGCAGGTTTCCCAGCTGGAGTGGTAAATTTAGTGACAGGTACAGGGCGTGAAGTGGGTGAGCCGCTGAGTGCACATATGCAAGTCAATAAAGTGGCGTTTACGGGTTCAACAGCAGTGGGTAAAGCCATTGCTCAGCAAGCAACATCGAATATGAAGCGTGTCACTTTAGAGTTAGGTGGTAAATCACCCAATATTATTTTACCTGATGCTGATTTGAGCAAAGCTATCCCTGGCGCCGCACAAGCAATTTTTTATAACCAAGGGCAAGTCTGTACAGCGGGTTCCCGTTTGTATGTTCATGAAAAAGTCCTTGATGAAGTGTTAGATAAATTATCTAAAGAAGCACAAGGCATGAAGATTGCAAATGGTTTAGATGAAACGTCTACGATGGGACCATTGGTGTCGGAGCGTCAGTATGCAACGGTCAATCGTTATATTGAGCAGGCATTAGCTGACGGTGCGGAATTGTTGACTGGCGGTAAGCGTCCAGACGGTTTTGATCACGGATATTTTATCGAGCCGACCATTTTCCTTGATCGTGAAGAAAAAGCATGTATTGCCAAAGAGGAAGTTTTTGGGCCTGTATTAACCGTGATGAGTTGGTCAGATACAGATGAGTTGATTGAGCGTGCCAATAACTCAATTTATGGTTTAGCTGCTGGTATCTGGACACAAGATCTATCTCAGGCGCATCAGATTGCAGCCAAGTTAGAAGCCGGATCTGTTTGGGTGAATTGCTATAACGTGGTTGACCCAGTTTCTCCATTTGGTGGCTATAAACAATCAGGTTGGGGCCGTGAAATGAGCCACGATGTGATTGAGGCCTATACTGAAACCAAAAATGTTTGCGTGAATTTATATTAATAAAATTCCTCCGAACTTCTCTTGATGAAACAGAGAGCTTTCCCGCTACAGGCGGGGATGAGGGGGATTTCTAACTCAAAAAGGACTAAAAAATGGATTTGGAATTAAAAGATCGAGTTGCAATCGTTACAGGCGGTGGGATGGGAATAGGTAAAGATGTTGCCCGTCTTTTATCTCAAGAAGGCTGCAAAGTCGTGATCTGCGCGCGTCGTATGAGTTATTTGGAGGAAACAGCCAGAGAGATTTTTGCTGAAACCGGAAATGAGGTTTTGCCATTATTTTGTGATACCACGGATATGAAAGCGGTACAGTTTATGGTTGATCAAGCCATGCAGCATTTTGGACGAATTGATATTTTAGTGAATGGTGCGGCAGCGCCTTCAGGTGTAGTCCGTAATGATATTGAACATGCAGAAGACCACGAGCTATTGGGGGATTTAGATACCAAGGTTATTGGATATTTTCGTTGCATCAAAGCTGTCACCCCCCATATGAAAAAGGCTGGTTTTGGGCGAGTGATTAATATTGGTGGTTTAACAGGTCGTGGCAGTAAGGTTATGTCAGGGATGCGTAATCTTGCGATTGCCCATCTGACCAAGACCTTATCAGACCAACTTGGTCCATCGGGTATTACTGTAAATCTGATTCATCCTGGCGTTGTTGATACACCACATATTCAGGAGCTTTATGAACGTGAAGGCGTGAAGCAGGACAAAACTCCTGAGCAAGTGCGTCAGGGTTATATCGACAGCACACCAATTCGTAGAACACTTGCGCCTATCGAAATGGGTTACTTAATCGGTTTTCTTGCCTCCCCTAAAGCAGGTGCGATTACAGGTGAGTCGATTGGGATTGATGGTGGTTTGACCCGTGGCATCTTTATCTAAGGAGTAAGCATCATGTCAAATGGAACATTATTAGTAGCTACAGTTGGGCAAGCGGTAATTCGTAGTGGTGATGATGGCAAGTTATGGCACCGTTTAGGGGTTGGGCAAGATATAGAGTTTGATGCGATAACCCGTTCTTTATCGCAAGATCCTGAACAACCCAATGTGATCTATGTGGGAACTGATATTGGATTATGTGTCAGCCATGATTGTGGTGGCACGTGGCAACGTTTGGATACACCTTTTAATGGGCAAACGGTTTGGAAAGTTGCTGTTGACCCTCAAAATCGTCAAAGAATTTTTGTTGGAACAGGAGCCCCGTCACGTGCTGTGCTTTGGCGTAGCTTAGATGGTGGTCAGACTTGGGATGCTGCACCTGTTGAAATTCCAGAGTTTTGTGCAGGGGTAAGTCGCCCACGATTGCTGGCTTTTGCTTATGATCCAACGGATGCCAATAAAATTTGGTTTGGTTTAGAAGAAGGTGGACTATTCCACTCACAGGATGGCGGTGAGACTTGGCAGCGACTAGATGATCGCTTGCTTTGGGATTTTAATTCGGATGTTCACGCGATTACCGTCTTGCCAAACCATGGTCAGAAAGTGGTGGTGGTGGTTTGTGTCAATGCCGTTTATCGCAGTTTTGATGACGGGCAGACATGGACAGGAATTATTGCTAAAGAAACATTTGGTTTGTATTACGTGCGTGCGATGTCAGCACATCATCAGAATCAGGATACAGTCTATATCAGTATTTCAGATGGGACACCGGGTACGACCAGCAAGATTCTGGTATCGAAGAATGCTGCTGCAACATGGGAAATCTTGCCTTTACCACAACAACCAAATTCATGCATTTGGGCGATTCAGCAAAACTTCAATAATCCTGATCAGATGATCGCTGGAACTAAGTATGGTCATCTGTTTACCAGTGAGAATGGCGGAAATAGCTGGATTAAACATTGGCGTGAATTTAGTGAAATTGCAGATGTTCTATGGAGTTCAGCCATTACTGAAATTAAGGCATTACATCAATCTGTGATTGAAAAATAAAGCGAGGAAAAAGATGAAAGTTAAAATATTGCGTACCCATCTTTCACTCTTCGTCAGAGATCCCGAGCTGTCTGCTCAATGGTATACCGATGTTTTGGGGATGGTAGAACATGCACGAGGCCCTGCATGGATCATGATGAGTTTTGGTGTGAAACATCATGATATTGCTCTGATCAAAGCCGCACCTGATGCACAGCAAGGTGGGCTTGGCTTGCAGCACTATGGTTTGGAAATTGAGGGAACATTTGAAACCCTGCAAAAATTGCATGGCATGCTGATTCAAAAAGGCGTAGAAGTGGTCAAAACCACAGATCATACCGTAGGCAATGGCCTATATTTCAATGACCCTGATGGTAATCGTCTAGAATTTTTTTTAGAAACGATTCATGACGATAGCGAGGCAATTAAAGCTTTTCATGATACAGGTGCGCCAAGTAATCCTATTGAAATTAAACCTATTTTTTAAATGGTTCTGATATGAAAAAAGCAAATTTTGAACATTACCATATTCGTAAATGGTACAGCTTTGTAGAGGAAACACTTGCTAATGAAAGCGGTGTGTTGGCAGATGGTGAGCCAATTTATAAATATGCGGTTGCTGTTGCGATCCATAATCCATTTGCTGGTCAGTTTCAGCAAGATCTCAATGCGCTGATTGAAAAATCACCTGAACTGGGGAGTGAGTTTGGTCGCCGTATACAGGCTTTGGCTCAAGGACGTGTTATTGAAAGTTATGGCAAAGCCATTTTGGTAGGAATGAATAGTGAATATGAACATGGCAACGCATTTCTCACCAATCCAGCAGCGAACCCTGTACGTGAAGCGATTGGAGGCGGTAAATCATGGGTACCCTCTACAGGTAAACGTGGCGTTGCCGGGACGATTATTGATGTTCCTCTAGCTCACAAAGATGCGCTTTATGTACGTTCACACTATGACACCTTTTCTTTATCGTTTAATGATGCACCGAATAGTGATGAAATTATCGTGATTTGGGCTTTTGCAACCCGTGGACGCTTACATGCCCGTTTAGGTGGTTTAAAGGCTTCTGAAATTAAAGGTCAGGATGGTTTGAATTAAGTTAGCGATAACGCACTCAATTTTAAGCATCGCAGATAAATACAAGGATAGGACATCATGCGCATAGGGAGCCATTTTTTTAAAAACCGCAGTGGCCTTGGACTACATTATTTAAGTTGGGGCGATCCGGAGCAACCCGTCATAATCATGCTGCATGGACTACGTTCCTATGCTGCAACATGGCACATGCTTGCACCACTGCTTGCAGAGCATTTTTATGTAGTCGCATTAGATCAGCGTGGTCGTGGACAAAGTGAATGGGCGGAATATTCAAGTTATCAAACTGAATATTATGTGCATGATCTTGAAGATCTGATTGCTGAATTAAGGGTAAGTGAAGTTATCTTATTAGGTCACTCTTTAGGCGGAGCCAATGCACTTGAATTTACCCGTTTACATCCTGAACAGGTCCGAGCATTGATTGTTGAGGATATTGGGCCAGGTTCATCAATCCAAGGTGATGGCGCATTGCGTATTCGACATGAAATGCAAACCACACCTTTGTCCTTTGCTTCATGGGATGAGGCCACAGCATTTTGGCAAAAGCTTCGCCCATTGATTGATGAGCAAGGTATTCAATCGCGTTTGAAACATACCTTGGTGGAAAAAAATGGGCAGATTTATTGGCGACATGATCAAGAAGGTATTGCTAAAGCGCGTTTGAGTTTTCCATCGATAGATCTGTGGCCTGCGGTTGAAAGTTTGATTTGTCCTACGCTATTTATAAAAGGTGGTTTGTCAGATTTTTTAACCACTGAAATGCTCAAACACATCAAGATCAAAAAAAATGATGTGAAAACTGTGGAAATTGCGGATGCATCACATTATGTCCATGATGATCAAAGTGAGCAGTTTAATCAGACTGTACAGGATTTTTTAAATCAGTTTGTTGAGTGACATAGGAAAGTAACAAGGAAGGGAGCAATAGGCATGAAGCAAGAACACACACAAGTTGTGATTGTAGGTGGTGGCCCAAATGGAATTGCATTGGCACACTATATGGGAATGTATGGGGTTCAAGCCATTGTTCTAGAAAAAAATCTTGATATTTTGCCATACCCTCGTGCAGTGGGAATGGATGATGAGGCATTGCGTGTCTTGCAAACCATTGGTGTGGCTGATGAAGTTGTGAAAGACATGATCCACAATGTGCCATTGCGTTATTACAATGCGCGTGGAATTTGTTTTGCTGAAGTAAAACCATCTGTTGCCGACTATGGTTGGCCGATGCGTAATATCTTTATGCAACAACTTTTAGAAAAATCCATGCGGGAAATGTTGCAAAATTATTCGCAGATTGAATTACGTTCTGGGCATGAAATGCTTGATATCACTCAGAGCAATGAGTTGGCAACGGTTGAAGTCAAAGATCCTGATGGGAAAACGTACCAAATCACAGCCAAATATATCATTGGTGCAGATGGTGGGCGTTCTTGTGTACGTAAGAACGCTGGGATTCAGCTTGAAGGCTTAACTCATCCACATAAATGGATTGTTGTGGATACTGCACATGATTCTCTAGATGCGCCGTATACAGCTTTACATGCTGACCCAAACCGTCCATTTGTTTGTATATATTTACCTTATCAGCAACGCCGTTGGGAGTTTATGTTGTTTGATGGTGAGGATGAAGAAAGCATGTGTAAGGAAGATAGCATTCGCCAACTGATCCGTAACCATATTGGTGATAGCGTTGATGAACTGGAAATCATTCGAATTCGTGCCTATACCCATAATTCACGGGTTGCCAACCGATTTATTGATGGACGGATCATCTTGATTGGAGATGCGGCACATATTACTCCACCTTGGGCGGGGCAAGGTCTAAATTCAGGTATTCGTGATGTTGGGAATGTTGCATGGAAATTGGCTGCAATATTAAAAGGTTATGCTTCAGAAAAAATTATGGACAGCTATGATGATGAGCGTCGTACGCATGCTACAGAATTAGTCGCCTTAGCTGACAATATGGGCATGGTATTGGGTTTGACCAATCCACTGATGGCTGGAGTGCGCGATTGGCTATTTCAAGCTTTTAATAATGTCGATGCCTTACGCAGCCATTTAGTTGAATTTAAATTTAAACCTAAACCCTTTATTCATAAGGGGTTGGTCTATCATCCACGTCCTCACATTAAAGAAAGTGATGTTGTTGGAAAAATATTTATTCAGCCTTACGTCGAAGATCTTCAAGCCAACAAGGTGAAATTTGATGAGATTCTTGGTCAATGGTATGCCGTAATTGCATTCCGAAAAGACCCACTTCAGCATTTATCCGAGCAGACTCGTGAATTTTGGCAAAGTCGGGAAACTCGTTTTATTCAGATCAATCGCGCTAAAAGTGGTCTAAATCGTAAGCAACCTTTAAATGCTTCTGAGCAGGTGATTTGTGTAGAGGATGTGGAGCGTAAACTAGAAGACTGGTTTGATCTTGCCCGTGATGAGGTGGTGATTGTACGTCCTGACCGTTTTATTGCAGCCACATGTGCTTTGGAAAAGCTTGAAGAAACATTGGAGAAATTGGCATGTCAGTTGATCAACTAACCGAATTACAACATCGCTTATTAGATGCTCGTATTGCGCGACATGTACTGGATGCCAATGAGTTTGACTTTATTGAACACGATCAAGCTTATCTCAGTCAGGCTGAACTGATTGAACAATATTGTCAAGAAACAGACAGTAAACTCTCGGGTTGGAAAGTGGCACTTTCGGGTGCACCTGCTCAAGCAAAATATGCTTTACAACATCCTGTTTATGGACATCTTTGTATAGATATGCAATTGGCAAATGGCAGTTGTATTGAGCTTAGCCAATTGTACCAACCTAAACTGGAAGTTGAGTTGGCCTTTACTTTAAAAGAAGCCATTTTGAGCAGGGATTTAACCGATGCTGAATTGTTGGCGAAAGTAGGAAAAATTCGTCCAGCAATTGAAATTGCAGATACACGCTGGCAAAACTGGCATTTTAATCTAGATCAATTTTTGGTCGATAATGCGGCAGCGCAATTTTATCTACTTGGCAATGAGGTGGAGATATCTATAGAGGATTTAGATATCCACCGACTCATTGAGCATAGCAATATAGATGTAACAGTGACAACACAGCCACAAGATCAGCCAATTCGTAATTATCTATGGTTGGTACGGACTGTCATGGAGCAGGCTAAAAGTTTGCAAGCAGATGATGTGATTTTAACAGGTTCAATCATTCGGCCCATGGATTTAAAAGTGGGGGAATATCAATTTAAGGTACTTGGTCAAAACCTTTCACTACAAGTAATTTAAATCGACAAATACATTGCTAAATATGTGAAGCATTTGATGTTTCGCAAAAGATTTTAAAAATAGGAAAACAATAAAATGGCACAGCTTAATGATGTTGGTTTATTAAAGTCTCAAGCATTGATCAATGGGCAGTGGCGAGCTGCTTACTCTCAACAAACCTTCAATGTAACTAATCCTGCCACGGGTGAAATCATTACCAGCGTGCCAAAAATGGCGAAGCAAGAGGCTTTGGATGCAGTTGCAGCAGCTGAGCAAGCATTACCCTTATGGCGTAAGAAGAGTGCCAAAGAACGAAGTCTGATTTTACGCTCATGGTTTGACTTAATCATGCAGCATCAGGATGATCTGGCCTATATTTTAACCTTGGAACAAGGTAAACCTTTCGCAGAAGCCAAGGGTGAAATTGCATATGGCGCAGCTTATATAGAGTGGTTTGCAGAAGAAGCCAAACGGATTTATGGCGACATTATTCCCTCAAATGCCGCGGATCAGAAAATTTTAGTCAACAAACAACCCATCGGCGTTTGTGCTGCAATTACTCCATGGAATTTTCCCAATGCCATGATTACCCGTAAAGTTGCACCTGCATTGGCGGCAGGTTGTACCATCATTGTCCGTCCAGCCTCACAAACTCCATTATCTGCCTTTGCGATTGCAGAGTTGGCACAACGCGCAGGTATTCCAGCAGGTGTATTCAATGTCATCACAGGGAGTTCTAGCGAAATTGGTCAAGTATTGACTACTGATGAGCGTGTGCAGAAGTTTAGTTTTACGGGTTCAACTGAGGTGGGTAAAAAATTGATTGCACAGTGTGCATCAACAGTGAAAAAGGTATCGATGGAGTTGGGTGGGAATGCGCCTTTTATCGTATTTAATGATGCTGATCTTGATGCTGCTGTGAAAGGTGTGATTGCAAGTAAATTTCGTAATGCCGGACAGACTTGTGTATGTGCCAATCGTATTTATGTGCAATCAGCGATCTATGATTCATTTATTGAAAAATTATCGGTGGCGGTAAAACAGCTTAAAGTCGGCAATGGAATGGATGCTGGCGTAGATTTTGGACCCGTCATTGACAGTATGGCGATCCGTAAAGTGGCAGAACATATCGAAGATGCAGTAAGTAAAGGTGCCCAGATTGTATTGGGTGGAAACCCCCATCCATGCGGAGAACTGTTCTTTGAACCAACTATTGTCAAAGATGTTACTGCTGAAATGAAAGTTGCTAAAGAAGAAACTTTTGGTCCTTTAGCACCTATATTCAAGTTTGAAACTGAAGACGAGGTCATTGGCTATGCCAACGATACTGAGTTTGGTTTGGCATCTTATTTTTATACGCGTGATTTAGCTAGAGCAATGCGTGTTTCTGATGCTCTTGCATATGGCATGGTGGCACTAAATACTGGAATATTGTCCAACGAAGTGGCGCCGTTTGGTGGGATAAAGCAATCTGGATTAGGACGTGAAGGATCTAAATATGGAGTAGAAGATTATTTGGAAATTAAATATGTATTGTTGGGTGGATTAAGCACCTGATTAATGATGAGGATCAAGCAAATGAGTAATGAAATATTTGAAAAAGGACTGGCGATCCGTAAACAAGTACTCGGCGAAGAATATGTTAATCAATCTATGAAAAATGCTGATGATTTTAATTTGCCATTACTAGAATTAGCCACTGAGTATTGTTGGGGTGCAGTTTGGGGACGTGATGGATTGACTAAGCCTGAACGAAGTCTGATTAATCTGGCTATGATTTCAGCACTTAACCGCCCAAATGAGCTGAAACTACATGTGAAAGGTGCTTTACGTAATGGAGTTCCCAAAGAAAAAATCAGAGAAGTCCTGTTACAAGTCACAATTTATTGTGGAGTGCCTGCTGGTATGGATAGTTTACGTATTGCGAAAGAAGCGATTGCAGAATATGAAAGAGAAAATGGTTAGTGTTTATTTTGATCTATAAACGGCTTTGTTGCATAAAGAGCTGAGAGATAGAGTTCCCCTAATGGACTTAAATTTAGGATGCAACTTGGGTATGAGGTCGGCCTAATTCTGTAAATTTATTGAGTACGGCTACGCGTGCATGAATCTCATTCACCTGACTAGGAAAGTTCCTTGCCGTTAATTTATCGCCTAATAATTTGATGCAATGCATCTTGGCCTCGACTAAACTGCCTCGATGGTACCCAGACCACTTTTTCCAAATTGATCTTCCTAAACGTTTGACTGTTTTCAATAATTCATTTCTTTCTAAAGATCATAGTTTTTTGTCACGCCATAGTTTTGCATTTTTTCTTGGCGGAATCACCGCATGTGCTTGACGATCTGAAATAAACTGTCGGCACCATTTCGTGTCATATGCTCCATCGGTATACACTGACTCTGTGTGTTCATCTTGTGGGATCTGATTCAATAAGTCGCTAAGCACTTGTGAATCACCACGTTATTTGTTGTTATCTGAACTGCGCGTATTTTTAGGCTTTAGCATCCATTGCAATATGTAATTTACGCCATGGTCTACGATATTCAGGCTAATGTTTCTTACATTTCCATTCCTCCTTCGCCTAAAAATTTCAAACCTGTAGAATCAACTAATAGGTGACGTCCATCACTGCTTTTTTGAGAGCCAATGGCAATATTAAGATATTTTGTCGCCTACAAATCGTCGTATAGTCTGGGGCGCAGTCAAACTCAAACCACAAAGTTTAATCAGACTTTGTATGAAGCCAGTGAGCATACGCAGAGATAAACGAAAGAGAGATTTAATCATTAAAGAGCACTGAATCGCTGTATCTGAGTAGATTTGATTTCTCCTTTGTTTGTCTTTTGACTCGGCATACGATTGAATTTTAGGATTAAACCATATCATGATGTTTCCACGATTGATTAAAGCTTGGTTATAAGAAGACCAATTCGTTGTACGATAGGTTTTAGGTGCAAGCTATATTACTGAATAAGCCTTTAGAGATAGGTTTGTGCAACAAAGCCGTGGTAATTTAACAGGTTGGAGAGCGATAGATATTCCTATACAGGAAATAAAAGAGGTGCTGGCAGAGTTGTGTACAGAGTAACTGATAATGAAGTGCAAATTAGAGGTTTTGTGAAAGGTCATGATTATAATAACATTATTGAATAAGGTGGTTGATTTTTTGTCGTCTTTTAAAGATAGATTATATAATTGGAAAAGGGGGTATGGATTTATCCCCACATTATACTATGCTGATCCTAAAAGACAAATAGCATTGAAAGTCCTTCCTATATTACAAGCATATAGGAAGTTAATAGCAGATGGTCAAAATTATTCTTTACCAGAATGGGTTGTAAATAATGATAATGTTAAGAATTTTAGCGCAGCACAGTTAAATAAAATTTGGTTGGAATACTTAACAGAAATGATCCATGCATTTGAATTGATCTTAGCCGAAGATTATAAAGCGGAATATGAAGTTGAGATTGATAAGGGCTTAGCTTTATTTGCAACTTATTATCAGCATTTATGGGACTAATCTTTTTATAATTAATCATAGCTCTTATCATAATTGATCAGGGCTTTGTTGCACAAAGATTTAAAATTAAAGTTCACCTAAGTTATCTAAATTTAAGATACAACTCGGGTATCAGGTCTTCCTAAATCCGTGAATTTATTGAGTACAGCTACACGTGCATGAATCTCATTGATCTGGCTTTGAAAATGTCTTGCAGTCAGTTTATCCCCTAATAATTTGACGCAATGCATCTTGCTTTCAACCAAACTCCGGCGATGATAGCCAGACCAGTTTTTCCATTTAGTCCTGCCCAAATGTTTAACAGTTCGAAGCAGTTCATTGCGTTCTAGCGAGCTAGTCTTTGTATCTTTCCAAGGTTTAGCATTTTTCTGGGTGGGATTACTGCATGAGCTTGACGATCTGAAATAAACTGTCGGCACCATTTCGTGTCATATGCTCCATAGGTATACACTGACTCTGTGTGTTCATCTTGTGGGATCTGATTCAATAAGTCGCTAAGCACTTGTGAATCACCACGTTATTTGTTGTTATCTGAACTGCGCGTATTTTTAGGCTTTAGCATCCATTGCAATATGTAATTTACGCCATGGTCTACGATATTCAGGCTAATGTTTCTTACATTTCCATTCCTCCTTCGCCTAAAAATTTCAAACCTGTAGAATCAACTAATAGGTGACGTCCATCACTGCTTTTTTGAGAGCCAATGGCAATATTAAGATATTTTGTCGCCTACAAATCGTCGTATAGTCTGGGGCGCAGTCAAACTCAAACCACAAAGTTTAATCAGACTTTGTACGAAGCCAGTGAGCATACGTAGAGATAAACGAAAGAGAGATTTAATCATTAAAGAGCACTGAATCGCTGTATCTGAGTAGATTTGATTTCTCCTTTGTTTGTCTTTTGACTCGGCATACGATTGAATTTTAGGATTAAACCATATCATGATGTTTCCACGATTGATTAAAGCTTGGTTATAAGAAGACCAATTCGTTGTACGATAGGTTTTAGGTGCAAGCTATATTACTGAATAAGCCTTTAGAGATAGGTTTGTGCAACAAAGCCTAAAGGAGATAAGTGTATAGATAGTGCACCGGTAATATTATTGTTTCATTTGGGAAAAGAGGATACTAAAACTAATGGCAAAGAAAATCAGAAATATTAACTTTAAAGTAAAAAAAAATGATGGTTTGTGTGGAGGGCTTTGTATGCAAATTATTCCTTCAAGTATTGAAAATAATAGGAGTTATTTAAATTCTATTGTGATTGGCGAAACTGCTTTTTCTTTAATCGAGAGGTTCTTTTTTGAAGACGAAGATAAATGGGCGCATTGGAGAGATATTTATCTTGATTCAAAAAAGGTAGAAGTGATAATTGGGAGATTAGAAGCTTATAGAATGTATTTGGATTCTAAAACAGTAATAAATGAAAATGATGATATTCGTTTAATTTTTAATGAAAGTAAGTTAAATTTTATTGAAAATTTTGAATTATATAAAAATTATGCTATTGAAATGATTGATCAAATTGTTAATTTTTTAAAAAAAATTTTAGAAAACAAAGTAGATGGAATAACTGTGATAGGCGTATGACTTTGTTGACTTCGAATAAAAATAAAGTTTCCCCTTCTTGAAGGCTTTGTTGCAATGGATTTTATATCAAAAAAATTCCGCTTGAACTTGAGGGAATGCTATATCCGGAATCATTACCAAAGCAGCATAATTCAACAGAGTATAATGACTACTCGTTTGTCAAAAACAAGACTGCTGGAAGGAACGATGCTGTAGCAGATATTTGTTAAATACATCTATAAACTTAAAATGTGAAAAATGAGAATTATAATAATTTTATTAATATAATTCATGTATTTATGTTGGTTATCCTTATTTTTAATAGGTTGAATCCCAGACCATAATAATGACTAAAGGATATGGGGAAGTACTATTTTTTCCCATCAAAAAAAAACGCTTGAAAATTAATCTAAGTGGATTATTATATTTAATCTAAGTGGATTAAAAAACAATCCATTTAAATGATCAATTAAAATTAAAATGAAGTCGCCATCGTTCTAGGATCGAAGTACATGGTGTAAAGGAAAAGTAAGTTATGGAAAAAATGAATAAATTAAAAGTAGGGATACTGCTGACGACGGTTATGGGTTCAATCACTTTAAGTGCTTGTAACGACAATGATGATGAGAAATATCTAACCCAACCGCCTAAAGCAGAACTGACAGATTGTATGTGGCAAAATGCGGTTTCAAGTAAGGATGGAACCGGTGGTGCCAATCCTATGAATTATGCGCTTCCAGACTCCAATGTAAATTATTGGTCGAGTGAATTTATAGTGCCAGAAGGTGCAAAAGTTTTTATCGATGGTGATTATCCTTATGCCCGTCACACTTCTCTGGTTAGCTATACAGCTAAAGGAGAACGCGTTAACTCTTTGGTAGATGTCAATATTAAACCCAATCACGGTGTGACCAATCCCTTTATTGTGGGGAATAACCGCTTAAATAAAGAAAGAGGATTTAAAGCTGAGTTGGTCTTGGGGGATCTACCTGCATTGCCTCAAGAAAATACTTTATATGCACCTAAAACAGACAGTAATGAAGTGGCGTTAATCTATCGTGTTTATGTGCCGAATAAAGGCTTTAATGAGAAAGGAGGGGTTAATTTTCCTCGCTTTAAAGTGCAGTTAGCCAATGGTGAAATCAAAACAGGTGCAGAAGTTTGTACGGTCCTTAAAGTGAAAGAAAAAGCTTTGGATAATGTGCAAACGCCTTTGAACTTAATTTTAAGTTTGTATAATAAACAGCCTTACACGGGTTTCCCTGCGCAATTGACCCCAACATGGTATACCGCCTATAACGGGCCTGCGAATATTAGTTGTATTTATAAATATAACTTAGCTCAGTGTGAAGGATTTAAAACTGAACGTAAGCTGAATCAATGGGCTACACCAGATAATGAATATACCTTTTCTGTGATTAGCCGTAAGCTCGGTAAGGTGGTTGTGGTGAAAGGTAAACTGCCACAAATCGCAGCAACTTCTGGTAACGAAACCACTTTAGGGAAAGGTGATATTCGATATTGGTCAATTTGTAGCAATGAGCTGATCTCGACAGCAACTAACTTTTGTATCTATGATGAGCAAATAAAGCATACAGACAAAAATGGCTTTTATACTCTCGTTGTATCTCTACCAGAAGATCGACCAAAGAATGCAACAGAAGAATGTGGAATTGCGTACTTGCCTTTAAGTCCACGTGGTGATGGGTATACTGGTCCAGATGCGGTGGAAAAAGGGCATAACGATGTTGGTTTCCTGATCATGAGAAATTTATTACCGTATTCAAACTTTAGTCAAGCAATCCAGAACACCAAAGTTTGGGGAGATGAAAAGACAGTCATGGGTGATTATTTACCAGACTTGAACTACAGCTCTAAAGAGGAATTTGAAGCCAAAGGTTGTTCATAGTTCATCTGTCAAAAATAAGCCAGTCGATTGGACTGGTTTATTTTTTATCATTTTTGATATAAAAAGACCTCTCTTTTTATTTTTCTCTATGGAATGTGATGAGTAATCAAACCAAAGAAAAGCTTATCGAGGCTGCGATTGTTCTCTTTTCACAGAACAATATTGAAACTTTGTCTGTACAGAAAATTAATGAAACTGCAAAAGTAGCAAATAAATCAGCTTTATATTACCACTTCAAATCTAAATGGGGATTGGTAGAAGCTGCGCTTGATCATGTCATGACACCTTATGTTACAGACAGCCTCGCGCTCTTAAATGCGATTCAATCTGAACATGTACAAGTTTCTGATGTTGTAGATGCCTTGATGAAACCGATGGTGAAGATTCTTTTACAGGAAAATGGGATTCATTATATAAAATTCTTTTCTAAGACGATTAGCGCAGGAGACGAAGGGCGGATCATTGTTGTAAAGACATTGGTACCTATTTCAGATAAAGCAGTCTCTTTATTACAACTGGCTTTACCAGATTCTGAACCTGACGCGATTGCATTAAAAGTACTTTTTACCTTCAATACGATACTCAATGTGGTCAGTGATATTGGTCTTGAACACTTTTGGCCGACCAAGGTAAAAGATCACAAACTGTTGGGTAAATACTTAAAAGACTATATTGAAGGTGGCATTCGATTCAAGGTAAATCAAAGTTATGATTGATCAATAAAATCACCAATTGAAAGCGGGGATGAATCAAATTGTAGAAGGAAGAGGATTTTATAGCGGGATATAAGACAGGGTTGAATGCCAGATGAAAATAATGCACAAATCATAAAACCCAAAAATATGGATGTTTTTAAAAGGAAAGACAATGAAAATTAAATTTTTGACGGTCTCATTGATGTTTATTTTACCATTTTCTGTTTTTGCAGCAAATGCAGCGGTAGAAAAAGCAGTCATTGAGTCAAATAATACCTATAAGAATAAATATAATTTAG
Organism: Acinetobacter sp. 778_lipA; assembly: GCF_058242985.1. Lineage (NCBI taxonomy): Bacteria > Pseudomonadati > Pseudomonadota > Gammaproteobacteria > Moraxellales > Moraxellaceae > Acinetobacter > Acinetobacter sp. 778_lipA. The sequence goes on along the minus strand of NZ_JBZAYT010000001.1, from coordinate 2,902,982 downwards.
ATGATATGACTGAGTTTAATTATGCGCAAAAAGGCTTTATTGCCAAGCCGACGGGTCAAATTAAAAGTGAGAAAGGCAATGTTATCTGGGATTTTGATGCGTTTAATTTTTTAAACGATCAAGCTCCAAATACTGTTAATCCGAGTCTATGGCGACAAGCAAAGTTAAACAACAATGTCGGTCTTTTTAAAGTTACAGATCGAGTTTGGCAAATTCGTGGTTTCGATTTGGCAAATATGACTATTATACAGGGTGATACTGGCTGGATTATTGTGGATACATTAACTTCTAAAGAAACAGCTGAAGCTGCACTCAAATTTGCTAGACAGCATTTAGGTGAGCAAAAAATTTCAGCCATTATCTTTACCCATAGCCATATCGATCATTTTGGTGGGGCATTAGGTGTTATTTCTACCGAAGAAATTAACGCAAGAAAAACGCCAATTATAGCGCCACAAGGCTTTATGGAAGAAGCGACCAGTGAAAATGTGATGGCAGGTTCAGCCATGCTACGTCGTGCCAGTTACATGTATGGAACTTTTCTACCGAAGAATGCACAAGGGCTGGTAGATACAGGTTTAGGTAAGGCAGTTGCTGTTGGGAAAATGGGAATCCTTGAGCCTACACAACTGATTACTCAGGCGGAACAGAAAATGACCGTTGATGGTCTAGATTTTGTGTTTTATAACGTGCCGGGTTCAGAAGCGCCCGCCGAGTTAACCTTCTCTATCCCATCACTCAAACTTTATAATGGCGCGGAAATTCTTTCGCATACCATGCATAATCTTTATACCCTTCGAGGTGCTAAAGTACGAGATGCCTTAAAATGGGTGGGTTATTTAGATCAGGCAATGCAACATGCCAAAACATCGGATGTGTTGATTGCACAGCATCATTGGCCAGTATGGGGCAATGACAATATTCAAGATTTTATTAAAACGCAGCGAGATGTATATAAGTTTACCCATGACCAGACGGTGAGATATATGAACTCTGGTTTAAATGGCGCTGAAATTGCTGAGAAAATTCAGCTTCCAGCGGCACTTGATCAAAAACTATATGCTCATGGCTATTATGGAACCCTAAAGCATAATGTAAAAGCGGTATACCAATATTATATGGGATGGTTCGATGCCCATCCTTCCAATTTAGATCCATTGCCACCTAAAGCTGTTGCAAAAAAATATATTGAATTAGCAGGTGGGGAGAGCAAAGCGTTGAAAAATGCGCAAGATGCCTATGATCAAGCTGATTATAGATGGGCTGCTGAGATTTTAAAGCATATTGTGTTGAATAACCCTCAAAACCAACAAGCGAAAAACTTATTGGCAAATACTTATCGTCAATTGGGCTATGCTGCTGAGGCTTCAACTTGGCGTAATTTCTTTTTAGTCGGTGCCCAAGAGCTACAAAATAATCTACCTTTGCAAAATACATCTGATCCAAGTGACTTATTGATTCACACGCCAACAGAAAGATTTCTTGAAGCCATGGCAACCAATTTAGATGTAGAAAATTTAAAAAGTGAAAACCAGTGTCTCAATCTGGTTTTATCGGATACCAAAGAGAATTTTTCATTGTGGGTTGAAAACTCAGTCATGCAATTCAAGCGTTATGATCACAGTAGCGCTTTGGCATCGGATTGCCCAACATTAACCTTAACCAAACCCTTATATCTAAAAATGATTACAGGTCAAATAGAAGGGGTAAAAATCCTCCTTTCTAAAGACAGTAAAGTCAAAGGCAATCCACTGAAAATTGGAAAATTCTTTGCAATGTTTAAACGGCCAGATTCAATTTTCCCAATTGTGACTCGACCAAATGGCTAAAGTTACAAGGCTAGGCTCAAATAAATAGAGCCATAAGCTTAAATCAGTAGATCTAAATATAGATGGGGGAACTTATCAACTTAGTTCTCCCACTCTTATCGCAGGCAATAAAAGAAATCATTTCTTGTAACGGTATTCAAAATTAAAAGTAAACTATAATGATTTTAACCCTGTTGCTACTTTGTTAAATATTTTTTGAATTTTATAGCGTATTTTCTAGGGAGGAATTTTAATTGGCAACTTGTTTAAAAAAATGTTTATTTTTATATTAATTTACTCATAAATAATAGCTTTAAGCGATATTTTTAACTAAAAGGTAGATAAAATATTGTGAAATATTTTTTATTAAAAATAACATTTTATTAAAGATGACTTGATTGTGTCATTTTTTTAATATATTGAGTAAATATATAGGTCATGTTGATCGTATCAATATTCGATAGTTTAAGAGCTTAATCTTGATTTTATCAACCTTATATTTTTATATAGTCAGCATAATTAAGAAACTTATTTTGTAATACCTACGGGTTGATTTTCCTTTTTGAGAGCCTATATTTACATAATGCACTTGTTACGCTGTTGTAGGTGTTGGTGAGTTCGATTAGCTTGCACTTTGTAAATATCTACAAATAGCTTAAAGCGCAGCCAAATAAGTATGACTGCGCTAGGTTTATTTATATAGCTTTCCACTGATCACGGACTTCTTCTGAGTTTTTATTCAGGATAACTTGATCACCCTTAACATCACTAATCCAAGACGTTGGAATTAAATGATGTTGACCATTCGGATCATCATCACTAGTTAATTTTAGCTGACTATCGCCTTCGAGATGATCAACTGTTCCAACTTGTGTGCCACAAGATGCAATAACATTCGCGTGCTTTTTAATATCTTGAATATTGAAAGAAAGTAGTCATTTCAGCCTCTTCTTTATTAAAAATAAAACGATTTAGAGTATTTAGATTACCGTGTATTTTGGATTTATTCTTTAATTTATAATAATAGTTACAGAACAGTCTTTTAAAATAACTTAACTCACGTTATTCAATAACAACGTCACAAAATGAAATGATATTTTATCTGCTTAATGTGAGTTGTTTGGCAATTTCCTGTTTTTTTACAAAACTTAAATTTAATATATTAATTTTAAACGATAGATTAAATTTTAAAGCTTATGAAAAACTAAATTAAAATGAATCTTCAAATCCAAATAAATAAGTCCATGAAACAGGTATTAGCAGATTTTGATTCGGCAACTTTCGAATATAAAAATCAGCAGCGTATATCTGTATTTCGCCAATTAACCCTTTTATCTGAGAATTTACCCTTTCCCGCACAAGGGCAAACCTATGCACGTTGGCAGTGTTTTGCTGAAATAGCGGGAATTGATCTAAGTTTGGCAAAACTATTTGAATCACATTGTGATGCACTTAGTATCTTGTACGAATTAGGCGATTCGACAAACATACGTTCTTCAGAGATATGGGCTGTATGGGCTGCTGAAGGCGGTCCAGCGCCTCTACAGGTGGCAAATAACCATTGTACTGGAACTAAGTTATGGTGTTCTGGGGCTGCCTTTGTACAACGAGCATTAATGAGTTATAAGAATCAACAAGGTCAATCTCAGTTGTGCATGGTTCAATTAGATCAGCCTAATATTTCTATAGATTTTAGTCAGTGGCAAGCAGTGGGTATGCAACATACCCAAACAGCGAAAGTTCATTTTCACAACTGCTTAATTCGGCTTATCGGGCAACCTGATCAATATTTACAACGTCCAGGTTTCTGGCATGGTGCAGCAGGTATAGCAGCGTGTTGGTATGGAGCTGCTGCACGTTTGATGCATTTTTTACAACTGAGTTGTCAAGATAGTCCAAATTCATTTAAGTCTATGTATATGGGTGAGCTGGCTCAGCAGTTGGCAGTGACAAAAGCATTTTTTCAATATACAGCCAAACTTATAGACACACAGCCTCATGAGAATCATGAACGTGTGATTCGAATTTTGCGTGCGCAAACTGAGCAATGCTGTCAAGCTGTCATGGATTTGGCTGGTAAAGCTTTAGGGGCAAGACCATATTGTGAAGAGGGTGTTTTTGCTCAATTAATGGCTGATCTACCTGTATTTATTCGGCAAAGCCATGCCGCATTTGATGATGTGCAAATTGCTGAACGATGTTTACAGGAGCATATGTCATGGGAACTTTAAGACATCCTCTCGTTGAAGATCGGATGATTCAGGGTGAGGGCACTCAAAAGAGTCAATGGTTACAGGCATTTGAAAAACAGCCGTTGCCACCACTCGATCTTGAGCAATTTCGTTCCAAAAGGGTGGTGATAATATCACCGCATCCTGATGATGAGATACTGGGTTGTGCTGGCTTAATGCAACAGCTTATGCAATTAGATTGCAACATTGTTGTATTGGCAGTTACAAATGGTACCCAGAGCCATCCACAATCGAAAAAATACACACCCGAACAGTTAAATCAATTGCGTCCACTAGAAAGTTTGGCTGCCCTAGAGTGTTTAGCGATTGCTAAACATACCCAACGTATCGGATTGAATTTGACTGATGGACAAGTTCATTTACAAATCAATCAACTTTGGTCTGGATTAGATCAGACCATTCACCCAGAAGATTTTTTAATTTGCACCTATAAATACGATGGTCATCCAGATCATGAAGCAGTAGGTAAGACCGTTCAGTCATTCGCAAAAGTACACCAATTGCCCTGTTTGCAAGTTCTGATCTGGGCTTGGCATTGGGCAATTCCTCAGGATCCCCGAATCCCATGGCATCAAGCCTACGCTTATTGCTTGACTGATGAGCAAATTAGCCAAAAACGTCAAGCCATTTTACAGTTCAATTCTCAAACCCAAGCAGATGAGAGTACGGGACAGAATGCTGTTCTATCGCCATCAATCATTGAGCGTCTGCTCATGCCTTATGAGGTCTATCTCTGTGAATGACTATATCGATGTATTTGAAGAATTGTATTCAAAAAGTGAGGATCCATGGGGGTATGATCACCGTTGGTATGAAGCTAGAAAAAAGCAAATTTGTCTGGCGTTATTGACGCGACCACACTACATAAATCTTTTAGAAATAGGTTGTTCTAATGGCCATCTAAGCGAACATTTGGCACAGCGCGCTGATCGAGTCTTATCAATAGATGCTTCCGAAAATGCTATTCAATTGGCTTCCAAACGTTTGCACGGCTATAAACATGTTAAGGTAGAACAGAGAAGAATACCCAACGCTTATCCTTCTGGACATTTTGATCTCATTGTAATGAGTGAGGTTGCATATTATTTGACCTCACAAGAATTACATCAATTAATTGATCATTTAACGCATAGTTTAACGCCACATGGAGAAATTCTGTGCTGCCATTGGCGCCATGAGATAGAAGGTTTTGAGCTAGATGCGCAACGGGTTCATGAAAGCTTGAGGAATCAATTGCCATTTCATCATTATTTAACGCTGAGTGATCCCGATTTTATCGTCGATCTTTGGACAGTTGGCGCTTCTTCACTGGCACAACAGGAGGGAAGTATTTGAAAATAGGTATCGTTATTCCGGCCCATAATGAAGAACAGTACTTATCGGCATGCTTGCAAGCTGTTCAAAAAGCAATTGAACAAATTAAGCACCATCAAGTTGAAGTTTTAGTGGTATTAGATCAGTGTAATGATCAATCCTTAAATATCGTAAAAAACAATCATATACGTTGGCTTACATGTAGCTATCAATGCGTAGGGCAAGCACGTGATTTAGGAATTCGGCATTTAATCGCGCAGGGTGCGACTTGGATTGCATGCACAGATGCGGACAGTTGTGTAGATTTAGATTGGTTATATGCTCAAATACAGCATCAACCCACTGATGTCATTTGCGGCGTGGTGCAGCTTGATGATTTTAGCCATTTGTCCCTAAATGCTCAGCAAAACTATTTGATCCATTACAAAGATCGTATGAACCATCAGCATATTCATGGAGCTAATTTAAGCTTTAGTGCGCAAGTATATCTACAAGTGGGTGGTTTTGAAGCGATTTGCTGCCATGAAGATGTTGGATTGGTACAAAAATTTATTCAACACGGATATCAAATTACTTGGACTAATCAAGTACGCGTGAGTACAAGTAGCCGTTTGGATGCACGTGCGCCAGAGGGCTTATCTTATTTTCTCAGTCGGTTGGAAAATGCTGAGCTATAAATAATCATGGATGAACCTATCTTTCTTAACAGTCATCATAAAGATATAAAACGTAAAGCGTTCAACTCAATATAAGATTTAAAATAGTTTATGCTTTGGCAACTGGAGATAGGATAATTCAACCCCATGTTTGCGAATTACTATAAAGTTAATTAAATCTAAAAATAAAAAAACGATATATATTAGTTATATAGATTTAAGTGGGAACTGCATTGTCTATGTTACAAATTTCTAGAGAAAACTCAAAAATAAACAATGACAGCATTTAAAATCTGAGTATAATTTCGCCAAATACCCCTTGTTCATTTGTCAGTTTTACATGGCAAAAGACAAGGGGTTTTTCTATGGATTGTGGTTTTGTAAGGAAATGCCTAAATTTTTTGTGAGTGGCATCGTAAATGTTCATTTTTAAAACAGCTGTATGGGATCGTACGAACCCCATCCATAGTCAAATTTTAGCAACTCAGCTTAGTTTTTTTAGCTTGGGTTTTGCGACAGCAGCATGGGCGCCATTAATTCCATTTGCCCAGCAACGCTTGTATCTGAATCATGCAGATTTTGGTTTACTTCTGCTTTGCGCAGGTATTGGCTCATTTTTATCTATGCCTGCCACGGGTGCTTTAATCCAAAAGTTGGGGTGTAAGTCAATTATTGGTTTTACGCTATTGGCTATGCTATGTATTTTGCCCTTTCTAAGTATATGCAATACTGCTTTATCTATGGCCATTTTATTGTTTGTGTTTGGCACGATGGTAGGAAGCTTGGGCGTTGCTATTAATATGCAAGCAGTCATTGTTGAGAAAAATAGCCTAAGCAATAGAATGTCCAGTTTTCACGGCATGTGTAGTTTAGGGGGCTTAATGGGTGTGGCATTGGTCAGCATCTTATTGGCTTTAGGTGTTACACCATTACTTGCCGCACTGAGTATCAGTTGTATATTGTTAAGCATTGCATTTTTTGCCATACCGCTATGTTTGACTCGAATAGAGAACATAGAGCAAGGCACAGTAGTAGAAAATAAGCCAGAAAAATTAAAGTTAAAAGAATTGATGCATCCCACTTTACTTCTGATCGGTTTGGTATGTTTTATCAGTTTTTTATCTGAAGGGGCAGCAATGGACTGGAGTGGGATATATCTGGTAAAGCAATACCACTTAGATCCTACTTACGCTGGTTTTGCCTATACTTTTTTTGCAATCGCTATGACAGTAGGGCGGTTTTCAGGCAGTGCTTTGTTACGATGGTTTGGTGCCAAGCAGGTAGTATTGTATGGCGCCATTTTGGCTGCTTTGGGCTTAATGATTATCGTATTTGCTCCTCACTGGTCGGTAGTATTGTTAGGATATTGCTGTTTAGGTTTGGGGAGTTCTAACATTGTACCAGTGATGTTTTCTCGGGTAGGAGAGCAAAATTTAATTCCCAAAGCAGCTGCATTATCATTGGTTTCAACAATTGCTTATAGTGGGGCTTTACTTGGCCCTGCACTGGTAGGCTTTTTAAGTGAAGTGATTGGATTAGGCTCGGTATTTATTATCATTGCACTGCTGTTGGCAATGATTGGCATCGTCAACAGATACACCCAGATACAAGCAAAATAGAATCACACGGGGTTACAGCAATTTGCTGTAACCCTTGCTGGGCAGATTAAAATTGAAAGCAGCACATTCAAGTGAATAGGAGCAAACTAGACCTTAAATATTGAAGCCCGAGATGAAATCCCTGCCTTGTGCATATAAATTGGTTCATCTATGGGTTGCTGTAAGTCATGTAAAAATGCATTACGCCAGTCATTGATATCAAACTGCTCGATGCCCAGCATCAGTTGTTGATAACGTTCAATACGTTCTTCTTTCGACATAAACAAAGCAGTTTCAAGGGATTTAACCATCTGCTTTTCATTATTTGGATCGACCAGCACCGCTTCGGTCATTTGCTCTGCTGCACCTGCATATTTAGAGAGAATCAACACCCCAGGGTTATCAGGATCCTGTGCTGCAATATATTCTTTGGCAACTAAATTCATCCCATCTTTTAACGAACTAACCCAGCAAATGTCGGCATACTGATAAATCTGCATTAATTCATCATGCTCTACCACGTCCTGAGTGCAGTTAATGGGCGTCCAGTCAGCAGTAGCGTAGTCTTGATTGATTTGCTTAATTTTGTCCATGAAAGATAGATAAAAATCTTGATATGTCGTAATGTCCATGCGAGATGGGCCCGCAACCTGTAAATCCACAATATGCTGATGATACTCAGGATGCTGTTGTAAAAAGCATTCAAAAGCTCCAAAACGCTCAAGTAAACCTTTTGAGTAATCAATACGGTCAACACCGATAATAGTTTTATACAAAGGATTATCTTCAAAATCGAATATCGATTTCATGGTTTGATTCTGACGTTGTGCTGCCTGTTGTATCACTTCAGGATTAATACCAATAGGGTAGCATTTAATGCGGGTTTGTTGATCAGGTTGAATCAAAAGATCATCTTGTACGCGGCTAAATTTCAAACTATTTTGGCAAAGCTGCATACATTTTTGTTGGTCTAATTGAGTCTGTAAGCCTAATACATCATATTGAGTTAAATCTTGCAGTAAGGTGCGAGCCTCCGGTAATTTTTCCCATATTGAAGCACTGGCAAATGGGATATGTAAGAAAAAACCGATACGATTACGCATTCCAAGTTTTCGACAATAATGCGCTATACTGAAAAAATGATAGTCATGTACCCAAATTAAATCATCAGGTTGAGCAATCTCATACAGCTTTTCGGCAAAAAATTGGTTAACTTGTTGATATGAAGCATATTCTTCGGATTTAAACTCAATTAAATCGGCACGCTCATGCATAGCAGGCCATAAGGTGTTATTGGCAAAGCCACAGTAATATTGTTGGTATTGACTCTGCTGTAGTGGGCAGGTAATAAATTCAATATTATCTTGCTGTATATGTTCAAACTTTACCGACTTATGATTGTCAATTTGTTGACCATTCCACCCCAACCATATTCCACCAATATCATGTAGTGCATCTTGCACAGCCACTGCTAGACCACCTGCTGAGTTATTCGAGGGATCGGGTAAGCTGACACGATTTGATAAAACAATTAATCTAGACATGAGTATTCTCCAAGCGTTTTACCGAAGATTTAATCTTTTCTTGTTGGATATGTTGAGCAAATAATTCGAGAAAATCGGTCACAGCCATTGTATTTTCTAATCTAAATCTAGCTTGGGTATCGCCTGCACCAACCTTGATACTGATACCACCAACCTGATTAATGACTTCAAAACCTGCTTCATCAGTAAAATCGTCGCCAATAAATAATGCAATACTATTTTCTAGTTTACATTGTTGGATTATTCTGTGAATTGCATTTCCTTTATTGGCCTGTGTAGGAATTAATTCAAATACGTACTTACCCTGAATAATTTTAAAATTTAAATTTTTCGCTTGCACTTGTTCTAAAAAATGCAACGCTTGGTTTTTATATTGAGGGTGTTCTCTATAATGTAGCGCAATAGAATAAGGTTTATGTTCTATTCGAATATGGGGTTGAGATAAGCAAAGTTGATTAATCTCATGTTTAATTTGAATTAAATCTTCTGGATTATAATGAGTATGGGGCATAGAAATATGCGTATCGATATTTTTTAATTGCATTTCCAGACCATGGGTTCCTGCAATATTTAAGGCTAGATTTGGGAAAAAGGTTTTTGCTTGATCTATAGGTCTACCCGTAACAATACTGATAATTATAGAATTGTTGACAAGTTTTTGAATAATATTAAAATTTCTTTGATTCAAAGTTGTTTGGCTTGGATCTGAAGTGAAATCAGCCAGTGTGCCATCAATATCTAAAAATAAACTGTAGTTCGGATGCGTTAGATCATTTTTCTCATGATGTATATTTTGGATGAGTGCTTTAGGTGAAATAATCCTCGCTTTTTTTAATGCTAAAGAATCATTCATTCTTTTACCTTTAAATAATTTAATTAATTTATTATTACTTTAATTATTGCTTTTAAGGTGATTATTTATGTTATATAGACAAAAAACATACAGAGATTACAAATATATATTTTGTTAAATTATTTCAAAATATTAAAGATATCGTTATTTATAAGTAAAATATGAATAGAATTAATGAGTTTGTCTTTATGTTAGTAAATATTTATTTTAATTTGAGTTGTAATTATTTATTTGTACATTGGATTACTTTAAGCTGAAATTTTCAATGATTTAGATTTTTTATCTCATTTAAATTGGTTTGTCTCATTTAAATAGTTTAAAGATGATGCCAGATTATTTTATGCTCTTGATGCTTATACGGCTAGATTAGCAGTTATCAATCTGGTTATTATCCGGAAATAACCAGTTTTTTAAGGTGAATGAATATTATACTTCTTTTGTAAGTCATTTTTTAAAACGATAGAACAATTTTAAATTCCTCCCTGATCCTAGTCCCCCCAAAGAGAGATGGAACTTTCAGTACCTATATGATTCACTCAACATGATGAGTTATGAAGCAACTCTATAGAGAGATTGAATAAACGCCTCAGGAAGTCAAAAACTGTCTAAGCTGGCTTTGATATTCTGTCAGATATGCTCAATCTAAAATCAGTAGTCTGTATATCTTCATGATGTTAAAGTGATTAGAGAACTGAGCTTGGCTTCAATTGTGAATTGGGAAGGGCTCATTTATAATTAAATTCTTATGTGTAGAAAATAGAGAAGTATGTCATCACAATCTCAAGTCGCTTCTACTCAGGTGACAAAAAGGCAAACCAAGCCAGCAGAAGTCCGAATTGATGAGCTGATGAATGCTGCACAAACGCTTTTTTTAGAAAAAGGGGTGGAAGCAACCACGATTAGCGAAATTATCGCCAGCGTGGGTGTGGCTAAAGGCACGTTCTATCATTATTTTGAATCAAAACAGCATATTGTTGAAGCATTAAAAAAACGTTATATCGATTTTTTTATTGAGGCTCTAGATACAGCAGTTGCAAAATGTGATGCAGAAGATTGGGTCAGTCAATTTAAAGTTTGGGTCGCTGCAAATATTCACACCTATCTCAACAGTTATCCTATACATGATATTGTTTTTGGCGCACATCATCATGAGCGTCAAAATAAAGAAAAAAATATGATAGTTGAACAATTACTGCATATCTTAAAGGGTGGTCAGAAAGCAGGCATTTGGCATTTAGAACAGCCAAAATTAACCGCTTTGTTGATTTATTCGGGGGTGCATGGGGTAACGGATGAAGCAATTGCCAATCAACTGCAAGATAGTACAGATTTCTCGCGACAAATTGCGATGCAATATTTAAAAATGCTAGGTCATGATGAGTGATCTTTCTATATTTATTTCAGCTTATATTTTAGATAAAAAATGATTATGTGATCTAAGAGCAAGTCATTTAGTTATATCTCGTTGGTGATCTTCAAAAAGATAGTTGAGTCATGTCTACCAAAATGAGGTGTTTATTTTTCGGTGCTTTTCAATTGACTGACGGTCGGTCAGTATATAGTATAATGATTCTCATTTATCTGTCTTAGGTGATGTATGAACGCATCTCGCCAACCGATTTATCTCATTTTAGCGCTCTATATCAGCACATTTCTTTGTTTGGTGGATTTAAGTAGTGTCAATCTGGCACTTGGAAGCATTCAAAAAGAATTTGATAGCGATATGGCTGATCTACAGTGGGTAATTGATAGTTATGCTTTAAGCCTATCGAGTTTGATGTTAGCAGTGGGGGCATTAAGCCAGCGTTTAGGGCGTAAAAAATTATGGCTGTTGGGTGTCATCATTTTTATAGTGGGTTCAATGATTTGTGCAATGGCAAGCAATTTTAGTTTGTTGATCATTGGCCGTATGATTCAAGGGGTGGCTGGCGCAGTTTTAATCCCTCTGGCTTTGGCGATTTTGGTACATCATTTTCATCAACCACAAGACAAAGCACGTGAAATTGGTCGCTGGAGTTCTTTTAGTGCTTTTTCATTGATTGTTGGCCCGCTAATCGGTGGTTTGATGGTGCATCATTTTGGTTGGCAAAGCATATTCTGGCTTAACCTTCCAGTTGGGGTTGTGACGATTTACTTGGGATATAAGGGAATTGACCCAGACCAGAAATCTCAATCTCTACCGTTTGATTATCTTGGTTTGTTATATAGCGCTGTTGCCATTGTCACATTAACCTATAGTATTATTGCCCTACAACACGACTATTTAAAGCATTGGTTGATGCTGAGTATTGTTTTGTTTGGTGTGGCGAGTATGGCATTTGCATGGCAGCAAAAACATACAGTTCATCCCTTGATCCCCAATCATTTATTTAAGAACAAACATTTTTTAGCTTATAACGCAATTTCATTTATCTTGGGTTTTGCAGGATATAGTTCGTTATTTATATTTGCTTTATTTTATCAAAATCAGATCGAGTTGAGTGCAGCACAGACTGGCTGGTTGATTGCACCACAGTTTTTAACTCAAGCATTTGTTTCAATAGCCTTTGCCAAATTACATCAACGATTTACAGTGGCAAGCTTATTGATACTGGGCTTGGCAATTGCAGGCGTTGCGTTGTTGGCCATGATGAGTTTTCAACTCGATTCATCTTTGCTGCTATTTGTCTTATGTGGTGGACTGATGGGAATCGGGATGGGACTGATCGTGCCAGGTTCAAGTACATTGATTATGGGAAGTGTGCAAGTTCAAGATGCAAATTTTGCGGCAGCAATCTTAAATACCCTACGCCAACTTGGAATGACACTCGGAATTGCAGTATTGGGTACGACGATGACTTTTATGACGGCTTTTTCTCAACAGCAAGGCAATAGCCTAGAATCTGCTGAACTGATGGCTTTTCATGTTACTGTTATGTTGATGGGGGGACTATTTCTATTGTCTATTTTGGTTATGCTGTATAGCCAAAAACAAGCGAAATAGTTGATATAGTTAACCTGTCAAAAAACTCATACACAAGAATATAATTTCTCCTAATTAATATTCTTTAATTCAATCATTTGATTTATGAAAGATCTATTGTTTACACCAATGAGCTAAAACTTTGCAACCTAGGTTGGGCAGTGTAAGTACCTTTTCTTCATTGAATCCTAGATGGTGTAGCTATCGCATGGCGACATGGATGTCGCTGTTGGGCGGGGGTATATGAGCAAAAATAAAGCACTGCTTTGTTTGCAGCGCAAGAGCCCTGTTAAACGGAAGATTTTTGTCATCTTTTCATCTCTGAAAAGTGAGGCATCGCCTTCGCTAATTAAATTTAAACTTCTCACTGTAATATAGGGCTGTGCAAGCACCTTTGCGTCATTGAATTCTACATGGTGTAGATATCGTGGGCGTATAGGACGTACCCCTTGCTCAACATAAGCAAGAACAAAGCATGACTTTTTTGTAGCGTAAGGATGAGACAGTACAAGAGTGAGACATTAGGCTTCTTTCATTAGTCCTTTTAAAACCGTAAATCAAGATAAAAGCCCCTCATCCTAGCCTTCTCTCGAAGGGAGAAGGGACTTTCAATACCAATACGATTCACGCCATATAATCATATTTTTATTTATGAAAGATCTATTGTTTATGCCAATCAAATTTAAACTTTTCACTGTAATAGGTGGCTGTACAAGCTTCTACCATCAGATCAATTCACTGTTCTGCAACAGAACTAATGAAGTTGCTCTAAATTGATTAATGCATTGCCAAAATATTCAAATGCATCAAGCGCACCTTGAATAACTTCATCTTTCTGGCTTGGGCTAAGTCGAGCTTGATCTAGAGCTTGAACAAATCGTTTCCAAACCTTAGCTCGCCCTTCAGGATAAGCAGACAAATTGCGAGCGCCTTTTTCCGCACTGAGCCCTAAATGTTGCTGAGCTTGTTTAAATAAAAATGCAGCTCCCAATGTTGATCCTTCTGAAACGTAAATCCAACCTAGGGCAGCAGGGAAAGTCACATTTAAGCTTTCTAAAGTTTGACCTTGAGGCTGAATACCTAAATCTTGCAGATCGAGTAAAGCCTGAGCAGAGCGACCACGAATATCAATATCAGTTATATATGAAGCTACTTGATCTTGTTGAAATAAATGTTCGATTTCTAATTGAAAATAATACTGAGACAATGTGAATAAAGCATATTTTTCTAAACTTGAAAATACATCTGCTTGTGCCATCAGCTTATGCATTCTTTCATGCTCATCTGCAGTTTGTAATTTTAGACGCATTGACAAACTAAGTTGTTGCTGAGCGTTTGGTTCATTGATCAGTGCTTGATTCATTCCATTCTCTGATTTAAAAGGCGGTATATAAGAGATGACGAATGGAAGGAGAAAAACATGCAAAAGACCTTACAAAAAAAGTTCCTTCAGAGAGCATTTACAAATCATGGAATGTAAACGATAATTATTATTGTTTAGGGTTTTTAAATTTAATTTTATGGTTCCAATTCTCCCCACACCCTCACGGCAGCAGATATTGCAAGACATGTATTTGGATCATCATGATTGGTTGAGACACTGGTTGAACTCGCGAGTCCGCTATCCCTTTACTGCAGCGGATTTGGTTCAAGATACTTTTGTAAAATTGCTACAAACTCAACAGCTTTTTTCTATTCAAGAACCGCGTGCATATTTGGTGAATGTTGCTAAACACTTACTTATTGATAAACATCGTCGTTATATTTTAGAGCAGAATTATTTAGAAACCCTAAAACAGCATGCTGATGATCAGGATATTTTATTATCTTCAAATCAAATTGAAGAAGCAGTACTCATCTTAGATTTTCTCACTGTTGCTTTGCAGGGTACGACAGCACTGACTCGAAAAGCTTTTATTATGTATTACTTTGAAGGTTATAGTCAGAGTGAAATTGCGACTGAGATTGGTAAATCTTTACGCACGACACAGCTATATTTAGCTGACTGTTTACAGTTATGTTATGAGGCGAAAAACAATCTGCTTGAGCTAGAGCAAGATGAACGCTAAACAACTACAAAAAGAGATGGCTTTATGGATTGTTCGTTTAAATACCGATAATTTACATGAACGTCAACAAGCTCAAATCGAGTTTGAAGCGTGGAGAAACAAGTACCCTGAACATCATGATCAACTCGATCAAATGCTTAGTTTCTCACAAACGATGCAGCAATTTTCAACAACACATGGCATATCTAGCCAAAATGTTCGAAATTCAATGAAACTCAGCCAGCAAAGTAAAAAACATATTTTACAAATGCTGAGTAAAACCTTGCTGTTCTTTGTAGGGGTAGGCGGTGTAATCTATTTAGCCAGTGATTCAACGATGCTGTCGTACCATACTGCTGATTTTAAAACTGAAGTTGGCCAAATACATTCAATCACCTTGCAAGATGGTTCCAAAGTGACTTTAGGTGCAAAATCTGCAATTAAACTAGATTTTAGTTCTGAAAAACGACAAATCAATTTAGTTCAAGGGGACATGTATATTGATGTTGCCAAAGACCCTCAACGACCGTTAATCATTCATACACCTCAAGCAGATTTTAAAGCGCTCGGTACTCGATTTATCGTTTATCAATACTCAAACAGCAGCGTGGTAAATATGCTGCATTCTAAAGTTGAAACTCGTTCCTTGGGCAAGGATCATCAATCAAAAGTAGTCAAGCAGGGTGAAAAAATTACCGCTAATCCACTTGGTTTGAGTCCAATATCTAAACTTGATATTGCATCGACAGAGTTTGCTTGGGATAAGCATCAGATATTGGCAGATCAACTTCCTTTGCCTGATTTACTCACAAACTTAAGTCGTTATCATCATCAATATTTAATTTTTAATCACTCTACTTTAAAAGATTATAAAGTCAGTGGTGTGATTAATGCGCAACAGGATTTAGATCAAACCCTGCGTTTATTGGTTAGTCATTATCCAATTAAAATTACTAAACTTGGTAATTATGTGATTTATATTACTTCAAAATAACAAAAATGTTATTTTAGCCTAATTTAATAGATTTTTTTTAAAATAATTTATTTATGTTTGGTTATATTTTTAGATCATTAAATTCTGTTTTAAAATACAATATTGATTATAACTTTATTAATTTAATTTTTAAGATATTGAATAAAAACAATTAAAATAATTTATTTATTTTTTTAATGTATGTGCATGATAAAAATTTAACTTGGGAGATATTGTGGTGAGAATATATTGTTGTGGGGGTGGTGGTTTTTTTAAAATTGGTTGAAATTTAAAATAAAAATAAATTTTGAATAGCTGGATTTTAAAACAAGTTTATGCTTAAAATAAACAGATTTTAAAATAAATAGGCAATTTAAATAAATGGAAGCAGGGGTGTATATATTTAAATGTGTTTGTTTATGTGGGGTTTATTTTTTTGTAATTTGGATAAAGTAATATTGTTTTAAACTTCATGAGGTTAATTCTATGAAGAGACTTATTCTCCCCATATTGAGTGTTTGGACTTTAAGTTTGGGAAGTAATAGTGTGTTTGCTGTCAACGGGAAAATTACGGTAAATGGTGCTGTGACTGACGGAACGTGTACGATCCAACCTCAACTTGGTGTGGGATCTGGCATTAAGGATATTATTATTCCGTTGAAGGCTATCACTAAATCAAGCTTTACACCTACAAATACAAGTCAAGGCTCCACAAATTTTTTTCTGTTCTTGGTAAATGGTACGGGCGCGTACTGTGATGTGGCACATAATAAATCCTTTAAGGGTATCCATCTCACTCCAATTTCTGCAACTGACTTGGATGCAATGGATAAGACTTTATTGGTCAATAAAGCTACAGGTGCAAGCGGTGCTTCTGTTAAAAATCCTGTTTTTATTCAAATGTTCGCGGATCATAGAAATGTTGTGGATTTTACTGCACCGTGGGGAGTTCAGGCAAAAAGTATGATTTATGGCGATAAGGAAGATTTCTCTTTCGTAAGTTATCAAGTTGAGTATGTTTCTAAAACTGGAATTGTCGATGCTCAAAATGTCACAGCGACTGTAAATTATAACATTCACTATAATTAATTTTTGTCTGATGATTTCAACAGGGAACAATATGTTTGTTGTTGATTAAGCCAGTTAAAAATAATTATAACTTCGTAAGGTTAATTCAATGAAGAAACTTACTCTACCCCCGTTGGCTATTTGGGCTTTACTTTTGGTAAGTGGTCATGTGTTTGCTGTAGATGGAAAAATTACAGTGAATGGTGTCGTGGTTGACCAAACCTGTACATTACAAGCTTACAATGTAATGGCAAGTGGTAAGAAAGATCTAACAATGCACTTACAAGATGTACCTAAATCTGGGTTTGCTCCCAGTACCCCACAGCAAGCTGGTGCATATTTTTTTGCAAAGTTAACAAATTCTGCGGGTGGTAAATGTGATGCAGCAACAACTAAAGCTTTTAAAGGTATCCATCTCAGTGCAATTTCAGCAACAGACTTAGATGAAACGGATAAGACCTTATTGGTCAATCAAGCTATAGGCGCCTCTGCTACAAATCCTATATTTATTCGACTAACCACTTGGCAGGGAGCAGCTGTCGACCTTTCTGCACCTTGGGGAACTCAGGCGTACTCTCCAGCAACCACGCCTATTCCGCAGCAAGATACAATTATAAATTATCTTGTTACGTATGTTTCCAAGACTGGGATTGTCGATGCTCAAAGTGTCACAGCGACTGTAAATTATAACATTCATTATAATTAATTTTTGTCTGATGGTTTCAACAGGGAACAGTATGTTTGTTGTTGATAAAGCAGTTAAAAATAATACAACTTCGTAAGGTGAATTCAATGAAGAAATTTACTCTACCTACATTGGCTATGTGGGCTTTACTTTTGGCAAGTAGTCATGTGTTTGCTGTAGATGGAAAAATTACAGTGAATGGTGCTGTGACTGATGGAACATGTACTTTACGACCTACTAAAATTCATCCAGGAACTGGCATGAAGAATATAATTATTCCGATGGCCGCTGTGCCTAAATCAAGCTTTACTGCTACAAATACGTTACAAGGGCGCACAAATATTTTTCTGGACTTAGTAAATGGTGCGGGTGATTACTGTGATGAGGCACAAAATATAGCCTTTAAAGGTATTCATCTCAGTCCAATTTCAGCAACTGACTTAGATGAATCGGATAAGACTTTGTTGATCAATAAAGCCACAGGTGCTTCTGTTAAAAACCCTGTTTTTATTCAATTAAGTGTTTCGGGTGGCAATGTACCTGTGAATCTTTCTCAGCCCTGGAATACTCAGGGAAGAAACGCTGTTTATGGCCATAGTCAGGCCGTCCACGTAAGTTATCAAGTCAACTATATTTCCAAAACAGGGATTGTCGATGCTCAGAATGTCACAGCGAGAGTAAATTATACATTGCACTATAATTAATTTTTGTCTGATGGTTTCAATTGGGAACAATATGTTTGTTGTTGATTAAGCCAATTAAAAAATAATTAAAACTTCGTAAGGTGAATTCAATGAAGAAACTTACTCTACCTACATTGGCTATTTGGGCTTTACTTTTGGCAAGTAGTCATGTGTTTGCTGTAGATGGAAAAATTACAGTGAATGGTGCTGTGACTGATGGAACATGTACTTTACGACCTACTAAAATTCATCCAGGAACTGGCATGAAGAATATAATGATTCCGATGGCCGCTGTGCCTAATTCAAGCTTTACCCCTACAAATACGATACAAGGGACCACAAACATTTTTCTGGACTTAGTAAATGGCTTGGGTGATTACTGTGATGTGGCACAAAATATAGCCTTTAAAGGTATTCATCTCAGTCCAATTTCAGCAACTGACTTAGATGAATCGGATAAGACTTTGTTGATCAATAAAGCCACAGGTGCTTCTGTTAAACACCCTGTTTTTATTCAAATAAGTACTCCAGGTGGCTGGAATATTGTTGATCTTTCTGCGCCTTGGGATACCCAAGCAAGAAGTATTGTTTATGGGACTAGTAATGTCGCCCGAGTAGGTTTTCGAGTAAGCTATTTTTCCAAAACAGGGATTGTCGATGCTCAGGATGTCACAGCGAGAGTAAATTATACATTGCACTATAATTAATTTTCGTCTGATGGTTTCAACAGGGAATAGTTTGTTTGTTGCAGATTGAGAAAATTAAATAAAACTGCAGTTCATTGCGGTTTTTTTCTGTCTGCTTCGTCATATAACTTAGAACGCATGAAAACACAGATTATTTTAACTGAATGAAGTTAATGATTATCATTTAACCTTGGGTGAGTAAAGAATGTCTCAATCTTTATATCAGACAGTAATAAAGCCTGTTGCTTTGGCTGTTGCAATCGCACTTTCTATGGGTGCAATGAGTATGCAAACGCATGCAAATAACACTTTACCAGTAACTTTTTATCAAGTGCAAAGCGGTTCACTTACCCAAGCTTTAAATAGTTTGGCACAGCAAGCCAACGTATCTTTATTATTAGATCCAGAAAAAACTAATCGTTATCGGGTGAAGACGATTCAGGGTAAATATAGCTTAGACCAGTTTTTTGCGTTATTGGTGCAAAATACGCCATTTCAGATTCAAAAAACCTCAGCAGGTTATCTGTTAGTTGAAAAGCCCGTTACTGTACAAATCCCAGTAGTTAATACAGCGAATACAACAACAGGAAAAACAACAAGTTCAAATGCCCGTACTGATGAAAACCAAATTTATCAGATGACACCGATTGTGGTAGAAGCCATAAAAAAAGACACTATACAATTTGGCCAAAGCGTACTGAATCAAAAGGCGATTGATCGTTATCAGGCAAATAATGTTGCACAATTACTGGATCATATGCCCAGTGTTGGTTCAGCCGGATCTCCACGCCCGGGGGGGCAAACGATTAATATTTTGGGGATGGGTGGTGTAGCAGATGTTCCCATTACCTTAGACGATTCTGTTAAAACGTTTGACAAATATCGACAGGGTTCAGTCTTTATTGAGCCAGAAATTTTAAAGAAAATCACGGTGGATAAAGGACCGCATAATGTTGAAGTCGGAAATGGCGGTTTTGGCGGTAAGGTCACACTTGAAACCAAAGATGCCACTGATCTACTGGACGCTGATAAAAATATTGGTGCATTTTTAAAATATTCACGTTTTTCCAATAACAGCCAAAATACTTATACTGGTGCAGTATATGGTAAAGCAGAGAATGGATTGGTCGATGGTCTGTTTTACTATACCAATCGCGATAGTGGAAATGTAAAGCGCCCAGATGGCAGTCAGTTTTTATATTCTGGGCAAGAGCAAGAAACCTATTTAGCCAAACTGAATTTTTATCCAGCAGATGGTCATAAAATTTCTTTAAATGCGATGCAAAGTGGGCATGAGGGCTGGGAACCTTTTGCTGCTATGCGTGATCAGGATGCAGTACCAACTGAAGCAGATATTGCCAAATATGGCTATGAAGAGGCTTGGAAGCGCCGTTTGGTGGACCGTGATCAAGAAGATACCAGTTACTCAGCAAGTTATGAGTTCAACCCTGACGCTAATCCATATCTAAATTTAAAAGCGGTCGCATCCTATTCAAAGACTTATCAGCATGATCAACGCTTGCCAAGTGTAAACGGTTCAGCGGCACTGTTAGGCAACGAAAGTTGGGTGACTTATACCAATACTGCATTGAAAATAAATAATATCAGCGACATTCCAACAAATTTGGGGACGCATAAATTAAAAGTTGGCGCGCAATATCAGAAAATGGAACAAAATTCGCTGATATATGACAAGAACAATGGCAAAAAGCCAGATTATAATTTTGGTTATTACGAACCGAACTATATGCCTGCTGGCGATCAACAAATGCTCAGTGCATTTGTTGAAGATCAATATCAGATTAATAATTTCGTCATTACACCATCGCTACGCTATGATCATATCGAAAATAACGGCAAGCCAAATCGTGCATCACGATTTAATGATCCAACTGCTGGACATGATTATTCTAGTAAAACTTATACTGGCTGGTCTCCACGTTTAGCGATGTCTTGGAAACAGGCGGACTATATGACTTGGTTTGCAAATGTGAGTAAAACTTGGCGTGCGCCTCGTGTTGATGAACAATATTATGTGCAATCCGCAGCGACCACTGTTCCCTCGACTAGTCGTTATCTACTGCCTGAAAAAATGTTGGCGATTCGTATCGGAAATGAGATGAATTTTGATGATGTGTTTAGCAATGAAGATCATCTGCAAGTTCGTTTAACTTATCATCATAATCGGGGTAGTGATGAGATATTTCGTAATCGTTCAACATTCTGTCGAGCACAAGCAGAAAACAATGCCAACAATGGCTCGGGTAGCGTAGCGGATTGTAAAGGCAACTATGATCATGGTTTTTATCGTAATGTGACTGATTACACCATCAAAGCCTATGAAGCCGAAGCCTTTTATAACCAGCCAACTTGGTTCGCAGGTTTAACTTATTCCTATATTCGCGGGCAACGTGATAATTCCCCGGTAAATCCATGGTTTGATCAAAAAACATGGATGACCAATATCCCACCGAAAAAAGCCACGGCGACTTTAGGGGTAAATGTGCCTGAACATTACTTAACTATGGGCTGGAGAGGGATATTTGTAGCTGCGCAAGACCGAAGCCTTTCTGACAATGATAAGTCAATTGCGGCATCTTCATTTTCATTACCTAAAACCAAAGGCTATTCACTACATAGTGTTTATGCAGACTGGCAGCCAATCGGTGCAAAAGGGCCTACGCTGAATTTCTCGATTGATAATTTATTTAATCGTGATTACAAAATGTATTTGGGTGAATATATGACAGGTACAGGTCGAGATTATAAGGTAAGTATTTCTCAGAAATTCTAATGTACCTGCACCAACCATACGAAATGAAAGAATGACATGGCGAAAAGTAAATTTAATTTAACCATTAAATTCACTTTTCGCTTTTTTTAATTAACTCATCAGCATAAATTTAAATCTCTAAAATCATATAATTTTTAGCACGAGGCGTTCGATTGCAACATCTATCAAATTTAACAGTTGCAGTGTTAAAACGATATATGGCTTGGTTTTCAGTTGGATTGTTAACAGGTAAGCATTAAGTCTTTAAGCTGCCAGTCTTGGTTATTGAAATAAAATACTGATCAAAACCAGCGTGAGTAATAGGATATAACCACGTTCATGCAGCTGATTAGACAATTTCCCTATCCACTTTATCGAAAGTTTCATGCCTAAAAAGCCCCCTATAATCAACGCAATTAAAGCAGGGTAATAAAAATAACCAATAAAATGCATGCCTAAATGTTGGGGTTGAATGAATTGTCCAATGATCAAGGTGAAGCAACCTGCAAGCGCAACTGGCATACTCAAAGGATTGGCAAGGGCAACCGATGAAGACATATCCAAACCACAACGACGGAACAGGGGAACAGTCATCACACTGCCTCCGACACCCAAAGCAGCAGCTATCCCACCGATGAATATTCCGCCTAAGCCTTGCTCTGTTTTGGTGAGTAATCTTACTGTTTGAGCATTTGAGTGGGGCTGTCTGAATTGACGAATCAGACAATCAAAAATTGTAAAACACAAATAGAGTGCAAAAGCCCATTTTAACAGATGTGATGAAGTATTCAGGGCGATCAAAGTGCCTAAAATTGCACCAGCAGCAATCCAATAAGCAATGGGGAATAAGTACTGCGTGTGTATTTTTCGCTGTTTATATTGCTGATAGCTTGCCAATCCTGAGTTGATCACCATCAATAACAATGAGGTGGCAACAGCACTTTTAAAAGCTAAATCATAGGCGGTAGAATGAATTGGATATTGCATACGGATTGTCGAATAAACCAAGGGAACCACCACAAAGCCCCCAGCAAAACCAAATAATATGGTGAGTATGCCACTGACAAATCCTGCAACCAATAAAATAAGATAGAGTTCCATAAGCATAGATCTTTGAAAATAAATACCAGTTTAAGGATTTCCCAATCAATAAAATTTGTTATATTCCGCATTTAATTACTCAAATCAGACAGAGATATGAAACAAATCTCGATTCATAGCGTTGAGCATTTAAAACATAAAATGATTGCGATAGAAACGCAGTATGCTGATTATTATGTGTTGAAGATGCACAGCCATAAACGAGCACAATTACTCTATGCAGCTCAGGGCATGATGCATGTTGAAACACCACAAGGAAACTGGATCATTCCACCAGAAAGGGCAGTTTGGATTCCACCACAAGTTCCGCATCAACTGACTTTGTTTAATGTTAAAACCTGTAGTTTGTATATCCTTCCTGAATACGTCCCTAGGCAGATTGAATGCTGTGAAGTTCTGTCAATTTCGCCTTTGCTTAGACAATTACTTTTAAAAGCACCAGAGTTAAATGAACCGCTTTCAAGACATGATGAGCTGATTCAAGAATTGATTTTAACCGAGCTGGAAATTTCTGAAACAATTGAACTGCATTTACCTTTACCAGAAGATAAAGCCATGTTAGAAATTTGCCAAAAGTTCTTAAAGCAGCCAAATATTCATTTATCACCTGAAGAAATTGCGATACAACTTTATATCAGCGAACGGCATTTTAGTCGGCTGTTTAAAAGTGAAGTCGGGATGTCTTTTTCAAAATGGCGACAACATGCTTGTGTACTGTTAAGTCTTGAAAAATTGCTCCAAAATCAGCCGATCCAGAAAATTGCTTATGATTTTGGCTTTAAAAATCCTGCTGCATTCACCACCATGTTTCACCGAGTTCTAGGTTTAAGCCCGACTCAATATATGGGGCATCTGCAAAATAAAACATCTAGATAAACTGTATTTTTGATTTTTGACTGAACGTTATAAAAATAAGCCTAACTTATCAGTGACCTGATTGATACAGTCGAATCATTAGAAAAAACACGTTTTATTTAAAGCATGTTGCTTTTCAAACATATATCAGTGAAAGGAAAGTGTAAAAAATAGTGATAAATATAAATGAAAATGATTATAATTATTCTTCAAGTTTTTAGGTCATTGTTTAATGCAGTTTAATAAATCCTCCCTCGCATTTTCAGTTTTTGCCATCATGCTATCCACCGCTCATGCTGAGTCAGAATCAGAGATAACGCAAAATGCTGTAAGCAATAAATTGCCAACGATTACCGTACAAGCAGACAGTGATAAAAAAGCCTATGCAGCAAAAACAGCAAGCGCGGTATTGCGATCTAAAGCACCTTTATTTGAAACAGCTCAGTCGATTAGTGCGATCACCAATCAGCAAATTGAACAAAAGCAAGCAAAAACAGTAGCAGAAGCTTTAGAAGGTGTGGCAGGCGTGACCTCTGGTCAATATGGACGAAGAGGCTGGGATGACTTTATTATTCGTGGACAAATATCCAGTTCACAAACTTATATTGATGGGTTGCGTATCCAAGCATCGGATAATGTTTTACGAGCGGAAGATATTTCAGGCTTGGAGTCTATTGAAGTGGTCAAAGGGCCAACCTCAGTTGGTTTTGGTTTGGCGCTGCCAGGGGGCTTAGTCAATTTAACCACCAAACGACCACAAGCAGAAACCGCTTACAAAGGCACATTAAGTTATGGAAGCTATGCTTTAAAAGAAGGTACATTTGACCTAAATTATGCCCCTGACAATCGTGCAAAAGGCGCTTTTCGTATTGTAGGACGGGTCTCTGATCAAGATGACCCGACTGACCATGTTTATTTTAAAAATCAATATATTGCTCCATCTTACAATTTTGATCTAGGCGATAAAGATGATTTATCCGTCATTGCCAGTTATCAACACCGTGAATACATCCGTCAACAGGGCATTCCTTATAGCAAAGGCGATTATAAAAAATACCCTTCAAGTCTATTCTTTGGTGAACCTGATCATGGTTATGATATCGATGTTTATCGTCTTGGTGCAAATTATGCGCACTACTTTGACAATAATTGGGTATTTAAACAAAACTTTGCGGTTACCAAAACTGATACCCAAGGCAATCCGATATTGGCATCAGGTACAAACACACTGCCAATCATTAAACGCGCTGTAAATAATCAAGATAAGCAAGATACCAACTATACCTTGGACAGCAACCTGCAACGTAATTTTGATTTTGGAAAGATCAATTACGATGTGATGGTGGGTATCGATATGATGCGAGAGCGCAGTGATTACTATCGTAGAAACGATACCATCAATTCTTTTAATTCTGACCATCCAGCCTATGGAATTACCAGTACCAAATTGGGGACGCCAACACAACAATTGACCTATAGCCAATTTACGGGTCTCTATCTACGCAATACAATTAAAGTAGATGACCACTGGATTATCGGATTGTCTGGTCGACATGATTGGACTCAGGTTGAAATTGACGATGTATTAAAAAATAGCAACAGCAAAAACTCTGACAATGCTTTTACGGGCAGTGCATCTGTGATGTATCGTATCAATGATATGTTTGCACCATATATCAGTTATTCGACCTCATTTATGCCTGTAACAGATGCTGGAGAAAATGGTCAATTGCTGAATCCTGAAGAGGGTAAACAGACCGAAGTCGGGGTTAAGTTACAAGCACTGGATCAGCGTCTACAAGGTTATATTGCCTATTATGATCTAACCCGTAAAAATGTAACTGAAACAGATATCTCTCAAAAATTTTCAATCCAAACAGGTGAGCAAGTTACCAAAGGTTTTGAAGCAGAAATCGCAGCGGCATTAACCGATCAATGGAATGCCACAGCAACCTATAGCTATATCCCAACAGCAAAAGTCACTGAAAGTGTGATTGCCAGTGATATTGGCAAACGGACCAATCATGTAGCTAAAAATGCCAGTTCGTTATCCACCCAGTATTATTTTAGCCCAGATAAATTAGGTTGGAACATCGGTGCTGGAATTCGTTATCAAGGTTCTAGAACAGCACAGCGCAATACGGATTTTGTCTATTTACCAAGTTATACCTTATTTGATGTAAATGCGGGTTACGAAGCCAAGAATTGGGGCGCAGGTTTAACAATTAAAAACTTATTTGATCGAGAGTATCTGGCAGGGACCACACCCAATGCACAATTGGTCAATTGGGGAGATCCTATGATGGTTCGTCTGAATGTAAAATTTAAATATTAACAGTAGCTTAGTTTAGATGTTGTTTTCACTATTTGAATTTAATGCTCAGACCTAAGTTTTATGGGTATTGGAAACAATACCCGCTTTTTTCAGTATAAAAAAGTTGGAATTAAAGATACTCGGATTTATTAGAATAATGGCTAATCGAGTGAAAACCTTAAGATATTCAATTTAGAACAACACTATGTCTAATTTCTACCATCGTAATAAAAACCATTGCTCCTATAGAGAAGTGATAAAAAAGCTTAAATTAAGATGCAATGAATGATGTCGATTATGCAGAGATCTGCTTGAAAAGCGTTCTATGCTTACAGTAATTCGATTTAAAACATTCTATAATTCAGGCCTATTTATTTTGCTGTATTTATCTAAATTTTTTATGTCTCAGCTTTCCCAATACTTTGCTCAAAACAAATTTTGCTGTTTAGTAGAATATTTACCTTCGATGCAAGAGGTATTGCCTGTAGCAACACAACTGGCGGGCTTTCCTGTATGTATGACTTTGTCAGATCGAGTACGTTCAGATGACGATATTGCGCCTTTAATCGCTGCACAATCTTATCCGCAACAGATTGAAAAAGTATTACATTATGCAGGTAAAGGTCGAGATATACATGATTTCAATCTTTTTTTAGTGCAAGCCAAACAACACGGACAGCAAAATTTATTGTTACTGACTGGCGATAAGTTAAAACGACATCATGATGGACAAGGTAGCCACGCTCGAACACGCTATTTAGAATCGGTGAATGCGGTCATCGCTGCCAAACAACAGGGCGGCTTTCATATCGGCGTTGCTTTGAATCCGTTTAAATATAGCCAAGCAGAAAAACAAGCGCAGTATTTAAAATTACATAAAAAACTACAAGCAGGCGCTGATTATATTATTACCCAGTTGGGCTTTGACCTCGTGGCACTTAAACAAGCACATGAGTTTTTAATTGAAGAAAACTATACACAAAAAATTCTTGCTTGTGTGATGCCGCTGACTTTAGCACGAGCGAAATTTATGCTGAAACATAATGTTGCAGGTATTGTGATTACACCACATATGCTTGAAGTGTTGGCTCAAGAACATGATTCTGATCAAACTGAAAATACTTATTTACGTTGTGCTTTACAAATTTTGATTTGTCAGCATATTGGTTATGCTGGTGTGCATCTTTCTGCGTGCCATAAAGCCGATGAGCAAACGATTTTAACTAGTTATATTGAACAGTATCGACATCTTGATCTTAAACAATGTGAACAATTATGGACTCAATTATGGCAGCTTAAAACGGGCAATGAATTACGCCCAGCTGCTGTAGAAAAGTCTAAGCTGAGTAATTTGCATCAGAAAGTGAAATATCAATTTTTAGATACTATTCACAGTACCATGTTTAATTCTAGTTTGGTCAAAGGGCTGGGTGCTTATATTTTTAGTGCGGGTTTTTGGAATAAAGCCCTTGCAGCAAAATTACTATTACAAGCGGAATATTTGAGTAAGCACTTTATTGTCGGGTGTGAGAGCTGTGGTCAGTGTCGGCTGGCTGAAACCTTATATATTTGCCCTGAAACTTGCCCTAAAGGTTTAGCAAATGGGCCATGCGGTGGCACACATTTAGACCGTTGTGAGTTTGGGGATCGAGAGTGTATACACTCTGTCAAAGCTCGATTGGCTGAAGAGGTCGATCAAATTCAGATATTAAAAAAACAGCTGATTCCAACTGTACCGATAGAAGTACGTGGAACCAGCTCTTGGAAAAACTGGTATGTGAAGCAGTGATAAAGGGGCGAGTCTGAATAAATTAATTTTCCTCGTCCATCACGTTGGTATAAAACTTTTCACCTAATTTGATTCGGTCACGACCGTTTTTCATACGCCAGCGATTGGTATCTCGCAGTGAATAAACACAGCCACAGTATTCTTGTTGGTAAAATTCTTCACGTTTGCTGATTTCGATCATACGATGTGCACCGCCACTTTTACGCCAGTTATAATCCCAATATTCAATGTGTGGATAATGTGCGGCAGCTCGGATTCCACAGCCGTTAATTTGTTGCATATCTTTCCAACGCGATATGCCCAATGAACTGCTGATTAAACTAAATCCATGTTCGTGTGCGTAGAGTGCGGTTCTCTCAAAACGCATATCAAAACACATGGTACAGCGGATGCCTTTTTCAGGCTCATTTTCCATACCTTTGGCACGTTCAAACCAATTGTCTGTATCGTAGTCACAGTCAATAAATGGGATATTATGCTTCTCAGCAAAGCGAATATTTTCTTCTTTGCGAATTAAATATTCTTTGACTGGATGAATATTCGGATTATAGAAAAAAATTGAAAAGTTGATGCCTGATTCAATTAAGCTTTCCATGACTTCACCTGAGCACGGCGCGCAACATGAATGCAGCAACAATTTGTCGTGGCCTTGGGGGAGTGTGAGCTTTTGGCGTTCCAGAGTCATGTTAAACAATATAAAAAATGAATAATCTTCTATTGTAAAAGTTTTAACGTCTTGTGGTGCTTGAATTCACTGAAATGTTTTCAGTCTAAGCTGAAAGTTTTTAAGGATGATATTTTAAAAAGCCAGATTTAGTTCATTCACAAAGAAACTTATATAGCTGTATAGATGAAGTATGCAACTGTACAATTTATTCATTCCAAAAATCGAGCGATTTAATTGTATGGATGAGTAAAAGTATCCTCATGTTTTACGTATCATTTAAAAATGAATAAAAATAACAAATTTTAAATTTAAGTGAAAATAATTAAACATAAATGCCATCAATCCGTTATGCTATAGCCAGATCACCTTTAACATATTAATTTGGTAATGATGGAATGTTAGAACTTCGACATCTAAAAACACTGACTGCTTTACGTGAACATGGTTCATTGGTTGCAGCAGCAGGAGATTTGTGTTTAACACCTTCTGCCTTATCACACCAGCTTCGAGAGTTAGATCAATGGTTTGGTGTCGAAGTGGTGAATCGTCGCTCACGTCCTGTGAGTTTTTCTAATGTTGGTCAACGCTTACTGAAACTTGCTGATGATATCTTACCACAAGTGCAAATTGCCCAGTCTGATATTACCCGTATTGTGCATGGGCAAACGGGACGAATCGTTTTCTCTTCTGAATGCCACAGTTGTTTTGATTGGCTTATGCCGTTGCTGAATCAGTATCGTCAGCAATACCCAGATGTAGATTTGGATTTTGCCTCAGGATTTGAAGCCAATCCGCATGAGTTATTACAAACCGGTGAATTTGATTTGTTAATTACAGCAGATCCAATTGCGCTAAAAGGGGTAGAGTATTTTCCAATTTTTGAATATGAATCGAGATTGGTGCTCTCAATCACGCATCCTTTAGCACGAATGAAACAAATTACGGTACAAGAGTTGGCTGAAGAAACCTTGGTGACCTATCCAGTGGATAAGCATCGACTGGATATCATGTCGAGATTATTTATTCCTGCCAATATTCAGCCAAAACATATTCGAACTACAGATTTAACTCAAATGTTGATTCAACTTGTGGCAAGTGGTCATGGTATCGCAGCACTGCCTGATTGGGTGGTCAATGAATATGAGCAGAAGGGCTGGGTGGTTTCTCGCCGTTTAGATTGTGTCGCGCCTGAAGGTTTACGTAGAACTTTATATGCAGGTTATCGTGTAGAAGAAAAAGAAAAAGATTATTTTGATGGTTTTCTTAAGCAACTGGATAAATTCTCGAAAAAAAGAGCAACGTATTATTAAAATATATTATTAATTAATGATTCATCCTGTAGCACCTGCTTGCTGAATACGATGAATCATTTTAACACGCGCTTACTCAGGCTGGTTTTGGCCTAAATGAGCGCGTGTTTTTTATCGGGTGTTTTCGCTATATCCCTGAATTAACTTCTTAAGCAGAATATGAGCAAAACAAAGCTTGGCTTTGTTTGCAGCGTAAGGTTTGCCATACCCTAAGTCAACCTATCGGCGAACCTAAATATTTTTGCGCCGTGTTGTTTCTATGACACGTTTTTTTAAAAAGGATTTTATTAGAGATGGCTTTCAATTAGAGACCGTTTTAATTTAGAACGGGTTTTTATTTAGCACATCGCCATTTTTTAGATCATTAATAACTCATTTTTGCTTTCTATGCCCTGAAATGCACTCTTATTGCACAAATTTGGTATTACTAAAGCCTAAAATCGTAATACCAAATTGGCACATCCTTTGCATCAAATAAAATTATAAAAAGTGATCTAGGGTTCCGATACTTGTCTAAAAGAGTATGTCTGGACCGAGAGTTCGCGGTTCGAAAGAACTACACGGAGGGATAAAAGCCCGGGAGGAAGTCAATAAACTATCCGAACAGGAGTGGCTATGCATACGACAAATTATCATGATCAACAGGTCATTTGGTCTGAAAAATTACCCGGTGGACATCACTGGTCAGGTCGCATTCCCAAAGGAAGCGTACTTCAATTTAAAGCTTTATCTGCCGATGCCAATGTCTCTTTATTTTGTGTGAATGCCCATGATCGACTTGAGCGTTTTAATATGCCAGATAGTTTAAAAGGGCAACATACTGCTTTTTTAACTCAAGGTCATGTGTTGTATTCCGATTTGGGACGGGTTATGGCCTCAATTATGTATGATGATCATGGCTGGAATGACGCTTTGTGTGGTCCAAGTCGTCCAGAACAAATCCAAGCTACTTTTGGAATAAAGACATTCCAAGATGCCCGAAATCAAATGATTCAAAATGGTTTAGATGGTTTGCTGGTTGAAATGAGTAAATATTCACTTGGGCAAATTGATCTCAGCGCAACAGTGAATTTATTTTCAAAAGTGACCCCAGATGATGTGGGTGCTTTGTCTTATATCCGCTCAGACAATACTGGGCAATTCATTGAGCTGCGTTTTGAAATGGATTGCTTTGTATTCTTATCGGCTGCACCGCATGGCTTAGATCATTCAGCGCAATATTCCCCTGCTGATATAGAAATGAGACTTTTTACTGCATTGCCCTTAACGGAAAACGATATTTGTCGAGACTCATGTCCGCAAAATCAACGTGCATTTGACAATAACCAGCGTTATTACGCGCTGAGTTCATCTAATAACACACGCATTTAAGGACAATCATCATGAGCATTTTAACGTCAATCGAAAAACCTATTTTAGATCAAGCCTTGTTAAATGAAGTTTGTCCTGCGGGTGAAGCATGGATGGGCGAAGTAAAAAAAGGCCAATATTTCCGTATTGTTGATTTAGAAGGCAATCAAGCCGTCGATACCTTATTTATGTCAGCAGAAAACCCAGCAGAACGTTATAGCGCAACAGATACTTTGGCCATTAATCAGCATGTTTACCTTGAAAAAGGGACAACCTTATACAGTAATTTAGGCCGCCCAATTGCAGTGATTGTCGATGATAACTGCGGTCGTCATGACACCTTAGGCGGTGCTTGTTCATGTGAAAGTAATACGGTTCGCTATGCACATGACACCTATCCGATGCACAGTTGCCGTAATAATTTTATGTATGCATTAGCCAAACATCCCATTGCACAAAAACATCAGTTAAACGTTCGGCACATCGGCCCCAATATTAATTTCTTTATGAATGTGCCTGTCAGCTCGGACGGACATTTAACCTTTGCTGATGGTATCTCTGCCGCTGGTAAATATGTAGAAATTCAAGCTGAGATGGATTTAATCGTACTGATTTCAAATTGCCCACAATTAAATAATCCGTGTAATGGCTATAACCCATCGAAAATTCAATTGCTGATACATAATGGTATGGGAGCATAATTATGTTTAAAAAAGTTCTCATTGCCAATCGTGGTGCAATTGCATGTCGCGTGATTCGTACGCTAAAAAAACTTGGGATTGGTTCAGTTGCGGTTTATTCAGAAGCTGATCAAGATTCTTTACATGTGACTTTAGCCGACGAAGCATTTTGCATTGGTGCTGCACCAGCACAACAAAGTTATCTAAACATTGCAAAAATTCTTGAAATTGCCAAGCAAACAGGTGCTGAAGCAATCCATCCAGGTTATGGATTTTTATCTGAAAATGCGGAGTTTTGTGATCTCTGTGAAAATCAGGGTATTGCTTTTATTGGACCAACCTCTAGTCAAATGCTGGATTTTGGTCTAAAACATACTGCCCGTGAGCTGGCGATTAAAAGCCAAGTGCCGTTGTTGCCGGGGAGTTCTTTGCTTTCTGGTGAGCAAGAAGCAGTCACGGAAGCTGCACGTATTGGCTATCCTGTGATGTTAAAAAGTACTGCGGGTGGTGGTGGTATTGGTATGCGTTTAGTTTGGAACGAATCTGAACTCAAAGACGCTTATCAAACCGTTTCGTATTTGGCTCAAGCCAACTTTAAAGATGCAGGGTTATATTTAGAAAAATTTGTGCAGCATGCTCGACATATTGAAGTACAAATTTTTGGTGATGGAAAAGGGCAGGTGTTGGCTTTAGGGGAACGCGATTGTTCTGTACAACGTCGTAATCAAAAAGTCATAGAAGAAACACCCGCACCGCATATAACCGATGAGCAACGTGACTATATTCAAACTGTCGCAATTCAACTTATGCAATCTGTGAATTATCGTTCAGCAGGTACAGTTGAGTTTGTGATGGATACTGAAACTGAGCAATTCTATTTCTTGGAGGTGAATACCCGTCTGCAAGTTGAGCATGGTGTGACAGAACAAGTCTATGCCGTGGATCTGGTTGAATGGATGGTGACTTTGGCCAGTGGAGATTGGACAGCACCCATTGAAAAATTAGTGTCAAAAGGACATTCAATTCAAGTTCGTTTATATGCGGAAGATCCGATTAAACAATTTCAACCCAGCGCAGGCTTACTCACCTATGTGCAATTTGATCAAAATGCACGGGTCGAAACATGGGTCGAAACTGGTTCAAATGTGTCTTCATTTTATGATCCCATGCTTGCCAAAATCATCGTGACAGCATCTGATCGAGGTTCAGCAATTCAAGCCATGCAATCAAGTCTGGCAGATACACAGATTGCAGGCATCGAAACCAATTTGGAATATCTACAAAATATTATTGCGGGTGAGGTGTTTAATTCAGGGACACAAACCACACGCTTCTTAAATACATTTGTATGGAAAACCCAAAAAATTGAGGTTTTACAATCGGGCATTCAAACCGCAATTCAGGATATTACAGGTCGTTTAGGTTACTGGGATGTGGGTGTTCCACCATCAGGAGCGATTGATCCTTTGAGTTTAAATGTCGCCAACCAACTTTTAGGTAATCCTTATAATACTTCTGGATTGGAATGTACGCTGCAAGGCCCGAGTTTAAAGTTTCATTGTGATAGTCAAATTGTGATTACCGGCGGCGATATGCCATCTAAGCTGGATGGCGTACTGGTTCCAATGTGGCAAACCGTGAATGTTAAAAAAGGTCAGGTGTTAAAGTGTGGAACAATGAGTACGGGATGTCGAAGCTATATTGGGATCAAAGGTGGCTTTCATGTTCCCGAATATTTAGGATCAAAAGCAACCTTTACTCTGGGGCAGTTTGGTGGGCATGCAGGGCGTAATTTATTAATTGGAGATATGCTTGCGATTACTGAATATTCATCTGATCAAAGCAAAAGTTTAGCCACAGATCAAATCCCTAAATTTGCGCGTCATTGGGAAATTGCGGTGATGTATGGTCCGCATGGCGCACCAGATTTCTTTACCAAAAACGATATAGATAACTTCTTTAGTAACCAGTTTGAGATTCACTATAATTCCAGTCGTACAGGCATTCGCTTGATTGGCCCAAAACCAGAGTGGGCACGTGAAGATGGCGGTGAAGCAGGTCTACATCCTTCAAATATTCATGACAATGCTTACGCAATTGGTGCGATTGATTTTACAGGCGACATGCCGATCATCTTAGGGCCTGATGGTCCAAGCTTAGGTGGCTTTGTTTGTCCAGCTGTGGTGATTCATTCAGAACTTTGGAAAATTGGTCAGCTTAAAGCAGGGGATAAAGTTAAATTTATTCCTGTGAGTTATGCCCAAGCAAAAGCCTTGGATCAAACATATCATCAAAGTATTATCGCTTCTGACACAGATGCAGTGAATTTTAATCCTGTATTCCACGCAGAAAATGACACATTAGAAAATGCTGTTTTAGCCACACGCGTAGGACAAGCACATTTACCCAGTGTGACTTACCGACCTGCGGGAAATAGCTATGTATTAGTTGAATATGGTGATCTGGTTTTAGACTTAAATCTACGTTTCCGTATTCATGCTTTAATGCAATGGGTAAAAGACCAGAATATCCACGGAATTATTGATCTTACACCGGGGATTCGTTCATTACAGATTCATTTTGATTCAATTCAAATTGATCAACTTGAGCTCTTGGAAAAACTTCAACACGCGGAAGCGGAACTGCTAGATATACACAATATGCAAGTCCCTTCACGGACGGTGTATTTACCACTGGCATGGGAAGATTCACAAACCCAATTGGCGACTGAGCGCTATACGCAAATCGTCCGTCCTGATGCACCGTGGTGCCCTGATAATATCGAGTTTATTCGTCGTATCAATGGCCTAGCATCCAAGCAAGCGGTAAAAGATGTGGTTTATAGTGCCAATTATCTGGTCATGGGATTGGGTGATGTGTATTTAGGCGCACCCGTTGCCACACCACTTGATCCGAGACAGCGTTTGGTCACAACAAAATATAACCCTGCACGGACTTGGACACCGGAAAATGCTGTTGGTATCGGTGGGGCATATATGTGTGTTTATGGTATGGAAGGTCCCGGGGGCTATCAATTTGTGGGCCGTACTACACAAATGTGGAGCCGTTATCGTAAAAACGCCAATTTTGAAGCTGGCAAGCCGTGGTTATTACGCTTCTTTGATCAGGTTAAATTCTATGAGGTTTCAGAAGCAGAATTGCTACAGATGCGCGAAGATTTTAAAGCAGGGCGGTTGCAACTACGTATTGAAGACGGGGTGCTTAATCTAAAAGAATACAATGATTTCCTTGCTGCAAATCAGGACAGTATTCATGCTTTTAAACAGAGGCAACAAGCCAATTTTGAAGCAGAGCGCCTTCGTTGGCATGCTGCAGGTTTACAAGAGTATGTCTCTGAAAGTTTAGATACTGTAGAGGATGGTGAAGCAGTCAGTATCCCAGAAGGTGGTTGTGCTGTTGAATCACATATGCCAGGTTCAATTTGGAAAATCGAATGTGCTTCTGGAGATATTGTTGAAGAAGGTGCAACCCTTGCAGTGATTGAAGCGATGAAAATTGAAATTCCGATTGTTGCACCTGAACGGATGAAGGTGGAAGCCATCTCCATTGAAAAAGGTCAGACCGTCAAGACCGGACAGGTATTGTTTACTTTGGCACCTGTAGCCTGATAAAAGTCAGCAAAGGAGCATCAATGATGATGCTCCTTTTTTTGTAAGTATGGTTTGTTTTATTTTATAAGCAGAACTCTATGGATTGTAATAATTTACAAATACTTAGCCAACTAAAATAAAATTAGTAAAAACTTTGGATTTTAAGCGCATATAACCCTACGCGCTATGCTTGTGCATTTACACTGTTTTTGCCCACAAATCGTCCATAAATACACGTTAAAACCAGCAAAAACTTGGTTAAAAACTGGCACATTTTCTGCATTGTTATATTGGTAATACAAAAACCTAATTTGGTAATACTGAGATGGAGTTGTGCTATGAATCAGGTCAAAACAACAGTCAAAAAAACACATTCGATTAAAAGATTTTTTGTTGATTTATTCACTGTACGAGCAGGTGTGTATATCAA
Organism: Acinetobacter sp. 778_lipA; assembly: GCF_058242985.1. Classification (NCBI taxonomy): domain Bacteria; kingdom Pseudomonadati; phylum Pseudomonadota; class Gammaproteobacteria; order Moraxellales; family Moraxellaceae; genus Acinetobacter; species Acinetobacter sp. 778_lipA. The sequence continues at coordinate 2,866,972 of NZ_JBZAYT010000001.1, read as the reverse complement.
ACAAAACACTCCTGTAAATAAGATAAAAGGATAACTGTGTGGCTAAACAAAAGTTGGCTCGGATCAGCATTACTGTACCAGAAGCAACGTTGAATGCACTCGATCAGAAAATTGTCGATCAGCACTATGAAAGTCGATCTCAAGCCATTGTCGACATGATCAATAAACATCTGATTGCGGAACAGGCACAGGCCAATGAGGTTATGGTGGGTACTCTGACCCTACTTTATGATGCAGGACAAATGCCACTTCGAAACCAACTGATTGATTTTCAACAAAAGTTTTTAACTCAAGTGATTAGCTCACTGCATATCCAGCTAGATCAACAAAAAATATTACAAGTCATGCTGATGCAGGGCGCAAGTTCTGAGCTTCGACATATTAGCCAACAATTTACAGCACTCAAGGGTGTGATCAAAGGGCATCTAGAGCTGATGGATGCTGTAATGCCACCAATTCTGCAAAATGATTAAATCGGGAGTAGGGTGATGCAAGACTTATGGACAATTCAAGACTGGCGAGAGGCGTATACCAGCCAGAAAATCAAGATTGAGGGGTTAATCGATTATGTTAAAACCATTCACAATGATGATCATGCTTGGATTGAAATCGCATCTGAAACGCAAATTCAAGCCCAAATTGAAGCCTTAAAACTACAAGATAGAGATGATTTACTTTTATACGGTGTGCCATTTGCCGTCAAAGATAATATCGATGTCGCAGGGTTCCATACCACCGCTGCTTGTAAAGACGTTGAATATTTAGCAACCAATGATGCTGTGGTGATTGCCAAGTTAAAAAAAGCTGGTGCTGTGGTGATTGGAAAAACTAACCTTGATCAGTTTGCAACGGGATTGGTCGGGGTACGTTCACCTTATGGCGCGGTCAAAAATAGTTTTAATCCAGAATATATCAGCGGTGGTTCCAGCTCTGGTTCATCCGTTGCAGTTGCAAATGGTATGGTGCCCTTTAGCTTAGGGACCGATACAGCAGGTTCGGGTCGTGTGCCAGCAGGGCATAACAATATTGTTGGTCTTAAACCGACCAAAGGCTGGTTTTCAACCACAGGCTTGATGCCTGCTTGTAGAACGATTGATGTCATTTCTATCTTTGCATTGAGCAGTGACGATGCTTGGACGGTTGCCAGTGTTATGCAAGGCTATGATGAAAAAGATGAATATTCACGTATTCATCCAGCAAATGTTCCCTCTCAGTTTTCTAAAGGCAAAATTGCCATACCTGCACAGCTTGAGTTTTATGGTGACACAGAAACTGAAAAAGCTTTTGCGACCGCAGTAGAACGAGTCAAATTACTTGGTTATAAAGTTGAAAGTATTGATTTCACAGATTTTAATGAACTTGCCAAAGCCCTCTATAACGAGGCTTGGGTAGCGGAACGGACTGTTGCTGTGGAAAAAGTTGTAACACGTGACCAAGCGCATCCGGTCATTGCTGAAATCATAGCTCAAGCAGATAAATTTACAGCCACGGATGCACTTCAAGCTGAATATAAACGTGCTGTGCTGGCACGAAAAATTAATCTGGCTTTACAAGCCTATGATGCATTAATGGTACCGACTTCACCCACGATTTATCGTATTGTCGATGTTGAAGTAGATCCAATCGTAAAGAACTCACATATGGGAGCTTATACCAACTTTGTCAATTTTGCCGATTTAGCAGCCATAGCATTACCCAATACAATTCGCTCAGATGGGTTGCCGAGCGGAGTAACATTTATTGCACCTGCTTGGCATGATCAAGCTTTGGCAAATTTTGCTCAAAAATGGCAAACACTAACAGCCCTTACATTAGGCAAATCTCAGCAGCACTATCAAAAAATGCTTGAGATTGCTTCAAAAAATTCAGTCAAGTTGGCGGTTGTGGGAGCGCATTTAACAGCGATGCCACTTAATTTTCAGCTCACTACACGCCAAGGGACTTTATTAAAGAAAACCTATACCGCTAAAAATTACAAATTATTTGCTTTAAAAAATACCAGTCCACCAAAACCTGGTCTGCAATGTGATGCAACAGGAACGTCTATTGAAGTTGAAGTTTGGGAAATTCCATTGGCAAACTTTGGCGCAATCGTTGCTGAGGTTCCAGCACCGTTGGGAATCGGCAATTTACAACTTGAAGATGGCAGTTGGGTAAAAGGTTTTATTTGCGAAGCTTATGCAATTAAAGACGCTATAGATATCAGCCATTTAGGTGGTTGGCGTGCATATATACAGTCGCTGAATCAAACCAATACACAATTTAAAAGCGAGAAAATCGGGGGAGTTTCTGTATGATCTATAAATCTTTTTTATCCGTATCATTATTATCAGCAATGCTGTTATCTGGTTGTGACAACACGGCAAAAATTCCTCAAGCAAAAGAGGGTGCGCAAGCTTCAGCAGATGCTAAACCTATTACCATTGGCTATAGTGATTGGCCCGGATTTGTGGCATGGCAAGTTGCAATTGAAAAAGGTTGGCTAAAAGAAGCAGGTCTCAATGTTGATTTTAAATGGTTTGATTATTCAGCATCACTCTCAGCATTTTCTGCCAATCAATTAGATGCAGTATTTGTTACCAATGGTGATAACTTGGTGACGGCCTCGGGTGGTACTCAAGGCATGATGATCATGGCGACTGACTACTCTGCGGGCAATGATGTGATTATTGCCAAAGAGGGGATCAATCGTATTGAAGATTTAAAAGGTAAATCTGTCGGCGTTGAAAAAGGTCTAGTCGATCATTTGCTTCTAGCAACGGCAATGTCAGATCAAAAGATTCCCATCAATGAAATAAAATTGGTTAATTCAGCTACCAATCAATTACCACAAGTATTCTCGAGCCCAGATGTTTCAGCTATTGCGGTATGGCAACCTGTTGCCAGTCAAGCATTGAAAACTGTTGCAGGGTCAAAAATCATTTATACCTCCAAGGATAAACCGGGGTTAATTTATGACACCTTAACTGTGAATATGAGTCATTTAACTGCCCATAAAGATGAATGGAAAAAGATCCTTCAAGTGTGGGACAAGACAGTGAAATATATTAATGATCCTGCAACACATACAGATGCTGTAAAAATTATGGCAATCCGTTCAGGGGTAGATCCAAAACAATACGAAACGATGGTGAATGGCACCCATTTACTTGATCTAGACGCCAATCAAAAAGTCTTTAGCAAAGGCAATGGTTTTGATTCGATCTATGGCTCGTCCTATCACGTCAATAAATTTAACGTGGAAAATGGCATCTATAAAACTGAACAAAATGTCGATGGTCTGATTTATCCGACATTGTTGCAAGAGTTGAAATAGCGGTTTTAAAAGAATTAGATCGTTGGAAAAATAGCCTAAGCATGTCTTGGGCTATTTTATTCTAGGTGCAAAAGCTTTATATAGAGCCTAGACGCAATTTTTGAACAGATTTGAATGCAGGAAAACTAACCAAATCAGTGAAATTTTTATGGTGGTAGATCTGTTTTAAAGATTAACAAATTAAATTTAAATTGATTACAAAGGCGTCACTTTAATCACATTAAAAGAGGATTTTCTATTCACTAGAGCTCTTGCCAAAATAAACTTAGAGATGATATTTAAATGTGGTTAAGCTTTATGAATCATGAAAATTTTACTATTACATAAAAATTAAGTGTATGAGGATCAAATTTGCAATGCCGCGCTTTACATTTAAAGTTTAAATCGCTTTGTGTAGGCGATGTATCACTTTTCATAGGGGATTCTAAACCCCGCGTTGCAATCAAAGCAGTACTTTGTTTTTGCTCATGTTGAGTGAGGGGCACGTTCTGTATCCCCACCCAATAAGGCGACATCCATGTCGCATCACGATAGAAACACCATCTATGTTTCATCAAAATTTAAAAGTTTACACGTATCGAGTGCTTATTTTTGACTAACACAAGAAGTCTATGATATTTCAGTGCTCGTTGAAAAAAGATGAATAATTAAAATCCCAATAATCATAAAAGCCAAACCGATGATTGCAGCTAAATCTAAGTGTTGTTTATAGTAAAAGAAGCCGACCAAGGACACCAAAATAATGCCTGCGCCAGACCAAAGCGCATAAGTAATACCGACAGGAATCGTTTTCATGGTCAGTGATAAAAAATAAATGGCAACCGCATATCCAATCACGGTAATAATCGATGCAAATAACTGGCTAAAACCATCTGAAGCCTTCATTGCAGAAGTCGCGATGACTTCTGCAACAATGGCAATCATTAAATATAAAAAAGACATTGATTGAGAATATCCCTTATAACGCTATTTTTGCATGATGAAAAAGATGATTTTCTTCATGATCAAACCAATTTTGACTTTCAGTTGAAGTGCCCGTAAGCGTTGTAAAGCAAAAATCTTTTTGAAATACATCAAGTGTAAAAAATAAACGACAATGTTCACCATTGATCAGTTGCTGTTGGACAAGTGTGTTGTGATCGAGTTGTTGGAAATTTTCAAGATCAATCATAGTTCCAACTTTGTTGCTGATGGTGCTAAGATCGATGATCTGCTTATCAAAACTGATCGAAACCTCATAGTCCTGAATTGCTTCTAGACTAATCTGTTGTTGAGAAATAGCATCTTTTAAAGCATTAGTGGAGTGAAAAGCCTGTTGTATATCTGGATGTCGAGACTTGGCAAAGGCAATAAAATGATCACAAAGGATGAAGCCACCATCTGCAGGATAACTGATACTTAAATCGATATTTTCAACTTTAAATAAACGTAGGCCAAGATATAGCCCACGGGTAGCTTGTTGCCGCCAATCTTCAACATAAGCATGGCTTGGTGAAAACTCTAATATGGCATTGCCAATTGAATACAATTTTGCTGGTTCGGGCCATTGCACATGATTTTGATAATTACTGCTGACATTCCATGAAAGTAATTGATTTTGAGCATCCCAAATTGTATCGCCAACCCAGCCCTGTCGTTCTAAAACGGGCGTTGAAATGGGGTCTTTTAAGCGTAAATCAATGGTAAAGGTTTTAGATTGAAACCAATAGACCAGCGTATTTTCATCAGTTAAACCATTGGAAAAAGTAATACTCTTACGGCGAAAAGCACCCAATAAATACCGAGGTAATACGCAGGCTGAATCATCACTCGGTTTAAGTTGTGCACAGAGTTCTAATAAGTTCATAGTGACTCCTCGTTTTGACTTAAACCAAATGAATAAAGCGGGCGGGGATTTTCAAGTTGAATTTCACCCCGGGCTACTTTTTCTTTTAGATACTGGAAAGTTTGTGCGGTTTGATTAAAAAGGTGCTCACCGCCTTTTAAAGGGGAATATTTTGCAGGCTGATCTTTAAGCAAAGGTTGAATCAGATAGTCATAATCACAAGAGAAGAAGAAGGGAAATGAAAAACGTTCTTCGGAAACTTTTTTAACACGATGTTTGGTTGCCAAATATCGCCCATTAGACAGAATTTCCATCATATCGCCAATATTCATAACCAATGTATTTTCAAGCAGTGGAATATCGATCCATTGCCCTGTTTTATCGAGGACTTGTAATCCAGGTGCTGTGGGTAAGAGCAAAGTAAAACACTCATAATCGGTATGTGCACCAATACCATCTTTATCCTGAATTTCAGGATGATAAGGATAATGAATAAGGCGAAGTTGACTGGGTGCTTTGGAATTATGTGCATCAAAATAATGCTCATCTAAGCCAAGTGCTAGCGCAAAACTTTGGAAAATTGTGTGCCCAATATTTTTAATATGTTGATAATAATCTGAAACATGCTGTTTAAAAATGGGGTCATCTGGCCACTGGGTTGGACCAATCAAAGGGCGGCGATCTGCGGGGCTTTGATGATCATAATTGACATCATAGGCCTCTTTAAGATCATAACTCGTTTCTACAAAACGTTCTTCACCGATCGGTACATAACCACTGTGATTTTCAGATAAGCCAATATAATTCCTCATCTTAATTGCAGTATCTTGGGCGAAGTATTGCTGTGCGGTTTGATAAAGATTGTTGAATAACGCAGGTTTAAATTGTTCTCCCTTTAGATATAAGAAACCCACATCTTTACATGCCTGATCTAAAGCGTGTGCCACGACTAGACGATCTTCGAGGTCAGGACTGGATAATAGGGAAATGTCCACAATTGGTAAAACATATGTGTTTGACATGAATATCACCAAGGTTGGCCGTCCAACAATGAACTAAGCGATTTGGGTCGTCCCAAAGGCTATAAGAAATCTGTTTGTTTATTTATCCGTGCTGACTTGGGTCATCCTCGGTATTTTGGGTAAGTCTTGAAGTGATGGATCAAGCTCATCTTCCTGAGCGTGTACCAACTGATCAACACGTGCCCTTAATTGTTGAAAAGCAGGAGTTGCCATGAGAGCTAATGAACGTGGGCGAGGTAAATCCACTTCAATAATTTCTTTAATTTCACCGGGATTGGCTTTTAGCGCAATAATACGATCAGCCAATAAAATGGCTTCATCCATATCATGGGTAACAAAAATAATGGTGATATCAATGTTTTGCCATAAATCCATTAAATGTTTTTGCATCTTTTGACGGGTATGAGGGTCGAGCGCGCCGAAAGGTTCATCCATCAGTAAAATTTTAGGTTCATTGACTAAAGCTCGAGCAATCGCAACACGCTGTTTCATTCCACCAGAAAGTTGATGTGGATATTGATTTTCATATTTGTCCAAGCCAATAATATTGATCCATTCTCGTGCATGGGCTTCCGCAGTCATTTGACTGGCACCTTTCATCCGTGGTCCGAACATGACATTTTCTTTAACCGTTTTCCATGGAAACAGGGTATACCCTTGGAACACCATGCCCCGTTCAGGGCTAGGTCCTGTGATGCGTTGGCCATCGACTAAGATTTCACCACTATGATAAGGATCTAAACCTGCAATTACGCGACTTAACGTTGATTTACCACAACCTGATGGGCCAATCACACAAATAAATTCACGCTTATGGATTTTAAGATCCAGTTGATTTAAAACAGTTCGTTCGTTTTTACCATGTTTAAATACTTGGCTCAGTTGTTTGGCTTCTAAGATGACAGGGCGTGCATAAATTTTTTGAAAATATTCATGTGAATTAAAAGTTGAGTCATTCATTATTTGGCCCCTGCTTTCCATGCGAACATACGTTCGCCTAATTTCATTAATAACACATCACAAACCAGTCCAATCACCCCGATAATCAAAATCGCAGCATAGACATTGTCAAAGTTTTGATAGCGTGCTTGTTGGGTAATAAACCATGTAATACCAGAAGTAGTACCAATTAATTCAGAGACAATTAAATAGGTCCAAGCCCAACCTAGTAGCACGCGTAAATCACGATAAATATCTGGAAAAGCAGCAGGAATAACCACATTGAATAGGCTTTTGAGCTTATTGGTTCCTAGGGTATAGCCGGCTTCAATTAAGCCTTTATCGACCATACGTGTTGTATTGGCAATTATTAGAATTTGTTGAAAAAGCGTACCAATCACAATAATTGCAATTTTAGGTGCATCATTGATTCCCAAAATGGCAACAGCAAGCGCGCCAAAAGCAGGGGCTGGTAAGTAACGGAAAAATTCAACAAAAGGTTCTGTGAGCAGTGATATTTTTTGTGAGAAACCACAGAGAATACCCAATGGAATACCAAAAATTGAAGAAATTAAAAAAGCTGAAAATACGATTTTAATACTGTGCCATAAGCTTTGATGAAACCATGGGGTATCTGGTTGTTCTGGCGGTGTGGTAAATGCAGTGACCAAGGCCTTAGCCACTTCATGTGGTGCAGGTAAGTAAATGGGATTGACTAAAATACCTTGTGGTGGTGCAGAATCATGAGCAACCGCATTTTGTGCCTCACTATAGAACACACTTTTTTCGATACGGCTACCGACTTGTAAATATGAGACACTGCCTGAATCTGTGATTTGGACTTGAGGATGCCAAATAAAAGGTAAATAACTGACAGCGCACCAGAGCAATATAGGGATCAGAAAAGAACACAAGCTCAGTAATAGCTTATTCTTTTGACCAATTTCCTTTACAACATAACCCATATTTACCGCCCTCATTTTAGCTTGAGTATTACGATTGTTGAAAAACGTAATATTTGTTAAGCAAAATAAGTGCCATGAATAAATATAATGAGGCGAGGCTAATTAGAATTTATCAATAACGCTCGAGTCGTCGGTGATAAATGATCTGTAGGAGCTCATCGCGCTAAAGCATGCTGAAAATACCCAAACAGGAAGAGAACTACAAGGAAATAAAAAATATGAAAGGAATAAAAGTAAAGTAATCGTGCAAGATTAGGTGCTGATTTAATAAAATTCTGAATGCTTAGCTCTGCCATTCAAACCTATTGATCTGATGATTAATTGAAATTAAATCGTCGTTGTATCGAGGGGAATACAACGACATTTTAATTATTAAATACATATCAAATCATAAACTTCAGTTGAATATTTAAGCATATTCAATTTTATCAGGTGAGCATCTGTTTAAAGGGGAAGAGGTTCTAAACCTTTTACAATATCACTAAATTCAGAGCCATTTAGCCAAAATGATTTCTTTAAAAATAATGTAGTCATTATACTTTCAGCGATATCACTATTGGTATTTTCACAAAATAAACCATATTGGCTGCCTAATACATTATTGTCTTCAATCAAACGAATATAGTAAGCATGTTGTTCGTCTGCATAACCAAGAATTGCATCACGTTGAGTCGCCATTTTTATGTCTCCACATAGAAAATCAATCAATTAAGTGCTTAAGTGAGATCAGAGAACTTATTCAAAATTATCAATAAATTAACAAGATATCTGTATTCTAAATTATTGATTTATGATAAGTATATTGATTATCTTTGTCGTCCTTGTTCAAATAGATGTATCAAAACTGATCGATAGAGTTATTGTTATTCAAAAAAAACTTGCCGTCAACTTGAATTTGTAACTTTTTCAAGCTATATTGATTTTACAGGCTTTTATGAAGCATATAGGATAAATAATGTCTAAGAAAGTAGAATTTGAACACGGAGGTGCTAGAGCAAATGCTGGGCGTAAGGCACAGTTTAGTGAGCCAACCAAAGTCATCCGTGTACCAGAGTCACAAGTCGATTTTATCAAAAACTGGTTACTGAAAAATTTCAAAAATGGTCAGCTCAGTGATTTAACAGCGAGCATAAAGATCCAGACCATACAGCCTAAGAATGATAAGGTCTATCAGATTCCACTTGCGACTGAAAGGGTCGCTGCTGGTGTACCATTTTCAGTTCAAGATAGTATAGAACAATCTTTAGATATGAATGAATATTTAATTAGAAATGAGAGTTCTACATTTATTGTTAAAGCAAATTCGCTTTCAATGCAAGATGTGGGGATTGATATCGAAGACCCTTTGATTGTAGATCGTAGCATTTCTGCAAAATCTGGTGATATTGTCATCGCCCGTATTGATAATGATTTTACGGTGAAACGCTTGATGATTGATAAACAATTTGATCCACCGAAAGTCTGGTTAAAAGCTGAGAATCCAGAGTTTAAAAATATTTATATTGAAGAAGGGCAAGAATTCGAAATATGGGGAGTTGTGACTTATAACTTAAAGCGGATGCGTTGATTGATAGAGAAGATATTTGAGGATAACGCTTTAAGTCTGTCGTGTTTTTAAGCAACATTTTTGTTGCTTTTTTTATGATCAATTTAAGAATACTAAGGACACATCAAAATTTGAGCGTGTAGTTTTCTAGTTGTGAAATCAGATTATTTTGAATATAAACTCGCTTTATTACAAAAGCTCATTGTGTGTTTTATCAATAATAGACCTATAGCTACTGAGCAAGTAGCCAATAACATAACAATCCTCATATTCACATTCGCCATCAAAAACCTTCAAAACTAAATATAAATATTATTCGGCATATTTTTTGCTGTCATCAAAGTGATTAATTTATCAAATGGTCAAAAATGAGCTATCAAATTTTTCCGTGTGTAGCGCAACCAGATGCTGAAACTGTGGTTCTATCTTCTGGTTTAGGTGGGCATGCATCTTTTTGGCAACCACAAATTAAAACTTTAACTCAATATTTTCAGGTGCTTGTTTATGACCAAGAAGGTTGTCATGCAGACTCTGGAGCATTACCCACAGCATATTCAATAAAGAATATGGCAAAGCAAGTATTAGACATACTTCAACAGCAACAAATCAAACAATGCCATTTTATTGGGCATGCCTTAGGTGCGGTAATTGGAGCTGAATTGGCTGTTTTGATCTACAACACCGAAATTTCACTGTCGAGTCTAACCTTTATTAATGCTTGGGATGCTCTTGATCCACATACAGATAAATGTTTCAAAACCCGTATTGCCTTGTTAGAAAATGCTGGTGCTGAAGCTTATATACGTGCACAAGCTCTATTTCTATATCCACCTGCTTATATTTCAAAGCATATTCAACAAATTCAAGAGATCGAAAGCAAGGGATTTAAAGATTTCCCACCGATTAATAACGTGTTGCTACGCTTAAATGCATTGATGAATTTTAAAATTTTACCGCAACATATCGCTGCTTTGGCGAACACTGATGTGTATTACATTGCCAACAAAGATGATTTTTTAGTGCCTTATCAAAAGAGTATAGACCTTAAAGCAATATTGGGGCATGGCGAATTAACACTATTGGAAACCGGTGCGCATGCTTCATCTGTAACAGAAAGTAATACAGTCAATCAGATTTTAATTCAAAATTTAGTAGAAGAAACCCTATGAACCAGAGCCTCAACATAGATTTAAACCAATTGTTTCCAGATGCCAGAACGCACAATACTTGGTTGGATAAGGCAGTCAGCACTGAATAGATTCAGCAAATTTATGATTTAGTGAGAATGGGACTTACCTCTGCCAATTGTTGCCCTGCTCGATTTATATTTTTAATGACATCTGAGTCGAAAGAACAACTAAAGCCTGCGCTATCCTCGGGAAATATAGAGAAAACCATGACAGCGCCTTTGACAGTGTTGGTTGCAACGGATCAGAAATTTTATAATCAATTTGCTAAACTTTTTCCGCATACAGACGCTAAATCTTGGTTTACCTCAAATCCCAAACTTGCCAATGAAACAGCTTTAAGAAATAGCTCGATGCAAGCTGCGTATTTGATTATGGTATGTCGAAGTTTAGTTTTGGACACAGGGCCAATGTCTGGATTTGATGATATGCAAGTGAATGAGACTTTCTTTAAAGAGACTGATTATTCGATTAATATGATTATCAACATAGGATATGGGGATCATACAAAAATATATACAAGATTACCAAGATTAGATTTTGATGATGCTTGTAAAATATTATAAAGATTTATTTTAATAACTATTTTATTAGATTACTAATTTTATTGAACCAGTGTTGTATTTCGTCAGAATTTTATCTTATTGAACCGCATACCGTCTGCGGTTTTTTATTTATAGTGTCGGTTAATTTTAAAATTATAAATGATCTAAAATGACGCATTTATGCACTATTTTAGTTTATTTTTTTATGGCTTGAAAATTCATAAATTTTACCAAAAGGTAAAATAAAAAATAAATATAAAAAAATTAATAATGAAAACAACTAATTAAATTTAGTGGCATGTTGTATGCATTATTTATAATTACAAGATGGTTTTTGTTTTTGGTTTTATATCAAATATTTTTAGAATATTTTTTTGTACAGTGAGGTTTAGCTATGAAAATTGGTGTATTTTGTCCGATTGGAAATAATGGCTGGTTGCTTTCAGAAAATGCACCGCAATATAAGCCAACATTTGAATTGAATAAACAGATTGTACAACGTGCAGAACATTATGGTTTTGATTTTGCATTGTCGATGATTAAACTGCGTGGTTTTGGGGGTAAAACTGAATTCTGGGATTATAACTTAGAAAGCTTTACATTAATGGCGGGTTTAGCGGCAGTGACCAGTAAAATAAAAATTTTTGCTACGGCAGCGACTTTGGTGATGCCACCAGCCATTGTGGCACGTATGGCATCAACGATTGACTCGATTTCAAATGGACGTTTTGGGCTAAATGTTGTGACTGGATGGCAACCACCAGAATATACCCAAATGGGGTTGTGGCCAGGGGATGATTATTTCTCTAAACGTTATGATTACTTATCTGAATATGTCGAAATTTTACGTGAGCTTTGGGCAACGGGAACATCTGATTTCAAAGGTGATTTCTTCCAAATGGATGATTGCCAAGTAAAGCCAATACCACAATCCGCCATGAAAATTATTTGTGCTGGTCAATCTGATGCGGGCTTAGCATTCTCTGCAAAATATGCAGATTATAATTTTGTTTTTGGAAAAGGTTTCAATACACCAACGGCCTATGCTGAAATCAATGAACGTCTAAAAGTACATACTGATCAGACAGGAAGAGATGTTCAAACCTATGTTTTGTTTATGGTGATTGCAGCTGAAACAGATCAAGAAGCTATGGCGAAATGGGAGAACTATAACCAAGGTGCAGACCTGGCAGCAATTAACTGGTTAATGAATCAAGGCGGTAAAGATCAAACATCAGGTACAGATACCAATATTCGTCAAATGGCATCTAGTGTTTCACCCGTCAATATTAATATGGGCACAATCGTCGGTTCTTATGAAAATGTTGCCATGATGCTGGATGAAATTTCTACCATTAAAGGCACTGAAGGAATTCTTTTAACATTTGATGATTTTATCCAAGGGGTTGAGGATTTTGGACAGCGCGTCCAACCGTTGATGGCTTGTCGTGAGGAGGTTGTTGCAAGTTATCAACAGCTAGCTCAACCCGTTTTGGAGAAAAGCGCATGAGTATAGTTGAAAACTCGAAAATGATAGAAAATCTGGTTTGTACAGATTTCACGACTCATGCAGGAACAGGCAAAATTTTAAAAGCGGAGCCAGAATCGATTCAGCTCGCACCTGAACAAACGGCGCTTATCGTCATTGATATGCAAAATGCCTATACCTCAATTGGTGGCTATTTGGATTTGGCTGGTTTTGATGTTTCCACTACTCAACCTGTGGTTGCTAATATTAAAAAAAGCATTGATGCAGCACATATAGCCGGTATCCAAGTGATCTATTTTCAAAATGGATGGGATGAACAATATGTAGAAGCCGGTGGCATAGGTTCTCCTAACTTTCATAAATCCAATGCTTTAAAAACCATGCGTAAAAATCCTGATTTACAAGGCAAATTATTGGCAAAAGGTGGTTGGGATTTTGCATTAATTGATGAACTAAAGCCTCAACCTCAAGACATTGTGATCGAGAAATCACGCTATAGCGGTTTTTTTAATACAGCATTGGACAGTAGTTTACGTACTCGTGGCATCCGAAATTTAGTTTTCGTTGGGATTGCCACCAATGTTTGTGTGGAATCAACCCTTAGAGATGGTTTTTTCTTGGAATATTTTGGTATAGCGCTAAAAGATGCATGTTATCAAGCTGGCCCTCAATCAGCACAAGAGGCAGCCTTATATAATATTAAAACCTTTTTTGGATGGGTATCTGATACGGAATCATTTGTACAGACATTCAAAACCCAACAAGAGCAGCCAAATTCAGTCACTTTTAGTAAATCAGCTTAATGCTTTTAACCAGATCAAGTGTCTTTTCTAGAGTTTTAGTCTATGGCGAAGATGCTTTAAGGAAAAAATAAAGGAATTTAAAATGTCCAAACAAGTTGTGATCCCAGTAGGTACAGCTAAACCCCTTGCACCTTATGTGCCTGCAACCAAAGCAGACAATATTGTCTATGTTTCTGGGACTTTAGCATTTGATGAAAATAATGAGGTGGTCTGTGTCGGTGATGCCGCAGGCCAAACCCGACATATTTTAGAAACCATTAAAAACGTCATCGAAACTGCAGGTGGCACGATGGATGATGTGACGTTTAACTCAATATTCGTCAAACATTGGGCAGATTATGCCGCAATAAATGTGGTCTATGCTGAATATTTTCCCAATGACAAACCCGCTCGTTATTGTGTACAGGTCGGACTGGTTAAACCTGAAGCCCTTGTTGAAATTGCATCAATAGCACATGTGGGATAATGCATGTCTAAATTTGTCTATGTGTTTTAGTCATTTTTTTAAAAATGAATTTTAACCTCGATGAACATTTGCGCATTGGGGTGGGAGAGTTATGATGCAAATGGTCAAACAGGAAAGTACAGTTAGTAGTGAAATTATTGAATTTACCAAGCCTTGTGAAACTAAAGTCCATTTAGAAATTGATCAAGCTATCTTTAGACAAGGTATGTCTAATTTGGGTGCAGCAGTCAATGTGATCACTACTAAAGGTGATGCAGGACAGGCAGGTTTTACCGCATCTGCAGTGTGTAGTGTAACGGATTCACCTCCAACCTTATTGGTATGCCTTAATCGCGCCGCATCGGTATATCGCGTTTTTTCTGAAAATAAAGTTTTGTGTGTCAATACATTAGGTTCAAATCAAGCCGCATTGTCTAATTTATTTGGTGGCAAAACACCCATGCAACACAGATTTGCACAAGGTGAATGGAGTGAACTCGTGACAGGTTCTCCGGTGTTAGATAACGCCCTAATTTCATTTGATTGTGAAGTGGTATCAAGTCAGGTGGTCGGTAGTCATGATGTATTGTTTTGTCGGGTCAAAGCAATTCGTCACAACCCAAGTTTAAATGCGCTTCTATATTTCAAACGCAGTTATTGTGAACCTCAAAATGTATGTTGATCTCTAAATATGGGGAATTAGAAAATGGCGACAAAAGAACCATGGTTTACATCATTTAAACCATACACAGGTAATTTAGATCAAAACCCTGTGCAAATTGATGAATATTTACCTGTTGGAAAAAGTATCGTTTTGGGCTTGCAACATGCATTTGCAATGTTTGGTGCAACGGTTCTCGCACCTTTGCTGATGGGCTTTGATCCCAATTTGACTATATTTATCACGGGTATCGGCACGATTTTATTTTTCCTGATGACGGGTGGAAGAATGCCGAGTTACCTCGGATCTAGTTTTGCATTTATTGGCGCTGTCGCTGCTGCAACGGGCTATGCAGGTGTGGGGTCAAATCCAAATATTACCTTGGCTTTAGGGGGGACCATCGCTTGTGGTTTGGTGTATGCCGGAATTGGTTTAATTGTCATGAAGACGGGAACTGGTTGGATTGAAAAGTTGATGCCACCGATTGTTACGGGTGCAATCGTGATGATTATTGGTCTAAACTTAGCACCTGTCACCATTAAAAGTGTTTCTGCAAACCCATTTGATACTTGGATGGCAATTCTGACAATCCTTTGTATCAGTGCGATTGCTGTATTTACCCGAGGTATGATGCGTCGCTTATTGCTCTTACTGGGGTTGGTGTGTGCATATGTTCTATATTTTATCCTTGCCAATTTAATGGGCTTTGGCAAAGCGATCGATTTTGCAGTCATTAGCAATGCGGCGTGGTTTGGTCTCCCGCATTTTGTTGCACCCTCGTTTAATGCAAACGCCATGTTGTTAATTGCGCCAGTAGCAATAATTCTGGTCGCTGAAAACTTAGGTCACTTTAAAGCTGTATCTGCAATGACGGGTCGTGATTTATCACCTTATATGGGCCGTGCATTTTTTGCAGATGGGGTATGTACCAGCTTGTCAGCTTCTGTTGGGGGAACAGGTATGACCACATATGCTGAAAATATTGGGGTTATGGCCGTCACTAAAATTTATTCAACCACAGTTTTCGTAATCGCTGGGATCTTTGCAATTTTGTTGGGCTTATCACCTAAATTCGGTGCTGTGATTAGTACTATTCCTGTTGCTCTTTTAGGTGGTGCCTCAATTGTGGTGTTTGGTTTAATCACAGTGGCTGGTGCAAAGATTTGGATTGATAATAAAATTGATTTCACTAAAAACAGTAGCTTAATTATTGCTGCGGTCAGCTTGATCATGGGCGCAGGTAATTTTAGTGTACATATTGGTTCATTTGATCTTGGTGGAATTGGTACAGCAACTTTGGCTGCAATTTTATTGAATCTAGTTTTAAATCGTAGAGAAAAACAGCCCGATGAGATCAAGCTAGAATCAAGTGATGCTGCAAAGTCCTTATCGCAGTCCTCTTAAACTAAAGGCGCAGATTGAGATTTTAAGTGATTGAACAGTAGATTTTATAGTGAACGGTGTGGCATTTAGTAGGTTAGGGACAATGAGATGATATACGGCATGTCCTTGAGCAAAGTTTGTACCTGAGTGAAAGTATGGAATCAAGATTTTGCAAAGATTAATCACATGCACAAAAATTTGCGACGCTTGCAGTGAGTTTGTAAAAAGCGTTACAGCATAGGTGATTTTTCCTTGTTTGACTATAAGCAAGAGAATTGAATATAGGGTATGAATTCAAGCTTTAGTATTGCAATTTTAAAGCGATTATCGGGGAAATTCGTATCCATATTGGTGGCTGAAATTTTTACAGATATTTGGTTTTTTAGGGTGCTGCCCTGTGCGACAAATTTTGTCGCACAGGGCATTTCTCTATCTAGTATTTAATTCTCCAATAAATATAATAGAACCTGTAAGCACGATGAGATTTAAAATATGAAAGACTGGATTAAGATACGCGAAATTTTAAAAAATATTCAAAATCGGCAAAATAAAAAACAGACTATTTACTTAGTCGGTATGGTTGATTTAAATGAATTGGATATTTCATGGTTGATTGATGAAGACTACATTGAAATTGATGATGCTATTTCTTACTTAGATAATAGAGATATTGTTTTTATTAAGAATTTAACTTTTAAAGGAAAGAAATTACTTTATCAGTTAAGTATTTAAATCTACTTTTTATAATAGATAATGAGGGTGTTTTATAATAATAATGAAGAATTAAAATAAATAATAATTTAATTTTTATTTTAATAAAAATAAACAAAAATGAAAACTTATTATAATAATTTAATAAATATAAATAATAGTATGAAATATGATAATTAATAATTTAAATCCAAATCAATATTCAATTATTGGTTTGGATTTTTTATATTATGCAACCCAAAAAATAATTTTTTAGTCTTCATTCACGAATTAAGACTTGTTTATTTGCTGAACTCTCGCTAAAACTATGGATGTTTTATACATAGGCAATAAAAAGGATTTTATGATGAAACGCCCAAAGTATATTGATAAGACTGAATGGGAAGCGCGTTGCCAGTTGGCAGCACTCTATCGTTTAATTGCACATTATAGAATGACTGATTTGATAGATACCCATATCAGTTTACGTGTCCCGCATGAGCCTGATCATTTTCTGATTAACCGCTATGGTGTAACATTTGATCAGATGAAAGCTTCAGATTTGGTGAAAATTGATCATGAAGGGAATATTGTGGCAGATTATGATCAAGGCAAAATGGTTAATGTTGCAGGCTTCGTCATTCATTCTGCCTTACATCATGCTAAAGATGATATTCACTGTGTCATTCATACCCATACGGCGGATGGCATAGCTGTTTCTGCACAAGAAAAAGGTTTATTGCCTTTGTCACAACATGCGCTGAAATTTTATAACAATATTGCTTATCATGAATATGAGGGTATCGCTTTTTCTACAGCTGAAAGAGAACGTTTGGTTCAGGATTTGGGAAATTATCGTTGCATGATTTTACGCAATCATGGTTTGTTAGCCACTGGAAACAGTATTGCAAGAGCATTTCATGAAATTTATTTTTTAGAGCGAGCTTGTCAGGTTCAGATTAAAGCCATGAGCAGCTCAAAACTTCATTATCCGAGTAAGCAAATATGCGAATATACGGTGAAGCAATTTGAAAGTGATGCTGCTGAACCGATTGTTCAGGCTGCTTGGAATGCTGCTTTATCATTGATTAAAGATCAGAAAAAAGATTTTTGTGCTTAAACACGGCTTCTAACTTGTTCAATAAGCTAGACATAAAAAACCTCCATCTATACATGCGGAGGTTTTTTATTGCATATGAATTAGCTGTTTAAATCAAACCAAATAAATTGGCTATCTTCATGTGCAGTGAGTGTCGAATCTTCGTCAAATAAATAACCATCACCTGCTTTAACGACTTGACCCGCAATATCAATCTCACCATCGATTACATGTACATAGTTAAATTTTTGGGTTGCTTTAACTTCAAGGGTATGACCTTTTTCCAGATATGCCGCTTTAATTTCAGCATCTTGACGAATATGCATTGGCGCATTGTTATTTGGGCCAACAATCAATTGCCATTCATTGGGTGATTTTTTAGGATCACGTTCAATTTGTTGATAATTCGGTTCGGCATCTTGAACATTTGGAATTACCCAAATTTGTAGCATATGAACTGCTTCATCACCTTGGTTGATTTCACTGTGTTGTACACCTGTACCCGCACTCATCAATTGCCATTCACCCGCATGGATATGACGTTCATTTCCCATGCTGTCTTTGTGTGAGATAGTACCTTTAAGCACACAAGTCAAAATTTCCATGTTGTCATGTGGGTGAGTACCAAAACCTTTATGTGCTGCAATGGTATCGTCATTGATTACACGTAAAGAACCAACACCCATATATTTAGGATCATACCAACTACCAAAAGAGAAACTATGTTTGGTATCTAACCACCCCATTTTTACGTGACCACGGTTTTCACTGTGATGTAAAAAAGTATTCATCTCAAATCTCCAATTCTTTATTTTTAACATGAATGAATTTTAATATTTAAGTAATTGGGATGAAATAGCAAAAAAGCAACATATTGTTTTATTTTTGGAACGATAAATTTTTATCTTTGCAATAAAAAACCAGTGTATGCACACTGGTTTTTTATTTCATCAAGTATAAGATTATTCTAAGAATTTAACCGTTACACCTGATTTAACTTTTTTACCTAAGTCATTGGCATCCCAGTTGGTCAAACGAATACAACCATGTGAAGCTGTTTTCGAAATTGCAGATGGATTTGGTGTACCATGAATACCAAATGATTTTTTACTCAATCCAATCCAGATATTCCCTACAGGAGCATTTGGACCAGGTGGTAATGATAATGGTTTTAAGTTTTTACCTTGTACAAAGTTACTAGGTGAATAGCTATACCATGGGTTTCGTGCAACTCCAGTAACTTTATAAGTTCCTTTTGGAGATGGTGTATCAGAACTACCAATTGTTGCAGGGAAAGAGCCAACCATTTGGTTTTGTGCATTAAACAAATATAATTGCTTAGCACCTTTATGCGCGACAATCAAATGAATATTTTCAGGTAATTCATTGCGAATATTCGTCACAACGATTTTTTCACCAACTTTATTAAATGTCGCTTTAGGATTCAGTTTCTTTAAAAACTCTTCGTCCATGTGAAATTTTTCACCTAGCATTTCTGTTACACGAGTGTAATACAGGCCTGGCATTTTTGCTTGTAATGCATAATCATGCGGAATCGATTTTGCATAAGGACCTTTTAGGTCTTCAGCTGTTATCGTATATTCCACAAAAGCAGGCTTATTGCCTTGTTGAGAAACTAAAGCATCCCAAGTTTCTTGAGTCAATTCACCAGTAGGTTTAATACCATTCATTTGTTGGAATGAAGCGATTGCTTTAAGCGTATTCATACCGCTTGAACCATCAATGGCACCAGGTGAAGCATGGGCATTATTTAACATGACATGGGCACGGGCATAGACAGGGAATTGACCCTTACCAATATTTTCGTACCATTGTGCATTGTTTATTCCATCTAAAGTCCATGACGCTTTAGGTGCATTAGGATTGCTTGCCGTTTTTGCAGTCGTGGTCTGTGGTGAAGATGGAGAGATAGCGGTACCTGAGTTTTTATCCTCAGTTTTTTCTAAATTTTGTAGCGTATTTGCAGCTTTGTCTAAGTCTTGTTGCTCTTGCTGACTTATCTGTGTTTCTACACTTGAAGCAGAATCATCAATAGCAAGTGGATCAATAGGATCTTCAACAGGAGCAGCAACTTTTTTAGGCGTTAGAGGTTGCTCAGCTGTAGATGCAGCAAAAGCTGTACCTGTTAATAAACAGCTTAAACTCAAAGCAAGAATTGAGCGAACGAACATGTAGATCAACCTTAAGAATTATTCATAATTTATAACTAAAAATCTGTGTAAGTATTGCAGAAATTATAAGGTGTTGCAGTATTTGTTTTGTGTTAATCATTTTTTTCTATAGACATTTTCCTAGTCTGCAAGTTTTGTTTTATTTTCGTATACCCGTGGGAATTTAAATCTAAGTAATCAAATCGGGTCAGTTGACAATTCGTCTACGTTTGCGACTACGTGTATTTTTTAGGCGATACTAGGAGCGGAGTATGAAATTTAGTCATTCTAAGTGATGAGGAACATTGTTTCGCAAGGTAACGACGTAGCGTCAAAAAACACGCTAGCCCTCTGCTGCGCCTTGCGCTGCAAACAAAGCAGTGCTTTGTTCTTGCTTAGGGTAGTGGCTAAATTTATCTCAGCCTTCGTTATGAAACTCGAAAATAGTCTCGCTATTCTCTTCATGCTTTACGACGTATACGTCTCATGCTCAATTTTAATCTACAACGCAAGCCATTTATGAAATATCAACAGACCCTAAACTTTGTTGAGAAAAATTTTCTAGAAATGGTTATGGAGCAAACCTTTTTGCTATGATGGGGCGAATTTAATTTTTGATTGGGAAAGTAAATGACGACCTTAAAAAATGATCGTTTTCTACGTGCCTTATTGCGTGAACCTGTAGATACGACTCCAGTTTGGATGATGCGTCAGGCTGGGCGTTATTTACCAGAATATCGTGAAACACGTGCGAAAGCAGGTGATTTTCTTTCTCTTTGTAAAAATACAGAATTTGCTTGTGAAGTGACTTTACAACCTTTGCGCCGTTATGAGCTTGATGCTGCAATTCTATTTTCAGACATTTTGACTGTTCCCGATGCTTTAGGTTTAGGACTTTATTTTGAAACTGGAGAAGGTCCTAAATTCCATAAAACAGTTCGTACAGAACAAGATGTGGCTAATTTACCGAAATTCAATGCCAAATCTGATCTGGCTTATGTAATGAACGCTGTTTCAACCATTCGTTCAGCTTTGGCTGGTCAAGTGCCTTTGATTGGTTTTTCAGGTAGTCCATGGACCTTGGCAACATACATGGTGGAAGGCGGTTCAAGCAAAGACTTCCGTTTTACGAAACACATGATGTATGCACAACCTGAAGTTTTACATGCTTTATTAGATCGTTTAGCCGATGCTGTAATTGACTATTTAAATGCCCAAATTGAGGCGGGTGCTCAAGCCGTACAAATTTTCGATAGTTGGGGTGGTGCATTGGCGCACCGTGAATATCTAGAATTTTCGCTCAAATATATGCAGAAAATTGTTGCTGGGTTAAAACGAGAGCATGAAGGACGTAAAGTGCCTGTGATCTTATTTACCAAAGGTGGTGGTCAATGGTTAGAGCCAATGATTGCAACTGGTGCAGATGGATTTGGCTTAGATTGGACTACGCCAATAAACGTGGCTCGTCAAACAGTTAATGGACGTGCAGCATTACAAGGGAACTTAGATCCAGCAACCTTGTATGGTTCAGCTGATTCTATTGAAAAAGCAACCAAAGCTATGCTTGATGATGCTTATGCTAATGGAGAGAAAACAGGTTATATTGCCAACTTAGGTCATGGAATTACGCAGTGGGTTGATCCTGAAAAACCCAAAGCATTTATTGATACTGTACACCAATACAGTGCCAAATATTTAGGTTAACTTATTGTTGTAAATGTATTTATGATCTATTTTAAATCATTATTTGAATTTCTACTTAAGGCAGCATCGGCTGCCTTATTTGGTATTTTATTGTTGATTGCATTTATTACTACGGCGAATATGGGCAGCCATGAATTTTATGGTTTATTCCGTTATGACTATTTATTATTATATGCGCTGATCATTCAAGCCTGTTTATTGTTTTTAAAACTTGAATCTTGGGCAGAAGCCAAAGTCATTGCTTTATTTCATATTATGGCTATGGGTATGGAAATTTTTTTAACCCACCCACAGATTGCTTCTTGGCAATATCCACAACCTTCCGTTTTTAAACTTTTGACTGTGCCTTTATTTGCAGGATTCATGTATTCTGCAGTTGGCAGTTTTTTTGCCCGTTCTTTACGTTTGTATCAGGTTTCTTTTTTAAATTTGCCCAATTTTGCCAATATGTTGTGTCTAGCAGTTTTGTCTTATCTCAATTTTATGAGCAAATTTTTTATTCCAGATTTTCGAAATGCACTATTTATTTGGAGTGTGGTAATTTTTTGGAAAACAAAAGTTCGTTTTAAGTTACAGCAACATGAATTTCAGCTTCCGATGTTACCAGTACTGGTCGTTTTGGCATTTTTAATTTGGGTTGCTGAAAATATTAGCACTTTTAATAAAATTTGGTTGTACCCAAGTCAAGTAGATGCATGGCATATGGTGGGATGGGGGAAGCTAGGCTCTTGGTATTTACTCTTACTTTTAAGTCTAGTTTTGGTCCTTAAAATTCTTGGAGTACGTAATAAAGAAGGTGAATGGTCACTAAAAAAGTACAATAAATAATTTCGTAATTGTCACATTTAGATTTGCATATCTGAATTTATGTGATAAATCTAAATAGGTGTAATCAAACTTACACATAATGGAAAATAACAATTTACATATGTTGAATTAAAACAATGCATATGAAAATTCTGGAGAATTATATGTTAAAAAAAATCGCTTTAGCTGCTGTATTGGCTGCGGGTTCAAGTGTTGCTATGGCTGATCCAGATGTGGGTTGTGGTGTCGGCTCGCAAGTTTGGGCTGGTCAGTCTGGAAAAGTACCTAAGATTTTAGCGGCAACCACTAATGGTCTTTTCACTAACCAATTATTAGGTATTACATTTGGTACTTTAGGATGTAATGGTAATGGCAAAGTAACTGCTCAAGTCGTGACATTTACCAATGAAAACTCAGAATCTCTTGCACGTGATATGGCTGTAGGACAAGGTGAAAGCCTAAATGTACTTGCTTCATTATTAAATGTTAAAGATGCAGATAAAGCACGTTTCAATGCTGTGGCGAAGTCAAACTTTGCCAGTATCTATTCAGCAGAAAATCAAAATTCTCTACAAGTATTAGCATCACTTCAGCAAGTGATGGCAAAAGACGAAGTGTTAAAAGCATACGTTTAATGCGCCAAAACCCTGCCTTGTTGCAGGGTTTTTTTATTTAAATTTTATCGAATACCC
Organism: Acinetobacter sp. 778_lipA; assembly: GCF_058242985.1. Classification (NCBI taxonomy): domain Bacteria; kingdom Pseudomonadati; phylum Pseudomonadota; class Gammaproteobacteria; order Moraxellales; family Moraxellaceae; genus Acinetobacter; species Acinetobacter sp. 778_lipA. The sequence continues at coordinate 2,843,683 of NZ_JBZAYT010000001.1, read as the reverse complement.
ATTATTGAGAAATGAATTTTGCATGAGTAAATCTTAAGTTAACTCCTGTATTGAACCGACATTTTTTAATTGCACAGTTTTATAATATATCTATATAAATTGATGATTGAATGAAATATTTAGTATTTAGCTTAAGCTTACTCAGTTCATTTTTTACAACTCATTTGCATGCAGAATCATCTTTAGAGAAATCGCATGTATTAGAAAATGCATTAAAAATGGCACAACAAAAACGACTAGCCAGCAATATCACATGGAAACGTTTACTTTATGCAGAAGATGCCTCTGTCAAAAATGTAAATCAAAGTGAAGTTAGTTATTCGGGTTATTTTTTTGCTCAAGATGGCCGTCAGAATATTCAAAATGAAATGAATGCGGATATCACTGCACTGTTTCAACTCGCCGATGTCAATCAATCTATTCGTTGTAAATTTCCTGCGCGTAGCCAATGGCTGATGCAACAATTGAATATTTCACAACAACAATTACCAGTTGTATCTTGTCCTGAATTTGATCAATGGTATGCACAGATCAAACCTTATCAAGTGACGTTGATTTATGCGACTGATTTTATGGGTAATCCAAGCTCAATGTTTGGGCATACTTTGCTACGTCTTGATCCTAAAGATCAAAAGCAGCTCAATTTAGTCTCTTATGCAGTGAATTACGCAGCCACAGTAAACAGTGATGATAATTGGTCTTATGCATGGAAAGGGGTGGTTGGCAAATATCCTGGTGAATACTCTTTAATGCCTTATTATCGCAAAGTGAAAGAGTATGGTGATTTTGAAAGCCGTGATCTTTGGGAGTATGAACTGAATTTAGATCCTGAAGAGACTGCATTTTTGGTAAAACACATTTGGGAAATGCAAAAAGTCAGTTTTCCTTATTATTTTGTCAGTGATAATTGTGCCTATCGTTTATTGGGATTGATTGATTTAGTCCGCCCAAGCTCGAATTTACGCAAGCAATTTACGTATGCAGCGATCCCGATTGAAACCATTAAAGCCGTAGAGCAACAGGGATTAGTACGAGAAGCGGTATATCGTCCAGCGTTAGAAACACAATTAAATTCGCAGGCCAAACAACATGGTCATGCTTTGGCAAAAAAAGCCCATGCAATTACGGTGTTAGAACCGCAGCAGATGCAAGAGGCTTTAATTAATTACGATGATCAAGATCGCGCAAAAATATTAGAAATGGCCTATGACGATTTATATTTACAATTTGTTGCTCGTCAGGTCGATGCAAGTTTTACCCAACCGCGCTTTAGACAACTCTTAGGCTTACGTAGTCAAATTCCTATAGAGAAACAACGTTTAGCACCTGTACGTCCGAAAGTTGATCCAGTCAATGGACATGATTCGCGTAAGTGGTCCATGGAAGCGGGTGAGGTTCAAGGTGAAAAATATGTACAAATTGGTCATCGTCAGGCCTATCACGAACTAAAAGATCCGCAGGGCGGCTTCCGTACAGGCACACAATTGATGTTTCTAGATGGTGCCGCGCAATGGCGTGATGATCGACTGAAATTGGAACATCTTGATTTATTAACGGTAAACTCTTATAACCCCATCACCCCATTTAAAATGCCAATCACCTGGGGTTTTACTTTGGGCTGGCAGCAGGAAGCCATTCAAAATGGACAATTCAGCGATCAGCAACAACATGGGGTGGTCAGTGCAAAAGCCCAATCTGGTTATACTCTTGCAGATGATGATCGTAAGCATCTTTGTTATGCAGAGCTGCAAACACAGCTTCAAGCAGGTACTTCATTGGATAAAGGCTGGCGTGTTGGTCTAGGACCAACACTGGGCTGTCAAAATGTATGGTCAGATCGTTTAAACAGTATTGTTCAAGTTGAATTACCTTATTGGCAAGATTCAAGTAAGTGGAATTTACGGATCCAGAGTACACTGCAATATTCACTTAATCGTCAAAATTCATTAAACGTCAATTGGGAATACCAACAACAAAACCAACTCGATTGGCAAAAAATTGGTTTAGGCTTTGTACATTATTTTTAAAGAGGGATCTGACAAATCGGATTTTGAGAATGACATACTGCGATAAGTATTAATCAATCGCAAGCCAAGGTTCTTTATACAAGTAGATTATTGATTCTCAAACTTAGAATTTGTTGCCAATTGTTTAGAAAAGGACTTTTGGTTTTAATGAATGAACCACCTTGATACAATTGTTTCACTGTATCAAGATAATCCGCATCGACAGCTTCTTCCAACTCTTTAAAATCTGCGTGAATTTCTGCCTGTATCTGATAGGTCCTTGCACAAATTAATTCGCCCACCTTATTTTTTAAATATGAAATCTCAGATTTAAGTGTATTTAAGCTGATTTGTTCATCACTATAGAGATAAATATGTAGTAGCTTTAGGGTCAAGCCCATAGGATTCAGAATCAAAATACATATGATTTCAAACTGCCGAGGTGTTAAAAGAATTGATTGATCATTGATTATTATTTTCTGTGGCACTGAAAATGCATGGATGGTTAAATGATTGAAGGGTTGTGCATATAATTTTTGTGCAATGATCTCAGCGCATTGTGTAACGGCCAATTGTCCAAAAATATTTGCTTGATTTAAGCTGTGAAATAAAACTACTTCACCACATGCTTCCCCTGATGTTAAATCAAGAATAGGTGCACTATAAATATACTGATCTAGCTTTGTTTTTAAATCTTGATCTTGCTGGAATCCTGCGAATTGTTCTGTATTGGCTGAACACCAGAGTTGATTTTTTTTGCATATCCTTGATCTGTACCACGACAGATGCTAGGTGGGCCGTGTTGAGTAAATCCTGCTGACATTGAATCAGTGCGGATTGTAAAGCTTGTTGGAAAATTGAGTTTGGTTGAGTGGAGTTTAATTTTTCTTTTTTGATTCTTGTTTTTTTAGCATGTGGTTTTGAATGCATCACATAATTCATTTATGCATATATACTAAATAATATCTTAAATTAAACAAACAAATAACAAAGTAAAAAAATATATTAATTTCATTACTTTTCTTTTAATTATTCATTTTTCATAAATTTTTCGATTTCCTATTATAAGCTATTCAACTTTTCTCCTACCTTTGTTTGATAGATTTATCTAAAAGCAGTTTTATACGACTAAGAAGGCGTTATGTTCATAGGATTGAACAAAAAATATTGACGTCATCCAAGGAAAGGCACTTTTTTTGCTTATACAAAAAAAGGCAAATTTAAAGGTACGATGATGGACGCTCGAAATGAACAATCAACTATCGTAAAAACAGAAGATTCCAAAGAATATTTTGCTCAACGAGAATTAAAAAAGGGCGCAGTTGGCTGGCTACTATTGGTCGGTTTAGGGGTTGCCTATGTGATTTCAGGTGACTTTGCTGGATGGAACTTTGGTATTGCACAAGGTGGTTGGGGCGGTATGTTTGTCGCTGTCATTTTTGCTGCGATTATGTATCTATGTTTATGCCTTTCAATGTCAGAAATGTCGACTATGCTTCCTACAGCAGGCGGTGGATACAGTTTTGCGCGTATGGCTTTTGGACCATTTGGAGGTTATTTAACAGGAACAGCGATTCTGATCGAATACGCCATCGCTCCGGCAGCAATCGCGACCTTTATTGGTGCATATTGCGAATCATTATTTGGAGTGGGCGGATGGCTAATTTATTTAATCTGTTATTTGGTCTTTATGGGAATTCACTTAAAAGGTGCAGGTGAAGCACTTAAAATCATGTTTGTGATCACAGCTATTGCTGTTGTTGCAGTTGTGGTTTTCCTTGTCGCGATGGTTCCTCACTTTAACAGCGCCAATTTATTTGATATTGCACCAGATTTAGCTAAAGCAGGCGCGAGTAGTTTTTTACCACAAGGTTATATAGGAATCTGGGCAGCAGTTCCGTACGCAATTTGGTTCTTCCTTGCAGTGGAAGGCGTTCCTTTGGCCGCGGAAGAGGCAAAAGATCCAGCACAATCTTTACCACGCGGTTTGATGGGTGCAATGTTGATTTTGGCTGCTTTCGCCATTTTAATTTTAATACTGAGTGCGGGTGCCGCAGGTGCAAGTGTACTCAAAGATTCAGGTGCCCCTTTGGTGGATGCCTTGGTTAAAGTATATGGGCATGGCATGTTAGCAAACTTTGTAAATTTTGTTGGTTTGGCAGGCTTAATCGCAAGTTTCTTCTCGATTATCTATGCATATTCGCGTCAAATTTTTGCCCTCTCTCGTGCGGGTTATTTGCCAACATCATTGTCGCTGACCAACAAAAATAAATCGCCGTATTTAGCCGTGATTATTCCAGGGATTATTGGCTTCATATTATCATTGACTAAACAGGGTGACTTACTGATTTTGATTGCGGTATTTGGTGCGACGATTTCTTATGTTTTAATGATGATGGCACATATCAAATTACGTATTTCACAGCCTGATGTATATCGTCCATATCGAACACCAGGTGGTATTTTTACCTCAAGTATTGCGTTGATCTTATCAATTGTCGCGGTGGTTGCAGGTTTTCTTGTCGATCCTAAAGTCTGGTTTATTGCTTTGGGTATTTATGTGGTCTTCATTGTTTATTTTCTTGTTTATAGTCGTCATCATCTGATTTCAGGTACACCTGAAGCAGAATTTGCCAGCATTAAGGCAGCAGAACAGGAATTATAATTATGAGTTATCGTTATAGCGTTGCTCAGCAACAATATATTTTCCAAGATTTAAAAACCCTAATGGCAAAGGCAACGCCATTACGTTCTGGAGATGAATTGGCTGGTGTTGCTGCCAGTAATGCAACAGAACGTGTGGCAGCGCAGATGGCCTTGGCAGAAGTCCCTTTAAAAAATTTTTTAAATGAAACGGTTATTGACTATGACAAAGATGATATTACGCGTTTAATTATTGATGAACATTGTGATGATTTATTTGCACCGATTTCACACTTTACTGTGGGTGATTTTCGAAATTGGTTGCTGAGTGAAGATGCAACTTCCGAAAAATTGACCAATTTAGCTAAGGGTTTAACCCCTGAAATGGTTGCTGCTGTGAGTAAAATTATGCGTAATCAAGATTTAATTCTGGTTGCGAGTAAATGCGAAGTGGTCACCCAATTTCGTAATACAATTGGTTTAAAAGGTCATTTATCTACTCGTTTGCAACCGAATCATCCAACGGATGATATATTGGGTATTTCAGCCAGCTTATTGGATGGTCTGATGTATGGCAATGGTGATGCTGTCATTGGGATTAATCCTGCCACAGACAATCTCCATAATTTGTCAGAGTTGTTAAAGTTACTTGACCATATTATTCAAGAATATGAAATTCCGACGCAATCTTGCGTGTTAACCCATATCAGTTCAGGGATTCAACTTGCAGAACGTAATATTCCAATTGATTTGATGTTCCAATCTATTGCGGGTACGCAACTGGCTAATGAAGGTTTTGGAGTTACTTTAGATTTACTTCAGGAAGGTTATGAGGCCACTTTAGCACTCAATCGAGGCACAATTGGTCAAAATGTGATGTACTTTGAGACTGGACAAGGCAGTGCTTTATCCAGTAACGCACATCATGGTGTTGACCAGCAAACTATCGAAGCGCGAGCCTATGCAGTCGCACGTAAATACAATCCATTATTGGTTAATACTGTGGTCGGGTTTATTGGACCAGAGTATTTGTATGATGGTAAGCAGATTATTCGTGCTGGATTAGAAGATCACTTCTGTGGCAAATTACTGGGTGTACCTATGGGTTGTGATATTTGTTATACCAACCATGCTGATGCAGATCAAAATGACATGGACGTACTACTCACCTTGTTTGGCGCTGCGGGAATTAACTTTATCATGGGAATTCCAGGTTCGGATGATGTGATGTTGAATTATCAAACCACATCTTTTCATGATGCATTATATTTACGTCAGTTAATGGGATTAAAACCTGCCCCTGAGTTTTCGGCTTGGTTAGATCAGCAAGGAATTTTGCACCAAGAACAACGGCAAATTCATTGGCCTAGTAGCATGCCAAAAAACTTTGCTAAATTATTATCATAAAAAGGAGAGTAAATCATGAAGCTCTCAAAACTTGAAACTTTTCCAAATGGTTTTCACGAAGATCCTTGGCATAAGTTAAAACAATATACTGATGCCCGAATTGCGATGGGAAGAGTAGGATGTAGCATTCCAACCCAAGAATTGCTTAAGTTTCAACTCTCTCACGCACAGGCCAAAGATGCTGTTTTTCACCAATTAGATACTGAAAACATGCAAGCTCGGCTTAGAGATTTAAAATTTGAAAGTCTCATTGTGGAAAGTAAAGCAACTGACAAAGAAGTATATTTAAAACGTCCCGATTTGGGACGTGAGTTATCGGAACAGGCTCAAACTCAGCTCAAGACTTATGTGCAGCAGCACCCACAGCAATGTGATGTATGTATCGTGGTTGGTGATGGCTTATCTGCGCGAGCAATAGAGGAGAATGCGATTGCTTATATCAATTCTTTACGTGAACATATTGATACTGAGGGTTGGAAACTTGCCCCTATTGTGATTGCGACAGGTAGCCGTGTGGCATTAGGTGATGAAGTGGCACAAAGTTTTAATGCGCCGTTGCTAATTATGTTAATTGGTGAACGGCCTGGTTTAAGTTCACCTGATAGTATGGGTATCTATTATACGTGGAAAGCGAGAAAAGGTTGTTTGGATTCCAGCCGAAACTGTATTTCCAATGTAAGACCTGCGGGGCTGAGTATTCAAATTGCCACACAGCGTTTAATGGCATTGATGCGTAATTCATTCAAATTACAACTTTCGGGTGTAGATTTAAAAGATGACCATGTGGTTCCATTACAAAGCGATGAGCATCTAAAAAAATTATTATTTTAATTGTTAAATTCTTTATACCTTCAGGAAAGCAATGTTTTAGTTTTATAAGGCATGGCTTTCTTAATGCACAAATTTATTCAAGAGTGAGCTTCTTGGACATGGCCAAATTTAGAAAAATAAACTGAATAATGGCAAGCATCTCACTTAAATGTTGCATAACTAATCCACGTTATAACTCAGTATTTTTATTAAATATGCTTGATGTGGCATTTTAGCAAAGTCTATTTTTGAACAGAAAAAGGCATTTGGACGATCCACTTTTTACACAATTTAGATCATGCTGTTGATGGTATCGCAAGCATATATCGACATACTTCGAGAGACTTATTCGATCGAAATATCAGAAAAAAAGAGATGCAATGACATGTAAATGAGTCGAAATGACCTATGGAATTATACCCAGTTAAGTAAAATTCTAATAAGCGCACCAGCTAAATTAAAAAAATGATAATCAGCCAGAGGCAGGATCAACCATGGGCATTTTAAAAAAATTTATTAAATCGAGTGTATATCATGAGCCATTACCTATTCGCCGTGATGTCAGATTTAACTTACCTGCGGAGCGAATCGCAGATTGGCATACCGCCGCAGGTCCAATTTTTACCGCATTGCTAAATACGTTTTCTATCGTCTTGCCGATTGGAGAGCGTTTCTTTATTGATGCGGTAAGGGCACATCGTGATTTAGTCCAAGACCCTGAATTACAAAAAGCAGTGACGGCTTTTATTGGTCAAGAAGCGATGCATGGACGTGAGCATGAAGAATATAACCAAGCCTTATTTGCACGCTCACCGATTGCACCAAAATTTGAAGCATTGGTTTTAGAGTTTTTTGGTCTGCTTAAACAGCATTTACCTGCATATTTTTGGCTCAGTGGAACAATTGCATTAGAACATTTTACCGCTTTATTGGCAGATTCTGTATTACGCACACCTGAGTTATTTGAAGGCGCTGAAGAACATTATGCCAATATTTGGCGTTGGCATGCTTTTGAAGAAACCGAACATAAAGCTGTAGCTTTTGATGTATGGAATACTGCAATGGGGCATGGTCCTTATGCCTATGCTGTTCGTAGTTTTGGATTGGTGGTCGCAACGATTGTGTTCTGGGGCTTAGTGATTCCTGTATTTTTGACCATTGTTAAAGGAGAAGGGAAGTTAAGCGATTTATCCAGCTGGAAAAAGACCTATCATTATACCTTTGGCGGTATAGGCGTATTAAGAAAGCAATTGGGAAATTATATCGATTATTTCCGTCCAAACTTCCATCCGTGGGACCATGAGAATCGTCAATACATGCAACAAATGGAGCAATTGATTTATCAATTGGCTGAAAAAAAATAATCAAATATCATATTTAAAGGATTGGCTGTGTGTTTGTGATATATCGCACAGCACATGATTTTGAACAGCTTATCGAGCAGTTCATTTCATTATGGTGATTTGCTCGATAAGCTTTAAATCTTATGAATTAAAAAAACTTGAGAAAAATGATTCAGCTCAATCATTGATACAAACTATTTAAATAATTTGCCTGCTTGAGAAAGGATCTTTTTGCCTTTTTGAGTGACTTCTAATGTGACATCTGGTGTTTCACTTGTACCTAAAACATTACGATAAACTACATATTGATATGTACCACTGTTAAAAATGTAGTGATGATCGCCGCCTGAACCATCCATTTCAACACGACCTTGATTTAAAATCAGATCAGGTTTTGTCGCTTGCGACTGTTTTGTTCCCCAAGATGCATAACGGTATTTACCATTGGGCATGGCATCTATACGCACTTGAAATTTGGCTGTTTTAAACTGTAATTCAGGTGTTTTAAAATTTTTAAGTGATGAATGTAATTGATTTTTTTGTTGTGAAATCAGCTGTGCTTTATATTTTTGTTCAGCATCACTACTGTAGTTAATGGCTTTAATTTTATGACCATCTAACCATAGTGTGCCACCATTGAGCATCACACCACGCCAACCCATACTTTTCCATTGTGATGGTTTTGAGTTGGCGATCTCTTGAATAAGTTGAGTATCAAACACTTGGTTAAAGCGTTGTTTCATCTGGGTTGCATTGGCAATACTTGGGATGGGTTCTTCACGATGTAAGGGATAGGTAATGTTATTTGAAATCGCGGTGATATTTTTATTTTTAAATAATTTAATGACACTTTGCACATCTTTTAATTCGTTGGCATTTAGATTGTCGGCAAAGGCGCTAGTGGCAGTTAACGCTGAAATAAAGATCAGTAAATTTTTCATTTAAAATATGGCATAAGGCTAAGATAATTTAAATCATATAGTTTTAAGTGGACAATAAGCGAATGTTTTACAAATATAAGTTATAGGAAAGCAAAAAATATAAAAAAGCTTATATTTGAACGCACTGATCATCAAAAAAAGTCACCAGTTTTACTGACTCAAACTTCAACCACAACAAAATATTTTTTAACTACCTCAATAACTTCAAATGTACCGATAAATGAAGGCGGGATAATTCCTGCTTCACCAGCTTTAATTTCTACAAATGATGAGGTGTTTTTATCGTGCAAACGAACAATACCTTCAATTAGCTGAAAAAATTCCTGTTTATTGTCTGCAAATTGAATATCCCATGCACCAACCTCGCATTGCCAAATACCACAATTCATATTGGGATGTTCATACAAACTTTGCGTGAGTCGTTTGGGATTTCCTTTAACCAACCGTTCTGCACGAGGATAGTCGATACTGGTTTCACTGTGCGTTAAACCATGACCTGCCAACCAAATTAAAGACATTGTAAAACCCTATCGTAAAATAAAGCCTCAATAAAATGAGGCTTTGATATTTATATTGCTTACTGAATGATCCGTCTTAATGTGCTTCAGGCACGGCAGATAAAAATTCACGACGTGCTTCTTTATCTGTTTTAAAATCACCAACAAATGACACAGTACGTGTGGTCGATTCTTGTTTACTGACACCACGCATCATCATACACATGTGCGCTGAATCAATGACCACAGCAACACCACGTGCTTGGGTAACTTCAGCCACGGCATCTGCGATTTGTTTGGTCAACTGTTCTTGAATTTGTAAACGGCGAGCAAACATTTCTGTGATACGGGCAAATTTAGACAGTCCTAAAACATTGCCAGAAGGGAGATAGGCAATATGTACACGACCATGAAAAGGCAATAAATGATGCTCACATAAAGAATAAAATTCAATATTCTTTACCAAGACCATTTCATCATTATCAGAAGGGAAGACCGCATTATTGGTCACTTCTTCTAGCGTTTTGCTATAGCCAGACGTCAAGTACGAAAAAGCTTTAGCCGCACGCATAGGCGTATCTTTCAGACCAGGACGGTCTAAGTCCTCGCCAACGGCAGTTAAAATATTCGCGTAGGATTGCTGCATAGACATAAAACGTGTTCACTTATACGGTTTGAACAAGGACGGCATTGTATCAGAAAAATGAATAATATTTTCTAATTACAAGATAAACCGACACTTATGAGAGTTTTGATCATTTAAAACGAATGATCATGGATTTCCATTTAATTTTGGATTTCTTTCAGCACGTTTCAGTAAAACTAAAACTGCGCCTGTGCCACCTTGTTTTTCAGGAGCACTTACAAAAGCTAAAACATCACGATGTTGACGAAGCCAGCCGTTCACATAAGTTTTGAGTATGGCTTCTGGGCCTTTGCCATGGACAATTTTAATGACATTTTGGTTTTCATCTTTTGCCATTTGTATGATTTGCAATACAGCAGAGCGCGCTTCTTCAACAGTACAACCATGTAAATCAACAGCTTCAAACCAGCGTAGATTACCAGCTTTTAAGTCTTCAAAAACTTTATGTTGTAGTGTTGCGATGCGATAGCTTAAAGCCGCCTGACTTGCAACAGGATTTAAAATCGCTTGAGTATCTGACAATTCTGCATCATTAATTTCAAATGCACCTTCAGCCGCCGCGCGTTTGGCAAGGGTTTTTGCATCAGGTTTTTTGCGCAAATCACTACGCTCGATTTTGGCAATATTGCCGTTATCAAGTTTGGTTACACCGCCAAGTGCGGTTTTAAACAAATCAGCATCATCTAACTCCTCAGGTACTGTTACTTGGGCATTCTTACTTTCAGGTTGCACTGCAACTTTTGAAGAGTGAGGAGGAGTGATTTGTTTTTTGAATTGTTTTAATAAATCAAGCTGTGATTTAGAGAATGTGGAATCAGATTTACTCATAATTGCAAAAAACAGTAAATGGACGGTATTAGGCGCTCAGTATAGTCTGAATCTTGTCAAATTTGAACTGAATTGAATTCACACAGTTATATCTGCTTTGATCATGACCTGAATGTTGGGAGTTGAAAAATTTATAGGGGGAGTGGGAGAAATATGAAAACAGGGTGAGCGAACTCACCCTTTGACTTTTAATTACACTGTTTCAGGCAGACCAAACAAAGCATTAAATGCATGATCAGGGCGTGGTTGTTTCATAAAGCTTTCACCCACAAGGAACGAATGAATATCGTGTTCTTGCATCATGCGCACATCATCTGGTGTTGCAATACCACTTTCAGTAATCAGTAAACGTGAAGGTGGTAGTAACTTCTTCAAGCGCAATGAGGTATTTAAATCGACATCAAAGGTCTTTAAATTACGGTTATTTACACCCAGTAAACAATGCTCTGAAAGTTGCAATGCACGTTCTAGTTCTGCTTCATCATGAACTTCGACCAAAACATCAAGGTTCTGCTCAAATGCGGTCTTTGACATTTCTTCAAGTTGTTGATCTGACAAACAAGCCACAATCAATAAAATACAGTCGGCATGTAAAGCACGCGCTTCGATAACGCCGTAAGGATTAATCAGAAAATCTTTACGTAGCGCAGGCAATTCACAGTGACTACGTGCGATCTGAATATTTTCATCAGCACCTTGAAAGAAATCTAAATCTGTTAAAACAGATAAGCAGGCTGCACCAGCTTGCTGGTATTGTTGAGCAATTTCAGCAGGGTTAAAATTTTCACGAATTATTCCTTTTGATGGTGAGGCTTTCTTAATTTCAGCAATCACACCTGGGCGTTTACTGTATAAAGATTTTGCAAAACCTCGCACAGGTGTTGCAGCTTGGGCAAGCGCTTCTACATCGTTTAAACTACGTTGTTTTAAACGTTGAGCAAATTCTTCGTATTTACGATCAACAATTTTACCCAACATTGTATTGGCAATATCCACCATGATAACGTCCTCTAATCCTTAAGCTTCATACTCTTTGAGTGTTTTGGTAAATTCAGACAAAATGCCCATTTTTTCTAAAGCTTGCCCACCATAGATAATATCATGTGCTAAAGCGACACCTTGTTTATAACTCTTGGTCAGACCTGAAACATAGATTCCAGCACCTGCATTTAATGCCAGCATACTGGCTGCTTTTTCACCTTTTGCTGATTTCTTCTTACCGAGCGCATCTTTGATTAATGCTAGGCTCTCAGCAGCACTATCAACAGAAAGACCAGTTAAGGTCTGAGACTCAATATCTACATCTTCAGGTTGAATCATCCATTCCGTGATTTCACCATTTTTTAGTTCGGCAACATAGGTTGATGAAGCTAAACTGATTTCATCTAATCCATCTTTTGAATGAACTACCATGACATGTTCAGCACCCAATTGTTTTAGAACTTCCGCTAAAGGACGGCACAATTCTGTAGAAAATACACCAATCACATAGCGTCGTACCCCAGCCGGATTCGTAAGCGGGCCAAGGAGATTAAAAATACTGCGGAATCCCAATTCTTTACGTGGACCAGCAGCATATTTCATTGCTTTGTGATGATTTGGGGCAAATAAGAAACCAACCCCCATTTCACGGATGCATCGTTCTGTCTGGTGCATATTTAAATCAAGGTTAATCCCGGCCTGTTCTAAAAGATCAGACGAGCCTGATTTAGAGGAAACACCACGATTTCCATGTTTTGCAATAGTTGCACCTGCTGCCGCAATAACAAATGAAGAGGCAGTAGAGACGTTAAATAGGTTCTGTCCATCACCACCCGTACCAACAATATCAATTAAATGCGGGATATCACCCACATCAATTTTAATTGCAAACTCACGCATTACACGTGCTGCAGCGGTGATTTCGTCAATACTTTCACCTTTTAAACGAAGTCCCATCATAAATGCACCAATTTGGGCATCTGTGGCTTCACCACGCATGATGGTCCGCATCACTTCTTCCATTTGAGGTTGAGTGAGTTCGATATTTTTAGTGATGTTATTTAAAGCTTGTTGAATATTCATTATCTTGTACTACACACATTAAGCATAAATTTCTAAAAAGTTTTTAAAGATCTGATGACCATGTTGACTCAGAATGGATTCTGGATGGAACTGCACGCCTTCAATTGGCAATGTCTTATGTTTGACACCCATAATTTCTTCAATAGAGCCATCTGCTTCATTGGTCCAGCAAGTGACTTCAAGACATTCAGGCACACTGGCTTGATCAATCACAAGTGAATGATAACGTGTTGCTGAAAATGGAGAAGGTAAGTTGCTGAAGATCCCTTGGTCACTATGGTACATGTCAGATAAACGACCATGCATCACTGTTTTGGCACGCACAATTTCGCCGCCAAAAGCCTGACCAATCGCTTGGTGACCTAGGCATACACCGAGTGTTGGAATTTTTCCTGCAAAATGCTGAATTGCAGGGATAGAAATTCCTGCTTCAGATGGTGAGCAAGGACCGGGACCAATCACTAAGTACTTTGGTTGCCATCGTTCGATATCCTCTAAGGTCACGGCATCATTGCGAACAACTTTAACGTCTTGGTTTAACTCGCCAAAATATTGGACAATGTTATACGTAAAGCTATCGTAATTATCGATCATTAGAAGCATATTGATATTAACCTATAGAAATTTATCAATTTATTTTGTTTGATGAATTTGGATACCCATTAGGTTACCCATTTTGAAAAAAGTACCTAGTTACAGCACAAAATAAAAAAAGCCTGCTAGGTGCAGGCTATGATATCAGATTCTTGTTTAAATTCTTCCACTTTTTACTTTGCATAGGAGTCATATCCGAACACATCTTTTCCGAAATTCGATTGGGTTGTTTGATATTTACTTGCTTAATTTCAGAGTAGAACTTTTTGCGACCATATCCAAGTAATCAATAAAAACCTTTTCTCGGACACGACGATCAATTTCCATTAACCTTCCTTCTTTACCATCCAGATATTCAGTCCATATACATTGTTTAGTTTGATTTACACCACTTCTCCCAAACTATTAACCACTTCACTTGGCAAATCATTCGATTCAGCTGGCTGATCACTGATTACATAAAGAGATATACAAAAGTGGCAGAACGAAACGAGCTGATACAGAGCGAATTGATAAAGAAAAATTAGATGAAGCATGGCTCTTAGATTGAGGGCTACTTAGTTTTAGAAAGAAGCGCTAAGCACAATGAAATAAAAATCATGCCAATCCAACCAATGGGTGCCAATTTTTCCCCAACTAAAACAATAGCTAATATGGCAGCAACTAATGGCTCAAATAACGTTAAGGTAATCGCTTTACTTGCTGGGACAGTTTTTAATCCATATCCGAATAAGACATAACCTAAAAACATTGGAATGAGCATCATATAGCCAACCACATAAATATTTATATTTTCCTCAAACAAATTTGCACCAGTAAAAAATAATGTTGGCAGTAAAAATAGAGATCCAATACCAAATATTAGGCCCATAGAGGCTTTTGAATCTATACCTCTATCTATCAGTTTTTTGGCAATCCAAGAATATAACGCATAGGTAAGTCCTGCCAGAGCTCCTAAAAATATTCCTAGAATTTGTCTATCATTTGTAATCTGTTTTGACGAAATCGATGAATGACTTTCTCCAATTGATAATAAAATTACACCACTAATACCCAACACAAAACAAATAAACCACTTAATAGAAAGCTTTTTATGATCAAAAAATCTTTCTAAAAGAGCTGTAAATAGTGGTGCTGTGCCAATCGAAACGACTGTCCCGACTGTAATTCCCGCTAGATGCATTGAAGAATAAAATGCTAATGGGTAAATGAAAACAGAAATGACACCTATGAAAAGAATGATTAAATTAGAATTTATCTGAGTTATGTTATTTTTAATGTTCTTTCGAGCTAAAATTGCCTGTAAAAGGCCACCACCGCCCATTGCTGCTGCACCAATAGCAAGAGGACTAAGATTTGGGGCAAAAGTAGCTATTGTACCTGTAGTTCCCCAAAGAAATGCCGCTAAAAGAACTGCAATAAAACCATAACTAGAAGAATTCGAAATTGAATGATTCATTGAATGGCCTCTTGTTCTAGAATGCTAATTACAATTTTTTTGGCTGCTTTAATTTTTTGACTAGAACCTTCCAAACCAGCTCTCGCAATTGAACCCTCTAAAATAAAAGAAAACATTAATGCTATTTCATGAGCTTTTTCGTGATTTGAAATAAGCAGTGAGAGTTGATTTAAAATAATATTTTCAATTTCATCTTTATGTGATTTTATTGCCTTTCTTTCAACACTATTAGCAGGAAATTCAGCAGCTGCATTCAGTAATCCACATCCTCTAAATCCTTTTTCATAAGCAAACTCAGCGTGATCTTGATATGCATCGAAAACAGCTAAAATACTTTCGAGGGGAGATTTAGCTTGAGCATTCCTTTTCTGATACAGATCCAGCCATTCTTGATGCCTAAATTCAACGTATGAAGAGATTAGAGCGGATTTAGTTGGGAAGTTGTTATACAGTGACATTTTCGCAACACCAGCCCTATCAGTAATTGTATTTATTCCTGTGTTAGCAATTCCATCGTTATAAAACAATGTAGCTGCAGCTTCTAAGATTTTTTCTTTAGCAGATTTAGTTTTCATATTAAAAAATTAGGTAGACCGATATACCTAATATAAACTTGTCGCAATTAATTTCAACATTTTTATTTTGGGAATATGACCTAGGGAGCAGAGCGAAGCGGTTTTTAAGGCAGGCTTGCTCTAAACTCTTAAAATTAGAATTAGGGTAGGGTAACGAAATCACGCTATGGCTCATTGATACTGTTTGAACATACAATGAGTGTAGTACTTTGAATGATGAGCAGAATAAAGCCTTAAGTCGATGTTTTTTTAATTGATTTTTAAATTTTATAGATCATACTATATAATTAGTAATTACAATTAAAATACTATTGAAACAAGAATCAAATAATAAATATAAGTTTATCCATTAAGATTGAATATGAAATTAATTTTTCCATCAATAGGATAAAAGTATGAGCCATAGTAAGCAACTCACCATATTTGATGTCTTAAAATTTAGTCATGAAAAACAAAGAGAGTTATCTGATAAGTTAATTGAAACCACTGGTAACTCAGAAGAAAGAAAACATTATTTTTCATTATTAAAAAATGAATTATTTGCACATGCTGTGGCTGAAGACAGGTATTTTTACATACCTCTTATGATGACAGATGCAGGTTTAAATATAACAAGGCATGCTTTGTCTGAGCATCATGAAATAGATGAGCTACTTGAACAACTGACTGAAAATGAATTCAATAACCCCAGTTGGTTACGTATAGCAAAACAGCTACGTAAGCTGGTACATCATCATTTAGATGAAGAAGAGCATAAATTTTTCCAGCAATCTGGCAAAATTTTAAAAGATGATGATAAAGTAAGCTTAGCGAAAAAGTATCAACATGAATACGATAAATATATTGATAAAGACAAAATGAGTTTAGTAAACCAATGATTTGAACGTATTAAATTTAGATAGGGCAGATTTGAAAATGAAAAATCAAATTAATTGGTTTAGCTCTTTTCTCAGTTGCTTCGGTTCACGGGTACATAGGCAGTTTAGAAATAGATTTAATAAACTTTAATCGTCCAATTTTTAGTAAATTAATTTCTTAGACAGCTTATCTCGGCTCATAGATCACTTTCGATCTTTGAAATCACTTGGATTTACATAAATTTTTGATTTACAACTTATGAACATGTACCTGATCTTGAAAGATTGAGTAAAGCATGATCCTTTAAGTGAGGGACGTTTCATTTAACACTGATTATGTTGAAGTAAAAGCAAGTAAAGGATTAGTTTTTTCAAAAATGCTTTGCCTTGGCATTATTTGGGAGAAATAACCCTCAAATACTAGTTGAATTCTTTCCCTAAATTCATAAATTAATGCTAGTTCCAAACTCCTTATTTTAAAGGAGTCATTCTTATCTAAATGAGAGCTTAGGGAAAGCATAATAAAGCTATAAATCCTAAAAACTTCCCAATCTAATTTTTCAGATGAATTTTTTTTAAGATTATAAATCCCCCATTCTAAAAGCCAATATTCCTCCATATCCCATATTTTTTCTTCATGCAACATTCCTATAAATGATAATTTATCATAAAAGTCATTATTAGGAAAATTGCGCAGTATAATTATTTTTACATTCATAATTTATGTTCTTTAAACTTTTTCTAAAATTAATATAATATGATTTATGCGAATCTATACAATAATGATGTGTTTTGTTAAAAAATAAAGACTTTAACTTGATAAGCTAAACACACTTATCAGGAGTTTACCATAAGCAAAACAAAAGTTTTATACAGCGGAGTTTAAGCTGAAACCATAAAATTAATCGAAAAAATGAGGGCAATGCTTCAGGAATAGCAAGACAGCTTGGTATATTCATGCAAACTCTTTCAAATTGGTACAATAAAGCCAAATATGTAACACTGGTTGCCGCATATCAGTACTGGGAATGTGTCACCTCTCAATTATACAAGATTAAATGAATCCAAACAGATTTAATGTTTCATAAGTGCAGTGAACAATTTCATTGAGTGTTTTTTTGTCTATTTTTCTTTTCTTAAGCTTTTTTGATTCAGTCATCTATGTAGTATTTTATTAAATTCTTATGGGAAATGACGAATGTTAAATTATCTTAAGAGCTTTAATACTATTAATACCTATTTGATTCTCTCTTCTATTTTATTGGTCATCGTGTTAGGTTTAGATTATTTCTGATCAGTTCTCTCGATTGGTCGAATCATTATTTATCAGCAATTATAGTTTCGCATTTACAGAGACTCTGAATTAATTTTAGGGAATTATTTTGTTACGTTATAACGTATTTGTTTTTGATTTCTACCTATGAAATTCAGCTATAGTATATATGTGTATGACTCACACACTTCATGCTTTATCTCCGAGAACCCACTGAAAGGTGGGTTTTTTATATCAGCCTATGACAATTCATAAATGTTAAATTGTTGTTGAAGATTAGGAAAGATGAACAGTTAGTGCTTGAAAATTCGGTCAACTTATAGAAAAAAGCCCACGTGATGGCTATTTTTCGCATTCAATCTTAATTAATGTAAAGACGCATAAATTTTAGCTTTCAGGACGTATAGGGTAAGGTTGATACGCTGACAAGTTAAAAAGAAAATAGTTTTAAAGGGTGATTAGACATCTTTTTACTACTAAATTTTAAAGATGCTCATTATAATTAGTATATGAAAATCGATAAAGTTCAATATATAAGATTTACTGATTAGCTATATACTTTTTTATAACTATGCTTAAAACCTATTTCTTAAATTTGATTAAGTTTATTTTACTCATTTTAATACTTAAAAATTTGAAAATTCTCTGTTTGTCATATATTGTTAAATTATAGAAAATTTTTAATTGATTGAAGAAGATTTAATTGATATTTTCTAAAGTTGAAATATTCAAACATATTATTTTCAATTATTTATTAAAAATAAGGTAAGAGCAAAATTATAAAAAGGTAAATAAGTGAAAATATAACAGGTGCTTTAATGTTGTTATTTGTATCTAATCAAATTCATGCAGCCATAACTGCATCGTCACATTCAAATCTTAACAGTATTTATAAATCTAGTATTTACACGCTTCCAATCCGACTAACACTGATTATATTTCTGATCAATCTGATATTAAAAATAATAATAATCATGATTATATTGAAAATCTAGCAATTCAAGCAATTACAACGACTGAAGCCCTAACGAGTCTAGGCTTTATTCACCCGTTAAATAGTGTGAGATATGTTGGTGCTGCTGAATGCATTGATATTCATTTAACTGCTCTTTTTGGAAATGGGGTAGCTTAAGAAATAAGGTTAACTTATTAAAACACAATTTATGCATGAGTCCGATATTAATATACAAATGTAATTAATATTTTTAAATAAAATTTTAAGTTTTATTAAAAATGATCGGAATTTTTTCTAACCCGTGACGTCAATTTTTTAGCTATTTTTAAATTAAGTTGTTGAAATTTAATACTATATATTATCTTGACTGCTTGAGTTTCGTGATTACTGCAAATGTTTTTAATAACTATTCTTGTAATTTATACGCTTAATAGTATATTAAATTTGTAGATATTTTTTACCGCATCTATAGTGTTTTATATTTTATTTTTTAATAAAAATGATAAACTGTTCACACTTTATATGAGGCCGTGAGGGCTAAATGAAAGAAGAAGTAAAAATCGCTATATTCGGTTTAAGTTTAAATGTGCTTGATGCAATTAAGCAAAAGATACGATCTATGTATGATGACTCACTTCAAGTAAGTTGGGCGAATATTGCTGATCCTCATTTAGATATTCTTCTTGTGAATGATATGTTTTTTAGTTCGCCAACAATTCAGAATTTGATTGGTGTTAAGAAAGTCCCATACTTGCGTCTGATTAATAAGAACGAAAAATCAGGGCAAATCGAAGGAGATAAACTATATCTACCTTTTTCAGCTTCAGATGACATTCGAAAATGGTTTAAAGACCGTTATTTACACGTACCTGTCAGTGAAAAAACCGTCAAAATTGTCAATCAAATTTCAAAAAAAGCTGATTTAAACAAGGTGGTAGCTGAGCTTTCTAATGAACGGAATGGTAACGTTCAAGTATTCGACTCAAAAGGCAACATCGCATTAGTCAATATTCGTACACAACAAGTTTGGGTAGACGCGCTACGAAAAGTTCAAGGGACGGATGTTTCTTTAAATTTTACTTATGCCACTATGCAAATGGCGCAGTCTGTCAGTATTTTCCAAGGGGTAGAGCTAAAATCATGGTTATGGAATTTATTGTGGTATTCAGATGATGTAAATATTCAAATCAGTTCTAGTGATTATTATAAACTCGTAGATTGGCCACAACCGAATCATCAAAATGAACGCCAAATGGTTTTTAAAATTGCAGCGTGTTTTGAATTGGGGGCAAGTATTGCTCAGGTGGCTCAGAAAACAGGCTATAGCAAAGCGCAATTAGCTAAATTTGTTTCAATTGGCATAATGACCAATGCGTTGAAAAAAATAGCAGTGGAAGATGCAAAATTACTTACTGAAGAAAAACCATCTTCAGGCATTTTAGGTGGCTTTTTTGGTAAGTTAAGAAAAAAATTAGGGCTTTAACTGTGTAAAGAGTATGAGAACCCAATAAGGCTTCTAAAAATTAACCTTTTAATCAAGTTTGTTTATACTGACACGATAAGTAAATGTATAACCAGTTTATATGATGCCGTGATCAGTTTAAAAATAGGTGATGATGTGATCTTACAAAAGTATAAAATTGTTTTTGGCGGTAAAATGGGCGCAGGTAAAACAGAAGCAATAAAATCATTATCTGAAATTTCAGTCTTATCTACAGAAGCACAAAATACAGATGAGCAAGCACATAATAAGGCATTGACCACTGTCGGGATTGACTATGGTGAAATTAAATTAGATGAAGGCGTTATTGTTGGATTATATGGAACGCCAGGGCAGAATCGCTTTGATTTTGTTTGGTCAGTGATATGTAAAGGTGCAATCGGAGCAGTTGTGCTGATTGACCATACGCAAAAAGATGCACTTGAAGATTTAAAATTTTATTTTCAAAGTTTTAAGGAACATTTAAACAATATTGTGGTTGGTATAACCCATATAGATGAAAATCCTCAATATCTGTTAAAACCTTATAAAGATTGGATGCAATTAAATCAATTAACCATGCCAATTTTTGCGGTGGATGCCAGAAAAAAAGATGATGTATTGGTAATGGTTGAAGCACTCATTGCAAGAGCTGAAGTAGAATTTGGCTAATTGTAGATCGTAGTTAATATAATTACATCGCTGTATAGAGGGAGATATAGATAAATGTTAAAGGCGTATTGCTACCTTATATGCCTTATTTTAATGCTTTTGAAATAAAAAATTGTCATCATCTTAAAAAATAGTCGATAAAAAGCGTTGTTCGCGCAATATAAGCACCAAGATAAAACATTTTATTTAGTTTGCACGAAAATAGTGCGTTTAAATTGTGCGTAATAATTTTAAAATGAGAAGTATGTTTGAATATGGTGCAATTCTATTTGCACTCAGTATAATAGACGGAATTTAAGTATTGCTAAGCTTATTTTCTGATAAGAAATTCAATATTTTAGCAATTATTTTAAAAGTTGGTATGCTACTTGCTATATAAATACCAACTACTAACACGCACTTCACAAGTGCAACAAAAATTCATTGGAGCAAAATGAGCATGGCGAACAAGGTCCTTCAACTCATACAAGAAAGTGGCGCAAAATGGGTCGATTTTCGCTTTACTGATACTAAGGGTAAAGAGCAGCACGTAAGCTACCCATCAGATACTATCGATGAAGATACTTTTGAAGATGGTAAAATGTTTGATGGTTCTTCAATTGCTGGTTGGAAAGGCATTGAAGCATCTGACATGATTTTACGTCCAGATCCTGAAACTGCTTTCCTTGATCCGTTCTTTGCTGAAGCAACCATCGTCGTTACTTGTGATGTTATTGAACCGTCTACTGGTCAAGGTTATGACCGTGATCCACGTTCGATTGCTCGTCGTGCGGAAGAATACCTAAAATCAACAGGTATTGGTGATACTGCATTCTTTGGTCCAGAGCCAGAATTCTTCGTTTTTGATGAAGTTAAATGGGACATCGATATGTCTGGCGCTCGCCATACATTAATCGCTGAAGAGGCTGCTTGGTCTACAGGTAAAGACTACGAAGCAGGTAACTCAGGTCACCGTCCTCGTGTTAAAGGTGGTTACTTCCCAGTTCCTCCAGTAGATTCTTCACAAGATATGCGTGCAGAAATGTGTGCTCGTATTGAAGATATCATGGGCCCTGGCCGTGTAGAAGTACACCATCACGAAGTTGCATCTTGCCAATTAGAAATTGGTGTAAGCTTCAATACTATGGTGCGTAAAGCTGACGAAGTTCAACAGTTCAAATATGCTGTTTGGAACGTTGCGCATCAATATGCAAAAACTGCGACGTTTATGCCTAAACCAATGGTTGGTGATAACGGTTCAGGTATGCATGTTCATATGTCTATCTCTAAAGATGGCAAGAACTTGTTTGCTGGTGATGAATATGCTGGTCTTTCAGAAATGGCGCTTTACTTTATCGGTGGTATCATCAAGCATGCTCGTGCATTGAATGCGATCACAAACCCTTCTACTAACTCGTATAAGCGTTTGGTTCCTCACTTCGAAGCTCCAATTATGCTTGCTTATTCTGCACGTAACCGTTCTGCTTCGATTCGTATTCCATACGTTTCTAGCCCTAAAGGTAAACGTATTGAAGCACGTTTCCCAGATCCAATGATGAACCCATACTTAGGTTTTGCGGCATTATTGATGGCTGGTCTTGATGGTATTCAAAACAAGATCCACCCAGGGGAAGCAGCTGATAAAAACTTATATGATCTTCCTCCTGAAGAAGAAGCTAAAATCCCAACAGTTGCACATAGTCTTGATATGGCCCTTGAAGCACTTCAAGCGGATCATGAGTTCCTTCTTAAAGGTGGTGTATTCACAAAAGAAATGTTGGATGCATACATCGAACTTAAAACTGAAGATGTACGTCGTTTAAATACAACGACTCACCCAGTTGAATTTGATATGTACTATAGCTTGTAATTCGTTTTCGAATTTAAGTGATGAAAAACCTGCCTTGTGCAGGTTTTTTTATGCCTGAAAATTAGAAATAGGAGTGTTTTTAGTAAACAGATAATAGTCAACCTGTTAAAAACACATACATAAGAATATAATTTCTCTTAATGAATATTTTTTTAATTAAATCAATTGGTGAAGAAATTAAATTATTTGATTATAAAAAGTTTGCAATGCCATATTTGCTTAGAAAGTTTGAATAAATTTGCGAAGGTGATGCCTCTCTTTTCAGAGATTGAGGAGGATTTTAAAGGGTAAAAAGCCAGTTAAACTTTAACTGGCGATGAATAAAATATAAAAAAGAATGCTTAATGTGAACCCGTTATACTTTGTTGATACTTCACCATATATTGTTCACGAATTTCATTGCGCTCATCAGTGGTCGATGCTTTTTGCATTTTTTTGCGCATCTCATTACGTTCAGATGTACTCATTTGCTGCCATACTTCACGCATTTTTTGTTTTTCTTGTTCAGGAAGCTGAGTAAACCAATCCATGCGCTGTTGCAGTGCTGCACTTTGATCAGTGGGAATTTCTTTTAAATTTTGATAGCGCTTAATCAATGCCTTTTGTTCTTCCTCAGAAAGGGCATCCCATGTTTCGTTAACTTGACTAGTTGCATCTTTAGAAAATATCCAAAAACGTTCAAATCCAGCAAAACTTGTTTGTAGAAAACCAATAGCACAAAATGCCAAAGCTAATTTTCTAGCTGCCATGAGAATTTTTATCCTCACCAAATACAGACAACATATCTAAATCTTCCATCATTTGGGGTGAAAGTTTAGGACTAATAACCACTTGTTGTGGGGCTTGCGATTCTGGTGATATATCAAAAGCGTTTGGAATCACAACAAAACCAGTAATAGCTGCAGCAAGTGCAAAGCCTGTCATTTTCCAGTGACCAAAACGTGACGTTTGCTTGTCTTGAATATGGTCAAGCACATTATTCATCACCACTGCTTTATTGCGGTGATTACGTGCAACCTCATCCAATTTTGCCGTCACTTGTTTGGTGAAATCATCATTATTCATGTGATGAACCTCCATACGGATTTAAATGTGAGAGCGAAGTTCTTAGTCCTTGAATAGCTCTGTGATAATGAGTTTTTACACTACCTTCTGTACAGTTCATAATAGATGCAGTGGTTTGAGTATCAAATCCTTCCCAAGCGCGTAACATAAATGCTTGTTGCTGGCGTACCGGGAGGCGGCTAATGGCTTCTTGAATTTCCTCAACGGTGACATCTTGATCTAGAAATTGAAGTGGATTGGGTGTGGATTCATCCACAATTTCCATTGCCTCTTCATCATCAGAATCTAAATCAATTTTTCGAAATAACGAAAATGGAGAAGCACGTCGTGCTTCCTTACGTCGCCAATCTTGTAATTTGTTATTTAAAATTGTATAGAACAGTGGATACCATTCTTCAGTAGATTTATCTGCATAAGCTTTATGTAAGGAAATAAACGCTTCCTGGACCAAATCCATCGCAATCCCATTGTGACCTTGGGTTGCATTTTCCATCATCACTAAGGCACGACCCGTCACGTCCTGCATGAAAAAACGCAGGCGCTGTTCACTCGTACTCGTTTGAGCACTTGCTGTTTCAGACTGTGACTTCTTTGGTGCTAAGTCCATAGAGATGGAAAATCCCGTCATGGGTACCCACCATTATTTTAACTTCATACCTATATAACGTTAAAAAAATGGTTTGGGTTGACATGTAAATCAATTATTTTTTTCAGTTTAAATGATTTTTTCCAATAACGGGCAATATTTAAAATAAATTAACCTTATAGTCGTTGTCTAACCATTTCAAAGAAACAAATCGATCCAGCAACGGCAACATTGAGTGATTCTTGACCACCAGGTTGTGGAATAGATACGGCTTCTGCGCGTTTAAGGGCGAAATCTGAAACGCCTTGACCTTCGTTACCTAAAATCCAAACACATTGTTTGCGTAGGTTTTTAGTGTAAAGACTCTCTGCCTGATGTGAACTGGTGACATACACAGGAATTTTAAATTGCTTGAGTAAGTCTTCAAGGATCACGTTTTCATAAGTTTGTAATGAAAAATGAGCCCCCATACCAGCACGTAATACCCGTGGTGACCATAATGATGCGGAACCTTTGGTACAGACAATTTGTTCAATACCCGCAGCGGCCGCTGATCTGAGTAATGTACCTACATTGCCTGGGTCTTGGACATTTTCAAGAATTAGCGTGTCTTCAGTAAAGTTCAGTGCCTGAGTTGAACTCGGTAAATCCACAATGGCTAGACATGCAAGGCTGGTTCCAAGGGTACTTAAATCCTTGTATAAAGATTCACCGACCACAAACACAATACCTTGATATTGGTCAAGGATACTACCTAAATCTTCATGATCTAAGGCATGTTCAGTGGTGAAAATTGAATTAATTTTTCGACCTTTTTCTAACCATGCAAGCGTAAGGTGCGTTCCCTCAAGTACAGTTTGTCCTTGTTTTTTACGGTAAGTATTTTGTTCAATTAAACCTCTGAGATGTTTAATTTTGGGATTATCTTTTGATTCAAGGAAAATTGTAGGCATGGGAGAGTACGTCCAAAAAATTAAGTAGGGTCTGTGATCATTCTATAAAGAAATTGCAACAGACCCTAGCTGGCGTTACTCCCTAAATAGAGAGTAAGAAAAGAAAAGAGAAGAATTAGTTGTGGTAGCTGGTAACAAGCTCAACTTCATTCTTAGAACCAATGATAACAGGAACACGTTGATGTAACTCAGTCGGTTGAATCTCTAAAATACGTGTACGACCAGTAGTCGATGCGCCGCCAGCTTGTTCCATTAACATACTCATTGGGTTGGCTTCATACATTAAACGTAGACGACCTGCTTTTTTAGGATCTTTAGTATCGTATGGATATAAGAAAATACCGCTACGACATAAAATACGATGAATATCACCCACCATACACGCCACCCAACGCATATTGAAATCTTTTTCACGTATAGATGTTTTACCCGCTTGTAGTTCATCGATATAACGTTTTACAGGCGCTTCCCAATGACGTTGGTTTGATGAGTTAATCGCAAACTCTTTGGTATCTGCAGCAACTTGAATATTTTCAGAAGTGAGCAAGAATTGCTTTTCTTCAGGGTCGTAAGTAAAAAATACAACACCCGCGCCAACGGTCAAAGCCATCATTGTCGATGGGCCATAAAGCACATAACCTGCTGAAACTTGTTGAATACCTGCTTGCATGAAGTCTTCAGCTTGCGTTACGGCATTTTGAGCAGGAAGGATAGAAAAAATTGTTCCTACACACATATTAATGTCAATATTGCTTGAACCATCTAATGGATCAAATAAAACCAAATATTTGCCATTTTCTTGAGCTGGGGTAAATTCATCTAATTCTTCAGATGCGAGTCCACCTACATTTGGATTGGCTTTTAAAGCATCAATCAAATAATCATTTGAAATCACATCAAGTTTTTTTTGCTCTTCACCTTGTACATTTTCATGTTGTGCACTCCCCAAGACACCAGCTAAAGCACCTTTCTGTAAAGCCTGATCAATGGTTTTGCAGGTATTTGCAATTGTTTCAATTACATTGGCAAGTTCAGATGTTAAGTTCCCTTGTTGTTGTTCTAAATATTGGGATAGGGTGCGATATGACATATCAGAGGTGCTCCAAAAGCGATAAATTTTTACAAACCAAATAATGGAGGCTATTTTAGATGAGTTCAGCACAAAATAGAAATTATCCTGTGTTATTTGTCGTGAAATTACCCTTGAAAGTATTTTAGAAAGTGTTATGTTGAATATACGTACAATAGCGTAAAGGAGCACTGACATGACAACGACAAAGTTTGAAGCGACTCCGACTCCAAATGAAAGCATTGATTTAAAAGATATTAGTGCTGAAAAAGTGAAAGAAGCATGGAAGAATTACGAAGCTAAGCCTGAATTCAAAGAATTCAATAAGCATGACATGATTGAATCTATGCAAAGCCCCAAGCCAGATGAGTCAAAGGCTTAATCAATAAAAAGCGTTCATTGCGATATGAGCGCTTTTTTCTATTTATTTCATATTCATTCCGAACAATAAATCTTCATGATAGAGATTGATCACAAAACAGACATTATCATTCCGTTTAATAAAATTGGTGAACCGGGGTGGGATGTTAAAACTCACCTAATTTTAGAATCTCTTGCTGATTTAAATAATGATGAGATTGCACCTGCAATTGATGATGAGAAAATTTTAAAACTTGAACAGCGTTTAAATTGTCGCTTACCTGAATCTTTAAAGATCTTCTATCAACACTTTGGGATTGCTGATATTGGTGAACAATTGCAGCAATTTGATGATATTGGCTACTTAAAAGATATTTGGGCAAATGCGCCGCAATATGTGCCTGAATTTAGTCAGGTTGATTTAGCAGTTTTACCTCATCTGATTACATTTAGTGATTATCTTGGTAATGACAATATGTTTTGCTTTCATGATATCAGCAAAGAAATCTATTACTTTGATCATGATGACATGCCTTATTTAAGTAGAATACTGGACTGTGTGGATGACTATATTAAAGGTTGTTTGATTTTAGTGCAGTCTGAGTTTTTTGCTGAAGCGCATCCAGATGAAGTGGATGAATGGGTAGAGGAACGGTTTATTGCGTTATTTAATGAGCAAATACTCAAGAAATGGCGTTATTAATATAAATTACCATTGAACATGCTAAGCAGTTTCTTATTTTACTTTACTAAATCAAGACTTTATCTTGAAATGGGAAAGCGCTGAATAAGAAGAACTTATAATAAAAAATGCCCAATTGAATTGGGCATTTTTTATGGGCTATTTTAATAATGCAACTTTGGCATTATTTTAAAAGAGGAGGAACGGCTTCGTAGTTGATTTCAACACGGCGGTTTTCTTTCCAAGCAGCTTCATCATGACCAGCATTGATTGGCATTTCTTTACCGTAGCTTACCGCTTCTAATTGGTTTGCTTTAACACCATTGGTGATCAGGTAGCTTTCAACGGCTTTAGCACGACGCTCACCTAAAGCCATGTTGTACTCACGCGTACCACGTTCATCTGTATGACCTGTTAATGCCACTTTAGAGTTGGCATTGGCAATCAAGAACTGCGCATGTGCTTGTAGTGTTTGGTAGTCATCATTGGAAAGATCACTACTGTCATAATCAAAATGTACCACACGTTTCGCTAAAAATGCTTTATTGGCTTCAGTCACGCCTTTAGATGAAGCACCATTTAAGTTTTGTGCATTTAAAGCAGCATCTTCACTTAAACCACTGGTATTTACTGTAGTCGCACTATTTGGATTAGTTCCTGATTCTACAGTGGCAGCAGGTTTACGGCTTGCACAACCTGTCATCACCAAGCTTGCTGCTAATAAGGGTAAAGCTAGATATTGAATTGACTTCATGTTGATCTCCGGTATTTCAATTTTAAATAAGTGATTTACATCTTGATTAAATTATTTAGGTGCCCAAGCAGGTTCACGTACTTCACCTTGTTCGCTTGGTAAGTTCATGCGGAAGCGACCATCTGTAGACATGATTGCCAATAAGCCACGATTACCCTCACGTGTTGCATAAACCACCATTTGCCCATTTGGAGAAAAGCTTGGTGATTCATCTAAACTTGTTGGTGTCAAAATATTGGTGATACCTGTAGAAATTTCCTGAATGGCAACTTTGTAATTACTACCAGAAGGGCGGTGTACCAATGCCACATATTTACCATCGGCACTTAATGTACCGCGTGCATTAAATGCACCACGGAAAGTTAAACGCTTGGTTGAGCCATCATCAAAACTATAACGGTAAATTTGTGCTGATCCACCACGGTCAGATGTGAAAATAAATGATTTTCCATCTGGAGCATAACGTGCTTCAGTGTCAATTGCGCTATCGTTGGTCATGCGCTTCACTTGACGTGAATCTAAATCCATTTGATAAACTTCAGGATTTCCATGCATAGATGCAGTAAACAGCATTGATTTCCCATCAGGAGAGAAACTTGGTGCACCATTTAAACCGCGAAATGCAGCGAGTTTTTCTCGTGCACCAGTGGCTAAATCTTGGATATAAATAGCAGGGCGCTTGGTTTCAAATGAAACATATGCAATTTTTTTCGCATCTGGCGTCCAAGCAGGTGAGAGAATCGGGTCTCTTGAACTTAATACTGTTTTAGGTTGCTCACCATCAGTATCTGCAATTTGTAAGGTATAACGAGTCTCTGGTGTTGCAGGGTTACGTAACACATAAGCAATACGTCCTGTGAAGTCACCTTGAATCCCTGTAAGCGCTTGATAAATTGCGTCACTGATCATATGTGCCGCAGAACGTACACGTGATGCTGGGATTGAGAGCAATTCATTTAATAGGAATTTCTGCTTTTCAACATCATAGAGTTGGTAATGTACTGCCAATGAACCATCTGCATTGGTTTTAGAGTCACCTAAAACCACATAAGGAACCCCAGCCGCTTTCCATGCTTCTGCATTTATATTGTTTATGTTTGCAGTTGCAGGAAGATTTTTTGATGAACTGGTAAAGCGCCCAGAGCGATTTAAATCTTGTTCAACAATAGGGTAGATAGATTGATCATTACTAAATGGAATGATGGCAATTTTAGGTGCAGATTCAGGTGCTTTGGCAATTTCTAATTGCAATTGTGCATATGATGTTGTGATCAATGCTGGACTAAATGCAACAATAATTGCGAATCCTAATAGATGTTTAGGCATGATTTTCATTGGACTTCATGTACTCAAATATCAATTTTTAACTATGCTTAGCTTTGTAGCACAAAGACATGATTTTAATCTATATAAAGCATGTAATTGTGAACAAAAGATTATCATTGAACAGATTTACTAAAAAATTAAATTCAAATTTATTACACTAATGAATTTCAGCTTGATCTTTGGGCATTGTAAATGTTGCAGCTTTAAAAATTACTTTTTTATAGATTTGACAACAATGTCATTGTTGCTGCCATTAAAATATATTATCTCGTGTTGAATAGAGACTTATTCAACACGGAATTTGATGCGAATCACTTTTAATAATTGATTGAGCGATGACTGTTTAGACATCTCAAAAGGTGCTGTTTGCTGAATCGCCGTTTTGATTGCGTTTGAAAACGTTTCGCCGTCCTGTTCTGTGATTAAAATATCTTTTACATTCCCACTGTCATCTAAGTAAATAATAACATCGGCATTTTCTTGGATGATTGTTAAATTTCTCAACTTTTTAACAATACGATTGACTCTAGCGGTATTTATCCGCTGAGCCATTTGACTTTGTAGAAGTAATGCTTCCGTTGTTGCTACAGACGGGTTTTTTTCGTATGACGCAGAAGGTGGGTAT
Source organism: Acinetobacter sp. 778_lipA (assembly GCF_058242985.1). NCBI lineage: Bacteria > Pseudomonadati > Pseudomonadota > Gammaproteobacteria > Moraxellales > Moraxellaceae > Acinetobacter > Acinetobacter sp. 778_lipA. Next base: position 2,813,364 of record NZ_JBZAYT010000001.1, on the reverse strand, counting down.
TGTTGCGTATTTACTTCAAGTATTTTTTCTTGCTCGAGATTTTTTGCAAATAATAACGCGGTTGGAAAAAATAATGAAATTGCTACAAATATGGGTTTAACTCGCATTTGATTTTTCCGAGTGATTGTTTTTGCATTAAATTACACCCTGCCAAGACAGGGTGTAATTTTAAGATTATTTCACAGTAAAATTTGCACTAAAACTTCGTGCTTCGCGTCTGGCATCTGGATCAGATGGCATTGGGAAAGGTGCAGCATTGCGAACTGCTTGTTCCACACTTGCTTTTACATCTGGGTCTGATGCATTAACAAAGACAGAGGCTATAGAACCGCTATCTGTTAGCGTGACACGAGCTGTAGCCTTTTGACCCGTTGAGCCAGCAGGCATACGCCAAGCATTCCGAACTTTACTTTCGAAGTCCTTTTTCGCAGAAGATGCAACTTTTCTCGCTTCTGCCTTTTTATTTGCAGCAGCTTCTTTGGCTTTTTCAGCAGCAGAGGCTTTTTCTTCATCTAATTCGCGTGCTAGATCAGCTTTACGTTTTGCGTCCGCATCCGCTTTGGCTTTTGCCGCGGCATCTGCCTTGGCTTTTGCATTAGCATCCGCTTTAGCTTTTGCAGCAGCATCTGCCTTGGCTTTTGCATTAGCATCCGCTTTGGCTTTTGCAGCGGCATCTGCCTTGGCTTTTTCAGCAGCATCTGCCTTGGCTTTTGCATTAGCCTCCGCTTTAGCCTTTGCAGCAGCGTCCGCTTTGGCTTTTGCATTGGCATCCGCTTTAGCCTTTGCAGCAGCGTCCGCTTTGGCTTTTGCATTAGCATCCGCTTTAGCCTTTGCAGCAGCGTCTGCTTTAGCTTTTGCATTAGCATCCGCTCTGGTTTTTTCAGCAGCATCTGCCTTGGCTTTTGCAGCAGCATCGACTTTAGCCTGTTGGGCCTTATCTGCGGCTTCTTTTCTGACTTTTTCAGCGGCTTCTGCTTTGCTTTTTGCTTCGGCATTGAGTCTTGCGAGTCTGGCTTTTTCAGCAGCATCGGCTTTGGCTTTTTGAAGCGCCTCTTGCTTGGCCTTAGCTGCTGCATCTGCTTTAGATCTTGCTTCAGCCTCAGCCTTAGCTTTCTCAGCAGCATTTTTAGCCTGCTTTACTTTTTCAGCTGCCTCATGTTTGGCTTTTTCCGCAGCATCTGCTTTAGCTTGAGAAAGTTTTAAGGCTTTTTCTTGTGCTGCTTTAGCCGCTACCATAGCCAATTGCTGTTCTAATGCAGCTGCCTTGGCCTGTTCGGCAGCTTTTTGTGCTTCTATAGCCTTTGTATCAGGGGGATTATTTGCTTCAGTTGGAATTTCTGGTGCTGTTTGATCAGGTTCTGCTGTTTGCTGAGTATTTTCTGCAACCTTGCTATCTGCCGTTTCAGTGGCATCAGTTTCGACTAAGGGCTTGGGCTCAGGTGGTGGTAAATCTTCAGGCTTAATTAAAATGGTTTTAATTTGCTTGGGTGGCTCAGGTGGTTGACTTAAACCGAGAAAAAGTAAGCCAGTAATCGCCACCACATGAATACCTAGGGTAAATCCAAGTGCAATCGCTTTTTCTTTAGATTGTGGCTTTTGAATATTTTTCATAACTTACTTTACAGACTCTGTCAGTAAACCCACTTGGCTTAAACCAGCATCTTGCAGTGTAGACATGAGTTTCATGACTTCACCATAAGGGCGTGATTCACTACCATTGATCAAGACACTCAATTGCTTGTTATTTGCTTGAGCTTGTTGCTGATTTTCTGTAAGTACGGTTTTCAACTCATCTAAAGTTAAAACCTCATTTTTATGGTTTTTGTCTTCAAGTTTAATCGAACCATCTGCTTCTAAAGTTACGATGGCTGGTCGGTCTTCAGATTGAATCGGATTATTGTTTGCTTGAGGTAGGTCAACTTTAACACCCGTGGTAATCATGGGTGCTGTCACCATAAAAATAACCAATAAAACCAACATGACATCGATATATGGAACGACATTCATATCACTTTTTAAAGGTTTTTTGACGCGTTCAAAACGCCCAGAACGTTGGATTGTCATTATTCATCTTCCTGTGTAGTTCCCACAGACTGACGTTGTAATAGCGCCACCATTTCTTCTGCAAATAATGCTCGATCTGAATAAATTTCTTCGCCTTTTGCTGTGTAATGGTTAAATGCTAATACCGCTGGTATTGCAGCGAATAAACCAATCGCAGTTGCAATTAATGCTTCAGCAATACCTGGTGCAACAGTGGCTAAGGTAACTTGTTCAACCTGAGCTAAGCCAATGAATGCACTCATAATGCCCCAAACAGTACCAAATAAACCAATATAAGGTGCGACAGAGCCGATACTGGCGAGAGAGCTTAAGCCTTGCTCTAAACGGCCTTGATCACGACTGAGTCCTACACGCAAGATACGTTCAGTACCTTCAATCATCGATGCAGTTTCTGCATGGCGTTTTTTAAGTTTTAAAAACTCACTTAAACCTTGATAGAAAATATCTTCTAAACCGTTTCGCTTAGAATTAAGCTGAGCATTGTTATATAAGGTATTGAGTTCAGCACCAGACCAGAAGATTTTTTGGAAATGCTCATCGCCTTGATGTGCTTTCTTATAGCCCATATGCAACTTGGCAATCAAATACCAACTAAAAACGGATGCGAGTACTAAGATTAGCATCACCAATTGAACCACAGGGCTCGCTTGTAAAATTAAATCAGAGATGTGTAAAGAAGATTCTAGTTGTGTTGCCATAGTTACATGTGCCAAAAGTATTTTTTATTCGTGAGCTAATTCTCGAAGAATTAAATCACGGATTTCGTCAGGAATTCTACGAGGTTTCATATCTGTACTTAAACATGCCAACTCTACCTCGCCAGAAGCAAGCATGATTTCACCACGATATATATTCTGTTGCAACACAAATGACGAAGCTTTACATGAAACTACACTTGCTGTAACAGTAATAAGATCGTCCATGAGTATAGGGCGAGAATATTTCAATGCAATTTTATGCACGACAAAATTGTAATCTTTTTGATGCCAATAGTGGTCAATACCAGATGCACGTAGCCATTCTGTCCGTGCACGTTCCATAAAGCGGATATGATTGGCATGGTATACGATACCGCCAGCATCTGTATCTTCGATATATACACGGATTTGGAATTCGAATTTATTACTCATGTTGCTATGCATTCCTGTGTTGTTTATTGCATATCTATCAATTAGTTAGTGATTTTAAATTGTTCATGAAAAGTTTAATTTAATTAAAAATATCATAAAGTAGACGCATAGTAGACTAGAATGTATACTGCTTACTAGTGTTAGTTATTGCTTAATAGGGGTTAAACAATGTCTAGTTCAAAACGCATAAAATTCACTAAAACTGCAATTGATGCCCTAAGCGAACCAGGTATATACAGAGATAGTGAGCTTATTGGATTTGCTGTACGAGTTAATTCAACTTGTAAGACCTATATTGTTGAAAAAAAGGTCAAAGGCAAAGCAATACGGTCTACTATTGGTCTACATGGCAATTTAACACTATCACAGGCGCGAATTTTAGCACAAGGTCTGCTTTCTCAAATGGCACAAGGTTACAATCCAAATGAAGAAAAGAAGGCTGAACGTGAGCAAAATGAGCATATTTTAAACGTATCAAGGCAACATCCCACTCTTGATATTGCTTATAGTGAATATCTTAAAAATAGAGCATTAAAACCTAGAACACTTAAAGATTATGACAAGGTTGTTAATGAATATTTAGCTGATTGGAAAAAGTTTAAAATTGGTGATATATCCAGAATTCAGGTTCAAGCAAAATACACTGAATTAACAGAAAAAAGCCCAGCTCAAGCAAATCTAGCAATGGCAGTTTTCAGGGCTATTTTCAATTTTTCTGTAGAGCATTTTCTTGATGCTAAAGATGAGTCAATAATTACTGCAGTGAATCCAGTAGCAACTCTCAAAGCAAAAAGAACTTGGAATAAAATTAAACGTCGAAAAGGTTACGTGAAACAAGAACAGTTGCCTGATTGGATTAATGCTGTGATGAGTTTTACCGCCTTAAGACAAGAGCGTAATACAGTTAGAGATTTTCTAATAACACTGATTCTTACCGGGTTTCGCCGTGATGAATGTCAAACGCTTAAATGGGATGCTGTTGATTTAAAGTATGGCTGGATAACATCGAATGATCCTAAAAACGGTGAAGTGCATACTTTACCAATGGGAGAGCGCCTTTGGGAGATAATGAAAAAAAGAGATGAGCAAAAGTTTAATGAATATGTTTTTTCCTCTCCTAAAGCTAAGAAAAAAGGGTATACAACGAATTTATTTCAAGCTAAACAAAAAATAATTGATGAAACAGGCATTCAATTTACCTTTCATGATCTCAGACGTACATTTGGGACCATTGCTGAAAATCTAGATTATGGCCAATACACGATTAAAAGACTTTTAAACCACACTATATCTGGTGATGTAACTGAGGGTTATATCCAGATTAGTGATAAAAAGTTGAGGTTGGCCATGCAGGAAGTTGAGGATATTGTTTTTGAGGGATATAAAAAAGGAGGATAGACCTCCTTTTTAATTTAGATTGTATTTGTGAGTTTTTGGCCTTCAAAATATTTAACAACATCACCTTTGGTGTATGAAATTTTACGTAAACCTTTGGTAAAAGGAATTCCTCCACCTTCACAGCGTTTTAACTGTAGCCATTGAATTGATACATTAAAAACTAAGGCCACCGTGGTTGGAGGGAATGTCGCATCACTTGGAGATTCCCAGAATATCTTTGTGGCCAGAATTTTTTCTTCCTCTGTCATTTTAGAAAGTTTTGTTTGTCTGCTCATTCCACACCATCCAATGCTTCAAGAATATGAATTAATTGCTTTTCAATCTCAGCACCACTTTTAAGCCCTAGTCCATCCATGAGATCTAATGCTATATCTCTTGCACCATTGATACGACAGAACCACTCGAACTCCTGTTCTTCTAATTTTTCTGCGCTTTTCACCACCTTGCGGAGTTTTAAAGCAAGTTTGTGGCGTGGTTTTGGCTTAGCCTCAGAACCTTCTTTATCCAGCCCACGAGTTAATGAGGCAAGTTGACACATAAGTTTAGATGGCTGTTTCATGTTTATACTCCAAAGACTGAATTTAAGTTGATATTGAAAAGTGCGAGCCAAGCATCTCGGTGATATGAATTCACCTCTGAAAAACGCTGATCTTGCACAGTGGCTTTTTTAATTTCCAAACCATGCTCTCGGCTATATTTAGAAAGCTGGCGACCTTCTTTGTTTCCAAAGCTGGTTTTTAGTTTTGAGTTGATTGTTGCTACTGCTGCAAAGGTTGTGGATTCACCTAATTTCTGTTTTAAGCTCTCATTCTCACGCTTAAACTTAGATGCAGTTGCCATTGCTGTAGCTTCACGCCGTTCGCCAATTTCCGCTTTGGTGGCAATTGCATGGTCACGTTCTTTGGCAATAATTAGATTCTGCTCAACTTGATCCGCATAGGCACGTAATGCGCTAGGCAGGTTTTGAGGAATTGCTAATTCAAAGCCAGCCTGTGATTTTGTAGCAAAGTAACAATCTTCAAGTTGTTCAAATACATTCCATGCTTGGTCTGTATCTAGAATTTTTGCATGTCGTGAAGCACCTTTTTCTGTCCATAGAATTAGGGATCGAGTATTTTTGCTAATTTGAACTGAACCGATATCATCGGTGCAGTCCTTCAAACCTTTTAATTCATCACCTTCAACTTTGAAGTAGTGTTTTCCTTCTTCAAATCGCTCAATGTTGTTTGAGAAATTATCAGTAATATTTCTAGGTTGTGCGCCATAGAAATCAGCAAGTTGAGCAGTTGTCATTACTGGCACAGCGTTATACTCAATGACTGCGGTTTGTTTGTTAGCAATCTGAATTGCTGGTTTAACTAATGCGTTCATGACTTGATCTCCTCACCACTTCCGTACTTGCTTTCCCACTCCAAGCTATCTATAGCTTTGCATTTTGCTATCAAGTCAATAAGCTCAAAAAAATAATCCTGTGACATTGGCATAACCAACCCATAAACATCCTTAAAAGCTTGAACATAAATTGGGTCATTTGGACCAGCAGGAAGCATGCGAACACCTAAACCTTTCACGCCAGTAAGGTACTCAAGTGAGCTTTGGAATCGAACAAGTAATTCAGGATTCACCAATGGGGTTTCAACATTGATGCACGTTGGACGCTTGATTTGAAAATTGGTGAACCCTTTTGTATTGAGTTTCGGCAAGTCAAAAACTTTGAATTCATCTTTGAAACCTTCTAGCTCAAATACCGCTTTATTGTCCTCGATGACTTTGAGTGTAATTTCTACAAAGTTGTAATTTTGCCCAAATCTGAAATGAGCGAGTTCTTGAATTTGTTCAACTGGAATTAAGAAATCACAACCTTTGAGTTCTTGATCTTCCAATTTGATAAAAGTGATTTTGTCAGTTGCACAAATATAGCCATCACCAATGTATGCATTACGACACAATTCGCTTTCATGTTCTTGATCAATATGAGGCAAGCAAGCAAACAATTGATCGACGTTAAATTTGATAGTTTTAGTGTTCATTGATTTGCTCCTATTCTTTTTCTTGCGGCTATATTGAGTTTGGCCAGCAATAAGCACGTTTCGTTTGTTTCAGCGTTTGCGATTTTGGAATATCTTTTATTCCTAGATCCAAGCTCTGCATTACTTGCAAGCATTAAGTTTTCAATTCGAAAATCAGTCTTATCTTGATTGATGAAAACAACGTTATGCCCCTCAGGAATTGGGCCATTAGCTTTTTCCCACAACCAGCGGTGCTTAGGTACAAATTGAGGGTGCGATTCACGAACTTTAATAAAAATAAACCCATCCTTTTTAGACAATCGCTCACTAAATAAAGGTCTTGTATTGTGTGGAGTATTACCTTTTCTAAAACTGGTGACATTTGATCCCATATAGCCAGTTTTACCTTTATTCCAAGTCTTATGACCTTTTTCAAAAAGGCCGTAGCGACCTGTGGTCCATTTGTTGCGAGAACATAAATTCTTAATTTGATCAACAGTGTATTGGCTTGAAAATTTAGCGTTTACGAGCGCTGTTAACTCTTTTCGCCCTAAGGCACAATTTGATCTAATAAAATCTAACTGCGCTTGACTATATTTCAATGGAGCGCCTCTAGTCATATTACACCTCAATATTTCCAGTTTCGATTTTTGGTGCTTCTTGGTTTGGGTTTAAGCCTTTGTATTGAGCAACTAACTTGACAGCCTCCAATTGAGTGTTGTGTGCTTTGATGATTTCAGCACTAATTACTTGCATGGTTGTTGCACGTTGAACTTCTATATCGAGGTTTTCACTTTTTGCGTTAGATAAGCGATCTAACTGCTCAAATAAATGTTTGTTTAAATCTTTTAATGTGCTCATCACGCAACACTCCTCTCAACAATCGGCATAATCAAACCCTTGGCACCTGAATAATCGTTGCCATAAAAATAAACATGGGCAGGGGTATCTAAACCTGTTGGTTTTAAATATGTGTCATCTGGATTAATTGCACCCAAAAGCTTATTTATCTTCTGAAAATCAACCATGTGCTTCCATTGAAAATGAGGTGATGCGCCTTTGTATTGCATTCCATCATCTTGAGGGATCATGTGGTGCCATTCAGTAGGGAATATAGATTCAACAGGGGTAAATACCTCTGGATCAATATCAATTACATTCAAAGCCAAACCATCGGAATGATGCACAACTTCAACAAAACAACTTGAGCGTGTTTTATCTAGTTTTTTCTCAAGGTTTTTAATTGCCTTGAGTGGGATAGTTAAAGGCTTTTTCAGTTTTGGTAATTCATCATATTTGCAGTAAAAAACACGTTCTGCATCTGTAGCCACAACATGACCATCAATTAAAGTGACACCATTTAGATATTTACGTGGGTCATTTTTAGCTGAACAAATTGAAGCTGATTGCAGTAAGATCCACGGCAAAACTAATCTTTTCATTCTGGGGCCCTCAAATGCTCTAAAAATTCTGCATACAACTGCTTAGCTGGTTTGTTGAATCCCCAGTTCGGAACGATTTTCACGTTCCTAGGGAATCTTTTATTTATAACGTGGCATTGAAACTCGAAAGTTCCACATGGGCGAATAACGCCTTTATAGCCAATCTTGTGAAGCCACAAAACAAAAGCCAGTTGCTTAGTTTTGATTGGTAAGTTAGAAAGGTCAGTCATTGGAATCACCGTTTTGCTGTTCTTGTTTCGGTGACAATTTCACGATCTACCATATATTCAGGATCGAGATCTGCAATTCTTTCCTTGTGGTAATCAATGAATCCTTGAAAAAAATCCGCTGTGCGACCATCCATTGACAATAATGAGTCTGTAGAAATTAGACCGCGACTAATCTTAAAGCTTCTACCTGGCATTGTTTTTTCGAAGCAAACTTTTGTAGTTAATGCTTCAAATATATCTGGCGTGTGTGATGAACTGGTCGCAATTGATTCGTTATCACAAGACTGAACAAAGTAATAGTGACAAAATTCAGTTTTATTATTGGCAGCTTGCCAAGCAACAACTTCATCATAATTTTGAATTAATTTAGATAATTCCTTTTCCGACTTTTTCGCCATTTGCAATTTAATTAAGCGCACTTGATGTTGATTCATCCATACTCGATGCCACATAGGTGCATCAAGATTTTCAAAATCAATAGCATCAACATCAACCCCACCAGAGCAGATGCCATATTCAATATCTGGATTTTTTAATCTAAGGTGTTCCAAATAAGTTTTAGCTTGATCTAACGTGTAAAAAGGGCGATCTTTAAAACCAAATGGATATACCTCACCACCTTTAATTTGAATAGCGAAGAAGTGGCATGACTCTTCATTTTTTAACCAGCTTTCCAATCGCTCGTTTAAGTTGTTGCTTTTGCCAACTTGACTAATATTTGTGTTTTGGTTCATAATGAATCACCAGTTATAGCAATGCATCTCTGAAATTTTGGTCGAAGACAGAGAAAAGCATTAAGATTTAAATTCAGCTCCACAGTGTGGGGCTTTTTGTGTTTCTTGTTATAAATATTAGGTGTACCTAACTTTATTGTCAATAGGTATTCCTAATTATTTTAGTATGCCTAATTTTTAGTACAAAAAAACCTGCTGAAAGCAGGTTGTTAGAAATTGATTAGTAGTATCCTTTTTCTTAATGAACTAAATTTTAGCTAAAGAAAATCTTGTTTATCATATGGAGTCGGGGTGGTCTTGTTTATGTTGGCTTGGCGGGATAATGTCCGTAATTGCAGTAATGCTCTCTACATCATCCATATCAAATGTAATTCTTTCCCCTCCATTTACAGCAAGTAAATTTAGGACATTGTTATTAATACCAATCAATTCTTTAATCGTGCAACGACCATCTTTTAAGCAAACTTGGACAAATTCAGTTGGGGTTAATTCTGCATCTGGATCGCAAACCACATACCACCCATTACGGATAGCAGGGTACATGGAATCGCCAGTTCCTTTTATCCCGTATGATTTATCACCGGCGGAACGGGTAGGAATATATCCATCACCACCATTACCCTCATAACCCATATCCGTGAAGAATCCATCCATTCCCATTTTGCTGTAAGCCTTAACTGGAACCCATCTCTTTCTGGTAGGAAGTGGCTTTTCAATCTTCTGCGAAAATAAAACAGCATCTTCGCTATCTGGAATGTTGTATTGCTTTTTGAAAGCTTCAATATTTAAAATTTTAAATTGTGATTCTGGGTTGCTTAAAATAGGGTTTAGATTTTCGTTTGGTGATCCAGATCCAGTAGCCAACCAAGTTGGATTGACTTTTAAAAAGTCAGCGGCTTTTAGAAGATTTTCGCCTTCCATAGTTTTGGATTTTCCAGAAAGCCAGTCACTTACAGAAGGTGGTTTAACACCAACAGCGCGTGCTAAATCAATACCTTTAATTTTTTTAGTTGGTAAAACTTCCATAGCATATCTTAGACGTTCAGCAAGAGTATTCATAAACCATCCTCACAAAGTTAGGTAATCCTAACATAAATTTAATTAGGTGTACCTATTGATTTAATATTAGGTATGCCTAATAATGATCAAGATGTAAGGAGAGTTTAATGAATGACGTTCAACTTATTAAAAATTTAGGTGGAGTTAACGCTGTTGCAAGATTCCTAGGTATTACACCTGCATCTGTATCTGGGTGGAGCGCAATACCTGTTGATCGAAAAATCAGGCTTGCAGTCATAGCAGAAGATATGGGGGTATGTACAAGAAAAGAACTCTTTCCTGCTACATATCAAGATATTTGGATTGAATTGAGATCATCTGAGAGTGAGTTAGTTAATTTTGACTCATCAAAAAAATAAAACCGCCATCTGTTCCAGCAGAGGCGGTTTTACATTTGGAGTAAACCAAAATGAATAAACCGATATTAGCACAAGATTTAGACAATGCAAATGATGACCAATGGTGGGTTGATCATGATGCCTATGCAGATGCACTTAAGGAATTTCGCTCAATCGAAGTTGAGTTACAGAAGGCATTAGGTGTGGTGAGAAAATGCAAACCAGGTGAGGGCGCTTTCATTGGTGACATCCTTGAGGATCTGGAAAGAAACAGGGCCGAGTTTGGATTGCTTAATCGATTTAAGTCAGCACACAGAAAAATGATTGAAGCGAAAGGAAAGCTATGATCATCAAATTTAAGTTAACTAAACCTCTTCTAAGCCCCTTGCAAGCCCCTTTAAAGGAGTTAAATCATGCGTGATTACGCCAAAATATCCCCTAACTTCTGGGCTGGGAAAACTGGCAAAGAATTACGAAAGTGCCCAGAGTCATTAATTGTATCTATGTATTTGATTACATGCCCACACGCCAATATGTTGGGGCTTTTTTATGTTCCACTTTTATATATTGCCCATGAAACAGGATTAGGCATACAAGGGGCTTCAAAGGGGCTTCGATGGGCTGAAAGTGCGGGATTTTGTAGTTATGATGATGATACTGAGACTGTATGGGTTTATGAGATGGCAAGATTTCAAATTGCTGATCAACTTAAACCCACAGATAAGCGCAGTATTGGTGTTCAAAATGAATATAACTCATTGCCATCAAACCCTTATCTAGCAAGCTTTTACGATAGATACAGTAAAGCATTCTGCATGACTCAAAAACGTGATAGCTCTTCAAAAATAACCACTAAATTACAAGCCCCTTCTAAGCCCCTTGCAAGCCAAGAGCAGGAACAAGAGCAGGAACAGGAAAAAGAACAGGAGCAGAAACAAGAGCAAGAGCAAAGCGCAAACGCTGAAAATTCTCTTGATCAAGTTTTAAAAGTCTGGACACCTGATGTGAAACAACTCAACGACTGGTTAAAACAATCTGGCTTGATGCCAATGACACCTGAATTGATTAATCAAATCTTGCCTGAGATAAACGCTTACTACCAAACCAAACTTGAATCTGGATCAATTAGATCAAATCAGATGTATTCGAATTTTGTGAAATGGGTTAAGCGAGATCCACGTCTGTACATCCAAACGCCTGATGAACAACAGATCGAGCAAGAGGACACAACCCCACCACCCGAAATCAAACCAATACCGGTGAAGTATGGCCAAGGTCTGGGAGGTGGTAAGTGAATACCCAATTTAATATTTTGGGAGTGGCTGAGGACCAGTTGTCCGATCCAGCTTGTGAATTAGCTCTCTTGGTTTCAATGTTCACATACAAGGAATGCTGCGAGTTTATTTCACAGACAAACGAGTCAATTTTCACCATCCAAACCCATGTTGTTTTATTTCGTGCTATGAAAAAACTTCACGAAAAGGGTGAACCGATTGACGAAGTCACAATCATGACTTCCTTGAAAACATTAGGCACTGAAAAACAGGGTGTAAACGAAAAATACATTTTGGATTTATTCCAGAATGCACCAGTCACCCTAAGCAACAATGTTTCGTCTTACTTGAAAACATTGCAAGACTTGGCAACTCGCAGAAATCTTAGAGATGCAGGTAACCGCATTCAAAAAATTGCCAATGATTTGAGTAATGGCACAGCAGATGATGCAATCGCAAAGGCAAATAGTGTTTTGAGTGATATTGGTACAGGAACCAATGATGATGATCCAGAGCCATTAATTAACTCATTGGTTGATCTCTATGACGAGGTCAATAAGATCCAGACTGAGAAGATGGAAGGAACTTATGCTGTACGAGGTGTAAATACTGGTTTCATTGCCTTGGATAATAAAATCGGTGAAATTCAAAACGGTGATTTAGTCATTGTTGCAGCACGGCCAAGTATGGGGAAAACCGCATTTGCCCAAAATATATCAACCCATATTACAACCAATCTTGTTAAGCCTGTTTTATTTGAATCAATTGAGATGAAAAAGAAAAAAATCTCAAGACGTATTACCGCAGCGATGGGCAGTGTTGAATTAAAAAGAATGCAAAACGGTACCATGGAGCCAGATGATTGGACGGGGTTTGCAGATGCGGTAAAGCTTATGCAGCAAGCACCATTTGACATCAAAGATGGTGTGGTCACGTTGGTTGATATTAGGCGTCATGCTAGAAAAACCAAAGCGAAATTTGGCTCATTAGGCGCTATTTTCGTTGATTATCTACAATTGATAGCAACACCTCACTTGAACCCGAACATATCCGAACACGAACGTTTAACTGCAATTTCCAAAGGCTTAAAGAATATTGCCATGGAATTTGATTGCCCTGTATTTGCTCTTAGCCAATTAAGCCGCGATGTTGACAAGCGCCCAAACAAAAGACCTGTAATGTCTGATTTACGTGGTTCAGGAGCGATTGAACAAGACGCAGATGTAATCCTATTTCTTTATCGTGATGAGTATTACAACAAAGACAAATCCCAGTTTAAAGGGATGCTTGAGGTTATTGCCTCAAAGGTACGTGATGGTGAAACAGGCGAAACATTCCTATTTTCTGAGTTGCAATACAGTCGCTTCTCAAATGTTTCAAATGAGAACCTGGAGTATTTCCAAAAGCAACTAACCAACGTGGACCAAAAGTCAAAATTTAAATCTGGGATGGCAGGGATATGAACATGACAAATAATGACCAAAATTTAAATGCTGGCTTAATGGATGAATGCAGAAAGGCGTTTGAGAAAAATAGGTTTTGGATTGGAGTTTTTAAAGCTGACGTTGTTTTTAAAAGTGAGATTGGCGAATTTGGCTTGTATGAAGCTTTAAATTCAAAGGTGGAAGCTGAATATCTAGTTGAGTTTAATAATAAATGGGTCATTTGGTATCAGTGCTGGAAATACCTGCAGGCCGATATTGATGAATACAAGATGGTTAGCGAATCAATCGAAGACCTGTATTTACTTGAACGTAAAAAAGTTAAAGCAGTTGAGCAGGTATTGATTGATCTAAAAGAATCAATGACCAACTTTAAAGAAATGGATCTGTACGACAAAGGTGTTCGAGTTGTAACGGATTACATTATTCGAGATTTAGAAAAAGCCTTACGAGGTGCGCAATGAATAGTGATTCAGTTTTATATGTTTGCTTAACCATTTTTGTTTTGGCTTCCATGTTTCAAGAAGCTATTACCAAGTTTTTAGCGGGGTGACTGATAGTGATTACATGGGTGACAGTTTGGGTTTTGACAGTGAGTTTTAATAGTGAATCATACAATCGAACCGATAATTTAAGGGCGTATTACCAGCTTCAGTATGCAACACAATCCATTTGTGAAAAGCAAAGAAAAAATCACGAGCAACATGGGAAGAAGACACGTTGTGATTTCCAACAAATTCCGGTGGTGACTAAATGACAGATTTTCAGGCAGCGTTAATATTTTTAGGTTTTCTCATTTTTTGTTTTTTTGGCTTTCTGACTTGTGTGACGGTATGGGGTGTTTAATGAATTCTAAAGTAACGATTATGCAATCAGTGGACTGGAATAAATACAGTTTAGAAGAGTGGCTTTATCAATTTGGAGCATGGCAACATTCCAATACAGGTACTTGTGGAAGAAGCATAAATCCAATCGCTGTGGCTATGGATGAGGCTGTTGTTAAGCGCAAAGCAAAGAAGATTACCAGTAAGGAGCAAATTATTGCTGACTGGATCAATGATGATTCGAAAGCCTCAACCCCTAAAAAAAACAAGTATTGTTGCGAGATATCAGATAATGAAGCAAGAGCTGTACAGCGCTTAATTCTTGATATTCAAGGCACATCAAGCATTTTAGATGAGTGGCTAGATGCGATAATTGATCGGTATTTCTATGGCAATTCATGGCCCAACATGGTGATCAAGGTCGGGCAAGCTGATAACCCTACAATCATTCGTTCAGAAATGGATGCGCGGTCCGATGTTAAGTGCGGTCTAGCTGCTCTGCATAGTCGATATTCATTCATTAGATACAAGTAAGCAAAGGAAGAACAAAAGATTATTGAAAAATATGCAAATAAATTTAGTTGATCTCTTGACCCTGTACAGGGTATATGGCATATTCGTGTTATAGTTAACGCAGTGTATAGAATTAATACAGTGCATCAAAGTTTTTGATTTCCATACCCATCTATTCCAATACGTGGGTATTTTTTTGTCTAAAATTTTATAAAGGTGCTTGTGACGTGCACAAGCGTATAATGGGAGAAAGGTCATGAAAGATGGCTATGGTTTAGGTTAAATAAGACTGCAGGTCATAATAAAATTAAAAGGTGCGTAACAGCGCCTTTTTTGCGTCATTAGCTCAACCGGATAGAGCATGGGTTTTCTATACCAATGGTTGTGGGTTCGAGCCCTACATGGCGTGCCAGTTTAAATCGCGCGAATTGTACTCGCTTATTTGTAGTTTGTGCAGACTGTTAAAAGTATTAATTTCATTTAAAATCAATATTATTGATTAACATGGAGTTAATAGTGAAAATTATTCTCGTAGAAGCATTTAAACATCTAAATGGTAGTTTTAATTTGGTTTTTGAAGAAAGCTTAGGTGTACAGCCTTCTTACCCAAATTGTATCGATGAAACTGGTAAAAATGTTTCCATAGGTAGAGTTGGTGAAGATTCAAGATATATTCATCATATTGACCGTGATGAGATACGTTATCTCATTTATTTCAATGGCCCACTTATTGGGGATGAAGTTGAAGAGCTGGAGAAAGGATTAACAAGGTATCTTGAAAAAAATTAATTACAAGAGATCCTCAAGCATACGACCCACTTTGGTGGGTTTTGCATTTCAGGAGAAAAACATGCTCCGAATCAAACAAATCCTCTGCCGACATGTTTGGGAATATTCAGATTTCTTTACAGTGAGAGAGTGTCGGAAGTGTGGGAAGGTTAGGCCTATTTAGATTTTAAAGAGAAGTGATTTATGCTGTATAGCGGATCAGGCAATTCTAATCGGTCACTTCATCTTTAAAATTGAACTATTCGGGAATTCCGAATAGCTGATAAGCGCAAAACGTGTAGCAGGGTAAATGTATGTTTAAGGGGGATGACATCAAATGTCACCCTTAATTAGGTGTAATCACACCATTTTAAACCTTTCGAATTCGAAACCTTTAACCACCTCAACGGTGGTTTTTTAATGCCTAGAGGAAAGTGGGATGAACTTCTTTGAAATGATTTATCACTCTGGACCTGAAGATTTTAAGTATGATTTCTATAAGAACAATACTGAAGAATCACGAAAGCTTTTTTGTGATCGAATGCTAAAAGAAGCAAAGCAAGAGTTGGATAATCTAAAACAAGAAAATGATGTAAATGATTTCCTATTGAATATGTACCAAGAAGAAATAAATGCACTGAATCAAATGAAAGATGAATTCATAACGAATGGTCGAGCAAAATTTGATTGTTATGTTTCGCTTTGTGTTGCTGAGAGAACTTTAAAGGATGTGTAAATGGATAAACAGGAAGCACTAACAAATCTCAAGCGATATGAATCAGAGATCAGTAAATATCAAAGCTTATCTCGTGGACTGATGACTCGTGATGAAATGATTGTCATTGATCGAAAGATTAGTCAGTTAAAAGAAAGAACAAAAGCAATTAGAAGTATGTTGAGTGATTGATCTTACTTGGATAATTTGATAATTTATTGTTTCTAAATTAATTATAGAGATAATAATGAAATCAAAACAATATATCTTAGTAAATATTTGTGGAGATAAATTTGGATTCTCAGATATAAGTAATAGCGGGAATCTAGAACTTTATCTATCTGGTCAAGAATATGATAAGTCGTCTTTTGAATTTGAATCTGCAAGTATTATTCTTATATTTGAAGCCAACTTAGAAGATGACATAAAAGAGATGATCCATAAATCCTTTCGTAAGCAGTTAGTTGGTTAATAACTAAACCTCCTTCGGGAGGTTTTTTATTGGGTGATGAAAGTAATGCAGAAAAAATAAAAGCCCATCAATTGGGCTTCTAATAAAGACTTCACAGTTGCCGTGATTCTTTTTGGGTGGCGTCCTTCGTTCTTTCGATTGACTACAGGCTGGTTACTGCTTCTGTCAATAGGAGTTCAAAAACTTACCTAACGGCAGGAACCCTGTGCATTGAATCATCAAGCCATCGGGAAGTCCTTGCTCCTGCATTAATAATTATAAGTTTTGATTTGAAGTTAATCAATTGGGAGATTCATTTATGGAAGATATTGACCTTCCGAAAGGGAGTGAGCCCTTAAAAAACAATCAACATGAATTGTTCTGCAATGAGTATCTATTTGATTTAAACATTACTAAAGCCGCAATTAGAGCTAAATATAGTGAAAAATCAGCAAAACAGCATGGCTTTGTTGTATTTAGTAGACCAGAAGTAAAACAAAGAATTGAGTTTCTTAAATCAGAGCGAGCAAAGCAATTACACATTGAGCAGATAGATGTTCTTCAAAGGCTTTGGGCTATTGGTACGGCTGATCCAAGAGAACTGGTTAAACACAAATTAGTTAATTGTCGTTTCTGTTGGGGTGAAGATCATCAATACCAGTGGCGTGATGAAGCAGAATTTGAGAATGCTTTACAGCAAACGATAGCCGAAGAAAAAGAAATTCAAAAAGAAGATCCAGCTTATTCGGCCAATTATCCAACCGATGTTGGTGGGTATGGATTTCGCAGAACCAAGCCGCCTCATCCTGAATGCCCGTCATGTGATGGCGAGGGCAAGGGCTATTTACATCTTGAAGATACTTCAACTTTAAGTGAGTCAGCTCAATTATTGTATGCAGGCGCAAAGCAAACAAAAGAAGGTGTAGAAATCAAAATGCATGATCAAATGGCTGCTTTGAAGTTGGTAGGTCAACACATGGGCCTATTTAAAGAAAAAATTGAGCATGATATTTCAGATCCACTCAAAGAACTATTGATTAGAGCAAGTGGAAATACATTAAAACCTAAAGGATAAAACCATGACACCAGATGAGCTTGAAAAAAACTTGTCTGATCCGTGGTGGCGTCTAACAAGTGGTTTTTTATATCAGATACTTATTAAGGGTGATGAAGATACAGAAGGTCTTAAAGCTTCATTCATACCAAATGAACATCAAATCAACTTCATTGAAAACCTTCACTATAGAAATGTAATCCTTAAGGCTCGTCAGCTTGGCTTTACAACAATGATTGCAATCTATTACTTGGATTGCTGTCTGTTTGGTGAAGGCGATACTCGCGCAGGGATGATTGCGCAAGATAGACTAGCAGCAGAAAGTCTATTTCGAGACAAAGTTAAGTTTGCATACGAAAATTTACCTCCTGAGATTAAAGAAAGATTCCCGTTAGGTCGAGATAGTGCAAGTGAATTATTGTTTGCTCACAACAATAGCTCTATAAAAGTTGGAACATCAATGCGTTCTGGTACTTTGCAGTACTTGCATGTATCTGAATTTGGAAAGATTTGTGCAAAATTTCCCGATAAGGCTAAAGAGGTCTTAACAGGTTCAATTCCTGCTGTATCTCCAAATGGAATCATAGTTATTGAATCAACTGCAGAGGGTGAAAGCGGTGCGTTTTATGACATGTCTGAAACCGCACGTAAGAATAAAGAATCTAATAAGGATTTATCGAAGAAAGACTATAAGTTTCACTTTTACCCATGGTTTGGGGCAAAAGAATATGCTCTCGATCCATTTGGCATTGTTATTACTGAGAAAGATCACGCCTATTTTGATTCAATTGAGCAAGAGTGTGGTGTAACACTTTCGATTGAACAGCGCGCATGGTGGTGTGCAACTCGTGATACTGATTTTAGTGGCGAGTCACAGTTGATGTGGCAAGAGTACCCATCAACTCCTAAAGAAGCCTTTAAAAAGTCTAAGGAAGGCTGCTGGTACACAGAACAATTTACCCGGATCAGAAAAGAAGGGCGGATTTGTTCAGTTCCATATCGTGAGGGTGTCCCTGTTAATACTTTCTGGGATATTGGTAACTCAGACGGCACAGCAATTTGGTTTCATCAAAGAGTTAGAATGCAAGATCTATTCATATCATTTGATGAGGGTTGGGGTGAACCTTACGCATATTTTGTTGAGCGCATGCAAAAGCGTGGCTGGATATGGGGTACGCACTACCTACCACATGATGGTGCTCATGCAAGACAAGGTGAAAGTGCTAATTTATCCCCACAACAAATGCTAAAAAATTTAGGTTTGCAAAATATTCAAATTGTGCCACGTGTAGCTGAGTTAATTCATGGAATTACCAAAACTAGAGAATCACTAGTAAATGATGTTTGGTTTGATGAGGTTAACTGTAAAGAAGGCTTGATTCACTTGGAAAACTATACAAGAAAATTTAATAAGCAAGCCCAATCATATTCCAGCGAACCAGTAAAAACTGATGGCAACTCAGAAGCAGCTGATGCTTTCAGGCAATTTGCACAATCAAGAGATTTGATTGGTGTTATTAAAAAACCAAAAGTAACAGTAATCCCCACTGCACATCACTGGTAAATTAAGAGGTCAAGTTGTGGCTAAATCAAATGAACAACTTGCCAACATTCTCACTCAAGCAAAAACACAATTCGATAAGATTCAAAGCGCTGTACGTGAAGAACGTCAACAGTGCCTAGAAGATCGTCGTTTCTATTCAATTGCGGGTGCTCAATGGGAAGGCAAGCTTGGTGAACAGTTTGAAAACAAACCTAAGTTCGAAGTAAATAAAATTCACTTAGCTGTTATTCGCATCATTAATGAGTATCGTAACAATAGAATTAGCGTTGATTTCATTAGCAAAGATGGATCAAAGAATGATGATCTAGCTGAGACTTGCAACGGTCTTTATCGTGCAGATGAGCAGGATTCTTGCGCTGAGGAAGCTTACGACAATGGCTTTGAAGAGGCTGTTGGCGGTGGTATGGGTGCATGGCGTTTACGTGCTTGTCTCGAAGATGAAGAAGATGACAAAAACGACTATCAGCGTATCGTGATTGAGCCTATTTTCGATGCTGATTCATGTGTTTTCTTTGATTTAGATGCAAAAAGACAAGACAAGGCAGATGCAAAATTTTGCTTTGTTCTATCTTCAATGACAGTTGATGCGTTCAAAGACGAATATGATGAAGACCCTTCAACATGGGATAAGTCAATCAACAATACAGAGTTTGATTGGTGTTCAGGTGACGTGGTTTATGTTGCTGAATACTACAAAATCGAAACTGTGAAAGAAAAGATTCATATTTTTGAGCTGATTGATGGCACACAGGAACGTCACAGTGAAAAGGAACTGGAAGAAAATCCAGACCTAAAAGTTAGACTTGATGCTACAGGCGCTCAAGAATTCAGAATTAAAACAGTCTCAAAGCGCAAAGTTCATAAATACATCTTATCTGGTAGCAAAGTGCTTGAAGACTGCGGAATTATCGCAGGCAAACACATCCCAATTGTTCCTGTTTACGGCAAACGTTGGTTTATTGACAACATTGAGCGTTGCATGGGACATGTTCGTCTAAGTAAAGATGCACAACGCTTGAAGAACATGCAGCTTAGTAAGTTGGGTGAAATTAGCGCCTTATCAGCTGTTGAAAAGCCAATCATGGCACCTGAGCAGGTTGCTGGGTTAGAACAAATGTGGGCTAACGATAATTTAGTGAACAACCCCTACTTACTCGCTAGCCCTCTTACAGATGCCAATGGCAATATTATCGCTCAAGGGCCTATTTCATATACCAAGCCACCGCAAATCCCTCCAGCAATGGCGGCACTAATGCAAATATCAGATATTGATATTAAAGAGCTTCTTGGAAATCAAGAACAGGGTGAAAAAATAGCTTCTAACATTAGCGCAGAAGCTATTGATATGGTTCAGACACAGTTAGGCATGCAAGCCTATATCTATGTATCAAACATGGCTAAGGCTATCAAGAGATCAGGTGAGATTTGGCTTTCAATGGCCTCAGAAATCTATGTTGAAGATGGTCGAAAAATGAAGACTGTTGGTGAACAAGATGAAATTGACAGCATTGATTTAGTTCAACCAAAAATAATCGATGGTGAGCAAACATATGCAAATGACTTGTCAAAGGCAAAGTTTGATGTAGCTGTCGATGTTGGTCCAACTTCATCAAGTCGTCGTTCCGCAACAGTTCGTGCATTAACTGCCATGCTTCCAATGGTCACTGATCAAAACGACCAACAGGTATTGTCTTCAATGATCATGTTGAACATGGAAGGTGAAGGCATTGGTGATGTACGTGATTATTATCGTCAGAAATTACTACGCTTAGGTGTTGTCAAGCCAACTGAAGAAGAGCAACAGCAACTTCAAGCCGAAGCGCAAAACCAACAACCTGATCCAAATTCATTGTATTTACAAGCTGCAGCAGAAGAAGCTTCTGCCAAGGCGCAAAAAGCAAAAGCTGACACAGTTCTGGTAAGTGTTAAAGCGGAAGAAACGAGAGCGAAAACCGCGGAGACATTAGCTCGTATGAATCGAGAGGATCAACAAGCTGTATTAGATATGGTTCAGCAAATCAACCAAGCCACAACGGTATCCGCTCAGCCTGAAATGAGTGAGGGAGTTCAAAATGTCTGATTATGAGCAAGAGCAACAAAATTTAGATGCTGAAAATCAAGATTTAGGTAATCAGGAAGAAGGTAGCGAGCATCGAGATGATGCAGCACAACCTAATACTGAGGAACAAAATCAAGAAGTTGAAGAATTTGTTGTGACTTACGGTGATGAAGAGCCAAAGAACGAATCAAATGATGATGAATTCAATGGTCAGCCAGCACCACAATGGGTGAAAGATCTTCGTCGTAAAACCAAAGAAGGTGAGCGACGAATCAAAGAGCTTGAATCTCAATTATCTCAGAATCAAAAACCACAAGAGGTAGTGCTGGGTGAGAAGCCCACACTTGAAAGCGTTGGTTGGGATTCAGAGGAATACGAAACAAAGCTTGCTGAATGGTATGAGCAAAAGCGCTCACATGATGATCAAGAACGCAAAAAACAAGCTGAACAGGAAAATGCAACTAAAGCTTGGCAAGAAAGATTGTCAGACTATGAAGTTAAAAAAAATGCAGTAAAAACCAAAGTGAGAGACTTTGATGAAGCTGAAGAATTAGCACGAGATGTGTTAAATGAAACCCAGCAAGGCATTTTAATTCATGGCGCTAAAAATCCTGAACTGATCATTTACCACTTAGGTAAAAACCCAGAAAAAGCGAAAGAATTGGCAGGTATTAAAGATCCTATTCAATTCGCATTTGCTGCTGCAAACATCGATGCTCAAATCAAAGTGCAAACTCGAAAACCACAAACAAACCCTGAACGAAAACCTAGCGGATCCGCTTCTCTATCCAGTGTAATTGATTCAAAACTTGAAGCTCTAGAAAAAGAAGCTGATCGAACAGGTGATCGCTCAAAAGTAATTGCATACAAAAAATCATTGAAGAAATAAGGAGAGCCAAATATGGCTAATAACTTTTCAAAAGAAGAGCGCGTAGCATTTGATAAAGTCTTAGAAGATTTTGATGATCTACTTGTTATTTCACGTGCTGCTGACAATTTAAGTTTAGGCTCAGATCAACAAAGCGAACGACAATCTGATCGTTTGTGGTTGCCACAGCCTTATGGTGCAGTAACATATGATGGCATTGATCAGACTGCAAATTTTGGTGACATTACCCAATTGTCTGTACCTGTTGGCCTTGGTATTCATAAATCTGCACCAGGTTCTATGAACTCAAAAGATTTACGTGATCCAGTTCAGTTGCAGCGATATGGACAAGCGGCCAAGAAGAAGCTGGCAAGCGATATTAACTATTCATTATTTATGACAGTTGCAATGCAAGGTTCTATTGTTTCAAAGGTGACAACAAATGCCACTGGTTATGATGATGTTGCTCAAATTGATGCCCAATTGACAGAAATTGGTGTGCCATTGCAAGATCGTGTTGCATTCTACAGTCCACGTGATTACAACAAAATGGCTGGTGATTTAGCTAAGCGCCAAACCGTACAAGGTAAAGTGCAGGCAGCCTATGAAAAGGCTTATGTGGGTGATATTGCTGGATTCGACACATATAAGAACGACCAAACCATTCGTTTACCAGCTGCAGCTGCAACTGGTGTGACAATTAATGGCGCTGGTCAGCGCTATGTGCCAGTTGGGTCAACCAAAGATGCGGCAGGCAATACGACAAATATTGATAACCGTTGGCAAAATATCAATGTGACTGTAACTAGTGGCACATTAAAGGTTGGTGATGCGTTTACAATTGCTGGAGTAAACTCAGTGCATCACATTACCAAACAAGATACAGGACAATTAAAAACGTTCCGTGTAACAGGTATTGTAACTGGCGCAGGCGGAACAGGTACCATTGCGATTACCCCGCCATTAATCGCTGCTGACAGCTCACCTACTCGTGCAGAGTTACAGTACAAAAACGTGACTGCCGCGCCAGCAAATGGCGCTGTAGTAACTTTCTTGAATACTGCGACAGCAGCAATCAACCCATTCTTTGTGAAAGATTCGTTAGTGCTTATTCCGGGCTCTTTTGCGGTTGATCCGCAGGATGGTTGGCAAGTAATGCGTGCCACAACCGATCAAGGTATTGGCATCACATATGCTCGTCAGGGCAATATCAATGATTTCTCAGTGAAGTATCGCTGGGATATTGATTACGGTGTTGGTTTGCTTAATACAGAGTTTGCAGGCATTCAATTGTTCAACCAAACTTAAACCATAACACTTTGACGACAAATGCTCGCTATATGCGGGCGTCGTCACTTTAGGAGCGTAGAAATGGCTAAATATCGCAAAAAACCTGTGGTCATAGATGTAATCATTTGGGATGGGGATGCTACAACAGCGAACAACTTTCTTGGTGAGCACTACACGGTTGACTGGGAATACGAGCAAGGTACTGGAAATATCATTATTCCAACGCTTGAAGGCAACATGATTGGCCAAAAAGGCGACTACATCATCAAGGGCGTAAAGGGTGAGTTTTATCCATGTAAGCCTGATATTTTTGAAGCAACTTACGAGGTAGCATAATGTCACACGAATACCCAAAAGCCCTACACAAAGGTAATCAGAAAAACTTTGAAAGCCTGATTGCTCAAAATGTTGAGCAAGAAGAAGAGCTTCGTGAAAACGGCTATAAAAACTATTCTGAATTACCAGAGTTCAGCCAATCGGTTGGTGTTGCTTCAGGCTCTGTTTCAAATACAAAAGAAGAACCAGACCAAGTCAAAACAGAACTTCTTGAAGCATTAAAAAAGAATGAATGGTATGAAGAGCAACTTCAAACCGCTCAATCTGAATACATTTTAAAAGTGAATGAGCTCCAAAAAGAAAACTCAATCCTGAAATTCAATGCCATGGATGCAACAGAACTTAAAGAAATTCTTGATTCCAAAGAAGTTAAATATGGTTCACGTGATGGCAAAGATGTACTGGTTGGTTTGGTCATTGCTGCGGTTTACCCGGAAGAAGTTGAGTAATCATGTGTTGGGAAGTGAGAAATTTCCTCAATCTAATCCATGTCATTCCCATCAACGACCTTAAGAAACACACCTACACTCATGATTGCATATGTAATTGCAGCTATGAAGATGGTGTTTATGTTCACAATGCTTTTGATGAGCGTGAATTAACTGAAAATTTACCAAAAAGTTGAGGTGCTTATGTCATGGACTAAGCGTCAGATTATTGAACGTGCTTATGAAGAAATAGGTTTGGCTGCTTATGTCTTTGACTTACAGCCTGAGCAGGTCGAAAGTGCCAGACGGAAACTTGATTCAATGGTTGCAGGATGGTCATCTAAGACTATTCAAATTGGCTACCCATTACCAAGCGAGGCCGACTCAAGTGATTTAGATCAAGACACGAATGTACCTGATTACGCCATCGATGCACTTGCATTTAATTTAGCAATTCGAATTGCACCAAGTCATGGTAAACAAATCTCACCTGATATTCGCATTACTGCAAAAGGTGCATACAACGACCTGCTAACAATGGCAGTCAAAAACCCACCTCAGATGAAATATAGCTGTGCGCTTCCAAGTGGCGCAGGGCATAAACACCGATGTGATAAATTTATTATCAACAAGCAAGACAATAACATTTTATCACCAAATCAAGATGTGGAGCTCTTTAATGACTAAACGATTAAATACTACTGATTCTTTGATGATGGGTGACCAACTTGTTATGTATCGTGGCAATTGCACTGATTTTAGAGCATTGCCATTTGATATTTTGGTTAAAGAAATACTTGATTTAATTCCGAAACCAGACTTTAAAACACCTGAGCTTCAAAGATTTAACCCAAATGATAACTTCACGGTTGATGTTGATAAAAACGAAGTGGGTACTTATTTGGTTATTAATCCTTCTATAGCTATAGATTCAGGTTGGATTAATCTGCCATCAGTTGATACCGCGACAGATGGTTATGAGGTAATTGTTAGTTGCTCTGAGCAAATCAATAATCTAACTATTGATGGCGGCGATAAAGCAGTAATTGGTGAGCCTAATGCAATCAATGCCACAGGTTTTTTTAAGATGAAGTACGATGATTTATCGCATACATGGTATCGAGTGGGGTAAACATGCAAATACCAATCCTTAGCGGAATTTATACTGATGAAAACTCGGATTTTCGCTCATCCTACCCTAGAAACTTAACCCCTGTGCCGAAAGAAAACGGATTAGCAAACGGATATCTTCGCCCGGCAGAAGGAATCTTGCAGTTTTGTGATTTGTTGGGTGTAGACCGGGGAGGGATTAACTGGAATGGTATTTGTTATCGTGTTTGTGGCGATCAACTTGTAAAAGTAAATAGTGATGGCTCAGTGGTCCAGCTTGGCTATGTTGGTGGCACAGGTTATTGCAACTTTGATTACTCTTTTGATTATTTGGCTGTCAATAGTGGGGATAATCTCTATCTTTACAAAGATGGCATTCTAAAACAAATCATAGATGGTGATTTAGGTGTGGTTAAGGATGTTGTATGGGTTGATGGTTATTTCATGACAACTGATGGTGAGTTTCTAGTTATCACTGAACTAAACAATCCTTTTGAAGTTAATCCGCTTAAATATGGTTCATCTGAAGTTGATCCAGATCCAATAAATGCACTATTCAAACTTCGTAATGAAATCTACGCCCTCAACCGCTATACAATTGAAGTTTTTGACAATGTTGGCGGTGAAAATTTCCCATTTAGTCGAATTGATGGGGCTATGGCAACACGAGGCACATTGAGCCCAAGCACATGTTGCAAATTTCTAGAAACAATAGCGTTTGTAGGGAGTGATAAAAACGAGCCAATTTCTATTTATTTATCTGCTAACGGCACAACTCAAAGGATTGCCACGAGAGAAATTGACCAAATTCTTAGGGCCTATACTGAGGATGAGTTATCCCACTGTCTTTTAGAGTCTAGAATGGTTGATTCTCACCAGTGGCTATATTTTCATTTACCTGATAAGACTATTGTTTATGATGCGGCAGCATCCACAGCAACAAACCAGCAAGTCTGGTTTTTTTTATGCTCTGGATTTGGTGAGGTGCAGTATTTAGCGCAAAACCATGTGTGGTGTTATGACAAATGGATTGTTGGGCATCCCAAGGAAAATAAACTTGGCATCTTAACCAGTAAAGAGGGTGAGCATTGGACTAATGTTGTTGAATGGTCATTTGATACTTCAATTATTTACAATGATTCTTTTGGCGCAATATTTCATCAAGTTGAATTAGTGGCTTTAACAGGAAGAACGTTATTTAGTCATAATCCAACAATTTGCACTCAATATTCACTTGATGGAGAGACTTGGTCATTGGAGCGGTATATTGGAGCTGGAACAATTGGGCAGAGAGACAAGCGACTTGTTTGGTTTCAGCAGGGCCACATGCGTAATTGGCGAATACAGAGATTCAAAGGGACTTCAGAAAGCAGGATTTCGGTTGCTCGATTAGAGGTTCAAGTTGAACCACTGGGGGTTTAAATGGCTTTAGTGGATCCAAAAACACCACCAAGAAAAGATTTAGAAAGAATGTGTGGTGGAGATCAGCGTCTTGTCAAAGCATTTGAAAAGCTATTTGAATTAATTCCAAGTGAATTAAATAGGGGTAGTGATGATGTGTCTAGTGCGCAGATTTCTGCAGACAATGCTTCAACTCAAGCTAATTTCGCAGGTTCATTTTTAACTAGTTTCGAGTATTTGATTAATTTCATGGCTTTACAGCCAGCATTTGCACAAATCATTGATAACTCTTTAGGAATTAATCCTACTCAAGAGCAAATTACATCAGATTATTTGTATCCAATCTATCAGCAAATTGAATGTTCAAATCCAAATTTTGAGATCACATAAATGGCAACTGTAACCGCAAAAAATTTAGTCACATCTAAATTTATCGAAAACTCTCAAACAACCCAATATACAGCTCAGAATGGCAAAGCATTGATTGATAAATGCACTATTACCAATGTAACTGCAAGTGCAGCAAAATTTAGCATTAATTTGGTGTTAACCGGTTCAGCTGGGACTTCAAATCTAATCATTAAAGATCAATCTGTTGCAGCTGGAAATGTATATTTATGCCCTGAAGTTGTTGGGCATGTCCTTGAATCAGGTAGCTCTATTAGCACCATATCGGATACCGCAAGTGCACTGGTTTTGCGAATTTCTGGTCGTGAGGTGGTGTAGTGAACAATTTCCATATTATTACAACTGCTGATGTAAACGGCTTGATGTTAAATATAAAGCGACATCCTGAATTTTGGAAAGAAGATACTTTTCTAAGAGATTATCAGCAAGGTCCATTTGGTGAAATCGAAAGCATCATGCTTCGTTTTCCTGAAAAGCGTGTTTTTGAACAAGAAGAAGAACTTGAAAAATATAAGCGTGGTGAAAGTCAATTTGATCAACATGAAAGTATTGATTATCCATCTTTTGCGGTTCTCACAGAAGCTCGTGCTATTGTTTTCGGTTTGATGTCGCTTGTGCAAGGCGAACGTTTGGGTCGAGTAATGATCAATAAGATCAAACCAGGTGGGAAAATCTACCCCCATGCAGATTCACCTGAACACACAGATTACTACACAAGATTTCATGTGGTTTTGCAGTCATCTGTTGGCTGTTATTTGCGAGCTGGTGATGAGCAGCTTGAAATGAAAACAGGTGATGTTTTTTGGTTTAACAATAAGCTTGAGCATGAGGTTGTGAATAATTCTGCTTTTGATCGTATCTCAATGGTAGTGGACATCAAGGTGAAAAAATGATTACAACACATGTCGAAAGCTTTCAATCCAATTTAGATTATCTTAAGCCGTTACTGCCAATTCATTACAAGGAATTAGCTTTAAATCAGGATAAAGTTCCATTATCTCCACAATTCGATCGGTATATTGATGCTGAAAACCGCGGTGAATTACTTTTTGTTGCTTTAAGGAATGCGGGCGAGATTGTTGGATATTTTATTGGATTTGTTGCACCAGCATTACACTACTCAACTTGCCTAACATGTCAAATGGATATCTTTTATGTCTTGCCTGAACATCGTGGTGGTGGCGCAGGCTTTCAGCTGTTCAAGTATGTGGAGCAGCAATTAAAGAAACGTGGCGTTCAGCGCATGTTTGTGGGCTCCAAGATGCACAAAGATGCCTCTTGGTTGTTCGAAAAACTAGGATATGCTCCTGTAGAGACATATTATTCAACTTGGTTGGGAGATTAATATGGTAGCAGCCGCAGTCGTTGGTAGTGCTGTTGTTGGTGGCGTTATGTCAAGTCAAGCACAAAAGAAGGCAGCAAAAAGTGCAGCATCAGCTCAATCAGAATCAAGTCAAGCTGGAATTGATGAGCAAAGACGTCAGTTTGATGCAATCCAGGCGCTAATGAAGCCCTATGTAAATGCTGGTGCACAAGGTTTAGGTGGTCAACAAGATTTACTTGGCTTGAATGGTGCTGATAAACAACAAGCAGCTATTGATGCGATTAATAATAGCTCAGCTATGCAAACCTATATGCAACAAGGTGAGAATGCGATTTTGCAGAATGCATCAGCTACGGGTGGTTTGCGTGGTGGAAACACTCAATCTGCATTAGGCCAATTTAGACCACAATTACTCAATCAATTAGTAAATCAACAATATCAAAATCTAGGTGGATTAACCTCACTTGGGCAGAATGCAGCCGCAGGCGTAGGTAATGCTGGAATGCAATCAGCAAATAATATTTCCAATTTAATGCAATCTGTTGGACAAGCCCAAGCAGGAAGTGCATTAGCTCAAGGTCAAGCAAATGCAAATATGTGGAATAGTGTCAACAGTGCCATAGGTAATGTTGGTGGTGCTTACTTATACAATAAAGGTTTCTGAGGTGAATCATGGCGCAACCTTATAACTACATGCTGGATATTCCAAATCCTGTTGACACGGTAAGTCAAAGTATGGCTAATGGTTTTAATATGGCTGCTAGTGTTGATAAGGCACAGCAGCAACGTGAGCAAGTTGCTATTCAGAAAGCTCAACAGTCTAAGATGAACAGTGACTTGCAGTATCTTGCGAGTAACCCAAGCCCTGAAAACTATTCAAAAGTGATGACTCTTTACCCTCAACTTTCAGAAAACCTTAAGCGTTCATATGAAACAATGGACGACGGGAAAAAGAAAACAACTCTTAGCCTTGCATCTCAATCGTATGCAGCACTCATGAACAATCAACCTGAAGTAGCAAAACAGGTATTAAATGATGCTGCAACGGCTTATGAAAATTCTGGGCAGACGAAGGATGCAGGTGTTTTGCGTGGTTATGCAAAAATGGTTGAAAACAATCCAAATGCGGCACGAACTTCAATTGGAATGTTAATGGCTTCTACCAATCCAGATAAATTTGCTGATATTTATGGAAAACTTGGTGACGAAAGTCGTGCCAGTGAAATGCAACCTCTTGAGATGGCTAAAACTGAAGCAGAAACAGCAAAAATCAATGCGGAAGCTGGTGATATTCCACTTGCTGCAGCTGATCGAGCCCAAGGAGTCATAAACCAAGGGAATAAAATTGAATACGATAACCAGTTTAACTATGACAAGCTGGATCAAGATCAAACTCAATTTTATGCTGGCTTAGACAAAGATTATAAAATTGCAGCAGATAAACTTAGAGCGGTGAAAAACGAAACGACCACTCAAAGAGTTGAAAGACTAGAGAAGGCGCAAAGTTACGCTTCTACTGCGGTAAATGCATCAGGTACAGCTAAGTTGGCAGCAGAATTAATCAATGATTATAAAAAATTATCAGATGCGAGTGGTGCGGGTGTTTGGAATGCTGCGATGCGAAATATACCAGGTACTGCTGAATATGATTTTGCTCGTCGTGTTGAGACCCTTAAGAGCCAAGCCTTCCTTATTGGTGCACAAAGCCTTAAGGGGTTAGGCGCTATGACAGAGATGGAGGGTAAAAAGGTGACTGATGCACTTGGTAATTTGGATTTGAGTCAAAATACAAAGCAGGTAGCTATGCAACTCTCAGCTATTGCAAAATCTGCAAACAGTGTAGCTCAGGCTGCAAACAAGAATGCTCAAATGTATTCTACAAAGGGATATGGTTACTCAAAGTTTATTAAAGAGGCTGCCGATCAAAGAGGTGTAACACCAGCTGAAATGCAAAAGATTGCTAATGATCTAGGATTGTAAAAATATATGATATTCTCTCTTTATTCGTAAGGAGAGAATTATGGAAATTCTTGGCTGGATTGTTGCTGGTTTTATTTTTTGGTGGACTGCACACCAGCATGATAAGAAAATGAATGAAAATTTCATGAATTTTCTGATTAGGATTGAAAATCTTGAGTATAGATCGCAGGAATTGGAATTGCTTAATGATAATAAAGATGATGAAATTTTAGTTCTTAAGGAAAGAATCATAGATTTAAATGAAAGACTATTTCAGTTAGAGAAGCCTTATCAAAAAAGTATTATTGATGATTTGGATTAATTTTTCGAGTAAAAACTGAAAATAATTCACATGATCTGGATTTTTTAATTGGTATATAGAATCTTTAAAGTTTTTAAAATTAAACGTTTTACACAAACCACCTTCGGGTGGTTTTTTATTTTCTGAGGAAAAATTATGGCTAACTGGCAAAAACAAGTTTTTCAAGCTTTTAAAAATGCTGGGTTAAATGATAATCAAGCTAGAATAATTACCGCAGAAGTTGGGCGAGAAGGATCATTTTTGCCTGAAAATCTCTTTGGTTCACACGTTGATGATAAAAATAAGAAAACAAATATTGGCATGCTATCTTGGCAAAATGGGAGGGAGATTCCATTAGTTAGATCATTGACAAAAAATGGATTAATTGAAAATGGGAAAATTAAACAAGGTCAAGAATCTCTTGATTTAATGGCAAGATATTCGCTTAATGAAATGCGAACCAATCCCGAATACAAACAAACAAAAAATGTATTTCTAGATAATCCTGATGTAGATTATAAAACAGCAGCTCAGGTTCTAGGCACCAACTATATTAAATGGCGCTTTAATGATCCAGAGTATAAATCTGGACACACCAATAGGGATAATTATTATGCTCAATTAGGTGGTGAAGTAGTAAACACAGCAAGACAAGATTATCGCGAAAAGTCTAAGAAATTATTAGCTGAATATGATAAGCGGCAAGCTGCTAAATCAGCGCCAACAAACACAGAAAGCAATGAAAGTAAAATGAATCGCCTACTTAAAGCTTTCGATGAAAAGAAACAACAAGCAAATGCCACCCAACCCCAAGGTCTTCCAGATTTTGATGCGAATGGCAACATTACTCATGAACAACCGCCAACTGAAGTTAAACCCGAACTAACCTTTACAGATCGTTTGAAAGGAGCAGGTGAGGCTGCATTGTCCACGGTGACTGGTATGACAACAGGTGCAGTTGGGTTTGTTGATGGAGCTTTAGGAGGTTTTGGTCGTGCAGTTGATTCTGGAACATTTGGAACACCT
Source organism: Acinetobacter sp. 778_lipA (assembly GCF_058242985.1). Lineage (NCBI taxonomy): Bacteria > Pseudomonadati > Pseudomonadota > Gammaproteobacteria > Moraxellales > Moraxellaceae > Acinetobacter > Acinetobacter sp. 778_lipA. The sequence continues at coordinate 2,781,845 of NZ_JBZAYT010000001.1, read as the reverse complement.
GAAGGCGCACGACAGATTGAGCAAAGCGCATCTGAAGGGGCGGCAAATTTTACCTACGCGCCTAGAACCCAAACAGGTCAAGAATATGTACAAAAAATTGGTGAAGTTACTGAACCTTTAGCCGCATTCATTCCTGCAACTGCTGAAATAGGTTTAGCTGCTCAAGCAGCAAGAAGTGCAGCACCAGTAATTCAAGGACAAGCCATTCGTGCTGGTCAAGCTACAAATCAAGCCATCCAAAGACCCATTCAAGCCACCACTAATGCAATTAGATCGGGAGTTGATGGTCTTAAGGATGCAGTAGGCTTGAATCGCGATACTGGCACAAATCCAGCACCAGCAAACATTGGTGCGGCCCAAGTTGATCAAGCGACTATTCGTGATGCTTTAGCACAAGATTTACCTTACCCTCCCCAATTGACTCAAGGCCAATTAACTCGTGATCCTGGTCAATTAAAATTTGAAACTGAAACTGCTAAGAATCCCAATCTTGGCACACCAATTCGCCAGCGTTATGAAGAACAGCATGAGGTTATGCAACAAAATCTAGAAGCTTTTATTGATGATACAGGTGCGCAAGCAACTAATATGCGTGAAGTTGGTTTGTCTGTTGATAGTGCACTTCAAAAACAAATGAAAGCTGATAAGAATCGTGTCCGTGTTGCATATGCTAAAGCTGACAAATCAAATGAAGCTCAATTACCTGTAGATCTGACACAGCCAGTTAGAAATGGAAATGACACCTTAACTGTACTTGATTATCTAAACTCTCAACCAGACCTTAAATCAACCCCTATTATTTCTGATGCAAAATCCATAGCCACTAAGTTAGGCATTGCGAATAAAGATAGTAATGGGGATTTAATTCCTGCTAGCCCTACAGTTCAACAAATGGAGAAATGGAGATCGGAGATTAATCAAAACACAAACCTTGAGCCTACCAATGTACGTCAAACCGCAATACTGAAAAGTTTGATTGACCAACATGTTGATCCTGTTGCTGGACCACTTTATCGAGCTGCTCGTGTTGAGAGAAAACGGATGGCTGATCACTGGGAAAATCGAGCAATCATTAAGGATCTTACAACCAATAAAACTGGTAGTAGTGACAGAAGAGTTGCGCTTGAAGACGTACAGAAGCGAATTATTCATGATGGCTCACTTGATGACATGAGGTTTGCTAAACGCACCCTTTTAACATCAGGTGAAGAGGGTAAGCAGGCTTGGCGAGATATTCAAGGTCAAACACTTCAAGAAATCAAATTGGAAGCAACAAAAGGTGTGGCGCCTGATGCACGTGGAAATCAAATGATAAGTCCAGCAGCTTTAAATACAGCAATTAATAAGCTGGATAAAAGTGGTAAGTTGGACTTTATTTTTGGCAAACAAGGTGCTGAAAAACTACGGGCAGTAAATGAAATATCCAAGACTCTATTTACTGTTCCTACATCTTCGGCAATTAACCATAGCAATACTGCAGCAACACTAACAGCTGCTATGGATATCGCCTTGTCAGGAATGTCAGGATTCCCAGCACCAGTGGCGTCAGCGCTTCGTCTAGCAACAAAACACATCAAGGACAACAAAGTGCGTGCAAGAGTGCAAAAAGCACTAAACCCAAATCAATCACGACCTTAAATTAAACTCAAATACAAACCCAGCCAAGTGCTGGGTTTTTAATTTCTAAATCCTATAAACTCCAAGGAGTTATGCGAATGAGTAGTAAAGTTATATCTCCATACCCAATTTTTAATGATGTAGATGGAGATCCATTGGATGCTGGATATATGTACATTGGTGAGGTGGGTAAGAACCCAGAAGTTTACCCGGTTCCTGTATTTTTTGATGAAAACTTGTCTATCCCTGCGCCTCAACCAATCCGCACCAGAAATGGCTATATTTCTCAAAGCGGAAAACCAGCAAAGCTTTACATCGCAAATGAAAAATGCTCTGTAACTATCAAGAATAAAAGAAAGACAATCATCTGGACTGATTTGAATGCGGATTTGAGTTTTACTGTTGATGGGATTAATAAAAAAATCAAATCCACTGTAACGTATGTAGATAGTATTGCAGAATTATTATCCCTTGAAACATGGGAAGGTCGAACTGTACAAAATAGTGGCTTGCAGAAAGGCTTGTTTAAGTATAAAAATCAAAGACAATCTGAGAATGATGGTGGCACTATCTTTAATGGATGGGAGCGACAGTATTCAGGTGGAGTATATGCAGAATGGTTTGGGGCTGATAATACAGGAATAAGTGACATTGGCCCAGCATTGCAAAAAGCTTATGATGCATTCAATGCAGTGAATCTGGGCGATGGTAATTTTCTTCTAACTTCAGTTGTTGGTTTACCATATGTTTCAAACTACGGTGACAATGACATTCGCCTAACAGGCACAGGGAAAACTAAAGTTGTTGCAAACAGCACTACACCAGTGTTTACAAGCAAAGCGAGTTTAAGCAATCCAAACTCTACAGAAAACTTGTTTTGTGGAAAAGTTTATACAGATGGCATTAACTTTAGCTCAACAATTGCAAATTCTAAAATTTTTAACTTAGATCGTATTTATAATTTTACATCATGTTCAAACACTTACTATAAAATCGGTGCAGTTGGGTATAGCTCAATTTTGAAAAGCGTTGAGAATATTCCGTACATACAATCTGTGCAGTTTTTGGGCGGTAAAATGTCTGAATGCGATCATGCGATTGATGGTTATGCAGCTTTTAATGTTGAATGGAATAATGTGCAATGCGAGGGTTGTGGTGATCTACTAAACTTTAAAGATTACACCAATTCAAGTGGTACTGTGATTAAATCACGCATTCAGTCGCTTAGAATCAATGATGGTATGCATGAAGGTGGTGGCTTATTACTTCGAGCATCGAATGTTTATGCTCTTAAAATTGACGGGCCATATCTTGAGTCTAATATTACTTTTGGTGCAGCTAATAACAAATGTAACATTCTTTTAACTCCAGATTATCACTTCAACTTAACAGGCTATATAAGTAATTTAACTTGTGGGAATGTTTTTACAGCAGATAAAGATTGGCAAGATATCAAGATAGTTTATGACACAAAGCCAAATAATATGATCACACAACATGTCGGGAGAATAACAGTCCGCGATTGTTGGACTACTGCATATTATTTATTTAATAAAGATTCTTTTGTGCGTCACATGAACAATCAAACAGGATATTCTCAATCCTTAAGCGATTTAGGATTCCCGCCACAACCATTTTTGCACAATCAAAACAAAGTATCTTATTGGTATAGAGATTGGCTAAATTTACCAACATTCAAAATGAGTGGGGGTGATTTACAACTACCAATTCTTAAAACAAATTTAATTCAGCAATACGCAAAACAAACACTTGGATGCACCTTTGATCTTGATATAAAAATTGAAATTATGAACTCAACTGTTTCAATCGGCTATATTGCATTAAGGATAAATGGAGCATTGATGAATGCGCTAACTAAAACTCAGCAATCTGATAGCGATACTTCAATACCAAGACAACTTTATTGTTTCGCAACTCTCGTCTCAGTTGTGCAAGCAGACAAGACCGTGATAAATGGTAGTGGTACGAAAATGAATACTTTCCTTGATCTTGTTACTGTTTCAAAAACTCCAGTTTTATCAGTTGATAATAGTGATATACAGAATGGATATCATAAGTTAATTTTGAAAAATTTTAACTTCAATGGATTGGATGGAACATCAATACCTACTGGTTACAATATGAGTGCAACTTTAACGACGTATAGTTCAGGGAGGTCTTTCAGTGATGTATGCAGTGGTGCACTTGTAAGGCTTGAGTCAGATTAACATCCAATAAATAAAAAAAAGGGGGTGCCCTTTTTTTTATTTCGCTAATTAATTATTGGTTTAATGTAGGCAAATAGTGTATTTTTATTAAAAAATTTGCAAGAGAATTTAGTTGATTATTCTAAGCCTAATAACAATATTTTTTGTGTGTATGGTCTGTACATCGCTTCTATTAAGCAAAATACCAAACGTATATTATTCTAGTTTTGATTCAATAAACAGGGGGTCAGCGATAGATGGTTTGCGTGGAATACTAGCTTTTTCAGTACTGTTGCATCATTTTTACTGTACATATTTATGGAAAACTACAGGAAATTGGGATCCTTATGACAATAAATTAATCAATAATTTTGGTTCTGTCCCTGTGTCACTATTTTTCCTAATTACTGGGTACTTATTTTTAAGTAAGCTAATTAAAAGTGAAGATATCGACTGGAAAAAATTATATATTTCTCGCATTAGGCGAATAATGCCTCTGTACATATTCACTGTTGTAATAATTGTTTTTACAACGATTTTGTTTGTTCAGCAAAGTTACTCTTTGAATGAGCTGTTAAGATGGGCTAGTGGATACATTGTTTTTAAAAGTGAGGGGTTTAAAGACTATCCAAGCATGTTAATTAATGCTGGAGTTCAATGGTCACTACTGTATGAGTGGGGGTTTTACTTTGCCTTACCTATAGTTTATTTAGTAATGAAAAAGAAAAAGGATTTAAGGTTTTTAATTCCAGCAACAATAATTTTTTTTCTTATACTGTTAAATACTAACAAATTTATGTACATTTTATTCATACTGTCATTTTTAAGTGTAAAATTGGATGGAAAATTTAAAGATATAATTAAGAGAAACAATGTAACTGTTAGCTGTATTCTTCTTCTTCTTTTTGTTGTTGCCATGTGCTTTATGAGAAGCTACTATCCTCCACAGATGATGACACTAACAGTAATTTTTATCTTAATAGTTAATGGGTGTGACTTTTTTGGCTTATTAAACAATAAGGGGTTAAAAATACTTGGTGATGTTAGCTATAGCACCTACTTGTTGCATGGAATTGTCTTGTTTTATCTTTTTACTGTTTTTGATTTTTTTAATTTAAATGATATAAAAAGCTTATATTTATCACTTCCGATAGTCTTTGTATTAACAACTATTTTTTCTATTGCTTCATATTTGTTTATAGAGCGCCCATTTTATGCCCCTAAAAATTTAACACCTAGGTTAAAGAACGAAACTAGTTTGCAATAATAGGGTAAAATATTCCATAAATTTTTCTGAAAAACCAACAAACCACATCAAACCCTGCCTTTTAATTAAGACAGGGTTTTTTATTGCCAAAAATAGGGGGTTACATGCAAGAGCATGAAAAAGTGGCACTTCAATTAATTCTAATGGGAGTAGTAATTGCTATGGCAAAAGTACTCGTAAGCACTGAAAAACTAACATGGCGAGTTGTTCTTGGTCGAGCGATCTTGAACGGCTTCACAACACTTGGTGCAGGTGGTGCACTCATCTGGATATCTGACTTAAACATGCTTGCCATTCTTGGCTTGGGTGCATTTTTAGGAACATTGGGCAGTCAATTTGTTGAATCACAAGCTGAGAAATTTGTGAAAGATAAGGTGAAATCAAATGAAGACAAGTAATCAAGGAGTAGACTTAATCAAAGGTTTTGAAGGCAAACGCTTGAAAGCCTATGATGATGGTGTGGGCATTTGGACCATTGGATTTGGCACAATCAAATACCCCAATGGTGTAAGAGTTAAAAAAGGCGATGTATGCACTGAATCTCAGGCAGAAGAATATCTGCGTAATGACTTGGTTGTATTTGAAAATGCTATCAATCGTTTGGTGAAAGTTCCACTCAGTCAAAACCAATTCGATGCTTTAGCCTCATTCACTTATAACTTAGGCGAAGGCAATCTTAGCAAATCTACTTTGCTTAAAAAGCTCAATGCAAAGGACTATAAAGGTGCTGCAGCTGAATTTCCAAAGTGGAACAAAGCTGGTGGTCGAGTTTTGAATGGTCTTGTAAAACGCAGAAAAATTGAAATGGAGTTATTTTTAAAATGACATTATTCCTAATCATCTCAAAATGGCGAGAAATCTTAATCGGACTTCTCGCTTTTTTATTGATTGTTTGCCTTGCCTTGTTGAACCTGAAAGCAGGGCAGATCGATAAATTCAAGCAGACTGAAATTATTCTGCAAGCTGAAAATGCAAAGGCCAAAGCAGACTCAGCAATCAAAGAAAAACTATGGTCTGAACAACAGTTAAAAGCGGAGCAAAACTATAATGCTAAAATTAAACAAATTGAGTCTGATAGTCGCATTGCTAATGCCAGCGCTGACAGCTTGTCAAAGCAACTCAAAGTTGCAAACAGCCGTTTGTCCAGTGCTTCCAAAGAAACCATCATTGAGTACACCAATACCAACAGTGACATACTCGAAAAGTGCATCACAGAATATCAAGAAGTGGCAAAAGCCGCTGATGGACACGCAGCTGATGCAGAAAGATTGAGGGATGCATGGCCCTCAGATTGAGGGCTTTATTCTTAGGAATAATTTTGGAATAAAAACTATCAAAAAAGCAAAAATCAGAGTGTATTTAAATATGTTTTAAACTATTAAGTACATACTTAAATGTAATGACAATTTTGCTAAAACAACAATAAAACTTGCGTATCATGTATATAAAAATGAGTTTTTTGGTAATTTAAGAAAAACCACTGACCTAGTTAGGGCTTGTTAGTTAATTGGAAGATGTGAAGGGATTAGTAAAGAAAGAATTGGGCTAAGTACGAATTTCGTCCCAACCTTTTACAACCCTAGTTTAAAACTAGTCATGCAGTTTTATGACTACACTAAAAGGGTTGTGGAAATCACAACACCTGATACTCACAATTTGAGTACCACATTCAACCATTGGGGAAATCACCATAGTTGGATTTTTAGCTGCTTATATTTAGACTGGTCTACAAATCTGAGTTTTTAAAAGTAGACCCATAGTAGACCATAAATAGACTGCTAATTATTTCTTAATATTGCTTATTAAAGTTTAATATTTATAAGTGTTTGATTATGAATAAATGATTGCATGGTTGTTGTTTTCTATTATTGCTTATTATTGCTACATTTCATATAAGTTTTAGAATTTGGAATTCGAATTTATTACTCATGTTGCTATGCATTCCTGTGTTGTTTATTGCATATCTATCAATTGCTTGCCAGTATTCACTTGTGCTGTTTCAATTTAAAATGATTCAGTTGGAAGAAGATGAGCTTTATATCGCTGATCTGATTGCTTCATTGAATTTTACAATACTTATAAGGGAACCTATCAACTATGCCAAAAGCATCTGTGAGATCTTTTGAGAGAAACGGAAATCTACATGAACAGAGGCCTGGTTGATTAAACAGTACGTGTATATAGCCTTTAGAGGCTATATAGTAGAAAAATTAAATCGATTTGACCCACTTATAAATTTGCACAAGAGTTTAACACTGACTTTGGCGCGAATTTTAGCACAAGGCATGCTTTCTCAAATGGCACAAGATTACAATCCGAATGTGCTAAGAAGGGCTGACAGAGATTAGCTTGAGGATTCTTTGAATGAAGTGGCATCAGTGAGTACTGTATTACCCTCACTGTCATACTCAAAAGTTAAATTATAGAATATCACGCAATGATAAAGTAGTTGATGCAGAAAGATTGAGTGAGAAGTATTTCATATAATGACCATTATATTAAATCGAATAGAGAGAACTTTAGTGTTTTAGCTCATCTAAATAAAATTTATATTAAATAAGAGAGCGATACGAAATTATCCATTATAATTTGGAGCTTAAATTTAAACATGAATAATAAATATAGAGGGCAAATTTATGAAAATAATAAGTAATCTATAATATTCCCTGAAATTAACATACTACAACTATACGCAATTTTAGATTATTTATATCAATAGCTTAGTGATATCCTTGCCCTAAACGCTTAAAGTTAGAAGGAGGGCAAGGAAAAGATATTACATTCTAAAAAGTAGGTGGCATATAGGTTAAAGTACGACCAAGAATCCACAATAAGAATAAAACTAAGGGTAAATGGAAGACAAGCTGAGTAACTGTAAATCCAATAACATCTTTGGCTTTTAATTTTAAAATTCCCAGCATGGGTAACATAAAAAAGGGATTAATTAAGTTAGGTAAAGCTTCTGCTGCATTATAAATCTGAACAGACCAGCCCAAATGTACTTTCAGATCGTGTGCAGCCTGCATGACATAAGGTGCTTCAATAATCCACTTACCACCACCAGAAGGAATGAAGAAACCTAAAATAGCTGAATACAGCCCCATGACAATTGCGAAAGTTTCCTTAGATGCAATTGATACAAAAAATTCAGCAATATAATGAGATAGAGATAAATCTTGTGCGTTCATTGCACTTGTCATAATAAAAGCAATACTTCCATAGAGTGGAAACTGAATCAGTACGCCAGAAACCGCAGGGACAGCTTTAGATACTGCATTTAAAAAATTTCGAGGCGTTCCGTGTAAAGCAATCCCCAGCATTAAGAAGATAAAGTTGTAAGTGTTTAAACTGGAAATCGCAATAATCGGATTGCTTTTTGTAAACTCATTAAACATCCAGATCAGGCCTAAAACTACAATTAAGATACTGAGAATTGGAGAGTTTTCCAGCCAGTCACCTGGGCGTTTTTTGCTTTGAACTTCGGTCTCTTTATCTTCAAAATGAATATCAAATTCATCAATGGTTTTTATACTATTGCCTTTAGGTGCAGACCAGAATGCAATGGCAATTGACACAATAATCAATACTGCAGTCATAATCATAGACTGTGGTAAAAAGATCGTTTCAGTAAAAGGAATAATACCAGTTAAGTTATAAAGTGGTTCTGGTAAGCTCGCCTTGTTTGCCTGTAACTGAGCAGCGGAAGAACTAATGCCAAGTGCCCAAGTTGCTCCCATACCAATAATAGCGGCTGCGGCAGCTGCACGATAATCCATATTCAGCTCTTTACGCTTGGATAGTGCAATCACCAAAAGGGCAGTTAAAACTGTACTCATGGCCCAATTAACCAGTGAAATAAAGAGGCTGACCGTCGCTACAAAAACAATAGCATTCCTTCCAGATGTTGGAATCTGAGCCATTTTTTGAATGAGCATTTCGACGGGTTTAGATACTGAAACCACATAACCAACGACAATCAACATACACATTTGCATCGTAAATGGAATCAAGCTCCAGAAACCATTGCCAAATGAAATTGCGACATCTTGAACAGATGCTCCTATTCCAATCGCAGCTATGGCGACAATGATGACACCTAACAGGGCAAAGATATAGGAATCAGGAAACCATTTTTCTGACCAATCACTGACTTTTATTGCAAATTTTTGTAATATATTCTGGGTGTTATCCATATTTAAATATCCTATTTATTTGATTATGAAACGAGCACATCCATGTTGAAAATATTGATTTTCGGGCGATAACCATCACTATCAGTGAGTTTGAATATTTGTATAAAAGACTCTCGGATGAGCTTTAGATATATGCACTGTTAAAATTTTTCTAAACTTACATTCCATGCAAGTTCACTTAATTTGATTCCCTTTTTGTGTTACTCAGTCAAAATCTTCAACTATCCTTTTATTAAATTATTAACATTGAATTAGCTTTTTTATAAATTTAAATTTTTAAACATACAATAAGAAAAACTCATTAATCAAAATGGCTTGCTTATATTTATTTGTAATAGCGGGTTATAGGCAGTAACGTTTGAGCACCTAATGTATATGCCATATTTTCCAACTATCAACACTGTCAGCTCATTCCTGAAATATTTTTTCTGATTGTTTAAAAAAAGTTATATATATGATCCTTTATTTTTGCCTACTTATAAGTGCCTAATATTAAGATACACTATATTTTTCTAAAAATATTAATAAGAAATTCTTTAAAATAACCAATAAGTATATATTTAAATCATTAAAGTTTTTGATAAGCCTTACAACATGTTATGGAAATTAAGAAAAGACTTGTTTGAAGATTTAATCTGACAGTAGAAGTTTATATTTAGCGCTGTGTAAAAATGACTTATCGAAGATGAATTTTATAAAATAGTAAAATTTTTAATTGGATCTGTGTCGTTAAATCGCTTTGTGAAAACCAATAAATATTTTATTAAGTTTTAGTTAATTTTAAGTGTAATAAGTCTTTACTGGGAAGGTTATTTTTTGTATGCTTTTTATTACTAATGATAATTCTTATCATTAGTATTTGTGTTATTTGTTTTTATTTTGTCAATTATTTATCTCGTCCATCTATTGGAATTCTATTTATGAGTAAGTTTAACCTTTATCCAATCTCAATTGCATTTTTAGGAATTACAACAACTTCAGCTTTCGCTGAACGCAATACTGAATCTGCAGATCCACAACAACTTGCTACAATTGTTGTTTCTGCTGCGGGTTATGAGCAAAAACTTAAAGATGCACCAGCAAGTATTACTGTGATTACAGAAAAAGACTTAAAAGACAAACGAATAAACTCAATTGCAGACGCTTTAACTGATGTTGAGGGTGTCGATATTAGCCCTAGCGCTGGGAAAACAGGTGGTTTAAATATACGTATTCGAGGGATGGACTCTGAATACTCTCTGGTTTTGATTGATGGTCGTCGTCAGAACAGCACAGGAGACATCACACCAAATGGTTTTGGTGAATCAAATAACAGTTTTATTCCTCCAATTTCAGCAATTGAACGAATTGAGATTATTCGTGGACCAGCTTCTACATTGTACGGTTCTGATGCAATGGGTGGCGTCGTCAATATCATTACAAAAAAAGTTTCAAATGAATGGACAGGCTCAATAACATTAGAAGGCACTTTACTCCCTAGTAGCTCAAGTTTTGGCAATCAACGTGCTGCTGATGCATTTATTACCGGTCCGATTGTTCAAGATTTGTTGGGAGTACAACTTCGTGCTCGAAAAGCGCAACGTAGTCAATCCAATGTAGGCTATCTTGATAACAATAATAATTCAGTAGAACTGAGTATGGGAAATAATCCAACCAAATCGGATTTAGAAACTATAGGGGCTCGCATAACATTCACACCAACTAAGCAACATGATCTCTCCGTAGAGTATGAAAAAACTGAGCAATGGTATGACAATAGTAAAGGGCAACTTGGTACGCTTGGGGCCAATGGTGGCTATGATAATGCACAAGAATATAATAGAGATCGACTCACGCTTGCACATACATGGCGTAATAAATTAGGAAGCTTGGAATCCAGTATTAGTAATACTCAAACTGAAACAGTTGGTCGCCTTATTTCATCACGTGCTCAAGCTGGTTTAAATGTGATGACTCCCCGTCGTTTAGAAAGCGAAGACACGATTTTTGATACTAAATTCGCAACCCAATATCTTGATGGGCACAATATTACCTTTGGTGGACAATGGTGGGATGCGAGCATTAAAGATGGATTAAGAGTGAATAAAGAAGTTTCGTTTAAGCAATTGGGTCTTTTCGCTGAAGACACATGGGCGCTTAGCCCTGATTTAGCTTTAACGGTGGGTTTACGATTTGATGATCATGATACATTTGGTACGTTTTGGACCCCTAGAGCATATCTAGTTTGGAACGCAAATGACAATTGGACGTTTAAAGGTGGCTATAGTGAAGGCTATAAAGCACCTCGCTTAGAACGCCTGACCCATGGAATTTATAACGTAGGTGGGCAAGGACGAACCCCTCTTTTTGGTAACCCAGATTTAAAACCTGAAACAAGTAATAACTTTGAATTAGGTACTTATTTTAATAATGATTCTAATTTTGATGCTAATATCACAGCATTTTATAGTCAGGTGAAGGATAAAATAGTCACTGGCCCAATTGAAAGAACATGTGATGCCAAGGATTCTAAAGACAAAAAAGCTTGTGAAGATTTTATGGCAAGTGTGGGTACGCCTTGGTTAATGCAACCTGGAGATACTGGCTCCCGTGCCTGGAGTGTAAGACGTCCGACCAATGCTCAAAAAGCAAATATCTATGGTATTGAAACAGGCTTAAATTGGGAATTTATACCGACTTGGAAATTTGGTTTGAACTATACGTGGACCGAAACAGAAATTCAGGATAATGCACTGGGTAATCCGCCTTTAAACGATACGCCTAAACATATTGTTAACGCGTCGTTAAAATGGCAAGCTGATGATAATATCCAATTATGGGCTCGTGGTGAATATCGTAGTGAACGTGCTCGTTACGCCGCTACATATAATAATTTGTCTGCAACAGAAAAAGGGGTCTATGATGCATTGGGTGATTTTAAGGCATATAGTTTGATGCATATAGGGTCAAATTTTAATGTGAATGATGCGTGGGATATTGGCGTTGCTTTATATAATATTTTTGATAAAAACTTTATTGATTATGAGAAAGTAGGTTCACTTTATTACAATCAATATAGCAATACTCAAGAGGGGCGTCGTGTTCAATTGAGTACAACATTTAAATTCTAATAAATCTCAGCTTAGAGTAGCAATACAAAAGCCCTATTTTTATAGGGTTTTTGTATGTAGCTTCTTTTATGTATTTAATTTTTATAAAAATATTTACATAAATCGACACAGATTGTTAGGGGTTAGATGCTAAAAATATACGAGAAGAGATTTCTCTATAAAACTTAAAGCCTTTTAGAAAAAATAAGAAGAACATGGGAATATTGAATATTCCCATTTATTGATTATTTTGGCTCAGGTGGTGTCATCCCAAACTGTAAATAGGCTTGGTTGGTTGCAATACGCCCACGAGCGGTACGCATAGCATAACCCTGCTGAATCAAATAAGGTTCAATCACATCTTCTAAGGTGCCTGAATCTTCAGCCATTGCTGCGGCTAAAGCTTCAACACCAGCAGGGCCGCCATCAAAACGTTCTAATAACATCGATAAATAACGACGGTCTAAAGTATCTAAACCATCTTTATCAACATTTAACATATCCAATGCACGTTGTGCCATGTGTTGAGTGACTTCACCAGTACCTTTAACTTGTGCATAGTCACGGACACGACGTAACAAACGGTTAGCAATACGGGGAGTACCACGTGCACGACGAGCTATTTCTTTTGCCCCATCTGCTGTTGTGGGAACATTCATTAATGTTGCTGAACGCGCCACAATATGAGTTAAATCTTCTACTGAATAAAACTCTAAACGTTGCACAATTCCAAAGCGATCACGCAAAGGTGAGGTGAGTAGACCTGCACGCGTTGTCGCAGCAACCAAGGTAAATGGTGGTAAGTCTAATTTTATCGAACGTGCACCAGGGCCTTCACCAATCATGATGTCGAGTTGGTAATCTTCCATCGCGGGATAAAGAATTTCTTCAATTACTGGAGAGAGGCGATGAATTTCATCGATAAATAACACATCCCCTTCTTCAAGATTGGTCAGCATTGCAGCTAAATCACCTGCGCGTTCTAGGACAGGACCAGAGGTAGATTTAAGATTCCCCCCCATTTCACGGGCAATAATATTGGCCAATGTGGTTTTACCTAAACCGGGTGGGCCAAAGATCAAGGTATGATCAAGTGCTTCACCACGACCACGAGCAGCACCAATGAAGATTTCCATTTGCTCTCGTACAACAGGTTGGCCTATATAATCATCCAAAGAGGTTGGACGAATGGCACGATCAAAATGATCTTCGGGTTTTTCAGCCCCACTGATTAAACGGTCTTGCATGAGTGTCTTAATCTATCTTATTTATTCATGGATTTAAGTGCAGCACGGATAATGTCGCTTGCTTCAGTATAGTCTGCTTTCACGGCATTAATCAGTTTTTGTGCTTCCAAAGGTTTATAACCTAAAGATTGCAATGCCGCTTCAGCTTCAGCAACAGCAGAATTGCCCGTAAATTGTATTTGAGTTGAAGTCGAATTACTCGGTGTGGTACCTGTAGCAAAGGCTTTAAAGCGATCACGCAGCTCGATCATTAAACGTTCGGCTGTTTTTGCACCAACGCCAGGGACTTTAACTAAAGTTTTCACATCACCATTCTCAACAGTATGTACCAACATTTCCACACTCAGTGTAGAGAGAATGCCTAAAGCCATTTTAGGACCGACACCATTCACTTTTAGCAGGGTGCGAAAGATGGTTTTTTCTTGAGCGTTAGAGAAGCCATATAGCAATTGAGCATCTTCACGTACGGCTAAATGTGTCCATAAGGTAACTTTTTGACCTTTTTGTAATTGGCAAAATGTTGAGAGTGGCGTGTCGATCTCATAACCTACGCCATTTACATTTAAAAGTACGGTAGGTGCTTCTAAAGCTAAGACTTCACCAATAAGACATCCGATCATTGAGTTTGTTCACTTATTTGTTAATGGTTGAATAGTAGATGCCATTTGCTCTAAACGCAAAATTGCTTTAAGAATTTCTTTGCGATTTCGGGCAGATTTTATCCAAGCAGGTAAACGATTAAAATAGGTTTTATTGGTATTTAAATAAGTTCTTTGTCTAAGGTTTGCAGAAATATAATCTTTTAAACAGTTAATATGTTCTTGATTATAGGCGAAAACAAGTCCATTTCTTGTTGCTACACATAGTGTTAGGCAATAACCAAAATAAGGATCTGTATTGAAGCCGCGATTAAATTGTTTGCGTATATCAAATTGGTTAGGATAGATCCGTTTGGAAATTGGGCAAAAGTTGCAATTCAATTCAATAAATTGAGGAACAAAACTCTTTTTTGCATAGTATTGATGAAACTGAAATTTTCCACGTTTACAACGACAAGTTTCTTCAATATCTAAATAAACCCCAGAGAAATAGCCTAAGTTATTTTCTTGTTTGGCTTTTTGGTCAAATGATTTACAACAATTTTGGCAACTAAAAAAGGGTTGCTCAAAATCAACATCATCAATTTTTTTCGTATAGACGGTGGCATTTTTTAAACAAAATGGACATTCTACTAAAATAGGTTGCCGAGAAAATTTATTCAATGTGATTCCATCATCTACAAACCGTTTCATCAGAAAAAACCAACCTTATTACCTTGAAGTTCTTGCGCTAAGTTATAGGCTTGATGGTCTGAAAATTTACTCACAATATCTAAGACTTGCATAATATTGTCATAGTGATGATCACTAAAGCGTGCACCAAACCGTTCTAATATAGACAGTAAACGACCATCTTTAAAACTTAATGTTTTATTCGGTGTGGTAAGGGGAATAAAGGCATCTAAAATATGCTGTAAACTCTGATGGGCAATAATTTCCAAACCTGATTTTTGCGGGTGTTCAAATATTTTTTCACGGGCAAGGTTTTTTGCTCGATCAATCCCAATCTCAATATCCTCAGCGCAGTATTGCAGTAATGAACCTTTTAGCTGGCCTGACAAAATTTGATAATGTTGTTTTGCGAAAGCAGTGGTTACTTCATCGACCAAACGTTTCATAACACGACCACGCAAAGCGGCAATTTTTTGTTGCCAAGTCATATACGGCATACTGAGTTCAGCGGGAACACCATAATCTCCTAGCAAATCAAGAAAAATAGGTTCAACTTCTTCATAGCTGAGCATATTGAGAATAATGCCGTCTTCTAAATCAATTAAGGCATAACAAATGTCATCAGCAGCTTCTAGTAAATACGTCAGCGGATGACGACACCAATGATACTCACCCAATTGAATTAAACCGAGTTGATCTGCAATCTGTTTAAGAATTTCTTTTTCAGCTTGATAACAGCCAAATTTAGCGCGTTTGCTTGCAGGAGTATTTCCTTGAGATTCGATGGTCTTAGAAAGCCAAGGATACTTTAAGTAAGCTCCTAACGTTGCGTAAGTAAGACGCATACCTCCATCATGAGGATGATAGTCAATTTTAGTAAGCAGTCTTAAACCTTGGGCATTACCTTCGAACTGTCGTACATCTGCTTGTTGTTCAGGAGTGAGGTTCTGTAAAAAATTTGTATGTGCAGCATCATCAAACCATTCACGAATCGCATATTCACCAGCATGCCCAAAGGGTGGATTACCAATATCATGTGCCAAACATGCAGCTTGAATAATTGCCCCTACATCTGCTGGGGAGATCCAAACGGGGAGTTCATTTTTGATTTTTTCAGCAGCGAGCATTCCCAAAGAACGGCCAATACATGACACCTCTAAAGAGTGCGTGAGCCGTGTATGAATACCATCATGTTGGGTCAGTGGATGAACTTGAGTTTTACGATTGAGTTGTCTAAAACTTTGCGAAAATATAATGCGGTCATAATCTTTATGAAATGGACTTCGTGCCTGTTCTGTACTTTGCTTTTTACTACCTAAACGAACTGTTGAAAGGAGTTCTAACCAACGCATTTGAGTCATTTATCATTATTCATTCTTTCGTTAATCGTATGATGCCAAATTTATTGAAAATGTACTAGGGGCGGGCGACATAAGTTGTCTTGGTCGGTTTATATTTGAGAAATATTTTCCCAGTATTTTTCACCCTTATATCCAAAATAATTCATAATGAAGTTATAAAAGTTGGCTTCAACACTAAACCAATCATCTCTCGCTGTAATTGGATTCACGACAGCAACAGAGCCATAATTAGGTGTTTCAGAATCAAGGCGAATTAAAAGCTGTTCACCATCATCTAAAAATTATCCAATAATACAATCGCCTGTTAATTTTTGATCTTTTCAATCCACTAAATATTGAGCAGTAAATTTTTGAATGATCTGTAAAGCAATTTATAATCTAGATAGTCCAAACATTAGGAAAATTTCCATGATTAAAGTTAATATGTTTATCCCTATAAACAGTTAAAATGAATAAACATTATCCTTGTATCACTTAAGAAATAGAGTACACATGAATAAAAATTTCTTCTTATTAACTATGATTATTCTATTTGCAGGGTGTAGCCCAACTGATAAAAATCTATCCAATCAAAACAAAGAAATCGAAACTCAGAAAAAAAATGAAGCGAGCAAAGCTGAAATCGAAGAAAGCATTCCTGCCAAGCCTGAACCAGTAGATCAAGCTTTCGCGACTTTTGCTTTTCAAGAAACGCCAGATGGTCATCTGACAAATAATTGTATTTGGACAGATGATCCAAATGCTCAAAATAAACAGTATTGGAGTATCTTACCGAGCAGTATGTTGAATGGAAAAGCTAAATTTACAATAGAGGATCTTACACCTAGCAAGGTAAAGATTGGGCAACCAATTAAAAACTGCAACGAAGCTTATAAAAATGATACGGCAAACTATGCGTATGCGATTAATAAAAGTGGCGATTTGGTTAATGCGGTGGCCCTCAAGCTTGATCGAATGACTCAAAATGCGGATCATACCTATACAATTGATCTGAATAAAAACTCGCATCCTGAAAAAATCTATGTGTGCTATAACATGGAAAGTTTAGATGTATTTTTCATTGACTCTGCATCTCAAAACTCATATTTAGAACATATCAATGTCCGATTATCCTATGATATTGATGGTGAAATCGATCCTGAGATTTCTTGTGGAAAAGTCTTTTATCAAAAAAGCGGAATCATTGCGAAAGAAGATCCTAAAACGGCTGAGTTTCATTATACAGCTCAATAATTCAATTGTTACGAATCATGTTTAAAGACGAAAGTCAAAGTAAATCGGATATTTAAAACCAAGATTTCAGCGTTTTTTAAGTGGGATATGACTAGCTGAAATCTTGCTTTCACAGTAGAATATGCGCTCTCTTCAAGTCACATTGAGGTGGGTTGCCAAAACCTGCCCGTGGAGCCAAAAACAGCATGTTTATCGTTGCCGGTGCACCTGCACACTCTTCTTTTAAGCAAACACAACTATTAACACGCCTTGCGTCGATCAGTTCTGTTCAATCAATAGAAAGCCAATGGGTTTACCTTTTCGACCAAACGCTCAACGAGCAACAACAGCAATCTGCTTTACAGCTTTTAAACGATGGCGCATCGTTTGAAGTTCGTCAGGCTGCAAGTGACGAAGTCCAGATTTTAGTCACGCCACGTGTCGGTACAATTTCACCGTGGTCATCTAAGGCAACCGATATTTTTGCCAACTGTAATACACCTGTACACCGCTTAGAACGCGGTGTTTTGTTTACTTTAAAGGGAATTTCTGAAATTTCTGATGAAGTAAAACAAATTTTACATGACCGTATGACAGAAAGCGTTTTCAATAAAATTGATGACGCAACAGCTTTATTCTCTGAAACTGAGCCTAAACCTTTAAACTCAATTGATATTTTGGGGCAAGGTAAAGATGCACTGGTTAAAGCAAACTCTGAGTTTGGCTTTGCATTGTCAGATGAAGAAATTGATTATTTAACTGCAGCATTTAATAAGATGGGGCGTAACCCACATGACATCGAGTTGATGATGTTTGCTCAAGCAAACTCAGAACATTGTCGTCATAAAATCTTTGGTTCAGAGTGGACAATTGATGGTGAAAAACAACCATTATCATTGTTCCAAATGATTAAAAATACCTATAAAGAATCACCTACAGATGTTTTGTCAGCATATAAAGATAATGCTTCTGTAATTGTTGGTTTTGACACACAGCGTTTCTATCCGAAAAAAGATGAAGCCACGGGTCACCATATTTATAAATATAAGAGCCAAGCTGCCCACATTCTTATGAAAGTGGAAACCCACAACCATCCAACCGCAATTGCTCCATTTGCAGGTGCTGCGACAGGTTCTGGTGGTGAAATTCGTGATGAAGGTGCAACAGGCCGTGGTGGTAAACCAAAAGCAGGTTTAACAGGCTTTACGGTTTCTAACCTTAATATTCCAGGTTTTGAACAGCCTTGGGAAGAAAACTACGGTAAACCATCTCGTATGGCATCACCACTTCAGATCATGATTGATGGTCCTTTAGGCGGTGCAGCATTTAACAACGAGTTTGGTCGCCCTGCGTTAAATGGTTACTTCCGTACTTTTGAGCAAAATGTTAATGGCGAAGTAAAAGGTTTCCATAAACCGATTATGATTGCGGGTGGTTACGGAAATATTCGTCCTGACCATGTTGAAAAAGATGCAATTCAGCCCGGCGATTTACTGATTGTACTGGGTGGTCCTGCGATGCTCATTGGTTTGGGCGGTGGTGCAGCTTCTTCTGTAGATAGCGGTAAATTAGGTGAAAACCTAGATTTTGCTTCTGTACAACGTGAAAACCCAGAAATGGAGCGTCGTTGTCAGGAAGTGATTGATGCATGTTGGAGAATGGAAGACTTTAACCCGATCGTATCTGTACATGATGTGGGGGCGGGTGGTGTTTCCAATGCAATGCCTGAACTTGTGAATGATCACGAATTGGGTGCAACTCTTGATCTTCGTAAAATCCCATCGCTTGAACCAGGCATGTCACCAATGGAAATCTGGTCAAATGAAGCACAAGAACGTTATGTGCTTGCCATTAAACCAGAATCATTAGAGTTATTTGAATCGATTTGTGCCCGTGAACGTTGCCCATTTGCGGTATTGGGAGAAGCGACTGAAGCACGTCAATTGACTGTAAACGATCCATTGTTTGAAAACAAAGCAGTGGATATGCCAATGCAAGTCATGCTTGGTGGCACGCCACGTATGAGTCGTACATACGAAACGATTCAACGTAAAGGTGATGAGTTTGATGCATCTAAAGTCGATTTAAAAGATGCAATCTTCCGTGTATTGAAAAACCCGACAGTGGCTTCAAAATCATTCCTAATCACCATTGGTGACCGTTCAATCACGGGTATGGTATCGCGTGATCAGATGGTGGGCCGTTGGCAAGTTCCAGTTGCGGATGCTGCGGTAACCACAACAAGCTTACAAGGCTATACCGGTGAAGCAATGGCAATGGGTGAGCGTCCTCCTGTTGCATTGTTAAATCCTGCTGCTTCTGCACGTTTGGCCGTGGCTGAGTCCATCACCAATATCATGTGTGCCAATATTGAACAGATCAGTGATATTAAACTGTCTGCTAACTGGATGGCGGCCGCAGGTCAAAAAGGTGAAGATCAAGCATTATTCGAAGGTGTAAAAGCCATCGGTATGGAAATGTGTCCTGCATTGGGTATCGCAATTCCAGTGGGTAAAGACTCATTGTCGATGCGTACGACTTGGAATGACGAAGGCGAAGATAAATCTGTGACTTCACCAATGTCTGGTGTCATCACTGCATTTGCACCTGTGTTGGATGTTCGTAAAACATTGACACCTGAATTGAAAAATGAAGATTCAGTTCTAGTACGTATTGATTTATCTAAAGGTCAGTTCCGTTTAGGCGGTTCGATCCTTGCACAAGTGTATAAGGCAATTGGTTCTGTTACACCTGATGTTGATAACTTTGATGAGTTCAAAGCATTCTTTGCATTGGTTCAAGATTGGAATAATCGCGGTTTGATCAAGGCGTATCATGACATTGGTGATGGTGGCTTATTGGCAACTGTTGCTGAAATGATGTTTGCTTCACGCTTAGGTGTAGCACTTGAAGATCAATCTACTGAAAGCTTATTTGCCGAAGAAATTGGTGCAGTATTGCAAATTTCTAAAGCAGACTGGGCAAGTTTGACAGATGAAGTTGCAACTTCAAGTTTAAAAGAAGCGATTAGCGTTGTTGGTACTGTCAATGATTCTGATAAATTGTCAGTGAACGGTTTGATACTTGATCGCGCTGAATTGCAACAAGCTTGGACTGAAGTTTCTCATCAAATTCAACGTTTACGTGATAATGTAGAAACAGCTGATTCAGAATTTGCATTAATTGGTGATAAAAATCATAAAGGTATAATTGCATTACCAACATTTGATTTAAATGAGCCTGTTGAAGCTCCTTATATCAATGAACGCCGTCCAAACATGATGATTTTACGTGAACAAGGCGTGAATGGTCATGTTGAAATGGCTGCGGCATTCGATAAAGTTGGTTTTAATACTGTTGATGTTCACATGAGTGATTTACTTTCAGGTCGTGTAGATTTAGACGACTTTGAAGGTCTGGTTGCTTGTGGTGGATTCTCTTATGGTGATGTTTTAGGTGCTGGTGGTGGTTGGGCTAAGTCTGTGCTGTTTAATCCTAAACTTCGTGATCAATTTGAGAAATTCTTTAACCGGGACAATACTTTCTCTGTAGGTATTTGTAATGGTTGTCAAATGTTGGCTCAGCTTGCGCCACTCATTCCGGGTGCAGACAACTGGCCACGTTTCCGCCGTAATACTTCAGAAGTATTTGAAGCCCGTGTTGTGAATGTGAAAGTTGAGAAATCTCCATCGATTCTTTTAGAAGGTATGGAAGGCTCTATTTTACCAATCGCTGTTGCACATGGTGAAGGTCGTGCAGAAACTTCTGCTGAAAACTTTGCTGCGTTAAATGCAGGTAATCAAGTGATTTTACGCTATGTAGACAGCTTGGGTAATGCGACTCAACAATATCCACTGAACCCAAATGGCTCTCCTGAAGCGATTTCTGGGGTGACTTCAAAAGATGGTCGTGCAACGATTATGATGCCGCATCCTGAACGTAATTTCCGTGCAATTCAGCATTCTTGGAAGCCTGAAGAGTGGACGGAAGATGGTGCATGGTTACGTATGTTCCGTAATGCGCGTAAGTTTATTGGTTAATTAAATCCTAGGTCAATGAATTGTAAAAGCCCCGTAAGGGGCTTTTTTAATCTATGATGGTTGAAAATATTGAATACTTACTAAAAATGAAAAAAAGATTATTGGATGTGACAAGAGTTATTTTGGATAAGTTTAGCAATCGCTATCATGATTATTATGGCTTTTGGGGTATAGGCGTACTGTATACGCATGCAAGACATTTAAATACCTTTAGTTTTACTTTTAGATTATTGAATCAGCACCATGACATTAACGATAATTTTTTAGAGAAAGTCCATCAAAGATTTTCTAAATATTTAGTTGATTACTTAAGTGTCCATCATAAATTTCTTACTGATTTAAGTTTAGCCATGGTTAAAATTGACTTCGATCACGGTCATCTTTTAAAGCCCTCGACGTTATATGGGGATTATTTTTGTGTGCAAGTCGAGTTGATAGATCAAAAAGGTCAGCGTTTTTTTGCTGAATCGGATGGTTATTGTTTTCCTCATATTGAGTGGATTCAACAAAGAAAATTGATTAACTCATTGTCATTCGGAAAAAAATTTTACTGGGAAGCCTCGAATGAACATCAATGAAGGTATTGGAAATTTGTTACACTTTTAGGGTTGGTTTATTTTTTGCATGTTATAAATTGTCTATTAAAAGACCGATGTTTTGCCCCAAAGATGTTCCATGATGTAGCAAGAATGAGGTGATAAAATGATAAGAACAGTCAATTATTCAACAGCAGATAAAGTCATCCTTCGCCAAAAAGGCTGGAAATGGTTTAGTGTTATTTTAGCTATACAAATGCTGATTATTCTCAGTGCATATTTAATCGCGTAGCTAACGAAATGAGTACGTTCTCTGATTGAGAGTTTTTAGTTGCTAATGACAAAAGGCACTTTATTGTGGTTTTTATCTCTGATAAAGATATGTTCATGAGATAAACACAAGAGCAAGCTATTTGCATGTTTACTGCAAATAGCACTTTCTATTCATTTTGATTTAGATGGTTTTTCTGTTGCTTGTGCTTCTCGTTCAGCAGCTTCTGCAGCATCAGCGGCTGCAGCCGCCGCATCTGAAGCAGCTGTACTTGTTGATATGTCAAAATCAACATTTTCAGCTTCCAAAGCTGCTTCCTGTATAGCATCAATAGATACAATTCCAGCCTCTGCGCCACTAGAAATATATTCAGAAGATTGTGCTACATCATCGTTTTTAGCATGTGCTTGACTTAAAAATATGTTTGATAGCATGACTGCAATTAAATAGCTGTTTCTCATTGGTCTTTCTTCTATGAAATCTAAAATATAAAGGTAACTATTTAATAATTTAAAGTAAATATAAGCCGCCTTATTTGGATAGCTTATATGGGAATACAAAAATGTCAGATGATGAAAATAAAAAAAATTATTAATATGAGAGAATTGATTTAGAAAAATCAAAATTTTTTAAATAGATGAGATCATGAAAAGAAGCATATTTCTAGTACCAATACTGATTTCTTTAACTAGCTGTTACCCGATATATAAAACACAGAAGCCTCAAGTGACTGTGACTGTTGTAAATGAGCAGGGAGTAGCAATTCCTGATGTAAAAATCGTGTTAGTAACATCAGTACATCCTGCAAAAATAGATGATCAATATGATGAAAAATTCACAAATAAATTGGGGATAGTGAATTTTGAAAAACAGGCCGAATGGAAAGTTGAAAGCTTAGTAATTCATGGGGTGCAAGTTTATGATTGGAATTTATGCCTTGAAAAAGATGGTTATATCATCCAAGAATTTGTCAAAGTAGGTAAAAAAGCGCAGATTAAAATCATTTTAAAGAAGGGTAAAACGCCATTAAAACAGTATCTTGATCAATGCTAGAAAGTTAATTATTCTGCATATCATATATTCAATCTTTTGGAGCGATTAGTGGAATTGAAAGTAGTCTAAAAGGTAGGTAATCTCAGTCAAGCATGTACAAAAAAACCACCCGAAGGTGGTTTTTCTGATCTTAAAAAATTAATGTGTGGCATCAAAATTATAAGATTTTTGTTTCTCAGTATCGAATTTGCCTTCCCATTTACTAATTACAAGAACAGCAAGTGCATTACCAATCACATTTAATACAGTACGAGCCATATCTAAAATACGGTCAATACCCGCAATAAATGCTAAGCCTTCTAGTGGGATACCCACGCTGCCTAAAGTTGCCAATAGAACCACGAAAGACACACCAGGAACGCCTGCGATACCCTT
Source organism: Acinetobacter sp. 778_lipA (assembly GCF_058242985.1). Taxonomy (NCBI): domain Bacteria; kingdom Pseudomonadati; phylum Pseudomonadota; class Gammaproteobacteria; order Moraxellales; family Moraxellaceae; genus Acinetobacter; species Acinetobacter sp. 778_lipA. The sequence goes on along the minus strand of NZ_JBZAYT010000001.1, from coordinate 2,758,106 downwards.
AGAGGTAATCATCAGGGTCAAGACCAAAACAAGCTGTTGAGTGATGGTTAAATCAATACCGTAAAGTTGTGCAATAAAGATAGCAGCAATACTTTGATAGAGTGTTGAACCATCTAAGTTAAATGAATAACCGATAGGAACAACAAAACTGGTAATTGATTTTGGCGCACCATAAGCTTCCATTTTTTCCATCATACGTGGTAAAACGGTTTCAGAGCTTGCAGTGGAGTAGGCAAGAATAAGTTCATCTTTTAAGATTTTGATAATTGTCCAGATACTAAAACCACAGAATCTAGCCACAAAACCAAGCACAATAAAGATAAAGAACAGGATTGCCCCATAAACTAAAACAGCAAGTTTAATTAATGGTAATAATGAACTAAAACCAAAGTTTGCTACAGTCGCAGCGATCAAGCCGAATACACCAAATGGTGCAAACATCATGATCATGTGAGTTACTTTGAACATTGTTTCAGAAACAGCTTTTAACACGTCAATCAACGGTTGCTTGGTTTCTTTAGACAATGAACCTAGACCAATACCGAAAATGACTGCAAAGAAAATAATCGGCAACATGTGCCCATCACCCATTGCAGCAAAAATATTCGGTGGGATAAGTGAAAGAACAGTATTTACTAAGCCATGAGCTTCATGGCTGACTTCCTGTGTCGTTTCTTTATATTGCGAAATATCAGAGGTTGTCAGTGTAGACATATCAATGCCTGCACCAGGTTGGAATACATTGGCAGCAACTAAGCCTACAATAATTGCAACTGTCGTAATAATCTCAAAATAAACAATGGTTTTAAAGCCAAGTTTACCGACACTTTTACTGTCACCCGCATTGGCAATTCCTAAAATCAGCATGGAAAGCACAAGTGGAATTACAATCATTTTGATCAGATTGATGAAAATCTTACCCAATGGTTGTAAAAAGTTTGCAATGATGTCACCGCGAATTTCAGGTGCGTTGTGCAAAAAAGCACCAACAAGAATACCTAAGAAGAGCGCAATAACAATTTGCCAAGCAAGGCTAATTCTCATTTTCTTCATACTGAGCCCTTAAAATTCAGATTTTGGCGAAAAGGAAAACTCTATCAAAAAAACACAAAAGAAATCCCGCTAAAGCATGTGGGCGCCTTAGGGTGGGAGATTCTGAGTATTCAGAGTATTTCGAAAATGGCCTATTCTGACGCTATTTGCGTCAGCAGTACTAACTTTTTTATCAAAAATGCGTTCAAATGATTAAAAATAGTTCAGTTTGATTAAAGGATTCGATTTTATTGTTAATTTTAATTCATTATATAAATTAAATTTCACACAACTATTTTTATTTTTTATATGTTTGCATTAGGCGTATATATGCCCATATCATCAAAATTCCTGTTAAGCATACGAGATAAATTAACTTTGGAATAACCACCTGAATCGGCACACCCATTTGATTTAACTGAATAAATAAATTAATTCCTTGAGTGGACGGGAAGAGATGAGCAAAATACTGCATCCAAGTTGGCATTGCTTGCAAGGGCCAAGCAGCACCTGACAGTAAAAACAATGGAATTGAGGTGAAAACGATCAGATGTCCAGCACGTTCTGAAATATCTAGATAGCTGGCTAAAAGCATTGCCATTGCAATCACGCAACTAATAAAAATCGGAACGGAAAACAACATGCCCCAAAAATTGCCGCCTCTCGGATAGTCATTGATCCAGTAAGTGAAACCAAATAGATAATAGCAGCCGAGGCAACCAATCGTGAGTGCTGCTAAATAGATTCCCAAAAACTCAGTAGTTGTGGCTCGCCATCGTCTTTCACGATACCCCGCAATCAACATGCACAATCCTAGAACAATAGTCTGGTGAATGATCAGAGGCGCAATTGCAGGAAAGATATAACTGCCATATCCTGAAAGTGTGTTAAACAGCGGAATTTGATGGATCGGAAGCGCGACTTGGAAATGTGAAATTTTGCCAAACCTTTCGGCTTGTTCTGCAACGGCATTTTCAATTGCAGTGGCTAAGCCTAAACCAATCTGTTTGGTTTTAAGAAAATAAGCACTACTGAGATATAGACCAATACCACCAGCCTCACCTCGAACCACACTATTGGATAGGTTCTCAGGTAATAACAAAATACCATCGGCTTTTTGCTCTTGAACCATCCGTTTTGCTTGTTCAAAATTTCCAGTGATTTCAGTAATTTTTATATTGGGACTTTTGGCAACTTCAGTAATGATGGTATTGCTCAGATAGCTTTGTTCTTCATCAACAATAATAATCGGCAAACTTTCAGCAGTTTGCGCTTTATAGGCTGTAGGATAAAAAATGCTATAAAAAAATACTGAAAGCACCATAGTGGTCAAAATAGACGAGTTTTTCCCAATATTTTTAAAAGTGTCTACATAGTATCGAGCGAGCTCTTTAAAGAATTTAATCATGTTTTACTCCCCTTAAATTTTTATTGAGGAGTAAACTTGATAATGCAAAATAGAAAATACAATATGCAGCAAGGATGGCTAAAGGAACCATCGAAATAAAACTAGGACTGCCAACAACCCATTGCTCAGTTTGTAATTTCGCATAAGGTGTATAGGGAATAATGTTGGCCCAAAATTTGGTAAAAATTGGTGCATTATTTAAGGGAAGCGTGACACCTGCAAAACTTAGCGAAGAGCCACCATAGACTGCAATAAATCCAAAAGTTTTAGATAAATTTTTAGTTGCGAGAACGACGCTACTACTGATCAGTGCATAGGCTGAATAAAGTAAGAACTGTCCAAGTAAAATCATCCATAAACTACCAGCAATGAACCAACCTCGGATTACCACCAGCCAAAACAGCCATACCCAAGTCCAAAAACAGAAAATTAACACATAGACCATATTTTTTGCCAGAAGTGCATTTAGTACAGATTTGTCTTGAACCCATTGATTTAATGTGCCGTATTTCAATTCTTGACCCACTGCAAAAGCCACACAACAACACAGCAATAAGTGCAAAATTGCTGGAATCATAAAGGGTTCTAAATAGAACTCATAACTGAGATTGGGATTGAACAGGGGAGAAATTTTTATATTTGCTGTGGAAAGTTCAGCATAAGGAATTTTATTTTCAAAATATGAATTCTTTGCAAAATCAGCAATCGCTTCAACTGTAGAGAGAAGCATCGCTGAAGAAATCCCATTGCCAATACTAAAATAAGACTGATTAAAAGCAATACTGATCTGTGAATCTTGTGCTTGAACCAGACGTTGTTCAGCACCTGCTGGAATATGCACATATCCCCAAATCTTGGTCTGATTGAGCAGATACTCAACTTCATTGGGATTGTCTGATACAGTGTAAATTGAAACCGTATGATTATGACTAAGATACTTTTCTATATTGCGACTAAGTTCACTTTGATCTTGATCAATAATTGCAATCGGTAAATGTTCAGCTTTTCCTGCATAAAACATACTACTGAATAAAATAATCACAAAGAGCGGGGCAAGTGTGACTAAGCATAAATCCCATTTATGCTTGAGCAAATATTGAAGCTCTCTTAACATGCCCGTCCACATGCTTATTGGCTCTCTTTTAATTTAAAGATCACACTCATGCCTACTTTTAATTCAGGTACGGCTTCAGCGGGTGTAAGCTTAACTTTAAAACTACGAATATCATAACCACCTGTCTGACGTGTGGTTTTAATGGTTGCAAACTCACCTTCAGCATCTATATTTTTGATGTTAAATGACACTGTTTTATTGAGTGCGGGTATAAAACCATCTAAGCTTTTTGCTTGATAAACTTGGGTGTATTGATCTTCACGGACATTTAAACTGACCCAATTTTCTTCATCTTGAATAATACTCACAACAGGAACACCAATAGCCACCAGTTCTGAGGGTTTACCGTAAGTTTTAGATACAGTGCCGTTTACAGGAGAGTATAGTTTGGTTTCTGCATCTAAAGCATTGGCTTCCGCAACAGCGGCTTTCGCGATCTCGACTTGTGCATCAGCCCCAGATTTTTGTTCAGTGGTACTGCCGCGTTTTGCACGTGCATATTGCTGATAAGCAGCTTCACTCATTTGAGTGGCTGATTGTGCAGCGGCATGCATTTCATCACGTCGTTGACGCGAGATAACCCCTTGTGCAAAGAGGTTAGCCCCACGTTGGTAGGTCATTTTTGCAAGATTTTCTTGCGCTTTTACACTTTGCCAATTGGCATATAAGGTATCAATATTTTCTTGTTGAGAACCTCTGTCTGCTGTCGATTGTAAGGCTAAGGCGGATTGTAAACTTGCCAGGGCTTGTTGTTTTTTTGCAGCAATTTCTGGACTACTTAGAGTAACTAACAGTTGTCCTTTTTTAATTTTTTGACCATCGCTGACAAAGATGCCTTCTATCCGACTCGGAACTTTAGTGCTGACATGTAATGTTTCAGCTTCAACACGTCCTTGAACATCTACTGTTTTAGGCTGATAACTTTTCCATAGACCAAACGCAATCAATCCCAATAATAGAATAAAAATTATTGCGCCAATGACCAGAATAGTTTTCTTTTTAGAAGGTTTTTGATCGTTGTTGATGTTTGTCGCAGCACTTTGTTCCTGTGCCGAATCTTTGATTGGTGTGTCTTTTTCAGATTCAATTTGGTCGGCTGTAGGTTGTTGCGCTACAGTTGCATCAGATAAAGCGGTCGGATCTGTATTGTTTTGTGTATTCATTTCTGGATGAACTAAATTTTCATTTAATGAAATATCTGAGTTTGCATCAGCTTGCGAAGTTGAAGATGAATCATTTTGTCCATTGTGATGGTCATGCTGTTTTGTCATTTTATGCTCCATCTTAACGAATATAATCTGTATTAGTTTGATTGACGTAGTCTTTGAATTGTTCAATAGAACCATGGCTTTGTAGCAAAGTTGCTAGGGAGAGCACGTATTTATAGGCATTGAGTGCTTTTTCGGTTTTGAGTAGGCTGAGTTGATTCTGTGCATCGATGACTTGAGTGGCGGTGCCCATATCTTCTTTAAATGATAATTGTTGAATTCTTAAATTCTCTAACACTGCTTGTTCATTTTGTTGTAGTAATTGATTGGACTGCTGTGCTGTGGCGAGCTCACTATAGGATTTGTAGATAATATTCTCAATCTCTTGTTGGGTGCGCGCTGTCATAAGCTCTGTTGCATATCTCTGTAATTCAGCTGCTTGGACATTTTTGTTCTTATCAATCCCTGAAAATAGGTTGTAGCGAGCAGCAACACCCACAATCCAATTTTGGTTTTGATCTAAACTATATTCTCCAAACGCAAAAAGGGTTGGTTTTTTTGCGGCGCTCTGGATTTTGACATTCTGATTGGCAAGCTGTGTATCCATTTGCATTTTTCGAACTAGGCTTGAAGTTTCAGGATAAGAAGCAAGGAGTTGGTTGAGTGATTGGCTTTGCTGACGATTGACAAATAAAGGTGTCGTCAATTGATCAATTTTGGATTTATGCAATAAATTTTGAAGTTGGAACTGACTGGCTTGTAAATTTGCCGAAGCATTTTGTTCTGAACGCTGGGCATTATTGCGCGCAACTTCAAATTGCATGCGTTGTCCTTTGCTAATAAATCCCTGTTTTTCAAGTTTGAGTGAATTGTCATAGTGTTGTTGCATTGCACTCAGATTGAATTGACTGGCATTGAATAGCTGTTGTTGTAATTGCACATTAAAATACGCCTGAATCACTTCAAAACGTTGTGTATCTTGCTGTTGTTTAGCATCGAGTTGACTACGTTCAACTTTTAAATTGGCAATCTGCTTTGTTGTCGAGGTAATCCCGCCAGTATAAATTGGCATCATCACAGAAACTGTAGGGCGAACAACTTGATCTTCAAGGACAACATTGGCTGTATCTGGAATTAAGCCAATACCACTATGAATTCCTTGGTTTAGTCCTTGTTTTAAAGGATCTGTGATATTCGATGGAATGTTCTGTTCAGATTGCCATTGATCAACCCGATCATTCACCCCTTGTGAAAGCGTCTGTTCTAGATTATTTTTGACCCCATTTAGTGGAATATCTGTTTCAGTATGAAACTTATAGGCACGTACATTTAAATCGATGCGAGGTAGACCAATATTTTTGACGGCTTCTGCTTGAAGTTTAGAAGCTTGACTGAGTGCTTGATTGGCTTGGGTGGTATAAGAGTTTTCAAGTAAATATTGTTCTGCTTGTACATAGCTTAGATTTTCAGCAAACGTGACGGATACAAAGGCCGTATTTAAGGCTACAAAGCTGCTTACTTGTATCAATTTTGATAATGCTTTAAGTGAATAGCAAGTTCTAAATTTCATCTGAAAAATCATCAGCATTTGTTTAAATTTGAGACTATTCTAACCTTGAATGACTAGAATAAATAATCTAAATGTATACTTTAATATGTGTGGTTTTTGTAGTTTCGATAATGAGTATAGATGTGATTAAATTATAATCAAAACCATGATAATTCAATCAATAAATTGAATCTCAAAATAGATATAAGGAGAAAAAAATGGCAAGAATTACCGTTGAGTCTGTGGTGACAGCACCAATCGAATTAGTTTGGGATATTTATAATAATCCAGAGGATATACAACAATGGAATACCGCTTCAGCAGATTGGCACACAGTCAATTCTAAAAATGATCTACGTGTGGATGGTCAATTTTCAAATCGTATGGAAGCTAAAGATGGCAGTATGGGCTTTGATTTTTCGGGTACATATACTGAAATTATTCCCCTTAAAAAAATTGCTTATTCTTTTGGCGAACGAAATGCTGAAGTTTACTTTGAACAGAAAAATGATGCTGTTGTGGTGAGGATTAGTTTTGATCCTGAAACGGTATATCCAATTGAACAACAGCAAGCAGGTTGGCAAGTAATTTTAGATAATTTTGCACGCTATGTAGAAAATAAAAGCTAGTTCTGCACAAACGTACAATACAAAATATTTCCACAGACTTACTTTGATCTTTTGAAATTCGTCTAGATCAAAGTTGAGTGTTGTTGTGGAAATCTTTCTTTATACCTTGAGTGTGATGTATAGCCCTGGTCCTGTAAATTTCATTGGATTGAATTCAGGACTGCTTGGGCAGCTTAAACAATCCATTGGTTTTTTCATTGGGGTGGGTTGTGCAATGTTATTTCTATTTTTGACCTTGGGCTATGTTGGTGAGGCTGTTATTCCTCACAATTGGCTAGACTATATTTCTTTGGTCGGGGCGGTATATACCTTTTATATCGCCGTTAAAATGTTGACAGTATATTTAGAAACAACTGAAAAAGCCGAATACCAACTGACTTTCTTAAATGGTTTCTTAATTCAATTATTTAATCCTAAAGGAATTCTGGTGATTTTACCCGTCACGACAATTATGTATCCTGCGGCTAAAATTACTGGCGTGATGATTTTCGTTGTATCTTTAATCATTTCTATTGGTGCTGCTGGAGCGCCGTTCGTATATGCTTTGGCGGGTAAATTTTTAGGGGATAAAATTTCTGATCCTAAATGGTTTAATTATTTAAATAAAATTATGGCAATCATGCTGATTATTACAGGACTTGGAATGCTTCGAGATTTTATTATAGGAATGCATTTGTTTTGATAAATCAAAATCTTGAACTGAATCTGTATGTGTTTTACACCTAAGGCAAATGATTGATCTTTTTCCAATGCGCAGGGCTGAGTCCAAATGCTTGTTTAAAATGTCGAGTCATATGGCTTTGATCATAAAAGCCTGCATCTGTTGCAGCTGCAACTAAAGAAGCCCCTTTGATTAAATTGATTTTAACTTTTTCCAGCCTGCGCATGGTTAAATAACGATGTGGGCTGGTTCCAAACAATAAACGGAAGTCGCGTGATAAACTCCACCGGTCGCGACCAATATTTTTTTCTAAATCATCCAAGCTGATATTTCGTTCAGATAATGTATGAATAAATTCTCTGGCTTTTTCTGCTGCACGATAATCAAAACTTAGCCGTTGTGATAATGGTTGAAAAGAAATTTCATTTAAAGCCATGGCCAGATCATACAGCGCATCTTCTTCTTCCAAGACTTCCATATGATTTTCAATACTTTGTAGAAAAGTATTGGTGGCTTTAAATAATCGAGGATCTGTACTGATCCCATGTTCGATAAAGGGTAGAGGTTTACCCTTTAAAATAGATTGAATTTTTGCAGGTTCTATATACACCATGCGATAGCGGAAACCTTCTTGTGTACCTGATTCGCCATCATGTTTTTCATCTGGATGCAGCACCATTGTCATACCTTGCTGGCTATGTTGCATGACACCTTGATAATGAAAACTTTGAACGCCTGAAAGGGTGCGACCAATGGCATAGGTATCATGCCGATGCGGTTCATAGGCATGATCATTAAAAAATGCTTCGATACGTTCAAATCGATCTGTTTCTGATGCTGTCCGAATCCAATCCTGATGATTTGAGGCTGGCATTTACCATCTACCAATGAATAAAGTTTAAGCTGGATAAATTATAACTGAGTTAAGCTTATAAATTGAGTTTTTATCCGTATATGGATATGAGTAACGGATATTCTAGCTTTGTGCAGTCAGTAATAAAATCAGAATGGCAATAAATTATTGTTTCAGGATGATGATTAAAATATCAATGCGCAGTCTAGCTACAATATTTTGCTTCTCTAATTGTCTATAGTTAATTGAATTATCAACTCTAAATCTTTAAACATATTGAAATATTGACTGACAAAGCTACTGCAAGAAAGGTCGATTTGTGGTTAAATGCGCCTATTTCATTCGTTTCACTTTTAAAAAGGGAAAAATCATGCGCGCGTACAATTTCTGTGCTGGTCCTGCTGCATTACCTACTGCCGTTTTAGAAAAAGCTCAGGCTGAGTTATTGGATTGGCATGGTAAAGGCTTATCCATCATGGAAATGAGCCATCGTAGCAAAGACTATGTGGCTGTCGCTGAAAAAGCAGAAGCTGATTTACGTAAATTGATGAACATTCCAGAGAACTATAAAGTATTGTTCTTACAAGGTGGTGCATCACTTCAGTTTTCTGCAATTCCGCTCAATTTATTGGGTAAAAATTCCAAAGCTGATTATATCCATACGGGAATTTGGTCAGAAAAAGCCACTAAAGAAGCGCAACGCTACGGCGATATCAATATCGTTGAGGCGGCAACAAGCATAAATGGAAAGCTTGCAATTTCTGAGCAAAGTACCTGGAACTTGTCAGACGACGCGGCTTATGTCCATTATGCTGAAAATGAAACAATTGGCGGTATTCAATTTGCCAATATTCCAGAAACAGATAAACCTTTAGTCTCTGATTTTTCATCAAGTATTTTATCTGCGCCACTAGATGTATCTAAGTTTGGTTTGATCTATGCTGGAGCGCAAAAGAATATTGGTCCTGCAGGTTTAACCCTTGTGATCGTGCGTGATGATTTATTGGATCAAGCAAAACCTGAAATTCCAAGCTTGTTAAAATATGGTTCGCAAGCGAAGAATGATTCTATGGTGAATACACCCGCTACTTATGCTTGGTATTTGTCTGGTTTGGTTTTTGAATGGTTGCTTGAGCAGGGCGGTGTAAACGCAATGTATAGAACCAACCTTGAAAAATCTAAATTACTATATGGTTATATTGATTCTAGTGATTTTTATAACAATCCGATCGCACTTCCAAACCGTTCAATCATGAATGTGCCGTTTACTTTGGCAGATGAAGCACTGGATAAATTATTCTTGAAAGAAGCTGAAGAAAATCATTTACTCAATCTTGCCGGCCATCGTTCAGTAGGCGGTATGCGAGCTAGTATTTATAACGCTGTACCTGTAGAAGGTGTACAAGCACTTGTCAACTTTATGGATGACTTTGCTCAACGTAACGGCTAATCATACTTCAAAACATTTAAATGATTTGTTGTGCGATCAGAACCTTAATTTCTCCCCCCTTGATTGAGTAAACAGAGGAGGAGGGAATTAAAGTCCTAGACATAAAAAAAATCCCTCCAGAGTGAGGGATTTTTTTTATGAGATAAATGCGGTAAAACATTAAGTCGTCGGGAATATGCCTAATATATGGATCATCATTGCAGCTAAAAACATACCTAGAACAAAAAAGCAGCAGGCTCCTTTATCCAAGCGTAAGTGAAAACCACTCACTTGATTGATTAGACTAGTCGATTGTTCAGGTATAATTTTCATTACTGAGCCTAGATTTTTAAATTATTGTTTAAATCCTATTGGTTCGTCGTATTTTTAACATAATTGACTGGTTAAATAAAGTGCTAAATTACATTATTAATATGTTGAGGTATTTATTATCTCGCGATCAATAAAAATATTATGAATTTATAATTATGATTTTGTGGGTACATTGTGGATAACTTGCCTATTTTTTAGTCTTTATATGAAAAATAATCCGAATTAAGTATAAAAATAGAGTCTATTTTTTAACAAGATCATGATATTTATTGGTTTAATTTTTATGTTTAAGCTTCTGTTTTTAAATTTATTTTCTGGGGATTCTTTAAATAGGGGGAATGTATTTATTATTTAAATAAACAGTCAATATTCTTCAGCTTAAATAGTTTTAAACAGACCTGATTATTTGATTTTGAATTTAAACTGTGGATAAGTAGTAAATTTGAATTCAAAAACATAAAAATTGCAGGGATGTATTTAGATATAATAGAAATGTTACAAAACATGTAATAAAAAAGCATGATGGGTTTCCCATCATGCTGATCAATCTGTTTTTGAATCAAGCAGCTGAATAAATGTTTGCTTGAATCCAAATATTGCCACGAATATATTGTCCAATTTCAAAATCTTTGAAAGCAGGATCTTTAGTTGCAATACGGATTAAGATTGCTGGTTGGTTCTCTTCAAGAATTAAAGTGACATCATAAAGTGTGTAGTTTTGTTGCATAAATTGCATTTCAGTTTTGCCAACAACTTTTCCTTGAAACCAAGCTTCATCCTCTTGTCCTAAAGTTTCTCCGTATAGGTATGCCACCATTTTAGAAAAATCAACAGTAACAGGAGCTTTGTCATCTTCTGACTTCGCTTCCCATGCATCAATTTGTTCTTGAAGATTTTCAGGCGTAATACCATTATTTTGTGAAAGGATATCGTTTAATGCACGATGGTGTTTGATTGAAGCAGGATCATCAACAATGATTTGTTCATGGTCTGAAACTTTTTCGAGCTCATAAGCCCATGCATTCAGTTGAACTTTATACTGTTGATCTTGAGAATATTGGTGTCCATTTACACTGTATAAACTGTCAAATGCATAGACCACACTATTTTCACCTACTTTTAAGCTAAGCACTGCTTGAGTGTTGGTTTTGCAGGTAATGATACGGTCGATAGAAGCATTTAATTGATACGGACTTTCAAAACTGGGGAAAGCCGTTTTTACAGCTTTAGGTTTGTTATTCTCGACATCAATCACTTGACAGAGCTGTACAGAAGAACCGTTTGGACCTTGGATTAACCAAGTTGATACATCCATATCACATTCTTTTGAACAAAGCCCCATGGGCATCACTGGTGCATCCAAAGCCAAACCTAACCATTTGGGTACTTCGGACGTTGGGTTTTCTGTCAATAGACTCCAATGTTCGACATGGCTACCAAAATTCTGATCTTCTATGATAATTGTTTCAGGTCTGTTTTGATTGTTCATTTTCACGATTTTAAATGCCTCTCTTATGCTATTAAATCGAGGATGATTGCTAGATTTCAAGTCCTGAAATGTAAAATCATAAGAAAAACCAGAATATTAAACTCAATTGCCATCAACCACGCCTTAAATTGTACTTTTAATCACCAAAATACAGATGAAAAGTTTGATTGGATTTCGAAGTCGTTAAAGATTTGCGCAATAAATAAAAGAATATGCATAGGACAGCGTAACGGCATTTTGCTAAAATGTTTAAAAATCTTTATCAGAGATGTTGTGTGCTGCCATTTAAACTTTGGGTCGATGCAGATGCTTTACCTAAAATTCTTCGTGAAGTGATCTTACGTGCATCAGACCGTTATCAATTAGAAGTTACTTTTGTTGCAAACCAGCCTGTGGGTATTACACCGTCTGTACGGATCAACTCAATTCAAGCAATGTCGGGTGCAGATCAAGCTGATCAAGAAATTGTTGATCGTATGAGTGAGCATGATATTGTGATTACTCAGGATATTCCTTTGGCAGCACAGGTCATTGAAAAGGGTGGTGTAGCAATTCACCCACGTGGAGAGGTTTATACATCAGCCAATGTCAAAGCTCGTTTACATTTGCGTGATTTTATGGATACCTTGCGTGGTGCTGGTGTACAAACGGGTGGGCCGCCACCGATTTCTGAGCGTGATAAACGTGAGTTTTCGAGTAGCTTAGACCAGACGATTCTCAAGCAGAAACGTAAGACTTCGATATAAGTCTAATGCTTGATTTAAAAATCATCTGCAACTGAATTTTTTCGACCTTTTGAATTAATCGAACTTGCTTTTCAATAGATATTTATATCAATAGAGCTTCCCGTTGCTTGATTAAGATTTAATTGAATTTGCAAAGATCAATGTAAAATTAATTTTTGAATCCAACAATTTAATTCACACCCAGCAGTCATTTAGGAATCTATATGCCCTCTAAATCCAACCTGATGACGACCTATATTTTATTGGTCTTCATTTGGGCAAGTACGCCTTTGGCAATTGTATGGAGTGTGGCAGATTTACATATGATGTGGGCTTTGGTTTTGCGGTTTTTTATCGCCTTGCCGATTGCTTTATTTTTGTTGCTGATTTTAAAAGTTAAATTACCGTGTAATAAAATTGCTTTACATAGTTATTTAGCTGGTTCATTTAGTCTGATTGGTTCACAAATTTTTACCTATGCCGCAACCAGTTATTTAAGTTCAGGTATTATTGCTTTGATGTTTGGATTAGCCCCGATTATGGCAGGACTTATTGGTCGTTTTGGCTTTAGTCAGAGATTACATGGGATTCAATGGCTTGGCATGCTGCTTGCTGTTGTCGGTTTAGCCATTATTTGTACCAGTAGCGGCGCCAGCCAACATGTGCATCCCGTTGGAATTATGCTGATGTTGATGAGTGTATTTACTTATGCTTTTTCCATCTTTTGGGTAAAAAAAGTGAATGCAGATGTCATGCCAATGGCGCAAGCAACAGGTTCAATCTTGGTTTCTACGTTGGCTGCAATGTGTATTATTCCTTTTATTTGGCAGTATGCGCCTACGCATATTCCAGAAACTAAATCACTATTGGCATTAATTTATACCGTATTTATGGCTTCATTACTGGCGATGTTTTGTTATTTTAAATTGGTTCAAAATATTAAAGCCACAACTTTATCATTGACTACAGTGATGACCCCAATGATTGCCATGTTTTTAGGCGCGATGCTCAATAATGAAAAACCAACTATGAATGTGTTTATCGGCGCGGCAGTTTTGATTTTCGGGTTATTTTTATACTTCTACAAAGATTTTAAAGCACGTCAATTGCTAGCCAAAAAGATTAAAAATTAGCATCGATTTTTTCTTTAGATTTTATGCTAAGTGATTAACCTTCAACTAAGCTTAGATTCTGGCTTTTGCATAGTTTATTTGTACAGCTCTTTGAAGCTATGTAGATGCTTTTTAAAGAAGATGTGTTTTTAATTTTTTAAAATGGTTAATCGATGCTTACAGATTGATGAAAGCCAATATATAGCCAACTTATCAAAAAACTCAAACACAAGAATATAATTTCCCTCAAATAATATTTTAAATTAAATCAACTGCATGGCGGATAAGTTATTTGGTTATAAAAAGTTAGCAATGCCACACATTTCATAGGGGGATGCCAAACTTTGCGCTGCAAACAAAACTCTGCTTTGTTTTTGCTCATGTTGAGAGAGAGGGACGTCCTCTACCCCCGCCCAACGGCGGCTTCTCTGTCGCCTCACGGTAGGATCACCATCTATGATTCAAAAATACAAAAAATGAATTGATAACCAGCAGTTCCATAAAGCGCATACAAAAAGATAGGCTTCATTTATGATCAGGGATTTGATGAAAATCACTTATATGAATAATTAGTTAGTTTGACGATAATTATGGTGAATAAACCAATTTGTATAAAAAAGTATATTTATTTCATTATTTTAGATAAAAGCAATCATGATAATAATTGAAGATATTGAGATAAAAGAATAAAGATAAATGGCATAGGATAAAAATAATATTCAAGATGAGTTGAAGAGAAATGACTAAGCAGATCCGCTTTAATGCCTTTGAAATGAATTGTATTGCACATCAATCTCCTGGTTTATGGCGTCATCCTTCAGATCGCTCAACAGAATATAAAGATATTGAATATTGGACTGACCTCGCTAAAATCTTGGAAAACGGGCTATTTGATGGCATTTTTATTGCCGATGTACTTGGGATATATGATGTTTACCACCAAAGTGCAGAACATGCATTGACTGGTGCAGTGCAAGTCCCAGTCAATGATCCTTTGCAAATTATCCCAGCGATGGCTGCGGTGACCCGACATTTAGGTTTTGGTGTGACTACATCAATATCTTTTGAACATCCTTATCCTTTTGCGCGAAGAATCAGTACATTAGATCATCTCACCAAAGGTCGAGTGGGGTGGAATATTGTCACCTCCTATTTGGAAAGTGGTTCTAAAAACTTAGGACTAAATACGCAATTAAATCATGATGATCGCTATGATATTGCCGATGAGTATTTAGAGGTGCTATATAAGTTGTGGGAAGGATCTTGGGAAAATGATGCGGTTTTAAGAGATAAACAGGCTGGAATCTTTGCAGATCATACAAAAGTGCATCCCATTTTACATGAAGGGAAATACTTTAAAGTTCCTGGTATTCATATTTGTGAACCTTCACCACAGCGCACACCTGTACTCTATCAAGCAGGTGCTTCTGCTCGAGGGCAAACATTTGCAAGCCAAAATGCTGAATGTATTTTTATTGCACCACCATCAAAAATAGCAGCCAAGAAAATTGTTCAAAGTATTCGTGAAAAATTAAAACAGGAAGGACGTGACCCTTATTCTGTTAAAATTTACACCTTATTGTCAATTGTAACTGATGAAACGGATAAAAGAGCTCAGGAAAAATTTAAAGAATATCAGTCGTATGGAAGTTATAACGGTGCTTTGACCTTAGTGTCTGGTTGGTCTGGTGTAGATTTTTCACAGTATCAACCTCATGATAAGGTTGAGTATATTGAAACCAATGCGATTCAATCGATGTTAGATGCTTATGTCAATGCGGACCCTAACCGTATTTGGACAATTGAAGAAATTGCCCATTGGAATAGTGTGGGGGGAAATGGTCCTGTGTTGGTCGGTTCAGCACAAACGGTTGCTGATGAGTTACAACAATGGGCAGAAGATACAGATGTTGATGGCTTTAATTTAGCCTATATTTTGGCACATCAAACTTTTATAGATATTGTAGATTTTATTGTACCTGAGCTACAACGTCGTGGTGCTTATCAAACAGAATATCGTCAGGGTACTTTACGAGAAAAACTATTTGAACAAGGTGCTTATTTATCAAAGAATCATCGAGGCTCACAATATCGCAAAGCGAATACGGATAGATTGGCACAAGCCAGTTAATCTTAAAATTATACTCTGAGATAAAATATTAATTCATCTGATTGTGGAGCATACATTGCCATTATCTAGCAATATGAGTTGTATTGATTGATATTGTTCTAAAATTGATCTTTAAATGGTTTTTAAATTAGTCATTTATTTCATAATCATTTAGCTCGTTAGTCAGAACGTAGCCCACATAATGTGGGCTTTTTTTATGGTTTTAATGGATATGAATTTTAGTGATAAATTTATAATTTTGTTTTGAATAATAAATGCATTTATTCGTATAAATAGCATAAAAAAAGAATGCTAGTTTAAATCCATGCTTATTTAAAAGAGTAACAACAATGACTGATTTAAACCAAAAAAACTTTTCTTCTCAGACGGCCGTTCCTTTGCAATTTTTTGAATTGAATTATGATGCACATGTTATTCAATCGGATGAAGAAGCTATTCAAGTAGCGAAAAATTTAGCCAAAGAGTTTGCCAAAGAAGCATCACAACGTGATTATGAACGACGTTTGCCACTTGAGGAGATACAGCTCTACTCACAAAGTGGTTTATGGGGGATTAATATTCCACATGCTTTTGGTGGGGCTGAAGTGAAATATCGTACATTAGCAGATGTGGTTAAAACTATTTCTAGTGTAGATCCTTCACTTGGACAAATTGCGCAAAATCATTGGGCTTTTATAGAGCATCTCCGTTTAGATGCCAGTCTTGAACAGCAACAATTTTTCTTTGCTGAAATTTTAAAAGGTCGACGTCTGGGTAATGCCTTTTCAGAAAAAGGTAGCAAGACCGTTGCTGACTTAGAAACCAAAATACATAAAACAACTCAAGGTTATGAAATTAATGGTCAAAAATTCTTTGCTACAGGGGCTCTATTGGCACATTGGGTACCTGTCGTTGCAGTGAATGAAGATGGGCTACCTGTGGTTGCCTTAACGCCACGAACAAGTACAGGTCTGGAAATTGTCAATGATTGGTCTGGATTTGGACAGAGAACTACAGCGAGTGGAACTGTAGTACTAAAACAAGTTCAAGTTGATGAAAAATATATTGTGCCGATCCATAAAGCTTTTGAAAGACCTACAGCAGCAGGTGCGATTTCTCAATTCATTCAAGCCGCAGTGGATGCTGGTATTGCGCGTGGTGCAATTGATGAAACGATTCAATATGTACGCTTACATTCACGCCCTTGGATTGACTCAGGTTTAGAAAAAGCGAGCGATGATCCGTATACCATTGCAAGTATAGGGGAGTTAAAAATTAAATTACGTGCAGCCGAAGCCGTTTTAGACTTGGCTGGTGATGCAATTGATCAAGCAATTGCCGATCCATCTGAAGAGAATGCTAATCAGGCGGCATTACTGGTTGCAGAAGCCAAGGTATTAACAACTGAAATTGCCATTCTGGCTTCTAACAAATTATTTGAATTATCAGGTACTCGTTCAACATTGTCTGAATTAAATTTAGATCGCCATTGGCGTAATGCACGTACCCATACTTTGCATGATCCTGTACGTTGGAAATTTAATTTAGTCGGTAATTATTATCTCAATAACATTCACTTACCACGCCATGCGTGGAGCTAAGAATAAAAATAAGCAAATGATGGAGAGAAAAAATGGGTAACTTAGATATTCAAAACCGTTTTATTGAAGATTTATCAATCTCAGCAGACTATGAGACGGTTGCGTCAAAATATCGTGCAATTTTTGAAAAAATTTCACAGGGTGTCGTTGAACGCGAGCAACAGCGTATATTGCCGTATGAGCAAATAGATTGGCTAAAAAATGCAGGTTTTGGTGCATTACGTGTGCCAGTCAAGTTTGGTGGAGATGGGGTGTCTTTACCTCAGTTATTTCAATTGCTCACTGAACTTGCAAAGGCCGATTCAAATATTGTGCAAGCATTGCGGGGGCATTTCGCTTTTGTTGAAGATCGATTAAATGCACATAAGTTTAAGAATCAAGAATTATGGTTTAAACGCTTTGTTCAAGGTGATTTGGTGGGGAATGCATGGACTGAAATCGGTCATGTAAAAATTGGTGATGTGATTACCCGTGTAACTCAAAATAATAATCAATTGCTGGTCAATGGGAAGAAGTACTATTCAACAGGCACAATCTTTGCGGATTGGGTTGATTTATTTGCCTATGATGAACGTACGGATCAGCATGTTATTGCTGCGATTTCTCGACATGCTTCTGGTGTTGAAGTACTGGATGATTGGGATGGTTTTGGTCAAAAAACCACGGGAAGTGGCACTCTAACGTTAAGCAATGTTGCAATCGAAGCAGACCATATTTTGCCTTTTGAGCAACGTTTTAAATATCAGACTGCGTTCTACCAAGTCATTCATTTGGCAACCTTATCGGGTATTGCACAGTCAGCAGTTGCAACATTTATTCATGAAGTACAAAAGCGTGATCGTATTTTTAGTCATGGCAATGCTGACTTAGTACGTAATGATCCACAGATTTTACAGGTGATTGGTAAAGCTTCCGCACAAGCCTATGCAAGTCAAAGTATCACCACGCAAACAGCAGAAGCTTTGCAGCGTGCATATATTAGTCACTTTAGTGAATCCGAAGTAAAAAATATTCAAGCAAATAATGATGCTGAATTAGAGGCAGCACAAGGGCAGGTGGTTATTTCTGATTTAGTCTTGGAGTTAACCAGTAAGTTATTTAATGCGCTTGGTGCATCTGCAAGTACCACCACAAAACAACTTGATCGCTTCTGGCGCAATGCACGGGTCGTATCTTCACATAATCCAGTCGTATATAAGGAAAAAGTGATTGGTGATTGGGAAGTTAATCGTGAACCATTGCCTTTTGTTTGGCAAATTGGAACAAGTCCAAAAGTTGGTGCTGCCTAGAATTTAAATTTTCACCACCTTTAGTCCAAGGCTTGCTTATGCAAGCTTTTGATTTTTATAAAGACTATAAAGAATAATAATTATTGTACTCATGAGTATACAAAATGGTAGATTTGGTACTATGAGGTGAAAACAAAGTTAAGTAGATTAGTACAGCAAAAACAAATACAACGAGGAAATCATGTCGCTTAAAGGAAAAACACTTTTTATTACCGGTGCAAGCCGAGGAATAGGGCGAGAGATTGCACTAAAAGCTGCACAAGATGGTGCGAACATTGTGATTGCTGCAAAATCTACACAAGAGCATCCTAAATTAGGGGGCTCGATTTTTACTGTTGCTCAAGAAGTTGAGGCGGTAGGTGGTCAAGCTTTAGCACTTCAACTGGATGTACGTGATCAAGATGCGGTTGCGCTTGCCATGAAACAAGCAGCAAAGCATTTCGGTGGAATTGATATTTTAATTAACAATGCTGGTGCGATTAAACTGTCTGGCGTAGAGACGCTTGACCCAAACCGTTTCGATTTAATGTATCAGATCAATACACGTGCTGTGATGGTATGTAGTCAAGCTGTACTACCTTATTTAAAAAACAGTGACAATCCGCATATTTTAAATCTTTCACCGCCGTTAAACTTGGATGAAAAATGGTTTGCTAGCTATGCACCGTATACCATTACTAAATATGGCATGAGTATGTTGACTTTAGGGATGAATCAAGAGTTTTCCGGTTATGGGGTGAGTGTAAATTCACTATGGCCGAGAACGATTATTGCCACAGCTGCAATTGAGTTTTCTTTAGGCGGTAAGCAATTATTTAGCAGAGCTCGTAAACCGAACATTATGGCAGATGCCGCTTATCGTATTTTAAACAGTGAAAAACGCGCCTTAACAGGACGCTTATTGATTGATGAAGAAATCCTCCGAGAGTATGGTATTACAGATTTTAATGAATATCGCTATGCTGATTCAGAGGATGAGTTAATGGTTGATTTGTTTGTTAAAGAATAATTGCTGAGCTGATCACGCCAATAATCCGTGCCGATTTTAAAATCCTGAGTTGATTGTTTAAAATCGGTACATTAAAACATTGGAAATTTTTATAAAAAAGCAGAAGATATAATATTGAATCTAGAAAATGAGTGAGATGTAATTTCGTGTATGAGTTAGATTGTAAGTTGCTCAGTATTTTTTACTATATCTACAAGTTTAAAAGTGTTTCTGTTGCCGCAGATCATTTAGCGATGAGCCAACCTACAGTAAGCAATATTCTAAATAAAATTCGTGTTCATTATAACGATCCGTTATTTTTACGGATTGGTAATGAAATGGCGCCTACAGAATTATCTAAACAACTTTATCCCTTGATCAGTGAAGCGCTGAGCAAAGTTGAAATTATTAATAATTTTAGTGTGGATTTTGATGAAACAGCATCTCAGCAACAGTTTACTGTCGCGATGACAGATGTTTCTCACTTAGTTTTATTGCCTAAAATTTCTCAATATCTCAAAGCACATGCACCACATGTTAAATTAAATGTTCGCGCCATCACCTCTGAAACCAGTTATCAGATGGCAAATGGTGAAATTGATTTGGCGATTGGGTTTTTACCGCAATTAGAAAATGGTTTCTATCAACAAAAATTATTCGAACAATTTTATGTGGTGATTGCATCAAAAGATCATCCACGATTAACTCAACAAAGCATGACCGTTGAACAGTATTTGAGTGAATCACACATCGATATTGATGCAGGTGTTGGGCATTACCACATCGCCAATGAGCTGTTAAATTTAGATTTAAAACGTAATGTGTTGATGCGTATCCCGAGTTATCTAGGCGTTGGATTGGTGGTGCAAGATACTGACTCGATTGCAACCGTTCCTTATTATTTGAGTGAAGTCTTGTTGTCACGAGGAAACTTACAAATTTTCCCAGCACCCATTTCGTTTCCGACTTATTCGATTAAGCAGTATTGGCATATGTCATGTCATCATAAAACTAGCCATCAGTGGTTAAGACATATGTGTTATGAGATTTTTAGTCAGGTGAATTCAATGCCTTTACCCAGTCAGTTATTGAACTATTCTGATCAGCCAGAAGTTTAAGGGTTTCTCGAATTGATACATCCAGAATGATTGGTATCAACAACTTGATAAAATATTATTGATGAAAAAGCTTAATATTTTTGATTCAGAAAGTTTAAACGAGATTTATACGCAGGTCAGCAGTTGAATGGATGTGTGTATAAACAATATGCACAGGAAAGCGGAATATCTTTTGCAATTAGGTCATTTTTCCCATCAAGTTGTTCAAGCTTATCTTGATGTATTGAACTCGAGTTATATGACGAAAGTGTATGACGTATATCATTTTTTAAACAGCTATATTGTGACTTAGAAGAGCTATCACCAGTTCAACAGTATCAACTTAAAAGTGTAATTAATTGTTGTTTAACGGTCTTTAGATAATAATTTAGAACTGTAGCTTTTAGAAAAAAATCAAAATAAATTTTAAAAGGACTTTTTAAAACTAAATAGCTTAAGAACAGTTATCCTTTTAACATTAATTTGCTTGATGCTCTGAATCGGTTAGCTTATCAGGTGTCATCAATGCTTGATTGACATAGAGTTTGATTAAGCGTTCACGTGAACCAATGGATTTTTGATAGTGCGTAGAATTTAACAATAATGATGCGCCATAAGTCACTGTCCAGATATAGGACAAGTAATCACGGATAGACATACTACTGTTTAAGGCTTTGAGATGTGCTCCGAAAAGATCTTTAATTTCTAAAATACGTTGTTCACGTATGCTATAAAGTTCTTCGAATAAGTCTTTGAGTTTACGTTCATTATTGGTTAGACGCTCTTCAATCACATGCAGTAAAATTGTTCGATTCGAATTTAACATGTTATATAACATGTATTCAGATACATAGATTTTAATATCGTGATGGTAGGCTTTAGAAATATCTAAAAGTCGTTTTTCATTCAAAATAATCAGTTCAAGATACAGTTGGTTTTTACTTTTAAAATGTTTATAGATCGTTCCTTTTGCGATATCAAGTTCAGCAGCAAGCTCACTTAACGTAATATCCTGATTATTATCAAGCAATAAGGTTTCTGCCATTGCTAAAATTTTCTCTTTGCGAAGAAGAAAATTCTGTTGGCGCACTGAACTCATTCTATTGATCCAAAACTGCTGATGAAGAACTGGACTCAGAGTATATCAGCTATTTCGCTGATTCAATAAAACTATAGTCCATCATATTCAATAAAATATTTATTTTTTCAATATATTTAATAATTTAGATTTTATATAAGCAAATTAGCGATGTTAAAAATCTTAATGAACCATTTATAAAACTAAACTTAAGTAAGGTCACACTACGACTAAAAAAATGGCAAGAGATATACCGTTTAAAACATATTTAGTTAGCAACGACTTTAAAAAGAAAAACCTGATCGTTTGATCAGGTTTTTCTTTTTAATAAAGCTCTTAGAGATTAATCCGCGCGGCGCCAAATGGTACCTTGACGTGTATCTTCCAGTACTACACCTTGAGCAAGCAAAGACTGACGGATTTCATCTGCACGGGCAAAGTCTTTATTTTTCTTGGCATCAACACGTTGTTGAATGAAATCCTCAATATCCGTTTGAGATAAGCCAAGTGCTTCTTGACCAATATCTGATTTTAAAAAGTCATCTACATTGTATTGAACCAAGCCAAGGATATTAGTCAAGTGGCGTAACGTAGAATAATAAAGCGTAGATTGCGCTGCATTCTCTTCTTTAACCGCACGATTCAATTCTTTAATAATTTCGAATAAAACTGCAATTGCTTCAGATGTATTGAAGTCATCACGCATTGCTGAATTAAAGCGCTCGACTAGCGTTTCATCTAACAGGTCTGTGGTTTTATTGCCATAGACTTGTTGATACGCTTTAAATGCATGATAAAAACGAGAAAGCGTAGTTTTTGCTTCTTTTAGTGCAAAATCCGAAAAGTTTACAGGGCTACGATAGTGTGATGACACAATAAAATAACGAATCACTTCAGGATGAAATTTCTCCATCACATCACGAATGGTAAAAAAGTTGCCTAAAGATTTAGACATTTTTTCGCCATCGACATTGATAAAGCCAACATGCATCCAGTAGTTTACATATTGTTCATCTGTTGCAGCTTCTGATTGCGCGATTTCATTTTCATGATGTGGGAATAAAAGATCTGAACCGCCCCCATGAATATCGAAATGATTGCCTAAGCAGCAAGTTGACATTGCTGAGCATTCAATATGCCAACCTGGACGGCCATTGCCCCAAGGTGAAGCCCATGAAGGCTCATTTTCTTTAGCATGTTTCCATAGCACAAAGTCAAATGGATGTTTCTTCTCAACTTCAACATCAACACGTTCAGAAGCGCCAGCTTGCATATCGGCAAGTTTACGTCCTGAAAGTCGGCCATAGTTCTTAAATTTTTCAACTTCAAAATAGACATCGCCATTTGCAGAAGGGTAAGCCGTGCCTTTATTGACAAGGTTGCCAATCATATTCTGCATTTGATCGATATAATCTGTTGCGCGGGGTGCCTCATCGGGTGCTAAGCATCCTAAATTTTCGGCATCATCATTCATCGCCTTGATAAAACGATCGGTCAAAGCTGTAATGCTTTCACTATTTTCATTGGCACGCGCAATAATTTTGTCATCGATATCTGTGATGTTACGAACGTATTTAACATTCCAACCTTGACTACGTAAAAAACGAATAATGTAGTCAAAAGCAACCATCACCCGAGCATGGCCTATATGACAGTAATCATAAACTGTCATACCGCACACATACATGTCGATATGTCCTTCTTTACGGGGAACAAATTCAACTTTTTTTCGTTGCTCAGAGTTGTAAAGAACAAATGGTTGCATAGGTTTTCTAAAGGCTTCAACAAAATGATGATTAATCTTAACCTAAGCTCCATATTTCATAAAGTTTTATACGTTATTTTTCTAAGAAAATGAAATTTATACATTTAGGAAAGCAGCCTATTGTATTGCTATGCTAAAATAGCAAAAATATTCCATTCGATATTCAAAACTCTTTATTGAGTTAAGGTTAGCCCATTTTGAATCCTGAAAATAAATCAAATCAAGTTGATTTTCAAAAAGTTGCACTTGAAACTTTACGCATTGAAGAACATGCCATAGAGATTTTAGCGACTCAAATTGATGAGCGTTTTACGCGCGCATGTGAAATTATTTTACAGTGCCAAGGTCGTTTAGTGATTACGGGTATGGGGAAATCTGGGCATATTGGGCGAAAAATGGCAGCAACTTTCGCATCAACAGGCACACCATCATTCTTTATGCATCCTGGTGAAGCAGGGCATGGCGATTTAGGTATGTTGGTCAAAGGTGACGTGTTGATTGCAATTTCAAACTCTGGAAAGAGTGATGAGATTATGATGTTGATGCCACTGATTAAGTATTTGGAAGTACCTTTGATCACCATCAGTGGTGATGACAAAGGACCTATGCCACAAAATGCAGATGTTGCGTTGACACTTGGAAATATTAAAGAAGCATGTCCATTAGGTTTGGCGCCAACCTCAAGTACTACTGCAACATTGGTATTGGGCGATGCACTGGCTGTGGCGCTATTAGATGCACGTGGTTTTACTGCAGATGATTTTGCAATGTCACATCCTGCAGGTGCATTAGGCAAACGTCTGTTGTTACATGTAAAACATTTGATGCGTACAGGCACTGATTTACCAAAAGTATTTCCTGATACACCAATGAATAAAGTTTTGTACGAAATTTCCAATAAGCGTTTAGGTTTAACCACGGTTGTCGATGAAAATGACAGCTTATTGGGCATATTTACTGATGGTGATTTACGCCGTTTAATTGATAGACAGCAAGGTTTTGATGTGAACTTGCCTGTTTCCGCGGTCATGGTTCAAAACCCTTCAACCATTTCAAAAGAAGCACGTGCAGTTGAAGCTTTAGAAAAAATGAATGAAAAGAAAATTAGTCAATTTATCGTCGTTGATGATGCCAATAAAGTGATTGGTGTAATTAGTATGCATGACCTGATTCAAGCTGGAGTAAATTAATCAATGGCTTCTTATGTTTTACTGGAACAAGCGCGTCATATTGAAGCATTGGTTTTAGATGTAGATGGTATTTTGAGTGATGGTTTTGTGACATTGACCAATACAGGGGATGAAATTAAATCCTTTGATATTCGCGACGGATTAGGTATGAAACTGGTGCAAAAATCTGGAATTAAAGTCATTATTATCACCGGACGTAAAAGCAATATTGTTGAAAAACGTATGGCTGATCTTGGCGTGGATTTGGTCTTTCAAGGTCGTGAAGACAAAGGTGCTGCACTTAAAGAAGCTTGTGCTCAATTCAATTTAGATCCTGAAGACTGTTTATATATGGGTGATGATTGGCCAGATCTTTCAGCCTTTGCAATTGCAGGGATGAAAGTCACTGTACCCAACGGGCATGTTGAAGTGCGTCGTCGAGCAGATTTAGTCACTCAGGCGATGGGTGGGCGTGGAGCTGTGCGTGAAGTCTGTGATATGTTGCTGATGGCAAAAGGCACTTACCAAGAATTACTTGAAAAATATACAGCTATACCGCATTAATAGCGTAAATTCAGATTGATCAAATGTTGAATGTAATTTATGGATACTAAGGTTTTATATGTGACTGCAGTTGTCATCGCGGCAATCAGTGGTGGCTATTACTATTACAGTGGGAAAAGCAAAAAGTTGGATGCGAATTCAGCAAAAAGCATGACGTATACTGCTGAGGGTATCCAGTTGGTCCAAACAGATGAAAAGGGCAATCTTTATGTTCGTGCTCAAGTGGATCGTTTAGAACAAGATTTACAAAGAAAAACTTCAACACTGAGTAACCTCAATGCTTCGATGTTTCATCAAAATAAAGTTGATTCAACTTTTTTTGCAAAACAAGCACGAGGATTTAATGACAATGAAAAAGTCGTTTTATCTGGACAAGTTAAAGCGACCAAGATTGGTGAACGAGGGACCATGGAATTTCAGACAGACGAGTTAACGGGGTATCCTAAAATACGTCAGTTTGAAACGACTCACCAAGTGACTGTTAATGCACCTGATGCAGAATTTATTAGTCAGGGTTTAAAAGCTGATTTAAACCAAGGTCAATATGAATTTGCACATATTCGAGGAAAGTATGTACCTAACTAAGCCTTTTTTAATGAAACAATCTTTCCTAATAAAAGCGATCTGCACTGCCGGTTTAATGGGCTTGTCTGCAGCAGCATTTGCATTACCATCAGATCGTAATCAACCAATCTCATTGGTTGCAGATAAAGCAACCTATAATGAAGCTGCGGGTGTAACGACATATACTGGTAATGTCATCATTGAGCAAGGTACAATGAAGCTTCAAGCTGCTTCAATTGTGGCTCAATTAAATAAAAATAAGCAAATTAGCACCATTACTGCCACTGGGGGCCCAGCAAAGTTTCAACAACAAGTTGATACGGCAAAGGGTGTTGCTCGTGGGGAAGCACAAAAAATTATTTATAATGCTGAAACAGGTATTATTAATTTAATTGGTAATGCTTATTTATATCAAGATGGAGCAAGTATTCGCAGTAGTTCATTAAAATATAGTATGAACAAAGGCGATATTGAAGCTTCCGGTAGTTCAAATAGCACAGGTTCACCGAAAGGACGTGTACAAATTATTATCCCGCCAAATAGTACCAAGTCTTTTCCTGGAGCGCGTGATTAATGACAGCATCAAATCAGCCTCAAGTACTTTGTATTAAACATTTAGCTAAAGTTTATAGTAAACGCTGGGTGGTTAAAGACGTTTCATTTAGTATGCAAAGTGGACAGATTGTGGGTTTGCTTGGGCCGAATGGTGCAGGGAAAACTACCAGCTTTTATATGGTCGTTGGTTTGGTGCGAATGGATAAGGGAGAAATTCATCTAGATAATGAAGATATTTCTGATTTAGCTATGCATCAGCGAGCACGTAAAGGAATTGGTTATCTTCCTCAGGAAGCTTCAATTTTCAGAAAGTTAACGATTGCTGAAAATATCATGGCGATTCTTGAAACACGAAAAGACTTAGATAAACAGCAGCGCCAGCAACGTCTTAAAGAATTATTGGAAGATTTTAAAATCACCCATATTAAAGATTCACTTGGAATGAGCGTATCGGGTGGTGAGCGTCGCCGTGCTGAGATCGCACGTGCGCTTGCAGCAGATCCAAAATTCATGCTTTTGGATGAACCTTTTGCAGGTGTCGATCCAATCTCTGTAGGTGATATTAAAGATATAATTCGCCAGTTAAAAGATCGTGGGATCGGTGTTTTGATTACTGACCATAATGTTCGAGAAACTTTAGCGATTTGTGAGCATGCTTATATTGTGAGCGAAGGCGCTGTGATTGCGGAAGGTACACCAGAAGATGTTTTGGCAGATGAAACCGTGCGCCAAGTATATTTAGGTGATGATTTTACCGTCTAACTACTCAGCCTTTTTAAAAAGATGAAGGAACTCCTTCATTTTTTTTTTGCTTTTTGTGCGGTATATTTGAAAAAAGATCAGTTTTGATTGAATATTTTATTAATTATTATTTCATTAAAATTTAACAACATAGTTTTAATGTGACATCTATCACTAATTAAGAAATGTGTTACATGTTTTGTTTAAAAATTAATCTAAGCTAAATTCTTAAGTTTCTATAATACCCATAAAATTTAAATGGGAATTACATACTTTTAAATACTATGAGTGGTATGAAAATAATAGTTTATTTTTTTTAAAATAGGCAAGATTATTAATCAAATTTAAATAAATTTATAAAATTGATCATTATGAATATTAATAATGAATATAAAGTGATAATTAAATTGAATCGAAATAATTTAGTAAAATAAACAAGTATGATTTTAATTAAATGATAATTACATCACAAATTAATGGTTTTAAAAAGACCAATCATTTAGCCATTATAGACAAGTGCTGTTTTTTATATGCTTATCTGATTTTAATATCAAAAATATACACTTGTGAAATTTATCTCACTTATTTATCTTTTTTGCATAACAGTAAATTATAAGACGGAAAAAATATTATGAAAAATATCACTATTTATGAAAAAGGAACGGCTAAGGTTCTTACTCAGGATTTAGTTAATAAACACTACTCAGTGTATAAAGTAAATCTTGATAGCGCAGAAATAGCCAAAATTGTAAAAGTTAATAATAATTTGGAGGTTTATTTACAAAATGGAGAAAAAGTCGTTATTGAGGATTTCTTTATTGGTGAAAAACCAAAAGAATTTACAATAGAAACTTCAGATGGAAAGCATTATTTACTTAACTTTCTTGAGTTTGATGCAAGTGGTACAGTAACTAAAATTGATTATTTGGGGATTGCTGATTTTCATGAATACCTTGTTGGTGAACACTCTGCTGTGCCAGCATGGGCTTGGGTCGCAGCTGCAGCTGGAGTAATCGGTATTGCAGCCGCATCAGGGAGCAGTGGTAGTTCAAGTCATTCGGGAAGTGGTGATAAAACAGGACCAAAACTAAGCTATGATATTTTAGATAATCAGAAAATCAAAATCACTGCAGATGAAGCAAGTAAAATTACAATAGTGGATGCGAGTGGTAAAATAATTGGATCAGGACAACTAAATCAAGCAGGTGGGCTTGAAGTTAGTTTAACAAGACCTTTAGTTGATAATGAAAAAATTACAATTACAGCAACAGATAATGCGGGAAATAAAACAACTGAAACAATAAATGTTGGGGATGTTACAAAACCTGATGTTGAAGTAAATATTGTTGATAATGACACAATTCAAGTCACTTCAAATGAACCTGGTAGTAAAGTTATAATTAAAAATGAAGCTGGACAAACAATTGCTGAGGGTGTAATTGGTGCTGATGGAAAATTAACAGTTGATTTAAACACACCTTTAAATGACGGTAGTAAGGTTATTGTTGATGTTATTGATGCAGCAGGTAATCAAACAGAAAAAGTAATTACAGTAGGTGATGTGACACCGCCTATTATTACGACAACTATTCAAAATGCAACTCATATTGAAGTTACTTCAAATGAAGTTGGTCAAGTTAAAATCACAGATGGAAATGGTAATGTAATTGGTACGGGTACCGTCACTGGTAATAACACTGTTGATAATATTCAGTTAACTCGCCCACTTACAGATGGTGAAAAAGTTACGGTTACTGTGACAGATGGCGCGGGTAATCCAAAAACAGTTGAAATTACAGCAGGTGATGTAACTGCACCAGTGATTACTACAAGCATTCAAGACGCGACACATGTTGAAGTTACTTCAAATGAAGCAGGTCAAGTTAAAATTACGGATACTAATGGCAATGTAATTGGAACAGGGACAGCAACGGGAAATGGTATTGTTAATAATGTCCAGTTAACCCGACCACTTACAGATGGTGAAAAAATTACGGTCACTGTGACAGATGGTGCTGGTAATCCAAAAGCGCTTGAAATTACTGCAGGTGACGTTACAAACCCGCAATTCCAATCTTCACATGTAGATAGTACAGGAACACAATTAACCCTTACCTACAGTGAAGCACTTGATCCATTACATCCACCTGTTGCTGGCGACTTTGCAGTGACCGCAGATGGTCAGGTGGTACCTGTAACAGCTGTTACAGTGAATGGTTCTAGTGTGGTGTTGACCTTAGGTACAGCAGTCACAGCAGGTCAAGCGGTTGAAGTGGGCTATACCGACCCAACTACGGGTAATGATCCAAATGCGATTCAAGATGCAGCAGGCAATGATGCAGCAACACTTCCAGCAACAACGGTGGACAATGGTTCAACTGTGCCTGGCGGTGGAGATAGCACAGCACCGACATTTGTCAGTGCAGCA
Source organism: Acinetobacter sp. 778_lipA (assembly GCF_058242985.1). Classification (NCBI taxonomy): domain Bacteria; kingdom Pseudomonadati; phylum Pseudomonadota; class Gammaproteobacteria; order Moraxellales; family Moraxellaceae; genus Acinetobacter; species Acinetobacter sp. 778_lipA. The sequence goes on along the minus strand of NZ_JBZAYT010000001.1, from coordinate 2,728,615 downwards.
CTCGATACAACAGGCACATCATTGACGTTGACCTATAGCGAAGCGCTAGACGGCACCAACTTACCGCCATTGAACAGTTTCGTGGTGACCGCAGATGGTCAGGTGGTACCTGTAACAGCAGTTACAGTGAATGGTTCTAGTGTGGTGTTGACCTTAGGTACAGCAGTCACAGCAGGTCAAGCGGTTGAGGTGGGTTATACCGATCCAACTACGGGGAATGATGTTAATGCGATTCAAGATGCAGCAGGCAATGATGCAGCAACGCTTCCAGCGACAACAGTAGACAATGGTTCGATTATTCCAGGTGGGGATAGCACAGCACCGACATTTGTCAGTGCAGCACTCGATACAACAGGCACATCGTTGACGTTGACCTATAGCGAAGCGCTAGACGGCACCAACTTACCGCCATTGAACAGTTTCGTGGTGACCGCAGATGGTCAGGTGGTACCTGTAACAGCGGTTACAGTGAATGGTTCTAGTGTGGTGTTGACCTTAGGTACAGCAGTCACAGCAGGTCAAACGGTTGAGGTGGGTTATACCGATCCAACCACGGGGAATGATGTTAATGCGATTCAAGATGCAGCAGGCAATGATGCAGCAACGCTGCCAGCGACAACAGTAGACAATGGTTCGATTATTCCGAGCGATACTACAGCACCAACATTTGTCAATGCGACAGTTGATCCATTGGGTACGACCTTAACGCTGAACTACAATGAAGCGCTAGATCCATTACATCCACCTGTTGCTGGCGACTTCACAGTGACAGCAAATGGTCAAGCCGTTGCGATTATCTCGGTAGAGATCGTTGGCAATAACGTCGTGTTAACCTTGGGTAGCCCAGTGACTGTTGGTCAAACGGTTGAGGTGGGTTATACCGATCCAACCACGGGGAATGATGTTAATGCGATTCAAGATGCAGCAGGCAATGATGCAGCAACGCTGCCAGCGACAGCAGTAGACAATGGTTCGATTGTTATTCCGCCACTTAATGCTGTAAATGATGAATTTGCATTGGATCTAGGTCAGGAAACTCGTATTGATCGTACAGAAGTTGCTGGTTCAGATATCGCAGTGGTTGATATCTTGGGGAATAATGCTACCGGTCTAGATTTTTCAATTCCACAAACAACAGGCAATGCAGGTAAGGGGTCGACTGGTAATATTTCTGTCACGGTTTCGCAACAAGATCTGATTTCGGTCGGTGAGGCTGTTCAGATTGTTATTTATCAGCAAACTACCAATGGACCAGTGGAGGTTGCACGTGGTACGAGTCAAGGTGGTATTGTCACTGTTGGTGGTATTGGAATCATTGGTGTCGTAAATAGCAACGATTCAATTAAGCTTGATTTTACTAATTTACCAAAAGGTAATTATACGGTAGCCGTTCAGGCAGATGATAGTGCTCTAACAACCTTACTCAAAGATGTTGCTATTAGTGATCTTGGTGGTGAAGGGGAAATTCTGGGGGCTTCAAATGCTGCAGCTATCGGGGCAGCAATTACTGCAGTACTCGGCCCGGTTTTGGGTGCTCCAATACTTGCTTTAGTCAATACAATTTTAATCCCTGTTAATACAATTGGCTTACCACTTTCAAGCGTAGTTAACCAGCTACTGGACGTATTACCAATTGGAGTAATTGATTACATTGTTGATGCTGCTGTTGCTCCTCTATTGTCAAACTTGTTAACGATTTATGAAAAAACAAATATCAGTGTAACTGGAACTGAAGAAGTTTTTGCTAACTATGAATTAACAGGTAATGTTTTTGCTGATAATGGCAATGGGCAAGATGTAGTCAGTGGTGGTTCGATTATTGAAATAGATGGTTCATCTGTTGCATCAGGTACTGTTACGATTCAAGGAGAGTATGGCAACCTTGAAATTAATACTCTAACAGGAGTCTTTACTTATACTGTGACAGCTGGAGAGGCGGCTTTAGGAAAAACTGAAATATTTGATTATAAACTGTCTAATGGAACAACATCGGATATTGCTCAAATCATTATTAATATTGCAGGAACACCAGCAGATCCTGGAGAGTTGACTCCACCAGATCATGTAGATCAAGTTGTGGCAAATGATGACCTTGCAACTGTTAAAAATTATCATGAATCTGTAGGTGATGATGTTGGTGAACAAGGACGAGCTTCTCAATTATTAGGTGTAAATTTACTCGGACTAAATATCTCTTTAGGTAATACCGTACCATTTAATTTTGAAGTTGAAGAAAACAGCACATCCAGTATTCATGTCAATGTGAGCGGTAGCGTTGTAAGTGCTGCGATAGGTGGACTTATTGGTGCTTTATTAGGAACAGCTGATAAGTTTTTCAATGCTGTACTTGAACGTCAATATGTAGATGAAAACGGCGTTATACAAAAAGAGCACTTCATTGTGGAAGATGCTGTAAAACTAACGCCACCTGGATTGTTGGGCATTATCTTTAATTATTCTGGTCAGATTAATATAGATAATTTACCACCCGGCGTTTATACAATCGCGCTACAAGAGAAACCAACGGATTCTGGTTTATTGCAACAAATTTTGAATTTATTGGATTCGACAGCATCTGCCCAGTTATTTGGTGGTGTTGAATTAACCATGCAAGATCAAACCAATAAATATTTGGGTTCAAGTACCATTGAAGGAAATGTAATTTCAAGTGTGGATGGTGCAGATGAAGTAAATACAACAACATTTGTTACTAAAGTGGCCAATGAAGTGGGTGATCCTGCAGTCACATTATCAGGTGCAAACACGGTTGTTGTAGGTGCTTACGGAACACTTTATATTTCTCCAAACGGACATTATAAATATGTGAGTAATGGTGATGCTGCAGATATTGGCAAGGTAGATACATTTACTTACACGATCAGGGACTTTAATGGCAGTGAAGCAACAGCGAATTTAAATATTCGTATTGATGGTGATAACTCTGGCGTGGTTTGGGATAATGCAAACCCTCAAAATGATATATCTCTTCCACCTCCAATTATTTTAGACAATGCAGAGCATGTCGCTATTGGTGCTGTAACGAATGTGGTACAAACAGTAAGTCCAGCCAATCAAGGTACATTTAATGTTTCAGCTGGTATATTTGGTGTCGGAGGTAGTGGTAGTTATACTTCGACAACATTTGATATTGCGAATACTGATACTTCAAAAGTACAAATCAAAGTTAATGTGCCAGCACTTTCAATTTCTGTATTGCCAACCTTTATTTTAACAATCAAGAATGCAAGTGGTGTAATCGTTGGTACAAAAACAGGTACACCTTTACTCAATGCACTTGGAAGTTCGTTGACTGTAGATATTGATAATTTACCACCAGGTAAATATACAATCGAAGCATCTGCATCAGGTAATACTGGTCTTGGATTTACTGCAACAGTGAGCTTAGCGCAAGATATTACCCATTATAATGAAATTGGCCCAGTAACCGCAGCTCCAATTATTGGCAACATGTTGACAGACGATACCTATAATCCATCTTATGCTAAATTTAGTATTGATACGGGTAATGGTCAGTTTGTAGAGGTTGGATATAATGGTGTGACAGTGCAAGGTGAGTATGGCAGTCTGTTCGTGAAAAGTGATGGAAGCTATGTTTATACACCAAGTGCGGGAGTAATCGGTCGTCAAGAAGTATTCGATTATAAACTCTCTGTTTTTGGTCAAGATCATACAGCATCTCTTACAGTAACAGTTGATGCACTAACCACTGGTGATGCTCTCCGCAATACACTGATTAGTGGTGAACTGAATGATACCTTTACGGGTAATGGAGGTTCAGATGTGCTTGTATATCATGTATTAGAAAGTGCGAGTGCAAGTGGTGGAAATGGCGTCGATCATTGGACAGACTTCCATTCAGGAAATGTGAACACTGATACGAATGCAGACATCATAGATATTTCTGATTTACTGATTGGTTTTAATAGTGCAAATATCACAACCGATTTAACAGCATCGGCAAACTATCTGAAAAACTATCTTGGTGTAAGAGTTGATGGTAATAATGTCACTCTCACCCTAGATCGTGATGGTGCAGGAACTACGTACACTGGCAAAACCGATTTACTCCAATTGGATAATTTAGCGCAATCAGGTGCTGCATTTAATGGCAAAACGGAAGATGATATCTTGAAACTCTTGCTTCAAAATCATCAGCTTGTTCTATAATTTAGTCAGTAAATTGAAAAACCCTAAGTTCGCTTAGGGTTTTTTATTGTCCCATGTATTTTAAAAGCACGTTATAATGACAATATATTGAGTTTGAATACTTTATTTTCATTATGGTTTATACACTTGTATCTGAAACGATTTTTGAGGAAGACATTAAAAAGAGTCGCTTTCAAGCCATTGCAGCACCTGTTGAAAATGAGCAGCAAGTTAAAATATTTCTGGAAAAACATTTAGATCTAACAACAACACATCAATGCTGGGCATGGAAAATAGGTCATAATGTTCGTTTTAATGACGATGGTGAACCTTCAGGTACAGCAGGCCGACCAATCCTTGCAACCATTGAGGGTAATGATTTAACCAACACAATTGTATTGGTCAATCGCTGGTATGGTGGCATCAAATTAGGTACAGGTGGTTTAGTTCGGGCTTATGGCGGCTGTTCAGGGCAATGTTTGCTTTTGGCTGAGAAAATAGAACTGATTGAAAAGAAGAAAATTTATTTTCAATGCCACTTCAGCGAATGGTCGATTTTTCAGTATGAATTAAATACCCAAGACATTGAGTATAAAGAACAATATACCGCTGATGGTGTTGAAGTTGAGGCATTATTACAAATACATCAAATTGATCCACTTAAGTTAAAAGTTCAAGATGTAACGCGTGGGCGTGAGCAACTTAAATTGTTGGAAGACATTGATGAATGAGCAAGATCCATTACTAAAATATCGTGAACAACATAAGCATCGCTTAAACTATATGCCATGGCTGTATTATTCACTTAAACCGAAAAATCGAGTTTGGGCGGAGCAGTGGCAGCAGCAGTACCAAGCGTATTTGATGGCAATGGAAACTGTTGAAATAGGTAAAAATTGTTTTATTTCACCTTTGGCTCATATTTTTGCTGAGCCTGGTCGGAAAATTCTCATTGGGGATAATACTTTTATTGCAGCGGATTGTACGTTGCATGGGCCGTTAGAGATTGGTAATGAAGTTGCGATCAACCATCATTGTATTTTAGATGGGGGTAAAGTCGGTATTAAATTACATGATCAAGTCCGTATAGCCGCCTATTGTCATCTTTATGCTTTTGATCATGGTATGGATTTGAGTATTCCTGTTTATCAACAAGCTGTGACTTCCCAAGGCATTGAAATTGGTCAAGATGTTTGGTTGGGGGCACACGTTGGTGTAAAAGATGGGGTAAAAATTGCTTCACATGCCATAATTGGAATGAATAGTATGGTCACTAAAAATGTGGCTGAAAGAGAAATTGTGGCTGGAAACCCAGCACGTTTTATTCGTTATCGTGAATGAATGCACAGTTTGTACAAATACATAATTAAATTATGGAATTAATTACATAAAGTTGTCCAAACTTATAAAAACTTGTGCTAATTTAAATAATATAGACCCAAAGCTGTAAAGCTAAAGCGAGGTTAAAATGAACAGAGTAGTGGCTTGTATTGACTCTTCTCCGTGCATCAATGCATTGGCAGAAGCAGCCGCATGGATTGCTCAAAAAACTGGTCGTGAACTGGTTTTATTGCAAGTATTGGATTATTACCCTGCAAGTTATCATTTAGGGGAAATTAGTGGGGTAATTGGCTTCGAAAGTAATGCGATGTTGCTTAAAGAGCTGGCTGAGCTTGAACAAAAGCAAAGTGAATTAGCACTGGATTACAGCAATAATTTACTTAAGCATATTTCAGAAATGATTCAAGAAAAATACAATATCAGACCTATTCAAATTCAAGCCAAAGGTGATTTTCTAGAACAAAGCTTTAATGAGTTGACTGAAGATGATATCGCTGTAATCGGTCGAGTTGGTGAGCGTTCAGCTGAGAAGAATAAAATATTGGGCAGTAATGTTGAAAACTTTATTCGTGGAACGAAAAGTACTGTATTAACTGTTGGGCAAACATTTAAACCCCCAACCCGTTTTATTTTTGCTTATGAGCTTTCTGAAACATGTCAAAAAATGCTAAAACGTGTTGAAAAAAGTGATTTACTTAAACTTTTACAATGTCATTTACTTTATGTCGGTGATCATCCTGAAATTCTCAATGAGCCTGCGCAACGTTTAAAAGATGCGGGTCTGGATGTAGTAGTAGAATATCGTTATGGTGATGTTGCTGAAAATATTTTGGATTATCAAAATCAACATCAAATTCAATTGATTGTGCTAGGTGCTTTTAGTCATAGTAAGATTCATCAGTTCTTTTTAGGTAGTGTGACAACCTCAATCTTTAGAAATGCCTCTGTTCCATTGTTAGTCGCAAAATAAGTTTTATCTTAGGAAAAAAAAGCAACTTCACCGTCGATATTAAGTCAAAAGATGGATGAAACAGAAGAAATGGAATGCCACAAATAATGGGATTTGTGGCATTTTTTTTGATTAAAAAATTTAATAAAAATATTGCATTTTGAAATGCAATAGCTTTTTAATGAACTGTGAATTTAACTGGTTGAAAATTAATCGACAATTAAAAATATTTTATTTTCATAGGCTTATTAAATCATTATTGAGTTATCCACAATTCTACAAACAAGTTCAGGGGATAACTCTAAGGAAGATGATCTAAGCTTGAATAGATTTGTTAAAATCATAGCTACAAAAAAGCTGCTATATAAATAGCAGCTTTTAAATTTAGGTTACAATGGTTTATTTCACAATTGCAATGGCAAAACCATCATGTCCTTTGCTGCCAACTGTTTGTAAAGCAGTACATGACAGAATTTTAGGATGGTTTTGCATAGCTTTATACATGTCACGAATCCCTTCAATACTTGGTTTAATATTCGCTGGGTCAAGAATATCACCAGCACGAATCACGTTGTCCAAAACAATGACTGTTCCAGAATGTGAAAGGTTTAAGCTTAGCTCTAAATATTCAGGATAACTTTGTTTATCTGCATCGACAAAAATAAAGTCGAAAGCTTTAGTACTTTCAGGCAAATTCTTTAAAATATCAGCTGCGCGACCACATTTTAATTCAACGGTTTGCTTTAGATTAGCACGATCTATATTTTCTTGACCTAAAGCAGCATGTGTATCACGACCTTCAATCGTTAAAATATAGCCATCTTCAGGTAGCGCACGGGCTAACCACATGGTGCTATACGCTGCAAAAGTACCTAATTCTAAAACACGTTTGCACTTGTTCATTTGAATCAACATTTGCAATAACATGCCCTGATTTGCGGCAACAGCAAGGTGGTCTGGAAATCCTTTATCCTCAGTGTTTTTTAATGTTTGTATGAGGATTGGGTCTTCAGGAATTAAATGTGATTCGATATAGGTATCGATGTCTGACCACATTTGTTGCATGTTATACCACCTAATTGGAGTCACTTCGTTTATGTAATTTGCATTTTAATCTTTTAAACGAAGAGTGCAATTTTAATAGAAACTTTTGAGTTAAATTTAATCAACTTGAAAAATAATAAATATATAGAACGATACATTCAGGTTTTATTGTTTTAAAGAAGCCAGATCGACTTCTATAAAACATGGTGATGAAACTGATTTATGCAGCGAAGAATGGGCTAAATCCAATTTTTTTTAATAAACGGCGATACATACTTGAACTGCGATCAGCAGGGAAGTGCGCCTCAATGGATAAATCTAAAGGTAGATATTCTGGTTTTTGTGTCTCAACGATCAAACGGTCTTCTTCAAAGATTTTAAGGTTGTATTCATAAGCATCTTCTATTGGTAAATCTTGATCATAGTTACGACAAATGGGGGCAAATAATCGAGTACTACGTGCTGTCATGGGCGAGGCAGCATTCATAATGACCTGTTTCGCTTGATTGGGGAAATGAATGGTTAATGTTGCGGTAAAAGGCAAATGAATTTCAAAATGGCGTAACCATTGAAAATCCGCTTGTCCTAATTGATCTAGACCAATCGGGTAACGACCTACACTACTGATATAATCAGCACTAAAACCATAGTCTGTTTCTTGCGTAGTGTAATCAGGCACTTCTGTATTTTCTGGGTCACCAAAAGTTTCTGGATGTACCCATGCAAAATGGGCAACATCGATAAAGCCTTCCAATTGTCGACCAGCAAAGCATTTTAAATCGACTTGAGGACAAACCAGTTGTTGGTACGCGGTCTCATCCCAATGCGGCATATTTGGAATATTGGCTATATCCTGTTCTTTTGCTAAAAGTGAACACCAGATTAATCCATAACGTTCAACAGCAGCATAGGTTTTTAGGTGGAAACGGTCCGAAATTTTATGATTGGGATGAGCAGGGATTCGATTACATTTACCATTTTCACCAAAGCGTAAACCATGATAACGGCAAACGATACCTTGACCATCATTTGTTCCGATGCTTAACGGAACACCGCGATGTGGGCAGGCATCTTTGGCAACAATAATTTCAGCACCTATTTTATAAATGACCAATGGCATATCCAGCAACATGGTTCCGAGTGGTTGCTCAGTAATATCTCTTGCAAATGCAATTGGATACCAATATTGGGCTAAGAGTTGCCAGTCATGTTCGGAGAAGCTCATATGAACGGGGAGGTCTGGGTTAAAGCTGTTCAGCGTTTTGCTATTCATATTCAAATCTTTTATGGAATGCTCATTTGAATATAAAACAATGCTGTGTTCTTTGAAATTTCAATTATTATGCGTAATGATGGAAAAAAAGAGAACACATGATTGACTACTAAGTATGATAAGAGGTGGATTTCCATATATAGGCTTAGCTGTAATAATCTTTTAACATTTTTCCAAAATTTAATAAAAAAGAACTGAGTACAATAAGTGCGATGGAGAAACTGCTGCAAAAGAAAATAATTTTTTGATAATTTAACCTGCAACTATTCATTAAAGGCAAATAGTAGACTTGATACATTGAGCGTAAGGTTTGCATGGTTAATATAAATAAACTGATGAAGCTAAAACTAATGACAATATTTTGGATCAGATTGTATTGACTAATTTGTGCCAATAAAAAGTAAATGATCCAACAGCTCATATAGATAATGAATGTAATCATGCTAGCTGAGGCTACCATTTTTAGAAAAGTTTCATGCCATTCTTTACGATTTAATCTCATTATTTAAATTGCTCTTTTTTATTTATTTTAAAGGTTTTTAGATGAGTAAATAAGGTTGATACGACGTATATTGTCGCTTTAAGTATGTAAACGTTAATACAGTTTTTGTGACATACACATGAAATATTACAATTTGAATTGTAATATCCTCAAATTTAAAAAATAGCACACAGTTGATTACATATTGAATTTAAAAGATTTTTAATAAAATCAAATGTGAATTATCAAATATCATAAAAGCGTCATAAAGCTGTAACTTATTTGTCATATTTTAAAATCAAAATGCAATTATCCGAAAAGTACTACACAACAAGAAGTGGTGTACTTCAAAATTGCAGTTTATTTAAGAGAGAAAAGAATGCGCATTAATCACATCGCACTTGCATTAGCAGTTTCAGGGGCAGCAGTAGCAGCAAATGCTCGTGATACCATCCAAATCGCTGGTTCTTCTACTGTACTTCCTTATGCGAGTATTGTTGCTGAAGAATTTGGTAACACTTTCCCTCAATTTAAGGCACCTGTAGTTGGCTCAGGCGGTAGTTCTGCTGGTCTTAAACAGTTCTGTTCAGGTGTAGGCGATAACACAATTGATATCGCAAATGCTTCACGTAAAATTAAAGATACTGAAATCGCAGCGTGTAAAAAAGCTGGCGTAAACAAAGTCCAAGAAATAAAAATCGGTTATGACGGTATCGTTTTTGCTTCAAATGCAAGTAAAGCAGCTTATAAATTACGTCCACAACACGTATTTGCAGCCCTAGCAGCTGAATTACCATCAAATGGTAAATTGGTACCAAACCCATATACACGTTGGAACCAAATTGATAAATCGCTTCCAAATGAGCCAATTACTTTAGTTGTTCCAGCTTCTAACCACGGTACACGTGAAGTGTTCCAAGAAAAAATGGTTGAAGCGGGTTGCGAAACTTACGATTACTTCAAAAAGTTAGACAAAGATGCACAGAAAAAAGCATGTTCTAACTTCCGTAAAGACGGTAAAGTAATTGAAATTGCTGGTGATTATACTGAAACTCTAGCACGTTTAAAAACATCTCCAAGTGCGGTAGGTGTATTTGGCTTAGGTTTCTATGACCAAAACAAAGATAAATTACGTGTTGCGACAGTGAACAACGTTGTTCCTTCTGAGCAAACTGTTTTAAATGGTACTTACCCTGTATCTCGTCCTTTATACTTCTATGTAAAAGGTGAACACTTACAGTCAATCAAAGGCTTAAAAGAATATACTGAATACTTCCTTAACAAGAAGGTATCTGGTAAAGGTTCTAAGTTAGACAAAGCTGGTTTGATTTCATTGTCAGATGCTGAACGTGCAAAAGTATTAGCTGGTTTTAAAGCTGGTAAATAATAAAACCGCAATAATGGAGCTGATGGTGGGTGACTACCATCGGCTTTCCTTGCTAAGTAGAGTTTTTTCAAAGCATTGAAATTGAAAAAACGGTGGAGAATACATGAATCTGCTACTCATTGGCGTGTTATTGGCTTTAATCGCTATCGCATATCAAATCGGGCTACGAAAAAGCCGAAGCCTAGCAGGTAAGGGAAATAACACTGCAATTTTACATTCGCGTCCTGGCTACTATGGCTCTTTGGTGGCGTTGTGGTGTGGAATCCCAGCTTTTTTAATTTTGATTGTTTGGAATTTGGTAGAACCAAGTGTTTTACAACATCTAATTTTAAAAAATGTTCCAGCAACTGTTGCTTCATCGCTAGATACAGCTGGGGTAGATGTACTGGTAGATCGTATTAAAGCAATTGCCTCTGGCTTTGGTGTGACAGATACGCCAGCAGCTTATGAGGTTGCAGCTGCAGAACAACTCTCAAAATTTGAAAGAATTGGCTCGTTTGCAAAGTTTGCTGTGGTAACGTGTGCTGCGATCCTTGGATTGATTTGGGCAAGAAAAAGAATTAGTCAACAATTTCGTGCACGTAACGAAGTTGAAAAAACTATTAATGTTGTTTTGATCCTCTGTTCTGGTGTCGCGATTCTCACAACTGTGGGTATTGTGATGTCGATGTTCAGTGAAGCGATGCACTTTTTCCAGTTTGTAAGTCCAATCGACTTCTTCTTTGGTACAGAGTGGAATCCTGGGTTTAGTACTTCAGGAAATGCCGAAGGAAGTTATGGTTTGCTACCATTACTTTGGGGAACACTCATGGTCAGTGGTATTGCACTACTGGTTGCTGTTCCACTGGGTCTAATGATTGCAATTTATCTTGCTGAATATGCTTCACCTCGATTCCGTTCATGGGCAAAGCCAACAATTGAAGTTTTAGCGGGTATTCCAACCATTGTTTATGGTGTTTTTGCCATGATGGTGCTTGGTCCAATCTTCAAATCAATTGGTGATTCTATTGGCGTTGAAGTTAATGCGACTAGCGCACTAACAGCGGGTTTTGCAATGGGGATTATGATTATCCCATTTGTATCTTCTTTATCAGATGACATTATTACTCAAGTGCCGCGAGCTTTGCGTGATGGTTCGTTAGGTTTAGGTGCAACCAAATCTGAAACTATTCGCCAAGTGGTTCTCCCAGCTGCCTTACCAGGTATTACTGGTGCATTCTTACTCGCAGTATCTCGTGCGGTAGGTGAAACCATGATTGTAGTACTCGCTGCTGGTAATAGTCCATTGTTACATATCAATCCACTTGAAGCTGTTTCCACAGTAACAGTAACGATTGTAAAACAATTAACAGGTGATACAGACTTTGCAAGTCCGCAGGCATTAGTTGCATTTGCACTGGGTTTAACTTTATTTACCATTACATTGTGTTTAAACATTGTCGCACTTTATATTGTGCGTAAATATCGTGAGCAATACGAATGAGTACATCAAATACATCTCCTGTGGATCAAAATGTATTTGATCCTCAAGCCGCTGCTGAGTTGCGAGAAAAACGTAAAGCTAAAATTGCTAGCTCATTGTCAAAACGCCATCGTAAAGAAAAGACCTTCCGTATTGCTGGCTTTTCAGCAGTGATTACTGGCTTGGCATTTGTAGCAATCTTATTTGGAAGTATTTTATACAAAGGGTTGCCAGCATTTTGGCAAGCAAGCATGACTGTACCTGTATATTTTGATCCCGCTATGATTGATGCAGGACCAAAACCAACGCAAAAAGTAGGGGAGTCTCCTGCTGTTTTTCAAGAGCGTTATGTAGACTGGCAAACTAAAATGGGTATGGTTGATTGGGATGCCTTGATTGTAAATGCAATCATTGCAAAAGATCCTACACTTGAAAGCCGTCGAGATGATCTTTCGGGTGTTTACACCAGCTCAGAAGCTTATCGTATCCGTGATATGGTCTTCAAAGATCCTGCATTGATTGGTAAAACAGTCGAACTCAACTTCCTTGCTGATGCTAATATTGATGTTTGGTTAGCAGGTCATATCGATCGTTCATTACCTGATGAGCAACAACAACTTAGCCCAGAAGTACGTCAACTTTCAGATGATTTGGCCGCAAAAGGTATTATTAACCGAACTTTTAACACACAAATGTTCACTAACCCTGATTCACGAAGTTCACCTGCAACAGCAGGTTTAGCAGGTGCATTTATGGGTTCATTGTTCATGATGTTAATTGTGATTGCGATTTCTATTCCATTGGGCGTGGCAAGTGCGATCTATCTCGAAGAGTTTGCACCAAAAAACTTTATCACAGACATTATTGAGGTAAACATCAATAACCTTGCAGCGGTTCCATCGATTGTATTTGGATTATTGGGCGCTGCCATTTTTATTGGTTGGATGCATTTGCCTATATCCGCACCTTTGGTCGGTGGTTTGGTATTAAGTTTAATGACCTTGCCTACAGTAATTATCACCACTCGTGCATCACTGAAAGCAGTACCTCCATCAATTCGTCAAGCGGCGTTAGGTATAGGTGCTTCTCGTTTACAAACAGTATTCCACCATGTATTGCCTTTGGCTCTGCCAGGGATTATGACAGGTGCGATTATTGGTATTGCTCATGCATTGGGTGAAACAGCACCATTACTCTTAATTGGTATGAGTGCTTTCGTTGCAAATATTCCAGTATCTCCATTAGACCAATCTACGGCTTTACCTGTTCAAGTTTACTTATGGCAAGGTAATGAATTACGTAACTTCTTCGAAGGGCGTACGGCTGCAGCCATCATTGTGTTATTGGCACTCATGGTCGGTCTAAACAGCTTTGCAATTTGGTTACGTAAGAAATTTGAAGTTCGCTGGTAAAAGAGGGCAGAATAGAGATGAACACTGTAGAAACTAAAAATTCCTTAAGACAGGATACAACCGTGAATTCTGAACAATCTCAATTTACATCGACTGACAGTAAGCAAAAGCAAGCAAGCACTTCTTTTGTATCCCAGTTTGAGTCTTCGACGCCGAAGAAAGAAAAAAATACAACTGTGAAAATTAGTGCTGAAGATGTGCATGTTTACTATGGTGAAGCTGAAGCGATTAAGGGTATTGATCTTCAAGTTTATGAAAATGAAGTGATTGCATTTATTGGTCCATCAGGTTGTGGTAAATCAACATTTTTACGCACCTTAAACCGTATGAATGATACGATTGATACTTGTCGTGTAACAGGTAAAGTGCGTTTAGATAATCAAGATATTTATGATCCAAATCTAGATGTTGTATTGCTTCGTGCTCAAGTCGGAATGGTATTTCAAAAACCAAACCCGTTTCCTAAATCAATTTTTGATAATGTTGCTTATGGGCCTAAACTACATGGTTTAGCCAAAGATAAGTATGATTTAGAAGAGATTGTTGAAAATAGTTTGCGTAAAGCAGGTTTGTGGGATGAAGTTAAAGATCGTTTAAGTCAGCCAGGCACAGGTCTTTCTGGTGGTCAGCAACAACGTTTGTGTATTGCGCGAACAATTGCTGTAAGCCCAGACGTGATTTTAATGGATGAACCATGTTCTGCACTTGATCCGATTGCGACAGCAAAAGTTGAGGAGTTAATCTCTGAGCTTTCTGCACAATATACAATCGCAATTGTAACCCACTCCATGCAACAAGCAGCACGTGTCTCTGACCGTACAGCCTACTTTCATTTAGGAGACTTAATCGAAGTGAACTCTACAGAGAAAGTCTTTACTCAACCAGATCACCAATTGACTGAAGCTTATATTACTGGTCGTTTTGGTTAAGTCGAGCACTGATTAAGTCCAGTTTAGTTGTGAAATTAAAGAGCCGTAAGGCTCTTTTTCTATAGATAAAGCATATAAAAATTTGAGACAATGAATTAAATTTATGAGAATGGTAGATAAAAAAATTAAAAACCTAAGCTGCCAAATAATAAATTGATTGTCTAAATCTTTTCTTTGTTGGGTGCTGAAATAGGGATGTAATGCAGTTTTAGTTAAGTCTAGTATTTTTTAATAAAACCAATTTAATAAGAATGGGTAAGGCTAAATAATTTAAGAGGTAGGAATAGATGAGCTATGCGTTCATATTTCAATATAAGTGCCATGAAATAAATGCTTAATTATTTGAGCTTATAAGAGCGGGAAATTAGACAAAGGCTTTTTTAAGACATACATCATTTTAAACTTTGTGTATTAAACATATTTTTCAGTTAGGGCTTTATTTTATATGCGAATAGCAGTTGATTGTTATTTGTAATTTTCTGAGCTATTCATAGTTGCTTTATATAAAAAAGGAGCTCAAAAGCTCCTTCTTATTACCAAGATTGCTTATAGTATGTTTTTAATCGATTGGATCTTCACGATGTTGTTCAACTGCTTTAGCGTCATAGTGTGCTTTACTCGGATGAGCGAATGCAGTAGCCAGTTTGTCTTTGTCTAAAGCATTGTCCCAACGTGCCACAACAATCGTTGCACACGCATTACCGACTAAATTGGTCAGTGCACGGCATTCAGACATAAAGCGGTCAATACCTAGAATCAAAGCCATACCTGCAACAGGAACTGCTGGAACAACAGATAATGTGGCTGCTAAGGTAATAAATCCAGCACCTGTAACACCAGCAGCGCCTTTAGAGCTTAGCATTGCAACGAGCAATAATAAGATTTGGTCTTGAATACTCAAATCGATATTGCAGGCTTGTGCAATAAAGAGCGCCGCCATCGTCATATAGATGTTGGTACCATCTAGGTTAAATGAATAACCAGTAGGAATAACCAAGCCGACTACAGATTTTTCGCAGCCTGCTTTTTCCATTTTACGCATCAATGATGGAAGTGCGGCTTCAGATGAACTGGTCCCTAAAACTAACCATAATTCATCTTTGATATAGCGAATTAGATCTGTAATTCTAAATCCATTGTAGCGCGCCACTGCACCCAAAATAACCAAAATAAAGAGTAAGGCAGTGATATAGAACGTCATAATTAAAAGTAAAAGATTTCCAATACTTTCAATACCATACTTGCCAATTGTAAATGCCATTGCACCAAAAGCACCAATCGGAGCAAATTTCATCAGCATTCCAACTAAATGGAATACGGGTGCTGTAAGGTTATTTAAGAAGTCTACAATCGGTTGACCTTTTTCGCCTACCGCAGCTAAGGATAAACCAAATAATACGGCAACAAATAGAACTTGTAGAATATCACCACTGGTTAATGGGCTAACGATGGTTGTTGGAAGAATATTCAGCAAGAAGTCGACAATCGAAGCGTCATGTGCTTTTTCAGCGTATTCAACAACTTTCTCTGATTTTAATGATGTAGGGTCAATATTTAAACCTTGTCCTGGTTTAATAATATTGGCAACAATCATCCCGACGATTAATGCGAGTGTAGAGAATGTTAGGAAATAAAGCATCGCTTTACCGGTTACTCGTCCTACAGTTCCCATATGTTTCATGCCTGATATTCCAGTGACAACCGTCAAGAAAATAACAGGTGCAATAATCATTTTGACCAGTTTAATAAATGCATCACCTAATGGTTTTAAACTTGCACCAATATCTGGCCAAAAGTGCCCAAGAAGGATACCAAGTACAATGGCAAAAATAACCTGAACATAGAGGATTTGATAAAACTTTTGTTTTTTAGGGGGGAGGTGTTCATCGTGTGAGGAGATATCCATACTCAATCCTTATCCTTGATGTTGATAAAATTAAACATTTTTTAAAGAAATGACACGCAAATGTTCATAAATTTTAAAAATGTAATTATTCTTTTTAACATGTTGATTTTAAATAGTTTAATCAAAATAACAAATATGTTATTTAGATAAAAAGAGCTGCTAAATAAGCTAATATAAATTTTAAAAATGTGTGATATATGTTTATTTGTATTATTCGTTTGATATAAACATGTCTATGTTTTTTTATGTGAATTTGTCATAAGAAAAGCCAGCAAAAGTTCTACTAAGTGGCATTTGGCTTATTTTCAAGATAAAGTCGCTGAATATAATGAAATCATCAAAGCTTAACTTAGATGTAAAAACTATTAATAAAATCTTAATTTATTCACAATGTGCATCTTTATTCGAATTTTAATGCGTTTTAAATTATAAAAAAAAGCTATATTATTCATAACTTAAATTTGGTTATTGTATTTTCAAAAGTCGAAATAAGACCGACTCTTATACTGCATAAAGCCTAAGTGAGTTTAGCTTTGTCGAATTTTTCAAAAAGTGTATTGAAATTTACCTGATCCGTCCGCATCTTATTAGAAAAGTATTTCCTCAAATATTCGAGATTATAAATTCTATGTTATTCCATTTACCTAAAGTACCCGCAGAACTTCGCATTAGTCATTTAAATGCTCGAATTAATGAGCAAAGAAAAAGAATTGCTCAGTCTACTGCATCGAAATTGGAACTGTTTCAACTGACTCAACAGTTTGGAAAAGAAGCTCGTATACGTAAAAAGAATAATCAAAAAATCTATGTATTGGATTTTAAAGGAGATGTACAAGCTTCAGCGGTTGAGAATTTACGAGAAGAAATTACCTTAATTCTTGCGACAGCAAAAGCAGGGCGTGATCGTGTCATCGTACGTTTAGAAAGCCCAGGTGGTATGGTGCATGGTTATGGTCTTGCAGCTGCACAATTAGTTCGTTTACGTGATGCAGGCTTTAATCTGACGATTTGTGTGGATAAAGTAGCTGCGAGTGGCGGTTATATGATGGCATGTATCGCAAGTGAAATCGTCTCTGCACCTTTTGCTGTGGTTGGTTCGATTGGTGTTGTTGCTCAAGTGCCCAATTTTAATAGACTGTTGAAAGAGCATCATGTTGATTTTGAGCTATATACTGCTGGTCAGTTTAAACGTACTGTGACGATGTTTGGTGAAAACACTCCAGAAGGTAAAGCAAAATTTGAAGAAGAGTTACAACAAACACATCAATTATTTAAGCATTTTGTTGAAAAATATCGCCCACAACTCAATGTGGAAAAAGTTGCTACAGGTGAACATTGGTATGGTGAAGATGCGCGTAATTTAAATTTAGTGGATAAATTGCAAACTTCAGATGAATATTTGCTGAGCTTACTGCCACAACATGATGTATATGTGATTCAAACACGTCGTAAGCCAACACTTGGCGAGAAGTTAGGTTTGCAGGCTGCACAAATGGCAGATGCCTTAATTCCATCTGTCGTGAATAAATTGATGAGTGAGATCACCAAGCTAAATTCTTCTTTACCGATGTTTAAAGACGATAAATTCTAAGTTTTAATTGTTTATTGACAACCTAAAGAGTAATTGGTGAAAGCTGATTACTCTTTTTTTATAGAAAAGTCTTTTCTTTATTCGCAAAAATGCTCAGAAAAAATGACCTCATGTGGTCATGACAAGTCCGTAAAAAATGATTAGCATGCTAGGGATCATAAAATCAAAAACTCAGATTGAAAGGAATACAAGACATGTTGGCATATGATGCAGATTTAGAACTTTTTCGTGATAACTTTAAACGTTTTATGAGTGAACACGTTGCTCCATTTTATGAGCAATGGGAAAAAGAAGGTTTAATGCCACGTTCAGTATGGTCATTATTGGGTGAAAATGGCTATCTTTGTGTGGATGTGCCTGAAGCGTATGGTGGTTACGGCGTTCCAACTGAATATTCATTGATGTTAGTTGAAGAGTCTGCACGTGCAGGTTATGGTGCCTTGTCTACCGCAATTTCATGTCATTCAGAAATAGCAGCTCCTTATATTTTGCATATTGCCAACGAAGAACAAAAACAATACTGGTTACCGAAAATGGTGTCAGGTGAAGTGGTGGGCGCAATAGGGATGACGGAACCGGGCGCGGGTTCAGACTTACAAGGGATGCGTAGTAGTGCAATTTTAAATGGTGACCATTATATTTTGAATGGTTCTAAAACGTTTATTTCAAATGGTCAGCATGCAGATTTAGTGGTATTGGCAGCAAAAACTGATCCACAAGCGCGTGCAAGAGGTGTGTCACTTTTATTGGTTGATACACATCTAGATGGATTTAAAAAGGGCACCAACCTCGATAAAATTGGTTTGCATTCGCAAGATACCTCAGAACTGTTCTTTGATAATGTTAAAGTTCCAGCAAATCAATTGTTAGGTAGCGCAGGTCAAGGTTTTGCCTATTTGATGCAAGAGTTACCTCGTGAACGTACTGCAATTGCAGCAACAGCACTTGGTGCAATTCGTGGTGCAATCGATATTACCACTCAGTATGTACAGGAACGTCAAGCATTTGGTCAGAAAATTGGCAGCTTCCAAAATACGCGTTTTGTTTTGGCTCAAGCAAAAATTGATGAGTTGGCAACAGCAGCATTCTATAACCAAAACTTAGCTTTATATAAACAAAGTAAATTGGATGTTGAAACAGCAGCGGCTTTAAAAAGTTTTAGTACTGATATGCAGATGAAAATCATCGATAGCTTGTTACAACTGTTTGGTGGTTATGGCTATATGACGGAATATCCAATTTCTCGTTTCTTTGTAGATGCACGTATTCAGCGTATTTATGGTGGAACAAATGAAATCATGAAAGAAATCGTGGCGCGTGGCATCATTGGTCGATAATGCATAAATAAATAGCAACGATAAAGTATTCAAATAAAAAACCTTCTTTATTTAAAGAAGGTTTTTTATTATCAAGGTTTAGGGATTAAGCACTTAATACATTTAAACATTCATTGATAAAGATAGGTAACTCAAAAGTTGAACGTGAAGAAATATATAAATTGTTGTCGTTTACCACTTCGCGATCAAAAACCACAGCGCCAGCTTCTTTAAGTTCTTTGAGGATATCTTCAATTGAGGTTAAGCGCCGTCCAATGGCAATTTGTGCATCGATAAGCAAATGGCTACTGTAACAACATAAAAAAATAGGTTTTTGCGCATTGGCAAAATTACGTAAAAAATCAATAAAGCGTTCATCTTCTTTAAGATGATAAGGGGAATAGCCACCCGGAATCATCAGCGCATCAAAATCCCGAACAGAGATTTCATCAATGCCTAAATCTATACTGACCGAAGATTTTCTTTGTTTGCTATACACAATATTCCCCGCAGACTTTTCAATATTGCGCACAGAATGGCTTGCAGCTCGAAAAGCTTCAACGGGATGATGATATTCCGCATCTTCGAAATCATGGGTAATGAGAACAGCGATTTTTTTATTCATATTCTATGACTCGAAATGCGCTTATGCTTTTTATCATAGAGCGCAATGTTTAAAATTCTATAGCTGCTTTGTAATTCATTTTGTGGTCAGAAAATTTATAAAGTGATGACATTTTATTCAATATATAAGTTGGAAGTGAAACATTGAAAAATGCACTATTGCCCAACAAATTAAACTGAACTATTGTTATACTGTCAGTGGTCTAAAACATAGACTTCTCGTAATTCTCGACTTTAAAGGGCGACATAACAATGATCAACGATGATCAAAAAACGACTTCTCTAGATCTTGCTCAAATCCGTGAAGATATTGACTCTGTAGATCAGCAAATCCAACAACTTATCAATCGCCGTGCAAAACTGGCCGAATCAGTTGCTAAAGCAAAATTTGCAGCAGAAGAGAATCCGTTATTTTATCGTCCTGAACGTGAAGCACAGGTTTTACGTCAAGTTATGGAGCGCAATGAAGGGCCATTGTCAGATCAAACCATGGCACGTTTATTCCGTGAAATTATGTCTGCATGTTTGGCACTTGAAGCACCACAAAGTATTGCATTTTTAGGTCCAGTCGGTACTTATACCCATTCTGCTGTATTAAAACATTTTGGTCAGGATGCTGTGGTTCGTCCACTACCAACGATCGATGAAGTGTTCCGTGAAGTTGAAGCGGGCAGTGCACATTATGGTTTAGTTCCAGTTGAAAACTCATCTGAAGGTGTAGTCAACCATACTTTAGACTGTTTTAAAGCATCACATTTAAATGTGATTGGTGAAGTTGAATTGCGTATTCATCACCAATTCCTGATTTCTTCAAATACCCGTAAAGACAGTATTAAACAAATTTATGCACATCAACAAACCCTTGCGCAATGTCGTAAGTGGTTGGATGCACATTATCCGGGTGTAGAACGTGTAGCTTTAAGCTCAAATGCAGAGGCTGCTCGCCGTATACGCAATGAATGGCATTCAGCAGCAATTGCATCTGATGTGGCTGCAAGTATTTACGACTTAGAGGTTCTCCACGGCAATATTGAAGATAATCCTGAAAATACCACACGATTCTTGGTCATTGGTCGTGAAAAAGTACCACAAAGTGGCAATGATAAAACCTCATTACTGATTTCAGCACATGACCGTGCAGGGGCTTTATTGGAAATTCTTGCACCATTTGCAAAACACAACATTAGTTTGACCAGTATTGAAACCCGTCCAGCATTACCTGAAAAATGGGCTTATGTATTCTTCATTGATCTTGAAGGTCATGTGGAACAGGACAATGTTAAAGCGGCGATTGAAGATATTCGCCCACTGGTTAAAGAAGTACGTGTACTGGGTTCATATCCGATTGCTGTGCTTTGATGTCGTTGTGAAATAGGTAGTTCAAAATCGTTATGTCACAACCTTTATTTAAAAAAGTTGCTTTTATTGGACTTGGATTGATTGGTTCAAGTCTAGCCCGTGTGATTGCAGCGGAACATCTTGCTGAAAATGTTGTTGCATCAACACGCTCAAAAAAAACATTGGAAGATGCAAAAGCTTTAGGAATTATTTCTGCGGGTTTTAGTGATCCTGTAGACGCTGTAAAAGATGCAGATTTAATCGTTCTGGCTTTACCCGTTCGCGCGACACAGAAAGTACTTGAAACGATTCAAGCTTATGTTTCTGAAAATGCCATCATTACCGATGTCGGAAGTACCAAAGGGAATGTGGTGGCTGCGGCACATGCTGTTTATGGTGAAAATCTTCCTGTAGGTTTTGTACCTGGTCATCCAATTGCTGGCGCAGAACATACAGGTGTCCATGCCGGTAAAGTTGACTTGTTTGTAAATCATAAAGTGATCCTAACGCCGTTGCCGACTAGTGCTGATTGGGCAGTTGAAAAACTGATTCAGCTTTGGCAGGCTGCAAAAGCTGAAGTCATTTGTATGGATGTGGACAAACATGATGAAGTGTTGGCACATACCAGTCATTTACCGCATCTGATGGCATTTAATCTGGTCGAACAGCTTGCAAATCGTGAAGATAACCTAGATATTTTCCGTTATGCCGCTGGAGGTTTTCGTGACTTCTCACGTATTGCTGCCAGTGATCCGCAGATGTGGCATGATATATTTTTTGCCAATAAAACAGCCATATTGAAAGCAGTTGATGGTTTTGAAACGCAACTTGCGACATTACGTCAACTGATTGAAGATGAGAATTCACAAGCCCTGATGGGATTGCTAGGACATGCACAAGCGGCACGACAGCATTTCAATCATATGCTCGCCAATAAACCTTTGATGGAGAAAAATAAGGTGACACAACAATTTACCATTTTGCCGGGTGAGAAGACATTTAAAGGTAAATTTACCGTGCCGGGTGACAAGTCAGTGTCACATCGTTCCATCATGTTTGGTGCAATCGCTGAAGGTACAACCCATGTTACAGGTTTCCTAGAAGGTGAAGATGCTTTAGCAACACTTCAAGCATTTCGTGATATGGGTGTCAGTATTGAAGGCCCTAAAAATGGTGAAGTGATCATACATGGTGTGGGTATTCATGGTTTAAAAGCACCCAAAACGGCACTGTACATGGGTAATTCTGGTACATCGATGCGTTTGCTTTCAGGCATGCTTTCAGCACAACAGTTTGACTCTGTGATGACGGGTGATGCGTCTTTGTCTAAGCGTCCAATGGAGCGTATTGCAAAACCTTTACGTGAAATGGGTGCGCAAATTCAAACCACGGGTGAACGTGGTACTCCGCCTGTTTCTATCACTGGCGCTCAAGCACTGAAAGGGATTCATTACGATTTGCCAATGGCATCTGCGCAAGTCAAATCTGGAATTTTATTGGCAGGTCTATGGGCAGAGGGAGAAACCTCTGTGACTGAACCTGAACCAACCCGTGACCATACTGAGCGTATGTTACGTGCTTTTGGTTATGCTGTGAAAACGGAAGGTAACCGTATTTCACTCCAAGGTGGTGGCAAGTTGGTTGGGACAGAGATTCAAGTGCCTTCTGATATTTCTTCTGCTGCATTTTTTATGGTGGGTGCTGCCATTACTGAAGGTTCAGATATTACCCTTGAAGCTGTTGGGATTAATCCAACTCGTACAGGTGTAATCGAAATCCTTAAGCAAATGGGTGCAGACTTAACTGTTGAAAATGAACGAATTGCAGGCGGTGAGCCGATTGCTGATATACGTATCCGTGGTACCCGTACACTGAAAGGCATTCATATGCCTGAAGATCAAGTACCGTTGGCAATTGATGAGTTTCCATCTTTGTTTATTGCTGCTGCATGTGCTGAAGGGAAAACGGTGTTAACAGGTGCTGCCGAATTACGGGTTAAAGAGTCTGATCGTATCCAAGTGATGGCAGATGGTTTAAAAACCATGGGGATTGATTGTACGCCAACTGATGATGGCATCATCATTGAAGGAAAAGGTAAATCGGGCGACTGGTCTGCTATTTTCTCTGGCGGTGAAATTGAATCGCACCATGACCATCGTATTGCAATGAGTTTTTCGATGGCGGGTTTACGTAACTCTGGCGAGATTAAGATTATTGGCACTGAAACAGTAGCAACAAGTTTCCCCACATTTACTGAACTCACCAATCAGGCGGGGCTTCAGATTGAAGTCACGGAATAAATCAGTCCTTGTCTAATATTTGTATAATTAATTAAAAACAGCCAAGCAAATGCTTGGCTGTTTTGTTTATATTGCTTATTCTAAAACCATACAACTATAAAGCCTTTTGGATGAAGCAATGAGAACATTACAATTTACAGCAAACTGTGAGAATCATAGTAACAGTCACAATCATGGTGAAAATGTATGTTATGTCACTCAGGAATACGTGACGACTTTGTTGTTAAAACAATTGTCTCAATATGGCTTTAAAGCGGAAACAACACACTCCGATGAAGACCTTGCTGTCAGCGTAGAAAATCATCCAATTGGTTTGGGGGTTAATTGTCATTTAAATGATCAAGGATTATTAACTTGTGAAATTTCAGCCCATGCTGATGAAGAACAAGCGTGGTTTAAGAAGATAGCAACCCAGAGTATGATTAAACAATTGGCAAATGCTGTAGAAAATACGTTAAAAGAAGATGATGCGTTTAGTGGATTTGAATGGAAAGTATAAGCAGAGCCTAGGGGATAGCTATGCAATTACAAGCATTTATCGATAAATTTTCAGTAGATCAGGCGGGAAACACAGTAAGCCCTGAAACTGTAAAAAATATCAAGCGTATTTACCTGAAGCGCTCTTAGAGCTTTGGCAAAATCATGGTTTTGGCTTCTATGGTAACGGTTTGTTACAGATCATTAACCCTGAGCTTTATCAAGATGTGCTTTGGTCATGGTTAATGAAAGATCAACCTGATATGACTCGGTTACCCATTGCTATTTCAGCATTTGGTTTGGTGTTTTATTATCGCTTATTAAGCGAAGATGGCGATGAAGATATATCCTTTATTGATCCACACAACTCGGAAATTGGGGTAACAGCTTGGTCATTAACAGATTTTTTAATGACTGGATTTGTGATGATGAGATCATTGAGCAATTTTTAGAAAAATCAGCCTTAGCAAAGGCACAAACTCAATATGGTAAATTAGTTGATAATCAAATGTATTGTTATCTTCCTGCACTGAGATTAGGTGGGCGTGCTAGTGATCTCAATTTAGATAAAGGTGATGCAGCCACACATTTAGCTTTTTTATATCAACTTGCTGTGAATAACTGATTTAAAAATCATTTAAAAAATAGATGTTTAGAAATGACAGTTTGATTGAGATAAAACTGTCATGTCTATTATGAATTAAATTATGCTATTACTCGACACGTAACCATGTTTGGCTACGACCTACCGCTGAAATACCTAAATATCCACGAAGAAATAGTTTCTTGCCATTTGGGCTGACTTTACCTTTTAATCGATAGATTTTACCTGAAACTGGGTCAATAATTTTCCCATCAGTATAACTCACATGATCATCTGTCTTTAGCCCAGAGATTACCTGTAAGCCAATAATTGGCTTGTTGGTATAAGGTGCAGGGCAATTGGTGCAAAATTCTTTTGGGGTGTAGCCTGGGCGTGGTGTTGCTTTTAATGCTGTACCCGCATAGGTACCGTTACTTTGTTTTTCAATTTTAACCAGTCCCTTTGCTTCACCAGTTTTGTCATCGATATAACGCCAAGTTCCCACGATATCTTCTGCAAAAGCTGTCGATGTTAAAAATGCGATACATGCTGTCCCCAATAAAACTCTCATCATTTCCCTTATTCCTTAAGTGGGTATTTTCTACTTTAAAAATCATACTTATTTAAGGCGTTGATTATATAATGAATAGTTGGGTCATTTATTTACATAATGTGCCAATAAGTATGAAATTTAAAATGAATTGGCACATAAAGATAAGCAATTGATGAGCTTGTAAACTGGATTTAGCATAGCTGAAGCTTATGTGATGACACTCACCTTAAAAATATCATTGATTGCTTCAAAGTGAATTTCACAATCTAAGAATTTTTGAATCATTTCAGCTTGTGTTGTGGTGTGTTCACTGACAACTTGAGCAGTAAACGCACCGCCTTTACCTAAAGCTAAAGGCAATAAAAGTTGGTCTGCTAGATATTCGTCAGCCACAGCATCACAAGCTAAAAAGGATTTAACTTCTTTGGCTAAATCATGCGCTACTTTTTCTGCACTTTTCTTCATTTCACCTAACGCAGAAAATACTTGTTGATGGTGTTGGTAATCTAACACCACAAAAGCTGTATTCCCTTGGCTAATCCCTTGAAAGTTTAGTCTATTACGTTGGCTTAAACTCAATTTATTATGCAATACTTCCAGTTCACGATCCGCAATATTCTGTTGAATATTTAAGGCAGCGGCATAGCCACGTATTTCCAGTAATTTGCCTTTATCTAATACTGAATATTCAAGCTTATCTATCCAAGGATAAGTAGTAATATTGATTTGACCCGCACCAATTGGAAAGAAACCAGCACGTTCACATTCAAAATCAACCTTTATTCCAAGTTTATGAAGAGCAGGTAGAAAACAAGACTCTATGAAATCTGCAGTCGGTGCCATTGGATTATGTGTTCCGCCGTGGATACTGATGTGACTGATTTCATTTTGCATCATCAGTGCAGGCAGTAGTGTTTGTAAAACCAATACTGTGCTACCGGCTGAACCAATATGAAAATCATATTTACCCGCCTGAACTTGTTGGGGCTGAAAATATAATTTTTGTGAATGTAGTTCAGCACCTTCCACAATGGCATTACTGATGCGTTGTGATGCTTGTACACAGACTAAATGCTGTCGCATTAAGCCCGGCTTTTTACGCCCTGCTCGAATATTCACAAGCTCAAATGGAATACCCGTTAACATAGACAGTGAAAGGGCAGTTCTTAAAATTTGCCCTCCACCTTCGCCTTGTGAGCCATCAATTTGGATGGCTTTATTTTTTACTAATGTGTTCATTTTGTTCTTCATCATTTCTTTCTAAATCATTCGGTTTTCGAACATGTTTTAAAAACCGTAATTCACTTACACCATATTGTTGATAATTATCTTGTGCTTCTGCTAATGAGATTGCATTTGCACCACTTTTTGAATTTGGATGAATATTTTGTACAGGATCATCTTCCCAAAAACAAACTGGACAAATCTCAAAGTCAAAATTACCCGAAGGTTGATCTCTCGTGTAATGATGACAACAAGAACAAGGGTAATTCATTAAAAATTCCAAAAAGGGGTGAACATACTGTCAGTGCATGGTGATGCTCAGTGCATTGTAACTTTGCTTTCACAAAGGTTTGCCTTGTACGTAGTGATGGGTTGATTTGTGCTTAAAGTTTTAAGCTAACCCGCTCGCTCATCAAGCCACTACACCTTATTTTCAATCCTGTGTTGTGGAGGTAGGGGATCTTGCACTCGCCCAGTATGTTCGGGTTTTCTCAAATGACGAATCACTTGAGAAAAGGTGAAATATATTGTCAGTACGTGGTAATGCTGTGTGAATAGTCACTCTGATTCACAAAGGTTTAAGTGATGATAGGTGATGGATTTGATTGGTGTGTTTCCGCTCTAAATCCGCTTCGCTGTCATTACCCAAAAATGATGCTGACTTTTATTTCAATCTATACAGCCTTAGATCTTGTACTCGCCCAATATATTTCGAGATCTGATAGGGTAAAGCCCTATCAAAGCTTTTAAATGATGGCTTTAAACGTCAAGTAAATCAACTTGCCAATTGGTGGCTTGTATCAATACATTCAAGTCGCGTAATTTGGCACTGATATCATCGGATTGTTTTTGCAAGGATGATACTGGAATGACCTTATGCCATTTGATTTCACGTGTGCTATAGCGGTCAGGCTCACGTTGTGTGTTGCTGATGGCAGACGTTAAAATTTTATGGCGCTCCACAAGCTCATCACGTTGAGTAAGTAAAGCCAATAATGAACGACCATCTGTTAATTTTGCCAAAGCATTGGTTTGATGAATGGCATAAACAAGTTTTTGGGATTCTTGAGTTAATGCAAATACTTGCTTTAATAACTCATTTGGATCCTCGGATGGCTCATCACCGTCTTGTACCAATACGTTCGCATTGATACGTTGTTTCAATGAAGCGAGTTTCTTTTGTTGATCGCTTCGTAATAAGAGTGCTTCTGCAAGTTTCATTTTATTTTCCTTATCGCTTTTAATAGTCAATAAATATTTAACACAACGATTTCATATAAAGTTTGCTGGGGTAGTGTATCAACTGGGATTGATTCGGCAAATTCTATAACGTCTTCTAAAGTTTGATTTTCATGCCAAGTGGTCATGAAATTATAATCATCGTCTTTAGGTAGATCATAATTACAAAATTCTAAATAAGAATAATCCAATGCATCATCCCAAATTGAACATTCATCGCTCCAAGCTAAAGCCCAATAGCATTGTTTAGATTTTACAATCCAATCACTGCATTGATTGCGCCAATCATTAGTTACATTGTTGTTATGTATTGCTAGCACAACAATGTATGGCTCTTGTGGTAATTCAAGATGGATTGCTTGATTAGCCAAAAGATCGTAATGACTGATCTTAATTTGTTTAGAGCGATCCATTGGCATTACTCACATTCAATTAGGAGGAATTTGTGAAAGACAAAAAGCTTTATGATATATAAGTCCTTTTTCAATCCATACATCATATGAAAAAGAGTGAATATTTCGTTGTAAGGCTATAATCTCATTTTTCCAGATACAAATATCTCCATGCTTTATCTGTTTGGACTCACTCAAATACCGTTGTAAAACCAAAGTTTTTTTAAAGGGATCACTTAATCTTTTAAATTGATAAGCAACCATATAGTAAAGCAGATACTTAAAATAATTCTGCTTATTGCATTTGTGGTCTACTGCGAGTTCCAGAAAAAGTAATAATTCATCTTTCCAGACCAAGTATAAATCCCATTCAGTCGTAGGCAGATATGTATCCGAAAATGCCCATGATCGAATTTCAGTTATGCTCGGATTGGAGATGTTGGTTATCACTATATTATCCCTTTACACAAACAACCTGACTTAAGGTATAAACCACTTCCACCAAATCACTTTGTGCTTTCATCACATCTTCAATTGGCTTATACGCAGATGGAATCTCATCAATCACGGCTGCATCTTTACGGCATTCTACACCTTTGGTTTGTTCAATCTGATCTTCCACAGTAAACAACTTTTTCGCTGCAGTACGGCTATGTACACGACCAGCACCATGCGAACATGAACAGAAAGACTCCTGATTCCCCTTACCTTTGACAATAAAAGACTTGGCACCCATTGAACCCGGAATAATTCCATACTCACCCAAACGGGCACGTACAGCACCTTTACGTGTTACCAGTACTTCCTGACCAAAGTGTTCTTCTTTATCCACATAATTATGGTGGCAATTAACGGCTTCAACTTTGGCATTAAATGGTTTATTGATGATGATTCGTAAAGCTTGAACCGCTGCTTCCATCATTAACTCACGGTTTTTCATGGCAAATCGTTGTGCCCAACCCACCGCAAACCAATAATCATCAAAGTGTTCAGTCCCTTCCACTAAATAAGCTAAATCTTTATCAGGCAGGTTAATAAAATGCTTTTGCATATCTTTACGTGCAAGCTCAATAAAGTGGTTACCAATCGCATTTCCAACACCACGAGAACCTGAGTGCAACATAATCCATACTTGTTGATGCTCATCTAAACAGACTTCAACAAAATGGTTTCCTGTTCCCAAAGTACCTAACTGTTTATGGTTGTTGGTATTTTTTAAACGGGGATGCTTGGCGCAGATATATTCAAAATCAGTCACCAACTCAGCCCAAGCCTGATCAACACGTGCAGTAGGTGTATCCCATGAACCTCGGTCACGACGACCACGATCTTTGGTCATACCATGTGGAATTAAACGTTCAAGTTCGGTACGCAGTGCGTATAAGTTATCTGGTAAATCTGATGCGCTTAGCGAAGTACGTGCGGCCATCATTCCACAGCCAATATCTACACCGACCGCAGCAGGGATGATTGCGCCTTTGGTTGGAATTACACTTCCAATCGTTGCTCCGATTCCTACATGTACATCTGGCATTACTGCCATCCATTTATAAATAAAAGGCATTTGTGCTGTTTTTAATAATTGGTCTTTCGATTTCTCATCAACAGGGACACCTTTGGTCCACATTTTTATAGGAACACCTTTAGCATCCTGAATTACGTTATAAGTACGTTCCTGTGCTAAGGAAGTTTGTTTTTCGATTTGTTCTGCGACTAACATCGTCATTGCTTTGATCCTTTTCAAAACCTGCCTGCCAAGCGGATGCAGGCAGGTGATATTTATATACATCTCATGATGTATGCTCTATATATTGCAGAGAGTGTGCCAACTTTGTTTTTCAATTGATTTTATTTTATAAGATATTGATTTATAATAAATAGATAAATTTAAATTTTATTTAAAATGTATATTTTAAAAAAAAACTATGCTAATTTAAATATTATTTTAGATAGTAATTTATCTATTTTTATATTTTAAATAAAATATAAAACAACCAATTGCTAAACATAATAAGAAAAGGAGGCTAAAACCGATTGAAAAGATGAGGCTTACTTTAGAGCCTTGTAAATAGGCAAATAAAGTGATTGAAAATATTAGGCTATAAATACTACTAAGGAAATATCTTCCGCAATGTGGTGCAAATTTAGTTGTAAAATAGCCGAGCCAAATAGCTATTGGGAATGTTGATATAATTGAAAAATAATAAATTTTTGAGCAGGTTGGGATATCTTCTTGCTGGAAACCGCAACCCAAAGTGAGTGAAAGCAAAAAAATGACGTAGAAGAAAAATAAGAATATAAAAATTACTAAAGGAAATAAGAGGAAAGCAAACCAAGTACGCATTGTTATTATTCAGGATATTTATCATGTTACAGATTATAGTATGAAATCTAGTTTGGGAGAATTTCTTCTCCCAAACTAGATTTGATGAAATTTGTGAATCTTAATTTTTGTTCATATCCCATATCGTATTATCATCAGTTGGTTGATAATGTTCTTCGATATGGATTTTTAACCTCAGTGCGAGAGGATCATCTTCTAGGATTTGACTATGCCCATGTAAAAGTTTCAGTTCGCTTTTTTTACGACTTTTACTTGGCGGTTTTTCATGATAGTTCTGGCATTTCTTATACCAGTGGTTAGTTTCTAAATAGTACTTTTTGACTCTTAGTTTCTCTAAAGCAAGATCAAGATTGTTATCGTCAACAATAACTTGTATAGACATGATTTGCGTTTTACAGACTGACACCTGTCTTTGGTTTTAAGTTGAGACTCCAAGCTAGCAAATTTTTTGTTGATTCACAAGCATCGCTTTTAAACATGATAAGTTTAAAAAGAAAAGCAGCCACAAACGTTAAGATTGGATATTGTGAGTGAACACGATAGGAGGGTTTAAACCCTGCACTAAGGCGTTACCATGTAATCCAATTTATATTCGTGACTGCTTATCGTGTAAATCTATTTATTATAATGAGAGTACATCAACAAAAGGCTGAAGACAGTCGTGGCTCTACCAACTGAGCTACTGTATCTTGTTATACAGGGTGGTATCGAAGCACCGACAAACGCGTAATGTAGTCCTCAAAGCATTTGATCTACTTTCATTATTGCTTATACAAGATCAAAAAAGTTGGTGTTGGATATGTGCAGTACCCGAAATACTGTGCGTGAGATCGTGATGTAATCCAACAGGCATTTGATCGTTTAAACATAGGTCAAAGCCCATCAACAAATTTGATTATAAGACAAACAATTCACCGCTTTTGCTTTAAGCGACTGTATGTATATACAGCAGAGGAATCTAACCTCTGATCTGTGAATTCTAATGTAGTCCTATGAGTATTTGATGGACTGATGACCCCAGTATATTTTCATATACTGCCCTACAAGTGAATCAACAAGTTTTTCAAAGACGTTCGTGCCTTACCGCTTGGCGACCATCATCGAAATGATGGGGTGGATTCGAACCACCGATGACGTCAATTTTAAGATGTAGTCCTTGAAGCATTTGATTCTTTTACTGCTTTGCATAAACAAAATGTTAAAGACGTTTCGTTGCTCTATCCAACTGAGCTACTTTTCAAACTTGCAAAAGCGTGAAAAGGGTGGATTTGAACCACCGACCTACGCATTAAAGATGTAGTCCTTAACGCATTTTATGCGATGTATTTTGCCAACAAAGGTGTCGATAAAACATCAATTATTCAAAGTAATGTAGTTCTATCTGCATTTGGCAATTTCTTACTTAGCACAACAATTAAATATAGAAACAGCATAATCTTGAAATGTAGTTCCTATGGCATTTGTGCTTTTTATCTAACCCAGTCTTATCAAGTGTGGACATTGTTAAATGTAAACACTTGAAGAGACTCGATCAAATTTGTTTATACATTCAACTTGCATAAAGCTGAGTTTGTGTAATATCTATTTTTTCAATTTCGTTTACCCAATGATCTGCATGCATTTCATTTTTGGCAAAACTTTCAATCAGTTGAAATACCGTATCGGAAAACCCACCGACATTCATCACATCGCTATGTTCAGGCATTTGCGTAGTGGTATAGGGTTGCAGATCAACACACACCAGTTTTGCATCTGGGTTATGCTGTTTTAGCTGTTTCCAATAATGCATCATCCCAGTTTTTCGGTGTGATCTTGGAACTTGATCTGCCCATGATTCATTATCAGAGAAGAAAATTACCATATCAACTTTGGCATTTTCTTTCACTAACAGTTCCAAAGGCTTAGAGCAATCAGTTCCTCCACCACACATGCTGGCAAACTTTTTAGCCAAAGCAAAAATATCAATTTCTGAATTTTGCTGTTTTCCAAAATGTTTTCGTTTTAAATATTCCTGTACTTTGCTGAAATTGGATAATTGACGAACTTCAGTATCAAACGGCATCAAACGAATATTTGGATTTACATATTTAAATGCACTAGCAAATAATGCAGCAGCATCTACGCAACGTAACTGAGAGGTTGCACCCTGACGATAACCTGTCACAGAACTTGACATCGAACCGGAAACATCAATCGCAATCACCACATTTCCTTCAAGTTTCGGTACATTGGCGATGGCACGCTGCATAGCAAACTTTAGCGCATTGGCAATTTCATGTGGCATATCCTCTGCAAGTGCTGACCAAGCCATCATCAATTGATATGGAAATACTCGACTTTTGGCTATGGCTTGCTCATCCATCAATTTATCGGCAATGATTTTTGTCATTCCTTTGATTTTAAAAACATCATGGCGTAAGAAGGTATTTAAGTTCATACGTAGCATTTGCCAAGAACCATTTTTTGCAATTTCGGCCCATTGTTTCGCATTCAAATTTAAATTGGTTAGAAGCTGCATCGGTACTTTAGGTACTTGTGTTGCTGTTCCCAATCGAAACTCTTCCAATGCCTGCACTTGAGTCGGTAATTGGACAAGTTGGTATTCTTTTCCTAAGACATAGGCAAAAAAAGCATCGTGTTGAACTGTCTTTGGTTTTGGATGAGTCATTTTTAACACATCGGCAAGTGAAGGGCTGTTTCCAATATTGGCCGCAATCAATTGTTGATCCGATGCTGAAAGAATCCATTTATTGACCATACGTTTCGGTAATGAACCTAATGACTTACGACCAATCATTCCAGAGCGCATGATTTGAACAAAATTTCTCAACTGTTTTCCATTATCAATAATCAAAGGAAAAACTTGCTTAAATAATTCTGCATCAAGTTCAGAAAGTAAAGCCAATAACACTACAGGTGTATCTTTCATATGTGCCTTTTGGCGTGCATAAATTGCAGTTTTAGCCACAAATTCAGGCTCTACTTCAAGCGCTAGGTTTAGAATATTATCAAGTTGCACTTGTGCATTTTGATAAAAGGTCTGATTCAGTGTACCTGTTGCAGCAAGCTGCGCTAATGCGGCACGAGATTTTAATTTATATGCGCGACCACCAGCTTCGTTGTATTCAATGGTTTTTGGTTTTGCCTGTTGTTTAGAGGCAAAAATTGTCTTGTTCGCCATGACAGCATCCTCAAGTGATTTTTTAATTTCTTGAGATGGATATTGCAGAGAGTGTGCCAATTTTTGTTTTTGGAATGAAATATTATCCTTAAGTGACTGATTTTATAAGTTTAAAAATTTAAAAGTTCAGTGGTTATTTGTTTTTAAATTTAAAAGGTATAAAATAAAATATCTTTATTTATAGATTTTTATCTTTATTTCTATTTTTAAAATAAAAATCAATGAGCCTAATGTTGTGCAAATAAAAAAGGACACTAACTCCAGCTAAAAGCAAAGTTAGTTGGGATATAGTCAACCTATTAAAAACTCAGGCACAAAAAGATGTTTTTTTTAATTCATATTTTTAATTAAATTAATTGCATGGCGGAATAAACTATTTGAATATAAAAAGCTTACACTGCCACACCTTTTGAAGATGAGGCCAAACCTTGCGCTGCAAACAAAGCTGAGCTTTGTTTTGCTCATGTTGGGCGAGGGATAGATCCTGTCCCAGCGTTCCTACACAATGGGCGATATCCATATCTCCACACGATAGAACGACCATCTATGATTCAATAATATTGCATAGCGTTAAATTGAAGTTGGGACAATTACTTTTCCCTGGGTTACCCAGTGCGAAACTGTGTTAATTCGCCATGCATATTTAGTTCATACTGATCAAAATCATCAGCAATGTAAAAATTGCCATGATAGTACTGGGTAATTTCATTACCAATGCTTTGCACACCTTGTGCATCGTGGTAACGGGCACTGAGATGCGTTGCAATTAAATTGGATAGCTGAATCGATTCTGCAAACTCAGCGACCATTTTCGCAGAACTGTGCATTGGGCCTGCGCCTACTTTGTCTAATATCGATTGAGTATAGGTTGTTTCATGAATCAGCAGTGCTGCATCCTGACAAGCGTTCGATAGTAATTCTGGCTGATCGTTATCTCCACCGACAATGGCATAAACACTTTGAGTGTTTTGAATGAGAACCTCTTGACTTAAGATGGACTGCCCATTCCACTCAATATTTTGACCTTGTTGTAGATCACCCCATAGTTTACCTTTTGGAATTTTGAGTTGATTTAAAACGTCAATATTGAGTTTGCGCTGAGTTTGTGTCGCTTTAAAGCCATAAGCATAACTTGTCACACGGTGGTGTAAGTGATGAACGTTAATGGAAATATGCTCATCCAATTGAAAGGGATTCGTCAAAGTATTTACATCGATAAAATGTATTGGATAAGGCAGAAAAAGTTCAGTGAAATGACAGGTAACTTCTAACCATTGCTGAATTTCTTTGGGTGCAATTAGCGTGATTGGATCTTTACGTGCATTCATACCAGCACTTGCCAGTAAACCCATCAAGCCATAACAATGATCGCCGTGTACATGCGTAATGCAAATGGCTTTTAAATGTTGTAAAGAGAGTTTTGCTTGTTGAATACGATGCTGTGTACCTTCGCCTGCATCAACCAATATCCAGTCTTTGCTTTTGCAATAATGAATCGCTAAACCTGACACATTGCGTGTTAATGTGGGCACACCAGAGGATGTCCCTAAGAATGTAAACTGTAACATGAGGAATTAAAACCTATTGAATATTTAAAATGTTTTCTATGATTGTTTTTACAACAAAGCAGGGTGGATTCCATCAAAAAGTGTCGAATCAGACGGTGATGGGAGAAGTGAGTAAAAGCTTTGTACATCAATAGTATAGTCGCATTATATTCAAAAGAGAAACTGAGATTTTTAAAATATTAAAAATGACGGTATAAACAGTATTTGATTTTTGACAAAATAAAACTATGCTTTAAGCAAGATATATAAAATTTTATAGATTTATAGAAATATGCAAAAATTTAAAAAAACAGTCGTGATTGGTTTTGTGGGTTCTACTTTAGATCAAGGGAAAAAACTTGATCGCTGGCAACGCTGGCGTCCCACCATAAGTTTGTTGATGCATGAAGATTTAGTGATTGATGAGCTGGTTTTGTTACATGATCGCCGTAATGTCAGCTTAATTGATCATTTGCGGCAAGATGCGTTAGAAATCTCACCGCAAACCCAGATTACTGGCCATAAGGTGTGTATCCGTGATCCTTGGGATTTTTCAGATATGTATGGTGCATTATATGACTTTGTAAAATCATATTCTTTTGATACTGAGAACAATCATTATTTATTACATATCACCACAGGTACTCATGTTGCGCAAATATGTTGGTATTTACTGGTTGATGCGCATTATTTACCAGCCAAACTCATTCAAAGTGCACCTACAGGTAAACAACAACCCGAGGGTGAATATCGGATTATAGATTTAGATTTATCTCGATATGCGGCATTAACCCAGCGGTTTGAACATGAACAATCTGAAAATTGGCAGCAGTTAAAAGCCAATATTGCCACGAAGAACCAAAACTTTAATCAAATGATTCAAGAAGTGGAATTGGTTGCAACACGCTCAAGTGCGCCAATTTTGATTATGGGTGCAACAGGGGTTGGTAAGTCGCATTTAGCCAAGCAAATTTATCAATTGAAAAAGGAAAAATTTCATTTTTCAGGACGCTTTATTGATGTGAACTGCGCAACACTGGTTGGTGATAGTGCGATGTCGACATTATTTGGTCATAGTAAAGGTGCATTTACAGGCGCTATTGCAGCACGTACGGGTTATTTGAAAAGTGCGGATAATGGCATTTTATTCCTCGATGAAATCGGCGAGCTAGGGTTGGATGAGCAAGCCATGTTGCTCAAGGCCTTGGAGGATAAGTCATTCTTTCCTGTAGGAAGTGATAAAGAGGTTCAGGCTGACTTTCAGTTGATTGCAGGAACCAATCGAGATTTACGTGAGGAAGTCCGTGCAGGGCGGTTCCGTGAAGATCTATGGGCTCGCTTAAATACATGGACCTTCTTTTTACCGAGCTTAAAAGATCGCGTAGAAGATATTGAACCGAATATCACCTTTGAATTACAACGTTTTGCTGTTGCGCATCAACGGCAGTTGCGTTTTCATACCGACGCCTTAGAAAAATATTTAAAATTTGCGCAATCTTTAGACGCCAGTTGGCAAGGGAATTTTCGTGATTTAACTGCAAGCGTGACACGTATGGCGACTTTAGCCAATGGTGAGCGTATTGGTTTACATGAAGTAAATGCTGAGATTGGCCGACTACAACAAATTTGGAATATTGCTGAAAATAAAGAGGCTTTAACCCAATCGTCACTGATGAAAATTTTAAGTGCTGAACAAGTGGCGCAGATTGATGAGTTTGATCGTATTCAATTGCAGGGGGTGATTGAGGTTTGCCAAAAATCGAAATCCATGGCCGATGCTGGACGGCGTTTATTTTCTGTATCTCGCGAGCAAAGACAAACCACCAACGACAGTGATCGCGTGAAAAAGTATTTGGCGAAATTTGGTTTGAGTTGGGATGATGTGAACGGATAAATAAAGTGACTCATTCACCTTATTTATCCTAGAATTCTTTTTTAAATTCAGATTTATGGCACAAGAAGAAAACGCGAAATTGCGATTCTTAACTGCTTTAAATAACCTGTAAAGAAATGGTTTGCGCCTGGCAATACTGTAATTAAATGGCGCTGAGGTTTTGCCCATTCAAGCAAATCAGAGAGTTTAGTCGTCGGATCTGCTTCACCATGTACAAACAGGATATCGCCTTTAATGGCTGGGGTAACATAATGACGCAGACCATCTACAGTGGATGTTGGTAAACCACATAAGATCACTTGTTGCGGTTTAATTTCATCAGGTAGCGCATGATAGGCTTTTGCCATTACATGTGCACCAAAACTAAAACCGCCAACGTAGAAAGGTAGACTTTTGTGTAATTGTCTAACGTATCTAATGACCTCTAGAATATCTTCAGTTTCAGCAAAGCCTTCGTCATGGATTCCATCGCTTTGTCCAGAACCACGAAAACTTGGGCGATAGACCACACAACCCTGTTCAGAGAGGATTTGTGCAAGTAAAGCAGGAACTTTATGTTGAGGTGTACCACCTTGCAGTGGGTGAGGATGACAAACGACAGCAAAACCTTTTACTTCGCCCACAGGATAGTCAACAAAAACTTCAATTTTGCCAACCGAACCTTGAATGAACAGTTGTTCGGACATAATTTAAACGATCATAAGCAGGGAAGTGCGATAGTTTACCGATTCTGTTCACAGAAAACATGAATTGGAATTAAAATATCCCGACTGTTATAGTTTGATTAGTTATTTTTTGATCAGGAAGACCATGCTCGCCTTAATTTCCCCTGCTAAGACGCTCGATTACCAGTCAGCACTCCCGACCGATACGCACACTCTACCAAGACTGCTGGATCAATCTCAACAGCTTATAGACCTAAGTCGTAAACTCTCCGCTTCAGATATTGCCAGTTTGATGAGTGTCAGTGAAAAAATTGCCAATCTCAATGCGGAGCGTTTTCGTGACTGGAATGCTGACTTTAGTTTTGCCAACGCGCGACAAGCAATTTTTGCATTTAAAGGCGATGTTTATACAGGTCTGGATGCATATAGTTTGTCGCAAGACGATCTCAATTTTGCGCAAGATCATTTACGCAGCTTATCTGGCCTATATGGCTTATTACGTCCTCTTGATTTAATGATGCCGTATCGTTTGGAAATGGGAATAAAACTTGCCAATACCCGTGGTCATAATCTTTATGAATTTTGGGGGGATCGAATTACCGATTTGATCAATCAGGATTTGCAACAAAGCGGCTCAACGTTATTGGTCAATATTGCTTCTGATGAATACTATAAATCGGTCAAGGAAGCAAAAATTCAGGCTGATATTATTAAACCAGTATTCTTAGACCAAAAGAATGGTAAATATAAGGTGATCAGCTTCTATGCTAAAAAAGCGCGTGGCTTAATGGCTCGATACATCATTCAAAATCAATTGAAAAAAATGGAAGATCTTAAATCCTTTAATACCGATGGTTATTATTTTGACGCCGAGAGTTCATTGAAAGGTGAACTGGTATTTAAGCGTGATGAGCAAGTTGCTTGAGTTTTTAAAGCGTTTAATGTATTGAAAGAGAGTTGGCTTGTTTTAAGCCAGCTCTTTTTCAAAAATAATGTATTCATGACCAAGCGAATTTACCGCTTTGATTTGAACAAAATCAAAGCCATCTAATTTTAATCTCTCAACAGAAATTATTTCCCCCGAAATAAGCTCAATTTCACCGTCTTGATTGAGAAAATCATCTAGTTCTTCATCATAATCTATATTGTGATAGACACT
Source organism: Acinetobacter sp. 778_lipA (assembly GCF_058242985.1). NCBI lineage: Bacteria > Pseudomonadati > Pseudomonadota > Gammaproteobacteria > Moraxellales > Moraxellaceae > Acinetobacter > Acinetobacter sp. 778_lipA. The sequence continues at coordinate 2,689,837 of NZ_JBZAYT010000001.1, read as the reverse complement.
AAAAATGATCTCGAATTGATCCTGATTGTCCTGATCTTTATAAAAATGGATTAACGGTCTTTCGGTGATTTGTTTATGTGTAAACTCATCGCAGAACATGGGATCATAGCCATGTTGCGTACCATCAAAAAGTAAAATTTCTTCATTGCTTTCTACATCTACCGCGTAGATGAGTTCTGGTGCAAAGTCTGTCCCACAAATGAGCTGATATTCTTCAAAAATATCTCCATAATATTTGATTTTAAATCTTTTATTTTGTGTGGAGGACTGTATTTGACCTCGCCATTCAATATCAATGAGATCTTGAAAATAGTCAGCGTGTTTATAACAAGCAAATTTGTCTAAATGAGAAGGGGCTAAAAATTTTGATTTATTGATCATGGGATAACAGCCAAAAGTGTTGTATTAATATATAAAGTCTTAGATGTTCTATAAATATGATCATAGCTAAAACAGAAAATTACCTCAAACCATTTAATCAGTATTGGGCTGAATTTGGGAATCAGATAGCAATCGAAAAAGAGCAGTGTATTTTTTTACAGCAGTTGCTTGTTGCTGCTTATACTGAGCCACAACGTCATTATCATACGGTTCAACATATTGTTGAATGCCTTGAGTTATTTCATCAAGTAAAAGCGCAATTGAATGATCCTATTGCTGTTGAGCTGGCAATTTGGTTTCATGATGCCGTTTATAATCCACAAGCAAAAGATAATGAACAACAAAGTGCTTACTTAATGCAAAAGCATTGTACGGATATTTTAACGCAATCGGTCTTAAAAAAAGTTTCTCAATGGATCATTGCAACACAAGAACATCAGCCGTCTAATCAACATGATTTAAATTATTTACTTGATATCGATTTGGCAATTTTGGCTAGCCCCCCTGAACGTTTTGCAGAATATGAACAGCAAATTCAACAAGAATATGCATGGGTTGATACTGAAATCTATAAAGTCAAAAGAGCAGAAGTTTTACAGCATTTTTATCAAATGCAACCTTTATATCAGACTGAATATTTTAGAAATCATTTTGAGCAAAATGCGAAAGTAAATTTGTCAAAATTTTAAAGGTGAATCTAGATCAGCATAGAAATCGTTATTATTCGGTTTTTTATAGATTTGTTGATTTCATTTTTATAGTTAAATCTCATATCATTAAGTACTTACTCCATTATTAAACCTTACATAAAATTTTACATCAAACCCTATTTATATTTAGGAAAATATTTTGAACATCATTAATATTTTGAGTTTATCAGGACTTGTTTTCTTAAGTGCTTGCTCTCAGCAAAATTCTCAGAATGCAGCTCAAGTAGAGTCTACGAAAAAAGTTGCGATTGCAGCAGATAATGACAAAGTTGAGAGTGCAAAAGTTGATACAGGAAAGGCAAGCAGTGAGATTGAAGTCGAAATTCCTACGACTGTTACTGAAGCAAAAATAGAGCGAAAATCTAAAACGTTAAGTTATCCTGATGAGCTTATACAGCAGGTAAAAGATGCACAGAAACATTGTAAGCAAGCTGTAGCGGTTGATATGAAAGATGTTGTTACGGTTGTGGATTTAATTGGGGATGATCAGCCAGAATATATTTATGAACCTGACTCAATTCGGTGTGTTGAAGATGGTGTATTTAGAGGGCATGGGGGAGATCAGCTGGTGATCTACCAATCTAAAGATCATAAAACCATACAAGAAATTTTTAACAGTGCGGTATTTTCTTATCAGATTATCAATAATCAAGCCAAAGCTATCGTTCAAGTCGAAGTTGGTGGGGGATATTGTGGGCAAAACATGGCAGAAATTAGCCGTGCAGAAGCAATCAATTGTAAGCGTAATTTGGAATGGGATGAGAGCCTAAAACAGTTGAAGATGGGTAAGATGTATGTTGATGAACCGAAGGCTAATGCTGAATAAGTGCTATTCAATATAAATAGCACTCTAAGCAGTCAATTATGTACGAATAATCATACAGGTCGCTGTTGCATGTGCATATAATTTGCCATCTTCATCGACCAATTTCCCTTCAGAAATGGCAAGACTTTTACTTAAATTAATCAACTGTCCAATAGCAAATAATTGCTTATTTTGAGGTACAGGGCGGCACATTTTTACATTTAAATCGATGGTGCCATAACCTACGCCTGCTTCTAGGGTGGTATGTACTGCACAACCTGTTGCTGAGTCTAAAACTGTTGCTGCAAAACCGCCATGTACGCCGCCTAAAGGATTTAAATGACGTTGGTCCGCTTTGACTTTAAAACTTGCATGACCATGCGAAATTTCATGTAAATCCATTGGGATGGTTTCACTAATCGATGCTCTAGGAATTTGTCCAGCAACCATTGCTTGTAGAAATTCAAGCCCTGTCATTTCTTTTGGGTGTTTCATATATTTATCCTTTATATAGGGTTATAAAAGAGAACTTAAAGTAAAATATGATGTTGGGGGATTTACTGTCAAACTTTTTATTGAATTTGAACGATTGAGTTGATCTTTTTAATGTTCAAAATCGTAGAATTTTTCAATATGGTTGGATTGATGAATGATTTTTAAATCAATTCTTTCACCCGTTGCCCACGTGGCAATCGATGCTTGTAAGTCGACATCAATAATATCGAGCTCTTTACATAAGGTCTGATCAGTTTCAATCACAATGAATTGAGGTGATTGTGTCTTTAGGCACTTTGCAATATACCGTTGAATATTTTGGAGCTGATAAACATCTATAATTTTATAACGCATACTTTTCCAAATATTATATTTAAATTGTTGTATTGACTAATTTAGAGTGAATCATTTCGCTTTTCAATTAAAAAACATGGATATGATAAAAAATATCTGTTTCACTATAATTTCACTACATCATCGTAGTATCTTTGTGGAAAATTTATAAAACAAGGAAATCATTATGAAAGGGCAATGTGTTTGTGGGGCAACAACTTTTACGGTTGAATTAAAAAATCATGATGTTCATGCGTGTCATTGTTCAATTTGCAGAAGACAAACGAGCGGTGTAATTATGACGATTGATGTCGAACAGGGCAGTTTACAGTTTACTCAAGATGATCACTTAAGTATTTATAATTCTTCTGAATGGGGCGAACGTGGGTTCTGCAATTGTTGTGGAACGAATTTGTTTTGGCGGACCAAAGACCGAAGCTATTGCAATATCAATGCATTTGCTCTGGATCAACAGCTTCAAGAACTAAAATTTAATATGGAAATTTTTATAGACAATAAGCCCGAATTTTATGCATTTAACAATGAGACAAAAAAATTAACCGAAGCAGATGTGATTGCACTATTTGCCGGAACCACTGATTCATAAGTGCGTTATTCACTGATTCGGATAAATTTTTATAAAACCAATAACTCCATGCCAGCCAATTTAAGATTGACTGGCATTTTTATTTCTTTAGAAGCTGAGTTTATGGTTTATAAAGTCCAAGTTCAGTCAAATGTAATCTTAAAATCCGTCTAAGTTCCAATACCGCTTCAGGTGTCTCTTGGATCGAATGACCACCTTTGATAATTTTCTCAGATACTGCACCGTCTAAATGTGAACTAGTATATGGAACGATTCCATCGGTCATTACGTTAGGATCTGTACTATTGGTGATATTGCCCATAATTGAGTGATAGATCATGTCTTTCTTCGGCATAACGTTTTCAGTCAATTTGGTGAAATTTGAGCTATGGCTTAAGTCACTTGGACCATTTTGAATCAGTCCATGCCCAACATCTTTTAAAAAGTTTTTTGCATTTAAATCACGATCATCAATAGAGTCAGCTAAAGCCCCCAAGAATGCACCTGGCAACTTAATAATTCGACGAGCAGCTAAAGTGAACCAGCGATCAGCAAATGCAGTGCCACGATGTGGTGCTGAAATAAAAATAGCACGATCAAAATTAGGTATAGATTGAATAGTCAAACGAGATTTGAACATTGGATCATCTTTAAATTTATCAAATTTACGATTGTTCAACATCTTTAAGGCTGGTTGTGTCAGATTGGCATCACTGACGAGTAAGCGCGCAATAATCCCGCCCATACTATGCCCAATCAACACAGCATCTTTAGCAGAAGCAGAATTTTGATTAATTGAAGCAAAACCTTGATTAATGATGGCATTGATCTGAAAACGGCTTTCTAAGATCGGCATATTAGTGGAATAAAAGACCTGCCAAACTTGATAGTGCTCACGTAATACATTGTCGCCCATAATATCATTAGTTAAGCGAATCCAAGCTTCCGGGCTACTGGCGAGACCATGTACCAAAACAATCACTTTTTTATTTGGGTTGTATGGTTCAAGCATATACAAATGAGGCATAGTCAGGCTTTGATCGCGATCAATTAAGCTCAGATAAGCCGCAATACCTAAATTATTTTGAGCCAGCCATAGACCATAGGGCGCTGAAAAGTTTGCCGCAAGCGGGTATTGTTTGCCACCAATTTTTAAATTTTCAATGCTATAAGGATCATAAACATTCAGTTGAAAATTTGGGTTATGTAAGATGTTTTGTAGTGATTCCTTTGAATTTTCAGGTTGTGCTACAATACTGACCGATAAATAACGTGGTTGATGAATGTTGGGATTCATGCCATTTTTGTATTTATAATCAAATGGATTTACAATATATTTGTTTTCTTCAGGTGCTGTGGTGTTGGGTAAAATTGCAACAAATTCTGCACCGAAACCGTCTCTACGGTTGATTGAGCGTAACCCTGAGAAGTTTAAGTTATAGCTCGAAACAAGATCCTCAAGTTCAATCTGAGCCAGTGCAGGATAGCCATTAAAATTAATACGATAAGTGCTTTTGCCAACTTTAATTTGTTTTGCTACTTTTTGGTTTTTATTTCTTAGGGCATATGTCGAAATCAGTTTAGCTAATGCTTGATTATAAAAGTCACGTATCTGAACTTGTCGGTTATTAAAAATACGGTCTTGGGGTTGGCGTTCAGTTTTAAATAAATAGGCATAACTATAGCGGATGCTATTATCTAACATCACCATCTGCTGATCTAAACATTGCTCATAGTTTTTTTGGGAGGATTGTTGCTTGTCAGTGGATTGATGTTTAGAAAAAAGACTGACTTTACAATCTGATGAGTCGCCCAGATTGATTGCTTTGGTTAAGTAAATTTCACTTGCGGTCGAAAGTAGTTGTTCATCTTGAATCTGTGGGATTTCAGCTAAATCTGCCACACATTTTTCGGGTTCATCTGTACATGATTTGGCTTCTCGTCCAGTCATTGACAAAACATTTAAGCTGGCTTCACTCATTTTTGAACGTGTCAAAATGCTGTCACGTTCATTGGCAATAGTTACATTAACCTTTTGATTTTTTACACTGACAACTTGGCATCCGGATAAAATCAATGGACAAATTGCCAGAGCACAAAGCAAAATATTGTTTTTTGAGTATTGCATAATCATTAACTAGATCAATCTTTGTCTGAATCATACGTGAGTTTTATTCAATTGATAAACAAAAAAAATAGACTGAATGTTCAGTCTATTTTTTATATTTTATAAATTTATTTTGCCTGTGCTGGATTTTTTAATACCTGCCAAACGTTGTAACGACCTTGTTTTTCAATTTCTTCAATTAAACGATCTGCAACTTCAGCTTCTTCTGGGTATTTCACTTTATAATTTTTCAAGGTTTGGATTGCATTTTTCTTTTGCTCCATACCAATAAAGTTATTTGCAGAAGATAAATAGGCTTCTTGAACACCTTGTTTGATAGCTTTATCTAAATATGGGATGGCTTCTTTTTGACCGCCACCCTCTGATAAAGAGAAACCAAACCACAAGTTTGCTTCAGCATCATCTTTGTTGATTTTAAGGATACGTTGAGCATATTCTAGTGATTTAGTTGTATAAGATGAACCAAGGTCAAGGTTACGGCCCAAAATACTTGCTTTAAATGCACGAATCAAAATATCAAAAGAAGCATTTGGTGCAGCGGCTAATTGGTCAAGCTGAGTAGAGACTTCTTTTAACTTACCCTCAAAGCCTTTACGCTCTTTACGGTCACTAAATTGTGGTGGGTAATGGCGTGCTTTACCTTCAACCATTTGCAAGAAATCATCAATAGCAGTGATGTCAATTTCATTGTTTTCCGCAAGTACTGCATACTTCATAGCACGTTGCGAGCTATTCACTGTAGGTACAATTAGTTTATTGGTATCTAAAATGATTTTTTGGTTTGGATTTGCTGGATCAGTAACTTCAAGTTTGTTTACAGGTTGAGCCGATGCTTTTTTTAACTCCAACTCAAAAACAGGTGGTTGAGAGTAATCGAAAGGGTTTAGTGCATAGAACGGAGGAGACAATTCAGGCTCAGTGTAAATAAAAGGCTCGTTTACATCTACTTTGTTTTGTTGCTTGATGGGTGTTGTTGAACACGCCGTAAGTACTGAAGCTGCGAGTAATGCATATGCCAAAGGCTTAATCGTCATGTGTTTCTTCCATTAATTTATATTAAAAAACGTGCATGGGCATCAGTCTATGAAAAGACGTCTGAACATGCAACTTGATTTGGTTCGTATTATTAAAAATTATACATTACAGTCTATTGACACTTCATTTTGTAAAGTAGTTGGGTCTGTTGACATTTCATAAATGGCTTGCGTTGTAGGTTAAAATTGAGCAGGCAGGGGATGAAACAAAGAGAATAGCGAGACTGTTTTCGAGTTTCATAACGAAGGCTGAGATAATTTTAGCCACTACCCTGAGCAAGAACAAAGTACTGCTTTGTTTGCAGCGCAAGGCACAGCGGGGGACTAGCGTGTTTTTTGCCGCTACTTCGTTAGTTTGCGAAACAATGTTTCTCATCATTTAGAATGACTAAATTTCATATTTCGCGCCTAGTATCGCCTAAAAAACACACGTAGTCGCAAACGTAGACGAATTGTCAACAGACCCCAAGCAGCCTTATGCTTTCGATGAATGGTTTTGCGCCTCACATTCACGTCTAACTTCTTCAATGATTTTGATTTCATCTTCACTCAAAGGCTGCTCAATATTGTGTTGTAAATTGAACGTTGGGTCTAAAATTGATAAACGCTGGCACAAAATATTGAGGCGCTTTTCATTTTGTTCTAAGCGATCTAATAGAACACGCATACCATCAAGCATAGGATCGGATTGTTCTGGTACAGCTGCATAGGCTTGAAATTCTGTATTTTCAATAACACTGCTCATTTCTTCTGGACAACTTGGTTCAGGTGTTGAGATGATTTCTTTATCTTTGCTAATAAAGCGAGCAGGATTACCTACAGCCGTGACGCCATCCGGTACAGCTTTTGTCACCACAGCATTTGAACCTACTTTAGCATTTTTACCCACCACAAAAGGGCCTAGGATTTTTGCACCTGCGCCCACCACAACACCGTCAGCTAAAGTAGGATGACGTTTACCTTTATTCCATGTTGTGCCACCTAAAGTCACTCCATGATACAGGGTGACATCATCACCAATTTCTGCTGTCTCACCAATTACCACACCCATGCCATGATCGATAAAAAAGCGTTTACCTATTTTAGCGCCAGGATGAATCTCAATACCTGTTGCAAAACGACTAAAAGAAGACAAAATACGCGCTGAAGTTTTACAATCTTTTTCCCATAATTCATGGGCAACACGATGCATGATTAATGCATGTATCCCAGGATATGTGGTTAAAACTTCAAATGTATTACGCGCAGCAGGATCTCGCGCAAATACAGCTTGGATATCTTCTTTAAGCTGTTTTAGCATTAGTTTTGATCCTCATCTTTTGACTTTTTCCATGTACCATTATTTAAGGCTTGAACTCGACTAAAAATGCCTCTTAATAAATGATATTCCATCTTATCTAATTGTATACGCCCAAATAATCGACGCAAGCGTAAAGGCAGTAAACGTGGGTTTTTAGGGTCTAAAAACTCGATTTCAGCCAACATTTTTTCAATATGCGGATAAAACTGTTCCATTTGTTCGTGTGTGACCAAAGGTTCATCCCAGTGCATATCTTCTGAATCTGTTACACGCATCATCGCTTCAGTATCCAGTTTCTTATCAGCCAGTTCTAACGTTGCCATACGCATTTCATAGCACAGCACTTGAATTGCTTGAGCGACATTTAACACGCCATAATCACTATTTACTGGGACTGTAACGTGAAAGTTTGCCAGTGCAAGCTCTTCATTGGTTAAACCACGATCTTCACGACCGAAGACAATAGCGATTTCTTGCTGGTGTTGAATAACCGCTTGCATTGATTTTTGAGCCGCAGGGCGTGCATCAAGCAAAGGCCACGGAATGGTGCGACTACGCGCACTGGTTCCAAATACAATATGGCAATCTTTAATGGCATTTTCTAAGCTGTCGACAATTTCTATTTGCTCGATCAGATCTGCTGCACCAGCTGCCAACGCATCTATATCTGGGTGAGGGTAGGTTTTAGGCGCAACAAGCACAAGTTTAGTTAAGCCCATTGTTTTCATCGCACGTAAAGCACTTCCAATATTGGCAGGAAGTGTGGTATTGACCATGACAATACGTACATGACTTAAATGCTGTGAAATCACAGCATTGTCGAAAATATCCATGAATATTCCAAAATATTAAGCTTTAAATTCAAATAGGGAGGTTAAGAGAATTGGCCTGCATCTGCCATATAGTCATCCATTGCATCATCCATACTCATATTTTCTGGTGGCGGTGCAACTTGAGTCGGTTGGACAAGTCCACGATGATCAACGGCTTTTGCCGCTTTAGATTTGACTTGGTATTCAATATGAATAGATTCTTTACCGAAGTAATCACGTAATTTCGAAAGTAACTCATCCAATGGGGCAACTTTCCATTGTTGACCTAAATGTAACTCAGCTGTGGCATAGTCGTAATCTAACTGGATCTGCATTGGGATATGTTGGCACATATCGACATTACAGAAGGGCAGTAAGATCTTTTGAATATCCGAGGCTAAAGTTTTAGTCATCACTTCAGTATTCAGTGTTATGGCAATGCTATTGGCACGCTTTTGTCGAATTTCATTGAGAGTGAATGCTTTGGTCAAACGTCCCATAGGACGGTCAAAACCTTCACGTTCATAAATTTCACCTTCAATCACAACCACTTTTTCATTTTGAATAATGTCTTTAAAGCGTTGGAAGCGTTCATGATTTGCAGAGACTTCGATACGTGCTGTGCCGTCATCAAGGGTAATCATCATCCGATTTGGGAAATTGGCAATATCGACCACTAAACCTGCGAAAACAGTAGTTACACCACGGCGAGTTGGGGTTAATTCATTAATTTTATTTGGAATAAAGGATTTTAATTCTGCACGATAGACATCAATTGGATGACCTGTTAGATATAAACCCAATGTATCTTTTTCGCCTTTTAGACGCACTTCATCTGACCAAGGCTTTACAGGTTTAGCAGGCTTACGTTGAACCTCTTCAACTTCACCGAATAAGTCCATGATACCCGTTTCACGATTTGAACGTGCTTGTTCAGCTGCTTGGACAGCTTCAGGAAGTTGAGCCATTAAACTTGAGCGTTCAATTCCTAAACAGTCCAGTGCGCCAGCGCGAATCAATGCTTCAAGTGTTCTTTTATTGATTTTCTTCAAATCTACACGGTGACAGAAATCAAATAAATCTTTAAAAGGACCATCTTGCTCACGTGAGTCAATCACGGATTGCATGGCCTGTTCTCCGACACCTTTAATTGCTCCTAAACCATAAATAATGGTGTTTACATCACTGGCATAGAATTGGTAGAACGACATATTTACCGATGGCGGTAATACCACTAAATTGTTGATTCGACAGTCATCAATTAAAAACACAATGTTATCAGTGTTTTGCATTTCCGAAGACATGACCGCAGCCATAAATTCAGAAGGGTAATGTGCTTTTAACCAAGCCGTTTGATAGGCAACTAAAGCATAAGCGGCGGCATGTGATTTGTTAAAACCATAGCCTGCGAATTTTTCCATATAGTCAAATATATGGTTGGCTGTACCTTCATCAATATCTTTTTTCGCAGCACCTTCAATAAAGGTGGCACGTTGCTTGACCATTTCCTCGACTTTCTTTTTACCCATCGCACGACGAAGTAAATCTGCACCACCCAGTGTATAGCCAGCACAGAACTGTGCGGCTTGCATCACCTGTTCCTGATATACCATGATCCCATAAGTGGGTTCGAGTACACTTTCTAACAGCGGATGTAAGTATTCAAACTCACCACCATGCATACGATGGATAAAGTCGGGGATAAGGTCCATTGGACCCGGTCGATATAAGGATACGAAGGCAATAATTTCTTCAAATTTACTTGGGCGTGCTTCTTTAAGCATTTTTTTCATGCCCACGGATTCAAACTGGAATACCGCGGTGGTATTTGCGTCAGCAAATACTGCATAGGATTTAGGATCGTCTAAGGGAATGTTTGAAATATTTAACGGCTTATCAGATTGAATACGCTTATTGATATTTTGAATCGCATCTTCAATTACAGTAAGGTTACGTAAGCCCAAGAAGTCGAATTTTACTAAGCCCGCAGCTTCTACATCATCTTTATCGAATTGGGCAACCCGTCCTGTGCCATCAGCTTCACACAAAATTGCCGAATAATCGGTGATTTTGGTTGGTGCGATGACCACACCACCTGCGTGTTTACCTGTATTACGGGTAATGCCTTCAAGCTTGAGCGCCATTTCCCAGATTTCAGCAGCATCGTCATAATCTGGGTTGGATGGATTGGTAACGATATCTTTAAGTTGTGGTTCAGCCTCAATAGATTCTTCTAAGGTGAGGCCTAAAGGTTTAGTCGGAATCATTTTAGAAATACGATCTGCTAAACCGTAAGATTTACCTAAAACCCTTGCTACATCTCGAATCGCACCTTTAGCAGCCATGGTACCGAAGGTTGCAATCTGAGAAACCGCATCACGACCATAATGGCGTGCCACATAATCGATGACCTTATCACGCCCAGCGATACAGAAATCGATATCAAAGTCGGGCATGGATACACGTTCTGGGTTTAAGAAACGCTCGAAGAGTAGGTCATAACGCAGCGGGTCTAAGTCGGTAATTTTTAAACTATAAGCGACCAGTGAGCCTGCACCTGAACCACGACCAGGGCCTACAGGAACACCATTATTTTTAGACCATTGAATGAAGTCCATAACGATGAGGAAGTAACCGGGGAAATCCATTTTATTGATAATGCCAAGCTCATAGGCCAGACGTTCATCATAAGGCTTACGAATTTCAGCCCAATCTTCATCACGTGTTTCAACAGGATAAAGGAAGTCTAAGCGTTCTTCTAAACCAATTTCAGAAAGATGCTCAAAGTAAGAATGGATGGTATGACCTTCCGGAATTGGATAATCTGGTAGATCATGGAATCCTAAACGGAGTGAAACTGTACAACGCTTTGCAATTTGTAAGGTGTTTTCTATCGCACTTGGAATATCTGCGAATAACTTAATCATTTCAGCAGAGGTTTTAAAATATTGCTCAGGGCTGTAGTGCTTAGGGCGTTTATTATCACCTAGAACATATCCATCTGCGATACAAACGCGTGCTTCATGTGCTTCATAATCTTCTGGTCTAACAAAATGCACATCATTATGTGCCACAACACCAATATTGTATTTTGCAGCAAGTTTAACTGCTTCTTCATTGAAGCTTTCTTCTAATGGGCGACCTGTTCGCGTCAATGCTAAATAAACACGATTGCCAAATTTTTCGATCCATTGTTCTAACAGCGGTTCGGCTTTTTCAGGATAAGCTGCACAAAGCATTTCTCCGACATCACTATGTAGACCCAAAAGTACAATGATGTCTTGAGACTGTTCAAGCACCCACTCTTTTTGTACACATGGAATCGACAGTTGTTGTCCTTCAATAAAGCCACGAGAGACAATTTCAGTCAGCCCACGCCATCCCTTATTGGTCATCGCCAGTAAAGTTGCTTTATGGTTGGCATCGTTTAATCGAATTACACTGCCGAAAATAGGTTTAATCCCTTTCCCCAGCGATTTGTTGTAAAACTTAACTGCTGCATGCAGATTGGATAGGTCTGTAATGGCTAAAGCAGGCATTTCATCAGATGCGGCAGCTTTAATCAGATCAGGTATACGTACGATCGATTCTGTAATAGAGAATTCGGTATGAATACCAAGATGAACAAACTGCATAGACCTATCCTATATGAAACTGCCGGCTATTTTATCACGCTTAAACTGTGATGTGCTGAAATAAAATGTTCTGGATGAATTATTGATTTGCATTTAAGTTATTGAAATATATTTAAATATACTGAATTTTTTAATTTTGGCTTTTAGTTGCATGATTAACCAGCAGTCAGTTTGAGTTATATGTTGGCAGGCGGTTTTGCATGGGAATAAAGAAATTAAGCTTTATTTGAATCATATGGATTAAATAAAGTAGCAGTGTTCGTCCGTGCGATTGTGTTCAGATGAGACCAACACGCAGGGACACTTTAATGTGCGATAAATAAGTTTAGGATGACTAAGCCAATAAAAATATGATCTTTTATTGGAGAGTCTGCTATTCGCTTAGCTTGGTCATGTATATTGAACCGATTTATTTGATGAATAATTTAAAGCCCTGACTATTATTCAGTTAGAGCTTTGTATATCTAAAAAAGTTGGGCTTATAATGCCTTTAAACGTTCTGAACCAATCCAATGTTTAGAGAATTGATATGCTGCACGACCTGAACGTTGACCACGTGCCTGACACCATCTTAAAGCCTCCGCACGAACATCCTCAGTAAAGGGCATTGCTGCTTTTGCCAAATAATGTTCCACAATTTCTAAATAAAGATTTTGATCCATTGGATAAAAAGACAACCACATACCGAAACGATCTGATAATGAAATCTTTTCTTCGATGGCTTCTTGCGGATGCAACTCTTTATATTGCGGCACATCGACTTTGGTTACAGGCGTGTTTTCATGCATAAATTCGGGCAATAAATGACGACGGTTACTGGTTGCGTAAATCACAAAATTACTTGAACCAGATTGTAGCGAGCCATCTAAAACGCTTTTTAAACTACGGTAATTTTCATCTTCAGCATTAAATGCCAAGTCATCACAATAAACGATGAACTTTTCTGGTCGATCTTTAATAATTTTTTGAATTTCTGGCAAGTCAGACAAATCATCTCGTTCAATTTCAATTAAACGTAAGCCTTGTTCTGCATACTGAGTAAGTAAAGAGCGAACTATGGATGATTTTCCTGTGCCGCGTGAGCCAGTCAGTAAAATGTCGTTGGCAGGTAAGCCGTGTAGAAATTGTTCAGTATTTTGTAAAATTTTAGCTTTCTGCCGTTCAATCCCTTTAAGATCATCCAAATGCATTGCTTTCGGGTTATAAATCGCTTTGAGTTGTTTATCGTGCCACCTAAAAGCCACTGCTTCAAAGTCAGTATCTTGTTTCTTTTCAGGAAGGACTTGATGTAACTGATCCAGAACAGTGGATAATTTTTGGATGATATTGTCAGGTAAGTCGAAAGTTGCCATATCCGTTCGCTATTTTCAGAAATTACATTGTGTGGTTGATATTAGCACAGTAATTTTATTGAGCTAATCTCAATAGGCGATAATTGGAATCTAAAGCAAGAATTAAATGACTTATGGTAATTGATTATCTGGTTATTTTTCAGCATAGTTTATCGACAGGTATTTAAAAGTGTCGGATTAAAAATCAAAGGAATATTAGAAATGTTATTAGAACTTACTCAAGATTTAAATCCGCATCAGGCTTATCGTATTAAAAAACTAAAAAGAAAACTGAAACATGCAGAAAACTATGAAGAGTGGAAATCTATAGCGTTAAAACTGGATGAAGAAACGGGGGCACAGGAGTGGAAGCTAGATAATACCTCACCATATTTTGATGCTGAAATTATTTCCCATCGATTAAATTTATTACGCCGTTACCGAATGCAAAATCGAACCCAAGACTTGATGTATATCCTTAGAGAGGGATTTAGTCATGATGTTGCCAATATTGGGCACCCGATGTTATTTGCGCATACCTATGTTGGGACAAAAAAAATAATTGAAGATTATATTGAGGAAGTGAGTAATAGTTTGGCATTCATCGCTTCAGATGGTTGCCAAACTTTATGTCATGAAAGTAAAAGGAAGTTTTTTGAAAACTGTGAAAAGGCCTATGGTCAACCTGCATTGATGTTTTCAGGTGGGGCTACATTGGGTTTATTTCATAGTGGCGTTTGTAAAGCATTGATGGAACAAGACTTGATGCCCAAAGTACTTTCAGGTTCGAGTGCTGGCGCAATTATGACTGCGATGTTGGGGGTAAATGAACCAGGTGAAATTCCAAACTTACTCAGTGGTGACCAATTTTATAGCGAAGCTTTTCACTTTCGTAGTGTAAAAGAATTAATCAAAGGCAATGGTGGTTTTGCAGATGTCCGATATCTTAAAAAATTCTTGGTTGAAAATTTAGGCGATGTGACTTTTCATGAGGCTTTTGAAAAATCAGGATTAGATATTAATGTCACCGTTGCACCTTATGATGTTTCTCAAGAAGATGTACGCATCATGAATAAATATACCTCACCAGATTTGTTGGTCTGGAGTGCAGTATTGGCATCCTGTGCTGTACCTGTTTTATTTCCACCTGTGCGTTTAATTAGTAAACGTTACGATGGTGTACATACTCCTTATTTGGCCAATACCCGTTGGGTGGATGGCAGCGTACGAAATGATTTCCCTCAAGAGCGCATGTCACGTCTTTATAATTTGAATTACACCATTGCCAGTCAGGTTAATCCACATATTGTACCGTTTATGCAAAATGATGAAGAACGTTACCGTAGAGATTTACTGAGTTGGCCTGAACGTATCGTACGTAGTCAAGGACGCATGGCTGCAATGGGGATCATGGATTTTGCTCGAGGTCGTATGGGAAGAGTGCCATCTATGCGTCGTTTACTCGATCACGGTTACGGTATTATTGACCAGCGCTACTATGGTGATGTCAATATTATTGGGGAGTATAGTCTACGCCATTATAGCTATATGTTACAGAACCCACGCCCATATCTATTTAAGCTGTTGCAACGAGAAGGTGAGCGTGCAACTTGGCCAAAAATTTCAAGTATAGAAACACATGCACGTATTGGTAAAACAATCCAACATTGTCTAGAAGTTTTGAATCATCCTATGACGAAAGATATACCAGCAGAACAATTGATCGAAGTATGAGCCAAAGCAGAATTCTTCCAGTTGCATATAATTCAATCCAAAGTCAAAAATTTGGTCGCCGTGTTTATCAAATTCAACAGGGACAGCAATGGTTTTGGTTGAAATTGCAGCTCAAAAATTCGAATCGCTGTTATCAACAGCACTTTTTCAATGAGCTAAACTGCTATAGCAAATTGAATGCATTGGAGACAGAATCTCAGCCTGTAATATTAAACTTTTCAATATTTGATCCATTTCAGCAATTTAAAATTGAAGAAGAGGTCATTGATCAAGCTTTATGGGTGGAAGATGTCCCAAAGCTTTTTCAGGATGCACCTGATTTACTTAGCTTGGCTGAAATTGGTATACGATTGATACTCAGCTTAGATGTGCTTGAACATCTGCATGACTATGGTTATCTGCATGGCGATATCAAAGTTGAGCACTTTCGGGTTAAGGGTGGAAAAAGTTATTTGATTGACTTTGAACAGGCTGTAAAAATAGCTCAAGACGCAAATCTAACAAGTATTGAGACACATACAGCAACACCAAGGTATATGGCACCAGAATTGTTTCATGCGCAAGCAAAATCATTTCAATCCGATATTTATGCGTTGGGAATCGTTTGGTTGGAGTGGTTGACACAACAGCGGCTATCTGCAAAAAGCTATCAAGATTGGGCATTTTTGCATTGTCAGGAGTTAAATGTGGTGTTACCAGAGCGATTTAAAATTTTTGAAATGGTTTTAACAGCAATGTTAATGAAAAAAACAGGGCAACGTTGTTCAAATATTTATCAAATAAAACAAGTATTAAGCCAAATTGTTTAAACAAAAAGCAGTATTTGCAACATTTGTTTTTTATTTAAACAAACGAGTGTCTTTTTCGAAAAAAGGGCTTGTCATAATAAAACGATCTCTATAATATACACAGCCATTGGGGACGTGGCGAAATTGGTAGACGCACTGGATTTAGGTTCCAGCGCCGCAAGGTGTGAGAGTTCGAGTCTCTCCGTCCCCACCAAGCAATTCATTTTGCGGTACTAAAGCAAAATGAAGTGTTATAGAGGATTGGTGTAATGGTAGCATGACGGTCTCCAAAACCGTTCGTCAAGGTTCGAGTCCTTGATCCTCTGCCAAGTTATTTAAAAAGACTAAAACGTTAGTTTTTATTCGGGGACGTGGCGAAATTGGTAGACGCACTGGATTTAGGTTCCAGCGCCGCAAGGTGTGAGAGTTCGAGTCTCTCCGTCCCCACCAAATTTAAAAAAGCATGATGAAAATCATGCTTTTTTTATGGCTAAATTTTTATTCTGATGATGCTGTATCTTATCTTAGTCATAGGTTTGGGAATTTAATTTTATCCAGATCAAAAAAAGACCTAAACGAAATCGTTTAGGTCTTTTTAAAGAGAAACTTCATTTACACACTTACTAAGCCTTTAAGTGATCCTCAAACTCTTCACCGAGCTGTATCGCTAAGTTATTACCTGATAAATCACAAGTGACTAAACCATATTCTTTTTTAAAGCTGAAAGTAAATCCTTTTCCATCAGCTAAATTTTTTACTGAATAGCCTAATTTTTCTAACCAAATACGAAAAGCGATTAAATTCTTTGCCTTTACAACCTTTTTCACAGAAGATCTCCTTAATTCCTGCCTATAAATTTAATAGGGGTGATCATTAAATTTTTAAAGGGGAAACTTGATGAAAGTTATTTTTTATATCAATATTTGAGCAATTTGAGAAATGAGGCTTTTGTATCATTGCGTATTTTTTTGCTATAAATATGAATAAAATGTGAATTTATTATAAAATAGTTAAATAAAACAAATTGTTAAAATAGTGTGGAAATTGTCCTTGTAATATTTTGATGCAAAGATATCTATTTTTAAAAGCAGAAATTTTCTCATTTTTAGTTTGAATAAATGTAAGTAAATTTAACAGAAGAATAGATTATTGCAGTCGAACAGGATGATGTTGTTGTAAAAAATCTAAAATATCACTAAATAATTCAGCCTGATCTTTGCCTAAGGTCATGAGGTGTCCTGTCTTGGGATAGCTTTTAATCTGTTTTTCTGTGGAATTGACATGATTATAAATAATTTGTGCACTGGATTGATAATGTACATCATCTAATTCACCATACAATAAAAAAATAGGCGCGCGAATTAAAGAAACATTGCTTATGGTTACGGCAATAAACTGATGCAATTGGTGTAGTTGTATTGTTGCTTTATTTTCTAAGCTTTTTATGTCTAGTTCTAAATCGCTATTCTGAAATTGATGAAGATATTCTGCATAGTGTTTTAATCGCTTAAAGAGATCATTTACATTTCGATCCTGTGGTGCAGACATGCTAATACAAGCATCAATCGGAAAGTACTCAGTGAGTTTTAATGATAAAATTGCGCCTAAAGATACCCCAATGATAGCAATATGCTTATAACCCTGATTTTCTAAGAATTGATAAGCATTATGTGTATCTCGCCACCAATCCTCTGTAGTGTAAGTGAGAAACTCATCAATCGTTAAACCATGTCCAGCGTAGCTAGGTGCATAGCAAGTGTAGCCATTTTGATGCAGAAATTTTGCCAAGGCCCTCATATCTTGAACGGTACTGGTATATGCATGTAATATCAGTACCGCCCGCTGAGAGGCTTTTAAAAACAGAGGCTTAGGTTGGCGCAGTTTTAACATTGTGAGGACAATAATCGTGATTGCTTAAAAATTATCTTTCAATGCGCGAATACGCGCAAATTCTTCAGCACTTTCGACACGTAAAAAAGGATTGGTTTCAAGCTCAAGTTCAATGGTACTGGGCAATGTGATTTGCCCATGTTCACGAAGCAGTTGGATCTCTTCGGCACGTTGTTGTATTGCTCGGTTCTCTGGTTCGATATGCAAAGCAAATTGTGCATTAGAAAGGGTATATTCATGTGTACAGTAAACTTTGGTTCTTGGTGGTAAAGCGGCGAGTCGATTGAGAGAGTGATAAAATTGTTCAGCAGTTCCTTCAAACATACGTCCACAACCCATAGCAAAAAGGGTATCACCACAGAAAACACTGTCTAATTCATCAATAAAATAAACGACATGTCCTAGGGTATGACCTGGTACTGCGATAATGTCGATGTTTAATCCATGAAATTCAAATTGATCATCGTGTTGTAGTGGGTAGGTAATAAAAGGAATGTGACTCAGTTCAGCGCGCGGCCCATAAACAGGAATATTATGGTCTGCGATCAATTCTGGAACACCACCAATATGGTCTTTATGCCAGTGTGTGAGCCAAATTTGTTTTAAATTCAGCTGATGTTCAAGGCAATAATTTTCAACGAGTGATGCTTCAGTGGGATCAATTGCAACGATATCATGGCTTTGACTTTCTTCGATCAGCCAAATATAGTTTTGTAATTGATTTTTTACATCTATGACGTGAATTTTAAATTGCATCGTTTAATTCCATGAATATGCTGACACAAATTTAATAGCAAAATCAGGCTATAGACAAGTTAGAAAGCTGATTACAGTCTTTTTTATGTGAAAACATATGTAATTCGATAGTGCGACATGTTATTTGCTTAAACAAACAAGTCATATGGTAGGTTATTCTTTTAGAGAATAGCATATAGATCAATATGCTATTCTCAATAAAACTTAACAGGCCATCCCTTGGTTGATTTCTAATTTGCTTAGTTTGCCATTTTTAAAAATAAAATTGACGTAGGCGAGATAGCCCGCTTCAAACTCAGCAGGATTTTTTAAAAACTCTTTGGCTTCCGATGCCGTTAAAATTAAAACACTGGTGCCAGTTTTGGCGCTGTTTGGGAAGTCTTTTTTAAATTGATTGATGCTATATAGATTAGTGATGGGTTTATTGTTAATCAGGATTGTATCTGTGATTGCTGGTGCATTTGTCCAAGAAAGCCAAACTCGTCCTTTGGTTGTGCCAAGTTGTTGAAAATTATTTTTGGTTTTATAGAAGGAGTTAGACTTAATCTGTGGATTGTCTTCACTATAAATTTCAAACATCAGTTTTTTCCCTGATGCAGTAGAGCTTGAATATTCATAGTTCCCACTACATTCAGAAAATGCTTTTATAGTTTTTTGAGAGGTGTTTCCGAGCAATTTTTCAATTTGCGTTGCACTTAGCGCTTGATTGAGCTCTACACCATTGACTTTTACTGTGGTGGTGTAATCGTCTGAAGCTTGCGCAAAACTACAAATAGGTAGCATAAGGAGTAGTGAGGCGATTGTTTGAGTAAAATTATTCATTTCAAATATTTCTTAAGTTTTCTATAACTTAATTAGTTCTGAAGGATTGATAAGGAGCAGATGATCAAATGAGTAGAATTAAAAAGGATCTATAAATTTTATAAGTATTTATATCTGTAGCTAACTCAAGAAATAAAAAATACCCTCAACAAGGAGGGTATGATTTTAGAAGTAAGAAGAATTGAAAATGAGATGCAAAGATTATCGAAGCTTAGATAACCAATTTCCAAGACTCTGTACAATTTGTACAAGGATCAATAAGACAATCACAGTGAGATAAACCACACTTTGATCGAAACGTTGATAACCATAAGAAATTGCTAAATCACCAATACCACCAGCGCCTACAGCACCCGCCATCGCTGTTGCACCAATCAAGCTAATGGTTGCTGTGGTAAGGCTCAGGATGAGTGAGCTACGAGATTCAGGGATAATAAATTTAAAAATAATCTGCCAAGGCGATGCACCCATTGCTTGTGCAGACTCAATAATCCCTTCATTCACTTCAAGCAATGATGTTTCTACAAGACGACCAATATAAGGACCAACATAAATGGTCAACGGTACAATCGCTGCCCAAGTACCAATAGTTGTACCCACGATCGCTTTGGTGAGTGGGAAAACCGCAATCAACAGGATAATGAAGGGTAGGGAACGTAGCGCATTGACGATAGGATTTAAAATCTGATAAACAGCGCGATTGGGTAAAATGCCATTAGGGCGAGTAACCAGCAAGGTAATTGCTTGAACAAAGCCCCAAATGGTACCAAACAGCATTGCAAAAATGACCATTTGGATGGTTTCTTGCATCGCTGTAACAAACTGGTCAATGCTTAAAGAGCTTTTCCAAAATGGTGCTGTGAGCGTAGTGAGCCATTGTACAATGAGTTCTCTCATAGTCTAACTCCTGACTGTTCCACCTTGACCCCATTTTTTTCAAAGAAATTTATGGTTTGGCGAATGCTTTCGGTATCTCCCAAAAGTTGTATAAACATTTGACCGATCACTGAACCATTAATTTCAGTCATATTGGCAAATAAAATATTTAAGCTGACATCAAATTGCTTAATTGCTGCTTGTACCACAGTTTCTTGCGCTGAAGTACCCAAAAATTGCAGACTATAAATACTTTTATGATTTTGATTTTCGAGATTGTTTAAGATATTAACAGGGAGTTGTTGCTGTAAAACGGTTTGAATAAAGTTTTTAGTCGTGGGGTGTTGCGGTTGACTAAAAATTTCTAAGGTAGAACCTGTTTCAATCACTTTGCCTTGTTCCATGACGGCAACAAAATCACAAACAGATTCGATCACATCCATTTCATGCGTAACCATGACAATGGTAATCCCTTGCTCTTGATTAATCTTTTTAAGCAAAGCGAGAACAGATTTCGTGGTTTGTGGATCAAGTGCAGAGGTTGCTTCATCACAAAGTAAAATTTTGGGGTGGTTGGCCAAGGCGCGTGCGATACCGACACGTTGCTTTTGTCCTCCCGAGAGTTCGTCTGGAAAAGCATCTTTTTTATGCTTTAGATCAATGAACTCAAGTAACTCATTTAAACGTTTTTCACGTTGGTCTTTACTGACACCAAGCAATTTTAACGGCATTTCAATATTGTCAGCTACAGTTTTGGTTTGTAGCAAATTGAAATGCTGAAAAATCATGCCTATATTTGCACGTTCTTGACGTAATGCACGTGCATCAAGTGCCGTAAAGTCTTTTTGATTAATGATGACTTGTCCTTGGTTAGGACGCTCAAGCAAGTTAATCAAACGGATTAAGGTACTTTTACCTGCACCACTATAGCCGATAATGCCAAAAATACTGCCCGCTGGAATCTCAAGATTAATCTGATCCAGTGCACGTATGGTTTGACCTTTCAATTCATAGTGTTTTGAAATGTTTTTAAATTCAATCATATCGTCAAAAACTATAGCAAAAAGAAAAAACAGGCAAATTCACTTTGCCTGTTTTATGAGGGCCTATAGACCTTTCATAAAAGAATGGTCAATTGACCTGATCCATTATAAAACTATTTTGATTCTGTAAGATAGCTTACAGGTTTATTCACATCAACTTTAGTTCCACCGAAGTGTTCTTGAACATATTTACCTACAGCAGGAACATGATATAACTCACCCACTTTTTTCAAGAGGGCATCGTCTTTACGTGCATCTGCAACAGCAAGTACGTTGACATTCATTTTGGTTGTTTGGTCAACTGGCTCATAATAAACTGAATCTTTAAGCACGTTTAAACCACCTTCCATTGCTAAAGTATTGCCTAAAACAATTGCATCAACTTCATCTTTAGCACGTACCGCAGTCGCCATTTGAATTGGTTTGATGACAATTTTCTTTGCATTTTCAGTAATATCAGCAGGTGTACCTTTGACTAAATCAAAACCATCTTTTAATTTGATGAGACCAGCAGATTGTAAAAGTAACAATGCGCGCGATTCATTTGCGCCATCATTTGGAATAGCAATAGTTGCACCATTGGCAAATTCTTCAACTTTTTTAACTTTACTAGAATAAATACCCATTGGCTCTAAATATGTTGTAGAGATTGGTGCAATTTTTTCTTTGTTTGATTGATTGAAAGCAACAAGATATGCATAAGATTGGAATGCATTGATATCGACTTCTTTGTTTGCCACAGCTGTATTCATTGCAACATAGTCAGTGAAGTTTTTAACTTCTAATTTAATTCCAGCTTGTTTTGTTTCTGGTAATGTTGCGATATAGCGCCAAATATCTGCATCTGAACCTGTAGAAGCCATGGTAACGACTTGTTCTTTACCTGCATCTGCTTGGGCAGCATCATTTTTTGGAGCTTCTTGTTTTCCACAAGCAGAAAGAGTGAGCACAGACGCGCTAAGTAAAACGCCAAACAGCTTTTTCATGAATAAGTCCTAAGTAGCAAATGCAGTAGAATTTTGTCCTTTGCATTCTCGATCATTTAAATCGAATTTTTAACATTTTGAAAATAAATAATGCGGTGACGTACTTGTCTGATTGCGCTATCTATATTCTTTACATTTGAGGATTAGCAGCCTGTTTTAAAAGAATTTTAATTGTTTAAAACAAACTCTAAAGATTTGTTTATCATATCAATAAATGAAAATTATACATAGTGGCTGCGTGTTGACATTGGGTGGTGATGTCGTTGCATGAATATCAATGTTTTTATTAATTTAATAAAGAAAACAAATGCTTTTGTTGAATGCTAAACGATAAATGATTAAATTTTATACTTATTCATAATATATAAATTTTTTAGGATTTATTATCTTTTTTTTAAATAAGTAAAATAATCTTAGATCTGCATCTATAGCAGTGCTCTGATAAGCGTTATTTCAAATTGTTAGGCGAAATAGGGGGATTTTATTCAAACAGTTATTGACATTGACACTACTGTCATACTTTAGCATGAAGATCTTATGTACATCAAAGAGATCAATAAATGAAATTAATCATCTTTTTTTTAAGCAGTTTGTTATTTCTAAATGCTGCATATGCTCAAAATAATGTTTATATTATTCATGGCTATGGTGCAAAGGTGGATGATCATTGGTTTGATTATCTTGAGGAAAATTTACAAGATGAAAATACTAGAGTTGTAAAGATCGCATTGCCGAACTCTAACAATCCAAAGCTTTTACAGTGGAAGCAAACCTTAAAAAATAATATTGCTCAAATTGATCAACATACATTTTTTGTTGCGCATAGTTTGGGGGGTATTACGCTGCTTGATTTCCTGTCTGAATTGGATTTTCAACAGATAGGTGGTGTTGTCTGTGTATCGGGATTTTCGAATAAATTGGTAGTACTACCTCAACTAGATTCATATATCACTGAAACGAATAAGGATTTTTCTTTTAAAAATAAAATATTAAATCGAAAAATGTTTATATCGAGTAATGATCAATATGTTCCAACTGATTTAAGTATCTCGTTGGCAGAAAAACTGGAGTTTCCATATGAGATTATTCCCAATGCTGGACATTTTCTAGCCAGTGATGGATATCGGGAATTTCCTCAATTATTAGATTGGCTTCAAATGATCATTGGTGGTGTTGATGAGGTTGAGAGTTCTTATGATTCAAACTAAATTTTTACAACATCTTTATTATAAATTAAGTTGGATTAAGCTTTTCTATGAATAATCGTAAAGGCGACTGATACTTTACAATTACAAGCGTTTTTTGCTGAACTCATACTGTTTAGTTGTTTTGAGATAGTGGAAAGAAGAATTGACTAAGAGGATTTTTGAATAAAAGGCAAAGTTGATTTATTGGTTGTGGTTGATTTAATTTATTGATTTTTCATTTTATTTATTGTTTTTATTAGATTTTTTGTAATAAAAACTATTCATTTTTTTAAATTGTTATGTTTAAATCGAACATTCTTTAATCAAGATTAAATTAGAAAATAATAATGAAAGCATTAATTACAGTTGGTTGTAAGACTGATCATGGCGGAGTCATAATTTTAGGTGATGTTTCTTTTCTTGTGGAAGGTAAAGCAGTGCATCTAGATGGTATGACACACTTTTGTCCAAAATGTAAAGTTCAATCTAAGGCTATTGCTTCTAATCAAGGTTTTGTGATTGTTAGTGGTAAGAGTGCTGTAGCTGATGGTGATAGTTCAACTTGCGGTTCAAAATATTTAAAAATTTCAGATCTTGCTGTTATGAGTAATGGGGCTAGTGTTGAAATGAGTAATGCAGTGACAGCACCTTTAATGAAAAATAATTTTATTGAATATCAGAAAAATACTTATGATGAACAGTTACAATTGCAAGATATAAATGGTGAGCCTTATGCCAATCTTGAATATTTAGTTACTTTTGATGATGGCTCAACTTGTAAAGGTATTACTGATGATAAAGGTAATACAAAAAGGTTGAAAACAAATGGTGCTGTAAAAATTATTTCTGTTGATTTAATCGTCAATAGTAGTTGGACTGAATCTTGTTTTTGCGGGGAATAGAGTATGGATTTTAAAATTGTCCCTGATTTACATTTGCCCGAAGTTCCTGGATTTAAATTACCTAATATGCCTGAAATACCTTCAGGTAAGTCAGTAATTAGATTTATCACAGATAATCTTATAACAAATACAATTGCAGACTCTAAAATAATTATTAGAGAAGATAAGTCTAAAAATTATCGGTCTTTAACATCAGGTGAGATAGCAATATGTCAAAAGATCTTTCGTGACTCAATCAACTATAAAAATGTCAAAGTTATTAATAGTGCAATTTTACCCAAACAGGATGTTCCTGTTACACCATATGGAAGTCCTCATTACCCTGATAATTTAACGGGTTCGGATGTATACCAGTCTGATTTTTCTAATCCAAAGTTTAAAGGTAATACAAATGTTGGTAATGGCCGTGATTTAACAATAGTATCAAGAATGACGTTTATTCATGAAATGACACATGTGTGGCAATACCAAAAAGGGCTTAATCTGAGTAAAAGAGGTATCATTTTACAACCTTTAGATAGGCTGATTCCTGATAGTATTTATGATGCATATTCATATCAATTAAAATATGGCTCAAAATTTAATGATTTTAATTTTGAGCAACAAGCAACTATCGTTTCTGACTATTTTAGAATTCTATCAGGTTTTAATGAGGCTAATTTTAGTTCATATTGGAGAAAATATTCTAATCCATTTTGGAGGCAATATATTCAGGACTTAATGCTACCAATAATGAATAATCCTAAAGACTTTAAGCTCAAGGGGACTCTATTAGATAATCCAATGACTATAGCTTCTAATTTATATTTTATAGTGAGATAAAATGAAAAAAACAGCATTATTTTTATCTATTGTATTACTCTTGCTAAATGGTTGTAAGAAAAAATATGAAGATAACTTTGAATATAAGATAGTGAACAAAAAAATATGTGCTGTAAAGAATAGAGTAGTGGAGAAAGCAAATCATATAAATTGGTTATTTCTGGAGGTTCGGAATTCTTTGGGTGATGTTGTGAGTGGAAATTTGCAGGTTGATAAAAACACTAAAGAGTACCTTTTTTGCTCAGATTTGAATGAATTTAAAAAAGAGGTTGGAGAAGGGTTTATACAGTCAGATATTTCAATTGAATTAGATAATACTTCATCTGTACAAGAATATAATTTCAGGAATTATTCTTGTATTTTTGCAGACTCAGTAAAATTAAACTTATCTCAACGTGATTCATCTAAAAGCTGTACCTGAAAAAACCTAATATGTATGTACGAAGATATGAGTTTTATAATCTTTATTTAAACGTAAATTTTTGATCTGTTTGTCGTTGGAGATTTACCAAATAAAAAACCCGCCTAAGCGGGTTTTACAAATCAATCGAGTTTAAGCATTTTCACGAGCAATCGCACGGTAACCAATATCTTTGCGGTATTGGACACCATCAAAAGTCACTCTTTGGCAAAGTTCCAAGGCTTTTGCTTGCGCTTCACCAATTGTGTTGCCTAACGCTGTAACGCAAAGTACACGACCGCCAGCAGTCACTACATCACCATTGGCATTATTTGCTGTACCTGCATGGAAAACTTTAGCATCTGTCATTTGGGTATCTAAACCCAAAATCACGTCATCTTTGCTCGAAGTTTCAGGATAGCCTTTAGATGCAAGCACAATACCAACAGTTTTACGCTCATCCCATTCAGCTTCAGCGGGTAAGTTACCTGCAATACCAGCTTCTACTAAATCAACCAAAGAAGATTTTAAGCGCATCATGATCGGTTGAGTTTCAGGGTCACCAAAGCGGCAGTTAAACTCAATGACACGAGGTTGCCCTTGCTCATCAATCATCAAGCCAGCATACAAGAAACCAGTGTAAGTATGACCATCAGCTTTCATACCATCTACGGTTGGACGCATAACTTCTTTCATGACTCTGTCAAAAACATCTGCAGTCACTACAGGGGCAGGGGAATATGCACCCATACCACCCGTATTTGGACCTTGGTCAGCTTCAAAAATACGTTTATGGTCTTGTGAAGTTGCCATAGGAAGGATGTTGTCACCATCAATCATACATATGAAAGATGCTTCCTCACCATCAAGGAATTCTTCAATAACAACACGCGAACCTGCATCACCAAATTTATTGCCTGCAAGCATGTCATCAATTGCATCAAACGCTTCTTGATTGGTCATCGCTACAATGACGCCTTTACCCGCAGCAAGGCCGTCTGCCTTAATTACAATTGGTGCGCCATTTTTTTCTACGAATGCTTTGGCTGTTTCCACTTCGGTGAATACATCATAGAATGCTGTAGGAATGTGATGACGTTTTAAAAAGTGTTTGGCGAAAGCTTTAGAGCCTTCAAGTTGTGCTGCAAATTGGGTTGGCCCCCAAATTTTAAGGCCAGCTGCTCGTCCTGCATCAACTACCCCATTTACAAGCGGTGCTTCAGGACCAACAATAATGAGATCAACGGCATTATTTTTTGCAAAGTCGATAATGGCAGGGTTGTTGAGAATATCTAAAGCAACATTTTCACATTTATGTTCAGTTGCTGTACCCGCATTTCCTGGTGCAACAAAAACTTTAGTGACTTGATCGTCTTGCGCAATTTTCCATGCCAATGCATGTTCACGACCACCACTACCCAAAACTAATATGTTCATCTTATGTATCCTTTTTTAATCCCTCCCAACCTCCCTTTATACAGGATGGGGTATCACGAATTTAAAGAGTCCTGTAGTTCGTGACAAGTCCCTCTTATGAAAGAGGGACTTAGGGGGATTTTTAAATAATGATTTATGGTGAATTAGTGACGGAAATGACGCATACCCGTGAAGACCATTGCAATACCAGCTTCATCTGCTGCTGCAATTGTTTCTTCATCACGCATTGAACCACCCGGTTGGATAATACATTTGATACCTGCTTTTGCAGCATTATCAATGCCATCACGGAATGGGAAGAATGCATCAGATGCCATAACAGCACCTTCAACCACTAAACCTGCATGTTCAGCTTTGATCGCTGCGATACGTGCAGAGTTTACACGGCTCATTTGGCCAGCACCGACACCAATGGTTTGACGGCCTTTAGCATAAACAATAGCATTGGATTTAACGTATTTGGCAACTTTCCAAGCAAAGATTAAATCATCAATTTCTGCTTCAGTAGGAGCACGCTTAGTTACTACTTTAAGATCATCTTTGGTGATCATACCGAGGTCTTGGTCTTGAACCAATAAACCGCCATTGACACGTTTATAATCGTATTGTGAAGCACGTTCATCAATTTTAGGAAGTTCGCCACATACCAGTACACGAACGTTTTTCTTTGCGCCAGTCACTTCAAGTACACCATCGGCAATACTTGGTGCAATAATCACTTCAACAAATTGACGGTCAACAATTGCTTGAGCTGTAGCAACATCTAACTCACGGTTAAATGCAATGATGCCACCAAATGCTGATTCTGGATCAGTTGCATAAGCAAGATCGTATGCAGCCTTAAGACCATCTAACGATACTGCAACACCACATGGATTTGCATGTTTAACGATGACACACGCTGGTTTTGCAAATGATTTGACACATTCAAGTGCTGCATCTGTATCCGCGATATTGTTATAAGAAAGTTCTTTACCTTGTAACTGCTTAGCAGTTGAAACCGATGCTTCAGTTGCAGTCGATTCTACATAGAAAGCAGCGGATTGATGTGGATTTTCACCATAACGAAGATCTTGTACTTTATTTAACTGGGTATTGAAAGTACGGGCAAATTTGTCAGCTTGACCTTCTTCTTTACCAACACGTGCACCGAGGTAAGAAGCAATCATGCCGTCATACTGGGCAGTATGTTCAAATGCTTTAACCGCTAAATCGAAACGAGTCGCATAAGATAAAGCACCATCCGCTTTAAGTTCTGCAATTACAGTTTTATAATCAGTCGCATTTACGATGATCCCCACAGAAGCATGGTTCTTCGCAGCTGCACGAACCATTGTTGGGCCACCAATGTCAATATTTTCAATTGCATCTGCAAGCGAGCAGTCTGGTTTAGCAACAGTAGCAGCAAAAGGATAAAGGTTTACGACAACAAGATCGATTGCATCGATGTTGTGTTCAGCCATGACAGCTTCGTCTAGACCACGACGAGCCAAAATGCCTCCATGAATTTTAGGATGCAGTGTTTTTACACGACCATCCATCATTTCTGGGAAGCCTGTGTGCTCTGAAACTTCAACTACAGCCACATTGTTGTCTTTAAGCAACTTATATGTACCGCCAGTAGATAAAATTTCCACCCCAAGAGCAACAAGGTTCTGGGCAAATTCAACGATCCCGGTTTTATCAGAAACAGAGATTAAAGCGCGTTTAATAGTCATGATCTTCGTCAACAGTTTTTAAGTCTAGAGATTGAACAGGTAGGCAAAATATAGGTAAAAAAAATGCCCACGCAAGCCGTGAGCATTTTATCATTTATTCACTCATTAAACCGTGAGCTTTTAACTTTTTGCGTAAAGTGCCACGGTTCAGTCCGAGAATCTCAGCAGCGCGAGTCTGATTCCCGCGTGTGTATTCTAAGACAACAGATAAAAGAGGTTTCTCCATTTCTGCTAGCACCATGTCGTACACTTGTGATGGTTGCTCACCTTGCAATTGTGCAAAATAGTGACGAACTGCGCGATCTACGTGAATACGAAGAGCGACGTCAGATTGTGCAGTAAAAATAGGAGATTTGCTATTCATGCGAGTTAATCCGAAAATCAAAATATTACTTGGGTAAAGTAATATATAAATGTGGTCTAAAAAAATCTGAGCTCCGTTTTAGATCCTAAAACGGTTGGCTCTAAAACAAGAACAATTAGCTTGCCACAAATCGTCGAGTTGAGTGAAAAATAAGCGTAACAATAGATTAATATTTGTTACAACACTCTTTTAAACAAAAAAATGTTCTACTTGCGCGATATTGGATATAAAGCACATAACAAAACAGTATTTTTTTTGAAAAAATGCGAGGAGTTTGCAGGACAAAGCTTTCGTGGCGCGTATGATACCATTGTCTAAGAAAAAATGAGCAAGAAAACTACATTTTTTTTCATTTTTTTATAATTTTTTTTAATTTTAAGGGTGAATAATGTCTAATTGGTACTGATCAAAACTTTTTCTTGGCTCTGTAACAACAAATTTAAAAGGATATGGGCTATTTTGAGGAATACGCTTAATTCCAACTAAACTTTCAATCAGATATTGCTCAGGTGTAATCACATGCGTAGCTATGACCTTATTTTGAGTTTTTAAAGTTACTCTTATTAGGGGTAATTCTAAGCTTTTAGAATATTGGTTATTGAGTTGACCTGAAAATTGAGTCTCCTGTCTATCAAGTGCTTTAACTTTAAGGTGACTAATCACAATTTGTTTATAGCGTTGATCAACAGTATCACACTGTAAGATGGCACAGGTTTGAGTAAAGACAGTATTCAAAAACGGATAACGATCAGTTAAGTTTGGATTAAACCAAAGGATTTGAAATAATAAAATGCTGAGTAGGGCAAGATTAATCATGCTCCACGCCAGATAGTAAAACTTACTTTTTGTTTTGATCAAATGTTGCCCGTGGTTATTTAAACCTTGTGATAGATTTAAGCTGGGAATGTTGTTGACTGGTTCATTGTTAAAATAATTCAAATTATTTAAATAAGTTCTTAAATCAATATTGGAGTTTTCAATTTTACGATTAAAAATATCTAAGACATTGGTTTCTATTTGACGTTTCGTCGTCATGAGGTTTTGTACCTCATTCTGCACTGGCGTATCAGGATTGCCCCTTGGTTGAGTAGGCTGGCTGTTTTGTAGATGAATTAATGCATTAAAATTATGTGAACATTTTGGACAACAAACCATACCCTGCGCAACGGTGAGTTGCGTAACTGATACTTTATAAATTGAAGCACAATTTGGGCATCGGGTTTGTTTTTCAGTCATAAATACTTATATTTTCATAGATTAAACAGCCTTACGTGACCCAGAAATTCTGCACCAGGTTTCTTCACGTTTCTCGACTTCTACTATATCAAAAAATTCAGAATAAATACTAGAAACATCAGTAACTTGCTCTTCAATTACGCCGGCAAGTGCGAACTCTCCCTCAGATTTAATCAAAGTTGAGAATTCTTCAGCAAGTGACATAAGAGGGCCTGCAAGAATATTTGCAACTAAAATATCGGCCTGTTGGTTTTTAAATTCTGCATTGAACTCTTCAGGTAATCCAACATAAAGATTTTCAAGAACACCATTCAGCTCAGCATTTTGCTTGGTCGCCAAGACAGCTTGTGGGTCGATATCTGTTGCATAGACTTTCTTTGCACCTAAAAGCAGTGCTGCAACACCTAGGATGCCTGAACCACAACCATAATCAATCACGACTTTATCTTTAACATCGGTTTTGCCTAACCATTGTAGACAAAGGAAAGTAGATGCATGGTTACCCGTACCAAATGCTAAGCCTGGGTCAAGTTTAATATTGACTGCATCCGCTTCTGGTGGTTCTATCCATTCAGGTACGATCCAATACTTTTCACCAATTTGAATTGGTTCATAGTAATCCATCCAAGAACGTTCCCATACTTGGTCTTCAAGAAATTCACTGCGCATCGGTTCAGTTGGGAGTTGGGTGCGAATAAATGTTTCTAGTGCTGTTACATCAATGTCTTCGCCTTCTTCTTGCGCGTAGATTCCAGTAACAATCACTTTATTCCATAGCGGAGTTTCGCCAGGGAGTGGTTCAAGCAAGTCTTGGTTTTCAGCATCATCTAATGTCACGCTGACTGCGCCTAAAGAACTTAACAAGGTTTCAGTAAAATCAACTTGAGCTTGTTCTACAGTAATATGAATTTGTAACCACTTCACGGCAAAGACCTAAATCGTTTTCTTAAAGGCAGTATTGTAGCCCAAACTTAGAAGTTACGCTTACATTCAGTAGCAAAATAAAAAATGGATGCTTAAGCATCCATTTTAGTTGAAGCACATGATGGCTTTATATCGCAGGTTCAGTTTCAGTTGCTGCATGTCTTGAAATTAACGCACCAAAAATAGCAGCGAAAATATACATAAAGATTGAGTAAACCGCGGCAGGCATTGCAACAGTAGAATTTGCGATTACAGTCAAAGCAATAGTCATAGCTAAGGTACTATTATGAATTCCGATCTCAAATGCGCATGCACGTGCTTGGGCGCTATTAATACCCAGTAATCTTGGCACAAAGTAACCAATAACTAGACTACAAATACAGAAAATCACCGTGGCTAGACCAACCTGCGTCAGGTACTCCATGATATGCGTACGTTCTTTGGTGATTGCTCCAATAATAATGAGAATTAAAAAAACCACTGAGAAAATTCGCAAAGGTTTACTTAATTTTTCAGTAAAGTGTGGCGCATAATTTCGAATGAGCATGCCAATACACACAGGAATTAAAATTATTGCAAAAACTTGCAGTATTTTACTGAATTGCATGGTGATTTGTTGACCATCATTCATAAAGTATTGTATAGAAAAGTTTACGATTAAAGGCAAGGTAAAGGCAGCAATGACCGAGTTAATTGCAGTTAAGGTAATATTGAGCGCAATATCACCTTTAAACAAATAACTAAATAGATTGGCAGTACTACCTCCTGGTGAAGCAGCAAGTAACATTAAACCAACGGCAAGCAAAGGTGGGAGTGCAAGTACTTTACAAATAATAAAAGCAATACCGACCAAAAGCACTAGCTGACAGAACAACGCAATCAATACGGCTTTAGGGTGTTTAGAAACTCGCGCAAAATCTTTTGGTGTAAGCTCTAAACCAAGTCCAATCATAATGATGGCGAGGGCGAGGGGAAGCATTATGGTAATAATCCCTGAATCCATAGTGTGATCCTTTTTGTTGTTTTACATTAATTAAATATGTGAATATTCCGTACTCAATTTGAGTGTAATCGAAAGGTGTGAAATTGAAAAATAAATTCTATGACTCGGAAATCTTCTTAGAAAAATAAGTTATGAATATCTGTTCATATACCCAATAACAATTCTTTCGTAGCAGATGTAAAGCATATGGTTGTTATATCAAGAAAGTCTGTGTACTCGAAATAAAAAAAGGTGACCCATTTTTAAATGGATCACCTTTTTTACACATGCTATTTATAAAAACATGTATTTATGCTCAAAAGATATCATTGAGCTTGGATCGGATCTTCGCTCGGAGCAGCTTGACTAGGTTGCTCCATTGCTGGTTGTTCAGCTTGAGATGCCTCATTTGTTGCTGGTACATCTGCACTCGCTGGAGCAGATTGTTCTACAGCTGGGCGGTTTTCAATGGCCGGTTCAGGCGCTGCTGCAGCGGCAGTCGGGTTGCCACCTGCAGGTGCAGGGAAGCTAAATTGTAATTTACCATTTTCATTTGGTTCACAAGTACCATTAAAAGTTACCCCTTTATTGGCATAGGTCACCCAGTCTCCTTGTTTTTTCTTGGCACATACCTGAATTTGCTTTTTCACTTCAGCTTTGCTGGTGTTTTCATCAGCAGCATGGGCAAAACTAAATGCAACACAACTGAGTAAAGATGCTGTAATTACTTTAGACATGGTATTTTTCATCATGATATTCCTTATATATAAAGTCTCGAAAAAAATAATTTGTCCGTGTAATATCTATCGTATCGTGAGTTTTTGATAAGTTAAATTCTATTTGTAGGGCAGTCATGAAACGAAGTGTCAATTTATGTTGCCTATGTATAAGAGATGTTTAATCGTTCATATGCATGATTGAGGGGAATAATATTTGTAAAACTGCCTAAAACTAGAAGTAAAAATTTGCTATAATTTTCTGTCATTCTTTTATCTCTCATTAATCACTATGCATTATCCTAAAGTTTACGATGTCATTGTTATCGGTGGCGGTCACGCAGGTACGGAAGCGGCACTCGCTGCAGCGCGTATGGGTCGACAGACTCTGCTTTTGACTCATAACATTGAGACTTTAGGGCAGATGAGCTGTAACCCAGCCATTGGTGGTATTGGTAAATCTCACCTTGTCCGTGAAATTGATGCTTTAGGCGGTGCAATGGCATTGGCGGCGGATAAGGGCGGTATTCAATTTCGTATTTTGAACTCGCGTAAAGGCGCAGCTGTACGTGCAACCCGTGCACAAGCTGACCGTATCCGCTATAAAGCTGCGATTCGTCATACACTGGAAAATCAAGCGAATTTAGATATTTTTCAACAATCTGCAGATGACTTAATTGTTGAAGGTGATACAGTTAAAGGTGTAGTGACCCAGATGGGTATTCGCTTTGATGCGAAAACTGTGGTGTTAACCACAGGCACATTCTTAGGTGGCGTGATTCATGTTGGTCTAAATAATTCGTCAGGTGGTCGAGCTGGCGATCCGCCATCAATTTCCTTAGCGGCTCGTTTACGTGAATTAAATCTACCAGTAGGTCGTTTAAAAACAGGGACTCCACCACGTATTGATGCGCGTTCTGTCGATTTTTCTGTAATGATTCCGCAACCGGGTGATTTCCCATCACCGACCATGTCATTTATGGGGGATGCTTCGATGCATCCAGAGCAAGTAAATTGCTATATCACACATACCAATGCGCGTACTCATGAGATTATTCGGGGTGGTTTAGATCGTTCGCCAATGTATACAGGCGTGATTGAAGGTGTAGGTCCACGTTATTGCCCATCGATTGAAGATAAAATTCATAAATTTGCGGATAAAGATTCGCATCAGGTATTCCTTGAGCCAGAAGGGCTGGATACTCACGAGCTTTATCCAAATGGTATTTCAACATCTTTACCATTTGATGTGCAGTTTGAGTTGGTGCGCTCAATCCGGGGTATGGAGAATGCACACATTCTTCGTCCTGGCTATGCGATCGAATATGATTATTTCAATCCACAGTCTTTGAAATTCTCACTTGAAACCAAATCGATTAATAACTTGTATTTTGCAGGTCAAATTAACGGTACAACAGGTTATGAAGAAGCTGGTGCACAAGGTTTATTGGCGGGCTTAAATGCTGCACGTCGTGCATGGGATCAAGAGCAATGGACGCCTAAACGTGATGAAGCGTATATGGGTGTTCTTGTTGATGACTTGATTACCTTAGGGACCAAAGAACCGTATCGTATGTTTACTTCTCGTGCGGAATATCGTTTGATGCTTCGTGAAGATAATGCTGATCAACGTTTAACAGCAATTGGCCGTGAAATGGGCTTGGTTGATGATGAGCGTTGGGCTTCTTATTGTGAAAAAATGGAAGCAGTTGAAAAAGAAACAGGTCGTTTACAACACCTTTGGGCTGCACCAAACAATCCAATGGGGAAAAGATTCGTTGAGTTGACCGGCGCTGATCTTTCTAAAGAATGTTCTGCGATCGATTTACTTAAACGTCCAAACATCAACTTTTCACAAATTGCTGAATTAACTGCTTCTGAAGTATCTGCATTTGTAGGTGAGCAGATTGAAATTGCTGTGAAATACGAAGGTTATATTAACCGTCAGCAAGAAGATGTTGCACAAATGAAGCGTTTGGAAGATACCAAAATTCCTGCTGATTTTGATTATGATATCGTTTCAGGGCTTTCTCGTGAAATCACGATGAAATTGAAAAATGTATTACCTGAAACATTGGCACAAGCCAGCCGTATTCCAGGTGTAACACCTGCTGCTGTTCAATTGGTGATGATTACAATTCGTAAAAATAACCAAGCGAGAAAATCAGCTTAAGGTGGTGAATTGTAAAAAACCCGCTATATGCGGGTTTTTTATTGTCTCGAGCTTATCTTCGTTAGGGCACAATTTGTGATTTATCTTTAAAGGCATATTTTAAATACACAGATCCAATCTAACTTTATAAAAATAAATCCTAAACAGAATTGATGAAAAACAAAGCTGTTTTAATTATTTTTCAGTTTGCAAAATCATCGCTATAGTCAACTTACATTCAAACAAGAGGTGAACGCCATGACAATGAAATCAATCCGCTACAATAGTGCTGAACTTGCGTGCTGTAACATGTGATGTTTAACATACTCCAATAAATCCCATGTCTTGTGGACATGTAAAAATGTGACATGGGTTTAATATCTGCGCAAAAACAATAAAATTTAAAAATAACAATCAAAACAATAAATCAAAGAGCCGAAAGGCTCTTTTTATTTTAATTATATTGGCTTAGGTGAAGTTGTTAGATTATTCAATTTCATGTACAGCATTGAACACTTCAACAGGCTCAATTCGGACTATCTTTTTACCAAAACTTCTTAACCACCATACCAGTTGTGAGGTAAAAGGAACCACAGCACTGACTTGATACAGTTCTTCGTTCAGTTGTTCCACTTTTTGTTCTTTACTGAGTTGGCTTTCCGTGAAGTACTGTGCATCATCTTCGTGCATGACTAATTTTAATTCAACATTTTTAGTTGGCCGAGAAAAGTCGACTCTAAAGCCTAGCGCACCAGAATCGATATATTCATCGATATCGAATTTGACAGGGTGTAAAGCACGTAAATCTAAAACAGTTGCAGATCTAAAGCGATGTAATGCAAAGGTCTGAACTTCTGTCTTGTCATGACGCGTACAAATCAAATAAATAATTGCACCTTTTTGAACCAAACCTAAAGGATTCAGAATATAAGTTTTCTCTTCACCTTGATAACCACGTGCGCGGTAGACACATTCAATTTGTTTATCTTGTAGCAGTCCTTCATAAATGGCTTGCTGTGCATGTCTTTCCACCAAAGGTGGGATCACTGGTTGGCTTGCAGGCACAATTCGAACTCGGTTAATCCATTGTCGAACATTGTTCTGCGTAGAAAGACTACGCCGTGCCAAATCGAACCAAGGGTTCATTTCATCAATTAAACTTGGAGGTAGCAGGTGTTTTAAATGTTCTTCAACCATCATAAACGTGACTGCTTGCGAGCTGGTCATATGCGGCAGACTTTGGATCGGGGCATCTGAACGCCAACGCCAGCCTTGTGGTACTGTTTTGTTACTCTCGATAGGAAAGCGTTGAGCAATCTGATTTAGATCACGCTGAATCGTACGTAAGCTGATTTCGATCCCTTCACGTTCTAAAACTTCTTGTAATTCACGTGTACCCATCCACTTCCCTGTAGAGAGTCGGGACAGGATTTGCCACTGGCGATAGAGGCTATTGGAGGTTTCTTTTTCTTGTGCAGACATGGTTTGGTATCAATGGAATCGTGAATGTTTAAGGGAAATAAATCAGCTACACAATAGAAAATTAAAACTGATTCTGCAAGTTATATCCTGTGAGTAGTTGCTTAGGTGTTGAAAATATTAGCTAAAAAATTTTGAAACAAGTTCGATCAAAACTCACATTGAGTGCTATGGCAAACAATGAATTAATAAAATTGAGCCAAAAAGATTTAATTGTACAGCGAAGAATACTGAATACGGCGATTTAATAATATTTTGGCATCGATATTGCATTATTAAAGAAGCCATTAGATAAGATAAAAAGAGGTTTGTATGCTAAAAGAAAACATGGATACAAATTCAAGCAATGAGAATTATGCAGATCGCTTCGCTTTGCCAGTTGCTGAGGCAGAAGTAAAAAATGAAATGACGAATCAACAACAGATAGGAAATATTCAACAGGCCATTCATCTAAATATCGATGCACAACAAGCCTCACATCATTTACTTAAACAGATGAATTCGGTTTTTTTTAATGAAATGACAGACGATCACGTTCTTTCTCCTGAAACTGCTGAAAAAATTGAAGATTGGTTATCTCAACACAGTATTTACCAACTTGAAAAACTCAATGAAACAGCTAAAGCGCATTTTTTATATCAAGGAATTACTTTTGCGGTTTATGGTGAAACATCGGGAATTGATCGCACCATACCATTTGACTTAATTCCGCGTGTGATTGCCAAACAACAGTGGAATAAAATTGCAGCAGGCTGTGCGCAGCGTATTCAAGCGTTAAATTTATTTTTAGCTGATATCTATAATCAACAAAATATTTTAAAAGAAGGCTTAATTCCAGCAGTACAAGTACTATCGCATGAAGCTTATCAACCAGTGATGATGAATCATCGTTTGAATGGAAATATTTACAGTCAAATCAGTGGAATCGATATTGTACGGGATTGCAAAGGTGAATTTTTTGTCCTAGAAGATAATCTACGTACGCCTTCAGGTGTGTCATATATGCTTGAAAGCCGTAAGATGAGCGAAAAACTCATGCCTGAATTATGTAATCAACATGTTGCTGATATTGGGCAATATCCGCAATTGTTGCGTGAGATTTTGGCTGAAAACTCAAAGGTAGATTGCCCAATCATCGTGGTTTTAACCCCCGGGCGTTATAACAGTGCATATTATGAACATTCATTTTTAGCAAGGGAAATGGGTGTTCCATTGGTGACATCGCGTGACCTTTTTGTTGAAAACGACAAGGTTTATGTGAAAACCATCCGTGGTCGTCAGCAGGTTGATGTAATTTATAGACGTTTGGATGATGGTTTTTTAGACCCATTAAGCTTCAGGCCTGATAGTACTTTAGGTGTGGCAGGGTTAATGTCTGCTTATTTAAGTGGAAATGTGGTGATTGCTAATGCTCCTGGTACAGGTGTTGCAGATGATAAGTCGATTTATCCATATGTGGATCAAATGATTGCCTATTATTTAAATGAAAAGCCAATTTTGTCCAATGTACCTACTTATCAATGTCGTGAAGTTGAAGCTTTGGATTATGTTTTGGCAAATTTGGATCAATTGGTGGTAAAAGAGGCTCAAGGTTCAGGTGGTTATGGGATGCTCATCGGTCCTAAAGCAACTGAACAAGAAATTGATTTATTTAAAATGAAGCTAATGGCTTCACCCTCAGCGTATATCGCTCAACCCACCTTAAATTTATCTGTTGCACCAACACTAACTTCCCAAGGAATTGCAGAACGTCATATTGATTTACGACCATTTATTCTCAGCTCACCAGAACGCATAGAAATTGTTCCAGGTGGCTTGACTCGTGTTGCGATGCAACAAGGCTCACTGGTCGTCAACTCATCACAAGGTGGTGGAATCAAGGATACATGGGTAATTGATGAATATTCAATATAACCCCACCTTCATACCAATCCCAGCCAAAGGAGAGCAAACATGATTTTACTCAGTACTAATGCACAGAATATATTTTGGTTAGGACGCTATTTAACCCGTATTCAATATTTATGTAGTCAATTCCCATTTAAAACCAATGAATTGGCTTTAGACTATGCGCATGCTTTTTGTTTACCTGCATTTGATGCAAGTTCTTTAAATGAATTGATTTTAGACAATGAGCAACCTGCATCATTTCATCAGTATTTTTTATGTGCCAAAAATAATATTCATGATTTACGTGGAGTGATATCAGCACAGTCTTTTGCTGAATTAAATCAGTTATTACAACAAGCAGAGCAAAATGCAGGTTTCATTTGTGATGTTTGTGAAGAATGTAATGATGTTTTAGAGGCAGAAGATGATGAATTGTTATTTCTATTTTTTAGTTTAGGGCAAAAGATGGAACAATTTGATCGTCAATTACGCTTTAATCAAGATAAATCAGTCACCTTGACACAATTAAACCATTTAATTGATCGTTTAGACCAGCATGGTATGTGTAGTTTGCCTGAGGTTTGGCAAGAGCTAAAAAATCAACCTGACCGAATGAATTATTATCATTTTAGTGATCATATTGACTCGTTATTTGAATTGGATCGCTTATGAAGTTAATGATTAATCACCAAACCCATTATCAGTATTCTGAATGGGCAAAAAATAGTATTCAGTATATCAAGATGACGCCACAGTCTAATTTTCATCAACAAGTGACAGGTTGGCATGTCAGCGTCCCCGGTGAAAAACAAATCAAAAAAGACGCCTTTGATAATGTTTGGTTGACCAGTTCACAAATTGAACCTTATCAACAAATGTCCATTATGGCCCAAGGGATTGTTGACATTAATGTAGATAATCAATTTGGCATAGAAGATAAAGTATCACCTGTGGTTTTTTTACAACCAACCTCTGCAACATTGTGCAATACTGAAATGATAGCTTTTGCAGAACACTATATAACGCATAAGCGATGGATAGATTTCCAAAAATTAGCAGAAGCTTTGTTGCAACATATGCCTTATATCAGTGCAAGTACGACAGTAACCCACACTGCAATGGAGTCTTTTTCAGCACAACAAGGAGTATGTCAAGATCATAGTCACGTCTTAATTGCGATGGCGAAAGCCTTGGGGGTACCAGCTCGCTATGTCTCTGGTTATTTATATGTAAATAATCAATCGCATTTGGCGAGTCATGCATGGACTGAAGTGTTTTTAGAGGGCAAATGGCATGTTATTGATGTCAGTAATCAATTGTTTCGACCAGAATCACACGTCTATGTGGCAATTGGAAGGGACTATTGGGATGTTGCACCAGTCCGAGGGGTGAGAGAGCAAGGTGGAACTGAAACCATGTACTCTATTGTTCAAGTACTTGCATGTTAATGGTGGCAGTGGTAAATAGTGTGAATAATTGCAGAATCTGATTACTCTCAAATTTTAGTTGTATAGGTAGTTCCATGACGTATTGCTGTGCTTTAAGACTCAAACAAGGTTTAGTATTTATTAGTGATACGCGAACCAATGCTGGAGTTGATCACATTTCTGTATATCGAAAACTTTATACGTTTGGGGTAAAAGGTGAACGGTTTATATGTATTCAAACTTCAGGCAATCTTGCAACAACACAAGCAGTAATTGGACATTTAGAAAATCATTTGGCACTCAAGCAAGAACCCAACTTGTATAGTGTGAACACAATGTTTGAGGTTGCAGGTTTAGTCGGACAAACTCTGCGTAAAGTTATTGCTGATGTTACTGAGGATACTCAAGAGCAAAGTAACTATTATTGTAGTTTATTGGTTGGTGGTCAGATCCGTGGCGAGGAAATACAGCTTTATAATATTTATCCGCAAGGTAATTTTATTTCTGCAACCAGTGATACGCCTTATTTCCAAATTGGGGAAAGTAAATATGGTAAACCAATTTTAGATCGTGCGTTGAGCTATGATATGCCCTTAGATGAAGCTCTACGTTGTAGTTTAATCTCATTTGATTCGACTTTACGTTCAAATGTATCGGTTGGTATGCCATTAGATGCGATGATTTATCTTAAAGACAGTCTAGAGGTGCCAAAAGGTAAGCGTATTACAGACAGTGATCCTTATTTTCAGCACATCAGTAAACAATGGTCTGAAATGTTAAAGAAAGGTTTGCAAGATTTACCCAAACCGACCCATGATTATTTTGAATAATTTTATGATGTGATTCAAAGCGGGTGTAATCTCGCTTTTTTAACTGTAGAAATAATAAGTAGATCATAAAAAATTAATTTCATAAGTTTCTGTTTTAATATTTTCACTGGATAAATAGAATAAGCTGAAAATATTTTGTGTGTTTTTAATGATGGATGCATATTGAATAAATTTTTAAAATAATAGATGAATTACTGTATAGAGATATTGCAAATATAAATATAGAAAAGTCGATAAGCACTTTAATTATAAAAGTTAAGACTTGTATATTCGTAAATAATTGTTTATAAATAATGAAAGTTAAAAAATAGAAGAATTACATGACTTTTCAATTATGCTATGCAAGTAAAACGACATCACCACCTCATCAAATACTCAATGATTTAAGAGATATTTTAGGTGAAGCGAGAGATTTTAATATACTTCATCAAATTCAAGGCGTCTTATATTTTGCGGATGAACACTTTTTTCAATGCCTAGAAGGCGATGAAATGATTATCTTACACGTGCTTGAAAAATTGTATAAAGATCCAAGACATCATCAAATTAAGTTATTTAGAGCGGGTCACGTTAAGCAGGGGCATTTTTCACAATGGTCTATGAAATACGTTAGACGAAATGGCAAAATTCAACAATACTTTGAGAGTAAGGGTTATAAATACTTTCGCCCATTGAATTTAGATGAGCAGGATATTCCGACATTGCTCAAATTACTCTATGAGATTGAGCAGCCAGAAGAGTTTGTATAAAGTCATAAAATCGATTCAAAAAAATCCAAGCGATGGCTTGGATTTTTATTTTGAATAGAAAATCAGTGCTTAAAGTTTTTTACGGATAGGGCGAGCACTCATACGACAGAGTAACTCATAACCAATCGTACCATTGGCAGCAGCCACATCATCAACCAAACGATCTTTGCCCCACAGTTCAACGACTGTTCCTAGCGGTGCGTCTAAGCCAGTGACATCAATTGCGATCATATCCATTGCTACACGGCCAATGATTGCTGTCATTTGCCCATTGATGCTGACATAATTTTGTCGAGGAAAAGCACGCGGATAACCATCTCCATAGCCTATCGAAACAATGGCAATATCCATATCACTTTTGGCAACAAATGTAGAGCCATAGCCTACAGATTCAT
The DNA here is from genome assembly GCF_058242985.1 of Acinetobacter sp. 778_lipA. Taxonomy (NCBI): domain Bacteria; kingdom Pseudomonadati; phylum Pseudomonadota; class Gammaproteobacteria; order Moraxellales; family Moraxellaceae; genus Acinetobacter; species Acinetobacter sp. 778_lipA. The sequence continues at coordinate 2,647,782 of NZ_JBZAYT010000001.1, read as the reverse complement.
CTGCTTTAATATGATTGAGTGCAATGATTTCAGCGGTAAAGCTCATGACAGGTTTGATGTCTAATTCAGCAATGCTTCGATCTGCAAAGGGAGACGCGCCGTAAAGCATGATACCTGGACGTACAAAATCAAAATTCAGTTCAGGCCATTTAAAAATAGCAGCAGAATTGCAGCATGAAGCTAAGATCGGTTCACAAGCAGCTTTTACCTGTAATAATTGATCTTTCTGTTGTTCATTTAACGGGTGATGATCCGCATCTGCATTGGCAAAATGCATAGTCAGCACACAGGTAAAACCTTCTGCTTTGAGTGATTGAATCACTTCAATAATTTCAGCAAACTTAAAACCCAATCGGTTCATACCGCTATTGAGTTTTACCCAAACTTTTAAACCTTTGTCGATATATTGTTTTTTATGTGCACGCAACCAAGCCAATTGTGGCTGATGATGTACAACGACTTCAACATTGTTTTCAACGGCAGTGATCATTTCATCTGCACTGAAAATACCTTCGATGAGAGTAATCGGTTGTTGATAGCCTAATGCTCGAATCTCTAAGGCTTCAGCAAGGCTGGCGACACCAAAGGCATCAGTCGCATTTAAGGCGGCTAAACAGTCCTTGACGCCATGTCCATATGCATTGGCTTTAACCATACTGACAATTTTAGCGCTTGGTGCAAGTTGTTTGACTCGGTTTAAATTATATTGCAGTGCTTCACTGTCAATATAAACTGTTGCTTGACGCACCCTAGTTACTCCTGAGGAATGGCAAAGATTGAATAATGCTAAATCGCATAAATAGAGATAAAAGCCTAATTTTAAAAAAAGTGCAGCTTTAAAACGCTAAATATTGTAGTCCTATCAGTTTTAAATAAACATAAACATTTGTGTTTTGAATGGTTTATTGATTTTGTATCGATAAAATTTTTGCTAAGTGCTTTGCACATAATTTGTAAAGATATAGCTCTTTCTTTTTTAAATAAAATCGTACATTTTATATTTAAATTTAAGGATTTATTTCGGAGGGTGTATGGGAACATGGTCACATGAACCATTTGGAAATGATACTGCAAGTGATTGGGCCTATGAGTTTAAAGAGTATGATGGACATGTTGTCATTGAACAAGCCTTCGATGAAATGATTGATATGGCAACCGAAGAGTTTATCGATGCCGATATTGGTTGTATTGCACATGCTGCGGCAGATGTTTTAGCTAAATCATTTGGTGAAGGAATTGAAGAAAATGAATATTATCCTGAACCTGTAGAAAAATGGCTTGAACAGAATAAAAACAATGTCAATTATGCACTTATTCCAAAAGCATTGACTGCATTATTATTATTGACCAGTGAAAACTCTGAATTGGATGAGCTTTGGCAAGATTCAGATGATTATGATGAATGGACTAAGAATATTGAAACGTTGAGAGAGACTTTAAGTTCGAAGATTTGAAGATTAAAATCTCATCTCTACAGCAGTGTTAAATGATGCTAATTCTATTGATTAATATTATTCTTCATCTTGATATTGCGCATAATACTCAGGCGATAGATTACTAAAGCGCGTGTATTGACCTTCAAAGGCTAAACGCACAGTCCCGATCGGGCCATTACGTTGTTTACCAATGATAATTTCAGCAGTGCCTGCTTCTTTCGACTCTTTGTTATAAACTTCATCACGGTAAATAAACATAATTAAATCGGCATCCTGCTCGATTGCACCTGATTCACGTAAGTCGGACATTACCGGACGTTTATTTGGACGGTTTTCCAGAGAACGGTTAAGCTGTGATAGTGCAATAACAGGGCACATCATTTCCTTGGCAAGGGCTTTTAAGCTTCGTGAAATTTCACCAATCTCACCGACACGGTTATCACCCATGCCTGGCACTTTCATCAATTGTAGATAATCGATCATGATACAACCCAGCTTGCCACCATGTTGTTTGGCAATACGTCGTGCACGTGCTCGAAGTTCCGTTGGTGGCAGTGCAGATGAATCATCAATATAAAGGTGTTTTTCTTGTAGCTGTAAAATGGTTCCTGTGACTTTAGACCATTCATCGCCATCAAGTTTACCTGAACGTAAATGCCCTTGATGGACTTTACCGTATGCTGAAATGAGACGCATGGCGATAGAGTCTGCTGGCATCTCCATAGAGAAAACCAGTGCTGGCAGATCACAGTTAAATAACACACTTTCTACAAGGTTCATGGCAAAGGTTGTTTTACCCATCGACGGACGTGCAGCAACAATGATCATATCACCAGCTTGCATACCAGAGGTTTTATTGTCTAACTCCATAAAACCTGTGGTTAAACCAGTGATATTACCTTCCATTTGAGAAAGTTCATTTAACTTATCAAAAACGTCTGCTACAACTGAGGTAATGGCTTTTGGCCCTTGTGCTTTGGCATTGTTATTATGTTGTTCTGCAATAGAGAAAATATTGGTTTCAGCAAGATCAAGAATTTCACTCACTTCACGACCTTTGGTGTCATAAGCATTTTGCAGGATTTCATTGCCTACTTTAATCATGCTTCTTAAGGTTGAAAATTCTTTGATTTTCCCGGCATAGGTTTCTAAGTTATAGAAACTCGAAGGCGAATCTGACATTAACTGCATTAAATACTCTTCACCGCCAATTGCATCAAGCAAGTTTTGCTTAATCAGCCAATCGTTAACTAAAACTGCATCATACGGAGAATTTTCTTGTGCCAGTTTTTCAATTGCACGGAAGATATATTTGTGACGTGTTGCATAAAAATCAGTTTCATTCAAAGCGTCACTAACTTGTTCAAAAGACTCAGCAACCGTCATCAATGCAGCCAGTACAGCTTGTTCAATTGCCAAGTTATGAGGAGGCGTACGAAACTCTTTTAACTGTGCATTATCTTTATTTTTTGCATCAGTGCTGAAGGGATTCTGTTGAGCTGTGGCAGTTGCCTGAGACATATAAAACCTTGATTTTTAAATCGTGCAAAAACATTATTTACGTAATGTACGTGTGTACTGAAGTACTCACTTATCTTAATGCAAAATACTAAAAGTATCTAACAGTAATACCGATAAGTAGGGGCATGAATCAACTAGAAACAATTTCAGCTGATCCGAGGTAAAATTTAAAGATAAAAAAAGAGCATACAAAAGTATGCTCTTTTTTTCTGCAAGAAATTACTCAGATACGATTGTAACGAGAACTTCAGCAGTAACATCATGATGCAATTGGATTGCGATGTTAAATTCGCCAGTGTGACGAAGTGCACCGTTCGGTAAACGAACTTCAGCACGGTCAACAACAAGACCAGCATTTGTTAACGCGTCAGCGATATCACGAGTACCGATTGAACCGAATAATTTACCTTCATCACCAGCTTTCGCGGTGATAACGATGTTTACTTCGTTCAATTGGTCAGCACGTGCTTGAGCAGCAGCTAAAACTTCAGCTTCACCTTTCTCAAGTTCTGCACGACGAGCTTCAAAAGCAGCAGTATTCGCTTCAGTCGCTGCAACTGCTTTACCTTGAGGGATAAGGTAGTTACGGCCGTAACCAGCTTTAACTGAAACTTTATCGCCTAATTTACCAAGGTTTTTAATGCGTTGTAATAAAATAATATCCACGGCTCAACCTCACTTATGATTGTCAGTGTAAGGAATCAACGCTAAGTAGCGAGCTTGTTTAATAGCAAGCGCTAATTGACGTTGGTAACGAGCTTTAGTACCTGTAATACGGCTAGGAACAATCTTGCCGTTTTCAGTGATGTACTGTTTTAAAGTGTCGATATCTTTGTAGTCGATGTACGTAACGTTCTCAGCTGTAAAGCGGCAGAACTTGCGACGACGGTAAAAACGTGCCATTGATGTTCTCCTTATGCTTCAACAGAATCTTGAGCTTGTTGTGCTTCTTCACGTTGAGCTTTACGCGCACGTTTTTCTTCAGCACTCTTAGCGAGTAAAGATTCTTCAGTGATTGCGTTTTCACGACGGATAATCACGTTACGAAGGATTGCATCGTTATAACGGAACAATTCTTCTAATTCATTAAGCGTAGTTTGATTACATTCAAGATTCATTAAAATGTAGTGCGCTTTATGGATTTTGTTAATTGGGTAAGCCAATTGGCGGCGGCCCCAATCTTCAAGACGGTGAATTTGACCTTCAGCATCTTTGATGTGAGAAATGTAGCGTTCTACCATTCCCACAACTTGATCGCTTTGGTCTGGGTGTACCAGAATTACGATTTCGTAGTGACGCATTGTCAGCTCCTTACGGTTTATACAGCCCCAACCTTAAAAAGATTGAAGCAAGGAGTCACAATCAGCATAAGCTTTAAACAACAGTTTAAAAGCCAATAGATTGTGCCGCAAAAATTGCGAGGGCTTATTATAGGAAAGTTTGCGCACAAACACAATTTAATATTCAAATATTTATTGGAATAACCACTAAAATTTTACAGATGCGAGATTGAATTTCATCTTGTACCTATTTAGATTGAAAATGAATAAAAGTATGGATAGCTAAAATGACAAACTACAGCGCTGAAAAACTTGAAACCATTGAATCTTATATTGAAAACCCTACGCAAAATTTCTACTTTGATGTTTTTGATGGTCGTTATGATATTGTCATGGTGGTGGATTGGAGAGAAGAGGATGATGCAATTATTGGCTATTGTGAAAACATTTTAGAAACTGGACAATTGTCTGCTGAACTTGAAGATACTGATAATCAACAAGGTTTTAGTATCACAATTCATTATGGTGAAAAATCATTGTTGATTCCTTATCAAGGAAAAGGTGCTGATCGTGATACCACACTACGGGCACTCAATGAAATTTTACAACCTGAGTATGAAATCCGTTTCTGCAAAGCTTCTGATGGTTCCGACACATTAGAATTTATTCCACTTCCGAAAAAATTATGGCATCAACTTGATATGAAATATGCGGGAAAAATGGATGAGTTATTTGCTCGGTTTGAGCATGATTCAGTTTTTTTTGGAAGTTAATTTGGTTAGTCAATTAGAAGTTAAATTACTAAAATAAAAGCATGAATTTATTTATTGTGCAAATATTCGATTTTGATTGATGTAGATGCCATCACATATTTATTGGATTAATTCACGATTATTTTGTCGTAATAAAAATACCACAAAGCCATTAAAATTTGGGTCAGTATCAAATCTAAGTTGGTGATCCCATTTACCATGTTGTACCAAACCAATTTTATAAGGCAGTTTCAATGTTGAAGCCTTAGTCAAATAAGCCTGATAATTTGGAATAGTGGTAGAGCCTTGATAGGTTTGAATCACCATTTCATCAATATTTTCTCTAAATAGCCTAAGTGTATCTGGATCGCGAAGATTGCCCCAATCCATCAAACTGGTGATGCTAAGTTGATAATGTTGTGGTAACTGCTTTCTAAGCTGTTGTAGAAATAAGCCATACGCTTTTAAATTTTTAGTTGGTACATCAAAGTCAATTTGAATACCTTGAATGTGATTGCCTGCGCTTTCCCATTGTAGGACGCGTTGTAAAATATTTTCTATTTCAGTGCTTTGCCAATTTAAATGATGATTTCGAAAAACCAACCATACTTTCTGATGTGGAATTTTAACCACAGAAATGCCTTGTTGGATCAAGATAGAATGGTTGGAACCTTTCTCTAGCCTAACTTCACCTTGTAAAATATAGATTTCCTTTGCATTACTTAAATAAGGCGTAGACTTGATATTTCCCCAAATCCAAAAGGCATCATAGTCATTTGCATTGACCTGATCGGAGGTTACCGCTGATTGACTCGGTTGACATGCCATTAATCCTAAACAACATTGGATTGTCAGTAGACCCGAGAAAAACTGTTTAAGCATGAATAAGCTACCAATAATATTTTAAAGATTTTGCCCATGTGGTATTTGGATAGTCACGTTTAATTTGTGTGTACCATTGTTTACGTGTGGATTTTGTGGCGTCTTTTCCACCACAGACATTTATACTACTCGGCGAATAACACATAACAGCGCGATAAAGTGCATAAGCTTGTAATTCACTTTTAGAATTTGATTTAATAATTTCTTTATAGACTTCACCACGACTAAAAGTTTCACCTGTAAAGGCATTTTTCGGCTGGTTAAAACTTGGACCATAGTAATAGTCACCATAAAAAATTTCTAAAGCAGTGCCTTGATTACGCATATATTCGCCTAGGCATAAACGATAAGTTAAATTTTTTGGATTTTTTTCTAAACCAGCTGTTAAGGTGCTTAATTTAGGGCATTTGAGCGTTGGTGTAATTTCATGACCATTCCAAACAAAAACTTCGAAGTGGGGTTCTGACTTATAAGCGTTAATTTTGCTGTTATATGCTTTGTATTCTGAGGCATCTTGAGGTAACCATGTGGTAAAGGCTTTATTGAATACCGCATAGTTTTGAGTCATTAAGCTTTTATCTAGTAATGTATATAAAGCCAGATTCTTTTTATCAACTGAACTGTCTTTGGCAATAATGATACTTTGCAAAGCTTTGACATCGGCAATTTGAGTAATGAATGCTTTCTGTAAGGTTGCTTGTTTGATTTTTGAATGATTTCCTAAAAAGGCATTTTGGTTATTGGTGTTTTTATAGTGAATCGCTAGGGCGACTTCTGCCAAAGTTTTTTGATAAGGATTAGCAGAAATTGCGAGTAAATGGTTCCAATATTGTTCAACCAGATTTTTATCACTAATTTTTTCAAGAATGACCCCTTTAAGCGTATATTGGCTGAGTTCTAAATAATTTTGAATAGAATTGGTTTTTTGTTTCGGTAAATAATTTAACGCATCTTGTGGTTTTTTCTGAATAAAATATAAATGAACAGCTTGTAAATAACGGAACAGCTCAGGTTGTTCCTTAAATACAGTTTTTTGTGCATTTAACTCGGACCAACTAATTGGCTGGTACTGCTTAGAATCACTTTGACGCATATGCATCAGATCATAGATAGCTAAAAAGAAAGGATCGTTGAGTGTTTTTGCGTTGAAGTTTTCTAAACCAAATACCTTGCGATCTATTTCGGCTGCCAATGTGGACATATCGAGATTGTAATAATCTGATTTTGGGTGATCCATCTGCCAAATCATCTCTTTGACTAGAGCATCTTGTTGATTAGCAATCCAGTAGCCTCGGCGTAAAAATCCTCTGGCACTGGCTACGTATTGGCCTTTAGGGTAAAGTTTAAAATAATCAGTAATGCGATTGAAAAAAGTTTTAAGAAGTGCTTGATCAACTTTCAGAGTATCTAAATCACCGTAACTTCCTAATGACTGGCTATACAGCTCATTTAATGATGTGCGGATGAGCATGTATTGAGCTGTTTCTTTTAACCAAGGGTCATCAACTTGGCTTAAGGCTGTAAATATTTTAGTTGCTGAGGAATAGTTAGCTTTGTAAAATAAAATAATCCCATTTAAATAAGAAGCATACTGTTGAGCGGGCTGTGTCCATTGTGAATTGACTTGAATCAGTGGAATACTTTGTTGACAATTTTTGATCTGATTTCGTTGTTCTAACAAGCTGCTTTTTTCGTCTTGAGATAGTTTCTTGTGATTTGAAACCTGTTGAAGAAAAACTTCAGCACCAGATTTTAGTGTTATACAGCGTTCATCATAGACGTGATCATTTGCATCGTAAAAAGCACGTTTATTTGGAATCTTATTTTCAGATGCTTGAGTTAAGTCAGTAGGGTAAAAAGGAACTATGCCACTAGAAGTATCCCATAAACTCATTTTATCAACTTCAAATGCTTTGATACTTGCTAAACCTTTGTCACTTAGCAGTAGCATCATGTTGGTTCTATTGTCATTGGCTGGATAGAGTATGGGGAGGTTTAATATACGATATTGATTGTTGTTTAGGTCAAAAGTTGGTGATGCGACTTCTTCTGCAGCGCCCGCAAAACTAGAAGTTGGATAAACAACCAAAGGTAAACCAACAAGAAAGGCATATTGCAGTGTTTTATTTTTAAAAAGCATAAAGTGCCTATCGTTATAATAAAAATTTTAATATTTTAATTTTATTTACGCAGATAAAAAAAAGATAGAGAGAACTCTATCTTTTTTTAAAACAGTGGCAAATGTGGTGCAGGGGAGACATAACTAAAACTAAAGCTCACACTGAGTGCTGTAATTAGAATGACGGAATACAAAAAATATTTTTTTGCCCAGACCTGATCATTTTCAGCTTTAAATCCAATAATCGATAAATATACCCAATAGGCACATAAAGCATTAAAGGTAATAAGGAAAAAGATGTTGGTATAGCCAAAACAATACAATCCATTTAAAACTGCAGCAAACAGAATAACGTATATTAAACTTTCAACTTTTGTGCGAAAAATTGAACGAGCTACAGGTAAAATTGGAATATTTGCATTTTTATAATCATCAAATCGGTAGATTGCAATTCCCCAAGAATGTGGCATTTGCCAAAGTGCGTAAGCTAAAAAAATCAGCAAAGCAGCAACATCAAATCCGTTGGAAACAGCAGTATATCCAATTACAGGAGGGCTTGCGCCTGAAATACTTCCAATCACAGTTTGGTGAATGGTGGTACGTTTACTCCAAAGACTATAAAAAATCACATACACAACAAAGCCGAGTACAGCAAAGCCAAATGCGTAGGCGTTGACAAAAAACCACAACAAAGCAAAGCCAATTAAACCGAGCACAGCTGAAAAAATTAAAGCAACTGTTGGACTGATGGTTTTTTTGACAAGCGCACGATTCATTGTACGTTGCATTTTTTGGTCAATGTCTTGGTCAATGACATTATTCACCACACAGCCAGAGGCAACGACAAGCGTAGTGCCTAGTAATGTGATGAGAAGTAAAAGGAAATCTACAGAACCTTGAGCGGCTAAGAAAAAGCCGCCCAAAGTGGTAACGAAGTTACCAAAGAGAATTCCTGGCTTAGTCAGGAATAGATATTTTTTCAACATGACACCCTAGAGCATCATGTTTGAATGTAAGTAGTTCATGATCCATACAGAACCAATTAATAGAACTGCAATCGTCAGAATCGTATAGATGAATGCAATCACATTCCAGCGTTGTTCAGAAGATGAATTCATGTGCAAGAAGAAAACTAATTGTACAAGAACCTGAGCAATCGCAGTGATCGCAATCGTTGCAACAACTGCACCACCAGTCATTCCTTTCATCACCATCCCGAATGGGATGATGGTCAAAACGACAGAAAGGATGAAGCCGATAGAGTATTGTTTGATGTTTCCGTGCGAAGCACCAGCAGCATTATGATCATGACTCATTATAAAGCTCCCAGTAAATAAACTACGCTGAATACACAGATCCAAACGATGTCAAGGAAGTGCCAGAACAAACTTAGGCAAGCAAGACGACGTGTATTTGGTACAGTCAAACCATTTTTCTTGATTTGAACCATTAACACAATCATCCATACCAAACCAGATGTTACGTGGATACCGTGCGTACCTACAAGGGTAAAGAACGCAGACAAAAACGCACTGTGGCTAGGACCATGACCAGCGTGAACTAAATGATTAAATTCATAAAGTTCCATACCGATGAATGTTGCACCAAAGAGCCAAGTGATAATTAACCACATAAGCACTTGGTTTACATTTTTCTTGTAAGAAGCAAGTACCGCAAAACCGAAAGTCACAGAAGAAATTAAGAGAGCAAAGGTTTCAACAAGTACGAAACCTAAAGACTCGCCAAATAACTCTTTTGGACTTGGAGTACCAGGCGGAATATGACTGCTTAATACAGCGAACGCGATGAAGAGTGTACCGAATAAAATCAAGTCACTCATCAAGTATGTCCAGAAACCAAAGACGGTGATGTCTGTATCATCGTGATGATGATGTTCATCGTGTCCGTGGTTGTCGTGATGAAGTACTTCAGCCATATCCTTAGTCCTTCTTCAAGTGTTTTTCAAGTAAAGCATAACGCTCGTTTTCGATACGTTCTACTTCAGCAGCAGGTACGTAGTAGTCCACTTTTTTAGTGAATGAACTTACGATGAAGCTGATAACAGCACCAAGGAAAGTTGCAACGACTAACCACCAGATATGCCAGATTAAAGCGAAGCCCATTGCTGTAATGAACAAGGCAATAACAAAACCAGCAGCACGATCAGTTGGCATATGAATATCTTCATATTTCTCAGGACGTGCATACGCTACACCGTTCTCTTTATCATTCCAGAAAGTATCAATACCATTGATTTTTGGAATTTCAGCAAAGTTATAGAACGGAGCAGGGGATGAAGTAGACCATTCAAGTACACGGCCATCCCATGGATCGCCAGTGTTGTCCATGTTGTCGTGACGTTGTAAGAAACCAACAATAACTTGCATTAAGAAACAAGCAATACCGATTGCTACAAGCACAGCACCAAACAAAGCAATTGCTAAGTATGGATCCCATTCAGGGTTGTCATATGTATTCAAACGACGTGTCATACCCATGAAACCAAGGATATAAAGTGGCATGAATGCAAAATAGAAACCAAAGAACCAGAACCAAAACGATGCTTTACCCCAAGTTTCATTTAACTTCCAACCAAACATTTTTGGCCAGTAGAAAGTGATACCCGCGAACATACCAAATACAACACCACCAATAATTACGTTATGGAAGTGAGCGATCAAGAATAACGAGTTGTGTACTAAGAAGTCAGCTGGTGGAACAGCCATCAATACACCCGTTAAACCACCGATACCGAAAGTCACAAGGAAGCCAAGTGTCCAGTACATTGGTGATGTAAAGGTAATGCGACCCTTATACATAGTGAATAACCATGAGAAGATTTTCACACCAGTAGGAATCGCAATAATCATGGTCATGATACCGAAGAACGCGTTGACGTTGGCACCAGCACCCATGGTAAAGAAGTGGTGTAACCATACCACGAAAGCAAGTACTGTAATCGCAATCGTTGCATACACCATAGATTTATAACCGAACAACGTTTTACGAGAGAACGTTGAAACGATTTCAGAGTAAAGACCAAAAGCAGGTAATACTAAGATATATACTTCTGGGTGACCCCATGTCCAAATCAAGTTCACATAGAGCATTGGGCTACCGCCAAGCTCATTGGTGAAGAAGTGGAAACCGAAGTAACGGTCAAGTGTTAACATTGCAATTGTTGCAGTCAATACTGGGAACGATGCAATGATCAATACTGCTGTACAAAGTGCAGTCCAAGTAAAGATCGGCATGTCCATAAGTTTCATACCAGGTGCACGCATTTTGATGATGGTAACAAAGAAGTTAACACCGGTTAAAAGCGTACCTAGACCAGAAACCTGGAGTGCCCAGATATAGTAGTCAACACCAACACCAGGAGAATATTGAATGCCAGAAAGAGGTGGATATGCCATCCAACCTGTTGCAGCAAACTCACCTAATACTAGAGAAACCATCATCAAACCAGCAGCACCAGCAAATAACCAGAAGCTCACAGAGTTTAATAATGGGAATGCAACATCACGTGCACCAATTTGAAGTGGTACAGTAATGTTCATCATACCAACAACAAGACCCATTGCTACGAAGAAGATCATGATTACACCATGTGCGGTGAAGATCTGATCGTAATGGTCGGGATGTAAGTAACCTTCACCACCACCTTTTGCAAGGAACAGTTGAAGACGCATCATGATTGCATCAGCGAAGCCACGAAGTAGCATCACAACAGACACAAGAATATACATAATACCAATTTTTTTATGGTCTACAGATTTAAACCATACATTCCAGAGGTAACCCCATTTTTTGAAATAGGTGATACCACCGAAAACTGCAATTGCACCAAGAGCCATAATGACCATTGTTACAAGTACAATCGGCTCTTTAGGGATTGCATCCCAATTGAGTTTACCTAATAACAAAGACATGTCTTATTCCCCTACAGAAGCAGTTGCATGTTCAGCACCTGCATGTTCAGCGCCTGCATGGTCTGCACCATGGTAGTTGCTCATGTAAGTGTTGATGATGCTTTTGAACAAGTCAGGCGTAACTGAAGAATAATAAGTCACAGGATGAGGCTTAGTAGGGAATGGACCTTTACGTTCAGCTTCGTGTGCAGCTTTAATTTCTTCAGGAGTATGCGCATTGTTCAGCATTGCTTCAATTTGGTGTTTAGAACGATCACCATCTTTGAGCGTAGCAAATTCTGTCGCATCAAGCGTGGTTTTTTGGATCGCTTCAGGATTAATTGAAGTACCTTTACCTGCTTTAATAGCGTCTACCCAAGTGTTGAAGTCAGCATCTGAAACAGCATGAGCTCTAAAACGCATTTGCGTAAAGCCGTAACCGCTATAGTTCGCTGAGAATCCACGGTAGCCGTCTGCTGGACTTGGGTGTTCTGCAAGCATATGTAACTTAGTTTGCATACCCGCCATAGCATAAACCTGACCTGCTAACTTAGGAATGAAGAAAGAGTTCATTGTAAAGTTAGAAGTGATTTGAAATTCAATTGGTTTATTGACTGGGAAACGAACTTCGTTAATTGTAGCTATTTGTTGTTCAGGATAGATAAACACCCATTTAAACTGTTCAGCGACTGCTTGAATTTTTAAATGTTCTTCCATCTGACCTTGAGTATTTGTTAACGGTCTATAAGGGTCATATTTGTGTGAACCCCACCATGTTAAATACGCAAGAATAGCAATAATAATACATGGGATACCCCATACTACAATTTCAATCGCAGTAGAGTGTGCCCATGTAGGTTTATAGTCTGCATCTTTATTTGACGCGCGATATTTCCAACCAAACCACAATGCCATTAAGATCGAAGGAATTACGACCAATAACATTAAGTAAATCGCAGTCATCATCAGGCTACTTTGACCTTCAGCGACTGGACCTTTAGAGTTTAGAAGTACTATATCACCACCACACCCAGTTAAGAGTGCGGTGATCGCAGATAAAGACAATACAGCTAAAGTCGTTTGTCTCATTTTACAACCTCGGTGAAGAGTCCCATTCCCTATATAAATATGGGATAGCGATTAAAGTGCCGCATGATTGAAAATGACTATTATTTCTAAATAGAAAACATTCTCAATGATCTGACACCGCTACGTTGTAGGGCATTATGCCTCATATCGGCAAACTTAGCTATACATAGAGAATGAATATATTGATGTAAAAATACCTGAGACTTTTAGTCGGAATTATAAAGAAAACAAAAACATAAATTATTAATTTCTGAATGTTTAGCTTTAAAAAATGGCGGTATAACCGCCATTTGAATTATTCTGAAAGATCAATAACTTTGGTTTTAGAAATACGATCATGCAATGCATAATTCTCTTTAGAGAAAAACATAAACAAATCAACAATGAAAATGATGGCGATAAGCGGCAATATACTCATAATTTGTGACAGAATGAGAAATAAGAATGAACGAACAAAAAAGCCTCTTAAAGAACCTGGTAATTGATTGGTATTTACATCAACAATCTGTAGTTTGAATATTTTTTTGCCAATAGATTGCCCAAATTTAGTAATCATAAAACATTGAGTGATCAAGAGAATGAGTACAAATACCATCAAACCAATATTGAGATAAGCTGGCATACTTTGGCTAATCATTTCTGCAATTTTAACTTGGTTTTCTACTGAGAAACCGTCTGAAGCAACTTTGACCGCATCTTCTGGCATGAAGTAAGCGATAGCCATAATTTGCGGTAAAAATAATAGGGCAAAATCTACAAGTTTAGCTGAAATTCGTTTGCCTACTGGGGCTGCTTTAGTGATTCTTTTTGTACTTTTTTCAATTTTAATATTTTTGATTGCAGGGTTTTGTTGAGGATCAATTTGTTCACTAGTAGATAATGTCGGAGAGACATAACCAATAGGTTCATAAACGAGTTTACCTTGTGTAAGTTCACCAAGCGCTTTCCATTCTGTTAATCCTTGATGCCAAGCTAAATCCGTTAGAAGCACTTGCTGGCTTGCAAGCATTTGATTCAGTTGTTCAATTGAATACGGACCTGCTTGTTGGTTATTTCTCGCCAAGTAAATTTGCATAAAACTCAATTCTCAAAATAAATCTAAAAGTACATAATTGGTAGATGAAAATGAACACAATCGCAACTTTATTCACCTACTTTTTTAAACCACTATGTATACTAGATTTTTGAATGTATTAACATTAAATTTACACGAAATCTTAAAATATCAAGAAAATTTAACTTATCTAGTAGAAGAGGGTTGATTGTAAAACTGGGTCTAACATTTAACCTAAGTGAAGAAAACTTTAACTTACGATCATGTATCGAGTGATTGATATCTGTGCTGAAAGTAAGAAAATTTGAACTAGATCTTTGATATAGCTTAATTCAAAATTTTAAAAAATGTACATAAAAAAGACCCTGCTTGAGGGTCTTTTTTAACTGATTAGATTAAGACTGTTTAATCTTTTCTTCAGCAAGGAAGAACCAAGTATCTAAAACTGAGTCTGGGTTTAATGAAACAGATTCAATTCCTTGTTCCATTAACCATTTTGCAAGATCAGGGTGATCAGAAGGACCTTGACCACAGATACCTACATATTTACCGGCTTTACGGCAAGCATGAATTGCCATAGAAAGTAATGCTTTAACTGCTGGATCACGTTCATCAAATAAGTGAGAAACAATACCAGAGTCACGGTCTAAACCAAGTGTTAACTGGGTTAAGTCATTTGAACCAATAGAGAATCCATCGAAGTGTTCAAGGAACTGTTCAGCAAGTAATGCGTTTGTTGGTAATTCACACATCATGATTACTTTAAGACCATTCTCACCACGTCTAAGACCATTCTGAGCCAATAATTCAATAACACGTTTCGCTTCAGATACTGTACGTACAAAAGGAATCATGATTTGAATGTTGGTTAAACCCATTTCATCACGTGCTTTTTTCAATGCACGACATTCGAGTTCGAAGCAGTCACGGAAGTTATCAGATACATAACGACTTGCACCACGGAAACCAAGCATTGGGTTTTCTTCTTCAGGCTCGTAAAGCTTACCGCCAATCAAGTTTGCGTATTCATTTGACTTAAAGTCAGACATACGAACAATTACAGGTTTGTCAGCAAATGCGGCTGCAAGTGTAGAAATACCTTCAACCAATTTTTCAACGTAGAATTCAATCGGTGATGCATAACCTGCTGTACGTGCTAGAACTGCTGCACGTGTTTCGCGTGGTAGGCTGTCAATGTTTAACAAAGCTTTTGGATGTACACCAATCATACGGTTGATGATGAATTCTAAACGTGCAAGACCAATCCCTTCGTTTGGAATTTGAGCAAAGTCAAATGCACGGTCAGGGTTACCGACGTTCATCATAATTTTGAACGGTAGTTTAGGCATAGATTCGATAGAATTACGTTGAATTTCGAAATCCAATGCACCTTCATAAATAAAGCCTGTGTCACCTTCGGCACAAGAAACAGTGACTTCCTGACCATCTACAAGCACTTCTGTTGCATTACCACAACCTACGATAGCAGGAACACCAAGTTCACGTGCAATAATTGCAGCATGACAAGTACGACCACCACGGTTAGTTACAATTGCAGCAGCACGTTTCATCACTGGTTCCCAATCTGGGTCAGTCATGTCTGATACAAGAACATCACCTTCTTGTACTTTATCCATTTCTTTAATCGAAGTAACGATACGAACTTTACCAGAACCAATACGTTGACCAATTGAACGACCCTCACAAAGAACCGTACCTTTCTGTTTAAGGAGGTAACGTTCCATTGTGCCGACATTCTCACGGCTTTTTACCGTTTCAGGGCGTGCTTGAACGATATAGATTTGATCATCATCACCGTCTTTTGCCCATTCGATATCCATAGGTGCTTGATAATGTTCTTCAATGATCAATGCTTGTTTAGCAAGTTCTTGAAGCTCTAAATCATTTAAAGCAAATTGTTGACGATCTGCTTTTTCAACATCTACAACGACAACAGATTTACCTGCAGCACCTTCTTCACCATAAATCATTTTTTGGTGTTTTGAACCAAGATTACGGCGAATGACGGCATGTTTGCCATTTCTTAGAAGTGGCTTAGAAACATAGAATTCGTCAGGGTTTACTGCACCTTGTACAACCATTTCTCCTAAACCGTAAGAAGCAGTAATAAATACTGCTTCACGGAAACCAGATTCTGTATCAAGTGTAAACATTACACCTGCAGCGCCTGTTTCAGAGCGAACCATACGCTGAATACCAGCAGAAAGCGCAACAATATCATGTGCAAAATTTTGGTGTACACGGTAAGCAATGGCACGGTCATTATAAAGTGAAGCAAAAACTTCTTTAATTGCGATGAGAACGTTGTCGATTCCACGAATGTTTAAGAACGTTTCTTGTTGACCCGCAAATGAAGCATCTGGTAAGTCTTCAGCAGTTGCAGAAGAACGTACCGCAACAGCAATGTCAGGATTACCATTAGAAAGGGCAGCAAATGCTTCGCGAACTTCAGTCTCTAGACCTGTAGTAAGTGGAGTTTCTACAATCCATTGACGGATTTTTGCACCAGTTTCTGCAAGTGCGATTACATCATCTACATTTAATGCTGCAAGTTCTGCATTGATTTTAGCATTTAGGCCACTTTGCTCTAGGAATTCGCGATATGCATCAGCAGTCGTTGCAAATCCACCTGGAACAGATACGCCAGCATTTGCTAAATGACTGATCATTTCCCCAAGTGAAGAGTTTTTACCACCCACGATCTCAACGTCGTGTTTACCTAGTTTTTCCAGACCGATTACGCGTGCTTCCAAAGTTGTTACTCCACTTATGCAGTATTAATCACTATCTTGGCATGAAATTATAACAAAAAACTTAGCATTTTGATTCAACTAAGTGATAGTCATGTAAGATGGGCTTACTATAAAGATTATACATCGCTAAGACAAATGTTTGAGGAGATTTTTAATGTCAGAAAGTAACCAAATAAAGCGGAGCGTATTTTTTATTTCTGATGGTACAGCGATTACGGCTGAAACCCTTGGGCATTCATTATTAGCGCAATTTCCTCATGTAAAGTTTGATATCCATATTATTCCCTATATTACCTCTGAAGAAGCTGCAATGAATGTGGTCGAAGAAATCAATAAAAGGGCGGATAAAGATGGTCAACAACCCTTGGTATTCGATACTTTGGTTGATCCTTATGTTCGAGATATTATTAATACTGCAAATGCTGTGAATCTTGATGTTTTTGAAGGGCTTATCAGTAAGTTGTCCGACGTTTTAGGTACTCCGCCTACAACTTTAGTCGGACAAACACATGCAGTGACTGATTCTGAGTCGTATAAAGCACGTATTGATGCTGTTCATTTTGCTTTAGATAATGATGATGGCGCACGTACACGCCATTATGATAAAGCTGATTTAATTTTGATCGGTGTATCGCGTTCTGGTAAAACACCCACTTCAATTTATTTATCTTTACAGTTTGGTATTCGGGTTGCAAACTACCCATTGACCGAAGAAGATTTGGACGATAACCGCTTACCTGCAGTATTGAAGGAGCATAAAAATAAACTATTTGGCCTGATGATTGATGCTGAACGTTTAGTCGCAATTCGTTCTGAACGTAAAGCTAATAGTCGCTATGCGAGCTTTTCACAGTGTCAGATGGAGCTACGCGCAGTCGAGGGAATCTATATTTCTGAAGGGATTAAATATTTAAATGTTTCAGAGATGTCGATTGAAGAGATTTCAACACGTGTTTTACAGATGACTGGGCTTAAACGTCGTATTGGATAATCCATTATTATGTTTTTTGATGTGTATTGTAATGTAAGGACAGTAGTGAGCTGAATCAAATTTGGCTCTTTTTCTTTTATGTTTATTATTTTTTATAGTGTGATTTGTTATATGAATAAGATATTAAAAATAAGTTCATTTTTCATGCTTGTAAGTGTACAAAGTATATTTGCACAACAAACCAATGTTGAATCATTGAGCAACTTTGAAAATGGTTTGGTTGAAAAATACTATCAAAAAACTTGTTCAGGGCGTGGTGAATGTGATCAGTACAATGAAAAAATTTCTAGTGAAATTGAAAATAAAATAAAAAATGATTCATCTAGTTTTGCATATTCGTTTGCAAAACTCACTGAGAAAAATATGCTGGATATCCATTACAGTCCTGATCGAAAAATCAAATTTTATACGATGGACGTTTCTGCTGGGGGAACGATGAGAGAACCATATAGTTTAATTCAAGTGAAACAAAGCAATGCTTTTGCTTCCCAAGAGTTATCTCAAGTTGGATTTATCGATAAAATTGTGCAAGTCAAAATTAAAAATCAAGATGTTTATTTGGTCACCAGTCTATTTATTAATAGTACCTGTTCAAGGGGCTATCGGATTCACTCCTTTGTGTTGAATAACGGCAAATTTGTCGCGCAACCCATTTTTGAAACCAAAACTCAAAAACTTGATTCAATTGGTATTGAAAATGATTGTCAGGGATGGGAACATTCTGCTGATGATTTTATCCGTATCTCAAAAGATTTAAAAAATATAGATATATTAGTGGTGAATGCTTCAGGAAAATTGACCAATAACTATTTACGTTACCAAAAGACTCCACAGGGTTATCGTTATAGTGGTGTTGTCAAATAATAGTTAATCTAAAAAATAAAAGAGGCTAAAAAGCCTCTTAAACTCGAATCTTCTAAACCTATTAGTCGTAAGTAGTAATAATCACATCCACTAAATGTTCAATTCCTTCCATACTTTGTACGGCATGCTCAGTAATTTTAACGACTGGCCAAGTGATTAATTTACAGTTTTTACGTTGCACCGCTGTATAGTAGCTATCCGATTTTAAAAATACTTTATTCTTTAACGCAGAGTTCGGCATCAATTGACGTTTTAACCATTGTTCCTGGACTTGCGATTCTAGATAACGAATCGCCAACATTGATTTAACACGATGATTAAATAATCGACGGTTTTTGATGATCAAAGGGTGTGAGATTAGCTTTTGGACACCTTTTTCAGTTTGCGGTAAGATAAAAGAGGGTATGATTTGAAAAACTTTTACAAATTCAGCACTGTTTAAAACATGGCTAAGATGTGTGACTGTAAGTTGGTTTGCACCGATAATTGCCACGTTTAAACCTGTAAAATCGATGAGTTTAATCTCGGTAGATGCAATAATTTTACCTTTATAATGCTTAAAAAATTCCGGCTGATTTTGAAAAAAACCTTCATTTTGACTCTTTTTCCTGTCGAGCATATTATTTCCTTTTTATATTAATTGGTCGCAGTGGGTTCAGATGTTAATTGATATATCCAACTTGGAACTTTAGGTAAAGACTTTTCAGGAATCTTGTCAGTCACGCTAACCATGGCATCAATCGGAATATGGAACCATTTCTTATTGCGGTCTACTACATTTTTGCCATGAAATTGAATGATTTGAAACCACGGGTTACGGCGTCCCTCTACTGTTCTTCCGCCAATTTTCGAAAATTTATTCATTGCTGCATATAATTTTTCTTCGGGAAGCCCGAGCTTAATAACATTGTCACGCATTTTATTGATCAGTGGTAAGTAAGCCAAAATACCGAGCATCAAACGTGGGTCGATTACCCTTGCAGCCATTTGGGCAAGCTCAATAACGCTTTTATTGATCCCTTGTGCTTCCATCACACTGAAACCTACCCCTAAATGCCGTGCTTCATCACCGTTAATCAGTTCAAAGGCTTGGTGGCAAACTGGATCATCTACAGTATCCAATAAAAAGGTGCATAACGCGCCATCCAAAGCAACTTCAAGCATGGGAATTACTGCGCCTAAAATATAAAAAGGCATTTCATCGGCATAGGTATCCAGCCATTCAATAATTAAACGTAAATTTTTATTTGGTTTAGGGATATCGCCATCTAACATTCCCCAGCGTTTCATAAGCGCCATTTCTGCATTGGCGTGGCGTTGTTCTTCAGCATGGAAGATGGCGTACATTTCACGTAAAGTTGCCGTTGGAGCTTTTTTTGACATTGCTGAAAATGCACGAGCACCGACATGTTCAATCCACATCAGATCTGCCATAAAGTCTTTAAGTTTTGGCCATTGTTCGCCTGTAACCAGCTCTCGACCTGGTGCATCCCAATCAATATCGGATAAAGTCCATTGTGTATTTTTGACTTTATCTAACATTTTTTCTAAGTCAATTGAAGCCATAGCAAATCTATCAAAAATAAGGATTTCATTGCATTTTATTTAATATCTCTGTGAATCAATTGGCAAAGATATTCATTGTGGAATGATGAAAAATATCAACGCAGTAATGATTTGATTTTGAAAGTGAAAATTTAGCTAAGTGATTGAGATAAAAAGAAAGACTTGTCATAAAAGGACAAGCCTTATCATTTGGAGCAATAGATTGTTTAACAATTAAAATTTATCTTCAGGTGTTTCTAGTTCTTTAACCTCAACTTGCTGAACAGGGTGGGGCTGAGGCAGTTCAGGCTGTGAATGAGTTCTGAGATATTCCAAGTCTCGAATATTCTTTTGTACAGCAACAGCACCGAAGAGGCTAAGTAAAAAAGCCATGATATAAAAGCCTTTCTCACTGAGTGTCATCGTCGCATTCCATAAACCCAATGCGAGCAGAACAATACAGATCACCACGGAAGCCCAGCACAGTCCATAATAAATTGCTGTCACTTGCTGACCTTCAAGTTTATCCCGAACAACTTTTTGCAGTGAAACAGCAGAAAATAGACCATAAAGGATCAGGATTAAATAATAGCCTTTTTCATTTAATAGAATTTGTGCATTGAATAAACCGACACAGTAGGCCGCCGCACCAGCAAGCAAAGCCACCCAACTGACTGCAATAAAAGCAGGGGTGGGTTTATTGATATATTGGTTCATTGTTGTTCCTTATTACTATTTTACTGATTTTTATATGTTCTATTATGCTGATTTGAAATGAGATGGCAAATCTTTTCAATTTATGAGAGCTAATTCAAATAAAGTTTAAGTGTGGAAAATAGTAAATAGTATTTTAAATCAATTGGATATTTAAGCTATAGGACAGTTTAATCAAAAAAAACCAAAATGAAATTTGTCATTTCATTTTGGTAAAGAGGAAAACATGATTGATTTGTATTATTTTTTTAAATCCATCAATAAACTAAAGTTGTCTAGGCGCTTCTGTGTATCATAAATATCGCAAGTGAAAATAAATTCATCTACCTGATATTTTTCTAAAAGTTGCTTTAGACCATTTTTCACTGTATCTGGTGAGCCAATTTGCGCCATACCTAAGAAGTTTTGTACGGAAATTTTCTCTGATGCAGACCACCGGCCTTCCATTGTTGCTACAGGCGGTTTCAGTTTTAAACTTTGCCCTGTCAGTAATGCAAGAATACGTTGATACACACTTGTGGCTAGATACTCTGCTTCCTCATCGGTTTGGGCAACGACAGTAGGAACCCCCATAGATACAAACGGTTTATTTAAATAGGCGGATGGTTCAAAATTTTCACGATAGAGCTGAATGGCTTGGCCTAACATTCTCGGTGCAAAATGTGAGGCAAATGAATAAGGAAGTCCTAATTTAGCCGCCAGTTGTGCGCTAAAAAGACTCGATCCTAAAAGCCACACAGGCACATGCGTACCTTGCCCTGGTGTTGCTTTAATTCTTTGCTGAGGCACTGCGTCGGCGAAATAGCTTAAAATTTCTAAAACATCTTGTGGAAATTGCTCTTCTGTTTCTTGACGACCACGTCTTAATGCACGCATGGTGGTTGGATCTGTTCCGGGCGCACGACCTAAGCCGAGTTCAATACGATTTGGATAGAGTGTTGCCAAGGTACCAAACTGTTCAGCAACCACTAAAGGTGCATGGTTGGGTAACATAATCCCTCCCGAGCCCACTTTAATATTTTTTGTATTGGCTAAGATGTAACCCAGCAATACAGCAGTTGCGGAGCTGGCGATACCGTCCATATTATGATGTTCAGCTAACCAAAGGCGATCAAAGCCCAACTGTTCTGCATGCTGGGCAAGTTGCAATGCATGCTTAAGTGAAAACTCAACTGTTTGATCTTCTCGAACAGGTGCGAGTTCTAGGATAGAGAACTTCGTATTCTTTAATGCGGTATCTGTTAAAGACGACATTTTTAAACTCGAAAATAATATATATCGAAATAATACGATATAAGTGTGCAAATGTATATCGAAAATTGTCGATATTTAGTGCTTTTGATGTTGATTTTATTATCCAAAAAAATTAAGCACCCGAAGGTGCTTGATTTAAATAATTGGATATTAATTTTGCAATGAAATTAATTTTTCCAGTTATTCCAACGGTTTTTGTTTTTGTAGTGACCATAATGATTGCCATTGTCTTTGCGATATCCACGGTCATTATAGCGATAATCAACATTACGATAACCGCTACGATCATAACGATCATTGTAACGTCCATAACGGCTGTCATAGCGGTCATCATAACGACGGTCGTCACTGACTTTTTGACCTAATGCCGAACCACCTGCAGCACCAAGACCTGCGCCAATATAGCCACCAGTTGAAGTTCCCGTCACATTACGACCTACGGTATAACCACCAGCACTACCTAAAGCGCCACCGATGATCGCACCATTACGGTCACGTTTATTTGATGAAGCGCCTGCGCCAACACCACCACCGATTGCAGAACCAATCATCGCACCTGTTGAACCACCCATTTGTTGCCCAATTGCAGCACCCACCACACCACCAAGTGCAGATGTTAATGCTGTATTGGTTGAGTTGCCTGCATGTGCAGTCGTCATCATTGTTGCTGCAATTACAGTTGCACCAAGGATTGCTTGTAATTTCATTTTAAACTCCTGATCGAAGCTTCTTCGAATTCTTTAACTTGAGGCTAGAATAACGAAACATTTAGCAATAATTATGGATTTGAATGTAAGCAATTTCTCTGTTTTGTGTGTGGATTGTATATTTGGCTGATTAATTTATTCATGATTAGTTTATGTTGATCTTATGAGGGGAATATTGTTGTCGTAATAATCATGATGATATTTTAATATTAAAATATCTTTTGAGATGCAGCTCTACCAATGTATAGCCATAACATACAGTCAACCTATTAAAAAACTTATATACAAGAATATAATTTCTCTTAATTAGCATTTTTAATTAAATCAATTGTATGGAAAATAAATTGTTTGATGATAAAAAGCTTGCAATGCCACACCTTACATTCAAAGTTTAAATACCTTTACGTAGGCGTTGCCTCACTTTTCAGATATGAAAAGATACCGTCTTAACTGTCAAGCAAATTATTTAAGGATTCATGCCTTATAATTTGCCTGATAAGGTTGTTGGTTTTTAAGAACACCATAGCAAAGATGAATTAACTTTCGCATAGCAGCAGCAATCGCTACCATTTTAGTTTTCCCTTTCGCTAAGAGCCGTTCGCTCAACTCTTTAATGTGAGGATTGTACCGAGTTGCAACAATGGCAGCCATATATAAACCCGATCGAATTTTAGGTGAACCGGCTTTAGATAAGCGACTTTTTCCAAGCACAGAACTACCAGATTGTCTATGAATGGGAACTAAACCCACAAATGCAGCAGCTTGGCTAGCTTTTTCAAAAGAATGAGCACGTAAAAAAACAAGCATTAATAAACTGGTACGCTCAGCAATTGCTGGAATGCTTTCAAGAAGCTTTTGATCACGTTTAAGCTCATGGTCTTGATCTTGATCAATATGGTTTTGAATTTGTGTATCTAGATTCTGAATTTGCCGAGTTAATGATTTAATATTAGTCTTAATAGACTTTAAAATTGGTACAACTATTAGAGTGGAGTTTGCTTTTTCCAAACGATTTTGTTCACGTTTTAAGTCGTTCGCAAGACTTGACCTTCTATCTAATAAAGCATTGAGCAATCGGATATTATCAGGAGTGGGTTGCCATAAATGTAAATCTACAGTCATTGCAAATCGCGCCAATACTTCACTATCGATTTTGTCAGTTTTATTAAGCTTAGAGATACTTTGAGCAAAATATCGAGTACGGGCTGGGTTAGCCACACAAACTTGAAATTTTAAATCAAATAAAAATTGAGCTAACATTTCATGATAGACGGATGTTGCTTCCATTAAGGCTCTAGTTTCTTCAGCAACAAGACCAAAACGATTTAACCATGATAACAATTGATGAAATCCTTTATTGCTATTGGAAAAGCATTTAGTTTTTATTTTTCCACTAGAGTCATCAAGAAATAAACAACAATCGAATTTAGCTTTAGAAACATCAATGCCAAGATAAAACATAGCTTCACCTAATTATTGATTGAATTAATATTAAAAAACCACAGTCTTTTCTTGTGAATGCAGCATCAAAGTGCTTAGTTACCGTCCAGATTTATGTCAGTGGTTAGGTGTAAATTGTAGATTTAATCTTTTCAGGAAACTCGAAGTTTTGATGACAAACCAAACTCTACAATTTACGTGTAGTGCTAGCTAATCACTACAAAGAACAAGATACAAGATGACAAAAATCTTCCGTTTAACAGGGCTCTTGCGCTGCAAACAAAGCAGTGCTTTATTTTTGCTCATGTACCCCCGCCCAACAGCGACATCCATGTCGCCCCACGGTAGGATCACCATCTATGATTCAAAAACACAAAAACTTATTCATAGCCAAAACTTCTCGATTTCATACAAAAAACATAAGCTTCATTTATGATCAATGACTTGATAGAAGTCATTTGTATGAATAATTAGGTGGTTTGACTATAACGAAACGTGATAGTGATATGTGAATAAATATGAAGAATCGCTCGGGCTAAAGACAAATGATCGAAACTGAACGTTTAATTTTAAAACCATTTATGGAAAAAGATTTATTGGAAATCTCTGCTTTATTTCAGGATGAAGATTTTATGGCTTTTTCTCCAAATGGGGTTTTAACGACTGAGTCTGCCATAGGGCGATTTTGGGAGATTGAGAAACATTATAAAGAATATGGCTATGCAAAAATGGCGATTTTCTTAAAAGCAACTTAGCAAATTATTGGATATTATGGTTTTGAAAAATGCGTATTGAATGGTAATCAAACCGTTGAATTAGGATTTCGTTTACTAAAACAAGAAAGGCGAAAGGGCTAGATAAAAGAAGCTGCAATCAAATTATATGAAGATATTCAAGCTAGAGGCTTTAAAAATATAATTGCATTTTCTGAATAAAATAATGTTTTTGCGCATAAACTTTTACTTAAAGTTTTTTTTATACAAAGACTTACTTCTCATTTTTAAATATGCAGGTCATTTTTTTTGAAAAAGAAGTTGAAGAAAACGGAGCAGAGTAATATGAAAAATAAAAAAGCACCCGAAGGTGCTTGATATCATTCACGGATCAATTAGTGATGACGACGGTGTTTTTTGTAGTACTTTTTATTGTACTTACGTTGATCTGCATGGCGGTCTTGAGAAACTTTTTTTCCGAGAACCGAACCACCCGCCGCACCAGCAGCAGCACCAATATAACCACCTGTGGTACCACCCATATTTTTACCGACGGTATAGCCACCAACGCCACCTAAACCACCACCGATTGCAGCCGCAGTACGGTCTTTTCTATTGGTTGATGCTGCAGCACCACCTGCACCACCTACTGCTGAACCAATCATTGCGCCAGTGTTACCACCAATTTGTTTACCTACTGCAGTACCAACGACACTACCTAGAGCAGAAGTTGCTGCAATACGTGTTGAGTTGTCAGCATGGGCACTTACTGTCAATACTGAAGTTACTGCTAATATAGTGCTTAATATGATCGTATTAAATTTCATGTGTTGCTCCATGTCCTTATTTGGACAGTTCTATCTATATTCGATGTGGCAAATGTAACAAAAATTTTTCCAAAAAATGTGGAGAGGAATCTGAAAATTGATAGCGTTTGGTATCTGAATGTATATTTTCTATTAAAAGTGAATTTAAAACACCCATATTAGTCAACAAATAGCATGAATAATGGAGAAAACAAACATCTAATCAAAAATCATGTTGATCATCTTGCTATAAATTCTACTGCTTATTTTGATGGTTCTTATATAAATGTGTCATTTAAATGGCAGAATCGGTAAACTAGGCACAATTTTAGAATTTTCTTACCAATTTTAAATGGGCTGTTATAAAGCTCGATGTTTTTGGTGAGGCTTAGATTGAGAATGTATTTAAAATGAAAGAATCGTTACGTTTACGATTAGACCAACTTTGTGATCGACATGAAGAGTTAGAAGCATTATTAGCAGATGTTGAAGTCATTTCAGACAATAAGCGTTTTCGTAATTTGTCCCGTGAGCATAATGATTTATCCGAAATTACTGATGTCTGGAAAAAGTACAAGCAAGCTGAAGAAGATATTGAAACCGCAGAAGCTATGTTAACTGATCCAGATTTTAAGGATATGGCTGTTGAGGAAATCAAAGAGAACAAAGCTTTAATTGAACGACTCGAAAGTGAGTTGAATATTCTCATGATTCCTAAAGATCCCAATGATGCCAACTCAGCATATTTGGAAATCCGTGCGGGTACAGGTGGTGATGAAGCTGCGATTTTCTCGGGTGATTTATTCCGTATGTATAGTAAATATGCTGAAACTCAAAACTGGCGTATTGAAATCTTATCTGAAAATGAAGGCGAACATGGCGGATATAAAGAAATTATCTGTCTAGTGAATGGTGAAGGTGTTTACGGTCGTTTGAAGTTTGAAAGTGGAGCGCATCGTGTTCAACGTGTTCCAGCTACTGAGTCACAAGGCCGCGTCCATACTTCAGCTTGTACTGTGGCAATTCTTCCAGAAGTTGATGTAGACACTACTGTAGAGATTAATGCTGCGGATTTACGTATTGATACTTACCGTGCTTCTGGTGCGGGTGGTCAGCACATTAACAAAACGGATTCTGCTGTACGTATTACCCATCTTCCAACAGGTACTGTTGTGGAATGTCAGGATGAACGTTCACAGCATAAAAACAAAGCAAAAGCGATGGCATTATTGGCTTCACGTTTAGAAAATGCGAAACGCGCTGCTGCCGATGCAGCAACTTCTGAAATGCGCCGTGACTTGGTGGGTTCCGGGGATCGTTCGGAACGTATCCGCACATATAACTATCCACAAGGTCGTATGACAGATCACCGTATTAATTTAACTTTATACAAGTTAGATGCAGTAATGGAAGGTGATTTGACTGAGCTACTTGACAGTTTACATCGCGAATATCAAGCAGATCAGTTGGCGATGCTTGCACAACAAAATGGTGGTTAATGAATATTGCAAAGGCTTTGGCCTTACGTGGAGAAGCTGAAAGTTACGAGCGTCAAGAAAATGCTTGGTTACTTGAGCATATTTTAAAAATTGATGCATTTGATTTGTCACTTAAATCTACGCAAGAATTAACGGTTGAGCAAGAACAGCAATATGTTAACGGTTTAGCGCGGATTGCTGCTGGTGAACCATTGGCTTATGTGACTGGCTCACAACCATTTTGGACTTTGGATTTAACGGTTAGCAAAGATACTTTAGTTCCTCGTCCAGATACTGAGGTCTTGGTTGAAACAGTTTTAAATCTTGATTTGCCTGAAGATACTCGTATGGTTGATTTAGGTACAGGTACAGGTGCAATTGCATTATCACTGGCGAGTGAGCGTCCTAATTGGTCTATTATTGCCACAGATATCTATGAACCAACTCTAGAAGTTGCTCTACATAATGCTGAAAAGCATGACTTAGGGCAGGTCAAATTTTTCTTAGGAAGTTGGTTTAAAGCTTTGAATCGTCAATTTTTTGATGTGATTGTTTCGAATCCACCCTATATCGATGTTGATGATGAACATATGCAGCATCTCGCTTCTGAGCCTGAACGTGCTTTGGTTGCCCAACAGCATGGTTTGGCGGATATTGAGCATATTATTCAGCAAGGTAAAAAATGGTTGGCAACACAAGGCTGGATTGTACTTGAGCATGGTTATGATCAAGCTGAAGCAGTTCAAAACATTTTTAAAGGTGCTGGTTTTAAACAGGTCAGAACTGTTAAAGATTATGGTGGAAATGATCGTGTGACTTTAGGTCAATGGATAAATTAGAATTGGATTGTTGTTTTAAAAAGACTTTGTTGGGTTGCAGTGATTGCTCAATCAACAAAGTCTTTTTTAACGCACAATAAACTTTAAAAGAATTCGATGTATTTTTATATTTTGAAGTTGAGCTTTAGAAAAATAGCTTAAGTCAAATTACTTTTAACCAATTGAATTGGCTCTAACAGTTCTTCACCTAAAGAGCTGAGCATTTCTCTTTCAATTATACGGGTAATCGAATCTAAAGGTAAATCATTTTCTTGTAGGCCAAATGGTTCTTCAAGCTGGGCACTCAAAGCATCTAGACCTAAAAATAAATAAGCAATTAAACTGACGATAACAGGTGTCCAAATACCTAAGCTAGCTTCTAAGCTAAATGGTAGAATCAAGCAAAAACAATATACTGTACGATGTAATAAGACTGAATAGGAATAAGGCAGGGGGGTACTTAAAATACGATCACATCCGGCCTGAATATTACCAAGTGCAACAATATGTTGGTTTAAACCCTGATAGATAATGTCAGAAATTTCACCTGCTTTAAGTGATTGAACTAAAGATTTTTGAATTTCTTCTAAAACAAATTGTGAGGCATTGAGGTGATTTTTCAGCTGGTTAAAGGTCAATTCATCTAAATCGACTTTATTATTATAAAAATTAATGGATTGGTTTTGATTGCGTAAGCGATTTCTTAATAAACAGGTAAAAAGCATCACACGATACATTAAAACTTTACGCTGGCTTTCTTTTAAAACATGAGTATCACGAGAAAGGTGTCGTGATGTTGCAATCAATGAACCCCAGAGTTTACGACCTTCCCACCAACGATCATAGCAAGCAGTATTCCTGAAACTTAAGAAAATAGAGAGGATAATGCCGAACACGGTAAATCCAATTGCTGGTACAGCAGGAATTGTAAAATAGTGATGTGATGATAGGTAAACCAGAACTGTCGAGATCAGCACAACAAAGGTTAATGCGGGTAAGACTTTGGGAAGAATGGTGCCGTGCCAAGCAAAGAGAAGTGCGAAGCTGTTACTTTTATCTCGAATGATCATACTGTCTACCTAAATATTACTGCGACAGTGTTTCATAGAGAAAAGCAGAAATGCAAGTTGCAAATAAGCAATTTAAAAAAATACGGCTGATCAAAAGCCGTATCTGAATGGTTTAAGTTCTCCAACGTAAAAACCAGTTTTCAATCAATTTCATTAGACTGTCTGTGATTTTACCGAGGACAGCCAGCAAGATAATCGCAATAATCACAATATCGGGCCGAGAGGTTTCTCGACCATCACTGAGCAGATAACCGATACCTTGTGTAGCTGCAATCAGTTCTGCTGCAATCATAAACATCCACGCTAGGCTTAAACTATTTCTTAGTCCAACGAGAATTCCAGGAGATGCAGCAGGCAGAACAATTTGGAAGATAGTTTGTAGATAGGTCAGACGGTATACTTTTGCCACTTCTAACAACTTTGTATCAACACCATGTATGGCAGATACGCTATTGGTATAGGTGGGAAAGAATGCACCAATCGCGATTAAAGTAATTTTGGAGGCTTCATCAATGCCTAACCACAAAAGCAATAACGGAATCCAAGCAAGGCTTGGAATAGATTTGATTGCTGAAAATGTAGGTTCTAAAAATTCCTCAATGTGTTTGTTTAAACCCACTGCAAGTGCAAAAATTAGCCCCAATAAGCTACCAATAAAAAATCCTAAAAATACGCGCCAAGTGCTGGTATAAATATGGGTAAATAAATCACCTGCGGCAAGCTCCTTGAATGAGCTAACTAAGCTACTTGGGGCAGGGAGAAGATAAGACTCAATCCATCCAAAACGAACTAAATACTCACATAATAAAATGAACAACAACGGAATCGTAATTCCTTTGACCCATTTTAAAACATTGGCCTTAAAGGCAGGTTTGTATAAACCCGCCTGCGCTATATGTACATTTGATTGTCTGTGCATCGATTGAGTATGTGTAGACCTTGTCATTACTTCTCAGCAACCTTGCCAATGACCTTTTGCGCATATTTGCTGTCAAATAGTTGATCCACAACTTGATTTACATTAGTTCCTTTTCGAACCAGTTCCTCTTCAGTCAAAATAGTGCCTGCTTTCTTTAGCGCATTAAGATGTTTCGCGGTTGGAATATTTTGATCTAGATTAGTTCGACTCAATTGCAACTTCGCCACTTCAAGTGGCAATTTTGCTTCACGTGCTAATAATTCTGCAAGCTTATCTGGATTGGCTTTTGCCCATTTACGTGCTTGTTCATAAGCTTTAATTACAGCCTCAACTGCTTCTGGGCTTTGGGTTCTAAATTGATCTTTTACACTTAACACACTGTAACTATTGAAAGCGATATTGCGATAGAGCAGTTTTGCACCTGTTTGCAATTGTGCAGACGCCATCAGTGGATCAAGACCAGCCCAAGCATCTACCTGACCACGTTCTAAAGCTGTTTTTCCATCTGGATGTTGTAGATGTACCAATTGCACATCGCGTTTATTTAAGCCAACCGTTTCAAGTGCTTGAAGAGTGAATAAGAATGGATCTGTACCTTTTGTTGCAGCAATTTTTTTCCCTTTGAGGTCTTTTAAGGATTTGATTGCTGAGTTTTTAGCTACGACTAATGCAGTCCATTCTGGCTGGCTTTGGATATAAACCGTTTTAATCGGACTGCCATTGGCACGACTCAATACTGCTGCTAAACCCGCAGTCGAGGCGAAATCGATACTGCCACTGTTTAAATATTCAAGTGAACGGTTACTGCCTTGGCTAAATACCCATTTGACCTCGGTTTTGGGTAAGGCTTTTTCTAACAGCTTTTGTTCTTTAACCACTAAACTTGTTGGGGCGTAATAGGCATAGTCTAATTTCAATGTTGTTGGGATGGCTGCAAAAGAATACGTTGCGGTTAAACTTAAGGCTAAGGTGGAAACTAAGCGTGTCATTTTTTTGCTAAAAACTTTCATATATACCCCATAAAACTCAAAGAGAAACACAGAGCTAGATATGTATATTTTTTAGGGTGAAAGCACAAAAAAGAAAAACAGATATTGACTTCTTAAAATATGAAATGTAAAAAATATTGGTTTAACCATTTGAATTAATTTATGTTTCTGGAATATGCATATTTGTTTGTTGAATAGATGATTATTGAAATGAGTTATAAAAAAATATTCTAATTAAATTTTAGTCATTAGACAAAAAAAATGCCTCGGTATCGAGGCATTTTTGGATTGGGGTAAATTAAACTGGATAATCTTCCAGACTATCTGCAATTTCAACTTGGTCTAATGCATTGGTTTCAAGTGCCAGACAGAGCGCAACAATTTTTGCAGTATCAGCAATATTTTCTTTTTTCATTGCTAAGCCTGATTGAATTGCATCTAATCGTTCTTGGTGAATATCAAGCGCTTGTGCGACTTCTGATGCATCATTGGTTTTGAAAAAATCATTCATGGCATGTTCAAAGTCATGATCTGAAGCTTTTAAAATACCTTCGATAAGCTCATCTAAATGTTCAGTTTGAGCAGAAAGGGAATGGATAAAGTTTTGAACTAGATTTTGTTCTAGTACATCAATCATCTTAATCATGTTAGTGACCTAAAAGTGATTAAAGGGGAGGAGGGTACAACAGGGAATAAGCAGAAAATCTGCTTTAAATTGGGTAATAAATATACCATTTTTGATCAAATTGCAACCTGATTCAGATGAGCTGTAAACAGAGAGCCTGACTTTATATTGATATATTTTTTTATTATAGTTTTTGATTTAAAAGAAATTTCCTAAAATACTATTTTTTTATTGAACGATGTTATTTGGGTTCTCTATAAGCACCTGGACTTAGACCAGTCCATTTTTTAAATGCCCGATGAAATGCGCTGGCATCCTGAAAATTCAACAGCTCACTGATGTCTTGTAAGGTATATGTGGTTTTACAAAGTAGTTCAATCGCCATGTCCCGCCGTATATCATTTTTGAGTTGTTGGTAACTGCTACCTTCATTTTTTAAACGGCGTTGTATAGTGGCTTCTGAAATATTGAGCTGCGCAGATAGTTCACCAAGTTCTAACCATTCAGCAGGAGCAATAGAAAGTAATTGCTTGCGAATTATTGAACTTAAAGCCAAAGGATTCTTAAATCTTAATAGTAGATTTTCGGGGGTGTTTTTAATAAAACTATACCAAGATTTTTGGTCGCGTTTGATTTGAATATTTAAGTAGTTTGCATCGAATTGCAGATAATTTTCAACTGCTTGGTAAGTAATATTTTCACAGAATCGAACGCGATAATCGTTGTCATCTTCAGGAGGCATGCATTTTAATTGTAATTGATTGAGTAAAATTCTTTGATCTGCTAACCAACAGATTAAACTGTGAACCAACATGATATAAGTGGCATAGCAGAACATGCGCTTGGTTTGTAATTTGTCTGTAATGACAATGTATGCATAATTTTCATCTACAATCATTTTGCTGGAGAAATCATCCAAGACAAAATTAAAATATTGCAAAATTTGTTCAATCGCAGTTTGTAGGGTATCCGCTTGCATGACCATTTTAGACAATAAATTATAACAACCACGTCGCATCTGATGCGAGTCCATGCCAAAGAACTCATCATTCATATGGTCAGCTATTTTAGTCCAAAGTTTTGCATAAGCAGAAACAGCAATACGTGATTTGGCTGCCTGAAATATTTCCATTGGTATTTCTGCATCATGCAAAATCTGCTTTATATCATAGCCCTTATCTTGGGCACTGTTCAGGGCTTCATGTACCAATGCAATAGAAATTGTGCCTTTGCTTTCACTGAATTGTTGAATATTCACAAGGTATACTTTAATAAAACCAGATAATTTATGAAATTTTAAACAAAATTAAAGTAATTATGCATTTATTTTATTGTGGAAATAAAATGAATACAGAAACATATACTCAAATTTTATTCTAGATTCGTCAATGAATAATATGCTTTTTCTTGGCTTTAGCTCAATCTTTTATTACAAGAATGAAAGGGCTAGCTGTTGCAATTGATTAGCATTGAAAATAAATGATAATTTGTTATTTTAATGCATCTATGATCAAAAATAATGTATAAAAATGAAATATTCACTTTTATTGCCATTACTGGTATTGCCAATCACAGTATTTGCACTTGAAAATACAAATAAAGAGCGACAGTGCCTGAATGTAAACGAAAGTATTACAGTTAAGTCTTGTCTAATAGTCCATGGGACTGGTACTGATGCTGAATATGTAGAACTTAATTTTAGTAAAAAAGTGTTTTTTATTGAAAAGCCAATAATATGTTATAACACCGAGTGTGATGTAAGACTTGGTGATCAATTTAATCATCTCAAAGTTGCTGAAGTCTATTATTTAAGTGAGAAAAATAAAAAGCAAACAACACGGTTAGTTGGTAAATATTGGACGTGCTATAAACAAATCGATGGAAAAATTAATGTGTGTTATAGAGAAAAATAAGTATTTTAAGATTATAAGAGTATTGATCCATTCTCTCCTATTCTTTTATGTTGTGATTTGACGCTGTTGATCTTATGAAATATTGCTATTGTCCAAATACATCATACAAGATGCAACTTTTGGAAATTGTACTCAAGCTTGACTATGTTTACTCTGCATCTTAAGTCGAAAGTGGGTTTAATTCATCATTTAAACTGCTCTATTCAAACAATGAACTAGGAAAATAAAATGAAAATTGAAGGAAAAGTTTTTGTAGTGACTGGTGGTGCATCTGGATTAGGTGCTGCTACAGCCACACATTTGATTAGTCAAGGTGCGAAAGTGATCATGGTGGATATGAATCACCAGCTTGGCGAAGAAATGCAGAAGCGCTTAGGTGAAAAATCAAAATTTGTTCAACTTGATGTGACAGATGAAATTGCTGTTGAACAATTCTTTAAAAATGTGGAACAGGATTATGCGCAATTAAATGGCTTAATTAATTGTGCAGGGATTGGTCCATCCGCCAAAGTTCTGGGTAAAAATGGCATCCATGCTTTAGATGCATTTCAAAAAGTATTGAATATTAATGTCGCAGGAACATTTAACATGCTGCGTTTTGCCGCAGATGTCATTTCTCGTTATGAGTTACAAGTAGGTGAAGAAGATCGTGGTGTGATTATTAACACTGCTTCAGTGGCTGCGTTTGATGGCCAAATTGGTCAATCCGCTTATGCTGCGTCTAAAGGTGCTGTTGTTGCAATGACATTACCTTTGGCTAGAGAACTTGCGCAACATGCCATCCGTGTGATGACCATTGCACCAGGGATTATGGAAACCCCAATGTTGAAATCATTACCACAAAATGTTCAAGATGCGCTGGGTGATATGGTGCCTTTTCCTAAACGCCTTGCGAAGCCTGAAGAGTTTGCACAGCTTGTTGGTCATATTTGTGAAAATAGCTATTTAAATGGTGAAACAATTCGATTAGACGGCGCAATCCGTATGCAGCCAAAGTAATCCGGTCTAATCTATCTGCTTATGTCTAAATTTGCTTTAACGCAAGCAATAGCAAACTTTTTAAAAAATCAATACTGCCTGACATGATCTCAACCATCGTGTTAGGTGGACTTCAGCCTAAATTTATACAAACAACGAGATTTGACTGGTCGCTGATCATGATTGCAGTGATTTAAAATTTAAAAGTGCTGAGAGGGATGCTCATATGATTCTCAATGATGAACAAAAAATGGTTCAGGAAATGATGCGGAATTATTCGCAGAATAAACTTAAATCCACTGCTGCTGAACGTGATAAAACTGCAAAATTTCCTCATCAAGAACTCAAAGAATTAGGTGAACTGGGTGCATTAGGCATGACCGTATCTGATCAATGGGGTGGCGCAGGTTTGGACTATATTTCCTTGGTGACGGCAATTGAAGAAATTGCCGCAGGAGATGGTGCAATTTCAACCATTGTCAGCGTACAAAATTCTTTGCCTTGTGGAATAATCCAAAAATATGGGACAGACCAACAAAAACAAGACTACTTAATACCATTGGCAACAGGTCAATGGCTTGGCTGTTTCTGTTTAACCGAACCACAGGCGGGTTCAGACGCAGGTGCTTTGCTATGTAAAGCAGAACGTGATGGCGATTCATGGGTAATTAATGGAACCAAACAATTCATTACGTCTGGAAAGCACGCACAAGTGGCGATTGTATTTGCAGTTACGGATAAATCCGCAGCGAAGAAAGGGATTTCTTGTTTTATCGTTCCAACCAATACAGAAGGTTATATCCTTTCTCGGATTGAAGACAAAATGGGGCAACATTGCTCAGATACTGCAACAATTGTTTTTGAGAATTGTCGGATTCCTGCTGAGAACATATTAGGAAATGAGGGGGAAGGATATAAAATCGCCTTGTCGAATTTAGAGTCAGGTCGCATTGGTATTGCCGCTCAATGTGTGGGAATGGCACGAGCAGCATTGGAAGCTGCGGTTGAATATGCCAATCAGCGTAAAGCTTTTGGAGTAGAGTTGGTACAACATCAGGCTGTAGCATTTCGCTTAGCCGATATGGCCACTCAAATCGAAGCAGCACGGCAGTTGATTTACCATGCCGCAACTTTAAAAGATACAGGTTTACCTTGTCTAAAAGAAGCATCAATGGCGAAGTTATTTGCATCTGAAATTGCTGAAAAAGTCTGTTCAGATGCGATACAAATTCATGGTGGTTATGGTTATGTCGCTGATTTTCCGGTTGAGCGAATCTATCGAGATGTTCGAGTCAGCCAGATTTATGAAGGCGCTTCCGATATTCAACGTTTAGTTATCGCAAGAGCGGTGATTCATTAAGTTCAATTGTAGATTAGCGCATCAAAATTCTATCTCAAGACCAGCTTCGCACTGGTCTTTTTTTAAAGCCTTCCACCATGACAGGAAAAACAGATGTTCAAAAACCGCAATACAATTGAGGTATTTGGAAATTGTGTGTGAATTCTAATCATGATTATCTATAAGCATAGAAACACATGTTGAATGATTCAACATTTTAAAGAAAAGCTAGAAAGCAAAATATGGAACCGCACATCGAGATGATTTGTGCTGAAAATACAAGGATATTGCCATGAAAACATTGGAACAAGCCTATCAAGAATTCGATTATGAAAAACTAATCAATGAGCAACTGGTTGGCAACCCACAGTCAATCAATGCCTATATCGAGTGCTGCGAGCGTTTTGTTGGTTTAAATAAAGTGGCTTTGATCTGGGAAGGCAAAAACGGTGAGTCTTCACAATGGACCTTTGAACAACTGGCACAAGCAGCAGGAAAATTAGCCAATTATTTACAATCGCTCGGTTTAAAAACAGGCGATTGTATTGCTGGTTTGTTACCACGTACTCCAGAATTATTGATCACCATATTGGCAACATGGCGTATTGGAGCAATTTATCAGCCCTTATTTACCGCTTTTGAATCAAAAGCGATTGAGCATCGTGTAGCAACGGCCAATACCCAACTGATCATCACCAACATTGAACAACGTCCCAAACTAAACGGGATTGAACTTCCGCATATTCTGACCGTTCATCCACAAGATTTTGCCACAACAAAGCATGCAGATTTTTGGCAAGAACTAGAAAGTCAATCAGCTGAATGTGCACCCGTCATGATGAGTTTTGCAGATAATTTTTTAATGATGTTTACCTCTGGAACAACAGGTTTGGCAAAATCTGTTCCAGTGCCATTAAAAGCAATTTTGGCCTTTAAAGAATATATGCGTCACGCTGTTGATTTACGTGAAGATGATTCATTTTGGAACCTCGCGGATCCAGGTTGGGCATATGGTCTATACTATGGTATAGCGGGCCCATTGGGATTGGGACACAGTATCATCATGGATGAACGAGCATTTAGTGTCGACCATGCTTTGGAAATTATTCAAAAATACCAAGTCAGTAATCTTACAGGTTCACCTACAGCATTTCGTATGTTCTTTGGTTTTAAAGAAAAATTTAATACTTCGATCAAAGATCATTTACGTGCCGTTAGTAGTGCTGGTGAACCTTTAACTCCTGAAGTAATTCATTGGTTTAATCATGACTTAAATGTCAATATTTATGACCAATATGGGCAAACAGAATTAGGTATGGTAATAGGTAACCATCATGCTTTAACACATGCAATAAAAGTCGGCTCAGCAGGTTTTGCTAATCCTGGTCATCGTTTTGCAGTGTTAAATCAAGACAACCAAGAAGTTGAACGAGGTGAGATTGGAACGCTAGCAATTGACTTCTCTCAATCGCCACTCACATGGTTTAAAGGTTATGGTGGGAATAATCGTAAATCCTTTGTTGGTCATTATTACTTAACTGGAGATACGGTCCGTTTGAATGAATTAGGTGGGGTGGATTTTATTGGTCGTGCAGACGATGTCATTACAACTTCAGGTTATCGTGTTGGGCCATTTGATGTTGAAAGTACACTTTTGGAATGTGTCGAAGTTTTAGAATCTGCAGTCATTGGCAAACCTGATCCAGAAAGAACAGAGATCGTAAAAGCTTTTATTGTGCTCAAGCCTCAATTCAAGGGTTGTCAGCAATTGAATGCTAAATTACAAGAATATGTACGTTCACGATTATCTAAGCATTCTTATCCACGAGAAATTGAGTTCGTTGAAAGCTTACCTAAAACATCTAGTGGCAAAATTCAACGTAATTTATTGAAGCAGCAAGAAGTAGCTAAATTACAGCAAATACAATTGCTGGCTTAATATATTTTAAAGTTCCATGCTTTGCACCCGAAAGGGTGCTTTTTTTTATGATCAGCATGAGATCTCGTATTTCTAAGGTTCTTATAACAATTTTAGTCCACTTTGCCAGTAGTATATTTTGTCTAAACTATAAATGGATCAAATAGAATGATTTAAATTCACGATATTGTCATTAATAAAAATTAATCTGCTTTAAATTTCAACAAACGTTAAAAATTATGCAAAATTTAAAACTACATACACTTTGTTTAAGCCTTGCACTATTGGGCTGTTCATTTCCAAGCTATGCACAATTGATGTTTAGCCAATACATTGATGGTACAGTAAATAGAAAAGGCTTAGAAATTTATAATCCAGATGGCAGCACTGTAAATCTTGCAGATTATCAAATTGAACAATATACCAATGGGGCAACGAGTAAAACAGCAACTTACACCTTAGAGGGAAATTTAGCCAGTAAAGCAAAATTTATTATAGGTCGTACCGAATTACAGGCTGAACTTGGCACTAAAGTGAATCAGGTTGCTGGTTTGTCATTTAATGGTGATGATGCCTTGGTCCTTGTTTATAAAGGTACACCTGTAGACCGCTTTGGACGGATTGGGGAGAAACCAGCAAGTGGCGGCTGGGGAACAACAATCACCAGCTATCAAAATAGCCTAAGTAGAATAAAAAATAAAAATGATGTCAGCGCTGTAGATCCAAATAGTGCCTTTGATTTGGACAGTGAGTGGAGCAAATGGTCAGATCGTAATGCATTCAGTAGCTATTTAGGTACTGGTACAACGACACCGCCAATCACTGCAATCAGTTGTAGTACTGCTGATACTGCAATTGCAGATTTACAATCTGCGGCACAAAACCAACAATATGTGGTTCGAGGTGTAATTACTGCGGATTATCGCTATCAAAATGGTTTTTCAGGTTTTTATATTCAAACTCCTGACAGTAAAGCTAAAGCAAATTTAAGCAATGCGATTTTTGTCTATCTCCCTGCTGCAAGCACAATCACTGGCGGTAAAGTGGGTGAAGAAGTGATTCTGAAAGGGCGTTTAACCAATTATGAAAATCAATTGCAAATTGATCAACTGAGCAGCAATATTCAAACTTGTAATAATCAAGCCGCAAGTTTGGTGAGTTCTACTCCGATTCAACTGCCATTTTCAAGTTTAACCGATGCTACAGGCAATGCACCTAAGCGCTATCAAGGCATGTTGGTGAAAATTCCTCAAACCCTAACGGTTAGCGAGAATTATGATTATGGTCGATATGGTCAATTGTCTTTAAGTTTGGGACGCTTATATATCCCAACCAATTTATATCCTGCGAAATCCAATGAAGCGGTTGCTTTAGCAAAACAAAATTTACTGTCTAAGATTATCTTGGATGATGGTTATAATAATCAAAACAGAACACCATGGTTGCCACAAACATTTAATGCGGCAAACACTTTACGTACAGGCTATCAGCTTAAAAATGTTGAAGGGATTTTGGAATACCGTTTCAATGCTTGGCGTATTCAACCGATTCAAAACAAAGCTTTGCCTGAGGTTGTCAAAGACAGTAATCTGCGGAATTCAACCGTCTTGGCAAAAGAGACTAAACAGGTTCGTGTTGCCGCATTTAACGTCTTAAATTATGACAATTCTCCGCTGATTGGTGTTAAACCAGATCGTGGTGCAAACACCGAGACAGAATTTAATCGTCAACATGCCAAAATAGTCAGTGCGATTAAAACCATTGATGCAGATGTTTATGGCTTAATGGAAATTGCCAACAATGGCTATGGAGAAAAAAGTGCTGTAAATTACTTAACTAGAGCTCTGGGTGCTGATTGGAAATATGTCATCCCACCAAATATGGATAAGTTGGGTACTGATGTGATTGCAGTTGCGATTATTTATAATAGCAAACGTGTAAAACCTGTTGGTAATCCTGTGGTATATGATGATTTTACACAAAAAAACCGTGTCACAATGGCACAAAGCTTCCAAGCGGTATTAGGTGGGAAAACATTTACTGTTGTACCAAATCACTTAAAGTCTAAAGGGAGTTGTCCTGATGATAAAAACTCACCAGAAGCAAACCAAGGTGATGGTCAAGGCTGTTGGAATCCGACGCGTGTCACTGCAGTACAAAAGTTGATTCAGTGGATTGCAACCAACCCAACCAAAGCTGAAAAGCCAAATTATTTATTGATTGGTGATATGAACAGTTATGCCAAAGAAGATCCAATCTTGGCATTTGAAAAAGCCAACTATAAAATATTGCTAAATGATGAAAAAGTAGGGCAAGGTAAATCTGCATATAGCTATGTCTTTGGTGTGGCCAGTGATGCAACTGGGAATGGTGGTGCGGGTAATTTAGATCACGCCATTGCAGATGCAAACTTATACCCAATGGTTAAACGTACTTTTGCATGGCATATCAATGCTGATGAACCAACAGCATTAGACTACAATGAAGAATATAAGACTGAAGAACAAATTTCCGCTTTCTATGCGCCAGATGCTTTCCGTTCTTCTGATCACGATCCGGTTATTGTTGATTTAGATTTAAATGAATCAAGTGGTGCTACAGGCGGGCATAAGAGTAGTGGGGGTAGTACGGGACTGTGGTCTTTGTTTGGACTGATGTTACTTACTGCGACATCAGTATTTGCGCGTTCTAGAAAGAAATCCTAATACGCAGATATCCTTTTAAGAGAAACTAGTGGTCTAGTTTCTCTTTTTTTATGCTTTTATAAAACTCAAAATGTATAACATAACAGTTTGTATAATATAGTAATTTTCATCAACTGATTTAAGATGGAATCTCTTCATAGATGAAGTGAATGATATTGGTAGAAATACTATTTCATTCATCTAAATCATTCAGTTTTATCTTTCAACGGTACCATGGCTCGGATCACGGTAAAACCATGCTGAGAATGGATTTCAAAACTACCTCCAATTCTTTTTACCCGCACTTGCATACTCTGTAAACCCACATGCAAGCCAGCTTGAACTTGATCTACTTCAAAGCCAATACCATTGTCTTGAATCGTTAAAACGAGCTGTTGTCGCTCGTCTTCAACCAACGAAACTTCGACATCAGTTGCATGGCTATGTTTTACAATATTGGTTAAGGCTTCTTCTGCGACACGAGAAAAGGTTAAACAAACCAATGCAAGAGGTTTATGTTTCCATTTTTCTGCAAAAATCCAAGTTGATTCAATTTCCATTTCTTCGAAAATTTGTATAAAACGATGACGCAATGGCGCAACCCACATCACTGGGCTTTCTGGTATTTTTGCTCCAGCACTGCTTCCTGAGTCAATCACTTGGCGTAAGTCATTTCTTAACAATTTAAACATAGAGATCACTTGCTGTTTTTCAATATGTTCACTGTGATCCAATATAATCATCGAGCGAACAATTGAACCACCCAGTCCATCATGTAATTCATGGGACAAGTTTAGACGCTCTTGCAACCGCATATTATCAATTTCGAGTTGGTACTTTTTATCTAAAGATTGTTCTAAATCAAACGTGACTTTTTCAATAGTTTCTTCAAGCGTCTGATTAAATTTTTCAATACGTCCAACATTCTGTGAAATACGATAAGCCAAGATAAACGAGATTGCTAAGCTGGTAATTGGTGCGGCCAATGGCGTCCAATAGACCGTCTGATCCAGATGATGGATCATGCTATAAAAATCATGAACAATAATAAGTAAATAGATGAGGAAAATAAATGCAAGCAGGAGAATGTCCATCTTTCTACGTTTAAAAGCAATCCACTGAAAAAACAAGCAATTAAAAATAAATACCATGCCAGAATAGAAAAAGACAGAGGACAAGCTACGTTCTAAATAATTGATTGGTGTCAACAGCAATGCCACAATCGCGATTGTAGAGGTCAATAAAAGTAAACGTTCTAAATACGGATAATGGCGATTGGCAAAACGCCAAGCAAATAAACAGAGGCAATAGGTATATCCAACTAAAAATACCAGATTTAAACGTGCTGTTAAGATACTGTCGGTAAAAGGAATAGGAATGGTCGAAATAATATTATAGGCAAACAATACCCATAAAAATGAAGTTAAACCAAACCAGCCAAAGGCTTTTTCTTGGCGTCGAAATAGCCAAATGGTAAAACCTGTAGTTCCCACCACAAACGTAATAATAATATTGATAAAAAATAAAGTTCGCCGTTCAAAAACCAACTGATCCTGTTGATTGGCGATATCTTCGGCTTGACCAAATTTAATTTTTCCTAGACCTGAATGTTGTGATGCAACCCCCACAACACGGACTAAAATTTCATTTTGATGGTTTTGAATAGATGTCGCAGGGAGTACCCAATACCTTGGCATATTCCAACTTCTAGACAATGGCTCTACTAAGGATTTGTCTTTCCATAACAGTTCATTATTGCTATAGACAGCTCCTGCAATATTGATTCGTTCAATCAATAAAGCGACAGGTTGATTTTCCTGATCACACTGATATTGCCATTTGATTTTATACCAAGCAGAGCCTGTGTAGTTTTTCCAGCGCGTTTCCCAGTCATCGGGTAGTTTGACTACTTCCCATCCCCGCTGGGGAACTTGTTCCAGATTTGGAAGCGCTTTGACAACTTGTATACTTTGGATTTGAAAATAGCAGACTGCATCTGTTGCATTGGGCTGAGCTGTTAAGAGAGCACCAGCAAAAGCAAAATGTTGTGTCAAACTTAGGATAAGACCGAAAAGCCCGATTAACTTTAGAATTAGTCGAGTAATCCTAAGTTGCGTGCTGTATCGATGGCTTTGGCTCTGTTGCATACCGCAAGTTTCCGATAAATATGTTTAATATGAGATTCAACGGTATAACGGGATAAATTGAGTTGATCTGCAATTTCCTTATTGCTTAAGCCTTGAGAAACTAGTTCTAAAATTCCCAATTCTCTTTTGGATAATACACTGTCCTGATCCATTACCTTCTGAATGGGCGATGTTTTATTTGAATTATTTTTCTCATTAAAATGTAGTTGTTTTAAAATTTTTTGGGCAATAAATGGATCAATAGGGGCCCCACCACGTAAAACACTTTTAATCGAAAGAGAAACTTCCAAGTCATCTCTTTCTTTCAAAACATAGCCTGTTGCACCTGCACTTAATGCATTGAGAATGGCATCTTCAGTGCTCCAAGCTGAGATCACTAAAATCATGATGGTTGGATCATAGTTTTTTAAAATTTCAATAAACTCAATTCCATTTCCATCAGGCAAGCCTAAATCAACCAATGCAAATGAAGCTGAATGTATACTGAGTTGTTCTTTGGCTTGAGCTAAACTTTGGGCAAAACGTAAATCTGAAATTGAGTATCCAAGATTAATTAATATGTCAGTCAGTCTTTTTTGTATAAGAGGCTCGTCTTCTACGATGATAACTGGAACAGGTAAACTTAACTCATTGTTCATGATGTAAAAAACTCGCCCATGTCTATTGGACTTAGTTTTTCAGATATTGATGACTTTATCTATACCTGATAATAGGTATTTTTAGTATTTAATAAGGGTCTGTTGATATTTCATAAATGGCTTGCGTTGTAGGTTAAAATTGAGCATGAGACGTATACGTCGTAAAGCATGAAGAGAATAGCGAGACTATTTTCAAGTTTCATAATGAAGGCTGAGATAATTTTAACCACAACCCTGAGCAAGAACAAAGCACTGCTTTGTTTGCAGCGCAAGGCGCAGCGGGGACTAGCGTGTTTTTTGCCTCTACGTCGTTACCTTGCGAAACGATGTTTCTCATCATTTAGAATGACTAAATTTCGTATTTCGCGCCTAGTATCATCTAAAAATATTCGTAGTCGCAAACATAGACGAATTGTCAACAGACCCAAAGTGATTAGAAATGAATATTCAGTTTATTACAATCGAGTTTTAACGCGCTAAATGAGTATCAAATGATGTCTAAAGTCAATTTATTGAGATCAAGTTAACTTTTTGAGATAAGGTTATTGAGACTGGTTAAGTAAATATTCAAATTTTAGTAGATAAAAATCACAATTTAAAAGCAAAATATCGGTTATATTCGATAAATAATGGATTATTTTTATAATGGATGTCGTTTACGATGATTAAATTCCTTAGAAATTTGGCAGTGATACAATGTATTGCGATTACCATTTTGGCTATTGTTCTTTACTTGTATTAAACACTTAGCATCACTGCCTTAAGAAAAATAAAGATGTTTATTTTACCGCGCTAAATTGATCAACTAAGCTTCGACTTGCTTCATTCATCCCTATAATTTCAACCTGAATGTTATTTTGCAGAAACTTGTTCTGTGCCTGATTGAGCATACTGACAGAGGTAATATCCCATATATGGGCATGAGTTAAATCGATAATGACATGATCAATAGATTCATTAAAATCGAAAAACTGAAAGAATTTGTCTGAACTGCTAAAG
The DNA here is from genome assembly GCF_058242985.1 of Acinetobacter sp. 778_lipA. Taxonomy (NCBI): domain Bacteria; kingdom Pseudomonadati; phylum Pseudomonadota; class Gammaproteobacteria; order Moraxellales; family Moraxellaceae; genus Acinetobacter; species Acinetobacter sp. 778_lipA. The sequence continues at coordinate 2,603,415 of NZ_JBZAYT010000001.1, read as the reverse complement.
AAAATTTGCCCAAAAATTTGATATTTACGGGTCGTGCTGTTCAATAGATGAGACTGGACACGCACTGCATTTTCTAATTTATTGACTAAGAAAAGTGCAGATAAAAGTACACCAACCAATACACCTAAAGCTAAATTATGCGTCATTAGTACAATGACCACCACCGCAAGCATCACGCTATTGCTTTGTTTGGGATGTTTTGAAAAGTTTTTGACTGAATCCCAGTTGAATGTAGTAAAAGCCACCATAATCATAATTGCCACAAGTGCAGCCATTGGAATATAAGACAGCCATTCTTTCAAAAAGACCACTAAACACAGTAAAAAAACACCAGCAATCAAGGTCGATAGGCGAGTTCGTGCGCCAGAAGATACATTGATAATTGATTGCCCAATCATGGCACAACCTGCCATCCCTCCCATAAATCCACTGACCATATTGGCGATGCCTTGACCACGACATTCTTTATGACGATCACCTTCAGTTTGCGTCACTTCATTAACAATTGTAGTTGTCATCATGGTTTCGAGTAAACCCACGGTGGCTAAAGTGATGGCATAAGGAAAAATAATTTTTAAGGTATCCACGTTAAGTGGAATGTCTGGAATCAGAAATAGTGGTAAAGTGTCTGGAAATTTTCCTAAATCACTAACTGTACGCATATCCGCACCCAAAAATAAGGCAACTAAACTTAGTACAATAATGCACACTAAGGGTGAGGGAATGAGTTGACCGATTTTGGGAATATAGGGAAAAAGATAAACCAACCCTAAGCCAAAGGCGACAAATAGATAAGCCGTCAGATCCATACGTTGTAATTCAGGAATCTGTGCCACAAAGATGAGAATGGCCAATGCATTAACAAAACCATAGACGACAGACTGTGAAACAAAACGCATCAGCTTTGCAACTTTGAAATAGCCAGCAAGAATCTGAATAATTCCAGTCAAAATTGTGGTGGCAAATAAATACTGTAAACCGTGATCTTTGACGAGGGTAACCATGAGCAATGCCATCGCGCCTGTGGCTGCGGAAATCATTGCAGTACGTCCACCGAAGAAAGCAATGCTCACTGCAATACAAAATGATGCATACAGACCAACTTGTGGATCTACACCTGCTATTGCAGAAAAAGCAATTGATTCAGGAATAAGTGCTAAGCCCACGACCATTCCAGCAAGTACATCTGTACGAATATTGGAAAACCATTCCGCTTTTTTTAGACTAATCACTACAAACCTTTCATCATTCTTTAAAGATGCGTATGTTAAAACATCTCTTAGTGAAAAAGCAGTTAACTTTGACTTGAAAAAGTCTTCATTTTGTTGAATATTCAAGTTATAGCTGATTTTATAAATTTATGCTTTTTGCAATTTTATGTTTTACGACTTGAAATTGTGATCTGAGCCATTTACAACTTAAACAGTCATATAACAAGGATTAGATATGAAATTATATTATTCACCAGGTGCATGTTCTTTAGCGGCCCATATTTTACTCAACGAAATTAATGTTGATTTTGATCTAGAACGTGTTGATTTAAAAACGCATAAAACAGAAAAGGGCGCAGATTATTACGAAATCAATCCAAAAGGCTATGTACCCGCATTAGAAATCAATCCAGGGTTACTTTTAACTGAAAATGTTGCAGTACTGCCTTTTATTGCACAACACGATCCTAAACAAGATTTGATCCCACCATCAGGTTTGGGACGTGCTAAAGTTTTAGAATGGTTGGGTTATTTAAACTCAGAGTTGCATGATGAATATGCTGTCTTCTTTGATCCAGCAATCACTGAAGATGAAAAAGTACGTGGCTATGCAACCATAGATAAGATGTTGAAATATATAGATGACTATCTTGCCGAGTCTGAATACGATTATTTGGTTAATGACCGCTTTGGTCCTGCTGATGCGTACTTGTTTGTACTGACAAATTGGTCGAATTCAATTCATCATGATCTAACTCCATTTACCAATATTGTGGCATTACGTAATAAAGTTGCTGAACGTCAATCTGTACAGATTGCAATGCGTGATGAAGGTTTAATTCCTTAAGTATAGTGGAATAGAGCTACAAAGCACCTACGGGTGCTTTTTTATTGAATTGATTAAAGTGAAATGGGCAGAAGTAGAAAGAATTAGATATTTATTGTTGATTTTTAGTCAATAATGTTTTGTTTATTTTTACGTTTTTTGCAATAAAAATAAGCTCTATAGTTGCGCCATAAATCAAACGTATTGGCAAAACATAGGTAAACAATGAGTAATATCTTAATCGTAAATGGTGCAAAACAGTTTGCACATTCAAAGGGTGAATTAAACGATACTCTGACTGACTTGGGTAAAGCAGTACTTACCGATTTGGGGCATAGTGTAAAGGTGACACGTACTGATGCAAATTACGATGCTCAAGAAGAAGTGGAGAAATATCTCTGGGCTGATGTAGTGATCTATCAAATGCCAGGTTGGTGGATGGGTGCACCTTGGACCATGAAAAAATATATTGATGATGTTTTTACCACTGGTCATGGCCGTTTATATGCCAATGATGGTCGTAGCCGTTCTAATACTGCCAAGAAATATGGTTCAGGTGGTTTAATTCAGGGGAAAAAATATATGTTGTCATTAACTTGGAATGCACCCTTACAAGCGTTTGATGATCCTGAGCAATTTTTCCATGGTGCTGGTGTAGATGGTGTTTATTTACCTTTTCATAAAGCCAATCAATTTTTAGGGATGGAAAGCTTAGAAACATTTATTGTCAATGATGTGATTAAAGCACCGCAAATTGCGCAATATGAACAAGCATATCGCCAGCATTTGCAGCAGCTTTTTGCTTAAATTAATTGGTATTTTGAATATCTCATTTAAAAATTTAAGGAGTTTAAAATGTTGACCATTGTGGCTGAAATCCGCGCATATCCAAATGGATTACACAAAGATAAAATTATCCAAGCATTTAAGAAAATCACCCCAACAGTATTACAAGAGCAAGGTTGTCATGGCTATCAGTTATTGGTTGACGCTGATGTTGATGTAAGTTATCAAATCAAGGATTGTGATTTGATTGTGATGCTTGAAAAGTGGGAAAGTATTGAGCTTCTCAATGCACACTTGCAAACTGAGCATATGCAAGCTTATCAACTTGAAGTAAAAGAGCATGTTGCTGATGTTAAAATCCGTATTTTAAACAATGGATTTTAAAATTTATACATTGCTGGATAGATTAAAAATATATAAATCAAAATGTCGAGCTTGATTATTGAATCTAATACTTAAAGTCAACCCAGCCGAGTTGGAGCGAAGTAGTTTAGTTTACTTTTGTGGGGGAGTGTTGGCCTTATTACTTTTGTATGGAAGATACAGAGTATCTTCCATACATTCTTCCCCAGCTTTATGAATCGTTGGTAGATGTGAAAAGTGTTCTATTCAAATTCACCGTAGTCTTTAAAATTAATCTGCTCAAGTTTAAGTGAATAACTGTTCTTTAATTTAGACCAAGAAACTTGCTTAGCTTGATCCTGATTTTCAAACGCACTACCTCCCGTAGTATTTTTAATTTTACCTGTTAGAAAATTGATACTTTTCGCACTGGTTTCACCAGAAGCGCGATGGAAGTAATCTGTATCGTAACCAATTAGTTTAAAAGACTGGTTTTGATAACGAAAAGTAAAAGCGTTGTTATAGACAGACCATGAACCGCAACTGAGCCAATAATGTAAATTAATTTTAACTAATCCATTTTTGATGTTGAGTGGATCGCTTTCACCTAAAGGGTCAGTAAGACAGGGTGATTCTTGATCTCCCTCAGTAGGAAGCAAGGAATTACTTGCAATAAGACGATAGCCTTGAGGGCCTTTAAATAAAATTAATAACTTTCGATTGTTTAAATTCAGCTGAGGATTACCTAATCCCTCATTTGTCACAATATTTTTTGGATCTGTATCTTCAATAATTAAAGCAAGATCCGCTTGTTGATCACCATTTAAATCACCTTGTGCTTTACTCAGTACTTTCCAGTTTTTGGGGACAAATGATTGATAGTCAGCTTTGGTATTGGTGTCTGCCCAAACCAAAGCTGAGCATATTGTTAATGTACAAAATAAAAGTAACCCAGTTTTGTTTTTCATTATTTTTCTCCAATAAATTTAACGCTAAAGTTATGAATAAATTCTTCACTATCCCAAGGGATATTTTCCAAAGTATAGCCTGTCGAAGTTCTCAGTGTTTTCCAAACAATTTTGGCTGGCGTTTCAACTTGTGCAAAGATATTTGGAGTTGTGGTTACTTTGGCTTTGTTGCTTAGAAAGTTAAGGCTGGTTTCTTTTAGTTTGCCACTAATTTTATCTAAATCATAAACATCAAATCCAATGAGGTGGAATTGATTGTTCTTCAGTTTAAACCCATAGGTATACATCAAGCCATATGTATTGCTACAAGATGACATGGTATTGAATAACACATCTAAGCGTTGATTTTCTATCGTCAACGTAGAATCATCTAAAGCATCTTCGATACAGAGTTCTTCTGAACGATAGGTCCAGTTAGAAATTTGCCGACTTAGCTTGAGTTGTAATTGTTGATCTTTTCGAAACAGCACTAATAGCTTTCGATTGTGCTGGTTTTTATTTTTGGGTTGAATGATGATAGCAATATCCTGTCTACCATCCTGATTCAAATCACCCTCTGCTTGAGCAAGAATTTCCCAATTATTTGGAATAAATTTTTGTAATGAGTTGGAAGGTTGATTTGCAAAACTTAGCGATGAATAAGCGATCAGGAGAAGGGTGGTATTTATTATTTTAGTCATGATCTCTCTCAATGAATGTATCAAGATATTTTGAGCCTAAAAGTACTTCGGAAAATCCTTTTAGGCAATTCAAACTATTATTTAAAGAAATAACCTGTTTCAGGTGAGCTTGCATTTGCCATACGTTTACGTGGCATACGACCCGCCAAATACGCTTCACGTCCAGCTTCAACCGCTTTCTTCATTGCTGATGCCATTAAAACTGGATGCTGTGCAGCGGCAATCGCGGTATTCATGAGTACACCATCACAACCTAGTTCCATTGCAATTGCGGCATCGCTCGCAGTACCTACACCAGCATCAACCAAAACTGGCACTTTGGCATTTTCTTTAATAATTGAAATAGTATGTGGATTTAAAATGCCTAGACCAGAACCAATCAAGCTACCTAAAGGCATAATCGCAACACAACCCATGCTTTCGAGTTCTTGGGCGACAATAGGGTCATCTGATGTATACACCATCACTTCGAAGCCATCTTCAATCAATGTGCGAGCAGCATCAAGTGTTGCTGTTATATTGGGATAAAGGGTTTTCTCATCACCTAATACTTCCAATTTGACCAAGTTATGACCATCTAAAAGTTCACGTGCAAGCATACAAGTACGTACTGCGCTATTGGCATCAAAACAACCGGCTGTGTTTGGTAAAATGGTATATTTTTCAGGAGGAAGTATCGACAGTAAGTTGGGTTGATCTGGATTCTGCCCAATATTTACTCGGCGAATCGCAACAGTCACAATTTCAGCGCCACTGGCTTGAATTGCTAAATCAGTTTCTTGCATGTCTTTGTATTTACCCGTACCAACAAGAAGGCGTGATTGAAAAGTACGAGAACCGATAATAAGAGGGGAGTTTTCAGTAGGAAAATCTAGCATGGGAGAGCTCCAAATTAGCCGCCACCGACAGCGTGAATGATTTCAATACGGTCTTTTTCAGTAATAGGGGTAAGTTCAAGTTTACTTTTTGAAATGATCATTTCATTCATTTCTACGGCAAAGCGTTTACCTTCGAGTGAAAGTTCCTGAACCAGTTGTAAAAGATTTTGGCAAGCGGTTTCTTGAGGCTCACCATTTAAGAAAATTTGCATATACATTCCATTCGATTGCGCAAATTGTGAGGTCTAAAATCAAAATAAATTTATTTAGCGTATTTCAATGCGTTCCATGCAAGAACTAGCCAACCTGCAATCATGAGTGCTCCACCAATGGGTGTAATTGCACCTAAACCTCGTGGTAAACCTAGTGCCATGACATAAAGCGAACCGCAGAAAAATAAAATACCGATTTGGATGAGTAAGAAGCTAGCTTTGATTGGAAGTTGTGGAATGACTTTACCGAGAATCGCCAATGCCAATAGACCTAGTGCATGGTAGAAAAAATAATCGGTTGCTGTTTGCCACCATACCAACTGAGCTTCAGTTGCATGAGCTTTTAAACCATGTGCGCCAAATGCACCTAAGATTACTGCAAGCGCTAAATTCAGTGCTGAAATTGCAATCCACATAAGCCAGTCATCTGCATTAATTTGCGCATAACATTAACACAATTTCAAAGCGGGATTAAAGGCAAAATCTATTAAGAATAAAGATTTGACAAAAATATCTGGCAAAATAAAAGGGCATGTCGCCCTTTTATTGAAAATTTAAATTTTATCTTGTATGTAGACAGTTTTGAAGATTTAGTTGGATGACATGGCAACTTTAATTTTGTCCATAGCATTTTTTTCTAACTGACGAATACGTTCAGCAGATACATTGTACTCTGCAGCCAGTTCATGCAAGGTCGATTTATCATCATCTAACCAACGGCGCTGTAAGATGTTGCGTGAGCGATCATCTAACTGTTCCATGGCATTATGCAAAGCTGATGTACTTTGTTCTTCGTAATCTTCTTCTTCGACTAAACGGGCAGGATCATAGCGGTTATCTTCAAGATAAAGTGCTGGTGCAACATGGGTTGAGCCTTCGTCATCGTCATCGCCTTGAGCTTCAAATGCAGCATCATAAGCAGTTAAACGACCTTCCATTTCCAAGACTTGTTCAGGTGTTACATTTAAGTCGTTGGCAATCGATTTTGCTTCTTCAAGTGTGAGTTTTTTACTCGATTTTTTTAGGCTACGTAAATTAAAAAACAATTTACGTTGCGCTTTGGTGGTCGCAATTTTGACAATACGCCAATTGCGAATCACATATTCATGAATTTCAGCCTTAATCCAGTGCACAGCAAAAGACACCAAACGTACACCCATATTCGGGTCAAAGCGTTTGACTGCTTTCATTAAACCGAGATTACCTTCTTGAATTAAATCACCTTGTGGCAAACCATAGCCCGCATAACTGCGCGCAATATGCACCACAAAACGTAAGTGAGACATCACTAACATTTTCGCAGCATCTAAATCTTGATCGTAAAAATAGCGATCAGCTAACTCTTTTTCTTGTTCAGCTGTCAAGATTGGAATCTGATTTACGGTGCTGATATAAGCACCTAAGTTAACACCTGGTGCAGATAAGGACAGGGGCATCAACTGATTGCTGCTGTCACTCATGGGTTCTCCTTATAGGAATTTCGTTGTATAGCTAATGTATTCATCTTAATTCGAATATTGTACATAAGTAAGGAAATTTGGGTATCGAAATGTAAAAATATATGCAAATTTGCAAAAAATAATTTGAATCGAAAATAATTAAGATTCAATTAAGTAATGAAATTCATGCTCTGATCGTTTAGTCAATTGGCAAGTTATCTTATTGATCTCGCAATAACGAGTAATGTCAATTTCGCTGTGCGGATCAGAGGACATTAAGAGAAATATTTGATTAGGCAATGCTCTTTTTAGTTCACGTTTTAACATTAATAGAGGCATTGGGCAGGGTTTGCCCATACAATTTATTTCAATAGTTGTCTGACCTAAAGTTTCATTCATTTTTTGGCAAGGTAACAATAGGGTGATGGAACGCATATTTTACCAAGTTTATTGAAACACCCCAACAAAAATTGGAAAATTCTTCAACAAATAAAAAATAATCGTGAAGCTGTTTAAAAAACACGCTTGATATCGAAAATAATTATCAAAAAAAATTCTATTAATTGTCATAAACCCATGTTAAGCTCGTTGCGTATTTAGGATTTATCAGAAACAATTCTTGTTTTGAAACCCTATTACAAGATGGATGTAACCGGGATTTTGTTAATAGTTTTACAGAATGATTACAAGCTTTGAAATTAGAAAATATTTTAAAACTTTGTTTGCTCTGCTGTTTGCAACACCGGGTGGTCTCTTTTTCTTAATAACTGAGGATTAACTTATGACAGCTCGTGAACAAGGCGTAGTTAAATGGTTCAACGACACTAAAGGCTTCGGCTTTATCCAACGCGCAGGCGGTGATGACGTATTCGTTCATTTCCGTGCTATCCAAGGTGACGGTCATCGTTCACTTCGTGACGGTCAACGCGTTGAATTCAGTGTTGTGCAAGGTCAAAAAGGTTTTCAAGCTGAAGAAGTTCAGCCTTTAGACTAATCTTAAATTTTTAAAATTTAAGTGGCGCTCCAATTTCTTATAAATTGGGGCGTTTTTTGTTTATAATGGGCGCAATTAAAAGTGTCTACAGTTAGAGCTCGTATTTATGTCATCAGGTTTCGAAACCCTTAATTTACATCCGCAACTTAAACAAGCGATTGATGCTTTAGGGTTTAAAGAAATGACCCCAATTCAGCAAAAAGTATTGAAATATACTTTAGCAGGTCATGATGCAATTGGTCGTGCTCAAACCGGCACAGGTAAAACAGCAGCATTTTTAGTCAGTATTATTAATGATTTGCTCACAAACCCAATTCAAGAACAACGTTTCCGGGGCGAGCCACGTGCATTGATTCTTGCGCCAACACGTGAACTGGCAATTCAAATTGAAAATGACGCAAAAGATTTGGTCAAATATACCAATCTAAATGTCGTGACTTTGGTTGGTGGTGTAGATTTTGATAAACAAAGAAAGCAATTGGATCAAGGTTTTGTCGATATTTTAGTAGCAACCCCGGGTCGTTTAATCGATTTCACCGAACAAAAAGAAGTTTGGTTAGATCAAATTGAATTTTTAGTGATTGATGAAGCTGACCGTTTATTAGATATGGGCTTTATTCCATCAGTTAAACGGATTGTGCGTTTTTCTCCACGTAAAGAACAGCGTCAAACGTTAATGTTCTCGGCAACATTTAGCTATGATGTTCTCAATCTTGCACAACAATGGTTATGTGAGCCAGTTACAGTAGAAATTGAGCCTGAAAAGAAAACCAATGCTGATGTGGAACAACGTGTATATGTGGTCGAAAAGAAAGATAAATATCGATTATTACGTGAAATTTTGGCAGATGAACCCATTGAAAAAGTGATGATCTTTGCCAATCGGCGTGATCAAGTTCGTAAACTTTATGACCATTTAAAAGCTGATGGTTATAAGGTGGTGATGCTATCTGGTGAAATAGCGCAAGATAAACGTTTGAAAATGTTGGATCAATTTAAAAATGGTCAACATAATATTATGATCGCAACAGATGTTGCGGGTCGTGGTATCCATGTTGATGGCGTATCTCATGTGGTGAATTTCACTTTACCTGAACAGTCAGATGATTATGTACATCGTATTGGGCGTACAGGTCGTGCAGGTACGCAGGGTGTGAGTATTAGTTTCTTATCTGAAGATGATGCATTTAATTTACCGACTATTGAGAAAGCGATTGGACAAAAATTGCCTTTAACTCGACTAGAAGGTTATTGCTAGGTTTTTTGTTTCTTTATCGGATTGTGCGTAAAAAACCCACTTATTTAAAGTGGGTTTTTTAATGGCTATTTTTAATTTAGAAGACTAAACGGATTAACTTGCTTTACAGCTAAAGGTCAGAGTTGTTTGATAGTCAGTATCTTTTTCAATACCGTAATTTTTGCCCATCACTGAACCTAATACGCCTGCTGCTGCAGTGATCATTTTTCCAGTTTGTTCATCGACTACACCTTTTAAGCTGCCATGGTATTCAGTTTTTTCATCAACCAAGACGGGCGCACCTTTTTTACCGCAAGCCTTGTTTGCTGCAGTAATGGCATTGTTTTTTGCCGTAATTTGATCTTTACCTAAGCCAGTAACTTCATACTGGTTATCTGCTTTTTGAATCGCTAAAGTTTGTGTTGGATTTGATGCACATGCTGTGAAGAGTAATGCTGAACTAGCAAGTAAAGTGATCGTTGTTAATTTATTCATATTGATTCTCAAATTCCTGTACTAAAAATTAAAAAGATAGTGCTTTTAAATTAGTTATAATTTGAGCATAGAATGTGGGCTAAATATTGAGAAACATGTATAAATTTTGCAGTTTTTTTTGAGTTTATTGATGATTTGGCTTTATTTTTAAAGCCACAGGGTATTGAAGGCATTTTTTTTTGTGAGCAATCATGATCATTGATAACCTAACAATAAGTTGTATGCATTATTGACAGATGCTAAGTAAATTTTGTTGGAGATAGCTTAATGATTTTAGATTATGCTAATCTTGAAACAAGTGAAATTAACTAGATAATAGATAGGTCAATGTCAGATTTAAATTTCAAAGCAGTACATGACAATATTCATCAACGTCAATCAGTCGGTCATTTGGTTGAACCAGCACCTTCACACGAACAACTGAATATTGCATTTAAAGCCGCTTTAACAGCACCCGATCATCATCGTTTAAAGCCAACACAATTTATTGTAGTGGATGTTGAACAACGTGAAGCATTTGGCGCATTACTGGCACAATCTATTGCTGACTTAGGTGAATTAGATCCAGCCCAAGTTGAACGAGTAAAACTTCATCCTTTTAGAGCACCTATTTTAGTACTTGCTGTGACTAAATTCCAAGACCACCCTAAAGTGCCTTTTTTTGAACAAACGCTGAGTTCAGGGGCAGCAATTGAAAACTTTTTATTGTCGATGCAGGCACAAGGTTTCGCAACAATGTGGCGGAGTGGGGCTGTTGTTGAATCTAAATTATTAAAATCAGCATTGGGTTTAGCTGAGCGAGATTTAATTTCAGGCATTATTTATGTTGGCACAGCGGCAAAAGCGATTGCCTCGCGTGCAGAGGTTGAAACAACACAATATGTTCATTTTTGGCAAGCTTGAGTCAAAAAAATATTGATATTTTCAGATTGAAAAAATCATTGGGTTATTAGGATAAGCATTTTAGGATAACAATAAATGTCGGATTTACAATTTAAAGATTTAGTTGAACCTATTGTTTTGGGTCAGAAAACAGCATTACGAGTGACTGTACTGGGTGGCGGTAGTTTTGGTACTGCAATGGCAAATACAGCAGTACGTAATGGTTGCGACACCATGATTTGGATTCGTGATGAAAGTATAGCTGCCGAAATTAATGCAACCCATGTAAATAAACGCTATTTACCTGATTTTCAATTGGAGACGGGCTTACGTGCTGAGTCAAATCTAGAAGATGCAGTGCGTGATCGCGATATTATTCTGGTCGCAATTCCAAGTCATTCTTTTCGTGATGTTTTACGTCAAATTAAACCTTTTATCAGTGCGCAAGCCGTTGTTTCATTAACCAAAGGGATTGAAGCAAAAACCTTTAGTTTTATGAGTGACATCATTCGTGAGGAGCTTCCTGAAGTTCCTTATGGTGTTCTTTCAGGGCCAAATTTAGCCAAAGAAATTGTTGCAGGACAACCTGCGGGTACAGTGATTGCCAGTGATAGTGAGTTAGTACGTTATGCCGTACAACAAGCACTGCATAGTGCCTTGTTTCGAGTATTTGGCAGTGACGATGTGCATGGTGTCGAATTGGGGGGGGCACTTAAAAATATTTATGCTGTTGCAATGGGAATGGCGGCAGCTTATAAAGTCGGTGAAAATACCAAGAGTATGATTTTAACCCGTGCCTTGGCTGAAATGAGCCGCTTTGCAGTTAAGTTGGGTGCAAATCCTTTAACCTTCTTAGGCTTGTCTGGTGTTGGTGATCTTTTTGCGACCTGTAATAGCCCGTTGAGCCGAAATTATCAAGTTGGTTTTGCCTTGGGTTCTGGAAAGACACTGGAACAAGCAACATCTGAACTGGGTCAAACCGCTGAAGGGATCAATACCATTGTACAAGTCAATGCACGTGCAAAGGAGTTGGATGTCTATATGCCAATTACAACTGCGTTGTATGAGGTTATTTTTGACGGTGCACCACCACTCAATATTGCTGTTTCTTTAATGAAGAATGGGCATCGTAGTGATGTAGAGTTTGTCCTTCCACATAACGAAGTTTAATGGCATGTTGTTAGGACAATATTTCAAGCTTTAGAGATGGATTTGTAACAAAGCCTCGTTATAATCAGTGCAATATTTAAAAGGAAATCTTATGCAACTGACTTTGGTGCGTCATGGTGAAGCAGCTCCACCCGTCAATGGGGTGGACAGTAAACGACCTTTAACACAACGCGGGCATTTACAAGCAGAACAAACGGCTAATTTTTTAAAACAAAACGTACAGCCTGATGTATTTGTTGTAAGTACTTTATTGAGAGCACAAGAAACATTGGCGCACATACAGACTTACTTCCCAGATGTATCAGTATTAGTCTGTGATAAAATAAAGCCAGATGATGATGCAAAATTAGCAATCGAGTGGTTGTCACAATTGCCATTTGAACGTATTGTTGTGGTATGTCATATGAATGTTGTTGCACATATTGCTGAACAGTTGACACATGAACATTTTAATCCTTTTGCCTTGGCAGAGGCTCGTATCTATGAGCAAACTGTGATTGCAAATGGTCTATCTACACAAGATAAAGCCTTTATTCCAACTGTATAAAAGCATTGTTAAAAGAACTTAACGGCAGAAAACGATAAATGTTGTACTTATGGATGCCTGAAGCCAATGGGGTTTGGCAGTGGTCTCGAGGAAGTGATTGGACTAAATCTTCGACCCTAGAACAATTAATACAAGATATTAAACTTTACCAAGGTGAAGAAGCTGTGGTTTTCTTCCCCAGTCGTGAAGTGCAAATTCTTCAACAGAAATTTAGTAAAACTCAATATAAACAATTGGGTGTAGATGGTGTCAAATATTTATTAGAAGAATATGTGATTTTGCCGATTGATCAGATGAAAGTGTTTTCATACTTTCAACAACCGGATCAGGTTTCAATATTGGGGATTCATCAATATGCTGTCACAACAATGCAGCATTCCTTGTCATTGATTCCGTTAAAAATCGTATCTTTATTACCTGACTTTTTGATGCTGCCCGCACCAGAAGCTGGACAGACGATTTTGGCCAATATCAATGGGCAATTATTGGTTCGAGAAGGTGAGTTTCTTGGTAATTCGATTGATGATATCAGTGTATATTTAGATTTTGCTGATCGAGAAAAAAATTATCTATATAGTGGATTGACAGATGAGCAAGCGGTCAGCTTATTTGCCATTGCTACAGCGGATCAACGTGAGCCTTTTGATTATCAATTTAGTGAAATCAAAAAAACTAAACAACATCCTTATAATGTATTGCCAAAAGCCAAGCAAGCCAATCAAGGTGTTTCTCGTTATTGGCAAGCCTGTGCAGTATTGGTGGTTGTGTTGATCATTGCGCAATTGAGTTATGATGCTTTGCGTTGGATTAAACTAAAGAAAGTTGCGGATCAAACTGCTTTAATTGCAGTGGATCAGTACAAAAAGTGGTTTCCAAATGAGCAACGGATTACAGAAGAGTCTGTAGAGCGTCAGTTTAAAAATAAATTAGCACTTAGTCAGAGTGCCAATACGCAAGCTTTACAATTACTCAGCCGTGTTGGGCCTATTCTGATGCAACATCAGATCATTGCCAGTCGTGTGAATTATGATACAGCTGTGTTAAATATGGATCTGGTGGCGAAAAATGCTGAAGGCTTACAGACCTTGGTAACGCAACTGAATCAACAGGGCTTTAAAGCGGAATTAGGTAATGTTCAGACGCAAGGTGCATCTGTCGTTGGTTTGGTGAAGATACAATAATGAAAACAATGGAAAATGTGCAAAATCGACTGGATATATGGTCTGAGAAAATCGCAGATAATTTAGAAAAAATATCACCACGTGAACGTGTCATGGTTATTTTCACTACGATTTTTGTCATTGTGGCAATTGTGGGTGCGGCATTGTGGTACACCCATAAAGCTGCCGAAAAACAGCAAGCACGTTTAAATCAGATGAAAGATCTTGTGGTTTGGATGCAAAGTAATGTGGTGACTATGAAGCCTGCAGATGACTTGGCTTTAACCACCGCAGATAAAATTCAACGTGTAGCACAACAACAAGGGCTTTCGGTTGCCTCGCAGCAAGTGGGTGAGCAATTTCAGATTATTGCACAACATCAAAACTATGCCGTTTTAGCAAACTTTTTAACCCAAATTGCCCAAATGGGTGTAAGTTTGGAAAAGATGGAGTTAGCCAAAGAAGGTGGGCAGATTAAATTAACAGCGACGGTACAGTAGTAGCGAAAATAAACACAGTTCAAGCATAGCCTTTTCAACATACTGTGCCTATAATATGGCAACTTAAAAAGCAGTAGACTTTTGTAGCTATGATGTATTCACTTGCTCGCCCTTTGTTGTTTTCTTTAGCACCAGAGCGTGCACATGAACTCACATTATCCATGCTTAAATCTGCCCATAGAATGGGGGCGATTCGTCAAACTGTTGCTGCCAAACCAGTCACTTGCATGGGAATTGAGTTTCCAAATCCAGTTGGCCTAGCAGCAGGACTAGATAAAAATGGCGCTTATATCGATGCCTTAGCGGGTTTAGGATTTGGTTTTATTGAAATTGGAACCATTACGCCTAAACCACAAGAGGGCAATCCCAAGCCACGCCTTTTCCGTATTCCCCAAGCCAAAGCAATTATTAACCGTATGGGGTTTAATAATGATGGTGTGGATCAATTGGTTGAGAATGTTAAAGCCGCAAAATTTAAAGGCATTCTTGGTATCAATATTGGTAAAAATGCCACAACACCAGTTGAAGATGCAGTTTCTGATTATTTAGTTTGTCTTGAAAAAGTTTATAACTACGCATCTTATATTACTGTTAATATCTCATCTCCAAACACCAAGAATTTACGTTCTTTACAAAGTGGCCATGCCCTCACTGAACTTTTGGAAACACTGAAAAAACGTCAGTTAGAGTTGGCAGAAGAATTGCAACACTATGTTCCTTTAGTGTTGAAAGTTGCACCAGATCTAGAAGCTTCAGATATTGAATTTATTGCATCACAATTGTTGCAGTTTAAAATTGATGGATTGATTGTGACCAATACAACATTATCCCGTGAGGGGGTTGAAGGTTTACCATTTGGTGATGAAGCGGGTGGTTTATCCGGTGCGCCAGTATTTGAAAAGAGCACGGCATGTTTGGCGGCTTTTTCAAAAATTTTGCAGGGGAAAATTCCTTTAATCGGTGTTGGTGGAATTTTATCTGGTGAACAAGCTGTTGCAAAACAACAAGCCGGCGCAAGCTTAGTCCAAATTTATAGTGGTATGATCTATACAGGTCCTATACTCATTAAAGACTGTGTTGACGCTATGATTTAAAATATGAATACCTTAGACATTATTATTCTGATTCTATTGCTCATTGGAGGGCTAAACGGTTTGCGACAAGGATTCGTGAAAGCCTTTGCGAACTTGATAGGATGGATATTTGCACTGATTGTCGGTGCCAAATATGCCAATATCATCGCACCTTCAATGTCTGCACTCAGTCAGGATCCTGTGGTGCAGAAGATTGCTGCATTTGCTTTTATTGTCTTGGTCATTATTGTTTTAACATGGATTGTCACTGCTTTACTTAATCAGATTTTAAAAACTTTAAAACTCGGTCCATTAAATCGTTTAGCTGGAAGTGCTTTGGGTGCCTTGAAAGGTTTGTTCATCGTCCTCATTACTATGCAAGGTTTAGGGCCGTGGGTTGAAAGTTCTCCAACTTGGAAACAATCCAAATTCATTCAGACGCTTTTACCATTTGCACCTTTGGCATCTGAAATCTCTAAAGATGCTGCAAATGAAGCATTACATCATATACATTCAGAAGATCGTTCCGATGATGCTTCTGTAACGAAGACTGATCGATCATCGGATATTCAAAACGATGAAAAATCAGCACATTCGACAAAGAATCCGTTTTATTAGTCCTAGCTGGTCTGCGAGGTAGTTATGTGTGGAGTCGTTGGTATAGCAGGTAAAGCACCTGTAAACCAAATGTTATTTGATGCGTTGACGATGTTACAACATCGTGGGCAAGATGCGGCTGGGATTGTGACTTGTCATAATGGACGTCTTTTTCTAAGAAAAGATAATGGTATGGTACGTGATGTATTTCATACTCGCCACATGCGTGCGTTACTCGGTAACTATGGTATTGGTCACGTGCGTTATCCAACTGCTGGTTCTTCAAGTAGTGCAGAAGCGCAGCCTTTCTATGTAAACTCACCGTATGGGATTACTTTGGCTCATAATGGTAACTTAACCAATGCAGCTGATATTCACGATGACTTATTCAAAACTGACTTACGTCATATGAATACGGACTCGGACTCAGAAGTATTGTTAAACGTTTTTGCTCATGAATTGCAAAAATGTGCATCATTAACGCCAATGCCTGATGATATTTTTCATACGGTTAAACGTGTGCATGAGCGTTGTAAAGGTGCTTATGGCGTCGTTGCAATGATCACAGGGCATGGCATTGTTGGTTTTCGTGATCCGAATGGTATTCGTCCACTTATTTATGGTTCACGTTTAACTGAAAATGGTGAAACAGAATATATCATCGCATCGGAATCTGTTGCAATAACAGCATTAGGATTTAAGGTAGAGCGTGATATTGAGCCTGGTGAAGCGATCTTTATCAATTCAAAAGGTGAATTCTTTTCACAACAGTGTGCTGCAAATTCGCGCTACCGCCCATGTATTTTTGAATACGTTTATTTTGCGCGTCCAGACGCAATAATTGATGGTATTTCGGTATATAAAGCACGTTTGAAAATGGGTGAAACCCTTGCGAAGAAAATTCTTCATGAATGGGGTGATATGCATGACATCGACGTGGTGATTCCAATTCCAGATACAAGTCGTACTTCTGCTTTAGAGTTGGCGAATATGCTGGGTGTGAAATTCCGTGAAGGTTTCATGAAAAACCGTTATATTGGCCGTACCTTTATTATGCCGGGCCAACAACAACGTACCAAATCCGTACGTCAAAAACTCAACCCTGTAGAGCTTGAGTTTAAAGGTAAGAACGTTTTGTTAGTTGATGATTCGATTGTACGTGGTACGACTTGTAATGAAATCATTCAAATGGCACGTGATGCTGGTGCAAAAAAAGTCTATTTTGCCTCTGCTGCACCTATGGTGAAATATCCAAATGTGTATGGTATTGATATGCCAGCAAAAGCAGAATTGATTGCTTCACATCGTAGTGTCGAAGAAATACAGGGAATCATTGGCGCCGATCGTTTAATCTTTCAAGACTTGGATGATCTAAAAGCTGCAGTAAGAACCAGTAAGGTTCCTGTAGTGCAAGAGTTTGATTGTTCAGTGTTTGATGGTGTTTATGTGACAGGTGATATTGATGAACAATATTTAACTGATCTGGAGCAAAGTCGTAGTGATACTGCTAAAAAAGAGAAAGATGGTTATATTGATGTCAATATCGATGCTGCATCTGTTGATTTGAGTGGTATCAAAGAAGAAATGTAATCAACTTTGATTTACATTGAGAAAAAGCGGGAAGTTCCCGCTTTTTTCATTTATAGTATTTTGCAATGTAATGAGGAATTTTACATTGAAAGATGTCAGTCATTATTTGATAAAAAACAAAAATATGTTGTGGTCTGCAAGTATTTGTTTACTTGCGGTCATTTTGACGATTTTTATTCTAAATACTGTTTTAGGGTTGCTGGTTCACTATGCAGACCCAGATCAAGAGATTTGGTGGAATATTCTCAGCCCATACTGTGTAGGCTTGATCATTGTCATTATTGGATGGTCAATCGCATATGAATTTTATGTCTTCCGTACAGGTGGTCATTCACTTGCAAAGCAATTAAAAGCCCGTCGTTTAAGTCAAATTGAAAGCACACCTGAAGAAAGTGTAGCATTAAAACTAGCAGATAAATTTGCGGAGACTTTTGAAATTGATGCACCTACATTATATGTTTTGCCAGATGAAGTTGGGGTTAATGCATTAACTGCTGGATTCCATCCAAGAGATACAGTGATTATCCTGACTTGGGGTGCATTACAGAACTTGGATGAATTAGAACTTTATGGTTTGCTCGGTCATGAGTTTAATCAAATTTTGTCAGGTGAAGCACGTGAAAATACCCGACTTAAAATTTTATATAGTGGTTTAATTACCTTTAGCCAGTTGGGAAGTAAAATCGCAAAACAGGGTTTTAATCGTTATAACGCCAAGGGAAATCAGCATAAATTTGAAACCAGTTTTGTTGCTGTTGGTGGCGTGATTTGGCTGTTAGGTAGTATGGGGATTTTAATTAATCGTTTGATTAAATATTTCACTTTAGGGGGGCGTACTTTTTATAACGATTATAAAACTAAAAAGTTATTGTTAAATAATGCCAATGTAGAAACGTTATTACGGATCTATGTGCATCACGCAGGTTCTCAAATTCATAGTGAGTTTTCAGAAGCCATTGCGCATATGTGTTTTGCTAATTCATTAAGTCCGCAAAGTTGGTTAAATATCCATCCAAGTATTGAAGACCGTATTTATGAGTTAAATCCAACACTATTACAGGATTTACAGCTCGAAAATTTAAAAAAATTACGCAGTCAGCCTTTATTTAGTTTGTTGCGACCTTTGGAAGAATCAACAGGGGATGTTTATAACCCGTGGGTATCTCCACAGCCGCTACCTCTGTTACGATTATCGCCGATTAGTTTTGCTTTAAACGATGCAATTAAGCCTTTAAATCCAGAAGTACGCCGTCAAATTGAGCGTTCTGACTTGATTCAGCGCGCTATGCAAACAGCAACGGGTTCTCGTGAGGTGATGGTCGCCATCTTAATGATTCGACAGTATCGCGAATTTATTCCATCTGATGCAGAGGTGAGTCGTGCAATTATTGACTCACTTTTGAATTTAGATGGTCGGGTGCATATTCAAATTTTCCATGATGCCTGTGAAAATCTTGGTAATATGCCTGCGACCAGTGCACGTCAATTTGTGACCAAGCTAGCGAAAATTATTCAAGAAGATGGCGAGATTGGTTTGTTAGATGCATTGCTGATTGAACGTGTAAAGGCTGAATTGCATTTGCTGCCGATGCATACACCCTCATCATTGGAAACGGTGAAGCCGCAAATTGTGCGCTTGATTGATGCATTACTGCACGTACAGCAAATTAACAGTGCCAATCAGCTTGATGTACGTTATGAGATTTTAGAACGGGTTTTGTCTAAGGATGAGTTAGAACTGTTTGAGGAAATCTCAGATGAACCTATTGATTTGGGAGAAATCTTAAATGATATTGCAGGGTTATTATTACGTGATCGCCTAAGTATTTTGGGCGTGGCTGAAATTTGTTTGTGGAATGATCGAATTATTACGCAAGATGAACTAGATGTACTGCAATTGCTGTATTGGCGACTTGGCTTTGCCACAGATGATATCGTAGATCAAATGCAGAAAAAGAATAGTGTGATGATTATTTAACAAATGTAAAGTAAGTTGTAGTGACGTAATCATAGAAAGTATAATAAAAAGAATCAAATGGGAAACGCGAACACCCCTTTTTTCTGAAGTGGTGTTCACGAAACTTTGAATTAACTCGCCATGGCATCGACAGAAAGCTCAGCCACTGTTGGTTTGGCTTTTTCTGCTTTTAAACCTAACTTATTAAACAGTTGTTTGTCTTTACCTTCGCCTGCATTCGGTGTGGTTAATAATTTTTCACCACTAAATAGCGAGTTTGCACCTGCCATAAAGGCTAAAGCTTGATCTGAGTCAGTGAGAGATTCACGGCCAGCAGAAAGACGGATATAGCTGTGTGGCATGATAATACGCGCAACCGCAATAGTACGAATCCATTCTGTGACATCAAGTTTTTCAACATCTGCAAGTGGCGTACCTTCAATTGGGACAAGCATGTTGATCGGTACAGATTCAGGATGAACAGGCAAGGTTGCTAATTCATGTAATAATCCAATACGATCATTACGATTTTCACCCAGTCCAACAATACCGCCACTACAGACTTTCATACCTGCATTACGAACATGATCCAAGGTGTCTAAGCGATCATCAAAAGTACGGGTGCTGATAATATGTGAATAGTATTCACGAGACGTATCTAAGTTATGGTTGTAATAATCTAAGCCTGCTGCATGTAAACGTTCAGCTTGTGATTGGTTAAGCATACCCAGTGTCATGCAGGTTTCTAAACCTAAGGCTTTAACTTCACGCACCATTTCGAGGACATAAGGCATATCACGCTCATGTGGGTTTCGCCATGCTGCACCCATACAAAAACGCGAAGAACCTGATTCAATGGCTTCTTTTGCTTCACTGATTACTTTATCAACCGCAATACGTTTTTCAGCTTCTAATTTTGAATCATAGCGTGCAGATTGCGAACAATATTTGCAATCTTCAGGGCACTTACCAGTTTTAATTGAAAGTAAAGTACTGACTTGGATGGTATTGGCATCAAAGTGTTCACGATGAATTTGCTGTGCTTTGAAAACTAAGTCTAAAAAAGGCTGTTCATATAAAGCTTGAATTTCTTCACGAGCCCAGTCATTACGTACTGTCATTAATTAAATCCATGATAATCATTATCTATCCCTGTATATAATACATAATTCATGCCAATTCTATAGGGCAAAAAAGTACAAATATGATGGTATCTTACGATTAAAATGATCAAGAGTATAGAGAACTAAAATTATAAATATAGTTGCAAAGTTAATCACATTTCTTGTGATTTACTCACAAAATTTTAACTTTAATTTTTGTTAACTTCAGTGTATTGGTTATTAAAATATTCAAAAATTACGAACTTTGTAACGATCTGAAAATTATAATTTGGCACAAATTAAGGGCATAAATGAGCTTGAATTTAGCCTTGTTTAGAGCTTTGCTCTTTAATAGCCCAATCAATATGGACTTGCACAACTTCATCATGTAGGGCTCTATTTTGGGTCAAAGCTGTAATAATTTGGGCTGAATACGGTGCATTACCTAAGCCGATTGCAATATTGCGCATAAAGCTTTGAAAGCCTGTACGTCGGATGGGACTTCCTTCAGTACAGTTGAGGAAGGTTTGCTCATCCCATTGCCATAAATCTAATAAATTAATATTGTCTAAGCCATAACGTGGATTAAAGTCTTCAATTGAGGCTTTTTTGGCAAAACTGTTCCAAGGACAAATCAGTTGACAATCGTCACAGCCAAAAACACGGTTACCAATATCACGTCTTAACTCTTCAGGAATAATTCCCTTATATTCGATGGTTAAATAGGCGATACATCTACGCGCATCCAGCATATATGGCTCAACGATCGCTTGTGTTGGGCAAATATCGATACAGGCTGAACATGAACCACAATGAGGCGTTGACGGTTCATCAAAGGGTAAATCAAGTGAAGTAAATAATTCACCTAAAACAAAAAAGGAACCCGATTTTTTATGAATCAATAAAGTATGTTTACCCGTCCATCCCATTCCTGCACTTTCTGCCAGTGATTTTTCAAATACTGGTGCCGAGTCCGCAAAGGGGCGAGATTCAAACGGACCAACTTTTTCTTTAATGAGGGTTGCCAAGGTTTTTAACCGACCACGCATGATTTTATGATAGTCACGTCCACGTGCATAACGGGCAATAATGGCTGAATTGGGTTCATCTGGGACATAACGTGGTTTTGGTGTTTCAACCAAATAGTTCATTCGTACACAGATGATACTTTTCGTGCCTGGAACCAGTAGTGTGGGATCCGCTCTTTTTTCTAAATTTTCTTCTAAAAACTTCATATCGCCATGGTATCCGCGTTTTAAATATTCTTTAAATCGTGGTAATTCAGCTTGAGCATCAGGACGAGCAATGACACAATCAGCAAAGCCCAGTTGCAAAGCCTGTTGTTTGATCCAAGACTTTAGTTCTTGAAGATCAAGCTGTTGCAAGGGAATGGATTGCGAAGTTAAAGTTGCCGACATAATGAATCAATGCGCTATAAAATAGTGAGAAGAAAAGGACAGAATGATGCATCAGCAAGTTTATCACAGCCGTGAAATACAAGCATGGGAAGCGCGTTGGTTTGCTCAGCAAAATAGCACTTTTGGTTTAATGCAACAGGTGGCTTGGTCGATTGCGCAACACTTAAATATTTTGTTTCAACAAGCTTCTCCCCCAATTACTACTGTTGCGCTGTGGTGCGGTGCGGGAAATAATGCTGGTGATGGCTATTGTGTTGCTCATTATTTGCATCAATACGGTTATCAAGTCGAAATATTTGCAACTGAAGCAGGGCATTCTCAGCAGTTGAAGGCGGCAATTGAATTAGCACAGGCAGATCAACTCAAAATCCATCCACATTTTAATATCCAAAAGCGGTTTGATTGTCATATTGATGCATTGTTTGGTATTGGTTTAAATCGTGATTTGGATGATGCATTGCAATCGATTATTCAACACTATAATACCCAATCAGGTTTAAAAGTAGCCATTGATATTCCGAGCGGTTTAAGTGCCAATACAGGACAACCTTTACCTGTGGCGGTAAAAGCAGATCAAACATTGACTGTTTTAGGCCTTAAAGCGGGTTTGTTTACAGGACAAGGTCGAGAATATACGGGGCAAATTGAGCTCATTTCAGTCGTCCCAGTAGACTCGCAATTAAAAGCAGTCGCACAGTTGTCACCCAAACAGATCCAATTGCCACAACGCCAAGCGTTTGGTCATAAAGGCTGCTATGGGCATGTTTTGGTAGTTGGTGGGCATGCAGAGATGGGGGGAGCAGTCATGTTAGCTGCTGAATCTGCATTTAGTGCGGGTGCAGGAAAAGTCACGATTGTATGCCATGCCAAACATCACACTGCAATTCTGGCACGCTCTCCTAATATCATGCTGAGAGATATCAATGCTTTAAATGATTTAGATATTCAAGATTTATTAAGCCATGTGGATGCTGTTAGTTTTGGCATGGGTTTAGGACGTGATGCTTGGGCAAAACAACAATTTTCAAAATGGTTTTCACCTATTCAATTAAACCCACAGCTACAAGTGGTTTTAGATGCTGATGCTTTATGGTTTTTAGCTGAACAAGCTGTTCAAATCAATCAACGAACTTACCTGACCCCTCATCCTGGTGAGGCTGCTAAATTATTAAATTGCTCAGTGGCAGAAATTGAACATGATCGTATTGCTGCGATTCAAAAACTTCAGCAAAAATATTCAGGCCAGTGGGTACTTAAAGGTTCTGGAAGTTTGATTTTAGAAAAACATTTATGGATCTGTACTGCGGGGAATGCAGGCATGGGCACTGGTGGAATGGGGGATGTTCTTGCAGGAATGATTGCTAGTTTAAAAGCACAGTTTGATGAAAATATTCATTTACATGAAATTGTCACCTTGCATGCTTTGGCAGGTGATAGGCTCGCAAAAAACGGTATGCGCGGTTTACAGGCACAGCAAATGCGTGATGCTGTGTACTATGTGGTCAATCATTGTGAGGAGTGAGTTTGCGATGAAAGCGGTTAAATTGTTAATTCGTGGTAAAGTTCAAGCTGTAGGTTACCGTCGGTGGTTTGAAAAAGAAGCTTTACAATTGAATTTAAAAGGTTATGTGAAAAACCTAACTACAGGAGAGGTTGAAGCTGTTGTGATCGGAGATGAACAAGCGATTTTAAGTTTGATTCGTCATTGCTATGTTGGTCCGTTACGTGCTGAAGTGAGCAGTATTGAACAACAAAACCTTAATCATGGTTTAGACTATACTGATTTTAAGATGATTCGTTAAAGAGATTATTTAGAATAGCAACCACATACTGATATCAATCAATATTACATATGATGATCAACAAAATTTTATTAAGCTGTATTTTGATTTGCGGTATTCATACTGAGCTTGTCGCACAACAAGTAGATGCTGTGACAAATAAGAATAAGATTGCTTTAAAAAATTTGGACTTTAAAACTGTGATGAAGTCTTTTTATCAAAAACAGATCCAATATGTCAAAATCCCTCAATTAGATCAGAGTAACATACAGTATGTCGGGATTAAAAATCCCGAATATACCCATGTCTTTGATCGTGATGATGCTGTAATTGTATTTAGCCCTGCGAGTGCTTATCAAAATGCTCAAAATGAGTTGCGCTATCTTATAAGTACGACAGAAGTTTCGATAGATAAAAATAATGAACTACTAAACTTTTGTGGTGTATGCGCAACATTTACTAAAATCTACCTATTTAAGAAAAATGCTTTAGGTCAATTTGAGTTAGTGAGCCAGAGTCAGGATGAAAATAGTTGGATGAATGCAGATTTTAATTATTTGCCTTATCCGACTGAAAATATAGTTAAAAATATTCGAAAAATTGGTCCGAGAATAAAAGGCTATGTTGAAGAACAAGCCTATAGTCGACAAGGCTATTCAACGAGCACGCTCTATATCATCCCATTTGATGAAAACCCTGCAATGGTCAAATTGGAAGTTGCAGAAATTGGGAATGACAATGAAGTGACAGGAAGTGATAAAATCTACAATACACAAGCTGATTATCGTTTTTTAAGCACTGAGCATGAGGGTTTGTACGATATTGAAATTCACTATTCTGGTACGCAACAAATCTATGTTGGTGATATCGCTAAAATTGTGCCTATAAATGAAACCCATGTTTATCAGTATAATGAAAAACAGCAGAAGTATATTCGAGTGAAATTACATGATTGATAAATATTTAGTTGTTGGAATTGTATTTGCTGCGTGTTTGGTATTGATTATTTATACCCAACTCGATAGTGGAAAAAAAGAAGATAAGTCTTTGTCATTTAAAGCAAAGTTGCAAAAAGAATTTCCAAGTTATACCATTCTTGAACGGAATCAAAATTTCATAATATGTCGAGAAGGGAGTAATCCACGTATCCCTGAAGAGTTGGTGTTGATTCGTGTTGATTCTGAACAGAAGAAAAATTTAAGAACTTCTGGAAAAATGTTAATTGCAACCTATACGAAGCAGCCCAGTATTCGTGAGATTCGAAAAGATACTTTGCCTTATTTAACTTGAGATGGGCTGTACCATCTCAATAAATAAAAACGCTTTGAATTCACCTTTATGACTGATATAGCTTGGGCTTAGACATGGGTAGAGCGAGGCGTTTTGGTGGAGTATATAAATTAACGTCGACGACTACTATTGCGACTCCGCCCACGAGCCATACCGCCTAAAGCATTCAGTACAGCTAGTTTGCTCATACTGCCAGAAGCATGGGCATGGCAAATTGCTGCAGCGAGTGCATCGGCAGCATCTTGTTGGGGTTGGATTGATAAGTTGAGTAACTTCATCACCATCAACTGAACTTGTTCTTTGTCTGCAGCACCATAGCCCACAACAGATTGTTTAATTTGACGAGCTGTATATTCTGCAACTTGTAAGTCTAAATTGACCAATGCGGCAATTGCAGCACCACGCGCTTGCCCAAGTTTTAAAGCAGAATCAGGGTTTTGTGCCATAAATACTTGCTCTACAGCAGCTTCTGTAGGGCCATGAAACTGAACAATGCGTTCAACTCCAGCAAAAATTCGTTTGAGTCGCTCAGGCATTTCAGTTGTTTCAGTGCGAATTGTACCAGCATCAACAAAAGTAAGTTTTTGACCATCTTTTTCAATGATGCCATAACCTGTTAAGCGTGAACCGGGGTCAATTCCAATAATTAAAGGCATAATACTGCTTATCGTAAGTCTTGCTTCAATTATATGATTCTAAAAATGAATTGTAAGTAAAATTTTCACTAAGTTGTATAATCAAAGTACACATCAGTATTATTTCCTATAAGCACAGTGCGAGGGTGCTCATTATTTGTAAAACCTTAGTCAATAAATTGCACAAATATACAAAATCGCTGTTAGAACACAAAATTACCCTTTAAAATTTTTTAACTGCCCATATAAATGATAGAAGCAACGAAATTCATTGTTTTTATATGTGAATTTTCAAGCTCACTTTTAATTTATCTTTGAGATGCCTTGTTTCGATGAAACTTTTTCCTATTATTTTAATTGGTACGATTCTTGAAATTGCTGTATGGATTGGTGTAGCCCAGTTCATTAGCGGTTGGTACGTATTTTTCTGGTTTATCATTGCTTTTGTAATTGGTTTAAACTTATTGCGCTCAAGTACCGCAACAATTATGCCGCAATTACAACAAATGCAAATGACAGGAATGATGGGGAATGATCCTGCAATTGCCAAAAAAATGGCGACAGCATTTGCGGGTATTTTGTTGATGATTCCAGGTTTAATCACCGATGTCTTGGCGCTACTGGTTATTCTTCCACCTGTACAGAATGCAATTAAAAATGCAGGTATGAAATATATGGCGAAAAAGCAACAAGCCATGATGAACAATATGATGGGTGGAATGGGGGACATGGGTGGTGCTCAAGGTCAAAACCCATTTGCAGATTTGATGCGTCAAATGCAGGATATGCAAAACCAGCAATCTGGGCAACATCGTGATTCAACCATTATTGATGGTGAAGCGCATGAAGTTGAACCGCAGCATAAACAAATTGAATTGAAAGATATAAATAAAAAGTAAAATACAGTCTACGATGTTGAATAGAACGCCGAATCAATGATTCGGCTTTTTTATGCCTGAAATCATAGGGTCTGTGGACAATTCGTCTACGTTTGCGACTATGAGTTTTTTTAGGCGATACTAGGCACGCAATACGAAATTTAGTCATTCTAAATGATAAGAAACATCGTTTCGCAAGGTAACGACGTAGAGGCAAAAAACACGCTAGTCCCCGCTGCGCCTTGCGCTGCAAACAAAGCCGTGCTTTGTTCTTGCTCAGGGTTATGGCTAAAATTATCTCAGCCTTCGTTATGAAACTCGAAAATAGTCTCGCTATTCTCTTCATGCTTTACGACGTATACGTCTCATGCTCAATTTTAACCTACAACGCAAGCCATTTATGAAATGTCAACAAACCCTAAAGCAAGCATAATTTCTTAAACATATTTTTGATCAAACGATATAATCACTGAGTCACAATTTCTAAGATTTTATTATGTCGATGTTATTGACTATTTGTGCACTACACTTTGTTGCACAGTTGAGTCCTGGTCCAGATGTATTACTTGTCGCTAAAAGCTCAGCATCGACAACACGTGCCAATACTTTAAAAATCATTCTAGGCATCTCTGCCGGTGTGGTGGTATGGGTTGCTTTAACTTTGCTTGGTTTTACGGTTTTATTGGAACAATGGCCGTGGATTCAACAGGTCTTGATGCTGATCGGAGGCCTGTTCCTTGCCAAAATGGGCTATGCAATGTTGAGAGGCGGCATTGCAACACTTAAACAAAATACCAATTTAGATGGCGTGATCGAGCAGCCCCCTAAAAACTATTTTCTATTAGGGCTTTATACCAATTTAGCTAATCCTAAGATTGTGATTTATTTCAGTAGTGTTTTTTCATTGGCATTGAGTTCAACAGCAGGTGCAGATTTAAAACCGCAATTGGCAGTGATTATTCCCATTCAAACATTTTTAGTTTTCAGCCTATTGATGATGATCATGTCAATTCCTAAAATTAAGCGCATTTATCAAAAATCTGGAAGTTATATCGATATTGTTTCAGGAAGCTTTTTCTTATTATTTGCTATTTTCCTGTGGGTCGATGTTTTGAAAATGTTTTAATGGTCAGGATGTGGTTGAGATTTTAAAAGCTGTTCTTGTGACGGTTGATCATTGCGACTGTGGTTCGGATCTTGAGTGGTATACCGATGCGGATCTAAGGTTTTCATATTATTCTCAGATTGCGTGTATTTACGACTGCGATTTGCACGTTCTCTTAATCCGCCTTTTTTAATCAGCTGTACCAAAATAATCTCCAAAACAATTTCTTTCACTTCGTAGATTATAGCCTGAATCAGTGTGATACAGAATATTGAATGAATGATCCACAATTAGATAGTATTGATTTATAATCATTTATTTTTATTATGTAAATTTAAGTTGTTGAATTTATATAAGAATATATTGAAACAAATTTGTCTTGTCAAAAGATGCGAATCATGTACACTAAAAAAAGAAACAGATTTTTTGCATTACATATATGGATATAATTGTAGTGTAATAATTAAAAACAATAATAGTGCCTAAAAGGAGATCTGAATATGATTCTACAATATCATTGTGCTTGTTGTGATGAAGCGGTCAGTTCAACACAAAAAGTTTGTCCAAAATGTGGCTCTCAACATATTAAAAGCCCATATGGATTATGGACGTTTTGTCTGGTTGCTTGTTTGATTGCAGCAGTAACGTTTAAAGTGGGACATATTTATTTGCAAAATCACAATACAGAAACCCCAGCAC
Source organism: Acinetobacter sp. 778_lipA (assembly GCF_058242985.1). NCBI lineage: Bacteria > Pseudomonadati > Pseudomonadota > Gammaproteobacteria > Moraxellales > Moraxellaceae > Acinetobacter > Acinetobacter sp. 778_lipA. The sequence goes on along the minus strand of NZ_JBZAYT010000001.1, from coordinate 2,574,962 downwards.
AAGTTTCTTTATTGAGTGTGTTACAGCCAGATTCTAAATCAGATGGTCAATAATTCATGTACGTGTAGATGGTAGGTTTAATTGTATAAAGGTTTGATTTTTTAAAAAACAATAAAATTAGATCATGCTAATGATTAAAATAAACAAACCATTAGAGCTGTTTTAAGTTATAAATATCGATAGGATATTTAACATATAGAAATTCAGTGGTGTAGAGGAGGAAAAATTTTGAGGTATTCATCCCGATAACATTAATTCAATAAAAAAGCTCGCATTTGCGAGCTTTTTTAGATTTAGATCTTAGGCTAGAATTACAAATTTGCAGAAGCTTTAAGCGCTTCAACTTTATCTGTCTTTTCCCAAGTAAATGCAGTATCTGAACCTTCTCGACCAAAATGGCCATAAGCAGCGGTTTGCTTATACATTGGTTGAATCAAGTCAAGCATACGGGTGATACCGTATGGACGTAAGTCAAAATGCTCACGAACCAATTGGATAATCAATTCATCAGATACTTTACCGGTATTAAATGTGTTGATCGAAATGGAAGTCGGCTCAGCAACACCAATTGCATAAGACACTTGAATTTCACATTTATCCGCCAAACCTGCTGCAACAATATTTTTTGCAACATAACGGCCTGCATACGCTGCAGAACGGTCAACTTTTGATGGGTCTTTACCCGAGAAAGCACCGCCACCATGACGCGCCATACCACCGTAAGTATCTACAATGATTTTACGACCGGTTAAACCACAGTCTCCCACTGGACCACCAATCACAAATAACCCTGTTGGGTTGATGTGAAATTTAGTACCTGCATGGAACATTTCAGCAGGGATAATTTTTTTCACGATTTCTTCAATCACAGCTTCTTTAAGATTGGCTTGCGAAATTTCAGGATCATGCTGAGTTGAAAGAACAACTGCATCTAAGCGAACAGGTTTGCCATTTTCGTAGGCAAATGTTACTTGGCTCTTTGCATCTGGGCGTAACCACGGTAGTGCGCCATTACGACGTAATTCAGCTTGTTTTTCCATTAAGCGATGTGCATATGAAATCGGTGCTGGCATTAACACATCAGTTTCACGGCTTGCATAACCAAACATTAAACCTTGGTCACCTGCACCTTGGTCTTCTGGTTTCTGACGGTCTACACCTTGTGCAATTTCAGGTGATTGTTTACCCACCATGTTAATCACAGCACAAGTTGAACCATCAAAACCTAAATCGGTATGGTGATAGCCAATTCCATTTACGGTATTGCGGACAATAGTTTCAAAATCGACATTTGCAGTCGTTGTAATTTCACCTGCAAGAACGACTGCACCAGTTTTTACTAATGTTTCGCATGCAACCCTAGCGTATGGGTCTTCTTTTAAGATTGCATCCAAGATAGCGTCACTGATTTGGTCAGCCATTTTATCTGGATGGCCTTCGCTCACAGATTCCGAAGTAAAAACAGCATACTCGCGCATGAAAGTCCTATCACAGTAATTTATAAAGACGCAATATGTTACATCGACTTCAGCCTGAGGACTAGCATTACCTGACTAAAATGCATGAATTAAATTCATTTTCATGTGTTTTTAATTGATATGCTCATGAGTAAAATTGATAAAAGATTGCGATTGGGTATTGTTTCTGGGCAAATCACCAAAAGTGTGGCAGTTTGAATTCAAGTTATCATGATTTTTTATCGCGTGAAACGCTTTAGCGAGATCTTGTTCTATTGAATAATGATCAGCATGAAATTTTCAAAATTTAGACTGAATTGGATGGTGAAAGAATGTCCGAATGTAACTGCATCGCTTAAACATAATCAAATTTGATTTGCTTGATGTTGAGATGTTCGATGTGAATAAGAAAAAAGACCGTTTTTAACGTTGATTTAAGACTATTCAGTATATTTTTTAATTAATTTGCAACCTAAGCGGATAAATATAGACTTAAGTCTTTACCCTGATCGCTTTTTTTAAGACAATACATCCCAGTTTTTGAATTTTCTATTCATCTTCCTATATTTTAATTTATTGGACTCTGATTTATGACAACCCCGCTGAATGAACGTCGTATAGCTAACGCAATTCGTGTATTGGCTATGGATGCTGTGCAAAAAGCTAATTCTGGACATCCAGGTGCTCCAATGGGGATGGCAGATATCGCTGATGTCGTATGGCGTGAATTTTTAAACCATAATCCAAGCAACCCACAATGGGCAAACCGCGACCGTTTTGTATTGTCAAATGGTCATGGTTCAATGTTGCAATATGCTTTGCTTCATTTAACGGGTTATGATCTTTCTATTGAAGATATTAAACAATTCCGCCAGTTACATTCTAAAACTCCTGGTCACCCAGAATTAGGTTATGCACCAGGGATTGAAACGACAACAGGTCCACTTGGTCAAGGTGTTGCCAATGCTGTAGGTTTTGCACTTGCTGAGAAAACTTTAGCAGCACAATTTAATAAAGAAGATATTCAAGTTGTAGATCACTTCACTTACTGTTTCTTGGGTGATGGTTGCTTAATGGAAGGTATTTCCCATGAAGCATGTTCACTTGCTGGAACATTAGGTCTTGGAAAACTCGTTGTTTATTATGATGACAACGGTATTTCTATTGATGGTGAAGTAGAAGGCTGGTTCTCTGATGATACAGAAGAACGCTTTAAAGCTTATGGTTGGCAAGTACTTCGTGTAGACGGTCATGATGCAGATGCAATTCGAGCTGCAACAGTTGCTGCGCGTGCAGAAAGCTCGAAACCAACGTTGATTATCTGTAAAACGATTATTGGTTTAGGTTCGCCAAACAAACAAGGTAAAGAAGATTGCCACGGTGCGCCACTAGGTAATGATGAAATTACATTAACTCGTGAAGCATTGGGCTGGAAAGAAGAGCCGTTTGTTATTCCTGCCGATGTTTATACAGCTTGGGATGCAAAAGCAAAGGGTTCAGCCTCAGAAGCTGCTTGGAATGACGTTTTTGCAACCTATGCTGCAAAATACCCAACAGAAGCGGCTGAGTTAAAACGCCGTGTCAATGGTGACTTGCCAGCAGAATTTTTGGCACAAGCGGATGCTTATATTGCTGAAGTGAATGCAAAAGGTGAAACCATTGCAACACGTAAAGCAAGCCAAAATGCGATTCAAGCATTTGCCCCTTTCCTACCTGAAATCTTAGGTGGTTCTGCTGACTTGGCTGGTTCAAACCTTACACTTTGGAAAGGCGCGAAAGGGGTTGAGTCTGATCCTGCGGGTAACTATGTACATTATGGTGTGCGTGAGTTTGGTATGACTGCAATTGCCAATGGTGTAGCATTGCATGGTGGTTTCATTCCTTATGTAGCTACATTCCTTATGTTTATGGAATATGCTCGTAATGCAGTTCGTATGTCTGCATTGATGAAACAACGTGTGATCCATGTTTATACCCATGATTCGATTGGTCTAGGTGAAGACGGTCCAACACATCAACCTGTTGAGCAAATTGCATCTTTACGTGGTACACCAAATTTAAATACGTGGCGTCCATGCGACACAGTTGAAGCGTCTATTTCTTGGAAATCTGCTTTAACACGTAACGAAGGCCCTACAGCGTTAATTTTCTCTCGTCAAAACTTACCATTCCAAACACGTACTCAAGCTCAGATTGAGAATGTTGTGAAAGGTGGTTATGTATTGGCTGAAGAAAAAGGTGAATTAAAAGCGATCATCATTGCGACCGGTTCAGAAGTTTCATTGGCGATGGAAGCATATGCACAACTTGAGGGTGTGCGTGTGGTGTCTATGCCATGTGCGGAAGAATTTGTTAAGCAAGATGTTGCATATCGTGAAGCGGTATTACCATCAAATATCCGTGCACGTGTTGCAGTTGAAGCTGGACATGTAGATTACTGGTGGAAATTTGTAGGTTTAGACGGCAAAGTCATTGGTATGTCAACTTACGGTGAGTCTGCACCAGCCAAAGATTTGTTCCAATTCTTTGGTATTACCACTGAAGCAGTTGTTGGCGCTGTAAAAGAATTGACAGCTTAATTCTTACATTGTTTAAATATAAAACGCCCCAACAGGGGCGTTTTTTATTTGTATGTGTTAAAGTGTGATTTATTAAATTTATTAAAAACAGTGGTTTATAAATTGTTTTTCATTCTATTGAAATTGAATTACAATGAATTATTAATTCTAGTGTCACAAGAGTGCAACGAGATGGCGACTTTTCAGAAGAGAAATGGAAGGGTAACAGCAACAGTTAGAATAAAACCCCATCCACCTAAATCTAAAACTTTTGATACTGCGAGAGATGCAAAAGCTTGGGCAAAAGAACTTGAAGTCACTTTAAAAAATGAAAAGGTGCAAAATTTTGAACACATCGTTTTTAAAGATGCATTGATTGAATATCGAGAAAATGTATCTATAAATAAAAAAGGTGCATCCCAAGAAATCACTAGGATAAATTACATCCTTAAAAATATGGACTGCTCAAAAGCCTTAATAAATGTCGATAAAGAAATGCTTGTTAAATGGAGGGAGTTGCGCTTAAGAACTGTTAAGGGAGCAACTGTCCGCCGTGATCTAATCATGCTTCAAGGCTTCTTTGCATGGTGTATAGAAACTAAATTATGGTTGAGTGATAACCCACTGAAGGAAGTGTTACTACCAAAAGAATCAGAGCATAGAGAGCGTGTTATTGCTCTAGAAGAAATAGAAACCTTACTACCGCATTTAAATAATGAATTAAAGGCATTATTCATTCTTGCACTTGAAACTGGTATGCGTCTTTCGGAAATTTGCGGTCTTGAATGGAATCGTATTTTCTTGGACCAAAAGTATTTAAGATTAACAGCAACAAAAAATGGCAGACAAAGAGAAGTTCCATTGAGTGCTATCGCTTTAACAATTCTTGAAAATATTAGTGAAAATAAAACAGGGAAAGTTTTTAAATATTCACCGAATGAGGCTAGTCTGGCGTTTCATAATGCTCGATCAAAAGCAGGGTTAGAGGGTTTTACTTTTCATGATGCAAGACATACTGCGGCAACCCGAATTGCTCTAAAGTTGCCGCTGTTGGATCTATGTAAGATGTTTGGTTGGTCAAACCCTAAAAGGGCTATGGTTTACTACAATCCAACTGCTACCGAGATTGCATCGCGTCTTTAACCGCTTTGAGGGAGTATTTCCCTCTAACGCATTTCAATTTTGATTCTTCGGAAAGCTTCTTAAATAGATGTCTGGTCAATCCAGGTATCTTTTTACAAAGCTGATCAATATTTAGAAGCTCGTCATCTTTTTCCGCAAAAGCTTCAAGCACTGCCTTTCGGCAGACTCTGTCAAGCAGGGATTCAAGTTCGGATTCTTGCATGACTATCATTTTAGTTTCACTCATTCCACACCATCCAATGCTTCAAGAATATGAATTAATTGCTTTTCAATCTCAGCACCACTTTTAAGCCCTAGTCCATCCATGAGATCTAATGCTATATCTCTTGCACCATTGATACGACAGAACCACTCGAACTCCTGTTCTTCTAATTTTTCTGCGCTTTTCACCACCTTGCGGAGTTTTAAAGCAAGTTTGTGGCGTGGTTTTGGCTTAGCCTCAGAACCTTCTTTATCCAGCCCACGAGTTAATGAGGCAAGTTGACACATAAGTTTAGATGGCTGTTTCATGTTTATACTCCAAAGACTGAATTTAAGTTGATATTGAAAAGTGCGAGCCAAGCATCTCGGTGATATGAATTCACCTCTGAAAAACGCTGATCTTGCACAGTGGCTTTTTTAATTTCCAAACCATGCTCTCGGCTATATTTAGAAAGCTGGCGACCTTCTTTGTTTCCAAAGCTGGTTTTTAGTTTTGAGTTGATTGTTGCTACTGCTGCAAAGGTTGTGGATTCACCTAGTTTCTGCTTTAGGCTTTCACATTCACGTTTGAACTTGGATGCTGTGGCCATTGCGGTAGCTTCACGCCGTTCACCAATTTCAGCTTTGGTTGCAATAGCATGATCACGTTCTTTGGCAATAATTAGATTCTGCTCAACTTGATCCGCATAGGCACGTAATGCGCTAGGCAGGTTTTGAGGGATTGCTAATTCAAAGCCAGCCTGTGATTTGGTGGCAAAGTAACAATCTTCCAATTGCTCAAATACATTCCAAGCTTGATCGGTATCTAGTATTTTTGCATGACGTGAAGCGCCTTTTTCTGTCCAAAGAATTAGGGATCGAGTTTTACTAGATATTTCAGGATAATTTGCGAGTATCTTTAAGCTACTCGCAAAATCTTTTAATTCCTGTCCTGTAATTTTGAAGAAGTGCTTACCTTCGACAAAACGTTCATTATTACGATCATGGTTTTGGCGAATACGAACTGAGTCAGTTCCATAAAAATCCGCTAATTGTTCAGTGAGCATTACTGGCACAGAGTTGTATTCAATAATTGCGGTTTGTTTGTCTGCGATCTGGATTGCTGGTTTAACTAATGCGTTCATGCAATTCCCCTTATTGAATTTTATGCACTTCTGAGGAATCAACTAGATAAGCATTAGATCCGCTTAATCCTTCTTCCTCTTGCAACTTTTTAAGTTCATCCATATGTTTTAATATTTCTTCAACTGGAACACCCAAATTTGCAGCAATCTGTTCAGCTGTGAAAACTGGTGTGCCATCCGCTAGACATTCAGTGGGTTCAGGCAATAAGCCCATCTCACGTGCCATTTGATGTGCTTCATCCTTAAACCAATCAGGTGCAAGCAGCATTGCTTTTTGAAACTGCAGTCGCGCTTCATCTGAATTTTCTTCACCATTTTCATCTAGCATGGATTTGTATTTTTCCATTGCAGCAGTAAATTCAGGCGGAAAGGTTTTTCTTTCAGTCTTCGATATTTTTGCATTCTTAAACACTTCATTAAATGTTGGATTCATTGAAGCCAGACAACCCATTGCAAAAGTCTCAAGAATAGTTGGTTCTTGCTCCTGCTCAATTAGTTCAAAAAAATATTCAACAACATCATCAACTGAGGTCTCAATGCTATTTACGTTTTTACGAGTAACTTTCGGTTTAATAAATTCGTTCATTTTTCTTTTCCTATTAAATTCTGCAAGGCATCAAAATGCCGTGAACATCACTCGTGATTTCTACATATGCACTATGATTTTCAGTTGTTGGGTAGAAAGAAGGGAAAGCCTGTTTATAAACTTTTGCTACTTTCTGGAAAATGCTTAAGTAATCAAGATTAAACTTAGGGTAATGTTTAAATTGGATTTCAACAGGTTTAGGAATATCAACACGTTTAATATCAGGATATTTCCCCTCAATAAGCCTAAACATCTCAAAATTTCCGCCGTGGTTTAAGCACCAAAATTCATCATCAATCTGATGCAAAAGGGTGGTTTTGATTTTGCTTTTATTTCCAACTTTGCGAATTAGCGAATCGATTGCATCACCTGGTATGATTACATCCATACCAACTGAATCAGGTTCATTGCAAAGCAAAGCCATGTGTCCATTAGTGGCAGCTATAAAACCATCACCCACATAAACACCAGTAAGGTAAAAACGCACATCTGTTTTAGCTTTGCACAGTGCAGTAGCTTTAAGATTGTCGTACTGAAGCTCAATAGTTTTTTTAAATTCCATTACTTTGCTCCTGTGCTGCTATTACAAATGCCTCGTATAAGCTATGAGGTAGGTAATATTCACCTTCATGATGTTCATGAGCGTATTTGATCATTTCATCTGTTGGCTTTTTAGGCATTAAAACAAATCCATTGGGAATGGCTTGCTTTTTAGCTTCACACCACATTCGCCAGCCAACATTTATCCATTCGGTTGCAAATACTTCACCTTCAGTGCAGGTTGTTGATGGCTTGTATTTATTCTGATCAGCATAAAAAACTACATAATTTTCAATATCAGCTTTATCAAAAATTCTCTTAGAGATAAGCGCTGATTCAAATGCTTCACGTTCTTTTTGAATATCCATCACGCAACACTCCTTTCAACAATCGGCATAATCAAACCTTTAGCAAATGGATAATCATTGCCATAAAAATAAACATGAGCAGGGGTATCTACACCTGTTGGCTTTAAATATGTGTCGTCAGGATTGGTTGCACCCAATAGCTTGTTGATCTTCTGAAAATCAACCATATGGCGCCATTGAAAATGAGGTGATGCGCCTTTGTATTGCATTCCATCATCTTGAGGGATCATGTGGTGCCATTCAGTAGGGAATATAGATTCAACAGGGGTAAATACCTCTGGATCAATATCAATTACATTCAAAGCCAAACCATCGGAATGATGCACAACTTCAACAAAACAACTTGAGCGTGTTTTATCTAGTTTTTTCTCAAGGTTTTTAATTGCCTTGAGTGGGATAGTTAAAGGCTTTTTAAGTTTTGGTAATTCATCATATTTGCAGTAAAAAACACGTTCTGCATCTGTAGCTACAATATGGCCATCAATCAATGTGACACCATTTAAGTATTTACGTGGGTCATTTTTAGCCGAACAAATTGAAGCTGATTGCAATAATGCCCACGGCAAAATTAATCTTTTCATTCTGGAGCCCTCAAGTGTTCTAAAAATTCTGCATACAACTGCTTAGCAGGTTTATTGAATCCCCAGTTCGGAACGATTTTCACGTTCCGTGGGAAGCGTTTATTTACAACGTGGCATTGAAACTCAAAAGTTCCACATGGGCGAATAACGCCTTTATAGCCAATCTTGTGAAGCCACAAAACAAAAGCCAGTTGCTTAGTTTTGATTGGTAAGTTAGAAAGGTCAGTCATTGGAGTCACCTTCCAACTCTAATTTTTTTAATAAATTCCTTAGATTATCCAAGTTGCAGTTAGCTAATTGCTCTACGACCGCAAACGATCTAAAAGAACTTGTAAAATAAAGACCATCATTATCAACAAGCTCTTGAGTTGACCTGATTTGAGTGTAAAGATCCTCAAGTGTGTGATTTATATTTTTGCAACGCTCAATTTCATCTTTGATAACATCGTAAATATCTAATCTCATTTCAATGCTCCTTTGCTCAAAGCATCAATTTTCAATCCAATTTCTTCCAATTCCTGATCGTAATAATCACAGCGGTTTTGCATCGTAAAATGATTGAGATCAAGGAACGTTTCAAGGTTATTGAACGTGTAAGGATGTGCACCTTTTTTCACACATTCGTCTTTAATGTTCTTAACCTTGTGTTTAATATCCTCAAGAATATTAACGACCCAAACAAGGTCTTGACGAGCAACAACATTTGCAAATTGCAAATCGTCAATTGTGACGGTTTTTGAAAGAGATTTAGACATTTCCATTCTCCTTAACAATTGCTTTAAGGAAGTCTGGAATACTTTCTACAAGCTTAATAAGATCTTCACTAATAAGATAAATTCCACGTGCTAAAGCTGCTGCAAGGCGGTCTACCATTGTTGTTGCTGTCAGAGCATTCAAAGCAAAAGATAGATCATGAACAATGGTCACTATCGACTCAATATCTTCATTACCAAGCTCAGATTCACTCAACTCAGCAACAAACAGATCAACTTTGAGAAGTAGCAAGGACGCAATATTAATAAGGCTTAATCGGGTTGGTTTTCGTGCACCCTCAGAAAGATAAGCACAATCAGAAGAAAATAAGATTTCAATTTCTTTAAGTGTTGCTGAAAACGAAAGAGCTTTTAAAGGAATCTCTTGATCATCGTAACTTTCATCAAATTTCTTTGCGAGTAAAGCAAGTGAGTTTGAATCACGAACTTGACTAATATTGGTTTTTTGGTTCATAATAAATCACCAGTTATAACAATGCATCTCTGGAATTTTGGTAGGTAACAGAGAAAAGCATTAAGTTTTAAAATTAGCTCCACAGTGTGGGGCTTTTTGTGTTTCTATTTAAAACTATAGTCTAGCCTATTATTTTAGTCAAGTAAGCCTATCGAATTATTTTAAACTATTTTTAGAGGCGTAAAAAAACCGCCTCAACCGGCGGTTCTAAGTGAACGTTTTATTAGCCTGCTCTATAAAACTGGCGCCCCAACACCCGGAAACCTACCCCATTAGTATCAGAGACAATTTTATCCTTATATTTGGGATTGAGACTATGCAAAGTCAACTTACCACCTTCTTCTTTAAAAATCTGCTTCAGCATAGCTTCACCCTCAAAATAAATAGCGTAGAACTCACCTTCTTTAATTTCCGTATCAGAAATATCAATAGCAAATTCATCTTCATTGCAGATATAGGGTTCTTGTGAGTCACCTTTGGCAATTGCTAGTTTTACATTTTCAGGCTTAACACCATGTTTTTTAAAGAAACTAGGAGAGAAGTCCCTTTTTGAAATAACATCATCAAAATGGAATTCAATGGACTCCCCATCACCACATGAAAATCTAATATTCACTAAGTCAATCCATATACGCTCTTCATTATTATCATTAGAAGTTACTCCTACCTTCGAAGACTTTTCAAGCAAATTCGTTACTTCAGCGTCAACATCTGACGCAGTTTTCCCTGTGAGCAACCAGTAGGAATCCACTCGTAGCACTTTTGCTATCTCTGTTAAGTAGACAGACCTTGAAGTAAAACCTTTTTCTAATGAGTGATAAGAGGGCTGGCTCATTCCAACAGCCTTAGCTACATCAGCCTGACTTAATCCTCTATCTAGCCTTGTCGCTCTCAATCTACTTGCTAAATCTTGCATAACGAATTTCCAATGAGTTTGGATATATATTATAGGTGAAGCTATAAACTATCAAATAGTTTATACTATTGCTATTTTATAGTTTAACCTATAATATTTATTTTAATTACCTATTGGTTGTGAATATGGAAAATTACTTAATTACTAAATATGAAGAGATAGTTTCTCACTTTGGGTCACAGTCATCGACGGCAAAAGCCCTAGGGGTGTCTCAACCTTCCGTTCACTCATGGGTTAAGGGGCTGACAGAAATGTCCGAAAGGGTTGCAATTCGCACTCAAAAAGTGACAGAGGGGAAGTTTAAAGCTGCTGATCTTTGCCCTTCATTGAAAGAATTGGAAGAAATTAATTCATCAAAAAAATAAAACCGCCATCTGTTACAGCAGAGGCGGTTTTACATTTGGAGCAAACCAAAATGAATAAACCGATATTAGCACAAGATTTAGACAATGCAAATGATGACCAATGGTGGATTGATCATGATGCTTATGCAGATGCACTTGAGGAATTTCGCACCATAGAGATTGAACTACAGAATGCTCTGGGTGTGGTGAGAAAATGCAAACCAGGTGAGGGCGCTTTCATTGGTGACATCCTTGAGGATCTGGAAAGAAACAGGGCTGAGTTTGGATTGCTTAATCGATTTAAGTCAGCACACAGAAAAATGATTGAAGCGAAAGGAAAGTTGTAATGGCTAGATCACGAAATATCAAACCTTCATTTTTCTCAAATGAAGATCTAGTTGAATTGCCGTTCGAGGCTCGACTTTTGTTTATTGGACTTTGGACATTAGCAGATCGTGAGGGACGTTTAGAGAATCGTGCCAAAAAAATCAAAATGTCACTTTTCCCAGCAGATGAAATAAACGTTTCAGAACAGTTATTGAACATTTCTAAACTAGGTTTTATAGCGTTATATAACTGTGATGGAACTGATGTTATCCAGATAATAAACTTTTCAAAACATCAAAAACCGCATGGACTGGAAAAGGATAGTGACCTTCCTGATCAAAATGGCATGTACACAGTCTACAAACGTAACCCAAAAAATAAGTTAGTCATTGGTAAGTCGATACTATTAACTAAAGATCAACTTAATGATTTTTATGGTGAAAATCCCATAAATTCAACTGAACAGGCTACTCACCCAAACATAAATAACAGTTATGAAACTAATGTGAACAGTTTTAACAATGTTATTGAGCAGGATGATAACAGTTATGAAACTGTTTCTATACCAGTAAGAAACGCCCTGATTCCTGATTCCCTTAACCTGATTCCTGAATCCTTTAAACTGAATCCTGATTGTGAGAGTGAAAACCTCACACACGAAAAAAATCCAAAAAATGAAAATCAGGAAAATTCTCTTGATCAAGTTTTAAAAGTTTGGACACCTGATGTAAAACAACTCAATGACTGGTTAAAACAATCTGGTTTGATGCCAATGACACCTGAATTGATTAATCAAATCTTGCCCGAGATAAACGCTTACTACCAAACCAAACTTGAATCTGGATCAATTAGATCAAATCAGATGTATTCAAATTTTGTGAAATGGGTTAAGCGTGATCCACGTCTGTATAACCAAACACCTGATGATCAACCTGCTGAACAACAAGATTTAATACCACCACCTGAAATCAAACCAATACCTGTGAAGTATGGCCAAGGTCTGGGAGGTGGTAAGTGAATACCCAATTTAACATTTCGGGAGTGACTGAGGACCAGTTGTCCGATCCAGCTTGCGAATTGGCTTTCTTGGTTTCGTTGTTCACATACCGGGAGTGTTGTGAATTAATTTCACAGACAAACGAGTCAATTTTCACCATCCAAACCCATGTTGTTTTATTTCGTGCTATGAAAAAACTTCACGAAAAGGGTGAACCGATTGACGAAGTCACAATCATGACTTCCTTGAAAACATTAGGCACTGAAAAACAGGGCGTAAACGAAAAATACATTTTGGATTTATTCCAGAATGCACCAGTCACACTGAGCAACAATGTTTCGTCTTACTTGAAAACATTGCAAGACTTGGCAACTCGTAGACAGCTCAGAGAGGCTGCTATTCGCATTCAGAAGATTGCCAATGATTTGAGTAATGGTGAGGCAGATGACGCAATCGCAAAGGCAAATAGTGTTTTGAGCGATATTGGTACCGCTACCAGTGATGATGATCCAGAACCATTAATTAACTCATTGGTTGATCTCTATGACGAGGTTAACAAAATACAGATTGAGAAGATGGATGGAACTTATGCAGTACGTGGTGTGAATACTGGTTTCATTGCACTTGATAATAAAATTGGTGAAATTCAAAATGGTGATTTAGTCATTGTTGCAGCGCGTCCAAGTATGGGCAAAACAGCATTTGCCCAAAACATCTCAACTCACATTGCAACCAATCTTGTTAAGCCTGTCTTATTTGAATCGATTGAGATGAAAAAGAAAAAAATCTCAAGACGTATTACCGCAGCAATGGGCAGTGTTGAATTAAAAAGAATGCAAAACGGTACCATGGATCCTGATGATTGGACAGGTTTTGCAGACGCGGTGAAGCTTATGCAACAAGCACCATTTGAGATTAAAGATGGCGTTGTGACTCTTGCTGATGTACGACGACATGCTAGGAAAACCAAAGCGAAATTTGGCTCATTAGGGGCTATTTTCATTGATTATCTACAATTGATAGCAACACCTCACTTAAACCCAAACATATCCGAACATGAGCGTTTGACTGTGATTTCTAAGGGGTTGAAAAATATCGCTATGGAGTTTGATTGCCCTGTATTTGCCCTTAGTCAATTAAGCCGTGATGTTGATAAGCGACCAAACAAAAGACCTGTTATGTCAGATTTACGTGGATCTGGTGCAATAGAACAAGATGCTGATGTAATCCTATTTCTTTATCGTGATGAGTATTACAACAAAGACAAATCTCAGTTTAAGGGAATGCTTGAGGTTATTGCCTCAAAGGTACGTGATGGTGAGACAGGTGAAACTTTCTTATTTTCTGAATTGCAATACAGTCGCTTCTCAAATGTTTCGAATGAAAACTTGGAGTACTTCCAAAAGCAACTAGCCAATGTGGACCAAAAGTCTAAATTTAAATCTGGGATGGCAGGGCTATGAACATGACAAATAATGACCAAAATTTAAATGCCGACTTAATGGATGAATGCAGAAAGGCGTTTGAGAAAAATAGGTTTTGGATTGGAGTTTTTAAAGCTGACGTTGTTTTTAAAAGTGAGATTGGCGAATTTGGCTTGTATGAAGCTTTAAATTCAAAGGTGGAAGCTGAATATCTAGTTGAGTTTAATAATAAATGGGTCATTTGGTATCAGTGCTGGCAATCCCGACAGGCTGAGGTTGATGAATACAAGATGGTTAGCGAATCAATCGAAGACCTGTATTTACTTGAACGTAAAAAAGTTAAAGCAGTTGAGCAGGTATTGATTGATCTAAAAGAATCAATGACCAACTTTAAAGAAATGGATCTGTACGACAAAGGTGTTCGAGTTGTAACGGATTACATTATTCGAGATTTGGAAAAAGCCTTACGAGGTGCGCAATGAATAGTGATTCAGTTTTATATGTTTGCTTAACCATTTTTGTTTTGGCTTCCATGTTTCAAGAAGCTATTACCAAGTTTTTAGCGGGGTGACTGATAGTGATTACATGGGTGACAGTTTGGGTTTTGACGGTTTTCACTGGAAGTGAATACATGGGGAATTATCGTCCTAGTAATTTTCAACTTCAGTATGCAACTCAAGCTATATGTGAAAAACGGAAAGCTGAACATTTAAAACGTGGTGTAAGTACAGCTCGTTGTGATTTCCAACAAATTCCAGTGGTGACTAAATGAACTCAAAAGTAACGATTATGCAGGCAATAGACTGGAACAAATACAGTTTAGAAGAGTGGCTTTATCAATTTGGAGCATGGCAACATTCCAATACAGGTACTTGTGGAAGAAGCATAAATCCAATCGCTGTGGCTATGGATGAGGCTGTTGTTAAGCGCAAAGCAAAGAAGATTACCAGTAAGGAGCAAATTATTGCTGACTGGATCAATGATGATTCGAAAGCTTTACATCCCAAAAAGAATAAGTATTGTTGCGAGATATCGGACAATGAGGCAAGAGCTGTACAGCGCCTTATCTTGGATATGCAAGGTACATCATACATTTTAGATGAGTGGCTGGATGCGATAATTGATCGGTATTTCTATGGTAAATCATGGGCTGAGATGGTTATTAAAGTTGATCTTGTTGCCAATCCGACAATCATTCGCACTCAACATGATGCACGTGAAGATGTTCGTTGCGGTTTGGCTGCAATGCATTGCAGATATCCATTCATTCGCTTTGATTTAAAGAATAGAGATAAATAAATCAGTTGACCTTGCGCAGGGTATATGGCATATTCGTGTTATAGTTAACGCAGTGTATAGAATTAATACAGTGCATTAAAGTTTTTGATTTCCATACCAACCTACTCCAATAAGTGGGTATTTTTTTGATCTTGTAGCTTATCCAGTTAAAGCAGGTAAACAATTACTTGGTGGAAACATAGAAACAAATTCCGAGTGGAAACCTTTAGTTTGGTGCAAGTCCAAGCCAAGATCCTCATTAAGCTCACTTTAGGTGGGCTTTTTGCTTTTTTTGGGTGGTGCAATTTGAAAAGAAGAAAAGTCAAACCGAAATATTTTAGACATGAAGCTCTTCATACAGCAAGTGTATGTATGGAGATGGTTGGTGAGCATCTTCAAAACCACCATTACTACGATCAAAAAATAAATCCTGAATTTAATAAGCAAGTGGATTTAGCAATTGATGCGCTTATTAGGGCTTATCAGGCTTGCAATAAAGAACATGAAACACAAAAAAGCATGCAGTCCGTTTTTTAATAAGGCGCTTAGGCGTCTTTTTTATTGCCTCAACCCTTGGCATTGGGCTAATTACCCAGCACATCATAGGGGCGTAAAGGGTTAGACAAGGATTCATTATCCTTAATCACACATTCGCTTGTATGTGGTCGAACACAAGCAAAACCGAGAGCTACTTATCAAGTTCTTAAATGTTGATAAGCGCTTTATTTGGTCAATAAAGTGAGAGAAGGGTGCGGAGTTTGATGTAAGCATAAACACTACCCTTGGTTTGACCTCCTAAAGACGTGGGTATTTACCATGTGGATTGGCGACCCCTTAACACACTCAGTCAGCCCTTAACAGCGAAGTACTACTCAACCCAACTATTTGGTATTTCCGGATAGTTGGGTTGTTTTATGCGCCATTAGCTCAACTGGATAGAGCATGGGTTTTCTATACCAATGGTTGTAGGTTCGAGCCCTACATGGCGTGCCATATTTCAGGAGAACAGCATGCTCCGAATCAAACAAATCTTCTGCCGCCACGTTTGGGAATATTCAGATTTCTTTACGGTGAGAGAGTGTCGGAAGTGTGGGAAGGTGGTTGAATCAAACTTTAATTTGTAGAAAGCTATATAGTCAATTATGTAAATGAGTTAGAATTCCTGATGTAATTGTGATCAATTGTGTAACAAATGATCTTATTAAAAAATAAAGAGGGGAATACTTTGAAATTATCTTATTTTACATATTGCTTTGAACGCTATGATGATAGAACACAATTTAGAACATCTATTAAGTCTTTTATTAAGGCTTCTACATCTTCACAAGCTTTACCTCTGGCAAAGAAGAATAGACATTCGGGAGAGAATTTATACCTACTCCCTGTGCTTGGTGATTTTTATCTATTTGTACAAACAAAAGACCGAGAAATCATTAAGAAAATTGAAAAAAATTCAAGTGAAATTAAAGCCCATGAGATTCAGTCCTTATTAAGCCAAGATGAAAGTCTTGGATTTGCATCATATGTTTATTTCCATCCAACGAAAGAGGTTTTTGGATTTGCAGCACGAGTTTTGTCTCCCAAAGTAACGGTATTTCAGACTTTTATTAACAACTTTTTGTTAATGTTGAACATAAATGATATTTATTTTCTGATTCATCCCCTAAAAACGCAAATAACAAAAAAAGATGCTATGAAGCTGAATTTTATTGGAACAACAAGGATTCAAATTGATGCAAAGAGTTCAATTGGTAAAGAGTTTACTGATTTTTTCTTAGGGTCTACCAATCAAAATGATATGGAAATTATTGAAAGCGTAGAAATTGTAATAAAACCAGCTCCAAGAAAATCACTTACAGATACTGTTAAGCACAAGATAATGGATTTAGATGATAAAGGTGTAAAAGGTATCGTCTTAAGAGCGAGACAAAATTTAGAAGATAATATAAAAGATTATTACATTCACAGTGCTGGCGGGCTATATGATGAGATCAAGAGTGATGAGGAATCAAAAATTCTTGATGAGATCAAGTTGAAAATTGAAAGCAACTCTGAATTAGAAGCAAAGGTAGATGATTATGAGCAACAGATCGCCGAACAAGCTGATCATCGCATTTCTTCTTTTGGTAATGCCGATAATTGGGGTAATCGTTGAGATTATATATTTTTGTTATATAAAACAATATATAACATTTAGTTTTTACGAATACTTTAAAGATTTATCTACTGCAATTTTAAGTTTCTCTATTGCAATGTTTGGTATTATTGCAATGGTGGTTACATTAGTTTATGGATTGAATCTACCTGGTCCAAAGAGTTATTTAAAAAAGTTTGGGACAGAATATGCTTTTCTATGGGGCTCCTGTATAGCGCTTTTGACTTTTGCTGGATTTATCTCACTTTTAGGTTTTGCAAAAACGGAATTAGTTACAGTGACAGTATTATTGAAAATATTAATCTGGATATTTATATCTAGCTTTTTACAATCATTAATTACCATATTTGTAAGCATGAGAATCCTAATAAAAAGTAATCATGCTCAGTAGCGATAAACAACAAAATACAAAACCCCTCCCAAGGGGTTTTTTAATGCCTAGAGGAAAGTGGGATGAATAAACCAACTGGTGCAACACATTATTCTAAGTTCACAGACACTTTCTACAAGAAAGGACTTACATGTAACTATGTGTGGAATGGTAAATACTGGTTTATTTCAATCTACAAAACCTTAGATGGCATGCTTGAGATTTGAGTGAGAAAGATTATGGACAGAACCGAAGCACTAAGCAATCTTAAGCGGTACGAATCAGAGATCAGTAAATATCAAAGCCTATCTCGTGGTCTGATGACTCGTGATGAAATGATTGTCATTGATCGAAAGATTAGTCAGTTAAAAGAAAGAACTAAAGCAATTAGAAGTATGTTGAGTGATTGATCTTACTTGGATAATTTGATAATTTATTGTTTCTAAATTAATTATAGAGATAATAATGAAATCAAAACAATATATCTTAGTAAATATTTGTGGAGATAAATTTGGATTCTCAGATATAAGTAATAGCGGGAATCTAGAACTTTATCTATCTGGTCAAGAATATGATAAGTCGTCTTTTGAATTTGAATCTGCAAGTATTATTCTTATATTTGAAGCCAACTTAGAAGATGACATAAAAGAGATGATCCATAAATCCTTTCGTAAGCAGTTAGTTGGTTAATAACTAAACCTCCTTCGGGAGGTTTTTTATTGGGTGAAGATTATGACATGCCAAGGCTGTGAACAACGACGAGAATGGTTGAGGAAACAAAGTGAACGAGCAAAAGAACGAATGCGGAAAGTCCTGCGAGGTCTTGGTGTTATTGATCCAGCAGAACAACAAACTAATCGAACAGAACAATCAACTCATTCAGATCAACAACGAACAGGCAGCACAGATTAATCACTTGCTTGAGCATCTTGATTTGGATAGTGAGGGTGAGAGTTCGGGATATTTGGATGGGTGAGAGATGAATAACGATGAATTATTAGAGGCGCTTGAATCAGTTGCTAATTTCATGCGTGGTATGGGATTGGATCCACGAATTCCACATGACACTAAAGAAGCAGTGAAAGTACGTGCTTCTGATATTGATGATTTGGTTGGTAAGTATTTGGAGAATGACAATGCCTAGAGTTGTATCTGTAATCCCTGCACCCAACAACAATTCTAAACATCAATCTCACTTAGTTAATGGCACCAAGGTTCTACTTGATGATGGCTCTTATCTCCAAGGTGTTGTAAAGGTTACTCTTGTTGCAGAATACGACAATCTTTGGAAGGCTGTTATTGAAGTTTATCCAACCAATCAACAGCAAATAGATGCGGTTCTATCAGAACTCCAAGTGGTAGATAGTAATGAAGCTTCAGCGACTCCAAACCAAGCTACAGACAATCAATCCCAATCCAAAGAGTGAATTAAGAACTTCATGGCGTGATGGCAAGACTACTAGCGAGCGTGGATATGGTTATAGATGGCAGAAGTATCGTTTAAGCTTCTTGCAAACGAATCCATTGTGCGTGTATTGCTTGGAGCAAAACAGAGTAACCGAAGCAAAGGTGGTCGATCATATTGTGCCGCATCGTGGTGATCAGGATTTATTCTGGAATGCAGATAATCACCAGAGTTTATGCATGTCATGCCACTCATCCATTAAGCAGCAAGAAGAGCAAGGCAGCGGCAAGTCTATTGCTTATGTGTTTATGCCTGAGTGGTTGCAGCCAGTACCAAGATTAACAATTGTATTTGGTTGTTCTGGTTCAGGTAAATCAACTTGGGTTAAAGAGAATGCTAAGCCAGATGATGTGGTGCTTGATTTAGATGAATTGATTGCTGAAATAAGTGGGAAGCTAATTTATAAAGGCAGCAGAAAGGACTATGCATTAGCAGTAAGGAAGCGCAATAGCTTGCTTCTGGAAATGTCCAAGCAAAATCTGAGTGGTTATTTAATTCTTACTGGTTCTACACCAACACAGCGCAATTGGTGGATATCTAAACTCCAACCATGCAAGGTCAAGATAATGCAAACACCACATGAAGAGTGCATAGCTAGAATCATGAGTGATGACCGCAGAACAATGCAGGTGAAGCGTCAACAAATTCAATCAATTGATAAATGGAAATTTTGATTAAGTATATGAAAAATATTAATTATTTTAATATATTTATTGACATTTACATGTGTTTATGAATGTGTGGGGGGAGGTTGAAAGTTTCAAGCATCTTGATATTCCTGACCGCCCACCATCTCATTTATAAAAAAAATTCTGTTTTCAAAAAAAGTTAATCAAAAAGTTAACTCAAAAGTTAAAGGTGAATTATGTCATTAACTGCAAAAATGAGAAAATTTGCTCAGGCTGTAGTTAGTGGTCTAAGCAATAAAGATTCTGCAATTACAGCAGGTTATGCAGAAAAAACAGCAGCGCAAGCAGGTGCAAAACTTGCTAAAAATCCCGACATTATCAGCTATATCGAAAAGTTAAAGGCTGACAAAAAGTTAACTTCTGACACTCAAAAAGTTAAAGCTGATAAAGAAAAAGTTAAAGCTGAAAACTTTGTTGAAGTTGTGAGTGTTGAGCGTATTGAACCCGAAGTTGAACAGGCGAATGGTCAATTCGTTGGTCGAGATGATATTGCTGTTGGCGGTGTTGACGATCCGTTGGAATATTTAAAAAAGGTTTGGACCAATGAGCTTGAAGACCCTGATTTAAGACTCAAGGCCGCACAAGCAGCTATGCCATATGTTCATGGAAAAGTCGGCACCAAAGGCAAAAAAGAAACTCAAAAAGATGAAGCAAGAGACATTGCGGGCGGTGCAGGCAAGTTTGCAACAAGGGCAGCTCGAAAACGATATAGTTAGGTGATTTATGGAATGGACAACTTCTTGCAAAGACTGGGAAAAGAAGATTGTCAAAGGTCAATCCTTGATTCCATGCAAGCCACTATTTGAAGATGAAGCTGAAATGGCTTTAGATGTTTTTAAGAGCTTGATAGTCACGGATGTAATGGGTCAGCCCACCATGGGTGAAATTACAAGGCCTTGGGTATTTGAATTCGTCTCTGCAATCTTCGGTGCTTATAGCGAAGAGGATAGTCGCAGACTGATAACTGAGTTTTTCCTACTTATTCCTAAGAAGAATTCTAAATCAACGTTGGCAGCATTTATCATGCTTACAGCCTTGATTATGAATGATCGTCAGGCAGCAGAACTCATTATTTTGGCACCTACCAAAGAAGTTGCCGACAATAGCTTTGGACCTATTAAAGAGGCGATTAGTGCAGATCCTGAATTAAAGGCATTGCTTAATGTTTCTGAACACGAAAAAACGATTAAACACCGGGAAACGAATGCCACTTTAAAAGTTGTAGCAGCAGATTCTAATACGGTTGGTGGTAAAAAGGCGTCATGGATATTAATTGATGAGCTTCATTTATTCCAAAAGAATGCTCGTGCCGCATCAATGTTTCGTGAGGCGACTGGTGGTTTAGCGAGTCGTCCAGAAGGTTGCATCATTTATTTAACAACCCAAGCAAGTGAAGTGCCTTGCGGTGTATTTAAGCAAAAATTGGATTATGCACGCGATGTGAGGGATGGAATCAAGGAGAATAGAAAGTTTCTACCTTTGATTTATGAATTTCCTAAACAGATGATCGAGGACAATGAGCATCTTGATCCTGAAAACTTTCACATCCCTAATCCTAATTACGGTACCAGTGTAGATCCAGAACAGTTAAAGGATGACTTTGAGCAATCTAAAGATTCAGATGAAGAAAACTTTCGGGATTTTCTAGCCAAACGTTTGAATGTCGAAATCGGCATGAATCTTCGTGCTAATCGTTGGGCTGGCTCAGAATTTTGGTTACCACAATCTAAGCAATTCACACTCAATAAATTAATTGATCAATCAGATGTAATCACCATCGGCATAGATGGTGGTGGTTTGGATGACCTATTGGGATTTGCTGTCTTAGGCCGTCATGCAAAAAGCCGTAAATGGTGGCTATGGAATCATGCTTGGTGCAATACAACTGCAGTCGATCGACGTAAAGAGAATGCGCCAAAGTATCAAGACTTTCAGCAAGAAAATAGTTTAACCATTGTTGAGCGAATTGGTGATGATATTGACCAACTGGCAGCAATCGCCAAGCAAGTTTTTGATTCAGGCAAGTTAAACAAAATTGGCCTTGATCCACTTGGTTTAGGTGGGCTTTTGGATGGTCTGCTTAAAGTGGGTATTCCTGAAGAACAAATGATTGCAGTACCCCAAGGCTTTAAATTAATGGGTTATATCCTAACAACCGAACGAAAACTGGCAGAACGCAATTTATATCACCAAGGTTCGCAGTTAATGACCTGGTGCGTCGGTAATGCAAGGGCAGTTGTCAAAGGCAATGGCATGATGATTTCCAAACAGGAATCAGGTGTCGGAAAGATAGATCCATTAATTGCGACATTTAATGCTGTGGCTTTGATGAGTATGAATCCTGAACCAGTCCAAAAAGAATATAACGTTTTTTTCTTTTAAATAAATCCAACTCAATAACCGCCTTAATTGGCGGTTTTTCATTTTAAGGAGAGCCAGATGCCAGCTCTAAAAAAATCATTTGGCTCTTTTGAAATCAAAAGCACAAATGATGAAAAGCGAACCTTCAAAGGTATAGCAAGCACACCTAATTCAGATCGAGCAAAAGACATCATGGTTCCAAGTGGTGCCAAGTTTGAATTGCCACTGCCATTACTTTTTCATCATGAACATAGTGCACCAATTGGTCAGGTAATTGATGCCAAAGTCACAGATAAAGGCATTGAAGTTGAAATTCATCTTCCTGAAATTGCTGAAGAAGGCAACTTAAAAGCCCGAGTCGATGAAGCCTATCAAAGCCTTAAATATGGATTAGTCAAAGGTTTATCTGTTGGCTTCTTGGCTGATTGGGAACAAGCCGAATTCATCAAAGGTGGTGGCATCCAATTCAACGATTGGGAGTGGTACGAGCTTTCACTTGTGACTATCCCATGCAATCGCGAGAGTGCAACAGATTATTCAAAAGCTTTCGAGGAATACAAAGCCGCGTTGGGCGAACAACCTCAGAAAACCGTTTCAGATGGCGATTCATCTGAGCAAAAACACGTAATTGTAAAACTTAATAGCCCAACAAAGGGTGGAGTAAAATTAGTATGAATAAATATTTAAAACAACTTCTTGATGCTTTGGCTGCTAAGAATCTTGAAAAGCAGAACATTGTCACTAAAGCGTTGGATGGTGGTTCAACACCAGGTGAAGAAGATGAAAAGCAAATTGAAGCTATAGACGCTGAAATTGCGACTATTCAGAAAAACATTGATCGTGTAAAAGATATGATCAAGCAATCCGAACAAGCTGCTCAAACCGCTACACCAGTGGCAGGTGCCAATCCTGAAGAAGCAGCAAATTCTGCTGGCGGAAATCCAAATCCTAAAAAAGCTGTAATTGAAGTTTCGTCAAATCTTCCAAAAGGCGTTCCGTTCGCTCAATTTGCCCGAGCAAAAATGCTTGCATGCCATGAACAAAAGCAAGGCAACATTCTTACAGTTGTGGAAGCCGCCAAACAACTTGGTTATAGCCAAGACACGATTCAGTACATTGAAAAAGCAACACTTGGTACAACGACTGATGCTGGATTTGCAGCGCCTTTAGTCCAACAAGATACATATAAGGGTGATTTCCTTGAATTGCTTCGCAATGCAACAATTTTCGATAAATTGAAAGGTTTTCGCTCTGTTCCATTCAATGTGAAAATTAATGGCCAATTAACGGGTGGCACCGCATCTTGGGTGGGTGAAGGTCAGAAAAAACCTTTAACCAATCCAACATTTGGCAGTATTGAAATCAAAGAGCATAAACTTGCTGCAATCACTGTTTACACGCAAGAACTTCTTCGTCGAGCAGATCCAGCAATTGACCAACTTGTGTTAAATGATTTGATTGAAGCAAGTAAAGTTCTAATTGATACAACTTTCCTTGGTGCACAAGCACAAACAGATGTTACACCTGCAGGCATCTTGAATGGGGTGACTGCAATTGAACCATCAGGCACAAGTGGCGCTCAAATTGAAGCTGATTTGCTAAAACTTATCACCACGTTCGTTGCTGCGAATCTTACCACCGATAATGCATATTTCCTTATGAGTGAAACACGTGCAATGCAGTATGCTTTGCTTCGTGATCCTTTAGGGAATACGTATTTTAACGGCATGACCTTTGCTGGTGCTGCCCGTTCACTTCTTGGTATTCCAGTTATCACTTCACAGTCTATTGGAGACAAGGTAATTCTTGTGAAAATGAGTGAATTACTGGTTGCTCAAGATGGCGGTGTTGATGTGGCTTACAGTGATCAAGCAACATTGGTTGATGGATCTACGACTCACAACTTATGGCAAGAAAACAAATTTGCCATTCGTGTAGAGAAGTTCATCACGTGGGCTAAACGTCGTGCAATTGCGGCAGCCTATATCGATTACACGCCTTAATCGATAATGATTAAACAAAACAGCTCCTTAATTGGGGCTGTTTTCATATCTAAGCAATCAAAATGTTTAGCTATGGGAACAGTCTATGAAAATTAAATATTTAAAAGATACACATGACTCAAAAGTGGGTGATGTGAAAGAAATTCAAGATCATCAAGCAAATGTCCTTATTAAATTGAATTTTGCTGAGATTTATCAAGAGCAAAAGAAGCCAGCATCAAAGGCAAAACCATCTAAAACCGAAGAATAAAGGCATTAATTATGGGTATTTTTGACTGGTTTAGAGGCAAAAAGAGCTATCAAACTGCCCGTAATGCTGGCACTTGGAATAGTCTTTTTGTTCAAGAGCCATTTTCAGGCGCATGGCAGGAAAATAAAGAAATTACACGTGAAGATATGACAGCCTTTTATGCTGTATTTGCGTGTATCAGTCTTATTTCTAAAGATATTGGCAAGATGCCAGTACTGTTAAAAAAGAAAAAAGATGGTGTTTTAGTTGATGCCTTAACACCAAAAGAGTTAGTTCGTGTTTTTAGAAAGCCAAATCATTATCAGAATTGGCAACAGTTCAATGAGCAATGGACACAAAGCTTATTGTTACGTGGAAACACCTATATTTTTAAAGTGCGTGATGCATTTGGTGAACTATATCGGCTAGTTATTCTAAATCCTGATTTTGTGACTACATTGGTCGATGATAATGGAGAGATTTTTTATCAACTCAGTAATGATCGACTAACACAGACTGACAATGTGATTATTCCAGCATCTGAAATAATCCATGATCGTATTAATGCGCTTTATCATCCATTAGTTGGATTAACCCCAATCATGGCTTGTGCATTGGCATCTGAGCAAGGTATTTCAATTCTCAGAAACTCCAAAAATTTCTTTGCAAATGGCTCAAGACCGGGTGGGGTTATTGAAGTACCTGGTGCATTGGATGCTTCAAAAGCTTTAGAGATTAAGACTAAATGGGATATTAATTATGGTGGCGCTAATGTTGGTAAAACTGGCCTTTTATCAGATGGTGCTAAGTATGTCAGCATTGGCATGAAGGCAACAGATAGCCAACTCATTGAACAACTTAATATGTCAGCCCGAATCGTTTGTACAGCCTTTAATGTCCCACCTTTCAAGATTGGTGTAACGGATGTGCAAGGTGCAACCAAAGTTTCAGATTTGAATGAAATCTACTATTCAGATTGCTTACAGTCATATATTGAAGCACGGGAAAATCTACTCGATGAGGGTTTGAATCTGCAAGACTATAAAGTTGAAGCGTTCCTTGATCTTGATGTTCTTATTCGCATGGATTCAACCAGTAAAATTGCATATTTTAAGGATGGTATAAGTGCTGGTATTTTCTCGCCAAATGAAGCGAGACAGAAATTAGGATACTTGCCTGTGACTGGTGGTGACTCACCAATGATTCAACAGCAAAACTTCTCACTGGAAGCATTAGCCAAACGTGATGCACAAGAAGATCCATTTAGTAAAACCAACACTTCAAATCAGCCAGTAGCAGAACCAAAATCTCTGTATAAAGGTGTATTTAATCAAAAATCTAGTTATGAAGTAGGTGATTTTGTCACAAAGAATGGTTCACTTTGGCACTGCGAAAATGAACATTCTGGCGAGTTTAATCATGAAAATTTCAAATTGGCTCAAAAGAAATGGGGTGATGAATGAGTATTGTTAGTTTAGAAACCCTAAAAGAACATTTGCGCTATGACGATGATGACAATGACATGATGTTGCAGGGGTATTTAGACGCAGCAGATTCAGTGGTTAAAAACTACATCACAGATGAATTTGAATCTGAATATCCTAAGGCAATTCATCAAGCCATTTTGTTGTTGTGTGGATTTTGGGATAAGCACCGTAATGCTGAGAGTGAAACACCAGTAAACGGTAATTATCTTCCAATGCCTGTGCAGTCCTTATTGTTTCATTATCGAAAACCTACAGCAATTTGAGGTGATCTATGGGACAGCGAGCAGGCGAACTACTCCACCGAGTAACCATCCAACAAAAAATCACGCCAGTTGATGAATATAACAATGAACTTGAGCCTATTTGGTCTGAATACAAAAAGTTGTGGTCTAAGGTGGAATTCCTTTCTGTAAAAGACACAATAAATGCCAAAGCAGCAGGATCAGAAACGAATGCGCGCTTAAAGATTCGCAAACGTACCGATATCACAACAGAAATGCGTGTGTTATGGAAAGGTCAGACTTTTCAGATCGTTTCACCACCTAAACCTGACAATGAAAACGCTGAAATTTATGTGACGTTTGAGCTGAAACTATTGGGGTAGATATGGCTGATATTCAATTCGATATCCAAGGACTAGATCAACTCCAATCCAAACTAGAACGCCTCAATAATCCGCGCAAAGTAAAATCAATGGTTCGCAAGTCATTAAGACAAGCCGCGAATATTGTTCGAGCTGCAGCGCGTAATAATGCAAAGCTGATTGATGATCCTAAAACACGTGAGAAAATTTGGAAAAACATTTCTGTTCGAGATGGAAAAACAAGAAACTTCAGCGATATTAAAATCCGAGTAGGTGTGAGAGGTGGTGCATCGTTTTCAAACCCAAACCCACCTAATTTAAGTGGTGGTGATACAAGGCACTGGCGTTGGGTTGAATTTGGATCTGTAAATAATCCAGCCGTACCATTCATGCGCCCAGCTCTGGCAAACAATATCCAACCAGTCACAGATAAGTTTGTTCAAATGTTGAATGACGAAATCGACAAAGCTTTAGCGAGTTCCACATGAACATTTTACCAATCTTTAAAACACTACAAGCGTCACCTGATGTTGTTGCATTAGTTAACAATCGAATCTATGAAGATATTGCGCCAAATGGAACAAAATTTCCTTATGTGGTGTGGTCATTGGTAGGTGGTGTACCTAATCACAATTTGGATTGTCCACCAAAGATTGATCATCTAACTTATCAGCTTGTTGTTTATGACATCGAGAGAGCACGAGCATCTGAAATTAGAAAAGCAATCAGTGTTGTTTTAGACCCACTTTGCACAATCACCAACTTGCATCCAAACCATGTCGAACGTGTTGCTGATACCAACATTTTTGGTCGTGGATTTGATGCGAACTGGTGGTTTGATCGATAAACGCTAAACACAAAGAATTTTTAACCTAGACCTCCTTAAGAGGAGGTTTTTTTATACCTAAATCTCGGAGAAACCCATGTTTGGAATGCTTGAAAGTTTAACCAAAGCAGCCGTTTCAGTTGCTGTAACTCCTGTGACCGCTGTTGTTGATGCTGTAATGATTCCTGTTGATGCCACCGAAGATGGCGAAGTGTTTCAACGTACAAAAAATACTTTAAACAATGCTTCTAAGAACTTTAATGAAGCAGTTAAACCAAATTCAGAAAACTAAATTATTTAAACCAACTACCACCTTCGGGTGGTTTTTTTATGCCTAAAGAGGAGATCTACTCATGGCAGAAACTAAAACGCAGGGTACGCAAGTATTCACTGTAGTCAACGGGGCGATTGTTCGTTTTGTCTGCCCTAAAAACTTTAAATTTGGTCAGGATTCCTTTGGGAAGATTGATGTTACTTGTCTTGATGCGGAAAGTAAGCAATATGTCCGTGGGATTCGTGATCCGGGTGAGGCAGGCATTGGTATCAATTTAGATGATGAAAATGCAAGTCACATCGAATTGTTGAAAATTGCGGAATCAGGTGAAGTTAAAGACTGGTATGTTGGCTCGAGCCACTCAAAAACACCACCAACTTACACAGTTGGAAGTGGAATTGATCTTCCTGAAGATCGTAACTGGTGGTCATTTAAAGGTTATATGAATGATACTGCGCCAAATGACATTGAAGTTGATGCGGTGATTAACTATGACTTCACCATTGTTCGTACCTCTAAGGTGACTATGACTCGTCGTGAGGTGACACCATAATGGCAAAGTTGACATTACAGGCCACTCAAAAGGCTGTTGGCATTGGTACTTTTGTTGAGAAGACTATTAAATTTCTTGACTTAGAGGGCAAAGAATTTACAGGAGAAGTTCTTGTAAAGATTCTCACCCATGATGAAGTGGCCACTGCAACCGATGTTTGGAAGGTGAAAAATAGTACTGGGCTAACTGTTGATCAGTACCGTAAAGCTTTACTTCATCAAATCATTTATGAAGATGAAAAAACTAAATTCTTCCCAAAAATTAATGACACAGGTTTAGTTTCATCAGAAGTGATTGATGCCTTGTATGAAGCAGCTGATTCGGTGGTGAACTTCTCGGGAAAGAATTGGATCTCAACCAAGGAGAAGAATTCTGGTGTGAGCTTGTCATCAACGGCATCGGCGGAAGAACAATAGCTGAAGCCAAAGCCAATATCTCAAACCCTGAATTGATGTTATGGAGATCCTACCGTAAAAAGTATGGATCTCTATTTTTTGGTCGTCGGATTGAGCAAGCGTTTGGCAACTGGATAGCGCATTACACAAGATTTAAAGTGAAAGAAGGCACTAGTATTAATGCCTTTGATTTCATGCCTCACGAAGAAAGTAAAATGCAAAAAGATGAAGTCACGCTTGAGGATTACATGGAAAGCCTTTGTGCAGAGTAAATCTAACCTCCTTCGGGAGGTTTCTTTTTAACCCAATAATTAGTATCTTGGTCTAAATATATAATTTAGGGTGGGGTATGTGGGTAATCATTCTTGTAGTTTTTATTATTGCAGTTTTGGTTTTTATTGGTTTTAACGGAGCTAA
Source organism: Acinetobacter sp. 778_lipA (assembly GCF_058242985.1). NCBI lineage: Bacteria > Pseudomonadati > Pseudomonadota > Gammaproteobacteria > Moraxellales > Moraxellaceae > Acinetobacter > Acinetobacter sp. 778_lipA. The sequence continues at coordinate 2,546,084 of NZ_JBZAYT010000001.1, read as the reverse complement.
AGTTAAACCAATAAAATTTGACACTTCTCGTATTACTGACTTAACAAAAATAGATGGTGATGATGCATTCTCAGGTAGTCGTCTGCCTGATAATGTAATTAATAGGGTTAATAGTCCGAAAATAAAATCAAGATCAACAACAACCTATAATTTTAACATTGTGGGTGAAGGGTCTTATCAGCAAAATTTAAAAAAAATTGCTGGACCAAAAGAAGAAATATCAAAATTTCATGAATGTACTGCAAGAATAACATCTGAACCTACCAATAAATTTGATAAGAATGCTGTAAAAGTGGAAATCAATGGTTTGTTAGTTGGTTACTTATCTCGTGGTGATGCGCAAAAACTTGCAGGAAAAAGAATAAATAGAACTGTAGATGCTGTCATTAATGGTGGTTGGGATGATGATATTGATGAAGGTCAATATGGTGTTAAACTGGCTATTAAAAATGTGAGTGATTTGATATGAAAAAGATTCTTCTTTTAGGTTTGTTGGTGGGGTTAAGTGGCACTGCCTTTGCGTTTGATAATGAGTGTTTGCCATTATTAAAAGAAGCTGATAAAAATTTAATTTTAGACAAAACAATAGCTAAGGATAGTTCGAAGGATTGGGATTATTTTTATGATGATTCTGCTTGGAAATTAAAATCCCCAACTAACTGCAAAACGCCAAAAACAAATTATGAGAAAATAACGTGCTCAGATTCATCATTAATAAAGTTGGATAAAATTGCATATGCAACCACTCTTCAAAACACTATAAATGCAACTGGTGAGCTACTCTCAAAAAAAACATTTAAAGAATTAAAGTTTGATAATCAATGGATTAATAGAAAAGTTGCTGACAAAGAATCAATTTGCCTAAAGTTGATAAATGTAGATCAAGTGAAGCTAAAGCTTAAATATTAATACCATTTAATTTTAAATAAACCAAAACCACCGAAAGGTGGTTTTTTATTGCCTGAGGAAAAGTAAATGGCAACAAAACTAGGATCATTAACACTTGATTTGATTTGTCGTACAGGCAATTTTACTCAGGGTATGCGTGACGCTTCCAATACAGCTAGTCGAGAATTAGGACGTATTGAGCAAAGCACAAATGGCGCAACTAAAGCAATAAAAGGGTTAGCAGTTGCAGCATTAGGATCATTCTCAATTCATCAAGTTATTGCTTATACAGATAGCTATACAAACTTACAAAACAGATTAAAGCTTGTTACTAATTCTCAGCAAGAGTTAAGTACTGCAACACAAGATACCTTTAATATCGCTCAAGCCACAGCGCAATCTTGGGGTTCGGTTGCGCAAGTTTATCAACGTTTTGCTGAAAACTCTTCACGTCTTGGTATCACCATGCAGCAAACAGCTTCATTGACTGATACGGTTTCAAAAGCCATTTCAATTTCAGGTGCGAGCGCAGCGAGTGCAGAAGCAGCGTTGATGCAGTTCGGACAGGCTTTAGCTTCAGGTGTATTGCGTGGGGAAGAATTTAACAGTATCGCAGAACAAGCCCCAGCATTATTAAAAGCAATCGCAACAGGCTTAGGGGTAAACATTGGCGAACTGCGTAAAATGGCAGGCGAAGGCCAATTAACTGGTGATGTTGTAATCAAAGCCCTTAATAATGCCAAAACATCTGTAGACAATCTATTTTCTAAAACAGATTTTACAATTGCTCAATCATTTACACAGTTAAATGATTCTGTCACTAAATTTGTTGGTGAGGCTGGTTCAGGCTCAGGGGCGGCAAAAACTTTAGCATCATCTATAAAAATGGTTGCTGATAATATTGAGCCGATTGCCAACACAGGTGCGGCTATTGCAGTTGGGGTTTTAGCAAAAGCAATGGTAGGCGCGACAGTGTCCGCAACTAATGCAACATACTCGTTGTTTGCGAAAATTGATGCGACTCTTTCAGAAAGACAAGCAAACATTGCTGCAACTCAGGCAGAAGTAGCATCTGCAACTGCAGAGGCTCGAAGCACTGAAATCACATTAATAAACGCCAAGGCAACGCATACGCAAATCATGGCTGAAATCGAACTTGAAAAAGTTAGATTATCACAGCAGATTACGAATCAGGGTCGCATGGCAACCATGACTCGTATGGCTCAACTTGGACAATTACAAGCACAGGTTGCGCTAGAAATCGCTGCTGCCGAAACAGCACAAACGGCATCTTCTGCCAGATTATCTGCCGCACTTACAGCTCAAGCAGCAGTTACAAGTAGATTAGCGTTAGGTAAAGCTGCACTAATGGCCTTATTTAGTCCAATGGGTATTGCTATAGCCGCTACTGCTGCGGCTTTTTATTATTTGAGCAGTAGTGCAGAAGAGGTCAAAGAGTCCTTAGCAACTCAATCTGACTCAGTTGAAAATTTAACCAAGAAATATCTAGAGTTAAATTCTGTACAAGCTCAGGTTGAAAGTGTTCGTTTGCGCAAAGAGATTGATAGTCAAAATGATTCAATTGATGACGCAGCAAGCTCAATGACTAGATTTGCTTATCTTCAAAAAGAACTTTTTAAAATCTCTGGTAATGATTATGTTCAATATAAGCAGGCTATTGAATCCATTAAAACTGGTGCTGGTGATGCAAGTGCTATTTTGCAAAAAATGGTAATTTCAGGGAGGTTTTCTCAAGATCAGATTGATAAACTTGTTGAGTATTCGGGTGCTGTAGCTGATGCAAGAAAAAATATCAATCAAAATAAAACAGCTTTAGATTTACTGTCTCAGACATCAGGTGCTCACACTGTTGTTAATGAAAAGTTAAACCAACAAATAGCAACTCAATCTGAATTAACTAGAATCGCAACTAAAGACTTTCTAGACTTAAAAAACGGTCTTGTTGATTCTCTTGAAGCTCAAGTTGAATATGTAAGATTAAATGGTGGCAGTGAACAGCAAATTACTAACCTAAATAAAGTAATTAAAGATTATTCACTAAACCAAATTTCAGCAACAAATGCTGTTAAGCGGTTTAATGGTATAGCTGAATTACCAAACAGTATTCTGAGCAGTTTGCAAAACTATGCTACCAAAACAGACAAGTCTAAAGTAGAAGTGAATCTTCTTGCTGGTAAGGTTAAGGAACTAAATGGATTAACTGGAAACTCAGTGAAATCTACAGATGAGCGAACGGCAGCACATGAGCGAGAAAAGAGCGCCATTGAAGGAACTAAAAAGGCTTATGCTGAATATAGTAAAACCGCCTTATCGAACATTAAGGAAATGGCTGCTAGAGCACAAATGCAGAAAATGGGGTTTAGTGAAAATAAAATTGCAGAACGAATGGCAGTTCTAAAAGCACTTAATTTTGATCCAACCCTTGCACACTCTAAAACTGGCATTGAGATGAAGAAGATTGCAGATATATCTGCAAAAATGAAAGATACAGAGGATGCCAAAGCTGATGCGATTAAAGCTCAAAATAAAGAGCTTGAAAAGCAAAATGAACTACGCAAAAAAACCATTAACTCCAAAACAATTGATTCTGTGATTGCTCGTGGAGAGGGGAACTATAACTCTTTCAACAAGGGCAAGGCAGGCGACAGCGTTGGATCAAAATTAAATCTAGTTGATATGACTGTTGGGCAAATTAGAGCATTGCAAAAAAATGGTTCTATATTCGCAGCTGGAAAATATCAAAATATACCCTCTACACTTCAAGGTGCTATTGATGCTGGTATTGTATCTGTTGCTGAAAAATTTAATGCAAATGTTCAAGAGCGTATAGTTCAGCAGTATCTGCTTACTGCCAAGAAAGACCGTGGAAGTATTGAAGATTACATTAAGAGTAAGAGTGATAATCTTTATGCTGCAAATCTAGATTTAGCGAAAGAATTTGCTTCTGTTGCCAGCCCTGTGACTGGTAAGTCTTATTACGATGGTAAGGCTGGGAATAAAGCAAGTATTAGCGTTAAAGAAGCTCAAAACGCTTTAAAGGCTAGTCGTGAGCTTTATACACAAGCGATTGCTTCTGGTAAATCAGCTGAAGAGGCATGGAAGGCTGCATTTAGTGGATCTATATCTTTTATTGAGGGTTCTGACGAGCAAAAGAGCTTGGAGAAATTAGCCAGTTATAAAGAAAAACTTGCTCAAGAAAGAACTGCTTTGATTGAGTTCTACAATGACTGGCAAAAGCTTGAAAACAATAACTCAGAGCAAGTTAAGAAGATTCGAGAGACTTTTGCTAAAGATCCAAAGGCGATGGAAGATCATTTAGCTCTTCAGGAGGTAAAATATCAGGAAGATGTAGAAAACTACATTAAAGCTGGTGACGATCGAGTAAAAGCTGACTATCAAGCAACTCAAGATATTATTGATGCTCGTCAAGCTGCATTCGACAACATCAATAATCCTCTTTACTCAATAAGAGATAAAGGGGTTGAGGCAATTGCTCAATCTTCTTTAAGTCCACTCGCTTATCAGAAATGGGATTTAAATAGACAGCAGCAGGATGGTTTTTCTCAACTTGGTGATGATTTAAATACTGGATCTTTAGCAATAAGCAAAAGTGACATTTTGAGTGAACAAGAGAAGAAGGATAAATTACTTCAGATCGAGCAAGAATATCAGGATGCAAAACTTGCTCTTGCACAAACCTATGACCAACAACATCGAGACCTTGAAAACCAAACTCAAGCCGCATCCTTAGCAGGATATGGCGCAATGTTTGGGATGATGGGATCAATGTTTGATGCTTACGGTGATAAGGAGAGTACAGGTTATAAGGTTGCGTTTGCAATGCAGAAAGCCTTTGTCTTATCAAGTGCAATTTTGAATGCTAAAGGCGCTGTAATGGCGGCTTGGAATGATCCAGCCAATACAACCATTTGGCAGAAAATGGCAGCGGCAGCAGCTACAGTCGTCCAAACCAATGATCTAATGTCTGCAATCCAAGGTGTTGCCTTAACTGGTATGGCCCACGATGGTATCGCTAATGTTCCTGAAGAAGGCACATGGTTATTGAGCAAGGGTGAGCGTGTCTTAAATCCACAAGACAATAAAGCACTTACCAATATGATTAATAATGGCGGTGGAGGTGGAGACATCACAATCCAAGTAAACGTAACCGACTCAGGCGTAAATACTTCAGGCGGCAATACTCAAAACCAAAAGCAACTTGGTGATGCGATTGGCAATGCTGTACGAGCCGTGATTATGAAAGAGAAGCGGCAAGGGGGATTATTATCTAAATGAGTAATAGATTATTTGAACACTGTACTGATTTTGAGGGAAACAGTTCTATAACAAAGTTTAAGGTACTTTCAAATCAGTTCGGTGATGGTTATGAACAACATGTTAGTGTTGGAATTAACAATAAAAAAGGTGAATGGGCCTATCAGAGAACTTCAAATGCAGCAGAAATTTTAGAGATTAAACAGTTTTTTGATGATCACCAAGGCGCTGATTCATTCCTTTGGCAGCATCCTAAATATGGTCTAGTCCGTGTAAAAACTGATGTGCAATATCAAGAAGTCAAACTTGGTGGTGATATTTGGCGAATTTCTACAACTTTCTATCAGCAATTTTAATGCAGTTAAATTCACGCCCCACTAGCTGGGGCTTTTTAGTGAGAAAAATATGACAATCCAGACAATTAATTTAGGCACTGCACCGAGTGGCGCAGGTGGTGATACCTTTCGTTCGACTGGCACCAAACTAAATGAAAATTTCACCAATAACACGCATGCTGCGAGTCGATTGGTTGGTACAGCCGCTGGAAATGTGATGGAGGTTGGGGCGTTTGGACTAGGTAAAAAGATTATTGGTGATTTATCAATGTCTGATGTTTCTCCGAAAAACCCAACAGAGCTCTATAACTTTTTAGTAGGTAAAGGTGGTGGGTATGATTGCTATTACAATGTAAATAATGGGCAAGGTAGTGGAACTCCAGAGGGATATGGTGCAATTCGTGGTTATCACATTACAAATAACAATTATTCATACAGTTGGCAAATATTTTCAGGTGTTGATGGAAAAAACCACTACATTCGCTCAGCATCTAGCGCAACAACATGGGGTGCTTGGTTCAAGTTTTTAACAAGTTCAAATACATCTACTGATTCAAATGGCTTTATTAAAGCAGCTTCACCCATTGTTAAGCTTTTTGCGGAAAAAATAGAACCCAATGATGAGGCATTAGAACAAGAACCTGTATTTGAAAAAGTAGATATTGGTCATTACCTGTTAAAAAATACAGAAGGTTTCTCTGTTAATGGCTGGTATATCGAGATGCCAAAAGATGCTAATGGAAATGTTTTGGTAGCCGTGCAATATCAGCAACTTGAAGATAAAACCATTGAAGTTAAAACCTTTGCTAAAAAGTTTGATGAAGAAACAGGTGATATTGTCCCTAATCTTGAAAAGCCTCGTGATATTCCAATGGGGCGTTGGATCGACATTCGATTAAAAGAATTACCAAAGCCTGAAATTGAAATTTCAAATACACCTGCAGATTTTCAACCAACTAACTTGGCTCAAGCTGTAGCGGAGGCATTGAAAAATGACTCTGAACAGTGATTTTCAAAAGCTTTATGTAGATGGATTAATCACATTATTTGAGTTAGACGCCAGCGCATTAGGAGCTGGCGTTTTACGTTTCCACGGACATATTTCTTATGAAGACTGGGAAAAGATTTACAGCTCGATTGGATCAGATGGATTAATTGGTTCTGATACTGGCTCAATCGGCAAAGCCTTTGATATTGGTAATGAAAAGGTATGGCATCGTAATATTATTTTTAATGGTCAGACTTTTGAGCCAATGGCGTTGCAAGTATCAGGCTTAGAAATGCGAAGTGATGGAAAAGCCTCAGCACCGACACTCAGCATGGCAAATAATATCAAAGGTATTCAAGGTGCGGTAACTGCATATTGTTTACAGTTTGGTGATTTTGCTGGTGCAAAAATCAAAGTCATTACTACATTAGCCAAATATCTTGATGCTGAAAACTTTAGTGCTGGTAATGCTACGGCTAATCCAAGTGAGAAGCGCGAGCAGATTTGGTTCATTGAACAAAAGACTTCTGAAAATGCTCAGCAAGTGACGTTTGAACTTTCTAATCCCGTGGATTTTGAAGGGCTAAAAATCCCTACACGGCAAATCTCAAACTACTGCAATTGGGAATATCGAAGTGAAGAGTGTGGATATATCGGATCTGCAATGTTTACTGAAAAAGATGAATCAACAGACAATCCAGCTTTAGATCGATGTAACTACCGAACATCAGGCTGTCGTTGCCGAGAGAATGAGCTTCATTTTGGTGGATTCCCTGCATCTTCAATGGTGTAAAAATGAAATTAAATAAAAAACTAAAAGCAGCGATTTTATCTCATGCTGAACAATGTTTCCCCGCAGAATGTTGCGGGGTTATTGTTTCTGGTGAGTATATTCCATGCCGTAATGTCGCTGAAAAAGGTCAGTTTCAAATTCATCATGAAGACTTGGCGAATGCTGAAGATCAAGGTGAGATTCAAGCCTATGTCCATTCACATCCCAATGCTACAGCACGTGCTTCTGATTTAGATTTATTACAAATTGAGCTTCATGAAATGCCATGGGTAATTTGTGCATATCCTGAAGTTGATTTTCAAGTCTATGAACCCTGTGGCTATAAAGCCCCACTCATTGGTCGTGACTATCATCATGGCTACCAAGACTGCTATTCAATTGTTCGTGATTTTTATCGTCGTGAGTTGAATATCAAACTCATTGATTTTGAGCGTTTGGATAATTGGTGGAGTGATAAAGATCATAAATCGCTTTATATAGAAAACCTAGATGCAGCGGGATTTTATGAAGTCAGTCAACCGCAGTATGGCGATATGTTGGTGTGCAATGTTGGCCGTACAGAACACCCGAACCACGCAGTAATTTGGCTGGGTGATCAATGGCAACTCAAATCAGAAGAAAGCACGAGTTGTTTTGGTGGACCATTAATCCTACATCATCCTTATGGTCGAAAGTCAGTGCGTGAAATCTTTGGGCAACAATGGCAAGAGCGTGTTGTTAAAATTGTGAGGCATAAGAATGCTTAAAACGATCAAATTATATGGCGTACTGGGAAAGAAGTTTGGTAAGGAATTTAAGCTTGCTGTTGAAAGCACCCGTGAAGCTGTAAGAGCACTATCAGTCCAAGTGCCCGGCTTTGAACAATTCATGCTAACCGCTCATGAACACGGACTTAGCTTTGCTGTTTTTCAAGATGATGAAAATATCAGTGAGGATCAGATTGATTTTGAAACTGGTGCCAAAGTTATCAAGATTGTGCCTAAAGTCATTGGTGCTGGTGGTAATGGAGTTCTGCAAACTATATTGGGTGCTGTGATGGTGGTTGCTGGTGCGGTAATTGGATATGTTGCAGGATGGACAGGTATCGGGGCTCAGATTGGTGTGAGTATGATTGCTGCTGGCGTTGGTATGATGGTTGGTGGTATTGCTCAAATGATGATGCCAAAGATGGACGAGGAAGATCAAAATCAAGATGGAAACAGGGCAAACAAGGGATTTGGTGGAGCAGTCACCACAATCGCACAAGGCAATCCAGTTCCTATTCTTTATGGTCAGCGCGAAGTCGGTGGATTCATTGTAAATGCTGGTCAATTTGCAGTAGATACTTTTAGTTCTGCAGATGCTGGTTTTACAGGCGGTGGCAGCAGCGGTGGAAAGAAATAATTTAAGAATATAAGCGCATTAAGCGCTTTTTTATTGTGTGGGAAAAAGTATGCTTAAAACAGTAAAAGGCGCAAAAGGCGGTAGCAAAAACCAAAGACAACCAAAAGTTGCAAATGATACAACCGCTTCAAAAACCTATGCACGTTTACAGTATGGCATGAGTGAGGGCGAAGTTGAGGGCTTAGCAAATGGCTTTAAATCAATCTTCCTTGATGACACACCAGTTGAAAACGATAGTGGTGCAAGAAACTTTCAAGATGTCACTCTAGATTTTCGCTCAGGTACCAATGATCAGGCATACATGGAAGGTTTTGAAAGCATTGCTTCTGAAACTGCTGTTGGTGTTGAACTTAAAAGTGATACGCCTTGGGTTAAAGGGATTACCAATCTTAATCTCGATGCCGTGATTGTAAGAGTGCGTTTTGGGGCTTTAAAACAGCAAGACCCAAGTAATGGCGATGTCTCAGGTATTGTTATTGATTACTTGATTGAAGTGCAGACTGATGGGGGATCATGGGAGTTAATGCTTGATACTCAAATGTCAGGAAAAACTTCAGCAAATTATGAACGTACCCATCGTGTCGGCTTACCAAAAGCCAATAATAGTTGGTTGATTCGCGTCTTACGTAAAACACCGAATTCAAGCTCTGAATATGTCAGCGATAAGATGTATATTCAAGCCATTACTGAAGTTGTCGATGTTAAGCTTGCTTACCCAAATACTGCATTGATTGGCGTGCAATATGATGCTGAAACATTCTCGAATATTGCCAAAATTGCAGTAGATCTAAAGGGTGTAAAGATCAAAGTACCAAGCAACTATGATCCGGTAAGCCGAACTTACATCGGGATATGGGATGGCCTGTTTAAGCGTGCTTATAGCAATAATCCAGCTTGGATTTACTACGATTTATGCACCAATAAGCGATATGCACTTGGCAACCGCTTAACCGAGCAAATGATTGATAAATGGTCATTGTATCGTTTAGCACAATATTGTGATCAGTTGGTACCGGATGGCAAGGGTGAGCAAGAACCACGGTTCACTTGTAATGTGTATATTCAAAGTGCCGAATCTGCTTTCGATATTTTAAGCAAACTTGCAGGTTTATTTCGTGCAATCAGTTATTGGGATGGTGCATCTATCGTATGTGAGGCTGATGTACCTCAAGATGCTATTTTTACATACACATCTGCCAATATTATTGATGGCGTTCTTGGTATTAATTACACCGGTACGCGTGCACGTGATCGGCATAATGCAGTTAAAGTTGCTTGGGATAATCCGCAAAATCGCTATAAGACTGAATATGTTTTTGTACGTGATGAAAAATCAATTGCAGAGGCTAAAGCGGTACGTTTATTAGAACTAGAGGCATGGGGCTGTACATCAGAAGGACAAGCACAACGTACTGGCCAATGGGCTTTAAAAACAGAACAACTCGAAACTCGAACTGTCACATTTAAAGTTGGGTTGGATGGCTATATTCCATTACCAGGTAAAGTGATTGAACTTGCTGATGAGTTGTTAGCTGGTCGTGCAAATGGTGGGCGTATTTCTTCAGTCAGCGCTGATTTAAAACAAATAACCTTAGATCGTGATGATGTTGTATGCCGAGCTGGTGACCGTCTAGTTGTGAATGGCGAGAATGGAAAGGCACAAGCACGAGTTGTATCAAGTATTGCTGGTCGAGTTGTTACTGTAGTATCTGCATTCGATTCTGTCGCAGTGCAGAACGTGTGGGTGATTGATGCACAAGATTTAGCGACAATGAAATTTCGTGTCGTTTCAATCTCACAAGACGAGCCACACCAATTCACAATTAATGCTATTCAGCACAATGATTCGAAATATGATGCCATTGATCATGGTGCGTTTATTGATGATCGACCTATATCAATTATTAACCCTACAACCCAAGCACCAGTTGAATCAGTCACGATTTCGAGCGAACAGATGGTTCAGCAGGGAATGTCAGTTGAAACTATGGTGATCAGTTGGCCACAAGCCAAAGATGCTACCAAATACCAAGTGGAATGGCGTAAAGATAACGGCACTTGGTTAAAGCTACCCTTAACTGGAAATAATTCGGCAGAAATAGCTGGTATTTACGCAGGGCAATATGAGGCGCGAGTAATTGCAATCAGTGCTTTTGATATTTCCTCATTACCAACCTATTCAGTACTAACTGAATTAAAAGGCAAGCAAGGTAAACCACCAAAGTTAGCAAATCTTCGTGCTGAAGGGATTTTATTTGGCATGAAATTAAACTGGTTGTTTCCAGCGGTGGGTGCACTTGATACCGCCTATACTGAAATTGAAGTTTCACCAGATGGAACCTCAAACATTGCTCAACTCGGTTTGTTTGCTTATCCAACAACCGTTCACACCATTCAAGGTATGCAGCCAAACTTACGCCAGTATTACCGAGGTCGTTTAATTGATCGCATCGGCAATGTGGGCGATTGGTCAGATTGGGTCAGTGGTGTGACTTCCGCTGATGCTTCCGATGTACTTGATCTTTTAAATGAGCAAATCACTGAAAGCCAATTGCATAAGGACTTACAGACCAAGATTGATCACATTGAAAATATTGATACTGATATTTCAGGGCTTAAAACATCTGTACAACAAGCGAAAGAGTTAGCTCAAAAAGCAAATGATGATTTAGCAATTGAACGGACTGAGCGTATTGACTCAATCAATTCAACTACCTCAAAGATCAATACTGAAATACAGGATCGAAAAACTGCGATTAGTACTTTGGAAGATGGATTAACAAAGCAAATTAAAGCAGGTGATGATGCTGTTTTAGAGGTTGTAGATACAGTCAAAAAATCAAGTGATCAAGGTTTAGCGGCAGCACAATCAGGTATCAAGGTTGTTGCTGATGATTTGAAATTGACTGCAGAGAAGACTGATGGTGTTTACGCGCAACTAAATCCAAAATTGATTGGATCTTCATCTGATCTGATCGGCAATGATCAAGGTTTTGCCGGGACTTGGTCACTCCAATCTGCAATGATTGAAGGTGATCTAGCTCTTAGTAAACGAGTTGATACAACAGTTGCACAGATCAACGATGTACAAGCATTAGCACAGCAAGAAGTTCAGGCTCGTGTTGATGGAGATAAAGTGAATACCCTTGCTTTAAATAACTATATTTCTAGCAATAATTCAGCATTATCTTCAGTACAACAAAAAGCTGAAACCGCTGTAACACAATCAACAGCAAACAGTAGTTCTATTGAGGCATTAGATAGTCGCGTTGATGTTGCTGAATCTGATGCATCGACTGCAAAAACTAATGCAGCCAGTGCATTAAGCAAAGCAAATACTGCTGTTACTGATTCAAGTGCAGCAGCATCAATGGCGCAACAAGCCAACGCAACTGCAACTTCGGCAAAAAGTACAGCTGATAATGCATTAACTAATTCTGCAACTGCTTTATCAAAAGCTGATGTGGCTGTGACGAATGCAAGTTCTGCTGTATCGAAAGTGGATGCGGTAGAGGCAAAGCTAGGCAATTATGCGACAACGGGTGCATTGAGTACTGTTGATTCAAAAGTTGCTGATGTTGACAATAAATTGACAGCAACAACGACTAAGGTTGATGGTGTGTATGCTCAAATCAATCCACCATTGATTGGTTCAGAAACTGATCTGATTGGTAATTCTGGTGGTTATGCTGGTGTTTGGTCTGAACAATCAGCACGTATAGAAGGAGATTTAGCTCAGTCTATTCGCACTGACCAAGTTACTGCCCAAATGAATCAGAACGATGCTTTATATCAGCAACAGATTAAAGCAACGGCCGATGCAGTATCAGCCAATGTAAAATTGACTGAAACGCTTCAAACAAAAGTTGGAGACAATGCGGCTTCGATTCAAGAAGTTACTGAATCAACCAATGGTTTGTACGCGCAAAAATTTACTAAAATTGATGTGAATGGCAAAGTTATCGGGTGGGGAGGTGCTAATGATGGTGTAGAGGGACAGTATATCTTTGATGTTGACTCATTGGCTATTGGACGCGGTGATAGTGTCGGGTACTACCCATTTATATTTCGAACCACATCCTTTACCGATCCAGTCACAGGTACAGTATTTCCTGTTGCCGCATACTTGAAATCAGTGTTTATGGATTACCAATCTGTTAAGACTTCACATATAGAAGATTTGGCTGTCAAAACAGCAAAGATTGAAGATTTAGCCGTAACAGCAGGAAAAATCAAAGATTTAGCAGTTGGTACTTTAAAGATACAAGATGAAGCAGTCACTGTTCCAACATCAATCAAGTCAACAAGTGAAATCGTCGTTTCAGGAGCCTATAGTCCGCAATATAGCGATTATAATTCTCAACTTGCAGAGTGGGAGGCTAAATTCGGTAATTTATTAACAGCCACAATCAACCGTTCAGGAGGGAAATGCCGAATAGATGCATCTTGTATTGCTTTTAAGAATGAATACTTGACTGCGTATGCAGTGGATGGTGGATCGCTTTCATATTTTGAAAGGTTAAACCTTAGGGCAGTTGTTTCCATCTATAGAAATGGAACTTTAGTCGCCCGGCAGGAAACACCCCCGACTGATGTGATGAGCTCTGGTGGATTTTATTTCACAGGAACTTTTGCAGTGAATGCGGGTATAGAAGACATTTTTAGTGGGACAGCTACTTACGTTCTCAAATTAGGTTTTGCAAATCGCAATACTCGCGCGATACGTATTACTTTAAACAGCACTACAGGTATTTTTAGCATTCAAAGTCCACAAATGATTCTGACGGAAATGAAGAAATGACAGCTATTATTTCAAAAAGAGGTGAGCTGCTACAGTTGATTTATGCAAATAAAGAAACCATTGCACTAAATAAACCGCTTGGTTGTTTGGCTGTTTCAGATCCTCCATCCTCAAATATGTATTACCGTGGGTGGTGGGCACATATACCCAAACAACCATCAACTCATCACATATTCGATTATGATTTGAAACAGTGGATTGATCCTCGGTCATTAGATCAAGCTAAAGAGCAGAAATGGTCGGAGATCAAAATTCAAAGAGAAACCGCCGAATATGGAGGTTTTTCTTTTTTAAACTTTACTTTTGATTCAGACGTTTCTTCACAGGCCCGAATAATTGCGGCAAGTGATTTAGGTGTCTCAGTAGACTGGACATTGAAAGACAATTCAATTGTTTCGCTAGATGCAGAGCAATTGAGAGGTTTGAGAATTGCGCTAGCTCAGCATGTTTCAAACTGTCATTCAAGAAGCCGAATAGCTCGGCAACTTATTTATGACTCAGAAAGTATTGAACAAATAGAATCAATTCAGTTTTAGCACCTTCGGGTGCTTTTTTATTGCCAAAAATAGGGGGTTACATGTCTGAAAACGAATCCTATGGGATTAGATTTGAAAAGAAAATTGATTCAATTCAGAGTGATATTCGTATGTTGTCAGATCACGTTACACGACTGACATTCATTAATGAAGCACACAAAGAAACTAGCGAACAAAACAAAAAGGATATCGATACATTAGATATCAAAGTCGCCAACTTAGAAAATCGGACAGCATCTCAAGATGGTGGGCTTTCTGTGCTGCGTGTATTACTCGGGATTTTTGCTGGTGTCGTGTTTTCTCTATGCGCTTGGGTTGGTTCCTCAATTATTCAGATGAGCCAAGATCAGTCTTTGATAAAAGAGAAGGTTTCTCGGCTAGAGGAAGTAGGACGATGAATAATGACAACACAAGAGCCTATTTAGCTTTCTCATTGGTTACATTGATGTTTGTTCTGATCATTGCATTATTTTTTGTGGATATGCCACGGGAAAACAGCAATCTGATTAACACAGCATTGGGTTTTATTGCTGGCGCAATGACAACAGCATGTGGATTCTATTTTGGTAGTTCTGAGCAAGAAAAGAAAGGTGATAGCAATGAAAACAAGTAACCCAGGCGTTAATCTAATCAAAGGCTTTGAAGGTAAACGTTTAAAAGCCTATGATGATGGTGTGGGGGTGTGGACCATTGGATTTGGCACAATCAAATATCCCAATGGTTTAAGAGTTAAAAAAGGTGACACATGCACTGAGTCTCAAGCAGAAGAATATCTTCGTAATGAGTTGGTTGTATTTGAAAATGCTATCAATCGTTTGGTGAAAGCGCCTCTTAATCAAAACCAATTCGATGCCTTGTCTTCATTCACTTACAATCTTGGTGAAGGTAATCTTAGCAAATCAACGTTACTAAAAAAGCTCAATGCCAAAGACTATAAAGGTGCTGCTGCTGAATTTCCAAAGTGGAATAAAGCTGGTGGTCGTGTCTTGGCTGGACTCGTAAAACGTCGAAAAGCTGAAATGGAGTTATTTTTAAAATGACCTACCTCTATTTAGCTGTAAAAGCATGGCGAGAAATCTTAATTGGACTTCTCGCTTTTTTATTGATTATTTGTCTTGCATTGTTGAATCACAAAACAGGGCAGATCGAGAAATACAAACAGGCTGAAATTGTTTTGCAAGCTGAAAATGCCAAGGCCAAAGCCTCAGCAGTACTCAAAGAGAAACAATGGTCTGAACAACAGTTAAAAGCGGAGCAAAACTATAATGCTAAAATTAAACAGATTAAGTCTGATGCTGATCTTGCTCAGTCCAGCGCTAACAGCTTGTCAAAGCAGCTCAAGATTGCAAACAGTCGCTTGTCCAGTGCCTCCAAAGAAACCATCGTTGAGTACACCATTGCCAACAGTGACATACTCGAAAACTGCATTACTGAATATCGAACAGTGGCAGAAAAAGCTGATGGACACGCAGCTGATGCAGAAAGATTGAGGGATGCATGGCCCTCTGAGTGAGGGCTTTATTCTTAGGAATAATTTTGGAATAAAAAACTATCAAAAAAGCAAAAATCGTAATGACAATTTAGCCAAAACAACATTAAAACTTGCGTATCATGTATATAAAATCAATTTTTTTATGAAGACTATTCTATCGTTTCGGTAATTACCGAAAGGGTAGTGCAAATCACAACACCTGATACTCACAATCTGAGTATCTAAAGATAACCACACTAAAAGTGTGGTCAATAAGGGTACTCACAATATGAGTACTCTTTCAACATATTCACCAATATTCACCATCATCGACACTGACCTACTCAAAGATGGCTTGTGATAGGTCTATCCAAAAATGAATGCACCCAATAACTGCATTGTGATTTTCACAACTCAGCGTCATTCAACTACGGTCATTATGCCCATAGTTGATTTCCACAAAAAAAATAGTAGTAAGCTCAACACTTGCCACTACATAATTTAAGTTCTTAAAGAGTGATTCAGGCAGTGCAACGATGCGAAATTATTGTTAAAATATGATTACTTTTTAAATCCTTTAAAGTTTAAATTTAATATCTTAAAATATTTAGTGCAACAAAAATGCAACCATCTATTGTAAGTTAATGATTTATATGGTGTGAAATCGCCCCAACAGGGGCGTTTTTTTACCTTTGTTAAATCTTTTAAAATAACAGACAATGGCTTTTTTTCCTTAAAACTGAATTATTAATTCTAGGGTAACAAGCTGGCAACTTTTTAAAAGCGAAATGGCAGCGTAACAGCAACAGTTAGAATAAAACCCCATCCACCTAAATCGAAAACTTTTGATACTGCAAGAGATGCAAAAGCTTGGGCCAAAGAACTTGAGGTCACCTTGAAAAATGAAAAGGTGCAAAATTTTAAACATATAGTTTTTAAAGATGCTCTGATTGAATATCGAGAAAATGTATCTATAAATAAAAAAGGTGCATCCCAAGAAATCACCAGAATAAATTACATCTTTAAAAAATATGGACTGTTCAAAGGCTTTGATAAATGTAGATAAAGAAATGCTTGTTAAATGGAGGGAATTGCGTTTAGAAACCGTTAAGGAGGGCAATTGTTCGCCGTGATCTAATAATGTTTCAAGGCTTCTTTGCATGGTGCATAGAAACAAAAATATGGTTAGGTAGTAACCCACTCAAGGATGCGTCCATACCTAAATAATCAGAGCATAGAGAGCGTGTTATTGCTGATTGGATTAATGATGATTCAAAAGTCTTAATCCCCAAGAAGAACAAGCATTGTTGTGAGATATCAGACAATGAAGCAAGAGCAGTACGGCGACTGATCTTAGATATGCAAGGTCAATCTGAAGCATTGGATGAATGGCTGGATGCTATAGTTGATCGATATTTTTATAGCAGTTCATGGCCCCAAATGGTTATTAAATCAGGTACAGTGGATATGCCAGTTATTGCTCGCGCAGAAAGGGATGCTTGTTTTGATGTGAAGTGTGGCTTAGATGCATTAAATGTGAGGTATCCATTTATTCAATATAAAGCACACTGCTTGACCCTGCACAGGGTATATGGCATATTTCTTGTTATAGTGGGCAAAGTTATGGTAATCCGCTAGATATTAAGCTCACTTTTAAGTGGGCTTTTTGCTTTTTAGAAATACAAATAAAAACAGATATTATAATACTGTAGAAAAATTGGAAATTATATGAGTAAACGGTGAGATCAGTAACCTAAGACCACTTTTATTTAGATAATTTAAAACACTATACTTAACTGTTGTTTATTAAAAAAATTTATATTCAAATTATATGGAAGTTTATTTACTCATTTCTATTTACTTTAATACGCATGAATATTGAAATTTATCTATGTTGCTTTTATTTTAAAACTAGAAGATGGAATAATTATTTGATTTATATAGGTTAAATATTTTACATATATTCTTGTTAATTATTTATTCAGGATGAGACAAGCTCAAAATTATTAAAAGGTAAAAAGATGAAAAATATATTAAGTGGCTTAGTGCTAGCATTTATGTCTAATCATATATATGCGGCTGTAACATGTGGTACGTCAACATCAACACTTCCTACTTTAAATAGTGTTTATAAATCAGGTGAGTTTAGAATTTTCTACTCATCAAATCCAAGTAATGCTGATTACATACCAAATCAAACTGATCTTAATAATAATGGTATTCCAGACTATGTTGAAAATGTAGCAATACAAGCTAATGCGACTACAGAAGCTTTAACTAGCCTTAGATTTGTTCATCCTTTAAATAGTGAACGATACGCGGGTGCGGCAAAATTCATTGATATCCATTTAACAGCTTTAACTGGCAATGGTGTAGCGTATGAAAATCCTTCAATATTTATTAATAAACCAACCAAAGAAGGTAAATGTGCTCTTAACATATATATTCGAAATAATATTGAGAGTTTTACTGGAGATTATTGGGTTACAGGAACGCACGAAATTTTTCATCTTTATCAATATGACTATAATCAATTTAAAGGTGGCGGGTACCTTGAAGGAATGGCTAAATGGCTGAAAGTCTTTTGCGATCGGGTACTCAAAATGGAGATGGCCTAACTCCATTGCCAGAAGAACAAAAAAAATTAACAGCAGAGGTTTATGAAGTACCATACAATCAATTATGGAGTCGATTAGCCGTACTTTCTGATACAACAAATGGTCAACTAAATCTTCCGCCAAATTTAATAAACCGAACATACCTAGATGGCACAAAGGTGTTTAAGGATGACAAGTTAAAAGGTTATTTATTTATTAAGAAAACTTTAGAAAATTTGAAAATTAAATCAGATCAAATTTCTTCACAAAATGGTCGGAATCCTCATAATTGGGACGAAATAGATCAGTCTAATCCTGCTAATAGAACATTAATGTTAAAGGCAATCCAAGATTCAATGTTGCAATTTGGGATGAATCAAACAACAGAAGAACAAGAATTTTTACTTTTACAGTAAGAATATGATTTTCAATAGTTTTAAATTTAAAGCTCACTTTTAGTGGGCTTTTTTATTTTCTAAAGCTTATAAATTATAATTCAATTAACAGGCTGAATTTAGTAGTATCGACCTAGAGTTCATTGCATTGAGATAATCATGAAAAATAAATATTTATTTCTATTTGTCATATTTATTTGTATTGGTTTTTTTATTTTATTAGTTAAAGGTGAATTACAATTATCTCAATCTGGCGGTATTGAAAAGGAATGTATAGGAGTAAATATTCCTGAGAGTGTAAAATATACAAAGTCCCGACAATATTGTACTTGTTTCAATAATCAGCTTAATTATAAAGATAGCAGTAGTGCTCAAAGTTTTTGTTTAAATAAAATTAACTAAAAATAAATTTTATCCGTCAAATAGTTTGATGGATTCACCATGACCGCCGAAAGGCGGTTTTTTATGTCAGGAGAAAATGAATGACACGTGAAGAACGCCAACATTATGTAGATGTAATTAAAGCCCTCTACAAAACCTCTATTTCAGTTGATGAAGTCAAATTTCAGATGAAGTAGTAGATATTGTAGATACAATTCTTTATGCAATTCGAAATTGCACTATGAATCTTGGCATTTTTATTTCTATTGTTAATGATGTTACTTCTGAAATAGACTTCTTTCATAACTCACTTTTACTCAGTTCTAAATTATAAATTCCTGCAATAAAATTGAATCTTAAGACAAACTTTTTCCATCTATTTCGATATCGCTCTGCAAGGATTTTGAAAGTCTTTAATGTTCCAAATACATGCTCAATCCCTATTCTTCTTTTATTAATTTCTCGATTATATGTTTTTAGTAAAGGATCTAATTCACAACGTTTTTTAGCCTTGCACGGTAACAAGCTATTGGGATATATAGTATAAATCCCTTGATAACCTTTATCTTCCAGAATAAATGAATTTGTTGGGACTAAATGCAGATTGCGTTTGAACAGTTCAAAGTCATGTACAGCGCCTTTGCTCATGCATAAACTTAGTATTTGCTGAGTTTTACAGTGAATGATCGCTTGTACTTTAAGCGTATGAGTCTTTTTCTTACCACTATAGCTTTTTTTCTGTTTTTTTAGGCCTTTGAATTGGAGTTTCAGTAGCATCTACAATCACCACATTCCAGTCTATACCTTCACCTTCGGGGATATCTTTGGGTAAATTAAACAAACCTGACTGGATTAAACTAACTTCAACTTGACGAACAATTCTGGAAGCTGTTGGCTCTGATACACCGTAACTTGCAGCAACATGAAATAAGGTTCGGTATTCTCTCCAATAGCTTAAACAGAGTAGTACTTGATCTTCAAGACACAGTTTCGGTGGTCTGCCTTTAGATGGAATTTGCATCTGCATTTGTTCAACCATTAGAGAAAATGTTGAACGAGATATGCCTGTATAACGCTTAAACTGGGAATCAGAAAGCTTTGTTAAGTTGAGATATTTCAAATACAGATTATGCTTGAAAATCTTAAATTTTAATCTATTTTTTGACAAGTTCATCAATACTCAATAATGTAATTTTTTATTTATATATTAGTTTAAAAGTAATAATTGTTTATCCTTAATCAGATTGAACTTATAATTTTGCTTTATTTTTTTAGGATCAAAAGTGAAAATTTATAAGGGATTTCTTAATCTCATTGGTTGCACATGTTTAATCATCAGCTCTTCAGTGATAGCAAAAACAAGCATTAGTGTTTTTTCACCTAAAAAAGGTGTGATTTGTGATAAATATATTTGTGCTGATAAGAAAGGTGTATCAAAATCCCTTACGGCCAAATATTTAGGGACTAAGAAAGCGAGTAAAGCTTTTTCACAAAGCAATTTTGACACATCAGCATTTACACTTTCTAATGGGGTATTTTGTGATACAAATACAAAAAGATGTCATGTAGATCGATATTTTGAGAACGGACATAGAAGTAAAGTTGATAAAAGCATGACTGATAAGCTTTTTAATTATAAATAGTTCTTTGTCATAAATAACTTAAAGAGCTCGTCTAAAGGTGAGCTCTTTTATGATCGAAATGTGGAAATTAACCAATATAATATTCTTAGCAAAAAAGAAAACCATAAAATAAACCAAGAACAAGGGCGTTACAAAAGGCAAAGCAAATTTAATTTGAAGTTAATGGGCACAAATTGGAACAGATGAAATTTTCTGATTGAAAAGAACCCAATATATAGAAATTATTTTGAGTGAACATAAAATTTTAAAAGAAATAATCATTGAAATTTGTATATTCCCATGATTATGAAATCAATTATTCAATAAATTTTTGTTATCTGATATGAAACAAAATAAGAATGATTATCTACATCAAATTAGATATGATAAGGGCAACTATTAATTTATCAATATAGATGAAATTACAAAAGACAATTGTAGAAATTTTATAACTTTAAAGGACTATGGATTGCATATTTCAAAGATTGTATTTAAGAGTTGAATAAATAATACATGTAAGATTTTTATAATTATAAAACTGTTGATTACAGTTAATAAAGTATCAGAAAAATCATTATGAATTACATTAGTCGTCATAATTGATATAAATAAGACCAAAATTAAAACATAGAATTTGCTATTAAGATATTGATTTGTCATGAAAAACTCATTCTTTAATTGTTATATTGTAACATTTATCTCTAGAGACTTGTATATTAGATATGTCATGAAATGAAAAGAATTATTTATTTGTAGAAATAATAAAGCAAAAATAATCGTAAGTGTAAGTTAATAAATGAAATTTTAACATTAAATTTTAATAACTATAAGCATTTATGAAGAACTTTTATAAATAAAATTAATATATATATAAGAAAACTTGATTATTTTTGTTTTGGGTGTACAATAAACTTAACTAGAAAAAGTCATGTTTGGTAAATTTTCTCTAAGTACCGCAGTATTAGTCATAATCCTTCGTTTTTTTCAGATTTTAAGCTCCATTCTTTATTATTTCGATGTTACAGAATAGTCAATAAAATGGCTAAATTTTTAAAAAATAGGATTTATTATGTCTAATTCAAATGTTATGAAAGGTACTGTTAAGTGGTTTAATGAAGCCAAGGGTTTTGGTTTTATTCAGCCAGAATCAGGTCCAGATGTTTTTGCTCACTTTAGCGAAATCGCTAGCTCTGGCTTCAAAACTCTTGCTGAAGGTCAACCCGTTGAATTCAGTATTGCACAAGGTCAAAAAGGCCCAAATGCTATAAATATTGTTGCTGTATAAGTAATTGTAAATAGTAAAAAGAAAAGCACTAATTAGTGCTTTTTATTTTCTCTTAAAATTAATTTTAAGATTGTTAATAAGTTTAAATTTAGGATGTAAATTGTTAAAAATAAATGATTTAATTGCAAAATCTAAAAATGGTACAGAAATTCTTGTGTCTTTGATTCCTCTAAATAAAATACAAAACACACGTGAAGGCTTTAAAACAGTAGAGGTTGGAAAAAGAGTTCTTCTTTCCTCTGGAATTGAAGTTGATTTGAATTTAGATGGACGGACCTTCTATGCCTCTTTAAATCAACTATTTAAATTAAATGATAGAGTTATTTAAAAAACTCAATTAGTTACTGAAAACTTAGGTGGATTCTTCATTTCTGCCAAAATTTTATTAGGATATCGTAATGCTTAAACATAGTATCAGTGTTAAAGACCAGTTTGGAATTAAATATCTCATTCAGGCAACCGTGGATAATTATTTCGCTAATACCCAATGTTTTTCAAATTTAAAATACATTACAGTTGAAGGCGAAGACATACGACCGAGTTTTGAAATGTTTTTTCAAAGTAAGCTCACTGGTAAAATTTTTAAAATTGATAAAATCTCTTAGTTATAATGAATTTAGTGTTTTAAAGGGGATGAAGAGCAAATACCTTAATTAAAGTGGAAGCAGGTATTTACATCGCTTATTTCAACTTGCATTTTAAAAATATTAGTGTATTTATAACGTATTCAAATTTATTTGAAATTTGTTATTTCCGTGAAAGTGCAACAAAATTGCAACATTCTAAATTATTTAATTGATTTATAAGCAAATTATTTGCCCCAATTGGGGCGGTTTTATTTTGTGAACTTGGTTTGTAAATTAACTAAATTTTAGTAGCAGTTTTTTGCAATAGGTATATAGTTGTGCCATTCATTGGGTATTCATGAAACATGGTGATACATATCCCATAAGTGAGGAAAATATGAGCCTTTATGAACAAATTAGTGATGAAATTACCTTGATGGATGCAGGTGAGCAAAAGTGGATTGGGCAGGATTTGCCGCTTGAATCTATGGTTGCTGTTGAGTTACTGCTACAAGATTTTCAAGAAGATAAGTTGATTAAGATCCGCCGTAAAAACCATGAAAAGCACTCTGGTTTAAAACAGGTTGATCGTGTCTTGGTTGAGAAGTTATAAGTTTAAAAGCCCCGTAAGGGGCTTTGATATTTTAGAAATATTTTGCAGAACAATCGTACAAAAACTGACTCAAGTAAATTAGTTATAAATAAAATTTTGATAATTCAAATGATATTAACCTAGAAAATTTAAGATAAACGATCCATCATATTTTTAATACGTTTTTCAGCATCGCCCAATGAAATATCATGATAAAAATCATCTACAAATAGATGTTCCTTAGCGAGATATGGAATCAAAATAGTTCTTAAATTACCAGTTTGGGTATGAACAGACATCAGTGTCGAAGAATCACCAAATTTATATTCAGAAAGAAAATTACACAGCGACCAAAAAAGTGATTTCATGATTTTCTTTATTAAAATGATCTTAATAATCTTGAAAACTTTTTTCACCTACAAATACCCATAAGCCAAATTCGAGCTCACAACAACGATTAATAACTTTTTTTAAATACAAGGTATAAAATGGTTAACTTGATCATGGTGTGTAATCACACAAAAGTCATTATGGATAACAGCTAGATTACTTTTAGCTTCCTCGGAAAGAATTGCAAAATAATTGGGATTAGAAAAACAAAGTGTAGGCCATACGGATTGATGTAATTGCCAACATTTTTGACAGGACGTTTTGTATCATATTTTTACGCTACTATTATGAATATGTGCTTGTCCTATGCTTAGCATTTAGCATTCAATTCCCAACTCTGTTTGAATTTGAATATTTGAAGTCAATAATTTATGAACAGGACAACTTTCTGTAACTTTAAGCAGGCGTTTATGTTGCTACTCGGTGAAATCACCTTTAAGAAAAATTTTCCTTGAAATATTATTCTCAACTAGTTCAGGGTTTAAAGCTCAATCTAATTGTACATGTTCAATTTTAGCCCTTTATGATTTGAATACATTTCTAAGTTGCTCACAGTACAAGCAGATTATGTAGATAATAGAAATTAAATCGGATTCTGTGCTGTATCTTGAACACCCTTATCGCTAGGTTTATCGGCATACCATGTATGTCCTTGGGGGTGGGTGAGTGTCACACGATAAGGTGTCTGTGTACTTTCTACTTGAGCAAGATTTGCCATAAAATGTTCATCAGATAAAAATAGACCAGTATCATCAATATAAAATTT
This sequence comes from Acinetobacter sp. 778_lipA, assembly GCF_058242985.1. Classification (NCBI taxonomy): domain Bacteria; kingdom Pseudomonadati; phylum Pseudomonadota; class Gammaproteobacteria; order Moraxellales; family Moraxellaceae; genus Acinetobacter; species Acinetobacter sp. 778_lipA. Next base: position 2,521,999 of record NZ_JBZAYT010000001.1, on the reverse strand, counting down.
TCGGAAAAGTTTTCAGTTTAATTTATTGCTTTATAAATTTTAGATTTGAATGTGACCTATGGTCAATGTTTTTCTTAATTACTTTTTAAAAAATAAATAATTATAAAACAAAGTCTTGTTTTGTTTTTTTAGGGTTGGATTAAGTTTTTAAAATGGTCATTATAGAATCGTTGCATATATGCAACATATCGTATTATCAATAACAGTGAATTTATACGGGAAGTGTATACACTAATATCCATTCGATAGCGAGAATATAAAGATGAACTTTAAAGCATTAACATTGGGTTTGGCCGTAGCATCAGTTACAACTTTCAGTATGGCAAAGCCTGTAGATTACAAAATTGATCCAACACATACTGCAACAGTATTTACTTGGAATCATTTCGGTTTTTCAACACCTTCAGCAAACTTCAGTGACATTCAAGGTACGATCTCTGTTGATAATGCAAAACCAGCAGACTCATCTGTCAATGTAACTATTCCATTAGCTAGTTTAAATACCAATGTAGCAGCATTAGACGAACATTTAAAAAAGGCAGATTTCTTTGATGCTGAAAAGTATCCAAATATCACTTTTAAAAGTACTAAAGTTCAAGCTTTAGGTAAAAATAAATACAAAATCACAGGTAATTTAACTGTGAAAGATGTGACTAAACCAGTTATTTTAGATGCTGTTTTAAACAAACAAGGTGAACATCCAATGACTAAAGCGCAGTCAATTGGTTTCAATGCAACGACATCATTTGACCGTTCAGCATTTGGTGTTGGAGCATACGTGCCAAATGTAGGTGATAAAATTACTGTAAATATTACAACAGAAGCGTCTGTAGCAAAGTAATATTTAAATAGATCAAAGGCTTATAAGGTGGATATAACTTGCTTTATAGGCCTTTTTTATCGCCTAGATAAAAGTTGCATCAATCTAATCAGTACGGATATCTAAATATTCAATATAACCAGTACCTTCAACTGGACTCCCTTTGAATGTACCTTTGTATTGATAGCTTCCTGCATAGCCTCCAGCCATGCCATATTGAAAATCTGCATTTGTTAGACCATCAATACGTATTAACGAATTTCCATTATTATCATTCACGCACCATGAGAAAGTACGAGGTAAACGCATTGATAAACCATTCGGTGTTATAACACGTTGAGCTTGAAATGCATGGACATTAAAATTAAATCCATTTGAATGAATACTGCCATGATCATCTGTAGAACGAATATATACTCGACGTTGCAATACAAGATTTAATGGGCCAAGAACTTCGACAAGTAGGACTTGAGTTTTCTCATCGATATTTAAAATATGATAAGTAAAATAATTGATATATAAATTTACATCTACTGCACGAGCATATTCATAAGTACAAAGTCCTTGAACTGAGGTTTTCTTACCTTGATATTCAAGAAATCCTTCATATGTACATAATAATGCCCAGTGATCATATAAACCTAATGACATTTGTGCAAAATGTGCAATTTTATCAGTCGCACGAATCTTTAAATCAAAATTGAAATCATGACCTTCACGATGCGCATGAAAATTTGGATATGTGCCTTTTAATAACAAGTCATTCCCAAATTTTAAGGATGAACCATTACTTTCCAATTTACAGTCATTTTCTACACTATAGCCATTAAAGTGTTTGTCTGTACCCACTGCTGTGCCTATTAATACATTTGCTGTATCAAGCGCAGTGGTTTGGATCAAATGTTGATTTCTAAAAATTTTTACACGTGGTTGACCAACCACAATTAAAAGATTCAAAAAATTAAATGGTGCATTAAGATTCGGAATCATAACCCCATAATGAACGCAAGAATATTTTCCTCGTGGTGTATGCGTTGGCGTATTCACCTCAAAAGGTTTTCCGTTGATTGTCTCTGAACAATCGATAAAATTATGTAAAAACTTTGGCGCAGCAATGTGTTTGGGTAATAATCGTTTCATCTAAATGATCCTTAATACTTTATTTGTTAAAATTTACAGTTCTAATGAGATGCCTTGACGAGCACTTTTTATATCCAATGCACTCTTAGAAGTAATTTTAAGATATGATTTTGCAAATATTATCTGTGATGTCTTGTTTAGGATTATTTCAAAATTTTTAGGTAGATTTATTCCTAGAGGATTGCTTTCTTTAATCGAAAGCTCAGTAAAAACACGTGTTCCCATAATATAATCAAACCACGGACGTGTAACACACCAATTGGCATTTTGATTACTAGCCATATGATGATCATAGTGCCAAGGGATCCGTTTACGCGCATATTCAGGGTCTAGGTGAGATTTTGCATGTACTCGCCAATAATTCCAAATCCCATAATATAAGCCGGCAGTAAAAAATGGTGCAATGGGTAAAAATACAGTTGAAACCGCGGCTATACCTAACAATGCGGTTTTTTCATTATAAATTTCTGCATTTTTAAACATAGATTCACGATATCCTTCATCATGAAACACATGTGTTCTGGCACGTTTATGATGTGCTATATGTGTGAAGAAAGGGCTATTACGGTGTTTACTTGGAAATTCATGCAACCATACCTTATGTGCATACCATTCAAATCCATTCGCAACTAAAAGGCCAATTGGAAAACCTAACATCTCTAATCCTTTTCAATTAAGAAATAAACATCAGTGTAGAAAAGAACAGCTCATTTTTTTTGACTGAAAAGCTAACTCGTTAAATGTCATTAGAATCAAGTTATAGCTAAAAAATTATTTTTGCTTACGCTGGCGATAATGGGATGGCGTTTCATTTGTCCAGCGTTTAAAGGCACGTGAAAAGGCGGAAGGCTCAGAAAAACCAAGTAAATATACAACTTGATCTATGCTTATATTGGGATTCATCAATAGTTTTTTGGCCATTTTTTCACGGTAAGTTGCCAAAACTTTTTCAAAAGTCCTATTCACTTCTTTAAGATCTGCACGAAGTTTTCGTGGCTGCAGTCCTAAATGTTGGGCAATTAATTTTAAATCTAATTGACCTGATTCTAATAAACCGGAGCTGAGTAAGTTTTCTATATCATTAATTAAATAATATTTATCGACAACTTTCACCTGCTGTTTAGCAACATGCTCATGTATTTTTAATAGCATTGGTTCAGCTGATGCTGAAGCTAAGCTCAATATTTCAGCATCAAAAACTATACAGCCGTGCTGCATACCTAAACGAGTAGGGCATTTCCAGATACGTTGATATTCATCTAAGCTCGCACCTTGTTGGTATGGCAACCATATTTCTTTGGGATTAAAATGATTGTTAGTTATATAGTTCAAAAAATTAAGCATAACGCTTATGGCGCATTCTAGATAATGACGAACTGGGTGCTGAAGATTCGTGATCATTGCATTTTGATTTTCAATGTGTAAATGAGCCACAAAAGCATCAGTAAAAATTTTTTGATAACGCAAAGCTCTTTGTAAGCCGTCCCCAAATGTAGGACTACTCATAAAAATGTATTCTAATATTTCGCCTCTAAAAATGGGGAAATGTTCACCTACATGAAGTCCGATATTTTGATCAGCACTGATTTCTTCAGCTATTTCCCAAAAGCGTTGTTGGGTCGAATTATCTCGCCGAATGGTTTTGTCAGGTGGTTGTTCAGATAATCTTATTTGTGAAAATATCCGATTTGCATCCAAATTCATTTTATTTAGGGTGTGATATGTTAACCAGAGGAAAACACCAGAATCACTAGATTTGTTTTGATCCATAAATCAAAAATACCGATTTCAACATATACAATTAATACTCATAGATCAGGCTACAAATGTATAAAAGTCATGAAAATTTAAGCTTGTTTTATCATCTTAGAGAAAGCCATTTGACTGTTCAATGTCATTGCGTGCTAATTTTAATTATTGTTCTACAATCTAATTTAGCTATTCAACAAATACGCCTAACAATCTTTTTAAAATGTCTTTTATTTCTGAGCTGCCTTCTCAACTAGTCGCTTAAAGCTAGGGCATTGCAAATGCGATGGTGCAGGGCAGTCACCTACGTGGCGAAGTATGTCACGGAGTGCGATCAATTTATGAATTTGAAGATCAATCTCATCGGCTTTTTGATGAATAACACTTGGAGAAAGATCAAGTGCGCCACGAGTATCGAACATTGCTGCGATCTCTTTAAGCGAAAAGCCCGCCGATTTTCCCATTGAAATCAAAGTGAGTCGTAACAGAACTTCAGAAGAAAATTGTCTACGTAATCCATGACGAGAAATTGAGAAAATCAAACCGATTTCTTCATAATAGCGTAGTGCTGAAGGTTTAATTCCACTTTTTGCTGAAACTACACCAATATCAAGAAATTTCATACTTGACCTCAAGTCAACTTGAATTAGTAGTATGTGATTAAACACCACTGCTGACAAGAGCGCAACATGACAGAGCAGACAGAATCGATAAACAAGACCCAAACTGGAATCACCATCACTTTGGCGTTATCCATGCTATTGGCATCGCTGGGGACAAGCATTGTCAATATCGCCTTACCCACACTTGCTGAGGTATTTCTACTGCCATTTAATCAAATACAGGCTATTGTAATTGGATACCTTGTCTCGCTGACTCTCTCTGTTGTCATTGCTGGACGCTTAGGTGATCGATATGGATGTAAGTCTATGCTGATCGTTGGACTGATTATATTCAGTTTGGCTTCACTGCTATGTAGTGTTGCACCTAACTTATGGATATTGGTTGCTTCACGATCATTTCAAGGAATAGGTGCGGCATTCTTAATGACACTTGCAATGGCACTGACACGTCATACAGTCAGTAAATCACAGTTGGGAAGAGCAATGGGAATGCTTGGAACGATATCAGCTTTAGGTACAGCACTTGGACCAGTGTTGGGTGGGTTTCTGCTTGTTGTGAGCGGTTGGCAAGGCATTTTTGGATTACAGTTTATACTTGCGGGTATCGCGATTATTCTGGCTTGGGTACTGCTGCCTAATGATTACATTAAAAAAGAAATTCCTGCACTAACTTCTTTGCAACCAGACACGAACATAACACAAAACCTCATGGTTAATTTGCTGGTTGCCGCCGTTATGATGACCACACTTGTCATTGGACCTTTTTATCTCAGTCTTGGTCTAAACTTGAATCAAATACAAGTGGGTTTGATTATGGGGATTGGGCCAGTGGTTGCTATCTTAAGTGGGATTCCATCGGGTCGACTTGTCGATCGTTGGGGCAGTCGCTATATCGTCACTACAGGATTGATTTTTCTGATTATCGGTAGCTCGATGCTCGCTATCTTACCGAAATTGATGGGTATAAGTGGCTATATTATGCCGATCATTATTTTGACTTCGGGTTATCAACTGTTTCAGGCAGCCAACAATACCATGACCTTGGCAGATGTTCCCAAAGCTCGACAAGGGATGGTATCAGGACTTCTTAGCTTATCTCGTAATATGGGCTTAATTATCGGGGTTTCAGTGATGGGAGCTATTTTTTCATTTGGTGTCGGCACAAATCAACTCACTCAGGCAACGGCTTTAGCAATCATTGATGGGATGCAATTTACCTTTTTGTGTGCTGGAGCATTGATGATTGTGGGGGTGCTCATCAGTTTTGTCTCATTTCGTAGACAATATTGATAAGAAGGATTTGTAGCGTAATCGTATAAAATGAGCTAGATCTAACAAGCCCTTTTAAGGGCTTGTATGCGTTTATTTTTGTTTGGTTTCAATTAAATCACTTAAATTATAACCTAAGCTTTTAGCATAATTTAAATATTCTTCAGTTGTGGCTGGATCAAGCTGTGGAGATCGACTGAGTAACCATAAATATTTTTTGTTGGGTGTACCGATCAATGCAACTTGATAATTTTCATCCAGCTTTAAAATCCAATAATCACCACGCCCGACAGGTAACCAACGAAGTACTTTTGGTAAAAAACTTACTTTTAATTTGGAGTTCGTAGGCGCGTTTTGTACATATGCTTCGCCAATTGATTGTTGAAGCTTGCCATTTTTATCGTAACAACGATTATCTACTTTGATTGAGCCATTTTCATTTAAGGAATAATCAGCAGTAACGTTATAATCGCATTTATTTTGAAAATACATTGGCTTGCGTGCAATTTCATGCCAAGTACCCAGATACCTCTTTAAATCTACATTTTTAACGGTTTGAATCTTTTCATTTCCTGCATAAGCAAATGCCGCAACACTAAGTAATGCTATTCCACCGACGAGCGTTAATATTTTAAACTTGTTGTTCATGACATAGCCCTATATTTAAGTATTTAATATATATATTCATTATGTCGCGCCTGATGCGGGGATATTGTAATTTTGCTTACAAGTCATGTAGTTTTTTCATGTAAAAATCTCTTCTAAGCAGTCCAAGTTGTCTTTTTCTTGCGATAATTTCATCATGCTGGTAAGGCAGTATTTCAGCCAATTGATCAACAGTTAAATGGTTGTTTTCAATGAGAAAGCAATCTTGATCTGTTGACCAAGCAGAGGATAACAATTGTTTTGTGTTTGGCTTATTTCTATAGGACATGGGATTAAATTCTTTATACCTTAAATGGCTGACAATCAATAAAATTGCGAGTGATTGAATTTTAACGCTCTGCACTTTTAGCGATATAAATTTGATATATTTATATCAAATTTTGATTTTGTTACTTAATCAAGATTTTAATATGTACTTTAGAAAAACTCAAATTTTAATTGTTATGGATAAATTGAGAGGGTGATATAAGATATAAATAGTTTATGATCAGCTTAACCTAAGAACGATGAAGCAAGTTTATGAAAAAATAACAATGGTATTATTGCTTATGCTTACAGGTTGCATTACTCCAAATCCTCATAGTTTGGTACTGATGAAACAAGAAAAACCCATTAAAGTCATGCATGAGCAACTGGATGATGAAAATACCAGTAATGAGGTAAATAGAGCATTATTATGTGGTGAATATGAGCGTGTCTATAAAACAGAATACCTGCCTGCTTTAATGAAATATGATAAATCATTAGGGCAAGAAAAACCAAAACAGTACTATTTGGATGAATTAAATAACACCATTTCTCAATATTTAGAACTGAAAAAAATAACCTGTTAAGGCTTTTTAGTTTGTTCAGTATTTATGTTGAGTTTCTTCCATTTTCTGATTTGAACTCTAAAATTGGTAAAAGGGGCGACAGTGTTGATATGAATCCATTTATACAGTGGCCAGTTGGCAGGTGTGGTTGCCCATTTACGTTGATTTATTTCAAATAGTTCTCCATCTGTTAGATTTTCAATCCAGTCTGTGACTTCTTTGACCTGTTTAGATAATAACTGAGTATTTTCTTTTAATGAATGCTGGGCATGGGTTTGATAAAAATTTTGATATAGACTTGCTAAGTTATTCCATTTATAGCCTTCTTTCGGCATTGAAACGGGGAAACCTGCAAGTTCTTTGCTTTCCCATTCTAATAATAAATTTACCCATCCCAATTGATAGGATAAATTTTGGGCAGGGGTTTTATCTACAGTTGCAACTTTATGATCTTTTAAGTCTTCGGATATTTCTTCAAATTCTGTTAAATATTGATTTAATGAATTATTGATTGCAACAATCAGTTCCTGTTTATATTGATAGGTTTTCATCTATTCAATATTCCCAAAATAAATACAATACTGTTTATATTTAGTGCAAGTTTAGATCTAATTTATTTTAATTATGAAAAGGGTGGAGCAACTCATTACTGTAGTGAATATATAGTAATGAGTCTGAAATTAATGCCAATAGAAAATGAGTCATTCAAGAAGGCTTGTCTATTGTTTATATTCCGCAGCGATTATTCAAAATTATTTAGCAGCAGCTTGCACATCGCCTTGTGCACTTCTAAACAACTTCCATTCATCAACCACTGTTCCATTTGGAAGCTTACAATATCCTGCTTCATTTCCTAATGCATCTTTTTTAATCTGAGACTCGCCTCCCATTTTTTGACAATACACACTTGCGGGATTAGCCATGCCAAGCGGTTTAGCATTTTGAGTATTTACTTCAGGGGTAGAACAGGCAGAAAGAAGTGTTGTCATGAGCACAGATGTGCCAATATATATTTTATTCATTGCAAATAAAGTCTTTGTTTTAAAGTATGAAGTATAATTAAATTAGCAAGTTTTAATGTATCTACTCTGTATAATCCTGTAGCTCAAAATAATGATGAGTACGACTTAGTATAAAGTTTAATTAAATAATATTATGTATAAATAAAGAAAATCTTTTAAATGTAAATGGTATAGTCAGTTAAATATAATAGTAAGTTAAATATGGGCAACGCAGTATTGATATTACACTTACACCAACACCGTATTTATGGGTGGAGACTAAATAGGGTATAAAAAGCACGAAACAGTAAGGTCTATTTCATGCTGATATAGATAAACAGATTATACATTTAAGTGTTTGATAAAATGCTCTAAAATCAGGGGTGATTTTAATTCTAGATTTGGCGCATATTTTTCATTTTCAGTTCGTAAATGAGGAATATTTAAGGCAGCTTTACGCAATTCACAAGTATGACCAATCAGCCATTTTTCCATATCCTCTGCTGCAACTTCGACATGGAATTGTAGTGCTAAGATATTTTGACCAACTCTAAATGCCTGATTTGTATAAATTGCAGAGCTTGCAAGTAATTCAGCCTGTACTGGCAAGTCAAACGTATCACCATGCCAATGTAAAACTTCGGTATTTACGAGTGGCAATAATGGATTATTTTGAGCCAGATTTAGCTTCAATTGACTCCAGCCAATTTCTTTTTGATGGCCTGCATAAACCTTTGCACCCAAAGCATGTGCAATCAATTGTGCACCTAAGCAAATACCAAGCGTTGGTAAATTCTTGGCTAAACGTTGTTTAAGATAAGTGATTTCATCATTTAAAAAAGGATAATCCTCAGTTTCATAAACACCAATTGGACCACCTAGAACGACGACTAAACCTTCAAATGCAAATGCTTGCTTTAAATCATCTATACCTGCTTCAAAATAACGTATGCGATAGCCCAAATCATAAAAAGTGTCTTCAAGAATACCTAAATCTTCAAAAGCTAAATGTTGAATGGCATAGATTGTCTTCGGCAAAGCGTATGTGGAGGAAGTCATGGTTTTATGATGATTTAACGAGAATATCGCTAATTTATACTAGATTCTATTGGGTTGAAAACTAAATTTATGATGTGATTTGCAACATAGAATAAATACAGTGTTTGCTTGATTCCAAAATGGTCGATTTAACCGAATCATCAGAAACACTTCTTGCTATGAGTATAGCACCTACCAGTTGACATAAGACGCCCCAGGCTTTTTCTTCACTTCCGAGGCGTTGAGTAAATAGGGCATGACCGCGCTGTAATTCTTGTTGATAGCGTTGTTTAATCTCCTCATCAGAACGTGCGACTTCTGTGGCGAGTGTTGGCAGTACACAACCATGATTTGGATGTTCAACATGAGAGAGGGTTAAGTAACGATTGAGTTCAAATTCAATCCATAACTCAGCCTGATTATAGGGATTGCTTTGCCACAGCTGAATGCTATTTTTAAGTTCATTTTCAACCAATGCTTTAAACAAATCCTGCTTGGAAGAAAAATGTGAATAGAATGCACCACTGGTCACGCCAGCAGCTTTCATAAAGCCATCTACACCGGTTGCAGCAAAGCCATCTTTTTTGGCAAGCTGTCCACTGATTTTTAATAGTTCTTTTCTTTTTTCTTCTTTATATCCAGATTTGTATCGCATATTTTCCTCGATCAAATTTTCCTTGACGCTCTTGTAAAACTATAACATAGTGATCGTTATAATAACGATCGTTATGCAAAAAGGGAAGCATGATATGCAAGATGAAATAACAACATCAAATCAGAAAGTTGCATTGATTATTGGAGCAGGTGATGCAACAGGTGGCGCAATTGCGAAACGTTTTGCCAAAGGGGGATATATTAGTTGTATGACCCGTCGCAATGCTGACAAGTTACAACCACTGATTGATGAAATTGAACAGGCTGGCGGGACAGCATATGGTTTTGCATCAGATGCTCGAAAAGAACAGCAAGTTATACAATTAATCGAAGAAATTGAAAGCAATATTGGTGAAATAGAGGTACTGGTTTTTAATATCGGTGCCAATGTCCCATGTAGCATCCTTGAAGAAACAGCGCGTAAATATTTTAAAATATGGGAAATGGCCTGTTTTTCTGCTTTTTTAACTGGTCGTGAAGTGGCGAAACGAATGGTAAGCCGACAACGCGGGACATTGATCTTTACAGGTGCGACTGCTGGTCTACGTGGTGCTGCTTATTTTTCAGCATTTGCAGGGGCAAAGCATGCACTTAGAGCTTTGGCACAGAGTATGGCGCGTGAACTTGGTCCACAGAATATTCATGTGGCTCATGTGGTAGTTGATGGTGCAATTGATACAGATTTTATTAAAAACAGTTTTCCTGATCTTTATGAGAAAAAAGACCAAGATGGTATTTTAAATCCTGAACATATTGCTGAAAATTATTGGCATCTTGCCCAGCAACCACGTGATGCATGGACGCATGAGCTAGATTTACGCCCTTGGATGGAAAAATGGTAAGTCACTTTATATTAGTAAGTTTTTTTGTATGAGTAGGTTAATATAGCTAGATGACTTATCTCGATATAGCGAGAGTAAGAAGTCATGATTTAAGTTTTTTCTAGAATTATTTTTACAGTAGTACGATAAAAATATGATCAGTACAGTTAAGGAATAACACTGAATGAAACAGGTAGAATTTTATTTTGATTTGGGTAGCCCATATAGTTATTTAGGCTTTTATCAGATTCAAAAAATTGCAAAACAAAATCAAGCACAAGTGATCTGGAAGCCGATCTTGCTTGGTGGCATTTTTAAAGCCACAGGGAACAGCAGTCCAATGGCTGTGCCAGCAAAAGCCAGTTATTCGATGATCGATATGGGGCGTTGGTCAAAACTCTGGAATATTCCAATACAAATGAATCCCTATTTTCCAATTAATACTTTAAATCTGATGCGCGTGATTACAGCAGTTCAGCTTTATCAAGCTGAAAAATTCTTAACAGTGTTAAACGCTTTATTTGATGCAATGTTTGGGCATCCGCGTAATTTAAATGATATCAATGAATTTATTACCTTGCTTCAATCATTGGGTTTTAGTACAGAGCAGGTTCAAACTTGGTTTTCAGATGAACAGGTTAAAGCCCAACTAAAAAATATCACAGAAGAAGCCATTGGGCGTGGTGTTTTTGGTGCACCGACATGGTTTATTGGAGATGAAATGTTTTGGGGTGTTGATCATCTTCACTTTGTTGAGATGGAATTGGCTTAATCTTGATAAATACGCTTTTAAATTCTGATTCTATTATTTAGATGCTAGCATTAGAGAATTGCGTTGTATTGTGTTACAGCTAGCCATGCCACACAGTTATTCTATAGAAAGCCAAACTGCATTGAATCAGAAAAATATTTGATGAAGAAAGCTAATCGTAAATATAGAGGATTAAACATAAAAATGCTGTAATAGTGCAAGGATTAGTGCCAAAGTGAATACGGATAAAAGTGTTTGCATGCTGATGCTTGCCGCCATTAATTGATGATCGCCGTTTAATAGTTTGGTTAAGATATATGCGGAAGATGCGGTTGGGATAGAAAAGAAAATCATGATAGCAATCACGGCGGCATGACTTAGCTCAAAAAACTGCAAACAGATAAAGGCAATAAGCGGGATCAGCAATAATCTGATTAGGCTAATGAGCAAAGACTTTTTCAGATAAATTCTGAGGGTCGAAAATTGAATTGCTGTTCCTACACATAATAAGCCTAACATCAGACTACTACTTGAAAAAGCATTTAACAGATTTGCAAAGCCAGACCAAATAGGGATGTTTAAAAGATTAAATGTAATTCCCAATATACAAGAGCTGATCAGTGGGTTTTTGATTAAAGACCAGAATATATTTTTAATGTTCTGTTGATCTTTATCTGTCAGAGAAAGGATCGAAATAACATTAACCAAGGGAATTGCTATAGCAAGGATATTTACCAAGATACTTTTGATTTCAGCATGATTGAGTGTCGTGGCAATCGAGAGTCCGAGATAGGTATTAAAACGAATCAAGCTTTGGACATATACACCGATCTGGGCAATAGGTGTTCGGTTTAACTTTGCAAACAGATAAACGCCAGCAATGATCATGGCCATAATTAAAAAAATGACTGTAAGAATACTGTCGAGATGCCCCATATTCATATCTGCATTTGCAAGAGAACTAAACAATAAGGCTGGAAATAAAATATAGTAATTTAGCTTTTCTGTGCCATTCCAGAATTTTTCATCAAGTATATGTGACTGGAAAAGATAAAAACCTAAACCAATCAGGGCGATGGATGGGAAAAGAATAGTAATCATTTGTAGCATGATGAACGCTCTATGCAGAACCTAATTCGACCAAGTCCCACCCACTGATTTTTTCATCTGTAAGCTAAACCCAAGTAAATTTTAATCAAGAATATGACTTATGCCTATTCATGGTAAAATGAGTCTTTACTCATGGATAGAGTGGCGATGACATTTACTCAACTGACTATTTTTGCCGTGTTAGCTGAACAGAAAAGCTTTACTGTTACAGCTCAGCGTTTGCAAATTTCTCAATCTGCGATTTCTCATGCAATTAAATGCTTAGAACAAGATTGGTCGGTCACATTGTTTTATCGCAATCATAATGAAGTTGAGTTAACTGAATCTGGCATACGGCTTTTAGTGCATGTGAAAGAAATTTTGAATATTTCTAATGTACTAAAACAAGAAATCTCCGATATACAAGGATTTCATTCTGGAACTTTAAGAATTGGATCTTTTGGTGCTTCATCTTCTAATGTACTTATTCCCTTAATTCTAGAAAAATTTAGTTTAAAATATCCAAATATTGAAGTGTTTATTAAAGAAGGAACGGATAAAGATATTACTCAATGGATTCATGATCGTACTATTGATGTTGGATTTGTAGTTTTACCCGAAGAACGCTTTGATACTTTTCCTGTGATTGAGGATATTTTTGTAGCACTTATTCCAAAGTCCTATGCACGATCACAGCAAAGTGCAGTTCGATTGGATGAATTGGCAGAATATCCTTTTTTAATGACCTCAGCAGGCAGTCAAAACCATGTCACAGAGATGTTTAGAAAAGCCAATCTGAGTCCAAAAATTAAATGTTATTTTTCTCAAATTTTGACCATTATTAATATGGTTAACAATGGTGCAGGTGTTTCAATTGTTGCTGATATGGCATTGAATAAAGAGTTAATGACACTGTTTCCCAATGTGCAAAAATTACCTTTATCACCCAATATTAAGCGGTCTATTAGTCTGGCAGTGAAGAATAAAAAACAGATGAGTCCAATTACGCAGGCATTTATTGATATTGCACAAATGGTTTAGCATTTTATCGTGAACGTTTCGCAGAAGAATAAATGACGAGTCTAAACACAGCATGAATGATTTGATTTATAAATTCATAGAACGTCCTAAAACAGCATTTATACTATGTGGCTGTGTTGCTAACCTATCCTTATGGGCAATTAGTCATATCAAAAGTTTTAGTATTTTATGGGTAATATGCTTCTTTGTTTTTACCGCATTTTCTGCATTGTTTTTGTCTGTTTATTTGATGGAATTTGTTGAGAAAAAACCAAGATACAAGATCTACTTTCAACTGTTGTTTTATATACTTTTGATCATTTTATATTTAGCATTGAATACTTATAAATCTGTTTTAGATCAGAAATTTCTTCCACAAAGTTTAGTGATGTCTGTGATTGTGTTTTTCACAATGTTATTGATGATGAATTTAAGAGTCGTGGTTGGATATAGTTTCGAACATATTAAAATGTTATGGAAAAGACCTAAATAATTTTGCTGCTGATCTCAGTATATCTGTTTGAACGCATTGGTTTATTCAACTAAACAAACAATACGAAACAGGCAATAAAGGAATGTGTTGATGAATTTAGAAACATTACAAAGGCAAATTTGCAAAAAATATGAATCAAAATATATGGAATTTAATCTGTCGGATAGGGTTGCAATTGCATTACAGAGTCTAGGCCAACAACCGATTTATGCAGTTCGAGTTGCGCTTAAAAAACAAGACAATGTTTCTTGGTTTATTCACTGTGGAGAATATTCTTCAGCTGATGATTTTTATCAACCGCTGCATGCCTCACATTTACAGCAATATTTACCTGAAATTTTACCTTATTTGGCGCTTGAGCACGGTTATCATGTCATTATTGATAAGCATGGCTATGAAGATGTTTGGATGAATCCAACAACAGACTAAATTTAGCGAATCATCGCAATCTGTATAAAATAATGAATGAATTGAGAGTTATAAGGATTAAACAGCATCTTAATCATGACTAAAAAAAGCGAACCGAAGTTCACTTTTTTAAAGTGTAAATCAACTATAGAACTTAGAAGAAGCCCATTGCTTTGGTTGAATAGCTAACCAATAAATTCTTGGTTTGTTGATAATGATCAAGCATCATCTTGTGGTTTTCACGGCCAATACCAGATTTCTTATAACCACCAAATGCTGCATGTGCAGGGTAGATATGGTAGCAGTTGGTCCATACACGACCAGCTTCAATCGCACGACCCGCACGATAAGAGGTATGCGCAGAACGAGACCATACACCAGCGCCTAAGCCATACATCGTATCATTGGCAATTCTGATTGCATCATGATAATCTTTAAATGTTGCTACAGAGAGAACTGGTCCAAAAATTTCTTCTTGGAAAATCTTCATACTGTTGTCGCCTTTGAAAATGGTAGGTTCAATATAGAAACCTTGACCGACTTCCTGACGATCGCCGCCCCCTGTAAGCAGTTGAGCACCTTCAGCACGACCTGTTGCAATACAACCCAAGATTTTGTCTTGTTGCTCTTGAGATGCCTGAGCACCAATCATGGTGTCTGTGTCTAAAGGATGTCCAGTTTTGATGCGTTTTACACGTTCAACTGCCATTTCAAGGAATTTATCTGCAATACTTTCTTGAACCAATGCACGTGATGGGCAAGTACATACTTCACCTTGGTTTAATGCGAACATGGCAAAGCCTTCAAGCGCTTTGTCTAAATAATCATCATCTTTATCCATGACATCTTCAAAGAAAATGTTTGGTGATTTACCACCAAGCTCAAGCGTTACAGGAATAATATTTTCAGTTGCATATTGCATGATCATTTGACCAACCGCAGTAGAACCTGTAAAGGCAATTTTAGCAATACGTGGATTGGTAGCCAGTGGGCGACCCACTTCAACGCCGTAACCATTGACAATATTTAAAACGCCTGGCGGTAAAATATCTTGAATGAGTTCTGCAACTACTAAAATACTTGATGGTGTTTGTTCAGCAGGTTTAAGTACAATACAGTTACCCGCTGCAAGTGCTGGTGCAAGTTTCCATGCTGCCATAAGAATAGGGAAATTCCATGGAATGATCTGACCCACTACACCTAAAGGTTCATGGAAGTGGTAAGCAATGGTATCTTCATCAATTTCAGAGATACCACCTTCTTGTGCACGTAAACAACCTGCAAAATAACGGAAATGGTCAATTGCTAAAGGAATATCGGCTGCCAATGTTTCACGAATTGGCTTACCATTTTCCCATGTTTCTGCAACCGCCAGTAATTCTAAATTTTCTTCTAAACGATCTGCTATTTTCAGTAGTACATTTGAACGTGTTGTTGGAGATGCTTTGTTCCATGAAGCTTTGGCTTTATGTGCTGCATCTAATGCAAGTTCGATATCTTCCGCGGAAGAACGTGGAATTTTGGTAAAGGCTTTACCATCTACAGGAGAGACATTATCAAAATATTGCCCTTTAACCGGTGCTACCCATTTGCCATCAATAAAGTTTTCATATTGGGCTTTGAACTGTACTTTTGAACCAGGCTGATTTGGATCTACATAACGCATAAGAGTATCCCTTTACTTATATTCATGATCATTCATGATGTGTTTAATATGGCATGTATGAACAATGATTGTTTACATGATGGATTGAGCATAGAGAGTCAAAGGTAGGGAAAAGGTTGGATGAAATCCTAGAGTCATTTGCGCTATGCTTTAATCTTTGGCAATATTTTCTTGTTTATTAGAAAATTGCTAAATATTGGAAAAAATTGGTTTTATTCTACAGCTTTGGTATGAGTTGTGTTGACTCAGGTTAAGCTCACTATGTTAATGTGCTAGAGTAATTTATAAGCAGGTCCGCTGGATAAAAACAACAGAGAAAGGATAGGATATTTTTTAACGAATTACAGAGGAAGTAGCGTATGTTAAGCCAACAAGAGTTATCAAATAAACGGAGTTTAATTGAGCAGTTACGCCAAAGCAGTAGTTTGTCTTTAAAACATGCTGATCAACTCGGACAGAGTATTGCAAGTTCATGGCAACGTTCCAACTCAGCTGCGATTCCCAAAGATCGTGATGCTGCACCTTTGATGAATGTAAAACAAGAAAGAAAAACGCTGTTAGAAAAAGCAATAGAACATTGTCGGGATGAATTAACTCATATCGCAGAACAGTCAGCAATGGTTGCTGCAGTAGGGGATATCGGTAGTACTATTATTTGGTCAGCCGCAAGTGGGCAAATGCGCAATGCTGCAGAACGTGTCCATTTTATTGCTGGTGGACAATGGCGTGAAGATTTGGTGGGAACTAATGCTTTGGCACTGTCATTAAAAACCCAACAATCCAGTTGTGTGTTTTCCAACGAGCATTTTATGTCTTCTGTGCATGACTGGGTTTGTTATGCCTCTCCAATTATAGATCCATATTCCAAACAAGTTTTAGGGGTCATTGATCTTTCAACCACATGGAATCATCACAATAGTTTGGGATTATTGGCGGCTGAGCGCTGTGCCTCGATTATTCAATCGGCATTGCTAGAGTTTCAACAACAACATTTATTTATCCGTGCTTTTGCTGTGCCACAAGTGTTGTTCAATGGCAAGATTGTGGTATTGACACCACGACAAATTGAAATTTTGACCATTCTTGCGTTGTGCCCTCAAGGGATGAATCTGGAAAATTTACATCAAGCGTTGTATGGTGAACGAAAAGTGAGTGTCGGCACATTAAAAGCAGAAATGTCGCAGTTGCGTGATATCTTGGGCGGCATGCTGGGTTCACGGCCTTATCGTTTATTGGCACATGTTGAAGCAGATTTCTTGCAAGCAGAGAATGCTTTAGATGCGGGTTATACCGAATCCGCTTTAAAATTATGTAAAGGTGTATTTTTAGCTAAAACCGAAAGTCCTTTTTTATCTGCATGGCGAGACTGCCTCGAATCACGCCTAAGTGAAGCGATTTTTAAAGCCAATGAAACAGATGCTTTATTAAAACACCTTGCACATTTTCCAGAAGCGATTGATGCCGTTGAACGTCTAATTGAACTTACACCAGACGGGCATCCTG
This sequence comes from Acinetobacter sp. 778_lipA, assembly GCF_058242985.1. NCBI lineage: Bacteria > Pseudomonadati > Pseudomonadota > Gammaproteobacteria > Moraxellales > Moraxellaceae > Acinetobacter > Acinetobacter sp. 778_lipA. Next base: position 2,504,476 of record NZ_JBZAYT010000001.1, on the reverse strand, counting down.
CTCATCAAATTCTAATGAAATATAAAGATGAGCATTGATTTTGCAGGATACTTTTAACTGATCATTTGCTTGCAAAGAAAAATGGATTTGAGCCTTTAAGGTTGCTTTTGAGCTAACCATGAAAAAAGTTGATGATAAACTTCTCTTCTGACTTCTGGTGCCGATAAAACCAAGTCATGTAGTCCATTTTGAATGGTCATGACATTAACATCGCCCTGTATTTTACCTGCATCTCTGACGATGTCTTTGACCTCTAAAATAACATCAGTGCTTTGAGCATCTCGGTTAAATTTCTTAGGATAGGTTGTTCTGTGAGAATGCATCACTAAGGTTGGTACATTGATCTGTACACCTGCATGAATTTCTTTTTGCGCTTCAAAAATTGCATGCACAAAGCTTAAATATACTTTGGGGTAAGTTGGTTTTTTCCACTCTAAGCTGAAATCCCATTCGCCTTGCAAATCTTTATGCAGACTGGTGACATACCATTTATTTAATTCACTTGGAAACTTTAAATTAGGTAAGCGTTTGCCCATTGCGCTGAGTTTGGGGAGGGCTAATTTTTTCTTCCAAGCAGGCATATTAAAGTCATAAAAAGGACTATTGCACCATAAGGCTTGAATAAGGGGATGTTGTGGATAATGTGCTGCATATAATGTTGCGATCAATCCACCTGTAGAATGTCCTGCCAGTAACACCTCAGTGTGGCCTTCCTGACCAATAATCTTTAATGCTTGCGTGATTTCTTCATCATATTCATTCAAATTTAGAACATAATAATATTTTTGATGTGGTAGGTAAGAACGACCATATTTTCTTAAATCAAGTGCATAAAAATCATAATCATGTTGATTAAATTGTTCAGCCATTTCTGTTTGAAAGAAATAATCGATAAAACCATGGATATAGAGCACCGCTTTCTTGGTCGCTTGAGCTGCTTGTTTACGTACCAAAGTCGCAATGACTTTACCATCATAGTCATTTGGTAAGTTTAAGGTTAGTTTTTCATAACCCGTACCAAGGGTATCAGGTTGATATTCAATAGATTGAGTGGTCATAGCGTATTCCTGAATTTTATAGAAAAATGAAATCCGAAAAATTACAGATAGTCTTTTACCAGCGCATAGGATTCATCATATAGTTTTTGTGCCAACTTTATATCTTTGGCCCTGCCTGATTTAAACGCTGGAGTTTGTAAACTCACATAATCACCATTTCGCTTTTCCCATGACGGATCAAAAGCAATTTTTTTAATTAATTCGGCAGGCTTAGATGGTGGAATAAGACCAAGTTTAATGATTGCATATTGCCATTTGGGTAATTCACGATAAATCTCAGAATCTACGCCACCTGGATGTAATGCATTGCTGGTGACATGACTTCCATATAGTTGTTTGGCGAGGATATTACTAAAGAGCAGATTAGCTAATTTACTATTGCCATAGCTCAAAACACCATTGTATTTCTTCACTTGATCCGCGTTAAAGTTTTCAGGTTGGATACGACCTAAAAGATGCATCATTGAAGCCAAATGAATTACACGACCTTGTTGGGCTTTTTGAACCAATGGAAGAAGTTTCAATGTCCAAAGAAAAGGCCCCAGATAATTTACCCCAAACTGTTTTTCAAAACCATCAGCTGTGGCCTCAAGATCAGGTGTCATCATGCCAGCATTGTTGACTAATACATCAATTTTTTCATATTTAGCAATAATTTCATTGGCTGCTTGGTTAATTTGTTCAAGACTATTTAAATCAAGGTGAATTGCGTCTACTTGACCTGTACCGAATGACTCTAAATGTTGCTGTGCTGTTTTGGCTTTTTCTAGATTACGACAAGCAATGATCACATGGTGACCATCCTTAATAAAGGTTTCTGCAGTTGCAAGCCCGATTCCGGTATTTGCACCCGTGATGATGATGGTTTTACTTGTTGTTGTCATTGCTGAAATAATCCGCTGATGTTTTAAGCATCATAGTCATAGATTGTGACTTTATCAATATATCTGACAATAATGATTGTCATTTTTTATAAGCGTATAAAAAAGGAATATTACCAAAGTAATATTCCTGAGTATCAAGCACACTTCATTGTATTTGGCCTAAAAGGTTCTCAGGCTGAGTAGAACGAAAGCGGATCATTTTACATTGCTGATTCAAAAATTTTAATGACTTGAGCATCAGTTGCTTTACGTGGATTGGTCAACATACAGGCATCTTTTTGCGCATTTGAGGTCATCACTGCATGATCTTCCGCTTTGACACCCAGTTCAGCTAAGCCAGAAGGGATACCAATAGATGATGATAACTCACGAATTGCATCAATCGCAGCAAAGGCAGCCTCAGTAACGGTTAAACCCTCAGTATTGACACCCATTAATTGGGCAATTTTTGCATAACGGTTTGGGCAGGCGATTAAGTTAAACTCACACACATGCGGTAATAGAATTGCATTACATACGCCGTGTGGAAGGTTATAGAAGCCACCTAATTGATGAGCCATTGCATGTACATAACCTAAAGACGCATTGTTAAATGCCATACCTGCTAAATATTGTGCATATGCCATTGCATCACGTGCTTCAAGATTTTCGCCATTGGCAACAGCAGGGCTTAACCATTCGCTAATCATTGAAATGGCTTTTTCTGCACATGCATCAGTAATTGGGTTTGCAGCAGTTGAAACATAAGCTTCTACAGCATGAGTTAAAGCATCCATACCCGTTGCAGCAGTTAAAGCAGCAGGTTTTGCAATCATAAGTTTAGGATCATCAATTGCAACAAGCGGTGTACAACGCCAATCAACAATTGCCATTTTTACATGGGTATCAGTATTGGTGATAATACAGAAACGAGTCATTTCGGAAGCAGTTCCTGCTGTCGTATTGATTGCGACAAGCGGTGTCATTGGGACTTTACTTTGATCAATCCCTTCATAATCACGAATATGACCGCCACCTGCGGTAACTAAGCCGATTCCTTTTGCACAGTCATGAGAAGAGCCACCGCCTAAAGACACAATAAAGTCACAACCATTATTGTTATATTCGTTTACGCCATTATGTACGTTAATGTCTGTCGGGTTTGGTTCCGCCCCAGGAAAAATATGACTGTCTACCCCAGCATCTTTAAGATATCCAACAATAATGTCTGCAACACCAAACTTGAATAAGCCGGCATCAGTGACGATGAGGGCTTTTTTTGCCCCTAAATTTTGTGCTTTAGCACCGACTTCTTTGGCACAACCTGGACCAAAAAGTGAGACGCAAGGGATGTAAAAACCGTTTGTTTGATCTGCTATATTTTTAAAAGCCATGGTGCGATTCCTTCTACCATTGTTATTTCATCATTCCAGAAAGGTGATGTTCACCTTGAGGTTGAGTATCTGTTTTGAGGGCTAGATTGAATACCTACTAAACACCTACCAAACTTTAATAATGCAAACCTTAAACTAAGTATTTGATATTTTTATTTAAAATAAAGTAGTGAAGTTTTTCTTTATAATTTTTAAGGTGAAAATTATATTTGAACGTGAGTTTTGATTAAAAAGTACAAAAAGCTATTTTGTTGGGTGTTTTTTGCTCTAACAATTCATTTTATTTTTAAAAAGTGAATCGTTGAGTTTAATTTCGGGCATACATTTTAAAATCCATCAAAATGGAATGAATTATCAATTTATGAGAATGTGTATTGATAATTAAAAAGTTAAAATTATGTGAAAAATTTGATATTTATATAATAGTTCAGCATGGGCTTAAATAGACTTTTTAAATATACCTTTACTGTTAAATTATGCTAAATGATAAAAATAAAACAATGATATATATCATTAATAAGTATTATAAAAAATTTAAAAATAAAATTACCTATATTTTTTACGGCTGAGTGAAAATGCTATTGATCAGAATTTTATACATAAAGATTGTTTTTTATGTATGTTTTTTAAACAGGTTGCCACGGTTCGGTAATCTCATATTTTAAGGATAAAAAATGAAAAAAATATTAACGTTAAAAAATATTGTCATAACAAGTTCATTGTTCGCGATTACCAGCATGAGTTTTGCGGGGGAGTATAAACGCTTTTCAGTATCTGCAGGTTGGTTACATGTTATGCCTCAGGGAAAAGCCAATCCCTTTAATATTAATACCAGTGTTAAAAATGGTACTAACGCAACAGTCGGAAGTATCTCTACAACCAGTTTTTTAAACTCAGTTGATCCTAATGCTATGGGGGAAGACTTAGGCGGAGTACCATTTAATCAGAAAGAGGTTTTAACTGAATTTCTCAATGATGCATTTATGCAAACCCTATTGACCGATGGTAAGGGTAATATTTTGCCAGAGGTCGCAGGAACAGCAAATATTCATGGCTTGGAAAATTGGCAAGCTAAGGGAACAGGGCTTGAAGTCGATGATGTAGATACCCTTGGTATGATGTTAAATTATTACATTAACGACAATGTTTCTTTGCAACTCATTGGTGGAATTCCTCCAAAAGTTGATATTAAAGGTAAAGGGGAAATCTTGGCACCCCTCACCGGATTAGCCACCTCGCCAAGTGACCTAGTCGGAATTTTATTTCCAGATGGTATAGATTTAAACCAAGCAATTCCAATCACCAATTTAGGCAACAAATCTAAAGCAGCTTCAGTCCGTGCATGGACACCAGCGCTTGAAGCGCAATATCAGTTTGGTCAGTCTGGTGTCAATAAATTGCGTCCATATATTGGGGTAGGGGTGATGTACTCTCATTTTACTGATATTAAATTGAACTCACAGATCAAAAGTGATCTGGTCGCAGCGGGACACATGATTCAAAACGTTTTAGATGGAAAAGCAGGGGCTGCGTTGGATGGCAAACCTTCCAGTGCAAATCCTTATGTAAGGGTTAAAACGACTGATGCAATTGCACCTATTGTAAGTCTGGGTGCTACTTATGATATTAATGAAAACTGGTTTGGTGTGGCTTCTGTTTCTTATGCCAAGCTCAACAATCAGGCTAAGATTGATGTTGTTGATGCCAAGACTGGTAAGCGACTGATTAATTCCACGACAAAAGTTGATATAGATCCATTGATTACTTATGTTGGTGTAGGGTATCGCTTCTAAAATCAACACTATTTTCCCTAAGAATAGTGAAGATTTTAAATGGTTAGCTTCGGCTAACCATTTTTTATGTTGAGCAGAATGGTCTATGCAAATTTTTTTAGCTAGATGTAGATTGATGAGCAATAAAAAAGCATCCTAAATGGATGCTTTTTTGAGAGTATTGTACAAATCAGAGAATTTATTTCTCTACGATTGCAGTTACACCTTGGCCACCAGCAGCACAAATCGAAATAAGTACACGACCTGAACCTTTTTGGTTAATCAATTTTGCAGCAGTTGCCAAAATACGACCACCTGTTGCTGCAAATGGATGACCAGCAGCTAAAGAAGAACCTTTAACATTGAGTTTGCTACGGTCAATTGAGCCCAATGGTGCATCTAGACCTAAACGTTCTTTACAGAACTTAGGATCTTCCCATGCTTTTAAGGTCGAAAGAACTTGTGATGCAAAAGCTTCATGAATTTCATAGTAGTCGAAGTCTTGAAGTTTAATACCCGCACGAGCCAACATACGTGGAACAGCATAAGCAGGCGCCATCAATAAACCTTCTTTCTTATTGACAAAATCTACAGCAGCAGTTTCAGTGAATGTTAAGTACGCGAGTACTTCATGACCATTTGCTTTCGCCCATTCTTCAGAGGCTAAAAGCACTACTGAAGCGCCGTCTGTAAGTGGCGTAGAGTTACCTGCAGTCATTGTTGCAGTATCACCTTTACCAAATGCAGGTTTAAGCTTAGCCAATTTTTCAACTGAAGAATCAGGACGTAAGTTATTGTCTTTGTCTAGACCCATAAATGGCGTGATCAAATCATCGAAGAAGCCTTCATCATATGCTTTGGCCATTTTTTGATGTGAAGATGCAGCAAGTTCATCTTGAGCTTCACGAGGAATACCCCATTCTAGAGCAGTAATCGCTTGGTGATCACCCATAGATAAACCTGTACGAGGTTCACCATTTTTTGGCGCATCCATCAAGTCTTTAACATTGATTTTAGCTAAGGCTTTTAAACGGTCTTTACCTGTTTTTGCTATGTTTAATTCAAGCAATGCTTTACGTAAGCCGTCACCAAATGCGATCGGTGCATCAGAGGTAGTATCCACACCACCAGCAATACCCACTTCAATTTGGCCTAATGCAATTTTGTTTGCAACAAGGAAAGCTGCTTGTAAGCCAGTACCACATGCTTGTTGAATATCATAAGCAGGGGTTTCAGGTGCAAGTTGAGTATTTAAAACACATTCACGTGTCATGTTGAAATCACGGCTATGTTTTAGAACTGCACCAGCAACAACTTCACCTAAACGTTGACCTTGAAGGTTAAAACGTTCAATTAAACCGTTTAAAGACGCAGTAAGCATGTCAATGTTTGACGCTCGGAAATAAGGGCCATTTGAACGTGCAAAAGGAATACGGTTACCGCCAATAATTGCTACGCGACGTACAGTGTTTTGACTCATAATTTTATCCTGCTGACCAGAAGTTTGAGTTTTAGAAGATGAAGCTGTTGTAACTTTTTTTGCCGTCGATGCTGTTGCTTTACTACGTGAAGCAGCTGCTGGCGCACGAGTCGGTTTTTTAGTCGTGTTGGCTGCATTGGCATTTGTAGAATTTGTGTTGCTACTTTTACTCGTACGAGTACGAGCTTTTGATGTATTTGACACAGTTTCTTGTACAGTGCTTTCAGCGTTTGAATTTTCTTGAGTTGTTTTGCTCATAAGGCTTTTCCAAGCATGTTCGCAATATTCTTAGGGCTTACATTAACATAATTGGCTATGACTCGAATTGACTATAATGACATTTGCATATTCTTTCAGGTCAAGTCATCATTTTGGCAACTCAAGTATGATTTAACTGAAACTTATGGGTCATAGAGATGATAGCGTTGTTGACGATTCCTCTAAGTCTTGCGCGAAGACCAACGCAAGCCATTTAAGAAAGCGTAACACAGCTAAATATCTGAGATTATACTGAAGTTAAAAGATAGCTTAAGCCCCATACAAAATTAATTTGATGAGAGATAAGAAACATGTCTGACCAATACCAAGCATTTGCTAAATCTCCAATTGGTAAATTTGTCATAAAAAATTTAGGTTTACCATCACCAATCCAGCTAGACCGCTTTGAGTCAGCCACTCCTGTCGTTAAAGGTGCTGTATTATTTGGTGCAGCGCCAAAGAGTCATTTCACTGGTGAAGTTGCGCAGGTTCTTAGTAATATTCATGCCAACACTTATGCAGGGAATAACGCAGAGTTACAACAAGCTGCGGCAAAATCTGGTTTGAATGTGGGTGCTTTTAATGAAGGCGATAAAGAATCAAAATTCAAAGCAGTGATATTTGATGCATCAGGGATTCAAAATTCAGAACAATTACATGAACTACACAAGTTTTTTAATCCTGTTGCCCGTCAAATTGCAACATCAGGCCGTGTAATTATTATTGGTTTAACACCTGAAACTGCACCAACGATTAAGCAGGCGATTGCACAACGTGCATTAGAAGGGTTTGTTAAATCGGTTGGTAAAGAGTTTAAGAAAGGAATTGCTGCTGATCTTATTCTGGTTGATGCAGATGCTGCACAAAACTTGGAATCAAGTTTACGTTTTGCAATTTCTCCACGTTCAGCATACGTATCGGGTCAAGTGATTCGCGTATCTAAAGGTGATGTGATTGATATCGATTGGGCAAAACCGCTTGCAGGCAAAACTGCACTAGTAACAGGTGCAAGCCGTGGTATTGGTGAAGCGATTGCACATGTATTGGCACGTGATGGTGCACATGTAATTTGTTTAGATGTTCCACCACAACAAGCAGACCTTGACCGTGTTGCAAGTGAAATCGGTGGTTCTACACTTGCAATTGATATCACTGCTGCTGATGCTGGTGAAAAAATCAAAGCTGCGGCAGCTCAACAAGGTGGTTTAGATATCATCGTACATAATGCGGGTATTACACGTGACAAAACTTTGGCAAATATGAAGCCAGAGATGTGGGATCTGGTGATTAATATCAACTTATCTGCTGCTGAACGTATTAACGATTATTTATTGTCAAATGATGGTTTAAATGCAAATGGTCGTATCGTTTGCGTATCTTCAATTTCAGGTATTGCTGGTAACTTAGGTCAAACCAACTATGCGGCATCAAAAGCAGGTGTCATTGGCTTGGTGAAATTTACTGCGCCTGTGTTAAAAAATGGTATTACCATTAATGCTGTAGCGCCAGGTTTCATTGAAACTCAAATGACCGCGGCAATTCCATTTGCAATCCGTGAAGCGGGTCGTCGTATGAACTCAATGAGTCAAGGTGGATTACCTGTTGATGTTGCTGAAACAATTGCTTTATTTGCATCTTCAGCATCTACAGGATTAAATGGTAATGTTGTGCGTGTTTGTGGTCAAAGCTTATTGGGTGCATAATCACGCATAAGTGAAATCCTGTTTCGTTTAGGGGATTACCGCGAAGAGATTATTTGTGTATTTAAATAACGCTTTCGCTGGCTTTCTCTTGAACGAAATCAGGATGTTTAAGCTGTATCATCCGTTAATTTCCAACTGAAATGTTGGATTTTTTAAATGTTGAATAAGAATTAATTTTTCAAAGGTCCAGTATGAATACTCGCCATTTTAGTCAACTTCCTAAGCCATATTTAGCTTATCCAAAAGTGATTCAGGGTTTAATTTTTAAAAAGCCAAAAGGTGAAAAAGTTCTACCGCAAGTTGAATATGTGGTTGATTCATTCAAAATTGATCCAAATCATTTAAAAGCATATAACGAAGTGTGTGGCTTTAAAAATAATGGGTATATTCCCGCGATTTATTTAGCTGTTTTATCGCAAAGTTTACAAATGCATATGATGACCTCTGAAGCATTTCCTTTTGCAATCTTAGGCTTGGTGCATATTCGCAATCAAATTAAGCAAACACGTAAAATTGGGGTCAATGAACAGCTGACTTTATCTTGTCAATTTGGTGAGCTAAAGCCCCATGATAAAGGGGTTCAGTTCGACTTCATCACAACAGCCAAAGTTGGCGGTGACGTGGTCATGCAAGGATTAACCACCTATCTAGCACGTCAAAAAACCGATGGTTCAGTTACAGAAAAACCAAAAGATAAAAAAGAACCAAATTATCAAGTTCAGGCGGTTTGGGAAGTTTCTGAAAATACTGGTCGTCGTTATGCTATGACATCAGGTGACTTTAACTTGATTCATATCCATGCATTAACTGCAAAAGCATTTGGTTTTAAACAAGCGATTGCTCATGGGATGTGGAGCAAGGCGCGCGTTCTCGCTGGGCTTAAATTACCAGAAGCTTATGAAGCCGATGTATTGTTTAAATTGCCGATGTATTTACCTTCAACAGTAGAATTTTTAACTGTACAAGATGGTACAACAACTGACTTTTTGATTCGTAATCAAAAATCACAAAAACCTCATGTTTCTGGTGTGGTTAACGCTTTATAAGATAAAATATAAAGCCTGAGTCGAGATGATTCAGGCTTTTTTAATTAAAAAAGTTATGATTAAAAAAATAGGATAGGGCAATGAGCAGTTTAACGGACATTATTTTTGCGAGTACGAAAAATTATCAGGGCTATGTGGATGAGCGTTTTCAAGATCTCGCTGTTCAATTTAGTCGTTTGCAGGATGGTCGTAGCGAAAATGGTGGTGCTGCTTTAACTGTTTATTTTCAAAATGAAAAAGTTGTCGATATATATACGGGTAAAAAATCAAAAACTGAGCAATGGGATGAGCAAACTTTATCAGTGTGTTATTCCACTGGGAAAGGTGTATTGGCAACACTCGCGCATATTTTAGTGAGTGCAGGTTTCTTAGACTACGATACGCCTATAGTCAATTTTTGGCCTGAATTTGCTCAAAATGGTAAAGAGAAAATGACACTGCGTCATATTTTAAGCCATCAAAGTGGCTTATACGATATTCGCAATATTGTTGCTGGTGCAGTTGAAATGGCAGATTGGCAGCATATGCTCAAGGTCATGGAGCAGGCCACACCTCGTTTTGCTGTAGGAACTGATATTGCATATCAGGCATTAACATTTGGCTGGTTGGTGGGTGGTGTTTTAGAGAAAGCAACGCAACAATCTTTAACAGAGTTAATGCAGAAGTATTTGGTTGAACCCCTACAACTTGATGGTGCCTATTTTGGTGTGCCTGAATCTGAGCTAAATCGTGTGGCGCGTTTAATTCAAAAAGCAGTGCCAGTACAAAAAACAGAAACAAAATCCAGTAAGAGCAAAGCTAAGAAGCATCATAAAACGTCATTTTCAGATAAATTGGTTGAATTAACCGGACAAAATCCGCAAGATTTTTTAGATGCTATGGTACCGAAAGGGATGCGTGATTTTAGTTTCTTTAGTGACCAAGGGCTTCAAGCGATTATTCCAGCGGCCAATGGTGTATTTAGCGCCAATAGTCTTGCAAAAGTTTATGCCATGATGGCAAATAAAGGGGTTTGGGAAGGAAAAGTTTTAATTCGCCCTGAAATATTTACAGAGTTAAGTCAGATCCAATCGATTAAACGAGATCGCGTGATGCCAATTCCTATGAAATGGCGTTTAGGCTACCACCGTGTGATTAGTATGGGTAAACGTGCCAAGCAAGGCTTTGGTCACATTGGATATAACGGTTCTGGAGCGTGGTGTGACCCGCAACGAGGGCTTAGTTTTGCCTACACCCATAATTTTGCCATTGGTTCAATCACCGGTGATTATCGTCTTTGGGGGCTGACCCAAGAAACATTACGTTGCGCCGACGGTTTACTTAAGGGAAGTAAAGGCTGGTTCTAAATATTAAGATCAAAGTGATTGAAATTTCATAGAAGGTTAGATGGCTGAGTCTTATAGTGCAAAAGAATTAAAAATAAGGACTTTATACAGCGGCATGTAGATCCATCTATATTTTCTTAGGCAAGTAACTCCATTTTTAAGATGGTTTCGACATGATGTTTAAACGAGTGTTGGTCTAGACCTTTTAAGCCAAGTTGATAGATTCCTTCTAAACCACAAACAAAAGCAATCAGCCGCCAAGCAATGTCTTGGCTACTGCTGGCTGTAGCAATTTTAAATTCTTGTTGGGCGATGCCATGTTCAATCGCTGTAACCAAGGCAACATGCCATTGTTCCATCGTAATATTATAAGCTTTTTTAATTTCTGGATCTTGGTCGATTAAAATTTCAGCCTCATTCCAGAGTCGTAAGTAGGGTTGAGTTTGTTCAATATTTTCAAAGCCTAGCAAGAGAGATAAACGTTCAAAGCTACTGTCGGTTTTAATTTGATCTTCTACTTTATTGAGTTGATCCATCAACTGAATAAAAACCTCTGCCTTTAAATGCGAACTTGATTGAAAGTGATGATGTACTTGCCCTGTTGAAACTTGTGCTTCTGCGGCAATACGGCGCACAGTTAATCCATTCAATCCATCTTGTAATGCAACACGCTTTGCTGCATCCAAAATCATAGTACGACGTTGTTCTCGGTTTAAATAATTCATCACTTTTAATACAACAAAATTTACAAAACAAATATTAAACAAAGTTGGACGTTTGTTCAAGTCTGCTTATAATGATGGAACTTGAACAAGCGTCCAACTTTAATTAGGTGTGTTATGTACCGCAATTGGGTGATTTTGGCAATCATCGTTTTAATTTATTTACCGGTTTCAATTGATGCAACGGTTTTGCATGTTGCCATCCCAACATTGAGTGCTGCTTTATCACTATCCAGTAATGAAATGCTCTGGGTGATTGATATTTATTCACTGATCATGGCAGGCTTGATTTTGCCCATGGGGGCATTGGGGGATCGTATTGGCTTTAAACGTCTGATGCTGATTGGTGCTGGTATTTTTGGTGTGGCTTCTCTCATGGCTGCTTTTGCGAGTTCAGCCTATATGTTGATTGCGGCAAGAGCATTTCTTGGTGTAGGTGCTGCCATGATTTTACCTGCAACCTTGGCAGGTGTTCGCAATACCTTTTTAGATGAAAAACAACGTAATTATGCTTTAGGTATTTGGGGAACTGTCGGTGGTGGTGGAGCCGCTTTTGGTCCACTGTTGGGTGGTTTTATTCTGGAACATTTTTCATGGGGAACCGTGTTCCTGATTAACGTGCCAATTATTATTTTGGTCTTGGTATTGACGACATGGCTGGTGCCAAAGCAAGTGGTACAAACCAAACAACCTTTAAATCTATTACAAGCGCTCATTTTGGTCACTGCAATCTTAATGCTGATTTATTCAATTAAGACCTCTATCTATGCGTTTAGCCTAGGGATGATTTTGATTTTTGTGCTTGGATTGGGATTGTTGGTGGGATTTATCCGCCATCAATTAAAAACAACCCAACCGATGATCGATTTTAGTCTGTTTAAGAATCCTGTGATCTCAACCAGTATTGTGATGGCAATGGTGGCTATGATAGCTTTAGTAGGTTTTGAGCTACTCCTTTCACAAGAATTACAGTTTGTGTATGGATATAGTCCATTAGAAGCAGGTTTGTTTATTTTGCCCTTTATGATCGCTATTAGTATTGGAGGACCTTTTACCAGTATTTTAATGAATCATTATGGTTTACGACCTGTTGCAACTATTGGGATGCTGATGTGTGCCTTATGTTTCTTTGGCTTGGCCATGACCAATTTTGATATCGATTATATTCAAGCTTGGGTTTGGATGGTGTTGATGGGAATCAGTGTTGAAATCGCGTTATTATCTTCCACGGCAGCTATTATGTCTGCTGTACCTCCACAAAAAGCAACGGCTGCTGGTGCAATTGAAGGCATGGCGTATGAGTTAGGTGCAGGTCTTGGGATTGCGTTTTTTGGACTGTTGCTGTCTATATTTTATGCGCATTCAATTGTCTTGCCTGAGCATTTACCGCTGAATATCGCAGCTCAAGCAAGTTCTTCTATTGGTGAGGCATTATTGTTGACCAAGCAGTTAGAACCTGCATTGATGCAAGAGGTAGAACAAGCAGCTTTTGAAGCGTTTATTTATTCACATAGTAAAGTCTTGGGCATTTCGGGTCTGATGTTTCTGGTTTTATCTGTATTTGTTTGGCGTGCTTTACCTGCAAAGAAACAGATTACTGTCTAGAATATTGCGCATGATTTAAATTATGCGCTTGTTTTTATATTTATAGTCAAGCAACTAATTGTTTATACAAGTGATTTTATGTAGCCATTGATCTGAAATGAAGCTTTTATTTTGGTATGAACTTTTAGAAACTATTTATTGCTTATCAATTCATTTTTGAAACTTTTGAATTATAGATGGTTGTCCTACCGTGGGGCGACAGGGATGTCGCCGTTAGGCGGGGGTATATGAGCAAAAATAAAGTACTGCTTTGTTTGTAGCGCAAGAGTGAGGCATAGCCTACGCAAAGCTATTTAAACCTTGAATGTAAGGTGTGGCATTGCAGGCTTTTTTATAATCAAAAATTTTTTCCATATAATTGATTTAATTAAAAATATTGATTAAGAGAAATTCTATTCTTGTATCTGAGTTTTTGACAGGTTGACTATAGGTTTTACGGTGTAATATAAAAGTTTGGAGAAGCGATTGAAAAACTATAGCAGCCCAAAATGTGATTTGTTTAACACTGCCACGTCAGTGTTTTTTAAAGTAAAATTAGCTATTGTGTGTTTTTAAATCTATTTAAGCGATAGATAAACTTTATATTGTAGAGCACAGTGTCAAATTAGAAGAAATTGATCGAATTATCTCTAATAAAAAATAACTCTACAGTTCTTCATTCACTAATCAGTAAAAAAACAGTATCCTTAGACCTGTAACTAGGAGCTTCCATGTATCAGGTACTTGCACGTAAATATCGCCCACGTAACTTTAATGAATTGGTCGGACAGAATCACGTTTCACGTGCACTGACCAGTGCGTTAGATCGTGGACGTTTACACCATGCCTATTTATTTACTGGAACACGTGGGGTGGGGAAAACCACGATTGCTCGAATTTTAGCGAAATGTTTAAATTGTGAAACAGGGGTAACCTCTAAACCTTGTGAAGTTTGCGCAACTTGTAAGGCGGTAAATGAAGGGCGCTTTATTGACCTGATTGAAATCGATGCTGCTTCACGGACAAAAGTTGAAGACACACGTGAGTTGCTCGACAATGTACCTTATGCACCGACCCAAGGTCGATTTAAGGTATATTTGATCGATGAGGTACATATGCTGTCGACGCATTCCTTTAATGCATTATTGAAAACATTAGAAGAACCGCCTGAACATGTAAAATTTTTATTTGCGACCACAGATCCACAAAAATTACCAATTACGGTGATTTCACGTTGCTTGCAATTTACTTTACGTCCATTGGCTGTAGATGAAATTACCCATCACCTTACAGACATTTTAAATAAAGAAGAAATTGCATCAGAGCAAGATGCGATTTGGCAAATTGCTGAATCTGCCCAAGGTTCGTTACGTGATGCATTGTCTTTAACTGACCAAGCAATTGCTTATGGTCAAGGCGCAATTCATCATCAAGATGTCAAAGAAATGCTAGGTTTGATTGATAGAACCATCATTTATGATTTGATCTTGGCAATTCATCAAAATCAAAATGCACGGGTTAGTCAGTTATTACTACAATTTAGGCAACAGGCTTTAGATGTTTCACTGGTTTTAGATCAGTTTATTTCAACTTTGCATGAGTTGGCGATGTTGCAATATTTGCCTGATTTAAGTCTAAAATACAGTGCTGAAATTAATCAAAAAATTATGCAGTTATCAAAAATTGTCTCTGCACAAGATTTACAGCTTTATTATCAAATTGCCTGTAAAGGTCGAGCGGAGCTACAACTTGCAGTAACACAAGAGCAAGGCTTTGAAATGACAGTATTGCGTTTACTGGCATTTAGACCGATGCAAATCAATGAAATTGTAGTCTCTCAAGCTGAACAACCACAAAACAATCAAAATATCGCTCAAGTTGCTGTGTCACAGCAACCGCATCAAGCAACTGTTCAAGCCGGGATTATTCAAGAAGCGCAAATTCAGCAAGCACAGATTCAACAAGAACCAGCTCATCAACAGCAGGCTCAGCAAGCACCTGTTGAAAAAAATAATGAACAACAAAATGCTGCTTTGAATGTAATTCCGCAACCAGAAAGTTACGCGCCATTAACAGAAGTACAGCAACCGCAGGTTGAGATCAATTCGCAGCGTGTAGTGAATGATTCAGATCCAGCTTTTGACGAAATAGAAGAGCTGCAAACTCAACAGCAAAGCGTTGATCATGAACCCAGTAGTGATGACTACTTGGATGACTTTGCTGAGGAAGTACAACAAAGCGCTGTAGTTGAATCAACTGTTCATAATAATCAAAATATTGAAGCGCAGTCGCCAACTGTTCAAGAGAAAATTGCAGTAGAAAATGCTGAACCAAGTTTAACTTTATTTGGTGCTGATTTGAGTCAACCGAAAAATTCTACGTCTCAGTCTAGTTCAAATAAAGATGTATTTTTTTTAGCACCTGAGAATCAGGATCAAAATGTTGAAATTGATTTAGTTGAGCCTATTCATTCTCAAACAGATACTCCAGCTCAAGTTTCTAATATTATCCCTGAAATAGAACCAGGATCTTCTGGTGAGCAACAAACGCCGCAACAGATACTTGCCTTAAAATTACAGGTCTTAGAAGGTGAGTGGACAGTTGAGAAATGGGAATATTGGTTTAGAAACAGCTCACTTTCTCCTGCTGTTCAAGAACTCGCACAGCATGGATTAATGACTGGGGATGTGAATGGTCAATCTATTTTTCAAATTTCGCAAAAATATGAAAAAATACTGAATCAAGCACAACATGATCTTGAGGCAAAATTAAAACAGCAGTGGCCGAATACTTTATTTACAGTGCAATATGGTGAAGTTGAGTCGACCACACCCTATATGATGCAAAACGAGCGTAAGCTTCGAGCTTATGATCGTGCGAATGAAATGCTTGAAAAAGAAGCTTTGGTCAAAAGTTTAATTGAAGCATTGGATGGGAAGTTGGAAAATATTCAGCTCAAAGCTTAAATTTTAAAAAACGTATAGATTATATATCGTTTTAAATAAGCTCAATTCCACTGGAATTGGGCTTATTTTATTGCATTCTATTTTGTCTAGATTTAGGGAAGGTTCACAATCTTTTTCTGCCTGCGATAATGCAAATCATTTTAATATTTCATCATGCTTTCAATTTATATAAGAATTTTAATTCAAATTAGGCTAATCAATCTGTTATTTATAGCTGTTGTTATGCTGAAAATCGCTTGTTTTAAATAATTT
Organism: Acinetobacter sp. 778_lipA; assembly: GCF_058242985.1. Taxonomy (NCBI): domain Bacteria; kingdom Pseudomonadati; phylum Pseudomonadota; class Gammaproteobacteria; order Moraxellales; family Moraxellaceae; genus Acinetobacter; species Acinetobacter sp. 778_lipA. Next base: position 2,488,053 of record NZ_JBZAYT010000001.1, on the reverse strand, counting down.
TATGGTTATAATTGCGGCAACTTTAATTAGCGGAGACCCTAAGTGGCAAATTGTTCATCGAGGCGCTGTAGTTTACATACAGCCATTATTCGTATCTGAGCAAGACAGCACTGCCTTTAGGAAAGCTGTCTTGCAATGAGACAGTTATAATCTGACTTTAAACTACATCCCCATTTTGACGTGAAATAGCTCAATTTTGACTTTAATTAGTTCAATTTTGGCTTGTTTTTGTGCGCACTTAGATTCATGCCGCCTCAGCAATGAGGATTACGGATGGTAATCAATCAACTTTGTATGATAGAAACAGTACTGATTACAGGCTGCTTTTTATTATTTATTATTCATAAATCAGCATATGCCGATCCTGTATTAATTACAGATGATGCAAGTGTTGCTGATCTATATACCTGTCATTTTGAAAGTAATATAAACTTTTATAAACATCAGGAGGTTAATTCCAGTTTTTCTCCAGTATGTGGTATCGCCAAAAATTTGGAATTAAGTTTTCAGCTGGATGATCATCTTCAAAATAAGAATCGTCATGATGTGATATCAGGTCAATTCAAACGTAATTTGAAAGCAGTGGAGTCGAATAGTTGGGGCGCTGCCGCATCCTTAACAATAAGCCGAAATATGTATGGTGATGGCCACTCTAGTTGGAAAGTGAATCTCCCCGTAACTTATTTATTACTGGATGATCGGTTATTTTTAAATGGCAACATCTCCTATGAACATCAGGGCAATACTCAGTATGTTTTAGCTGCAATTTCAGGCAATTATTGGATCACTGCTAAAACCTCTCTCAGTGCAGAAATCTTTAATCAAGATCATCAGTCTGCATTTTTTCAAACCGCATTTGGTTATGAGTTGATTCAAGATTTTGTCAGGATCCAAGTGGCTTATGCAGATCGATTTGACCACCATCATGATCGCTGGTTTGGGCTAGGAGCAGAGTTTCTCAGCAATTTTAAACTCATAAAAAAATCATCTAATTCAATTCCTGTTCAATAGGAAGAAATCTTTATTGCCAAAAAAGGAGAACACTATGCTTCATAATCTATGGCAACGTTTATTTTCTAATTTCATCAAAAAATATCATATTCAACATTTATTTGAACGTCATCGTTCATTTAAAGAATTACATCAAGCAAGTTATGCCAGTGAAATTAGTAAAAAAATTTCACAAAGTTTGATCAATGCTTCCTATGTACTTTCAGACCAATTGCTCAATCATTTAAATACAACAGAGCATGGTCTGTCAGCAAAACAGGTTGAACAACGACAAGAACAATTTGGATTAAATGAGCTTGCGCATGAAAAACCACTGCCGTGGTGGAAGCATCTTTGGTATGCCTATCGCAATCCATTTAATATTTTACTTACAATTTTGGCTCTGGTGGCTTTCTTTACTGATGATATAGAAGGCACAATCATTATTACATCTATGGTTGTACTTTCTACTGTGTTGCGCTATTGGCAAGAGTTTAAGTCAAATAAAGCGGCCGCTGCATTAAAAGCCATGGTGAGTAATACAGCTACCGTGATTCGTCAAGTAGATTGGGATGATCCAGATTTTGAAACCATGCAAAATGACTTAGATCAAGGATCTCAACAGATTGAACTTACCATCCAAGATTTGGTCCCTGGCGACATTATTTTATTGTCTGCTGGTGATATGATCCCAGCAGATTGTCGAATTATCTTTGCAAAAGATCTCTTTGTTTCGCAAGCGTCGATGACGGGTGAATCTATTCCTGTAGAAAAGTTTGCTGATCAAAAAGATCACACTCTGCAAAATGCATTGGAACTGGAAAATATTGTTTTTATGGGAACTAATATTGTGTCGGGTTCTGCAAAAGCGGTGGTGGTAAATACTGGCACACAAACCTATTTTGGGGCATTGGCACACCGAGTATCACATGCAGATCGTGCAACGACCTCATTTCAAATGGGCGTAAATAAAGTCAGTTGGTTATTGATTCGATTTATGTTGATCATGGCGCCAATTGTATTATTTATCAATGGGTTTACAAAAGGTGATTGGAGTGAAGCATTGCTGTTTGCTTTATCTGTTGCTGTGGGTTTAACACCTGAAATGTTACCGATGATCGTGACCTCAACATTGGCCAAAGGTGCAGTATTCTTATCTCGTAAAAAAGTTATCGTTAAACGTTTAGATGCGATTCAAAATTTCGGTGCAATGGATGTTTTATGTACAGATAAAACAGGTACATTGACTGAGGATAAAATTTGTTTATCACAACATGTCGATGTAAATGGCAAGTCATCACAACGTGTACTGGTACAGGCGTACTTAAATAGCTATTACCAAAGAGGGCTGAAAAATTTACTGGATGCTGCAATCTTGGACCATGCTGCACAAGACTTGCAAGATCTAAATTTTAAATTTAAGAAGCTGGATGAAGTACCATTTGATTTTGTGCGTCGACGTATGTCAGTAGTGGTCCGCACCTTACAAGGGAATGCACGCATTATCACTAAAGGTGCGGCAGAGGAAATGTTGAAAGTCTGTTCGCATGTAGAGATAAACGACAAGATTGAGCTATTAACGCCAGAGTATCTTGAAGCTATTCAAGAAAAAATACGCCAATTTAATCTTGAAGGTCTACGTGTTATTGCCATCGCATATCGAGATTTTAATGGTAGATCAGATCACTTTTCTGTCGCAGATGAAAATAATTTGATTTTAACTGGATATCTTACTTTCTTGGATCCTCCTAAAAAATCTGCTGCACCTGCTCTAGCTCAATTGGCAGCCCATGGCGTCAATGTCAAAGTGCTTACAGGTGATAATGAGTTTGTTACTCAAAAAGTCTGCGAAGAACTTGGGTTGGATTGTGAACATGTACTTTTAGGTGGGCATGTTGAGAATATGACTGACGAAGAACTAAAATTTGCAGTTGAATATACTCAAGTATTTGCCAAATTAAGCCCAGTTCACAAAGAACGTATTGTGATGCAGCTGAAAGAGAATGGACATGTGGTTGGATTCTTAGGAGATGGTATCAATGACGCGGCGGCTATACGCAGTGCTGATATTGGAATTTCGGTGGATACAGCAGTGGATATTGCCAAAGAGTCAGCAGATTTAATTTTACTTGAAAAAAGTTTAATGGTGCTTGAAGAAGGCGTGCTAGAGGGACGACGTACATTTGCCAATATGTTGAAATATATCAAAATGACGGCAAGTTCAAATTTTGGTAATGTTTTTTCGGTATTAGTAGCGAGTGCTTTTATTCCGTTTTTACCGATGCTACCAATTCATTTGCTTATACAGAACTTACTTTATGATGTATCACAAATCGCCATTCCATTTGACAATGTTGATGATGAGTTGATCGAGAAACCGCAAAGCTGGAAACCAAATGAAATTGGGCGTTTCATGATTTTCTTTGGACCGCTTAGTTCGATTTTTGATATTTTGACTTTTGCACTCATGTGGTTTGTATTTCATGCAAATTCGCCAGAACAGCAAACCTTGTTTCAATCAGGCTGGTTTGTGGTCGGGCTACTGACACAAACGTTAATTGTACATATGATTCGTACGGAAAAAATACCCTTTATTCAAAGTCGTGCAGCGATGCCTTTGCTGGTCATGACCTTGGTCATTGTGGCTGTTGGTATTTTCTTACCAATGGGGCCTTTTGCTGAGTATTTAAAACTACAAGCTTTACCATTAAGTTATTTCTTATTTTTACCATTAATCTTGCTTGGTTACATACTGGTTGTCCAACTGATGAAAAAAATTTACATCCGTCGTTACGGCTGGTAATGGAGAACACCAATGCAACTCCAATTCATGCAACATCTAGAATTAGCGAATATGTTAGATTCTTTGATTAGTTTACTTGGCGCTTTTATTTTAGGAGGATTGATCGGGTTTGAGCGACAGTATAGACAACGTACTGCAGGTTTAAGAACCAATGTGTTGGTTGCACTTGGCGCTGCTATATTTGTTGATATTGCCAATAACTTAACAGGTGCTGATGGCTCGGTACGTGTGATTGCTTATGTGGTTTCTGGCATTGGATTTCTTGGCGCAGGGGTAATTATGCGTCAAGAAGGGAATATTCAAGGACTTAACACTGCTGCAACCTTATGGTGTTCTGCTGCCGTCGGTGCTGCGGCAGGCTGTGACCGTTTGGTGGAAGCAATATTGGCGACGATATTTATTTTGGCAGCCAATACTTTATTGCGTCCTATTGGGCACATTATCGATCGTAAGCCTTTAAATGTTGATTCGGAAATGCAACATGAAATTTATGTGGTTTGTCAAAAAGAGCACAGTAAATATGTTATGGATGAGCTGAATAAAGCTTTAAAGCGTTATCATTTTCCAGCCAAAGATTTTGATGTAGAACCTTTTGGTGAGCAAGATGTGGAAATTAAAGCGATTTTGATTGCGAATTCCGTTGAGGAAAAAGAAATTCAGCCCATTATTGAAATGTTAAATCAAATGCCAGAAGTGAGTCAGGCTTTTTGGGATCAAAATACGCTCGCTTGAAAGGAGAGTTTATTTTTAGGATGTCGGGGATGAGTTTTTTAAGAATTAATTTTGGCTTAAATGATATAAAGTGAACTCGACTTATCTTTAACTGATTGAAAACAATGATCTTGACAGTCTCTTACTGAGCTTTCATTCAATTTCAGGGTCAGCCTGCGGCATGCCCTACTTTTTTTCGGAGGGAGGAGCTAAGCTTCGCATGGACAAGCATTTTGCAAAGTCTTGCTCCTCACCGCAAAAATCGTCGACAACCAGCTACACATTCAATAAATCGTAGAAAGAAGACTTTATGAATGAAGTCCTGCCTCAGACTATTACGGATGACGTTTCTGAGTAGCATATTTAATCAAGAACCTATATTGAACTCAGATTATATAGTTTTGCAAAGAATCTCGCATTTTTTGTGGAATCGGGGTGCTTTTTTTTGTTTCACGTTCTACAAAAACATGGATAAAGTGACCTTGTGCTGAAGCATCATTTTTACCTTGTTTGAAAATTGCCAGATCATAACTAAGTGATGTATTTCCAATTTTTGTAATCGCTACACCAACTTCAATAATTTCAGGGTAGGTGAGTTCTTCTAGAAAATGGCAAGAAGAATTTACCACCAAACCAATGATGGGTGAATGATGTATGTCAAAGTCTGCTTTGTGGATCAATAGCGCATTTGCAGCAGTATCAAAATAGCTATAATAAGTCACATTATTGACATGTCCATAAATATCATTGTCCGCCCAACGTGTTTGGATGGGTAAGATAAAGGGATATTGGCTGCGTAATTTTATTTCTGGTTTCATTTTGATTGATTCATTTCTATAGATTAAATATTTAGAATATTTTCGCTGTCAATCACGAAGTCAATTCTTTATATGGTTTTATAAACAAGTAACTTTATAGATGAATTTTGCATTTTTTTACAAGTGTTTTGGTTAAAACATTCACGATCAAGTTTGGGCAATAAAAAAGCTCATTAATTATAACTTAATGAGCTTTTAAAATTTACAACTGATTCAGTTCAAATTGATTAGAAACGATAACCAAGACCTAAATAAGTCACGATTGGTTTAATTTCAATGCTGCTTTGGCCTGAAATTAAAGTTGTTGGTCCGCCTAACGTTGTACCATTTACATTTAATTTTGCTTTTGTTGTCAGATGCGCATATGAAACAGAAGCAGTTGCATACCAATTTTTATTGATATTGAAATCTGCACCTAGAATTGCAACAGGAGCAAACGCATCATCAACTTTAACTTTACCTAGTTCAGGTCTAAACGCGCCGATAGGTGAAGCTTTTAATGCATCATTGATTGCTGGATCAGTCTCAACATTTGAGAAATGAGCATACATCAAGCCAGCACCCACATAAGGGCGGATCTTGTTATTGATTGAACCAAAGTGATAACGAGCTGAAAGCGTTGGTGTATAAGCATCTGTTGTTGCAGCTTTATCAAATTTATTCAAATCAACTACAGTTAGGCCATGAACTTTAATGCTACCTTGACCAGCAAGTTCCATTTCAGGAGGAGCACCTAAAGTTAATTCAAGTGAAACGTTATCATTGACAAAATAATCAAGCATCAAGCCTGCAGTATCTGCATTTTGTACTTCAAAACCTGCATCAGGGTTATTAGCTTGTATATTTGCCAGAGGTCCTAAGAAAGGACTATTACCAGTTTTACCATTGACGCCTTGTCCTTTACTTTGAGGCATAACATGCAACCAACCAGCAGAAACACCAAAAGTCTTACCATCTGAAGTTGCTGCGTGAGTAACGTTGCTTAATCCAAATGCTGCTAATGGCAGAATCGCTAATGTAAGTTTTTTCATAAAATGATTTTCCAATACTATCAGTTGTCTTAATTTTCCGATTAAGATCCGGCGCGATTTTAGAGTAATTATTTTAAAAATTAAATAAAAATTAAATAAAAACTCATTACTAGGCAGTCATAAAAATAGTCATCTAATAGAGTATTTTTTTGAAAATTAATGAATTTTAAATTATTTCATTAAAAAAACTTTAAGTTTAATTGATTAAAAAATATAACAAACATTATAAGTCACGTTGATTTTTCACATATTAAGAATAACCAACTTCAACTTTAAAGTAGTTTTTGCGTGGTTACAGTTTGAGTTGAAATGTAGTCAAATTGATGAGATATACCCTATGTGCATACTATGGTTTATGTTTGTATAAGTTATATAGAAGATATTTGAAAATAAAACACGAAGATGAAATATGCTAACTTATCTCAATGTTTTATTTAGAAATTTATTTAATGTATGACTTCGTAAATGAATACTGATAACTTTTAATAAATCGTTTGATAAATTTTTAACGCATCTAAGTAGCTTAGCGGTCTTGGATTATTTTGTAAAAGACGTGTCTGAAGCATTGCATCGGATGCCAATCTGTCGAGTTGGTGTTCTTGTACATTTAAATCTCGTAACTTCAAAGCCAACCCACTGTGATCCAAATGTCTCTGCATATGATCAATAAATAAATCACACAAGCCGTCTGTGCTACCTTTACTATATGGATCAATCCATTGCATTAATTCTGCGTAATGTATTTTTGCTTCAGGCGCATTGAATTTTAAAATTTCCAATAAAACTAAAGCATTGGTATGTCCATGTGATAAATGAAAATGACCGCCCAACGGATAAGCTAAAGCGTGAACAGCACCTACTGGAGCATTGGCAAAAGCTTGTCCTGCAAGCATAGAGCCAAGTAACATATTCTGACGAGCTTCTAAATTTGTACCATCAGTTAATACTAATTTTAAATTTTTATTTAAAAGTTTAAGTGCTTGTTTAGCAAGCATGTCTGCATAAAAATTCTTTTTAATTTTAGAAGTATAGGCTTCAATTGCATGCACCATAGCATCGATACCTGTTGCTGCTGTGATATGTGCAGGTAAGCCTGAGGTAAAGGTTGCATCTAAAATTGCGACATCTGCATATAAAATTGGAGAAACAATTCCAGTTTTGGTTGTTTCACCTGTCGTGACAATAGAAATGGGCGTTACTTCAGAGCCTGTGCCTGCTGTGGTTGGAATAAGAATTAAAGGAAGGCGAGGGCCTTTGACATTATTAACCCCATAGATTTCCTGAATACTTTGTGATTGCTTTGGATTTGCCAATATCGCAATGAGTTTGGCAACATCCATAGAGCTACCACCACCGAAGCCAATAACCACATCTACTTGATTGTCTTTGGCGAATTTAACTGCCGATAAAACAATTTGCTCTGCTGGATCTGCCTGTACATCGGCATAAATTTCATAGTTTAAATTGCATTGCGCTAAAATTTTTAATAGCGGCAAATGCAGTGCGTGTTGAATCATGCCTGCATCTGTCACAATTAATGCTTTGTGGTATTGATTGCCTAATACTGTACTGAGTTCTTGGATTGATCCTAAACCTGAAATAATATTGGCTACAGTTTGGAATTGAAAATGACTCATATGTATTATCCTTAATCTATCATCACAAATTAAACATTATTGTTTTAAGGTTCTATAGGATTCGCCTGCTAAATAACTTAACATAAGACTTTATAAAAGAAATGATCATTTGAGGTTGTTATGTCATCCAAAATGCCATACAAAGTTTTATGTGTGTGCTTAGGAAATATTTGTCGCTCACCCACAGCAGAGGTGGTTTTACGACACTATTGTGATGAAAAACGATTAAATGTAATTGTGGATTCAGCTGGAACGAGCAATTATCATCCAAATAAATCACCCGATATTCGTAGTCAAAAACATGCAATAAAAAGAGGCTATGATCTTTCTAGCTTACGTGCTAGACAATTAAAAATACAAGACTTTTTAGAGTTTGATTTAATTCTTGCCATGGATCATGAAAATCTTGCGGATATACAGCATTTGTATAACCAAGCCAGTAGCCAATTTGGTCTTGCTCAAATTAAAGCTAAAATTGCTTTAATGAGTGAGCACGATTGCATTTATCCACAACAGGCGCTTCCAGATCCTTATTATGGTGAAGCTGATGGATTTGAACGTGTACTTGATCAGTGTGAATCAAGTAGTTCGGCTTGGGTACATGTGTTTCAACAACAGTTTTAATGCACGTGATTGAAATATTTTTAGGAAATAAATTTAAGTTATGAATATTGAATCACAGGTTCAACTCAAACCTTTCAATACATTGAGTTTGAGCTCGATTGCATCACATTATGTCAAAATACAATCTATTGTAGATCTTCAGCAAGCATTACAGTTTTCTAAAGCACATGATTTAAACGTTTTACTGCTTTCAGGTGGTAGTAATATAATGTTGCCTGAACATATCCATGCGCTTGTTGTTGCTATAGATATACAAGGTGTTGAATTTTTAAGCGAAGATGCAAGAAGCAAAACAATCAAGGTGGGTGCTGGGAAAGTTTGGCATGATTTTGTGTTGTGGACGACCACACAACAGCTTTATGGTTTACAAAACCTGGCTTTAATTCCTGGTTTAGTCGGCGCATCGCCTGTGCAAAATATTGGCGCGTATGGTGTGGAAGTCGGTGAATTTATTCAATCTGTGGAAGTCTATGATCGTCTATCAGCACAAACTCTTTCAATTCAAGCACGAGATTGCCAGTTTTCTTACCGACACAGTATTTTTAAAGATAATCCAGATCGTTATGTCATTACCCATGTAATTTTTAAATTACTTAAACATGCTGATTTAAAAGTAAATTATGGAGATTTAAAAAATGCGATGATGGGAGATATGAGTGCTGAAAACTTACAAAAGCAAGTGATTCAGATTCGTCAAAGTAAGCTCCCGAACCCGAATGAATACCCAAACGTGGGAAGTTTCTTTAAAAATCCAATTATTAAGCAACAAGAGTTTTCACAATTAATTGCAAAATTCCCTAATATTCCACATTATCCTCAAACAGGGAATCAAGTTAAAATTGCAGCGGGTTGGTTGATTGATCAATCAGGTTGGAAAGGTAAACAGCTTAATCAGGTAGGAATGTTTCATAAACAAGCTTTGGTATTGGTGAATTATGCCGATGCAACACTGAAAGATGTACGCGCAACGTATCAGGCAGTACAAAAAGATGTTTTTGAGAAGTTTGGTGTGCACTTAGAACCTGAACCTGTGCTTTATGATGAATTAGGGTTAATCGAAAACCATTAGATTGAGTAAATATATGGTCAAACCGCATTGGATGGTCAGATTTCTACGAATAATTGCCATATTATTTGTATTGTTCGGCTGTTTGGTCGTTTTTTGGTATACGCCATTTTATTCGACAATGATGGTTAAAATCCTAAATAGTATTGTTCCCGTTGAAGTGAATCGGGTGGCAGCAAAGAGCCAACAAAATGCTGCGCTTTCGGAGGCTGAAAACTTAGAACCTGGTTCTGATTTATGGATTGCTCGACAAGCCTATCTTAAGCTAATGGATGAAGCGATTAAGAGTAAAAATGCACAGGATTTAATCTTACTTCAGTTACGATATAAAGCCTTACAAGAAAAAATTGCTAAAGAGCAAAAAAATGAAGAACTACAACAAAATAAACCCGTAATTCCTTTAGTTTCTGAACGTGCTGCATCAGATGTTGTTGAAAATCAGTCGAGTGATGTTGTTAAAAACTTATTGGATTTAAATAGCGAAGACAATAAAGCACTAATGGATGAATATTTAACATTCTTAAAAAAACATAAAATTGATGAAAAATTACTTCAAGAAAACTCACACACATTGGCAAATGAATTGTCCAGTTCGCAGGTACAAGAAGATCTTGAGAGTTTGCCAACCAAAACCAGTGAACAACCGAAGCCCATCAGTCAGCCTTATGCAATTGTAGTCTTGGGTGGTGGTTTAACTTTAGATAAAAATCAAAAAGATATTATTGTTAATGACTACACTAAGCTAAGACTTGAAACAACCTTGGCCTTAGAAGAAAAAAATAAGCTTCCTATTGTACTCAGCGGTGTAGAAGCGCCCTATATGCAAAAATGGTTGTCTGACCGTGGTGTTCAAGCAAAATTATTAGAAAATAGGAGTATGAACACATGTGAAAATACACGTTTCAGCTCATTACTTTTACAAAAGAAAGGTGGTGCACCCACAGTATTATTAATTACCGATCGTTACCATATGCCTAGAACACGTCGGTTATTTGCATTAAATGGTATAGAAACAATTCCTGTCAATGCACCTATGCCAACTCAATTAACAGCATGGCAGCCTAGCAAACAAAATTATGATCATAGTCGTAGAGCCAATTATGAAACTTTAGCAACAATCCGAGATATGTTGTTTGGTTCGAGTGGCTGTAGAGAGGTGCCTTAATGGCAGATATTCCATTTTTAAATCCAACAATTCTAAAGCAACTCGATTTACCTATACCAAGTCGAGATACAACACCACAACTATTAGAAGCCTTAAACTTAAATCGTGAATATATTCCAAATAAAGAAATAAAATCCTATCAACGTCTTTATGGTTTTGATCAACTGGACTGTGTGCAATGGCAAGGTTTTATTGATATGCCATTGTTTAAATTACATGTGCAAGTATTCAAACCTAATATAGATAAAATAAAGGGTACTGTGTGTTTATTGCACGGTTATTTAGAACATAGTGGTATTTATCAGCCGATTGTGAAAGAAATACTTGAACAAGGGTTTAGTGTGATTACTTATGATTTGCCTGGGCATGGGCTGAGTAATGGTTCTCCTGCAAATATTCAAAATTTTGATCATTACCAACAAGTGTTACATGCGGTCTATCAATATGTAAAAAATGCAGAGCAGCTTCCGAAGCCATGGTTGGGAGTGGGGCAAAGTACAGGTGGTGCAATTTGGATGCATCATTTACTTGAGTATGCACAAAAACGTGAGAATCCAATTGTGGATCGGGTATTACTGCTTTCACCATTAGTACGACCGGCAAAAACAGCGTGGTGGCATAATTCTATTGGTTTAGGAATTATTCGAAGAATTAAAAGAGAAGTCCCTCGTCATTTTAAAAGAAATAATCATAATCCTGAGTTTTTAAGATTTGTACGCCTTAAAGATCCTTTACAGCCCAGAATGATGGGAATGGATTGGATTTTGGCAATGTCTAAGTGGATGTTAGAAATGGAAGCTTTTCCAAAGTGCCGCATTCCAGTTTGGTTGGCCCAAGGCGCACAAGACCAAACTGTAGACTGGAAATATAATATTGATTTTGTACGTCGACAATTTAGATTACAGACCCTATTGATTCTTGAAGAAGGATCGCATCAATTGATTAATGAGCGGGCGGATATACGTGCAGCATTAACGGGATTAATTCCTGCGTTTCTACATGCACAATCTTCTGGTGACTATTTTGAATGATCGATTTAGCTTACTTTTAAGCTGAATTTCTCAAATTGCTTAAAAAATGAGTGAATTATGCGGTTTTTTGAGTATTTAGATTAAAAAACAATCACACAATGCATTTTGTTGAAAATAGGGCTTGCGCTGGTTTAAAATCTGTATAGAATACGCAGCATCCCGACGCGATACAGCAAACGAACTTAGCTTAGAGGGTTAGGTTGTTAAATGTTTATTGCGTCTTATTTATCACTGACGAAGTGATAAATTAATCATTAAGAGAATATGAAGAACAACTTGTGTGGATTTTTACTGATTGATTGATCGAAATATTATCATTGATTGATTGGTTTAAATTACTCGAAGTTTATTTGAGAGAATTTGTCAGTACATTGATGAGCCAGAATTGTGACCTTAAGTCACTAATGATTTTTAACTGAAGAGTTTGATCATGGCTCAGATTGAACGCTGGCGGCAGGCTTAACACATGCAAGTCGAGCGGGGGAGATTGCTTCGGTAATTGACCTAGCGGCGGACGGGTGAGTAATACTTAGGAATCTGCCTATTAATGGGGGACAACATCTCGAAAGGGATGCTAATACCGCATACGCCCTACGGGGGAAAGCAGGGGATCACTTGTGACCTTGCGTTAATAGATGAGCCTAAGTCGGATTAGCTAGTTGGTGGGGTAAAGGCCTACCAAGGCGACGATCTGTAGCGGGTCTGAGAGGATGATCCGCCACACTGGGACTGAGACACGGCCCAGACTCCTACGGGAGGCAGCAGTGGGGAATATTGGACAATGGGGGGAACCCTGATCCAGCCATGCCGCGTGTGTGAAGAAGGCCTTATGGTTGTAAAGCACTTTAAGCGAGGAGGAGGCTCTTCTAGTTAATACCTAGGATGAGTGGACGTTACTCGCAGAATAAGCACCGGCTAACTCTGTGCCAGCAGCCGCGGTAATACAGAGGGTGCGAGCGTTAATCGGATTTACTGGGCGTAAAGCGTGCGTAGGCGGCTTTTTAAGTCGGATGTGAAATCCCCGAGCTTAACTTGGGAATTGCATTCGATACTGGGAAGCTAGAGTATGGGAGAGGATGGTAGAATTCCAGGTGTAGCGGTGAAATGCGTAGAGATCTGGAGGAATACCGATGGCGAAGGCAGCCATCTGGCCTAATACTGACGCTGAGGTACGAAAGCATGGGGAGCAAACAGGATTAGATACCCTGGTAGTCCATGCCGTAAACGATGTCTACTAGCCGTTGGGGCCTTTGAGGCTTTAGTGGCGCAGCTAACGCGATAAGTAGACCGCCTGGGGAGTACGGTCGCAAGACTAAAACTCAAATGAATTGACGGGGGCCCGCACAAGCGGTGGAGCATGTGGTTTAATTCGATGCAACGCGAAGAACCTTACCTGGTCTTGACATAGTAAGAACTTTCCAGAGATGGATTGGTGCCTTCGGGAACTTACATACAGGTGCTGCATGGCTGTCGTCAGCTCGTGTCGTGAGATGTTGGGTTAAGTCCCGCAACGAGCGCAACCCTTTTCCTTATTTGCCAGCACTTCGGGTGGGAACTTTAAGGATACTGCCAGTGACAAACTGGAGGAAGGCGGGGACGACGTCAAGTCATCATGGCCCTTACGACCAGGGCTACACACGTGCTACAATGGTCGGTACAAAGGGTTGCTACCTAGCGATAGGATGCTAATCTCAAAAAGCCGATCGTAGTCCGGATTGGAGTCTGCAACTCGACTCCATGAAGTCGGAATCGCTAGTAATCGCGGATCAGAATGCCGCGGTGAATACGTTCCCGGGCCTTGTACACACCGCCCGTCACACCATGGGAGTTTGTTGCACCAGAAGTAGGTAGTCTAACCGTAAGGAGGACGCTTACCACGGTGTGGCCGATGACTGGGGTGAAGTCGTAACAAGGTAGCCGTAGGGGAACCTGCGGCTGGATCACCTCCTTAACGAAAGATTGACGATTGGTAAGAATCCACAACAAGTTGTTCTTCATTGATGTATCTGAGGGTCTGTAGCTCAGTTGGTTAGAGCACACGCTTGATAAGCGTGGGGTCACAAGTTCAAGTCTTGTCAGACCCACCAAGTCTACTGAACACAGAAGAGCAGATATATTAAGATCTTAAGCTGGGGACTTAGCTTAGTTGGTAGAGCGCCTGCTTTGCACGCAGGAGGTCAACGGTTCGACTCCGTTAGTCTCCACCACTAATTACAGACTAAGTGATTACAGAACTTAGTAAGCCGATAGCTTATTAAGTTCTGTGATTTATCACAGTTAACTACTCGCTGACGAGGCGGTAGTGAATCATTAACAGAATATATTTGAGTTGAAATAATTGTTTAACTCGTTTTAGTTGATGTTAGCAAGCAATTGTTAATATTGAATGAAATGAGAACTAGCGATAAAACTGAATCAAGCGTTTTGGTATATGAATTAAATTGAAGCTGTATAGTGATTAAATTCACAGGCAACAAATAGAAGTGGTTGAATCCACATTGTTGATCCTCCTTGTAGGGATTAGCGACTGTTTGGGGTTGTATAGTCAAGTAATTAAGTGCATGTGGTGGATGCCTTGGCAGTCAGAGGCGATGAAAGACGTAATAGCCTGCGATAAGCTTCGGGGAGGCGGCAAATATCCTGTGATCCGGAGATTTCTGAATGGGGAAACCCACTTACCATAAGGTAGGTATCGCATGATGAATACATAGTCATGCGAGGCGAACGAGGGGAAGTGAAACATCTCAGTACCCTTAGGAAAAGAAATCAATTGAGATTCCCTCAGTAGCGGCGAGCGAACGGGGATCAGCCCATTAAGTTATATGTGTTTTAGCGGAAAGCTCTGGGAAGTGCTACCGTAGAGGGTGATAGTCCCGTACACGAAAGGGCACATATAATGATGACGAGTAGGGCGAGGCACGTGAAACCTTGTCTGAATATGGGGGGACCATCCTCCAAGGCTAAATACTCCTGACTGACCGATAGTGAACCAGTACCGTGAGGGAAAGGCGAAAAGAACCCCTGTGAGGGGAGTGAAATAGATCCTGAAACCGCATGCATACAAGCAGTGGGAGCCGACTTGTTCGGTGACTGCGTACCTTTTGTATAATGGGTCAGCGACTTATATTCAGTAGCAAGGTTAACCGTATAGGGGAGCCGTAGAGAAATCGAGTCTTAATAGGGCGTTTAGTTGCTGGGTATAGACCCGAAACCGGGTGATCTATCCATGAGCAGGTTGAAGGTTGGGTAACACTAACTGGAGGACCGAACCCACTGTCGTTGAAAAGCCAGGGGATGACTTGTGGATAGGGGTGAAAGGCTAATCAAACTCGGTGATAGCTGGTTCTCCCCGAAAGCTATTTAGGTAGCGCCTCGGACGAATACCATAGGGGGTAGAGCACTGTTTCGGCTAGGGGGTCATCCCGACTTACCAAACCGATGCAAACTCCGAATACCTATGAGTACTATCCGGGAGACAGACTGCGGGTGCTAACGTCCGTAGTCAAGAGGAAAACAATCCAGACCGCCAGCTAAGGCCCCAAAATTATAGTTAAGTGGGAAACGATGTGGGAAGGCATAGACAGCTAGGAGGTTGGCTTAGAAGCAGCCACCCTTTAAAGAAAGCGTAATAGCTCACTAGTCGAGTCGGCCTGCGCGGAAGATGTAACGGGGCTAAAACTATATGCCGAAGCTGCGGATGTATACTTAGTATACGTGGTAGGGGAGCGTTCTGTAAGCCGATGAAGGTGTATTGAGAAGTATGCTGGAGGTATCAGAAGTGCGAATGCTGACGTGAGTAACGACAATGCGAGTGAAAAACTCGCACGCTGAAAGACCAAGGGTTCCAGTCCAACGTTAATCGGGGCTGGGTGAGTCGACCCCTAAGGCGAGGCCGAGAGGCGTAGTCGATGGGAAATTGGTTAATATTCCAATACTTCTGTGTAATGCGATGAGAGGACGGAGAAAGTTAAGTCAGCCTGGCGTTGGTTGTCCAGGTGAAAGGCAGTAGGCATGCATCTTAGGCAAATCCGGGGTGCTCTATGCTGAGAGCTGATAGCAAGCTAGTTTACTAGCGAAGTGGCTGATACTATGCTTCCAGGAAAAGTCTCTAAGCTTCAGTTACACAGGAATCGTACCCGAAACCGACACAGGTGGTCAGGTCGAGTAGACCAAAGCGCTTGAGAGAACTCTGCTGAAGGAACTAGGCAAAATGGTACCGTAACTTCGGGAGAAGGTACGCTGCTGACGGTGATAGGACTTGCTCCTTGAGCTATTGGCAGCCACAGAAACCAGGCCCCTGCAACTGTTTATTAAAAACATAGCACTCTGCAAACACGAAAGTGGACGTATAGGGTGTGATGCCTGCCCGGTGCTGGAAGGTTAATTGATGGGGTTAGCGTAAGCGAAGCTCTTGATCGAAGCCCCAGTAAACGGCGGCCGTAACTATAACGGTCCTAAGGTAGCGAAATTCCTTGTCGGGTAAGTTCCGACCTGCACGAATGGCATAATGATGGGGGCGCTGTCTCCAGCAGAGACTCAGTGAAATCGAATTCGCCGTGAAGATGCGGTGTACCCGCGGCTAGACGGAAAGACCCCGTGAACCTTTACTGCAGCTTGACATTGAACTTTGATCTTACTTGTGTAGGATAGGTGGGAGGCTTTGAAGTAGTGACGCCAGTTGCTATGGAGCCATCCTTGAAATACCACCCTGGTAATATTGAGGTTCTAACTCTGTCCCGTTATCCGGGACGAGGACCATGTCTGGTGGGTAGTTTGACTGGGGCGGTCTCCTCCTAAAGAGTAACGGAGGAGTACGAAGGTGCGCTCAGCGTGGTCGGAAATCACGCGTAGAGTATAAAGGCAAAAGCGCGCTTAACTGCGAGACCCACAAGTCGAGCAGGTACGAAAGTAGGTCTTAGTGATCCGGTGGTTCTGTATGGAAGGGCCATCGCTCAACGGATAAAAGGTACTCTGGGGATAACAGGCTGATACCGCCCAAGAGTTCATATCGACGGCGGTGTTTGGCACCTCGATGTCGGCTCATCTCATCCTGGGGCTGAAGCAGGTCCCAAGGGTATGGCTGTTCGCCATTTAAAGAGGTACGCGAGCTGGGTTTAGAACGTCGTGAGACAGTTCGGTCCCTATCTACCGTGGGCGTTGGAAATTTGAGAGGATCTGCTCCTAGTACGAGAGGACCAGAGTGGACGAACCTCTGGTGTACCGGTTGTGACGCCAGTCGCATCGCCGGGTAGCTATGTTCGGAAGGGATAACCGCTGAAAGCATCTAAGCGGGAAGCCTACCTCAAGATAAGATTTCCCTAGGACTTTATGTCCTCTAAAGAGCCGTTGAAGACTACGACGTTGATAGGTTGGATGTGGAAGTGCGGTGACGCATGAAGCTGACCAATACTAATTGCTCGTGAGGCTTGACTATACAACACCCAAGCAGTTGTATACGAAGCATCATTTGATTCATAAAAGATCAAACATACTTGATTTAGTTGTAAAGCTAGTTAAAATATTCAACTCAAATGTTCTGTTAAACTCATTTGGTACGAAGTAAGGCATTTAAATAAGACCCGAACAAGTCCATAACAGTTTGCTGGCGACAATAGCAAGAGTGAACCACCTGATCCCTTCCCGAACTCAGAAGTGAAACCTCTTAGCGCTGATGGTAGTGTGGGGTTACCCATGTGAGAGTAAGTCATCGCCAGCTTTTAAATCTAAAACACCCCGGTCTCGTTAGAGACCGGGGTGTTTTTTTATACGTGAAAGAAAATAATAAATAGTAAGAATAAGATGTAAATTTTGTTGTTTTATATCCTCATCAAAATATAGAAAAGTAGGATAGAGTTACGACAAACTATAGTTATGGGTGACTTAAGCAGAATAGGATAAAATTTAAATAATTCATAATAATTTTTCTATTAGCTCGGAAGAATTTGTACAGGAATTTAAAACCTATCTATCCTTCAACGTATTTCCTTATTTTTTATGAAATTTGCTTTGCTTTGACATAGCTTAAAAAATGAAAGTATCAACTGAATAAATTTATGCAATATACAGTTAAATGAATTGAGCTTAAAATTCAATTTTATTTCTGTTAGGTGTTCTTATGCAATGGGTGGTCGCTGAAACATATTCATTTCCTTACGAGGCTCAGATTGCCAAAATACAATTAGAAGCAGCTGAAATTCCAGCACGTATTGAAAATGAACACACCATTAACATGGATTGGCTTTACTCCAATGCTTTGGGTGGTGTGCGACTGTTAGTTCCTGAAAGCTATGCAGAAGAGGCTAAAGGATTACTTACCCAAGATTTTAGCCAAGAATTAGAACAACAGTTTGGAGCAAGTGAAAGTTGCCCAAATTGTGGTAGTAGTGATATACAGTCATACACACAAGGAAAACGTCCCGCTTATTTGGTTTTTTTACTGCTTGGTTTTCCACTCTTTTTTTATAAAAATGGAACGAAGTGTAAAGAGTGCCAACATTTTTGGAGCTAGTGCTATATTGGTAAATTGGCAAGATATTTTAAATAAGCAAACTTTAGATCAAATAAATCACTTTCTAGAAAATATCGCAAAATTTGATCAATAAAACCAATGCATCATTCAACAGGATTTTGAAGTTGGAGGGGGTAAAGAAAATGTGGATTTTCATATTAAAGAATTAGGTGATGATTTTTTATTTTTACCAAATTATATTTAACAGGGCGTGGGCTTTATCCAGATGGAAAATATGATACATCATATTTTACCATCTTTGATTATACTGTTAATCAGAAATTATCTGATCAGCTGATTGTGGTCAAAATAGATCATCAAGGTCATTTAGACCATCTAAGTATCTAAATTGGGAAAGTTGAAATATAGAGCTAAACCTAACATGTTCATATTTTTGTTAAAATGTAACAAAGGCTAAGCTTTGAACTTGATATATTCTATGTAGAGTTTATTTGCACAATCATAAGTACTTATATTTGCTGAAATCTGAACACTGCAATTTACAAATAATGGATGAACATGGATAGAAATACTCCCATTTATGTTTCTTTAATAGGTACAAATAGCCATCAGATAAAAATTCCAGCAGGGCAAGGAAGCCTCTCAATTGGTCGAATCGGAATGGACAAGAAAAAGGTTGATGTTCTTGTCGATGAAAATGCTGTAATCAATTGGGATGCTTTTAATATTTTTTATACGCCACATGGTCAACAAAATCCGCATTTGTATCCTTATGGAAATTGGCCGAGATTTTTTTATTATTGGGGAAATGATCAGGGTTTTATTGAATGGTCGAAGAAAAGAGTAATAGAAGATTTTTCTTGGCGACCTACGCAAGCGATTTGTCTAGATTTAAGTCATGCTCAAATTCATAACTTTTCAATCAAAGCAGACGAACATCCAATCATACTGGATTTAAGTCATCCTGATGATGAGAATAAGAAGGCGTTATATTCGCTTCATTTGGCTGGTCATATTGAGCATTTTGAAATTATTACCACCGCACCATATCCCCATATTAGAATAGAGCCAACAACAAACCAAGATCCAATGATATCGGCATACCATCTTCCTGTTATGAAAAATTTAGCGGCAATAACTTCGTTAGATTTAACTGTTAAACCTTTAGGCCAAGCTTTTGATTGTGGAAGTTTATTACAGTTTCCTAACTTAAAAAATCTAAACTTAACTGGGAATATAACCAATACAACAAGTTTAAAACAACTTCACCGACTTGAACGTATTGGGATACGCTATGCCGTAAATTTGGAAGGCTTTCCAGCTTTAAATACTTGGGAAAATTTAACCTCCTTCATTGGATGGAATATTGATGAAAAAATAGGGAAAAGGTTAAATGCTGAATTAAAGCATTTAGCTAAAGAAAAGCAATTGGATTATTCTTCGGTGTCTAAATTGAGGAGTTCAATATGGTTTACCAATGAATATGGGATTCCATTTGAAAATTGGGAAAGCTGTAATGCAAAAATAGCGATCAAAGCATATAAATTTGCTTTAAAAGAAATCTCCAAGGCGAAGACGAAGCAAGATGTGGAGGAGGTAATTATTGAACTTGTAGCGATGGTTAATACATTGCCCAATATTGAAACTGTTGAAAGAGAAGATATTGGTCTTGCTATACAGCAACTGGTTGAAGCTTCAACATTAGATATAGATCAAGAAACAGTGAATACTTGGTTTGATGAAATACGAGATTTTTAAAATATTTTATTGTTAAGTAAAAAATGACAAGATTTCTTGCTATTTTTAAGATTAGGATTAGAAGTTATATTCCATAGCTAAGTTGATAACAGTTTTTGTTCTCTATATGCAACTGTCTCATTACTTTTTTTAATTAATAATTGCGTAGAAGCGAGCTTGCTTATTGATATTGTAGTCAACGCTAATTCCATAACTTATGATCGCCATGGCCATTTTTTTGTCATTGCAAAAATATATTTAACTTTAGTTGAATTGGTATAAAAGGAATTGCATATGCAGAGAAATTCATTGAATTATCAGTGCCACACTGTTTAATTATTCCAATTCCGTATGTCTAAAAATTGGATTTGGTTAGGCTTGAGAGATAATGCTATGCTAATAAAGACTTAAAATAAGGCAGTAAAATAAAATGACAAAACAGCAAGAAAAACATAGTCCGTTACAAATTGAAAATCTATTAAAAACTTTAGAACAGCGCTTTCAACAGCATATAGAACGACATGCACAAGTGAGCTGGGATTTTATACAAAGACAACTTTTGCTTTGTCCTGAAAAGCTACCGGCTTTACAACAAATGGAAATGACTGGCGGTGAGCCTGATGTGGTTGTTTTACCGAATACAGAAGGTCTGTATTTTTTTGATTGTGCAATTGAGTCGCCAAAAGGGCGGCGTAGCATGTGTTATGATCGAGAGGCGTTACTCAGCCGCAAGGATCATCCTCCTGAAGATACGGTGATCGATTGGGTGCAGAAGCATGCTTTAGCGCTAATGACTGAACAACAGTATTATACCCTACAACAAATATTCAATTTTGACTTAAAAACATCCAGTTGGGTCGAGACACCAAGAGTATTACGTGAGCAAGGTGGCGCGATCTTTTGTGATCAGCGTTATGGGCGTACATTTACTTATCATAATGGTGCTGCTTCATATTATGCGAGTCGTGGTTTTCGAACCTATATTAAACTTTAACCGTTTAAAACTGAGATAGTGAAATCCTAAGATTCTATCGAGCTTGTTTTTATTTTTTTGTTTAGAATATAACTCCTGTCATAGCCTATAGTCAGCTTGTCGAAAACTCAGACACAAGAATATAATTTCTCTTAATTTATATTTTTAATTAAATCAATTGCATGAGTAAATAAAGTGTTTCATTATAAAAAAGCTTGCAATACCGCACTTTACATTAAAGTTTAAATAGTTTTGTGTAGGCGATGCCTCACTTTGTAGAGGATGCCAAACCTTGCGCTTCAAACAAAGCAGTGCTTTGTTTTTGCTCATGGGCGAGGGTACCACCTGTACCTCCCCCCAACGGCGACATCCATGTCGCCCCACAGTAGGATAACCGTCTATGATTCAAAAGTACAAAAAATGAATCGATAGCTAACAGTTTCTAGGAGTTCATACAAAACATAAATTTAATGATTTTTAGTTTTCGTTTAAGAAACTGTATGCCTATCCAATGATGAAATTGATGTTGCTAAATGACAGGTCTGTCATGGATGATTAAACGTATGTGCTATTTATAAAAATGCTGAATTTGTATTATGGTTACTTCATTAATGAATATGAATTTTATAAAATTAGTTTTTTATTGTTGAGTCGAAATAAAAACGGCAAGATGACTTACCGTTTTTATAAAGATTAGGATTAGAAGTTATATTCCATACCTAAGCCAATAACAGTTTTCTTTTTCTCTGGGGTAGATGTCGTTGACCAATCACGTTTTTGTTGACCAACAACACCATAGAAGCGAGCTTGTTTATTGATGTTGTAGTCTGCGCCAATTCCGTAAAGGTCTTGTTTACGATCATCACGCCCATCGAGTTCTGTTGTTGCAGAAATATATTCAGCTTTTAGCTTAATTGGTGTAGAAGGAATCGCATATGCAGCAGTGATGCCATAAGCATTTTCTTTCAAGCCTTTGAACGATGTTACTGTAGTACCAGAAGTGGTTGCAACAGTGTCATCAGTTGGTTTGGCTGTTTGCCATAATGCACCGAATACTAAGCCATCAAGACCCGCAGGTTTCAAGTCTACAGAACCTGTAACACGGATTGCGTCAGAGTAGATTGTGTTACTACCTAATTCAGAGTTATATGCATTATATTTAGATGCAACACCGAAGTTACCTGCAACAGCAGCAGCTAAACCGTAATCTTTGTTGTCATAAGTAAGTGAGGTAGAGATACCATCACCGAAACTATCACGACTACCTTTTTGGCCTTTAGCATCATTTTTTAAAGCAGATGATTCTTCACCTTGCTGGAACATGATGTTGAAAGCTAAACCAGCCAATAATTTTTTATCAGTTTCAAAACCGATCACGTTTTTTAAACGATCTTCACCAACTAAAATCGCAGTCATATCGAGTTCATTGTGATCGTTGAAGATATCTTGGTTGTTACCAGCAGCATTTTTGAAATATGAATCAAACTGACCCACTTTTAAAGTTGCGATACCGTCTGATTTAATCCCCACGAAACGGTTACGGTTAGTAAAAGCATCGCCATCACCATCAGCACTGATTTGCCATTCTGCCAAGTAAACTGCAGACAATTTATCTGTTAATTTCTCTTCGCCTTTAACACCAATGCGAGAAGCGTTAGAGTTTACTTTAGTTACGCTTTCGTCTTTAAAGCCATTATTATCGATTTGATCTAAAGTTACGTTGAATTTACCATACAATGTTGGCGCTGCTTGAGCTGCGCTTATGCTAAGGGTGGCGATTGCTGCAGCGAGTAGCACTTTTTTCATTGAGATTTCTCCAAAACATGTTCAATGGGTTTGCAGTTACTTTTTTTATTCAGTAAGTGTGGATTTGTGCACTACTTACTAACTTGCATGCAGTATCTGTAAACTTTGTTACATATCAGTGAAGAAAAAATGACAATTTAATGACGTGAATTTAACATTTATGTAATTTAAATAAAAAAATGAGGCCTGATTAGCCCCATTGATTCTAAAAAGATTTTTAATTAAGCCAGTGCAATCTTAATTTTTTCAGCAAACCCTTTAATTTTTTCCTGATCACCCATTTGAATAGCGTGACGACCTAATTCATGCACCGAGCTCGGAATTAAATGAAAGTGTACATGAGGTACGGTTTGTCCAGCAGAAGCCCCAGAAAGTTGCATCAATACAATACCTTGAGTATTCAAAGCTGTTTCAATTGCTTGCGCTATTTTTTGCACAATCTTGATTGTATAAGCTGCAATTTCAGGATCTAAGTCGAGCAATGTGATAGCAGGAGCCTTCGGAATAATCAGAGTGTGCCCATCGGCTTGCGGCATGATATCCATAAATGCAAGCACATGATCATCTTCATAAACTTTAATTGCAGGAAGTTCACCACGTAAAATTCGTGCAAATATATTCTGATCATCATAAGCCATGTTTATTTCCTTGAAAGTGTGAATGTGATTATTTACAGTTCAATTCTTTCTGACGTTCCTTGATAGAGTCAAGTTTTTGCTGCTCTTTTTCAGAAAATTTAGGCTTACTTGTATAACAATTGTCATTATTATATTTTGCTTTTGCTTCAGGATCTTTAAAACAGAACCCTTTTGATGCATAAATGACATTGTAATCATCTTGCAATTTTTTACATTCTTGGGTGTTATCAGCAAAAGCGTGACTAGCGACTAAAATAGATAAACTAGAAAGTGTAGCAATTACATATTTATTCATGATACGACCTCGAAATTGACATATTTACATGTCACTTAATCTGATTATAAGGTTTAGTTGTGATTATTCAATGACGAAAAATTAATCTAATGTAATTTTGCTCCATGATTCATACATTTTTACGGCGGTAGAAAAATCGCTATCAGGCTCTGAAAGACTATTGGCTACGGTAATTAAGCTTTGTGTTAAACCAAGAATAGGTGCTGATAATCTTGCATCACGAACTAAATCAATGGCAATACCGGTATCTTTTGCCAATAAGGGTAAAGCAAAGGTCAGTGGAAAGCTACGATTGAGGATACGTTGCGGTAGTGCGGTTTCAGTCACACCACTTTTACCACTGGATGCATTGATACAATCAAGTGCTTCATTTAAATCTACTCCATGTGCTTTCAGTGTGGTAAATCCTTCAGCAGCCGCACATAAATGAACCGCCATCATCATATTATTTACAGCTTTTACTGCAAAGCCTGCACCTGAGTCACCAACACGTTTAATTAATTTACCCATCGCTTGCATTGCAGGTAGGGCAATTTGAAACGCTTCTGCCGAACCGCCGACCATGAAGGTCAGTGTTGCATTTTCAGCGCCAATGGTTTGACCACTTACAGGTGCATCCAAAAAGTGAATATTATTTTTGAGAAGATACTCAGACTGTTTACGCGCAGCATCAGGTACACCACTGGTACAATCGACCCAAATCGCGCCATTTTTGATCTTTAAATCTTGGATTAAATCATCAATATCTTGGCTAGTCGGTAAACATGAAAAAATAATATCAGCTTGTACTGCTTGATTAAGTTCGACCGCTTGAGTACCAAACTGAGTTGCATGTTGCTTAGCCTTTGCAAAATTTCGATTCCATACATATACGGTATCAAAATATTTGGGTAAATGTGCTGCCATACGATAGCCCATTGCGCCTAAACCAATAAATGCAACTGTAGTCTTCATATCTATCTCTTAAATTTTTGTCGATCTTTGTTCTAACCATCTGGACAGAGTAGGCCAAAATTCATCTGCACTTTTTTGACTAGACATTAGCCCTAAATGTCCCCCAGGAATAAGAGTAAACGTGACATCACTACTCTTTGTCAATTCACTTAAAGGCTTAACTGCATCTGCGGTGACCATTTGATCATTTTTTCCAGCTCCAATCATCAGTGAACAGTCGATATTTCTAAGTTCAATTTTATGGTTACTGAGCTGAATTGCCCCATTTTTCAGTGGATTTTGCAGCCAAACATTAAATAACATGTCTTGATTGACACCACCGGGGTAATCCACCATGTGATTTAAAAAATTTCCAAGGGTGGCGTGTTCATGCAAGAGTTCTTTGTCGTCTAAATTTAGCAACAATTGTTTATGACCCTCATACCAACCCTTTGGATCTAAAATCTTAAAACCAATGGCATTGAGTAAGCCGGGGGTATGTATCAGTTTTTTCGGTAAACCACCTTTATATAAAGTATCTTTCAGTTTTTGACTCTTTATAATCAAATTATTTATTTTTTGATAAAGTTTACCAATGCCACCCGAGGCGTAACTGTCAATTGGACTGGCCAAGATAATTAAGTTTTTAACATAATTGGGTTGGCGTAATGCCGTGTAAAGTAATACAAAAATGCCAGCCATACTCCACCCATGAAGGGATATTTGCTCACTTTGAGCATGCTCTCGAATTTTATTAATGCATAACGGCATGGCTTCATCAATAAAATATAAGAAGTTTAAGTTGCGATCTTGATAACTGAGTTTTCCCCAGTCCAATAGATAAACATCATAACCTTGTTCAGTAAAATATTTAATGAGTGAACGATAAGGGTAGAGATCATAGATTGCCATATTGATAGACAATGGTGCTGTAAAAACCAAAGGTTCCTTAAATTTTTTTTCAACAGCTGCATAGTAACGCACTTTGGTTTGATGATGCTCTGCAATAATTTTATAAGGGGTACTTTGAGATAAAACCAATGACTTACCATTGAAGATACGTGTGGTTAGATTCTTCAATTTGGATTTGCGCTGTTGGAACTTAGCTGATACTTGTGTCATAAGCGGTGTTTGTCTCATTTTTATGCAGATTTAAGCGAAGTGTATGTGATAATTTACGATTTTACCTTGACCTTAAATACATAGGACGCTCAAAATGTTGGCAATATTTTACAAAGGCAGTTTTTGGACTGAGTAGTTGAAATGAGCCAGCACGACGACATTGAATACCAACTTGATACTTTAGCGATTCGTACAGGTCATACACGCAGTTTTGAAGGTGAACATAGTGAGCCGATTTTCCTCACTTCGTCATTTGTGTATGAAAATGCAGCGGAAGCAGCAGCAAAATTCTCTGGTGCTGAACCAGGCAATATTTATTCACGTTTTACCAATCCAACAGTAGCAATGTTTGAAACGCGTTTAGCTGCACTCGAAGGTGGTGAACGGGCTGTGGCAACAAGTTCGGGTATGGCTGCCATTATGGCAGTTGCAATGTCGTTCTTAAAAGCAGGTGATCATGTGATTTGTTCGCGTGCTGTTTTTGGTTCTACTGTTGCATTATTTGAAAAATATGTCGCCAAATTTAATGTCGCAGTGACTTTTGTTGATTTAACTGATTTAACAGCTTGGCAAGACGCGGTTCGTCCTGAAACTCGCTTACTGTTTGTTGAGTCACCTTCAAATCCCTTGGCTGAAATCGCTGATATTCAAGCACTATCAGATTTAGCACATGCAAATGATGCTTTATTGGCTATCGATAACAGTTTTTGCACACCAATTTTACAGCGCCCATTACAATTTGGTGCAGATTTAGTGATTTACTCTGCCACCAAATATCTAGATGGACAAGGTCGTGCACTGGGTGGGGCTGTGGTCGGAAATCACAAATTACTTGAAGAAGTATTTGGTTATGTTCGTACCGCTGGCCCATCGATGAGTCCATTCAATGCATGGGTCTTTTTGAAAGGTTTAGAAACCTTAAAACTACGCATGAAAGCGCATTCTGAAAGTGCACAAAAAATTGCCGAGTGGCTGGTTGCTCATCCAAAAGTGGAAAAGGTTTATTTTGCTGGATTAGCAGACCATGTTGGGCATGAGTTAGCAGCCAAACAACAAACTGGTTTTGGCGGAATCGTTTCTTTTGAAGTGAAAGGTGAGCGAGAAGGAGCATGGAAAGTTATTGACCACACACAATTTATCTCAATTACAGGCAATTTGGGTGATGCTAAGTCAACAATTACCCATCCTGCGACAACGACTCATGGTAAGCTTTCTCCTGAAGCTAAAGCAGCAGCGGGTATTCGTGAAGGTTTAATCCGTTTGTCTGTTGGCTTAGAAGATGTCGATGATATTATTCGTGACCTTTCTCATGGATTAGATTTAATTTAAGATAAGCATAATTTGTGAAAGAGTTTGTTTCATTTTCTTCTAGGCATTTAAAAAAACTAGTCATGAAAGTGCAAGACAGAGATTTAATTTAGGACTTTTGTTCGGAGTATTTTATGAACATTAATATGCTTATGCAGCAAGCGCAACGTATGCAGAAAGATATGGAAAGCAACGTTAAAAAGGCAAAAGAACAACTTGCCCAAACTGAAGTGAATGCTGAAGCTGGTGGCGGTTTAGTAAAAGTAACAATGACTTGCCGGAATGTTGTTAAGCGTATCGAAATCAGTCCAGATTTGTTACAAGACGATCCAGATATGATTGAAGACTTGATAGCAGCAGCAATGAATGACGCGGCTCGCCAAGCTGAAGTTATTACAGAAGCGAAGATGAAAGAAGCTAATTCAGGTATGGGTTTACCACCAGGTCTTTCAGGTTTGTTCTAAGGAATCATAGGTGTTTAGCGACCGTTTTGACCAACTCGTACAAGCTTTACGAATCTTACCTAGTGTTGGGCCGAAATCGGCTCAACGTATGGCACTCCATTTGATCATGAAAAATAAAGAAGGTGCTATTGGTTTGGCGCATGCGCTAAATGAAGCAACCTCTTATATTCATGAGTGTAGTGTTTGTCATTCTTTAACTGAAAATGAAGTCTGTGATATTTGTTGCTCAAATGATCGGGATGATCAACTGCTTTGTGTGGTTGAGTCCCCAGCAGATGTGATGGCAATAGAGCAGTCTGGTAGCTTTAGAGGAAAATATCATGTACTTGGTGGACATTTGTCGCCTTTAGATGGTATTGGTCCTGAAGAGATAGGTATTCCATATTTAGTGCAACGTTTAACTGATGGTAAAATTACTGAAGTAATTTTAGCCACCAATGCAACTGTAGAAGGGCAAGCGACTGCACATTATCTTGTAGAAGCAACAAAACATTTGTCTTTGCAAATGACACGAATCGCACAAGGTGTTCCACAAGGTGGTGAATTGGAATATGTGGATAGTCATACATTAAGTCAGGCTGTTCATAATCGTATGCAAATGAAATAGTGATCTTAGGTTTTGTAGCATTTAGAGTTTGTTGGGCTTGGATGTTTAGCGCAAATGCGATAACGATTAAAAGATCAACAAACTCTGTTTAATTTAAAAATTATTTACATTCATTCTAAATTTTTTATGTACACTCAAGCTAAATCAATGATTAGCCTGGTTATTTATTACTTTAAAATATGCTTTTATTAAGTTGTAAAACCTATATATAAAATAAATATTCACAAGAAACTTTATTGAAAAATAAGGTGTTTACGGAGAATTAGTTTAAAAATATTATATTTAAATTTTATATATTAAGGTAAAATCATATTTCATTTGAATGTAACATTTTGACTTAAACTGACATGTTTCAATTTATTAATCAACAGACCGATCTCGAACATGTGTTGAATTTGATGCAACATACTTCGACTTATGGTCTAGATACTGAATTTATTAAAGTCGACACACTTTGGCCAAAACTCGGTGTATTCCAAATTAATGTCAATGGTCAAGTATTCTTGCTCGACGGTACAACTCTAAATTTAGATCAATTTTGGTTTGAGCTTTTTAAAGCACAGCAAAATGTTTTTCATGCCTGTGGGGAAGATATTGATTTAATTTATCATTATGCAGATAAAAAAAACCTAAATAATGTGTTCGATACGCAAGTTGGGCTGTCTTTTTTAGGCCATGGTCTACAAGTCAGTTATCAAAATGCTTTGAAATTAGTCTTAGATATCGATATTGATAAAGATCAGACACGTTCAGATTGGTTGGCTCGACCACTAACGGATGAGCAAATGAATTATGCTGCTAATGATGTTTTATACATTATGCGTCTGGCTGAAAAAGTAAAAGCTGAATTGGTCGAAAAAAGTTTATACTCGCATGTGCTTGAAGATTGCCAAAATTTGACCTTTGAAATTGCTTCTGAAACCCCGAAAGACAAATTGTATTGTGATATTGGTAATTACCGTCATTCCAGAAAACAGCTAATGCAATTGCAACAGTTGAGTGTTTGGCGTGAAGAAATGGTTAAAGCACTGAATCAACCGCGTAGCTTTATTCTCAAAAGTGCCACAATGATTGATTTAGTTGAAGTCAATCCAAAAAATAATTTTCAATTGTCTTCTGTTAAGGGGATACGTCCCAATATTGTTCGTGAGCATGGAAAAACAATTTTAGATTTATTGAAATTCCTGCCTGAAACAGATGAGTGGCCACTTCGTATTGCTCGCCCAATCAAACATTCATCTCAGGGAATCACGGTTGAAGTAGATGAGTTGATTTCTCAGGTTTCATTTGAAATGCAAGTACCCAAAGAAGTACTTATGCGTAAAAAATGGCTGAATGCCTTGTATCATCATGTGGTATTTCATGGTAATGAGCAAGATTTACCTGGGTATTTACTGGGATGGCGCTATGAATTGCTCACTCAGCCGCTTATCCATTTACTACAAGAAGATATTAAATTTTTAAGTATGCAGATGAAAGTAAATGAGTGATTGGAACTGGTTCTTTTGAGCTATTGTTTAGGGGAATAATCTTCAAGACTATTGCGTTACTATTGATCAAAGAATTAGCAATTGAACCTAAATAACGACTGATGCGTTAACTTTCGATAATGTCTCCATTGTTTTTTTCATGTATGCTGTCAACTAAGTTTTACTGAAGCTGTTGTTTAAAATGCATTGTGATATTTATAAATCGAGCAAAAAAGATGAAATGTATCTTTATGTGGCTCGTCCAAATCATCCAAATAAAGATGAAAGTGCAGATCCCTTAGCGGCTCTTTCTGAGCCTCTACGTATTGCCTTTGGTCGGGCTACGCATGTAATGCATCTTGAACTAAGTGAAACTAGACCATTGGCACGTGTAAATGTGTTACATGTAATCGATTCACTTAATACAAAAGGCTTCTTTATTCAAATGCCGCCAGAAGGTTTAATTAACCCAAATGCGGTTGAACCAGAGGGACTACGTGGTGCTTGATCAGTTATCAGGAATATGGGCAAATTTTTTAGATCTATTTGATTCTATCCCAGAAGATAATATTGCAATATCCGTCTATATTCTTGGGACGCTGTTGATTTTATGGTGCTGGTATTCGATTTCAAAGCGATTGCCATCGCCACTTGGCGGTATTACATGGATCATTGTATTTGCCGTTCTAGCAACCCCGACCATTTCTGAAGGACCAAACTCAGCGATTGCGCCAGCAATTTTTGGACTGTTATTTGGTATTCTTACCAAGGATTCACCATTGATTTGGTCAAATCTTGCCTTAATTACATTTGTTATGGGTATTGGTTTAGTCATTGGATTTTTTTGGTCTAAATACAAAACTACGAAAAATGCCCAAGCAAGCGCTGTAGCAAAAAATATTTCACCACTTTAAATAAAAAATAAAGGTAAGTTATGTCTGTAGATTCTCAACAATTCACAGGTACTGAACAGTATATCGCAACGGATAGTTTAAAACTGGCTGTAAAAGCAGCTCGAGCATTGCAAAAGCCATTATTAGTCAAAGGCGAACCTGGTACAGGTAAAACCTTATTGGCTGAACAAGTTGCTGAGAGTCTAGGCCTTAAATTAATTACTTGGCATATTAAATCTACAACCAAAGCACAGCAAGGTTTGTATGAATATGATGCAGTTTCTCGTTTACGTGATAGCCAGTTGGGTGATGACCGTGTTTACGATATTAAAAACTACATCAAACCAGGTAAGTTGTGGGATGCATTTACCAGCGAAGAGCGCTGTGTATTGTTGATTGATGAAATAGACAAAGCCGATATTGAATTTCCAAATGACTTGCTACATGAATTAGACAAAATGTCATTTTTTGTCTATGAAACAGGTGAGACCATTACTGCAACTCAACGTCCGATTGTGATCATTACTTCAAATAATGAAAAAGAACTGCCAGACGCGTTTTTACGTCGTTGTTTTTTCCATTATATTGAATTTCCTGATGAAGAAACGATGCGTGAAATTATCGCAGTTCATTTTCCTGATATCTCCGGAACACTGGTTTCAGAAGCATTACAAGTCTTCTTTAAATTACGCCAAGTCCCTGGCTTAAAGAAACCTCCTTCAACATCTGAATTAATTGACTGGTTAAGCTTGTTAATGGCAGATGATATGCCTGAAGACATTTTGCGTAATCATGATAAATCAAAAGCGATTCCACCTTTATATGGCGCATTGATTAAAAATGAGCAAGATGTACAGTTGCTTGAACGCTTAGCCTTTATGTCACGTCGTTAATGAGGAGATCGCAACATGTTTGTGCGATTATTTTATACCCTCAGGAAATATGGTGTTCCAGTTTCAACACGTGAACTCATTGATCTCAACCAGGCAATTAGTGAAGGATTAGTTTTTGCCGATCAAGATGATTTTTATCAATTAGTAAAAACAGTCATGGTCAAAGATGAACGCTTCTTTGACAAATTTGACCGTGCCATGAAAGATTATTTTGAAGGTATTCATACTTTTGATATCGATGATCTGCTCAGTAAAGTTCAAAAACTTCCCAAAGACTGGTTTGATTTAGAGTTACTTGAAAAACATTTAACACCAGAACAACGTGCTGAATTGCTGAAAGCAGGTTCGCTTGAAGAACTGATGAAGATGTTGGAAGAGCGCTTGCGTGAACAACACAAAAAACATCAAGGCGGCAACCGTATGGTTGGCACAGGTGGAACTTCACCGTTCGGTGCTTTTGGTGACCATCCTGAAGGCGTGAGAATTGGCGGCCCGAGTCGTAAAAATTCAGCTGTAAAAGTTTGGGAACAGCGTAAGTTTCAAAATTTGGATGATGAACAAATTTTGGGTACTCGACAAATGCAAATGGCTTTACGTCGTTTACGTAAGTTTGCTCGTCAAGGTGCTGCAGAAGAATTAGATATTAACAGCACTATTTATGAAACTGCCAAACAGGGCATTCTAGATGTACAAATGGTGCCTGAACGGCGTAACCGTATTAAAGTTTTGATGTTGTTTGATGTGGGTGGATCGATGGATTCACACATTGCGCAATGTGAAAAACTGTTTAGCGCGGCAAAAACTGAATTTAAAACTTTAGAGTATTTCTATTTCCATAACTGTCTATATGACTATGTGTGGAAAGATAATCATCGTCGTTCGTCTACCCGCATGAATACATGGGATTTATTTAATACCTACGGGAAAGACTATCGTGTAATTGTGGTAGGTGATGCAAGTATGGCACCTTATGAGCTGAAATCGGTTGGTGGTTCTGTCGAATATATGAATGATGAAGCTGGGGATGTATGGTTACGTCGCTTACGCAATCATTTTGAAAAAACAGCATGGTTAAATCCAGAAGAGCAAGGTTACTGGCATTACACGCAAACCATCGCACTTATTAAACAATTATTCGACGATCATATGTTTCCAATGACCCTTAAAGGTATTGAGGATATGACGAAATATTTGTCACGATAAATTATTCTCAAGCAAAGTTGTTATTCATAAATTCAACGGCTAATTTATTAAATAGGGAAAGAAATGGATCATCAAATAAATGGTATTGCATTACCAAATGAACAAGGCTTTTTTGGTGAATATGGTGGTCAATTTATTCCACCTCATTTAAAAGAAGCAATGGATGAAATCAATATTGCATATGAAGAAATTCGTAAAACGCCTGAATTTCAAAATGAATTGGCTGATTTATTTGCCAATTATGTAGGTCGTCCTAGTCCTTTATACCATGCAAGACGCCTTTCTGATCAATTGGGTGGTGCACAAATCTATTTAAAGCGTGAAGACTTAAATCATACAGGCGCACATAAAATTAACCATTGTTTGGGCGAAGCTTTGCTTGCCAAATATATGGGTAAAACCAAAGTAATCGCAGAAACAGGTGCTGGTCAACATGGCGTTGCACTTGCAACAGCGTGTGCTTTGGTCGGCATTCCATGTGAAATTCATATGGGACAGGTGGATATTGAAAAAGAGCATCCCAATGTCGTGAAAATGAAGATTTTGGGTGCAAAACTGGTTTCAGTCACTCAAGGTACTGCAACACTCAAAGATGCTGTAGATAGTGCATTTGAAGAGTATTTAAAAGATCCTAAAAACTTTATTTATGCGATTGGTTCTGTGGTTGGACCGCATCCTTTCCCAAAAATGGTACGTGATTTCCAATCTATTATTGGCAATGAAATTAAAGTTCAAGCCCAAGATCGCTTTGGCGCACAACCTGATTATGTAGTTGCATGTGTAGGCGGTGGCTCAAATGCAATTGGCGCATTCACTGCATTTTTAAATGATGCAGAGGTTAAACTTGTTGGTGTGGAACCAGCAGGTCATGGTCTGGATACTCAACAGCATTCAGCAACATTGACTTTAGGTAAACCAAGTCAGATTCATGGTATGGCATGTTATGTGCTTGAAGATGAACAGGGCGAACCCTTGCCTGTGCACTCGATTGCATCTGGTTTAGATTATCCAGGTGTAGGCCCTCAACATAGCTTTTTAAAAGATTTAGGCCGCGTGGATTACTCTACAGCAACCGATCAAGAGTGTTTAGATGCGTTTATGACCCTTTCACGAATAGAAGGGATTGTTCCTGCATTAGAAAGTTCTCATGCTGTGGCGTGGGCAATTCGCGAAGCGCCTAAATTAGCGAAAGAAATTAAAATTGTTGTAAACCTTTCTGGACGTGGTGACAAAGATGCCGACTATGTTGCTGGAAAGTTAAATCTAAACTGATTAAAAATTGATTTGATCTAAAAACCTAGCATTGGCTAGGTTTTTATTTTGTCGTTAAATTTGAAATTCAGGTTTAGCTTCTACTTAATGAACTAAATTGTTTATAGCTATATTAATTAAAGACATGCAACTCAAAATAGATGATTATTTGTAATATATTAAAATAAAAAAATTTGATATTTTATAGCTAATCTGTAAAAAACTCAGACATAAGAGTAGAATTTCTATTAATTAATATTCAAATAAATCAATTGCATGAGAAAAATAATTTATTTGAATATAAACACGCTTGCAATGCCACACCATACATTCAAAGCTTAAATGCCTTTGCGTAGGCGATGCCTCACTTTTCGTAGGAGTTGCTAAACTTTGCGCTGCAAACCAAGTAGTGTTTTGTTTCTGCTGATGTTAGGCGAGGGGTACGTCCTTTAGGTCCCTCAACGGAAACATCCTAGTCGCCCCTTAGAAGGATAACCATCTAGGGTTCAAAAATACCCAAAATGAATTGATCCCCCAACAGTTTTTAAAAGTCCATACAAAAAATGTGCTTCATTTCTGATCAATGACTTGATGGAAGTCATTTGTTTGAATAAATAGGCAGTTTTGATTATAACTTAGCTGTTAGTTTTCTAAGCACAAGAAAAAACCCTCCACATGGAGGGAGGGTTGTATTTTTATAATTTAACTTAACCTGAAATATATTGTCTTAACTGTTCAATCAATTTTCTTTGATCTTCCATCGTAGCTTTGACTAAATCGCCAATAGAAACAAACCCAACCAGTGTTTCGCCTTCAATTACAGGTAAATGGCGTAGGTGTCCGTCAGTCATTAAATTTAAACATTCTTCAACGGTATGGCCACGGGTCACAGAAATCACTCTAGAGGTCATAATTTCAGCGACTGTTGTATGGTCAGATGTACGCTGCATAAGCGCAATTTTACGTGTATAGTCGCGTTCAGAAAGAATTCCAACGACCTTTGTATCTTGAGTGACAACCACAGCACCAATACCTTTGTTTGCCATAAGTGTAATGGCTTCTAATACTGTGGCAGAGGGTGAAATCGTATAAATTTCACGACCAATCTTATCTTGGATTACTTGTGCTACTGTCGTCATAATTATTCTTCCTTTTCTAGGGTACTTACCAATCTGCACACCTTTAAATTAACTGTATTTTTTAACTTTGCAAATACTTGGCAGTCATAAAATATAAAGTTTATTTTTTACAACAATTTTAAACCGATAAAAATATATCTTCGCCTTTAAGTCGTTTGAAATTGAACATGACTATGAAAAAAGAAATGTTCCATTTGAGACGTTGAGAGTTTAAATTTTCGAGATGAAGAATTAAACAATGCTGGCATGATATTGAGCCGTGTTAACGTGGGTAACAGCGAGTCTCTAAAATCTTTAGGTGTTATTCTACGTGGGGTGTAGTGGGGCCAATGAATCTTTGCATACTGATGGGCTTGAACAGCATTTAGCCAAAAAGGAAAATAAACTTCATTTGAACCAGACTTCATTGCCCAGCCATCATGGT
This sequence comes from Acinetobacter sp. 778_lipA, assembly GCF_058242985.1. Taxonomy (NCBI): domain Bacteria; kingdom Pseudomonadati; phylum Pseudomonadota; class Gammaproteobacteria; order Moraxellales; family Moraxellaceae; genus Acinetobacter; species Acinetobacter sp. 778_lipA. The sequence goes on along the minus strand of NZ_JBZAYT010000001.1, from coordinate 2,452,553 downwards.
AAAGTCCCCAAAGTACACCACAATACATGAGTGATTTTAAAATAGAAATTTTAATAAACAATTCATTCGAAATGGGCTGAAGATGAATATACTTTTTCATAATTAATAATCTTATTTAGTACATTGCCTATTGTAGTTGAAATTCTTATAAGAACTGTTGGTGCTTTATGCTCAATCGTAAGCATTTATTAAAACAATAAAAAATGTATTGAAAACGTAATGATTTATTAAAAAATAAAAATGATAGGGCAAAAAAAACGCCACCTAAGTGACGTTTTATTATGCTTGCATGGTTGCCATCTTTTGCCAATATTGGGCTTTTAGAGAATCACGTTCAACGCGGAAACCTTGGTAGTAAAGTTCTGCAAGAAACATTGCAGCTTTACCATGGCCAGCCTTCGCCGCATCTTCTAATGCTTTTACTGCTTCTACAAAGTTCATTTCACATTGGATTGTATTTACAGCATCTGCATAAACATGTTCTAAGTCTTGGTGAGAGATCTGATGAATCATATATAACTCCTTATTGTAATTATGATCTTTTAACATAGCTCCCCAACGGAGCTTATACTTAACTAATCTAACTTAACTTTATTAAACTAATATTACAATTAGCCTTGTTTGTCAAGTGATTTGAAATCTATGCTTGACGAAGATAAGATTACATGATTAAACATTAATCAGAAATAATATTTATTAAAATCAATATGAGAATTAAGACAAAGGGAGAGCAAAATGACAAACACTATAGATGGCTTTATTTTTGATGTACCCGCTGCTGAGTCTCAGATCGTAGAATTAGCTCAGTATCACCGTAAACAACTGGATGAGGCAATTTATCATCATGAAATCCATCTTGGGGATTATTGTTTAGCCCAGCGTAAACGCGTGTACGATTATACCCGAAACTTAAATCCAGTGCAAAAAGCAGGTTTTTACCGAATCTATGATGGCGAATTGAGGCGTCTTGCTGATGATGATGATTTGCACCCTGCGCATGCAGAGGGTGGAGTGAGTATCTTTGCTGTCAGCATTGCATTGGCAATTATCGCGATTATTTTGTATTTCGCATTCTTACGTGCAACGATCCTTTAATTGGTACTAATATTGAAGTGATTCACGAGTTGCTTAACTTTACTCAAGCCCTTTTCTTGAATATGAGAAGAGGGCTTAAACTTTCATCTCTACACGCTATGATATCTATGCTGGGATTATTAAGCGCTGTCGTACTATCTATCAATTTTGATCTTAAAGATCATCTTACAACCGATCTTCAGATGTCTTGAAGAAAGCCCTATATTTTTATGGTCAGGATGATAAACTATCTGTAATTAGAGGTAGTTCATGCAAAAATTCAAAGATTATTTTCAAAAATTATTCTATTCATTCCCTGTGGAAAAAATCTTGAATTGTTTTGTTGCTGTAATCATCGCATTGATGATTTTTCTTGCAATACTGGCTTTAACACGCCCAATTAATCCAAATCAATACAAATATGTTTTGCAATATTCACAACAAGCAAGCAATCCAAAGACACAAAAGATTGCCAATCAATTACGCAGCCAAGATCGTATTTATGTGGTTGAATATTTACGTCTATTACGTGCCTACCATTTTGAAAATCAACAAGTAAAACGATATCCAGCTGTGGATAGTAAAGATCCGCAATAATGGATAATATTTATTTGACTGATCCAGCTTGCGTACGAATAGTTTTTTGAATGATCAAAGTCGGGACATCCGGCATGGTATGCGTATCCATTTGCTGGTTTTGATTTGAACTGGATTGCTCTGGGGTGGTTAAATCAGCCTTCAACATGTCTTTTAACGCATTCTGATCCAGTATCGGTGCAACAACAACCAAAGTGAGACGGTCTGCACGAAGATGTTTTTGAATAGCTTTTTGAACTTGTTTGGTGGTAACTTGACTCAATTGCTTTTGATATTGGGTTAAATAATCCGCAGGAAGTTGATAAAAGCCAATCGATGCGATTTGTGCATTGATATTGGCATTGGAGCTGAAGGTCATTGGGAAAGAACGTAACATGCCTTCCTTAGTTTCTTCGAGCTGTTTTCTTTGTATTGGATTTTTTACAAAATCGCGTAAGGCCTGATGTGTAACTTTGATACTCTCCATCAATTGATTTTGTTCAGTGGAATAACTCAAGCTGAAGAAACCTTGAGCCAATGTGGAGGTCAAATTGCTATAAGCTCCATAGGTATAACCCCGTTTAACTCGAAGTTCTTTCATTAAAATGGAATTAAATCCACTTCCGCCAAACATTTGATTGGCGACTTCTAGTGCAACACGATCTGGATCACTGCGCTGAATCGCCAAGTGTCCCATCATTACGTTGGCTTGGGTTGAGTTAAACGGGATGTAATGGATATTAAAATCATCTTGATCTTGTGGTTCAGGAAGTGCTTGTGCAGCTTCACCTTGGGTGAGGTTTTGACTGATTAAATTGGCCAGTTGAGTTGCATCGGCTGAAGTTAAATTACCAGTAATAGCAATATTCATGTTTTGGGCAACAAGCAGTTTTTGTCGATACGCTCTAAGTAGTTCTGGAGTAATTTTTTTTAGGCTCCCATTGGTGCCAACAGTGGGCTCGGCATAAGGATGTTGTCCATACAGAGCACGATAAAAGCGAATATTCATAATCCGACTTGGATTTTCTTGAATTTGCTTCTGCCCAACTTTGGTATTGTTTAATACAAGATTTAAACCCGATGGATTAAATTGTGCATGATTCAGCACATGTAGCATGGTATTGATGGCAGGGTTTAATTTTTCAGGATCTGATAAGACCCGAAGTCGGACGACAAACATATCACGGTACGCCGTAACACTAAATTGAGCACCTAATCCTTCAAATGTTGACGCAATTTGTTTTGCTGTATATTGATCTGTCCCTTCAGTGATCAGCTTGGCTGCCATATTTGCCATACCATACAAGCCTTTTCCTAGTGCTTCATCTTGTGACGAACCTGCATTAAAGGTGAGTTGAATATCCACAATAGGCAGGTCGGTGGCTGAAACAAAAAGTGTCCTGACTTTTTGGTTGTTGGAGAGGTCTTGAACAAATGGCGCTTGATACAGTTGATGTTTATCTAAATTTTTTAAGCTTTGTAAGGTCGAATTTGCTTTAAGTGTTGAATCATCTACAACAACCTCCGTTTCATCATGATTGTCTAATTCAACCTCCGCATGGTTAAGGGGGGAGTAGAGTAAGCTGATGAACACAAACAAGGGTATTTTTATCGAATAGGTCGAGAATGGATTAAAATTCATGAGAGATCCTTTTTTATTCTTTTGTACTTTCAGGCATTAAATACAAACTACTCAGATTGGCTTTGACAAAATAAATATTGGCAATTCGTTGTAAATCTTGTGGTGTCACTTTGTCATAATGTTTAGGTAATTCATCCATTAAACGAAAACTTAGGCCATTTACTTCCAAATTCCCAATCATATTGGCTTGTCCACCAATATCATCCTGACTATAGATTAAATTTGAAACGAAGTTGTTTTTGACACGATCGAGTTCAGTTTGATTGACCAATTCTGTTTTAAATAAATTCATCTCTTTTTCAATCGCTTTTTGTGCCTCATCCAGAGAAACATCATCACTTGGGATCGCGGAGATCATAAATAAACTGTCGCCACGATTATAGGGGTCATAACTGACACTGATTGCGGTCAGCACTTTCTTATCTCGAATCAGACGGTCTTGTAAACGAGCGGAGATTCCGCCATCCAGTAAGGACTGGATAATGGTTAGTGCGTAGGCATCTTGTGGGTTTTTTGCTGTGGCAATGGATTTGACATTCCAAGCCATAAATAAGTTGGGCACTTGTACTGGCAACTGCACTTCCATATGCCGATACCCCATTCGGTCAAACTCTAAAACATCATTACGGTCTGGAAGTTCCTTTTTGGGAATTGCTGCAAAATATTTTTCAACTTGTTTAAGTGCCTGTTCTGCATTGACATCTCCTACAATGACTAAAGTCGCATTATTGGGCGTGTACCATGTTTGATACCAATGTTTAAGATCATCCAGACGAATATTCTGTAGGTTTTTCATAAAGCCAATCACAGGTTGACGGTGGTGACTGGTTGGATAGGCGATCCATTTAAAACGTTCGTAGGCTAGATTTCGTGGATTATCATCTGTCCGTTGTCGTCTTTCCTCCATAACCACTTTGATTTCAGGATCAAAGTCTTGTTGTTTGAGGACCAGATTTGTCATACGGTCTGCTTCAAGTTCCAAAGCCAATGGAAAATACTTCTTGGGGTAAAGCTGATAATAGTTGGTGTAATTTGTATATGTGGCAGCGTTGGTGCGGCCACCATAAATACGACTTAAACGTGCAAACTCATCATCTGGAACCTTTTTAGTTCCTTTAAACATCATATGTTCAAGTACATGGGAAATACCAAGCACATTACCAGACTCATCACTACTGCCAACACCATACCAAATTTGAGTCATGACAATTGGAGAGCGATGATCTTCTCTGATAATCACTTTTAAACCATTTTTAAGTGTGGTTTCGAAAGTAGTCCTTGAAAGTTGGCTTTGAGGTGCTGCCTGAAGTTGAGTATTTATCGTGCTTAATGATAAAAAGAAGATTGGCGCAATGATAACTTTGGATTGTCTAAGAAGATTAAAGAATCTAGATTTCAGAATATACACAGATAACCCAAAAAATTATTTTAAATTTAGAACTATTCTTAAAAAATTAATGATTTAAAGCAAGGTTAGAATGTTGCATTTTGGTTTGCTTGTTTTATCGCTGCTTTAACTCTAAAAATGATGCAATCTATGCTAAACTCATTCTTTTTTAACGCTATGCTTTTCAAGGAATCGGCATGCAAGAACAGCAAAATAAATTCTTGATTGATGCGGATATCGGGGATGACGATGTCACATTACCTAGTTTACCAGCCGTCAATGTGCCTATTATTGAAAATAATGTAGAAACACCTAAAGCGGAACCTATTCAAACTGAAAGCCAAGCCGCACAGATTGAATCAGCTGATGAAAAATCCAAAGGTGGCTTTTTTAGTCGCATGAAAGAAGGTTTGACCAAATCGCGTAAAAGCCTTGCCGATGGTATGGTTAATATCCTGATTGGTGGTAAAGAAATTGATGATGAGTTGCTTGAAGAGGTAGAAGAGCAACTTTTGGTTGCTGATATCGGGGTAGAGGCGACTAAAACCATTATTACGAACTTGACTGAGCGTACGGAACGTGGTGATTTAATTTACTCACATTCATTGTATAAAGCGCTACAAGAAGAGCTAGTTGCTTTACTTGCGCCTCGTGTAAAACCATTGCATATCGATCCCAATAAAAATCCATTTGTGATTTTAGTGGTGGGTGTAAATGGTGTAGGTAAAACAACCACGATTGGTAAATTAGCCAAACGTTTACAAGGCGAAGGCAAGAAAGTCATGCTTGCAGCAGGAGATACCTTCCGTGCAGCAGCAACTGAACAACTTCAAATCTGGGGTGAACGTAACAATATTGCTGTCGTGGCTCAAGGCCATGGTGCAGATAGTGCTTCAGTCATTTTTGATGCCTTTGAAAGTGCTCGTGCCAAAGGTGTGGATGTTTTAATTGCCGATACAGCAGGGCGTTTGCATAACAAAAGTAACTTGATGTCTGAATTGACCAAAGTAAAACGTGTTATGCAAAAAATTGATGCAACTGCGCCACATGAAGTGATGTTGGTGGTGGATGCTGGTACTGGTCAAAATGCGATTAACCAAGTTGAAATGTTTGATGAAGCTGTAGGTTTAACTGGTTTAACCATTACCAAATTAGATGGAACTGCAAAGGGTGGTGTGTTGTTTAATATTGCCAGCCGTACCCATGTACCAATTCGATATATTGGTGTCGGGGAAAAGATAGATGATTTACGTCCATTCTCTGCAAAATCGTTTGTCGCAGCATTATTTGAAACAGATAAGTAATTTAGAAAACTATTTATCTTCAATGAGACTCCGCTTTATGCGGAGTTTTTTATTTTTTTAAGACTGGGGCTCTTGATAGTATGTTATTGGAAGAAGGCATTATAAGAATGTCATTGAGTTGTATTTTAATACTATGTCTAGAATCGTATGTCGAAATTTGCATATTTTTACCACAAAATAAGTAATGAAAAGCCCATAGGAAATTTGACATATTCTTATCGTTTTAAAGTACAAAGTACCTTAAAAAGGGGTTACAGAAACACAATGGCATTTTAAAAGACCCAATTTCACATATTGTTCTAAATATAGAACACATTGTTATGTATATAAGCATGACGAAACTAAGAATGATGCAATACACTCAAACCATGTTAAATAACACGACCCATTTGGTCATAGAAGGATTAACACCATGTCATTTTTAAATCAAATCAAACAACGCCGTACAATTTATGCAATTGGTAGAGATTTAAGCTTAGACCAAGCGAAAATTGAAGAAATCATCAAAGATGCAATCAAGCATAGCCCATCTTCATTTAACTCACAGTCTTCTCGTGCTGTGATTTTATTTGGTGATTCACATGTTAAATTCTGGACAATCGTTTTAGAAACTTTACGTAAAATCGTTCCAGCTGAAGCATTTGAAGGAACTTCGGGTAAGATTAACAGCTTTATCGCTGGTGCTGGTTCAGTGTTGTTTTATGAAGATTTAAGTGTGATTAAAGCTTTACAAGAACAATTCCCATTATATGCAGACAATTTCCCAGTATGGTCTGAGCATTCAACAGGTATTGCTCAATTTGCAACTTGGACTGCATTGGCTGAAGCGGGTATAGGTGCTTCTTTACAACACTATAATCCAATCGTAGATGAAGAAGTGGCAGCAACATTTGATGTACCTGCAGACTGGAAACTTCGCGCACAATTAGTATTTGGTTCAATCGAAGCACCAGCGGGCGAAAAAACATTTATTGATGATGCAACACGTTTTAAAACTTTTAATTAAGTGAAGCATTTAGTTTTAAGTTGAGGTCTATCTCTTATTTAGCTTAGACCTTGCTATTCCAGAAACCTGTTTAGAATGAAAATTTTAAACAGGTTTTTTATGTGTAGCACTTTATCCGTGCTTGTCGCCAGATAATAGATAGACGCTGTATGATTAAAAGAGACAAATGTGTTTGCACAGCCACGTATTAGAATGAAACTTTAAATTTAATTTGTGTAGGGGATACCCCAGCTACACCTTGTAGGATTAAATAATGTAAAAAAGCATAAGTGCTTTAAAAAATTATGTGATTCCACCTTGTTGCTAAAGATTCTAATCATCTAAATTGAAACAATAAGATGAGATTTGAACAAACAGAAAAAAATATAAGTGAGTCGAACAATTCTTTACACAGAATTATGGATTGGTTTTATCGACATTTAGCGCTATTCATGGCTTAATCTTTGCTCAAGGAATAAAAGTGTATAAAAAATGGAGAAATTAGGGTTGATTCAGCACTTTGGTCTAATTTAGACATTTTAAAAAATTTATACACTGTTAAAAAGCGATTTAAGTTGATGATTTAGTTGATGGTGTTGCTGTATTTTTGATCGTTATTTTTTAAGTTAATATAGCTATTTTTTTAATTAAAATGATCACTATTTAGCAATGTGATAGTACTATTCAGCATGGTTTAAATCGGTATACTAGAAACTCTTGTTATAAAAAGTAGCAATATCAGGAAAGACAATGACTGCACGTATTCAAAAAGGCAAGTTAGCGATTGCTAAAGAACTTTACGATTTCATCGAAAATGAAGCACTACCAGGTTCTGGTTTAGATAGTGAAACATACTGGAAAAACTTTGAGCAAGTTGTTGTCGATCTTAGTCCTAAGAATAAGGCGCTTTTAGCGAAGCGTGACGAGATTCAGGCTAAAATTGATGAATGGCACCGCAACAACAAATTTGAACTTCAAGCTTATAAAGCTTTCCTAAAAGAAATTGGCTACTTATTACCAGAAGTAGAAGATTTTCAAATCAGTACAGAAAATGTAGATGAAGAAATCGCATTATTGGCTGGTTCGCAATTGGTGGTACCTGTGCGGAATGCACGTTATTGCTTAAATGCGGCAAATGCGCGTTGGGGTTCTTTATACGATGCACTTTACGGTTTTGACGTGATATCTGAAGAAGGTGGCGCAGAAAAAGGTAAAGGCTATAACCCAGTTCGTGGCGATAAAGTTATCGCATTTGCAAAGAATTTCTTAAATGAAACATTCCCATTGGCGAATGGTTCACATGCAGATGCAACAAAATATGCTGTTGAGGGCAAAAAACTTGTTGTCACACTCAAAGATGGTTCAACCTCGACTTTGGCGAAAGAATCACAATTTGTCGGTTTCAATGGTGACGAATCTGCACCCGTTGAAATTGTACTTTTAAATAATGGCTTACACGTTGTTATTGAAATTGATGCAAATAGCCCAATAGGCAAAACTGATGCAGCGGGTGTAAAAGATCTTGTTTTAGAAGCTGCTGTTACCACGATTCAAGATTTAGAAGATTCGATTGCTGCTGTAGATGCAGAAGAGAAAGTAGAAGGCTACCGTAACTGGTTAGGTCTAATGAAAGGTACGCTTGAAGAATCAATTGAGAAGAACGGTAAAACCGTTACGCGTACATTAAATAAAGATCGTACGCATAAGAACTTGATTGGTGGTGAAACAACACTTCATGGTCGTTCATTGATGCTTCTTCGTAACGTTGGTCATTTAATGACAAACCCTGCAATCCTTGTAGATGGTGCTGAAATCTACGAGGGTATTATGGATGCTTTAATCACACCATTACTGACTTTCGCAGACATCAAAGGTCAAAACGAAAACAAAAACTCACGTAAAGGGTCAATGTATATCGTTAAACCAAAAATGCATGGTCCAGAAGAAGTTGCATTTGCTGTCGAATTGTTTGAACGTGCTGAACAAGCGCTTGGTTTACCAGCGAAAACTTTGAAAATCGGGATTATGGATGAAGAGCGCCGTACATCTGTAAACTTGAAAAACTGTATTGCACAAGCAAAAGACCGTACAATTTTCATCAATACTGGTTTCATGGATCGTACAGGTGATGAAATTCATACCTTTATGGAAGCAGGTCCGTTCGTTCGTAAAGGCGAAGTGAAAAGCCAAATTTGGTTCCCAGCTTATGAAAACCGTAATGTTATGGTGGGTCTACAAGCAGGTTTACGTGGCAAAGCGCAGATTGGTAAAGGTATGTGGCCTAAACCTGACATGCTTTTAGACATGTATAAAACCAAAATTGAACATCCTGAAGCGGGTGCGAGCTGTGCATGGGTTCCTTCACCATCAGGTGCAGTGATTCACGCGATTCATTATCACCAATGTAATGTCTCAGCACGCCAACAAGAGTTATTGAAAACTGAAGCACTTCCGTTAGATGACTTGTTGACACCGCCTTTAGCGACAGATACAGACTGGACTGAAGAAGAGAAGACCAAAGAACTTGAAAATAACCTTCAAGGGATCTTGGGTTATGTTGTTCGTTGGGTTGATTTAGGTGTAGGTTGTTCTAAAGTGCTAGACATTAACAATGTCGGTTTAATGGAAGACCGTGCAACTTTGCGTATTTCTTCTCAACACGTTGCAAACTGGTTGCGTCATGGGATTGTGACTAAAGCGCAAGTTGAAGAAGTTATGCAACGTATGGCGAAAATTGTTGATGAACAAAATGCCAACGATCCTGAATATAGCAACATGGCGCCTGATTTTGATGGTTATGCATATAAAGCTGCTTATGATTTAGTATTCAAAGGTGGTGAACAACCGTCTGGCTATACTGAGCCATTATTACATGCATATCGCTTAAAGTTAAAAGGTTATACAGGCGATTAATTTTATCGTCTAATTTATTTTGTTTGATTATCAACAAAGCCTCTTCGGGGGCTTTATTCTTTTTATTGTTTATTTTAACTGTTGCTATGCTTCCATATATAAAATTTGTAGACGTGACTTTGAGTTTTAAGCCAATGATATAAAATCTCTGATACAATTTAAGGGAATTAATCATTAAGCTGAATTATAAATGACATCAATTCTGAAATTAGATGCGTTGAAGAATGCTGAAGTTGCGAGTACGCCATATCCGTATTTTGTAGTTGAAAATGCTTTGGCAGATAGTGAAGTCCAGGCAGTAATCCAAGACTTTCCTAAAATTGAACAAGGCGGAAGCTTTAACATCGAAGATGTAGAAATCAAGCCTAATTTTGATCGCTTTCTAAAATCATTGGATACACCAGAATTTCGTCAAATTTTAACAGATAAATTTGATGTCAACGTTATGGAACATCCGATGATGATTACTTTACGTGGCTACTCTCGTCAAAAAGATGGCCGGATTCACAGTGATTCAAAAAGCAAATTGTTGACGGTTTTAATCTATTTAAATGAATCTTGGGATGCGCCGAATGGACGTTTACGTATTCTCAATGACGATAAAGACATCAATAACTATGTGACAGAAATCAATGCAGGACCAGGTTCACTGGTTGCATTTAAAGTGACTGATAATGGTTGGCATGGCTATATTCCTTATGAAGGGCAACGCCAGTCCATTCAAATTAATTTTTTGACTAGCGAAAAAGCCAATGCAAAACATAAGTTTTTTCATGGTTTAAGCGCCAAAGTGAAAAAGATTTTTGGATAAAAGCAATGAGGGTAAACTTCGTTTTATCCTCAATTGAAATTGTGAACTGTTTCAATTTTTTATCAATGTCTAATGTTGTTATCAATAGATAGCGCGATAGATAAATTCAACAATTATAAGTCAGTATCTTAAATCTTATTATCATGTGTGCTAATTTTAAACCGATCAGCTTAATACAAGTTCAGCAGCTTGGCTTGCCTGCAGTTCCTTTCCCGTATGAAGAAGAAATATTTCCCAGCTTTCAAACGCCGTTGCTATTTAAATCCAATCAAGGGATTGAATGGCGTTTAGTCAACTTTGGTTTAGTGCCAAAATGGGCTGAGGATAAAGATGTTGCAAAACATACATATAATGCAAGAAATGAAACTCTGATGGAAAAACGCAGTTTTGTCGAGGCTTTTAGCAAGTGCCAATTTGGTGTGATCGCCGTGACAGAGTTCTATGAATCCAAATATATCAATGGTCGACCACAACGATGGGGTGTACGGCGTAAAGATGGTCAGGCTTTTTATATTGCTGCACTTTATGAGATTACTCGATTAAAAACTGGTGAAGTTGTTCGTTCAGCCGCCATGATTAGTATGGATGCCCACCTGCATCCGATGATGAGTGAGTTTCATGAACCTCGAACAGACAAACGTTCGGTGGTAGTTATTCCACATCATCGACTTGATGAATGGTTGGGCTTACCGCAGCCCAATATTTTGAGTTTTATCGAAGGGTTCCCTGTGGCTGAGTTTGAGTGTTTTTATTGCCCCAAAAGATCGAATAACAAAAACTCGCCACAGTTGAACATCTTCGATGAATAGCCTTAAATATTAATGTGCAAGGTTCTTAAAAATAATTTTTAAGTTTTCCATGGTTTTTTCAATTTGAAGTGGCGTTAGACCTTCAAATGACTTTTCAAGTACAACACTCATTAAGTCATTTATTTTTTGCGTCATTTGTTGTCCAGCTTCTGTTAAATGTACTCTTGTGATACGCGCATCATTTTCACACGAGTAAGTATCAACAAATCCTTCCTCTTTTAAGCGATAAACAATTTTAGTTATCGTCGACATTTTTGAAACGATCATTTCTGAGAGCTCAGAGACACTTGCATCTGGTTTGGCTTCTAATGCAACCAACAATCGTCGTCTAGAATGGTCTACCCCATACTTTTTAAGTACGTGATCTAAATTTAAAACATACTGCGAATGTACTTGAGTGATCCAGTAGTATGGGAAATTTTCGATATTAAAATTTTCAGCTGCAGGTAAAAATTTTGCATATTTTTTAGTCATTTAAGGGTCCCTGTTTTTGTAATTATTGCCATATCTTAAGCGGTAATCATATTTTACTTTGAATACTTGAATCAATATGTGATAGATCACTTAAAGAAAAAAACAAGTAAAATCGACGAAATGTAAATTTTGCTTGAACTAAACTTAAGTTAAAGTATTTAGTAAAGGCATTGTACGACTGTCTATAGATAGATGGAAATCAGTAATACTTTGCGAAAACTTAGTCGCTTCTTCATGCAATTTAGAATGAATATAATTCATTCTCTAGTGTCGCCGTGGAATAGAAAGTTTTAAACCAACCCCAAAGGCAGATTTTATTAAATGTTAATGAAAGTCCTTGTGTCATAGTACTATCCTAAGTATTTCAGCTTGCCTAATTATGAAAATTACCAAGAAGATGTTGTTAAAAGCAAGCTCATTAGTTAAAAAAAATAACATCTTATGTTATTTTAACTGAAAAATAAAAGAAATCAACTTCGCTTAGCTCTAAATATTTTTTTTTGTTAAAATTTATTATATAAATTTATCAATTTTTTACTCCGTTAGTTGCCCTTATATCTAATTGAAAATAATTGATTAAATATAGTTATGATTAATATAGTCTACTAATTTAAAGGCTTCTACAAACATAGTTATACGTAATTTTTTACGAAAATACCAATGACATTTCTGTAATATTGATTGAAAAATAATTTGAATATGATGTATCGATATCTGTTAAAGACTATATTTGTAAAATGATGATTAGAAATACAGGAAATTTGCAGGTATCAGTCGGCTATACATATATATAAACTTAAATAAATGTAAATTTTTTATGAAAAATAATTACAAGCCTAAGATATTGTGCATAATTATAGCAATTTAGTTGAAAAGGTATCATTCATGGATCCGTCGTCTTGTAGGTCGAATTTATTTTTCTCCAATTTATATATTTATAATAATAAGCAGGAGATCTAATAATGGAATTTTTATTAGACCCTGGAATTTGGGTTGGTCTTTTAACCCTAATAGTTTTAGAAATTGTACTGGGTATTGATAACTTAGTTTTTATTGCCATTCTTGCAGATAAACTTCCTCCTGAACAAAGAGATAAAGCACGTATCATCGGCTTATCTCTAGCATTAATAATGCGTTTAGGTTTACTGTCTATTATTTCTTGGTTAGTGACATTAACTAAACCTCTGATTGAAATTGGTGGTCTCTCTTTCTCAGGACGGGATTTAATTCTATTATTTGGCGGGTTATTCCTCGTCTATAAAGCTGTCACTGAACTGCATGAAAAAATAGAGGGTAAGCCCGAGGTTAAAAGTTCAGGGGCTGTCGTTTATGCAAGCTTTTGGGCTGTTGTTGCCCAAATCATTGTTTTAGATGCTGTATTCTCTCTCGATTCAGTGATTACTGCGATTGGCATGGTCGATAATATTTACGTAATGATGGCAGCAGTAACAATTGCTGTTATTGTGATGCTGATTGCTTCTAAGCCATTAACATCTTTTGTCAATAAGCATCCTACTGTCGTGATTCTGTGCTTAAGCTTTTTATTATTGATTGGTGTGAGCTTAATTGCTGAAGGTTTTGGTTTCCATATTCCAAAAGGTTATATTTATTCGGGTATTGGTGTAGCTATTTTAATAGAAGCTTTTAACCAGTTTTCTAGCCGCAATGTTGAAAAACATCAGTCGAAAACACCATTGCGTCATCGTACTGCTGACTCAATTTTGAAATTGATGGGAAGCAAACTTGATGCAGATTTATTACAAAACCCTGAGACTTTAGCAGCACAAAAAGCCTTTGGTGATGAAGAGCGTTATATGGTCGGTGGAGTGTTAACGCTTGCAGAACGTTCAGTTGCATCAATCATGACCCCTAGAAATCAAATATCTTGGATTAATCTTGAGGATGATGCAGAGAGTATTCGTCAGCAAATTTTGGCTGTACCGCATAGTTTATTTCCTGTGTGTCGTGGACAATTAGATAAAGTGGTTACGGTTGTACGCGCTAAAGAGTTAATTGATGTACTGGATGAACCAGAGCAATTACAAGCCTTGCTTAAACGTAGTCGTCCGATTTTTATTTTTGAAAAAATGAAAGTGATTGATGCTATTCATACTTTAAGAACGTCTAAGGGTTCTTTAGTCTTGGTGAGTAATGAATTTGGTAATATCCAGGGTTTGATTTCTCCATTGGATGTGTTTGAAGCAATTGCTGGTGAATTCCCTGATGCAGATGAGCAGTTGGAATTAATTAAACTGGATGATACGACCTGGAAAGCCTCTGGCATGCTGGATTTGTATCAACTTGAGCTGGAACTTGGTATGTTGGATCTAGTTCAGGAAGACTCAGGCTATTTTAGCGTGGCAGGTTTGATTTTAGATAAAACCCAAGGCGAAGCAAAAGTAGGCACTCAGATTGAACAAGAGGGCATTTGGTTTGAAGTCATCGAAATGGATGAAAATCGGATCAAAACGGTAAAAATTACCCGTCCAGAGCAATTTTCGTAACTGTTTTGCGATTAAATCGTAAGCAGATATAAAAGACTAAAAAATGCCTCATTAATGAGGCATTTTTTTGAATAAAAAGAGCACTTAGATAGGATTACTTATCTAAGTACTTAAAACTAAAAATTAATTAAAAATATTTTTTGTCATAATTGGCCATAAATTTTGATGTGACTTCCTAAACATTAACATATGACCAATGGCTTTATGACCTGTATCTTTCGGTTTAAGCTCTATCATTTCAGTGGGGGCTTCTGGATACAAACGAAGTAGGTCTTTGACATTGGCTTCAGTGGCGATCTCATCGTCCGATGACCAATACACCGTAATTGGGCATTGAATTTCGTTGTGATAGTCCTCGAAAATAGTTTTACCTATAGCGTTCATCACATAACCGGGTTTACTGCAAAATTCCGCCCATTGTTTTGCAACATTTTTGGGTAAATTTTCTCCCATTCCTAAAAACTTAGTAGCACCATAGCCTTTGACTAAACTTGAAATAGGAAAGATCATGTTAAACATGACAGGTGCCATACGTTTGGTTCTCCCTTTAAGTCCTTTTACATGTCCTGTAGAGCCTGAAATTGCAATCACTTGAGCTACTTTCTTGTAGTTGGAAACAATGCCTAGTAATTGCCCCCCAGCACTATGACCTAAGAGTATGACTTGTTCTTTGCCTGTCTTATTCAGCAAAGTTTCAATAGCAGCAGGAATATCCAGTTGTCCCCAATCTTGGATACTTGCTGTGGACTGACGAATAGGACCATGTAAGGAGTCACCTATACCACGGAAATCGAAAACCAGTACATCTGAACCTTGTTGAGCAAGCCACTCTATAAAGTGATGATAAAAGCTCTGAGTAATACCTGTGGCAGGACAAACCAAAATAGGCAAACGATTAGTTGATTGTTCTGCCGGATAAAAACGTGCAGTTAAGCTATAGCTATCTGCACAAGTTATGGTTAAATTTTCAAATGTATTCATAACAATTCTATGAGTATGCTTTAATGATTACTTTACACAAGTTCCAAAAAGAAACTTGTTAAAAGTATGACTTCTGAGTCAAATGCAATAAAAAATATTTTAAGTAATTTGAATAAAGGTGTTTTAAATGGATTTTGTGAGTTTGGATTTGTCGGTAAAGTTAGCGTTAATATTTAGTGGAATTTATCTATGGGTAGGCATGTTGACAGGCGTTTGGAAGTATTACCAAATCAGCCGTTCAGAAATTGCCCGAGCGCATTATTATGTTGATATCGCACATCGCAGTAGTTTGCTTTATGCTCCAGCCACTTTGATTTTAGCGGTGATGGCCTATTGTTCAAGCTGGACTGAAACAATAAATTTGATATTTGTTTTGGTCAATTTATTCTTTTTTAGTTTTTCAATCGCCAGTTATGTTTTGCATGGTTTCTTGAAAGATACGACCAACCAATTTAAGCAACCACATCAATTAGGAACAGTGCAATTACCGAAAATATTGTTACGTATAGCAATGGTATTGTTGGTGTTAGGGGAGATTGTTGCGACTGGTGGATTATTACTTGGAATGTTTATTACTTTATTTTAATAATTTTCTTATTTAAGATGGATGCATGGCATCCATCTTTTATTCTGTAATCTTCGCAAGTTTACGAGATTTATGGTCGACTACATCCCAAACATAGAAGGCAGCAGAAACGACTAATGCATAGGCAAAAAATTCAGGTTTTAAATTTCCTTGAATGAGTCCATGAATTAATAGTGTCATTAAAAGTGCAAGCGTTGTACTTAGATAGATGACCAGTTTCGTATTTGTCTTCAAAGAATTAATGAAGACTTGCTTATTGAAATGTATTGATAACATCTCCATCCCTCCTGTCTGCTCGACAAAAACCACATTGTTTTAGTCTGGATTGGTTTATTCATTTGTACCATATCTAATAATTATTTCAAGAGCAAATACCTCTATTATTCAAAATAATTATGACATATTTATTACAAGTGATGATTATTTTATAAAAAATGAAAATATGTGTAATTTTTTTGATAAATGGCGTAATAGTTGTTGAAGTAGTGTGAGCTAGTTATCAAAATAAAATACAATAACTTAATAGGTCTTGAAAGTGTTTTCGACTAAAGTTGATAAAAAATTATGCAATATTTATGCAAAAATCGAAAAAAAGACAATTTTTTTTCAAAATAATTCAATTTTAGCAAGAATAGGTGTTAAACCAATAAAAAAAATGCAAGCGTCTACTGAATTTAGCTTTATGAAGAGAAAATTGAGTTTTTCAATTTTTCGACAAATGTTCTTATACACATAGAGCAAAACTTGATTTGATCTATTTAGGTACATTTTATAAATACTTGAAGTGCTAAGATGGATCAAAAAATGTTTTAAAAATTGTGTCGCAAACAATAACGGCCTGTGGGGTAAACATGACAATTATTGATCACTGTTAAAATAAGATTTGGGTAAAATCAAATTTTAAGGATGATAATTAAAAAGCTTTATTTTTTAATTTTATCAATTACGACACAGATGATTAACATGATCAATGATGGGATCACCCATGCAAGGTTCTGTTCATTTAACGGTAAGTTTTGAATCATCAAAGGTAAGCTATCTTTAAAGCTTGTGACCTTAATTCCTTCAATAAGACCAAATAAAAATGCAATGCCAGTGACAGGTGCGATAACCGTGGTTGGGTTATTGAATTTACCCCAAAAGAAGCTTAATAGAATGACCACAATCGCGGGTGGGTAAATTGCACTGAGTACAGGCACTGAAAAAGCAATCAGTTTGGTTAACCCTAGATTTGAAATCACCAATGAAAATAACACCAAAATAATCACTAAAACTTTATATGGAATTTTTGTCAATTCAGAGAAGTATTCAGCACATGCGCAGGTTAAGCCAATCGCAGTAACCATACATGCAATAAAAATCAAAGCTGTAAGGAATAAAGAGCCTAAGTCACCAAAAGCATGTTGAACATAAGCATGCAGGATCACTGCGCCATTCTCAGCATTTGGAGCAGCATCATGACTGCCTAAACCTAGTTTAAATAAGCTGAGATAAACCAGCGTTAAACCTACACCAGAAATCAAACTTGCAATAATGGCATATTTTGTTACGAGTTTTTTGTCTGTTACACCACGAGAATGGATGGCATGAATAATCACAATACCGAAAACCAAAGCACCTAAAGTGTCCATGGTTAAATAACCATTCACAAAACCTTCAGAAACAGGGCTGGTTGCGTAATTGTTGATTGCAGGAGAAATTGAACCAGTAGGGATCAGAAATGCTGCAATACCTAAAATTGCGAGTGCAACAATTTTTAGTGGTGCAAGAATATGACCCACTGTATCCAATAATTTATTTGGATAAAGAGAAACTAAAGTCACAAATGCAAAATAGATAACACTATAAATAAATAATGCTGTACCACCATTGCCAAAGTATGAGGAAAAACCAATTTCATAAGAAACAGTTGCGGTACGTGGTGTCGCGAATAATGGTCCAACCGAGAGATAACATACTACGGTCAGTATTAAACTTGCGACTTTACCTAAAGGCGAGCTTAAAATCGCAATAGAACCTTCAGTTTTAGAAAGTGCCATAATGGTAATAACAGGTAAGCCTACAGCCGTGATTAGAAAACCAAGCGCTGCGAGCCATACATGTTCACCGGCTTGTTGAGCAACAATGGGTGGAAAAATAATATTGCCTGCCCCAATAAATAAGGCAAAGGTCATAAAGCCTAAAGCAATAATATCCTTGGTACGGAGATTAGTCATAAACTGTGGTTGAAAAAGCAAAACAGCGATTTTAGTAGAAATAGCTTATTTTTTGTATTTTATTTTATGGATAATATTCCCATTTTTTATAAATTTTAACCAATTAGTTATATTGATTATATTTATGTGGATGATTCACAGTTAATTTTCAAAAATCAAAATTTTTAAAAAATATAGAGTGTGAAAGAACATTATAGGGAGAAATTATACTTATTCTAAAATTTGTGTGCTTGATTTTGCATTTTTATTGAATATGATAGGCGGTAAATTGCCCTAAACGTATTGAAAAGGCATATAATATTTTTTCACTTTTGCGGACAGATCCAATGAAAGCTTCTACAGTCACCATTAAAACCGAACAAGACCTTGAAAAATTAAGAGTGTCGGGGCGTTTAGCTGCTCAAGTTTTAGCAATGATTGGTGAATATGTGAAGCCAGGGGTGACGACTGAGTATTTAGACGATATTTGCAATGATTTTATTGTCAATACGTTGAAAGTGATCCCTGCAAATATTGGATATTATGGTTATACCAAAACCACCTGTATTTCTCCAAATGAAGTGGTCTGTCACGGTATCCCATCAAAACACAAGGTTTTAAATGATGGTGATATTATCAATATAGATGTTGCGATTATCAAAGATGGTTATTTTGGTGATACCAGTCGTATGTACTATGTGGGTACAGTTAAACCTGAAGCGAAAAGACTGGTTGAAACGACTTATGAAGCGATGGTGGCTGGAATTCATATGGTTAAACCCGGTGCAACACTTGGGGATATTGGTCATGCGATTCAACAAGTTGGGCAACGTGAAGGTTATACGATCGTTCGTGAATATTGTGGTCATGGGATTGGTAAGATTTATCATGAGCAACCTAACGTATTACATTATGGTCAACCCGGGCAGGGCTTAGTGCTTAAAAAGGGTATGGTTTTTACCATTGAACCGATGATTAATGCGGGGAAATCCAGTGTCAAAGAGTTGAAAGATGGTTGGACTGTGGTCACTGCGGATAAGTCACTGTCAGCGCAATGGGAACATATGGTTGCAGTCACAGATACGGGCTTTGAGTTGCTTACACCGTGGCCTGAAGGCACTGGAAGCTACCCGGAAATTTGAACTTTAGACTTTAGTCTATTGAATGAATTGTGATCGATGATTTATTGTTTTTTTATCTTTAAAAATGATATTGTTATCACTTTATTTAATAGAAATGTGACTATTTCTGGAGATATTTCCGTTTAAGAAATATCCAATAAGTGTTTTTAAGTATTGGTTTAAATATTAACCAATCGCTAAGATAGCTTCCAGATTCTCGCTGTAGTTTCTATTGTTGTTCCAAGCTTTCTAGCTTACCCATCCTAGGGTAAGCTTTTTTTTGTCTATCGCTTCTCGATTTGCTTTGATTCGACAATTGAAAATTTAAAATAAGATGAATGAGCCTCCATTCATCTTATTGATCAAAATGCTATTTTTTAAGTTTAAAGTTTAAAATAAACGAAACAGCGAAGCCAAATAGGAGTCCCCAAAAAGCGGAACCAATCCCAAAAAACTGAACACCTGATGCACTGAATAAGAAGGTGAGCAGTGCGGCTTCACGATCTTTGACTTCATGAAATGCAATCGCAATATTATGGCTAATCGTACCAAACAAGGCGATCCCCGCTAATGCCACAATAAAAAGATGTGGAAAAGACATCAATAGACTTGTCAATGTTGCCGCAAATAGCCCCATCAAAATATAAAAGAAACCACAGCTCATGCCAGCAATATAGCGCTTCGCAGGGTCTGGGTGAACTTGGTCATCCAGACTGACTGCAGCACTGATTGCAGCAATATTCACGGTATAACAGCCAAATGGTGCAAGCAAAGTCTGCGCTGTACCTGTCCAACCAATAAGTTGGTTAACATGGGGTTTATAGCCATAACTTTTAATCATCGCAATCCCTGGTAAATACTGAGATGCCATATTGATTACAAATAAAGGCAGTGCCAATCCGAGAATTGCAGACCATGTGAACTCAGGTGTCATCCATACTGGTTTTGCCAATCCCCACTGTAAGGTTGGAACATGAAACTCCATAAAAAATGGACAAATGATAATTCCTGCGATCACGGTAATCACAATACAATAACGAGCCCATAGCCGTTTAGTGACGATATAAACCATCAAAAGGCTGAGAATAAATGCCCAGTCGTTTTGCATACTGGCAAATAGAGCAATACCAAACTTGAGTAATACACCTGCCAGCATGGCACTGGTCAAACTCTGAGGAATATACGAAATAATTTTTTCAAATATGCCTAAAAAGCCTAGTGTGGCGGTCAGTAAACCACTCACTAAGAAAGCACCAATGGCTTCATAGAGTGAGTAGCCGCTGGCAGTGGCAATGATGAGTGCAAGTGCAGCGGTTGACCATGAGGTGGCAACAGGATATTTGAATTTCCAAGAAAGAATTAATCCTGAAAGACCTATACCTAAACCGAGTGCCCAAAACCAAGAGGTAATTTGTTCAGGGTTTGCGCCAAGTAATTGAGCTGCTTGTATGACGAGTACAGCCGAAACACTGATACCAATTAAAAAAGTAATGAAACCTGCAAATACAGCAGGTATAGAGAAGTCTAGGAGTAACTTTTGCATGATCCCTTGCTTTTAAATTGGATTGAATGGTTGAAAATGCAACCATCATACAGGGATCATTTTAAAGCTTATAGGGTTAATTGGAATTAAATATAAAAAGTAAATATAAAACTGATTAGATTATCATTATGAGAGAATATGGCTTTTTTAATCTAGAACTATCTTAGTTGAAAACAATGTATAGTCAAACCACCTAATTATTCATATAAGTGATTTGCACCAATTCATTTTTGATACTTTTGAATTATAGTTGGTGATCCTACTGTGGGGCGACATGGATGTCGCCGTTGGGCGGGGGTACAGGACATAGCCTTCGCCCAGCAAAAGATTTTTGTCCCTTTTTATCTCTAAAAAGGGAGGCATCGCCAACGCAAAGGTATTTAAACGTTGAATGTAAGCTGTGGTATTACAAGCTTTTATAATCAAAAAAGTCTTTTCATGTAATTGATTTAATTAAAAAATAATTAATTGAGAGAGGTTGTATTCTTGTGTCTGATTTTTTTGACAGGTTGACTATAGATTACCCATTGATAAAGATTAGATATTGCCTTGAATAGAAAGCGCAGTTTATCCAAAAGAACGATTCAAAAAAGAATGTTTGGTGGTGTTTCAAAAAGTATGCTGAAAAAAAGCAGGTTGGATTTTGATAAAATAGAGAAATGCGAATAACTCTAGAAATCAAGTGTCCAGCCTGCCTAAGTGACAGTATAAAGAAAAATGGCACAAAAGTAGATGGTAAGCAAAATTACCAATGTAAAATATGCAGACGTCAATTTATTGGTGATCATGCTCTCAGTTATCAAGGCTGTCACTCAGGTATCAAAACCAAAATATTACACCTCATGGTGCGAGGCAGTGGTGTCAGGGATATAGCAGAAATTGAAAGAGTAAGTATCGGTAAAGTTCTACGGACACTTAGCCAATCAAAATATCAACTTCGAGCACAGCAAAGTCATTATGAAACCCTTGAAGTAGATGAGTTTTGGACTTTTGTTGGTCATAAGCAAAATAAACAATGGCTAATTTATGCCTATCATCGAGAAACAGGTGAAATTGTTGCTTATGTATGGGGTAACCGAGATTTAGCCACTGCAAAACGACTTAAATTAAAATTGAAGCAGTTAGGTGTAAGCTATACATGTATATCAAGTGACCATTGGGATAGCTTTGTTACGACCTTTAAAGAATGCAAACAGTTGATTGGTAAATTTTTCACTGTGGGTATAGAAGGCAATAATTGTCGATTACGGCATCGAATCAGGCGAGGCTTTAGGAGAAGCTGCAACTTCTCCAAAAAGCTTGAAAATCATTTCAAAGCCTTTGATTTAGTATTCTTTTATATCAATAATGGATTCGTTTAATGCCAGCATACTTTTTGAAACACCACCGAATGTTTTAATTGGGAGATTTATTTAACTAAATCAGGTTACATTGTTGAAACAGCAAGCTTTATTCCAAAAGCACAGAACAGTAAACCTACACAGGCAACACAACCTGCAGCAATTTTGTAGCGTGTATTGAAAAAAGTGGCGAGCTTAACGCCTGAGAAGATCAAGATCGTCAAATAACTCATACTGATGATTTGCAGAATCACAGAAAGTGCCGCAAAGCTTAAAGCGGGGTAAGGGTAATCGGGATCAACAAACTGAACAAAGAACGAGAGATAAAATAAAATTGCTTTTGGGTTGAGTAAGCTAATGGTTAGCGCTGTTCGAAATGGATGGAATTGTTCGTGAGTTGCAGTATTGGATGTATTTGTTTGCAGCGTTTGTGGTTTGTTTTGCCAAGTTTTGATACTTGCGATCAGTAAACGAATACCGAGATAAGACAAATAGCTTGCACCTACAACTTTGAGAATGATAAATAACCAGGGAAAGGCGTGTAGTAAAGAGGCAGCACCTAAAACAGTACAGAGAATCAGAATTAAATCTCCTGTAAATACGCCTAAAGCACCGATATAGCCCGTTTTAATTCCAAATCGAGAGGCAATTGACATGACATACAATGAGTTGGGACCGGGTAAAATGACGATAAAAATAGTCCCTAGTATATATGTCACTATATCGGTAATACCAAACACAACATTCTCACTGTATAAGAGAAGCGAAATAAAAAAAGCCGAGTGGTTATGATAACAAACTCGGCTTTAGAGTGTGAGCGATTTTAGTGCAATTTTAACCAAAAGCGCATCTACAATTTAGATTTATATAAATCATTCTAAATACATAGATTAGTCAATAAAATCAGCATCTAGACCAAAAGATTGGCGCAATAATAATGCAAGTTGTTCACGCGCTTTGATAAAACCGTCAATCCCGCTTTGCAATAATTGGAATGCCATTAAATCAGCTTCCAATTGTTGTTTAAATTCAGCTTTAGAGATCTCTTGATGTTCTTGAGCAGTCTGTTCAGTGTCTAAGCTAAGTTGAGAAACCACATGACGTTGATCATTTTTCAATTTTTCTAGCAGACCCGGTGCAACGGTTAAAAGGTCGCAACCTGCTAAACCTAAAACTTGGTCAATGCTACGGAAGCTTGCGCCCATCACTTCAGTTTTGATTTGATGTTGCTTGTAGTAATGATAAATTTGTTTAACAGATAATACGCCTGGATCTTTCTCAATTGGATAGCTCTCTACATTTTCAGCTTTTTTAAACCAATCTAAAATACGACCGACAAATGGAGAAATCAAAGTAACCCTTGCATCTGCACATGCTTTGGCTTGATGTAAACCAAAAAGTAGCGTTAAGTTACAATGAATGCCTTCTGCTTCTAGCACTTTTGCTGCTTGAATACCTTCCCATGTAGAGGCAATCTTGATCAGAATACGATCTTGGTCTATCCCATATTCTTTATACAACGCAAGTAGCTCTTTGGCTTTGGCAATGGTTTCTTCGGTATTATATGAAAGGGCTGCATCCACTTCTGTTGAGACACGACCTTCTACAATATTTAAAATTTCGACACCCAGTTTGACGGTGAGAATATCGATGGTGCGTTCAACGAGTGCATCTAATTCATAACCTTCTTTTTTTGCTTGAGCATAGGCATCTTCAATCAGCTCACGACTTTCAGGCTGTTGTGCTGCTGCTGTAATGAGTGACGGGTTAGTCGTTGCATCCAAAGGGCGAAATTGTTGAATTGCGTTTAAATCACCTGTATCAGCAACGATAGTGGTTAAGCGTTTTAATTGATCTAATGCAGATTGTGTCATTACCGATTATTTCTTAGTTAAAATATTTGTGATTTATTTATAACACAATGCGATTTGAGCAAAAGAGGAAAATGTACTGAAAGGCCTATTATTTTGTATGAATTCTTTGATTTCGAATGTGATTAATCAAAAAACGAGCAGCTGAGCCTAAATTGCTCTCACGACTCCAGACTAAGTCCACAAAATATTCAAATTTTGGTGTGAAATCGAGCAAATCCAAGATTTTTAACTTATGTTTAAGCTCAGGATTTTCATTAAACATTTCTAAGGGAAGTACTCCCCAACCCAGTTCTTTTAAAATTAAAGCACATGCTGAGTGGTGATTGTCCGTCCGCCAATAGTTTTTAGAATAAAGCAGTTCAGGTTTAATGGTTCGATCACGACTTGCCACGACAATTTGTCTGGATTGTAGGATTTGTTCAAAAGTAACTTGTTTATGTGCTGATAATGGATGATGAATAGCTGAAACAGGAACCAAGGCTTCTTTTTTAAATTCGACAAATTGCTCACGGCTTTCAAGTATTTCACGTTCAAACATCAATGCCAGTTGTGCAGTCTGATTCATCAGCATTTTCAGCGCATCTTCTTGTGGTGCTGAGAAGATATTAATTTCTAAAGTTGGAAAATGCTCTCCCAACAGTGCAATGTATTCAGCCCAGTCTGTATGCAGTAATTCAGAAACCACCACGATATTTAATGAGGATTCCAAGCCTTCGCTAAGTGCAATCGCTTGTTGTTTCCACTGATTCATTTCTACCAGCAGTTGTTCAGTTTTTTCATATAAGCGTTGGGCTTGAGGCGTAGGGATTGGTTCACGTCCCACACGATTAAAGAGTTTTAGATTTAAGTCTATTTCCAAGTTGGCGATAGACATACTGACAGCGGAGGGGACTTTGCCAAGCTGTCGGGCTGCTGCTGAAAATGAACCTATTTCCATCACCGTTTTAAAGATGGTGAGTTGTTCTTGGTTAATATTCATGCGCTTGGCACCATTCTGTTTAATTCTTCAATCATTAAATTTACTCCAATTTATACAACCTTTCAATAAAATTGAAAGAACCTGACTCGATTGATCAATATTATAAAAATATAATGCATCCATCGAATCAAAAAAGAGTAGTTTTAAATGATGATTTCCAAAAGAAGGGTTATTCATGCATTAAGCTATGAAGTCATCCTGTTGGTGATCATAGCGATTGCATTAAGTTTTATTTTTGAAGTGCCAATGGAAGTTACTGGTGTATTAGGTGTTGCGATGGCCGTGACTTCAGTGGTTTGGAATATGGTGTTTAACCATTTCTTTGAACAATTTGAACGTAAGAGAAAACTTAAACGTACCATTGGTGTACGTATTTTACATGCCATTGGTTTTGAGGGTGGTTTGATGTTAGCCACGATTCCAATGGTTGCTTACGCAATGGATATGTCTTTGTGGCAAGCAATTTTATTGGATTTTGGAATGACCACCTGTATTTTGGTGTATACCTTTATTTTCCAATGGTGCTATGACTTGATTGAAGAGCGTATGGGGGCAAAGCCTGTACATTCTTAATTAAGCCTGCAATGCATTTATTTTAAATTTTAGTGAAAATTTCAAATGTGTTGCGATAGAGATCCCCTTAGTTTTTTTGAAAACTAAGGGGATCTTTTTTATAAAAATTTAATTGAATAAATAACATATAATTAAAATAGATTTTAAATAATGAATAAAGAATGGATAAATTAGAATCAATAAAGATAAAACCCGTTACACGATCACAGCTCAGTTTAAACAAACTTTTGCAAAAGATAATTGGAATTCAATTTGTTTTGTAAAATTGTTCGCCTACAATAGGGTCTGTTAACATTTCATAAATGGCTTGCGTTGTAGGCTAAAATTGAGCAGGCAAGGCATGAAACGAAGAGAATAGCGAGACTATTTTCGAGTTTCATAACACAGACTGAGATAATTTTAACCATAACCCTTCGGGACTAGAGTTTTTTTGTCGCTACGTCGTTACGAACTACTCATTTAGCTGACTAAATTTCGTATTTCGTGCCTCGAATCGTCTAAAAAAACTCGTTGTCGCAAACATAGAAGAAGTGTCAACAGACCCTAATAAATTCAATATATGTAAGAGATGGATTGAGGCAAATATGGTGCAGACAGTTCAGGAGCAGCTGCCAGATAGACACCAGCTTGCTGCTCAAGAATTACTTCAGGTTTCAGCAAATTTAAATAAGATTTATCTTGATCAATTTGACTATTTGTCCGAGATTACTGCGCACAACTTTTTCCAGTTTGATCCACAGCAGCATCAATTCAGTCTGGCAAATCAGTTACTCAATATCTACTTTGATGAAGAAAAGGGTTTAATTTTTGATTTAAATTTTGAAAAGTTACCGCGTTGTTTAGAAAATAAAATTAATATCAATCGTTTTGTTCAATATTTCTCAGAAAATATTTATTTTTATACAACAAAATATCATGAGATACATCCAACTGATTTAAAGACCAAAGCCCAAATCATCCGCCAAACGCTGATTGAGCAGGTTTTTGAGTGGGTGGATGGTGAAAATCGGGTAGAGCAGTATTTATATAATATTAGTGAAGCAGATGCAGAGCGTATTGATCAAATTTTGCTGCACTATGAATATTTTGATTATGCCTATGTTTCTGATTTTGCCAAATATGGTAAAGCGATTCCTTTAAGTGTTGAAATTAACATTAAGCATTTAGTGCTGATTAATTCTGTATTGGGTCAAGAGTTTTTACCGATTCAGTCATTGGTACCCAAATTTCAACAGGCCATTTTTTCTTTAGATCAGTTTATTCCAGCGCATTATTTGCGTATTTTAAAGATTTTTCACCCAGAATCATTACGCTTAAAAGAACTCAGCCAGTATTTTGCAAGTTATCAATTGCTGGCGGTACATGCTCAACAACAACCGCAAATGCTTGCTTATGCAAAATATATGAAACGCGGTTTTTGGCAATATCAGGATTTATTGAGCAAGCAGCACTTTTTACAAAAAGATGCTGAATATTGGGAACAGGATCAAGTTCCACAAATTCCAATTTGTAGTCTTAAGCGCACTGCAAATTGGCTATTTAAACAAGATGAACAGGTCAATGATTGGATTAGCCGACATATAAAGGACCCCAATGTCCGGATCACAATCACAGCATTAAGTTTGATTGATACTTCAAAGATTTATCCTGAAGTCACTGTAAGTGTTTTAAAGTATTTTAAAAATATTGCAGCACGGCTATTTTTAATTGAATGCCATTCCTTTGCAATTACAAATGAATGGCAAAAAAACCCAAAGAACAATCGTTATAGTTTTTTAAAAACAGAGATTGAAAATAAATCGAATAAGAAAACGATTTCTCATTCTTATTTATATATCGAAGAATGGTTAGATTTTGCTGCGTTGATGTTGGCAGATCAACCGCAGATGTATAAAAAAATATACCTTAAGATAAATCGAATCATTCAAGCATTTATGCTGTTTGTACAACACATTGCTCAGGGCTTGCCCAAACAACTGATTAAATTTATTGATCCGCAACGACAACAACATGCTGAATTCTTTATTCAGTTGCAAAAGCACAATATAACAGTCGATGATTTTCGTAAAAAACTGAAACACATGCAGATCGGTCGTGCATCTAACCCTAGTATATACGACAGCTTTGTTTTGGACTATGTGATGCATTTATTTAATGATCATCACGATATAGAGCGAAATGTCACTTGGTCTGGTCTATATCAGCAAGCACAGCGTTGGCATCAACATCATTATTTTGTTGATACCTTATCGACACTTAAAGAAAAAATAGATGTAGATCATTGGGATCGCGTTGCACCAATGCAAAAGATTTATTTTGATGAGTGGTGCTATGAGGAACTGAATAGCCTAAAACGAATTATTCAAGAGTCGTTGGTGTTTAAACACTGTTTGGCATTGTCCTATTGTGCGCGGATTGTAGATCGAGAATATGTAGCATTTCATGTATCGAAAGTTGATGATGCGACGCAGGAAATGACTTTGGGTTGTTATTATAAATTAGGACGTTTGGTCTTTGATCAATTGCGTTTACCCAATAATCTTATTCCTGATGAGTTCTATATATTGAAAGCTCAAGCTTTTATTGATGATGTAAATCAGCATTTAAAATGGAAAAGCAGTATTCAACCCAATGAAGAATTGGGAAACTTATAGTTTGACGCAGATCATTTTTAAGTGGGCTGCTTGGCTTTAATTCACTTTTCGTGATGCATTTGGCTTAACTTTTTATACAAAAATCGTTAGGCTATAGCCGTCCCATCCTGTTTAGGTAATTCAAGGCTGTTATGAAACAAGAAACTGCACTCAAACTTATGAAAGCGGGTGAAAATGTCTTTTTGACTGGATCTGCTGGTGCAGGAAAAACCTATACGCTTAATCAGTACATCAATTATTTAAAAGCACGCAAAGTCCCTGTTGCAATTACAGCATCTACGGGGATTGCAGCAACACATATGAATGGTATGACGATTCATACTTGGGCAGGTATTGGGATCAAAGATACGCTGACTGATGATGATTTGAAGCGTATGAAAGAGCGTAAATACTTAAAAGAGCATTTAGAAAATGCCCAAGTCTTGATCATTGATGAAATTTCAATGTTACATGCCAAACAGCTAAATTTAGTCAATCAAGTTTTAAAATATTTTAAAGAATCTGATGATGCTTTCGGTGGAATTCAAGTGATTGCAGCCGGAGATTTTTTCCAGTTGCCACCTGTAGGTAAAAACAGCGAACTAAATCGAGATAAATTTTGTTTTATGTCAACCGCTTGGGTTGAAGCAAAATTTCGTGTTTGCTACCTGACAGAGCAGCATCGTCAAGATGATTCGGCATTGAATGACGTACTCAATGCGATTCGTGCCCAGAATATTCAGCCACAGCATATTCAAGCGCTACAAGATACCCGTAATCAAGACATTGGTGATACCTACACGCGTTTGTATACCCACAATATGGATGTGGATAGCATCAACTTTCAGCATCTCAATGCGATTGAAGGGGATGATCATCAATTTGTAGCGGTGACAGATGGTAACGAAAAGCTGATCGAAACATTGAAATCTTCTGTACGTGCGCCTGACGAGTTGACGCTTAAAAAACATGCCAAAGTCATGTTCGTTAAAAATAACTTCGATATGGGTTATATCAACGGTAGTTTAGGTGAAGTTATTGGTTTTGAAGAGGACGATGAACTGGGAATGTTGCCTAAAGTCAAAATGACCGATGGTACAACCTTATTGGTTGCGCCAGAAACATGGTCTGTTGACAATGAAGGTGGTAAAACCATCGCCAGTCTACAACAAGTACCATTACGATTAGCTTGGGCGATTACTATTCATAAATCACAAGGGATGACCTTGGAAGCTGCGGAAATCAACTTAAGCCATACTTTTGAAAAAGGTCAGGGTTATGTGGCTTTATCACGGCTTAAATCGATTCAGGGTTTAAGATTGTTAGGTTTTAATGATCAGGCATTGGAACTGGATAGTCTTGCAATTAAAGCAGATCGCCGTTTTCAAGAGTTATCTAATGAAGCCGAAGTGCATTATGCAGATTCAGATTTAACTTCACAGCACAATGCTTTTATTCGTCATTGTGGCGGGACTTTAAATACCACTGAGATTGAACGTAATGAGAAGAAGCTGGCGCGTAATAGTGGTAAAACCAATTATGCCTCGGCAACACTTGATGAAACACGTGAATTGTTCGAGAGTGGGTATGAGATTCAGGATATTGCGGTTGAACGTGGATTAACTCCTGCGACGATTATCAATCATTTGGCTCGTTTACATCGAGAGCAAGGTTTAGATATCTCGATTGCAAATCCTGGTGAAGAAGTTGTAGAAAAAATTCGTGTGATCTATAAAAAATTGAAGAAACGTCAAGATCCAAGTCATTTTAATGATGATGGTGCGATTAAATTGCGTCCAATCGTTGATTTAACCAGTCCCAAAATGGGCTATGATCAGGTACGTTTGGCATTGTTATTTGTTGAGTGATAGATGTTTTTAGTGATGAATTAATGGCTAAATTTGAGAAAAAGTTATTAAGTCCACGTTTAGCTATTTTGTCTAAATGCAAATATTCTAATAGTTATAATCTCAGCTTTCAGTTGTGCCCATTTTATTATGCGCATGAATTGATAGATTCAAATATTTCTTTTGAAGGGTTGGAGCTACCATCTCCATTTTTAAAAGATTTGCTTGGGTTGACGTTGGTTTTTGATGAAAATGAATGTGATGCATTTAATGGGTGTTTTACCATTAAAAGTATCCATAATCCTGTCGATTTATACCAATTGGCATTTATTGAAAGTCGTGACGGTTATCTAAAAGTGATTGCGAAAATCAAGATCGATTTTGAGTTTGAGCAATTTGATGATTTTGAAAATCTAGAATTGGTGATCAATGCTACTGTTGCATCTCAGATCTTATGATTCAATCGTTTTAAGTGAAAAAGAATGCATTAACACAGATGTTTATTGATGATTTTGTTAAGGTCTATCAATAGAATACAATAGATGTCGTGCTTTGAATGAGATAAAGAACCATAAAGCGCCCTAGTCCAGAAATGTTTCATCTCATGGTTATTCTTATTCTAAAATTAAAGTGAATTTCAGCATCGTATAGCTGTGTAGTAAATTTGGATGCTATACTCGCACTTTAACTTCCTTCA
Organism: Acinetobacter sp. 778_lipA; assembly: GCF_058242985.1. Taxonomy (NCBI): domain Bacteria; kingdom Pseudomonadati; phylum Pseudomonadota; class Gammaproteobacteria; order Moraxellales; family Moraxellaceae; genus Acinetobacter; species Acinetobacter sp. 778_lipA. The sequence goes on along the minus strand of NZ_JBZAYT010000001.1, from coordinate 2,421,705 downwards.
AAACCAGTGCTTTTTTATGACACTTACGCCACCTTAAGTTTATTTACCTCTTCTAATTTGTAAATAACTCATCACTGTCTAGTGATGTGGTGTAGTCGTTTGTGTGTCGTATATCACATCACTAGCCTATCAAAAAATCAAAAAAATAGGCGCTATTTATGTTATCTAATATCCGAGAACAATGGTTCTCTAACATCCGTGGGGATGTGCTTGCTGGACTTGTTGTGGGGCTTGCACTCATCCCCGAAGCTATTGCTTTTTCAATTATTGCTGGTGTAGATCCAAAAGTGGGTTTATATGCATCATTTTGTATCGCCGTCGTGATTTCGTTTGTTGGGGGACGTCCAGCAATGATTTCGGCAGCAACAGGCGCTATGGCATTGCTTATGGTCACTTTAGTAAAAGAGCATGGCCTTGAATATTTACTTGCTGCAACAATTTTAACGGGTGTGATTCAAATATTTGCAGGCTATTTGAAGTTAGCGAAGTTAATGCGGTTTGTTTCTAAATCTGTAGTGATTGGCTTTGTGAATGCTTTAGCTATCTTAATTTTTATGGCTCAGTTGCCTGAATTTGTGAATGTGACGTGGCATGTTTATGCTTTGGTTGCATTAGGTTTGGTAATCATTTATTTATTTCCGCTCATTCCAAAATTAGGAAAAATACTGCCTTCACCGCTTGTGTGTATTATTGCAATTACGATATTGGCAATGAGTCTTGGATTTGATGTGCGAACAGTTGGGGATATGGGGGCTTTGCCTGATACGCTTCCAATATTTTTACTTCCAGACATCCCTTTGAATGTTGAAACATTGAAGATTATCTTGCCGTATTCATTCGCATTAGCGGCAGTTGGTTTACTTGAATCTATGATGACAGCGACGATCGTGGATGAAATGACGGATACACCAAGTGATAAATATCAGGAATGCAAAGGGCAAGGAATCGCCAATATTGCATCTGGTTTTATGGGCGGAATGGCGGGTTGCGCAATGATCGGTCAATCTATGATTAATGTGAAATCTGGCGGTTTAACTCGCCTATCAACATTCTCAGCAGGTATTTTTCTTCTTATTCTTGTTGTGTTTATTAGTGACTGGCTCAAAGTGATTCCAATGGCTGCATTGGTTGCTGTAATGATTATGGTCTCTATTAGTACCTTTGAATGGCGTTCTCTAACTAGCTTTAAAGCAAATCCTAAAAGTAGTAATGTTGTGATGATCATGACTGTCATAGTGGTCGTGGCTACTCATAACCTCGCATTAGGTGTACTCAGTGGCGTTTTGCTTTCAGCGCTATTTCTTGCCATTAAATTAGAAAATGATATTCAGGTGAAGTCTGCTTTTGAAGAATCAGCACGTTTATATGATTTAAGCGGTCAGATTTTCTTTAGCTCTTCTGAAAAATTTATGCAAAGCTTTGACTTCAATGAGAAAATTTCAAATGTCATTATCGATTTGACTCACTCCCATATTTGGGATGTCACATCTGTTGCGATGTTGGATTCTGTTGTAAGCAAATTTCGTAAGAGTGGAATCAACGTCACAGTACGTGGTTTAAATGAAGCGAGTTCAATTATGATCGATAAGTATGGTACACATGCCAGAATTTAAATTAACGAGACTCTATATTTATGTAGAGTCTCTAAAATCGGTATAATCTTAATTATCCAAGTACTTCGTAATATGAATTAGCTAAGATTCATTTATGGGATATATGCCACAAATGCTAAAACTAAAATCAGCAAGTGAAAATGGTTTTAGCTGGTGTAATATTGATACAGCTGAAAAATATAATCAATGTAGTCTAAAAAATGTTTGAAATAATTAAGATGCTAACTTAAGCCCAATGTCTAGCTTTTAAAAAAGATTCAAACTTAAAGTAATATTTACAGATTAAAATCAACGAAATATAGATTAGTATTTGATTTATCTCGAATTCCCTATCATTTAGAAAATTTAGTATTTGGAAGTAAATTTGTAGAGCTAAAGTAAGCTGAAAAAAATCATACCTTTACGGCTTACTTTTTCTTTTACCGTTCTCATAAATCTAAGCGCTAAAATGCTAATTTAGTGTTAATTTTACAGTTTTTTACATGTTAATGCTATAATTCTGCCCTATATCCAGTACTTTCAAACGGTTAATACGATGCCACAAATGTTTATTGATTATTCTGACAATATTCAAAATTTAGATAAAAAGAAATTGATGTTGGGCTTAAATCATGCACTGTTTGATACAGGGTTAGTGGGGCAAGCACATGATATTAAATCCCGTATTCAATCAGTTTCGGATTATTTGATTGGCTTTGGGGATGAAAGTGGCGAGCAGAGTAATCAGGCATTTATTTTTGTACGTTTACAAGGTCTAAGTGGTCGTACTGAACCACAAAAAGACTTAATGACTGAAAATTTATCGCAATTTTTACAGTCATTTGAAGATTATTCTGCACTGGGTTTAGAAATTCAGCTCTGCGTAGAGTTTGCTGAAATGCCACGAGAAATTTATAAAAAAGTTTTCGTGCAAAAATAATCAGATTGGGGCTTAGAAGATAAGCCCCAATCTTTTACTTATTTATTTCTAAGTTCGCATATTGCTTTAACCAGTTTTGGATATCGTGCTTGTAACTCAACACCATTGAGTAAATCTCTTTCAATCTTGCCTGCTGCAAAATCATAGTGATGTTCTGGATGTTGTAAATATACTGCATCACGAATCTCAGACTCTTCTTCATTTTCATAATCAACGCTATATGCTTCATCAGCAACATAGAGTAGACCCTCAGCCCAAGTGTCGCCTATATCAAAACTATATTTTCTGCTAACAAAGTTTTGAATATCTTCTTGTATGTCATCAAAGAAATCCTTGCCTTTGAGGATTAACCAACATCTAAAATAAATAAAACCATCATCTGATAGATAAGCATCGAAATTGAAAATACCATCTTTTTCAGTAAATTCAGATTCTAGAATTGTCGAGAGTTCTGCGATTTCAGCGCTATAGAGTTGTGAGAGTTTGAGCTGAAGTGTTTTTTCAAAAATAATCAGTTGTTGTTTATCCAACTGAGATAAATATTGCACAAGATCTTGTAAATGCTGTTCAATATCATAGTCAGACCAGTGAGCATCTTTGTTGTGGTTCGACTGGTCTATTGCGTCCCAAAACAATTTTTCTTCTTGTAATGAGATATGTGGTTTCATAATCGGTTTAAGCTTAATTTTAATGATTAAAAGCAAGTTTATATTTGTACTCTAAAGACTTAAGACTTTTATATCAGCATATTGCCAAATTTTATCCGCACTCATTTGATGTATTTCATCTAGAAATGCGACATTAAAGCTCCCAACAGATTGGGCTTTTTCAAAAGCTAATTTTCCTGCAATCGCAAAATGGATATGTGCAGAGACTGCTGCGATCGTGACTGTTGTGACCGCACTATACGCTGCAATTAGTGCGCCTAAAGCGCAACCTGTTGCCGTAACTTTAGGCTGTAAAAAACTTCCGCCATTAACCTGAATCACGCTATTGAGCTGTTTAGAAAGAATAAAGTCAGATTCACCAGAAATTGCAACACATTCAGTATGGGTTAAAAGTGCTAAAGCTTGCAAATACACTTCATTACTCGAAACAGTACTGTCTACACCTTTGGATTCAACCTGATTACCGGCAAGTGTACTGATCTCTGAAGCATTGCCACGAATAATACTCGGTTTAAGCAAAACCAATTGATCGACCATTTCACTGCGCCATTTGAGAAATGCACCATAACCAACAGGGTCGAGAACCCACGGTATATTTTTACTTGTTACAGTTTGTGCTGAAATCTGCATGGCCTGCATTTGTTCAGATGTAGGCGTTCCCACATTGATACTTAATGCTGCAGCAATAGACGCAAAGCTTTCAGCCTCAAATGGGTTATCAATCATTGCTGGTGAAGCCCCAGCAGCTAACAAGACGTTGGCAGCATAATTTGCTGCAACACTATTGGTAATACACTGGACTAAGGGTTGTTGAGTTTGCAACTCAGTCCAAGCATCCACAACTTTTTGTAAAATGACATCAGTGTGCGTATGAAGTTGATCCGTTTGAGATTGGGTAATATTTTCAGGATGATTCATAAATGCTCCTTACTGAGTAAAGTAGTGGTCTTGGTGTTTGCAACTGCGACAAAATAATGTCACATAATTTTGTGCATCGTACTCAACTGTCAATTCGTTTGAGCCACAATACATACAGCGCTTTTGTGAATAGAAATTTAACCGTGGTTCGATCTTTTTCCATGATTTCCACACAGGTTGAAAGAAGATACCTTCATCGTAGCCTAAAAACCGATAAAACAGTATTTCACTCATTCTACTCAATGGAATATTCGGTGGGCGTGGCAGGGTTGAGGTTTCCCATTTTTCTGCAATTGCACGTTCTCTATATTGTTGTACTGTTTTTTTGAGAATATTGGTATTTATAAAGTTTTCGTTACGAACTTGTAGCGCCTTTTTTTGATATAAATATTCAAGCGCAGTTTGAATAAGATAGAAAATTTGCCCAACGGCCAATGTGTCGAGTAGGTGATAACAGAAGATTTGGAAGTTTTTATTACCCGAAATCTGGATACCCCACGTGCGGCAATAATGTTGGGTAAACTGTACAATTTCTTGATACAGCACAACATAGAGTGCATTTTTCACTTCATCGGATGTTTTAAATGGGATACCTTGGCTTAGATTCTCATAGAACCAATGGCGTAGTTGTGTTGCAATACTAAACATACTCGGTTCAGAATAACCATCCAAACGAACGTTGATATAGTATTGGTGGGCATCATCGCTAAAATCTTTGGCGACAAAAACATTATCTTTAATCAGCTGATTGAGAAGTTGACTTTGAAAATAGTAATTGGGTGTAATGGGATGATATTTAATTACTTCCCAATCAATAAACTCTTGATGGTTGGTATTTTCATGCACCTGATTGTCTAAAATACTCAGTAAAAATAATTTATGTAAAAAACTGAGCTGGTCTAAACCTAATTCAAAGTTATCTTTTTTCTTTAGCTTACGGGTTTCTTGCAAGCGAGTTTCTTTAATCAGTTTACGCCGTTTGCTTTGACATGTTTCACAATGACAGTTACGTTGATTGTTTTGAAAAACTTGATGATTGCAATGGCTACATTGGTGAAAACTGACTTCTTTCTCAAATTCTTCAGCTTCAACATAATACATACTTGCCTGACAAAGCGGGCAAAATGTACTTTCATCCAGCTGTTTTTGCAGAATTTGAAGCATAGAGATAAATGTATAAATTATTAAGGACTTTTCATTATACACATCTATATAGATGAAAGCTGATTGCTTAAATTGAATGTTTTATAAAATATACATATTCGATCATGATTGAAGCCATTGTATTGTTATTCAATGATATTCAAAAAACTAAATCTCAACGATTCAATCCAGTTGAGTGCAAGTTTAGATGTTTCTAAATGAGATCATTTTTTAATCTTTCCCTCTGGTCCGTATGTAGAATGCTGTTATGGTATTTTCTTGCTCAAAGAACTTAAAATATTCAAAATGACCCGATTGAGAACCGTTATATTGGTCGCTTCGTTGCGTCAAAACATATTGACCATTCAGAATTATTGCAGGACAAATAGAGCAGTCTGACTTGTATTATCATTTTGAAAAGCAAATATTTATAATCCCATTGCAAAAGTAACGATGTGGGGCCTTGGAGAACTGAAGCTTGTATATGGTTTAAATGCGGTAAATAGAACGTATCTATTGATTCTATTTACCGATAAAAGGTGATTTAAACAATAATCCTAATGGTTATATGCCTTAGTAAGCAGCAGGACACGGTAATTCAGAATCCTCAAAATGCTCCATTTTAGCTTGAAGCAATGCCTTGGCTTTTTTAGCTGGAACTCTGTGCTGTCCTAGCATTTCATATTCCTTTAAAAGCGCAGTCACTTCACTGCTTTTTAAAGGAATGCCTTCGCAAGTCATAAACATCGCAATAACTTGATGATCTAACTTAGCTTTATCCAGCATCTGCATCGTTTTAATGTTTTCAACACGAACTATATGGTCTTTAAAAATCATGTTGCACCTCATTTTTTGTTGAGTATTTTTATTGTGCGATATACACGATATTAAACAAGCAAGAACTGTGCTCAAAATGTAGTCGCTTTGAAAAAAGTGTAATGTTTTGCATTGTGACGGTTTAGGATTTATCGTGCACCTAAGGGTTGTTATAAGCCATTACCCTTGCCAATATGCAACTGATGGTTGGATTCCATGACACAAAGAATATCTTTTGTTTCCATTTATTCAGTACATTGAAACCATTACGTACAATCGCAATACGATGTTGCACATTGGCCAGATTGGTTGCGGTGAGTGGTGCTGGAATAATGAGATAGGGGTGAACATTAATTTAAATTTATTGATGCCCACAAGGATATCACCACGTAAGCCTAAATTTTTTAAACAGAGTGACACTATAAAATCGTTAAGTTTAGCAAAATTGCGTATTAATGACTTATCCCACATCGGTTGTAGGATTTTCTCTTGTTCATGAATACCAAAGCTGATGGTGTATTTTTAGCCATTTTTTTAAATTTTGATGAATAAATGCCTAATCGAAGTGTTTCTTCATCCGCAATTTTTGTAATTGAAACGCTTGTGTCAGGGTAGGTCTATAGCCAGTCAGATATTGTGCGCATCATAATGTTGATGCATGATACTGAGTCCACCAGTATCTGCCATAACATTGGCTTGTCCATTAAATTCATTCATCATTGGCTTGGGCAATGGTGGCCTTTAATGTCGGTACATTCATCCCTCTAATAATGATGTTTTGAATATTGGTGACATTTAAAGAGGGGTCAAAGCATTAGACAATGAGGAGTTTGATTCATAGGTAGAACGGACCTTATTGACTAAAAAACACTCAGATTTGACCAGAAGAATTTTAGGTTATATGACTGAGTGCATCGTAATACATCAAAATAAAGGCATTGGTTGCTAGCACTATTTTTTATTTTGATTAGTGATGACTATATGTATTTATAGCTAATTGCCTAACTGTGGCCAATTTTGCTACGGGTATTTTTTTGAGCGTTGTACAGGGTTAGCTTGAGTGGCGTAACCGGTTGCTACAATATATAGTTTGTGTGGCATAAGCTACGACAAACAGCTGTAATAATAATGATATATCTCGTTATTATTGCTTTAAATCAGGATATGGTTTTCTTATTCATGGGGAACATCCTTTTAATTTGTTTTTAGAGTTATGCTTATTCTGAATGTGTGCTATTCAAAGGATCTAGTTTTAGATAAGAAGAAATAATTTTAAAATGTGATTTCAGGACAAGCAGATGAATGATTTTATTCCAGTAAATGAGAAATTATGTGATAAGTAAAATGAAAATATTTTCATTATAAAAATTAGAACAAATCACCATTGTCATAAAACTGTCATCACGACATTGCATAGTGCAATAAATTTTACATATTTTTGACATAAGAGTAGAGCAATATGGCATTTAAATACGGCGTTGCTGCATTAGCTTTAATGCTAAGCGGATCAGTTTTTGCAGCAGTCACCTTATCTGCGCCAGAAGAAATTGTAGTATTGGCGGTGAACGATCAAGAAGTGAATTCAGGTTTAATCCGTAAAAAGAATGAATATAAAGTCGATGCAGGTCAAGTTGCAGTAAGTGTTCGTTACCAGCAATATTTTGAACATTTAAATGGTGAACACGATATTTTAAAATCGGGTGTAGTCACAGTGACAGCGCCAGATTTAAAAGATGGTCAAACTTATAAAATTGCTTTAGTGAATCCGCCTCAGCGTTTTGAAGATGCAAAAAAGTATTCAGAACAACCAACGATTGCGATTTATGACAATAAAAATCGCCTCGTGGTACAACAGACTGGTGTAAATACTGAAGCGAAGCCTTGGTTAGGTTCTGGGTTATTTGGCAAAGTGATTGATTTAACTTCAAGTAAGAAAGCGCCAGTAAATCAACCAGCGGCTGTATATGCAACAACGACAAGCCAGTCACCAGCAGCAACCACAGTTACTAAGACCACTCAAGCCTTAAGTGATGCCAATTCAGCAGATCGCCAATTGATTCAAATCTGGCAAAATGCAAGTAAGGCGGAACGTCAGAAGTTTATGACTTGGTTAGCTGAGCAATAATTTTGAGTACATGTGAAAGACCATTTCGATGGTCTTTTTTTGTATTTAACTGAATAATACAATTTTATAAAAGTTAGTTTATAGTTCTGTGGAGTTTGCACTTCCCCATCTTTTCTTGAAAATTTAAATATCTTTGTGTAGGCAATGTTTCACTTTTGTAGGGAAATACCAATCTTGTGCTACAAACAAAACTGTACTTTGTTTTGCGTTTGTTTGGCGAGGGGGGGACGTGCAATACCCCCGCATTTTCACAGATAATGGGCGACATTGATGTCGCCACATGATAGACACACCAGATATGATTAAATAGTGCAAAAGCATAAATGGTTTGATTGATATAATATTCATCATCTTGATGATTATAAATTATTTTATGGGTAAGACGGAATGGAGTGAGAATAAGGCTTTTCTCGCTACCATTTTCGTTTTATAAAGTACTTTACTCAGCTTTAATATGACAGAAATAAAACTTGATAAAATATCAGCTTAATTTTAGAACAGTACGAATATCTGACATTACACATTTAGTTGATCTGATTAATTCTGCCTATCGGCAGCAAGAAGGTCGTAGTTGGACAAGTGAATCAGAAATTGTCGCGGGTGATCGTATCAATGCCAAGCAATTAGAACAAGCATTGACTCAGGATAATTTTCAGTTATTTGTTGCTGAATTGGAGGAGCAAATTGTCGCATGTATTGGTCTGACTTTTACCCAGCATGATGTGGAAATCGGCACATTTTGTATTGCAGCTCAATTACAGAATCAAGGTATTGGCAAATACGTTTTAGATTTTGCTGAACGGTATGTGCATGACAAAGTTCTATCCAACCCTTGCCATTTTACGCATTTCGTTATGTGGGTTTTAAGTGTACGTTATGAATTGATTGCTTATTATCAGCGCCGTGGCTATGTTCAAACGGGTGAAGTGGCGGATTATCCTTTAACTGCAAATGTAGGCCTACCTATTGTAGATTTGCATTTAATCGAAATGAGAAAGAGTGTTAAAAGTAGCGTTTCATCTAATTAAAATAAAACCCTAAATAAATCAGGGTTTTATTGTTTCAAATTTTGGATTTAGCTCAAGAACCAAGTGTAATAGCCCCATAGCATGAGTGGCCATGCAACATAGGGGCTAAATAACCATTTCCATAACCAAAACTGTGGTAGAAATCCTACCCCATGTATAAAGCCACCTGAAATACCAATCATCACCATCATGAGCGCACTATGGTTATAATGACCATTGGCATCAAGCATTGCGCCAGGGTGAATCAATAATACCGCAGCAAGAGGCAATGCCATCAAAAACGAAACGGCCATTGCAAACTTATTCGGCTTTCTTTCTTTTGTTGTCATTGCGATCTCTGTCATGGTTTATTCCTCATCCAAATCTTGATGATGTTCAATATAGAGTGCGCTTAACACACCTGCAAAACACGCCATCAAGATCCCAAGAATCCAAGCGAAATACCACATAAATATTCTCCTATTTGCTTAGACACAGCCTTAGTACAGGCTGTGTGAGTTATCTTGAACATGTTTGTTGGTGATAACGCCCCACATTTTGTAATAACACCATGTGGTATAGATTAAAATAATTGGAACAAATATAGAAGCAACCACAGTCATTACTGTTAATGTATTCTTACTCGAAACCGCATCCCACATGGTTAAACTTACAGTTGGGTTGATACTCGATGGCATTAAGAATGGGAATAGTGCAAAACCAGCAGTTAAAATTGAACCAGTCACTGCTAAGGTAGAACCTGTAAAGCTCACGCCAGCTTTGTTTTTACCAGCACCAAAGATAATCAGGATTGCACCAAGGATTGCAGAAATAGGTGCAAGCATGGTGATCGGGTAAATTGAATAGTTATTCATCCAACCATGGTTACCCGTTGTTAATACTTCTTTCGCAAGCGGATTAGCAACAGCATTGGTATTAAATGGTTGTACCAAAGTATATCCTTCGATGCCACCAAAATATAACCAAGCACCAACGCCCAAGAAGGTAACTAAGAAGAGAATGCCCATCAATTGTGTGGCTTTAGCAGAACGTTGACGTAATACACCATCTGTACGCAGCATTAACCATGCGCCACCATGTGCACACAGCATCGACAAGCTTACTATACCGCAAACCAAGGCAAATGGATTGAGTAGGGCAAAGAAGCTACCTGTATAAGTTGAACGTACAGTCTCATCTAAAGTAAACGGTACGCCTAAGAACATATTACCAAATGCAACACCGAAAACCAGCGCAGGTACAGCTCCACCGATACATAAGCCCCAATCCCAAGAATTACGCCATTGAGTATTTTGAAGTTTAGAGCGATAGTCAAAGCCAACAGGTCTAAGGAAGAGTGCAAATAAGACCAGCAAGAGCGCCCAGTACATACCTGAGAAGGCCGTTGCATAAACCATAGGCCAAGCAGCAAATAGTGCACCACCCGCAGTCACGAACCAAACTTGGTTGCCTTCCCAATGCGGTGCAATGGTATTGATTGCTGCACGGCGTTCATCATCAGTTTTACCTACAAATGGCATGAGTGCCATTGAGCCCATATCGAAACCATCTGTCAGGGCAAAGCCAATCAGTAGAACACCGACTAAAACCCACCAGATAATTTTGAGAAGTTCATATTCGATCATGATTGATTCTCCCCAGTTTGAGCTTGCTGAGCTTCAAGTTTCTCGAAGTGATATTTGCCTGTATGTAAAGAACTTGGTCCTAAACGTGAGAATTTGATCATTAAATACATTTCAATAATCAATAACACCGTATAGAACGCGGCTAATGCAATGATTGATCCCCATACATCGCCAGTGCTTAAACTTGATGCAGACAGATGTGTAGGCAACACTTCACCAATGGTCCATGGTTGACGACCACCTTCAGCCACATACCAACCTGTTTGTGCTGCAATCCAAGGTAATGGCAGTGCAAACAATGCAAATTTAAGTAACCACGGTTTATTTTCTGCATTACGTTTTGCCACAGCAAATGTTGCAAGAATAAACAGGAGTAGCATCAAGAAACCAGAAGCGACCATTGCACGGAAAGAGAAGAACAATGCAGTTACATTTGGAATCGTATCTTTTGTTGCTGCTTGAATATGTGCTTCAGAAGCATCCGTTACATTTTCAGTATACTTTTTGAGAAGTAAGCCATAACCTAAATCTTTTTGGTTTTCTTTGAACGATGCCATAAGTTCAGGCGAACGGTCACCAGCACGAAGTTTTTCGAGTTCGCTATATGCGACCATACCATTACGGATACGGGCCTCATGCTGAACCATCAAATCTTTAAGACCTGTGACTTCTTTATCGAGTGAACGTGTGGCAATAATACCCATTGCATACGGGATTTTTATAGCGTAGTCAGTACGTTGTTCTTCCTGATTTGGAATACCAAATAAAGTAAATGGCGCAGGCGCAGGATGTGTTTCCCACTCAGACTCAATTGCTGCCAACTTAGTTTTTTGAACGTCACCAAGCTCATAACCAGATTCGTCACCTAGTAAGATTACTGAAAGTGTAGATGCTAAACCAAAGATTGCAGCGATGGCGAAAGAGCGACGCGCAAATGGTAAATCACGTTTTTTCAATAAGTAATAACTCGAAATGGCAAGAACAAAGATTGCACCAGTCACATAACCTGCTGACACCGTATGAACAAATTTCACTTGAGCAACTGGGTTAAAAATCAAAGCACCAAAATCGACAAGTTCCATACGCATGGTTTCAAAATTAAATTCTGAACCGACAGGATTTTGCATCCAACCATTGGCAACTAAAATCCATAATGCGGATAAATTCGAACCCAGCGCAACTAGCCATGTCACACTTAAATGTTGAACTTTTGAAAGGCGATCCCAGCCAAAGAAGAATAAACCAATAAAAGTTGATTCTAGAAAGAATGCCATCAATCCTTCAATGGCAAGTGGCGCACCAAAAATATCACCCACATAGTGAGAGTAGTACGCCCAGTTTGTACCAAACTGGAATTCCATCGTCAGACCAGTGGTTACACCTAAAGCAAAGTTAATACCAAAAAGTTTGCCCCAGAATTTGGTCATGTCTTTATAAATTTCTTTACCAGAAATCACATAAGTGGTTTCCATAATGGCAAGAATAAAAGCCAGACCTAGAGTAAGTGGTACAAATATAAAGTGATACATCGCGGTCATTGCAAATTGGAACCGCGAAAGATCGACCACGCTTTCAGAAATCATCAACGTGTCTCCTTGATTTGGGAAGGACTGCCAGCAATACGCTCAGCAACTTGGTTATCAAAATCTTTAGGAATAGTCGGAGCATCAAACCAGATATGTTTGATCGTCATTAGAAGAGCAATCTTAATTATTAATATGACTGCAATTTCTCTGACAAGCCGACGGTTTAAATCGTTAGGTTTTAAGCTCATGCGTTAAGCCTATTATTTAAATATGCTTATATTATTAAACAAAACGCAACAAGAAATAAATAGATAAAACAGTTAAAATAAAAATATATTATTAAATTTATATTAAACAAGTAGTTAAAAATTTACTTTGTTAAAAAATATACTAAATTTTATTGATTTTAAAGTTGATCAAAACACTTAGAATTAATAAAAATAAAACCAACTAGAATGGTATTGTTTAGATTTTATTAAACCAACTAAATTAGTTTGATTTAGTTTTTTCTTTAAAAATTAATCTGATTAAAAGAGTTGGTTTTAAATTTTTATAATTGTGCTGTAAAATAAATCAACCACTTGAATTCTTACACAAGTACGATTTTATGTTTTAGTAAATAATAGACTTTTTACTAGAATTTTACTTAAAGTAAGAGCCCCATTGGCTCATGTAAAAGATGAAAGAGTAAAATATCGGATTGTGGTTTCATGTTTATTCTAAAGAGTAAATTCTAATTTTTGCGATGTCGTAAATTAGGGGGGATGTTATGCAATATTTAGTGGGTTATAAAGTGGAGCTATCAGTGTGAAGGGGGGGGCATCTCGTAGAACATGTTTAAATTTAGCTATAGATCTCTGAAATTATTGCTGATTAAGTTTAGTTTTCGCTTAGACTATTGCATTAAATTCTGCTTCATTTCTTGATGTAAAGTTATTATTTTATTAAAGTTTATGGGGGAGAACAAAATATAAAAATATAGTGAGTAATTGTACTAATACGTCGCACAAAAGAATGTTGACTTAAATGAACAAATTATGAATTAATATTGGTCTGAACTAAATAGATGATTTGAAATTGAAATCTTCTTCGCAATATAATGGGATTTTCTAAAACGTATTAAGATAATTTGAGATTGAAATTCTAATTCACCAAATTCTGGTTCGACTTGGATATAGTGAAGCTGTCCATTTTCATCACGTACTCGTGCTTGAGCTGAAAAACCTGGGCGTGCATTACCACTAGAAACAGTAGCTAATCGTCCAAGCAAGTCAACTTGATTCAATGCAACTTTAGGTTTTATCACCTGATCCAAACAATGAATCATAAACACGGTAAAGAAGATTGCAATCACCAATGCGGGTAAAACCACATAATACCAAGCGGCAAAAACTTGTTTGCTGGCAAAGATAGATAGCTGTAAAAAATAGCCTGCAAAACTAAAATTCAATAATAAAAAAACGAAAATAAGAACTTTGGAAAATTTAACTTGTAGTAAGGGGGATTCGATGAGCCAATCTGGTGAAATTTTTTTCAGAAAGGTACTTGGCCGTAAGCCGATATAGTAGCCAAAAGTTTCTGCCATACTCAGCAGAATTAAAGCCAAGACACTGAGGTGAAAGGGCATTAATTCATGTTCAAATAAAAATCCAAGCATGGCAGTTTCCAATCTTATTCGTCCTCGATGTAAATACCACCATCTGAATGGACTGAAATATTTACTTTTTCAAGTTTATCACCCAGACATGGTCCTGAAATACATTCACCTGTTTCAACTTCAAACAAAGCACCATGTGTAGAGCATTGAATATATTCGCCATCTTGGTCTAAAAACTGATTTTCAAGAAATTCTAACTCAGTTTGTAGGTGTGGGCAGACGTTTTGATAGGCATAAAATGCACCATCACGTTGAGTGATAAAAATTGTATCACCTGTCATTGTGTCAAACGCACGTGCCTTACGCTCTTCAATTTCATCGGTCATTGCAATTTTTTCAGACATTTATGCACATTCCTTTTTGAACGTTTCGAGTAGATTTGCGTATTCTGCAACGTCTAGACGTGGCCCAAATTTAGACACCACTTCACTAGAAATAAGAATAGCAAGTTGTGCCGCAGTTTGTAAATTTTCACCATTATTTAAAGCATATAAGAAAGCACCTGAGAATGCATCACCAGCGCCATTTGCATCTACTGCATTTACTTTACGACCTTGAACATAAAAATGTTGTTTTTGATCTGCGACCAATGCACCTTTTTCACTCAAGGTAATGACCACATCAGTACTTAGCATTTTTAACTTATTGAGCGCAGCTTCTACAGAGTCAGTTTCTGTATACATCATAGCTTCTTGTTCATTACAGAAAATTAGATCTACACCATCATCGATTAATTCATTTAAACCTTGACGTGCATATTGCACCATAGCTGGGTCTGATAGAGTTAATGCGATTTTAACCTTGTGATCACGTGCAATTTGACGTGCTTGATTTACTGCAGCTCGTGCTGAATCACTGGTAGACAAATAACCTTCGATATATAACCATTGTGCTGTCTTTAAAGGTTCAAAATCCATTTGTAGATCTGAAAGTTCAGCAGTAATACCGAGATAAGTCTGCATCGTGCGTTCTGAGTCCCCACTGACTAAAACCATACAGGTGCCCGTAACGCCTTCACTGATGGATTTTTTAGAAGTTTTGATGCCTGCTTCATTTAAACCATCGAGATAAATTGTGCCTAGATCATCATTTCCAACACGACAGGCATAAAATGCTGAAGAACCTAATGCACTAAATGCCACTGTTGTATTGGCAGCTGAACCACCAGATGCTTGACCTTTATAATTTTGGCTAGCTTTTAAATTATTGTATAGCTGAGTTTGGGACTCACCATCTGCGAGTTGCATGGTGCCTTTTTGCAAATTTTGTTCAGCTAAAAAGTGATCTGATACTTTAAATTCTTGGTCAATGAGCGCGTTACCAATTGCAAAAAGGTCAACTGTAGCCATGTTCTTCATCACATCAATGTTAAAAACATAAAGTTTACACGAATGCTCAGCTTTACAGTAGTTTGTTGAAAAAAATTCAATTACATTTGTCAAATATGGCTTGTTGGAGTTTTATAATCTGCTTGTGTGCTGAACAAAACTGTTTTTGAGATGATTTTTGCTTCATTTAAGCCATTGTTTTTATCAATGTGCGTGATTAAATTAGATTGCTAGGTTAGGTTTTGTTTGGAAATAAACATAGGCATAAAGTTAAAACTGTCTACAGACCCTAAACATATTGGAGGTTGAGTGAATATTTTAATTCAACAGGTAGATCAATTGCCTGCGCAAATTCAAGATTTAGCTATAGTTGCTGAGAAAGAAGGGTTTCATTTTATTCAACGGTTGGTTGATGAATTTCAGAAAGGAACCAATAAATTTAATCGACATGGTGAATTTTTATTGGTTGCGTTTGATGGAGATAAACTGGTTGCATGCGGTGGTTTAAATATTCAAATCAGTGAAGATGGTGATACAAAGCATAACCCTGAAACTCAGCATAAAATTGGTCGGGTACGTCGTTTTTATGTATTGCCTGAATACCGCAAAAATGGATTAGGTAAAAGTTTATTGCTTGAACTTGAAAAAAGAGCAAAACCCAATTTTTCTGCATTGTGCTTAAATAGTGAAAAAGATGCAGCGCCATTTTACCAAAAGCAAAATTATGTTTTTGTCTCAAATCACCCAAATTATAATTACTTTAAATATTTAATTTAGTGAATTTGGAAATCCTTTGGTCTCTAATCTGTAATGTTACGCAACAACATAATTTGAAAATGCTGCTAGATTACAAAGATAGGCTTTAAGGTCATCTTTATTTTTTGGAGACGAATTTGTATTGATCTCCAAAAATAGTTTTCTTGGTAAACATACTAAAAATAGCCTAAGTAATTCTTTTCTACAAAAACCTAAACATAGATAAGCCATATTTAATCAGTTTTTGTAAAGTCATGATAAGTACTAAATACAAATCTTACTGAGTCTTTAAGAGCGTTAAGTGACTTTTTTCACATTTTAATTCTATTTTAAGTCGAAGTATAGACTATAGCTTTTAACGCATAATTGCTGAATATGTGAAATGAAGCAAAATGATTTAGATGTGCTGATTGCAAAAGTTCCGCAAGTCACATTACTATTTTGGATCACCAAAATCTTTGCAACCACTTTTGGTGAAACGGCCGGTGATGCTGTGTCAATGTCGCTTAATTTAGGGTATTTGCTAGGAACCTTTATCTTTGCTTTTATCTTTATCGCTTTTGTCTATTTTCAAATTCGGGCTAAGGCTTTTCACCCCTATTTATATTGGTTTACCATTATTGCAAGTACCACAGTGGGGACCACATTAGCAGACTTTGTCGATCGCTCACTGGGTATTGGCTATTTCGGTGGAAGTACGTTATTACTCAGTTTGGTATTGTTGACTTTATATGCTTGGTATAAGGTTGAAGGAACAATTTCACCACATATTAATCAGCCCCGAGCAGAACTGTTCTATTGGTTAACCATTACCTTTTCGCAAACTTTAGGTACAGCATTGGGAGATTGGTCATCAGATACAGCAGGACTGGGTTATAGCGGTGGGATTGTGTTATATGTGGTATTGATTTTAATCGTCATCACTTTGTATTTATTTACAAAAATATCCAGAGTTATTTTGTTCTGGAGCGCATTTGTGCTTACTCGACCATTAGGGGCTGTGGTTGGTGATTTTCTAGATAAACCAATTGATCATGGTGGATTAGCCCTGAGTCACTTCATAGCATCAGCTGTATTGTTGAGTGTAATTTTGATCTGTATTTTTATTGCTCAGCGTTGGGATACAGAAAAAACATAAGCATCACTAATTTAAAAATATTGAGTAAAAAAAGTGAAGTTTTACAGTGATGATCGAATCTTTTGATCATCACTTTTTTTATTTATCCCATTGCTCATTCTTGATATTTTGACAGTAAGTCGCGATTAATTCTGATTGATTTACTAAGAATTAGTTTTAGGAATGAATCGCATTTATTTAAGTTTCGGTTATACTTAAACGTATAGATAAATATTTAATATTGGAGATCGCATGACTGTAGATGTCACTGAAACCTTATCTCAAACTGTTCATCCTGCGTTTCAGCTGGTACGTCAACACCATGTAGAAGCTTTAGACATTTTAGTGTCTGAATATAAACATAAAGTGACTGGTGCAATGCACTACCATTTAGCAACAGATCATGACGAAAATGTGTTTCTAGTTGCTTTTCGTACTCAACCGATGGATTCCAAAGGTGAGGCGCATATTCTTGAACATACAGCGTTATGTGGTTCAGAGAAATTTCCTGTACGTGATCCATTCTTTTTGATGATTCGTCGTTCATTAAACACATTTATGAACGCATTTACGGCAGCAGATTGGACGGCTTATCCATTTGCAACACAAAATAAAAAGGATTTCCAGAACTTATTGGAAGTCTATTTAGATGCTGCTTTTGCTGCCAATTTAAATCCATTGGACTTTGCTCAAGAAGGTATTCGTATTGAGCTTGAAAATGGTGAACCTGTTTATAAAGGCGTGGTATTTAATGAAATGAAGGGAGCGATGAGTTCGCCTTCAGACCAGCTTTATCATCAGCTTGCACATCATTTGTTCCCGAAAACAACTTATCATTATAATTCTGGTGGTGATCCAAAGGATATTCCAGACTTAACTTATGAAGAGTTAGTAGCGTTTTATAAATCACATTATCACCCAAGTAATGCTGTATTTATGACCTTTGGTGATGAGCCTGCTTATAAATTGCAAGAACAATTTGAAAAGTTGGCGCTGTCGAAATTCAGTAAAGGTGAAACGATTTACTCTAAAGAAGAGCAGCGCCTCACAGCACCAATTGAAGTACAAGAAACCTATGCTGTTGATGCAGAAGATTTAAAAGACAAGACGTACCATATTTTGTCTTGGTTATTGCCGAAGACCAGTGATGTTAAACTTCGCTTGGGTATGCGTTTAGTTGAAGGGATTCTTTTAGAAAATTCAGCTTCGCCATTGCGCCATTATTTAGAAACATGTGGTTATGCGCAGTCTACGGGTCCAATCATGGGTGTAGATGATTCAAACTATGAAATGACGTTCTATTGTGGTGTTCAAGGTTCAAACCCTGAGCATACTGAAGAATTTAAAAATGGTGTACTCAATATTCTTCAAGATGTTGCTTCAAAGCCTATTGATAAAGAAATGGTTGATGCAATTTTGCACCAAATTGAATTACATCAACGTGAAATCAGTGGTGATGGTACACCGTATGGTTTAACGCTGATCCTCAATGGTTTGGGTAATGCAATTCATCATAATGATCCAATCCATGCCTGGGATGTAGATACTGCCATTGCAGAAGTAAAAGAAGAACTCAAAGATCCGATGTGGTTATCTAATTTGATTCAAGTTCATTTATTGGATAATCCACATCGTGTACAAATGACTTTAGTTCCAGATGCAAATAAATCTGCTCAAGAAGCAGAAGATGAAAAATCACGTTTAGCGAAAATTGGTGAGGCTTTGTCTGAAGCAGATAAAGCTGAAATTATTGCTCAGACAGAAGCTTTAAAAATCCGTCAAGAAACACCAGATGATTTGAGCTTATTGCCTAAAGTCGGTTTGGAGGATATTCCTGCTGAATTGGCCATTGTTCAAGGTCAATTGCGTGAAGTGATTTGCAATGGGGTAGATACACCATTACATCTGTACCATGCAGGTACAAACGGAATTTACTACCAACAAGTATTGATTCAAATTCCAGATCAAATTGTAAAATCGCCTTATTTCAACTTACTGTCTGTTCTCATGGGAGAAGTGGGGGCGGGCGAATATGATTATCTTGAACTTCAACAGTTACAGACTGCTGTCAGTGGCGGCTTGGGAATGGGCGCTTCGCTTCGTTCTAAAACCGATGACAAAGGTCAAATCAGTGCATGGTTGACTTTAACAACTAAATCTTTAACTGATAAATTTGATGCCATTCAGTTGCTTAAACTGGCTTTTGAGCAGTTACGTTTTGATGAAAAAGATCGCATTATCGAACTTTTACAACAACGTAAAACCCGTTGGGCTTCTCGTTTATCTGGTTCTGGCCATAGTTATGCGATGCAAATTGCCTCACGTCATATGAGTGCGTTAGCAAAACGCGATTATGACAATACAGGCCTAGGCGCATTGAATTGGCTAGGTGATTTGATTGCAAAAATTGAAAAAGATGATGCGGCATATGATGCGTTTATAGATGAGTTAAAATCAATTCATAAAGGTTTAATGCTTGCACCAAAACAATTTTTATTGGTGTGTGAAGAGCATCATTCAGAGCGTTTAGTTGAAGAGGTTCAAACTGTTTGGGATAAGCTTACGGTTGATCAATCTCCTGTTTATTTAACTCAAGTGGCTATGGATGAGAGCGATGCAGATCAAGCATGGTTAATTCAAGCCAATGTTCAATTTTGTGCTTCTGCTTACCAAGCTGTAGATGTTGCACATCCAGATGCTGCGCCGTTAATGGTACTTGCAGGCTATTTACGGAATGGTTTCCTACATAGTGCCATTAGAGAAAAAGGCGGAGCATATGGTGGTGGTGCAAGCTATGACGGCAATGCTTGCTCGTTCAGATTCTATAGTTATCGAGATCCGCGCCTTGCAGAAACATTCCAAGACTTTGAGGCAAGTCTAGATTGGTTATTACATAAAGAGCAGCATGATTATCAACTTGAAGAAGCAATTCTTGGTCTAGTTTCGAGTATGGATAAACCTGGATCACCAGCAGGTGAGGCCATTACTGCATGTTATGCATTGCTTCATGGACGGACACCTGCGTTTAGAAAGCAATTACGCGAACGCTTATTAAACGTTACTATTGATGACCTTAAGCGTGTCACACAAACTTATTTACTTGAGCAAAAGCCTGTAAGAGCTGTAGTCGCTCCAGTTGTAAAAAAAGACGTGTTGGAACAATTAGGTTTTGAAATTAAGAAAGTAAATTAACCCTATAAATTCTTTCTGGAGAATTCTATGTCGTTCAAAAATTTTGAACGTACACCATTAAATCTGAGCATCTTAATGATGCTCAGTTTTGGTTTGGTGACCATTGTACACGCAGATGATACTGCACAAGTAAATCCTGCAAGTACACAAGCCTGTGTTGCACTCGAATCTAACGCTGACCGTTTGGCTTGTTACGATAAAATATTTAAAACGCCTGCGGTTGCTCCGCAAGTTTTGGTGTCAGAGCAACGTGCTGCCTTAGATATTCAAAAAGCCAATGTTGAACCTGAAACACTAAAAGACAAAATTACCCAGACAGCTGAAAATTTATTTGCAATTCATGGTGATAAAATTGATCCCAACACCTCATTACTTGATCGACGTTGGGAGCTTTCAGAAGATAGTAAGTTAGGTACATGGAATATTCGGGCGAATCAACCTGTATATTTACTTCCTGCATTTTGGACCAGTAAGAAAAATGAATTTCCACAGAGCCCAAACCCCCAAAATACAGTGGAAGAAGATCAAAATTTAAAGTCTATGGAAGCAAAATTCCAGATTTCTTTAAAAACCAAAGCTGCTGAAAACGTGTTTGGAAATAATGGTGATGTTTGGGTAGGATATACACAATCTTCTCGTTGGCAAGTTTACAACAGTGAAGAGTCCCGTCCATTTCGTGAAACAAATTATGAGCCTGAAGCAAGTTTAATTTTTCGAACCAATTATAATTTATTGGGTTTAAATGGACGTTTATTAGGTTTGACGTTGAATCATCAGTCAAATGGACGTTCTGATCCACTTTCACGTAGCTGGAATCGAGTAATTTTAAATCTTGGATTTGAAAAAGATAATTTTGCTTTGATGGTGCGTCCGTGGTATCGCATTGAAGAAGATTTTCAGGATGACAATAATCCTGATATTAAAAATTATATTGGTCGTGGTGATTTAACCGCATTCTATCGTTGGAATGACAATGATTTTTCTTTGATGCTACGTCATTCTTTAAAAGGTGGGGATGATTCACATGGTGCAGTGCAGTTTGATTGGGCGTTCCCTATTAAAGGGAAGTTACGTGGTCATTTTCAATTGTTTGATGGATATGGCGAAAGTTTGATTGATTATAATCACCGTGCGACCTATGTTGGACTAGGTGTTTCATTAATGAACTGGTATTAATCATTTAAAATAGCGTTGATTGGCTAGATTTAAATAAGAAGCTGTCTTTATATAAGGCAGCTTTTTTGTTTTTGATTTATACGGAAAAGTTGTTGTTTTATCTGGATAAGTAAGCGGAAAGCTCAAGAGTACTGTTTTTATATACTAGTTTAAATATTGCAATAACATAAGTAATAATTTGAGTACAAATGATGGAGGGTACTTAATCATATCAAAATAATCAATTCTGTTGCCTCGTCAAGCCGATTAATTCTTGATTCTAAAAATATAATCATTGAACTGCATGTTGTAGCTAAAATATATCCAAATAAGGCTATGATGTATGCTTAATCAATAGAATAGACGCAATAAAAAACCACGTTATTTTTAACGTGGTTTTTATAATTTGGCTATTTAAACGCTTTATTTATGAAGCGCTGACTGTTGAGTCTTCATCTTCAGTGGTTTTCTGTTCAGGTTCAACTAAAAAACCACCCGTCTGCCTATGCCATAAATGCGCATAAATACCATTTTGTGCAATAAGCTCTTCATGGGTGCCTTGTTCTGCAATTTGACCTTGATCTAGCACAATCAAACGATCCATTTGTGCAATGGTTGAAAGACGATGGGCAATTGCGATCACGGTTTTCTTTTGCATTAACTCATCTAAGCTTGATTGAATTGCAGCTTCAACTTCGGAGTCTAAGGCACTAGTTGCTTCATCTAAGATTAAAATTGGCGCATCTTTTAAAAATACACGTGCAATGGCAATACGCTGACGTTGACCACCCGACAGTTTTACTCCACGCTCACCAACATAAGCATCATAGCCAGTACGACCTCTTAAATCTGAAAGTTGTGGAATAAACTCATCTGCTTTGGCTTTTCTTACTGCTTCATACATTTCTTCATCAGTCGCATCAGGACGACCATATTTGATATTTTCCGCAACTGTACGATGTAGCAACGAGGTATCTTGGGTGACAAGCGCGATATTTTTTCTTAAACTGTCTTGAGTGACTTCCTCAATATTTTGACTATCAATGGTAATTTTTCCCTCATTAATGGTATAAAAATGTAGAAGTAATTGAATTAAGGTGGATTTTCCCGCACCAGAACGTCCAACAATACCAATTTTCTCGCCAGGTTGAATGTTTAAGTTGAAGTGATCAATTACTTTTTTGCTATTATAGGCAAATGTGACATCACTAAATTTAATATTGCCTTCAGTCACAACAAGTGGTTTGGCATCTTCTTTGTCTTGGATATTGATCTGACGACCTAAGGTTTGCATACCATCTTGAATTGTTCCGACATTTTCAAACAGGGCAGAGGTTTGCCACATCATAAATTCAGCCATACTATTGAGTTTAAGAATCATGGCTGTTGTTGCCGCAATGACACCAATCGCGGCTTGCCCCTGTAACCATAACCAAACAGCAGTACCTAGAACTCCAAAGAATAAAACGGCGGTCAGCAAATTGATGCAAAGTTCGTATGCAGTGCCTAAACGCATTTGTTTGAACACAGTACGCATAAATTCTTTCATTGATTCTTTTGCATATTGACTTTCACGGCCAGCATGGGCAAAAAGTTTCACTGTCTGAATATTCGTGTAGGCATCTGTTACTCGTCCGGTCATCACCGCACGCGCATCGGCTTGTTCTTTAGATATTCGTCCTAATCTGGGAATGTAAAATAATGCTGCACTCACAAACAGTGCCAACCACAATAAAAGTGGAATCAATAGAATAGGGGAAATTGAGCCCAATACTATACTGAAGGTGATGAAGTAGATGACAACATAAGTCACCATATCGCCTAAAATCACCCAAAACTCACGTACTGCTAGCGCTGTCTGCATAACTTTTGCAGATAAACGACCTGCAAAGTCATTATGAAAGAAGTCTAAGCCTTGGCGTAACATAAGATTATGAAATCTCCAACGCAAACGCATTGGAAAACTACTGTATAAAATCTGATGTCTGATAATAGATTGCATACTGGCAAAAAAGATATTTGCCAATAAAATACAGCTTAAAAAGATCAAATTTTCACGATGATTCACTAAAAAGTCTTGAGGTTTTGACTGAGTCAACCAATCGACTAAATGTCCGATTTGTGAAAAGAATAAGGCTTCAAAAGATGCTGTTGCAGCAGTGAATAATATTAAAATCAATAAATAACGCTTAACACCAGTCGCAGCTTGCCAAACAAATGGAAAGAACTTAGTGGGTAATGGTTCGTTTAAACCTTTCGACGGATATGGATCTACTAACTTTTCAAACCATTGCAGCATAGTTTACCTAACTTTATGTGAATTACTTTAACAATTATGAGTTTGCAAAAATTTACTTTCTAAACAAGATCTTACATGAGATGCAAGTTTAGTTTTGAACATGTGAAAACCTATGTGAATAATAAGTTTATTACGCCAATATTTACGCCATAATTAATAAAGTAGGAATGGCGTAAATAATTATGGGCTCAATTAGACAAAGAAGTCTTACCGATGGCACTATTCGTTATCGAGCTGGAATTAGAACTAACAGAAAAGTCTATCTAGTTTTCATTGAAAGCAAAACATTTAACCCTCGTAGAATAGCAGAAAAATGGATTGAAGATCGTAAAAAAGCGATTAACCTTAATCCTAATATATTAAATGGTCATTCTGATCTGATAAAAATGAGTTTAGGAAATGTTATAAAAATATTTAGAAGAAGTAAAAGGTGTATATATTATCTCAAAAATAAATACTTTGAAGCAGATACAGAAATTTGCAATTGCTAAGTTAACTATTTCAAACTTAAGATCAATTGATATATCAAACCATGTTAATTTGCGAAAAAATGGTAATGTCGAATACATTTGATAACTGTTGCTTGAAGTACAATTCAAAATGAACTAATACTAATAAGGGGAATTCTGACTCATGCAATGATTATGTGGGAATCGGTAATATATTGATGATAAAAATGCCAATCAAATTGATTGGCATTTTTGAAATAGCAAATTAATTTAGGTAAAGCCTACAATGTTTGCCACTGATTTCTTACTTCTTCTGAATTTTTATTCAAAATTACATTTCCATCTTTAATTTCACTCACCCAACTTAATGGAATCAGGTGATGTTCATTATGTTCATCATCACTTCGTGTCAATTTAATGGAATCTTTTCCCTCAAGATGATCGACTTTACCGATCTGTGTACCACATGAAGCAATTACTGAAGCATGTTCTTTAATATCGTTAGCATTAACGTTACTCATAATGTTTGCCTATTTATTGTTCAAGTTGAGATACCAGTCTAAAACTTAAAAAAAGATAATGATGTAAGTATTTTTAAGCTTTAAGTTTTATTGAGTTAAGAATGTAAGGTTTAAAGAGTTATTTAATTTAAAAAATTATATTTGTAAACAGATATAAAACTAATGGTAATGTGATTTTTTTCTCACTTGCTTTGATATATTATGTTTGGTTCCTTTATTTTTTGTGATGCAATTATAATTTAAAAATTTTATTGAGAAGTATATAATTATTCGCTTTGATTTTAATGATGTTGTTGAGATATTTTATTTTAACTTTATGTTTTATAATTATTTATTTTTAATTTATCAAAGTGAGGTTTTAGTGTTTTATATTGTAATTTAATGTTTTTTATTTAAGAAGTTTTAAAAGCGATAATATTCAACAGTGCTGTGGTTTTGAACATGTTTTATTTTAATTTACTTAATTCTGTTTTATACAAACTGTTCTTCAAACTATAACAAATAGTAATATTGAATGAAAATAATTAATCTAGGATGATTATCGTTGACTGAGTATCTGGATTAATAATTTTTATCAAATAGAGGATTAAATATGTCAAATTCTAATATAGATAATGAAGTTGTTCAAAATATGAGTAAAGAACAACGTAAGCAACTAAATGCTGACCCTATTTCAGGTGAGCCAGGAGCTCACCCAATTGGCACAGGTGTTGGTGCAGCAGGTGGCGCAGCAAGTGGTGTAGCTATTGGAGCCGTTGGCGGACCTGTAGGTGCTGCAGTCGGGGGAGTAGTAGGAGCAGTTGTTGGAGGATTAGCAGGGAAAAGTATTTCTGAAGCTGTAAATCCAACAGATGAGGATGTTTATTGGCGTGAGACTTATAATACGCGGCCTTACTTTAAAGACACGGTTAACTTATATGATAATGTAGATTACGATCGTGATTATCGTGATGCCTATCAACTAGGGTACACTTCTAGAAGCAATTATCCTTATGAAACAAAATTTGAAGAAGTTGAAGCTGATCTTAAGCTTCAATGGGAAAAGACTAAAAGAGAGTCTCGTTTAAAATGGGAAGAAGCAAAACATGCAGTTAAAGATGCTTGGGAAAGAGTAACACGTTAACAGATGCTCGAAAAAGTAGTCCTTCAATGTAAGGGCTATTTTTGTCAAGCATTTGTTTTCTAGCAACATTTCATATTTTCACCTACTTCTATAAACAAACACAAGTAATCAGGATGTTTCTGTGCCATGCTTGCTAAATCATAATCTCCATTAAATCGCTTTCCCTTTTTTGCTTTCTGATTAGCGATATTTGCTTCTGTTTTGTTGGAACCAATTCATACTGAGACAGGCAATCCGCTTCATTGTTGAATACGTTCGTGCATTCCTTGGCGATAATCAATCACCAAGATTATAATTATGCTTAAAACTTGATAGATCTAGAAAACACTCATCAATTCAATAAATCTCGAGTTCGGGTGGTGCGAAATAACTGGCAAAAAATGAATAAAATCGACGTGACATCTCAGCATATATCGCATAGTTACTTGAAGGAACTTGAAAACAATTTTTCTGGACAGCATCTTTGATTTGAAAAAATGGAGGCTCATTTTAATCCCCATAGCCTTGACTTAGTTACTTCGAGCTACTGCGCAACCATTGTTATTTAATAAAACTATCACCAAGACATTATTTAGCTTCGGGTTAAAGAAACGCTCACACCAGACATAGCAATTATTGATATCAATAAGAACAAATATCTTTTCTTCATGTATCATTTAAAGTTCTTAATAATTTTGGTGACAACACCCCAAATTACTAATTCTTGTTCATTGCGGGGGAGGATTGGTTTGTACTCAATATTCTCAGGTTTGAGCCACACTGCAGGCAAATTTCTAAGATCATTTTCATTATGAAAAATATTAAACAATTCATCATGTGACATCCGTTGTGTAATCATCATTCTTTTCACAGTGAAATCATTGTCAATGAATGCGATAACAATATCTTGGTGCTGTGATCGAATACTTCTATCGACAATCAAATAGTCAGTGATATCAATTCCAATGTCTTTCATCGAATACGACTCAACTTGAACAATGAATGTAGCTTCCTTATTTGAAATAAGCAGATCATCCATGTCAACAGTTTTGTCTATATAATTCTCAAATACTGAGGAGGAATCTGCAGTAATTTTATTTAAAACTAATGGAATAGAATACTTAGTGATTGCCTGAAATGACGATATTCTAGATAGGTCAGATGGACATTTTAATTTAGATGAATGTGCTCTGATATCAATAACTTTAGAGCTTTTCAAGTGATCTAGACTTGCATCTTTAAGCTTTTGAAGTTTAGCTTTCGATAATTTTGAATTTAATTCAATATTCATAAAAAATACCACTTGAATAAGTTACGTATTCAAGATATTAAATGTAATAGTTTTTAATTTCAAATTTAAACTATGTGGATAAACAGTCTTAATTTAAAAAAGGTCACTTTGTTTGGCTACTTCAGATGAGTGTTCACGAGGGAAAGCGGAAAATCATCACGCATTTCAAAGAAATTTTCGTGTGCATTTTCTTTATCAATATTCAAGCAGTCTTTTCGATATTCTCTTGATATGACTATGATTGATCTTTTTTCATCGGTAGGCGCATAAAATTGCTTCATGAAAGGATGATTGTCAGAATTGATTGTAATCATTGAAAAAATATTATTATTTTTTAATTAACTAATCATCGTGAGTTTCTGCAACAGCGAATGGTAGTCGTTCTTACGGTGAATTCTGTACAAATGGCTTTTACCATCGATGCACTTGAGATCATCAAATTCTTGAACCGGCACAAAGTAAAACTTGCTATAAGTCAAGCATGTCGAAAGTTAGGCTTCTCAACTATAGTTTCAGTTCAAGTATTATAGGTGTGTCCCTAACTTTGTATCCTCAGCCCATTTTGGAATTAGTGCAAATCTTCATAAATCTAGGTTAAACTCTTTCATAATAATTGGAGCAGGGTATAACGGATAAACGTGTGACTTTAAAGGATAATCCATTGCATTGAGTTCGATTCCTAATTGAACAAATGCTGTTATTTTTGGAGTTTGATAGTTTGAGCACATGAGTTAATCAATTTATTATAAATTTTAAATTTCGTTTTTAATTGTATTACAATAATTTATTGGTTAGTTATTTAATATATAAAAATTAACTGGATAAAATAATTTCATAAGAGTTAATTGATATTTAATATCAGTACATTGAACAAAATTAAGAAAAATTAGTTTACATATTTTATCTGAAACCATATTTAAAAAAAAATTAAAAATAGGTTATATTCCTAATCAATTAAGATCGACGGAAATCTTCTATTGGATATTCAAGAAATAGTACTTCAAGATGAAAATTTTCATTTACATAAATTGGTAAAAGTTAAAGATACCACTTATGACCCTATAAAAAAGGATAGGTCTATTTTATGGTTTTGGATTTACTCTGAAACTTCTGATTTTTTTCACTTTGAATTGTGGGATCAATTAGACCGTGCTGTGGTAAATCAAAATATTACTCATAAAGATTACCAGTTCAAAGTTGTAAGCATCAATGATAACAAAAAAATAAATTATTCATGAATAATAATTTTTTATCATATAATTAAAATATTTAATTAACACTAAGAAACTATTTCAATTTACATGAGAATGTTAAAATTGGAAAATTTAAAAAATGATTATGTCTCAATTAATGGAATTGCAGAATGTGTCCAAGATTAAGAGGTGCTTGATCAATTGTGGTCCGCTTCGTATGGAACTTTTTTTGAACAAGGAAAGTCGGATCCAAATATTCAATTAGTACGTGTAATATGTAATGGTGCACAATACTGGAAAGGTGCAGGAAAATTTGTAACTCTTTTCAAAGTAGCAAAAGCGTCAATATCACGTGAAACAGAGCAGCTTGGAACAAGTCATTCTGTTAAGCTATAAATTTTTGTAAAAAAGACGAACTTACGTTCGTCTTTTTTTATTAAAGAAAATTAGATATTCCACGTTGGTTTAAACCAACTCGCTTTCGAAGCCGAGTCTGCTTTTCATTTAAGAGTTCATTTAAGAAGGCATCTAAATTGTCTTCGGTTAAAGCAGTAGGAGTGAACGAGTCGTAACCTAAACGATTAAAGAAGACCTCTGCTTTTGAGCACTTTTGAACATATTTCATTGACCAGTTTTTAAAACTAATTTGGTCAATTTCTACATTTTTGAATTCAATAATATCTTTATGCCTAGCGTCATTTCTAATGTTATGGAATAGCTCTAGTACAGTTGATCTTTCACCTTCAAGACACTGGAAAAAAAAGTTATTAGCATAGTAAAGCACACCAAAAACATTGTTTTTCGAATTAAAATCTCGAGCAGTATTCAAAATATCATTTAAATCTTCTATGAGGTCATTAGTTGATTCATTTCTTGTACTTGCGTAGCACAAACGAATCATGATTTATCATCTATATTAACGTTTTCAAAATAGACTAATGAATTACTCATCGATTTCAAAATTATATGGTTCATGAGCATACTCCGAAGCTAAAAGGTCTATGAATGAAGGAATAGTGTTACTTGAAAGAAGAAATGGGTTAAAATCATCAAGATGGTGTTCTTGAAAAAAGTCACCTAATCTTTTGTTAACAGGTGCAAATTTCATATTCCAATGTTTGAATAATCCAACATCGCATTTCTCATGATAGAGAATTTCACAATTTTGATGACGTGGATCTTTTAAAATGCGGTTATAAAAAAGATCATTAACTTTACTCTTGCTACCTTCAAGACATTGGACAAAATATCCATGTCCATAGTAAAGAACTCCTGTAATCTCATGACGAGAATTAAAATCAACAGCAGTGTTAAGAATATCAATTAGATCAGATTTAAGTTCAGGGTGCGCTTGTGTCGCTTTACTAGCGTATAAAACCCTTACAAATTCCATTATGAATTCATCCAGTTTGATTTGTTACTGATGGTGTGTGATAACTATTTAATTTTATTAGTAAACTTTATGTTTCCACATAGAAAGAATAGTAACTTTAAAAGTTTACAACATAGTTAGGATTGAAGCCAATTTAAAATAAAAACGATCAAAAAAAAATGTAATGTAAACTTTTTTTACTTTTACTTAAGCTAATTGTTAATATATTGTGTTGAAGTAATAGTTTATTAAAATTAAATTTATGAAAATAAATGAAATAATTCTAATTTTTTAAATATTAATAGGTTAAAAAATAAACAAATGTACGAAATTTCTCACAATCATGTAAGCCAGAGATTACAGCCTGAATTTTTGATTTATATATACTGCGTTCATACACCATACGTGTTCATTATTATTAATATACAACTGAATATTAGTTTAAGATGTGGTCGCTTACACTTAAATTAGAATAAGAAGTTATAAAATTAATGAGCATAATAATAGATGGTGTATTGGGGTAGTCTTCCCCCTTAGTTGCTCTACTAAGGGGGAAGCATTTTATTAAATCTAAAGTAGAGGAAATGAAATGTTAATTTTAAAAAATTTTTTTATATTTATTATCTCAGTTTTAATTATATGTTTAATAATCATAATTTTTGACAAGTTAGGAATACATAAAAAGTTTAATGTATTCTTTTCGGCAATGTTATATGGTCTTATTATGACCTTATATCTAAAAAAAGTATTTTTAAGTCTTTTATTTTTCTTTGGCTTTTATAGTCTATTATTCATGATTAGTTATTCAATTGAAGTTATAGGAATGCTTCTTATTTCCTGTTCAGTTCTTTTTTTAATTAAGATTGTTATGCCAAAACTAAAGAATCAAGAAATAAATAGGTTTTTTATTTCTGATAAGCTATATAAAGAATAGGTTTTTATATAGATTGATTTAGATAAATTTTATTTAAATCAAAAAAAAATTAAATATTTTAGGAGTAATAATGTATGTTTCGTTGGGCGATAATTTTTGCAGTTATAGCATTAATTGCTAGTTTATTAGGTTTTGGTGGAGTTGCTGGTCTATCGAAAGATTTTGCTGTAATTCTACTAGTTGTAGCTGTTATTTTAGCAATTATTGGTTTTATATCTCGTGGAAAATCATAGTATTTTATATAGCCAACTATCGAATATATTTGTTCTATAGTTGGCTAATTTCTTTACAGTAAATTATCTCATTAATAATCTATAATTAAGGTTTTTATGAAAAGTAGTAACTATATGTGTGTTTTAGAGCAGATCTATAATTTTTTACTTTTGACACCAGACTTCAAGAGTAAGACCAAGTCCGAGAAAATTGTTGCATATTTCAAAGCTTTAAATGAAGGAGATGAAACTGACTTTAAATTTAATAATTCTAATAAAGTATTCGGTAAGTTTGGAAATAAAAAAAATATTTTAATAATGAGTGCACCTGAAATAAGTAATAAATACAAATTCTTATCTTGGGTTGATGAGCAAGTAAATTCATAGTTTTTAAAGTAAGGTGTTTATATGCATCAAAGGCGCAAGCGTAAAAAAGTTACAATACTTCCTGAATGGTCTACAGATCAAGACTGTTTTTTAATTGAAAATAGTTCATTGCCTATAGAGTTATTGGTTGATTCATTGTCATTTACTGAAGATGAAATACTTGAGAGAAAGATACTTTTAGGGTTAGTAAGGAGGCACAGACAGATGATGAAAAGCTCTTAAATCAATTAATTCTGTCTATTTTAATTTTTAAAAATCTACTTCGATTTAAGCTGAGTGCAGAATTTCTAAGAAAGGGAATTTCATAGTTTGAGTACACTCACGGCTTCATTCATTGTTAAAATATAATTATTTTCAATATCATCAAAAAATTGAATAAATAAAAATAATTTTACGCTATTTATTGCACTAAGATTTGTTTAAATTTTTTAAATCATTGATTGTAAATTAAAATTGAATCAAACCATTGCAGCAACATAAAATCCTCGGGGAAATTTTATAGATTGATTAAATTGTAAAATATTGAAATGCAGTTACAACCTGAACAGCTTAAATTATTTTAAGACAAATTCTGCAGAAATTGGGAGAATAGCGGTGTAATGTAGATTGTGTATTTTTCGTGGAAATACACCAGTTATTTATATCGAATAAAAACGATTTATATTGCGCCTAAACCTTGTTAAAAAAATTTATCGGTTCAATCAGGATTGCCCAATGAATTATAGCTTAGCCATTGAGCATCCTAAAAAACTAATCAAACTTAGCTAGCAGTATTAAAACGCTAGATGTCTACTTTTTAATTTTGGGTTTTAAGTCATTTACAAAGAGTATCAATCCAAACAGTATTGGGCTACTCAGTATACATAAGGCCACAAAAGAGATGCTATTGCCATAATTTACACTGAATAAAAATAAAGCCGAGATGATCAACGCAAACGCGATAACTTTTACCAGTTTCACATGTTGCGCTAAAACAGACAATTTACTTTTCTGAGTCTTGGTGATCTGCTTTGAACTGATCAAATATAAGCTATAACTGGCAATCAGGATCAGGAGAAATGCAAATGCCAATATCATGATACAGATTCCTGTGATTGTTTTTGTTCTAGCTTTTTCTTGATCTTCGCCACAGCTTTGTTTTGAATCGGTGTGATTCTTTGATGTAAAAAAATCGCTAAAATGGCAAATAACCAGATCATTAAGTCCACACGTAAAAATAACCAATAGTCCTGTAATGAATGAATATATTGATTAGAAATCAGATAATAGACATTTAAAATAGGCAAGGCTAATGTCATGGCAATTAGCAGCTTGAGCTGAGTTTTCCAGAGATATTGTTGTTTTGTGCAAAGCGCAATAATAAAACTGAATAACCACAAAGTAAAAAATGTATAGACTTCATAATTCGGTGTATCTGATTGAAGTTGTACAAAACGATTGGCATATAAATAACCCAACATCGCAATGGGTAAACCAATAATCATCGTGGTATTGAGTCGGTTTACCAGATAATGTCCAACGTGAAAATGATCATTTTTCTTTTGTAATTGTCGTTTTAAACTCCAGAGCAATAAGCCAGAAGCAATCATTGCACAACCTAAGAGGCCAGAGAAAAATAAGCCTAAACGCAATAAAGGTTGGGCAAAATTCGCCATATGCAGTCCGTACATACTGGCATTTAATGTTGCAATTGCACTGTTATTACGGGTATTCCCAATTAAACCACCTGTAGCGCCATTAAAGCTAAGTTGTGCTTGATTACGAGTAATCGAATGATCTTCTAAGGCAGTAATCGTGAGCTTAGCAAGCTGTGTATTGGGTTGATCTACGGTAATGTTATCAATATTAGTTTTTCCCCATTGCTGTTGGGTTTGTTGCAGGAAATGTTGAATAGATAACATATTCTTCGGCTGTGCGTGTTGAGCCTTGTTTGCAGTTGAAACATGACGAATTTCATCAAAATACTGATATGGATTATCTGGATAGGCTTTTTTCATCCCTGCGGGGAAAAGCAGATAGAAAAAGATCGCTAAGCCGGTAAATGTAATGGTTAAGAAAAAGGGCAATGCTATTACCGAACTTACATTATGAAAATCTAAATATGAACGCTGACCTTTAAATACTCTTAAGGTAAAGAAATCTGTAAATATCTTTTTATGGGTAATAATGCCTGAAATCAAGGCTATAAACATAATTAACGCTGCAAAGGTGACAATCAAACGACCAATCGAGTAAGGCATTCCATAAAGCTGATAATGAAACCCATAGAAGAAATCACCGCCTTGTGTGGCAGAAAGACTCAATTCTTTACCTGTATTGGCATCTAAAGTTTTACTTTCATAACCACCATCGGCTTTTTGCCAATAAATTTTATTTGCAGGGGTATTCTGATTTGCAACGCCGATATACCAACTTTTTGCATCTGGGGCATTTTTTTGCAAATAAGCAAACGCAGACTGTATAGCGGATTCCTGTTTGATTTGCATACTTGCGAATTGTGGTTGCATCCACATACTAATTTCATGGCGATAATATGTTGCAGAACCTGTCAAAAAAATTGCAAATAACAGCCAGCCGAAGGTAAGCCCGATCCAAGAGTGTAACCATGCCATAGATTGACGAACAGATTTATGCATGAGTTAACCTATAAACTTGGAAAATAGGAAAAAAGTAGCGACCAGAGCTAGGCTGATCAGCGTAAGCTTCTTTAAAGAATGAATACAAAAGCTTAGAATCACAAAAAAAATGTAAAAAATAAGTGCGCTAAATGCTGCCAAATAAATAGATTCAGCCTTGGCAAAATAAGGATAAAACACGTCAATTAAAGTTAAGGATACTAAATAACTGCACAGATAGCCCATACCAAAAGCCAGTATAAAACGAAAGAGCACTGATAAAGGGTAGAGCACAATCTGCATAACGATCACTTTCTTGCAATTGAAAACGCCTTAATCATAAAAAGATTAAGGCGAGTTCAGATTAGTATTTAAATTTTACAGCAACACTATAGTTTGTAGATGGGCCATAAAAAGCCTGACCATCTGGAAAGCTATATAAATATTTTTTGTCTGTCACGTTGTTTACATTTGCCTGTAGCGAAATATGCTTATTCAAGTCATAGCTGCTCATCATATTCACTAAAGCATAAGCATCTTGGGTAATTGTACTCTTTACCGAAGAATCATACTGCTTAGTCGCCTCTTGCCATTGTAAAGCTGCACCAATTTTCAGCTTAGGTATAGCAGGAATAGTATAAGTCGTTAAAAGATTAATGGTTTGGTTCGGGTTGTAAGTACGAGCCTCTCCACCATTTTTTAAATCTTTTAAGCTAAATTGGCTATAACCAAATGCAATATTTAAGTGATCTGTTAATTGCCCAGCCAAACCAACTTCTACCCCTTGAGAGCGTAAATCACTGGTTTCAACTTTTCGATTGAGAATATTTCCATCTGAATTGCGCAAAGGGTAATTACTTTGTTCTGTTCGAAACACCGCCAAAGTTCCAGTGAGTTTGTCATCTAGCCATGAACTTTTAATACCTGCCTCATAGCTTTCACCTTCAACTGGTTTGAGTGCTTTATTATCAGTACCCACTCCAGATTGTGGGCGGAAAATAGAGGTATAGCTTAGATAACCTGTGTATTCAGGGCTAAAGTTATAGGTAATGCCAGCATAAGGAGATACTTTGTTTTCATCATAGGCCATTGATGAACCGTAACTTTCACCTTCACTTTTAGCTTGAACATAATTTAAACCGAGTAAAAGTTTCAAATCATCGTTTAAGTGTAGTCGTGTTGCCGCATATACAGAATTGAGCTTTTGGGTATAGTTTGCCGCATCACTAAATGCTGACCAAGTGACTGATTGAGGTGTCCAGCTTGCCCAGTCTGTGGTTTGATTATTATTGATATTGCTGTCATTAATTGTGCCTGACGTCTGTTGATCATACTGTTTATTTTGTAGATAACTATAACCCAGTGTCGCTTCGTGTTCACGGCCAAATAATGAATATGAGCCTTGTAGATTTAAGTCGGCAAAATGACTTTTTAGACTTTCTTTTCCGCCCCAAGCGGTGAGGGCTACACCTGCTCCATTTTGATCAGGATAACCGAAATAATAGAGTAAGTTACTGTTATGGTCGGTTTGGGTGTAGTTATAACTCAGCTTAGCTGTCCACTTGTCATTAATTTTTTGCTTTAACTCAGCAAAAGCATTTTGTGACTTATTATCCCAATATGTCCAATCTGGATTGGGATTATAATTACGCTCATAGGAAAGTTGTTTCCCATCTGCACCGAGAAGTGGTAAAGCACCCCAATTATTTGCATTAGGTTTATTCTGTTGTTGGCTATAACCGACAGTTAATAACGTGCTATCACTTAAATCCGCATCAATGATGCCAGAAAATCCATTTTTCTCAGATGAATAACGGTCTAGATAAGAATCTCCAGTTTGCTCATAACCCATCAAACGTCCGCGGATGCTGCCTTCTTTATTTAATGCACCTGAAACATCTGCTTCATAGCGTTGGGTATTCCAAGAGCCATAACTTAGCCCAGCATTGGCTTGAAATTCTTGAGTAGGACGCTTACGGATATAATCGATTGTTGCGCTTGGATCACCAAAAGCATTGGTTAAGGCATCTGCACCTTTAATCACGTCAATACGATCATAAAAATATGTATCAGGATTGGTATTATTATAATTGTAGCTGCTAGAAGGGAAGCCAACGCCATCTGTTAAAATATTTGATATTTCAAAACCACGGGCAGTGTAGGTTGAACGTTCGGTTTCTTGACTGCTGACAGTAATACCTGGGGTATTACTTAAAGCTTCACGTGCACTATTGAGTGCAAAATCATTTAATTGCTGACGTGTAACAACATTCACTGTTTGTGGTGTTTCTTTGACAGGAATATTCAGCTTGGCAGCACTTGCAGATTTTTTAACGATATAAGATTTTGATTGTTCGGAGCTTAATTCAGTTTGATCAGCTGTGGCTTGAACTGAAATTGTGGGTAGATTTTCAATATCTTCAGCAAAACTCTGCTGGGCAATGAGTACCGCTAAACTAAGAATAGAGAACTTAAAACTGTGTGGGAGAGGATTTAGCATTGCTTATCTTAAATGATAATAATTATTGCTTAGTTTATTGTTAGTGAGGTGGGCTTACAATAGTCGTGCAATTGAAAATATAAATAGAAAATAAAATAACGATAGAAAATTAGATGAATTGTTATATAAATTTCCCCATTTTCCAAGCCAGCATCCAGTTTGAGTATTCACGATTAAATCCTATGAATATGCTATGATGCGCTTATAGTGCTGATCAGGAAGAATATCTTGCAAAATCGAAAGCTTAAAATTGGAATTGTCGTAGGTGAGGTATCAGGGGATACTTTAGGCGCAAAACTTATTCGTAGTTTTCGTGAACAGGGTATTGATGCTGAATTTGAAGGGATTGGTGGTCCTCAAATGATTGCAGAAGGATTTAACAGTTTTTATTCAATGGATATTTTATCTGTGATGGGGATTGTTGAAGTACTTAAGGATTTAAAAAAATTATTTGCTGTACGTGATGGTCTGGTCGAGAAATGGTCTGCCAATCCCGTAGATGTTTTTGTCGGTATTGATGCACCAGACTTTAACTTACGCCTTTCAAAAAGCATAAAACAGAAAAATTTGCCGATTAAAACGGTGCAATATGTCAGTCCATCTGTATGGGCTTGGCGACAAGGACGGGTACATGGCATCAAGGCCAGTATAGATTTGGTGCTTTGTCTATTTCCTTTTGAAAAAGGCTTTTATCAACGATATGACGTACCCGCAGCCTTTGTTGGACATCCATTGGCAGGTCAATTGCCATTACAAAATCCAATTTTGGATGCAAAGCAAGAGCTTGGTTTAGATATCAGTCAAAAGCATATTGCCTTGTTACCAGGAAGTCGGCGTGGTGAGATTGAACGACTTGGGCCGTTGGTTTTGGATGCAGCAAAAATTCTTTATCAAAAATATCCAGATTATCAGTTTTTAATTCCTGCAATTAATGAGTTACGCAAACAGCAAATTCAGGAATTATTAAAGCATTATCCAAGTGACTTAGTCGCAAAAATTCATTTACTGGAAAATACCGATAAAGAATCAAAAAT
This sequence comes from Acinetobacter sp. 778_lipA, assembly GCF_058242985.1. Lineage (NCBI taxonomy): Bacteria > Pseudomonadati > Pseudomonadota > Gammaproteobacteria > Moraxellales > Moraxellaceae > Acinetobacter > Acinetobacter sp. 778_lipA. Next base: position 2,384,210 of record NZ_JBZAYT010000001.1, on the reverse strand, counting down.
TGGTCGTCAGGTCATGAATGCTGCCAATATTGTGGCTTTGGCATCGGGGACAGCGACACTTGAAGCATTATTGTTACATCGTCCAATGGTGACTTTTTATAAGTTGAATTGGTTAACCTATGTAATTGCTAAATTTTTAGTGAAAATTCCGTATTATTCATTGCCGAATATTATTGCGGGCAAAAAAGTGATTCAAGAGCTTATTCAACAAGATGCCACATCAGAAAATTTGGCCAATCAAATTGAAAAATTAATGAATATTGAAACTGCACAAATTCAGGTAATGCAATTAATCACCATGCACAAACAACTTTTGGCTGGAAATAGTGAAGATCCGGCTCAGGCGATTTTAGCAATTTTAACAGCTTGATTTTTAATGCTAACAACTGATTAAGCAAATATCCGTTTGCTTATCGAGCTGCTGAAAATTTTTATTAATCGCCCTATTGTCAAAGCATCTAATTATTCAAGCCAGTGATTTTCATCAAGTTAGTGGGGGATCGCCTACGCAAAGGTATTTAAACTTTGAATGAAAGGTGTGGCATTGCAGTTTTTTTAATCAAACAATTTTTTTATTTCATCTAATTGATTTAATTAAAAATATTAATTAGGAGAAATTATATTCTTTTGTCTAAGTTTTTTGACAGATTGGATATAGAAAACCTTTAACCAATAAAAACTCCTCTAAATCTAGGATAAAGAGGAGTATGTATAAATCAATTTCTGGGTTTGGGTGTGAAAAATTATTCCGCCCGAACTTTAAGTTCATAACCTGTATATTTACGAATATTGATGACACCGGTATCCATAATCAAGTATTGGCCTTTAATTCCTTGTAGCTTGCCCCGAATGATTGGGGTTTTATCTAAATTGTGTGATTTAACTTTTTCAGGATAAATGTCGACAGGGTAGATGAATTCACGGGGTAATTCATTTTCTAACAATTCGACCGTTTCATTAAACTCAAGATTTTGCGCAAACTCATTGCGAATACTTTGAATCTTTGGGGAAAACTCTTGAATCAATTCATTACGAATTTCAATTAGATCAATCGGTTCAGCTTCACCTTTAAGCAGTTTACGCCAATCTGTTTTGTCCGCAACCTGCGTTCCAAACATGACTTCAAGCTGACCAGAAAGACGCCGCGAACCGACTTTTAAAATAGGTAATGCTTGGGTCGCACCTTGATCTAACCAGCGTGTTGGCATTTGACCTAAACGAGTTATTCCGACTTTTAAAGCGCTTGAATTTGCTAGATATACAATATGCGGTTGAAAGCAAACTTCATGAGCAAAATCATCTTCACGGCAAGTACCTAAATGATAATGACAAGTTTCAGGCTTCATGATACACATGTCGCAAGATGCCTTGGTTTTCATGCATTTAAAGCAGTGGCCTTGAGAGTAAGACTTTGGTGTTTTAGCTCCACAAGAAACGCAATAAATATTTCCTGTCGCTTCAATCTCGATTTCCTGGCCTAAACTAAATGGTAGCTCGGTTTCTGAGCGATCTAATATAAATTTATATTCAACATTTGCCTTATGTGTTTGTTGATCAGTTACACTAAGGTCTTTAAGACCTGCATGCATTTTATGACAAATGCCTTGTAGTTCCATGTTTAATTACTCGCTTCAAAAAAGGTGCAGTTATGGCTGAGCAAAATGTCATCACTTCAATGCTAGACGATTTATCGCAAGAACAGCCAATTCAAACTGCATTATGTATTGGGCAAAATTTGGCGCAATACCCAACAAATTATTCGATTCAATGGTCCTATTTTAACGTATCTGAGTTTTTAAGTCTGCCTTTTACGCAACGATATGATTTAGGATTTGTACTTTTAGATACAGATGAAATGTCTGGGATCACCGATTTACAGAAATCCCAGTTATTGGTCAAGTTACGTGATTTACTGGCAAAACGAATTGTTGTCGCATGTCAGCTAAAAGATGAACGGTTGCTCAGATCGCTTGGTTTTACCCAACTGATTGATAAAACATTACATCAAAATGATTTTGCACTTTGGCAATTTAATATTTTGACCTATAAACATGTACCAGATTGGTTTAACGCTAAGTTTTGGGCCAATCCAGAAAACTGGAATAAATTTCGTTGGTAGTGGGTTTATTTTGCCTATAAAACTAGCCTTAAGCTATTGCAAAATTTAACAATTCCAATTTTGGTGAATCTGATAAAGCCAAGTATGCTGTACTTGTCTCATAAAACTTAAAAAAGGAAAACTCATGACAGATTTAACCAATATTGTGGAAATTCTGGCAAAGCAAGCACTTGGCGGACAACAACAATCACAAGGCGGGCTAGGTGGTGGATTGGGCGGGGTACTTGGTTCAGTACTCGGTGGCTTGGGGGGACAGCAACAACAATCACAAGGTGGATTGGGTGGCGTACTTGGTTCAGTTTTAGGTGGTTTGACAGGTGGACAACAACAAGCACCACAAGCGGGTGGCTTTAATGCCTCTTCTTTATTGATTGCAGTTGTGCCATTGGTCTTAGGTTGGATTCAACAAAATGGTGGCCTACAAGGTGCTTTAGCTAAATTGCAAGGCGCAGGTTTAGGTGGGCAGGTTCAAAGCTGGGTCGATCCGTCACAAGGTAATGGAGCGGTAAATGTAGAGCAAATCCAGAGTTTATTTGGTGGTCAGCAAGTTGAACAAGTTGCCCAACAAGCCAATGTTCCGACCAATGAAGTGTATGGCGCAATATCTACTGTATTACCGCAAATTATTGATTCACTGACACCACAAGGTGATGCAACAGATCACACTGAAGCCAATGGTGATATTCAAAATGTTATGAATTTGGTATCAGGTTTTTTAAAGTAAAATCGAACATAAAAATGTTCAAAGCCAGTCAATAAATGTTGACTGGCTGATTTAAATTAAGGTTGTGGGTCATCACCAATTGCTTCGCTACTTTTTACGTCACCATTCTGTTTCTTTTTAACGTATTTAATTTGTCCATACCCTTCAGCATACCATTCATCCAATGTTTCATCTCCAATTTGAGAAATGAAATGACAGGCATTATCAAACTTTAATGTATTGTTATCATTGTCAATTAAAGTCAGATCTTCAAATCCTACAAATACTAAGTCAATCGTCTTATTGTTTACAGACTTATCATTGTTATCCATTTGCGATTCAATAACCGCGTTATAAGTCATCTGGAATTTTTGCTGTGGTTTAAGATTAGATGGGAATGTTGGGAGCGGGGCTTGGTAAGTGGTTTTTACCAGCACATCATTTGGATTTGATCCGAGTGCGGCAATACCATAATCCAAGTTTGCAAGCATGGTACGCCCAGTTAAATCGTAGATATAATCTGTACGCACACCTGCACCTTGTCTAACGATTGCTATCACATTTTGATTGTTGAAGGTTGTGGGAACAATTTGTATTTCTGTTTCTTCATTGTTGTTCAGGGTAAACTGTTTGTTGGGTTCTAATTTAAAACAATCATCTGAATTAGCTACTTTATGTGCTTTTTTAATCGCTGGTGCTTCTGCTTGATGTTCAGAACTGTCATGCGGTTTATTTTTAGAGCAAGCAACACTAAAAATAGAAAGTAAGCCAATTGCAACAACAGTTTTCTTCATTTTTACCCTAGACGATAAAGTTTAAATTTCACGAGGCTATTTTTCACTATGAGCCAATAAAAAACAACCATATTCTTACGAAATATGGTTGGAGTAAACTTTATATTTATGAGTCGCTTATTATTCTGCTAAGACGGTTTTATCTTCCTCTTCATCATCTTCAGCAGAATCCATACCTAATTCTTTGAGTTTGCGGGTTAAAGTATTACGCCCCCAGCCTAAAAGTTCAGCAGCATGACGTTTACGGCCACGGGTTTGTTGAAGCGCTGCTATGATCAAAGTGCGTTCAAACATTGGTGTGGCAATGTCTAAAATTTTCATTTCACCATTTTTAAGCTTTTGAATTGCCCATTGTGCCAGTAACTCATCCCAATGATGTAACGCAATGCGGTCAATACCAGCTTGCGCTTGTCCCTGATCATCAGATTTATTGATTGGAATTTGTTTTAATTCAGACGGCAAGTCTTCAGGATAAACTTCACGGCCTGTGATCATTACAGTTAACCAGCGGCAGGTATTCTCTAGCTGACGTACATTGCCGGGCCAAGGCAGTTTTTGAATATATTCTTGCGTTTCTGGGCGTAAAATTTTCGGACTAACCCCGAGTTCTTTACCCGCACGTGCCAAGAAGTGTTGCGCCAACATCGGAATGTCTTCAGAACGATGAGCAAGTTTAGGAATATGAATACGAATGACATTTAGTCGATGATATAAGTCTTCACGGAAACGCCCATCATTGACTAATTTTTCTAAATCTTGATGTGTTGCTGCCACGATACGAACATCAACACGAACTGGAATATGCCCACCCACACGGTAGAACTCACCATCAGCCAAAACACGGAGTAGACGTGTTTGGGTTTCAAAAGGCATATCACCGATTTCATCTAAGAATAAGGTACCGCCATTGGCTTGTTCAAAACGACCTTGGCGTTGAGTATTGGCACCGGTAAATGCACCTTTTTCATGGCCAAATAATTCAGTTTCAATTAAATCTTTTGGAATAGCAGCCATGTTTAAAGCAATAAATGGTTTGCTGCTTCTTGGTGAGTGTCGATGTAAAGCATGTGCAACTAACTCTTTACCTGTTCCAGATTCACCGTTGATCAATACGGTAATGTGCGATTGAGATAAACGTCCAATGGCACGAAAAACTTCCTGCATTGCAGGGGATTCACCAATAATTTCCGTAGATTGAATGGGGGTGACTTTGGCCGATTCTTGTTGTTGCAGTTTGTTGATGTGCAAAATGGCACGATTCACCAGTGCAAGTGCTTCGTCAATATCAAATGGTTTTGGAAGATATTCAAAAGCACCCGTTTGATAGCTCGATACCGCAGATTCTAAATCTGAGTGTGCTGTCATAATGATCACAGGCAGATCAGGATAACTTCCTTTGACTTTTCCTAGGAAGGTTAAACCATCAATGCCGGGCATACGAATATCAGTGAGAATGACGTCTGGGGCATTGCTTGGAAGTTGATCCAAAGCCGATTGTGCCTCTTCAAAACTGGTAACATCGAAGCCTTCCTCTTTAAAGGTTTTTTCTAAGACCCAACGCATAGCACGGTCGTCATCGATCACCCAAATTTTATTATGCGACATTGTTAGACTCCCAAGGTAGATATAAGCTAAATACTGTTTTTCCAGGAATGGATTGGCATTCAATCATTCCATTGTGTTGATGCATGATATTTTGAGCGATGCTTAAGCCAAGACCTGTTCCTTTGGCACGGCCAGTCACAAGCGGATAAAACACGGATTCTAAAATTTCTTCAGGGACACCAGGACCATTGTCTTCAATATCAATACGAATGGCTGATTTATTTAGTACACCATTAATCGTAACCAAACGTTGAATGCGTGTACGCAACATCAGTTCAGGTTGATGATCAATAAAAAACTCACGATTCTCAGTCATCGCCTGTACCGCATTGACACTAATATTAAGCATCACTTGAATTAGTTGATCGCGATCTGCTTTGACATCAGGCAATGAAAGGTCATAGTCTCGTGTGATTTTAATTTTTTTCTTGGTCTGATTTACAATTAAAGAGCGAACACGTTCAAGCGGTTCATGTACGTTGACCAGCTCGTAGCTGGGAAGTTGACGCGAACCCAGCATAGTATCAGCAAGGTTTCTTAAACGATCGACTTCACTGATAATAATATCGGTGAATTCTGCGTATTGTGGATCATTTAAACTACGAGCAAGCAGTTGAGTCGCACCACGAATTCCGCCCAAAGGATTTTTGATCTCATGTGCAACACCTCGAATAAGTTGACGTGCAACTTGATGTTGTTGAATTAAGTTTTCTTCTTTAGAGATTTTAAGCATCCGATCAATTGGATTTAACTCAATTAATAGTAATGGGTGATAAGGTCTTCCTGTATTTAACTGCGACACTGAATAATCAACATGCATGTCTTTAAAGTTAACATTGATAATTGCTTCACGGCGTGTATAGGCTTGACCTGTTTTTATTGAGTTGTTTAATGCTTCCAATGTATTAAAGCTGTCATTTGGTGCGTGTAAAATATTAATCACTGGCTGACCTGCCGCACGAAGCAAGCTAATATCAAACAATGCTTCGCATGATGAATTAAGATAAAAAATATTTAAATTACAATCGACCAAAAGAATTGCAGTGGTTAAATTATCCACAAGCAATCTATAATCAATTGTTGGGTATTGATCCATTAGCAGAGCTTTCCTGTCTTTAAATAGCGCAATGGCATCTGCACCTCGTTTTCTATTTTCCCGAACAAGGGGATTGAATCGGTATAAATCGTGCTGATATAAAGCAAGATGTACGCCAACTTTTATATGTTGCGCAGTTTTCTTACATGAATGATAAAAATTGCGCATTTACTGCGCTTTATTCAAGTGTAAAAACTAGCATTCATATTACGCTATCATCATATTGTTCCAAAATAGTGCATTGTAGTAATTTAATTATTTGATTGGATGTATTTTGGTGCATTATACAAAGAGTGCAGTTTCCACCTGTTTTTATCTCTTGAAAAGTCATACAATACGCGGATTATAGTGGAGCGCAGATTCATGAAGTCCCCCAAAGTCGGTTTTGTATCTTTAGGTTGTCCTAAGGCATTGGTAGATTCTGAACGTATTTTAACGCAGTTAAAGACTGAAGGTTATGATGTTGCATCAGATTATGAAGGTGCTGATTTAGTTGTTGTGAACACCTGTGGTTTTATTGAATCTGCAGTACAAGAGTCTTTAGACGCAATTGGTGAAGCCATGAGCGCCAATGGCCGTGTGATTGTCACAGGCTGTTTGGGTAAAGATGAAGATAAAATTCGCCAGATGCATCCAAATGTCTTAAAAGTGACAGGTGCGGCGGCGTATCAAGATGTGATGGAAGCTGTCCATCAATATGTTCCAGAACCACCTAAACACAATCCTTTTGTAGATCTTGTGCCTGAACAAGGTATTCGTTTAACACCTAAGCATTATGCTTATTTAAAAATATCAGAAGGCTGTAACCATCGTTGCACATTCTGCATTATTCCAAGCATGCGTGGTGATCTTGTGTCACGTCCTGTTGGCTCTGTATTAAATGAAGCACAGGCGTTAAAGAAAGCGGGTGTAAAAGAGGTCTTGGTGATTTCTCAAGACACTTCTGCTTATGGTGTAGATACCAAATATAAGCTTGATTTTTGGAATGGTCAGCCTGTTAAAACCAAATTCTATGACATGTGCGAAGCGCTCGGTCAGTTAGGAATTTGGGTGCGATTACATTATGTTTATCCCTATCCGCATGTGGATGCAGTTATCGATTTGATGGCACAAGGTAAAATTCTTCCGTATTTAGACATTCCTTTTCAACACGCCAGTCCGCGCATCTTGAAATTGATGAAGCGACCAGCTCATAGTGAAAATACCTTGGAACGTCTAAAATTATGGCGTGAAAAATGTCCTGAATTGGTTATTCGTTCGACATTTGTCGTTGGTTTCCCTGGTGAAACTGAAGAAGATTTTCAAATGTTATTGGATTGGTTGCAAGAGGCAAAACTTGATCGTGTGGGTTGTTTTACCTACTCACCTGTAGAAGGTGCAACAGCCAACGATTTGCCTGATCATGTTCCTGAAGAAATTAAGCAACAACGCTATGAACGTTTTATGGAAGTTCAACAAGCGATTTCTGCTGAAAAATTGCAAAGTCGTATTGGTCAAACCATGACGGTTTTAGTCGATGATCTTGAAGAAGAATTCCCAGTCGCAGTTGCACGCTCTTATGCAGATGCACCTGAGATTGATGGTAATGTTTTTGTTGAAGATATTGATAAGTCAGTGATTAAAGCTGGTGATTTACTTGAAGTCGAAATTACAGATGCAGATGAATACGATTTGTTTGCCAAGTTGATTAGCGTTAAATCAGCTTAAAAGTTGCCGATTTCGATTTGATTAAATGCGAATAAAATTGTAGATATAAGTATTGGAGTTTCGTGATGTTAGATTCTAAAAAGCCACGCTATGAGCGAATTTTGCTGAAACTTTCGGGTGAAGCGCTTGCGGGTAATAAAGACATGGGGATTGATGCTCAAGTCTTAGATCAGATGTCTTTATCTATTGCTCACTTGGTTGGTTTGGGTGTGCAAGTGGGTATCGTGGTGGGTGGTGGTAACTTATACCGTGGTAGTCAATTACAAAAAGATGGTTTGGTTGGCCGTGTAACGGGTGATCAAATGGGTATGCTTGCTACAGTAATGAATGGTTTGGCATTACGTGATGCTTTGGTTCGCCGTAACATTAAAACCCGTTTAATGTCAGCACTTCCAATTGGTGCAGTAGTTGAAGCATATTCAAGTCGTGATGCAATTCGTCATTTAACCCAAGGTGAGGTGTGCGTATTTGTTGCTGGAACAGGAAATCCATTCTTTACAACGGATACAGCGGCTTGTTTACGTGGCATTGAAATTGAAGCAAACCTTATTTTAAAAGCCACTAAAGTTGATGGTGTCTATAATAAAGACCCAAGTAAATATGATGACGCTGTTAAATATGATCATTTAAGTTTCGATGAAGTTTTAGATGAGAAACTTGGTGTAATGGATTTAACTGCAATTTGCTTATGCCGTGATCACAATGTGCCACTTCAAGTATTTGATATGAACAAGTCTGGTGCTTTGCTTTCTGTAGTAATGGGCGAAAAAGAGGGCACTCACGTTACAAACTAATGTACGTGAGTAGTAAAGCTCTTTATACTACTGCAATTTTAGATTAGGGTGTATTGACACTTCGTCTGTTTATGAAATGTCACTAGACCTCATACACATTTAGATAAATAAGTAAGGAAGATCATATGATTAACGATCTTAAAAAAGACGCAGAAGACCGTATGAACAAGTCATTGGAGTCTTTGGAACATGGTTTTGCAAAGGTTCGTACAGGTCGTGCGCATCCATCTATTTTGAATGGGGTTATGGTTCCTTACTATGGGTCTGACGTGCCGTTAAATCAAGTAGCTAACGTGGGTGTTGAAGATTCGCGTACCTTATTGGTACAACCATTTGAACGTTCAATGGTGTCTGCAATTGATAAAGCTATCCGTGAATCGGATTTGGGTTTAAATCCAGTAACGGCTGACGCGATTCGCGTGCCAATGGCGGCTTTAACAGAAGAAACACGTAAAGATATGCAGAAAGTTGCACGTAATGAAGCAGAAAATGCCAAAGTTGCGATTCGTAATATTCGTCGTGATGTTTTAGGCGATATCAAATCATTGTTAAAAGATAAAGAAATTTCTGAAGATGATGAGCGTCGTGCAGGTGATGATATTCAAAAAATTACGGATAAATTTGTTGCTGAAGTAGACAAACGTCTTGCTGCGAAAGAAGCTGAATTGATGAAGGTCTAAGATTTAAATGACCACATCTGAAGACAATCATCTTCCAAAACATGTTGCCATCATCATGGATGGCAACAATCGTTTTGCAAAAAAGAAACAACTGCAAAAAGGTGACGGACATCGTGAAGGTAAAAATGTCCTTGATCCGATTGTAGAGCATTGCCGTAAAGTGGGTGTTCAGGCGCTTACTGTATTTGCTTTTTCAAGTGAAAACTGGAATCGACCACAGTATGAAGTTGATTTGTTGATGAAGTTGTTAGAAGACACAATTAATGAACAAATTCCACGAATGGAAAAATTTGAAATTTCGTTGAGATTTATTGGTGATCGTAGTCGGCTTTCTCCACAGCTACGTGAATTAATGTTGCATGCTGAACAAAGGACTGCTAAGTTCAGTAACATGACTTTAACGATTGCAATTAGTTATGGTGGTATGTGGGATATCGCAGATACTGCTCGACAACTTGCACAACAGGTTAAAGATCAACAAATTGATGTGAATCAAATCAATACTGAGTTATTTGCACAACAAATAAGTTTGGGGGATTTGCCACCCGTGGATTTATTGATTCGTACAGGCGGTGATTACCGATTGTCTAATTTCTTGCTGTGGCAGGCTGCATATGCTGAGTTATACTTTACTGAGACATTATGGCCAGAATTTACAGTACAAGAGTTGGATCATGCGTTCAATATTTTTTCAGGGCGTGAAAGACGTTTCGGAAAAACCTCTGAACAAATTCAACAAGAACATATAGAGAATTTATAATGTTAGAGCGGATTATAACCGCATTGGTCTTGGTTGCCGTTGTGCTGAGTTGTATGTTTGCAACTAAATCTCAATATCCAATGTTAGTGTTAATGATTATCGCAGCTGGGGCAGCAGGTTATGAGTGGTTTAAACTCATGCCACATGAGTCTGACCATGTGAAGAAAATTAAAGCTGCCGGATTTGGTTTATTGACCGCTTTTTTTTCGGGGTTAGCATTATATTTTAATGATTTGGCGCTTATTCTTTGGAGTGCCTCTATTCTCACTTGGTTGTGTAGTCTGTATTGGGTTAAACATTATCCTGAATACGATGGCTGGTATAATATTACTTTAAATATTGTTGGCTTGGTTTTAATCAGCGCAGCAGTTACTGCTATTTTTGAAGTTTGGAAAAGCTCGCCTTGGTGGTTAATGTATCTGTTCTTGTTGGTTTGGGGCGCAGATAGTGGTGCATATTTTGTTGGGCGAAAATTTGGTAAACGTAAACTTGCACCCGATGTGAGTCCAAACAAATCAATTGAAGGCTTGTTTGGTGGGATTTTCACTGTTGCGATTGTGATCATTGTTGTTCAATCAATTTACCTACATTTAACGCTTCCACAACATATTCTTTTCCTGGTTTTGTCTATTGTGACTGTGTTTAGTTCTGTGTTAGGTGACTTGTTTGAATCTATGATCAAACGTCGTGCAGGAATTAAAGACTCAGGCCGTATCCTTCCAGGGCATGGTGGGGTGCTTGATCGTATCGATTCATTGCTTGCTGCGGCTCCGTTCTTTGCAGCTGGTATGTATGTTTTAAAACTTATTGGTGTAGATTTATAGATGTCACAATCTGTTTGTATTTTAGGTGTTACAGGTTCTATTGGGCGCAGTACTTTAAAAATTTTACAACAGCATTCGGACCAGTATTCTGTTTTTGCGGTAACTGGATTTAGTCGAATAAAAGAACTTAGTGAAATATGCAAACAGTATCGACCGAAATGTGTTGTTGTACCATCAGATAAAGTAGATGAGTTACAACAACTACTAAATACACATAATATTTTTGATATCGAAATACTGACAGACGAGGCAGGGCTTATCACCGTATCGGAACATCCTGATGTGGATGTAGTGATGGCTGCAATTGTTGGTGCGGCAGGTTTATTGCCTACTTTAGCCGCAGTGAAAGCAGGTAAGCGCGTTTTACTTGCAAACAAAGAGGCTTTGGTGATGTCTGGTGACATCATGCTTCAAGCGGCTAAAGAGCATCATGCTTTATTGCTACCAGTGGACTCTGAACATAATGCTATTTTTCAATGCCTTCCTCAAAACTATTTACAGATTCAACCCAATGGTGAGCCTCAATTAGGGGTGAAGCAAGTATTGTTGACTGCTTCAGGCGGTCCATTTTTAAATTTTAGTTTAGAACAATTAAAAACTGTAACACCTGCACAAGCCTGTAAGCATCCAAATTGGTCTATGGGGCAAAAAATTTCGGTAGATTCTGCAACCCTGATGAATAAAGGTTTAGAATTGATCGAAGCATGTCATTTATTTTCAATTAAAGAACAATTTGTTACAGTTGTTGTTCATCCACAAAGTATTATTCATTCAATGGTTCAATATGTGGATGGTTCAACTTTGGCACAAATGGGTAATCCTGATATGTGTACGCCGATTGCGCATGCACTTGCATGGCCTGAGCGGATTCAAACTCATGTCCCGCCTCTGGATTTATTCGTCCATTCACAACTCGACTTTCAAGCGCCAGATATTATTCGTTTTCCATTGCTTAAGCTGGCTCGACATGCGATGCAGGCGGGCGGATTAGCACCCTCTATTCTCAATGCTGCAAATGAAATTGCTGTTAGTGCTTTTTTACAGCAAAAAATTGCATTCTTAGAAATTTCACAAGTGGTTGAACATACATTAAATCAAGTTCAAAATGGGTTAGCAGATTCGATTGAGACGATTTTGCAGACAGATCAACTTGCACGCCAAGTTGCTTCACAACGCATTACACAATTGGGAAGCTGATCATGAATGTTTTATTTATCATTGTTGCTGCCATATTTTTACTTGGTCCACTGATTGCGATTCATGAGTTTGGGCATTATTGGGTTGCGCGTAAGCTTGGTGTAAAAGTACTGGTCTATTCTATTGGTTTTGGTCCAACTTTGTTGAAATGGACATCGAAAAAATCAGGTATCCAATATCAACTTTCGGCATTACCACTGGGTGGCTATGTCAAAATGTTAGATGAGCGTGAGGGTAATGTTAGTGCGGAAGATTTACCGTTAGCATTTAACCGTCAAGCACCATGGAAACGTATAGCGATTGTTGCTGCAGGACCATTGATCAATTTAATTTTTGCAATTTTCTTGTTTTGGATTTTATTTCTTCCTGCGCAAGAGCAATTAAATACTCGTGTTGGTGCTATTTTGCCCAATACCCCTGCTGCAACAGCTCAAATGCAGATTGGTGATAAAATTGTTGCTGTAGATGGAACAGATACCACGACTTGGGAAAAACTTAATTATGCAATCGTTGATCGTGTTGGTGAAACTGGTCATATCGATGTTCAAGTTGAGCGTAATGGTCAGCCTCAAAGTTTTGCTCTACCCATCAAAAATTTCTTAAAAGATCAAAGTCAGTCACCTTTTGATGTACTGGGTTTTACCCCATATCGTCCGCAAATCCCTGCAACTGTTTATAAGTTAAGTAGCGATGGCGCTGCGTTTCGTCAAGGAATGAAAGAGGGTGATCAAATCATTTCAATCAATCAAGTGAAAATGAAAGATTGGTTTGATGTGGTAGATGTGGTACAAAAATCACCTGAAAAGTTACTTAAAGTTGATGTGTTGCGCCAAGGACAGATTGTACATTTACAAGTAATGCCACAAGGTAAACGTGACAATATGGGAAATGTAACAGGTATGTTGGGTGTACAAGCGCAGACTGATAAACTGACAATTCCTACTGAATATAAACAAACAATTCAATATAATCCTGCTGAAGCATTTGTTGTTGCTGTTGAAAAGACCGGGCAACTTTCTGCAATGATTTTGAATTCTATGGTGAAGATGGTTCGTGGTTTAATTGGCTTAGATAATTTATCAGGTCCAATTACAATTGCCAAAGTCGCCGGTCAAAGCGCTGAAATGGGATGGCAGACATTTATTTCGTTTATGGCTTTGATGAGTGTGAGTTTGGGGATCTTGAATTTACTACCTATTCCAATGCTAGATGGTGGTCATTTGGTTTATTACATTATTGAATTAATTCGTGGTAAGCCTGTTTCTGAACAAATACAATTGGTTGGGTTAAAAATTGGTATGGTACTGCTAGGTAGCATGATGCTTCTAGCAATATTTAATGATTTTATGCGTTTATAACGCAATTGTGGATTAACTTACTGGAAAATAATAGGCATGCAGCACTCACATTTATTTATGCCATTAGCGCTCGTTAGTGCGATGGCAGCTGTACAGCAAGTACAAGCGGCAGATGAGTTCATTGCACGTGATATCCGTGTGGATGGCTTGGTTCGTTTAACGCAACAAAATGTTCTTGCACTTTTACCAATAAATAGTGGTGACCGTGTCAATGATCCTGCAATTGCGGATTCAATTCGTGCTTTGTATGCTTCAAATCTTTTTGATGATATACAAGCATCTAACCAAGACGGTATCTTGGTGTTTAAAGTGATTGAACGTCCAGTAATTTCAAAAATTAATTTTAAAGGAAATAAACTGATTCCCAAAGAAGCTTTGGCGGATGGTTTAAAGAAGATGGGCTTGGCTGAAGGCGAAGTGCTTAAAAAGTCTGCATTACAAACCTTAGAAACTGAGTTAGAGCAACAATATGCTCAACAAGGTCGTTATGATGCAGATATTAAAGTTGAACAAGTTGCTCAGCCAAATAACCGCGTCGAATTGAATATTAATTTTAATGAAGGGAAACCTGCAAAAGTTTTTGATATCAATATTATTGGTAATACCGTATTTAAAGAAGACGAAATTAAACAAGCGTTTGCGGTAAAAGAAAGTGGCTGGTTATCGGTAATTTCTCGAAATGATCGTTATGCACGCGAAAAAATGTCAGCAAGTCTAGAGTCATTACGTGCGTTATATCTCAATAAAGGTTATATCAATTTTGATATTAACAGTTCAAATTTGAATCTTAGTGAAGATAAAAAACATATCTTTATTGAAGTTTCAGTGAATGAAGGCGAGCAGTTTAAATTTGGTGAATCTAAATTTTTAGGTGATGCACTTTATAAAACTGAAGATTTGAAAGCGTTGCAAATCTATAAAGATGGGACAACTTATTCTCAAGAAAAAGTGAATGCTGTAAAACAGTTACTTTTACGTAAATATGGTAATGCAGGTTACTATTATGCAGAAGTAAATGTAGTTCCTGAAATTAATAATGAAACGCATGTAGTTGATTTAAATTATTATATTAATCCTGGTCAACAAGTAACTGTACGTCGTATTAACTTTACTGGTAATACCAAAACTGCGGATGAAGTATTACGTCGAGAAATGCGTCAAATGGAAGGTGCTTTAGCGAGTAATGAAAAAATTGACTTGTCTAAAGTTCGTTTAGAACGTACTGGTTTCTTTAGTAAAGTTGATGTTAAGCCTGTTCGCGTACCGAACTTGCCAGATCAAATGGACTTGAATATTGATGTTGAAGAACAGCATTCTGGTACCAGTACATTGGCAGTGGGTTACTCTCAGAATGGTGGTATCACATTCCAAGCAGGTTTAAGCCAAACTAACTTTATGGGAACAGGTAATCGTGTTGCTATCGATTTATCTCGTTCAGAAACTCAAGATTATTATAACTTAAGTGTGACAGATCCATACTTTACCATAGATGGTGTTAGTCGTGGTTATAATATGTACTATCGTAAAACCAAGTTAAATGATGACTATAACGTTAACAACTATGTGACGGATAGTATTGGTGGTGGTATTACTTTTGGTTATCCAATTGACGAGAACCAAAATATTAGTGCGGGTCTAAACATTGACCAAACTAAAGTAACTACCGGTGCTTATGTTTCAACTTATGTACGTGATTATTTGCTAGCAAATGGTGGCAAGCAAACGCATACTTCAACATATTGTACAGTTGATTTAGAACCACTTTATGAGGACCCAAAAGATCCTAGTAAAATAACGGGTTATAAAGACTGTCCTGCTGATAAGTTATCTCCATATGGTGATGCATTTGAAGGTAAATATCTAACTTATAATTTAAATTTAGGTTGGTCATATAATACATTGAATCGTCCAATTTTCCCTACCAATGGTACAGCACATCGTATCAATGCTGAAATTGCATTACCAGGTAGTGATGTTGAATATCAAAAAGTCACATATGATGCGCAAACTTATTTCCCATTAGGTCGTGATTTTGTATTACGTGGCTATGGTAAGTTAGGTTATGGTAATGATTTACCCTTCTATAAAAACTTCTATGCAGGTGGTTTTGGCTCGGTTCGTGGTTATGACAATAGTACATTGGGACCCAAATATCCTGGTGTAACGTATAATGAAAGAAAAACCAAAGATTACGATCCTGAAGAAGTCGGTGGTAATGCTTTAGTACAATTTGGTACAGAGTTGGCTTTACCAGTGCCATTTAAAGGTGATTGGGCACGTCAGATTCGCCCTGTGATTTTTGCTGAAGGTGCGCAAGTTTTTGATACAAATTGTAGTACTGCTACAGGTAAATTATATTGGCAAGGTGGTGACACTGATCAAGGTGTTGATGCTAAAAAGTACTGTAAAGATAACTATGATTTTGACTTTGGTAACATGCGTTATAGCGTGGGTGTAGGCTTTACTTGGATTACCATGATTGGCCCGCTTTCGTTGAGTTATGCATTCCCACTGAATGACAAACCGGGCGATGAAACTAAAAATATTCAATTCGAGATTGGTCGTACTTTCTAAGTGTGATCTTTTTACGAGATTTAACTTAATATAAGGAACAATGATGAAAACAATGAAAATGGCCATTATGGGCTTGGGTTTAGGTTTTGCTGGATTGGTTCAAGCAGCTGGTTTTGGTGTAGTTGATCTAGAAAAAGTTGTAGAAAGTAGCAGCTACTTAAAGCAACAGAATGCAAGTTTAGAACAATCGGTTAAACCGCAAACCACGAAGCTTGAACAAATCACCAAAGATATTGAGGCATTGAAACAAAAAGCACAGGCTCAAGGTGCAAATGTTCAGCAAATTAATGCGCAGTATCAAGCAAAAGTGAATGAATTCCAAACGATTCAGCAAGGTGTTCAGGCTAAAGTACAAAGTACAATTCAAAATACTAATGCGACTTTTGAGGCTCGTGTAAAGCAAGTTGCTGAACAATTGCGCCAAGAAGGTGGATTAGACTTTGTTTTGAATAAAAATTCAGCACTAGCTTATGACGCAAAGAGTGATTTAACTGCTAAAATGATCCAAAAGGTTAATGCAATTAAATAATCAATGAAATCAAATCGTTTTCATCTCGATGAATTAGCTCAGCTTGTACAAGGTGAGCTAATTGGTCAAGCCAATTTTGTTTTAGATGGGCTTGCAAGTTTAGAACATGCGCAATCCAATCATATTTCTTTTGTAAATAACGACAAATATTTGAATGAAGCTCAAAACTCTAAAGCCGGTGCTTTGATTGTCACGGCCGAGTTAAAAGAACAGCTTACAAATTGCCAGAATTTTATTGTTGTTGCCAATCCCTATCTCGCTTTTGCAATTTTAACCCATCAATTTGAAGTTAAAATAAGTAAACGGGGGATCGAAAGTACTGCACAAATCTCTCCTTCAGCAATTATTGCAGATGATGCGTATATTGGTCATTATGTTGTGATTGGTAATGATTGTGTGGTGGGTGCAAATACAATTATCCAATCGCAAAGCAAAATTGACGATGGTGTTGAAATTGGCAAAGACAGTTTCATTGACTCTCATGTGCTGATAACAGGTCAAACAAAAATCGCAGATCGTGTTCGAATTCATTCTAATACCGCTATTGGTGGAGAGGGCTTCGGTTTTGCTCCCTATCAAGGAAAGTGGAATCGTATTGCTCAATTGGGTTCTGTACGTATTGGAAATGATGTCCGTATAGGTTCAAATTGTAGTATTGATCGTGGTGCTTTGGACGATACAATCATTCATGATGGTGTCATTATTGATAACCTTGTGCAAATCGCCCATAACGTGCAGATTGGCGAGAATACTGCCATCGCAGCTAAGTGTGGTATTGCGGGAAGTACCATTATTGGCAAAAACTGTGTTCTTGCGGGTGCTGTTGGTATCGTAGGGCATATAAAAATCACGGATAATGTTACGATTACTGGAATGTCAATAGTCACAAAAAGTATTTCTGAAGCGGGTTCTTATTCTTCAGGTACTGGACAGTTTGAAACAAATCATTGGAAAAGAACGGTTGTTCGCTTAAGACAATTAGCAGATGTGCCATTGACCAAACTGGTGAAACAAATAGATCATATGCAGGCTCAAATTGAGTCCATTGAATCAACTTTAAAGTCGCGTAAATAATTATGACTGAGTCTAAATCTCTACCTTTTACGGTTCCTGAATTACCAATGCAAACCCAAACGATTCGCGAATATTTGCCACATCGTTATCCATTTTTGCTTGTCGATCGTGTAACTGAAGTTACAGAGAATGGGATTGTAGGATACAAAAACGTTTCAATTAATGAAGAATTTATGCAGGGTCATTTCCCAGGCTATCCAATTATGCCGGGTGTTTTGATCGTTGAGGCGATGGCACAAGTTTCTGGTGTGCTCGGTTTTATCATGAATAATGAAAAGCCAAGACCAGGTTCTTTGTTCTTATTCGCTGGTGCTGAAAAAATACGATTTAAAAAACAAGTCGTACCAGGTGACCAACTCGTGCTAAAATCTGAATTACTCATGCAAAAACGTGGCATTTACAAGTATTTATGTACTGCCAGTGTTGACGGCGTGGTAGCAGCAACAGCTGAAATTATCATTTCTCATCAGAAATTAGAGCAGGCATGAGCAGTAACGACTTAATCCACCCAACCGCTATTATTGACTCTTCTGCAGTGATAGCACCAGATGTCCAAATTGGACCATATTGTATTATTGGTCCGCAAGTGACGATTGGTGCTGGTACCAAACTTCACTCACATGTTGTGATTGGAGGTTATACACGTATTGGTGAAAATAACGATATTTTCCAATTCGCAAGTGTAGGTGAAATTTGTCAAGATTTAAAATACCAGGGTGAAGAAACTTGGTTAGAAATTGGCGACAATAACAAAATCCGTGAACATTGCAGCTTACATCGTGGCACTGTTCAAGATCGAGGTCTAACCAAAATAGGGAACAATAACCTATTGATGGTGAATACACACATTGCACATGATTGTTTGATTGGAAATAACAATATTTTTGCAAATAATGTAGGCATCGCTGGTCATGTGCACATTGGCGATTTCGTCATTGTGGGCGGGAACTCAGGTATCCATCAATTCTGTAAGATTGATTCTTATAGTATGATTGGTGGCGCATCATTGATTCTTAAAGATGTTCCCGCTTATGTCATGGTTTCAGGCAATCCTGCGCATGCCTATGGTATGAACGTAGAAGGGATGCGCCGTAAAGGCTGGTCTAAGAATGTGATTCAAGGCTTAAGAGAGTCGTTTAAATTGATCTATAAAGAGAGTTTAACCACTGAGCAAGCCATTGAAAAAATTCGTCAAGAGATCCTTCCAGAAGTTGAAGAAGTCCAGTTATTGATTGATTCAGTATTAGAATCTAAGCGCGGTATCGTGCGTTAATTGTTAATGATTCCAAAAAATGCCTCATAGTTGAGGCATTTTTTTGTTTAAGCTATAAATAAGATTGTTAGCCTTTTTTGAAAAAACCAGCTTCTTCTGATTTAGGGTAAGTGCTTAACAGTTTATTTTTATAGACATTCGCAGTTTGGGTATTCTTGTTGACATCTTTGGCAATACTATAAAGTTGGTATAAGGCACGTGGTGCTTTAGATGAGTTTGGAAATTTAGCTGCCACAATTTCATAGTTTTTCTTGGCGTCATTATAGTTTGGCGGATCGATTGCCAATTGAAACTCAGCTAACCAGAAATAAGCATTTCCAGTATAAATACTGTTTGGATAGTTTTTAATAAAGTTTTGCATAGGAGCAATGGCTTGTTTTGCACCGCCTTTTTTATACGCATCTAAAGCGATAGTATAGGCAGCTTTTTCGAGTGCAACAGGATCGCTGGTATTATTGCCACTATCGGTGGTTGGTGTTGCTGAATTTTGTGCCGTTGTCGGTACTGGGCTATTTATCGTAGCTTTGTTTGTCGAAGTTGTTTGATCAGTTGTGTTTGAACTATCGACAGGCGCATTTTCAGCGGGGGCTTGTTCTGGTTGATTGCTCTCAGGTTCAAGCTTTTGATTGAGAAGTTCAAGACGCTGGTCTAAATCGGTATAGCGGTTGGTGAGTTCTTTGTTTAATTGATCGATGGCATGATCTTGTTCTTCAATCTTGCCACGTAATTCACGAATTTGATTTTCTAATTGTTGATTCTTTTGTATTAAATCCCAATTCATATTTCCAGCAATGGGTGCTGGTGAATTTGCTACATCATTTCGCGATGATGCAGTATCACTTAATCCACGAGATTCTATAGGAATTGCATATAAAGATGCTGAACTGAGTAAAGCAATAGAAAACAGAGCATGCTTTTTTAGCATAATTTAAAATCCATCAAAGTCAAAATTTTTCAAATAGGTTGATATGGGCTATTTGAAAATCAATAATTGTTATCATTAAAAACGGCTAGGGGCGGAATTGCAAGATGCTTTTACAATCTTCAGCTAATTCTAATGCAATATGAAGCTTTTTTGTATTTTAACGCTTGTAATTTATGAAGTAGTGCTGAGAAAAAAATCAGTAAAATATTGACGGATGCTTGATAAGTTTAATGGGCTATTGAAAAGAAAGTTAGAATTACTGTTAAAAATTAACCATATTGATGATGAAATAAGCAAACGAATGAATAACTTGAGAAAATCACAATGTTAGGCTTGAAAGAAAATTAAAAATCTCTATACTCTGTTCTTGCAATGGTAGCCCTGCTGGTGGTTTCGCAATTGTACTCTGAAAACCCCGCCAGGACCGGAAGGTAGCAACGGTATCAGAAATACGATGTGCCGAGATTTTGCTAGTAGGGCTGCCACCAGATTTCTAAATTTACCAATAATAATAACTCAATATATCCATTCAATTTATATGCTACATTTTAAAATCATCTCTGTTATTTAATCCCTGAAAATTTATATTCTCAATCTTTAGACCCTCTTATTTAATTCAACCATCATTTTTTAGTCGTGATTAAAGATCTATCATCCTTATTGAGCTTGTATTGAAAATACGCATATAGTTTTATGGATGAATGAAATGCTAGCTTGTGCAGGGTTAAAAGATATTGCATCTGCTTAGAATTTATAAGAAAAAAAAGTGAGAAGGGAATTCTATCAATAGATTTTCAGCCTAAGATTTTCAACCTACCTTTAAATGAAAAGTTTATTTGGAATTGTATCGACTGACCATCATCAATCATCACTTGGTTTTTTTGAAATTGCTTTCATAATCGCATCCATTTCAAACCCACGATATTGTAAAAAGCGAATTTGTTTGGCTTTAATTTTTGGATCCTTGCTGACCTCCGTACCATATTTCTTAACTTTCAATTGATAGGCTTGTTCATACCAATCAATTTCTGCAATATCCTCTTGTACCAAGGCTTTATCCAGTTGTTTGGCACGTAAAGCCAGTTTGATTCGATTCGGGCCTTTACCTCTACGGACTTGGCTACGTACAGTCATTTCCGCTACGCGTTGGTCACTTTGGTAGTTATTTGCTGACAACTCATCAACCAAAGTTAAAACCTCTTCACGGCTTTGTGCATAGGTCATCAGCTTTTCAATCAGATCAGCTTTGGAATATTCTTTTCGAGTCAACACAGCAAAAGCATAAGAACGCAAACGAGTACCGGTCAAGCCCTGTGGTTTGGGTGCAAGATCCTGTGCTGCATTAAAAGCGTGTTCATCATTTGCAATATTAGATTCAGGTTCTGCAGGTCGAGATGTAGAATGCTGATACTCTGTTGCTTCCTGTTCACCAAATTGCTGTTTGAGTTTTTGGTAATCTAACAATTTGGGAAATTTTGCTCGGCTCATAGCTATTGATAACAATCTATTTATTTCAGAGATAAATGCTAGTTTAGCTTTAATTCATTTTTTTAACAGTGCAAATGCTATACAGATGAATTTTACTCCTCCTAAATATCAAAGAGTCTAAGCAAGTATTAGAGGGGGAAGATAAATAAACAGATATGAGGATTTAAATTTTTATTTAAAACGCTTCATGTCGAAGCTTAATAACGCCTAAACTGGCTTACCGATACTATCCGTTTCTATTCGGTCAATGATTCGAATTGATTTAGGGCGAAGGTAGCGAGGCGTTTGGCCGCTAATCCATAATTGTAATTCTTCAATATTCAGTACCTGATAGAGAATAATGTCTACTGCCAAGCATTGTCCAAGATCAGTATCATCTATAGCATAAGCGCGTGCATAGCTAATTGCGCTATGGGTATATAAAATATTTTCCAAGTCAATCGGGTAAACATTGACTCCACCGCAAATTAACATATCATCAGAGCGACCTTTTAAATAATAATAACCTTCAGCATCTTGTACGGCTAAATCACCGCACTGTAGCCATTGATTCGGTGTAATTGACCAAGCACATTTGCTCCATAAGATACCGATATTGCCATTTTCTAAAGGCTGACCCGTAGAGTCGGCAATTTTAATTTGTACACCTTGAATAGCTTTTCCTATACTTTCTGGATTTCGTTTTAAATCAGTTGTTGTTGCCAAGAGGTTAATACCACTTTCAGAGCTGCCATAGAGATTGAACAGTTGTAGCTGAGGATAGTGTAGTAGCGCGTGTTTGACCAATTTCGCGCTTAAAGGCGCGCTACCTGTAATGATGTATTGTACTGAGCACAGAGGAGCATTCAGTTCAATTAAACGGTATAAAATAGTGGGCACTAAGTTTAAACAATCAATTTGATGGTGTTTAATCAGTTGCTTGGCAGATTGTGGATCAAAACGTTTTTGCAAAATCACAGTTTTATGAAAGCTCAGTGCCATCAAACTGGCAGTTAAACCTGCCGCATGGCAGAGCGGTGTCATCACAAAAATTTGCTTAATTTTAAAAAATTTTAGTTTCCTGAGCATGAGGTCTAACAAAGGTAAACTTTGTAGTGGTTTAGATTGCCTTGTCGCAACTTTAGGAATTCCTGTTGAACCAGAAGAACAGACACTTATTTTATTAAAATAAGTCGGTTTTATACGAAATTTCTGCTGAGTACTTGGTGGAGGAATAAGCGTAAAATTTTGGATATTGAGTTGAGTGAATGTATCTAAACCGCCAATAAGATGCAGTTGTTTCTGGTCATTTAAAGCTTGAAGTTTATGCTGTACGAGGCTGGGGTTAACGATAATGATATCTTTACCTAAACGGCTCAGTGCAAACAAGGCCGCCAAGCTATCTAGGTCTTGTTGCATCATTAAACCAATCTGTTGCGGAAGTTGCTTTTGCTTATGTGTTTTTTGCCATTCACAAATAAGTTGGTCAGTTCTACATTTTAATTCTAAAAAGCTAATTTGACGATCATCAATAATAAATGCTGTTTTATCTTTTTGAATACGTGTCTGTGAATCTAAAATACTATATAAATGAATACCATGTTGAATAGTGCTATAGCATAAACTTATGCACCATCTTAACCAAAAGAACCATTTCATCTTATAACTTTCGCTTGAGTAAATTTTTATAGAAATAATAAATCGGTGTGATCAACAATATTGAAGCAATCTGTGCAACTCCTAGCCACCATGGTTGCCATTGTCGTTTACGATAAATTAGGCACGCAAGAATTGCTTGAGCGGCGTCTTTTGCTTGCATCGCTGGCATTTGCTGATATTGTTTAGTGGGTAAAATCATTCGTGTACGGACTAAGGGTAAGTAGACTAAGCCTGCGTGTACTTCATAAACCGCCAATTCTGGTTGAATGGCAAGAATCCACTGTTGCATTGCTGTTTTCGAGGCTTGATAGGTTGACCAAAATGGCGGGGCAAATAGTTTGGTGTTGATGGTTGAAACCACAATAATTTGCCCTTGCTTGAGTTTTAAATCAGTTAACAATAAACGGGTAAGTTGGGCAGGGTTGATGTAATTAATTGCAATGGTTCGATCGATATCCTGTGGGCGATCTAAGCTATCCCAAATAGAGCGCTGAATTGATTTTCCTGCATTATGGATCAATACATCAATCTGAATATTGCGCGCTGTTAGGCTTTGAAAAATATGTTCTGCTGCATCAGATTGATATAAATCTGCACAGATGATTTCAATATGGCACTGATTAGATTCTAATTCACTTTTGAGTTGTACAAGCTTATCTGTACTACGTGCAATCAGCACAAGCGTGCATTGTGTATTGGATAACAGCCTTGCACATGCTTCACCAATCCCAAAACTTGCACCTGTAATTAAAATCGTTTTATTGCAGAAATGTTGATCCAGTATATTTTCTTGAATTTGTGGGGCTCGAAAAAATAAAAATTCAGTGATTGTTCTGATTTTTTTATACATGATAATGATTAAGTCTGATTTATAGGGCTTTCGTTTAGTTATAACTGAAATTTATCTTAAATCAAAATGACTGTTGTTTAATTTGGTTTTTAGCATAAAAAAGCGCCTCGAAAGGCGCTTGATAAACTTAAAATAAAGTTTTAATTTAAACATCTAAAAGATCAGGTTCTTCTTCTTTATCTTCTGCAGGTGCAGCATTGGCTGTGGTTAAAAGTTTTTCACGAATCATACGATCAAGATCTTGAGCCAATTGAGGATTTTCCTCTAAATGTCGAATGACATTGTTTTTACCTTGACCGATTTTGTCACCTTGATATGAATACCAAGCACCCGCTTTTTGTACGAGTTCTTGTGCAACAGCCAGATCAACTAATTCACCTAAATGGTTCACACCTTTACCATACATAATTTGGAAAAGTGCTTCACGGAAAGGAGGCGCCATTTTGTTTTTAACAACTTTGACTTTGGTTTCAGAACCTACAATTTCATCGCCTTCTTTAACTTGTCCAATACGACGAATATCTAAACGTACAGAAGCATAGAACTTCAATGCGTTACCACCAGTTGTGGTTTCAGGGCTACCAAACATAACCCCAATTTTCATACGAATCTGGTTAATGAAGATAACCATACAGTTTGAACGTTTGGCATTACCTGTGATTTTACGTAAAGCTTGGCTCATCAAACGTGCTTGTAGACCCATGTGAGAGTCACCCATTTCGCCTTCAATTTCGGCTTTAGGGGTTAACGCTGCTACAGAATCGACAACGATCATATCGACTGCACCCGAACGAACCAACATATCTGCGATTTCAAGTGCTTGTTCACCATTATCTGGTTGTGAAACTAAAAGGTTGTCTATATCTACCCCAAGTTTACGTGCATATTGTGGATCTAAAGCATGTTCCGCATCAATAAAGGCACATGTTCCACCTGCTTTTTGGCATTGCGCAATGGCTTGTAGCGTCATTGTCGTTTTACCAGAAGATTCAGGACCGTAAATTTCAACGATACGACCTTTTGGTAAGCCCCCAATACCCAATGCAATATCAAGTGTTAAAGAGCCTGTAGAAACTGCTTCAACCGCTTGAACAGTGTTATCACCTAAGCGCATCACTGTGTTTTTACCAAATTGTTTCTCAATTTGGCTCAGTGCCGCATTCAGTGCCTTGCTTTTGTTATCATCCATCTCGTAAACCTCAAACGATGTAATATCACTAATATCTTAAGTGGATGTCATTAAATTTGATCTTTCGTCCACGGCAGTAATAGTGACAGAAAATAAAAAATGGTTCTATATTAAAAAACATTAGTACGACATAAGATGTCGTACCCAACCTAAACGAATTCAGTCATCATCATAGGACCAAGATTGGTCAAATTGTTGATCATTTTCTTGTTTAAATTTGCTAATTTGTCGTCGATCTTTTTTACTTGGTCGATGATCAGGGCGTGCTAGATTATGCAATTTTCTTTGGGATGAAATCAACTCTCTACGTGCCACACTCACCTCAGTTTCTTCATAAAGTTGTTGGGCGATCGGTGCGCCGCCACGAACAAAGGAGAGTGCTTTAATCACTACCGTTTTACGATCAAAACCTTGTTGTATGGTGAGCTCCATTCCAACACGAATCTCTTTTGAGACTTTAACACGTTCATTATTATGATGAACTTTACCACCCTCGATTGCATCTTTGGCAATAGAGCGTGTTTTAAAAAAACGTGCAGCCCAAAGCCATTTGTCTACACGCATTGTTTCAAGTTGTTGTTTCTCAGGCTGTTTTGACATCGACATCCTTATGTTCTAAATCTGTTGACTGTAAATTTGCTAACACTACGTTTTTCAGTAAAGGTAAAAGCTCAGTTAAATGATTGATTGCAGGATATTCCAATTCTAATTGATGACGCGCAGTACGACCACTGGAAGGTTGGGTAATCGTGATTAAGTGTGCTATACCAAACTTTTCAGCACCTTTTAATACTGGGATAGTGTCATCCACAAAACATGCATTTTGTGGGTCAAATGGATGCTTTTGCTGTAGGATTTGCCAAAACTCAATAAACTCTTTGGAATAGCCAATTTCTTCACTACTGATCATTACTTCAAAATAAGGGCTGAGATCAACATTTTCAAGTTTAAGTTTTAAGCCAGCACAATCTGCATTGGTCAGTAACCAACAACGATAACCTTGTATTTTTAATTGTTTTAATAAGTCAAAACAGCCCGTTCTTGGGGTGATTTTATCTTTAAAATCATATTGTAACTGGAGGACATCAACCCCAACTTTTTCAGACCAATATTTTGAAGAATACCAGCAGAGGGTATGATTATGTTGTTGATAAAATGCATTTAGAATATTTTGACTGTGCTCTAAACTACATTGATGGGTTTCTGCATGACGTTCGGGGAGTTTGGTATTCCAGATCAGATCATCGAAAGCTAAATCAAGGAGTGTGCCGTCCATATCAAAAAAGATGATCGGTTTTTGCATTCAAGAAACTCCTAAGTTTTTTAAAGTTTAGCAAAGACATGATGAGTGTGTAAATTTTAATAAAATAAATGTGGGATGATGAACTGGATAGCTTACTATTTTCGAATTTCTTTATTGGTCACTAATCGCTAGCGATGGTTTCAAAATTTGAGCCAACTACATATATTACAATCTAAAGCATTAGATCTAAATGCTATAACACTTAGATCCAAACGATATAAATGAGAATTAAATGAACATATTAGATATTATAAATTCTGAATTACATTAAGCAGCGATGCTATTAGATAATATTTCAGGAAAAATCCAAGAAGCACCAGAATTGGAAAATAGGGAAAATATTTTGCTTATCGGCAAAGTGCTCAGTCATATTTTTGAACTGCAAAAAAATATATATGAACATAGACCCGATTTAAAAAATATTCATGAACAAAACAACGATTAAAATTCAACACATCTGAAGCCTGAATTTTAAAGGTGTGAGGAATTATATAAATACAATTAATAAAAACAATATGTTATTGGTTAATTTATCCATATTAAAATGGATTTCATTGGATAAAATTTTAAATAGATTGAATAGACTTGGAGTAATCTAAATCAAATGAAAATTTAGAAGTCTATATAGTGTTCGAAAAGCACATCTAAGCTCAAGATATTTATTACTTAAAAGTTATTGTTTTCATGCACTCAACATAAAAAAATGGTAGGCTTGTGGACAAAAATCAGACATCCTACAGGTCGGATCAATGTTTATTACCACTCAAGCACCACAAGATGAACAAATTTTAAAATTAGTTCCAGTTTTGGCATCTGCAAGTCAGATCTTGCTCGAGGAATACCAAAATTATTGTGCTGGAAATGCGTTTAATATTGATAAAAAGGATGATCAGTCACCAGTTACCCAAGCTGACTTAAAAGTAAATGCCTATTTAATTGAACAATTAGCTAAAATTACCCCTGAAATTCCAGTCCTATCAGAAGAGAGTGATTATTCTCAACGACATACATGGAATATTTGCTGGATGCTGGATCCTTTGGATGGAACAAAAGAATTTATTCATGAACGTGATGAATTCACCATTAATTTAAGTCTAATTCACAATCACCAAACCATATTCTCAATCATTGCTGTACCTACTGAACAAGTGATGTATTTAGGTTATTTAACAGAATTGCCTTATAAATATTGCTTTATTCATAATACTTGGGAACGTTATTGCAAATTTAAAGCGGTAGAGGAAGATGCAATTCAAATTGGGCTCAGCCATAGCAGTAAAAACCCAAAGTATCAGCAATATATTGATTATATTGAGCAAGAGTCACCTGTAATTAGACGCGAGGCTGGCAGTGCCTATAAGTTTTGTATGATGCTTGAAGGTGAAATCGATATTTATCCAAGATTCCATCCTACCTCTGAGTGGGATACCAGTGCAGGACAAGGATTATTGGAAAGTATTGGTGGCGGATTACTGAGTTTAGCTGCGGTACCATTTACCTATAATCAACGTGATACCGTTTTAAATGATGGATTTATCGCATTTCGGAACATCGAAAATAAAGAAATTGCTTTAGAAGCATTAAGCAATGTGAGCTTTTAATCTGATATACATATGCATTTTATAGATAATTTAACACTTTGAGATTAGATTGAGCGTTTGGTTGCATATGTTATAGTAAGCTTGTATAAAAATGAGTTTTAAGTTGATATGGCCTTAGATTTATTGCCGAACAGTATGCTAAAAGCAATAGATTTATTGCCCGATGCGAAAACACCTGTAACCTTATTCACGCGTCATTCAATTCGTGAGGTTGTGAATGGGCAGGGGCTGGCAGGTTATGATCTGCAATTAACTTCCCAAGGTCGTGATCTAGCCCAAGCTTGGGGCTGTTATTTGATTGAAAATACGGATCGAGTGATCCAACATTGTATTTCAAGCCCCATTCAGCGTTGTGTCGATACCGCGGCTTTGATGATTCAAGGCGCTGACGGAATTTCTCCTTATCCGAATACCCATCATATCGAAATTGTAGAAAAGGGCTTATTGGTTGAGCCGGGAAGCTTTGTGCTGGATATTAAACAGGCTGCTCCCTATTTTAGAGCACAAGGTGCTTTAGGTTTTATCAACAGTTTTGTCAATAATGCCTTACCTGGTATGAAGCATCCGATTACGGGTGTGGTGGATGTGCTTGAATTAATCTATGAAACACATCCTACGCTAAACAACGGTATTAGTTTGGCTGTGAGCCACGATACGATTCTTGCTGCGATTATTGCGGTGATTTCAAAACGTACCTATATCAGTCAAAGTGATTGGCCTGAGATGATGGAAGGGCTATTTGTTTGGTTTGAAGGTGAACGTTTTGCAGATAGTCGTTTAAAATGGATTTGGCGAGGCGAACGTGGTGAATTGTCGATACGAGATTTTCAGCAATAGTTGTTTTTAAATCCAAAAATAATTATGTTGAGTGAATCATATTGATCTTGAAAGTTCCTTCTCTCTTTGTGTAGGTGATGCCTCATCTTGCACTACTCAATCTGTATCCCCGCATACCCACACACAATGGGCGATACCCCCAATCGCCACGCGATAGCGCCACGGTGCCGATAAATAACAACCTAAGACTCAATAAATCCATAAAAGTAAAATTTAGGGCAATATGTCCTTTTTATATTTTTTAAATAAAAAAACACATGATTATAATCTGTGTGATATATTTAAACTATTGAAATATATAATTATTTTAATTTAATCTCAAAAACCAAGGATAGAGATAAGTCGTTATAAATATGGGGAAGATATGTGATGCAATTACGGTTTAAATATTTAACAATTTGTACGCTTTCAGCAATGCTTATTGCATGTGGGGGTGGTAGTGATAGCCATGCAACAAATGATCAGCCATCGAATATACCGCAAAACCCTGGCGATGGTACAAATGAGTTACCTGGAGATGGTACACCAGAAACCCCAGACAACGGTTCAGGGGGGGCAAATAGCGGTACGACTTTGCCTCCAGAGAATGGTTCGGGTGGTTCAAATGGTGGATCAACTGAGACTCCTCCTGAGAATGGTTCAGGCGACTCAAACGGTGGCACAACTCAGCCTCCTGAGAGTGGTTCGGGCGGTTCAAACGGTGGCACGACTCAGCCTCCTGAAAATGGTTCAGGTGGCTCAAACGGTGGCACGACTCAGCCTCCTGAAAATGGTTCGGGTGGTTCAAATGGTAATACAGGGACAACACCACCTATAGTAGAAAAATATCCAGAACCAGTTAAAAATAAAATCTCAAGCAGTGTATTAGGCTTTTATGATTTTAATGCACAGGGTGGAAATCGCTTATTGCGCAATGATTTAAATGGTGACTTTGCTGCAATGCTACAGTTTGCCCAAAGCCATGTGGTAAATCCGAAGAATAATGAACAGGATAAAATGCCACGCTTAACAACGCAAAAAGATGCATTGTTATTGGTTACACCTTTAGTTTCAATGGGAGATGTTGATAAATTACAAGCGGAAATCTATCAAGGTAACCAACTGATACGTACCGTAAATCTAAAAGAGCCTTCACGTCTTGCTGCTTCCGATCAATCTAATCAGGATGATCGAGCGCGGGTGATGTACTCTAAACAGGCATGGTCAGCAGCATTAAAGTGGGATGAGGTACGTTCAGGATTATCCATCCGTATTATAGATCCTGTAAACAATCGCAGTGGTTCTTTAGCTGGGGCAGATATTGATTTTGCAGCACCAGGCGAGTTGGTGGTACAAAGTATTCGTTTAGGTTTATTGACTGATGTACCTAAATCCAATGGTCACTATATGCTGTTGGAACCTGAAAAAGCAGGAACCGATTATTTCCAAACCATCCCTGCTGCAAAAATGATTGTCAGCAAATACGATGAAATGAAGCTTAATCGGGTCATGGTTGCAAGTGGTGTCATTTACGATTCTGTCAGTGCAACCAATGGTGGTGTCTATGATGGAGATATGCGTGAAAATACTGCTAAATCAACATTTAGTGTGGGAATTAACTTAGCGAATTGGGGTGTCACCAGTTCATCGATGCAAAGTCAAGAGCAACCACAAGTGACTCAAAGTGTGGTGATTCATCATGCCAGAGGTAAATATGCCAATGGTGAGTCCAATCACGGCTTAAGTGGTGGAAATGGTATTTTGACATTGATCGATTCGGTGGGGAATGAATTTAGCCATGAAATCGGGCATCACTATGGTTTAGGGCATTATCCTGGCTCAGTCGAAACAAGTGGAAGTCCTACAAATTATTTCTGGTCTGCACATCATGCTGATAGTGGCTGGGGATATATTGCATTTCGAAATAAAATGCGTGGCAATTTAAATTGGGGCAATACCAATTTAGGTGATGGTAGTAATGGTGTACCAAACTTCCAAAATCTCTATGCTTATGGTTGGGATGCCATGAGTGGTGGATCTAGCGCCAGCTCGATTTCCAAATATACCCACTATACTGGTTATAGTATGTGGTTAAAAATTCAACCTGCTTTTGATAAATACGTTTGGGATCCAAATTCTACGACAGGTTATAAAAAATGGAATGCAGCAACGCGTGAAATGGTAGATGCACAACCTAAAACACCAAACTCAGGCAATGTTTGGTATAACAGTGCCGATGGTAACTTTTTAAAACCACGTTTATTTAGTGTGCCTGTTTATACGATTTTAGGTGGCTATGATCCAATCAATCAGGTGGGGATTATTTATCCTGCAGCACGAGGTAATTGGGGCAATGTCTTTAATCTACCTCAGGCCAACTCGGCTGGCACTGCTGCAAATTGTTGGTTAAATGTGCAGTATGTCAATAAAGTAGAAAATATTGCACTTGCACCACAACGGGTAAACTCAGGTAGCAATGCCAATAAGTTCCATATCAATCTTGCGCAAAGTGATGCCCCTCAAAATATTGATCTTTACTGCCAAAAAGCAGGCCAGCAAGCAGTGAAATTGTCGAATATCAATATCCCAGTCACTACACAAGCAATGACACCTTTTGTTTCTATTGGTAAAGAAGCAGAGTATTCGGCATTAAGAACACTTGAAATGCCACAACTCGAACAAGCTTTGCTGAATAATAAAGGTAAAGAGGTGGTCAGCCTAGATGCGGATTCACGCTTATTATTTGACTCTTATCGTCAATTTAAAACTGAATTGTCAGCGGACGCGCAGACAGAAATGGTTCGTTATACCCAACAGCAAATTAAACTTTATCGTTTAAATCGTTGGATAAATGCATATCGAACTGATCTCGAAAGTGGCAATGTTGAAGCGATTGAGGCATTTAATCAGTTTGTGGCAAAGTTGGAACTAAGTACTGATTTCAATTTAAACCATGTTTCCAGTATTAAAAATGGGACAAATTGTTTAAAAGTTGAAACACTGGCTAATGGCAAATTGAATGCCTATATCAGTGGTAAGAGTGGCTGTACGGGTGATGACACTGAACAGTGGATCTACGATGCAATGGGTAAAATCCACAGCAAAAAATATATGGATCAGTGTTTAGCCAATCAGGGTGGGGTGATTAATCTAAGCTCATGTAACCATGATGCAGCAAGCCAAGTGTGGGCGATGAATGCCACACTGCAACGTATCGAGCAAGGTTCAAAATGTTTTGATTTGGAATATGGTTATTTAAGCAATAACCGAGCACGTTTGATTAGTTATAATTGCGGTACTGGTGGGAATCAAAAATGGACAAATCTTACTGCCAATAACAGTTTGATTTTGGCTGCAACCCGTGCTGAAAATTTAGCTTTGATCAAGCAGCTTCTAATCAAGTAACCATTGATCAAATAAGCAAATCAAACATTAAGTTATCACAATAAAATAAGCGCCATAAGGCGCTTATTTTTGTTCATGTTGATGATTTTACTTAAATACATCAATGATTGAAATGTTGTTAGGCTGGTTTAAGAAAACTGATCCGCATTCATCAAAGAGTGTTGTAAATCTTCAGTGGCTTTACGCCCTTGTAGTTGTAAGGCAACAGCATGTATTAAACCAGTCCAAGTTTCATTGGGTTCCCAAATTTGATGCATCAACTCTTGTGCGGCTGGCATATCTATATCCATATAATATTGGCGATATAAATACATCAAACAACTCACCTGCATATTCTTCGCACAATGTACCCAAACGATTTTTTCCTGTACCAAATGCGCGATCAAATCTAACACAAATAAGCATTGATCATCTGCTGGTGTATCCCAATGGATTGGAATTTGAATGTAGTTGAGTCCAAACTCAGCACAGATTTTATCTTCATGTTCAAGGTGTAAGCTGGCATCTGTAAATGCCAAATTGATGATTGTATCTACGCCGTATTCTTTAATCTGTTTCAGTTGTTCAGCACTCGGCTGACCTGAAGTCAGTAAATGTTCGTGGACAAACTGGAAGTTTGCGATTTGACAGAGTTCTTGTTCAAGTTCGTTCATAGCATTCTTACAGAAAATGTTTAATAACATCATAAACAAAAACGCCATCTATGTAGATGGCGTTTTTATATTAATTAACGATTTGGTAAAATTTCTTTTAAAGCTGCATCCATTTCCAGAAGTGCTTTTTCAGTGGTTTCCCAATCGATACAGCCATCAGTCACAGATTTACCATATTCTAAATCAGCCAGATTTTCAGGAATATCTTGGCGCCCACCTTTGATATGGCTTTCAACCATAATGCCGACAATAGATTTGTTGCCATCTAAAATCTGTTCGGTGATATTTTTCAACACAAGCGGTTGTAAATACGGATCTTTATTTGAGTTGGCATGACTGGTATCAATCATGATTTTATTGCTGACTTTGGCTTTTGCTAATGCATTTTCCGCTTCAGCAACAGAACCCGCATCATAGTTCGGCTTACCATTACCGCCACGTAATACAACGTGTGCATAAGGGTTACCACTAGTACGAATCACTGAAACTTGGCCTTCGTTATTTAAACCCAAGAAACTATGACCATGTTTAACAGACTGCATAGCATTGGTTGCAACGGTTAAACCACCATCTGTACCATTTTTAAAGCCTACAGGTGACGAAAGACCAGAAGACATTTCGCGATGTGTTTGGCTTTCCGTTGTACGTGCACCAATTGCAGACCATGAAATAAGATCTTGGTAATATTGTGGTGAGTTTGGGTCAAGCGCTTCAGTTGCACAAGGTAAGCCTTTATCGTTTAACTCAAGCAATAGTTTGCGCCCTAAACGTAGACCTTTTTCAATATTAAAAGAATCATTCATATCTGGATCATTGATCAAACCTTTCCAGCCAACGGTGGTACGAGGTTTTTCAAAATAAACACGCATGATGATATATAAAGTATCTTTTACTTTTTCACTTAATACTTTTAAACGATTTGCATAATCATGTGCTGCAACAGGGTCATGAATAGAACAAGGGCCAATCACAACAAATAGACGTTTATCTTTACCATCTAAAATATTACGAACAGTTTCCCGACCATGAAGTACAGTTTGGTAGGCATTTTCATTTAATGGTAATTCAGCTTTAAGTTCCGCTGGGGTTACCAGCGTTTGAATGCTTTGGACATTCACGTCATCAATATCTGATTGAGTAATTGGATTTGAATTTAATGTATTCATTGCCGTCACTGGGTATTAGAAACATACAGAAAGTATTTTTAGTGGTCAGAATATAACACGAATTGGCCGAAGTTTTGTCATAAATAAATCATTAAAACTTTGCGGTCAATTCATAACTATTAGTTATTAATAAAAGCTTAATTTTAAACCTGTGGTTGTTGGACGGATGGCGTCACCATTGCAACCTGTGGTTTTTCTACAGGTTTGGATTTAACTGGGTTTAAGATAAAGTTAATACCCAATGCAAATAGGGTGATCCCCAAAACCTTGCGAATCATTTTTTCTGGCATTTTAGAACTGATTAAGGTTCCCACCACAATTGCAGGAATTGAGCCCACCAACAACCATCCAAGCAGATGAAAATCTACATTGCCAGATGTCATATGTGCAAATCCAGCAACAGAGGTTAATAAAACAGCATGTACAACATCAGAACCAATGATACGAATCATGGGTAAATTTGGAAACATGAGGATCAGTGCCATGATACCAAATGCGCCAGCACCTACAGAAGAAAGGGTCACAAACACACCCAGTACAATCCCCATAATCACCACATAAGTGCGTTTTCCTTCAATGTTGAAATTATTGGCTTCATGAAAATCTTGCTTTTCTGCACGAAATTTGGCA
Source organism: Acinetobacter sp. 778_lipA (assembly GCF_058242985.1). Classification (NCBI taxonomy): domain Bacteria; kingdom Pseudomonadati; phylum Pseudomonadota; class Gammaproteobacteria; order Moraxellales; family Moraxellaceae; genus Acinetobacter; species Acinetobacter sp. 778_lipA. The sequence goes on along the minus strand of NZ_JBZAYT010000001.1, from coordinate 2,349,459 downwards.
AAGAATTTTTCAATTCTAGAACGGAACACGATAGACAAGCCTGTTATGGTCAGCATAAAGCCTAACACCATGGTTAAAATGGCTTTGTAGTGCGTTGAACTGCTGAGATAATTGTCTAAAACCCAATGGGTGATAAATGAAGCAGGGACACTGCCTAAAGCTAACCAGAGAACAATCGGCCAAACGATATTCAGTTTTTTAGCGTGAACCATTGAGCCACAAAATTTAGAAATAGCTGCATAAAGTAGGTCTGTTCCGATTGCGATGTGTGGTTCTATTCGAAATAAACTAATCAAGATGGGGGTCATAAGTGAACCACCGCCTACACCAGTAATACCTACACAGAAGCCGACTAAAACGCCAGCTAGAATAAACTCAACAGGACCAAACATGACTTATATTGCCAGATATCAAAAAACAGGCATATCTTATGACTTTTTTGTATAAGTGGTTGTCTTGATTGTTGATTTGCTTATGCAAAAAAATGCTAAAGTCTTTTAACTTTAGCGTAATGCAGGTTTTTATATCTATCTAATTGATTATTATTCTAAATTTTGATTAGGTCTCTTTTGTAGCTTGAAGATGATCATTTGAATTAAATCATATTAGTATGAAACTTCTTCCTTCCTTTGGGAGGAAGGCTAGGATGAGGGTGCTTTTACATCGATTTATGCTTTTAAAAAGACTTGTGAAAGAAACCTAATAAATATACGAATTATATGATTTATCTTACAAAAGTAAACTTTATAACTTGGAACTTATACTTCTCTATGGAAATGAATATTTATGATTGAAAAGCTTACAATGCCCTACTTTACTATTGGCGCTTAAATAGGTTCACGTAGTCGATGCCTCACTTTTGGCAAGGGATGCCAAACCTCGCACTGCAAACAAAGCTATACTTTGTTTTTGCTCATGTTGTGCGAAGGGTACGTCCTGTAACCCCCGCATTCCCACGCTCAATGGGCGAGAGCCGTCGCCACGCAATAGCCCGATCATGTATAATTCATCAATATAAAAGCAACTCATTGCATACTAGTTCAAAATATGACTGAGTATTGAATGCTCATTTTTTAGTAACTCAAAATCTAATAATCAGCTCTAAAATAAGCCTTATTCTGAAATAAATATTCACATCAGTACTCGATGTTTAATGGGAATATTCAAGCAGATAAAATTTATAATAGAATGCTTTGATATTTAGATGCCCAAGGTTGCGCCTGCTCTAATTGTGCCGCCAGTTGTAATAACACATCCTCACGTCCAAAAGGGGCAATAAATTGTGAACCTAAAGGTAGATTATCTTTATTCCAATATAAAGGTACTGACATGGCTGGTAAGCCCGTGATATTGGCCAATTGAGTAAATGGAACCCACTGCAAATTATTTTTAATCATTTGCTCAACTAACTTACCTTTTGCCAGTAAGTGGGCTTGATCAACTTTGAGCAAGGCTTTTAAAATCGGAACCTGCCAAGATGGTGTTTTTACCTCACCATTTTTCGGTGCTACTGAGGCTGTAGACGGGATCAAAAATAAGTCATAATGCTCAAAGAAATGGTTCATTTTTGCAACATAAACACCCCAGTTATTGAGGTTGTTAATATAGTCCACAGCAGAAGCCTTGGCCCCAAATGCGGCAATTGCCAGTGTATCTAATTCAAAATCTTGATCTGTTGCACCAAATTTCTGTTTGACTTGATTGACCGTATAAGCGCATTGACTAAACCATGTGGTAATAAAGTCTTTGGCAAGAGACATACCGTCAATTTGAGGCGTTGCCTCTTCAACAATATGTCCTAAAGATTCTAAAAGTTTGCTAGTCTTTTGGATAGCTTGAACTGCATCTTTTGAAACTTTGGTTCCAATTGGGGAAACAGTGGAAAAACCAATTCGCAGACGCTTTGGAGCTTTTTCAATGATGTCTAAGTAGCGTTCAGTCGGGCTTTGGATGTTGAAAAGAGCAGTGCGATCTGAGCCTTGAGTGGCATCTAACATGGCTGCACTATCACGGACTGATTTGCACAAAACATGTTGCATCGCAGCACCATGCATTGCTTCACTGATTTCAGGTCCCCAAGGCGTACGTCCACGACTTGGCTTTAAGCCAAATAGGCCACAATATGAAGCTGGGATTCGGATAGAGCCACCTCCATCACTTGCACCCGCAATCGGTACGATACCTGCTGCAACCCCAGAAGCGGAACCTCCAGAAGAGCCGCCACTATTGTGTTTTAAATTCCATGGATTTTTGCAACTGCCCCAAGCTTAAGGTTCAGTGATACCTTTAATGCCAAATTCAGGCGAATTGGTTAATCCGAAAGTGACTACCCCAGATTTCACCCAGCGATTGACGATTTCTGAATTTTCTTTAGCAATATATTGCGCATTTTTAAACGATTTGGAACCAAATGAAGTTGCGACACCTGCATATTCTTGATGTAGATCTTTGAGTAAAAATGGTACACCTGAAAAGGGACCAGTCGCATAATTTTGGGTGTTTTTTAATGCATGTTCATAAATCGGAATAACGATCGCATTAATTTTAGGATTAACTTGTTCAGCACGTTGAATTGCGATTTCTAATAATTCATGTGCTTGTACTTCCTTGTTTTTTACAAGTTGTGCTAAACCGATACCATCATATTGAATATATTCTGAAAACTTCATAGCTTTCCCTTGCTGTTTTGAGTTATTGGGCAAATATGTTTTGGTTTTGTTCGATGGTTTTTTCTAAACAAAGCTGATTTCTACCTTTTTCCTTGGCTAAATACAAAGCATCATCAGCTCGTTTTATCAGCTGTTGAAAAGGTATGCAATAGGGTAAAGTCTGATAACTTAAGCCAATACTGACGCTGATATTTAAGCTACGTTGATCATCTAAATGAATCGGGGTATTGAAAACGCTATTACAAATTCTTTGTGCAATGGCAATACTTTGATCTAAAGATAGATCTTTTAATAATATAGCAAACTCTTCGCCACCTAAGCGACCAAATAGATCATTCGTGCGAATTTGTGCTTTGACTTGATGGGTAAACTCTTGCAAAACATAATCGCCGATCACATGGCCATATTGATCATTAATTTTTTTAAAATGATCTAAATCTAAAACTAAAATTGTGACGCTGTGTGCTTGTTGTTTTTCAACATCCTCAGCAATGGTGCGTTCACTTTCTTCATAGAAATAACGACGATTTAGTGTGGTGGTGAGGCCATCATGATTGGCTAAGTATAAGATTTGGTGATAAAGCTTTTGTCGATTTAAACTGATAATAGCGAGGGTTAAAGGCCCCAAAGCCAGCATCATTAAACCGATGCGTACAGACAGTGTGGTGCCCAAATAGGCATCGGGTGACTGAGCAATATAATATGCAGTCAATGCATTATAGAGCAGCATACACACTATACAGTTAATGATAGAGACAAAAAATAAATTATAGCTTAGTGCAGCCCAGACTAGCGCTGCAATTGGGAACATGATTGCACCTGGACCCAGAAAAAAATGAGTCAGAATGACGGAGAAAATCACGCCCAATAGCGGAAGAAATTTTTCGTATTGAAAAGGCTGTTGTTTAAATTGTTGGATATGGTTTTGAATGGCTTTTTTATCTGGGATTGCCAATATAATCGGTAAAAAGGCAATAACATTGAGGATTTCACCCGTCCACCACATACCAAAATCGACCCAGATTCTATCCATAATCATAAAGGTGTTTGGTAAATAAGGGACAGTTAAACTTGCGACGATTGGCGAGGCTAAACAACCGCCAAAGGCACTGATTGCAAATAAGTATAAAAATGTTAGACCTTTATTATATTGTTTATAATCTAGTTTAAAAAAACGAATCAGGCCTAATGTGACCACGGCGTGAGTTAGATTGGCTAAAGTCAGAAAGAAGGTGATTAAAAATGAATTGCCAGTAAGCAGATCTGCAAGCATAAATGCGATAAATGCACCAATCCATCCACCTATATTTTTTAAGCGATGAAACCTTAAAAAGAGCCCAAGTAAAACAGCATTTGCGGGCCAAAAAATGGCAAGAAAAGATAAGGGTCTACCCAATATTCCAGCCAATGCACAGACAAAAATAATCATTGCAATAATAAAAAATGCAGAGATGTTGTCTTTAAGCACTTGACTTAAATATGCGAGAGCTCGAGGCAATTTACTAACCTATTCTAAAGAGGGATTAATCTCTAAGCCAATATTTTATCTGGCTCTGCTAAGGTATTAATCAGTAATCATATCTATTTGTATCGATAAATCAATAGTTTTAGTTACCTTAATTCGGGCTCGTCACAAAAATGTTTTTTGCATAGATTACACAAGAAAGATTGTTCATATATGGTTAATTTTACATGTTTTATTCTAAATCTATGCTAATTTATGTCTGATGAAATATTACATACAGACTTGGTATGAAAAAAACAGCACTTATAATTTCTTTATTGCTTAGCCTTTCACCTTTTGTGAGAGCTGAAACAGTTCAACCTCAAGCAACCAATCCTACGACTGTGGCTGCAACCAATACCACAAGCACAATTCGTATAAATACTCGCCCTGAAATTTTAGGCTTATGGGGTATGGAAATTCCAGAAAATAAGAAATGTACAGAATATTATAATTTCCGTGGTTCCAATGAAGTGGTGGTGAATAGTGCCAAAGAGTGGTCAACTGGTCTGTTTGATTATCAACCTTCACCGGATAATACGTTGGAAAAGCCACCTGCATTAATCATGCAAATTCGCTATGAAAATAATGAAACAGATTGTTCAGGACGTAAAGAAGATCAGTCTGGTGAAGTTACCCAATATTTTGTGAAGTGGATTAATAAGAACACCTTGAATTTTTGTATTTCTGACAAAGGGGATCAGTGCTTTGCTACTTTACGCAGAGTCTTGCCTTAAGTCGATTTAAAGCATCAATGCTTGTCTAAGTAATGAAGCATTTGCTTTAAAATGAAAAACCTCTGATTTTACAGAGGTTTTTTATTGGGTTTTTACGGGATTAGAGAATGTATATTAAGCTTCTTTTTCATGTCCTTGAACTTGTTTTAATAAGTGTTTTTCAAGGTAGTGAATATCCATTGCTTGTGAACAGAAGTTTTTATCTTCAAGAATCAGATCTTTATGTAATGGAATATTGGTTTTAATTCCAGTTAAGATCATCTCATCCAAGGCTTGCTTCATACGGGCAATCGCGGTTTCACGATCTTTACCATAAGAAATCAACTTTGCGATCATTGAGTCATAATACGGAGGAATGCTATAGCCTTGATAGATATGAGAATCTAAACGGATACCCGCACCGCCTGGCGCATAGAATGATTCAATTTTACCTGGTGATGGTAAGAAGGTTGACGGATCTTCTGCATTGATACGGCATTCAATCGCATGACCTTCGATTTTAATGTCTTCTTGTTGAAGATTTAAACCTAGACCTGCAGCGATACGTAATTGCTGTTCAATAATATCAACACCAGTCACTTGTTCAGTCACCGGATGCTCAACTTGAACACGAGTATTCATCTCGATAAAGAAGAACTCACCATCTTCAAATAAGAACTCAAAAGTACCAGCACCACGGTATTGCATCAACTTACATGCATTGACACAAGCTTCAAGAATATGTGCACGCGCTTCTTCTGGTAAACCTGGTGCAGGTGCTTCTTCAAGCACTTTTTGATGGCGACGCTGTAAAGAGCAGTCACGGTCATATAAATGAATCGCTTGGCCATTACCATCGGCTAAAACTTGTACTTCAACATGACGTGGTTTTTGTAGGAAACGCTCCATATAAACCGTATCATCCCCGAACCACATTTCAGCATCACGTTGTGCAGCTTGAACAGATTCAAGTAATGTATCAACACGCTCAACAATACGCATCCCACGCCCACCACCGCCTGAAGCAGCTTTTACAATCAATGGGAAACCAATTTCTTTGGCTTCAGCCAATGCATTGTTTGGTGTGACCGCATGAGCAGAACCAGGAACTGTTGGAACACCTGCTTTACGCATCGCCGTAATTGCGGAAACTTTATTTCCCATCAGACGAATGTGTTCGGGACGAGGTCCAATGAAAATAAATCCTGAGTTTTCTACAATTTCTGCAAATTCAGCATTTTCAGATAAGAAACCATAACCCGGATGGATGGCATCTGCGCCTGTAATTTCTGCTGCGGTAATAATGGCTGGAATATTTAAATAGCTTTCACTACTTGCGCCAGGACCTATACATACGGCTTCATCACAAAAGCGTAAATGCATCAAATCTTTATCAGCATCTGAGTAGATTCCGACAGTTTTGATTCCCAAAGTTTTACAAGCACGAGTGATGCGTAATGCAATTTCACCTCGGTTTGCAATTAAAACTTTTTGCAACATATCAACCCCCGAGGTATTACGCGCGGTAGCGAAATAAAGGTTGACCGAACTGGATTACATCACCATTTTTTACTAAAATTTCTTCAACTACACCACTTTGAGTTGCTTCAATAGGGTTCATAATTTTCATTGCTTCGATGATACCTAAAGTTTCACCCGCAGAAACAGTCTGACCAATATTCACAAATGGTGCTTCACCCGGACTTGGTGCTGAATAGAACACACCAACCATTGGAGACGTTTCTACTGCACCACGAGAGGCAGCTTTAACTACAGGCGCTTCAGCGGTTGGAAGGGCAATAGGTGCTACACCAGCAGCAACCACAGGATTACGGCGAGTTAAAGCAATCGATTGATCGCCTTCTTTCACTTCAATTGCTTGAAGATCAGATTCGATCATCAAATCGATGAGCTTTTTAATTTTGCGAATATCCATGGGTTCGTATTCCTAAATTATGATTGGGTTGAAGATTTAAGTTTTTCGATGGCGAAATCAAGTGCAAAAGAATAGCCTTTGGCACCTAAACCACAAATGACGCCAACAGCTTTATCTGATAAATAAGAATGATGTCTAAATGCTTCACGTGCATGAACATTAGAAAGGTGTACCTCAATAAATGGAATCGCAACGCCAAGTAGAGCATCACGTACAGCAACTGAGGTATGGGTCAGCGCGGCAGGATTAATAATGATAAATTTTATGCCGTCTTGTTGTGCTTGGTGAATACGATCGACCACAGCTCCTTCCCAGTTGCTTTGAAAAGTATCTAAACTCATATTAGCTTGTCGTGCTTGGAGACTCAGTTGTTGGTTAATGTCATCCAATGTGAGGTGACCATAGACCTCAGGTTCGCGCTTTCCTAGCAAGTTTAAGTTTGGTCCGTGAATGACCAAAATGGTCGAACTCATTGAGAGTGCTCCAATTCAAAAGTCGCAAAAAAAATTGCAAGATGTCTGCAAAGTTTGCATATTATGGCATATTTTTCCACAAATACTTTATATTTTCTTTGAATCGTCGCGGAAACGCAGTGCCTTGTATGGGCTATATAATGTTAATTTTGTCTGTAAATGGCAATGTTAAAATATGACATTTTTAGCAGATGTTTTACAGAGACTTCATTTTAAACTGAGTGACCAAAACTATTCATTTGATTTGTGTAACAGCCATATGGCTATCATCAATACATAAGATGTCACTACAACGCGTTGTATAGCTTGGAGAACGATTTTGCTGACGCATTTTCCATGTTTCTTTGTCGGAATGATAACCTACTTGAATACAGTCTGAGCCAAAGCGTTGTTTCATACTGGAGAGTGTATCCATCAGTTGATCACGTTGCTGAATAAAGTCTACAGGATGCCATAAGTCATTGATGTGCTGGCTTTTGCTATGCAGTGCTGAGAACATGACGGCGACTTTTACATACTTTAAATTTTCTTTAAATAAAACATCAATTTGCTGTAATGCTGACTTGGTTAAAATCATCAAATCGTCTGTTGCATACATCAAGCCAATGACACTACTTTGTGCCTTTTTATAGGGTGCTTGAGCAACTTTTTCATATAAGGAAACATGCACAACTGCACACAGTTGGCGTTGCTTGCTTAGTCGTTGATGTGCACGATTGACATGGAAAATAATGGCTTGTTTAATAATCTCAACATTATTTAGAGCAGATGCAAAACTGCGTGACGAAAGGATACGTTTTGAGGGAATGTCTGCATCGTCCAAAGCAATACAGGATTGACCTTTTAGCTCACGAATGGTGCGTCCAATGACCACTGAAAACTCGCGTGCAAGGTAATGTTCATTGGCAAAAGTTAAGTCATAGCAATTATAAATATTATAAGCTTGTAACCGTTTGCTGGTTTTACGTCCAACACACCAGACCTCAGCGACACTGGTTTCAAGTAGTAAACTTTCAAAACTGCACAAATCTAAACCAGTCAGGTCACAGACACTATCAAAGCCGCGCCGTTTCTTGGCAAAACTATTGGCAAGCTTTGCTTGGGTTTTACTATAGCCAATACCAATACAACAGGGTAGACCAAGCCATTTTTGGATGGTTTCGATGAGTTTTCTACAGTAATCCTGTAGAACGAATAAGTCTTGATAGGAACTGAGATTGATAAAACACTCATCAATAGAGTAGGCTTCCAAATCCTCATCTTTAAAAAAAATCTTTAAAATTTTAAAAAAACGATCTGAAAAATCACCATATAAAGCATAGTTACTTGAAAAGGCGAGTACTCCGGCTTTTTGGGCTTGTTGTTCAACTTCATGCCAAGGGATAGCCATATCTATATTTAACGCCTTGGCTTCGTTGCTTCGTGAAACGACACAACCATCATTATTGCTTAATACGACAACTGGTTTGTTATTTAAACTGGGGTTAAATACGCGTTCGCAACTGACATAACAATTGTTAATGTCGATCAAAGCAAAAATTTGTTCACTCATGAGATATTTTGAAAAAGTTACAAATTCAAGTTAAATATTAAAAGATGTTTAAAATAAATTCAAATCAAATGTGGATTTATTCATCATTTGGACGGGATGATTTCAATAAAGGGATTGGCGAGATACAAAACTTAATAAGCACTGTTGAGCTTCGTAGTGGTTTAAGTAATTTAGGTAAAAATGCTGAATAGAGAAGTGATTCTTTTAAAAGGTATATCTTAAATTGCAGCTTACAATGTCGAAAAATGAAACATCTCAATCCTTGTATAGAAAACTGAAAGGGCTAAATTAACAGTTGTCGTAGATTTGTACGGCATATCCCAATATTGAAAAGGATGGATATGAAAATGGCTAATCAACAACAGAATCAGCAGAACGACCAACAAGGTCAGCCCAATCAATCTAATCAACAGCAGAAGCAACACAGTCAGCAAGATCAACAATCAAATCAACAAAACCAGCAAAAGCAACAATCCAACCAACAAGCTCAACAAAATCAGCAAAACCAACACAAGCCTCAGCAAAAATAGGGCTTTGAACTAAACTCAATCGTAGCTTTTAATGACAAAACGCCTCAACTTAGGTGTTTTGTCATTTTAGATTTAGATAGAGTTAACCTGTAAAAAACGCATACACAAGAATATATACAGCTACATATTAGAGGGGGAAGTTTAAATTTAATTTGCGTAGGCGATGCCTCCAAAAGATAATAAACCTTGCACTGCAAACAAAGCCGTGCTTTGTTTTGCTTATGTTGTGCAAGGGAACGTCCTGTACCATCGCATTCCCACCTTACAACGATAGGCGATATTTATGTCGCTCCACGGCAGGATAATCCTCTAGAATTCAATAATACAAAAACTTATTCATAACCAAAAAACTTCATACAAAAACATAAGCTTTATTGATGATCAATGACTTGATGCAAATCAATTGTATGAATAATTAAGTGGTTTGACTTTATTATGCTTTTAAAGCATTTTGATTTTAAGCTTACGTTACCTATCACTTGAATTGTTTCTTGCTATGATCAAGAATTTTATGAAGACCTTCATTTATATTTATACATTGATTAAATTGGGCAAAATAGTGTATTTCAGTGTTTAGTGTGCTAAAAAAATGCGCTGGATCCGCAATAGTATGATTAAGATGATAGGGTTCAAAATGTAGGCTGATGACTTCAAATTGATTTTTTGCCCGATGTGCTTTGCAATCTATACGTCCCACAATTTGATCCCCATATAAAATAGGTAGACAAAAATAACCAAATATACGTTTAGGTGGCGTCACATAACATTCCAATCGATAATCAAATTTAAACAGGGTATTTAGACGTTCACGATGTATCACCAGATTGTCAAAAGGAGAGAGAAGTTTGACTTTCAACTCAATAGTCGGGATCCGTTCTAAGGCATCGGTTGGGATATAAAGATTTTGACTATCTTTGTCCCTACTGCCTAATTGAGCTAAAGTGGTGATTACACCCGCATCTAATTTTTCATTGACAATGTCACGCATTGCCTTACGGATCTTTTGTCCAACTTTTAAATGCAACAATTGCTTCCATGTAAACACGCCATGTGCACGAAGCGTGGTATTGAACAAGTAGTGGGCATATTCCTCTAATGTAGGAACACTCAGATCAAGCTGACTTGGAATACAATATTCAGTCAGTTGATAGACTTTTTCCATACCATTACGTTCAGAAATCATCAAATCGCCTTGCATAAACAATTGTTCAATAGAACGACGCGCTAAACTTGAGTTCCACCAGCCCCCCGAATTTTGCTTATTGCCTTGTTCAATGTTACGTAATCGAATACTGCCTTCAGCTTTCGCCCGAGCCAGAATCTCATTCATAAAAGCTTGATCACCGTGCTTAAAATAACGATGCTCTCCATTTCTAATCGATGTCATATGAGGAAGTGCATAGCGATAATCCTGCATCGGTAAATAAGATGCTGCATGAAACCAATATTCAAAAATATGTTGTTGTTTGATCAGTTGATTTAAATGGCTTTGTTGATAATCCGGAACACGGTTCCATAAAATATGATGGTGGGCACGTTCTACTACTGAAATTGTATCAATCTGGACATAGCCAAGATGTTCAATGGCATGGCGTGTTCCAGATAACCCTGTACCGAACGAAGTAGGTGAAATTAGACCCTGATGAGAGAGTGCTAGGCGTCTTAATGATTCAATCATAACAATTATTTTTTTAACCTATTTTTAGTGAGTATTGGCTTACAAGAGTATCGCAAATGAAACTTTAAGATGATTAGCATAAACCAGTGCTGTCACTTTTAATGATCATTTTAATTTTTTAAGAATATAAGTAACTACGCCCCAAATCATAATTTGTTCTTCACTGTGTGGGTGAATATCTGGAAAATCAGGGTTTTCTGCTTTGAGCCAAATATCATAAATTCCTGTAGATACTTTAACTTGCATAAAGCGTTTGACTGTAAATTCATTGTTGATTAATGCCAAAACAATATCGCCATGTTCAGCCTCTAGACTACGATCAATTAAGATTTCATCTCCAATTTCAATACCTGCATTTTTCATTGATAAGGAGTTAACTTTTAATATAAAGGTTGCAATAGGGTTATGAATTAAGTGTTCATTTAAATCAATTTTCTTTTCAGTATAGTCTTGGGCGGGTGATGGAAAGCCTGCTGCAACAGTTTCTAAAGGATAAGGAATGCGAATGTTGCTACGAAATTCAATTGTAAGTAGATCTTGCATTGAAATAGACTCGATAACAGAGATGAGGGGATTCATTGATTTAAATTTTTCCCTTACAGTGCTATCACTTAATTTCGATGGAGAATTTAAATTTGGCTTCATCACGATTCAACTTGATAATGTAACATAATCAAGTTTAACAAAATAAATGCTTGATGCAAGATTCTTTTGGTGAATTGATTGTGATTGTCAAACTGTCAGCTTACAATTTGACAAAATCCAATCGCTCGGAAATGTACATGTTGCAAGATTTTGTAGAAGAACAGAAATTAGTGTGTGAAGAATTTGACTCTCGCTATATCAAAGTCAATGAAACGGATCTCGTGGCTATCGCTAAGCAAACATTAAATAAAGAACCGATCGTGGGTTTACGTAAACAGCCAGATGCTGAAAACGTGTCATGGTTTATTTATGGTGGTGAGTTGGAAGAGGGTGAAGATTTTTTTGATGTGATCAGTGTAAAAGAGCTTGAAGAGGTTTTTCCTGATGCGATTCCTTACCTTGCTTTAGAAGAAGGCTTTAGATTTATGATAGATGCTGATGAATACGAAGATGTATGGAAAGCAGATATTTTATAAAAAAGGTTTGCTCAAGCATGAGCTATAGATTTATTTTGACCCTCTGCAGTATTGTTCTGAGTAGTGTATTCAGTACCCCAAGTTTTGCTGAGCAATCCACGCAAAAACTCACTCAAGAACAATATGATCAGCGTATTCAAACCTATACTGATCAAGTCAATGTAACCAAACATATATTGGATGAAGATCAGAGCACGATCACTGCAGCTGAACAGCATAAAGCATTTTGTTCGCGCTTAGATGCTTATCAAATGATTGCTAGAATTTCGAAAGAAAATTTAGAGCTCGATACGGCCAATATGATGTTAATGATTGCCAACAATTATTTAGATCGACAAAAGCAAAGTATTGAGCAGTCAGGAATGACGCTTGAGCTATTTTGTTCGATTAAGAAATAAGCAAAATGTCATTTAAGCCTTATTTTAGTCAAAAAATGATATTTAATTGGCTGAAAATGATAAGTTGTTTTTTTTTAAATGATCAATAATAGACGCATTAAAGCAATACAAGATTTGATTTTCCCTGGTCTGTATTTTGTTTGGCTTTAAGCATCAATCATATGACTGATGCACCCTAAACTCGCTTAATTGCGAGTTTTTTAATGCGTGTGTTTTGTTCTGGCTTTGAATTCACACTAAGATCGTAAAAGATTGCAAGCCAATTAAAAGAAATATGACAACTCAATTCAAAAGGAAACAAGAGTTCACTTTTCAGCAGAATTTTAAAAAATAGAAGAGCAATCAAGATTGCGCATAAAGCCAAATAGGTTTAATTACTCTAAGCAAAGCTAAAAATTTTCTTAAATATTAGAATGATGTAAGTAAATTTAATTTTTGATTTTATTGATTTTTTATTTTATCTAAGGGGCAATGTTTTCATTTTTGAGCAGATGTTGTTACTGTGAGACTGTTATCCTGATCCGTATATATTTTTTTTATCACTTTCTAGTAAAGAAAATATGGGTTTATATGTATAAATTTATCAGTAAAAGTGTGATGTCGTTGCTGATATGTATTGAATAAATTCTTTAATTAATCAAGTGATTAATCTATCTGTTAATTTTTTATTTAAAGGGTTTTTATGAAATCTATCCGTTTATCGCCATCGTTTACTTTAGCATTGTTACAAGCCCGAGAAGCAACAATGACTCATTTTAGATCAGTATTAAATGAAATGGATTTTAACTGAGCAGAAATGGCGGGTGATTGCTGTAATTTATCAATATGATGAGCTTGAAAATAACCATTTGGCTGATTTGGTGTGTATTTCAAAGCCCAGTTTAACGGGAATCTTAAGTCGTATGCTTGATCGAAACTTGATTAAGAAATGCAAAATCTCCATGATCAACGGGTGAGTTTGATTCGGCTTAGTGAAGAGGGTAAACAATACTTTGAAACGCAAGCGAATAAAATGGAAGAAATTTATATAGATATTCAAATGCAATATGGTACAGAGAATATCCAACAACTTATGGGATTGTTAAATGATCTTTCGAAAATAAAACCACGATAAATTTTAAATTATCAGATCGCAAGTAAAACAATGGTTTAGGGATTAAAATAAAACTGCATGTCACTCAATTCATTTTAAATATGCAAAACACTTTAATCAAAAATGAGTGGGTTTTAATCACTCATTTTTATCATTGCTTAATCAAATAACTTTTTAATGTCTTTCGGTGCACCTTGCTGGCTTTGAATTTCACCTTTTGCATCTTTCCATACCATTGCTGGGGTAGCGTAAAAGCCGTATTTATCCATCAGTTTGGTATTTACATCTAACTTTTCAGATAATGCATTAGGAATACTTTTCATTTCCACCAATTTATTCTTACCGTTGCTTAAATTGTATTGTTTGAAAATTTCGGCAGGATTGGCGTGATTTAAAATCGTTGCGGCTTGTCCTTTACTGCTTGGACGAATTACCCCAACCATAATATGTCGTAATTGAACTTTTCCTGAATCTACAAAAGGACGCGCTTGTTGCCAAAAGGTATGACAGTAGGGGCAGTTTGGGTCGTTAAATACATAAACCACTTTAGGAGCATTGCTATCGCCGTCTTGAATCCAAGTCGATTTTTCGAGGCTCTTCCAAATTTCATCTAATACTGCACCTTTAACATGGGTATTAATTGCTTCTTCAGTTAAGTTTTTACCTGAAGCATTAAATAGATCACCAACGATATAGTGCTTTTGATCTTTTGAAATAAATATCGTAGATGGATATTCATCTTTATAACCTGTCCAACCCTCTAAACCTTCGGGTGCACTTATTTGCTTAACAAAGTTATAACCTTCTTTTTCCAATTTATTTTTAAGGAAATTTGCATCAGCAGCAAACAAAGAGCCACTTAACAACAAACCAAGCGAATAAATACCGAGTGTTTTTAAATCAATCATCAATATGACTCCTTAAGTTAAAAGCAATATTTCTTCAATCAATACCAATGAAATACATTATTCTGAAACTATCCTTTGAACTTTTTGGTGAAGCGCAGCATGGGTAAGTTCCCCCATATGTGTATCGATTAATTTGCCTTGTGCATTAAAAAATAAGGTGCTGGGTAAGCCAAACATTCCCATTTTATGTGCCGTTACACCGTCAAAGTCTAGTAGAACCCAATGCAAATTAAGTTTGTGTTGTTGCAAATACGTTTGCACTGCTTTGGCATCTTCATTTTGATTAATAAAGACAAATTGCACATTGGGATATCGTTGTTGCGCATCATTCAACACTGACATTTCACGTCTGCATGGCGGACACCAACTGGCCCAAAGATTAATTACTGTGGGTTTGCCGAGGAATTGAGTCAGCTCAACATGCTCTTGTTGAAGACTCACTAAATTGACTTGAGGAAATTGTTGGTATTGCAATTGTACTTGTTGATAGAAATATTGACCTGAAATGAAAAACAGGGCAAAAGCCGCAAAAAATAGTGCAATAAAGCTTTTCTTCAGAGATCTGTTTTTCCAAATCATCCACAGGCCAGCACAAGCAATTCCCACATAAAGATGAAAACCTTTATCTTGAATCTTCCATATTTCAACTGGATGCTCTAAATAAACATCTAAGTTAAGTAAGACAAACCCAAGTCGTGCAGATAGCAGGCCAACCAAGAATGCAGACCAAATCGAGTCTTTAAACGCAGACCATTGTAAATTTGATACAGCAAAATATTGAAAGCAAAACTTTCCAATCACCACACTCATCAGTATCGCAAGCATGAGGATGGTTAATCCCCATGGCAACATAATCGGTCCTAAATGAATTGCCTGTGCAGTGATCATGGAAGTTTGTTTAACGTCCTGTGTGTATTTTTTCAGTTTGTTGAATAAGTTGTGGTGCTGAGAAGGTTCCAGTAAAGCGCAATTCACGGATTTCTTGCGCATTACTATTTAAAAACAACATGGTGGGTGGACCTAAAATTTCACGTTGTTTTAAAATAATATCTTGTGAGGCGTTGTATTGCGTTAAGTCTAATTGGATGAGCGTGAAGTTTTTCAATGCATCTTGTACATCTGTACGCGGGAATACTTCTTTTTCAATTGGTTGACACGCCACACACCAGTCTGCATAGACATCAATAATGATTGGTTTGTCTTGCTGTTTTGCATTGACCAATGCCAGTTCTAATTGTTCAGCGGTGGTCACTTTATTCCAAACTAAATGTTCTGCTTGGCTATGTTGAATTTGATAAGCAGAATAACTTTGTTGAATATTCCAAAAACCAGCAACTAAACTGGCTATTGCGATGATGGCTAGAATAACTTTATTGACTATTTTTTCACTGTCGCGTAGAGCAAAAAAGAGATAGATTGACAATGCGATACATAGCATGGCAAAAATTGCAGCGTACACAGTCGAAGGAAGCATTGGACGAATGAAATACAATGCAACCATCAACATAATAAAGCCGAAACTGACTTTAATCCGATCCATCCATTTACCTGGTTTTGGTAATAATTTAGAACCAAATACACTGGCAATAAATAAAGGTAAACCGATACCTAGACCTAGAATAAATAAGTACAAGCCACCTAATACAGCACTTTGAGTTTGTGAAACAAATAATAATGCGCCAGCAAGCGGGGCACTCATACATGGGCCAACAATGAGCGCTGATAATGCACCCATAACCACAGCACCGAGTACTGTCCCAGCTTTTTGATTATTTTGCAGATGACTTAATTTATTGGTAATAAATTGTGGTAAGTTTAATTGATATAAACCAAATAAATTTAAAGCCAGAACAACAAATAAAACTGCAAACAACGAAACAATCCAAGGGCTTTGGAACCAACGCTGAAAGCTATAACCAATTTCAGCCACCACAACACCCATAATCGCGTAAACTACAGCCATACTGATCACAAAGCATAAGGCAATCACAACAGCTTTATAACCTTTAGCACGTTGAATGATGATCCCTGAGAGAATAGGAATAAGCGGAAGCGAGCAGGGCAAAAAAGCCAATAAAATACCTAAACCAAAGAATACCAATAAGTTTAAAAACAGAGAGTCTTTAGATAATAGCTTAAAGAATGATTGATCATCATTCCATTGTAATGACGATGTAGTGTTTTTAGTGTCAATATTACTGTGTAAACCAGTAGAATTTTCTGTATCTGTAATGACATTACCGCTTGCAGCAGAAGCGTTGAAATTGTTTGGATTTACAGTGTTGTCTGCTTCATTAGTAGTTTTTTGTCCCAGCTCAGTGGTTTGTTCATCCAATACTTTGTCTAAATCTGTTTTTCCAACAGTTGAATTTACTTTAGTCTCAGCATTTTCTTTGATTTTTGTATCTTGAGCTGCGACTGCGGTATCAGACTGATTGAGTAATGAGCTAGTAGGATTGTTATTGAAAAGGCGTTTTGAAGATGTATTACTTTGCGGTAATAAGCCATCTGCATCAGTTGCAATGGTTTTTCTTTGTAATGGATAACATAAGCCATCTGCAGAACAACCTTGATACATCACTAAATATTGTGAATTAGGTTTAACCTGAATTTGTGTTGTCACATTTTCATAATGAACTTCAGTTTTCCCAAAAGTTGGATCATCTTTGATATGACCTTTGGGAAGACTTAAAGGTACAGCTTTATTGTTAATTGTTACTTTAAACTGATCATGATAGAGGTAATAGTGAGGTGCAACTGTCCATTTCAATTGTGCTTTATTTTCTGAAATTGATTCGGCAGAGAATTGAAAAGCTTGATCTGGTGGGAGAAACTCAGGATTGGCGTGGCTGATTGTACTTAGACTCAACAAAGTAAAACAACATACACTGAGCAATGTTCGCAACTTCATAATTCCATATCTTGATTTCATTTAAAGCCATTATCCATAATTTCAGATAAAGAAGGCATAATTCTAAGTTTTTCTTTGTAAAAATATCGTTAAAAACATTCAACTCCATTTTGCTTAAGTTTTTGAAAAATTTGTTCATCGTCATGATAGAGTCTGTCGAATTGAGTCATTTTCTTAGTTTTTTTACTGGTGTAATTGACATTGTAAAGCACAGCACCTTGATAAACGATTTCATAAGTTCCTGTTTCTTTCTGATTGATTATTTCTTTATAGAAATTGTGAAATTCACTCGGTCTACCTTGTGCTGTATCAACAGCATCATAGTGAGTAAATTTTAGCGAGATTTTTTTCATATAAGGATAATATTTTACTGTTTTGACTTTTGGAAATTCTTCCTCAGAAATAAGCAGAATATTATTGTTTTGACTTTCCTTAAAGCAAAAATATGGGGCAGTTTGCTTTGCATAAACAGACAAAGGGAGAAGACACATTACCGTTGTAAATAGCCTAAGCGATTTCATATATTTTCCCATTCTTGAATATCTTCAAGACGATCTTGTTTGAGTTTATCTAAAAATGTTAAAAAATCTTGTTTGCTTTTTATTGCATTAATTTTCATAAGCATCATTTCTGATTTACAGGATAAATTGTTGTATAAAGATAGGCCATCTCGCACGTTTTTTGCATTCTAACAATTGAAATTAATTTCAACTAGACCCATATAGAAATTAATCAACAGTACAGAACAGACACTTTGTGAAATTTGATTGATGATCAAGCTCACGATAACAAGTCGAAGCTCAACAATAGGATTAGGACATCATATGAATATCGCGGCAAACCCAGTAGTTGAAGCAGATCAAACTATATATTTAAAAGATTATCAAAAACCTTCATATGTTGTAGATTCAATCAATCTCGATATCCAAGTTTATGATGACCATACCAACGTAAACAGCAAATTAGTCATGAAACGTCAAGCAGCTGGAGATATGGTATTGCTTGGACGCGATCTTGAACTTAAATCAATTTCTATTAATGGTAAAAAACTGACTGAAAGTGAATATAGGCTTGATTCTGAGCAGTTGGTGATTGCCAATGCGCCAGATGAATCCATCGTTGAAACATCTGTAGTCATTCATCCTGAAACCAATACACAACTCGAAGGATTATATCTTGCGGGGAGTGATCTATTTGTCACTCAAAATGAGCCAGAAGGTTTCCGTAAAATCACTTTCTACCCTGATCGCCCAGATGTCTTATCCGTGTTCACCACTCGTGTAGAAGCCGATAACAAATACCCTGTGCTTTTGGCAAATGGGAACTTGATTGAAGCTGGTAAAACTGGTGATGAGCGCCACTATACCATTTGGGAAGATCCAACCAAAAAACCAGCTTATTTATTTGCCTGCGTAATTGGTGATTTAGCGGTTTTAAAAGACCGTTATACCACTACAGAAGGTCGTGATGTGGCATTAGAAATTTATGCAGAAGAAAAAGATATCCCAAAATGTCATATTGCGATGGAAGCGTTAAAGCATTCTATGCGTTGGGATGAAGAACACTATGGACGTGCATATGATCTAGACAATTATATGATTGTGGCAACCAGTCAGTTCAATATGGGCGCAATGGAAAATAAAGGCTTAAATATTTTCAATACATCATGTGTGCTTGCTGATGAAGAATATACCACTGATGCAGCAATCATGCGTGTACAGTCTGTGATTGCTCATGAATATTTCCATAACTGGACAGGTAACCGTATTACTTGCCGTGATTGGTTCCAATTGTGTTTAAAAGAAGGCTTAACGGTTTTCCGTGATCAGTCTTTTTCAGAAGATCTACAATCAGCAGCAGTACAACGTATTGACGATGTTGCGGTTCTTAAAGCGCATCAATTCCCAGAAGATGCAGGCCCATTATCGCATCCGCCACGTCCAGATCATTTTGTCGAAATCAACAATTTCTATACTGCGACAGTGTATGAGAAAGGTGCGGAAATTAACCGCATGATGTCAACCTTATTGGGCAAGGAAAAATTCCGTAAGGGAACCGATGAATATTTTCAACGTCATGATGGCCAAGCTGTCACTGTTGAAGATTGGGTTGCTGCTTTAACTGCGGGTTCAGGTGTCGATTTATCTGCATTTTTAATCTGGTATAACCAACCAGGAACGCCAAAGCTTGAAGCGAAAGGTGAATATGATGAGAGTGCTCACACTTATCGTTTGAGTTTTAAACAAAGTTTAAAAACCCATCCTAAATATCCAAATTTAAAAGCTGTACCTATTCCTGTGGCTTTAGCATTGTTTAATGCAGAAACAGGTGAGCAGTACACCTTACATTCTGAGGCTTTATTTGAAAATGGGATAAAAGATGGGGTGTATTTGTTTGATCAAACAGAAGCGACCATTGAATTTACAGGCGTGACCGAAAAGCCTGTAGCATCTTTATTACGGAATTTCTCAGCACCGGTAAATCTTGAATTTAATTATTCAGATGAAGAACTTGCCTTCTTGCTACAATATGAAACCAATGGTTTTAATCAGTGGCAAGCAACACAGACTTTACTTGAGCGTATTTTGCTTAATGGTCATGATGCTCAAATTTATGTAGAGGCAATTAAACAGACCTTACCAAGTGTAATTGAAAAAGATCCACTCTTGGCATCACGCTTATTTGATGTACCAAGTGAAGGTTATTTGGGTAGTCGTATCGACCAAGATTATAATCCTTTGATTGTAAATGAAGCACGTGAAGCTTTGTTGAATCAATTGGCAAAAGTACTGGATGACTTTGTTAAAGAAACATATTTATCACTTGATCCAGATTCACAAAATGAATTTTCACAAGCAATGGGTGTTCGTGCTCTGAAAAATATTATGTTGAGTTTTATGGCACGTCAGGGGGATACCGCAGTATTTGATTTGGCTTATGCACAGTATGAAAATTCTGTGAATATGTCTGAGCGACTTGGCGCACTTAAAGTATTGGTATGGAATGATGCTCCACAAGCAAAAGCAGCCTTAGAGGACTTCTATAAGCGCTTTAAGGATGAAGCATTGTCATTAGATCAATGGTTTATGATTCAAGCAGCGCATCCGAAAGCAACCGCTGAAACGATTCAGTATTTAACTTCACATGCTGATTATGATTTAGGTACACCTAACCGTATTCGTTCAGTAAGTGGTGGTTTAAATGCCAATCCTGTCAATGCATGGAGTTTTGGTGTTCAGCATTTTGTCGATTTGGCGAAGTATTTGGATGAGAAAAATCCAATTGTTGGGTCTCGTTTACTTCAAGTCCTCACCCGCTGGTATACATTAGCTGAGCCACAACGAAGTGAAGTAAAAGCCGCACTTGATGGATTAAAATCTCAAGTGAAATCAAAAAATGTCAGTGAAACCTTAAATAGTATGTTAAGTGTTTAATGGCTTATAATTTTTTGATTTAATTATATTTGTAATGCTATTTCTCTTATTTTTATAGGGGAAATAGCATATTTATAAGTTCTTAAACATTCAGATTTATTATTTATCTATTCCTTAAAAGTCTCATTTAAAGCTTGTTGCACCGCATCTACACGTGACTTACAGGCTTTATATGCAGACATAGATTCTTCAACAATCTTCATTAAATTATCAATATCAGGTTCTTCTTGAGATTCTAATAATTCTGCATTTTTCTTTAGAACGTCATAACCTTCTTTAAACGTTAAATCTTGTTTAGCCATTGCTTAATACCTGTGTCACATTTGCGTTGATCGTGCCATCCAGTAACTCTACTTGGATGCGATCAGTTGAAATTTGTTGAATAGAACGAATGGCTTTACCATCACTACGGACAATAGCATAACCTTTGGCCATGACATGACGTGGATTTTGCAAAAGCGTTTCACGCATGAGTGATTCAACTTGATTGGATGCCAATTTAATCAGTTGCTGTGCCAAATACTGAACAGTACCTTTCATCAAATCTAAGCTTTTATTTGCCTCATTGATTTGCCCTTGAGAAAGCGTTTTAATGACTTTGATGTACTGATCATTCTGGCTTTGGTAAGCAGTGATTTGATGCTGAGATAACAGTTTAATCTTCTGTAGAGAATCTAGCACATCTTGGGTTCGCTCTACGATTAGATTTCGAATCCCTGCAATCACTTTACTCGGTGTATCAAAAGAACGGTTCGCTACTTCATCTAAAATGGTTCTATCTTTTTCATGGCCTATACCTACCCAGATTGGAACAGAGCGTTTGCAGAGTAGCGCAGCGAGATTGTAATCATTGAGATAGGCCAGATCATTGACTGCACCTCCACCACGAATAATCACAATAAGATCTGGTGGGGTGTTGAGGTCTTTCGCCCATTGTCGTAATCCATTTGCTAAAGCTTCAGAAATACTTGTAGCCGCAGTGTTCCCCTGAAACGTTGCCGTATGATAGACAAAATGACAAACGCCAGCTTGATCGAGAGCATCTGCATCTTTCTTAAAGTCACCCAAGCCAGCAGCATTTTCAGGAGCAATGACGAGCACATTTTCAATATCAAATGGGGTAGGCAGTAATTTATTTTTATTCAGTAAACCTTCGCTGGTCAGTCTCTCTAAAATTTGTTGATAACGCCGTGCAAGATCTCCTAAGGTATAACTTGAATCTATTGCTTCAATATTGACTGAAAAACCATATTGGGGATTAAATACAGCTTTCACTTTAATCAGTACATTGAGATCACGAGAGAGTTCAATGCCACTTTCACGCTCAAACTTTAACACCATTTTGGCAGCAGAGAATTTCCAGATTGTTGCCTTACAACTGGCAATGACTTTATCTGAATCTTCCTCCTTTTCTGCAAGTTCTAAGTAGTAGTGGCCGCCCTTGATGCTTAGATTTCTAATCTCAGCTTTTACCCATATTGGTTCATCAAAAGTTATACGTATAACTTCTTGAACTGTTGCAAGGTATTCGCTTAAGGAAAGCTGTAAGTCAGACATACAAAGAAAATTACGATAAATTTATCTAAATATTATATAGCATGGTAACTCAAGGCGGTGAAGATATATTGATCTTATACATCGGGTATGGCATATTTTTATGATGTTGATGGGCGTTATCGACATCTACTTAAACCAAATTATTTTTTAGTCTTTAAAGTAAAAACACAAGTTAAATCATTAATATTTATTAGCTTTTTTTATTGGTATTTTGTACCAGCTATGATTTAGAAAGTAATCATGCGCATTGTATGGGATATGGAGCAGATGTCAGTAACGTTACATCAACAATGAGTGATTATGATCGCTTTAGATATCAGAGTCAGAATGGGATGAGTATGCTTAACAGTAATGCACTCTCACCGAAAATGCGAACCGATTGTTATAAAATTGACCTGAAACAAACCAAATAACTTCAAAGCTCATCAAGGGATGGGCTTTAATATTATGTAAACTAAACTTCTTTTATAGAGCATTCAAAAAATTATAAATTATGAAAAAAATCCTTTTTTTATTTATTTTATGGATATCACAGCTTTGTTATGCAGATCCAATAATGCCAATTTTTGATAAAAAATTAAATATAGAGAAATTCAAAGAACATTTTGATCGTGATCATACTCGGTATCCTGAAAATGATAAATTAATCGCAGAACGAGAAACAGCTTTGGATCAACCTAAATATAAAGTGATTGTGACGAGAATAATATTTGGTAGAGAATATGAGCTTCAAACTTATATCAAAATGATTGGTTATCACGACTGCGAAGCTAGAAAAATTTTCTTATATTCAGGATATTATGATTACAATGCAGATCTTACTGAAACTTATAGAACTGTGACTAAATTTCCACAGGGTAGTAAGTTGATTGAAGATGCTTGTTTAGATAAATAAATTTTAAAATTTCATTTAAAGATAAATTCTCATACATCATAATCAACTAATATATTATTTTAATAACCCATTTCCCCAAAAAGTGGGTAATTTCTAAAAGTATTTTTTGAAAAAAAGTTTATCTAGCGTGAAAGAATCTGGCTTGTTTGTAAAAATAAAAAGTAAAATGAAAATATAAAGCAAATCATGGGTATAAAAAAACCAGCTTATCCAAGTGATCAAATTAAGACCCGGTGGAATTGTATAAATACCAACGGTTACGAGTGCTACAAAGCAAATAAAGAGCAATATAAGGCTGGTTAACTGAGTAAATAATCCTAGGGTTAGCAATAGCCCGAATGCAAATTCAAATAAAGAAACAATGATAGCTGTGACTTCTGGAAAAGGTATACCAGCAGAAACAATCGTTTCCAACATGATTTGTTGATTTTTCTCTACAAATAATTTGTTATAACCCGTTGTTAAGAAAAATAAACCGATTGAAACTCTGGTTAATATTAAGGCGAACTGACTAAATTTTGGCGAATTAAATGGATTTTTAAAGAGAAAACCAAGCATGTGTCTATAATTCTGAAAATTAAAAAATATCTTAATAATCTGAGTAGACTTTTTAAATGTAAGCATTGTTGGTGAGTGTATATAATTTGTCATTTATACAGATTTAAAATTTTGCAAGTCAGTTCGAAATGTTACCTAAGTTTCATAAAATACACATTATGAAGTTCATACTTTGATATGGTATATTTTTTAAGCAAAATTGAGCGAACTATGAAAATCTTTTCAATTTTAAGTTTAGCTATGCTGATCGGTTTAACAGCGTGTCAAAAAAGAGATACAGATACACAAAAGCAAGATCAAACAACAACGCCACATTCAGTCGATAAGGACAGTTAATCCCACGCCCACTGATACAGTGGGCTGATTGATTTGATGCATTGGTCGAAATCGAAATCGAAATCATGTTCATGCTAAGACGCTTAAAGCGTTTTTTTTATTGTAAAGATAAAGTCTTGTTTGAGATTAGAAAAATATTTTATAGATAGATCTTTGATTCTTTAGGCTCGATTTCACAATTAAAAGATATCGAAAAGTGGGAGGATTATTAAATTATAAAGCAAAGTTTTATTTAGATATTTTATATCTAATTCATGTAATTTTTAGGCTTTCTCTATAAGAATTCATACTAGAGGTATAAGCTATGATAGCCGAGTAATTTTCTGTAATGATATAAAACTGCCTCGTCCTAATCGGCAATGACAGCACTTGTCTGAGCTCAATACATCTTGCTAATTGATTAAAAAATAAATTTAAATATATAAATTAAAAGAAATTCAAGCTTAAAATGTATAGGGTTCTAAATGATTTTTATGATTTGTGTAGATAACAAGTAGTAATTCGCAATTAGTGGTTGGATTGCTCTAAAGCGCTATGTTAGAACTTAACTTCCATATTTATTCGAGATTAAACATGAAAAAATTATTATTAATTTCATCTTTTTTAGCTGTTGTTTTTGTTGCTGGGTGTAATGCAAAAGACAAAGATAAAGCGACATCTCCTAATAATGAGGTAAGTAGCAGCGCAGTTGCTGTTGATACAAATGAGTCAGCTGAAAAAACGGTAAAGTATGAAACAGCTGATAAGAAACAATTTACGCTGAAGACCAGTGATAATTTTGTTACAGCAACATTAACTGATAATGATGGAAATAATTACTCCTTGAAAGAGGTTCCTGCTGGAAGTGGTATGCGTCTTGAGGGGGAAAATGGTGTTTCAATTCATTCTAAAGGCGATGAAGGAACCATTGAACTTGCAAAAGATAAATCTTTTACAGTGAAAGAAGTAAAATAGAGTTGTAACTTCAACAGCCTCACCATCTGGTGGGGTTTTTTATTGTCAATCAATAATGAAATTAATATGGTATGTTCAACTGATTTGTAGAAAGTAGAGTGCAAACCATAATTTAGAATAGACATCTTTAAAATTCAATTGAAATAAGATATTTAAGCATACTTCCTCATTTATGCACTTGATTAGAACGCACAGATGTAAATAATTAGCGCACTTTTCATTGAAATGCTTAAATTAATGTAATTTTACCGTGGCATGAAATTTGCTGAAGCTCCTTTGCAATATTTTTATTTTTCAATTGTTAAAGGTATTTTTTATGTTTAAGCAGACGGTTCTTTCACTGTTTATTTGCAGTGCTATCAGTACTTCAGCAGTTAATGCTGAAAGTTTTAATGTCCTTAAGCAATTATCCAACAAGCCTGTTCAATTAAAAGACGGTGAATACAAAGGTAATTATTATGTACCATCAACTTTAAACACGATTACTTGGGGTTACTTACCGAATAAAGAAGCAAAGCCAGTGATAACTGTTCCATCGGGAAGTGTTGTGACTTTCGATACAGTTTCACATGAGGGGTTACTTGAAGATCAAGGACGAGATGCAGAAAAATTTTTTAAATCCAAAGGGGTACGGAATGAATATATTTTAGATGAAGCAAAAAATATTACCAAATCTTCGCTAAAACATGATTTTCATAAAGATGGTCCTCATATTGTGACTGGTCCAATAGCAATTCAAGGTGCGCAACCAGGTGATATTTTAAAAGTAGAAGTCATTAAAGTAGAGCCTCGTGTTCCATATGGCGTCATTTCGAATCGTCATGGTAAAGGTGCATTAGTGGGTGAGTATCCTAAAAGACCACAACAAGAAAATGCTTCGGCTGAACATCCTGAGCGATATGGGAATGTTTCAGTATTTACTCCAATAGAAAAAAATGCAAAGGGTGAATATGAGGGGGTACTAAAAACAGAATCGGGTAAATCGATTCGTTTCCCACTGAGCCCTTTCATGGGGATCATGGGAGTCGCGCCGAATACATCAGAACCAGTGCATTCAGTTCCACCCGCGATGTATGGTGGCAATATTGATATAAATGAGTTAGGTGCTGGATCAACTGCATATTACCCAGTACAAGTGCCAGGTGCATTGTTTTATACAGGTGATAGTCATTTTGCCCAAGGTGATGGCGAAGTTGCTTTAACTGCATTAGAAGCCTCAGCAAGAGCAACACTCAAGTTCACTTTATTAAAAACAGGCAAAGATAAAATCCCAGGTAAAGAAATCGTACAGCCATTAGCCGAAAATGCTGAATTTTGGATCACACCCGGATTAGATCAAGATTTAGATGAAGCAATGAAAAAATCTACACGTGAAGCGATCCGTTTTTTAAACCAAGAATATGGTATTGATGAAGCGATTGCTTATGCCTACCTCAGTGCTGCTACTGATTTTGAAGTATCGCAAGTGGTAGATAAGACCAAGGGAATTCATGCCAAAATACGTAAAGCTGACTTTAAAGAGTTTGTTGAAGACCATAAATAAAATTAAAGCTGCTTAATTAAATATCCTTGAAAGTACCGCCGTGATGTAATTTCAAGGATTTATGATTAGATCTAAAATAATATATAATCCATAAAACGATAATTTAAACGTTATGCATTCATTTCCTTCAATTCAATCATTTATGCTTTGAAACTACATTTTATTGTGATTCTGACTCTCAACAGGAAAGGCATGACTTTTGAAACATGATCAATCGGGTTGGTTTAAACTTTGGTCATGTCCATTCAGTACGCAAAATTTAAACATGAATCATACTTTTACTATTTATATCCTCTATCCAGTCATTTAAATCTAAATCATTGGTAAAAGAATGTTCACCATCGATCTTAAAGACTAACAATGAGTCATGAATACTAATAATATTCGCTAAATGCTGGCGAATGATGTTGGCTTCATAAGTTGTATTGATCAGCCAAGTGGTAGGATTTACTCGAATTGAAGCATCATAGTCACAAATGAGCTTATGCATTTCATCAAAATGGTGTGCCTGTGATGAATTTAAAATAATCAAATAATTCATATTAACAACCTCCATAAAAGAGATTTAGATAAAATAACTTTTATTATGAAATGTGATAAGTATCACGATTTTTTCAATCTAACATCAAAGTATTTTGATCAGGTGAAAAAATGTCGGACAATCTAAAGCTGATTTTTGATGATGTGTTAAATTTTTTTATTGTATTGTTCAAGAAAATTATTAGTGGATATTCCTTTTGTTACATAATAAATAATCAAAAATTTTAAATACTGGCTAAATTGAAGTATGATTAAGTTTAAAATATTTAAACAATAAGCTCATCAAAAGATGGGCTTTTTTGTCTTACTCTCTCTGTGTTATAAAGTTTGAGGCTTAAAATGCTGGTTAAAATAGAAGATGGTTTTTACCTAAATTCACTGCATATTATCGCGATACATGTTTCTAAAAATATGATTACGCAGAATTTTTCTATAAATATAGAATATACCCCGCACAATCAAAATGCCAATGGCCTATATCATAAAATGTGTCAAACCAAAGCTGAAGCGGATTTATTTTTGCAAAGTCTACATCAACAAATCGCGCAAATATAAATTAAAATTTTTAGTTGTTTTTAGCATTGAAATTAAAAGTAAAAGACTTCATTTTTTAGACTATGTTTGGGTCAAAATTGAAGTTATCGATAATGTGAAAATCACAATGATCGAACATTTTTAAGATCAAAATGTGTAAACTGAAAATTCTTATTTGTTTAATTTCACTATTCAGATTATCAGCTTGCCAAAATATGCAAAAAAATAACAAAATCCTTGCTAAGGTGATTGATACTTGAACACTATTTGATAGATAAACATGCACCAAAGAATGTCATTGTTAGAAATAACATTCGTTATCAAGAACAGCTAAAACTCAGTTTAGATCTCTAGCAGTCAAAAGATATTCAACACCTTGATAAAACGTCCAAGCGTGATTTGGATTCATGGTGGTGGTTGGATTTCAGGTGCTAAAGATAATGCTAAAGGATATTTTAAGCTGCTTGCAGCATAAAGTTATAATGTTGTTTTGGTGCGATAGCAATTTGCAGCACAAGCAACTTATCCAACGCAATTGTATCAAATCAATATCGCACTGCAATTTATCCAGCAAAATGCAAAAAAAAACCATATAAATGCAGATCAATTATTTTTAGCAGGGGATTTAGCTGGGATTAATTCAGCCAGTCCTTATGTAGTGCTTCTCACGAGCCCTAATATCTCCATGCAATCTGGATTTATAGCTACGATAGAAGCTTCACAACTTAAGGAATTGATCTTGTAATGTGGGATCTATGATATGAATGCTTTTATCCATACAGCACCAGATGAAATCAAACTGATTGAGTGAGGGTAAATAAGCTTGTCCAAGTTTATATAGCTAATCAAAAAGATAATCCTGAATATTTAAAACTTTGATCACCTCTACAGCTTTTTACCAAAAACTATCCGCCTCTTTTTTATCAGTGGGGGAAAATAAAGATTTTTTGACTGATACGAAATCCATTCCTTTTGTAAAAGCTTTGCAAGAAAAGCAAAATCCTCGTTCAAGCTATTTCCTACCCCGAATCAAAAGAATGGTTGGTCCATGAGTATCGATTTTCTTAGGTAAAAAAGCGAGTCAATAAATATTTAATCAAACTATTATGTTTTTGAAGAAAAATGTTGCTGCAAAATAAACTCAAAAATAATGATTTAAACGGTATTGTCATAAAAGCATGTTATAAAAAATGAAATTGTAGCGAGAAATGAAAAATGGAAATTAGTGTAAAGCAAATCAACAAGCGAATAGATGAATTTCAAGAATCTAGTAAAAAAGCATCAACTTTAGAAATTGGCTATAAAACTTATGCGAAGTTAATGAATGAAGATAAATTTGCAGATGCACTGAAAAAAGATCCAAATAACACAATGGTCCGCTACTACAAAGATATAAAAATTAAATTGGTCACAGAAAAACATCATTTTGAGGTGAAGTAAGTTTTTTACTGAAAAGAATAATAAAATTATCATTTATTAAAAAATTTACAACTCAAGGAATGAGTGTGAATTTTTTATCATATTGCATGAGAAAAGTAATATATCTTTAGAGCCCTTACTTGATCCAGCAGGGATCACTCTTTGCTTTTAAAAATCTAAATTTATCACATTTAGAATATTGACATCCGCGACCATTGTTAAACACAACTTGTAACACTTTTTTATTAATTCTTCATTTTTTATCCACTTTTTTTTGGATGATGTATCTAAATATTTCTTTTTTTTGATTTTTTTACCATGCGGTTAATGCATTAATAATATTATTTATTAAGAAAAACTAATGAGTTTGAATATTTTTTAAACAGCAGGGTGCTGCAATAATTATTGTGATATAGGTATCAAAACCTGCATAATAACTGAATAAAAACAAATATGTGAGAATATTTATCATTTATAATAAATCTTTTTAATATCTATTCATGCCGTAAAAGTAGCCAGTTAGACTTATTTTTAAGTGTTTTTTAATTTAATTAGGCTTAATTATCTTACAAATTGTGACAAAATATATTAAAATAAATACTGGTTTATTTTGTGACGAAAAATAATGGAAATTTTGGTGGTGTTTCAAAAAGTATGCTGAAAAAAAGCAGGTTGGATTTTGATAAAATAGAGAAATGCGAATAACTCTAGAAATCAAGTGTCCAGCCTGCCTAAGTGACAGTATAAAGAAAAATGGCACAAAAGTAGATGGTAAGCAAAATTACCAATGTAAAATATGCAGACGTCAATTTATTGGTGATCATGCTCTCAGTTATCAAGGCTGTCACTCAGGTATCAAAACCAAAATATTACACCTCATGGTGCGAGGCAGTGGTGTCAGGGATATAGCAGAAATTGAAAGAGTAAGTATCGGTAAAGTTCTACGGACACTTAGCCAATCAAAATATCAACTTCGAGCACAGCAAAGTCATTATGAAACCCTTGAAGTAGATGAGTTTTGGACTTTTGTTGGTCATAAGCAAAATAAACAATGGCTAATTTATGCCTATCATCGAGAAACAGGTGAAATTGTTGCTTATGTATGGGGTAACCGAGATTTAGCCACTGCAAAACGACTTAAATTAAAATTGAAGCAGTTAGGTGTAAGCTATACATGTATATCAAGTGACCATTGGGATAGCTTTGTTACGACCTTTAAAGAATGCAAACAGTTGATTGGTAAATTTTTCACTGTGGGTATAGAAGGCAATAATTGTCGATTACGGCATCGAATCAGGCGAGGCTTTAGGAGAAGCTGCAACTTCTCCAAAAAGCTTGAAAATCATTTCAAAGCCTTTGATTTAGTATTCTTTTATATCAATAATGGATTCGTTTAATGCCAGCATACTTTTTGAAACACCACCGAAATTTTAAACTTTATAAAGAGTTTCAACACGGTAAACACGTATTTAATTTTGGCGATAATTGCCTTGTTGTTTATAATTTCATTTTTCTACTTTATCCATCCAACCTGATTAGGTGGGAAATTGAAAAAAAGAGGTGAGTATCATATTGATAACTCACCTTTTTTTATAAAACTAGTTTTTATCAAAGTGATGTTGCTTTTTATTCATAAAATTTAATGGCTGAGATTACAAATAGCTAAAGGTTGTATTGTAAATTGAATTTATATAACATACCAACCAACTGGTATCTTTTGATGAATTTATGAATTCTATACTTTTTGCCTATAGTTTATTGGCTATCGCTATCCTCGCTGAAGTAACTGGTTCAACTTTCTTAGTGAAATCCCAAGGCTTCACAAAGTTAGTCCCAAGTTTACTGGTGGTGTTTTTTTATGTGATTTCTTTCTATTTACTTTCTCAAGTGATTAAAACAATTCCATTAGGTATTGCTTATGCAATTTGGGCTGGTGTTGGTATTATTCTCACTGCTTTGGTGGGTTACTTCATTTTCAAACAAAGCTTAGACTTTGCTGCAATTGCAGGTATTGGATTAATTATTTCAGGTGTATTGGTGATTAATTTATTTTCAACATCAGCAGGACATTGATAAAAGCACGAAGCGGGTAAGATTTGAGTATGGATAAAATTGTTGGAAATGCTTATCAACGTAAAAAAGATCCTGAAGGTGTTAAAAAATTAATTTTAGCCAACACGATGAATTTAGTTGCTGAACACGGTGTAAATGGTGTGTCGATTCAAAGTATTGCAACTCATTCAGGTGTAACTAAAGGTGGTATATTTCATCATTTTGCCAATAAACAAGTTTTAATTGAGGCAATGTTGGAAGAGTTAATCCAACAATTGGACCAGCAAGTCAGCCTAGCAATTGAAAAAGATCCAGTCACTTATGGCTGCTTTACTCGCGCATATATTGATGTCACCTTAAGTTCTTCATTTGGAGTCAACACTATATGGAGTGCTTTAAGCATGACATTGATGACAGATAAATCTTACAGTGAGAAGTGGGATCAATGGCTAACACGACGGTTATCTCAACATGCTGAAACTGATTATTCTGTCACATTAAAAATATTACGTTATGCTGCCGATGGGGTCTGGTTTGTAGAAAGTCTATCCCCAAAAATACAGGATAATTATGAGAAAATTAAACAGGAATTATTGTTAAGGAGTTATCCTGAATAGTGATTCATTTGCTCAGATTTTTAAGCAAAATCAATATCTACAAACTAAAATAAAAATTCTAAAAAAAACCAAGCCAATTGATTTTGGCTTGGAATGGAAAAATTATTTAAATCATTGCTTTATGGTTTATTCACTCCCTAAAGTCATTAAACTTGCATTTCCGCCTGCAGCCGCAGTATTGATACTGATCGCACGCTCAATGAGTAATGGTGCAAGTGGAACAATTGTATTGGCATCCGTTAAGTGAGTTATGCCGACAATTGCACCTTTACGTTGCGCAATCTGGGTCTGTAATTCTTTTAGCCCCGCACCTTGATGTAAAACTGCATCAAATTCTCCAGCAACAACATCCTTGATCATCGAAAATTTTTGTTGCAATACTTTTGGCATCGCTTGAATCATTTTTAAAGCAATCGCATCATCACTTAAAATACAGACTTGCGTATTGAGAGACAAAATTGCATTAAATTGATTCAGCAAAGCCTGTTCTTGCTCTGCGATTGCCAATATCCGATGACGTGATACAACATGATATTGATTCAATTCACCTGTTGGGCCCGGAAGCTCATATAAGGCAATCGGTGATTGATACTGATGCAAAGTCCATTGTGAATAATGCTGTTTTGCCCAAGTGTGAAATTCTCTTTGAATCTCAGATGGTTTTAGATTGAGCTGTTCAGAGATATTTTTTACAGTACCAAAAGGATGCTTTGGTAGGGCTGTATGCTGCATTAATTTATATAAATAAATCGGACCGCCAGCTTTAGGCCCTGTTCCTGATAAGCCTTCACCACCGAAAGGTTGTACGCCAACAACAGCCCCTACAATATTACGGTTAATATATAAGTTACCCACTTCCGCATGTTCAATGGTAGTTTGAATAGTTTCATCGATACGCGTATGTAAACCCATGGTTAAGCCATATCCTTTTGCATTGATATGTTCTAACAATTGCTTTAATTCACCATATTTATAGGTAATGACATGCAATACAGGTCCAAAAACTTCACGTTTTAAATCATTAAGATTTGGAAGTTCAATCACCGTCGGAACAATAAATGTGCCTGCATTTAAATCAGATGTTGGTGTTTCATAAGCAAGTTGATGTATTGCATAACCCTTGCTACGCATCATTTCGATATGCTTTTCAATATTCTGTTGCGCTTCAGAATCAATCACTGGACCTATATCTGTTTTAAGCAAAATAGGTTGCCCAATGTTGAGCTGTTGCATGGCGCCTTTAAGCATCTTAATTAAGGTTGCTGCATTGTCTTCTTGAACGCACAATACACGCAGGGCAGAACAACGTTGACCAGCACTATCAAATGCTGAGTTTACTGCATCGATTACGACTTGTTCAGTCAGTGCAGAAGAATCTACGATCATCGCATTTTGACCACCTGTTTCAGCAATTAGCGGAATCGGTTGACCTGTTGGACTCAGACGTTGTGCTACGGTTTTTTGTAAAATCTTAGCAACTTCAGTGGAACCTGTGAACATAATGCCTTGAATACGCTCATCTTGGCTGAGTTTTGCTCCAACTGTTTCACCACGACCAGGAAGTAATTGTACAACTGATTTTGGAACTCCTGCTTCCCATAAGATTTGAATTGCTTGTGCTGCAATTAATGGGGTTTGTTCAGCAGGTTTAGCAATTACGGTATTTCCTGCAACAAGTGCTGCCGAAATTTGTCCAGTAAAAATTGCAAGTGGGAAGTTCCAAGGGCTGATGCATAAAATTGTACCCAGTGGGCTGAGTGTCCCATTTTCCTCAATGCTTTGCATTTGTGCTGCATAGTATCTGAGGAAATCAACAGCTTCACGTACTTCAGCAATACCATTACTATAGGTTTTACCACTTTCACGGCATAGTAAAACCATTAGCTCCTGAATACGCGACTCCATAATTGAAGCAGCTTTGAGCAATAACTCTGCACGAAAATCTTGAGATGCATTTTTCCAATTTTCAAAAGCTTGATGAGCGTTATCTAAGGCCAAATCCACTTGTGTTGTTTCTGCTTCGATCACATAACCAACTAGATCTGCATGATCAGCTGGATTACGAATTTCTTGCGAATTTATTTCTGATAAGTCTCGTAAATCAAGCTGATCGACAAGGCTATAACTGTTCCATTGGTGTTTTAAATAGTACTGAACAGTTTGATTTAAATCCTTTAATTTACTGTCATCGGCTAGGTCTAAACCTTGAGAGTTTTGGCGTATGCCTTGATATAAATTATGAGGAAGTGGAATAGCAGGGTGTTTTAGCCCAATTGCATGTTCTTTTTCTGCAGTATGTAAAATCTCTTGAACTGGGTTTTCAATCAAGTCGGCAATTTTAATATTTTTATCAGCAATACGGTTAACAAATGAGGTATTAGCACCATTTTCCAATAAACGTCGAACCAGATAGGCCAATAAGGTTTCGTGATTACCGACAGGCGCATAAATACGACATGGAATCCCTAATTTTTGATCTGAAACCTTGCCTACTACTTGTTCATAGAGTGGTTCACCCATGCCATGTAAGCATTGGAATTCGTATTGACCAAGATAATATTTTTGTGGATCTGCTAACTCATAAATTGTGGCAAGCGTTTGTGCATTATGTGTCGCAAATTGCGGATACACTTGATCAGGTGCAGCCAATAATTTTTTTGCACAAGCAATATAAGACAAATCTGTATGCACTTTACGGGTAAACACTGGATAGTCAGACATACCGTCAATTTGTGCTTTTTTGATTTCACTGTCCCAGTAAGCACCTTTGACCAGACGAATCATTAAACGTTTTTGACTGCGTTTTGCCAGATCAATAATATAATCCACCACATAGAAACAACGCTTTTGATAGGCTTGGATCACAAAGCCAATACCTTTCCAGTTTGCTAGTTGTGGCTCAAAGCATAAACGCTCAAGTAATTCTAAAGACAGCTCTAACCGATCCGCTTCTTCTGCATCAATATTGAGGCCAATATCATAAGTCTTTGCTAAAAGTGCTAAATTTAAAATACGAGGATAAAGTTCATGATGCACACGTTCGGTTTGAGAACGTTGATAACGTGGATGTAAAGCCGAAAGTTTAATAGAAATTCCTGGACCAGTATAAACATCTTTACCTTCAGACGCTTTACCTATGGCATGAATCGCTTGTGTATAGTCTTCGAAATAGCGATCTGCATCGTGTTCAGTCAGTGCAGCTTCACCAAGCATGTCATAAGAATAACGGAAACCTTTGTCTTCAAGGGTTTTGGCATTGTCCAAAGCCTCTTCGATGGTTTCACCAGTAACAAATTGCTCACCCATCATACGCATTGCTGCATCAACTGCTTTACGGATGATGCCTTTACCTGTACGTGCTAAAAGCGAAGTGAGGATCCCAGAAAGGCTAGTCTGTTTAGGTGTTTCCATCAGTTTGCCAGTCAGCATGAGTCCCCATGCAGCAGCATTGACAAACATGAGATTACTTTGGCCTAAATGATCTTTCCAGTTACCTTGATTAATTTTATCGCGAATCAATAAGTCTCGGGTCGCACTATCAGGAATACGCAATAAGGCTTCAGCTAGGCACATCAATGCAATGCCTTCTTGTGAAGACAATGAAAATTCTTGTAGCAGTCCTTGTACAATCCCTGCTTTGCCTGATGAACTTTTACGGTCACGTAAGCTATGCGCTAAATTAAATGCAATGTCATAGATTTTCTGATTCATCTCTTCAGAAATTTGACTGTGCTCAAGTAAGTTTTCAACACATTCCGACTCAGCAAGACGCCATGCATGATTGATTTTTTCTTCAAAATCAGTTTTGTCTTTAAATTCGGTAATGTAATCCAAACTTGGCAGTAGGTTTGCGTTTAAAACTTGAGGTGAATCCATATTCATTGTCAACGTCCTGTGACTAGCAAATATTTTTGTTGAGCAGATGGGTTTATATA
This sequence comes from Acinetobacter sp. 778_lipA, assembly GCF_058242985.1. Lineage (NCBI taxonomy): Bacteria > Pseudomonadati > Pseudomonadota > Gammaproteobacteria > Moraxellales > Moraxellaceae > Acinetobacter > Acinetobacter sp. 778_lipA. The sequence continues at coordinate 2,313,596 of NZ_JBZAYT010000001.1, read as the reverse complement.
ATTTATGATTACAGAATATTTAGTGAATAACTCACTATAATTTGAATAATATTTAGAGAATTATTCTATGGAAAGCGCTTATTTAAACTTGGATCGTATAGATATTCGAATTTTGGATATTTTGCAAAAAGATGGGAAAATTTCCAATATTAAGCTGGCTGAAAAAGTCAATTTATCGCCTACAGCTGCGCTTGCTCGAGTACAGAAATTGACAGGAGAAGGGTTTATTTTAGGCTATGAAGCAAAACTAAATCCAAAAATGTTAGGCGCTAATTTTGTTGTATTTGTTGAGATTCTTTTAGATAAAACCACACCCAATGCTTTAGATGCGTTTTCAGATGCAATCGTACAATATCCAGAAATTATGGCATGTCATATGATCAGTGGTGGTTTTGATTTTTTGGTAAAGATTCGATGTGCTGATATGGAAGAGTTTCGTCGTATTTCAGGGCAGGTGCTATGGCAATTGCCTGGGGTAAAAGAAACGCGTAGTTATCCAGTAATGGAAGTGATTAAAGACAGCTCACAATTACATTTAAATTTTAAAGCGAAAGTAAAGAAATAGAAAAGGGGCATGAATGCCCCAACTCTAATGATTTATTCAAGCACATGAATTTACATGTTTTTCATTTCACGATTATAAATTTGTTCAGCATTTTCAAAACGATCAATCACATCTTTTTCAGGCGCTTTGTCCATTAAACTGACCACAATGATACTGATGAAAGACAGGATAAAGCCTGGAACGATTTCATATAAACCGGTATGTACCATCGTGTTTTTCCAAACAATTACTGTTGCAGCACCGACAATGATACCGATTATTGCACCATTCAAAGTCATACGTTTCCAGAACACAGACAATAAAATAAGTGGACCAAATGCTGCACCAAAACCAGCCCATGCATAAGCGACTAAACCAAGTACCTTACTTTCTGGGTTAAATGCCAAAATGATAGCCAGTACTGAAATAGCTAAAACCATTAAACGACCGACCCAAACCAACTCATTTTGTGAGGCTTTTTTGCGAAGAAAAGATTTATATAAATCTTCAGTCAAGGTGCTTGAGCATACCAAAAGCTGACAGCTTAATGTACTCATTACAGCAGCTAAAATAGCGGCTAAAACAACACCTGCAACCCATGGATTAAATAAAATTTTGGTCAATTCCATAAACACTGTTTCTGGATTTTTTGCCACAATTGCAGCAGACGGAATGTCCGGATGTGCTTGGAAATAAGCAATACCAACATAACCGACAGCAACAGCACCTGCTAAACATAGAATCATCCACGCCATACCAATACGACGAGCATTGGGAATAGTTTTCACTGAATCTGCTGCCATAAAACGGACTAGAATATGTGGTTGTCCAAAATAGCCTAAGCCCCATGCCATTGATGAAATGATGGCGATAAAACTAACTCCTTGGAACATATTTGCGGCATGGGGGCGTGCGGTTTCAATCAATTGATTGACATGTTGTAAATCACCAACTGCCAAGAAAGTCATAATTGGCGCCAAAAGCAATGCAAAAATCATCAAGCCCGCTTGAAATGTATCCGTCCAACTGATCGCAAGGAAGCCACCGATACACACATAGCTGATGGTTGCAATCGCACTGACCCAAAGAGCAGTGGTGTAGTTCATAGCAAAAATACTTTCAAATAAACGTGCACCTGCCACCATGCCTGAAGCACAGTAAATACCAAAGAAGATTAAAATGACCAGTGCAGAAATGATACGTATCACTTTCTTTTTATCACCAAAACGGCTGGTGAAATAATCTGGTAATGTTAATGCATTATTTTGTATTTCAGTATGGACACGTAAACGGCCTGCGACCAAGTACCAATTGAGCCAAGCACCAATAATAAGCCCGATTGCGATCCATGATTCAGATAATCCAGTCAGGTAAATTGCACCCGGTAGTCCCATGAGTAGCCAACCACTCATATCCGATGCACCCGCTGAAAGTGCGGTGACAAAACTCCCTAAACTTCGACCTCCCAAAATATAATCTGAGAAATCGGTGGTTTTTCTATAGGCATATAAGCCAATACAAACCATTGCAATAATATAGAAGATAAACGTTACAACTGTGGGGTTGAGTGAGTCCATATTTAATTCAGTCCTTGTGGAGTAAATCTCCAAGTTTTATTTTTTATCGCATAAGTTTCACGAGCGAATTCTTTCACACAACTAAAAAATATCGCTGTGATTTTTATAAGGTGATTGTGCAAGATTTATGTATCCGATTGTAACTTTAGATACAAATGCAAATAATCAGCAATTTATATCTAAAAAATTCTACTGGGAGTGTTTAAGTGACTGTGGGATTATACTTTACGTAAAGTTACATTGTTAACATTTAATTGATAGTTCCATAAAATTGTTTATCGAAATGACATCTTTTGCTAGTACAAAAGCAGATGAGAAGGAATATTATTATCACTGCACAACTATAGTGCATAAATACATAATGAGCAGATCACATGGAAACGGTTCAACTTGAAGTTACAAGAATAGAAAAAGATTTGTTAGGAAGTAAAGAAGTTCCTATAAACAGTTATTATGGCATTCACACAATCCGAGCTTTAGAAAATTTTAATATTTCTAAACATACCGTTGGAGAGCAAAACTTTTTTATTCGTGCTTTGGCTCAGGTCAAAAAGGCCTCGGCACAAACTAATTTGCAATTTAATACGATCTCTGAAGAAATCAGTGTAGCAATTCAAAAAGCCAGTGATGAACTGATTGAAAATCCGCAAAATTGGAAAGATGAATTTCCAACAGATGTATACCAAGGTGGCGCGGGTACATCGATTAATATGAATACCAATGAAGTTATTGCCAATATTGCGTTAGAGTCTTTAGGTTATGCGAAAGGACGTTATGACATCATCCATCCAAATGACCATGTTAATAAATCTCAATCGACCAATGATGTCTATCCCACAGCATTACGTTTAGCAACTTACTATTCACTGGATTTGTTATTTGAAAAAATCAATAACTTGATTAGTTCACTGACATTGAAATCTGCTGAGTTTCAATATGTGTTAAAAATGGGACGAACACAGTTACAAGATGCTGTCCCAATGACATTAGGGCAAGAGTTTCATGCCTTTGCTACATTACTCAAAGAAGATGTTCGTTTAATTAAAAAAACCCGTGAACTTTTATTAGAAATTAATTTAGGCGCTACTGCGATTGGTACAGGCGTAAATACGCCTCATGGTTATGCTACCCAGGTCAATGAAAATTTAAAAGCCTTAACAGGATTAAACTTAAGTGGTGCAGAAGATTATGTTGAAGCGACCAGTGATTGCGGTGTATTTATTATCCTTTCAAGCACCTTAAAACGTTTGGCTGTAAAACTCTCTAAAATTTGTAATGACTTACGTCTATTAAGTTCTGGCCCAAGAACAGGTTTATGGGAAATTCGCTTACCTGAATTACAAGCTGGTTCATCGATCATGCCAGCGAAAGTCAATCCAGTGATTCCCGAGGTGGTCAATCAAATTGCATTTAAAGTGATTGGTAATGATTTAACCATTACCTTTGCAGCAGAAGCAGGCCAATTACAGTTAAATGTTATGGAACCTGTGATTGCACTTACCATGAAGGAGTCAATTGAGTTACTAATCCATGCAATCCAAACCTTGGATGAGAAGTGTATTCAAGGTGTGGTTGCCAATGAAAAAACCTGTTTTGATGCTGTGATGCGTAGTGTCGGAATAATTACCTTACTTGATCCAATTTTAGGTCATGCGAAGTGTGATGAAATTGGGAAGCAATGTATTGCTGAAAATAAAACCATTCAAGAGGTTGTACTTGAACAAGGTTTATTGAGCCAAGAACGTCTAGATGAAATTTTCTCTTTTGAAAATATGATTGCAGAAATTGCAGTACAGCCATATGAAGAAATCGGTAAAGCAGGCTAATTGTTTGAATTACGGCTATTGATCCGTGTAAAAAAGATCTGATAGATACAGCATTTGGGTGCTGTATTTTTATGCATGGTAAAAAAAGTAAAGTTTCTTTATAATTCAACAAAATTTAAAATCACCAACAAAAGTCAATAATCTATGAATAATAAACATTTAATTCTCGCCTTAAGCTTGGTACTTCTTTCTGGATGCGCGAAAAAATCGGAACAAGCTGCTGAAACTTCAGCAGCTGCTCAAGATGCACAAGTCGTTGCTCAGGATGCTGTTCAAGCGGCTGATGCCGCAGAAAAAAGTACTGAGCAAGCTAGTGAAAATTCTGTTGATACTACACCTCTGACTGAACAAAAACCTGAAACTATTTTAAGTACCGATGTCAGCCAAGCAGAAAAAGCACGTCGTATGGTGCGAGAAGCACAGGTTAATTTCACAGCCAAAGATGTGGTGAAAACTGCTTTAGAAATTGATAAGCTCACTTTTCAAGCGGGTGGCTTTATAGAGCAGAAAAATATCAGTTTTGATGTACTCGATGTAAAAACACAAAAAATTGCGGATGGTAAAATCCGAGTTTTTGAAAAAGTTGATCCGCATGCTGAGATCATTGTCAGAGTACCGAGTGATAAAGCTGCGATATATGTCAATCAGTTATTGCCATTGATGTACTTTTTAAATCAACAACAATATTCTGCTAAGCGTTTTGAGTTAAAGCTTTTAGAAGAAAAAATTGGACAAACGCAAAGCGTTCCAAGTGATACCAAACCATCACAGCTGAATGAAATTTCCCGTTTAACCCAACTTGAAGTTCAAGATCGTGTGCGTTTTAGCACGATTAGTATTGCCATTAAGCAACCTGCGATGGTGAGAGAAAGTCTGGATGTTGATGTTGCTGCTGTGACACGCTTAAACGGTGATAGTTTTTGGAAGCGTGCTTGGGAAGGTGTTCAATATGGCTGGCAATTTATTTTGGATTTATTGGTTATTTTAGTCACCATTTGGCCTCTTTATTTACTGGTATTTATTGGCTTGATTATTTATCGAGTGATTAAACCTGTAATGAATAAATTATTTAATGATTCATCATCGACTAAAGCGCCTAAAGATGTAACAAAAGATCAGATGAATTCTACAGATGAAAATGAATAATTTTGCTTAGTGCTATGCTGTAATTTTTAAAACCAGTGCAATTGCACTGGTTTTTTAATGTGTTGTCAGTTTTTCAAAAAGCTGTTGCATCCCTTCAGTCGCACTCATTTTTAAACATTGATATTGTTGGGGAACACGCTCATAACTGGCTTGTGGATCAATATAATATGCATCACAGTGTTCTGGAATCTCGTGTATCAAACTAGCCACAGGGTAAACGGTTAATGTGGAGCCGATAACAATAAAAATATCAGCATCACGGATTATCTGTACTGCTTCTTCATAAGCAGGAACTGCTTCACCAAACCAAACCACATGGGGGCGAAGTGGATATCCTTCAGGACATTTATGTTGTTCTAGATCCAATTGCCAACCATCTATAGGATAAAACTGAGTTGTGTACTGCGAATTGGGTTTAGAACTTTTAGCAAGGCGAATATTGCCATGTAAATGAATAACTTGTTGGCTTCCAGCACGTTCATGAAGATCATCAATATTTTGAGTAATGACAATGACATCAAAATGTTGTTCGAATTGAGCAATGATATTGTGTGCTTGATTAGGGTGGGCTTGGAGAATATGTTGACGTCGTTCATTATAAAAACGTTGCACCAATGCAGGATTACGCTCCCAAGCTTCAGGTGTAGCCACCTCTTGAATATCATAATTCTCCCATAAGCCATTACTATCTCGGAAAGTGCTGATTCCACTTTCCGCACTCATTCCCGCACCTGAGAAAACTACAATTTTTTTCATAGGATAAACAATTAAAATTTTTAAAATGCTAACATAAATATTGTGAAATATGACTGAAACGTTTTTTATTGGAATTAATTTGTTATAAAATAATAGTCAGTCATACTTCGATCATTTCGAATATTTTTTATAAAAATCAAATGTACTAGAAATAAGTTAAATTGGAACAGCATGGAAACACGTGATATTGTCAATGCCCCTGAAGTAAAAAAGACAATTGTAGAGCGTAGTCAACGCCGGAAAGATGATCCAGAAATTACCCAATGGTTTGAAAAGAAATTCTTTGAATATGTGATTAAACAATTTAATCCAGTTTTTCATGTAAATTCGGTCTCTGCTTGGAAAATTTGTCAACTTCCGCAGCCCATTCCTACATGGTTTTTGAACAAGCTTGAACAACAGCCAGAACATCAGATGTTGTATGTTGATCCTTTACATGAACAGATTTTGGAGCTGGAAAAGCCCATTTTAGAGTTTTTTAATTCGCGTTTAAAAAGCAATTTAAAAGGCAAATTCATGAAAATGACCTATGAGCAAGTGTTAGAAGCTTGGCATAAAGATCATGAAGCAATGAAAAAGCGTTTAGAAAAAGGGCAATGGGACAGCAGTGAGCAGGCAATTGATGAAGTTTTAACTGTAAATACAGGCAAGTTTATTGAAATTACGGCAACAGGAATGTTGTTACGTAAGGAAATGGCATTTGAATCACGTTATATGCAGCACTGTTTAGGGCAGTTTAGCAACCTGATTGAATTGAAAGATGGCTATGGTGAATACTATGTGACGCAAAAAGAGCAGGGGATATTTCGTTATTTTAGCTTAAGGGATTCAAGCAATAAGCCCCATGTAACCATCAGTTTAGAATGGGATGGTGAAGCCTGGTGTATTGAGCAGATTAAGGGTAAGCAGAATCAAGCACCAGTTAAGAAATATGCAGATGATGTCTTATTATTTTTAAATCATATTCAACCAAATAATAATCACAATCCTGATTGTTTAAGCATGGGAATCGTCTATCAACCTGAGATAAATGAAGATTTAACCAATCATGTCAATCAAGCCTTATATTTCTATTTTCATGAATTAGATGATCCTTGTAAAATTGAAACGCTGTTGATGAAAAATCATCATCTATTGGAACAATATGATCATCAAACCAATGTGATTCAGCATCTTTTACTGGGACTAAATCGTCCAGAACATATCAGGCACTCATCAGAAAAATATATAGAAGAAATCCTTGCTTATACAAATCAAAAGCAAACTGAGAAAAAATTTGATTTAAAGGTTGAGTTAAGTCAAGCAAAGTCAAAGAAATCGCTGTGGAGCGTGATCTTTAAGCCTTATTTCTGGTTGCTTCAGACTTTATATGGTTTAAGCAAGATTCCATTGCTTGGTTGGATGATTAAAATTATCGTCTATATCATTGCTTTGCCTTGGATGCTGTTAAATTTAAAGCAGGACAATCGTAAGCAATGGATGCTTGCAACTGGTGATCTGATTTATTTTCGTAATCATATTCAATGGTATCAGGTGGATAGCTTAACGTTAGCGCATTTTGAACAGCATCCAGAAATATATAAAAACCATTTAAATCAATTGTTAAATATCAAACAGAAAAAAGCAGGTTCTAAAGAGAAACAGATTCGTTATTTTTTAAATCAATATTTTCAAATCGCTCAATTAGAAAATCTTTATTCAAGTAGTGAATTTGGTACTGCAAGTTATTTAAGAGATATTTTGGTGTTTAGCCATATTCAAAAAATATTTACTATACGGTTATTGGTGCAGTTCTATGAATTACAGGAATATGATGCATGGCAATACATTGTTGCTTCATCGAATATTATTCAAGACTGTTGTTCTAGCTGGCAGGATATGGGCGAGAAATATGTCGCAGGGCGTGAGCTGTATTTGATGTTTAAACATTCAGATTTTGAAAATTATGATCGCTCTGCAAAGCAAGACTTACACTTATATCAATCCATATATCCCAATAATTGGTCACTTTATTCATGGAATATTGATTTATTCTCAACCCATAATAAAAACAAAGTAGCTGAATGATGATTAAATCTGAATATACCCATGAAGTATTTCGTAAAGATATCCATTGTCCGCAAGGTTTATTGGAAAGTAAAAACTATGCAGAATTGGAAGATTTTTTCAATGTGTTATGGCAAAGTCGAAGTCATAAATCGCCGCAGCTTTGGGAAAATGAATGGTTTGATCAGCCCAAACAAATGTTTAAGGACATATTCTTAAATCATGGCGTAACTGCATTAAAACATATCAATGAATGGCATTTGGCTTTTCCAGAAAGTTTTTTTCCTTATATTGTTCGTGTGCGTTATTGGGCTTTTTGGGCAGCGGAATATCGTGGGCAAGAATGGTCAAGCAATGTTACAGATGAAATGTGGGATTGTGCAAGAGAGGCGCAAAAGCAGTTGTATGCTTCCGCAATGCAAGCTTTTGCATTTAGTTCGGATACATGGACAATTGCGCTGCATCTATTAAATTCGGCAGTTCACTTGGATGAACCCGAGTGGTTTTCTGAGTGGATGCTTAGGCGTCGATATCCTTCAAATTTAGTGCATAAAATAAATGCTTCAGCCCAAGCAATGGCGCAGAAAAGTGGCTTAAATCAAGATTTAAAAATTGATCTACCCCAAGATGTACCTCAACTTTTACTAAAATATCTAAATTTGAAAGAAGAAATTGATTTACCTCAAGCTGATGCTGCTTTTTGGTTAAAAATATTTATTGAAGAATCAGGTTTTGGCTTGCTTGCGGTAAGAGATTATTGTTGGTATCTATTGCCAAGATGGGGACACGATCATCAGGCCATTATTGATTTTGCTCAGTCGGATTGGTGTCAACATTTTAGTGAAATCGAAAAAAGTGAATTAAATTATATCGTATGGTTTGATACGCTTGATACGAGTTTTGATAAAGATCAAACACTTGAAATAAAAAAATATATCCAAAAAGCCCAAGCAATCTTAAAACGCCCCTTAACGGAACGTAATCGAGCAGTTATCTATTTAAAATTGGCGTATTTTTATTATCTGTTAGATGAAAATGATCCAAGAATTTTATCTTGTTATCAAAACGCCGCAGATTATCCTGTATTTGATGAGTATGATCTTGATCGTGCAACTTATTTTTGGCGACATAATGCTCAAGATTCAGATTTTTTAGGCCGAATAGCGTTGTCCAATCGGAAGCATCTTGCCAGTGCTGCGGTTCTTTATGGTTTTCTATGTCAACATGGTTGGTCAAGTGTTGAAAAAAATCCATTGGTTGCTCAATCTTGGTATGAACAGGCAAAATTATTGGAAGCACCAAAAGCTTATCCTGAAGGGCGTTACTGTTGTTTTTTTCGTGTCGCAAACAACTTTGATGATGATCACGGATATATTTTTATTATAGATTTATTACATCAAGGTGCAGATTTAGGCTTTGTGTATTGTTGCTTTAGTGCTGGTTATATTCACTCTTTGGCTGAACATGCCTTATATGATGTGAAACAAGAACTGTATTATGCAAAAAAAGCAGCAGATCAAGGTCATTATATTGCCATGTATAATATGGGTATACATTATCTAAATTTAAGTATGGATGAAAATCAATCTCAACCTAAAGAATATTTAAAAAAGAGTTTAGGGTATTTTGAACAGAGCCGATTAGGTTTAGAAAAGTCGCAACAAGACCATCGTTATATTAATTCTGATTTGCTGAATGATTTAATTGATATTTATGTCACCCGCTTATTTAATTTTAGCTATTATCCTGAAATTGCAGAGCAAATGATTGCAGTTTTAAAAACAAAAGCACATAAACGCCATATTGCTGCAATGTGTGCGATCGCAAGACTGCATTTTGACCCTAAAAATCGACCTCATTATTATGACTATGTTGAAGCAGTTACATGGTGTCAGGCGGCATATTTACAAGCTCCAGAGCAGGAGCTTGTAAAAGAAGTTTTATATGAAATTATGGGAAAAACCAAGCGCAGTATCAAAAAGTATAATCAAACAATTGCCAGTATCGCCGCTTCAAACATACCTGGGCGTCAAGATGTTTTAATTTAGTTGGTTTCTGAGGAGTGAAATATGAAGCTAAAATATTTTAAAATTGATTATTAAGTCCATAATATAGAACATAATGCTTTTGACCTTAAGATCATGACATTAAAAAAGAATGAAAGGCTTCTAATTTCATGATTTATTTTTAAATTATTCAATAAATTTAATTTGATTAATAAAATAAAAGGACTCATCAGCACTTGGACCCATGACTCGATCTGCATTCTTTTCAAATTGAATATCTGCTTGGATTTTTTTTTCAATATATTCCTTTTTTAAAATTTGTCCGCTTGTTTCTTCATCATGGTCAAACCATTGCCCGCACTTTTGATTGCAATATGCATAAATAGTTTTACCTTGGATGTTTTTCAACAGTAAACCATTATCATCAATTCCACCACCATTGACCAATATATAGTTTTGAGTTTGAGCATTGGCAAAATGACTATACGAAATACAGATAAGAATAAGCAATATCTTTTTCATCTTTTCCTCAAGGTTTAATACGACTTTATTGTATATACGCGGATATTTTACAATAAAAGGCGTGTATTAAAAGAAAAGGTCTGTAAAACAGACCTTAAAATGCAGAGGCTAATGATCATGGTGTAAATATTTCGGCTGTTTAGGTAATTGCATGCTACAGAACAGACAAATAATCAGCATGACAATCACATAAACAAAAAAGCTATTTTCATGACCGAGGTCTTTTAACTTTAATGCAACTGCAGGGGCAGAACCACCAAAGATTGCATTACCGACTGCATAAGCAAAACCAACCCCAAGGGCTCGAATATGTGGTGGAAACATTTCTGCTTTAACTAAACCACTGATAGAGGTATAGAAACTGAGCAACATCATTAAGAAGATCAGTAACAAAGTCACAATAAACGCTGAACCACTAAAATATGGCATCGCAATGACCATTACAGGGTAGATAAAAATAGCACAGCTGGTACTGAAGAGCATCATTGAAGCACGACGACCAATTCGATCTGCCAGCATTCCGAACAAAGGTTGCGCACACATAAACACAAATAGGGCAATGGTCATCATATAGCCGACGGTTTTGTCTGCAAATCCAAGGCTGGTAATATAGGTTTTTGAATATACGGTGATGATGTAAAAACATAAAGAACCCGCTGAGGTATAACCAACCACCAGCAGAAAGGTATTCCAGTTCTTGCTGAGTAATTCTTTTAAACTGCCTGAACCCTCTTTCGCACTATCATTTTCAGATAAAGTTTCTTTTAAATGTCGTCGTGCAAAGAATGAAAGAATGGCAACAACACCACCAATAATAAATGGAATACGCCAGCCTCCATCCATTAACTGTTCTTTGGACATGAGTGCCAACATGATTACACCCAAAAGGCTTGCTAAAAGTTGTCCGCCAGACAACGTCACATACTGAAAAGAGGAATAAAAACCACGTTGACCTTTTAATGCAACTTCACTCATATAGGTTGCAACAGTACCATACTCACCACCTACTGAAAGTCCTTGTAGAAGTCGTACAGCCAATAATAGAAATGGTGCTGCCATACCGACTTGATCATAAGTAGGGAGTGCTGCAAATAAAAATGAACTGATTGCCATTAAGGTAATAGAAATAATCATGGATTTTTTACGTCCATAGGTATCGCCAATCCAGCCAAAGAGCCAACTGCCTATGGGCCGCATGAAAAAACTAGCAGCAAAGACACCCCACACATAAATTGCTTTTGTAGAGTCATCCATATCTGGAGCGGTTAATGCGTGGGTGAAATAGGTTGCGAATGCTGCATAAATATAGAAATCAAACCATTCCACCAAGTTACCAGAAGCAGCCCCAACGATAGCCATGACACGATTACGTTTTTCATGTGGCTGATATATATGTGTTTCAGTCATAAAATATCCTTATTATGCTGCTGCGATTTTTATGCTTTAAAATGTGAAAAATTAATTTTTTTGCATTTCAAACCATTTAGATTTTGCATTTCAATTTTAAAATTAAACGATTATACAAATACGGTATTGGTACAAAAAATACACAGCTTTATACAGCTATATCTATAAATTAATGCAAGAATGTTCTTGTTTTAATTTGCATAATATGAGAATTTATTGATTAATTGCATATTGTGAAAATGAAAAAAATAAATAATTATCAGAAAAGATTAATAGATAAATCTAGTGACTATTTAAATTAAATAGTTTTGGATGGGAAGTATATAAAAATATCACACAATAAGTTCAGCTTTTTTTGAAAGGAAATAATGGATCGAACTTTTGTTTTATTAAATTTATATAAAAATAATTTTAAATTATATTATAGCATTTATGCAAAAGTTGAATTTCATAATATGTACTCTAAATTATAAAATATTATAAAAAAATCAATAAATTGAGATTCACATGAAAAGTCTCCTATGGTAGACAAAATATTATTTTTTATTATAAAGTAATATACAACTTAAAAAAACTACACAATAGATTATGTTGAATAATATTTATTTTGCTTTAGAAAAATTGGGGCTAACAGCACAGAATAGTACGATCCATGTTCTATTTTCAAATCCATCTTTAAATGATCAAGTGTTCCTGCAACGTATTGATGGGACACATGCACTTAACTTAGGCATTAACCTACAATTAACTTGTCTATCTACATCAGCAAGCATTGCTCTAAAAAGCTTTGTTGGTAGTCAAGTGGCCGTGGATATTGTTAATGACAAATCTGAGCTGAATCGAATTTCAGCGATCGTAACCAAAGCCGATGTAGGTGCCAGTGACGGTTCTCTTACAATTTATCGCCTTACAGTAGAAGACCCCACAGCGCTTTGGAAATATCGCAGAAACTCCAGAGTGTTTGTGAATAAATCTGTTGTTCAAGTTGTGGAGGTTCTATTTCAAGAATGGCGAGAGCGAAGTCCATTGTTTGCCTCAAGCCTGACTTTGGATAAAACTGGTTTAACCAAAGACTATGATGTCCGACCATTCATCATGCAGAGCAATGAGCTCGATTTTGACTTCATTCAACGGTTGTTGGCTTCTGAAGGGATAAGCATCTTAGTCGATGAAGCGCAGCATAAAGTTTCAAGTTCTTCAGAGCAGATTCAACCACAGATACTACGTCTAATCGATCATAATGCACAATACAAAGCACTAGATCGCCGTAGTATCCGTTTTCACCGTAGCAGTGCTGTAGAAAGACAAGATAGCATAACGGCATTTACTGGTTTACGTTCTATTCAGCCTACGGCTGTACATGTACAAAGATGGCAAGCGGATGCTTTAGAACAAGAAGAAGGTGCAGGTTCAGTTCTTAGCAAGCATAAGCATTCAGCCAATCAGAATGTGGCAAGTTTAGCTTTAGAACAGGCATTTCATGTCAGTCCTGCATGGATACAGGACTTAAAAGGTGAAGATGGTGTAACCAAATCTGGTCATGTCCAAATTGAAAAGCTCAATGAAAACTTGAGTAAATATTTCGATCTACAAGCCAAAAAATTTATTGCTATTTCTACAGTAAGAGATGCATATGTGGGGTATTGGTTTGAATTTAATGAACATCCTGAAATAGATCAGCATTCAGGTGCAGACAAAGAGTTTTTGATCACCTCAAAGACATTCTATAATCAGAATAACTTGCCTAAAGACCTGAATGATCAAGTGACAGCATTACTTAAACAAAGTCATTGGCAATTGAACAATATCATCACCAATAACAAAGATGAACGTCAAGCCAATCAGCTTGTATTGCAACGTCGAAACATCGACGTCGTTCCTGAATATAACCTACTGCAACAACGACCTATAACACATCCACAACGAGCAAAAGTTGTCGGGATGGATGGGGAGGAAATTCATGTCGATGAATGGGGACGTATCAAAGTACGCTTCTTGTTCACTCGAAATTAAGACCACACCCATGATGGTGGTGCAGGTTCAAATGACAATGATACAGATTCGGCTTGGGTCGATGTACTGACGCCTTGGGCAGGAGAAGGCTATGGGGCACTATTTTTACCGAGGGTTGGAGAGATCGTCATGATCTCTTTCAGTAATGGTGACATTGACAGACCCTTTGTGGTGGGACGAATTCATGAAGGGTGTCGTTATCCGACTAAGTTTGATGACAAAGGCAAGTTGCCTGACACAAAAAAATTAGCAGGGATTAAAACTAAGGAATATCAGGGCAGTGGCTACAATCAACTTCGCTTTGATGATACGACCAACCAAATAAGCAGTCAATTACAGAGTAGTCATGCGACAAGCCAACTCAACTTGGGTAATCTCAGCCACCCAAAAGAAACCGAGACCAGTGAAGGGCGAGGAGAAGGTTTTGAGTTAAGAACTGACCAATGGGGTGCGGTGCGTGCAGGGCGAGGTTTATTGCTATCAACCTATCAACAAGTGCAGGCCAAAGGTAATCATCTTGATGCAGAGCCTGCCAAGAAACAACTTGAAGGCAGTCAAATCAGAATTAAAGCACTCAGTGATATTGCCAAGAACCAAAAGACCGATGAAATAGAGTCAGTTGAGCAACTAAAAGTATTTGCTAAACAGATCCAACAAGAAATTGCCAAATTTAATCAAGCCGTGCTTTTACTTAGTTCACAAGATGGGATTGCTTTAAGCACTCCTGAAAATATCCATTTATCTGCGGATGCTCAAATTAATCAAATTGCTGGTGATAGTATTAACTTTAGCTCGCAAAAAAACTTGATTGTGCATGCAAAAAATAAAATAAGTTTATTTTCAGTGATGGATGGCATCAACTTTATCGCAGCACAGGGTAAATTTAATATTCATGCGCAGGCGAATGCTTTGGAACTATTTGCCAAACTCGGGATCACGATATCTTCGACAGAAGACAAAATTGAAATCAATAGCCCGAAAGAAGTTCAGATTACGGGGAAATCCTCAAGGATTACCTTGAACAGTACAGGAATTCTATGCGAAACAGATCGTTTATTTGAAGTAAAGTCTGGGCAACAGAAGTTTCAGGGAGGACAGAAAGTTAAAACTGAAATTCCATTACTCCCAATCATGAATGAAATTAAATCTTTTACGAATAAATGGGATTTTTATAACTTATTTTATGAAAATAAATTTTCAGAAGTTAAATATAAGTTAATCAATACTAAGAATAGTACCTACATTTCAGGAAATTTAGATGCACATGGTCGGACTCAACGTGTAGATACAGTTGAAAATCAAGATTATGAAATTCTCATAGGAGCAAATGAAGCATGGACTGTATCTATTGATGATGGCAATGAGAATAATGATTTTGAATATCACTGTAACTGTGAGGCACATGATCAAGAGATATAATTATGGATTGTTTAGCAAATATTCGGTTTTTAGATGCGCTAGATCAACCTATTAATGGTTTAGTTCATCAACTTTGGGTTGGCACATTACTTATATCAGATTTTGTAACTTCTACGAACGGTGAATCAGTATGGATCAAACGTCCAATAGGTACAATCATAGATATTCGAGTAAGAAATATAACTTCAGGAAAATATGAGTCAAAAGTAAAAATACACTTAATTGGAGAAAAAACTACTTTTATTATACGTAGCCCAAAAGTACTGCTAAAAGGTTTAAATCTTTCTGCTAAAGATGTCGCTACTGGGACATATATAAGATCAACCTATATTGTTGATGAAGGAGACTATTTATCTCGAATTGCAGTGGATAATAATACAACGACAGCTGAATTACTCAGGATTAATAGTCTAAAAAAAGATACTGATATTCATCCGGGGCAAGTATTAAAGCTTCCAATTAAACAAACAAATTTAACGTCTTCGTCAGAAAATAAACCAAAACCACAAGAACCAAAGCCAAATCAGCAAAAAAAAACGAAGATTATCGTTGTTCAGCAAACAGATACGTTACCTTTGATCGCCAAACTAACAGGAAATACAGTTGATGAAATAAAAAAATTAAGTGGTCTAAGTAGTGATCGCTTGAGCCCTAATCAAAAGTTAAGAGTTTATGAGCGTCAAGTAAAATTAACTACAGTGAAGAAAAATGATGAGAAAAAGCCTGTAACCCCAAAAGTGAAACAAGACGCATCAAAAAACAAAGAGTCAACACCTGTTGCGACAGTGGAATCGCCTGAGTCAGTTAATGCAAATGGTCTGCGGCCTGAAGCATGTGGTGGAGAAAAGCATTATAAGAGAACTCTAGCTCGAATAGCTGAACTACACTCTGTTTATCAACCTATTGTTATTAAATTAATTAATATGGCTTACGAACAACTTGGTATTACGTGGGTTATTACTGATAGTTATAGAAGTCCTGCTGCTCAAGGTAAATTATCTGGTGGGGTGACTAATGCAGGACCATTGCAAAGCTATCACCAATATGGCTTAGCTATAGATATAGTATCTGTAAGAGATGGTAAAATTACATATCTTACTAGTGACTCTCAATCTGTAGAAGATAGTAAAAAACTCGGTCCAATAGGAGAAAGTTTGGGCTTAGTATGGGGCGGCATATTTAAAAAGAATGGAAAACTTAAACCAGACTATCCTCATTTCGAATTACATCCTAATGGTAAAACTTGGCGTATTTTAAAGCCACAGCTTTTGCAATTAGGTGTAAGCAATTATAAAAAATTAACTTTTTAAAAGGATGACTTTGATATGATTTTAAGAATTTTCGTAGCCTTAGTATTTTTTATAACTACAAATATCAAAGCAAAGGAAAATTTACTTACAGGTGAAGAAATCAGTAAAAAGTATAAAGTGTTACAATCATTAAGTATTCCAGCAAATTATGATAACGACATGGTATTAACTATGTATGCACATATTTATAAAATTGATGCTGCGCAATGTGTAATTGTGTCAAGGTTAGATAATGAGTCTAATTTTGGAGGATATGAAAGTATAGTTTATTTTAAAAAAGGGAAAATGTTGAGAAGTTCACAACAAGAATTTGCTTCTATTTTTTTAGATGATGATGCTAAGATTAAATCAGATCAAATAAAATACGGAGATTATTTAAGTGGAAAAGAGGTACAAATAAGTTTAAAAGAAGATTTTATTAAATATAGGGAAAATTTTAATAAAAAAACTGCAGCAGTATGTTGATTTTAAGAATTTAAATTTTTAATTTATACTGAATTATTATGGATTTTTATAGCGGTTGAGGTGAGGGGTGGACTTGAGTAAAATAATTGTCTCTATAGTATTGTTATCTTATTCAATTTTGGTATTTGTTAATGATAAGTTATTTATTTTAACCAAAAATTATTTAATTAATGATGATAAAATTTATTTTGATAAGTTTATTAAAATTAATGGGTTGTAGTTTTTAAATATAATCACAAGTTAACAAAAAGTTATATCAGATTGTCTCGAATTTTATAAAATTTGGGTTTTATATTTGTTAATGGAATTTTAAAAATTAATTTATTGAAAAAATCAATCGATGAGGTTTTTTAGAAGCTAATTTTTAAAATAGGTAGTTTAAAAATATTATATTTTAGTAAGGTATATTTAATGAGGTTTTTGTTTTTAATAGCTTTTTATCTTTAGTACCGTACTGTGAAAACCAAAACTGATATTAAATATACTGGATACGAGATTGCTAATAGATATAAATTATTACAAAGGTTTATTGCAGATTATGACGTTGATAATTGAGGTCCTATATTAGATAATAAAGTAAGTATTTACAATGTTAATAAGAATCAATGTGTAATGGCTTTGTTGCACAAAGGTGTTGGTAAGGTCTGATTCAGTAATATAATTTCCGAATGAATAAGTCTGCACCTAAAACCTATCGTACAACGAATTGGTCTTCTTACAACCAAGCTTTGGTGAATCGAGGGAATCTCTCGAACTGGTTTGATCCTACTACCCAATGGTATGCGCCATTAAAAAGCAAACAAGGACGAAATCAAACCTACTCCGATACAGCAATTCAATGCTGTTTGATGATCAAACTTCTATTTCGTTTAACTTTACGAATGGCCTTGGGATTTATTTAAAACCTCATTCAAAGTTGTGGTTTAGATTGGGCTGCACCAGATTACTCAACTCTTTGCAGAAGACAAAAGCATAGTGATTTGCGATTGGCTATCAAAAAAGCAGTAATGGATTACATCTACTTGTAGATTCTACTGGTTTAAAGTTTTTAGGTGAAGGTGAATGGAAAAGGAAGAAATACCAACCCGATTATCGTCGCCAATGGCGTAAATTACACATAGAGTTAGATGCCAAAATCCTGCAAAGACGTGCAGTTCAGCTCACAACGAACAATCTCAGTGATTCACAGGTACTCGGTGATTTACTTCATCAAATTCCACAAGAAGAACAAATAGACTCAGTCTATGCCGATGGTGCTTATGACACTAAGATTTGCCGTCAATTGATTGCATCTAGAAAAGCTCATGTCGTTATTCCACCAAGAAAGAATGCGAAGCTGTGGAAAGATATAAAAACTCATTCACTAGAAAGAAATGAACGATTAAGCATTTGGGCAGGACGATATGGAAAAATTGGGTAGGCTATCATCGAAGAAGTTTAGTGGAAACTAAGATGCACTGTATTAAACTATTAGGAGATAAACTGACTGCTGGGAACTTACAAAGCCAAGTGAATGAGGTTCACGCACGCGTAGCAGTGCTCAATAAATTTAATGAATTAGGTCGTCCATATACTAGAGTTGTGACTTAAATTTGTGTCACTTAGGAAAACTCTAGCTTTCAAGATTTTGTGCAACAAAGTCCTAAAAAACCAGAGATTAAAAATGATTGTGCGAAAGTATATTTGCAGTTGAGAGACAAAAAACCCAATCCAAGCAGTTTTTATACATTTAGTCCGAAAGAAGCCTATTTACTTGAACAATTTAGCGTTTTGCATTTTTTTGAAATTGTACGTAACAATCATCGTCAATTTTTAGATGGTTTAGAAGAATTATTTGAAATATATATGCATAATCTTCCTTATAACTTAAGAGATTTTCCTTTACCTGAACGGGCAGATATTAATTGGGGCGGTACAGTTTTACCAAATTTTAGGTCCACGATGGATCGCATAGATTATGCTTATGCAAAAATAAAATCAGGAGATTTTACTTATCTTAATTATGTTGGTGAAATTAGTTCTGATCAGAAAGGTATAAGCGAGTTTTCCCCTCATTGGATGGATGATTTACCCTATGATAAAGTTAAAAAATGTTGGGATTATCATTCAATAGCAACAAGTTATGCTTCAGTTATAGGACAAACATATCCAACCTATTGGGATATGGATACGCTTATTTATGATTTTAAAAAAATCGATATATTTAATAATATTATCCTTGATTTGCCAAACAGTTATCCAATTTATCGTATAAATCCAGAAATAATGGTTAAGTCTAATGAAAAGTTAGAAAAAACAGGCATCTATTTGTGTGAAGAAATAGGGGATCGGATCGAATTTATGGCAGCAAGCGAAGAAGAAGATAATGGTGTAGCAAGCGTTCTTGCTGTTGGGCACGATCCAGACACATATGAAACATTGTATGCTGAAGCGAATTGGATATTAATTGAAAGAATTGCAGATGATGGTGGTTCTGCAGAAATGATCCAAACTGACAGTTTAAAAGGCTTTGCAGAACAAAGTTGCCCAAGATCAGGATATTGGTGGAGTCCAGCAAACAAATCTCAATCTCGTTATTTTGAACAAGGAGAAATTTTTCCAAAAATTGAAAATAGTGATTGGGGTGAAACGATTTGGTATTTAGAAATCACTAATAAACTACAGTGAAATATTTAAAGATTAAACTGCAAGAAATGGCGCTTTCATAAAGCGAAACTTGGTTATATTCCAGAACGCGTTATTACATAAAAATCCCATCGAACTGCATGGGATTTTATGTTGATTGTTAAGTGAATATGCTGGTTTATTGACTTTGCGTTGAGTCTTGTACTGGAGTTGGAATGGTAGCCTTTGATTGTTGTTGAGTTAAAATCAAGTGTGCGATCATGCCAATACAAATTCCCCAGAAAACCGAACTAAATCCTAAAAAATGCATACCCGAAACAGTGGCGAGAAAAGTAATAATGGCAGCATCTCGTTGTGTTTCATCTTTCATTGCAATACCAATATTGGTGGTAATTGCTCCGAGTAAGGCCAATCCAGCAAGCGCTGCAATCAGCTCTTTGGGAAGTATGCTAAATAGCATCACCAAACTCCCTGCAAACAATCCTCCTAAAATATAGAAAATACCATTGGCAATACCTGCGATGTAGCGTTTTTCTTTCAGTTCATGTGAATCTTTACCCGTGCAAAGTGCAGCAGTAATCGCTGCTAACACAATCGTGATTCCACCAGTAAAAGCCGCAGCAATTGAAGTGATACTGGCTATGCTTAAAATCGGTTTAGCAGGTGTGTCGTAATGATTAATTTTGAGAATTGCCATACCTGGCAAGAACTGACCCGTTAAACTGACAATTGTAAGTGGAATTGCAAGGTTTAGTGTAGAAGACCATGTCCATTCTGGACTGATCAGAACAGGAACTGCCAATGAAAAATCCATTGGTACTGTATTGATTTTTCCAAAGATAAAACTGAGCGCAATACCTGAAAATAATACCCAAATTATGGCATAGCGAGGTGAAAAGCGTTTTGCCAGTAAAAAACAGATCAGCATACCAAAAACCACATAGGGCATTGTGTCAGTAGCTTTAAACAGACCTAAACCAAACTGGAACAGAATTCCAGCCATCATTCCTGCTGCCAGCCCTTGTGGTATCCATTTTAAAAGTTTGTCAAAAGAACCAGTAATCCCAATGATAAAAATAATGATTGCAGAAGTAATATAGGCTGCAACAACTTCATGGAGAGAAATATGCGGAAATAGAGCCACCAAGAGCGCCGTTCCCGGTGCTGACCATGCAGTAATAATCGGCGTTTTAAACTTAATGGATAAAATTATTCCAGTGATTGCCGCACCAATAGAGCTCCCCCAGATCCATGATGCCATCATGGTTGAGGAAACATTGGCTTGTTGAGCGGCCTGAAAAAAAATGATCATTGGCCCTGCATAAGAAATCAGTACAGCTAAAAATCCTGCAACTGTCGCTGATAAAGACCAATCTTGTTTTAACGTTTTGAACAGGGATGCCATTGGGCAAAGCCTCCATGCATTGAATTTCAATGATCCTGCTATATAAAAAAGACCAGCTTTAACCCTGATCGCCACCACCTACAGGAACGATTGAACCTGTCATATAAGAGGATTCATCAGACGCAAGAAATAATATTGCATTGACCTGTTCCTGAATCGAACCATAACGGCCCATAAAAGTGCGATCAATGGTTTGATCTACCACATCTTGCATCCATTGTTTTTCATTTTCGGTCAATGCCGTAGTATTGCGTAGGACTTTACGTGGAGGTGCTTCTGTACCACCAGTCGCAACAGCATTAACCCGGATACCATCTTTGGCATGTTCAAATGCAAGTGCTGTGGTTAGACCATTTACACCACCTTTTGAGGCTGAATAGGGCACTCGATGAATACCGCATGTTGCAATAGAGGATACATTAACAATGGTACCTTTTTGATTTTTGATCATTTCGGGCAGGACTGCTCGACAACACCATAGAGTTGGAAATAACGAGCGATGCACTTCTTTGATAATTTCCTCTTCAGAAAACTCTTGAAACGGTTTCATCCAAATTGCACCACCGACATTGTTAATCAGAATGTCAACACGGTTATAGCTTTCAATAGCATTAGCAACGACAGCTTGAGCACCCGCTAAAGTTTCCAAATCTGCATGGACGGTGATTGCATCACCGCCATTTTTGTTAATTTCAACAAGCACGTCTTCGACATATTCTGAACGATCGGCCATAACCACATGCGCACCTTCCGCTGCCACTTGTAAGGCGACACCACGTCCAATACCTTGTGCTGCACCAGTAACAATGACAACTTTATTTTTGAATCTTAGGCGATCTGACATTCTTCTCAGCTCCTGAACAGTACGATTTTAGTTTGCAGAGAATTTCTCAAATAAGAAGTTTGCAGGTTTAATCCCTTCAGTATCCAACCAGCCTCGAACAGCTTCCACCATAGGTACAGGACCACATAAATAAACATCGACGTCACCGCCATTTAACCAGTCATTGTCAATATGACCTGTCACATAACCTTTGCGTTCATGTGTTGATTCAGCATGTGCAACGACTGTACGGTATTCAAACCATGGCAGTTTATTTTGCAGTTCATTGAGCTTTTCAAGTGCCACAAGGTCAAAGTCATTGGTTACTCCAAATACTAAGCGTACAGGGTGTTGTGAGCCTTTGTCTTCAAGCACTTGTAACATCGACATAAACGGTGCAATACCTGTCCCGCCTGCCAACATAACGACAGGACGAACTACATTACGAAGGTAAAAACTTCCAAATGGACCAGTAAAGGTCATTTTGTCACCCGCTTTGGCATTGGCACTTAAAAAGTCACTCATCTTTCCATTTGGAACATTACGTACCACAAAGCCTGTTAAGCGATTTCCGGGTTTAGAACTGAAGGAATAAGAACGCGTTTCAGTAGTTTGTGGAATTGCCACATTGACATACTGACCTGCAAGAAAATGAATATCGGGCTGACCTTCATCTAATTGAATATCGAAAGTGATGGTGGAATCAGAGAGCTTTTCCACACGAGATAATGTGCCTTGAAATGTATGAATTTCGGTTTTGCATACTTCAGATGAAGCTTGAATCTGGAATACTGCGTCAGAAGAAGGTCTACATTGGCAGGCCAAGATATAGCCTTGTTCAGCCTCTTCTGGTGTTAAAGCATCTTCAATATAACTTTCTTCAGGCATGTCAAACGAACCCGATTCACAAAAAGCACGACATGTACCGCAAGCACCATCACGGCAATCTAAAGGAATATTGATTTTCTGGCGATATGCTGCATCAGATAAAGTTTCACCTTGTGTAACTGAGATAAAACGCGTTACGCCATCTTCAAATTGAAGAGCAACATTGTGGTTTGACATGGCTGAAAATCCTATAAAAATCTTTAAAACTTTTGAGTGCTTTAGCCAACTTTCCATTTGACTAAAGCAAACACCTCATATTTTTTACACCATTCGAGATAAAAATTAGAGGTGGTAAATATCGATGACTTGATTGATGTAGTCATTTTTTAACACCACATATTTATTGAGAATCTGTGGTTGTGTAGCAGAAAAGTCGATGACATAACGAGACATACCAAAGTAGCTATAACTGTTTTTGTAACGAAAGCTCAGCGTATTCCAGTTAAAGCGGACTGTGACTTTGTCACCATCTCTTTCGATAATTTCAATATTGCTAATATTGTGGCAAGTGCGTGTATCAGGCATGGTTGCTGAAGAACGCTCAGTTTTAATCCGGAAAACACGGTCTTCCAAACCTTGACGGTCTGGGTAATAAATCAAGGAAATTTCAGACTGAGGATCTTCGGTTAAACGATCATCATCATCCCACGCAGGCATCCAAAAACATGCCGAGGGTGAGTAGCAGGCCAGCCATTGATCCCATTGTTCATCATCTAAAAAACGAGCTTCGCGGTAGAGAAATTGCGCAATATTTTCTAAAGAAATTTGATCGATGTTTGCAGTTGCATTCATGCTGTTGCTCCTTGCTTAGATGTTTCTTGTTGAGCAAGATTTTTTTCAGATTGAATGGCATGTTTAATCATTTCTAACCAGTATTGATGTTGGGCGAGATATAAGCCTTCATCTTCTGTTTTAATACCACTCAGTTTAGGTTTTAAACCAATTTCATTGGCCGCATCATCTGGGCCTTGAATCCAGTGTTTTGACCCACGACACATGTCATTCCATTCAAGCTCAATACCAGCATAACCCGCTTGACAAGCACGGAATTCTTCAAGGTCATCAGGAGTTGCCATGCCCGAAGCATTAAAGAAATCTTCGTATTGGCGAATACGGCGTGCACGTGCTTCAGGACTTTCACCGACGGGTGCAATACAGTAAATCGTCACTTCAGTTTTATTGACTGAAATTGGACGTAATACACGAATTTGTGAACCAAATTGATCCATGAAATAGACATTTGGGTAAAGGCATAAGTTACGTGAACGTTCGATCATCCATTTCGACATTGGCGCACCGAATTTTTCAGTATACTCATCTGCTTTTGGATAATTAGGACGATCTTCAGGATTTGCCCATTGAGTCCATAACAGCATATGTCCATGTTCGAAACCGTATGAGCCACCCCCTTGTTTGCCCCAAGCACCTGCACTCATTGCACGTACATTGTCATTTTCTTGCTGTTTTTCTTTACGTTGCTGAGTGGTCGCAGCGTAGTTCCAATGTACAGCTGAAACATGATAACCATCTGCACCATTTTCAGCAGTCAGTTTCCAGTTGCCTTCATAGGTATAGGTTGAAGCACCACGTAAAACCTCTAAGCCTTGCTCAGATTGATCTACAATCATGTCAATGATTTTGGTTGTTTCACCTAAAAATTCTTCTAAACTTGGCACATCTGGATTTAAACTGCCAAATAAAAAACCTTTATAGCTTTCAAAACGTGCTACTTTTTTCAGGTCGTGTGAACCTTCTTTATTGAAGCAGTCCGAATACCCAGCATCACTTGGATCTTTAACCTTGAGTAATTTCCCAGAGTTATTAAATGTCCATCCATGGAATGGGCATGTATAAGTCGCTTTATTACCACGCTTATGGCGGCAAAGCTGTGCGCCACGGTGTGAACACGCATTGATCATGGCATTTAATTCACCATTGCGATTACGCGCAATCATAATGGGCTGACGACCCATGTTCGTGGTGTAATAATCGTTGTTATTTGGAATTTGGCTTTCATGTGCCAAGTAAACCCAGTTGCCTTCAAAGATGTATTTCATTTCTAGGTCAAAAAGGGCTTGGTCTGTGAAAACAGAACGATGAAGTTTAAATTCACCCGTTTCAAAATTATCGACTAAGAGTTCGTCAATCCGATCAAGATGGCTGGTGTTTATAACAGGAATACGTGGCATATGGGTTCTCCGACTTTCCAAAAGAGAGGAAGTCCCCGAAGTGCTGCAATAGTGCAAACATTTCGGTTCCGTGCGTGTGGGTTTAAGCGCTTGCGCGACGACGATCTACTTCTGTAGATGGTGCTTTAGATTGTTCTTTTACCAGTGCTACATTGAATGAAATGCGTTTAAAGGGTTTGTTGAGACCACGACGGGCAATTTCAGCTTCATCACTGATATCAATAGCTGTCGCCACTAAGCCGTCACGTGTTGCAAAAGCAAAATCATCCCAAAGGTATTGATCACCTTCGATGTTGAATTGTGTGGTTAATTTACGATAGCCGGGTGCAGATACGAAATAATGCACATGAGATGGACGGTTACCATGGCGACCTAATTTGTTCAGTACAAACTGAGTCGTCCCTTGCGGTGGACAACCATAGCCAACGGGCATAGTTGTTTGTGCAACATACTGACCATTGCTATCAGTCAATATGCTACGGCGGAGATTAAAATCTGATTGTGATTTATCGAAGAAAGAATAATTACCTAAACTGTTGGCATGCCAAATTTCAACTTTAGCATTTGGAATAATATTGCCATCTGTATCAGTTACCGTACCTTCAATAAATAGGGTCTCGATTTTATCGCTTTCTGATCCATCATCCATACGAGAAAAGCCGACAGATTCAGGCGCACCAGCGACATATAATGGACCTTCAATAGTACGGGGTGTACCACTTGTAATTCCAGCTTTAGCATCTGCTTCATCAGCACGTAAATCTAGATAATGTTCCAAACCTAAACCCGCTGCTAAAAGACCAAGTTCATTGGCTTGACCTGCATCGGTAAAATATTCTAGGCCTTTCCATAATTCGCTTTGTGAAATGTCTAAATCTTCAATGGCCTGGAATAAGTCAGCTAATAAACGTACCACCACTTGTTGTACGCGTGTATCAACTGCACCTATTGCAGTGTCTACATTCATTTGTTTGACCAAAGTGTCGATTTCTTGACGGTTCATACCAGATCTCCTGCAGTATGCGTGGTTTGGCATTGCATACGAAAAATTCGCTTGAAACTTTGCTGTCCACTTTCCATGTTCTTCATGCGCGAAACTTAAAGCTTAAACTGTTGAAAGTGATTCATTGGGCTAACAGAATGTGATTCTTTGGCTGGCTGTGAATATCAAAAGTTTTACAGTCTTGCTTTACATCTTGCTTTTGATATACCTTAAAAGAATGGATGATCGCTGTCTAAGATCAAATTTGCATTTTTTTATATCTTAAAGGTATGGAGTTTGAGATGGAACTCAGGCATTTGCGCTATTTTGTTGCTGTTGTAGAAGAACAAAGTTTTACTAAAGCAGCAGAGAAGCTTTATATTGCTCAGCCCCCACTGAGTAGACAGATTCAAAACCTTGAAGGTGAATTGGGTATAGCGCTTTTTGAACGAGGAAGCCGTCCTTTAAAAACCACAGAAGCTGGGCATTTTTTTTATCAACACGCTGTTAAACTTTTGTCTAATGCCGAAGAAGTAAAGTCCATGACTAAGCGAATTGGCTTAATTGAAAAAACGGTGACTATGGGTTTTGTGGGTTCTTTACTGTATGGATTATTACCCAAAATCGTTTATATGTTTCGCCAACAGCAGCCACATTTAAAAATTGAGCTGATTGAAATGAGTACCAAAGATCAAATTCAGGCGCTTAAAGAGGGGCGTATTGATGTTGGATTTGGACGTTTAAGAATTTCTGATCCTGCCATTAGGCGAGTTTTATTACGAGAGGAGCCGTTAATGTTGGCTGTTCATATCAGTCACCATCTCGCTACAGATTCTAAAGGCACTTATTTTGCCGATATTGCAGATGAGAACTTATTTCTTTACCCAAGTCATCCTAAGCCCAATTTTTCCACTCAAGTTCGTCATTTATTTTCTGAACATGGGCTAGATCCTAAAAATTTAAAAGAAGTTCGAGAAATTCAACTGGCTTTGGGATTGGTCGCTGCGGGTGAAGGCGTTTGTATTGTGCCTGAGAGTGCAAAAACCATTCAATTGCCGAATTTAATCTATATCCCATTGTTAGATAGCTCTGCAAAAAGTCCAATTTTTATGGCAATACGCTGTATGGATGAAAGCGAAAATATTCGGTCTTTATTTGATTGTATTTATCAGGTTTATGATTTAGAGGGTTTTCAATATGATCGTGCGAGCTTTACGACGATATATTAGGCTTCTTTCCTAAGTTCTTTTTTAAATCATAAATCAACATAAAATCCCCCTCATCCTAGCCTTCTCCCCCAAGGGAGAAGGGACTTTCAATACCAATTTTATTCACACCATATGATCATTTTTTCGATTTATGAAAAATCCATTCAGTCCAATCATTGAATGAAAAGTCATTTATAGATGTTATTTTACGTGAAAAGTAACATATTGAAAAATCAGAAAAAGTCGATTGATTTGTTCTAATACTCTAAAAATATCGAGATAATCATTAAAATAAAAAATAAATCATTGAAAATATAAAGCCCGATTTCTTTATTAATTCTTTTTAATCCCTTGTTTATTCAATAAAAAATATTAAACCGACTTTTAAGGTATGGATATATATGCAATCGGTTTTGGACAAAAAATAACAGCTGCCTCATTGTTTGAAAAAATTTCGTAGCGTTTCACCGCAGGAGGCAAAAGTGCAAACGAGTAAACTAAATATTAATCGCATCGTGGATGAAGCAAAATTCAGCCCTTTTCATTGGGGCGTTCTATTGTGGTGTTTATTAATTATTATTTTTGATGGTTATGATCTGGTTATTTATGGCGTAGCTTTACCTTTATTGATGCAAGAGTGGGGATTAACTGCTGTACAAGCAGGCTTGCTGGCCAGCACAGCACTTTTTGGCATGATGTTTGGTGCAATGAGTTTTGGAACACTGTCTGATAAGTTGGGCCGTAAAAAAACCATCATGATTTGTGTGGCTATTTTTAGTGGATTTACTTTTCTCGGTGCATTTGCATCAACCCCCGTTGAATTTGGGATTCTCAGATTTTTAGCAGGACTTGGTATTGGTGGTGTGATGCCGAACGTTGTGGCTTTAATGACTGAGTATGCACCTAAACGTATACGTAGCACACTGGTCGCTGTGATGTTTAGTGGCTATGCCATTGGTGGTATGACCTCTGCCTTGCTTGGTGCTTGGCTGGTGGTCGATTATGGTTGGAAAATCATGTTTTATATCGCGATTATCCCATTCTTAGCTTTACCCCTTATTTGGAAGTTTTTACCTGAATCATTGATGTTTCTAACTCATCAAGGCAAGACCGATCAAGTGCGAGAAGTGGTACAGAAAATTGCACCGCAGCAACAGATTCATGCCTCGACTCAATTTGAATTAAATGAAGTCACTGCTGGTGATGAAGCACCGTTACGTGCATTGTTTCAGCAAGGTCGTCGATCAAGCACAGTAATGTTCTGGATTGCTTTCTTTATGTGTTTATTGATGGTTTATGCACTCGGAAGTTGGTTGCCTAAATTAATGATCCAAGCAGGCTATTCACTAGGTGCAAGTATGATCTTCTTATTTGCATTAAATATTGGTGGCATGGTTGGTGCAATTGGTGGTGGTGCTTTGGCGGATAAATTTCATATTAAACCCGTATTGACCATCATGTTTACAGTTGGTGCGATTGCGCTCATTTTCCTTGGTTTTAAAAGCCCACAATTCATTCTCTATACCTTGATTGCAATTGCTGGTGCAGCAACCATTGGTTCACAAATTTTACTCTATACCTTTGTTGCACAATTTTATCCTGCAACAGTACGTTCTACAGGTATGGGGTGGGCATCAGGCATTGGACGAATTGGTGCCATTGTTGGACCAGTCTTAACAGGTGCATTGCTGACCTTAGAGTTACCTCACCAAATGAATTTTCTTGTTATCGCTGTTCCTGGATTTATTGCAGCACTGGCAATATTCTTTGTGAATTTAAATGCTTCAGTGGAAAAAACTCAAACGGCCGAAGCACCAACAACTCAACAAAATATTGTTGGAAATACAATTAACTAAGCTCGTAAACCAAACTCACGCACAAACTGACTTGGTATTTCAGCCTGAATCATGAGGATTAAGGCTGGTTCAAAATAATCAATCGTAGAGAATAGGATGCTTTCTACAATGAAAAAATTTAACTACAACATTATTTTGGTGTCAATGGGATTACTTAGCCTAAATATGGCACATGCAGATTCATTAACAGAAGTAGAGCAGTTACGTAATGAAGTTAAACAATTACGTGAAATGATTGAACAACAGCAACAGGTGCAAAATAAGCAAATTGTGGCATTGGAAAACAATGTTAAAACGGCACAGGTTGTATCGCAGGCAAAAGATCAAAGCTTTGCACGAACAAAAGCAGGCGCAGAAGTAACACTATATGGGAATATCCGTGCGGATCTATTGTATCAGTCGGAAGGTGGAAGTGCCGATCGACTGTATAATCAGATCAATACCGTACCGCTTAAAGGCCATAATGAAAGTAGTGATCAATTAAAATCGACACTTGCCGCGACTCGTTTAGGTTTAGATTTTAAAACTGCTGACAAAGATATTTCTGGAAAAATAGAAGTTGATTTCTTAGGTGCGAATGATGGACTTAGAATTCGCCATGCCTATTTTAATTATGGTCAGTGGTTGATTGGTCAAACATGGTCTAACTTTGCAGTGCCTGATTATATGCCAGAAACAATTGATGCTTTGGGTTATGTGGGGGGCGCTGTTAAACGTGATGCACAAATTCGTTATACCCATAAATTTAATGCAGAAACACAGCTGGTAACGGCTTTGGAAGATTCCAAAGATGCCTTATCGAATATGCGGATCCCGGTTTTATCAACTCGATTAAATCAATCATTTGCTGATCGAGCGGGTGCATTGAGTTTGCGAGGCATGGTTAGTGAAAAGAGAACAGTTGCTGATAATGAACTCGCTTGGGGTGTTGGACTTGGAGCAAAATACGATATTTCTGCAAAAACCACACTTAAAGCAGATTATTATCATGTTAAAGGTGACTCCAGTTTAGTGTCATGGACGAACCAAGGCTTTACCATAGATGCCAATAAAAACATCATGGCGCTGAATCAATTTGACTCAATCACTGTTGGAGTGACGCAACAGTTTAACTCACAATGGCGAGGAACATTGGGATATGGCTATATGAAAGCGGATGAAAATCAGGAGTATATTCGATATTTAAGTGATCCAACCAAAGCCAATAAAACACTTTGGCAAGCTTGGGCCAATGTATTTTATAGCCCGAAAAAGCCATTAAGTTTTGGTCTGGAGTATGTTTATGGTGAGCGTAAAGCCTTTGTTGCAGCGCCTAATGGACAGGATACAGGTGAGGACAATCGTTTTAATGCGGTTGCGATGTATAATTTTTGATAAACATTTCTATTAGTCTTCTTACGAAAATAGGCTTTTAGAGGATATTAAAATGAGGTTAAGTCTTTAAAAAATATCAAACTTATATCATTCTATAAATGTTAATTCATATGGTGATAAAGTTTGTACGGCCATACCTTGCATTTAAAGTTTAAATATATTTGCGTAGGCGATGCCTCCCTTTTCAGGGATGAAAAGGGACAAAAATTCTATGTTGGGTGAGAGGTACGTCCTGTACCCCCACCCAACAGCGACATCCATGTCGCCTCACGATAGAATGACCATGTATGATTCAATAATATATAAAGCTGTTTAATTTATATGATGATCAATTTATGGATTGGTATTAAATAACGACTTTAAAAGCATTTTTTAAAAATAACATGAGTAATTTGATGAAAAACCTCTTTTAATTTGATTTAAATGAGGTTTTTATATTTTTCGTTATTCGTTTAAATTAAGCGGATTCTTTTAAAAATAAACGGATTGCATGACTAAATTTCACAGGTTCTGTAATAAGCGGCGTATGCCCTGAACGTTTAAAAATAATATTTTTTGCATTGGCTAAACTGTCGGAAATTTGCATTTGACCTTCAGCAGGATAGAGGGATGACTTTTCCCCAATAAAGAATGTAGTTGGACATTCCAATTGTGAAATTGCCTGACGATAATCTTCATCATGGTTTAGATAATTATCGATATACCATGTTAAATAATCCATTCGACGGATAGGCAATAAATGTTTTTGTAATTGAGGATGTTTAAGCGCCAAATTAAACATAAAGGGGCTTAATTTATTACTGCCTTGAATTTTAATAAAATTTAACCAAATTTGAATCAATTCAGTTCGTGGTTCAATTGGTAATTCATCGACAAAACGATAGTTTGAATATTGATGTAAAAAATCAGAGAAGTCTTTTAGCAATCTTTTAATTTTAAAATACTTTTTCCCAAATAAACCAAATTCCCATGTTTCATCCGTTGGAATTTTAGGGGTTTGGTCAATGTGTAGATAAGCTTTGAGTTTTTCAGCCAAATTGCCATATTGCATCCCATGCATGGCAGTGGTTGCTCCCATGGAATAACCCATAAGAATAAAATTATTTAAATTCAGTTGATCAATTAAGCTGTCAAGGTCACGCCAATGGTTGCTAATCGCATCGATTTCTTGAGGGATCTTACAGGTTCTAGAGCCACCAAATCCGCGCCAATCTGGGATATAAAATTTATAATGTTTGATATTAGGCAGTAAAAAGGGAAGCCATTGCCAACTATGCATGCCTAAACCAGACAAAACCAGTACAGGTTCACCCTGACCAATTTCACGGACAAATAATTTTTCACCATCTGGCATTGTATAGTGTGGCATGCAGTTTCCTATGAATTCTCTTTATTCTCAAACGCTTTAAGCTGTGGAATGACTTGGTCGAGCCAATTGATCCAGCCCATTTCTAAGTCTATACCCAATTGTAAAATCATTTTGTGAATATATAAAGTTCGATCCAGTTGCTCGATTTGTTCAAAATCTTTGGAAAAAATCTGGCGGTATAGTTTTAAATTTTCACGATGTAATTCTAAATGACGCTCAAGTTCAGGTAAAACAGTATTTCCACCAAATTGTGCTTCTGCCCGTAAGCGAACCATAATTTCTTCGCGAAGCTGGGCAGGTTGGCCTTGTTTGACCATCCAGTCTGCCAGTTCGACGCGTCCAAGTTGCTCAACTTGATAGGTTTTTTTACGGCCATGATCAGACTGATCTTCAAGTGTGGAAATCCAGCCTTTCTTTTGCATGCCGTTAAGTTCACGGTAGATTTGTTGATGCGTTGCATTCCAGAAGAATCCCATAGATCGGTCAAAGCGTCGCGCCAATTCAAAACCTGTACTTGGCTTCTCTATCAGACTGGTCAATAAAACATGGGCTAATGACATTGTGTAATATCACATCAACAAAATGAATATAAAGTCATTATGCAACATGTTGCATAAAAATCAAATCTCGATTATAAATACTCACACTATGCAACTTGTTGCATTAAACAGATATGAAGTGTCATTTAACAGATTGATAGCTAGCGAGAGCACGCCAAGGGAGTTCACATGTCTAATTATCCGCATTTACTTGCGCCTTTAGATTTAGGCTTTACCACATTAAAAAACCGTGTATTGATGGGTTCAATGCATGTTGGACTAGAAGAAGTCCAAGGTGGATATGAACGTATGGCTGCATTTTATGCAGAACGTGCAGCAGGTGGTGTTGGCTTAATTGTGACGGGTGGTATCTCGCCCAATGATCATGGGGTAACATTCTTTGGTGGTTCAAAACTGGATCATTTAGAAGAAGCAGAAAAACATAAGGTCATTACCAAAGCTGTGCATGATGCTGGCGGTAAAATAGCACTGCAAATTTTACATACAGGTCGTTACTCATATCAGCCTGAAAATGTTGCACCATCTGCGATACAAGCGCCCATCAATCCAACTAAACCGCATGCTTTAACTTCAGCAGAAGTTCATCAAACCATTGCAGACTTTGCCAATTGTGCAAAATTGTCACAAATCGCAGGTTATGATGGTGTGGAAATCATGGGATCAGAAGGTTATCTGATCAATGAGTTTATTGCTGCACGAACCAATCATCGCGATGATGAATGGGGAGGAAGTTATGAAAACCGTATCCGGTTCCCGATTGAAATTGTCAGAAGAACACGTCAGGAAGTCGGCGAAAACTTCATCATTATCTATCGTTTATCTATGCTGGATTTGGTTGAAGGTGGCTCTACACTTGAAGAAGTAATTCAACTTGCCAAAGAAATTGAAAAAGCTGGTGCAACCATTATCAATACTGGAATTGGCTGGCACGAAGCACGTATTCCAACCATTGCCACCAAAGTACCGCGTGCCGCATTTACTTGGGTGACTAAAAAATTAAAAGGTTCCGTCAAAGTTCCTTTAATTACCTCGAACCGTATCAATACGCCTGAAATGGCTGAGCATGTCTTGGCTCAAGGTGATGCCGATATCATTTCGATGGCGCGCCCAATGCTTGCAGATTCGCATTTTGTATTGAAAGCTGAACAAGGCCGTGCTGATGAAATCAATACCTGTATCGGTTGTAACCAAGCTTGCTTAGATCATATTTTTTCAATGAAAATTGCAACGTGTTTGGTCAATCCACGTGCATGCTATGAAACTGAACTTATTTTTAAAGAATCACCAGAAGCTAAAAATATTGCTGTGATTGGGGCAGGTCCAGCAGGACTTAGTTTTGCAACATATGCAGCTGATCGTGGACACAAAGTCACAATCTTTGAAGCATCTAATCAGATTGGTGGTCAGTTTAATATTGCAAAAACCATTCCTGGCAAAGAAGAGTTCTATGAAACTTTACGTTATTTTAAACGTAAAATTGAATTACAACCGAATATCAAACTGGTACTTAACCACACTGCAAGCTATGAAGAGTTAGCGACAGGTGACTTTGATGATGTTGTGGTGGCTACAGGTGTAACGCCTCGCCATTTAAATATTGAAGGTATCGATCATCCAAAAGTTTTGTCATATATCGAGGTTTTACGCGAGCGTAAACCTGTCGGTAAGAAAGTGGCAATTATTGGTGCAGGCGGTATTGGTTTTGATACTGCTGAATATCTTTCTCATGAAGGTGAAAGTGGCAGCTTAAATCCACAAAAATTCTATGATGAATGGGGAATTGATACATCATATGAACATGTGGGTGGCTTGAAACAACCTGAGATCGAACAATCTCCTCGTGAAATATATTTACTGCAACGTAAAGCCAAATCTGTTGGTGCTGGTTTAGGCAAAACAACAGGTTGGATTCATCGTACAGGTTTAAAACATCGTCATGTCAATATGATTCCTGGCGCAAGTTACGACAAGATTGATGATCAGGGCTTACATATTACGGTTGGCGACAAAACCATGATTTTAGATGTCGACAATGTGGTGATTTGTGCAGGCCAAGAACCTTATACAGCGATGTTTGATCAACTCCAAGCTGATGGAAAATCTGTACATTTGATTGGTGGTGCAAAAGAAGCGGGCGAGTTAGATGCGAAGCGTGCAATTCGCCAAGGTGCTGAATTGGCAGCTGTGATTTAAAAGAATAAACCCTGTTTGAACTCCTTCTCTTTAAATCATGTGTAGTGTGAAGCATGCTGCGAGAGAAGGGACTTCATGACTGGATTTTTAAGAAAATGACTGGAAACGAATTCAAATTATTTCAAATCAAAGGGATATAAAAAATGAGTTATACAAATACCAAGCCTGCAATCAAAAAATGGCACAACATGCTGGAAAGTCGAGACATGAGTCTTTTAAATGAATTACTGGCAGACGATGTGGTTTTTCGTTCACCTGTGGCTTATAACCCCTATGAAGGTAAGCAAGTGGTCTTTTTCATTTTAAGTAATGTGATTCAAATTTTTGAAAACTTTACATATCATCGAGAATTTTTTACAGAAGATGAGCAAAGTGTAGTTTTAGAATTTTCTGCCAATGTGGGTGAAAAAAAATTAAAAGGGATTGATATGATTCGTTTTAATGAACAAGGTCAAATTGTTGATTTTGAAGTGATGATTCGACCAAAAAGTGGTTTGGAAGCATTGGCAGCTCAAATGGGGCAACGTATGGCCAGCTTTATACCTAAAGCCTAATTACGTATATACTGCAATAAATAAAATTAAGCGTGAAAAATTTCTTAATTTTTAAAATGATGATGAGTGATAAAAGAGTTGAGGTGGAAAATGTCTGTATTACATAAGTTTACTGAGATTAGCCAAGATTTATTGGATCAAGTGACAGGTGCTGAATTACCAAAGCTTTATTTTAATCAGCAAGGAAAAATGTCTGAGATCATTAAGAAACTCCCTCAACTACAAAATAAATATCGTCCTACACCATGGCTCAGCAATACCCATGCTCACCTGTTATATTTTGATTTAATTAAGAAAAAATCCGTTAAGCTGGACTATGATCGAATTGATCAGCTGACCATGCAAGATGGCGGTATCACGGCTATTGCTTGGTATGGCTACGATTTACCACAAGAAACCCCAACTATCGTGATTATGCATACGATTACAGGCACACCTGACAGTATGCGTGAATTGGTCAAAGATCTCCATGAGTATACGGGATGGCGTATTGCATTATGTCTACGCCGTGGGCATGCGGGCTTACCCATGCCTGTTCCTCGCATGTCAATTTTTGGTTCAACTTCTGATTTAAAAGAACAATTGGCTTCGATTCAAAACACATTTCCACAATCTGATCTTTATGCAGTAGGTTCTTCCGCTGGTACAGGCCTACTTGTGCGTTATCTTGGTGAACAAGGCCTAGATACACCTTTTAAAGCTGCTTTTGCCATGTGCCCTGGTTATGATACCGAGCTTGGGTTTCAAAATGTCCATCCTTTCTATACCAAAGTCATGACCAAAAAATTGTTTAAGGCATTTATTAAGCCTTATGAGCAAACATGGACACCATTACATTCGGTACAAAATGTTCTACAAACGAAAACCCTACAAGAGTTTCAGACTGAATATTTTGAAATGGCTGGTTTTTCAGATTATGAAAGCTACTCAAAAGCCACCAATCCAATTTATGTATTTGAAAATGTTAAAATTCCATTAATGATTCTAAACTCAGAAGATGATCCTGTATGTTCAATCAAGAATTTAGAACCGTTTAAAGAAACCATTCAAAATATGGATAATGTTGTGGTAGTGACAACTAAAAAGGGCAGTCATTGTGGTTTTTATGAAGGACTCAATACAAAATCTTGGGCTTCTCGTTTAATGGCTGATTTTTTAAAACAGTATTCATGATATGCAATACCAATAAATATCTATTCAAGTTAAAAAACTGACAGATCAAACTATTATTATTATTTGATCCGTCAGTTTTAATTGCTCAACTGTGGTGTTTGATCGATGCTAAGTTCTAAGCTAAGGTAAATATTAGACTTCTTTTATAAGTCGATGTTAAAACATAGATCAACATAAAATCACACCCATCCTAGCCTTCTTCCAGTGAGAAAAAGCACTTTTCAATATCAATAGATTCACGTTATATGATCATTTTTTGAAGTAAGAAAGATCTTTATTTAAAATAAAGGCCTATTTAAGTGCTAAATAATTCCAAACAAAATTTATCTTTTGTGAGTAAATAATATTGCTACGAACGATATAAATATCTTGAAAGAAACTATAACCATCAAGTATTTTTAATTTATTTTCATTTATTTCTTCTTCAATCAGTAAGCGAGGTAACCAAGCTACGCCTAAGCCTTGTAAAGCCAAGGCTTTTAAGTCACTGGCATTATCTGTTTCATATAATGTTCGATAATTGAGTTTACTTTCTATAATTTTATCTACACATTTTCTCAGATAGGCTTGTTTACTATAGGCCAAAAGGGGGAATGTCTGGTTAAGTTGGTATTTAGGTAATCCATTTTTGCTTGCTGTAACTGGCACAATTTGCATATTTACAATTTTATGATAGATAAAAAGTGTGAGATCCAATTGTTGTAAAGTGAGTTGATCACAATAACAAATGAGAAAATCACAAGAACCTTCTTTTAATAAATGTATGCCTTGTTGCAGATTTGCAGCAATAATTTCCAACTTTAGATCATTATAGTCTGAGTATAGTTTTTGAATAAACTTAGGAAAAAACTGCGTGATGAGAGAATGGGATACTGCAAATTTAATTGAGAGTTCATTATCCTTAATGTTTTTTTCTAAATATTTTATTGTTGTATCCATTTGGTTTTTAATATTTTTTGCTGTGGAGAGTAAGACTTGGCCAGCATCTGTAAAATCAATATTTTTACTATAACGCTTTAAAATTTGAAACCCTAACGACTCTTCAATATTTTGTATTCTACGTGTAAAAGCCGATTGAGTGACATGACGTATAGCTGCAGCTTTAGAAATGGATTTTTCTTGGTCTAATGCAAGAAGATCCTCTATCCACCGAATTTCAAGCGTCATGTTCAATCACCAATAAAGATTTAACTCAAGCAAAGTATAACAAGTGATATGCAAAAAATGCATACAGATATATTTTTTTACATTGGTCAAGTTTAGATTGTTTCACCTAAGATGAATTGATTATCTTCGTAGAGTTACATTGCAAATGAACATTGAAATTAAAACGAGAACTGAGAAAGATTTATTGGGAATGAAAGAAGTCCCATTTCATTGCTATTACGGTGTACAAACATTAAGAGCGGTTGAGAACTTTAACCTAAGTGCGCATAAATTAAGTCATTTCCCTATTTTTATTCAAGCGCTTGCTATGGTGAAGTCTGCTTGTGTAGAGGCTAATTTTAAATTAAATAAAATTGAAGAAAATAAATATAAAGCGATTCAACATTCATGTCAGCAATTGATAAATGGTTCATACCATAATCAATTCCCTATTGATATGATTCAGGGTGGGGCAGGAACTTCTACAAATATGAATGCAAATGAAGTTATTGCAAACATTGGATTAGAGTTTCTGGGTCATGCAAAAGGCGAATATCAATATCTACATCCCAATAACGATGTAAATATGTCTCAATCGACCAATGATGTATACCCAAGTGCAATAAAAATAGGTCTATTGTTTGCATTGGATCATCTCAATATTCCGTTTCAAAAACTAATTGAAAGCTTAGGTCGCAAAGCTGAAGAGTTCTCTGATATCTTGAAAATGGGACGTACTCAGTTACAAGATGCGGTACCGATGACATTAGGGCAAGAATTTAGTGCTTTTGCGCATACCTTACAAAATGATTTGCAAAAGTTAAATCATATTATGCCAGATTCACTCAGTGTGATTAACTTAGGTGGAACAGCAATCGGTACGGGAATTAATACCGAGCTTGAGTATCGCTTAAATGCAATTCAAGCTTTATCAGAAATCACTGGTAAAAACATTTCAAGCTCACCTGATTTGATTGAAGCGACTACAGATATGGGTGACTTTGTACTTTTATCAAGTTTACTCAAACGTACTGCAACCAAGTTGTCTAAAATTTCTAATGATTTACGTTTGTTATCGAGTGGGCCACGTACTGGTATCGGCGAGATACAATTGGAGCCACGCCAGCCTGGTAGTTCAATCATGCCAGGAAAAGTAAATCCAGTGATTCCTGAAGCGATGAATTTGGCGTGTTATCAAATTATTGCAAATGATTTAGCAATTACTTTGGCTGCAGAAGGTGGACAACTACAATTAAATGCGTTTGAGCCATTAATTGCGCTTAAACTATTTGAGTCTATTGAACTATTAGGTAAAGCAATGCAAATGCTGAATGAAAAGTGCATCCAAAATATTCGTGCCAATGCGGCACATTGTCAGCATTTAGTGGATAACTCAATTGGTATCATTACGGTGTTAAACCCATATTTAGGTTATGAAACTACTACACGAATTGCAAAGATGGCAAATGAATCTGGGGAGAGTGTTTTGGCTTTGATTAAAGCTGAGGGATTACTTTCAGATGAAATTTTGGCGGATGTACTTGCTGTTCATAACATGGTTCAGCCAAAACAACACGCAGCTTAGTTTTTTAAACTTATTGTGCAATTTAAGCAATTCATGACTTACATTAGAAATTAAGTTTCATATGACAGATAAAGCTTAATATTTAAACGGATTTATAAAAAAAGGGAAATTATAATTTCCCTTTTTTTAGTGATGAAAAATCTTAGTTTTTCAAAGCTGGTGTAGCAGCAGCGATGGCTGCGGCAACAGCATCATCTTCAGATTGGGCTGAACCAGAGCTTGCTTTTGGTGCTGGAGTTTTAGTTTGTGCAGTTTCAGTTTTTACTGACTCTGCTTTTGCAGGCTTTGCCTCAGTCGCAGCAGGTTTACTTTCTGCTTGTGCACTTGGCATTGTTGCATGAGCTTCATGCGTTGGCTCGCGTCGAATTTCTGTGGTTGTATTTGCTGTTTCAGTGCGTTCAACTTCTACATGTGCCGGAATTTCGACTTGTTGTGCATTATTCTGTTCAACGCTTGGTAAGCTTTCAAACTGTGTCGGTTCAGAAGTCGCAGGCTGAGCAGTTTCAACTTTCTCTTGCTCAGCTTCTTTAGGCTCTTCTTTTTTTACACAAGCAGATACCAAAAGCGCTGTCGCAATTGCACCACAAATTAAAAATTTCTTATTCATAATGACTCAAAACAAAACGTATTAAAGAGATGTTACTTAGTATAACAGCAAAATGATATTTAAAAATCACCTTATCAAGTGCTAATTTTTTATTGGAAATGCTGATAGAATAGCCAATTGTTTATTGTTCTATGAATTGATGTGAATTGACTTTGCTTTCTTGGTACAAGGTAAAGTAAAATCGCACAACATTGTAGGCCAATTTAGGCTCCATTGTACGAGAAACTTAATGACCCATTTTATATTCGTAACTGGTGGTGTTGTATCATCACTAGGTAAAGGTATTTCAGCTGCTTCAGTTGCTGCACTTTTAGAAGCCCGTGGTTTAAAAGTAACCATGGTCAAAATGGATCCATACATTAATGTCGATCCTGGGACTATGAGCCCATTCCAGCACGGTGAAGTATTTGTCACAGAAGATGGTGCTGAAACTGACTTAGATTTGGGTTATTACGAGCGTTTCTTACGTCGTGCCAAAATGACCAAATTGAATAACTTTACTTCAGGTCGTGTTTATCAAGACGTTTTAAATAAAGAACGTCGTGGTGATTACCTCGGCGGTACAGTACAAGTTATTCCGCATATTACGGATAATATTAAAGAACGTGTTCTTCGCGCAGGCGAAGGTTATGACGTTGCCATTGTGGAAATCGGTGGGACAGTAGGTGACATTGAATCTCTCCCATTCATGGAATCTGTACGTCAGTTGATGGTTGAGCTTGGTCATAAACGTACCATGTTGATGCATTTGACTTTATTGCCATATATCAAGTCTGCTGCTGAACTTAAAACCAAACCAACTCAACATTCTGTTAAAGAATTATTGTCGATTGGTATTCAACCCGACATTCTGATTTGTCGTACTGAACATGATGTTGACGCAGATACTACCCGTAAAATCGCACTCTTTACAAACGTTGAAGCACGTGCCGTTGTGGTGTGTAAAGATGCGCGTTCAATTTATCAAATTCCTCGTACATTTTATGAACAAAATGTTGATGATTTAATCTGTGAACGTTTTGGTTATGACAGCTTGCCTGAAGCTGATCTTTCGGATTGGGATCATGTTGTTGAAGCATTATTGAACCCAGAATACACAGTTCGAGTTGCGATGGTAGGTAAATATGTTGAATTGCCTGATGCATATAAGTCTGTTAATGAAGCACTCTTACATGCAGGTATTCAAAATCGTGTCAAAGTTCAAATTGAGTATATCAATGCAGAAGAACTTGAAGGCCAAAATCCTGCTGAAGTATTAAAAGGTATTGATGCAATATTAGTTCCTGGCGGTTTTGGTGAGCGCGGTACTGAAGGTAAAATGCAGGCGATTCAATATGCCCGTGAAAACAAAGTACCTTTCTTGGG
This sequence comes from Acinetobacter sp. 778_lipA, assembly GCF_058242985.1. Taxonomy (NCBI): domain Bacteria; kingdom Pseudomonadati; phylum Pseudomonadota; class Gammaproteobacteria; order Moraxellales; family Moraxellaceae; genus Acinetobacter; species Acinetobacter sp. 778_lipA. The sequence goes on along the minus strand of NZ_JBZAYT010000001.1, from coordinate 2,272,657 downwards.
TATTTGTTTAGGTATGCAATTGGCCGTAATTGAATTTGCTCGTCATGTTGCTGCTATGCCAGAAGCGACTTCTACAGAGTTTAATCGTTCAACAAAATTCCCATTGATTGGTTTAATTACGGAATGGCTAGATGAACGTGGTGAAATCCAGCATCGTAGTACTGAGTCAAACCTTGGTGGCACAATGCGTTTAGGTGCCCAAAAATCAGAATTGGTTGAAGGTACTAAAACACGTGAAGTTTACGGCAAAGCTGAAATTACTGAACGTCATCGTCACCGTTATGAAATGAATGATCGCTTCATTCCTGCAATTGAACAAGCAGGTATGAAAATTTCAGGTTATTCTACTGCGCAACATCTTGTTGAAACTGTAGAAATTCCTGAACATCCTTGGTTTATTGCTGTACAATTCCACCCAGAATTTACAAGTTCACCACGTGATGGACATCCATTATTTGCTAGTTTTATCGATGCTGCTAAAAAGCAGCACCAAAACAGCAAGTAAGTATGTAAGAACTTAAACTAGGAAGTTTAAATGTCACAATTAAAACCACAAGAAATTGTACGTTTAGGCGATATACAAATGGCAAATCACTTGCCATTTGTATTATTCGGCGGCATGAACGTACTTGAGTCGAAAGACTTAGCTTTTGAAATTGCAGAAACTTATGTCGATATCTGTACGCGTTTAGAAATACCATATGTATTTAAAGCCAGTTTTGATAAAGCCAATCGTTCAAGCTTACATTCGTTCCGTGGCCCTGGTTTGGAAAAAGGTATCGAATGGTTAGGTGACATTAAAAAGCATTTTAATGTTCCGATTATTACCGATGTCCATGAACCTCACCAAGCTGCCGCTGTCGCTGAAGTTGCAGATATTATCCAGCTTCCAGCATTTCTCAGTCGTCAGACTGATTTGGTTGAAGCAATGGCGAAAACTCAAGCCATTATTAATATCAAAAAAGCGCAATTCCTTTCTCCTCGTGAAATGAGCCATATTCTAAATAAGTGTTTAGAAGCGGGTAATAACAAACTCATTTTGTGTGAACGTGGTACGTCATTTGGCTATAACAACTTAGTCGTTGATATGCTGGGTTTCGACACCATGAAAGAAATGAATGTACCAGTATTTTTTGATGTAACGCATGCATTGCAAACACCGGGCGGTCGTGCAGATTCAGCAGGCGGACGTCGTGCTCAAATCACAACCTTAGCTCGTGCAGGTATGGCGACTGGGCTTGCAGGTTTATTTTTAGAAAGTCATCCAGACCCTGAAAATGCAAAATGTGATGGACCTTGTGCATTACGTATGTCGCAGCTTGAGCCGTTTTTAGCGCAGTTAAAAGAATTGGATACCTTAGTTAAAGGTTTCAAAAAGTTAGATACACATTGATGCGCTTAGAAAGCATCTTATTTTTAATCAACTGAGGAATTATTCATGAGCCAAATCGTTGACATTCGTGCACGTGAAATTTTGGACTCTCGTGGTAACCCAACCATCGAAGCAGACGTAATCCTAGACTCTGGCGTTGTTGGCCGTGCATGTGCACCATCTGGTGCTTCAACTGGTTCTCGTGAAGCTTTAGAACTTCGTGACGGTGATCAATCACGTTACTTAGGTAAAGGTGTTCGCACTGCTGTTCAAAACGTAAATGGTCAAATCAAAGACTTATTAAAAGGTCAAAACGTATTTGAACAAAAAGCACTTGATGACAAAATGATTGCGCTTGATGGCACTGAAAACAAAGAAAAATTAGGTGCAAACGCAACTTTAGCTGTATCTTTAGCTGCTGCGCGTGCTGCTGCTGTTGAGAAGAAAACTGAACTATTCCAATATATTGCAGATCTTCGTGGCCAAACAACTTTGTCTATGCCTGTTCCAATGATGAACATCTTGAACGGTGGCGCACATGCAGACAACACTGTTGATATTCAAGAATTCATGATTGAACCTGTAGGTTTCACATCTTTTGCTGAATCTTTACGTGCTGGTGCTGAAATTTTCCATGCTTTGAAATCTGTATTGAAAAAGCAAGGTTTAAATACAGCAGTTGGTGATGAAGGTGGTTTTGCGCCTAACTTACGTTCAAATGAAGAAGCAATTACTGTTATTCTTTCTGCAATTGAAACAACTGGCTATAAAGCAGGTTCTGATATTATGCTTGCACTTGATTGTGCATCTTCAGAATTCTACAAAAATGGTCAATATATTCTTGCAGGTGAAGGCAACAAAGCATTCACAAGTAACCAATTTGCTGACTATCTTGCTGGTCTTGTTAAACAATATCCAATTATCTCAATCGAAGATGGTTTAGATGAGTCTGATTGGGAAGGCTGGAGCTATTTGACTTCTATCCTAGGCGATAAAATCCAATTGGTCGGTGATGATTTGTTCGTTACAAATCCTAAGATTTTACAACGTGGTATTGATGAGAAAGTAGGTAACTCTATCTTAATTAAATACAATCAAATTGGTACTTTGTCTGAAACTTTAGATGCAATCTATCTTGCTAAAGCAAATGGCTACAGCACTGTGATTTCACACCGTTCTGGTGAAACTGAAGATTCTACAATTGCAGATCTTGCTGTAGGTACAGCAGCAGGTCAAATTAAGACTGGTTCACTTTGCCGTTCTGACCGCGTTGCAAAATATAACCAATTGCTTCGTATTGAAGAATTGACTCATGCTGCTTATCGCGGTAAAGCTGAGTTTAAAGGTTTAAATTAATATCTTTTATTGATTTAATTTAAAAAAGGCCATTCCTTTATTTGATATAGGGAATGGCTTTTTATTCGCTAAAAATAATCAAGAATAGTATGTGTTAAGTGAGATTCAATATCATGTGATTGATTAATAATGAAATTTAGAGGTGGAGTTTAATTAGCATAGTTTGTGGAAAAGAAAATTTATAATAAATAATATCGCGATATATGAGTTTTTAGCATAAAGATAATTCTTAAATTTTTAATTACAAAGTAGATTATTGAGCACATAATTATTCTTTTATAAAAAAGAGAATTTATTTTGTTCTAGTTTTGCAGTTTTCGCATAGTTTAGTGTTCTTCATACAAAATATTTGATGTATATTAGCATCTTAATTTAATGCTGTTACTCAAGACGCAAATACATGTTAGAAGTCTTTAAAACAACTTCAAGTAAAGTGATTGCAATACTCGCGATTTTAATCGTTGTGGTATTACAATATCGCTTTTGGTTTGGTGAGGGTGGTCATTTCCCTCATCAAGCTTTACTACAGCAAATTGAACAGCAAGCTGAAGTCAATGCTGAGTTAAAAGAACGCAACCGAATTCTTGCTGCTGAAGTGTATGATTTAAAAAATGGTGCTGAAGCCATAGAAGAACATGCACGTTTAGACCTTGGCTTAGTAAAGCCACATGAAACTTTTGTACAAATGAGTACCATTAGTACCCATTACAAACCTATTTATACCGATCCAAGTGTAGATTTAAGAACCAATGAAGATGACAACGAACCTGCGCCAGAACAACCGTAAAATTTGGGCAATTGTTCCTGCGGCTGGCTCAGGTCGTCGTTTTTCAAAAACTGAACTAAAACAATACCAAGTAATCCAAAATCAAACAGTTTTAGCGCATACCATAGCGCGTTTAAACGATTTACCACTTGCGGGTTATGTACTTGCTGTGGGTGAGCAAGATCATTATGCTCAAACATTGCCATTAAAAAATAAACATTTGAGTCATTTTTGTTTGGGTGGTGCAGAACGTGTTGATTCGGTTTTAAATGCGTTGCGTTATTTAGAACAATTTGCACAAGCCGATGATTTGGTTTTTGTACATGATGCTGCTCGTCCTTGTGTGACACAGCAATGTCTTGAAAACTTAGTCGATACCGCAATAAACCTGAACAGCAGTGCAATTCTTGCAATTCCTGTACGAGATACTTTGAAGTGTGTTGAAAATCAGCAAGATATCAATAAAACAATCAGTCGTGATCAATTGTGGCAAGCACAAACACCACAAATTTCTACCTTTTCAAAGCTTAAAACGGCAATCGAAAAAGCTTTAGCGAATAATATTGTCATTACAGACGAGGCGAGTGCATTGGAATATATCAATGAACCTGTCAAAGTAGTGATGGGGCGTTCTGATAATATTAAAATTACTTATCCAGATGATTTGGAGTTGGCCAAGTTAATTTTGCAATCGCAGCAATAAAACAACGAAAATAAAAATAATTATGCATTGATTGATTTTCTCAACCGCTATTTATCTCTATAATTTGACCAGATTAAACTAGGTTTAAGATTTGTATTCATGACACCATCGCCACAGTATAAGTTTTTACGTCAATCAGTCAGAGATGGTTTAAGTATTAATCAAAAAGTTTCAAGGTGGGACAAATTACACCTTGATCCTTGGTTATTGGGCTTTTTAATTATCAATGCAATTTTGGGTTTATTGATGGTCTATAGCGCATCTTCTGAAGATATGTCTATGGTCATTCGACAAGCCGTGAGTTTCGGTGTTGGTTTTATTTTACTTTTTATTTGTGCACAAATTCCACCAAAAGTATATCAAGCGATTAGCCCTTGGTTTTATTTGTTTGCAATTTTGTTGTTGATACTGGTTTTATTGGTCGGTGATGTTCGATTAGGGGCAAAGCGCTGGCTGACCATTCCAGGGATTGGCAGTATGCAACCCAGCGAATTTATGAAGTTTGCCATGCCACTGATGATGGCATGGTATTTTGCACGTAACCCGTTGCCGCCAAAGTTTAAACATATTGTAATTGCCTTGATTATTATGATGGTGCCTTTCGTATTAGCATTATTACAACCAGACTTGGCAATTGGTATCGTGATTGGTGGTGTGTTTGCTTTGTTTTTAAGTGGCATGTCGTGGACTTTAATTATTGGGACTTTAGCGGCATTGGCACTGGCGTTCCCTTTAATTTGGACTTTTGTATTACAAGCTTATCAAAAGAAAAGGATTATGACCTTATTTGATCCTGAGTCAGATGCGCTTGGGGCAGGATGGAATATTATCCAATCTAAAATTGCGATTGGTTCAGGCGGAATGACAGGGCGTGGATTCTTAGAAGGAACACAGTCTCAGTTGGGCTATTTACCTGAACATCATACTGATTTTATTATGTCGACCTATGCAGAAGAATTTGGCTTTATTGGGGTATTCTTCTTATTTGCACTTTATACCGCAATGATTTTTAGATGTATGATCATTAGCTTAAGCAGTTTTCATAATTATGGTCGTTTATTGGCAGGTACGATTGGTTTGTCTTTGTTTTTCTATGTATTTGTAAACTCTGGTATGGTCAGTGGGATTTTACCTGTGACTGGTGATCCATTACCACTTATGAGTTATGGTGGATCGGCGGTAATTGCGTTGTTAGCGAGTTTTGGTATCGTTATGTCTATCCATACGCATAAATAAATAAATAGAATCTTCAAAATTTAAAATTTCTTAAACTAAAGCTATTCCTTCTCTTTTTTAGAGGAGGATAGTATCAAATATAAATAAAAAAAAGTTTTTCTTAAATTTAAGTTCCTTAGATTGTCAAACTACCTAATTATTCATACAAGTGCAATGCATCAAATTATTGATCATAAATAATAATTATTTTTTTGGATGAACTTTTAGATACTGTTGGTTTTAAATTCGTCTGGTGTACTTTTGAATCATAGATGGTTGTTCTATAGTGTGGCAACATGGATGTCGCCGTTGGGCGGCGCCCATGAGTAAAGAATAAGCACTGCTTTGTTTGCAGCGCAAGGTTTGGCATCTCCTGCGAAAAGTGAGGTATCGCCAACGCAAAGGTATTGAAACTTTGAATGTAAAGTGTGGCATTGCAAGTTTTTTTATAACGGAACAATTTCTTTTTCTATGCAATTAATTTAACTAAAAATATTAATTAGGAGAAATTGTATTCTTATGTCTGAGTTTTTTGACTAGGCAGCTATAATTTGCTGATGGTTTAAAAATCATGTGATATTGTGAATGATGTATCTATTTGAAATCGAATTTAAGCTGACACTTCAACATCAAATCAGTATTGCTAAATCTGTTCTAAGTGCTAAATTAAAATAGTCATATAAATTATTTCTCTAACTACATTATTCTTATTATAAGACGATTAAATCGTATAAGGTTCGGTTCAATATGCATATCATCATCATGGGAGCTGGTGTTATTGGTACAACATCCGCTTACTATCTAAAACAAGCAGGTCATGAAGTCACTGTGATCGATCGGCAACCCAATGTGGCTTTAGAAACCAGTTTTGCCAACGCTGGGCAGATTTCGCCGGGTTATGCGTCGCCTTGGGCTGCACCAGGTATTCCATTAAAAGCGTTTAAATGGATGTTTCAACCACATTCACCATTGGCAATTAAGCTAACGGGTGATATGCATCAGTATCAGTGGATGATCCGTATGTTGGCTGAATGTAATATCAATCGCTACCAAATCAATAAAGAGCGAATGGTACGGATTTCTGAATATAGCCGTGACTGTCTAGATGAATTACGTGCGGAGACTAAAATTCATTTTGATGAGCGCCAATTAGGTACATTACAACTTTTTCGAAAACAACATCAATTGGATGTGGCAGGCAAAGATACCGAAGTTTTAAAACATGAAGGCGTGCCATTTGAGTTGTTGGATAAAGCTGGCGTAATCAAGGCTGAACCTGCTTTAGCCCACGCAACTGTTGATTTTGTTGGTGGTTTGCGTTTACCGAATGACCAGACAGGCGATTGCCAAAAATTTACAACAGAGTTGGCGGAGCTTGCAGCCAAACAAGGGGTCAATTTTTTATTTAATACGGTAATAGAATCAATCGAAAAAGATGCTGAACGGATTACCGCGATTCATTTAAAAGATGGTCGTAAAATCAAGGGAGATGTTTATGTCATGGCACTGGGCAGCTATAGTCATGAAATGCTCAAACAATTGGAAATTGATGCGCCTGTATATCCATTAAAAGGCTATTCGATCACCACCAAAATTGTTGATCCGGCACTTTCACCAGTGTCTACAATCTTAGATGAGTCTTATAAAATTGCCTTAACCCGTTTTGATGATCGAATTCGTGTAGGGGGGATGGCTGAAATTAATGGGTTTGATCGCTCGTTAAAATCTAGTCGTGAAGACACTTTGCTTATGGTTTTACAACAATTATTTCCAAATGCAAGTGACTTATCAGATGCACATTTCTGGACGGGTTTAAGACCTGCGACACCAGATGGTACCCCGATTGTTGGGCAAACAAGGTATCAAAATCTATATACCAATACAGGGCACGGTACCTTGGGTTGGACCATGTCATGTGGTTCTGCAAAATTATTATCAGACATTATTTCTGGAACCACACCACAAATTGAATATGATGATTTGAATGTGTTTCGATATGACTCAGTGAATCACTAAGATGTTTGTGAAACTGATATGAACCAAAGTTAGCAAGTCGCAGAACAGGCAATTTCATTTTCCAATGTGCATTTTTGGCATTGGTTTATGCTTTCACTTCGTGGTTTTAATGAAGAAAATTCAGATGAGGCGATTTAGGCTAATTTCAATCAAACTACAACAAAGCCAGAGTCAGTGATCAAGTTATTGACTAAGCTATTTAATTCTTAAGCGATTTAAAAATTAGATAATAATTGAACATATTTTACTTGTATTCGAGCAAATTCATGGCATATTAATTGCTAATACAAGGAAAGATGATTGCAGGAGAGAAGTCTCTTGCGGACTCGCCGAAGGAGCAACGACCCCGGAAACTCTCAGGCAAAAGGACTGTAATCATTGTAAAACCTCTGGAGAGAAGTCATTCTATTGAAAACAAAAAAGAAATGACTCACCGAAGGGGATGGTAAAGCCTAAATAGTTTAGGTTTTTATCGAAGCTCTCAGGTACACATGACAGATGGGGCATACATTGACAATGTAATTAAAAATATTGCATTTCAACGGAGTGTGCGTATGTGTCATGTCGTCATTATTGGTTCTGGTATTACAGGTGTTACTTCTGCCTATGAACTTGCTCAATTAGGTTATCAAGTTACTGTTATTGATAAACATTTATTTCCCGCAATGGAAACATCATTTGCCAATGGTGGACAGCTGTCTGCGTGTAATGCTGAAGTGTGGAATCAAAAATCCACTGTGTTAAAAGGTATTAAATGGATGGCGAAGAAAGATGCACCATTATTGCTCAATCCATCTTTTGATTTGCACAAATATGCATGGCTGGTCGAATTCCTTGGCAATATCAAACACTATGAAGCAAATACTCAAAATACAGTGAAAATGGCACTTTTAGCGCGTCAAAGGCTATTTAATATTGCTGAACAAGAAGGGATTGATTTTGATTTAGAAAAACGTGGCATCTTGCATTTCTACCATTCTGAATATGATTATAAAGTGGCAACCAACGTCAATGCGCTGTTATGTAAAGGTGGTTTAGAACGCCATGCAGTGACCAATGAAGAAATTAAATCTATCGAACCGAGTTTGACGGGTGAGTACTATGGAGGCTTTTATTGTCCAGGTGATGCAACGGGGGATATTCATAAATTTACCACTGGACTTGCCAAAGCGACTGAAAAATATGGGGTAAAATATTTATTTGGTATGGAAGTTGTTAATGTAGAACACACTGCCAATGGGGTGAATATTCAATATCATTCGAGTGTTGAAAACATGGAAGGTGGTTCAGTAGCAGTTGAACAACTCAGTGCAGATGCCGTGGTGATTTGTGGCGGTGTTGGCAGTTATCAATTGGCCAATCAATTGGGCGATCGTGTGAATGTTTATCCTGTAAAAGGCTATTCAATCACCGTACAATTGGATGATGAAAAAAGTATTAATGGTGCACCTTGGGTCAGCTTGCTCGATGAAAGCGCGAAAATCGTCACGTCACGATTAGGCGCTAATCGTTTACGTATTGCTGGAACTGCTGAATTTAATGGCTATAATCGAGATATCCGCTCAGATCGTATCCAACCTTTAACAGATTGGGTCAATAAGAACTTCGATATTTCAACCGAGCATTGTATCCCGTGGGCGGGTTTACGACCAATGATGCCGAATATGATGCCTGTGGTAAAACGTGGAAAACGTGAACGGGTATTTTATAATACAGGGCATGGACATTTAGGCTGGACGTTGTCTGCTGCAACAGCTGTGATGATTAGTCAGGAAATTGCAAGCTCGCATCCGATTTAATCGTATAGGCAATATTTTTGTATTTGCACTCTGGTGAATGTCCATATTCACCAGAGTGCTGGTAAAAATAATTAGGTGTGTTATGAATATAGAATCAACAACTCAAAAGCACTGGCATGAAACGAGCTATGTAAAGTTAGTTGAATCGATTCAATATATTGCACAAAATTATCACGATGTGTACGCCTTGGCCTTGTACTATTATTGTGATGATGATGAACCTTGTTTTCCCAAAGTTGAGCTGAACTTTAATACCATTGAACAGTTTGAGTCGCAAATTTCTGAATCTTCGAGTCAAGCTGAAGCGAAATGGAATTATGCCTATTGGTTACAACAACCGTCTTGGGATATTGGGGGAGAGAATGATCAGCTTTTGGCACAATGGTTTGAGCAAACACCATTTTATTATTCTCAAAAACAGATGGAATATGCTGAACAAGAAGATGATGCACTATTTAATGAACTTTTAGAAAAAGGCGAGCAGTTTGCTCAATTGTTTATTACACAAATAATCAAAATAGTTCAGCAATTATTTTCTGAAAATATTCTTCAAGATACATTTGGGAAAAATCTTCCAGTCATTATTCATGAGCTTGAATATTATGAAGAACCCATTTCGTGGACCAAAAGAGCCAATCCAAGTGCATTAATCAATGAATTTATGGATGCCTGTGAAAGTGATTTCTCTTAACAAAATATGCTTATGATTCAATGCTGAGGGACGTGATGTGCCCCACAGCACTTATTGAGTGGAAGCAAGCACTTTAAACGTTATAGACGAGTAAAGACATCTTCTTGGGTTAAACGAGACTTGGGCAATTTTGCATTAAAGTCAGTATCACTACGATAACCGAGTGTCATAATCACAGACGGGACCAAATTCTTTTCAATTAAGCCTAATTCTTCAGTCAGAATATCTTCGTCAAAACCACCGATTGGCGTTGCATCGATACCTTCAATACCTGCAGCTAATAGCATTTGACCCAGTGCGATAAAGGTTTGATTTTCCGCCCAGCGCTGAATATCACCTTTTTCATTGCGATAATAAGAGACATAGCCTGTACGACTGTCTTTTTGACCTTGCTTAGCCTTGTCATCTTTAAAGCGGCCACTGAGATCATCCTGCTGAAGTAAATTACTCAGGTGCTGTTCTGTAATATCTGCTTTGGTACAGAATAAAATCGTATGTGATGAATCTAAAACCTTTGGTGCGTTGTAGCTATATTTTCCGATTAAGGCTTTAGCAATACGTTGTTTAGCTGCATCATTCTCAGCAATAAAAAAGTGCCAAGGCTGGATATTGATTGATGATGGTGTCAAACGTAGGATTTCAAGTAAACGTGCAAATTGTGCTTGAGGAATCTTTTTAGAAGAATCATAAGCCTTTGTGGTGTAACGTGTTTTTGCTACATTTAATACATCCATAAGGAGATCTCATATATCGTAAATTTTCGATATATTATATGCTAAAATTCCGAAATGTGAATCTTCAAAACGTAAATAAAGGTGGAAAATCTTTTTTAGCTGGGATAAATATTTGTAAATTTTATCAATGGATTAAATTTGAACCAATATATCCCTGCAAAAAAGCATAAATTAATTGATTAATTCTTAATATTTTATTTCGTGTTTTTATTAAACTCTTAAATCCGCTATTTATCTGGTATTACAATAGACTGGATTCGTTAATTACAGCAGAAAAATCATTGGTTTTAGAATGATCAGAAACTCATTTAACAGTATTAACTTAAGAGAAATTTGATAGAGTAGTGTAGAGGAAAAGACATTTTTTAATAATTAAGTATTAAAATTCTTTTATCATTTTTTACTCCATGAAAAAGTGGAATAAGTTGAAAGACATAATATTATTTATAGGCTCAATTTTTGCTCTCTGCTGGATAATATACTAATAAGCATTCTCGTCTATTTTTACTATTAAGCTTTCTGTGATATTGATTCATGTTTGGATGGTTTTAATTTTATGGAATTATTAAATCTGTTTAGTTTAAGGGGGGGAGTTATTGAATAATCCACTTAATAAATTTCCAATCCGCATTTTCATCCACTTCTAAAATCATTGCTTCAGATGTTTTTTCACACCAATCTCCTAAAACAATTCTAGCTTTACCATTTACATCATGAATTTCAGGGCGATGAGTGTGACCATGAACCAACAGATCGACATTATTAATTGCTTTTTCTACTGCTTGTTGGTTAACATCCATAATTTCATAGGACTTATTTTGTTGAGACTCACGGCTTTTTTTACGAAAACCATTAGCAAGTTTTTGTCTAAAACCAAGTGGAGTACTTTTTAAAAGTTCCAATACAATCGGATTGCGAATAATTTTCTTAAATCGTTGATAAGAGATATCATCGGTACATAAAGCATCGCCGTGTTCAAGTCGAAATTGTTTATCAGCTATGGTAAATGTATAAAATTCGGGAAGTAGTTTGCCATCAAACTGATTTAAAAATTTTTCCCCTAAAGCAAAGTCACGATTACCCACTTGAAAATAAATTTGATTACCAGCTTGCAAGGAAAATTGTTTTAGATGCTCCATAATTTCATCTAACCAAGGCGCAGTATAATCATCCCCAATCCAAGCATTAAACCAGTCACCGAGAATAAACAGTTGCGTGTGTTGATATTTATAGTGTTCTAATAAATCAAAAAACCCTCGAACCAGTCGAGGGTGTTCTGGTGACAAATGTAAATCAGCGATAAACAGATAGGTCACTTATTTTTCCTATTTAATAACTCCTCCTAACCTTGCTTAGTAAAGGGAACAATATCCCTTTATTTAAAAGAAGTTTCGGGAGGATTTATAAATTATTCAGAGATAATTTTTGCAGATTCAATCACAATGTTTTCTAAAGGAACATCAGCATGATAACCACGGTTACCTGTACGAACACCTTTGATTGCTTCAACGATGTCTAAGCCTTCAGTCACTTTACCAAATACTGCATAACCCCAACCTTGAGCAGTTTTACCTGTATGGTTAAGGAAAGAGTTATTTTTTACATTGATGAAAAATTGTGCAGAAGCAGAGTGAGGTGCTTGAGTACGTGCCATTGCAACTGTACCCTCATCATTGCTTAAACCATTGTCCGCTTCATTTTCAATTGAATCACGTGTGGTTTTTTCTTTGAAGTTTTCATCCATGCCACCGCCTTGGATCATGAAACCGTCAATAACACGATGGAAGATTACGCCATCATAAAAACCATCACGAACATATTCTAAAAAGTTAGCAACAGTTTTTGGTGCTTTTTCAGAGTTAAGTTCAAGAACAATGCGTCCTTTGTTGGTGTTTAATTCGACTTGAGGAAAACTCATTCTATAATCTCCTAATCATGACTAAAAATGTCATGGGTTTTTGGTTGAGAGAAGCATAAGCAAACTGTAAACTACATAGCAAGTAAAAATGTGAAATTCTTTTGTTAAAAAAGGATAAAATCACATTTTATATATTCAATTTTAACTTTTAGAAGTGATTTATCAACTATGAAGCCAAATGATGTTGTTTCAGAACTGCCGAAAACTCCGACAAATAGTCCAAGCCCTGTCGATAATGCGCAGCAAGAACAACAAGCGGGCTTAGATTTTGTACGCCAAGTCATTACAGAAGATTTGGCAGCGGGCCGTACACAAAAAGTTGTTACGCGTTTTCCACCTGAGCCAAATGGTTATCTACATATTGGCCATGTAAAGGCTATTTGCTTAAATTTTGGTATCGCTCAAGAATACGATGGTTTATGTAACTTGCGTTTTGATGACACCAACCCAGATGCTGAAGAACAAGAATATGTTGACGGTATTGCCAATGATGTAAAATGGTTAGGTTTTGAATGGAATGGCGAACCTCGCTATGCATCAAGTTATTTTGACCAATTACATGCTTGGGCAGTTCAGTTGATCAAACAGGGCGATGCTTATGTAGATCTACAAAGCCCAGAAGAAATTAGAATTAACCGTGGTAATTTTGTCGAGCCAGGTAAAAACTCACCTTATCGTGATGCATCTATTGAAGAAAACCTTGCTCGTTTTGAAAAAATGAACAATGGTGAATTGGCCGAAGGTGAAGCAGTATTACGTGCCAAAATTGATATGACATCACCAAATGTACATATGCGAGATCCAATTCTATATCGTGTACTTCATTCAGAACATCACCAAACTGGTGATAAATGGAAAATGTACCCAATGTATGACTATGCTCATCCATTGTCAGATGCGATTGAAGGGATTACACATTCATTATGTACCTTAGAGTTTCAAGACCATCGCCCATTTTATGATTGGGTTGTTGAGAAAGTGCACTCACAATCGGTTCCACGTCAGTATGAATCTAGCCGTTTAAATGTAGATTATACGATTACCTCTAAACGTAAATTACGTAAATTAGTAGAAGGTAACTATGTTCATGGTTGGGATGACCCGCGTATGCCAACTGTGGTGGGCATGCGTCGTCGTGGTTTTACTCCTGAAGGGTTACGTGAGTTTTGTAAGCGTGTAGGTGTATCTAAAACAGACGGTATCGTTGATGTGGCTATGCTTGAATTCTGTATTCGCCAATCCCTTGAAAATACAGCAGCACGTGGTATGGCTGTTTTAAATCCGCTGAAAGTGACTTTGACCAACTTGCCAGCAGATTTGAATTTAAGCCATTCACGTCATCCAAATGTAGATATGGGCGATCGTATTATTCCTTTAACCTCTGAAATTTTTATTGATCGTAAAGACTTTGAAGAAGTTCCGCCAAAAGGTTTTAAACGTTTAGTTCCTGAGGGTGAAGTGCGTTTACGTCATGCGTATGTGATCAAGTGTGATGAAGTGATTAAAGATGCCAATGGCGAAGTGATCGAGTTGAAATGTTCTATTGATCCGGAAACTTTAGGTAAAAACCCAGAAGGTCGTAAAGTGAAAGGCGTTGTACATTGGGTTTCTGCGTCGAAAGGGATTCCTGCTGAGGTTCGAGTTTACGATCGTTTATTCACCGAAGCTGCACCAGATGCGGATGATGATTTCTTAGCAAATTTAAATCCAGAATCTTTAACAGTACTTCAAGCGGTAATTGAGCCTGCTTTGGCACAAGCGCAGCCAGAAGATCGTTTCCAGTTTGAACGCGAGGGTTATTTTGTTGCGGATCAATATGATCATACAGCAGATAAACCTGTGTTCAATCGTGTCTTAGATTTGAAAGATAGCTTTAAACCGGGTAAATAATTTTATTCAATCCTGAATGAAATCATGATTTAAGACCTAGCTTCGGCTAGGTTTTTTTCATGTTGTTTAAAATTGATTGAGTAATACTATAGAAAAAAGATATAGTAAATGCACAAATAATAATCAGGACAAATATATGTCTTCCCAATTTGATTTTGTTACGGTCCATATTAAACCTAATGTTCATTATAAAGGACGATCAATAAGTTATCTTATCGAATGTAAAGATGGTTCGAAGAAAACATTGGGGGTAATTTTACCTACAGAGAAACCTTTAACTTTTGAAACTCATGTGACTGAGCGCATTGAAATTGTTTCTGGAAGATGCTTGGTTCGGATAGCAGATCAAGAAGAAATGGAGGTCTACAGTTGTGGAGAATCTTTTACTGTACCTGCAAATAGTCGTTTTAGTCTGCAATCTAGCGAAGTTGTAGATTATGTTTGTCATTTAGAATAACGAATAATGTTAGGCAAATCATCATTAGAATTCTTTAAAGTAATCCTGTAAATACTCAATAAAAACTTTTACTTTATCAGAGATTAATTTTTTATCTGGAATAACAGCATAAATAGCAGTGGGTTCTACCATAAAATTAGGAAGCACATGAACCAGTTTTCCTGAATCTAAATCGTTTTTGACATGCCAAAGTGAGTGATTGGATATGCCGAGCCCTGCCAAAGACGCCTGACGAATCCCTTCGCCTGAGTTGCTAATAAAATAGCCATTTACGTGGATATTTAATCTTTGATTGGATTTAGCATGATCCAGAAAGTTCCATGTATTGGTGATGCCTTGTTGATGACGCTGCACGATACAACGATGTCGCTGTAAATCCTCTAAACGTTTGGGGATACCAAATTTAGCTAGATATTCAGGTGCAGCACAAAGTAAGCGTTTATTGATAGATAAAGGTTTTGCAATTAAAGAAGAGTCTTGTAGTTTGCCTATGCGAATTGCGATATCCATACCTTGGGTAATAAGATCTACATTTTGGTCATTTAAATCTAGATTGATTA
This sequence comes from Acinetobacter sp. 778_lipA, assembly GCF_058242985.1. Classification (NCBI taxonomy): domain Bacteria; kingdom Pseudomonadati; phylum Pseudomonadota; class Gammaproteobacteria; order Moraxellales; family Moraxellaceae; genus Acinetobacter; species Acinetobacter sp. 778_lipA. The sequence goes on along the minus strand of NZ_JBZAYT010000001.1, from coordinate 2,257,180 downwards.
ATAATTCAGGGTGGTGTTTTAAAAACTCAGCAATAACTTGAACTAGTATCTGGGTTCCAAAGGTTGCGGAAGCCGTGATATTAATGCTCCCTGAAAGTTTTTGATCTTGAAGCTTTAAATTTTCGGTCAATGTTTGAAAACTATCGAGAAGTGGACGTCCTTGCTTAATCAATATTTTGGCTTCTTCAGTCAGACTCAGTTTACGTGTCGTGCGATAAAAAAGTTTAAGGCTAAGCTGATTTTCAAGCCTTTGCACTCGTTGACTTGCCACTGAAACTGCAATATTGGCTTCTTTTGCGGCTTGGCTGATTGAACCCAAATCTGCGACACGTAAGAAGAAATGAAAGTCTTGTGTATTCATTTTCCATAAAATCGAAAAAGTAATTTCTTATTATCCTGATTTTTTAAACAATACCAAGTTGTTATTTTGTGATGAGACACATTATTCAATCAGGGTGAATGATCATGAAATATAATTTTTTAGGCGAATCTGGTTTAAAAGTATCTGAGTTGGGATTTGGTGCTGGAACCTTTGGAGGAAAAGGTCCTCTATTTTCTGCATGGGGACAAACAGGGCAGATCGAAGCGAATCAAATGATTAGCACATGTATAGATGCAGGAATTAATTTCTTTGATACTGCCGATGTGTATTCAGACGGTGAATCTGAAAAAATGCTTGGAATTGCATTAGCGCCTTATCGGCACAGTACGATTATTTCAACTAAAGTTGCGCTTCGTAGCAATGAGCAAGTGAATCAGGTCGGATTTAGTCGTCATTATTTAATTCATGCAGTAGAGCAATCGTTAAAACGATTAAATACAGACTATATCGATGTTCTACAGTTACATCAGTTTGATAGCTTTACTTCACTCGATCAGCTTATGAAAACTTTAGATGAATTGGTCCGAAGCGGAAAAGTTCGTTATATCGGGGCATCTAATTTTTCAGGCTGGCAATTGATGAAAGCGCAGTCGATTGCAGATCGTTATGGTTATGAAAAAATGGTAGCACATCAGGTGTATTATTCATTGATAGGTCGGGATTATGAATGGGAATTGATGCCTTTAAATCATGATCAGCATATTGGTGCCGTTGTGTGGAGTCCTTTAGGATGGGGACGTTTGACGGGTAAGTTTGATCGTGAGCGTCCTATGCCTGAAAATAGTCGCTTACATGAAACAGCACAATTTGCACCACCCGTAAACAAAGAATATCTTTATCAAGTGATCGATACTTTAAAACAGATTGCATTAGAAACGGGATATTCAGTCCCACAAATTGCTTTAAAATGGCTGTTAACACGAGCTACCGTTTCGACTGTATTGATTGGTGCTCGAAATCAACAACAACTGCAAGATAATCTCATTGCAAAAGATCTAGTACTTATGGATTCACAATTACAGCGTTTAAATCAAGCCAGTGCGGTTTATCCAGCATATCCATATTATCCATATTGGAATGGTCAATTTTCAGAGCGCTATCAGAGCATCGTTGAATCATCACTTATTCAAAACTAATTGGTTAAATTTATTAACAAAAACATGATACTGATTACATAGCACTTATGTTATCAGTATCACTTTGTTATCTATATAATTCAATATAAGTTTAGAAGAGTAATAAGAATGAATCCAACCATTGAAACTCAAATGTTAATTCGTAAACCCGTGTCTGCGGTTTTTAATGCATTTATTGATCCTGACATTACTTCAAAATTCTGGTTTAGTCGATCTACAGGACCACTAAAAGAAGGCAAAATTGTGCAATGGAGTTGGGATAAGTATCAAGTCAGCTCAAAGGTTATGGTATTTAACATTATTGAAAATAAATTGATTCAAATTACTTGGGGTGAACCCAAAACATCGGTAGATTTTATATTTGAAGAAATCAGCTCAGAGCAAACTTATTTAAAAATTAGAAATTATGATATTTCGCTTCAAGGCTCTGAACTAATTCAATTTATTATAGATGCAACTGGAGGATTCACCACAGTGCTGGATGGTTTAAAAGCTTATTTGGAATACGGATTAGAACTCAAATTGGTTGAAGACAAATTTCCACCATTTTAATGGTATTTTAAAATCAGGGCTTTACTTAAGGTCATGTGAAGAACCTCGTTGAGTATTTTACTTTTTAGGCTGTTGTTCTTTAAGAGATAAATAGGTTGGAAGTTTTAATTTTGACTGAGCCCTGAGTTTCATTTTTATATATAAAACTAAAGCAAAACAGGTGGTTGCAACTGTTAAAAATAAGCCATTCATATAGGTCATGATTGAACTGATATAGCCAATCGTGGTTAAACGGTTCATCATTTTTACCACTTGAGGACTACTTTCAACCCCTGTAATTGCCCAACTACACAGATGTTCACAATTATTGATAATTAAATGATAGCTGTTTTCGTGCATGCGTGTACGCATACGTCGAACCACATGACGACCAGAAAACTTAGGTTGATCATAGTAACGGACACGGATCACTTTTCCATGTGAAAATTTTTCAAGTGAAGTGATTTCGATTGGGCGTTTTTTTACAAAATGTGCCAGTCCAGAATAATGTATAACACGACCTTTTCCAGCATAGATTCCATGATGACTATAGCCAAAATGTTTGACGATTAAATGCGCACCTAACGGGTATTTAGCTATTTGTTTTGTCTGCATATTCCCACTCAGTTCAAATAAAGTGTACACATGTATTTAATTGAAAGGATAGTTTGATTATAACGATGCAAAATGAATTTGATAGCCCTTAAAGTGATAATTAAGTAAAAAAATGCATTAAAAATGCTAATTAGCCTTCATTATTCAATAGATCACACGATAAAATATAACACTTTGAATGGGGGGGTTATGAATTTGAAAACTGGAGTATATGCGCTGATAAGCATGATGGGATTGAGTGCACTTTCCTTTCAAGTCAATGCCAATACCGACTATATCAAAATAATCAAAGACAAGAAGGTGATCGCAGATGCTGTACGTATCGACGATCTTGATCATCTACAACTATTTTTAAAAAACCAACAAGGACAAACTTATAAAAAGTTCGCAGCTGTACAAAAAGAGCGTAAAAAATGCCAGATCAGTTTTGCCATGAATGCAGGAATGTATCATCCAAATTTTACACCAGTGGGTTTATACATTGAACAAGGTAAACAACAAACAGAATTAAACCAGCAAAAAAATAAATTTGGTAATTTTTTTATGCAACCCAATGGCGTGGTTGCTTGGAACAATAAGCAAGCTGTGATTAAAACCACTGAGCAATATCTTAAATCTAATTTTAAAGCTCGCTATGCAACACAATCTGGTCCAATGTTGTTGATCAATGGTGAGATCAATCCAATTTTCGTTAAAAACTCAGATTCATTGAAAGTTCGCAATGGGGTGGGAATTAAGAATAATCAACTGTATTTCGTGATAAGTCGTGAAAAAATTAATTTTTATAATTTTGCTGATATTTTTAAGACGCAGCTTAAAACAGATCAAGCTTTATATTTAGATGGTTCAATTTCAAGTGCATTTATTCCACAAGTGAAAAGGCATGATCAGACTTATGATTTAGGCCCAATGTTTATTTATAGTGAAGCAAAAAATTGTGACGATTAAAATGTAAAAATTAAAGTTTTGCTTATGATCTATATGCTAAATCAAAATGGATGCCTGCAAATTGAAGCATCCATTTTGTAGATTAATGATAAATTACTTAACCATGCCAATGATTGAAGACTGTGCTTTACAGGCTTGAATAGCATCTTCTTTAGATAACTTTTTAATTTCTTCTTCAAAGGCTTTTTTCTGTTCTTTTAGTGAATCTTCAGGAATGCCACTTTGTTTTGCCAAGTCTTCCATATGCTTCCAAGATTCTTCACATTCCTTTGGCATACCACCACATGCGGTTAAGATAGTGCCTAAAGCGAGAATTGGAATTAAACGTAATAATTTCATATTTAGATCCTTTAATTAAGTTGGTTTTTTACTGAGGTTTATTCATATTGATCATTAAAATTTATAGCGTATACAAATGACGGGAAAATGAATTTGTCTTTGAATAAAAAGAAAAAGACTTCATTCTCAAGTATATACACTAGAATGAAGTCTACGCTAAAAACACTTTTAACAAGATCATGCATTGAGCATTAAAAACGGTAACCTATTTTTAAACCATAGCCTATGGCATTGTTGTCATGATAATCACCTTGTTGGGCAATTTCTGAAGCACCGGGTACCGGAATGTAATAGGTACCATCTTGTGCCGTGGCATCCCCAATCCAAATATATTTGATGCCTCCTGCGATAAAATAATTTTCAGCAGGATTGTATTGAACACCCAACCCTAAGCCCCAACCGCCTTTGGTAGGATTCAATACAGAAGCAGGATTTCCAGTACCAGAATCCCATGAAACATCAGCCGACGCAGCCCATTTTTGTGTAAATTGATGTCCTAAACCAAGAGTGATGCTGTATTGGTCTTTTTGATAGTCATCGAGATTGAATCCACCAGCATACAGGCCTTGGCTTAACTCAGCTGTTGCCAGTTCAGTGAGTGCACCAAACTGTGTTGGACGGATTCTAAAATCTTTCCAATTTACCCAACGTGCATTTAAATATGCCAGCGTGTCTTTATAGATGCCTGTTTGAAAATCTAAATTTACCGATTGTGGCGTTTTGATTTCTGTATCTTTATCAGTGGTGAATGCTAAAGGTTGTCCAAAAATCGTTTCTTGAGCATCTATTTTGTGCTTGATTTCAGAACGATAAGTTACCGCTGCTTTTAAAGCAATTTCAGGAATCTGAAAAGCAGCACCAGCAAGCCATCCAACAGCATTATCTTGTTTAAAATTAGCATCATAGCCATTAAAAACACTCATCGAATTACCACGCAAAGACACTTTGCCTTTGACTGTCTGGTATACCGCACCGCCGTAAAGGTTAAAATGGGCATCTGGCTGAAAACCAAATAACATCGCAATATTTTGAGTATCAACATCCGCAATGGTACCTTTCATACTGATTTCGGTATCAGAGAAGGTATTATTACTACGTAAAGGATATTCGATTGCAGCACCATAAGGTTGATCATAGATGAGCCCAAAGGAAACTTTTGGCGCAATTTGCAGTTTTAAAGCAGCATTATAGTATTGATATGATTGTGCCATATCACCTGTAGTTAAATCATTGCTCCCTGTATTGACTAAATCAGGTCGATTTCGGACTTTGCCTGATACTTCTGGGTCAACTGTGGCAATACTGGCTTCGAAATAATTCTTGTCTTCAAGAAACGCCAGTATCGATTGACCAGATTGATCCATCGCAGCTGCATGAGTATATGCAGTGGGTAAAATGCTGAGGACACTGAGAATCAGTGATTGAGTTTTCATGCTTTTCTTTCCTTGAATGTTTTTTTTATTTCGCATATAAAATTCAGATAAACAAAGTGAACAATAGAGGTTAAGCTATTAGTTTATTTAACTTTTATCTGAAATCTTTATGATTTTAGTGAATCATTTTTAGTGGATTTAATAAAGGGGGCTAATGACCAATTTAAGGGGGGATTATCGGACAACTCATGTTTGCATTGTCTTAAGAAGTTGCCTCAGATCATTTAAGAATATTGTAGAATCAATTAATGATTTAAAAAGGTTCATTTTCTAAAAAGGAGTAATTTAAAATGACTGTTTTGATCGATCAGGAATTGATAAATCAGCAAGGGTAGAAAATAACCTCAACAAGATAATTAAGTTCATCAATGATTTATTAAATATTGAATCAAGCGATCAGGGTGGATAGCTTATTGCTGCAAAATTTATTAGTATTTAGTCTGCATTACCTTGTAGTACCAACAGGGCAATCTATTCGCTGCCAGTTTATTTGGAATGGAATTTACATATCGCTATGAACTATAAAAGATCCTCTGTCATGGAAGAGAAAATGCAACAGAACCGTGAGACAATTTTATTGTCTGCACGTGAATTGATTGCACAAGGAGGATTTAAAGATGCACAAATTCAAGCAATTGCAGATAGGGCAGGTGTATCAAGTGGTTTGGTCTACAGATATTTTGAAAATAAAAATCAGGTATTGATTGAAGTTTTAAATGCAGCGATTCATATCGAAGTTAATATTCTCAATGATATTGCACATACTGAACTTAGTGCGATAGAAAAATTAGATCGAGCAGTCACAACCTTTGTAAAAAGGGCAATGAACAGCCCTCGACTCTCTTATTCTTTATTATTTGAACCAGTCGATCCTCAATTTGAGTTAGAACGCTTTCAAAGTAAGCAATTGATTAAAGAAAGTATTATTAAAATTTTGACAGAAGGACGTCATTCAGGCGAGTTTATTTTTGAGGATCTAAACACCACCGCATTGTGCATCGTTGGCGCAATGACTTTCGTTGTGATTGAACCTTTAAGTATCGCCAAGATCAAGCGTTTTGATAAAAGCTATAAAGAGTATTTTGTAAAACAAATCGCTGATTTTTGTTTACAGGCAGTGAAAGTCAAACATCCTCAGGAATAGTATTAATCATCATTACAAGGCTTAAAGAAATGGCAAAGGACTTTAATAATCCAGTTGTAGTTGAAGGATATGATGCACATATTCGTAAATTAATTCCCGGTTATGAACTGATACATTTACAAGTCCATGCTGTATTAAAGAGCTATGTATTGACTCAAGCGAAGATTTTAGTCGTGGGATGTGGTACAGGTTATGAACTGCAATATTTGGCTGAGCAATTTCCTCACTGGAATTTTACAGCAATCGATCCTGCAGCAAATATGATTGATAAAGCCAAACAACATATAGCTGGTTTAGGGCTTTGTTCTCGAATTCAGTTTGTACAAGGTGATACATCTGTTCTTAAACAAGTCGATGAGAATTTTGATGTGGCTTTGGCTATCTTGGTTTCACATTTTGTTCCAGTTGATGCAAAAGCACAATTCTTAAAAGATATTGCAAATCACCTAAGCAGTACTGGTCTATGTCTAAGTTATGAATTGATGGAAATTTCGAATGCCAAACAATTACAAGCTTTAAAAAATCTGAGTTTAGCAACAGGATTAACAGAAAAACAGGCGCAACTTATGGCAGAACGTATTGAACAAGATTTTGCTTTAATTTCTGTTGATGAAATGAGCGCTTTGTATTTACAAGCAGGTTTTAAGCGTGTGGAAAGTTTTGCTCAAGTATTGAATTATCATGGTTTTATTGCATTTAAAACGGACTAAGAAAAACGTCTAAGTAATAACTAAAAATCATTTTTTGCTTTAAAGTAAATCAATTAGTCATATTGCTATACGCTTACAAAAAAGTTCCTTATCCAAATGGTTGAAGGAACTTTTTTATTGCAGATCATCGTCAAAGCTTAAAAGATTATTTCTCTTTGCTTTCTTTTTCAGGTTCTTTCACAACATTGACATCATACAAATGAGCAAAGGCTGAAAGTAAACGAATTTTAGGATCTGCATTTGAAATCTTAATGCTTTGATCCGCTTCAAGTGTGATTAATTTCTCCGCAACAAAATAATCGATAATTTGTGTGATTTCACTCTCAATCTCAGACTCATCCCATTTTAAAAAGAAGGCTTTTTGTATAAGTGGGTATTGTTTGATGACTTGGGTATATAAATCAGATTTTGGAATCTCAAATTGCTGCTGCTCTGTTTCAACACGTAATACTTTGGCAATCAGTGCAGGCAGGATAAACGTGTGCAGAATGTTATTACTGAAATACTTAAGCAATCCCACCTGTATATCACTGACTTTCACCCAGCGCTCATTATCATGCTCAATCAATTCAACTTGTTTTAGCTTCATGGCATATTGAATGATTTCTGTGTTGGAAAGCTCGGTAATTTGCATACGATCATCATAACGATGCTGTTTGAGTAGATTACGGAATTGTTCTAAACGTACCAATACTTCACGCTCTGCCAAAGCATGCGTTGGTGCATTTAACAAGACCAGAGAAATCAAACTAACAGGATTAATCACGACCGCTTTATTGATATTTTCCAAAATATCAAACGCCACATCATTGACCGTGGCTTTAACCGACTCAGGCATCTCTTCATGCAAAGCAACATGTTGTGGAACATTGTTCTTTTTTAAGATCTCTTCAAGGAAAACCGGTTCACCTAAATTGACATGGACAACACCAAAGACTTTTTCAATTTTTTGAATAGATTTAAGTAGTCCAAATAGTGATTCAGCTTGTTTTTTCTGCCCACCCAGCTCTTTTATGTATGAACTGCCTTCGATCAGTTTTTCATATCCAAAGTAAGTCGGAATAAAGGCAATCGGTTTGCTATTCCCACGTAAATAACTTTGGATGGTCATTGCGAGCATCCCTTTTTTAGGCGGCAATAAAAGTCCAGTACGAGAACGACCACCTTCAATAAAGTATTCCATAGGGGTATTTCGATTGAGCATACTGTAGATATATTCTTTGAAAACAGCCGTATAAAGCGCATTACCATTAAAGCTACGTCGAATAAAGTATGCGCCTGCACCACGCATCAGTTGCCCAACCACAGGCATATTTAAATTAATACCTGCTGCAATATGGGGAACCATCAAGCCACGGTTATAAATCACATAAGACAATAATAAATAGTCAATGTGGCTACGATGACAAGGGGTATAGACAATTTCATAATCTTTGGCAAGTTCACGAACCGTATCGAAATTATGTACTTCGATACCGTCATAGAGTTGGGTCCATAATTTAGTTAAAGCAATTTCAGCAAAGCGTAAGGTTGAATAAGAAAAATCAGAGACGATTTCATCGAGGTATTTATGCGCGAGTGCTTCGGCTTCATTGATGCTGATTTTTTTATGAATGCTTTCATTGAGAATGGCTTCTTTGACCGCATCACTCAGCATGAGTTTGTTAATCACATTGCGACGATCTGAAATATCAGGACCAAGAATTGCTTCTTTATAGCCATTAAATTGTTTATTGAGCTCAGTCACCACATAGTGCGCTGGTGAAAAATTGGGTGTGAGTTCAATGGCTGAGTCAATTAACTGGCGTAAAGAAACTGCTTGATGGAATTCAATATAATTGTTACGGCCATAGAGGGTAATGTTGAGTGCTTGTTTAATGCCCGTTGGCTTCGCCCAAGCATCGGTCATCAATGCTTTATACCAACTGTCCTCATTTTCCGGCGCACGCCCCCATAAAATCGTTGTTGGTACTAAAAGCACATCTTGTTCAGGGTGTTTTAATAAATATTCGACCAAACGAATAATTTTGTCTGGGTAGTATGCAGAGGCGTTGCTTTTGGTCGGTTCTAAAGTGATAAAACGATCATCTTCCTGATAATCTGACCCTAGGTTAAGTGGCGCAAAAGCAGGGCTGAGTTTTCTTTTTTCTGTTTCATTGTCGATCAAGACTTTATTTGAAGTTGAGTCATCTTGAATGACATAGCAAATCGGAAAATTGGCTGTGTTTGGATCATTAACTGTATTTTCAAGAGTTTTTGTATCGCCTAATACTTGTGGGCTGACGATTTTATCTAAGATTTTTTTTGTAAATTGACGATAAAATTTTTGATAAGCATTGCTTGCCATAATATTCTCTAAATATGAGTCATATTGTTATTATGCTTGAAATAATATACAAATATATAGTTTGATTTGACGACAAATCGGTCAAACACTTTTCCTAAAAACTAAACTTATGATTTTTATCAATAAACTATTTCGATATTGGTATAATTAAATTCAGTTACTCAATATCAAAGTTTCATAGAAAAGCATTATGATAGATTGATATAAATTCATTTAAATTCAAGGAAAGGTCATGTCTACAGATCCAAATTTTCCAGCAACTGAAAACTTAGGTATCGCTGTTTATTCTAATAACGCTGAGGCAATTGGGAATACACCACTGATTCGTATCAACCGTCTTATTACAGGTGGTGCAACGGTCTTAGCAAAAATTGAAAGTCGTAATCCTGCTTTTTCTGTTAAAGATCGAATTGGTGCTGCACTTATTGCTGATGCAGAAGCGAAGGGGCTTTTGAAAAAAGGTATGCATATTGTAGAACCAACCAGCGGGAATACTGGTATTGCATTGGCATTTGTAGCAGCGGCAAAAGGTTATGCTATTACTTTAACTATGCCTGCAAGTATGAGTATAGAGCGCCGTAAAGTATTAAAAGCGTTGGGTGCAAATTTAATTTTAACTGAACCCGCAAAAGGTATGAAAGGCGCAGTTGACGAGGCGGTACGTTTAGCGACTGAACAACCTGAAACTTATTATTTACCACAACAATTTGAAAACCCGGCCAATCCTAAAATACACGAGACAACAACAGGTCCTGAAATATGGGCAGCAACAGGCGGTAAAGTCGATATCCTTGTTGCTGGTGTCGGAACTGGCGGTACTATTTCAGGTATTTCAAATTATTTTGAAAAGGTCAAGCAGCAAGCGATTTACTCCGTTGCTGTAGAACCCGCAGATTCACCAATTATTGGACAAACCAAACGTGGTGAAACGTTAACGCCTGGGCCACATAAGATCCAAGGGATAGGTGCAAACTTTATTCCTAAAAACTTGGATTTAGATTTAGTAGATGAAGTTATTGCTATCGACAACCAAGAAGCGATTGATTTTGCCCGTCAAAGTGCCACTCAAGAAGGTATTTTTGTCGGTATTTCTAGTGGTGCGGCTTTAGCTGCTGCAGCAAAATTAGCTGCCCGTCCTGAAAATACAGGCAAAACTATTGTGGTGATTCTTCCTGATGCGGGTGAACGTTATTTGTCTTCCGTTTTGTTTGAAGATATTTCAGCAGATTAAGATTGAATTAAATCATTTATGTTTATGCTGTTTATTGTTGCTATGGACTAAAAAATAAACCCGCTCAAGTATCAGCAAGAGTGGGTTTATTTTATTGATATTCAGTTTCTATTCTTAAACTTTATAATGAAGACTTTAACTGTTTTTCATGTTGTTTGACTTGTTTCGCGTATCGTTTACCTTGGCGTTTCATTTTACGATTTGTTTGGTAATTTGTGGGTCCAACATTATAGTAGGCTAAGGCCTTTTTCCAGCTTCCTGCACTTTGATTGTATTTAGCCAAGATCATGGTGCCACAGCGTACATTGGTATATTCATCAAACAAATCACCAGGGCAGGCTTGTTGCCAATAACGCGGCATGATTTGGGTAAGCCCAACAGCACCAGATGGAGAGGTAACATAACTACGGTAGCTCGATTCTTGACGTATAGTCGCTGCAATCAGTAAAGGATCTACATCATATTGATCTGCGCTTTGTACAATGATTGGGGATACGCGATTAGCAACATCTGGAGAGACAGAATAGGCTTTTTGGATTCCAGTCGAAAGTTTAGCAGCACGTTTTTGCACAGAGCCACCACCCAAAGACGAGCATGCTGTAATCGCAAGTGTTAAGCCTACTGTAGAAATTATTTTTAACTGATACTGAAAATTCAAAATAAAACCAATGTTATGTATCCAAGATTGCCCTGATGTTAAGTAGCTGATTTAAACCTGTCAATCTATGAAAATTGGTAGATTTATTCGTGATTTGTATCTTAAGCTGTTGGTTGCTTGCTATTTAGGCGTTATTGCTTGAAAAATTAATTTGTTCAATGCATTGAAAGATAATTTTTGTTTTTTAAGTTATTCTTGATAAATCTCTTTAAGTTGTAAGTAAAATTTGATAAAAGAATAATTGTTGATGAATACAAAAAATGTTAATGATTATGGCTAAAAGATATAAAATTTATCCAATAAAGACAATTAAGGACTGGCAAGGTGAAGACTGGGATGTTTATGAAGAGCGAAATACACAAGCTGGGATTATGATCTACAAAGGTTGGATGTACGAGCAAATTGCAAAGAGTCAATATGTTTACATTTTGACCAATGATTTAGCTGAGTTTTTAAAGAAACATGATCGGGCTAAATCTATGAAATTACTAGGATTATCGGTTAAAATAATCACTAGATTTAGACGTGCATTGGGTCTTCAAAAAAAATATGACTATACTTTATCTACTTTAAGAGATTGGATGTTTGAACATCAAGATGAGTTGTTTACTCAAAGCTTTCAGATGTTAAAAGAAAAATATGGATTAACTCAAACTGAAGTTACAAAGTATTGCACCTTTTTAAGAAAGGAAGGAGTTCAGCGTAGTAACAAACTACGTAAGAATAAAATTGGTTATGCAAATCGTAAAATTGTACAAAACAACAAAGACGCACTAGCTAAATCTGAAAATATTTTTGAAGTACAATCGTTATTGAATAAAAAAAATCTTAAAGCTGCAAGGCGAGCGCATAATCTGGTATGTAAAGAACTTGGTATACCTACATTAAATGACATACGTGTACAACGTTTGAATGAAAAAAAAGAGTGGCGATTAGAACATAAAGAGATCATTTTGAGTACACAGTATTCAATCAAAGAGATTGCGATACGACTCAATAAAACTGAACAGGAGATTTTAACTTCTCGTTCTTATTTAAAAGAATTATTAGGTGAAAAAAAACGAGTTTCTCTTCTAAATTGGGTAAGAGAGCATCAACAGGAATTAAATACACTTTCTATAAAAGAATTATGCGAAAAATTTAATTTAACTGTGGGGGCGGTAATGTATCGGAGAAAACTATCGAAACGAAATGAAATACAATAAATTATGTAGATAAAATTAAATGTGGACAAAATATGATCTTTTTTGTAGAGTGTGCTTAATTTAGAACAACTATACAATAACTCATGTTTAATAATATTTATTTTGCTTTGGAAAAATTGGGTCTTACTGCTCAAAAGCGTGTCATGCATGCGTCTTTTTCAAACACTGATCTTAATCAACTGGTATTTTTACAACGTATTGATGGGATGCATGAATTAAACAAAGGCATTCATTTACAATTGATTTGCTTGTCTACGTCAATGAATATTCCATTAAAGCAATTTATCGGTAGCCAAGTGGCTGTCGATATTGTGAATGATAAATCAGAACTCAATCGAATTTCAGGGATTGTGACCCAAGCAGATGTGGGCGCGAGCGATGGTGCGCTGACGATTTACCGCCTGACAGTTGAAGATCCAACCGCACTTTGGAAGCATCGTAGAAATTCCAGAGTGTTTATGAATATGTCTGCGCCTCAAGCAGTTGAAGTTATATTTCAGGAATGGCGCGAGCGAAGTCCATTGTTTGCTTCAAGTCTAACATTGGATAAAAGTGGCTTAACCAAAGACTACGATGTTCGCCCATTTATTATGCAGAATAATGAACGGGATATAGACTTTGTTCAACGTCTGCTTTTTTCTGAAGGGATTAATACTTTAATTGATGAAGCCCAACTTAAAGTATCGAGTTTCAGTGAACAAATTCAACCTCAAAAGCTTCGTTTGATTGACAACAATACTCAATACACCAGCTTAGAACGCAAGAATATTCGCTTTCATCGTAGCAGTCCCACCGAAAGGCAGGACAGCATTATCTCATTTATTGGACAGCGTTCTATTCAGCCTACATCAGTACATATTCAACGTTGGCAAGCCGATGTACTGGAAATAGAAGAAGGTGCAGGCAGTGTTCTAAGCAAACACAAGCATAGTGAAAACTACGACAATGCTAGTTTAGCTCTTGAGCAAGTTTGGCACTTTAGCCCAGCATGGATCCAAGACTTGAATGGAGAAGATGGTGCAACAGCATCAGGTAATCGTCAAATTGAACGTTTTAATGAAAATCTGAGTAACTACTATGACTCACAAGCCAAACAATTTACCGCAATATCTACAGTACGTGATGCACATGTGGGTTATATCTTTGAATTAAATGGGCATCCCGAAATTGATCAACACGATTTTTCCGATAAGCAATTCCTAATCATATCGAAGCACTTTTATAATCAAAATAATCTACCAAAAGAGTTGACCCATCAGGTTGAAAATTTGCTTAAGCAAAGCAATTGGCAAATAACCAATATCACGACAAACAATAGTGATGAACGCCAAGCCAATCAGTTGGTGCTACAACGTCGCAATATCACCACTGTTCCAGAATACAATCCATTAAAACATCGTCCGATTGCGTCACCCCAACGTGCCAGAGTGGTTGGTCCAAGTGGAGAAGAAATCCATGTGGATGAGTGGGGAAGGATCAAAGTACGTTTTCTGTTTACCCGCAATCAAGATCATAGCCACGATGGTGGTGCTGGTTCCAATGATAACGACACCGATTCAGCTTGGGTGGATGTACTGACGCCGTGGGCTGGTGAAGGCTATGGTGCACGATTCTTACCGAGAGTTGGAGAGGTCGTCGTTATAGATTTCTTCGATGGCAACATTGACAGGCCGTTTGTGGTGGGGCGTATTCATGAAGCGCATCGTCATCCAAGCAAGTTTGATGAAAAAGGTAAACTGCCTGATACCAAAAAACTGTCAGGAATAAAAAGTCGAGAGTATCAAGGCAGTGGCTATAACCAACTTAGATTTGATGATAGTACTGAGCAAATCAGCAGTCAGTTACAGAGCAGTCATGGGGTGAGTCAACTTAACCTCGGTAATTTAAGTCATCCCAAAGAGACAGACACTAGCGAAGGACGAGGTGAAGGCTTTGAACTGAGAACTGACCAGTGGGGTGCATTAAGAGCAGGACAAGGTTTATTACTGAGTACTTATGCTCAGGATTCAGCCTCGGGCAATCACCTTGATGTGACCGCGGGCATAAATCAGTTAGAAAGTAGTCTCAATAACTCTAAAGCATTAAGTGAGGTTGCCAAGAATCAGCAGACTGATCCTTTAGAAGTTTTAGATAATATCAAAGGCTTTATCGACGTATTGGCTCAACAAGATCCGAAAAAAGCAGATGAATTTAAGTCTGCGGTGATGATGTTGGCTTCACCAAACTCAATTGCGCTTACCAGTAATGAAGATATTCATCTTTCAGCAGATGGGCAAATTAGCCACACATCAGGCGACAGCATTAACCTAAGTACACAAAAGGCTTTGATTGGACATGCCAGCGCTAAAATTAGCCTTTTTGCGGCACAAGAAGGTGCAAAGTTATTTGCTGGAAAAGGTAAAGTTGAGATCCAAGCGCAGGGTGATGGGTTGGATATGATCGCACGTAAAGGCATTCAAATCATTTCAACCGAAGACGCAGTTTATATCATCAGTCCGAAGGAAATTAAGTTGGTCAGTGATGGTTCTGAACTCAAGATTAATGGTTCAGGTGTGTTTTCAACCACAGGTGGCTTATTTGAGGTGAAATCTGGGCAACAGAAACTGACTTCCCCAGCTTCTATAAATCCGCCAGCTTTAGACTTGCCTGATTGCTCTGCGAAACAAGGACAGGCAGCTCAAAATGGATCAGCGAAGGTGATCTTATGATGAGTGAGAACTTTCTACAACAAACGGCGATATCCTCTGAACTTCATTCCGTAGAAGCAATTTATCAAAAAATGCAAGCAGTCTTTAGCCAGCATCATCGGCTGTTAGTATTGCTTGATGAAACATTAGCGCCCGATGTTTTTGATGATTTAAAGAAGTGTTTAAGAGAACACAATATTATTTATATTCCCTTGGCAAAAGGCAATCGCTATAAAGACACACATCTGTTTTTTATAGAAATATTAGATGAAAAGATATTAAAAGAGATCGGACCACAGCTAGCAGAACATTTACTTAATAATTTTGAAATTTCCAATGATCAGTATTTAGTACATGGTTTTGGGGCTTCTCATTATGAAAATGATCAGTTGAACCAAAAGTTTAAAACCAGTTTGGTGTTGCAAGATATTGAATCCAAAATTTTATTTCGATGGTATGACCCACGAGTAATGATTTATTTAGATCATATATTCAATGAACAACAAATGAATAGTTTATTGGGAAATTTTACTCAATGGGAATTTATCCATCCTAGTGGATATTTTCACTGGGAAAATATCCAACAGAAAAAATTGCTGAAAAAAGCCATTACGCAAGTGAATGAACAACAATCCTTAGCTTTAGATTTGATTGAAATAAGTAATATTGTTTTTCGAAAAGCGCATGAATTAGAACAAGTTGATATCAATCATTTGAAATCACAACAGATTCTTAAAAATTTATATCAAGGACATGAACAATACCACATTACCAGATATGTCGACTTAGTCAGTTATGGCTTATATGCAGAGGTACTTGGGCACAGCTTTATGAAGCATCCTTATATTGTAAAAGTACTTCAACAATACTGGAACACTGAACCTGAAAATTATAATTTTACTGAAGCGATGAATTTTGTTGCTGAAGATTCTTGGGCATTGATTAAAACAGAAACATTGGAATAAGGAAAATAAAATGGGCGGTGATAAAGAAGCTTTTGCAAGAAGAGAAAACAAAAAAGCCGAACAACGTAGACAGGGAGAAGAGATTTTAGCTGCTCCAAATGCGATAACAAAAGCTGCTAATGCAGCAATACAAGTCAATCAACAAACTTCAGATGCAAAAGGCAGTAAAGACCAATGTAATTTTTGCCGAAAACTTGGTTTGCAGATTTTGCCTTTACGTTATACGGTAACTCAAGAAAAAGCTCCACAACTTTCATCACAACTTGGGAAAAATGTAAAAAACATAGCACTGTCATACTCCAAATATACAACTGAAATGATTGATTCTAGTTATATTTATGCAATGGTGAAGCGAAAAAAAGGTTATCAATGGATCGGCTACATCGTCACACCGCAAGGCTATTTATCATCTTTTCCATTAGACAAACCTGCACCCGTATCTGTGCTTGAGTTTGCATGTAAAGGAAATGAACATGCGTTATTTGCCTCATTTGTCACCATTGAATATATTGCAACGAATTTGGCCGAGAAGGCATATTTGATATACACCCACGCCCCCATGACTGATGAAAAAAGAAAAGAATACCAAGCGAAAGCGGATGAATATGTCAGTTCAGGCAAATGGCAATCTATAGATGTTGCAGGATGGGCTAAAGGATCATCACAACAAGAACATTGTTTAAACAATTCAACTTTAAAGGACGGCGTGAGTTTCCCTTTGTCATTTGGCTCTGACCGCTGGAGTAAACTGCTGACTAAATTTGCTGAGAAACCTAAAGCCTTTGCATCTATAGTGCTGTATGACCCAATTGGCATCACTGTAAAGCTAAATGAATATCGAAATGAAGCTTATGCCCCTGTAGATGATTATTTAGAAGCAAAAGATAAATACGGTGTCACCAATCAGCGTAAACTGGACTCAGTGCAACGTGTGGAAAGCATCGAAGGATCATTGCTTAAAAATAAGGCAAAAATCGTACAGCGCGAAAATGAAATTCATGAACAAACAGCACCAGCAATCGAGACAAGGTATCAATGGACGTTAAATATTATTGAACAGCAACTTGCAGATGCAAGGAGAAGAAATGATACAGCAGATATTGAGCAACTAGAACGAAGCAAAAAAACTCATATAGAAGATCATGAACGTAAAATGAAAAAACGTGCTGGTTATGGTGAAGAGGTTGGGGAAGCCAACTACCAAGCTGACCGCAAAGTTCTACTCGATAACTTAAACTATAAAGAAATAGAAGCGTTTAAGCAGGAAGCAGCACAAAAATATGACACAGCCTTGAAGGTTGCAAACCAACGTGCTCAAGAGCATTTGAACTGGGTTGTTTCTGAAAGTTTATTAGATGCTTTAGATGCCTATGATCAGAAAAATTTACGAAGTGGTTGTGCATTTAAAGCTCATGTAGCGTCTATGTTATTTGGAATGGAAGGTGCAGAAGTAGGTGCAAAACAGTTAGATGACTGGGTTAAAAAGCCAGAATTTGAACGTAAAAATTTATTTATTCGTGGCTTGTATAGTAATCAGTTAGAGGCCAAGGCAAAGCATGATGAACTGAAAAAAGCTGCAACTGATTTTACCGCTGTTGGTCTAAAAGCCATGAAAGGCACAATAGACTTTTTAAAGAAAACTGATTCTGCATGGGATGAATGGGCAAGGAATCAGGGAATAGACAAAAATAAAGGCAATATCGGATTTTTTAAAACAGAAAAGAAAGTGATGCTTTATGTTTCTAACTTTTCTCGAGTGGTCTTTAGAGCAGGTATGGGGACAACCGCAGAAAGTCGATTTGTAAGTGCAATTTCTCAAAAGTTACTTTTTGCTCAGATGGGGGATTTGGCTGAAAAATTAAGATTTGATCAAATTGTACATAATATAAATCCTGAAAAACAAAATTATGGAAATATCAAACTCAGTCCAGAACTCAGTGAAAGAGCAGCTAGTCAGCTTTCAAAAAATGCAAAAGAAGCAACAATGCGTTCTTTGGATGTATTGATCGATGATGCGATGGCAAAAAAACAACAAGTGGCATTGACCTTAGAAGAAATTGAAAAAGCGGGTAGTAAAGGTATGGCGAACAATACCAACAATTATCATCAGGTGAGGGCATCAGGCATTCTTGTATTTATAGAGGCGATTAATTTAGCGCATATGCTTAACTCTGGAAAATATAAAGACTCGGTACAAATTGCTGCTTTGGTGGCATCTGTATCCGCATTGATGGCTTTTGCTTTGGATATCTTTTATGGTCTAGCAAAAGGTGCAAGAGAAGTGGCGACTCAAACATCTTATGCAGGTGCTGGCGCAGCAGCCACACGAGGCGCAGCAAATATTCAAAGAGCAGGTATTAAATGGGCAGCAGGTAGTTTAAGTACTATTGCAGGGGGAATTACTGCTTGGTTAGATTACAACAAAGTTGAAAATTTGACTGGAAAGGAAGGAATACCTACCTCCTTAATTATATTATATTCAGCTCGTGTAGTTACAGGAGCTGCTGCTGCTCTTTTGGGATTATGCGCAACTTTAACCTATATAGGACCTTTAATGACATATTTAAACCGTGTTGGAGGTAGTCCATTGATTCAAAAGATGGGCGCTAAAGTTTTTGGTGAAACTATGGCTAAATATAGTGTTAAAAAGCTTACTCGAGAGATAGTACGGAATGCTTTACTGCGTTGGATTGCTTGGGCAAGTGGTATAGGTTTAATTTTAACTTTAGTTGAAGTCGCCTTTTTAATATATATGGAGGCAACAAAGCTTCAACGTTGGTGTCAGTATTCTACTTTTAGAGCTTTAAAAACCAATAAGCTAATGTCGGAACAACAAGAAGTCGAAGATTTTCAGACACTATTTGCATAATAGAGTAGTCATAGTATGAGTTTAAAAAAAACAGACCGAATGATTGATGAATTGTCAAATAGGCTTTTTATCGTAGAAGGCGAAGTAACTGATCTGTTGACCAGTGAAACCATGCAGAACTTAAATACCAATATACAAACGGGTACAGGTGCAATGGCTGTAGGCTCAGCACTTGTCGGACAGATCGGTACAGCTGCTTTAGCCAGTTTTGCTGCCAGTGATGAAGGAATAGAAGTCAGTGATTTTGCTTTAGAACTCACAGATAAAAATAATCAAAAGCATTACTTTAAGGGATGTTTTCCTGTAGTGATGTTTAAAAAGGGAGATATGGTTAAAGTGATTGCAGAATCGCTTTCGGGTCAAAATAAATATGCTTATGCAGCAACTATTATTGATATAAAGAATAATTATATATGGACTGGGCAAGAAGTTGTAAAAGGAAGAATGCAACATAGAATCACATCTATGAAGTTTGGACTGATTGTTGGGTTCCTATCAGTATTAACTTTCTGTTTATTTGCAATATTTGGTAAATATGGGATTTCACTTATATTTAATCCTCCTATAGGCGGTACTCTGTTCATTTGTTTATTTTTTTTCTTATTTATAGGCTGGCGTGTTGGTGCAAGTTTTGATGAGCAAAGTATTGAATTAGAATCTATTTTAAAAAAACTTGGGTTTAATAAGCCAAGTCGAATGAATTTACAAATTTTTGCATTGAGTGATTTAAGTTGGAAAAATCAAGAAAAAGATTTTATCCATGAGCGTTGGAAAGATTATACCTACCGTATTGATTTAGCCAAACAATATGATGAAGAAAAATATGGAAAAAAATGAGCTTAAAAAAAACAG
Organism: Acinetobacter sp. 778_lipA; assembly: GCF_058242985.1. Taxonomy (NCBI): domain Bacteria; kingdom Pseudomonadati; phylum Pseudomonadota; class Gammaproteobacteria; order Moraxellales; family Moraxellaceae; genus Acinetobacter; species Acinetobacter sp. 778_lipA. The sequence continues at coordinate 2,237,128 of NZ_JBZAYT010000001.1, read as the reverse complement.
ACCAAATGATTGATGAATTGGCAGAAAGGCTTTTTATCGTTGAAGGCGAAGTAACTGATCTATTGACCAGTGAAACCATGCAGAACTTAAATACCAATATGCAAACAGGTACAGGTGTAATAGCTGTAGGTTCAGCACTTGTCGGGCAGATCGGTACAGCTGCTTTAGCCAGTTTTGCAGCTAGTGATGAAGGTATTGATGTTAGTGATTTTGCTTTAGAAATCACAGATAAAAATAATCAAAAGCATTATTTTAAAGGATGTTTTCCAGAAGTTAATTTTAGAATTGGTGACAATATTAAAGTTATGGCTGAGCCTTTTACAACAAAATATTCAATAGTAAAAGCAGTTATTGAACCAAAAAATCAATATATATGGACAAGTCAACAAATTATAAAAGGACGAATAAGATATAGGATTTTTGGGATAAAATTAATAGGTGGTGTAGGAATATTTGTCATGATAATTTTTATTTTATTTTCGATATTTGAGGATAATGGTATCTCATTTCTTTTAAGTCAGCCTATATTTATCTCTTTTTTTATTTGTTTATTTATTTGTTTATTTATTGGATGGAAAGTGGGGGCAAGCTTTGATGAGCAAAGTGTTGAATTAGAGGCAATATTAAAAAAGTTGGATTTTAATAAACCAAGTATGGCAAGTTTAAATGATTTTTCAGTTTTCTCAATAAATATAAAGAATAAAATAAAAAAGGATGAGTATCCTGATCGTTGGGAGCAATACACTTATCGTTTAGACTTAGCTAAACAATATGATGAACAAAAATATGGGAAAAAATGAATTATAAAAAAACAGACCAAATCATTGATGAATTGTCGAAAAGCCTATTTATTGTTGAAGGTGAAGTAACGGACTTACTGACAAGTGAAACCATGCAAAACTTAAATGCCAGTATGCAAACGGCTACAGGTGCAATAGCTGTCGGTTCAGCACTAGTCGGACAAATTGGGAATACTGCCTTAGCTAGTTTTGCAGCCAGTGATGAAGGTATTGAAGTTAGTGATTTTGCTCTAGAAATCACAGATAAAAATAATCAAAAGCATTATTTCACTGGATGTTTTCCAGTAGTAATGTTTAAAAAAAGAGATATGGTTAAAGTCATTGCAGAACAACTTTCGGGTCAAAATAAATATGCTCAAGTCAGTGCAATAATTGATCAAAAAAACAATTATATATGGACTGGACAAGAAGTGGTTAAAGGACGGTTTCGATATAGAATATTTGGAATAAAATTATTTGGTATAATGGGAGGAGGGGCATTATTAATAGGTATAATTACAGTTTCATTTATGGGTGCATTTAATAGTTTATTAGAAAATTATATGATTTTAACAATTTTAACAATTTTAACAATTTTAACAATTTTAACAATTTTAACAATTTTAACAATTTTAATTACTTTTATATTTATTGGTTGGCGAGTAGGTGCAAGCTTTGATGGTCAAAGTATCGAGTTAGAGGCGATATTAAAAAAATTAGGATTTAGTAAACCCAGCAGAATGAATTTACAAAATTTTGCATTGAGTGATTTAAGTTGGAAAAATAAAGAAAAAGATTTTATCCATGATCGTTGGAAAGATTATACCTATCGTATTGATTTAGCAAAACAATATGATGAAGAAAAATATGGGAAAAAATGAGTTTAAAAAAACAGACCAAATGATTGACGAATTAGCAGAAAGGCTTTTTATTATTGACGGTGAAGTCACAGACTTATTGACCAGTGAAACCATGCAAAACCTAAATGCCAATTTGCAAACGGCTACAGGTGCAATAGCTGTGGGTTCAGCACTTGTCGGTCAAATTGGGAATGCGGCTTTAGCCAGTTTTACAGCCAGTGATGAAGGGATAGAAGTCAGTGATTTTGCAATAGAAGTCACGGATAAAAATAATCAAAAGCATTACTTTAAAGGATGTTTTCCTGTGGTGATGTTTAAAAAGGGAGATATGGTTAAAGTAATTGCAGAACTACTTTCGGGACAAAATAAATATGCTCGTGCAGTAGCTGTTATTGATCAACAGAACAATTATACATGGACTGGGCAAGAGGTTGTTAAAGGAAGGATTCGCTATAGGGTTTTTGTAATGAAATTATTTGGAGTCATTAGTATTATTGTAGTAATTTTTGCTTTGCTTTTTGATTTTTTTATAACAAATTCAATAAAGCAAATGTTAATTAATAATATTGGTATTCAAATAATTTCTTTTTCATTTATATTAGTTTTTATATTCATTGGTTGGCGAGTAGGTGCTAGCTTTGATGATCAAAGTATAGAATTAGAAGCAATATTAAAAAAATTAGGATTTAATAAACCTAGTCGAATGGATTTACAACATTATGCTCTCAACGATTTGAGTTGGAAAAATAAAGAAGATAATAAAGGATATGTCCATGAACGCTGGAAAGATTATACCTACCGTATTGATTTAGCAAAACAACATGATGAAGAAAAATATGGGAAAAAATGAGTTTAAAAAAAACAGACCGAATGATTGACGAATTGACAAATAGGATTTTTATTGTTGAAGGTGAAGTAACTGATCTATTGACCAGTGAAACCATGCAGAATTTAAATTCCAATATGCAAACAGGTACAGGTGCAATGGCTGTAGGCTCAGCACTTGTCGGTCAAATTGGGAATGCGGCTTTAGCTAGTTTTGCTGCTAGTGATGAAGGTATTGAAGTTAGTGATTTTGCTCTAGAAATCACAGATAAAAATAATCAAAAGCATTATTTCACTGGATGTTTTCCAGTAGTAATGTTTAAAAAAAGAGATATGGTTAAAGTGATCGCAGAACCACTTTCTGGTCAAAATAAATATGCTTGTGCAGTAGCGGTTATTGATCAACAAAACAATTATATATGGACAAGTCAAGAAGTCGTTAAAGGGAGAGTAGGGTACAGATTTTCTACTATAAAATTATTTTTGAGTATAGGTATCATAGGTCTTTTTATATTCATACCTTTGTTAATGTTAATAGGAGATGGAATAGCTACATTAAAACATGAAGTTACTAGGCTCATTTTATTTATTTATTTATTTGTTTATTTGGTGGTTGGGTTGTTGGAGGAAGTTTTGATGAACAAAGTATTGAGTTAGAGGCAATATTAAAAAAACTCGGATTTAATAAACCCAGTATGGCAAATTTAAATGATTTCTCAGTTTTCTCAATGAACATAAAGAACAAAATAAAAAGGGACGAATATCCTGATCGTTGGGAGCAATACACTTATCGTTTAGATTTGGCTAAACAATATGATGAAGAAAAATATGGGAAAAAATGAGTTTAAAAAAATAAATCAAAATTTAAGGATATAACCAATATTCGTTACTTCCATTGATTTCACCCCAAATTTTGCTGATTAACTGATATTGGCAGATTAACTCCACCAATATCTTAAAATATGAAAGAAGATAGGGGCAGAAAAGCAGATAGAGTCAATCCGATCTAACATCCCACCATGACCATGAATCAACTGCCCCCAATCTTTGACACCACGGTCACGTTTGATGGCTGACATCACTAAACCACCGAAAAAGCCAAAGATACACACAACTAGTCCTATCAATGCAGCTTGTAGATAGCTAAATGGAGTAAGCCATGCCATAGCAACACCTAAAGCTGTGGCTAAAACGATCCCACCCACTAAGCCTTCAACTGTTTTTGATGGTGACAAGACGGGTGCAACCTTGTGCTTTCCAAAAAGCTTACCACAGACATATTGCAAAACATCGGATGCCTGAACGACCATAATCAGCCAGATTGCTAACCAAATCGGTTCACCTTTAAAACCATTAAGTTTTAAATTGAGTAATGCAGGCACATGGGAAATACAGAAAACACAGACCATGAGTCCCCATTGAATTTTAGAACTACGTTCAAGGAAGTGTTTGGTATCTTCTTGTTTTAAACTGGCAATCGGAATCAGTAAAAATACATAAAGTGGAATAAAAATTGAATATAAGCCGTACCAGTCGATATAGATCAAATAATATTGATAGGGAATAACAAAATAAAAGGCGATAAGTAAAGGAAAATAATCACCACGCCTTGTCGGCAATAGACTGGTAAATTCTCGTAGAGCGAACAGGGAAATAATCCCAAATAAGATAATAAATGCAGTTTGACCCAATAGAATTGCTGCGCCAATGACGATCAACATCACCCACCAAGCATTGATCCGTGCATTTAAATTATCAATCACTGATGAGGGTTTTTGCCCAGCTTTTTGTTTGAGAATAAAGCCTACACTAGATGCAAAAACTAAAATTCCCGCAAAAATACCAAATAAAAGATAGGTTTTATTCAGATTATCTAAAATCATTGATTCTCAACCTCTTTTAATAGTACTAGCTGCTTCTGTGCATAATCTATAAATGTGGCTTTATCCATTTCTAAATGTTGTTCTAAAGGAAAGCCAAAGCATACGGTAGACAGTAAAGGCAAAGGAACAAAAGAACCTTTTGGCATGACACGTCTTAGATTTGAAATCCAAACAGGGACAATCTCAATCTCAGGAAATTGTTTATGTAAGTTATAGAGGCCACTTTTAAAAGGTAATAGCTCAAGATCATCATCAAGATTTCGAGTACCTTCAGGAAAGAAAATAATGGAATACCCCTGAGCAAGAGCGTCTTTTACAGGTTGTAAAGGGTCTGCATTATCTTCGCGATTACGTTGAATCGTGACACCATTAAAGGTGTCTTTAATTAAAAATTGTCTAAAACCATCTTTCAGCCAATAATCTGAAGCAGCAACAGGTTTAGTTTTTCGACGCATCAGTTTGGGAAGTGAGGACCATAGTAAGATAAAGTCGATATGACTATTGTGATTGGCATAGTAAATACGTTGTTTCATCTCAGGCTGACAACCAACCCATAAGCTACGAGCACCAGTTAACAGTCGTGCGCCACGGCGTGTCAAAAATGCGATAAAGCGAGCAATAGAGTGTGATGCTAAATTTCCATTAGAAGAATCTAAGTGTTGAGTCTTTTGCTCTAAAGACTGTTTATTGTATGACTCTTTATCTTGTTCGGAACGTGGTTCAGGTAGTTGATTCATTCTTTAAGCCGATTGATATTGAAGCATTTTATTGTGGGGCAAGCTGTATAATAAGATGACTAAAGTACAAAATTCTACTTTTTAAGTGATTAAAATAAAATATAACCAAACTTAGTTTTGAATAAAAAGTAAAAAGCTTGGTCTCCTTTTCAAATTTATCATTTCTATTTTTTGAATCATAGAAGAATTTTATAGCATTTCAAGATCTTCACTGCTGAGAAGCTGATAATTTTCTTGATTTAAGATCATTAAAACTATCATACGATAACAATTGAATATATCAGCAACTGTATCAGTTGAGGTTAAAATCGCTTTAAATCATTCTAGAAATCAAAATCATTAAAACCAGATATTGTACCAATAATAAAGCAATTTGTAGTTTTAAAAGTTTAAAGCATCCTACAAAACGCTGTGACCAATCACGTCCTGCTTTGGATGCGGGCATCAATTTCATACTCATTAGGGTTTGATCAAATTGTAGGGTTAAGTTTTCAATAGATTCAGTTTGGGATTCTCGTGCAATCATTTTAATGATTTGAGCATCAAACTTAACTCTAAATGAGAGATAGTGATGAAGCCCAGATAATAACAATGTAATGACAATGAACGTCCAAAACTCAAAGGATTGCCAACCTTTGAACAGGATGGCAAAAATAGATAACGCAAAAGCCAAATAACCTGAAAGTAATATAGCTGTGGTTGCAGACAACAGTTGCGCAACCACATAAAAATTCATTTTCATGGCGCTAAACCTTTCAGTTTTAGATGGTAAATTTCTAATTCTTCCAGTTGGGCTTGTTTTAATACCACCCAAGGGCGAGCTTTACGAATAATGTTTACCATTTCATCAATATTAGCATCTTGGTTTTGTTGAATCAGCCAAGCGGTGAGTACAGCGCTACTTCTTGAATAACCTAAGGCACAAAAAATCAGAATATTTTGGATAGAGCTTGCTTCAAGCTTTGACATCAAATCATTTAATCGTGCTACGGCTAACTCAAGCTGATTGGCTTGTAATGGAATCAGATCTAGACTGAGATATTGCTGATATGCCGTTACTTGGTTTAAGGGTAACTCAGCAACACAATCAAATATTGCATTGTATTGGAGGTGCTCTTGTTGTGTTGGAACTCTTCCAATATAGATTTTTTTAAGTTCATGTTGAATGATAAAAGAATCTTCGTGATGTTTTTTGGTCCAAACACGACTATTAAGCCAAGCAAAGATTAAATAAGGCGCAAGCAGTATTTGTGCTGCAACCGTCATTTTGCCATTTTCTTGTTTTTGAAAAAAATGTGGACGTACAAAACTATAGCTATGTGCAACGATAAATAGACTCACAGCAGGGTAAATTAGCCACAATCCCCAAGGTCTAAACTCATAAGCTAAGATAAGGAAAATCACTGAGCCACAAAGGTAATAACTACCAAGCTTTAAATGTTTTGCTGTTAACAGTTGCAGCCCATCTTTTCTAAATGGGGATTTTACTGAAATTGGAAATAACCATAAGCATAAAGCGCCAACAAGTATTCCTGTAGGAAGATCAATAAAATGATGTTGCCATGTCGTGAGTACAGAAATTCCAATCAGCACACACCAAAAATCGACCACATATTTCCATGCCCCAGATACATGGCGACGATAGAAATCCCAAAGGATAATCAGCAAAACAATATGTAATGAGGGTGCTTGATTAAAGGGCTTATCGAAGCCCATCAGGACATCAAACCATAGACCGAAAAAACCATCTAAAGGTGGACGTTCAAAACTAAACTTTAAAGGGAACAGTAAGAAGCAACTAATCGAAATGACTTGCGCTAAAAATAGCCTAAGCGCTTGTTGTTTAAGCTCAAATTTGTTCCAACAAAGCAATAAGGAGAGGCCGTAAAACAGGTCAATTGACCAATACGGCACAATCGTCCAAGCCAAAAGTGGAATATGCTTTTCCCAAGCAAAGACAATACTTGGAACATCCTTAAGACCTGACGCATATTGATTTGCAAAGCCATAAGTGAGGAAAAAGAAAGGCGCAAGAAAAACTAAGCAAAGTACGCCCCATTTCCATGTCCCAGTTTCTTTGATTAGATTACTGCTCATAAAATTTTTATTAGGTTGATAAAGTTGGAGATTTTTAGAATAATCGGAAACAATCTCTGTATCCGTAATGTGTGATTCAGAATCAGATAGAGTATTCATTTCAGTTATTGAATGATTTGGTTTTAAAAGTCTTTCTTTAGGTAGGTGAACCTCTTGAGAAAGGATATTTTTAATTTCCAATGCAAATTCTACGCTATCTGCTTGAATCCAAATTGTAGAAAATGCAAAATCATTTCCTATTGTTATTTTTTCATCGCCAATTAAATAAATAAGTTCAACAAAATCTTCATATGGTTCAAAAGGCGATCCTGAAATGACCTCAATAGGATAAATTTTTTCTAATACATTTAAAATATGTGTTACACACTCACGCCATTCATAATTATCACCATCAAAATCTACATCATAATTCAGACGGAATTGGTTTTTAGGCCAAAGTGGAAATCTACGCATATCTTCAAGTGTGTACATATTCTTTAATCCATTTCTAAGTTAAGTGCGCATCCTTGCACATTTGATTGATCCTAACTTGATTACATGGTGTCAAAGTTTCTGTGCGACTGAGACGGTAAATATTCCAAACTCATCAATACATTGGTCGACCTTTTTAAAGCCAGCAGCTTCAACAAGTGCATCCATTTCCGCTTGTGAGCGTAAACGCATTACCCATGCATCACCTTCACGATGTGAGGTTAGTGCGCGCGCAATAAACTCTTGCTGCGGGTGCCAAATTTGACCAGTATAAATCAAATAACCATCTTTAAGGATTGCTTTACTTAAGCCCTCAAGTGATTGACGTAGCAAATCATTGTCTGCAAATAACTCATATAAACCCGAAACCACTGCAAGTGAAGGTTTTGGTTTAACAGAGGCCAAAGACTGTGTATCAAATGCATCTGCTTGAACAAATTCAGCAATGTCATTGAGTCCACGTGTTGCAATCATTTGCTGACCAGCTTGTACATTGATATCGCTATAATCACGCAATAAGATTGAATCTGGTCGTTTTGGTAGTTGAACCACAGCATCTAAAATATAACGCCCATGACCAGAAGCAATATCCATAATGCTCAATGGTTTATGGTTTTTAATCAGAATATCCGCATATTTCTGAACTAAAAGTTCAATATTCTGTTTACGAACACGGATTCCACGCCAACCAATCGCATTTAAATATTGGCGGTCTATGATGTTGCCAATAGGATTAGAACTTTCAGGTTGGTTACGATAAACAAAATCTAAAGTGCTTCCAGAGTCATAGCCAGTGTCTTCACCAATTTTTAAGCCTTTTGATAAATGACTACCAATTTTTAGATTCTTTTTTGTAATTTCCCAAAATGCATTCTTTATTGATTTAGCGGGTAATGGTGAACTGAGATCTTCAGCTATAGCGCAACTTGGACCAATTTTGTCCGCATTTAAAACATCTGGAGCTTGATATTCAACCGCAAAACATTGCTGGATAAATCTGCGTATTTTTTCTGTTGCAATATGGCGATCTTTTTCGCCTAAAGTATCGTGAAAGAAACCCTCTAAAATATGTAATTCTTTTTTAGGATGTGGAAGCTTTTGGTAAAATTCACGTTGCGGTTTTTGAAAAACTACAAAATCTGAACCTGAACATAACACCTGAGTCGGCACAAAGATATTTTGTGAGTCAGCAACAATACGCTTAGAGGCATCATAGAGTCCAAGCAACATTCTCACCGAAATTGCTTTAGCAATTTTAGGATCGGTATCATAGCTTTGAGCACGTTCTTCATCATGGGTCAGCATTTTGGCTTTAACATAACTTTGAATGAAAAAATTACCACGAATTTTTTCCATGACTCTTAAACTTGGTTCGGCAAATGGCACATAAAGCTTAATATCAAAAGCAGGGGAAGCGAGACACAAGGCGCGAATTTTTGGCGCATAATCATGTACCCATGTTGCAGCTAATACAGCACCTACACTTTGTGCAACCACAGCAATGTTTTTGGCGTCGATGCCATAGTTTTCTTCAATATGCTGTACAAAATATTGAATATCTTTTACACATGTGGAGAAGCTAGGTGCATCACCACGTTCACCTGGTGAATCGCCGTGCCCACGGGCATCCCACGCAAAGAAATCAAATTCACTTAAATTGAGTTCATTAACTAAATGCGCCATACGTCCTGAATGTTCATGGCCGCGATGAAACAGAAGAATGGCTTTTTTTGTTTCGCTTGGAGTGTTGGTCGACCAATGTTGATAAAACAATTCTGTTCCATCATGACTCTTAAAGGTGTGATGACTGTTGTTATACATACGAATTTACCCTAAATATGAAACTGTTTTATAACGCTGTTTTTAAACTATTTTTAATTCGGTTATAGATGGTTAAACTAAGTAGTAGACCAATTAAAATGAGTATGCCATTACAGATTAAGCTGAGAAGTTGTAAATTTGTAGTGAATAATGGCGTGATGACAATCACGACAGTGATTAAACTAAACCAAAATGCGCGATCACTTTTCCCCATTGGGCCGTCATAACGACGTTCTTGACCAATCAGTGGGGCCATAACGCCCGTGTATTCACTTAAAATTGCAAGAAAAGCGACTAATAAGAGTAATTTTGCATTAATAAAGCCAAAAGCAATCAAGCATAGATAGAGTGCTGTGTCCGAAATAACATCACACAACTCATTGTAAAACGCACCTAAGTTGGATTGTTGTTTAAATTCACGGGCAAGCATTCCATCGATGGCGTTGAAAGCCATTCGTAGCAGCATCCACAAAGGAAAGAGCAATAACCATCCATTTACAGCATGATTCAAATAATACTGGTATAGAAAAAAGCTTAAACCGAGCGATATAAACATCGCTAATAATGTGACTTGATTTGCCGTGATTCCGATATTAAAAAGCTTTTTAACAAAAGGGCGTAGTAAGTTTTGAAATGCTGGTTTTAATTGATAGATTGATGGCATTGTTCTAGTAATATAAGGTATATGATAGGATTTTAATCAAGTTTTCCATGATTTTACAAGTATTAATTTTCATCATTTAAATTCGTGATGTTGGGAGCTACTGACATTTCATAAAAGGTTCGCGTTGTGGGCTAAAATTGCATATGAGACGTATACATCGTAGTGTATTGAGTGAGATTGATTAGAGAAACTATTGGCGAGTTTTACTGCTCAGGCTGAGATAATTTAGCCATCACCTGAGCAAGAACCAAGAAATATTTTGTTTATAGAGAGGGTGTGCGGGGACTAGAATATTTTTTCAGCAACGTCGTTAGCTTGTGAAATGATGTTGCTCATCTTTTAGAGTGTCTAAATTCAATATTTCATGCCTCGTATCATCTAAAATCATTTGTAGCCGCAAACGCAGACAAATTATCAACAGACCCTAATTTAAAATTTCTATGAATGGTCCTATAATTCAAATATCATCTTAATTTTGATCTTGTTTATGCTATGACACCTGCTTGTAAAGTTTTAAAATCAAATAAAATTGAATTTTCTGTTCATGAATATGAACATGATGTAAATGCAAAAAGTTTTGGCTTAGAGGCTGCTGAAAAATTAGGTTTAAATGTCGAAGAAGTTTTTAAAACCCTGATGGTAACAGATGATAAAAACTATTTTGTTGCCATCCTTCCAGTGAATCATCAATTAAATTTAAAGAAAGTAGCGAGCGCCTTTGCTTGTAAAAAACTACATATGGCTGATCCTAAAGATGCAGAGCGTTTAACTGGATATTTAGTTGGTGGAATCAGTCCTGTAGGTCAAAAAAAGCGTTTAAAAACGGTAATTTGTGAAAGTGCACAGCCGTTAAGTAAAATGTATGTGAGTGGTGGGAAAAGGGGCTTGGATATTGGGGTTAATCCACTAGATTTAGCGAAGGTTTTGAGTGCGAATTTTGCTGATATTGTTGATGAATAATCCATCCTTTTATTGATGAATTTTAATTAAAAATAATAATGTTACTCACTATGTTACTCACAAAAAGATTTGCTCAAAAATAAAGCCACTGAAGTGGCTTTATTTTTTGAATCTATATCTAATATTACAGACTGGACATATGAACTAAACCAATAAATCTTCCGACCATCCTTAAATGGCTTCGTGTAGCGTCCTTCTCTAATTCTGGCATCTAGAGTTTCTGGTTCTATATTCAGCAAGTGAGCAAATTCGGCTCGCCCAATTCTGCGTTCTTCTTTTTGGCTTACCAGTTGCTCAACAAGTCTTGTTAAATGTTTGAGAGATTCAGATTCAATTTTTAATGCGACCATTTCATCACCTCAACAAGCTTTCTTTCTAGTGCGCTTCATATCAGCAGCAATAGATTGAGTAGAATTAATAATTAATTGTTCAGCCTGATTAATATTATCAGAACTGTTCATGTAACAAGCAATCGCATTACTAGCTATGCAATAACCAAATTTAACTGCTATTAAGGTTTACTACAGAACAAGTGAAGTCAGTTTTAGCGGTTCAACAGCTAGAGATGATACTAGGGGATTTATTACACTGGGAACTGTAGATGCGACGCGACATATTTTACAAGCAGTTGATTGATCCCGTTTTGACTTAATAGTTAAACTGAAGTTTTTTCTAAGAATGTTACTTGATCTGGATCAAGGCGTATGGCATATTTTAGCTGTAGTGGACGAATTTATGGTAATCCACACAGTTTAATAGATTTGTATACCCACTGATTCCATCAAGTGGGTATTTTTTTGAGATATACAGCTAATGAAATGGATTTTATCGCTAACTCTTATAATCGTATCTACGACAAGTTTTGCTTATCAAATTACAGATTATTCAGGGAAATGTTTTACACAAAATGAGAAAAAAACTTATTCCTGTTCAATTCAAAAAGGTGTAAGTGCTGGTGGAAAGTTTGTATACATAGAATTTGATCAAAAAGAATATTTAATTGAGCAATCAACAACATGTGGTGGTAAATGTAAACCTTATTTGGGTACAACTCCAGAAAATGTATTGTCTGCTAAAAATTATAAAAAAGATCAATGGAGTTGTTACAAGCAAGAGCAAGGCAATATGAATATTTGTTATATGCTAACCAAATAAATTAATTTTTAAGGAGCTCATCGAAAGGTGAGTTTTTTTTTCATAAAAAACAAATCTGTAATGATTAGGTGCTAAGATACTATTGAAGAATAGGAAAAAACATGAACATTTGTATTGGTGGTCCTTGGCATGGAAGTAAGTTGCTTGGGAATGTAAGCCATGAGAAATTTTTCAAAATTAAAGGTTCTACATCAAAATCAATTACAACCTATTATAAAAAAATAGTTAAGATTAAAAATCAAGAGTATGTATTTTGGGTATCTGATGAGTTATTAGATATGCAGGCTGATGAAATAATTAAAGATTATTTAGTAAAAAATTTTCAAATTCAATAGAGAAAACATATAGTCGTTAAAAGATATAGATTGATAGTGATTGTTTAGAAAATTATAGAATGTTACGTATTTCATTGAGATAGAGATTATCTGGCATTGCATATTTATATATTTAATGGATAATTATGTTTTCTTCCATGGTTTTTTACATGCCAATCGTTAATGTTAAAAAGCTTGATAATATTCTTAGTAAATTATTTGAAAGTAAAAGAATTCCAAAAATAATTTTAATTGGCTATAAATCATATAGTGATCTTATGAATGACCGAAAATTTTTTGAAGATGTAGTGGGCTCATCAATGAAACCCAGCAAACGAACTTATAAAAATATTAAAATAAAAGTAACCCAAGATGATAATCAGCTTGAGGTTAGATGTTTTTCTTGAATTTTTGAAGATCCTATTAGCATGAAAATTAAAATTGGTTTACTTATTTTGAAAATTGAGTGCAATATTAGATTAAAATATTATATTAGTATCCTACGCTAATGAATAAAAATAAATTTTTATAATAGTTTTTACTTCTGTATTAATAGTTAGCATATTTTTACTAGGTTTTTCCGTTTATAAGATTTCACAAGCACGAAATAAAAATAACATCTTGAAACTTTCTAGCGATGCTAAAAATTCATTAGTCGATATTGCTAAATAGAATTACTTATTCGATATAGATCGAACCAATGAAAATACCATAATGATTTTTTTAAATTTTATCGGCTACTTAGTGATTGATTTTTTGATCCTGTTACTCTTGATTATGAGCTTTTTCATCATCTTTAGCTGAATTTTGTGCTTTAATTGAGCATGAGCTGAATCACAATTAAACAGTTTAAGGATGAAATGCAGGTTATGAAATTCAAATTATGAGATGAGCATCTTAAACAGCTTGAAATAGACAGAATTAAAAGCGGTGATAGTGAAGGTACTGATGATCTTACATCAGTAAAAATAACTATTCAGGTTGTTGATGCAAGTAAGTAAGCCCTCCTCGATAAGGGATTACATCCTAAAAAAAGGACAAAATTAAAATCTTAAATTTATCAGTTTTATAATTATGTTATTGAATTGACTGATTTAAAATTAAGTTGTAAATTACCATGTTACATCTTAGATGATTAAACAGTGACCTTATTTTTTCGTTTTTTTATTTCGGTGCTCCTAATATTAATATTCTTCATGTTTATGTATATTGTTATAAAGGGTATTTGAGTCTGACATATTTTTTAAGCAATAAGAAACCCGCATTAAGCAGGTAAATACTGAGTTTCTTTTTTGGAGTAAACCATTGTCTAAGTATGAGGTGCTTTGTTTATAGCATCAATAGAATTTCTCTTTTTTAGTTTTATAAAATTAACATGATATAGCTATCCAGAACTCTAGATAAGCTTCACACATCAAATAATAGAATGACACCTTGCCCTAAACTTTTAAAATTAGCGTCAGGGCAGGGTAAACAAATCACACGATGTATCATTTACTATTGCTAATTACAATGAGTGTAATACATTGAAAGATGCAAAGAATAAGGCTTTTAAGTGAGGGTTAAACTTTTAATTTTGTATAATCTTTTAAAATATTGGGATGAAAAGTAATTGTCAGATATTAAATTATATTCGCTAAATAAGAGCGTTGTTACACTTGTTAAGACTCAATCTAGTGACTTTGAAGCGCTTGTTGCTATTCGAATTGAAGCAATGTTTGAAAGCCTTAAGCGTCTTGGTCGTTTTGATCCCATACGTGTAAGAGAGCGTTTTCGAGAAGGCTTTAATCCTGAGTTTACTCGCTATATAGAAGTTTCTGGTGAACGAGTAGGTTTCGTGGTTGTTAAACCTTATATCGATGGAATGTTACTTGACCATCTCTATATTAAACCAGGTGCACAAGGTATAGGCATAGGTTCTGTAGTTCTTCGTCATATCTTCATGGAGGTGGATGAACTTGGTTTGTCATTGAAAGTAGGAGCTTTAAAAGAGAGTGCTTCAAATCGATTTTATAGTCGTCATGGTTTTCAATTCGTGGAAAGTAGTGAATTTGATAACTACTATGTTCGTCATAATGGACAAAGTGGTTTGGGGGTGGATATTTGACTTAAACTTATTTGTTATTTAGGAAAATAAATAATTTAGAACGAGCGAATGCAGTGCGAATTGATAATGAAAATTAGATGAAGCATGACCCTTAGATTGAGAGTAGTTCCCTTAAAGACCATTAGGTTTAATGAGATTGTTATTCTTTTGAATTTTCACAATTTAGTAGAATACATTTGCCATCAATTTTACCAACCGAACTTATTGGTTTCGATGTATCTCCATCGTCTAGAGAGATCTCAACAAATAAGTTTTGATCCTCGAAAGATTCCAACTCTTTAATTAATTGTTTGATAGTTTTTCCACGTGTTATCCATTCTGGCTGTTTAGACATATTTTTTCCTGTTATAGATCATTGATACTGTCGCCAAATACAATGAATGTAGTGCTTTAAATGATGCGAAAAACAATGTGTTAGAATGAGACTAAATAAGCTATAAACTCATTTGAAATTATAGGCTTTAAGCTACACTATCACTTCTTCTTATTACAGCCGATCACACTGGCATCTGTGATGATATTCTTTTTATCGGTGTACAGAGTGATATTGCAAAAATAATCGATAACAGTCCGATTCTCTGTATATCCAGTTTTCCGATATACAGGTTCGCTACCAACTGGCATTTGGCCAATCACGCCACCACCTCCGATTCCAACCATTGTCGTCTTTTGGCCAATATACTCAACACCTGTCTGCACGAAAACTCTTTCTGGTGTTACATGGGTCTGCACTCGATTCCACCCATAGAAGCCACCACTACCATACGATGATGGACCCAGACCATGATCAGGTTTACCAAATAATTTAAATGCATTACTGGCTGGTTGCCCTACTAGTTTTTGTGCAGCCACTTCGACTTCATTGGGTTTGGAGACAAAGGTAGCGCAAGCGGTGATGGTAAACACCATAAGGGTTACACAACTATATTTGAATAAAGGCATGGAAATGATTCCCGAAATAATGAATGTTATACGCATAATGCAGATTGAGAAATTAATCAATAATGACTAAGTATATAATTTATTCGATTATATCGCTTAATTATAGATAACCTCAACATAGCCTAGTCCTAACTCATAGAATCAGGACTAGCAAAAAATATCGATTTACGATGTTTAGACTATTCAAAAGTACACTCAGTGTATTTCTTCAAGTGTTTCGAAGAAAACGCATTTAAGCCTCTGAGCTTTGGGTTATTGATTTTGAATATTACGCTGATTTAATAAAGGTGTATTTAGATTATTGAATTTTCTCTGATACTCATCATTTGAAATAAGCCCTCGATCTTTTGCTTTTTGTAAATACTGAATGTTTTGTTGATTTTGTAGAGACTCTACTGCATTCATATCATTTTTCTTTAAGTAGTATTGAGTCTTTTCATACGTATTCATAGTAGATGTGTTTAATGAGTCTTCTTGAATTTTTACCGCCTTTTCATATCTTTGTTTTTTTGATAATTCTTCTTGTTGTTTTTTAAAATCAAAAAAATCAACTGAAGGAGTGCTTTCAAGTGAAATTTCATTTTGTTCAGAACTAAACATTAATGATCTTTCTTTTGAGTTTTGCTCAGAAAATGCTGGCATAGAATACGATTGCCCACAAAGTATAAAAAGATAAAGGCATTTTTTAATCATTACTAAATTTCTCAGAAAAGATTTTACGTTAAAATAACTAGCAAAGCTTTTGTAGAATATCTTAAAAATGAAAATATAACTATTTAAATTTTGTATAGATGACACATTGGTAAGCATACAGTTGAGTCTAATAAGATCAATCAAAGCAACACAGCCATTTCAATGGATAATTGTCTACACATTACGGTAGCTCAACTTAACCATATGAAACGCTAGAGGAGTTCGATGAACTACTTTTCTAGATTTATTCAATCTTTTAAGATGTTTTTTCAATTTGTTTTTCTCATAGATTTTACATAATTATAATAAATATTTTGTTGGATTATATTTGTGGGATGTATTTTTAATAGAGGTAATTTAAATAAATATTATTTTAAAGATTTTATTTTTTATTGAAAATTCAGTGTTTTTCTATAAATAAGGCTTATATTAGGTTGCAATATAAAATATTTAATCCGTGATGTTTTATTGTATTAAGAATGTGTGATTAAAATTGTGATAAATAGATTGTTAAAATTTTTATCTTTTAATCAATTTTTAAAGTTTTAAAGTTTTAAAGTTTTAAAGTTTTAAAGTTTTAAAGTTTTAAAGTTTTAAAGTGGTTTTGATGGTGGGATGTATTTTATATTTCGCTTAAAAGGTGTAATTGGGTCTTTATTAAGATTAAAATCACATTAAAAAATTACAAAAATAATAATGCTGTAAACAAATATTAATATATAGTTTTATTGTATAAGACATTACTTACATAATTTTGACATAAAGTTAACTTAAATTATAATGTAAAATTTAAGGATATATATGATTATAAATTATCGGAAATAACTAGCTTATAAATTATTGATTATTTTGTTGTTGAAATTTTGAGCTTTAAAAATTTTATATCTGATAATTTATAGATCTTTTTTATTTGAAATTATCTTAAACACTTGAGGAATTATTATGAAAATTGCTTTGATTGGTGCAACAGGTATGGCAGGTTCACGTATTTTAGAAGAACTTGTTTCACGTGGTCATTATGTTAAAGCTATTGCACGTGATACACATAAAATACCAGATACGGAACGTGTTTTATCTTTAGATGTTGACTTAAATGATCATGATGCACTCGTAGAAGTACTAAAAGGTCAGGATGCTGTTATAAGCTCAGTTCCTTTCCATGGATTAGATGCTAATGCATTGATCAATACAATTAGGGATTCAAAAGTTAAACGTTACCTCGTCGTAGGCGGCGCTGGTGGATTAACGCTTCCTAATAAAAATGTACGTTTATTGGATACCGATGATTTTCCTGCTGCTTATAAACCTGAAGCAGAAGCAGCTACAAATTTTCTTGAAAAACTCAAACAAGTTGATGATATCGAGTGGACTTTCATATCACCTTCTGCTGAGTTTGCACCTGGCAAACGAACAGGGGAGTTTCGTTTAGGAAAAGATGAACTTATAATAGGTAAAGATGGTAGCAAAATTTCAGCTGAAGATTTTGCAATAGCATTGTCTGATGAAATTGAAAGTAATAACCATATTCATCAACGTTTTACTGTTGGTTATTAAGAAGTGAATGAAAGCCCTCAATTGAGGGCTTTTTTATATATAAAATCATTAAAATTAATAGTATTAATAAGATTTATAGTTTCTTGAATGAATATTATTTAAATATCTTAAGTGGATTATAAGTGTTTGCAAATTTTATTTTTGATTGATTTTTAAATGTTTATATTGAATTGATCTAAATAAATATTATTAAAAAATAATGAAATAATATTTCAATCAAATCAATGCTTTTGAATTTATTTTTATAATTTTAATATATGTTGATACATATAAAGAGTAGCTATTAATAAAGCAAAGGATCATGCTTGATTTTGTCATTAATGTTAATGATAAAAAAAGGATAATTATTATGTCTAACTCCACTAATCAACCTGGTTCAAATCAAAATAACCAAACATCTAAACAACCTGATAGCGATAAAGGTAATCAACCTCAAAAACAGCAACAAGGAAATCAAGATCAGCAAAATTCTGGTGTTAATCCTAAACAAGATAATAATGCAAAAGAACAGCAGCAAGCTCCTAACACGAAGTAATAATGTCAAAGTATTATCTTATAATTAAAGGGGCGTAAGCCCCTTTAATACATGGAAAATAATTAAATGGGCTCCAAAACAACATTATGATATATGTGAAATATTGTATCAGTATATGAGCTTGCTCATACCAATGATGATGAAATAATAAATAGAGATCTAGATATTAATTATTTTTTAGATGTTGATATAGACATGAAGCTGCTACTTTTGAATATTTACAGACGCATATCTATTTGGTTGAGTAAGTTTTACTGTTGTATAACAGCCACTATTTTAAATAGGTGAAACTATTCCCAATATCTTTTCAGCTATTTCATTACCATTTAAATATGCTCCATGAACAGTACCTGCATATTTCAAACTACAATGCTCGCCAGCGAAGAAAATTTGTTCTCGAATGGGTTTGTGTAATACTTTAACCAGATCATCTGTGTGCTTCAGTGATGGAAAACTAAAGGAACCATAACTATAAGCATCAGAACCCCAACGTGTAATGATGAGCTTCTTAGGCTTATGGGGAATACTGCCGAATTGTTTTTTTAAGCTATTATAAATAAACTGGTATATTTGATTATTCGTTGAATTATCGATAAATTCTGATTGTTTTCCTCCAAACAGCATCAAATAAACTGGTTTTTTATAAATTTCAGATAAGTCTAAAATATTAAAACAGCCAATATCATTCCAATAGAAATCACTTATATGTCTGGCAGGTAGTTTTAATCTAAAAGAAAGCGGTTGTTCTAATTCAAAAAATACTTTATTGAATGAACCAAATCCAATATTTTTAATAGAATTAGCATAGTGATTAGGGAGCAAGGGATAAAATTCGATATGATTTTTTTGTAAAACACCGAGTGGTACAGTAACCACCACACGAGAACCTATGTAAAAATTATTATTGGAATCAATAATCTTTACATAATCATTTTTGCAGATGATTTTTTTTACATCTACATTTAATTTAATATCTAATTTTTTTGAAAGTACATCTATCACTTGATGATAGCCCGTGGGAAATATTACTTCATCTCCTTCAAAATAACCTTCATAATTTTTATAATTTGCTAAAAGTTGGTCAAGATTTGTCGCAAATGGATCATTTGCTATTCGCTCGAAAAAGTTAAATAATATTTTTTTAAGATAACACTCTGAAAATTTGCTACCTGAATAATCTAAAGAAGATATTATTTCTTTAATTGCATTCAGGGCAGATATTGTTTGTGTTTGAGAAAGTAGCATTTCTATTTTTTCTACATGAGATTCAAACTCCTGAACTTCTTGATCAGAAAATAGCAAACCATTTTCATGAAAATATTGAGATTTATAGTAGTTAAATATTTTTGTTTCAATGTGGTTTTCTTGGGTAATTTTCCATATAGGATTATCTTTAATACCATGAATCCATGATGCACCTAAATCAAAAACATCAGAATCAGATTTCAATGAATCTATTCGTCCACCTATACGAGATCTGGCTTCAAGTAGGGTAACTTTTTTACCACTTTCTTGTAGTTTTTTAGCGCATGCTATTCCAGCAATACCGGCACCAATAATAATAATCGGAAGATGAATATCGCGATTTTTTAACATAAAATTTATAGTACACTTATACATCCTAAAACTAGGATAATACACCTTATACTTTTTATACAAAATTATTAATATTTTTTCATTATAAATCAATAGGTTGTTTTAATAAGATGCGTATTTCAGCCTACAAACATGGCTTTTTATGGTAATTGGAGTCGGACTTGGAGGGCATATATGTAACTTCTGATCAACTTTGATACAAGGTAAGCGATATCTTTAATAAACCTATACATAACTTAAATAATAAATATTTAAATTTTCCTATACTTAGAGACAAGTAATATTATTAGGTTTTAAAATGAAAAAAATCATAAGTGTTCCGCTTTTATCAGTTTTAGTATCATTTAGTTCACTATCTGCATTTGCTAAAACTTCTCAAGAATCTATAACCTTTTCCAAAGGTACAGATCAAAAAACACAGACAGGAAGTTTTAAGGGATATGATGATATTCAATATAAAATTTATGCAAAAAAAGGACAAGTTCTTAAATTTAAAATAAACAGTAATAAAAATTTAGCAAATATTAATTTTTTCTCTCCTAATAGTAAGCCGGGTAGGGATGAGGCAATTTTTATTGGTTCTACTGGTGGTCAAGTTGGTGAGCTTATTTTACCTTTGAGTGGTGAATACACAATACAAGTTTATCAGATGCGTAATAGTGCTCGCCAAAATCAGAAAGTTAATTTTCAACTTAATATTCAGATTCAAAATGAACTTAAACATGCTGCTAGGTGATCTTTTTAAGGCATAAAAATCCAATAATTTAAAGTATATAGTAGGTATAGAATTTATATTAATATGATATTGAAAGTACATTATAGATTTAATTTATCTACATAATGCATGATTGAAAACTAATCTTATTTCTACTAGAATACAAAAACTTCATTGGCAAGTAGCCGCTTTTTACTCAGGTAAAGAGGTGATGATCAACATAATTGCTCAAATGGGCATGGTCATCCTAGCAAAGAACTAAAAGATCTTTCGAGTATATATTTCTTTTTGCTGGCAAGACCTTTGATTTATGACTCTGCTCTGGCTAGAAAGAGTGACAAATCATTGGTAATTATTGCTAGCCAGAGAAATTATTATGCTATCCGCTTTGCTAATATCTCGTTCCGTATTTGCTTTATCCGAAATTGGGGATAAAACCCTATTATTGGCGTTACTACTTTCAGCTCGACTCCAAAAGCCTACTCCTATTCTTGTCGCTATATTTCTCGCAACATTACTAAAACATGGTGTTTCAGCTGTTTTAGGGCAGTGGATTACTACTGTTCTTAGTCCTACATTATTGTTTGGATAGCTTCTGTGGGATTTATCGGTATGGCTGTATGGATGCTTATTCCAGATGAACTAGGCGATGAATCCGAAAGTATTAAAAATGGCAAAAATATGGCATCTTTGGTGCAAGCTTTATACTTTTCTTTTTGCAGAAATTGGTGATAAAACTCAATTAGCTATGGTGGCTTTAACAGCGCGTTTTGACAGCATAGCCTGAGTAACTATAGGGAAGAGTTTGGGGATAATGTTAGTGAATGCTCCTACAGTTTTCATTGGAAATAAGCTTGCTGGAAAACTTCCTATTCCATTAATTCATGAAATTGGCATACTTGTCTTTTTATTTATTTGGATCACTGTACTCATTCAATATTACTTTTTCTAACTATAATGAGGCGATTTAAACTAATGCCCATATATTGGCACCGCTTATTTTTTACTTTGTATCTACTTACTCCGCCACTTATTACTTTACTGCTATTGGGTTTAGCAGGTAACTGGTCGGATAGTGTACGATTGGCACTTTTATCACTACCAGGTTGCTGGCTGTGTTTTCAAGCGACCCAAAAATCAAACTTATTGTGGAAATTTTTTTCCATACTTTGGTGGTTTATCTTTATATTTCATACAAGTTTACTTTCAGTAAGTTGGCTATTGTTCAATAGTGATGCTGAAGCATATACAGTTGTAGAATCTATTGCGAATACAACATTTAATGAAAGTTTAGAGTTTTTTCATCTACATGTGGTTTTTTTTACGCTCTTTATTGGCTTTATTTTAATTGCTCTAATTTTATATTTTTCTATATTATTTAAATATTTTAATAAAACAGATTTACATGATCAGCAAGTAAACCGAGTGGGACGCTATGCTGTAGGTTTGTTAATATTACTATGTATAGTGAGTTATGCGTTTAAGCCTTCAATTGCTTTACATCCATTACTTTTTTGGTATGGATATTATGGCAATATTGCAGACTTCAAACTCCGTATTTTACAGCATGATAAAATACATAAAGAATGGACCCTTAATGCAAAAAAGAGGTTGATTATTGATGGTAAATTTAATAAAAAACAGATACATACGATTGTTTTAACAGATAGTATTACAAGTTTTAATTTTGGATTATGTGGTTATCCAAGAAATACAACACCTGAACTAACTAAACGTAGTGATCAGTTCAAAGTATTTTGTCGTGGATACGCACCTGCATCTTCTACTATTCAATCTTTACGTTATTTATTTAATGATGGTACACGGGATGTAATGGATGATAATGCGCCAGAAAATATCATGGCATATGCAAAGGCTGCAGGTTTTAAAGTTTACTGGATTAGTAACCAAGACGATGTTTATATTTCTTCGCTTTTTGCAGCTTATGCAGATAAAGCAGTATTTATAAATAAGAAATCAGGCCGTAGTAGTACTTCATTAGATGAAAAGATTCTTCCTGCATATAAAATTGCTTTAAATGATCCAGAACCTCGTAAATTTATAATTCTACATCTTATTGGTTCACATCCGAATTATAAAATGCGCTATCCAGAACAATTTTCTAAATTTAGCGATTATTCAAATGATGAAGTAGAAGAAAAACTTGAAAAAAATGAGATAAGCCATTTAATCCAACTGAAGCGAAATGAATATGATAACAGCATACTTTACCAAGACTGGATTGTTTCAAAGCTGTTTGACCTTCTAACTTCCACTCAATCAGATTTTAGATCTTTTACCTTTTTATCAGATCATGGTAATGAAGTTGGACATGATCAGAACTATGCTGGACATAGTGCAAGTACCGAGGCTGGATATCGTGTTCCCATTGTTATTTGGTATGATCAAATGCCAACTAAAGGTATAAGAAGTGAAAGACCAATTGATGCTGGTGATTTAGATCGTTATATATTACATCTAATGGGGGGACATGACAGGTTAGATCGTAAAGAACAACTATGTTGGTTAGATCAAACCTGTAAATTTTTACCTGGCTTACTTTGGCATTAGCTAAAATAATCCAAGACATTGTTTGTGCTTTAAGCGGGTTTTTGGGTAAGTTGATAGTTTTTATTGAAATTAGATGGTCTTTAATAAGTATAGGAGTGTATCAACTCGTCACTATATTTCTTAATGGTTGGTATTTTCTTATTGCTGTCTTTTATTTTGTTGTTTTAAATGGAATAAATAGATAATGGTCATATCAGTGTCATGTTCTTTGATTAGTTTGCCTGCATTCAACCTAATATGATATTTCAATGATGAAACCATTTAAAATTAAATATTCTCTAATCATTTGTTTCTATTCAGGAATTTTTTTAACAGCCTGCAATAATGATCATGATGATAATTCAGCTGTTGTAGTACCACCCAAGGCAGATACATCACTATATTTACAGACTAAACAACCCTATCAACCTCAGCAGAAACTAAGCAGTTATGAAGCAACACCCGTTGGTTATCATGCAGTTTTTACAGAATTAGTTGCTCGACATGGTTCACGAGGTTTATCGAGTATTAAATATGATTTAGCTTTATACAACATGTGGTTAAAAGCAAAACAGGAAAATGCCTTAACGCCATTGGGTGAACAATTGGGTACCGATTTAGAAGCTATGATGAAAGCCAATATTCTATTGGGTTATGGGGTAGAAGGTATACGTCAGTATGGCTATGGCAACGAAACTTCTGTGGGTATTAAAGAGCATCAGGGTATTGCAGATCGTTTATTACTACGCTTACCACAATTATTTAATCAAGCTAGCCAACAAGGTAAATCTGTACAAGTCATCAGCTCGGGTGTGGATCGAGCGGTGGACAGTGCTAAATTTTTTACCCATGAATTATTGAAACAGCAACCGAGTTTAAAAACTGTAATTACACCAGCAAGTTATCAAAGTCTCAACAGTATCTCTATACCAAGTATTGTTGATGGTGGGGTAAATCGCTTTCATCTGTATTTTCATAGTTTAAATGTACAAGACGATTTGACCAATGTTAAAACGGATTTAGACAAAACAGTCTATGCTGCTAGCTTAAAATATCAAGATTTTGAAGAGAACGATCCAGACTTAAAACAAAAAATTAAAGCATTGAGTGCAGATCCTAATGCGCAAAAAATCGCAACAGATGTATTAAGCCCAATTTTTAAAACAGCGTTTATTCAAAAAATTGGTCAAACTGGCTATAGCTTTAGTAATTCAGGATCATTCACTGTAACAAGTCCAAAAGGAGAACAGATTACTGAAAAAGGAAAAGGTAAAAATACTATTGCCAGTGCAGTAGATGCTGCGGCTTATGTGTACGAGTTGTATTCAATCACCGATGGAATGCAAGACGAGCTTGGTGCGACCCATTTTAAAAAATATATGCCTATCAACGCGGCTAAGTTTTATGCGCAATATAATGATGCCAATGATTTTTATAGTAAAGGCCCAAGCTTTGATACAGGAAAAGCTGTAACAACAGATATTGCCAAATCACTTAAACAGGATTTATTTAAACAAGTTGATGATGTTATGAGCAACACACAAAAGAATGTTGCTGTATTAAGATTTGCTCATGCTGAAATCATTATCCCTTTAGCAACTAGCTTAGAGTTAAAGGGGATGATGCAATCT
The DNA here is from genome assembly GCF_058242985.1 of Acinetobacter sp. 778_lipA. NCBI lineage: Bacteria > Pseudomonadati > Pseudomonadota > Gammaproteobacteria > Moraxellales > Moraxellaceae > Acinetobacter > Acinetobacter sp. 778_lipA. The sequence continues at coordinate 2,212,239 of NZ_JBZAYT010000001.1, read as the reverse complement.
GTGCCCTTTACACAGACGTTTAATTATTCAAATAGCGCATGGCGTGGTGAAGATATCTCACCGATGGCAGCAAACTTACAGTGGGATATTTATCAAAATTCGCAAGGGCAGACTTTGTTAAAAATGCTCTACAACGAAAAAGAGATTGCTTTTAAAAAAGATTGTGATTATGCCCGCTATAAAGCAAACAGCTATTATTATGATTATTTAAAGTTGAAACAATGTTATAATATTCAATAGATTGCTATAAAATTTTAGGGGAACTGGTTTCTCCTTTTTGATCGGTTTATAAAAGGAACACTGTGAAATTCCAGCAACATACTATTCAAGCTGCTATTTTTGATATGGACGGTACGATGCTGGACACTGAAAGGCTTAGGTTTAATGTATTAAAACAAGCGTCGTTGGAAATTATCGGTGTAGAGTTTAGCTTAGATTATTTGATGCAATGTTTAGGGCTAAATGCGTTAAGCTCAGAACATTTAGCGCAAAAGTTTTATGGTCAACATATTCCTTACCAGCACATTCGGCAGCGTGCTGAACAAATTGAACTTGAGATAGTTTTGTCGCAAGGCGTACCAGTGAAAGCTGGAGTTTTAGAAATATTAGCTTATTTGCAATCTCAAAATATCCTATTGGCTGTCGCTACATCTAGTACCCGAAAAATTGCTGAAAAATATTTAAAACTTGCAAAAATTGATCATTATTTTACCTTGTTGGTCTGTGGCGATGACGTGATACAAGGTAAACCACATCCAGAAATTTTTAACAAAGCCTGCACTTTATTAAATCTAAATCCGCAACACAGCTTGATGATTGAAGATTCTGAAAATGGGATTACTTCAGCAGATTTGGCTGGGGGAGTCACGATTTTGATTGAGGATATTAAAGCGCCGAATCAGGTCATGCTGGCGAGAGCAGATTACTATTTTGAATCTATGTTGGATTTTTATCAGGCAATCATAAAATCTGACTGAATAAAATTCATTTTCAATTGAACAACACTCAGTCAATTCAAGATTTAAACATGATGATTACGTGCTTTAATAGAAGCATTAAAATTAATGTGAATTTGATGTGTTTTTAGATTCTCAAAGTTTAACAACTCCAACTGAGACACATAATTATCCTGAGTGGCACAAAGGGAGAAAACACTACGCCTTATGGTACGTCGAAATTCATCATCCCGAATTATTAGCTTATTTAAATGATTTAACAGAAAAATTCTCAAACTATTTATTGCAACCCAACACACGCCAATTTCATATCACATTGTATATTTGTGGCTTTCTAAAAAAAAATAAAATGCAATTTGATGATGATTTTATTCAAAGCAAATTTCAACAACAGCTTAAAATTCTGACCCAAAACCAGCCAAATAGTTTTAAATTAACGACAGGAAAAATAAATAGTTTTAGTAGTGCTTTGTTTATAGAAATTCAAGATCATGAAAATAGCCTAAGCAATATTAGACAGTTATTATCCTATTCAAGCCAAGAAATTGCTGCATTACATTATTATCCACATATTACCTTAGGTCTGTATTCAACAGAGATTAGAGCACAAGAAATATTCAAAGCTATCGAAACGATTGATCAAAAAAGTTTTGAAATTAGCGTTGATCGGCTTAATTTTGGTATATATCAAGCGCAAGTCTTACAAGGGCCTTTAGCCACGTTACATCAGCTTATACTCAATCCGAAAAAAACAGATGGATCTTGGGAGTGGAATTCATGTTGCAATTAATCCTTGGCGGCGCGCGTTCAGGAAAAAGTAAATTAGCTGAAAAGATCGCGAAAGACTCAAATCTAAAGGTCATTTATATTGCTACGGCCCAAGCTTGGGATGATGAAATGCAACAACGTATTTCACACCATCAGTCACAACGACCTAATGAATGGCGGCTGATTGAAGAACCACTCTATCTAGCAGATTGTTTAAAACAAATAGATCAAGAAAAGCAAGTGATTTTGGTCGATTGCTTAACCTTATGGATGAGTAATTTATTGATGCATGAGGACACAAATATGCAACGCATTGAATGTGAAAAATTGCTTAAAAACTTACCTAAATTAGAGTCTGAAATTGTTTTAGTCAGTAATGAAACTGGGCTAGGTGTTATACCAATGGGTGAAATAACCCGAAAATTTGTTGATGAATCAGGACGTTTACATCAACTATTAGGTCAAATTGCTGATAAAGTAGTGTTTTGCGTCGCAGGTTTTCCGATGTTATTAAAAGGATAAATATTGTGATTACTATCATAGAAATTTGAGCATTTTAACGATTAATAATGAATTTTTAAAAATTTGAGATGGAGAGTAACAATGAATTGGTGGTTAGAAGCATGTAAAGTACCAAATGCAGAAACAAAACAACAGGCTGAAGAACGTCAATTACAATTGACCAAGCCAACAGGCTCACTGTCTGTTTTGGAAAATGTCGCCGTGCAATTGGCTGCTTTGCAAAGTAACCCAAAACCTAATGTAGACAAACCTTGGATCACGATTTTTGCAGGCGATCATGGGGTGATGGCTGAAAATATTTCAGCATATCCACAAGCAGTAACTCGTCAAATGCTGCAAAACTTTGCAACGGGTGGCGCGTGTATCAGTGTGATTGCTAAAGAATATGCTGCCACTTTACAAGTCATTGATTGTGGTACAGTGGGTGAAGTTTACCAATATCAAGGGGTTGAGCGTCACAGTATCGCTCAAGGGACTGCCAATTTTGCTCAACAATTGGCAATGACTGAGCAACAATGTCAGCAAGCCATGGCGCTGGGGCGTGAGAGTGTAGCAAAAGCCATTGCACAAGGTGCTTCAATTTACATTGCTGGAGAAATGGGGATTGGCAATACCTGTTCAGCTTCAGCGATTGCATGTTTCTTATTAAATGAGCCCGCTGAGCAACTGACAGGTGTAGGCACGGGGATTCGTGCTGATCAGTTGATTCATAAAAAAAATATCATTCAGAATTCACTTGAATTACATAAAAATTATGTTAAAAATGATGCATTTAAAGTTTTGTGTGCTGTAGGTGGCTTAGAAATTGCTGCAATGACAGGAGCTTATATTCGTTGTGCTCAACTCGGCGTTCCTGTAATTGTTGATGGTTTTATTAGTTCTGTGTCGGCATTAGTCGCGGTACGACTCAATCCTGAAGTTCGACAATGGATGTTGTTTGGTCATCAGTCTGCTGAATATGGACACCAGCGTCTATTACAAGAATTGAATGCTGATCCATTATTAAAGCTTAATTTACGTTTAGGGGAAGGCAGTGGTGCGGGTGCTGCCTTGGGGGTGATTAAGTTGGCATGCAGTTTACATAACAACATGGCAACCTTTGCAGAAGCAGCTGTGATTGGCCAGAAAGTTTAAATTTATTCATAATTCAAAAAGAGCATATGCATGAAACTGAGGATTGATCTATTACGTCATGGGGAAACTACGCTGAATCATACTTTGCGTGGTTCGACTGATGACGAATTGACGGAATTGGGCTGGCAACAAATGCACCAGACCATTTCTTATGATCAATCTTCTGTGCAAACGAACTGGGATTTTATGTTTAGCTCGCCCCTTAAGCGCTGTTTTTCATTTGCACAGTCACTTTCTGAACAAGTAAAAATACCTCTAATGCAGGATCATCGATTACAAGAAATACATTTTGGTGATTGGGAAGGCATTTCAACACAGCAGATTTATGAAAAGTCCCCAGAGTTATTGGAAAATTTTTGGCAATCTCCGACACATTTTACCCCGCCAAATGCTGAAAGATATTTAGATTTTCAGTATCGAATTAAGCAAGCATTACAAGCAATCAAAGAGCAGATGTTGATTAGCCAAAGCCAAACTGCTTTGATTGTGACGCATGGTGGTGTGATTAAGCTTTTAAAATGTATTGCACTAAAGCAATCTCTTGATGATATTTTAAAAATGTCAGCAGAACTTGGGCAATTAAATCGGTTTATATTGGACAGTGAAACCATGCAGTTAGAGTTATTGGAGAGCAATAAATGACCCCATTTTTGATTGCATTGCAATTTCTAACGGTTTTCCCTGTTCATTTAAAAAATATGCCTTCGCCAAAACAAAATGGTCAGTCACTGCTATTTTATCCAGTGATTGGGCTTTTGATTGGTTTGGTTCTGTTTGCCGTTGCCAGTTTTCTACATGTTTTACCTGTTGTTTTACTCAGTACTATTATTCTAGTCCTCTGGATTTTACTCACAGGTGGTTTACATTTAGATGGTTTAGCCGATACTGCGGATGCTTGGGTCGGTGGCTTTGGTGATAAAGAAAATACTTTAAGAATTATGAAAGACCCAGCATGTGGACCATTTGGTGTGCTGAGTTTAATTGTTATCTGCTTGATTAAGTGGTCTGCACTGTATGTGTTATTACAAGAGCAATACTATACTGCTTTGATTCTATTTCCTATTTTAGGGCGTTTAACACCATTATTTTTATTTCTAACCACTGAATATGTCCGTGAAAAGGGTTTAGGTTGGTCTATTGCTCAATATATTCCTAAAACTTGGGCAATGATCATTTTTGGTATTAGTTTATTGGGTGCAGGTTATTTTGTCTGGGTAGGTTTAGTGACCGCGACGATTTTTATTTTGACCTTAATTTATCTTCGCTATAAATTTATTCAACGAATTGATGGCATTACGGGTGACACCATTGGTGCAAGTATAGAAATCGCAGAAACCGTCTGTTTACTCTGTTTTATCATTTGTGGTTTTTATATTTAAGCAGATTAAGAAAAACCGAAGTTTCTAAACTTCGGTTTTTAAATGGATCACTTATTTATGTTTATTTACTCATTATTTATTGGCAAGTAACTTATAAGAGTTTGATTTATATATGTATTTATTTCAATGAAAATTAGAATTTTTTCTCGACACTGAACAAGAAACTTGGAATAGCATCATTGACTCGAGCTTCATATAAACTACCATCACTTTGATTATTTAAACGCTCTTTATAATCTGTACTCAAAATATTACGAGCACTCAGTGTTGTTGCCCAAGCTTTAGGGAAGCGTTTTGTTGCACTAATATCGACATTTACACGTTCGTTACTTGTACGATCATAGGCAAGATTATCTAGAGCACGAGTAAATTCTGGCGTGTAAGTAAGATTAATACTGGTCGCTAACTGCCAAGGCTGGTAATTGTATGAAACGCCTGTACTAGCTGTATAAGGTGCAACATCACTGGCTAAACGAGTATTGTGATCGGTATCTTCGATTTTGGCGCGTACCGTCGATAATTGTCCATTCAACATAAATGAATGACCATTTTCAGTTTGTTTTAAAGCATAATGACCGGAAACTTCTACACCATAGGTTGTTGCTTGGTCTTGATTATATGGACGCTCAACAAAACGTGTACCTTCTTGACGAATCACTTTTTCGATATAGTCATCAATATCTCGATGAAAAGCCGTAATATTTATACCTCCTGTAGTAGTGTTATAACCCAAGGTCGTTTCCAGTGCAGTGATTTTTTCAGGTCGAAGATTGGGATTACCGCCACGGTCTGGGTTATTGATAGAACCTGCATCAGCATCAGTTGAAATGGAAACAGTCGGCATGAGATTGTTACTATTTGGACTTTTATAGGCGCGACTAATATTGGTTTGCAAAGACCATTGATCGTTGAAGTCTAAACGATGTGCAAGCACAGGACTTAGGCTTTGATCACTATAACCGACCAAGCCTGAACGTTCTAACCATTCCTGACGCACACCCACGGTAAGCGTTTGATGTTTTGAAAATTTCAAACTGCCTTCCAAATAAAGTGCATAACGTTGCTCATCTAATGTATCAGCAATATTGCTTGCTAGCTCATTGGCACGCGCATCAAGTCCAAATTTTACTTGTTTACTTTCATCAAACTTGCGTACCCCATCATAAGCTAAACCGTACTCATTCACAGTTTCATCAATATAAGAACTGTATTGATTGGAACGAGTGGATTCAGTTTCATTTTGTTTTTCAATAGACAAGCGGACTTTGTCTGAGTCACCTTTATCTTTACGCTCATAACGGCTGTTTAAACGAATACTGTCATTTTTATCATTTTGAACTTGATTACTGCTAGAGCCATCACTTTCATTCTTACGATAAAAAATTTCTGAAACCAGTTTTTGTTGATCATCAATTTGATATTCAATACGTGGTGCAAACATGGTATTAGTACGATTGGTACTGCGTATTAGTTGGCGTGTACCATTTATATTTTCAATTTCTGTGCTTGTTTTACTGTCATTCCACATTTGATTGGATGAAACACTATAAATCCATGCACCATCACGCCCATCTGCTTGGACACTGATATTTTTACGTTGTTCTTCTTTTTGATCGGATTGGGTGATGCCATATCCTAATTTAACATTGCCACTGATTCGAGCATTGTCTAAGGGTTCTTTTAAAATGATATTGATCACTGCGGATGAGGCAACTGAGGCTTGAGCTACACTAGGTTGTTTGGTGATTTCAATTTGTTCAATCATTTCAGGCGTAATCGAGTCAACAATAGATATACCACCGCGTGGTCCACCTTGCATAGCTTCCCCATTAATCAAAAATACTGGTGCGCCACCACCACGAAAACGCATGCTGCCTGAACCGCTTGATCCACGCGGTCCTTGTCCAAATGTTGGCATTTGAAAACCTGCTGCACGTCTTAAAGCATCATTGACCGATTGATCGCCAAATTGTAGCATTTCTTCACGTGTCACAATGGTTTTAGCGACCGCACTGATATCAGGATCTTTAGCAGGTGTTTGTTCCGCTGCAAAAACCAAGGTTTTTAATTGTTGAGGTGATTCAGTTTCTTGATGTTGAGTCATTTCAATAGTTTTATTTGTAGATATCGTTTCATCATTTGCAAGGCTTGCAGAGGTGATAGCGCATATTGTAAGGCTTAAAGTACTCAATGTACCCCAGTAAAGTTTTCTACGGTGCATGTTGCATCGTTCCATTTATGTAATTTCGCGTAAGATTAGCGCACAATTATGTAGAAATTTTGAGGAAAAGTGCATGGATAAAAAATAAATTTAATACTTAAACTGTTTTATTTATAGCCAACCTGTCAAAAAACTCAGATACAAGAATATATTTTCTCTTAAAAATAGTTTTAGTTAAATCAATTGCTTGGATATAAAAGCATTGCAATGCCACATCTAACATTCAAAGTTTAAATACCGTTGCGTAGGCGATGCCTCACTTTTCGTGGGGATTGCCAAACCTTGCGCTGCAAACAAAGCAGTACTTTGTTTTTGCTCATGTTGGGCGAGGGGTACGTCCTTTACCCCCGCCCAACGGCGATATCCATGTCGCCCCACGTTAGGACAAGCATCTATGATTTAAAAGTATAAAAAACGAATTGATTACCAATCGTTTCTAAAAGTTCACATAAAAACCTAAGCTTCATTTTTGATTAATGACTTGATGAAAATTAATTGTATGAATAATTAAATGGTTTGACTATAAATCAAAAAAAGCCTAATGATTGAAGCATTAGGCTGATGAAATTTCTAAAAATATAACAGGGGATTACCACATCAAATCATCTGGAATAACATAAGCAGCATAAGGATCTTCCTCATCTGTCACTTGTTCATTCTTCTCAGAATTGTTGACAATAATAAATCCATTCATTTTTTCATTGATACGTTCACCCAAAGCTTTGGGTAAAATTGCATACGCATCATTATTATCATGCGCGATCACCAAACTGCCTGAAACTAAAGCATTATAAATTTGCTGATTGATATAGATTTTTTTAATTGAACCATCAATAAATTGATAGACCGCATCGCCATCTGTATCTTTGATTTTATGTTGAGCTATCATTTGGATAATTGAAGCTTTTAAGGCTTTTTCATCTAAAACGCGTTGTTTCTCTTGATTCAGCGCTTGATCTTTACTGATTTTTTCTTGCTTGTCTTGTTCAATTTTAGCTTTAAGCTCAGCTTCATTGCTCTGACCTGTACGTTGCTCATGCTGTGCCTGCTTTGATAATTTCTTTGCTTTTTTATTATCTACTAAGCCAGCTTTGAGTAACTGTGCTTGTAACGCGTTTTTGACCATAACAATAACCAACCATTAAATGTGTTTCGAACCATGCCGAAAATAAATAAACCAATACGTTAAGCTGAGTATTAAACTTAATCCAGCAGGGATAAGGAATGAATTTAATTGTAAATAAGGATGTACTATACTGGCAATCAGTCCACCCAGAATAAATCCGAAAAGAATCAGTAGATGTAGTGTCACACGGCGTTTTTCAATGCCAAGGCCTCTAAAAAAATAACCTAAAGCCAAACCAAGATCCGTTAAAACCCCTGAAAGGTGTGTAGTGCGGATGATCGTACCTTTATAGTGACTGACCATAGCATTTTGCATTCCCATTGCTGTACTCGCCCAAAGCAAAGCATATTTTGGATAAAAAGGAATAAATAACCAGCAAAGGAGAATAAACACACCCACAAGACTAAGTGGAATACCATATCTCCGTTCGAGTTTAAAATTGCTATTTCCTAAAATAAAGCCACTATAACTTGAACCAATGACGTAACTGACAATCACCATAAATAAGTAAAGCACATATTCATATTGTTGATGAATAAGTGCTTGCGCAAATAAACTGGCATTGCCCGTCATATGAGAAATAGATTGATGTAGAACGGTAATTAAACCAAGTACGTTAATTATGCCTGCATTGACCGCAAGCATAAACGCACCAAGTTGAATCCAAACGGGCAAATACTGTAGAGGCATAATTCCTTCTTTTTGTTCATATACGCTGTATATTACTTTTTAGAAAGATCGACTGCTGCTGTAAATAATACATCAGTCGAGGAGTTCAATGCTGTTTCTGTTGAGTCTTGAAGCACACTAATCACCATACCAATTGCAATCACTTGCATTGAAATTTCTGAAGGAATACCAAATAAACCACAAGCGACAGGAATTAACAACAAAGAACCACCAGCAACACCGGAAGCACCACAAGCTGTTACCACAGAGACTACAGATAAGATCACCATAGTGACGATATCAACCTGAATACCAAGCGTATGCACCGCAGCTAGAGTAAGTACAGTAATTGTTACAGCAGCGCCAGCCATGTTAATGGTTGCACCTAGAGGGATTGCAACGTTTGCAGTGGTATCATTTACCCCTAATCGTTTTGCTAAATCAAGGTTTACAGGAATATTGGCAGCAGAACTACGAGTAAAGAATGCGGTGATTCCACTTTCTCTTAAGCATTTTAAAACCAATGGGTATGGGTTTTTACGCATCACAAAACCAACAATTAATGGATTGATGATCAGTGCAACAAAAAGCATCGTACCAATAAGAACAGCAATTAAGTGCGCGTAGTTTTTTAAGGTTTCTAAACCTGCTTGCGCAAATGTCGCAACAACTAAACCAAAGATCCCCACTGGAGCAAAAGCAATCACGACACGAATGATAGCGTTAATTGCATCTGCAACATCTGTAATCACTTGTTGAGTCGTTTCCGAACCGTGACGCAGTGCTGCACCTAAGCCTACCGCCCAAGCTAAAATCCCAATGAAATTGGCTTCATGTAAAGCTGTTATTGGATTGGTAATAAAACTGAGGAGTAAATTTTTTAATACTTCTGCTACGCTACCTGGTGGTTGTAAAGTAACTTCACTTGCGTGGGCAAAAATTAAAGTACTTGGAAATATTGTGCTTATCGTAATTGCACTAATAGCAGCCAGTAACATTCCAATTGCATATAATCCAAGGATTGGTTTTAAGTTGCTCGCGCCTTCGCCAACTTTAAAGTTAGCGATAGACGAGAGAACCAAGACAAATACAAGAATTGGTGCAATGGATTTTAATGCTTTAATAAAAAGCTCGCCTAAAATAATGAAATATTGGGCTGAATTGGGGAATAGATACGCAACTATAAAACCAAGAATAATGGCAATAAGAATACGAGTAACTAAACTTAAACGTGCTAGGGCAGCAAACATGTTGAACCTTTATGCCTAAACTGGTCTAAAATCGATGAACAAGCCGCGTATTCTATACCTAAAAGCGAAAACTTAAATAATACAATTTCGCCATAAAAATTAAGATATTAAAAAATATATAGCTTTTTCAGCAATCATAATGAAAAATGTTGATAATTTAAACGATTATTTAACTAAAAGTTTGAGCATCCAATTTATGCATGGCTTGGTAATGCGTTAAATAAATATTTCCACTGAGCTGTTTAATTAAATTGGACTGTTTTAAACGATCCATGACTGGGCCTTTGACTTCTGTGAGATGCATTTGGATTTTTAATTTATTTAAATCACTGTTGATTTCTTCCAAAGTTTCTAAAGCACTTGCATCAATATTACTAATACTTGAGCAATTGATCACTACATGATGTAGTTCTGGATGTTTACTGACTTCTAAAATGATAAATTCTTTTAAGGTATTGGCATTTAAAAAACTTAGATTTTCATCTATACGAATAGACACAATATTGGTACTTGTTAAAACATCATGTCTTGAAATATTACGGAAATGTTGCGTGCCTTCAACTAAGCCAATGACGGCAATATGCGGACGGCTAATACGCCATAACAGCAATAAAAATGTAGAAATAATACCAATAATCAAACCTGTTGATATATCGATACACAATACCCCAAAGAATGTGACCCACATGGCAATTCCATCCGCTTTGGAATAATGCCATGTTTCGACAAAAGGTTTAAAATCAACTAACTTCCAAATTGATACTATAATGGTGACAGCAAGAATAGCCAAAGGAAGCTCTTTAAATAACCCAGTAAAATACAAGCTCACAATTACGATAAAAATTGATGATATAACGCCAGCCATAGGCGTTTTTGCGCCTGCATCAGCATTGACCACTGTACGTGATAAACTGCCAGTCACAGGAAATGCTGATGTGACACCTGCACTAAAGTTGGCTAAACCCAGTGCAATCAGCTCTTGATTACTATTAAGCTCACTACGTTGCTGAAATGCTGTGGTCTGTGCAATAGAAATAGATTCGACAAAACTCACCATGGTAATCATGGCTGCACCAGGTAAAAGCTGGATCACCAAATCCCAGCGCCAGTAAGGCATGGCAATTGGTGGAAATCCCGAAGGAATCTCACCCACAGTTTTGATACCAAATTGGTCTATATGCAGGAAATGTATTAACGCAATCGAAATAAACACCAGAACCAAGGGCAGTGCTTTAACCCAGAATTGAAGATAATTTGAAAATGATTTGCATAACTTTGATTTAAAGAAAACAGGCATGTAAAGCAAAAAGAGTATGGAGCAAACCCCAAAAATCAAAGTTTCAATACTAGTAAAGTTAATGTATTGCCAAATACTTTGGATAAACTCAATAACATTGCCTGATTTTAAAGGTATATCAAGTATAAACTTAACTTGACTAAGTGCGATCAGCACTGCGGAGGCGATGATAAAACTTTTAATGACAGGATGACTGATTAAACGAATTAAAAATCCGAATCTGAAAATGCCAAGTAAAGTTGAAAGTATACCGACAAGAAGTGCCAATAAACATGCAGCTTGAATATAGACTGGTGAGCCTACCTCATATAAGGGTTCAAGTGTTGCAAAGGTCATCATAGAAATCAGTGCTACAGGACCAATAGACAATGTTGGGCTACCGCCAACAATGGCATAGATGATCATGGGTAAAATACTGGCGTATAAGCCTGTCACAGGGGGTAAGCCTGCGACCATAGCATAAGCCATGCCTTGTGGTACAAGCATTGCAATGATGATTAAAGCAGCAAGAAGATCGGCTCTAAATTTAGGAACATTATAGTCTTGGAGCCATTGCCAGACAGGAAGTATTTTACTGAGTTGAACTTTAGGATCAGCCATTTGAATTTAATTAGCATATTTTCATATATATTATGCATAAAAAATGCTAAGAAAAATAGTGACAACTAATTTTTGTATATAAGGTATTGTTTTATTTTAAATTTATCTAATGTTAAAAGAAAAGCTAAATTTGTGGACAATATAAATCATATAATGTTGACAATACCACCGTCATTTTCTGATCTTTAATAGAATAATAAATTTGCTTTCCATCACGGCGCGTCGAAACAACATCACTTTTACGCAACATCATCAATTGTTGAGAAAGGGTGGGTTGGTTGATCTGAGTTTTTTCTTCTATTTGTGAAACATTTAACTCTTCTTGAGCAAGATGGCATAAAATTAATAAGCGATCTGTATTGGCTAAAGATTTTAAAATAGTTACCACTGAAGAAGCTGATTCACGCATTACATCAATTTCAAGATCACTAGACATAGGCAGGTTCTATCCGTTATTTAGCACATTATAACTGTGTCGGAAGTTGTCGTATGGCTTTTAGCATATGTTTTTTGATGAATTTCTAAATCAATTTTGTGAATATATCTTAACATTGTATTTTAATCTTCTACGGAAATAGATTTTCTGTGTTCAATGATGAATAAATAGACAAAAATAAGTGATATGTTAAGATGTAACTACAGCTAAAGTTTATGCTGAGGATATATGACATGACGACATTTACAGCAATGAAGACGACATTACGTGAGGAGGCAACGATTCCAGTGCTTGCTATCGATGCGTTTAGTGCGGCATTTAATCATGCAAGTCAGTCAAACGCTACAATCACTTATGTAAAAGATCAACAGCTGGTCCAACAAAGCAATGGTGAAGTCAAAGTTGTTGAAGATTTATCTTCTGCCTATGTGGTTCCCAAGCTTAAACACAGTGTGTTAAAACGTAAAAAGAAACAAGAGGTGATGGCATAACTTTATATGCGACAGCCGAGAATAAGAATGTTTGCTGGTCCAAACGGATCAGGTAAAAGCACAATTAAAGACTATTTAGCGCCCCATCAGATTGGGGCATATTTAAATGCAGATGAGCTTGAAAAACAATTATCTGCGACTCAAAGTTTGTGCTTAGATGATTATCATCATGATTTATCTAGCGCAGCGTTACTGAAATTTTTAAAACAAAAAAAACGTAAAAAAAATGACCAAGTCGTGCCGCTATTAACCTCAAAACCACAAATTGTGGATGGACTCATTATATTTAACCGAGATGAAATCGACTCCTATCTTTGCGCACGCATTATCGATTTTATTCGGATGGAATTTTTAAGGTTAAAAATGAGTTTCACTTTTGAAACTGTGATGTCGCATATCAGCAAAGTTGAGTTTCTACGTGAAGCCCAGAAACAAGGCTTTAAAATATATCTGTACTATGTGGCAACCGTTGACCCAAAAATTAATATTGGACGTGTGCAATATAGGGTTGCTACAGGTGGTCATGCTGTACCAGTGCAGAAAATCTGTGAGCGCTATTACCGTAGTTTAGATTTATTGATGTTGGCAATTGAAGCCTCAGATCGTGCATATATTTTTGATAATTCAAGTCACGGTGAAAAAGCAGCTTTTATTGCAGAGATAGAAAAGGGTGAAGTGCTAAAACTAAATCCTGTTGTAGAGTATTTCCCTAAATGGTTTGTAGACAAAGTATTGAGTGAGTTTAATTAATCTGATGATTATATCTCTTTCATAACCTAAAAATAATCCTGCTGAGTGAAGTATATTGGTATTGAAAGTTCTTTCTTAGTTTTTGAGAAGGCAAGGATAAGAGGGATTTTATTTTGATGCATTGCTTAAAAAGGTCTTATAAAAGAAGTCTATTGGGAAAGTATTAAAAATTAAAATAAATCATAAAATATTGATTTTTAAAAATAAAAGTAAATAAAATTATTCATATTTTTAAATCAAAACTAAAAAAATGCTGTGCAACTCTTTGGTAGAGCATATAGGGATTGTATTTGCAGTTATGCCTTTTATTTGCATATTTCTACATATATTTATCTGAATGATGAAGTTGATTAATTTAAATAATTATATATTATAAAAACATATATTGTATGGGTTTAAAGCAATGCATGATTTTATATTGGCCTTTTGGGGAGGTCTTCTGCTCGGATTTGCTGTGGTTGGCTACCTATTTGTAAATGGTCGTGTAGCAGGGGTAAGTGGTCTAATTGCACAAGTCCTCAATACACACACGATTTTTAAAACCCCTGCTTTGTGGTTTTTGTTGGGATTATTTATCACACCATTTATCTATGGACAGATTTTTAATCCTGAAATTGTGATCCTAACGACAAGCCCAATTTTACTTGTCATCGCAGGTCTATTGGTTGGCTTTGGCACAAGATTAGGCTCAGGCTGCACCAGTGGTCATGGAATTTGTGGGATAAGTCGTTTGTCTAAACGCTCAATTGTCGCAACCTGTATCTTTATGCTGGCTGGATTTATCACAGTGTATGTGATGCGCCATGTGATTGGAGCTTAATCATGAAAAATATCTTTGCATTTATCTTTGGCGGGCTATTTTCTGTAGGTTTAATGCTTTCGGGTATGTCGAATCCAGCCAAAGTCATCGGTTTCTTAGATATATTCGGGCAGTGGGATCCAAGTCTGGCTTTTGTGATGATCGGCGCAATTGTAGTCGCATTTATTCCTTTTCAAAAAGCGATACGAAAATCAGTGACTGTGTTTAATGAAGTGATCGAATTACCAAAAAATACCCAACTCGATACAAAGTTAGTTGCAGGCGCTTTCATTTTTGGTATAGGTTGGGGAATTGCTGGAATTTGTCCAGCACCAGCATTTACATTGATTGGTTTAGGTCATTATCAAGCCCTATATTTTATTGCTGCCATGCTGTTTGGCGTGTTGATTCATCGCAAAGTGACAGGAGCATAATTTTTTATGAATCCATTTGTACAAGATTTTTTTGATGAAGCCAGTAATACCTTTAGTTATGTGGTGGTTGATCCTGCAACTCAATACTGTGCCATTATTGACAGTGTATTGGATTATGATGCGGCATCTGCAACAACATCGACAACACATGCAGACCATATTATTGAGTATATTCAAAAACATCATCTTATAGTGCAGTGGATTCTTGAAACACATGTACATGCAGATCATTTAACAGCTTCGCAATACTTAAAAGCACAGTTAGGTGGTCAAATCGCCATGAGTGAAAAAATTGTGACTGTTCAAGATATTTTTAGTCAAATTTATCATCTTGATTATGAGGCTTTAAAAGCACAGCATTCCTTTGATTATTTATTTAAAGATCATGAGATTTTTAAGATTGGCAAGTTAGAGGCATATAATCTCCCTACGCCTGGTCATACCCCAGCTTGTTTGACCTATGTGATTGGTGATGCAGCCTTTGTTGGTGATACTTTGTTTATGCCTGATTATGGCACAGCGCGTTGTGATTTTCCAAAGGGCAGTGCTGCACAACTTTATGATTCTGTAATGAAAATTTTTAACTTACCCGAGTATACTCGGTTGTATTTATGCCATGATTACCTGTCAGAATCACGCCAAGATTTTCATTGTCAAACAAACATAAAGACCCAACGTGAAGAAAACATCCATATCCATACAGGAGTCACTAAACAAGCATTTATTGCTATGCGGGAACAACGTGATGCTACATTGTCTATGCCGAAACTAATCCTTCCAGCTATTCAAATTAATATGAATGCAGGTCAATTTCCTGAGCCTGAAAAGAATGGTGTTCGTTATTTAAAATTACCTTTAAATTATTTTAGGTAAATTGCTTAAATTAAAATGTATTTATTAAATGATAATGATTTGAATTTTTATTCAATAATTTTCAGATTTAATAATCATGATTTTTTATTTAATTTTTTAAAATAATCTTCTTTAATATGCTTGAAAATTGCGCAATGATTGATTTGATTATGCATATTGTTAAGATTATTAGGAATAAGGGCAGAACTCAATGATGGAATTAAGTTTCTCTAGAAAAATCAAAAGAGAGAGCGGGATTACTGTTATTACAAAAGATAAAATTTATTTATCAATTTGATATTTAAGGATAATTTAAATAAATAAGGATTTGTCATAAATTTGAAACATACTTAAAAACTTAAAAGAATAGATTTTATAAGCTTTATTGTATACAATTTAAACTTATTACTTAAAGTGTGATTTGTGTCACATGACTATTTGAAAAAAATAATGACTCGACGCTTAAGTGATATATGAATCTGTGGTTATTTTAAATACATATAAGTTTGAACGATGGTTTATCTTAATTTTGCGTTGATAGATAGGATTAATTTATGGCAGGCATTTATTTACCTTTGCATTCGAGTTTGAATCAGGTGGATTCGTTTCCAAAGTCTATAAGTCCTCGATCTGCGCAAATTTTGAATGAAGTCAAAAAAGCCTTGGATTTGATACCCCACCTTATCTAGGTGACAAAGTTAGGGATTGGATATTGTAATACACCATTAAAAGAATTTATTGGCGTAGATACTCATCATATTTGTGATTCAGATTGGATTAAATGCTTACATCCAGATGATGCAGAGCATATCTACAATATTTGGATATCAGCGCAAAAAACTGGACAACGTTTTGAAAAAGAATGCCGTATCCGCCATGTGAATGGCGAATATCAATGGTTTTCGTTGATTGCACAAAGTACAGTTTATAAACAACAATTTTTTGATTGGACTATAACCTGTACCAATATTCATGATCGTGTAATGCTATTACGTGAAACCAATGAGTCATTAAAAGCCAATACCGATATGCTTGATGTAAGTGTCGACTGTATTAAAATTATCACACCAGATGGTTATGTTTCACAGATGAATAAATCTGGTTGTATTGCCTTACTAGGGCAAGAAAAAGTAAAAAATTTTGGTATGGAATGGCTTGCACTATTACCACCCGAAGTGCGTGAACAAGGCAAAAAAGCCATTAAAGAAGCTGTAAAAGGCAAGAATTCTAGATTTGCTGGTAAAAGTGTGTTCGGCAACTTAACCATGTATTGGGACAATATTTTAACCCCTGTTATCAATGAAAATGGTCAAACTACTAGCATTTTATGTGTTTCACGGGATATAACGAAACAACGTATTGCTGAAGAAAAATTAAGAGTTATTTGTGAATTTGATGAAATGACGAGTCTGATGAATCGTCGTGCATTTAAAAGAAAGTTAAAATCCTCTATTACTAAAGCCCGAGAGAATCGAAGTAAAATTGGATTATTACTAATTGATTTAGACCATTTTAAGTATATCAACGATACTTTAGGGCATTCTGCTGGTGATCATTTACTTAAAGTCTTGTCGAAGCGTCTCGCACATTGTTTAGATGACAATGCATATATCTCAAGACTAGATGGTGATGAATTTGCAGTAGTGATTGACCATGTGGAAAGTCATGAGCAGATTGAGGCTGTTTCCCAAAAATTATTGAAACAATTGGACGCACCTATTACTTATAGTGGTAAATTGCTCAATGGCGGAATGAGTATTGGCGGTTCAATTTTTCCGCAGGATGCCAAAGATGGTTCAGGTTTATTGAAATGTGCAGATGCTGCTTTAAATGATCTTAAAGAACAAGGTCGTGGTGGTATTCGTATGTTTGGTGTAGACATGTTTGAAATTGCTCAAGGCAAGGCGAAACAATTAATCACAGCACGTCAAATTATCCGTAATAATCAAGTTGAACCATTTTATCAACCTAAAGTGAAACTTGATGATTGCTCAATTATTGGTTTCGAAGCACTATTGAGATGGCGCGATCCAAAGGGAAATGTTTATTTACCAGCGACAGTTGCTGAAGCATTTAATGATTTTGAATTAGCAACCAAAATCAGTGAAACAATGCATGATAAAATATTTACAGATATTTCCCATTGGATCAAACAAGGCTTTAAAGTGTTGCCTGTTTCAATCAATGCTTCGCCTGTAGAGTTTATGCGGGATAATTATGCCGAGATTTTATTGAAGCGCTTAACCCAGTATGCAATTCCACACCATCTTGTTGAAATTGAAATTACTGAACATGTTTTGGCAGACCGTGGCTATGAATATGTCATCAGAGCGTTGAAAAAACTTAAACAAGAAGGCGTTCGAATTGCCTTAGATGATTTTGGAACAGGGCATTCATCGATGACACATATCCGAGATTACCCTGTAGATAGTTTAAAAATTGACTATAATTTTGTGAGTCGTATGCATGAAGAAAAGTCGATTAAAGCAATTGTGGAAGGTATTGCAAAATTAGGTCCAATCCTTTCTTTAGATATTATTGCAGAAGGGATTGAAACAATTCAGCAGCTTGAAAATTTAAGAGCCATGGGCTGTAAATTTGGCCAAGGTTTCTTATTTAGCCAAGCGATTTGTGCTAAACAAGTACAAGAAATGTTGAAGTGATGGGCTTTGGATTATCACCAATGATTAGGTTAAATTGTGTCTTAACTCAATCATTTGTATTCCATACATAAAATATAGAAAAACTTTAAAAAAGGGCTTGAAAAGTCTACAGACTACAGGTATTGTAAATTCAATATAGATTTTTATGAACGACATAAAGATGAAAAAGCAACCTGTAATCGCTACTTCTTATTATTTCTGGCAATTCTTTAGATAATTGCCTGAAGTCGTTCGGGCAATGAATTGGTTGCCCATCAAAGTTAATACCTGATCGGCAACACCGATCAGGTTTTTTTATATCTGAATGTTAAAAATATTTTGAATCAATTAAGTGTAAAGATTTTGGAGAATGTCATGATGAAATTTAACTACGTATACTTTAGCAACTTTTATTGGACTTACTTTGGTCAAGTGAAAAACCTGATCGCCCATTTGAATAGATCCCATACGCTCAAATAAAAGTTCGGACTTTATAGAGTCCAAAGGAATACATCATGAATGCACTAAATATTGCTTTACAACAAAATCAAACCATAGAAACTCAACTCAGTTTACCTTATGAGTTAAAAGAAAAATTTGCATTAAAACATAAGCTCGCTTTACAAATCACTGAGCAACGCCAAACAATTGAAAATATTCTCGATGGTACAGATGACCGTTTATTGGTGATTACAGGCCCATGTTCTATTCATGATGAAAAATCCGCATTGGAATACGCAGATCGCTTAATACAATTACAAGAAAAAGTGTCAGATCAAATCTTTCTAGTGATGCGTGCATATATTGAAAAGCCACGTACAACAGTGGGTTGGAAAGGGTTTTTATACGATCCAAATTTAGATGGATCTGCTGATATGCAATTGGGTTTAGAAAAATCACGCCAATTGTATTTACAAATTATTGAAAAAGGTTTGCCGATCGCCAGTGAAATTCTAAGCCCTATGGCAACTGCATATTTTGATGATTTATTGGCTTGGGGGGCTATTGGTGCACGTACCAGCGAATCACAAATTCATCGTGAAATTTCAAGTCATATGCCTTTTAGTATTGGCTTTAAAAATGGGACAGATGGCTCGATTCAAATTGCTTTAGATGCAATCCAATCTGCAAGTCATCCTCATCAGTTTCTAGCCATGGGCCAAAAGGGATTGCCTTGTCTTGTACATAGTCATGGTAATCCTTTAGCACACATCATTTTACGTGGTTCAAATAAAGGCACAAACTATGATGCAGAATCGATCCAACAGATCCGCCAGCAGCATCAAGGGAAATTACCAGCATTGGTGATTGATTGTAGTCATGGTAACAGCAGTAAAGATCCTTTAAAGCAACCGTTGGTTTTACAGCAAATCATTGAAGAAAGACATGTGACCAAGGTACGTGGTGTAATGTTAGAAAGTCATTTGGTAGATGGTAATCAAAAAATCTCTTGTGATATGACTTATGGTCAATCTATTACAGACGGTTGTTTGGGGTGGAATAAGACGGAGCAATTGCTGTTGGATGTTGCAGAGCAGCTTTCGAAACAGGAGTTGTTGCTGATGGCTTAATTAAATGCCTTTATATACTTTATTTAACGACAAAAACAAAAAAGATCAGACTCATCTGATCTTTTTGTGTTTAAACATTATTTTTAAGCATTAGTATTTTAAAAATTAAAGACCAGCTTCATATTCGCTATTGCTGAGTAACTTTTCAACATCTGCAATATTGTCTGGTTTAATTTTATAAATCCAACCTTTGCCATACGGGTCGTCATTCACAAAATCAGGATCATCTTCGAGGGCAGTATTCACTTCTACAACTTCACCAGAAACAGGCGCATGAATATCAGATGCTGTTTTAACGGATTCAACTACACCAGCTTGAGCACCAGCAACCACATGGCTACCCACTTCAGGCGCTTCAACGTAGACTAAGTCGCCTAAAGCATCTTGAGCATGGTCAGAAATACCAGTAATCACAAGATCACCTTCAATTTTTACCCATTCATGTGTAGCTGCATATTTCAAATTTGAAGGATGATTCATAATGACTCCATTAATCAATTTATTTTTGGCACGAGTTATACAGGTTTTTTAATCAAAACAGAAAGCAGAGATACTGATAAACTTATTCATCGAAACAAATAATCGTGATAAATCACATTATAAGTATGGGTCTTTGCGCCAACTACTTGGGCTACGACCACTCCAGCGTTTAAATGCACGACTAAAGTTTGCAACATCACTATAACCGAGTTCATCTGCAATTTGTTCCAGTGTATAGTCAGTACGGGAAAGTAACGATGTGGCATGGCGATAACGTACTTCATCTACCAGTGTAGAGAAAGAAGTACCTTCGGCAGCCAACTGACGCTTTAATGTACGGTCTGACATATGCAGACGATCTGCGACATTTTCAATACTTAAATAATGCTGTTCCGAATGGGTCAAGATATCACGTACACGCATCGCCAAACGACGTCTTTCACCCAAAGCTGAAAGTTCTGCTTCACATTGATTAATCGCAATTTGACTGGCAATCGGGTCAGCATTGACCATTTTTAAGCCCAAGTAGGATTTGTCAAAACTTGCAATGAGATGTGGCTGTTCAAAACGCATATTGTATTGCTTTGCCAGTTTCTCGATGTATTTGTCAAAACCATCAGGTTTGGGAAAATCAAAATCGATATCGCCATGCAAATAATCAATGCCGGTTAAGGCTTTTGCCATGGTCATGATACCAAAGGTTAGCCCCATCACAATTTCTGTGCGCAAAGGTTCGATTTCGATATCACATTGCAATTGAAGTGTGGCTTTTTCACCAAAAGTCGAGAAATACAATTGTAGAAAGGGCATACGCAACTGGATAAAACGGTTGGCTAAAACAAGCGCATCGGTAATATCGTGTGCTGTCATGATAGCATAACCAATAAAGCCATGAATGGAAATACGCATTTGTGTACCGAGATGAAAGCCTAAGGTGCTTTCACCGGTAAGTTTTAATGCATGTTTAATCAATTCATTGGCAAGCGGTGTTGGGATCCGACACTCAGGATCTGCTAACTGTTCACTGGTAAAATTAAAGGGTGCGAAAAGTGTTTCTGCGCTATATCCCCAACGAGAAACAATATCTAGTAATAATAGTCCATAAACACCAGGAATTCCCTGATCTTGGCGAGCTGAGACTGTTTTCATGTGCTTTCCATTGCTCTGAACATTGTTTTTACTTGTTTAATCATATTGTCATGATATGGAAAAACCCTTAAATATTGTAAGACAAATTTAGGATTAATGTGCATCAAAATTGCGTTTAAAGACCACAATTTTAGTGGTTGAAATCAACAATACATCATCATCTTGATTTTTTGCTTGTGTTACATAGGTCACAATTGCGCGATCATTTTTGGTTTTAGACGGCAGGATAGCCACAACTTCGACATCAACATGTATTTTATCGCCCACACGTGTGGGTTTTGGCCATCTTAAACTTGATTCTGAACCAATTAAGCCATAAGCAACAGGGAAGCATTCTGTCCAAAGACGCATAGTAACTGCAGACGTATGCCATCCACTTGCAGCAAGTCCTTTAAAAATCGGGTGATCTTTGGCTTTTTCAGCATCAGTATGGAAAATTTGCGGATCATACTTATGCGCAAACTCTAAAACCTCATCCAAAGTCATTTCGTACTCACGACTTTTAAAACGATCGCCTATATTTAAATCTTCCAAGTACAACATTGTTTATACATTCCCTTAATTTCACACAATACTCATAAATAATGATGTTCTACGCATAAAAATTAAATTATCTAAACTCTTTCATTGTAAGTCACCATTAAGCAATTTCAATGACTGTTTTTGCCAGTCATCATTTTTTTAAGTCGTATTGAAATATCAATCAAAATATAGAATGATTCAGATCATAATAACATTGTCTAATGTCCTGAAAGTAATGAAAATACGACCAAAGTGAATTGAGCAAGCTCAAGACGCGTTAAAGCAATGTTTTAAGCATCCAAACTTCACAAACATGGCTATGACCAGTATTACCTTTAGGTTCCGATAAATGCTTAAAGCCTAACTTTTCATAGAGTTTAATGGCTTGCCATAAATCTTGTGTAGTTTCTAAATAACAGGATTGAAAGCCTTGTTGTTGTGCAAATTCGAAACACTTTTCAAGAATTAGTTTGGCAAAGCCTAAACCACGAAGTTCAGGCAAAAAATACATCTTTTGAATCTCTAATATGCTTGCATCTCCTTGTAATGGTGAAAGTCCTCCACCGCCAACAACTCGACCATTTATATCCTCAATGACCCAGTATTGAGCATTAGGTTGAGCGTATACCTGATATAAATCATCTAAAATCGGATCGGCCACTGCGAAGCCTGATTCAGGGGCTAAGCCAAATTCTTTAGATACTTCACGAATGACTTGTGCGATCGATGGATTGTCTTGTATTTGTATCGTTCTAATTTGGTACATAAGTAAATGAAAATAAAAAAGGTAGAATTTTTATAACAAAAATTCTACCTTTTGTGATCAGTTAAAAATTCAACTGATCAAAACTTTACCACTTGAATAGTTGTATAGGGTCTGTTGACAATTTGTCTAGTTATGAAATGCCAACAAACCCTAAGTAAATTTACAAGTTTTGCTACTAGGCTATTTTAATTCACTTGAAGATTTACCCAATTCTCGACGGGCAATAATCAGCTGTTGAATCTGTTGCGTTCCCTCAAAAATATCTAGAATTTTTGAATCACGCGCCCATTTTTCTAATAATTCATCTTCGTTATAACCCATACTAGCAGCCAGCTCTACACATTTTAAAGTGATTTCATTGCAAATACGCCCAGCTTTTGCTTTGGCGATAGAAGCTTCACGAGAGTTGGGTTTTTTATTATCCGCCATCCATGTAGCTTTTATGGTGAGTAAACGTGCAGCTTCCCATTCTGCCTCCATCCGATAGATTTGCGCAGCCAAATTTGAGGTTTGCAAATATGGGGTTGCATAGTCGGGATCTAGCTCATCTTTAAAGATTTCTTTGATGCGCTCTAGAGAAGCTTTGGCACAGCCTACTGCCATAGCTGCAACTAGTGGGCGGGTATTATCAAAAGTTTCCATCACACCCGCAAAACCTTTGGCTACATCAATTTCTGCATTACCGAGTAAGTTGACTCCAGGTACACGACAGTCAATAAAACTAATTGCTGCTGTATCGGATGCTTTAATACCTAGTTTATGTTCAAGACGTTCTACCTTCATACCAGGTGTGCCTTTTGGTACTACAAAAGATTTAATCGCAGCACGCCCCAATTTCTTATCCAAAGTTGCCCAAACCACGACTGAGTCAGCACGTTCCCCAGAGGTGACAAATATTTTTTCACCGTTCAGAATGTAATCATCACCATCTTTGGTTGCGGTTGTACGAATCGCAGCAGAGTCAGAACCACAACCAGGTTCAGTGATGGCCATCGCAGCCCATGTTCCTTTAAAACGCTCAAGCTGTTCATCATTGGCGACGGCAGCAATGGCTGAATTTCCCAGTCCTTGACGTGGCATGGTCAGCAATAGGCCTGTATCGCCATAACACATTTCAATCACACCCAATGCGGTAGACATATTTGTGCCATTTTTATTATTACTGTCTGTATCGCCACGTTTATTAATCGCAGCACCAGCGTTGAGTCCATCGCCACCATCGTTCATGCCATCTAGTAACGATGCGAGCATATCGAGTTCTTTTGGATAGGCATGTTCCGCTTTGTCGTATTTACGAGAAATTGGGCGTAAAACATTTAATGCAGTTTCGTGTGCTTGATCTAAAAGCATTTGGAATTTTTTTGGATTTTGTAAATTCATGATTTTTATCCTTTATCTTCTAAGTTAAGCGTGTAAGCCAGAATGTAGAACGGCAGTTGCACGTAAGTCACGGTACCAACGCTCAGCTGGATGTTCCTTAGTAAAACCATGTCCACCTAAAATTTGCACACCATCTGTACCAATTTTCATGGATTTTTCTGCACAAAGTAGACGGGCTAAATACGCTTCTCTATGGAAGGGTTGTCCTGCTTCTGCAAGACTGGCAGCATTTAAAATCAGCATACGCATTGCATCAATTTCAATCGCCATATCTGCGATCATAAATGCCACGCTTTGGCGGTGTGAAATAGGCTCACCAAATGCAGTACGTTCATTGGCATATTTGATGCTGTATTCTTTAACCGCTTCACAGCTACCAACAGCCATTGCACACCACATTAGATTGCCTAAATCTAAAAATGCAGCGTAATTAAAATCATCATCACCCAAACGTTGGGCAGGGGTATTGTCAAACTTCAAAGTTACCGTTTCAGTTGCTTTTAAGCCCATTGCCGGTGATTTTTTCACTGTAATACTTGGATCTCGCTTTACAACGAAAACGTCCGCTTGACCCTTAAAGTCTGCACTAACAAGGAATAAATCTGCTGTTGCACCCAACAGCACTAAAGTTTTTTCTCCAGTAATGCTGAATTGTCCATTGTTGGCAGTTGCTTTAGTTTTTAAGCGTAAGGGATTAAACGCAGGGGTTGCTTCTTGTACTGCAAAAGTGGCTTGAATATCGGTATCATTGGCAAAATTTGGCAAATAAACAGATTGAACTTGTTCAGAACCCCATTGCGTAATTGCATTGATGACACTAAAAGTAGAGAGCAGACCTGCAGCAAGTGAAAAATCACCTTTAGCTAAGCGTTCAGCAATTAAAATATTACTCACAATATTTTTTTCAGATGCGACACCACCTAAAGCTTCAGGCAGTGCATAGTAATTTAGACCTAAATCGGTACTGTGTTGCCAAAGCTCAGCTGGAAACTTTTCGTCGTGATCCGCTTGATGAGCCAATTGATAAAGTACTTCGGAAGCAAATTGATCCATGGCATCCACAGTCATTTGCTGTTCTTCAGTCAAGCTCAGATCAAATAGGGACTTTTGTTGGTTGGGTAAACGTTGTTTGGTTACATTTGAATCTGATTTAAAGGCTTTTTGTGTAGCACTTAAGGTTTTAAAACCTGCTTTAGACCCTTGATAAAGAGATCTTTCAATAAATTTGCGCAATTTAAACTGATCAAGTAAATCACTACCTGCAATTTTTGTAATTAGATTTAAACCCAAACCTTGAGCTTTATTTACCATATTGGTCATGCCGAAGTCCCTGTATTTTAGTGTCGGTATACATCAATCCTGACATGCATAAATATAAAAAACCATGTCAAAGCTGACAAACTGATTGACCATAGATGAATGGTAGAGTTAAGGGTTTATAAGTTTTTAATATTTTGATTTTTATAAATTATTTTAAAATAAAAATACCCAACATTTGTTGGGTATTGGTAAAAGTGACATTTTAAAAACTTTTAAAATCTCTTTTAACTTGTATGAAAACTAAAAAGATTAAACAAAAGGTACAATCATTTTACGAACATTAGTCTTTGCTTCAATCACCGTCATAAATGTATAAGCACCAATAAATTTACGACTGATAAACATAAATTCTTTTGGTGGAATACTGAAGTAACGTGAAGCCATTGATTTTGAAGCACGTTGCATCACACGGCTATGCAACTGGCTTTTTTTCCAGTCATAACGATTATGTTGATCCATCACGCCAGCGGGTAAATCTGGATTATTTAAAGGTGTACTAAAGGCTTCTGTTGCCAATAAAAATACTTTTGCCATATCGGGTTTAATGCTTAGGGGCATGGCATCAAAGAACTCATAGCCTGACATTGCCTTAACCATAGCTTCAGCATCGTGGTTATAACCGGCTTTAATTAAATTACAGGCAACACCAAGGAGTTGATCATCAAACTGACGTATTGCACCAAAATCTAATAAAATAATTTTGTCTTTTATATCTTCACCATTACCCAAGCGAACAAGGTAATTACCAAAGTTAGGATCGGTTTGCATTTCGCCCCACTCAAACAATTCACGGACTGCGATTTCAAGTGATGCTTCACCTAAAAGATTTCGGCGCTCTTGCGGTAAAGATAACATGACAGGGCTGTTGATGGGGACACCACGTTCAAAGGTCATGCACAGGACTTGATTGGTACAATAGTCATCAATAATTTGTGGCACGCCATAACGTGGATCTTCTTTAAGTCGCTGGCCAAAACGACGGGTTGTTGCCGCTTCAACTTTATAATCAACTTCACGATGCATCATTTCACGAACTTCATCAAACCACTGATCGAACTCACGGGTTTGTGGCACCATACGTGTCAATTTAAGCATATTTCGAAATAGGCTCATATCTGAGTCTATGGCGTCAGCTACACCTGGATATTGGATTTTAAGAACCAACTCTAATCCATCTGACTTACGTGTTGCGCGGTGAACCTGAGCCAGAGAAGCTGTACCAATCGGCTCATGATCAATGGTGAGATCGTTGAGTTTTGAACCCAATTGACTGACCAATTGCTCTTTAATCGCAGGCCATGCAAGGGCAACTGTTTGATTATTGAGGGTGTTTAATGCTTGAGTAATTTCTTCAGGTAAAAAATGCTCGCCATAAAGCGCCATCATTTGACCGATTTTAACAATTGAGCCTTTTAGCTTACCAATTTCTTGAACAAGGTAATTGGCTTGTTCCTTCATCGCTTGTTTACGTTTTTTTTCTTTTTCTTCTTCACTTGAAAAGATTGAACTCGCACTTGAAGCTGCCCAGCGTGTACCTGCCAATAATGATGCTTTTGCGATTGATAAGCGACGATCCATTGATGAGGTTTTTAACTGTTTGAGCTTTTCGTTCTGATCTGACATGAAGATAAAATCCTTTAAAAGAGATTCGAAAAGATAAAAAGATGACTAATTGTAAGGAATATTACATGGAATGACTGTATTTAAACAGTTCAATTCGCTGAATGGGGGAATTAAATTAATTTTATCAAAATAGCCTAAGCAATATTAAAATTTACATTCTAAATTGGATTTTGAGCTCTTTCCGAAGTATTAAACCTTGCTTATTAGAAGCAATGTAATTAATGATCAGATCCTTAACACTTTGATTGGTAAAACCCAGTGCATAACCTTTAACAATGATTATGCTTGGCAAGCTAAAGAAAAAATATTTTACATCATCTAGAGAAGCCGGTTCATAAACACCTTGTTCTGTAAGGGTTTGTTGAAAAAATTGCTTTTCAATTTTGACATTTGGAGTGGATTCATCATCCCACCATGACTGACGCATTGCCATGAGGTTATTATGTTTGTAGCTCATAAATTAACTAAATTCATAAATATTTAAAAACTTATTGTATATATAAAGGTGAAATGACCTAATTTCAAGTTAAGTGCTCAATCTCAGCAATTTAGCCACAAATAAGTTGATATTTTATAACCATGAAGATCGATTTTTTAAAACATATAATAATAGCTTGAAAATAAATCTGAAAAATTAGTGATATGGTGTAACAAAGTTGATTGCTTTAAATCAATTTTTAACCACAATTTATCTACAATGATTAGACTTCCTTCATAAATCATTTTTCAATCAATTTAATTGTTTATCTTTCACCCAATCTAAATTGTATATGCCAGCAAGTAAATTAAACCGCAGGTTTAATCTTTTACGACGATTTCTATATACACAAGATAAAATCTTAAAACATTTCATCCTTCCAAATACATGCTCTACTTGAATTCGTCTACGACCAATCTCTCTATTTAACTTTTTTAATTCAGAATCTAGTTTTTCAGTTTTCTTTGCTTTAGATGGCATGAGGCATCCAAAACCCAATTTCTTTATCCCTAAATACCCCTTATCAACGATAAAAAAGGGCTTAAATTTTAATTTCCTCATGCTTTTTTTAAATATTTTAAAATCATGCATGCTTCCATGACTTCCACATACACTCAGTATTTCACCTGTTGTATAGTGCATAGATAACTGAAATTTAAAGGTATGTCGCTTTTTTTTACCGCTATACCATTTCTTCTGTTTTTTTTGGACGTTGAACTAATATTTCAGTTGCATCAATCACAACAACTTCCCAATCCACTTCATCTCGATTAGGAAGTTGTTTTGGCAAGTTAAATTTTCCAGAACGGATTAAGGTATCTTCAATAACACGTATGATACGAATTGCACTCGTTTCAGATACACCGTAACTCATACCAAGATGGAAAAATGTTCGATATTCTCTCCAATATTCTATACATAAGAGCAAACGATCTTCCAACGGTAATTTATGCGGTCGTCCTTTACCAATATGACGAGGTAAATGCTTATTTAGCTCGGCCAACATCAGGTTAAATGTAGCCCAACTAACACCGGTAAGCCTACGAAACTTAACGTCTGATAATTTTTGAATATCTTTGAATTTCATCCAAGGATTATCTCTTGAATTAAATAATTTTGCTGATTAATTTAAGATCAAATAAATTGTACGTTTTTTGATTTATGACGGAAGTCTATTGTATTTAGTTTCAAATCTTTTACACTCTTCTACATAGCTGATTATTTAAAATTAGCGCCTTAGTTCTTTGGATTAAGAGTTTTTGAATTAAAATAATGATTTTGGGATAGGGAATTGGATGTATTTAAAATATTGGGGTATCAGTTTAGTTGTATTATTGCCGATGTAAATACAGGCGATCGGCTATAGTTCAGAGTATTTAAACTGTATGAATTCGGCAGGTTCGAGCTCAGCAACACTTGCCAGTTGTATGAAAACAGAGTTGAGTAAACAAGATGATCGTTTGAAATCATTATTTAAACAGACACTGGACCTGTATACAGATAAGCAACAGAAAGTTCAAAAGAAATATCAGAAACAATGGCTTAAACTTCGAGAACAGCAGTGTGATGAGTCGAATAAATCAGTTTCAGATGATTATAAAATGAAGTATTACAATTGTGCGCTTAAACAAACAGTCAATAGAGCCAATATCTTAGAGAAACAAAGCTATCGTTTATAGTGCTTTATTGCGCTATAAAATAATTGCTAAGTAAATTGTCGTAAAGCATTATAAATGTCATGCAAAACAAGGTATCATAAGGCGTTTAAAAATATGACCTTGGAGAAACCTTAAGTGGATCGACCGACTATTAGCCCTGAACATTTACAGGAAGCTGCTGAAAACCTATCAACAATTCGTGATTTTATTCGTTTTGGGGTTACAGCTTTACGTCAATACGATGCACATTTGGGTCAAGGTACAGAAGATTATTTTGCAGAAAGTTCTGCCTTGGTGTTACAAACGCTTTCTTTAGAATGGAAGGCGGATGCTGAAATTTTAGATTCAAAATTATTGCCAAGTGAAAAAGCTGAGTTTTTAAATTTACTCGAACGTCGTGTAAATGAAAGAATTCCAACCTCTTATTTACTTAACCTCGCTTATTTCTTTGGTAAGCCATTCTATGTTGATGAGCGTGTGTTAATTCCTCGTTCACCGATTGCTGAATTGATCGAAAACCGTTTTGCACCTTATTGTTTAGATGAAAATGGACAAACACGTGCAGGCGTGAATAATTTACCTGAAAACCCAAATCCAAAAACACCACAGCGTATCTTAGATATGTGTACGGGTTCAGGTTGTATTGCGATCGCGCTGGCATATGCATTCCCTGATTCAGAAGTAGATGCAACTGATATTTCTAAAGAAGCATTAGAAGTGGCTTCTATTAATGCGGAGCACCACAATAAGCAATATCAGGTGGCTTTGCTTGAGTCAGATTTGTTTGCCAAAATTCCAGCTGAAAATCAATATGATTTGATCGTTTCAAATCCACCGTATGTGGATGCCGAAGATATGGCAGATCTCCCGGATGAATTCCATCATGAACCTGAACTTGCTTTAGCTGCTGGTCAAGATGGTTTGGATTTAGTTCGAAAAATGTTGGCTCAAGCTACTGATTATTTAACTGAAGACGGTTTAATCGTGATTGAAGTAGGTAACTCAGAATGGGCAATGAAACAGAATTTTAATACGATTGATTTTTACTGGTTACAGTTCCAAAAAGGCGGTACAGGTATTTTTGCTTTGACTGCTGAACAATGTCGTACATTCCGTGATTTATTTATTCAATCTATTCAAGCTTAAGGAGTCGTAAGCATGGCAGGTAACAGTATTGGACAACTCTTCCGTGTAACGACTTGTGGTGAATCTCACGGCGTAGGCTTGATGGCAATTGTTGATGGTGTGCCACCGGGTCTTGAATTATCTGCTGAAGATTTACAAATTGATTTAGATCGTCGTAAACCGGGAACGTCTAAGTTTGCTACTCAGCGTAAAGAGCCAGATGAGGTTGAAATCATTTCTGGAGTTTTTGAAGGTAAAACGACAGGAACTTCGATTGGTTTATTGATCCGTAATACAGATCAAAAATCTAAAGATTATGGCAATATTGCGCAAACTTTCCGTCCAGGCCATGCAGATTACACCTATACGCAAAAGTATGGTTTCCGTGATTATCGTGGTGGTGGTCGTTCAAGTGCACGTGAAACGGCGATGCGTGTGGCAGCGGGTGCGATTGCAAAGAAATTTCTTTTTGAGAAATTTGCGATTGTGATTCGTGGGCATGTGACGCAAATTGGTACAGAAAAAGCACAAGCTTTAGATTGGAATGAAGTTCCCAATAATCCATTCTTCTGTGGTGATGTCAATGCAGTTCAACGTTTTGAAGCGCTGGTGACATCATTGCGTGAACAGGGTACCAGTTGTGGTGCAAAGCTTGAAATCCTTGCAGAAAAAGTACCTGTAGGTTGGGGTGAACCCGTATTTGATCGTTTAGATGCTGATATTGCCCATGCCATGATGTCAATCAATGCGGTGAAAGGTGTTGAAATTGGTGATGGTTTTGCAGTTGCAGAACAATTTGGTCATCAAACACGTGATGAACTTAGCACCGATGGGTTTTTAGCCAATCATGCTGGTGGTATTCTCGGGGGTATTTCTTCAGGTCAAACCATTCGCGTAGCGATTGCGTTAAAACCAACCGCAAGTATTACCACACCAGGAAAAACCATCAATCTAGATCGTGAAGATACAGATGTCCTCACCAAAGGTCGGCATGATCCTTGTGTGGGCGTGCGTGCGACACCTATTGCTGAAGCCATGCTTGCCATTGTATTGATGGATCATTTTATGCGTCACCGTGCACAAAATGCGGATGTGGTTGCACCATTTGCCCCAATTGAACCTAAATAGCAAATATATTTGAGATAAGAGAGGGTATTTTAGTTTTGAAATATCTTTAATTATGAGAGCAAATTTCAAATGATTTGTCTTTACTTAACAAATTTAGGTCAATGCGAATGGATTCATTATTTTAAGTTAAAGATTTTCAGTTAAAAAAACCAGACATTTTGTCTGGTTTTTTTATATCTATTCTGCTCAGTCTTATTGAGTAACAATTTGACCTGTATAACCCTTTAAGAACGTTAGGTACGCAGAAGATTGTTGACCATCTGCCTTTAAGATTGAACGTTCAACATCGCCCTGATTGGTGACCAATTTAAGTGAAATTTCTTTACCATTACGGAATGAGTTAAGAAAACTGACTGGAACATTAATCGAGTTTGATGAAACTGTACCCGCATATTGGGTCGTGTTAATGGTTGAATATGTATACGGCTGGCCATCCACTAAGAAAACAAATTGGGTAATATCATATTTTGTTGGGTTGTTAATTTCTGCTGTGATTTTAAAGCCATCACGGACTTCATCTTTCCAACGCATAGATAGTTCAGGGCAAACTTCATTTGCTTCACAGATTAAAGGGCCTTTTGTAACAACTCTTTCTGGATAAGAGCCAGCACAACCCGCCAAAGTTAAACATGCTAAAGAAGAAATTACTGCAAATTGAAGTTTCATACCGCTTCCTAATAAGTTCATTTGTGTTATTGATATGTTGATAATCTAGGTAAAATTTAACGCTTTTTAGTTAAAAAGTGAATTAAATATTTCAGTAATTTGTATTTTAGTTAAGGCGTAGCATAAATCTTAAACAATATTTAAGATTTTTAATATTTCCTTTGCAATATTTTCAGTCAATTGATTTAGTCGAGTCAACGGCTCAGCTTCAATAAAATATTTAAAATTTGATAACCTGTTTTGATAATAGATTGAGATAAAGAAAGTACCTTCTGGTTTTTCAAGACTCGCACTACCACCTGGTTTAAGTAAGCCCGTACAACTGACAATGATATCTGCAGCTGTAAAGAGCTTTTTTCCTTGAATTGCCATTGCTTGAGTAACTTCAACTGATTCAGCACTATATTTTTCGATGAGGGATGGATCAACTTGTAAAATTGAAATTTTAATAGAGGGGGCGTAACTGACTAAACCGCCTAATAAAATATCTGCACCACTGTTTTTATAGATCGAAAATTGGCTGGATAAATAACCAGAACTTGCACTTTCAATAAATGCGATTGTTAAATTCTTTCTTTCAAGCAGATCACAACATTGTTTTAAAAGCATAAGTATGACTCTAAAATAATTATTGATATTCAATAATTTAACTATAAGTAAATTGAAAAAATTTGCAAGAAAACTATGTGGAAAGTAGGCATACTCATCGTGTATTTATTTATTTAATTAATTATAAAAATTAATATGTTAGATTGATTTTTATCAATAATAATAAAATAACTAAAAAGAAATTGTGGTTGAAATAGGTTTGTCATATTTATTTGCCATAATGTCTGCACAAACAACAAAAACCAAGAATAAGCATTAAATAACAATCAAAAAAAGTTTAAAAGAATAATCAGCGTAAAGTCTGTAAATATGCAGTCAACCCACTCTTCAACAGGTGGGTTTTCCTTTTTTGGGCCAATCGTAGAATTACTGTGCAATATGGTGAATTTATATATTTCAAACCTGCCAAAAGATGATATAAATAAAAATAAAGTGCATATGAAAATGGAGTACGAATCATGAAAACGACAGTTAAGTATGTTGTCCTAAAAAGTAGAGAATATCAGCTTGGCACCGCTTTATTTGAAGAAAGTATTGAAGCCGAAGGAAATTATTTTGATCAAATTCCCGATATCATTCACTATCAAAATCATAATTTTAAAGTAAAGTCCAAAGAACTTAGCCGTAAGCAAATTTTTGATGATTTTGAAGAATCTCAAACCATTTTAGTCAAAGTTATCGCGATTTAATAATTTTCCCAAGTTGTCTTTGCTATGGACATTGCATAATTAAAACCCAGCTAAACTGGGTTTTATTTATCTGATAATTTAATCAATCACTGTTTGACAATCAATACAGGGAGTTTAGTTTGACCTAGTACGTCTTGCGCAAAGCTACCCAAGAAAAATTTCTGGAAGCCTTTACGCCCATGTGATCCCATGATAATTAAATCTGTATTTAATGATTCAGCAGTTTTAATGATGGTTTCTGCTGCAACCGAGTCTCTCACGACTTGTGCATCAATCTGAACACCTTGCTGTTCAGCCAATTGTTTGGCTTTGCCCAAACCTTCTTCCGCATTTTTAATTGCTTCTTCAATGTAATCTTTTAACATATCTGGCGAATAGTAAAAATCAGCAGCTGCAAAAGGGTCTTCAGCAACGACACTGATCGCAGTGACTTTGCTTCCAAAGGCTTTTGCAATCGCAGCAGCATGTTTTAATGCAGAAAAAGAAATGTCAGAACCGTCAACTGGGACAAGAATATTTTGATAACTCATAATCACACCTTTTTAATTAAGATTTCAAATAAAAACTAAGCTTCTTCTTGGGTAGATTTAATAATCAACACAGGCAGTGGAGAAATAGACAACACTTCTTGTGCAACACTCCCTAAGAAGAATTTTTTCAGACCAGTACGTCCATGGGAGCCCATTACAATAAGGTCCACATTTAGTTCATCTGCAACATCTAAAATTCCAGTAGCAGGAGGAACTTCACGTACCACTTTGGTATCTACTGTTGTTACACCATGGTGAACTAAAGTTTCTTGAATATCTTTTAAACGTGCTAAAGCATTTTTTTCAGCTTCAAATAAATATTGAGTTACAGCAGGCGCTATTTTATAAAAATCGACGCCTTTAAAAGGATCAACTGCGATTACACTCATCACAGTAATTTTACAGTTAAAAGCAAGTGCAAGTTTCTCTGCATGTTCAAGTGCAGCATAAGAAATAGGAGAGTCATCTACAGCAAGCAGTATGTGTTGATAAGCCATTATAAGTTTCTCCTTTTAAGGGGGCTGTTGACATTTCATAAAGGGTTTGCGTTGTAAGCTAAAATTGAGCAGACAAGGCAGGAAACGAAGAGAATAGCGAGACTATTTTCGAGTTTCATAACGCAGACTGAGATAATTTTAGCCACAACCCTTCGGGACTAGCGTGTTTTTTTTGCCGCTACGTCGTTACGAAATATTCATTTAGAATGACTAAATTTCATACTTCGTGCCTAGTATCACCAAAAAAACACACGTAGTCGCAAATCTAGACGAATTGTCAACAGACCCCGTCATTATTTATTCATTGATACCACATTGCGCTGTTAGTCGCAAATTGTCGATAGGAATTTTAGTTGATCAAAAGTGTGTTATTTCAAGCTTTTGTGAAATACACATAATTTTATTATGGTTTTATTTTGTAACGTTTAATTGTCCTTATTTTTTATTGAAATTTTATTCATATAAATTTGATCTCAGGTTTTAGGTTGGTGTTCTAAATAAGATGTATTTTGAATTCTTAAGATTCTAAAAACTGGCATGATAAATGCTTTAATTTAATGCAAACCAATATTTATGAATAAAATTTTGGCATCAATTTGGAACATTTTAAATCAAGTGCCATAGAAAAGTGGATCAGTATGAAAATTTATACGCAACGTCTAGACCATATAGAGTCAAACATTGAGGCTGAAAGTATTGAATTGACTTTTGATACTCGCCAAAAGAGCCGTTTTCGTGCAACTTTAAATAATGGGCACGATATTGGTGCAGATTTGCCGCGTACGGGCATTTTGCGTAGTGGTTCTTATATTGCAACTGAACAAGGTGAGGTGTTACGTGTAGATGCCAAAGCTGAAAAATTAATGCGAGTTTCTGCACTGGATAGTTTTGATTTACTTAAAGCTGCATATCATCTGGGAAATCGCCATGTTCCGTTAATGCTTTCCCCAACTGCACTTTATTTTGAACCTGATCATGTCCTTGCAGAAATGATCCAAGGTTTAGGGTTGACAGTAGATGAAGTAGAACATCCATTTGAACCTGAAAGTGGGGCATATGCCCAACATCAGCATGATCATCGTTTAAGCCCAATTAAGGCTTTACATCATGTCCATCACTAACGCATCGCAACTACTAAGTCTATTGACCTTGTCATCGACAGCCTTACCCATCGGTGCATATTGCTATTCGCAAGGGGTGGAAAGTGCGATTGATCAGGGTTTGATTCATGATGAAGCAAGCAGTATCGCTTATTTTGAAGAAGTACTGGAAATGTTGCTGGTTAGGTTTGAACTACCCATTTTAAAACGTTTAATGCAACATTATTTAGACGAGGTAGAATTTTTAAATTGGGCTAACTTTTATAAAGCAAGCCGTGAATCAAAAGAATTACGGGCTGAATCTCAGCAGTTGGCATTTTCTTTGAATGCTTGGATTCGTGATGTTTTAAAACAGCAACCTGAGATTAAAAAGCAGTTTGGTTTTGTACCAGTTTACGCACATTTATGCGGAACGTTGAAGCTTAATCTGGTGGATGTCCTAACAGCATATAGCTTTACTGTTTTAGAAAATCAAGTGCTAGGTGCAGTTAAAACTGTCCCTTTAGGGCAAATGAGTGGTCAAAGAATTTTGTGGCACTTACATGGCCTAATTCCTCAAGCGGTAGTACGTGCCTTGGCCTTAGAAGATGATGCGTTAAGTAGTGCCTTGCCCAATTATGCGATGTTAAGTATGTCGCATGAAACTTTATATTCACGATTATTTAGATCATAAATGACACGGTTCATTCCCTACTTTTATAGAGAATGAAGTATAGAAAAGGAAAAAATGATGACAGAACGTAGCCCTTTACGTGTTGGAATAGGTGGTCCTGTTGGTTCAGGTAAAACAGCATTAACCCTAAATTTATGCCTTGCTTTACGCAACAAATATAATATGGCGGTTGTGACCAACGATATCTATACCAAAGAAGATTCTAATTTTTTAACTCGTCATGAAGCGATGTCACCAGAACGTATTGTTGGTGTTGAGACAGGTGGTTGTCCGCATACTGCAATTCGTGAAGATGCTTCAATTAATTTGGCTGCAATTGATGATCTTTGTGAAAAATTTAATGGTTTAGAGCTGATTATTATCGAAAGTGGTGGAGATAATCTAGCCGCTACGTTTAGTCCCGAATTATCTGATTTAACCCTTTATGTGATTGATGTTGCAGGTGGTGAAAAGATCCCACGTAAAGGTGGTCCAGGAATTACCAAGTCGGATTTATTGATTATTAACAAAACAGATTTAGCCCCAATGGTCGGTGCAAATCTCGATGTGATGGATCAAGATGCAAAACGCATGCGTGGTGATAAACCTTTTCTATTTTCAAATATGAAAACTCAAGCTGGTTTAAACCAAATCATTGAGTTTATTGAAAAACAAGGTTTATTTAAAGCTTAGTCGCGATATTAAAAATAATTGTAACTATTTGAATTTAAAAATAATCAAAGGAGAATTTGAATGCGTATTTTAAAAAAAACTCTGATGGCATGTGCTGCATATTTACCTGTATTGGCTTTGGCTCATCCTGGACATGATCACCATACTGGGTTTTGGGCGGGCTTTATTCATCCATTTACAGGTTTAGATCATTTGATGATGGCAATCGCATTTGGTGTATTGATGTGGACAGCAAATCAACGCTGGAAGCTTTTTGGCTTGATAGGCTTAGCTTCAGCGATGGTGGTTGGTTTTATGATCGGTAGCCAAGGATTTATTCCAGCAGCAATTGCTGAATACGGCATCATTGCTTCATTGGTTTTACTGGCTGTAGCGCTTTGGACAAAAACAAATCAAGTTTTACCTATTGCAGCAGTTTTATTGGCAAGTTTTCATGGTGTTGCGCATGGAACTGAACTAGGCCAATCCGGTCATGCCAGCTTACTGATTTTAGGCATGGTGACAGCAATGGCATTGATCTATGCGGGTGGTTTAGGCATTGGTGCTTTTATTAAAAAGTACGTTCCATATGGCAAGAAAATTATTGGTACTTTGGCTGCGGTCGTTGCAGTTATTGGTTTGGCTTAATGTTTAAGCGCTTAATTGCTGATATCCATTTATAAAGGCGGCCATGATAAGTTTAGTGGAACATCTTCCTGATCAGCGCCTTTGGTATGCAAAACTAGAATTGGGTTTTCAGGCTCAAACTGAGCGGACAGTACTAGCCCATCGTAGACATTTTGGACCTGTACGTGTGCAAAAGATGCTTTGGCCTGAAAAAACTGGGATTTGTCATGCGATTATTGTCCATCCGCCTGCGGGTATTGCAGGTGGCGATCATTTAACATTTGAGATTAATGTTGATGTTGCTGCCCATGCCTTAGTCACGACCCCTGGTGCAGGTAAATGGTATCGAACCAATGGCAAACAAGCTTATCAACATATCCATATCTCAGTTAAACACAATGCTGTGTTTGAATGGCTTCCTCAAGAAACCATGTTATTTGATGGTGCCAATGCTCACTCAGAAACCTTGATTCAGCTTGATCAGACAGCAAGCTTTATCGGTTGGGATATGTTGGTGATTGGTCGACAAGCTCGAAATGAAAAATTCCAATCTGGTGCTTATCACAGTCATTTAAAATTATGGCGAAATCAGCAATTACTGGTGGCAGACACATTGAGTTTTAAAGGCAATGATCGTTGGCTAAGTTCTTGTCTAGGCATGAATAATCATGCCGTTATGGGAAGTTTATGGGCAGTTCCTCCTGAAAAATTCCGAGCAAACATTTATTTAGAGGCACATATCGATTTAATTCGTGAGTTGATGATGCGAATGGATATGCCTGTCAGGTTAACCTTATTGGGTGATGTCATCAGTGCACGTTTTTTAGGTGATGATGTTCGACATTGTCATGATGCTTTTGCAGCAATTCGTGCCAGATTGAGGCGATATTGGTTTGATTTGGATGAAGCATTTCCACGAATTTGGCGAACTTGATTCATTTAAAGTTCGTCTTTTAGAAATAAAATCTGCGTGTTTAATTTAAAACTGAGCACATATTTTGCATAAAAAATGCAAGAACTTTAGGAAACACATATGGAACTCAATCCTACTGAAAAAGACAAACTGCTGATTTTTACAGCGGGTTTGGTTGCAGAACGTCGTAAAGCACGTGGACTAAAACTCAATTATCCTGAATCTATTGCATTTATTTCCGCAGCACTGCTTGAAGGTGCGCGAGATGGAATGACTGTCAGTGAGTTGATGCATTTTGGCACTACCTTGCTCAGTCGTGATGATGTGATGGAGGGTGTGCCTGAGATGATTGCCGAAGTGCAGGTAGAGGCTACTTTTCCAGATGGCTCGAAGCTCGTCACAGTCCACCAACCGATTATATAGAATACTTTTTAAAAAATTAGGATAAGCACATGATCCCTGGTGAAATTATTACACCTGATTGTGATATTGAAATGAATGTCGGTCGTGAAGTACTGAAAATTTCAGTGTCAAATTTAGGTGATCGACCGATTCAGGTGGGTTCACATTTTCATTTTTATGAAGCCAATGATGCTTTGCAATTTGATCGTGAACGTGCCAAAGGTTTTCGTTTAAATATTGCAGCGGGTACAGCGGTTCGGTTTGAGCCGGGGCAGCGACGTGATGTTGAAATCGTTGCACTGGTCGGAAAACGTGAAGTCTATGGTTTCGCAGGGCGTGTGATGGGTAAGTTGGACTAAAAGGATAATCAAAATGAAAATGTCACGTCGAGCTTATGCTGAAATGTTTGGTCCTACCGTTGGGGATCGATTACGTTTAGCAGATACCGAACTTTTTATAGAAGTTGAACAAGATCTCACCACCTATGGTGAAGAAGTTAAATTTGGGGGTGGCAAAGTTATTCGCGATGGGATGGGGCAATCTCAATTACTTGCAGTAGATGTTGCAGATACGGTGATTACCAATGCATTGATTGTCGATTGGTGGGGAATTATTAAAGCCGATGTAGGATTGAAAAATGGGCGAATTTGGAAAATAGGTAAAGCTGGCAATCCGGATATTCAACCCGATATTACCATTCCATTAGGTGCGGCCACTGAGGTGATTGCCGGTGAAGGGCAAATACTTACAGCAGGTGGAATAGATACCCATATTCACTGGATTTGCCCACAACAAGTTGAAACAGCGTTAATGTCAGGAACAACAACCATGATTGGTGGTGGTACTGGTCCCGCTGCAGGAACATCGGCAACAACGGTAACACCAGGGCCATGGCATATTTCAACCATGCTGCAAGCCATTGATGATTTACCTATGAATATTGGCTTATTGGGTAAAGGTAATTTAAGTCAACCTGAACCGATTGCGGAGCAGATTAAAGCAGGTGTGGTGGGGCTGAAATTGCATGAAGACTGGGGTTCTACCCCTGCTGCAATTGATAATTGTCTAACTGTGGCAGATGAATATGATGTACAAGTTGCGATTCATACCGATACTTTAAATGAAAGTGGTTTTCTTGAAGAAACACTGGGGGCATTTAAAAATCGTACTATTCACACTTATCATACTGAGGGCGCGGGTGGCGGTCATGCGCCTGATATTTTAAAAGCCATTGGTCAGGCAAATGTTTTGCCATCTTCAACCAATCCAACCCGCCCATATACTATCAATACCATTGATGAACACTTAGACATGCTCATGGTCTGCCACCATTTAGATCCAGCGATAGCTGAAGATGTCGCATTTGCTGAGAGCCGTATTCGTCGTGAAACGATTGCCGCAGAAGATATATTGCAAGATCTCGGCGCAATTTCAATGATGTCTTCTGACTCTCAAGCCATGGGGCGTGTGGGTGAGGTGATTTTACGTACTTGGCAAACGGCGCATAAAATGAAAGTGCAACGAGGACCATTAGAAGGCGATAATCAGTATCATGATAATAATCGGGTGAAGCGTTATATTGCAAAATATACAATAAATCCTGCCATTACTCATGGTTTAAGCCACGAAATTGGTTCTATAGAAGAAGGGAAACTTGCTGATTTGGTGTTGTGGAAACCCGAGTTTTTTGGGGTAAAGCCATCAATGATCATTAAAGGTGGAATGATTGCGGCAGCGCCAATGGGAGATATTAATGCCTCAATTCCAACACCACAGCCGGTACATTACCGTCCAATGTTTGGGGCATATCCAAGAGGCGTGCACAATACCTGTATTACTTTCTTGTCACAGGCCGCAATTGAACTAGGTGTTGCTGAAAAATTACAATTAAGGAAGTTAATTTCACCTTGTAAAAATACCAGAAACATCACTAAACAAGACATGAAGCATAATAGCTATTGTCCTGTGATGGATGTGCATCCTGAAACCTATGAAGTTCGTGCCGATGGTGTACATCTAACTTGTGAAGCTGCTGAAGTATTACCCATGGCACAGCGTTATTTCTTGTTTTAATTCAAGATAATTCGAATTTGAAAATGCCTTTCTTATGATAAGAGAGGCACTATTTTATTTGAAATCAATATGTCTCTACGTAATGCAACCAAAGACAACTTTATTAATTTAAAAAGCTATGTTTAATATTGGTTGGTATAGGTACAGCGATACAACCCTTTTCTTTTTTTGAGTTTTATTGATGACGCAATTTTGGTCTAAATTTTTTTCCAAGTTATTTTCTACTTTGTTTT
Organism: Acinetobacter sp. 778_lipA; assembly: GCF_058242985.1. Taxonomy (NCBI): domain Bacteria; kingdom Pseudomonadati; phylum Pseudomonadota; class Gammaproteobacteria; order Moraxellales; family Moraxellaceae; genus Acinetobacter; species Acinetobacter sp. 778_lipA. Next base: position 2,171,050 of record NZ_JBZAYT010000001.1, on the reverse strand, counting down.
CAAAACTATTGAATGAAAAACAGCGCGATTTGAATAAACATCATCAAGCTTATTCTCGTTCAGACGTTGCAGTGGCCGTGGATACATGTGCTACGGAGATTGGCTTTGCACAAGATCAAATTACTCAAGTCAGCCCTCAAGGTGTAGATTTGATTTGTGGTTTTGAGGGATTAGAGCTCAAAGCCTATGATGATGGCGTCGGGGTTTGTACTATCGGTTATGGAACAACGATTTACCCGCATGGAAAAGCTGTTCAGTATGGGGATACTTGTACCATTGAACAAGCAAAAAACTATATGCAACATGATCTTAGGCGTTTTGAACAAGCAGTAACTGCTGCTGTAAACGTTCCTTTAAATCAAAATCAGTTTGATGCGTTGGTTTCATTGAGCTATAACATAGGTATCGGTGCTTTTAAAAACTCAACCTTATTAAAATTATTGAATACCTCTGATTATCACGCTGCCAGTCATCAATTTGATGTTTGGATCAAGGCAGGTGGCAAAACGGTACAAGGTTTAGTAAATCGAAGAGCAGTAGAGAAAACTTTGTTTCTTAAGCACTAAATATGACTTGCTTTTTCAAATGTTGTTCTGAAAACGTGTGTTAATTCCAGATGATTCATTTTGAATTATCATTCTTTTTAAAATGTTGTCTAAAAATTAAAATAGTCAAGGTTGATATGAGCATTTATTTAATTCGCCATGCGCAAAGTTTAGGGAATGTAAATGGTAAAACTGAGTCCCATGCAAGTATTCCCTTAACCGAATATGGACATGAACAGGCGCAAAAACTTATTGATGTTTTACCTCCAGCAAAGCAGATTTATGTCTCTCCATTTATCCGTACACGTCTAACAGCTGACCCAATTTTATTACGTGATCAGATTACACCTCAAATTTTGGATATCCATGAGTTTTCTTACTTATCCGATATGCGATGTAAAAATACCACTTTAGAGGAACGAAAACCTTGGGTAGATGATTATTGGAATCAAGCAGATGTCAATTTAGTTACAAGTGAAGGTGCTGAATCTTTTGCAAATTTTTATTATCGCGTTACGGACTTTATTGTGCACTTGGATTCCCTAAAAGCGCATTATCAACATGATCATTTACTGGTATTTAGTCATGGTCAGTTTTTACAGTTATTTAAAATGCTGGTTGAGCAAAAGCGAGAGTTATCATCACAATTAATGCATGATTTTCGTTATGCATTGTTAAATCATCAATTAAACAATACAGAGTTTTTTATTTTTAAATAAAATGAGAATAAAATTATGAATTTTATAATAAGAAAAATTGCGCTATTGACGGTTTTTACTTTTATACCTGTATCGATATATGCAGATATTGCGGCTTTAAAGTCAGATTTAACTCAATTTGCGCAACCTCTTGAAACACAATGTAAGGGGCTTGATCGCTATATGCCTCTTAACATGTTACATCAATTTTTAAATCGCCCAAATTCTGAAAAAATAGATGTGTATTCGATGGATGTAATTTTTGTTTCAGATCTTTTGGGTTATTTGGAAGATAAAAATTGTGCTTTAGCAGCTTCTGACTTCACAATATCAGGTGTTAAAATTTTGAATCAATATCATGATTTATGGGAGAAAGATTTACCTAAAGAGAGAAATGTTCTGAGATACGAAACCTACCTTGCAGCAGGCGATGCAAGTTTAGTGAAATATAAATGGACTCATAAGATTCAATATCTAGATGATGCACATCAATTTTATACACAGTACTTAATGACCAATGCAATCAGTCAACAACAAAAAGATCAATGTGGGAAAAAATGTGCAGAATACTTAGCCGATGTGAGTAAGGTGCAATACTTTAATCTCTATGATTACGCTTCTATATCTAAGGAATATCAAAAACTTTTTCATGATATTTATGAACAATATTCACAACAAGATGCAAATTTCTCAGATAGTCTTGAAAGCCTTAATCTAGTTTTTGAACGGACTGATCAATTTGAAGTGGGCGCAATTAAAACCACAGGATTAAGCTCAGTCAATAATGAAGTGGCTTCTTTAAATAATTTTGAGACTGTTTTTAGTTCTGGTGATAAAAAACTTATAGAATTTTATATAAAACGTTTAGATCAATATCTACAAAATAGAATCCAGCATAAATTATTAGATGCAGAGATGACGGATAAAATTTATCAATTCTTGTTAAAAGAATCGAATGAAAATAATTCGATGATTGTACGTACTCAGCAGGAAAGTGCTCTTCAACCTAATCTAAGTTTTCAAATTGGAAAACACCACTATATTTTCAAGGGAACAAGTCATCACGTGCAGTTAATTTTCCAACCCGTTGACTAAAGCATGAGTGAGATTGGCATAAAAACTGCTTGATCATTCACACTAAAAAATGGTGATTGAAAAGTTTAAAGGCGGTTTGAGTGAATAAAACTTATTTACGTGGGCAAGACTTAATAGACCAAATCCAAAATACTCCCTATTCACGAGATCTCATTGGCTATCACGGTGAAGTACCCAAAGTAGCATGGCCAAATCAAGCCCAAATAGCGGTACAGTTTGTTCTTAACTATGAAGAAGGTGCTGAAAACCATATCGAACATGGTGATGCCGGTTCTGAGCAGTTTTTATCTGATATCGTGGGAGCAGCAAGTTTTCCTGACAAGCATATGTCGATGGATTCGATGTATGAATATGGCGCTCGTGCAGGATTCTGGCGTATTCATCATGAGTTTAAAAAGCGTAACTTACCCATGACCATATTTGGAGTGGGTATGGCGCTGGCACGTAATCCATATATTGTGGAAGCCATTCAACAAGCCCATTACGATGTGGTTTCACATGGACAGCGTTGGCTAAATTACCAAAATATAGATATTGAAACGGAACGTCAGCATATTGATCAAGCAATCAGCATTTTAGAAACCTTATTTGGCGCTACACCAATGGGTTGGTATACAGGGCGGGATAGCCCAAATACTCGTAAATTATTGGCTGAATTTCCACAGATTAAATATGACTGCGATTACTATGGTGATGATTTGCCATTTTGGACAAACTTAACCGATTTACAAGGCCAAAGCCGCCCGCACCTGATCATTCCATATACTTTAGAAAGTAATGATATGAAGTTCTGCGCGCCTGCTGGTTTTAACAGTGGCGAGCAATTTTACCAATATTTAAAAGATGCCTTTGATGTGCTTTATGCAGAAGGTGAAACTGAGCCGAAAATGCTATCGATTGGAATGCATTGTCGTATCCTGGGACGTCCCGGTCGTTTTAAAGCATTACAGCGTTTTTTAGATTATATACAGGCACATGAAAAAGTCTGGATCTGTCGTCGCGGTGATATCGCTGAACATTGGTTTAAACACCATCCAGCCGCATAATTGTCGCTATGAGGATGTGGCTTTTAAGGTAAGCACTTTATTTTTAATTGAATGCAGTAAAGCGCGCAGCAAAGTTTATATAAAAGTGTTTGAAAATTTTAGCGAACTCAAGCATAGGTATTATTCGTGAAAATAGAAGAATTTAATCAAGCATCATCAGAAGAGCTTACAAGCTTGCTCAAGCATTGTGTGCACATTCAACGTTGGTCAGATGAAATTTTGTCACAACGTCCATTTGTCAACACTCAAGCGTTAATGGATTTTGCAAAAATACAAGCCTCAACTTGGACATGGTTAGAAATTGTAAATGCATTAGCGACACACCCACGGATCGGTGAAAAAAAGGCTCAGGCAGTGCTGAGTGAAAAAGAGCAAGCATTTTCTCATCAAGAGCAATCAGCAATAAAACAGAACACTGAAACACAACATGCTTTATTGCAAGGCAATATTGCTTATGAAAAGAAATTTGGTCATATTTTTTTAATTCGTGCTATGGGCTTAGATCAGACTGAAATTCTACAAGCACTGAAATATCGTTTATTAAATGATCCTGAAACAGAACAGCGTATTGTTAAACAACAACTTGGTGAAATTGCAATGTTAAGACTCAATCAAGAACTGAGTGAAAATGAAAGCTTAAATGATTGATTGCATTAAAATAATGTTTAGAAAGGAAATAACATGATCAGTACCCATATCTTAGACACGCATCTTGGCAAGCCTGCCGTAAATGTTCTGATAAAATTATTGGATAGCCAAGACAATATTGTTGCAGAATCAAGGACCAATGAAGATGGACGGGTAGCAGATTTTAATTTAAGTGAAATTAAAACAGGGGATTATAGTTTGGTTTTTTATACTGCTGAATATTTTGACCGTTTAGCCTTAGCAACGTTTTTCCCAAAAGTTGTGATTCATTTTTCAGTCCTTGATTTGGCACAACATTATCATATTCCTTTATTAATCAGCCCATTTGCTTATTCCACGTATCGTGGTAGCTAGCTTTTATAGAATTAGATTATTTTATGATTTTAAAGCCCATTGATTTGGGTTTTTTTTAATAAATTTTGACCAAGTGTAAAAATTGGCTTTGTTTTTGCTTATTCACACAAGTGTTTACCGTTATTTCTGATGGGGAATTTATAAAATGAACTTAACACAATTTGCTGCGCTTTCAACTTTAGTTTGCACTGCTTTTAGCACTCATGCTGCACCTATTTGGCAAGACTTTAGCATTACAGGTTTATATGGAAAAAACTATGAACTGATTGCTCGGGAAGACGACCAATCGACCATAACTTTTGAATATGCAGCCAAATTAAAATATGGGGATTTCTTTGCATTTGCGGATCGTACCAATAATGATGTTTCAGGTAATGAGACGTATTTTGAAGTGTCACCACGATTGAGCTTGGGTGCTATTTCAGGGCATAAGTTGGAAGTGGGTCCAATCAAAGACGTTCTCATTGCCACAACATGGGAAGGTGGTGAAGGTTTTAACAATTATCTGTATGGGATCGGGGTAGATTTAGCAATTCCATATTTCCAGTATGCACAATTAAACTTCTATAAAGCAGACAATTATAAGAATACGGATGACGATTATCAGCTGACTTTTGTCTTTGGTGTACCATTTAAAATCGCATCAGAAGATTTTCTTGTCGATGGTTTTCTTGATTGGTCAACTGCAGAAGATGACCATGCCAGTGAGTTAAACTGGACTACACAATGGAAATGGAATGCGGGTAAACATATTTCACCAGATACTAAATTGTATTTAGGCGTTGAGTATTCAGTTTGGAATAATAAATATGGAATCTCTGGCAAAGATGAAAACAATGTCAGTGCGTTGATTAAATATCATTTTTAAAACGATTTTTATCTGATCATGATTTTATTTGATTAAGTTAAACTCAGAATAAATTTTCCAATCAGAGCAACACAAAACAATGTTGCTCTGAAGTTTAAGAACATACAAAAAAAGTTTTTAATCAATACTTTTAAAGCTAATTTCGCCCCATTAGCATTTTGAATTCATGTTATGAAATGATGCTTATTCCTTATAAAGTCAGGACAATATTTTCATTAAACTGAAAAACATCACAATTGTGACCCTCACCGATCCGATCGATTACCGTAAAATCACTGGGTGCTTCTAGTGTCAATAACGGATGATGCCAAGTGCCTGCGCGATAGTTTACAGCCTGTAGACCATTGCTAATAAAGGCGTAAATATGTTCAAGATCAGGTTGGTCTTGGTCCAAAGCGGCTGCAACAACAACCAAGAAAGATTGACCTTGCATCGGGATAAATGCCTGTGAACCAATCGGATGTCGTTCAAGCATTTGAATTTCACAAGGCACTTGGGTTTTTTGAATATTTCGAAAAATACTCAATCCGATTTCAGCGTTGGTCGCTTGAGCCAAGGATAAAGCATGATAACGTTCCGTATGCGCACTATTGATATGGAAAAAATCATTGCCAGTACAAGCAATGACCTCACCAAATGGGGCAAAAGCTTCAGCTGTTAAAGGTTGAATTTGAATATATTTCATAAAATCACTCTATAATTTTACCCCATAATCGGATACGACTAATACCACCGTCTGGAATCATATTGACACGAATATGTGAAATTTTTTCATGCTTTAAAATGTCGGCTACATAATCATGAATATGATCCATTTGCATATCCTGAGCATTGAGTAGAAATGGCCAAAACATACTTTGTGGAATTAGTTGTGGATCAGTCGCATTTTCAATATATATCGCCTGAATAGAAACTTGAGCAGGGAAATTTCCTTTGAAATGTGCAGTATCAATTTCAATTTTTTCAATTACACCACTTTGACCGAGTGCTAAAATACACCAATCAAATCCAGGCGCACGGCGACGTTTGGTTTCCCAACCATCTCCCATATTAATTCCACGATTCGGATTGATCAAATTACGAGGATGACCAAAGTGGGCGTCGCTATAGGCAATCACGCGTCCACCATTTTCTAGTGCTAGTAAATCTAATGTTTTTTGATGATCTTGAATCTGTATTTGCACTTCGCCATAGACGCGAAAACGTGCAATACCACCATCAGGAAAAATATTTAAGCGGACATGGGTAAAGACTGCTGAATTTTTAATGTTAAAAATATGGTGTTGGCTTGGGCCAAGAATAGAATTATTTAGAATGGGTTGCCAAAGTGCATTGCTTAAGTCCCCATTTGGTGCATAACAGGCTTCAATTGAAGCAGAAGCAGGGTAATTCCCAGTAAAAAAAGTGGTATCAATATCAAATGCTGTAATTTTTCCAGCAACGCCTAATTTAATAATTGCCCAGTCATAGCCTGCATGTCGTTTACGACGGGTTTCCCATCCATCCATCCATTTGCCGTGATCATCAAATTTATCTTCTACAAAAATGGGTGGATTAAATTGCAACATTCGTTGTGCTTCTGCAAAAAAATCATCTGAACATTCAAGTACTTTTGTACCAATTCGGGGATCTGCCAAATTGGTGCATTGTTGTAAATGTGCAGGAAGCTCAAAACTTGGTGCAAGTAAAGTTGCCATATTTATTTACCATTCATATTGCGATTTATATCATTTTATTCATTGATATGGGTGCTTAAAGTTCAATAAGCACTCATAAAAACAATATCTTACCGTCCTCATCATGCATAGCCTATGCCAACTTTGCTTGACGAATGTTGTGATTTTTAAATAAATGGCACGTTTTTAGCATTTTAGTCATAAGTGTTAAAGATACAGACAGAGGAGAAATAGATGGAGATTACTATTATTGGTGCAGGTATGGGGGGATTAACCGCAGGTATTGCACTAAAAAAATTCGGACATACGGTCACCATCTATGAACAAACTGAACAAATTCTAGCTGTAGGTGCTGCTATTTCTTTATGGTCAAATGGTGTTAAGTGCTTGAATTATTTAGGCTTAACGGATCAAGTTGCCAAACTCGGTGGTCAAATGGATCATTTAGCCTATATCGATGGACTAACTGGTGAGCACATGACTCAGTTTAGTTTAATGCCTTTGATTGAAGAGGTCGGACAACGACCTTATCCTGTTTCCCGTGCAGATTTACAAAACATGTTAATGGATGAATTTGGCCGTGACGATATTCATCTTGGGAAAAAAATGGTTGCACTAGAACAAGTAGATCAACATATAAAAGTTCAGTTTGCAGATGGCAGTGAAGTCACCACAGCATTGTTAATTGGTGCGGATGGAACACATTCGCTAACGCGCAAATATGTATTGGGTGAACAGGTTGAACGTCGTTATGCTGGTTATGTCAATTGGAATGGTTTAGTGGAAATTTCAGATAATTTAGCCCAAGCAGATCAATGGACAACATTTGTTGGAGAGGGAAAACGTGTTTCGCTTATGCCGGTGGCAGATCAACGTTTTTACTTCTTCTTTGATGTGCCATTACCTGTAGGTTTGGAAAACAGTAAAGCCCAATATAAAATACTATTTAAACAATATTTTAAGGACTGGTGCCAGCCTGTTCAAAACTTAATTGAAGCGATTGATGAGCAAAAAACCAATCGAGTAGAAATTCATGATATTGAACCTTTTACCCAGTTTTATAAAGGCAGAGTGGTAATTATGGGGGATGCGGCTCATAGTACCACACCTGATATTGGTCAAGGCGGTTGCCAAGCCATGGAAGATGCAATTTACTTAGCACGCGCTTTGCAAATCAATACATTAGGTGTAGAGGATGCCTTAAAACGATATCAAAATAAACGTAATGAGCGCGCCAATGAGTTGGTATTACGTGCCCGTAAGCGCTGTGATGTGACCCATATGAAAGATGAGGCTGTGACCGAAGCGTGGTATCAAGATTTACGTCAAGAACAAGGTCCACATATTATGCGTGGTATTATCAGTAATATTATCGGAAATCCTTTAGATTAAATGTTGCTAGGTCGATGCTGAATTTAAATTACTCAATCTAAATTCAGCATTGGAAATTTAACACTTTTGATTCATATATATGTTTAGGGAGTTATTGCTAGTCATCACTCAGCTACACGTCATTGCTTTGTTGCTTAAGGGGCTGTTGTTCATTTCTTTAAATCAATGATTTGTATTACAACATACCCAAACCTGATTATTGATAAGGGATCAACTTGAGCTTAAATGCTTCGATTTGTTCAATAAGATGCTTAATCATAATTTGCGATACGCGTGAAAGTTGTCGTTTTGGTGCAACACATAAAGCTAGTGTTAATGGATATAAACGTTTTTCTCGAATTGGCTTAAAAACCAGCTCGTCGCGCTCTAAATAAGGATAAGCATCAATAAATGACAATAAACCAATGCCCAAGTTCTTTTGAATTAATGACATCATCATTCGGATGTCATTACAATGTAAGTGATACTGAGGGCTAAACTTATGATGCTCATACAAGGTCTGTGCGTAATCATGAATAATTAAAGGTGCGCCAGGAATCAAGTGCTTATAGTTGACACTATCTGATAGATAGACTTTCTTATTTTTTGTTAAAGGGTGATCTTTAGGTAAAATAAAACCGATTGGGATTTCTACAAAAGAGAGAACCTCTAATTGATGATGTCCTTTAGGGTTTAATAAAATCCCAAAGTCAATTTCAGCCTCCATAATCATATTTGACACAGTTTCACTGTCTTGGATATGAAAATTAAAGTTGATCCAAGGATAGTTGTCATACATATATTGAATTGAATCTAAGACAAAACCATCACTCAGTGCTGAAATAAGCCCACAATTAATGGTTCCCCGAGAAAGCCCTTGAATTTCATCAAAACGATTACGAGTTAATTGAAATTCTTTTTGCCACTTAATCAAATCCGCATAGAGTAACTCTCCAGCAAGGGTCAGTTTTAAACCACTGGGTAAACGTTCAAACAGATCAATTCCAAACTCTTCCTCAGCGAGTGCGATTTGACAATGTACTGCAGATACTGAAATATAGAGTTGATCTGCTGCTTTTCTTAAGCTACCTGTCTTGGCAACGGCAATAAAATAATCTGAAAATCGTGAAAAAGTTGTATTCACAGGCATATGGGCTGTCCATTATTTATATTTCACGGACTTATTCCTAAGCAATGAAAATCAAGGAAATTTGAAACTCGCTAAAATCACAGATCACTAAGCGATTTTTATGCCAATGATGAGTTTTTTCTAAAAATAATTTTCAGATAGGTGTTCTATTTTTTAGAATGAGATAAGTAAAACATTCTAATAGACAGAATTAGACAAAATTCGTAATTTAAAACTCAGCCATGATTTTAGCTGAGCGCTATGCTGAAATCACAGCATAAGATCATGACATTAAATATATATTCTGTGAGTTTTGTATGAATGCAATTCCAGTTCTGAACTTGTTTAGTCAACCACAATGTAGTGGTTTTGAGCCTAAAGACTGGGAAATACTCGCTCAGCATTGGTATCCTGTCGCACGTGTGCAAGATGTCACAACAGCCCCACAACAAGTACAACTCCTCGATGTGAAAATGGCGCTTTATCAAACGGCAAGTGGTGCGATTCAGTTGGTGCGTGATATTTGCCCGCACCGTGGTGTACCACTCAGCAAAGGTTGGGTGCAAGGTGAAGAGATTGTTTGTCCATACCATGGATTGCATTACAACACAGCAGGTCAATGTACAAAAATTCCAGCACAGCCAGAACTGACAAATATTTCAGAGCGCTTTAGCCTCACCAAATTTCCTGTAGTTTTAAAATATGGTTTGGTTTGGACGAGTTTATTTAGCCGTGATGAAAGCCTCGCAAACTTTCCAATATTGGATACTTGGGATCATCCTGATCATCAGCCCATTTTGCCACCATTTGTTGATATTGCTGGTTCAAGCGGGCGGCAATTGGAAGGTTTTATTGATGTTGCACATTTTGCTTGGGTACATCAGCAGTCTTTTGCCGATGCTGAAAATCCTGTTGTACCCAAATACACCACTGAACGTACAGATTATGGTTTACATACTGAATATGTCAGCAATGTGAGCAACTATCCACATGGTTTACAGCATCTGGCACCAGAAGGTTTTTTATGGAAGCGAATTTTTGACGTTTACCCGCCATTTTCAGCAGTGTTAAAAGTTGAATTTCCACGTGAGGGCGTATTAAAAATTTTAAATGCCTGTTGTCCTGTATCACATAACCAAACTCGATTATTTGTACCACTCACCCGTAATTTTGATACCACAGGCGATTTGCAGGCAGTTTATGATTTTAATGCACAAATTTTTGCAGAAGATCAGGACATGGTAGAGAGTCAAAAACCAGAAGAGCTTCCATTGGATATTACAATGGAAGCACATTTTGAAGCAGATCGTTCATCTACAACCTATCGCAGGATATTGGCAGAATGGGGACTAAGCAAACGCTATATTGTGTAAATTTTCATTTTTCCATCCCCAGCGTCTGGAGGTAACATAATTAATCATATATTGATGATGAATGATCAATATATGATTAAAGCTGATCTTAACAACATAGATCTTCTTATAAAAAAGAGTTTGACTTCGTTAGTTTAGCTAATAATTTTTCTTTTAATTGTTGCCAATTTGTCGAAATCCAACACACCAAAGAGCCTGAAGTTACCAACATCACACCATACCAAAACTCTGGTGGTAGGTCGGTTTGTAAGATAAACATTGAAATCACAGTGGAGATGACTGGACTAAAATAAGATAAAGTCAACAAAATCGTAATATTGCCTTTGATAATGCCAATATTCCAAGCAGCATAACCCAAGGCCATCACCACTGAAACAATACCTAACAATCCAATTGTTGTAAGTTTAACTTGTGGAATTATATTTAGACTCAACCCATGTGACCATAGGTATTTAGTCCACAGTACAATACTGATCGAAACAAAGAAAAATGAAATTGGATTATGCCCATCGCTATATTTTTTGGTAATTACACAATATAAGGACCACAGCGTTGCCCCAACAAGTGCCAAAATATAACTGATTGGATTTTCGAGAATATTGGATAAAATATTAGACCAAGTTAAAGCACCTTGCCCAGTTTGAATTAAAATAATTCCACTCAAGCTGATGGCTAATCCAACAATAACAAAGACATTAAATTTAATTTCTTTAAATAGGATCAGCATGGCAACAGTTAATCCTGGCCAGAGGTAATTGACTAGACTGACTTCGATGGCCTGTTGAGCAGTTTGTGCCAGTGCAATAGCATAAGAAAAACATAATTCATAAATAACAAATAATAAGGTAGAAAAAATCAGATATTTTTTTGAAATTAATTTTAAATTTGGTATTTTAAAAAATATTAATAAAATACAAGTACTCAGTGTATACATCAGCAGCACAGCTAACTCAGCGCCCAAACTAAAACTAATTTTTTTCAATAAACCGACGATGGAAGACCATTGTAAAATGGCACTTAAACCAATCAACGTAGCGAGATTTTTTGACATATTGGGCTTTAAAATCTGAGGATTCAGATTAAGGTAAATAATAAAACAATTATAGCTTAGAACTCTGCAATTATTTTTAAAATATTACCCAGCATAAAACAAATAATATGTCAGAATCAGATCAATTAAAAAATAGAGTATTTAAGCAAAATTTGATATTTGGATAAAAAATTAAGTATTAAAAATGATAAAAAGCTTTGTTTTTAGTTCAATTTTTTATATAAACATATACATAAAGATTAAAAATTAACGAGACATTAAACAGAGATAAACAAATGAGAAGATTACCCGTATATTTATTATTAGATACATCAGGTTCGATGCATGGTGAACCGATTGAAGCCGTTAAAAATGGTGTTGAAATACTGGTTTCTTCACTCAGACAAGATCCTTACGCGCTTGAAACAGCCTATTTATCTATTATTACTTTTGATACTCAAGCCAAGCAGTTGATTCCCTTAACTGAAATTGCGCTGTTTCAACCGCCTCAATTACAGGCAACGGGAACTACACAGTTGGGCGAAGCGCTTGGATTATTGGCAGATAAAATTGATCAAGAAGTGCAAAAAACCACACCTGATACCCGTGGTGACTGGAAACCCTTAGTTTTTATTATGACAGATGGTGCACCAACGGATGACTGGACCAAAGGTTTTGCAAAACTCAAACAAGCTAAGACGGGGATGATCATTGCTTGTGCAGCGGGACATAATGCTGATAGTAGTATTCTCAAACAAATTACAGAGGTTGTAGTAGAACTTGCAACCGCAGATTCAAATACCATTAAAGCCTTCTTTAAATGGGTTTCTGCAAGTATTTCTACAGGTAGCCAAAAAGTAGATGCAGGTCAAAAAGAAGTCACAGGCTTAAATGATCTTCCACCACCACCACCTGAAGTGAATGTGGTTTTATAAAAATAAAGGAAAATGCATGGCAATTACATTAGTAAAAGGTCAAGGACTCAGTCTTGAAAAATCTAAACATGATTTAGAACGAGTGACGATTGGACTCGGTTGGGATATCACTGAGCAAAAGAAAGGCTTTTTAGGCGGATTATTTTCAGGCGCTAAGAGTGAGGAACACGATCTAGATGTGGTGGCATTTTTATGTGATGCTAGTGGAAAAGTAAAAGATCTAGGTTGGAATGCCGCAGGTCAAGCCACACTCGAAAATAGTGATGTAATCTTTTTTAATAATTTAAAACATCGTTCAGGGCAAATCTGGCTGACTGGAGATAACCGTACTGGTGCTGGTGACGGGGATGATGAGCAAATTATTGTCAAATTAAATAGCTTGGCAGCTGAATATCACAAGATTGTTTTTATTGTTCAAATTTACAATGGTGCAAAAAACAATCAGCATTTTGGTCAGGTGAAAAATGCCTTTATTCGTGCTGTCGATGGTACTGGTAAAGAAATGGTGCGTTTTGATTTATCAGGCATTGGTCAATATGATCAACAACGTTCATTATTATTTGCTGAACTGGTCAGAGAAAATACTGGTTGGAAATTTAATGCGGTCGGTAATGCATCACCCACGGATAATTTCGTGGAATGGTTAAAAAAATATAGTTAAAGAATGAGAATATAATGCGCCGTTTACCTGTATATATTTTATTAGATACATCTGGCTCTATGCGTGGTGAGCCAATTCACTCGGTGAATGTTGGCTTGCAGTCAATGCTCAGTGCATTAAGACAAGATCCTTATGCGCTTGAAAGCGTGTATTTAAGTGTGATTACCTTTGATATTAATGCAAAAGTTTATTTACCGCTTACCCCTTTGGATCAAGTTCAAATTCCAGATCTAGATGTGCCCAATGTGGGAGCAACATTTATGGGTGCTGCATTGGAATTACTGGCACAGCAAGTACAACAGAATGTGCAAAAAAGTAGTAATGAGGTTAAAGGGGATTGGCGCCCGTTATTATTTTTGATGACAGATGGTTCACCCTCAGATGTCTATGCTTATCAGCAAATCGTTCCCACAATTAAACAGCTTAATTTTGCCACGATTGTCGCTTGTGCTGCGGGGCCAAAAGCGAAAACCGAATCCTTGCTGCAACTAACGGACCAAGTGGTTGTGTTAGACACCATGGATTCAAATAGTTTTGCTAGCTTCTTTAAGTGGGTTTCTGCAAGCGTGGTCGCTGGTAGCAGTAGCGCAGGGGTATCCGATTCAATTTCTTTACCACCACCACCTGCCGAAATTCAGTTGGTTTTATAACTGGATATTACTTGACGTTAAAAATGTTAAATCAAACAGGTCAGCACTTATCTGTTTGATTTAGATTTTTGAATAATATGATAAAAATAATGTAGGTGAAGTTATGCGTCGTTTACCGGTATTTTTTGTTCTTGATTGTTCTGAATCAATGGTCGGGCAACCGCTTGAATCAGTTCAAGAGGGTGTGGAGTTTATTTTAAGCAGTTTAAGAAAAGATCCTTATGCGCTTGAAACTGTATTTATTTCCTTGATTGCATATGCAGGGATTGTCAGAACATTGGTCCCTTTAACTGAGTTATTTGCCTTTAATCATTTTAATTTGCCCTTGGGTGGTGGGACACATTTGGGTAAAGCTTTAGATCATTTGGGTCAGGAAATTGATCGTTATGTGATGAAAACCACCAGTGAAGTCAAAGGCGACTGGAAGCCAATGGTCTATATATTTACCGATGGTCGTCCAACCGATGAATATGATCAGGCAATTCAACGCTGGAATGCTAAATATGCGCATAAAGCAACAGTCGTCGCCATTGGTTTAGGTGCAGATGTTGATTTTTCTGTGCTGAGTAAGATCACTGAAAATACCATTTCAATTGATCAAATCAATCAAGAATATGTCAAAGGTTTGTGTAAGTGGATCACGGCCTCTGTGGTCTCACAAAGTATTAGTATTGGTAGTCATCAACAAAAAGATGAACTGTTGCCGATTGATGAGCGTTATATGCGCTTGGCAAAAGATGCATTGTCCCTGCAAAAAAATAAAGCCGATGATCATTGTGCGATATTTGTGGGTCGCTGCCAAAAGATGAATAAACCTTATATCATCAAATATATACGAAATTTACAGTACAAAGGTCCAGCTGATTTAAATATCAATATCTATAATTTTAAGTTAGATACCTGTAGCGCGATATCTGAGGAGTATTTTACTTGGTCAGATCATAATGCATCAAATAAGCAGATCAATACAGCTGAGCTCGATGGTTTCCCTGAATGTCCACATTGTTTTTCTGAGACCGCTTTTGCCGTGTGTGGTTGTGGTAATTTGATGTGCTATGACGGCTATCGGGAATCTGTGGTTTGCCCGTGGTGTCGTCGACAAATCAGTTTCTCGTCTGGTGAGGGAGATTTCGATTTAACCCGTGGTCAAGGTTAGGCTTTATCTGTTGATGAATACATTATTAAAGCATTGCTGTATTGACGAATATTAAAAATCTATAGGGCTAAACGCTTAAATGCATTGTGATTGGTGAGTGACCAAATGGCCAAGCGAATAGAATAGAAAAATGGGTAGAGGGTAAAATGGATAGTCATGTATGCAAATTAAAGCAGATTTTGGAACATAATTCCGCTGATTTCAGTGAAACATTTTCTCAATTTCTATTAAGTGATCCGCAAAATCTCAAACAACTTTCAAAACTCATCAACGAATTGGAAAAAGTTAAGATAGCTTCGCCGTGTTTGAACAAAATCAATGAAGCTGATTCATTGGATAATGCATCAGCTACAGAGTCCCAGCATAAAACTATAAGCTCGGATAAACCCCAAGTCACTGTACAAAATAATGTTCAAGAGCAAGCCTGTTTTAATCAGCAAACTGGAACCAATCAACATGCTAGAGTGGATGAACAAGTCAACTTTGATGAAAGTATTCAACAAAATTGTGATGATCCTTTAGTGAATGTAGATCAACTCGATACATCATCTGAAAACATCAACTCAGTTGGGGCAATTTCTGATACGCAAAATATCACTTTAGATCTTCACACAACATTGGAACTCGCGCCGATCTTACAAGTTGAAAAGCAAATTGTTGTAGATCAAGCCGAGAAAATGTCAGCCTTTACAATTGAACCTAATTTAGAAAATAAGTTGACGATTGATGCTAAAAATATAAGCTCAACCCCTGAAATAATTTCTTCTGAAACTGAGAAGAATAGATTAGAGATCGAATCTGTGTTTAGACGAAGTAAATATGAAGACATTAAATTTCAGGTTGAAAATGCCCGAGTTGGACAACACTATCAATCTCGAATTTCAGTGATTTCTCAACATGATGTCAATCAATTAGTATTCAAACCTGAAAGCTTTAAATTTCCAGATACCAGCTTTTATTTCGATGAAGCCACACAACGTATTCATGGTGAGCCACAACTAGCAGATTCAATCGAATTTTCTTTTCAGTTTATTGCTGATGGAGAAACACGCTCCGCCCAGTGTCGGTTGAATGTCATTGCAGACCCACGCAGTTTATGGAAAGTCATTGAACCTGAGTCTGGGCAAAAATTTAGCAAGCCACATTTGGATCAAGCTTTGATTGATGCGGTGGACTATAAAATTATCGCTGCAAGTCGTCGAGGCCGTTCACATGAACACGCAGGCTTATTTAGAGATGATGATTTCTCAATTACCTTAATCGAGAATACACCTTGGTCGGTTTTGACTGTGGCAGATGGTGCAGGCAGTGCGCAATACTCAAGAGAAGGTTCTCGAATTGCGGTTGAGATTGTTGAAAATAACTTGAAAAACTATTTAAACCCACAAACGGTTGAAAGCCTGATTTCTGATTTAGAAAAGTGGAAAGTGGGCAGTCAAGATGCTGAAACTGTTGAAGTTGCCAAGAAGTTAAATGAGCAGTTTCATCATGTATATTATGAAATATACAAATCAATTATTAACCAAATCCGATTACAAGCAGAACAGATTGAGGCAAATACTAAAGATTTTTCAACCACATTGCTGGTTGCGGTCGTATGTAAATTAGCTGATAAAACCTTTATCAGTGCATTCTCAGTGGGAGACGGTGCAATCGCAGTATATAGCGATAACAACGTGCGCCTGATGAATGTTCCAGATGGTGGTGAATATGCAGGACAGACTAAGTTCCTAGATCTGAGTATTGCTACAGAATTTCCAAACCGTTTAAAAATAGGCTGTTTTAAAGATACCAATGCCATTATGTTGATGACAGACGGTATTTCAGATCCAAAATTTGAAACAGATTCTGGTTTATCCAATTTTGATAAATGGCAAAGTTTATACCGTGAACTAGATCCGTTGCTACAGAATGAAGCAGCCGACACTGCATTGTTGGAGTGGATGCATTTCTTTACAGCTGGCCATCATGATGATCGTACTATGGCCGTATTATGGAATAAGCATTCAACAACATCTGTATAAATAATATCTAAGTATTTGAAGAATATAATGTAAGGTGGCAAATATGTCAGCAAAAATTATTAAATGTACCACCGTTGATGGACGTGAAATAGAATTTGTAGATGAAATTATCGGTTCAGGTGCAATGAAAGATGTATATTTTTCACCTGATCGTAGTTATGTGGTGTGCTTTTTCAGTAAAGAAAAGAATAAGTTTTATGAATCTAAAGCCACCTTTGAGCAGCAAAAAGATCGTTTAAAAGAAATTGTAGGCAATAAGTGGCAAAGTATCTTTAATGGGATTGGTGGGGATTATTGGAAGAATATTTTCTGCTGGCCAGATGGTTTAGTTGAATATAATAATTTGCTTGGGATTACCGCCCCAACCTATAGAAAACAATTTTTCTTTGAATATGGTTCAAAAAATAATGATTTTCTGCAAATCAAAGGCAAAGAAAAAGAAGGGAAATGGTTTGCAAGTGCAAACAACCAAAACAGATTTCTCGACGACAAAGAAAAAGGTACTTGGCTAAATTACCTTAAAATAGGAATTCTAATTTCCCGCGCAGTACGCCGTATGCATGCTGCGGGTTTGGCCCATTCAGATTTATCTTATAAAAATATTTTGGTCGATCCTGTTTCTGGGAGTGCCAGCGTTATCGACGTTGATGGTTTGGTAGTACCTGGAAAATACCCACCGGACGTTGTCGGTACTCCTGATTTTATTGCGCCAGAAGTGGTACGCACTAGTCATTTATCCAAAGACAATCCTGATCGTTATTTACCCAGTATTGCGACTGATAAACACGCTTTGGCAGTATTGATTTATATGTATTTATTGTATCGACATCCGTTACGTGGTGGAAAAATTCATGATATGAATGATCCGCAAAAGGATGAAACACTGGGGATGGGTGAAAAAGCGCTGTTTATTGAACACCCAACAGATCATAGTAATCAGGTGAAACCAACTCAACTTAAAGTGAGCCAGCAACCATGGGGTGATCCTGCAAAAGTACCTTTTACAGTGACTGGACCGTATTTGTCTGAGCTCTTTATCAAAAGCTTTGTCGAAGGTTTACATGATCCGGCCAAGCGTCCTTCAGCCAATGATTGGGAAACAGCTTTGGTCAAAACAGTGGATTTGATTCAGCCTTGTCATAATCACCGTTGTGGTCAAAAGTGGTATGTCTTTGATAATTCAACTAAACCTGAGTGTCCATTTTGCCATACGCCGTTTAAAGGTAAATTACCTATTCTCAATCTGTACTCAGCACGGCAGCAAGGTAATTTTAGACCCGATAATCATCGTTTAATGGTATGGACAGGTCAATCTATTTACGCATGGCATACCAATAATATGATTGCACCGAATGAACGATTGACCGCAGAACAGACCAAGCGGAAAGGGTATTTTGTTTTACATCATGATGTGTGGTGGTTGGTCAATGAAGATATGCCTGATCTTACCGATGTTGCCAATAAAATACAGATCCCGATTGGTGGTAAAATTGAGTTAAAAGATGGTGTTCAAATTTTATTTTCTAAACAAGATGGCGGTCGTTTAGCTGTGGTACAAATGGTTGAAGCATAATGTGATGCTTCAACCTCTAAATAGGGCCTATACCACCAATATTTTGTCGTGTGTTGAACAAGAGGATTTGACCAAACCAAAAGTTTTATATCTGAGTAAAATCATTTCAGCCCAATTTTTATGGGTGGCAGGTTCGATCATTGAACCGTGACTTTTAAATACACTTTTAGCGTCGTGGGCCAAGATTAATTGAGCCTCATGGAAATCTTCAGGTTGAACTTGTAAGGCATGATGAATATGAGCAATTTGCGCAGGATGAATTGCAGTTTTGGTATAAATTCCATTATTCATGTCTTGTGCAAGTTCTTGCATCAATAACTGTGTATTTTCAAAATGTTCGCAGACAGGTGAACTCAACTGAAAACCATTTGGAATAAATAATCCTGCCAATTGTGAAATTAGAATGCCTACTGGAGTTTGATAAATCGTGGTATTTTTGGGTCTACGCAGATTTAGACAAGACAACAGATCATTACCACCAATTCTTAAACATAAAGTTTTATGAAAGTCATATTTAAGCGCTTGGTAAAGCTCAATATTGTGTGCCACATCAAAGATTTCTTTAGTTTCAAGCGTTGGCATATATTGTAAATTAGCTGGTAATACATTCATCCAATTCTTTAGATTAAACACATTAAACTTAGGCAAAATCATGCCATTAAATGTTTGATTTAGATCCCAGTCGACAATGTGTTTTGCCATTTCCATATTTCTTGGGCGGATAAAAATGGCAGGGGCTTTTAAACTCGGTTCATCCAGCCGTCTTTGCAATAAAAGTTTTAAATTCACCATTGCTGTTTGAACATCTGATTCAAGTACAGCGTCTTCAAGACATACCGCAATTGATTTAATCTGAGGAAATTTAAGTCCTTGGGTAACTTCCCACAATTGTTCATGTGTTGCAGGAATATACATGGTTGCGCCAAGTTCAATAGCGTGTAAAAGTGGTTTCATTTTTTCTTCTCTACTTTTTTTATCAATGTTGCTGCGTGATAAGGGCCTAATTTTGTTCCCAAAATATCAACCGGAATATTTCGTTCACGTGCAAAGTGCAATAATAATTGTACATGAGGGTTAGATTCATCTTTCAATAAGATTCGTTCAGGTACTCGTCTTAAAACTGCACGGGTTGCTTCAGCAATACTAGGTTTTATATGGTTAATATTTTGAATCGCATACTCTGTTGCAATCCAGTCAATCGTTGTTGCACATTGTTGCTGTTGCGCTAAACGAATCTGATCGTTCCAGCTTACCTGCATATCTGTGGGATTTTGTTCAATCAACTCGCGTATTTTTTCGACAAAAATTACTGAAAGGTCGTAAGGTTTTAGCTGATCATAGATCAAACAACTGTGCCATTTTTGTGTCTGATAGCAATTATTTCGAGCATCTTGCTGTTCTATGCTTTCTTTTAAAATCGTCCGAGAAGTCAATCCAGAGATTACAGAACCCAATATCCCAAACGGAATCAACCAATCATCTGTACTTGCACTTAACCAAGAATACCCCCCCAAATCAGAAAGGGTAACTAAACGTGGGATCTGCCAATTTTGATCAAAGAGCTCAGGAATCTCTTGTAAATTTTTTGTGAGTTCTTTGCATATCGCACCTTTACCTGTCCAGCCATCTACAAAAACGATATTTTGAGCACCATGTTGTTCAATAATTGCTTGCAATGCAGCAAAGTCGACGCCTCGATCACGAATTATACTAATACCATAGTGATAGCAAGACTGGTATTTTTCAAGATAATGCTTCAGTAAAACACCTAAAGGTACACCAGCTCGAACCAAACTTACCAAAACAATCTCTTGATTGGGAAAGCGTTGCACCAAACTGTTACCAATTTTTTGAACTTCTTCGGCAAGACGTTGTGCACCTTGCTCAAAGGCATGTTGATAATGTTGCATTTGTTCATCTGTTGGCGGATGTTCAGCACTGATCATTTGTGAATAGTGCATTTTTCCTGACTGGATCAGATATTCTTTTTCTTCAACGGCAGTGGGTTGAATATTATCAATCTGCATCAAAAAAGTGACATCTTCGGGACGGTATGAACCGTGAAAGCCAAGCTCGCTCAATGTTGGATTGAGTAGTGTGATCAATGAATTAGACATGACCTAAATATCCTTTAGTGTCAAAATCATGGCTTAAATGTATATTGAGAAACTTATCCAACTGACTACTTTTCGGCATTCCAAACCAGTCGCAACAGCTGAGGAATCCAGCATCTGATAGACTATCGCCCCAACCTAAAATAATACGTTCTCGTTGCGGATCATGTTTTTGAATATAAAACTCAACGGCGCTTTGTTTGCTGACATGATGTGGAATAATCGCCAGATTATTGCCATTGATATGGATATAGCACTGTTCCAGTAGCGTTTTAGGTAATTTTTCAACAAGCTGATCTAAAAATAAGGCACCAGTTTGTTTTTGCTTTGCAACAGAATAAATACTCAGTTCATTTTCAATCAAAGTCCAAGTTCTGACTTCACCCAAATCTTTGGCGTAGTCATGCAAAGCATCTGGCAAGTCAGTCAGTATGCCATTGAGTTGAATTTCATGTTGTTTTTGAAGATCAAACCAGTCTGTATCTACAGCTAAATTCTGATCTAGAATTGTGCCCCCGTGGGAACAAATCGCACCATATTTAAAGGGGATTTGTACACGTTTAAATCCTTCAACTGAGCGAGCAGTTACAGGCACAACCTCAGCAGATTCAAGCAACCAATTCAAAAAAGACTGCTGTTTTGGACTCATATATGAAAGCGGTTGTCCTGAAATATCTGTAGTCACTATTTGATGTTGTGGTGTCGGTTGCTGTTTTCGATAAGTTTGAAATAAAGTGTCATCCAAGTCGACAAAGACCAAAGGTTTAGGGTTCATAACTGATCACTTCCAAATTTTTGATTTGTTCAAACAAGCTTGGGTCTACACTATCTTGATGTGTTTCAATCACCAAAAGCACCCGGTCAAACTCTTGATGTTTAACGTTATAAGCAAAGTTTTGGATATTGAGCCCATAATTATCATGAAACTGGCAAATACTTTTTATCGCATGTCCTTGCATGATCGGTGAACGTGTTGTTGAACTGAAATAAGTTTCCGCCCCTTGTTGTTCTAACTGTTCAGCAATAAGAAAAGGAATCCAACTAAATTCACCTGAACCAAGTACGAGTATTTTTTCGCCGGGATGATTTATGTGAATATCTTCCCATGCTGTACATTCTAAATAACCTGGCTCACGTCCCCAATCATTTGGTGCAATAATTTTCTGTGCCTGTTGCTCAGTGGAGCTGACATTGGGCATATTAATCTGAATATTGTGTTGATTCGCTTGCCACTGCCAATTTCCTTGCAATAATGAAACCACTTCCACAGGGATATCAAGCTCATCCGTTGCAAGACTCTGCTCAGCCCAGTTAACCAATGTGACCAAGATCACGCGTTCAACTTGCTGCAAACCAGAATTTGTTAAACTATTGATCAGGTTTTTGAAGGTTTTTCCAGTCGAAATTTCATCATCAACTAAAATCAAAGTCTTTGAATCAATCACTTGCTGATGTTTGGCTAAATCATGACTGCTTAAAATAAACTGATCCTGAGCATGGCTATGTTCTTCTAGAAAAAGCCCCAATGTGGGTAAAGTCGATACAGGGTGTCGTGTTGTAGTTAAGAAAATCGCATTTTTGCCATGTTGTTTTTTTAATTCACGATAAATTCCAGCGCCCAAACCGACTGCTGTTTCGGCCATACCAATGACACAGATTGGACCAGCCAAATCTGTAGGCACTAAACTGGCCAAATCGCTATAGCTACGCTGCATAACAGAAGGTGGGACAGGGATATGTTTCCCCAATACTTTGGAAACAAATAAAAATGCTCTTTTAGGATTAATTCTTTCTGCAAAATCTAATAAATCATCTAAAGCCCAGTGGCTATGTTGTTGGTTAACTTGAACAGTGATTCGCCCACGACTTAAATCTATATGCTTCATCTAATTACAAATCCAATTTTATACTATGGGCAATCGGTAAAGCTTTTACAGGCGATTGGTGTGCTGCTCGAACTAAATTCAAATTTAATTTTTCAGCAATCAATTCAGCAATCAAATTGACTCCCGTATGTTGTGTATAGGCAAAACCACCAGCAGGGCGTGGATTGATCTCAAGAATATGCCATTGCAAGCTTTCATCTTGTTTAAATTGGATATTAATTAGTCCATCACATTGAAAATAATCGACTAAATCTATACAAATTTGATGACAAGGATGTTGCAAAAAACACTCTTGAAAATAAACATGTTTTATTCTGGTTACTTGAGTAATGATCTTTCCTTGACTACAAGCAATATCAACTGAACATTCTTGCCCGGCTAAATAAGGCATAATCAGATATTCAACTGGCTCTTCCTGTTGACTATATGCCTCTATAAATTGCTGAGTATTACATTTGGTCGGTGAACTAAAGTTTTTAAAGTACGATACATGATTCTGTAACCGCACAAAACCCGCACCATAAACCCCATAAACAGGCTTAGCACAGATTTCACTATGTTGCTGCTGTAATGTTTCAATGGATGCTTTCAGTGTTTCTGTGGAATTGGCTAATAATGCAGGAATGACAGATAAATTTTGCGCTTCACAATGTAAGGTAAATTGGTATTTATTGTTCATCAACTCATGTTGTTCTGAGCTGAGTGTACCAGTAATCAACTGAATACCATATTGTTCAAATTGGGTTCTATACGGTTCAATATGTTGACTGTGTTTACCACAAAAGAGCAGTTGGATATTATGTTCAATACATTGTTCTAATAACCATTCAGCACTCTTTGAAATAGCAGGTTGCTGTAGATAAACATCAGCACTCAATGCAAGTTCGGGACGGTTACGGCTGTGAGAACAAAATATAGTCAGTTGTTTTGATATACTAGAACTTTTCAGTAATTGAATCATATCATTTTGACAGGAATAACACTCGGCGATCCAAATTTTATATTGCTGTAGCACGGGTAATTTAATCTCAAATTTTTATAAAGAATAACGAAGATTTTAAAGCGACTATCTGATGCGCTGGAAAATATAACAATTCCCCACAGTGATACAATATTTAATTTTAATATTTTGTAAAAGTAATGAAACACAAAGAAAAAAACACTGAAACACTTGAGATTCGGAATTTTTATGGTAAAACATAACATATCTATTTTTTATTTGTTTTTTATAAAGAAAGTTAATTTAAAAACTTTATTTCAATAACGCATGATTTTAAATTCATTTTATCAAAAAGCGATAATATACCTATAAAGTGGAGGGTTTATGCAGCTGGTTGCTGGTGGAAATATTCAAATACCTGCTCAGGATATTGAAATTTGTATAAAAACAGGGTTTTCATCTGACATTGAATTAGATGTTACAGCATATTTACTGGCCCAAGGCACGCTTAAAGTGCGTGGTGATCAGGACATGATTTTTTATGGGCAACGTCAAACCTCCAATCAAAGTGTGGTTTTGCTAGAATCATCATCTAAGAACCCAAATCTCACCAAATTAAAAATCAATACTGCACGTCTAGATGCACAAATTCAAAAAATCGCTATTTGTGTCACGATCAATGAACCAAATACCATTGGCAATATTATTCCGATTGATATTGAGCTTTATGCAGGGCAACAGCATATTGCGACCGCACATTTAGATACCCAAAATAGAACTGAAAAAGCTTTAATCCTTGCAGAGATTTATTTTCATAACAGCCAATGGAAGTTTCGCTTTGTCGGTCAAGGATTTAATGGTGGATTAAAACCATTGGCTGAAAACTTTGGTGTTGTGATTGCTGATGAAGTGAAAAATACTACACCTACACCTACACCTACACCTACACCTACACCTAAACCTACACCTACACCTACACCTACAAACTCAAATATTAATTTATCTAAAATCCGACTGGATAAAAACAATTCAACCATCAACTTAACCAAGAAAGGTAATGGTTTTGGAAAAATATCAGTCAATTTAAACTGGAATAAAAGCCAGCCTAAATCCCAATCATTTTTTCAGAAACTATCGGGATCAAGTGCAATAGATCTAGACCTTGGTGCGATGGTGCAACTTAAAAATGGTGAAATTGATTTAGTACAACCGCTGGGTAATCGTTTTGGGCGTTTTGAAATCAAACCGTTTATTCAGCTTGATGGTGATGATCGTACAGGTTCATCTGTACAAGGTGAAAATCTTCATATTAATGGGAATCAATGGGATCAAATTGAACGCATTGTGATTTATGCTTATATTTATCAGGGTGCTGCACAATGGGCAGCAACGGATGGTGTTGTCACCATTAAGATCCCAGACCAACCTGAAATTGAAGTTCATTTGACGGATGGTAATCAATTGACAACATGTTCTATTGTAGAATTAAAGAATAACAATGGCACTATACAAGCCAACCGAGAAGTTCGTTATTTTAAAGATCAAAAATATTTAGATGAACATTATGGTTTTGGGTTCCGATGGACACATGGTTCTAAAAATTAATTGACTGCATGTATTTAAACAATGAATGCACACTGCAATAAAGTAGAGGAAATATAAATGGCAATTTCATTAAACAAAGGTGGCAACTTATCTTTAAGCAAAACTGACCCAAGTTTAAACCAAGTTTTGGTCGGCTTAGGTTGGGATGCGCGTGCAACTGACGGAACAGATTTTGACTTAGATGCTTCAGCATTTTTATTAAGTGAAAACGGTAAAGTTCGTGGTGAACACGATTTCATTTTCTATAACCAAACACGTTCACCTGAAGGTTCTGTTGAACATACAGGTGATAACCGTACCGGTGCGGGCGATGGTGATGATGAAGCAGTCCGCATTAATCTGGCACAAGTACCTGCAGATGTTCAAAAGATTGCAATTACAGTCACCATTCATGAAGGTGAAAGTCGTGGTCAAAATTTTGGTCAAGTTCAAAATGCGTTTATTCGTGTAGTCAATGATCAAAGCAATACTGAAATTGTTCGTTTCGATTTGAATGAAGATTATTCAACAGAAACTGCCATGATTTTTGGTGAATTATATCGCCACAATGGTGAATGGAAGTTTAGAGCTGTAGGACAAGGTTATGCTGGCGGTTTAAGCGCAATGTGCCAACAGTTCGGTATAAGCATCTAATATAAGAGTTCAATGGATGAAACATTTTCGCTTTTCGATTCTTTTTACCATCATTTGTCTAGCAATTTCTGCGTATTGGGGTTTTACACATGGTCCCCAAGCCGGTCTAATGACCATGTTCAAGGCATTGGCAATTACTGCCATTCTTGCAGTGATGGAAGTTTCTTTATCGTTTGATAATGCTGTAGTAAATGCTTCGGTACTCAAACACTGGAATCATTTCTGGCGAACCTTATTTTTAACAGTCGGTATTGTTATCGCTGTATTTGGTATGCGTTTAATCTTTCCATTACTCATTGTTGGCGTCACTGCAGACATGGGCATGATAGAGGTTGCAAAACTTGCGCTGAACGATCCAAAAACCTACTCTGAAAAGCTCATGGCACACCATGCTGAAATTGCAGCGTTCGGTGGTATGTTCTTGCTCTTAGTTTTTCTTAACTTTTTATTTGATGATGAAAAAGATGAGCATTGGTTCCATTGGTTGGAGTCAAAACTCGCTGATCTAGGCAATATTCAAGCGATTTCAGTGTTTATTTCATTATGTGCATTATTGGTTATGGCTAATTTTGTACCTGAAACTTCTCGTCTGGTTGTAACGATGGCAGGGATTTGGGGAATTGTGGTTTATGTTGGTGTTCAGGTGATTGGACACTTACTTGAAGGCGGTTCACATGATGATGAGGAAGAAGCATCAGAACAAACGACTTCAAATAATGGTGCACCTGTAACGGGCACAATCATTAAAGGCGGTATCGGTGGCTTCTTGTATCTTGAAGTACTTGATGCGTCTTTTAGTTTCGATGGTGTAATCGGCGCTTTTGCAATTACCAGTGATGTGGTAATTATTATGCTTGGCCTTGCTATAGGTGCGATCTTCGTGCGTTCTATGACCGTTTATCTTGTAGAAAAAGGTACGCTCGATGCTTATGTTTATTTAGAACATGGCGCGCATTATGCGATTGGTGCACTTGCATTCATCATGCTTGCAAGTGGGACTGGCTTACATGTACCTGAAGTCGTGACTGGTTTGATTGGTGTCGCATTTATTGTTTGGGCAGTAATTTCATCAATTTCATATAGTAAAAAACAATCTCTTGAAACAACTGAAAAAGGAAATTAAAAATGGCTATTAATTTATCAAAAGGCGGTAACATCAACCTGTCTAAAACAGCGCCTACAATGAATAAAGTAGACTTAGGTTTAGGCTGGAATCCTCGTGTTACAGATGGTAAAGCTTTTGATTTGGATGCTGTTGCTTTTCTAACTGGTGAAAATGGCAAAGTCCGTTTAGATGGCGACTTCATCTTCTTTAACCAAAAAACTTCTCCTTGTGGTTCTGTGAACCATAACGGTGATAACCGTACAGGTGACGGTGATGGTGATGACGAAACAATTTCAGTTGATTTATCTAAAGTTCCAGCAGATGTGGCTAAAATTGTATTTGCTGTAACCATTCATGAAGGCCAACAGAATGGTCAAAACTTCGGTATGGTAGATAAAGCATATATCCGTGTAATTAATCAGGATAACAATGCTGAAGAACTTGCACGTTTTGACTTGTCTGAAGACGGCAGTACAGAAGTTGCCATGATTTTTGGTGAGTTATACCGTCATAGTGGCGAGTGGAAATTCAAAGCAGTTGGCCAAGGCTTTAACGGTGGCTTAGGCGCTTTGGCTGCAAGTTATGGTGTTGCAGTTTAATTTTTAAAATCAGTACTAAAAGATTTATCTTTTAGTACTTGAAAGTGATTCGGTTTAAATTGGTTTATTTATGAACACAGTAAAAATTATTTTCAAGTACTAAATAGAGAACAACAATGCAATTCATCACTGGACAAAAACTGGCTCTGCACCAATTGTTGCAGACTAATACACAGTTTAAAGTACGTGTACAGGTTCAAGCACCTTTTGAAATCGATATTTCTAGCTTTGGTATTGCGCCAAACGATAAACTTTTCCATGATGATTATATGACCTTCTATAATCAACCACAAACACCGAAAGGCGAAGTTCAATATCTGCTTCGTGGCAACATCCATAGTTTTACCTTTGATTTAAAAAAGATAGATACAACACGAACGCCACGTTTTGTGATCTGTGCAACCTTAGCCAATGAGCAGTCTCAAATCCACAATATACAATCGATTCAGGTCGAGTTATGTAATCAAGACGAACAGATTCTTGCGACTTATCGTTTAAATGGTTCTAATTTTAGCCAAGAAAAAGCTGTGATGCTGACTGAGATTTACTTTAAAAGTGATACTTGGCGTATCGCTGCAATTGGTCAAGGTTTTAATGGTGGCTTACAGGCTTTGGTTGAACACTTTGGGGGAGAGGTTGAAGAAAGTGTTACAGTTGCACCCCCAACAGCAAACCCATCGATCAGTAATGCAGCGGTTACAATTGATCTAAAAAAGAAAGTGGTACTAGATAAAATTCAAGACGCCGCTCCACATTTAGTGGATATTACGAAAAAGTCTTTAATCAGCTTAGAAAAAAATAATTTGCTTGATGTAAAAGCCCGAGTAGCTTTAGTCCTTGATTATTCAGGTTCAATGCACCAACAATATATTAAAGGTGATGTTCAAAAAGTCCTCGATCGAATTATGCCTTTGGCAGTCAATTTTGATGATGATGGTAGTTTTGAATGTTGGGCTTTTGCAGAAAAATCATTGCGTTTAAGTGATGTAACCTTGAACAACTTACAAAATTTTGTCAATACAGATCAAGGCGGTCATCCAAAGTGGAAAGCTGGTGCACGTTATAATAATGAACCTGTTGTACTTGAAGCTGTGATTAAATATTTTACCCAAGAAAATCCATCTCATTTACCTGTTTACGTGGTATTTGTTTCAGATGGTGGGGTCAATGAAAGTAAAAAGATTAAAAATATCCTTAAAAGCGCATCTAGTTTCCCTATTTTTTGGCAATTCGTGGGTATTGGCGGTCGTAACTACGGTGTGTTGGAACAACTCGATACGATGGAAGGGCGAGTGGTGGATAATTGCAATTTTTTTGAAATGAGTAATATTCAAAGTATGCCTGAAGCACAACTGTATGATGCACTGCTTCAAGAATTTCCACTGTGGTTAAAAGAAGCGAAAAATAAAAACATTATTCGATAAAGAGAGGGCAATCGATGGCTAAATTTGAACTTGTAGGCAGTCCAGAACCATTTCTGTTGGTTGATTTGGTACAGGGAGAAAAAATATTTTGTGAATCTGATGCAATGGTCATGATTGAGCAGAATCTAGAATTAGCTGGGAACTTACGCGGCGGTTTATTTCAGTCATTTATGCGTAGATTTACTACAGGTGAATCGCTGTTTCAGCAAGAAATCAAAGCATCATTGGGTCATGGACAGTGTTTACTTTCTCCAAACATAGATGGTGATATGCAAATTCTTAACATAGGTCCTCAGCAATACACTTTATCTGATGGTGCTTTTGTTGCAGCAACAGAACATGTCAATGTCAAAGCCAAGATTCAAGCAAATTTAGGTGGTGGATTCTTTGGTGATACAGGGGGCTTTGTGGTGATGGAATCATCAGGACAAGGTCAATTGTGTATTTCTGGTTGTGGTACTTTGATGGAAGTCGATGTAAGCACTCAGAACGGCGAAACCACCATTGATAATGGTCATGTTGTGGCATGGGATTCATCTTTAAGTTACAACATTGGTATGCCGAGTTCACAAAACCGCGGAATTGTTGGAAATCTTTTAAACAGTTTTACCAGTGGTGAAGGTATGGTGCTTAAGTTTAGGGGCAATGGCAAAGTCATTATTTGTTCCCGAAATCGCAAGAGCTACCTCACCTGGTTATCTTCAGCTTTAAATTTAAATAGAAACAATTAAATCTATGAGGGAAACACATGAGTATTAGTTTAGTAAAAGGTCAAAAAATCTCTTTAGAAAAAGGTGATGGCTCATCTTTGACCAAAATTTATCTTGGTGCAGGTTGGGATGTGGCTAAGAGTGGCGGATTTTTAGGTGGTCTTTTTGGGGGCGGCGGTGGTGATTCAATCGACCTTGATGCATCTGTCATTATTTTTGATGAAAACAACCAACCGCTCGATGCAGTATGGTTTGGACAATTAAAAAGTAAGGATGGCAGTATTTGGCATTCAGGTGATAACCGTACGGGTGCTGGTGATGGCGATGATGAAGTGATCCATGTTGATCTAACTAAAATCCCTCCTCAAGTTAAAGCACTGGTTTTTACAATCAGTAGTTTTCGTGGTCAAACTTTTGAAAAAGTTGAAAATGCTTTTTGTCGTTTAGTTGACTCGAATACCAATACTGAAATCGCAAAATACAACCTTTCAGCAAAAGGCAATTATACTGCCTTGATTATCGCTAAAGTCTATCGCCACAATGGCGCATGGAAAATGTCTGCGATTGGCGATACCTGTAATGGTAAGACCATTCATGACATGCTTCCTTCGATCATTCCAGTGCTATAAGGGTAGCCATAAAAAAATTTTAATCAACAAAGCCATTCTTAGGAATGGCTTTTACTTAAAGTATTTTCAATCTTTCCATTCTAAAGTTATCAATTCTGTAAAATAATTCTATAATAGCAACCATTATTACTGACCTCAGTTGGGGTTGGTTCGTTTTTAAGTCAATTTCTTCTCCGTGATTCGGCTTATTTTTCAATATTTAAATTTTATGTGTTTATGTTTACACGTAAGAATATTTAGGTGCCCACATGGAAATCAAAGTCAATTATCTCGATAATCTTCGACAAGAAGCCAAGTTCGATGACTTTACAGTAATTGCTGATCAACCCATTCGCTATAAAGGTGATGGTTCTGCGCCGGGTCCTTTCGATTATTTCCTTGCCTCATCTGCTTTGTGTGCCGCTTACTTTGTGAAAGTGTATTGTGCAGCTCGTGATATCCCGACCGATAATATTCGGCTATCTCAAAACAATATTGTAGATCCTGAAAATCGTTATAAACAAATTTTTAAAATTCAGGTTGAACTTCCTGCAGATATTTCAGATAAAGATCGTCAAGGTATTTTACGTTCGATTGACCGTTGTACCGTTAAAAAAGTCATCCAAACTGGTCCTGAGTTTGTTATCGAAGAAGTTGAGAGTATTGATGCAGATGCACAAGCGTTGCTCATGCCTAACTTGGCACAAGAAAGCTTAACTTTTATTGAAGGTAAAGATCTGCCTTTAGAGGAAACCATTGCCAATATGTCTGAGATTTTGGCAGGATTGGGAATGAAAATTGAAATTGCATCATGGCGAAATATTGTCCCAAATGTGTGGTCATTACATATTCGTGATGCTCAATCTCCAATGTGTTTTACCAATGGTAAAGGCTCGACCAAAGAAAGCGCTTTGGCTTCTGCATTGGGAGAATTTATTGAGCGTTTAAACTGTAATTTCTTCTATAACGACCAGTTTTGGGGTGAAGAAATTGCCAATGCTGAATTTGTACATTATCCAGATGAAAGATGGTTTAAACCTGGACCAAATGGAGAACTACCTAAACAAATATTGGATGAATATACATTAGAGGTATATAACCCAGACAATGAATTGTTAGGTACACATTTATATGATACCAACTCAGGCAATACTGAGCGTGGTATTTGTTCATTACCTTTTGTACGCCAATCTGATCAAGAAATTGTATATTTTCCATCAAATTTGATTGAAAATTTATACCTAAGTAATGGTATGAGTGCAGGAAATACTTTAGCTGAAGCTCAAGTACAGTGTTTATCTGAAATTTTTGAACGTGCGGTTAAACGTGAGATTTTAGAGGGAGAAATTGCACTTCCAGATGTGCCTGAGGAAGTTTTAGCAAAATACCCCCGTATCGTTGAAGGCATTAAAGGCTTAGAAGAACAGGGCTTCCCAGTATTGGTTAAAGATGCATCATTGGGTGGTGAGTTTCCTGTGATGTGCGTTACGCTGATGAACCCACGTACAGGTGGTGTATTTGCATCATTTGGCGCACACCCTAAGCTTGAAGTTGCTTTAGAACGCAGTTTGACCGAGTTGTTACAAGGCCGTAGTTTTGAAGGTTTAAATGATTTACCAAAACCGACCTTTAGCAGTAATGCTGTGACAGAACCAAACAATTTTGTTGAGCATTTTATCGATTCCAGTGGTGTCGTGTCTTGGCGTTTCTTTAGTGCAAAATCAGATCATGACTTTGTCGAATGGGATTTTAGCCATGCAGGTGAAAATGCCAATGCTGAAGAAGCTAAAACGATGCTCAACATTCTTGAAGAAATGGGTAAAGAAGTTTATATGGCTGTCTATGAGCATTTAGACGCGACAGCTTGTCGAATCATCGTTCCTGATTATTCTGAGATTTATTTGGTTGAAGACTTAATTTGGGACAACACCAACAAAGCATTGTTATTCCGTGAAGATATCTTAAATATTCATCGTTTGGAAGATGATCAGCTTGAAGCTTTAGTTGAGCGTCTTGAAGAAGTTGAAGTGGATGATTACACCGATATCGTAACATTAATTGGTATTGAGTTTGATGATAATACTGTATGGGGACAATTGACGATCCTTGAATTAAAATTGTTGATTTATCTTGCGTTACAACAGTTTGAAGAGGCAAAAGATTTAGTTGAACAGTTCCTTCAATACAACACCAATACCGTAGAACGTGGTCTGTTCTATCAGTGTATGAATGTGATGCTTGAAGTTGAACTAGACGACGACATGGATTTAGATGATTATGAAGTCAATTTCCGTCGTATGTTTGGTGATGAAAGAATGGATGCAGTCATTGGCTCTTTAGATGGTAGTATGCGTTTTTATGGCTTGACTGAAACAAGTATGAAGCTTGAAGGGCTTGATCGTCATTTAAGACTTATTGACAGTTATAAGAAGTTACATAAAGCACGAGCAAAAGCTGTTGGCTTAGCAAGTTAAAAATTTTTTACAACAAAAGCTAAAACCCAAGATTCGTCTTGGGTTTTTATTTTAAAAATAAATTAATAATTCAAATTAAATTGCCATATAAATACTTCGTTCTAAAACGACAACAATCCAGTAAGTTTGAGACATACTAAAATTTATGTTAAGTTTTTCTTATTAGTAAAGGGGCATAATAATAAATGTTGAACAATATTTTTACACGCTTAGATAAGTTTGGCTTGGGAACTGAAAACCGTTCAATTCATGTCCAGCTTTTAAATTTTCAACTCAATTCCCACATCATGTTACAGCGTATTGATGGCTATCATGGTGTCAACGATGGCTTATCAGCAGAACTCATTTGCCTGTCATCAAACCCATTCATAGAATTAAAACAATTCATTGGTTGTCAAGTGGCAGTGGATCAAGTTATAGATTCAGGCAATTTATTCAGAACCACTGGCATAATTACGGGCGCTAGCCAAGGACAGTCAGATGGCGCTTTGAGTCTTTATCGTCTAACCATGCAAGATGCTACCAGTCTATGGCATAAAAGACTGAATAGCCGTGTGTTTATGGATAAAAGCGTTGTAGAAATTTGTGAAATAATTTTCAAGGAATGGCAGCTTAAGAGTAGTTTATTTGCTTCAAGCTTAAAACTGGATACAAGTGGTTTAACCAAAGATTATGATGTACGTCCATTTTCAATGCAATCAAATGAAAGTGATTACTCCTATTTAACTCGATTAATGCGTGAGGAATCAATTAATTGGCTGGTTGATGAATCAAATTATTTGGTTTCTAACAGTAGCCAAAACGTTGAACCACAAAAGTTACGCTTGGTCGATAGTAATTTTCAATTTAAAGCCAGTGAACGTAGGACTATTCGTTATCATCGTTCAAATGCAACGGAACAGTCCGACAGTATCACCAGCTTTATCGCAAATAGACAATTACAATCGACAGCGATCCATGTACAACGTTGGCAAGCGGACAGTTTAACTCAGCAAGATGCTAGCGGTTCAGTCCTCAGTTCACATAAGCATAGTGCTCAACGTGATAATGAAAGCTTAAGCCTAGAACAAGCTTGGAGTATATCTCCTGCATGGATTCGTGATCTTAAGGGCGAAGACCAAGCGACAATGTCTGGAAATAGCCAACTTGATAAACTGAATAATCAACTGAATCTGCATCAAGCTTTGCAAGCAAAATACTTTACAGCACATAGTAGTGTCCGAGATACCCAGGTTGGCTATTGGTTTCAGTTGGTGGATCATCCAGAACTAGAGAAAAATCATAGTGGCAGTGATAAGGAGTTCTTAATAATTAGTAAACATTTTTATAATCAAAATAATTTTCCCAAAGATATTCAAAACCAAATTGAAAAACTCTTAATTTTGAGTCATTGGCAAAGTAGTAAAGATAGTGAACAAGAGCGTCAAGCCAATTTACTCACTTTAGTTCGTCGTAATATTGAGCTTGTTCCAAAATACGATCCGTTGCAGCATCGCCCGATTGCCCATGTACAACGCGCTAAAGTGGTCAGTGATGGCGAAGAAATTTATGTTGATGAATGGGGAAGGATTAAAGTTCGCTTCCTATTTACGCGAACTGAAGATCATACCCATGATGGTGGTGCAGGATCGAATGATACAGATACTGATTCAGCATGGGTGGATGTGCTTACATCTTGGGCTGGTGCAGGCTACGGTGTAAGATTCTTGCCTCGTAAAGATGAGATTGTCGCGGTTGATTTTTTTGATGGTAATCTTGATCGTCCATTTGTTACAGGACGAATTCATGAAGGACATCGAAGTCCAACCATGTTTGATAATAAAGGTAAACTGCCTGAGACCAAAAAGCTGAGTGGTATCCGATCAAAAGAAGTGGCAGGTGAAGGCTTTGGCCAGCTTAGATTTGATGATACTACCGCGCAAATCAGTACGCAGTTACAGTCGAGTCATGGTGCGAGCCAATTGAATTTGGGAAATTTAAGTCATCCTAAAGAAACCTCAGTAAGTGAAGGTCGTGGTGAAGGGTTTGAGTTAAGGACGGATGATTGGGGGGCAATACGTGCGCCTAAAGGGATATTGATTACAACTGAAATCGCAGGTCATGCCTCAGGAAACCAACTTGAGCGTAGTAAGCTTCAACAGAATATCGAAAAATTCTTAGGAACTAATAAGGCTATTCAAGATGCAGCTAAAGGCCACCAAACCATTGAGCCTGAACTTGAATTACAAGAAGCCGTAAAAACAGATCTTCCAAATTGGAATGAATCAGATTCAACCCCTTTCATTGCAATCGATGCCAAGGATTCACTTATTTTTGATGCAGATAAAGGAATTATTGCTCAAGCCAAGCAAAATATTGATATAAGCTCAGAACGAAATATTCAAGTTTTTTCAGGGCGTGGTTTTCTAGCCAATGTTTTAGACAAAATTTCACTCTTCGCCAAAGCAGCCGGTATCAAGATCAAAGCTGGACAAGGTCCAGTCGAAATTGAGTCGCAAGCAAGCACCATGAAAATCGCCTCACAAGAACTGATGCACGTTTATGCAGTTAACGATTTTGTTAAAGTCGAAAGTGGTAAAGGCATAATGATCTCATCTGGTGGTGGTTTTATCAAAATTGAAGATGGCAATATCGATATCGTTTGCCCTGGGTTGCTTTCTTTAAAAGCAGGGCAAATTAAAACCATGTCAGGCGCTACGATAAGCTCTGATTTAGCCGCGATGCCAAAACTTCAAATGGATTATGGTGAACACTTTGTATTGCGTAATAAAGCGGATAAAGCCATATCGAATATGAAATATAAAATAAAAACAGAAGATGGAAAAACCATTGAGGGTGTTACAGATACTGAAGGTAGAACCGAGAAAATAACCTCACTGGCTATGACAAAAGCCGTTATTTCATTATTAGGATATGTTGATGAATAAACTATTTTCTTCTTTATTACTCACCGCTTGCATGATCACGACAAGTTGCGCATTTGCACAATCAGCAATAAAAAATACTGGAAATAATATGATCAATTTAGAAAAAACTAAAACTTATTGTATTGGGCGTTATGTGGTGGATATTCCTGCTGAGGCTAATCCATTAGAACGTTATGATAAATATGATTCTTTTACTATTAAGGCTCAAACTAAAGCAACACGTCAAGATTTTGATGAAGCAGTTCAAAAATGGAGAAATGATTATTCCAAAGGTAATCGAAAAATTTTTGAAGACCCACAAGAACAAGTATTCGATGGTCGACTGACTAAGATTTTTAAAGGGAAATTAGAGGATGACAAAAGACTTCCTTTTATATTAGCTGCCTTTGTATGGGATAAAAATACTTTATTTTTAATAGAGGGAATGCATAGTGATACACCACAGTTGACAGCCGAAAGTAATGAAGCGATTCATAATTTAGTGAAAAACTTACGCTATCGTAATGAACATGAGATTCCTAAGGAAGCAGGACAATGTATTTACCAAGGCTTTATCAAAGATCAAACCAAACAGTACCGCTATAGTATCCAAAAGCTTGGTTTTAGATTTAAGGACTATCCAACAGTGGTGTTACGTTTTGAGGCAGAAACAAATGATGAATATGTCTTGCCAATGATTCCACGGATAGAAAAAAAGTTTAAAGAGGTCGGGCAAAGCCAGCGTCAAATTGATAAAGGCAATATTCGTAAAGGTGAAAAAAATACTGGGCATTTAACGGGACAAGAATGGATTTCAGTAGAAAAAATGAAAGGGAAAAATGGCATTAGTGCCTTATGGGAACATACAGGCAGTGCCAATAATAACCAAGATCCATTGATTAGTTTTGAGGTAGATACGGCACGTTCTTCACCTCTTACACAGAGCAGTAGCCTAGAACAATATGATGCCTTAAAACTATATGAATCGATTCTAAAAACCATCCGTAAATTCGGAGAATAATAATTTTAAACAATGCTTATAGATCTGATAACGCTTATCTAAAAAGGAAATATTAATGAATAAACTATTTTCTTCTTTATTACTCACCACTTGCATGATCACGACAAGTTGCGCTTTTGCACAATCAGCAATAAAAAATACTGGAAATAATATGATCAATTTAGAAAAAACTAAAACTTATTGTATTGGGCGTTATGTGGTTGATATTCCTGCTGAGGCTAATCCATTAGAACGTTATGATAAATATGATTCTTTTACTATTAAGGCTCAAACTAAAGCAACACGTCAAGATTTTGATGAAGCAGTTCAAAAATGGAGAAATGATTATTCCAAAGGTAATCGAAAAATTTTTGAAGACCCACAAGAACAAGTATTCGATGGTCGACTGACTAAGATTTTTAAAGGGAAATTAGAGGATGACAAAAGACTTCCTTTTATATTAGCTGCCTTTGTATGGGATAAAAATACTTTATTTTTAATAGAGGGAATGCATAGTGATACACCACAGTTGACAGCCGAAAGTAATGAAGCGATTCATAATTTAGTGAAAAACTTACGCTATCGTAATGAACATGAGATTCCTAAGGAAGCAGGACAATGTATTTACCTAGGCTTTATCAAAGATCAAACTAAACAGTACCGCTATAGCATCCAAACTCTTGCTTTTGACTTTAAAAACTATCCAACAGTAGTGTTACGTTTTGAGGCAGAAACAAATGATGAATATGTCTTGCCAATGATTCCACGGATAGAAAAAAAGTTTAAAGAGGTCGGGCAAAGCCAGCGTCAAATTGATAAAGGCAATATTCGTAAAGGTGAAAAAAATACTGGGCATTTAACGGGACAAGAATGGATTTCAGTAGAAAAAATGAAAGGGAAAAATGGCATTAGTGCCTTATGGGAACATACAGGCAGTGCCAATAATAACCAAGATCCATTGATTAGTTTTGAGGTAGATACGGCACGTTCTTCACCTCTTACACAGAGCAGTAGCCTAGAACAATATGATGCCTTAAAACTATATGAATCGATTCTAAAAACCATCCGTAAATTCGGAGAATAATAATGTCAAATAATGTCCATCGTCATGAAGCCTATGAAATACTTTACGAATCTGGAAGTGTGTCTTATGTTTCATATACCACACCAGAGAGTGTTAATTCCGAGTGTGTAATTCCTGCACCTGTCAAATATGTCGTGCCGATTATTTTTATTCCAGGGATTATGGGGTCAAATCTCAAAGATGCAAAGAAAAATAAAGTTTGGTATCCCCGAATATCACTGTCTACGATTATTGAATACAGTAAACGAGATGCACGAGAACGACAGATTGCCCTGAACCCAGCAACAACTCAGGTTGGGTACGATGGCGATGTAAAAATAAGTAAAAAAGTAATTCCGCATATGACCAAAGACTTGGCTTTGGCACGCGGTTGGGGTTCAGTGATTACCATGGGTTATGCAAATTTACTGATTTATTTGGAGAGTAATTTAAATCAACCCTTCAAGAAATTAAAAGATCAAGAGAAGGATAAGTTTAATGGTACCGCTGAATGGGAAAAAATTGTCCAACCCGGCAATACAGACACGGAAAAAATACTTAAAAATTGGTCGTCGCTAAAAACTGTTGAATTATTAGGTCTAGAACAGCATGAGGAATTGGCAGATTATGCTTTTCCAGTGTTTGCCTGTGGCTATAACTGGTTACAAAGTAATATGAAGTCAGCAGATCATGTCGCAGACCGACTGAATAATCAAGTTATGGCGCAAGTTAAAAAAGAATTTCCTACAGCAAAATTTAAAAAATTTATTATCGTTAGCCACTCTATGGGGGGCTTAGTGACTCGCGCCTTGATCCAAAATGCTAAGGTTAAAGATAAGATTGCTGGTGTGATACATGGTGCGATGCCTGCCAGTGGTGCGCCAGCAGTATATCAACGCCTCACTGTAGGCTGGGATGGTTGGAAAGCCTCAACAGGACTTTTCAAAAGTGCTGTGGCTTGGGCAACCAAATTTATGTTTGGGAATACTTCTGAACGTCTCACCGCAACATTGGCAAATGCGCCCGGTGGCTTAGAGTTATTACCTTTTTCAAATTATTCCAATGTTGGGGATTTTCCCAAAAATCCTCAAGCATGGTTGGTCATTAAAGCTAAAACGCCTACAGGTGAAATGACTGCCACATTGCCAAAAAGTAATGATCCTTATAATGATCTCTATAAAAGAAAAGACTGTTGGTGGGCGATGATCAATCCTGATTTTATTGACCCAGCTGGTTTAGTTGCCGAAGCTGTGAAGAAGGATAAATTAGCCAGCATTTTTGATGCTTATATAAATAATATTGTAATAGTTAAAGAATTACATGATCATATAAAAGATACTTATCATGCCAATACTTATGCAAGCTATGGTGCTGACGAAGGGTATAAAGCATTTGGTCAAGTGGTGTGGCGTTGCAAAGAAGAGTTAAATATTAGCAGTGAAAATGAACTAATTGAATTAATGACTTTATATGGCAAAAAAAATTTAATTGAACTCCCAGATATAAAAGATCGAAGTGATAGAAAAGAAGATGATGTAACACGTGTTCAGGAAAATGATGCTGAATTAAGCATAAAAGGTTCGAAAATTCATAATTTATTAGACAATGCCTATAAAAAAGATGGCATAAGGGAAGTCTTGCTAGATGAAAAGTCAAAAATTTCTAAAACCAATAAAGCCACGTTTTATTTAGATATTAAGCCAACCTCAAAGGGAGATGGAACGGTTTGTTATCAGTCTGGACAGGATGTGCGTGCTGATGGTCGTAGTCCAATTGAAACATTTATAATTAATGGCTATGAACATGCGAGTAGTTATGATAATGCGCATGTTCAATTAAATACCATCTACTGTATTGCAAATATAGTGGATATGATCAAGAAATCTTCAGCATCAGAGGGATGTGAGAGTAAAATAAAAAATCTATAAATTTATATGATTTTAAGGACTTTTCGGGTGAATAATAGAAGTTCTAATTCTATAGGAGTTTTATTATTCTCAATGAAGATGAAATTATCAGATAATACTTTTGGAAAAAAATAAATTTAAGATCTAGTATGTATTTTATGAAATGAATAACTTGAACAAAGTTAAATTCGTCCAAAATGCTTAATCCATCAATAAATTTTGATATTTATCAGCTTGTGTTCTTAAAAAATCCCAGACCAATTTAATCCGTGGTTCATGCTGTAAATCAACTAAAGTCAACATCCAAAAAGTATGAATAAAACGAACTTCATCTTGTAACACCTGTTTAAGTTCTGATTTATTTTCTGCCAAAAACTTCGGCAAAATTGCCAATCCAGCACCTGCACTCACAGCAACTTGTTGGGCCAATATACTGCTGCTTCTAAAATTTGCATTGAGCTGTAAGGGTAGACGTTCTAAACAATACAGTTCAGGACTATAAATTAGATCATCAATGTAGTTTACAAACTGATGGTTTTTTAAATCTTCAAGTTTTTTAATCGCTTGAGTGCTTTCTAAATAGCTTTTGCTACCATAAATTTTAAGACAATAATCGGTTAAACGAGTAATGATATAAGGTCCTGACTTAGGACGGTCAATAGAAATCACAATATCAGCTTCACGATGCGACAGCTTAATCATTTTTGGAACTGGGATAAGATCAATTGTAAGTAAAGGGTATTGTTTAGACAGTTGTGCCAATAGCTGTGCTAAAAACGCTGTTCCAAAACCCTCAGGTGTGCCAATTCGCACATGCCCCTGTAATGGTAAGTTGGGCTTTTCAATTTGCAAAAACGCTTGTTCCATTTGCTCAACACGAGGAACTAACGCTAAGCCCTCCATAGTTAGTTCATAACCTGTGGCTTCTCGTCTAAACAACGGCGTTCCTAAAGACAGCTCTAGCGCTTGTATTCGTCTAGATACAGTACTGTGTTCAACTCCAATAATACGGGCTGCATTGGTTAAAGTCTTGGCACGCGCTAAAACTAAAAAAAAATGTAGGTGATCCCAATCGACTTTCATTGTGTATAACATCCTTGTGCATATTTGCACATTCATTGTGCGTTAATTTCTATTGGTCATCTATATTTTCTTTGTTAGTTTGATTTGAAACAGCACTGATGAAAATACTGCTTTAGGCTATTTTCTAAGAATGTAACAACAAAAAATATTGCCTATGGAGAGGTTATGAACACAATGTCAAATATTCATTCGACGACGGCTAAATTATTAATTCATGGAAAATTTACCGAATCAAATACTACTGAGTGGCAAGACATTCTAAATCCCGCGACCCAAGAGGTACTTGGTCGTGT
This sequence comes from Acinetobacter sp. 778_lipA, assembly GCF_058242985.1. Classification (NCBI taxonomy): domain Bacteria; kingdom Pseudomonadati; phylum Pseudomonadota; class Gammaproteobacteria; order Moraxellales; family Moraxellaceae; genus Acinetobacter; species Acinetobacter sp. 778_lipA. The sequence continues at coordinate 2,129,868 of NZ_JBZAYT010000001.1, read as the reverse complement.
CCCGATGGCAACTCTAGACGAAGTTGATGCTGCTATTGCTGCTGCACAAGAAGCATTTAAAACTTGGCGTTTCACACCAATTCAAGCTCGTATGCGGATTATGCTGAAACTGCAAGATTTGATTCGTGACAATATGAAAGATATCGCACGTGTCTTGACCGCAGAACAAGGTAAAACTTTAGCTGATGCAGAAGGTGATATTCAACGTGGTTTAGAGGTAGTTGAACATGCTTGCTCGATTGGTACCTTGCAAATGGGTGAATATACTGAAGGTGTAGCTCGTGGTGTAGATACTTATACCTTGCAACAGCCATTGGGGGTATGTGCTGGAATTACCCCATTTAATTTTCCTGCCATGATTCCACTATGGATGTTTCCAATGGCGATCGTTTGCGGTAATACCTTTGTTCTTAAACCGTCTGAACAAGATCCATTATCAACCATGATGCTAGTTGAGTTGGCATTACAAGCTGGTGTACCTGCTGGTGTACTCAATGTAGTACATGGTGGCAAACAAGTGGTTGATCGTCTATGTACGCATCCAGACATTAAAGCCATTTCATTTGTAGGTTCAACAGCAGTAGGAACGCATGTCTATAACTTAGCAGGTCAGCATGGTAAACGTGTGCAATCGATGATGGGAGCAAAAAACCATGTTGTGGTAATGCCAGATGCCAATAAAGAACAAACGTTAAATGCTTTAGTCGGCGCTGCTTTTGGTGCAGCTGGACAACGTTGCATGGCATTGTCAGTTGCTGTCATGGTCGGTGAAACTAAACACTGGGTGGATGAGTTGGTTGAAAAAGCCAAAACACTCAAAGTGAATGCAGGGCATGAACCGCAAACAGATATTGGTCCTGTGATCTCTCCACGTGCAAAAGCTCGTGTTATAGATTTGATTAATAGTGGTATTGAACAAGGTGCACAACTCTTACTTGATGGTCGAGATGTGCAAGTACATGGCTATGAAAAGGGCAATTTTGTTGGTGCAACCATATTCAACCAAGTCACTACCGATATGCGTATCTATACTGAAGAAATTTTTGGCCCTGTTTTAGCCATTATTCATGTCGATACGCTTGAACAAGCCATTGAATTGGTTAATGCCAACCCATTTGGGAATGGTGTAGGATTGTTTACTCAAAGTGGTGCAACAGCACGTACTTTCCAAAGCACCATTGATATTGGTCAAGTGGGCATTAATATTCCAATTCCCGTGCCGGTTCCATTCTTTAGCTTTACAGGGTCAAGAGGTTCAAAATTAGGGGACTTAGGACCTTATGGTAAACAAGCAGTACAGTTCTATACTCAAACCAAAACCATTACCAGTCGTTGGTTCGAAGACACACAAGAAAAAGGTGAAGTGAATACCACCATCAGCTTGCGTTAATACAGGAGTTCAAGGATGAATATTGCATTTATTGGTTTAGGTAATATGGGCGGTAAAATGGCCCATAATTTACTCAAATCAGGCTTGACAGTTTATGGCTTTGATTTAAGTGATATTGCAATCACACATTTCACCGAAGCAGGTGGAATCGCCTGTGATAGTCCGCAGGCAGCAGCAGAAAATGCAGATGTCGTAATCACCATGCTGCCAGCAGCAAAGCATGTTAAAGAAGTGTATTTGGGGGAAAATGGGATACTTGCTGTCCTTAAACAAGGTAGCTTATGTATTGACAGTAGTACCATTGATCCGCAAACCATTAAAGACATTGCTGCAATTGGTATAGATCAAGGGATTCAAATTTGCGATGCACCTGTTTCAGGTGGCACGATCGGCGCTCAAGCAGGTACACTGACCTTTATGGTGGGAACTGATGATAAAGCCTTTGAACAAGTAAAATCTGTGCTTGCACCCATGGGCAAGAACATCGTGCACTGTGGTGAAGTGGGTGCAGGGCAAATTGCTAAAATTTGTAATAATCTCATTTTAGGCATTTCAATGGCCGCAGTGGCTGAAGGCATGGCGCTAGGGGCTAAACTCGGTATCGATGCACAGGCGTTGGCAGGTGTAATCAATAGTTCCAGCGGTCGTTGCTGGAGCTCGGAAGTGTGCAACCCGTGGCCGGGTATTTCAGCCAATGCACCCGCTGGACGCGGTTATAGTGATGGATTTGCCTCTCAACTGATGCTTAAAGATTTGGGTTTGGCTGTAGAAGCCGCAGGTCAAGTCAAACAACCTTTGCTTTTAGGCGGTTTGGTACAGCAGCTTTATCAGCAATTGTGTATGCAAGGCAATGCTCAACTCGACTTCTCAAGCATCATTCAGCAATATTTGCCTAAAGAAGCTTGATCATCAGTCGAAGCATAGTTAATTTCACCACCAATGGGTGGTGAAAAATCCATAGATTCACTCGTGTCATGAATAACAATAAATCCAGGCCGGAGTATATAATATGTTGAATTATCAGGATGTTGCTAAAAAATTTGATTTAGATAGTGTTGTTAAAGAAATGCTCTCAGGATCAGTTGATCAATTGAATGCCTGTTATGAATGCTGTGACCGACATGCGGAAGCAGATCATGAAAAAGTTGCGCTATATTGGCAAGGTAAAGATGGTCGTAAAGAACAATATACCTTTACTCAACTGAAAAAATGGTCGAGTCAGTTTGCCAATTTTTTAAAGTCACAGGGTATTCAAGCTGGTGATCGTATTTCGGGTTTATTACCAAGAACTCCCGAATTATTGGTGGTGATTCTAGCTGCTTGGAGAATTGGTGCAGTCTATCAACCGCTGTTTACTGCATTTGGGCCAAAGGCGATTGAACATCGAGTTCAGCTGGCAAAAAGTAAATTAGTCGTGACTGATATCGGCAATCGTAGCAAACTGGATGAAGTTGCACAGTGTCCACAAATTATGACCGTCGCTGATCAACAGGGTCATGGTGTACAACAAGGCGATTTAGATTTTTGGAAAGAACTCAATCAACACGCTGAGCACTGTGATCTAGTCATGCAAAGCATTCAGGATCCATTTTTACTGATGTTTACCTCAGGCACCACTGGACCTGCAAAACCTTTAGAAGTCCCACTCAAAGCATTAATTGCTTTTGGTAACTATATGAAAGATGCGATCGGCTTACGCGCAGATGATGCATTTTGGAATATTGCTGATCCAGGTTGGGCGTATGGACTTTATTACGGTATCACAGGACCTTTGTTGTTAGGTCATGCCACTTTGTTTTATGAAGGTGGTTTTAGCATAGACAGTTTATGTCAAATTATTGATGATTATAAAATTACCAATTTGGCAGGTGCACCTACAGCATATCGGATGATGATGGCCGCAGATTCCACTCAAATGGCACAACTAAAGGGTAAATTTCGTGTTGTGAGCAGTGCAGGAGAACCTTTAAATCCAGAAGTTTTTCGTTGGTTTAAGCAAGTGCTTGATGCACCTATTTTTGATCATTATGGACAGACTGAGGTGGGCATGGTGGTGTGCAACCATCATGGTTTAAACCATGACGTCCGTGCTGGCGCTGCTGGTTTTGCCAGTCCAGGTTATCGTGTCGCTGTGGTAGATGATCAAGGGAATGAGTTGCCTGCCGATACCGCTGGAATTTTAGCGGTAGATATCAGTCAATCACCGATGATGTGGTTTGGTGGCTATAAAGAAAGTCGTAAATCACCGTTTATCAAAAATTATTATTTGACCGGTGATACTGCTGAATTACATACAGATGGGAGTATGAGCTTTGTTGGACGTAGTGATGATGTGATTACCACCTCTGGATATCGTATTGGACCTTTTGATGTAGAAAGTGCATTACTTGAACATGAAGCAGTGATTGAAGCCGCTGTTGTTGGAGTACCAGATCCAGAGCGAACGGAAATCGTTAAAGCTTTTGTGATTTTGGCAGAAAATAAAATACCATCTGAGGAATTGGCTGAACAACTTGGACAATTTGTCAAAAAACGTCTGTCTGCCCATGCTTATCCAAGACAAGTAGAATTTGTCAATGAACTGCCAAAAACACCAAGTGGCAAAATTCAACGCTTTTTACTGCGTAATCAAGAGATTGCTAAACAACAATTAAACGCATAAAGCTGGTGAGTAGAGTCCTATATAGAGCAATCTTGCCGAATGTAGGACGTTTAATGATGCTAAGGAATCTGAAATGCAATTTACTGAAGAACAATTATTGATTCAGGACATGGCGAAAAGCTTTGCCAAAAAACAAATTAAACCGAATGCAGCAGAATGGGATAAACATAGTATTTTCCCAAAAGAGACCTTGTCACAAATGGGGCAATTAGGTTTTATGGGGATGCTGATTTCAGAGCAATGGGGTGGTTCAGATACCGGCAACTTAGCCTATGTCCTTGCACTTGAAGAAATTGCGGCGGCCGATGGCGCAACCTCCACCATTATGAGTGTACATAACTCAGTCGGTTGTGTTCCGATTGCTAAATTTGGTAGTGAAGAACAAAAACAAAAATATTTATTACCTTTGGCGCAAGGTGAAATGATTGGTGCTTTTGCATTGACCGAACCGCATACAGGCTCTGATGCAGCAGCGCTGAAAACCCGAGCTGTCAAAGATGGTGATGATTGGATTATTAACGGTGCAAAACAATTTATTACTTCAGGAAATAATGCTGGTGCAATTATTGTATTTGCAGTCACCGATCCAAATGCTGGTAAAAAAGGTATCAGTGCCTTTATCGTGCCACGGGAAACTGCGGGCTATGAAGTGATTCGGACTGAAGAAAAACTGGGATTGCATGCTTCAGATACCTGCCAAATTGCATTGACTGATGTGCGTGTACACAAAAGCTTAATGTTAGGTCAAGAAGGTGAAGGGCTTAAAATAGCACTGTCTAATCTTGAAGGCGGTCGTATTGGTATTGCTGCGCAAGCAGTGGGTTTGGCACGTGCTGCCTTAGAAGAAGCCAGCAAATATGCCAAAGAACGGATTACTTTTGGAAAACCGATTTTTGAACATCAGGCAATCGCTTTTCGTTTGGCCAGTATGGCAACAGAAATCGAAGCAGCTCGTCAATTGGTTCATCATGCCGCACGATTGAAAGAAGCAGGCAAGCCCTGTCTTAATGAAGCCTCAATGGCAAAATTATTTGCCTCAGAAATGGCAGAGCGTGTGTGTTCAGCAGCTTTACAGGTCTTCGGTGGCTATGGTTATTTAAAAGATTTTCCAATTGAACGAATTTATCGTGATGCACGTATTTGTCAAATCTATGAAGGCACCAGTGACATCCAGCGTTTAGTGATTGCGCGAAGTTTATAAATAGAGTTAATCGCTGTGTATCAGATGATGGGATAAAACAGATAAGGAAATGAATATGCAATTTGAAACGATTTTACTGGAAAAACACAAAGGCGTAGGCTTAATTAGACTCAATCGTCCAAAGGCTTTAAACGCATTAAATTCAAAATTAATCCAAGAAGTAAATTTAGCTTTAGATGATTTAGAAAAAGATCAGGATATTGGCTGTATGGTGCTGACTGGTTCAGAAAAAGCCTTTGCAGCAGGTGCTGATATTAAAGAAATGGCGGGATTGAACTTTCCCAATATTTATTTTGATGATTTTTTCAATCTCGCAGATCGTATTGCACAACGCCGTAAACCTTTAATCGCTGCTGTCAGTGGCTATGCTTTGGGTGGCGGTTGTGAGTTGGCATTGATGTGTGACTTTATTTATTGTGCAGACAATGCCAAGTTTGGCTTACCTGAAGTCACTTTAGGCGTGATTCCAGGTATTGGTGGTACCCAACGTTTAACTCTTGCCATAGGTAAAGCCAAAGCGATGGAAATGTGTTTAACCGCACGACAAATGGGGGCAATTGAGGCAGAACTGAGTGGTTTAGTTGCCGGCGTGTTTAGCCCTGAAGATCTTTTAACCCAGACTTTAAGTACAGCTGAAAAAATTGCTGAAAAATCATTGGTGGCGACCATGATGATCAAAGAATCAATTAATCGTGCCTTTGAAGTGAGTTTGGCGGAAGGTTTACGTTTTGAACGACGAACCTTTCATTCAATTTTTGCTACTTTGGATCAAAAAGAAGGCATGCAAGCCTTTGTTGATAAACGCCAAGCCAACTTTAAAAACCAATAACAGGACGGAGATGGGATGAATACTGAAAATCATTTAATCGTCGAACAGCACGCAGCTCTGGGTGTGATTACCTTAGATCGAGTGTCCAGCCTGAATGCACTGACTTTGGATATGATCAATGGTATCCGTACACAAGTTGAAACTTGGCAAAATGATGCTGGCATTCAAGCGATACTGATCAAATCCAATAGCCCAAAAGCATTTTGTGCAGGTGGTGATATTCGTTATCTTTACGATTGTTATCAAAATGGTACAGATGGACATAAGAGCTATTTTATCGCTGAATATGACATGTTGAATAGCATTCGCGCGTCAAAAAAACCAGTTGTGGTATTGTTAGATGGTTATGTCTTAGGTGGCGGTTTTGGTCTGGCACAAGCCTGTCATATTATTGTCAGCAGTGAAAAATCACGTTTTGCCATGCCTGAAACGGCGATTGGTTTCTTTCCTGATGTTGCCGCAACCCATTTCTTGTCGCGTTTAGATGATATTGGGGTTTATCTGGCAACCACAGGCGATCAGATCAGCAGCAGTGATGCCTTGTATTTAGATTTAATTGATTATCATGTTCCTAGCCAACAGTTTAATGCTTTATTCGATGCCCTGAGTCAATCAAGCAACTTAAGCAAAGATAATATCGAACAGATAATTTCTAAATTTATTACCCGTCCTGTAGCAAGTGAACTCAGTGCATCGGTTGAAAACATTCGGAAGCATTTTGGCTTTGAAAATTTGCAAGATATTGAAAAAAGTCTTGAAAATGAAAAAGATCAACAGCATAAAGCTTGGGCAAATAAAGTACTAAGCACTTTGCAACAACGTTCTTGGTTGGCGAAAAAGACCAGTTTAAGACTGCAATACTTAGGACGGGGATTGTCATTACAACAATGTATGCAACTGGAACGAAATTTACAGGATATCTGGTTTGAACATGGTGATATTCTTGAAGGTGTACGTGCATTAATTATTGACAAAGATAAACAGCCGAAATGGCAACAACAGAATGCAACGCTAGATAAAATCTTGGCTGAATTAGGTTAATATTTTTAATGCGTATATCAGTTTTGTTTTTACAAACATTCAGGTACTTTTAATGGCAACAAAAAAGGAAATCATGTGATTTCCTTTTTATTTTACAATGATCAAAAACCAACTATAAATCAATCTTATCATATATAGCATTGGCTTTATCTGTGATTGCAGTCATATGGATTGCACCATGAATCATTCCTGCTAGAAAATGAAATTTCACCGAGACACCAGCATTTCTCAATCTTTCAGCATATTGTTCGCCATCATGACGCAGTGGATCATATTCACAGACAAAAATTTTTGCCTCTGGTAAGCCTTGTAATGACTGTGCCAGTAGGGGGCTCACCAACTCATTGGTTTTGTCAGAATCACTATTTAGATATTGATCCCAACAATATGTCATTGTTGCAGTGGTTAAGCCATAGCCATCTGCATAAGTTTCATAGGATGTGCCATGCATCGTAGCATCTAAGGCTGGATAAAATAGCAGTTGTTGACTAATCTGGATTTCTGGATGCGCATTAGCGAGTAAGCATGCAGCCGCTGCAAGATTGGCGCCCGCACTATCACCACCCACAGCAATACGATTTTGATCAAGCCCTAAACTTAAAGCATGTTCTTGAATATAACGAAGTGCTGTAAAAAAATCTGTCAGCGGTACTGGAAATTTGAATTCAGGCGCTAGGCGATAATCCACTGAAAAGATAACATGCTGTGTTGATTCTGCCAGTAAACGGCATGAACGATCCCATGCATCTAAACTCCCCAAACACCATCCACCGCCGTGGGCAAATACTAAAGCTGGATTGCTTTGTAGCTGCACCATAGCATAGGGCGTATATACCCGAACTTGGATTTGAGCTTGATCAGAGGTTGTGACCCAAAAACTGGTTTGATAGCTGGAATCTTGCTCAATACCTTGCTGTTGTATGATGTCATGATTTACCTGCGCTCTTAATTCACAAAGTGTATTTGCAACTGCTGTAACAACAGGTCTAGTGTTAAGCCAGTCTGCAATTTGATGATCTAAGGACATCCTATTGCTCCAATTGTAGAAATTCTAAAATCAGGGAACAAAATGCTTCGGGTTGTTCCTCCATAATAAAATGACCACAATCTTTAACAATTGCACTGCTTAAATATGGTGCAACTTTTTTCATGGTTTCATAAGGTGCATCATTGGTTGCCTGTTCTGCACCAATCGCCAATACAGGCATTTCTAGATTTTTAGCTGCTCGGATTTTATTTTGACGAATAGTTTCCGGGATTGAACGATAGTAGTTAAAACCTGCCGTTAAACGCCCTGATACTTTATAAGCCTCAATATAAGTCTCAGTGGCAACTCTATCTCTATGCCATGACCACTTATCAAAAATATAATTAAGATAAGTTTCTTCACGGCCACTGACTAAAGCTTCAGGTAAATCCATCACTTGATTAAACATGAAATGCCATAGAAAAATATTTTCATCAGGTGAAACAAAAATAGGCGGTGGTGTTGCCAATCCGGGAATAACAGCTTCAGTCACGGCCAGAGAAGTGACAGATTGGGGAAAATCAGCTGCAAGTGCATAAGCAACCCACATCCCGATATCGTGACCAATCATTGAATAAGTATCATGTCCAAGTTTTGACATTAAGCTGGATAAAATTGTCGCAATTCGCCCGGTATCATAACTCCCATTCAGCGGAACAGAATATCCCGTTCCCGGTGGATCTACAGCAATTGCCTGATAACCGTTGGCCGCCAAGACACGCATCACATTTCGCCATGCGTACCATGTTTGTGGCCAACCGGGGATAAGTAATACGACAGGACCACGACCTGTAGAAACATAATGAAGTTTTTTACCGTCAATATGAATGTAATGATGCTGAAATTGATCGACCAAATTTTCATGTGTTGTAATGGTTGTCATAGTAAATTCTCAATCTCTGCCTTAGATACCCAAAAGTTGATTGATTTGCAATTGATTGACAGGCGCTGCGGCAAAATCATCAAAGGTTTTATCAGTAACATGAATAATATGTTGTTGAATAAACTCAGCACCTTCACTTGCGCCATCCTCTTTATTTTTTAAACAACACTCCCACTCTAAAGTTGCCCAGCCCTGATAGTCGTTATGTGCCAATTTTGAGAAAATTGCTTTAAAATCAACGTGACCATCTCCAGTAGAACGGAATCGACCTGCACGATCTCCCCAATTTTGATAGCCCCCATACATCCCTTGGCGACCTGTCGGGTTAAACTCAGCATCTTTGACATGGAACATTCGAATAAAATCTTTATAGATATCGATGTATTCCACATAATTCAGTTGTTGCAGAATAAAATGACTCGGGTCAAAAAGAATCTGACAACGTGGGTGGTGTTGTGTTCGTTCTAAGAACATTTCAAAGGAAATACCATCATGTAAGTCTTCACCAGGATGAATTTCGTAACACAAATTGACATTATGTTCATCACAAGCATTGAGGATCGGCATCCAACGACGTGCAAGTTCATCAAAAGCGGTTTCAATAAGTCCAGCAGGGCGTTGAGGAAAAGGAAAGATATAAGGCCATGCCAGTGAACCGGAAAAAGTTCCCATATCTTGTAAACCTAAACGGGCAGATGCTTGAACAGAAGCCAACATTTGTTGTTCAGCCCATTGAGTTCTAGCTACTGAATTTCCATGTAAATGTGAAGGTGCAAAACCATCACATAAAGCATCATAAGCCGGATGCACAGCCATAAGTTGACCAAAAATATGCGTTGTCAACTCACTAATTTCTAAACCATTATTTTGTAAAACCCCTTGTATTTCATCGCAATAATCTTGGCTTGTGGCTGCTAAATTAACATCAAATAAACGCTTATCCCATGCTGGCAGTTGTACAGCTTTAAAGCCTTTATCGGAAACCCATGCGGCAATGCTCTCTAAATTATTAAACGGGAAAATATCATCACTGAATTGTGCGAGATGAATACTTGGACCTTTGATGGTTTGCATAGCTAAACTCAATTAGTTGTCGATCGACAAACAATAGGCTTTCTTTTGAATAAAAACAACAAGTTTTTAAAAAGAATCTGAAAAAGGGCAGCCTCTCCAACAAATCCTATTGATTTATTTGCGAAATTTATTTTTTCGAATGATAATAAAAAATACTAAATCGGATTGAAGCGTCGTTATGGCTGGTAGACCAAGAGAATTTGATAGAGAAAAAGCACTGATTCAAGCGCGTGATTTTTTCTGGCAACATGGCTATGAAGGGACTTCGATGTCAGATTTAGTCGAGGTCTTAGGTATTGCTTCAGCGCGTATTTATAAAGCCTTTGGCTCGAAAGAGGCGTTGTTTCGAGAAGCTGTTATACATTACGAAGAAAATGAAGGCGGCTTTGCGATCCACGCTTTACAACAAGCAAATATTAAGGATGCGATCAGCCAATTATTTCAAGATGCAATCAAACTTTATACCCAGAATAATCATTCATATGGCTGTATGGTTGTATCATCTGCAAGTGTATTAAGTCAGGAAAATCAAGGTCTTTTAGACTGGATGAAGCAACAACGTATTGAACGTGGTCAAAGTCTGGTTAAGCGCTTTAAACAGGCGAAAGCAGATGGACAATTATTAGAACATGCCGAACCTGAAATATTAGGGCAATATTACGGACTAGTGCTACATGGATTATCTGTTCAAGCTAGAGATGGTTATTCAGAACAAATGCTTTTGCAAATCATCGATTTTTCCCTTAAAAATTTAGATCAATATCTGGTTTCATCTTCAAAAGCTTAGGCATAGATCAGCAGTAACAATGTATAAGTGATGCATTGTTAACAGGTATTGAAGCAAGTGGTTGGTATGATTACTTCGAACATGTAAATGCTGCGGGGACGGAAGGTGATTTCCAGCAACATCTTGATGCTTTAGCAAAGTTTTAATTTTTCTTCTAAGATGCATATTTATTTTTAAGGTCATATCAAGGTGTTCTTTAAAGCTTAAATATCTTATAGAAATGCTTGTTCAATCGAAGAAAATTGTGAATACTCATGCGCATAAATTTAGGCTGTAAAATTATCTTTTGGGGTTAGACAATTACTGTGAAAACGTATCCATTTTCTCGTTTACAAAAAGCATTATTGGCAGTTGGTTCATTTTCATGTCTAGGGCTAAGTTCAGCATTGGCACATGCTGATACTGAAAAAGATACCCAACAACTTAAAACGATTAAAGTAAGCGTTCAAACAATAGAAACAACACCAACTGCTTATTATCAACCCAAGGTAAATTTATCAGGATTTACTCAGCAAAATCTTGCTGAGATTCCTGCATCTATCAGTACAGTCACCGCGGAACGTATCGCTGACCAACATGCAAAAACCCTGACGGATGTTGTTAAAAATGATGCAGCCATCGGCGATGGCTATGCACCCATTGGTTATTATCCAAACTTTATTATGCGTGGCTTTAACCTGAATTTAGGGTCAAGTTATTTACTCAATGGTCATTTGTTGCGTGGCGAGCAAAATGTGGCACTAGAGAACAAGGCACAAGTTGAAATTCTAAAGGGTATAAGTGCAATCCAAAGTGGGATGTCAACACCGGGTGGTGTTATCAATTATGTCACTAAACGTCCAGAAGACATTCGTGCTATCACCGTTGAAGTGGATAGTCATGGTGGAAATCGTGTCGCAACTGACTTGGGTGGTTTGTTCGGAGACGATCAGCAGTTTGGTTATCGACTGAATCTGGCCAAAGAAGAAATTCATCCTTATGTTGAGCATGCAGATGGGAAGCGTTTGTTTGGTGCTTTGGCTTTAGATTGGGAAATTTCAGATCAGTCAAAATTAGAATTTGATATTGAATCACAGCATCAACGTCAGCGCTCAGTCGCAGGTTATCAGTTACTGGATGGTACCACTGTACCCACTGGCGTCAAATGGGACCATTTACTTGGTTATCAAAGCTGGAGTAAACCAGTGACCAATGAAAGTCTAAATGCCAGCTTAAAATATATTTACCAAGTCAATGACCACTGGACAACAAATCTGTCTGCTTCACAAAGCCGTGTCGTGATTGATGATTATTCAGCATTTCCGTGGGGTTGTGGTAGCAGTATTTGTCAAACGACAAGTTTAGGTAATACCTTTGACCAAAATGGTAACTATGATATTTATGATTTCCGTAATCCAGACGACAGCTTCTTAACCAATCAATTTAAAGCAGGCTTAAACGGCAAGTTTAGCACAGGGGCTTGGCAACATAAGCTAAGTTTAGAACTGTCACATACAGGGAAACGGCATATACAATATAATGCAATCAATGAATGGGTCGGTACAGGAAATATTTATAATGATCCTATAACGTATGCGCCTACTGACAAAACTTTAGGTAAACATTATAAATCATTAGACAGTCAACAAACTGCATTGAACTTACTTGACCAGATTGACTTTAACGCTGAATGGTCAGTATTGTTGGGCGGCAAACTAATGCACTTAAATGAAAATGCCTATGATGAAGATGCAAACAACATCCGAGAAACCAATTTCAATCGTTTCTTACCGCAGTTTGCGTTGATGTATCAACCTTGGGAACAGACTCATCTCTATGCTTCTTATGCCAAAGGATTAAGGGATGGCGGACAAGCCCCTTGGTTTGCTACTGGTATTCCTGATCAAGGTATTGAAGGTAATGCTTTTAAAACGTTAGCACCGATAAATTCAACTCAGTATGAATTGGGTCTTAAGCAGCAGTGGCAAACATTACTGTTTACCGCGGCGTTGTTCGATTTAACCCAAGACAATCAATACACCAACGCAGACAAATACTTTGTCACGGATGGTAAGCAACATAATCTTGGTTTGGAATTGGGCTTACAAGGACGCTTAGGGCAAAATTTAGATATGACTTCTTCTTTAGCTTTAATTCGTTCACGTTTAAAAGAAATACAAGTGGCTGATTATCAAGGTCATCAAACTCAGAATGTACCAAGTGTTCGTTTTGCTAATCATCTATCTTATCGAGTACCACAAGTAGATGGCTTACGTTTATTGGCTGGCATGCAATACAGCAGCAGTAAATATGCCAATAAAACAGGTACAGTAAAAGTATCAGGCTATAGCGTGTTTGATGTAGGTACAGCTTATAACTTCCGTGCTTATGGTTATGACAATACGCTTCGATTTAATGTTGATAACGTGTTTAATAAAAAATACTGGCGCGATGCGGGGAGTTTCTTAGGCGATGACTATTTATTTCTTGGTGCACCACGTACAGCGCAACTCTCGTGGACTGTGGGTTTTTAACTAAACTAATTTAGTTATATCAATATTTTAATATTATTTCATAAGACTTTTTTAAAGCTAAAAATCAACATAAAATCCCCCTCATCCTAGCCTTCTCCCAAAGGGAGAAGGGATTTTCAATCGCAATATGATTCACGCTACATGATCACTTTTTCATTTATGAAAGAGATTTATTTAAATAAATATCAAAAAAATAGATAGTACAAACCTAAAAATATAAATTGGATTTATTCTAAAAAATAACCAATTATAGAATTCTAAGCAATTTAGTAAGGAATGCTAAAAATGGACAAAAAAATTAGAGTTGCTGTGATTGGTGGCGGTATTGCGGGATTAGCACTCACGACTCAATTGGTCAAAAATAAACATTTGGATGTACATCTCTTTGAGTCCGCATCACAGTTTTCCGAGATTGGCGCAGGGATTTCGTTTGGTGCCAACGCAGTTAAAGCCATTCAATTATTAGGTTTAAGCCAAGAGTATGAATCTATTGCCGATCAGGTAAAGGCACCATACACCGATATTTGGTTTCAATGGCGTAATGGTTATACCGATGAGTATCTATCTGCATCGATTGCGCCACAAGTCGGACAATCTTCGGTACATCGTGCAGATTTTCTCGATCGTTTAATTCCGTTGGTGCCTTTAACAAATGTACATTTTAATAAACGTGTACAAGAAATTGAGGCAGATGAAGAACAAGCGACAATTCACTTTATCGATGGTCAACATATTACATTTGATTATGTGATTGGTTGTGATGGAATTCGGTCAGTTGTTCGAAATCATGTGCTTGACTCTAATCAATTAGCGCGTGTTGAACCTCAGTTTTCAGGGACTTGGGCATATCGTGGAATTATTAAATTTCAAGATTTTAAGCAAGCCATTGCAAAACTGGGAAATGATGCAGAAATTGCCGATGTACCACAAATGCTTTTAGGGAAAGATAAACATATCTTAACTTTCCCAATCCGTCAGGGTGAAGAAATTAACATTGTTGCGTTTAAGTCAGATCGCACGCAAACTGTATTAGCAGAGAATACACCATGGACATCTCCTGTTTCAAAACAAGCCATGCTGGCTGATTTTGCAGACTGGAGCGAGAGTTGTAAGGCATTATTGGATCTGATCGACTCACCAACCATTTGGGCATTACATGAAATTCAACCTTTAGAAACCTATATAAACAAAAACAATAATGTGATTTTGATTGGCGATGCTGCTCATGCCATGTTACCGCATCAAGGTGCTGGTGCTGGACAAGGTTTAGAGGATGCTTTGATTTTAGCTAAATTATTAGAAAACCCTAGGTTGACATCTGAATCTATCAAAGCTGTATCGGAAATCTATGAGCAAGTTCGATTAGCGCGCGCCGTGAAAGTTCAAAATACCTCGCGTGAATCAGGTGAAATCTATGAGCTATATTCATCGAAATATCCTGATTTTGAATCAATAGGCCAACATTTGACACAGCGTTTTGACTGGTTGTGGCAGCATTCGCTTGAAAATGATATTCAGACAGCCAAAGCAGCATTAGCAAAACAACTACAGCACACTGAAATGACGACTTAAACAACAAAGATTACAAACAGGACAATATGACCAGGGAGGTCTATTATGCAAAGCATAAATGCAAATGAAATTATTGATCATGCCAAATTAAAAGCCATTCATTGGCGGGTGATTTTACTCAGTGCATTGATCATTATCTTTGATGGTTATGATTTAGTGATTTACGGTGTTGCTTTACCCAAGTTAATGGCAGAATGGAAAATTGACAGTATTACGGCTGGATTTCTGGGCAGTGTCGCTTTATTTGGGATGATGTTTGGTGCAATTATTTTCGGTAGCCTGAGTGATAAATTAGAAAGCTATGGATTTAGCCGCAAAAAATTAATTATTTTATGTATCTGTTTATTCAGTGGTTTTACTTTAGTTTGTGGTTATGCCAATAATCCACAAAGTTTTGGAGTTTTTCGGTTTTTGGCTGGTTTGGGGTTAGGCGGGGTCATGCCAAATGTAATCGCCTTGATGACTGAATACGCACCTAAAAAACTACGTTCAACCTTGGTTTCCTTAATGTTTAGTGGTTATGCAGTCGGTGGGATGTGTTCAGCTTTATTAGGAATGTGGTTAGTCCCGCAATTTGGTTGGAAAATCATGTTTATTCTAGGAGGAACGCCACTTTTACTCATTCCGATAATCTGGAAGCTGTTACCCGAATCGATTGATTATTTGGTGCGCCGTGATAAAACTGACCAAGCCATTGAGATCCTTAAACAAATTGACGGCAATATTACCTATACGTCTCAGACTCAAATTGGTCTTCATCAAGACAATCAATCTACCTCTAAAACCCCAATCAAGGATTTATTTGCAGAAAATCGTGGGATGGTGACACTCTTATTCTGGGGCAGCGTATTTATGGCGCTTGTACTGGTCTATGCTTTAGGTAATTGGTTGCCTAAATTAATGGTAGAAGCAGGCTATGACTTATCGACCAGTCTGGTTTTTCTATTGGCTTTAAATATTGGTGGAATGCTTGGTGCAATTTGTGGTGGCTACTTAGCGGATCGTTTTAATCTGGCAAAGGTATTATGCTCACTGTTTTTAAGTGGCGCGATCGCATTAATCTTACTGAGTTATAATTTACCAATGGTCATTCTTTATTTTTGTATTGCGGTTGCAGGAGCTGCATCAATTGGTGGGCAAATCTTATTATTGGCGTATATGTCCCAATTTTATTCATCCAATATTCGTGCAACAGGCTTAGGAATGGCTTTAGGTGTGGGGCGCTTAGGCGCAATTTTAGGGCCAATCTTATGTGGTTGGCTGTTAAGCTTAAGTCTGCCCATTAATTATAATTTTATCGCATTATCAATCCCTTGTATTATTGCGGTAATGAGTGTTTCAATGATTCGCTTACAGTTGAAAAAAACAAAATTGGCGGTGAAAGCGGTACAAATCTAAAAGTAGAGCAGGGAGGTCTACCTCCCTCATTCAATAGAGATATGACAATTGATTGATCTAAGTCTTATTAAAGTTTTTATTATCGTTTTTGAAACTAAAAATATTAGTCATGCAGCTGAGCGCCTCAATTTAAGCCAGCCATCTGTCACCTACAATCTAAATCGCCTACGTAAATTTTTAAATGATCCTTTATTTGAACGAGACAAATTTGGAGTCAAACCGACCAAGTTGGCACAAAGTTTATACCCGAGCTTTAGGCAAGCAATTACCGATATTGAAATGGCAATTACAGCTTCTAAATACTTTGACCCAAAAACGTCAACTCGGATATTTCGTTTAGGCTTATCTGATTTGGGTGAAATATGTTTACTACCTTCTTTAATTCAATACCTTTCTAAAGAAGCACCATTTATTAAGGTGGAAATTGAAGAAATTCAATCGCATAAAGTAGAAGACTGGCTGACTGAAGGTTTTTTAGATGTTGCTGTATTCAATAGTAGTTATACCGTTATGCCTAAAATTGAATCACGTAATTTATTTGAAGAACGCTATATGTGCATTGCGCATAAGTACCATCCACGTATCAGGGATACACTGAGTTTAGAACAATATTTTCAAGAAAATCATGCTGCTATTAAGTCTTCAACGGGTCACATTGAAATTGATCAAAGGCTGAAGGAATTGGGCTTAAAAAGAAAAATCATGCTTGAGCTTCCTCATTTTAGTGTTTTACAAGATGTGGTGACCAGTTCTGAATTATTGGTGACCTTGCCTTCACGAGCAGCAAAAGTATATGCACGTAATGGTGATGTGAACATTTTTGAATTACCATTTTCAGTTAAACCCTTTAATGTGAGTACCAATTGGTATAACCATCGAGATGATATAGAAGCCCGAACTTGGTTTATACAAACGTTACAAGAACTTTTCCAAGCGTTGTAACGCCGTATTCTTATGAACAATGCGTTAAAAATTAGTGGATAGAGTCAGAACTATTCATTATTTAAACTATGCTTTTGCGTAATCATTTAGGATTAAAAATCTATTTATCTGGTCAAAAATAGAATACGATTCCAATCATCGATAAATCAGTCACTATTTTTAATTTACTTAAGTGAACTACATGAAATTACAGCTAGATAAATATGATCGTGGAATTTTGGAACTCTTGCAAAAAGACTGTACCTGTGCAATTGGTGATATCGCAGATCGTATTGGATTAAGTAATACCGCCTGTTGGCGACGCATTCATAAAATGGAAGAAGAAGGAATTATTCGCGCTAAAGTTGCTTTATTAGATCATAAAAAGTTAAATATCAACGTGATTGTTATGGTTTTTATTAAAACAGCACAACATAATGCAGAATGGATTCAAAAATTTCACAATCATATCCACACAATCGATGAAGTTATAGAAGTGTATCGGATGGCTGGAGAGACTGATTATTTGTTAAAAGTCGCTGTACCCGATGTTCTTGAGTATGACAAAGTCTATAAAAAAATAATTCAAATTTCTGGTCTTACTGATGTGAGTTCGAGTTTTGCAATGGAGCAAATTAAGTATACAACTGAATTACCTTTAAATTTTCTTTGAGCATTGATTTTTTTCCATAAAAACCAAAGTCCTCAATAGTCTATATTTCTTTTAGGCTTTGATCTGTGAAATGCTTTTTACAAAGGAATCGAACTATCTCAATGACTATAGAAAGGTAAATAAGCCTTAAAAATTATTCAATAAAGCACTGAACATATCACTCAGCCAGATTATCAGTATTTACCTTATCATGTCATTAAGGGAATAAAATTCCCAGTAAATGTTAAAATACGGATTTATATTCTATATTTTTTAAAAAATAGTGATTTATTTAAAATAAAAATTCTATGCATTTTATCTATCATTGGTTGTAGAAATATTTCTTAGAAATCATGCTGGTGCTGCTATGAATCATTTTTGTACACAAGTCATAAATTTGGGAAGAACCCCTCAGCGTTTTGATGGTTTGGTGAATACACCTGTTTATCGAGGCTCAACTATTGTTGTCGATAGTTTTAAAGAATGGGAAGATCATAAGCAAAATGGCGGTGTTTATAAACATTATGGCCGTTTTGGTGCTGCTACAGCAAAGTCTTTTGAAAGTGCAATTAATGCATTAGAAGGTGGGGCAGGATGCATGGTTTTTCCATCTGGACTATCGGCTTGTACACATGCATTAATGGCATTCGTTGCAGCAGGTGATCACGTTCTGATTGCTGATAATATTTATGGGCCAACACGAAGTTTTGCAGACAGTATGTTGCCCAAACTGGGAATCCATGTTGAATACTTTAACTCATGTGATTTAAACGAGTTAAAGAGCAAAATTAATCAAAAAACCAGCGTGGTCTTTGTAGAGTCACCGGGTTCAATTACTTTTGAAATTAGTGATATTGCTGCAATCTCAGAAATAAGCCATGCTATGAATGCCAAGGTTTTAGTAGATAACTCTTGGGCAACGCCATTGTTTTTTCAACCTTTAAAACATGGTGCCGATGTCTCAATTCAGGCTGTCACAAAATATATTGGTGGGCATTCTGACATTCTCATGGGAACTGCAACAGCAAATGCAGCATCGATTGAGCAATTAAACAAAGTTGTGCATTTTTTTGGTGAAACGACAAGTCCAGATGATATTTATTTAGCTTCACGTGGATTAAGGAGTTTAGCTGTCCGCTTAAAACAACATGAAGAGAATGGCGTGATACTTGCTCATTATCTAAATGAACATCCAGCAATTGATGTGGTAAATCATCCTGCTTTAGCAATGAATCCATATCACAAACTATGGCAACAGAGCTTTTCTGGGTCTACAGGCTTATTTTCTTTTTATTTAAAACAAAACAATCCATGTTTTGTTGAGGCTTTCTTTGATTCTTTAAGGCTTTTCCACATTGGCTTGTCATGGGGTGGATTTGAAAGTTTGATTTTGCCAGTTGGAACGCCTTATCGAACTCAAAGTCATTTGCCTAGTCGTGGATATTTGGTACGTCTACATGCTGGACTTGAACATGTAGACGATTTAAAAGCGGATTTGGAGGAGGCACTAACTATTGCTCAGCGTGCGATAGCTTAATTTCATTATACATTATAGTAAAATGAGACCTTAAATATCCAATATAGCAAGACTATAGAAGAAACCCTCTAATAAAATAGAGGGTTTAATTTAAAATGTATTAAAAATTATAGCGGACACTTAATGTGGCATTTCTTGGTGTACCCCAATTCATTGAGTTTGCACCAATACCTTCGTAGTATTTCTTGTCAAAAATATTGTCAACGTTCAGCTGAAGCTTAATATTTTTATCAACTTGATAACCTAACATCGCACTAGCAAGTACAAAAGCATCTTGATCTATACGTGTATTTCCAGTACCCGTATAGTATTTACTCTTGTAATTTAAACCGAGTCCAGCACTCCATAGATCTACTTTATATTTCACAAATAGATTAGATGTTGTGCGTGAATTCGTTGTATTAACCTTTACACCTTTTGCATCTTTTGCTTCAAAATTAGCAATACCAAAATTAACGCCCCAGTGATCATTAATTTCACCATCTGCTTCGAACTCAAAACCTTTACTTTCAACTCCATCTACACCACGATAAGCTTGATCAGTGGTTAGTGCACCATTACGAACAATAAATCCTCCTGGTATCGCTTCAGCAAAATTAGATTGTTCAATGCGGAATACTGATAAAGCTGTGTTTAAACGTCCGCCAAACCATTCACTTTTTAATCCTGTTTCATAGTTTTTACCGTTCGCAGGATCTAGATATTGATCATTTACATCTTTACGGCTTTGCGGTTTAAATATGTCTGTATAGCTGACATAGACTGAGTGATCTTTTGCAAAATCGTAAATAGCGCCAATATAAGGCGTGACTTCGTTGTTAAATTCACGATTGCCTACACCATTTTCAGACTCATATTTCCAATTAGATAAACGTGTACCTACAATCACTTTTAATGGATCGAGAATTTGAAATTTACCAGAAATATAAGCCGAAGTTTGAGTCGTTTGATTCAGAGCATTTACACCATTCAAAATGACGGATTGAAGTAGTGGTTGTGCCATATTGTTATAGTCGAGCGGACCGCCTAAATACTTCTCGACTTCATTTTTAGTATTGGATCCCCCAAAAATATCCTTGGTCTTCTCGTTTTTGTTCCATGAACCACCAATAATTATTTCTTGTGGGCGGTTAAATAGTGTAAAAGGCACGTTGATGAAAAGATCAATATTATTTTCTTCATTGCTTGCTTCTGAGCCATATACTGAAACATTATCTGTGATTTTACCTGTCTTAGGATCAGGTTTATTTTTTAGTGGGCTGGTATTGGTTGCTTTGTTTACTTGACCGCCAGTGTAAAGCAGAAGGGTATTTACATCTTCTTTACGAAAGGTATATGCAACATTTAAATTAACATCATTGAATAAATTCTGTTTTAAATTGGCGAATACTGCTGTGGTATTTACATCCCAAAATGTCCAAGGTGCAGTTACCGTTAAGCTTCGATCAAAGTTAGTACGACTTCCATCATCATAAAATGCTGGAGTGCCTCCCCAGCGAATGCCATCACGTTGTAACTCTTGATAAGTTGCACCAAGTGACATACTAGTTTTATCACTCAAATCGTAATCAATCGCACCATAAAATACATTGCGTTCTTTTTCATAAAAATCCATAAAGGATTTTTCATCAGTATGTTTGACGAACATACGTCCACGAAGTGAACCATCTTCGTTCAGTGGCGTAGAGATATCCGCAGAGCTACTCCATGCATTCCAAGAACCGAGTGAAGTGCTCAGATTACCCGTCAACTCTTTTGCATTGGCATGTTTACGGACCATATTTAGTCCCATTGCAGGATTACCAGCACCTGTGGTAAGCCCATTTGCACCTTTAACAACTTCTACACGATCATAAATATCTAAATCAAGATCACCTGCACCTAAGTTTGTGGTACTCGGCATTCCATCTATTAAATAGTAATCGACCTGAAATCCTCGAGCATAAACAGACTGACGTTCATCGGTACGCGATGTTGAAACACCTGTAATCGTATTCATTAAATCTTGAAAAGAATCAATGTTTCGGTCATCTAAATATTCACGTGTTAAAACTTTGACAGATTGAGGTGTTTCACGAAGAGACAAATTTAATTTTGTTGAAGTATTTGTCTTTTTGGCTGTATAGCTTTGAGTTCCTTCTGTAATAGCTGAATTTTCGCTTTCTGCTTGTACTTTGATTGTTGGTAAAGCCACTGTTTCTGTTTTTTCTTCTGCATAAACAACAGATGGAATAGTTAAAGCCATAGAAAGTACTAAAGGATGCATTTTGAATGCATGTCTTAGAGGGAAGAAGGTGTACATAAGATAAATTCCATAATAAAAAATGCGCGCTATCGGGTTTTCTGTCTTTCTATTGCTTTAAACCTGTTACGGGCAAAAAAGCGTTACAAAAAGTAACATATGCACAATTAATTATCAATAATCATTCTCATTTATTTAGTGGAATTTTTATCATTACTATTTGCAAGATAATAGTTACATTTGATTTTGGGTTATAAACAATGCAATCGGAGATATTTTGAATTTTTGATATAGATAAAGTAATTATAGAAAAAATTAGATAATAGTAATATGTAAAGGATATTTTAGAAAATGATCAGTATCCGAATGCCTTGGATACTGATGGCAAAGTTAAATTAAGATAAGATTTAAAAACGATTAAAAACTGATAAAACAAGATGCTACCAAAGACTTAGTTAACTTAAGTTTAGCTCAAATCTACTTTCTTACTTTTATGATGAGTTCTTTCAAAGAATTAACTTAATAATACTCTTAACATTTCATAAATTTACACTGTAAATTGAGTATCTTCCAATAAAGAAGATACTCAGTATAAAAAATAAATAACCATTTGATAATATTGATTTCAGATAAGCAGCTCAAACAATCAATCGATATTCAAAATGAAGCTAAGAAAGTTTTTATTTCTTTTCCTACGATGGTTGGCTGCTCCCAAGGAGTCCAGTGTCCGCAATCTTCAATTTCAATTACTTTGAGATTAGGAATGATTTCTATATATCTTTGCGCCATATGTTCACCAGAATTAGGATCACTTTTCCCATTGATGAGTAATAAAGGAATCTGGCTATTAATCAAAGCATTGACAAGTCTATCACGGTGTTTAAACCTCTCGAAAATTGAACGGTTTAATTGAACTAGGCTCTTTTTCCCATGATTCATAATTAATTGTTGATACCATTGTTCTAAATCTAACTCACTTGGCTGATTCTTTTGATCAAACATATTTTTCATATTTTTTGAGAAAACACGAAAAGATAAGAAATATATTATTATATGCCCAAGAATAGACGCCATAAGTTTTTGGATTAGGCGAGGGCGATATACTTCAGGAAATAAACTACCATTCATAAAAATAGAAGATTTAACTTTAAATGCTAAAAGGTTGTTCTGCTGTCGATCGAGCAATTCCTGAATGATTCCTACACCTAAATCATGACCGACTAAATGAATTTCCTCTAGCTTCAAATACTCAATCAAGGCAATAGCTTGATCGGCATGATCTTGAACAGAATATATATATTTACTTGGTTTATCAGAGAATCCTAATCCAAGTAAATCGATAGCAAGTATTTGATAGTTCTCAGCTAGAGTATCCCAGATTTTAGCCCAGTCAAATGAGCTTGTGGGATAACCATGAATTAATAAAATCGTTTGGGCATTCAGTTTAGGTGAAAACTTGTAAAAGATTTTATAATTTTTAAAGGACAAATAATTCCCTTCATACTCCCAGCGATGTAATGTGTACTTCATTTTTATTCCTTTTTTTGCTAAACTTACACTGTAAGGTAGATTATAAGGTAAACACTATTATGTCAAATCGAACAGAGAACCATAAAAAAACAAGAGTCAATTTGTCGAGAGATTTAATTATTCAAACCTCTTTACAGATGATAGAAACGAACGGTATAGAAGGTTTCAGTCTGCGTAAACTTGCTCAAATGCTCAATTGTGAAGCTATGAGTATTTATTATCACATGAAGAATAAAGAACAAATTCTTGATCAAATCGTAGATTTTTTGATTTCAAAAATTAATTTAAAAAAGCAAGTAGACGATCCAAAAGAACAATTGATGTATATAGCAAAACAATGGAGAAAATTATCTAATGAATATCCAAAATTTTTTCCTATCTTAGCTGTTCATCCATTGAATACAGATATTGGATATAACTTTATGAATAGTATTTTGCTTGTTTTCAAGAATGCCAATTTAGGTGTAAAAAATGCGAGTTATTTTTTAAGAATTTTAAATTATTACTTAATAGGTGTAGGAATTGATGAAGCTAAGGGATATCAGCTAGCAGGTAAAAATCTAAAATTAGACAAATATACTTTACTGGAAGATGCTAAATCTTATTGGACAATAGAAGATCAGGATCAAATTTTTGAGTTAGGTTTAAACATGCTTCTGACCAATATGCTACATAAAAATAATGAGTGATGTTTGCTAAATCGAAATAACAATCTATTAATTAATAAGTTAGGCATACAGTATCTAACTTATGTTTACCTAAGTTTAGTTCATCACCTAAAGGCTTTATGGTGTTAGTTAGCTAAATTCTATATAAACCATACATTTGGAAAGTGACTATTCATATTTTTACAGCTCTAGATATTTTTTTAAATAGAGCCCCGTTAAGGATTTTTCAAATGAGAGTAAGTCGCTAATTGTTCCAGAGAATACCAATTCACCGCCGTTATCTCCAGCCAATGGGCCAATATCGATCACCCAATCTGCTTGAGTCATGATATCTAAATTATGTTCAACAACAATGACGGTATTGCCTTTTTCAACTAAGTTATTTAATAACTCGATCAATCGTTCAGTATCAGAAGGATGTAAGCCTGTGCTTGGTTCATCTAATACAAAAACATTATCTGTTTCATTGAGCTGCTTTGTGAGTTTTAGTCTTTGACGCTCACCTCCAGAGAAAGTATTTAAGCGTTGGCCAATTGCAATATAGTCTAAACCCAAGCTCACTAGAGAATTAAATTGCTGCTGTAAATTGTAATCTTCAAAAAAATGACTAGCTTCACTGACAGTCATTTTCATAAGTTCAGCAATATTCTTATCTTTATAATAATATTTTAACACCTCTGGTTTATATCCCGAGCCATGGCATAAGTCACACGTCATTTCTACATCATCTAAAAATGCCAACTCAATTCTCTCGATACCTGATCCTTTGCATTGAGGGCAAGCCCCTTCACTATTAAAACTAAACAGCTTAACGCTAACTTTATTTGCTTTTGCAAATAGTTGACGAATCGGATCAAGAAGGTCTAGATAGGTAAGTAAATTTGACCGAATACTTGCAGTAATTGCAGATTGATCAATGACTTTCGTTTCAGGGTATTGTTGCGGTAATACTTTACTTATTAAAGTACTTTTTCCTGAACCTGCAACTCCTGTAACAACAGTGAAGCAATTTTTAGGGATAGCTACATCAATATTTTTCAAATTGAATAAATGGGCATTCTTAATCGAAATCCATTCATGACTGACACGTGGGATTTTCTTATAGGTATTGGGTCTTCTAAAAAATTGACCTGTTAAACCAGACGAGTTTTTTAATTCCGCAAATGTTCCTTGGTAAATAATCTGACCACCGTTTGCGCCAGAAAGTGGTCCCATATCAATAACATGATCAGCAGTTCTAATAAGATCAGGATCATGTTCAACAAGCAATACGCTATTTCCTTTATCTCTAATTTTTTGAATGATTTTAATAATATTATCTAAATCTTTTGGATGCAGCCCCACACTTGGCTCATCAAAAATATACAGTAAGTCGACTAAGCTATTCCCTAAATGTTTGACCATCTTGATTCGTTGAGACTCACCACCAGACAAGGTGTTGCTTACACGATTAAGATTTAAATAGCTGAGGCCGACCAAGTTTAAGTTCATTAATTTGTTAATGATCTCATATAAAACAGTTTCAAATTTCTCACTTTTTATCGACTCTATAAACGCTAAAAGCGCTGACACAGATAGGGCAGTACAATCAGCAATATTTTTACCATGAATTTTACAAGATAAAGATTTTTGATTAAGCCGTTGTCCATGGCATAAAGAACATGGTTTGGTGCTAATAATCTGCTCAAGTTTTTCTCGATAACGATTTCGTTCTTGTGCTTCACCTTTTAAAAAGTTACGTTCAAATCGGGTAATCAGTCCTTCATAAAGGGCCGTTTTTTTCCATTCACTTTTTGGATTTAAAGGTTTATGCTGGGGAGCGTTCAAAAACAAATCCCATTCTTTTTCACTATAATCTTTTAATTTTTTATCTAAATCGAAATAACCAGAATCAGCATATCTCGTCCAACGCCAAGCAGTGGGTTGATAGGTAGGGAAGTTGATAGCACCTTCTTCATTCAAGGATTTATTTAAATCTAATATTTTATAAATATCAATTATTTGCTCTAGACCTATGCCTTCGCATTGTGGGCACATACCATTGGGATGATTAAAAGAAAAAACATTTGAATAACCAACAAAAGGTTCACCCATACGTGAAAATAATAGGCGAAGATTTGCATAAATGTCTGTAATTGTTGCAACGGTTGATCGGATATTTCCTGTTAATGGTTTTTGGTTGATAATCACAGGAACATTGAGATTCTCGATTTTGTCAACATCCGCAACTCCAAAATGCTGCAGACGGTTGCGAACAAAGCTGTCTTGAGTTTCATTGATCTGTCTTTGCGCTTCAGCACCAATAGTTTCAAAAACTAATGATGATTTTCCTGAACCTGAGACTCCAGTAAAAACAACAATTTCATGTTTGGGAATCTTCAAAGAAAGATTTTTTAGATTATTTTGCCTAGCTCCGTAAATATTTATTGTTCTTTTAGTCATATGAGATCACTTGAAGTTAAGGATTTATAATAAAGATAAGACAAAATTTATAAAAAGGATGTATATGTTTATTAAATAAAAAGTTTAAATATTAAAAATTTTGATCTTTCCTCCACATTAATGATACACAAGTGTTCAATAAAGTTAATGTATCAACAAGCACATACGAAAAACAAAATGGGGCAAGAGTTTTGTATATGGAATAAGACTTGGAAGAAAGCTTATTTAACTTATGTTCACCTAAAATCTACTTTATAGGCTAAAAACCATATATATCATTTTAATTCAATTGCTTATAACAAAATATACCTTAAATTAAAAACCAAAGTTCATGAACTGTAGTATCTATTTAGGTGAGAGAAATTTTATACCATCAGTTTTTTAAAATATTAATACTATGATTTAACAATACTCAAAACGGATTGTAGTTAAACATTGATTCGACATAATTTATGATATTTTTGATCCATCGATAACG
This sequence comes from Acinetobacter sp. 778_lipA, assembly GCF_058242985.1. Taxonomy (NCBI): domain Bacteria; kingdom Pseudomonadati; phylum Pseudomonadota; class Gammaproteobacteria; order Moraxellales; family Moraxellaceae; genus Acinetobacter; species Acinetobacter sp. 778_lipA. The sequence goes on along the minus strand of NZ_JBZAYT010000001.1, from coordinate 2,103,021 downwards.
AGCTCAACACACTCTGCCACTTAGACTAAGATCATTAAAGGAGTTATGAGAATCTTCTCTTAACTCCCTTTTTTAAATTATCTTTTGATAACTAATGCTAACTTCCCAACATGTTTTCCTTGCTGTAACAATTCATGAGCTTGCCGCGCATTTTCAAGATCAAAGGATTGATAAAGTATCGGTTTGAGTTGTTCTTTTGAAATTAAAGGCCAAACTTTTTCCTGAAGGGCAGCCATAACTTCAGCTTTGGCTGTAGCAGATTGGGAACGTAACGTTGCGCCAGTATGAGTAAGACGTTTTGCCAACATTGGGAAAATATTGACTTTTTCTGCAAGCCCTTTTAGGACACCAACTTGTAAAATAGTGCCATTCATAGCTGCAACCTCATAGTTTTTCTGAATGTAATCGCCTGCAATAATATCTAAGACAAAATCTACACCTTGGCCATTGGTATGTTTTTTTATTTCTTCAACAAAATCCTGTTCTTTATAATTCATCGCAACATCAGCGCCAAGTTCTAGACTTGCTCGTTGGTGAGCAGTACTAGAAACTGTAGTAAAAATTTGTGTAGCACCAAAGGCTCGCGTCAGCATAGTTGCGGTAGTTCCAATGCCAGAAGTGCCACCATGAATTAGAATAGAACTGTTTTCTCTAAATTTTGCATGTTGAAATAGATGAGACCAAACTGTCATAAATGTTTCCAGCAGAATTCCACCCTCTATTAAGGTTAAACCCTCAGGAATAAACAAAACATTATCTTGATGTGCAATCACATATTCAGCATAACCACCGCCTTGTACCAAAGCACATACTTCATCACCAACTTTCAACTTACGTACAGATGAACCTACTGCTTTCACTACACCTGAGACCTCTAAACCAGGGATGTCTGTCACACCTGGAGGCGGAGCATATAAACCTTGTCGCTGCATTACATCTGGCCCGTTAATACCAGCAGCAACCACTTCAATTAAGACGCCATCATTACTTAGCTCAGGAATAGGACGTTCACTTACTGTAATAACTTCAGGACCGCCTGCACCATTAAATGTAATACATTTCATAAATGTCTTTTCCTTATCATTGTTGGAAATGGGATTTTGAATCGTCAATCTCGTTTTAAATAAAATTAATTTGAAGAAGGTCTCTTACCTAAAGTGATCGCTAATGCAAATGCTATAAATTTACCAAAAGGAGCATGGAGCAGACTTGGAAAGTTCCACCGGCCTTGATCAAATACACCTTTGGCATGACTCATCGAACGAAAGCCCTCAATTCCATGATAGGCTCCCATGCCACTTGGACCTACTCCACCAAATGGAAGATCATCTTGCGCAACATGGATAAGGGTATTGTTAATGCCTACATTCCCTGATGTAGTACGACTTAGTATTTTTTTGCAATCTGCATTTTTTTCACCAAAATAGTAAAGAGCTAAGGGTCTATCTCTCGTATTAATATAGTTAATCACTTCATCAACACTGCGATATGTACGAACAGGAAGAATTGGACCGAATATCTCTTCTCGCATAATGGCATCATCATCTTTTGCACCGATAACAAGAGTTGGGGTGAATGTACGTTGTCTATTAATTGCAGATTCAGGTCTAATACCTACTTCAACAATACGTGCACCATTTTTCTCAGCATCTTTAATCAGATTTTGCAAACGGTTGTAATGTCGTTCATTCACAATGGAAGTGTAATCTAAGGTATCAGGACCATTTGGATAGAATTTTTTAACTGTTTTATCATATTGATTAATAAATGATTCTAGATCATCTTCATGTACCAAGGCGTAATCTGGTGCAACACAAGTTTGCCCCGCATTAGACAATTTTCCATAAGTAATACTCGTCAAAGTTCTTGAATTGACATGACCTTTAGCGACAATCACAGGACTTTTCCCACCTAACTCAAGCGTAAGAGGGACAAGATTATCACTTGCAGCTTTCATCACTTTACGACCAACAGGTGTGCTACCTGTAAATAAAAGATGATCAAAGGGCAAGGCGCTGAATTCTGCACCAATTTCAGGCCCTCCAAGAACAACTGCAACCTCATCTAGTGGAAATATATCTGCCAACATTCGATAAATGACATCACTGGTACGAGGCGTTAATTCTGATGGTTTTAACATGACTCGATTCCCAGCAGCTAAAGCAGTCGCTAATGGAATCAATGTCAATGATATTGGGTAATTCCAAGGTGCCATAACACCAATGACACCTTTAGGTTGATATTCTACACGGGCAGTCGCAGAACGATAAAATAAACTGACATGGCGGTGTTCAGCTTTCATAAAACGACCTAAGTTTTTAGTCAGATAATCTATAGATTGAATGATACCCAGCAACTCCATCACATCCGTTTCATGATGTGAACGATGTCCAAAATCTTCACTTACGGCGGTCTGCAATTCAGTGCGGTTTGCAAGCAATGCAACACGTAATTTTTTTAAATTTGCTTTTCTTTGGGACAAAGTTGTTGGCTCTGATCGGAGAAAAGCTTGGCGTTGTTGATCCAAAATTTTATTCAAATTTTCAATTGGATGGGTCTTATTTAAAGCATTCATTTTTTCACCTCACGATATGAAGACAACGATTAATGCCTACATGAATGTGTAACTCGTTAAGATAACTATAAGATTAAAGTCAACTTTAATGTCAACTGAAATAAATCAAAAATTAAAAAATAATTTGTAGAGGTGTAGGAAATGTATAAGCAAACTTTGATAGGAAATACGGGGAATAAATAAATCTTTTTCTATTCAACAATCACTGACTAAAAAATCAATTTTTTAAACTTAAACTTTTGCAATCAAAACTGACTAAAAGCATTGAGCTTGAGGTGAGCTTTAATCTTAATATTGAATAACTATCTGAAGAGATAGTGCCGTATTTATCCAATTTACCAACATTGACGACAACATAAATTAGTAATCAAATTGTGCAATTTTTGCATCATTAGCTTTTTAAAAATCGTGCTGAGTTTTATTAAAACCTACCAGCAGGGCCGTTTTATGGGTTCAAGCGTGATGGTGTTGACCCATCTGAACCTATTTTTGGAATTGGTGGTGTCAAGGTATGATGAGTGGGGCCAAAGCACACTATGATGGGATTGTCGCATTCTCTCAGACTGATTTTACAGAAGATTTAAAAAAAGATCTCTGTTCCAGTATGAGTAATGCATGGTGATGATGACCAAATCGTACCTTATGAAAATGCTGGGGCTTTGTCTGCCAAACTCTTACAAAATGGAACTTTAAAAATTTATAAAGGTTTTTCAGATGGAATGCCCACTGTGAATGCAGATGTTATTAATCCTGATTTATTAGCATTTATTCGTGAATGGTGAGTATGAGTCATACCTTAAGCATGTTAAAAGATAGAGGCAAATAAAGCCTCTATCTTTTTAAATTAAAAGCACAAATTTTTTAATAAGCTATTAATTAATAAATATTTTGATAATTATATTAATTAATTCAAAAAAATCCATTGACATTAAAGTTGGCTTTAATCTTAAAGTATAACCATACCAAAACAGGACACCGAAATGAAAGTGTTTGATAAATTAGTTTTACCAAATGGCTCCCAAATTCAAAATCGAATTGCCAAAGCAGCCATGGAAGAAAACATGGCTGACTTAAACCATGCACCATCAGAAAAACTGATGCATTTATATCAAGCATGGGCGAATGGTGGAGTAGGGCTCATCATTACAGGAAATGTTATGGTTGATCGTCGTGCTATGACAGGACCAGGTGGTGTGGTTTTAGAAGATGATAAATTTATAGATACTTTTAAACGTTGGGCACAGATAGGGCGCTCACAAGGTGCGCAAGTCTGGTTGCAAATTAATCATCCCGGTCGCCAAATGCAATCAAATTTAGGACAGGAAACATGGGCACCCTCTGCTGTAGGACTAGATTTAGGGAAAATGTCTGATCGTTTTAGTATTCCGATTGAAATGACTCAAGACATGATCGATGAAGTCATCCAACGTTTTGCAAATACTGCACGTTTAGGTGAGCAAGCAGGATTCACTGGTGTTGAAATCCATGCTGCACATGGCTATCTATTGAGTCAATTCCTCTCACCTTTAAGCAATAAACGCCAAGACCAATGGGGTGGCTCATTGGAAAATCGCGCACGAATCCTAATTGAAATTGTCAAAGCAGTCCGTGCTGTGGTTTCACCAACATTTACAGTTGCAGTGAAACTTAACTCTGCTGATTTTCAACGTGGAGGTTTCAGTGCTGAGGAGGCACAACAAGTCGTTTGCATGCTTAATAAATTGGCTGTTGATTTGGTAGAGCTTTCAGGTGGTAGTTATGAGGCACCAGCGATGCAAGGTCAATCAAGAGATGATCGTACATTAGCCCGTGAAGCATACTTCTTAGAATTTGCCCAAGAGATTGGTAAAGTTGCAAATATGCCTGTCATGGTGACAGGCGGAATACGTCGTAAACAAGTCGCTGAAAAAGTAATTGAAAGTGGTGTAGATATGGTCGGTATTGCGACTGCATTGGCGATTGATCCAAACTTACCAAATAAATGGAGGCAAGGACAAAACGTAGCACCTGAATTAAAACCAATTACTTGGGACAATAAAACCTTAGCGTCACTTGCGAGTATGGCGACAGTTAAATTCCAACTACGGAGGTTAAGTCTGGGCAAAAAACCAACCCCTAAAGTCTCACCTTTATGGGCATTACTAATACAACAAGCAGCGATGGCACGTCGTACTCATCAATATAAAAAGCGAATGCGCGATTATGCATTTTCGTCTTAAATACCGAGGACAGATTTCATGATAAATACAAATGATTCCAATTGGATGATTTATGGTGCAAATGGCTATACGGGCGAGTTAATTGCCCGTGAAGCTGTCCGTTTAGGTCTTAAGCCAATTTTAGCAGGACGCACACAAGCCAAAGTACAACAACTTGCTCAAGAATTAGGCCTTGAATACAAAGCTTTTGGTCTAGATGACGTTACAGCTGTGAGCGAACAATTAAATGGTGTTAAGCTAATCATGCATTGTGCTGGCCCTTTTTCCGCAACCTCACATTCCATGATGAAAGCTTGTATTAAAGCAGGTTCTCACTATTTGGATATTACAGGTGAAATTGCTGTATTTGAATTAGCGCAATCACTAACGTCAGAGGCACAACAAGCAAATATAGTGTTGTGCCCAGGTGTAGGTTTCGATGTGATTCCAACAGATTGTGTTGCTGCTGCCTTGAAAGAAGCTTTACCCGATGCGACTCATCTAGCACTCGGTTTTGATTCAAAAACAGGACTTTCACCAGGCACAGCCAAAACCAGCACAGAAGGCATGGCAGATGGCGGAAAAATAAGGAAAAATGGCAAAATCACTACCGTAGCTTTAGCACATCACGTACGTCAAATAGATTTTGGTGATGGCAAGAAGAGCGCAATGAGTGTCCCTTGGGGGGATGTTTCAACAGCTTTTCATACCACTGGTATTCCTAATATCGAGATTTTTGTACCAGCACCAACGTCCATGATTTTTGGTGCAAAAATGTTGAACTGCATACGTCCTATATTCAAACTTAAATCAGTACAAAACTTGATGAAATCAATTATTGAAAAATCTGTGGTAGGGCCTGATGAAGAATTACGCGCTAAATTGCCGACTTATGTGTGGGGCGAAGCAAGAAATGAAAAAGGTGTAATAAAAACAGCACGAATACAAACTCAAAATGCTTATAGCTTAACCGTAAATGGCGCTTTAACAGTCGTTCGTTATTTACTTGAGCATGATGTTAAGGGGGCAGCATATACTCCAGCAAAGTTAATGGGCTACAGCCTAGTGACTCAGATCGAAGGTTCAAGTGATATTGTAATTTCTTAGACGTACTCGGGATAGGATCTATCATATTTCTTAAATGTTTGTGATCCTTCTTAATTTAAACCAATTCCAAATATTTTATTTAGAATTGGTTTTTTTATTACTTTAGTTTTTAAATGATGAAAATTTTATATTAAATATAGCTATTTAAATTTATCTTATCTCGCTATGATTAAAATACTAAAAATATTTTAATCATCTTGAAAGCTATTTATTAGTTGAAAAATAATAAATGAGTATCAATGGTAGATCAAACAAAAAAGTACCTCGCTAGGAAGTACTTTAATTTGAATATGAATTACTTTTTGTTGTTTTCATTACCTAAAGACTTCAATGGTATTGGCATATTTAAAGCCAACTGAGCATCTTTGACCACATCTAAACGTAATACTTTACCAGCACCGAGCTCATCAAGTAGGTTAGTTATAGGACCGCCATTTCGAACAAGTTGTACATTTCTCGGAAATAGCTGTTGTCCAAAGGCAAGTGTATTAGATTCTACAGATGTACTATGCCATTGGCCATCAACTAAATTAAACATCGTTTTAGTTTCGATATGAGATTGTGGTTTGACACGCTTAATCTTTGGTAACGGTGCAATTAAACTCAAATCTGGTTTACCATCAGTATTCAAAATCTGAGCTTCAACATTTTTATTACCAATCGTCATATCAATTGCTGTCAGCCATTTAGGGAGTTGATATCCATACACACCACGCACACGGGCAATTTCTGTATCTACAGGCAATGCTAAAACATGACCATAGTATTTATGGTTACGCATTGAACTTAACAATTCTGTAGTGTGAAACTTATGCGCACCAGGTTGACGAACAACTACAGCGACTGATACTTCATCGTAAGGATCGACATCGCCTACAGCATAAGAAAAGAACGTAAGAGAAACTAAGCCATAGCCAGGGAAAGGTTGTAATGGCTCAAGTGGAGCAGGAAGTTTTGCTTTTAACTTGGATACTGGAGCAAGCATCAACAGTTGTACATTACTGGTACGATAATAAAAATTTGGTGACCAAACTTTACCAACACGAGTCTCTACCATTTTTTTAGGGATAGTACGGAAATAATCGATATTTCCAGCAGCGGGGTCTTTAGCAACTTCATCCAAGTCTGGATTCATGCGGAAACGATCGTAATAACCACCTTTAGGTACATTTACTTTATATGGTCCAAATTCAACTACGGTGGTTTTTTGATCACTATTCTCAACATTGCTAGAGGTAGTATTGGGTGTTGTAGCATGAGCAGATAAACTCAAGAATATACCAATTGATGCAGTAGCAGTTGAGCGACGGAATTTAATTTGATTGAACATAATGGTGTTCCTCCTATTAACATTAATTAAATGCTAAGATTAAAGTAAGGTTTAAGGTCAAGCTTTTTATGATTTTTAATTGATTTTTTTTTGTTTATTACAGTTATTAAAATAAAAAAACCAGATTTACATAATCTGGTTTTTGATGACGAGTGTAAAATGGATTAATGCATGGTTTTTAAGCGTTGTATTACAGCCTCCGCAATTTCTTTACTTGATTGAGGGTTTTGTCCAGTAATGATTCGATCATCAGCAATCACATAAGAGGTGAACGGAACCAAAGAACGCTTATATTTAGCACCGCGTTCGATTAATTGGTTCTGAAGTAGAAAAGGGACTTGAGATTTCATCCCTGATAGAGTCTCTTCAATATTTGCAAAACCAGTTACTGTTCTCCCCGCAATTAGTGATTGACCCTTATGATCCTGTAATGGTAATAATCCGCCCACTCCATGACACACCGCAGATACTACACCCCCTTGCTGATAAATTGTCTCACTGATCTTCTTTAGTTCTTGGTTATTAGGAAAATCCCACATCGTGCCGTGACCACCTGTGTAATACACTGCTTTATAATTAGATGGCACAATTGCTTTTGGTTCGAGCGTTGTTTTGAGATGTTGCATAAATTCAGGATTAGCTAAATGAATTTTTGCTGCGTTATCTAAATAGATTACTTTTAAACTGCGCTCATCGAGCGGAACACTGCCACCCCGAGGACTTACAAAATCCATTTCATAACCAGCAGCACGTGCAACATCATAAAAATGGGTAAGTTCAGTCAACCATAAGCCTGTCGTATCTTTACGATTGGGATAGGCGAAGTGATTTGTCATCACCACTAAAATTTTTCCATTCGATGCTAAATGCTTAGTTGGTTCAGATGCATAAGCGAAAGTATTGGCTAAAATTAGTGTAATAAAGCCAATGATCCAGTTTTGAAGAGTCCAAGATTTAAACATGACAGGTTCCTCATAAATTACCTGTCTCCAATGCTATGTTTAAAGTTCGGTTTAAGGTCAATAGTTTTTATGATTTAGCGACAAATGGAATACTTAGGCTTGATCATTAACGTAATAAAGATTCAGCAAACGTTGCGCATTTTCCTCACAAGTTATTTCATCAGGTTTGTTATTAATTGCATTAATCATAGTACGCAGATTATTTTTACTCATTGCTAATTTTTGCTCTAAATCTTCAATATCTTTAATTTTGCTTTCCAGTAAGCCAATCAAAATATCGTGATTCCATGTTGTCACGTTAGATGGCAAAAATGATTTTATTTCTGCTAAAGAAAAACCAACTTGCTGAGCTTGTTGAATTAAATAAAGTTGTTTAAGGTCATTTTCGCTATATTCTCTATAGCCATTTGCTTTGCGTTTTGCCTTTGGAAGCAGCTTAATCTGCTCATAGTAGCGAATCGTCGGTGTGCTTAACCCACTTTGTTTTGATAGCTTGCTTATATTCATTTCACTTAATTTCACTTGACATTAAAGCCAACTTTAGACTTATAGTGTGTTAAAAGCAAGATCAATAAAAATGAAAAATAGAGGCTGCTATGACAAAACGGATATTACATATTGTCACTAATGTCGATAACTATGAGGGTATAAATTATCCTACAGGGTTATGGTTGGGAGAACTTACTCATGCTTACGATGAGTTTGAAAAAAATCATTATGTTCAAGATATTGTAAGTCCACTCGGTGGAAATTCACCAATTGAACCTAAATCATTAGGACGTTTTGTTGCCGATCAATCAGTATTAAAACGTAAAAATGATCCAAGCTTTATGAAATTACTTGAGAATACAAAGAAGCCCTCTGAAATCAATTAGCAAGATTACGATGTGATTTATTACACGGGTGGCCATGGGGGTAATGTGGGATTTTTTGGATAATCTAGAACTCCAAGAAATTACCAAAAATATTTATGAAAACGGTGGGGTAGTATCTAGTGTTTGCCATGGTTATTGCGGGTTATTAAATATTCGGCTTTCGAATGGCGAATATTTAATTAGAAATAAAAAATTGACTGGGTTTGAGCGGTGTGAAGAAGTCTTAGCAGGTGTGGCTAAAAAAGTTCCATATAATGCAGAACAACGGGCAAAAGAACATGGTGCATTTTATGAAAGAAAGTTCATTCCTTTTGCCCCAAATGTTGTTAAAGATCAAAATTTGATTACTGGTCAGAATCCATTTTCTGCACGTGTTACTGCTGGAGCAATTATCGAGTATTTACAAAAAATGTAGTTCTATATTTGAGTATAGTGCAATAGAGTTAAAGTGATAATGCCTGACGGATGAAAGCATGAATACTAATTTATATAAGAAGAAATGTATAAAATGACACGTGTTATTTATTTAACTTATGTTTGCCTGAATCTGAATCCATATTTTTATTTTAAAAAATATTAAAAAAACAATAATAAATGTCTTAAATTTGAAATAATAAAAAACTAAGTTCATGAACTTGCTCTGTAAAGTACTGTTTGAACCAAAATAATGGCTAAGAATTGGACACTGATAACTATTCATTTTTCAATTAGTGATTTTAGATAACTCAATAATATCGGTCTTAAATTAATTACTTAAATTTAACTTTATGAGATGGAACTAATCAACAAGAAATAATTATTGCAGCTAAAAGATTGATGAAAGGAGCATATTCATGGGGAAATTATAAAATAAAACTTAAGATATTGATTTTTATATCTAATTAAGCATTGATGGTTACTAAAAAAATATATACTGTAATAAGCATTCATGGTAAAAAATTTAAATTCTTGATTGAGCTGTAGATGTATGTCCCTCGTCGTTACTAAAAGAAATAAAAATATAGCCCAACTGATCCACGCTGTTTCACATTTAGCTGAAACAGAGGGGGATCATGTTTCTAGTATTTCAGGACTTTCTTTTCATAACAGAATAAGCCCAACGGAGAGCACTCATTGTGTCTACAATTTAGGTGTAGGTATTATCTTGCAAGGGCAAAAAGAAATTGTGATTGGAGATAAAGTCTATAAATGCTTTGAAGGACAAAGTATGTTGACGACGATTGATTTACCAGCAACATCACATGTTGTACAAGCCTCCTCGCATAAACCATTTTTAGCTGTTTTACTTTTACTCGATCTTCAGATGCTGAATGAGGTTGTAGCAAATATGCCAATCGAAGATGAACATTCATCTTCAGAGGATATTCATGATTCGTTTTCAGTAGATTGGGTAGATGATCCTCTTACAGATGCCGTATTGAGATTGGTTAAAGTCCTCGAAGAGCCTGCTATGATTCCTCATCTAGCACATTTAATTCAAAAAGAAATTATCGTTAGACTATTAAATAGTTCACAAGGTATTTATTTACGACAACTCGTCAAAACAGGATCTGTAAATCAAAAGATTCACCAAGTTGTGAGTTGGTTGAAAAATAACTATACACAACCGATTCGGATGGATGATTTGGCGGAACGGGCATTTATGAGCCCATCAACTTTCAGACAACATTTCCGCGAAATTACAGGAATGAGTCCATTACAATACCAAAAACAACTCCGTTTACAGGAAGCTCGTCATTTGATGTTAAATCAAAATTTGGATGCAGGACGTGCAGCGAGTTTAGTCGGTTATGAAAGTGCTTCTCAGTTTAGTAGAGAATATAGTCGTTTGTTTGGAGAGTCACCTCAACGTGATGTGCAGCGATTAAAGCAGAGTTCATAATTGAATTTTGCCGAATTAAATATAATAGGCAAATAACTCGTCATTTTAGGCAATGTTAAAGTTTTCTCATTTTTTATACTGCTTATAAATATTCAACTTATTATTTAAGGCAGTTGAGATGTCGCTAAGCAAGCTTACTTTATTTAAACCTTTTGAGTTAGTTCATGGGATTTCTTTACGTAATCGAATTGTCATGGCGCCTATGACGACGTGGTCTGGAAATGAAGATGCAACGGTTTCTGAGCAAGAACTCGAATATATAAGACATCGTGCTCAAGATATAGGACTTGTTATTACAGGTTGTACGCATGTTCAGGAAAATGGAATTGGTTTTACCAATGAATTTGCTGCGTATGACGATCATTTTATCCCAAGTTTAACCTCACTTGCACAAGCAGCTAAAAGTGGAGGAGCTCCCGCCATTTTGCAGATTTTCCATGCAGGGAATAAAGCTGTACCTAGTTTGATACCTCATGCTGATTTGGTAAGTGCAAGCGCTTTAGCTGCACCTGCTGGACCATTTAATGATGGTCAACTGAAAAGTCGTGCTTTATTTTAGAGGTAATCCATGCCTTTGGTGAAACGACACGTCGAGCTATTGAAGCTGGATTTGATGGAGTTGAATTGCACGGAGCACATGGGTTTTTAATTCAAAATTTCTTTTCCCCACAATTTAATCAGCGTGACGATGAATGGGGTGGTTCCCTAGAAAAACGTATGCATTTTCCTCTAGAGATTGTTAGAGAAGTAAAACGTGTGATTAAGCAATGTGCCAAAAAACCTTTTGTTTTAGGCAATCGTATTTCTATTGAGGAATATGATGAAAAAGGCTTAGGTATAGCTGATAGTTTACAGCTCATTGGTCGTTTAATAGATGCTGAAATTAGTTATCTTCATGTTTCATTAGTTGACTTACTTAACTCAAAACCTGTCGATACTATTGATGAACAACTTATTATTAAACAGGTAATTGATTATGTTGGTGATCAATTACCTATTATGGCTGCAGGTATGATTCTAATTCCTGATCAAGCTGAAAAGGCTTTGGGTTTGGGTCTCCCCCTAGTCGCTGTAGGTAAAGGGCTAATTATAAATCCAGAATGGGTACAGTTAGCCCAAAATGATCGTGCTGATGAAATTGAAACTCAATTGGATTTAGAAAAAATGCCTGAACTTGTGATTCCTGAAAAGTTACAGCAGGTGATCGAGGCAACAAAAGGCTGGTTTCCGATTAAGCAAATAGAGAAGTCTTAAACAGACTAGATTTTGAATTGACTGGTCAAGGAGACAAAAATGTACGATGAAACTACAAATGATGTCATTACTTCATTGGCAAAGAATGTCGATCGCCTCAGTCAAACTGATGGCGACCACCAAACAGCAATTTCTACATTATCCTTGCATCGACGTTCCAAGCCAAGTGCGACACATTGTATTTATAACTTAGGTTTAGGTATTGTTCTACAAGGCGAAAAGCAAGTCATTATTGGGGAAGAAATTTTTACATATACATCAGGACAATCAATGCTGACAACGATTGATATTCCAGTTGTTAGTCATACTCGTTGTACTACTGGCCATAAACCTTTTTTGGGATTAATGCTTTCACTTGATGTAGCAATGATTAGGAAAATGGTTTCTCAACTGGGGCAATTGGATTTTAAGGAGAAAATACAACCCTCTTTCGGTGTTCAAGTTATTGACTATGCTCTAATCGAATCGATAAATCGTTTGGTAAATTTAATTGATGAGCCTGTTTTATTATCTCAGTTATCGCCTATTATTCAGCAAGAAATAATGATTCGTTTATTAACAGGGCCCAATGGTGTTTATCTACGTCAATTAATTAAAGTTGGCTCTATGAATAGCAAGATCGAAAAAGCAGTATCATGGTTGAAGCATAATTTTATTAAACAAATTCAAATGGATGATCTTGCGGATCTTGTTTTTATGAGTCCATCGACGTTTAGACAACATTTTCGGGAGATTACGGGTATGAGCCCATTACAGTACCAAAAGCAACTCCGTTTACAGGAAGCCCGTCATTTGATGTTAAATGGTGAGGTAGATGTAGGTCATGCAGCAAGTTTAGTAGGTTATGAAAGTGCCTCTCAATTTAGCCGTGAATACTCACGCTTGTTTGGTTCTTCACCCCAAAAAGATATCCAAAACCTACTCTTAGCTTGAACTAACAGAAAATTTTTTATATTCGCCCAACTTCTAAGAAAGAAGTGGGGTTTTATTTTTTTAAAATATTGAAAAATATATTTAATTTAAAAAAATTATATAAATAACAGAATAGGCAAATTATCCGTTGAATTAGGCAATTCAATCAGGTTTCGTCATCCTATACTGAATACATAGAAAGATAGGTAACCAACCTAAAGTAGATGGTAATTAAGCATAATTAACGAATGAGGTACTCCATATGCAAACTGTAAAATATAAAAATCTAGCATGGGAATCAGCAGCTAATATCCTTTTTCCTAATGACTTTGACAAAAGTAAAAAATATCCAGCCATTGTCAGTGTTCATCCAATCGGAAGTTGTAAAGAACAAACTTCTGGCAATATTTATGGTAAAGCCCTAGCTGAGGCAGGTTTTGTAGTTCTAGTAATCGATGCATCGTTCCAAGGTGAAAGTGGCGGTGAACCACGTTTTATAGAAAATCCATATCACCGTGTTGAAGATATCCGTTATGCAGTAGATTATTTGGTCACTCAAGATTTCGTTGATGAAAATCGTATTGGTGCTTTAGGTGTCTGTGGTGGTGGTGCTTATGTACTCAACACGGCAATGACAGAGAAACGTATTAAAGCAGTGACTTCAATCACTGGCGTGAACTTTGGCCGTATGACCCGTGAAGGTTATGGTGGAACAGGTGAGGCTTTGATTGAAGGGCTCGAGGCAATTGGATCACAACGTACTGCCGAAGCTCGTGGTGGAGAATTATTAGTGAATGATTTACTTCCTCCATCCGTAGAGGAGGGTAAAAAAGCTGGAATTACCGATATTGACCCATTAGAAGCGACTGACTACTACAAAACTGCTCGTGGTCAGCAGCCAAACGGTGCAACCAGTGCATTACTTTCTCGTATGAGTGTGGCTTTGGGTTGGGATGCATTTCACTTAGCTGAAGTCTTATTAACCCAACCGATTTTGGTTGTAATCGGTGACAAACCAGGAGCTTTTGGAGCTTACCGAGATGGTCATGAAATTGTATGTCGTGCAGCATCGAAACAAAAAGAGTTGTTAGTTTTAGAAAATACATCACATTACGAATTCTACGACCAACCAGAACCTGTTGCTAAAGCATTAGCGAAAGCAATCCCATTTTTTAAAGAATATCTTTAATTTTGAAATATAAAAAGTTCAATAGTGGAATATTAAAATGTCAAAAGAAATCAGTATTCAGAATCAAAATGGTCAAGGAATTATACTTGCAGCAGTAATTAATTTCCCTGAAGGGTTTGATGAAAGCAAAACTTATCCTGCGGTTGTGGTGAGCCATCCTGGCGGTGGTGTCAAAGAGCAAACGGCTGGTTTATATGCTCGTAAGATTGCTGAACATGGCTTTGTAACAATTGCTTATGATGCATCTTTTCAAGGTGCGAGTACAGGCTTACCACGTCAGTTAGAAAATCCTTATATCCGTACTGAAGACGTCAGTGTCGTGATTGATTATTTAACAACATTACCTTATGTCGACAATAACCGTATTGGTGCGATGGGGATTTGTGCAGGTGCCGGTTATACCGCAAATGCAGCAATCAATGATCGTCGTATAAAAGCTGTAGGTATGGTGAGTGCAGTCAACATTGGCCAAATGTTCCGTAATGGATGGGAGAACAATGTCAAAGACGCAGATGCAATTCCCTATATCCAAGCAGGTACAGATGCTCGAACTTCAGATGCGAGTGGTGCAGAGATTGTAACTATTCCGCTTGCTCCATTGAAAGAAGAAGATGCACTGAACGAAGAATTGCGTGAAGCTTGGGAGTATTACCATACTCCACGAGCAGAGCATCCAAATGCACCGGGTTTTGCAACAGCACGTAGTTTAACCCAAATCATTACTTATGATGCATACAACAAAGCAGAAGCCTTCTTTACTCAACCTTTACTCGCAATTGCAGGGAGTAACGCGGGCAGTAAGTGGATGAGTGAAGATCTAATTAATCGTGCAGCGAGTACAGATAAACAGCTCTATGTCGTTGTAGGGGCAAACCATATGTCACTGTATGACAAATTGAATTTTGTTGATGAGGCAATTGGTCAACTTGTTCCATTCTTTACGACAAAACTTTAATTACTCTGCATTTAAAGTAATTCAATAGGTCACTTTAAAGTGGCCTGTTTTTTATTGAATGTTTAGAGTAACGCAAGGAAACGTGTTTGGTTTGTGATAAATACAACGCGCGGAAAGGGTGTTGAAATTGTGAAAGCAGCGGTTCAGCAAGGGGACTCTGTAATTGCTAGAGGTCAAAGTTAACGTCCCAGTGATCATATTGAACTTGATATTTGCGTTGAACAGCAGTAGATATTTGGATAAAACGTTTCAGGTGCATTGATGTTTTACAGGATAAAACACATTTTCTGCTAAAAAAACGGCTTTAGCGATAATAAAAGAGTTTAAAAACTCATAACTTAATGTCTCAAAAAAACTAAAAGCAAAACCATCACTAGTTTTGCTTTTGGGAGAGTTAAATAAAATGATCTGCTTTAATAAAACTAATTTTAAGGAACAATTACAAAATCAGGATTTGCTATAGCAAAAACAGCTTCACGATCTGCAACTGGCGGATAAATCCATACCGTATTAATTTCTTGTTTAATTTTTTTCGCCTCATGGCGCACAAATTGAACTTTTCGATCCCATCCTTCAGTGTAAAGTGCTCCCCATGGGCCTAAGTCGACGCAAGTCACATACTTTGGTTGGCTATACGCATGTAATGGCAAATCAACCAATTCTGCTGCAGCATTATAACCCGCTACACGGCCTAGGCTCATGGCATGCTGACATGACATCACGTTAAAATTACCTATATTGTCGGTTGGAACTTTTACAGTATCACCCGTCACAAAAATATTTTTTGCCTCTGGTGCATGTAAATAAGCATCACCTAAAATACGACCTAAATTATCTTTTTCACCTGCAATTTGAGAGGTCAGCGAGTTCGCTCGCATGCCCGCAGTCCAAATGACAGTTTCTGCTTCAATTCTTTCGCCGTTAGAAAGTGTTACCCCAAAAGCATCAAGTGCAGTAACCCGTAGTCCAGCTTTACCTTCAATGCCAAGTTCGCTCAGCGCTTCTCGAATTACCGCCGCAGCTTCGTCACCCAATGTTGCACCAATTTCTGCTGATGAATCGACTAAAACCACACGAATATCAGTTTCACCTAAAATGCTACGTAGGCGCTCAGGCATTTCGGTCACTGTTTCAAGCCCAGTCAGTCCACCGCCTGCAACCACGACGGTATTACGTGCTGCATTTGCAGGTTTATTGGCTAAGCTTTTAAGATGTTGGTCAAGTTTTTCAGCATCTTCTAATGTACTTACGCTAAATCCAAATTCAGTCAGCCCCAGTATAGGTGGCATAAAAGTAGTACTTCCAGTTGCCAGAATAAAACGCTCATAGCTTAAAGTCTGTTTATCGCCGTGAGTTGTGGTAATTACAAGATTTTGGGCAGTAGTATCAATTTCATTTACCCAGCCAGCCACATATTTAACGTCTACTATACTTAATAACTCTGAAATATCAGGGTACATATTTTCAAGTACAGCTTCATAAAGTCGAGGACGAATATCCACATTTGGACTAGGGGAAACCATCATCACTTCAATGTTTTGTTGTTGGGAAGTCAAGTAAATTGCTCGTTGTGCGGCAAGTGCTGCCCATAACCCAGCAAAGCCAGAACCTGCAATAATAATACGCTTACTCATTTGATTATCCTTTTGATAGATTTTTCGGACATACAAATTCTTACTCATCCCAAAATTTTGGGTGAGTGAATCCTTTCTCTGACAGTCCGAAAAATCTGAGAAGGCATTTAAAACGTTTAGAGAAGTTTTACCTTAGGGATGAAAGCCCTATAAGCTCATTAGTCGGGAGTATCCCGTGATATTTTACTTTTCCGCATTTTTGCTGTTCTTCCTTCTATGCGTTTATTAATCCAGCCATTTACATCACTAAAAAATACGTCGGGTGCATAACGACCAAAACGGTCTGCAATATCACCAAGTGTGTGAGCACCTAAAGCATCTCGCATGGCTTTTTCAGCCTGTAACATAACTGCATGTACTGCACATACACCACTGGTTGCCCAATCGGGTGGGGCATTGTTAAAGACCGCACATTTACCACGAACTTCTTGGCACTCAAAAAGTGATTTTTCACCTTCGATTGCATTCACTATATCTAAAAAAGTAATTTCTTGAGCAGATCGAGCGAGTAAATATCCGCCGCGAATACCTTCTTGAGCAACAACAAGACCTGCCTTTTCAAGTTTAGGAAAAATCTTGGCCATAAAACTCGGAGAAACTCCTTGTAATTCAGCAAGATCCTTACTACTTAAAGGTTTATCTTCATTGTTCACAAGAAAAAGAAGACAGTGAATCGCATACTCGACGCTACTAGTAATATAAGCCATTTAATTTCATAATTGATCAATTACAAACACAGACTAATGTAGTCTGTGTTTTAAGTCAACAATAGAACTAAGACAAAGTTAGTCCTAGTTTTATGAAAAGAAAATATAGATGAAAATAATAAGGCTATATCACTGAATATAAATACATTTAAAAGAGAATTAAAGGACGTAAATAATTTAAAAATGATCGAAAAAATTATGAACGCCACCAATAATTTTCGACATTTGGCTCGTTTAAGTTCAATACTTCACCCATTTGAGGCGTACTAATCGATAATTGGTTTTGATGAGCCAAAGCAACAATCCGTTCAAATGGATCATCCCAAGCATGAAGCGCCAAGTCAAAAGTCCCATTATGTACAGGCAACAAATGACGTCCTTTTAAATCGATATGTGCTTGTAATGTTTGCTCAGGTTGCATGTGAACATCTGGCCATTCTGGATCATAGGCCCCAGTTTCTAGCATGGTAAGATCGAAAGGACCATAACGATTTCCAATCTCTTTAAACCCATCGAAATAACCAGTATCACCACTAAAAAACACCCGTAAATCATTATCAATAATTACCCACGATGCCCAAAGCGTTGCATTGCTATCACTCATACCACGGCCTGAAAAATGATGGGCAGGGGTGGCGATTAGCTCAAGACCATCCACATGGATTGTTTCCCACCAGTCAAGTTGCTGGACCTTTTCTGCTGGCACCCCCCATTTAATCAGTGCGTCACCGACGCCAAGTGGTGTTAAGAAGTGTTCAACTTTGTCTTTGAGTTGGATTACTGCATGGTAGTCGAGATGGTCATAGTGGTTATGCGACAAAATCACACCTTTAATGGCAGGTAAGTCCACAATACTAATTGGTGGTTGGTGAAAACGCTTAGGGCCAATCCACTGAAAAGGCGAGGCACGCTCAGAAAAAACAGGATCGGTTAACCAAAATTCATTACGCAATTTTAATAAAATTGTCGAATGCCCAAGACGAAATAGAGAATGGTCTGGGGCACTCATCAGTTGTTCTTTTGATAAACTTAACACAGGAATTTCTCGATTTGGCACCGTATTTTTGGGTTTGTTAAATAAAAATTTCCACATTAAGCCTAGCGTTTTTCCGAAAGAATGTGTATGCAAATTCGGCTGTGTATTGCTAAATTTCCCATTGTGTTGCTGTGATGACATGAAGGGAGAAGGCAAGTCTGTTGCATTTGAAATTGTCATTTTATTTTCCTTGAGTGGAATAACCTATGTCTGTAAATAAGAACTTGAGATAAGTACTTATTTTAATTTATTTAAATGAGTATTTAATCACTCATTAATTAATTTAAAAATAAGAATGTTGCACATTCTTATTTTAGTCTTTATCTAGATTGAAACTGCATGCCAAAACGCTTCAAAACCGGACTTCCGATAAAGATCAGCTTGAGAAGTGTCTTGGGCAATAAAGTTGAGTGTGACTTCAGCAAGCGCACCCAAAATTGAACCGATAAACAAAGGTGGATAATCTCTTAATTTGCCATCATCAATATGTTCTTGAATAGTCTTAGTAAAATCACAAAAAGTTTGCATACCAATGTGTTTACTCTGTTCTGTAATTTGTTCTGAAGTCGACAACTGCGCCATCACTTTACGTTTGAGTGGGGCATCTAAACTCCAGTCCAGATAGCTTTGCCATATATAAAACATTTGGGTTTGTAGGCCTGAGTTGTTCGGATAATTCAGCATTATGACCTGACGCAGCTCGGCCTTTAGCGAAAGGTATAATTGGTTGAGTAATTCCTCTTTATTACTGAAATAAGTAAATAAAGTACCTTCTGCCACACCAGCAACTTTGGCTATTTTTGAAGTAGATGCACGCTCTCCAAGTTCTGCCAATGTTTCAATAGCAGCATTTAAAATCGCATTACGTTTATCTTCACTACGAGGACGAGCCATAGACAAATATATTAATTGAGTGATTACTCAATCATACATAAAAATAGATAAAGCGCAAGATATATATTTTAAAAGGGATGGGCTTTTTCAAGATCATAAGCTATAGCATCACATATACGGATCCACTCAGCAAAGTTAGAACTATAATGAGTATTCATAATTATAGTTTCCGCAACCGATAAGACACGAGAAATTATTGATCAGTGTAGGGGATCAGATGGTCAGTTAATGCTTCTATTGAATAAAGCTATTTTTAAGTCGTTGATCTATATATTAAAATTTAAATCACGGGCAACTTTTCAGAGATATGTTTAATCCTGAATATCTGCTGTTACAGCATGTGTAAATCGCTAGATTCTCTCATTAGATTGTTTCAATATAGATCCAGACACTCAAATTTACAGGACAATCATCATGATATTGAGATATCGTATATTTTTAAAATATCTTGCTATTTTAGGTTTTATGGCAAGTTCTGCTGTAACTAGCGTAGCTTTCGGAAGTTCCGAGAAGGCATGGAACAAGCATGATCAGGAAATAAAAGCGGCTTGTATAAAAGCCAGTCAACTTAAAAGTGCCAAAACAGTGAGTAATATCATGCTTTTTGATGATCGTGTTGGATATTCGGCACTCTTGATTCAAGGAAAATATCCGCAAGCACATATGAAAAACAAAACAGGACAAGAACTGTGTTTATGGAATAAGACATCGAAGAAAGCTTATTTAACTGAAGCAAACATGAAAGTACATTGAAGTCATAACTATACAAAGTCGAGTAGCGATCTGATTTCTGCATATCTTAAATTATGTTGCTTAAAATAGTCAGCAACGTGAATAAAATTATCTAGATTCACGTTGCTGAGCTGTGGCAACAATATCGACAGATGACACATAAGTTGTCATTTCTGATTAAATAATATCAATGAGTTATAGAATTTAGTGACAATCAATGACATTAGTTAGTGACACATAAGCTGTCATTTATTTTATTTTGTTATTCAATATCTTAAAGTAAATATTTCAGAAAAATAAAAAGATATAATAATGAAAGAAGACTTTTTTACTTAAACCAGATTGAGATGTTTTTAGAGCATGTGCTGTTTGTGATAAATTGAGATTATGTTGAGCGAGTTCTCTAATAATTCTAAGTTGTTGAAAGTTCATAATTTGGATATAGAATATAAAAATAAGAGCAAATATATAAATAAATGCTCTTTTAGATGATCAATGATTAACGCATTGTGACGAATTCTTCAGCAGAAGTCGGATGAATTGCTAAAGTGTTATCGAAGTCTTTTTTAGTTGCTCCCATTTTTAAAGCAACAGCAAAGCCTTGCAGAATTTCATCCATACCGTATCCAATACCATGAATTCCGACCACTTTCTCATCAGTTCCTACACAAATTAATTTCATTTTTGTGAGTTGTCGATGTTCTGTTATCGCTGTATACATGGATGTAAAGGAAGAACTATAAATTTTGATGGCATCTTTACCAAATTTTTCTATCGCTTGATCTTCGGTTAATCCAACTGTTCCAATAGGTGGGTGACTAAACACCACAGTCGGAATATTTTCATAATCTAAATGTTCATTTGGCTTATTGTTAAATAAACGTTCAGACAGTCTTCGACCCGCTGCCACAGCAACTGGAGTTAACTCGACTTTACCTGTAATATCACCCACTGCATAAATGCCAGACTGTGTTGTATTTTGATATGCATCAACATGAATAAAGTGATTCTCGTTCAATTGAACTTGAGTCTTATTAAGATTGATCGCTTCAGTTGCAGGTTTTCTACCAATTGCCCAAATCAAGCAATCTACGGTATGTTCTCTACCATCTTCTAGGTGTAATACAAGTGAGTTGTCTTCAACTTTAGTCACTTTGTTAATCTGACTATGAGTATGCACGTTAATATTTTCACTGCGCATATTCTCTAATAGTGTTTTACCAAGGAAATGATCTAATCCACGCAAAGGCTGATGTTTACGAATAAATAATTGTACATCCGAACCCAATGCATAAAGAACACCTGCCAACTCCACAGCAATATAGCCAGAACCAACAATAGCAGTCCGCTTCGGTAAGTGTTCTAATTCGAAGAAACCATTGGAATCAATACCATATTCAGCACCGTCAATTTCAGGTTTGAATGCTTGAGTCCCCGTAGCAATTAAAATATGGTCAGCTGTGTACGTTTCACCATTTACTTCAATTGTTTGAGCATCTAAAAATTTTGCAAAACCTCGAATGACATCAACATTATTTTTAGCTAGTCCTGTGTCATACGATGTATGTATTCGGCTGATATAGGCTTGTCTGTTTTCAACTAATTTCTTCCAGTTAAAGGATTTCAATTCTGTATTAAAGCCATAGTCAGGACCATATTTATGAATCGCATCGGCAATTTGAGCTGAATACCACATCACTTTTTTAGGAACACAACCTACGTTGACACAGGTTCCACCAATATCACCCATTTCTATCAGTGCACATTTCTTACCATACATGGCAGCACGATTGACTGATGCAATACCGCCACTGCCTCCGCCAATCGCAATATAATCATAGTGTTTAGACATAAATGAAATTCCTGTTTTTTAGATTTAAAAAGTTAAAGACTTAAGCATTCATTTGAATGACAAATCTAAACTTAACATCTCCTGCTCTTAAACGTTGTAAAGCATCATTAACACCTACTAACGGTACAGTTTCTATTTCAGGAAGAATATTTGCTAATAGACTAAAATCGAGCGTTTTTTCTGAAACGTGAGGTGTTCCTGTTAAAGAGCCTTGAATAATATTCTCTCCAACGACTAATTTCCCAGAAGATAGTGAAAGAGGATCTTTTCCTGCACCTAATAGAATGAGTTTTCCTTTAGGTTCTAATCCAGCCATTAAAGGAGATACAACAACTGACTCATTACCAACGGTTGTTAAAATGAGCTTAGCACCTCCTAGTTTCTGTAATTCGGCGATAGTATCTTGGGTATTGGTATCAATATAAATATGTGCACCAAGTTTTTTGACATCATCTGAGATGTCATCACCACGTCCGATTGCAACAACTCTAAATCCCATTTTATGGGCATATTGCAGTGCCAAATGACCTAGACCACCGATACCTTGAATTGCAACTAAATCGCCAGCTTGAGCACCAGATTTTTTTAAAGCATTGAATGTTGCCAGACCAGCACAGAGTAGGGGGGCAGCATCAACAGAATCTAGACCTTCAGGAATTGCAACTAATCCTGTTGCTTTTGCAAGCATTAACTCTGCATAACCACCATCTTGATTGCTACCAATATACGTTTGATTTGTACAGTGGACAAAAGCACCTTGACGGCATTGATCACATTCATTGCAATGTCCACCTAATCGGCCAACACCGACACGCTGTCCCATTTTCCAAATCGTTGGTACATTTTCGCCTAATGCAATAATGCGTCCAATAACTTCATGACCAGGTACACGCAATAATTGATTTTCACCTGAAATATCAGATAGATCTGCGCCACACATACCACAAGCTTCAACTTTAATAAGAACTTGATCTTTTAATGGCATAGATATTTCTTTCTTTACCAGCTCTAGCTGTCCAGTTTCAGAAACTTGTAAGGCTTTATACATATTTAATGTGCTCAGAATATAAGTGATATCTAAAATAGACTTGAGCCATTTTGTAAACAAAGCATATTTTCTTTTTAGATTAGAAAGAAAATGTTTCGATGAAAAAGCAAGGCATTGACTAATGCGAAAGCGCAAAATGCTGTAGCAACAACAGTGTTGTGTAGGCTACAGTCTTAGATATCTTACTTAACTTATGTTCACCTGAGTTCTAGTTCATAATAAATTATTAAAATTTATCTTTTAGTTTCAATTGTTTATTTGGATAAATTAATTTACTTAAAAGAAGATGGTTCATGAACCTAAGATTTTTATTAAAAATAAGCTTAAAACCATGGTGGTGTTTCAAAAAGTATGCTGAAAAAAAGCAGGTTGGATTTTGATAAAATAGAGAAATGCGAATAACTCTAGAAATCAAGTGTCCAGCCTGCCTAAGTGACAGTATAAAGAAAAATGGCACAAAAGTAGATGGTAAGCAAAATTACCAATGTAAAATATGCAGACGTCAATTTATTGGTGATCATGCTCTCAGTTATCAAGGCTGTCACTCAGGTATCAAAACCAAAATATTACACCTCATGGTGCGAGGCAGTGGTGTCAGGGATATAGCAGAAATTGAAAGAGTAAGTATCGGTAAAGTTCTACGGACACTTAGCCAATCAAAATATCAACTTCGAGCACAGCAAAGTCATTATGAAACCCTTGAAGTAGATGAGTTTTGGACTTTTGTTGGTCATAAGCAAAATAAACAATGGCTAATTTATGCCTATCATCGAGAAACAGGTGAAATTGTTGCTTATGTATGGGGTAACCGAGATTTAGCCACTGCAAAACGACTTAAATTAAAATTGAAGCAGTTAGGTGTAAGCTATACATGTATATCAAGTGACCATTGGGATAGCTTTGTTACGACCTTTAAAGAATGCAAACAGTTGATTGGTAAATTTTTCACTGTGGGTATAGAAGGCAATAATTGTCGATTACGGCATCGAATCAGGCGAGGCTTTAGGAGAAGCTGCAACTTCTCCAAAAAGCTTGAAAATCATTTCAAAGCCTTTGATTTAGTATTCTTTTATATCAATAATGGATTCGTTTAATGCCAGCATACTTTTTGAAACACCACCAAAACCATAAGTTCTTTCATTCGATTGAGGCCTACTCTCGTTTATTGAGGAAAAAGCATCAAAAGATGCCTTTTTCTCTTTTCCCTGAATTTATTCTGCAATTTTTAAGACAACTTTACCTTTTGCTCGTCCAGTATTCACATATTGGAAAGCATCTTTAATCTCTGTAAATGTATATGTCTTATCAACGATTGGATTTATTTTCCCAAACTCTACTAATTTTGAAATTTCAGATAGCTGCTGACCATTCGGCTGCATAAACAAAAATGAGTAAGTAATTCCTCTCTTTTTGGCTTTATTCCGGATTGACCAACTTAAAAGAGGAATAATACATTTTAATAACCAATTTGCATGAATTGCTTCTACGAAATCACGATCAGGTGGACCAGAGATACTGATAATTCGACCACCACGTTTAAGAACATTTAGAGATTTCTCTAAAATTTTTCCACCTTGTGTATCTAAGACTACGTCATAGTCTTTAAGCACTTGTTCAAAATCAGTTGTTTTGTAATCAATGATAATATCTGCTCCTAATGCTTTGACCCATTGTGCATTTTTACCACTCGTCGTTGTTGCAACACTTGCACCTAAGTGTTTCGCAAGCTGAATAGCAATTGAGCCAACACCGCCTGAACCAGCATGAATCAATACTTTTTGTCCTGCTCGAACTTTCGCAATTTCGACCAAAGCCTGCCATGCAGTCAAAGAAACAAGGGGAAGAGAAGCCGCGAGTTCCATAGAAATATTTTTAGGTTTTAGCGCAAGTGACGATTGATGTACGACCGTATATTCGGCAAAAGCACCATTCAGATCTGTCTTGGCATACACTTCATCACCGACTTTGAACTGAGTAACATTTGCTCCAACTTCAACCACCGTACCTGCAAAATCATTGCCTAAAATAAAAGGAAATTGAACGGGCAGAATTGCCTTAAATTCACCTTCTAAAACTCTTAAGTCAAGTGGGTTAATACTTGCGGCATGAACTTTAATGCGTACATCATTTTCTGTTAGAACTGGTTTGGATTGTTCATCCAGTTGTACATCATTGATATTGCCGTAGCGGTTAATGTAGGCTGCTTTCATATTAGGACCTCTGTTTTTTGAATTTTGTTTTAACGTTTTATAAGCATCATTAAACTTTCAAGCTGCGTTGAATTAATGTGTCAAAGATCTTTACTGGGGCAAATTTTCGTAAATTTTTCAAATGTTTTGCTGCCTTGCCTGAAGTATAGCGGGGTAATATGTTTTGACTGTTGATAACCGTTAAAATGGTCTTAGCAACAACACTCGGATCATCTGACTTATAAATTGATTTTATCATTTGTTGATGTAACTTCTCACGAATGTGGTCATACGCTGAGACTTTTGCATCTGCTTCAAGTAAGTTTATTCCTAATGAGGTTTTGGTGTAAGCAGGTTCAATAAGAGAAACACGAATGCCTTGAGACCTTAACTCATGATCTAAAGACTCTGAATAACCCTCAAGTGCATGTTTTGAAGCAGAATAAAGCGCACCAAACGGTGTTGGTAAAAGCCCTAAAATTGAACTGATATTGAGAATAAGTCCAGATTTCTGTTCACGCATCACAGGAAGTACTGCACGGGTCATTCGGACAGCACCAAAAAAATTGGTATCAAAAATAGCTTGAGCTTGTTGCATCGAACTTTCTTCAGCGCCAGCTGGTGCAATGGCAAATCCTGCATTATTGATCAAAACATCAATTCGACCTTCATTCTGAATTACTTTTTCTATTGCATGATTCACCGAATCATCATTATTTACATCTAGCTCAATCAGATGGAATTTATATTTCGATGCACTATTTGCACGTCGACTCGTACCATAAACAATAAATCCTGCCTCATGTAAAAGCTCTGCTGTTGCTAAACCAATACCAGAAGATGCACCTGTAATTAGAACTACTTTACTCGTCATACCAAATTTCTCACTTGTAATATATTGGTGATTGGATAACCAATTTCACCTTGATGTTTTGATCATAATCTAAAATTAAAATAGTTACTACTAAAAAGATAGTGACAGTGTAATTTTTGGGGAGTATATTAAGTACTAAATAAGTACTGACTGTAAATATATGCCGTTAATCTCAATAGATTGCTCATAAAAAACAGTTAAATGAATAGAATGTGAGGAACAAAACAAATGAAATTTCTATTAAATACAATTGCGATAGGATTAACGGTGGTCTCTATCTTTAGTTCCCCATTAACTCAGGCAGAGACGGTGGCATCTATTTCTTTTCGTGACCCCGTGACTCAGGCAAATAAAGTGTCATCTAACCTCGTTGTCAATCAGCAAGCTGCTCAGAACCCTCAGCAAGATACAAATTGGAAGAATGTACCGACCCAAATTATTAATGCAGGCGGAGTTAACTTCGCTTACCGAGAATATGGTCAACAAAATGGTGGAACGCCTATAATTTTTCTCAATCATTTAGCTGCTGTCTTAGACAATTGGGATCCAAGAATCATTGATGGAATTGCCGCGAAACATCACGTGGTGGTTTTTGATAATCGTGGTGTTGGTGCTTCTACGGGTGAACCCGCAAAGTCAATTGAACAAATGGCAGATGATGCTATTACTTTTATTCAAGCGAAAGGATTCAAAAAAGTCGATTTATTTGGTTTTTCAATGGGCGGCATGATTTCGCAAGAGATTGTTTTAAAACAGCCGCAATTGATCCGAAAAATGATCCTATCGGGAACTGGCCCCGCTGGTGGAACAGGAATCAGTACAGTCGGGCGAGTTTCTAATTGGGATTTAGTTCGTGGTATGGCGACTCGCCAAGACCCTAAAGTCTATTTATTTTTTACTCGGACAGAAAATGGTAAAGCTGCTGCAAAAGCATTTGTGCAACGTATAAATGAACGTACTGAAAATCGTGATAAAGAAATAATGCTTTCTGCCTATCGTGCCCAGCTTAAAGCCTTAAAAAAATGGGGAAGTAAAAAACCTGCTGACCTTTCAGTTATTCAACAACCCGTCTTAGTGGCGAATGGTGATCATGATCGGATGGTTCCAACGGTGAATACCTATGACTTGGCAAAACGCCTTCCAAATAGCTCGCTCATCATTTATCCAGATGCAGGACATGGTGGAATCTTTCAGTTTCATCAAGATTTCGTCAAGCAATCGCTCACTTTCTTAGCGAAATAGATTCCAACTTAACCATGTATAAAAAAGGATAAAGACGATGACTACGATTACACACCAAACAGCCGAGACTCAATTCATTGAAGTCGATGGAGCAACTTTTGCATATCGTCGCTGGGGGAATCCAGATACTCAACAACCACCTTTATTTTTTCTGCAACATTTCCGTGGTGGTTTGGACAATTGGGATCCGTTAATTACTGATGGGTTAGCAGCAGGGCGAGAAATCATTTTATTCAATGGTCGTGGTGTTGCTTCATCCACTGGTCAGCCACGTAACCGCATTGAGGATATGGCTGATGATGCTGCCGCAGTGATTCGTGCATTGAATTTAAATCAAGTCGATCTACTCGGTTTTTCACTAGGAGGATTTCAGGCACAGGATTTGGTACGTCGTCACCCTGCACTGGTTAGAAAATTAATGCTTTTGGGTACAGGCCCAAGAGGAGGAAAACCACGTGGTGATGATCCAGATGTACCAGCGTTGGTCTTGAAGCATGCAACCAGTGCTGTACCTTCTGAAGAAGACTTTCTATTTTTATTTTTTGGTCGATCGCCAAAAGCAATTCAAGCAGGTCGTGATTTTTGGCAACGTCGCCATCTGCGTAAAGATCAGGATCCCGCAAGTTCAGTCGATGTGATGCAGGCTCAGATTGAAGCCAATATGCACTTTTTACCGAAGCTTGATGAACAAGATCCATTTGCGCATTTGCGTGAGATTAAACAGCCGACTTTTATTCTGAATGGTGTGGATGATGTAATGATTCCGACGATTAATGCCTATCAGATGGCACTAAATATTCCAAATGCACAGCTATTCATTTACCCAGATGCTGGGCATGGCGCACAGTTTCAGTATCCAGAACGATTCGTTAAGCATGCCATACAGTTTTTAGATGAGTAATCGATCAGAATTTCCTTAGAGTTTTTATATATTGATGAACTGAGAAATAAAGTGATGAAATTTAAATTATTACTGTGGATGTTGACTAAGCTATTACAACGAGCTGTGAAAACCAATCCAAGATGTGCTGCATACGTGAAAGATAAAAATGTCACATTCCAAATCCAAACGACAAGTGGTGAAGGGCGTTATTTTGAAGTCAAAAATGGCAAGATAAAGTCTTATGCTGGACAAACTAAATCTCCAAGTTTTACTTTTACCTTTAAAACAGGTAGTAAGGGTTTTACAGTGTTGTCAGCTAAAGATAGTGTGAATACATTTTTAACAGCGCTTAGAACACAGGATCTTGTGATTACTGGAAACTTTGTAGATGTGATGTGGTTTCAAAGTCTAGTGGACTTTATTCAACCTCATTCTAAATTATCTTCAACTGTGTGAGCGAAGCTATGACTCATTTGCCATTAAAAACGAATCTCCTAAATCAGCCTTTAACTTTACCGAATGGTGTGGTGATTCCAAATCGTTTGGCTAAAGCAGCAACCAGTGAAACCTTAGCCACCTATTCCAATAATCCAACTGAAAAGCATATACGTTTATATCAACGCTGGGCGTCTTCAGGGATTGGCATGATTATCACGGGTAATATTATGATTGATCGACGTGCCTTAGGTGAACCAGGGAACGTTGTGATTGAAGATGAGCGTGATTTCGAAATTTTGAAGAAGTGGGCGAAAACTGTTACAGAGCAAGGTTCACAATTGTGGGCACAATTGAATCATCCGGGGAAACAATCACCAAAAGGATTAAATGCTCGTAATATTTCTGCATCAGCAGTGCCATTTGGTACTGAAATGCAGTCTTTATTTGCTACCCCAGATGAAGCAACTCATGACGAGATCATAGAGATCATTCAACGCTTTGGTCGTAGTGCTGTGATATGCAAAAATGCTGGATTTAGTGGTGTTGAAATCCATGCTGCACATGGCTATTTGATTAATCAGTTTTTATCTCCATTACACAATTTAAGAACTGACGAGTGGGGTGGTACACCTGAAAAACGTCGTAAGTTTCTAATGGACGTTTATACAGAAATACGAAAACAGGTCGGTGCAGATTTTCCTATAGCCATAAAACTTAATTCAGCTGATTTCCAAAAGGGTGGATTTACTGAAGAGGATTCTTTAGAGGTTATTAAGGCATTAGCAGCCGCAGGGATTGATCTGATTGAAATTTCAGGTGGCACCTATGAGTCTGGTGTAGCTAAAGCACCACAAAAATCTTCAACGATTATACGTGAAGCATTTTTTATTGATTTTGCAGAAAAGGTTAGAGCACATGTAAAAACTCCCTTGATGGTGACAGGAGGTTTTAGAAGTGCGGAGGGGATGAGTCAAGCGTTAGAATCTAATGCATTTGATGTTGTTGGAATTGCAAGACTCATGGCGATAGACCCTGATGCTCCCAAATATTTGTTAGCAGGAACCAATAGCAAACAAGCGGTTCAACCGATTAAGACTGGCATTAAAAAAATCGATAGTCTTGGGATTATGGAAGTGCTGTGGTATACCCAACAACTTAGCCGTATTGCTCAAGGTAAAGCACCAAAACCTAAAGAAAGCGGTTTATGGGCATTTATTAAATCTGTTTTACGTAGTGGTTGGGGAACGTATGCGACACAACGGACCCGGATAAAATCATAAACCACTCGTTGAACCTATAAAAAAGCACCCAGAAAGGGTGCTTGTTAGCATTATTCACCTTGTTGGCGAATAAGTCGTGTACCAATTTCCGCACCAGTTACCTGATCAATTACGATTGGTTCAATTTCAGTACCATTTTCAGCATCAAGAAACTTAACCATTTCTTCAGGATGCTCATAAGGTTTGTGTTTACGTCCCCATGCTCCAATTACAAATAGGACTGGTAGAAAATCTTGGCCTGCTTGAGTGAGTACATATTCTTCACGTGGAGGATGTTCTGAATATTGTCTTTTTTCAAGCAATCCTTCATCAACCAAAACGGATAAGCGTTTAGTTAGCATTGTAGGCGCAATACCTAAGCTTTTACGAAATTGATCAAATCGAGTAAAACCAGCATGTGCATCACGCAAAATTAACATGCTCCAAGCATCGCCAAGAACTGAAAGACTTCTTGCGATTGGACAGACTTCAAGATTGGTATTTTTACTCATAAGAATTAATAAATTTGAAAGTTACTACTAAAACAATAGTAACATACTCTGACTTATTCAACTATGCTTTACTTTTTAAAGAAAAGTTATTCATCAATAACTTCTGTTTTTGCTTTATAAGTTCTCATAAATTTTATTATGTAAAACTTGATATAAAAAGGAATAAAACCCACCATATCAGTATTAATGAACTAAATTGCAAGTGTTATCTATATAACAATCAAAAATTTACACTATATTCATAGTGGTGAGATAAATAATTATTAAAAGATAAAAACTAAATTATAGAGCTTTAGGAAAACACAATTCAAAGCATATACCTTCGGAGCTATTGAATGCATGATATGTTCCCTGATGAAGAGTCATGATTGAAGCTACAATAGATAGACCTAATCCACCAGTTCTATGATAAGTATTTCTACTGGTATTACACTGATAAAATCTTTCAAAAAGATGATCCAAATACTCAGAGGGAATTTCTAATTGACTAGTGGTAACTGATAATACGAGCATAATGGTGTTGTTGATTAGTTTTTTATTGCTGTTGATATAAATAGTTTTGTGGTTGCCTCCATGAATCAGTGCATTTGAAATAAGATTATAAAGTGCTTGTTGCACTAGTTCTAGATCAGCCCACAACTCAGATGCCTCTAGCCTGAAAACAAATTTACATGATTGTTCTTCTGCTTGATATTGCAAAATATTGCAAACATTTTCTAGTAATGATTGAACTTGAATCTGTTGCTTGTGTATGAGAACGTTATGAGTATCTGCGCGGGCTAAAAATAACATACTATCAACCATTCTTTTTAAACGTTGATAGTCTTCTAAGTTTGAAATCAAGAGTTCTTGATACTGTGCGGGACTGCGTTCACTCATAATTAAAATTTCGGTTTGACCGATTAAATTGTTCAATGGGGTTCTAAATTCATGTGCAATGTCTTCAGAGAAACGATTTATTTGTTCATACCCCATTTCAATTCGCTCGAGCATGGCATTGATATCTGATGCAAGCTGTTCAATTTCTTGTGGAGGACTTGTCACATTTAATCTTTGCTCAAGTTTGTGAATATTAATCGCATGAGTCTGCTTTCGTAGAGATGTTAAAGAGTTTAATCCCACACGACTTGCAATCGCACAGAGAATAAATATAGCTAACAGACCTGTAAAAACATAAATGAAAAGTTTTTTTTGAAATGGCGAAAGAATCGCTAGCCTTTCAGACCACTGTTTTCCAGCAATTAAAACATAAGGTTGTTGATTGATTTTGATGGTTTTCCAAGCAATACGGGTTGGGTAGGCATGAGCAGATAAATCACGAAATTGAATTTGGGGTTCATGAGTGAATTGAGGCAGCGGAATAGAAAGCGGATTGATATTAATGAGAATATGATCGCCCCGAATCAATAGAAACAAATTATCCTTATTTCCCAACATATTTTGATACAGCTTCGGGCGAGCGATAATCTGTTCGATATTGCTACTATCTTGAAGCAAAATTTCCAAGCGCTCAATTCGCTCAACCAAAGCCCGATCTTGTTGGGTAATTAAAATCTGGTTGATGCCTAGATAGGTCATAAATGCTACAGTACACAAGACTATTGCAGCGCAACTTGTGACCAATAGCGTTAATCGTAGTTCTAGCGAGGGAATTGGTTTCAACATTATTTTTCTACCGAAACTCTATAACCGAGACCACGAACAGTATGAATTAATTTTATTTCATGCCCTTCATCAATTTTACTGCGTAAGCGCCGCACCGCTACATCTATAAAGTTCGTATCGGTATCAAAATTAATATGCCAAACTTCAGAAGCTATTTGCCTGCGCGTAATAATTTCATTTTGATGAAGGAGTAGAAAGCGCAAAAGATTAAATTCTTTTTTGCTAAGTTCTATCAGCTGATCATTACGCCAAACTTTGTGATGAATCGGGTCCATTCTTAAGTTACCAATCTCTAACTCATTTTCCTGCAAATACAGTTGCCGCCTAAGCAAACTTTTAATTCGAGCCAGTAATTCAATATAAGAAAAAGGTTTGGCTAAGTAGTCATCAGCACCCAATTCTAGACCTTTAACCCTATCGATAATCTGGTCTTATGCAGTTAAAAAAATCACGGGAATATTGGAAAATTGTCGCAATATTTTCAATACCGCCCAGCCATCGATATCGGGCAGCATTACATCTAATATGACCAAACTATATGAATGCATTTTTAATTTTTCCAAGCCTTCTAGTCCTGAATGAACACATTCAGCTGCATAGCCAGATTCACTTAAACCCTTAACCAGATATGAGGCGATCTTCACTTCATCTTCGATAATAAGAATACACATTTTATTCAGACTCATTTTGAAGATGACAACTTTGTAATGTAATTGTCATGCTTCAAATCATTCAGGTTGTATAAGATTTTTTAAAAATTAATTCAGGGCAATCATGATGAACAAACTCAAAGGGCTTATTGCAACAGTAATGCTGATGAGTAGCAGTACTTTTGCACAAACGATTCAATTGAATCAAGTTTACTCACTTGATTTTAAAGCAGCACAAACTCTTGTTGATGCTGCGATGACTGCGTGTCAAAAAATACAACATAACATTGCTGTAGTGGTGGTTGATCAAGGCGGAAATACCTTGCTCGCGAGCAGGAATGAAAATGTCGGACCACATAATTTGGGGGCTGCCGAGAAAAAGGCTTTTACCGCTTTATCGACTAAAACAACTACCTTGTTATTGAGCCAAAATGCTCATGAAAACAAGGATACAAAAAATTTAACGACCTTATCAAATTTACTGTTGTTAGGCGGCGGTTTCCCTGTGCGCTATGAAAACAAAGTGGTCGGTGCCATCGGCGTTGCGGGAGCAGGGGGCGCAAAAAATGACCATTACTGCGCTGAAACAGCTGTTCAGTCTATTTTCAATCCTTAAGGAATCCATCATGTTTAAAAAATTATTGCCACTCTCAACGCTATTATTGACCTCAATGACTTTTGCACAAACTAACCCCTTAAGTGTGCATGTGTTGAATCTGGAAAATGGGCTGCCTTCGGCTCAAGTCGAGGTGGTACTCGAAAAAAGTACTGGGAATAAATGGGTAAAGTTAAATCAGCAATATACGGGTTCCAATGGCCGTATTACTGCACTTTTTCCTGAAAATCAGAAGTT
This sequence comes from Acinetobacter sp. 778_lipA, assembly GCF_058242985.1. Lineage (NCBI taxonomy): Bacteria > Pseudomonadati > Pseudomonadota > Gammaproteobacteria > Moraxellales > Moraxellaceae > Acinetobacter > Acinetobacter sp. 778_lipA. The sequence continues at coordinate 2,069,314 of NZ_JBZAYT010000001.1, read as the reverse complement.
CGAAGCAGGCACTTATAAAGTCACATTTAAAACAGAAAACTGGTTTAAAAAGAACAATCAAAATACTTTCTTTCCTGAAATCCCTGTCATTTTTAAAGTGGATGGAAGTGTCAGCCATTATCATATTCCTCTACTTTTAAGCCCTTATGGATATTCGACTTATAGAGGCAACTAAGATTTAAAAGGGCTAGTCTAACTAGCCCTTTTATTTGTGTTTAGTCCTTAAATTAGAGAAAAATCACAAAAAATTCATGATTGTATTGTTATGATTTTAGTCAGATTAGAGTTGATAAAGCTTATTGACGCTTCATGATGATTAAAAACGAGAATGGTATGAATCAATTTTCTGAAGAAGACATATCCAGAATTATCGAAATGGCTTGGGAAGATCGAACTCCTTTTGAAGCTATTCAACGTGAGTATGGTTTAAATGAAGCAACTGTGATTCGTTTCATGCGAAAAAACTTGAAAGCATCTAGTTTTAAAATGTGGCGTGAACGCGTGACCGGCCGAAAAACCAAGCATCTGCAGCTGCGTTCACCCGATGTGATACGGGCCTATTGTTCACGGCAATACAAGCGTTTCTAAGTATTTGATTTTGACTACCGTCTTGACTCACGTTAACATCGTTCAGAACGATATCGTACTTCCTCCCAGCAGCGGTACCATTTCTTGAGCCAAGTAAAAGGGCGTATGGCGGTAAAATCAGGGCAATTTTTGAGGATGATGGGCTAGATAAGTGGCTTACTCAACAACTTCGGCCATCAGGATCACATCGCGGGTACGGTCCAGTGCTTTAAGCGTAGCAAGCTGATAACGCATAGCCATTCCAGACCCGATGAAAGAGAGAGCAGTGTAAATCTAGACAGTTCAATTTTTGTGAAAATACAGATTCCCAAAAAGCTATCTTGTCAGATACGGATCAACGATTGTACAGAAACCATCATGATTAGAATAAAGCCCTATTTATCTATAAAAATTTCAAGCCATGTGATGAATGGAGCACCTAAAGTTAAAAAATTATATTTTCTGAAGCATACATTAATAAATTTCGATATCTAATATTCACGCTTTGTTCACATCTACTTGGTTTATCTTAATGATGAAATCAAAAATAAGGCTTAAAAATGAATACTCTATTCAAGTCATTTTTTACAGCTGCGACGCTGGCTATAATCAGTTTGTCTATGACTGCTCAAGCAGAAACTGTTACACCTCAGGCTGTAGATGAAGTTGATATTCAACAATACGCTGGAAAATGGTATGAAATTTCTCATTTACCGATGTATTTTCAGCGTAAATGTATAGCTAATATCAACGCAGAATATAGTGTTAATGAGGATCAGACAGTGAATGTATTGAATAGTTGTCGAACTGCCAATGGTGAGATGATAAGTTCTGAAGGAGTTGCATATCCGCAAAATAGGGGGAATAGCAAATTAAAGGTCAGCTTTTTGCCTAAAGGTTTAAGATGGATACCCTTTACTAAAGGTCATTACTGGGTATTACGAGTAGACCCGGAATATAAAGTGGCACTGGTGGGTGGCCCAAGTAATAAATACCTATGGATTTTGTCACGTGAACCGCAACTAGATGAAGCAACTTATCAGTCATATATAAACACTGCGAAAGATTATGGCTATGACGTGACAAAACTTATCAAATTGCCTCATTAATCTGCTAACCTTTTGCCGAACTGATAAATCTCTCAACAGTTCGGTTTTTTTATTTACTTCACATAAAATTCATACCTGACTGATTACACTCATCAAATAGAATAAATACAATCGCTCGAAAGTAGGATGAGTCCATGTTGAAAACTCTGATGCGATGGATAGACAGTTGGTCCACACCCACAGCGCCCGAAACACTGACGGCTGAAAACAGCAAGATTCAGTGGCAGCGGATTTTACCCTTTATTCTGTTGCATCTGGCTTGTCTAGCAGTGTTCTGGGTGGGAGTGTCGTGGTTTGCAGTGGGCTTTATGCTGCTGTTCTACCTGATTCGTATGTTTTCCATTACGGCTTTTTTTCATCGCTATTTATCGCATAAAACCTTTCAGACCTCGCGTCCAGTGCAGTTCCTATTTGTATTACTAGGCACCATGAGTGCACAGCGTGGCCCCTTATGGTGGGCAGCCCATCATCGTTATCACCACCGCTATACAGATTCTTCACAAGACCCGCATTCATCTACCCACGGTTTTTGGTATAGCCATGTGGGTTGGTTTCTGAATGAATATAACTTTGCCACGCGTAAAGAAGTCATCAAAGACTGGCTGAAATATCCGGAATTAATCTGGCTGGACCGGTTTAGTCTAATTGTGGTGCTGTTGACCGCGGGTGGGATTTATGTGCTAGGAGAATGGCTAGCAATAGCTTGGCCGCAACTGGGGACTTCCGGCTTGCAATTACTAGTCTGGGGATTTGTGGTGTCCACCGTGTTGCTGATCCATGCGACCTTATGTATCAATTCACTGGCGCATCATTACGGTAGCCGTGATTTTGACACTGATGATCAAAGCCGCAACAATTTATTCTTGTCTATCATTACTTTGGGCGAAGGCTGGCACAACAATCACCATTATTATGCAGGCAGTACCCGACAGGGCTTTTACTGGTGGCAGATTGATGTGACCTATTACCTCCTAAAAATTATGTCTTGGCTCGGGATAGTCTGGGGCTTAAAGCCAATTCCAAAACGGGTCTATGACGTCAGTAAAATTGCTCAACTTAGAAAACAGAAAAAACTCACCACGACGGGCGCTCACACGATTCAATCGAAGGAATTACAATGAAAATCGCGATTATTGGTTCAGGTATTTCCGGTTTGTATGCGGCCTGGAAATTAAGCAAAGCACATGAGGTCACGGTCTTTGAAAAAAATAATTACTTTGGCGGCCATACCGATACCCATCAGTTGAATATAGATGGCGAACAGGTCGCAGTGGACAGTGGCTTTATTGTATTTAATGAGCATAACTATCCACTGTTCTGTGCAATGCTCAAAGAACTCGGGATTCAATCGCAAAGCAGTGACATGGGCTTTTCGGTCAACAATCAAGTCACTGGCTTGCAGTACAATCCTTCAAAAAAATTCTCGCTGTTGTTCCGACCGCAAAACTTCTTTAACGCTGATTTTCGCGTGATGTTGTCGGATCTGTTCCGTTTCTATGCGGCGAATAAAGATATTGATATTGAACAGGTCGATGCACAGCTCAGTATTGATGCATATCTCAATCGACATGACTATTCCGAAGCCTTTCGTCAGGAACATCTCTATCCTATGTGCGGGGCGCTATGGTCCTGTCCAGTAGAGCAAGCTGGACAGATTCCGTATAAATTTGTGGTGAGCTTTTTTCAGCACCATCGTATGTTGCAGCTGAAAGAGCGACCTTCGTGGCTTACGGTCAAGGGTGGATCAGCTCGTTATGTTCGTGCCATTCAGGCCCAATCGAATATGACTTTCCGCAAGACAGGTGTGCTTCATGTATCCCGTAGTGCCAATGATGTAGTGATTGAAACTGGACAGGGCAGTGAACGTTTTGACTGGGTCATTTTTGCCAGCCATGCTGATGATAGCTTGAATTTACTTACAGACCCGTCAGCGCAAGAGCGGGAAGTACTTGGCAAGTTTCGTTATCAGGATAACCATATGGTGGTGCATTCCGATACTCATATCATGCCCAAATCCAGACGCCAATGGGCCAGCTGGCATGTACATGTGACACCTAGTCGTGTAACCGAATCAACTCCATTCCAGCATAGTAGCATGCATTATGGTTTCAGTTACTGGATGAACCAGTTGCAAAACCTGAATTGTAAAACCCAAATCTTTGCCACACTCAATCCTAACTTTAACCTTGATCCGAAAAAAATATGGGTAGAACGATATTATCGTCATCCAGTATTTGATGCTGCCGCGATTGAGGCACAACAACGTTGGGCTGAGGTTAATGGTCAGAACCGGACGTCATACTGTGGTGCCTACTGGGGCTGGGGCTTTCATGAAGATGGAGCGCGTAGTGCTTCATGGGTTGTAAATCAGTTGCTGCAACACACTGAGCAAGCGGCTTAGGAGTACAAAATGCAAATGTATCCACTGGCTATCGCTTCTACCGAAATTCGCCATCGTCGCTATTTGCCCAAATCGCATGCTTTTGAGGTGAAGCTTAGCTATTTATGCTTTGATCCGGATCAACTGGCAAATTTTACCCAAAAATCTTGGTTCTGGTCTTCTAGTTGCTGGAATTTATTGACCTTGGATGAACGTGACTTTCTGAACATGGAATATGGCTCGATTCGGCAGAAAGTTGCACGGTTACTGATCAAGCACGAAAACTATCATTTACCACATGCTGCATCTATTCGTGTACTGGCTTTACCACGCACACTGGGTTTTCGTTTTAATTCTGTGGTGTTTTATTTGATCTTTGATACGACCGATCAACTGATTTTTATACTGAGTGAAATCACCAATACACCGTGGAATGAACGTCAGGTGTACATTCACGATTGTCGGCACAATGTAACTAAACATACGCCTTACCAGAGCCACCAGTTTGACTTTAAAAAGGCCTTTCATGTGTCACCATTCATGCCGATGTCACTGGATTATCGTTGGCGTTTTAGCTTTTCAGAACAGCAAAATGTGATTCACATGCAGCTGTTTGAACAAGAAATATTGCAATTTGATGCCACGATGAAATTTAAGCTGCAAGCCATCACACTTCCTTCACAGCAACATCGATATGCTGTATTAAAAGTTCTTGAGCCCTTTAGGATGGTGAGCGGGATTTATCTACATGCTTTGCGCTTATGGAAAAAGAAAATTCCGTTTTATCGGCATCCTAAAAAAGAAAAAGGAAAGACATGACTATGAAAACACTGTTAATGGGAGAGCATACCGAACTGCCGATAGTCCTACGCCATATGCTGAAATTGCGTCATGGTCAGCTAATATTTAAAGGTATCTGGAATGGTCTGGTCGGGGAAAATTACAGTGACTTGCATGCAGTAATTCAAGTTCACGACCAACGCCTTATCGATTTGCTGTTCCGTAATGGTGTACTGGGGGCAGCAGAAGGCTTTATTCGTGGTTACTGGAGCAGTGAAGATCTGGTCAACGTAATTCGTATTCTAGCACGTAATCGTGATGTGCTTGATCGGATGAATCAAAATGTAGTGGCAAAAGCCAGCCAGTTGGTACTCAAGGCTTGGTATAAATCCCGCAAGAATTCGATTGATGGTAGTCGTCAGAATATTGCTGAGCATTATGACTTGAGCAATGATTTTTTTAAATTGTTCTTAGATTCCAGCATGATGTATTCCAGTGCGGTGTTTAAAGAACCCTGTATGAGCTTGGAACAAGCTTCAGATTATAAAAAAGAACTGATCTGCCAAAAACTTCAATTGCAACCGATGGACCATTTGGTTGAAATTGGCAGCGGCTGGGGAGGCTTTGCCATTTATGCGGCTCAGCATTATGGCTGTAAGGTGACCACCATTACCATTTCCAAAGCTCAGTACGATGAAGCACTCGCCCGAGTTGCTGAAGCAGGGCTGTCTCATCGGGTGTCTGTACAGCTTCAGGACTACCGTTTACTCGAGGGTAAATACGACAAATTGGTGTCCATTGAAATGATTGAAGCAGTTGGTGAGCAATATTTACCAACTTATTTCCGAAAATGCTGCGAGCTCCTCAAGCCGAATGGTCTAGCCTTGATACAGGCGATTACGATTGAAGATGCACGCTATGTTAAAGCTTTAAATACGGTAGATTACATTAAGCGTTATATTTTCCCCGGTAGTTTTATTCCATGTATCAGTGTGATGACGCAAACGGCTTCTGAGCAAAAACTTCGTCTCAAACATCTGGAAGATATTGGTCAAAGCTATGCACAAACCCTGAAGTGTTGACGCCAGCGTTTTCTGGAGCAGCGTGATCAAGTACTGCAACTTGATTTTGATGAGCGTTTTATCCGCATGTGGGATTTTTATCTGTGTTATTGCGAAGGTGGTTTTAGGGAGGGTGTGATCAGTGATGTTCATTTGCTGTTTGAAGCCAGTGCTTACTAAGCAGAAATAAAACAGGAGGGCGACATGCTGCTAGATTTATTTTTGCTCAATGTCTTCATCATGCTCTGTAGCTGGGTGTTGGTGACCTATAACCGCAGAGCAGGGCTAGTCGATGTCGCTTGGAGTTTCAGTATTGCCCTTAATGTGATTATTGCCGCTTGGGTGATTGACAGTGCGCCGATGTTGGTTCGGTTATTTCTGGGACTGGCGAGTGGGATCTGGTTTTCACGGCTGACTTGGCATCTGTTACGGCGCTATGCCAATGAAACCCAAGAAGACACGCGTTATGCCAACATGCGCCGAGCGATGGGGGATTATCAGCATCTTGGTTTTCTGGTGTTTTTTATATTCCAGGCAGGTTTGGCTCTACTGTTTTCTTACCCAATACTGAAGTTGTTAAGTATCTCGACCGAGCAATGGAATGACTGGACTTTGGTCACTGTGATTGTGGCGGGCATGATCATGCTCTCGGCTTTGATAGGTGAAAGCACTGCAGATCAGCAACTTTACCGTTTTAAGCTAGATCCACAGAATCAAGGTAAAACCATGGATCAGGGCTTGTGGAAATATTCGCGCCATCCGAATTATTTTTTTGAATGGCTGCATTGGTTTGCCTATCCAGTGCTCGGTCTGGCAGCAGGATGCTATGGATTATGGATTTATCCACTGCTGATGTGGCTATTCCTGTACTACTTTACGGGGATTCCTTTTAGTGAAAAACAGGCGCTCGCCCACCGTGGTGACAACTATAAAGACTATCAACGACGAACTTCAATGTTTATTCCGTGGCCACCCAAAGAGTAGGTAAATACATGGACTTTATGATTCAAAAAACCTTAGAACTGATCGAAAATGGCAAGGTGCCAGACCCAGTGATTCGTGCTGGTATTAAAATCTTGAGCAAAAAACGTTTGGCACAAGAAGGTCGGTTTGACCCCGCATTGGCAGCGCAGCGCTATATGGATGTGCTGACCATGCTGAAAAACAGCGAAATTGCCATTGAGACAGACAAAGCCAATGAGCAGCATTATGAACTGCCGACCGCATTTTTTCAGGCAGTACTCGGTAAGCGTTTGAAATATAGCGCGAGTCTATTTGAACATGCCGATATGACGCTAGACCAAGCCGAAGAAGCTGCCCTTGCCTGCTATTGCCAGCGAGCACAACTGAAAGACGGGCAGGATATTTTGGAAATTGGCTGCGGTTGGGGTTCTTTCAGTCTATATATGGCCGAGCATTATCCAACGGCCCATATTACAGTCGTGTCAAATTCTTCAACGCAGCGTGAGTATATTCAGGAACAAGCCCGTTTAAAAAAACTGGATAACCTTAATGTGATCACTTGTGATGTCAATGTGTTGCAACTTGAATCTGCGTCATTTGACCGTGTGGTATCGGTGGAGATGTTTGAGCATGTACGCAACTATCAAAAACTGTTTGAAAATATTAGTATTTGGCTCAAACCAGATGGCTTATTGTGGTGTCATATTTTCTGTCATCGTTTCTTGCATTACCCGTTTGAAGTCAAAAATGAGTTTGACTGGATGTCGCAATATTTCTTTAGTGGTGGTTTGATGCCAGCAGCCTCAACTTTCCTACATTTTCAGCAGCATTTACAGCTAGAACAGCACTGGCAATGGGCGGGTACGCAGTATGAACGTACCGCAAATGCTTGGCTAGAAAATATGGATAGTAAACAGGCCGAGCTAAAGCCCTTATTTGAAAAAACTTATGGCGCGGATGCCGCAATCTGGTGGCAGCGCTGGCGGATTTTCTTTATGGCCTGTGCCGAGCTATTTGGTTATGACCATGGACGCGAGTGGGTCATTGGCCACTTTCTGTTAAAGAAGAAAGCCGTATAATTGAACAATGGGATTGGCCAGCGGGGAATGCATCAATGTTAAAGCTGTTTAGGGACAAACGTGATCATCCTCTGGGTGAGGTGTTTAACCGCTACTACTGGCTGCAAATCGGATTCATTGCCTTGTCTGTGGTGATTGGGATTGGCCTCAGTGCCTGGGTGATTAAAGGTTCTTTGCTCAGAACGGCGCTAGAACAGGAAATGTCACACTACTGGCAGCGATTAGAACGTAATCCTGCCGCAGAATTGCCCGATACCAAAAACCTGTATGGTTACCGCTGGAATACTGTGTCTCCCTCCCAATTTAAGAATATGTCACTTGAGCAAGGGGTGAATCGGCATTTTGTCGATGGTAAGGAACGCATGACCGTTTATGGCGAAAAAGATGGGCAGCATGTCCTGTTAGTCTTTGGCGAAAGCAATGTCAATAAACTGGTCTGGCTGTTTGGTCTGGCACCACTGATGGTCAGCTTGTTTGTACTTTATAGTATGTTATGGTGGTGGAACCGTCGTGCCCGGCGTTATTTTTCTCCCATTACCAGGCTTGCCAACGCACTGGAACATATTGATTGGGAAGATTATAAAAATCAGGCTTCACCGTTTCATGACATCCGGACTGATTCAAATCTGGAAGCGGAATATCTGAAGCAAGCGCTAGAAAAATATCATCAGGTATTAAGCGAGTTTATTCAGCGTGAACGTGAATTTACTGGTGATGTCAGTCATGAGCTTCGCACACCACTTACCATCTTAAAAGGCAATGTGCAGTTGTGTCAGGCACGCTATGGGGACAATAAATCATTTACTCGCTTGAACAACACCATTGAAGACATGCAACTATTAGTTGACACACTACTGGCTATCGCCCGCAATACCACCAATACTTTAACCGCTGAATCGACTATGCTTTCTGAATGTCTGGAAAATGTAGTTCAGGATCTGGATAGTGTTAGCCATAACAAAGGCATGCGGATAAATTTTCAAAAAGATCTAAACGAACAGCCACGTAAACTTTACCCGTCGATGACCAAAATGGTATTTGGCAATATTTTGAGGAATGCACTGAATTATTCACAAGGCACAGAAATTGATGTCATTTTGCAAAAAAATACAGTATTGATTGCAGATAATGGTGTCGGCATTCCTTTACCGAATAATTCAAAGGTACAAGAACTGTCGGGGCAGCAATTGCAATTAGAGATCAAAGGTCATGGCATTGGACTGCAATTGGTACAGAAGTTGTGCAAGCAGCTTGGCTGGCGAGTGGAATTGTTTGATCGGCAGTATTATCTCAATACCCATCAGGATGTTGATCTGGCGATGACGACTGGACTGATTGTCGTCGTGTATTTAAATTAAGGCTGGGCTTCTAGAGCTTAAGCTTCTAAAGTGATCTTTAACCCTACACCAGATATGGTGTGAATTAGTTTTTGCTCAAAAGGCTTATCGACCATTTTACGCAAATTATAAATATGACTACGCAGGGCATCGCTTTCAGGCTCTTGATCCCCCCAAAGCTCTATCATAATTTCCTGTTTAGTCAGAACTTTAGGCGAATGACGCATCAGTAGTTTGAGCAGTTTGAATTGAATGGGGGGCAGTTCAATGGTTTGTCCTCCACGAGTCAGTTGCTGTGTTGCAGGGTCCAGAATAAGATCATGAATTTGAAGACGGCTAGAGGAGACTTCACCCTGTGAACGCTTGATCAGAGCTTTGACTCGAACCACCAGCTCATTAAAGTCAAATGGCTTGACTAGATAATCATCCGTGCCTGAATTGAAACCTTTGAGTTTGTCATTCAACGTATCACGTGCGGTGAGCATCAGCACAGGGAGGTCCATACCTTCTTTATTTCGTAGCCATTCACATAGTTCATAACCCGAACCATCAGGTAAGTTAATATCTAAAAGTAAAATATGATAGCGTTGCTGCTTGAGCAATTGGCGCGCAGCATTTAGGTTTCGAGCATGATCGACCACAAAACCATGCTCTTCTAGAAACTCGCATAGGGTAGATGCCAGTTCGTAATGATCTTCAACCATCAAAATAAAATGTTTAGACATAACTGTAGAGACTACTTTATTAATTGCTGTTTTAATTTAGCACTAAATGGCTGAGGACCTAGCCATATATTAAAATATTGCTGGGCTAATGGGTTCTGGAGTTGTCCCTGCACTTTCTGGTTTAAGTATAGGCTTAATGTGTGTGTGGCATGGCTATATTTTAGTTGGTATAGATCTCCTGAGTTCACTGGACGATACAGATCGGTGATTGGATTGAAAACAGCCTGAATCTTTTGATCTTTGATATTACGTTGGAGTAGATGTCTGGCTGCACGTTTGAATGCCCATTCTGGAATATTCTGCGTATAGGTAAAATCCATCTGCATGTTTTGTCCTTGCCAAGGCTGATTACAGTTTTGCGCAAAGTAACTGGCCACACCGACCTGTTTTTGTCCCACCATTAGTGGGCCATTACCACATTTATTTAAGTTCTTCGCATGCGCCCAGGAACCAAAACTCCCGAGCATCAGTACAGTGGTTATGGCTACTTTTTGAAAGGCAGTACCCATGAATAGGTTCCTCCTACATATGGCAAAGAACGATACAGACCATTGGCCGGATCCCAAAAATCTTGTTGGAAAATAATCTGATGGTTTTGGTTGACCTTTATTTCACTGATGCCAAATGAATCCATTGTTCGTGTCTTCCCTAACATTTTAAAATCATAAACCATATGCCAATGTACATAGGCAGAGTCTTGATTATATGAAGTATTTAATAGACTGACAGTTACATTACTCACTCGCTGGTTCATACCGTGAAAATGTTCAAGCAGTTTTTTACGCGATGAAAATTGCGACAGAGTATCGTTAATAAAAAGCTGATCTGCATACAGTGCTCCAGCATTTTCAACGAATTTAGGTGTGCCCAAGGTATTAAATGCCGAAGTGAAGCGGGTACCGATTTCTAGTGCTTTTGCATCATCTAAGGGTATTCCCTGAATACTCGCTCTGGCATTTGCATAATCAGAGGAGTAACGAGGAACACTTTTACATCCTGACAGGAAAAGCACTGGTAAGGATAAGGCAATTGCCATTAACGTTTTGACTTGATTCATGTTCACTGTCCATCTTCACAGTTTATTTTTATACTTTAGGTGAGTTAAGGTGAATAGAATGTGAAGATGAAAGTTAAATGTAATTCATATAATAGAATTTTTATGACTATTCAAACAGTTTTTCTATTATTAAATATTTTAAAAGTCACTATTATCATACATATGTGACATACGTTTTTGCTTTGTTTCTAAATAATCTTTGTTAAAAATATTTAAGCCAACTTTTAAAGGAATACGTTCAACAACGTTGATTCCAAAATCAGTTAAAGATTTAATTTTAAATGGGTTATTTGTGATTAATTTTACATTTTGTATTTTTAAATAACCTAACATAATGGCACACATGTCATATTTACGAGCATCTGCAGGTAAATTTAATAATAAATTTGCATCAAGAGTATCATGACCTTGATCTTGAAGTGCATAAGCTCGAATTTTATTGGTTAGACCTATGCCACGGCCTTCTTGGCGTAAGTATAAAATGATACCTTGGCCTGCTTCATTGATCATTTTCATAGTTGAATGTAATTGTGGGCCACAATCACATTTTAGTGAAGCAAAAGCATCACCTGTTAAGCATTCTGAATGAATTCGGACTAGTACAGGTTGAGAAATAGTATTAATTCCTTTGACAAGAGCAATATGTTCTTCACCAGTACTTTGATCTTGAAACGCTATAATTTCAAAATCGCCAAAAGCAGTAGGTAACTTTGATTTAGAAATAAATTCTATAGCCATTTAACTATACCCCTGTATTTTAAAAATTAAACTATTACTTTCCATTTAAAAATAGTTCTTAGATAGTGAATTTTATGTGAAAATACAAGAGTATTTAGTGTGTGAAGTAAAGTTCAAGAAAAATCACTAAAGAGTCACTTAATAAAGAGCCATATTAAAAGAGGCCGTGGTGTACTTCGCAAACCAGTCCAAATGAGGCACCTCTTTATTCGGGACAACCAGCATATATGGCCTGTTCGTCGTTTATGTTCATCACAGTAGTTATTATGCATGCTTAAAGCAACCCACCAGTAAAACTGCGAGAAAACAGCAACAGCTTTCATGATTGATTAAATAGTTCTAGCTGGAATCTGACGGAGTCTATGGCTATCGTAAACCTAGAGCTTACACTTGTACTCTAGCTGTCATTGCCGCAAAAATGTTAGACCGACAAATTTAACCCAACTCATCCTAATCAGCTGTGGGTTACTGACATGAGAAGCACTGCTTCGTAAGGTATCCGTACTCATGAAAGATGGCTATATCTAGCAGTTGTGACTACCTATTTTCACGTCTTGTTGTTGGCTCGTCTATGAGGTCGAGATTCACAACAGATATGGTATTAGATTTACTGATGGATTTGTGGCGAAGGAACCCAAAGAACGCTGATCAATTCTGACCAAGATAGCACGTTCACCAGCCATGAATGGCAGACATTTCTTAAGCATCATAATCTTGAAAGCATTAGGAGCAGACGACTTGCGCAGTATACTGCTCAGGTCATGAGAATGTTGTTGCTGAAAGCTTCTTTTCGTTGTTAAAGAGAGAACCTATCAAGAAGAAGATTTATTTAAATAGATCTGAGGCTAGAACCGTTATCATTGAATATATTGAGATGTTTTATAATTCAAAACGCAGACACGACTCCAATGGTCAACGTTCTTCATTAAATTATGAAAAGGCCCATAAAAATATGGTTTTGTGTGTATAAAATTTTGGTGGCTATTCACAACTAATTAAAATAATGAAGCTAGGGTTTTGAAAGCTACGATTTCTGTTTGGCTTTTTGGCGTAAGACATACAAATATAAGCTTTCTACTTTTTCACGTGCCCATGGTGTAGTACGTAAGAATCGCAATGATGACTTAACACTTGGATCTATGCAAAAACATCTAATTTCAATTTTACGACTTAAGCCTTCAAAGCCATCGTAGTAATCCAATAATTCATCCAAAATGTCAGCAAGTTTTTTGCCGTGTAGAGGGTCATTGGAGGCGTTCATAATAGATCAACCATATTTTGGGAGACCACCATTATAACCTGAGCTACTTGAAAAATGAGAGGGTTGGAATTTAAGCGTAATTAACATAGAAAACTACAGCTTATCTTACTATTGATGTGTGCTGAAATTACAGGAGACTTCCACTTGAGTGGTTCAAGACAACTGTTGTACTTGAACGAGTGAAAGTTACATTATAGGTTCTCGAAATAGATAAAAAAATTAATTTTTTAGCCAAAACCAGATTTATGTCACAAAAGTGACTAAATCTTTCCTAATTAAAAAAATACAAGAGAACTTAAGGTTGAAATTTTTTTTCATTACCCCCCTTCAAAAGTAAATTTTATTGACCTAAAAGTACTCAAATATATAAAAAAAATGTTTTTTAATCTTATCAGTTCATTGTCTTTGACTTTGGATATTTCGCAGCTCATTCTACTTTCACTAAGCGATGAAATGCTTATAGGCTCAGGACTAGAAGATGTTGAGAAAATATCTTTTGTAGTAGTTATTGAACAAACATAAGCATGATAATCGACAGTTTTATCTCAGAAATATTATGGAATATCCCTCTTATAAATTTGGATTTACTTCAAATTATGAAGAGAGTGCAAAGAGGATGAAAATGAAAGAAATTATCTGTTCTACAAATGCACCAGAAGCAATTGGTCCATATTCACAAGGTATTGGATTTCAAAATTTAATCTTTACCTCAGGGCAATTACCTTTGATTCCGGAAACAATGCAATTTCCTGAAGGTGGTATTCGTGAGCAAACACATCAATCATTACTCAATGTTAAAAGTATTTTAGAGGCTCAAGGTTCTTCGCTTGAATACGTGATCAAAACAACATGCTTTTTAGCAAATATGGCTGATTTTTCAGAATTCAACGAAATATATCTAGAGTTTTTCGGAACAAATAATCCACCTGCACGCTCATGTGTCGAAGCTGCTCGTTTACCTAAAGATGCACTTGTTGAAATTGAAGCTATCGCTTTTAAACCTGAATAGAGTTAAGGACCATTTTTTCACATGATTTAAAGAGCAAGATAGAGCATGTTTAGTATTAGTAATAACGAATTGTATTCAGGAAAGAGTAGCCCACTTTTTAATAAGGAGATCGCCTGCAAAGTCCGTAATTTGCATCGTAAAATAGAAGGTTATCAACCCACTCCTTTAATCTCATTGGAATATTTAGCTAAAAAGTTAGGTTTAAAAAACATTTTAGTTAAAGATGAATCACGACGCTTTGGTTTAAATGCATTTAAAGTTCTTGGTGGTTCATATGCGCTAGCTAAATTACTTGCTGAAAAGTTAAATATTGATATGAATCAGTTTGATTTAAAAAATATTAAAACTTTGCTGAAAGAACCCGTTGTATTTACCACTGCTACAGCCGGAAATCATGGGACAGGCGTTGCTTGGGCTGCGAGAGAAATGGGGCAAAAAGCAGTTGTGTTTATGCCTAAAGGTGCTGCAAATACAAGTGTAGAAAGAATCAAAGCGTTAGGTGCAGATTGTATCGTCACAGATGTGAATTATGATGATACCGTTCGTTTAGCTAACAAGACAGCCCATGAAAATGGATGGCTTCTTGTGCAGGACACGGCATGGGATGGTTATGAGACGATCCCGACATGGATTTCTCAAGGTTATATGACTATGGCTGATGAAGCCGTAGAACAACTCAATGAATTTAAAGATTTAGTACCTACCCATATTATGCTTCAAGCAGGTGTAGGGGCGATGGCTGGTGGAATTCTAGGGTATTTGGTTGATGCACTTGGTATCCAAAATTTTAAAGCCATTGTTTCAGAACCTGTTACAGCCGATTGTGTTTATCAATCTGCACAAGATAAATCTGGACAGCTTATTGCAGTCGATGGCGACTTAAATTCAATTATGGCTGGTTTGGCTTGTGGTGAGGTCAATCCAATTACATGGCCGATCTTAAAAGATTGTACGTTTGCTTTTGCAAAAGTCGAAGATTCTATTGCTGCGACTGGAATGAGAATTTTAGGTAATCCATTAAAGGGTGATGAACCCATAACGAGTGGCCCTTCTGGTGCAATTAATCTAGGATTACTTTATGCACTTAGTAACAACCCAGAACAGGCATGTCTAAAAGAAAGTTTAGGTTTAAATGATGAATCAGTTGTACTGATTTTTAGTACGGAAGGTGACACAAATACCGATCTATATAGAAAAGTGGTGTGGGAAGGAAGTTATCCTTACTAACCATAGTGTTATTTAATCAAATATAGATCGTTTAGATAGACAAGGAATTAGTATGAGCTTAATAAGTTTTGAAGAACAGTTACACCGTTGGAGACACGAACTTCATTCTAATCCCGAAACGGGTTTTGAAGAAATTACTACAGCGGAATATATTGCTCAACAACTAAAGAACATGGGTTTAGATGTTCATACCGGAATTGGTGGAACAGGTATAGTCGCGAACTTAACCGTTGGGAATAATCCTACTGTTATTGGCCTACGTGCTGATATGGATGCGTTGAATATCACTGAAACGACCGGTAAATCTTATTGCTCTAAAAATCATGGAAAAATGCATGCTTGCGGTCATGATGGTCATATGAGCATGCTGTTAGGTGCCGCTAAATTATTAACTGATAATCGTGATTTTAATGGAACGGTTAGATTTGTTTTTCAGCCCGCAGAAGAACATGGCCGCGGTGCAAAAGCCATGATGAGTGAGGGGTTGTTAGAACGCTTTCCAATCGATGAGTTTTATGGTGTGCATAATTGGCCAGGCTTACCAGCGGGTAGCATTTGCACGCGCGTGGGTGGAATTATGGCAAGTGAAGATAATTTCACAATTAAAATTAAAGGCAAAGGAACACATGCAGCTCGACCTCATATGGGCAAAGACCCTTTAGTGATTGCAGCCGAGATTATCTTAGCTCTCCAGACTATTATTTCACGCAACCTTGATCCAAGCGTTCCTGCCGTGATTTCTTGTACAGAAATTCATACTGATGGTATTCGTAATGCAATTCCTAGCAATGTTGTTATTACAGGAGATACGCGTAGTTACTCCCCAGATGTACAGGCAATGTTAGAAAATAGAATGCGTACCATTTGTGAAAGCATTTGCAAAATGCATGACGCCGAATGTGAATTTGAATATACACATGAATTTTCCCCAACCGTCAATCATGCGACTTGCGTTAATACTGCCGTTAACGCAGCAATGAATATTGTGGGTGAATCAAAAGTAGATGCAAATGTTCAAGCTATGATGGCTTCAGAAGACTTTGGAGCATTTATAGAAAAAGTACCAGGTTGTTTCGCTTTTATCGGAAATGGTGTTGAAGAAGATGGAAAGGGATTTATTCCTCTTCATAACTCTAACTATGACATTAACGACGATATATTAAGCGTTGGTGCCCAATATTTTGCTGAAATTATCAGAACCCGTTTGCCTTAATAAAAGGAAGAAATACAAAACGTATTTCTAATGATTTAACAGAAGGAACTGTTATGTCCATTTAATGCAGAATAACGTTAAACAAATTGAATTATAAATGAGGAGTAAATTTTTGAAATTTACTCCATGGGTAACTATATTCAATTTTTATAATGAGATATTTCACTGTTCTGCATTCTAAGGCATTTCCATTCCTCGAAAACCTAAATAAGTTTCAGAGGCAAGAATTATGTCAAACATTTTAAATCAGACGAAAGGATATCTGGATAGTAATAAATGGAATTCGCAAGATACTACATGGATGTTAGGGTTGTTTGGAACAGCAATCGGAGCTGGTGTTTTATTCTTACCCATTAATGCAGGAATTGGCGGTCTAATTCCATTGTTAATTACTACACTGTTAGCATATCCAATTACTTTTTTGCCCATCGTGCATTTGCTCGATTCATTTTATCATCGAGTAAACCAGAGAGTGGTATTACTGGAGTAATTTTAGAGTATTGGGGAACTACTGCTAGTCGTATTTTTAATTTAATTTATTTTTGGGCAATTTATACGATTTTATTAGTATATGCAGTAGCAGTGACAAATACAGTTGAGTCTTTCATAACTCACCAATTGCATTTGGTTGCACCGCCACGTGCTTTATTGTCATTTATATTAATTTTCATTTTGTTATTTATTGTCCGTTTTGGTCAAGATATTACAATAAAGGTAATGAGTATTTTGGTATATCCATTTATTATATCATTAATTTTTATGGCTATTTGGTTAATTCCTCAATGGAATACTGCCATCTTTGAAAATTTTACGTTAACTTCAAATAATCATAATAATATCTGGATGACGTTATGGATGACATTTCCGGTTTTAGTCCTTTCATTTAATCATTATCCGATTATTTCACCTTTTGTAGTCAAGCAACGTAAAACATATGGTGAGATAGAAGCTGATAAAAAATGTGCACAAATTCAAAGATATGGTTATATCTTGATGGTGTGTGTTGTCATGTTTTTTGTCTATAGCTGTATATTAAGTTTATCTCCTCAAGACCTAGCATCTGCAAAAGAACAAAATATTTCGATTCTTTCGTATCTTGCTAACCATTTTGACACTCCTGTAATCGCATGGGCTGCTCCTCTAATTGCTTTCATTGCCATTATGAAATCTTTTTTAGGACATTACATTGGTGCACATGAGACATTAACAGATATCATTTCTGATCAATGTCAAACGAAAGAAATTAAGCTAACCAAAGGAACTGTCGATAAAATTATTTTTATATTTATGATTTTGACCTGTTGGTTTATTGCTTATAAAAATCCAAGTATTCTCGATATTATTGTGAGTATTAGTGGGCCTACCGGAGCAATCTTAGTTTTATTACTACCTATGTATGCTATACATAAGATTCCTTCACTCGTAGCATATCGTAATAAAGCTAGTAATGTTTTTGTTACATTGATTGGGATAATTACAGTTTCTGCAATTTTTTATAGTTTAGTCTAATGAGTAAAAGGGCAAAGCAAATCACTGCTTTGCCTTTTTATTTAAATAGGAATTGAAAGTGAAGCTTTATCTTTTTTCATAGCTACCAGTGTTTTAAAACGTTTTACATTATTATTTTTTATAAATAGTTTTTCAGAAATATCAGTATATTGATCCATGTCTTTGACTTGAAAAATTAAAACAAAATCCCATTCGCCAGCGACATAATAAGACTGTTGAATGTATTCACAGTTTGAAAATAACTTTCTTGTAATATCCAAATGTTCAAGCTGTTCACTTAAAATTTCAACCATAGTAATAATAGTAATGGGTAGACCTATAAAAACTGGCTCAATATTGGCTGTATAGGATTTAATTACTCCATCATCACTTAATTTTTTTAAGCGTCTATTTACTGCGGCTGTAGATAAATTTACGCGTTCACCTAAATCTTTTTGAGCAATTCGGGCATCTTCCTGAATAATCTTAAGGATTTTTAGATCAAATTGATCAAGTTGAACTTGTGGCATAATTTACTCTACTAATTCGAATGAATACGCAATAAAATTTTGTATGAGTACTCATTTAATCAAAAAAAATCAAGTTAAAGAAATATTATATCATTTGTCGGCAAATATTATGGATATATTAAAATGGATGATGTTAAGTCATTGCAAAAGAAACTTTCAATTGATGGTGAGCTTCTTATTAAAAAAATAATGAATTAAGTGAAATAGGTGTTGATTCGGACGTTGCGGGACGGATACGTATTTTATTAACCAATAATGAAAAGAAAGGCCGAGACTTAATTGTTAAGTGGATAAAGGAACTTGTTCTAAATATAGAATTAGTAGTCAAAAGGGCTTACCGTGAAGCTGGAGCTCTTTCATTACGTCCAATCGTTGTTGCTACTTTTACTAATGAGGAAGGCTCTCGATACCAACCAGATATGAAAAGATTCTTGGTGTATACCGGTGGAATACCAGTCCAAGAGATGCTGAGCTGTGGCAACAATAGCGTTGTGTAGGTCACAGTCTTGGATATCTTATTTAACATAATAGTTTCGTTATGCGACTTCCAAGCTTTATCTTAGATGATTTCCAAAATCTATTTTTAGTTCTCTAGCAGTGGGTACAGCAGGGTATTCAGCATTTAATCTTCTACCAGTTTTATTTATGTTTTTCTTTTTGCTTGGGTTTATTCTTATAAAAACTAATTCATCAGGTTCATTTCTATGATTAATTTCACAAATCATCACTGTGCCAAATTTTTCAATAATTGTATGTTTTGGAAAGGTTTTTTTAACTAATTCTTTTAAGTTTTTTTCGCTTGATTTCTTATTTTTAAATATCAAAAAACCAATAACTATAATAACAAGTATTAAAATTAATATTTCCATTGTCTTTCCTGAATGGGCGATATTTTCGCCCTTTATTACTGTATTACTTTGGTATTGTTAATTTACCACTATTATTAATTTCAATTAATTCAATTGCTTCTTCAATTAAGATATGCACTAGCTCGCTATCTCTTACTGGTTGTTGTCCTTTTTGAATTAATGCTTTGTTTAATTCAACAGCCTTTCTTCTGAGCTTCTCTTGCTCTGCATCATTTAATCTAACGCTTTGTACCATGTTTAATGCTCATATTTCCGATGTGGAAAATGATACATGTATTTTTGCATGCATGTATTGTGCATGCGTGCATGTATGTGGTAAATTTCTTTTACTGTGTATATGCATGCATGTGAACAATGACCATGAATAATCTTTCTTTCAGTACAAAACAAGAATTTCTCCAAACAGCTTTTAATGAAGTTGCTCGAATTGTTTCTGAACATGGTCAACCATGCCTTGAAGCATTTGTCCCTGCATTTTCTACTGAACAATGTTTAGAGCATTTGGCTTTAGTTGCTAGTGAATGGGCTTATGACTATTCGGTGATTGATGCCTACGGTCAGACATACAAAATTGCCAATCAAGAATTAAAAGAAGAAATGGGGGATTGTTAAAGATGCAAACAATCTCGCTGATCATTAAGTCTTTTTTACTTGTAACTATTATTTCAATTTTTCTTTTTTTTGTTCTCTGGACATATTTGTCTGTTGGAGGTGCTTAACAATGAAAACAACTCCTAAGATGAATCTCGATGAACATGGTCGGATGATAATGATTTCATCAGAACAGCCAACACAAAACAAAACTGCTCAAAAAAGCATCAAAACCCGTAAAAACACGGTGGAAAGCCCTCTAAAATCACTTGAAAACAGTCTTGTTTCTACCCCCATTTATAATATGCGGGTAACGATGCACAAAATATGATCTAAAAAGGGGTTATTTATGAAAATTTTAGTTACAGGTCGTCCACGTGCAGGAAAGTCAATTTTTGCCAAACATTTAAAAACTGAATATCCAGATTTTACTATTATCGAGTCTGATTATTGTGGTCTTGATCGCAAATGGTTTTCTACAAGTATTAAGAATACAGAAAACTGTATTGTGGTTGTTCAGCATAAAAAACTCATACAAGTTCCAATTGAATTTGATAAGTCTTATGAATGTACTAGGTTAAATGATGATATGTTTCAAGTTAATGATGGTTCAAATATTGAATACTTCGAACTTTCTAAAATGTAAATGAATAAGCATGTTTGGAAAACCACGTTTTACAATCGAAACATTGGGGTATTACAAAAGTCAGATTACATATTCATGCGTGATTCACTGGAGAGATATTTAGACCAGATCAGGGAATTAGACATAGACAATTATGATGAGATAGATCAACTCAAATTATTATTTATAAAACTAGATCATCACATAGATAGACTGAGATAGCGCAGGATTTTGCATAACGAATATTATGTTACTTAGGATAGTCGTCAACGTGAATTAAAATTATCATGATTCACGTTGACGATCTGTGGCAACAATAGCGTTGTGTAGCCACAGTCTTAGATATCTTATTTAACATAATAGTTTCGTTATGCGACTTCCAAGCTTTATCTTAGATGATTTCCAAAATCTATTTTTAGTTCTCTAGCAGTGGGTACAGCAGGGTATTCAGCATTTAATCTTCTACCAGTTTTATTTATGTTTTTCTTTTTGCTTGGGTTTATTCTTATAAAAACTAATTCATCAGGTTCATTTCTATGATTAATTTCACAAATCATCACTGTGCCAAATTTTTCAATAATTGTATGTTTTGGAAAGGTTTTTTTAACTAATTCTTTTAAGTTTTTTTCGCTTGATTTCTTATTTTTAAATATCAAAAAACCAATAACTATAATAACAAGTATTAAAATTAATATTTCCATTGTCTTTCCTGAATGGGCGATATTTTCGCCCTTTATTACTGTATTACTTTGGTATTGTTAATTTACCACTATTATTAATTTCAATTAATTCAATTGCTTCTTCAATTAAGATATGCACTAGCTCGCTATCTCTTACTGGTTGTTGTCCTTTTTGAATTAATGCTTTGTTTAATTCAACAGCCTTTCTTCTGAGCTTCTCTTGCTCTGCATCATTTAATCTAACGCTTTGTACCATGTTTAATGCTCATATTTCCGATGTGGAAAATGATACATGTATTTTTGCATGCATGTATTGTGCATGCGTGCATGTATGTGGTAAATTTCTTTTACTGTGTATATGCATGCATGTGAACAATGACCATGAATAATCTTTCTTTCAGTACAAAACAAGAATTTCTCCAAACAGCTTTTAATGAAGTTGCTCGAATTGTTTCTGAACATGGTCAACCATGCCTTGAAGCATTTGTCCCTGCATTTTCTACTGAACAATGTTTAGAGCATTTGGCTTTAGTTGCTAGTGAATGGGCTTATGACTATTCGGTGATTGATGCCTACGGTCAGACATACAAAATTGCCAATCAAGAATTAAAAGAAGAAATGGGGGATTGTTAAAGATGCAAACAATCTCGCTGATCATTAAGTCTTTTTTACTTGTAACTATTATTTCAATTTTTCTTTTTTTTGTTCTCTGGACATATTTGTCTGTTGGAGGTGCTTAACAATGAAAACAACTCCTAAGATGAATCTCGATGAACATGGTCGGATGATAATGATTTCATCAGAACAGCCAACACAAAACAAAACTGCTCAAAAAAGCATCAAAACCCGTAAAAACACGGTGGAAAGCCCTCTAAAATCACTTGAAAACAGTCTTGTTTCTACCCCCATTTATAATATGCGGGTAACGATGCACAAAATATGATCTAAAAAGGGGTTATTTATGAAAATTTTAGTTACAGGTCGTCCACGTGCAGGAAAGTCAATTTTTGCCAAACATTTAAAAACTGAATATCCAGATTTTACTATTATCGAGTCTGATTATTGTGGTCTTGATCGCAAATGGTTTTCTACAAGTATTAAGAATACAGAAAACTGTATTGTGGTTGTTCAGCATAAAAAACTCATACAAGTTCCAATTGAATTTGATAAGTCTTATGAATGTACTAGGTTAAATGATGATATGTTTCAAGTTAATGATGGTTCAAATATTGAATACTTCGAACTTTCTAAAATGTAAATGAATAAGCATGTTTGGAAAACCACGTTTTACAATCGAAACATTGGGGTATTACAAAAGTCAGATTACATATTCATGCGTGATTCACTGGAGAGATATTTAGACCAGATCAGGGAATTAGACATAGACAATTATGATGAGATAGATCAACTCAAATTATTATTTATAAAACTAGATCATCACATAGATAGACTGAGATAGCGCAGGATTTTGCATAACGAATATTATGTTACTTAGGATAGTCGTCAACGTGAATTAAAATTATCATGATTCACGTTGACGATCTGTGGCAACAATAGCGTTGTGTAGCCACAGTCTTAGATATCTTATTTAACATAATAGTTTCGTTATGCGACTTCCAAGCTTTATCTTAGATGATTTCCAAAATCTATTTTTAGTTCTCTAGCAGTGGGTACAGCAGGGTATTCAGCATTTAATCTTCTACCAGTTTTATTTATGTTTTTCTTTTTGCTTGGGTTTATTCTTATAAAAACTAATTCATCAGGTTCATTTCTATGATTAATTTCACAAATCATCACTGTGCCAAATTTTTCAATAATTGTATGTTTTGGAAAGGTTTTTTTAACTAATTCTTTTAAGTTTTTTTCGCTTGATTTCTTATTTTTAAATATCAAAAAACCAATAACTATAATAACAAGTATTAAAATTAATATTTCCATTGTCTTTCCTGAATGGGCGATATTTTCGCCCTTTATTACTGTATTACTTTGGTATTGTTAATTTACCACTATTATTAATTTCAATTAATTCAATTGCTTCTTCAATTAAGATATGCACTAGCTCGCTATCTCTTACTGGTTGTTGTCCTTTTTGAATTAATGCTTTGTTTAATTCAACAGCCTTTCTTCTGAGCTTCTCTTGCTCTGCATCATTTAATCTAACGCTTTGTACCATGTTTAATGCTCATATTTCCGATGTGGAAAATGATACATGTATTTTTGCATGCATGTATTGTGCATGCGTGCATGTATGTGGTAAATTTCTTTTACTGTGTATATGCATGCATGTGAACAATGACCATGAATAATCTTTCTTTCAGTACAAAACAAGAATTTCTCCAAACAGCTTTTAATGAAGTTGCTCGAATTGTTTCTGAACATGGTCAACCATGCCTTGAAGCATTTGTCCCTGCATTTTCTACTGAACAATGTTTAGAGCATTTGGCTTTAGTTGCTAGTGAATGGGCTTATGACTATTCGGTGATTGATGCCTACGGTCAGACATACAAAATTGCCAATCAAGAATTAAAAGAAGAAATGGGGGATTGTTAAAGATGCAAACAATCTCGCTGATCATTAAGTCTTTTTTACTTGTAACTATTATTTCAATTTTTCTTTTTTTTGTTCTCTGGACATATTTGTCTGTTGGAGGTGCTTAACAATGAAAACAACTCCTAAGATGAATCTCGATGAACATGGTCGGATGATAATGATTTCATCAGAACAGCCAACACAAAACAAAACTGCTCAAAAAAGCATCAAAACCCGTAAAAACACGGTGGAAAGCCCTCTAAAATCACTTGAAAACAGTCTTGTTTCTACCCCCATTTATAATATGCGGGTAACGATGCACAAAATATGATCTAAAAAGGGGTTATTTATGAAAATTTTAGTTACAGGTCGTCCACGTGCAGGAAAGTCAATTTTTGCCAAACATTTAAAAACTGAATATCCAGATTTTACTATTATCGAGTCTGATTATTGTGGTCTTGATCGCAAATGGTTTTCTACAAGTATTAAGAATACAGAAAACTGTATTGTGGTTGTTCAGCATAAAAAACTCATACAAGTTCCAATTGAATTTGATAAGTCTTATGAATGTACTAGGTTAAATGATGATATGTTTCAAGTTAATGATGGTTCAAATATTGAATACTTCGAACTTTCTAAAATGTAAATGAATAAGCATGTTTGGAAAACCACGTTTTACAATCGAAACATTGGGGTATTACAAAAGTCAGATTACATATTCATGCGTGATTCACTGGAGAGATATTTAGACCAGATCAGGGAATTAGACATAGACAATTATGATGAGATAGATCAACTCAAATTATTATTTATAAAACTAGATCATCACATAGATAGACTGAGATAGCGCAGGATTTTGCATAACGAATATTATGTTACTTAGGATAGTCGTCAACGTGAATTAAAATTATCATGATTCACGTTGACGATCTGTGGCAACAATAGCGTTGTGTAGCCACAGTCTTAGATATCTTATTTAACATAATATACATTATGCGAAATCAAACAAACTAATAAATTGATATACATAATTTTAATACTTAAAAAATAAGCCTTAGTCACATTAGGCTCAATTTATTAAGACTTGAAAGCTATCAATTAATCTAAAAATGAATTTTATCTCGATGCATTTCTACAATCATTAACCAAGCTTTGGTTGCTGGACTCATTGCTACAGTCGTATTCCAAGCCATACTCAATGTCCAATGTAATTTAGGCTCATTAAGGATTGCTGAACAAAACTTCCCCTGATCTAGCTGATCACAATAAATTTTGGGTAATATAGCAATCCCCATATTAAACTCCACCATTTTGGTGATAAAGTCCCACTGGCTACTTTTACATACGACTTTTGGTTCAAAACCTACAGAATTTGCAGCCTGTATAATCATCTTATTTAATGTAAAAGAATCAGCGTAAAGTAAAAAAGTTTCTTCTTTAAGTTCATGCAAATTTACTGAATCTCGTTGATTCCAGTGTGAATTTTTCTTTGCTAATAAACACATTGGTGAATCTATCACAGGAATTGCCGCAAAACTTGGCCTTAAATTACCGAGTAAAATTCCAACATCAATACTTTTATCAGCAATTGCTTCCTCAATACCATTGGCACCGACTTCTAAGAATTTCAATTGAATATCGGGATGATTTTGGTGAAATAAAGCAATTAAAGGACTAAGTAATACCGAACCTAGTGGTGGTAAGCCTATGGTTAATTTACCTTTTTTTAACTGCTGTACTTGATTTATATTATCAAATATTTGCTTTTGTTCATTTAAGATATTTAAAGCATGTTGATAAATTAATTCACCAATATAAGTAAGCACAACTTCCCTTTTTCTTCCAGCTTCACCTTTTTTAAACAAAGCTATACCAAGTTCTTCTTCTAAATGTTTAATTGATTTACTGATTGTAGGCTGTGACATAAACAAACGATCAGCAGCCAAAGTAAAACTTTCACAATTGACAATTTCTACAAAAATTTTAAGATTTTTAATGTCCATTAATTATTCCAAAAACGCATAATTATGATTTAATTATTCATAATATGATGTGATGTTTGCAACTAAAATAACTCATCTTTTTAAAATATCTGCAATAAAATGTCTACGAGTACTCAAAGCCATCAAATTTCATCAATCTATAAAGTCACATTGCAAATTGGGCTTTTAATTTTGATTTGGTGGATTGGTTCAATCATTCAAAAACAATTTAATTTACCTATTTCGGCAGCTGTGATTGGCTTATTTATGGTTTTGATTGGGCTCATGACAGGTATTTTTAAGTTAAATTGGATTAAATCAGGCTCAGATTTCATTCTAGGTGAATTGGTACTATTTTTTATTCCTTGTTTTATCGGGTTAATGAAATATAAAAACCTATTTATGACTGAGGGTTGGCAACTGATTGTGGTGGTTGTACTGGGTACAATTTGTGTGATGGTATTTACTGCTTATAGTGTGCATATAGGTTTTAAACTAGAGCGGAAGTTGAAACAACGTCATGTTCATAAAACCGTACATGTATTACAGGGAGATAAATAATGTCTGCCATTTCAATATTTTGCCTAGTGATCACATTAGTTACGTATGTGTTGGTCAAAAAACTTTATCGTAAATTTCCATATTTAATTTTATCTCCAGCAATTTTGGTTCCGATTGTTTTAATCATCATTTTACTGTCAGCACATGTTTCTTATGATGCTTATATGCTTGATAGTCAGTGGATTATATGGATGTTAGGGCCTGCAACTGTTGCCTTTGCAATCCCAATTTTTGAATATCGCCAAATCATTAAAGAACATCTCATTTCAATTTCAATGGGTGTAGTCATTGGTATGCTTGCTGGAATGATCAGTGCATTCTACCTTGCCAAGTTATTTCATTTTGACCAAACAACAACCTATAGTCTAATGGCTCGTTCAATCTCTACACCATTTGCAATGGAACTAACAACCCATATCGGCGGTTCTGTTGAACTGGTGATTTTATTCACCATGATTACTGGGGTGACTGGTATGTTAATTGGTGATTTGATATTGGGTGGATTAAGACTGAAATCAAGCTTTGCGCAAGGTGCGTCTTTGGGTAATGCAGCACATGGTTTTGGTACAAGTAAAGCTTATATGCGTGATAAAGATGAAGGTGTTATTGCTAGTTTAACCATGGTTTTAGCTGGTATTTTTATGGTATTGGTTGGACCTTTTATTGTACATCTCATTGTCTATTTACTAAATTAATCCGTACAGTATCGATTTGAACATTCCGAATCTCTTTTCTGCAAAGAGATTCATTCATCTTTGAATTGTTTGTAATGTTTTAGGTAAAAAATTAATCAATAGCAAACCAAGCAATGCTGAAAGTCCAGCAAGGATAAAAATATATTCTCCTGATAATTTTTCCCAATATTGCCCAGCTAAGATGCTGCCAGATGCAACGCCAAGTCCCCACATGGTACTGTATAGTGCTTGCCCTCTGCCCTGTTGTTTGGCTGCAAAGTTCTGCAAAATGACCCGCATTGCAATAATATGAAATAAACCAAAACTAAATGCATGAAACGTTTGAGAAATAAATTGAATAATGAAACTTTCTGAAAATAAACCTGCCAAAATAAATCGAATACTGGTCACGATTAAACAAAGCGCGACTAAGCTTCGCCATGAAAAACGATTTAGGAAGAAATTTGCATAGTTAAACATGATAATTTCAGCAATCACACCAACTGACCATAAAAAGCCAATCTGAGTTGTACTGTAACCAGCAAGCTTTAAATAATTACTATAAAAACTATAAAATGGTGCTTGTGCAAAAAGCATAATAAATTCAATGATAAAAAATGAAAAAACCACAGGTCTTTTTAGGATGGGAAGCAATGGCTCTAATATTTTTTGTGCACTTGGTGCTGCGCTAGGTTCCTTAATCGAAAAGGACCAAATAAAAGCTGTAAATGCAATACATAACAACATCATCGGTAAATATTGAATTGCAATAAATTCTAAAATCGCACCGATACTAAATACGCCAATAATAAATCCAATAGAGCCCCATTTTCTAATTTTTCCATACAATGCTGTATGTTGATTACCCAACCAAAACAGCGTTACACCTTCAAATTGCGCAAGTATGGCATTTTGAAAGAAGCTAAAAATCAACATCAGAAATGCAATTGATTGCATATTGTTGGGAATAATAAAAATCAAAAACCAGATTGTAGCTTCCATCCAGGTTGCCACACGTACCCATAACATTCGTTTGCCCGTTTTGTCTGCGATAAATCCCCAAATAAAGGGTGCAAATATACGGGTTAAAATGGCTATAGAGGACAGTAATCCTATTTCTTGATAATTAAATCCTTGATCTTGAAGATATAAGCTCCAATACGGTAAAAAAGTTCCAACTATTGAATAATACCAAAAGTAGAATCCACTCAGTCTGTATTGGATTGGCATGGCTTGCATATCGTTGCATTCACTTGGATTTTCAAACAGTTAGAAGAATAAAGCGTTGTATAAGTTTGTACTCAAAAGCACTCATCCGTAGTTCAACTGTATACTGCTAAAAAATATTATTTTTTCAAAAACCCATAATACTCTGTTATATATTTAATGTCTTTTAATAAAAATATATTTTGCTTATTTGGTAAAATTACTAGATTCGTAACAGACTCACGAGGCACTAAATTTAACGCAAAACACCTAACACCTTGATAATTGTCAAAGATTGAGCTGTTAATCTCGATATTACTAGACCTACATTTGGGTTGGTTATTGTAAAAAAAGATCATGGATATGCTGCATATATATTTAACAGCCAATAACTCGGAAAAAGAAATTTAGACTTATTATATTGCAAATCATTGTTTTACCTTATAAGTATAGGAAGCTATCAAATTATATTTAGATTAGTTTGTTATGATCGATATTCAAATAATACAGTAAATTAAATCTTAAACAAAAAGTATAATCTGTAAATTAATAAGAATAAATTATGCTCTCTAAGTCTATATTTAGTGATTAAAAAATCAAAATAACAATTTCAAAAATATTGGCACCCCCAAATTTCTCTTCGCTTGGGTTGAATTTGTTCCACTAGTAAAAATAAAGTAAATAAAGGCATTATATACATCATTGGCTCCATCCACGCTATACATAACCACATAAATGGCCAACAAGCTCCTACGCAGTACCAGGCTTTTTTAATTCCAAATTTAAAATTATCAATACCAGACTGAAGCCCAAAAGGATTAATTTTTGCAGGAAGATGACAGCGATTTAGACTGATTTTTTTATATGGAGTTATCTGCCATAGAACTAAAACAACAATAATAAAGCATGCCAATATTATTTGGTTATGTAATAATTCATTTAAATAATGTGTCAAAATTGAGAGTAAAATACCAATAAGTGTCCAAAAAAACATATAGCCGATAAAAAACAATATTAAACTTAACTTCCTTATTAAACTTAACTTCCTTTTTCTCTTAAAGTTCTTTTTCTGAACATCCTCTACAGATAAAAAAAGTAATGGTCAACAGCTTGATGGTATTACACAAAAACAAATTAAATCTGATTTGGATAATAATTTAATCATGGCTTTTACCCCATTAGATTCTTTACAAAAAATTGAAAGTAGTAATAGCGACATCAAAATAGGTCAACAACAGCTTAATTTTAATATTAGTAAAGTCTTTGGTATAAGTAATGAAAAATTTAACGCTGATTTAGCACTTCCTTATGGCGATAATTTAAACCGCTATTTAACTTTAAATGGGATTGATGAATGGACCTTAACATCTACTCTTGCAGGACATCCTTTCCATATTCATGTGAATCCTTTTCAAATTAAATCCGTATATAAGGTTGATGGTTCAAACAATCGTATAGGTGGAGATATAACTTTAGAGAAAAATACTAATCCTTTATTTAATAGTTTAAATGGCGTATGGAAGGATACTCTTTTTGTTCCAACGGGTTATGAGATTGTGGTCAGAACCAAGTATGAAAAATTCAAAGGAGACTTTGTATTACACTGTCATATCTTAGATCATGAAGATCAAGGCATGATGCAAAATGTCCGTATTTGTGATCCGAATGATAAAGATTGTAAAACAAGACCATTTGGATCTGTTGTACCTGCAGGACTTCATTCACATGCACATTAAATGTATTCGTTCAGTTCTGATCAGACATTGATCTTGAAAAAGAGAAAGTTACCCATTTTGATAAAGGTGTCGAATCTTAATCAAACAAAGGTAACTTTCTTATGTTTTATACTAACAATCAAACCATCAAGCACAAAGTAGGCTTACTCAATTTAATAACTATTTTGTTCCAGCAAAAACTACTTCTTAAAATCAAATCATAGTAGATAAAACATAATAAAAACCATTCTTAACGCCTTCACCTTTACCAGAGTTAAGTAAAAAGGCAGAAGATAAAGTCATATTAGCAAACTGGTACCTAAAAAAATATTTAAAGTGTATCTTATAGCAATACCACATTAAAAATACACTCTACTACTTCTTTTTTAAATCTTAGGGGTAGAGTTTATGTCTTTTCAACATCATTCTAATGATTTTCTTCCCCCCATTATGGCCGGTTTAATTTCGGTCATCGTTAATTATGGTGGTACCTTTATTTTAATCTTCCAAGCTGCACAGATGGCTGGTCTTAGCCCTGAACTCACTGCCTCATGGGTGTGGTCTATTTCTATTGGGGTTGGTATCACAGGAATATTATTAAGTTGGTATACCCGAGAACCCATTATCACTGCATGGTCTACGCCTGCCGCTGCATTTTTAATTACGACGCTTGTAACTGTGCCATATTCCGAAGCAATTGGAGCATATTTACTTTCTGCACTGGGATTTGTGATCTTGGGAATTACGGGCTATTTTGAAAAATTGATTCGTCTAATTCCAGCGGGTATTGCATCTGGTCTCTTGGCAGGTATTTTATTGCAATTTGGGATTGCAGCCTTTACCAATATGACAATTGATCCTTTTTTGGCGATTTCATTATTTTTGATTTACCTCATCACCAAGCGTTTTTCTGCAAGATTTTCCATTATTAGTGTCTTGATTTTTGGCTTTATTTTCTTACTTTTACAATCACGGATTGATTTCTCTGGATTTGAACTAAAATTAGCCTCGCCTATTTTTACCACACCAACTTTTTCTATAAACTCGATACTGAGTCTTGCCTTACCTTTATTTTTAATTACCTTAACAGGACAATATATGCCAGGTTTACTGGTTCTTAAAAATGATGGTTTTCACACCAATGCTAAACCGATTCTTATCGTGACAGGCTTAGGCTCGTTCCTCATGGCTCCGTTTGGTTCACATGCGTTTAATCTTGCTGCAATCACTGCTGCAATTTGCACTGGAAAGGAATCCCACGAAGATCCATCAAAACGCTGGATTTCAGGGATTGCCGCAGGTGTGTTTTATATTCTTGTTGGAATTTTTGGTGTAACGTTAGCAGCTGTCTTTGCAGCGTTTCCAGTCGCTTTTATAAGCACTCTAGCAGGACTTGCATTATTAGGTACAATTGCTGGAAGTCTTGCAAATGCGATGAGTGATATCGATTGCCGAGAAGCCTCACTTATTACCTTTCTCTCAACGACAGCCAACATCACTTTGTTTGGTGTTGGGGGTGCATTTTGGGGTTTGGTTTTAGGTCTAATTTCATATCTTGTACTCAATGGAAAATTCAAAACCAAGACACTTTCTTGACCCTACAGGACTAAAGAACTGATAGTGTTCATAAAATAATCATTTATAAACAGCATATTACCTTTAAATATGCTGTTTTAATTTATTCAGAGCCTAAAACCTCATTCTATAAACCCAGAGATCATTTGATTGACTACAGCTGGTTTTTCAGCATGTAACCAATGCCCGACTTGTTCAATGACTTTAACTTGGCTATGACTAAACTGGGTTTCGATTGCAGAAAAATGTTCAACTTTTGAGATATAGGGTGAGTTTCCACCTTTAACAAACAATGCTGGAATAGGATTCACCTGCTGATTTTCCCAACTTAAAATATCGGCATAATGATTAAATAAAGCTTGGACATTAAACAGCAATTTTCCCTTACTGAATGATTTTAATAAAAATTGAATCACCATTTCTTCATTTAAATACTGACGCATAATCTCTGTTGCTTCTTTACGAGATTCAATTTGTGCATTTTCAACCGCAAATAAGGCTTTAAAAATTTGATCATGGTGATTTTCCTGATATGCAAAGGGTGTCATATCCAAAACAATCATTTTTTGCATACGATCTTGCGCTAAATCTGCAAGTTTCATTGCAATTTTTCCACCCATAGAATGTCCAATCGCGATAAATTTTTCAATATTTAAATGATCAAGTGTTTGCAAAACATCCTGAGCCATCAATTGATAATTCATTTCATCTGAATGTGCAGAATGACCATGATTTCGAACATCAATTTGCAATAAGTTGAATTTGCCTTGAAATTCACGTGCAATAATGCCCAAATTACTTAAACTTCCAAATAACCCGTGAATCAATACCAGTGTGGCTTTTTGAGTTCCATGGCTATCTTGAGCTTGATCGTATTGATAATTCAGTAACATTAAAAACCATCCAGAATTTAAATATTGCGTTTGCGCTATGATGACAAGAAGCGAAATGTAGAACAATAGTTTTATCATTCATTAACAATACTGCGACTTAAAAACAATCAATATCTTAACTATCTCTCTTCCAATACCGCACTTGATACATTGTTTAAGTTTTATCTTATTTATCCTCTATTTTGTAGTAAATGCATATTTGGCTATAAATATAGACAAATGAGCGGTGGCCTTAATTTAAAGTTGAATAAATAATAAAAAATAAACCTCAATCTACTGTTGAGTCGGGGTTTGAATTACCTATATTATCAGACTTGATTTTTTCGATTGATTTAGGACTTTAGACCATGTTTCAACATGTAGATCCTTATGCAGGTGATCCAATTCTTTCTCTAATGGAAGCCTTTGGTAAGGATGAACGGACACACAAAGTAAATTTAAGTATTGGTCTTTATTATAATGAGGACACAATTGTTCCTCAGTTAGACGCTGTAAAAGCGGCTTTGAAAAATATTGAACCAAGCAATGACAAGGTAAAGCTTTATTTACCGATGGATGGTTCAAAGTCATATAACGAAGCAACCCAGAAATTAGTTTTAGGTGCAGATAGCCAAGCACGTAAAGATGGCCGTGCAGTGACCATTCAAACCCTAGGCGGTTCTGGTGCACTTAAAGTTGGTGCAGATTTTCTAAAAAAATACTTTCCTGAATCTGATGTTTGGGTGAGCCAACCGACATGGGAAAACCATATTGCGATTTTTAATGGTGCGGGAATCAATTCACATTTCTACCGCTATTTTGATGCAGCAACCAATGATATCAATATTGAAGGCATGTTAGAGGATTTACAGCAAATCCCTGCAAAAGGCATTGTTCTCCTTCACCCTTGTTGCCATAACCCAACAGGCGCAGATTTAACACCTGCTGAATGGGATCGTGTGATTGAAGTACTGAAAGCACGTGATTTAATTCCATTCCTCGATATTGCTTACCAAGGTTTTGGTCAAGGCTTAGAAGAAGATGCTTATGCAATTCGTACTTTAGATAAGTCGGGATTGAATTTCATTGTTAGCAATTCTTTCTCTAAAATTTTCTCACTATATGGTGAGCGTGTTGGTGGTTTAAGCTTTATTTGTGATGACCAAGCAACTGCACAAAAAGTTTTAGGTCAGCTTAAAGCAACTGTACGCCGTATCTACTCAAGCCCACCTACAACGGGTGCCTTAGTGGTTGATAATGTATTGAATGATGCAACATTAACTGAAAAATGGCATGCAGAACTTAAAGAAATGCGTGAGCGTATCATCCAAATGCGCGAACTATTAAAGGCAAAATTAACTGCTGCTTTACCTGGTCGTAATTTTGATTACCTTACAGAACAACAAGGCATGTTTAGCTATACTGGTTTAACTGCTGAACAAGTGGATATATTGAAAGATCAATATGCCATTTATTTGCTACGTAGCGGCCGTATGTGTGCAGCGGGCTTAAATTTAAAAAATATTGATTATGTGGCAACATCTGTTGTAGAAGTGATTAAAGCAACTGCTTAAATAAATTGATAAGCGTTGATTGGTTCAATCCACTGCCACTTAGCTCCCTTTCATAAGGGAGTTAAGTTTTTGAGATAATTCTTTTTTAAATGAGCATTTTAAAAGCTTAACATTGACATACAGATTTATTTTTATACAATAAGTATTCTTATCCCCCTTTCTTAAAAGAGCAACGCCAATGAAGTAAGTCATTTTCTCATCATTATTTATTTAATTTTTGATGTGCAAAATAGATTCTACTCAAGGCTACACTTATCTTTTGGTTCTGATACTTTCTTTACAATAAATTAAATAATCTACTGTTATTTAAAGCTTTTATTACATACTATTTTGTGCATCCTCTATATGAGGATCATTTAATGCAACAAGCATGTATCATTTCAAATTTGAGTTTGGCATTTCCCACTCAAACAATGTTTACTCAACTGAATTTTGTGCTTTTTCCAGGGCAAACTTCTGCTGTGATTGGCCGTAATGGTTTGGGAAAATCATTACTTTTTAAATTATTACACTTACAACAGCATTCAGATTTAGCCTATTCAGGTCAAATTGCGTGGCATATCCAACATGATTATTTAGCACAATTACAACGATTAAATGCCAAAACCATAGCTGAAGCTTTAGATATTACTCATCTACACAATGCTTTTGAGCGTATTGAAAATAGTAGTGCCAGTTTTGAAGATTATGATTTGGTTGAAAACTGTTGGGATTTACCACAAAAATGGCAACAAATTTTAAGCAATGCACAACTGCCGCTTGATTTAAATTTTCCCGTTAAATCCTTAAGTGAAGGTCAAAAAACTAAGCTGGCTTTGTGTCGCTTATTTCTAAAACAAGATCATTATCTACTTTTAGATGAGCCAAGTAATCATTTAGATGCCATGGCAAGAAAATGGCTAATTGAATCGATTCAGTCACATAAAGCGGGGGTTTGTATTATTAGTCATGATCTTCAATTGCTAAATCAAGTTCAGCATATTTATGCTTTAACCGCAAATGGTTTACAGCATGTTAAGGGCAATTATGCAGATTATTTTAAACAGCACCAACAACAAGTCCATGCATTAACTCAGTCTATTCAACAAGAAAAACGTGAATTTAAACAGTTAAAGCAACAACAGAACGAGAGTTTAATGAAAGCACAAAAACGTCAACGTAAAGGTGCTCAATTGCGTGACTCGAACTCTCAAGCCAAGATTCTTCTGGATTTTAAAAAAGAGCAAGCTGGGCAAAGTTTTGGGAAATTACGTGCACAGCAAATTCGCCAAGCTGATGAAACACAAAGCAATTTACAGGAGAAACAAACAGCTTTAGAAAAAATTAAACCACAACGATTTGACTTTCAATTTCAATCATTTAAGCAAGGTGAAATATTAAGAATTCACGATTTACAATTGCCTTATGCTACAACACAGAAAATAAATTTGTCACTCCAAGCCGGTGAAAAAATCCAGCTTAAAGGTGCAAATGGCGTGGGTAAATCCACCCTATTAAAAATAATTGATCAATCACAATGTACTGAAATTTTCTTTATAGGACAAAGCTTATATTTGGATCAAAATTTTAGTTTGCTCAATGATGATCTTTCTGTGATCGAGAATTTAGCTGAATTTAATCCAGATCTGCCAGAGGTTGAATGGCGAAATTTATTAGGTCAACTGCGGATCCGCCGTGAAAAAGCACTCTTAAAATTGGGCCAACTCAGTGGCGGTGAAAAACTCAAAGTTGCATTACTGGGAATAAGTCACAATCATCAAAATATAGATTTATTGCTATTGGATGAACCTGAAAATCACTTAGACATCGAGTCACGAGAATTACTTGCACAAGCCATTCAGCAATTTAAAGGTGCTGTCATTCTGGTTTCTCATGATGATTGTTTTGTTGTTCAAAGTGGAATAGATGAGAAATATTTACTGAGTTAAATGGTAATGATTGAATAAATCAGTATTTATTCAATCATTTAATACTTAAATTTGTGTCATTAACCACAAGCCGCTTGGGTAATTTTTTTGGTCGCAGGATCTACTGTTACCGTCACACGTTCAATACGATAATCCATGGTTACACCTTGATTTGGCGCAACTTTACGTACGATTGATGCCTGTGTAAGCTGCTTAATTTTCGCTTCAGACATATCATTTTGTCCAATCAACTGAGTCGCACGTTCAGCAACACATGTGGTTTGAGTGTTTTGCGCTGTTTGATCTTCCGTTGAATTGGTTTGAAGCGAAGAGCATGCTGATACAGTTAAAGCCATGATACCAAGACCTAAAATTGCAACATTTTTCATAAGACGACCTATTTTGATTTTTTGCTTTAAAGCCATAACATAACAAAAAAAGATAAGCTTAGAAAATTAATATATAAAACTCATACATTTATCATGCAAATAAAAACCAGTGATTCATGATTTATCACTGGTTTTTGGTAGTTCTAAATATTTAAGCTTAAAAATTAATCACCGTACGGATTGATTTACCTTCATGCATTAAATCAAATGCTTCATTAATTTTATCTAAGCCCATTGTATGGGTAACAAATGGTGCAAGTTGAATATCACCTTTCATCGCATCTTCAACCATACCCGGCAATTGTGTACGGCCTTTTACCCCACCAAATGCAGTTCCTTTCCATGTACGACCAGTCACAAGCTGGAACGGACGGGTTGAAATTTCTTGACCTGCACCTGCTACACCAATGATGACTGATTGTCCCCAACCACGATGAGCACATTCAAGCGCTGAACGCATCACATTGACATTACCGATACATTCAAATGAATGGTCTACACCCCAGCCTGTCATTTCAACAATCACTTCTTGAACAGGTTTGTCATAGTCTTTTGGATTGACAAAATCAGTCGCACCAAACTCTTCTGCCAATTTAAATTTTTCCGGATTGGTATCAACAACAATGATACGGCCTGCTTTCGCTTGGCGCGCACCTTGTACAACAGCCAAACCAATACCACCTAAACCAAATACAGCAACTGAATCGCCTTCTTGTACTTTTGCCGTGTTATGGACTGCACCAATCCCTGTCGTTACACCACAACCCAGTAAACAAACATGTTCAGGATTTGCTTCTGGGTTAATTTTAGCCAATGAAACTTCAGCAACAACCGTATATTCACTAAAAGTTGAACAACCCATATAGTGATAAATCGGTTCACCATTATAAGAAAAACGTGTCGTTCCATCAGGCATAACCCCTTTACCTTGTGTAGCACGAACGGCTGTACATAGGTTAGTTTTGCCTGATTTACAGAATAAGCATTCACCACATTCTGCCGTATATAGAGGAATCACATGATCCCCCGGTTTCACTGAAGTTACACCTTCACCAACTTCAACAACAATACCAGCCCCTTCATGGCCTAAAATTGCTGGAAATACACCTTCTGGATCATCACCTGATAAAGTAAATGCATCTGTATGACAAACCCCTGTATGGGTAATTTTAACAAGGACTTCGCCTTTTTGTGGAGGAGAAACATCAATTTCCACAATTTCTAAAGGTTTTCCTGGACCAAATGCAACAGCAGCACGTGATTTCATAGCTAAATATCCTAATAGGTTTGTGTTTTAACAGTTGGACTACAGTAACCTTTTTCTATTTACAGATTCAACCATTAACTTAATGATATGATTTAGTAAAATTTAAAGTACTCATTGAAAGAATGAATCATTCAAAGACTTCACTTGCCTTGGTTATTTTGGCTTTTTCAATCACTGGATGCAGTTTACCTATGAATCAACCAGAACAAGAACAACAAGTTAAAGTATATGCAGATCATTGGATCAATGAGCCTCAAGCAAAAAAAATGCTTACTCAAGGGCTAACTGCATATTTAGCCATGAATGATGCTTTCCAAAGTATCGCGTCACGTATCCATCTGATTCGAAAAGCCAAATATACTCTTGATTTACAATATTATATTTGGGCGGATGATTTTATTGGCAATTTAATGCTACACGAGTTGTTAAAAGCTGCTGATCGCGGTGTAAAAGTCCGACTATTGATTGATGATCAAAATGGAACAAAAATAGATCGACAATTAAGTGCATTGCTGACACATCCAAACATTTCGATCAAATTATACAATCCTTATAAATTTCGGCACTTTCGTGTAATGGATTATATTTTTAGAATGAACAGAATAAACCATCGAATGCACAATAAATTAATTATTGCTGATGGCGCAATTGCTGTGACAGGCGGACGAAATATTAGCAGTGAATATTTTGATGCTAGTGAATCTTTCCAATTTACCGATATGGATATTTTATTTTTTGGTAAAGCGGTTAATCGTGCAAATGAAGTTTTTACCGACTTTTGGAATTTTCAACTCACCTATCCCATTGATCAATTTATTCATAAAGGTTCTGAACAAGATTTATTAACTTTACGAAAAAGCTTTGAACGACTTGAACAAGCTGAACATACAGCAGATGAAAAGGTAAATCTTGAGCAGAAAGAACTTGCCAATGAGCTTAATCAAAATAAAATCAATTGGGCTTATGCCGATTTTTTAGCAGATTCTCCAAAGAAAAGTTTAGGACAAGCGCGCGACAATGAATTAATTTCACATCAAATTCACCAGCATTTGGGTGATCCTGAACAAGAAATGGATTTGATTGCTGCTTATTTCGTTCCTACAAAAAATGGAACGAATTTTATTAACCAATTCCCTAAACAAAATGTCAAAGTGAGAATTCTAACCAACTCTTTTATGGCAAATGATGTTGCGCTTGTCCATGCGTTTTATCAAAAGTATCGAGTTGACCTGCTTAAAGGCGGAGCTAAGCTTTATGAATTTAAACCTTATATAGAACGTAACCGCCGTACTTGGTATGAGGTCCTCACAGGAAATATCATTCCAAAAAAAGGCAAAAATAAATCGAGTTTGCATGCAAAATTTATCAATATTGATGACAGAGTCTTTATTGGTTCATTTAACCTAGATCCAAGATCATTCAATATCAATACTGAAGTTGGACTGATCGTTCAGTCAGATCCTTTACAAGAACAAATTTCAAATCTATTGGATCAAACCCTATTGAGGGTTGCTTATGAGTTAAAACTTAATTCACAAGGTGAGCTAATCTGGTTAGATCATCGTGTTGATGGTAATGTGATCGAATATAAAGTTGATCCTGAAACTACGCGATTCCAACGATTTATTATGTACAGTGTGTCATATTTACCACTTGAATGGATGATGTAAGTTTAGTGTAATGACAAATAGCATACAAATTCGCTAAAACATCATTATTATAAATAACATTCGAATAAACAGAGGCCTTTGATCTCTTTAACCAATTCTATGTCAGTAAAGCCCGCATATTTTAAGCTTTGGAAATGTTCATGTTTCGACATAAATAAGTCACTATCGCTCATTGCGTCCGACGCAAAAACATGGTCACAGACCAAGTACATCGCATCACTTTTTAATAGCGTTTTCACTTGTTGATGAAATTGATTTGCATAGCTTTTATGGCGTAACTCATGTAAAGCTTGATGAATAATGATTGCATCATACTGTCCAAGCTGATCACGCCAATCTTCATTTTTAAAGTCAGCAATCAGATATTGCGCCCGGTCTAGCTCAGAAGAAAGTAGCTTACTTTTGGAAAGCTCATTCATTGCATCAGAGAAATCTAGCGCCGTATATTTAATCTCAAGGCAATGACTGAGTAAATGTTTTGCTAGAAAACCAGGACCTGAACCTATTTCTAAAATATTGAACTGTACGTTTTGATCAGTTTGATGCTGTTTCTCTCTGGCTGCTTTTTGAATTAAATTCACATAATAATCAAAAAAATCATAACGCCAAGGTCGTTTTTCATTGGCATCATTTGCCCATTGCAAAGCATCTTGCGGGTTTTTCAAATCAATTGGACTCGGTACATCCTGAACACTCATTATAATTATTCCACTGAAATCAATATAAATTTGCTTACTATTTACCCATATTTTAAAGCAATAGGGAAAAGGATTTTCGCTAACTTTGTAAGTTATTTATTTTTAACTGCTGAATAGAAATTGCTAAGATATCAAAAACTTTTTTATCTACACATTGTGCAACATTAAAGCGCATAAACTGTCCTGCATTTTCAGCTTGGCTAAATGAATTACCTGGTGCTAGAATTACGCCCTGTTTGAGACATAACTTTGATAATTCTGCAGCTTGTATACCATCTGGTAATTTGCACCATAAAAAAATCCCCGCTGTTGGAACAATCCACGGTTTTATACCGAGTTGCCCCAACTTTTGCATCATTTCATTGCTGACTTTCAGCAAATGTTTCTTTAACCAATCTATATGTTTAGGATAACTGCTGTCCATTAAAGCCTGATAAATAATTTCTGAATTTAAGTGACTATTGCTAAAGTTGGTCGCAATTCTTAAATCGATCAATTGATCAATCAGCTCAGATTCTGCAATGATATAACCGCAACGAATCGCTGCTGAAAGAGTTTTGGTAAAACTGCCAATCTGAATGACATGTTTAAAACCAGCTAATGAAGCATAGCGTGGTGCTGGTGTATATTCAAAATCAGCAAAAATCTCATCTTCAATAATCAATAAATCAGTTTTCTCAACCAGCTTAGAAATTTGATAAACCGTTTGTAGCGAAATCGTGGTCCCTGTTGGGTTATGAATCCCTGAATTGGTTAAATAGATTTTTGGCTTTAAATTCAGTGCTTGTTCAAATTTTTCTACGTCTGGTCCCAGTTCTGTAAACGGAATTGGAACGGCTTTTAAATGATGTGCCTTAATCAAGGCGCGGAAATTAAAATAGCACGGATCATCGATCAAAATCACATCGCCGGCTCTAAGTAAATGTCTGAAAATTAAATCAATGGATTGCGTTGCTGAGTCAGTAATAAGAATTTGATTCAGTTTAAATTTTAAATCATACAATTCTTTTTTTCTGGCAATAAATTTACGCAACTCCAAATGTCCATGCGGTGTTGCATAATCAGTGAGCATGCTGATTTCAGACTTGGCAGCTTGTTTTAACGCTTTACGGATCGATTGTTCAGGCATCCAAGTGGTGGGTAACCAACCACAACCCGGTTTTAGCACATCAATCTTCGCCTCTAACGACTGCCTTGAAATCCACAATGGATCTATTTCACGTTGATACTGTATTTCAGTGTCAATCATTTGCATTGGTTCTGCTTTACCTAACACATAATAACCAGAACCAAGACGAGATTCTAAAACACCTTCCGCAACTAATCTGGCATAGGCTTCAACGATCGTGGAAACAGAACAGTTTGTTTGTATAGCAAACTGACGAACTGAAGGTAAGCGTGAACCTGCAATTAAACTTTTATTGGAAATTTGATTTTTAATCATCAGCACTGTTTGCTCAATTTTAGTTTTTGCCATTTATAAACCATATATTTAAAAAATAAGAAATACGAGAAAATTTGTTAGATTGAATAGAATTGTACTGGTAAAAATAGCATAACAGTTCTTTAAAATTGTACTGCAGTGTACATATATATTTCCAGTAAATAGCGCTTAAATAATCATAAATTTACTGAGTAATTGATGATGGATAAAACAAATATTGGCTGGCTGAATGGTTTTATTGGTGTAGCAATTTTTGCTGGCTCTTTGCCAGCAACACGTATAGCTGTCATGGGATTTAGTCCAGAATTTTTAACCACAGCTCGAGCAGCCATTGCAGGAAGTATTGCTTTAATCTGCCTGTTTATTTTACAGCAATCAAAACCCTCTTTTGTCCAATTTAAATCATTGGTTATTGTCGCTTTAGGTGTGGTGATTGGTTTTCCATTATTTACGGCCTTAGCTTTACAAACAGTTTCTTCTGCACATGCCATTGTCTTTGTTGGTCTATTGCCTTTATCGACTGCAATTTTTGCAGTTTTACGCGGGGGGGAAAAACCTGCTACACAATTTTGGTTATTTGCTTTAATTGGCAGTGCGATTGTGGTTGGATTCATGTTTTATGAAAACCGTAATTTAAGTTTTAGTGTGGGTGATCTCTACATGCTTGCATCAATTGTCGTTTGTGGACTGGGTTATGCCGAAGGTGGAAAGCTTTCAAGAGAATTGGGTGGATGGCAAGTGATTTGTTGGGCTTTAGTAGTTGCATTACCCTTGATGCTCATCTCAAGTCTATATTACTTACCTACAACCTTTGCAAATATCCATTGGCCAGAAACCATTGGTTTAATCTATGTGTCACTGTTTAGTATGTTGATTGGTTTTATTTTTTGGTACAAAGGCTTAGCGTTGGGCGGAATTGCCAAAGTTGGACAAATTCAATTAGTACAACCATTTATTGGTTTAATGCTTTCAGCGGTTCTATTGGGTGAACACGTAAGTTTTGCGATGATTGTTGTTTGTTTTGCAGTTGTGAT
Organism: Acinetobacter sp. 778_lipA; assembly: GCF_058242985.1. NCBI lineage: Bacteria > Pseudomonadati > Pseudomonadota > Gammaproteobacteria > Moraxellales > Moraxellaceae > Acinetobacter > Acinetobacter sp. 778_lipA. The sequence continues at coordinate 2,026,928 of NZ_JBZAYT010000001.1, read as the reverse complement.
CTGTGTTACGTTGGCAAAACGATTTGCATAGAAAATGATAAGGTTTAAGCATTTATTAACTATATGTGTATATCGATTTAATTAAATATAAGGGAATAAATGCCTAAGCTTGAACAAAAACAGTCAGTTACTAATATGGTTTATTTTGCTAATTTTATTCAAAATGTGGACGCTTTAAGAAGGAAAAAACATGCTGGATTACCAGCTTTACCAAAAAATAATAAAAACCACTTCAACTGTTCAACCTGCCTCAATGCATGGTTCGATTACAACTGTCGATCAATTGGGGCAACTCAATATAACGACTATACGAGCCATATTCTGAAAAAATTCAAACTGAATTATTTTTCGATACTTATAGTGAATCATTTAAAGAAAACATTTCTAACCATAGCAAAGCGTAATTATAAACTGTGAATAGCAATCGTTTTTTTGGTTAAAATCTATGATTCTAGGTAAATTTTCAGATTTCCCTGTTGTTCGTTTAATTATCGAAATTGGTGAACTAGATATCGCCACTGCTGAAGAATTAGCAATGATTGAACAGCGTATCAAACCACTCTCATGGACTAAAGGGAGCCAATTTTGATTTGGTCTAGTTTTACCCATGTTCGAGATTTTAACGTAACTGGTTTTAAATGGGTTCAATACCCAACCATGATGCCAAATTATGAGTTTTAAACTTACTTAAAGTAAGCCTATTTCTTTAAATAAGTTCTTATATGCCTCTGCCTTCTTATCCAGTGCTAATGGATACGCTCTTGATGAAGAAGGCATCCGATATAAACATATCTCTCGTTCAGCAAATATAGCTTGTGAGGATTGCCCTATCTGTGGCTTTTCAGTTTCTTCAGGCATAGATAACATCAGGGTATCTGTTGCCTTATCTCCAGTGGTCATGATGCTGTTACATTCAGGAATTTGCGCTAAAAGCTGTGATAGGTCTGTGGGGGTTTTAATCTGTAGGAATTTATCTGAGGCATTCCCTTTTAAGCGAATAACTTGATACGCCGTATCAAAAATTGCGATACCTTTTTCGATTAAGAATTCGCGAATGCGTTGTTCTTTAAAATTTTTATTGGGTAAATCTAAAAAGTGGTCTTTATTTTCAAAGAAAATAAGCCCAAAAATCCGCCACATATCATTTTGATAATTCGGATAATAAAAATCCATCTTCCATCTGTTTTGAGGCGGTGGAAAGCTACCAAGCATCAACAGCTTAGCATTTGAAGGAAGAAATGGTTTAAGTGGGTGGGTTTCTATTTCGATATCAGTCATTTATAAATAAGAAATAATCTAAGAATTATACTGTTATCTTAACATTTTTACTTGCTAAGCATGGGTAGTTGTTTCTAATTTTATATTAAAGATTTTAAATCGTAAATTTATCCATTTTCTTTTAATTAACCAACTTAATCGATTGTTGTGCTTATTCAATAAAACCACCCGCAGGTGGTTTAAATACAACTTACACAATAAAAATCAGTAGCCATTCGCGCTTAACTTAACTCTAAAAGGCTCTGTTTGATTTCTCATCATTTCCTTCATCTCAGCTGTGATCTCAACACCCATCTCTTCAAGCATTAACAAACCAAATTCTGAAGTGCTCTCTGCAAAATTTTTGTTATCTATTAACATTTGAGCAAGCTTTACATTTTTAGGAAAATCAGGGAAAAACTCATTAAAGTCTTTTTTATCTTCAATTCCAAAATAGATAAATCTTCTCCATTCATTAGTTTGAATATCGCGTATAAAAATTATGTCAGCTTCAGTCTGCATACTTTTTTTGAATAGTTCATCTTGTGATTGTATAGGCACAACACAAACTTCGCCTACACTTGAAATATAATTTAATTTTGGTTTTAAAAATGTAGAATCTATATTTTTATAAGATCCATCTTTGGCTAAATCTTGCTGTAATTGAATGTCTTTTCTGTACTCAGCATCGCTGATCCATTCGCCTGAAGAAAAAGTCTGTCCTTGATGCTTAGGTTTAAGTTTTCGATCATATTCAATCTGGTCATAATAACTGATCACATCATCAAGTGAACCATTTTTTAGTATTTCTATTTCCTTGTCCCCTTGCTTATTAAAAATTTCATAGCTTTTTTCACACTGTAAGTTCTCTGCAAAGGAGAAACTTGATGCTAAGGTTGTTAAAGCAATAATGAATAATTTTTTCATGAAATACCCTCTTAATATTTTGGGGATAAGATACTCAGGTTGAGATCAGAAATAAACCTTACAAAAAATTTATTTAACACAACACATTAGCTGATTTTTTCAACTTGACCACTAAGCTATTATTTTTAAATAAATTTTAACAACATTCCGACAAAACTATTTTGCATCAAATCTCTTTATGAAGGGTCAATTCTTTATTGCTGCTGTGATTACTGATTTTAAAAAATTACTAGAAATTTCATATATAACAGAGCTTTAATCAATATTCTTAGCGCTAATAAAAGTCGTTGCGTCAATTCCACCCCATATAAAAAATACAAAACGTGGCGATGTGCTGTTTTTAATCGGAAATTTCAAATAAAATCATTAAATATCTTGAATTTGTAACAATTTCAAGATATGGTAATAAAAATCATTGCATATCTCGGTAATATATTTGATAGTTAAGGTTCTTTAAGATTTATCTAAATATTAACTGATTTTATACAACCGAAAACTTTTTCTTAACATTAAAAATCAATTCGTTATGAACATTAAACTTTTTACAGCATTATTCTTGATCATTGCCCTGTCTGCTTGCAATAAAGAGCCTAAGCAGCATACAACTGCGCAAACAGATCGACCAACCCTCACTGCACAATTTGAACAATCAGATGAAATGATTAGTAAATATCTTGATCAACTTGATGATCCAAATACAACATTGGATGATAAGACCAGAATCGTATGTCAAGATTATCCTAAAGAATACAAATCGAATTACATGCCAAATTTACTTAAATTAAATCCAGAGAACTATACTGAAGCTAAATTACTTTCAGACTTAGATATTGCTTTAAACTATTACAAAGAAAAAGAAAATATTCAGTGTAAAGATACAAAATAGTGATGGTCATTTATCAAGTTTTAGCGCTTACAATTTTTTAAAAAATTTAGATTAAATGTTTGTTTTATATAAATAGTTTAAGTGTTTGGTATCTAATAAAAAATAGGGAGCTTAAAAGCTCCCTATTTTTAGTTCTTTTCACGGTAGTATTGATGTTTTCTTTTTGAATGATGTTTCCAGTTTTTTCCACCATAGCAAAAAAAAGGTGGATGTTCATTCGTCCAAGAGCACATTAATGCCCTACCACGTCTGCGTCTTAGTTTAAGAGGATAGGATTTATACTCAATCTCGTGCAAGAAAAAACTACTTTTTTCTTGTTTAACACTGTAGTGGCGATACCAAATATCTTGGCGATTTGGAAAAATTTCATCATCATAATCGCCAGTTAAACCTTTTTTAACAACGCTTACATATTGTTGTTTAAGGTGTTTAAGCTTATCCATATTTCTCTCATTAGGTAGTTAAAACCTAATAGAGAGTTTTCGCGTAATAATTCATATTTTATGTTCTTTTTGAATTTGATTAATTTTATCACATGAATTTGCTAAAAATACACTGTGAAATTTGTTTTGCCCAAATTTGATAAATTTCCTGACTCGGATGAAAACCATCACGTGCCATTTGTAAATTTAAAGTTTTAAAATGGGCTAAATCAAAACGAATCAATTGATAATTGATTTTATTTTCGATGAATTGGGCTAACTTCTGATTCATTGCACTCGAATACTGTCCAAACAGCCATCCCAGTGGATTTGGTAATGCTGGAAACAGATTCATTGGGGGAACACCCGTGACTAAAATCATCTTTGGTAAAAACTTAGCTTCAATTTCTGTATAAAGCCCCCTTTGTTGCTGAATCCATTTTTGTGGTGAAATAAGTTTTGTGATATCGTTTACTCCAACCGATGTAATCACAACATCAAACTGCTGATTGTCTAATTGCTTGGTTCTTTGCAAAATTTCTAAGGTGCTATCCCCTGTTTTTGCTTCTAATTGATAAGTGACTTCAAAATTAGAGGTTAATTCATCGAGTAAACACCCCAATAAGGCTTCACGTTGATCTTCAACCCCCACACCTGCGGCAGCAGAGTCACCCAAAATTAAAATAGATAGTGCTTTTCCTTGTCCTATAACACCTTTTCGCAATCCTTGAGGTTCAGCTAATCGGGGTGTATTTTTCTTGACGCGATAACCTTGAAGGATTAATGCGGGAACGAGAACAATGGTAGAAATTTTTAAAAGCATATTTGAATACCAATCCAACAAAGCTATCTCAAAATCAGTCAGAGTCGAATATAGCTTGTCGCAATATTAAAATCATAAAGTTCAATGTCGATTTTACTTAATTGTATGGTCAAGTCGCTATTGGGCTAAATCAACAAAATTTAAGGCAAAAGCAAATATGAATGTACCAATAAATTCAAAAACTAAAACCGCATACTTTCTGCTTTTGCTCATCAAATAGGCATTATAGGTCCCGATTAAAATAATACCAAGATACATTAACTTTTGAATATCATCGATTTGCATCAGGCATTGTTGAATTTCACAGTGCTTTTCAAAAAAGAAGAGATACAAGATACGCGCAAGAAAAACTAAAAAGCTGGTTAGGAAAAAACCCACGACGATAAACATGTTAAAATTCTCATTATTTTTTATCCAGTTAGATTTTAAAGCTTTATCTATGCATTGCAATAAAAAAGACCCTTACTGGGTCTTTTAAAACTAAATAAAGCTCAACCGAGTTTATTCACAATTTTTAATGGCAATATTTTCATGGCTAGTCCTATCGGTAACCAAGGCCATTGTGGTACATAAGCTTTAACAGGTTGTTTTTCAATTGCTTTAACCAATAAATAAGAACCTGTTTCAACATCGACCTCAAATGGCAGTTTTTTTGCCCCTTCATTAATTTCAGTACGAATATAACCAGGGAAAATCGTAGAAACTTTAATTTTCGTGTCAATTAACTCAGCACGTATCCCCTCCGCTAAAGCAGCTACACCCGCTTTACTTGCGCCATACGCGGTCAAGTGTTTAGGCATACCACGAAGTGCACTCATAGAAGAAATCACAACCAGATGACCAAACTTTTGCTCACGGAATATTTCAACAGCAGCTTCACACTGTGCCAATGCAGAAATAAAATTGGTTTCTACAGTTGCACGGTTAATCTCAAATTTACCATTGCCAATACGACGACCATCACCAACACCTGCATTGACGATAATACGATCAAGCTTACCAAAGTCCTGCTTAAATGCTCGAAAGACTTGAAAAACTTGCTCATAGTTAGTCACATCTAAAGTTTTGGCAATCACTTTGATACCATATTTAGACTCCAACTCTTGTTTTAAGCTTTCTAAACGCTCTAAACGACGCGCACAGACGGCTAAGTTATAACCTTTTTGCGCAAATTCTCGTGCCATTCCTGCACCGATTCCAGAACTTGCGCCTGTGATTAAAATTGTTTTTACCATGACAAATTCCTTAAACTGTTTTTATATTTCTTAAAGTGCGACTTTAAATCCACGTCAATAGTTGCGGATCTTCAGCCTTAATAAAATGATGTTCATTCAAGCTCAATAATTGCGGTTCATTTCCCACCAGTCGTAATGTGGTTAAACTGGTATTGGCAATTGCCCAATTCAATGCAAAGGTTTTATTGGCGCTTAACTCCAAGAGTTTTCCTGCAACAACTGAAATAACACCGCCAGAAGTAAATACAATTGCATAGCGAGGGTTGGTTTTTACCAGCTCATCACATAAATTCTGTAAGGCCGTTTCTACACGGTTTTTAAAATCTGGCCAAGATTCGTCATACTCATGGTGATATTCACCACCAGTCCAACGGTCAATTGCCCCTTCAAAAATTTTTGCCAAATAGGCACGTGGACTTTTTTCTTTGGCAACATCCTGTTTAAGTAGATGCGGTTGATTAAAACGCGGATCATATTGAGCAAAAACTTGTTGATGGTTAAATTCATTCCAATGATGGTCCGTCACAATTTGAGCATCAGAAAAACTTTCAGCCAAAGCAAAACTTGCTGTTTGCTGATGGCGTAACATTGAACCTGCAACCACACAAGGCTCTTCTTTCAAAATTTTATCGAGATATTGCCCCAATAGTTTGGCTTGTAACTCGCCATTGGGTGAAAGCTTGTCATAACTCTCTGCACCAAATGATGCTTGTCCATGACGAACGAGGTAGATTGTGGTCATTTTCCTAAAATTTCCTTAAATTTTTCAAGATATTTCCGTGCAACTTCATTGGCTTCAATTTTTTGTAAACCGATGAGCTTTAAGGCACGAATATGTAAGGCATGAATCACAATCCAAAAATCTTTAAAAGCAGGATTATCTGTTTGTTTATGATAGTAACGATAATAAATTTGCTGTGCGATTACAGCTAAACGGAAAATACCAAATACTTCGTAGAATGCCCAATTATCGGGTTTTAATCCGGTTTTTTCTAAATAATATTCAACCACTTCTTTACGGGTAAGCATCCCTTTTAAATGTGTAGGCTGGCGACGGGTTGATTTAAAAATTTGATTGTCTGTATCTTCCACCCAATAGGCCAAAGCAGAACCTAAATCCATGAGAGGATCACCAATGGTTGCCATTTCCCAATCCAATACACCAATCACTTGGGTTGGGTTTTTAGGGTCAAGAATGACATTATCAAAACGCCAATCATTGTGAATCAAACACGTGTTTGAGTCAGCAGGAATATTTTCATTAAGCCATTTACGTACAAATTTAAAACTCGGCACATTGATGGTGTGCGCCTTTTCATAACGTGCATCCCAACCTTCAACCTGACGACGGCAATACCCATCACCTTTTCCAAGTTTTTCTAGTTCGGTGCCTTGATATGGAACTTGATGTAATTCAATCAGCTTGTCCAAGACATTAATACACAATTCATGCACTTGCTGTTGAGTAAAATTCAGTTCAGGGGGCAGTTTGGCACGTGGAATAATCCCTTCAATGCGTTTCATCACATAGAAGTCACAACCGATTACGGATTCATCCTGACACAGCGCGACCATTTCAGGAAGAACTGGGTAGTATGGTGCAAGCCATTTTTGTACATGATATTCACGCGCCATATCATGTGCAGATTTCGCCTTTGTCCCTTTGGGTGGACGACGTAAAATTAAATCAGCATTGTCATATTTTAAACGATAGGTCCAGTTTGAAGCTCCGCCAGAATATTGAGTTACTTCTACATTGCCTGAAATTTCAGATCCATTTTCAATGAGCCAATTTCCGACAGCACGAATGTCCAGCTCCTCTCCTTCACGTATACTTCCACCAATATCAATGACTGACATATTATTTCCCTGAATCTTATGTTTTAAACCATACATCTATAAAGAATGATACTTTTAACTAAAAACTTCATTTGCTCACTACTTTATATATAACACCTCTAACATAAAGCAGTTATTTTTTATCAGCAAATTGTTATTTTTTACGCGAGCCATAACCTCGTTTTTTTAATTCTAATTTTGCAATCATCCCTTTATGCACTTCATCTGGGCCATCCGCTAAACGTAAACTGCGGGCTTGAGCAAAGAATCCTGTTAAAGGTGTATCTCGTGATACGCCCATGCCACCATGAATTTGAATGGCCATATCAACTACTTTTTCAAGAACTGAAGGTGCAACAACTTTAATGGCTGAAATCTCGGTAAGCGCAGCCATAGTCCCTTGAGTATCCATTTTATACGCCGCATACAGGGTTAACAGTCGTGCTTGATCAATCGCAACACGAGCATCTGCCACACGTTCTAAATTTCCACCTAATTTAAGCACTTCTTTACCAAAAGCAGTTCGACTCATTCCTCGATCAATCATTAATTCTAATGCTTTTTCAGCAGCACCAATGCATCGCATACAATGATGAATACGACCCGGACCTAGACGCCCTTGTGCAATTTCAAACCCTTGTCCAGCACCACCAATAAAATTACTTACAGGTACACGAACTTGATTAAAACTAATTTCGCCGTGCCCATGTGGCGCATCATAATCACCAAACACGGGTAACATACGTTCAATGGTCACACCTTGAATATCCACAGGCACTAAAACCATGGAATGTTGATGATGACGATCTTTGCTTTCATCAGGTGTATGCGCCATAAAGATAATAATTTTCGCATTTGGATCTCCCAAACCTGAAGACCACCATTTACGACCATTCAATACAATTTCATCACCATCTACCACTGCAGTTGCCTGCATATTGGTTGCGTCCGATGAAGCAACTGCTGGTTCAGTCATACAAAATACTGAACGGATTTTTCCTTCTAATAACGGCTTAAGCCATTGTTGTTTTTGTTGATCTGAACCATAACGCCATAGCACTTCCATATTGCCACTATCTGGAGCATTACAATTAAATACTGTGGGTGCGATTAAACTACGGCCTGACAGTTCTGCAATATGGGCATATTCCTGTACAGATAAACCTGCACCCCATACTGGATCTGGTAGAAACATGTTCCAAAGTCCAGCAGCTTTTGCTTTATTTTTCAGGACTTCAAGTTGTGCTGGCCATTGCCATTTTGTCCAATCACCACCTTGATTAAGATGATGGACTTCATTCCAAAAATCAGCTTCTACAGGTTCAATTTCATTTTTAATAAAGGCTTTGGTACGTTCTACAAATTCTTGCGCACGTGCTGAAAGTTCAAACATGCTTATCTTCCTGTAAATATATGGATAAATATTTGAATAGTGTCTCTTTACTTTACCTTAGCTGAAAACCTATTATGAACCAAATGATTTAATTCAATACCTCACTATGAATATGATTCATAATAAAACCAATCTTGATATGTCGATTTTCAATCATATTGATATTAATTTATACCCACTTTTTATCACCATTTATGAGCAAAGAAATATTTCAAAAGCGGCAAAGATTTTATGCATTACTCAGTCTGCTGCGAGTCATGCTTTACAAAGACTTAGGCAGCATTTGCAAGATGATTTATTTGTTCGCGCTGGGAGTAAAATGCTGCCGACACCTTTTGCTGAACAGATTTATCCATCTGTACAAAATGCTTTATTTGCTTTTCAAAATATCTCCAAACAAAAACAACAGTTTGATCCCAGTTCAGTACAAACCTTACGCATTGCAATACATGATGAAATTGAACCGATTATTTTTCCCAAATTGATTCACCATTTCCAAAAATTGAATTTAACCATTCAGTTTCTAAGTACCAAGCTTGACCGCAAGAATGTAATTGCTGATTTAGCTGCTCAACAAGTCGATTTTGTCATTGATCTAGAACAAAATTATGGTGATAAAATTAATTATCAAAATTTGGTTCAAGATCATTTTGTGATTTGTTCTCAGCATACAAATATCAATTCTGAACTGTATTTTGCATCACCTCATATCGGTGTTTCTTCACGCCGTACTGGTTTGCTTTTAGAGGACATATATTTAAATCAAGCGCAATTTCGTCGTCAGATTTTTATGCGTTGTCAGCATTATTCAACTGCCCTGCAAGTTTTAGCACAATACCCTGATGCGATGTTAACCATCCCAAAGCAGATACTGGCACATTTACAAGTTGATCAAAGTATCAATATTTTTGAGCATCCTATTGATCTACCTGTATTAAATATGGGAATTTATTGGCACGGTGCGCTAAATGAAAATTCTAGGCATATTTATTTAAGAGAAGAAATTTCTAAAATTTTTGCTTAGGCTATTTTATAAACGATTGGATTTAGCATGCGGTTAAGCCGCACACGTACAATCATCCCTATTTCTAATGATTTTCTTCATTCTAGTAGGTGAAATTAAGCCACTTATCTATTCCATTCGACATTTCATACATTGAATTCAAATTATAAAAATAAGACATAAAATCCACCTTAACCATGATAATATACATTTTATGTCATGTTTTGGATGATGTTGCTATGAGAACTTCGGCGCATAATTTTATGCTTGATGGTGTGGAAGACATGTTGACTCAAATTGGGACGAATATCAAAAAAGCCCGACTTCGACGTAATATGACCATTCATGATTTGGCCAATCGCATTCATGTAGATAACCGAACAATCTCACGTATGGAAAAAGGTGATCCAAGTATCAGCCTAAAAAATGTGATTTCAGTTTTAGTAATCTTTGGCCTTGAACATACCCTAGGCTCACTTGCGAATCCTGAGTTGGATGAAGTTGGCTTAGCACTCGAAAATCGTAATAGTTCAGTACGTGCAAGATTAAAAAAACAGTCTGTGATTAGTGATGATTTCTGATAGGTAAATGAACATGGATGAAGTTAAAGGATGTTATGTTTTCATAGATACAGGCTCCCAGCCAACAATTGCTGCGCACTTTTCTTATGAAAAGCCGATTTATCGCTTTCTTTATGGTCAATCATACTTACAACGTGTAGATGCCTTCCCTTTAGATCCACTTAATCTAAGCTTTCAGTCTGATAACAAACCATATGAAACTATTTCTAAAGATGGTTTTGGTGTACTTGCAGATGCAACACCAGACAATTGGGGTAAACGCTTAACCAATGCCTTACACCGTAGAACACCATTAAATCAATTGGAATGGTTACTCGCTTCACAAGGAAATTCAGTCGGCTGTATTGTTGGAAGCTTGTCTAAATCGCATATAAAAAACAATTCAAATATCATCCAATATGCAGAATTAGAAACCTTCATACAAATTACTGAACTTATCGAAAAAAAACGAGATCCGTTTGAGATGAAACTTGAGCAACTCGAATTAAATAAGCTGTTATATAACGGGGCTTCAATGGGCGGAGCCAGACCCAAAACCCTTGTGATGTATAAAAATAAAGAATGGATTGCTAAATTTAATAAAAGTGATGATTTGTTTGATACCTGTAAAGTTGAATATGCTTCACTGAATATGGCACGAGACATGGGGCTCAATACATGTAATGCCGAACTAACAGAATGTGCGGGCCGCCCTATTCTCTTAGTTGAACGCTTTGATCGAAACTGCCCTGAACGTAAAAAACACTATATAAGTGCCAATAGTTTGCTCAATATTCAGAAAATTCGTATAGGAGATCCTAAAATGTCCTATATGAGTATTGCCAAAGTCTGTAGTCAGATTTGTTTTGACGCTATCAGCAATCAAAAAGAACTCTATAAGCGTATGGTGCTGAATGTCATGATTAGCAATACTGACGATCATTTAAAAAATCATGGTTTTTTAATGTATGACATGAAAAAGCAACATTATGCTTTAAGCCCGCTTTTTGATGTTTTACCTCATGGTATGCCAAGCTCATTTCCAAATGAACATGCTCTGGTTTTAGGCAATGATGGACGGTTTGGAAGCTATGACAATCTTATCAGTCGTAGCAATGCCTTTGGACTAAACCTGGATCAAGCTAGAGAATGTATTAAGGATGTCCGTGATGTTCTCGAAAATAGAGGAAAATACCTGTTAGATGCGGGTCTTAAGCCTACAGAAATTCGCCAATTAGAATCCTATTTCTATCTAGATATCCTCAAAAACTAAAGTTCAACAATGCCAGCCATTTATACTATGCATCATGAAAATCATTGGCTAGGGTGTGCCGGAGTTTAGTCATCAATCTTTGCCAGAAAATAATCCAAACATGACATAAAATCCAGTTTAAATTAGATAAAGTACTTTTTATGTCATTATAAAAGATAATATCAGATTGCATTCCTATAATTGTGCTTAGGCTATTTTATTATTTTACGATTATTGTCACTGTTGCCTTTACTGCGGTTTATATTTTTATTTCAGTCTATTATCTCAATAGTTAATGAAAAACAAAAAATGAGGAACATAGTTCCTCATTTTTTATTCAGTAAAACCTTAGTAGGCTAATTGAATTAACATTCTAAAAAAACCAGCAATAAGCGCCAATGTTAGAAATCCACCTAGCCATAACACGACAAACCATTGCGTTTGAGATAGTTTCATACTTGCTTACCTCATTTAAACCTTTAAATTTTTACCATGTTGCATGTTTAATCTTGCTTAGGCTATTTTTCACTCAAGCCAAAAGACTAAACATGCTACGTTTAACCTTAGTGATACCCTTCATCACCAATTCGAACTTTGTCTCGAAACACCCAATACGAAAGCCCGGTATAAATCAAAATAATTGGAATTAAAATCAATGCACCAATTAAAGCAAACAATTGACTGCTCTGTGGCGCGGCAGCTTCCCAGATAGTCACTGATGGCGGAATCACATAAGGCCACAAACTGATGATAAACCCAGTATAAGCAAGGAAAACCAAAGCCAAGGTATAAAGGAATGGACTCAGTTCATAACGCTTTTTACATGCGCGAAGTACTAGGAAAGTAAACAGCACCACCAATATTGGTACAGGACTAAAATACATCAATTGTGGTTGGCTAAACCAGCGTGCTGCAATTTCAGGATGTGCCATCGGGGTATAAATACTGACTGCGCCAAAGATGACAAACAAAGCAACGATTAATTTAGGCATCAACTGATACATACGATCTTGTAAATCAAGTTCAGTTTTAAAAATTAACCATCCACAACCGAGTGCTGCGTAAAGTACAACAACACCAATACCTGTAAACACAGTAAACGGCGATAACCAGTCTAAACCACCACCTGCATACATATGGTTTTCTACTTTGATCCCTTGGATATATGCGCCAAGAATCATCCCTTGGAAAAAGCTGGCAAGAATTGATCCACCAATAAATGCTTTGTCCCATAAATGCTTGGTTCGATTGGCTTTAAAACGAAACTCAAAAGCCACACCACGGAAAATTAAAGCAATCACCATAAGGATAACTGGCATATATAACGCGGATAATACAGTCGCATAGACCATTGGAAATGCCGCATATAACGCTGCACCACCGAGTACCATCCAGGTTTCATTACCATCCCAAACAGGTGCAACAGTGTTCATCATCACATCACGTTCGTGTTGATCTTTAACAAAGGGAAATAAAATCCCAATACCTAAATCAAAACCATCTAGTACTACATAGATGAATACACCAATGGCGATAATGACAATCCAAATCAGAGATAAATCAATCATTATTTACGCTCCTGTTCATTGGAATCAACGCTATCTTCAACACTCGTCAATGGGCGTTTAGAGGCCAAAATAACCGCTTCTTCACTATGCGCTACACTTTCTGGTGTGGCGTAGATAAATTGTGGACCTTTGTGCATCAATTTCAACATATAGTAAATGCCGATGCCAAATACGATGCAATACACCACAACGAAAATAATTAAAGTGAGGCCGACTTGTTCCGCAGAAACAGGAGATAAAGCATCTTTGGTTCGCATCACTCCATATACCACCCACGGTTGACGACCAACCTCTGTGGTAAACCAACCTGCAAGCAAGGCAATAAATCCTGATGGTCCCATAGCAAAAGCAAAACGATGTAACCATTTATTTTCATAAAGCTTGCCACCTTTGCGTAGAAACAATGCCATCAAGGCGAGGAGAATCATCAACATGCCCATTCCAACCATGATTCTAAAACTCCAGAACACCACGGTAGAATTAGGACGATCTTCAGGGGCAAACTCTTTTAAGCCTTTTACCTCACCATCCAGCGTATGGGTCATGATTAAGCTACCAAGATTTGGAATACCAATAGCATATTTGGTTTCTTCTGCTTGCATATCTGGAATACCAAACAGATATAGCGGCATGCCCTCACCTTTGTTGGTTTCCCAATGCCCTTCAATCGCTGCAAGTTTAGCAGGCTGATGTTTTAAGGTATTTAAACCGTGATTATCGCCGATGAGAACCTGTAATGGTGCAAGGACCAGAATCATCCACAATGCCATTGAGAACGATTTTTTGATTAGCGCGTCACGGCGTCCTTTCAATAAATGCCACGCAGCAGTTGCAGCCACCAGCAAGGCTGAAACAAGGAATGCTGCAGCAGCCATATGGGCTAAACGATAAGGAAATGAGGGGTTAAACACAATTGCAAACCAATCTTGCGGTACGATAATTCCATTTTCGATGCTAAAGCCTTGTGGTGTTTGCATCCAACTGTTTGAAGATAAAATCCAGAACATTGAAATACAAGTACCAATTGCCACCATAGCAGTTGCAAAGAAATGCGCTCGAGGACCTACCCGCCCCCAACCAAACAGCATAATGCCTAGGAAACCAGCTTCTAAGAAAAATGCACTCAATACCTCATAAGCCAATAATGGGCCTGTCACAGAGCCTGCAACACGTGAAAATTCACTCCAGTTTGTTCCAAACTGATAACTCATCACCACACCAGAAACCACGCCCATACCAAAAGCGACAGCAAAAATTTTCACCCAAAATTTAAATAAATCTTGGTAAACAGGGTTTTGAGTTTTTAGCCAGCGCCATTCAAGCACAGCTAAAAAGCTTGCAAGTCCGATAGAAATTGAAGGAAAAATAATATGAAAAGAAACAGTAAAAGCAAACTGAATACGCGCCAATTCTAAAGCAGTTAATCCTAGATCCATGACATCACCTTATTCATTGGTAAAGTTGGTAAAGATTGAATTTTGAATACATTGATAAACATTTTTTGTTTTACAAACTCAGCATACGCCTGAACATTCAGTACAATCTGTTGTTTTCTTTTTGCTGTATTTTTAAACAATGCTAAAAATAGCATGCAAAGGCTGCTTTCCTGTAAATCGAGGAAATTTTGAAAAATCATGATCATTCTCTACACAATAAATTCGAAATACGACCGCATGGCTTTAAAGCTTTCATTTAAAGAAGCTAAAGCTTTGGATCGGTGAATGTGTTATGCAAAGACTACAGGTGGGGCTCGCCCTTGAGGAATCAGAAACAAGCGTTGTAATTGAAAATAGACATGCTGAAAGTTTTCAACATAAGCCATTAAACGTACTTGAATACGCACTAGGATTTCTTTTACGCCAATTTCTGGTGGCATCACTAAATTGCCATATACCACACAATACTGACATTGATGGTTAATATCATGATGATCATGACTTGAACTGCTTGCTTGCTGGGCTTGATCTAAATGCAAATAGTGATGAATAAAACTAGATTCTTGCTCATGATGAAGATGTGCATGTGTTGGTCGCAATAAAGCTTGAGTGATGTCTTCACAGACCGGAGCAATTTGATACTGCTCAGGTAATAACGGCTGTAAAAAAACCGCAAGCTGTAAAAATACTGTCGCAAATGCCAGCAACAGACCACTGCTTCTTAACACAATTGATTGCTCATATTGAGAGAGATAGAAAAAAGTATAAGTTTGCTTTTAACTGTAGATCTTTAACTTGAAATAAAGAATCAACTGCATAAAAACCAAGCATATTACTCAACTTTTCTAGCTTTACTATAGTACATTTAAATTTTAAATCAAAGCCTCTTTAGCACTTTTTTGGAAATCGTTTTCTTTTTTAATGATTTGTTTGTTATATAGCAATGATCAATAAAACTTAAAAAAGCATCCATCGTCGCCTCAGCTTTTAGTGAGTAAATAGCACCAGCTCAACTTTCAAGCTAAATTCAATTGAAAAGCTTATACCCGACGACTGAATCTACAACGATATTCTAAGGGTGTTAAGCCGATTTTCTTTCTAAACAATCTGCGAATTGAAATTGGGTCCAGATAACCGACACTTTGTATAATTAGATCAATAGATTGATTAGCCTTTTCAATACCAAAGCTTCTTGGCTGAGCAAGCCAAGAAGCTAGAGAAAATAAAACAATTATTTAAACACTTTAAAACGCACAGCATCATCGATATAGGCCTTTTCAGCCGCCGCCGCTTCAATTGAACCAAATACCAACTGTGCACGAAGTTTCCAAGTTTTAGGTATATCCCATTCCGCATGAACTTGTTCATCGACAATTGGATTATAGTGCTGTAAGGATGCACCAATACCGTCACTATTTAAGGCTGTCCACGTTGAAAATTGTGCGATTGCTGTAGAGTGTTCAGCCCAAATCGGAAAGTTTTCTGCATAAGCTGGAAATTTTTCTTGTAAGTTTTGGATCACCTCTAAATCTTCAAAGAAAAGAACGGTACCAAAGCCTGCGATAAAGCTGTCCATTTTAGTCTCTGTTTTTAAGGCACTCGCTTCATCTTTGGCATAAGCTTTCAGTTGAACTTTTACAAAGTTCCAGAACTTCTCATGTTCAGCATTAAACAAGATCACTGCACGAGATGATTGCGAATTAAAAGAAGATGGACTTTGCTTGATCGCTTGCTGAATCAAATCAGTAAGATGCTCAGGAGATTGCTTGACCTTACGTCCAATCGCATAAATTGTACGGCGTTTATGAATTAAATCTAAAAAATTATTCGACATTGCTGAATATCCTTGGATATATCCCCGGGGAAATCCTATACTTTAAAAAAGATTATCAAGATATTTTAAAAAATCATAACAAGTATGAATTGATTAAAATCAAAAGTATTACAACATAAAAAAACTTGCTAGAAATATCTACTTTTGTCATATGTTTCTAAGCAAAAGTGAATTAGGAGAAATATAAGGGGCTGTTGACATTTCATAACTGGCTTGCGTTGTAGGTTAAAATTGAGCATGAGATGTATACATCGTAAAGCATGAAGGATAATAGCGAATCTATTTTCGACTTTCATAACGAAGACTGAGATAATTTTAGCCACAATCAGAAGTTTTATCGTACAAACGCGTAATAAAGAAGATTGAATAAGAAGTACCAACATTTAAAATCAAATCATAAAGACTTGCTAAATGAATGACCTCATTTAAATCATTGTCATCATGCTTAAACAACTGCCGAATAAAATCCAAGCATTAAAAATGTTTCCACTCAAAATTTAGATATCGCAATTGGTTAAAAAATGAAAGTTTTAAATATATTAAGTATCATCAGTTCAATATTTATTCTATTTTTTATGTTTTATACGCTTGGGCCTACAATTTAAAGAACTTAAACAGAGAATAAAAAATAAAAGGCAGTTTTAAACTGCCTTTTATGCATGAATTTGAGCATTTCAATCTATTGCTAATTTTTGACTAGAAATTAGCATTCAGCACTTTGGCGGGTACAGTGTTTTTCCAAATATCTCGCAAAGTAGGTAAATAGAATTTTTCACCTAACTCAACCAATTCAGCGTCAATCAATGCATGTGTTTCATGCATAAATAAGTAGTCCAGTTCAACCGTAGACAATTGTTGCTGCTTTTTTGCAAATTCTTTACGTTTGGCTTGAGCTTGTTTAAGCAATTGATCTGCAAAATTTTTATTTTTATATTGGCTAATCGCTTGTAAACGTAACTCAATCACGCCCCAACCTGTAAGGAGTTTCTTAAAAATCTCAAAATCTTCAGTTGTGGATTCCCAAGTCATTTTATCCAAGTCTTCATCATCAGGAAGTACTGGGAGTAAAATTTCCATTACACTTGGAAAAATCTTTTTGAAATTTAAAATAAATTTAACAGGGTGCTCACCAGGGTAATCTTTAAACTGCACATTTTCCTGAACATCTGTTAAATAAATTGATAACATTAAAAAATCCTTAATTAAAATACTGTTTATTATAACGTTATTGATCATCTTGCAGCCTAAATACAAAATAAAAACAACATGAAAACAGCGAAAGAAATGCATTTTAACAATTATGACAGTTTATTCAATGCCAATTGCAGTATTCACCTGTTGTCGATCAAAGATTCTGGTGGGCGAATAAAGCTGATTCTTGTAAAGAACTAAACCTGGTCAAACTCAGTGACCAAAAACTCGATTAAAGCTTTTACCGATGGTAATAGACCTCTTCTAGAAGTATAGGCCAAATGAATAAGCTCTGGCATCGGTTCCCACTCAGGAATCACTTTAACTAGCCTGCCCGCTTTTAAGTCTTCAGCAATAATTAATTCCGGTAGTTTTGCAATTCCCAAGCCATCTAAGGTCGCTAAATGCAATGCACTTAAATCAGTAGTGGTTAGCCTCGGCTCATCCTTAACCACATATAATTCATTATTAGAATTATAAAGATCCCAATGATATTCAAAGGACAAAGACTCCATCATTAAAATAGGCAATCTTGTTAATTCTCCTGGTGTTTTAATCAAGAAATTTTGATTCAACAAATCAGGGCTTGCGACAATAAATTGTTTTGAAATGGATAGGCTACGTACAATCAAATCACTATCTTTTAAAGGTAAGGGTCTGATTCGAATTGCAACGTCATAACGTTCATTAAACAAGTCTACCTTTCTATTTGTCGCTTCCACATGCAATTTAACTTTCGGATAACGTGCTAAAAATTTATTCAACATTTTACTGACATTAATATGCAATAAATTTGTAGGACAAGAAATTTTTACAATTCCAGTCGGCTCTGCGCTTAACAGTGCGATTGCCTCATCAGCTGATTCAGCTTCCACAAGCATTGCTTTACAGTGTTGTAAATATATGTTCCCGACATCTGTAATCGAAATTCTTTTGGTGGTTCGATTGAGTAGTTTTACTCCTAAACGGTTTTCCAATTCCGCAACTCTTCGACTTAACAATGATTTGGTCACGCCCAACGCATTACTTGCAGCTGAAAAGCCGCCATATTCAATCACTTTGGTAAAATAATACAGGTCATTTAAGTCTTTCATCATATCCCCTTAAATATCGCAACTGTTCTCTACATAAGACAATATGTCATATAAATAGCATAATTCAATGTTTGTCCTACTGTTAGTATTAAAAACAGCAAATGATTGCTTAACTAAGGATATATAAAATGTCTACTCCAGCTAATTTTAATGGCCAAGCCCCAGTGATTGATGTAAATGATTCCGTTATGCTGTTAATTGATCATCAAAGTGGTTTATTTCAAACCGTTGCTGATATGCCAATGACAGAACTACGCCAACGCGCAGCAGCCTTAGCGAAAATAGCATCATTATCAAACATTCCTGTCATTACCACGGCCTCAGTTCCTCAAGGCCCCAATGGCCCACTTATTCCTGAAATACACGCAAATGCGCCCCATGCAAAATATGTCGCACGTAAAGGTGAAATTAATGCTTGGCATAATCAAGAGTTCGTTGAAGCGGTTAAAGCAACAGGTAAAAAGACCCTGATTATTGCGGGTACGATTACCAGTGTATGTATGGCATTTCCAGCGATTAGTGCAATTGCTGATGGCTATAAAGTTTTTGTTGTGGTTGATGCATCAGGTACGTATAGCAAAATGGCACAAGAAATTACCTTAGCGCGTGTGGTTCAAGCAGGTGCGGTACCGATGGATACAGCGGCGGTTGCTTCAGAAATTCAACAAACTTGGAACCGTGAAGATGCTGCTGAATGGGCTCAAGTGTACACTCAAATCTTCCCTGCTTATCAATTACTGATTGAAAGTTATTCAAAAGCACAAGAAGTTGTGACAAACAAAGAAGTACTTGATTCAGTACGTAAATAATTTTAAATAAATGATGATTTTAGACACCTTTCGAGGTGTCTAAATCTTTGTTATGACGCTGTAATTACTATTTTCATTTTATTGCTACTTCAGGTTTAGAGAATAAATCATGTCTTTAGATTAAAAAAATTAATGTACATGATCCGTCTCCTTTTCCGCTGCCTCAAGTGCGGCAGATTCATTGGCAACGTCATTGACCCATCCATAGCCATTTTTCATCAAAATGGTATAGGTTTTACCATCTGCTGTAATCGTGCCCATGGTAAAATTGTCTTTAATGGTTTGAGTAATATGAAACTTCTCATTATTTTGATCTCCTCCTTCTAGAGAGCCTGACCAACTAACAATATCTTCACCTGGATCTACTTCTATTCGTTCTATAACAGCCCGTCTGTTTAAACCATAGCCTGACACATTAAACACGATTTGATCGCCGACATTCTTCGCCTCTAAGGTATATAGATCATTCCTCAGAAATATTCGCCCATCTTTTTTTTGTGCATCTGTCAAAGGAACGGGATTATGCATAGACACCGTATCGACAGTACTCAAATTGAACATCTGTTGATTGAAAATCCCTGCACGTAATTTGTCCTCATCCAGCGTTACAAGTTTACGGCGAGCATGGCTGTCTTTTATACGTTGCAATACTTGTGTTTCAGTAAGATTTGCATTTAGTTTCGGTGAATTCACTTGATCGATTTGTTCATTTTGTTTAGACGCAATCGCTTTAGCTGTATCAGCTGTCTCCTGTTGACCTGAGATGAACCAAACCAACAAAGAAACCACCAAAACAGTTAAAACAACGGAAATAATGAGATATATCCGTTTATTCATTATGGATTAACCGCAACTAAAAATTTTGAAATAGCTTCAACATTCTCATTAATTTTTCTTAAGCCATCAAATTTGTCAGTTTCACCTAAACGCACGCCATATTCAGGACTATAGATATCTGGGCTTGAATATAAGCCAATTTGATTTCCACCCATAATGGTACTGCCTAAAGGATGACCAAATCCCCAGTTATAACCTGTGGTTCGATCAAAACTATGTCCTAGCCCCATGTTATGCCCTAACTCATGCCGCATTGCAGTGATACCACAACCATAGTTATGTGATCCGATCATGTTGTACTTGCTAGGTGTGCTATTTACATAGGCGAGACCGCAACCAGAATGATCTGTAATGGTATATATCGCATCAGCACCTGTTCTGGTTCTTTCCGCTTGTACGGTGGCATCTGAACGTCCTAAATTAATCGCATCACCGAGTGTCGTTCCAGGGATTCGATAATCCAAGTATCCGACTTCTTTGTAGTAGGCTTTTGCTTGCGAGTTTTCAAGCGCTTCATTGGTTAATCTAAGTGCTTCACGGGCTTGAATTTTTGCAGCAGTTGCACCGAGTTTGTCATTGACTACCGGGCTATTCACAAGCAATAGATCAATCTGATAGCTATCGGTGTTCCAAACCCCATTGTTGAATATCAAACGGATTTTATCGCCTTTTTTCAAACTTGCACTAATGTTGCTACCTGAAACTGTAAACACTGTATCCGCAGAATTAGATACGATGACCTTGTCACCCGACTGAGCCGCTGGCAAATTTACAACAGGTGCCCATTGTGCATTATCAGCGGTTATTTCAACAACAGGGGTTTTAAATGTAAAACCTTGTGCAGCGGTGTTTGCAGTGAATACAGTTTTAGGAGACGAAGCCAACACCCAATACGATTTATCTGCAATATAAATGAACTCATAACGATTGCCCTTGTTGATTTTTAGGGTTGCGGTGGTATTGGTATTTTCATTTTCAATCACTGATTGCCAGCTTGCAGTTGAGCTAACAATGATACGATCTCGGTCGTTTGCTGTTTGCGGTAATTTTAATGAAGACACCCACGCCCCATCAGCAAAACGAATTTCTGTTTTAGGTGCAGTTAAATTTTGCAAAGCGGTATTTAATGCCGCAGTATTACCATTGATCACGTTGATAATACGTGTCGGAACAGACAGTGGAACCCATTTACTCAGTTCTTGATTATATTGAAAGATATATGCATCATTTTTATTGACAACCAATGTACTCGGAAATAAAGCATTTTGTGAATTAATTTTTGAGGATTTAAGCGCATTGGACTTAACCACAAGAATCTGGCCATTCTGACCTGTTTGCGGTAAATGAATTATATCAGTCCAAGCAGCATCACTTACAACATATTGAGCCTGTGATTGTTGAAATACTGGAATAGTATTGCCATTTTTTTCAGGCGTAAAATTGGCAGTTTCAGGCGCATAAAACTCCCATTTTCCATTACTAAATTTAAAACGATAACTGTTTCCAGACTTTAGCGTGAGAACGCCTTTTTTTTCAATATTTACATTACTTAAATCAATATCACTGTCATAACCCGCAGTTGATTGAATTGTAATTAAGGCACCTTCTTTTGCTACATTCGGTAAGGCAATATTCTTCACCCAATTGCCATTAGATACACTAAATATCAGATCATCATAGCCTGTTGGGATGATTCCACTCTGGTTATTCTGGTTTGGTGATAGTGTGGTTGCGGCTATGGCAAAAGTGACCATGCCACTTGTAATGAAGACTGTAATAACTTTTCTTTTATTCATGTTATACCTGAGTCAATATTATAAAGTTGAGCTGACACTATAAATTAATTTTTATTGAAAAATAAAATTAAAAATTGTTAATAAAATCTATAAAACCAATAAAACCAATAACAACCCCAAGCGCTATAAAATTTCAAATATTTGATATATAAAAAAAATTAAAAATAACATCCAAAAAAATGCAGTGATTTAAAAATAAAATTTAGTAAAATCATCAATATAAATCAATCAATAATTCGTGAACTATCATTCTTTTTATTGAATAATCAATGTGTTTAAATCTCAGTGTTAAAAGATAGAAATTTGATATTTTTATAGCTGATTCACCCCATTAAAATTATTTTATATCATTTCATCCACATTAATTATCACATCTTAACTTTCTAGATTTACAATTTAAAAAATAATAATATCAATGATTTAAAATATAAAATTAAACCCTTAAATTAATATTTCCTACTCAAAAGAATAAAAATCATAAAAAAAGTGTCCCTAAAGGATATGGTCGCAAATTATTCTAAATGGTAAAAACTTTTAATCGTTTAACAGTTTCATGTTGGATAACCACAATGATCACGGAAAGTCATCAAATTAAAGCAAGAAAAGTATATTTCGATTTTTCTGAGTCTTCTGTATGTTGGATGCCAGATGATCCATTATGTTCACATATCGCCAATGGTATTAATATGCTTTTGCCTGCCGGTGAATTTTGGTTCTGTAGAGTATTTAATAAAACCCTTCCACATATTACAGATAAAAAATTAAAACAAGAGGTTATTGGCTTTGTCCGTCAAGAAGCTGCACATGCACGCGCACATGAAAAAGTACAAGATTTTTTAAGAGAAAATGGCTATGACATACAAGAACCATTAAATCGTGCCCATCTTGTTTTCAACATTTTATTAGGTGACAAACCATTAGGAATTCCATTTTTAAAAGTAAAGAAATTTGACGAATATTGGTTAATCTTTCGTGTAGGTGTCATTGCAGCGATCGAGCATTTTACAGGTACGATTGGGCAATGGACGCTGGATAGCAAATCTTGGGATAAAGCAGATCCAGCCATGGCTGATTTATTCCGCTGGCATCTCGCTGAAGAAGTAGAACATCGTTGTGTCGCTTATGATTTGTTTGAGCATTTATTACAACAAAAATTAGGTTTTTATGTTTCCAGACAACTCATCATGATGGGAATTTTTCCACTCTTTATTTATTTCCTTGTTGATTTTGCTCGCAGTCTTGGACAACAAGATACTGAACATCAACACATTCAAAAATTAATGCGCCGTGGATTCTTTTCTTTTATTCGAGAGTTTGAAAAAACCGCAACGAAAACAGATCACCTACCAACCATTAAATATTTATGGAAAGCCACTCTACGTTGGACATCTCCAAAGTTTAACCCAATTCATGAAGGTGATACTGAGCAGGCTTTAGCTTATATGTCACGTTCACCTGCTGTTCAATATTTTGAGAAAACGGCGCTCAATTAGAGGCTCATAACAAAATAGAGCGACCATAAAGTTAGCGAGAAACATGGTTAATGTAAGTCTTATACCCCCTCCAAAGTCTAAAAAAGCACCTTAAGGTGCTTTTTTAGACGACTGATGCTTTCTAAATGAATCATCAAAAGTATAGTCGTTTACAGCTCCTTATTTCGTGTTTGGACGTACCATTTTTTCAGGTTGTACCACTTCATCAAACTGTTCAGCTGTAACAAAACCAAGTTCTATCGCAACTTCTTTTAAAGTCTTATCTTCTTTATAAGCCGTTTTGGCAACTTTAGCCGCATTTTCATAACCAATCACAGGATTCAATGCTGTTACCAACATTAATGAATTATGTAAGAAATAATCAATTTTTTCACGATTTGGTTCAATACCTACGGCGCAGTGTTCATCAAAACTATTACACGCATCACCAAGCAATTGAATCGACTGAACAAGATTATATGCAATCACAGGCATATAAACATTCAGTTCAAAATTCCCCGCTGCACCAGCAAAATTAATCGTTGTATCATTCCCCATGACTTGCGCAACCACCATTGTCATTGCTTCACATTGGGTTGGGTTGACTTTACCAGGCATGATGCTTGAACCTGGTTCATTCTCAGGAATACGTAACTCACCCAAACCACAACGTGGTCCACTTGCTAACCAGCGTATATCATTGGCAATCTTATTTAAACTTGCAGCTAAGGTTTTCAATGAGCCAGAAGCAAATACAGCAGCATCACGACCAGCAAGAGCTTCAAACTTATTGGGATTACTTATAAATGGTAACCCCGTCAGTTTGGCTAATTCTTCCGCTGCTTTGTCTGCATATTCAGGATGCGCATTTAAACCTGTACCAACAGCTGTGCCACCAAGTGGTAACTCATAGAGCCACACCAAAGCCTGTTGTAAACGTTTTAGTCCATGATCCAGTTGTGATACATAACCACTGAATTCCTGTCCTAATGTAAGTGGTGTTGCATCCTGTAAATGAGTACGACCAATCTTAACAATATCGTCAAACTCTTCTGATTTGCGATTTAAAGTATCTCGTAAGCGTTTTACTGCTGGAATAAGCAACTCATTGATTTGAACTGCAGCAGCCACATGAATCGCTGTTGGAAATGAATCATTCGTAGATTGTGCGCGATTGACATGATCATTCGGATGCACAGGCTTTTGTGAACCTAATGGATTACCCAACTTTTGATTGGCAATATTGGCAATGACTTCATTACAGTTCATGTTACTTTGCGTACCGGAACCTGTTTGCCAAACCACCAACGGAAATTGTGAATCCCATTTCCCTAAAATCACCTCATCTGCAGCATCGACAATATACTGTGACAGATCATGCGGAATTTGATTTAAGCTGGCATTGGTTATTGCTGCTGCCTTTTTGACCAGACCCATCGCTCGAATCATCGGCCGTGGCATATGTTCTGTACCAATTTTAAAGTTTTCTACGCTTCGCTGAGTTTGTGCACCCCACATTGCTTCGCTTGGGACTTCAACATCGCCCATTGTGTCATGTTCAATACGTGTTTGCATTTTCAACCTCTTCTTCGTCCATATCTTATTTTCAAGTTAAAGCTTGTTTTGACAACATCTGCGTAAAAACACCAGCTTCAGCGAAGCGATTATGCTAAACAAATCAATTAAACATGTAAATGATAATTATTTGCAATAATCATCTATTCTGGATTTTTACCGATTATTTAAAGTATTTTGATAAAAACGCCATTCATCTTCGATCATTTGTTTAAGTGAGCGCTGAGCTTTCCATTTTAAAACCTCGAATGCTTTTTTGCTGGTAGATGCAACCTGATCCAGTTCATCTAATTTATAAACTGCATCAATTTGATGAATTTGACTTGACGTAACCTCTTCGATCAAGTGAATCAAGTTCTGTATCGAACTGACAGGACCTGAAATATCAAAACTTTGGTAAACATTGCCCTGCTCATGTAGCCAAAGAATAGTGGATCTAATTGCTTCACATAGGTCAAGAACATGTACAAAGCTACGCTCAGTCGTTTTATCCTGAGTATCTGAATTACGTTGTACTTCAATCAGATCACGTTGCTGAGCCGCAACTTGTAGAGCCAAAGGGACAACATTTTTAGGAAGTGGTACAACAAACTCCCCCAAGACACCATGCTCAAATGCACCGACAACATTTGAAACCCTTAAAATGGCAATTTTCCATTCTTCGTCAGTTTTAAATGTGTCTTTAATGATTTCTTCAATCATTTGCTGAGATTTTATATAAGGATTAGGGTAACTATAATTAAATGCGGTTTGTTCATTCAGCTCTAAACTTGATTGCGCATAAACCATAAGGCTAGAAAGATGTACCAAATTTCTGACACCGGTACGCTGCATCGCGCGTAATAAACTCATAATACAACTGAGATTGTCATTATAATATTCAAGTGGTTTTAGATTTGACTCTTCAATGGACTTAAATCCCGCACAATGCACAACGGTATCTATTGAATATTGTTCAAATACTTTATTTAAAGCGGGAGTATTACGAATATCAATTTTGACAAAGGGAATATACATTCCTGTAATAAATTCTAAGCGCTCTAAGCATTGCAGATTGGCATTGGCTAGATTATCCACAATGACGACCGCTTGCCCTTGAGCTAGCAAACTTAAAACCACATGCGAGCCTATAAAGCCTAAACCACCAGTCACTAAAATCATTGTATACTACCTATCATTATCAAGTTTGAATGTTGCAAACTGTCCATTCTCCAAGTGAATCGCCATCAAATGAGTACTTTATTACTAATCACCGCAGCACCGACTTCAATTCATGCATGGCATGCATTGGGTTTAGCGCAGGCACTGCAAGCTGAAGATCAAGAATTTCGTGTTTTCTTTTATCAAGATGGTGTACAAGTTGCGAACAACTTGCAATGGGTTCCTGACGATCAACGTAATTTATCTGTAGAATGGCAAAAACTCTCAATTCGACTTCCTGTCTGTGTGAGTGCTGCATTAGCGCGGGGGATAACAGATCAAGAGAATGCCAAACGTCACGAAATTCCAGCCGATAATCTTGCAAAAGGCTTTGAGCTTGTGGGTTTAGGCGAACTTGCAGATGCTGTTCAATCTACAGATCGTATCATTCAATTCTAAGTTGATCATCCCATTAGCGTGTTGCATTTAAAAGGTAATTTGTGTGAATACTGTGCTCGTTGTGATAACTCAAGCAAATTTAAATACATTGCAGATACATGAAAGCTTGTCAGCAACCATGGTGCTTGCAACTTTTGGCTGTAAAGTCAAAGTGTTACTTAAAGACGCTGGATTAAGCCTACTTAAATCAGAAATGGCTTTTGACCAATTAAATCACGTATTTAAGCTTGCTTCAAATCTGGTCGATAGCTTTGAATTCTATGATTTAACACCAGTTTTAGTAGAAAATATGAATAAATCTTCGACTTTTGTTACTCAATCACAACAAGAGTTGGAATTTGTAGAACTGAATGCTGAATTTATTCAGTCTTTTGATCATGTGTTGTATTGGTAAGCTATGGATGGAAAGTTTAAATGTCAGATAAAACGCTTTATTTAATTCAATCTTCTTTTATACATACAGACCATATATTGAATCAGTTAGATCAACTGTATGGTTCTCATGATCACGTTGTTTTAATGGGTGATGCGGTACTGTTTGCAGCAGATCAGCGCTTAACAAACAAACAGAATCTTTATCTTCTTGAAAATGATGCTGAGATTTTATCTGAATCCATTCCTGAAAATTTTAAATCAATTTCTTACCCACAATTTGCACAGCTAGTTTTAGACTTTAGCCGTTGTATCAGTTTAAAATAGTGGGCTAGGTTGTCAATTATCTTCGATTTTTTAAAAATCAATCTTTTATGTTTTGTCGATCAAAAGTTAGATTGTTTAGATTATTTTTGTTTAGGTTGTTTTATGAGCTTTGAGTTAGACCAAGATGGTCATTTAGTAGACTACACCATTTGGAATGAACAGGTTGCCCAAGAGTTGGCACAAAGTTTAGATCTACAACTGACCTCATGGCATTTTGAAGTGTTGCATGCAGTACGTCAATTTTATACCCAGTTTGGCCACTCTCCTGCGACTCGTCCACTGATTAAATTTTTAATGAAAACGATCAATCCAGCAATTGATAATGCTGTTCTACAAGACAAGTTTAATACAGGACTGGTTGCCCGCCATTTAAGCCGTTTGGCAGGTATCCCTAAACCTGCAAATTGTTTGTGATCACTCCATAAAAATTGATTCGTTTAATTCAATATGAGATCAAACCCATCAATATAGCGAGTAAATATCTAAACTGGCGATAGCATAAATTATTTCACTTTCTTCCTGAGCAAATCCCATTGGTATTTGAAAAAATATTTTAGTGTTTGATTTGGATTGACTGCAGTTTTATTTTTTAAATTTACGCCATCCGAATGATCATAATCTAAAAAATTAGCTGTAGTACCCTGTATAAATTGAAAGCTCGATCCTTTGGCTGTAATTTTCTGTGATTCAAACAAATGATCTAATCCAAAACGATGCCCTAATTCATGTACCACGACTTGATTAAATATATTTTGAGGACAGTTAAATAAAGTAACGCTGTCACCACCAGCACCAACTGCATTCTTTATTTCTACAGTTGTGACGAAAACATAATTTTTAGTCGCTAAGTTTTTATCTTGATATTTTTTATAAAACTTAGTTAAGTCACTTAAAAAATAACCCGTGTCATTTATATTTAATTTATTCAAAGATATATTAACATCATCGTCTTTGCTACGATATTTGTTTAAATCAAATGTTGGGGCATTTTTTATTTCTACATTAATTAAAGCTTGGTTAAATGAGTTATGCTTTAAAAAATTTTCATAATCATGTGAACGGCTTGGTTTTTTTCCATCAGTTATAACGTCTACAAAGATAACTGATATAGTAGGAATCACAGCATTATGATAAAGCATTAGCTTCCCAACTTTCTCTTGGGTCTCTCCTTTTATTGCTGTTACAATGATTTCTTCATGTTTTTGCAAAGCACCTGTGCACTTAATATTCACTATTTCTGAAGCTAAATAATAAATCTCTTCTTCTCTTTTAGTATCTTCGCCTAAATCTCGCGTCATTTTTTTGGCGTAAATAAAATCTTCGACACTGAACTCTGCTGGTTCAATAATAATATTCGGATTTGAAACTTCAAACTTAATCTTTGTTCCATCATTTTTTAATGAAAAATTATTTTCTGAATCTAATAGTCTCAACTCTAAATTAAGCCTAACCCCTTGATTGACAGGGTTAGAACTATTGTTATCCTCCTGTGAGCTTGGGTACATTGCTAACCATGCAGGGATATATTCTGTGCCAAATGGGCTAATTTTGGTAATTTGGTCTTGAGTATATGTCGCTTTTAATGATTGTATCGAACCACTGACTAAAGCAACTTTGTTTCCAAATTTTGTTGCTGCATTCGGTCTATAGTTGGTTAATTTTTTAAAGTATTCAGGTCTGTACCAATCAAAACCATAACTTCCATCATATATGTTATCTTCACATCTTCGAAAATGAATCGTAAACTTCTGTAGGCACGTATCACAAGTACTTCCGACTGTTGGGCTTGAACCAATTCCCATTCGATTACTCCATATTAAATATTTTATAAATTATTAAAATTTTGCATCAGTTAAATAAGTATATAAAAGTGAATGACTTGATCAAAATTATCTGTTTAAAAAATCGCTCTATTCTTTATCAAGCAATAATCCTTATTTTCTAAACTAAGATTACAGTTACTGTTTTTCATACTTTTACTTATTAATTTAAATTATATATTTTTTAAATTGAACAATCACATATTTTATATCTTGTTAACAAAAATCAAAAAACAATATAAGTAATTAAAAGTTCAAATTACTTGCAAAGCTTCATCTAAACATTCTCACAAACACTTAAGATAATGAGTGCACCTGCTTTTAGATTTTTATGATATTTACCAACAACTTAATCTAAAATTAATTCATGATAAATATTAAAAATCATCTAAGGAATAGCAATCAAGCTAATTTTTTCTGCGCTAAGTATTGGAAAAACGCAGACGTAACGATTGGCTTCACCTGTCTCGCATTCACAGCCTGCTGACATTCTGAACATACCAATATCGGAGTAAACTCATGTCCACAGACGCTATGTTGATACACCATAGGCGCACCCAGCCCCTCATCCATCCATTTATCCGCCCATGCCACCATGGTTAATAAAATAGGATATAGATCTAAACCCTTATCAGTTAAGCGATATTCATAACGCTCTTGTCGATCTACATAAGCCACTTTAACCAATATTTCATGCTCAACCAAACGTTTTAGGCGTTCAGACAATACATGTCTTGTCACACCTAAATTTTCTTGAAAATCATCAAAACGACGTAAACCCATAAAAGCATTACGTAAAATAAGCATGGTCCATCGATCACCCAATACAGATAATGTACGCGCAATTGAACACGGTTGATTGCCTATTTCTTCCCATTTCATACGAAGTTCCAAATTACATTTGTAAATTTAAAATACCATTAATGAATACTATGAAATAAACAGAAAAAGAAAGATAGTATTTCAGGGATTTTTTTTACATTCATTGAAATTGAGTTACAAGTGCTTATGCTTTAACAAGGATGACTCACAACTAAAAGTAGCGTTAGTCAACATTTAAAATGCTGGGATATTTTTTAATGCTCAAAAACAATAAAAGCCCAATTCTGGGCTTTTATCTTAAAATTAAATTTTATTTATTCAACAATTTGTCCACGACCCCAAATTTTTTGAAAATGTTTGCTCGGCGTTTTGGATAAATACTGGCCTTATTTAAATCACCCTTGTAATGATCAAATACCCGCTTATCCATGATTTTAAACCACCACGACGGGATCATCGCTGGCAACAGCATACTTGCATAACCGCTTGGCAATTCAGGTGCTTCATCAAAGTGACGTAACGCTTGGAATGGGCGTGTCGGAAAGGCATGATGGTCTGAATGACGTTGTAACTGATACAAGAATAAATTCGTTACGATGTTGTTATTGTTCCAACTATGCTCAGGCATTGTGCGTTCATATTTGCCATTTTCATCTTTTTGGCGCAACAAACCATAATGCTCAATATAATTAATGATCTCAAACAACGTAATACTATAAGCTGATTGAGTTACCAAATAAGGCAAAATACCTTTACCGAATAACCCAACCATAGATGAATGGAATGCTGCGGTCATTGTCCAGCCTTGCAATAACTCATTATCTTTAGACCAAAATCCAAGGCCCTTACGTTTAAGACGATTGGTTTCAATTTCAATCGCTGATTTAAATGAACCAATGACGGTACGTGGTAAAAACTCATAAAGCGTTTCACCCATTTGCGATGAAGCTGGATCTTCAGGTGTAGCAGCGCGTTTATGGTGTCCATAAGGATGTTCGATACGGAAATGGTTATAACCTGATGGAACCAATGCTAAATGCGATAAAATATGATCCATACGGTCATGCTTATGGCTTAACTCATGTGCTGTGTTAATAGCAATACCATTAATTGCACCCATTGAGACACCAAGCAAAATCTTATCTAAAAGAGATGTTTGTTTACGTCCAACCAAATAACATGCATAAACATTGGCGACATATTGGATCGGAATAAAGGATTTGACCAAACGTGAATAATACGGATCTTGCTCAAGTAATTTTACATCTTCACTGGTCGGATTGTTTTTATCCTTACCAATCAATGAATCTATGGCTGGAATAATCACATGCAGTACAAGTGGCCCACCCAATGCAAAAACTTTTTTCAGTGGCTTAGGTGCAACATGATATCCCGCTAAAATTCCTAACCCAATCACGGGAAGTGATGGGCTAATCATCCAAAGATAACGCTTTTTATCAAGTGCCAAACCTGACTTTGGTTTTAATTCTTGCAATTGCTGCTCTGTCAGTTGAACTGGTGCATTCATGGCTATATCTTCCCTATCTTTCTACTTAGTTATATATTTATGTAAAACTCAACTTAAAGACAGTTGTAAGCGTCCATAAAACCTATGAAAA
This sequence comes from Acinetobacter sp. 778_lipA, assembly GCF_058242985.1. Classification (NCBI taxonomy): domain Bacteria; kingdom Pseudomonadati; phylum Pseudomonadota; class Gammaproteobacteria; order Moraxellales; family Moraxellaceae; genus Acinetobacter; species Acinetobacter sp. 778_lipA. Next base: position 1,995,160 of record NZ_JBZAYT010000001.1, on the reverse strand, counting down.
AGTCTTTGGCATCTTCAACATAGAGTTTGTCCTTTGCGCACATGTTTTAATAGCATGAAACATTTTTATTATTTGAGAACAGGAAATTTGAACTGAATCTATGGATGCTTTAAGTAAAATTTTTGATGATATTCATCTCAACCATTCAGAATATATTTACCTTCAAGCTCAAGGTGATTGGTCATTTCAGAGCCCAAAACAAGATGCCGTGATCGCGCATATTGTTCTGTATGGAAATGCTTATTTAGAATTTCCACCCAAAATGAATGTTGCACTACAAACCGGTGATATGTTTTTAATTCCAGCAGGTTTACCACATACTGTAAAAAATCACTTAGACACGCAGTTGGTTAAAAGCCTAAATATAGAATCACTCTTTGATGGATTAAGACAAGACGCAATTGAATTTGGTCAAGGAAGTTCTGAGAAGACATTAATCCTCTCTGTACGTTGCCATATGAATGCAATCATGGCTCGCCCATTGATCAATGCACTCCCACCATATTTGCATATTCAAAATGCCTTGAGTGATGAGGCGCCTGAATGGCTTAAAATTGGATTATATTTTGTTTCTGCTGAAACGCGTAGAACTATAGCGGGAAAAAATAAAATTATGGATCATGTCGTCAGTATTTTGATGATTGAGTGTGTGCGTGACTATATTGAGCAAATGCAAGATCACAATAACTGGTTAAATGCCCTCGTACATCCAGAACTTTCAAATGCACTAGCAGCCATCCACAGTCGCCCAGAACAGAGTTGGACCGTAGAAAGCTTAGCTGAAACTTGTTGTATGTCACGTTCTAAATTTGCCAGCTTATTTAATCAAATTATTGGTGAAACACCTTTAGCTTATTTGCAACAGCATCGCTTACGTCTTGCCAGTCAGTTGATCAAACAAGGACAACTGCCTATTCAACAGATTGCCCACCAAGTGGGATATTCATCTGAAACTGCATTTAGCCAGGCGTTTAAGAAACAATTTGAACTTAGCCCAAGCCAATATCGCAATCAGATCTAAAAAAAGATTAAAGACATACGCTAATCAGATCTGACTGATATAGCTCCTGTACTAATTTTATATTTAATTTCACATAAAAAAAGCGCCGAGGCGCTTTTTTTATCCAAGAAGATCAATTATTTAATTTTTGCTTGTGATTTTAAATAACGCGAATAATCATCTAATAATTGTTCACCACGGAACTTCTGATACATTTGCGTAAGTTGTTGAATTTCAGCTGGATCCATCTGAGCAGTGTCTACTTTTTTCACATTCGCTACAGCCACAACAACTAACTCATTTGGTAGCTTGGCAGTGCTGACAGACCACATGCCTGCTTTAGGTACTGGCTGGCTAAAGGCAACACGCTCGATCTCACGCTTAAGGCCTTGTGAACGCGTAAATGTTCCCGCATGGACAAAATTAGATTGGTATTTCGCAGTAACTTCTTGAGCTGGTAATTTTTTGAAATCCGCAATCATGGCATTTAATTTTGCATGGGCAGCATCGAACGCTTTTTGTTCAATCAATTGTGCTTTTACACGTGCAGTTGCTTGCGCTAGAGGTTGTATACCTGCTGGGTGATACTTACGAACTTTAACCCATACCACATCGCCGTTGGCAGTTTGGATGTTACTTGAAGCCGTCGTATTTCCGCTTTTCACATCTTCATTAAATAATTTAGATTTAACAGCAGGATCAGCAAGAACTGGATTGGTTGTCGTTAAATTCACATTATTCGCAGATTGAATTTGAACTGTCTTAACTGCTTGTGAAACTACATCCAATGCATCACTGTTAACCACTTGCTCATTTAAACTATTTACAGTGTCAGAGAAATAGTTAGCAGATTTATTCTTTAAAACCTCAGCAGTCAATTCAGCTTTTTTTGAATCAAACGATGGTACTGAATCTACGGGTGTATTCACTTCAATCAAGTGATAACCGAATTGAGTTTTAACAGGCTTAGAGACTTGACCATTGCTTGTTGAATTCACAGCTTTATCAAAATCATCACCAAAGGCACCTGGCGCATAGGCAGCAAGTGCACCACCTTTCGCCTTAGAATCAGGATCTTCTGAATATTGCGCAGCAGCTTGAGCAAATGACATACCTGCCTGAATTTTTGCATACACTTCATTTGCAAGTGTCGCAGCTTGCTCAGGCGTACGAGAATCAGTTGTAATCAGGATATGTTTAACATCTCGTTTCAAACCTTGCTTATATTTTTCTGTAAACTGTGAATATGCCTGTTGTAATTCAGCATCAGTCACTGCAGCATTTGGCTGTGTCAATGCCGCAGGGCTTAACACCACATAATCCACATCCACTGAAGCAACTTGTTTGAACTTATTTTGATGCTTGTTGTAATAATCAGTAATTTCCTGATTGGTCACATTAACGTTGGTTTTATAGTCATCAAGTTTAACGCTTGATAAAAATAATTCACGTTGTTCAGATTGCAGATTGGCAATTTGCTGGATATCTAATTTACTAATCAATGCATTATCTGAAATTGTAGAACTTAGAATGCTTAAAGCAAAATCTTGGCGAATATTTTGGATAAATGCTTGGCTTGTTAAACCCTGTGAACGTAAATAGTTTGCATACAATGTATTGGAAAACTTACCATTTTCCTGAAAGGCAGGAATTTGCGCAATTTTCTGTTCAATTTGAGCATCGCTCAAAGTCACACCCAATTTATCAGCTTGCTGTCTTAAAAGACTTTGGCTAATCAGATAATCAAGTGCTTTATTTGCAATAAATTCTTTATTCAATAATGATTCATCCCCATGAACAGCAGGATTTGCCAATAATTGATCTGTATAGCCTTTTGTAACCGTTTCTAACTCTTTTTTAGAAATATCTTGACCATTAACAGTTTTAGCTACGTCTGCTTTTTGCCCACCGCTGAAATAGCCTTCAATACCAACCACAGCAAATGGCGCTAAAAATAACACAAGGAGAACTTTACCAAACCAGCCCCTTATGAGAGTGCGAAACGATTCCATGAGTATTCCAATATTATATTTCGTAAGGATTCTAACTGAAATTGTGAAATGAATGAACGAGCAATCACTGATAATTTAATATATTTCATAAAAAACGCGCCACGAAGGCGCGCTTTCAATAAGCTCAGATTAAGCTACTGAGTCTTTTAAGCCTTTACCAGCTTTAAAGCTAGGTACTTTGCTTGCTTTAATCTGAAGCTCTTCACCAGTTTTAGGGTTACGGCCAGTACGAGCAGCACGGTCTTTAACACTGAATGTGCCAAAGCCGACTAAAGTCACTGTATCGCCTTTTTTAAGCGCTTCACCAATTGAAGCAATAGTCGCATCTAATGCTTTACCAGCATCGGATTTTGACAATCCCCCTTTTTCTGCAATCGCATCGATTAATTCTGATTTATTCATGAAGATTACGTCCTCTTATATCGTTTGTTTAAGTTCCAAGGCTGTAGATCAAAGGCCATGACGACTTTATAGCAATGCTTTGGGGGGAAACGCAAGACTCCAAACCCGCTTTTCACAAAAATTACGACTAAAATTTACGATTTTTTTGGATTAAAGGTAATTATTTCATTTTTTTTAGCAATTGTTCACGTAAGTTTTGGTTATCTTCTGCTAGCGCATCAACCTTATTGTGGAGTTCCAGTATCAAACTTTCCAAATGCTGAAGATCTTTCGCAGTTACCAAACCGATTCTATTTAATGAATGATTTACACTCTGATCTAAAAGCTTTTCAACCTTATCTTTGGTTTCTGCAACAGATTCTTTGGTTTTTTCAGTTACTTTATTGACTGTTTGATCAGTGACTTCAACTGTCTTGGACTCCAGCTCCTCCCCCACTTTGACTAAGGAATCGAATAGTTTGTTGCCCTCTTCTTCCGCTCTTGAGAACGCTCCCAATCCAGCCAACCAGATTTGTTTTGTATATTTTCTGAAATCTAATGCTGACTTTTTATGATTTCTAGGCTTTATTTGAGATTCATTAAATTCATTTTGATCTTGGTAAAGATCAGGTTGTTCCTTGTTACTCTTTTTCATATCTTGCTCCATTTACCCCAAACTCCAGCGTGTAATGACCCATATGACCAAATTAGGTAGAAAATATTGCTATATTATCAAATAAAACTATTGAACCTTTTGCTAAACTGTTCTACAAAGCAAAGTAATTGTTTTTAATGTTAAGGAACACTTGGCAATTCGACAATGCTTATTAAGATAATTTTTATATCATTGTTGAAATATTGTGTTTCATGTCATGGATGAGATTGTTTTATTTTTTAGAGATCGGACTCTCTGTTTTTGCTATAGGAATTTTTTATGAATGAATCGCAACAAAAGCAAGGTCATTCTCGTTTGTTGCTAAACATTGTCATGATTATATTGGAAACCATTTATTCTTTTGTATTAAAGCATGATCGTGTTGTTCGCTTACAGGCAAAAAAATTCGTCGAACAGCAGATTACAATTAAAATGAATAGCTATATTCCTTATTTTGACTTTTATGTTCAATTTACAGATCGTGGTATTCTTTTTGATTTACAGCCTCCAGAAAAAGCCATTGACCTTTCTGTGAGTAGTACACTTATCGATTTCATCCAAATATTTGTCTTTGCTAATCGTCGTAGCATGAAAAAAATGCGCCTGGATGGCGATAACCTCCTCAAGGAACAGTTTCGTGATCTCGTTGTACACTTAACTGCACCTAAATTGCTTTCAGACTGGAAGCAATGGCTAACCAATCCAGATGATGATAGCCAGACAAAAGCATCAAAAAAACGCATTGCTCCTTTGCTTGAAAAGATTGATCAGCAACGTTCTAAGATCAATACACTTCAAGTTGAAGTAAAACAATATCAAAATCGTGTTAAACGCTTGCAGCTCAACCAACAACGTTTATATACGGCTTTAGGCGTATTGGGCTTTCTACTTATAGCATTAGTCGTGTATAATCTTTGGCAAATATTTTCATAAAACTTGAACAAAAATTGAAATTTACCCGCATTTTTTGTTCAAGTAATAAATTCTGACTAAATTAGTCAGAATTAAAATTAAAAATACTTGACTATTTTAGTCAGGATTCATAAAATTCATACATCTAGTCTAAAACATGTGTATCGAATCATGCGCCTAACTACTCGCGGTCGCTATGCAGTGACTGCACTACTTGACTTAGCACTGCAGCCACCTGAACAAACGATTACGCTTGCAGAAATTGCAAACCGCCAAACGATATCTGTCGCTTATCTTGAACAATTGTTCGCTAAGCTTAAGCGTCACGGCTTAGTTTCAAGTGTTCGTGGAGCAAATGGCGGTTATCACTTAGCGCGCCATGCTGAAGAAATTACTGTCTTAGAAATTATTGAAGCTGTAAATGAAACTGTCGATGCGACACGTTGTGACCACAAAGGCAATTGCCAAAATGGTGCAATGTGTTTAACTCACGATTTATGGCAAGAACTCTCTCTCCATATTGCCGATTATTTAGCTAAAATCACCCTTGCGGATTTAGTCGCTCGTGACAATGTACAAACCGTTGCGGTCCGTCAAAATTCAGCACCTCTTGATTCAGCCCTTTTATCGGTTACAGGTATTTGACATGAAACGTCCGATTTATCTTGACTATGCAGCAACTACGCCTGTTGATCCTCAAGTAGCAGAACGCATGATGGAGTGTTTAACCTTTGATGGTACATTCGGTAATCCTGCTTCTCGCTCACATGCTTATGGATGGCAAGCTGAAGAAAAAGTTGAATATGCACGTGAACAAGTCGCAAATTTAGTAAAAGCTGATCCACGCGAAATTGTATGGACTTCAGGTGCTACTGAATCTGATAACCTTGCCCTTAAAGGTGTTGCTCAGTTTTATGGTTCTAAACGCAAACACATCATCACAAGTAAAATTGAACATAAAGCAATTTTAGATACTTGTCGTGAATTAGAAGAAGAAGGTTTTGAGATTACTTATCTTGAACCTGAACCTAAAACCGGTTTAATTACACCAGAAATGGTTCAAGCTGAACTTCGTCCAGATACGCTACTTGTTTCATTGATGATGGTGAACAATGAAATTGGTACTGTGACAGATGTTGCTGCAATTGGTGAGTTAACACGTGCCAATAAAACTTATTTCCATGTAGATGCAGCACAAGCTGCGGGTAAAGTTGAAATCGATCTTTCTACCATGAAAGTTGATTTGATGAGCTTCTCAGGTCATAAGGTTTATGGACCTAAAGGTATTGGTGCTTTATTTGTACGCCGTAGCCCACGTGTTCGTATCAAAGCACAAATTCATGGTGGTGGCCATGAACGCGGTATGCGCTCAGGTACACTTGCAACCCATCAAATCGTCGGTATGGGTGAAGCATTTGAACTTGCTGGAAAATCTTTACAAGCTGAACAAACACGTTTACGTGTACTGCGTGACAAACTTTGGAACGGTTTACAGGATTTAGAACAAGTCTTCTTAAATGGCCACCCTGTATACAATGTTGCAAACTACTTAAATGTTAGTTTCAACTTTGTTGAAGGTGAATCATTGATGATGGCGTTAAAAGATGCTGCTGTATCTTCTGGTTCAGCATGTACATCCGCAACACTTGAACCTTCTTACGTACTTCGTGCCCTCGGCCTTTCTGACGAGTTAGCACATAGTTCAATTCGTTTTAGCTTTGGTCACTATACGACTGAAGAAGACATTGATCATGTAATTAAGATTACTAAAGCTGCTGTTGAGAAATTGCGTGAGCTTTCTCCGCTTTGGGATATGTACAAAGAAGGGATCGACTTAAGTTCAGTTGAATGGGCTGAACATTAAGTTCCTTGAAATCAAAACGCGGCATTTTATTGAAAATCAGTAAAATGCCACCAAATTAGATTGTAGAAATACATATTATCAACGCTGACCCCGAGGTTTGGAGAAGCAACATGGCTTATAGCGAAAAAGTAATAGATCATTACGAAAATCCTCGTAATGTAGGTGTTTTGGATAAAAATGCAGAAAATGTTGGTACAGGCATGGTGGGTGCACCTGCATGTGGTGATGTAATGCGTTTACAAATCCAAGTGAATGACAGTGGTGTAATTGAAGAAGCTCGCTTTAAAACTTATGGCTGTGGCTCAGCAATTGCGTCTAGTTCACTCGTAACTGAATGGTTAAAAGGTAAAACGCTTGACGAAGCACAGGCGATTAAGAACATCGATATCGCAACTGAACTTGCACTTCCTCCTGTAAAAGTACACTGTTCTGTGCTTGCAGAAGACGCAATTAAAGCTGCTGTTGAAGATTACCGTAGCAAGAAAACTAAAGCCTAGTATCTGTTCGTCAAATTTAGCAGATGATTTTTTAACGGAGTTTTCATGATCAATCTAACTGAAAATGCTGCAACTCATATCAGCAATTACTTAAAGAATCGCGGTAAGGGTGAAGGTATTCGTCTTGGTGTGAAAACTTCAGGCTGTTCTGGCTTAGCTTATGTACTTGAGTTTGTTGATGATATCGATACGCATGATCAAATGTTCGAACAGTTTGGTGTAAAAGTTTTTGTAGATCCAAAAAGTTTGGTTTATCTCGATGGTATGGAAATGGACTATGTTAAAAATGGTCTAAATGAAGGCTTCGAGTTTAACAACCCAAATAAAAAAGGTGAATGTGGCTGTGGTGAATCTTTCACTGTATAATCCGCCCTGCTTTTTCTCATGTTAAAACAGTGTCTTGCACTGTTTTAATCACATTTAATTACACCGTTTTCCTGTAAAACATCGTGGATGAGTATCCCCCATGAGTCATTTTGAGTTGTTCGATCTCCCAGAAGCACTCGATATTGATTTAGCGATATTAAAAGCTAATTTCCTAAAACTACAACAGCAATATCATCCTGATAAAGCTGAAAATAAAGACAAAGCTTTGATTAAATCAAGTGAAATTAATCAGGCATATAAAACTTTATCCAATGTAGACAGTCGTGCTGCTTATCTACTTTCACTCAAAAAGCAAGATCACCACTTAGATCAATCGATTAGTGATTTTGAGTTCCTTCAGTCTGCTTTAGAAATTCGTGAGCAGCTTGATGAAGCAACTAATACCGAACAGTTGCATTCTTTAAAAAAAGAAGTGCGACAATGGATTGATGGCTTAGTTCGTGAATTCAAAATTGATTTTGAGGATGAAGATTGGGCTGAAGCGCGTGACACTGTGCGAAAGTTACGCTTTTTTCAAAAAGTCATGAATGATATCGATAAAGCTGAAGATCAGCTTTTAGATGATGAAGATTTTAATTTAGATGATGATTTCTAAATTTTAGCTTTGAATATATGTTTTAACCGAATTTGTTTTTAGTATTTATTTTAAGGATGTGACAAATGGCACTCTTGCAAATTGCTGAACCAGGACAATCAAGTGCGCCACACGAACACCGTATTGCAATTGGTATCGACTTAGGGACAACCCATTCTCTAGTTGCTACGGTATTATCAGGCAAAGCCAAAGTGCTGAACGATGAGCAAGGTCGTGTGTTACTTCCTTCTATTGTACATTATTCTAAAAATTCAACCGAATACGGCGATGCAGCAAAACCATTCATCACTGCTGACCCTAAAAATACCATTGTTTCTGTTAAGCGCTTTATGGGCCGTTCCAAAGCGGATGTTAAATTTCAACATCCATACACACTTGTTGGTGCTGAAAATGAAATGCCAGCTTTTGAAACAGCTCAGGGGCGTAAAACACCAGTAGAAATCTCCGCAGAAATTTTAAAACAACTTAAAGACCGCGCTGAACAAAGCTTAAGCAACCCTGTAAATGGGGCTGTTATTACTGTTCCTGCTTACTTTGATGAAGCACAACGTCAAGCTACACGAGATGCAGCTGAGCTTGCTGGTTTAAATATATTACGCCTACTCAATGAACCAACAGCTGCGGCTGTTGCATATGGCTTGGATCAAGAGAGTAACCTAACAACAGATCGTAACTATGTCATTTATGATTTAGGTGGCGGTACATTTGATGTGTCTATTTTACGCTTTTCTCAAGGTGTGTTTGAAGTTTTAGCTACAGGCGGTCATACAGCACTGGGCGGCGATGACTTAGATCGTCTTATTGTTAAGTGGGCAAAAAAACAACTCAATATTGAAGTTTTAGATGATGCAGAATATGCGCACTTTATTGTTTCTGCACGCAAAGCCAAAGAAGCATTAAGTGATGCAACATCGGTTGATATTAAAGTTCTGACACATCACCTCACTTTAGATCGCACAACATTTGAAGAAATCATTCAAGTGGCATTAGATAAAACGATCAATGTATGTAAACGTGTCATGCGTGATGCAAAACTTGAACTCGATGATATTCAAAATGTAGTTCTTGTTGGTGGATCAACCCGCTCTTATGCTGTACAGAAAGTCGTGCGTGAAGTATTTAAGCAAGAGCCACTTTGTACTATTAATCCTGATGAAGTTGTAGCGATTGGCGCTGCCATCACTGCAAATCAGCTCATTGGGAACTCTAAAGATGGCTCATTACTTTTAGATGTTACTCCGCTGTCATTAGGTTTAGAAACCATGGGTGGTTTGATTGAACGTTTAATTTCACGTAATACAGCAATTCCTGTTGCACGTCGTCAAGAATTCACCACATATCAAGATGGTCAAACTGCGATGTTAATCCATGTCTTGCAAGGTGAACGTGACTTAGTTGAACATTGCCGAAGCTTAGGCCGTTTTGTATTGCATGGTATTCCACCAATGACTGCGGGTCAGGCACGTATTGAAGTTACTTTTCAAGTCGATGCTGATGGTTTACTTACTGTTTCGGCCAAAGAAACCACATCAGGGGTCAATGCTCAAATCGACATTAAACCTTCTTATGGTTTATCTGAGACAGATACTGAACGTTTACTTTTAGACGGTTATAAATTTGCTGAAGAAGATAAAAATCTTCGCCATCTCAATGAAACCAAAGTTGAAGCTCAACGTGAACTTGAAGCTTTAACACAAGCGTTAAAGGTGGATTCTAAACTTCTCAGCACTGAACAACTGACTGCGCTCACTCAAGCGGCTGAAGCCTTAAAAACTGAGCTTGAAACGAACGATATCAAATTAATTGAACATGCTGTTGAACAGTTAAAAACTTATAGCGATGCCTTTGCAGCAGAACGTATGAATCAACACATTGATCATGCACTCAAAGGCACCAAACTTGATGATTGGTCTAACTCAAACTAATTTAAGGTAACGACTATGCCACGTATTAAAGTACTACCTCATGCAACGATTTGTCCAAACGGTGCTGAGTTTGAAGTTAAACCAAATGCCAATCTATGTCAAAGCCTGCTTGATAATGGTATTAAAATCGAACATGCCTGTGACATGTCTAAAGCATGTACCACTTGCCATGTAATCGTACGCAAAGGCTTTGATGAGCTTGAAGAAATGGATGATATTGAAGCCGATTTACTCGATCGCGCTTGGGGCTTAGAACCCGATTCGCGTCTGTCTTGCCAAGTTAAAATTACTGATGAAGATATGGAAGTTGAAATTCCAAAGTATACGATTAACCATGCTTCTGAAAACCACTAAGTTGCTTTTCATATAGACATAAAAAACCACTCTTTATGAGTGGTTTTTTATGTCTAAGCAATTTTTAATGGCTTAGGCATTTCATTTAATATTTAATAATTTTACAAATAATTTGAGTTCACTTCATCTTCAATATTAAGCTTTGCAACGCCTTGAGAGTTGGTAAGTTTTTGCTGAACCTTAATCCGTTCTACCATTTTTTCTAATACTTCAACCAGCTCAGGATATTCAAAGTTTTGTACTTCTTCTAAATTCAGCACTAGGTGGAAGCCTTTATACTCATAATCAAACCATTGCTGATTTTCATTCTTGGTTGCAGAGTATTTTTCCATCACTTGCCAAGTACGCACCTTACCTTGAATCCCTTTCAGCTCAATCGGAGTTTTTGGTGCACAAAGATAATCATTTTTAATCAGCTTATAGGTTTCGTCTGAAACCAAAATTTCATCTATATCCGCAGCATATTGCAAACGCGCTGCTAAATTAGCATCTCGACCAACAATGGTATAGGCCATGCGATGTACAGCACCATAGTTTCCGACGTGACAATAACCTGTACTTACCCCCATTCGAATATGTAAAGCTGCATAGCCCATTTTCACCCAACGTTCACGAAGAAATTTCATCTGCTGACGCATTGCAATTGCCATATCAATACAGTTTTTCGCATCCTGCTCTACCCCTTGTGAATCAGGATCGCCAAAGAAAATCAGGATTGCATCCCCCATAAACTTATCAATGGTTGCACCATATTGCTTGGCAATTTCAGTCATATGACTTAAATAATCATTTAATACAAAGGCCAAATCATCTGGAATCAAAGTTTCTGATAGCTCAGTAAATCCTTGAATATCAGAAAAGAAAACTGTAATTTTTTTACGTTTATATTCAATTTTTGCTTCAGTATCGCCGCGCATAATCGCTTGCCAAAGCTGTAATGGCGCATAACGACTGAGTTGATTTGACAACTCAATATAGCGATTCATTTCATTAAAATAGGTGTTTTTCTTTGTTTCTACACTTTTGATACGACGATTTTGATAATAATTTCCAATATTTACAAACAAGATGATACTAATAAAAGAAAGAACGGATAGTTCAGGGCTAGTTTGCTGAAAATAATCATAAAAACCAAAGATAAAAATAATATTGGTATAAAACACAACAAAGGCAATTAAAATTGCCAGAGAGCCCATCATAAAAGAAATTTTATTATTAATCGCAGTATAAATCAGGGCAAATAACAATACAAAAGTCACCACCAGACTTAAATGAACAGCAGCCAATGCTGTAGAAACAACAATGATATCAATTAAAAAATAGACATTTTTTCGAATTTTAGAACCATATGAATATTCCAGCCAGCGTGATAACTTAGGACTGATAATAAAAATAAAGCCAATGAAAAAAGGCACGTAAAATTGATAACTTGCAATTGGGGAAGTGAAATAATAAACCATAACCAACAAAGCAATGATTAAGTACCCCATAAATCGCTGGAATATTTCAAATTGCTTTGGTTCTTTATCTAACATACGTTCAAATGGCAAAATATTTTACCTCGAATGTCATTTTATTAAACACTTCCTTGTGCTGTTTACACTTAATCCATACGCCAATCGAATGGCATATCACCTTGGCCACGTAACGCCAACATTAACGTTTGACGCATATGTGCTAACACTTCATTGCTATAAGGAACTGCTTGCAGACCAAATACAGGCTTAGGCCAAGCTACATCATTCTGATAACGAACTACATGATGAAAATGTAATTGTGGCACCATATTTCCAAGTGCTGCGACATTCATTTTATCTGCACGAAAAACACGAGACAACTGGCTAGATAACCAGCTAGATTCTCGTAAAAACTGCTCTTGGTCAGCTTGACTTAGTTCATATAACTCAGTGATACCAGGAACACGTGGAATAAGAATTAGCCACGGAAATTGCATATCATTCATTAAACGACATGTTGAAAGCGGAAAATCGCCTACAAAAAAAGTATCTTGAGCAAGTTGTGGATGCAAACTAAACATATCTTTATAAATGACGCAAAATTAAAAGGATGGCTAATACTAACACATCGGTTTTCGTGTGAATATTGGTTATCTTGTGTTTTGGTACAAATAAACACAGTTTGTTTTGAACCTGATCACAATTACACTTTAAAGAATCACAGAATTTTTTCAAGTGATTTACCAGAAAAAATTCATAAGCACTTTCAATCTCATACTGAGCATTATTTAAGCTCAAATTCCAGATAAATTAACGCTTTAATTCTGTCAGTAAATTGTTTAACAAATCCTGAATAAACTGAATTCTTTTGTCATTCTCTTCAAGCATCACCATCACTTTTAAGCGTTGCCCACCGTCCATACGAAACCAAGTTGGATGCTTTTGCATGAGTTGAATAATACTGATCGCTTGCACCGGAGTATCAGGTGAAAATTCGATCACTCCACCATTAGCTCCTATATCAATTTTAGTAATTTCCAACGCCTCAGCCTTAATCCGAATTTGATGGACACTAAACAGCTGTTTTACTGGCAATGGCGGTACACCAAACCGGTCAATCAACTCCATACGTATATTGTCAAGTTTATCTTGAGTATCGGTATTACTAATACGTTTATAGAACATAAGACGCTGATGTACATCTCCCAAATATTCATCTGGGATCAAAGCAGGCATATGTAGTGTAATTTCTGAAGTGAGTGAAAGTGGTGTATCAAAATTAGGGGTCTTACCCTGTTGAATTGCTTTGGTCGCTTTGGCCAACATTTCCATATATAAGCTATAACCAATTGCATTCATTGAACCACTTTGTTGTTCACCGAGTAGCTCACCAGCACCACGAATCTCCAAGTCTTCCGTAGCCAGCATAAAGCCAGCGCCAAGATTTGAAGCTCTCTGAATGGCATCTAAACGTTTTTCTGCATCACCTTTAAGGCCTTTAATCGATGGCACCATCAAATATGCATAGGCTTGATGATGTGAACGTCCAACACGACCACGCAATTGATGTAATTGAGCTAGGCCAAGTTTGTCTGCACGTTCAATAATAATCGTATTGGCATTAGGAACATCAATCCCCGTTTCAATAATCGTTGAACAGACCAGCACGTTAAATTCTTTGTGATAGAACTGTTGCATGATTTGCTCAAGTTCACGTTCACGCATTTGACCATGTGCAACAGCGACACGAGCCTCTGGTACAAGTTGACGAATATTTTCCGCAGCACGCTCTATGGTATCCACTTCATTGTGCAATATATAAACCTGCCCACCACGTAACAATTCCCTTAGAATTGCCTCTTTCATGGTTTCATTGGTTTGTTCATTGACAAAAGTTTTAACGGCTAAACGACGTGCTGGTGGTGTAGCAATAATCGAGAGATCACGCATCCCACCAAAAGCCATATTCAATGTACGAGGAATTGGTGTTGCAGTTAACGTTAACATATCAACATCTGCGCGCATGGCTTTAATACGCTCTTTATCACGTACCCCAAAACGATGTTCTTCATCAACAATCATTAAACCTAAGTTTTTAAACTGCACATTTTCCTGAAGAATTTTATGCGTACCGATAACAATATCGACTTTACCATCGATTAAGTCATCAATGATTTTGGTATGACTTTTATTAGTTCCAAAACGAGAAAGTACCTCTATACGAATTGGCCAATCGGCAAAGCGATCTTTAAATGATTCAAAATGTTGTTGCGCCAATAAGGTGGTAGGTACCAAGACAGCCACTTGCCTATTATTTTGAACAGCAACAAATGCCGCCCGCATCGCCACTTCCGTTTTACCAAAGCCAACATCACCACAAACCAGTCGATCCATTGGTTTGGCTTGTTGCATATCATATAAGGTCGCTTCGATGGCATTGGCCTGATCCAGTGTTTCCTCATAAGCAAAACCACTGGAAAATTGCATATATGCACTTTGATCCAACTCGAAACTAATCCCAGGTTTAGACTGACGACGTGCTTGGATATGCAACAATTCAGCTGCCACATCATGAATCTGTTCAAGTGCTTTACGTTTTGCTTTATTCCATGCATCTGTACCCAATTTATGTAAAGGCGCTAAATCAGGATCACCTCCACTAAAACGGCTAATCAGGTGTAAATTGGTCACAGGAACATACACTTTTGCATCATCTGCATAGTTTAATTGCAGAAACTCATAGTCTTGTTCATCAATATTTAAGGTAACTAAACCTGCATAACGCCCAACACCATGATCAATATGCACCACTGGCGCACCAATATTAAGTTCCGTCAGACTTCGAATAAGAAACTCTTCTGAAACCTCTTGTTGACGTTTTCTACGGCGCTGTACTACACGGTGTTCATATAGTTGGTTTTCAGAAATAACCGATAGATCATTGCTGATGACCAACCCACGATCCAAAGGTGCATTGGTGATCGCCACAGAGAAATTAGATTGTTGAAATACAGCAAAACTTTCGACAACTGGAATTTCACCTAAACTTGCACGTAAAGCATCTTTTAATGTTTCACGACGTCCAGCACTTTCAGCCACCAACAACACTGGATGATTGGCCTCATCCACGTACTGTTTAACGGCTTTAAATGGCTGCTCTTGTTTAGGGTCTACAGGCAATCTTGGCGGTAATTCAACCGACAAATTGATACAACCTGCTTTTAATTCAATGGCTTCTGTTGAGGCAATAATTCTTGAAAATTGATTTAAATATTCGAATAGTTGATTCGGTTGTATAAAAATTTCTTCAGGTGGTAATAACGGCTGATCAGCATTATGGCGTCGGTCTTCGTAACGACGAATTACATCTGTCCAAAAACTCAACAATCCTTCATCAATGTGCTTATCTGTAATGACAATAGAATTACTTGGGAAGTACGAAACCAAACAACTTTGTGTTTGCATGGCTTGCTTTGAGAAGAATAATGGGAAGTAGAAATCTAATCCCGGAGAAGCAATACCTTCTAACACATCTTGATAAATTGGATTTTTTTTAGGATTTGCTGTTGGAAAACTTTCGGCATAGCGATCACGAAATGTTGAACGCGCTTCTTTCAACGGAAATTCTTTTGCAGGAAGTACAGTAAAACGTTCTAACTTTGTCGTTGTTCTTTGCGTTTCAGGATCAAAAAATTTTAAACTGTCTATTTCATCATCAAATAAGTCAATACGAATGGGTGCATTCTGCCCAGAGGCATAAATATCCATAATACTACCACGTACCGCAAACTCACCATGGTCATAAACAGTATCAACCAAATGATAACCCGCTTGAACTAATTTTAATTTTTGTTGTTCTAAAGCAAATTTCTGACCAACACGGATATCAAAATGCTCACCCAATACCCATGATGTAGGGGCAACACGTTGTGCCAAAGTAGTTGCTGATACCAATAAAATACCTTTTTGTGGCATATTGGAAAGTATCGACAGTCTTTCAGAGACAATATCTTGGTGTGGAGATAAACGATCGTATGGCAATATCTCCCAATCTGGAAATATTGTTGGTTTTACCCCATAGAATTCTAATTCACTTTCCAACTGCCCTAAGTGCTGATTATTTTTCGCAACCAAAACAAAGAGCTGATCCGATTTCTCTGCAATCTCCTTAAACAATAAGGCAGCAGATGAACCGAGCATTGTGCCGATCCAGCGTTTTTCGCCTGCTTTCAGTTGTTTTAAATTGAGGTCAGAGATTTCTTGTTTAAACATAATCGCATAGGGTCTAAAAGACATGAGCAATAGTTTAACATGATGACTTTATTCAGTTGAGTGATTTTATTTATTCTATTTGTCTAAGTAATGACTCAACTACAGTATTTTTCCCATCAGAACATAATCCACGCTTACTATAAGACAAACTAGCAGGATCACGAACCTGTGGAAGCTCTTGCCAAATGAGTTGCGAATAACCATTTAATAACAATTAAAAATCTAAGCAACATCACATATGATTCTTTGATGAAATATTCTGATTCCATCAAATGTTATCCATGCCTTAAGTTGATTTATTTTTCTCGTTTAAATTGTTTATAATAATCATTGAGTTTTTGTATAATTTTTTTGAATTGTTTTAAATTTTCTTCTGTATTGCCAAGCCTTTGCACATAGTTGTTTGTTGCGATTTCTAAATCAATCTTTTCATTGATCAAAATTGTTTTATAAAACAAGGCCTTTAAATCATCAAAATTATTGAGTTTTCGGTTAGAAAAGTATTCCAGCCTTTCAGATAACTCACGATTTAAAACAATACCATCTACAATAAAACCGTGCTCAGCATCAATTTGAATATTATTTTCTTGTAGAAAAACTTGCTCAGGACCGTTTTTACTACCCTTAAATAAGGTTGCAATTTTATCAAACATCATTAAAACCCAATTAAATCAATGATTCACCATAACAAACATGACTCAAGTTCGCAGTAAAAGGCCACTTTAAAGCGACCATTTACCTAAACATAAACCATCAGCGTTATTCGTCACCCAAATCATCTAAGAAATCGACAGTAGGCACAAAGAATAAAGTTCCTGTCACTGCTGTACTAAAATCTAATAAACGATCTAAATTACCCTCTTCATCACCTTGAAACATGTGCTCTAACATTTGTCGAGTCACACTAAATTTGCGTGCATAACCAATAAAGAAAGTACCATACTCATTTTTAGATGGATTTGAAAACGGCATATTTGCACGCATGATTTTAATTTCATTACCATCCGCATCATGTGCCTTACTTACTACATTGTGTGCTGTTTTAGGTTTTACATCATCACTCAACTCAAGATCATTAAACTTTTTTCGTCCGATGACTTTTTCTTGTTCTTCATCACTTAGCGCGCGCCACTTGTCCATATCATGCATATATTTTTGAATAAATGCATAACTGCCACCTTTAAAGTCTGGATCTTCATCACCCACTAGTGCATATTCAGCCGCAATTTCAGGCTCTGGGTTTTCGGTCCCATCGACAAAGCCAATAATCGCTCTACCGTCAAAATATCGAAAACCATTCACTTCATCTACTGGATAACTTACAGCTTTTAATTCAGTATTGATCATATCTGCCATTTCAAAACACAACGCTTGGCGATCAGCGCGAATATGGAAAAACAAATCACCTTCCGTTGAAACAGCCGTATATTTTGGCCCTTTAATTTCTTTAAACTGTTCTAATTCTTGTGGTTTAGCCTGATCAGGAAATAAACGCTCCCACGCATTTGACCCAAATCCCATGACCGCACTAAATTGTGCATCTGGATAACGGTTGGTTAAACTACGCGTCAATGCAGAAAAATTTGCCGCAAAATCAATTACTGTATCAATTACTTCAGCCCCAAGCCTTAATCCTAAAACAATAAATAAGGCGTTTTCCCCTGGACGATTCATAACAGGTTGAATTCGAGTTGAAGTCATAATATATCTCAAAATATTCTATTGGTTACAATCTAACATAGGCTGTTTTAAAGCTTAAGTTTTTATCGTTAACAATCCACTAATTCACAATATTTATATCGATATAAATGTTATGGAAAATAATTAAAGCAATAAGTTTTGACTTATTTTGTTTAGGCACATCGATTGTAAGTATTTTTAAAACTACTTTAGGTGATAAGCATAAATTTTAAAATAACAGTCTTTCTGATCAAACACGATATTCAAATGCTGCAACAAAGTACGAAATTGATCTGTTTGATCTAAAATCAAATCACTGATCAATCTCCCCCTCGACTTGCTCAGCATAGGCTTTACAATTAAATATTCAATTCCAATAAATACAGGCATAGCATCGTGATAGAAAGGATGCCAATCACCTATATACCACGGAATTTTCTTCACAAATTTATCTTCAGCTTGTTGATCTTTATTTTCAGTCACCAATTTGACAATAAATGCAGGTGGAAAATCCAAGTCTTTCATTGCATGTAGAAGTTTGAGCCATTTTGAATCACTCATACAAGATACCAACTGCCGTTGATGCACGACCTGTTGAATTTTCAAAATATACTTTAAATAGGCTTGTTCAGTCTTTAAAGCATTTATATGATTTCGATATTCAAGATAATTTTCTTGTAAACCCACATTTATCCTTCAATTAAAAGCACCTGTTTAGATGCTTTTAACACATAGAGTTAACCATATTGTTTCTGTAAATAACGTACGATTACTGCTGACTCAAAGAGTTTTTCACCTGTATTTGGATCTTCTAAGTAAGGCACTTGAATATCTTGCTTTGCACGCCCCATAACAGGAATAATTTTTTCACGTTTACCGCCCACCAAAGCAACATATTTACCAGGTTTTAAACGTAAAACTGCTGGTCCTAGATCTTGCCAACACTCTTTAGCCACATTATGAAAGATAAATGGAATTTCTAATTCAGTTAACTCAGCACGCACAACACGTGTATAGGGACTTGCTTCAAACCCCCATAACTCCAATAATTGCGCTGGGCTTATACGATCAACAATTTTTTTATTTACCCAAACCCCTCGCGCACCATTAATAATAGTTCCCACCATGGCGACCGTTGGATATTTAGGATAATGAGAATATTTCTTTGGCGTTTTGCCGGTTTTACCATAGTGCTTAAATAAGTAATCAACAATCTTTTTTGATTCATACATTGCTGTTCCCGTGTTTTCATCAACGAAATACGGAAAACGCAATTTCCCCCCTTTTTCTTTTACAACCTGACGATATTTAGTCCCACCTTTAGGGCATGGATAGACTTCATAATCCAAATTGAGCAAGGTCATTACTTCTCGTACACGGCGGCAAAATGGTGAACCTTCAAACTCATATAACTTTAAGGCCTTTTCTGGCTGGTTTGGAAATGGTGTTCCAGTTACACCACGGCCTCCCTCAGTCAGCGATGAAGCCAAAGCTTGTACAACTTTAATTTGATGATGTACCATTTTATACCCCCTAGATGATTGTTTTCGCTTAAATAAAGCTTTTTATAAATCCACTAATTTTTCTTTTGAAACCACAATTCCATTGTTATCTACATAGATATATTCACCAGAATTGAAAGTGACACTACCAAAATACACAGGAATATCGACCTCACCTATGCCTTTACGATTGCTTTTTTGTGGAATTGTAGCCAATGCATGAACGCCTAGATCAAGTTCAACTAGTGCATCTACATCACGTACACAGCCATAAATCACTACACCATTCCAGTGATGCTTAACCGCTGATTCAGCAATCATGTCACCCATCAAGGCACAACGCATGGATGCTCCACCATCGACAACCAAAACCTTGCCTGTTCCATCTGTAGCAAGTAACTCTTTCACTCGTGAGTTATCTTCAAAACACTTGACTGTCACGATTTGACCACCAAAGGTTTTACGAGCTCCATAACTTTTAAAAAATTTGCCATCGAGAGATGGAATCAGGGTTTGGATGTCTTGGTCTGGGTGATCATCTAATAAATCACAAGTTACAAAAGGTACTTTAGTCACGTTATCACTCCATTATTTGCTATTTTGTATACGTAAATTATCATAAATTTCAATTTTTTGAGTTTGTGTTTGAGCAGCCTCGATCATAGTATGAGCCACTTGTTGTGCTGTCACTGGCTTATATTTAAAAGAATTGGGTACCAAATGCGAAAATTTACCATATAACTTTTGCGCTACATCTTCCAAGAATCGCTTTTCATTCCGATCACCAAGGAGTAATGATGGGCGAATAATAGAAAAACGATATAAGTTCAACTTTTGTATATAGTCCTCAAGTTCACCTTTGACTTGATTATAAAAAATTGGCGAGCTGGCTTTTGCCCCCATCGCACTGACTAAAAGTAAATGAGTTTCAGTCATTTCAAATAAATCTGCAAAATGTGCATTGATCTCAAAATCAATATTATAGAAAGCTTCTTTAGAACCTGCCTTTTTAATGGTCGTTCCCAAACAACTGAATGCATGAGTGTAACCGCTGACATCTTGATCATTGAGTAGAAGTAAGTCATCCAATACAAATTGTTCAACTTTTTTAAATTTTGAAAAGTCTGGATTTTCTCGTCGCACAACAACTGTAATTTTTTCACAATCAGCCAATAAATTGAGCTGCTCAATGAGACGCTGTCCCACTAAACCTGTTGCTCCAATCACAATCGCATTTTTTATCGAATTAGTCATTTTTTAAACAATCTCCTAGATTTATTACTAATCTAACGTTTTATTTCAAATTTTTCTTCAACAAAAATGTTGTCAAAGCATGTCAACACTTGACTTTACTGGCCTCTTTAATCACAATATGGCACTTGTTTACGGGCTGGTGATAATCCTCTGATGTGGTTTTCAGATGTGGTTTCAGCCCGCCCAGACCCATCTAATTCAAGGAGTGCACGAGTGGCAAACTCTGCTCAAGCAAAAAAACGTGCTCGTCAAAACGTTAAAGCACGTAAACACAACGCAAGCTTGCGTTCAATGGTACGTACTTATATCAAACGCACAATCGCTGCTATCGCTACTGGTGAATATGCTGCCGCAACTGAAGCTTATAAAGCTGCAGTTCCAGTTATTGACCGTATGGCGGATAAAGGTATCATCCATAAAAACAAAGCTGCTCGTCACAAGAGCCGCTTGAATGCACAAGTTAAAGCGTTAGCTAACTAATTTTTGCATGTAAAAAGAGCCCTTTAAAGGGCTTTTTTTGTATGTAAAATTTGACTATAACGCTTTAAAATTAGAAAACATCAAAACTTATCTACCACTTCATCATTATTTCTCAGCAGATAGATAAGTAAGAGTTCTAAACTGTAAAAATAATTACTTTGCTAAATGTGAAATTAAGACTGTTGCAGTGGATAAAATACCTTCCTGACGACCAGTAAAACCCAATTTCTCTGTGGTTGTTGCTTTAACGCTAATTTGAGTCACATCAACATCTAACACATCTGCAATACTTTGACGCATTTCCAAATTGTGTTTGGCTAATTTAGGCCGTTCACATGCCACAGTAATATCGGCATTATTTAATTTATAACCACGGTCTAAAATTAATTGATAAACATGTTTTAAAAGTTTACGGCTATCCGCACCTTTAAATTCAGCATCTGTGTCTGGGAAATGCTGTCCAATATCCCCTAAAGCCAATGCACCCAATAAAGCATCACATAATGCGTGTAACACAACATCACCATCAGAATGTGCTTTTAAACCATGCGTATGTGGAATTTGAACGCCTGCCAAAGTTACAAAATCACCTTCTTCAAAAGCATGTACATCCATTCCCTGCCCAATACGAATCGGTATGATCATTCTTAGCTCCTTTTGCAGTTTTTAAAATTTAAAAATCTTGTATTCGTACTTTCTCTTTCGCTATAGTACGTATGCAAACATTGTGAAAGTATAAGCGATCATGCTGTTGAATACAGAATTTAATCAAATTAAAACACTCTTGTCTGGTCTCATTTTGAGCTGTATCAGTACATCAGCTGTTTATGCCCTGCCTCTTGACTGTAAGCATCAAGATTCATCACTTTTAAAAAAGTTATGTGGTTCACAGTATAGTGAACTACGCGCTCAATTGAATGAGAGCTATCTCACTGCATATCTGGTCACAGACGCACCAATACGCTTAATCAATGATACGCATCGTTTGTGGCTCAACCGTTTAAGCCAATGTAAAAGCAACGATTGTTTTAAACAACAGTTCGATATTCGCCTAGAAGACTTAAATTTTTACACCTCAATGAATCAAAGTTTAACCCAACATTTCATCAAATATGAACATGGTAAAATTTCGAAGCAACCCGCCCATTTACAAATCCATCAACTGACTAAAGATCGGATTAAAGTTGAAGGCATCGCCTATCGAAATCCCAATAACCGTAAAGATAGTCAAATCGTCTCATTGTTGGCTTACACCACGCCTGAAAAAAAGAATCAAATTTTGGACAATGAACATGACTGTAAATATGTGCTTAATTTCCAAAAAGCAATTTTGTCTGTGACAACAACACAAAAAGGCTGTGAGCGCTTTACTGGGATTTACCGTTTATATGATTAAGATTTATAATTAAATTTGGCAAAACCATGAGTACAAAACTAGCGTTAAGTGAAGAAAGATTAAAAATATTATCTGAATGTATGCAGAATTATGATGTGGGTGCTGATACAGATGAATGGCCTAACAATATTATTTCGCGCTTTACTAGCGTTTATAATGATGGTTCTATCTCAAAGCACAATATCCCATTGCAGCATGAAATTGATCCCGATGAATTAAAACTTTGTCAAAAACTAAGCGCTGAAATCGCCATTATCATGACAAATGTTGAAGTTGGTATGGGTTCAAACTCGGGTGATTATTTTCAAGATTTTTATATCATGCATTCACAAAACTCAGCTAGCCAAAAAATTACGCCTCAGCTGATTCAACAATACTTTGCCAATACTATTTTTCCTTTGGCGAACATTACGACTGAACCGCTTACAACAAATACACAGTGGTGGAAAGAAGTTGAACAAGATGGTGAAGAATCTCCAGCAGAATATTTTCAACCTTGGCACAAGATGATAAATTGGTTTGCAGCACAACACGATTTTATCGACTGTGCATTTGTTCGGATTGGAGACTCAGCACTTTTAGAACAAATCGATTCTGATGATTACCCGAAAGGAACAATCATTACAGGTTGTGTCTTGCCTCGACTTGCATTGGGCTTAACCCAGAATAGCAATTTGGTTGGAATCTTTGGATATGTTGTACACAGTTAAGATCTAACTAGCTTAATTAAAATATAAATAAAATAGGGAATAACAATGACTCAACTGTTAATTTTAGACCAAGTCTCACAACACCTTGATCAAACCTCTTTTGGTGGTCTTCCTGTTAAAACGATTGGCTTACAGGTTGAATGGCCTTGCTGCACAAATTGTGATGGTGCAATGCAATACCTTGGCAAAGTAAAAACTGATCTCGGTTTAGAATTGATCTTTATGTGTAGCCAAGATCCGGGGATGTGTGATGACTGGGATGCAGATGGTGGTGGTAATAAAGTGATTGTCATTACAGAGATTCATGCTCTTGAAAAATTCCAACCGTTAGAACCTGAAAATACCTTACGTGAAACGGAATATGGCGCCAAGATTTTCCAAGATTCGCAAGAAGAATATTCACAATCACGTGAACTTTGGCAAGGACCCAAGAGAGAAATTTTAGGTCAGCTTTCTGGCTCAGCTGAGTGGCTGCAAAATGATGAAACACCTGAATGTGATTGCTGCCAAAAGCCTATGCGCTTTGTTGCTCAACTAGAGACCGGACCTGATCATAGAACTGAGATGAATTTTGGTGGAGGAGGTTCCGCCTACCTATTTGATTGCCCTCAGGGTAAAACTGCTAAATTTCTATGGCAATGCTAGCCTCTACCATGGATATATCGAATGGATAAAAAAGTCATTTCCAAACTATTACAAAGCCAGTTTTATCCCATTTTAAAAGCACAGGGCTTTATAAAAAAAGGCGATGTATTTAGACAGGTTGAGGGGGAAGTTATTCGAATCGTCGATATACAACACTCCATTAAAAGACATTGTTTTCAAGTTAATCTCGGTATTCACCTCATCACATTAGGTGAATATGTTATGCGATGTACAGGTAACGCTTTAGATATTGAAAAAATGCGTGATTTCGATTGTGCATGGCGTAGTTCGATCCTGCCTTATTTGATCAATGATCATGACAACGACTGGTCATATACCTCAAATGAACAAGATGCCAACGAAATGGTGCAATTTCTAATATCTGAGTGGAATCGTCAAAGCCAAAATTTCTTTAATCAATTAGCACATTGGCCTGAAGATTTTCTCAAGAAAGCGCATCAGGCCTGTATAAATCCCTTACATCCCGCACACATGTGTACCCTCTGCTATGTGGCTGCTGCAGCTGGTGATTTACAATTGGTCAAGAGGCTCGCTGAGATTGCAATTGATGCTGTTCCTGAACGAGCCACCTCATTAAAAGAACGATTAGCATCATTTATCCAAAATCCAAGTTTAGCGATTCCGCAAATTATCGATTAATGACGAAATGAAGCAGTCAAATGCGCTATTCACCAAATTGAAATATTTGTTATATTTTCTAACAACTTTCACGATCCGATTTAAAGTTTTACGCTTTATTTCCTGACTTAATTAACTTATAAATAACTATATATAAATAGTCTGATGACATATTTGTTGTAAATACCGAACACCAAACAATAGAGGATCAAAGGTGTTGCTATGGATTTGAACATGTATCTCACCAATAAATTTAAGAATTTTAATGAGTTTCTAGAAACGCATTGGCATGACTACCCCAATAAATACAAAGAAATCCAAACCCTGCTGTTTTTTCAAGCCTATACCACTAAGCCACTTTCTGAGAAATTTGAAATCAATATTGATCAGGCCTTAAAGTATCCAACCTTAAGATATTATTTCCAACAGATTGAAAAATATATCCATATACCGCCCAAGCAACTGTTTCCTAAATCATTTCATCGCCCTTATGAACATATTTTAAATGAGTTTAAATATTTAAGCTTTTACCAAGAAGCTTTTGAATTTCACAAAAATTTAGAAAAAATTAGAAATACTTTTAATAAAATTTCCATTCCAATTGCCAGTCATGCTATTTACACAGAAATTTTACAATATCTCAATTTGAGCTTTGAATACCTTGCTGATCCAAACTTAACAAACGATCTAAAGATTAAATTAATTTACCAATGGCAAGATATTCATAATTTAGAAACTGTTGCCGCATATAAATCATTAGAAAAAATTAAAACCACACTCAATCATTATCGGCAAAATTCCTGTTCAGAGTACTATTTTAATTTAATTCAACTGGGTGAAAATCAACGGATTGAATTTAAAGAACGTACCACAGACCTATTAACCAACCGCAAATCAGATAAATGGGTCAAAGCGTGCTTTGCATTTATGAATACCCGCAATGGCTATGTCTTTATAGGTATTGCTGATGATTTAACCATTGTAGGGATTGAAAATGAACTTGCGGAACACTTTAATAATTCACTCGACTTAATGAAGCGGAGTTTGATTGATAAACTGGCACACGAAAGTAACAAAATTTCAAATATTTATACCACACTAGAAGAAATACAGATTCAAGGAAAAACCATATTGGTCTTTAAATGTAATAAATCGGACCGTCCGTTGTATTACAAAGGCGAATTATTTATGCGTACCAATGGACAAACAACACGCGTTCCACCTGAACTGATTGAAAGTTTTCGTGTAGAATTTTATTGTTAGCATTCAATACTTAAAAATCTTTACCTAGAAGAATCAAAAATATGGATTATCCTCAGTTTAAATATCATCCCAACGCATACACACTTGATCTGTTTAAAAAAGAAGACGGTATTTGTTCGATTTGCAATCAACAACGTGATTTAAAGTACGTAAGTTCTTTTTATAGTGTAGATGAACCCGAGTATATCTGTCCGTGGTGTATTGCCAATGGTGCAGCAGCGCAAAAATACGATGGAGAATACAATGACTATTGTGGCATTGAAGGTATTTCTTCAAACCCAAATGTTCCATCCGAAAAAATCAACCCTGAATTTTTAGATGAAATCTGCTTCAAAACGCCAAGTTATCATAGTTGGCAACAAGAAGTTTGGCTCGTGCATTGCAATGAACCATGTCAGTTCATCGCTTATGCGGATAGTGAAAGGCTTAAACCAATTTGGGATGAGGTTAAAGCCGATATCGAAGAAAATGGTTATCCAGTAGAGCTTATCCAAGATCACCTCAGTATCGACGGTGATTTAACAGGCTATCTGTTTCAATGCATTCATTCATTGCCAACAACATCGCTTACATATAGATTGTAGTTAAATACATAATTAAACCTTATAAGTTAAAGCTTATAGCTTTGGCTAAGTAACTGGCTTAAATGCTGTTTAATGCCCTGCCATTTATCTTTGATTATGCTGTATATAACAGTATCTCGAACAGTTCCATCTTTTCGTAGCTCATCTTGATGTTGCACATCATCATAATGCGCACCTAGACGCTCAATGGCGCCTTGACTTTTAACATTGCGAATATCCGTCCTTAATACAACCGAGTTGGCTGGTAGTTTTTCAAATGCTTACTAAAGTAATAACAACTTACAACGGGTATTGATATGACTGCACTGTGCTGATTCTGCATACCATATATAGCCAATCTGACCACGGCGCACCTCCCAAATCAAATCGCGAAAACTGGTGGTTCTTACAGTACGACCATTCCGCTGATTTAAAACAACAAAAGGTACGTGTATTCCCAAGGATTTTTGTTCAAGTGCCTTGGCAATATAATCCTTGATCTGAGAATAATGTGGAACTAATGTATATTCTAATTCCCACAATCGGCCATCTTTACATACCTCAATTAAAGCATTTTCATGTTCTATTTGTAGTGGTGAAAGCTGCACTTGATGGGTTTGTAATGATGTATGCGTTGAAAAGATATCTTGATTCATAGCAATTACACCATTGTAAAGAATGCTCCTCCATTGTCCGCTATGTTTGAAAGTTTTATGATCAAAATATGAAATCACCATGACGATCTTTCAAATGATTTCAAGGGCATTTGCATGCCCTTGAATCGAATAAAATTCAATAAAATAGTTATTTTTTATAGTGTGCCAACATGTCTTGTAAATGTGCTTTTACATTGTTCCACTCACCTTGAGCAATACTGTACAACACTGTATCTCGAATCGTGCCATCTTTACGCATTTGATCGCCCCGAATAATGCCATCTTTTTTAGCACCTAAACGTTCAATGGCTTTTTGGCTTTTAAAATTAAATTGGTCAGTCCGCAACGCCACGGTATTGGCTTGAAGTTGTTCAAAAGCGAAACCTAATAGTAATAGTTTACAAGTTGTATTGACATGAGTCCGCTGTACAGATTGTGCATACCATGTATAGCCGATTTCAAAACGTTTTACGTTTAATAAAATATCGTGATAACTAGTCGTTCCCAAGACTTTCCCTGAGCTTTGCTCTATGACAACAAAGGGATAACGACTACCTTGTGCTTTTTGTATTAATGCTTTTTCAATATAATTTTTAACTTCTGTGTAATGTGGTGTTGAGGTAATTCGTAGATTCCACAATTCACCATCACGACACGCTTCAGCAAGTCCTTGCTCATGTTCAAGAGATAATGGTACTAAGCGAATATTATTTAGTTGTAAATCTAAATGAATAAATAATTGTTCAAATGCATCCATCTCATATCCACCAATTTAATCAATAAAGTTACCGTTTAATTTTATTGTAAAGTGATCAACATCAATATATATCACACTTTAATTTTACATCTGATAATGGTTTTATATTCTTAATAAAAGCACTCCCAGATGATGAACTGCTTAAATCATTTCTAGAAACGAAAACATCATCAAGAAAAATCTCTGCCTGAGCTTGATAAAAGCATCCATGTTTTAACGGAACACTGGGTAATTTTAATAATTTAACGTATTTTTTTGACTCATCATCAACTAAAAAACGTGTATGACCTAAATATGTTCCTTGAGTATCTTGATCTAAAAATTGAATTTTTAAATTATTCTCACCATAATCTGCATCATATCCATATAAATACTCAACAACTAAAGGAGATATTGCTTTATAGGTATAAGTCGTCATGGAAGGATTATCGCGATCTCCTTTTTCTTGTTCAGTCTTCACCAATGTTAAATTAGCTGCAAAAACATCTATCATGATAAATGTACCCAGTATTATGAATAGTATTCTTATCATTTTAATCTTTCATTCTCTTAAATCATTATATTGCCAAGGCTAAACATACCACTCCAGCCAAACCTAAAACCAGTCCTAGAGCTGTAATCACTTTAAGCTTTTCTTTAAAAATTAACAGCCCTGCAATTACTCCAAATAACACCACAAGGATATTCATCCCTGCAAAAACAATCGCTGGAGAATCTTTTAATAAAATATGCGCTTTGACATATAAAGCAATATTGGCAAAATTTAAAATCCCCAACGCCAAACCAGCAAAAAAGTTCTGAAGCTTCCACTGAGTTTTTCGAATCAGTAAATAACCTACAGATAATAGGAATGAACAGATAAACATCAAGGTTAATGTAACAGGAAACTGTAAACCAAGGCTGGTTGTATATTTTAATAAAACATCAACCAAAGCATAACCCACCCAAACACTGAGTAAAGAAAGGATACCTTTCTGATTGAGTAATGAATTTGATGGACTCGACTGAGAAAGTACAATACATAAAACTGCCACGATACCCAAACCGATACCAAGCATTTTTAATTGGTTAAATTGTTCTTGGAATAAAAAATATGCAGCCAATAATGATAAAACCACAGATAATCGCTGTGCAATTTCAGTTTTTAAAATTCCTGCACTATGTAATGATTTTGCTAAGCATAAAAAAATACTGGGTAATACAACACCTAAACCAAGAATCAACCACCACGGTGTATTTGAGATTGAAATATGAGCCAAATCAGGCTTAAACCAAATATAGCTCAATACACTGGCGATTGCATAATTCCAAGCAATCATTTGCAATGCATCAAAACCTTTTTGTTTGGCCCATTTTAAAAGCATTGAAACCAGCACACTACAAAGTGCTGCTAAAAATATGAGTTCCATAATTTACTTCTTATCTCACCAATCATTGCAAAATTTATGCGAAACCGAGTTCCTATGATTCAAGAAAAAGCCCACTAGCATGAGTGGGCTTTTAGGTGATCAACAACCATCAAAGATTATTTATAACGATCAACCATTTTTTCTAAAGAAATTGGGCGAATCTTGTCTGCATTACCCGCAGTACCAAATGCTGTATAACGATCTACACAGATTTGTTTCATTGCTTCAACCGTTTCACCGAAGAATTTACGTGGGTCGAATTCACTTGGTTTTTCAGCCATCATACGGCGCATTGCACCTGTAGATGCTAAACGTAAATCTGTATCAATATTGATTTTACGTACACCATGCTTAATTGCTTCAACCAACTGTTCAACTGGAACACCATAAGTCTCTTTGATGTTACCACCATATTGGTTAATGATCGCTAACCATTCTTGTGGTACTGAGCTTGAACCATGCATAACAAGGTGAGTATTTGGAAGCGCCGCATGAATTTCTTTAATACGGTCAATTGCCAAAATATCGCCTGTAGGTGGACGAGTAAACTTGTACGCACCATGAGAAGTACCGACTGCAATTGCTAAAGCATCTACATTGGTATCTGCAACGAATTGACGAGCTTCTTCAACAGAAGTGAGAAGTTGAGAATGATCAAGTACACCTTCTGCACCAACACCATCTTCTTCACCAGCCAAACCTGTTTCAAGACTACCCAAACAGCCAATTTCGCCTTCTACAGAAACACCACATGCATGTGCCATTTCAACAGTACGACGTGTTACATCAACGTTATACTCATAAGACGTTGGTGTTTTACCGTCTGCACCTAAAGAACCATCCATCATTACAGATGAAAATCCAAGCTGGATCGAACGTTGACAAACATCTGGGCTTGTACCGTGGTCTTGATGCATTACCACTGGAATATGTGGCCATTCTTCAATTGCAGCTAAAATTAAATGACGTAAAAATGGAGCACCTGCATATTTTCGTGCACCAGCAGAAGCTTGCACAATTACAGGTGAATTTGTTGCGTCAGCGGCTAACATAATTGCGCGCATTTGTTCTAAGTTGTTCACATTAAACGCTGGAACGCCGTAACTATGTTCACCGGCATGATCCAAGAGTTGGCGCAATGAGATAAGAGCCATAATATCCTCCCAAGTAATGCCCCATATTCTACATGTTGCTTTATTTCAATTCAGCAACAATATTGACTATTTCATAAAAAATCCCCGCGTTTGCGGGGACTTTTAACAAATAACAACATTTAGAAAGATTATTGAGCTTTAGGTGCTTCTTCTTCAGTCGCTGGTGTAGCTGCATCTGCTGGAGCATTTGCTTTTTCAGCAGCTACATCTGTATTTTTTTCATCCAAAACAGGCTGATCAAGCGCATCAATCACAGCTTGTTGTTCTGCAGATGTATTTGCTGATTCTGCTGAAGCAGCTTCAGAAGAAGATGTTTGTTCTGAGGCTGGTGCTTTTTCTTGTTTAGAACATGCAGTAAATGCCAAAGGAGCAATAAGAAGTGCTGCAAGTGTAAATTTAAATTTCATCACATTTCCCAGTGTTGGTGATTGGATTTGATCTAGTTTATTGCAGTTATATTTCATTTTTATTACTTTAAAATGAATCTCTCAGATAAAAAAGGCTGACACGAGGTCAGCCTTTCATATAAACGTCATAATTAAAATAATTTTTCAATTAAGCACGTTCAAGCAATACCGCTACAGCTGGAAGTGTCTTGCCTTCAACAAATTCAAGGAATGCACCACCACCAGTTGAAATATAACCAATTTTGTCTGCAACATGGTATTTATCAATTGCAGCCAAAGTATCACCACCACCAGCAATAGAGAATCCTTCAGATTCAGCAATCGCTAAAGAAAGTGTTTTTGTACCTTCGCCAAATTGATCCACTTCAAACACACCAACTGGACCATTCCAAAGGATCGTTTTAGACGTTTTTAAGATTTCAGCAAAAGCTTTCGCCGTTTCAGGACCGACATCCAAAATCATGTCATTGTCTGCAACATCTTCAACTTTTTTTACTGTTGCTTTAGCATTTGCCAATGAACCTAAGAAATCTGCAAAATCGATTGCAGAAGCATCTGCTACAACAACATCTGTTGGAAGTGGAACAGATACTTTTGCTGCAATCGCTTTAGCTGTATCAA
Organism: Acinetobacter sp. 778_lipA; assembly: GCF_058242985.1. Lineage (NCBI taxonomy): Bacteria > Pseudomonadati > Pseudomonadota > Gammaproteobacteria > Moraxellales > Moraxellaceae > Acinetobacter > Acinetobacter sp. 778_lipA. The sequence goes on along the minus strand of NZ_JBZAYT010000001.1, from coordinate 1,963,713 downwards.
TCAAATCATTTTCACACAAGGATTTACCGACATTGAAACCAGCTGCGGCTAAGAATGTATTGGCGATACCACCACCAACGATCAATTGATCACAAATATCAGAAAGTGAAGTTAAAACATCAAGCTTAGTAGAAACTTTAGAACCAGCAACAATTGCGACCATTGGTTTTTCTGGTGTTTGCAGCGCACGACCTAAAGCATCTAATTCAGCTGCAAGCAAAGGGCCCGCTGCTGCGACTTTTGCTAAACGTGCTACGCCTTCAGTTGATGCTTCTGCACGATGCGCTGTACCAAATGCATCCATCACAAAAACATCACAAAGTGCTGCATATTTTGCTGAAAGTTCAGCATTATTTTTCTTTTCACCCACATTGAAACGACAGTTTTCAAGTAATACAACTTGGCCTGCTGCAACTTCAACCCCATCTAAATAATCTGTGAATAATTTAACGTCTTGACCAAGTGCCTCAGTTAAATAAGCAGCAACAGGAGCTAATGATTGTTCCGCTTTTGGTTCACCTTCAACGGGACGACCAAGATGAGAATACACCATGACCGCAGCACCCTTCTCAAGTGCCAATTTAATTGTCGGTAATGCAGCACGTAAACGTGCATCACTTGTAATCACACCATTTTTAACAGGTACGTTTAAGTCTTCACGAATAAGTACACGCTTGCCTGCTAAATCGAGGTCAGTCATACGCTGAAAATTCATGTATAGCTCTCTTATAGATATTAAAAATCGCGTAGATTCTAAATGATTACACAAAAAAAGGTTAGATACTTTTGTAGAAAAGCTGTAGAAAAGTTGAGATTTGATTATTATAGGGCGAACTTTTAAATTCTATACGCTTATGTCTTTTCATCCCGATCCTAAAATCAATGGTTTAAATGTCTTAGGTGAACCTTTAGCAAGTTGTTGTTTTTCTCCAATCACAGGTTATTTTCGTAACGGTTTCTGTCATACAGCAACAACCGACCTTGGTCAGCACACTGTATGCGCTGAAATGACTTCAGAATTTTTAAATTTTTCACAAAAAGTAGGAAATGACTTAATTACACCACTGCCAGAACACGGCTTTCCGGGACTACAACCTGGTGATTTTTGGTGTTTATGTGTGACGCGTTGGGTTGAGGCCTATCAAAATGACATGGCACCTCGTGTAAAACTACAAGCCTGTCATCAAGCAGTTTTGGCGTATGTTCCCTTAGATCTCTTGATGGAATATGCAGTATAACTAGGCATGAATTATTCAAAGATGAATCACCATGAAATTATTTTGGCTTCATCGAGCCAAACCCGTAAAGATTTAATGAATCGTTTACGCTTAGACTATCATTGTATTTCACCTGAAATCGATGAATCACCACGGGGTGAATCTCATGCCGATGATTTGGCTAAACGCTTGGCTTTTGAAAAAGCTCAAGTCATTGTACAAGACCATCCAAATGCCATTGTGATTGGGTCAGATCAGGTGGCTTGGCGTGAACATGCACCACAAGATTTTATTGGTAAACCTTTATCTGTAGAAAAAGCCATTCAACAGCTACAAGCCAATTCAGGAAAAAATGTCTTTTTTAGTACTGCCTTAAGTGTGCAACATTTAGCTTCTGGTTTTGAACAAACCTTGGTCGAGCATTATCATGTTAAATTTCGTGACTTAACTTTGGCTGAAATTGAGCGTTATATCGAAATTGATCAACCTCTGCATTGTGCGGGTAGCTTTAAGTGTGAAAGTCTTGGTATTGGTTTATTTGAGCAAATGATTGGGCAAGACCAAACCACTTTGATGGGTATGCCAATGATTCAGTTATGTGGAATTTTAAGGAAGTTGGGAATCCCGCTACCTTAATTTCCACACTGTATAATAAGCTCGATCTTATTATAAATTTCCATAATTACATGGGATTTGTGTTATTTGCTCATGCATTAAAAAGGAAGAAGACTTTTTGAGTTAATCCCATAAATCCTGATAATGCGTTGCAAATAACATCAACCCTTCTTTAATCTTAGCCTTAAATTCTGTTTAGCAGTCCCCAATCAAGACCAACTCAAAAGCAAGAATCATCTTGTTTAAATACTCTAACCCAATTTGATTTAATTGCGCCTCACTAAAATCATTCACTTGCGCTTCATTCACCACCCAAGTTGGAATAGAAATATTTTTGCCCTAGATAATCAATTATCGATACGAACGCAATACTAAAAGTGTTTTGTCTGCAATTTCTTTTTTTGGATCAGAATAATACGAAATAGGAAAAAATCTATATTCCTCAACCCAATTGAAAATGCTTTCTTTTAAATTAGGCAAATCTCGGATATATTATGAGATATTTTATAAAATCATGAATTTACAACTCCTTTAATTTTTCAAAAAGCAGGGCTGTTTTTATATAAATATATTTTGAATAAATTTACAAATACTTGCACCACCTGTCATCTCATAAGACAATAGCCGTATTATAGATTCAAATTTGCTTAGGCTATTTTCATGTCCCTACCTTTAGATGTTCTTGGCGGAATTACTGCTGAACAATTCCTCTCAGAATACTGGCAAAAAAAACCATTATTGGTTCGTAACGCTTTACCTGAAATTGCCAATATCCTTGTTCCAGACGATGTCATGGAGCTTGCTCTGGATGAAAACATCACAGCACGCCTAATTAAGCAAAAAGACAAAGATCCAAATCAATGGTCAGTAAAATCATCACCACTCATCAAAGGTGATTTTCAGAAAATGCCAAAGCTTTGGACTTTATTGATTCAAGCTGTAGATCATTATTCATTTGATTTAGCTGAACTTTGGAAGAAATTTCCTTTTATTCCACAGTGGCGTCGTGATGACATTATGGTCTCTTATGCTGCTAAAGGTGGCTCTGTAGGTCAGCATTTTGACTTTTATGATGTATTTCTTGTACAAGGATATGGACATCGTCGTTGGCAACTTGGACAAATGTGTGATGCTGAATCTGAGTTTGTCGAAGGACAGCCGTTAAAGCTACTTCCAGAAATGGAGATCCATTTTGATGAAGTTTTAGCGCCAGGCGATTTACTTTATGTTCCACCAGGATTGTCGCATTACGGAGTAGCAGAAGACGATTGCCTAACCTACTCTTTTGGTTTCCGTATGCCAAATATTGCCGACATGATGGATCGTGTCAGCGATAAATTTATCGAAGATCAACAACTACGCAATCCGCTTCTCGACATATTGCGAAATAAACAAACCCCGATTGGGCAAGTAACACAAGCTGAACTCGATTATTTAAAAGCTGAATTGTTGGCGAAATTAAATAATTCTAAAGTGTTAGAAGATGCCATTATGAGTTTAATGGCTGAAGCAAAGTACCCTGAAAATATTCCAGATGCTGAAGCGATTGGCACTGGCGATATAGCAGAAGTTCTTGAACAAGGCTATTTACTACAAATTGAGCCAGCCTCTCGCTTAATTTATCTTGAACAGGATCGTGAATTATTATTCTGGGCAAATGGTGAATCGATCTGTATTTCTGAACAATTTGCACTACATTTAAAGCAGATTGCAGATGGACAAAGTGTCAAACTCAATCATGAATTGTCTGATGATGAAATATTAGAAGACATTGCTGGATTGTTGAATGAATCTATCTTGATGCTTGTTCCCACTGACGAATAAAATTCGCAATCTAACAGAATAACACTCAAATAAAGCCTGAAAATTCAGGCTTTATTTCTATCAATTTATTTTCAGCATAATTTTAAGAAATAATTCATTCATCCTTGCTCAAGCTGATATTTGAATGAGCTTGAGGACTTAACCGAAGTATTGAGTTTAAGTCACTTCAGTTCTGCTAAAGTATAAATTTTCATAGGCATTAGAAAAGTAAACACTTCATCCCACTAGAGATGAAGACTTTGCTGTGACTTTATTGTCCTTTTATCAGACTGTTTTATACTCATAGTTTTCGATAAACTCCGAAATCTATTATCAATATTTTTTGTCGTTCAAGTTTTTCAAAAAAGTCTAAAGTACTACTAAAGGGATTAACGAAGTATTTTGTTAAGTGATTGAATTCAACTGTTGTCTTAAGAAAATTATAAAAAAAATATGGATCAAGATTACCAATACTTTCTTTGTTTCCAAGCGAAACTTCAAGAATTTGCCCTGTTATTAAATTCTCAAACATACAATGCTCTCCATGCACAAAAAAAGACCAATCTCCCGATAGCGTTTTTTGTCCATTTAAAAAATCAGCATCTTGTATTTCGTAATAGTGTCCCGCGTTAATTTTTACTTTTTTAGGTTGGTCTGTTTCTGTAATTAATTTATCAATAAGCACTTCAGCAATGGCTTTATAGTTGTCCATTGCTGTTAATAATTCCTGTTCTACATCAGAAGTAAGGTTGATCATATAATTACTGTCAAAATTTCAAAGCTAAATAATTAAAACTTATCCAATAAAGCCTGAAAATTCAGGCTTTATTTGTATCAATTTACTTTCAGCATAATTTTAAGAAATAATTCCTTCACCCTTGCTCAGGCTGATATTTGAGTGAGCTTGAGAACTTAGCTGATGTTTTAGCGTCTCATTTTCCTGCTTTAGATTTTTAATTTTAAAAAACTGGAAGAACAGCCCGATATACGCAATGATAACGATCACAGAAACATAAATGGCTAAAAAACTGATACTAGGGTTTAACAATTTTGTCAGAAACTCTTCAAACATTTTCGATTCCTTTTTGTTTTCATCGCATATTGAATAAATATTTCAGTTAAATTAACTCATATTGTTTAGAAAATAAATATTTCAATTATTAATCTAGAACCATTCTCAAGTCTAACAAATCATTACTTGAGCTTTTTCATCAATTTGGGCAATTTAGCGCTATATAAAGAATGAGATATTCACTTCATGGCAAGTCCTGCTCAAGCAATTCGACATCAACTTCTCAATACTTTTTTCTCCCGTTATTCTGTTTGGTTCCTTTGTATATTTGTATCTTTATATTTGACTTGGATTATTTTCTTTAACGAAGGTCATTATATTTATTACTTTTTTTCAGATACTGTACTGAATTTAGCTTGGATTATTTCATCCATACTGGCCGCAATTGGCTTTGCCGATATCATCCAAACACAACATTCTATTTTAAGAAATTACCCTTTAATGGGACATTTTCGATTTTTCTTTGAAGATATACGTCCTGAAATTCGTCAATATTTCATTGAATCTGATGATGATGCCTTACCTTTTTCACGTGCACAAAGAAGTTTAGTTTACCAACGTGCTAAAAATGAAAATGCAGATAAGCCTTTTGGTTCAATTATTGATGTCTATCAAGATGACTATCGTTTTTTAACCCATTCGATGACACCCAAAACACCTGCTGATTTTAATACATTTAGAATTAGTATTGGTAATGATCAATGCTCACAGCCTTATAGTGCTTCGATTATGAATATCTCAGCGATGAGTTTTGGTAGTTTGAGTGCAAATGCTATTCTTGCTTTAAATACTGGTGCAAAAAAAGGTAACTTTTATCATGATACAGGTGAAGGGAGCTTAAGCCCTTATCATCTGGAACCAGGTGGTGATATTGTTTGGGAAATTGCTAGTGGCTATTTTGGATGCCGTACTCTAGATGGTAAGTTTGATCCTGAAAAATTTAAACAACAAGCAGCTCTGCCACAGATCAAAATGATCGAAATCAAACTGTCACAAGGAGCAAAACCAGGGCACGGTGGTATCCTTCCCAAAGATAAAATCACCAAAGAAATTGCCGAAATACGCGGTGTTTCTATGGACGTGGATTGTATTTCTCCAGCGACACATTCTGCTTTTAGCAATCCTATTGAAATGATGCACTTTATTCAGCAATTACGTGAGCTATCCAACGGCAAACCAGTTGGTTTTAAATTGTGTATTGGGCAGCCTTGGCAATTTATGAGTATTGTAAAAGCTATGCTACTGACTAAAATCATTCCAGATTTTATCGTGGTTGATGGTTCCGAAGGCGGTACAGGTGCTGCCCCTATTGAACTGATAGATCATATGGGTACGCCTTTACGTGAAGGCTTGCTTTTTGTAAACAATACCTTGATTGGCGCAGGTCTACGTTCTCAAATCAAGATTGGTGCAAGTGGTAAGATTATTAGTGCCTTTGATATTGCCAGTACTATGGCTATGGGTGCCGACTGGGTCAATTCCGCACGTGGCTTTATGTTTGCAGTGGGTTGTATCCAAGCACAAAGTTGTCATACCAACCAATGTCCTGTTGGCGTTGCAACGCAGAACAAAGAACGTCAAAAAGCACTTGATGTGCCATCTAAAGCAGACCGAGTGTTTAGTTTCCAAAAAAATACCTTAAAAGCGCTCGCGGAAATGATTGCTGCAGCTGGTTTACAACATCCTGCTGAGATTAAAGCACATCATTTAGCACAACGAGTCAATGACCGTGAAATCAAGAACTATGCTCAATTGCACTTTTGGATGAAAGACGGCGAATTGCTCAGTTGTGAAAATAAAGATGAAGAAAACTTCTATTTTAGAATGTGGAATTTAGCAACTGCTGAACATTTTTAATTATTCGTAAGCGAAGTTTAATTAAGGAGATCAATACGATCTCCTTTTGTTATATCTAGTATTTATGGAATTAAAAGAAGCCTAATCATGTGCTTTTTTATTCTTCAGTATTTTATTTAAGTTTGTATTGTCATTTATTTTTACTCAAACACCATTTTAATCTAAACAATATTTAAGCAAGATACATTAAAACATATTAAGAATATTTGCGGATGAAATTTCTACAACATATAATCACCACCACTATCCTTACAACGTCATTACATTGTTATGCAACTGTCGGTGGTGGACAAACAATAGAAGTATTAGGTTATGAAGTAAAACAACAAAAACTTTATCTGTTACGACATTATGAAGATGGGCGTGGACGCTTGCCGCAGTTATATTATTATCAGCTCAACAGCAAAATACCAGATCATCTGATCGAAGTGCGATCCTTATATATCAATCCCAAAACGCATAAAATTGACTATGATCAAGATGGTATCCAGTTTGAAAAAGATCTAAACAAAATTAAAAAGCGTTTAATACCTTTACTCGTAGGAAATGCCAATAAAGCAAAAATTCAAATGGTGAAAAATCAAACTCATTACATTCCTGCTTGGCATGATCCATCCCAAAAGGTTCCTCAATATAAAACCATATACAAAGTTACAACAGCTTCTTTAAAAAGTAAAAATGAACAAGCTGTGCAATATGCTAAAACAATAAAAATCACTCAGAATTACGTCGTGCCACATCAGAATAAGATGTTAGTTATTGTCAAATACTTCGGAATCCCTGAGGAAACGGGTTATGATATTGAAGATGCTGTTTTGCTCTTACCAATAAAATAATGAGGATAAATCGTGTTAAAAATAATCACATCGACGCTCTTATTCAGTTTTAGCTCTCTCGCTTTTGCAATAAGTTATAGCAATATTTCACTTGAAGTCCTCGGCTATGATTCAAATAAAAAAGCGGTTTTAATTCTTGAAAATTCAGCAAGCTATGAGATTCCAAGAGTTTATCGCTATTCACTGAGTGAAAAACGCTATGATCTTCTCAAATACGATGAAAATTTTACAGGTATTACAGATCAACAAGCCTTCCAGCAAAAACTTTTAAACATAAAGACTCAGCTTAAACCACTTAAAAATATCGTGCTTCAAGACGTTAATGTTAATCTACTCGAACAAAGATCTTCTGATACTCAAAGCTCTGCCCCATTTAAAACAATTTATGGCTCGATATTTACAATATCCACTCCGCAATATCAAAGTCTTCAACAGAATTTAACCAGTTACAGTCCAGAGATTAAACTTAAACAGGCTTTTGAACTGCCAAAAAACAAAGGGGTGCTGATTACCTTTGAATCACTCAGCTTACCTTTTGATGAAGGATATAGCCGTGAAGAAGCTGTGGTTTTATTTCCTGCGGGTCAGCCTCCCAAATAAAAAAAGCCTCTTAGGAGGCTTTTTTTACTGCTTTTATCAATCTTGATCAACTTATTACGCCGCAGAACGCTCAGTGATCGGTACAACTTTGCGGAGTTCAGGACCAGTATAATCCGCGCTTGGACGAATAATACGATTGTCAGCACGTTGTTCCATTACATGCGCAGCCCATCCTGTAACACGAGACATCACAAAAATTGGTGTGAATAGTTTTGTTACAATATCCATGAAATGATATGCAGATGCGTGGAAGAAATCCGCATTACAGAACAACTTCTTCTCACGCCACATCACTTCTTCACAGCGTACTGAAACTGGGTAAAGCACTGTATCACCAACATCATTTGCTAAACGCTCAGCCCAAATTTTAATAATGCCATTACGCGGGTCATTGTCTTTATAAATCGCATGACCAAAGCCCATGATCTTTTCTTTACGCTCAAGTTTACCCAACATTTCACGTTCAGCTTGTTCTGGAGATGTCCAATTTTCAATCATTTCCATTGCAGCTTCATTTGCACCACCATGCAATGGTCCACGCAATGAACCAATTGCGCCAGTAATACACGAATGCATATCAGACAATGTTGAAGCACAAACACGCGCAGTAAATGTTGAAGCGTTAAACTCATGCTCAGCATAAAGAATTAACGAAACATTCATCACTTGTTCATGTAATTCATTTGGCTTTTCACCACGCAGTAAATGCAAGAATTGTGCACCGATTGAATCGTCATCAGTATTTTCTTCAATACGTACACCATCATGACTAAAACGGTACCAATAACAAATGATCGCTGGCAAAGTTGCAAGAATACGATCTGCCACATCTTGCTGTTGATCAAATGATTTTTCAGTTTCCAGATTACCTAACATTGAAACACCTGTACGCATCACATCCATTGGGTGTGAATCAGCAGGTATACGCTCCAACACTTCTTTTAAAGCTAGTGGTAACTGGCGAAGTGATTTTAATTTGGCTTTATATGTCGCCAACTGTTCTGCTGTAGGCAATTCACCAAAGAAAATAAGATATGCAACTTCTTCAAATTGGCAATTTTCCGCAAGGTCTTGCACATCATAACCACGATAAGTTAAGCCTGCGCCACTCTTACCTACTGTAGAAAGTGCTGTTTTACCTGCAACTTGACCGCGCAATCCTGCGCCTGTAAGTACTTTTCCTTCAGCCATTTTATTATTTCTCCTGGGTGAACAGTTTATCTAGAGTGTTTTCGAAAGTGTGATAATCAAGGAATTCGTAAAGTTCTTTTCGTTGTTGCATGCTATCCAGTACATTGACTTGTGTACCATTTTCACGAATTGAACGGAAGACTTCTAGGGCAGCCTTTTGCATTGCACGTGTTGCAGACAGTGGATACAACACCATGCTAATGCCCTGTTCAGCTAACTCTTGAGTGGTGTAATAAGGTGTATCACCAAACTCTGTAATATTTGCAAGAACAGGAACACCTACTGCATCACAGACTGTTTTATACATGGTAATGTCCGTCATTGCTTCAGCAAAGATCGCATCTGCGCCAGCCTCGACACATGCACAAGCACGATCAATCACGGCTTGCAACCCTTCTTTTTGCAATGCATCTGTACGTGCCATCACGACAAAGTTAGAATCTGTTTTTGCATCAACTGCTGCTTTAATGCGGTCAACCATTTCTTGTTGAGAAACAATTTCTTTATTTGGACGATGACCACAACGCTTTTGTGCAACTTGGTCCTCAATATGGACAGCTGCCGCACCAGCACCAATCATTTGTTTAATTGTACGTGCAATATTAAATGCACCACCCCAACCTGTATCAATATCAACAAGTAAGGGTGTATCTACACGTTCTGTAATACGACGAACATCTTCCAATACGTTGTCTAAGCTGGTCATACCTAAATCAGGTAAACCATAAGAATAGTTTGCCACACCAGCACCAGAAAGATAGATGGCCTTATAACCCACCTGTTTCGCCATCATCGCTGCATAAGCGTTGACTGTACCAATAATTTGTAATGGTTTTTCCACTTCTAGAGCTTGTCTAAATCTTAAGCCTGCAGACGTCTGTTGTGTCATATTCCCTTCCACAGTGGTCACTTGTTTATTGAGTTTTGAGTATAGTCATAATTTATATTTCGCATATGACCATTTAGGTATATTACTCTAAAACTTTAGTCAAAGAAAAATGAATTTTGATTCATTTTTTCATTTTTATACACTTTTTTTAATCATTTTTTCCAATAGCATGTTTGCTAAGAAATTTATTGACATCTTTGATATAATAGTTACAACCCATTTTTCATCAGTAATTTATGAACGAAGATTTAGCACAAGTTGAAGCTACAGGATGTGATTTTCCACAAACTAAACGTGGGCATGAACGTCGCTTGGCATTACTGATTAGTGCAAACGATCTTTTTTTAGAGAACGGTTATGATGCAGTATCTTTAGATGACATCGTGAATCATGCAGGCGGATCAAAAGCCTCGATTTACAAATATTTTGGCAGTAAAGAAGGTCTATTTACAGCGATCTGTGACTATCGTCGTGATTTATTTTTTAAGGATATCTGTATTCCATTTAACCCCGCGTTGAATGAGCTCAGAGCATATTTGATCAATACCTTAATTAACTTTTATAAGCATATGATCATTCCTGAAAATATTGCTTTCATACGCTTGGTTTTAGAGCGCTCCCAAAAGGATCCACAATTAGCTGTCTATATTCATGAGAAGGGACCAAAGCAAGTACAACTTTCTATTGCATGCGCCTTAGAGCGTTGTGTAGAAAATCAAATACTCACTTGCCCAAACCCCTTATTTTCAGCACAATTTTATTTTGGAATTCTCAGAAATTTAGAATGGCGGATTTTAATGGGGATTGAAATCAAAGATTCTGATCAAGAAATACTCAACTGCGTAAGTTATTGTGTAGATCGCTTCTTAGAGGGACATCAAAAGGTCTAATTTTTTTGCGTTTTCATATTCATATAGTATATTAGCTGATTCTCCTTTTTATTTTCATCAACCACCAACAATGAATTGTTGGTCAATTTCCCTATTGGTTTTGACTAAACAATTATTGTGGAGTAACCATGGCTCTACGACATTTTCTTACTTTACGTGATTTATCCACTGCTGAACTTAACCGTATCATTGAACGTGCTCAAGAGTTAAAGCGAAAACAACACAACAACGAAGTATTTCAACCCTTTGTTGGAAAAGTCATGGGGATGATTTTTGAAAAGTCGAGTACCCGTACTCGTGTATCTTTCGAAGCTGGTATGAGCCAATTTGGAGGCAGTGCAATTTTCCTTTCATCACGCGACACTCAATTGGGTCGTGGTGAGCCAATTGAAGATTCTGCACGAGTAATATCCAGCATGCTTGATATCGTGATGATTCGTACATTTGGTCATGATATTGTTGAACGTTTTGCTGAATACTCAACAGTCCCTGTTATCAATGCGTTAACTGATGACCACCACCCTTGCCAGCTACTTGCAGATGTACAAACATTTGTTGAACATCGTGGTTCGATCAATGGCAAAACGGTAGCATGGATTGGTGATGGCAATAACATGTGTAATTCATATATTGAAGCTGCGCACATGTGGGGCTTCAAGTTAAAAATTGCTTCACCGAAAGGCTATGAACCAAAACCTGAATTTCTTTCTGAATTTGCACATTGCGTTGAACTTTTTGAATCGGCAGAAGACGCAGCAGTGAATGCAGATTTGATCGTGACTGATGTTTGGGCAAGTATGGGCCAAGAAGAAGAACAAAAAATTCGTGAAAAAGCCTTTTCCGCTTACCAAGTCAATGAAAAACTAATGGATTTAGCACATCCAGATTGTCTATTTATGCATTGTCTACCTGCCCATCGTGGTGAAGAAGTTTCAGAAAATATGCTGGATCACAAAAATGCGGTGGTTTGGGATGAAGCAGAAAACCGCTTACATGCACAAAAAGCCTTGGTTGAATTTTTAATCAATGAAAATTTAAACAAAGACTAAACTATATTCTTTCAATAAAAATAAGCACCGACTATGGTGCTTATTTTTTGTTTCAGTATAATAAAATCCATACTTTTAATATGTGTATAATTCAAATGAAATTTAAAATAATTCCTTTATTCGCAATGTCAGTATACTTACTCATTTCTCAGAATAGTTATGCAACTGAATTAGATGATTATTTGATTCAAAAGAAGTTGATTGGGCAGCATTATAAAATTATAGATCAACAAAATTTAGATGATGTTTTAACTGCGTTAAGTGAAGAAGACTCTCGCGTACTTCCTGTACAAATTGATCAAAACACGGTGATTGAGAAAATTCATATGTATCATGATCATGTTGATTTGCAAGGCTTAATTACATCAGCAGATTTTAACCAATTTTCAAACAGCGTGGGTAAAGAAAAGACCCTGCAACTTTTAATGGAAGGTATGCTTGAAAATTGTCATTTACTTTTTGAAAATGAGTTCCAACGCCAAAATCCCTATTATGTAAAAATAAAACTGATGTCTGAACAGAAAACATATGAGCTCAAACTCAAAAATGAGCAATGCAAATTTTAATTTGTAATAATATTGTCTTGGTACATCGTATCAATTGGCATTTTGTCTAAACAGATTTTATTTTTTTCTACATGATTAAACGATTAAAAAATTAATATTTTTTAATCGTTTAAGTTTAAGACAATTTTCAACATTTTAGCTATCTGTAACAAATTTGTCATGTAGAATACTTACTATGCCCTTCAAGGTCGTTAAGACAGTTTCAAATGACGCAGATCATGCCCGCTTCAAAAAGTTTAACCACGCCTGAATTTCAACATAGCTCAAGCAGCTATATTAATCGTGAAATTTCCTTACTAGAATTTCATAAACGTGTGTTAGCCCAAGCAAAAGATGAAGCTCATCCTTTGCTTGAACGGTTGAATTTTCTCATTATTTTTTCACGTAATTTAGATGAGTTTTTTGAAATTCGTGTCGCTGGATTAATGAAACAACTGGATTTCAAAACCCTTACCACGGCACCGGATGGTATTCCAAACGAAGTGATTCTTGAGCAAATTTCGCATAACGCACATCTTGCGATTCAAGAGCAATACGACACTTTAAATCATGTGTTATTGCCTGCATTAGAAAACTATGGCGTCAAATTCATCCAATATAATGACATTTTAGAAAAACACGCGGAATGGATTAAAAATTACTTTTTTAAGCAAGTACAACCTGTTGTAACACCAATTAGCTTAGATCCTGCTCACCCTTTCCCGCGTTTGGTCAATAAAAGTTTAAACTTTATTGTCACCTTAGAAGGAAAAGATGCTTTTGGTCGTCAAATAGAATTGGCCATTGTACCCGCTCCGCGTTCTTTACCGCGTGTAGTGCGCTTACCGAACGAGCTCACAGACGGTGCAGAACATTACATTTTATTGTCAGCCATTATCCAACAACATATCAGTGATTTATTTCCCGGTATGACAGCAACAGGATGCTACCAATTCCGTGTCACCCGTAATGCTGATTTAACCTTGGCAGAAGATGTCGATGATTTGGCAGTGGCATTGAAAGATGAATTATCTTCACGTCGTTTTGGTCGCGCAGTTCGTTTAGAAATCGCAGATAATTGCCCAAACTCAATTAATGATTATTTATTAGAACAATTTGATTTAGATCCACAACATCTTTATCAAGTAAATGGTCCTGTCAATTTAACGCGACTGATTACCGATTTTGATATTCCAGAATTAAGATTTAAGCCTTATCAAGCTGTTATTCCAAAAGCCCTAAGAAATTCAAATAAAATATTTGAAATATTAAGCAAGCAAGATTTACTCTTACACCATCCATTTGATTCTTTCCAGCCCGTTATCAATCTACTCAAAGAAGCGGCAAAAGACCCCAATGTTTTAGCAATTAAACAAACCTTATATCGTAGTGGCCCAGACTCGGAAATTGTACAAGTGCTGGCAGAAGCTGCTCGCAATGGGAAAGAAGTTACAGCGATTATCGAGTTACGTGCGCGTTTTGATGAAGAATCCAATATTATCGTCGCAAATCTTCTGCAAGAAGCTGGCGCAGTTGTGGTGTATGGTATTGTCGGTTATAAAACCCATGCCAAAATGATTTTAATTGTGCGACGAGAAATCGATAAACTTAAACGTTATGTACATCTTGGTACAGGCAACTATCATGCGGGAAATGCACGAATGTATACCGACTATGGTTTACTCACCACAAATGATGAAATTTGTGAAGATGTACATAAGATCTTCCAAGAGCTGACTGGTATGGGTAAATTGTTAAAGTTAAAAAAACTCTTTCATGCTCCCTTCACCTTACACTCTCAGCTGTTACATTTGATTGAGCAAGAAACGGCACATGCAAAAGCAGGTAAAAAAGCCCGTATCATCATTAAAGTCAATGCATTGACTGAACCTAAACTCATTACAGCTTTGTATAAAGCATCTCAAGCTGGGGTTAAAATAGAGCTGATTATCCGTTCAATCTGTTGTTTAAGACCACAAATTGAAGGGCTTTCTGAAAATATTAAAGTTCGTTCGATTGTTGGGCGCTTCCTAGAACATACTCGTGTTTATTATTTTTATAATGATGCGAATGAGGACTTATACTGCGCAAGTGCTGACTGGATGGGTCGCAACTTATTTTCTCGGGTCGAAACTTGCTTCCCGATTGAAGATAAAAAGCTTAAAAAACAGATTATTGAATATGGGCTACTCAGTTATTTAAAGGACAACATTCGTGCTTGGGAACTCAATGCCAATGATCAATGGCATGCAATTCAACCCAAAGATAACGAAAAACCTTATATTGCACAACAGGTGTTGATGCAACAACGGATTATTCCCACTACAGCGTAATTCTTTCATATTGTTATTTTAAATGATTCAGGATGCCCTCCTTAAAAAAGGAGGGTTTGAATGATTAATGCGGCATTGAAGAACTCCAATTAAGACATAACTTTGATTGATCATATGCTTTGATTTCAATATTTCTTAAAATCAGCCGATTATAAGCCAATACCCTCAATAACCCCTTGTTGCTTTAATTGTAATAATTCATCATCTGAACAAAATTCTTCTAAAATCACTTTGGTATGTTCTCCTAAGCGTGGTGGCGCATTGCGATATTCAACAGGTGTTCCTGTCATTTTAATCGGTGAACCAATCACATTAAAATTAGGATTATCTGAATGTGGAATATTGACCACCATTTTACGATATTGAATTTGAGGTTCATCTAAAGCATCAGCAACTGAATTAATCACGCCAACAGGTACTTTTACCGCATGAATTACATCGACCCAATGCTTTGCGGTATTTGATAAAAAATATTCGGACAACAAACCGACCAATTCTTGACGATACTTCACTCGATCTTGATTACGGAGATAATTGGGTTGATCTAACAATTCAGGTTTTCCAATAGCAATACATAAGTCTTTAAATTGTTTATCATTACCACAAGCTAGAATAAATTCCTTATCTTGCGCTTTAAAAGTCTGATAAGGCACAATATTGGGATGATGATTACCCATTCTTTGGGGAGCGACACCTGAACTTAAATAGTTCATACCTTGGTTGGCGAGTCCAGCAACCTGTACATCCAGCAAAGACATATCAATATATTGCCCCACACCAGTTTGCTGACGAGAAATCAGTGCTGCCTGAATCGCAATTGTTGCATATAGCCCTGTTTGGATATCGACCACTGCTACACCAACTTTTTGTGCGCTTGCCCCAACCTCACCTTCTTTTTCGCCAGTAATACTCATCAAGCCAGACATACCTTGAATGATAAAGTCATAACCCGGTTCTTCTGCACGCGGTCCATCTTGACCAAAACCAGTGATAGAGCAATAGATCAATTTTGGATTAATGTGCTTGAGGGTTTCATAATCCAATCCATATTTTTTCAAGGATCCTGCTTTAAAGTTTTCAATCAAAATATCTGCGGTTTTCACCATTTGTTGTAATAATCGCTGTCCATCTTGCGTTGCCATATCAATTGCCACTGAGGATTTATTGCGATTCGCAGATTGGTAATACCCAGATTCTCGTGTCGCTTTACCCTGTTGATCACGCATCCAAGGCGGACCCCACATACGGGTATCATCACCCACTTTAGGGCGTTCAATCTTAATCACTTCGGCGCCTAGATCTGCAAGAACTTGTCCACACCACGGACCTGCCAGTACTCGACTCAAATCTAAAACTCGAACTCCTTGTAATGCACCCATATGTTCTACCTCTATGTAAGGAGTAAGTGAATACTCCTCAATTTTGCGATTTATTAAATCTGTTTAAACAAGCGTTGACTATTGTTGTTGTGGGTCATATTGACGATCTTTGATAAATAAGCCAGGCAGTACCCCTGCAACAAAGTAAGCTGCGCCCATCACGATAAATGCCGTCATAAATGTTCCGCCCGAAGCAAGGAAACCAATGGTTGCTGGGGCAATAGCTGCACCCACTCGCCCAATGTTATATGCACCACCAATTGCTGTACCTCGCACATCAGTAGAAAATGATTCCGCCATATAGGTCGCATTTACGCCATAAGGAATGCCATATAAGAAACCAAAAGTGATCAATAAGTACAAAATATTGTCTGGTGTATTAAAGATAATAATCACAGGTAAGAAGACAGCGCTGGCTATAGTACCGAACACAAATACTGCACGACGATTAAATTTATCAGCCAGATATCCCGCTAAGATCTTACCTAAAATCATTGCTGTGTATGAACCCACCATATAACTGGTCATATTCTTAAAGTTCATATGCACTTCTGTTTCTAGATAACTTGGCATCCAATTGTTGATTCCGTAGTAACCAAATTGTAAGAAGAATGCCGTAGTCATCCACAATAAAAACATTTTACGATGCTTAAAGTTGGCAAAAATTTGTTTATAAATACTGCCACTTTTCGGTTTCTCTGGTACTGTGGCTTCAACTGGTTTTTTGCCTTGAAGCTGATTGATTTTGTTGAGCTGCCAAGACTTTGGTTCAGGTACAAAGCGTTGCAAGAAAATATTGATAAAAGCTGGAATAACCGTGATAAAAAACAAAACTCGCCAACCATGCTCAGGAATAATTGCACCAGCTAATAATGTGGCAACAATATATCCAACGGTTTGCCCTGTTTGTAATGTACCCAATACCGTAGTTCGATACGTTGTAGGAACGTATTCAGCCATAAGGGTATTGCATGCCATATAAAGGGCCCCAATACCTAATGCGCCAATAAATCGTAATGCCATAAATTGTTCAAAACTTTGGGTAAAGCCTAACAAAAATGTTGCAACTGAAAAAAACGATACAGAATTGGCAATGGTACGTACTCGGCCAAACTTATCACATGCCCATCCACCTAAAATCCCACCAATCCCCATGCCTGCTAGAGATGCACTGCCTAAAGCCCCTGCCTGAAAAGTAGATAATGCAAACTCACCTTTTAAACTGGTTAAGCTATAGGATAACAACATGATATCTACGCCATCGACGACCATAGCGAAATAAGCGAATAAAAGTGCCCATTTCCAAGTATTTGGGCCTATTTTTTCAAAAGTTCCAATATTGGATGGCATGGATAATTTTGTTGAAGTTGTAACTGATCGAACATCATTGTTCATTTTCCTCTACCTCATTTTCCCAAATGAGTCATCGGTCACTTTTTATCTTTCTCTCTACTTATTTCTTTGTTATTTTTATTGCATGAATCTAGAGTTAAGTATGAGAGTTAAAAGAATAATCAGATATTTTTCACGATGAATCCTTTTATCATTGATTTATTTTTACCTTAGTTTTTATAAAATTTAAGGCAAAAAATCCTATAAGGGATGCTAACTTTAAGCATCCCTGTTTTAAAACAGTTGATTTTTAGTTACTAAAGGCAGCAATACCTGTTTGTGCACGCCCGAGAATTAAGGCATGTACATCATGTGTACCTTCATAAGTGTTGACGACTTCAAGATTGACCAGATGGCGAGCAACACCAAATTCATCACTGATGCCATTGCCACCCATCATGTCACGAGCAACACGTGCGATATCTAAGGCTTTACCACAATTGTTTCGCTTAATCAGTGAAGTTCCTTCTACAGAAGCGATGCCTTCATCTTTCATACGTCCAAAGCGTAATGCGATCTGCAGTCCTAAAGCAATTTCAGTTTGCATATCTGCAAGTTTCTTTTGCACCAATTGATTTGCGGCCAGTGGACGTCCAAATTGTTTACGATCCATCGTATATTGATGTGCTGTATGCCAGCAAAACTCTGCCGCCCCCATCGCGCCCCATGCAATACCGTAACGTGCACTATTTAAACAAGTAAATGGTCCACGCAAACCACGAATTTCGGGAAATGCATTTTCTTCAGGAACAAAAACATTGTCCATTACAATTTCACCGGTAATCGATGCACGCAAACCGACCTTGCCGTGAATCGCAGGTGCAGAAAGTCCTTCCCAACCCTTTTCTAGAATAAAACCACGAATCTCACCAACATTGCCTTCAGCAGAAACTTCTTTAGCCCAGACCACAAATACATCAGCGATTGGACTATTGGTGATCCACATTTTTGCACCAGTCAAACGATAACCACCTTCGACCTTTTTGGCACGGGTAATCATACTGCCTGGATCTGAACCATGATCAGGTTCTGTTAAACCGAAACATCCAATAAACTCGCCAGAAGCTAATTTTGGTAAGTACTTTTGTTTTTGCTCTTCATTACCAAATTCATTGATAGGCACCATCACTAATGAGCTTTGTACACTTGCCATTGAACGATAACCCGAATCTACACGTTCAATTTCACGGGCAATGAGACCGTAGCTGACATAGTTTAAACCTGCGCCCCCATATTCTTCAGGGATTGTCGGTCCCAACAAACCCAATTCACCCATTTCACGAAAAATAGAAGCATCTGTTTTTTCATGGCGGAATTGTTCCAAAACTCTTGGCATCAGTTTGTCTTGAGAATAGGCATAAGCAGCATCACGAATCATGCGTTCTTCAGAAGTAAGTTGCTGTTCCAATAAAAATGGATCTTGCCAGTTAAATTGAACTCGTGCCGTTTTTGTAGAATTAACCATTTGATTCATAGCATCCTTTGCTGAACATATCTTGTTGTCTTAGTACTGATGTTAGGTGTGAAAATTCATACTTTCAAACGATTAATACTCACTCAGATATTCCATTTACGCATATCTTGTGTTTTTATAACATGGCTCGCTCAATGACTACTGTTCAATTATGTTGGTATTAAACGAGGCTTTTTAGCGAACTTTTATCACCTTTACGTCCTCTTATAAATTTTTATTTTAGATAAAACCAAGTGGTTTGATGAAAGTTTCATTGCAAACATCTACTTTGGTTTAAGCTCTTTTTGCTAGATATAAATAGATTAAATTTAGCCATTATTTAACTTTGATATTCAAGGAATGAATATGCGTAGAATGATTCCTTCATTACAATCACTGATATGTTTTGAAGCGGCTGCCAAGCACCTAAGTTATACCTTTGCAGCTCAGGAGCTGCATCTTACTCAAAGTGCCATATCTCGCCAAGTACAACAACTCGAAGATTTTTTAGGACTCAATTTATTTAACAGAACACGGCATGGCGTTGAATTAACCCAGGCAGGTGAGCATTATTATAAAAACATCAAAACTCATTTATTGGGTATTGAGCAAAGCACACTCGATTTAATGAGTCATAAGGGTTTAGGTGGTACTCTAAAATTGGGGGTTGTACCGACATTTGCAACACGCTGGCTCTTACCCCGACTGTATAAATTCAATGAAATATACCCTGAAATTACCATTCATTTAGAAACCAGTACCAAACCTTTTTTGTTCAGTGAGCATATTTTTGACGCTGCAATATATACAGGTACGCCTGCACAAATTGAAAATTGGCCAGGTGCAAAAGTCCACTATCTAATGAATGAAGATGTTGTTCCTGTGTGTTCTGCTGAGTTAATTTTTAAGCATTTTCCAGAGCTAAGAGAACCTTCTGGAGATTTACGTCGCAGCTTATCGGCGGAAGAGATTGCCACGCTGCCCTTACTTCAACAAACCACACGCCCCTATATTTGGAAAGAGTGGTTTGAAGTTTCTGGTTATGAGCATCCTTTTACATTAGAAGGACAACGTCATGAATTATTTTCGATGCTTGCGGTGGCAGCAATACATCATATGGGGGTTGCACTTATTCCACAAAAACTCCTGGAAAAAGAACTGCGCTCAGGTGATTTAATTATCGCATCAGAAATAAAACTAAAAGGTTCACGTGCCTATTATTTTGTCTATGCAGAACAACAGCAAACGCCTCTCATTGCTAAATTTGTTGAATGGTTATTGACTGAAGTTGAGCGTTCAAAAAGTGCTTTTTTAAAATAACGCGATTTCGAGTTAAACAATAGCTTATTCAAGATTTATAGAATGTAGCTTAATTTCTATATTGTAATGATAAAACTCAAGTTGTAGGAGGTGAAATCAACAGCGCCTACAACAGAAAATATAAGCCTACTCCGCTATTTTTAATTACTATTTGGAATTTTAATAAGAGTAGGCTAAAAGAAACACGATATTCAATTGCGCAGTATTTAAACCGAATGACTACCGATCTTAAAATTTAAGCGCCAAATCCAATATAACGATAAAAATCTTGATCCCCTACAACACCTAAGCTTATTTTATAAATCAGATAATGAGGATAACTACTCTCAGATAATTCATTGAAAATATTCAATCCCTGATCATCATGAGCATGGATTTCATCGACGCTACGCTGCATGGTCGCTTCAAATGCATCTGAAATATATTCAAAGCCCAAATCCATCGCAATAAACAAGGTATGCATACATGGTTGTAGATATTGTTCTTCATTCCAATCAATGACCGCATGTCGGCAATGTGGGCATGTAACATTTTCTTGAGAATTTTCTAAAGTGATCAGTTGAAATGGCATACGCTTTGGAACAGAATAAAATTGTATTTTAAACGAGTTAGAGAAATTTAACACTCGTTTTAGATAAATCTAAAACTGCTTTTAATATTTAATAAATACACGAAACAAAGCTAAGGATATTATGTCAACGATTGAAAAAGCGATTGCTTTAGCAGCTCGTAAACACGCAGGCCAAAAAGATAAAGCACAACAGCCTTATATTTTTCACCCTCTGAGGTTGATGTTCAAAGTTAAAACACCCAATCAACAGATTGTTGCTGTATTACACGACATCTTGGAAGATACCGATACCACTGTGGTCGATTTAATCTCACTTGGCTTTAGTCAAGAAATTGTCGATGCAGTTGTTGCCTTAACCAAAAAAGAAGGCGAATCTAGAATCGAAGCTGCCTACCGTGCAGTAAAGAATCCAATTGCACGTGTGGTAAAACTGGCAGATGTTGCTGATAACATGGATATCACCCGTATTCCACACCCGACGACTAAAGACCTTTTGAGATTAGAAGAATATAAGCAAGTTCAGAATATTCTCATGACAGGCAATGCCTAATCTTAGAAAATTTTCACAATTAATAAGTTGACTTGATGCAACAGTTAAGTTTAATAGTGCATCATTGTTGCAATTATGGAATGTATTTATGCTCACTGATTTGGATGACTTTTACTGCTTTGGTTTGGTTGTAGAGCATGGGGGATTCAGTGCGGCTGAACGTGCAACGGATATCCCTAAATCCAAGCTCAGTCGCCGTGTATATAATTTAGAAGAAAAATTAGGAGTTCGTTTAATTCAGCGGAGTTCTCGTCATTTTGCTGTTACTGACATTGGTATGAATATTTACCGCCATGCCCAAGTGATGATGAATGCTGCACAATCAGCGCATGATTTGGTCGATCATCTTAGCGAACAACCTCGTGGTGTTATTAAAGTAAGTGTCCCTGTAACTGTTGCACAAAGTGAATTATCCAAAATTCTTCCCGATTTTTTAAAAGCTTACCCTGAAATCAGAGTACAACTTCTAGTGAGTAATCGCCGAGTAGATATTATCAATGAAGGTTTTGATGTTGCCTTGCGTGTTCGCGCAAATCTAGATGATGACCCGAGCTTAGTGCTGAGAAAATTTGGACAAATTGAACAGCATCTCCTTGCAAGTCAAGCATATTTAAATGAATTTGGCATGCTGAAAAAACCTGAAGACTTGTCTGAACACCGTATTTTAAGTATGGTTGATGAACATTTAGACCAACAAATGGTGTTACATGACAGTGAAAACCAGCAGAAAAAAATTAAAGTTAACCCTATACTCATGGGTTCCGATTTAATGATGTTGGCAAAATTAGCCAGTCAAAATTGTGGTATTGCCTTACTTCCAGACACCATTGCCAATGATTTTGTCACAACAGGCGAATTGGTCCGTGTCTTACCTAACTGGAAAGCACCGCATGGGATCTTTCATGCTGTTTATCCTTCGCGCCGTGGCTTACTTCCTGCAGTAAGAGTTTTTATTGATTATTTGGTTAAGCACTTAAGCAAGTGTTAAACGGTTGCTCCACATTATCGTTTTGCTAAAGAAAACTTAGGATTATTAAATACACAAGCCATTCTCAATAAATTGACAAAGATGGACTGCAATATTGTGTCCATCTGTTCCTATTTTTGATACCATCGCTACTGCTTAATTCCAATGTTTTTCTGATTTATATGACTTCATCTTATCAACAACAGCTTGATGCCAAAATTGAACGAATCCAAACTCAATTCGCAGAATTTAATCCACCATCATTAGAAGTATTTGCTTCACCTGAACAAAACTTTCGTATGCGTGCAGAATTCAGAATTTGGCATACCGAAGATGATATGTTCTATGCCATGTTTGAACGAGATGAAAATCAACAAAAAACCGTTGCTCGCATTGATGAATTTCCGATTGCAGATCGAAGTATAAATCAGCTCATGCCAGTTTTATTGGCTGAGCTAAAAGCCGATTTAGTCTTATCAAAACGTCTTTTTGAAGTGCATTTTTTAGCAACGCTCAAGGGCGAAATGCTGGTTTCATTGATTTATCGTGCACCACTCAGTGAAGAATGGGAAGTTTTAGCAAAACAATTGGCTGATAAGTTGAATGTTAAAATCATTGGCCGCAGTCGCGGACAAAAAGTTATCTTAACCGATGAATTTGTTGTTGAAGAATTAAAAGTCTTTGAGCGTAAATTTCAATATAAGCAAATTGAAAGTAGCTTTACTCAACCCAATGCACAAGTTTGCCAAAAAATGTTGCAATGGGCTTGTCAGTCAGTAGAGGGCAAAAATAAAGACTTACTCGAGTTATACTGTGGTAATGGTAACTTTACCCTACCCTTATCCTTGAGCTTTAACCATGTTTTGGCAACTGAATTAGCAAAATCTTCGGTCTACGCGGCACAGTGGAATATTCAACAAAATCAGATCGACAATATTCAAGTTGCACGTCTTTCAGCAGAAGAGTTTACTCAGGCCTATAACGGAGAACGTGAATTCCGTCGTTTACAAGAAGCAGAAATAGACATTCAGGGTTATGAGTTTGATACAGTTTTTGTCGATCCACCGCGTGCAGGGATTGATGACGATACGTTAATGCTTTTGCAAGGTTTTCAACGTATTCTTTATATTTCATGCAATCCAGATACATTACACGACAATTTAAAAACCTTGCTTAAAACCCATAAGATTGTGAAATTTGCGATGTTTGATCAATTCCCTTACACCCATCATGTAGAATCTGGAGTTCTTCTCGAAAAAATTTAAACAATTTATTACAAGATTTGGCTGCCATGTAAATTGACATGGCAGCTATTTGTTTAAATTATTTATTGATATATCATTAAGTTATAATTCATTTAAATCATGGTCTTTTAACAAACCGTTTAAAACATCTCAAATCATCGAAAAAATCAGCCTATAACTCGATCATCTATTTCTCTCAGATCTTGTATTTTATTAAAAAACGGCTATATTTCGAACTATGTTAGGTTGTGTATGAAGGCTCTATGAGTTTTTGGCAAAAGCTGTTTACGGCTGAAGATACATTGCAAAATGAACATAAAAATCAAATTGCATGTGTTGAAAATGATTGCTCTTGTAAATCCAATGATCAACTTTTATCAGCTTTGATGAAAGCGACAGATCAGGATGTGATTACTGGGATTAAGAAGGTACTTGTCTCTAGAGGTTTCAGTAAAAAAGAGTTAAACCAATTACAGCATCCACCTATCCAATAGTCATGGATGACCGCTAAGAAAAAAAGCATTCAGTTTACTGGATGCTTTTTTAATTCCAATAGAACAATTTTTGATGTTTCTTCTTGGCTTGTATACAATTATTTCAAAGAATAGATAAACGCAGAATCAACAATGAAAATTAAAATTCTTATTTTTTTATTATCACTCAACGCTTCAATTAGCTATGCAGATATCAACGATGATGAAATTCAAGCCATAGAAGATTTAAGCGATCAAGTATTAGCAACCAAAAATCTGGCCAAAATTGAACCACAGATTAAGGCTCAAATCCAGAAGGCCCAACCCAATGTGCAAAAACTGTTAAAAGCCAAAGACATTGAATATAACGATTCCATCTATTTACACAACTATGCGATTCTGACTTCTGGATACGCTGAATATTTGCTTGAACAACACTGCACCACGCTCTCTCAGCCTTTTCAAGAACTTACTGAGCAGGCGTATTTTGCGTTAAAAAAACGTGATCCTAAAGATACAATCGCAATCAATAACTTAGGTTTATTCTATGCACAAATGTCGGTGTATTATCGGAAAAACATAGACCCAACGCTACGTCTAAACTATTTGCTAAAGGCTGAACAATTATTTGAGACCTTAATGAAGTTGCAACCAGACAATGAGGAGTATGAGAAAAATTATTATGCTGTACTCAGTGACAAACTGATGCTGTTACAGAAATATCATCTTGAGGAGAATGAGCAAAAACGCCTCATTAATATACTTAAAAAGCCTTTATTTCACTATTTATCTGATCCCAATCAAGCTTTCGATGCAGGAAATTTTATTATTTTAGCGCAACAGTATTTTAAATATCTCAATCATGAAGACCCGAAGCTTGCTGAAAAATGGTTGCGTGATAATCAGGTTAAAATTGAAGCTGTGGTGAATAAGAACCGTAAGCAAACTCAA
Organism: Acinetobacter sp. 778_lipA; assembly: GCF_058242985.1. NCBI lineage: Bacteria > Pseudomonadati > Pseudomonadota > Gammaproteobacteria > Moraxellales > Moraxellaceae > Acinetobacter > Acinetobacter sp. 778_lipA. The sequence continues at coordinate 1,938,516 of NZ_JBZAYT010000001.1, read as the reverse complement.
CGAGAAAAGGAATTCCTCGCTGAATTCTATGCGCTGCTTAGTCAAACGGATAGAGCACTCTCCTACTTAAAACAATTGGAATTTTCTGATGAGAACAATACAGAACCATCCTCTTTTGAAAATGAACCGAATCTTGCCAATTTAAGGCTGAATCCTGAATATCAGAAATGGTTTAAACAATATAAACAGGATTATGCTGCATATCGTAAAGCAATTCCCAAAGTATGTAAGATCAATCAACTTGAAGCAACACAAGATACTGTAAAATGATGCTGTTGAAGACTTAACGAATCAAACCTTGCGGTTGCAGAATAATCACCAAAGCCCCAATGATTACAATACACCCACCAAACAAATCCCAGCGAGTTAAACTGACTTGATCGACAAATTTCAGCCACATCAGTGCACTAAAGATATAGATACCGCCATATGCGGCATAAATACGCCCTGAAGCAGCAGGATGCAAGGTCAATAGCCAGACAAATACCGCCAAACTTAAAACGGTAGGTATCCATAACCAATGACTTTTATTTTGATTCAGAATCAAATAAGGAAAATAACAACCTAAAATTTCTGCAACAGCTGTGACAAGAAATAATAAAATCGTAGTTAAAATTTTAGTAAATGCAATGTCCATTGATACTCAAAGAATAATCATGAAGTTAGAGTATATGTGATTTTCACGCGAGCTAAGCAATAAAATTTTGAGCATACTAAAACGGCTAAGCTTTTATCTATAAATTGTACTTATTGTTTGCCTCATCCACAAAAGCATACATTTTTAAAATATATTGATGAGTTTGCCCTGTTTAAAACAGGATAAAATATCAGCATCTACAATTTTTGGCTTTTTATGGATGAAAATAAATCATTTCGTGTTTAATTTCTTCATTTTCCTATGGCTTAGCCAAAATGTAGATGCAGCAACACTGAGTCTTCCACTATGGCCCAATAGCGCGACACTGGCACCATCCAATGAACAATTTACGATAAATAAGCATGGTGCTATTGAGCATATCAACTCTCCTCAACTGTGGGTATATTGCCCCAAACAGAGCAATCACATCGCTATTTTAGTCATTAGTGGTGGGGGTTATGCCAGAGAGGAATTGGCCAAAGAAAGCACGCCAACTGCACAGTTTTTACAAAAACAGGGATTTACCGTATTTGAATTAATTTACCGCTTACCTAATCAGGATGGTAATAATCTGCTTGTGCCCTTTGAAGATGGCCAAAGAGCCCTGCGTATCATTCGTTATCATGCAAATCAATTCAACATTGATCCAGACAAAATTGGTGTACTGGGTTTCTCCGCAGGTGGGCATTTAGCTGGCATCATTGCGACACAATGGCAACAACAATTTTCGAGTTTAAATGATCCGATTGATCAAATTTCCGCTCAGCCTAATTTTGTGGCGCTACTCTATCCAATCATTAGTATGCAAGCGCCGCTAGATCATACCCATGCTTATAAAAGCTTATTTGGATCAAAACATGATTTAGCCAAACAAATCTTGTTTTCAGTAGATTTACAAGTCAAACAGAATACACCTCCAACCTTTTTAGCACACGCCATCGATGATCCGATTTCACCTGTTCAGAATAGCCTCAATATGCAAACCGCTTTGCAGCAACACAAGATCGCTTATGAATTACATCTTTTCAAAAATGGTGGACATGGCTGGGGCTTAGGCAAAGCCAATACTGAAACAACACAATGGCCGACATTATTCTTAACTTGGTTAAAGAAAATTGATATTTTATAAGCGCATAATTCAAAAAATAACCCGCAATCAATGCGGGTTATTTTAAAGCTCATTCACAACTATGCTGGTTCAGCAGTCTGATCTTCAAAGACTTCTAATGTCAGCCCTACAGCCTTACCATTTTCTTTCTTCACAGAGACAGCAACGTTACCACCATGATCTGCAAGCTCACCAAATAGAATCATCTCAGCAAGTGGTTTCTTCAAATGTTCTTGAATCAAACGTTGCATTGGGCGAGCACCCATTAAACGATCATAGCCATTCTCAGCCATCCAATCTCGAGCAGATTGATCGACTTCAAGTACCACTTTTTTATCATCTAACTGCGCTTGAAGTTCAGTTAAGAACTTATCAACAACAGACTCAATCACTGTGGTAGGCAATGCTTTAAACTGAATTACGCCATCTAAACGATTACGGAATTCTGGTGCAAATGCACGTTTCATCGCTTCCTGATTGTCATGACTGTTGTCTTGTTCAGTAAAGCCGATACTGTTACGAGAAATACTTTCAGCACCAATATTCGTAGTCAATACAATAATCACATTACGGAAATCAGACTTACGTCCATTATTGTCAGTTAAAGCTCCATGATCCATGACTTGCAATAGCAAGTTAAAAACATCTGGATGTGCTTTTTCAATTTCATCTAATAACAGGACACAGTGTGGATTCTTATGAATGGCGTCAGTCAGTAAACCACCTTGATCATAACCAACATAACCTGGAGGCGCACCAATCAAACGAGAAACCGCATGACGTTCCATATATTCAGACATATCGAAACGAACAAGCTCTACACCCAACTGTTTTGCCAACTGCTTGGTCACTTCTGTTTTACCAACACCTGTAGGACCAGCAAAAACAAAACTACCTACTGGTTTATCTGGTGCTTTCAAACCTGCACGTGACAGTTTAATCGCAGAAGCCAAAGCTGTAATCGCTTCATCTTGACCAAATACCACACGTTTAAGATCACGCTCTAGATATTCAAGTACCGATTTATCATCTTTAGATACTGTTTTTGGCGGGATACGTGCAATCTTCGAAATAATATCTTCGATATTTTCAACTGTAATCAAGGTATCATCTTGTTCAGCTTTTAAACGACGCTGTGCACCAGCTTCATCAATCACATCAATCGCCTTGTCTGGCAAGAAACGATCATTAATAAATTTAGCAGACAACTCAACCGCTGAAACTAGCGCAGTATCTTCATATTTAACATGATGGAAATCTTCAAACTTGCTTTTCAAACCACGCAAAATATCAATTGTCTCCGAAATAGAAGGCTCATTCACATCGATCTTTTGGAAACGGCGTGATAGTGCATGATCTTTTTCAAATACTTGGCGATATTCTTGGAATGTGGTTGAACCAATACAACGTAAACTACCATTTGCCAACGCAGGTTTGATTAAATTCGATGCGTCCATGGTACTGCCCATACTTGAGCCAGCACCAATGATCATATGAATTTCATCAATAAATAAAATTGCTTCTGGTTTCTTTTTCAAAGCATTGAGAAGCTGTTTCAAGCGTTTTTCAAAGTCACCACGGTATTTTGTACCCGCAACCAATGCACCGATGTCTAAACTAAACACTTCAGCAGTCGCAAGTGGCTTAGGCGCTTTACCATTCACAATCAACCATGCCAGACCTTCAGCAATCGATGTTTTACCCACACCAGGATCACCCACAAGCAATGGGTTGTTTTTACGGCGACGGCAAAGAATTTGAGCAGTTCGTTCAATTTCTTTTTCACGCCCAATTAAAGGATCAGTTTTGCCTTTTTGCGCTTCAATATTTAAATTCAAGGTATAAAGTTCAAGAGGTCCAGCATTTGCTGAAGCACTTGATTCACCTTCTAAATCATCAGATTCTTCTTCAACTTGAATTTCTTCTTTACGCGCACCGTGTGACAAATATTGGGTTAAAGTCAAACGATTGATTTGATGTCGTTTTAGTAAATAAACGGCAAAAGAATCTCGTTCAGAGTACATCGCAACCAGTACATCTGCACCCTCTACTGTGCGGTCACCACCACTTGACTGAACGTGGAAAATTGCACGTTGTAAGATACGGTCAAAACTTTCAGTTGGATGAGGGGCTTGGTCGTTGTTTTCTCCTAGTTTAGGCGTATGTTGTTCTACATACTCCTCTAACTCTTTGCGCAAACTGATAATCTCAGCACCACATGCTTTTAGTGCATTTACCGCTGAATCGTTATCAAGTAAAGCCAATAATAAATGTTCAACCGTAAGAAACTCATGTCTCTTTTGACGAGCCATGCTAACAGCCAAACGGAGTGAAACTTCTAATTGACGACTGAGCATGAAACCCCCTTATTCTTTTGGCTCAATCTGACAAAGCAATGGATGACCTTGAGATCGAGCGTAGTTATTAACTTGGTTGGCTTTAGTCTCCGCAATGTCTCTTGGATAAACACCAGCTTCACCTTTTCCTTCATAATGTACTGTTAACATTACTTGAGTGGCTTGGTCAAGATTCAAAGCAAAGTATTGTTGTAAAATTTCAATAACAAAGTCCATCGGAGTGTAATCATCGTTCAATAAAACGACAGAATACATCGGTGGTCGCTTCACTTCAGGTGGTGCAGTTTGTACTGCAACATCCGCTTGATCATGGTCTGGATGGTTTGGATCTTCTGAATTACTTATACGAATACTCAAGTGCCAATCTATAAATCCTGAATCACGGAATGATGATTTCACTTCATTTAAACTCATTTGACGTTTATTAGTTCGCATATTTTTCAAAATACTTATGATTTATTGAGAATTAGCCGCAGCTTGAGGAACCTCTGCAGCGAACGCTGCTGCACTGTCTACAGCTTGCCCACGTGACCAACTAAAACGTTTAACCACTGGTGTGGCACCATTTAGACGGATTTCGATAAATTGTGGATTAAAACCCTTAGGCATAGTCCAACGTCCCGTTAAACGCTCATAATCAGTAAAGTTATAATTCGCATCTGCCATTGGCACTGTTAACACCTCAGTACCACTAATCAAACGAATTTCAACGGAACCGGTCGCACGTCTTGGACTGACTTGAATAAGATCAAGCTGATATTCATAAGCGTTTTCAGGTAATGGCTTAACGGCCAAATTTTGAATTGTTAAACTCAAACCACCACGTTGTTTTAACACTTCACGATAAATTGCACTCATCACATCTACTTGTGATTTTTCAGCATTGGCTTTGTTCAATGACTCTAACAAATCGTTAGAATTCGAAACAGCCACGTCTCGTTCCTGCACAGCAGCATTTAAGCTTTTGTTTAAATTAGCCAGCGTTGTTTTTTGTTGCTTCACAACTTCTACCAACTGTTCTGCATCTGCATCAAAACCGACTACCGTTAGCCCTTGGCGATGTCCAACTGTATAACCTAAAATCACACTGCCAGCACATAATACAACCCCACCGATCACCAAAGGCATATTCCCTTTTAAAAAAGGCTTTTTCGGTGCTTGAGCTGGTTGTGACGCGGTATTTGTTTCTGTGTTCTGCATCATCATCTCTAAGTATTATTGATAGAATCAAAACACACATTTAACCGCAAAGTTATATGTGTGTGAAGCAATAAAGCGTTTTTTATGGTAATAATCCGATACCTTGTAGACCAGCATCTTCAGTAAAACCAAACATTAAGTTCATATTTTGTACAGCCTGTCCTGCCGCACCTTTGACTAAATTATCTTGAACAGACAAAACAATTAACTTGTTCGGATGCGGTTTATACAGTGCAATTCTGAGTTGGTTTGCACCACGTACAGAACGTGTTTCTGGTGAACTATTTGCAGGCATTACATCTACAAATATTTCATTTGCATAAAATTTTTCATAAAGACTTTGTAAATCTGCTGCTGCGCCTTGCTCTGTCAAATCAACATAGATTGTACTGAACATACCACGAATCATCGGAACCAAATGTGGTACAAAAAGAATCTGATCAAATACATTTTTTTGACCCGAAATATTTTCTAATGCTTCTACAATCTCAGGATGATGACGATGTCCAGCAACGCCATAGGCTTTAAAATTATCTGCATTTTCAGAATAAATCATGCCTAGACTAGCTTTACGCCCTGCACCTGATACACCAGATTTCGCATCAATGATAATACTTTCTGGTTTAACCAATGTTTCAGCTTGCTTAAAAAGTGGCGCTAATCCCAACTGAACAGTGGTTGGGTAACAACCCGGGTTACCGACAACATTGGCATTTTTAATTTGTTCACGATTAAGTTCCGATAAACCATAAACAGAGTCTTTCAGTATCTCTGGGCAGGCATGCTGCATCCCATACCATTTTTCAAACTGTGCTAAATTCTGCAAGCGAAAATCAGCGGCTAAATCGATAACTTTGGTATTTGCTGCCAAAAGTTGTTGTGCATGCTGCATTGCCACACCATGCGGGGTCGCAAAAAACACAACATCACATTTTTTTAATTCATCAATGTTTAAATCTGAATACTTAAGCTCTGTGTGCCCACGTAAGCTTGGAAATATATCATCCACACGGCGACCATCTTCGGTACGTGATGTCAGTACATTCACTTGAACATTTGGATGTCGTAGTAAAAGACGCAACAATTCAACGCCTGTATAACCTGTTCCACCGACAATACCCACTGAAATCACGTTTTTTACCTCGATTTAAAAGTATCCATTTTGTAGTGCTGTAGTATGACAGGAAGTTGATGCTTTCTAAACTATTTTACTGGGTTTTTATAATGTTTTAGCATTATGACAAAGTTAAATTCCCATAAATTTAATTCATGCATCTTGGGCAATACAGTTTCGTCCTCTACGTTTGGCCACATACAAAAGTTTGTCAGCAGCTTCTATACCACTCGCTAAATTACGATGTCTCACTTGTGTTAAGCCAAAGCTGGCTGTCAATAAGATGGATTGAGTTAAAAATTGCTCAGTTTCAATAGCAATCCGCATACGCTCAGCAATTTTATAAGCCTCACTGAGATCTTCAACTTGTAATAAAACAATAAACTCTTCACCACCAAAACGTCCAACTAAGCCCTTTTCACCGACATGCTGACTGACAAGACGACCTACACTTTGCAAAATCTGATCACCGACCAGATGTCCATAGGTATCATTAATTTTTTTAAAATGATCAACATCACACATTAACAAAAAATATTGTCTATCTGATAAATCAATTAAATTTATTTTAGCTGCATCATAAAATCCACGGCGATTGAGTAGATGCGTTAATGGATCTCTACAACGTTCATCATTTAATTTCAAAATAATGTCTCGAACTAATGTTCCTATAAGTACGATCGCAAACCACATGCTCAGGATAATACTGGCAGCAAGCATCATTAACCACCATACTGAATTTACAAGCATATTGGCTTGAATATTTTTCAAAAAAAAGAAAATAATAATGACGCGAAAAAAAGTATATAAAACAATAAAAAGGTAAGAATAATCGACCAGCTTATTTAACCAATCACTTTGCTTATCATTTTTAAAAATTGAAGCCAAAACCAATGATTCAACTACGGCAATGCTAAGGTTTAAAATCAGCATCCGCATCCATAGCTGTTCATCAACAAAAGAATAATAGACCAACAAGCATATTGTGATGAAGATCAAGATAAAAGCGGCTAAAGTATGTGAACTGGCGTTCTTTCTTAATGCCATAGTATATGCACTGGCCCACGCGCCAAATAGGTATAAACCACCTAAAAGTGGAGCAGAAAATGTTAATTGTTGGTTAGACATAAAGCTTTGTGCAGCTAAAGAAAATGATGGCACGATATATCCGAGACCCAACCAAAATAAATATGTAGGTGCCTTAAAAAAATAATGGCAGATCAAAAGTAAACTGCCCATTAATATCAGGCAGAACGGTACAATCAAAATAAAGTAATGAGTATCTGCAAAATTCACGTCTGATATCTTTATGATAAGAAATAGGAAATATTGGCAATTCGCCAAGTTTAGAGTATTTTTTTATTCACTCCCAACTTATGCTTAAAATAATCAGACTATTTTGTAATTTAACAGTTTTTATTAAGAAATACTTTTAAGGCATTATACTCTTACTTAAAATTTATGATGATCAATATACACACGCAGACTATTCAATGACATTGTCTATAAATCTATCAATCCAAAAATAGTCAACCTACCTAATTATTAATTCGTTTTTGTGTTTTTAAATCATGGATGGTTATTCTACCACGGGGCGACATGGATGTCGCCGTTGGACGGGGGTACAGGACGTACCCTTCGCCCATGAGCAAAAACAAAGCACTGCTTTGTTTGCAGCGCAAGGTTTGGCATCCCCTACGCAAAGGTAATTAAACCTTAAATGTAAGATGTGGCATTGCAAGTATTTTTATAACCATCTCGTTTATTTTTCTATATAATTGATTTAAATAAAAATATTAATTGAGAAAATTATATTCTTATGTCTGAGTTTTTTGACAGATTGGCTATTTCAAAAAAAATAGTAAAAGGACAAACAATTTTAATTCTCATTTTTGGCATAAAAGACTATTCAAAAAAATTCAAAGAAAACGGTCTTGTCTTGCTAAATGATTTATGCATAATAATTTAGAGTAATTACTCTAAATTCAACAAAAGGACCCATTGATCATGATTGGATCACGAGCGTGGATGAATACAAGCAATGGAAAACTTAGCTTTAAAGAAAAAACTCAGTTAATAAAACAAGTTCTAATCCCTGTCACATTGAGCTATGGCAAGACATTTCTCAAAGCACCTCATGATTCAACTTTATTTACACTGGATAATTTTCATATTCCTGACACAGCAATTGCCAAAGAAGCGATGAACGAATTAGAACAAACGGCTTCACAAGCGATCATCAATCATTCTTGGCGGAGCTATTTTTGGGCTGTTGCTATTGCCCACACCAAACAATGGCAATTTGATCAAGAGAGCCTTTTTGTCTCATGTTTGATGCATGATTTAGGTCTAGTTGATCATTTGGATCAATATGCATGTCAATGTTTTAGCTTTGAAAGCGCCTTAAGAGCTGAAGCACTCTGTACCAAACACCATTATCCCAAAGTCAAAATAGATAATATTTCAGATGCGATTTGTTTACATATGAATGGGAATTTAGATGAGAATGATCCAAGCCTTACTAAAGAAGTTCTATTATTACAAAAAGCCACTTCATGTGATGTGATTGGAACTGATCTCAGCTTATTTTCAAACAGTTTTAAAAACAAAATTTTAACCCAATATCCGCGGGTACATTTTAATTCAGAAATGCGTAAACTTATCTCAATTGAAGCAAAAAGAAACCCTCAATCACGGACTGCTTTAATGCACAAACTCGGACTTTCAAGCATGATTCAAATGAATATTTTTAAGGACTAAATCATGAAAAACACCTCTTTTACCCAAAAGAAGATTGATTTTGGGCCATATCCAATTCTAGTCGATATTTATTCAAACACTGAAAATAGCCAGAGTGTTATTTTGCTGGCTGCGCTAGGTATAGCAATCAGTAAATACGAGGTACTCATTACAGCTTTAAGCCAAAGTGGCTTGAATGTTATTGTGGCTGATTATCCTCATTGCGGACGCAATACTCCACCTGTTTCAGCAAAGGTTGATTATGGTTATGCTGATTTACTCAATGAATTTATTCCTCAACTGGAAAAGCTGGCCTTAGAATTGAACCAGCAAGCCCCAATCTTATTTGGACATAGCTTAGGCGGACATTTAGCAACACTTTATGCACAAAATCATGCAAATAAAGTCATTGGTGTTGCCACTGGCAATATCGGTTTAAAAAATTGGGACTTAAAAGGTAAAATAAATATTTTAAAAGCAGTCACAGCGATCAACGCCATGATTTTAAAAGATGGTTATTTTGCAGGCTATAAAATTGCTTTTGGGAATAAAGAGACAAAATCCTTAATGCGTGATTGGTCTAAAGTTATCTTTACAGGAAATTATGCACATATTATTGGGCAAGAAAACGTGGTGAATAACGCTGCCTTATTTGTCTATTTAAATGGCGATGATTTTGCACCAATGTCTTCAATGCTTGGCCTAAGTGGTTATTTTAAAAACCCACAAATAAACACGCTGGATTTAACCCATAAAACCAAAGGCAATCAACATAGTGCATGGATTAAACAGCCTGATGAAGTCGTCGAAATAATTATAGAATGGGTCAATAGTTTTACTGAATAAGTTTTGCTTTTGACATCAATATATATCCACCTTCTTCACTTTCTCCAGTGCTGATTGCTTCCCAGCCATGACCTAAATAAAAAGACAAAGCTTTTTTATTTTCAGATAAACATTTGAGATAGCCTGTACCCGTAAACAGTTGTTCTGCTGCGTGTAGCAATGCTGTCCCTACACCCTGATTTTGAGCATTTGGGGCAATAAATAGATGATGTAAAAAGTTCTCTTGCAGAAAAATAGATGCAAATCCCAAATATTCTTGGTCTTTTTCAGCTACTAAAATCATTTCATTTTGGGTGTATTTTTCAAAATCACTCAGCTCCCATTTTGAAGAATTCAACCACGGCCAACTTAATTTTCTGGTATTTAAAAAAAGTTCACTCAATGGTGCTCGGTCATAATACTGAAAAGATCTGATGTGCATCGCTGTACCTCAATTAAAGTCCCTATAACCTGACCTTATTTAAGCCAGCCTTGATTTAATCTAACGTTATCGCCCTTTCTCCAATCACCTCAACAATTCGTAATAAATAACCATCTGGATCTTGAACTAAAAATTGCTTTTGTCCATGCTCTATAGTTTCTGCACGGTACCAACGTTCTTCTAATGCTTCAAACAGCGGCCATTGTGCGACATCCAAACGATTTAAAATACTGTCGAGTTGGTCTACTTCGAACTGAAAGTTAATCCCTCTTCCCAATGGGTAGGCCAATACTCCTGTTAACCATTGCCCTTGTTGTTGTTGCTCCAACATAAACTGAACACCATCAAGTTCCACATAGATAAATTTTTCTTCAGTCCGTTGATACATTACAGAAAAACCCAATATTTCCACCCAAAAATGATAACTTTTATCCAAATCGGTGACGATCAGTTCTGGAACCAATTTATTCCACTGCATTTAAAAATCCTACTTAATTCATTAATTTTTTAATATTCAATATGTTGTAAAATATTTACAACCTTTCCAAATGGATCTTTGACATAGAATCGCCTAACGACCCAATCCTCGTTAGTTAAGGGATAGAGGATGTCTAAATCTAATTTTTTGGCTTTTTCATAAAGTTCATCCACATTGTCGACCTCGATTGAAAAATCGGGTACATCTGTATTATTTCCCCCTTCGGAAGCAATACTGATTTGTGGATGCATCATTTCCTGACTGGCAAATGTTTTGATCCAGCCATGATCCATCACCAAGTCCATCGCTAAAAAATCACCATAAAAAGCTTGCGCACTGGCTAAATCTAAAGCTTTAATATTACCTATGATTCTTTTTACACTCATACGCTTTTCCTTATTTTTTGTTTTAATTCAATCTAGAAATTTACTTATTTTATTACGCCCACCACCAAGGCATTACGCTACCTTTTAAAACTTTACGATGCTGCTGATAGTGTTGATCATGCTTTTCAACTTCAAACCAAAAAGCAGCGCTATGATCAAAATGTTTGGTATGTGCCAATTCATGTACACAGACATAACGGGTAATTTGTTGATCAAATAAAACCAAAGCACTATTGAGCATAATATCATGACGGGCTGTACAACTTCCCCAACGTGTTTTTGGGTGTCGAACAGTACACTGTCCAAACTTTAAACGAGTTTCATCACTGACTTGCTTTAAATAGATTGGTAAATAATGCTTTGCATAAGCAATTACAAAAGCTTTTAAATAGTTTTCAGGCTGACGGTCGCTGACAAATAATTGAGGCTTTTGCTCATCTAAAATATAGCTATTTTTTTGAGTTTTATAAATAATTTCTATGGGGTGTTTTAAATTAAACAGTTGCAAGCTTGTCGGTAATATCTGATCAACTTGCTGTATTTTTTCCTGCTGTTTATGCCAGGTCTCAATCATCCATTGTTTAGACTCGTGTAAAAAATGCTGAATCTGACGTTGGCTACAATACTTAGGCACAGTTAAGCGAATCTGTGTTGGTTCAACACGTAAACGCAAGCGTGTTGCCCGTGCATGATGAGTGATTTTAATTTCAGGAAGATTTGCAGTCATAATACGCTTATTTTTAGAATCTCCCCCAACCGTTCTTTAAAGGCAAGGAGGAAGCCTCATCTTTACTCGAGCAGAAGTTAGGGGAAATTTTTTTATCCTGCGGTACGCTCTTCAATACCGTTATTGGTCGCAACTACAGCAACATCAGCTTTATTGATCGCAAAAATACCGTTACACACCACTCCAGGAATATCGTTAATGGTTTTTTCGACCTCTAATGCATTCAAAATATTTAAGTTATACACATCTAGAATGACATTACCGTTATCCGTTACCACACCTTCACGATAAACTGGGTCACCGCCTAGTGATACAATTTTACGTGCTACTGCTGAACGTGCCATAGGAATCACTTCAATAGGCAAAGGAAATTCACGGCCTAACTGATCGACCCATTTCGAGTCATCAACAATACATACAAACTTTTTCGCAATAGATGCCACGATTTTTTCACGCGTGAGTGCAGCCCCCCCGCCTTTAATCATATGTAAATGACGGTCAATTTCATCAGCACCATCCACATAAGCATCTAAACCACTGACATGGTTCATATCAACCACCTCAATACCTAATTTCTTAAGACGTTGAGCCGTTGCTTCTGAACTGGCAACTGCTGCTTCGAGTTGTAACTGAGGTAATAATTCAATTAAGAAGTTCACTGTACTACCAGTACCAACTCCCAAAATGCCCCCTCTTGGTAAGTGTTTTAAAGCGGCTTGGGCTGCAGCTTGTTTTTTCTCGTCCTGGGTTGCATAAAGGCTCATGACATCTCTCAATAAAATTTCAATTTCCTGCACATTTTGCATAATTTTAAAACGCAAAGGTACAACGGTTTGTTACAATGAGCGCTCATTTTAAACTGTTAGATGGAAAATTAACATGCTGTCTCGTTTGGTTCGACAAATATTACAGGCAACGGTGTATGACGTTGCAATCGAAACCCCACTCGAAGCAGCGCCACGAATTAGTGAAAAACTAAACAATAACATTCGCTTTAAACGCGAAGATTTACAACCTGTCTTTTCCTTCAAACTACGCGGTGCGTATAACCGTATTAGTCAATTACCGAAATCTCAGTTGGAACGTGGCGTTATTACTGCTTCAGCAGGTAACCATGCTCAGGGCGTGGCTTTATCTGGTCAAAAGTTAGGTATTCGCGCCATTATTGTGATGCCAAAAACCACCCCTGACATTAAAGTTCAAGCAGTAAAGCGTTTGGGTGGTGATGTTGTGCTTCACGGCGACTCATTTGATGTTGCTAACAAATATGCGATTCAACGTGCAAACGACGAAGGTTTAACCTTTATTCCGCCTTATGATGATGAACTGGTCATGGCCGGCCAAGGTACAATTGCCAATGAAATATTGCGTCAATGGCGTGATGTTGAATACGTATTTGTTGCTGTGGGCGGTGGTGGTTTAATTGCAGGTGTAGCAGCATATCTTGGTGATGTTGCTCCGCATGTCAAAATTATTCCTGTCGAATATGATGAATCTGCATGTTTAAAAGCAGCATTTGAAGCGAATCAACGTGTGGTACTCCCTTCTGTAGGATTATTTGCAGATGGTACAGCTGTTGCTCAAATTGGTGAAAAGCCATTTGAAGTGATTCAACTACAAAAATCTGATAACTCAGGTCCAATTGTTGAACGTGATGTCGTCTTGGTCAACACAGATGAAATCTGTACAGCAATCAAAGATACCTATGATGAATGTCGTAGTATTGTAGAACCATCAGGTGCGATGGCACTTGCAGGTATCAAAAAGTACGTCGCTGAGCATGGTCTTGAAGGCAAAAATATGGTGTCAATTGTTTGTGGTGCCAATATGAACTTTGACCGTTTACGTTATATTGCTGAACGTACCGAACTCGGTGAACGTAAAGAAGCTATTTTTGCAGTGACCATTCCAGAAGAAAAAGGTTCTTTCCTGAATTTCTGTCGTGCTTTGCAAGGACGTAATATCACTGAGTTTAACTATCGTGCCAGTGATGCATCTGCCGCTCAAGTCTTTGTCGGTATTAGCTTAAAGGCTGGTGAAAAAGAACGTCATGACATCTATGAAGCAATGAAATTACATTATGATGTCGATGATTTATCGGATGATGAAGTTGCAAAATTGCATATCCGTTATTTGATTGGTGGTCATGCTGATATTGCCAATGAACGTTTGTTCCGTGTTGAGTTTCCAGAACGCCCAGGTGCTTTATTAACATTCTTAGAGCGTCTTGGTCCAACCCATAACATTAGCCTATTCCATTATCGTAATCACGGTGCAGCAGAAGGTCGTGTTTTGGTTGGCTTGGATGCAGAAGATGCGGTACAGAATCCAGATGGACTGATTGAGACTTTGGAAAATATCAATTACCCATATCAAGAAATTACCAATAACTTAGGTTATCAACGTTTCTTAAAATAGAAAGAGCTTCAAAATAGAAATAGCCTATAAATTTTTTATGGGCTATTTTTTATAAAATCAGAACAATTCGAAAAAGTTAACTTAATAAATCGCCATATTTAAATCACCATCATCATTAAATGCGTCATTAAAAGCATCCACAATTTGATTTAACTGTTGCTCATCTTGTGTCGGCACAAGCATCCAATATGGATTCTCTCGATAGACCACCAATAAAGAAAGCTGATGTAGATTGGCAGTCACTTTAATTTTATCAAAAATAATTTCTTCGGTTTGTTCCATCGCATCGATTTGATTATCAAATGAGACGTCATCATCTTCCTCATCGTACTGATCAAATACTTCTGCTATTGCAACTTCGATTTCATTTTGCAATTGCTCAGTATCAATATTGTACTGGTTAAAGTAGAAATCATTTTCAATTCCATTGTCATAATATTCTTTTAATTCAATATAATGCAGGAAATCATGCTGTTGATTTATCCATTCACTAAAACTATAAAATTCAGTATTTTGAGGAATTTTTTGTGCATTTAGCTCGGGAATTAAATGTTGAAGTAATGAATATATTTTCTGTGACATGGATATCTCTCTATTTTATTATCAATAAGTTGAATTAATAGCAAAAAACTAAGTCGATCTTGAACAGTCAAATAATGCATAGTGTTCTATACTGACATCTTCATCATGAAATTGCTTATTAAAACACTTGCAGAACTTTTCAATTTTATATTCATGATTCGGTACAATCAACCAATAATAGTCTTCAGCATAAATCAGCAACAGTTCATGATCATGTTGTCTGGCCTGCTTTAATATTTCTTCAAAAACAACATCATAAACTTGATCTTGAACATTGTAATAGCGTCCAATAACATCTTTGTGTACTTCATAATGATCAAATAAAGGCTTCGCTCTTTCACGAATTTGAGTTTGAATTCCTAAGCTATCTACTGCATATTCATGAAAAACAGCACAACGCTCAATCTCATTTTCATGAAATTGCATACGATCAATTTTCATTAAATATCCACGAAATCGCCCACCAAACTTTTCAGCTTCGATCCAACTGAGAAACTCGACAAAACGTTTACGATATTTCTTTTTGGGAATATCTCTTTGCTCCAATGCTGGGAACCAATGTTGGAGAATTTTAAAAATTTTCTTATCGTCCATTTTTTTATCATCCATTTTTTATTCTTGGATCAAAAGCCCAATCTTGGCTTTGCATTTTTAAATTTCAAAGCAATGATATCGGATCAATTTTAAGTTTTTATGACATAAATCTGGTTTTATTTACATTTATCGCTTTTTATTCTCAGTTTGTAGATTGGCGTTGCAATACTTTAAAGATAAAATATATAAAAATTGAATATGATCATACCAACACAAAATCAGTGTCGGGATAAGGACTTTGTAGAATGGCGCAATTCGCTGTCATCGGTTTAGGCAGTTTTGGTGAAGCAGTTGCACTAGAACTCACCAACTTAAATCACGATGTAATAGGTATTGATACATTAAAGAAAAATGTAGAAAACATTGCCGATAAAATCAGTCATGCAGTTATTGCAGATGCTACCGATGAACATGTGTTAGATGAACTGAATATCAAAAATTGTGATGCCGTGGTGGTTGCCATTGGTGAAGATATTGAAGCCAGTATTCTATGCGTACTGCATTTAAAAAATTTGGGTATCGAAAAAATCTTTGTAAAAGCCAAATCTAAATCACATCATATGATTTTGTCTCATTTAGGCATTACAAAAATCATTCACCCTGAAGAAGATATGGGGATTCGTGTTGCACAATCACTTAGTTATCCAATGGTGAGACGTTATATGGCGTTAAATAATGATCGCTATATCGTCAAAATTGAAATAGGTGCAAATTTACAAGGCGCGCAATTTCAAACGGTCATGGAAAATACCCCCGAACTTACAACCTTGTTATTACAACGCGGTTCACATGTACTGTATGATATTGCACCGGGGACGATTTTACAGGAAAAGGATATTTTAATCCTTGAAGGGCCTGTAGAAATGTTAAGACAATTTTCGATTCGTTTCTTATAGTTATAACTATGCGTTTATCTAAAAAAGAACTAATCAACAAAAAACACAATAGTATTAATCTCAGCCCACCGAGCTTACTTGCTTTAGGTTTTTTAAGCTTCATTATCATCGGAACACTATTCCTTAAACTTCCCTTTGCTAATCAAGGCAATTTGACATGGCTAGAGGCCCTGTTTACTGCAACCTCTGCTGTGACTATCACTGGGCTATCTGTCGTCAATATTGGTGACTCCTTAACCACTTTTGGTCAAGTTGTGGTGATGATACTGATCCAATGCGGCGGCTTAGGTTTTATGACTTTTGCAATCTTAGCTGCTTTGAGTCTTTCCTCAAAAGTTGGTATTCGGCAGCAAGTCATGGCACAGGAAACTATTGGTCAAACCAGTTTGGCCAAAGCGACCTTTACAGTAAAAGGGGTTTTTCTTTATTCATTGTTCTTTGAAGCGATTGGTACAGGGATTCTAACCATGGCTTGGTCACATCACTATGACCTTGAACATGCATTTTTTTATGCGCTTTTTTATAGTATTTCTGCTTTTAATAATGGTGGGTTTTCTTTATTCCCCAATAGCTTAATGAGCTTCTCTGACCAGTATATGGTGACATTTACCATCAGTATGCTGTATATCATCGGTGGAATTGGTTTTGTTGTCTTGATGGATATAAAAAGAGCCAAGCGTTGGAAAAAGCTTTCTACCAATAGTAAGTTAATTCTGTCTACGATTGCTGGCTTAAACCTCTTTGCTTTTATTGTTATTTGGGCAATCGAAGCTTCTAACCCCTTAACACTTGCCCCCATGTCTATTGGTGATCAAGCTTTAAATGCATGGTTCCATGCCACTGTACCTCGTTCATCAGGTTTTAACAGCTTGGAAGTCAGCAGCATGACCAATGCATCAACCTTAATTACCATGGTATTGATGTTTATTGGTGGCGGCTCATTAAGTACTGCGGGTGGAATTAAAGTCGGCACATTCATTATTATGATTTTAAGTGTCATTACCTTTTTAAAGCGTTCAGATGAAATTACTGTTTTTGGACATTCTGTTTCTCATCAAGCCACGTTTAAAGCTCTTGCAGTCATTTCGATTACATCGTTACTGATCTTGATTGGCTTTTTTACCCTACTGATTCTAGAACCTGATAAAAAGTTTTTAGACTTACTATTTGAAGCCGTTTCTGCGGCTTGTACTGTCGGCCTATCTCGAGGGATCACAGAAAATTTGCATGCAGGAAGCCAAATCGCTTTAATTTGTCTAATGTTTGCTGGACGCTTAGGACCACTAACACTTGCGTATTTGATTGCGACACCGAATAAAAGTCGTGTTCGCCATCCAAATACTGAAATTCAGGTGGGTTAATTGTTTTAATCATCAAGTGAATACAACTGAAACTGCTTTGTAGGATCATTTTAATCTTATCACGTATATCTAAAATAGGCTGAGACTCCTTAAATAGATTGCTCAGACAATCCTTGCAAAATGTATACTGATGACAGTATCCCCCATAAAAAAGCGATCTTATCAATGATTGGATCGCTTTTTTACATCTTTCTAAGGATGATTATTCTACTTCTAACTCACTATTGCCTTTAATCAAACGATGCTCTGACTGCAAATATTCATCTGATTGCATTTCGAGTAAACGAGAACGTGTACGTTCAATTTCAAAAGCCAGCTTCTCTCCATCATAAATTTCAATAATCGAGTCTTGAGAGGTCAGTAATAGCTTTACTCCACGATCATAAAACTCATCTACCAGATAAATAAAACGACGTGTACCTTCTGACAGCAAATCAGTTAAGTGCGGAACATTACTCACCAAAACGGTATTATAAATATTGGCAATTTCAATAAAATCCGATGGGCTACGCGGTTTCATACAGAGTTCTCTAAACTCACACCACAATACATCTTCGGTATGGCCTAAAGTTTCAACAACACGGTTATTAATCGTAATTGGTTCTTCTGACACTGTTTGCGATGTGGTTAATGCATTAAAACGCTTTGCCATCCAGACTTTATTATCATCTGTCAGTGGTGATTTAAACAATTGCGCTTGTTTTAATACCCGTAAACGATAGTCAACACCCGCATCAACATTCAATACCACACAGTGTTTTTTCACCATTTCAATCGTTGGAATAAAACGATCACGATGGATTCCATTTTTATATAAACCATCTGGGGCAATATTTGATGTGGCAATCAAGGTAATGCCACGGGTAAATAATTTTTGAAATAAATCACTGAGAATCATTGCATCCGTTACATTCGACACAAAGAACTCGTCAAAACAAATTACTACAGCTTCTTTATAAATTTGATCTGCAACGATATCTAACGGATTACGCTGCCCAGAAAGCTTGTTTAACTCCTTATGCACAAACTGCATAAAGTGATGAAAATGCATACGGGTTTTACGGCGAAAAGGAATCGAATCGTAAAATTGATCCATGAGCCATGTTTTTCCACGCCCGACACCGCCCCACATATATACACCTCTCGGTGCAGTTTGACGACGGAAACGACGAAAAGCTTTCTTCGATGCTTTATAACGATTGATCAATTCTTGCCATACCCGCTCCAACTCATGTACTGCTTGAGCCTGAGCATCATCTGGTAAAAACTGTCCAGATGACAATGCTTTTGCATAACGCTCAGCGGGTGATACGGGAGTAAATGCTGTTGAAGTTGTATTCTGATCTAACATATCATTTTGTTACTTTTAAAGGCTAAAGGAAGTATATCGAATATTCATTTTTGATAAATAAAACTTTGGGATAATTCTAACTCTATATCTCATATCAGCACTACCTGTTTATTTACCATATTGACGCGGGCTTTGCCCAAACCAACGTTTAAAAGCATGATTAAATGCAGCGGGTTCTGAGTAGCCAAGTAATTCAGCAATCACCTCAATTGAATATTCCTTATATTCAATTAATCGCAATGCTTTGTGCTTAATCAGCTGTTCTCGAATTTGTTTATAGCTGGTATTTAATTGCTGCAACTGATGGCGTAAGGTTCTTTCAGGCACATTCAACGCCTGAGCTACTTCGGCCATCGAGGGAATAATCCCTTGCTGTAATTCCAAATAATCATTTACCCGTTGAATCAATGGCGCAATTTTCTGTTCTTCAGCATTTAATCGCTCAATTTCAGCAATGCACTTGGCTTCGTAAACCCGATGTGTGATCGGATCTGCGGAGGGAATCGGCAGTTGCATCACATCTTCATTGATCCAAAAAGCAGCTTTTTCACAATTAAAATGTAAATCCGAACCGTAATAATCATGATATTGCTTTAATACATTTAAATCCTGAGGCTGCTGAAAAGGTAATTCGATTCTCACGCTGGGCGCTGTAAGTCCCATCATTTTATAAATATCATCCAGAAATTTATAAGTGCCAGAGATTTCGCATTGTGCTCTCAACAAGCCCATTTCTGTTTCTAAATCTACTGGTTTGTAAGTTAATGCAATTTGATGATCACCTTTCTCAAGTCCTAAGACACCGTATAAATAGGTTAGACCTTGATAATGAACACCATTTTGAATCGCATCACCAACATTACCACAGGTCACCAAGAGCATAAGCAATGGACCATAGCCCGCCAAAGAATAATGCTGACCAATAAACAACCCCGTTTCTGGCTGCACACCCTGCCCAATCACTTTTTGTATATCCCACTCTAAACTGGGGTGAATGATTGAGCTGGGATCGAGTGCATCTGCTTTGATCCCAATGCTAGAAAGTCGTGAATCTACATCGATTCCAGCATTACGCATACCATGAATTAAATACATTAAACCGAGAATCGAGCGTTTCATTAGATCATCATTTGATTTCTACCCAAACTTTGTACTACAAAGATGGTTTTTTGCAAATTGCCGAATATATCAATTTTTGTGTCAGTGCAATCATATTTCAAGCGCTGCATTTCCGATATTCTATGCAAAACTGGAAAAGTCAGAGCGAACAAAAATGAGTACAGCCCCTACGACTGAAACAAAAACCCAATCAACGCAAGTTGCAATTATCGGATCGGGATTTGGTGGTTTAGCCATGGCGATCCGCCTATTGCAAGCCAATATTGATGATTTTATTATTTTAGAAAAAGCAGATGATGTGGGCGGTACATGGCGTGAGAACCAGTATCCGGGTGCGGCGTGTGATGTTCAATCACATATGTACTCGCTTTCTTTTGCACCCAAAACGGATTGATCAAAACGTTATGCCGAAGCACCTGAGATTTTTGACTATATTCAAGATTTAATTCAGCAATTCAATTTAAAGAAATACATCCAATTTAATCAAGAAGTGGTTTCTACACATTATGATGAGCATAATTTCAATTGGCATTTAACACTAAAAAGTGGACAAAAAATTGAGGCTCAATTTGTTATTTTTGCATCAGGGCCATTGCATGTACCACAGATTCCTAAAATTAAAGGGCTTGAAAAATTCAAAGGCGAAGTTTTCCATTCATCACATTGGAAGCATGACTATAATTTAAATCAAAAAAATGTAGCATCCATTGGTACTGGTGGTAGTGCAATTCAATATATTCCTGAAATTGCTGCAAAGGTGCAAAATCTTTATGTATTTCAAAGAACCCCTGCTTGGGTAATTCCTCGTGATGAACGTGCCTATAATGCACTTGATAAAAAACTATTTAGTCGCTTTGAATGGTTTAGGAAATTACACCGTGCACGCTTGTACTGGTCAAATGAATCACGTGTCGTCCCCATTGTAAAACCACAAATCATGAAATATGGTCAGAAACTTGCTGAAGCTTATATAAAATTCCAAGTTAAAGACAAAGAAATCGCCAGAAAACTGACCCCTGACTATATTATGGGCTGTAAGCGTATTCTGATTTCCAACAAATACTTTCCAACATTCAACCGTAAAAATGTTGAATTAATTACCGATGGAATTCAGGAAATTACTGAAAATAGCATCATCACCAAGGATGGCAAAGAACGTCAAATTGATTGTTTAATTTATGGTACTGGTTTTATTACAGATCCACGCATCTATTTAAAATCATTTGATTGCTATGGTGAACACGGCGTTGAATTAAAAACGGCATGGAAAGATGGTGCAGAAAGTTTTTATGGGATCAGCACCAAAGGCTTTCCAAATCTATTTCAATTGCTTGGTCCAAATACCGTACTGGGGCATAACTCTGTAATTTTCATGATTGAATCTCAAGTGAATTATATTTTGCAGTTGATTCAAATGGTTGCAAAAACACAGACTCAAGCAGTGACGGTAAAAGCTGAAGTACAAGATCAATTTAATGAAAATGTACAGAAACAGCTTGAAGGTACGGTATGGCAATCAGGCTGTGTCAGTTGGTACCAACAAGATGGTGGTAAAAACTTTGCATTATGGCCAACCTATACCTGGAAATTTTGGCTCAGCACTCGCAAAGTAAACCCAGCAGATTTCCGCTTATTAGGCCGTGAGCAAAGCGCAAAGCAAAAATCAAAAGCTGCATAAACTTGGTTAATATTCTTCTATAAATTTTCAACCGCTTTTCTGTGCTTCGACTATAATAGATAGGTATCCATTGCCTATCTATTTTTCATGCAATCACTTTGGCTTATTTTCCAACTTTTATTTTGTTTATGCTTAGGGTTTATTTTAGCACGCAGAATTCCACAATCCATTGAAAAAATAGCTTTTAAAATACTGCCTTATTTTACCTATATTCTTTTAATTGCGATTGCAATGGAGTTTTCTCAAACAATTCATAATATTGCCAGCCCTGCACAGATTCTCACCAGTTCCATCACAATTGCATTCAGCACATCATTGGGTGCATTTTTTTGTTGTTATCTAGTATTTACAGCAATTGGCTACAAACCATCACAAGGTAAAGTTTCTGCTGAATTATTGATGGGTTCATTACTCAACATCAGCTATGCATTTATTGCACTAGCTGTAGGGTATGGCTTAGCAGAGCTGGCCCACCTTTTCCATGTTCCACTACATGTCAGCACATGGAATTTACTTTTAGTTTACATGTTACTGATCGGCTTGGATCTGGCTTACTCGCCACTGGATCGTTCTTGGTTAAACTGGAAAATTATGCTGGTACCGATTGCCTGCGTGATTGGCTCACTATTGGGTGCTGTTGCGGCATTTTTCTTGATTCAAGACATCAGTATGAAAGATTTAATCATGCTCTCGCAAGGTTACGGCTTCTATTCTATGACAGGGATTGTGGTGACTGAATTAAAGAATGCCCATCTGGGAAGTATTGCGTTAATGAACGATTTATTTAGGGAGATTTTTGCCATTTTATTTATGTATATGATTGGATGGCGTTATCCACGTTCAGCAATTTCTTCTGCTGGTGCAACCGCAATGGATGTCACCTTACCTATGGTGAAACAAGCTTGCGGCAATGATTATATTCCACATGCAATGGTCAGTGGTTTTGTTCTGTCGGTATTGGCACCAATTGCGGTAAGTGTTTTAGCTGCACTTTAAAATTAAGTGCTGAATGTGGCATCCATCGTACTTTATCTGACGAGATAGCAATACTGATCAATAGAATCACTGGAATAAAAAGTTTTTTAAACTTCTGAAAAAAGACCTAGTAACGCAGATACACTACAGTGTATACACAGCAATTTTTATTATATAAATCAAAAAATCACCCTCTTAATCCAATGACAAAGAGGGGTTTATTTTTATAGAGTCGCTAAAATATCTTGTAAGGTTTTACTTGGATGTTCAGATTGAGTAATTGGACGACCAATCACTAAATGAGTAGAACCATCAAGCATGGCTTGCTTAGGTGTTACAATACGCTTTTGATCATCTGCATTTGCACCAGCTGGACGAATTCCAGGTGTTACTAAAGCAAATTCGGCACCTAAGTCCTGACGTAACATCTTGGCTTCCTGGGCCGAACATACCACGCCATCCAGACCACTTTGTTGAGTCAATTTAGCCAGACGTTTCACTTGTTCAAATGGCTCAATATCTAAACCAATATCACGCAAGTCTTCACGTTCCATTGAAGTAAGAACAGTAACCGCTATCAATTGTGTTTTATAGTTACCTGCTTTTAACCGTTCTACACAAGTTTCCATCATTTTACGCCCACCAGAGGCATGGACATTGACCATCCATACGCCCAAATCAGCCGCAGCACAAACCGCCTGTGCGGTTGTGTTTGGAATATCATGAAATTTTAAATCGAGGAATACTTCAAAGCCCTTATCATGTAGTGCCTTCACAACAAGAGGGCCTTCATGAGTAAATAGTTCTTTACCGACTTTTAAACGACATAGTGATGGGTCAAGCTGATCAGCAATTGCTAGGGCGTCATATTGGCTTTTTGCATCTAAGGCAACAATAATACTCACGAATCTCAGTTCCATCACATAAATTTTCGCTCATTATAAAGCGATTCACGCAATGTACAAAGTCAGAAAATCGACTTCATCACAAATCAATCAACTTTTCTTAAATATTAAGAATGATTTATCTCTGCTCTGAAATCAAAATTGCACGTGTATCTTGCTCTAGTGCTTCAAAAATATGCGCTTGATCTGCGGGATAAGAAATATAGTCCCCTGCTTGAAGCAACTCAGCACTGTCTAATAAACCGACTTTGGCAGAGCCCTGCATGATAATAATATGTTCAACACTACCAATAGGATGCGGTTTACTGCAACGTGGCTCACCCGGTTGGGTTGTAAGCATATACACGTCTCGTCGTGCATTGGGTGGGCATGTCGCCAACAAAACAGCCTGATAATTTGATATTTCAGAAACAACTGAAGCACCTTCGCCATAACGAATCACTTGTGTGGTTTGGGCTTGTGCTTCCATAAGTTTGGCAAAAGGAATATTTAAAGCCACACAAAGTGCCCATAAAGTTTCTAGACTCGGATTACCCTGCCCAGATTCAAGTTGCGAAAGCGTGGATTTCGCAATGCCTGCACGTCGAGCAACTTCTCCCAAAGATAATGCAGCACTTTTTCTTTCTTTTTGCAGATTATTTGCAATGATTTCAATTGGTATAGACATTACTCTTCCAAAAAATACGATCGTTCTGTTTGACGAACAATAACAATCAAACTATTATAACAAATGATCGTTCATTTTATCGAACGATCTTATTAACCCAAGCAAGGCTCATCTAAATGAAGTATAAAGAAATAAAAAATTTACCCAAGGCCCTGATAAAATCAATCGTGATTCTCTGCATCGCAACCGCACTGATCGGGATTTCATTAGGTACGCTTGCAGTCAATTATCAACTGCCGATCTGGATACCTTTACTACTTTCAATCTGTGTTTTGGCTGGTGCTGCCGAGTTTACTTTCATTGGCATGATTGCTACTGGAAGCAGTCCGATTACAGCTGCGATTGTAGGATTGCTGATTAATTTACGACATCTGCCTTTTGGTTTAGCGATTACCCATTTTATAGAAAAAAATAAATTAAAATATTTTGCTACACATATTATGAATGATGAAAGTGTTTTATTTGGTTTAAGCCAATCTTCAAATGAGCTAAAACTGAGTGCTTATTGGCTGTGCGGAGTCGGAATTTTATTTGCTTGGCCCATAGGCGTTTTAAGCGGTTATGTATTGGGAAGCCATTTAGCTTATGCAAAATTACTGGGTATCGATACGATTTTTCCTGTCGTATTGTTTGCTCTTACCTTTAAAACACTAAAAAGAAAATCTGCTCGAAAATCGGCAATGACTGGTGCAGTCATAAGCCTCGCTACTTTTCCATTTCTACCCTTAGGGATTCCGATACTTATGTCATTATTTGGCTTGCTTGTAGGAAGAAAATAACATGCATCAACAATTTATTATTTTGATCGGGATCATGCTGCTGGCGATGGGTACTTATCTGATTCGATATGCGGGACTTTCCCTCAGCCAATATTTCACAATCACTCAACAACAAGAGCAACTCTTTAATGATGCCGCAACAACTTTACTGTTTTCTATTGCGATACTTAGTACTTTTTTTGAAGGTGCGGATTGGGCAGACTTAGGCAAAATCATGGGGGTATTGGTGGGTTTATTTCTGATTTGGAAAAATCACTCCCTTGTCACGACGATTGTGATCGCAATGCTGACCACCACAATATTTCGCTTTGCAGAGTTTTTCTGGCTAGCCCAATAAAACTATTAAAGCTTAAAAAAGTGTTTTACAACAATCAAAGCGCTTTTTTTAACAGCATAATGCAAATGATTACGCATGCTTAATTATTGATTGAATATACTGTTTTAATCTCTATGCTTATTTTTTATGGATACTTAATCAATCAATCTTAAAGCGCTTAAAATTCATTTTATATTTGATCATTGTGAAGCACCTCACTTACTCCACCAAATAAAAATTTTCAAAACACTGCCTTTTCTAGATTTTAATCCTTACAACAGATAAATTCTTTTTCATATATTTAAAAACCTATACAAACTTAAAATAATATTAAATTAAAATTATATTTTTCTTATTCATTGCATCCATGTTTACACTAAATTTTTTATTTTTAATTTATCTATCTGTGCTATTTCCAAATATATTCTTTATAACTAAACAAACAATACATCATAACTAAACAATTAATCTCCTTGATAAATAAAAAAAGTAATCATATTAAGTGAAGCAAAGTCGCATTAAAAAAACCTTCTGTTTTTAAAAGCAATCTAGAATGAACGCGATTTTATGTTGATTTAAGCATTTAAAAATAGTTTACAGAGAAACTAAATAAAATACTAAAAAATCATTTAAATTCAAGTTAATAATTTTTTTAATGAAAATGATCTAGTACAATGCAGCGTATTAAAAAAAATCCAAAATTTAATTAATCATGATAATAAATTATTTTAGAAAATCTTAAAAACTCATTCTCGCTTAATATAAGCAGATCAAAATAATTTGCTATAATATGACGCTATTCACAAAAAGTGACATTTTTTGTCACTTTTTAGTAAACAGAAACAAATTCTTGTTAAAATAAATAAACATATTAATTATAAATATCCTCTTGTATTTAAATAATAAAAAATAAATCCAAAACAAATAACGTTATATTGTATTTGTAACATAAAAATAATGTGATATTTGTCTCTTTTTTTCATTGTTTTTATTTAGGAAAAATTTATAGTAGCCCTTATTGTTTAGCTCCTAAACACTTCCCCTTTATTAGGAAAGTACCAGTAAAGGGCAAATCAACGCAGTATTGAGAGAAATTCTATGAAAAATATTCAATTGGGTTTAGCGATCATTGGCTTAGGTTTAGCATCTTCAACAGTTTTTGCGGCTGCTGATGGTACAGTAACAGTTACAGGAAAAATCGTTGATCAAACCTGTACAGTTGGTGGTACTGCTGGTAACTACACTGTTGTTTTACCGACTGTAGGTAAATCAACTTTAGCGACAGCGGCGACAACAAATGGCGACACTAAATTTACTATTAATTTAACAGCATGCCCTGTAGGTAATGTAGGTGTTTATTATGACAACACCAATGCAAATATTAATACTGCAGGTCGTTTAAACAATACCGTAACCACTGGCGGTGCAACAAACGTAAATATTCAATTATTAAACTCTGCAAAAGCAGTGATTGACCTAACTAAAGATCGTACAGGTCAAAACATTGTGACTTCAAATGTGGCAACTGCAAATGGTTCTGCAAATCTTGATTTTTATGCACGTTACTATGCAACAGGTGCAACAACAGCTGGTGATGTAAGCACAACTGCAACTTACTATGTTGTATATCAATAATTAAACATTTGGGTCTGTAAGTTTTTTAAACAGGTCTGGTTAATTTTTATATCTTAACCAGACTTGCATCTTCCCAAGGGTCTTTCAATGAAAAAACTATTTTTTATTTCTAGCTTGTTAATGCTCAGTACTTTGATTACATCCGCTCATGCTGGTATTGTGATTACAGGTACCCGTGTAATTTACCCAAGTGATAAAGAATTTGTATCTGTGCAATTAACCAATGTAGGTGATCAAATTGCATTAGTACAATCATGGGTGGACAGTAAAGACATTATTGCAGATCCAACCACAACCCAAGCCCCATTTATTGTTACCCCTCCAATAACCACGATTGAAGCTGCTAAAGGTCAATCTTTACGTGTCATTTTCAATCAAAAACAAAAACTTGCTACTGATCGAGAAACATTGTTTTGGCTCAACGTACTTGATATCCCAGCCAAGCCAACAGCTGAAGCAAATTACTTACAATTTGCGATTCGTAACCGCTTAAAACTTTTTTACCGACCAACTGGCATCAAAATGGAACAGCAACAAGCGTTTCAAAAAGTTGAAGTACAGCGTGTAAATAACCAATTACAAATCAATAATCCGACACCTTACTACCTAAATTTTGGTAAATCGAATCTTGTTTTAAAAAATGGTACGCCAGACGAAATTAAAAATCTAAGTTTTATAGAACCATTTTCAAAACAACAAATTGAGGTCGAAAATTTATCAGACGCTAAGTCCGTACAGCTTTATTTAATCAATGACTACGGCAGTTTATCGACAATAGAGAAACAGTTTTAATCTAAATTATTGGGAGAATTGTGCTTGAAACATTTCACACTTAGGTATAGTGCTTTGGCGCTAAGTCTATATCTATGCAATCAAAATGTTATAGCGCAAGCACCACAATTCGATAATAGCTTTTTATACGGCCAAAATTCTAAAACAATTGATCTTGAAAAATTTATTTCAAGCGATAAAGTCGCGCCAAATGATTACATCCTTGATATTTACCTAAATGGTCGTTATATCACTCGCTCTATTGTGCATATTTCAGATGATCCTGAATCACCTGAAAAGCAACGCTATTGTATTCCACGCAGTACTGTTAAGCAGCTTGATTTCAATCATAAACTTATCGATTTAGATAAAGTGAGCGGAAACTGTATCGATACACGCTTAATGAATCATGTCGTATTCTGGAAACTGAATATAGCAGAACAACGTGTGGATGTTTCAAGCCCTCAATCGATGTTAAATGAGCGACCATTTGGCTATATAGATCCATCACTTTGGGAAACTGGTGGAAATAGTGCTTTTCTCAAATATTACTACAATTACTATAATTCAGATTATGGTCAGGACAACAAACAAGATTCTAGTTTTCTCAATATTAATTCTGGTATCAATATTGATAATTGGCAATTCCGTCATTCTGGTAGCACCAGTATGGGAGATAGCAGTCATTCAGGCCAATATACCAGCTATGAAAACAAACTTATGCGAGTACTGCCTAGTTTAAAAACCCAGCTTACTCTTGGTGATTTCTATACCAATACAAAAACCATCAACAGTAATTCGAGTATTGCCATTCGTGGTGTACAGCTTGCTAGTGATGACAGAATGCTTCCGATTTCATTGCAAAGTTACGCACCTACAATTTCAGGTTATGCAAAAAGTAATGCTTTAATACGCGTTCGCCAAAATCAACAAATTATTATGGAACGCACTGTTCCTGCTGGTGCATTTAATATTACAGATCTCCAAACACCTGGGACGGGTGGTACATTAAATGTAGATATTATTGAAGCAAATGGTGAAATCCGCAGTTTTGATTTACCTTATAATAATTTTATTCAATCTATCCGCGCACAACAGTATCGTTATCAAATTGCAGCAGGTACTTTTCGTCAAAATAGCAAATCCTATGATGAGAAATTAATCAATGCATCTTTTGATTATGGATTAAATGATTTTATCTCAGTAAGCAGTTCAGCACTGGTCAGTGATCATTATCAATCCTATATTCTAGGAACCGCATTCAATACTAAACTCGGTGGTATTGCTTTAGAAAGTAATTATGTTAAAGCAGATATAAACCAGTCCAACCAAAATTTAGACAGTTCTTTGGTTACGCTACGCTATAATATTGCACTAAACAGTGCGAAAACAAATATCAGTTTAAACAGTACTATTTATGGAAATGATCAGTATTATTCCTTTGATGAAGCCATGCAGAATCGTTATATTCAAAAAAACAGTGCTGCATTGGTACTTAATGGTCGGCCCAAGTCATCAAACTATATTCAACTGAGCCAGAACCTAGGTCATCAGTTTGGTGCTGTTTCAGCCAGTTTTTCACAGTATGAATTCTGGCATCAAATCAATACACAAAAATTTTATCAAATTAGCTATAGCAATAGTTTTAAAGGCATCAGTTACTATGTGGGTATGCAACATACTCAAAATGATCAATACAAATTAGATAAAGACACTCAATACTTTGTGAATGTGAATATTCCTCTGTCGTTTAAAAAGAAAAATAGTAATTTACGTCTAAGTAGTGAAGTCTATCCAGATAATAATGCACTCAATACCAATCAAGTCGGCATATTTGGAAATTTAGGTGAAAATCAGCAGTTCGGCTATAACTTCAATTATTCAAATAGTAAAGATAAAGATCTCTTCAGCAGTTCTTTGAGTTATCGAACTAATCCGGTTTATTTAGCATCAACTTATGCAACCGACTTTGACCAACAGCATCAATACTCTTTACAAGCACAAGGCGCTATTGTTGCACATCAACACGGCATTACTTTAGCCAATGATTTAAATAATACTTTTGCAATTATTCATGCCAAAGGCTTAGAGGGAACCAGCCTCTCCAATGGAAATAATATTAAAATTGATCGCTGGGGCAATGCGATTATTCCCTATCTAAATCCTTACCAATACAATAGTATCAACTTAAACCCCAATACAATTCCACTCAATACCGATGTTGATGCTACCCAATTACAAGTTGTACCTAAATTAAACGCCAGTATTTTGGTGGATTTTAAAGCATTAAAAAGCACAAAAGCCTTAATTGAACTTAAACACGCAAATGAGGTACTCATTCCAATGGGTGCTCAAGTGAAAGATGCTTTGGGTAATGCAGTGACTACAGTAGGACAAGGTCAGCAAATTTTTATGCAAAATATAAATCCTAGACGCTATAGCGTTTATTGGAGTAATACTGATTCTTGTCAATTCGATATTTCCAAAGAAATATTGGAGCAAAGTAAAACTCAAATCCCTTTTGCAAGCTTTAACTTAAACTGCAAATAAACACGGAGTAATTTTATGCTGAAATATAAATTGTTATTTATGTTATCTACACTCCCTGCAAGTTTTGCAGTATTTGCAGATTGCAGTGTCGGTAGCAATTTCACCAGCGGTTATAGCATGCCAACGATGAATGCCAGTACCATGAATATCAATAAATATGAAGGAACATCAGTACAGTCCAATGTATATTCCCGCGAAGTTGCTTCAGCAAATTTTGATATTTTCCGTGTCTATACTGGATGTACTGTTGGGGTAAATAGAACCATTTTTGGTAATGTTTTTGCCACCAATGTGACGACCTATGATGCCAATATTTCGCGCTTAAATGCTTACCCAGCTTTAGGGATTAAAGTTGAAATGGGCGATGCACCGACGAGTGGTACATTAAAAACACTAAATACTACTGAATTAGCAATTTATAGTTATAGTGGTGATACGCATGGTGTAAAAATGAGGGTGACATTATATGTTTTACCCAGAACATCAACAATGACCTCATACCCAACCACGATCAATGTTTCGAATCTACGAATAGCAACCATCAGTTTAAAACGCGTTAGTGATAATGTTCTTATTCCTGCAAATACACAAATTCCAGTGTATTTAAATGCAACAGTCAATATCTCTGAATCCACATGCTCACTGAGTCAAAGCAGCTATACCATTGCGCTACCTGATGTTAGTGTACGAAACTTGGGTTTAGTCGGAAATGAAACCGCATTGAGCTCAAGCAATACAGCAACCCTCAGTATAAATTGTGCAAATTTAAATGATGGTGCAGGTCGTGAAATAAAAGCTTATACCACCGATGCATTGAATCAATCCAATGCAACAAATATATTAGAGAATCAAATCGGGGCTGGATATGCTACAGGTGTGGGGATTCGTTTACGTGATAAAAATAATGCGATAATTAGTCTAGACCCAAACCAATCAAGAAGTACCAATAAATGGACCTTTGGTAATTTAAATACATCACAATTGATTCAGCATGTAATTAAAGCCAATTACGTAAGAACAGCAAATACCGTAACACCAGGTTTGGTGAGATCTCAAGCTTATTTAAATATCGTATATGATTAAAAAATAGTGAAATTATATTCTTTTGTTTTATTTGATGATATTAAACAAGGTTTTTGATGTTAAATAATTAACAGACTCAGAAATCAGTAAAAATAAAAAAGCGCTTTCCAGTGGTGGTAAAGCGCTTTTCTATCATAATGATTAAAGCGGATTGACATTCTTATTTTCTGGTTGAATATCTAATACCGTCTTTTCATGACGAGCACTTGCGGCAGCTTCAGCAGCGGCCAATTGTGCTGTCTGTATTTGTTCTTTTCGAAGATGATCAATATCTTTACGAAGACGCTTAACTTCCCATGCGTTTTGGAATACACGAAATACCTGTACGCCAAGCAACAATCCAAGAACAATCCCGAGCACCAAAGTTAAGAGTAGCAATAACCCTAAACGCATTGCTGGTACTTGAGTAAACAATAAATCTACAGGTAGTTCCGCTGGATTCTGCAAGACTAATGCTAAAGCGTAACCAAAGACTACCAGTAGTAATGCAATTAAGAAATAGCGCATACTCACCTCATTCGAATTTTTTTATTAATTAGCAGATTCGTTTACTGCATCACGGAGTGCTTTACCAGGTTTAAAGTGAGGTACAGCTTTTGCTGCAACTTCCACTGATTTACCTGTTTTTGGATTACGACCCACGCGTGGCTCACGGTGATGTAAAGCAAAACTACCAAACCCACGAATTTCAATACGGTCATCTGAAGATAATGATGCAATCATTTGATCGATCATAATCTTAACTGCTTCTTCGACTAATGGCTCTGCTAAATGCGGATTTTTGAGAGCAATTCTTTCTATTAAGTCAGACTTATTAAGTGCTTCAGTTGTCATTTAAGACCTCATTAATTTTAATGCTAATTGATATACACCAGATAATATCCTTTTTAAATACAAAAAGGTAGCGCAGTCATCATATACTACGCTACCTTTTACACTATTTGAATAAAAAATATTAATTAATTACATTAAATAATACTTCTTAACAATCACTTAGTGGTTCATCTGCGCTTTGATTAAATCACCAATAGTCTTAGGACCATTGTCTTGACCAGTAGGCGCAGTTGTAGTTTTCAAGTTTGCTACAGCTTCTTTTTCTTCAGCTTCGTCTTTAGCTTTAATCGACAAGTTAATAGAACGTGATTTACGATCTACATTGATGATTTTAGCTTCAACTTCTTGACCAACTTCTAAGAATTTAGTTGCATCTTCAACGCGATCGCGGTTGATTTCAGATGCTTTCAAAGAAGCTTCAACTTCGTCAGCTAACTTAATTGTTGCGCCTTTAGCATCAACAGCAGTTACTGTACCTTTAACCAACGCACCGCGTTCGTTAGTCGCTAAGAAGTCATTGAACGGATCGCTGTTCATTTGCTTGATACCAAGACTGATACGATTGCCTTCAGCATCTACAGACAAGATAACTGCTTCAACTGTATCACCTTTCTTGTAACGACGAATAGCGTCTTCGCCTTGCTCATTCCAAGAAATATCAGACAAGTGAACTAGACCATCGATACCGCCAGGTAAACCGATGAAGATACCGAAGTCAGTAATAGACTTGATCGTACCAGAAACTTTTTCACCTTTGTCGTGTGACTTAGAGAACTCTTCCCATGGGTTCGCACGAGTTTGCTTGATACCCAATGAAATACGACGACGCTCTTCATCAACTTCAAGAACCATAACATCAACTTCATCACCAATCTGAACAACTTTAGATGGGTGGATGTTTTTGTTTGTGTGATCCATTTCTGAAACGTGTACTAAGCCTTCAACGCCTTCAGCGATTTCAGCGAAACAACCGTAGTCAGTTAAGTTTGTAACACGTGCTTTAACGATAGAACCTTTAGGATAACGGTTCATGATCGCTAACCATGGATCTTCGCCTAATTGCTTAAGACCTAAAGATACACGATTACGTTCTTTGTCAAATTTAAGTACTTTAACAGTAACTTCTTGACCCACTTCAACAACTTCTGAAGGGTGTTTGATACGTTTCCAAGCCATATCTGTGATATGTAGAAGACCATCAATACCGCCAAGGTCAACAAATGCACCGTAATCAGTAAGATTTTTGATCGTACCAGTAACTGTTTGACCTTCTTCCAATTGAGAAAGAAGCGCTTCACGGTCAGCTGAAGATTCAGCTTCCATTACAGCACGACGAGATACAACAACGTTGTTACGTTTAGCATCAAGTTTGATTACTTTGAATTCTAACTCTTTGCCTTCAAGGTGAGTTGTATCACGAATAGGGCGAGTATCTACCAATGAACCTGGTAAGAATGCACGAACTGGACCGATGTCAACAGTGAAACCGCCTTTAACCTTACCAGAAATAACACCAGTAACGATTTCGCCGTCTTCAAAGATTTTTTCAAGTTTAGTCCAAGTTTCAGCACGTTTCGCTTTTTCACGTGATAAAACTGTTTGACCCATACCGTTGTCAAGCGCTTCAACAACAACATCAACTTCATCGCCAACTTGAACTTCAAGTTCACGTTGTTCGTTTAAGAATTCTGAACGTGCGACAACACCTTCAGATTTAAGGCCAGTGTCAACAGTAACCCAGTCAGAGTCGATGCTAACAACGATACCTTTAATAACGGCACCTTTGTCGATATTGAGAGTTGATTCGCTTTCTTCAAAGAGGGCTGCAAAAG
This sequence comes from Acinetobacter sp. 778_lipA, assembly GCF_058242985.1. Classification (NCBI taxonomy): domain Bacteria; kingdom Pseudomonadati; phylum Pseudomonadota; class Gammaproteobacteria; order Moraxellales; family Moraxellaceae; genus Acinetobacter; species Acinetobacter sp. 778_lipA. The sequence goes on along the minus strand of NZ_JBZAYT010000001.1, from coordinate 1,904,157 downwards.
ATTCGGTCATGATATACCTAGTAAAGTCAACGGTCTTGGATCAGACAAGGCCGGTTTAGTTAAGCCATCCACATAGTCCGTATAAAACTGATCAAGCTATGCTTTGGCTAATATTTGATTAAATATTCTTTATTTAGCTAAATTTAACTCAACATAATCAGTCATCAGTTTAAACACTTCATCGATATTCATTTCTGAGCTATCAATGATATAAGCGTCTTCTGCTGGCTTGAGTGGAGCGACTGTGCGTTCCATATCTCTTTTATCTCGAGCTTGTATATTTGCTAAAATGTCGCTTATTTTAACATCCAGCCCCATTCCCTGCAACTGTTTTACACGACGCTCTGCTCGGGACTCTGCTGAGGCAGTGAGATAAATTTTTGCTTGCGCTTGCGGAAAAATAGAAGTGCCCATATCACGCCCATCTGCAACTAAGCCAGGCAACTGAGCAAAAGCATGTTGTCGATCTACCAATGCCGCTCTAAGCACTGGAATTGCTGCGACTTTTGAAGCAAATTCACCAACGCGTTCAGTTCGAATCGTTTGTGAGACATCTTCACCATCCAACAAAATCACGATTCCGTTGTCAGTACTCTTAAATACGATATCTAAATTTGTTGCAATCGTCACACTTTGTTGCAATACAGATTCAGTATCTAATGAGTCCAACAATTCTTTTTGATGCAATGACAATCCAAGCAAACGATATAGCGCACCAGAGTCTAATAAATGGAATTGATAGTGATTCGCAAGTTTTGCTGCAAGTGTTCCTTTACCAGAACCACTTGGCCCATCGATTGTGATAATTTGAATTGTCATTGAATTTCCAATTAAGCTACAGACTTAGCAAGTTTCTTAAATCCAAGTGTAATCGCTAGTTTAAGCTGTGCAAGTATTAATTTACTCACAAATGGTGCACGTGCTTGTAATTCAATCGTATAGTCAACACGGGTTTTGTTCGCATCAAGCGCTGTAAACTCAATAATTCCAATATGATGTTTAATCAATGGATTCTTAATTAACTTATATTCAATACGTTTATTGACATCCAGATGAGTAATTTGCTCTTGAATCGGTTTGATCGGACCAAACCCCATACGACGGATAGACCCCAATCCATCTGGGCGTTCAGGATCAGTAGCATCTTTCACTCGTATAACTTGGATGGGAGCAAAAGCCACATTATAAGTTGAATGTTTTGCTAACAAGTCAAAGACTTGATCGATTGGTGCATCAAACTCTTGTTTTACTTGAATAGAATTCATTGTTATATCCTTTTAAACTTTAACTATATTTTTAAACCTTTAAGTTGACAATTTTAATTGTCACTAAAATCTTGTGTATTCTAGATCATTTTAATATGTCATTTAAGGTCCTTTGTTGTAACTTTAATTGTTTTTTTTGCTCACGACGCTTTTTAAAAAAATCAGACAGTTGGGTTGAACACTGTGATTGTAAACAGCCCCCTTCAAACTGAAATATATGATTGTAATAGCCAATCTCTAACAGTTGACGACTACTGATGAGTGAACCTGCTTTAGGTTCGACCGTACCAAAAACCACACGTTTGATTCTTGCATGGATTAATGCACCGACACACATAGTACAAGGTTCAAGTGTGACATATAAAGTTGCGTCTTCAGGTAGGCGATAATTTTCAATCTTTTGACACGCATTGCGCAGTGCCTGAATTTCCGCATGGGCTGTTGGATCATGCTGAGCAATCGGTTGATTATAACCTTCACCGATAACTTGCCCCTGACTTACAATCACAGCTCCTACTGGAATTTCACCGATAGATGCAGCAAATGCAGCTTGCTCTAAAGCCAGCTGCATCCATTGTTGATCTATGTATTGTTGAGCTTCTTCAGTCATACGACCTTAAATAATACCATACTGACTTAGAAGCGCATTCCAACTGTCAATCGTTGTGACAGGTGGATTTTTGGCAAGTATTCCACGCAATGTTCGAGACTCAACCTCTTCCCACTCTGGGGATAAATCTTTATCAACCAAACGTGCACGTACACCCTCAACAAAATCAGGATGACGAATTTTCCAATCAGAAATTTGTTTTTCTAATTCAAAAACCTCAGACCAAGGATGAACTTGACGTCCCCACTGCCATAATAACCACGTAATCGCAGCAGTACTTGGTGAGCCCTTTTGTAGATTCTCGCTGGCTTGACGCAACCAATCACTACGCGCATCGCTTAGACCAATAATCGCTTCATAATCATGTTCAAAGTTTACACCACGACAAACACTATGAATCACATCCAAAGAGTTTTGCAACGGGCCTGGTGAAACAGGACGATGTAAACTATTTAAGGTGTCATCTAAAGCACGGAAATCACCAGCAGGATAATGCTCCCAATCGATATCAATCAGTTTCTGTAAAACCACATCACGTTGGGCATCACAAATATGAGTTGCCCAGCCAATCCCATAACCACCCGCTGCAGTCATGATCGAACCTGTTAACCCCGTGAATAAACCTATTGGACCACGATCTGCCAAGAAACGTGTAGCTCCCACATCTGGATATAGACCGATATTCACTTCAGGCATAGCAAGACGCGAATATGGCGTAACCAAACGGAATGGGGCCGCCATAAATAAGCCTAAGCCCCCCCCCATAACATAACCTTCACCCCAAACTACTATAGGCTTAGCATAATTATGCAACAGTAAATCTAAAGCATATTCCGTTTCAAAAAACTTATTGGCTGTTTCAACTTCATTGTTGATCACCAATTGGCGAAGTTTACGAACATCACCACCTGCACAAAAAGCTTTTGGCGTGGTTGAGTCTAACCAAATTGCCTTAACCGAGTCATCATGATGAAAATCCTCAAACAGCTTCAATAATGCCGTAACGATGGATTCATCAAGTGCATGAAGCGACTTAGGACGATTTAAGCGAATAATTCGCCATCCCTTTTTTGCTTCTTCGATAATCAGATCTGGGTGATAATTATTTATTTCGGGAGAGTTTGTCATGCGTCCAGCTGCCAGTCGATTGGCTCAATGCCATATTGTTTCAGATAATTATTTGTTTTTGAAAAAACCTTACAACCAAAAAAGCCACCACGATTTGCCGCCAATGGAGATGGGTGTGCAGCTTTTAATACCAGATGCTTCGTTTGGTCTATACGTTGCCCTTTTTTCTGAGCATATGCGCCCCAAAGTATAAATACAATGTGCTCTCTATGCTCATTCAACACATCAATCACATGATCTGTAAAATTTTCCCAACCGCGTTTTTGATGTGATGTTGGTTGCCCCGCTTCCACTGTCAACACGCTATTTAAAAGCAATACACCCTGTTGAGCCCATTTGGTGAGATCACCATGTCGGGATACAGGCACAGCTAAATCTGTATTTAACTCATGAAAGATATTACGTAAAGACGGAGGCAATGCAACGCCTCTCTGTACGGAAAAACTTAACCCATGCGCTTGATCAGGACCGTGATAAGGATCTTGTCCTAAAATGACCACTTTTACATGATTCAATGGCGTTGTGTCTAATGCATTGAAAATAAGTGAGCTGGGTGGGTAAATAGTTTTATTTGCATTTTTTTCAGTAACTAAAAAAGAACGCAAATCATCCATTTGCTGACTCAAAAGGAACTCAGCTAAACCTTCTTTCCAACTTTGATCTAACCGAACTTGATTTAATTTTGTTTGTTCGAGTTCAGATAATTGCATCAACTTTCATCCTAAATTTCATTTTCCTAAAAATTTATTTGTCCTAAGATAGATTTCACTCAAAAATCATCATTTAAATTTTAACCTGTAAATCCACTTCAGGGTTTTGAAACAGAATACCTTGTTTCAATTTTTCATACATGTCTGGGTCAGACCATTCAGATTTAACTTGCTCAGAAAAAATAATTTTATCCAGACTCAACAGCCCCATCTGAGCATTTTCAATATCTTCTTGAAAACTTTGCGCATAACCTGTATCGGTTTCATGCACAATCACAGAATAGACTTCAACATCCCCTTCCCCATTTTGGGTAATGGTTGATTTTAAAATCTGTTGAGCAAGGAAAAAGAATATCCGTGAAAACTGTTCAGCTGATGGAGAAACAGGCAAAGCCACCCAACGTGCACTAAAAGTTTTACAAGCCTGAATATATTCAGGATTATCTTCTTGCCAAAAACAGATCGCATGGTCAAAACTGTCGAAAATTTCTTTGATTACACCTTTAAGCAATCCAAAGTCATATACCATTTGACCATGATCAAGTTTTGAAGCTTTAAGTAGTAATTCAACTTTATAGCTGTGCCCGTGTATAGACCGTTTGCAACGATCTGACGTGCAATTCCGCACAATATGTGCATTTTCAAACTTAAATAACTTACGAATTAACATGAGCCAAATTTTATAAACAAATCGGTAAAGAATCTCGATTATAAAGCAAAACTCGAACCCTGAGCATTAATTTTCACGTTGATTGCAATTAGCAAAAAAGATAATCTCATTTTTTAGGCCTATTTAGCTTATCGAATCATATTTACGCAATCAACCAACCTTTTAACTACCTTTTATAGTTATTTAAAATCATATAGTTAAAAAAATATTTAGCAAAATTTTCAAAATGGCGCAAGGCTACGTGAATAAACATAAACTTGCGATTTATCATTACGCATAAAGCGCGTGGTAAATTGGCGCTTTCGATTGCTTAAAGATACTTCTATCTTAGCTTTAAAATAATTGGATGTTACACCGAAAATCTTGTCTGCTTCGGTTTTGCTTGTAGCCTCCAAGGTGTCAAATGGTGCGACTTTCATCAACTCTCCCACATTGGCAAAGTACTCCAGTTTTTCTTGTCGCGCTTTTAAAGCTGTTTGTATACTATTTACGTCTAATTTTTCATCTATGGCTGCCAAAACCATTGCAGGTGCTGTATTGACATTAATTCGTGTGGCAATATCAGGCAGTGCCGATATATATGGTGCGATTAAATCATACTTCTTTTCTTCAAAACCACGTACTTGTTTAAGTTCTTCAACACTGGCAAATTTTCGATTTGCAGCCAAATAAGGTTTAGGCAAACCTTGGTAATAACTTGTTTCAGCGCCTAAGGAACCTATCGTTTCATTATCTGGATCTTGCCAATCAATCACTGCTTGAACAGCATCAGGGGGTAAACCGACACGAACCAACAGTTTAGAAAAATATTTCTGTGCAGCATCGTTGGGCTTACCTTCATTGGTTAATAAACTGTTTAAATTGAATTTACCTGACTCATCTTCTAACACACCTGCAACATATCCATCTTCAACCGGAAATGCTGGCATTGGTTTTGCCCAAGTTTCCTGTAAATAATCTGCCTCTTTACTGTTTTCACTGTCTTGCACCAATATTTCAGAGTAAAACGCTTCTGCACTCTTTGCATAAAAAAGGGCTTGGCTTTGACGTTTTAAAAACCCTGTACTTTCATTGGTATAATTTTGACGTTTAGCAATCGTCGCGGCAATGATGGTTGCTAAAGCAACCATTACTAAAATCGTAATTAATGCGATACCCTTTTGCTGCTTCAATTGCATGAATGATTTACCTAAATTTAGTGATCCGCATCTACCACAATAATGATTTTAAATAGCTGGGCTGTTATTGATCAAATAGTCAGAATTGAGCAAACTAAAAATCCATTCATATTCTATATCACGAATCGTGACTTTGATTTTAATCCCACGTGGTAATTGCCCTTCATTTTTAATCATATCGTTTGGCCAGCGATCTAATTCAGTTGGATTTAAAGCATCAATACGATACTGATCCACATCTGCCAATAACACACTCGACAAAGGTTGTTCTGAATTATTTCGATTTAAATTTGAATATTTCAGACGGTAAAGTTTTTTCTCTTGTGGATTGTAAACATATTCAATTCGTTCATAGGGTGACAACCCTTGTTTAAGCGGATCGGTTACACCAGTTTTACTGAAAGATAGTTTTTGGTTATCTAAGCGTAAAGCGGGTTCAATTTCCTCACCATTTCTTGCAGAAATGGGAACAATTTGCAAAGTATCACGTTGAATCTGTTGATACGCGCCTTGTAATTGGCCTAAATTTTCCTCATGCATAACATTGCGATCTTTAACTTTTATCAAATAGTCAAATATTTTCCACCCCAATGCTGACAAAACAGCAAAGATTGCGATGGCCACCAAAAGTTCAATTAAGGTAAAGCCTGTGCTTTTCTGTGAATACACAGTTTGATTTTTTTTATGCTTGATTAGATTCATCATTATTTTTCTTTGATCGGATAATTAAAGAACACCATATTGGTAATCCCTGCTTCTACTTTACCCGTATCAGGATCAAAAAGGCTCACTTGCACATCTATTTTTTGTACATTTGGGCTCAGTGTAGTTTCTGCTTTTTTATCTACCTGCCAAGTTTCACCTTGTGTGGTGATTTGTTTGGATGACGTTCCTGACAGCCATTCACGATTAATCATCATCATCGAAATTTCGTTCTGTGCAACAAACTGAGCCTTGGTTCGTAAAATCGCATTGGCTGTCGACTGTGTATATTGCATAGCTACTTTGGTCAATGCCATTGCTGCGACTGCAAAAATCGCCAAAGCCACGACCACCTCAATTAAAGTAAAGCCTTTATTTTTCTTCATCTACCTTACCCAAATAATCAACTCGAATTACCTCACCCACTGGCTTTTGCTGATAATACATTTGAATTGTGACAGGTTTGACTTCACCATTTCCAAACCAAATCAATTTAGGTGCATTATTGCCCAAAAGTTCTGAGTTATTTGCATTTTGGAATTGATGATCTTCCGTTTCAATAGAAAATGAAACGTATTCTGGTAACGCTCTTTTAGGAAAGTCTGTCACTTCTTTCCATGGTTTATTGTCAACCACTCGGGTAGGTTGTTCGGCATCTTCATTTACTTGAATATATTCAATAACGCCATATTGTGCATCCGCAACATCTGTAGCATTGTGTAAATCGAGTGCATAAATACGCGCTTGATCATTGGCTTCACGATTAATCTGCTTTAAATCCAGCAACAACATCTCACGCGCTTGCATAGCTTTACGCTGATCTACACCATCAATATTTAAAATGATCAATGAGGCTATAATACTGATGATGACGATCACCACCATCACCTCAATTAAGGTAAAACCTCGCAATTTTTGAGATGATCGTAGATTTTTCATTGCAACTAAGCAACCTGTTCTGAGGCTTGTGGATGTTTTGGCACAGCCAATGCCTGATCAATCAATGCGACACGCAAGGTATCTCGACAACCTAAATAACGCTGATAGAAGCTTGAATTCAGTATCGCGGCTCCACCATGAGTAATTGACCAAATTGAAGCCAAATAATCACGTACAGACATCAAACTTTGAATTGACTCTAGATAACTTTCAGTCATTCGAATAATGATACGTAAACGTTGTTTACGCACTTGATAAAGTTCACTAAATAAATGATGGATGCCTTGCCCAGTGGTGGATAATCGCTCTTCGATCTGATGGAATAACACTGCACGTTCAGGATGGTGTAAATGGTGCAACATAAAAAAAGCCAAATGCTCAGGAAATGCTTTTTCAGTATCACGAACCATTTCAAGTAACATACGTTCATTACGAATGATGAGCAATATATACAACTCATCCTTACTCTGAAAATGCTTATAAAGTGTTCCCTTGGCTAGATCTAGTTCTGCAGCAAGGGCATCCAATGTCATCCCCGCTTCACCATTTTCTAAAAGCAGTTGTTCAGCAACCTGAAAAATCAATGCTTCTCTTGCTCTAAACTGAGCCTGTCGATCCATCTTCACCCGATAAACTCTCTTGTTAATTCTATCCGTTAATAAATTGAGGCACTTCTATTGATTGCTTTTTAAAAATCAGTACTTTTCAATCACTTTTGTCGAAGCAGGTTTTCAAAATTTTGTGTCGTAATGAAAGCGATCTCTTCAAGCGTTTTATCATATACATCACTCAGCGCTTTGGCTACATAAGGAACATATTTTGGTTCATTCGGCTTTCCTCGATAAGGCATAGGTGCCAAATAAGGACTATCCGTTTCAATCAACAAGCGATCTAAAGGCACTTGCTTTGCTACATCTCTTAGATCTTGTGCGTTTTTAAATGAAACAATTCCAGAGAAGGAAATATAATAGCCACAATCTAAAACGGCCTTTGCAGTCTCCCAATCCTCTGTAAAACAATGCAAAATACCATGTGTTGATTTTTCAGCTCGAATAATATCTACAGTTTCATGTTTTGCTGAACGGGTATGGACAACTACAGGTTTTTTAACCTGTTGCGATGCGTGAATATGTCGTGCAAAACAGGCTTTTTGTTCAGTAATAAATTCTGTGCTATGAAAATAATCCAAGCCTGTTTCACCCAAGGCCCAAACTTTTTCAGCTTGCGCCAGATCAACCAGTTTTTCAACACTTGCTCGTTGCATCACAGCAGGATCTTCACATGGATGCACACCGACACTATAGCCTACATCTGAATGTCTTGCGGCAATTTCTGCAAGTGCGATATGGTCATCCAAATCTACAGAAATCCCCATAAATTTGGACACACCAGCATCTCTTGCTTGTTGTAATGCGGCATCGAGATCCCCAGCATAAGGTTCAAGATTTAACATGGTTAAATGGCAATGCGTATCAACAAACACAGAAATTCCTAAAAATTGAAAATTGGCTTACATTGTAAAGCTAGGACGGTCTAAAGACATACTGCCTGCGAGTAATTTTTCAGCTTCCATTTTGTAATAGATGCCTTTTTCACCAGTGAGTTGAATCGCAAAACCTTGTGGCTTAATTCCATTTTGCTTTTGCGAAATCCAAATCACTTTCCCTGTTAAAGGAATTTTCTGCGATTGATCCGGCAAACCTGCCAATACAAACACTTCATCTCCCATTTTTACAGGATTCTTTGACGGTACAAATAAACCACCACCTAAAATATAAGGCATATAACTGGCTTGTAAGGTTGCACGATCATTGATGTTAACTTGAATCAAACCGCCCATACGTGGTTGCATGATTATTCCCCCTGAATATTCAAATTTTATGTCACATTCATTAACTGAATCGACAATTGATCAATAATTAGATTTGTTTGTACATTTTGATCAACTTTTAGCTTCGATTGTTGTAAGTCTTGATAAATTGAGAATAAAGTTTGCAATTGATACTGCGCTGCAAGCTCATCTAATTCCAAATCTGAATTCTTTACAACTTGATTCAGCTTGACACAAATTATATCTGACAACAAGTATTCAAACATTTGTAAAAAATCATAAAAGCTCAGTTCTTTATTCCATTTTGAAGCAAACTGTAAAGGCATACTTTTCTGACTGACCAGTTTTTGCCAATCCTGTAAAAACTCCCCACGTCGGTTTAACCAATCTAGCTCAGCAAGCGCCAATGCTTGCAGTGGCATATTATTAGATAAATTCATCAACAAGTTAATTTTAGAATGCATTTCAGTTGGTAAATGCTGTTGCAAATATTGTTCTGAAAGCGTGGGGCTAATACGATCCATGGCAAAATGCTGTAATCGACTACGAATTGTTGCTGGGAGCTTTAGATAATGTTCCGCAAGTAAAATAATCTGTACCCGGTCACCTGGCTCTTCTAGCGTTTTTAATAATGCATTTGCAGAAGCAATGTTTAAAGCTTCTGCAGGTTCAATCACAATAACACGCCAACCATCTACTGTTTGCTGCACAAATGGTAGTAGATCACGGATCTTCTCGATCTTAATTTTCGCGTTTTGCTTCTTATTCTCTTCATCGGTCGTGATATTAACATAGTTAGGGTGGGTATCTGATTTGAGCCACTGACAACTTGTACACTCGCCACAAGCACCTTGAGGTGTTTTATTTAAACACAAAACCCATGACAAAAAATGTTGGGTAAATGCATGTTTACCACAACCGTTTTTACCATAGAACAATAAACCATGCCCTAATTTTGGAAAGCGACCTGTTAAGGTTTCCCATGTCTGTTGCTGCCAAGGATAAACCTGAGAATTAGAAGCATCCATGAATCAAAAACCTAAATACAAGTGAGGTAAAAACAAGTGACGCAAATTCAAACTATTCAAAAACCGCTGCATCTAAAATGTTTAAGCGATCTAAATCTTCTTGAGTATCGACACCTGGTGGTAAATTTAATTGTGCGATATCAATCGCAATACGATGTCCATTTTCTAAAACACGTAATTGCTCTAAGCTTTCCAATTGCTCCAAAACACCCATATCCCAACTGACATATTCTTGTAAAAGCTTGACACGATAAGCATATAAGCCCAAATGACGATAAGCATGTTGATGTAGCTTTTGCTCAGCCTGTTTAGCACCCTCTCGATCATAAGGAATTTGCGCACGACTGAAATAAAGCGCTTCTTTAAACTTTGACATCACTACTTTTACAATGTTGTCACGCTGAAACTCATCAAGCTGATGTATAGGCTCACATAAGGTCGACATTGAACAATCCGCTTTCTGCGCCAATAGCTCAGCAACTTGAATCACCAATTGTGCAGGCAACAACGGCTCATCACCCTGAACATTCACAATAATATCCTCAGCATCCCAACCTTTGATTCGAGCAACTTCACTTAAACGGTCTGTGCCCGAAGGATGATTCGGATCTGTCATCACAACATCCACACCTTCTGATCGACAAAGCGCTGCAATACGTGGATCATCTGTCGCTACACAAAGATCATCAAAACCCTGTACTTTTTTTGCTTGGTCGACCACACGTAAAATCATGGCTCGCCCATGAATTTCTAAAAGAGGTTTACCTGGAAGGCGTGAACTCGCAAAACGCGCAGGAATAACAATATGTTTCATCAAATTAACCTTGTATTAGATCAATACCAAGTTGAGTAAGTTGTTGGTTGAGTAATAGATAACATTCATCAGACAAGACCGCTCCAACTGGAACTACCCAAATCTCACGACTAAATGTAGAATGATTTTTCAATAAGGGTAAAAGCTTTACCGCATCTTTTTCAGTGGTGATAATCGGATTATTATCCTCAAACTGTAAATCATCAATTTCATAATCATAATGGTCTGGAAACTCATGACATTGAAATTGAGTTACACCTATACTTTCCAAGGTGTTATAAAAGCGTCGAGGAAAACCAATTCCAACGACTGCATAATAATCGAGTGTAGGATCAAACTGCTCAGATTGGTCAAAACTTGGATTTAATAGATAAGGTTCAGTCACCTCTAAATGCATATTCAGAGATGAATGTGGCTGATGGGCATGCTCAATCACGGTACCGTGTTTTAAACGACTCACAGGCTCGCGTAAATAACCTTCAGGAAGCAGCTTCTGATTTCCCAGCCCACGATTATTATCCAGCACAATCCATTCGATTTGACGCTCTAAAGCCCAATGCTGTAAACCATCATCACTAATGATTAAATCAAGTTCATAATATTGAAGGAGTAATTCAATATTTCTTTGGCGATTCGCACCCACCACCATGGGAACTTCTGTAGACTGAACAATTAAACAAGGTTCATCGCCTACTTGATCAGGCACAGAATCTAATGTAACCAGTGCTGGAAAAGGTCCTTGACCACCATAACCACGACTAATCACGCCAACACGCACATGGTTATGTTTCAAATGCTTCACCAACTGAATCAACAGTGGTGTCTTGCCACTCCCACCCACAGTAATATTTCCAATAATCATTACTGGGACAGGTGCTTTATAGGTTTTTTTTATACCTGTTTGATACAGCTGCTTATTTACCGTAAAACCGAACTGATATAACCATGATAATGGCCGCAATGCAATCAACCACTTGGACTGTTTATTCCAAGCATCTTGAATGATTTGCGCAATAGACATGTTGGGTTATTCCTCAAAGTTACGTTCATACAATTGATAGTAAGCGCCATGCTTCGCCAATAACTCAGTATGAGTACCTTGCTCTATGATACGCCCTTTATCCATAACCACAATCTTATCCGCTTTCTCAATCGTGGATAGACGGTGAGCGATCACAATCGTAGTTCTGTTTTGATCAAGCATCGCTTCATCAAAAGCTTTTTGAATAAAGTGTTCAGACTCATTGTCCAAAGCACTAGTGGCTTCATCAAGAATCAGAATCGGTGCATTTTTAAGGATTGCACGCGCAATGGCAATACGTTGACGTTGACCACCAGAAAGACTTAAGCCTTGCGCACCTAAAGGCGTGTCATAACCTTTAGGTAATTCCATAATAAAGTCATGTGCATAAGCTGCTTTAGCTGCTGCAATAATGGCTTCTTCAGATGCTTTTTCTAACTGACCATATGCAATATTTTCACGCACCGTTCGATCAAATAAAACAACTTGCTGGTTAACCATCGCAACTTGAGTACGTAAACAACTCAGTTCAATGTCTTTTATAGGCAACTGGTCTAAATAAATTTGCCCTGCACTAATCTCCTGAAAGCGCACCAACATATTCACCAATGAAGACTTACCCGCACCTGAACGCCCAACCAGAGCAATCGTTTGTCCAGCCTGGATCTCTAATGAAAAATCATCAATTGCTTTCACTTTATTTTTATATATCAAAGACACATGATCAAACTTGATATCACCCAATAATTTAGGTGTTAAATTTCCCGTATTCTCTTCTTGTGGTAAGTCTAGAACCTCAAATACAGAATATGCTGCCGCAATACCACGTTGTAATTTTTCATTAATATCAGTGAGGTTTTTAATAGGTTTAGCCAGCAACCCAGCTGCTGTAATATAAGCAACAAACTCTCCTGCAGAAGTATCACCTAGAATTTGTGGACGTAATGCCAGCCAAATAATGATACTCAGAGCAAAGGCCATGACCAATTGTACCAATGGACTATTTAAGTTTTGTACGACGACCATTTTCAAACCACGTTTTAAGTTTTCTTCTGAAGACTTATAAAAACGTTTTTGTTCACTTTCTTCGCCAGCAAAGCTCTTTACAACAGCATTACCGCTTATTGTTTCTTGAACAATATGATTCACATCCCCCATAGTGTTTTGCACTTGAATGGAGAGTTTACGCATACGTTTTGAAGCTTTACGCACCAACAAGCCAATAATTGGCATAAAAATAAAAATACATAAGGTCAAACGCCAATTGGTGTAAAGCAGATAACCCAATAAACCTAAAGCAATTGCACCATCACGAAGTAATATTTTTAATGATTCAGATGACGCTGCGGTTAACTGCTCTACGTTATACATAATTTTTGCAGTGATATGACCTGATGAATTATCCAAATAATACTGTGCTGGTAGTTTTAAAAGTTTGGCATAAACCTCTTGACGAATACTAAATACCAAACTTCTTGAGATGACTGCGGTAAAGTAGCCTCCCATAAACAACCCTAAGCCACGGAAAAAGATCAACAGGATAATCAGTGCAGGAAACCAATCAAGATCACCACGATTGCCACCCTGAATTGCATCAATTATATATTTAAGTAACTTCGCTACGGAGACTTCAGTTGCTGCATTTATGCCAAATCCAACAATAACGAGTAAGGCTGCCCCCCAATACGGCTTTAAATACGCCAAAAGACGGACATAGACCTTAAAATCCTGATTCACTAATTAATAACCTCGAGATGGAACTTTGGTACTGATATTGATGTTAACGAAACCTAGCTGTCCTGCAACATCCATCACTCGAATAACATCTTGATGGGTTGCTTTAGCATCTGCAGCAATCACAAACATCAGATCACGATTATCATTTGCTGCTTGCTTAATTGCAGTACTTAAATCAGCAGACTCTTTACTCGAAAGCGCCTGCCCATTTACTGCATAATGTCCTGCGGAGTCTACCATGACTTCAATTTTATTTTTGTATTCTTTTGGCGGAACACCATGTGCATCAGGCAAAGAAAGATTGATTCGACTTTGCTGATTAAACGTGGTGGTCAGTAACAAAATCACCAATATAAATAATAAGCAATCAATCAGTGGAGTAAGATTGATATGAATATCTTCAACTGTTTTGCGTCTAAATTTCATGAAACACCCCTAAAACGGATTTAACCAGCTTTCTTTTTTTCACTTTCAAGGTGCGTCTGAAAAAATAAGGCTGCATGAAATAAAGTCGACTGCTGCTCTAGTTCAGCCACATATTCCTGAACTAAACGCTGATAATAACGATAAGCAAATAGTGCAGGAATGGCGATAACCATACCAGCAGCTGTGGTAATTAATGCTTTAGATATCCCTGGAATCATCATGGTTGGATTGGCATTGGAACCCAAATCAATGACCAGAAAGGACTCGATAATCCCTATCACTGTACCCAACAAACCCAATAAAGGTGCAACAGCGCTCAATGTACCTAAAAAATTTATATTTTTTTCTAGATATCCAATTTCGCGGGAAGCTGTAGCTTCCATTTGAGCACGCGCAAACGCTTCACCTTGAGTATAAGCATCTATACCATCTTTAAAAATATAGCCTAATGCTGTTTGGCAAACAGTTTGATCTTGTTCCATTTCATCTAAAACATCGTCAACATTGCGACCTTTTTGCATTATAAGAGACTTAGGTAGAACTAAAGATCGTTTCAGCCGTATAAATCTCTCGATTGAAATCGCAACAGTAAAAATTGAACATAAAACCAATGGCAGCATTAACCAACCGCCGGCTTTAACAAGTTCCCACATCTTTAGTTCCCCAAATTAATTAAATCGCTTAAACATTATTGTTCTGGTAAACAGATATTTAAAATTCCATCTAACTCATCAAGCGAGTTATAACTGATGACCAGCTTGCCTTTACCCTGTTTGTTATAGTCTAATTTTACACTTGCACTAAAACGTTCTGACAATTTTTGGGTCAGTTGCTGTACATCAGGCGCAAGTGGATCTTTAGATTTTTCCTGCTTTGGCGTATTCCAATCACGCACCAACTGTTCGGTTTGACGTACAGACAAACTCTTATCAATCACAATTTTTGCAATTTGCAATTGATCTTTAGCTTTTAGGGTCAATATCGCACGAGCGTGCCCCATGTCTAATAAACCTTGTTGCATTAAATCTTTGATTTCATCTTCTAGGCTTAATAAACGCAATAAATTACTCACGGTAGTCCGTGCTTTACCTACAGTATCTGCAATTTCTTGATGACTCAAACCGAATTCTTCATGAAAGCGTTGTAATGCCAGTGCTTGATCAACAGGGTTTAAATCTTGGCGTTGAATATTCTCAATCAATGCCAGGGCAATCGCAACTTGATCGGTCAAATCACGTACAATTGCAGGAATTTCTGTCAAACCCGCCAATTGTGCCGCACGCCAACGACGTTCACCAGCTATAATTTCATATGGAGTTTCGTCATTTTCAATAGGACGAATTACAATCGGCTGCATTACACCATGTTTTTTAATTGATGCTGCAAGTTCTTGCAAATCTTGCTCACCAATAAAACGACGGGGTTGATAAGCGCCACGTTTTAATTGGGTTACATCCATCTGTTTTAATTGGCCATGATCCAATGCTTGAACTTCAAGTTGTAATTTTTCTTTTTGGATTGAACCTAATAACGCATCTAAGCCACGACCCTTTGCCAACCCTCTTTTTTTCACGGTCATGCTTTATTTCCTTTTTTCACTTTACTCTTTTTCAACATTTCAGCTGCTAAATTTAAATATGCAATTGCACCTTTAGAGCTTTTCTCAAAATAAATAATCGGCAATCCATGTGCTGGCGCTTCGGCCAACCTCACATTACGCGGAATCACTGTATCATAAAGTTTCTTACCAAAATACTGTTCTAATTCGGCAGAAACATCACGGGTGAGAGCATTACGCGCATCATACATCGTGCGAAGTACCCCAATAATTTCCAACTCAGGGTTTAAAGCTTGTTGAATTTTATCAATAGTCTGCGTCAGATCTGCCAATCCTTCTAATGCATAGTACTCACATTGCATTGGAATAATCACTGCATCCACTGCTGCTAAAGCATTGACCGTAATTAAACTCAAACTTGGCGCACAATCAACAATAATATAATCAAAGTCTTTTTCAATTTGCTGTAAAGCGTTACGCAAAATAAACTCACGTCCATCTTGCTCTGCAATTGCTAACTCAACACCTGCCAAATCACGATTTGAACCAAGCACTTTATAACCAACTTCGGCTTTACTAATTGCAGTTTCAATCGGTACTTCACCCAGAAGTACATCGGTGACAGAATACAACAAATCATTTTTTTGAATACCCGACCCCATTGTAGCATTACCCTGAGAGTCCATATCCACCAATAAAACACGCTTTTTCAACACTGCCAAAGAGGCAGCCAAATTCACGGCTGTCGTGGTTTTACCTACGCCACCTTTCTGGTTTGCGATAGCAATAATTTGAGCCATGGTAACCCCAACCCTTAGTCTGTTTTAAATCTGTTTTAATAAAAGTAAATGACGTTGTTCGTCCAACCGAGGTACATGCAATTCAATAATGTCACAACTCCACTTATCTTTTAAAGCATCAACTTCTTCAATGGGAATCAAACCTTTCATTGACGCAATGATACTGCCTTCATGCATATAAGGTTTTGAAGCTGTCACAAAATCTGTCAATGAAGCAAATGCACGACTGGTGATCACATCAAATTGCCCTAGATCATGGATACTATCTTCGTTTTCTACACGTGTCTGAACTGCGACAACATTTTTTAGTTTTAAATCTGCAATAAATTGTTTCAGAAAACGAATTTTCTTACCATTTGAATCCAACAAAACACATTGGCGTTCAGGTTGACACAGTGCAATGATCATCCCTGGCATGCCCCCGCCAGTACCGATATCGAGTAAACGACCAGCGGGTATATCATTTAAAATACTTAAGCTATCCAATAAATGCTTAACCAACATTTCTTTTGGATCGCGAATCGCTGTTAAGTTATAAGCTTTGTTCCACAGGACGAGTGCATCTTGATATTGCAACAATAATCCTAATGCTTCATCACTAAGTTTTAAGCCAAGCTTTAGACTGCCTTGCTTTAACTCTTGAAAAAATGGATGCATGATCAAATAACATCTTTAAAAAATTAGCTGAAAGTATACCTATTTCTCGCCCGTGGAACAGTAGTTAACGATGAGTTAATACGCACTTAGGCCTATTTATTCGCACTTAAGTATACTCACCCTGTCTTATTTGCAAATCTAAGGCTGTTAAACGCTCAGGTGTACCAACATCAACCCACGCCGCTTGCATTTTCTCAGCCGAAATTTTACCGTCTAGCATGCCTTGTTTAAGCAAAGGTGCAAGTGGTCTTTTGCCATGCTCCAGCCCATCAAACATTTTTGGATTGATCACAGCGATACCACTGTAAGTTAAATTTTCTCCTTGCTGATTTTGATCAAAGGTATAAGCACGACCATTTGCCAAGGTAAAATCACCTTGTGGATGTTGTTCAGGATTATTGACAAAAACCAAATGCGCAAGATCATCAGCAAGATCCATATTCAATAATGATGTAAAATCAAAAGTGGTCCATACATCGCCATTGACCAGAATAAAAGGCTGATCACCGAGAAGTGCTAAGGCATTGATAATCCCACCTGCGGTTTCCAAGCCCTCATCTTCACGTGTCCAGCGTATAGTTACACCAAATTGTGAGCCATCACCTAACGCACCGATCAGAATATCTGCCAACCATGCAGAGTTAATCACGATTTCAGTTACACCCATTTTTTTTAATTTTTCAATATGCCATACAATTAGTGCTTTGCCGCCCACTTCCAATAAAGGCTTTGGCTTATAGAGGGTCAAAGGTCGCATTCTATTGCCTAGACCAGCTGCTAAAATCATCGCTTTCATGCTGCAACCACCTCATATGCGCCATATTTTTCTTCAAATTTTGGCAAAACCCGTGCACGAATAAAACTCATGAACGGTTGTAATTCTGGGTAAGATTTTGACTCTTCCAATAAATACCACATGACACGAGGCAAGTCCTTGAGATAACCAGATTTACCGTCACGCTCAAACAAACGAACAAAAATACCTAAAATTTTGATATGGCGCTGAATTGCCATGAAGTCAGCATCTTGTTTGAATTGATCAAAATCACGATCTTGCTTCGCAGATTCTGGCAATAAGTCATAAAATACTTTAAACCACTCATACACACGCTCAGGACTCCACTGTACGTAGGCATCACGGGTAATCGAAATCAAGTCATAAGTGTCAGCACCAATCACTGCGTCTTGAAAATCAATCACACCTTGATCTTTCTCAGCTTCAAGAATCATCAGATTACGACTATGGAAATCACGATGTACGATTACTTGAGGTTGTGCCAAAGCAGCATTGGCAAGAATAGCAAAAGTTCGTTTAATTAATCCAAGCTCATCATCTGTTACTTGGATTGCTAATGATGGTAACAACCAATCTGTTAACAATTCCATTTCTGAGATCAGCTTTTCATAGGCATATGCGGGCAAGTGTGATGAATCAGCAAAAATAGATTGCAACTGCACCAACTGTTTAAAACTTTGTGCATAATGTGCATCTACCGTTTGATCATTCAATTGTGTAGATAGCAAGATATCGCCAAAATCTTCAAGCAACAATAAACCTTGATCTAAATCCTTGGCAACAATATGAGGTACACGCACCCCATTTGTGTCAAAGAACTCATCAATCGCAACAAAAGGACGACAATCTTCCTTCTCAGGAGGTGCATCCATAAGCATAAATGTTTTATTATTCAAGGTAATTCGTGCATAACGACGGAAACTCGCATCGCCTGCTAAAAAATTGATTTCAAATTGATCTGAACTGAGTACAGATGTTAACCATGTTTGTATCAATTGTTCACGTTGTGTATTCATTTGCAATTTAATCTAATTCAGGCTGAATTTTTGAAGTGCTAAGTGTAGCTACTTATCGACTTTTTCTCTATGATGCGACAATAATTAATTGCGATTAGCATATTTGGTTAATGAGACAAATGAAGCATCAGTTTAAATTTAATCCTTTAGCGACTGCTATTTTGACACTTCTTTGTGGAAGTTCAGTATCCAGCTATGCTGAATCGACAGACACTGTTTCTGAAGTTAATAATAAGCAACTGAATGCAGCCATCAAAGAAAGCTTTGCAGGGCAAAATTTCTTTGAACAATATTATGTGGACAAAAACTCGCCTGAAGCACAGGTACGTGATTTAAAAAATCCAAGCACGCGTTATTGTGAAGGTGTTTGGGTTACTCCTTTTAGCACCCAAGCTAAATCGACAAACCCAGAAGAAGCATCATCTGTGATTACCGCAGACAATGGTTATTACAATCCCAATGGTGACTCTTTCCTGTCTGGTGATGTGGTCATTGACCAATCTGGACGTATGATCCGTGCTGATGAAGTGACCATTGATAAAACACAAACTTTCGCCAAAGCGAAAGGCAATGTACAAATGGCACAAGGCGGTATCATCGCGCAAAGTGATCAAATCGATTACAATCTGAAAGATGAAACTGGTCAGTTAAATAATAGTTTCTATATTGCAGAATTGACCCACGCACATGGTCATGCAGAAAAAATAGAAAGAACTTCACCAACCAATATCGTTCTTGAAAATGCCACCTACACCACCTGCCCACCCGATGAAAAACCCACTTGGAAAATTCAGGCCAATAAAATTGAATTGGATCAAGATACGGGGCGTGGTGTAACGCGTGGCACCAAACTCTATGTTAAGGATGTGCCTGTACTCGCAGTTCCATATTTCAACTTCCCAATCGATGACCGCCGTACTACAGGGATTTTAAATCCTAGTTTCGGTTTTACTAATGATGGTGGCTTTGAACTCGCAGTTCCCGTTTATTTAAATTTGGCGCCCAACTATGATGCCACCATTACACCACGGCTGATAACTGATCGTGGTCTTATGGCTCAAGGTGAGTTTCGTTATTTAACTGAGAACTTTGGTGCTGGTAGCGTTTGGGGAAGTTATTTACCTTCTGACCGTGATTATAATGATGAAGATCGTAAAGACCTACATTTCCTACACAAGTGGGATATCACCAAACAATGGTCAACCAATTTAGAATACAATTATGTTTCTGATAAAGATTTTTTCTCGGATCTAGATAACAATCCAAACACACGAACAGAACTTAACCAACGCCGTGCTTGGGAACTCAATTACAATCACGGTATTCCAGGGTTAAAAGCTCAGCTTAAAGTTGAAGACTTCCAAACACTCGATAAAACCATCAAAGATGTTGATAAGCCATATGCCCGCCTACCGCAGTTTTTGCTCAATTATGTAGCTGGAAATCCACAAGGTTTGGAATACGAGTTTAATAACGACACTGCTTATTTCCAAAAAGACATCAATGATGCCGATTATAATAACCAGCCAAGTGGTACACGTTTATATAACCAATTTGCAACACGTTATAATTTCCGTAATCCATGGTCTTTTGTAATTCCAGAAGTTTCTGTACGTAGTTTAAATACCTTTTATGATCAAACTACTGTAGATCAACTTAACTTAAATAACCAAAGCCAAGATAGCAAAAATAAATCTGTTGTTGTTCCTCAATTTACCTTGGATACAGGTTTAACTTTCGAAAAGGACGGAAAATTCCTCCAGACCATTACACCTCGCGCTTTCTACGCCTATGCACCATATAAAAATCAAACAGGTTATCCAAACTTTGATTCAACAACAGCTTCTATTAGCTACGATCAATTGTTTAGCCCGTACCGTTTCTATGGACACGACCGCTTAGAAGACAATAACTTTTTATCGCTTGGTTTAAGCTATAGCTTGTTTGATACAGTGGGCTTAGAGCGTTTAAGAGCAAGTATCGGTCAAAGTTATTATTTTGATGATCGAAAAGTTACCTTACTCAACAATACAGATGATTTAGACAGAGAAAAACATACTGGTCCTGTGCTGAGCCTTTCTAGCCAACTTTCACAAAACTTCACACTGAGTACCAATTCAGCATGGATGTCAAATGGTGATAGCGCTCAACATGACTTCCAATTGTATTATACAGGGCAACGCGGAAACCTTTATAATGTTGGTTATTTTTATCGTAATAACCTCCCTGACCGTCAACGTGCATATGATCAAGCAGTTGCATCATTTATACAGCCTGTAAAAGACAACTGGCGTATTATGGGACATGTTCAATATGACCTTGACAACCATGTCGCACGCGAATATTTATTGGGTGTGAATTATGAATCTTGTTGTTGGGGAATTTCCGTCTATGGTCGCTCGTATTTTAATGATCTAGATGATGTTTCTCTTCCTGATACAAAGCCAAAACGCGCAGTGATGGCTGAGATCACACTAAAAGGACTTGGTGGTTTGAACAACAAGTTAAGTTCATTACTTGAAAATCGTATTTTAGGTTTTGATAAAGCTAATCAATCTTGGACACATTAATGAAGACGCAAAAATTTAAAAAATTATTTAAAGCATCAACCTTAGCTTTACTCATCTCCACCGCGGTATCAGTTTATGCTGCTCCGCAGGACCAAATCATAGCAATTGTTGGTTCTACAGCAATTTTAAAAAGTGATTTAGACCAAGGTGTTGCTGAAGCGACACATCGACTTCAGGCACAAAAGAAAGAAATCCCACCACAAAACATTCTGCAACAGCAAGTACTGAGTCAGCTCATCACCCATGATGCACAGCTTGAACAAGTGAAGAAGTATGGCTTAAAAGCAGATGAAAAAAGCTTAAATGAAGCCGTATTGAAAGTTGCCCAACAATCTGGTGCAAATTCTTTAGAAGCTTTTCAAAAAAAATTAGATGCTGTTGCGCCTGGTACTTATGAATTACTGCGTAACCGTGTTGCGGAAGATTTACTCATTCAACGATTGAGTCAACAACAAGTAATGTCTCGTATCAAGATCACTGACCTTGATGTTGAAAACTTCTTAAAATCACCTGAAGGTCAAGCTGCTGTTGGTAGTCAAGTTCATGTACTACATATGCGTATTTCAGGAGAAGCGCCAGCAAGCGAGTTAGAAAGTATTGCAAAAGCAGTCCGTACTGACTTAAAAGATAGCAATGACGTAAAAAGCTTAGAAAAGAAATTTACTACAGCACAAATCAAAGTCGATGGCGCTGATATGGGCTTTCGTCCGCTTTCAGACATTCCAACAGATCTTGCTGCACGTGTGACTACCCTTGAACCAGGTCAAACCACTGACTTAATTCCAGCAAAAGACGGGGTTCATGTTTTAAAATTATTAGAAAAAAAATCGAATGAACAAAAAGCATTGGTTTCACAGTTTAATACTCGTCATATTCTGATTAAAACATCAGAAGTTGTTAGCCCTGAAAATGCAAAGCAAACCATTGACAGTATTTATAATCGCTTAAAAGCGGGTGATGATTTTGCTACGCTTGCTTCAACTTATTCAAATGATCCAGGTTCTGCTCGTGATGGCGGAAGTCTTGGCTGGGTAAGCCCTGGCATGATGGTTCCTGAATTTGATAAACTCATGCAGAGCTCGCCAGTCAATGAAATTAGCAAACCATTTCAAACTCAATTTGGCTGGCATATTCTTCAAGTCACAGGTACACGTCAACAAGATATGACTTCAGAATACCAAAAGCGTATGGCACGCCAAATTTTAGGCGAACGTCAATTCGAATCAGAATATGACGGCTGGCTACGAGAGTTACGTGCAAATACTTACATTGAAATCAAAGATCCCAGCTTAGATCCAAAGAAAAGTGAAAGTTAAGCCTGCGCTTAGTCTTTAAATTAAAAAGCCAGTGTTCTACACTGGCTTTTTAATTTAAAAATCTTGGTTTATCTTATTATTTCATAAATGGCTTGCATTGTAGGTTAAAATTGAGCAGATGAAGCATGAAGCAAAGAGAATAGCGAGGCTATCTTCAGGTTTCATAACGTAAACCCAAGAAAATTTTAAACACAACCCCAAGCAAGAACAATGCGTGGCTTTGTTTGCAGCGCAAGGACCAACGTTTTTACCATTACGTCTATACTCAGCGAAATGACGTTTACATCATTCAGAATGACTAAATTTCGTATCATCTAAAAACGGTGTAGGTGCAAACATAGATAAATTTCAACATAGTCTCATATTAAGAGAAGCCAATAAAAAAGAGACGCCAATTTGGCATCTCTTTTACAATCGTTCTTGTTAAATCAAGAAATTAACGATTGTTTTCATCTTCTTGTGAATCTTCAAATTTTGTTTCGCCGCCAAAGTCAGTACCTTGACCGCCGAAGCCACCTTGACCACCGAAGCCACCTTGACCACCGAAGCCACCTTGACCACCGAAGCCACCTTGGCTACCGAAACCACCTTGACCACCGAAACCGCCTTGTTGACCACCAAAGCCGCCTTGTTGACCACCAAAGCCACCTTGACCACCAAAGCCACCAGCTTGACCGCCGAAGCCACCAGCTTGACCACCAAAGCCACCAGCAGCGCCTTGAGCACCAGCAGGAGCACCAGCAGGACGTGGATTACGTGCAGGTACAACAGTTGAAATAGCATGCTTATAAACCATTTGGCTTACTGTGTTTTTCAACAAAACAACATACTGGTCAAAAGATTCAATATGACCTTGTAATTTAATACCGTTTACAAGAAAAATAGAAACAGGAATACGTTCTTTACGGAGAGAATTTAAGAACGGATCTTGTAAAGTTTGACCTTTAGACATTTTATACTCCAAAAAAAATTAAAATCAGCGCAAAAACTACCTTTATTTTTCAATTAAAATTTATAAAAAAGGTAGTTGTTAAATTTTGCTTTATCCGTATAAGTTTCGCAAGTCTTCTTGTGCTTGGTTTATCGTAAAAAAAGTTTGAAAAGAGTGTGTTTCTTGCAAAGATCGTAACCAAGTGTATTGACGTTTTGCTAATTGTCGTGTTGCAAAAAGTGCTTTATCCTTCATTTGGCGCTCACTTTCTTGACTCAAATCACTGTTTTTTAAAAAATCTATCGCTTGTCTATATCCAACTGAGCGTGAAGAAGGTAAATTTTCTTCAAGATCGTATTTTTTCATAAGATTTTCAACCTCATTTAAAAATCCGATTTCCCACATTTTTTCCAAGCGTAACTCAATTCGCTTGTGCAGCTCAAGACGATCAGGCAATAAAGCATAATTATGAAAATGATAACGGTAAGGTTGATTCTTCGGTTGTTCTGCCTGTAGTTGAGTAATAGGACGACCAGTAATTTTATACACTTCTAAAGCACGAATGATTCGTTGCTTATCACTGACTTTAAATTTTTCACCTGCCAACACATCAACAGATTTTAATTCATCATACACCGATTGCCAGCCTTCCGTTTCACCTTTTAACTCAATCGCAGCACGAATCGCATAATCAGCACTCGGTAAATTTGTAGAGAGCCCCTCAAGCAACGCTTTAAAATATAGCATTGTACCGCCAACTAAAATAGGTGTTTTACCGCTTGCATGGATACCATCAATCAGTCGACAAGCATCCTCGACAAATTCAGCAGCAGAATAAACCTCAAGAGGCGTAATAATATCAATCAAATGATGCGGATAACACTCCTGCTCCGCTTTGGTTGGCTTTGCAGTACCAATATCCATATCTTTATAGACCAAGGCAGAATCTACAGAAATAAGCTCATAATTCCCATGATCATACAGTTCACATGCCAAAGCAGTTTTACCGCTTGCGGTTGGTCCCATTAAATTGATGACGGGCAATTGATTTGACATGTACAACTACTCTCCTCGAGCAAATAATTTATCTAATTGGGGTAATGGAAATGCACGCCAAGTTGGTCGACCATGATTACACTGACTTGCAAATTCTGTATGTTCCATTTGTCGCAGCAAAGCATTCATTTCTGAAAGACTTAGCATTCGATGTGCGCGCACTGCGCCATGGCATGCCATTCCTGCTAAAATTTGATCACGCTTCTGTTGTAGTGCTTGAGCTTCATCATTTGGATCTAAATCATTGAGTAATTCAGGTACCAAGGATTCAAAATCTGCTTTATGTAAAATCGCAGGCACACCACGTACAATCACTTGATCATCACCATATTGATCAATTTCTAGACCTAAGCGTTCCAACTGTGGTTTTAAATCATCAACACGGGTTGCCTGCATACGTGTAATTGAAATAATTTTAGGAATAAGCAACTGCTGTGAGGTCCAAAATTCTGGTTTATCCCATGCAGATTTCATTTGTTGTAACAAAATACGTTCATGCGCTGCATGCATATCGACAATAATCAGTCCTTCCGTATTCTGTGCAAGAATATAAATTCCATGTAATTGCGCTATTGCAATTCCCAACGGATATTCATCAACCTGATGGACCTGTTTATTTTGGATTTCTTGTACAGATCGCTCATAGGACGCTTGATCTGTTAATTCTTGATCAGCATCCCCAGACTCACGTAAAGGGGCTAAATAGCTTTTCAAGGCGTTATTGAGTTGTTGAGTGCCACGATACTGCTGTTGTGGTTCATAGTGGGAATAATTGACTGTTTGGGCATGTCCATCACTAAAATCTGTTAGACCACTATGCTGTATAGACCCATCTGAATTGCTTCGGTTATTTTGATCAACCACATGTTGCTCAGCGGTTGCATTTCGATGTAAATAAAACTGTTCTTGATAACGTGGCTGAGCTGGTAATAATTGATCTGCTATTGATCCATCCTGCTTCATTGCAGAAGATAAATCCGCAGTTGCAGTTTGAAATTGAGATAAGGTGTCTTTAGCAAAATGTCGTACAAACTCATGCACTTCACGTTGATTAAGGAAGCGAATTTCATGCTTGGTTGGATGCACATTCACATCAATATTTTCAGGATCTACTTCTAAAAATAGCAAATAGGCAGCATGTTGATGCCCATGCAAAATACCATCATAAGCCATCCGTAAAGCATGCGAAATGGTTTTATCTTTGACGATACGACCATTTACATACACATACTGTAAATCTGCTTGTGCGCGCGCATCTGAAGGATGACCTAACCACCCTGATAAACGCATACTAATACTATCTGCATCAATCCAATACGCATTTTCAGTGAATTGACGACCTAATAATTGCTGTACTCGTTGAAATCTCAATTCACCACTGTCGGCAATCGGCAAATTGAGACGAATATTATCATTATGTTCTAAAACAAAACGTATATCGAAATGCGTGAGAGCCATTCGACGCACGATCTCTTCAATATGACCAAACTCAGTACCTGGTTTCTTTAAGAATTTACGCCGTGCCGGCACATTAAAAAATAAATCCTGAATACGAATATGTGTACCCTGTTGGGTAGCTACAGCCTGAATATCTTGATGATCGAATGCTGTACCATTGACTTCCAGTTGATAACCGACACCTGAATCATCCTGACTACTGGTTAATGTTAAACGCGAAACAGCGGCAATAGATGCAAGCGCCTCACCACGAAAGCCCAAACTCATAATTGCTTGTAAATCTTCAGCAGATTGAATTTTACTGGTTGCATGTCGAGTAACTGATAGCGCTAAATCTTCAGCATGAATACCTCGACCATTGTCAATAATTTCAATCAGGGTACTTCCACCATTTGCTACGCGTATAATCAGCTCTGTCGCATCTGCATCTATCGAATTTTCAAGTAACTCTTTCACTACAGATGATGGGCGTTCAATCACCTCACCTGCAGCAATTTGGTTGGCAAGGGCTGGATCTAAACTTTGGATACGTCTTAAACTGATATCTTCGCGTTGCATTCAATTAACCTAAAAATTTAAATAAATTAAAATATATGATGGGCTTAAAATGCTGAAAACATTGATCAAGTCAACGCTTCAATCAATTCAGCAGAAATACTTTCAATTACCACTTCACGAGCAGCTTCATCTTCTGTTTTTAAAATAGTAATCACATGATCTGCTTGTGGGATCTCATCACCGCCCTTAGAAGGCCATTCAAATAAGAATAAAGCATTCTCGACCTCTAAATAATCACGAATACCCATCAATTCAAGCTCATAAGGATCATTTAAACGGTATAAGTCAAAATGAAAGACATCTTTCACATTGATCTTGTAAGGTTCTACCAATGTATATGTGGGACTTTTCACCGCACCTTGATGCCCTAAACTTTGTAACCAATAACGTGTGAGTGTGGTTTTTCCCGCACCTAAGTCACCGATTAAATAAATTACGCCTTTTGCAATATGTTGAGCGAGCTTTTGTGCCAACATTTGGGTGTCTTGTTCATTGCTCAGAGTTAATTTATATGAATATTGCATAACGCTCACGATATGATTCAAACTAGACAATATGATAGCATTGCGTGACTTTAAAACCTATGTTGCATTGTTTAGAAATCATGTTTTGATACTTTCCAACACGCTTAGACAACTCACTTTAAACTTATCTGCATAAAAAATACGCTTATGAAACCCGTCACCCTTGTTTCAGAATATCAACCGCCAATGAGAGATGGTGTAACAGCTTCAAAAGTTTATCTCCCTAAATTAGAAAATTTGCCTACAAATTTATTCAGTTATTTATGTAACCATTTTCCGCATATTTCAACCAATGAATGGCAACAACGTTTTGAAGATCAACTCATCTTGGATATGCATGGTCAAGTATTAACAATAGATCATCCCTATCTAGCGAATACTCATCTTTACTATTATCGATTTCTAACGCATGAGATTTATGTGCCTTTTCAAGAAAGTATATTATTTGAAAATGAGGACTTCATTGCCGTAGATAAACCTCATTTTTTGACCATCAGTCCCTCAGGCCAATATATTCAAGAAACATTATTAGTCCGTTTAAAAAAAACGATAAATAATCCTGACTTAACCCCCATCCATCGTTTAGATCGTGAAACTGCTGGCATTGTATTGTTTTCTAAATGCCCACAAACACGTGGTCTATATCAACAAATGTTTGCACAACGGCAAGTCAATAAAACCTATCAAGCAATTGCAAAATTTGATTCTGAGTTAAGCTTTCCACGTTCTGTAGATTTAAGAATGGAAAAGGGCGAACTTTTTTACACCATGAAAGTTGTTGATGGAAAATCAAACTCATATACCGAAATTGATCTCATTGAACATAATCAAATTTGGGCAAAATACTTACTTAAGCCATCAACGGGTAAACAGCATCAATTACGGGTACATTTAAATTGGTTAAATATTCCAATTAAAAATGACCCCTTTTATCCGCGGGTTCAACATAAAGATGCTGCTGATTTTTCACAACCTTTGCAGCTTTTAGCCAAAAAAATTCAGTTTCTTGACCCGATTAGACAAGTAGAATATTGCTTCTGTTCTAACTATGAATTGACACTGTAATTTTGACGTAATGACAAATATATCACTTTTTGGCGATTAAGCATTGAAATTCCGAAAGCTTTGATTAAAATAAGCATTCAAACTCTAATTTTGTTTGGTCACTATTCATGAGAAAAACCGAAGTCTATCAAGTACGTCTTGATTCACAAGAAAAAAAACTAGCATTTGCTGTTTTTAAACAATTGGGGATTACGCCTGCACAAGCAGTTCGACTGTTTTTTAAACAAGTTGTCATCACAAAATCCATCCCTTTCGCTATAGAAAATCAAAATATCAATATGGATCAGTTACTCAAGCTGAGAAAACTTAAGCAAGACCAACAAAACGGGCAACTCAATTCATCTGTTGATTTAAATGATGACGATGAAGATCTATTTGCAGAGTTAAATGCCATCTTGGGTGAAAGTGACAAAAAATAACACTGTCGCATTTTTAAACAAATAATTAAGTTTACTTTTCTATTTTTTGGTTATGCTCTTTTGCAAAGATAAAAATCATTGCAAGGAGTAATAAATGATCGTTAGACGAGCGACCAAAGAAGATTTAAATCAACTTGCTACTTTATTTGATGAATATCGCCAATTTTACGGCGCATCTTCCAATATCCAACAGTCCTTTAATTTTTTAAAACAACGTTTTGAAAATAAAGAAAGTGTAATCTTCATCCATGT
This sequence comes from Acinetobacter sp. 778_lipA, assembly GCF_058242985.1. Lineage (NCBI taxonomy): Bacteria > Pseudomonadati > Pseudomonadota > Gammaproteobacteria > Moraxellales > Moraxellaceae > Acinetobacter > Acinetobacter sp. 778_lipA. Next base: position 1,875,122 of record NZ_JBZAYT010000001.1, on the reverse strand, counting down.
CAAAGATGATGTTTTTACAGGCTTTGTGTTGTTATACCAAGGCTTTTCATCTGTTTCTTGTTCAAAGTACTATATTTTAGATGATGTTTATGTAACACCTGTTTTTCGTCGACAAGGTTCTGCCAAGCAACTGATTGATACTGCAATTCTTTTTGCACGTCATGAAGATGCGCAACGAATCAGTTTAGAAACCCAGAAAAACAATTACCATTCACATCAGCTCTATGAGCAAATGGGTTTTGTTAAAGACAATGAATTCCAGACATTTCATTGTTTTCTTAAGTAATTTGTACTATACAATTTTTAATCAATTCAATACAGGTTTCAACATCTTTGCGAATTTAAGTACATTGGGTATCGTGTCCTGTGAAATAGGAAAGACCACAGCACAGGATTTTTTACTATCCAATACTGTACTTTCATGTCCTAAATAACACTTTAATTTGAGCAATTTTATCAAATTCTTTTTGATTCACTTTAACCACAACTTTACGAAAAGAATGTTCTAACCAATTTTTATAACTTTCGGCATCAGCATCTTGAACAAAGTGTAAATGCGCAGCCAAAACTGCATGCGCAACAAGAGTTGGAACCATAAAGTCTGGCATTTTATCTAAAACAGCAATAAAGAGCTTTAAAGCCATGATCAAATCACTATTTGTTCATTTTGACTATTTCTAGCAGCATTCACCTGATCTTCTGTCAAATAAACCCACTCGCCTTCAACCAATTCTTTAAGTGCTAATTGTCCGACTTGTGCACGATGCAAGCTTTCAACCCTATTACCCACTGCAGCTAACATCCGTTTGACTTGATGATAAACCCCTTGGTGTACAGTCATTTGTAATGCATATTCAGCCAAGCGCTGTACATCTGTTGCTGCAAATGTACCTTTTTCATTGCGTAATTCTACACCCTGTTCAAGTTGTTGAATCTGATCATCTGTAATTGGATCTGCTGTTTGTATTTGATAAACTTTAGCCACGTGCTTTTTAGGATGAGTCAATGCTTGCAAAAACTGCCCATCATCCGTGAGTAGCAATAGACCCGTCGTGTCCTGATCTAAACGACCAACAGTTTGTAAACCACGGTTCATAAGTACATCATCGAATAAATCAAAAACACTAAAATGGTGTGTTGATTGATGGGAACATTCGTAATCCTGTGGTTTATTTAAGGCAATATAGACTTTTTCACGGTATTTAAATGTTTCGGTATAGACTGAAAATACTAGATTTTGGGTATCAAGCTTAAATTTAGGGTCTGTAACGACCTCGTTTTGGATTTGAATTGCACCATTTTTGATGAGTTGTTGGCAATGCTTACGTGAACCAAAGCCTTGTGATTGCAACATTTTTTCCAAGAACATAAATCAATACCTTAAAAATTCACGATACATTTTAAAGTATCGTGAATTGAAACCCAAACAACATTCAGGCTTTTTTAGCCTTATTGATTAATCAATATATGCTTTTATCAAGTATTAAAGATAAATGACTTATGTACAGCAACACCCGCCAGTGCTCCATCTGCAACTGAGAAAGCAACTGAACCACCTGAACGGGTGATATCACCACAAGCATATATCCCTTTAAGATTGGTTTCTTTCATGGCTGTGGTTTGAATGGCTTCGCTATATTCATTTACATCAAGCGCTACACCCAGTTTTTTGATCCAAGGGGCATTCATGCGCATAAAAGTGGAAATGAATAATCCATCTAATTGAACCTGCTCACCATCTTCCAAGACTAAATCACAATGATTGTGTATTTTAAGAATTTTGCGGGTATCCAATTTCACATTTCTTTGTTTAAGCTGTTTAAGTATGACGGGATCTAATTCAGCTTGTGAAATTGCATCATTTAAAAATAAAGTGGTATTGCCCCAGTCGGGTAACATCAGTGCCATATGGATCGAATGTAAACCTGAACATAACACTCCAAGTGTCCCCAGATTTAACTCATAGCCATCACAGTATGGACAATGAAAAATACTTTTCCCCCACCGTTCTGCTAAACCATCGATTTTAGGTAAATCATCGTTAACGCCTGTAGCAATAATTATTTTTTTGACTTGAATGGTTGTACCCGTGTCATCGGCTTGGTCTATTTGAATCTCATATTGCTGCCCGACAGCTCTCACATCGGTGACTGATGCGTTAATACATGACAAAGTTTGGTATTTGTCTAACTGTAATTTTGCATCACGAATAATTGCTGCTGGCGTATTGCCATCTTGGGTTAAGAAATTATGCGAATGTTCAGCAAAACGATTACGATGCATGCCTGCATCAATCATTAACACTTTTTTTCTAGCACGAAGCAATGGTAATGCTGCTGATAAACCTGCATAACTCCCACCAATAATTACGACGTCATAGTTCATTTCCCACACCAATAGGTAACTTTTAAAGTTACTATATTCAGTTATTTTTATAATTGCAACTTTTAATGTTACAATTAAAAAAAGAGCGTTGACTTAAAAACTATGCGTAAAGACAGTAAGCTTTCTCGAATGTTGCATGTGCTATTACATATGGCACGTGAAAAAAAACCGTTCACCTCTGAACAAATTTCAATCATGTTAGACACCAATCCTGTCGTAGTGCGTCGTACCATGTCTGGTTTAAAAAAAGCAGGCTTTGTTCATGCAGACAAAGGCCCTGGTGGTGGCTGGACTTTAGTGCAAACCTTAGAACAAATATCATTATTTGATATTTATCAGGCTGTTGGAGAACCTACTATTTTTGCGATTGGCAATGAACAAGAAACACCCAACTGTCTGGTTGAATTGGTGGTAAATAAGGCTTTAAACCAAGCCATGCAAGAGGCACAAAACATTTTAATACAACAGCTTAAATCAACAAATCTGTCTAAACTAGCACAAGACTTTGAGTATGAATGGAATTTATTGGGTGCTGAAACTCAAAAATTTATTGTCCATTAAATCCGCATTCAGCTGAATTTAAATGTAACTCATCGCCTGACAAGACAAATTCACATGCTGCTTTTCAGTATAATGGGGCGATATATTAATTTTTAATGATGAATATTGATGAGTTTTTCTAGTCTAGACCTAAATTTAATTGTGCTTCTTGTTTTATTGGTCTGCGGCATTTTCAGTCACAATACTGCGGTCACCATTGCAGCTGGGATTTTGATTGTCTTTAGAATCACACCGTTAAGTGAATTTTTCCCATTATTACAGACCCACGGTTTAGAAGTAGGCGTTATTATTTTAACTATTGGTGTGCTTACTCCAATTGCCAGTGGCAAAATCCCTGGTGATGTCATTTTAAAATCATTTATGCACTGGAAATCATTAACAGCTATTGCGATTGGTTTATTAGTTGCATGGTTAGGTGGCCGTGGAGTTTCCTTAATGACCAGCCAACCCAATGTCGTTGCAGGTTTATTGATTGGAACTGTCGCTGGAGTTGCTCTGCTCAGAGGTGTACCTGTGGGTCCCTTGATTGCTGCAGGAATTCTATCTTTACTGATTGGAAAAACTTAAAGTATTTTAAAATATACTCTCTTAACCCTGATCTGATAGTTTCGAGATTTGCTTAAAACTATCAGGTTAAGTAGAGCTACATTCAACTCATAAAATTGATAAATGCTTATACATAACGATTGGCAGATACTCTCAATGCATATGATCCACATAAATGATATTGAACAAACCTAAACTATACTAAAATTTATTTCAAATTAAAGATTTTAAAACTCAAGTGTTTAGGTTGATGATTTTTCTAGAACGTTTATGTTCATACATTTTAAGGTCTGCAAATTCAATCAACTTATTGAGTTCAATGCCATCTTCAGGAAATAAAGCCAGACCTACACTTGCACCCATAGTCAATTTGACGTTTTCAAATACAAATGGTAATCCACATGCTTCAACAATACGATTCATGACTTTTTTTGCCAACTGTTGATCGCCAAGACTGCTTAAAATCACTGCAAACTCATCGCCCCCCAAACGTGCAACCAAATCATCGTGTCGCGTAGTATTGACAATACGTTTACCAATTTCCTTTAATGCCTCATCACCTAAACGGTGTCCATATTGATCATTGATTGGTTTCAAGCCATCCATATCAATGATCAAAATCCCAAGTAGTTTTTGTGTACGTTTCGCTTTTTCAACACCTTGTCTTAGACAATCAAGAAACAAAGCACGATTGGCAAGTCCTGTTAACTGATCCTGTGTGGCAAGTTTATAGAGTTCTTGGGCACCAAACTTACTAGCATGATACATTGCAGCAGCAATCAGTTCAGACATGAGAGTAAGTAAATTTATATCACTTTCTTTAAAAGCATTTACGCGTTCTGAATAAATTTTTAATACACCAATCGGTTCATCACAATGAATTAGTGGTACAACAGCCATAGAACGCAGCCCAACCCGTCTACATGCTTCACGATCTACACGCGCATCAGTTTCACTATCTTTACAATACAAAGTCGTATTCTGCGCGATACAGAGCCCTGAAAGGCTAGAGCCCATCTTTAATCGTAGGCCTAGAAATTGATTAGCGCCATTTGAAACGGCACGATAAACCATATCACCTTCTTCAGCGAGCTCTACAATTGCACCTTTTGCATGGGTAATCAATTGAACTTGCTCTGCCACTAAAGTCATGACAGCATTGATATCTAAGCCTAATTTTGCAATTGCTGTCTGCGTCTGAATCACTGACAGTAATTGTTTTGAGGTTGGTTGTTTCGTTTTAGACATACATCATCCTAGACGAGGGTGATCCAATTTAAGTATATAAGGTCAAACTCTACATTGATGAAATAAGTATTAGTGCCTACTAGCGCTAGCTTCATTTCAAAGCCTGAATAAGTAAATTATTATCAAGCACAGAGTTTATGACATACATATTATGATGATTCATATTTAAAGTATATTACTGTGTTCATTAAATTTTTGAGTAAAAATTCAATCCATTACATCTTTTAAGCTTTAATTTAACTCAAACATTCAATCACTCATCTAATCATTTTTGAAAGTTTAAAGTCTTAAATAGAAAATCTTAGTCTAAATCAAGATTTACCACCCCAATATAGATCTTATAAAACTGTTTCATATTCAAATGAGTAATGAGTAATGAGTAATGAGTAATGAGTAATGAGTAATGAGTAATGAGTAATGAGTAATGAGTAATGATAAAACTAATTTAAATACGAAAAACAGCCACTTTTATGGCTGTTTTCAAATCCTTAAGTGATCGCATCACTTTTTGTAAAAGAACATTTAAAAAAACTTTGTGATGGTTTGAATGACTATAGCATTCACAATATCAACAAAAAATGCACCTGTTAGAGGGATAATTAAAAAAGCTTTATGCGATGGCCCATAAGTATTCGTCACTGCTTGAATATTGGCAATGGCAGTTGGTGTTGCGCCTAAATTCACCCCACACTGACCTGCACACAATACTGCCGCATCATAGTTTTTACCCATAACACGGAAAGTAACAAAAAACAGATATAAAGCAAGAAAAATAGTCTGAACAATCAGAATAATCACCAAAGGACCTGCTAAATCAGCAAGTAGCCATAATTGTAAAGACATCAAGGCAATAGCTAAAAATAATGCCAGCGACGCATTACCAAACACATCAATACAACGGTCAAACAGTTCAATTTTAAATACATATTCCAACGTATTACGTAAAAATACTCCACATCCCAATGCCCATACAAAGGTCGGTAGCTCAAACCATTGCCCTTTGGCAAAACCTGTCATAAAGTTAGCAAATACAATACACAGTGCAAACATTCCTATGGTTTTAACTGCATCATCAGCGGTGATTAAACGGGTTTTTTCTGGATATTCAAATGGCGCTGTTTCAGCCGATGGGGGAGCTTGCATACGCGTTGCTGATGGCGCAATTTCTTCAGCCAATTGATAGCGACGAATCAGAAACTTTGCAACTGGACCACCCATCATTCCACCAATGACCAGACCAAATGTCGCACTCGCCATTCCTAAGACAACCGCACCTTTGATACCATAATTTTCTTCAAAAATACTGCCCCATGCTCCAGCTGTACCATGTCCACCAGTTAAAGTGACGGATCCTGCAATCAAGCCAATCAAAGGATTTAAATCCAATACAGTTGCCAAACTTATACCAACAGCATTTTGCAATAACACATAAATCACCACGCAAACCATAAAAAGAAGCAGCGATTTCCCTCCTTCTTTTAATTTAACCAGACTTGCACTCAGTCCAACAGAAGTAAAAAACATCAACATAAAACTTTGTTGAATATTGGCATTAAAATTTACGGTTAAATTAAATTGCTTAAACAGTACAAATGTTACAGCAGCAGCAATTAACCCACCTACGACAGGTTCAGGAATATTATATCGCTTCAATATACTGATCTTATTTACAAGAAAATAACCAATAAAAAGAACGGCTACAGCAATTGCAATCGTGCCAAAAATATCAACATTAATGTTCATTGTTAACCATTCAAAACTTTTATGGCGTTATTAATACTTAAATTTACTCAATAATTCATTAAAAAATATGTAAAACTATTATTAGTCTATTCGTTGGTCAAAATATTCAGAAGAATTTTCATCACTAAACAGATTGAAATTATCACTTTTATTGTGAAGCTTTTAAAGCACGGATTGATTCGTCTCAGCCAATGTAAGAATCGATAGAGCTATACAGATGATGACCTAATTAAACATTGATAAAGGTACATTAAAATAAAACAGGGAAGCGATGTGCTTCCTTGTTTCTATTCTCATAAAGTATTCATCTATTTTTTAACTTCTATTTCAGCTGTAGAATTTGAATCATTTTTATACTCTGACATTGTCAATAATTTAGAGCTTTCTAAACGATCATCAGCATCAAAAACCATTTCATAAGAAGTTTTTTTCCCATTAAAAGCTGATTCTGTTGGTGTGCCAATAATTTCCCAAAGTCCTAAAGTGAAGACATCTGCCGCACCGTGCCAAACCGCACGGCTTATTTTATTAGCCTTTGAATATCCCTGCATAAATGTGTAAATTTCATAACGTTTACCATTTTTAAATTCAGATGTAATAGGTGCCCCAATTTCAGCAATAATTAAACTACGATCTACGCCTTTATTAAATATTGATAAATCTTTTTTTGTTGGTTGCTTTGTTGCCATGACAGCAGCGCAGCCTGTATTTAGAGAAATTACAGCAAATAAAACAATTTTTGATAAACTTTTAATTTTCATACTTAATTACAATCCAATGCGTTGTGTCGACAATCCATTCTTTTGTTCAGTTGTAATTGCCTAATCTTTTACATTGTATCTGAAGTGTAACTTTAGAAAAAGTTATTTTTAATCGTTACACTTCAATTTTTCATTTATTTTTTATTGTATAAATCCCTTTTTAATCATACTCACTCAGGTAACTTATATCCGCAATTTGGACAGAAACAATACTTGTTTTTTTCTCTTTCCAATTCCTGCTCTTTACGTTCACGAATCAGTTGTAAAACAATATCTCGCGTCTGCTCAGCAGATAAGCCAACATCTCTACGAATCTCATCAATTTTGTCTTCATCATGAATAATATCAATTTCGCAACTTTCTAACAGATCTCGAAACTTCAACTCCAGTTGTTGTTTTCTTAACTCTAATTCATTGGCTAAACCATTTGCCAAAATACCTGCAGGTAAAGCGGCTAATCCGACGCCAAGTATGGTAATCAATGCACCAAGAAAACGTCCAAGGGGTGTAATCGGTGTTACATCACCATAACCAACAGTGGTTAATGTCACCACGGCCCACCACATAGATGCAGGGATTGAGCTAAAGACATCAGGTTGCGCTCGACCTTCCACGACATAGATACCTGCTGCTGCCATTACGATCATAATGACCAAAATAAAAATTACTGCTTGAAATGAACCTTTTTCACGTTCTATAACACGCAGTAAAATCTGTAGTGAAATGAAATATCGGGTAAGTTTCAATAAACGTAATAAGCGTAAAATCCGCAAAAATCTCAAATCAATATGTACAAAGAAGTTGACATATGCAGGTAAAATCGCCAGTAAATCGATAATCGCAGCACCACTGGTCACATATTTCCAGCGTACTCTCCACTCAGAATCAAACGGTTCTTTTTCTACAACACTCCAAAAACGTAAAATATATTCAGCTGTAAATACAATGATTGAAAAATCTTCAAAAGCATCGAAATAAAGTTGATAGGCTTTATAGACATCATTGATTGATTCTAAAAGTACCGCAACAACATTACCAATAATTAGAAAAATCAAAGAAAAATTGATCGCACGACTAAACCATGTTTCATAATCTTCATTATGCAAATTGTCATATACAAATTTTCGAAGTGTGTACCAAGCTGTGAATCGCATGCATTATTCTTTATTTTAAAGATAAAGCATCTTAATACTTCTCGATTTAATTGCACATCTTCAGCTACTTGAGATTACAATTTTGTTGACTATTTTGAATGTTAAAGCCTCGAACTCAAAGTATAAATATATCTTATTCATTGCATAATTTTTTGTTATAGAATAAATAAGATTACAATGTCTTATTGAATCATATGCATTTTGTGAAGGCGCGGTTGAATTTTATCGTTTTAAAGCTATTTTTATAAATTTTTTAAAGCGTAGAATAAGGTCGCGGACAGTATCGTTAAAGGCACCCTTTCCTCTAAAGATACTATCCGCTAAATCAAAGCCAGTCTCCCAAATGTCTTTGATTTGATAAGTTTATTCTAACGTTCTACTGAATAGAATGTTTCCCGTATTTAATATAAATCTCCAGTATTTTTGGAATGATTTTTCACATATTCCATTATTATCGAAAATATTTTCTGTGGTAAAGCTCATGAATGAAAGTCAGTACAGTTTAGATAGGATTGATCGCAAAATTTTATCGGAACTTCGAAAAGATGGACGTTTAACAGTCGCCCAGCTTTCTGATCTGGTTGGACTCTCCTCTTCACCATGTTGGACACGCGTTAAACGTCTAGAATCTTTAAATATCATTGAAGGCTATACTGCAACCATTAATGCCAAAGCCATCGGGATTAATGAGCTATTTTTTATTGAGATCACTTTAGAACGTCATGACGACGAGATCTTAGAACAATTTAGTGATGCGCTTAGTCAAATGCCTGAAGTTATAGAAGCGCATTTGGTAACAGGTGATTATGATTATTTGGTCAAAGTTGCGGTGAAAAATGCTGAACATTATGAACGCTTTTTACGTAAAAACTTATATTCAATGAAAGGTATTCGTCATACCCGCTCTATTTTTGCTTTACGTCCTTTAAAGCTTGAAAATAAATCAGACCTAATGATGATTGAATGAGCAAAAAAACTGAGAAGAGTTTTCATATTTAGACTGAAAACTCTTGTTTTTAGCATATTTTTCAGCCAATTTAAAGATACAAAAAGCTTAACACCTACAAAAAATAGTACTTTAGTCTAAGACTTTTTTGAATATTTATTACACAAATATACTAATCAAATTTTAATCTGGTTGTTTTTCGTACACATCTTTACAAATTTAAAAACAAATTATTTCATATATTTAAATCATTTACGAAAAAAATCATTACACAAACTAAGATTTATGTAACTTTTCTACATTACAATATTATTAAAACTTGATGAAACAGGAAATATATGAAGAGATTTTTTAAATACCTACTGATTGTCATCGGGGTTATATTTGTTATTGGATTGATCTTTTTATTTAGACCAATTGCTTCTAAAAAAGTCAACACAACAGCAGATGAACCAGTTGTAGATGTGGTACTTGTTGGTGGCGGTATTATGAGTGCAACCTTGGGGACTTACCTCAATGAAGTTGAACCAGACTGGACCATCAATATGTATGAGCGTTTGGATCAAGTAGGTCAAGAAAGTTCTGCGGGATTCAACAACGCAGGAACGGGACACTCTGGCTTTATGGAAATGAACTATACCCCTGAGAAAGACGGTAAAGTTGATATTAAAAAAGCCATTGATACTGCTTCACAGTTTGAAGTAAGTAAACAATTCTGGGCTTATCAAGTCAAAAATGGCGTGCTGGGTCAACCAAACAGCTTTATTAATCCTGTACCACATATTGCCTTTGTTTGGGGCGATAGCGTGAACTACATGAAAAAACGTTATGAAGCGATGAGCCAAAGCCCAATGTTCGAAGGATTAAAATATACTGAAAATCCTGCTGAAATTAAGCAATGGGCGCCTTTAGTTATGCAGGGCCGTGATGCAAACCAAAAAGTTGCTGCAACACGTATGGACGTAGGTTCTGATGTAAATTATGGTTCAATTACGACTCAATTAATTGATCATTTGAAAAAACAGCCTAAATTCAAACTTGAAACTTCATCTGAAGTAACAGGTATTAGTCAAAATGCAGACAAAACTTGGACTGTATCGTTTAAAAATCTAAAAACCAACACAACCAGTCATGTTAAAACTCGCCATGTGTTTATTGGTGCGGGCGGTGCTGCAATTAGATTATTACAAATGACAGGTCTGGAAGAAACTAAGCAATATGCTGGCTTCCCGATCGGTGGTATTTTCTTGATGACAGACAATCCAGCTGTTACATCACAACATACTGCAAAAGTCTATGGTAAGCCTGAATTAGGTGCACCTCCGATGTCTGTACCACACATTGATACTCGTTACGTTGATGGTAAAAAGTATGTATTATTTGGCCCATTCGCAACCTATTCAAACAAGTTCCTAAAAAATGGCTCTCAGTTTGATTTAATTGATGCGACCAACAAAAACAATGTGATTCCGATGGCAACCATTGGAATAGAAAATCTGGACTTGGTGAAATATTTAGTCAGCCAAGTGGCGATGTCTAAGCAAGATCAGTTCAATGAATTGAAAAAGTATTATCCAGATGCAAAAATTGAAGACTGGACTTTAAGCCAAGCTGGCCAACGTGTTCAAATCATCAAAAAAGCACCGGGTAAACCAGCAACACTTCAATTCGGTACTGAGATTTTCACCTCTAAAGATGGTTCAATCACGGGCCTTCTTGGTGCTTCACCAGGTGCATCAACCTCTCCATACATTATGTTGAGCTTGATGGAAAAAGCGTTCCCAGAGCAAGTGAAAGGTAAATGGAATCCAAAATTGCATGAGATTGTGAAGTCTTATCAACAGGATTTAAATACCAACCCTGCTCTGCTTGATCAAGTGCGTACATATACCAGCTCGACTTTAGGTTTAAACTATACACCTACTCGTAAAGCTGCAAATGATGCGACAGCCGCTGCTGCACCTGCTGTAGCAAATGCACATTAATTTTCTTGTGTAAAAAAGATGAGCTACAGCTCATCTTTTTTATGGCTGAATATCTCATTTTGTGTTTTAATAGACTCAGTATGAGATGAGCCTTATATAAGTATAGAGTGATCTATACGACTAGCCCCTGAATAAGGGGCTTTTTAATGCCTACTCAAAAACTTTCTGATTAAGCAAATGGTTATTAAAGAAAATTAAGCTTTACCCAATTGATTAATTTATAAAAAATGATCAAAAAATTTATTTATTTTCACTGAATCTAATTGATTTAAAACAGATCATTAAAATTTTAGAATAATAAAAATTTGAATGTAATAATTTACTTATAAAAATAGATTACGAGGATTTATTTTGAATCAAACTATATATCAGTTGTTTTAAGTTATCTTGAATATCTTTGGGTAATTGTATAAATAAAGCATCGATAGGCATCTTATCCCAATTTTCTGAGACATTCTCTTGCTCATCTAAACTCTCAGCCAATAAGAATAGCTGTGCGACAGAACAATTAAAAGCTTCCGCAAGGTATCGGAGTATTGCAGGACTGTACGCTTGATTACCATTCTCAAGATTGGAAATATTACTTTTTGAAATATTGGAAAAAATCGGCTAATTGCTGTTGAGTCCAGCCCTTCCGTTTTCGCAAATAACGTATTGCATGACTTATATCCATTCCTTGATATTAGCTTAACAAAGTATCCTAAGCGTATTGCAATGCAATATATTGTGCATCAAAACTATTGTTTTAAAAAAACAATAGTTTTGCAATACAATACCCACTCATTCACTAAAATTTAGAAAAATGATGAAGCATTCAAATATTGTTAAAAATATTTCTACAGACTTAGCAGATGTTATTATTATCATTCAAACAGCACTTAAAAATTATTTAATTGATTTAAATATAAAAGTATTGAATAAACAATAGCTTGACTATTTTTGTATAGCATTATTATTTACCATTTGCTCAAATAGCATCAGTAATATAAATAAAAAATTTGTATTATTTCAATTTGAAAATCCAGAATATTCAGATATTCAGATATTCAGATATTCAGATATTCAGATATTCAGATATTCAGATATTCAGATATTCAGATTGATTATTATTCTCAATATTTTAATCCAAATACAAACTCATTTATAGATGATCAAAAAATCTATCCTATGCTATTGGCATTTTTTGACTCTATCAATACTGATTTTGACCCACTAAATATTAATTCGATTATTGTTATTTTGAATTTTAAAAAGATGATGATGAATATTATAAAAAAGTATAGTTAACGATTTTCATTCGAATCGATGAAACTGATCATTTCATATTTGAAATAGAATATTTGATATCTCAAATAGTTATAGATTAATTATAATAAGATACATTTTACACTTAATATTTTAAAAAAATTTTATACTCCAAAATGTAAAACATATAATTGTCCATTTGAATCAATGACTTTTTTAAAACATTCAGCTATTTTTTTAAATTGATCGATAATATCATCTCGTTGATAGGTTAATTTTTCTTGTTTTAAACTATTTCTGACAATTCGACATTCCTTACTTTCACTAAACGGATCTTCATCATCTGCGAGTTGATAAGAATAACCACCATTTAGTTTTAAAGTTTCTGGTGAAAGTTTAAGAATATCCACGATATGTACAAATAAATCATATGCTTGTTGAGCCCCATCAATGTCAATAATAGTTACACCATAAAGATTTAATCCCATATGTCTTATTTCCATCGAGGGATTATAAGCAGGTATCCATTGTAAAAAATCATAAAAATACAGAATAAGATCATCATGAATTGAAACATCATAAGGTACTTGATTAACCAGTTGCATATGATCTTCATATGCATATGTTTCTTTATCTAGGACAACAAAATCGTGTACTTGAGCCATTTCTCACCAGTTTATATAAAATTGATGTAATTCCTTTACTCTATTGTATAAACCATTCGAATATCATTTTAACCATTATATTTAAGTAAATAGCACATATAAGCATTTTTATACATAAAACTAAGGGCTGAATAATCAGCCCTTAGTTTTAACTCAATTTAATATATTTTTCAATAGATTAGCTTAATTGAGCAGCAGCAATTTTCTTAGTATCGATACCTTTAGCAGCATCTGTATACTCGCCCATCTTGTCGAAGTTCAAGTATTGATAGATGTCAGCAGACATGCTGTCAATTTGAGCAGCATATTGTTGATACTCTTCAGGAGAAGGTAATTTGCCAAGTACCGCAGCAACAGATGCAAGCTCAGCAGAAGCTAAGTATACATTTGCGCCTTGACCTAAACGGTTCGGGAAGTTACGCGTAGAAGTCGATACACAAGTAGTGTTCGGAGCTACACGTGCTTGGTTACCCATACATAATGAACAACCTGGCATTTCAGTACGCGCGCCAGCTTTACCATAAATATTATAGAAACCTTCTTCCATCAATTGATGCTCGTCCATACGTGTTGGTGGAGCCAACCATAATCGAGTAGACAATGAACCACCTGGTACTTTATCAAGTAATTTACCAGCTGCACGGAAGTGACCAATGTTCGTCATACAAGAACCAACGAATACTTCATCAATCTTAACGCCTTGAACATCAGAAAGAAGTTTAGCGTCATCTGGATCGTTCGGGCAGCAAAGAACTGGTTCTTTAATGTCAGCAAGATCAATTTCATACACTTTAGTGTATTCAGCATCAGCATCAGCTTGAAGAAGTGATGGATTCGCTAACCATTTTTCCATGTTCTCAACACGGCGAGCCATAGTACGTGCATCGCCATAACCTTGAGAAATCATCCACTTCAACATGGTGATGTTAGAGTTCAGGTATTCAGCAACTTTCGTTTCAGAAAGTGTGATTGAACAACCAGCAGCAGAACGTTCAGCAGAAGCATCAGAAAGTTCGAATGCTTGCTCTACAGTTAGGTCAGTTTCCATTTCTGTTAAGTCGATTTCTAAGATACGACCAGAGAAAATGTTTTTCTTACCTTTTTTCTCTACAGTTAAGTCACCCGCTTGAATCGCGTAGTAAGGAATTGCATGTACAAGGTCACGTAGCGTGATACCAGGTTGCATTTTACCTTTGAACTTAACAAGTACAGACTCAGGCATATCTAATGGCATAACACCAGTTGCAGCAGCAAACGCGACTAGACCAGAACCCGCTGGGAATGAAATACCGATTGGGAAACGTGTATGTGAGTCACCACCAGTACCAACTGTATCTGGAAGAAGCATACGGTTTAACCAAGAGTGAATAATACCGTCACCTGGACGTAATGAAACACCACCACGGTTCATGATGAAATCAGGAAGCGTATGTTGCATTTGAACGTCAACTGGTTTTGGATATGCAGCTGTGTGACAGAAAGATTGCATCACAAGATCAGCAGAGAAACCTAAGCAAGCTAAGTCTTTCAATTCATCACGTGTCATCGGACCAGTCGTATCTTGCGAACCAACAGTCGTCATTTTCGGTTCACAGTAAGTACCTGGACGAACGCCTTGACCTTCTGGAAGACCACAAGCACGGCCAACCATTTTTTGAGCTTGAGTAAAGCCTTTACCAGTGTTTTCAGGTTGAACTGGAACACGGAATAAAGTAGATGCTGGCAGACCTAAAGCTTCACGCGCTTTAGTTGTCAAACCACGACCAACGATTAAGTTGATACGACCACCCGCACGAACTTCGTCAAGAAGAACAGGCGTCTTCAACTCAGATTCAGCGATTTGCTCGCCTGATTTAAATGCAGTTACTTTTGCTGCAGCATGATCAATTTTAAGAACGATTTCATCGCCCATGTTCATGTTAGCAACATCAATTTCAACAGGTAACGCACCAGCATCTTCCATTGTGTTGAAGAAAATTGGAGCGATTTTAGAACCTAAGCAGTAACCACCGTCTTTTTTGTTCGGGATGTGAGCAATGTCATCACCAAAGAACCAAAGCACTGAGTTAGTCGCAGATTTACGAGAAGAACCGGTACCAACAACGTCACCAACATAAGCAACTTGGTTGCCTTTTGCGATGAGTTCTTTGATTTGGTTTAATGGACCAACTTCACCAGGAACTTCTGGGTTGATACCATCACGTACGTTTTTAAGCATTGCGTTTGCATGCAATGGGATATCTGGACGGCTCCAAGCATCTTGTGCAGGAGACAAATCATCAGTATTTGTTTCGCCAGTTACTTTGAAAACAGTAAGTTTGATTTCTTCTGGAACGTCTTTACGGCTAGTAAACCATTCAGCATCAGCCCAAGATTGCATAACAGCTTGTGCATTTGCATTACCCGCTTTGGCTTTTTCAGCAACGTCATGGAACGCATCAAATACAAGAAGCGTTTTTTTCAATGCTTCAGCAGCTAAGCTTGAAAGTGCAGCATCATCAAGTAATTCAACCAAAGGTGCTACGTTATAACCACCAAGCATAGTACCTAATAAGTAAACCGCACGCTCTTTAGAAACCAATGGAGAAGTCGCTTCACCTTTAGCAACAGCAGTCAAGAAAGCAGCTTTTACATATGCAGCTTGGTCAACACCTGCTGGAACACGGTTTTCAAGCAAATCTACTAAAAATGCTTCTTCACCCGCTGGTGGATTTTTTAGTAATTCAACCAAGTCAGCAGTTTGAGCATCGTCAAGTGGCTTCGGTGGGACTCCGAGTGCGGCACGTTCTGCAACGTGTTGGCGGTAAGCTTCTAGCACGGTGTAATTCCTCTTTTTAAAAATTTACCTGTGAATTCCTGCTTATTAAAGCTTCACAGGCAATATGGACTGTCAAATTTTACTAAAAATCAAGCCAAAAGTTAATGCAATGAGCGTATTAATTCGTGATGACCATTATTTTATAAATAAATACTCATCACTTTTCGCTTCATTTAACTACAGTTCTACACAGTACGCTTTCATCAGACGTTTATGTAAATTATTTCTCAAATTAAATCGAAAAATCCCTAAAAATACAGGGTCTGTTGACAATTCGTCTATGTTTGCGACTACGGGTGTTTTTTAGATGATACAAGGCATGAAATATGAAATTTAGTCATTCTAAATGAATAGTTCGTAACAATGTAGCAGCAAAAAACACTCTAGTCCCCCCGCTGCGCCTTGCGCTGCAAACAAAGCAGTACTTTGTTCTTGCTCAGGGTTGTGGCTAAAATTATCTCAGTCTGCGTTATGAAACTCAAAAATAATCTCGCTATTCTCTTCGTTTCATACCTTGCCTGCTCAATTTTAGCCTACAACTCAAACCATTTATGAAATGCCAGCAGACCCTTATCTTTGTAAAACATGAACTTCTCTTTAATCCGAAAGAAGTTATGCCTACATGGCTTTTAGACTGTTTTAGCCATAAAAAAAGCAACATATGTTGCCTTTTTTTTAGAGCAAAGTACATTCCACCTTAGTGGACTGTTGTACTGTCTACATACTTTTGAAATTCTGTACGACAACCTTCAAATTTCATTTGCACTTCATCTTCATGAAACATTGAATGTTCAGTACACGCAAATGAAATTTTTACTTGGTATAACTTCGCTCGTTCGTCAATGACGTCTTGGAAAAAAACTTGATCACCTAAACTCAGCACATAATGACTTCCGCTAATCACAGCGACACCATTGTCATCTTCTAAGAGCAAATCTGCATTATGTAAATAAGCAACTACTTCCATTGTCTCACTCCTATGCTACTTTTTGTTTTCTATTTCTATATTGTATATATGCTTTTCAATTTATATGCTAATCATTTTTTGTGACGAGGCTTGTCGATTACTTAGAGATTCTCGATAACCCAACATAAAAAACACGACATGGTAATCTTTATGCAAAAAACACATATAAATGATTTAAAGGGATGGACACTCAAAAGTGTGAATGTATTGACCATTCACGATTCGCATTTCTAATTTACACAAATTCTATTCTTTCATTGTCTGCTAACCAAGCATATTGCCTATTTTGGTACTTTAAGCCATAAAAAAACCGCTCCTTAGAACGGTTTATAATCTGGCATTTTTTTCGGATCATGCGGTGTATTTAAACACTGTTCAAATGCTTCGTTCTTAAACTTTGCTTGAACTGCATCTTTATCCGCTTTTAGCTCTGCATCTGATAATGCATAGACTTTTTCTAAATACTCAAGTACAAAGCCTTTAGTCGTTGGATCAGTGACTTTATTTGCATACTCAATTGCTTCTTTCTTGGTAATCCCATTTTGACGATCTAGAGTAATAGAGCGTGCAGCATTACCAATACTGGTACAGTAACCTTTCCAAATTTCTTCAGGAGTTGCAGGCTTTTTCTCAGTACAACCCACCATCAATAAAACAGTGCTTATCGCACCTAAAATTACGAACTTCTGCATTTAAAAATCTCCAATTCCACACTATGATACTTAATTTTTCAGTAAATTGGAGAGTTTCTTGCTTTGAAATTTTACATTCCTCGCCAATCTACACGTGCATTGCGCTCAGTTGCGTAAATTCTTTTCACGTATTGCCCTAAAGGCAGTTCTAACAAATGTTGGCTAAATTCAGTAAACTCTTGAGAAATATTTTCTGCATATTCCTTTTCCCACGGTGTCGCAGGTAATTCTAATAAAGGCGCAAGAATTGAACATACTGAAATATCTGCCAAACCAAGGCGATCACCCACAAAATAGCGGCAACCGTTATCAATCAAGATCTTATTTAAACTGTCGATAGTCAGCTCTAAATTGTATTTAGATTCTTCGACTTTCTCTTTGTCCAATTGATAACTTTTTGAAACCATAGTTTTTAGAATAGGCTTTGAAATTTTTTCAAATTGACGTAAATAGCCTTTTTCACCAATCATAATTTCTAGCGGTTCATCGCCTTCTGCTAAAGCATGTGCCAATCCCCAACGACGTACATGAATACCTAACTCATTGGCAATCAGATCAATTTCTAAGGTTTTTTCACGAAGCGTGTGATCGGTACGAAGCAGTCGATGTTCAGGATAAACATCATCTAGATACAATGCGATTTGAGTCGACCCCGCAATAAAACGTTCTCCATCTTTTAAAATAGGCAGCTTGTTTTGCCCTGTTTTAAGTTGTGCAAATGCACGATGGACACCTGGGATTAAATTCTGCGCAACAAAATCCAATTCTTTATGATCAAGCAACCAACGGGCTTTTTCACAGTAATGCGAGAGTGGGAATTGGTACAACGTACGCATGTAGTCTCCAAATTATTTTTTTAATTAAAAGCTTAGATAAATCTAAAAGTTAAGATTAATCCTGAGTAATCTTATGTACTTTAGACATTCATCACCTGAATTACAATGTACTTTTTACTTCAATCGCTCGTCATATGACCCAATGCTTATTCTATGGTTATATCAGTTTCTTTATTCTTTATTCGCGATAGGAATAACAAAGCTAACTCCGACTAAGAGCTAGACCTGATAAAACAAAAATAAATAATAAATTTCAATTATTTAGCTTATATTTAATATTAAAAAACTTTGCGATTTTTATCCTAACAATATTTTTAGATAAGTTAAGCACAATAGTTCGTTTAATTTTTACCGTAATATTGCTTAGCGTTTTGGTATCTATTGAAAGGTGCCAATATGTCTAGTTTGAATTCTTCTACCTCAGCCTTTGTGATCCAAAACGATCAACAAGCCATAAATGCGGCTTACCAAGTTGCTGATTTTGCTTTGGTAGAACGAAATATACGTGATCAACAACGAATTTTACCTGTTGATGTCATACAAGAATTAAGCCTTAAAGGATTAGGCGGAATTCGTATTGCCAAAAAATATGGTGGCGCTCAAGTTTCAAATAAAACCCTTGCGCATGTTTTCCGTATTTTATCTAAGGCAGATGCCAGTGTTGGCCAGATTCCTCAGAATCAATTTGGTTTGTTAAATGCCATTGAGCACATTGCCAATGAACAGCAAAAACAGTTTATTTATACTGAAATTTTAAATGGTAAACGTCTTTCTAACGGTGGTCCAGAACGTAATACCAAAGATACCCGCACCATTGAAACACGTTTAGAACAGATCAATGGTCAATACCTTTTAAATGGTGAGAAGTTTTATTCAACGGGTTCACATTTTGCCGATTGGTTGGCGATACGCGCAATTCACCCAGATGGTCATATTGTTTTAACTGTTATTGATGCAAAAGCTGACGGTGTTGAAATTGTTGATGATTGGGATGGCTTTGGACAACGTACAACGGCAAGTGGAACAGTGCGTTTAAAGAATGTTGTGGTTCACCCAGATCTTATTATGGATGAAAAACCACTTGCCGATGCTTCAAAATATCGTGGTGCGTACTCACAACTGATTCAGGTTGCGATTGATGTGGGCATTGCAGAAGCTGCGTTTGCAGATACTTTATCTGCAATCCATAAAGCGCGTCCAATCATTGATGCCAATATGGATAAAGCCAGTTTTGAAGCGTATACCCTACAAGAAGTCGGTAAGCTCAATATCTTACTCGATGCATCCATTTTATTACTGGATGAAGCCGCAGAATATTTAGATCAATTAGATTCACAAGATATCGTCAGTCCTGAACAAGCCAGTAAAGCCTCCATTATCGTTGCTGAGGCAAAAGTGTATGCCAATGATGCAGCACTACTTATTTCTGAAAAATTACTTGAATTGGGCGGTAGTCGTTCAAGCCTAGAAACTCATAATCTCGATCAACACTGGCGTAATGCTCGTGTGCATACCTTACATGACCCTGTGCGTTGGAAACTTCATGCCATTGGAAACTATTACTTAAATGGTACGCAAAATCAACGCCATGCGTGGATTTAAAGTTAAATAACTTCGTTACTCATCAGGGAAATATATATGACAACTTATCAAGATATCAATAAAACATTGGATGTACACAATCATCCCTTTGCGCAAGCACATATTATTCAAAATGATCAAGAAGCATTAGAAATCGCGCAACAGTTGAGTCAGCAATTTAAAGAGAATGCGGTACTCCGTGATGCTGAAAGAATTTTACCATTTGATGAGGTTGAAGCTTTTAGTCAATCAGGGTTATGGGCGATCACAGTACCACGGCAATATGGTGGTGCAGAGGTCTCTAGTCATACTGTTGCTAAAATAATTGCATTATTCAGTGGCGTAGATGGCTCTATTGGTCAAATCCCTCAAAACCATTTTTATGCACTAGAAGTATTGCGTAATACAGGCACCGAGCAGCAAAAGAAAAAAATCTATAGCGAAGTACTTCAAGGCGCACGTTTTGGCAATGCTCTCGCTGAATTTAAGACCAAGACTGCTGCACAAAAGCATACCCAGATTAGTCAAACTGAACATGGTTATGTGGTCAATGGGGAAAAGTTCTATTGCACGGGCAGTCTATTTGCCCATCGTATTCCAACATTAGTTCGTGATGCTGAAGAACGTGAATATTTGGCTTTTATTTCCGCAGATGCACAAGGCTTACAACGTATCAATGATTGGTCAGGCTTTGGACAAAAAACCACAGGCAGTGGTACCGTTAAATTCAATCAAGTTTTTGTTGAATCTGAATATGTCATTCGTTTTGACACTGCATTTTCTGAACCCACCCTTGTTGGGCCATTTGCACAAATTATGCATGCTGCGATTGAAACAGGCATTGCGCGTGCAGCATTTGAGGAAACAATAGAACGGGTTAAACAAGCACGCGCATGGATTGATGCCAATGTAGAACGTGCAGACCAAGATCCACTGACCATTTATGAATTAGGTCGTGTTGCTGCTGATGTAAGAGCAAGTGAGGTTTTATTAAAACAAGCTGCTCAATCTATTGATGCAGCAAAACCACAACCTACAGTTGAAAATATTGCCAAAGCCTCACTAGATGTAGCTAAAGTCCGTGCACACAGTACAGAAACAGCATTAAAAGCGTCTTCAAAATTGATCGAGTTGGCCGGAAGTCGCGGTAGTCAACGTGCCGATGGCTTAGATCGACATTGGCGCAATGTACGGGTACATACACTGCATGATGCATCACGCTGGAAATATTATTTTATTGGAAACTATGTATTAAACAACATCCTTCCACCACGCAGAGGGACATTGTAATGACACATACATCTCAACATACAGCACCTAAAAAACAAATTTTACTCAATGCTTTTGACATGAACAGTGTCGGCCATATCAATCACGGCTTATGGACCCATCCGCGTGATGAATCTCATCGTTTTAATGAGCTCAATTACTGGACTGATCTCGCTAAGACCTTGGAGCAAGGTTTATTTGATGGGTTGTTTATCGCAGACATTACCGGTGTTTATGATGTCTACCAGAATGGTATAGATTTAACCTTAAAAGAGTCCATCCAACTGCCGAGTCATGACCCATCTACCCTGATTTCCGCAATGGCAGCTGTAACCCAAAATCTAGGTTTTGGCGTGACCGTAAACTTAAGTTACGAAACTCCGTACCAATTCGCACGGCGCTTCGCGAGTTTAGATCATCTGACACAAGGTCGGATTGGCTGGAATATTGTGACGGGGTATTTGGACAGTGCTGAACGCTTAATTGGGCAAAAAGGTTTAAAAGATCATGACTTACGTTATGAACAAGCTGAAGAATTTTTAGAGCTTTGCTATAAGTTTTGGGAAGGTTCTTGGGAAAATGATGCAATACAAAAAGATAAGCAAAAGCGTATTTTTACTGACCCTAAAAAAGTTCATCAAATTAACCATCAAGGGCGTTTTTATCAAAGCCAAGGTGTTTTCCAAGTCTCACCTTCACCACAGCGTACCCCTGTGCTCTTTCAAGCAGGTGCTTCACCACGCGGTTTAGCATTCTCCACACGTCATGCGGAATGTGTCTTTATTGGGGGTGATCAACCTGCAAAAATCAAACAACAAGTGGACAAGATTCGAGAATTGACTGTGCAACAAGGCCGTAATCCCGAAGATATTAAAATCTTTGTGGGAATCACAGTGGTTACAGCAGAAACAGATGAATTAGCTCAAGAAAAATTAGTTGAATATGCCCGCTATGCAAGTCCAGAAGCAGGTTTAGCACATTTCTCAAGTTCAGTCGGTATAGACCTATCCAAATATGCTGATGATGAGGCAATCCCATATCAACAAACCAATAGTATTGCTTCAGTCAATAATAAATTTAAGGAAAACCAGATCACGCCTAACGATCTTAAAGCACAGCATCAACTCGGTGGTCGTTATCCACTGATTGTTGGAAGTGGTGAAACAATTGCTGAAAAATTAATTCAGTTGATTGATGAAACAGGTATTGATGGCTTTAACTTAACTCGTACTGTTGCGCCTGAATCACATCATGACTTTATTCGTTTTGTTATTCCTGAACTTCAACAACGTGGCAGATTTAAAACCAAATATGAAAATGGTTCTTTACGTAACAAAATCTTTAAACAGGGTGATCATTTAACTCAACAACACCCTGCTGCTGATTTTCGATGTCAAAACTCAAATCATAACAACAGCATCGAAACGGCAGATCGGCAAAAGCAAACTGCCTAAATAACCTAATCAGCAAACATGATGAATTGAATAATTTCACTTTAAGGGGTGTCACATGACTCAAATAAACTCACCTGCAAATGGTAATCCATCCAAAAAATCAGGCTCCAAGAATAAATTTATTCTGTTTGGTGTGATCATTATTGCCGTGATTGCAGGACTTTTTTATTGGAACCAACATAAAAAAGCCGGTTCAGAAGAAATCACCATTGGTATTAGCCCACCCTTTGCCAAGCCTTTACAAGTTGCAGCAGAGGAAGCCAAGAAACAAGGGATTCATATTAAACTGGTAGAATTTTCAGATTGGAACACACCGAATATCACACTAAATCATGGTGATATTGATGCAAACTATTTCCAACACCAACCATTTTTAACCAATGCATTAAAAGAAACTGATTTTAAACTGAAACCGATTGCCACAGGTGTGGCAACTCATGTGGGCTTATATTCTAAAAAATATGATTCCTTAGCGGCTGTCCCTGAAAATGCACGAGTAGTAATTCCAAATGACCCAGTCAACCAAGGTCGCGCACTGTTGCTTTTGCAACAGGCAAAACTCATCACCTTAAAAAATCCGAATAACCATTTATCGAACTTACAAGACATTATCTCAAATCCTAAAAACTTTAAATTTATTGAAGTTGAAGGACCTCAAACTGCGCGTGCTGTAGATGATGCTGATTTAGTATTTAGCTACCCGCTTTATTTACGTCTTGCAAAAACCATTGATCCAAACAAAGCATTATTACTCGATGATAATACCAATACCCGTTATGCGATCTTGTTTGTCGTAAAAGATGACTATGAGCAAAAGCACCCAGAAAAAGCCAAACAGTTAAAAGAGTTTGTAAAAATTTACCAGACTTCGGACAAGGTCAAACAGGCTTTGAATGATGATATTGGTGAAAATTTATGGTTCCCTGGTTGGAAATAAGGAATAACTCATGTCCCAAGTTTCCAAACTCAAAAACAAGAACCTGCTGATTGGTCTTGCTGTTGTCATCGTATTATTGGGGCTGTTTACCTATCGTTATGTACAAAATCAACAAAAGGATAATGTACTCACGATTGGCATTAGCCCACCTTATGCAGAATTACTACAAACAGTTGCCAAAGAGGTAGAGAAAGATGGTATCCATGTCAAACTGGTCGAATTTTCAGATTGGCAAGCGCCCAATGTTGCGGTGCAAAACCGTGACATTGACGCCAACTTTTTCCAACAAAGTGTATTTTTAAAAAATGCCATTAAACAAACCAATTACGATTTGCATGCTTTTGGTACAGGTAGCGGCAGCCATGTCGGTTTATATTCAAAACAATATAAATCCTTAGCAGCTTTACCTCAAAATGCTCGTGTTGTCATCCCCAGTGACCCCGTTAACTCTGCGCGTGCTTTGATCTTGCTACACCGCGCTGGGTTAATTCAAATCAAAGACATCAACAATGAACTTTCAACACTTCAAGATATTGTTACAAACCCAAAACACTTGAAGTTTTTGGAAGTTGAAGGTCCACAAACAGCTTTAGCTTATGATGATGCAGATCTGATTTTTGGTTTTCCGCATTACTTAAATATGGCAAAAAAAGCCGATCCGCATAGTGCGCTGTTTTTAGATCCCGTTGATAAAAAGTACGCCATTCTTTTTGTGACACGTACCGATTATCAAGACAAAAATCAAAAGTTAGAGAAATTTATTCAAGCTTTCCAAAACTCACAGCAAGTTCGAGATATTTTAGATAAAGATTTCGGCAAAGATATGTGGTTTGCAGGCTGGAAATAAGGAGAATAGAAATGGTGAGTTTCGGTTCGCATGTTGATTTTTCAGTCCCTCATATCAAAATTCGTGATCTGAATAAATACTATGATGGGCAAGATCAACAGATCCATGCATTAAAAAATATCAACTTAGATATTCCTCAAGGCAAGATTTTCGGCATCATCGGTAAAAGTGGTGCAGGTAAATCTTCCTTAATCCGAACCTTAAATGGTTTAGAAGGTATTTCTGAAGGCAGTATTCATATTCATCAACAGAATTTGGCTGAACTCAGTCATGCTGAATTGATTCAAACACGGCAAAGAATCGGGATGATTTTTCAGCATTTTAATTTAATGTCTGCCAAAACCGTTTGGGACAATGTGGCATTGCCTTTAAAAATTGCCCATGTCGATAAAGCTGAAATTGAAACACGTGTCAACGATGTTTTAGATCTGGTCGGATTGGGAAATAAAGCACATAACTACCCTTCACAGCTGTCTGGTGGTCAAAAGCAACGTGTTGGTATTGCTCGTGCGCTGGTGCATCATCCAGAAATATTATTGTGTGATGAAGCAACGTCTGCACTTGATCCTGAAAGTACCTCAGTGGTTTTATCCTTGTTGAAAAAAATCAATCGAGAATTGGGGATTACCATTGTTTTAATTACCCATGAAATGCAAGTAATTCGTGAAATTTGCGATCAAGTGGTGGTGATTGAACATGGTGAAATTGTTGAGTCAGGACAAGTCTGGTCCGTGTTTTCACAGCCTCAGCAGAAAATCACACAAGAATTGTTAAACCTAGAACAGCTCGATTTGCCCTTTCCAGTGCATACAGAGCTGCAACAAGATTCCACCCATAGCATTTTAAAACTACGTTATGAAACCGATCCGAAAAACTCACCTGATTTAGTGGAACTTTTTAAAGTTTTTGAAAAATCGGTACATTTATATCAAAGTCACATCGACAATATCCAAAACCATTTGATTGGAACACTGATTGTCGGTACTGAACAAACCCATTTAGACCTGCATAATTTACAAGAAAGGTTAAAACATCAAATTGCGCAAATAGAGGTACTTGGCTATGCAAGAGCAACTCATTGATTTATTGCTGACCGGAACCATAGATACCTTACTGATGGTTGGTGTATCTGCCATTGTTGCCTTTTTGATCGGTTTACCTTTGGCCGTGATTTTGGTCAATACATCTGAGCAAGGGATTTATCCATCTAAAAAGATTAACCATGCATTAGGCACGGTGATTAATATTACCCGATCTGTTCCCTTTTTGATTTTAATGGTGGCACTGATTCCTTTAACCCGTTGGATTGTCGGAACCAGTTACGGAGTCTGGGCAGCTGTTGTTCCATTAACGTTAGCCGCGACACCTTTTTTTGCCCGTATTGCAGAAGTTAGCTTGCGTGAAGTCGATCAAGGTCTAATCGAAGCTGCACAAGCAATGGGCTGTAACCGTAAGCAAATTGTTTGGCATGTGCTTTTACCTGAAGCCCTTCCCGGTATTGTGGCAGGTTTTACAGTCACAATTGTCACCATGATTAACTCCTCTGCAATTGCGGGTGCAATTGGTGCTGGTGGCTTAGGTGATATTGCCTACCGTTATGGTTATCAACGCTTTGATATGCAAATGATGTTTGCTGTGATTGTAGTCTTGGTGGCTTTGGTCATGATCGTTCAGGCATTTGGTGACAGTTTGGCAAGCCAGTTGGATAAGCGGAAGATTTGAACGGATTGATCCTTTTTTAAAATACGAACCCTATGACGTTATTTAAAAGGAAGATTTAGTTCCTTTTAAATAACGATTATTCTAAAATTATAACATTTGCATTAATCGCAATTACATTTTTTAAATGCTGAAGCCGGTTGAGGTTCAGTCGCTATACCAGACAATATCAACTCTTGTTCAAATTGTTCAGCAAGAAGTGAAGGCTCATATAAACCAACATAGCAACTACTGGACTTGGCTGGTTTAATATACATTTTGTCAGTATGCACTTCGACAGTCACATCTTTACCACCATCTTCTGACATTAACGTACAAAAGAAATTAGCCTTGCAAGTATATGTTTTATTTTCGAGTTTAAATTGGATCCACCAATAATCTACACCGACTCTTAGAAAACCTGTCCAATATTCTGCGACACAAATCAAATAAGGTTTTTCTTTCTCTAAAATGTCCTTATCGCCATAATTATATACATCTGAATCATAACGATGTAAAAACTTGATTTCTGATATAGTCTTATTTGTCTTATTGACAAGGTTTACATTTGAATAATGTTTAGTCATTTTAAGTACTGCTATTCAATAAGGAAGTTAAAAAATAACCAATAAACATTGATCAACATATCCCTGAAATCAGGTAAATATTGTATAGATATAAGCATACTAGGGTTGGGAATATCCTAGTCAATAGAATTTATATGCCTTCACAATTTCTCTAACTGCACTATTATTTTTGCTCAATAAAACTCTATTTACACTCAAATATTTAGCACAGGATATAATATAGTCATGATCTGTTTAAAAACTTATAGGTCGCAGACCTGACTTTGTCATGGCTTTCATGTAAAATCATCCGCAATTTTTATATAACACTTTGTGAGTTATTTCATGGGTTTTAATTGCGGTATTGTCGGCTTGCCGAACGTTGGTAAATCTACACTTTTCAATGCATTGACTAAAGCTGCTATTGCTGCGGAAAACTTCCCATTCTGTACCATTGAACCAAATACAGGCATCGTACCTGTACCTGATCCACGTTTAGACAAATTAACAGCCATTGTTAAACCACAACGTGTTATTCCAACTACGATGGAATTTGTCGATATTGCAGGTTTAGTTGCAGGTGCATCTAAAGGCGAAGGTTTGGGTAACCAATTCCTTGCAAATATCCGTGAAACTGATGCAATTGCACACGTTGTACGCTGTTTTGAAGATGAAAACGTAATTCATGTAAATGGTAAAATTGATCCATTAGATGATATTGCAACGATTAATACTGAACTTGCACTTGCTGACTTAGAAACCGTAACGAAAGCAGTTACACGTTTGGCAAAATCAGCTAAAAGCGGTGATAAAGAAGCGCTTGCAACAAAATCTGTTTTAGAAAAAATTCTACCTTTACTTG
Organism: Acinetobacter sp. 778_lipA; assembly: GCF_058242985.1. Lineage (NCBI taxonomy): Bacteria > Pseudomonadati > Pseudomonadota > Gammaproteobacteria > Moraxellales > Moraxellaceae > Acinetobacter > Acinetobacter sp. 778_lipA. The sequence continues at coordinate 1,847,356 of NZ_JBZAYT010000001.1, read as the reverse complement.
ATGAAGGCAAGCCTGCTCGTGCAGCTGATTTAGATGATGATGAACGTAAACTTGTGCGTGGTTTTGGTTTAATGACATTAAAACCAACCATGTATATTGCAAACGTTGCAGAAGATGGTTTTGAAAACAACCCACACCTTGAAGCTGTGAAAAAGTTAGCTGCTGAGGAAAATGCAATCGTTGTTCCGCTTTGCAACCAAATCGAAGCTGAAATTTCATTGTTGGATGATGAAGATCGTACTGAATTCCTTGAAGCATTAGGTATGGAAGAACCAGGTCTAAATGTGGTGATTCGTGCAGGTTATAGCTTACTTGGCTTACAAACTTACTTTACAGCAGGTGTTCAAGAAGTACGTGCTTGGACTGTAAAAGTGGGTGCAACTGCACCTCAAGCTGCGGGTGTAATCCACACTGACTTTGAGAAAGGCTTTATTCGTGCAGAATGTATCGCTTATGATGATTTCATCCAATACAACGGTGAAAACGGCGCTAAAGAAGCAGGAAAATGGCGTTTAGAAGGTAAAACTTACATCGTTCAAGATGGTGATGTCTTGCACTTCCGTTTTAACGTATAAGCAGATCTCATTCTTTGATGAGACAGGTTGAAGACTTCTTCAACCTGTTTTTTTTCATCATAGAATCTTTCGCTGGTTTTAGTTTGGTTTATAAATGTCTGACGAATACTTAAAACTTGTTTTTTAAATCTAGATTCAACGATCTGTTGATTGATTTGCGGATCACTTTGACCATTCCCCTTATCGATCTAATTTTAACTCTGCTTTTTAATGAAACACGTATTCAGGTTTTTATAAAAAAATATCAACATTTAAAATTATAATATTCCAGTAAATATACGCGATATTTATTTACATCTTAAAACGCGCCAAGCGTCTATCGCTAAGCCCCTGCCTCAATTGATCATCTCTATTTTGAAATCAGCTACACAATAATAAATTTAAGTTGGTTGCACTTTTGATGCTCATATATAATAATGATAATTATTAGCATTATCACTATACTTAACATAACAGGATTGATTCATGGCTTACTCGCTTCCACAACTGCCTTATGCATACGATGCACTTGAACCTAATATTGATACAAAAACAATGGAAATCCACCATACCAAGCACCATCAAACCTATATCAATAATATCAATGCTACAGTTGAAGGTACGCCATGGGAAAAGTTGTCGATTGAAGAACTGGTTTCAAAAGTGAATGAAGTTCCTGCTGATCTTAAAAATAGCGTGATTAATAATGGTGGTGGACATGCTAACCACTCTTTATTCTGGACAGTAATGAGTCCTCAAGGTGGTGGAGAGCCAATTAAACAAATCGCTGAAGCAATTGACAGAGATATTGGCGGTTTTGAAAACTTCAAAGAAGATTTTACCAAAGCAGCACTGACACGATTTGGCAGTGGCTGGGCATGGTTGAGCGTTACCCCTGAAAAGAAAGTCATCGTAGAAAGCAGTGCCAATCAAGATTCACCACTGATGAATGGAAATATCCCGATTCTGGCTTTAGATGTCTGGGAACATGCTTATTATTTAAAATACCAAAATCGTCGTCCCGAATATATTGCGGCATTTTATAATGTTGTGAATTGGGAAGAAGTGAATCGCCGTTATTTAGAAGCAATCCAATGAAATACTATACAGACCATATGACGATGCCAATCTTCAATTCTTCACTGATTAAAAAAATAAAATTTTATATTGGTTGCGCCATTTTTTTCTTTGGTTTAGTGATTTTTATCAAAGAATTCTTATTCTAAGACAAACAAAAATATAGAAGTCGATACCCTTTAAGTCAGTTTAAATTACTGACTTAAAGGGTTTTATCATGAACTAGATTCTTTATCTTTCTAATTATTTCGCGTGTAAAGCGTCTAATGATTTTTCATCCATGGCAGTTCGTTGCTTTCTCGCTTCTGTTAGCATTTTTTCTTGTAGATCTTTACGAAAACCCAGCAAGAATACAAATTCAGCTAAAACAAATAATGGACCAATTGCTAAACCGACTAAATCGTCAACAAATGCGGGTTTTTTCTTTTCATAAAAATGCCCTACAAATTGGAATACCCATCCTACAACAAAAGTACCAATACTAATACTTAACCAAGTTCCCATGCCCAATTGCGCAATTTTATAGGCAAATGGATAGGTTACTGCATAAATAACCAACATTAAAAAGCCCAATGATTTATCCAGACTCAAATAATAAATCACACTTAAAACCAATAGAATCAATGCCAAAGTGATTTCAAAACTTGAAAGCATCACCCCTGCTCTAGCCGTTAAACACATGATTGAAAATACGATCATCGGAATACCAATAAAATGCGTAAATACATTTTTATGGTCTAAATGATAAGCTGCGTATTGGCTAAGAAGTTGCTCTAATCTATTCATTTTCAGCGTCCTTGTTAATCTCTTCATTTCACTATATAAAAGCGCTAAGATAAAAGTTGTCGTCTACCTGACAACTTGAATTGATTTTTCATTTAAATTTTCAAAGAAGTAGATAACAACAGCTTTCACAATAAACTTATTGATACATTATGGCCTGTGATTGTGTCATATTTCCGCTAAATTATTGCTCTTGAAGGAGGATTGTAAATGGTTCTACTCAGCGCTTATCGTTACTGATTTTATCTAAGGTAATTTCTACCCTACTAACTGCTGTTAGATATATTTTAAAATCAAAGCAAAGATTAACCATGATATATAAAAGGACATATTGTGCTGAATTCAACGGATCTTGAATTATTATCAAAGAATTTATGGTATTCACAACTGCCTATTCCTTTTCAACAATTGATTCAACAACGAGCCCATTATCAAAAATTTGAGCGTGATCAAGCGATTTTCAGATCAGGCGATCTATTTAATGGCATCTATGCCGTCTTAGATGGTCGGGTACGCTTAGGCTATATTGATATTGAAGGAAATGAATCCGTTGCTGCTATTGCAGAACCAATTATGTGGTTTGGAGAAATTTCTTTGGTGGATCAGCAACCACGTTCTCATGATGCAATTGCTGTTGGAAAATGTTTAATTTTACATCTCCCCAGCCAAGCGATTCAGAAAATTTTAAATGACTATCCGCAATATTGGTTCCATATCGCGCAATTGACCAGTCAAAAACTTCGCTATGCTTTTTTAGAACTCATTTCAATTCAAACCCAACATATACGACAACGATTAGCTCAGCGTTTGATGTTTATCTTAAACGGCTATGGCAATCATATCCGTATTGAAAATAACATCATTCATTTATCACAAGAACAATTGGCATTGCTGCTCAAATGCTCACGTCAGACCATTAACCAAGAATTACATTTACTCGAACAACAAGGGGTTTTAAAAATTGCCTTCAAAAAAATAGAAATTTTAGATATCAAGCAATTACATTCTATTGCTCACTCACTAGGCCAACTCTAATTTAACACATCACTTTTCTACTTTTAGATAAATATTAAATTCACCTTAAACGGCTGGAATATATAATCATTTCATAAATAAAATATACAAATAATCTATTCTACTTTGTGAAAAATACAATTATATTTTAGCGAGGCGCTAATGCCATCTCAATAAAAGTTGAAATAAATGAAAAAAATCACAACATTGCTCACAGCGGGATTATTCACTGTACTTAGCGCTTCTGCTTTTGCTTGTCCTAAAGGTACAACATTGGTTGGTGGTACAGGCCCAAACCATAAAGGTGGCAAATGCGTCGCTGCAAATCCTGCAGCTCAAGCGACTCAAAAAGCGACCACTGCAAGCACAAAAGCCAAAGCAGATGTGACTCAAGCCAAAGACAAAAGCATAGCTGCAACCAAAGCTGTTGAAGCGAAACCGAAAGAAGCAGCGACAAAGCTAAAAACAGAGACTGCCGCAAGCAAAGCAAAAGCGGAAGCAACAACCAAAGCTGTAAAAAATGACGCCGCTACAAAGTCAACTGCTGCTAAAGACAAGGCCGTGAAAACAGCATCGACCAATCCGTTAAAACCTTAAGCAACGAAAAGCTTACTTAACGAACGTTCATATGAATTAAAAAAATGGCGCATATTTGCGCCATTTTTTCTAAGACCATTTAAAAAATATTATTATTTGCTTTGGTATTGCCTAAACTTGGATTTTCAATTGCATCTTTACATTGTGCTTTATCACGTTCATATTGCGATTGATTTTTTTGCATCTCACCATCTTTTTCCAATGTCGATCTTGCCCAAGTATCTAAACTGGTCATGGCTTTACGACACAAAGCGTATTTACCTTCTGTCACTGAATCGGTCATTTTGACGTTGATACGCCAGTCTGTACTTAACTTTCTTAAAGGTTTACGTACATTATCTTCAATCAAATTTAATTGCTTACGGTAGACAAAGGGTTCAACCTGATTAATCAATTTCCATGCTTCGTTGGCATAGGTTGTCGCATCATTGGTTAGTTTTGGCGCAGCTTTAATTTCAACTTTTTCTTTAGGTTCAGAAGATGAATTACCACATGCTTGTAAACCTAAAACACCTAACATCAAGGTCATACTCAATAATAATTTCGACTGATTTGCGAACATAAAGTTACGCCTAAATAAACATTTCGCTACTATGCTAGTAAATTCGGGTAGAATACACAATCTTGATTTTACCTTTTGTTTTACTCTCGTTTTAGGTGTCCTGTGTCAGAGCACAATCCCTCAGTCCAAACTGCTGGCTTTTGGCAAGGCGCTAAAGACAGTCAAGCCATCATCTTTACTTATCTACCTGTATCTTTTGCCTTTGGTGTATCAGCGACCCAATTTGGTTTTAGTGCATGGGAAGCCTTATTTCTATCTTGCTCTATGTACGCTGGGGCTAGCCAATTTCTTGTGGTTGCATTATTGGGCAGTGGTACATCTATTTGGATGACAGCACTTACAGTCATTGCACTGGATATTCGCCACGTACTTTACGGGCCAGCCTTACAAAACCTGATTCAGGACCGTTTAAACCTAAAAAAGACTGCAGTATGGGCATGGGGTTTAACCGACGAAGTTTTTGCGGCTGGAATGATTAAACTTTCCCAACGTCGTCAAGAATGGTCAGAGTCTTGGATGCTAGGACTCAGCTTGTTTAGCTGGATGTCATGGGCCTTAGGTTCATTTTTAGGCGGTTTATTTGCAGATCAAGTCAGCGACTTACCGCAATTTTTACAAGCCGCTTTAGACTTCTTGTTACCTGCATTGTTCTTAAGCTTCTTACTGGCAGCCTTTGAGAAAAAACATACTTTTGTGGTTGCCGTATCTTTAGTGGTTTCCGCATTGGCCTGTTATTTTATCAACATGTCTGCAGCAATTTTTATTGGGATTGCCTCTGGAATTTTAGCGGGATTATTTAAACATTATGTTTTAAAGCAAACTGATGAAGTGAGTATTTAAAGTGGATTTACAGATTATTTTGGTGGGGATATTGGTCGGTATTGCAAACTTTGCTTCACGCTTTGGTCCATTCTATCTGCTGCAAAAAAGCCAACAACACACACAATCTCGTGGCGCAACATGGTTAAAAATTGCATTAGGCAGTATCGGCATTGCAGCAATCAGTTCAATGTTAATTGTTGCCACTCTTCCGCCATTGATCGAAACCCCAAATAAAAGTTTTGCGATGTTGGTGGGCTTTATTGTACTCACAGGATTGTATTTTAAATTTAAAAGAATTGTCTTGGCGACTCTCACAGCAGCATTAGCCTATGGTTTGGTCTATACCTATTTGTAGTTTTGTTGATTGTAGTTCATTTTAATGCATCAGCAAATCAGCGTTTAAAATTAAAGTCTCTAGGATTTAAAATGCTTCCATCTAATCAATTTACAATAAAAAACCATGTGAATTAATTGGTTGTGTATGATTTCTTTCCAATATAATATTTAAAATACGCAACTTGATATGTTTATCGCACACTTACCTTCTGGCTATATACTTGCTAAACTTTTACTCCAGAAATTTAAACAGACAAAAATCACCAATAAAGCTTTTTTTACGCTGATTATGCTTGGTGCAGTTTTTCCTGATATTGATTTATTCTATTTCTATTTATTCGATCATAGATCGGTACACCACCATAAGTATTTTTTACATTGGTTTTCATTTTGGATTCCAATCTTTCTAATTGCTTTATTTTATTTCATCCATTCAAAATATACGGCTAATCCTGCCCTAATGATCAGTCTTTTTTCGGGTGCTGCCCTGCTACATATCGGGTTGGATACTTTTGTAGGTGATGTTTGGCTTTTTGCACCGTTTATTGATCAACCCTATGTGTTTTTTGAAGTAAGCTCACGTTATCAGCCGTGGTGGTTAAACTTTATTCTGCATTGGTCGTTTTTTATAGAACTACTGATCTGCCTTATTGCATTGATTATGTTGGTTGGTAAAAAGAATTGATCAAAAAATTATTGATCAACTTTCTTGCGAAAATTCAAAGCTACTTCATTTGCAGTGACAAACAATCTAGAAGCTAAAGACTTTATAAAAAAATCTGTTAGACAATATCATTATTTTATGTCAATCAGCCCTTAACACACGCCTGAGTTCTGCTATGCTAACAGTCCATAAGACAAGCATGGAAGAATAGCATGAGCGTTACTATTGGTACTCCACTTCAATCATCTGCCTTTAAAGTTTTACTGTTAGGTTCAGGAGAGCTTGGTAAAGAAGTGGTGATTTCATTACAACGACTTGGTGTTGAAGTTCACGCGGCAGATCGCTACGAAAATGCACCTGCCATGCAAGTTGCTCATTTCTCTTATAGCTTAAACATGGCGGACGCAACAGAATTAAAAGCTTTAATTGAAAAAGTAAAACCTAATCTTATTGTCCCAGAAATTGAAGCGATTGCTACTCAAGTATTAGTCGAAATCGAACAACAAAATATTGCAACAGTGATCCCTTCAGCAAAGGCAGTGAATTTAACGATGAACCGTGAAGGGATTCGTCGATTAGCGGCGGAAGAACTTGGTTTACCCACTTCCGCTTATCGTTTTGCCAATACCTTAGAAAGCTTCCGTTCTGCATGTGATGACATTGGTTATCCGAACTTTGTTAAACCTGTAATGTCTTCCTCTGGTAAGGGGCAATCTCGTGTCAAAGAATATGCTGAAGTAGATGCGGCTTGGGAATATGCTCAAACTGGTGGTCGGGTAAATCAAGGTACAGTCATCGTTGAGTCACAAATTGACTTTGATTTTGAAATCACCTTACTCACTGTACGTTCGAAAAATCCAGAAACAGGTGGAATTGAAACCGCTTATTGTGATCCGATTGGACACCGTCAAGACTCAGGCGACTATGTAGAAAGTTGGCAGCCCCAAGCAATGACAGAAGCAGCTTTAAATGAAGCCAAACGCATTGCCAATAAAGTCACTGTAGCACTTGGTGGATGTGGGATTTTTGGGGTAGAACTGTTTGTAAAAGGTGATAAAGTATGGTTTAGTGAAGTATCACCGCGTCCACACGATACAGGCTTAGTCACACTTGCATCACAATTCCAAAGCGAATTTGAATTACATGCACGTGCGATTTTGGGTTTACCTGTCAATACTGAACGACATAGTATTGCTGCAAGTGCTGTAATCTATGCAGGTATGGATGCAAAGAATCTTTCATACTCTGGCTTAAATCTTGCTTTGCAAAATCCTGCGACAGACTTACGCCTGTTCGGTAAACCTGAAGGATTTAAACGTCGCCGTATGGGCGTGGCAACAGCACGTGCTGAAACAACAGACCAAGCACGTGAACTTGCACAAGAAACGGCTGCAAAAGTCACAGTTCATTTAAACAACTAGCCAATATATTTGCGGACAAGACATCCATGATCAACACCTCTCCTCTGTTGGAATATGTAACTGATATACATGACATTAAAGCGATTAATCAATGGCGTAGCGATGTCGAACAACAGTTAAATGAGGCTTATGATCATGGTACAACAATACGCGAAATTGTCCGTACCCGCTCAAATGTGGTAGATGAAGCCCTTATGTTTCTATGGAAACATTCCGGGCTAGATCAAACAGATCTCGGTTTATTTGCTGTTGGCGGCTATGGACGGCGCGAAATGTTGCCCTATTCCGATGTCGACATCATGATTCTTTCAGAAGAAGATCTTTCTCCTGAACAAGAACAAACGGTGACGCAATTTATTTCTACACTTTGGGATGTGGGGAATTTTAAACCCGGTATCAGTGTACGTACTATCCGAAGTTGTTTTGAACAAGCCACCAATGATCTCACTGTTGCAACCTCACTGATTGAAGCACGATTGATTATTGGTAATCAACATCTGGCAAGATGGCCTCGTCGTGTCGTTTCACAAACTTGGACAGATAAGACTTTCTTTGATGCCAAGATGGATGAACAAGCGCAACGTTATGCGCAACATAACAATACTGAAAGTAATTTAGAACCCGACATTAAAAATGCACCCGGCGGTATTCGGGACATTAACCAAATTGGCTGGATTGCCAAACGGCATTTTCGAGTCAATCGTATTTACGACTTGGTTCATTTGGGTTTTATTTCTGAATTTGAATTGGGCGTTCTAGAGGAAGCTGAAAACTTTCTTTGGGAAATCCGCCATCATTTACATCGTTTAACTAAACGTGATGAAAATCGTCTATTGTTTGATTATCAACGTGATATTGCTGCTAAATTTGGCTATACGCGAGAAGATGATCATCATCCAAATTATCCAATTGAACAGTTCATGAAGCGTTATTATCGTACCGCGCAGCAGGTTTCGACCTTAAATGAAATGTTATTGGCTTATTTCAATGAGTCGGTGATTACTCCACGTTTACCCGACTATGAACGTAAAATCGAAAATATTAACGAACATTTTAAACTGGTTGATGGCAAGCTCGCAGTTCAACAACATAAAATTTTTTCCGAAAATCCAAGTGCGATTTTAGAAATTTTCTATATCTTAGCGAATCGCCCTGAAATTGAGGGTATTCGTGCACGTACACTGCGTCTTTTGACCTTAGCTGCAAAAAGAATTGATCAAGCATTTCGTGATAATCCAACCCATCAAGCACTATTCATGGCGATCATTCGCTCTCCATATCGTTTATACGAAACCATGGTGGCAATGAAGCGTTATGGTGTATTAGGAAATTATATTCCTGCTTTTGGGCAAATCATGGGACTGATGCAATATGACTTGTTCCATATTTATACCGTCGATGCACATACCTTACTGTTAATTCGTAATTTAAATCGTTTTAAAGAACCCGGCTTTGCCAAAGACTATCCTGTTGTCAGTTCTGTATTTCAACGCTTAGTCCGCCGTGACATCGTATTCCTTGCTGCATTATTCCATGATATTGCCAAAGGCCGTGGTGGAGATCACAGTGAACTTGGCGCTGAAGATGCAATTGAATTCTGTCTTGCGCATGGGTTTACTGAGCGCGAATGTAATCTGGTTGCTTGGCTCATCCAAAACCATTTACTGATGTCGATGACCGCACAGAAAAAAGATATTTCTGATCCAGATGTGGTGAAAGAGTTTGCTGAAAAGCTTGGTGATATGGAGCATTTAGATTATCTCTATACACTGACAGTTGCCGATATCAATGCCACCAATCCAAAACTTTGGAATACATGGCGCTCTTCTTTGATGCGTCAACTCTATACCCATGCGCGTGATGTAATTCGTTCTGGTTTGGGTCGACCTGTTGATTATCAAATGCTGATTGAAGATACCAAATTCTCTGCAAGCGAAGTCTTGGTGGATGAGTTTCCACTCGATCAAGTTGAAAAGGTTTGGCAAGAGCTTGGGGACGAATACTTCCTTAAAGAATCCGCAGATGAAATTGCATGGCATACTCGCGCCATTTTGCAACACGGCGACAACCCTGCACCATTGGTGCTCATGCGGGCGCACCGTAAAGCCGCACAAGATGCTGTACAGATCTTTATTTATACTCAAGACCAACCCAATCTGTTTGCTACCACAGTGGCAATTTTGGATCGTATGAATTTAGATGTCCAAGATGCACGGATTATCACTGCAACCAAAGCCTTTAGTTTAGATACTTATGTGGTCTTGGATCGTTTCGGTACCTTATTAACCGATCCTGAACGTGAAGAAACAGTCAAACAGGCGTTAATTAAAGCCTTAAGCGAATCAGATAAATATCCGGGTTTGATGCAACGTCGTATTCCACGTCAACTTCGCCACTTCGATATTGAAAATACCGTGGATGTAACACTGAACGAAGCTTTGCAGCAAAATATGGTAGAAATCTCTACTCTCGACCAACCGGGCTTACTCGCACGCGTTGGTGGTTTATTTATGATGCAAGGTTTAGACATACATTCTGCTAGAATCGCCACGCTGGGTGAAAAAGCAGAAGATATTTTCTTTGTCACCAAAAAAGATGGCACCCCCCTCACTGAAGCTGAGGCTGAAGTCTTTACCGCAAAATTAAAAGCGGCATTAGACGAAGCATCAAATCAAATCTGTGGGCAACATTAATCTTACTTTCTATCGTGGTAATTGTTTCATGAACTCTAGTTTGTCTTTATTACATCCTTATCCATTTGAAAAGTTAAGCCAGCTTTTTCAGGATGTAAAACCTGCAGATTTACCTTTGATCCCACTTTCAATTGGAGAACCAAAGCATCCTGCTCCTGAGTTTGTGAAGCAAGCGATCATTGATAATTTTCAGCACCTTTCAACTTATCCAAACAGTAAAGGTTTACCCGAACTTCGTGAAAGTATTGCTCAGTGGCTAACCCGTCGTTTTAAGCTGAATGCGATCAGTGCGGAAGATCATGTTCTTCCGGTAACAGGTACACGTGAGGGAATTTTCTCTTTTGTACAAGCCTTGATTAATCGTGATGACGCACCTTATGTGGTAATGCCTAATCCGTTCTATCAAATTTATGAAGGTGCGACTCTTTTAGCTGGTGCCAAGCCATACTTTGTCAACTGTACCGACGACAACAATTACCTTGGTGATTTTGATGCTGTACCTGCTGAAGTTTGGGAAAAAACCGCACTTTTGTTTGTTTGTACGCCGGGAAATCCTACTGGTGCGGTACTTTCAAAAGCACAATTTAAAAAGCTAATAGCACTTTCTGACCAATATGATTTTGTGATTGCGTCTGATGAATGTTACTCAGAATTATGGTTTGATGAAGCACCTATCGGCTTATTGGAAGTCTGTGCTGAATTAGGTCGTGACGATTATAAAAATTGTATCGTGTTCCATTCACTGTCTAAGCGTTCAAACTTACCGGGTATGCGCTCAGGTTTTGTTGCTGGTGATGCAAACTTACTTAAACCTTATTTAAAATTCCGTACTTATCACGGCGCTGCAATGCCAGTCCAGCATCAATTGGCTTCAATTGTTGCTTGGAACGATGAAACACATGTTGAAGAAAATCGTAGACTGTATCGTGCTAAGTTTGATTTGTTCCAAAATGAACTCGGTCATCTTTTACCATTACAAAAGCCTGATGCAGGTTTCTATTATTGGTTAAAAGTCGATCATGATGAAAACTTTGCCAAAATGTTAATGGAAAAAGCCAACATTAAAGTTTTACCGGGGCGTTATTTGTCTCGTGATACTGAACAAGGCAATCCTGGTGAAGGTCATGTTCGTATGGCATTGGTCGCAGATATTGCTCAATGTGAGCAAGTGATTCAGCGTCTGAAAACCATTTTATAAAAAATGTTGTTATAAAAAATGCCCCAAATTTGGGGCATTTTTTGTGGTGTTTAAAAATCAAATGCAGCACTTAGCATGAATGTACGAGGTTGCCCAGCAACCAAGTAACCGTTATTGGTGTTAGAAGTACTGTTGATGTTATCGAATAGACCAACTGATGACCAATAGTTTTTATCGAAGACATTATTTACACGGAAATTAAAAGTTGTCGGCGTTTGCCCCAACTGAGTTTTATATGTCGCACCAAGATCTAAAGTTGTCCAATCACCTACTTTCAATTTGTTGTCTAAACTCGCATAAGTCGAACCTGTATAAGTGACTTGAGCATTTAAAGACACATCGTTAACTGTTGGCAATTTCCAATCAGCACCAACATTTGCTTGAAATTCTGCAACACCCACCTCCTTTTTATTATCGTAGTTAACATTTCCTGTATTTTTTTGCTTTGCATCAATCCAAGTTGCACCACCTAACACTTTTAAAGAATCAGTCAATTGACCAAAAGTATTGAGTTCAACACCACGATGTACATATTTACCCGCATCACTAAAAATACTGTTTTCAAGTACTGCGCGCTGCTTATCGATATCAAAAAAACTTAGGCTTGCACCAAACTGATCATTTTCATATTTGGCACCAATTTCTTTTTGTTTAGCAACGAATGGTTTGAGTGTTGTGGTTTCTTTCGTCGTTGAATTGGTATTACTCAAACCTTTAGCTAAAGATTCAATATAATTTGCATAAACTGAAACTTCAGGCAGAATTTTATAACTTAGACCCAAAGCAGGGGTAAACTTACTTTCATCATACTCACCTGATTTAGTTGAAGTTCCATAATTATAGTTTTCTTGCATGATGGTTTGATAACGTCCACCGAGCATGACTGTTAATTTATCATCTAAAGCTTTGAGGTTATCGCCAATGGCAATACTTCTTAAACGCGTCCTAGTCGTTAATTTAGGTGTATCTAAGTTATTCCCAAACAACGCATTTTGTGAATAAGCAGGTTGATCATACTGGATTGGATTATAGATATTGTTGGCTAATATATTTTTATAGTCCATCACATAAGCATTGCGAGTGTTCTGTTGAAATGCCGATGCAGATAGCACTAAATTATGTTCAATTGAACCTGTGTTTACTTTACTACGCACACCAACTTCACCAGTATTGACCATATCTACACGCGTATTGTCAAATCGATAAATGGTTCCCGCGCCTGTTTTCTGATTGGTCAATGTCATATTTGCTAAACTGTTTTGCTCTTCGCCATGTCGAAAACCATAAGCAGCATAAGCTGTTAAATTATCTGCTAAATCATATTCAGCACGATAACTTCCGAAGACATCCTCTTCATTTGAATACGTCCATTTTTGTGCAAAGTTATCTGAGCCATCAATTGCTTTCGGAATCTCGGTAATACCCGCGCCTAAAGTCACGTTTGGACGAGTCGATTTTAAACGATTATTCACATAACCCATATCTCCAGAAACACGTAAACGATCACCACGGTAATCCAAACCTATAGAAGCTAAGCCTAAAGATGCTTTTTCATTATCAACAGCAGTATCACCCCCATGATATGCTGTGTTTACTCGTACGCCGAATTGTTGATCTTCACCAAAACGGCGAGAAATATCATTGGCAATATAACCGCCATTAAAGTCCGTACCTACTGTGACACGATTAAGTGGTTCGTTACTTGCACGTTTCGGCAATAGGTTAATTGCACCACCAATCCCACCATTACTTGGCATTGCTCCATTTAAAAATGAGGATGCCCCTTTTAACACTTCAACACGTTCAAACAGCTCTGCAGGAATATACTGACGTGGTAAAATTGAATATAAGCCATTATAGGCTGTGTCATCTGAGCCCAAGTTAAAGCCACGAATATAATAATTTTCTTGGAAATTACCAAAACCACGTCCGACACGAACACTTGGATCCGCTCTTAAAATATCCCCAACACTTTTTGCTTGTCGCTCTTGAATATATTGATTGGTATAACTGGTTAGATTAAACGGTGTATCTATATTTTTCTGATTGCCAAATATCCCAACTTTACCACCAGAAGCCACCTGTCCTCCAGCAAATGCTGGCATTAAGCCCTCTGCTGATGCATCTGCACTTGCGACTACTGTAATCGTACTCAGTTGTTTTGCATTGCCATTATTCGACTGAGACAATGAAGCATCTTGTTGTTCAGCATGCGCAATTGCAGCACTCGTCGCCACTGCCATCATCACAATTAAGGGTTTAATTTTTCGCATAGGAGGCTCTAAAACAGTCATCTAAATTAAGCCGCCATATTAAATGATAATCACTCTTACTTAAACTTACTTTCTCATTTTGTAAGCGTGATTTTTTAAATAAAAAAGCAATATCTCATGGTATTTATTTATTAAAAAAAATTACAAATTGAGAATAGCCTTGTAGTTTTTATAAAAAATTATACTAATCACTAAAGTTTTCATATTAAAAACATATAAATAATTTTATCCGCTCAACCTATCTAATAATCAATGCATTAAAACAACAAATGTCGCTAACTTGAATGCCCCCTCTATAGCAAAATTTAACTACTTAACTTTCAAAAAATCACATTAAGCGCTGTATTGCAACTTGACCAAACATAGAGCCTTTAGAGATACTCAACTTATCTCTACTCATTTAAAAAACTAAAATGAAATCGCATGACCCAATGAAAAAAAAGCGCATAAACTCAAAACTCGGGATCATTATTGCAATTATTTTTATTGTGCTAATCGTCGCTTTTATTGGATGGAAATCTTCAAATAAAAAACAGACTTCTTCAGAAAATGCAGCAACATCCGCTTCTAACGCAAAACCAGCACTAACTGTAACGGTGATACAACCCGAGCTACAAAACTGGAAGCAAAACTTTACAGCCAATGGCAATATTGCTGCATGGCAAGAAGTGGTCATTGGCAGTGAACTTTCGGGGCAACGAATTACCAAAGTCAATGTCAACGTTGGAGATAGCGTACAACGTGGGCAAGTTTTGGCTGAAATTAACAGCGAAAGTATTCGTGCAGAATTGGCGACAGCAAAAGCCAATTATGCAGAAGCGAAAGCTGTGCTAGCTGATGCCAGTATCAATAATCAACGTATTCAACAACTCAAAAATACCGGTGCAATTTCACAACAAGAAGCGACAAAATACCTGACTTCTCAAAGTACAGCACAAGCCCGTTTAGATGCTGCCAAAGCCCAAATTGACAGTAATCAGCTTCGTTTAACACAAACCCATGTGATTGCACCCGATCATGGAGTTATTTCAGCACGTACAGCAACAGTTGGCTCATTGGCACAAACGGGACAAGAACTGTTCCGCTTGATCCGTGATAACCGTTTGGAATGGCGTGCCGAAGTAACCTCGACAGACTTATATAAACTTAAAAAAGGCATGACAGCGCATATCACCTCACCTGATCCTAGCCGTTCTGCCGTTTCAGGTAGCGTTCGGATGATTGCACCAGTCATTGACCCGCAAACACGTTATGGCTTGGTCTATGTGGATATACCTACCACTGATGCTGTTCGTATGGGTATGTTTGTCAAAGGTGAGTTTGATCTAGGCCAAAAGCCAGCACTAACAGTGCCTCAAACCGCAGTACTTTTACGTGATGGTTTCTCTTATGTGTTTATTGTCAATAAAGATAATCGAGTAACTCAACAGAAAGTCACACTTGGTCGACGTTTAAATGATCGTGTTGAAATTGTTGATTTAGCAGCAAACACTCAACTGGTTGCCTCTGGAACAGGATTCTTGTCAGATGGTGATTTAATCAAACGTGGGCAAGCCATTCCAGATACACCATTGACCAAACAACTCGTTAGCACGCAGGAGAAATAACATGAATTTCTCCGCTTGGTCGATTAAGAATCCGATTCCCGGTATTTTGCTTTTTATCATGCTTGGTTTAGCGGGTTTGATGTGTTTTCATTGGATGAAAATACAACAATTTCCCGATATTGAATTACCAATGGTCACGGTCACAGCGGCATTACCAGGTGCAGCACCTCCCCAACTGGAAACTGAAGTTGCACGTAAAATTGAGAACTCGATTGCAACCTTACAGGGGCTTAAAAATCAATATACCAATATCCAAGATGGTGTAGTCACCGTAACCGCAGAGTTTCAACTGGAAAAACCACTACAAGAAGCTGTTGATGATGTACGTAACGCCGTTTCACAAGTACGTTCAGATTTACCCGCGGATCTTCGTGATCCAATTGTCAGTAAAATTAACCTTTCAGGTTCACCAATTCTCACCTATACCATCCAATCCCCCCGTATGGATGAGGAAGCATTGTCTTGGTTTGTGGATTATGACGTTGCGCGTGCTATGTTAAAAGTCAAAGGGGTTGGTGCGGTTTCTCGTGTAGGCGGTGTCACTCGCCAAGTTGAAGTTGAGGTTGACCCTGAAAAACTCTTGGCATTAAATGCCACAGCAACAGACATCACCCGACAATTACGCCTTGTTCAACAAGATGCTTCTGGCGGACAAACCAAAATAGGTGGCAGTGAACAGTCTATTCGTACTATTGCCACAGTAAAAACTGCTGCTGAAATTGCAGCAATGGATATTTCCTTGAGTGATGGTCGCCATATTCGGCTGGATCAAGTTGCCAGTATTCGCGATGGCATTGCTGAACGACGCTCTGCTGCACTGTTAAATGGTCACCCTGTGATTGGCTTTGAAATTACTCGCAGTAAAGGTGCGAGTGAGGTTGATGTTGAAATCGGTGTAAAAGAGGCGCTTGAAACATTAAAAGCATCTCATCCCGATATTAAAATCACAGAAGCATTTAACTTCGTAAACCCCGTGGTTGATAACTATAAAGGTTCGATGTCTTTACTCTATGAAGGTGCGCTTCTTGCAATCTTGGTGGTTTGGCTATTTCTACGTGATTGGCGTGCCACGATCATTGCTGCAACTGCTCTACCTTTGTCAATTTTACCTGCCTTAATTGGGATGTATTACTTAGGTTTTACTTTAAATATTGTCACACTATTAGCCATGTCTCTGGTTGTTGGGATACTGGTTGATGATGCCATTGTAGAAATTGAAAATATCATCAGGCATCTTCGAATGGGGAAAACACCTTATGAAGCTGCGATGGAGGCAGCCGATGAAATTGGTTTAGCCGTGATTGCCACAACCTTTACCTTGATCGCAGTGTTCTTGCCCACTGCCTTTATGAGTGGAATTGCGGGTAAATTCTTTGTGCAATTTGGCTGGACAGCGGCTTTGGCTATTTTTGCCTCGCTCTTGGTGGCACGCTTACTGACGCCTATGATGTCAGCCTATATTCTTAAACCATGGGTTGGTAAAGTTGAAAGTCATCATGATAATCAAGTATTAGATGATCAAAGCCAAACAATCAAAGATCATGGTGATCTTGAACTTCAACATGACCGTGCCAAAGATGGTCGGATGATGCGCGCATATATGCGGATGGTTACGTGGTGTTTAAATCATCGTTGGATTACCTTAAGCAGTGCGATCATATTCTTTATTGCTTCACTGATGCTCATCCCATTACTCCCTACAGGCTTTGTTCCACCACCTGACACTGGGCAAACCCAAGTGCGTGTAGAGCTTCCACCAGGTTCACAATTTCCAGATACCTTAAAAGCAGCAGAATACGCCCGTAGTTTAATAAAGGATCATCCTGAGATTAAAAGTATCTATACCACCATTGGAGGTGGTTCAGCAGGTACAGATCCATTTGCGGGGGGTGCATCGAGTGAACCAAGAAAAGCAACATTAACCATTCAAATCACAGCACGTTCTGACCGCGCTGCGAGTCTACAAAAAATTGAAAATGACTTGCGACAACGTTTAGCCCCACTGCCTGGCGCACGGATTCAAGTCGGTATTGCAGGCAATAACAGCCAGTATCAAATTGCGCTGTCAGGAGATGACCCAGATGTATTAATCACGACAGCACGTCAAGTAGAACGAGAAATTCGTACTATTCCAAATATTGGCAGTATTACCTCAAGCGCAGCATTGATTCGCCCTGAATTGGTGATTCGCCCTGACTTTGCAAAAGCTGCGGATTTAGGCATTACCACGCAAAATATCGCTGAAACTGTGCGTATTGCCACGGCGGGAGATTTTGATCAGAACTTGGCAAAATTAAATCTTTCGCAACGACAAATTCCGATTGTCATCAAACTGCCATTGTCTGCACGTCAAGACCAAGATCTAATTAAACGCTTGATGATTACAGGTAGTAAAGGTCCAGTGATGTTAGGCACCATTGCACAAGTCAATATTGAAAGTGGTCCTTCACAAATTGACCGTTTTAACCGTTTACGTAACATCAACTTTAATATTGAGCTCAATGATCAGCCTTTAGGCGATGTTGCGGCGGCTGTAGATAAACTTCCAACCATCAAAAACTTACCACCGACAGTAAAACGTACCAATCTGGGTGATGCCGATGTGATGGAACAGCTCTTTGCAAGCTTTGGTTTAGCTATGCTGACAGGCGTATTGTGTATCTATGTCGTCTTAGTGCTACTGTTTAAAGATTTCCTACAACCGATCACCATTTTAGTGGCATTACCTTTGGCGCTGGGTGGTGCGTTTGTGCTACTGCTTTTAGCAAAAAGTAGTTTTTCGATGCCAAGTTTGATTGGCTTAATCATGCTGATGGGAATTGCCAGTAAAAACTCTATTCTTTTGGTCGATTATGCAATTATAGCCCGCAATCAACGGCAGTATTCACGTATGAATGCCCTATTAGATGCCTGCCATAAGCGTGCACGCCCCATTATTATGACCACTTTAGCGATGGGTGCGGGGATGTTTCCAATTGCCTTAGGAATAGGTACAGATCCAAGTTTTAGAGCACCGATGGCAATTTCTGTAATTGGTGGACTGATTACCAGTACCTTTTTATCATTATTAGTTATTCCTGTTGTGTATACTTTTATTGATGATATTCACAACATGTTATTTAAACGTAATAAAGCCAATAAATCGAACGAAGCAAGCGTATCTCATTCTTGATTTTTTAAATTGAATCAGATGCTCAACCAGAACTAATTGTTAGACCCAATGGATAAGATGACAACATAATGTAAAAGAAAATGCCTATCTAGATCTTTATTAGATAGGCATTTTTATTGGGTCTAATTTTATTTAGGTTAATTCAGCAATAAAGCCACAGCAAATAAGCCAAAGCATAAAGATGAAAGATAATAAATATATTTGATTTTGGATTTAAACCAATGCATAGCTTGGTTATGAGCCATTAATCGCACCAAAAACAAGTTCCAGATCAATACCACACTCACCATCCACAGACAGATTAAAGTCAGTTGAATAACATTATAGCGTTGATAAATTGCCATAATAATACTGCTATAAAACAGAATGTTTTTAGGATTTAATAAGCTCGACTGTATCCCCAACAAGAGATATTTCATCCATGCAAAGGTTGATTTATTTTGGTGCTCCAGATGGTAATCCACTGTTAGCTTAGCTTGTTGCGCAAATATGAAACACCGATAAGACAAATAACTTAAATAGGTAATACAGCCCCATTTTACCAACTTTAAAATTTCATCATCAAATTTGCCAAGAAAAAATAATGAGCTCAAAACAAGACCAATCACGGCAACATTTCCCAAGACGATTCCTAAGCAAACAGCTCTCGCCGCGCGTGGTCCATTTCGAAACAATGAGGTTAAAATAAGAAAAAAATCAGGGCCGGGTGAAAGTAAAGCAATGAAATGGGTGACCATCACAATAATGAACAGTTGCATTACTCGATCCAAAAAATATTTAGATGAGCTTAAATATTTTTAGAACGTGTTATCTTGTAGATAATTGCGCAGTTAGAGCATGACAAACTGAGCTTGAAACTGCTTCGGTGTGATTCCAGTATGCGATTTAAACACATGATGAAAATGACTTTGGTCTGTAAACCCTAAATCATGAGCAACTTGAATAATTGCTTCTCCATATTTCAAACGCTTTCTGGCTATATTTATTTTTTGATTTAATTGATATGCATGTGGTGTTAAACCAAAATTATTTTTAAACAAGCGGATAATTGCATAACGACTAATCCCGAGGCTTTGACTGAGATCTTCTAAAGAAAGCATCTGTTTATTGTGATCCATATCATCAATTATTGCACCCAAATGCTTTTGAAAGTAATCAGACTGCTTTAATAACGTAAATTCAAAATTCGGCAATAAAATTTCACTCAGAACTTCAATTAATTGTTGTTGTTTGAATAAAATCGAAATGGCAGGATCAAATAACAACTGATTTAATTGCGTAAATGCTTGGTATATATGTGGGTTTGTTAAAATTTGTGGTTTTAGCAGTGGAATATGATGAGGATAAAGCTGCTCGATATCTTTGACTAATTCTGAAACGAGTTGAGCAATCCAATGTGCATCTAGATGCATCATCTGATAGCTCCATGCTTGATTTTCTAATGGATTACATGCGTGTTCTACCTCCGCAGGAATGATTACTACGCTTCCTGTTTGAATGTGCTCCTCTCTGGCAAAATAGCTACTAAAACGGCTTATTCCACAATCCACAGCACCAATCGAGAATGTCGGGTGGCTATGTGGTTTATAGCAAATACGGCTTTGACATGCCCTACGTGTTTCGACATAGGGCATTTGCGGATCAGTCCAAAATTCAACTGTAGTGTCTAATTGCATCATATCCTCAGTCTTATTTTGGTCTTTACAACAGGTTATTCTGCTAAAGCTTTTTCAATATCCTGTTCTATATCCTCAGGCTTCGTGGTTGGTGCATAGCGGTTAATCACTTCGCCTTTCTTATTAATTAAGAATTTGGTGAAGTTCCATTTAATACCATTGCCAAGTATGCCTTTGCTGTTATTGGTTAAATAACGGAATATCACATGTGCTTCAGGCCCTTTTACATTCACTTTAGCGAACATGGGAAAAGAAACGCCATAATTGCGTTGGCAATAAGTGCCGATTTGCTCATTTGTACCAGGGTCTTGTCCACCGAACTGGTTACAAGGAAATCCTAAAACTTCAAGACCTTGGTCTTTATATTTCTCGTAAACCTTTTCTAATCCTGCAAATTGTGGAGTAAAGCCACATTTACTTGCAGTATTTACAATCAATAAAACTTTTCCTTCATAATCAGAAAAAGATTTATTTTCACCCTCTAACAGCTCAGCCTCAAACTGATAAATGTTGGTCATGGATACGTTTCCTCGTCGCCTTTTTCTTGTGATTTTAATTCTAAAGAAGCGGAATTTACGCAGTAGCGTAAGCCCGTTGGTTGTGGTCCATCTTCAAATACATGCCCCAAATGAGCGTCGCAATGATGGCATATAATTTCTACACGTTCCATACCATGTGAATGATCATCTTGTTCTTCTATAACAGTATTATTGATTGGTTTAAAAAAGCTTGGCCAACCACAACCACTGTCATATTTGGTTTCTGAAGAGAATAATTCTTCCCCACAACATCGACATACATAGGTTCCATGCTGCTTGGAATTCCAATACTTTCCAGTAAAGGCAGGTTCAGTACCCTTTTGTCGAGTGATTTTAAATTCCTCTGGTGATAACTCTCTTTGCCATTCTCGGTCTGTTTTATTGAGTTTTCCCATCATTAAACTCCTTTAAATCTTTGACATTCAATGTCATGCTTCAGTACTTCCATATTTACGCTAGAGCTTGGAAAATTTCTAGCTAAATTTCAACATAGATTGTGATATTTCAGTAATCTATTTTTTTAACTCAAAATAATTGGATAAAATTATGTCCGTTTTAGGTAACACAACCCCACGTGAAATCAAGAAATCGTCAAAGCTAGAGCATGTTTGCTACGACATTCGTGGACCAGTGTTACGAGCGGCCAATGAGATGGAAGAAGCCGGTCATAAAATTATTAAATTAAATATCGGTAACCCCGCCCCGTTCGGCTTTGAAGCCCCGCAAGAAATTATCAATGATGTGGCTTTAAATTTGCCTAATGCTGTGGGTTATACAGATTCAAAAGGGATCTTTCCTGCACGTAAAGCCATTTGTCAATATTATCAGCAAAAAGGTATCTTAGATTTACATGTTAAAGATGTGTATATCGGCAATGGGGTATCTGAACTGATCGTTATGGCGATGCAAGGTTTATTGGATGATGGCGATGAAATGCTGGTTCCAATGCCGGATTACCCATTATGGACGGCAGCCGTAAATCTATCAGGTGGTACAGCGATTCACTATAAATGTGATGACCAAAACTACTGGTATCCTGATATGGCGGATATGGAAAGTAAAATCACCCCGAATACACGTGGTATTGTGGTGATTAACCCAAACAATCCAACGGGTTCAGTCTATCCGCGCCATGTTTTAGAACAGATTGTCGCGTTGGCAAAAAAACATGATCTGATTTTATTTGCAGATGAAATTTACGACAAAATTGTTTATGACGGTATCGAACATGTCTCTATTGCAGCATTAGCTGGAAACCATTTATGTGTTTCTTTTAATGGTTTATCTAAAGCCTATCGTATTGCTGGCTACCGTTCTGGTTGGATGGCGATTACGGGTGATAAATCACGTGCAATGGATTACATTGAAGGCTTGGACATGCTTGCCTCTATGCGTTTATGTGCCAACCATCAAGCTCAATATGCGATTCAAACCGCTTTAGGAGGCTATCAATCAATTAATGATTTGATCCGCCCAGGTGGTCGTTTATATGAACAGCGCAATATTGCTTGGGAAATGCTTAACGATATTCCTGGTGTATCGTGTGTAAAACCAGAAGGTGCAATGTATTGTTTCCCTAGACTGGATCCTGAAATCTATCCAATTGAAGATGATGAAAAATTCATGTTAGATTTCCTCAAAGCTGAAAAAGTTTTACTGGTTCAAGGAACAGGTTTTAACTGGCCTACACCTGATCATTTCCGTGTGGTATTTCTCCCCGCAGAAAATGAATTACGTGAAGCAATGAACCGTTTAAGTCGTTTCTTGGCAAAAATGCGTTAATCTTTATAAAGTAAACATAAGCTATAAAAGGCATTCAAAATTGAATGCCTTTTTTATTGCTCAAGCATCTGTACAACTAAAAACTTATTCATTGACGTTATATTGTGCAACATCTTTATTGAATGCTGAAAAAACACACTGGCAAACACTTTATCCAGTTTTAATAGTATGTAACTATAAATTTGAGTGATTATTTGAAAAATTACATTTTTAAATAAGTATGGGCAACAGCTCAGTATTTATATAGATTTAAAAACTGGTACAAAAAATGCTTATGACCAGAACAATGATTGAAAAGGATAGTTTATGAAAAAGACGGTTACTGCACTTACACTTGCAATTGGCATGCTTTTACCCTTTACGAGTTATGCAAAAAATAATGTCGTTGTCGTCGCAACTGGCGGTACGATCGCTGGTGCTGGAGCAAGTTCTACAAATAGCGCAACATACACTGCTGCGAAAGTTCCTGTAGATGATTTGTTGAATGCAGTTCCGCAAATTCAAAATCTTGCCAATGTTACAGGGGTACAGGCTTTACAGGTTGCTTCAGAAAGCATCACTGACAAAGAGCTTTTAACCATTGCACGCAAAGTGAATGAGTTGGTTAAAAAGCCTGATGTAAATGGCGTGGTGATTACCCATGGTACAGATACTTTAGAAGAAACTGCTTATTTTCTAAGCCTTACAGTTCATACAGATAAACCAATTGTCGTTGTTGGTTCTATGCGTCCACCTTCAGCGCTTTCAGCTGATGGCCCTTTGAACCTTTATAGTGCTGTTGCGCTTGCTGCCGCAGACAGTGCCAAAGGCAAAGGCGTTTTTGTGTTAATGAATGATGATATTTTTGCAGCACGTGATGTGTCAAAGACCATCAATATTCATACCGATGCTTTTGTCAGCCAATGGGGCGCTTTAGGTACACTGGTTGAAGGTAAGCCTTATTGGTTTAGAAACGTTGCAAAACGTTTTAACAATAGCTCCGAGTTTAATATTGAAAATATTCAAGGTGATGCGTTACCAATCGTTCAAATCGTTTATGGTTCAGGCAATATGCTTCCCGATGCCTATGTGGCCTATGCAAAAGCGGGTGCTAAAGCCATTATCCATGCAGGTACAGGTAATGGTTCCGTTGCGAACTATATTGTTCCGACATTAAACCAACTTCAGCAACAAGGTGTACAAATCATTCGTTCTTCACGTGTTCCACAAGGTTTTGTGTTACGTAATGCTGAACAGCCTGATGATAAATATGGTTGGGTTGTTGCTCACGATTTAAATCCGCAAAAAGCAAAACTCTTAGCAGCTTTGGCACTCACTAAAACCAAAGATGCAAAAGAAATTCAACGGATGTTCTGGGAATACTAAGCTTAATATTTAAATTAAGCTTAAGACCAGCACAAAGTTAATTGTAAAAGAATGCATTAAACCGTCAAATTAATTCGGCGGTTTGATTTTAGATTGAATGGATAATGAGTTAGGGTCTGTTGACGATTCCTCTACGTTTGCGACTATGTGTGTGTTTTAATAGATATTAGACGCGAGTTACGATATTTATTTACTCTAAATGATGAAAAATATCGTTTCGCAAGGTAACGCGTAGCGGCAAAAAACACGCTAATCTGCTGTTAAATCCAATTGATCAAGGATATAGAGTGTATTGCCATCAATGATATTTTTATCGTGATCCAAATACTTTTGTTCCAATACCCCATCCGTTTCAGAAAAAGCATAATCATCATCATTGAGAACCCCTAAATGCTGATCATCAATCACCCATAGACCTTCAATTTTATCGTGCGGATACTGTAAACGCGCAACCAAATCCACCACTAAAGTTTTTTCTACTGGGTAGATACCCTGTTGAGCCAGACCAGTCCAGCCTGCTGTTAACACATATTGTTCTAAGGTTTTTTCAGCTATTAACAACCCGAGTTGTTCATCTTGCCGAATCGCTGAAGTTGGCTTTAGCTTTTCCAAATCAGTGGCATGTTGCAGATTTATTTTATAAATCCGTTTAAATGCTTGAGGATTATCTTTATAGAAATCATCATCACGCTCTGCGACTAGAAATTGTGAGGAACTCAATGCGGTAATAGCCGTATTTGAATAAGCCTTAGGACCTCCTTCTTGTTGATACAGATACTGAGAAACGACTTTGCTTTCTAAATCAATCATCACAATACGTACAAGATCTGATTTACTTACCGAAGCATCGGGATTGCTCATAGTGGATTGCATGATGCCCACCAGCTTTTTTTGATCAGGTGTAATGGTTAAACCTTCCATTCCTCGATTCTGGCGTCTATTGGCATATTCTTGAGGCAATAAATAACCCGATGTTCTTCGCTCATCTAATACATAGGCATTGATACGATCAATTTCTAGCCCATCAGCATTAAAATGCACAATATGAGGACCATATTCATCGCTGACCCAAAAAGTACCATCTTTGAGTGCAACCAAACCTTCAGCATCCAATCCAAATTCATCTGTCCCTATGGCTAATTTCTTTCCATCTTGGTCATAGGCGATTTCTTTACTTGCACCAAAATGCTGATTAGGCAAACCAGTAATATTTCTGCCTGTTGGATCTTTTAATAAAATTTCTTTTATTTTCTGAATAGTTCCATCATTTTTTAGCTCAAATAATCCAATTTTAGGGGTATAGTCAGGAGCTAAAAAGATTTTCCCATGATCCTGATTGACGTTATACGTGGTATTCGGTCCACGATCTGTAAGTGCATAAAATTGATGCTTTTCTATAGGGTGTGCTGAAATTTCTGAACCAAACCCACCACAACGAACTTCAATAAAATGACCAGGTTTTGCACCGTCAGATATATTATGAATGTTTAAAACCTCATAAGGTAAACGCACACCTTGACTAAATTTTTTATAAAGCTGAAGATCTTTGTCAATATTGCTTAGGTTGATATGCTGTTCAGAAGACAATAAGTCCATATGCCAATCTCATTTTTTAATATTCTGTTTATTTTCTATCATGAAATCAGATAAACCACAGTAAAAGAAATGCGATAAACTGTATATATACACATTCAAAGTCAGTATAAATGAAAAGATTTTTTGCCCTATCGCTGATTGTTTGTTCTACATCCCTACAATTGGCAAATGCTGGGACGACGTTTAAAAAAGTTTCTGAGTGTCAGAGTGATTATTTTAATGGCGATTATTGTTCTAAAGCCAACCTTGCCAAATACAAAAATGCGCTTAAATCAATGCCGCCCAATTTTGATAAAAAATATATTTTACTCAATACGGGAAATTCAGACTCTTTAGAAATGGTTGCTTTAGATACCCAAACGGGTATTGCCTATCCACTCAATTATCAGTTCACGGGTTGGGAGGATAATGAAGGCAATGTAAAAAAGAAGCCTGCTTATTCATTTTCATTGAATGACTCCAAATTATGCTTGATGGGCTCACAATTCGATGGTGATCATCCTGGAACACATGAAACCTATAGCAATATCAAAAATTGTTTTAGCATCAGTCATCAATATGGCCATACAAACTTTGAATCAAATTACGCTGACCAAGTTCAATATGAATATGACAATAAAAGCAAAACGTGGAAGCCTTATCCGCGTTAAATTTTAGATCCACAAAAAAGAGGCTTTCGCCTCTTTGCTGAATTTAACAATCCTTTAAATATGAGACTTAAACTGATTCAGGTTTAGTCAATTCAGTCATTGGCCAACGTGGTGTTGTCGTCACCGATAAACCATCTTTTTGTCCAGCTTTTAAACGCTGATAGCCTGCAAACGCAATCATTGCGCCATTATCTGTACATAAAGCAGGTTCTGCATAATAAACCGTTGCTTTAATTTTGGCTAAGTCTACTTCCAAACGCTCTCTTAACCGTTTATTGGCACTGACACCGCCCGCAATTACCAAACGCCTTAAACCCGACTGTTTTAAGGCTTTAATCGACTTTTTAACCAAAGTATCCACTAAAGCTTCTTGGAATGAAGCCGCAATATCTGCATCACGTTGTTCTTCACCTAATTTTTTTAACTGCACTGAAACAGCAGTTTTTAGACCACTAAATGAAAAATCTAACCCTTGATGCAACATTGGACGGGGAAATTCAAAAGCATTTTTGTCACCTTGTTCCGCCAATTTTGAAATATTTGGACCACCTGGATAAGGTAATTTCAACATTTTTGCGACTTTATCAAAAGCTTCACCAGCGGCATCGTCAATCGACTCACCTAGAATTTCGTACTCACCAATTGCGTGTGCTGCCATCAATTGCGTGTGTCCACCTGACACTAATAATGCGACAAACGGAAATTCAGGTGGATTTTCGGATAATAATGGAGCAAGCATATGACCTTCCATATGATGCACACCAATTGCGGGTTTATTCAGCGCAAAAGCCAAGGTGCGACCAAATAATGCCCCTGTCATGAGTGCACCCATTAAGCCAGGGCCGCGCGTATACGCCACTGCATCGATCTCTGATTTTTTTACATCGCTTTGCTCAAGCAACTGATTAATCAATGGAATTAACTTCCGAACATGATCTCGAGAGGCCAACTCAGGGACCACACCACCATACTCTGCATGCAATTTAATTTGACTATATAACACCTGTCCTCTTAAGCCGACTTCATTATCATAGAGCGCTAATCCTGTTTCATCACATGAAGTTTCTAAGCCCAGAACGATCATTAAATTGCCTTTTACCCATTTCAAAATATTGCTAAAGCTATTATAGACTTGTGGTATGAGATGTAAATGAGTAAAATACTGACCTTCACTTGTGATCTAGGGTAATTCGACCCTGATCTTATCCATAACTTAATGAGGATTCTTCATGCCACAAGTTAAATTGAAAGAAGGCGAACCAGTAGACGTAGCTATCCGTCGTTTCAAACGTTCATGCGAAAAAGCTGGTGTTTTAGCTGATGTTCGTAAACGTGAATTCTACGAGAAACCTACTCAAGAACGTAAACGTAAAAAAGCTGCTGCTGTTAAACGCTACCAAAAGAAATTGGCGCGTGAATCAGTACGTACTACTCGCCTTTACTAAGATTAATTTGTGATTGATTGACTCACCTGGACAGATAAATGACTACTTTAAAAAACCAAATAACTGATGTTTTAAAAGCAACAATGCGTGCTAAAGAAATGGGTAAGTTAACGGTAATTCGTGGTCTACAGGCAGCAATCAAGCAAATCGAAGTCGATGAGCGCATAGAGCTTGACGATACTCAGGTTCTTGCGGTCATTGAAAAGCAAATCAAACAACGTAAAGAATCGGTCAAAGCCTTTGAAGGTGCAGGCCGTGAAGATTTAGCTAGTAAAGAACAAGCCGAAATTGAGGTGTTATCTCAGTTTCTACCTGAAGCTATGTCAGAGGACGAGCTTGATTCTCTCATTGCGCAAACTATTACTGCGCAAGGTGCAACTAGCATGAAAGATATGGGTAAGGTGATGAATTCTCTACGTCCGATCATAGCCGGACGTGCCGATCCAGCACAAGTTTCTGCAAAAATTAAAGCAAAACTTGGCTAAACCCAACGTTCTTAAATCTGAATTTCTGTTTGATTTGGTCTATTTAACAACTTAAATAAAAATTATTTTGCAATGAAATAGTTTCTTGTTAAATAGCCCAAAATCTTCAATCTACAATATCACTTAATTTATTTTCTATCTGATAATGGCAAATATCTCTAAAGCCACCATCGACTGGATTCCATACAGATTGATATTGAATATTTTTAAGTAAAAACCCTGCTTTTTCACATAATTTTCGTGCCAATATATTTTCTGCATCGACATAAGCATTTAAACCGACAAAATTCCATTTCGAAAATAAATTACTTACAAATAGTATTAGTGCTTGTGACATGTAGCCTTTTTGCTTAAATTTTGAGTTTCCCCAAAACCCAATAGATGCAGTATTTTCCAACCAATTAATTTCATGGATATCGACAACCCCTAAAAAATCATCAATTTCTTTTAAACGGATAATAAATACAAAGTTCTCTTTATTTAACAACGCCACCAAACGAGATTGGCAAAATGCCATTGAAGCATGCAAATTAGGTTCTTCCAATGCCCATAATAAACTTGCAGGAAACTTTCTAAGCTCAGTTAAGCTATTTTTTATTGCGCTATATAAATCTTCAGCATCAGATACTTGAATGATGTTGAGAACAATTTGCTCATTCTCAATTTGAAATTGGCTAAAATCCATAAATAATCTGGCTCAGATGTAAGATGTTAAAGATAACCCTATTTCAAATCACACTGAATATTATATTTTTTAAGTAGCTGCATTTCAGGTGACAACATCACTTTATCAATCACATTTTGTTTGGTCATAGATTGCGCTGATGGTGGGAGGGATTGACGATTTTCATCTGTCGTTTTATACATATCATCGACATATTTTTTAACAATGCCACAAAATTGTGACTCTTGTTGTGGGTTAAACTGGCTCAATTTCGGATCTAAGCTACGTAAAAAAAATTTCATATCTGCACTGTATTGCGCCGAAATACGCTCAACTTCTCGAACATAGCTTTCTGGTACTGCTGCAAATGTTGAGTGAGCATAGAAAAAAATACTGAATGCGATTAAAATTTTCTTCATGTGAATCAAATACTTTATTATAACTTTAAGTGATTTTAGCTTAACCTGTTCAAGCAAGAATAGAAAGTAAATTTTCTTTAATGGCTCATTTAAAATCACTCATTATTTTTAGTTTTTTAATCTAAGCTTTTAGAGTTTTAATCAGGCTTTTAAATTTTTAGCTTCCGTTCATCTTGCATCACTTTTAAACGTGTATCGATACGGGCACTCATCGCATTATTTTCTTTAGCCAAACGCTTGGCATGTAAAAGTGATTTAATTGCATTTTCTTCATCACCAGACCAATATTGAACTTCCGCCCGATTTCTTAGCACATTGACTGTACGCATTGGATTCTTTTTATCTAAATTTGCCGCTTGTTGTAACAATTGCCAGCCAATAATGTCCTTATTATTTTTATTCACAAAGCGATTAACCAGTTGCTCAGCTTCTTTGGACTTTTGTTGTCGAATATAAACTTCAGCTAATTTATAACTTAATGCACGATTTTCTGGGGTTATGATTTGCTTACTGATGATAGTTTGATAGGCATCGTCTAGCTTATTTCGCCCTAAATAAATATCAGTTTGAATCAATGTAACCAACGTATGCTCAGCGTTAACCTTCTTAGCTAAATTCAGCTGGGTTTGCGCATTGTCATAATCACCCTGCAGTAAATAAAATTCACTTAAAGCCAATAAACCCGCTAAATTATTGGATTGTGCTAAAGCCAGCAACTGACGATCAGTCGCTTGTCCCGAAATCACTGCGGTATACCATTTAATAATATTAAAATCAGATTGTTGAGCACGAAAAGGAACTTTTGGAAATTGATTTGCTCTTAATCTTGCTTCACTCATACGCTCAGTTGTTAAAGGATGAGTTAACCAAAAATCAGGTAAAAAACTCAAACGACTGGTAGACCGATGCATGGTTTCAAAGAAATCAGCCATACTTTCTGGGTCATATCCTGCACCATACATAAACTGCATGCCAATCCGATCAGCTTCACGTTCTTGATTTCGGCTATAACTGAGCTGCTTGTCCATTAATGCAGCTTGTGTACCCATCATCACCGCCCCACCAATATCACCATCCGCTTTGGACGCCAATGCAGCACCGACAATAATTCCAGCAAGTGCCAACAAACCTTGCCCTTTAAATGCTTCTTGTGAACGGCTGTAATGACGTTGTGTGACATGGGCAATTTCATGTCCCATCACACTGGCAACTTCATCCATATTACTTGAAGCTGTAATCATTCCACTATTTAGGGCAAACATACCGCCAGGTACTGCAAATGCATTGATCTGAGCATCTTTGATCACCACCAAGCCTACTGGCTGTGAAAGCTGGGTCTGACTGAGAATTTTTGAAAAAACCAGCATAAACTGGTCTTCCAGCCAAGGATCTTGAAGAACTGGCATTTGATGTTGAACTTGACGATAAACTTTTTCACCAATGGTTTTTTCTTTTTGTTGATCAATAAACCCTACTCCACTGCCAATCTCAGGTACTTCAAATTGAGTACTATTCTGAGTTGGCAAAAAATCATCAGCTGAGCTCATTGAAGTGCTTAAGCAGAGACAAAGGCTGAGGAAGGTCTTGTTCAATTGATCATCCCAATTATTTTAATATTCTAAATATAACATTGAATTTAGTACAAATTCGCAATGAAGTGTTAGGGGGCTGTAAACATTTCATATGTAATTTGCATTGTCAGCAAACTTTCAATATCAACTAAAAGTTTTCATTGACTAAATATCTTGGTGTGCGTTGTTCCAAAGCATCGACTAAATTTTGAAAAGCCAGTTCCGCCATTTTCTTACGCGTCTCGGCGGTCGCTGAACCGATATGCGGTAAAGTCACGACATTGTCCAACTCAAACAATGGCGATTGTTGCAACGGTTCTTTTTGGTATACATCTAGACCCGCAGCAAAAATTTGACAGTTCCGTAAAGCCTCTGTTAATGCATATTCATCCACTACTGAACCACGAGCAATATTGACAAAAACAGCATGCTTTTGCATCAAAGCAAATTCTTGAGTCCCAATTAAGGCTTTAGATTGGCTATTTAAATCTACCGCGACCACAACAAAATCGGCTTGTTTTAGCAGTGCTTCAAGACTTTTGTATTGTGCATTAAACTGTTGTGCCACTTCGATTTTTTCACGACGATTATGATACAAAATATTCATATTAAAGCCATAAAATCCACGTCGTGCAATAGCTGCACCGATATGACCTAAACCGATTATTCCTAAAGTTTTACCGAAAATTTCTTGACCAAATTGTGTCGCATTGACTGTACGCTGCCACTCACCTTGTTTGGTCCAGTGATCTAGACTTGGCACTTTACGTGCAGCACTCATTAACAAAGTAAAGGCTAAATCCGCGGTCGTTTCTGTTAATACATGTGGTGTATTCGACAGCCAGATTTTCTTTTGATTTAAATAATCAACATCGTAATTATCATAGCCCACACTAACAGAGGAAATAATTTTTAATTTTTCTGCAGTTGCGATATTGCTTTCATTAAGCAAACGACCCGCACCAATCATTGCATCCGCATCAACAACTGCTTGACGAATTTGTACATTGATATCTCCTTGCTTAGGATTCAATACAACCAACTGATATTTTTCTGCTAATTTTGCTTGAACTTCTGAGTCGATTTGACTAAATACAACCACTTTTTTATTCATATCCCAGAAAACCTCTCAGTACAGATTTTTAAAGCTAATTCACTTTATTTTGCATAAATTGCCATAGACGGCGTTTTAATAAAGGTTGCTCAATCATCTCTTGTAAACTTGCCAATTCGAACATTTCAGTATTATTTAAATAAGGCAATTGACCAAGACTGATGACTTTGCGCTCTTGTCTTAAGGCATCAACAAACCCTTGAATATATATCGCAGCCCCTCTTCCATCTTGAAGCTGCACCATTGGAAAAGGCCATTTCAAATCATAAAAGTGCCCTACAAAGGCTTGCTGTATATTGCTCCATAGCGTGAATTGGTCAGTGCTGACTTGAGTACAATCAACAAAGATGACACAGCTTTCAATGCAATAGGCTTGGATTTCAAATGGCGCAATTTGTAATGCAGGCTCAACAGTAAAGTTTGTCTGTTGCTGAATTTGCTCAGGTGCTGAAACTTCTTCAGTTTGCTTTGTTTCAGGATTTCGTTTTAATAGAGAAACTTCAGGCTGATGTGCTTTTTCAATCTGTGACGGATGTACATTTTGATTTTCTAGTTTTGCATTAGAATGAGTTGAATGCATGTTCAACTCAGGCACAACAGCAATATTCTGTTCAACTTGAGCAATATCACGGTATAGCGCATTTTCATAATGACGTGTTTGAACATCAACCTTGGGGATCCAAAGCTCTATTCCCATCGTAGCCAAAATGCTACGCTGATGTTCTGATACATTCATATTCATTATGGATTCAATACACACTATTCAAGCTATATTTTAGCTGTGTTTTGACTTTTTTGTCGCACTAATCAAAGTAAAAAAACACGATAAATTAAATTTAAGCGCAAGAAGATGTTACATGCTGATTTTAGCGACAATCATTGAGCACCAACTCACTATAAAGATGTGATTAAAATTCCGTACTTTGCCGTAAGATACATCCCCTGACGAATGATATCTGTACCATTGGCATGATCAACTTTGAGTTCTTGAGTCAACACATCAAATTGAAAAGCATCATAACAATCTTGATGTTGGCATAACCAATTTAAAGTATCAGCAAGATGTTCATCGACAATATAATTTTCAGCTAAAAAATCTTTAGACATTATGATTCAAAGACAATAAAAGAAGAATAGCGTTATTCTAACGCAAATTTAGCAACACCTTAAAAAAAACAGGCTTAAGCATTAAACATATACAAGACATAAGCAATCAACCGAGTACGCCGATGAACATAAGGATGAATAGATAATCTTAAAAACTAGATTTTTATTATTTTCATTTAGAGAGGTAACGCTTTCTAAATATCACCATATTTTCTCGTATGATCATAATATAGTGATATTTTGCAATCGCTTCTAGAAAATTAATGATGAGCACCACACTTACGACACTCTTTCACCACACTATTATGTCCAATTTCATATTCAAAACTGTGGATACACAATAATTTTCTGATTTTTTGAAACATTTTAAAACTCCTTTTAATATCTTACACCAATATAGTTTCATCCTAAAACATCAATGCCTTAACAAGACATGTGATATGTTTAGCATATCTACATATATCTGAGTAATACTTTTTCCTAGTTCTTTAGTCTGATACCGCAAATTTCATCATCAAATTTTCAAATCGTGATAATCCAACTAAGTTATTGTTTTTTCTTGGTTAAAACTATAAAAATATTGCAAAAATATATTGTTTTTAAGCTTGATTTAATCTGACTTTTATATAGGATGAAATGATAGCTTTTTTTATTTAACAATTTTTTTCACTTAGAGAGCTTCAGAGAAAAAAACAATTTAAGCCTATCAACAAGATTATAAAGGAATTTTATATGCAAGGACGTATGATGCAGCAACCATTATTAATCAGTAGCCTCATTGAGCATGCTACTCGTTATCATGGTGATACTGCGATTATTTCAAAAAATACTGATGGTACGATTACAAAAACAGATTGGACACATGTAAGTGAAAACGCGAAACGCTTTGCCAATGCGCTTGCTGGACTGGGTTTAGGTTTAGGCGACCGAGTTGCAACGATTGCATGGAATAATCATCGTCATCTTGAATCTTGGTATGCAATTTCCGGAAGTGGTTTGGTCTGCCATACCATTAACCCTAGACTCTTTCCTGAACAATTAATCTTTATTATCAATGATGCTCAAGATAAAGTAGTTTTATTTGATAAAACATTTTTACCACTAATCAAAGCTGTGAAAGCCCTTACCCCTAATGTAGAGCATTTCGTCTATCTGGGTGCTTTTGACCAAGATATTGCTGATGCCCTCCCAGAGGTTAAATTCTATGATGTGCTGATTGCAGAACATTCAGTACAGTACCAGTGGCCAAATTTTGAGGAAAATACCGCAAGCTCACTATGCTATACCTCAGGGACAACAGGTAACCCCAAAGGCGCATTATATAGTCATCGCTCAACCATTTTACATACCTATGCGATCGCACTACCCGACTCTCTAAATTTATCTGCAAAAGATATTATGTTACCTGTTGTTCCAATGTTCCATGTCAATGCTTGGGGTACACCTTATGCCGCAGCTATGGTTGGTTGTACATTGATACTCCCAGGGCCAGGTTTAGATGGCGGCAGCTTAGTACAAATGATTGATGAATATAAAGTCAGCATTGCGCTTGGTGTACCAACCATTTGGCAAGGCTTGCTTGCAGCAGCAAAACAATCTGGTAGTACTCTTGAAAGCCTTAAACGCAATGTCGTTGGCGGTTCAGCCTGCCCACCTGCGATGATGAAAGCATTTAAAGACATTTATCATTGCGAAACTATTCATGCATGGGGCATGACTGAAATGAGCCCATTGGGCACAGGTAACCAACTCAAAGCCAAACACCTAAATTTAAGTGAAGAAGAACAATTCAAAGTTCGCTTATCGCAAGGTCGCCCACCTTTTGGCGTAGATTTACGTATTACCGATGAAGAAAATGGCACACATGAAGTTGCTCGTGATGGACATAGCACTGGGAATTTGCAAGTAAAAGGTCATTGGATTATTGAATCTTATTATGGAAAATCTGAAAAAGCGTTAAGTGCTGATGGTTGGTTTGATACTGGTGATATCGCTACGATTAATGAGGATGGCTATCTACTGCTAAGCGATCGTGCCAAAGATTTAATTAAATCAGGTGGCGAGTGGATTTCTTCTGTTGAGCTTGAAAACATTGCTATGAATCATCCTGAAATTGCTATGGCTGCTGTAATTGCAGCAAACCACCCGAAATGGGATGAACGCCCTGTGGTAATTGCGATTAAACAACAAGGTACTCACATTACTGAACAAGATTTACTGGATTACTATGCAGATAAAATTGCAAAATGGCAAATCCCAGACAAAGTCATTTTTGTAGATTCCATTCCTTTAACAGGTACTGGCAAGATGTTAAAGCGTGATTTACGTGAACAATATAGTGATGTGTTATTAACGGAATAAATCCTTTGAATAAGCTTTAAAGAATTACTAGCGAATCATATCGAATTGAAAAGCCCAATGTGCCATTGGGCTTTTTCTATTTCACAAAAAAAAACTAGATATTTAAACCAATGATTCACTTTGAACAACTAGCTTAAATAAGCAAAATAAATACAAGATAAATACTCCTAACATATACATTTTTTGGCTTTTCAATCGTATGTACAATATTTTGCGCTACGCACATTCAAACCATTTAACGATCTGCGCGGTTTACCTCAATGACTCATCTCATTTTATATAAGCATAAAAAACTCGGATCGAAATCCGAGTTTTTCAATATTGTTCAACTACATTTCAATGCCAATCGCATCTAAAATGTTTTATCAATGTCTAGAACCGCCAATGATAGAACACATCAATGGCTTTTTCTAAGGACTGACTTGCTTCCAAATACAAACGTTTATTCATTTGATAACGTAAAGTCAGTTTATTCACTGGTGTAAATACCCCCACACCATAACGAATATACAAGTCTGGCGTAATATATCCAGTCAAACTGACCTGAGTATCATCACCTGTACCCTGCGCATCAAAAGATAAACCACTTAAACCAAAAGTACGTCCAATTTGATTGGTAAATGCTCGCGTTCCACCTAGACCCAGACTAATCCCTGCTGCCGCAATAGTATTGTTTACATCCGATTTAAAGCCTTCAGCATTACTTAAACCACTCGAACCTTCATTAATACGTCCTGTGATTAAAGCATTCATTGCTTCCTGATCTGACAGTCCAGCATCGTTATAAACTTGGATATTTGGACTTGAAGCAGTACCTGTAATACGAAGTCCTACTGTGCTTCCAGAAATACTCTTATTGGTATCGACATCTAATGTAGGATTGGACAATGGTCCATTAAAACGAGCAATCGCACGATTCAAATCCAAGCGTTGACCATAAGCCTCAACGGTTACTTTCTGACTAACACCAATTGCGCCATTGGCACGCATCGCAGTTTCTAAACCGCGTTGAGACAGGTATAGACGTCCAACCAATGGAATACGACTGTTAAACCCTTGGAAAATCACCTTATCACCTAAGTTTACCGAGACATCTGCACGTATAGACCACGGTTGTGCTGCTTTAAGCACAGCCAACTGATTTTGACCTTCTTTCACAATACGAACATCAGGTGATACATTGACTACTGTTGCACTTGATTCAGGCAT
The DNA here is from genome assembly GCF_058242985.1 of Acinetobacter sp. 778_lipA. Classification (NCBI taxonomy): domain Bacteria; kingdom Pseudomonadati; phylum Pseudomonadota; class Gammaproteobacteria; order Moraxellales; family Moraxellaceae; genus Acinetobacter; species Acinetobacter sp. 778_lipA. The sequence continues at coordinate 1,810,600 of NZ_JBZAYT010000001.1, read as the reverse complement.
TGAAATTAATGCACTAGGAACATCAACCTTACCTTTCACTGTAATTTTTTTACTTAAAGGTAATGCATCCAATTCGATATCTGTATCAACAATTGCAGTAATGAGTGGTGCTTGACGAATCAGCAATTTATCGCCATTTAAACGTAATTGTACATGAGGGTCATTTTTCCAATCGATACTACCGCTAATTTTACCTACACCACGACCACTATTAAAAGCACCATTAATTGTTGCAACATCTTGACGAATTGAAGTGTAAATCTGAACATTATTTAAGTTCACAGGCAGTGAAATCATACTAATTTCACCATTTTTCAATCGCATTTCGCCATCAAACAATGGCTGTGTGAGTGTCCCGTTAATTTTGCCTGCAAGTGATAACGTTCCATCGAGTTTACGAACATCGGCTATAAACGGTTTTAATATTTTCAACTGAACTTCGTTAAATGCTACCTCTCCACGCATCGGCTTAGACGCCACATATGGGTTCACAATAACGCTGGCATATCCCGTCCCCACATTAGGAGCTTTCAAATCAACACGTAATAACAATCCATCTTTTATGCTTTTCGCAATTACACTGGCTTCGTCATAGTTCATTGAAGTCGAAGGGTCATTAGGATCTTCAGCAGCAATACCAATTTGCCCATTACGGGTAACAAGTTTAGCATCCAGTTTAGGTTGTGCACCTTTAGCCCATGATGCTTTTGCATAACCATTTAATTTGCCAGTTAATGCTAAACCTTCTGGCATAAATGCTGCAAAATCATTCAGATCCAGATTCTTGGTGAGGAACGAAACATTACCATTTTGCTGACTTGCACGTATGGGTTGATCAAAACACAATTGGCTTTGCTGGCTTGACCAACAATGTTGACCTACATATAGCTCCGATTTTGAGGCATTAAAAATGACCGGTGCATTTTGCTGTTGCAATAAATGCGCTCTTACAGAGTCAAATTCGCCTTTCTGAATCTGACCTAACCAATCGTTTTGGGCATTAAATCCGCCTGCAAGTTGCACATAGAACTTAGAATAATAATTCCACGCCTGAATCTGCAATAAATGTGCTTTACGAGTTCCTGAAAGTGTAATCCCTGCATGCTGGATTTCACGATTCCCACTACGCAAAGTATCCATTTGCGCAACCATTTTAGAAGCTACAGTTTCTGAGGTTGGCAGTTCACCTTTCAAGCTTAATTTTTTAATGCTTAAACTGTCATTAAAACTAAAATTATCGACAGTGAGGTTGGCAGTTGCACTCAAACGCGGCTGGGCTTGTAAATTTAAATAACCATAAGCTGTACCACGTAATCCTGGATAAAGCTCATATAATGCAGGTGCATTGACTTTTAATCTTAGATTCTGTGCATTTCCTGTAGCCTGTACTTGATTGTTAGCATAAGACAAAAATAAATTATTTGCCTCAAATTGCTGTGGCATGAGACCCTTTAAATCAGAATTCAAAACGACTGCAAGGTTACCACGCCCTCTCAATGGCTTATTATTGATCATGCCTGCAATATTCAATTGTTGAATATTGATTTTCTTCATACGATCTGACCAATTCCCCTGAGTCTTCACATTACCAGAGATTTCACCACGTACAGAAGAGACAAAATACTGCGGTTTAAAACGCACCAAAGATGCATTGATGTCCCAACCGATACCATTACTGATATGAACCAAACCATTGGCTAAAATTTTTCCTGCAATACCATCATGTTGTAGCTCAGATATTTTGATTAGCTCAGGTGTACCCGAAACTCTAATCTTCAACAAACCACTACCTTGTTTCATCTGTGATGCATTTAATGCACCATCATAATTCACTGCAAAGCCTTTAAAAGCACCACCGGCATTGGCGTCATTGAAAATAACTGCTGCAGTACTTTTACCAGTCAATTGGATTGTTTCAGGATTGGCTTGATTTGCGAGTCTACCTGTTAAATTAATCGCATCAAAGTTAATCAGTTGTTGATTTGGTTTTGCAAATCCATTGGCTTTTATTTGTCCATTGATTAAATCTACTGGTGCAGTTGCAATGATACTTTGTGGATTGAAATCTTTTGCATTTAACAAAGCATTCCATTTTAACTGACGTTTTTCAGTTGGTAATTCCACAACTGCATTCCCAGATAAACTGCCTTTAGCAGCCACATATTCAAATGCAGGGACATGTAAATCATTACCTTTTAAGTCCAGCTGAGCTGTGTATTTACCCTCAGGCAAACTGCCTTTTTCATGCTGACGCACAACGGTTGCCACATGAATGTTTTGCTGATCATCAACCAGTGCAACTTCAACCTGACCTTGTTCACTACTCAACCAACCAACATAAGGCACTGCTCGGTCAATATTTTTCCAGTTCACACCCAATAACATAGGTTCAGGCTTTTTACCCTTTTGTTCAGCTTGATCTAATTTAACGTTCCAAGCTTCATATTTGTCAAAATCCACATTGGCGGTTAAATGCATACCTTGTTTAAGTGCACCTACTGATCCAATTTTGGCATCAAGTGAAACAGGTAAAAAGTCTTGAATCACTTGTGGAATAATTTTATCTTTTGGATTAATTCGATCTAAACGACCTTGTACATCCCAATGTACATGATCTTGCCAACTCACCAAGCCAGCAAGATTTAAAGCACCACCCATCAATTGACCATTTAAGTTGTTAATATTCAACTGATTGGTTAAATCGGTATGCGCTAAAGCAGTATATTGACCTTGCGGAATATTTTTACCACTGATATCAGTATTGATATCTAGGTTTAGACCTTTAACATCACCATGGAATTTTGCCAAACCATTTTTAGAAAGTAATTCTTGTTCCTGTAACAGCGGCCAGTGATAATCTTTAAACACCAAAGCACCATTCATTGGAACATCGTGACGCATTGGGTGAATTACTGCCCAACCTGTTAAAAGATCGGGAGTTTTGGTTGCAACGCCAGCTTTAATAGTGTCGAGTGAGCCGCGCGCATGTACATAAATATCTTCAACATTTAAACTTTTTAAACTTGGGATTTTTAAAATAGCTTTAGCATTAAGCGGATAATCTCCTTGTTTAAAGTCCATATTACCTGTTGCGTCTTTTACAGATAGATAGCCCATGTCCATTTTAGAGTTTTCAAATTTAAGCTCTGTACCAGACCACAATGCGTTTTCTAAATGAATATCCTTAAAATCAATTTTTGTAGATGATGTTTGAAACTGCATGTGATCTACATTTGCCTCATCTAAACGTAAAACAAAAGGTAGTTTGATTTCGCTAAATTTAAATGGCTCATCACTTGGAGGGGTTTTACTGATAATTCTTAAATTATTGACATCGGCATGGCTGAGATGAATTTCTTTGTCTAATATTGCTCTCCAACCTAATGAAATATCTGCACGATCAATTTTGACATCAACCGAACTCAAGGTAACCAAAACATTTTTTAGAATAATCCCTTGAAGTAGATTTCCACTTTCATATTGATAATCAATAATTTTCTGACTTGAAGCTACCCGATCCAATAAAAACTTACTGCCTTTATCGGTACTAAACATCACAGCCAATGCAGCAATCAATAAAATAATGACCAAAAGCAATGACATCAGAATATTACGTAATATATTACGCTTCTTCGGAGCTTGCTCTTGCTTTAGTTGATCATTTTGCTGTTCATTTTGAACATCTTGATGTTCTTCATCAGCCATAATATTTCCAGTATTTCTCTTATATTTTTAGTTAATTAAAGTTGTGAACCAATAAAGAAGTGCAGTCGAATTGGATGTGCAGGATCTGAAACACCTGATGCAACATCAATACGAATCGGACCAATTGGTGACTTCCAACGTATTCCTAAGCCTAAGCTATATTGGGTATCGTTACTAAATGATTTATCGTAAGCATTACCAAAATCGCTGAATATAGCTCCACGCCAACCCTCTTTAAATTGGTAATTGTATTCCAATGACCCAACAGCCAAACCTTGACCACCCACTTTATAGCCATATTCTGTTGGGGAGAGGCTCTTATAGTCAAAACCTCGTAAACTTTGATCGCCACCAGCAAAGTATCTTAAATTATAAGGAACTTTTTCAAAATCCTTAGCAAAAATATAACCAACATTTAAGCCACCTACAAACTGATGATTATCATTTTCACCGAACGAATATAAGCCTTTCCAATCCGCGCTCGTAATTGCCATATCAGTATCTGAAAGTAAGGATTGACTTCCAAGCTGAATTTTATAACTTTGTTTATATCCTCGTGTTGGATTGATACGATTATCACTGGTTGTTTTGGTTGCTTCATAACCCAATAACAATGACTGTTGTTCTTGATTAGAGCCAGGAATTAAAAAAGCGTCAGGAATATTGGCAATATCTACAGGGCCATTTTGAGTGACACGGTCTAAACGGTAACGCACACCTAGAATATGTTGCCACTCTTTTCTTGAACCTTTAATAATACGGTCAACCCCAGCAACAGCAGACTCGATGACCAAGTCCATGTCATTACCAATACCATCACGAGTTTCGCGTTCATAACCTGCAACTAGACTAAAGTAATCATTTAGTGGATGTTTATAAGGAATGTTATAACGAGCATCAATGGCTTGGCGGATTTCTGACAATTCCATATTGGCATCAAAAGAATGTCCCAGATGATTGACAATCGCACGTCTATATTGACCACGTAAACGGACGCCCGTATCCGTCCCATAACCAATACCCGTTTCTAAGCTGTTTAAGCGGTCCGCATTTAAGGTCACGATCACTGGGATCTTTTTATTCTCACGAGCCTGATCTTTGAGTAGATCTTCATCTGATTCTTTTTCTTTCTGTTGCGCTTGAAGCTGCTTTAAGTTTGGATTGACTTCTTCCCCTTGCGTCCCCGCAAACTGATTTTCATTGACCACATTTTGAGTCACTTCTTTATCTGACAAATGTGCTTTATCTGCATTGGTTTGAGCAGACAATGTAGTTTCAGTAATTTTCTGCTGGTCCACTAAGGCTTGCAGGTCTGCGGGAAGTTCAAGTGGTTTTACAATTGCATCCGGCTTAACCGCATCAACCAAGGTATAGTTAAAATAGCGCGAGTTGGTTAAGTTGTTGGCCAAACCATTGACACGCCATGCGGTATAATCCGCTCCATCTTCCCATGGTGCTAAGGTTTTTAGTATTTTTAAATCAATCGGGAGTGGCTTAGAAGGATCACTCATTCTAAACTCCACATCTTGCAATTTATAACGATCACCCGTTTCGTATTTTAAATCAATTTTGGCTTTGTTTTGCGGTTGCTCAACTTTGACATCATGTAAACGCCAATAACCATCAAAAAATCCGTTATTTGAGGCTGCATCCACAATTCGGCTTTTTGTGGATTCATAGGCGCCGTGATTGAGAATATCACCTTCTTCTAAATCAGGAAGTACGCCAATAACTTGGAACTGTGCCAGTTTAGAACCTGCCCCAGTAAACTCAATATTTTGTTCAGCCACTTTGACTGGATCATGTGGCGTGACTTTAACACCTAAATGAGTATCATCAATTTTGCTAAATTTGAATTCCGCATTGTAATAGCCCACCGCTTGGGCAGCCTGTACAGCGAGTGTTCTCAACTGTGGTACTGAACCGTTAAAATCAGAATATGCTTCTTGGGTAAAGGTGCCTAACTTTGCTTTTAAATTAGTTGCAAGAACCGCAGGCGCACCCGTCACTGAGACACCGATTTTTGGAATTGGTACACCGTTGTCTTGTGGTCCACGAATTTTATTGACTAAACTTTTAAAGAAGCCAGGTTTAGCCTTTTCTTCATCAGTATTACTCTGTGTATTATCAACCAAAGTTTTACCCGATTGATTTTCTTCTACAGAAATTTTGTTGTCTGCACGAATAGTTTGTATAAGTTCATCAACATTGACCGGCGCTTGCGTAATTTCATTCAATTCTTGTTGGGTCGCATTAGCCACTTCAATTTGAGGTTCTTTGATCACACCATTACGAAAATTCTGTGCATCTGTTTTCGCTTCTTCTGCAACTTTATAAATTTCATTTGCCAACGATTGATCCACAGCGACAGCAGGTAGCTCTTCAAGATCTTCAAATTGGATCGGCTTAAAATCCTCTTGCACCCCCATATTTTTTTCTTGTTGTTCAAGCATTTTAACACTATCAACTTGATCAGTTTGTTGAGCTTGTTGAATTTTTTGATCTAACTGGTCGATCTTTTCGTTTGATACACCTTGCTGAATGGCCGCCGATTCTAATTGTTCTTGAGTATTGCTGATTTTTTCAGAATTTGTGCTGATAGTTTCAGAACTTGATGTCAAATTCTGATTGCTTTGTATTTGATCGGCATAACTGACAGGGATTGCAAAAACACTTAAAAAAACACTTGAACATATCAGTTTATTGATATGATAACGGTCAAAGTGTAAATGTACACTATGTGAAAGCACAGATTTTTTAAAATTAATTTTTGCTGGCATACCAAGCTCGAATGACCTAAATTTATTTGTAGAAAGATCAATTATTAAAAATCTTTCAAATACCCAAACCAATTGGTTTTACACATGATTTAAGTTAAAAACATGATACATGATTTTGAGAGATAGTTACCATTTCAACACATTTCTTATATATAACTAAATGAAGTCGTCTACAATGGAAAAAAATGAGCATATTTTAGGGACACGACGTTTTTTACCGATGTTCCTTACCCAGTTTTTTGGCGCCCTGAATGATAATGTTTATAAACAATCATTATTACTCGTCATCACCTATGGTTGGATTCATCATCAGTCTGCCAATATCAGCACACTCAACAATCTCGCTGCATTACTGTTTATTCTACCCTATTTCATCTTCTCTGCGACCGCAGGTCAAATTGCAGATAAATACGAACGCTCATTTTTAGTCCGAAGTATTAAAATTTTAGAAATCATTATCATGCTGATTGCCTCAGCGGGTTTTTTATTGGGCAATCTTTGGATTTTACTCTTCGCTTTATTTTTAATGGGTACGCATAGTACTTTTTTTGGGCCAATCAAATATGCGATTTTGCCTGAAATCTTAAAACCGAATGAACTGATGTCTGGTAATGCCTTGTTTCAGTCAGGCACATCCATTGCGATTCTAATTGGGATGATTTTAGGAGGTGCAGTCATTTCGCTATCACAAGGCAATATGATCTGGATTTGCTTAACCATCGTATCTATTGCAGTGGTGGGTTATTTATCCAGTCGTTTTATCCTTACACAATCTATGTCAAATGAAGACTTTGAAATCGATTGGAATTTCTTTCGAACCAGTTTCCAAACCATTCGTTATGCTAAAAGTTTACCGTTAATTTTTATCGTACTTTTAGGTAATTCTTGGTACTGGTTTTATGGTGCAACATACCTCACACAAATTCCTCAGTTAACACAGCAAAATCTGCATGCCAATGAAAATGTCGTCAGTTTATTGCTTACATTTTTTTCTGTCGGAATTGGTGTAGGTTCATTGTTGTGTCGTAAAATTGGTGGTGCAGAAGTAAATATCAAAATGGTACCGCTTGGTGCAATTGGCTTAACGGTATTTGCGCTTTATTTGGCAGGTAGTTTGGCCTTTGTTCCAGAACGAACTGGTGATCTGATTGCGATTTCTGATATGTTTAACTCAGGGGCAATTTATTATCATGTGATGTTTGCAGTCACTTTATTGGGTATAAGTGGAGGTTTTTATATCGTTCCACTTTATGCGATGATGCAAGCCTATGCCCCTAAATCACACCGTGCACGTGTGGTTGCGGCAAATAATATCTTTAATGCAATATTTATGGTTTCATCGGCAATTTTTTCTATTCTCATCTTAAGTATTTTGAAAATAGACATTAAAATATTATTCTGTATCACAGCTGTGCTGAGTGCTATTTTTAGTACTTGGTTATTAATTCGTTTAAAACCATTAATAGCGACAACTCAGGTTTCTTTGGAGGACTAATTATGCGTCAATTTACTGGCATCGATAAATTGATCAATTCTTTTGACCAAGCTTTAAGAAGTTTAGTACCTGGTGCAACTTCAGCACAAAGAAGCAATCCATCCAATGCAGTCGAAACCAAACTAGCTGTCAGCGAAGCACGTCATGTTGCAGGTTTAATGCGCGTTAACCATAGTGGTGAAGTTTGTGCACAAGCACTTTATCATGGGCAAGCATTAACAGCCAAACTTCCAAATGTACGTCGTGAAATGGAATTTGCAGCGATTGAAGAACAAGATCATTTGGCTTGGTGTGAAGATCGCCTAAAAGAACTCGACAGTCATACCAGTTTGCTTAACCCTGTATGGTATGGTCTTTCTTTTGGTATGGGTGCACTTGCGGGCATTGCAGGTGATAAATATAGTTTAGGATTTGTGGCTGAAACTGAACGCCAAGTCAGTTTACATTTACAACACCATATCAGTCAGCTTCCAGCTCAAGACGAGCGCTCACGTAAAATATTGGTGCAGATGAATGAAGATGAACTGCATCATCGTGATACAGCATTAACTGCTGGTGGTGTCGAGCTGCCTATTCCAGTGAAGATCACCATGACTGCAATTTCCAAACTGATGACCAAGACCAGTTATTTTATCTAACAACATGATTTAACTGATTTAAAAGTCCAGTTTCTGGGCTTTTTTAGCATTTTTATTCGCATCACTTTTACAGCAAACAAGTCAAAATAATTTTAATGCAAGGATTCCGTGTAACCCACATTTTGATATAAAGATGTGGGTTACACATAAAAAATTAGTCAGCAACACCCAAAAGAAATTTAGCTGTATTGGGTGCTAACTTTACTGTAGCGACTGGCAATAAAGATGGATTTAACGGATATTGAGTTCCATCAAACTTCAACATTACTTGCCCATGCTTTCGGCTATAGACCAGTAATTGCTTCCATCCATTATGTATATATGTTGTAGAGTAAACTGGCGTATTCACCAAGGTTGTTTTATTTAAAAATTCAAACTGCTGATTAGGTTTGCCTTGAAAGATCAGCATTGTACAACCACCAGACCCACACCAATCTAACCCTTTTAAAAGCACGATGGCTTCATCTTGCCCATCTTGATTGAGATCATCAAAAGCCACATCAAATAAAGTTTGATCTTGTGTAAAGGCATGTACTTTTTGCTTCAGGTTGTTATCCCGACGTTGTAAGGTTTGCGATTCACTTACAACTTTTGCCGGTATAATAGATTGTTCAGGTAAATGGCGACATGCGCTGAATAAAATCACACAACTGAATAATGCCAAGGGCTTAAAATACATTGTTTTTAACCTAGTTATTTTAAAGACTATAAAATGATAACTGGAAATTGATCTGCGGAATGTGTGAATAATGCATCTTCCCAAAGTTCAGACATCGGTACTTTAACATCTAACGCCAATGGTAATTTCTTTGGATTAAATTGCATTGCAGTTAAATGAGTTCCCCATGCAATGAGATCGATATCCAAGGATATTTGATGTGATGGGCGTACACGACCTGAGTCTGCTTCCATCTTTTTTAATAAAGATAGCATTTCATCTACAGACAGCTGACTTTGAACCAAACATGCAGCATTCCAATAATCTGCACCAATTCCATCACGACATGGAATCAAATAGATGGAAGAAAATGACACCATTCCCAAATGTGCAATCTGAGCAAATGCTTTTCGAAAATTTTGTTGTGGATCGCGATTACTCGCTAGAGCTAGGGCGAATATCATTTCGGTGTCGTTCAAGACGAATTCCTACAGAATTTGCTTGCGGGATAATGGCAGGCTTACGGACTGTAATCATAATCGATTCAATAGATTTAAAGGTAGAGAAAAGCGTATTTAATACTAATTTGGCCGCATGTTCGATCAATTTTGGTGCAGCATCCTGAATCACTTTGGCAGAAATTTCACAAATTTCAGCATAGTTCAATGTATCGACTAATTCATCTGAGTTAGACGCTTGTTCTAAACTGGTTTGAATGTGGAGATCCAACATTAAAGGTTGGATAATTTGCCGTTCCCAATTGAAGCAGCCAATCACAGTCTCAACTTTTAACCCTTCAATGATAATTGCATCCATGACGTTTATAAATTCTCAATTTAAATAAAAAATGCCCTTTTAAAAAAGGGCCAAGCAAGATTATACAATCAGACCTAGCCACTTTTCCACAAGGAGAAAACATCTATATCAATGTTTTAACAGTGACACAGGATCAATATTTTGCACCATCTGTAAACGTTGATCAGCATAAATATCGGTATATGGCGCAAGTACACGCATAAAACGATCAAAATATAGCATTTGCTTAAATAATAACGCGAAGTCTCGTGGGAAACGAATACCATGACGCTCGCCTACACCCACCATATCCATCATGATGTCATTTAAATCTGATGGATTAGACGTCATAATTTTTTGTGGATCTGCAAGTAGTACCCCACTAAATAGACGCTCTAAATCTTCTGCCAAAACCTGAGTATCGACTTGAGTACTGGTCATACCCATACCCAACATATTTTCAGCCATCAACGTGTAATCTGTCTTTTGTAAAGCATCCATAAATGCCATACATGCTTGCCAAACTTCAGGTTTTAACTGTCCTACGATACCAAAATCAATAAAACCAATACGGCCATCTTCAAGTAACATCAGATTACCCGCATGCAAATCGGCATGGAAAGACTGGCATAACATTAAACTACCAAACCAAGTATTCATGGCGGTAATCAGCACTTGAGATGGATCTTTCGCGACTTTTCTGACTACATCAAAATCAGTCAGTGGCACACCATACAAGCGTTGCATGGTGAGTACACGGCGTGTTGAAAATTGATGATAGACCTTTGGAGCTGTTGCTGCCGTGTTTTGAGATACATTGAGATAATTCACAAAATCATCCAAATTTTGTGCTTCTTCAATGAAATCAACTTCACGCACCATACGTGTTTTAATTTCATCAACAATATCTGCCAATGAAGCAAATTTTACTTTTGGAATCGCTTTTTCCAAAACCTTGGTTGCCCAGTGCAATACATTTAAATCGGTATAAAGAATAGTTTCTACACCAGGTTTTTGCACTTTAATTACAACATCTTCACCAGTCACCAATTTGGCAGCATGAACCTGGGCAATAGATGCTGAAGCAAGAGGCTTTTCATCGATAGATGCAAAGATTTCACTTAAATTACGCCCAGCAAATTCTTGTTCCAACACGCCCTGAACATAGCTAAAAGGTAAATAAGGCGTTTGGTCTAAACAGCCTTGAAACTCTTCAACATATTCACGAGGAAATAAAGATGGCGTACTGGCAATAAATTGACCCAATTTAATATAAGTTGAGCCTAATGATTCAAAGGTTTCACGCATCAGTTTGGCATTACTTGGTTTTTCAGTGGCATATTTAATACCTGCTTTGGCCGCGATAACAGCAGTTTCCCCAACTCGGGCAACTGAACGTAGACCATCTAAAAAGATATTATTTTTCATAATGTCAACATTAAATTGAATTTGTATAAGTGTAGCAAATTAATCAGCATTTGCAGTATGGCTTGCCTGACAGTTTGTACAATCTCTATCTTTTTCAAAGGCTAAAATTCGTTGTTTCATTGTTAACCCATCCCATAGCAACAGTTTTTGCTTCAATGGGGTTTTCGCTAAACCTAAAAATAGAAGAGCATGATGTGCCTGTAAACTTGCCATGACATTGGGTGTGGTGGCTAATACACCTGAGTCAGCACAGCGAAGACTTTCATTATGCTGTTGCGCTTTGGGAAATAAGCATTCATAACAAGCTGAATCACCATCAATCATAAAGAGCTGACCTTGAAAACCAATCGCAGAAGCGCTAATCAATGGAACATGCAGCTGGGTACAAATGTGGTTCACCAGATAACGGGTGGTAAAGTTATCACAACCATCTAAAACTAAATCCTGCTGAGCAATCAAAGCTTGCGCATTATTTTCATCCAATTTACTGATATAACTTTCTACTTGGATAAAAGAATTAATTGTTTGCAATCTCTTGGCCAATATCTCTGCTTTATAAAATCCTACATCTTGCTCAACATAAGCAATTTGTCTTTGTAAATTACTCATTTCAATTGTATCAGCATCAATCAGACTAATTTTCCCAATACCTGCACGTGCCAACAATTCGGCAGTGGTACACCCTATTCCACCGCAACCAACAATCAGTACATTGGCGAGTTTTAATTTTTCCTGTGCCTCAATATCCCAACCATCAAGTAAAATTTGACGAGAATAGAGATGCATTTCAGATTCGGTAAGTTCTAGATCATGTTCAAGCATTGGTGGATAAACTTTTCAATTTTAAACAGTATAAAGTAAAAACTTTATAGATGAGAAATAACTAAAAATAAGCTTCAATCCTTGTGATTAAGCTTTATCAATTAGCTCAATGTTTTCAACAGCCCATTCGCAAGTGCATTAGGATATGGACCAACCCAGAATACTTTCAGAATTAAACTGATTCATTTTCTATAAATTATATTTTTATGATATTTATTCTCAAAATTCATTCAAATATTGAAAAAATATAAAAATCAATCTACATTAATACAGAAAATTTTTTCAAGCTGGATAAAAATATGGAATTGGATCGTTACGACAAACAAATTTTAGAAATTTTAACTCATGAAGACATCAATCTAAATGAATTGTCAGAACGTATTAACCTATCTGTAAGTTCTGTTCATCGTCGTATCAAACACTTGATCGAAACCGATATCATGACCAATCTAAAGCGTGATATTAATTTTGAAAAGTTAGGCTTTAAATTACATGTCATTTTACAAATTTCCCTAAGTAAACATGACACAGATACCTTTGCTAAATTTTTAGAAGAACTCGAAAACATCCCTGAAGTGATTAACGCCTTTTTAGTGACTGGGCAAACCGCCGATTTCCTTGTCGAAGTGATCGCAAAAGATATGGAGAATTACAGTGAAATTTTACTCAAGCGAATTGGTAAAATTGAGCATGTGGTTGCACTACATTCAAGCTTCGTGATTAAAGAATATAAACATGTGTTTAATTGTACTGGCCTACTCAATCGAATTTAAATTTTGTATTGAACCAGTTTAGCTTTTGCATGGTGCATCCAACCAAATTAAAACCAATAAAGTAAAGCTACTCTCATTGGTCTTAAACATTTATTTTATGATGTTTTAGAAAGGTAGAATTTAGAATCAAAGATATCACATTGTATTTGAATGGATCTTTTTATGAGATTTTATTTAGCTGAAGAATATCAACCCCAATGTAATGCACGGTTTGCGTATTATAAAACTCAAATCAATGCACTTTTAATCAATGCAAAAATTGAGCACATTGGTGCCTCTTCGATTCCCAATGCAATCTCTAAAGGAGATTTAGACATTTATATTGCAGTGGATCAATCTGAATTTAATGATGCAATTCAAAAACTTTATCGATTAAATTTTCAAGAGAAATTAGAAACACTGAGAACAGATCAATTGTGTATGTTGGAATCGCTCAATGGTGATGATGTCGCCTTTCAACTTGTTGTTAATGGTTCTGAATTTGAGTCATTTATTAAATTTAGAGATACACTCAGGCAGTCCTCTAAACTGGTGCAAACTTACAATGATCTAAAAAAGCGTTGTGAAAATTTAGATATGATCGATTACCGGATTGAAAAAAATAAATTTATTTCCTCTGTTTTAAATCAGCAATAAATTTTCTCTCAATAAAAACGCACCCCAAGGTGCGTTTTATCTACTTAAATCAGACTTAACTGTCTAATTCAGCCAATACTTCATCTGTGAATTCAACGTTGGTATATACGTTTTGAACATCATCAAGATCTTCAAACATATCAATCATTTTAACAATGAGTTTTGCTTGATCCACATCAGCGATCAATGCTTTTGTAGATGGACTCATAACCACTTCTGCATTATCTGATTTTAACCCAGCAGCAGTTAATGCATCTTGTACATCACCAAAACTTTCAGGTGTAGTGATTACTAAGATTTCATCTTCGTTCACTTCGATATCTTCAGCTCCAGCTTCCAAAGCCACATCCATGATTTTGTCTTCTAAAGAAACATCTTCAAAAGTAATCTCACCACGTTTGGTAAACAAATATGCCACTGAGCCTGCTGTACCTAAGTTACCATTGGTTTTAGAAAAACAATGACGAACATCAGGCACAGTACGATTAAGGTTATCTGTCATGGTTTCTACAATCACCGCAACACCACCAACACCATAACCTTCATAAGTGACTTCTTTTAAGTCATCGTTGTCTTCACCACCAGCACCACGTTGAATAGCACGGTTGATCGTGTCGCGTGTCATATTCACTGAAAGTGCTTTTTCGACAACAGCACGTAGACGAGGGTTACTTCCCACATCAGGACCGCCAAGTCTTGCTGCTGTGGTTAATTCACGAATATATTTGGTAAAAACTTTACCACGACTTGCATCTTGTTTTGCTTTGCGATGCTTAATATTGGCCCACTTGGAATGACCCGCCATGCGAAATATGCTCCTGTAGATTGGCTTTATGCCATATCAAATTGCGACAATTCTACCATAAGCACTTTTTTATGAGAAAGTGCTTATTTTTTAGATTTAATGCAAATTAAGAATTTTTTGCCTCAGGAATCATAATATCGAGTCCTGTATGTTCTTTATATAGACGTTTAATTTCTGCTAAGTCTTGATCTAGATCTGTTGGGTAAATCTTTCCAAAGATTCCACCTTGTTTTGTTTTTGAGTTTGCATACATCAAAACAATAGGAACACCAGCTGCTTTTGCGATATGCCAAAAACCAGTCCGAATCGGTTTACGAGCTTGCCCACGTTCTGCACGAGTCGCTTCTGGCGCAATCACCAAATTAAATTCGTCATTACTCTGAAATAGATCAACCATTTGTGAAACGACGTCTTTGTTTGACTTACGATCTACAGGAATGCCACCAATTTTTTCTAAAAATGGTTTCAATGGACCTTTAAATAATTCTTTTTTAATTAAAGTATGGATTTTAAGGTCATGAATTTGAAAAATTGCCAATGACAATACTGCATCCATCATGGAGGTATGTTCAAAACCGATGATCACTTGTTTTTTTTCTAATACACTTTGATTAACTTCATAGGACCAACCTGAGAGCTTAAAAGTAAGTTCTCCCAACAACTTTTTCATAACTACCTAACATAATAAAATCAGAATTTGCGAATTGTCCAAGTAAAAGCTTAAAAAGACAATCTCTATTGTGCTTATTTTTTACATTTATATAT
Source organism: Acinetobacter sp. 778_lipA (assembly GCF_058242985.1). Classification (NCBI taxonomy): domain Bacteria; kingdom Pseudomonadati; phylum Pseudomonadota; class Gammaproteobacteria; order Moraxellales; family Moraxellaceae; genus Acinetobacter; species Acinetobacter sp. 778_lipA. The sequence goes on along the minus strand of NZ_JBZAYT010000001.1, from coordinate 1,795,300 downwards.
TTATTTTTGTCATTTTAAACACTTGTTTTGCACACAAAAATAGTCAGTTAAAAATGTAAAATTGTTAAACGCCTTACAGTACATTTAACTCAATTCAAATTCTAAATTAACAATAAAAAATAAATAAATTTAATTTGTATAAAAATTTAATTGATTTTTTCTATCTTGATTAAATCATTTCAACTCCTCTAATCCTAATTACACCCCCAGACGGAAGAGTTTTCAGGTAAAATAATTGCAAAATTTTTATGCTCCTTTTTCGCATAATTGCCTTATTTTTTATTTTGATTTACAGGTGAAAAGCATTTAAATTTATTTAGAAAAGCGATAAAAATAATTCCTTATTAATCATGCTCGATATTCACAAATTTAAATGTATCATCTTATACCGCAATCATCTAAGCAATATTGATGAAGATGGGAATCTTAAACCACGTAAAAATATTTTACTCTAAAAGAATTACAAGTCACCTTAAATAGATATACTTATTTAAATACATCTTAAGCATACCAATAAATGAGTACCTATGAATAATTTACTGCATATCTATGCATTTTGTGTAATCTTACTTTTTCTTAAAATGCTTGCAATCTCTTGTTATCAAGGATTTCACCGTATTAAGAATAAAGCGTTTAAAAATACCGAAGACGCTAATTTTGTCAGTGTAAAAGTTAGGCCAGAAGACTTGCCGCTGGTAGTTAGAGCGAGTCAAGCTTGGGCAAATGATTTAGAAAATATTCCCGTGTTTTGGGTGCTTGGAGCGCTTTGTATTGCATTAAACCTAAACAGTGATTTTATTGTCTGGGTATTTTGTATTTTTACGATTGCAAGATTCACACATACAGTCACCTATCTCAGTGCAATTCAACCATGGCGCAGTATTTCTTATGCTGTTGGAATAATCTGCCTCATTCTTTTGGCAATTAAAATCGTGATGAGATGTATTGGATTTTAAATAAATGCAAATCAATAGGCATTTATTTATCATTTTCTATTTTAGTTTAAGTTGTATTTTAGATCTTGAAAAATAATAAAATTTATATCGACAATTAATTAAAAAGATTTCATGAATAATAATTAAATTTAGATTTTCTAATTTATCCTGTAATTTTTTTAATATAATTAAGAGTAAAGTAAATTTATCAAAAAGTAAAACTATGTCACTATTTTGTAATACTTTATTTATATAAAAAATATACCTACAAATACATTGTTTTTAAACAACTCTATGATTTTATGTTTTTTATAATACTTTTCAACCATTATTTATTAGCTTTTAAGTCTTAATGCTATTTCTAAATTAGAGTTTTTACTCTACTTATTGGTTGTTTTATGTAATTTTAATAGTCTCATTTGTCAAGAAGACAGTGATTGTATTTAAAAAGGATGAATTCAAGTGAAAACAAAAAAGATCTTTCAAAAAGTCATAGTTACAACCTCACTATTTTGTATTGCGGGAATCAGCCAAGCTGAAGATTTTAAACGCTTCTCGGTTTCTTCAGGTTGGTTGCATATGTCATCAATGGGGAAAGCACAACCTTTTAGAATCAATACTTCTGTAGGTGATGGTACTAAAGCTTCCGTAGGTGTAATTTCAGGGAAAACCATTTTAGATAATGTTGATCAATCTCGCATTGATGCGATGGACCCCAACCTAATTAGCTTACTCAATGCACCCAGTAATGAAGAAGGACGCTATTTATTTGATGACCTGCTAGATGTAATCATGGCAGAAGATCCAACCTTAATAGACCAATTAACAGGAATTGCTGAAATCGATGGAATTGCCCACTGGTCAGCAGATGCTGGTTTGGAAGTTGAAGATGTAGACACGCTAGGTATGATGTTTACTTATAATGTCACAGACAATGTTGCCGTTCAATTGATTGCTGGGATTCCCCCAAAAGTTGACTTAAAAGGTAAAGGAACTGTCTATGCACCTTTTTCAGCGACTTCACAACCACTTCAGGGCCTAGTGGGCGATTTATATTTAAAAAACAATCTTTTAATTACAGATTTGGATAGTTATGACACTGCCGCATCTGCTAGAGCTTGGACGCCTGCAATACAAGCACAGTACTATTTTGGTAAATCTGGTATCAATAAGTTCAGACCATTTGTAGGTGCTGGTTTAATGTATGCCTACTTCAACGATATCGAAATCAATTCAGGAATTGAAAATGATTTGATACGTGCTGGACATATGATTCAAAATATTCATGATGGTAAAGCTGGGGCTTCTTTGGAGGGAAAACCATCGAGCGGCAATATGAAAGTTAAAGTAGATGCTACTGATACCATTGCGCCCATTGTTACAGCTGGTTTTACCTATGACTTTAAACAAAACTGGTTTGCAACTGCCTCTATTTCTTATGCGAAGTTAGACAATACGGCAACCATTACTGTCCTTAATACCAATAACAATGCCAAGCTTATTCAGGCTAAAACTAAAATTGAGATCGATCCACTGATCACTTACCTTGGTGTAGGTTATCGTTTCTAAGCCTATCTGTTAGAACTTGAAGCCATTACAGCAACTTAAAATACTGTAATGGCTTCATTTATAATTAATTTCAAAAATTACCATGTATAAAATTTAATTCATTAAGTAATTATTTTGACTGTCTTGTAGCCTTTTCATTTCAGACCAAGACTCACCCAAATATTTCATATAAGGTAAATATTCAAATCATATTTCAATAGGAAAGTATCAAATGACTTCTATCAATGTTGAAAGTATTAAGAATCATGCCGATGTTATTGCGTCTTGTGGAACCAAAGTTGGTGAGGTAGATCACCTTGTTGGTGCAGAGCAAATCAAGCTAACCAAACATGGAGATGGACATCATCATCTTATACCAACATCTTGGGTTGGTGAGATAAAAGGCGAAAAAGTTATCTTAACTAAAGATTCTCAAGAGGTTAAAGACGCTTGGCTAGAAGTATAGATTTGGCCGATTACAACTGAGTTATATTCAATTTTATATGTGTTTCATTGTACAGTAGATTGACACTTATTTGATATAAAACGCTCAATGAATTTCATCGAGCGTTTTATATTTGATTAAACCTTATTTTTAAGACTTTCGTGTCCTCATCCAATCTCAATTGGCGCTGTCTTTCATCTTCATTGATAAGGTCAAACCGGTTCTCCAAGTATTGAATTTCCTATTGATATTTTGCAAAAATGCAAAAAACATAAAGTTTAGAGCTGAACCTAAAACAATTTTATCTACTTGACCTGTGAATTTCTGATAGATCGCCATGCCGAGCGCACAAAAGGTTAAAACCATAAACATAAAGAAGCTAAATTTTAAAAAATTATCGAAGCTTTTTCCTTTAAACATAATCAAGAATACATATCATTATCATTTTTTAGCTTGTTATAGGAGATAGAAACTAATTTTCAAGTGATCCGTATTAATTTTAAACTAATAACAAGCAGCTATATTTCTGACTTAGAATCTTCTTCAATCATTGTATTTAGATCCGCATGCAGGTCTAAGTATTTACTTTTACATCTGTCTAAGTCAATTATACTTAATATTTGCCCTGTTTACATTTTGATATATTTTCCATTCTAGAAATTATGAGTAGCAATTGATAATGACTAACGGCTTAATATTTAAAAAAATACCCATAAATAATCCTATATAAGTTTTAAAAAACATCTTTATAACTCTATTATTTAATTTTTCAAAGTTAGCAGTTTATCTAACAAATAAAAAAATCCACCGAAGTGGATTTAAGCAGTTAAGAGTGGCGGGATTTTCTCCCACCTCCATCCTGCTTATTTACGGTCGCCCAAGCAATACGTTCCGCATCTTCATCCGAACGACCTTGTTTTTTCTCACTTTCATAAATATGTTGGGCTTGTCTTTTCTGCTTTGCAGTATATGCAGATTTATCTCCTACAGGCATAATCACTTCTCCATATAACGATAAATAATAGATATAAACATAGTTTTTATAGCATGGATTATTTTATTCGCTGTTTAGTGTTGTAAGTACTTGTGAATTTAAGTCGTGCTTATTTATTTTTAATCAATATAGAATATCAATTAACACTATGTTTTTTATTTTTAAAATAACTAGCCCTTATTTTAAAGTATCATTTCATTCAATACTTAAAATTTCATTCAATCCACACTGCTCACTTTTTAACAACATTTATTCACACAGTAGTACTGAGATTAGTCCACCATATAAATTAATCACTTGATAAATCTTAGAGGTTAATATGCAACATGATAACAACCCATCAACCGCTCAAGAAAGGTCAGAAAAAGCACAAGAAAAGCGTAGGATCCCTAAATATATTTTACTCTTGGTGGGTCTATTTTTGCTTGCGATTGCGATCTATATGCTTGCGAGTTGGCAAGGCTAAGTTAGCGTAATTTTTAGCTATTTTTATAAGCTTAGCATTTTAGAAGTGCTTAAATTAAACTAAGAAAAGCAAGGTGTTTCCTTGCTTTTCTAATAGTGAATTAATTGAAATACTATTAAAATAAAAAATCTTTAATTAAGATGCTAATCACAATTTCAATACCACACTTTTTAAAACGTTCTATTTTTGAATGTATAACCCATGATTGATTTTGATTTAAGAAACTTTAAATTGGAGTAATTTATAAAAGCTTCGTTTGCTGTAGCAACTGTAGACTTTTCCTCTCGATATTTATAAGTTTTATAGTTGGTATTCACACCTACAACAAAGCCAATCAACTCATTGACTCGATAAATCGTATAACTAGGCTCCGATTGATCAATAAATGTCTTTGTCAGCTTTACTCTTGGTGTTGACCTATATAGAATCACTAGCTGTCGCAATGCTAAATACTATATCAAGCTATTCTCTACAGTCTAATTGTAAAAAAAACTTGATAAACTCTAAAATCTTAGATAGTATTGCTGACGTTCCAAGTAGTTGATAATTAATCAATTCACTTGATAAAGGGCCTGTAGCTCAGTTGGTTAGAGCAGCGGACTCATAATCCGTTGGTCCCCAGTTCAAGTCTGGGCGGGCCCACCAAATAAGACAACCACTTAGGTGCATTAATCCTAAGTGGTTTTTTAATATATAAACTAACCTTACTACTACATAAAACAATTTGTTAGATTTTATCAATGAGAATGTGATGGTTAAGCTAAGTGGTCAGTTGATCTGTGTTTCTGAACAAGAATTAAATATTATAATTAAGTTTCTTCCAGAACATATCAAATTAACCAGACAAGAAGAAGGTTGCGTTTCTTTTGAGGTCAAACAAACTCCAAATCCCTTAATTTGGGATGTTCATGAAGTTTTTGAGAATCGACAAAGTTTTGAAAAACATCAACGTAGAATATCAGGTTCTGTGTGGGGAATTAAAACCCAAAATATTCAAAGATTATATGAAATAACCCTCGATTAAAGGGCTATCTCAAAAGTTTAAACTTTGCTTAGCCTGCTCTATTCACTTATTCCAACTCTTTTAATATCGCCTCATTAAAGGCAGGAATATCATCTGGACTACGCGATGTAATGAGTACCCATCCACCAGTATTACAACGATGAACTTCTTCATCTATCCAGTTTGCACCTGCATTCTCTAGATCGATACGAATACTTTTATATGAAGTCAAATTTTTCTCTTTAATTCTTTCTGCATTGATTAAAGCCCATGGTCCATGACATATGGCAGCAATCGGTTTCTTATGGTCAGTAAAGGATTGAATGATTTTCTTAGCATTCTCATCAATTCTCAATTGATCGGCATTGACCGTTCCCCCTGGAATAACCAGCAAATCATAATCACTTGGATCTACTTTTTCCAAAATCGCATGCGGACTATATGACACCGATTTTTCATCATCATGAACAACGGTTCGTACATCGTTTAATTCAATTGCAGCGTGTATGCTTTCTATGCCTTTGCTCGTCAAAAAGTCCAAAGGTTTTTTAAGCTCATCATGCTCAACGCCAGAATTGGAAGTGATGAATAGTACTTTTTTAGTCATTTTCTTACTCCAACAATACGGTATATTTCAAGCTAACAAAAAATGCGATTGTACATGTACAAGTTTTAGCTTCTTATTGTTAAATGTTTTAGGATATTGTTTTAAGGCTTGTTATATATCCTTTTTATTTTTTTTAATCTATAAATAATCGAAAACCGCATTAAGCAGTCTATGTATCAAAAGATCAAATATCGCAATAACAAAAACCACAGCAAAAACCAAAAATTATTCATTCAAAAATGGCATAACTATTGCTTTTTCAAGTGACCTTTTATTTATGAATCTCCTCAATGAAGCTTATTAAACGCTCTTTATTTTTACAAGTAATGATTGCATTGGTGATTGGTTGTTTATTTGGTTACTTTTTGCCTGATATTGCGATCAATTTTCAAGTGCTTGGTAATGGCTTTGTCAAACTTGTCAAAATGCTGATTGCACCGCTTATATTCTGCGTCATTGTTTTAGGAATTTATGGTGCAGGAGACTTAAAAAAAGCTGGGAAAGTGGGAATAAAAACGCTGATTTATTTTGAAATCATGACCACTATCGCTTTAATTTTAGGATTAGCCGCAGCCTACATATTTAAACCTGGACATGGAATGCACGTGGATATTTCGACTTTAGATGCGTCCCAAATGACCAAGTACAATGAAAATATCCATGCAGTTACAGGTGTATCTGATTTCTTTTTAAATATGATTCCTCAGACTGCGGTAGGTGCATTCACAGGGAATGATATTCTGCAAGTGGTTGTCTTTTCAATTTTATTTGGCGTTGCATTATCTATGCTGTCTAAAGATGTCAGTGATCCTGTCGCCTCTTTTATTGACAAAATATCTCAAGTTATTTTTAAAATCATGTCCATCATCATCAAACTGGCCCCTATAGGCGTTTTTGGTGCAATTTCTTTTACCGTGGCAAAATTTGGAATAGAAACTTTACTTAATTTGGGCTATTTGGTCTTAATTTATTATGCAACTGTGATTTTCTTTGTGATCGTCATACTTGGTCTGGTATTAAGACTCTTAGGTTTCAATATTTTTAAGCTCATTCGCTATTTTAGAGAGGAAATCACCATTGTATGTGGCACATCATCTTCTGATTCGGTATTACCGCAAGTGATGTATAAACTAAAAAAATTAGGGATAAAAGACTCCACTGTAAGCCTAGTCATTCCGTCGGGTTACTCTTTTAACTTAGATGGCTTTTCAATTTATCTCACCCTTGCTGTTGTATTTATCGCGCAAGCGACAGGGGTTCACCTCACAATTTCAGACCTCATCATGATTCTTTTAATCACCTTATTTACCTCAAAAGGAGCACATGGCATTCCTGCATCAGCGATCGTTGTACTTGCTGCGACTTTATCCAGCTTTCCTGTTATCCCGGCGATTGGCTTGGTATTGATCCTTTCAGTGGATTGGCTGATTGGTATTTTAAGAGCAGTAAGCAACTTGATTGGTAATTGTGTCGCAACTTTAGTGATTGGTGTATGGGAAAATGATGTTGATAAGAAACGTGTACATCAAATGTTAGATGATCCGAACTGGGCAAAAAATGAATTGGGAAATTAAAACGCAATTAACACATAGTGGGGAAAAATTAGAGTTTTATTCTGTAGCAAAACCAATGCACTACATAACCAACGCACTATTAGCAACACAATACGCTTTAGATAAAATCCTTTAACGCTATCTTAAGCACACATATTTCATCATAAGCCATTTCAGCATTGAGTCACTGAAATGGCTTATGATGAATCATGCATTTCCTTAAATTAAAGTCCTCAATCAAAGACCATTCCAGAAAACATAAGGAAATGAATCATTCGCATTATTTGGGCTGATGGTGAAAACCATAATAAAGGACTCAAGTCTGGAAGAGCTGCACTAAACCTTTTACTCCGAGGATTAGTGATTAAAGTAAATCAATAAAAATTCTGATTGCCATGCGTACAAGGATTAAATTGAAACTCGATATTCAGAATAAAGTCAGAAAACTAGGATCGATATCCCTATTGATGACTTCAATTTAAGATCGTTTTTAGCTTAAACCTATCCTGATTTTAACCATGTACCTTTTGTCTTCTATGCGATAAATTAACCCTAATTCACAATTTTCGAGGTTCTATTGAACTGGAATAATATAGAGATTCATTTTTCTCAAGTTGTTTTAAAACCATTTACACCTTTAGATGCTGATGAGGTATTTCAGTATATTACTCCCACCTTGACACGATATATGACTTGGGATCCACCGCAAAGCCGTCAAGAGTTTGATGAGATCTGGCATAAATGGCTAGAGAATATTAAAGATGGGAATGAGTTAATTTTCGTTGTCAGACACATTGTTAATCATGAGTTTCTTGGCCTGGCAGGACTGCATCAAATACAAACGGAAACACCTGAATTAGGCATTTGGATTCGAGAAGATCGACATAAGTCAGGATTTGGTAAAGATGCGGTAACAAGCATGGTTCATTGGGCTTCTGTTAACTTGAGTTTTAAAAATTTTATTTATCCTGTAGCTGTCGAAAATTATGCCAGTCGCCATATCGCGGAATCTTTAGGTGGGATTATTTCTGAGTATAAAAAGAAACCTAAATATGATTCTTTAAGTTATGCTATTCCTCCTCATACTCAATAATACCAATGGATAGCTTGAATTGTTTATGATTTATTGATGCAGGATGCCGAGCATCTTTGCAGTTTTATAGTCAACTCTCGCGGTAATGGTGGCATTTTCAAGTAAAAGCCGATACGATAATGAGAATTATTGTTATTTATATGGAATAAATCATGGCGCTGAATGCACATCGCACTTTTATTCAAGTGAAAGAGAAAATATATCTAGGTCCAAACTATATCCGTATTATTTTTGACTGTGCAGATGTAGAGAAATTCAAACACACCTGTATTGGTGATAACAATAAAATTTTTATTCCAAGGCATGATCAAACCACAATAGAAATTCCCGATTTTGATTTTGATCAGCGTAAATGGATCGTCAATAATCCTGAGATGATGCCAGAAATTCGGACTTATACCCATCGCGATATTGATTTAGTCAATAAAACCCTAACCATCGAGTTTGCAATGCATGGTACAGATACGGTGGCTTGTCACTGGGCAGATCGTGCCCAACCAGGGGATCAAATTGGTATAACCATGTCTACTGCCGCTAAAAATTCAATCCCTACAGGACTGAATCATTATCTCATTATTACTGATGGGACTGGGCTTGCAGTCACTCAAGCGATCTTAGAGAAATTAACAGTTGATGCCAAAGTATATGTCATTGCCGAAGTGGCAACTGTAGAAGATCAAATCGAACTGCATACACAAGCTAATTTAGAGCAAATATGGCTGTTCAATCCGCAGCCGCTTCAGCAAAGTTTATTGGCTGACGAGTTGCTACGCCATCCTGAATTTATTAATCTACCAGCAAGCCGTTTTGCACATATTACCGCTGAACTACAAGCTGTTCGCGCATGTCGTAACATCTTAAGAAAGCAAAGTGATTGGGGCAAAGAAGATTGTTATGCTTGTTCTTATTGGCAGATTGGGAAAGCAGATAATGAGCGACAGTCTAAAGTGATAGATGATTAAGCTCAAAGTGAATAAATGATCAATCTCAATATATAATTGGTATTATTTCAGGTAAAACTTCTAAAACCTTATAAACTAGTATTTATAAGGTTTTTAATTCCGAAAAAACTCAATTGAAAAGAACACGAGTCTTTGAAATATAGAATAATTAGAGAATCTGGTCATGTCTCTAAAAACTAAAGAAATTTCAAATTCCTTCATGAATGTAATGGAGAAAGCCAGTAAAACATCGAGACCAAACTCGTATTATCTAGGCCACAATACAGTTCATATTGTTGATTTAAAAACATTTAAATCGTTTTCTCATTCATATAACGCCAATATCGCTTTGGTACATATTGAATATGCAGTTTAATGTTTTTCCGCGCTGAAATATTTACACTGTTAAAATAATCTTTCCAAAGCTGATCATATAGAACCTCTTGATGATCTAATTCAACACTAAACTCCTGACTAGAGCCTTGACGAATATTTTGATCAATGTCTAAGACATTCATATTGACATGGTGAACCTGTTTTAAATCATAGTAGATACCAAAATTTCGTTTTTCATCATAAATAAGCCAGCGCTGGTCTTGATATCTGGATTTAAAATGCTTTTCGATCAAAGGCAAAACATTGAAATCTGGCTTAACCAAGCTTAAAAATAATTCATCTTTACATTTTTTAAAGCGAACAAAAGCTTCCATACGGTGCTTTTCTCTTCCCACTTGTTTGGCCCACTTTGACAGTGCCAAAACATCTGGATGACCATAATCACGGTCAATCGCTTTTTGAGCGAAGAATGCATAAACACTAAAATTAAACAGATGTTGAAAAGCATCTTCCTGTTCAGATAAAAAAGTATAGTAAAAATTACGTAAACCACTTGCTGAAACTTTTAACTTTAGGCCTTGCCAAACTCTATTGGCTTGGTCGTCATTAGATTCAACAAAAATCGTTTCATCAAATAAAGCCGATTGAGTGTTGTTTTCACTTGAGACAAAGACATCAAACTCTTTGAATTGAAATGCACGAAATACACAACACAAAATCCCGGTCATGGTCCCATCAAAAATATATTTAGCCATTTAGAATAATAAATCCAACTGGGGTGAAAGTTGTTGAGTATATTTTGAATGCCCTGTTTGTAATATTTTCTGGCGAATTTGGCTGGGTAATTGATCTTTTAAAAATGGCGGGGTATCTGCACAACGAATAAAATGCATTGCCCTATTATAAGCAATACCCAATTTTTTGATTTGATCAATATGAATTTTACCAAAGCGACGTGCTTGAACAATTTTTTTAGCTGAACGCACCCCAATTCCTGGGACTCTTAAGATCATTCGATAATCAGCTTGATTGATATCGATAGGAAATTGTTCAGGATGACGTAGCGCCCAACTTAGTTTGGGGTCGATATCTAAGTCTAAATTTGGATGCTGTGCATTAACAATTTCAGTCGCTTCAAAGCCATAAAATCGCATTAACCAATCAGATTGATACAATCTATTTTCACGCAGCAATGGCGGTGCTGAACCCACCGAAGGCAATGCTTTTTCTTCATCATTAATCGGAATATAGCCCGAAAAATATACCCGTTTTAGTTTAAATTCTTTGTAGTGACGATCAGCCATTAAGATAATATCCTGATCCGTTTCATTATGTGCGCCCACCACCATTTGAGTTGTTTGCCCTGCTGGGACAAACTTCGGCACAGTTTTTATAATCTTTCTTTCATCTTTAAATTGAATCAAGCGATCGCGAATAATACCCAAATCTTTTTGCACTTCATCATGGGTTTTTTCAGGGGCAAACTTTTTAAGACCTTCAGCAGTAGGCATTTCTAAATTGATACTCATCCGATCTACATAAAGCCCAGCCTCATGGATAATCTCCTGTGAAGCACCTGGAATTGTTTTCAAATGAATATAGCCATTAAAGTTTTCTTCTAATCGTAGCTTTTTAACGACTTGTAGCATGCGCTCCATGGTATAGTCTGCTGACTTAAAAATTCCTGAGCTGAGAAACAGCCCTTCGATATAATTTCTTCTATAAAAATTAATGGTTAAATCAACAACTTCTTGTACCGTAAAAGCAGCTCGTTTGACATCGTTAGAACGGCGAGAAACACAATATGAGCAATCAAAAATACACACATTGGAAAATAAGATTTTAAGCAGCGACACACATCGACCATCTTCGGTATAACTATGGCAAATTCCAGCTCCCGTATTGCCTAGCCCACTGTCTTTGTTTTTACGGTTACTGCCACTGGATGAACATGACACATCATACTTCGCAGCATCTGCTAAAATTTGCAGTTTTTCTCTAATACGCTCTGTCATCACTCACACCTAATTTTCCGAATGAACTCTAGTGATTATATAAATTATGAGCGTTCAGCAATGGCTATTTCTTTATTGTTGCGACACCAGCTGTCGTATAAATTTAAAGCGTTAAATAGAAATTATTGGGCTAGAAAAAACCTGAGTTATTTGCCCATTCAATTGAATGGCCAAATAACTTAAGCAGAAACAACTACATTTTTAAGCTTGAGCTGAAAGTGGAACACCAAATAATCGATCAAAAGACCAATTAAAAATAAAGGTATAAATTGGAATGATAACAATTAAAGCCGCATCTAATAAAAATGCATCTAGAAAACTAATATTCATCCACCATGCAATCAATGGAATAAGAAAAACCACTAAGGTTAATTGAAATCCAATCGCATGAGCTACACGGCGTTTTACTGTACGTTGACGTAAAGTTTGGCGTTTTTCCCATGCTTCAAAAATTAAGTTATAAATAAAGTTCCAGCTCACAGCAATCGTGGTAATCAGGAAAGCCAAAGGCCCCGTATGGGTTAATTGTGTACCCGAAAGTAGTGCCAGCCCTAAAGAAGAAATACCTAATCCAATGATTTCATAGGTACTTACATAAATTACTCTACGTTTAAGACCTTGCATAAACTTACCCAAACAGATTTTCAAAAAAGCTATTTTAATTTCAGTTATAATAATAGATAAAGACAATAGCTTTCAGTTTGACTGATACCAATTATGAATTTCACCAGCGAAAATATAGAATTATTTGTAAAAGTACTGGATACAGGCTCTTTTTCTGCTGCGGCTCGTGCCTTAAATCGAGTACCATCAGCCGTCAGTATGGGCATCGCAAATATCGAAGCAGAATTAGGCTTACAGCTGTTTGAAAGAACACCCCGCAAAGTGATTCCAACAGCTTCAGCACTTGCCTTAGCCCCACAAGCAAGAATCATCTCAGAACAATTAAAACAATTGAGTAAGCATGCTTATGAACTGTCCTTAGGTTTGGAGAGTACTTTAAAAATAGGTGTTGTATCGGATGTAAACAATCAGAAACTTTTACAATCTATTGATAAACTTGCATTAAAATATCCGCTGCTCAATATCGAAATTATTACTGCACCACAAGATGATATTTTGCATTTACTGTATTCAGAACAAATCACAATTTGTTTAGCGGGTTCAGGGCAACATATCAAAATGCAAGAACATTTGCAGTTGGTCAGCATGGAGGTTGTTGTTGCAACGATATCTGCAAATCATGCCTTGATGAATCAAGCAGTTCATCCTATTTATATCGAGGATTTGGTTAATGTTCGGCAAATTGTTGTCGCGAGTAGTGCGCTTGATATTGCAGATTTGAGATCGGTAATTGCTGCATCTTACTGGCGAACCAATGATCTACAAACGGCGATTGATATGGTTGAGATCGGCTTAGGATGGGGAAATTTTCCATATTCATTGGTTAAGTCACATATTGATGCTGGGCGTTTAATCCAAATTGATTTTAAAAATACCTACAATCAACTTTCTGTTCCGATTTATCTGATTTGGTTAAAAGATAAAGCACTACCTAAAGCATCGCGCGAATTAATCGAGTTAATTAGACAAAGTCTAAATGAACATAACGACTCTTTGAGTAACAGCAATACTCTCTGACTCAGCGCTCGATAGTGATTTTATTTTATCCAGTTTTCATTGTGAATTTATTAGAATTGAATGAAATTCTATAAAAAATTTGACTTGCGAAGCTCAGCACTTACAATACGCCTTTTAGATTTCTAGTATTACCTAAATCATGTCAAACGATCAAATTGAAGCACAAATTGTAGAATTAGACAATTTGCAAGAACACCGTGAAATTGTGACATTTATGCGTAGATCGTCACCGCTCAATACTTCACAACGTACTGCGCTTGAACAACATCGTGATTTAATTTTGGAATACCCTGTCGGCGATTTACGTCAACACTTTGAACATCCTGAACGCCCACTTACGGTAGAAATTGGTTTTGGTATGGGCCGCTCATTGGTCCTGATGGCAAAAGCCAATCCTGAACGTAATTTTGTTGGAATCGAAGTGCATGTACCTGGTATTGCGCAATGTGTTTATGAAGCAGGAATGGCGGAAGTTAAAAACCTACGTGTTTTAGATGCAGATGCAATTCAAGTTTTACGAGAAATGCCTGACAATAGTATCAATACGGTTCAACTTTATTTCCCTGATCCTTGGCAGAAAAAACGACATTTTAAACGCCGTTTTGTTTCTCATGATCGTATGCCATTGGTTGAAGAAAAACTTGAAATCGGTGGTACATTCCATGCTGCAACAGACTGGGAACCGTACGCTGAATGGATGCTTGATGTTTTAGACAATCGCCCTCGTTTAGAAAACTTAGCAGGCAAAGGCAATAGCTATCCTCGTCCGGACTGGCGTCCACAAACCAAGTTTGAACGTCGTGGTATTGAGGCAGGCCATAAGATTAATGACTTTATTTTTAAGAAAATAAATTAATGATCTAAGAAAACTAGACTGAGTCTACAATTAAATATTATAGGGTTAAATATTAATTATTTAACCCTATTTTTACATCTAAATTTAGGTAATTATTCGAGTTAATTCTTGTTCTAAAAATAATTAATTCAAACAATCAAAACATAAATATAAGACCTCATACGAGCCATAGTATCTACTCAGCGCAAAATTCAGCCGGATAAGAATCAAGAGAACAAATCAGGGCTAAAGGTCAATTAAATAATGGTCATTTTTTGATATTCAAACAAATATTGATAATTGTCAGATCAAAGTCTGAACGACTACAAATTGAAACCGGTTCTAAAACAACATTCTCTACTTGCATGTAATTTTACATCAAGCTCTTTGACTAATACTTTCAGCATTCACTCAGCGTGACTATTATTTTATATGTTGTAATTTAATGACGATAGTTGGTTCATTTTAAAAGATTATTCAGTAAGGATTCTTTTTATACATATAAAGCTACCTTTGGCGCCCTGCTCTTTAACTCCATTAAAAATCGTATTTTGGTTGATTTTAAAAACAAACAAAAATAAACTACCTACCGTTAGGTAGTTTTAATTATACAAACTTGGGTGAAATTTATGCAAGGTCACTTACAGACTCACAAAATGAGTACTTCATTTATCATATTACTCTCACTATTAACTGCTTTAGATGCCTTAGCAATTGATATTTATGTGCCCGCATTTCCAGTGATAGCGACCTCATTACAGGTATCTACCAGTCAAATCCAACAAACATTATCAATTTTTTTAGTAGGTTTAGCTGTTGGCCAAGGCTTATATGGACCATTTCTTGATCGTTTTGGTCGAAGAATTCCATTATTAATTGGTTTAATTATTTTTATTTTGGGTTCTCTGCTCGCAGCAGTCGCAACTTCACTTGAACTATTATTGTTCGCACGCTTTCTTCAAGCCATTGGTGCTGCATCTGGTCTGGTCACACCTAGAGCAATTATTAGCGATATTTGTAATGAGCAAGATGCAGCTCGCCATTTTTCTGTGTTAATGCAAGTCATGATGGTCATTCCAATCATTGCCCCTTTGGTTGGAAGTCAACTTTTGAACTACGGCACATGGCATATTATTTTTTATACATTAGCCTTACTATCTTTTATGTTATTGGTGTGGAGTAGTATATCTGTTCCAGAAACATTAGCTCTTTCGAATAGACAACCCTTAAATCTAAAAAATATTTTCAAAAATTACTATCTTCTATGTAGAAATAAAAGCTATTTCAGTTTTACCCTTGCTGGAGGCTTTCTACTCGGTGGGTTCTTCTTCTACATTAGCAATTCACCCTATATTTTTATTCAACATTACTCAGTCAGCCCTGAACATTATAGTTATCTCTTTGCACTCAATGCACTGTGTTTCATCATCTTTGGTCAGCTTTCAATTTGGTTATTGAATAGAGGATGGTCTGCTTACCAAGTTTTAAAGCTAGGCTCTATTATTTTAATGTTTTTTACACTTATGCTTAGCCTAGTAACGTTACTGTATACACCAAGTTTATGGGCTTACACCCTATTACTGACTGTGGTTATTAGTTCTACAGGGCTTTTATTTGGTAATCTTACAGCACTGACCATGCAACAGGTACAACATCACTTAGCAGGAATCGCTTCAGCTTTAATTGGCTTACTTCAATATAGTTTCGGAGCAGTTATTGGTTTTATTGCCAGTCTTGCAACAGAAAATATCCTCGTCCTTCCTGTAACTTTACTTATATGTGCTTTTTGTATGATTATATTAAATACAATTGCTCATAAAAATGCTTAAAAATAGATAGTGCTAAATATCTAATATTAGATATTTAGCACCTTTTAACCGATTAACACCTCAAGTGCTTTTAAGATCGCATCTAATCTTTTTTTATATTTATCTTTACCACCATAAATGAGCTCACTTTGCAAAGCATCTACAAAACACATGCACAGTCGAGCCAAAGTTGTTGAATCAAACTTCTTGTTTTCTATATTTTCAGGGAATACGTTTTTAAAGATATTCTCCAAATCATCCATAAATATATGCATCGGATCAATCACTTGATCATAAATATGCTGTGGTGGGTTAATGAGCGCATTCATCCAAAATTGTACATCATATGAAGCATCAAATCGTTCACCTATGCTGCAGAAATACGCACAAAGTTGTTGATGAAAATTTTCTCCACCAGTTAATGTATTTTTTGCATAAGTCAGTTCATGATTAATCATAATCGGAATTAGACTCAAATATAAATCATCTTTATTTTTGAAATGTGCATAAATAGAGGGTTTTTTAATGCCAACGTCTTCGGCTATTTCATTCATTGATGTTGCAGTAAAGCCTTGTTTTGCGAATCGCTGCAATGCAATACTTTGAATTTTTTGTGCTGTCACAAATGAAACCTAACAAAAATTTTGCCTATTATATTAAAATTATCATCATTAAAGAAGAATTTAAGCTAAAGTCACCTGACTTCATTTTATAAAGCCATCACTAAAGATATATTCAATAATATATTTTTAATGGAGAGGCTAATTACTTATACATTTTTTGTGCGTAACTGATTGGCTTTAATATTCCACAATTTTGATCAAGCACATGTTCATTACCTCCTAATCTAATAATGGTTTAAAATTCATATACCTAGTTAGATAAGTTAAATGAATGTTAATCAAACCAAATTTTAGTTTGTTTGTTAATTGATCATTCTCATTTTAATCACCCTTTTTAATTAAACTTATAGGCTTGGTCCGAAAGTACTTATCAATACGAAAACCAGCATGTGTATTTTTGATATTTTTTACTTGAAGTAATCAGAATGTGATCATCAATTATTTAAATAAATGATTTTATAATCAAATTTCTACCTATGCTTTAAAAGCACATCATCTTAAAAATTTGACTACAAGGTATAATCTTTACTTTTAAAAACTATAAATATTTCTTTTTTATTCATAAAGATAACATCTATTTTATATATAACTATTCCATTTTTTCATATTTTTATTAATTTAAAATTCTCATTAAGATCGGAGAAATTTCAAAAACACTGGAAAGAAAAATGTTGAATACAACAGGTTTTCATTTTAAAAATTTGGCTTTGTCCCTCGGTATTCTCAGTTTTACACTTTTAGTTGGTTGTGGAAATAAATCGCCACAAAACAATGAACCCAAAGCTGAAGCGTCACAAACAGCAGAACAACCACAAGAGGTCCGTTTTGCTTGGGGTGGTGGTCCCCGTGTCTGGGTCCTAGGTAAAGCCGACGGAGATTTTGAAAAAGCTTTAGGCACCAAAATTAAGTGGGTTGAATTTGCATCGGGAGCAGATGTGATTAATTACTTTGCTGCCAATGAAATTGATATCGCCCGTTTTGGTTCAAGTCCTGCTGTTGCAGGGATCACTCGCGGATTACCCATTGAAGTCATTGGCTTAGAGGGTCTAATTTCAAGTGCAGAGCGTTTGATTGTTCGACCTGAAATTAAAACTCTACAAGACTTAGTGGGTAAAAAAGTTGCTTTCCCTGCAAACTCAACTGCACAATATGCATTAGAACAAGCACTTACATTAAATAAAATTGATAAATCAAAAATCAAATTATTACCACTTAAACCTGCTGAAATTGTTTCTGCATGGACTCGTGGCGATATTGATGCTGCCTATGTTTGGGGCCCATTTACACAACAATTAGAAAAACAAGGTGGCAAAGAGATTTATCGTACAACGACACTAAATGAACAAGGCATTTTGGTTTATAACAACTTCGCTGTCCGCAAAGAGTTTGCAGAAAAACACCCCGATCTTGTGATTAAGTTTTTAAAAGCATACCAAGAACAAGTTGATGAATATAAAAAAGATCCGAAATTAGCTTCTGAAAAAATTTCTAAATACTTAAACCTTCCATACGAGCAAGTTGAAACTACATTGGCAGGTATTGATTACATTCCTTTGAAAGATCAAGCATCTGAAAAGTACCTAGGTACAACATCAAACGATGAAAACTCAGGCTTGGCAAAAGCAACTCAAGATATTGCTAAATTTTTAGTCGGTATCGGCGAGCTAAAACAGTCTGATGTTCCAAAAAGTTATGCGCCCAATATCGACAGTAAATACCTTATCGAAGCAACTAAATAAGGTTATAGAATGAGTCAGTTGAACCCGTTTAAAGCAAAAGTAATTAGTGCATTATCACTAATCACTTTTGTTGTTATTTGGCAGCTTGTGTGTACCTTTAAACTTGTGTCACCCATTTTATTGCCATCCCCCTTACAAATAGTAGATACAGTTTTAGATTTATTTCAAAACGGTTATCGAGATGCTCCATTTTATCAACACATTTTAGTGAGTACGGCACGTGCATTTTTTGCATTTTTCATTGCCATTATTATTGGTGTTCCTTTGGGGTTATTAATGGGCCGTAGTCCTGTACTCAATGCCATTTTAGATCCATTCGTACAATTTTTACGCCCTATTCCTAAAATTGCTTTAATCCCATTAGTTGTTGTGTGGTTGGGGATTGGTGAGGCATCAAAATTTTTCCTAATCTTTATTGCTACTTTACTTAGTGTAATTGTTGGCGCAACTGCAGCAAGCCAAAACGTTCCACAGGGTTTAATTCAAGCTGCACAAACAATGGGACTAGGAAAAGCATCAATCTTATTTCGTGTCATTTTACCCTCTTCACTTCCTGAAATTTTCACCACGATTCGCTTATCGATTGGTATTGGTTGGACCTCATTAATTGCGGCTGAGATGGTTGCTGCAACGTCAGGTTTAGGATGGATGATCATTAACGCGGGCTCATACTTACGTACTGATGTTGTGATTGTCGGTATTATTTTACTTGGAACAATTGGCTTTATTTTAGATTGGCTCATTGTAAAAGCACAGCAAAAATGGGCACCTTGGACAGGAAAAGTATAATGACTCAAACATTTATTCAGCTAAATAATCTTCAAAAAACATTCAAGCAAAACAAATCTGAAAATACGGTTCTAAAAGACATTAACTTAGAAATTTCTGAGGGTCAGTTCGTTTGTTTACTTGGTCCATCTGGCTGCGGTAAATCAACTATTTTGAACTTACTTGCAGGTTTTGAAAAACCTAGCTCTGGTAACATTTATGTAGATGGTCAACCTATTTCAGCACCAGGCATTGATCGAGCTGTTGTATTCCAACAAGCACAATTATTCCCTTGGCTTACAGTGAAAGAAAATATTTATTTTCCCCTTAAGCAATTAAAGGGAGAGCCTAAATACATTACCGAACAAACTGAATATTACTTAGAAAAAACAGGTTTAAAAAAATTTGAAAATCATCGCGTTTGGCAAATTTCAGGGGGGATGAAACAACGTGTTGCACTTGCCCGTGCTTGGGTCATGAAACCAAAAATTTTACTCATGGATGAACCCTTTGGTGCTTTGGATGCTCAAACACGTATTTTGATGCAGGAAACATTAACTAAGCTTTGGCAAGATAACAAAACGACCGTTTTATTTGTCACTCATGATATAGACGAATCTTTACTTTTAGCAGATCGCATTATCTTAATGGCAGGACATCCTGGGCGTATTGCAGAAGATATTCAAGTCAATTTACCCCATACACGTACGATTGAAAATATTGCTCCACAGCCAGAATTCATTGAAGCCAAAAAACATATTTTAGAAATTATGCGCAAAGAAGTTAACCGCATGATTGATTACATACACTAAATCTACAGGACACTTTTATGTTATTAAGTCATTTACCCCGCGTTAAACTTGTTCATGCACCTACTCCT
This sequence comes from Acinetobacter sp. 778_lipA, assembly GCF_058242985.1. Classification (NCBI taxonomy): domain Bacteria; kingdom Pseudomonadati; phylum Pseudomonadota; class Gammaproteobacteria; order Moraxellales; family Moraxellaceae; genus Acinetobacter; species Acinetobacter sp. 778_lipA. The sequence goes on along the minus strand of NZ_JBZAYT010000001.1, from coordinate 1,775,070 downwards.
CTTGAGTTTTTACCTAACTTAACCAAAGCATTAAACGGTCCTGAAATTTATATCAAACGCGATGATGCAACAGGTCTTGCTACTGGTGGAAATAAAACCCGTAAATTAGAATTTCTAATAGGCGATGCAATTGCAAAAGGCGCAACACATGTGATTACTCAAGGTGCAACTCAATCTAACCATGTTCGTCAAACCATTGCTGCAGCAAATAAATTCGGCTTAAAAGCATCTGTTTTACTTGAACAACGCGTCAGTGATGCTGCAGATGAATATTACAACAATGGGAACTTATTGCTGGACGAAATTTTAGGTGCCATATCAATTGAAGTTGTTCCTAGCGGTACAGACATGGCTGCTGCTTTAGAAGCAAAAGCAAAAGAATTAGAAGCACAAGGTGAACGCCCTTATATTATTCCAGGTGGAGGCTCAAACGCTATTGGTGCTTTAGGTTATGTATCTACTGCAATTGAATTAATTAACCAACTCAACCAGATCCAACTTGCCCCAACTCATCTTGTACATGCAACAGGGAGTACTGGAACTCAAGCAGGTCTTTTAGCGGGTATTGTTGCAACAAATTCTAACTTACCTGTGTTAGGTATCAGCGTTCGTGCTGAAAAATCTAAACAAGAAGAAAACGTCTATAAACTTACTCGCTCAACTTTAGAACATCTTGGTTTGAGTGCTGATCTTATCGCACGTGAAAAAGTTGTGGCAAATAGTGACTATGTTGGCGATGGTTACGGTATCCCAACAGACAGCATGGTTGAAGCTGTTGAACTCCTTGCCAGAACTGAAGGTATTTTGCTTGACCCAGTTTACTCAGGTAAAGGTTTTGCAGGTTTAGTAGGCCTAATTCGCCAAGGTTATTTCACTAAAAACGATAAAGTGATCTTTCTGCATACTGGTGGTGCTGTAGGCTTATTTGGGTACCGTAAAGCATTCTCTCACAAAGACGCATACCGCTTGTAAAATGATTGATTTTTCAGAATTTCCTACGCTCGGAATCCTAGGTGGCATGGGGCCAGGTGCTGCAGTTGATTTTCAACAGCGCCTGCTCGATGCAAGCCCTGCAACTAAAGATCAGGAACATATTCCAACTATTGTTTGGAATCATGGTGGAATTCCTGACCGACAACTTGCACTTAAAAACTTAGGTGAAAGTCCTTTCAAAGCCATGTTACATGGTTTAAAAATTTTAGAACGTAGTGGTGTTGCTAAAGTGGCAATTCCATGTAACACCGCACATTTTTGGCATGCTGACTTACAACAACAGACCAATATTGAAATCTTAAATATGATTGAAATTACTGTACAACAGATTTTGGATCATTATAAATATGGTGATAAAGTTGGAATTTTAGCAACCAAAGGCGCCCTTTCTACCGAGTTATATCAACGTGAATTAAGTAAATATAACATCCCTTATGTAATGAATTCTGAAGAAGAAATTGAAAAAAAATTTATGCCTGCAGTTTATGCTGTAAAACGGAATGAATCAGAAAAAGCAGGTATCATTTTTCAAGAACTCAGTCAACGGCTTATAGATGTAGGTGCAGGTTCAATTATTTTAGCCTGTACAGAAATTCCCTTGGGCTTACACGCCATTCAATCTCCAATTTTAAATGTAAGCTTCGATACTACGCAACTTTTAGCAGATGCTTGTGTAAGGTGGTTTTACTAAAAATAAATCAGTCTTCATTTTCTATTTAAGAGAATACTTTGAATTATTTTCGGCTTTTTATTGCCTTATATTATATGGCATAAGCATGGATCAAGCAGTATATAAACCCATCTATAATCAATATAGATAAATACCTAGTGTTCGTAACATCAGTATGCATTGATAAAATTTAATTAACTATTCTTGATTCTAAAAGTTAAGCTTTGTCCCCAATGCCAAGACCCAAGCATTGTTGATATCATGTGTTGCACTAGGATGAACAATATATTGCAGGCTTGGACGTAACATCAGCCATTTTGTTGGATAATAACTATAATTTAATTCAATATTATATTCGGCATCAGCATTAAATTGTTTCTTATCATCTGCAAAACGATTATTGATATGAATACGATTAAGCGCAAAACCCAAATTATCCTCAGCTCGGCTGGTTATCACCCCATAATACTTTAGACCGATCTGTTGAGACTGATCCACCTTGTTGGTGGTACGGCTATGGAATGTAAAATTTGCAAAACTGTGTAAGCCCTGCTTTCCTACACCAACTGAAGTAAGTTGCTGGTCAAAATTAAACCAAGCGCCATAGGTATGATTTTGTTGCTGCCCCGTCCGTATATCCTTTTGATTTTTAGTTTCATCTGCAGTGTTATACATAGCCCCTACACGATAAGTTCCTGCTAATGCATTGATCAATGATTTCGGTCGCCAGATCATCTCTATGGGAATAGTGATACCATCAGCTTGATGGGTACTCAGATTCCAGCCATGCCGTTCTAAAGCATTTTGAGGGTTATATTCATAAACACCGATTTGTAAGGCGAGTTCTGGGTGAAATTGATATTTTAAACGAACACCCCATTGAGAAATTGGAGAGTTATACCAAATTCCGCTTTGCCATTTTCCCATTTGCGCAGCACAAAATGAATTATTTTGAAATTCACAAGACATCACATTGAAATCTGTACCCATTCCCAAACGCCCTAATTTAATACTGAGCCCCTGTTCTTTAAAGTTTTTCTCCAAAGAAAACTCGGTCAATCGACTTTTACTGTTGCCACGACCATAATTTGCTTGAACATTGGCAAGCTGTGGTGCGGATGGATCAGAAATATCTTCTGAAGATAAACTTTGTCCTTGTCTTGCTGTGATTGTTGCTCTTAATGTCATCCCTTCCCAATTTGCCAGCTTTTCTAAATCTAAAGTTGAACCAATTAAAAATTGACTGGCATATTTAGGATCACTCCCCGGATTGTAGCCACCATCAACTAAATAAGCGCTGTCTACAATCAAGTTTGCATCTAATTTAATGCCTTGCTTTAAAAGTTCAGTCAGCATCCCCTGCCAATCACCAAACAAATAAGGGCTATTTTTGTCTAAGCTGTATTGAGCAGCATGTAACTGTATACTGAGCAATGAAACAAGAGAAATTGTAAATTTAATCAAATTTGACATAGGTTTACCTTAATTTTGCAAAGTCCATAATTTAAATAAATGACAGATGCTGGTTTTGCTATTCGACAAAACATGGTTTAATTTTTGGATTTCTCAAAAATGTGAATGATGAATGCGAGTTAAATCAATCAAGGCTTGATTTAACTAAAAGACGATTGTTCCAATAAATATTTTAGGGAATTTTTAAGCACCTACGTGGTCACAATAATTATGACAAAACTCCATCAAGCATGATTACTCATTGACGTTTATTCATCATTGAGTCACTGGCTTGGTTGGACAAATCTTTGCTGGGCTGCGAGATAAGACAGATACAACACGGGTGCCACAAAGAAAGCGACACTCCAGAAATCTAGATACACATATAAAAAAGCACCTAAAAATGCGCCAATCACAAAACCCACCACAATGCTGAAACTGTGCTGTAATTTTTGCATATTGCTATGGTTCCGATCTCTTAAATAATTAGAAATATCTATACCTAACTGTGTTGTATTTCCCGTCATCATGGTGCTCGGACTAATATGTTTAATTAAGGTTTTACTTGAAGTGTTACGAATAGCTAAGGCGATCAGCCCTAAACCACCTGTAATTGCGACAGTGACACTATTGGCATCTTTAAACGGTTCAAAATATAAACCCGCAAGCATAAACCCAATTAAAAAAATTGCTTCCCCCAAAAATAAATAACTTAAGGTGGTATGTTTTTGTACACTACGATCAATCCAATATTTGGTGATGGCAACAGTCAGAATAAATAAGGGAATTGCCCCAAGCTTAATCCAAATCCCAGGCCCACCTTTGACCCAAGCAGCACCAGCTAAGACTAAGTTTCCTGTGACATGCGCAGTAAAAAAACCAAACAGTGCGATAAAGCCAATGGTATCAATTGCGCCACCCACAATTGTCAATAACAAAGGATCTCGACATGTTTTCCAAAACCCACTCGGCGGCGTCGTTTGTATATTTTCCATGTTCTACTCGTCATTCAATAATTAATTAGAATTAGGACCTGTCAAAACCTAAGCTTTTTTATAGTTATCCCGATTGATGTAAATCATCAGCAATAAAACTGGGGGAAGCAAAAATAACCACAGTAGTGCAAATTTATATACGATTGCGGCAACTGCGCATCCCAGTGCAAAACTCAACATGGTTGGAAAAATTGCAACAATACTCTGTCGAATTTGCAGTCTTTTTTCCTGAGAAGGTTTGGAAAAAAGCTCAGCAATATTTAACATCAATTGTGTTGTAGCACCCGTCATCACGGTTGTTGGTGATTCTTTCGTCCAATGGATACGGTGCATCGCGTTTTGAATCGCCATAGCCGCCACCAACAACATGCCTACAGTGAAACTCATGATGGTATCGTATTTCGGAAAAGGCAAATAAAAGTAGGAACATACGGCGACTATACTAAAAAGCAAAAACATCAGTTTTAGAAAAAACGCATATGAACTGTTTTGATGTCGGATAAACTTTTGATCCAACAATTTGACCGATAAAACTGTAATACAGAACATCGGTAGTGCTGCCAATTTAGCCCAAGCACCTGTTTGACTCTCGGAGACTAAAGCCGCGCCTAATGTTACAAAATTACCTGTCACGTGGGCAGAAAATAAGCCATGCAATGCGAGAAAGCTTGCAGTATCGACATAGCCTGCATTGAAGCTCAATAACTTACTTAGTCTGAATTGCATCATTTGCCCCTTTCTCCTGTTATTGCATCACCCTATCGTTAGGATAATAAGTTTTTAATCATTGGCATGAGTTGTTCGCCAATAACCATCCCCAATAAACCGCATAGGGCCACAAAAGGAGGGGCTGGAGATTTCACATTTAATAGGTAATACAACACGCCAACCAACAACCCAACGGCCAAAGAGATCAGATAGATTTTCATAAATTTCTCCCCCAATAAAATTCCACCTAGTTCCAGATGGAATTTTTTAGGTTGGTTTTAAAAAGCAAAACAAGAACAGCCTAATGCGCCCCAAAATGATTTTTTATCCTGATCATTGATAGGAACATCAAGCATCCATGCATGCGAATGTCCATGCATGCCACAGCTGCTAGAACATGCACACACTGCTGAATCTTTTTGTAAGGGTTGTAAGGAAGGCGCATTACGATTTTCAGAGTGGCGCCACTGCCCGCCAAATCGCTTGACTGGTGACCAATCAGGCGATGCGGGTGGAATCGGTGGATCTTGTTGCTTAAATTCGGCACCCGCATAGACCACTTTACCGTCCATCACCGTCATGACTGATTCAATAAATTGAATTTCATCGCCCTCAACAGTGAGATAGTCATCTGAGAGTACAACTAGGTCCGCATGTTCCCCTGCGACTAAAGCGCCTTTATGGTTTTGCTCGCCTGAAAACCAAGCAGATCCTTTGGTCCATAGTCTTAACGCTGTTTGACGATCAAGTAAGTCTTTCTCATCATATAAAGTAAAACCACCCACGGTTTTACCTGTGGTTAACCATGCCAAACAGACCCAAGGATTGTATGATGCAACACGCGTCGCATCTGTTCCAGCGCCCACTGGTACACCCAACTCAAGCATTTTTTTTACCGGAGGCGTGTCTTTGGCTGCATCGGCACCATAACGCTGAACAAAGATTTCGCCTTGATACGCCATACGGTGTTGAATGGCAATTCCTCCACCGAGGGCACCAATCCGTTCTATGTTTTTTTCTGAAACCGTCTCTGCATGGTCAATAATAAAACGGGTTTCAAATGGCTTTTTACCATTGACACGTTCAAAAACATTGAGCAATCGACTAATGCTTTCATCATAGGTGGCGTGAATTCGAAACGGCCATTTCTTCTCAGACAAATGTTCAACAATAGCTTCTAATTCAGTTTCCATTTTTTCTGGAAGATCTGGGCGAGGATCATAAAAATCCTCAAAATCACCAGCTGACCAAGTCAGGTTTTCACCCGCACCATTCATCATCAATAATGCATCACCATCGCCAGGAAACGTCATTTCTGTCCATCGTTGATAATCTTCTAACTCTTCACCAGCTTTTTGTGCAAAGAGGTTATAAGCAATACGAACGGTCATTTGATCTTTTTCATGCAATTGATTGATCACTGCATAATCATCTGGATAGTTTTGCCCACCCCCTCCGGCATCTATCGCAGAAGTGACACCGAGCCGATTTAACTCACGCATAAAATGTCGGGTAGAATTCACTTGATCTTCGACGGGTAATTTGGGTGCCTTGCCCAGTGTTGAATACAAAATTGCAGCAGAAGGCGTTGCCAATAATAAACCTGTTGGCTCGCCTTTTTCGTTGCGTTCTATTCTGCCCCCGGGTGGATCAGGAGTATCTTTATTAAAACCTAAGACATCTAATGCTGCTCTGTTCAGCATTGCACTTGCATATAAATGCAGAATAAAAACTGGGGTATCAGGTGCAGCTTTATTGATTTCAGCTAAAGTTGGTAAACGCTTTTCTGCGAATTGGAATTCAGTCCACCCACCGACAACACGTACCCACTGTGGTGCTGGCGTATTTTCTGCCTGCTCTTTGAGTAAGCTTAAAGCATCTTTAACAGTCGGAACCCCTTCCCAACGCAACTCCATATTATAGTTAAGCCCGCCACGGATAATATGGAGATGGCTGTCATTTAAACCGGGAATAACGCGACGACCATTTAAATCAATCACTTTTGTCGAGTCGTTGGCCAACTTCATGATGCTATTTTCATCACCTGTGGCAAACATTTTTCCGTCAGCAATCGCAATTGCATCCACTTCAGGCTGTTTCGGGTCAAGCGTGGTAATTTTGCCGTTCTTAAGAATTAACTGTACATCTGTCATGATCATCTCCATGTAGATGAATATTTATATCCATAAGGTTTATTTTGCTGACACAGGTGCAATAACTTCATGTTGCGTTGTGGTTCTTTCTGGCGCTTTATGTACCATAGTATATGCATAATCTACGCCCATACCGTATGCACCCGAATGTTCACGCACAATGTCCATCACTGCATCATAAGTTTCACGATGTGCCCAATCACGTTGCCACTCAAGTAAAACTTGTTGCCAGGTTACAGGAACCACGCCTGCTTGAATCATCCGTTGCATCGCATAATCATGTGCTTCTTTTGAAGTTCCACCTGAAGCATCGGCAACCATATAAATTTCATAATCACCTTCCAGCATTGCACCAAAAGCGAATGTAATATTGCAAACTTCAGTCCATAAACCCGATACGATAATTTTTTTACGATGATTGGCTGCCAATGCATCACGAACCTTTTGGTCATCCCATGAGTTCATAGAGGTTCTTTCGAGTAAAGGGGCTTCAGGGAACACATTTAATAATTCTGGAAAAGTGTGCCCTGAAAAACTTTCTGTTTCTACTGTTGTAATGGTGGTTGGAATATTAAAAACCTGAGCGGCTTTAGCCAATCCCACCACATTATTTTTTAAAGTTTGACGATCAATTGACTGTACGCCAAAAGCCATTTGTGGTTGTTGATCAATAAAGATGATTTGACAGTTTTGAGGTGTAAGTTGTTCTAAAAATGCTTTATTCATTTTGATTCGCAACACATTTATAAAGGAATTTATATAAAAGCAAAAATACACGTAAACCACTAGACACTATTTTAAATACAAACTGTATCCTAAAAAGATACAATGATTGATCAGCATAGGATGATGCGTTACTTTAATCATTCAAGTGAAGAGTACTTTAAAATTAAATGGATAAATTAGACTGTATCAATACTTTTATTAGTGTCGTTGAATATGGAAATTTCAGCAGTGCATCACGTCACTTAAACATTACTAGAGATCAAGTTGCGAAAAGAATTTGCCATTTGGAAACTATTTTTAATACGGTCCTGTTCATCCGCAATACCCGCAAAATGGATTTAACTCATTCAGGTGAAAAATTTTATCAACACTCTAAAGTCATTATGAGTGAGTTTGAATGGGCAACCAGTGACTTTACCCACGACCAGAAATATCCCGAGGGTAAACTCAGAATCAATGCACCTCATTCATTTAGACATGCGCATCTTACCGAGATCATTTCTAAATTTATGACACAGTATCCCAACATCAAAATAGACTTGTTTCTTTCAGATAAGTTTTTAAATATCAGTGAAGATCAATATGATATTGTTCTCAGAATCAGTCAAGATATTGATCAGCGTAATGCCCACCTGTTTAGTACCTATCATCGACATTTTTATGCAACTACAGCTTATTTTGCAAAATTTGGCGTACCCAATACAATCGATGAGTTAAAACAGCACAGTCTATTGTTGTATTCACAAACCGATTCAAGTACTAAAATTGTGCTGAATAAGAATAAAAAAGAAGAAACTATTTACTGTACGCCGAAATTGACATGCAATAGTGGCGATTTCCTTTTAGATTTTTGTAAACAAGATCAAGGCATTATATTTTTACCCGATTTTTTAGCAAAAAAAGATCAAGATGCTGGAAAAATTGTTCGTTGTTTAGAAGACTATCATTCAAAGCAACTTTATTTTTATGCAATTACGCCATCTCAACAAAAGATTCCAAAAAAAGTGAAGCTCTTTTTAGATCATCTCAAAAAACACTTATCTGATCGCTAAAATATAAAGCTTTGGACCAGACTTTTACCTAAGAACTAAGTATTCACGGCTCATGTTGTATCTTTATACAATACATAAAGCACTTCAATAAAGCGTTGTGTATGCAAATACTCAGCATCTAAGCTTGCAAACTTGACACAGATTTGAATTTTGGACTAAACACATTGTTCTGTAATCGGGTCTGCATATATTCAGCATAAACCGATAGTTTTTCATAAATATGCTCAGAATAAAACATATCTTCGACTAGGTTTTGCGCTTGTACTAGATCATAAAGACCTGATAAATTTAAAATTTTAGCATTCATTTCTGAAAATTTACGACATAAAGCTACATTAAAATCATCTTTATATTTAAACAAAAGCTTCTGCATATTTAATTTATTATCATGATGATCTAATTGCAGATTTAGACCATCTTGCTCATTTTCGGGATTTACCAAGAAAATTCGAACCTTAAAAAAACATTCTATTTCAAACAAATAATCTGGATTGATCGGTTGATCTGTAATTAAAAAGATACGATAAACTTCTGCCTGAGTCAGTGCTTTGAACAACTGAAAATAAACAAATTCCTGTGCATCCCATGTTTGATCTTGTAGATCTAAAAAGAGATTTAAACTTTCTAGAACGACATCATCCTTGGTCAAGTTCATGGTTTTTTCAACCTGATAATAAGGTTTTAAAATATCTTGAACCTGTGCCGTAAAAAGTGTTGAGTAAAGCACTGTTTGATTTAAATTCGCCAAAATAAACGGTGAAAACAAATAAGCCAGACTTAAATCATTTGAAGCAATTGCAGATTGGATAATCGCTGTACTTTTCTTTTTTGAAAATTCACGTAAGACTTTGGCACGCAACAATGTTGCTTCTAAGTTTACAAATCTTTGATTGAGTTGTTCTATCACCTTTTCAGAGCAACCATGCTCAAATAAAACTTGTGTGAGCACATTCAACTGAGTCGTAACAAACATATCCCTGCCTCATTCTATACAGCATCGCGTGCGACTATTTTGAAAAGAAATCAAAAAGAAATATAGCCACAAAATTTTAGAAAAAATATATAACAGATAGAGCTGTACTGATTGCGTCTGTTATAGTTATTTTAAATACTCACTTGCATTGACCTATGTATAAATCTGAACAACTGGCCCATAGCCTAAAATTATTGATTGAAAATGGGACGTGGAAAGCACATGAAAAATTACCCTCACTACGCCAACAGGTTCAACAATCAGGGTTAAGTCTAATTACGGTGATGAATGCTTATCAAGAGCTCGAAGCGCAAGGCCTGATTTATTCAAAAGAAAAGTCAGGGTATTTTGTGGTAGAACAAAGTTCAGATCATCCCACCACATTACATGTGATTAATGAAACAGTTGAAATTAACTCAATTGTTTTCAAATATTTGAAATCTACACAGTCTGAACACATTATCCCTTTAGGTTCTGCCTTTCCCAATAGCCAGTTGCTCTACTCCGCTAAACTGATACAAACGCTTGGACAACTTGCTCGACAACGGCGTAGCTATGAACAAACTCCAAGTCTCCCGCCCGGAAATTATCAACTTAGAAAAATTATTGCACAGAAATATGCGATGCAAGGCATCCCCACTGATCCATCTGATATTGTGATTACCTCTGGAGGTTTGGATGCATTAAATCTTTCATTGCAAGCACTTACGCAAGCTGGGGACTATATTTTATTACAACAGACGATTTTTTATGGTGCATGGCAAGCGGCTGAACGACTTGGATTAAAAGTAATTACTATTCCAGAGCACCCTGAACATGGCATTGATTTAGATGCATTCGAACACGCAATTTTAAAATATCCAATTAAAGTGTGTTTGATGATGTTAAATGGTCAGAATCCAATTGGCTTTACTGTGAGTGATGAAATTAAATTAAAATTGGCTAAGTTACTCAACCAATATCAGATTTATTTGATTGAAGATGATGTCTATGAAGAACTTTACTATGATCAAAAAAAACCCCTCTCGATGAAGTACTTTGATCAACAAAATTGGGTGCTACATTGTTCTTCTTTTTCAAAAACATTAGGTGCAGGTTTTCGTATCGGTTGGGTCTATGCAGGGAAATTCTCTGAACATATTCAGCACACTCAACTTATGAGTACCCTTTCAGTCAACTCATTTATCCAAAATGCCTTGGTTGAATATCTCTCTCATCGTCATTATGAAAAACATTTAAAAACTTTACGTTCCACCTTACAACGCTATAAAAAACAATATTTTAATTATTTAAAAACCCATTTACCTGAGCAATGCCATGTCAATTATTATCCTTCCGGGTACTTTTTATGGATTGAATTGCCTGAACAGGTCGATAGTAATGACATCTATCAACACATGTTAGAACACGGTGTCAGTGTCGCACCGAGCAGCTTATTTAATATTAGCAATCAACAAAATCACTTTATTCGGATGAATTGTTCATTTGAAATGAATGAAAAGATTCAAAATGCATTAAATGAATTGATTCATATTATTGGTAAATCAGTCGCAACATAAGCTGAATTTTTATAACAGATTCATCATTGCTTACTTATCTGTTATAGTTTTTTTCTAATTTTTTGTATCTACAGTGTGAATTCGTTTCTATCCATAATGAATCTATATTAAGCAGAAAGAGATTTTGCGATGAATGATGACAAAAGCCCTAAAAAACCACAATATGCTGATAGCTCGATTTCAGACAAAGCCTTTAAACGCATGATCATCTGGTTTTTTATCTACTGTAGCCTGTTTTGTATTGGTGTTATTGTCACAATCGGTGCAGATCACGCTGCTTTAAACTAAATCTCAATTGATTTCAAAAGATATGATTGATAAAACACTCACTTAATCAAGTGAGTGTTTTTTCTGTATCTGTTGGCTTAAAAGTGTATAGGCATCTTTAAGATCTTCCCGTCCCATATCCTGTAACATGCGCTGATGCATATTTAAAATATTCACATCTCCACGCCTTGCAGGACCCGTCTGCATTGTTTGAGGATCATTTTGAGTGGCTTTTTTTGCTGTTTCCAAAATTAATGGATACAGTAAATTAAAATCGACCTGCTGTGCATCGACCACTTGTTTAGCCATGTCATAACAATAATTTGTAAAATTACAAGCAAATACCCCTGCCAGATGTAAGCTCAGCCGCTGCGCTGAATTATAGGGATAAACCTGATTACTTAGACTATTTGCTAACGTCGTTAAAATAGACAAATCTTCTTGCAAAACCGTTTCAATAAACAAAGGGGTATTCTGCCAATCCACTTCACGTTCAAAGCTAAAAGTCTGTAAGGGATAAAAAACCCCAGATTTTACATGGTGTTCAGTCAATATATTGAGATTGGTACTGCCAGAAGTATGAACAATCAAAACATCCGAAAGTTGCGAATGAATCGTTTGAATGACTTGAGCAATGGCTTGGTCACTCACCGCAATAATTAATAAATCAATTTTAGGTTCTATACAATGCACAACATCAATTGCCTGAGCATTCACCAGCTGGGCTAAGCGTTGTGCATTGTTTAAATCACGACTATAAATCTGAACAATATGATGTTGTTTTGACAATGCTTTTGCAAAATGTGTAGCAACACGACCTGAACCAACAATACTAATACGCATATCAACATCTAAAACTTTAAATATAGTTACAGCATGCCAATAAAAAAGGGATGAATCAATTCATCCCTCTCAGATCATTTTGATAACTACATCAATTTAATGCATTGTTTAAATAAATAATTCGCTCAGCGGTACGTTTATTAAAACACTTGGTATATTGCATCTCTTTGTTTTGCTGAGACATCGCATCATCCCAATATTGACGTTGTTGCTGATAGGTTTCAATTTCGCTATCTGGAATATCGCCAAAACTTTTCTGTGAAATGACTTTACAATCAACATCACGTTTTTCAAACCATTCTGCTTGATCTTGCTTAAACTGTTCTTTTTGTTCATCACTCAAACTATCCCAAGTCTGGTTTAAACGATCGACTTGTTTGAGTTTTTCTTCATCTAGCTCTTTTTTACGGATATCCATGGCTTTTTGTGCAAGCGCTGTTTGCTCTGCATTTTCAATTTGGTTGACCTGCTCGCGTTCACGCATATCTTTATTTTCTTTCATATAGGCTGCGTATTGCACTGCTTTTACCGTAACAAAAGTTACCCCTTGAATAACTGCATCCTGATTAAGCACATCAAGGGTTAAGCCATCTTTGTCTGTTTTCACAACATTATAATTAAACTTGCCTTTCAACTGATCATTGGCTAGTACCAATTTAGATTCACCAGCTTCGATATATTCACGTATGCTGCGATACCCATCACCTTCACATTCATCCTCACAATCTTGCCCAAATTCTGCATATGAATTTTCAGCACGCTGTTGTAAGCCTTTCGGGAATTGAACCACTAACTGACTTTCACATTCCAACTGGTTGGTTTTAGAAGAGTCTTCAGTGATCGTACGAACATTCTTCACTTCAAACTTTAAAGCATTGTTAATTTTCTGAAGTAGTGCTTGGTCAGCTTCATAACCAGAATTTTTAATATTGTCTGCGACTTCACGCAAATACTCATCTTTCAAATATTTTTGAATTTGATTGATATTATCTTGATTGGTACAGCTCCACTCTGCAAGTTCAGCATTACCTTCATCTTTTTTCTTTTTGAAGTAATCACAGCCTGACAGCATCAAGGTACTAGAAATCGCAGCAATCATAAATAATGGGTTTAATGATTTATTCATTGTTTATCCGATCATATTTTTATGTGGATCATTTAACCAAATAATTGAAGAATTTTCGAGTAAAAAATAAAAAGCTTCTGGATATTCAGAAGCTTTTTATACAATTTAAGCCTGTTTTAGCACCGAACATACCACTTTAAAAGATTATGGTGTCGTTGCACCAAGTACTTCAAACTCAATACGACGGTTTTTAAATTGCCCTTCTTTGGTTGAATTATCTGCAATTGGATTGTCTTGACCATGTCCTTCAGCAGTTAACTGTGAGGTATGTACGCCCTTTTCAACCAAATATGCCACAACCGATTTTGCACGTTTTTCAGATAATTTTTTGTTTGAATCCGCATTCCCAACATTATCGGTATAGCCTTTAACCACGAGTTTTGCATCTGGTAGTTGTTTTAACAAATTCGCTGCTTTATCCAAAATCGCTTTATTGGCTTCTGGAATACCAGAAGAACCTGTCGCAAAATTAATCACCTGTAAATTCAATGCAGCGGCAATATCATTTACATTGGCTTTATCTGCCTGAATGCTTGAAAGTGCTTGGTCTGCTTGTGAATTACTTGTATCTACATTTGCAGCACTGCTTGTTGCAGCTGCATTTGCATCGGCTGTTTGCTCTACAGAAATATGTAGATTAGGAGCAATAGCTTTTAACTCATCTGCCAATTTTTGTGCTTGCGCTAAATTTGGTGTTTGAATGGTAAGTTGATCACCGATCCAAGCCAGTGAAATATTTGGAATACCTTTAATTTTAGCCAACACCTGATCTACAGCATTTTGATCTGGCAAATCAGCGGCATAAGCACTGCTGGCTGTAACTTGACAATGATCGGTTTGACCAAACACTGAGGCAATACTGGTTTTTAAGCTGTCTAATAAAGATTGACTACTCGATTGTGCCTGACAACTTGCTAATTTACCTTCAACATCTGTAGAAATTTGCAGTTCAGCAGCTTGCAAATCAGCAACAGCTTGTGAAGCTCCACTGCTTACTGGATCTCCCCCAGCAGGCGGTTTGCTACTGCATTGTTTAAATAACAATGCGGCCAATCCTGCAATCACCAACAAAGCAATAATTGGCAATAACCAATTGGATTTTTTAGGTTCATCTTGGATCGAATTTGTTGTGATTGTAGACGTATCAAGGGGTACTGGTGTTGGAGATACACTTTGTATAGGTGTGGGTGCCACAGGCTCTACAGGGGGGATAACAGCCTCAGCCACGGGAGCAGCTTGAGTAGTGCCTGCGAAACCAAGACCACCTACACTTAAGCCTAATGTTGCAAATAATCCTGTTGCCCAAGCGGGCAAAGCATCCTGAATATTGTTCCATTGTGCTTTGATAAAATCAAAAATTTCATGTTTACTATCTGAGCCTGCTTGATCTGCAAGCAATGATAAAGTTGGAGCAATAGAATGGTTTAATGTGGTTTCAATGTCTTGAGTTGGTGCATTGCCCGCAACCAAGCCTAAAAAATGCGCGACCGTTTCTGGTTGATGACTGAAAATATCGCTTAAGCGAGGATTTAGATTTTGCTGCAGTGTGTCAATGAGTTCAGGTTTTGATTTTAAAACAGAAAGGAGAATGGGGTAAAAGGCACTTAAAGCACCGATTTTTTCGTCTTGAAACTGAAGATCACCCTGTAAAACTTTTGTGGTCACCCGTTCTTTTAAAAGCTCAATAATATTCATAATTTTGGACACTCCGATTTCATTGTTGTATTTGTCACTTTAATAATCATTTTATTGATCGTTTTTTATTCTAGTGATTAAATTCTAATAGTTATAATAGCTTTTTGTAGCGCAATGTGTTCAATATCTATTTGAAAAGCCAGCTTATGCTGGCTTTTTGTTTACTTTTTTAGGCTTATGTAAAATTTACATCTTAGCCAATAAAAGTATGGAGCACTTTACCAATCATTTTTTGATCGATTAATGGCGTATTTTTTCCATGAGATAAAATACTGTCATTGTTAACAACCCATTCCAAATCTGGATCAACCAAAGCCCAACCCGATTCTTTTACCCAACGATCCGTCATATTGGCCACTTTTGCAGGAGCGAGCGTGACTTTTTCAACCCATTCTAAAGGCTCAAACAAACCTTCACGGACCAATTGAACCCCAAAAGAGACATAAGTATCAAATGCGCTAATACCGGGTAAAGTCTCGGCAAAAGGCGCTAATTTCGCAGAACCACTCAAAGGTTCATGATGCGTACAAATCGCATCAATCACACCGTCTTTGACGCCTTGGCGCAGTAATTCTTTATCTTTTTCAGCACGTAATGGTGGGCGCACATGTGCCAAAGAGTTAAAACCATCAATTAAGTGTTCTGTTAAATGCAATTGATGCATTGCAACATCTGCTGTCACTGGCAAACCTTTGTTTTTTGCAATTTTAATCAACTCTACAGATGCACCACTTGAAAGCAAACCAAAGTGCGCTTTGACGCTTGTCGCTTCAATCATCAATAGGTATTTCGCAATAGCAACTGTTTCAGCCAGTGCTGGAATCATTGGTAATCCCTGACGTGAGGCAATAAACCCCTCATGTACACAACCATCTTTTGCGATCTGGTGCTCTTCTGGATAAAACACTACAGTCATGTCTAAACCAGCCGCATATTCCAAGGTACGCAGAACCACATCATCGTCTTTAAAAGTAGCATAGGCATTTGAAACAGCAGTACACCCCCCCTTTTTTAAACCTGCCATATTTGCGGGTTGTTTACCATTTAAACCTTGGGTTTGTGCACCAATCACTTGTAAATGAATACCACCATCTAACATGGCCTTTTCTACCAGTCCATGAATCAAAGCACCATTATCTTGCACGATCGGCTTTGAATCAGGTGGGGTAAATACATGCAAAATACCATTTTCACGTGCGGCTTTACCTTCTGACTTCAAGGTACCATGCTGTTGCTGACCTGGCTCGCGTAACCGTGCACACAAATCCACCATGGTGGGTATCAACCATTTGCCTTGTCCGTCAATTGTATCTACAACATTGGCAGATGATTCGACTATTTTTCCATGTTCAACATAAACCGTTTGTACAGTGTCAGTTTTTTTTATTGGGTCTAAGACAC
This sequence comes from Acinetobacter sp. 778_lipA, assembly GCF_058242985.1. NCBI lineage: Bacteria > Pseudomonadati > Pseudomonadota > Gammaproteobacteria > Moraxellales > Moraxellaceae > Acinetobacter > Acinetobacter sp. 778_lipA. The sequence goes on along the minus strand of NZ_JBZAYT010000001.1, from coordinate 1,758,457 downwards.
GTACATTTTCAATTTTTACACTACTCATGACTTTATCCTTCACCTTAAACCGCAATTGCTTCTAACAAACCTTTCTCTTGCAACTGACCTTGCATTGCCAAAGCCAAAACAGCCATTCGCACTGCAATACCATTGGTCACTTGATGCAAAATTACCGACTGTGCACCATCAGCAATACTAGAATCAATCTCTACACCGCGGTTCATCGGTCCCGGATGCATAACAATACAATCGGGTTTAGCCATGGCAAGACGATCTTTATTTAAACCATACATTTTGTAAAATTCAGCTTGTGACGACAAAGCTGGTGAATCAATACGTTCATTTTGAATACGTAAAGTAATGATCACATCACAGTCTTTAATGCCTTCATCCATTTTATTGAACAAGCGAACACCTTCACCATATTCGTCAAAACCACACGGAAGCAAAGTATTTGGTGCAATTACACGGATATCTTTGCAACCTAAAGTCTGCAAAGCTGCGATATCTGAACGTGCAACACGCGAATGCTTAATATCACCAATAATCGCCAGACTAATGTCTTCAAAATTCTTTTTCGTTTCACGGCGAATGGTTAACATATCTAACATTGCTTGAGTTGGATGAGCATGACGCCCATCTCCAGCATTGATGATTGCAACATGCGGACAAACTGTTTCAGCAATAAAATGCGCTGCGCCTGATGAAGAGTGGCGTACAACAAAAATATCTGCTGCCATCGCTTCGAGGTTCCATAGCGTATCGCGCAATGTTTCCCCTTTTGAAGTACTTGATCGTGCAATATCAATGTTCAATACATTTGCAGATAACCGTTTTGCAGCCGCTTCAAAAGTAGTTCGTGTACGTGTCGAATTTTCAAAGAATAAGTTCATCACTGTACGACCTTCTAAAAGTGGTGTCGTTATCAGTTGATTTTGATCATTTATAAAGGAATGGGCTGTATCTAGAATTTTGGTGAGGGTTGCTTTAGAAAGACCTTCGATGGTGAGGAAATGCTTTAAGTTTCCGTCATTATTGAGTTGAATCTGACTCGGTGTATGCAATGCCGCCAAGTGCATGAGAGATTCCTTAGAGGTTAAGTTAACGTATTATACAGATTTTCTTTTTCTTTGGCAGTTGAAGTTTTGGACAAATAGTCATAAAAGTCAGCGATCAAATTTTAAATTTGATCTGCTTTAAGTCTGCCAGTTTGAGCGTTAAGTTCATTAATTTTTCTCGAAGTTGCTGAATTATATTGATGTAATCAATATCTGATTGATCTTTTAAAAGCTTGATATAAGCATCTATTCTCAGCAAGGATTGATTACGCCATTTAAGTAATTCTGCTATTGGATGGTAAATTTGTGGATCAAAATCATGCAATTGATATTCCAATATTTTTATATTGCTTAATGTCACATCATATTCTTTTACACGTTTTAAGCACCTTAAGGTATCTTCTAAACGAAAGCGGATCTCATGTTCACAAAGAAATTTTAAATGTGGCAAATCCTGTTGAGCAGCAAAATATTGTGCCAATGGCAGAGTAAAATCCTCATAAGGATACCAACGCCCATGCGCACAAGAGATCAATTCTTTATATTTTTTCTGTTCAATCCACAGGTTAAACACAGCAGCCTTTGCTTGATCATAGTGTCTTAATCGCAGTTCAGTTTGTTGTTCCGACTCATCAGCGGTACCCACGTAAATCATTTGGTTGTTTTTTAAATATTTGCTAATTTCTGCATTTAATTTCGTATAACTCAAGAGATTGTCTCACAGCTTATCCTCAGCTTAAAAAATACTATATATGAGTTTTAATTTTTAATCACACTGTATCAATCAAGCTCTAACCCAATAGTTAGAGCTTAATGCCCGACTTATCTCAATGCACCAATATAGTGATGTGAAACTTGTGCTTGATAAATTTCTTCTTCTGTTGCACCAGAAACATATGCTTCCTCGCTTTGTTCAACTTGCGTTGTGGTTAGCGTATTCACAGAAGAAACTGGTTGTTCCTGTTCTAATAAATGCTGTAAGCGCAAGGCATGCCGATTTAATTCTGGATCTTGAGTCGCCAATGACATATCAATCACATACTGTGCATAGCTTTTATTATCCACTAAATACATTACATCAATAACGCGCCCTGTCACACGTCTTAATCGCGTTAAGATTAATGCCCCAATGGAAAACGCATCTGCATGTGCAATAAATCTGCTGTTGTTAAGATCTTGCATAGAAATCCCCGTATTTATTAATTCATTAAAAATTCAATTAAATTTCTGAGCCAATACGATGGATAATTAAGCAAATTGTGTACCAAAATCACGCCATAAAATGAATTAATAATGCATACACATTATTCTCTATTTAAAAGTTTACCGACTAGAACTCGCCCTACACATTGCGGAGCGTCAGATAGATCTAGAAATTACTCCGTTATGAAATTTGCTCTCATCATCATAAATAAAGAATACACGTGTGCTTTATTCATAGATGATTCATCTATATAAATTGTAATACTGCATGCAAATTTTTCTTGTTCTTAAATGATTTCAGTAATAAAAGAATTTTAAATCAAATTTTAATGATAAAAATAGCGCCAACACATTTCCAATGAAATCAAAATCAATAACAATCCCATCACGATATTAAAAAGACGTGCTCGATTTCCTATATTTAAAAAGCTTGCTAACTTTTCACCAGCAATCCCCCATAGCAATAAAGATAGATAACAGACGACAAAATAAATCACTACAAAAACCAATAAAACAGCATGAATATGCCCCGTTGAAAATAGCCCTGTACCCGCCACTGCGGCAATCCATGCTTTGGGATTTAGCCATTGCATTAACGCACCTTGTATAAAGGTCGGTATTTTTGCTTCATCTTGGGATTGACTAGAGATAAATGTCCCTTTTGCACGTAGAATATTCAGTCCAATCCACAACAATAAAACTGTACCTAAAATCGTGATCACATCAAGAAGTACAGGATAAACCACAATCATTTGATATAAACCAAAACAGACCGATGCCAATAACAAGGTAAAACCAATGGTCGCCCCTGAGATAAATGCAAAAGTTGCTTTTACACCATAATTCATACTGCTGGTTAAAATAGTTAAATTCACAGGTCCTGGTGAAATCGACATAGACAGCGAAAAAATAAACATTGAAACAATAAGACTAAGCATTTTTTAAATTCTTTATTCGATCTTATCTACATATTGATATTTGAATATATTTCAAGCAAAAAAACCAAATTTTTAACTGAATTTAGTACTTTTTATAAAATTTCGGACTTAAAAGACCATTCTATAAGTTTTCGTCATTAAAATACGCTAAAATACGCGATTGCTTTTTTAATGTCTTTGGAAATATTCATGAATTCGAAACCACGTCTTTCTACATATTGGGTTACCTGTGCAGATGGACTAGAAACCTTACTGCAAGAAGAAATTCAAGGTTTAGGGATTCAAGATATTGAAAAATTTCCTGGGCGTTTAATTTTTAAAGGCAAACTCGAAGATGCATACCGTGTTTGTATGTGGTCACGTTTGGCTTCTCGTGTACTGACACCGATTCATGTTCATGAGCTTGAGTTTACCCATGATGCACGTGACGTTGCAGAAGAACTTTATGAAGGTGCGATCAATTTTGATTGGTCACTTATTTTTGCACCACAAAGTACTTTCGCGATTCGTCTTCATGTAGAACGTGATATTAAAGTCAATACACAGTTTGCGACTTTACGTGTCAAAGATGGTGTGGTTGATTCCTTCATGGAAGCTGTAGGTAAACGTCCAAGTATCGACATTAAACAGCCTGAAATTACACTATATGTACTTGCTGGAAAAACTGAACACACATATTGTTTAGATTTATCTGGGGATTCTTTACATAAGCGTGGCTATCGTCGTTTTATGACAGATGCCCCAATAAAAGAAAACCTAGCAGCTGCTATCTTACAAAAAGCACAGCTTAAACAACGTAATCCAGAAATTATTCTCGACCCAATGTGTGGTTCAGGAACCTTTATTATTGAATCATTGATGATCCTGACTGATCGTGCACCTGGTTTAGTACGCCGTTTTGGCTTTAATGGCTGGAATGGACATGACCATGAGTTATGGATGTCGATTAAAGCTGAAGCAGCTGAACGTCATAAAGTTGCCTTAGAACAACCTTTGCCTAAATTCTATGCCTATGACGCAGATTGGGAAGCAGTAAAAGCAACCAAACAAAATATTATTGCTGCTGGATTTGAGCAACAACTGGATCAAATTCAAATTGAAGAGCGAACTTTAGCCGATTGGCCTGATTTCCAAGCAGAAGGAAAAACTTCATTTATTGTCACCAACCCACCATATGGTGAGCGTTTAGGGGAAAAGGCTTCTAACCGAGCTTTGTATCTGGGCCTATCCGCGCTTCTACAAAAGAATTTCCCCAATCAGCATGCTGCGGTTATCGCAGCTGCTGTTGAACAAGCAGATGTATTGGCGTTTAACAATCCACAAATTTTACGTTTAATGAATGGTAAATTACCAATTTACATTCGTTTTGGTGATATTAAGCCTGCTGCAGTGGTTAAACCTTTCCTTGCAGATTGGCAACCTCAACAATTTGAAAAAATTGAAGGTGCAGAAGACTTTACCAATCGCTTGCAAAAAAATATGCAAGCTTTAAAGAAATGGGCTGTAAAAGAAAATATTTACTGTTTACGTCTCTATGATGCAGATTTACCAGACTTCAATGTCGCTGTAGATTTGTATGGTGATCGTTTACATGTTCAAGAATATGCACCACCAAAAACCATTGACCCAGAAAAAGCCAAAAAACGTTTTAACCTTGCTTTGGCTTCAATACGTGCTGTAACAGGTTTAGGTCGTGATGCGATCTTTATTAAAACCCGTGCCCGTCAAGAAGGTAAAACCCAATATGCAAAACAAAGTACAGCATCTAAACGTTTTATTGTTCAAGAAGGTAAAGCCAAGATTTTAATCAATTTGACTGATTATTTGGATACTGGATTGTTCCTAGATCACCGTCAAATGCGTCTGCGCATTGCAGCTGAAGCTAAAGGAAAACATTTCCTTAACCTATATAGTTATACCTCTACAGCAAGCCTACACGCTGCTTTAGGCGGTGCTGCAAGTACCACAAGTGTTGACTTATCCAATACTTATTTAAACTGGTCTAAAGAAAACTTTGTCTTGAATGGCTTAACGGTTGATCATCCTGATGAACAGCATCAATTTTTCTCAAGCGATTGTTTTGAATGGTTAAAAGAAGGTCATGAACAATATGACATGATTTTTATTGATCCACCAACCTTCTCAAACTCAAAGAAATTCTACGGTACTTTTGACGTGCAACGTGACCATATTTCTTTACTTAAACGTGCAATGAACCGTCTAACTACAGAGGGAACTTTGTATTTCTCAAATAACTACCGTGGTTTTGAGATGGATGAAGAAATCGATGCAATGTTCGATGTACAGGAGATCACCAATGAAACGATTGGCTTAGATTTCAAACGTAATCAAAAAATTCATAGAGCCTGGAAAATTAAACACTTTCCTGTTTAATTATGTTAGACCTCGGACTTATTTATAAGTCACGGGGTCAATTTCATGTCCTATATAAAGTGTAACGCGATCTTGGGTTGTAATTCGGACATCATGGCGTTGATATGGATTATAACCAACTTCGCTTATTCTATATTTTTCAAGTGGTTTTAAATATTTATCCCCAGGTTGATTTGGATCTGGGTCTTTTTTCTGCCACTCGAAATCAGTTAAAACTGTAGAATAAATTTCATCTTTTTTAGCATCATCTGACCTTTCCTGAGCAACTTGTTTATGCAAATTATTTTGCTCTTCTACAGGTTGTTGTGCATTTTCCTTTACAGCTTTAATAATAATAGGTGACAGTTTAACCACACCTACAGATTGCTCTGCAAGATCTTGATCATCTAATTTATCTGCCAATACCTCTACCGAACTGAATGCCATCAAGAGAAAACCGAATATTTTTAAATAATCAGATTTATCCTTATCTTTGATCCTCATGATCAACGTTTCCTTTCTTATTATTCCTCACTGAAAAAACTATCAATTTTTGACCGTTTTTTCAATAAATTCATGAAAAACCCGATAATAGGTAAAACCTAAATCAATACACATAAATATTTGATGATTAAAATAATATGATGAAAAGACTAGGCTATGCCGATTAGTGGTTTAGGATGGTTTATAAATCTATGCATTCCTATAGCTCTGGATGCTTGATTGGGGGATTAAACAGGCTTTAAACCTTTGCATCAATTCTACGATGTGTAGTGTTTTCCCTATTATGCGGAAAGTCTTAATGTGGCATTCTACTGCTCAATCAACCTCATCTCCCCTTCACAAGTGCTATCCATTAAGATTACTTACCTTTTGATCCAATGCTTACACTTATGTAGAACGCTAAAAAGTCCTAAAGCTTGCAATACCATACCTTATATTCAAAGTTTAAATACCTTTGCGTAGGCTATGTCTCACTTTTCGTAAGGGTTGCCAAACCTTACACTGTAAACAAAGCAGTGCTTTGTTTTTGCTCATGGACGGGGGTACGTCCTATACCCCCGCCCAACTGTGACATCCATGTCGCCCCATGATTAAAACAACCATCTATGATTCAAAAGTACAAAAAATGAATTGTTAACCAATAATTTCTAAAAGTTCATTTAGAAACATAAGCTTCATTTATGATCAATGACTTGATGGAAACCACTTGTATGAGTAACTAGCTGGTTTGACTATATAACACGTAAAAATATAAATACTTCTCTACTAAAAAAGCCAACTACCTTGCGGTAGTTGGCTTTGGTTATACAGCTAGATAAATTAACTTAATTTTAATTTACCAAAATTAAGTTGACCATGTTCAGCACTGATTAAAATGGTATCACCTGCTGTAAATTGACCAGCAAGAATTTGCTGAGCCAATGGATTTTCAACCTGTTGTTGAATCGCACGTTTGAGTGGACGTGCACCATATACAGGATCAAAACCAGCATCAATCAGAATATCAAAGGCCTGATCATCGACTTTCAACCCAATATCTCGTTCAGATAAACGTGAACGTAAGCGATTCAATTGAATATCTGCTATGCCACGAATTTGTGATTTTTTCAACGAGTGGAATACCACCAACTCATCGATACGGTTAATAAACTCAGGACGGAAATGTTGTGATACGGCATTCATCACCGTTATACGAACATCCTCATCACTAGCACCTTCACCGAGCTCACGTACATCACTTGAACCTAAATTCGATGTCATCACAATCACGGTGTTTTTAAAATCAATCAGACGGCCTTGTGAATCAGTTAATCGTCCATCATCCAACACTTGTAATAAAATGTTGAATACATCTGGATGGGCTTTTTCAACTTCATCAAATAACACCACACTATATGGTTTACGGCGTACTGCTTCAGTTAAAACACCACCTTCTTCGTAACCAACATAACCCGGAGGTGCACCCACCAATCGACTAACCGAATGCTTTTCCATAAACTCTGACATATCGATACGAATAATTGCATCATCACTGTCAAATAAGAAATTACCTAAAGCCTTGGTTAACTCAGTTTTACCCACCCCTGTTGGTCCAAGGAATAAGAACGAACCACTTGGGCGATTTGGATCAGATAAGCCCGCACGTGAACGACGAACTGCATTTGAGACAGCAACCACAGCTTCATCCTGTCCTACCACACGGTTGTGTAAAAAATCTTCCATATGGAGTAATTTTTCACGCTCGCCTTGTAGCATTTTTGATACAGGAATACCAGTTGCAGCACTGACTACTTCTGCAATTTCATTTTCAGTCACTTTGGTACGAATCAGTTTCGGTTCTTCATTGACTTCCGCTACCTCTTCCTCACTCAAGCGTTTTTGCAATTCTGGAATCACCCCATATTGCAAACGACTTGCTTCAGCCAAATCACCCTCACGTTGCGCTTTTTCAAATGCAGTACGGGCTTTATCAAGTTCGATTTGCGCCTGATTTGTACCATCCACTAAACGCTTTTCAGCAATCCAAATTTCTTCCAAATCACTATATTCTTTTTCGACATCTGCAATTTGTTTTTCCAAATGCTCAACTTCAGCTTTGCTGACTGAATCTGCATCTTTTTTTACCGCCTCCAATTGCATTTTTAACTGGATTAAACGGCGGTCTAAACGGTCAAGTGGCTCAGGTTTAGAGTCAATCTCCATTTTAATACGTGATGCTGCTTCATCAATCAAATCAATCGCCTTATCTGGCAATTGGCGATCTGTAATATAGCGATGTGACATTTTCGCCGCTGCAATAATTGCAGAGTCGAGAATTTGCACACCATGATGTGTTGCATATTTGTCTTTGAGACCACGCAAAATTGCAATGGTATCTTCAACACTTGGCTCATCTACCAAAACTTTTTGGAAACGGCGTTCCAAAGCTGCATCTTTTTCAATGAATTGACGATACTCATCCAGTGTCGTTGCACCCACACAACGTAATTCACCACGTGCCAATGCAGGTTTTAACATATTACCTGCATCCATCGCACCATCACCCTTACCTGCACCAACAAGCGTATGTAGCTCATCAATAAAGAGAATGATTTCACCATCAAACTTCGCTAGATCCTTGAGTACTGCTTTTAAACGTTCTTCAAACTCACCACGGTATTTTGCACCAGCCAGCAACGAACCTAAGTCTAGCGATAAAACACGCTTACCTTTTAAGCCTTCAGGCACTTCACCATTGATAATACGTTGTGCCAGACCTTCAACAATCGCCGTTTTACCTACCCCAGGTTCACCAATCAATACAGGATTATTTTTAGTACGACGCGACAACACTTGAATAGTCCGACGAATTTCTTCATCACGGCCAATCACAGGATCGAGTTTACCTTCCGCAGCACGTGCTGTTAAATCTATGGTATATTTATTAAGTGAATCTCGTTGATCTTCATGGTTATTTGCCATAACTTGTTCGCCACCTCGAATATTTTCAATTGCTTTGCGTAGTTTGTCAGTCGTGACACCTACGCTTGTTAACAATGTTTTGGTAGCACCTGTTTCAGCAAGTGCCAAGATTACCCAATCAGTAGATAAAAATTCATCTCCTGCTTTTTGAGCAAAGCTATCTGCCAAATTAAGCGCACGTACAGCTTCTGGATTTAAATTAATATCTCCAGTTGGTGTTCCAATTTTGGGCGCATCTGTTAAGGCTTTTTGCAATTTTGTTTTTAACTCAGGTAGATTGGCGCCTGACTGTTGCAAAAGACTAAGATTAGATGGTTCTTCCAATAAAGCGGAAAGAATATGAATACCCTCAATTGCGGTATTATCATTACCCATTGCCTGAGATTGTGCATCAGATAAGGCTTGCTGCAGGCGGTTCGTAAATTTTTCAAATCGCATTCTTGTTATTCCTCACAACAAATTTTGTACTTGAATAATAAATGGGAACGTTTTTTTCGATTTCAATAGCAATAATGAATTAATTTATATATTTTTCAAAAACTTACCAAAATACTTAGAATGGATTTCAGTATTAATATCTGTGCTGAAACGTTATTTTTCAAGTAAGCTTATGGAAAAATATAGAGAATTAGTTTTTTAAACGTTTGTATTTTCAACGATATGCTTTAGAGTAAGGAGTATTGAGAGATTTTAGTATAATAACAATGTTGACTTTCGGTAAATCATTATCTGTATTAATTGCAGTATCTGCACTGTATGCCTGTGGCTACAAATTGCCAAATAGTGAAGAATTTCCCCACAAACATATCCAGCAATTAACACCGAATATATCAGGCATAGAATTCACATGGTTTAAAACGCCTGATGACATGAATAGAAAAGCCCTCAATGAAAATTTTATTGTTTACAATTGCCCTGAAAGTCATATAAAACAAAATCCTGTAAAGAATTTTAAATTATGTACTTACGATCTAAATCATGATCAACAGATTCAGCCTCATTTCATTGCTGCACAAACAAATCAATTGATCGATCAAATTGTCGCCTTAAATCACAATCACTTTCTCATCACTATAAAAACCTTTCAATCTGGTGTGAATAATCCAATGCAAGCTTATTTATTCAATGCACAGACACAAAATTTAACGGCCATGACTTCGTTTTCCTATGCTGCATTTTCTCAGACAATTTTAGAGCAAATGGTGCAAGAGAAAACATATCAAAAGAAAGTCTTAGAATATGACACAACAGTTTATTTTGATCCTCAATATATTTCGGCCAAAGCAGCCGCAGAAGCTCAAAAAGAACATAAACAACAGCAGCAATCTGTAATCAAAAATTTCAAAGATATTTTTAGAGACAAGCCTGAACAACCAAAACGTGATTTTTCACCAGATGATTATCCTGCTCAACCTGCCGAACCTTTTAATTTAAAACTCATTCAACAATTAAGGCTCTATCTACAACAGCACCAAGCAGAATGTTATTTAATTCTTGATCACGAAACACGGCTCTTAAAAACACCTCAAAGTTATCTCTATAGTCGCGATTTTTCCAAATTTCTGCCACAGTTGAAAGATGAGATAAGACTGCCTGAATGCAAAAAGCCAGTAGAGTTACCCACTGTAAATGCCAAATATCTAAAATATCAAAGTATTGATGATGTTCAAGGTTCAGGAAATCATTATATATTCTGGTTTACACCTATTGGCTATGACGTATTTGAAATCAAACAACATGGGCAAAATAAACAATTTAAGCTGCCCATTGACACTGCTTGGATATATCAAATTAGAAATAAACTGATCATCTCGGTTGATCAAACTTACTACATCATTCCACTTTCTTAATGAAGCATTTTAACCTCATAAAATTTTAAGCTACACAACCTATTAAGCTTTTAATGCACTTACACTTCCGACTTGGTTGCAGAACTTTGAGAAACTGCGCTATTCGCTGCGACATTTTGGGTAATCCATACATTTCCACCGATTACAGCACCCTGACCAATGGTAATACGCCCAAGAATAGTTGCACCTGCATAGATCACCACATTGTCTTCTACGATTGGGTGACGTGCATATTCTTTCTGTAAACGCCCAGAATCATCGATTTCAAAACGTTTAGCGCCAAGCGTTACGGCTTGGTAAATTCGCACATTTTTACCAATAATACAGGTTTCACCAATCACCACACCTGTACCATGATCAATAAAGAAACCTTGATCGACTTGTGCACCTGGATGTATATCAATGCCAGTTTTTGAATGTGCAATCTCAGCAATTAAACGTGCCAACAGTGACAAGTCTTTTTTATAAAACTCATGTGCAATTCGGTGGTAAATAATTGCCAAAATACCCGGATAACACAATAAAACTTCATCGACACTTCGTGCAGCTGGATCACCATCATAGGCTGCAATCACATCTGTATCTAAAATTCGGCGTAGATCTGGTAATTTTTGTGCAAATTCACTGACGATACTTTGTGCCAATACCTCAATTACGTCGGCATTTTCGTTGTGCTTTTTATATTTATAATCATAAGTTAGATTAAGTTTGACTTGCTCCAATAATGAGTGCAAAGTTTTCTCAAGTGCATGTGCAATATAAAAATTTTCACTTTGTTGGCGTAGATCAGGTGGCCCTAGTCGCATAGGGAACAAGATACCACACAGATCATTCATGATTTTCTTAATTTCATCTTTTGAAGGTAATTCCCTACCGCCAAAGTCTTTTAAGCTTTTACGTTGAGTACGCCATTCATTACGAGCTTGTTGTAGCTCATCCACAATATTGGGGATATTCCATTGGGTCATATATTTACCTACTGAAATGACTTTTCACAATCCATGCGCTTAACATGAAATTTTATTATTCACTTTGAATATGTAAATACTATTTTATTAGCAATCTTGTAGATAAACATTCTTCGTATAAAGATATCTTTAAAAATCATTTAAATCTTATTTCAAAATAAGAATAAGCAATTCAATTTTTATTAATTTATTGAATATATAAAATCATTATAGTTGTTATCAATACATCTGATACATCAAGACTTAGATGTAATTCTAAGTTTGAAGAAAGGCAACTGAAATGACGAGTTTAAATCAACAACACTTTACCGAATTAACAACGGCTCAAATTGAAAATATCTTTGAACAAGCAAAACAACGTGTTGAAGATCATTATTTAGAATTTACGGGAACAATTTTACCTCATGAAGCATGGGCATTGTTTAAAGCGGGTCATGTGGTGATTGTCGACGTACGCACCAACGAAGAACGTAAATTTGTCGGCTATGTAGAAGATACTATTCATATTCCTTGGGCGACAGGAACTGCGCTGAACCGCAATCCACGCTTTGCCAAAGAACTTGAAACTAAAATTGGAAAAGACAAGATCATTCTACTGCTTTGTCGTAGTGGCAAACGTTCCGCAGCTGCTGCAAATGTGGCTTTTAATGCGGGTTTTGAAAATATTTACAATATCGAACAAGGCTTTGAAGGTGACCTTGACGAAAATGATCATCGTGGTTCTTTCAATGGATGGCGTTTCCACAACTTACCTTGGCGTCAGGAATAAGGCTCTTGCTTTATTCCTCTTATGAATTTTTATAAGCAGTTGATAATGATTAAAAACGCTCTTAATTAGAATCAAATTAATGCAATAAATACCGGTCACAATTAAACACCAATAGCAAAATTCTTACTTTATTGGAGATGATAAAAACAGCATTTTTAAATCAGATGAGTAATCAATAAATTAATTTCCAATACCACCAAGGATTAAAACATGGCTAAGAACCAAGAAGTCACACGCCAAGCGCTAAATGATCAAGCAGCCCGTCAACTTGCCAATGCGACAAAAACAGTACCGCAACTCTCCACCATTACGCCACGTTGGCTAACACATTTATTGCAATGGACCCCTGTTGAAGCAGGTATCTATCGGGTCAATAAAGTCAGCAATACCGATGATATTCAGGTGGCTTGTACACAACGTGATGAAGCAACACTTCCACAAACTTTTGTCGACTATGAAGTTAATCCACGTGAATACTTTTTAAATGGTGTTTCCACAGTTCTGGATATTCATACTCGTGTTTCTGACTTATATAGTAGTCCTCACGATCAAATCAAAGAACAGTTACGCTTAACCATCGAAACCATTAAAGAACGTCAAGAAAGTGAATTAATCAATAATCCTGAATACGGCTTATTGGCAAGTGTTGCAGATGAGCAACGTATTTCCACTTTGACAGGTGCACCCACACCAGATGATTTTGATGATTTACTACGTAAAGTTTGGAAAGAGCCAGGCTTCTTCTTAGCACATCCCGATGCGATTGCAGCTTTTGGACGTGAATGTACCCGTCGTGGTGTTCCACCACCCACCGTAAGCCTATTTGGTTCACAGTTCATCACTTGGCGTGGTATTCCACTGATTCCTTCAAATAAAATTCCAGTTGAAGATGGCAAAACCAAAATCATCTTGTTACGCGTTGGTGAAAAGCGTCAAGGTGTTGTTGGCTTATTCCAACCAGGTCTTGCTGGTGAACAGGCACCTGGCCTATCTGTACGCTTTATGGGCATCAATCGTAATGCAATCGCCTCTTACTTAATCTCCTTATATTGTTCTCTTGCTGTGTTAACAGATGATGCACTCGCTGTGCTCGAAGATGTGGAGGTAGACAAGTACCATGACTATCCAACAACTTACAAGTAATCAACCTACTCCAGATATTTCTTCTGATCATATTGCTGATGCGCCCATCAGTGAATCTGTCATTGCACAATTGGCTGCTGAATTTTTTTCGGCTTTACCCAAGCAAAACCCACAAGGTTTTAACTTTGATATACCCGATCAACGATCTCAAGGTATTAGTCACCAACCACAGCCTAAAGACCCGATTACTGCATTGTCTGGGCGCATACCTGCCATTGTACAACAGGCAAATTTAAACCCGGATTCTACACATCACTATGTAGAACCGACCGCCGACCATCCCGAGCGTAGAATTCTATCTTCTTCGCCCATTGTTGGTGGTGCAAATACTCCTGATCCATTTGCTGTCGGACAAAAGCTAGATTTGTCTTTGAATCCTACACAAATCACACAACAGACTGCACCATCAAACCTAACAACGACTGCGCCACATCAAGCTCAATCGAGTTATTACTTTTTGGATCTGCCTCACCCTGAAGTTGCTAGCGCCCAAACAGTCAATACCAATACGGCTCAAACTGATGTGCTTAAAAATCCATATGCGTTTGATCATTATCATGTGACAGATGACCAGCAATTAAAAAGTGTATTACAAGATCGTAATGACAAACCTACAACAGCAGCGTCTGGTTATTATTTTCTTCAATCACCTACCATTGAAGCTGTTCGTCCGCATTCAGATGTGCAAATACCAGCGAATGCTCAGAACTATCAACCCATTGATATTTTGCAAATCCGTCGGGATTTTCCCATCCTACAAGAGCGTGTAAATGGTAAGCAATTGGTTTGGTTGGATAATGCAGCCACCACCCATAAACCTCAGGCGGTCATCGATCGAATTTCATATTTCTATCAACATGAAAATTCGAATATTCACCGTGCAGCACATGAACTTGCAGCACGTGCCAGTGATGCTTATGAGCATGCACGTGATGTTGTTGCTCGCTTTATTGGGGCCGCTTCAGCAAAAAATATCGTCTTTGTTCGAGGTACAACAGAAGGCATCAACTTAATCGCAAAATCGTGGGGTAAGCAGAATATTCAAGCGGGAGACGAAATTATTGTGTCCCATCTTGAGCATCATGCCAATATTGTGCCTTGGTACCAACTCAGTAAAGAAACTGGTGCAAAACTCCGTGTAATTCCTGTAGATGATACTGGTCAGATTCAGATTGAGGAATTTGTAAAATTGCTCAATCCTAGAACCAAACTGGTTTCGATTACACAGGTTTCTAATGCCTTGGGTACTGTAACGCCTACTCAAGAAATTATTGCATTGGCGCATGCAGCAGGTGTTCGAGTTTTGATTGATGGTGCTCAGTCTGTTTCGCACATGCCCACCAATGTTACTGCCTTAGATGCCGATTTCTTTGTGTTTTCTGGGCATAAAGTTTTTGGCCCAACGGGTATTGGCGCTGTTTATGCCAAGTCTGAATTACTTGATAGCATGCCTGTATGGGAAGGCGGCGGAAATATGATTCAGGATGTGACGTTTGAGAATGTGGTCTATCAACCTGCACCAAATAAATTTGAAGCAGGTACGGGGAATATTGCAGATGCTGTTGGCTTAGGTGCTGCTTTAGAATACGTAGAAAGTATTGGAATCCATAACATTGCACGTTATGAACATGACTTGCTTGAATATGGTCAACATGCACTACAAAGCGTTTCTGGACTACGCCTGATTGGTACTGCATTAAATAAAGCCAGTGTGATGTCTTTTACACTGGCAGGCTATGAAACGGAAGAGGTCGGGAAAGTACTCAATCAATATGGTATCGCCGTGCGTACTGGGCATCATTGTGCCCAACCGATCTTACGCCGTTTCGGTGTTGAACGTACTGTACGCCCTTCTCTTGCGTTTTATAATACCACTGAGGAAATTGATTTATTGGTTTCAGTATTGCATCAACTCCGCCGTGCTAAACCTTATAAATCCTAATTTTAAACTTTAGCTTTTAAAGCTTAGTTTTTAAGTTTTAGTTTTCAAAGACTTTATTGATCGATCATAATCACATGCTTAATTAATTAGGCATGTGATTTTTCGAGGTGACGATTGTATGATCTATTTTTGAATGGGGATGCGTAATTCATCCAATTAGTGAAAATATCCCCTCAATTCGATAAAACGATACACTACAACAAAAAAATTAAGCCGCTATTTAGTTTAAATCAGGTTGATTTACCATTATTTTTATCAACCTATTTTTGCAACATTTTTAAGACTATATTACTCATAACTTTAAAAGTAAATATATCGGCTGTACCTGTTAGTAAGGACAGTAATTTTTAACGGACGTATCATTCCCAAATTTTTTACTAATATGCTGAGCCCATATAGCGCGCTTTTTATCCAGCCATTGCAATGTTTCAACATCTACTAAAGAAGGCTTGGGTGCAAAGGATTTATAATCATTGATGAATTTTCCCATCCAACAATAGCCAAAGAAGTTTTCAGACATCATCTTGTCTTCGAGATTGTAAATAGGGAATAGCTCTTTCTCATAACTTTTTAAAAAATAAAGCTTGGCTAATGATGATTTATAAATTGCGTCAGCCATCGCATTTTTCTTAGTCGTGTCAGCTAATCTATAAATAGGTGTATCAATATTGATAAATACATCACTTGTTTCTACGTATTTTTGAATGTCTTTTTTTGTTATTTCATTAGCAGAACATCCTATCGATACCAGTGGTATTAATATTAGAGTTAAAAATTTAAATTTCATAATTACCCACTTCCTTTATTGTCAAACTGCTTCAAGTCTACAACAGAACCTTCCCCCTTATACGTTCCATCTCCTGTTAACTGTTTTAACATTCCCGAATGATAATCTTCATTAAATATATTTTTAAATGTGGATCTGTTTACATATAGAGGACAATGATTATTTTCAGCCAATTGCCGAAGATGTACTATGGTTTCTGGAACAGTAATATTTTTTGCAATTCCTATTACTGCCAATACATCAAAAAAACTAAATCCTGTTTTAAGTCTGATTGAAAAGGTTTGTTTTTGAAATTGAGCAACTAATTTACTGGCTTCATGCATTGAGTGTTTCCGTACATACTGTTGAAACTTTACATACATCATAGTGTTGAAGGAAAGCTTATTAATCATTCCATCACCAATTTTGTTTATGTCATATTCCATACCAAAACGTAAAGCCAGTAGAAACTCTACTTTATTTGTGCGTTCCAGCCTTTGCCAATGATCTTCGTCAAAGAAAAAATTGTAAGGCGCAGCAATGTAGTAATTACCAACTTTAAACGCTGGATTACACGTTACAGAGGGATAGTTACAAACTTCAACATCCCTAGGAAACATACCCTTATCAGTTACAATAACGTCAGCCATAATTTTTTACCCTAAGTCATCATCTAGTGGAGGCATTGGTTTAGAAAGGTCATAAATTATTAGCTCTACCTGTTCCTCTTGATCACCTGAATCAATATGAACTGTATTTCCATCTTCATCAGTTTTCCCCTCAATAACTTCACCGTTTGCACGTTTCAATTGGTATGGAAAATCAACTAACGGTTTCTGAGTAGCTTTATCTAACAATTGGTGTTGCAAACCAAAATTTGTTGAGATTACTTTATCTATAAAGCTATTTTGTAAAGGCTCTTTTGAGCTTGAAGAACTTCTATAATTCTCACCTTGGCTTGTTCCAACAACATGATCTTGTTTAGGTAAAATTTTAGCTCCACAAGTCAATAAGTCATCAACATAAGCAACAGCTTTGCCATCCATAATAATATGATCATGGCTTTTAACAATTTCAGACCAACATTTGCACTTAGGGCAAAAGTGACCATCTCCAGCACGTAGAAATAGATTTCCCATTTGAGATGTTCGTTGTTGTGTTGCTTGAATGATGCCTCCATGATTTGTCATAGAGTTATGAATTGCAAAACCTTTAGTCATGATTAAAACCATCTTGGCACAAAAAGCCTTCAGGGGCCTTATCACCGATAAAGATATTTATAGCTACAGAGTTATTAGGGCTATCGACAATCTCATCACCATTCTCTAAGTGGCTTCCTACCAATGCAGCGGACTGACCATTTATAAGACAACCCTTGCCAGCACCTGAAATGATTTTAGAAATTGTCCCATCTGCGTAAATAGCATCGTCACCAACTAAAGCAATAGGCAATCCACCTATTCGGCTTTGCAATGCAGTCGCTTTAACTAACCCACCATTTTTGGTTTTAGCCCCATTTACCGCAAGGTAATAGATCTTTTTGGGTCTGCGTCGAAAATAAAGCTGCTCTGCTTTTATTGTTTGCTTTATGTCTTCTTGAGACATCTGCTTTAACTGCTCAATTGGTAATTCATGTAAAAATTTAGGTTTCGTCATACTGAGGCCAATTATTGTTATTGAATGAAGAACATAGCAATTGAAACATAAAACCAACCATTAAGACAAATTTAATAGAATTATTAAATAATTTTAATAATTTAAATTGATCAATATCTTTACACTATTCATATTTCAATCAACTCGCTTATCAAGCCTATTGACCAATGTTCTCAATTAGATCTCTTGAATCTTTCTTAACAAATCAGATATTCAAATAATTGGGTAATATTCATTGCCCTACAGTATTTTGAATAGTCATCAAGAACACTCTACTTACAATTTAACAATCACATGCTTGAGCATCTGAATAAAAAAGCGAGATACTACAAAAAATTAAACCTTGTATGTTATTTATGCCTTCAATCAAAAAACTTTTCCTACTATCTAGCTTAATTATAGCAACACAAGCTTTTGCCTTACCTCAAGACTCACGTCGTGCAGGTGGCATAGCGGTTATTCCTGTTGCTAAAACCGTGTTAAATGTCACTTATCAAGACAAACCTGTCTTGATCGTGGATGGTGAAAATGCAGTAAACCATATTGTTTTTGGTATTCCGCTTTCAGCGCCACTGGGTACACTGCAATTACAAAGCTCTAAAGGCCCAATTAATATTGAAGTGAAGCCATTTAAATACGCTGAGCAGCGCCTCAATGTAAAAAATCAGGACTACGTCAATCCGAATCAAGAACAACTTGATCGTTATAGCCAAGAAGCGAAAGAACAAAACAGTGTTTATAGCTCTTTTAGCCCTGCACAATGGAAAGACTTTCCAACATTTATCCGTCCTACAGCAGGAAAATTTAGTAATTCATTTGGTCGTAAACGCTTTTTTAATGGTGAAGAACGTGCTCCACATTCTGGTTTAGATATCCCTGCCCCCATCGGACAAAAAGTGGTTGCGCCTGCCGCAGGAACAGTGGTTGCCACAGGCAATTATTTCTTTAATGGAAATACCGTTATGATTGATCACGGACAAGGTCTGATCAGCATGTTTTGCCACCTCAGTAAAATCAATGTAGAAAAAGGGCAAATCTTGAAACAAGGTGAATTATTGGGATTGGTGGGTAAAACAGGACGAGTAACAGGTCCACATCTACACTGGGGAATGAGCTTAAATAATGCCCGAGTTGATCCACAATTATTTTTATCACTTTAATTTTGCAAGCAAAATGCAAAGAAAACTTTGAACATTTGTTTCAAAAATGGTCCTTTTAAAGAAATACACATTTTGTAATAATTTATTTTTTAAAAAATTGTTAGCATGAGTCATGAATTTAAAAAGTTAGAGCACATAAAAAAAAGCCAATCTAAGGATTGGCTTTTTAGAATAATAATTTAATTATTCAGCTAAAATTATTTCAAAATCATGGGTGATTTCAACACCACCATCGGATAGCATTTTACTTGCTGAGCAATACTTTTCGGCTGATAATTCAACAGCTTTCGCTACTTGCTTCTCTTTTACATCATGCCCTGTTACCACAAAATGTAAATGTATCTTCGTAAATACAGCTGGAATCGTGTCTGCTCGATCCGCTTTGAGCTGACAAACAACATTTGTTACATTTTGCCTAGATTTCTTTAAAATGGTCACAATATCGAATGAAGCACACCCACCAAGTCCCATTAATATGAGTTCCATAGGACGTGGGCCACGGTTTTCACCACCATATTCAGCAGAACCATCCATCACAATTTGATGACCACTTTCTGATTTTGCTTCGAAAGCAACATTCTCTAACCAATGAACGCTAGTTTGCATTGCAACTACCTAAAAAAAGCTATAAATTTACGGGGTACCTGTACACTAGCATAAAATGAGTTGATAAGGAATTTCATCTCTACTGCTTCTACGTGACGAGTTCAATTTAGATCAACAGATCTAGTTATTATCCAATTCGGAATTTTTAAGCATGTCTTCTAATTTTGCACAACTTAGTACAGATGCTTTGTCTCCTGGTCAACTACCTGAGTCAGTCAAAGCTTTGCTCAAAAGAGCCCACATCAATCGTTTTCCAAAACGCTCAACGATTATTGATGCAGGTTCAGAGTCAAAATCACTGTATTTAATTTTAAAAGGTTCAGTTTCAATTATTTTACGTGAAGATGATGAACGTGAAATTGTTGTTGCATATTTGAACCCTGGGGACTTTTTTGGGGAAATGGGATTATTTGAGCAGAATCCACAACGTACTGCGGAAGTAAGAACCCGTGACGTATGTGAAATTGCTGAAATTTCATATGACAATTTCCACGAAATTAGTAAACAATATCCTGACTTAAGTTATGCCGTATTTGCACAACTTGTTCGTCGTTTAAAAAATACAACACGCAAAGTAACTGACCTTGCATTTATTGATGTATCTGGTCGTATTGCACGTTGTTTAATTGATCTTTCAGCACAGCCTGAAGCGATGATCTTGCCAAACGGCCGCCAAATCCGCATTACTCGCCAAGAAATTGGTCGTATTGTGGGCTGTTCCCGTGAAATGGTTGGTCGTGTTCTAAAAACACTTGAAGAACAAGGCATGATCGAAACCGACGGTAAAGCCATCCTTATATTTGATGTATCTTTAGAAGAATCTAATTTTTCTGAAGACGAACTAAGCACAGATGATGAATAAAACTTGAGAACAAATTTGAGAATTTATTTCCTTAAAGAATTATGTTGAATGGGGTAAATATCAAATATTGTCAAAAAGTTGAAATATAGTTTAAAAGCAAACTCCCGAGTTTGCTTTTTTCATGTTGCTAGAACTACACAGTGAATGGCTGTGAGCTGGTCTCATGACCATGCTATAAAACTAGACCAAGCTAAAATGAGCATTTTATAAAAGAATCAGATAACTTTATCTTATTTTGATAATTAGAAACATTTTTTCACTTAGTTATCAAATTTAAATTACGCTATTATTCTCACAAGATACTGAATATTAGTTTTGAAGGACATAAAATGAAGTCAAATCGTTTAGGGCATTCTGATCTTGTGGTCCCTGAAATTTGTTTAGGTACCATGACCTTTGGTGAACAAAATAATCAGAATGAAGCATTTGAACAACTTGCTTATGCAATCGATCAAAATATCCATTTCTGGGATACTGCTGAAATGTATCCGGTACTCCCTAAACCAGAGACACAGGGATCGACTGAAAGCATCATAGGGAATTGGATTGCTCAAAACGGTCAGCGTGACAAACTTATCATTGCCACAAAAATTGCAGGCCCCCAACAAGGTGGCAGTCAAATTCGTGATGGGCATACCAAGTTTATAGAAGCAGAGATCAGTAGTGCTATTGATAGCTCGCTCAAGCGCTTACAAACAGACTATATAGATCTTTATCAACTGCACTGGCCACAACGCCCTGTTAACTTCTTTGGCACGCTGGGTTACAGCAATCAGCTTGCGGCACGTACACAAGACATCACCCCGCTTGCTGAAACCTTAGAAGCACTCTCGAAAGAAGTTAAAAAAGGGCGTATTCGTCATATTGGCTTATCCAATGAGACACCTTGGGGTACCTTAAAGTTTTTACATTTAGCTGAACAATTGGGCTTAGAAAAAATTGTGAGTGTACAAAACCCTTATAGTTTGCTCAATCGTACTTATGAAATTGGGATGTCTGAGATCGCACAACACGAGGGCGTTGGCTTACTCGCTTACTCACCCTTAGCCTTTGGTTACTTAACTGGCAAGTATCGCCACGGCGCACGCCCTGAAAAAGGACGTATTACACTATTTTCTCGCTTTAGCCGCTATAGCAATCCACAGAGCGATTGGGCGACAGAACAATATGCACAGCTTGCAGAAAAACATGGTTTAAGCCTTACCCAATTGGCTTTAGCATTTATTAAACAACAATTTTTTGTGAGTAGTACCATTATTGGTGCGACTACGCTCGAGCAACTAAAAGAGAATATTCAGGCCTTTGATACCCAATTGTCTGAAGAAATCTTATTGGAAATAGATGCGATTCATCAGCAGCAGCCAAACCCTGCACCTTAAGCACAATTTTTGAAACGCTCATTGTTCTACGTTGTTTTCAATAAAAAAGGATGCATAAGCATCCTTTTTTATTCGATAGGTTTTATCAAAAAACTTATCTTCCGCCTCGCGCAGTATAAACTGCCATTGCAGCAGGTAAATTCTTTTTCATTGCATTGATACGATTAACATCAGATGGATGTGTTGACAGTAATGCAGAACCTTTTCCTCCACCCTGTTTCGCCATTTTTTCCCACAAGCTAATTGCTGCTTGAGGATTATAGCCAGCTTTTGCCATCATCATTAAGCCGCCCTCATCTGCACGGCTCTCTAAACTACGTGAGTATGGTAAACCCACTCCAACTTGGCTTCCCAAATCGAGAGCAGCATTACCTAATTCACCAATTTGGCTACCTGCATACGATTTACCAATTCCTACTGCAAGATTGGTCAACGCTTGCGCACCTAATTTTTGTTTAGAATGTTCTTCTAAAGCATGGGTCATTTCATGTCCCATTACTGCAGCAACTTCAGCTTCAGATAGATTGAGTCGATTTACAATCCCTGTGTAAAAAACTACTTTACCACCGGGTGCGACATAAGCATTGATTTCGTCTGACTTAAGAACAGCCAACTGCCAATCAAATCTTTGACCCGTTTGGTTCATTTGATCTGCAAAAGGTTTTAATCGGATAAATGCTGCGTTCACTTTTTTATAAGTTGCAGAAGTTGTATCTAGAGTCTTATTCAAACGTGCTTCTTGCACCGTTTTATTAAAGCCTTGTGTTGCGTTTAAATTAAGCGTTGCAGAATCAGCACCTGCCATATCCGCAATAGTTGAGCACCCTGAAATTGAAATGGCAGTCGCCGCACAAAGACTAAGCATTAATTTATTGTTCATTATAATCAACTCCATGGAGAACAATGAAAAGCACTGTGGATTATATGCAAATGTTACATAAGGTTAAATCAATAAGATCCATTAATTCATATTAATTATGTAAGTGAAATTTTACAAAAATTGAATCGCCAACCAATAGATGAGACAAATCACATTAAGCATCAAATATATGTTTTTCAATGGAATAATTTTTGTCTCTAACAATTGGTCGTTTCTTTTGATAAATAAAAATGCATTTTGGATCAAAATAACAGGAACCAGCACACATGCAACCATTACACTCAGACCTAACAATGCATTATTGATAATATTCAGATCAGTGGTTTGAGCCTGAATAATCAGCATTGCAATCGTTGGAGCACCGCCCATTGCGAAAATCAGAGAGTAAAATATTGTGCTCGATATATTCTTTTGCATCCTACAAACTCAATGTGTTATATAAAAGGACATTTTAACAAGCTAAGCTTGAAAACCTAGCCTGATTGATATCGACTTTAGTCTTTTTTAGCTTTAAATAAAAAGCCCGATTTACATCGGGCTGAACACTCTGCGATCAAATTACTTTTTAACAACAGATTGATAGATTTGCTTTGCTTCAACCATGTTTTTGTTTAAATCTGATATACGGTCGTTATTTGATGGATGTGTTGAAGTGAACTTCTGTACACCATTATTACTGCCGCCATCAATCTTGTTCATTTTTTGCCAAACACTGATTGCCGCTTCAGGATTATAGCCAGCTTTCGCCATAAGCATTAATCCACCACGGTCAGCAGATGATTCTAAACTACGTGAATATGGCAGACCTACACCATATTTACTCCCGATGTCTAAAGCTTGAGTGCCGACTGAACCCAATTTATCGCCTGCATAGGTTTTGCCCATTTTCACAGCAAAGTCAGTAATTGCCGTTGCACCAGCACCACGTTTAGAATGCTCCTCTAAGGCATGGGTCATTTCATGTCCCATAATGGCAGCAATTTCAGCATCAGTCAGTTTCAATTGATTGACAATACCTGTAAAGAATACAACCTTACCGCCAGGCATTACAAATGCATTGAGTTCATTTGATTTAAGTACACTCAATTGCCAGTCAAATTTTTGACCAGTTTGATTTGCTTGATCAGCAAAAGGTTTCATCTTTAAGAAAACAGCATTGACTCGTTTATATGTTGCAGATGTTGTATCAAGTGCTTTTTGTGCCCTTGCATCATCTACAAGAAGTTTATAATCTGCTGCTGCATTGAGGTTTAGCGTCGCAGAATCATTACCCGTTAATTCAGCAACAGTTGTACAACCTGTTAAGCCTATAGCCAACCCTAATCCAAGTAATAGTTTCTTGTTAATCATTATTTTCACCAAATTTCATAGATCTTATTGCAAGCTTCAAAACGAAGCTCAGCTCTTAGCGGCTGAATTATGTTGTATTTTACAAAAAAAATCAAAATATAATCACACTTTATTTAAAACACCTAAAAACAATAACAATAAAAAAAGCTCCCGTAGGAGCTTTTTAAAGATTGAATCAATTAAGCATCAAATGGATGACGCATCACAATTGTTTCATCACGATCTGGACCCGTTGAAATGATGTCGATAGGACATTCAATCAACTGTTCAATACGTTTTACATAATTAATTGCGTTTTGTGGCAATTGATCCAATGATTTGGCACCAAACGTAGACTCAGACCAACCAGGCATAGTTTCATAAATTGGTTTTAATGTTTCAAATGCAAGCGCATCTGTAGAACCCACACAACCTGAATCTGCAGCTTCATAACCGATACAGATTTTCACTTCTTCCAAACCATCTAAAACATCAAGTTTAGTTAAGCAAATACCTGATAATGAGTTTACATCTACAGAACGACGTAAGATTTCAGCATCAAACCAACCACAACGACGCTGACGACCAGTCGACGCACCGAATTCTGAACCCACAGTACCCAAATGTTTACCAACTGCATCACCAACATCATTGGCAGCATCATAAACAAGCTCAGTTGGGAATGGACCTGCACCTACACGAGTTGTATAGGCTTTGGTAATTCCCAAAACATAGTCAAGATGCAATGGACCAAGACCTGAACCTGAACTTACCCCACCAGCGGTAGTATTCGATGAAGTTACATATGGGTATGTACCATGATCGACATCAAGAAGTGAGCCTTGCGCACCTTCAAACATGATGTTTGCACCATCTTTACGATAGTCATGCAATGTTGTAATCACATCTAAAACTAATGGCTTAACCACTTCGCGCCATTGATCACAAAGTGCCAATACATCTTCAACTTTAACTGCTTCAACACCGAAGAATTGAGTCAATTGGAAGTTATGATATTCAAGAAGCTCTTCAAGCTGTGCTTTAAGATGTTCGCCACCACGAACTAAATCCGCAACACGGATCGCACGACGGGCTACTTTATCTTCATAAGCAGGACCAATACCACGACCCGTTGTACCGATTTTGGCATTACCACGTTTCTTCTCACGCGCTTGATCAAGTGCAATATGGTGAGGAAGAATCAACGGACAGTTTGGAGAAATACGCAGACGTTCACGAACGGGTACGCCTTCTTTCTCAAGAATATCCATCTCTTTGATCAATGCTTCAGGTGAAAGTACAACACCATTGCCAATTAAGCAAAGTACGTTTTCACGTAAAATACCTGATGGAATGAGGTGAAGAACTGTTTTCTTACCACCAACGACGAGCGTATGCCCTGCGTTATGTCCGCCTTGATAACGTACTACCGCAGCTGCTTGATCTGTGAGCAGGTCAACGATTTTACCTTTACCTTCGTCGCCCCATTGGGTACCGAGTACCACAACACTTTTGCCCATAATAGCCTCATTACATCATGCTGTTAAAATAGAAAACCAAATCGAATGACATGAACATTCAATCTGATACTTAAATTGTTTCGATTTTCCACTCACCGGCAACATTCACCATCTGGTGGGTTGCATTTGGAACTGAGTTTAAATCGTCATTACCCAATAACTGAATTACACTTAAACCTTGTTGACGTGCTACGGCAATCGCATCCAGCAAAGTGGATTCGGTACCTTTCGGTGCAACTACTTTTTCAATCTGTTGACGTTGACCCGCACTTAAGGAATACAAGTCACAAGAAAAGCCTGTTGCAGGACGCGCACGTCCAAAGTGTTCACCAATACCATCATAACGACCACCTTGTGCCAACGGTGCAGCACGGTTTGGTGCATACACGGCATACATTAACCCAGTGTGGTAATGGTACGAACGAAGCTCTACAACATCGATACCAATATTGAGTTTTGGCCAACGTGCTTGAATTTCTGTATATGTTGTTTTAAGTACCTCAAAAGCATTTTTAAATGCTTCATCAGCAAAAATCTCTGCGCTAATATTCGCTTGCAATGCATCCAGATCACTTGCATAACGACCTAAAGCATAAAAATCAGAACCAAATTCTAAATCTTGAGTGAATTCAGCAAGTTCTGGTAGTGCTTTGCGCTGATACAAATCAGATAAATGGCTTTCTGTTGATTTGTTTAAACCCACATGTTTTACCAGACTTCTAAACAGTCCTACATGCCCTAAATCAAGATGGATACCATCAGCTAAACCCGCGGTATTAAGCAGATTGAGCATCACATCGATCATTTCAACGTCTGCGTCAATACTGTCTGAACCAAATAACTCTGCGCCTAACTGAAGTGGTGCACGCGTGGTATTAAAACCTTGTGGTTTAGTATGAAGTACAGTTCCTGCATAGCAGTAACGCGCCACACCTTGTACTTGATGTACATGGGCATCAATACGAGCCACTTGTGGTGTCATATCGGCACGCACACCAAGTAAACGACCTGAAAGTTGGTCGATGACTTTAAAAGTGGCTAAGTCTAAATCTTGATTCGATTCGGAGAGAGAAGAAAGAGATTCGATGTATTCGATGAATGGCGTATACACCAGCTGATAACCTCGTGATGCGAGGAAATCTAAAGCTTCACGGCGCAATTTTTCAATTACTTGCGCTTGCTCTGGTAATACATCAGCTACACCATCAGGTAATAACCATGTCTCTGAAATGGGCATGTTGTAAACCTAAATCCTGTCAGCGCGGAAGTAATCCGCATAAAAAAATCGGGAACACACCCGATTTCTCTTATTTTAGCACGATCATCTGCGCCATGCATTAATAAAATAACTTTTGATGCCTAGATAATTTGACCACTTATGCATAATTTAGGCAAAAAACTATCTATTACACATTACCCCACTTCAATTCTTTGTATTTATTTAACTTTTCACACAAGTGTTGATTGCTATTTGCGTTGTTGAAAATATAATTTATTCGTTTAGAAAAACAGCATCTATTTAAAGCAACTGAAATACTAAAAACTGGGGAAGTATGGAACTACATAGCAACTTATATTACACGCATCCAAATACGGAAATCATGCAAAAGCTAGGCCGTTTATTTCAAGAGCATCGCGGTGAACAAGACAAATTTATTGCTGTTGCAGTTGAGCTCAATTCACAATTGGGGCAAGAACTTGCAGAAGATCTTTTAAATACAGTTGACAATATTGAGTTTGATTTGGGTCCTGAATCATTACACACTATTGCAGGCTATTCAGTTGCCCATTTTGTGCATGGTTCTTCGGGTGATGAGTTTATCGAAGCAATCCTACTTTTCTTAAAAGCATTACTCCCTGAAATTCACACTCTGGCTTGGGGTTCTGGGGATGATGACCCGTGGGAATTCTGGTTTAAATTTGAAGGCGATGAGTTGATTCGTGAAGATGATGAACCTTTCAATGATCCTGAACAAGATGACGAAATAAAATCTTCCATTTATACATGGTGGCATACAGGTTTACCTGAAAAAATCAAAGAAGGTTTCTTAAACCAAGAATAAATTTTTATTCAGATTTAAAGGGAAGTACAAAATCGAATCGCTGTACTTCCCTGTTATTTTGACTCTTTCAGCTATTTTAAATAGTCCTCGATACTGACTACTTGTGAAAACATTTGAAAGGCTGACAAACAGGCTGTTTGTACATCTTCTGCTTCAACTGTTCTGCCTGAATAGCTCAATTGACGCGTCGCTGTAGCGTCTGCAATGATCGTCGGTTGATAAGCAAATTCTGCCGCTGCACGTGACGTCGCATCAACACACATATGCGTCATCATGCCACTAATCACCAATTTATCAACATTCAGTCGCTCTAATTCTGCTTTTAAAGTGGTTTGAAAAAAGCTATTGGGATAATGTTTTTCAATCACAATTGAATCGATCTTAACACGTAAACCCGAATGTAGTGCTACACCCTGCGTTCCTGCTTCAAAAAATGTAGCATTGGGTTGATTGGCAATATGCTGAATATAAATAATCGGCTGCTCACGCTTTATAAATAGATCTTCCAATCGATTGATATGTTTTAAAGCCTGTTCCGCACAGAACAACTCCATCTTCCCTTGAGGAAAATAATCGTTTTGTACATCTATCACTAATAATGCTGTTTGACTCATGGTGTTTCCCTAACCCTTGTGTTGATGTTTTTATAAGATTAATCAAAACAACTGGCGATTTGCAGTCACTCATGAAAGAATAATCGATTAGAAACTTTCAAACTGAAAATTTGTTCAATTCACTATGTTGCCAAATGACCCAATTGACCTCAAAATTTTAAAAATACTAAAAACTGATTCTCGGTTAAGCAATAAAGAGATCGGAAAATTAGTACACCGTACAGGCCAAGCTGTAGGAAGTCGCATTGCGCGAATGCAAGATGAAGGCACAATTCAGAAATATACGATTACGCTACAGAACCAATCAACACAATTTATACGTGTGATGATGCAGACTAATGAATTTGAACAGTTTGAAGCATTTATCGCTCAATTTGAGTCAATTGAAAGTTGCTATAAAGTCTGTGGTTCCGCTTGCTATATGCTGGTTGCGCATTTTGATAGTCATGCAATCAATCTATTTATCGAGCAACTCTCTGAATGGGGACAATATTCAGTAGATAGTGTCGTAAGAGCAATTGAAACTCAGCCTTAATTTTATATCCAAACCCATATCATGTAAGAATAACAAATGAAATCTTCAGAAAAAACATTACGCGAACATAGTAAATTTCTAAGTTTAGTACTTCGACATCAACCAGAAACCATTGCAATCCAACTCGATTCTGAAGGCTGGACGGATGTACACATCCTTTTACAGCAAATGATCAAACACAGAAGACCACTTAAACTCGTAGAGTTGATTGAGGTCGTTGAAAGCAGTGATAAAAAACGCTTCCAACTTTCACCTGATCAAAACAAAATCCGCGCAGTACAAGGTCACTCTAGTGCTCAGGTTCAACGTGAGTATGTTGCTATTACGCCACCCGATACACTTTTTCATGGAACAGCAACTCGCTTTGTCGACAGTATTTTAGAAAAAGGCTTAATTTCAGGTGAACGTCATCACGTACATTTATCTGCTGATTTAGTCACAGCCCAGAAAGTGGGACAACGACATGGCAAAGTCATCATTTTCATCCTAGACACCAAACAGATGCATCAAGATGGTTTCCAATTTTATTGTGCTGAAAATGGGGTTTGGTTGACTGAACAAGTGCCGATAAAATATTTAAAGTTATTCGAAAGCGAATCAAAAAAACTAATCCAGCGGTAAGGCTGTGGTCTGTTTAATCTTCTGTAAAGGGATTTCAGTTTTGACATTCTGGATCCCTGGAATTTTATTTAAATGATTAATTTGAAATTTACGATATGCCTCTAAATCAGAAACCACAATACGTAAGAAAAAATCACAATCTCCTGCCATAAGTTGACATTCAACAATTTCAGAAATATTCATAATGCTTTCGATAAATCGATTGACCGCTTGTTCATCCTGACTCTTTAACCAAATTCGTGCAAAGACTGTCAAACTAAGATCTACTTTGTGTGGATTGACCAATGCAACATATTGGTCAATGATCCCCTCATCCTCCAGTTGCTTTACTCGTCTTAAACAAGGTGAAGCGGATAAACCTATCTGTTCTGCCAATTCATTATTTTGTAGTTTTCCATTACGTTGTAATGCACACAGAATACGCCGATCTATCTGATCCAATTTCATAAAATTATTTCTAGTAGATAAAACCAAAAAATAACATATTCCAGCAATAATATTGCAAAAATTATTTTACAGGCAGCAATTTTAGCGAAATATAGCGAATCAATTGGCATAAAATAAAAATCATCTTGTTTTACCGACCATTGAGCGACTCATGTTAAGTTTTAAGAACGCTACGAATGAACTGACCTATTCAATTGAATTTAGAGAGTTTGTACGTGGGCTTAAAACCTCTATTCCAATGCTACTGGGTATTATCCCTTTTGCACTGGTTTTAGGAACGCAAGCAGCGCAAAAAGGATTTTCTGCCTTAGAAGTTCCATTGTTAACAGGACTCAATTTTGCTGGTGGTTCTGAGTTCGCCATTATTGAAGTCTGGACGCAGCCACCTCAATTGTTGTTTTTAATTCTGATCACTTTTCTGGTCAACAGCCGCCATATTTTAATGGGTGCAAGTTTAGCACCCTATATTCGACATTTGCCCAATCGCAAAGCCCTTCCATTATTATTTTTTATGTGTGATGAGAGTTGGGCCCTTAGCATTACGGATTCACACAAACAAAACCCTCGCAATCCCTATGCAGGATTTAGTGTGTTTTTTTATATCGGCCTTTGTTTTGCGTTATATGTCATGTGGGTGGCTTTTACTACTATGGGAATCGGCATTGGTTCTTTCCTTGGTGATGTCACAAAGTTTGGTTTTGACATGGCATTCCCCGCAGTTTTTCTAGTGCTTTTACGCGGAATGTGGAAAGGTTTTAAACCCGCTCTGCCTTGGTTGATTAGTCTGATCGCGGCCGCACTGGCCTATTATTATCTACCCAAAGGCTGGTATGTATTGATTGGTTCTATTTCAGGAATTATCGCTGCTTTTTTACTGATTGGAGATGAAGAATGATTCATATGACGACATTCATCGCCATTGTTTGTGTGGGATTAACAACCTATTTAACTCGAATCTTAGGTTATTTGCTGTTAAAAAATAAACACCTCAGCAAAAGAACCACGCGAATTTTACAGGTGATCCCCGGCTGCGTTTTGATATCAGTGATTGCACCCTACTTTGTTACGGATCAACCAGCCAACTTGATTGCAATTATCCTCACACTGTTCGCAGCTTGTTATTTTTCATTATTACCCACTGTACTGATCAGTATCATTGCAACAGGGATCTTGAGATACTTTATGCTTTAAACGTTCTCAATAGCCTTTCACTCTTGACTTGATGCAATTCA
Organism: Acinetobacter sp. 778_lipA; assembly: GCF_058242985.1. Classification (NCBI taxonomy): domain Bacteria; kingdom Pseudomonadati; phylum Pseudomonadota; class Gammaproteobacteria; order Moraxellales; family Moraxellaceae; genus Acinetobacter; species Acinetobacter sp. 778_lipA. The sequence goes on along the minus strand of NZ_JBZAYT010000001.1, from coordinate 1,727,096 downwards.
AAACCTCAATTAAGGTTTTGAATTTTGCTGTAATATTTTAATTAATTCAGTGTTTTGAAACTCAACTTGAGTCAAACGTGTTGAGGTATTGTCTAAAACTTCCTGCTGTACATGCATTTTTTTAGCCAAATCTTGCATAATTTGTAAGGTCTGTTTGAGATGTTGCTCTTGTGCATGGATCTGTTGCTCATGATTCTGCACATGCTTAAGCCATTCAAGGTTTTCTTTCTTTAACTTTCCCATTTGCCAAATCACAAACATCATGGCCAGATAAAGAATCACAATAACCAAATATATGAAAAACATCATTCCCCCCCAACAAAACATGTCAATCTTCGTCTTGATTAAACTCAAGTCATTAAAGTTATTTTTAAGTGATAAATATTAGATTAATAAAATGATTCACACAAATCTAACAAGCGATTTGCATAGCCCCATTCGTTATCATACCAAGCAAACACTTTCGCCTGTTGACCCACGACCATAGTTTGAGTCAGATCAACAATCAGTGAATAAGGTGAATGATTAAAGTCACTTGAAACCAATTGCTCATCTGTAACAGACATAATCTCAGCATAATCATATTTTGCTGCTTGAATTAAGGTTTGGTTAATTAAATGAGCTGTTACAGGCGCTTTAGCAATAAATGTTAAATCAATGGCGGCAACATTAATTGTTGGTACACGGATTGAAAAACCATCAATACGGTTTTCCATTTTGGGCATGACTTGTTTTAATGCACCCAAAGCAGAAGATGTAGTTGGAATAATATTTTGTCCTGAGGCACGTGCGCGGCGTAAATCTCGATGTGCATGATCCAGTACAGATTGATCTGCTGTGACCGCATGAATTTCAGTCATTAATGCGCTGTCAATTCCAAATGCATCATCAATAATTTTGACCAAAGGGACTAAAGCTTGTGTGGTACATGACACACCCGAAATAATTTGATCACTAGCTTTAACATCATGATGATTTACCCCATAAACAATGGCAGCATCAACAGTATCAAAAGGTGCAGCACCGATAATGACGCGTTTTGCACCAGCTGTTATATGTTGTGTTGCAGCGGCTCTTGAACGAAACAGCCCTGTACATTCTAAAACAACATCAATGTTAAGCGCTTCCCAAGGCAATAATTCAGGATTGGCTTGTCTTAAAATTTGAACTTTCTGTTTAATTTGCCATGCGTCAATCAACATATAAAGCTGTCCATTTTCTTGAACGATATTCACCGCACCGTCAAAGCGACCATGTGTAGTATCATATTTAAATAAATGAACCAGCGTTTCAACATCTGCAATATCGTTAATGGCAACAATTTCAAAATGGAAGTTTTTCGGATTTTCAAACCAAGCGCGTAATACATTCCGTCCAATTCGCCCGAATCCGTTTATTGCCACACGTTGCATCAGTTGTCCTTTTACAGCCAAATTACCATAATCAGTTATATGGTATAAGATTTATGATCACTACTGTTAATATATAGCTGACTTTAGCAAGAAAAAATTCGAAAACAATAGAATTTAAAACATCATTGGATAAAAAAATGTATTCATCTTTGCTCACAATGACATTTATGCGGCGCCTATTTTATTTTTGCTGTATTGCGATATGTATTTTTATATTTCTTCCTTTCAGTTATGCCCAACAGAAGAATATTCAAAATAATTATTCACGATGCAGCGAAACACAGACTCTGCAATTGATTGATAAACTTAAATTGATTTCCCCTGAACAGAGAGATACACGCTATCCAACATTTGAGCGCTGTATAAAGCTGAATCAAAATCGGCAATTGATCGCAATTAGTCAACCACTTCATATGCCGTCTGGGTATGCAGATTACGACTTAAATCTTTATTTGATTGACAACGCATCTGAAAAAATTCTAAATCACTATCATTATCCCATGAAGATTTCTTCAGATAACCATCAGTTTGAAAATTTAAAATTTGATATCAATCCTTACTCTAAAACTCCCCATACTCATGTTATTGGATTGGCCTTAACCTATGGGCATTTAGGTAGAATTGACTATACAATAAGTGAAATAAAGTTATTCAAAATCAGCAATCAACAAATGCAATTGGTTTTAGATAAATTTATGACGAATTACTCAGCTGGCGAAAGACCGTCTCTATGTGAAAATAATGCACAAACTGAGACTCAAATTTTACTTCACCCCTTAAAACAGAACAGTCATGGTTTAGCAGATATTCAATTAACGGAAAAAACAGAGCGTATAACACTTAACGAAAAAAACTGTAGTACCCAGCGTATTGTCAAAAAGCAACGCCATATCATGAAATTTGATGGGAAAAAATATCATTTTGAACATCTTAATTTTTTAGACTTTGGAATTTAATTGTATTTTGAACTTTTTAGAGATGAGCGCATGAAAACATTACAAATTGTATTGAACGCTGCACTGCTTTTGATTACTGGAAATAGTTTTGCAGCACCTTATCAAGCTTGTTCAGAACAATTACAAGATTCTTTAATTCAAAAATTTAAACTAACCAACCCAAGTTTTGCAAAGACTGAAGCTAAAACATATAAAAGCTGTATCAATTTGGACAGTACACAAAGAATTCAATTGGTTGCCATTAGCCAACCGATTAATTATAAATCTTATGATGATATGGAGCATGATCTAAATTTATATTTAATTGACTCTTCTCAGCATAAAATTCTGCAAAAGTATAAAGCCCCAGAAACTTTTTATTCAGATGCAGATCATTATGATGGAGCAAAACTCCACAACACAAGATTTTCAACCTTGCCCAATACAGATGTGATCGGCTTAGAGACCTCATCCTCACATGAAGGTGGTTTTACCTATAGCCATAATAATCTTGCTTTATTTAAAGTTAATCCTCGCCAACCAATTAAACAAGTTTTTGCGGGTATTGGAACAAATGATAGTGGCTATGAAAGAATTGGAAATTGTATAGGAAATAATACCAGTTCAGATGTAAGACGTATTTTAGTGCTTTCCAACAAAACCACACATGGTTTACAAGATATTGTATTAAAAGAAATCAAAGACCAAACGAAAACCAACTATCAGACATGCAAATCTGTAAAAAAACAATATAAACAACAACAGACCATTAAATTTAATGGTCAAGAATATAAATTACAGCATAATGATCTACTGGAAATTGACCCTTTTTAAGCAAGCTTAAATACGATAATGGTAAAGTGGCTAAGTTTTAAATTTATACAACCAAAATTTACTCCAGACGAAAGTTGAAAATGTATAGAAATACCAATAATTCACCTTAAAATCATTGGTGGACATTACATTTTCCGTTATACTTTGGCGTTTTTAAAAATAAGCCCGTGTGGTGACTGAGCGCAAAAATCAGACTCAGCAACGCACTTTTAGCCAATACGAAAATTAAGGAGTGACTTGGTTGTGAGTACTCGTTTTATGACAACTGCTGAAATACGTGAAGCATTTTTGCGCTACTTTGAATCGCAAGGACATACACGTGTCGCGTCAAGTTCACTTGTACCTGCCAATGACCCTACTCTGCTTTTTACCAACGCAGGGATGAACCAGTTTAAGGACTGTTTCCTTGGATTAGAAAAACGTGACTATGTTCGCGCAACGACGTCGCAAAAATGTGTCCGTGCAGGCGGTAAGCACAACGACTTAGATAATGTCGGTTATACAGCACGTCACCATACATTCTTTGAAATGTTAGGTAACTTCTCTTTTGGTGATTACTTTAAGCGTGACGCGATTCGTTTCGCTTGGGATTTCCTTACGGGTGAAGAATGGTTGGCACTACCTAAAGATAAATTATATGCCACTGTTTATCATACAGATGATGAAGCTTTTGACATTTGGAACAAGGAAATTGGCTTAGCTGCAGATCGTATTATCCGTATTGGTGACAATAAAGGCGAAAAATACGCTTCTGATAACTTTTGGGCAATGGGTGATACTGGTCCGTGTGGTCCTTGTTCTGAAATTTTCTTTGACCATGGCGATCATATTTGGGGTGGCTTACCGGGTACACCTGAGGAAGATGGTGACCGTTTCATTGAAATCTGGAACAACGTTTTCATGCAGTTTAACCGTACTGCTGATGGCGTACTGCATAATCTTCCTGCACCATCTGTAGATACAGGCATGGGCTTGGAACGTATTTCTGCTGTTTTACAGCATGTCAATTCAAACTATGAAATTGACCTGTTCCAAAATTTATTAAAATCTGCTGCTGAAATTATTGGTGTTGATACATCTGAAGCGGTTGCAACTGCACAAGCAAACAATAAACCAATTGAATACCCTGCTTCACTTAAAGTAGTTGCAGACCATGCCCGTTCATGTTGCTTCCTGATCGCAGATGGCGTTAATCCTTCAAATGAAGGTCGTGGTTATGTATTGCGTCGTATTATCCGTCGTGCAGTACGTCACGGTAATAAAATGGGCGCAACGGGTACATTCTTCTACAAAATGTTACAACCATTAATCGATGCCATGGGCACTGCTTATCCTGAGCTTGAACAACGTCGTAATGTGATTGAAGCTGCTTTGGTTCGTGAAGAGGAATTATTTGCGAAAACGCTTGAACAAGGATTAAAACTGCTTGAAGGTGAATTAGCCAATCTTAAGGGTAAAACCATTCCAGGCGAAACAGTCTTTAAACTTTACGACACTTATGGCTTCCCTGCTGATTTAACTGCAGATATCGCACGTGAACGCGAACTGGAAATTGACGAAGCGGGTTTTGAAGTTGAAATGGCAGCACAACGCCAACGTGCACGTGATGCAGGCAAGTTTGCTGTTGACTATAATAGTATTGTGAAAGTAGATAGCGATACTCAATTTGATGGCTATGAAGCAACTCAAGGTCAAGGTCAAATTATTGCGATCTACAAAGATGGCGTACAAGTTGATGAAATTGCTGAAGGCGACGAAGCACTGATCGTATTGAACCAAACACCATTCTATGCAGAAAGCGGTGGTCAAATTGGTGATACAGGTGTGTTCAAAAACGATACGGGTATTTTTGAAGTTCAAGATACTAAAAAATCTGGCGGCGCGTTTGTCCACCAAGGCATCGTGACAATGGGAAGCTTAAAAGCGACTCAAAATGTTGAAGCAATTGTAAAAGCCGATCTTCGTGAAGCTACTGCACGCAACCACTCTGCAACTCACCTTTTACATGCCGCTTTACGTCAAGTATTGGGCGAGCACGTACAACAAAAAGGTTCGTTGGTCGCTTCTGACATTTTACGTTTTGATTTTGCCAATGACCAACCTGTGACATTTGAACAAATTCAACAGGTTGAACGTATTGTAAACCGTGAAGTGATTGCAAACACCGCCGTTTCTACTGAACTTTTAGACATCGATGCCGCTAAAGAAAAAGGCGCAATGATGTTGTTCGGTGAAAAATATGGTGATGAAGTTCGTGTACTTTCTATGGGCTCAATCAAAGATGAGAAAAATTTCTCTATCGAACTTTGTGGTGGTATCCATGTTAAACGCACTGGCGATATTGGTCTGTTTAAAATCACCTCTGAAAGTGGTGTTGCAGCAGGTGTTCGTCGTATTGAAGCTGTCACAGGTACCAAAGCGCTTGAAATTGTTCAAAAATTTGATGCAGACATTTTGCATATCAATGACTTATTAAAAGCACAGAAAGATCAAACAGTTGAAAAAGTTCAATCAACTCTAGAAACAGCACATCAATTGCAAAAACATATCGAGCAATTGAATCAAAAATTGGCGAACTTCCAAGCCTCTGATTTAATCAATCAAGTGACAGAGATTTCAGGTCGCCAAACACTTATTGCCACAGTTCAAGGACAAGATGCGAAGTCTGTTCGTCATCTTCATGACAGTGTCAAATCAAAATTAGATAATGCAGTGATTGTGCTTGCAGCTGTAGAGGGTGAAAAAGTTAGCCTTATCGCTTCTGTAGCTAAAGATTTTACTGCAAATCTAAAAGCGGGTGACATCATCAAACACTTAGCTACTGAGTTGGGTGGTAAAGGTGGTGGTAAACCTGACTTAGCACAAGGTGGCGCGCCACTAAACGAGAAGTTTGAACAAGTAATGGCAGATTTAACTGCTTGGCTTGCTCAAAAATAATACTTCACCTTTTGTGTAACTGACCCTAATGCCGATTAGGGTCATGGCTTATATGGAACAACTATGGCATTAATCGTTCAAAAGGATTAGTGCCATTCAGCCACACCAAGACATACTAAGACAAAAATTATAATAAAGCCCTTATTCTTCAATATATCCCTCAAATTTCATATAGACACACTAGGACATATTAGGACACAATGAGTCTCTATAATTATGTACACATGCGTGTACATAATCATGAATTTTATTAGTCTTTTAAAATTATGTACACAGGTGGTCTATGGCTTTAACTGAGGCATGGCTTAAAGCCAATAATGGTAAGGCACGAGATAAAGTCGAAGAAGTAGCAGATAGAGATTCTATGAGTGTTAGAGTTTCTGCTAAAGGCAAAATAGTATTTCAATTGCGCTATAGATTTGCTGGTAAAGCCGAAAGGTTAGATCTAGGGACCTACCCTCACCTATCACTAAAAGATGCTCGATTCAAATCTAGTGAAATGCGTTCACTACTTGATAAAGGTCAAAATCCAAAAATTGAAATACGTGTGCAACAGCAAAAATATATTGATGCAACAACTTTAAAAGAAGTGTTTACAGATTGGTATGAAAGTTATTGCCTTAAAAAGAAAACTTCAGCTGCAGATATTAAGACCTCGTTCGAGTTACATGTATTTCCTGAAATCGGCGATCTTCCTATTGACCGAATTACATTACAACAATGGCTTGCGATTTTAGAGGAATTAGCAGAAGAAAAACCCTCGATTGCGGAAAGAGTGCTCACCAATGCCAAACAAGTTTTAAAATGGGCTAAGAAGCGTGAATTGCTTGATGTGAATGCCCTATCAGATATTTATGCAAAAGAAGATTTAGGAATAGAAAAAAATAGAGTCAATCGGATTCTAACCGATGAAGAAATATCTATGGTTCTAATGGCCATTGAAGAGTCGAAGATCCTTCCTAAAAATAAAATATTCCTTAAGCTATGCTTGATGTTTGGTTGCCGTAATGGTGAGTTAAGAAAGGCTAAGAAAAGTGATTTTGATTTAAAACGTAAAGTTTGGATCGTTCCAGTAGCAAATAATAAAGTAGGTAAAAAAACAGGGCGTGAAATAGTCCGACCGATTCTCCCCGAAATGGAAGATTTAATCATAGAGGCAATGGAACATAATAATAGTGAGTTTTTTATAACTAATGATAATGCAGATACACCAATGGGAAATGGTGCATCAATTGCCTTGCCAGCCAATATTATGGAGAGATTACGCAGACATCATGATTATCACATGAAACATTGGACATTGCATGATCTACGCCGAACAGCACGTACAAACTTTAGTGCCTATACTTCACGTGATGTTGCTGAACTGATGATTGGTCATGTAATGCCAGGTGAGCAAGGTACTTATGATTATTATGAATATATTCCTCAACAAACAGAGGCATATAATAAATGGATTGAAAAACTTAAATCACTCTCTGAATGAATGAGAATTAACATATGAAAGATTGGTCCTACTTAAAAAAAGTCTTGTCTATTAAAGATTCATTTAAAAGTAAATTTAAAGATTTTGCAAAGAATCACCTTTTAATATTTGCATTTGGTTTTTTAGGTTTACTTATATTAATTGGTACAATAATTATTAATATATTTTGGGGGGGAGATGTTTTTTTAGATGTTGCTAATGATAACAACATTATTAAAGACTATATGTCTATTTACCTTTCAATGCTAGGAGTCGTCGCAACGTTATATGCTAGCTTTGTTGTAATTTATGCATATGATGCTTGGAAAGATCAAAAAAACTTTGATACAGATGCAGAACTCTTGAAGCAATGCGATGAAAATCTTTGTCGTTTTAAAAATGATATAGATAGAATTTGCAATAAAATTATTAACATACATGATGTATATCATAAAAATAAAGAATTCTATATTGCTCATTCTTTATATAGAAAACCTTTAGATACTGAAAATAAATACCTAGAAGATTTTATTATTCATCTACAAAGATACCTTGACTATAATAAGCATGAGATAAGGCTTAAGTCTCTACTAAATGAATATGGTATTTTGGGTTATGAGTTCTTAAATCTTAATAAAGATTTTACGAATCATGTTTACCAGCCAATCTATAATGAATTAAAAACTATCACTAGTGTCAGTTGGACTGATTCAACCCTAATGATCTCTTGCCAATCTAAAGATGATCAAAAAGAAAATTCAGTTAGAAATTATTATGGCGTGTTAATTAATTTTTATAATAATGCTGGTGTGCTTGAAGAGCTGGATAAAACAACTGGTCAATATATTTCTAAGTTTTCAAATTACAGAGAACTTTATAATTTAATGGATGATTATTATAAGGAAATAAATAAGATAATAAAAAAAAGGATGAGGGCTTAACTTTTTATTAGAAAAATATTTAAATGTTATACACACTTAATTGTCTAAAATAAAACAAGGATGTTTCTATGTGCTCAAATTATGAAATTCCAACAAGAGAAGCTTTATCACTTCTAGATATCGAAGTTGATCAGTTAGAACTTGATCTGAAGCCGCACATCTATCCGGGTTACCACGCGCCTATAATCATGAAAGGTTTTGATTTGGATTTCGGAAAGTTTGGGCTTTTGCCTGCTTGGGCCAAGGATTTTAAGTTTAGTAATTATACTTATAATGCAAGAACTGAAACCGTCGCAGAAAAACCGAGTTTTAGACACGCATGGAAGTACAGTAAATTTTGTCTAGTACCTGTTCAAGAGTTTTACGAACCCAAGTACATTGATGGTAAAAGCCACTGGTACACAATCAAACGCGAAGATGGCCAGCCTTTCACCGTTGCAGCCATTTACGATGACGCAGTTATAAAAGACTCTAAAGTTAGATCATTTTCAATGCTTACGATCAATTCTGACAACCACCCTTTTATGAAGCAATTTCACGCACCTACAGATGAAAAACGCTCAATCATCGTCATACCAGAAGAATATAGGAGTGATTGGCTAAATGTAGACCATGAGCATGCCCATGAATATTTTTTAGAAATGCGTGAGGAATTTGTAACTTTTCCACGGGATAAATAAAAATAAAACGACTGATTTTGACGCCCCACTGATTATCCACAGTTTTTAAATTTGAATTTAAATTGCAAGAAAACTATCATGATTTTGATTTTGTAACGATATCAAGTCATGAAAGAAAGGATTATTGCGCTCATCGACATTAATAACTGTTATGTGTCGTGTGAGCGCCTGTTTCAGCCAAAGTTAAATGGCAAACCCGTCATTGTGCTCAGTAATAATGACGGCTGTGCAGTGGCTAGAAGTCAGGAAGCAAAAGACTTAGGGATTAAAATGGGTGTCCCCTTATTTCAGATCAAAGACATTGTTGAGAAACACAATGTAGTCGTTCTATCAAGCAACTATGCTGTCTATGAAGAAATGTCACATAGATTCACTGCGACAATAAAATCATTTGTCAGTGAAAAAGATGTTGAAGTTTATTCTATTGATGAAACGTTTGTTGAGCTTACAAGCTATGCAAATCAAGACTTAAATGTACTTGTAGGAAAAATCAAAGATGCCCTTTTGATGTGGTTAGGGCTTCCAGTGTGTATTGGGATTGGCAGATCCAAGACAGAAGCAAAGATGGCAAATCATATTGCTAAGAAGAATAAACACTTTCAGGGAATCTGCAATCTGGTTGAAATGGATCCTTGTTCTAAAGAAACGTTATTTCAAAACATAGACGTAGGCGAGATTTGGGGAGTCGGTCGCAAACACTGTAAAAAACTTCATTCACTGAATATTAAAACAGTATTTGATTTAGCTATTGCAGATCCAGCGTTTATTCAAAGTCAGTTTTCAGTTGTTATAAAGCGTACAGTATTAGAGTTGCAAGGCACAGCATGTATTGAATTAGAAGAAGTAGCGCCAGATAAGAAGCAAATTGTTAGCTCAAGATCTTTTGGGCAACGTGTCTCAGATAAAGATGCCCTATCTGAAGCAATGAGTTGTTATATTCAAGCTGCAGTTAAAAAATTGAGACGGCAGAATGGATTAACTGGGTGCGTTATTGCTTTTGCTCACTCGAACCCTTTCGACACAAAGAAGCCATTTTATAAGGCTAGTGTGAGTGTTTCATTTCCAGAGCCAACGGATTCAGCAGCGGTGATCATTAAGCACATCCTTAAACAAATAGATAAGGTTTATAAAGAAGGTGTAGATTTTAAAAAGTGTGGTGTGATTCTGACTTGTATTGAATCTAAGTCTAGATATGTGCCTGATCTACTTGCGGACTATGAAGCCACCCAAAAGAATGACAATCTTCAAACAGCACTTGAGCAAGTAAATGAAAAATTTAGCAAGAAGTTGGCAATTGGCCCATGTTTGCTAAAGAATAGAACTTGGAGCATGAGTCGAGGGAAATTGACACAGAATTATTTTTCGTGGGATGGGCTGTTGACTGTAAGTGATTAATTTTGCATTATTTACATGGATACATTTAAATTAAGATACTATGAAAATCAAAACTTTTAAAAACCTATTAACTTTTATAATATTCTTAAAAATATTTTCAAGTATAGCTCATGCTGAAAATATTAATAATATTGAAAACAATAAGTTATTTGAACCTAAAAATTCAATAAATACCATAACTAAAGACATTAATGAGATTAAAGAGGATCAATTAAAATTATTAAATGAATTAAATAATAAACCAATAAATTTATACAAGGAAATTGGGCTACCAATCCTTTTATCAATTATAGCAGGTCTAATATTTTGGATTTTTTTTCAAGTCTTACCTAGCAATTCAAGAAAGAAGAAGTTGCGTCCAAAAATTGAAAAAGACTTACTCGATATCAGATCTACAATTTATCATCTAATAGATTTAGCTTTTTTACATAATCAAAATCCAGTATCCCTATTTCATAATGAAATTCATAGCGGAGAACTATCAGAAGAACTGATTCAATTAGCATTGTTTAATAAAGCAATAAATAGACAACATCTTGTCGATCATTTTTCTGGCAATATTGTTATAGGAGATTTGATATACAAAAGAACGTCAAAGATAAAATATGGAATTGAAAGAATTTTTTTCTTTAACGAACAGTTATCCGTAAATGAAATTTTGATCTTAGAGGATATTTATCAAGGTATTAATGAGTATGACTTTTTTAACAAAAGTGAAGATAGTTTCGGAACAAAAATAGGTAATCAATTTTTTCGTCCTTTAGACCCAAGCTTAAGTGGCTATAGTCGTTTCTTTTTCAACCTGTATAATTTAGTACATAGACTTGAACATGTAATAACTACATTTAAATCAAAAAATTATGATTTTCTTTTCATAAAGTTTAGAATTTATTTTAATGATAAAAATTATATGAAAGCTTTGGCTGTACTAAAAGAAATTGAAAATGAATACCCAGAAAAAAAAGAAGGATTACAATGGAATATATTCAAATGCTTATATTACACAGATAATCCCAAGGCTTTAAAATTATTAAAAGAAATAATTTTAAAGCAAGATGTTTTAACAGGGTCAAGAAATTATCTGTCTCCATTTTTAAACGATCCTAAGGTTCAAGAAGTACTAAAAAATAATGCAACCCAAAAAAATATTAATGATTTAGAAAACAGCTTGAGACAGGAACAAGCTGGGAAAGAAGCTCTTCTAAATTTGAATAAAATTTTAAAAGAATCATTAAATCCCAATTAGCTATCAATCTGAAGGCCACGCCTCCATCAATCTTTCTGCATCAGCCGCGTGTCCATCAGCGGCTTTTGCCACTTCTTGATATTCTGTGATGCACTTTTCGAGTATGTCACTATTGGTATTGGTGTACTCAATGATGGTTTGTTTGGAAGCACTGGACAAACGGCTGTTTGCAACTTTGAGTTGCTTTGACAAGCTGTCAGCGCTGGTAATAGCAAGACGACTATCAGACTCAATTTGTTTAATTTTAGCATTATAGTTTTGCTCCGCTTTTAACTGTTGTTCAGCCCATTGTTTCTCTTTAAGTGCTGAGTTTGCTTTGGCCTTCGCATTTTCAGCTTGTAAAACAATTTCAGCATGTTTGTATTTATCGATCTGCCCTGTTTTGTGGTTCAACAATGCAAGGCAAATAAACAATAAAAAAGCGAGAAGTCCGATTAAGATTTCTCGCCATTTTGAGATGATTAGGAATAGTGTCATTTTAAAAATAACTCCATTTCAATTTTTCTGCGCTTTATAAGCCCATTCAAAACTCGACCACCTCCACGGTTCCAGCGCGGGAATTGCTCTGCAGCTCCTTTATAATCTTTTGCATTTAACTTCTTAAGTAGAGTTGAATCTTTAAATGCCCCAATACCAATGTTGTAAGTCAGTGATACCAAAGCATCAAATTGATTCTGATTTAATGGAACTTTAACCGAAGTATCTACAGCTGATTCAAATTTCTTTAAATCTTGTGTCATGTAAGACTTAGCTTGTTCAATAGTACAAGTATCACCTTTCTTAACTTTGACACCATTAATTACTGTGGTTCCATAACCTATGGTCCAAACACCCACACCATCGTCATAGGCTTTTAATCGAAGATCTTCAAAACCTTTGATTAAGTCGATACCTGAATTACTTGTTTTCATTGCTATCACCTTTCTTTTCTTGTTCAGAACTACCAAAATAAAATCCACATGCTGTTGTCATTGCACCAGCGATAAAACCTAATGCTGTGTTAATCAGGTTGCTATTTTCCCTTGGCATATCAACGAAAAATAACGCAATAATCAGAACAAACATCAATGCAACCAATGAGAAAGCTAGATAAGCTCTGGTATTGTCGTTATTCATCGTCCTGCTTCCTCTAGCCGAGACACCTTCTCTTTAATCAAGGATTGATCTTGGCTCATCTGAATAATTGAAGATCCAACCCAAGCGCATAGCGAAAACACAACACCAGCAAAAATCCCAAGCAATACTCGTAATACAGAAAGTCCACCATCTTGAGAAGCTGTCCGATTTTCTAAATTGGCGACCTTGATATCCAATGTATCGATATCCTTTTTGTTTTGTTCGCTAGTTTCTTTGTGCGCTTCATTAATGAATGTCAGTCGTGTAACGTGATCCGACAACATACGAATATCGCTCTGAATTGAATCAATTTTCTTTTCAAATCTAATCCCGTAGGACTCGTTTTCAGACATGTAACCCCCTATATTTTTGGCAATAAAAAAGCACCCGGTCGGGTGCTAAAACTGAATTGATTCTATTTGATCAATACTTTCTGAGTCATAAATAAGTTGCCGAGCTATTCGACTTCTTGAATGACAGTTTGAAACATGCTGAGCTAGCGCAATTCTCAAACCTCTCAATTGCTCTGCTTCTAGCGAAACAATTGAATTGTCTTTCAATGTCCAATCTACTGAGACACCTAAATCACTTGCCACTATTATTCGGGCCTGTGAAGTAACATCTGACTCAAAAGTAAAGTTTAAAAAAGAAAAACCGCCATATTCGGCGGTTTCTCTTTGAATTTTGATCTCCGACCATTTCTGGTCTTTAGCTTGATCTAATGACCGAGGATCAATCCACTGTTTCAAATTATAATCAAATATATGATGAGTAGATGGTTGTTTGGGTATGTGTGCCCACCACCCACGGTAATACATATTTGAGGATGGAGGGTCTGAAACAGCCAAACAACCAAGCGGTTTATTTAGTGCAATTGTTTCTTTATTTGCATAAATCAACTGTAGCAGCTCACCTCTTTTTGAAATAATAGCTGTCATTTCTTCATTTCCGTCAGAATCATTTGTGGACTTTGAATGCTAAAAATACCTGTAGTACTGTTTAAAGTAATACGTATCGCCCGAGTATTGCGATTTGCAAAACCTAATTTGAGAACGTACGTAGCTGGCCCACTAAAAATGTCTTCTATACCCGCATTCACCGCAAAAGTTCCAGTGAAATAAAATCCACCAGAACTCATTACATCAGTCGGAGGTGTTTCCTGCCGAGCGACTAAAGTTCCATTTCTGTAGATTGAAACAACTGCCCTGAGGTTTAACCTTTCAAAATATGAAAGCGAGCGACCATCAACTGCATAAGCAGTCAAGTATTCATTCCTAAAAGCAATACAAGAAGCATCAATTCGGCATTTTTCTCCTGATCGATTGATTGTAGCAGTTAATAAATTCCCGAATTTAGCCTCCCACTCTGCAAGTTGAGAATCATAATCGCTATATTGCGGACTATAAGCTCCTGAAACGACAATTTCACTTGTTGACTTGATTGATGTTGGAACAGTGACTGCTTCATCTTGTATCTTTAAAGTACCTACTGCTAAATCTTTGATTTTTCCTGCTGTCACGGCTAAATCTTCAATCTTTGCTGTTTTAACAGCCAAATCTTCAATATGTGAAGTCTTAACAGATTGATAATCAAAAAAACCTGACTTTATATAAGCACCAATAGGAAATACCGTACCTGTGACTGGATCAGTAAAGGCAGTATTTCGAAACACAATAGGATAGGTCACCACACCAGAATTATCAGAACCAAAAGCCACAGAACTTGAATTAAAAATGATGTCTGAAGTTTTTCCATCATTCATCATTCCAATACCGCTGATCAAATTACCCGACTGTAATTTCAATGTATATTGAGCATTGATACCGTTAATAGACTGCAACGATTGTTGGACCATTGCAGTAGTTTCAAAGTTGTTTGGTTGCCATTGTAGTACAGGTTTAGCAACATCATCTTCATATAGACAAGCCCAATAAACTTTAGCATAAGCATTGTTCTGGTCAGGTTGTCCACCAATAACGTAGAAGTTGATTGCTCTATCTGTACCAGTAGCGAAAAAGTCATTCCTAATCCTTTGAACTCTAACTTGTCGCCCAAAAGATTGGTTTGTCGTTTCGAATTGCACATTTCCATGGATGTAAGGTGCAAAGTAACTGTTAGCACCACCAGTTTGGAACTCTGCTTCATAAACAAGTGTATACCACTTACCTAATACCAACCTCTTCGACATAGGACAACCGCCAAATGGGTATGGATTAGAGCCAACTGGTTTTTCGGAAGATGTGTTGGAATTAATCAATATATTCCCAACAGCATTACCAGCAGTTGTTTGAACCTGACTTATGATCCCAGCTTGAGACTCAAGTCTTCCATCAATGTTAGTAACCTTGGCATCCAATGTCTGAGTGGCTGTAGCAGTTACCCCAAGCCTGTTTGCTATAGACTGCGGTACACCAGATGGGTCATACCCAACTCCAGAATATGCTGGGTCATAAGCTGGTGAGCCATTTACATACTGATTACATGTGAAGTGGTATTTTGTACCACCTCTCAGATGAACATACTCCCTAGATTGGTCATTATGTTGATCAATATAGATAAATGGAGATTGCCCACTTTGAGTCCACAACCAGTTAGCATTAATGATTTGCCTATCAACATCCTGAGCGCCCCAACCACTTCCTTTGGCTGTCCACCTCAAACTCATAGCAAATGAACCACTATCATGACTTGACCAAGGTGCTTTTTCTGTACCAAGGTTCATCACGATCTCCATCTCTGCGATACCAACAGCGTTGATATTCATAAAGACAGGGTAGTAAAGATTTGGATCAAGTCCTGATAAATCAACAATAGTCTTTTTACCATTTAAAGCCATTTCAGATTTTGCTTCAACTTGCGTTAATGCAGTACCCTGAGCAGTGATCGTATCCCCTTGCTGATTTACCTTTGTCTCCAACTGATTCAAGGCATTCGCATCAGCCTTACCAGCAATAGAACTTTGAAGTCCTGCAATGGATTGTGCTTGTGCAGAGATGTCCTGACCATGTTGAACCACAGTAGCATCTAACTTAGAAATAGCTGTAGCATTTGCAAAAGTGTTTTGACGATCTTGTGTGTTCGTACCAAAGCCAACAGGTGTACCATCAACAAGAGTGAAACTGTGCGAGAACCAATCCATATTATGTGGTGAATCAAACAACACATAGACAGGACTTCCAACAGTTGCACTTCTTCTTGTGATGGCAATTGGCATTCTATTACTTGTCCAGTTTCTCAGGTCTTCTAGCCTGAAACCACAACCAATAAGCGTGTTTCTCAAACCTATCACTGAGGCAGTTTCATCCCAACCAATATTACCTACGTTATCACACCCAGCAATGGCAAAGAAATTACCATAAGGAATATTCCCAATGGCTGTAACCATTGCATCACTAGCATTGTATAGATTGTCGTAAGTGTCAAAGCTTGAATACTTAACCAAATCACCAAGTCTGTTAAACTCATACATGTTAAGTCCACGATTGATACCCTCTGTCCACTGCCCTAGAGCGTTGTACAATCCACGTTTTTCATGTTGGCTACTGCCATTCCTGAAAGTGAACAATGACCAGTTTCGTGTAAGACCAACCTTATTTGCTGTCTCACCAGCTTGGGCTGAAACAGAGGTTATAGCCTGACCTTGAGAAGTAAGTGTATTCCCTTGCTCAGTGACAGTTGATTTCAATGACTCAAGTGCCGATGATTCGGCCTTATTGCTAACAGAAGTTCTAAGGTCTGTGATAGCTTGAGCATTGGCATCAGTCTTGCCCTCAACAGTTGTGACCTTTGCATCTAAAGCTTGAACAGCCGATGCTGTAGCATATTCGTCAAATGAAGTGTTCCAAGCTGTTGGAATATTTCCACGCTCAATAATAGGTCTTCTTAATTTGTAGCTTCCAGTACGACTGCCAAAACCAAAGTGTATCTCGTTAACGCCTTTGACATACTTTCTTGTATGATAATACCTTTGCCAAACACCATATCTTTGCTCTTGTCCTTTAGCTAAGTCTAATCGTAGATAATTCATCCCCGATTTCCAATATACGTCAGGTGCAACTGTCGAACTCCCATTTGAAATCATCACTTCAACAGAGAAGATCACATCGTCACCCTCATTGCAGTTAAGGTCAACTTTGGTTAGTTTGCTGTAAGGATTAAGCATACCTGTAACATAGTTACCTGTGCCATTAGCTTCAACATTGAGAACAGTATTCTCATCACTTAAACTAGCTGTAATTGTCGGGTCATGTGCAATACTTACACTCCAAACACCAGCATCAGTAATCAAATTCTCAGAGCCTACAGCGATATTTTCAACTTTAGCCTCAACCTTTGTGATTGCTAGACCTTGTGATGAAATAGTATTGCCCTGTTGCTCAACAGTAGTCTTCAACTGATTGACAGCAGAAGCATCAGCCTTGCCAGCAATTGAGTTTTCAAGAGCGGTAATCGCTTGCCCTTGTGATGTAACTTTGCCATCAATGGTTGCTACTTTAGAGTCAAGCGCTGTTAAAGCAGAAGCATCGGCTTTACCTGCTAGAGTATTTTGTAAACCAGTGAGGATATTACTTTGTGAATTAACCTGATCTCCTATAGTCACTACATCATTTTTTAGATTTTGTACTATTGATGCATCAGCCTTATTCACTACAGTATTTTGTAATCCAGTGATAATACTACTTTGAGTATTAACTTGATCTCCTATAGTCACTACATCATTTTTTAGATTTTGTACTACCGACGCATCAGCTTTACCATCAATCGCTGAATCTAATGCAGTCAGCTTGGAAGTGTTAGCTTCAGTTGCCGTTGCAATCGTACTGATACTAGTTTGGACATTAGATAGTGAACCATCTATTGAAGCTTTGTAGTTGTCCAGCGTTTCAACCTGTGACTTATCAGCATCTTTACTTCGTGTAATTTCCTGAGTTAAACCATCATTCAGCGCTTTGATACCCTCTCTACGCTGTACTGTTTCCTGAGTTAAAGCATCATTCAATGCTTTGGTATCATCTCTCCGTTGTGCTGTTTCTGCTGTAAGCTCGTTCGTTAACTTATCGACTTGTAAAGAAGTAGCAGTTGCAATTTTATTTACTTCTACAACTAAGTCTTTTGCCTCTGAGCCCACTTCAATACGACTAATCAAATCTTGATGTAGCTGGCTATCTGTGATTTTCTCATTTAAAAGCTCAAGCACATCAGAGGCATCTGCTGAAGTCACACCACTGACCCATTCAGACCAGTCACCAACATTCCCGATTCTATCGATCAAACGTGCTTGATAGAATTGAGTTAGATTTGGCTGTAATCCTTGAATAACTGTGGTTGTGGTTGGATAAGCAAAAGAACCTAATGTAGCAATGTTAGATTTACCATCTGGTGAGACTTGAATCTCTACATAAGCCGTATCCAAAGCATTTGCTGGATAACTCCAATCCAGTTTCATACCAAATAAAATACCAGTTGCTTGGATTATCGCCACTTTAGGTGGTTTACCCTGCTTTCCTTTTAATTCAGTCAAAACTGAATAGGTTGGTAAAGATGAAATATCAAAAGCACTCATCGCAACAACTCGCGCTTCATATTTACCTGCGTAGATACCAGCTATCTCTGCCGAATTATTTCCAGTTATTGGTAGCTTTAACCAGGTACCATTATCTTTACGCCATTCAACTTGATACTTGGTTGCACCTTTGGCTTGTGGCCAACTGATCACCATGGTTTCAACAGACATTCCTTGCTGAACCATTTGCTCACTGGAAATGCTGACTGATTCAACAGGATCTTGAGTTGTAGGATTAATGATTGAGATCGGGCGATCATCAATAAATGCACCATGATCAATGGCATTAAATTTAGAATCAGCATGTTGTAATGCAGTAATGGTAAATTGGTGTGGCTCATCTTGTGAGATCGAAACTACACGAAATTTCATCGTCGCTAAATCTTGTGCATCAATCACCCATACATTTTGTGGGGCAACACTATCAAATGCTGATACAACAGTAACAACTCGACCAGCAATACTTGATACAACTCGTGCTTGTGCCTTTCCATTCTCGCTATTAACAACTAGACGGTCCCCAGCTCGGCATACAACATCATCACGATCTAAGGTGATTTGTTTTAAATCAGCACTGACTGAAGAAATACGCCCACCATTTGCACGACCAGCTAACAACTCATCAGCAAGTTCAATCACTTTACCAGGTAAGGGAATATAGCCATCCAATCCAACTTTAAATGTGACAGTTCGAGTTTCAAGTTGTTCTGTTTTTAAAGCCCATTGGCCAGTACGTTGTGCTTGTCCTTCTGATGTACAGCCCCATGCCTCTAATTCTAATAAACGTACCGCTTTAGCCTCTGCAATTGATTTTTCATCACGTACAAAAACATATTCAGTCTTATAGCGATTTTGCGGATTATCCCAAGCAACTTTAACTGCATTATGCCGATCACGTGCACGCGTACCGGTGTAATTGATACCAAGAACACCATCAATAATATTGGCAGATGTGTATGTAAAAATAGCATCTTGAGGTACATCAGCCTCACATACGATCGATGCACCATCCCAATAACTGATTGCACGAAATAAACCTGCAAGTTTGCTTAAAATATCGAAAGCAGATTCGGCACTTTGAATATACACATTACAAGTGAACCGTGGCTCTTGACCGCCTTTGCCATTCGGTACCAGCTGATCACAATATTGGGCTAAACGATATAAAGACCATTTATCAATCATTTGCTCGGTTAAACGATTGCCAAGTGCATATCGCTTATTGGTACATAAATCGTAGTAAATCCAAGCTGGATTATTGCTATAAGCACGCTTAAATAGACCATCCCATATCCCGATGTAGCTTCGGCTTACTGGATCATAGTTGTTTGGCACTTTGATCTTTACACCCTTTAGATCAACAGCAATTTTGGCAATATTCGAGAATGTTTCAGCATCATATTGCACGCCAATCAATGCAGTATTCGGGTATGCAAGCTTAAGATCGACAACTTCAGTAATGGCTTGAATATACATCTTATCGCTGACATATTCAGAGCTTGAATTCGGTGTTTTACGTGTGACTCGAATCAACCAATTATTATTGGCTTTTGGTAAGCCGATACGATGGGTACGTTCATAATTTGCTGAAGTTTTTCCTGACATTTGAGTATCAAGCATTAACTCCCATGATCCCCCATCAGTCTGCACTTCAATCGAGTAATCAATAACAATACCTGAGACATCGCCATTACTTGGGTCTTGCTGTTTTAAAGCCCCAAAGCGCACTCTTACAATCACGGCATCGAGATTAAGATTGGTAATCCCTTTAACCCAAGGCGTATCACTTTTAAGTTCAACACCCACAGCAGTTTCAGAAGCAATGCTTTCAAAACCTTCCATGTATGCCTGATCATTGGTACCTGAGCGAAAATCTAGAGTGACATCTTGAAAGTTTCTTGCACCACTATCGTTTTCAACTGGTGTGTCATCAAGGAAGATTGATTTAAAGCCATTTGCTAAGCCCTCAACTTCGCCCTCACTCATGCCATACTGTAAACGTGCATAGGTTTTTGAAGCGGTTGTATCATTTGCAACTTTTGGTTGTCTTTGGTTTTTGCTACCGCCTTTTGCGCCTTTTACTGTTTTAAGCATACTTTTTCCCACACAATAAAAAAGCGCTTAATGCGCTTATATTCTTAAATTATTTCTTTCCACCGCTGCTGCCACCGCCTGTAAAACCAGCATCTGCAGAACTAAAAGTATCTACTGCAAATTGACCAGCATTTACAATGAATCCACCAACTTCGCGCTGACCATAAAGAATCGGAACTGGATTGCCTTGTGCGATTGTGGTGACTGCTCCACCAAATCCAAAGTTAGACTTATTACCATCTTGGTTTTGATCTTGTGCATCGACCTTAGGGGCAAGCATTTGAGCAACCCCGCCAGCAACCATACCGATCCCCATCCCAACTAGCCACGCCTGCCCTGTCCATGCCCCTACAACAACCATTACTGCACCTAAAATTAAGTTTATAACACCACCGTCACCGCCAGCCCCAATAACTTTAGGCACAATCTTGATAACCTTGGCACCAGTCTCAAAATCAATCTGATCCTCACTGATATTTTCATCATCTTGAAAAACAGCAAAGCTAAGTCCGTGTTCATGAGCGGTTAGCATGAATTGTTCAAAGCCAGGTACTTGGACTGATAGTGCTCTTACAGCTTCACGGGTGCTTTCAACAGCAAGCTTAAATTCCTTACCAAACTTCTTTCCCAATACACCATATAATTTGATCGTTTTAAGCATAAGTGGCTTTCCTTCAAGTAATAAAACTTTATTATTTAGCTAACAGTTTTACGTCTTTCCCAACCTCTACTCGCTTCCAAAGAGTAGTCATCCAGTCTTTTCTACAATCCCACCATATGCTCCAATGATCGCCATAACTTGACTTCATAATATATTCCACTTTACAGTTGAGAATTCTGTAATGTGTTGCGCCTTGTGGTATAGATAATTCGCTGTAATTCCCTAGTTCTAAAGAAAGTTGCTCATTTAAATCGTTCAGCAAATCGTTAAGTTCTTTTTGCTTTTTTTGAATCTTATCCTGTAGCTCTTTAAAGCTCATAATTATCTACCTCTTTATGTCTCACAATTTTGACAACACGTTCTTGCCATTGTTGCCCAAAGATTTCACGCACGGACTTTCGTCCATAAGGATGATGTAGAATCAAAGGACCGCCAAAACAACTTGTGCTTTCTTCTGACTTGAGTTGCCACTGATCGCCCAACCAAATCACAGCATGATTCGGGTGTTCTGTACGGCCAACATTGCACACTAACATATCGCCATACTGAGGTTCTCTGACTTCATAAAATCCAGCTGCGTCTAAGTTTTCTAGATAAAGGGATTTGTGATTTTTATCACTCCACCAATTATCTAAACGCTCAAAATCAATGAGTTTGATACCAAGTTCACGATTATAAAAATCCCTAACAATTGAATAGCAATCTTGATATCCATGATGGTAATCACGACCTATGAGTGGGGCTTTATAGCCACATGGTTCAAAAACTTGGAAATCCACTTCTGGCCATGCACATATCACCCATGGTTTTTCATGAAGTTCAATTTGCAATAAGTCCAAATCAGATGCGCGTGCTGTGGCATTTGGATGTGAATGGACATAGGCTTGAATCACACCTTGATCTTCAGCATTCGCCAAATCTTCATGATGAATTTGAAACTGACCATGTTCAGCAACATTGCGACACGCGATATAACGACT
Organism: Acinetobacter sp. 778_lipA; assembly: GCF_058242985.1. Taxonomy (NCBI): domain Bacteria; kingdom Pseudomonadati; phylum Pseudomonadota; class Gammaproteobacteria; order Moraxellales; family Moraxellaceae; genus Acinetobacter; species Acinetobacter sp. 778_lipA. Next base: position 1,704,837 of record NZ_JBZAYT010000001.1, on the reverse strand, counting down.
AGAAACAATAACCCCGCAACACTCTGCGGGGAAACATTGTTCAGCGTGAGATAAAATATCAGCCTTTACTTTCTGTATGAGTTTCATAAAAACCTTTAACCTTTCCACATTTATCACATTTACATTGGATTTGTGGCGGGAGTGAAGTTAATACAATTCCTGTTGGCTTGTATGTTCCACCGCATAAACAGTATTTCACCATAACTACACCATTGAAGAAGCAGGGAATCCACCAAAATGAAGCTCATTCTCTCGGCAACGACAGCCTGATGTTCGGTAGTTACATCGATCTAAAGCTGGATTGTCTGTCGATTCATCTTTTTCAGTAAACATTGCAGAGCCGATATATCCGCACTCTTCACTTCGATATTCCCAATTGCAGTAGTTTGAGATTTGCCGTGTAGGGATTTTTAATCCTTCAAAATCCACTGGATTAGAAAGTTCAAAAGTCACTTGCTGAGCATTTTCAGAAGTCTTTTGTTCTATAAACCAAATCTGCTCACGTTTCTCACTTGAGTTGGCACTTGTATTGCCAGTACTAAAATTTTCAGCATCTAGATATTTGGCTAAGGTGGTGATGACTTTGATCTTTGCACCGGCAAAATCTCCAAACTGTAAACAATATGCAGTGACTGCACCCTGTATGCCGTTGATGTTATTTGCCATGCTGAGTGTGGGTGCTGAAGCCTTACCATCACTGCGCATTTCCAAACCATCGACTTGTAATGCCATGGGTTCAAATGTCTGACCATTAAATATAATGTTGCGGTGCCAAACCTTTTCATCACCAACATCATAAAGTTTACCAATTGAGCCAGTATCTGAACCAATCAAGCCATTTGAACCGATTGAGCTATAAATCTTTTCCCAGTCTTCATAAGAAATATGTCCGTGGAAACGTAAAACGCCAGCTCCTAATGCGCTGGCGTCTAATTCAAATAGTGTAATTAATCCATCTACATACAGCTTTTGAAAATCACTGTTTAACATTGTCATTCACCACAATATCAAGATCCAAGCCTTCCACACCATAAATGGCTTGAATCGATTGGATTGAAACTCCCGACCGGTTCTGCAAAGAAATAATATGGGGGATCAACCAACTTATAAATTGTGCTTCTTTTAATGAGACTCGGCTCGCATCAGGCTCTTTATCCTTTTTTAAACCGATTAATACATCATCTGTGGCCTTGTTATAATCAATCGACAGATAATCTATTTTTGATCCAAATTCATAGGCTGATGCTTCAATTTTGACTATGAGTGCTGCAGTAAAACTTGCTTCAATTTGTGTAAATTGCTTTGACATTTTTCATGTTCCTTCAAGTAAAAAGCCCCAACGAGTGGGGCGTGAAGTTAATTAGATTTATGGATAAAAAACTTGGGTAAAAGTTGTGGAAATAGTCCAGATCATTCCACCCACTTGACTAGGTGTATAGCTTGTATCTGTTTTAACTCTCACCTCACCATCCAATGGAGAATTCCATAGAAATGAATCAGCCCCTTTATGGCGATCAAAGAAAGCTTTGATTTGAAGAATCTCTTCCTTGGTAGATGTGAATTTGTATGGCCACTCCCCCTTTTTATTGTTGATGCCTACTGAGATATTCTGTTCGTAGCCATCACCAAATTTTGAAGTCAAAATATTGAAGTTTTGTTTGCCTGAGTTTCCATCTAGATCACATGGATATGTAAATTTTTCATTGCTCATAAATTGCGTCCAATAAAAAACCCACTTAGGTGGGTTTTTTTAATTTCTAGGTTCTTAAAGTTTCTTGTAAGCAGCTATCATTTCATCAAAGCTTTTCTTAAAGCCTTCGAGTTCCACTTCATTATCAACATTGTATTCATAAGGCCATTTTTTATACCTAGTGTAAGCAACTTTTCCATTCTTTAATTGATTAATAATACTTAATGTATTTGAAAAGAATTTACCCTCTTTTGAGTTTAAAGTTGCATTTTTATCAATTTTCAAGCTACCAGTAGAACTTGGAAAGTGGTTCCCTCCCACCACCACGCCAAACACACCATTCAAGTAAATCAATGACAAATCTTTCTTAAATAGATAGCAACTTTTATCATTGGTAAATCTATCTTTTTTACAACTATACACCCAATCAGGATTGAGTATCTTCTCAACCTCTTTATCTCTGATCTTTTGAGAATCAATTTTTTTCTTAAAATCATTAAAATTTAATTTTGAATACTCGTAAGATAATTTATAGTCATCTTTTAAGTTTTCATTATTAGATAAACTATTTTTTAATGTTTGAATATTATCACCTAATAAATATGAATTTTCATCATCATCAACAATGACCAATAGGGCTAAATTTTCGTATACATTATAGGCGACATATAAGGATAAATTGTTATTATAAAAATCTTTATTTTTTTGCCAAAACTTTGTAATTAATAAACTATTTGTGACAGATTTGGAATTTAAACACTCTCCCATATCAAAATCATTTATCCTTAATCCTCCAAATTCGCTTAAGTGCATTGACATTTTTGCTTTGAATTTACTATCTGTCTCTAGTAATTTAAAATTATCTATATTGCATTCTTTATCATCTATTGCAGCATTTTGTACATTATAAACAAATGATTCAGTGCTTGACATTCTTTTTAGTCTATCTTCACTATTAATCTGAGAGAAATTCGAAAAGTTCAGTGATGAGTCTAAATTAACGCCATATAGGTTATTCTTATATATTGGATTGGATTTTATTGCTTGTTTCAGCTCACCCTTATTGTCTCCCAATACATAAGCATTTTTATTTTGATCGATAATTACACCTAGTAAATCCTTACTTTTTAGGTTGTAAGCTATAAATAAGTCAACTTTAGTATCAAATATACTATTTTGATTCTGCCAAATATAAGTAGTAAATATATTATCCTGAAAATTAGATAATTGAACGCAATCGCCCTTATCGAAATCTTGTATTCGCATTGAACCAAACGTGTTTAATGTTGATTGTAGTTTTGAGCTAAAGTCTCGATCTGTACTCATAAGGGAAAAATTATCTATTTGGCAATTGATATTAATTTTTGGATTTTTAGTTATTGTTTTTTGAAAGTTAGCAAGATCAATTTGTTTCCCAGCAAAAGATAGACCTGATACCGTCAAAAAAAAGCATATCAATAATAATTTTTTCATTCTAAAGCACTCCTCAAAGTGCTCATAAAATATCAATTAAAACAGAAAAAAGCCACCGAAGTGGCTTTTCTTATTTTGACAACAAACCGCCTTGACGCTTCTCTTGAATAATTACAGCTCTCACAGCATTACCAACAATTTGAGCGAACTGTCTCTGATCCTGAGTATTACCACCTGAAGTATTAACGCCTGAGTCAGTGATGTTGACTTCAATTTTAATATCTCTACTGCCTTCACCCTGAGATGAGTTCTTTGGAATAGAATTGAATCGCCTTCTATCAGTATTCTCATTACTCATTCGACTGACACCAACTAAACCACCATCTTTAAATTTTTGAGTACTGGAATCTGGTAAAGTAGATCCTAAAAACTGCGATTTCATAGCAAGATATTCACCCTGAAATGGTATTTCACCCGTCTTATTCATGTAATTTAAAGCTGATAAACCAAGTTTCGAAACAGCCGAAGCCTTCATCATAAACTCGCCATTGGATGCCATGATTGGAATATCATCACTCGTTCCAGTACCTTTGCCTGTGATGTGTCCACCAGTTGCAAAACCTTGAGGGGTAATTGCTTGGATCATTGCTAAGAATGTTCCTTGGTCCAAAGCTGCCTTAGCACCTGCGGCAACTTTCTGCCATACAGTACCAGGTTCTTTAGCATAAGCATCAGAAACAGATGACCATAAATTCATACCAGCTTGAGTAAGCGCAAAGCCCTGTTGCATTGCAAACATTGTTTTATATGCACCTGAGCTTTCACCAAGAATACCTTTAAACATATTTGCAAATGAACCAGTTAATTGCTGAGCTTGGGTTAACTGCAAATTCAAGGAATCCGTTTGATACTGATTTTCAATATCGATCATTCGCTGATTATGCGCTGCCCAAATTTGTTCACGAACCTCAGCTAATTTTTGTAAATCAGCCCCTGGTTCTTGCTCTTGGTTTTCAACATCAGCCATCTGTGTATCAAATAGATTTTGTGATGCTCCCATTCTGCTGAATTTATCTTGGTTGACTTGGTATCGACCAGTAGATCCATTCATTTGTGCTTGAATCGTATCCCACCCTGTTGAAGCATCTTTTAAACGACGATTCATATCAACTTGATTTTGAAGTGCAAGCATCTGTGATTTAAATGCTTTCTCTTTTGGATCTTCGTTGCTCTGATCTAAAAGCCTCCTTTCGATATCATATTTTGCCTTAGCCATTTGCAACTCAGACATATAGAATTCTTTCGATTGGAGTAATCGCTGCTCTTTTGCAAGTTTAGATTTTTCAACCTCGTACTTATATTGCTCGTCGATCAGTGCAACAGCTTGGGTGCGTTGCTCCTTAGATAATTCAATATCTCTAGATGCATAGAACTTCTTTTGATCAAAACTATCTTTCAATAGTTGCTCATCAGTTTTCTTGAAAGCTGAATATTCTTCAAGTTTAGTCTTTAACGTATATTCAGCAATTGCAATTTCATTGTCTGCTCTTGATTGGTACTCCGCTTTGATTTCTGCAGTACGTTCTGGTGTAAATCCCGCCTTATCAATTTCAATCAACTTGTCTTTCAAAGATTCACGAATCTTAGTGACTTCATTTGCAACATTAAGTTCAAGTGACTTTCTAGATTCTGCCTGCTGTTTTACAAAATCAAGATAATCCTTAAGATCACCCATGGTATCAGAGGTGCCTTTCGCCTTTAGTCCAGTACCGCCTAGGCCTACAATCCACTTATTGACTGAAGGTACAAAGTTAGCAACCTCTTTATTGCGCTCATTACTGTCATCAACTCTGCCATTTTTGTCAAATTGTCTAGATCCACCAACACCAGCGTTATGGGATCGAATAGCAGATTCCCAACTTCCTAACTCCTTATAAGCTTTAGCAAGATTTCTAGCCACAACATTAGCAATTACAGGAAGGTTTTTTGAATCAGCAACACTGATACCGTTATCTTTGCGATAATCGCTGGTTGTTTGGAAATAACCAATAGCACCAGTAGGACTAACAGCATTAGGATTCCCTTTGGACTCTTGAGCCATAAGGCCTGCAAGATAATTTTTAGGGATACCATATTTCGCACTAATACCATCTAAATCGGCTTTAGCAGAGAGATTTGCTATCTTCTGAAGCATAAGTAACTCAGACTGAGTGTACTTAAATTTCTTTTCAGCTTCTTTTGTTTGATCTTGCTTGGCTTTGGTTTCCTTATCATCCAAATCTTGAATTTGCTTTTTAAGCGCCAAGTCTGCCATCATTAAACTAAAGGCGCCTGTATCAACAGGCTGATTTTTACCTAGTAAACCTTGAGCCTCTTTTAATTTGACATAATTCTCAGCAACTTCTTTTGATATACCTTTTGCTCTTAAAGCTAATATTTCATTATTAGTGGAGATATCACTTAAAGACTGGTTGATGAATTTCTGAATCTCAGCACTTAATCCTTTGACACTCTCAGAAGTAGCAACAGCTTTTTTGGTCCCATCTTCTAAAACCTTATTGAAATTCGTCCCAGTAACATTTGAATCACTAAGAGATTTATTTAATCCATCTTGAGCCGACTTGTTTTTCTTTAGTTGAATTTCATTAAGAGTTAAGGCTTTTTGCTGTGCTTCGACATTATTTGCAACCTGAAGATAAGACTTGATGTCTGAATCTTTGATTGGGATGTATTTCTGAAATTCCTTAAGTAAAGCCGTTGCTGATAAAGCACCGCTGCTATAATCATTGATTGAATTTCTAAGGCTTTCAATACCCTGACTAGAAACACCTGCATTCGCAGCACTTTGCAGTAATGAATTAGACACGAAGCTAAAACTGCTTTTAGCTGATTCAAGGCTAGAAGTTAATCTTTCATGCTCAAGTGTTAAATTGCTACTTTCTTTTGCAAGATTCTCATAAATACCTGAAGATTTTTTTAGAGCACTATCTGCCAGTTGACGTTCAGCTACACCTCGTACAAGCTCATTATTACCTTCTTCCATTTTTGCAAAGAATTTTTGTGCCTGATTTACCTCACCTTCAGTAAATAGCTTAGAAGCGTTGATTTCCTGCAATGCCGATGCTGTGCTTAGACCTTCTTTTTCAATCTTTTTAAGTTGATCAAGTAATAGATTTTGACGTTTAATTTCCTCATTGCTTATGGAATCAGAGCTTCCTGCAACCATCCCCAAAAGCCCATTTTTGGATTTTGCAATTTTAGATTCAGCTGCACTTACTCTTTTATCAATTTCATCCATTTCAGAAACAAGTTTAGCTGCTGATAATTTCCCATATTCGGCAGTTAAATCAGAAACTGTCTTTTTTTGACTTTCAAGCGAATTTGTAGCTGAGTCAGTATTGTCTCTCATTAAAAGCATTGATGCGCCAACAGCCGCCACAATACCTACCAATCCCCCAGCCCCACCAAGCAATCCGAGCAAACCACGTCCAGCACCCATTGTTGCATTATTTGCTACAGCTGATCTTGTTCTAGCTGCTGCTAAAGCATTTTCAGTGGCTGTTAATTCAGTATTGATAGCGGCTTGTTGTTGACGTAAAAGCCCCATTCTAATATCAGAATTTATTGCGCCTTGATCTGAAATTTGTTTTTTCTTACGAGCTAATTCTAATTTTAACTCTTCGATAAGTTGCGCACGAGTAGCTTGAAGATTAACTAATTTAGCCTCCGCGCCTGCTAATTCTTGTGCTGCGGCTACTTTTTCAGCTTCAATCGCTGCCCATTGGATAGCCGTTTGTTCAACTAGCTGTGTAGCTTTTCCATATCCTGCAACTACACTTTTATAAAGTGCTGGAATATAGGTACCAATCCAATAAGCACCACCGATCATGGCAATATTGGTTACATTGTTAAGGTTTTCTGCAAGTAAAGTTAGAGATCCTGAAATTGCATTTGCAGCCCCACTCCCTTTACCTGCCTCACCCACAAACTTAGTGACTTCATTGGATAATTGCGTGAATGACTGAGCAATAGTGAAATCTGTTTTGTCAAATAGTTCATTTACTGAGCCACGTGCCTTTGTTAAAGCATCAACAAGAACATCACCTGTAATCTTTCCTTCTGCAGCAACTGAACGTAATTGACCTACAGTGATTCCCATACCTTGAGCAATTGCCTTTGCGAGTCCAGGCGCTTGCTCCATTACAGAGTTAAGCTCTTCACCGCGTAGAACATTGGAAGCCAAAGCTTGTGAAAATTGAACTAATGCAGCTTCTGCCGAAGCAGCGGAACCACCGCTAATTGCGATAGCTTTAGCAACGGTATCAGTTAATTCTGCGGTTTTCGATTGAGTAATATTTAAACGCTGTGCATTGTCAGAAAAACGTTGATAGATCTGTGCAACTGAATCCCAAGCTTGTGCAGTATTTTGAGCGATTTTGAATGTATCGTTCATTGCAGTATTGAGTTCAGATTGGCTTTTAGTGACTAATTTAAGTTTGTTATTTAAACCAGTATAAGTATCCATCTTAGCGATCGCAGTACCAACAGTCACAACCCCTGCCAAATACCCTGCCAACTGACGTGCTGCCACTGACATAGAGTTCATTGAAGTAGTTGCGTAATTACCAGTGCGTTCGATACTTTGTAGCTCTCGATCTAAAGCACGTGCATTACGTACTGCTTGTTCTGAGCTAATTTCAATAATGAGTGTACTACGTTGTTCAGCCATGGCATTTCCTTAAGCGTAAAAAAAGCGCCTAAGGGCGCATTGCGGGCAATAAAAAACCGACCTTTTAAAAGATCGGCTTTAGTTGAGATTAAATTTACTCTCTGTGATTTTAATTATCAGATGTAAAAATTTAATCCCACCGTAAATTAAGGCCATATGTTCAAAGAAATAAATAAAACTTGATGGGTATAAGTTAATAGCTTCCATTACTACTCCTAGCATCTGGATTGAGAAACTGGTATATTCAGTCATACAGATATATCTCCTCTTTTCTTTGTGGTGAAGTGGATACAGAAACCCCCGAAAGCGCCAACTTCCGGGGGTTTGTTTTGGAATCAAGAAAACCATATGAATATAGTTCTCTCTTATACATGTTACTTCTAAAGGTTAGATGTAACATCATGTAATTGAAAATACATTTTTTATAGAATATTCAATAATTTATAATCTTATTTTAAGCCTCTAAAAATCAATCATTTTTTATTCACTTCACTCAAGTACTTCCCATCCAGCGCGAAAATACACTCAACAAAAAGCCCTTGGTCCAAGTCACAACCATACACATCAAAGTAGCTTTTAATATCTGCAAGAGTAAGAGAGTCATAAAACCCACCACCCTGCGGAAAGGCAATAAAACGTCGAGCCTTTGAAATTAAATTAAAGGCTTTGATGATATGGTTTGCGGTGTAACTTGGCTCTAAACGCTCAGGTGGTTTTATGCCAAGCTTTTGATAGACTTCTGCTGTTTTTTCTTCGCACCATTTGATGTTTCTTTGCTCGTAGTGCTTGAGGACTTTCCCACTTCATCAACAATCTCTTCAGTCTTAGAGTCATGGATCACCTTAGCTTTTTCCATGATGAAGACAATAATTTCTAGAGATTGCTTCGAGCTTGTGCAAATCAGTTCAGCATTTTGCGCACTGTATTCGATTGGCTTCTTATCCTTACCGACTAGTCCAACCCATCCTAGCAAGAGATGTGATACAGCACGGTTAAAACCTAATTTGGCCTTAACCGCTCCTTCATCTGTTACTGCCTTAATGCCTGCAAGCTCTTGCTCGGCTTGAATCCCATTAAGTTCAAGTGAGCGCTGGAATGATGGCTTATCAATACTCGCAATGAGTAATTTCACGCCATCTTTAAAATCAAACCATTCTTGAACGTATTCAATGGATTTCTGTTCTTCGATTTCAATTAACATGATTAAGGCCCCGCAACTACAGGAATACGTGTAAGAGTCGGTGCAACGTCCGCGACTGTGAACGAGAATTGGGTAGTTAATACATCACCAGCACCACCACTTGGCAAAGGCGCAGATACTTGAACCTTAGGTAGTTTGAGTGTGTATTTATTACCTGCAGTATCTTTCAATGAATATTCAAGGCCGATCGGCTCATTTAAGAATTGTTTTTCGTAAAGTTCTGCAGTGTTTTTGGACCATGCAATTGTAAAGTTACCACTGCCTTTCATAATGGTTTCTAAGATTGCAGCAATATTATTTTCATAGTCCAAGCACTTTTGAATTTGCATTGTATTATCAATGGTTAATTCAATCTGAGTGATGCACATTCCAGGTTTCTTTTCACCATCAATGAGGATGTCACCAGTGGATAGGCTTGTTAATGGAACAGCATCCACTGCTGGTGTTACGGTACCAGTCGGTGCAACCTCATAAGCGGTGCGCTTCATTCCCATAATTGCGAATTTAGAAGTCACAATGCCACTATCTGGAATCGATAAAGTCCACTGGTTAATGTGGCAACCAGTGAAAACTTGGAAGTTATCGATATCACTAAAGCCGCGAATAATCGAAAGTGTTCTTCGAGTAGTGCCACCAAATGTTAAAACGTTGCTACTCCAAGTATTGAAGGCAATTAGCTCTAAGACTCCATCTTGAATGCCATAAGCCCATTCAGATTCAATATCGCCTTGCACTTCAACACCAGTCACTAAAGTACCAGCTGCAATTCGTGAATCTTTGATCGTTTGTGATTCGGTGGTTTGTGCTGATGCATCTAAACCATTCGTGGTAAATGCAAATGTATTCCAAGTTGTTGCAATCACACCAGGTGATGCTTCAAAACCAACTCGGGTTAATTGTTTAGCTCCAGAACTCATTAAGTTCTCCTTAATCTAGACATAAAAAAACCTCCTTTTGGGAGGTAGGTGATAATTTACTCATTGGCTAGGTTTCAATCTGGTATTAATTTATTCTTGAAATACTCAAGATTTATTATTTGGGTAAATAGATGTGAATGATAACTTTGTAATATGCCCTCCACATTTTGAACACTGACTATCAATTGTTGCAAAATAAATGCGCATTAATTCTGAGATTGACTTACTTTCTAAATCAGGTGGTGATCCTGAAGCCAGTTTTATATTATTTATTAACTCTTGGCGCTCATTTTTAAAGCGCAAGTAATCTGCATCCATCTCAATTCACCCTAAATTCTGCTCTAACTATCTTAGCGTAAAAATTATCATCATTCATATCTTGTGGTGCATGGACTTTATAAACTTCAAGATAGGAAACACCAAAGGATTGTAAGAAGTCACGCCATTTAACACATAGATTTGTCATTTCAATCGTGCCTGTATTCTTTGGTGCAAAGCATTGGATTGAAATTGTTCCTATATCACGTATACATAGCTCATTTCCAATTCCAGCTATTTGGCTGTCTCCATATTGAATATAGACTTTGCACCAAAGTTTATTTGATGGTGGTTCAAAAGGTTTACCATCTGGAGTTTTCTGATTTTCAATACGAAGATTTGTTTTTTCCACACCATTAAATTGACCTATTCGCTTGTATATCGCCAATTCAGCCTCTGATAATGTCATCATTTATATTTACTCGTAACTGACTGGAAAGTGATTGAATAAATTCCTAATGGTGCTTGCCCAGAATGTCCATTCTCTAGAGCAATTGCGTAAGGTAAATTATTGCTAATGAATACTCTCATCCCTAATTGAATGCTCAGTACTTTAGCCATTCCATCAGCAATGGTTGTGGTACCTGATTTATCTATTTTCTGAAAGTCTTTGGTGTAATCGACACTACCAATGGAAACACGATGATTACCTCTAAAAGCCCCTGTATCGACTGGACTTTTAAGTACAACACCTTGAAGCATTGCAGCAGTGATTTTTCTTTGTAATTCTGAGCCATCACGTAATACTTGGAGTGTGAATTGTGATGGTCGCAATCCGTTCCAGCCCATAAGTTTCACCCATTAAAAAACCCACCGAGGTGGGTTGGTATAAATTTAACTTTGCAAAATAGAATCTTGCGCTTTAATCACTTGCAAATCAATTTTATCAGATAGTTCTTCTACCTCATTAAATTTCTCATCAAATAACTCCCTGTATCTTAAATATTCTTTATGATTGTCCTTGTTGCAACCTAAATTTTCATCACATAATGAATTGAATGAAATTAATTCGATATGATGCAAATCATTTAAACCCTTATTAGCCAATTCATAAAAAGACATAAGCAAAATTTTTAAATTATCTAATTCTTTATTCTTAATTAAAAGTTTTCTCTTGGTTCTATTTAAAGCTTTTAATTCCCATAGTAAAGTCTGACGATCTTCCCTATTTCTAAATTCTTTTACAGGTAAACCTTTTTCATTGATAATTTTAGCATTATAAAAACCCAATCCATTTTTAATACCAAATGATAATCTTTCTAACTCATCCAAGAGCTGAATTGTACTTTTTATCCTATGTTCAGCTCGCCAATCATTAAAAAGAACAACTGCTGCAGCTGGAGCAAGAAAGTAGGCAGATAAGGTTAGACCATCCCTAAGCACCTCGTACGCTTTACTAAAATCAAATGGGAACTGCATAATTGGATAATTACTATTTAAGAAAAAACCAATAATTAAGTAAACTAAAAAGAATATAAAAATAAATCTTCCAACTTTTTTTAACTTTTGCTTTAATTCACTATTTTCCATAATACCCCCTAATTTTAGAGAAATATTACTAAACTTTTCTCAACTGGCAAACCCAAATACTACCACTTGGATCTTTAGCTACGCTCAAAACTTTAAACTCACCACCTGCCACCCAAACATCATCAATCTGAGGCACGCCAGTTACTTCATTTTGAAGCACTGTGGCTTTTACATCCTCAACTTGGTAATCGATAGGTTTTACTAAATCGCGCTTATATGAGCCAAATACGCCACGTCCAGAGTACTGTTCAACAATCACAGTGGGATAAGTCTGCGTTTCAAAGTCGAAATCGCCTGATTGAATTTCTTTAGAGCAAGTAAATGCTGTAACGGCGTCAACAAGTTTGGTATTGAATGCCTTTGCCACTTTGGATTTGATCTTATCTCTAATCATGGCTTTGGCTCTCTTCATACATTGAAAATAGATCTTGAGCTATTGCTTGAATTGAGTAAGCCTCAAATTCCTTACTAGGCTCAAACTCTCCCATAAGACGCCTAATTCGCTGCCAAATATGTACAGCCTCATGTAGTAATAATCCATATGTTTCAATTAAAGATCGATCACTTTCTTTAATCTGAACAATTGCAAGAGAATCATCGTTGTAAAAATTTACTTGAGCATCACACCCTTTTGACATGAATTCATCAACATCATTCATATTCTCAAATAACAAATCCATATGAATTTGATTTCGAGCAAGCGTGTATTTAATATGCTGAAATGGTGATGTATACCATTCTGGTATGTAACTATTATCAATCATCCGCGGTACACCCCAAACGCAAAGCCACGTCCTTTTAAGTTGAGTGAATCAATATATGCCCGCGCAATCTGTTCATATTGAGAGATGTTACGACTACCCTCAACAAAGGATTCCTCAACCTCTACTGTGTCAGCTTTTACACGCTCATTCGTGGTTTGGCGTTCAATACCTACATATATCACTTTCGCTTGAATACCTTTGATGATTTCGCATGTGGCATCTTGCAATAGTGGATCTATTTGATTGGGAATGAAACGGATTTCATTCTTCATCCATGTATTCGCCAACTGGACAAGCCGAGCTTTATCACCATCCGGTGCAAAGCTTGCTCCTAGGATCCGTTCGGCATCAGGAATGGTAATAAAGCTCATTGTGCACCTATTATTTGGCTTTGGTTGCTTTGGTTTTTTCTTCAGCAAGTGCTGAATCAGTAGCCTGTTCCGCTTCGGCTGGGTTATTTACTTGTTCGAGTTCTGCAATTCGAGCTTTCATTGCACCCGCACTGTTTTGACATGTCGTAAGTTCATTTTGAGTTGATTCAAGCAGGGCTTTCGTAATTGCTAAATCTTCAGCAACTGCATCAAACTGCTCAAGAGGCACAAAACCAGTTGTGTCGGCAGGCTTGGATTGAATATAAACAATTTGAGCCTTTAAACTTTCCACTTCTTGTTTCAGTCCATCGTTTTCAGAAACCACCTTTTCACATTCAGCTTTTGCATTATCAAGCGTTTGCTGTAGCTCTGGTGTGATACCAATGCTTACCGTCAACTGCGTGTTTTTAACTTGATAAGATGCTGGTACATCACCACCATATTCATCAGCCTGCTCAACAAAATCACTATCTTTTACCGCAGATGCTTTACGAATCGTCCAACCGCCAGCCTGTATTTTTTCAACATTTTCATAAGAGAAATCATCGGTGAACCACAGTTTTTTAATCTTGTTTTTCATTTCCACTCCAAAAAGAAAGCCCCTTACGGGGCAATTTCTTATTTAGTTTTGATTAATACGCCTGCCGTATCTTTAAGGCTTGATGCAACCAAGTCCCAGTTTGTTGGTGTGGCAATCGCCGCATCATTTGGAGATTTACCACCGTTAGCTGTATCCCATGCAAAACCTTTAACACCAGCCCCATAAGACCATTCTGCCTGATAGGTGTATTTCAGGTTATCACCACCTGTGGTTGGCACCAATTCAGCATTAAAGTCTTGGTTATTGTTAATCGCAATCGCACCTTCAACAAGCCCTAAGGTATTGTAAGTGGTAGATGCTGGCTCACCGGATGTGCTAGACAGTGATGGAGAGTCAGTCACGACAAACAAGCGACCAAATGGGTCACGCACAACGTTCACGCCGTCATACATGAATAAGCGTTCACTGTTTGCCAAGGCATTGTCAAAAAGATTATGCATTGTGGTTGAATGAAGCACCCAAGCACGTAACGCACCTGAGCGGTCGCCCATTCGTGCAGCACCTTTATTTAATAATCGGAATGAAGCATCTGCTGTACCATCACCCTCAACCAAAGCGGACTGACTACCAATAGCAGCCACACCCGCAGAGATACCCGCATTCAACATATCCGCTAATTGCGCTTTACCTAACTGCTCTCCAATGGTAAGTGCAGCAAGTTCAGGATTTTGTAGCACCCACATATACTGTTGTTTTTCATATTCGATTGGCGGTGTACCTGCTGCAATCTTTACCGCAACATCAAGTAACTGCTCCAAACGTTTTGCCTGAACAGTTCCATTTCCATACGCATTCCGACGGCGTACGATGCCCTGAATCGCTTTAAATGATGCCTTCATATTGAAGTCACCATTAAACGGTTCATTAATCAGTGTGATTGCGCCCTGGGATGCTTCGTTAAACTTTGCAACGTCCTGAGCAACCGTTTCGGTCATTGCAATATAGGTTTGTTTGTTAAATACCTGTAAATCAAAAGGCATAAGAGTTAACTCCTAAAAATTATTGAGCGCCTGCTTCTTTTAAGTAGGCAATTTTTTCATCTTCTGTTTTGCAGTCAGCGAGAGATTTCTTGACGCCACCACCTTGACCGCCATTACCTAGGAATCCACCGCCACCCGCTTGTGAACCTTTGAGAATTGAATCTTTATGTTGGTATCCGCCAATCATTGTTTCTAAAGCTTCATCAAAGTCAGCAACTTCACCCGGACGTGAGCGTGAATAAATTTTTTGACCATCTGCGCCGTATGCAACTACTTTGCCTTCTTCGATTTTGAAATTCTTACCGAATTGGGCTTGGATCATGTCAGATGGTACGGACACCTTGTCTTGAATAAACTTAGAACGAGCAAAACCACCACCGATAAGCTCATTGTGTAATTGATTTTGGAAAGCATCACGCTCTTGGACAATTGGCGCATACTTTTCTTCAACCGCTTTAATCGCTTCGGCTTTGACCTTTTCAACTTCACCTGCATCCACAAGTTTTTTATCATCAAAGTTTTTTAAAGTTTCAATGGCTTTTTTAGCCGCAACTGGATCTTCAATCCCTTCAAATGTTTTTAAAGCTGATTCAGCTTTTTCGTAGCGTTCACGGTTGGTTTTAGCTTCTCCATTTAGACGTGCAATCGTTGCTACCGTTTGAGGTGCATCGTGTGCAACTTCTTTTCCGTCATCATGAACATAGATCGGCAGACCTTGTTCATTGGTTTCAGCGTAAGTTTTTCCCTCTACAACTACAGTTTTAAGTTTCATAAGTCATCCGACCCTTTATTTAGTTGAGCATCCGCCCGTTGAGCCATGTTCATCCGAACGTTAGGCAATAAAAAAGCACCTCGAAAGGTGCTAAATAATTTGTGTGCTTTAAGCTTTGGCTTTTAGATGTTCGCCAGTGCATGTTTGGAATGCAATTAACCACATCTTCAACCAATGATTTGCTGTATCGCGCATTACAATGGCATCTGCTTGACCATTATTAAATTTAGGTCTTAACTCATATTGCATAGCGAAAATATTGAACTTAAGGACCTTGTGATGGTCTTGCAGGTTCGTTTTTTCAAGCTTTTCCAATACTTCCCGTTCAAATAACCATACTGTACGCTTTAATCCAGTTTCTTTTGGCTTAGATTTACTCACAATCCCAACTCCTTAAACGTTTGTTCATCCATTTGCCTTAATTCAGCAATAGTGAATTTCTTACCACTTAGTGGATCAACAAATTTATCAATTGAAAACTCACCCGATTTATATAATTCAAACCTTGTTTTACCGAGAAGATTACGCTGAAATGTATCGTCTTGCCTTGCAAACCATTGTTTATACGTCTGATTAACATCAACCTGCCCAATTTTACCGTCACGCTGATCTTTAGGAATTTCTTTCACAGGACGATTATCAGCAACAAAGGGTCGAATACCATCAAGCTTCCCATCCTTATCACAACCAACCGGTACAGTACGGCAGCGATGATGATAAGGTGGCTTTTTCTGAGTGCCATCTGCTTTTTGAACTCGCCCATCTATTGATGCACAATATAAACTGGTACGCCCATCTAGGGTTGCCACATCGCGAACGTAATCAAACCCAAGGGCTTTCCATGTATCGGTATATACTCTTGAAGTGATATGTGCCCTTGCTGTTCTTACTTCTGAGTCAATCACATTCCGAGATTGATTTAGTAGACCATCGGCATAATTTAGTTTTTTAGTGCCTTTGATGCGTTGAAAGATCTGCTGATTTGTCTGCCCATTTGAAACACCATCACGAATGGTATATTCAATCTTATTACGTAGATTTTGAGCGATACTAGGAAAGATATTATCGAGCAACTGCCCACCAGCATAAGGAGCCTTCCCTGCTTTCTTTAAAAGACTTTCGCCACTTATGACAGGTGATTTTTTATCCGCAAGTTTGTAAATATACGATGCTTCATACGATGCCAAAGCCACGCCAGATATCGCAAATAACTCTGGCAACACCGTAGCTAGTGACTGCTGTAGACCTGTGATAACACCTTGAACATTTTTGAGTGAAGCCGTTGTATTACGCCCACTCATTAGAAGATTCAATTCAGTCTCAGTCAGGTCATTTAATTGAATCAGCAAATCATTTAATGCATCACTGGTGAGATTATCGAACCTCCGTAGGATTTGATTGACAGCATTCGATGATAGTCGTTGCAAGTAAGCGTTATGTTGAGTCAGCGCATCGAGTAAAGCTTGTTGAATTTCATCATTCATCATCACCACCCGAATTAGGCACATATCCATTCAACGGCGTATTTAAGCGCTGTGTTTCGATCTGCTTTTCGATTTCATCCCACTTTTCTTCAGTAAACATGCCAGTCTGTTCATATTTGTACCAAACTGACCACGGCAAATTACTACCGACGCATGCTTCATAAAGGCGTTTTGCGCGATCCTCACTGAATTTCGGCTTATTAAAGTCTTGGGAAACCACATAGCTGAGTTCTTCAGAACTTAAATCATAATTTTGCATTGCAAACTTGGCACACCAGCGCAAGGCCATGGTTAAGGCTTCACTAATATTGGATACGGCAAGCGATACAACTGAATGCTGAATAGAATCCTCGTTATCTGCCTGAGTTGCTGTTTTATTTGCAGAACCAACCTCGATCAAACGAGCACCCATTTCTTTCATCTGCCCCCATTTGTCTGTCATCAATTGTTTAGCCAAGTTATTACTTTCAGCTTGAACAATTTCAACTTTGGTTGGGAATCCACTTCGAGAGCCGATTGCAAGATCATCACGTTTAATGATTTCATACTGTTGCTCAGTCACATTTGGCAAGCAGATAGTAGGTTGGCCCACAATAAATCCCGATTCTTCTACATCGGCAGAATTGCGATAATGAGCAAGGTTTAAATCAGCAAGTTCAAGCAACGGCGCATTGTCGATTTCATCTGAGTTATCTACAGCACCACAAAATGAAAATGGAATGTAATCCCATGTTTCGCCCTTGTAATCTGTAGGTGTGTATTTCTCCCCATCAATCCATTTCTTATCCTTATCACAGGTATAAACTTGAACTGAATACACATAACGCCCACCAATCTCTTCAAGTCTTAGGACTCTGTATTGCTCTTGAAAACAGCGAGTAAATCCATCTTTACCACGAGATGACACAACCTCAATGATTTTGACAAAGCTCAATTTCTTTTGATTGCCAACGATAATGTAATCCCAGTCCACTACAGAACGTGCATTCAGCGTATGAATCATCGGAAATGCATTCTTACCCTTATCTTCATCTCTGTTACGGCTTGGTTGTACATTCGGATAATCAACATACACGGCGCAACGGTAATGCTTCATGATCAAGCGTAACATCCGCTGCGAGCATTGAAATATTGAGCGACCAGAGCCATCGGCGTTACGCTCTAAGTATTCAAGTTCATCTGGTCGCTTAAATTCAGGCAATTTATTGAATGCTGAACCGACATAACTATTCAATGTGCGCCCTGTCACGCCGTAGAACACTGCACGCCCCAAGTAATCCTGATAACGTGCATTATCCCCATCGCCAAAGGTTTCAGGTACTGGTAGATAGGTTTTTCCTTTACCTTTTACAGTTTTCTGCCCTTTACAAACATCATCTACTTTTGTCCATAAATCAAGATTTGCACTGTAGTCCGGGTGCGTCGTGTTAATTGTCATCTTCTTCGTCCAAATATTGGGATGTCTATGCGACTGACTGGTTTAATAATTGGGAATCTTTTAGCAAGCGGATAACCCCCAGCATCCCCCACATGATCAAGACCTGATTTCTTATCAGGCAGTCCAAAATCATCGTAAACTTGTTGCTCAAGCGTTTCTGTGAATCGTGGACACTTGTTTATATTTACTAGCAGTGTTCTCTCACCATCTGCATTTAAAATCAGCGCATTAACCGCGTTTATTCGATCTTTAATTGCAGGGTTTACGCCATCAGCTTCCACTCGAAATCCCGCCTTTCTTAATATCGCATGATCTGATTCGCTGGCGCTTTTTGATGATGTGGATTGTCCCGAAGCATCAGGAATCACAGTAATGTCATGAAATGGGAATCTTTCATTGAGCAGTGTTGCCATGGTAGGGGTATCTCTCACTCCTACCATCTCATCCAATGCCATAGGTCTGCCTTCACGAATCACATAAACAACCGCTGCCATTTTTAATACGTTAAAGTCCATGCCTATGATTAGTGGCTCATTTGGCTGTATCTCTGCATCAGTATTGTTGAGCTCTCGATCAAAATCGGGATAAACAGCACCACTAGTCAAGTTGACAAATTGCCCTTTTAGATATGCTGAAATTAACTGTGGTGGGTATGACTCAAATAGTGATGAAATATAATCATCTGGCAAGTTTGCTTCATTGTCATAAGTTGAAGCCTGAATCATTCCATATAGTGCGCGCTTTCTAGGTGTTAAATTTGCCTCTTTTACAAACTGTTGATGGGTGAACTTAAAGCCCTCGGGAGTAGTGGCAACATCAATACCGTTGATTAGACCGGGGTGCTTTACACGCATACGAGCAATGATTTTTCGCCACGCTTGTTGCGCCTTGACCGTTGGCATTACATCAAGTTCATCTATAAGCGCATGTCCAATCTTAAAACCTACAATCGTTTGAGGCTTTTCCATAGATCGACAAATAATTGTGCTTCGATACTGGCGGCCATAGTAGATATCTACTTCTTTATTTGATTCATAAATCTTGGTTTTCAATCCCCAATCAAATGCCACCTCATCAATAGTTGGAAAAAAGATATCCCGAATCTGCGGATAAGTTGGTGCAAAGTAGCCCAAAGGTACTTTCGGAAATTCCCAAGACTTATCACAAAGACTCGAACATCCCACCCAAGTTTTACCAGATCCAAATCCTGCGACAAATGCTCGAAACTTATTTTTGAGTTGTAGAAAATTAGCCTGAGGTACATTCAGCGTCGGATTGATGTTCGGCATTTTCTTTACTCGCGTCTACGACCTGAATGGTCACCTTAACTGGAGTAGGATCGTCAGCCCCTTCACCATCACCATTTTTAATTTTGTCAATTTCAAGTTGCTTCAATTGAGCATCTAATAATTGAATTTCGTACCCCTGCATCTCATCTTTGATTTGCTTTAATAGTTTGGTTTTCATTACACGATTGCCAGTAAGGCTGTCATACATTTTCTGTAGTTCAGTCAGACGAACAGCCTTATTTGCCAAAGGAATATCATGAATATTGGTCTGAAACTCTTTTCTAGTTCGAGTAAAAAGATCTTTTAACTTTTTACTGAGATTCTTACCTGTTGCTTTTGTTGGATCATACAGCGCTACCTGTTGTCGCAATATTTCAATATTAAATTCTTGCTTTACAGACTCTACTACCTGTTGAGGGGTTTCAAAGCAAGCAAGAGATTGAACTATAAAGATTTTTATAGGCTCCCTTAATGTTGCCATAAATGCCCCTTTGTAAAGCTACGTAAAGCAAGATAGCCAAAAAAAAGAGCCTCAAGGCTCAATTAATTAGACATGTACCGCAGCACTTGGAAATATTTAAATCTGATACAAACGGCGGGTTTTGAGCGACTTCTACCATTCGCTTGACATTCTCGCTTGCTCCCCACCGTTTAACCACCCCGATAAATTCTTCTACATCATGGCCAGCTAAATAATGTTTTGGTAAGCCTGTATGATCGCTATAGAGGATCTCCCCATCCTCGTCACGCTCAACACCAATGTGATATAGCTCATGCTCAATCAAAGCACAAAATTCACGATCGTTCGCACTTTCACAAAAGCTTGCATCAACAGTAATGAGATATATAGGTACAAACCCAAACCAGTCGCGCATTTGTTGTTCTTGTCGAGCTTTACGCCATCCACCCTGGTTAAACATTACTTTTTCACACTGGCCTAACACCATCCGTTTTTTAGCTACGGCGGCAGATGAAGCCCAAGCGAATGCTAAAAAGGTTTCATCGTCATGCAATAGCTCTGCTATGTGATCGTGGTCAGGATTATGAAGTGCACCGCCAAGAGTTAAAAAGTTAGTCATCACCCATTCTTTTAGATCCACGGCGGGTGCCAAGCGAATAGCTTCTTCTTCTTCAGCTTGATCAATCAGTTCTGTCGGTGGAAATGGTCTGATCTGTTCCATTGAAAATATGCCTCTTCAAATTCTTAAGCCACTGGGAAGCTTGGTTAGATTCAATTTGCATTGGACCAAATTCATCAATCTTATATCTATTCGCTGATTCCATCCTTACAACGGTGTAACCCATGTCAGTAGCAACATCATAACGATCCATACTCCAAGCTTTATCTTTCAGCTTACCTTTACGACCACCCGACCACGGCCCACCTGAAATCTCAACTAAAATTCTGTGTTCAATAAGATGAAAATCAAAACGCCAATGTTTTGTAGATTCAAATTGGAATAATTTCTCATACTTAATTTGGAATACATTCAACGATTGCTCAAAGTCTTCAAATGCTTCTAGGTATGCTTCTTTTGCCTTAGGCAAAGGTCTTGTTCTTGGTTTTGTTTTAACTAACTGCTTTTTAGTTAGGCTAGTGTATTGATTAATTTCCATGTAATTGAATTCTTATATTTGCAATCCATTCTTTTAATTGGATAATTTTACTATCAACCATAATCATTTCATCCCGACTCATTAATGCACGAGACAAACACTTATATTTATTAATTTCGGATTGATAACGCTTGAGATTAGCTATAGCTTCAAGTTTATTCATCTTCCCACCTAAAAAAATAAAAACCCCGCCAATATCTAGAATTGAGCAGGGTTCTTTGTGCCGTAATCCGTTCGGCTAAAATCTCACTCAGTTATTTGGCTGAGTGAGTGTTGAATAAATTAATAATTTGTAATTATTAATTCGTTGCTTCTATTACTCTTGCTCTGTACGTCAGAACCAATCGAATAAACAATTGATGTTGAATCCATCTTAAACCCGGCGAAGATTTCTCGAATCTTCGGGTGATCATTGATTGAAAGCATCACCTTGCCTCTTGCGGTTTTCATTTTTTCAGCTAAAAATTCATACTGCTCAATAGGAAAATCTACACCGTAACCTGCCGTGTCTAAATACGGGGGATCAGCATAAAAGAATGTATGTTCACGATCATAACGATCAAAACAGTTATCCCAAGGAAGGTTTTCAACATAGACACCGTCTAATCGCTGATTCGCCAGCCTTAGATTCTTTTCAATATTTGATCTATTAATGGACCGTCCAGTTGTTGTATACCCAAAATTCTGCCCTGTTACCTTTCCACCAAATGCATGCTGTTGGAGATAAAAGAATCTTGCAGCACGTTGAATATCAGTCAAAGTATCGATGACTTTCGATTTTTCCCATTCAAAGATCTGACGGCTACTTAAAGCCCATTCAATCTGGCGTACAAATTCATCTAAATGATTCTGGACTACCCGGTACAAATTAATAAGTTCGCCATTTAAGTCGTTAATAACTTCTGTTTTAGCTGGCTGATCTCGCATAAAAAATAATGCTGCGCCACCGCAAAAAAGTTCTACGTAACAAGAATGGTCTGGGAATTTTGGTAATAATTCCTTAGCAAGCCGAGATTTTCCACCTTGCCAAGGGATAATTGGTTTGTTTTTTGGTTTAATCTCCATGTTTTTCCACTTTATAAGGTCGCTCAGGGCAATCTAGTGGGGCATTCGAGATGCTCAAAAAATTAATTGTTTTACATCGAGGACATTTAATTTCTAAGGTTGTATAAATTCCCTTACCTAATAAACGTCCACATGACCGACAATTGATTAATTGCATTAATTATTTCCTGTGCAAAAGCATAAATTTTTGATAGCCTTTGCCAGTCGTGATCACGATGGCTGGGCTTGGCTTTTGGCAGGTCACATCTGTCAAGAGATCGGCACACTGTTAGCGCAGTGTGTCGTTCCCAGTTCTAAACGACAAAAACTCGGTATCTTTTTGAGATCCGAGTTTTTTTTGCCCTATCCTTACGGCTTTCTTACGTGAGGCATTACGCTACTCTCTACTTTGATTGCCACCTTATAGGCACGGTACTAATCAATTTTCGATTTCGATATTAATCTTTTAAGGCGGGTCATCACTCCCAATTATGATTGTCGATTTCCTGCATATCCTATTCATGCGCGATGAACTGCATGGGTTGTACTCTCTTTCGTGGAGTCTCAACGTTGCTAATCAAAGCTGATTAACCTGAAGCATTCACTTATTCATGTTATTTTCCTTTGTGAGTCACTTGTGCGTGTCACAAGCACCTTTATAAAATTCAGACATTAAAAAACCTCGCATTGCGAGGTTTTAGACGGCGGTGTTATACAAATTCGCCAAGATATCACAAATATGCCATACCCTGTATATACAGTCAAGTGGATTCAATATCCTTAATTTGTTTTTCAACTTTTATAAATTTTTCAATTAAAAAGTGTGGATATCGTGATTTTATGAAAGCTAAACCACATTTAATATCCTGCTGAATTTGAGCTATATAAGTATCATTGCTTTTAGCTATATCTCGCAATGACTCACCCATTACGTAATGCCACCAAATTGAACCGATCCAGTCCTGAACAACCTCATCATCTATAGTTTGTAGATCAATTAATAATTTTTGTATTGCTCTTGCTTCATTGCTATTTAATTCACAGCAAATACCCTTGCGCTTTACACACAAACGATCAATAAAATTTTCATCTTTCATGTACATTGCAAGCAGTTTTTCTCTTTGCTTTTGGGTAATACGTTTTATTGGCATTGTTTTTACAATACGGACCATTGTTTCATTATCCCCTTTTATCCAAGCCCCTAACTGGCGACACCACTCCTCAAAGCTGTACTTTTTCCAATCTGTTGCCTGCATAATTGTAATTGCTGCATTCATATAATCACCCTTTCAACCGTCTAATTTCTTCAATCGCCTTGCCACTTTTCACCTGTTCAGTGCTATACCTAAACACTAAATAACCCAGTTCTTGAGCTGAGTTATATTTCTCCATATCTGCTATGTAACCTTTACCCCTTGTATGTCTGCCATTGCTCCAAATACCTCCTTCAACTTCAATTAAAATCTTGGTACCAGCAATATGAAAATCAGCTCTCCATTTTCGATTTTCATTGAACTGATACTCTTGTTTAAATTCGATTCCGTAAGCTCTCAAATGCTGAATTAATGTTGCTTCACCATCACTTACAACACGGTCTTTTTTTAATGAATTACAGCGCTTTGATTTTCTTTTTACCTTAGGCGCGTATTTCTTTTTATATTCAGCAATTGAGATGCTTTCCACTTATGCAGCACCTCTTAGAATATTTTCATGCGTAAAGTTTGAGATAACCAAAGCTTTAGCTAGATATGGAGATACTGAATTTCCTACCATTCTGTTTTGCTCAGTTTTGGTTAATTTTACGGTTTGGCCTAACTCATCAATGCCATAACTAAAAATGTAAGTAAGTGGAAATCCTTGGGCTTTAAACAATTCAACTGGCTGTAACATGCGTAAGCCAATATCTATGATTTGGTGTAATACCCCTTTAACCATAACCAAGCCAAAACGTTCTTTTGCCGTTATTGTTCTTAATGGATCACTTAGACTATTCCCATCTTTTTCGTTGCCGTAAAACGCAGTTAAAAATGCTTGAACAGCTGCAAAATGGCCTGCACTAGAAGTAATCGTATGCAATGGATCTTTTGCATCTTGTCCTATACACCCTTTCCTTAGCTTGACCAATGTTCCTGTAACAAGGCTGTTGTGATCTTTGCCAGTAATGGTACTTACAGGATCTGTAATCTTATTCCCGACGACACCAGTAAAATGCTTTGCTAGAAATGCAGTTACCAATGCATGATGACCACCTTTCACTTGAGCACAAATAGTTCTTAATGGTTCATTTGCTGGCATACATCTTGGTGATGATGTATTTGCAATTTCAGTCATTAATGGCGCTGTAATTTTTTCATTATTAATTACAAACGGATCTGTATTATTAATAATATGACGTACAAGGCCAGTCGCTACACGGCGGCATGTGGCGTCTGCTAATGCTTTTTTTCGATCAAAAATACTTGGACAAGGAATTGACCAATCTATGCATTCAGCTGCAGAACGCCAAGGTTTTAATTTTCCACTTTTAACAGCAACTGAGCTTGGATCTGCGTGTGTTGGTTTAGGCCAAATAATTGGTAAACCATCTCGACGAGCTACCATGAAAAACCTTTTTCGAATTGTAGGCGCTCCATAATCACATGCTCTTAACTCACGCCATTGGACCTCATATCCTTGATGACGTAATGCGTTCACAAAACATCGAAAGGTTTCGCCTTTACGCTTAGGACATGGCTTACCATCTTCTGCCAACCTCCCCCACGTTTTAAATTCTTCTACATTTTCCAACATGATTACACGTGGACGAGTTTTAGCTGCCCAACGTAATGCCACCCAAGCTAATCCTCTAATTTTCTTCTCAACAGGTTTACCGCCTTTAGCTTTAGAAAAATGTTTACAATCAGGACTTAACCAAACTAATCCAACAGGTTGATTACCAGTAACCTGAATTGGATCTATATCCCATACAGACTCACAATAATGTTTTGTTTCAGGATGATTGGCTCGATGCATTGCCAATGCCTTAGCATCGTGATTAATCGCTATATCAACAGGTCTACCAAATGCCTGCTCAAGCCCTGTTGAAGTGCCCCCACCACCTGCAAAGTTATCAACGATTAATTCATGGGGTAATAAATTAAAATTCATGCCTCTACCCCTTTAACTTTAGACTTGAACCCAAGTTGATCAAGGTAAGGTTTAAAACTTTGGCGCTCTTTAGGATCTGAAAGTTTTGCAGCAATACGCCCTGCTAATTTTTCATATGTTTCACCAGGTGAGCTGTACTTGCTACTCACTTCAGGTAAATGAGCAAGTTTGCTAGCAAACATGTAGAGCTGATTGATTGAGGCAAATTTGACCTCGTTCGAATCTAGTTGAACAGTTGAAGATTTAGATTGATGAAGAGGTTTATTTAATTTTTCATATTTGTAATACGCACGAATTAACCACTGACCTAAGAAAAATAATTTCATTTGATCTGAATGATTGCGATCCTTGTTGTAATCCTCATACGCTAAAATTTCAAGATTTAACCAAGAAGCATTGATTATGTTCTCAGCATTTACGTTCGTATTGATCGAAGTAATTTGAGATTTCAAAATTTTAAAATCAAGCCAATGGTTTTTATTATTTTGATAGTGTCTTTTGATAGTTGTATTTTGTGTGTTAAAAATTTTTACTAGTAGAGGTAAAATATTTTTACTACTCTGGTTAAAACTTTTTACTAGTAAAGATTTTTTACTAGGGAAATTCATGTAAATTTCGCCTATTAATTGATCAGATTCTATCCTTTTTAATGGGTAGTTAAAATTATTAACTAGCTCATTTTTGAATAATACAAATTCTTTAACTAGTAAATATTTTTTACTAGGGAACCTAAATAATTCACCAATATCATAGTTATCGAGCAATGAATAAACGTTGCCATATTTTGACTGATCATGTTTTTTAACAAGGCCAACTTTAACCAATTCATTGCAACATTTAACAACAGTCGGGCGGCTTTTGCCTGTTAGTTCTTCTAGTTGAGTCAAAGAAAGTGCGTCGCACTCCTTGGTCCATCCACGAGTTTTTCTCACTATCACAAGATAAATCTTGACTGACGCATCACCAATTTTATTCATTGCATGGTCTACAAATGCGTTGGCGACCATGAATGAATTGGGCACAAATTTACTCATACATCACCAGCCTTATCATTTACTTGAATGAACCGACCAAACATCAAAATTTCACCCGCACGATTTAAACTAGAAATAATCTCACTAGCTTGATAAATGGTTAAACGATGATCACAGGTTAAAATTTCTATGAATTCATCCCGTGTTACTGCAGCATTAGACTCATCACGCTTAATCTTGCGTAAATTTGCACGGCGTACATTTAAAATGCTTTCAAGCGAATTTAATGCAGGCTCAAACCATGATTGAGTCCACTGGACTTGCTTATATTCAGGTGCTTTCTGAAATGCTCTATTTGTCATAAAACCCCCACCAAAATTTGCCTGAAATTGTCCACTGTGCTAAATTAAAGATCTTCATTGTTTATCCTTGTGATGAATGAGCAGAAAAAGCTTGAGCTGCAATCTCAGGCTTTTTTTGTGCCAGTTGTTTTACAAAAACTCTGAATACATTCTTTAATACATTTGAATTCTTATGTGTGTACGATGTATTCAATGTATACGTTTGTTTACATTCAGTTTTATGTGAAAAATTAGACTCATTTAAAACAATTAGGTTTTCAGCTATGAGTCTTTGTTTAATTGCTTCTCTAATCCAGTCACTTCGATTCACACTATTGTTTTCAATTGCTTCATTCCAATTAGAAGGAAGTCGTGTTGACGCCAAAACATCTAATTTTGGCTGCTCGATTACAACCGTTGTCATAAAATTCACCTATTTATTTAAGAAGATCGAAATTAGTCCTTAACTTAAGGATCGTGCTTAGTGTGAAGGTCTTCTTTTCGAAATTCATAACTGGTCCAAAGAAGTTAAAGATGGCGAACATATTTTCGCTACAAGCAAATCAAGTGCTCGACCTTTTTCATACTGAACGCTTTGTTGGGTTTCTTTCAAAATTCGAGAAACAGAGCTTTGTGTAATTCCTGTTTCAAGACTGATTTTTTGTTGGGTGTACCCTTTTGAATGTAAAAGTTGAATTTTCTCTTTAAGGGTCATTTTTAAATTTCCTCGCACTATGATTTTTATATTTTATGCGTGTTTGCATAATTGTCAATGCATATGTGGGTTATTTCTTTTTATTTATGCTTTTTCGCATAGAATGTGTTTAAAACAAAGGTTGTAATGTTATGAGCTACTTAATATCGAATATTGAATTTCTTCTAAAAAAACATAAAACAAATCCTAATGATCTTGAGCAACAGAACCCAAGAATCAAACAATCGACTATTTTTCGTATTCAAAGCGGCGTTACTAAAGATCCTAGAAGGTCTACTCTTGAGCCCTTTGCTGAATGGGCTGGAGTTGCAGTAAGTGACTTATTTGATAAAGATTTAAGTAAGTCTGAAGACGATGCCGTTGGATTTAAGAAATTTGATATAGAAGCTTTCAAAAAACAATACAATATTCCTGACAGTGAAGATGCTGTATTGTTTTCTAGAGTAATAGAAAAACCAGTCATACTTTCGAAAAGATGGGTACCTGTAAAAGCTTATAGCAAGATGGGTATGGACGGTTTTTTTACTGATATGGGTTATGAAGGTAATGGTGGAGATGGTTATATTCCAACACATTCTGCAGGTGATAAAGCTTATGGTATAAAGGGTACAGGAGATTCTATGTATCCAGCTATACGTAATGGATGGTATGTTGTCTGTGATCCAGATGCTGTGCTTACTCCATCCGAATTTGTTCAAGTATGTTTAAAAGATGGTCGTTGTACGATCAAAGAATTTATTGGGATTCATAACAATGTGCTTAATTTATTGGCAGTGAATGGTGGTGAACGACTTACTTTTGATATGGATGATGTTGAAAGCATCACAGCTATTACAGATATTGTTCCACCTAGCCAGCATAAACATGAACATCCGAATGCCAATTAATCAGTATTAAAAAAATCAATTAATCTACAAGTATCTATTTAGCTCACTTAAAGTGAGCTTTTTTTTGGCTGTAACATAAGAATTAAAAAAATAATGCAATTATGCATAATTCCATATTGCATTATTTAATGCATATATGCATAATTATTTCACCAGATAACAAAAAAGCGCATCGACCTCGAAATCCAATGCGCTTTTCCTTACTACAGGTGAATTATGAACACAAAACCGCATTCAATCAATCCCATCGTTACACATCGTGTACAGCCTATGGGCTTTTTCAAAGTCGCTTTAATAAGCGGTCTATTAACTACTGGCGCAATTGCTTTAGTAATTGATCAAAAAGCCACTGAATACAAACCACCAGTAAATGTTCCAAACGTGACTCCCTCTGAGTATGGAATCCAAGCATTAAAATTGACTTCAGATAAATCAGGTATTGCAGTAATCAAGCTTGATAGCTTCTTTGTACAAGTCAGTTTTGACTTAGAAGCTCATAAAGACAATTACGGTGTACCAGGTTCTGAATTTACTGCAGTTGATATCACCAACTTAGCAATTGACGAGATCCAAGACATCAACGGCAAAGAATATAACGACTTCACAGATTACAACGATCACAGAAATATCAATCAAGTGATAGTTAACTACATCGAACGTAACCGAATGGTGGAGGCTGTCTAATGAATACATCTAATCAAAAAAAATCAGAATTTATTAGTGATGAAAACGGCGAATTCCGTATGCGTATTTATTCATCTGAATACATTCAGAAAAATGGTGAAATTTACCGAGTTAGTAAATCAGGCTATTTGTACCTTATCGAATTCGCAGAGCACCTAGAGAAACCTTGGATTAGCCTTAATTTTGAACGTGAGCGCAAGTTTCAGAAGCGCAAAGCATTGGCTATTGGGCTTCAAAATTCAAATATCCCCTCTTACGAACGTCGTGCGTATAAAAAACGTATGGGATGGACTGGAGCATAATTATGACAAATTCAAATAATACAAACATGGATCTTTGGAATTCTTTAAGCATTACCGATCCAAGCAAAGTAAAACCCATTACTGGTAAGTCTTATAAAGGCTCATCACCTCAACCTTATTGGTTAGTTCAACGTGCTACCGAAACTTTTGGCCCTTGTGGCCAAGGTTGGGGAATTGAAATAGTTCAACAAGGTTTTCAACAATGTAATGCCGAAACAATGATGCATTATGCAACAGTCCGTGTTTGGTATATGCAAGACGGTAAAAAGTGTTCAGTGGAACATATGGGCGGAACAATGGCCATGTATAAAACCAATGCAGGCAAAATGATTTATGACGAAGATGCCCCTAAAAAATCAGTAACAGATGCAATGGTTAAGGCACTTAGTTTTATTGGTTTTGCTGGTGATATTTTCTCAGGTATTTGGGATGACTGGAAATATCAAGAAATGGCTGCAGCACATTACAATGAGCAAAAACAACAGCCAACACAAAATCAAAACAACCAGAATTTAGTTCAGCAACAAAAGCCATTAGCTCAGCGTTATAACGATGCACTTCTAGCTATAAAAGATGCGAAAAATCCTCAAACCCTTGATAAAGCGATTAATACGTTCAAAGGCACTCAATACGAGTCAGGTATATCAAAAGCCTGCCGTGCTCGAGCAGATCAAATGGGATGGAATGAAGCGCCACCGATAAACCAAGTTCAACAACAAAATCAAATGCAGCATTGAGGAAAATAAAAAATGAACATTTTAAATGGAAATGAAGCTTTCGCAGCATTAATTGCTGGTAAAAATATCATGTGTCGTGCTGTAGGCGAGTTGATGGAATTTGACGATCTTGATCAATTCCCTGCTACTGTTTTTGCTATGCAGAATTATGAGTTTTGTATCAAGATTGATGAAATCACAATTAATGGATACACATTCTTAAAACCGTATTCTCTGGAAGAACTTTCAGAAGGACAAGATGTGTTTTTACTGGGTAATACTGGAAGTATTGTTAAAGGACAATTTATTCCAGAATATGAAGAACTGGTATTAGCAGTAAAAAATGGTTCGGTTCAGCGTGACTTTGAAAGTGCCCAAAATCAAGCTAAAGCAATGCAAAGCTTACTTGGTATAAATAATGATTTAGTTTTAAAAGTTGTGAATTTTCAAGAATTCATGAAACCTGAAGCTAAACAAAAAAAAACTACACGTAAAAAAGCCGAGTCAACTAGTGAAATAGCTCAAGACGTTGTTAAAGAGCCAACGACTGGGAGTCGTAAAGGATTCACTATTCAAGAAGTTTCAGAAATTGAAACAAATCCTACCTTAATAATTGATAAATTTGCAGCGCAAATAGCAAACTGTACTACGACAGAAGCTGTTCTTTTGTTACGCCCAGTGTTTTTTGCCAATGGTCATCTAGAGCGTGAACATACTCAACATCTATGTAAGCTAACAGAGGATAAGTTGATAGAGCTTGATCCTGAACAATATGCGCCAAAATTAACAAGCTTGGACCATCAAATTTATATAGATGGAATTAACTCTTGTGACTCTGAGCAAGAAATTGAAATCACTTTAAGGGATCTTGATACTCAAGGGTTTTCAGCAGAACAACTACTCGAAATTACGATGTCTAAGGAAAGCAAATTAGCAGAATTTAGCCAACCTATCACAATCGTTTCTCAGGAAAATTTGACCACCTCAGAAGACTCATTAATTACAGATGTTAGTTCGCCTGTATTGCATCCCTATCAATCTGTTCTCGATGAGTTATTAGAGCGTTTAAAGATAGTCAAAACTCCTAAAGAAGCTAACGCCCTTTATAAATACACCTTGCACTGGACTGAAGAAGAGCGCAAACCAGCTATGGATGCTATTCACAAACGTTTAGCTGAATTCAACCCACCAGAAAAATCGCAATCATCATTAATGGTAAGGATTCAAGAAGCAAAAACTTTGATTGAACTTACAAAACTTGAAGATGAAATAAGTGAATGTGATCCATTAATTCAGGAACGTTTAACAAGCTATGTAAGTCAACGGCGATCAGATCTCATGGCGGAAACTGACATACCTTGGGAAGCTAAAAATTGAAAACAGTAGTTAAAACCAAAAACTTAAGAGCTTTTCAAATTTGGTTAGAAAAGCTTGGATATGAAGTTAAAAAACTTAAGTTAAAAGGTTTCACGGCGCGCATTAGCGATCGTGGAATCAAAAAGAAACATCACTATGTATTGGTAACTGATTCTTTAAATGGGAACTCTGCAGCTTTCGAATTGGGAAAAGAATTTGAGGAGCATTTATCTTCACCAGATATAACTTTGAGGGCTAAACATGGAAGGATTACTAATGTTGCTTGAAGTGATGATTTTATTAAATGGGCTCGTAATTATTAATTTAGATTTATGGTGGTTGTAATGGATATTAAAAAAGAAATACTCAATGAAATTGAACGTTTTGAACAGTGTGGAACTCATTTAGATGTAGTTAGCTTTGTTTCCAATTTAAAGGAAATATTAAGTAAAAATTGCACTTCTGAAAGTCATAAGTATTTTAGTCATGACTTTAATGGTGATGGATTTAAGTATCACGATACATTAGAAGCAGCTAAACAAGAATCTGAAGCTAATCTTGATTGGTATCGTGATCAGGTAGCAGATGGAAAACATGTAAACGACATGGGCGAGTTTAGTGAACTTAGTTATGGTCTTGTAATAGGAAGTGCCGAGCACTATGTCGATCATGTAGTTACTCAAGACGATATTGATAGAGGTGAAACAAATTATGAGATAGGCACCGAAATTTTATCATTGTTCTTTGTTGAAGCTCAGGAGCAAAATCATGAAAATTCCTGAATTTGAACTCGAAGGCACAACAGAAGAAATTGCAGAGCAAGTTTTTAAAAAGTTGATTTACCCGATTTATGACGAACTAAAGAAAACAGATCCAGTTCTAGCAAAACGTTTTGGCTACTGCATTTCAGGGAATGCAATAGCTAGTTATTTAGGTGGCCATACCAATGTTAAACGAGCAGAAAAAATAATGATCGAATTAACGCAAAAAATGGCTAATGACATCGCTCAAGATAAAAGAAAAGTTTGTTGAGGTGTAGTATGGAAAAATATCTAACTTCAAATAGCGTGTGCGAAATGTTCCATATTTCAAAACGCACATTAAATAGATGGCAAGAAAAAACACCATGGGGTGTTCCGTTCCCTGCCCCTGCATTTGGATCAGATGGTGGAACTATGAAACGTTACCTAACAACTGATGTAATCGCTTGGGAAGAAAAGTGCCAAGTTTCTGAACCCTTTAAGAAGGCTATATAAATAGTATAAAAGTTAAAATTAGCAAAACTTAGTACTTTTAGTCTATTTCAATGATTGTTAGCGTATTTACGTTGCTATATACTGTCCCGAATTTTACGGCTTGCTAAAAAATTCAGTATTTTCATTTATGTACATATATGTGTACATAATAAAAGTCACGGTAAGCAGGAATAAACTTTACCTGTATCAATTCAAGGGTTTAGGCGTTATGGCATTAATCGTTCAAAAATATGGCGGTACTTCTATGGGTACTCCCGAGCGCATTTTAAATGTTGCTCGTCGTGTAAAGCGTTGGCATGACCACGGCCACAAGGTCGTAGTGGTTGTATCCGCAATGAGTGGTGAAACAAACCGCTTATTGGCTTTAGCGAAAGCCATTACCGAAACCCCTGATCCTCGTGAACTAGACCAAATGGTGTCTACGGGTGAACAGGTAACGATTTCAATGTTAGCAATGGCGCTCAATTCAATTGGTGTTGAAGCTAAGTCACTCACAGGTCGCCAAGTTGGTATCAAAACTGACAGCGCGTTTACCAAAGCCCGTATCGAATCTATTGATACAGATGTGATGACAAATCATTTGGATGCAGGTCGTGTCATTGTTGTTGCAGGCTTCCAAGGTTTCGACATTGATGGTAATACAACAACTTTAGGCCGTGGCGGTTCTGATACTTCTGGTGTTGCACTTGCTGCGGCATTAAAAGCTGATGAATGTCAGATTTACACAGATGTGGATGGGGTTTATACCACTGATCCTCGTGTTGCACCTAAAGCAAAAAAAGTTGATCGTATTTCATTTGAAGAAATGCTTGAAATGGCATCTCTCGGTTCTAAAGTATTGCAGATTCGTTCTGTTGAATTTGCAGGAAAATACCAAGTGCCTTTACGCGTATTATCAAGTTTTGATAATGACAATGATGGCGCATTCGACGAAGATTTCAAAAACAATGTCGGAACACTAATCACTACTGAAGCGGAAGACAATATGGAACAGCCAATTATTTCTGGTATCGCATTTAACCGTGACGAAGCTAAATTAACAATTTTAGGTGTACCTGATGAACCAGGTATTGCGTCTAAAATCTTATCACCTATTGGTTCTGCAAACGTTGAAGTGGATATGATCATCCAAAACGTTGAAGAAGATGGTACTACTGACTTTACCTTTACAGTGAATCGTAGTGAGCTTAAAAAAGCCAAAGCAATCTTAGAAGAAACTGCTACAGCGATTGGTGCACGTGAAGTTGCTACACGTGATGATATTGTCAAAGTTTCGATTGTCGGTGTAGGTATGCGTTCTCATGCAGGTGTTGCAAGTAAAATGTTTACTGCACTTGCAGATGAAGGTATCAATATCTTAATGATCTCAACTTCGGAAATTAAAATTTCTGTGATTATTGAAGAAAATTACTTAGAACTTGCTGTTCGTTCACTACACACAGCTTTCGGTTTAGATCGTGAACATGGCGAATCGAGTGCGCGTGCGTAATTTTTGATCAAATATAGCAAGTTATTCGCTGTTTTGACCAAGAAAAAATCAGAGCCACTATAGTGTTTTCTATAGTGGCTCTGTTATATTAGTTTTGAGGTTTTAGAGAAATTTCAATAGAGCTATGTGAAAATGAAAAACTTGTCACATTATTCTGTTAAAATTATCGGTGCTATTTAAAGTTGTGTTTTCTATTTTTTAGAAATTCATCGCAGGTTTAGCGTTTAAGCAAGGAGATAAACATGCTGATTCTGACCCGCCGTGTCGGAGAAACTTTGATGATTGGGGATCAAGTCAGTGTTACTGTGCTTGGTGTTAAAGGCAACCAAGTTCGTATTGGTGTAAATGCCCCAAAAGAAGTTTCTGTACATCGCGAAGAAATTTATCAACGTATTCAACATGAGCGTGCTATGCACGAGCATTTGCAACATATTGATCAAGATTATCAACCTTCTTTTGAAGATGATAATTCGCAAAACACCTATAATCGTTAAGATTATAGTGGTTTTGGAAACTAAAGCGGCTTTTAAGCCGCTTTAAATTTTTATTGATCAGTAAAAAACATCATCCGTTTTATTCAAGACCCAGTGCTTTTTTGACTGGCGAATAGCTACGGCGATGCTGATCAATCACCCCATGCTCAGCAATGGCTTCAAAGTGTGCTTTGGTTGGATAGCCTTTATGTTTTGCAAAACCAAATTGTGGATATTGCTTGTCTAACTCAACCATTTCATGATCACGTGTTACTTTGGCTAAAATACTTGCCGCACTGATCTCAGCATGTAGAGCATCCCCTCCTACGACCGCATCACAGCTCATGCTTAAGCCTTTAGGAACTTTATTTCCATCCACAAGCACATGTTCAGGTATGGTTTTAAGGGTCTCTACTGCACGTCTCATTGCCAATAATGAAGCTTGCAAGATATTCAGCTCATCAATTTCTTGATGTGTTGCTTCAGCAATTGCCCAAGCAATCGCTTTTTCTTGAATTTCAACAAACAACTTTTCACGTTTTTTTTCAGTTAATTTTTTAGAGTCATTTAACCCTTGAATTGGATTGTTTGGATCTAAAATAACAGCAGCTGCAACCACAGAGCCAACCAAAGGACCTCGTCCTGCTTCATCTACACCAGCAACTAACATTTTCTTTCCTATCATAAAAGAAGCTCAATAGATTTTATCTGAGTTCTTACATCATCACCTTGAGATGATGACAGATTTTAGACCTTTTTCTTTCTACATAAATTCAATGGACTGAGCAAAATTTAAAATACTTTGCTTAGAGTGAATGACTTAATTTTAAGAAAAGAGCATCAACCCTAAGACCATGAATTTATTAAAATACAAAAATCTATATCAATAAATTCATATATCTTTGGTTTTAATGCAATTATTTCGTTGCTTCAGCAACACATGCATTGATTGTTTTTGTCACAACGTTTGAAACAATCGTTGCACGTGCTTGAGGGTCTAAAGCAGCCGTTGCCAAATCTACAGTACTGACACTTTGTGGTGCTTTTTCACTGACACAACCACAAATTTCACTTTGTACATTGTTTTTCTGATCTGTAGTCATGACTTTTGTTGCAGTCTTCCAAGCAGGTAAATTATTCAGTTCAGTTGTACATTTCGCATTTATCGCGATTTTAAGCGCAACACCCCCTAACTGCTGAGTTGTTGACGCTGCTACAGCACCTGTTGGGTCATTGGTCGCGCAAGCCGTTAGACCTAAAGCGATTAAAGCAAGCAAGACAACACGATTTTTCACAATTTTTTCCTTTTTATGAGATAAAGCTAGGGTATTTTGCCTAAACTTATACTTGTATTAAACTAATTATTTCAATAATCAACTCATTAGATGCTAAATGGATAAATATTTCACAATTATTGCTTTAAGCGTTGCAAATTTAAAACAATACGTTGAGTTTTTAGAAATGATTTCTTTAAATAAAATCCATATCATAAGCACTAAATTAAACTGGAATCTGTGTCATGCAACAAAAATCACAATACTATACAAGGACAGCACAATGGTTGCATTGGATTATGGCAATCATCTTTATTACCGCTTGGGTCATTGGTTTTTATAGTGGCAATTTTTTAAGCTATGATGTCGATGGGCCGTTTAAAGGTGATGTCATCACCTTACATAAAAATATTGCATCGGTAATTATCTTTTTAGTCATTATCCGTATCTTTTGGCGATATACCCACCCTGTGCCTGAACTACCTGAAACAATGTCACCATTAATGAAAACTTTGGCTCATTTAGGACATTTAGGTTTATATTTCATGTTATTGGCATTGCCAATCACTGGATGTTTATTTAGCTGGAGTGCTGGTCATCCCGTGCCTGTACTGTACTTATTTGAGATTCCAAGACTTGTACAAGATAATCCCGATTTAACAGCGATTGTGAAACCTTTACATATTTATATTTCATGGGCTGCTGGCCTACTTCTTGTCGGACATGTTCTCGCTGCGCTCAAACATCACTTTATTGATAAAGATAATGTGTTGAAAAGTATGACACGACAAGGCTAGTCAAATACAAATTAAAAGCACATCAAACGGTGTGCTTTTTTATATTTTTATTATGTTTTAAATTCTAGATCTTTACTTTAATGCTTCTTTTGCACAACCTTTTAAACTATTTATCACCGCCTGTTGAATCAACTTATTTTTTGTAGCTTCATTAAAAGTTGCCATAACCAGCTGTTTAGCAGGGATATCATTCAAAGCATTCTCACTGACACAGCCACAAACTTTTTGCTGTGCATGTTGCTGCTGTGTAGCAGTCCATAAAAATGAAGATGCTTGCCAAATTTTTGAAGCTTTCAATTCACTGGCGCACTGCTGTTCGATTAATGGTTTTAACATTTTATGCGTAATCGTTTCTGTACTTGAGTCTGCACATGCAACAGTCACAGGTAAAATAATGAATAAGGTTAAACTTGTTGTTAAAAATTTCATTCTATTTTCCTTATGAAAAAAAGCAGTGTTCACACACTGCTTTTATAGGCTTAAAGAATATAGCTTGATTTAAGCCAATTGATCAATTTGATTGTTCCATTTTTGCTTTTCTTCATTTGAAATAAATGACGCTTCAAATGAATTTTTTGCCAATTGCTTTAACTCTGTATTGGAAAGATCTAGTGCTTCAGCAATCGAAATAAAATTATCATTCATATAGCCACCGAAATAAGATGGGTCATCTGAATTAACAGTCACATGCACTCCTTTTTGCAATAAACGATGAATATTATGTTGTGCCATATTATCCACCACACACAATTTTAAATTGCTCAGTGGGCAAACAGTCAAAGGCATCTTTTCTGCAATTAAACGTTGCATCAGGGCTGGGTCTTCTTCTGAACGTACCCCGTGATCAATACGGTTTACTTTTAATAAATCTAAAGCTTCCCATACATATTCAGCAGGACCTTCTTCTCCCGCATGCGCAACCACCAAAAAACCCTCTTTACGTGCTTGAGCAAAAACTCGTTCAAACTTAGCTGGTGGATGTCCAACTTCGCTTGAATCTAAGCCTACAGCAATAATTTGATCTTTATAAGGCAAGGCTTGCTTTAACGTTTCAAATGCTGCTTCTTCACTTAAGTGACGTAGGAAACACATGATTAAATGAGAGCTTATACCCAACTTTGTTTGGGCATCATCACACGCGCGCTGTAAACCATTGATTACGGTTTCAAATGCTACACCACGGTCGGTATGTGTTTGCGGATCAAAAAACATTTCAGTATGTACAACTTTATCTTCAGCACATTTTTCAAAATATGCCCAAGCTAAATCATAAAAGTCTTGTTCATTGATCAGTACATTTGCACCTGCATAATAAATATCAAGGAAAGACTGTAGGTTATGAAAGTTATATGCTTGTTTGACTTCTTCTACAGATTTATATGGGATATCAATTTGATTACGTTGAGCTATCGCAAACATCAGCTCAGGCTCAAACGTGCCTTCGATATGTACATGGAGTTCTGCCTTAGGTAAGGCACGAATAAGTTCTAATCTATTCACGTTTTTCCTCAAACTTATTAAATTAAATTTCAATCATCCAAATCGCTTGGATTCATTTCAATCTGATTAAAACAAAAAAGGGTGCAAACTTGAGTTTACACCCTTTCCTTATTTAAATTTATTAACCACCAAATGCAACGAATTTAATCACCCAGAGCACAGCAATGATCCAAACCATATATGGAACAGTTTTGGCTTTACCTGTAAATAATTTAACCAATGCATAACTGATAAAGCCCATTGCAATACCGTCTGCAATTGAATAAGCAAATGGCATAAATACAATGGTTAAAAATGCTGGAACTGCTTCGGTAATATCATCCCATTCAATATTGATGATGCCTTGAATCATCAACACTCCAACAAATAATAATGCTGGAGCGGTCGCAAATCCAGGAACAGATTGAGCCAGTGGCGCTAAAAATAAACACGCTAAAAATAAAATACCAACAACAACTGCAGTTAAACCTGTACGACCGCCTGCAGCAACACCCGCAGATGACTCAATATAAGGTGTTGTTGATGATGTACCCAAAGCAGCACCAGCAACAATTGCAGTTGAATCAGCAAACAGCGCTTTTTTCAAACGTGGTAATTTACCGTCTTTCAATAAACCCGCACGATGTGAAACCCCGACCAATGTTCCAGTTGAGTCAAATAAATCAACCAAGAAGAATACGAAAATCACGCCTACCAAACTTACTGTAAATAAGTTTTCAAAATTCATTTGCATGAAAGTCGGTGCAATAGAAGGAATCGAACCAACAACTCCTTTAAATTCGTTCAAACCTAAAGCTGTTGCAATACCAGTGATCGCTAAAATACTGATAATAATTGCGCCACGAATTTTATAGTGGTGCATAATCACAATCAGGAAAAAACCCAATAAAGTCAGTAAAACTGTAGGTTGCTTTAAATCACCCAAACCCACCAAAGTTGCTTGATTTGCAACAATAATGCCTGAATTTTTCAATGCAACCAGTGCAAGGAATAATCCAATACCACCACCGATTGCAAATTTCAATGACATTGGAATTGCATTGACAATGGCTTCACGGATTTTAAACATGCTAATTGCGATGAAAACGAGTCCGGAAACAAATACAGCAGCCAAAGCGGTTTGCCATTCAACGCCCATACCTAAACAAACGGAATAAGTAAAATAAGCATTCAGCCCCATACCCGGTGCAAGTGCAATCGGATAGTTTGCAACCACCCCCATGACCAAACAACCAATCGCAGCGGCCAAACACGTTGCCACAAATACGGCGCCATGATCCATACCTGTTTCTGAAAGAATCAATGGGTTAACAATAATGATGTAACACATCGTTAAAAATGTCGTTAAACCTGCCAGTATTTCGGTTCTAAACGTTGTTTTATTTTCGCTTAGTTTAAATAAGCGTTCGAGCAAACCCGCTGAAGGATTTGGATTCGTCATTGTTGAGCCCCTGTTAAGTTTGAGCTATTCGTTGATAAAATCGAGTTCATTTAAAAAAAATGCTAAATGCCTTCAATTTAGGCCATAATTCAGCATTCAATAAACATACCAAAATGACATTTCCGATAAAAAACTTGAATTAAAAAAGCTGCAGATTAGCAGCTTTCGTTTTCTAGAAGGTTTAACGGTCGTTATCGATTACATATTACAAATTATAACATACAGTTTAAATAATTTTATCAATCTGACTCTTTTAGTCATCCAATTCATGTGAACTCAGAAGTTTAGTGCTTTAAGGATATACAGCACTTAAATCAAATCACGGTATTACTTACTTTTAGATGATTGTGATTATTAGGATTAGACTCAATTTTCCGAATGGTTAAATTCGCATCTTTAATAATATTTTGCATTTCTTCATATTTTCTTTGTTGAGAATCCACATAAGAGAAATAGCCTAGAAATATCACACTACTTAAGACGAAAAAAGTTACAAGCTTTACCATTTCAAAATCAGATCGAGGTATAAATTCCCACAATTATACACAAAATTGTGACATAAATAATATTTTAACAATAAAATTGTTTAATTAATCACTAATCTAAACTTGCACTTTCATAGTGCATATAAAACGTTGAATTGAGTCATACATATAAAGTACTGCTAATTATCAAAATTGTGATTTAAAACATCGAATTAAATAACAATATGAAAAAACACAATAGCCCTATTCGGTGCACTCGCTAGCTAAAATATTGTTTTAGCAAAATACGCATTGTTCTCACATGAAGCACAGCAACCTTTTTATAAAATGATCATTCTCATTGTTTAAATCGAATTCAATAATAATCTTTGAAAGCATAAAATAGTCACCAATAAGGGTTTTCACACTTTAGATTACACACCTTAAAAATCATATAATATATTGAATTAATTAAATTTAAGTTATAAATCCAGTGATTTAATTGCTTTTAGAGCCTTAACTTATATTACCACCTAAGGCGGCAATCAGTTGAGCTGTGTTTTTTAACTGTAATTGCTTAAGTTGTAAAGTTGCCTGTTCTACCTGTAATCTTAAATTCTGTGCAGTGATGACTTCTAAATAGCTGACTAAGCCTGCATTATAACGTCGAGTCACGACTTGTTCATTTTCCAAAGCAATCTTAAACAATTTAAATTGTTCAGATTGTTGTTGTTTAAAACTGGATGACTGAATAAGTGCGTCC
Organism: Acinetobacter sp. 778_lipA; assembly: GCF_058242985.1. Lineage (NCBI taxonomy): Bacteria > Pseudomonadati > Pseudomonadota > Gammaproteobacteria > Moraxellales > Moraxellaceae > Acinetobacter > Acinetobacter sp. 778_lipA. Next base: position 1,664,100 of record NZ_JBZAYT010000001.1, on the reverse strand, counting down.
TCTACCTCTTTCCAACCCGTTAAAACAGCCTGTCTATAAGCCGCTGCTTTTTCAGTATAACTCGCTTGTGCTTGTGCAATCTCAGCCTTACGTTTTCCACCATCAAATATCAATGCCGTTGTTTGTAATCCAGTCGACCACAAGTACTGTGGTGCTTGAAACAGTTGACTCAATACGAGACTATTTAATTCACCCGTTAGGCCAATACTGAGATCGGGTAACCATGCCGTTTGAGCCAAGCCCAATTGGGCATGTGTTGCAGCCAATTCACGTTCAGCACGAATCACATCAGGACGCTGGATAAGCATCCGACTTGGTAGCTGACTTGGTAATATTGGAACTTGAAAGTACTGTTTTTGTTTGGGCAATTGAAATTGAGCAACCGTTTTACCTTGTACCACAGCTAAAATATTTTCTTGTAAATCACGTTCTCGTTGGGTTTCTATCTGCTGGATTTGCACTTGCTTGAGTTGTGTTTCAGCCTGTATCACATCCGCTCGCGCGCTCATCCCGGCAACATATTGGTTATTTAAAATTTTGACGGAACGTTGATAGCTGTGTTGAGTTTGTTGTAAAACATCCAACTGCGCATCCAGTACTCGGATATTCCAATAGGTTTCTGTGCCCAATAATTGCTGATTAAGTTTAACTGCGGCTAAGTCAGCCTGTGAAGCATCTAAATTTGCTTGTTGCCCTTCAATCGCTTTGGCGACTCTGCCCCATAAATCAGGAATCCAACTGACTTGAACACCCGCCGTAAATCGGTTGCTTGGTGTACTACCCTTTGTTCCACTACGTTGTGCAGAACCATTTAACTTTAAACTTGGCAAACGGTTTGCGTGTTGCTGCTCAAGTAAGGCATTGGCTTGTTGATATCGTGCTTCTGCCTGTTTCAGACTCAAATTTTCTTGATTCAATTGTTGCATCAATTGACTGAGAATAGGATCTTGAAAGATTTCCCACCAAGTGTTGGCATTGACTTCTATGTTTGAGGTTTTTTTCCAATTTAAAACAGCATATTTATAATGATCATCCGTTTGAAGGATAGGCACTTTATATTCAGGCGGATGCAACACAACAGTAGAATTGCATGCAGTTAACATCAATAGAACACTAAGGCACATGACATTTTTAACGATTAAACTCTGCATTATATTTTCCTATTTACCTTAATGAAGTGCGTATTTACTTTTAAATTTCAAACAAGATTCAGCACATTTTTCCAACACCAAATACAAGACTGGCGTTGTATACAACGTCAATAATTGACCCAAAGCTAAACCACCCACAATGACAACACCTAGAGGCTGACGTAGCTCTGCCCCTTCTCCCCAGCTAAGTGCCAGTGGAATTGCACCCAGCAACGCTGCGGTATTAGTCATCAGAATTGGACGAAAACGAAGTGCTGCGGCAGACAAAATAGCCTGATATGCAGTCTTGCCTGCTCTTCTTTCCAATAAAGTAAAATCAATTAAAAGAATGGCATTTTTTACAACAATTCCAATCAATAAAAACATGCCCAAGAGTGCAATTAAGGTAAATTGGAAATTAAATAACCATAAGGTTAGCAAAGCCCCCAAAGCCACAGCGGGTACTGTCGATAAAATCGTCAATGGATGAACCAGACTTTCATAGGTAACCCCGAGAACAATATAAATAAGTAAGATCACCACACAGACAAGTAAAGGGGTCGATAAACCAGTCTGCAAACTTTCTGCCTCTACATCTTTATCTGTCATGATAAAAATTTCATTGGGTAACATGACTTCGGGTAAAACACTCCGAATAGCTACATCCGCTTGTTCATAGCTATAGCCTTGTTTAACCACATAACCAATCCCCATTGCGACATATTGGTTGCGTCGATAAACCCGATCATTGGTGATGCCATAAGACCATGTGGCAAAATTACTCAAAGGCACTGCAATACCTTGTTGATTTGGAATACGTACATTTGCCAGCGCTTCAGGGTGTTCAGTAAAGTGTTTATCAACTTCCATCACCACATAAAACTGTTGGGTTTGATCATAAATAGTCGAAATTTGGCGCTGCGAAAATGAGTTATTGAGTACGCTTGAAATATTGTCTATATCCACCCCCAAACGACGTGCAGCTTCACGGTCAATGTCTAAAGTCACATACTGAGCACCTTCATCGCCCATGGTTTCAACTTCTTCTAACTCTGGAAGTTTCTGCATTGCCTGAGCGACTTTAGGCACCCACTGACGTAATAACGCAACATTATCAGATTGCAGTAACAACAAATAATCTTGCCCACTTCCACTTGAAAATGGATCATCTAATTCTAGTTCCTGTTTGACTTGTGCAGAGAAAATCGCACCTGCCAACCATGGGGCATTTTTTTTAATTCTGTCTACAATTTCATGTGAAGATTTGCCATCTCGCTCTGCTTTAGGTTTTAAACTCACCATTAAAAATGAATTGGTGATTCCACCAGCACCACCAGACGTACCAATCACATCTTTGACTGCGGGATCCTTTAATACATTTTCACTAAAGGTGGCGATTTTGGGTTGCATAATTTGAAAGGAGAAGCCATCATCCCCTCGAATAAAAGCTTCAACCCGTCCGGTATCTTGCTCAGGTAATACACGTTTGGGTAATGTTTGATACACATATACAGAGGCAGCAATTGCACCGCCCCATAGCAAAATGACCAAATAACCGTGTTTAATCATCCATTTTAGTGAATACAAATAGAGCCGACTCAAACCTTGCATACAGCGATGGCTATAGCGATACAAAGCCTGATGTTGATAACGCTCCAATGGTTTTAAACAGCGTGCGGATAAACTTGGCGTAAGGACCAGAGAGACAAATACAGATAGAATAATGATAAAAATCAAGGTTAAAGAAAATTCTCTAAACAGTCTCTCGATTACACCACCCATAAATAGCACGGAAATAAAGATCACTACCAAAGCTAAATTCATTGCTAACAAGGTCAAACCGACTTCTTGAATACCCTTTAAGGCAGCTTGTACAGGTTGTTCACCCTGTTCTATATGGCGTTCAATATTTTCCAAAACCACAATTGCATCATCAACTACAAGTCCAATCGCAACAATGACTGCCATAATTGACAAGTTATTCAGTGAAAATCCCGCGAGATAAACCAAACTGCATGCGCCAATCAAAGTCACAATCAAGGCAATACTTGGAACAAGAGCACTTTGCAGACGACCTAACATCAGAGCGACCACAATAATCACCAAAAGCATGGAAAATAATAAAGTATCTCTTGCCTCATTTAAGCCTGCCCGAATAATTTCCGATCCATCCATCACTGTGGTCAGTTGTGAATCTGCTGGAATTAATGTGCTTAACTCAGGTAGTTTTTCTTTGATCTTTTCGATTGTGGCAACGGTGTTTGCATTGGGCTGACGGCTGATTTTAATAATCACCGCTGGTTTGCCATTGTGGAAACCACTTACATATCGGTTTTCGACAGAATCCTGTACCTCAGCCACATCTTTTAAACGAACAACTGTCTGACCATTTTGATGCACGATCAAATTGGCAAAATCATCCGCTTTTTTTAAATGATTTGGAAGCTCAACTTGCCAACGTAACTGTTCAGTCTCAATTACCCCTAAGGCTTGTACTGTATTACTTTTTACAATCGCTTCACGAACTTGCTCCAAAGACACCCCTTGTGAAATCAAGGCATTTGGATTGAGTTGAATTCGCACAGCTGGCATAGATGCCCCGTCAATGACAACTTCACCAACCCCATTAATTTGCGCAAGATTTGGCTGGAGCTGATTGCTGGCAATATCATAGAGTTTGCCCGCAGAAAGATGTTCCGAACTCAATGCCAAATAAAAAATTGAACTCTGGCTTGGATTGATCTTGAAATATTCAGGAGGGCTTGGCATTCCAGAAGGCAACTGTGACATCGCAGCATTGATTGCAGCTTGGACCTCTCTAGCGGCTTCATTGATGTCAGTCTTTAAATCAAAATGCAAAACCACTTGTGTTGCGCTTTGATTACTTGAAGAATTAATCGCTTTTACCCCTGAAACACCCATCATGGCACGCTCTAACGGCGTCGCCACAGTGGCAGACATGCTTTCAGGACTTGCACCCGGTAAACTTGCTCGCACCACAATCGTTGGAATATCTGCCTGTGGTAAAGCGGCTACAGGTAAGCGAAAATAGGCCAATATACCCAATAATACAATTGCGATCCCAAGTAAAATACTGGCAACAGGTCGATGAATAAAGGTCGAGAGAAAGGTCAAAACTCTCTCCTTGTTGTATCATGATCTGGGGGGAAATCATCTACAGTTAAATCTGAATTGGTGTGTTGTAATGAATATTGCAGATGATCAAAAAACAAATAAACTACTGGTGTGGTAAATAACGTGAGGACTTGACTTAAAATCAGACCACCCACCATGACAACCCCGAGAGGCTGACGTAATTCTGCCCCTGAACCCGATGCAAGCATCAACGGAATTGCCCCAACCAGTGCCGCAAGCGTAGTCATTAAAATTGGGCGAAAACGCATCAGTGCGGCTTGATAAATCGCTTGCTGTGGTGACAATCCGTCATGACGTTGTGCAGCCAAAGCAAAATCCACCATCATGATGCCATTTTTCTTGACCAGACCAATCAATAAAATGATCCCAATCAAGGCAATCATGTCCAATGGCCGATTGACCAAAAACAATGCCAACAAAGCACCAATTGCAGCAGAAGGCAAAGTAGAAAGAATAGTTATCGGATGAATAAAACTTTCGTACAGAATGCCTAACACAATGTACATGGTCACTATTGCTGCAATCACCAACCAGAAAGTATGTTGTTGTGAGTTCTCATAAGCAGCGGCTGCACCTTGTAGTGTCACCTTTACTTCTGTTGGTAAATTTAGACGCTGTTGTATGCGATCAATCGCTTTGATCGCATCTCCGAGCGCGACCCCTGATGCAAGATTAAAAGATACCCCACTGGCTGGAAATTGTGATTGCTGTTGCAGAATAATAGGCACGCGTTTTTGCACAATATTGGCAACAGAACTGAGTAATATCGGCTCTCCACTTTTATTATGAATATAGGTTTGCCCTAGAGCATCTATACCTTGAGTGAATGTTGGGTCAAGTTCCAAAACAATACGATATTGATTGGATTGCGTGTATAAAGTCGCAATCTGGCGCTGCGCAAATAAATTTTGTAAAGCTAAACTGATATCTTCAATGTTTAAACCTAAACGTGCTGCGGCATCTCGATTGACATCAATAAATGCCTGTAAGCCTTGCCCACCGTCTTCACTGGTCACCTCTGCAAATTCAGGTTGTTGCCGTAAAGCATCAACAAATACAGGAGTCCATTGTGCTAAATCTGTCGTTTTAGCAGCGCTTATACTGAGTTGATATTGAGTTCGACTGATTTTATCTTCAATGCTCAGCTCTTGTACGGGTTGCATCCAACCTTGAATCCCTTTAACTTGAGCGAACTGTTCTCGTAGACGTGCCATGATCTGATCTACACGGTCTCTTTCAGCATGCGGCTTCAAGTTAATTAAAATACGCCCATTACTTAGTTTTGGGTTATTGGTATCTATACCGATAAATGAAGACAAACTTTCCACAGCAGGATCTTTTAGGATCTGACCTGCAAGTGCTTGTTGACGCTCACTCATAGCGTGGAATGAAATATCATCGGGTGCTTGAGTGACCACTTGTATGACACCGCTGTCCTGTACAGGGAAAAAACCTTTTGGAATCATCCAATACAACAGCCCAGCTAAAATGACGGTACTCAACATCACCGAAAGTGTCAGCACTTGATGCCGAAAAACCCACTGTAAAGCTTTACCATAATGCTGAATAATGCGATCTAGACTCCAGCGACTGTGTGAACTTGAATGTTTGGTACTTTTTAATAAATATGCACACATCATCGGGGTCAATGTGAGTGACACCACCAATGAAATTGCGATTGCAGCTGCTAAAGTGACAGCAAATTCGTGGAACAGTCTTCCAACAACATCGCCCATAAACAGTAATGGGATTAATACAGCAATTAGAGAAATCGTCAGGGAAATCAAAGTAAAAGCTATTTCCTTAGACCCTTTGAGTGCTGCTTGTAATAAACTTTCTCCTGCCTCACGATGTCGTGCAATATTTTCCAACATCACAATTGCGTCATCGACTACAAATCCTGTCGCAATGGTGAGCGCCATTAAGGTCAAATTGTTGACCGAGAAGCCTAAAAAATACATCACAACAAAGGTACCAACAATCGACAGTGGCACTGCAATACTTGGAATTACGGTTGCAGATAAATTTCTTAAAAAGAGAAAAGTGACCATCACCACCAAACATACGGCAAAAACCAATTCTTTTTGCACATCATCAATGGAACTACGAATACTCTCTGTTCGATCTGTTAACACCCGAATTTCGACATTTTCAGGCAGATTCTTTTGTAGTTCAGGCAATATCTGTTTAATCTGATCTGCAACTTGAATCACATTGGCATTTGGTTGACGCTGCACATTGACTAAGATTGCAGATTGACTATCTGCCCATGCAGCCATATAGCGGTCTTCACTACCTTCGATGACTTTTGCCACATCTTTCAGACGTATCGGAGCACCATTGTTCCAGCGTAAGATTAAATTTTCATAATCTGCAATCGAACGAATCTGATCATTGGCATCCAACATTGTGGTGCGATATGGACCATCAAAGCTTCCTTTGGGTTGATTCGCATTGGCAGAATTAATTGCGGAGCGTACATCCTCAGCACTCATTTTATAAGCAGCAAGTGCCATAGCATTCATTTGCACGCGTATTGCTGGACGTTGCCCCCCTGCAAGGCTCACCATCCCTACACCTGAAAGCTGAGAAAGCTTTTGTGCAACTCGGGTATCCACCATGTCGTAGACAGTGGTTAAAGGTAAAGTTTCTGAGCTGATGGCAAGGGTAATCACAGGAACATCAGCAGGATTTACTTTACGGTAAACCGGTGGTGCTGGTAGATCATTGGGTAATTTACTGCTGGCGGTACTGAGTGCTGACTGTACTTCTTGTTCAACGACACCAAGCTCTGCGCTCAGTTCAAACTGCAAGGTAATGACGGATGCCCCCACTGAACTACTGGAAGACATTTGTTTTAAACCCGCAATTTTGCCCATTTCTCGTTCGAGTGGTGCGGTGATTGTACGTTGTACTGTATCGGGATTGGCGCCAGGTTGAAAAGTATAGACTTGAATAATTGGATAATCGACCTGTGGCAAAGCAGAAACAGGTAACAATCGCCAAACCAAGAAGCCACTTAACAATAGTGCTAACATCAATAATGTGGTTGCGACTGGACGTAAAATAAAGAACCGTGAAATATTCATGATTTATCCAGCAGTTGGCTTAGCCGTAGAAATTGGCTGTTGATTCTCTACAACAATTTGAACTTCTTTGCCTTCCGAAAGACGATCAATTCCTTCAAGTACGACTTTTTCGCTACCCTTTAATCCGTCTAAAACTTCAATTTGGCCATTCGAGGTCATGCCCAGTTTTAGCATCCGAATTTCGGCTTTGTTTTGCGGATTGATGATATAAACATAGCTGCCTTTTGCGCCATGTTGTACAGCATCATTAGGGATGCTGAGTGCATTTTGAATGGTTTGAGTATTTAAATGCACATTGACAAACTGATTTGGAAATAAAACATCATCATAATTATCAAAAATTGCTTTTATTTTTAAAGTCCCAGTACTGATATCAATCTGATTATCTATTGCTTGTACATGGCCCAGCGCAAGTTGTTTTTGTTCTGTTTTATCCCAAGCACTTACCAGCACCTTGTCTCCCTTTTTTAAGGATTGACGCAGGTTTGCTAAGTAGTTTTCTGCCACTGCAAATTGCACAAAAATTGGATGAACTTGAGTAATACTGACTAAACCACCACTTTCATTGGCTTGAATCAGGTTACCAGCATCTTTCTGTCTAAATCCAACCCGCCCATCAATAGGTGAATAAATTTTAGTATAAGACAGCTGTAGTTTTGCGGCATCCACTTGCGCCTTGTTCGCTTGTATCTGTCCTTGGAGTTGATTGACCAGAGCGAGTTGTTGTTCTACTTGTTGTTTCGCAATTGAATCTTGTTTAAACAATAATTGATAACGCTTCAACTCTGTTTCAGCATTTTGCAATTGTGCTAAGTTCTGTTGTCGTGTTCCTTCAGCCTGTGCAAGCACGACTTGGAATGGTGCGGGATCAATTTGTGCAAGGAGCTGACCCTTTTTTACGGTTTGCCCTTCTTTAAAATAAATCTGCTGTAAAACCCCAGAAACCTGACTTTGTACATTCACAATATGTGTAGGAATGACTGTACCAATTGCTTTAATTTCAACCTGTAAATCTTGTCGTTGTACTGGCACAGTTCGCACGGGTACAGGTTTACTCCATTGGCTATATTCCTCTGCGGGTTTGGATGAGGTTTTTTTCCAATAGAAGCCTGCTAGTCCGAAAATAATCAGCAGCATAAATCCAATTAAATATTTAAATTTGCGGCCAATAAAACTTTTTTTGAGGTTTACATTTACAGATGGCTTACTCATAAGAACTCTTATTCATACATTCGTAGAACGATCAAAATTTACAATTACGAACCAAATAAAGTGAAATCTCACATTTATTAATTATTCATCTCATTAATAATTAAGGTGAAAGAAGGTTCAAAACAACTCAATTATTCATGTTGCATTTTGTAAGTTTTATTATTGCATTTAATAATCATTATCACTATCATTATTTTCAACACTTTCCCCACCTTAGCATAACTGTGTGTTGTTCGCTTATTAAACAGGCAAATCTAATGAATTTGAACGTACAAAAGCAACAGTGGTTTGATCATATTTATCAAGACCATCAAAATACTTTACTTCTGTGGTTCAAACATAAACTTCACAACCATCACCACTCTGAAGATCTAAGTCAGGAAGTTTTTTATCGTGCATTAAAAAGTAACTATAGTTTTGAAAATATTAAAGAACCCAAAGCATGGTTATTGGGGATTGCCAAACACGTGATTATTGATCATTGGCGCCATCAGCAAATTGAGCGCTTATATTTAGATGCACTAATACATACACCTCAGGATAGTCACCCATCTGTAGAACATACAATATGTATTCAGGAAAGTTTATACCAAGTTCATCAAACGCTAGAAATGCTCCCCGACCGGGTTGCACAGGTTTTTTTATTATCACAGATGGAAGATATGACTTACCGATCTATTGGCGAAAAACTTAATATTTCTGAAGCCACCGTTAAAAGAGATATTAAACAAGCTTTTCACGCCTGCTCTAGTATCTATAGTACAACATTTAATTAATCATCATTTTTACGTATAAAACAATTTAGTAAAGTAAAATTAAATCTATAAATTCAATAAAGTATATTGCAATACTTACCCCAAACTTTTGAAATCCCTCTATTGATAAAACAAAGAGTTAAAAAATATTTGCTCTTTTAATACTCTCTATCTTATTCACTCCTGTTATCTACTGTTGTTGCAACTAAATACATATCCAGTATTTAAATAATAAAAAAATGAGCTTTTTTTAAGACAAAAACGACTAAGTACATGAATATTACTCATACGAGAATCTAATGAAGGAACATCAAACTAAAGATGCTTTAGCGATTGCAATTCGTACAGCACTCTGGGGCGGATCTATTTTTCTAGTAAATGGATCTGTATTCTCAGCAATAAGTACATCTGATGGTCAAGAACAAAATTCTACTCAGCTCCCTACCATCACTGTATCTGTCAATAATACAAATAGCCTGACAACTGAAGACTCAGGTTTATATACCGCAAAAGCCACCACAGCATCAACAGGCTTAGCACTCAGCCTAAAAGAAACACCTCAATTGGTCAGTGTAATCTCACGCCAGCAAATGGAGGATCAAAACTTAACACAATTAACAGATGTCGTAACGCAAGCTGCTGGATTAACAATCAATCAAGGTGGAAATATTGGCTCAGATAACTCACCAATTTATGCACGAGGTCAAACTGTAGACAACTATTTATTAGATGGTGTGAAATTACTGAATTCATATTCCAGCATTTTTCAAAGTCAAGATACTGCACTTTTTGACAGAATTGAGATTGTTCGGGGTGCTAATGGTTTGATGACTGGTGCTGGTTCAGCCAGTGCTAGTATTAATATGGTTCGAAAAAAACCATTACAAGACTTTAAAGCTTCTATAAGCTCTAGTGCTGGATCGTGGGATACCTATAGAACAGATATCGATGTTTCATCACCACTGAATCAGTCTGGGAATATCCGTGGTCGTGCCGTACTAGCTTATCAAGATGGCGACTCTTATATAGATCGTTATGCGGAAGAACGTAAAGTTGCATATGGCGTACTTGAAGCTGATTTAACAGATCGAACCAAAGCAAGTCTTGGAATTAGCTATCAAAAAATTGATATTTCAGGCATTGCTCGTGGAGGTTTACCTTCATATTATACGGATGGTTCACTGATTGAATGGTCACGCTCTGATTCAGCAGCTGCAGGTTGGACGTATTCAGACCGATCAACGACTGGTTATTTTGCAGATATTGAACATAAATTTAACGATAACTGGAAAATCAAAGGGACGTTATCTCGAACTGAGACGTCGTCTGACGAAGTGGTCGGTTATGCATATAATAGTTCAGGAATAGATAAACAAACTGGAAAAGGTGCTTTAATTTATGCGACACGCTGGGATTATGAACCAACACAAAACTTATTTAATTTAACGCTGAATGGTTCTTTTAATCTATTCAATCAAACCCATGAAGTTGTTTTAGGTACAACCTATACCAAAAGTGAAAATCAACGTCCTACCTACTCGGGTTGGAATAATGGAATGTCTTGGAATGGAAAATTAGACAATATTTTCACTTGGGATGGTCATACACCAAGTCGACCTGAAACGATAATTGACGGCTGGTATAGTGGAAATGATAGTAGTCGTTCTATATTTGGTGCAGTTCGTTTAAAGCCATCAGACAAGGCAGCGATTATTTTAGGTACGCGCGTTGAAGACTGGAAACGTGTTGCTGTAAATCATGATAATGCTAAAAATACAACAGATATCAAAACTCATAAAGAGACTGGTGAAGTCATCCCGTATGTAGGGCTTAGCTATGATTTAACTGACAATTGGACAACATATGCCAGTTATACCAATATTTTTTCTCCTCAGGATAAAAAGACAGTTAAGGGAGATTATTTAGACCCACTTGTCGGCAACAGTACAGAAGTAGGCATTAAAGGTGAATTTTTCGATAATCAATTGAATATAGGTGCTGCTGTTTATCAAACTAAAGAAGATAATTTTGCAGTCGCTGTCCCTGAACAAGCAGATAACTCTCACATAGCTCCTGATGGATCTCAAGCATATACAGCAGAATCGGGAACAAAGAGCCGCGGTCTTGAAGTAGAAGCCACAGGAAAACTCAATGAGTTATGGCAAGTTTCAGGAAGTTTTACTCGAAATTTGTCGAAAAACAGTCAAGGTAATAGTATAAACACCAACATTCCAAATAATACTGCTAAATTATTTACCACCTATACTCTGCCTTACTTTGATAAGGCTCTGACAATAGGTGGCGGTCTACGTTGGCAAAGTGATATTTATTCAGATATAACCCTCCCTGTAAAGACTCGTTTTACCCAGAACAGTTATACTTTAGTTGATTTAATGGCACGTTATAAAATCAATGAAAATTTATTGCTGAATCTGAATATCAACAACCTGTTTAATGAAAAATATCATTTAGCGACAACCAATAGCTATTATGGTGCACCGACTAATTTTAGAGTGGGCTTAAAATACGAGTGGTAATACTAAAACCTATTTATAATTGGCTAAATATTGATTTAAATTAAAATAAATTAATAGGTTTAATCAGAGAAAGTTATCGCTAAGGTGGCTTTCTCTACTGATAAAATTATCACTGCTTAAAATATACAAAATAAAATTCTCAATTAACTAGCAGTCAACATCATCTATTGCTCATCTATTGATTTTTAATCTACCTATATGGCAGTGAACACAAGAGTATCAGTTTAATGAGAATCGTAAATTTTCTAAGCTGCCTATATGGCAGTGAACTTGATCATGCTTTCAGGCCGTGGTTGTTCAATTTTCTAAGCTGCCTATATGGCAGTGAACAAACTCAATTGTTTTACCTGATGACTGGTCTTTTTCTAAGCTGCCTATATGGCAGTGAACTTTGAATTATTGGGATCGTTGTTAGGGTCGTTTTTCTAAGCTGCCTATATGGCAGTGAACCGCTGTATATGGTTAAAGAAGTGAGGCTTGATTTTCTAAGCTGCCTATATGGCAGTGAACATATAGTTTTGGTAATACATTTTATATATTTTTTTCTAAGCTGCCTATATGGCAGTGAACTTTGGCTCAAGCGGTACAGCAAATCGTATCGTTTTCTAAGCTGCCTATATGGCAGTGAACAATAATTTTAAATCAAAAAACACTCTGATAACAGCAAGTTAATTATAAAAATCATAAAATACCAAAGTTTTTTACAATATATATAACCACTTGATTTTATTAAACTATAAGAGTGTAAAAAAAAATTAGGGTAAATTTTTGATATGAATAAAAAACATAGCAAAAAAACCATCCGCAGATGGTTTTTTAACACATGATCTATTATTGAAGTGAAGTCTGTCTTCACTTCAATATAATTGATTAAAATTTAAAGGTTGCACCTACAAATACTTTTTGACGTTCAACGAAGTATGCATCTCTACCATTTGACAACTTTTTATCAAGTAAATTAGTAAAACCGCCACGTACAATAAGCTTATCATTGACTTGATAATTACTTGCTAGATTTACGATCGTATGTGGTTTTTGCATCGTAGGGGTAGCGCCTTTATCGGTCAAATATTGTTTACCCAAATATTGTGCGGACAACTCTAAATTGAGTGGATCTGTTGGCTGCCAATTTAATGCGGAATTCACTGTTAATTTTGAAGTAGTCAGTAAAGTTGCACCAGTATCTTCATTTTTTGCTTTTAAGAAATAGGTAGCATTATTATTCCATTTTAGATTATCTAAAACTGGGAAATTTACAACCATTTCGATACCACGTGTTACCGCTTTTTGAATATTTTCATTACGGGTAAACCAAATACCACCTTCGTGACCTAATGGTGAATAAGCGATTTTATTTTTAAAATCTGTATGGAAAAGTGTCAAACCTAAGTCCGCACCAGAACCAGTATAATTCACACCAATTTCATAGTTTGTGCTTTCTTCAGGTTTTAAGTTGGGATTACCTGTCATATAGCAACCACCGCCTGTATAGGTATCTGGTTTTTGCTTACTGTCATACCAAGTTTTACCTTTTAAACCATTACAGCCATTCCCGCCAGACTGAGTAGCTCCACCAGGAGATGATTCTTTCACTGTTGGTGCTCTAAAGCCTTTTGCGACCCCACCTTTAATTACCAGATCATCTGTTAGACTATAAACTAAATAACCTCGTGGACTATGATGTGCACCGTATTTATCATCATGATCTAAACGATTCCCTACGGTTAATGTCAAATTATCCAACAATGAAATATTGTCTTCAAAAAATAATGCCCAATTCTTATTATTCACTGTAGGATCGGTATAACTTTTCCCATCCCAACTCCCTCCTGGTAGAGTGCCAATCGTGTCAGTATTGGTTAATTCTTGTTTTTTCCATTGACCGCCAACAGTTAAGACTTGCTTAAACATTGCCTCAAATGGCATGGTTAAACTACCTTCAACAATCATTTCATTTGATTTAGTTTTAGAACCAAGCACACTTGAATCATAGTCATTGTAATATGCACTTAATTTAGATTTACCAATTGCCCACTCGCCATCATGCGATATGCTATATGAGTTATGTTCTAATTTATTTGCGCCCCAACTGGTCTCCTGCTCAGCACCTGTTGTGGCGTTAATTTGAGAACCCTTTTCATTCTTTTGAATACTATGCCCCGCTTCAAAACTGAGTGAGTGTTTATCTGTTGGCTGATAATGCAACATCGCATTGTAGTTTTGATCTTGAGAACCTGTGGTCCCATTTCCTGCTTTATATTTTTTATCTGCCTCTCGCTCAGTCATCCCTGCTGTCAAGCGCAGACCTAAGGTATCCGTTAATGGGCCAGCAGCCATGATGCCTGTTTGTAAAGATGTACCTAAATCAGAAGAGGTCGTTGGCTGAGTATAATTTAACGTAACATTACCACCCCAAACACTAGGAATTTTCTTGGTAATAATATTAATTACTCCCCCCATTGCATCTGAACCATACAAAGAAGACATTGGACCGCGGACAACTTCAATTCTTTCAATCATATCAGGAGTAATCCAATTTAAATCCTGTCGACCTAAATCTGGACGATAATTTGTATCTCTTGAAGACCCGATGCGTTTGCCATCAACTAAAATCAGCGTGTAATTATCTGGTAAACCACGTAATTTAATCTTAGAACCTTCGCCTGAGGGACTAATTCCACCCGTTACCCCCGGGACTTTACTTAATAATTCTCCAAGACTCCCCACTGGTTGTTTTTCGATATCTTCGCTTGTAATAACACTAATACTTGCTGGTGCTTCTTTAACATCTACAGCTTGACTACTCGCAGTCACCACAATTGTTTTTAATTTTGTCGCATCTTCAGAAGTATCTTTTGCATATGCGGAAATTGACATTGCGGTGAGTATTGAAATTGACAGTGTCTGGAATCTTAATTGTTTATTCATGTTAATACGCAACTTAAATACGGAGGAATTGTGAAAGAATTGTTGCGTATTGTATTTGAGCAAAACTTCAAATGCAATTACTAATAATAATAATTATCATTTATATATTTTTAACTTGAGGTAAATTTATGCAAATACTCTTAATCTAAAATACATGAAAAGTATTTTTTTAAAGACCAAATTCAAGAAGTAGTTTTGTAAAATTGAATTCAAAAATTTCTTTTTAAATGTCCTTTTTATAGCTTTCTTTTTCTACAAAAAAGAAAGCTTACAAGCCATAAAATGCTTGTAAGCTCTCTTTTACTTATTTACTGAATATCATCAAGCTCAAATTGGTCAGATTTAAAGAATCAAATACATTAAAAATTTATAAATATCAGAATCTTCAATAATTAGTGCAACGTTTTTGATCAATTTTACTCAATTTCTTCTAATTCAATATTAATAAGACACACTTTTCCCCAAAAAAGCATAGTCCTATTTATTGATAAAATAGATAAACTAAAATTCTTACTTTTTGGGTAAATTAGGTTTCGTTGCGTAATCTACACCATGCTTTTCTAAATACTCACGAATTAGTTGGCGAACCACTTGTGAAGGCTTTAGATCTTGACGATTGCACAATTCTTCAAAAGCTTCCTTTTTGTTCGGGTCTATCAAAATAGTTAATCTTGCTGTTTTATTTTCCATATCCCCAATCTCTTAATTTATTTAGAAATAGAATTCTAATAACATTTATGAGATTTTCAATGATATTTTTTTATTTTATAGTATTCATATTTATAACTTTACATTCATAGACTTAAGTCGACTATTTCACTCAAGTTTCAACGTCTTTAGATAACCTATATTCGGGCTGTATTTATATGTTAAATATATTTTCTAATTTCTTAGTATTGATGACTTAAAATGGCTATTACATCGTATCAAATATAATAGCCAATCAATGTTTTAAGAAAAATCTAACTCTTTTTCAAAAATACGAAGCTCATGTCTTGCCATCGCTAAGTTCGATTTTTGGCGATCTAATACCAGATATAAAAATAAATCGCTATTCTTTTCAAGTGGTCGTAATAAATGGTATTGCTTCCCAAGTGTGATCAAAACATCATCAATCGTATCTTGCAAATTTAATGCTTTTGCTGTTTTAATTTTTGCTCTCAAAACTTCCGTATTTCCCGCAGCAGCAAGTTCTAAATCGATCCCCGTTCCTTGAGCGGCAAGTGATAATCCACTGGTATAGTCTACAAGTGCTGCTGCTGTGAATCCATCAATTTCCGCTAATGGATTTAAGTCAATTTTAGCCATTATTTTTAACCCCTTTATTTAATATAAGATGATTTATATAGATTTATAACGCTCTATAACAACATAAAAATATCATAAAATGATAATAAAATATTATATTATTATAATAATATGTAATTTTTTTACTGTTTTTCAGCACCTTTACATACAAAAAACCCTCTTATGAGGGTTTTATCAAATTTTTAAATTTCGTTAGCTTAGCGCTTTACCAACGCTTACACTCTATTTCAGATCACAATATTCCACTTGATCGAATCATATCTAAACCTTTAGCTAAGTTTATAATTTTATCTGCTCTCTTTTGATTGACAAATAGTAGAAGAGAAATCTGAAAAAGACTTCAATTCAAAAATTTACTTTGGATCTTTAACATTCACTCAACGCCGCCATATCATTGTGAAAATAAAATAGCCAGAAGCGCTATTGTTTAAAACCACAAAATTAGTCGTCACTCTGCTTGAATGATATTTTCATTTGTTTAAAAACCAAGCCAGATGCTATAAAACCGAGGCATCCAATAACGATAAACTCAACAATAGCTTCGATTAAACCTAGAACAAAAAAAACTATGGATAAGACTACCGATACAGTAAAAACGATCTTCCCAAACATTAGAATTAAGCCACTTTAAAGATCAATGTAAATTTAACTATAAAATCATAGTATATAAGTTTTATGAAATTAAAAAAGTAACGATAAATTTCTGTGTAATCTTGACTGTACTTAGCTCAACGGCTGTCTATGTTCTCGAATTGTAGTCTTGCTTTAATCCCCGTAATTTTTAGATAAAAGGTCCTGTTTTTTAAAAGAAATCTGAACAAATTATCAACTAATTAAATTTAACTATCCATCAACTATTTTTAAATTAAGTTATGAATTTGGCAGATCTACTCTTTTGGAGATGGAATCCCTAAGTTTATATCGATCAACTGCGATACAAATATTATGCGCAAGCTGAAGATACGCCAAAGTTAGAATACGATATCGGCAATAACTGCAGAATCAAGATAAAAACTCTTTTGTATTTTTAAGAATTTAAATGCACTTTTCATGTAGTACCACATTAATGATCAGGAAATTATTGATCTTGTCATGATAAAATCATTTTTTAAAAAGTAATTCAAAAATCGTTTGGAAGAATTTTTCATGAAACTTATAGTAATTTTATCTACTTTTATGGTTTTACTTTCTGGTTGTGCTGCAATGAGTGTTGAACAATGTAAAACTGCGAATTGGTTTAACGTTGGTGAAAAAGATGGCGCTGCTGGAAATAAATCCCATATAGATAAATACTATTCTTCTTGTAAAAAAGCCAATATTATTCCTAGTCAAAATCTTTATGAAATGGGTTATCTAAAAGGTTTAGGGGCTTACTGCCAACCTGAAAATATCTTTTACGAAGCTTTAGAGGGGCGCGGTAATTTTCGAGTTTGCCCGGCAGAGAAACGCGAATCCTTACGTCATTATTTTCAAGTCGCCAGTAACTTTTACTATGCGAATACAGAATTTAATACTTCACAGAATAATATAGATTACTATCTTGGAAAATTAGACAGTAAAGACCTGTCTAACAAAGATCGTGATGACTATAAAAAGAAATTATCTGACCTCCGAAGCAATAGCAGTCAAGTACGCTCACGTTACCAAGATGCGCTTCGGAATCTAGAACGTTTTAAAGCAGAACATCATCTCTATTAGATTTAAACAAAATCACAGACATATACTCACTGATGATTGCAAACGCCGCTTGGAATAAATCATTCAAATAAAAAAGCCCCACATCACTGTGAGGCTTTCCCCTTAATTTTTGCGCTGATTAAGGATTATTGTATGTTTATCCACTATAATGAATTAACAATCACAGTTTTACTAAATAACGTGAAATGTGTCAATTTAAAACATAAAATAAGCATGTTTTACAGCTATTCACCGTCATTCATTGATACAGACTTGTTTTCTTAATGGACTGTCTTCAGGAAGATCGCCATTAGACGAACCAATACCATGCGTAATACCATTTTCATCATAAAATGACAAATATGTATAGGTTTTATTTTCATCACAGTCTAGATAAGTGATCATTTTCATATATTTAAAAGAATTACCCTGCCTATCCTTAGCAATTCTCAACATAACTGCTTTATATTTAAATTGGTCCAATTCTGGCTCTCTTTTTACAAGAAAAAGGGATTTTTTAATTTTAGATGTATGCTTATCATCTAGCTCTTTTTTAAACTTTTTAATATCTAATTTTTCTTCAAGAAAAGTTGGTTTTATTGGATCAGCAAAGCTAAACTTCGAATTCAATATAAGAAAAGCCAAGAGAAATTTTTTCATCATTGATTTAAATGTCATATGCAAAGAAGTTTAATCTCATAAATTAAAGCCCCAACTTTAGATGGGTGCACTCGCTCAGTAATTTTAAAGATTTATATCAATATCGATGTTATTGGCAATGTCAGAAACAATATCTTTACTCGTATTCACAATCAACTGACCTGCTTCCACAATCAGATCAACAGCATCCAATGGATTGATCGAATTCACGATATCATTCATTACGCTAGAATCTTTTTGCTCTTGTTGAGATTGCTGTTCTAAATTTTCATTTTCTAGATTACTCACTTTCTTCTCTCATAAAAATCATAAATCCTATCGGGTTATCTCATAGATTTCCAGCACGTGATTCAATACAGGTGAAATATGCCCAACTCACTCATAACACCAATCGCTAGCATTTATTAACTGTCTTTATCAAAGATATGTTAAGTTGAAGTTTGATCTTGTATATTTACTTTTGACTAGTATTTAAGCGATATAATAAAACTAAGCTAACTATTTAAATAATTTTCTAATTAAGCCTATCCTGTTTAAAAATCAAATCCTATCAAAAAATAAAATATAAATCGTCAAAATGTTGAAATAAAATTATTCTTATTTTTGGAAGTATAAAAACTCGCAGTTATTTAATTCCAAAAAACAGAAAATATTTTTTCTTCGCCTGTATTTCTAATCTTAACTTTATACCCTGCTTTCTTAAATTCCTCACCCAAATTAATTATTTCATGATGAGTGAAATCTTTAGTGATATATTCACTTATAAACAGCTCTCCTTGATCCGCTTTTAACCGAATTTGGGTCTTCAAAAAACTTTTAAGCTGATCAATTGAAAAATACAGCATGTGATTTGAATCTATTTTATTGTCACTCATTTTAGGTTTTGGCATTAAAAAAACTCATATTAAAGAATGTCAAAAATATTATGATCAACTTAACTTTGAATTGAGTATAAATATTGAAATATCATGTATTCGGTTGAAATCAATCTATACGATTATTTTTTAACAACTTTTAAGCAATGATGACAAACTTCCAACTCACCATCTTTACAATAATGTGTTTCAATTACGCGATGAAAGCCAAAAATACATTTTATGAATTGAATCAAAATCAACTCCTCCATAGGGTAAAAGCTCACCTCAAGATGAGCTTTCCCAGCCAGCAATTTTATTATGGAAGCCATATTCCAGTTGGAACATTTCCCAATAAGTGTACGAGTAATGTTAAAGCTACAAACATGAAAAAGAAAAATGCAATGCTTATTGATTTGTGTATCATGATTTCACCTCCACTTTATTGTTGTTTCTTTTTTATACAATAAATCATTTAAAATATCAAATAATTTAAATAACTTATAATTTATTTTTTACCATTTGTTAAAATTAACCTTTCGATTGCAAAAAGATTGCAAAGCTAAAACTAGCCTAATCAACTCAAATTTAAGATACAACTGGGGTATAAGGTCTACCTATTTCAGTGAATTTATTCGAAACTGCAATTCTCGTATGCACTTCATTGACCTGACTTAAAAAGTACTTTGCTGATAATTTATCTCCTAATAACCTAATTCAGTGCATCTTGGTTTCAACCAAACTTCGAAGATGATAGCCTGACCAATTTTCCCACATTGTCCTCCCCAAATACTTAATCGTTCTTAGTTGTTGTTTTCTCTTTAATGTATGAGCTTTTGTATCTTTCCAAGGCTTTGCATTTTTTCTCGACAGAACGATAGAACGTGTATGTCTATCTGAAATCACCTATCAACAGTATTTTTTGTCATAAGCTCCATCCGCATAGTTGGAATCTATATGTTTATTTTTGGAATTTAATCAAGTAAATCCCTGAATACTTTTGAATCTCCCACGATATTTGTAGTGAGCTGAACAGCACGTATTTACAATGTTTTAGTATCAATACCAATGTGGAGTTTACACCATTGTCGACAATATTCAGGCTAAGGTTTTTTACGCTTCCATTCTCCTTCAACTAAAAATTTCATACCTGTAGAGTCAACTCATAGGTGAAGTCCATCTCTGCTTTGTTCTAAGCTAATTGCAATATCAGTATACTTTTGTCTTCCAAAAAGGGTTGAATAATTTGGTGCAGTCCAGTCTAATCTGCAAAGACGAACGAGACTTTGAACAAATCCTGTGGTTATTCGTAAAGTTAAACGAAAGAGAGATTTAATTATTAAACAGTACTGAATCGCTTTATCTGAGTAGGTTTGATTTCGTCCTTGTTTGTGTATTGATTGTGCATAGCGCTGAGTAATTGGAATCAAACCAAATAGTGATATTGCCACAATTAATTTAAATCTTCGCAGTATACTGCTCATGTAAGGAGACCAATTCGTTATACGATATATTTTGGATGCAGACTTATTCATCTAAGAGTTATATTGCTGAATGAGCCTTTAGAGATAGCTTTGTGCAACTAAGCCAAAATTAACTACCAAATAATAAAAATAAGAGAATTCATAGATTATCCTAAATTATAGATATCTGACTTTAAACCAAATATTCCAAGGCAAAGCTGACTGATATAAAAAAGGCACATTTGCGCCTTTTTTATATCTAAAGTATATTTAAACAATAATATTTAGTTTTTTAGTAAATAAGTTTTAATAATTTCATTCTCATCTAATATCATCAACTCATCAGCTACCCAAAAAATATAAAACTCGTTTTTAAACTTAATCTTTCTTTTCGAATAGTTTGTTACTGAGTCTGACTGGTTAGCTTTTACTTTAAAAGACTTTTTATTATCATGTCCTAGCAGCTTACTTCCGTGCCAAGGTCCACCTATACAAATATTCATAATGTTTGAATTAAAAAATGTGGTCTTGAATGTACATTTAAATCCTGGAATAAACAATCTATACCTTGGTATAAATTTTAATCAAAAACTTACTCTCATAATTCGTCCCTATGGTGCATTATTTAATACTTTATCAGCTAAAGCTAAAAAACCAGCTCAACAATTTACGATAGCAATTCCTAATATTGACTCCCTCCAAAAATAACGTGATAAAAATCACATTAAACACACAATATTTTTGAAATAAATAGAACAATTCATCTTATTTCATATTTTTAAGTAGAAGTCAGAAACCGATTGTTTATTGTCTAACATAAAATTAATCAACCCACCTAAAAAAGGTGGGTTGATTAAAGACTTAGATAGCAAGTCAAAGTGAAAAGCACAACCTTCTTCACTGATTAAATTTTACACAATTCATATTAACATTCAAATAAAATATTTTACCTTTTGGTAAATCTTCATATATGTATCGTCAACTTTATGTAACAGCCTCATTATTTAAACTAGAAAAATCAAAGATTTTGTGCCAAAAAAGCTAAATCATCAATCTTTATAGATTCACAACCCTCACATTTTCTATTCTAAATTTATCTCATATTACGCATATAAAAACTAAATAAAATACTGATATATATACTATTTTATTTAAAATAATAGAACTTGATTTTTTTTGGTTATTTTAAACACTATTAAAAAAAAGCGATTTTGAAATATTCAATACTCACTGATGACCATAATGCTCATTGGCATTTATTTTAAAGATAACACAAATAAATATTCATAAAGAGAGGGTCATGTGGGTATGTAAATCATACAAAATGATAGAAAAATAGAATAGGTTCACTACAATAATAATAGGAAATCTTGCATGTAGCCAGTCAGACACTAAACAATGAACTTAAATTCAAATTTCCCTTTATAATCAATTTCATCCAAATAATCTTTAATGTCATGCGCTATATTTTTAAAAGTATTTAAAACATCACTTGGTGGATCAATCATAACTTCAATTTTATAATTTTCATCTTCTCTATTTATAGTATGTGTATATGCACCATCACAACTCATTCTTAATTCTAGATCATGCTCAATCTTTTTAGTTAAGTTATTTGTTATCAACACAATTTTTGAAAATCTATGCATATTCCTTCTTTCCATAATCAGATAAAGAATCTCGCAATTCCAACCAAAAATCCTTTTTAATTAAAAGTTTGATCAGTCAGAGAAGCTATGGCGCTTGAGCTACGATTCACTATATCGTATTTTATAGATATAATAATTCAGGTTTAGTAAAACAATCAACTGTTAAAATTTAAAAGATTCTACTATTATGAGATTTCTTTCTCAAAAAATTAAATTTTTTAGAACTTTTATAGATAAATTATTATCATTAATAATAGCACATTTAAATAAAAAATTTAATAATATCAAAAATATACATAGGATAATTTTATCAAAAATCATTGTAACATTTCAAATCATGTTCTTAAACTTCAATTCCCAATAAGACTCTATCGATCTGAGCTTGATTAATAAGATTGTGGCTTAGTAGGTTTCTTAAACAAGTTAAATGGATTAGATTGAATCAGTCGCACTGTCGCAAAGGGTCTAGCTTTATTGGTAATAAAGAAGCTCAAGCAACACTTGATGCTGAAAAATCCAGTACAGATAATACTAAATAACAAACAATCCAAATGCTTCAAAAAACGGCTTTAGCTGGAGTGAATGCAATTGTTGGAATGGCGAATGTTGTAGCTGGTGATGTTAATGCGAGAACTCAGTCGAATAACGAATATTCGGATAAAGCAGCGATTAAAGAAGGGGCTAAAGGTAAAAAGCAAATAGATTTTTTAAAAACTTATTGGGGCATGGTAGTTAGAATCGAAAAACATTTGATGTTAAACCAGAGTATATATTAGCTCAATTTTCAGGTGAAACTGGGTGGGGAGAACATATAAATCCAGGGGCAAAATTTAATCTGGGAAATATTATGGCAGGTTCTTCTTGGAAAGGAAAAACGGTGAGAGCATGGGATAAAATAGAAAAGTCCTACGACCCTTACAGAGTTTATGACAGCCCTGAACAATTTGCAGATGACTATATAAAAACAATAGCAAAAGCAGGACGATATAAAACAGCTAAAGGTGCAAAAACTCCTGAAATGTTTTTTCAGTTCTTAAAAATTCAGTTTATGCTTCCTATAAAACTATGTATCTAAAAATTTAACCATGGTCAAAGATGTTAGTCAGCACCTTAGTCTTAACAATGTATCTCAATCAGATAACCCATCAAAGCCTAAAACCCAGATTAACAAGGAGATACTTTCTAAATTTGCTCAAAATGCAGAAATTCCAGACAATATTAAACCTGTCTTTCCTAATTTCTATAATACTCAGTCATCTAATCGTATTGTGAATATCAATCAGAAAACAGATATTCACGTTAGCGGTATTTCTGATCCGATGTTGGCAACTCGAAATGTTCGTAATGAACAAGACGCGATTAATCTGCAAATCACTAGAAATTCTAAGGGAGTGAAGGTTTAGTTAATTAATACTCACTGGTGTATCTGATCTTTTGAACTCTTTGCCATATTCAGAGTATTCATTATCTTGAATTGAATAACATGTTTTTACATTATCATAATCATCTCGATAAGCAAAAATACTTCCTTGAGTGCATAAGAGTGAATTATTAACTGAGTATTGGATTACGGGAGGTTTTCCTGTTAAATCTCCTTTTTTATCTTTAAAACCTAGAATTCCATCTCTTAAAGGTAAAGCTAAGCCATTTTTTGTATCTAAAGCAATAAATCTAAATATTTGAGGTGATGAGCTTAGGTTGAGAAGAATGTACTTTTGGTTAAAATTAGGTTTTTGTGTTTTTAGAGCATTTTTGTATTTAGCCACGTTTACTTTTGAGCAAAAGTCGAAATCATCATAATCAAATTGGCATTCGGTTGTAGCTTTGTATGGAGCATTAGCCCAAGCCCCACCACTAATTAAAAGAGTTAAAAGGAATAGTTTTTTCATTTGTTTGCTTCTCTAAAATTGTGTTTACTTGATTAATTGATAGGACTAAGGCGACCAAATAATTTAAAATCTTTAGCTTTAACCCAACCTGAAGTATCATTGCCGTTTTTATCTATATACATTACATAAAGCCAAGTTTGATTTTCGTTCTTAAATTCCTGATAAGCTATAACTGAATCATTCTGAATAATAAATACACCTTTCAACTTACATTCGCTTGATGGTGCTGAATGAAAATATGATCTAAATCCCTTTGTACCTTGAACTGTATAGGAATACTTTGTTCCGTAATGCATGCCATTATCATCTGCTATCTTCGATAGGTAATCACATGTCTTAGCCCAAGCCCCGCCGCTTAATAAAAGGGTAAGAATTATTAGTTTTTTCATTTATTTTCATCTCTAAAAGTGTGCTTACTTGATTAATTAATAGGACTGATACGATCAGATATTTTTAAGTCATTTTCTTTAATCCATCCTGAAGTATAAACTCTATCTTTAGAGCCATACATCACATAGATCCAATTGTGGTTATCATTAGTAAACTTTTGATAACCAACCACTGAATCATTAGGAATTAAGTAAGTCTTAGCATATTTACATTTATTCGCCGGTGCAGAATGAAAGTATGCTCTATGTCCCTTTGGTCCTTTAACAACAAAGCTGTATTCAGTTCCATAATGTATGCCTTTTTTATCAGCTATTCTGTTCAAATCTTCACAACTTGCCCATGCCCCAACACTAAACATACAACAAGCAATTAAAATTAGTTTTTTCATTTATGGATCCCTTTTTTATTCACTCTATGATAGATTTTTTACTGAAAAGAACAAGATGCAGTTAATTTATAGATGACTAGAAACTCGGGGGAATATTTTTCATGAAACATATTATCTTTTTTAGCTTAATAAGCCTTATAAGCTGTTCAGTAATTGCTAAAGATTGCCTTGAATTGGTATCCTCTACAAATATTAGAGATATGCTATTCTAAGAAATTAAACTCGGCAGCAAAGAAACTGCTTTTAATATATCAGAGTAAATAAAAACTCTTGAACCTGACTATAAGCAGCAACTAATAAAAGCTCAAAGGCTTTGGGTGCAATTTAAAGAAGCAGACTGTATCATGAGTTAAGTTATTCAACCATCATACACATACACACGATGATACAAGGATCGATCTGCTGTATGTGTTTATGTTAGTTTATATAAAGCAATAAAAAATCCCTAAATCATTATAATTTAGGGATTTTTTAAATCATACAAAGCTATTTGAGTTTATATGACTTTAATATCTTGGTAGGTATATCCAGACTCGAACTGGAGACCTCTACGATGTCAACGTAGCGCTCTAACCAACTGAGCTATACACCTGAAGTGCTGAGAATATTATTCATTTTTTAATAAGATGACAAGCCTTATTTCTTCACTTTTAATGCATTCGCACACTCTTTAAGCAATTTCTTGATATTTTTAATATCCTGTTGATTTTCATTACCTAAATAGACAATTTTTTGAAAAATCTGATTCACTTGCTCAAACAGATGTTTTTGTTCAGCCCGCAAGGTTAAACGCTGCATCCATTGTTGAAACGTTTCTGCTTCTGCTTTTTGATCAACCACAGATAATTGATGATTAAATTGAGCAATGATTCGCTCAAGTCCTGACATTTGACGAATGCGCCAAAATTGCGTCACACCCCAATAGATCAACAGTAATCCGAGAATTCCAAAAATTAAAACCAAACCATAACTATAGGCCGATGTTAAGCCAAGTTTCTTCATCCAGCCGCTTTGCTTCTCTGCATCGTAACCGACAACCTTACTCTGCCATTGAAAACCAGCATAGTCACTCCAAACACGCAATGTTCTAAGCAGCGATGAATGCTGAAAACGCAAATTTGAATAACCCGCATCACCAAAAATCGAACGATCATCATTCATCACATTTTGCATACCACGATCAATACGTGTTGGTGCAATGATAGCTGTTGGATCAATGCGTTGCCATTGCCCATGTTGATAAACCTCAGCCCAAGCATGTGCATCTAACTGGCGTACTTCCCAACTCTGACCATCAGGAGACAACTCCCCCCCTTGGTAGCCTGTGACCACACGCGCTGGAATCCCAACATAACGCATCAGCAAGACAAAGCTTGAGGCATAATGTTCACAAAACCCCTGCCGTGATTGAAACAAGAACTCATCAACACGGTGATTCCCTAACTTTCCAGGGGCAAGTGTATAAACAAAATTTTCTTTCTTGTACCAGTTCAATACATTCTGAATATAAGCTTCAGGATTAGACTGACTCTGCTGATACAGATTTAAAGCAAACTTCTGAGCTTGTAGATCACTCTTTTTAGGATAACTGAGGTTATTTTTCAGCATCATCTGTTCAAAATGTGAATCCTGACTATCTCTAACCTGACCTCCCAACCACTGTAATTCAATTAGCTGGGTTCGCTGTACCAGTCGTTTAGGTGTAATCGACCAATCTTGGTGTAACTCAAAATGTTGTTCTATTGGAATGGACTTTTCCAAACCGGTAATCCATTGCTGACTTGGATCACTGGCAAGATACTGATAATGAAATCCATCAATCTGCCCTGTTATCTTGGAATAGGCTTTTACCTGTTTATTGGGAAATTCACTTGTCCATGTTGTGCCATCATAGCGATCAAGCACCATCGCACGCCAATATAGTTCATTACGGTTTGGTAATTGCTTCATATTGCCAATAATTCGGAATGCTAATGAACTAGACTGTGAAAGCTCAGCGATATCACCAGGTGACATACGATCACTCAATCCCGTTACCGCTTTATTATTGGGAATGGGGATTTGCCAAAGTGGTGGCAACCGCGGGAAAAACATAAACAGTAAAACAAAGAATGGCAAAGCTAATGCAATAAATTTAACAATATGTATTGAATCAGTTTTAAATGACTGAAAAATCGGTTGATCTATTTCAAAATTAACGATTTGTACACGATATAGCCCAACCAAGCTACTGATTAAACAGCACAAAACTAACAGTGCCATCCAAAAGGCTTGGCTGTGTAAAAACAAACTGGCACTGACGAATAAAGCGAAGTTAAACAGAATAATGAAGTCTCGTTTTGATTTGGTTTCAAGCGCTTTAGCAAATAAAAAAGTGGAAAGAACGGCTGTCCCTGCTTCTACGCCTAAAAATGTGCGTGAATCAAAATAAATGATGAGCAAAGCTAAAAGTGCAAAAACTAATTTTGGGATTTGTGTAAATAATCGAGGCAGATTATAGACTTGATGTTTATTAGTTTTGTCATAATACAGCGCCAAAGTCATTATATTAATGAGGAATAAAATAGACAATGCAATAGGCATATAAGCCAGTTGTGCCAACCAAATTAAACTCAGCACAACTAAAATTGAAATTTGTATCGATTTATTCATTGTTCATCCTCACGCTTGCGCCAATAAGGTTTTGATATGAATATAGTGCTGTTCTCCAATCCCATTTTCAGTTTGTGCATGCGGTAAAATAATGCTGTACGGCGTTTCAGTCTGATGACATCGATCGACCAACTCCATCATAAAACTCAGCTTCTCTTCATGGTCTGCACTTGGCATTTTGCTATATTCAATTTGCATCGCATGGGTATCGACCAAATCATCGAATTGTTTGACAAATAATCCTTGTCCACGCGCAGCCTGTTTCCAAGAAATGCTTTGCAATGAATCACCTGATTTAAAAGTCCTTAACTCTTTAAATTCATCTAAATCAGGTTCGCCCGTATTAGAATAATTCTGTGATTGATGCGTTAAAGGCTTCGCTTCAGGAGCAATCCAATAACTTTCAGTTAAATAAATATAGGTCCATGCCCGCACCAAACCGAGTGGATATGTGGAGTAAATTTGAATTGGGGGGACTGAAAATTCGCCACGTTGTTGTGGGATAAAATTCAATTCAAAACTTTGTTGTTTTTCTTCAAATAGAAAAGATTGTAATTGTTCATCAAATTTAAAGTTTAAAAATTTAGGCGTAGCACGGTCCTGTTGTAGGTTTACTTTCACTTTAAAAACTTCATTAACCTTACCCACCTCATCGACAATTACGTCTAATGTAATCGCATGTAATTGTTTAAAACTGAGATAGAAACTAATACATAAAATCGCACTCATTAAAAAACAAAAGCCAAGAATTAAATTATTGGCATAATTAATACCAGCAATAAAAGTAATCAGAATGAGGACTAGATATAAAAAACCCTGCTGGTATATAAAAACCAACACTTGGTTTTGTTTCAGTGTACGAGTTCCTGTATAGCGAAACCGAAGATGCAGCCATTTAACAAATCGTTGACCTAACATAAGCGTTTCCAATTAGCCCTTTACAGGAACTTTTTGCATAAGCGCTCGTGTCTCAGACTCACCTAATCCTATACGATGAGACACCACAGCAACAAATACGGCTTGTACATCATCTGCAATTACAAATTGTCTTTTTTCAATCAAAGCATAGGCTTGTGCTGATTTTTTTAACGCCAATAATCCACGTGGAGATAAGCCATGACGACCTTTACGTGTTTCTTCTGCTAAATCAAGCATATATTCAAAAACCACATCGCTCAATGTAATTTGATTTACCATACATTGTAATTGCAAAATTTCCTGATGTTGAAAAATTACTTGCAACTTTTCAATCAAATCATGTCGTGAGTTTTGTTGTAGTAATAGTTTTTCTGCTGCGCGTGATGGATACCCCAAAGACAGTCGCATTAAGAAACGATCAAGTTGTGACTCTGGTAAACTATAGGTTCCACTTTGAAAAAGTGGGTTCTGCGTTGCAATCACCCAAAATGGATGAGGTAAAGAGTAACGTGTACCATCTATAGTGACATTGCCCTCTTCCATTGCTTCAAGCAAAGCACTTTGGGTTTTAGGGCTACAGCGGTTAATTTCATCTGCAAGCAGAATTTGGGTAAAGATTGGACCGTGTTTAAACTCAAATCGATGCTCTTTTTGATTAAACATATTGATCCCAATCACATCACTTGCCAGCATATCATTGGTAAACTGAATTCGTTGAAAATCGAGACCTGCTAGACGTGACAAACTGCTGGCTAAGGTGGTTTTTCCAAGTCCGGGTAGATCTTCAAAAAGTAAATGTCCACCAGCTAATAGACTACATAACGCCAGTTTAGTCTGATGACTTTTATCTAAAATAATTTGGTTAATTTGACTTAAAAAGTCATCAATTTTGGGGTAAAACTGAACGAGGTCTAAATTTGTTACAGGACTATGTTGTTCTGATGCCTTTACTTGTGTTGTTCCCCAAATCACCTTATATTTCCCCAATAAAATTATTGTAACTTCTTTAACATACACGGTTTTAAGGAATACTCAATCTTGACTGCTATAATTCCTTATTTTCATTTGCTGAATATTAGATATACTTCAAAATTTATAGCCCCCATCAACTAAAATTTTAACTTTGCAGCATGTTTTAACTTTATTTTTAAATCATCTGCACCAATTGAAAATTCACTTCCTGAAATTTCAGCCTGTTTAATCAATTCGATTAAGGTTTTATTGATAGGCGCTTGTTTACCTAACTGCTGGGCGAGCTGAACGACTTCGCCATTAATCCAGTCCACTTCTGTGGTTCGCCCTGCCATCAGATCATCTTGCATAGATGATCGCGCCAAGGGATCAATTGCCAACATTTTACGGCTTAATATTTTAAAAATGAAATCGGGCAAACTGATTATTTTAGGCAATAGATGTGCCGAAATTGCTGTGAGTTTGGCTGGCTTAATTTGTGCTAAATCTAAGAGATATAACGTTTCTTGTTGCGCCATAGCAAGGCATTGTCGATATTGATGATTAGACAATTGTTGTTTTAACGGTAACTTTGATAAAGCATTGATTGAATTATTTAAATTCAGCAAAATTTTTGCCCATTGCACTGCAAGCATATCCTGATCAAAAACAATTTCTAATTCAGCTTGTTTAAAAAGCTTGGCTAAATCCTGTTGCTGTGCATACGCTTTCACATGCAACGCACCAGATGTCCCTTGATGAAAATGCCCAACTGCTTGAACTGCAACATTAAAAGGCACCATACCTTCTAAAATCGAATGATGTTTTAAAATCCGCTTTAAAATCGGAACATTACTCAACCCGTTTTGAAAACTCACAATATAGGGTCTGTGTGCGCCCAAGTTGTCATAAAGTTCCTTGGCAACTTGCTCAGTCGCAGCCGACTTTACACATACAAAAATAATATCAGCATCTGTGACTATTTTAGGATCAACACTGAGCTGTAAATCATTTGCCGCGATTTTTATCGTTTTACCAGTGTAATCTGTCAGTTTTAAACCAGACGTGCTTAATTCTTCATATACACGAGAACGTGTAATAAAGCTCACATCAGCACCTACCGTTGCTAATCGACCGCCAATATAACATCCAATACTACCAGCACCATAAATATAGATTTTCATAGCAGTCTCCTTTTCATTTATATGTATTACATGATTTTAGCGGAGTTAGAATTTGCCAACTGTCAGTTATACGACAAGTCTAATCATGAAGTGTGCTGTTATTGCGTTAAACCGATAAATCACTTCGCTCATCTTCAATAAAAAACGGCACCCAAGTGCCGTTTCTATTTAAGCTTTAAATCAACTTATACATTCCATCAACATGGGCATTTCTTCATTGTTCCACCAGCTGTTGGATAG
This sequence comes from Acinetobacter sp. 778_lipA, assembly GCF_058242985.1. Lineage (NCBI taxonomy): Bacteria > Pseudomonadati > Pseudomonadota > Gammaproteobacteria > Moraxellales > Moraxellaceae > Acinetobacter > Acinetobacter sp. 778_lipA. The sequence goes on along the minus strand of NZ_JBZAYT010000001.1, from coordinate 1,633,070 downwards.
CGGGCATCTACACAATAGCGATGAAAAGTCTTTTCATCCATTGCATCCATATCGGGATGATGCTTTTTCATATGTTCCAGATAATTTTGATAATCTGGAACACCCACCATCAAACGGAAACTTTGTTGTAAGCGTGTCCATAATGTTGCAATTCTAGACCAATTTTTAGGATTAAAAATTAGTTCCTTTTGCGACATGATGGTCATCTTGATGATTTTATAAATCACCGTTTTACCACCTTGAGCAAATTTAAGCTTCATCACTCACCTCTCACTCTATCTGCAATATCAACTTAGTGTGATTTAGAAACAGACACTTCTTCAGGATCTGCATATACCGCTGGAGCTTCATTTACTGTTGGTGTAGGACTCGCCAATGCACGACGAATTGCGCCAATAGCGGCAAACAGCATCACAATCGCAACAATCATAAAGAATGCACATAGTGCAGCATTGATTTGATTGGACAATACAATGGTTTGCATTTCTTCAAGTGTTTTGGCTGGTTTTAAAATTTCACCATTGGCAATTGCTGTTGAGAATTTATCCGCCTGAGCCAAGAATCCAATCTTAGGATTAGTATGGAAGATTTTTTGCCAACCCGCAGTCATACAGGTAATGAATAAGAAAATTGTTGGGATAATGGTAACCCATACATATTTCTCTTTCTTCATTTTAAATAAAATCACTGTACCTAAGATCAAAGCCATTGCCGCAAGCATTTGGTTACCAATACCAAACAAAGGCCATAAGCTGTTAATACCACCAAGTGGGTCGACTACACCTTGATAAACAAAGAAGCCCCATCCCGCAACAGCAACCGCTGTACCGATCATATTCCCCACGAAGTTGTGTGAGTTTTTAAGTGCTGGAACAACGATACCCACCGTATCCTGTACCATAAAACGACATGCGCGAGTTCCAGCATCGACTGCAGTTAAGATAAACAGCGCTTCAAATAAGATCGCAAAATGATACCAGAACGCCATCATTGAACGATTATTGAAAATATCCGTGATGATATGAGCCATACCAATTGCAAATGTTGGTGCACCACCAGTACGCGAAAGAATCGTACTTTCACCGACTTCTTTTGCCAGCAAGCTCAATGTTTCAGGTGTAACCACAAAACCAAGTGTACGTACTGCTTCTGCCGCGCTTTCTACTGTAGTACCCAATACTGCCGCTGGCGCATTAATCGCAAAATAAACACCCGGTTCAAGCACTGTTGCACAAATCATTGCCATGATTGCAACAAATGATTCCATTAACATACCGCCATAACCAATGACACGAATATTGACTTCGTTATCAATCAGTTTAGGTGTAGTTCCAGACGAAACTAAGGCATGGAAACCAGAAATCGCACCGCAAGCAATGGTAATAAATAAGAATGGGAACATGGATCCAGCAAAGACAGGACCTGTACCATCGATAAAATGCGTAACAGCCGGCATTTTTAACATTGGCATTGCAACCATAATACCCACTGCTAAACCTGCAATTACACCAATTTTTAAGAAAGTTGATAAATAATCACGCGGTGCTAATAACAGCCAAACAGGTAATACTGAAGCGACGAATCCATAAATGATCAAAGCCCAAGTGAGTTGTGTTCCTGTTAATGTGAAGAATGGTCCCCAATAAGGATCAGCGGCAACATTTCCACCATAAACAATTGCAGCCATCATCAGAACAAAACCAATGATAGATACTTCAGCAATCTTACCTGGGCGGATATAACGCATGTAAATGCCCATAAATAAGGCAATTGGTATCGTCGCTGCAATACTAAACACACCCCATGGGCTATGTGCAAGTGCTTTTACCACTACCAATGCCAATACTGCAAGGATGATAATCATCACGCCTAATGCACCAAGCATGACCACAACACCAGCAAATGAACCAAGCTCTTGCTTTGCCATTTCCCCAAGTGAGCGGCCATCTCGACGTGTAGAGATAAATAAAACCAAAAAATCCTGAACCGCACCTGCAAGAACAACCCCGACTAAAAGCCAAATTGTTCCGGGTAAATAACCCATTTGGGCAGCAAGAATAGGTCCAACCAATGGCCCCGCTCCTGCAATAGCAGCAAAGTGGTGGCCAAAAAGTACATATTTATTGGTCGGAACATAATCCAAGCCATCTGCTAAACGATGTGCTGGAGTTAATCGCCGAGAATTTAGTTCAAAAACTTTATTGGCAATAAATAAACTATAAAAACGATATGCAATGCTATAGACACATACCGCTGCAAGTACTAGCCAAACCGCATTGACATGCTCACCCTTGCTCACCGCAAGTATTCCAAAAGATACTGCACCAATTATGGCGACAATCACCCAGATCAATTTTGATAAGGGTGATGATTTTGTTTGAATATTTTCCATTAAAACCTCACATCTTGATTACAAAAAGCAGTTCCATTGTTTTTATAAAGCGTAATGCATTTCCGTGACTCATTCCTTGGTGACTCTACTCCTCATTTTTTTGTTTTCATCTAAGACTTTGGCATTAAAACTGATCTGAATATGTACTATTAGCATGACATCACAATGACTTAAATCGTGACTTTGTTATTTTTATCATTCATATAATAATTCGACTATCTGACTCTACTATTAATTATGGGCTATCATTCTACGACTTTAGTCGAAAATTTAGCCGTTATTCTCTATTTTATAAAAGCTTTTACCCTTAGAAAGGCTTATACAAACTCTAATCTAAATACAATAAAAAAGGGATGATTTTCATCATCCCTCAGCTTCTTCATTTTTCAAAAAATGCTTAAGCACGCTCTAAGTAATCACCAGTACGAGTGTCTACACGAACGCTTTCTTCTTGCTGTACAAATAATGGAACACGTACAACTGCACCTGTTTCAAGTTTAGCTGGTTTACCACCACCACCTGAAGTATCACCACGTACACCAGGATCAGTTTCAACGATTTTCAATACAACGAAATTTGGCGCACTTACGTTTAATGGAATACCATTAAATAGCATAATTGTGCATTTTTCGTTTGAATCGTCTTTCAACCATTTCGCAGCATCACCCATTGCAACTTTATCAGCAGCAATTTGTTCAAAAGATACGGGATCCATGAAGTTCCACAATTCGCCATCGTTGTAGAGATAATCCATTTCTACTTCTACAATATCAGCTGCTTCTAGAGATTCACCTGATTTAAAAGTTTTTTCTAATACTTTGCCAGATCTTAGGTTACGTAGTTTTACACGGTTAAACGCTTGACCTTTACCTGGTTTTACATATTCGTTTTCCATGATTGAACATGGGTTACCATCAAGCATAACCTTTAGGCCAGCTTTGAAATCATTTGTAGAATAATAGGCCATGAAAGGCACACTCCGAACTTACTAATTTAAATCTCTACTGCGATGCTATCAGCAAATCACCCGATTTGTGATAGTGATCATTCCAAACAGCAAAGAATGTATTTTACATTTTTCGTATTCTAAATGAGCAATACATCGTGAAGCAATGAAAAATTACCCATGTTCGGTCAGATTGAGGGTAAAATCTTCGATTCATTGGTGATTCACTGCTGTTCAATACAAATCAACTGTACTGAAAGCATTTTTCCATTGAAATATTTCAAATTGGACCTGACAAATTCAATCTGAACAAGCAATACAATCCGCTTTCCCTATCTCCAACTATTTATCGCACGTGGCATGTTAAATTACTTATATCAAGAGCAAAATTGGCAATCTCAACTCAGTGATTTAATTACTGACCCAATAGAGCTGTTAGAAACACTTGAACTTTCTAAAGCCCAGTTACTGTCTGGCGCTATCCTCGCGTCTGGACAATTTAAACTACGTATACCGCGCGCATTTGTAAAAAAGATGGAGGTTGGAAACCCCCTAGATCCGCTTTTACTACAAGTTTTACCACATCATCTTGAAATGGAAGAACATGAAGGCTTTGTCATAGATCCTCTTGATGAAGAACAAGCCAATCAGATTCCTGGATTATTACACAAATATAAGTCACGTTTTTTACTTACCCTTACCGGTGCTTGTGCCGTACATTGCAGATATTGCTTTCGTCGTCATTTTCCTTATCAAGACAATTTACCTAAAAATGAAGATTGGTTGAACATTAAAGGCTATTTAGAAGATCATCCGGAAATTAATGAAGTGATTTTGAGTGGTGGCGATCCGTTGACGCTATCTAATCGAAAATTAGCCATCTGGATAGAACGTCTAGAATCTCTCAGTCAGATTAAAATCTTGCGAATTCATTCACGAGTTCCAATTGTAATTCCAGAAAGAATCGATGAAGAGCTAGTTTCTTTATTGAAAAACAGTAGGCTACGTGTAATTCTAGTGGTACACTCAAATCATCCAGCAGAATTAGATAATTTGACCTGTTCAAAGTTATCTCATTTAGCAAAACAAAATATTCTTGTGTTGAATCAAGCAGTCTTACTTAAAGGTGTGAATGATTCTGCACAAACTCTTGTTAATTTGAGTCAACGACTTTTTGAAGCACAAGTTTTACCCTACTATCTTCATGTTTTAGATAAGGTAAAAGGTGCACATCATTTCGATTTAGGGGCGGAAAAAATTGATCAGATCTATAAGGATGTATTGGCCAGTTTACCGGGTTATCTAGTTCCTAAACTGGTTCGAGAAGTCGCGGGAGAGAATAATAAAACACCGCTTTTTGGAGTCACAACCTTTTAAGAGTTGAAATACTCATGATAAATAAAGAAATTTCAGAAATTTTTCAAAATATCACGGTTCTACAACGAGAAAGTCTAAGTTTTGCAGAAAACTCTGTGGCGTCTGTCAATGCATGGGTGGCCACACTTTCTATTATGCAACTTGGTGACACCTCAGAGTCTGTCTTAAAAGCCATAAGTGAAATCAGTGAATTAGATTGTAGCGAAATGCTACGCTTTGACTTAATTCAAGTTTTACATCCAATTACAGAAAGTATTTTATCTAGCCTTGAAAAAAATATATTAAATCAAGGTCTTTCTCAAAATGCGCGTATTGAACATATTATTGATCTTTCTTCTAGAATTCGCACCTATTTTGCCAACGTGTACATCAATATTGTGCGAAGAAGTCATCAAACACTAGTTTCAAATAAATTCTCATTTTTTAATTTCAAAGAAAAACGAAATTTACAGACAGCACGTACACTTGCAACCTTTTATGCTTTAGAACAGCTTGGTTTATTATTAGTTCAGCAACAAATGCTCTACAGTGGTCCATTGACCCATCAATGGTTAACCACCCACCTTCTTTATGAGCTCGCTGTTAAGAATCAAGAATTTAATATTAATATCAATCAATTACAAGGCACACATTTTACCATTCAAAATATCCAGCAAGCCTATGCACAAGTACTACTTTTGGATATTTTTAATACGCATCAGATTCGTCCAACAGAAACACAAGCGCTTTATCAATGTACATTTGATTGGGTTAAACTTATTCAAATATTACCAAGAGAAACCAGTTTATCGCGTTATGTGATTGATGGCTCAAAAGACGTTCCGCCCATTTACAATCGCAAACAACATGCTAACTTTCGGACTTCTTTGTATATTTCTACACAGAATCTGCTGGAACATATTAATTCAACGATTCATAAAGATGAATATCTGTCTAAAAATGAACAGATCTATTTATCCGCTGCATTAAAGTTTCATGTGCAAAATGTCTTGGGTACGACAACTGAACGTCAACATGAGCGCTATGAATACTCTGCACAACTTCAAATTTGCTTTAGCTTACAAACAGCGCATTTCTATTTATCCAAAGCTAAGAATTTCTATGAAACACTCAATTTAAATAACAATTATGCATTTCAGTCTGAATCCAATATCCATTCATCTATTTCAACAGGCTCAAGCACCGCATCAAACTTAGGACAAATTAAAAGTTTAGACCGTGAAGCAAAACAAATCTATCAAACTCAAGTACTAGACATTAGCGTCAGTGGTTATCGTATTCGATGGTCAGATGAAACCCCACGAAACTTAAGAACAGGGGAATTTATCTTGGTCAATGAAAGCCTCAATGACAAATGGAAAGGTGCAATCATTCGTTGGATCAAACAGTCTGTTAAAAAAACCTATGAAGTTGGTCTAGAGGTTTTAGCCCAAGATATTTACCCATGTGCAGTAAAAGTTCCAGCAGATCGCTCAACCATTAACTACCACCCTTGTCTTATGGTTCAAGTACAAAATTTGAATGAATCAAATATTTCTATTATTTTGCCAAATTTACCGTTCTTCAAAGAACAGCAAGCCATTTATTTACGTTTAGACACTGAAGAAATTAAAGTGTATTTAACAAAAACACTGTTAATTACCCAGAGCTTTATTCAGTTCGAATTTGAATTGATCAATGATGAAGAAAATAATCGTATAGATCAGTTCATTCAACACCAATCAGCCAATTTGAATAATCAAGATGTATGGGAAGCTTTAAAGTGAGAAATCTATTATTATCGAAAAAATTAAAACTGTCTGAAACTAGATTACTCATTATTGATGATAACCAAATTCGTTATAATCAAATTATTGATCTTTTTCAAAGTAAGAATCATCAAGTACAAGCGATATTACTTGATGATTTAAAAAGTTTTGAAAAACAGCTCAATACTTCATGGGACTTGATTATTTTTGGTCGTGCTTATGACATCAAAATTGAGCAAGCTATTACATTGATTCAAGCCTCTGCTGATATTGATCTACCTGTTTTGTTCTTAAAACCTGAAGATTATCAAACCAACCAATATCAATCCTATATTCAAAAAGGCATCTATGATGTAGTTGACTTAAAATATACCGATCGTTTTTATATTAGCTTAATTCGTGCACTGTCTTACAGTCGCACCTTACAAGCGAAAAAACACCTTTTAAATGATCTTGAAAATGCCAAGAACCAAGCTCAAGCCTTGGTTGAAGAACAGCACAAAGCAATTGCCTTAATTCAGGAAGGTATTCATACCCAAGCCAATACTGAATATCTGAAATTGTTTGGTCTAAAAGATGAAGCAGAAATTATTGGATTGCCTTTATTAGATATTTTAAAGCCTAAGAATATCCATGATTTTAAACAACGTTTTAAAAAGATTTCTCAAGGTAATTTTGATTTAGCACGTTTTGAAATAGATACCCTGAATAGCGATGCTAAATCAGAAAATCCTTTGAAAATTGAGTTTCTTCCTTCAGATGAAGAAGACTGTATTCAAATCACCATTGAGAACAATTCTACAAGTCAAGCCTCTCAAGCTCACTCATTCGACTCTGCTAAAAAAGGAATGAGTAGTGTCGCTAGTAGTTACCAAAAAATTCAGTATGCTTTAATTAATCAACCCGCTAAATCTAATGCTTTAGTCCTTTTTAGCTTCGCCGCTTGTCCTGAGAATATTTTAACTTCGCCTTGGAAAACAGCTATTCAGTACTTAGAAGGCTTTAAAAATTTTATTCAAGAACAAACCAATAGCACAGTATATCAAATTGATATGTTATTGTATGCTGTTATTTTACAAGCAGAATCAGAGACGATTTTAGAGTCACGCATCCATGGACTTCATGCTTTAGAAAAGCCACAATTACTTGAGATTGATAGTCATACTTATCCACTGAATATTAAGATTGGATATTCAAATATACAGCAAAACAACTTTACAGAAGCAAATTTTGAGGATGTTTTAGAACAAGCCTATGATCATCGTTTAGCAAAAAAAGAGTCTGTATCAGACCAACAATTAACCGCAACTTTACAAGACACTAAAATTGAATTGTCATTGGTTGAACAAAAGTTAGATGCTGAACCATTGCAGCTACAAAGTGACCCGATTGAACCTACAGCAAAATCTCAGCTTGAAAATACATTGGTAGAGAAACAAGAACAAATTAAAGAAACTCCAGCGGCTCATATCTTTAAAGCCTCCGCTATTCTTGGTCAAATTGCACAATCTCTTGAAAAAAGTGAGATTCAGCTAAAATACCAACAACTTTATGACAAACAAGATAGTAATTTAAATACTTATGAAGTTAGTAGTGGTTTTATTTTTGAAAATCAGTGGAAAAAAGTAAGTAATTTAATTGATTTAGATGATGATATTGAACTTTCAATTAAATTAGATCGCTGGATATTAGTTGAAGCATGTAAGCAATTACATAACTTTATCACCCAGTATCCAGAAGCAAAATTAATCGTTAATTTAAATCGCCATGTCCTATTTCACGACAAGCAGTTCCCTGAGCTTATTTCTAAACTCTTAACGATTGTTGGAAGCCGTCAATCCCATCCTCTGATTTTACAATTTGATGAAGAGGATATAGCAAAAAATATCATTGAATCTCACAAGCAAATTGGTGTTTTACGTGATCATGGTGCCGAAATTTCAATTCGACGTTTTGGTTCTAGTATTTCAAGTGAAGCTATCTTAAAACAATTGGATGTAAGTTTGTTAACACTGGATGAGAAGTTTACGCAGCAGATGAATTGTGAGGCCAGCATGACTCAATTCCAACATACCCTGGAAAAATATCACACTATTAAACCAATTGAATTTTTGCTGAAAAATTTAAATGATATGAACTCTTTTGCAAATGCATGGAATGTAGATGTAAGATACTTACAGGGTGAATATTTCCAGAAAAAATTGGATCATTTAACTGACGTCCAAGATCAATAAAGTATAATATTAAAAAAGGTTGAGCGCCTAAAAAACTCAACCTTTTAAATTAATAGCATAAATAGATTAAAACTGGATAAAATTCAGCAACAAAAAAACGGGCTTTAGCCCGTTTTTTATGTTTTGTCGTATTAACGTTTAACAGAACGTGACATACCAGCAAAACGTTGTTTGAATTTATCGATACGGCCACCAGTATCAACATTCTTCTGTTTACCAGTATAGAATGGGTGACAAGCTGAACATACGTCTAAATAAAGTGTCTCTTTACCTAAAGCTGAACGAGTTTCGATAACGTTACCACATGAACAAGTAGCAACTAATTTTTCATATTTTGGGTGAATATCGGCACGCATGGTCGATTCTCCTAAGTTAAGAAAGGTTTAGCTGTCATCGCAATTAACCACTCTCAAAATCTAATAAAACTTTGAGGAAAGCAGATTTAAATTCTAAATCAGCAGATTAACACCATAACAGACCATTTCTTTTGGCCCACCGAGACTATAAGCGTCAGAGCTAAGCACAACAAGTGGGCAAGATTATACTTGAAAAATATATAAATTGCGAGCCACTTGATTAAAAATCAATATAATTTACTCATCAGTATGGTTTTGCTTAGACCAATAGTTAGCAATCACTCCACAAACCATTAACTGGATTTGATGGAAAATCATTATCGGTAAAACTATCATGCCTAAGGGCTGTCCAATAAATAGAATCTGCGCCATAGGTACACCACTGGCAAGAGTTTTCTTCGAGCCACAGAAGAATATCGAAATCTGATCTGCTTTACTAAAACCAAGCCATTTTGGAACATACAAAGCCAACAACATAATCACTGTGAGTAGAATTGAACATGCTAAGGTTAGATAGATCAATGTAGATAAGCTGACCTGATGCCATAAACCAGCAACTACTGCCCCACTAAATGCACCATAGACCACCATCAAAATAGAGCCTTGATCGAAAACCTTGACGATCTTTGGCATTTTTTGCATGAGTGGGAATACATACGGGCGTAATACTTGTCCTAATACAAATGGAACCAACAGCAATAAGGTAATTTCTATAATAGAAGATGTTGGGTCATAATTATGTTTAGATTGACCAAAAATGAATAAGCTCACTAAAATCGGAGTAATAAACATACCAATCAGGTTGGAGAAGGAGGCACTACACACTGCCGCTGCCACATTGCCTTTTGCAACAGAGGTAAAGGCAATGGATGATTGTACTGTCGATGGCAAAAAGCACATGAACAGAAAACCCCAATACAATTGTTGTCCAAGCAAAGGTTCAAGCACAGGTTTTGCCATTAGGCCCAATAGTGGGAAAACTAAGAAGGTAAAAGCAAAAACCAGTGCGTGCAATTTCCAATGCAAAACCCCCTCAATCACGGCTTCACGTGATAATTTTGCGCCATGTAGGAAAAATAAAATCGCAATTGCAATTGTAGTGATTTTTCCAAAGATAAGCGCTGCCTGTCCTGAAATCGGAAAAATAGAAGCTAAAACCACCATTGCGATTAAAAGTATCGTAAAGCGATCTAATGCTAATAATTTCAACATTTTCATAAGCAACGTCCTGTATTCTAAACATGAAAAAGCCCAGTAGTTAAATTTTACTACCAGGTAAAATTCAATCTTACTGAGCGAAATAAATAAAGCTATTCATTTGGCTAAATATTCACTATTTATTTACGACACATCTCAAGTTAATTTAAGGCCTATTGATATTTCTTTGCTAAATAAGCAATAGACCCTCATCATTTTTTTAATGATGGGGGCTGTAGACATTTCATAAATGGCTTGCGTTGTAGGTTAAAATTGAGCATGAGACGTATACGTCGTAAAGCATGAAGAGAATAGCGAGACTATTTTCGAGTTCCATAACATAGGCTGAGATAATTTTAGCCACAACCCTGAGCAAGAACAAAGCACGGCTTTGTTTGCAACGCAAGGCACAGCGGGGACTAGCATGTTTTTACCGGTACATTGTTACCTTGCCAAACGATGTTTTTCATCATTTAGAATGGCTAAATTTCGTATCTCGCGCCTAGTATCGCCTAAAAAACACACCTAGTCGCAAACGTAGACAAATTGTCAACGGCCCCTAATTATTTCGAGCATCTTGATCTTGTTGGATCAATTCAATTTTATAGCCATCTGGATCCTCAACAAAAGCAATGACTGTGACACCACCCTTCATAGGACCCGCTTCACGTACCACATTACCACCACGTGCTTTGATCTCTTCACAGGCTTTATAGGCATCATCGACACCAATAGCAATATGTCCATAGGCATTGCCTAATTGATAACTTGCAGTATCCCAGTTATGGGTAAGTTCTAATACAGTATGATGCTCTTCATCACCATAACCCACAAATGCTAAAGTAAACCGCCCTTCTTCATAATCACGTTTACGAAGTAATGTCATACCGAGAACTTCAGTATAGAACGCTAAAGATTGTTCTAAATTGCCTACTCGTAACATGGTATGCAACATGCGCATGATTTATTTTCCTGTTTAGTCAGATATTATCTGCCAATATAGGCAATACAATTCAATATTTCAAATTATCTATATTTTGTCAGATCAATGAGACAATCTTCTGGATTATTTTTAAGCAATAACAGCTTATTTTAGAAGAACACTACAACTTTATCTTTAGAATAAACTATTTGAATGTGTTAGCAATCCAATGGTTCAAACTCTCATCCTGTTAAAGAAGCCTATTTTATCTATAAGATAAAATAGGCTTCTTGTTATCCTCATAAATCTATCTTGAGTAATTCAGTCGCTTACTCGATGGATTGATTCATCTTTTGCGCTTGATGTTGTCGCAACAATTTTCCAACCCATAACACAAGCAATAGGATTGGAATACCAATTAAGGTGGTCATTAAAAAGAATTTAGGATAACCAATGTGGGTAACAATTGTTCCAGAATAGCCACCTAAAATCTTAGGTGTAAGCGTCATCAATGAACTAAAGATCGCATATTGAACTGCTGTAAATGACACACTGGTCAAACTAGACAAGAACGCTATAAATGCTGCACCCGCTAAACCCGAAGCTAAATTATCAACAACGATAGCAAAATACAGCCAACCAGAACTATATTTTTCAATCACTTTACCCTTAATCTCAACGGCTGCAGATGAATCTGCTTTGATCACTGGAAGTGGTTGAATATCTACATCGATATCACTTTTTATCGCTGTTAATTGATAGCTTTGTTGAGTACTCAATGCTGCTTTTGTTTGTTGATAGTTTACCACAGCTATCACGTTTTTTGTGCCAGAAGCATATAAAGCTTTACCATCAATCGCACCGCTAAATAAACCATCTCTATCTAATTTTGCTGGGTATGTTTTGTCATCGAGTTTAAGTGTAATCGGCTGATCTGGATTAAGCTCAGATACAGGTATTCCCGCAATCTGCCCCTTAACCACAATACTTTGCTTCGCTTCTGTTGCAGATAATTGATTATCACTAGTGATAGGCAATAATTGAATTTGAGCCTTGGCTTCTTCTTTTAGATAGGGCACCGTATATTCATTTGCAACAGCCTGATTAACCAATGCTGCTTTAATATGAATGGTATTTTCCCCTATCAAGTCCTGACCAGGCACAGAAACCTTCCAATAACCTACTTCATCAGGTTGAGCTTGAAATTTCTTATCGCCAATCTGTACAGATACTGCTTGCATCGGTGCACCAGATTTCACCAATCCAATAAATATTAAATTAGTTGAGCTTGCTAAAACTGCACCCACAAACATCAATTTCATAATGTTCATACGTTGTGCAAGTAACCCCCCTAAAAAACCACCCAATAGACTAAAAATCACCCCGTAAATTTTAACAGCTTCTGCAATTTGTTCTTTGGTAAAGTTTAAATCTTGATAGAAAACATTCGAAATAACACCAGCAATAATGTCTGAAATTCGATAAAAACCAATCAATAACAGTAAAACCAATGCCAGTTTTACCCCATAACGCTTAAAAAAATCAGCAATCGGGTTAACCCAAGTCTCATAGGCCATCTTTTTATTAACGACACCAAAACGTATCAACGATGTAGCAACAAGAATTGCACCGAGACCTGAGCCTAAAAAGCGCACAGCTTCCATTAAAAACTTAAGCAAGTTGTCTTCGACTTTCCAAGTCGCTTGTAAATATTGAACCATGTCATCAGAGTAAATATATAAACAAACAAAACTCGCCACAGCCAAGATAAAAACCAAAACCAAACGATAGTAATCAATATTTTTATAGTGTTTATCAACTCGATTAACCAAGGGTTCTCGAATCACTAAGGTTGTGATAATGCCCACCAGCATCACCAGTGCCATCGTTAAATAAGTATATTTCCATGCTTCATAAATATAGTTCCCTTTTGCAGTTCCCAAAGAAGCAGCAAGGAATAAAGCGCCCGCACCAGCAAGAATCATCCCTAAACGGTAGCCTGCGTTATAGGTCGATGCCAACACCGTTTGCATCTCAGTTTCAGCCAGCTCAATTCGATAGGCATCAATCACAATATCCTGTGTTGCTGCGGAAAACCCCAGTAATACAGCCCCCACAGCCATTTGGTAAATATAACTTTGGCCCAAAGCGGGATCAGAAAACGCCATAATACAAATCGCACAGATAATTAGTACTTGTGCAATCAACAACCATGCGCGTCGCCGCCCCAGTCTTTTGGTGAGTATCGGGACGGGTAATTCATCAATCAGTGGCGCCCATACAAATTTAAAAGAATAGCCTAGCGCAGCCCAACTAAAAAAAGTCACTGCACTTTTTTCAATTCCGGCCTCACCTAGCCATAAAGATAAACTTGAGAAAATTAGCAGAATGGGAATACCTGCCGAAAACCCAAGAAAGAGCATAATTGCAGCACGCCGATCGATAAAAGCGGCAAAAGCAGATTTCCATCCTTTTTTTGCTGTGGAATTCTGCTCAGCTGATTGCTGAGATAATTGCGTTGTCATTGCGTTGTTATTTTCTGAAAAATGAAATAGTGCTATTCAACCGCTTAATGCTTAGAGTTTCAATCACTTTTATGCAACTGATGAGCGCTTTTACAGATATTTCCGCTTTTGGCGCTTGATCTTTACCCCCAATCCTGTATACCTTTAACTTTTCAACCCATATAAGTTTTGGATTTCACCTGTGACCCAAAGACACGATCAATTAAGCTCTACTACTGTTTCAATTACGACGACTGCAACCCCAATACAAAAAACTGAAACGATTTTTCCATCTGCTTTTGATCAAACGGAAATTCAAAACACGTTGACACAAACCGCACTAAAATCAGAACAACTGACGCATATCCCCAATCTGAGCAAGGTTCCTACGTCAACCAAGAGAATCAAGCCTTTAAATAATTTCTTAGGGCAAGATCGTGCCAGAGCCTCTGTAGAAGCAGGGATTGCTTTACCTTATTCAGGTTACAACATTTTTGCTGTGGGCACGGCAGGGCTTGGAAAAAGGACCATGATCAAGCGCTTGTTGCAACAACATGCCAAAACTATGCAAACGCCTGATGATTGGGTCTATGTTTATAATTTTAAAAATGCGCGACAACCGATTGCCCTGCGTTTTCAAGCAGGTCAAGGCAGTAAGTTTCAAGCTTTAATCCACCAAGCTTGGCAAACCATTCTTAAACAACTTGAACGTCGCTTTAGTGCAGAAACGTATCACAATCGTATTGAACGCATTCGTCAGATTACGGGAAATGAGCAACAACTCGCTTTAGTTGAACTGACCAAAGAAGGCGAAGACCTAGACCTAAAACTAATTAATCGTAACGATGAACATATTTTTGTGCCGATCCATGTCAAAGATGACAAAATATTGGAAATGTCACAGGAAGATTTAAATGCGCTTGACAGTAAACAGCGTGCAGAAATTAATTCCAATATGCGTTATATGGATAAGAAACTTGAACGGCTTGGTCTTCAGTTAGGTGATTTAGAAGATGATGCACGTGATCAAGTTTCTGAACTGAATCGTGATATTGCCAAACAAGTGGTAATTCCTCGTATTGATTTAATTTTAAGTAAATTTAAAACCGTAAATGGACTAGATCAATATTTAAAACATTTTGCTGCTGATATCATTGAAAATGTTGAAACGATTCTAGATCAAGAAGGTGAAGAGTTCTCTCCTGCTTTATTTAATCGTGTTCCTTCACGTTACCAAGCCAATGTCGTAGTGAGCAATAAACCGAATTCTGGTGCACCGGTTATTTTTGAAGACTTCCCAACACATTACAATTTACTTGGACATGTTGAACAGTTGACACAAAATGGTACGATTACCACTGACTTTACTCTGATTCGTCCAGGCTCATTGCATCAAGCCAATGGTGGTTTTTTAATTTTAGAAGCGGAACAACTGTTAGAACAGCCTTATGCATGGCAAGGTCTAAAACGCGCATTAAAATCAGGACAATTAAAGTTATCTTCTCTTGAGCACATGCTGACTTTAACAGGCAGTATTTCAATTGAACCGGCATCTGTGCCACTTAACTTAAAAGTGGTTTTATTGGCAGAACCTGAAATTTATTATGAAATTTTAGAATTAGAGCCAGAATTAGGCAGTGTTTTTAAAATTCGTGCTGATTTTACCGACACTCTGCAACGTAATGATGATAATGAGCAAGCCTATATGCAACTGATTGCAGACTATGTTCAACAAGATAAATTACTGCCATTTGATCGCTCTGCATTGGCAGCGTTATTAACAGATTCAAGTCGCCAAGCTGAAGACCAAAGCTCATTGTCTTTACATGCTTTAACGCTTGGTGATTTAATTCGTGAGTCACATCATCATGCAGCGCAGTCGGACGAAAAGTTAGTTACGTCTCATCATATCAATACAGCCCTGAAACATCGTCAATACCGCTTAGGCTATTTAAGAGAGCTCTATTGGCAAGACTTGTCACGTGGCACTCAGTTAATCGAAACTCGTGGCCATCGCTTAGGTCAAATTAATGCTTTATCTGTGATCCAATATGCCGACGTTGAGTTTGGTTTACCTTCACGCTTAACCGCTTCTGTATACCAAGGTGGTGGTGACATTCTAGATATTGAACGTAGTGTGGAACTGGGTGGTTCATTACACGCCAAAGGCGTCTTGCTCATGTCGAGCTTCTTAAAAGCACATTTTGGTCGTGAACAGATTTTGCATTTTTCTGCTGCCCTCGCCTTTGAACAAAGTTATGGTCAAGTAGATGGTGACAGTGCCACAGTTGCAGAACTCTCTGCGTTAATTTCTGCGATCTGCCAATTGCCTATCGATCAATCTTGGGCAATCACAGGCTCAATGAACCAATTGGGTCAAGTTCAGCCTATTGGTGGAGTTAATGCAAAAATTGAAGGATTCTTCGACGCATGTAAGCTACAAGGATTAACCAGCAAACAAGGTGTGATTATTCCTCGTCAGAATATGCAGCATTTGATGCTTCGTCATGATGTGATTGAGGCTGTCAATGAAGGTCAATTTCACATCCACGCAATTGACACTATTGACCAAGCTTTAGAAATCCTAATGGCGCGCCCTGTTGGTACCTTAGACAAGAAAGACCGCTATACCAAAGGTTCAATCTATGCAGCAGTGATGGCACAGCTTGAATATTGGCAGGCATTGGAAGATGGTGTTGAAATAGAACAGAAACCAAAGAAAAAGAAAAAAAAGAAGAAGGGAAAAAAACTGAAAAAGGCTGAAGCTGAAGCACCAACTGTCTTCACTGAAGAAAACCAGCTTGAAGTTGTGGCAAAGCAGAATAAACGAAATTCATCTTAAGTTGATTGTTAATTTACAGCCTCACATAGACAAAGCTTTGAATATTCAAGGCTTTGTCTTATTTTTCATGATCATAAATGAGTTAAACTTCCTGTTTTTTTTAAATATCTAAACACTTAAACTCTTCACCAGTTATCGCAAAGTCTTGTCTAGGCTGTTGATCAATTTTCCCATCCTAGAACAAAATAAATCTTAGCCAAATAAAAAAGCACCTTCCGGTGCTTTTTCTACATCATCTACTCATTAAGCATCTGGCGCTGGGCTATACTGCTCAATCAATGGTTTTAATTCACCATTTTGGAACATTTCTAGAATAATGTCGCTACCGCCGATCAATTCACCATTAATCCACAATTGAGGGAATGTAGGCCAATTTGCAATTTGTGGCAAAGTTGCACGAATATCAGGATTTTCCAAGATATTTACATAAGCAAATGGACGACCAATTTGGCTAAGTGCTTCAACTGCACGCGCAGAGAAACCACATTGTGGAAATTGCGGAGTACCTTTCATATAAAGAAGTACTGCATGTTTAGCTATTTGATCGCGAATTAACGCTTCTGTATCACGCGCTTGTTCAGTCATTGATTAAATCCTCAACTCATCTGCCTGCATTATACCTAAATCCACAATAAAGAATATGTCTAGACGATTATTTCCAATTTTATTTATATTAAAGCTTTAAATCTTCCGCATATTTTGGTTAGATAATCTTTCACCCTTTCCACTCCTAACAGATAAGAGTTAGTTATGAATAACATCACCCTCGCTCCGGTACAAACTGATCAACCTTCACATTTGATGCCTGTATTCAGCCGTCAACCGATCAGCTTTATACGAGGACGAGGTTCTTATCTTTATACAGAAAATGGCACTGAGTATTTAGATGCATTGACGGGTATAGCCGTTTGTGGCTTAGGGCATGCTCATCCTGTGTTGGCTGAAGCCATTGCAGAACAAGCAGCTACGTTAATTCATACGAGTAATATTTACGAAGTCGCTTGGCAAACTGCAGCAGCACAAAAGCTGGCTGAAGTTTCAGGAATGGAAGAAATCTTTTTCTCAAACAGTGGTGCAGAATCGAATGAAGGTGCAATTAAAATTGCACGTAAATTTGGTCATTTACAAGGTGTTTCCACCCCTAAAATCATTGTTGCAGACCAATCATTCCATGGTCGTACGCTTGCAACACTTTCTGCTACTGGCAATAAAAAAGTTCAGGAAGGCTTTGCACCTTTGGTTGATGGCTTTATTCGTGTACCTTTTGGCGATATAGAAGCCATTGAAGAAGCCGCTATTCAGCATCCTGACATTGTGGCAATTTTGGTTGAACCAATCCAAGGTGAAGGTGGTGTCAATACGGCTCCTCAAGGCTTTAGCTATCTTGAAGATATTCGTCGCATTTGTAATCAACATAATTGGTTGATGATGCTGGATGAGGTCCAAACAGGTAATGGCCGTACTGGTAAATACTTTGCCTATCAACATACCAATATTATTCCAGATGTTTTAACCACAGCAAAAGGTTTGGGAAATGGTTTTCCAATTGGTGCTGTGATGACACAGGGTCGTGGTGTTGGTGTTCTTGCTGCTGGGAATCATGGGTCTACTTATAGCGGCACACATTTAGGCTCACGTGTCGTCTACACTGTGATTGATTTGATCCAAAAAGAAAATATTGTCGCAAATGCTGCAGAAATTGGAACCTATTTAGTCGATCAGTTCCGTGCTCAACTTGCAGATCAGGATGTGGTTGTGCGTGGTTTCGGTATGATGATTGGTATCGAACTATCAAAAGACTGTGCTGAATTGGTGAACATAGCACGTGATAAGTATCACTTAATCATTAATGTTACTTCAGGTAATGTGATCCGCTTACTTCCTGCGTTAAATATGAATCATGAGCAGGCAGATGACTTATTGAAACGTTTAGTGCCTGCAATTAAAGCATTTCTTGCTTAAACATTAACCAACACTTTAAGAGCTCAACCTGTTAATCTCTTTTAGTTTTATCGTCATTGCTTATAAAGTTAAAAATATAGAAAAGCCGCTTTAAAGCGGCTTTTTTATTAGAACTTATTAGAGTTAGAACTTTGGCTTTATGAGGCTTCTTGGAAAATTCTACCACCAGGTAACTGGCTAAAATATTGTTTCAAAGCGTCTAGACAACGATGAATTTTCATCGGTTGCTGTTCACGCTTTAAGGTCACAGCACTTAAAGTGAAAGTTGGTAACTTCCACTCTGGTAATACTTCAACCAACGTTCCATTCATCAATTCTTTTTGCACATCTAAATAAAGAATCCGAGCAATACCATGTCCATGTTGGCACAATGATTTTGCAACAAATACATTATTTGTCTGAAGACGATGCTTCATTTCTAAATTAACGACTTCACCTGTTGCACCATGCTGAAATGAAAAATGTTGAGAATTTTTCATGATATTTATCGGAATCAAATCATGATTCTGTAAATCTTCAGGTCGCGAAATAGGCACTGTTTGATTTAAATAACTTGGCGATGCAACTAAGATTTGATCTACTCTTGCAAGAGGCGTACAACTCAAGTTATTCACATCTTCGATTTTTGAAGACATACGAATAGCAATATCTATACGCTCTTGGATCAAGTCGATATATTGGTTATCTGCTTCAAAATGAACCATCAAACCTCGATGTGCAGACATCCAATGCGATAAAGCAGGCACAACATGTGTTGCTCCTATTTCTGGGGTTGTCGCAATACGCAAATCCCCAACTAAATCATCGCGCAACTCATTAATGCGGATTTTTCCACGCTCTGCGGCAGCGAGCATTTCTTGACAACTGTGGAAAAAAGCTTGACCAGCCTCAGTTAAACTCAGCTTTCGTGTAGAACGATGTAGAAGCGTAACTTCCATTTCATGTTCTAAAGATCTAATTTGCTGACTAACCGCACTAGTCGTAATGCCAAGGTCACGCGCGGCACCACTAAAAGAACTTTTTTCAACAACACAAGCAAATACACCCATTGCCCGAAGTTGATCTAACATAAATTTCCCTCTGAAATTATGAGCTGTTTCACACTTTTTTGTTCAAAACAACTCATTGTATTATACGAAGAAAATTACACTTTGCATTAAAATATTTAATTTATTGGTAAAATATTTGCTGGGTTAATTGGTTTTCCATCTAAACGTACCTGAAACTCCAGCATAGTACTGGTGGCGCCTGAAGATCCCATCTCTGCAATCTTCTGTCCTGCTGTCACCGTTTGACCACTTTTCACCAACATTTTGCTGTTATGAGCATATGCAGTAATGTAACCATCAATATGTTTTACTAAGACAAGATTACCATATTCTTTTAATCCATCTGCAGCATAAACCACTTGACCATCCGCTGCGGCAAAAATTGGATCACCTTGATTCCCTCCGAAACGTATTCCTTTTATATTATTCGCAACATTATAATTTGCAATAACAGGCCCATTTGATGGTTTTACCCATCTCAATTGTGTTGATTGTACTGTCGTCGTCGTTTGCACAGGCGGCGTTGCTGGCTGAGCAGTTATTGTCCCAGTTGGTGGTGTTGGCTGCTGTGTTGGTAACTTAATCGTTTGACGTTGAATTTGCGGTTCATTGTTAGTTAACGCTTTCGTCGTAGATCGAGTGACATTGCCACTACCCTTTTTCAAACGTAATGACTGCCCCACATAAATTCGATAAGGCGCAGCGATATCATTCATTTCAGCAACACTGAGATAACTCAAACCATAACGCATTGAGATTGCACTTAAGGTATCACCAGAACGAACTGTGTAATAGTCAGGTGCAACAGCATAGCGTGTAGGATTATTTATTTGAGGCTTCGATGCACACCCAGTCACCAATATTGTAGAGGTGATTGCTATTGTGGACAAAATGATTTTTATCCATCGTTTAGGCATTTGAATTGGAAGTGTTGATCGAGCCAAAAGCATTGATTTCCCTCTCTACAATCTTAAAATTTAAAAATATTTGCTTAAGATTAGCAAAAAACACACGCATTTCACTGTTTAACAGTGCTTTTTCACAAAGTTATAACACTCAAACATCAAAATGACTATGTGAGAGTTGTGATTGTAGTGTTTCAAGAATCGTATAATTAGTCGCGTCCATTTGAATTGGTGTAATACTGACATACCCATTGGCAATTGCAAAAAAGTCAGATTGCAGATTTTTTGAATTCTTTTTGGGGTCTGTCACTGCTTCACCCGCCAAACCAATCCAATAGACTTGACGACCACGAGGATCGACCTGACTGGTAATCGGTTTTGATTGTATTCGACGACCCTGATAAGTAATTTGAGCACCTAAAATATCTTCTACATCAGGAATATTGATATTTAGAATATGTCGTGGAGGCAGTTCAGGTAAGCCTTTGGCAATAAACGTATAAACCCAATTTGCGGCTTGCGCATAATCTTCAGGATTGTCATATGAACGCACATTACTGCCCGCTAATGAAACTGCGATGGCAGGTTGTTTCATCAAACGCCCTTCAAATGCCGCCCCTACTGTTCCAGAATAAAGTACATCGTCTCCTAAATTTGCCCCACTATTGATTCCGCTCACAACTAAATCAAATTCAAAATCGAACAAACCATTCATGGACAAATAGACACAATCTGCAGGTGTACCGTTTACTGCCCACATATCTGTTGCAATTTGAATTGGTCGAACTGGTCGATCTAGGGTTAATGCACTTGAAAAACCACTGCGCTCACTTTCTGGCGCAACAATAACAACTCGACCTAATGGTCGCAACGCTTTTGCTAAAGCTTGAATACCTGGTGCAAAAACACCATCATCATTTGCAATTAAAATATTCACTAACGGGTTCTCTGATTAAAATTTATTAAATGACTACTGAGTTATTTAATTCAAATTTATTTAACAATTATATATAGTTACTTACTCAATTTTAAATCTAATTTGTGACTATAAAGATGATTACACGTTCTCTTACTCATACTATTTCTATGGCTCTCATCACACTTTGTGCACAATCTGCATTTTCAGAAACATTAACTTCACAAGAGTCTGATCGAATTGCGAAAGAAGATATTGCAGCAACCCAAGTGCTTGCCGAAGTTTGCCCAGTGTTAATCGGTAACAATCCTGCATTTCAAACTAAAATTGAGAATTTAACCCAAATCTTATTAAAGGGTCTCTCGAAAACTACAACATTAGTGCAGCTTCAACAAGATCCAGAATACCAAACTGTACTGAAAGAAGCACAAATAAGTGCCAAAGAAGTGGATCAAGCTGAACACAAAGCAGTATGTGCTGATGTACTTGAACTTTCACACTAGAACAGCATAAGAACCTCACGACCAATGCGATGTTAAAAAATACTTTTTTGACATCTTTTGCATTGTTAAGTTTGCGAAAATTTCAAATAAATCTACAACATCGATACACTTTCTCTATATTTTTCACAGTTTTTACGTTTAATCTATGCAAATTCTCAAATTAAAAATTGATTAGGTTATTTATGCGTATGACGTTAAAAATGCTGACATTAAGCCTTGTATCAGCAAGTAGTTTATTTATGACACATGCTTTTGCCGCATCTGACAAAATCGAAGTTACTCAGCAACAAGTATCTAAAGAAGAATTGGCTGCAATTTATGTATTGTCGGATATCTGCCCGAGTCTAATTAAAACAGATGCTGCGTTTAACAAAGGTTTTGATCATCTGCTTAAAGACTATATGCCAAATGACAAAGATCCTAAAGCAACCTTAAAATCACTTACCAAGCAAAAGGATTTCCAAAGAGCGTTAAAAGAAGCAAAAAGTGATGCAAAAAAAGCAGGTGATGCTGAAAATACAGCGATTTGTAATGACATTAGTCACTATCAGTCATAACGATTTGTACAATATATTCAACAAATATTGAATTAGTTACAATAAGTAAGAAATAAGCCGACTTTCCTTGTAGAAGTCGGCTTTGCTTTGCCCTAAAATGCTAGCCTGTTTGTGCTCATATAACGATTGGAACGACCTAGAATGACTCGAAAAAGCGCCATTGCTGCATTATTACTTTTACCTTCATTTTCTTATGCAGCAACCGTCTTAACAACTCCGCCAGAATTAAATAATAAATCGTATGTCTTAATGGACTATGAGACAGGTCAAATTCTTGCATCGAAGAATGAAAATGAAAAATTAGCACCTGCTTCGATGACTAAAATGATGACGAGTTACATCATTGAGCAAAAACTTCTTAAAGGTGAACTGACCGAAAGTGAAAAAGTTCGCATGAATGAGTCTGCATGGTGCCGTGGTAGCAGTACTGAATCTTGTATGTACGTACCTTTAAATGGTACTGCAACAGTTTTAGAAATGTTACGAGGCATTATTATCCAGTCAGGTAATGATGCATCTAAAGCTATGGCTGAACATATTTCCGGTAATGAGGGTTCATTTGCTTATGCGATGAACCAAGAAGCCAAACGTGTGGGCATGGTCAATACGCATTTTATCAATGCAACAGGTATGCCTGCTGAAGGTCATTACTCAACCGCAAAAGATATGGCGGTACTTGCTAAACATATCATTCATGACAGTTCAAAATATTATCCTATTTATTCGGAAAAAGAATTTACTTTTAACGGCATCAAACAAGGTAATCGTAATGCCTTACTTTATACTGACCCAAGTGTTGATGGCTTAAAAACAGGTCATACAGATGAAGCGGGTTATTGCTTAACTACCTCCTCAAAACGTGGTCCAATGCGTTTGATTTCTGTGATTTTTGGTGCGCCGTCTATGAATGAACGTGCGAGTCAAACACGTTCATTATTAGCATGGGGTTACTCAAACTTTGAAACTGTCAGTGTGCAACCTGCAAATCAAGTTCTTGCTAAAGCAAAGGTTTATTTTGGTAAAGAAAGTGACGTACAAATTGGTTTAGCTGAAAACTTCAATGTGACGATGCCTAAAGGTCAGGCTAATGCCATTAAAACTCAAGTTACTGTTCAACCCAACTTAAATGCACCATTAAAACAAGGTCAGGTTGTAGGTAAACTTACTGCAACTTTAGACGGTAAAGTCATTGCTGAAAAACCATTAGTGGCGTTAAAAGCTGTAGAAGAAGCAGGCTTCTTCTCTCGCTTGATCGATCATATCAAAATGTTCTTTAGCAACTTGTTCTAAATTATTCGCTTAAACCTAATATTGAGTTTATTAGACTAAAGCACAGGCATCCTGATCACAGATTTGGATGCCTTTTTAATTTATACTCGGTAAAAACACATTGGTTAAATTTTGCTTTTGACATGGAAGCCAACATGAAAAAAAATATTCGTTCGTATTTAGACCATCATCCTAAAATTGATTCAACCTGTTATATCGATGATCTCTCGGTTGTAATCGGTGAAGTAACTTTGGCGGAAAATGTATCTGTTTGGCCTTTTGCGGTGATTCGTGCTGATGTCAATCACATTAAAATTGGGCGTTATTCTAATGTACAAGACCATTGCATGTTACATGTTAGTCATAAAAATGATGCTAAACCCAATGGTTCACCTTTAGTAATTGGGGAAGATGTGACGATCGGGCACCATGTCACTTTACATGGTTGTACCATTGGCAACCGTGTTTTAGTTGGAATTAATACCATTGTTCTTGATGATGTGATAATTGAAGATGATGTCATGATTGGTGCAGGCTCTCTAGTTCCACCAAGAAAGCGCTTGGAAAGTGGTTACCTCTATGTAGGAAGCCCTGTACAAAAAGTTCGCCCTTTAACCGATAAAGAAAAAGAATTTCTACCTTATTCAGCAAGACATTATGTCAAAGTGGCGAATCATCATTTAGAGACACACGATTAATCATAGGATTAAAGCAAATATCTAAGCATGCTTAAAAGCGTATTTTTTATTTGAATACATGTTGCTCAAGTAAATCTAATTCCACTAAACTACAGTGGAATTAGGCATTACATTTTGGATCAAACCGCTACTCAGAGACTTTGTAGTATTTGGTTAATTCTTCAAATACGGGGGCTTTGACATTGTCTTTTAAGATATAGCGGGTAATCACACCTTGATCTGTATGTATTTCCATAAAGATATTTTGCGAGCTTTTGAAGTCCCCCATTAGGTTGACTGGAATAAGCACACTGTTACGAGAACGATTTGCTTTAAATGCAAAATCAATTTCAGTTGGCCCAATCACATTAAATGAGTGACTTTTTGCACCATCACTAAATACAACTTTTTCAATATTATATTTGGTATAGGCGCTATTTAAGCTGAGTTTCACCTTTAAAAAGTCTTTATGTGTCTCATTCCACACCACAGTGACGATTGGACAAAGTTCACTTGGCTGGCAAATTAATAATCCCTGTGTACCTACATTTGAAGTGGCATCATTAGGATTTGAAGCACACCCAGTGATCAGTAATACACCTAAAGGTATACATAATAATTTCTTTATCATACTTTTTAAATCCTATTGTATGCCCAAGAATTGGAATGGCTAAGCGATCTTAAAACAAGAACTGGCTTTACCTGTATAAAACGTTGCTTGATCAAGCCCCAATTCAAGCTTTTTTGATTTGACTATCTTTTATAGTCAATGTCTTATAATTCTATCCAAAAAACATTCGACGATACAGTAGATTCAAACAAATAAAGTCTTTTATGTTTTAGTGGGGTACACCCGTAAATAGCGAATGTATTTAATTCTGTGTTCGGTATTAAGTCGAATAATCTTACAGACATATTGCGTATTACACTTAACACATCTACACATGAATATTCCAGCGGTCTATTGAGCTGGATCGATAGAGCCAAATACATCAGTTTATATAGTAATTTTTATGTGAAACATTCTGACCTACAACAAGCTGGTATAAAATAATAGATTAATCAGTTAAAGCGCTGAGATTTCAGCTCCAAATGCAAGATAAGCAAACTTGCCCAGAAGTATTTTAAGCATATTGTGGATACATGTCCGCTTAGGATGATCAAAGAAAATCCGCACGAACATAGCCACCACGTGCTAAATTTTGTAGAATAATGCTTTATCTCCCTTGGTGCTGGTCATGACCGCTTGGACACCCCACGTTACTGTTGCGACAGTTGTAGAAAAAGATGGAAAATTTCTTTTTGTAGAAGAATATACCGAAGGTGTAAGCCATACTGTGTTCAATCAACCCGCTGGGCATGTTGAATATGGCGAAACTATTATTCAAGCTGCGTTACGTGAAACCATGGAAGAGACAGGATATGCAGTAGAAATCAATTCATTACTGGGGATCTATACCTATACCCCACCCATGTTTCCAGACCGCACTTATTTTAGATTTTGCTTTTTAGCACACGTCACTGAATACTTTCCAGACGCACAGCTGGATACAGATATCATTGGACCACAATGGATGACGCTTGAAGAACTGCTTGAATCTGCTCGCGCAAGAAGTCCTTTGGTCATTAAAGCTGTACAAGATGCACTTTCTGGGCAAAAATACCCACTTTCGCTCATCTATGAGCACCAAAACTCTCCTTTAATTTCAAATTTGGATGCCTAATCCTATGCAACAACGTGTCATCGTCGGTATGTCGGGTGGTGTAGATTCATCTGTTTCTGCTGCACTTTTACTTCAACAAGGATATCAAGTTGAAGGGCTTTTCATGAAAAACTGGGAAGAAGATGATGGCACGGAATATTGTACCGCAATGGATGACCTTGCTGACGCACAAGCGGTGTGTGACAAAATTGGGATCAAACTCCATACTGCAAATTTTGCAATGGAATATTGGGATCGCGTATTTGAACATTTCTTAGCAGAATATGCCGCTGGGCGTACACCAAACCCAGATATTCTGTGTAATAAAGAAATTAAATTCCGTGCATTCTTAGATCATGCTGTCAATTTAGGCGCTGATTTTATTGCAACTGGACATTATTGTCGTCGTGGTGAAACAACCACAAACTCAAAAGGTGATCAATATGCGCCTTTATTGCGTGGTGTAGACAATAACAAAGACCAAACCTATTTTCTTCACGCAGTCCATGGTCGTGAAATCAATAAGACCTTGTTCCCTATTGGTGAAATCGAAAAACCACAAGTACGTAAAATTGCGGAAGAATTGGGTTTAGCCACTGCCAAGAAAAAAGATTCAACAGGAATCTGCTTTATTGGTGAGCGCCGTTTTAATGACTTCTTAAAACAATATTTACCGGCACAACCTGGAAAAATTGTCTTAGATACTGGAAAAGAGGTTGGTGATCATCACGGCTTAATGTACTATACGCTCGGTCAGCGTGGTGGTATTGGTTTAGGCGGTCTCAAAGGTGCTGAAGAAGGTGCTTGGTTTGTTCTACATAAAGACATTGAATCTAATCGTCTTGTAGTTGGGCAAGGTCATGAACATCCACTGATGCAGAGTACCATTTTATGGTCTGAAACTATTGACTGGGTTGCGGGTGAACAAGCAATTTCAGACACTGGTTTCCGATGCACGGCAAAAACTCGTTACCGTCAGCCTGATCAAGCATGTACAATTTATAAAGATACAAACACTCCGAATGGTGTTCGTGTCGAATTTGATGAAGCACAGCGTGCCGTTACTCCGGGACAAAGTGTTGTTTTCTATGTCGATGAAGTATGTTTAGGTGGTGGTGTGATTCATCATACCAACGCACCAAAACCAGATTTTATTGAGTAATGATTAAAAATTATTTAAAGGAATTTAGGCATGGTTGAGTTGCCCTTTCAACAGCCTCAGACTTTGAATCAACGCCAAAATCGAGCTTTGGCGTTAGCAGCTGTGTTTCAAGCAACACAGCTGACGCATATGACTGCAATGTCAGGACGTCAAAGTATTGGTGAAAGTGGTAATTTCTATTTTGAACAGCTCATCAAAGCTAGCCTCAATATTCGTCCTTCTGCCAATCTATCCGGTCAAACTTTAGATTTTTTCAATCAATTGGCAGACATTTCTTTAGGTTTAAAAGCTTTAGAAAGTAGTATTACACAACCTTTCTCGACATCACCGAAATCTAGAATTCCTAAAATTGCCAATGCAAAACTACCAATGACTTATGCAATGTCGTTATTGGCCTTGGAAAAAAAAGTCTATAGCAATTCAAAATTTGTTGAAATTATTGAACAATCTCAACAAAAAATATTAAAACAGCTGTCTTTTTTTGATAATAACTATTTACATCCAAGTATCATTGCCAATTTAGCACAAACCTATGTCGACACTGCTGGTCAAATTAATCCTCGAATTCTAGTTCGCGGCAATGCAGAGGCCTTTAAAGATTCTGCCCATACCAATCGTATCCGCGCCAGTTTATTCACAGGCTTACAAATGGCACACCTATGGCGTCAATTAGGTGGTAGTTCATGGAATATGATCTTTAGCAAACGCAAACTTCTTCAAGATATTCAAGATCTGGCTCGATTACAATATCAGGTTGTTTAATTTGATACTGTTCGGGTTACGCCATTCGCTCTAATTCCAAAATTTAAGGAATCTTTATGAACGCTTTAACCGCCCTTTCTCCACTAGACGGACGCTATGCAAGCAAATGCGATGCATTACGCCCTTACCTCTCTGAGTTTGGTCTCATCCATGCTCGTGTGACTGTTGAAGTGCGTTGGTTACAAGCGCTTGCAAATCGTCCTGAAATTACAGAAGTGCCCGCTTTTTCTGTTGCAACCAATACTGCTTTAGATGCGATTGTTACTCAAT
The DNA here is from genome assembly GCF_058242985.1 of Acinetobacter sp. 778_lipA. Classification (NCBI taxonomy): domain Bacteria; kingdom Pseudomonadati; phylum Pseudomonadota; class Gammaproteobacteria; order Moraxellales; family Moraxellaceae; genus Acinetobacter; species Acinetobacter sp. 778_lipA. The sequence goes on along the minus strand of NZ_JBZAYT010000001.1, from coordinate 1,604,817 downwards.
TTTCTGAAGATGATGCTAACCGTATTAAAGAGATTGAGCGTACCACTAACCATGATGTAAAAGCGGTTGAATATTTCTTAAAAGAAAAAATTGCACATATTGATGAGCTTAAAAATGCAGGTGAATTTATTCACTTCGCATGCACTTCAGAAGACATCAACAACCTTTCTCACGCTTTAATGTTGAAAAGTGGTCGTGAAGTATTAGTTGTTGCTATGCAACAAATTGTTGATTCTATTGTGGCTTTATCTGAAACACATGCTGAACAACCGATGCTATCACGTACCCATGGCCAAACTGCTAGCCCAACGACTTTGGGTAAAGAAATGGCCAATGTTGCATATCGTTTAGCACGTCAAATCAAACAGTTTAAACAAGTTGAATTATTGGGCAAAATTAATGGTGCAGTGGGTAACTACAACGCACACTACTCTGCTTATCCTGAAATCAACTGGCCTGCTCACTCGCAAGCATTTGTTGAATCACTCGGTTTAACCTTCAACCCTTATACAACTCAGATCGAACCACACGATTACATCGCTGAATTGTTCGATGCTCTACGTCGTTTTAATACAATTTTAATCGACTTTAACCGTGATGTTTGGGGCTATATCTCTTTAGGCTTCTTTAAACAACGTCTAAAAGAAGGTGAAGTCGGTTCTTCGACAATGCCACACAAAGTCAATCCTATTGATTTTGAAAACTCAGAAGGTAACTTGGGCATTGCAAATGCAGTATTAGCGCACTTAGGTGAAAAATTGCCAATTTCCCGTTGGCAACGTGACCTCACGGACTCTACCGTATTACGTAACATGGGTGTTGGCTTGGCACAAAGTTTAATTGCTTTTGAAGCATGTTCAAAAGGTATTGGAAAACTTGAACTTAATGCGACACGTATTCTTGAAGACCTTGATCATGCACAAGAAGTATTGGCTGAACCAATTCAAACTGTAATGCGTCGTTATGCAGTTGAAAAACCATATGAAAAATTAAAAGCATTGACTCGTGGTCAAGCGATGACACGTGACATGATGGTTGATTTTGTCAATGGTACTGAGCTTGAAGCTGTACCTGCTGCTGATCGTGCACGTTTGGCTGAAATGACTCCTGCTACTTACACAGGTAATGCTGCGGATCAAGCCAAAAAAATTAAAGATTTGATTGCTAAAATCTAAGCTTTTAATCATCTAAAAGACCTAAAAAATGCGAAGCCGATGCTTCGCATTTTTTTGCATTTTGATTACAATGCGCAGTAATAATTTTTAGAAAATACCATAATGATTTATCATGCCTTAACAAAAAAACATTGGCTTGTTCTTGCTTTGCTTGCAATCGCAATCATTCTTGCCAGTATCAATCCCTTAGAATACCCATCTTACATGCTGCATCAGATTGGCACCTTACTCATGCTGATTGTTCTATTTTTCTGTCTAAAGAAAATAGGGCTGACATTTTCATCATTTTTATTGTACATCCTCTTCTTGGTGATTCATGTCATTGCTGCACATTATCTTTATTCTTATGTGCCTTATAATGATTGGTCAATCAAATACTTAAACTTTGATCTCAATCAAGCAATAGGGTGGACACGTAACATGTTTGACCGCTTTGTACACTTATTCTATGGCTTATTTCTTTACCCATTTTTCTACCGAATTTTCCAAGTGTGGTTACCAAACTTAAAGCCTAAAACCTTATTTTTATTAGTCATTCAATTTGTTATGGCAACCAGTTTATTTTATGAATGGATTGAATGGTGGATTGCCATTGGCCTATCTCCAGAAGAAGCTGAAAACTATAATGGACAACAAGGTGATATATGGGATGCGCATAAGGATATGTTCTTAGCCACCATAGGTGCAATCATGACAGGATTAGTCGCTTTAAAAGCTGCGGCAAAAGTGAATCATCCTCAATAATAAGGCTTTTCTCCCTTCCAATATACTCACTTAGCGATCAACTTCTTGGTGAGTATAAAATCAACTGAATTTTACTTTTGCAATCTTTGTTTATTCTCTAAGATATCGGGCAAACTGCGCTCAATCCAACCAATCAAATAGTTTAATTTTTCAGCCGCTTGTGCACCTAAAATCGTCAATTGGTACTCTACTTTCGGTGGTACTTCAGGGTAAACCGTTCTCAATATAAAGCCATCTTGCTCAAGCACTTTTAATGTCTGTGCCAGCATTTTTTCGCTGATCCCCTCAATTCGATTGCGCAGTTCACTAAAACGTTGCACACCATCATTTAAACAACGTAAAACCAATACAGACCATTTGCTGGTTAAATGCTCCAATATTTCTCTAGATGGGCACTGACTGGATAAAACTTGACCAATTAAATCACTTGAAGCATAGATGCTCATAAATTCTCTCTACACAGTAATTAGCTTACTTTTAGGTACGTACTTACATATAGTAAGTTTAATGATTATGATAATAACATCAAGTTTAAAAAACATCCAATTTAAATCATATTTAAAGGTGAATTTATGAAAATCGCAATTACAGGCGCAACGGGTCAACTTGGACAATTGGTGATCCAAGCCTTACTTCAACATACTGCTGCTGAAAATATTGTGGCGCTGGTTCGAAATATAGATAAAGCACAGTCGCTCAAACAACAAGGGATTGAACTTCGCCTATTTAACTATGATCAACCTGAAACATTAATATCTGCTTTACACAATGTAGATAAATTACTTTTAATTTCAGCCAATGAAATTGGTCGTCGTACCCCACAACATAAAGCAGTTATAGAGGCAGCTGTCGCAGCCAAAGTTGAATACATTGCCTATACCAGCTTACTCAATGCAACAGATAATCCACTAGGTTTAGCGCAAGAACATCGTGAAACAGAAGCTCTCATTCTGCAAAGTGGTTTGAAATATACATTTTTACGCAACAATTGGTATAGCGAAAATTATCTTGGTAACGTTAAGCATACTGCGGAAACAGGAACACTTTACGGCAGCGCTCAAAATGGAAAAATCAGTTCAGCTTCTCGTTTAGATTATGCCGAAGCTGCTGCTAAAGTCCTTACTTCCTCAGATCATGAAAATAAAACTTATGAGCTTGCAGGTTCAAATCATTTTACCCTTGCAGATTTAGCCTCTTATATCACTTTGGCATCAGGTCAAACTGTACAGTATCAAGATATCAGCTCGGAAGATTATACTCAGTCACTTCTTACGGCAGGGTTACCCCATGCACTAGTAGCGGTTATTGTTGACGCAGATGTACAGACTGTAAATGGTGCAATGTATAGTGAAAGTAAAGACTTGGAATATTTAATTGGTCGTAAAACAACGCATATTCAGGATCAGGTTAGAGCTTTATTTTAGGCATTTTTAAAGATAAGCATGGGCTTAATACAAAATTTAAGCCCATGCTATACTGAGCAATTAAGGATGAATATTTTTGATAGGAAAATCGATATTCATCTCCAGATCTGCTAGGGACTGTCTTTCTGTGTTGTACATGGTTGCACGGAACACCGCAATTTTTCTCATCGTCATTGGATCATTAATATTCAGTATTGGCTTAAGTTTATGCTTCACATACAAATGAATCACTTCATCAAAATCTAAATAAACAGGTCCATCAAACATAATTTTGATTGGAACTTGATAACGTCGTTTTAACTTAAATGGCACCGAAAGTTTAATCGGAATATCCACTTTTAAAGGAAATTGAGGCAGTAGTTTATTTTGATAAACCAAATCCGTGGTTGTTTCTAATGGCATTAGCGTTTCAATCTGAATATCAGTCTCATAATCAAGCTCAACCTCAATCGGCGTTGTTACAACAAAACTTAAATTAGCCAAATATTTGCCTTTTAAAGGTAAAGCCAACTCACGGTCAATCGTCAACTCAGTATCTAAAGCACCTTGTGCATGTGTTTGTAAATAATTCCCCACATGGATTTTTGTCGGTAAAGATTCCGACAATTGAATTTGTGCCCTTTGCGCAGAAACCTGCATTGAGGCATGAATATTCAAATACAACCAAACGCACAGCGCAATGAGCAATACGACGCTCATAAAAGTGAACAACAAATTTCGTATAGATTTAAAGATCCACATTTCCATACCACCCTATTTTAAAGCTTCGGACTGTGGTTGTTGTGGTTTTACTGGCGGATGATCGCGGCGTGATAGCCTTAAACTATTGAGCGGAATTTTAAGTTGCCCTTTTTCAATTTTTACCGGTAATGTATTTTGAACATCTACTGTTGCTTGAAGTGCTGATTTAATTGGAACATTGAGATGGCCCTGAATTGGAATATTGGTTTTTAATGTCGCATCAAGTGGCACATGTAAATTTTCTTTAAGTAACACCTTTACTGGGGCATCAAACTTTAAATGAATATTTTGGTTGAGTGGCACTTGTAAATTAATCGGCACATCCATATGAATCGGGATGTTCCCTTTTAATGGTAAAGTAATATCTTTACCTAACACAGTGACTTTAACCTTGGTATCAATCGGCATATCCTGATTGATTTTGATCACTTCATTCACAGGAATTGTGGTTTGAATAGGGACTTCATTATCAAAATACACATGTGGGGTTAAGGTTTGTGTAATCGGTAAGTTTAGCTTTTCATGAATAGGAATTTCAGCTTTCACTTTTCCTTTGACATCCACATCTAATGCGTCATGAATTTGTACTTTGGCTTGTAAAGGTTCTTTTAAATCGATACGTACAGCTTGATTTTCAAGTGGAATATAAATATTAAAATGTTTAAATACCCAGATTGCAATCAATACACCACACACCGTAGCAATAAGAATAAAGGCAACTCCCGCCATAACTTGCTTCAACTGCAAAATCCTGTCCTTAATTTTTATCCTTAATTATTTTTTATTTTAAATACTTATGTGAATTAATATGCGTTTTTATGTATAAAAGTCGAAGAATTTTGTTTAATTATTAAACAATTGATATCTAATCTACGGATTATTTCGAAAAATCAGCTAACCAATAGCACTGCACAATTGCTGTATTATTTTTATACTCAACACTCACATCGCCTTTTTCATGATTTTGATTGAATTTTAGAGTTTTAAATCGCTGCTTTGCTGTTGTAGCACTCAGATCAAAATATAAATATTGATTGTATTGTTGCGCGGGACGACCAAAACTAAATTCTATTTTGCGAATAGGAATGCCAGCATAAGTGACATTTTTTAATTTATACGTGGTTGAGTCATAAACCTGTTTATCCACATATTTTACATCAATCGTATAGTGTTCAAGTGGTGCAATCAGTTCTGAATTTTCATTATGAAAATCGTATTGCTGCCGAATTGCACAGTTTTGTTCGAAGCGATCTTTTAATAAAGGACGTAGTTCTAAGGATTTGGCATGTGTAGCTCCCGTTAGCAGTAACATCATGCTCAGTAATATCTTTTTCTTCATGTGATTTTCCTTTGTTGCAAATTACTTTATATAAAATAGCTTTTATTAGACTTCTTGCGTTAGTCAAAAATGAGCATTTAATACTTGTATCGTTTTAAATAATGATGAAACCATAGATGGTCTTTCTATCGTAAGGCATCACCTAAGCAAAGCAATTTAAACTTTAAATGTGGCATTGCAAACTTGCTTTTCATACACCTATTTCTATGTGATAGTAAAAAGTTTCATCACTTTTAGAAATCATCCCAAAACTTAATTCACAATAACACTATTGAAGTCCATTTTTATCAGACCATAAATAGATAGCAATTGCATCACTCTTGCCCTTTCCAGCCATCACAAAATTTGCAGCTTTAGTTGGTTGCTGTATATTGCTTTTAATCTTATTAAATTGCTGTTTGGCTGAAGCCATTGGAAGATCAAAGTACAACGTCTCACTCAAAGTCAAACCGCCCCCATCAAAATTCAATTTTATTTACGACTAATCCCCTGTAAGTCGTATTTTTAAACTAAAATTTTTGCTGACGTAAGCCGCTTGCTCTTCTACTTCATCCTTAACTACCTGATTCATTAAAATTACCTGCATCTCATCATGAATATAAAAATCGAATTGTTGACCAATCGCACAATTTTGTTCAAAACGATCCTGCAATATAGGAGTTAAATCAAGACTTGTATGCGGAGTTGCGTGAATCATTGTTGATAAATTCAGCAAACTTAAAGCAAAAATTGATAATTTTTTCTTTATTTTTAATATTCTCTAAGTTTTAATTAGAATCATAAATTAAAACTTAAATAGAACCATAACTTTATAATATAAAAAAAGGAGCTCCATTTGAAGCTCCTTTTCGACGACTCTTAGAAATTATGCATTTGTTTCAGCTGGTACTTTTGGATAGCTTACGCCACATACTTGTTCAGCAATACGCAATACTTGGCAGCTATAACCAACTTCGTTATCGTACCAAACGTAAGCTGTTAAACGGTTACCAGAAGTAATTGTTGCTTGTGCATCAAATACACCCGCTGTACGCGAACCAATAAAGTCAGACGATACAACTTCTGTAGAGTTGGTATAGCCAATTTGACCTTGAAGGTTAGAGTTGATCGAGATTTGACGAATATATTCGTTCACTTCTTCACGATCTACTTCTTTCTCAAGTGTTAAGTTAAGAATAGCAAGTGAAACGTTTGGTGTTGGAACACGTACTGAATTACCTGTTAATTTACCTTGTAACTGAGGTAATGCTTTCGCAACAGCTTTTGCAGCACCTGTTTCTGTAATAACCATATTCAGTGTTGCAGCACGGCCACGGCGATCTGCTTTGTGATAGTTGTCAATCAAGTTCTGGTCATTAGTAAATGAGTGAACAGTTTCCACATGACCATTGATCACTTTGTATTTGTCTTCTAACACTTTTAAAACTGGTGTGATTGCGTTAGTAGTACAGCTTGCAGCAGAAATGATTTTGTCTGAATCAATGATGTCCGCTTGGTTAACACCAAACACCACATTCTTCATATCACCTTTACCAGGTGCTGTAAGTACAACACGACTTACGCCAGGGCATTTAAGATGCTGAGATAAACCATCGATATCACGCCATTTACCAGTATTATCAATCACTAATGCATTGTCGATACCATAAGCTGTGTAATCAACTTCAGCAGGACTAGATGCATAGATCACTTTGATAAAGTTACCATTTGCAATGATTGCTTCATTTTCTTCATCCACAGAAATCGTTCCTGCAAATGGACCATGAATTGAATCACGACGTAACAATGAAGCACGTTTTTCTAAATCACCATCAGATGATTTACGTACAACGATCGCTTTAAGGCTTAAACCACGACCAAGACCTGATTGGCTAATGATCAGACGCGCTAAAATACGACCAATACGACCAAAACCATAAAGAACAACATCTTTAGGCTCAACTTGTGCGGGACGACCTTCTAAAGATTGAACAGCTTGAGCAACAAATGCATCAATATCGCCGCCCTTTTCTTTATATTCAACTGCAAGTTTACCTAAATCAACTTCAGCAGAACCGATATTATCTAATTTCGCTAAAGCTTCTAAAATAGGGAAAGTATGTACAACAGAAAGCTCAACATCCATCATACGTGTACGACGGTGTGCTTTAAGGATTTGAATTACTGAACGGTTCACTAAAGAACGACCGTACACAGAAGTCACAATGTTTTTTTCACGGTATAATTGACCGATTAATGCAATCATACGTTCCGCAATTTCTTCACGGTTTTTCCAGCGACCTTGGTGCTCTGCATGTAGGGCGATGATAGTGTCTTTGCTCACAGATACGTCCTCTATTTATGTATATCTAGACATGGATTTTTAAACCCCACAATTGTAATGTAATTCTCATTTAGTTGAAATCAAATCGTGATACATTTTTATAGAATTTTGTCATACTGGGTATTTTATTTTAAATTATGCCTTGATCTTTAAATAATATTTCAGTTCTATGTGGATTTTAGTCGTGATATTGACTTTATTAGAGTAAGAAGAAAAATAAAGATCATGTTAGATCTTTAAATTCCAAATTGCTACACTTAACCTGCTGTTAATAGTAAAGCTCTCACACATCTAATGAGTTAGATCTTGTTAAAGTCACGATTCTAAATGACAATCCAACTATTATCGATCTTTGTTTTAACTAACGGATTCTTTTGTCCAATTTTTCAATATTCAATACTAAATTTTTCCGTTTATTGTTTTGTTGATAGATATGCCAAATCCCCTCTAATACCAAAATACTCACAGCACACCAAATTGGAATATAGGTAAACCATTCATCTGCAGAAATAGACTCTCCCAACGCCAACGAGGCTAGCGCCAACAAAACAGGTTCTAAATAACTTAATAACCCAAACAAAACCATCGGCAAATAACGACTGGCTAAAATATAGCTACCTAGACCAATTGCACTCAAAACTCCAAGCCCTGCAACCACAAGAATTAAAACGGGTGAGTTAGCAAATTGACTATATGCTTCTAATCCAGTTTGGGTGAAATAAATTGCAATAGGAATACAAATTAAAATATCCCACCAAAAGCCACCTAAATTATCGGTTTTGATGGTTTTTCGAATCAAGAAATAAAGAGAGTAACCTAATGCAACACTTAGTGTTTCCCATGCAATACTACCCAAACGCCATAATTCATGCCCTACACCAAGCACAGCAAAAGCAACGGCAACCATTTGGAATTTTGATAATTTCTCTTTATAAAATAAACTACCTGCGAGTACAAGGACCAAGGGTAATAAAAAATACCCAAGTGAAACTTGTAATCCCCGCCCATTCATTGGGCCCCACAAGAAAAGCCATAATTGGAAACAGGTCAAAATAGATGTAATGATTAATAAAAGTAATAAAGCAGGTTGTTTGAGGATTCGATAATAAATCGCTTTAACATGAACAAAATCACCACTCCATAGCATGAATAAAGTAAGGAACGGCAAAGTCGCAATAATCCGCCAACCAAAGGTTTGCTGACTATCTAGATCGCCCAACAATTTGGTATAAAAATATAAGACCCCAAACGTTACAGATGCCAATACAGACAATACGACGCCCTTAAACATCTGTGGCCTCACCATGATTTTCAAATAAACTCTTAGGCATTATAAACACCTTCACCCAAAATTAATTTGAATTCTCAATTATTTTCAAAATTAAGGATTTACAACTACTTTAATTTTTAAAATATATCAACTTAAATTTTCTATCTTATTCTTGCGTATTCTGTTTGGTTCGAATCAGATCTTTTAAGTTAAAACCTACCGTCTGCGCATAGCGGAGAAATTCAATCACCTTTGCTTCATCTGGATGAGGATCTCTAGACAGTAACCACAAATATTTTCGTTTAGGTTCTCCGACCAAAGCCATTTGATAGTGTGAATCAATTTTTAAAATCCAATAATCACCACGGCCCACAGGCATCCAACGAACCGCTTCTGGAATAAAACTCACTTTAAATTTTGAATTAAAAGGCTCATTACTGATAAATGCTTCACCCAGTGAACGCAATTCTTGTCCATTTTGATCGACGCATCGATTATCTACTGCAACATTACCATATTCATTTACGGTATAACGTGCAGTGACATCTGACTTACAGTCTTTTTGAAAATACATTGGTTTACGGGCAATTTCATACCATAATCCTAAATATTGACCCAATTCCAATTTTGGAATCGCTGCTAAAGTCGAATTTTCAGCATAGGCTTTTGGATATAAAAAGCTCGAAAAAACCACCCCCAACACGATTATTAATTTTTTGAAGTCATATAATTTGGGTAATATTTTAAATGATTGCACTTTATACCCTCAGCATTACTTTTTACTATTTATTATAAAATAATCATAAATTTAAACTTAGACTGTAGCTTTATGTATCCTTGTTTGGCCTAAAGCTACAGCAAGTGCAAAAGTGAAATCACGTCAATAAAGCAATTATTTTAACATTCTATTTTTTAAACGCACAATTTCGTCTCGTAAACGCGCAGCTTGTTCAAATTGTAATTCTTTAGATGCTTTCAGCATTTCTTTTTCGAGTCTCGTAATATGCTTAGTAAACAGTTTTGGATCAGACAAAATGTGACGTTCATCAGCAGTTAAAGCTTGATGCTGATCATTTATGTTTACTTCAATTTGATCATCACTAATAACCTCACCCGTATCAATTTCTTTAATTGCTTGGCGTACAGCACTACGTGGAATAATACCATGCTCTTCATTAAATTGGATTTGTTTAGCCCGACGACGATCGGTTTCATCTATAGCTTTCTGCATCGAATCGGTTATACGGTCAGCATATAAAATCGCTTTACCTTTTAAATGTCGTGCAGCACGACCAATAGTTTGGATTAACGATCGTTCAGAACGAAGAAAACCTTCTTTATCTGCGTCAAGAATGGCAACCAAAGAAACTTCCGGCATATCCAAACCTTCACGCAATAAGTTAATCCCGACCAGAACATCATGTACGCCTGTACGAAGATCATGAATAATTTTGACTCGCTCAACTGTGTCAATATCTGAGTGCAGATAAGCCACCTTCACCCCATATTCTTTTAAATATGAGGTTAAGTCTTCTGCCATACGCTTGGTTAAAGTAGTGACTAAAACACGCTCATCAAGTTCTTTACGGATATTAATTTCTGAAAGAACATCATCCACTTGCGTTAAAACAGGACGTATTTCGATTTCTGGATCGACCAATCCTGTTGGTCGCACCACTTGTTCGGCAACTTGTTCAGATTTTTCAAGTTCATATTTAGCCGGTGTTGCACTAACATAAATGGTGGTTGGGACGATACGTTCCCATTCTTCAAACTTCATTGGACGATTATCCAATGCACTTGGTAAACGGAAACCATAATTGACCAAGTTTTCTTTACGTGAACGATCGCCTTTATACATTGCACCAATTTGGGGTACAGTCACATGCGACTCATCAATAATTAATAAAGCATCATCTGGGATATAATCAAATAATGTAGGTGGCGCCTCACCCGCTGGACGACCAGATAAATGACGTGAATAGTTTTCAATACCGTTGGTATAGCCTAACTGTTGCATCATTTCTAAATCATAACGTGTGCGCTGTTCGATCCGCTGTGCTTCGAGTAATTTTTCATGGTCTTTAAAAAAAACTAATCGATCAGCCAGTTCATCCCGAATCGTTCCAATTGCACGTTGTAGATTATCTTTTGGAGTGACATAGTGACTTTTCGGATAGATTGTCACACGTGGTGCTTTACGTACCATTTTCCCTGTAATTGGATCAAACCATCGAATTGAATCGACTTCATCATCAAACAACTCAACACGAACTGCGTGTTGGTCTGATTCAGCAGGGAAAATATCGATAATTTCGCCACGAATACGATAAGTACCACGTAAAAATTCCAACTCATTTCGCGTATATTGCATTTCAACAAGTCTGCGAATAATATCATCACGACTAATTCTGTCCCCTTGTACAATATGCAATAACATACTCATATAAGCATTCGGATCACCCAAACCATAGATTGCGGATACTGATGCGACAATAATAGCATCACGGCGTTCTAATAAAGCACGCGTAGCAGAGAGACGCATCTGGTCAATGTGATCATTGATCGCTGAATCTTTTTCAATAAAGGTATCCGAAGATGGAACATAAGCTTCGGGTTGATAGTAGTCATAATAACTAACGAAGTATTCAACTGCATTGTTTGGGAAAAAGGATTTAAATTCACCATATAATTGTGCAGCAAGAGTTTTGTTATGTGCCATGACAATAGTTGGACGTTGCGTTTGCGCAATCACATTTGCCATGGTGTAGGTTTTCCCTGAACCCGTTACACCGAGTAGAAGTTGATCGTGAAAACCTTTATTTATGCCTTCGACTAATTTTGCTATTGCCTGTGGTTGATCTCCAGCAGGTTGATAATTTGTAACAAGTTCAAAAGGTTGATGTTCACTCACAATAATTCACTCTTTAACCAATCGGGAAGAAGCCATAATAGTTTAACAGAAACCAATTAAACCCATACATTGACACCTATTCTAGATGGGGCTTTTTACACAATATTCAACAAATACCTTGACCCTTTTTTATTTCAATAGCAACATGGAAACAAGCCAATTAAAAGATTGAAAAACATGACATATCACTATCATGATGAAAGCATAATCAAAACTTTGCCAGAAGATACTGTGTTTGTTTTTGGTAGTAATATGGCGGGTACTCATCAAGGCGGTGCTGCAAAAACAGCACATTTACATTTTGGCGCAACTAAAGGTGTTGGACGTGGCTGGGCGGGACAAAGTTTTGCTATACCCACCATGAATGAACATTTACAGCAAATGCCACTTTCGCAAATTCAACACTATATTGATGATTTTAAAATTTATACAAAAAATCACCCGAAGATAAAATATTTTATTACTTCTGTGGGTTGTGGTGTTGCTGGCTATAAAGTTGAAGAAATTGCCCCCATGTTTAAAGGTATTTCACGCAATGTGATCTTCCCTGCTTCATTCCGCCCATTTGTAGAAAAAACTTTGCCTAAGCTCACACAAAAATTGCTGCATAGCTTTATATCAGATGAGGTCATTTTTAGTTCAGATATAGAACAAAAAATTCAAAGCTTAGATTTAACTGAAGCTGAAAAAAGTCTCGCTACAATTATTCTCAATACACCCATGTATCCAAATGATAGTAATGGTCGAGATCGTATTTTTGAAATACAAGATATTCTTCACAATCTAAATGGAAAAGTATTTGAATTTCAGTCTGATTCAGAGGGTTCAATGATTTTTGGGGGAGCTATTTTAGCGCTTCTAGAACTCTATAATTTAAATGAAACAGACTTTATTTCAGTATGGACTGGCCAGCGTACCATTGCTGCACCAAAAGCAGAACATCGGGCTAAAAAGTAATATACTTCAGTGTGTGGTTATTTTTGATTGAACCAATCTATGTTTAATTTTTACTTAAGTCATATCGCTCGGAACAAGGTCTGATGACAGCCCGATTCTGTTTGAGCCTATAAGTCATTTTTAGACGATACAAGGCAAGTCATTTATAAAATGTCAACACCCCTAAACTAATAAGAGTGATATTGGAAAGCGTATGGAGCAAATGGATTTAACAATATTTGATTTGTCTCCAATTGCAATGTGGTTACAAGATTTTAGTGGTATAAAAAAAATATTTGATCAGTGGACGGCGCAAGGTATTCCCGATATTAAACAACATCTATTGGAGGATACTAGCCGTTTAAAACCCTGTTTGGCAGCGATCCGTACCATTCATATCAATCAAAGCACTCTGATTTTATATGAAGCTGATGATTTAGCGGAGATTTTAGAAAAATTTCCGGAAATGCATACAGAAAATACTGAACTATTACATATCCAATTTTTTTCAGCACTTTGGAATAAAGAAAAAGATTGCTCGATTCAAGTGGTCAACCTTAGCTGCAAAGGTAAAAAAATTGATATCCAACTTAGAGCCAATATTTTAACGGATGCGAAAGAAAGTTGGGATCGAGTTTTATTAACCACGGAAGATATCTCTCAGTGTCAAAATGCACGTCGGATTGCAGAATCCCTATTTTTGCATTCACCCACTGCCCTCTGGGTCAAAGACTATAGCCAAATAAAATCATTATTTAATCAATTGCTAGCGAATAATGTCACTGACTTAGATCAATATATTCAGCAAAACCCTGATTTTCTATTTCTTTGTTTTGAAAATATTCGATCAGTTGGTGTAAATCAAGCTTTACTGGATTTATTTAATGCCAACAATGAACAACATTTTTATCAGCATTTAAATCATATTTTCAGAGAGAATTATCAACAAAATTTTTATAAACAATTATTACATTTATGGGATGGCCATCATCAGCTTAAGCGAGAATGTGAGTATCGGTCAATCAACGGAGATTTGCTACATGTCCTCGAACAGTTTGTTATTTTTCCAGATTCAAAACATAACTGGGATACCGTGCAAATTGCCTTTACCGATTTAACAGAGCGTAAGAAATTAGAAGATCATCTGCTATATGCAAGCAAGCATGATCAATTAACTCAATTATATAATCGAACTTTTTTTGTAGGTGAAATTCAACGCTTACAAACTACCCCATTCAGTTCACTTTCATGTATATACTTAGATATCAATGGTTTAAAAAGGATTAATGATTTACAGGGCCATCATATTGGTGATTTGCTGATTCAACGTTTTGCAAATCTTTTAAAAAAATCCACCATAACCACCCCATATTCTGTTTCCCGTATTGGTGGTGATGAGTTTGTGATTCTTATGCCTGAATCAAATTATCAGCATATAGAGCTACTGCTTAAAATAATTAAGCAAGAAATAGAACTTGATCAAATTAACAATCCGCAACATCCACTTCATGTGGCGATTGGTTATGCAACAACTCACCATTATAAAAATATCGATGAGTTATTAAAAAAAGCAGATAAAATTATGTATCAAGATAAGCAAGCATATTATTTATTGAAGACCGATTAATAGTTTGACGGATTAAAAATATAATTTGAATTAAGTAACAGTTGTGCAAATCCAATTAAACGATAACCAGTTATCATAAAATACGATTAGTAATAAATATCATGAATTTTATTATTTTATATCCTCCTTTTTTAGGATATATTTCAAATATTCTAAAGCACCTCACATCGAACGAGAATCTTATAATGGAATTTTCTGATTCTTCTATTTTTGATATATCCCCTACCCCAATGTGGTTAGAAGACTATAGCGAAGTAAAAGAACAATTTAACCAATGGAAAAGTCAAGGAATCACAGATCTACAAAGCTTTTTAGAAGAAAATCCAGACCAGATCACAGCTTGTGCGCATAAAATTAAGATTCTTCAGGTCAATAAAAAAACCTTAAATTTATTTGAAGCAAGAACTCAACAACACCTCTATCAGAGCTTAGATATTATTTTTCAGAAAGAAATGCTGCATTCACATATTAAAGAATTGGTTGCACTTTGGAATGGAGAAGCTGAATTTTCAAATACTACTGTCAATTACACGATTTCAGGTAAAAAGTTAGATATCAAATTACGCGGTATCATTTTGCCGGGTTCAGAAGTCAGTTTAGACCGAGTTTTAGTCACCACTGAAGATATTACTGACTATCAAAATGCGCGCCGTTTAGAAGAAAAAAATCGCCAACTGGCAGAATCTCGCTTTATTTATTCGCCAACTTCATTGTGGGTGGAAGATTTTAGTCGTGTAAGACTACGTATAGATCAACTCCGTGAAATTGGTATCGAAGATTTTCGTACCTTCTTAGATGTTCATACTGACTTTGTAAACCAGTGTATAGAAGACATCATCTTATTAGACGTCAACCAAGCAACACTGGATTTATTTAAAGCCAAAGATAAAGAGACCTTATTTAAAAACTTAAATAAAGTATTTGCAAAAGAGATGTACCAGACTTTCCGTGAGCAACTGATTGAGCTATGGAATGGTAAAATTCATCATCAACGTGAAGCTGTAAATTATGCATTAGATGGTTCAGTACGAAATGTATTACTCCAATTCACTGTTTTCCCAGGTTATGAACATGATTGGAGTCTTGTTCAAGTCGCATTGACTGATATTACTGCACGAAAAAAAGCAGAAACGTATTTGGAATATCTAGGAAAACATGATGTTCTCACAAAATTATTTAATCGTTCATTTTATACAGAAGAAATCAATCGTTTAGAGCGTGGCGTACTACGCCCGACTTCAGCCATTTTTATTGATATGAATGGTTTAAAAGCCATCAACGATCAGTTAGGTCATGATGTTGGGGATGAATTACTTCGACGTATGGGCAATATTCTGACTCGTACCATTACCAATACAAGTTATACTGCTTCTCGTATTGGTGGAGATGAGTTTGTAATTCTCATGCCTGCGGCAAATGAGCAAACCGTCGAATCAATGATCATGACTATTGAAGAATTACTCAATATAGATAACCAGTACTACTCGTCACAACCTATCAGCGTTGCAATTGGTTACGCAACAACAGGTGCAAATGAAAGTATAGATAATATGCTAAAACGAGCAGATTTACTGATGTATCAAAAGAAAAAAAAATATTATGAATATGTCACGGAAATGCTAAATGACGGTGCTTAACCATCAACAAAGATAAACAATAAGCTTGAAAAAATATTCTTTTGAACACTTAATATAAAAATAGGTGCATCAAGCACCTATTTTTATATTTTACACACTTAACGTTTTCCCATCGAACGACGTGTACCACGAGGTGGCATCCAAGTACGGTCTGCGTATTGCTCAGGTTTAGGGCGAACGTTGTTATGGGCAACATCATCATCATTTTCTAAAGATGATGGCATTGGAAATGGTAAATTCACCAATGGCTTCTTTTTGGGAGTATTTTGGGTGCTCATGTGATTCACTCAATTTTAACTGACTATATTGTACGTAAATTTCGGCTTTGATGCGAGTGCTCTTAAACTTTCACTTTTATTTGTATTCTCTTGATACATTAATTTTTGCTTTTCGTGAATATTTATTGAATTTGAATAGATATTAGACGACCAAACATGAAAAATTAGGCTATGATAATGTGCTTTTTATTTTTTTAATCCCTATAAGAAGGAATAATGCCGTGGACGTACGTCTCTCTGATCGTGTAAATGCCATCAAACCGTCTCCAACGCTTGCTGTTACCAACAAAGCTGCTGAATTAAAAGCTGCGGGTAAAAATGTAATCGGATTGGGCGCTGGCGAACCAGATTTTGACACCCCACAACACATCAAAGATGCTGCGATTACAGCGATTAACAACGGTTTTACCAAATATACCGCTGTTGATGGTACACCAGGCCTTAAAAAAGCAATTATTGCGAAGCTAAAACGTGATAACAATCTTGACTATGCTGCAAATCAGATTTTAGTCTCTTGCGGTGGTAAACAGTCTTTCTTTAACTTAGCACTTGCTTTGTTAAACAAAGGTGATGAAGTCATTATTCCAGCGCCATATTGGGTAAGCTATCCAGATATGGTGATCATTGCTGAAGGTGTTCCTGTCATCGTGAAATGTGGTGAAGAACAACGTTTCAAGATTACACCTGCTCAACTAGAAGCTGCGATTACAGACAAAACACGTTTGGTGGTTTTAAATAGTCCTTCTAACCCAACAGGCATGATCTACAGCAAAGCTGAACTTGAAGCTTTAGCAGAAGTGCTCCGTAAATATCCTCAAGTTTATGTTGCTTCTGATGATATGTATGAGCCGATCCGTTGGGATGATGAGTTCTACAACATTGCGACTGTAGCTCCTGACCTTTATGAGCGCGTTATCGTACTTAACGGTGTATCTAAAGCATATGCAATGACTGGATGGCGTATCGGTTATGCAGCAGGACCTGCAAAATTGATTGGTGCAATGAAAAAAATCCAATCACAATCAACTTCAAACCCAACTTCGATTTCACAAGTTGCTGCTGAAGCTGCGTTAAATGGTCCTCAAGATGTACTTCAACCGATGATTGAAGCATTCAAACGCCGTCATGATTTAGTTGTGAATGGTTTGAATGAAATTCAAGGGATTAGCTGCTTACCTGCTGATGGCGCATTCTATGCTTATGCCAATATTCGTCCTTTAATTCGTGCAAAAGGTTTAAAATCTTGCACAGAATTCTCAGAATGGTTGTTGGAAGAAACTGGTGTTGCTGTAGTTCCTGGTGATGCTTTTGGTTTAGGCGGCTATATGCGTATTTCTTATGCGACTGCTGATGAAGTACTAGTTGATGCACTTGCTCGTATTAAAAAAGCTGCAGATTCTATTGACGGTGTTGATGCAGCAATTGCTTCAATCGCAGCTGAAAAAGCAGCGCAATAACACGAGATTGGTTTAAATGAAAAATGGGTGTATTGATTACACCCATTTTTTTATCTTTATTTATATTACTTATCAACATGTCACTATTTTTATCAACAAGCTTCTATATTTTTTGTAAATTAATCTTTGAGGAGCAAGCCCGTGGTATTGTCTCCATCATTTCCAGTACCGTAATGATCTATACGTCCAGTATCAACTTGCACAGTAGATGTGTTTGCCGCATAGTACTTTTCATGATCGACTAATAATAACCCTGCGGTATTGTCTCCATCATTGCCTGTGCCATAATGTTCAATTCTCGGCTCCTTATTTTGATCAAGCTTTAAATAAGGCACAAGTTTTATTGGCTCTTTCAATAAAAGACCTGACGTATTATCTCCATCGCTACCTGTACCAAAGTGATCAATGCGTATTTCTTGCGTATTTTGATGTGATGCAAAACTTAAACTTGAAACACTACAAAGACCAATAACAGTTAATCTGATTAAAGTTTTCATGTCATTCTTCCCATTGAGATATCATTTCATTCTAGAGGTCGAAACTATACAATTCACGGTCATGGGAATTACATTTATGACATTAACCAATCTTTGTTCATCTTCAATAAAATCTGAAATCTAACCTAAATCTTTAAGTTTTATTGCTGTTCTGGATCAGTTTGGCTAAGTACGATTCAGTGTTAAAAAGCATTTAAAGCATAAAAAGCTACAGTTGATTATCTGTATTTATTGATGACTCTGCATCATTGACGCTCTAAATACTTTCGGTGCGCACCCATATGTTTGTGTAAAGGCACGAGTGAATGCTGCTTGTGAGCTATATCCTACTAATTCAGCAATTTGAAAAATATTTTTGTCTGTCTCTTTTAAAAACTGACTTGCCAGTCTCATCCGCCAATTTTTTAAATATTGAATTGGAGAAACACCGACCTGTTCAACAAATTTTTTAGCAAAACTTGAACGTGATTGATGGGTGGATTGAGCCAAATTTTCTACATCCCATGGATAAGCAGGACGATCATGCAGCAAAAATAATGCTTTACTAATCGTGGGGTCACGTAAAGCAACAATCCAGCTTTTATGTTCAATGGTTGCCTTTGCCAACCAAAACCGTATTGACCACACCAATAAAAGATCGATAATCCTTGAAAGCATCACTTGACTACCAAGGCTAGGATGTTCAAGTTCAAGCTTTATCGCAGCAACAGTCATTGGCACCCATTCTGCAATTTTATCCGTATCATTGTGCGATGGGACATGGATATAGCGAGGCAACCCTTCGATTATGGCTTCGCCATAAATCCCACTAAGTTTAAAAATACAGCTAATCACAGCGGCTGCTTGGTTTTCGGCATCCAACAATTCAATCGTGTGTTCTCCTACTGAAGGTAGAACAATAATATCCCCTGCTTTTAAAACGAGATCTAGGTTAGTGCATGCAACTTTAAGTCTGCATGTCGCCTGCTGAACGATATGGATATATGCATAATCCTGTTTAAAGCTTAACTGTTGTTGATCTGTAAATCGCGCGAAGTCATAGATCTCACCTGATATTTTTGCAAATTGATAAATATCAAAGAATATATCCGTTAAAGCACTTTTTTCTGCATATTCATCTCTCATTTTTTGTCACAATTCCTAAAAAGTGTTTCTGCAAAAACATTGGTGTTTCTGTTATTGTTAAATTGAATTTAAACATGAATAATCGTTTATAGAAGCTTTTTTGAGTATAAAAATTACATTCTGTATATATCCAATCTTTATACAAAAATTCTTCAACCATTTAGCTCAACAAATACAATAGCATTTAGCTAGGAGAGATACATGAGTAATAAACCGACAATTATATTCGTACACGGATTTTGGGGAGGCGCTGCTCATTGGAGTAAAGTCGTAACTGAGCTGTCTCACCGAGGTTATGGATCATTACGTGCAGTAGAACTCCCGCTTAGCTCACTGGCTGAAGATGTTGAACGAACAAGAAAAATGATTGCGCAAGTTAAAGGAGATGTCCTTCTGGTTGGTCACTCATATGGTGGCGCTGTAATTACTGAAGTTGGCAATCAAGCGAATGTCGTAGGCCTGGTTTATATTGCTGCTTTTGCACCTGACTCAAACGAAAGCCCAGGTGGCATTACTCAACAACATTTACCTGAGGCTGCACCAAACTTAGAACCAGACAGTGATGGTTATCTCTGGCTTAAAGCAGATAAATTCCATGAAAGTTTCTGTCAGGATTTAAGTAAAGATGAAGGGTTTGCAATGGGTGTCACCCAAAAAGCGCCAGTAGCAAGCACTTTTGGCGATACGATTTCCACGCCAGCCTGGAAAACGAAACCATCTTGGTATCAAATCTCGACTCAAGACCGAATGATCCACCCTGAAAATCAAAAAGTCATGTCTGCACGCCTAAATGCAAAAAAAGTGATTTCGTTAGATGCAAGCCATGCTTCTTTGGCATCACATCCAAAAGAAATTTCAGACTTGATTGAAGAAGCTCTCAGCTTTCTTGCTCAATAAATGATGAATGAACAGAGGGAATCAAGTGATTTCCTCTATATCTTAGACCCATTTAAAACTTAGATTTATTGAAATTCAATTTGGCTATAGTCAAACCACCTAATCATACATACAAGTGATTTGCATCAAGTCATTGATCATAAATGAAGCTTATGTTTTTGTATGAACTTTTAGAAACTATTGATTATCAATTCGTTTTTCGTATTTTTGAATAATAGATGGTTGTCCTACCGTGGGGCGACATGAATGTCGCCGTTGGGCGGGGGTATATGAGCAAAAATAAAGTACTGCTTTGTTTGCAGCGCAAGAGCCCTGTTAAACGAAAGATTTTTGTCATCTTGTATCTTGTTCTTTGTAGTGATTAGCTATCACTACACGTAAATTGTAGAGTTTGGTTTGTCATCAAAACTTCGAGTTTCCTGAAAAGATTAAACCTACAATTTACACCTAACCACTGACATAAATCTGGACGGTAACTAAGCACTTTGATGCTGCATTCACAAGAAAAGACTGTGGTTTTTTAATATTAATTCAATCAATAATTAGGTGAAGCTATGTTTTATCTTGGCATTGATGTTTCTAAAGCTAAATTCGATTGTTGTTTATTTCTTGATGACTCTAGTGGAAAAATAAAAACTAAATGCTTTTCCAATAGCAATAAAGGATTTCATCAATTGTTATCATGGTTAAATCGTTTTGGTCTTGTTGCTGAAGAAACTAGAGCCTTAATGGAAGCAACATCCGTCTATCATGAAATGTTAGCTCAATTTTTATTTGATTTAAAATTTCAAGTTTGTGTGGCTAACCCAGCCCGTACTCGATATTTTGCTCAAAGTATCTCTAAGCTTAATAAAACTGACAAAATCGATAGTGAAGTATTGGCGCGATTTGCAATGACTGTAGATTTACATTTATGGCAACCCACTCCTGATAATATCCGATTGCTCAATGCTTTATTAGATAGAAGGTCAAGTCTTGCGAACGACTTAAAACGTGAACAAAATCGTTTGGAAAAAGCAAACTCCACTCTAATAGTTGTACCAATTTTAAAGTCTATTAAGACTAATATTAAATCATTAACTCGGCAAATTCAGAATCTAGATACACAAATTCAAAACCATATTGATCAAGATCAAGACCATGAGCTTAAACGTGATCAAAAGCTTCTTGAAAGCATTCCAGCAATTGCTGAGCGTACCAGTTTATTAATGCTTGTTTTTTTACGTGCTCATTCTTTTGAAAAAGCTAGCCAAGCTGCTGCATTTGTGGGTTTAGTTCCCATTCATAGACAATCTGGTAGTTCTGTGCTTGGAAAAAGTCGCTTATCTAAAGCCGGTTCACCTAAAATTCGATCGGGTTTATATATGGCTGCCATTGTTGCAACTCGGTACAATCCTCACATTAAAGAGTTGAGCGAACGGCTCTTAGCGAAAGGGAAAACTAAAATGGTAGCGATTGCTGCTGCTATGCGAAAGTTAATTCATCTTTGCTATGGTGTTCTTAAAAACCAACAACCTTATCAGGCATGAATCCTTAAATAATTTGCTTGACAGTTAAGACGGTATCTTTTCATCTCTGAAAAGTGAGGCATCACCTAGGCAAAGCTATTTAAACTTTGAACATAAAGTGTGGCATTGCAAGCTTTTTTATAATCAAACAATTTATTTTTCCATGAAATTGATTTAATTATAAATATTAATTTCTTGTGTATGAATTTTTTGACAAGTTAACTATATAAATGTCTAAATTAGAATTCAGTAAGAAGACCTCTTTGATATGCTTTCAATTCCTCAAATAGAAATAAAACCTCTACAATATTTTAAAACCGATGCTCCAGCTTTAAACTAACATTATGTTTATCATAAGAATATAGCCACTCTACATTGCTGTTATTTTGATTATATTGATAAGTGAGATTAGGTGTTAAACCATAAAAAACCCAGCGTGGTGCACTTAGAATTAAAGTATAATTTTGTTCAAAATCATGTCGTCTAGCCTCCAACACTGGAGTAAATTTATCAAATTGACGCCAACGAAAAGAACTAAATAAATTTGCGTTAAAACCTGACTCAAAGTTCTTGGAAAGCCCTAAACGTACACCTTGTTGTTGATAAGCCGTAAAATATTGTTCTTGGGTATTATGGTCAACAAAATCCAGTCCGCCAAATAGCGTCCAGTTTTTTGGTAAAATTTTCCAAAAGGTTGAATAGACTGAATATTCCATGCCATCTTGGCCTTTATACTGGGAATAATTTATATCTTTCATTTCGGCTTCTAACTTGACAGCTTTGTCGTTAGAGATAAAACGCATCCACTCACCCCTTAGCCCATAGGCACTATACAGCGAGTCGTGGGCATAGTATTTATGTTCAAATACGGGGGCAATCAAGACTTGATTACGTTCATTGTAATAACTATAACCCGCATTTAAGTTAAAAGTTAATTCATTATAATCAGTCTGCTCTGGATAAACTTGACCATAGAATAATCCACGCAATGCAATGCCATGTTGTCCAGAAAGCGACCATCGTTTAGTTAAGGTGGCTTCATAATCCAAACCTTGCGCACTGATCGCGTCAGGTGTGCCACGCTTTACTTGTTCAATAGGAACGACCTTCTTAGTCTCAGGGTCAATGCCATAATATGTAATGATGTCGTATTTATCGGAAGCATTATTAACATTACTGGCATAACGTGAACCAAAAGCCAATGAACCATGCCATTCATCTCGTTGTTTAAGCCCTTTGATATACATCTCTACGGTTTGACGAACACCTTGGGCAGCGGGATCTGTAGACAGATCCAATTGAGATTGAATCTGCTGAAATAACTGTTGACCTTGCTGATTTTTTTGTTGTTCCGTGTAAACACGAGCCAGTTCAAGTTGAGTCATTAAATTATTAGATTGAATCTCTAAACTGTGTTTTAGTTTACTTTCAGCTAAACTTAAATTTCCCTGCGTGCGTGCCATGACACCCTCAGCAAATTCCGTCAATGCCTGATCATAATTTGGAAAATTTTTATATTTTTCAAGATAACGTAAAGCGACTTGCCATTGTTTTTGCATCACTGCCAAGTAAAGCGCATAAGCAACTTCTGCGGGTTCATCCTTCACCATATATTCCTGACCTTGTATGATTAGATTCGGCAATGCTTGTGTGTTTTTAGGGTCTTCTGATTTGAGTAGTTTCTTATCATTTTGATATTGCTGTTGGCTAATTTCCTGATTTAACCTGATACTGGTATCATCCGCTGCATAAACGCATTGTCCACACTGCAATACGGCACCAAGCAATACTATTTTTTTCATCTATAAACTCACCAAATAGAATAAAAAAGAAAGACTTACCGAAGTAAGCCTTTCTCATTCAAATCATTATTTCTTACCACCAAAAGCTACATCATATGTTCTATTACCAGCAAATGTTGCAATACCTGCTAAGCTGGTTTGACTATTATAGAACTGACCTGAAACATCACCACCAGAAGGACCACCTGTCCAAGATGCATTTGAACCACTAATCGTTGCATCATTATTAATGGTTGCAGTACCTAAATTAAAGGTACGTGAACTATCGCTCAATGAACCCGTTAACTGTTTAGTTGCAAAGTTAGCAGTAAACGTACCTGACAATAAATTAGAGCCATTATAATTATTGACACCTTGAACGCTATAATTTGCAGTACCTGTAGATGGTACGCTGGTATCCGCATCTTTACCGTTGTAATAAACAGTATGTGTCGCTGGATCAGCTGTACCTAGACGCTTACCGCTGGCATCTTTGGCTTCTGCATTCCACTCACCAAACCAAACGTCTTGTGTAGGCACTTGTTTATAGTTGGCATAACCAATTCCAGCATGAGACGCTGGAAGCCCTGGTAAGTACGGACTTAGACGTACCACACCATTGCCATCTGCATAGCCGTTAAACCCTGAAAATGCAACTATTGCACCGTTATAAAGGGTTTTAACACCAAAACCAACACCTGAGTTTGGATGATTTGGCCCAAGTGAACCAGTCGAACCAACCAAAACTTTAGTGCCATCACTCGTCTCACCGACTACGGCCGCTTGTGCAACACCGACTAAACCAACAGATAGTAAAACAGCCAATGAGATAGATTGAAGTTTCATTTTAAGTTCCTCGATATGAGTTTAAGGTTTATCATTAAGAATAAAAATAAAAAACTTAATGATTATCATTTAAAATAAAACATGTGCTGCACTGATTTTAATTTTTCAATTCAAGTGTAAAATCAAGGAGTACAAGTCTTATTCTTACCACACATTTATTGCCCACTAAGTGACAATAAATTCAGTTCATTACCTATAAATTCCTTTAAAACTTATGGCTAATGCTTAGCTTAAATGTTCGACCTGGTGCTGCAATTGCCGAACGAGTTAATGGATCAATATAGAATTCATTAGTGAGATTAGTCCCCACCAATTCAAATAAGGTGTCTTGTTTCAACCGATAATTAATATAAGCATCTAAAATGGTCATTGAATTCCATGCCAAAGGCGTATTCGCGTAATAACTCATCTCTAAATCGTTATAGTTTTTCGTTTCAGGATTTTCATACTTATGGTGATAACTTGCACGCGTTCCGACTTCGAGTTTTTGATCAAAGAATCGCCCACCGAGTGTCAAATTTACTGAATATTTTGGGGTTGCCATACTGACCAAATATCCCCCTACAAATCCATCATCTACACAACGATTTAATGAAAACTGGTGATTCGCTCCTAAAAGCATTGCTGAATTTTCATCACACACTTTATTCTTAAAACGATAATTGGCACTTAAGTCAGTAAAGAAACGCCCATTGTCAAAACGACTTTGCAGTTCCAAGCCTTCTGTAGTAAGACTATCGATATTACTAAATGCTAAAGTTGGACTACGCTCAATCGCATTCTTAGTTTTGTTATAGTAATAAGCCAATTTAATATCTGCATAGCTGCTGTTTTTAAATAACTCTGATAAATTATGAACGTAGGCAAGTTCATAATTCGATGCATGCTCTGGTTCTAACTTATAACCACTTAAGGTTCCAGAAAACCCGAGCGTACTTTCAAACATACTTGGCATTCTATACGCTTCGCTATAGCGCAAATACATTCGACTATTTGGGCTAAAGTTTACCGTTGCTGAAGCTGTCGGTGTCCAACCATGATCTTTGCTTTTTTGCACACCTGTTTTGGTTAAATCAATATCTTCATAACCGCTTGGAGTGCCATCCGTATAATATCCATAATCCCTACCCTCCACCAAAGTACCATTTAAAAATGGATTATTGGCAATGGTTAATTTTCCACGACTATCCTTTTTATATTCGATCGTATTCTGTTTAGCGTATAGACTTCTTTTTAATTCCTGTTGCTTATATTCTTCCGTCCACCCCTGAGCCAAAGCTTCTGCATCAAACATTTCTCTTAATTGTTGTTCTCGTGCAGGGGTCATATTTGCTCTTTTTGTATAATAAGTCATGTTTAATGCTGTGGCTTTTTTAATCAGGCTGAATTGAGGATCACCCGCATTGACTCGTTCATTGAGAAAATCATCAAATGCCCAATAATTTTGATATCTTGCACCTGCACTTAAATTCAGCCATGAGATAGGTTGGTAGTCAACGTTAAAATTAAACTCTTTCTCTTCTCGTTCGCCTGCTCGCGGTAGCATCCTATAGCCCAAATTTGTTCCGTTAATATTCGGATCTTTATAAATATCATCTGAACTGAGTTTTTCTTTTTGAAAACTTCCCCCTACTGTTAAGCCCAGATTAGACAGCAATTTAAACTTATTACTCAAGGTCATTCCTTGGCGGGTGTTGTCTGAGTTTGCAGTAGCACTGTTCACAAAAACACCTAAGTTTGTATTGGTATCATTGGGAAATCCACCTGAACTATAGGTATGACTCTTGGTATCTGTTCGCCAAATATTGCCGTAAAAATCGACTAAATTGTTGTTTTTAGGTTGATATTTGTATTCCATATTATAGGCTTTAGAGTCGATATGACTTAAAGGCCATTGCGGTACCCCTGCTTTATTTTTTACCAGCTCACCCCAAGCAATTCGCGAAGGCAGAATTTCTCCATTGGTAATTGAACTATCTCGATAACCAAACTCTAAACGCTGTTCATCTGTTGGTTTCCATGTCGCTTTCAACAAATAAGATTCA
This sequence comes from Acinetobacter sp. 778_lipA, assembly GCF_058242985.1. Lineage (NCBI taxonomy): Bacteria > Pseudomonadati > Pseudomonadota > Gammaproteobacteria > Moraxellales > Moraxellaceae > Acinetobacter > Acinetobacter sp. 778_lipA. The sequence goes on along the minus strand of NZ_JBZAYT010000001.1, from coordinate 1,578,253 downwards.
GTTTCCAGGGATGTATTGGGAACTTCTGTGCCTCCTGGATAAACTTTGGCAAGATATGGAACGTAATTAAATCGTCCCGTAGCAGGTTTATCATAAAAATCACTGCCATTTTTTCCAGCAAAATGATTGCCCTTATTACGGTAAGCATACGCAGCCAAAACTTCAAAATTATCACTACGTCCCGCCAAAGCGATACGTGTAGCGACATCATCGCCTGAATAAATATTGTTCTCTTTATTTTGCCGTGCTACTTTAAATAAGGATGGATCATAATAAGGTTCGAACATTGGATTGCCTTGCCAATCCTTTCCTATCGCTGGATAATTTGGATTATCATAAATGCTTTGACCTGTGAGTAATTGAGGTTCTCGAGGTTTCACCGCATTACTACTGGTTTCTACTTTTATTTCTCCACCAAAATTTTTGTCCTCTTTTAAAACATCATCTACAGCCAAAGTATGAATAACCACTGCACCACCCACACCTGTATTTACATTACGGGTGATGGAAGGTCCTTTGATGACTTGTAGCCCACCGATTAAATTAGGGTCAATATAACTACGGTTATTTGCACCGTTATAACCACGCCATACTGTCAGTGCCTGCTCTGTCCCATCAATAAGCACTGGAACTCGTCCTGGTCCTTGAACACCACGGATACTTGGATCTAAAGCACCACTGTTTCGGGCATCACCACTGTATACTCCGACCATTCCCTTGAATAAGTCTGCTGGCTGAGCACCTTTATATCGTTCTATTTGCTCTTTGCTGGCATAGACGCTAGAAATATCTTGATCATAAACATCATTCTGCCCTTTTGTATCGCGACTGACGGTGCCAAAAACAGTCATTGGGCTAAGTTGTACGACATTTTCTTGATCTGATATCATAGGCTGAGATTGTACTGGTATGGGGCTAATTTCAGCTTTATCCACATGCTTCAATATATAGCCATTTCCAACTTTCACCACAGTAAACTCGGTTGCTGCTAAAATATGTTGAAAGCCGTTTTCTAGATTAAATTGTCCGCTTAAACCTAAACTACTTTTACCTTTGAGCTGATTTGCATCAATTGCAATCGAGGTACCCGCTTGCTCAGCAAAGGTATTTAAAACACTGGCAAGTGAACCCGCTGGAATATGATATGACTGCGTTTCTGTACTGAGCGCATAAGTGCTTTGTGTCGCGAATGTTGTTGCCACACCAACACAAACGACATGAATCGCCAATGCCAATGATGTCACTTTGAAAGAATATTTTGGATGCTTTTGACCGCAAACAGCTTCACTCATTTTACGCCTCAGTAAATGTAAATAAGAATCATTCAATATATTAAATTAAATGTATTCCTAATATTTGCTTCTACTTACTATGACGTACAAGAATTGAAAAAGTGGAACCGTTTATTCAAAATAAATTTAAATTATCTATCTTTTATTTTCACAAAATTATTATTTGTCATATTTATCAATCATTTTTAAAAACGATATGAATTTTATCCTAAAATTTTAGGTCTAATTTAAAGCTAAACAGCATGATTCAAACCAAGTGCTTAAATCATGCTGTTTATTGCAAAGTCACAACTGTGAAATATGGGGTGATTTGATAGACATTTAACTGAGGGAACACACTGCTTAATAGTTGCAAGGCGCTTTCGGTATGATCTAAAGGCAATACAGCATTGACCTTAATTTGCTCTAACTTGGTAGCGTTAAATATAATTTTTTCTTTACTATTTCGATTCAACTCATTTAGCACTTTTGACAAAGACATATTTTCAACAATCAAATGCCGTTGATTCCATTTCTGCTGTTCATTGTATAAATTAAAAGTATGTATAGGTTGTATACCATTTCGATCAAGTATGACTTCTTGCCCTGCTGTCACAATCACAGAAGATGCTTTGGTTTGATCTTCGTCTTGTTTCGAGGACTGCACTTTCACTTTGGAATGTAGCATTTTAAGCCCAGTCGCGTCTGGCTGATATTGAACACTAAATGCAGTTCCCAATGCTTCAATTTGACCATGTTGGGTTTTGACAATAAAAGGACGGGTTTTGTCTTTGGCCACATCTACAAATATTTCCCCTTGAACCAACTCCACAACACGCTGATTTGCTGAGAAGTCTAGATTAACCGCACTCTGACCACTGAGTTTAAGTTGTGAACCATCTGCTAAAGTTTGGGTTGCCCATTCTCCCGCATGATTTTTAATATTAGCGGTTAGATATGACACTGGATGATAAATAAAATAACTATAAATACCCCCTACACAACACAATATCACCGTTAAAATTCCACCATAGCGCATATTTTTTTGCTTACGGGCACTATGTAAACCTGTTTTTAAGACAGATTGGGTCATTTTCTGTTGTTGTGGATTCTGTACCAATTTTTGAATCGAAGTAATATATTGCTCGATATCTTGAGCAATTTTTTGGCGTTGTGGACTCTTGCTTTTCCAAGCATCAAAATCTGATTGCGCTGTTCTTTTGAGTAAATCATCATCGCTACTCAGCAGCACAATCCATTCCGCTGCTTCTTCGATTAATTTTTGCTTACTCTTCTCTTCTTCAATCATTTACTCAAACAAATCCTTCTCTTGTTTCAGTGCGTAGCATTGCACAAGGCAAGTTGCTAGATATTTTTGAATCATCTTGGTTGAAACACCAATGATTTCTGCAATTTCTTTATGGGTTAAACCTTCAAAATAATGGAGCACAAAAGCTTGTTGTGCTTTTTCAGAGACGCGTATCAAAGCCTGACAAATCTGGTCAATCGCTTGAACAACTTGAAGCTGATCTTCTGGTGAAGGAATTGTATCCAGCATATATTCCATCTGGCTTAATTCATTCAGATAGGCTTGCTCTATGCGCTTACGGCGTACCTGATCAATCATTAAATTTCTGGCAATAGTCACCAGATATGCACGAGGTTCTTTTACTCCAAAAAGTTCATCACGCGTTTGCAGAATTTTAATAAACGTATCTTGTACCAAATCTGCGGCTTGCTCACTATTGCCTACTTTTTTTCTAAGCCATTGATGCAACCAAGATTGGTGATTACGGTACAATTGATCTACAAATGCAGGATTTTTGTTCACAATAGGATCAACTCTTTGATGGTCTTTTAAATGATAATAATTATCATTTAAATGTCAAGACACCCTGAGAGAAAATCCCCGTATATATGATTATTTTTTAGTTTATGTACATCCTTATTTTCTATTTGATCATTTAATGTACTTAAAAATAAAGCTAAATTATCAATCGTTAATACACATTGAACCTCAATATCTTGGTTATCATTCAGTGTAAATTCCGATTTATTATTTAATTTTATGGATATTTTTATCATAAAATAATCTTCCCCTTTGACATGTTGTTTTAATGACTACAATAAGGACAAGAGGGTTTTTCTATAACCAGATGATATGAACTTGCACCATGTTCTAAAATAAGTCCTCGAATTTGCTGCTCTAAAGCCTCATCATTAATTTGTTGCAACTGACTACACTTTTTACAATATATTCTCATATTGGTTTGACTTCCCTTGAATGAATATAATGCTTGTTCACTGCCCAGCTTAAATTTAACCAACAATCCTGCTTTAACAAGCTGTTTCAGGGTTTGATAGACACCAGCAAAAGATAATTTTTTCACTTTTAAATCTGGACTATACAAAATTTCGGCTGCTGTCAGCTCTCGTTGTGCATTTCTTAAAATATTCAGTACAGTTAATCGTGTTGTGGTTACTTTTAAATTTGCTTGCAACAGCAAGCGTTTAAGTTCTTCAGTATTTTTATAATATTCAAAGATTTCCATCCTGAGATTATCCTCATTTATGCTTTTAACCACATCCACAATTGCACACAAACCATCATCAAAACAATGGTCCCTACTGCCCATGGATGAGGCACAGTCCAAATTAAAATGCCAGCAGCCACACTCATACTGGCCAAAGAAAATAGTTTTACTTTTACGGGCAAAGTTCGTTTGAGTTGCCATTGCTGTAAAATCGGAGCAATGACTTTATTATTAACAATCCACTGATGCATTCGTTGCGAACCCTTTGCAGCAAACAACGTTGCCAAAAAATAAAAATCAAACGTAGGCAAACCAGGAACCACCAAACCGATCGTCCCTAAGACCAGACATAACCCCGCCAGTGCAATACAGATCCAGCGAACCAACCATGACTTCGCAAGTCTCGGCTCCGACATAGAAATACTGGTATTTAGATTGGTCTCTGACCCCGTTTGCTTCATTGCTTGATTTCCTTTATCCATCATCAATTATTTATTTCAGTGTTTTTAATTGTGCTAAAAGTTCACCAAAACGATGAAAGCCTTGCATAGCCCCCTCAATAATCAATTGCTGTTCCTCTAAACTAAAATTTGCATCATCTAGGGTTTGCTTGAAACGCTTCCACACTAAACCACGCCCCTCTGGATATGCTGCTAAGTTACGTGCAGCAAAATCAGCATTAAAGCCAAATCTAGCCTGAGCCTCTTTGAGTAAAAATGCTGCGCCTAAGGTTGAACCTTCTGAAACATAAATCCAGCCCAAAGATTGTGGAAAACTAATTTCATCGGTTGCAATACCCTGCTGCTGAGGCGTTAAACCTAAATCAGCCAAGTCTTGTAAAGCTGCATCGGAACGCCCACGCACATCTAAATCGGGAATCAATTGTTCAACCTGTGAATCTTGATAAAGATGTTCAACATCTTTCTGAAAATAATATTGCGACAGGGTGAATTGCGCATAATTTTCTTTACTCTCAAACGCGCCTGATTGCTGCATCAAGATTTCCATACGTTCATGCTCTGCCAGTGTTTCTTGTTTCAAGCGTTGCATTAAACTACTGCTGATCACTTTTTCTGTTGATGCGTTCATAAAAACTCCTAAATAAACCTTTTCATTGTTTAATGATCCAATCAGCGATTACGACCAAGCTTAAGCTGAATGGGAAAATCCACCACGATTGCCAATGCTTCACCATTGACAATATGTGGTTTAAATTTTGCTTTTTGTGCAGCTTGTATAGCTCTTTCGTCCAAACTACTCATGCCTGAGCTTTGCTTTACTCTGACATCTATCGGCTGCCCTTGTGGATTGATTTTGATGGTGAGAACCAACAAGCGCTGCTGGTTTTGCAATTCGCGATCATCGTAATTAAGCTTGCCAAAGCTGAGTACATCGACCCGACTCACGGGAAGCGGTTGCTGTGGTTGAGAAGTAGAGGCAGCGTTTTGTTCTTTTTTATTGTCTTTGCCTGCTTCACCGCCTGCACGTTTGGCTATCTCATTTGACTGACCTGTAACAGTCTGTTCACTATTCGTAGATGATTTCGTTTCCGTAAATGTTTGTGTTGACTGACGATTTGATTCAGATTTACTTTCCGTCTGTTGATCGGTTGGTTTTTTTTCTTGTGCTTTTGTTGTCTGTTGTGTTGTTTGATCCATCTTCAACTTTTTTGACTCAGTACTGTGTATCACTTTTACCTGTTGTTGATGTTGTACCGCTGTTGCTACTGTAGATTGAGGCTGTGCTTTTGATTGCGTTGCAGCTTGCTCTGATGCCTTCTGCAGCTTGGTACTGCTCTGTTGTACAACATCGGTTTTGTTCAAGCTGATAAAACGAATTTGAATCGCATTTTCAACTGAATGTGATTCAATACGAACATCTGTTTTTAAATAAGACAAAGACCATAACAACAATATATGACTGATCACTACCCCACAAAGCGTAGAGTATTTTTGCTTATCATTTGAAGCGAGAATTACAGCAGACATAGGCTTAGATACAGCGCAAATAAATGTAGCGCATTTGCTGAGTGCTGAATAAGACCCTATGCTTTTCTTGTCTGCTCAATCTATTGTATTGCGTTGTACTGTTCATGAGTCCTTCCTGCTTCGTCTATCAGATCAATTGCTGTGAATTAAAAAACACTGCCTTTATCTATATAGACGAATGAGAAGGCAAAAATGCCTAATGAGAAATGTAATTAAATGTAAATAAGAATGGTTTAGAAGAGGCAATTTGACGATAAAACAGTGGGCCACTGAACGTATTTATTTAAATGAAAAAAATAAACTTATATAAATAATGCAGTTAAAACAACTGACCCGTATATCTAAAAAAAACTATAAGAGATAAAAATAATAGGAAGAAAAATTAGGTCATCTAAATAAATGCATATCATAAATGCAATGGATGGCTTAGAAATATTGTAGAGGACAAATACTTCATCCTCTACAAAACACAAAACTACAAGCTTAACGCAGAGCGCTTAAGGCAGTTTTCCTACAGATAAAGCTTTACCACGTAATTTCTCAACTGCGCTGAGAATAAACACAAAAAATACTGGGACAAAAAAGATTGCAAGTATCGTCGCACTGACCATACCACCAAAAACCCCTGTACCAATCGCATGCTGAGTTTCAGAACTTGCACCTGTAGCAATCACCAATGGAATCACGCCAGCGGTAAAAGCCAAGGATGTCATCAAGATCGGTCTTAAACGAAGTTTAGCAGCTGCGACAGTGGCTTCGATCAAAGTCATTCCCTCTTCTTTGAGCATTTTGGCAAATTCAACAATCAAAATGGCATTTTTTGCAGATAATCCAATGATGGTAATTAAACCCACTTTAAAGAAAATATCATTGGGAATCCCTCGAATCCATACTGCAACCACTGCACCAATCATACCTAAAGGTACAACCAGCATCACCGACAGTGGAATCGACCAGCTTTCATAGAGTGCAGCAAGGACTAGGAAGACCACTAACATTGACAATGCCAATAAGAAATTGGTTTGCGCTTCTGACTGTTTTTCCTCCAAGGATTGCCCGGTCCACTCATAACCAATGCCTTGTGGTAATTGCTCAATCAGTCGCTCCATTTCCTTCATCACTTCCCCTGAAGAAATCCCTTCTGCGCCTGCCCCTGCAATACTCAATGATGGTCGTCCATTATAGCGATTGTATTGCTGCGGAGACTGTGTCCACACAGGTGTTACAATCTCAGACAGTTTAACCAGTGCTCCAGTCTTGTTAACCACATTCAAATTTAAAATATCAGTGACTTTCATCCGTGAATCGGCATCAACTTGAACAATCACTTGCTGCATTCGTCCTTGATTTGGAAAATCATTGACATACATTGAGCCCATTGAAGATGAAATGGTATCTGTCACATCAGCAAAATTCACACCTAAAGCTTCTGCCTTATTGCGATCAATTTTTAAATCGACATTACTACCTGGTGGTAAACCCTCTGGATAAACATAAGCCAGTTTTTTACTGGTTGCTGCAAGACTGATCAACTGCGCTTGTGCCTCATTCAAAGCTTGCATTCCAAGGTTACCGCGATCTTGTAAACGTAAAGTAAAGCCCGAAGTTGTTCCCATTTCTTCAATTGCAGGCGGTAAAACAGACATAATCGTACCTTCTGCACTTTCTGCCATGGCCGCATTTACAGCGTTAACCTCATCTGCAGCGGAGGTATTTCTGTATTTGAAATCTTTTAAATTTGTAAAGGCTATGGCAGTGTTATTGCCAGAACCACTAAAGCCAAACCCGAGTACAGAGACATTTTCTTTAATACTTTCTCTGCTTTTTAAATGTTCCTCAAACGATTTTACAATGGTCAATGTACGCTCTTGACTGGCATCTGCAGGCAATTGAAATGAGGTAATAAATGAGCCTTGGTCTTCTTCAGGTAAAAAAGCGGTTGGGATCGATTTAAATGCAAATAATAAGAAACCTGTCAGGACAAAAAATACAATCATCACAGTAAAAATGTGTTTCAACAATTTCACTAAAATTGCTTCATACTTTTTATTGACGCGGTCAAAAAAGCGATCAAACCACGCAAAGAAGCCCTTTTTCTGATGATTTACTTCAATCGGTTTTAACAAGGTTGCACAAAGTGCAGGGGTTAAAGTCAGTGCTAAAAATGCTGAGAAAGCAATGGATACCGCCATCGTCACTGTAAATTGTCTATAGATAATCCCGACCGAACCACTGGCAAAGGCCATCGGTAAAAATACCGCCACCAGTACCAAGGTTATCCCGATGATTGGACTGGTTATTTCTTGCATTGCTTTAGAGGTAGCATCAACAGGAGATAAGCCTTCCGTTGCCATGATGCGTTCCACATTTTCAATCACCACAATCGCATCATCGACAATAATACCGATAGCTAAAACCATACCAAACATGGTTAAAACATTGACCGAGAAACCACTGATCAGCATCACCGCAAATGTACCTAAAAGTGCAATCGGTGCAACAATTGAAGGAATCAAGGTGTAACGAATGTTATGTAAAAATAAATACATAACAAGGAAAACCAACACCATTGCTTCTAGCAAAGTCATGATTACTTTTTCAATCGAAATCTTAACAAACGGTGCAGTATCATAAGGAATTGAATATTGCATTCCCTTTGGTAAAACCTTGCTCAGCTCCTCAACTTTTGCTTTGACCGCTTCAGAGGTCTTGACTGCATTACCACCTGGGCTCATTTGAATCGCCAAAGCGGTTGCTGGCTTTCCATTTTCTAAAATAGAAAAACTATAGGTTTGCGCCCCAAGCTCCACCCGTGCAACATCTTTAAGTGTGACTTGTGCGCCACTCTGGTTGGCACGCAAAGTAATATTTTGAAATTCTGCAACTGTACTTAACTGCCCTTCAGCCGTTAATGGCAGTGTAATCATCTGTCCTTGGACCGCAGGCAAACTCCCGACACTTCCCGGAGATATCGGCGTATTTTGTGCTTGAATGGCATTTGTGACATCTTTAATCGACAACTGATAAGACACCAGTTTGTTTGGATCTATCCAAATACGCATGGCTTTTTCAGATCCAAAGGATTGGATACGACCGACTCCTTCAACTCGTTTTAATTCTTCAACCACATTTCGAACCAAATAATCACTTAAATCAATTTCTTTAAATTGATCATTTGGTGAGTTGATTCCGACCATCATCAGAAATCCAGAGGATGCCGCTTCAACAATTAGGCCTTGCTGTCTAACAGATTGTGGCAATCTCGGTTCGATAGACTTTAATTTATTTTGCACATCCACCTGAGCCAACTCTGGATCAGTCCCCGGTTTAAATGTGGCAGTGATACTCGCTTGACCACTGGCATCAGAGGTGGCGCTGTAATAAAGTAAATTCTTTACTCCCGATAACTCTCTCTCAATCAAGGTGACAACACTATCATTCAAGGTTTCTGGTGTTGCTCCCGGATAAGTTGCATAGATGCTAATCGAAGGTGGTGCAACTGAAGGAAAACGTGAAATCGGCAACTTTGGAATACTTAAGACACCAAACAGAATAATAAAAAGTGCAATCACCCAAGCAAAGATTGGCCGTTTAATAAAGAACTGCGATATCATAATTTTTCTCCTGTATTCGGAGAAGACTGACCTGCCGTGCTTTGATCACTGCCCTTATTTTGCGTTTGTAAAGTCCCAACATCGGTTGTGTATTGCGACTTCCACTGGGTTATTTTTAAAGGCTGTTCTGGCTGTTGAATTCGATCATGTCCCTCAACAATGACTTTTTCACCTGCTTTAATTCCACTATTCACCACATAGAAACCTTTGTATAACTGTCCTAAACTTACTGGACGTGTTTCTGCAGTCTGATTTACTTTTACAATCATCAGTTGTGCTTGACCTGAAATATCTCTTTGCACGGCTTGTTCTGGGACAAGTAAGGCATTGGGTTGTGATGCTCTGTTTAAACCAACTCTGACATACATCCCTGGCAATAATTTCCGTTGAGGGTTATTTACTTCAACACGGATGGTGACATCACCCGTATTAGGATCTACGCTGGTATCTGAGAATAAAATCTTTCCAGTCACTGGATATAATTTACCCTGACTATTGGATATGCTGACCTCAGCACCGCCACGTTGTAACAACGAACCATCACTCAAACGATCTTGCAATTGCTCATATTCAGAGATTGATTGTTTAACATCAACATAGACTTTATCTAACTGATGCACCAAAGCCATTGGATTGGTATCGCTGCTGCTGACCAATGCACCTTCGGTTACCAGCAACTTACCAATTTGACCTGAAATCGGGGCGCGTACAGTCGCATAGCGTAAGTTTAAATTTTGTCGTGCCAATGCCGCCTTGGTTTGAGCAACTTCGGCCAAAGCCTGTTGATAAGCAGCTTCCGTATTATTAAATTCCTGTTTACTAATTGCGTTGGAAGGAAGCAGTTGTCGATATCGCTCTTGTTGCGTTTTTAGACGCACCACTTCGGCCTGTGCTTTTGCCAATAAAGCCTGATTACTATTGACATCTGCTTGAAGAATTTCCGAATTGATTTTAAATAAGGGTTGTCCAGCCTTAACTTCACTGCCTTGGGTAAACAACACCTTTTCAATAATTCCACCAACTTGTGGGCGAATTTCTGAAATTCGAAAGGCTTGTACACGTGCAGGTAAATTTTCAATCAAATGAATATTTTGCTGTTGAACGGTATAAATACTGACTTTGGCTGGCGCTACCTGCTGTGCTTGTTCTGCTTCAGTATTTCCTGAGCGATTACATCCAGTTAACGCACTCCCACTTAAAAAAAACAATAAAATAATAAAAAAATAAGGCTTAGGCATCATCTGCACCCAGAGTTCTAGATATGACGATTATTGGCAATATTTGTGTACTTAGCGTCACTAAAGTGTGGAGATTGTGTGGATATAGCCACTAAAAATAAATTATGATGGTTCTATATCCATTTTAAAGTATCCAGCAATGGGCAATATTTCTTTTGCGTCTGATCCAGCCAGTAAACAAATTTTAGTCGTTGAAGATGATTATGATATCGGTGATATTGTGGAGCATTATCTGAAAAAAAACGGCTTTAATGTGCTTAGAGCGCTTAATGGACAGCAAGCCATCGAAATACATGCGCAGCAGCAGATTGATCTGGTGATTCTTGACGTGAAATTGCCAATCTTAAATGGTTGGGAAGTTTTAAATCATATTCGTCAATCCAAACAAACCCCTGTGATTATGCTGACCGCATTAGATCAAGAAGTGGATAAAGTCACAGCACTTAGAATCGGCGCAGATGACTTTGTGGTAAAACCATTCAATCCAAATGAAATTATTGCCAGAGTTGAAGCAGTATTGAGAAGAAGTGCGATGTCATCTCAGACGAAAGCCCAAATCATTAGCTTTAAATCAATTGAAATTAATACAGAAACACTTTGTGTATACATTATCAACGAACATTCGAAAGCACTGTTAAACCTTACCTTAACGGAATTTAAAATCCTTGCGTTGATGTCGCAAGCACCCTACAAAGTTTTTACCCGATCAGAATTAATGAACCATTGCTTGCCTGATGGTGATGCCTTAGAGCGTACTGTAGACAGTCATATCAGTAAATTACGTAAAAAACTGGAAGATCATCATCAAACCGACTTATTGATCAATGTCCGTGGTGTTGGCTATCGTTTAAGGCAAAATGATGAAACATAACATTGGAATTAGCCGCCAGCTGATTATCACCATGGCCAAAGTGAGCTTATTGACCACATGTTTTTCCTTGATTTTTGGCTATTTGACTTATTTTGTTGCCATCGAGTTTAAATTGGTCTCGCTAGAACAGTTAAATTCTGAAGATTGGTCATTTAATTTGATTGATCTGATCTGGATTTTACTGGTGACTTTATGCGGTTCATTAACCTCTGTTTATTTAGGATTAAAATTAGCGCAACGCTTTATCGCCCCGCTAAATTCTTTAGCCATTGCAGCAAGAGAAATTAGTTTGGGTAATCTTTCTGTAAGAGCGCAATTGGACAATCCCTCTTCTGTCGCTGAAATCACAAAGATGATCAATGATTTTAATCGTATGGCGGAAAAACTGGAAATCTCAGTCAACAATGCATCTATTTGGAATGCCGCAATTGCACATGAATTAAGAACTCCTGTGACTATCTTACAAGGTCGCTTACAAGGCGTGCTTGACGATATATTTACCCCAGATAAGGCCTTATTAAAAAATTTGCTCAATCAAGTTGAGCAGTTGTCATTTTTAATCGAAGATCTAAGAACCCTAAGTCTGGCGGATAATCAACAACTTCGACTTAACCTAGAATCAGTTTGTCTATCTGACGTCATTACACAATCTGTGAACTTACTTCAAGACCGTTTTGATCAAGCAAAATTAATCATTGAAACCAATTTATCGGATCAAGCCTGCTTTTTTGACCGACAACGGCTTGAACAGATCTTAATTGCATTATTTGAAAATGAAATTCGTTATGCACAGGCAGGGATTTTACGGATTAGCACCCAAAAAAAATCAGAAGGATTGGTTTTAACCATTGAAGATCAAGGACCCGGTATCGCAGATCAGCATATTCCCTTTATTTTTGATGCATTTTATCGACTTGAAGAATCCAGAGGCAAAAAGAATGGTGGTAGTGGTTTAGGTCTATCTGTTGTCAATGCAATTATGATCGCGCATGAAGGTCGCATTGAATATTCCAAGTCACAAGCTTTAGGGGGAAGTTGTTTTAGTATTTTATTTAAGCCCGACGATTTAAATAAAATATGAGATCAACATCCAAGTATAAAATCGACTTCATTTAAACAAACATTCAGCTAATCTATTTTAAATTGACAATTATAGACAGATCACATAGTGGCCAAATGCTGATCAAAAACCAATCTAAGCATATTTCTATGGCTATTGGTCTATAGTTATTGGGAGCAAATTCGATTTTAGCCTAGCGTAATTTTCTTTAAACGGTAATCCAATGTTGCCCGACTAATTCCAAGCATACGTGCAGCTTCTGATACATTCTGCTGGCTTTTATCCATTGCACTACGAATAATATTTTGTTCAAGTTGATCTAAAGAGAAATTCTCGCTAAATAAATCCTCTACATTGATCGCCGATTGTGCAGTTTCACCCACTGCTTCTAAATCTTTATGTTGTGGAAACAAACTTTCCAATTTAATTTCCTGTTGATGATCGGTCAGTAATGTGGCTCTTTCCAACAAGTTTTCCAGCTCACGAATATTGCCAGGCCAATCATATTTCATCATAAAATTTTTCGCTTTATCACTGAGCCCTTTTAGGGTTTTGCTATACATATTTTCAAAGCGTGCTAAAAAATGATTAATCAGCAAGGGAATATCTTCTCTTCGCTGACGTAAAGGCGGAATAATCACAGGAAAAATATTTAAGCGATAATATAAATCTGCACGGAATTTACCATCTTTAACGGCTTGCTCTAAATCCTCGTTGGTCGCAGCAACCAGTCTGACATCGACTTGGCGGGTGCGACTATCTCCTACCCGTTCAAATTCACCTTCTTGCAGCATACGTAATAACGCAGCTTGCGCACGTGGTGAAAGCTCGACCACTTCATCTAGAAAAATTGTTCCGCCATCGGCACGTTCAAATTTTCCCATTCGGGATTGCACCGCACCAGTAAATGCGCCTTTTTCCACTCCAAACAGTTCTGACTCAATCAGATCTGGAGGAATACAGGCACAATTCACTGCCACAAATGGCTGCGCTTGGCGCTGACTGCCATTATGAATACCACGTGCAAATGCTTCTTTGCCAACGCCTGTTTCACCCTGTAATAAAACTGCGACTTTACTCCCTGCTGCTTTTTTAAGTAGATCACAGACTTTGCGATAGGCAACCGACTCGCCTACCGCATTAAACATGGTGTAATCACTTTCAGCATCGGTATAAATATTTTTCTTTAATTGATTGAGTTCCGCCTGTAAGGCAATGATTTCGTCCGAGACAGCATCGGGTGACATAAAGCGAATCAACTCATCGGCATTTTCCCATTCACTCAACGGCTTTCCAATGATTCGACAATGTTCATCACCTTGAGCAACGCAATGTGTTTCCTGATAGATAATGGTCTGCCCCATGACAAAGCTGCTATAGCCACAGGCATAGCCTAATAACATCCAGCAAGCAGGTTGATCCGAAGCACCAAATTCACTTAAATGCACTTCTGCTTCAAATGAATTAAGCCAATTAAAATCAGCATAAAATTGTTTTAAATCATGGCTCAAATGCAGTTCATTGACTTCAACCTGCACCATGCCACGGATGCCATGCATTTGCGGTCCAGCCATAAAAGCTTCTGCTTCATTTAAATTTGGTCGTAGTTTTGAGGTTACTTCTGCATCGCGCATGCCAGCTTGATAACCACAACGAATAAAAAAGCGTTTGGTGCGTTCAAGCCCCAACATCTGATAAAGATCTTTTCTTAAAAAGCCCAGAATACTGGTATGCATCAACAACATCCGATTTTCATCAAACCAGATTTGTCCGTGTTGAGCATCAAAAACGATTTTATCAAGTAAATCTTGAATATCTTTGTTCTGTTCCAGTATTTTTTTATATACCTTCACATCTTTGGCTGAGGGCATGATATATCCATCCTTGGCTATATGTCGTTGTAAATACGATCTTGATATTACCTAATTTTGATCCAAAAGCTTCACTACCTATTCTTATATTTTCATACCTTTAAGGTATATTGTTTTAATTTTAATCGATATCAAGTATTTATTGGTTTTTTATAAGCATTAACTCGACCTTACCCATCAAAATCACTGTTTCATCTTTTGATGAAATCAGCATCTCTTTATGTTCATTATTTGATGAAAATAATGCTGCCATTGTTCATAAAATTATCATCAATAAATATTAAGCATTTGAATTTTAATTAAATTTTAATATTGGCACGACTTTTGAAATATCTAGAGCAAACCTAGCACATGAGCATGAAGCTCTACATCGAAATCTTTTTGATGTTGATAAAAGGATAAGCACATGATTGACGCTAAACAACCTACCGCATTGGTTAAATATATCCGTATTACAGGTGAGCGGAATGCCAAATTTGTAGAGTTCGATTTTGCCATTCAAGACCCGACGCTTTTTGTGGAACTAATTCTCCCCCAACAGGCTTTCCAGCATTTTTGTGAAATTAATCACGTCATTGAAATGACCGCAGAACAACAAGCTTGGAACGATGCGCAGGAAGATAAATGGCGTTATGGCATTGAACCGACTGTTTTAAATCATGTTCGCCAACATTCTGATCAAGAAGATCAGGCTTAATTCTACAAGGAGAAGCTAATGACTTTAGAAATTAAAACATCCAATTTGGAACCGATTCGTCAGACTTATGCGTATATCGAACGCCGATTTGGAGCCAAGCCCGCAACACGCTATCAAGAAGTCAGCTTTGATATTCAAGCTTCAACAAACTTTCACTATCGCCCATTATGGAAGCCAGACAAAACCTTAAATGATAAAACCCATACGGCTTTGCAAATGCAAGATTGGTATGCATTTAAAGACCCTCGCCAGTTTTATTACGGCGCTTATGTACAACATCGTGCACGTCTGCAAGATACAGCTGAAAGTCATTATGCTTTTTTTGAAAAACGTCAGTTGGTCAATAATCTCAGTGATGAAGTAAAACAAAAAATCATCCAGTGTTTACTACCTTTTCGCTATGTCGAACAAACGGCCAACTTATATATGATGTCAGGCAGTGCCTATGGTTATGGCACAGTCATCACCCAGGCATGTATTTTTGCAGCAATGGATCGCCTCGGTATGGCGCAATATATTTCACGTATTGGCTTAATCCTCGATGGCAATACAGGTGAATCCTTACTGCAAGCCAAACACGCTTGGCTAAATAATGAAACTTGGCAACCCTTACGTAAACTTTGTGAACAAAGTCTAACCGAACAAGACTGGTTCAAACTTTATATTCTGCAAAATCTGTTGATTGACAGCATGTTACAAGAGCTGGTTTTTGGACAGCTGGATGAGTGGCTGGTTGAAAATGGTGGGCGTGATATTGCCATTCTTACTGAATTTATGAAGGACTGTTTAACTGATTTAGCGAAGTGGTCAGACAGTGTTTTAAAAACTGCGATTTTAGAATCTGAAGACAATAAAACCCTGATTCAATCATGGATCACGGAATTACTACCCCAAGTTAAACAAGCCTTTAGTGCTTGGGCACAAACCGCACTCACAGATTCTGGGATTGATTCCGGTCTAAATAAGATCTCTGAACGTAGCAAAAAAGCCGGCAACATTTTACTCGATTTAGCAGCATAAGGATTTGCCATCATGACCTCTAAAGTTTATTTAGCATTGCAAGACAATGACACCTCACGCTACATCATTGAAGCGATTGAACAGGACAATCCTGAAGCAACAATTCAATATCTTCCCGCCATGATTCGGGTAGAAAGCACTGGCGAACTGGTGGTACGTGCAGAAACAGTATCAGAAAAACTTGGGCAAAACTGGGATATCCAAGAACTACAACTCAACATGATTACCTTGGGTGGCAATGTTGATGAAGATGATGACAGCTTTACCTTGAAGTGGAACTAAGCTGCACTTCCCCTAGATTTAAAGCATAAATAGCAGGCAGCTGCATGTAAGTTAAAGGATGATCAAAATGAATAGCCAAGCCAAAGTAAACAATAAAAAACTCAATGCCAAAGAACGATATCGGATACTCACCCGTGATCTAGATTGGGACTTTTCCTATGCAGATCGTAAAGATGCCTTTCCGTATGAAGAGTTTGAAGGCATCAAAATTACCGACTGGTCGAAATGGGAAGATCCTTTCCGTTTAACCATGGATAACTATTGGAAATACCAAGCAGAAAAAGAAAAGAAGCTATATGCCATTTTTGATGCTTTTGCACAAAACAATGGACAAATGAATGTTTCAAATGAACGTTATGTCAACGCGATTAAACTGTTTTTAACCGCGGTAACCCCGCTTGAGTATCAAGCGTACCAAGGCTATGCCCATGTTGGGCGTCAGTTCAGTGGCATCGGTGCACGTATCGCCTCGCAAATGCAATCGATTGATGAATTACGTCATGTACAAACCCAGATTCATGCCATGAGCCATTACAACAAGTTCTTTGATGGCTTCCAAGACTGGGCGCATATGCATGACCGTGTCTGGTACTTGTCTGTACCTAAATCATTCTTTGAAGATGCACGTTCAGCGGGACCTTTTGAGTTTTTATTGGCAATCAGCTTTGCCTTTGAATATGTCCTCACTAACTTATTGTTCGTTCCATTCATGTCGGGAGCAGCTTACAACGGTGATATGGCGACCGTAACATTTGGCTTTAGTGCACAATCAGACGAAGCACGCCACATGACGTTAGGACTGGAAATCGTAAAATTCTTACTGGAACAGCACGAAGATAATGTGCCAATCGTACAAGAATGGATTGATAAATGGTTCTGGCGAGGAACTCGCCTGCTGTCCATTGTCGGTATGATGATGGATTACATGCTGCCAAATAAAGTCATGTCATGGAAAGAAGCTTGGGAAACTTATTTTGAAGAAGCGGGTGGCGCTTTATTTAAAGACTTAAGTCGCTACGGGATTCGTATGCCGAAATATAGTGAAGTGATTAGCAAAGAGAAAGAACATGTTTCGCATCAAGCATGGTGGATTTTCTATAACTTCGGTCATGCAGCAGGCTTCCATACGTGGATCCCAACAGATGAGGAAATGGATTGGCTCTCAGAAAAATACCCCGACACTTTTGATAAATACTATCGTCCACGTTGGGAACTTGCTCGAAAAATGGAAGCTGAAGGAAAACGCTTCTATAGCGCGGGTTTACCTCAATTGTGCCAAGTGTGCCAAATTCCAATGACCTTTACTGAAATGGATGGTGACCCAACGCTATTTAGCTATCGCGATTCAATTTACAAAGATGAGCGTTACCACACTTGCTCTGATGGTTGTCATGACATTTTTGAACGCGAACCTGAGAAATATATTCAGGCTTGGCTGCCTGTACATCAAATTTTGCAGGGCAACTGTGGCGGTCCAGATTTAGAAAGTATTTTAAGGGATTATTACAACTTTAATGTCGGTGCAGACAATCTCGATATTGAAGGTTCTCCTGACCAACAGCGCTGGAAAAAGTGGAAAGGCAACGCAGCTTAAACCATTGTCCAAAAATTAAAAAATAAGCAATCGATGTTGTCTAACTCGACAGCATCGGTTCAAGGATTTACTCAAAAGTTTAAGGAAATACACCATGACTGTACAAGCGATTGTTGAAAAATATCAATTTGAACCACTAGACCTACAACAAAATTACGGCGAAAACATGCTGTTGTTTATTGGTTGGGATCATCACACCCTATTTTGTTCGGCACATGCTTTTGTGGTTTCACCAAAACAAAGTTTACAAGCCTTGATTGATGGGCAAATTCAAGCAGGTTTTGAGCAACATCCTGATTTTAAAAATATTGATTGGTCTAAAGTCAAATTCCGTTTAAACCGCAATCTTTTACATCCTGATTTTTCTAAGTCCCTAGAAGATTTGGGTTTTGATCATAAATCTCTCCTGCGCTTTGTAACACCTGATTTAGCGGGTTATCAAGGCACACATGTTTAAGGAGAACACAGATGAGCTATCAAGTCACGATTGAACCAGCAGGAACCATCATTCAAGTTGAAGAGGATCAAACCATTTTAGATGCAGCATTGCGTCAAGGTGTTTGGTTGCCCTTTGCTTGCGGACATGGCACTTGTGGTACATGTAAAGTTCAAGTCACAGACGGTTTTTATGATGTAGGTGAAGCCTCGCCTTTTGCACTTATGGACATTGAACGTGAAGAAAATAAAGTGTTGGCTTGTTGTTGCAAGCCCGAATCTGACATGGTCATCGAAGCGGACGTGGATGAAGACGAGGATTTCTTAGGCTATTTAGTCCAAGACTACCAAGCTAAGGTTATTGAAATAACGGATTTATCGCCAACGATTAAAGGTGTCCGACTTCAACTTGATCGACCAATGCAGTTTCAAGCAGGCCAATACATCAATATCCAACTCCCTAATATTGAAGGAACCCGGGCATTTTCAATCGCCAATACACCGAGCGAAGCAAATCTGATCGAATTACATATTCGTAAAGTGCAAGGGGGTGCTGCAACACGCTATGTGCATGATGAACTGAGTGTTGGTGAAGAAATGGCGCTTTCAGGACCTTATGGACAATTTTTTGTGCGTAAGTCTGATCAGCAAAATGTCATTTTCATTGCAGGTGGTTCAGGTCTTTCAAGCCCTCAATCGATGATTCTGGATCTTTTAGAACAAGCTGACACCCGTATCATTTATTTGTTCCAAGGTGCACGGGATGTTGCTGAATTATATAACCGTGAAAAATTCGAACAGCTTGTCAAAGAATATCCAAATTTCAGATACATCCCTGCCTTAAATGCGCCTAAGCCAGAAGACCAATGGACAGGGTTTACAGGTTATGTACATGAAGCGGTTGCCAATTATTTTGAAAATAAATGCAGTGGGCACAAGGCATATTTATGTGGCCCGCCACCGATGATTGATGCCGCCATCTCCACCTTGATGCAAAGCCGTTTATTTGAAAAAGACATCCATACTGAACGCTTTTTAAGTGCGGCAGATGGTGCAAATGGGCAATCACGTTCGGCACTTTTTAGACACATCTAAAGTTGAGTGGTTGAACCCTTAAATTATCCAATATAGCAACACCAGCGTGAGTGATCTGCACCGATTCCAGATCGCTCTCAAGATACTCATGCCAAATACTCATATCAATCAAAGGAAGATGATGATGAATAGACAACAAATCGATAGCCTCGTTCAGCAAATGAATGTCGCGACAGCAACAGGTGAAGTCAATCTGCGTGTTCAGCAAATCGTTGTTCGTTTACTTGGTGATTTATTCCAAGCCATTGAAGACTTAGATATGTCTCAAACCGAGCTTTGGAAAGGCTTAGAATATTTGACAGATGCAGGTCAAGCCAATGAACTGGGACTTTTGGCAGCAGGTCTAGGGCTAGAACATTACTTAGATTTACGTGCAGATGAAGCAGATACTAAAGCCGGTATTACAGGTGGAACACCACGAACAATTGAAGGACCGCTTTATGTTGCAGGTGCGCCTGAGTCCGTTGGCTTTGCTCGTATGGATGATGGCTCTGAATCTGCGCACGTCGATGCCTTAATCATTGAAGGCATTGTCACTGACACTGCTGGACAGATTATTCCCAATGCAAAAGTAGAAATCTGGCACGCCAACAGTTTAGGCAACTATTCATTCTTTGATAAATCTCAGTCTGCATTTAATTTACGCCGCAGTATTTTCACCGATACACAAGGTCAATATATTGCTCAAACCACCATGCCTGTCGGTTATGGCTGTCCACCTGAAGGTACAACACAAGCTTTACTCAATTTGTTGGGTCGACATGGTAACCGTCCTTCTCATGTTCACTACTTTGTCTCTGCGCCGGGTTATCGCAAACTGACCACTCAATTTAATATTGAAGGTGACAAATACCTTTGGGATGACTTTGCCTTTGCTACTCGTGATGGACTGATTGCTACTGCGCTGGATGTAACGGATCTCGCAAAAATTAAACAATACAATTTAAATAAAGCCTTTAAACACATCAAATTTAATTTCCAATTGGTCCAAGACGCTGATCAAGGCCCCTCTACAGAGGTTGATCGTCGTCGAGTAGCCGCTTAGTCAACAATGTAGTGATGCTTAATCCGTTTAACTACAGCTACCTGCAATAAAAATATCATTGAAAAGGATTTTCTATGAAACAATTGATGTTCAAACTTTCAATTCCACTAATGCTCGGTTTAACCAGTAGCATTGCCTGTGCCACAGAAAATGGGGCTGACTCATTTGCCCTCGGTGCCGAAGGTATGATGGCGGGCGCACTACCACCTGCTGGCGTGTATCTATTAAGCTATTATCAAAATTACCATGCCGGAAGTTTTGATAATGGCCCAGCGAATTTTCATTTAGATGTAAATGCCTTTATCCCCCGTTTGGTTTGGATGACAGAACAAAACTATCTCGGTGGTCAACTGGGTTTATATGCCATACAGCCTATGGTTGATCTCAGATTATCTGCAGCGGGGATGTCAGACCATAACACTGCCTTAGGTGATTTAATGTTGGGGTCAATGTTAGGTTGGCATCAAGGAGATCACCACTGGATTGCTGCGATAGAAACAGTACTCGCCACAGGTCAATATGATAAGGCCACAGCACAACAGCCTTTGGTCGCCAATATTGGCAAAAACTATAATACTGTTCGACCGATTTTTGCTTACAGCTATGCGCCAAAAAATGGTTTAGATATTTCAACTAAAATTTCTTATAGCTTTAACACTGAAAATGATGATACCCAATACAAATCTGGGGAATATTTTGCTGGTGATTATAGTCTTGGATATAAACTTACTGATCAGGTTAAAGTGGCTGTTGAAGGCTACGCTTTTAAGCAAACCAAGTCAGATAAGCAACAGGGTGAAAATATTGCGATGCGTGGACAAGTTTTGGCAATTGGTCCTGCAATACAATATCAAGATAAAAACTGGTCAATTGAAGCAAAGTATTTAAAAGAAACACATATTGAGAATCGCCCTGAAGGCCATACGAGTGTATTAAAATTTGTTTGGGCTTTTTAGTGGCTATGCTTTGCACTTAGCAATATTTGGTTTTTTGCGCAGATGCTCAAATGTAGTTGTTAAATCATACTCATAATCAGTCATTAACGCCGAATGAAATTCATTCGGCGTTAATTTAGAAACCGTCAATTCAGGTTAAAGTAAAGCTGCAATATATCAACATAAATCACTTCGGTTTACGCCAAGGATTATTTATAAATCTAATACCAATCTTTTGCCTTTAGCACGAGATACACAGATCATCATCGATTGCTGTGATGCCTTTTCATCATCACTCAAATACTGATCAAAGTGCTCTGCTTCACCATCTAGAATTGCAGTTTCACAGGTACCACACACCCCTTCACGACACAAACACTCAACATCGATATTCAATGCTTCAATCGCCTGTAAAATAGTCTGGTTGCCTTGAACTTCGACTTGCTGATTGGATTTCGCCAAAACCACAGTAAACGCTTCACCATCTTCAGGTACGGTTGAAGCAAATTGTTCCCAATGAATATATTCATCTCGATAACGATGAAAATTACAACGATCAATCACCGCATCAATCATTGGCTTTGGCCCACAGACATAAACGTGTGTGCCCTTTGGCTGTGCGGAAATTAATTGATCGAGGTCAAGGCATTTCCCATCTGAATCGACATAACTAAAAATATGTTCAGCATGTTTTTGTTTGAGCTCTTGCAGCAGTGCAGCATGCTCTGGCGAACGATAGGCATAATGCAATTCGTAATCTGCTCCTCGTGCAGCCAACTCATCCATTTGCGGCACAAAAGGCGTAATCCCAATCCCACCCGCAATTAAAATATGTTTTGCGCCATTTTCAGCCAGCGGAAATAAATTTTTAGGTTCTGAAATCAGAATTTCATAGCCTTCATTGCATTGCTCATGCATATAGACCGAGCCACCTTTACCTTCTACATCTTTGCGTACGCATACTTGGTAAGTGCTAAGATCCTGAGCACAGCTCATCAGTGAATAGGCATTGGAAAGCTGATCATTCATTTTAACAATGATATGACTGCCCCCATTAAACTGAGGAAAATTTTGTCCATCCTGACGTTTAAATGTAAACCGTTTGATCAATGGTGTAAGTTGCTCTACCCCTGTGACCACTGATGCAAACATTTCATAATGACTTGCCATGTCTAAATCCTCTTTACCACATGTTGCTTTTTTAAGTACTTATTCAAGCGCTTTCTCATTGGAGGGCAGCGTGTTGGATGATCATCAATGAATGTCCAACACGCCTTTATCCTATAGCCCTAAACACATATATTTAATGGTCATGAATTCTTCTAAGCCATACTTAGAACCTTCACGGCCTACCCCTGATTGCTTCACACCGCCAAACGGGACCACTTCATTTGAAATTGCAGTTGAGTTCATCCCCACCATGCCATATTCAAGTTGTTCTGCGACACGCCAGATTCGTGAAATGCTTTCACTATACACATAAGCTGCCAAACCAAAGATGGTGTCATTGGCTTGGGCAACCACATCTGCTTCATCACTAAATCGAATCAGTGGTGCCACTGGCCCAAAGATTTCTTCTTTGACAATTTCCATGCTTTGATCCACATCAGTAAGCACGGTTGGTTCAAAAAAGGTCTGTCCAAGTGCATGCTGTTTACCACCACAAGCCACTTGTGCACCTTTTTTACGTGCATCATCGATTAACTGTTGTGCTTTAAGGACGGCTTTTTCATTGATTAAAGGCCCTATCTGTACATTTTCTTCAAGACCATTGCCAATCTTAAATTTTTCAACTTCTTGCACAAATTTCTCAGTAAATGCCTGATAAACCTTGTCATGTACATAAATACGGTTGGCACAAACACAGGTTTGCCCTGCATTACGGAATTTGGCAAAAATTGCACCTTGTACTGCTTTATCTAAATCTGCATCATCAAAAATAATCAATGGCGCATTTCCACCGAGTTCGAGCGCAAGTTTTTTAATCGTGTCTGAACATTGCTGCATCAATAAACGACCAACAGGCGTTGAACCAGTAAAAGTTAGTTTTTTGACTTTTTCATGACTGGTAAATACCGCACCGATTTCTTGTGACTGACCTGTTACAACATTGATCACCCCAGCAGGAATCCCTGCCATTTCTGCAAGTTTGGCAATGGCCAAGGCGCAATAAGGCGTTTCATTGGCAGGTTTAATCACAATCGTACAACCCGCAGCTAAAGCTGGCGCAGCTTTACGGGTAATCATAGCGATTGGGAAATTCCAAGGCGTGATCGCTGCAACCACACCTACAGGTTCCTTGGTAATGATAAAACGCTGTTGATTATTGGTGGTAGGAATCACATCACCATAAACTCGCTTGCCCTCTTCTGCGAACCATTGAATAAATGAAGCAGCATATTTCACTTCACCTAAGGCTTCAGCCAAAGGCTTGCCCTGTTCAATGGTCATGATACGAGCCAGTTCGTCAGCATGTGCCAATACCAACTGATACCAAGCCAATAATAAATCTGCGCGTTTTTGTGCAGTTAAGGCTTTCCACGTTGCTAAGGCTTGATATGCAGCATCAACCGCGAGGCTTGCTTCTGCTGCCCCCATATTGGGAATACGCCCAATCTCTTCACCTGTTGCTGGGTTGGTGACGGGTACAGTGGCATTGGATTGTGCATTGATCCATTGACCATCTACCCATCCGCGTTGTTGAAATAGCGGACTACCTTGCAAACTTGACATGTCATGATCCTATGGTTTGAAAGCAAGGTACGGCTTCATTTGCCGTACCTTTAACTTGAGAGCTTCTCTAAAAATCACATGATTGAGCTGTTCGCCTCAGTGATGTTTTGAGAGGCTCCTTTAAATGATTACTTGTGATATTGCGCAACGAGGTTTTGGAAATAAGCAATACCGTGTTCACTAATCCCCGAACGTTGCTTATCCGTCATGATTCGCCCTTGACCGCGATAACCACGTGACTTTAAGCCACGTTGCACACTTTCAACCAGATTTAAATCTTCTGGGCGGAAGACATTACGATACCATTCAATCAAATCTTTTTGGTCTTGAGTCAGTTCTTCATTGGTAAAGTAAATATCATAATGTTGTAATGTCGTTTCAGCATCTACAGGAAATTCATAGATCACAGTCATGAAGTTACCGCCTGGTGGTACATTAAACATGGTGCAAGGCCATGTCCAAAAGCCACTAAAGGTTGGATCTTTCACAGATGGATCAAGCTTGAACGATTTTTCCGAAGAGCGTGCATAACCGTACTGCAAAGTCCAGTTTTGATGTGTGGTATGCCAATATTTATCCACTTGAACAGAATCTGCAAAGCCTGGATGTGCAGGTCCACAGTGATAACACTCCATATAGTTATCTACAATCACTTTCCAATTTGCAGGTGTCTCTGTCACAAAGCGTGCTGCAAGTTTTAAATCTTTGATGACAGCACAAGTTTCATTAAGTTTTTGGGCAAATTCAGGCAATTGATCTTCAACACAAGTGGCATTTTCATCCATGTTAATAAAAATAAAACCTGCGTATTCTTCAACTTTTACCGGTACCATCGTTGAGTTTTGTTTATCAAATGATTCAACATGATCACAGTTACGTGCCAACGCCAAACTCCCGTCTAGCTTGAATGTCCATGCATGATAAGGACAGGTAATTACGTTCTTCGCTTTACCACTTCCGCTTAACAATTCATGACCACGATGTGGACAGACATTATAAAAAGCCCGTAATACACTATCTTTACCTCGAATCACGATAATGTTTTCACCAATCACCTTACGAGTAATATAGTCATTGGCTTGCGCCACCTCACTGCCGTGTGCAACGCAAATCCAGCTTTTTGCAAAAATTGCTTCTTTTTCACGCTCAAAAACCTGAGAAGATGTATAGAAGACTTTTGGAAAGGTCCAAGCTACGTCCGGGTTTGAACAGAAATCTTCTGGTAATTTTTCAACTGCATTCATGTCTTTTACTCCATTAAACTCTTTTTTGTCCTAACGACCTTTTGATTAAAATTGGCTGATGTTCAAATCAATTAAACATTGGCTTTAACGAACTCAGCATGCGCTGATATAAATCTTGCACCACAGGACAGTCACGTACTAAACGCAAACTGCCATGTAGTAATCCTTTACCGAGATAAAATTCGGTTGCAATATTGGCCTGTTTTAACTTGTCAGCAAAAATACGCCCATCATCACTGAGAGGGTCATACTCAGCGACGGCAATAAAACTACGGGGCATATCGGAAAAATCCTGTGCCAACAGTGGTGATAAACGTAAGTCCTGCCAATCGCTTGCATTTGGCGCATAGGCTTTCAAGTAATCATGCATATCTGTTACTGACAGTAACGGTGCATCCGCTTTCTGCTGACAGGATGCCGTATCAAAACGACTACTCAAACATGGATAAACCATTGCAAGACCACAGGCTTGAGCCCCTGTATGTTGTAATTGCACTGCAAGTGCAGCCGCTAAATTACCGCCCGCACTGTCCCCCATCAAAACAATTTTATTTGGGTTTATCTTCCATTGCAGACCATGTTGATAGAGCCAGTGATATACTGTTTCACAGTCTTCATATGCAGCTGGAAAATGATGTTCTGGTGTTAAGCGATAATCCACACTCAACACAGCAACATTTAAATCACGACATAAATAGCGAGTGATAAACTCATGTGAATCAAGATTCCCCACCATCCAACCACCACCATGAAGATATAAAATACATGGCCAACCTGTTGCTGGTGCTTCACCCAGTGGTGAATACAACCGAACATTCACTGGATGATTGAGCTGCGGCACAGTTTTATCTTCAATATTGACCGTACCATCACGCGGTAAGGTGTAATGTAAGCACATCGCATCATACGCAGCCCGAATAGAATCGATATCATCATCCGCAGGCGAATAAATGCTGCTCCAGTA
The DNA here is from genome assembly GCF_058242985.1 of Acinetobacter sp. 778_lipA. Classification (NCBI taxonomy): domain Bacteria; kingdom Pseudomonadati; phylum Pseudomonadota; class Gammaproteobacteria; order Moraxellales; family Moraxellaceae; genus Acinetobacter; species Acinetobacter sp. 778_lipA. Next base: position 1,551,762 of record NZ_JBZAYT010000001.1, on the reverse strand, counting down.
CACCAGACTTTGCATTTCTTCACTCAATCTATAGCGCATGCTCGGTTGTTGTGTCATGACAATTCCTTTTGACTGGTTTTATCCGCAGTGGGTTCAATTGCAACATCAATGTGCATATGTTTATTTGCATCTGTTTGATCTAAAGATTCCAACTCGCTAAAACTCATTTGCTCAATCAGATGGGATGGAACCTTTGAATAATCCTCAATCAACCATTTCACCAAGCCATAGGTCTGTATCAAAATAATCACAATGAATGGCAAGGCAGTCACAATGGTCGCAGTTTTCATGGTGTCCAAAGGCGCTTTAGAGAAAATCATCGCAATCGGAACAAGGGTTAGCATCACACACCAGAACAACCGCGCATTTGGTGATGGGTCTTGCCCCTCACGTAAACCGCGGGTACACGTTGCTGACACCGCATAACCCACAGCATCCATATGTGCTGCAAGAAAAATCACCATAATTCCAAGGAAGATCCACATCATCAGTTTGCCAGCAGGCAATAAACCAAGCAGTTGGCTAATCGCAACTTCACCGCCTTGTTGGCTTAAAACTTGTGGCACATTGACCATACCGTGAATAAAGTTATAGACACTGTAGTTTTCAAACACCCCAAAGATGAACCATAAACCAACGCTACCGCCGATGACCATGGCAAGAATCACTTCTTTGATGGTACGTCCCTTTGAAACACGCGTTACAAATAACGCCACACCCGGTGCATAAGAAATCCACCATAACCAATAAAATACGGTCCATTCACGGGTGAACTTTCCATCGCCCATTGGGTCGGTAAATAAACTCATATCGACAAAATTGGTTGCCATTAAGCCAAAGCTCATCAGCGAGTTATTCATAATGAATTGGGTCGGCCCAAAGCACAGCACATAAATCGCAAACAACACCACACCTAAACACACCATATGGCTGAGACGTTGCATGCCCTTATCCATTCCCACATAAGAACTTAGGGCGAATAAAATCGATACTGCAAAAATAATCACCACTTTGGTCATAAAAGTATTGGGAATACCTGTCAACTGCGACAAAATATTGGTAAAGGTCACCGCAGTCAGCACCAAAGAAATCGTTAAAGCACCGAACATACACAACAAGAACATCAGATCGACAAGACGCCCAACAGGTCCGGTTGCCTTAAAGCCAGTGACCGCTTCAATCATTGAAGCCAAACTCAAGCCTTTATTCTTTCTGACATGGTAGCTATAACACAGTGAAATTGAAGCTAGCGCATAGATCGACCAAGCACTCAATCCCGAATGAAAGAATGAGTAAGCAACGCTATATTTCAATGCTTCCGCTGATTCAGGGGTTAAATTTAAACCCGGTGTTTGATAATAATAAGCCCAGTCTAAGAAGCCCCAATATAAGGTCGAAGAACCAATACCCGATAAAATGAACATGAAAATCCATGACATGGTAGTGTATTGCGGCTTACCTTCACCTAACTTGATTTTTCCATATTTACTAAACGCCAAAGCAAAGGTAAAAATAATTGACAAAAATGTAAATAACAGCACTGGTGTGGTAAAAACAGATGTTGTCCACTTCATCCATTGAGCAGCAAGCTGTATAGATTCAGTTGAGTAAATTGCCAAACCAGCCACCGAAATAAACACTACGGCAAGACTGGTTATTGCAAGTGTCTTATCTGTATAAAGTTTTGTATTTTGATTATCCATATCCATTCAATCCATCTTGGATCCTGATTGTTTATTCCCTAAGGGCGATTACTCCATCGCGAATAAGTTCATTTTTTGATGTGTTACAAATGCTGCAATCGCATCTCCAACTTCGCACGTTTTGGCTGTTCCACCCACATCTGGTGTTTTCGGGCCATGTAACAATACATGTTCAATCGCCTGCATAATCTCTTGGCCTGCTTGAACCACCTGTTCGTCGCCATCTGCCAAGAAATCCAACATCATTGCACCAGACCAGATTGCAGCAATTGGATTGGCAATTTTTTGACCATAAATATCGGGTGCAGAACCATGTACAGGTTCAAATAACGATGGGAAATTACGTTCTGGATTTAAGTTTGCAGAAGCGGCTAAACCAATCGTTCCTGTACATGCAGGTCCCAAATCCGACAAAATATCACCAAATAAGTTTGAAGCAACCACCACATCAAAACGTTCAGGCTGTAATACAAAACGAGCGGCCAAAATATCGACATGCTGTTTGTCTGCCTTGATTTGCGGATACTGTTTTGCCATCGCATCAACACGTTCATCCCAGTACGGCATACTGACTGCAATACCATTTGATTTGGTTGCAGCGGTAACTTTTTTAGCATCGCGTTGATTGGCAAACTCAAAAGCATATTTCAAAATGCGATCTACACCATGACGGGTAAACACAGCTTCTTGTAAAACAAACTCACGCTCAGTACCTTCAAAAGCCTTACCACCAATCGCAGAGTATTCACCTTCGCTATTTTCACGGACCACGTAGAAATCAATATCTCCTGGTTTTTTACCTGCAAGTGGGCATTTCACCCCAGGCATTAAACGTACTGGACGTAAATTCACATATTGGTCAAAACGACGACGGAACTGTAGCAAAGACCCCCAAAGAGAAATATGATCTGGTACTTTTTCTGGCCAGCCCACAGCACCAAAGAAAATTGCATCGTATTGCTGTAAAATTTCAAACCAGTTGTCTGGCATCATTTTGCCGTGTTCAAGATAATAATCACAACTTGCCCACTCAAATGCATCGAACTGTAGCGCTATGCCATATTTGTCTGCAGCAGCCTTTACAACCTTAATCCCTTCTGGTAGAACTTCTAACCCGATTCCATCGCCTGCAATCGTCGCAACTTTATACTTTTTTGCCATAACGCTCCCTTACACCTTTGGTTAATATCCTTAGAAGTAAACATGCTATTTTCAGCAAAAATGATCAATAATAAAACTATCACCCCAATGGACACGGATCGTGAACAATCTACCTAACCTATCGGATTTAAAGGTTTTTTGCACAGTAACGAAACGCAAAAGTTTTGTTGCATCTGCGGAAGAACTGGGTGTTTCACCTGCATTTATTAGTAAGCGCATCAATATTTTAGAAAACAATTTAAACTGTAAATTGTTTCATCGCAGTACCCGTCATGTCAGTTTGACTGAAGATGGCAAACTGATTTTGGAGAGAGTTGTTCATATTTTGAATGAGTTCGATGAAATCAGTGAGTTAGTCAATAACCCATTGAGTACCCCTACTGGACATCTGGATATTGTCAGTAGCTTTGGTTTTGGACGCAAACACGTCGCACCGATCCTATCGAAGCTAATGACCATGTATCCAAAATTAGAAATTCAGTTTGATACGATTGATAATACGAAAGATTTAATTCAACACAGTATTGATCTAGATATTCGGATTGGTAATGAAATTGCACCCAATATGATTGCCAAAAAAATGGTTTCAAACTTCCGAATTTTTTGTGCTGCACCAAGCTATTTAGTCAAAAATGGTATGCCTAAAAGCTTAGATGATTTGCGCAATCATGATTGCTTAACCATCAGTGAGCGTGATCAATCCTCGGTGTTATGGAAATTACGACATGCTTCGGAAGATATGTCCGTACATGTTACTCCTCGCTTTATTTCCAATAATGGTGAAATTATTCATCAATTGGCAGTTGAAGGTCATGGCATTATCTTACGTTCAATTTGGGATGTTGCTGATGAGCTGATTAGTGGTCAGTTACAGCATATTTTGCCTGAGTACTGGCAAGATGCCGATGTATGGGCAGTCTATCCTTCACGGCTAAAAAGCTCGTCTAAATTACAGACTTGTATCCTGTTTATACAAAATGAACTGCTCCATCGATTGCAGCATGTTCAGAACCTATCGCGTGGACAACAGGTTCAAGCGGTTGAACTGACTCAACCGAATACAGAAAAAGTATTTCTATAATTACGATAAGCTGCCTGCTTTCTTTTTCCATCAACATCATGCACATTAACCCGATCATGAAAAAGCAGGTAGCATATGAGTACGGCAATATTTGGCCTTATTTTAATCGCAGCGGCATTTCACGCCACTTGGAATGCTATTGTAAAAGCAGGCTCAAATAAATTTTTAACCACTGTATTGGTGACTACATCAGCAGCAGTTTTAGCAGCGCTACTACTGCCCTTTTTCCAGCTACCACATCGCGCTAGCTGGCCTTATATTTTAGCCTCAACGGGAATACAAATTCTCTATTTTGGCATGGTTGCCAAAATCTATCGTGTCGCTGACATGGGACTAAGCTATCCACTGATGCGCGGTACTGCTCCGCTTATTGTGGCAGTTTTGGGGACATTTTTGCTACATGAAACACTGGAATTCAATGCGTGGGTTGGGATCATTACCATTTCGATTGGCATTTTATCCATGATCTTAGCAAGCTCTCAAACGGGACGAAAAGGGATTGGTTTAGCCTTACTCAATGCGGTCTTGATTGCTGGCTATACCTTGGTGGATGGTCATGGGATTCGTCTCTCAGGATCACCCATTTCTTATATCTTATGGAGCTTTGTGCTCTCAGGTCTGATCTTTTTTATATTTGCCTTGAAAATGCAGTATCGCCAGATGGGTGATTATTTTCGTCATAATTGGCATTTCGGTTTAATCGGTGGGATTGGCTCATTTTTCTCTTATGGACTCGCATTGTGGGCGATGACACTTGCACCAGTTGCGATTGTTGCCGCACTGCGTGAAACCTCAATTTTATTTGCTACGCTAATTTCGATCTTTATTCTCAAAGAGCAAGTTAATACGATACGTATTATCTCGTCATGTATTATTTTAATCGGGGCATTGGTCCTAAGAGTTGCCTAATACTAAAAGCCGTTTATTCCTAAGTACCAACTATTCCTAAGAGTAGCTGGCGTAGGCAGAACCGAAAGAACCAGCCTTTTTAAATAGACTGGTTGATCTTCAATGTTAATTTTAGAAGTAATAACCAAGTGATAAGTAAAATAATTTATTCCACTGATTACTGTCGCCTTGTGCTAGACCATTGGCACTCCCGCCTGTCATTGGATCATTACGACTCCAAATATATTCACCCTGAATTCCTACGGCCTTGTAATTAAAATACACCCCCGCAATTAAACGATCTGAATCTTGATAGCTCTTCTGATCTTTAAAGAAACGGCTATAGGACAGATAAGGTTTAATATTTTCTAACTGATAAAAAGGCTGTGCCAAGGTGTAATTAATTTCATTGGCCATAAATTTACCTTTATTGGCCACTTGGTAGGGATAATCAAATGCCCCGATGGTTGAGCTATTTGGCAGTAGATTATCGGCATTTTTAATGTTCTGTTCACCTGCAAGGAAAAGCCATTGCCATGCTTGATAATTGGTTGTACTAAATACACTCCATGTACTTCGATGACCGTCTTGCTGCGTGCGATTATTTTCCAGATCTGAGTACCAGAATGAACCACCAATCTCAGTTGAAAACTTTTGCGCTGGGTCCAACTCAAATTTTTTAGATAAGCGAGTCACCCACATATTTTTTTCATCGATATCTGTGCCTTGGCTTAAATCATCGGCTTGAACAAAGTTGCCACTATAGCGACTTGCGTCTTTGGATGTCCCTGTATAGTTACCACCATCTGTTGGGTAAAAACCTAAAATAAAATTGTATTGATCATTTTTAAACTGATACTTCGCACCTAGATTTTGAATATCTTCTAAACCAACCGTATTTAACAAGGTTTCATAATAACTGTTAACCCACAGTCGACCAAATCCAAAATCAACTGATTGAAAACCCACGGTAAAGCGTTGTTGGTCTGAAATTTTATATCCAGCCCAAGCATCTTTTAAAAATAATCCATCACATAAACGGCTGTATTGGTAACAGCGTAGATCTAATGAGGCAATCCAATTTGGATTTTCATAACTCAATACTGTTTTAATATCTGCAAGCTGCCAATCCTTGTTTTTAGAACCTTCATTTGCCTCAACGATATAATCTTTGTACATATATCGGGTACGGATTGCGCCAGAAAGTTTAAGTTCACCTGATTCTGTTTTAGGGTCACCTATACTTAAATCTGCTGCAAAACTGGGCATGCTGACCAAAAGTCCCATTGAACCTATAAATAGAAATAACTTCTTCATTGTTGTACATCCTTGTTTAACCTCATATAAAAATGAAGAGTTTATGTACAACAAACAATGGGCAAACTATAAAGTCGGAATTTACAGACTGTGTTTAATGCGGATTGATTAAATGATAGTAAGGGAGTAAAAAATCTGTGATTTTTAGGTTTTATTGAAAAACCAAACTTATGACAACGATTCAAATCAAAGCGTCTTAAAATCAATAAAATCGTTTTAATTTTGATTACATGCAGCTAACTTTAATGTACTTTTATAAACAGAAATCTGCCAGACATTAATGTCATCATAGCTTAATGGAATACCTGCCGGAGTCTTTGCGAATTTTCCTAATGGATATAAAATAATTAGAGAAAAATCTTCTCTAAAAAACCTAACTATAGGTATTTTTTAATTCTATTTGGCACTTTGCTTAAAAGACCTAATTTTTTCATCTCTGCATAATATAGAGCGTAGTTTTTTCTAGCGATCGGTTCATTTTTTTGTGCGACATAAATATCGGCTATATTTAAGTAAGCTACTGCTCTACTTGGATCTAGCTTTATAACATGGTTTAAAATGCTTAAAGATTCATTATAATAACCTAATTTATATAAATAAAATGCAGAATCATTGAGCTCTTGAATATCATTTTTGCTATATACAGGCAATTGACAATTTATACTTTTAATTATTTCATCTATTTCTAATTTCTCAGACTTTTTCAATTTCTTTAAATTTTGGCTTGTTGAATAATTCATATAAACAACTGTGCCTCTTCCCCCACCTACATCAGCCTCCCAAATAGGTAGATCCTTTTGCTTATCCCACTTTCCAGCACACATACCGCTTAACATTGTTGGAATAGCATCCACAATCACTTTATTTTTATTATTGATAATTAAACAGTAGCGTTGATCATGATCTGAAATCGGTAAGGTCAAAAAGTTATATTTTTTAGTGATGTATGAATATTCAGGAAAGACATCTTTCAATGAAAGACTAAAATTTTCATCACTTAAATTTAGCGGACTACAATTTTTATAGCTTAAAAAATCAGGAGTTGCATATACTGTAAAAATTGTACTACTTAACAATATAAAGAACGTTTTCTTTAGCATTATGGTTGTCCTAGTGTTTATAACTTTATTATAAGTTCAGGTTCATTGATTGGCTCATAGAATTTGTTACTTTATAAAGTAATTTAGAGGCTACATGCTGTTTAAATTTTCTTGAGCTTATAAAGTATAGTCATGGGTTTAAATTGAGATATTTTAATTTTGTTTTAAAATAAAAAAATGATTGTTGAAATTAGCAAACAAAATGATGAAATAGGGATATTTCTTGTAACAGACTTATACCATTTACCATGATCTCTGAATAATAAATTAAGGTTTTTATCATTGAGATTAGGAGATAAAGGCAAGTATCCTTTAGAAAAAACTGAGTTTCTTTTAAGTATTTTTAACTCCCTAAATCTTAAAGCAGCAATAGCTCCTACAGCCATTTCTATTTGTAAGTGATTCGCCCAATCTAATTTTTTATAATATTTGGGATCTCCAAAAAATAGATTAGAGAGAGAATGAAGATTTTTTTTAACATATTTATAGCTTTTAAATACAGCAATTGGATAGCTAACAAACAAAAGTAAGGTTGTGATAGTTAGTATTATTTTTAAAGTATTTTCCAGCATTTTATTTAGTCATCCATTCTATACTTCGATCAGCACCAGATCCAACCATTTCACCTAGCCAATCTCCGGCTATTCCTCCAGTAACAGCGTAAGCACCAATAACGACTAGCTCAATATCATCTCTATAAATGGGCTACGACAAAGTTGAAGTCTTGGTTTTTGATATAAGTTAATTTTCAATATTATTTTGGCACGAAGAGTAATATCGTTAATATTGATAAGCAAATAGACGAAAAAATTATATTTTGTACAACAGACTTATACCAATCTCCATGATTCTGTAATAATAGATTAAGGTTTTTATCATTGAGGCTAGGTGCTAATGGTAATAACCCTTTAGAAAAAACTGTATCTCTTTTTAATACTTTTAGTTCTCTGAATCTAGCTGCCGCAATAATTCCTATTGTTGTCTCGATCAAAAAAAAATTAGTTAAAGCTAACTTTTAAAATATTTAGGATTTTCGAAAAGTAATTTAGATATAGCACTAAGATTTTTTTTAACATATACATAACTTTTGAAACTAGAAATCAATGCACAAGAGATCCAAAGAGACCCAACTACTGCAAAAATTATTTCCAAATACTTTTCTAACATTCTAATTAATCACTCTTTCTATATTTTTATCTACGCCATTTCCCATAATTTAACCAACCTTACCTCCCCCTATTCAAACAGCAACAATGCAGCATCTCTATAACGATTAATCCAATACCACCTGTTCCGACACTTATAACTATTGCGGTGCAAAGCTATTTGGTTCATAAACATAGAGCTTAGTATAATCAGTTTGAACTTTCGATGATTTCACTGATTCCCATACAATCAGATCACCATCCCGACCAAACAAGTTTAGACTGTAGGCTGATTGGTAATTCTAAAATAATCGGCGACCAAACACATCATAACCATAATCAGTAATTATTTACAAAGATCATCACCCCATTTATTGTAAGAATACAAAACACCATCGACATTATTTTTTGGTAATTTTCCACCTTTAAAATCATAAAGTTCCCCATTCCCAACAATTACTACATTGATACGATTATTCAAACCTAAACAATATGTATTAACGCCTACTCCTTTTCCTTTAAGCATCCATCCATCTTTTTCTAATAAATTTGTTATTTCTAATATTTTCTGACTATTATTAGAACCCTTTAGATCAAAATATGAAACTTGTACTTCTGCTCTTCGTAATGAATCAATAACGTCCAAATTTTCACCTAAAACAGTTTTCATTTTTTCATCAAAATGGTATTTATCTGAAGGTTCATTATAAATTTTATTACTACTGCATCCTATTAAAGTGATCATAGAACATATTAAAAAACTTAAACTGCAAAATTTCATATTTAATCCCTAATTTTTTCTGTAAGAGAGCGGCCTTGACCTTCAACACCATATCCAACATTAAAATCAGCACCTGGAGTACCAACCCCAATTTCAAAACCTTTCATCGTTTTAGAGGCAAAATAAGCTTTAACTTTTTCACTAACCGATGTAGAACTTGTATCAATAGGTAATACTAAACCTGCACGTACTCCCCATATACCACCACTTGCACTTCCTGCTAAACCAGTTAAAAATGCATCTGTATTATTTACTTCACAATCCTTTACTGGTTTATTAAAAATATAACCTGCCACAACTAGCCGAAAACTTACCTTTTAATTTTGTAAGATCAGAAGCACCTAGTTTTTTACTTCCATCAAGCACCATCACAGCATTCTTACCTACGCCGAAGTAAACCATTTTTAGCACTTATTAAATTTCCTTGTAAATAATACAAATAACCTAGTGAATAGTGGGCTGGTGAAAAACAATAATTAGCGGATTTATTTAAATAAAACTCAGCAAGCTCATAATTTTTCAATCTATCTTTTCCAATCAAATATGAATATCCATCATAATAATCCACATAATAACTACCTTTCATTTTTTTAATATCTTCATCAATTTTATTTTGATTTCCCTGCAAAGAGTATAAACTCATTATCATTATTTCCTTTTCATTAAAATCATCAACTTTAATACATTTAGCATATAAAATATCAGACCAAGTTAAAAAAACAAAATAACATATAATCTCATAAATCAACTCAGCATTAAAAAAATAAAAAAAACAAAAATTAATAAAAAACAAATCTGTATAAAATATAAAAATTTTAGTCTTTTTGCATAAAAATTATGATTATCAAAATTTTTAAAAACTATTTTATAAAGATATTTAGTATGTTGAAAACTTTTCAAGTTGAAACCCAAATAATCTTTTGCAATATTTTTACTAATAAAATATTGAAACAAATAAAATCGAACTATACAAAATAAAATAACATACAGAAGCAGTGACGATAAAAATAAAAATAAAATAAATCCATCTGACATTTATCTTAATCCCCCAAAATTTAAGGGAGCCCGTGGAAGCATTTGTTGATTTCTTTTTAATTGCTCATGATCGATTACTGTTTTCGGGGCTAAAGGGTCATATGATCTTTTTTCTCCGCTAACTCCACTTAAAGATGCTCCTAACCCAACACCCAAGGCAATATTTCCATAAAAACCACCATTCATTGAGTAACCTCCACATACACTCACTGCCAATCCTGCGCCTGCACTTGCACACGCTTCATAATATTTCCCATCTTTTAAATTACCAGCATTTAATACTTCTCTAGTGGTTGTTGCTTCCAACGCTATCCCATATGTATTCCCACCTTTCACACTATATTTTCCATTTCCATCATATGATGCAGAAGCACTAACTCCAACTAAAGCAGCAGCAGTGACATTTGCATTCATACCAGTTAAAACTCGATCTGTCATTTGAACTGCAGCCGGTTTATTTTTTAATCTACTTGGTACTTGTGAACCAGGTATTCTATCTACAAAAGCCTCTTTCATCGCACTTCCGAGTGATTCATTTAACCCCATCGGATCAATCCATTGATTTGGATCACTTACATAAGTAGAATTGTTTAAACCACCTTTTAATCCAATTGGATCTTTACTCACATACCTTGCACTATACGGTTCATAATAACGATAGCGGTTATAGTGTAACCCTGTTTCCTTATCCTTGCGCTTCAGACCGAGTAGTGCTCGATCTTTGCTCATGCACCCTGAAATCGGATCAACCCACTGATTCGGATCACTTACATAAGCTAAATTATTAAAACCTCCTTCCAATCCAATAGGATCTTTACTCATGTATCTTGCACTATACGGTTCATAATAACGATAACGGTTATAGTATAAGTCTGTTTCCTTATCCTTGCGCTTCAGACCGAGCAGTGCTCGATCTTTGCTCATGCACCCTGAAAACGAATATTACTTTGTTGCAATGGATTGTCTTGGTTTGTTGTATTAATTTCTAAAGCAGTGCCCCATGTATCCTGTTTAATTTCCCAAACACATTCCCCTAACTCATTACTTAAAGTTTGTGGTGTACCGACTTGGTCACAGTGGTAAAAAGCAACACGTTCTAATTCAGCTTTGTTCTTTCTGGTTTCAGTTTTTCATACAGGGTCTTTATAAATCGAATAAGGTACGTTTTGGAATTGGCGATAGTCAGGTGTTTCTATCAGTTGAATAAAACCTCTATAACCAGTCTGTAATAACGGTACAAAGCTATTCGGTTCATAGACATAGTGTTTGGTATAATTTTGCTGTTTTGATTGAGTTTGGTTTGCTTGATATGACTCCCATATCATTAAATCACCATCCCAACCAAATAAGGTTAGGCTGTGGTCTTGATGATTATTCTTAAATAATCGCCTGCCAAAAACATCATAACCATAATCATTAATTATTAATTATTAATTATTCACAAAGTTCTTCTCCCCACTTGTTATAGCTATAAGAAATTATGTCCACATCCGTTTTTGTAACTCTAACCTTATTTCCTTTAAAATCTGTCGCATTAAATGATATTGGACTAGCTATATTGATGCTATTTTTTGAACCTAAACAATATGTATCGACACTTATTCCTCGCCCTTTAAGTTTCCAGCCATCTTTTTCCAATAAGTCTATTATTTTCTTAGTTTTTATAGAGTTTGCAGGTAACTCGACATACGCTAACTGAACTTCTGCTCTATTCAATGAATTAACAACTTCTAATTTTTCACCTAAAACAGTTTTCATTTTTTCATCAAACGGGTATTTATCTGATGGTTCATCATAAATCTTATTACTATTGCATCCCATTAAAGCGATCATAGAACATATTAAAAAACTTAAACTGCTAAATTTCATATTTAATCCCTAATTTTCTCTGTAAGTGAACGACCTTGAGCTTCAACACCATATCCAACATTAAAATCAGCTCCTGGTGTACCAACCCCAATTTCAAAACCTTTCATCGTTTTAGAGGTAAAATAAGCTTTAACTTTTTCACTAACCGATGTAGAACTTGTATCAATAGGTAATACTAAACCTGCACGTACTCCCCATATACCACCACTCGCACTTCCTGCTAGCCCTGAAAGGAAACTATCTGTACTTTGATCTTCCCCCCTAGCTACTGGTTTATTAAAAATATAGCCTGCCATACAACTAGCCGAAAACTTACCTTTTAATTTTGTAAGATCAGAAGCACCTAGTTTTTTACTTCCATCAAGCACCATCACAGCATTCTTACCTATCGCTTTAGCACCTTTTACATCTGGCCTAGATGATGCACCTACTTGAAATACCTTACCATTATGTAGGTTAGTAATCTCTGCATAAGCAAAGGGGCCTACCCCTCCCGAACAATAAACATAATCGAATAACGGAGGACCTTGCAACCGACAAATATCACCTGTCTTCATCCAACAGTCATAATTTCGATAACCTTCGTATTCTAAATTTGCTGAAGCTTGACGACTTAAACCGATAAATTCTCCACCATAGGTTACTTGCAATCCCAAAGCATCTACCCACAAAGTTGGATTAATTACATAACTGTAGTGATTCAATCCTGCGTATAAATCTATAGGGTCTTTACTCATATATCTTGCACTATACGGTTCGTAATAACGATAACGGTTATAGTGTAAGCCTGTTTCCTTATCCTTGCGCTTCAGACCGAGCAGTGCTCGATCTTTGCTCATGCACCCTGAAAACGGATATTACTTTGTTCCAATGGATTGTCTTGGTTTGTTGTATTAATTTCTAAAGCTGTGCCCCATGTATCCTGTTTGATTTCCCAAACACACTCCCCTAACTCATTACTCAAGGTTTGTGGTGTACCGACTTGGTCGCAGTGATAAAACGCAACACGTTCTAATTCAGCTTTGTTTTTTCTGGTTTCTGTTTTCCATACAGGATCTTTATAAATCGAATAAGGTACATTTTGGAATTGACGATAGTCAGGTGTTTCAATCAGCTGAATAAAGCCTGTATAACCAGTCTGTAATAACGGTACAAAGCTATTCGGTTCATAAACATAGTGTTTGGTATAGTCTTGCTGTTTTGATTGATTTTGGTTTGCTTGATATGACTCCCATATCATTAAATCACCATCCCAACCAAATAATGTCAGACTATTTTCATTCGCATTATTCTTAAATAATCGGCGACCAAACACATCATAACCAAAGTCTGTAATTTGACCATTGTTGTCACTTTGAATCAGACGATTTAAGTTATCCCAAGTGAGTTTTAAGGTCTGATCTGCTTGAGTGGTTTCAATCACATTGCCCTGTGCATCATATTTATAATGTTTGCCTTGATACTGGCTAATCAAGTTATTTTTCACTTGCGCAGCTTGTGTAGCAATTGGATCAATTATGCGTAAAATCCTAATTAAAAAAACCTTTGTTTGCCTATCATTCCGATATAATTTTAAAATATAGTTTTTACTTAACTACACCTAATTCCTTTAATTTATCTTGAGCTTCTGTATTCCCCTGTTTCTCAGCTTTTTTTAACCAAAATATAGCTTCTTTTAAATTCTTATTTTTATCTTTATTTAATAATATTAAAGCTAATTGAAGCTGTGCATTCTCATGATCTTGATTAGCGGCTAATCTATAATAATATTCAGATTTATTTAAGTTTTTCTCTCCACCAATTCCTCTCAAATACATAATACCTAAACCATTTTGGGAAGGGGCATCTCCCTTTTTTGCTGCTTTTTCTAACCATTCCTTAGCTACATTTGCATCTTTAGGGAATCCACTATCACCATTTAAAAAATTCATTGCGACATTGTATTGTGCATCAATATTCCCTGATCTAGCTAATTCTAATTCATAACTTTTTTCATATGAGGCGCTATTAGCACATGCACTACAAATAAATAAAATACTCAAAATAACCAAAATTTTCATAACTAATAAACCTATAATCCGTTAATATTAATATTAATAGGGGGTTGCTGTTTTAATGCTTCTGGCGCTACTTCTTTAACCGTTGGCCGATTTAATTGCGCTGGGCTAAATCCAGGTGCAGCAATTGCCCTTTTTTTATCAAAACAACCACCAGGTCCGCAAGCAGGTTTTTCAGAAACTCCACAAAAACTCCATTTTTCTTTGACTCTTACAACTTTACCTAAAAATGTTCCTATAGCTGCATTTGTTGTTGCATCACCATTATCACTTTGTATATCTGTTGTCGCTACTCCTAAAGCTTTTCCTCCCCAAGATACCCCCTTACCTACTACGGATCCTTCTACAGCAGCTCCCCCCCAAGCACCATTTAAATTATTAGGATAAATTGTTGAATTGTTATCAAAGAATGTTATTCCTCCTGATGTTCTACCTGCTGGCACGACACTAGCTCCCCCAACGCCCATTGCCACTGCATCAATTTCCAAATTAACTTGATATTTATCAATACATTGTGATGTTAAGTTGTAATTACCATAAATTACTGGCCCTAATGTCCAAGTAACTTCTTTTCCTGAAAAACCAACTAAACCTAAAGGGTCTATCCATTTATTAGGATCACTAACATACTTAGTGCTATGTAAACCACCAAATAACCCAATTGGGTCTTTACTCACATACCTTGCACTATACGGTTCGTAATAACGATAACGATTATAGTGTAGCCCTGTTTCTTTATCGTAATATTGTCCCTGAAATCTTAAGTTGGTTTGCTCAAGCAGATTATCACTTGTATTTATTTCTAAAGCTGTGCCCCATGTATCCTGTTTAATTTCCCAGACACATTCCCCTAGCTCATTACTTAAAGTTTGTGGAGTACCGACTTGGTCACAGTGGTAAAAGGCAACACGTTCTAATTCAGCTTTGTTCTTTCTGGTTTCAGTTTTCCATACTGGATCTTTATAAATCGAATAAGGTACGTTTTGGAATTGGCGATAGTCAGGTGTTTCAATTAGTTTGATAAAGCCTGTATAACCAGTCTGTAATAACGGTACAAAGCTATTCGGTTCATAGACATAGTGTTTGGTATAATCAGTTTGCACTTTTGATGATTTCACTGATTCCCAAACCATCTGATCACCATCCCAACCAAATAAGGTTAAACTCTGGTCTTGATGATTATTCTTAAATAATCGGCGACCAAATACATCATAACCATAATCTGTGATTTGACCATTGTTGTCACTTTGAATCAGGCGGTTTAAGTTATCCCAAGTTAACTTTAAGGGCTGACCTGCTTGAGTGGTTTCAATCACATTGCCCTGCGCATCATATTTATAATGTTTGCCTTGATACTGGCTAATCAAGTTATTTTTCACTTGCGCAGCTTGTGTGGCAATCGGATCAATCAAGTTCCCCGCAGGATCAAAACTAAAGCTTTCAGATTTATATGGGTTTTGGCTTTTGATTAAACGCCCGATTGGATCATATTGGTAATTTAACTTACCTAAACGACTATCATCAACTTGAGTCAGCAAATAGTTGTTATCATAGTGATAATGACGTTCTGCTTGAAATTGTACCCTGTCCGTTGTTTCTTGTTCTGGGCGAATGACTTGTGAGCTGAGTAAGCCCACATCATTATAATTCTTGGTTTGCACTAAACCATTGGCCAGCAGTCGCGTGGTTTCACGATGTAAATCATCACGTTGGAATGCCACCATATCTTGTTTGTTAAAAGCAATACCATAAATATGCCCTGATCCATAACTTAGATTGGCTTGTACTTGTCCATCAGGACGAATGGTTTGAGTCAAATTCCCCAATTCATCGTACTCATAACGTAATACTGCTGTGAGTGGCGTTAGATTCGGTACTTTATAGTGTTGATGCTCACGTACCAACTGTCCAAGTTGATTGCGATAAAAATCAATTTGGCTTTCTGTATTGGTCGCTTTGCTGAGTTGGTTATTTAAGTTGTATTCAAATTCTTCAACTTGGCTATGCCGAGTCTGCAAATGGGTATAAGTCTTTGACGCGATCGAACCATCCATATGATAGCCGAATTGAGTCAGAATATTGGGTTGGCGGATTTGAAATAAAAATCCATTGTCATGATATGTAAAATGCTTTTCTTCACCATCAAAGGCTTGTTCACGCACCAATTGCCCAAAACGATTATAGTCAAATAGATATTCGGCATGGTTTTGATTGCTTAGTTTTTGAATTCGACCTTGTTTATCCCACTGGTAGCCGATTTGGTGTCTATTGGCATCGACCCGTTGCGCTAATAGCCCGACTTGATTGTATTTATATTGGGTGATTAAGCCTTTACTATCAGTATGCTTAAGTAAACGCCCTTCTTCATCATGTTCAAATTGTTCTTTTAATCCATCAGGATAAATGATTGCTTGTAACTGCCCTCGGTCTTTACCTTGAGTACTGTAGAGATACTGGACCTGTTGTGCATCCGCAGCAGCTTGTGCGGTCAGTGTACCGTCTTCATCATATTCCCAAGCACTACTTTTCCCTGAACAATCGGTATACGACACCATCTGCCCAAGATCATTATATTGAATTTTCTTTGAGCCGCCTTTGGCATCAACTACTTCAACCAATTGGTTGTCATTATTATATTTATACTGGGTGATATGCCCTAAAGGATTAATGTCTTTGCTGACATTGCCATCAGCATCATATTGTTTTTTCCAGATATTGCCTTCTGGGTCCTTAGTTTCAGTCAGATTACCATTTTCATCATAGGCAAACAGGATAATGCCACCATTTGGCTGTACAATTTTCACCAATTGACCTAGTTCATTATAAGCTTGTTCAGTTTCTAAGCCTGCAAAATCAATTTGACGCGTAATCCGTTTTTGACTATCTCGAGATATCCACTTTTCACGACCATCGGCTAAACGAGTACGATAGGTAAAGCCATCTAAATCAAAATAATAATAGGTCGGAACATCATAAGCGTCATAGACTGCCACTTGACGCAAACGTGGATGCCATTCTAAACGGGTTTTAAAACTGCCATCATCTGCCCACTCCTCAATCGCTTTGGCCTTGGGTGCAGTAGATTCATATCGAATATTTTGCCCACGTCCAGTACGATCTGTATAACGGGTCAATTGATGGGCATGGTTATACTCATAACTGCGTGTATGTCCATTTTGATCAATGGCTTTGATCAGATTGCCTTGTTGATCATATTCATAACGTGCCAATGCTTCCACTTGATCATCGACAAATGCGGCAATGACTTTGGCTTGTTCATTAAAAGCAAATTTGACTAAATGTTTAGCACGCTTCAATTGAAAATCAATCGCCTGTAAATAGGCAAATTGTTCAAACAATAAATAGGTCAGTACTACTTTTTCATCAGTCTGATCATTAAATTGTTGAACGAGGTGATAATGTTTTCCAGCATTAAAACTATGAAAATGGAAATTCCAGTCTGAACCAAAATTCAGCAATAAATCCCCATCGTCATGTGGTGCGACACTAAAGCCTTCAAAGGGTACCTGATATTTTTCATAGACGATCGAAGCAGGCAGTTGGTGTTTGCGTCCATTGCTGTCAATAAATAAATACCCATTTTGATTTTGTATGATCACATTGGAAAATGGCATCATCCAACGTGCGCCGATCATACTGTGATCAAACTCATTCATTTGAGAGTTATATTGACGACTAAAGGCAAAACCAACTTTAGGCAAGTAAAAGTCTGAATGATTAACCCGCTCCGCACCAATCGCATAGCTAATACTTTTATCCGTTTTAGAACTTTGATCGTCAGCCAATGTTGCGCAAATCGGATCATTTAAGGCATCAGGTTGTAAGGTGACAAACTCTAAAATATCACCATTGATATGCTGCTCATGTTCGCCTGTTTGGTTTAACGGCACACTGGCTGTGGCTTTTTTACCTTGAGTTTGGATGGCTTTTAGGGTTTCTTGAATCAACCAAGCAAGGCTATATTGAGTTCCTGCATTGCTTTGTTGTTGAATCACTGTAGCAAGTTGTGGTGTCGCCTTAAGCACTTCTTCTGTTAATCGTGTTGCGATATTCGGGATCATCTTTGCGGTCATATCAGCTTGTGCAGGTGTACCCAACAAATCAATCAATGGCTGTGCCCAATTGCTAAACTGCTTGCTGGGATCACGTTTTTCAGCTGTTGCTCCCGCTGAAGCAACACTGGGTAATCCAGCTACAGCACTGCTGCTAAAGGCTTGGAGAATTGAAGTCCCTAGTGTCGTAGCACTCGACAATAAACCTGATAATTTATCTTGTGTTTCTTGTAGGAATTTTTCTAAATCGCCAGCCATCTGCGCATTTAAGTGTAGCTGCATCCGACGTAAGTCAGCTTCTTTGATTTTGCCATTGGCTGGATATAAACATTCTGCCATTAAACCCAGCATTGGACGTAAAGCCATACGCACATGTGCTTCTGTATTCGGTTGTAAAAATAAACCGATTAAGTTCATGCTTAACAATGCCGATTGTTGTACCCCTGCCTCGGCTTGCTTGGGTTCAGTGGCAAATAAAATAAGGTCTAATACACTGCCGGATAATGCAAAGATATTGGCGACTGTTGGTACATTGGCGCTTGCTTTGATCTGTTCTAGGCTGGTGTTTCCACAAGCCTGTAAATAGTTTTGGATTTGATGGGCGATAAACTTATGGTCTTCTGTATGCGTCAGGCTGGCCAAATTAAATACTGCCAACTCTACCGCGGGCTTGGTCTCTTTAGCGGCTGGTTGTTGCTGTGTATTTGACCCTGCGGTCTGATTTTTACTGTCTATAAATGCCATAAGCTTAACCTTAATACGTTCTAATTTTTAATTTAATTTCAATCAATTAAAATTCAAAAAAATGTTCAATTATTTATTTCGCGCGTTATATACATCTGGTTGTTCAGCAGCCGTTTTTCGCACAGTCACTTGTTTGGTGACATAACGGGACTCTTCCATATCCATCCGTACCACATCCTTATCCATATCATAAATCGACTGGGGTTTTTTCACGTCGACTGGTGCTGTCGCTTGTGGAGTCTGCTGAGTCAAAATTGGCGCAGGCTGACTGATTTGTTGAGGAATATTTTGTGGGATCGTGGGTACTGATGCATCGCCTTTTCGAGTGGTAATGCTATAGGTTAAGAAGCGAGAGAAATATTCATCTTTTTTAATAAAATCATCCACCACTTTCACTGGGGCATCTAACCCATTTTGAGCAGCGCCAAATGACTCTGCAACAAAACCTTGACCCAGTGACGACCCAAATCCTGTTCCAGCAGTTAAATTAGAAACCAAACCATTGGTCTGTTGAGCAAACAATGCAGAGGCTTGGTCTTTAAAGAAATCGATCCCTTGATCTTTAATGTTGTGTAGGGATTGACTTGGATTAGCAATCATCTGTCCCACATTCATCATCTGTGACGGAGATAAATTTAAATTCAATGCCGAAGAGACGGAACCTAATGCACTTTGAGTAAATTGTTCTTTAAATTGTCCCAAGCTTTGTGTGCCTAAGTCTTTTAAAGCATTTTTGCCCATATCTTTCAATGAGTCAGCATTCAAAGAGAATAAATTGTTTTTGAGTTGGGACATCATATTTTGTCCCACTGAATTTAAAGCATTTTGTGCAAAACTTGTGGCACCACCGACCACTTCTTCGGACCAAGTATAATCACGGTTAAAATGACTTGCTTTATCCCATGCACTCCGTGGATCAGTCTCAAATTCAACTTTGGCAGGGCCAGGTGCAATACCTGTCACTTGGGCAAAGCCATTTGCATCCAGCTTGCCAGACACTTGCTTGCCAAATGAGTCAATCACTTTAAAGCCGGTTTGTTTAAAGAAGTCTTGCCCACCATAGCTTTTTAATAAGTCGAGTGCGCCTTTGAGCGGATTCGATGGCGGCAGTTGTGCTGATTTACTGACACTGGCACCCGGCTTAAATGTGTGCTGCCCTGCATTGACCTCAAACTTACCGCCTGTTTTTGGGAAAATCCCTGAGCCATTTAGGGCAATCTGCGATGAGCCACCAGTAATCAACACTTCTTTTGGGCTACTGATTTCTATCCGATCTTCTGTAGATGAGATGGTAATCCCCAGTTTAGCAAATACATCTAAAGCGTCTGACTGCGCTTGAATTTCAACTTTACTTTGCGCGGCAATGGCTTTAATGCCACCTTGTGCAGCAAATAGACTCACTTTGCCTAAAGCTTGCCCCAAAAGATTCTTTTGGGTACTGAGGTTAATACTATCGCCCGCAGTATGGTTAATGATGCCTGTGGCTGAAAGATGGATATCTTCAGGGGTACTTAAGGCAATCCCATCAACAGAACTGAGTAACATGATGGCTTTTTTATACTTAGCAACATCTTTTTCAATGTCTTCGGCAAAAGCTTTGAGTTGCTCAATCGATTCTATTTCATCCGTCTTTTGGTTTTTGGCAATATCACTTAAAGCTTTACTGTTGGTCTGACTACCCTCAAGTTGCTTTTTGGCAAACTCTGAATCAAGGTGATCACCTTTGGCTTGGTCTTGTTTGTAGGTCGAAAGCAGTAAACCTTGCCCTGCACGTAGTGCTCCCCATTGGTCAGTTCTCAGCTCAAAACCTTCTCCACGATCATCACTTTCTGCTTTGTCTTTTGGATGACTCAGTTTGCCCAAGTTGAGTTGGCTGGCGCCATGACTACTCTGTAACTGGCTGCTGATTTGGCCAGTAGTATCGTCAAACCTCAGTTGATTGTAGCCACTACCTTGATACTCTCGACTTTTGATTCCTGCCAGTTTCTTGGTATCAGGCAGTTTGCCTTTGTCATCAAACTTGCTTGGATGACGTTGTGCTTCATGGATGCGCCCAACCACAAAGGGACGGTCAATGTTGCCATCAAAGAAGTCAATTACAACAATCTCACCGATTCTCGGTAAGAACCGCGCACCATAGCCTTCGCCTGCCCATGGGGTCAGGACATCGACCCAAGCTGAATCTGTGTCATTGTCATTAGAACCCGCACCGCCATCATGGGTATTGTCTTCATTACGGCTAAACAGGAAGCGAACTTTGATACGCCCCCATTCATCAACATGAATTTCTTCTCCGCTTGGCCCCACCACTTTGGCCCGTTGTGGTGATGCAATCGGTCGGTGTTGTAATGGGTTATAGGCTGGAACCGTGCTGATATTACGACGTTGAATGGTTAAATTACTGGCTTGACGTTCATCACTCGTGTTGCTGGTGATTTGACTTGTTTGCCAATTGCTTTGTTGGACTAAAGCGGTGACTTGATCGGTGAGATCTTTAGGTAAGTTATTTTGGTTATAAAAGCTTTTAGCCGTGATTAAAAATTCTTTGTCTGCACCTGAGTGTTGATCTATCTCTGGATGTTCATTCAGTTCAAACCAATAACCAACATGTGCATCGCGCACTGTTGACGTTGCTGTAAATTGTTTGGCTTGTGAATCGTAGTAGTTACTGAGGTTTTGATTAAACTTTTCAATCTGACTATTGCCCGATGGCGTGGCACCATCTTCGCCATTAAGGTCTTGAATCCATGCAGGACTAAAGTGCCAGGCTTGTTCTAAAACTAGACTGGCATTGTCATAATTTTCACTATGACTGTGTTTACTTTGGACACTGCCAGCACCTTCATCAATATCCAATACATCAGCTTGCCAACGTTGGATATACACTGAAGTCGGTTGAATGGAACGCTGACCAATAAAATTGGTAATTGAATCAGTTTTTTCTACGGCGCTGCTTCTATGGAAGCGAATATTGCGGCGTTCTAAGGCACTAAATTGTGAATTGTCATCGATTAAACGAAGCTTCTGTGCTTGAATTTGTTCTGTTGAGCTCGATACTTTAAGCTGAGCTTCATCGATCAACCAGTTAATCCCTTCACTTCTCATCAAACGGGTCAGGAAGTCAAAATCACTTTCAGATGCTTGCATAATGAATGGGCGCACATCATAGTCTTTGCTCAGTCCACTCTTATCTAATGTCAGACTTGAAGCAAATAGTGGGCTGCGTTGTACCCATTCTTGGAACACGGTCTGGATCACATCCACAACCGACTTATTCATAAATACTCTAGAGTTTCTACGGTGTTTCCAAAGTGCTGTTGGGTCTTCTACAGTCAAACGATAGATGGTAAGAGAACCATCAGATGCGCCAATATCGGCTTGGGTCACAATTCCTGAAATACGGGTTAATTCAGATTTATCTGTGACAATATCGATTGCAGCTTGAGTTCCAATAAAGCTTTTTAAAGGAATGCTTGCTGACGTTGCAAGACAGATGAGCTGAAGTCGAACACCCTCATTGATTTGATGTGTTCCATCGATACGTTGTAGGAATACTTGTTGGCTCAATGCCGAATTAGAAAATTGTACGTGGATCGCACGTTTTTGTGCTGATAAGCCAAGCTGCTCCAAAGCAGCGTAAATATTGTTAGACATGCTTATTATTAAATTCTAAATTGTGATCGATTATACTAAAAAACTTAAGGGCTTGTCTATACAGACCTGTCTATATTGCGCTCAACATTTAAGCAAAAATGTAAATATTTTTATTTTTTAATGAATAATAAGTAAAATTTTCTCATTGTTTTATAAAATATTTATTCAAAAATAATTCAAAATTTACAATAAGATTATCACACTAGGCGGATGTATGAATATCTCCTTTTCGATTTAGCTATTGGCAATAATGGGTTTTAAACAGTAAGAGTAAACAAAACAACTTCGAACCGATCTTATGGTGCTACAGCATGTACTCATCGTATTTTTATCAATTTTTAATTGTGTAACAATAGTTCAAATACAAGGACTCTATTCATCCTAACTAGTTTTTTCAAAAGCTCTGAATAGCTCATGAATTCTATTGTGCTATATTTTAATTTTTTAATGATAATTCACACTTATATTCAGTTAAAAAACTGATTTATATTAAAATAAAAAAACTAGTGATAAGTGACAATCAAACACTCAGCACTAGCTTTTAGCTAACATCAATTAATAATTAAAAGTATAACTCAAACCAAAAGTCCGGCCTTGTGCCCGCATACTAGACACAGGTGAAAAGGTAATTTCTGACTGCTGACTATAAACGGTGCGATAGTCTTTATTCCACACGTTATAAATTCCAAAATCCACCCGCCCCTTATAAGCCGGGAAATTCACGAGGGTATCCATAATCGCATAACCCTTTATTTTTGCAGCCCGGTTTGGAACCACTTTATCATTGTTCACTGCAACCTTATCGTCTTCAAATGCTTTGTCAGTTCCTTTTACAGCAAGCACCTGTACACGGAATCCATAACCATCATCACTATTCCACTCACCAAAAATAGTTCCCTTAGTTGGAGACACCTGATAAGCATTTAACTCACGCCAATTACCCGCCGCATCCTTATATTGTCCACGGGTGTAAGCCAACGTGCCACCAATTTTAAAATCATCCAGAATTGGATATGCCGCAGTCATTTCGGCACCGTAAACACGCTGATCAGTTTCCGCAATATTGACTGAACGATCCGCATTGAACTGAATGACTTTATCAGATGTGTTATAAAAACCAGTAATTCCTAAATCAAGTTTTTGATCATCTTGCAGACGCCAACCCAGTTCATAACTATTGACCGTTAGTGGTTCTATATTCGCAGTTGAAACGGTCAGAATTGAGACATCACGTAACATCCGTAATATATCTGGATAACTAAATCCTTGAGAGAAATTGGCAAATAATTGTTGATTATCAGTAAGTTTATAAACTGCGCCTAAATTAAACAAAAACTTGTCAGCATTTGTTGAATCACTCGCAACGCTTTGTGTTTGTCTAGAAGGTGTATAAGCGTCTGTATCTGCCTTGATATATTGATAGCGCGTTCCCGCTTGAAGATTAAAGCGATCCGTTAATTGATAATCTGCCTGTAAAAAAGCCCCGATATTCTGAATGACAGTATCTGGACCAGCATCTAACCTTCTACCAGTATCCTTGTAAACCATACCGTTATTGCTGACAGACAAAACGTCATAATGCTGAGTATCTTTTTCTCGGTCATAATCCAGACCATAGGTCAGATTAAGATCTCGCGCTGCAAGCTTAAAATCTGACTGCACTGTAGACCGCATTCCTGCCACATCAACCGTATATTCTGATTGATTGACCGTAGCGCCACCTGAATAAACTGGGAAAAAACGCCCTTTTTCATTTCTATAATAGGCTTCCAAATTTACCGTCTGCCCCAATACATCCTGATTTTGATATTGGGTATTCAAGGCATAACGATCCGTAAATGGCTGATTACTTAATTCCAGTCCCTTGATGGCTCGTTCAGACTGTGGCCCTTTAGCAATGGTATAGTTCGGTCCATAATCAGGTAGATAACGAGTATCCTGCTTATCCTTATAATACTGCCCACCAAAACTTAAGCTTTGTGTGTCAGTCAAATTAAAATTCAGGCGCCCATTTATGTCTAACGTATCTGTATCATTACGGCTGGTTTGATTGGGTTCAGTTGCAATCCGATCCCCATTCGCATCGAACAATGATCCTCGGCTGGTATAGTTCGCACCCAAAAAACCATCCATTTTATCATTACTGAAAGAAACGCTCTGACCTGCTTCATAAGCCAGACCATCTCCTCTGAAATTATCAGCAGAGGTTATCCCTAATTTCGTCTCAAAACTCAGTGGTTTCGATTTGTCAGCACGTTTGGTAATGATATTAATAATCCCACCCGTTGCACCAGAACCATAAATACTGGTTGCTCCAGAAATGACCTCAATCCGTTCAATCATACCCGGACTGATACTGTTCAATTGGCGCGCAGGATCACGCGATCCAGTCTGAGATACGCCATCAATCATCACCAGTACAGTTCTGCCTCGCATGGTCTGACCATAATTACTTCCAGTACCACTAGACGGCGCCAGTGAAGGAACCAGTTGCGCAAGAACATCTGCTACTTTTCGTCCTGCCCCAGCCTGTTTTTGTACTTCTGCTCCGCTGATGTTCTGTACAGTCCCTGCAATATCTGCAATGCTTTTTTCTGATCGTGTTGCTGTAATAACGATCTGTGGCAATTTCTGGACAGATTCCTGTTGTTGAGCATTGCTCACTGGTGTCTGATTATTCGAGGTTTCATCCTGTGCATATAACTGACTACTGATGGCAATAGATAAAACACATAAGCTGAATTGGGAAAGGCGCATCCTGTTTCCTCAGTTGTAGGCCTGAATTTTAGTGCTAATAATAATCATTAACATTCTTGATGTAAAACACAATCTTTTAATGGCCTATTCCAACAACCCAAGGAAAAAACAGCACAAAAATTATTAATTTAATTTGTCTTTTTATAATTTCAGTTCTGATTAATTTTGAGTTTCTAAGATTTTCTTAGGGTGATTCTCTTTAATAAAAATAAATGTGATAGCGATCTGCTTTATAATTTTTTCTAGTGATTGATTAACAATTTTAATCAAATGGTCATCTAATTTCACTATAATTTAAGTCAATAATTATATATAATCCATATTTATCAAAAACTTATAAACAAAATCATTACTCACGCCCACAGTTTATTCTTCAATAAAATTACAAAACACAACAAATCCATCGTAAATTTTAATAATAACAAAACCAATAATAATTATCATTTGCAATAGATAAAACCAGAGAATTCTAACGATGATCCATAACAATATTCTCGATTGCATAGGTAAAACTCCTTTAATCAGACTCTCAAGGATGTTTACTGATCAATCCGTCACCGTTGTCGCAAAAATGGAGTTACTCAATCCAGGTGGAAGTATCAAAGATCGACCTGCATTGTATATGTTACAAGAAGGGCTTAAATCTGGCCTCATTCATAAAGATAGCCATATTGTTGAAAGTTCATCGGGCAATTTAGCAATTGCACTTGCAATGGCATGCAAAATTTACGGCCTAAAATTCACTGCTGTGATTGACCCCAAAATTGCTTCAGCCAATTTACAAATGTTGAAGCTCTATAAAGCCAATATCGAAATGGTCTCTGAAAAAGATCAAAACGGCGGTTATTTAAAAACAAGAATCGATACAGTACAACGACTTTGCCGCCAGTTGCCCAATGCTGTTTGGATCAACCAATATGCAAATCCCAACAATTGGAAAAGCCACTATTATGGTGAAGCAGAAGAAATCATAAATCAAATCGATCGCAGTATTGATTACTTGGTTGTTGGTGCAAGTACTTCTGGAACAATCATGGGCGTATCTCGCCGCTTAAAAGAAAAATTCCCGCATTTAAAAGTTATTGCAGTCGATATCGTCGGTTCTGTTCTCTTTGGTGGTCACTCAGGCCCACGTGAAATTCCGGGTATCGGTGCAAGTACCGTTCCAGCCCTACTCTCCCCAGATGAAATAGATGATGTCATCTATGTGGATGATTATGAGTCAGCTTTAGGTTGCCGAGAACTCCTCGAACATGAAGGCATTTTTGCGGGTGGATCTAGCGGCTCATCTATTTCAGCAATAAAAAAACTTATCCCGACCATCCCTTCTGGATCATGCGTTTTAACCCTTTTGGCAGATAGAGGCGATCGTTATTTAGATTTAGTTTATGACGAAGAATGGTTCGAAATGATCAAGAGAAGACATTTCAATAAAAATCATCTCAATCAAGAAAATTTTACTTTGCAATCCGTTGTTTAACTCCACTTTTTAGGAAATATTTATGAGTAATTTGGCTAGCCTTCGTTACCTTAGTCAATCAGATTTACTTCATCTTGGTGCAAATCACAGTAATTCGTTTATCGAAGCAATTACTGAAGGCCTCACACTTCACGCAAATAAACAGTTTGTACAACCCTTAAAACCCTATTTACGTTGGCAAGGTGCGGACCATATTGCCGACCGAATTATTGCCATGCCATGTTATTTGGCTGGAAATGATCCTATTGCAGGGATCAAATGGATTGGCTCTCGCCAACACAATCCTAAGAAATTTAATATTCCTCGTGCCAGTGCCTTAATTGTTTTAAATGACGCTGAAACAAATTACCCCGTGGCAATCATGGAAGGCAGTTTAATTAGTGCGATGAGAACAGCGGCAATTACTGGTGTATCAATTCAATATCTCGCCAAAAAAGACTTCTCAGATATCAGTGTGATTGGTTGTGGTCCGATTGCCCAAATGCAAATCAAAACGGTCTTAGAACAATACCCACAAGTTAAAAAAATACATTTATTTGATCTAAACCCAGAAGCTGCAGAAAAACTTAAAGCTTTATTTATTGCCGAATATCCAAATCTTCAAATCGAAATTCATGAAACTGCCAAGTCGGCGATCCAACAGGCAGATGTATTAATCACTTGCACAGTATCTGACAAACCCTATATCCCGTTTGAATGGCTTAAAAAAGGTTGCTTCGTTTCAAATATATCAATCATGGATATTGAACCAGAAGTTTTCCTCAAAGTTGACAAAGTGATTGTGGATGACTGGGATCAATCCAATAGAGAAAAGAAAGTCATCAATGTACTGGTTGAAGAAGGTTTATTTAGCCGTGAAAAACTACATGCTGAACTAGGTGACATCATTATTGGGCATAAAAATGGCCGTGAAAATGATGATGAAATCATTTTACTCAATCCAATGGGTATGGCGATCGACGATATTGTTTGTGCGAAATGGTTTTTCAATGCTGCACAAAAACAAAATATTGGCACAGTTTTGCCACTTTTATAATTATAGGAACAATGCACATGTTAGATCGGATTTACACAACACAACTTCAGAAAACTATAGATGCGCTCTATATGGAAAATTATGGTGAGTTCAGAAACCATATTGTCTATAAAAAGCCTTATCTTGTAATACATCTGAGTAGTGAGTTGGAACTACATTTCAACTGCTTAAAAGTAAATAGTGTAAATCCTTTCTATATCACAAAAGCAGAAGTTTTACTTCATAACACGTTGAGTCAACAGACCACTGAGATCGCGATTGCTGACGTTTTCAATTATTTAACTCAATCCTCATGGTGGCCATCAATCAACCACCAAAAGGCCATTACGTATTGGCATGATAATTTGGTGACTGCTGAAAAAATTCCTCAAATCTTACAATCCGCCCTTTCTTTTTCTTCGCCACTCATAATGAGTGAACAACTTTCGCTTGTCGCTGACCGTGCATTTCATCCATTTGCACATGCGAAAGGTGATCTCAGTCCACTCATTACTCAAAAAGAAATTGAAGTGTATTGGTGGGCATTTAAAAAAACAGATGTCAGAAATAATATGGAATCCATTCCACATGATGAACTGGCTCTCCCTGCTGAGGAAAAAAATCTTATTATTGAAAAAATGCAGGCTCTCTCAAATGAATACCTTGCAATACCTGTACTTAAAACACAGCATGACTATTTAACATTTCAAGAAAACAAATATCTAGGGATTGACCTCGGCCTCGCCACTGCAATTGGTTGCCCAACATCCTCGCTACGAACTTTAATCAATCACTTAAATTCAAATCAGCACTTAAAGCTCTCGACCAATGCCAAAACTTTGGGTGCTATTCGCTCTATGCCTGCTCGATATTTAGCCAACGGTCATGCGGCATATGATTTTCTCAATGATGTCATCGACAAAACACCATCATTAAAACATCAGCTCTTTTTAAGCAATGAAACCCATTGGTGGGTCTTAGGAAAACAAGAACCGCTGGTACAAAATTTAGGTGTTATCGGCTGTCAAGTGAGGCATTTACCTCATTTTTGCCAAGAAAAAAATATAGCACCCATTAGCATGTCTGCTTTAAGTTGCCCTTATATTGATCCATGGGAAGCTTTAGGTATAACAGGTGACAAATGGAACTTACTTAAAGATTTGAGTACCCATTTTATTCATACTTTTCTCACACTGTGGTCTTTTGGTGTTATGCCTGAGTGTCATGGTCAAAACACCCTTGTATGTTACCAAGACAATCAATTTAAATGCTTTATTCTGCGTGACCATGACACCTTAAGAATATGCACCCCTGCGATTCAGGACAGTGGTTTTGTTCCGCCAGTCTATAAAATTGATACCAGTACGCCAAACAATCTTATTTTTAATAAAAATGAGGATTTATTTAATTATTTTATAACCCTCGGGATACAAATCAACCTATACCCTATCGCATTAGCAACATTGAAATATACCGATCATACTGAAATTGATTTCTGGGAAATGATCCAAGAAATTATTGTCAACTTTATAGAAACTGTCGCGCTTTCTGAACAATCGAAAAACTGTATTCAAAAATATGTTTTTGAAAGTAGCCACTGGCCATTCAAACAATTACTCACCCCTTTATTAGCCCAACAAGGTGATTCAACAGGGATGCCAAGTAAAATTGGTATGACGTCAAATCCCTACCATGCTTTATTCCAATCTTGCTATGAGACCATGGATATCTAAATCATGCGTTCCTCTCGCCTAGATCATTTGATTATTTTACTGTGTCAATTTTTTTCGACTTTTGGCTTGATGGTCTTAATACCGATCATGCCGCTATATATGGAAAAATTGACGGCGCAAATGGCAGCACCCGCCATTTGGGCAGGTATAGCGCTGTCAGCACCAGCTCTAGGGAGTCTATTTACAGCCCCCCTTATTGGTCATCTATCAGATACATTTGGGCATAAAAAAGCACTGTTACTTTCCTTGGCTGGTTTCTGCATTTCTATACTGTTAATGGCGGGAGCACAGCATCTATTTGTGTTTATTTTTGCCCGTATTTTATTAGGATTTTGCGGTCTATCCGTGATTCTTTATGCCTATACCTCTTATTTGTCTAGCGAGCGACAAAGAGGTCTTGCCTTTGGACAGCTCCAAAGCAGTGTCGCATTGGCCTGTCTATGTGGTCCGGTACTCGGTGGCATATTTATGGATCATTGGAAAGTTGAAACCTTACTCAGTGCCACAGCATATATTGTCATCGTTTTAATCTTAGTTGCTGCTATTTTATTGAGCCAAACTGTGCAGACATCTGTCACGGGACCCGATAAAAAACCATCAACACTACAATCTTTTGATCGAACAATTTTTTCGTGGCTCAGTGCGGGAACCTTTGTCCAAGCTGGCGGGTTCGGTTTAGTGTCCTGTTTTATCTTATATATCAGTGAAATCAGTCGAAATATAGCTATACCCTTATCTATTGCGAGTTTAACAGGAACAATCCACGCACTTTCATGGGGTGCTGCATTTTTTGCTGCAACCTATTGGGGGAAACGCAACGATGCGAGAGGCGATTCATTTCATAATTTTGTCAGTGCAACACTGATCTGTGGAATCACGGTTCTGGCTTTGACATGGACCACTAATATTTGGTTAGTACTGCTCTTAAGACTCATACAAGGTTTCTGTTTCGCTGCACTTATTCCCTCTATTTTTCATACGATTTCTTTAAAAACTGATGCAAGAAATCAAGGAAAAGTGATTGGTATTTCAAATAGTGCCTTTGTTCTTGGTCAACTGTTTGGACCGATTGCGGTCACCCTCACATACTCATTTTTCAATATCACTGCCGCGTTAATTTGCACTGCATTATTTTTTATTGGTGCTGGATTAATCGTGACTTTAAACAAATTTTTAACCAATACAATTTTAGAAGAGGTACAAGAATGAACCCGATCATTACCACCGATGCATGGTCTTACAAGCTTTTTGAACAATACTTGAATACTTTTTTTCGTGAACTTCAAGTTCAACTCGAACAGCATATTCTCTCAGAACAGGATTCACCTTTAGCAATACATGACGCAAATAATTCACCCTGTTTTTCATACCCATTTACTGCATCTAACTCAATCATCTATGGTGCGATACAGCATTTCTCAAGCACAGGTTATCATCGTTACCAGCGCTCTTTTTGTGTATTCAATACTGAGGATAAGACTGTCAAAAGTCTCACTGATCCTAAAGTGTTGGTTAAAATGATAACCGATGAGTTAAAGTTAAATAGCCAATTTAAAGATAAAAAGCAAAATCAGAATCTCTATACGGAAATCGCAAACAGTATCGAAAATACCAAATTCTTTTTAGAAAACAGCGTAGATCAAATAAAGCCTAAACTGGCCTCTAGTTTTCAATCTGCTGAACAAGGCATGTTATATGGACATCCATTTCATGTGACCTCAAAAGCCAATCTAGGCTTTTCTAAAGAGGATATGAAAAAGTATAGCCCAGAGCTAGGTGCGACGTTTCAGTTACACTACTTCGCAGTGCATTCATCCTTAATCCAAAAACTTGTCAGCGATAATAATATTGATCAACTGATTGAAGAAGACGTTTTGAAGCATGCACAACACCGCCTCAAAGATGACTTCAAAAATTATGAACTTTTGCCTACACATCCGTGGCAGGCAAACTTTTTACTCCTACACCCTTCCTTAAAACGCTATTTAGAAAATCATGAGGTTCGATATTTAGGTGCTTTAGGACAAACCGTTTGGCCTACATCTTCAGTACGAACCGTTTGGTTATCGCAATCTAATATTTTTTTAAAACTCTCCATTGATGTGCGTATTACTAGTTTTATTCGTAACAACCCTATGGATGAAATGGAAAGAGCGATTGATGCCAGTAAAATCATTCTTAAGCATCAGATCAACCAACACTATAAAAATATGCTCATTCTTCCAGAGCTTACAGCCAAAACTGTCAAAATCCCTGAGTTAGAAAGTTCTTTTGGCATTATATATCGCGCAGGATTAGCTACGGAAACGCTTGAAAATACTCGAATGCTAGGTGGTTTGGTCGAAGAAAATGAGCATCATCAGATCCCCTTAATGGCGTTTATTGATCAGGCCGCACAAGCCCAAGGACTTCCAAATAGTCACTCAAAAGCCTTTCTTGCTGATTGGTGGAAACAATATATTCAAGTTTCCTTGGTTCCACTGATTGAATTGTTTGCAAATAAAGGGATTAGTGTTGAAGCCCATATGCAAAATAGTTTAATGGAATTTAAACAAGGCTTCCCTGCTCGACTGATTATTCGTGATATGGAAGGGATTAGTGTGGTTTCTGAGATGCTCAATGATCATTCCTCAGTCTCTGAAGATAGCACTGTTTGGTTTTCTCAAAAGGATGCATGGATTTTTCTGCAATATTATTTAGTCATCAATCATATTGCGCATCTAATTAGTGCGATATCAAGAGTAAGCATTATTGAAGAAAGTGAACTTTGGCAAACCACCAGAAAAACCCTGATCGATGAAAACTTCTCAGATAAAGCACAGCACTACTGCAACCTTTTGCTTAACTCTCTCACTTTACCTATTAAGGCAAATATGATGAACACCTTATATCACAGTGGCGGTAACCCGATTTGGATTGATATTGAAAATCCGATTTATAAATACAGAGGCGCTCAAGCACTGACCCCTCTTCAAGCTACGCAACAAATTGATTATAAAGTCCAAGCGGAAAGACGTGTCATCGGGCAATTATTAGAAGCCTTAATCTTTGAAAATGCCTTTAACTACGAAAAATCAAATGGGCAAATTAAATTCTTTATTTCAGATGATCTTTTTTATAGCTGCGACGCTAAACAACATTTTAGTTTTAACCGAATTAAATTAAATCCATCGAGTTTAGTCCGTTATGATGCTGTTCAAAAGTCATCAAGCAGTCCAAATTTAAAAGCATTATTAGCTGATTTAAAACATATTATTGATGCTGATCCAATCAAATGGCAAAGCTTTAATGATGAGCTCAATCTTAGCTATGTCAAACATGCACAAACACTGGGTCTATCACCCAACCAACCATTAAGAACACTGTCATATATTGAGCAAGAAGCCCGTATAAACAATGCACATCTCTATCATCCAAGTTTTAAATCTAGAATAGGCTTTGATCTTAAGGAAAATCAAAAATACTCACCTGAATTATCCCAAGGATTCTCTGTTCAATGGACTGCTACTCATAAAAGCTTATGCAAATTGGTTTTGAGTGAAACGATCAACTTAAATCAACTGTATAAACAGCATTTTTCAGACAAAGACCTTCACGCAATCCGTGAGGAATTGACAGCGTATCAAGTTGATTTCAATGATTATATTCTTAGCCCCATTCATCCTTGGCAATGGGATAAAATTATTGAATTGTATTATCAAGATGCAATCAGCAATCAACTGATCATTCCATTGAAAATCGCTGGACCTACTTATTTACCGCAACAATCAATCCGAACATTATCAAACATCACGGATATTTCAGCGTTATCACTAAAATTAGCGATGAATTTAGTTAACACGTCGACCTCTCGTGTTTTAGCACCACATACTGTGCAAAATGCTGCAAAAATGAGTGACTGGCTGTATAAAATCGTTGAGCAAGACCATATTTTAGAAAAACAACGTAAACCCGTTATTTTAAGAGAAATTGCTGGACTTTCTATCAATCAGCCGATCGCCTTAGCTGTTCAATATGGCGCACTGGCCTGTATTTGGCGTGAAAGTATTTATCATTATCTCAATGAAGGCGAATCAGCAACACCAGTTACAGGTCTAATGCAACTTGATACTGACCAAAAACCGCTGATAGACCACTGGATCAAACAATACGGGATCGAGTTTTGGTTAGAGAAGTTATTAAAAAATGCCTATCTGCCAATTATGCATATTTTATGGTGTCACGGCTTAGCATTGGAATCACATGCACAAAACATGGTGTTAATTCACAAAGATGGTCTACCTGTTAAAGCGGCTTTAAAAGATTTCCATGATGGTATTCGCTTTAGTCGTCATTTGCTAAGAAATCCAGAGCTATTACCCGATTTACAAGACGCGCCTAAAGAACATGCCAAAATTAACCCAAATTCTTTTTTAGAAACGCACGCAGCAAATGAGTTAAGAGATTTCACCCAAGACGCACTTTGGTTTGTCAATCTAGCGGAATTGGCCATATTTCTAAACACACATTATGAGTTTGATGAAATCAAATTTTGGACAATGTTAAGATCAATCATCAATCAACATAAAGAAAAGCATCCAGAATTTGCACAAAGATATGAATTGTTTAACTTTACAGATGACACCATCGATATTGAACAACTTGCAAGTCGTCGCTTCCTACCAGAAATCCGATTAAGAGTACAAACCACCCCAAACCCGTTGAGTTTAATTAAGGAAATTGAATATGAATAAAACTTCAATTTCCTTTAAAAAACGCATGAAAAATGGTGAGTCGCTTTATGGCATATTCTGTTCTATTGCCTCACCAATTCATGTGGAGCAATTGGGACTGGCTGGTTATGACTTTATTATTATTGACTTGGAACATACTTTATTTAGTACGTCCCAAGTTGAAAGCATGATTTTAGCTGCTAGAGCCATACAGCTTGATGTATTGGTTCGAGTCCCCTTAACCGCCAATCACTTGATCTTACCTTTACTCGATGCTGGCGTAACTGGAATTGTATTACCACGTATAGAAAATGCACAACAAGCCCAAGAAGCTGTGAATTATTGCCACTACATGCCCCTAGGACAAAGGGGCTTAAATTCAACTCGGTTAAATCGCTATGGCATGCAGAGCTTAACGGATTTTGTGCAACACGCACACCAAGAAACAGTTGTCGTCGCAATGATTGAAAGTTTAGCTGGTGTAGCAAATATCGATGAAATTTTAGCTATTGATGGGATCGATATTATTCTTGAAGGTTCGGCAGATCTTTCTCAGTCTATGGGCGTTCCTTGGGAAACGCGCCATCCGCAAGTTCAAGCAAAGATCCAAGAGATATATAGCAAAACTCAACAACAGGGTAAATATTTCTGCGCAATTCCGCGCCAGCCTGAAGATATTGCGTTGTGGAAACACCAGTCTGTAAAACTTTTTGTGCTCGGTGATGATCGCAGTATTACCCGTCGAGCACATCAGCTTCATATTGATTCATATAAAGAAATTGTATAGGTCTCTAAACCTTGAGTGGTGTATCAGCTATTCCACTCAATAAAAATTTAAGCTGAATATAAATGTTTTATTGTTTATTTGTTACTGTGAATTACAATCATTCTCAATTATACTTTCGTCAATTTAAAGCAATCTCAGGGTGAGATAAAAGGAAACAAGATGAAAAGCAACAAAATTTTTAATAAGAAGTCTGATGTAAAAAAAATCATTCCACTTATATCAATTGGTGGGTTCATCTTTTTATCACAATCCTCTTTTGCTATTTCACCCACAGAGGCTACAGATACAGAAAACAAAGCTGCGGTGCTTCCAACCATTACTGTCAGCGCATCACGCTCAGATGAATTCTCCTCTTCTGCAAAACAAGTGACCAAATTAGATGAAAAACAAATTGAATTTCTAAAAAATGCGTCTTCTGGAAATATTGCCACAGTTTTAGCCAAAGTTGTGCCTGGTTTATCAGACTCAAGTCGTACAATTACCGATTATGGGCAAACTTTACGCGGACGTAATGCCTTGATCTTGGTTGACGGCGTACCTATGAATTTGACACGTGATACATCAAGAGGTCTTTCATCAATCGACCCGCAAAGTATTACGGGGATAGAAGTCATTCGTGGCAGTAATGCGATTTATGGAAGTGGTGCTGCTGGCGGAACGATTTCAATCACCACCAAAGCTGCAGGCGGTGAACCGACTGCAAAAACTGTGATTGGGCTACAAAGTGCTTTGACCAACTTTCGTACAGATGCTCTAAGTGGAGATATTCATCAATATTTTTCTGGAAGCTTAAATAACTTTGACTATGCATTTGATTTTGGCTATCAACGTATTGGTAGTCCATACGATGCCCGAGGCGATCGTGTTGCACCAGAACCAAGTCAAGGTGATTTATTTGATGCGGATGCATATAGCGTAGGCGGTAAACTTGGCTATCACATTGACGACAACCAATATCTACAATTTGCAGCAAATTACTATAACGCTGAACAAGATTCTGACTATGCCTCTGACCCAAGTGTAGCAAAACTTCCTGCAGGCAGCGTACCTGCGAAAGCAGTCAAAGGGCTTAAATTAAAAGACCAGAATAAAAATGAAAATCAAATCTACAATTTAACCTATAACAATAAAGATTTATTTGGCAGCAAAGTTGACGCGCAAATCTATTACCGAGACTTTTTTACTCGCTTCTCGCCATTTGATGCCCGTAAAGTCAGTACCCGTGGTGGAAAAGTCGATCAGGTTTATCAAAACAATAATGTTCTTGGCAGTCGCCTAACCGTAAACACCCCACTAGAATTTTTAGGTGATACGTCGATTGTTTGGGGTGGCGATTTTAGCCGTGAAAAAAGCGAAATGCCTCTAGATACGTTTGATCCTACAATTTATGACCAATCTGGTGGCTTAGAATTTGTTAAAAATGGAAAACTAATCTATTTACCTGAATTAACCACCCAAAGTATCGGCGGTTTTGCGCAATTAAAGCATAATTTCAATGAGCAATGGTCTGCTGAAGTGGGTACGCGTTATGAAGACAGTTATGCAAAAATTGATAGCTTTGTTCCATTATCACAATTAGGCAAACCAAATCCCTATACTGTTAAGGGGGGTAAAGTGACGGCCGATGCATGGTTATATAATGCCAATGTCACCTTTAAGCCAACAGATCAGCACTCGATTTACGCATCTTTTAATCAAGGTTTTCAATTGCCCGATGTAGGGGTGGTGATCCGTAATGCAACAGCAGGATTTAACTTAGCATCATCATTCCTTGAACCGGTTAAGGTGGATAATTACGAGCTCGGTTGGAACGGTCATTTTAATAATTTTAGTTCGAGCTTAGCGGTGTTCCAGTCAACTTCCGATCTGGGTGGTGTTCAATCCTTTAACAATGGCTTGATACTGACGCGTACCAAAGAAAAAGTGACTGGTGTAGAAGCGACTCTTGATTATCTTGATGATGCAAAAGTATGGGGAACTGGAGGAAGTGTTACATGGATGAAAGGCCGTGAAACCCCACAGAACACCAATACAGAACAAGACATGACGGGTTACCGTATTCCACCTTTAAAAGTAACAGGATACATTTCTTATAGCCCAACAGACACATGGACAAATCGTTTACAAGCGACATATTTTGGTTCAGAAGATTATCGCTTAAACGGTCTCAACAGTTTTGGACGTTATGATGTGAAGTCATATACCACTGCAGATTTAATCAGTAGTTTTGCCCTCAACAAAAAAGATACCGTTACGATTGGCTTAGAAAATATGTTTAACCGTAAATACTATCCTTTATACAGCCAACTTCTCCGTACCAGTAATAACACCAGCCATCTGCTGGCGTCAGGTGCAAC
Source organism: Acinetobacter sp. 778_lipA (assembly GCF_058242985.1). Lineage (NCBI taxonomy): Bacteria > Pseudomonadati > Pseudomonadota > Gammaproteobacteria > Moraxellales > Moraxellaceae > Acinetobacter > Acinetobacter sp. 778_lipA. The sequence continues at coordinate 1,514,313 of NZ_JBZAYT010000001.1, read as the reverse complement.
ATTGAAAGTGACTTATAGTCATAAATGGTAAGATTTAATGATAAAGCCTTGTGCTTTTGAATCATAAATGGTTGTCCTACCGTGGGGTGACATGGATGTCGCCCCTTGTGTGTGGGAATACGGGGGTACAGGACGTCCCCCCGCCCAACATAAGCAAAAACAAAGCACTGCTTTGTTTGCAGCGCAAGGTTTGGCATCCACTACGAAAAGTGAGGCATCGCCTACACAAAGGTATTGAAACTTTGAATGTAAGGTGGAGCATTGCAAACTTTTTATAATCAAACAATTTATCTCGCCATATAATTGATTTAATTAAAAATATTCATTTCTTGGGTTTGATTTTTTGACAAGTTGACTATACATAAACTCACATGACAAAGAACAGCAAAAAGCCGGCAGTATTGAAACGACCGGCTTTTTTAATTTTGAATCACAAACTATTTAACTATTTATCACGATAAACAATAAATTACGCGCTTAATTCAACTGCAAGTGCTGTTGCTTCACCACCACCAATACAAAGTGTTGCGATCCCTTTGGTTTTACCTAAGCGTTTTAAAGCATGGATCAAGGTCACAATGATTCGTGAACCTGATGAACCCAGTGGATGCCCGAGTGCACAAGCACCGCCATTAATATTGACTTTTTCAGGATCAAGTTTAAATGCATCAATTGCAGCCATAGTGACCATGGCAAAAGCTTCGTTAATTTCCCACAGGTCAACATCGTCTACGGACCAACCTACATTTTTCAGTAATTTTTCAATTGCTCCCACAGGTGCAATGGTAAACTCTTCAGGATGCTGGGAATTGGTTGTATAGCCTTTGATTTCAGCCAACACAGTCAAACCACGCTTTTTCGCTTCTGACGCCGACGTGATCAGTAGTGCAGATGCACCATCACTGATTGAACTAGAGTTTGCAGCAGTAATCGTACCGTCTTTGGCAAATGCAGGTTTTAAGCTTGGGATTTTATCAATCTTGGCATTTTCAGGATTTTCGTCCACATCTACAGTGATCTCCCCCTGACGTAGCGCCACTTTAACAGGTGTGATTTCGTCTTTAAAATAACCTTCTGCAATCGCTTTTTTTGCACGTGTCAGTGAGCGAATTGCAAACTCATCCATTTGCTCACGGCTATAGCCCTTTTTATCCGCCATTTCTTGTGCAAAACTTCCCATTGCACGCCCTGTACCCGCGTCTTCCAAACCATCAAGGAACATATGATCAATCACTTGACCATGCCCCATCCGATAACCTGAACGTGCTTTAGGTAATAAATACGGTGCATTGGTCATAGATTCCATCCCACCGACCACAATAATTTTGGCACTTCCTGCTTTAATGGCATCGCTGGCTTGCATCGCAGCTTTCATCCCAGAACCACAGACTTTATTGATTGTGGTTGCGCCAACATGATCCGGTAAACCCGCTTTTCGCATCGCTTGACGTGCTGGACCTTGTTTTAAACCCGCAGGTAATACACAGCCCATAATTACTTCATCAATATCAGCAACAGGCACATTGGCTTGTTCAACAACTTTTTCAATGACGACTGCACCCAAATCCGGTGCAGATAAACTTGCAAAACTGCCTTGAAAACTTCCCATTGCAGTACGACTAGCTGCGACGATGACAATCTTTTCCATTCGAATTCACCTTGTATTTTAAATGCGCATACTTTTGAAGCGGGTATTTTTGAAAATAGCATATCCATTGATAACATGTCTAAGCCGCCAAAGCGACTTAGCATTTAAACTTGGCTGCTTACATTAGAATTTTAGCCTTGCTTTGTCACAATCAAGCCACAGCGAGATTTGAGGTGATCAGTTCTACCCCAGTTGCCGCCTGAATCTGTTCTAGGCTTACATCTTTGGCCAATTCAATCAACTCTACACCTTGAGGAGTGATATCCATCACCCCTAGATCCGTAATTATACGGTTTACGACCAGTCTACCCGTAAGCGGTAATGAACATTCAGCGACGATTTTAGGACTACCATCTTTAGCACAGTGTTCCATCAACACCACGACTTTTTGTACCCCAGCAACCAAATCCATTGCACCGCCCATGCCTTTTACTTTTTTCCCTGGGATCATCCAGTTGGCTAAATCTCCTTTTTCGGAAACTTCCATTGATCCTAAAATAGCAATATTGACCTTACCACCACGAATCATGGCAAAAGATTCAGCACTAGAGAAAAACGCAGCACCCTTACGTGCAGTTACGGTTTGTTTACCCGCATTAATTAAATCTGCATCGACAGTAGCTTGTGTTGGAAATTCATCAATTCCCAATAAGCCATTTTCAGATTGAAGCCAGACATTAATATTCTCAGGAATATAGTTGGCAACCAAGGTGGGTAAGCCAATACCTAGATTGACATAAAAGCCATCTTCAAGCTCTTGCGCTGCACGTTCAGCCATTTCATTACGCGTCCAAGCCATGATTAAATCTCCGTCTTCAATGTCAATTGTTCAATTCGTTTTTCAGGCTGCGCATTTAAAACAATACGACTTACATAAATGCCCGGTAAATGAATTGAATCTGGATCTAACTCACCAATTTCAACAATTTCTTCAACTTCGACAATGGTCAATTTGCCAGCCATTGCACACTCAGGGTTAAAGTTTCGTGCAGTCTTACGAAAAATTAAGTTACCAGCTTTATCAGCCTTATAGGCTTTTACCAAAGCAATATCTGCAACCAATGCTTGTTCGAGTATGTAATCTTTACCATCAAATTCGCGAACTTCTTTGCCTTCGGCAATCAATGTCCCAACACCTGTTTGGGTAAAGAACGCTGGAATACCTGCACCACCTGCACGTAACTTTTCAGCCAAGGTGCCTTGCGGTGTCAACTCAACTTCAAGCTCACCATTTAAATATTGACGTTCAAATTCTTTGTTTTCACCGACATAGGATGAAATCATTTTTTTAATTTGTTTGGTTTGTAAAAGCTTGCCTAGACCAAAATCATCCACACCTGCATTGTTAGAAATACAGGTTAGACCCGTTACGCCAATTTCTTTTAAGGCATCAATCAATGCTTCTGGAATACCACATAATCCAAAACCACCCACTGCAAAAGTCTGGTTGTTTGCAACCACATCAGCCAAAGCTTCATGTGCATTCGCGACAACTTTGTTCATCGTTTTAACTCTATGTCCTTTAGAATTATTATTATTAACATCGAGCAAATTATTTTAGAAATTGATTCTTTCAAATGTCTAATGAGTAAAACTCATTAATCTGATTTCATCCTGAAACAGTGGGCTTTATGATGAGGTGACAGTCTCTTAAAACTGATGTGCCAATATCGTTTCAATAAATTGCGAAGAAATATTAGAAAGTTCAAAATCTTTTTTATAAATAATCCCAACCGAAAGATTGACATTGCCCTCTTCAATTTCGACCAAGACATTATTTTCTTTATCGATATAATTTTGAAAATGACGTGGGATCGCACTGACCCCCATACCAAAAGCCACAAAATGCGACAATGAACTAATTTGATGACACTCAAGTTTTAAATCTAAGATCATATTATTTTGTGAACATTTCTCTTCCACCACGTGTCGAATGATCGAAGGTTTCTGTAAAGTGATAAAAGGATAGGCATAAAGCTCACGCCATGTCACACTTTTACGCTGCGCCAACTGATGATCCTTGGGAAGTAGTGCTAAAAAATCTTCATTGAAAAATGGCTTAAAAATTAATTGATCATTGTGTTGCGGTTCAAAACAAATCCCAATTTCAAAAATGCCCTCTTGGACTTTTTCAATAATTTTTTCATTGGGAATATCATGGATTGAAAAATTGATATTGGGATGATTCTTATTAAATTCATGCAGTACAGCAGGTAAAACAGCATGTGTCGCGAAAGGCATCGAGGCAATATTCAATGTGCCACGATGTAATTTAAAACGCTGTTTAACATCTCTTTCCATGTCTTCCCAATTTGCCAAAAGTTTTTTAGCAAATGGAATCAACGAATTTCCCTCAGCAGTAAGATCCACACGGCGGGTATTGCGCTTAAACAGCTTGCCACCCAACTCATCCTCTAAACTTTTGATACTTAAGCTTAAAGCAGATTGACTTAGGCAAAGTTCATTGGCAGCATTGGCATAATTCAATGTCCGAGCAAGAACTAAAAAAGCTTTTAACTGTTTGAGTGTCATACGGCAACCTAACTGATTTATAGCTCTATAATACGCTAAACCAAGCGAGTTTTGATCCTAAAATGAGTCATTTGAGCTATCGATTTGCTTATAGAATAAGATATCAATCCATGCTAGCTGATCTCGTTTTTGCTCAGATTGAGGTCTTAATGAAAGTTTTTAATTTGTGTGATCTGTAAAAATATGTCTATGCATTTAAATCAAGGCAAAATCGATATAAGACGTATTTCAAGCAACATACTTGTCAATAAAGCCACTGCTGTAAATAAAAATTAAAACGCTCAACACACACTCATTCATCTGCACTTCCAATTTGGCTTTTTTCTTTTGCTTATCTATGACCTATTGCGCAAAAACCTCATGAAACTTGTTTCTATTCATTAGTTTTCCATATTGACTCATAAATATTTTCAAACAATGCCTCGAATAATTTGGATTATAGTTTTATCCATCATTTGGAAATGGATATTCCAATTTATAAGTCTGGACGATTTATAAAAGCTAAATTTATTGATCAATATTAATTTCTCTAGATATCCATTTTTATTGGTTTCACTCACTAATGCATTTTTATGATTGAGATAGCCTTGTCGTGATTTGAAATCAAAAACAAGGTGGGTTTTGACATATATTCTTTAAGGACGGAGTAAAAATATGTGGGAACTGGGTATAATTTTACTTTCTCTTGGCTTGTTGATGTACACAGCCTACAGAGGATTTTCTGTAATTCTCATGGCACCGATTTGTGCCTTATTGGCCGTCTTGCTGATTAACCCTGCCAACGTTTTACCATTTTATTCTGGTGTGTTTATGCCAAAAATGGTGGGCTTTATTAAAGATTATTTCTTGGTGTTTTTGCTGGGTGCGATTTTTGGTAAAGTTGTTGAAATGTCTGGTATTGCTGAATCCATTGCCAAAACGATTGTTAAATTAATTGGCTCTAAAAATGCAATGCTTACCGTTGTTCTGCTAGGGGCAATTTTAACCTATAGCGGCGTCAGTTTATTTGTCGTGGTTTTTGCAGTCTATCCCTTTGCAAACCAATTATTTAGACAAGCAAATATCCCTAAGCGTCTGATTCCTGGCACGATTGCACTGGGTGCTTTCTCCTTTACCATGGATGCCTTACCGGGTACGCCTCAGATTCAAAACGTTATTCCAACTACCTTTTTTGGAACCAATATTTATGCAGCGCCATTTTTAGGGATTATCGGTGCAATCTTTGTTCTAGGTGTCGGATTAACTTATCTGGAATGGCGTCGTCGTGTTGCTGCTCGCAATGGAGATGGGTTTGCATCTGGTATTACTTTAACAGAAGCCGAACTTCAACAATTCGAAAATCAATCTCAGCAACAAGATAATGGTTCTGGTCTACGTCAATTTATGGCATTTGTTCCCTTAATTTTAGTTGCAGTGATGAATAAATATTTATCTACAGCAATTAAAACATGGTATCCAAATGGCTTTGATTTTAATGCGCTTGGACTGGCAAACTACACTGTCGATGTCGCAAAAACGTCAGCGATTTGGGCAGTTGGTTTGGCTTTAATCGTTGGGATTATCACTGCGATTATGTTCGATTATCGTCGTGTTTCAACCAGCTTTAAAGAAGGTGTAAATGCAAGTATAGGTGGTTCTCTACTCGCTGTGATGAACACTGCATCTGAGTATGGTTTTGGTGCAATCATTGCTGCTTTACCGGGTTTTGCCGTGATCAGCCATGCTTTAGGTCATACATTTACCAACCCACTAGTCAATGGTGCAGTCACCACAACCGTTTTGGCAGGGATTACAGGTTCAGCATCAGGCGGTATGAGTATTGCCCTCAGTGCCATGGCTGACCAATACAATACGGCTATTGCTGCAATGGGCATTCCTGCTGAAGTGATGCATCGTATTGTTGCAATGGCATCTGGCGGTATGGACACCTTACCGCATAACGGTGCAGTAATTACCCTACTTGCAGTCACTGGACTTACACATAAACAATCTTATAAAGACATTTTTGCCATTACCATCATTAAAACAGTTGCAGTATTTGTCGCAATTGCTGCATTTACATGGTTTGGTATCGTCTAAGTTTATCTTCAAAATGAACACAGGGAGTCAATAATGAGTCAACTTCTCAAAGATAAAGTTGCATTTATCACAGGTTCAGCAAGTGGTATTGGACTTGAAATTGCCAAAAAATTTGCCCTTGAAGGTGCAAAAGTAGTGATTTCAGATATGAATGCGGACAAGTGTAATGAAGCAGTTTTAGCCTTAACAACTGATGGATTTGAAGCCTTATCTGCACCTTGTGATGTTTCAGATGAAGATGCTTATGCCGCGGCTATTGGTCTAGCACATAGCAGCTTTGGTCGTTTGGATATTTTGATCAATAATGCTGGTTTTCAGCATGTTGCTACCATCGAAGAGTTTCCAACTGCCATTTATCAAAAACTACTGAATGTCATGCTGGTGGGTTCTTTTATTGGAATCAAACATGCATTTCCAATCATGAAGGCACAAAACTATGGCCGTATTATCAATATGGCTTCGATCAATGGTTTAATCGGTTTTGCTGGAAAAGCGGGTTATAACAGTGCCAAACATGGGGTGATTGGTTTAACTAAAGTTGCAGCGTTAGAATCTGCTCGTGATGGAATCACGGTCAATGCATTATGCCCAGGTTATGTCGACACACCTTTGGTACGTGGTCAAATTAAAGATTTAGCCAAAACCCGTAATGTCAGCGAAACAAGTGCACTTGAAGATGTCATTTTAGCCATGGTGCCACAAAAACGCTTACTCAATGTTGAAGAAATTGCAGATTATGCCGTTTTCTTGGCGAGTGAAAAAGCGGCGGGGGTGACAGGTCAAGCAGTGGTTATGGATGGTGGTTATACCGCTCAGTAATACAGTTGATGATTGCAATGAGCATGAATTTGTCTCTATGTAAATCATCTAACCAGATGTAATACATATTCATTTGTAGGGGGAAATCCTCCCCTACTGTTTTTTAGTTTTTCTATCTTTAGTTTTTATCAAAGTGAAAGGCTCACTTTGTCATGTGTCATAGCTAGACAATCCAACGTTCTCAAGTTATTCAAGGAAAATGAATATATGAAACCCATAAATAAAGTTGCCATTATCGGTACTGGTGTTATTGGTGCAAGTTGGGCAGCATTCTATTTAAGTAAAGGATTTCAGGTGAATGCTTTTGATCCTGCAGTTGATGCAGAATTAAATTTAAAAAATAGAGTTCAGACCTATTTACTGGATCTGTTCGAGTTGGCTGAAGAGCAAACCACCTCTTCTGACTGTTATGTTTCAGACACTTTAAAAAATCTCACTTTTTATCAAAATCTAACAGATGCGGTAAAAGATGCCGATTTTATTCAAGAAAATGGTCCAGAGCGGATTGATCTAAAAAAAGACTTATATGCACAGCTGACTCAAAACTGCCCCAAAGATAGCATTATTGCCTCAAGTTCATCTGGATTAAAAATCTCAGATATTCAACATGATTGCCTTTATCCTGAAAGAATCGTACTGGGTCATCCTTTTAACCCGCCACACTTATTACCTTTGGTTGAGATTATTGGTGGAGAAAAAACCCAAGCGAACTATATTCATGATGCTTTTGAGTTTTATACATTATTGGGAAAAAAACCGATTTTAATTCAGAAAGAAGTTAAAGGGCATGTCGCCAATCGTTTACAGTCTGCAATTTGGAGAGAAGCATTTTATCTGGTTTCTGAAGGTGTATGTAGCGCAGAAGATATTGATATCGCCATCACCAATGGCCCCGGATTACGTTGGGCAATATTTGGTCCTTATTTAAATATGCAGTTGGCCAATCAACATGGATTTAAAGCCGCTATGCATCATTTAGGTGAACCGATGTCTGAATGGTGGGCTGATATGCACTCTTATACCTTGTCTGAAGAAAAAATTGAGATGCTGAATGAAGAAACTCAACAGTTTGTTAAAAAACTAGGCGATAAGAATCTTCAATTACTTCGTGATCAGGCATTACTGCGATCTTTAAAGATGCGTAAAGAATTAGATTTGCCTTAATCGGATTTTACAAAAGTGATCTTCATTGATTCTCCAGAATTCTCATCTGGAGAATTTAGTCTTCAAAAGTTTAGCCAAGGGAAACAGGATCATTGACCTTCCCGCTCCAAAATTGAATCAACATTTCAAAGCATCCCAAGCAACAATTTCAGACTGAACCTTGTTGCTTATTTTTGAATTATAGTCAAACCACCTAATTATTCATACAAGTGACTCCCCTCAAATCTTTGATTATAAATGAAGCTTATGTTTTTTTATGAACTTTTAGAAACTATTGATTATCAATTTATTTTTTGTATTTTTGAACCCTAGATGGTGATCCTACCGTGCGGCGACATGGATGTCGCCGTTGGGCGGGGGTATATGAGCAAAAATAAAGCACTGCTTTGTTTGCAGCGCAAGAGCCCTGTTAAACGGAAGATTTTTATCATCTTGTATCTTGTTCTTTGTAGTGATTAGCTATCACTACACGTAAATTGTAGAGTTTGGTTTGTCATCAAAACTTCGAGTTTCCTGAAAAGATTAAACCTACAATTTACACCTAACCACTGACATAAATCTGGACGGTAACTAAGCACTTTGATGCTGCATTCACAAGAAAAGACTGTGGTTTTTTAATATTAATTCAATCAATAATTAGGTGAAGCTATGTTTTATCTTGGCATTGATGTTTCTAAAGCTAAATTCGATTGTTGTTTATTTCTTGATGACTCTAGTGGAAAAATAAAAACTAAATGCTTTTCCAATAGCAATAAAGGATTTCATCAATTGTTATCATGGTTAAATCGTTTTGGTCTTGTTGCTGAAGAAACTAGAGCCTTAATGGAAGCAACATCCGTCTATCATGAAATGTTAGCTCAATTTTTATTTGATTTAAAATTTCAAGTTTGTGTGGCTAACCCAGCCCGTACTCGATATTTTGCTCAAAGTATCTCTAAGCTTAATAAAACTGACAAAATCGATAGTGAAGTATTGGCGCGATTTGCAATGACTGTAGATTTACATTTATGGCAACCCACTCCTGATAATATCCGATTGCTCAATGCTTTATTAGATAGAAGGTCAAGTCTTGCGAACGACTTAAAACGTGAACAAAATCGTTTGGAAAAAGCAAACTCCACTCTAATAGTTGTACCAATTTTAAAGTCTATTAAGACTAATATTAAATCATTAACTCGGCAAATTCAGAATCTAGATACACAAATTCAAAACCATATTGATCAAGATCAAGACCATGAGCTTAAACGTGATCAAAAGCTTCTTGAAAGCATTCCAGCAATTGCTGAGCGTACCAGTTTATTAATGCTTGTTTTTTTACGTGCTCATTCTTTTGAAAAAGCTAGCCAAGCTGCTGCATTTGTGGGTTTAGTTCCCATTCATAGACAATCTGGTAGTTCTGTGCTTGGAAAAAGTCGCTTATCTAAAGCCGGTTCACCTAAAATTCGATCGGGTTTATATATGGCTGCCATTGTTGCAACTCGGTACAATCCTCACATTAAAGAGTTGAGCGAACGGCTCTTAGCGAAAGGGAAAACTAAAATGGTAGCGATTGCTGCTGCTATGCGAAAGTTAATTCATCTTTGCTATGGTGTTCTTAAAAACCAACAACCTTATCAGGCAAATTATAAGGCATGAATCCTTAAATAATTTGCTTGACAGTTAAGACGGTATCTTTTCATCTCTGAAAAGTGAGGCATCGCCTACGCAAAGGGATTTAAACTTTGAATATAAGGTGTGGCATTGCAAGCTTTTTAGAATCAAACAACTTATTTTCTCCATATAATTGATTTAATTAAAAATATTAATTAAGAGAAATTATATTCTTGTGTCTCAGTTTTTACAGGTTAACTATACTTGGACTCTTAAATATCCTGACTGCTAAAGATGATGCCCCTTATTTTTAATAGGGGCATCACTCGATTTATCGGATTAAGCAAAAATTAGAATTTAAAGGTATAGGTTGTGATAAAACGATTTTCCACAAAATCCTTGCCTGGCATATTTCCAACACCATATTTAATATCAGCATCAATATAGCGCCACTCTACCCCAAGACCTTTTAACCATCCTTCTGGAACAGTATAGTTTACAATCAAATTTTTCTCGGTTTCTTTATTATCCTTAAAACCAGCCCGATAAATGTCACTACCATTTAAATAACGCAAGGTCAGTTTCAATCCCGGTACGCCATGATCTTTAAAGTCATAACTATATAAGGCATGCCAAGTAAACTCTTTCGCTTTATAAAAAGCAATTGCAGACCAAGTCTGTAAATATCCTTGCGGAACATAACCATTTAAAAGTGGAATATTGTCCTCACCGAAATGCTTTTGCACGCCCGCTAAAAAGGTATTTGGGCCATTTTGCACACTCGCTTGTAACCCTAGAGATTGAACATCGATGTTTCCAAAATAAGCATCGCCATCCTCTTTATAATTAAAATAGCGCGCATCTACTTTTAGCTTGGTCTCATTGACTTTTTCTGTATAAACCGCATTGAAATAGTGTTGTTGATAAATATCTTCCAACTGACCAAACCAGTATGAACCTGTGAAGTTAGGGGTAAGCTTATAGTCTAAGCCTATAAAATTTAAACCATCACTTCTTTTATTGGGATCTGTTGAGTTACCTAAAGTGAACTTTCTATATTCATCATCATCTCGGGCATTCACATGGGTAAAACGGCCTGCGGAAAGTTTTAAATTTTGAATGTCTTGACTTTCTAACATTGCTCCTGCATAAGTCGTCACCAATTGCCGAGAATCATCAATAAATAAAACCGGTGTTTTTGGGAAAAGCTCACCGACTTTAAGTTCTGTATTTTGGTATTTAACTTTTAAGGTTGCACCTAATTTTAAATAATCTCGTGCTTGTTGAGCTTCGTCTTGATCATATTTAAAAACGGTATCTAAGCGCTGATCATAACGGTCATTTAAACGTAATGCATATTGGAAACCAAAATCTAAACCCACTTGCAAGGGTGTGTCGCTATAACCCGACTCAAAACGTCCAGATGCAGCCTGCGACCAACTCCCCAGATCATTCGTGGTATCTTCGAAGTCGCGCTCAATATAGAAATTACGTAAATAAATACTGGTTTTACTCTCTTCTAAAAACTCAGCATAAGCAGTATCTATACTCAAACATCCAAACAATGTATAAAGTGCAACTCGTTGAGTTCTATAAAGCAAATCTGGCTTTAACATGGGAAATCCTTTCCTGAATATTTGAAATTCTTGTTGTGTAAGTTCTAAGGTGATCTTTGTCTTATCCTCAAGACAAAGACTTTTGTACTCCCTTAAAATACAAATAAATTCAAACCAATATGGTTAAGGGAATTCATCACCACGATCAATTATCGGAATTATTAATGTAATTTTCCATGTACAAAGCGGTATATATTTATACCTTTTACATCATAGCAATGATATTTTAAAATAGATTAATGATTTCCACGTAGTAAACATCTATTAAGAAATTGAATTATAATAATTTATTAATTAATCAACTGCGTATTGAGATTACCATTATCAACAGGTAATTTCATCATAACAATTTTCCCCTTTGCTGAGATAAATATACCTTTTAAGTATTTAAAGATACCGAATTCAGTCTAGATAAGGCTATAACATTCAATTAAGGTATATAGAAGGATTCATCAACGAAGCAATATCAGGAGTGATGCTGGCTCAACTCATAACATCTCTTAAAAGTGATAACGTGATCCAGCATTATGGCAAGATTAAGGAGATAGCCATGACAGCCAATAATATTAGAATTTTCGAGACGGAAGAAGTACAGAATTTCATTAATCTACTCAGCGGACTTGAGCAAGAAGGTGGAAATCCTCGCACTAAGCAAATCGTTCATCGGGTGGTTTCTGACTTATTTAAGACCATTGAAGATTTAGAAATTTCTTCTGATGAATATTGGGCTGCAGTTGCATATTTAAACCAATTAGGCACCAGCCATGAAGCAGGCTTACTTTCTCCTGGTTTAGGCTTTGACCACTTCCTTGATATGCGTATGGATGCAATTGATGCTGCTTTGGGTATTGAGAACCCAACCCCGCGTACCATTGAAGGCCCACTTTATGTCGCAGGTGCCCCTGTTGCCCAAGGTTTTGCCCGTATGGATGATGGCAGTGATCCAAATGGTCATACCCTGATTTTACACGGTACGATTTACGCGGCAGATGGCCAACCACTGCCAAATGCACAAGTAGAGATCTGGCATGCCAATACCAAAGGTTTCTATTCCCACTTTGATCCAACTGGCGAACAACAGCCTTTTAACATGCGTCGCACCATTATGACAGATGCTCAAGGTCAATATCGTGTACAAACCATTCTGCCTGCAGGTTATGGCTGTCCACCAGATGGCCCAACTCAACAATTATTGAATCAGTTAGGCCGCCATGGTAATCGCCCTGCACATATTCATTTCTTTGTAACAGCAGAAGGCCATCGCAAATTAACTACGCAAATTAACGTAGCTGGTGACCCATACACTTATGATGACTTCGCCTATGCAACACGTGAAGGTCTTGTGATTGACGCAATCGAACATACTGATGCAGCAACGATTCAAGCCAACGGTGTTGAAGGCCCATTTGCTGAAATGGTATTTGACCTCAAACTCAGTCACCTCGTAGATGGTATTGATAACAATGTGGTTGACCGCCCTCGCCTACAAGCTTAATACAGCTAAAAGTCATATTGTGAATCTTGAAATCAGGCTAGCTGTAACGGTTTAGCCTGTTTTACTTTATGGAAAAGATATTTAAATGGATATTCATACTTTTGATGCAGCGACTTATCATGTTTTAGCCGCACTTCCTGAATACACGATACCATTGGCTCGGCTACGAGCCATTCTACAGGCAGGCCAATTTCCGACAGTGACAGTGATTGGTAAATATAATCATGGTAAAAGCCGACTGTTAAATGAGCTTATTGGTCAAGATATTTTCTCAGTAGCGGATAAACGAGAAACGGTAGCTCTCTCCGAACATCTGCAACATCATATCCGTTGGTTAGATGCACCAGGTTTAGATGCTGATGTGGCTACAATCGATGATCAACTTGCTCAAGATGCAATGTGGAATAAAGCCGATATTCGCCTAATGGTCCATTCAGTACGTGAGGGTGAGTTTGATCCTTATGAATTACATTTATTCCAGCAATTCGAGCAAGATGCAAAGCAAACTCAACGTCAAAGCTTACTGCTGCTTACCCAAATTGACCAAATTCCAGATCAAGCCGTTTTAGCGCAGATTATCGATAGCATTCAAAATCAAGCACCAACTGCAACTGTACTACCTGTATCAGCTACACGGCACCGTCAAGGGATCGAAAATTCCAAACCTATACTGGTACAACGCAGTGGTATCCCCGAACTACAACACATACTTCATCAGATGCTTGAGCAAGTCCCCGCAATACGTCAATTTGAAAAAAAGCAGATCATTGTTGATCTAAAAATGCGCTTATCCCAGCAGCTAGAAAACATTCAAAGTAACATTCAGCAACTGACAGCAAGCTTACAGCAACAACGCCAAAATTTTGAGCGTGATCTCAATCAAATATTAGATAAAGTGCGTCAAGATTTACAGCCGGTCTTACAGATCTCTGGGCAGGATAATTCGCTAGAACCAGATTCTTTTGCCAATATGTATAAAGTGACCGCAGGCAAACGTGATCGTAACCGTATTCAAGTGGCTTATTCTCGTGCCTGTATCGAGATCAATAGCCATTTGGTGCGCTATGGTGTGATTGGTTTACCAGATACGCAAAAAAGTAATGTCCGTAGTCTAGATACGGTCATGGTTGCGGTGATGGGGGTCTCGGTCAAACTGCGTAAAGATCTCAATCTTATTTTTGTCGAAGAATCAGGTCGTGAACGTTTACGTAGTGAATTTGCCCATTATTTTGAATTGTCTTCTGATCGAATGGAGTTGCAACAACAATTACTTAACTTTCAGCAGCAACAGCAGCTCATCATACAAGCCCAGCAGGCATCAACCACTTTGGAGCTGGTATAATGACCGTCCATGATTCCCATGATTCGATTCAGACACTGATTGCGAGCACCCAAGCTTTTGATCAGCAGGAATCCGACATCATGCTACATTTAAATAAGATGCACACTTGGCATCAGCAACTGGCAATCAATCTCAATAAACAACGTATCAATCCGATTGGACTGACATCACATAGTCAGATTGCCCAAGACATTGCAACACTCAATTCGCAGCTTGAAAGTTATCTCAGCCATTGGGAAACACAATTAGAGACACTACATGCCGCCCAATCCATCGCAGATCATTTTGACGACAAGATTATTTTGCTGATTTTCGGAAAATTCAATGCTGGTAAAAGTTCATTCTGTAACGTATTGGCAGAGTGTTTTCATAGGCGTCAGGAAAGCATTGAATATTTTTATCTCGACTCAGGTGAAATTATTAAAAGTCAGGAGCGTTTTAAAGAAGGTGCCACAGAAACCACCACACGCTTACAAGGTGTTTGCTTAGCGGACAATCTCATTTTGCTGGATACTCCAGGACTCCATTCAGTTACGCCTGAAAATGCCGCATTAACTCAACGCTTTATGGATAGTGCAGATGGTGTCCTTTGGCTCAGTAGTTCCTCCTCACCCGGTCAGGTCAAAGAGTTAGCGGCTTTGGGGCAGGAATTACGTAGACATAAACCGTTATTGCCAGTGCTTACACGCAGTGATTATTTTGAAGAAGATGAAGTCGATGGTAATATTTGCCAAATTCTATGCAATAAAACGTCTGACCAACGTTATCTGCAAGAAACCGATGTTTATACTCGTGCTCTTGACCAACTGATCGCAATGCAAGTTGATCCTGTACTGTTACAATCACCAATTTCAACCTCCTCTCAGATGTTGAAAAATGCGGATTTCAATGATCAGGCCATGCAAAATGCAGGTTTTAATCGTTTATTTGACGCACTTCTACATTTAATCCAACCTGCTCTGGCTTATAAACAGCGTAAACCAGCGGAAGCCTTGTTACATCATTTACAAGAGCAAATTCTAGCCCCCTTACAACTTGAGGTTGTGCCACAACTACATCAATTACAACAGCAGCTAAGCAATGTCGTGAGCGCTTTAGCACAACATAAACAACAAATCATTACGCAAACATGGCGCAGTATGATTGCATCCCTGCCAAGCTTATTAGAGCAACATTCCGAACAGCAAGCATTGGATGAATTGTATAGTGAACTGACCCAACAGGCTCAACAGCTTCTATCACAACATATTGCTAATACTTTATCGGATTATCAACTGCAATATCCCCCTCTCAGTCCGTTACAGTTTGCTGAGCATCTGGCTTATGAAGTGATTTATGCCGATGATGCAACCGAGATCTTAGCCATTGGCCATGACCGTTTATATAGCGAGATCTCACATAGTTTGTGGCAAAAGCTTGATCTATATAGCGATGAAGTTATCGCACAATGCCAAGAACTGCTAAGCAATCTTCAAGAGCAAATTGCCACCATCCAGCAAGGCTTAATCAATGACGAACAGGAACTGCAATACATTGCGAATTCATTAAGAATGCAAGGATAAACACCGAAAATGTCATTTTAAAATCATTAACTCAATAGATCTCATTCATAAATCAAAAAAATGATCATGTTGAGTGAATCATATTGATATTGAAAGTCCCTTCTCCCGTTGGGAGAAGGCGAGGATGAAGGGATTTTATATTGATCTCAGCTCAAACATATACTCGATTAATCCCCATCCAGTTGAAGTGGAATCCCTTCTTCTTCAAAGACCTGTCGAATACACTCTAAAATCTTGGGTAAATAAGGACTTTGATCCATATTTCTCACAGCTAATGAAATAGGACTATAGGCCTCTATATCCAAAATCGGAATATAGACCAGATTTTTCATGCCTATTTCACTGGCGCTTTCAGGAATAATGCATATCCCCTCCCCAGATGAAACCAAGCCCAAAGCCATATGGATTTCTCGAACTTCAACCATATCTTTCGGTACCAAGCCTAATTCGGTAAAAATGGATTGAATCAAGGTTGAAAAATTAGGCTTTTGTGTGGCTGGATAAGAAAAAATAGGTTCATTGATAATTTGCGATAAATAAATACCTTTATCGATATAACTGGTTAAATGATGATTTTTATGCGCGGCTAATTTTAATTTCTCTTTGTACAATAAAATGCGCTTAATCGATGGATCACTAATTCTTAAACGACCAAAGCCTAAATCTATTTTACCGAGTTTGAGTGCTTCGATTTGATCCTTGGTACTGTGTTCAATCAGCTCAACCTGAATATCAGGGTTATTTTGACGAAATAAATAAATTACCTGAGGCAATAACGCATACAGCAATGAACTGACATAACCAATACGGACAATTGTATTCATTGAACTAATACGCTTCGCCATAGAGGTGGCTTGTGCAGTATGGGTCAAAATTTGTACCGCATGTTGGTAAAAGAATTGTCCTGCTTCAGTTGTTCTTACTGGACGTGTGCCACGCTCAAATAAAAGAATACCGAGTTCTTCTTCTAACTTTTGAATCTGACGACTCAATGGCGGTTGAGCAATACATAATTTTTCTGCAGCTTTGGTAATACTCTGCTCTTCGACCACTGTAACGAAATAACGAAGATATCTTAATTCCATCTCTCTAAATCCCTTTTATATACCTTTTAAGTATCTAAAAATACCAAAATCGGCCTAGTTAAAGATATTACATTAAATTAGGGTATATAAATAGATTGATACTTAAGAAATAACCACGATGTACAAGTCCATAGAAACGCTGTTAATCGAAATTCCAACGATACGCCCTCACAAGATGGCCGTTGCGACAATGCAAACCCAAACCTTGGTCCTGATTAAAATCACGACTGAAGATGGTTTAATTGGCTGGGGTGAAGCGACCACAATTGGCGGTTTAGGTTATGGTGAAGAAAGCCCTGAAAGTGTAAAAACCAATATTGAAACCTATTTTGCGCCATTGTTAAAAACACTGTCTGGTGCCAATATTGCCCAAACAATGCAAGTGATCCATCGTAATATCAACGGTAATCGTTTTGCGAAATGTGCTGTTCAAACTGCATTATTAGATATTCAAGCGCAACGTTTAGGTCAACCTCTGAGTGAGATTCTAGGCGGTCGCTTACGTGACAGTATTCCTGTGCTTTGGGTTTTGGCGTCGGGCAATACCGAAAAAGACATTGCCGAAGCAGAAAAAATGATTGCGTTAAAACGCCACAATGTCTTTAAGTTAAAAATCGGTTCACGTCCTGTTGAACAAGATGTTGAGCATGTATTGGCAATCAAAAAAGCCTTGGGTGCAGACATCTCAATTCGTGTAGACGTTAACCGTGCTTGGTCTGAACTGAATGCAATTAAAGGGATTCAAATGCTTCAAGATGGTGGTGTTGACCTGATTGAACAGCCTTGCGCAATTCAAAATATTGATGCTATGCAACGTCTTAGCCGTAAGTTTGATATCGCGATCATGGCAGATGAGTCGTTAACTGGTCCACAAAGTGCTTATAACTTGGCAAAAACCAATGCAGCCTCTGTTTTTGCGGTAAAAGTTGCGCAATCTGGTGGTCTGATTGAAGCATGCGAAGTCGGTAAAATCGCCAATCTGGCAGGTATTGATCTTTATGGTGGCACTATGCTTGAAGGTCCTGTTGGAACAATTGCCTCAGCACATGCCTTCGCTACATTTAGCAATCTCGCAGCGGGAACTGAATTATTTGGCCCACTGCTACTGACTGAAGAAATTTTAAAAACACCGCTTCAATATGGCAATTTTGAGCTCAAAATTCCAACTGGTCCGGGCCTCGGCATTGAACTAGATGAAGACAAAATCGACAACCTGCGTCGTCAATAATTCAAGGAGCTGACATGCTTTTCCAAGTACGAATGGATGTACACATCCCCCTCGATATGCCCGTCGAAAAAGCCAATGAAATTAAAGCAATTGAAAAGGCTTATTCACAAGATTTACAACGTCAAGGGAAATGGCGTCATATCTGGCGTATTACAGGCCAATACTCAAACACCAGTATTTTTGATGTAGAGAGTAATGAAGAACTCCACAATATTTTACAGGGATTGCCTTTATATCCTTATATGAATATCGAAGTGACTGCTTTAAACCGTCATCCGTCTTCAATTCGAGAAGATGACCATTAAGCAGCGGGTGTAAATTCATTGACCAAATAACTGTGAGATAAGTTCTTTCTCACAGTTTTTTAAGTTTCTATACATGTCTATCTTTGCTAATACGGCATGTATAGAAATTTAAAAACATGGATAAAAGGTTCGTCTTATGATTGATAAAAGTAAGCTCTCGTTGTCTGAGGTTCTATCTCAAATCAAAGATGGTGCAACCATTATGATTGGTGGCTTTGGAACAGCAGGACAGCCCGCAGAGCTGATCGATGGGCTGATTGAACTTGGCGTTAAAGATCTGGTGATTGTCAATAACAACGCAGGCAATGGCGATTACGGTCTGGCGAAACTACTTAAATCAGGTGCAGTCCGTAAAATCATCTGTTCTTTCCCCCGTCAGTCTGACTCTTGGGTATTCGATGAACTCTATCATGCGGGAAAGATCGAACTGGAACTGGTTCCTCAAGGTAATCTCGCCTGTCGTATTCAAGCCGCGGGGATGGGTTTAGGTGCAGTCTTTACCCCAACAGGCTTTGGTACTTTATTGGCAGATGGCAAGGAAACACGTCATATCGATGGCAAAGACTACGTACTTGAATATCCGATTAAAGCAGACTTTGCATTGATTAAAGCACATCAAGGCGACCGTTGGGGCAACTTGGTTTATAACAAATCAGCACGTAACTTTGGTCCAATCATGGCGATGGCTGCAGATGTCACCATTGCACAGGTTTCAGAGGTGGTTGAACTGGGTCAGCTCGATCCTGAGCATATTATTACCCCAGGAATTTTTGTTCAGCATGTGGTTGCAGTTGATGCAGCCAATGGTAATGGAGAATAACAATGAGCTACCAAAAACTAAGCCGTGACCAAATTGCTGAACGTGTTGCCCAAGATATTCCCGATGGTGCATATGTCAATTTAGGTATTGGTTTACCGACCAAGATTTCAAAATACTTGCCAACAGACAAAGATGTATTCCTGCATTCTGAAAATGGTTTATTGGCTTTTGGTCCTCCACCCGCCAAAGGTGAAGAAGATCCTGAGCTGATTAACGCAGGCAAAGAATATGTCACCATGCTAACGGGTGGCTCGTTTTTCCATCACGGTGATTCTTTTGCCATGATGCGTGGTGGACATTTGGATATTGCTGTATTGGGTGCATTCCAAGTGGCGGCCAATGGCGACCTTGCCAATTGGCATACCGGTGCGGCGGATGCGATTCCTGCGGTGGGTGGTGCAATGGATTTGGCTGTAGGGGCCAAGAAAGTCTTTATCACCACAGACCATGTAACCAAGCAAGGTGAACCTAAGATTGTTGAAGAACTGAGCTATCCTGTGACAGGTAAGCATTGTGTTGATCGTATCTATACTGACTTATGCGTGATTGACGTGACCCCAGAGGGTTTAAAAGTGCTTGAAAAAGTTGCAGGTCTGAGCTTTGAAGAATTACAGGCTTTGACGGGTGCTCAATTGATTGATGCGACATAGGGATAATAAATCCCTCCCTTGCGGAATGATTAAATCTCCCCTAACCCCTCTTTATGAAAGAGGGGGAACTTCTTCTTTTACAAAGAGGTGAGCTGCGGTAGTAGCAGCGCAAGGGAGATTATTTAAGGATATAAACAACATGAAAAACGCTTACATCATAGATGCCATCCGTACCCCATTTGGTCGTTATGCCGGTGGTCTTGCGCCAATACGTGCAGATGATCTCGGTGCTATTCCAATTCAAGCATTGATACAACGTAATCCAACAGTAGATTGGCAACAAGTCGATGATGTGATTTATGGCTGTGCCAATCAGGCCGGTGAAGACAACCGTAATGTCGGGCGTATGTCAGCATTATTGGCAGGCTTACCTTATCAAGTGCCAGCCACTACAGTGAACCGTTTATGTGGATCATCACTGGATGCGATTGCCATGGCAGCTCGCGCCATTAAAGCCAATGAAGCTGATTTAATCATTGCTGGTGGTGTTGAAAGCATGAGCCGTGCGCCCTATGTGATGGGTAAATCGGACAGTGCTTTTGGACGTAGTCAAAAGATTGAAGACACCACTATGGGCTGGCGTTTTATCAATCCAAAGCTCAAAGAAATGTATGGTGTGGACAGCATGCCACAAACCGCTGAAAACGTGGCAGAGCAATTCAATATTAACCGTGCGGATCAAGATCAGTTTGCGCTAAACAGCCAACAACGTACTGCGGCAGCACAAGCTCAAGGTTTTTTCAAAAATGAGATTGTGCCCGTCACTATTCCCCAGCGTAAAGGTGATGCTGTGCTTGTGGATACAGATGAACATCCACGTGCATCAACGACTTTAGCCGCACTGACAAAACTTAAAGGTGTGGTAAAAGCTGATGGCACGGTCACGGCGGGTAATGCATCGGGAATTAATGATGGTGCAGCGGCCTTATTGATTGCTTCAGATGAAGCTGTAGAAAAATACCAATTAAAACCACGTGGGAAAATTATTGCAGCAACCACTGTGGGGGTTGAACCAAGAATTATGGGCTTTGCACCCGCGCCTGCGATTAAGAAACTACTTAAACAAGCCGATCTTAGTTTAGCGCAAATGGATGTGATTGAGCTAAATGAAGCCTTTGCTGCCCAAGCTTTGGCTGTCACCCGTGATTTAGGTTTGGCCGATGATGATGCACGTGTCAATCCTAATGGTGGGGCGATTGCCTTAGGTCATCCTTTGGGCGCATCAGGTGCCAGACTGGTGACCACTGCCCTAAATCAGCTTGAACAGATCAAGGGTGAATATGCCCTATGTTCAATGTGTATCGGTGTCGGGCAAGGGATTGCACTCATTATTCAACGTGTTGATCAAAATTAAGGAACGAGCAATGCCAACTTTTCAATCAGCGGATGCACAGATTAATTATCAAAGTTTTGGAAACCCTAATTCCCCTGCACTGGTCTTTTCAAATTCCTTAGGGACCAACTATGGCATGTGGCAAAAGCAGTTCAATTATTTTAAAGAACGTTTTTTTGTCATTTGCTATGACACCCGTGGACATGGTTCTTCATCTGCGCCACAAGGTCCTTATACCTTGCCCCAATTGGCTGAAGATGTGATTCGATTACTGGATCATTTAAATATTGAAAAAGCCAGTTTCTGTGGCATTTCTATGGGGGGATTAACAGGTCAATGGTTAGCCATCCATTATCCACAACGATTTAATGCTGTTGTTATCAGTAATACCGCAGCAAAAATCGGACAAGAACAAGCATGGCTAGATCGTGCCCAACTTGTCCGAGAACAAGGTTTAACCAGCATCGCAGCAACCGCTGCATCACGTTGGTTTACAGATCCCTTTATCCAAAGTCATCCTGCAATTGTCAATAATCTGTGTAACGACTTAAGTGCTGGCAGCACAATAGGTTATGCCAATTGTTGTGAGGCTTTGGCTAAAGCGGATGTCCGCAATCAACTCAAAGACATCACAATTCCAGTTTTGGTCATTGCAGGAACGCAAGACCCTGTAACTACTGTTGCAGATGGGCAATTTATACAACAGCACATTCCGCAATCCCAACTTGTGGAAATTCAAGCATCGCATATTTCAAATATTGAATGTCCTGAAGCATTCAATGCTGCACTTGAAAAATTTCTCTCTGAAATTCTTACGACTGAGCTTTGACACTTAATTTTTGACGCAGCATAAAGGGATAGAACATATCCCTTTATTTTTTGGCATTTCATCAAGACTTGAGAAAGAATATTTAAAATAAAATGATGAGATAAAATTAAGTCTATTTATTTAAAAGTATAAATATATACCCACAAAGTAATAGAAAATTACATATAAAAATAACAATCATTTTATTTATTCAGGACCTGTATATCGATAAATCTACTGTTTTTAGAAAACATCTAAAAGCATTTATTTCCCAACACTCTATTTCTCAACAATAATGAAAAGGATATTTCAATTGAAAAAAAGCCCCTCAAATAATCAACTGAGCGATAAACACCACTTAATCAAATTAGGTGTTTTAAGTTGTTTATTGCTTGCAGGATGTAGTTCATCCTCTCGTTTAGAATCAAACCCAGTGCAAAAACAGGTCACGATTCAACGTGACAATTTTGGCACACCGCATGTCTATGCCAAGGATACTTATGGTCTTTTTTATGGCTATGCTTATGCAGTCGCAACTGATCGTTTATTTCAAATGGAAATGTCAAAACGTACAGGTTTAGGCACTGTTGCTGAAGTTCTCGGCCCTGATTATCTACAATATGATATTGCAACCCATAGTCGTTTTAATCCTGAACAGATTAAACAACAAATTGCCCGACTTTCTCCTGAAGATCGTGCCATTTTCGATGGCTATGCCGCTGGTTTTAATAAGCGTGTCCAAGAGGTCTTAGCCAATCCGGAGCTGTTGCCTAAAGAATTTATTGATTATGACTTTAAACCATCGACATGGCAGCAAGAAGATATCGCAATGGTCTGGGTGGGCTTAATTCTCAATCGCTTTTTTTCAGCCAGTTCAGAAGTCTCAAATTTAGATTTACTGACTCAACTACAAAAAGAAAAAGGTCCAGAAACAGGATTAAAAGTTTATCAGCAATTACGTTGGTTAGATGATCCGAGTGCTCCTACAATTATTCAATCTAAAGCAAAACCACAAGTTTTAGCACGTCAACAACACATGTTAAAAGGTATAGCCCCTATCTCAGACCAAGCAGCCAAAAACTATTTAGCTCAAGCGCGTATTGCATTGGGTAAAAGTGTGGTTGATGGCGTCCCTACAGCCAGTAATGCTTGGGTGGTCAAAGGAGATAAAACGGTAGAAGGCCAAACGGTTTTATATAATGGCCCTCAACAAGGCTGGTACACGCCTGCCATTACTTATGCGGTTGGGTTACATGGTGCGGGCTATAATCTCACAGGGATTACCCCTGTCGGTCTACCTGCAATTCTATTTGGAACCAATGGAAAAATTGCTTGGGGTTCAACTGTCGGTTCGCTTGATACCAATGACGTCTATCAACTCAGCTTAAATCCGAGTAATTCAAAACAGTACCGCTATCAAGGCAGTTATATTCCCTTTGAACATCAACAGATCAAAATTAAAGTCCGTAATCAACCAGACCATGTTTTAGATGTGTATCAAAGTAAACAAGGCTTTGTCAGCACATGGGATGAAAAAAATCATACCGCCTATGCACAAAAACGTAGCTGGGAAGGTGTAGAGATTGAAACATTACTGGGCTGGGCCAATGCAGCAAAAGCGAGCAACTGGCAAGAATTCCTAGATCAAGCCAAACGTGTCGCGGCTTCGATTACGTGGTTTTATGCCGATACCCAAAATAATATTGGTGTCGCTGCATTGGGTCGTTTACCGATCCGCCCTGAAAACCAGCATATTCAACTGCCTGCTCAAGGTGATGGCTCAATGGAATGGCAGGGTTTCTATGATTTCTCACATAATCCCAAAGCCTATAACCCTGAAAAAGGCTATATTAGCAGTTGGAACAATAAAGCTTATGCGGATTTACGTTCCGATTCCTCCAACTTCTCTCATGTTGACCGTGTCAATGAACTGATTGAACCCCTAGAAAGTAAAGCAAAATTAAGCCAACAAGACATTTGGGATATCAATAAAATGGGCGCTTGGTCGGATCTGAATGCGCGTTATTTTATTCCCTATATGGTCAAAGCTGCGCAAAGCCCGAACGCATCACCTTTAGCAAAGAAAATCGCACCGATATTGGCGAGTTGGGACTTCAAACTTCGTCCTGACAGTGAGGCTAAATTCTATCAAGGCGTAGCACCTGTCATTATGCGTACATGGCTCAATCAAATGATTGAATTGGTGCTTAAACCAAATTTATCTGAAAATATTTATGCGCGTTACACAGATACCCTTTACCCAGTAAATAATGACCCACGGAGTACACAACCTGCGAATGCATCTAAACTGATCTGGAATGCGCTGCAAGGCAAACAAGCCAGTGTTGCTCAAACCGTTGATTTCTTAAAAGGACAATCAGCAGATGATGTGGTGTTAACTGCCTTGGAAAACACCTTAATTCAGCTTTCAACACAATATCATTCAGATCAACCCAATGATTGGAAAATTCCTGTTGCCACAATGGGATTCTCCAACAAAAACTCAGTGGGTATTCCATGGGCTGATCAGGCGCATCAACAACAGCTGAGCACCTATGGGAATACAGGGAGTGCAACCTTTAGAGTGGTACTCAATCCCAATCACGTCAGCATGTGTTCAATTCTTGCACCAGGTCAAAGTGGATTTATTCATCGCAATGGAAAGACCGATGCACACTTTGCCGATCAGCTCCCATTATTTGAAAACTATCAATGTAAGGATGATGCGGTAAGCCAAAAGCAAATTGATCAAGCAACACAACAAAGTATGACTTTAACCTATTAATTTTTAATCGAAACAGCCCAATATATAGATATATTGGGCTGTTTCGATTTTAAAGCTTATCAAATCCATCATTTTTGAAAATGATGTACATACCGAAAAATCATACTGGTCCCTTGTGGTCGATTTTCTGCATCTTGTTCAAAATAAGCATTTGCAACAAGATGGTCATGGGGAGAAAAACTATACATCGCCCCTGGACCGATCGCCCATACCTGTTCACGTCGTCCTTTGACATTTTCACCATCCACCTGTGTATCTGTGATTTGATTGAGCCAATATCCATTTATTCCTAACCGAAGCTGTGGTGTGACTGCATAACTAC
This sequence comes from Acinetobacter sp. 778_lipA, assembly GCF_058242985.1. Classification (NCBI taxonomy): domain Bacteria; kingdom Pseudomonadati; phylum Pseudomonadota; class Gammaproteobacteria; order Moraxellales; family Moraxellaceae; genus Acinetobacter; species Acinetobacter sp. 778_lipA. The sequence continues at coordinate 1,489,130 of NZ_JBZAYT010000001.1, read as the reverse complement.
TTTCAAAGTTGGCATGTAACGCTTGCCCAGCCTTTATGTCTTCAGCATTCCCAAAACTATAATTTGGATCATTATTCTTAAAGTTATAAAGATAGTGTAAGCGTGTCGAAAGTGTCCATTTGGGATTCAGCCAATAGGTTGCAGCCCAGTATGGATCAAGTGACACTGCATTGGCACTAGGGTTTATATCCTTATTATGATCATATTCACCTGTAGGTAAATTAATTTGAAATTCAAAACGATGGGAAAACTTAGGCCCGTCTTGCCCCATCACTGGATCAAATTGGATAAAAGGGCCGATAATAATGTCGCCCAGTCCCCTATTTGCTTTAATAGCTTGATTATTGAGGCCATCATCCACATCTACATGTGCCAGCACAGGAATCACCATATTTAAGCCAAGATTACCACTGCCCAATTTGATATCTGACATATAACTGATTTGCTGAACAATCGATTGATAATCAATCTCTGACTGAGGGAGTGCGATTTTGTTGCCATGTGTATCGCGAATACTATCCGCGCGATAATTCTGAAAATAGGTTTGTGCATACCAACCACTACCTGCTGGAACTGCACCGTCTACAAAACTCGATAGACCTAAATTCACAGTTGGCAGATCACTGGCAAAACTTGTATGCGTAATAAAAATCAGACCCAGTATTTTCTTATTCATCTTCAATATCCTTATTGTTGAGGCAAAATCCTCCTACAGGTAGCAATTGATGCTGCTACCTTTTTCTAACTGGATTTGCCAGTTTAAATAATATTGTGCATTTTTAATAACGGATCATCACTGACTTTAATTCAGTGTAATCCTCAATAAATGCGTCTGAAAATTCACGACCCAGACCAGACGCTTTGACACCACCAAAAGGAACGGCAGGATCAAGGAATGTGTGCATATTCACCCAGACTGAGCCTGCTTCAATTTGCGGAATGAGTCGCAAAGCTTTCGCCAAATCATTGGTCCATATACTTGCAGTTAAACCAAAACGAGAATGATTCATCATTGAAATTAACTCTTCATCACTTTCAAAAGCAATCACATCCACCACAGGTCCAAATGTTTCCTCAATAAATAATGGATCGTCAATACCCCGCACTGTTAATAAAGTTGGCTCTACAAAATAGCCTGTTCCTGCAATGACTTTACCACCACAAATGATTTGATTATTTTGATAAGCAAGATCCAGATAATGTTTAACCTTCTCAAAATGTGGCTTATTTGAAAGTGGACCAAACATAGAGGATTCATCCAGTGGTGAACCTATTTTAAATTGTTGAAGAGCTCCGGCTGCTTTTTGAATAAACTCTTCATATTTAGAGCAATGCACAAAAAAACGTTCTGGTGCTGCACACACTTGACCTTGATGGACAAAACTGGCTTGTAACAGTGTTGGTAAAATTTCATCGATTTGAGTATCCGCTAAAATCGCAGCTGCATTTTTTCCGCCTAGTTCTAAGCTGACACGGGTTAAATCGTTATGCATCGCTTGTTTACCAATCGCAATTCCTGTGGGTACAGAACCTGTAAACGAGACTTTTTTAATCTTTTTAGAGTCAATTAAATATTGGCCAGTTTCTCCTGTGCCTGTGACAATATTAATCACACCTGCGGGGATGCCTGCTTCTATTGCAAGCTCGGCTAAACGTAATAATGAAAGTGTTGTGAACTCACTAGGTTTAAGCACGATTGTACAACCCGTTGTCAATGCCGAACCAATCTTCCAACATCCGATCATCAAGGAAAAATTCCACGGCACTATTCCTGCCACAACCCCAACAGGTTGACGCACTGTATAAGCTGTATATTTTTCACCATTGGCTGAGGGAATAGAAGGTTGCATGGTTTGACCATGAATCTTGGTGGCCCAACCAGCAAAATATCTTAAAAACACGACAGTCTGAGCAACTTCTAAGTGTCGAGAAAGATTAATCAACTTGCCTGTAGTCAAAGTTTCTAGTTGTGCTAATTCCTCCGCATGCTGTTCAACCAGATCAGCAAGCTTATTCAGCTTTTGCCCACGCTCATAAGGTGATGTATTGGCCCAAGCATGTAGAAAAGCATCTTGCGCACTGTTTACAGCGGCCTCAACATCTAGTTTAGTCCCAATCGCAATACTTGAAACAGGCTGTTCCGTTGCTGGGTTAACCAGCTCAATTCGAGTACGCGTATCATCGACTTCAATATGTTGTCCATGAATAAAATGACCGTGTTGACGTTGCAAAAAAGTTTGGACACTCGCTAAAATTTGTACTTGGTTCATCTTGTTATCCTGTGTTCTATATAGAAATCTTGGCAATTTAGGTTCAGCAATCTCTATGAGATTCAATTATGCATTTAGAATAAAGTCAGCACCGCGCTCACCAATCATGATGGCAATGGCGTTGGTATTTCCACTTGGTACTTGTGGGCAAATGGAACAGTCAATCACGCGTAAATTTTGAAAACCATATACTTTAAGGGTTTGGTCAGTAACGGAGTCTTGTGAAGAATTGCCCATTTTACAGCTGCCTGCTGGATGGTAGACCGTTTTAATATTTTGACGCATCCACAGATCAATCGCAGCAATGTCATCGGGATCGATATTTGCTGGTTCAATAATATCTTTGACTATAGATTTTAATGCAGGCTGTTGTAGTAAACGCAGCCCTGTCTGAACCGCGCGAATATTGGCATCAATATCTTCTTTATGACCTAAATAGTTTGGATCAATGATCGGCAAAGCATTTGGGTCTTTACTGCTTAAACGTAAACTGCCTCGTGCTTTGGGTTGTACATGTCCAACCTTAATGGTGAGACCATGTTCTTGTGCCACTGCTTTTTCACCTGGCGTATTATCAAAATTATCCAGTACTGGCAAGAAATGGAACTGTACATCAGGTCGGCCATGGTTATTGGTATCAATAAAGCCACCGCCTTCTAAAATATTAGACGTTAATAAACCAGAACGGGTAAAGCGCCATTGTAAAAAGTGCCGTAGTGCTTTTAAACCTTGATCTTCCCCAAGCAAGCTATTCTTGGTTTTAACAGTTGCATTCACTGACATATGTAAATGATCATGAAAATTCTCACCCACAGGTAAGTCTTGAATACATTCAATGCCCAGTTCATTTAAATGCTGTTTTGGACCAATACCTGAGAGTAATAAAACTTTTGGACTACCAATTGCACCAGCACTGACAATAATTTCTTTGCTTGCGTGCACAGTAACAGTGGGTTTTCCAGCAATGCTATAGGTTACACCTGTCGCCCGACCAGCATGTGTTTCGATTTTATGAACCAGTGCATCGGTCACCACAGTAATATCTGCAAGATGTTCAACCGCTTTTAAATAGGTCTTTGCAGTGCTGGCTCTTTCACCATGCAGGGTTGTTGTTTGATAAAAGCCGACACCCGCTTGATCCCATCCATTGAGATCATTGACATATTTCATCCCCATTTGCTGACCTGCTTGAATACAGGCAAGTGTTAAAGGATGACGATAACGATTTTCACTGACAGGCAAAATACCCTCTTGTCCGTGATACTCATCCGCAAGGCTTTCATTTTTTTCAGCTTTTTTAAAAAATGGAAGCACATTTTGATAAGACCACTTGTTGCAGCCCCATTCAGATGCCCATAGATCATAATCCTGACGTTGTCCACGACAGTACACCATGCCATTGACAGAGCTCCCTCCGCCAAGGACTTTTCCTTGTGCAAGAATCATTTCACGATGATTACAATGTTTTTGTGGAACCGTCATATACGGCCATGATTTTTGTTGAAATACTTTGATCACTGTTGCTGGGATCGTATGGAACATACTATTGTCCTTCGTCCCCGCCTCTAAAACCAGCACTCGTCCTGCGTTTGCTTGTAATAATCGTGCTGCGACCACACAGCCTGCCGACCCTGCCCCAATAATAATATAGTCATATTCTGCTTGCATCATGCTTGCCTACTCATCCAATTCCTTGAATAAGATTTCACCATGATTACAGCGGATGTTCTTGTTTAAACGTGACTCACTTTATGCAAAATTGTGACATTGACAGCAGATCTAAAAATTCATCGACTACACTTTTAAGCGATATTGTTTCGGTGAAAGCCCGATCATCTTACGGAACAATTTTGAGAAATGAGCACTGTCACCAAATCCCCACTTCAAAGCAATTTCAGTAATCGACAGACTTTTATTTTTGCCATCTTTTAATTCATACTGAATTTTTTCGATACGATGCATTTGAATAAACTTGTGTACAGATTGCTGTTGATGTTCAAATAATCGGTGTAAATGCCGAAGTGAAATCCCTAAGTGATTTGCGATCATTTGTGCATTTAAACTTTGCTGATTGAGATGCTCAAAAATAAATCGCTCTGCTTTTATTTTGAGATGACTGGAAATTTCAATATTTTTATAATTAATTGTCGGTTTGATTAAAGCAATCAAGGCATCTTCAAAAGCATTACCATCCTCTTTTGCATACCAAAGTTCAATATTTTCAGGTGATAGGTTTTGCAACATACCTTTCAGCAAATGCCCACTCATATTAGAAGTATTTAATTTGCCAAAATGATCAACCGTAATGCCTTGCCTGAATAATTTCTCGCGCGATAAATGCACTGAAACATGACTAAATAAACCTTGTGGATACATATCAATCGTTTCATCAGGATCAAGTAAGGTAATCTCACCTTCATTTAAATCAATATTTTGATCTTTATAAACAATCCGCATCTTGCCTGTGTACTGAATCACCAAAAAGCAGAAACGATCTTTCACTCGATCAGGCATACCACTTTTTCTGCAAATATGACTGGCATTACTTTTTATAAAAGCAACCTCTGTCTCTCCCAGTAAAAAGAACTTTACTTCACCAATAAATAAATTATTCTGTTTATCAAAGGTCGTCTCAAAGTTACCACAAACCTTTTGAATAGATTGCTTCCACTGTACAATTTCATTTTCTTTAGCTTGATTCATATCCATTCCTCTTGGACAGATCGATTCAATAACTTGAATAGCTTTGCTTTGTCTTTTCCAACACCATTAAAAATTCTATCTCAATCAATCCAAATAACCGACAAATTCATCTAGATGTTTGTCGGTCAGTTGATGATTATACAATCCCCGCAATATCTTTTAAAATTTTAATAAAAATTTCCTTTTCATTTTCAGGATATTTTTCAAAAACTTCATTTTGATGGCTATCAGCAATATCAAACAGATAATGTGCGGTTTTCTTGCCCTTTTCCGTTAACTTAAAAAAACCTTCCGTTTCAATCAATAAACCATCTTTTTTTAAGATAAGCGCAGCTTGTTCGATCTCACGCATCGGCATGGCAATATCACGTGGTAAATCTGCTTTATTGGATGCGGTACCACTGCCTAACACCAATAATAATCTTGCTTCACTGGTGCGAAATCCAGTGATTAACTGCTTCGGAATATAATCGGTCTGATAAAATTTAAACGCCCGACTCATTAAATAACAGACATTACTATATAAATGCCCTTGGTGTAATTCGCCTAAGTCTTCTGCTTCTACAGTATCTTTAAGCTGTAATAATGGATGAGGAATCACACCTGAATACGCTCCTTGGTGATACACCAACGGACTACGCCCTTGATCATGAAACTTAACGACTTTGCCAATAATAATCCAGTGATCACCACCTTCAATAATTTCATGTCGTTCACATTCAAACACTGCTGAACAATGGTCTAGAACTGGTGATTGACCTGCACCAACCTGATAACTTGTACCTTCATACTTATCGATATTGCGACGGGAAAATTTATTGGATAACTCAATTTGAGAACCCGATAAAATATTTACCGCAAAATGCGTAGCTTGCTCAAATACAGAAAAACTCGATGATTTTTTATCGATACTCCATAAAATGAGTGGTGGGTCTAAAGACACTGAATTAAAACTATTTGCAGTGACTCCAACCTTCTCACCTTGCTCATTTTGTGCCGTCACAATGGTCACACCTGTAGCAAAATTACCCAATGCCCGTCTAAATTGCATTGGATCTATTTTGATTTCATCCATTGATTTTAATGAATTCATTATTCTCTCCTGAATCTTTTATCCTATTTAGCTCGGTATCTGAAATTGCTTAGTCCTGTTAAAAGCAATTAAATATCCAGTACCAATCGTGCTGACTTTGCACGGGAACAGCACACCAGTATTTGTTCATTACTGGCTTTTTCTTCATCAGTAAAATACACATCGCGATGATCAGGCTCACCTTCGATCACATCGCACATACAGGTTCCGCAGACGCCCTGTTCGCAAGACATTTCAATCTCAATCCCTTCACGTGCCAGTGCTTGCAGAATGGTTTCTTCGGCATTGACCATGATGATCTTGCCACTACGCTCAGCAACAACTTCAAATGCATCACCGTTGGTTTCAACCTCAACCTGAAAATATTCCTTATGAATCTGTTGCTCAGGAAAATTTTGTGTCAAAGCCAAATTAATCACCCAATCCATAAATCCATTGGGACCACAGGTATAGATATGGCTTGCTTTGTCTATGTCCTGAATGGCAGATTGAAAAAACTCACGATGGCTGGCCCCTTCCGATTTAAAATGAAAGGTGGTAAATGGCGCCAATACACTATTTCTAATTTCATCAACAAAGGCACATTGCTCTGGGCTTGCCCCGCAATAATGCAGTTCAAAAGATGCGTTTTCTTGTACCAATTGATAGGCCATGGTGATCAAAGGGGTAATTCCAATCCCCCCACCCACCAGTACAGCATGTTTGGCTTTGACTAATGGAAACAGGTTTTTGGGTTCACTGACCTGTATTTGCATACCATCTTTTAAATCATCAAAAGCCGATACTGAACCACCACGCGATTCAGGATCACGTAAAATCCCCAGTCTGAATATGCCAACATCCTTTGGGTTTTGGCATAGTGAGTACTGACGCACCATACCATTGGGTAAGTGCACATCAATATGCGCACCTGCTTCAATTTTTGGTAATGTGGCAGAATTTGCAGATTCAAACTCCATGACTGCAACATTCCCACCTTCTACATGACGGTTTCTGACAACCACGTTATAGAGTGTAGCCATGATTTATCTCCCTTTTATGCATCTCGCTCAAGGCTTAACGCATAAATAATCCACCGTTAATATCCCACGTCGCCCCAGTGACAAATGCAGCGCTTGGGCTTGCCAACAAGGCACAGGTTTCAGCAATAAATCCCATACTACCTAATGCTTTGACTGGGATATTTTGAATAAATTGCGCCATTTTTTCGTCAGATACCACACTGTGTACAATCGGTGATTCCATTGGCCCAGGTGCTATGGCGTTTACAGTCACGCCTTTAGCAGCAAACTCTTTGGCAAAGATTTTGGTCAAAGTCACAATTGCACCTTTAGTTGCAGCATAGTGTGCTCCTGTCGCAGTACCTCCATTTTGCCCTGCCAATGAAGCCATATTGACGATACGACCATAGCCTTGATCCGCCATATACTTGCCAATAATTTGACACGCTTGAAAGGTTCCTCGCTGATTCACTTGGGTGATCCAATCAAAGTCAGCTGCAGTAATCTCTAAAACAGGAGTTGCCTTAGTGACCGTCGCATTATTAATCAACACATCCAATTTACTGAATTTTTGTTGAATCCACTGCACTGCGGCATGAAAATCTTGCTCAACTGAAATATCCAGTTTTAACGCAAACATATTCTCCGCATTAGGACTACGTGCTTTGGCATTTTCAGCCTTTTCTAAGCTGCTGGCAGAGACAATCACTTGATGCCCCTGTGCTGCAAAATATTCGGCGATCACATTCCCTAAACCAGATGCTGCGCCCGTGACTAAAACAACCTGTTTCATTTTTGCGCTCCTAGAGGATGTAACTGATACCCGCCAAAGTATCGGTCGAGTTGACTAAGTTGATAATTTTACGATTGATCTTAAAGCCTTGTTCTGGATTACGAACCAAATGAAAAATCACATCTGCGGTGTAATGTTTTAAGCTTTCCTTACGGAATTCACGGAGGTTTTGTGCACAGCGTAAAATGATTTCACCATCCTCATCTTTTACGACACGGATACGTGACACGCTACGGACGGTATTGGCTTTGGGTGCAGTCGAAATCGCTTCACCATTTTCCAAACGTTCTACCCGTAATGTACGCATATGATTGTTGTCATAGGCATAGTTCAAATTATTTTCATAATCCTTGAGTGTCGGATCAATCGGAATGATATACACGCCTTTTTCATTCCATAGATTGAGCCATTCACGGTATTCACTATGGTCTAACATGTCAGCTTCAGCCCAAACAAAAGCAGTCACTTCATTTAATAATTGCAAATTCACGTTCATGCTACTCTCCTTAAGCCATCATCATCTTTTTCCACTGCTGATAAGCAGCGCGCATTCCAGTTTCTGCACTGACATCGCTTTTTAAGCCATCTTCAGTTTTTACTTCACCAGGTAAACCACGGTTCAACATGATCCATAAATCCTGACCAGCATTGGCACCATGTTGCACACGCTCCCATGCTTCCGAGTCATCTGGTGTACCAAAACCAAATGGACCTTGGAAATGTTCATGTAGACGTAAGCGATATTGATTGGCAATCTGTGGCCCACCATCCATCGTAATCACAGAATGATGAATTTCAGTTTCATTGACTGAAATCGGTTGCATGACACGGAAGAAAGCCATTGAACAGGCAATGTTTGGGAACAGGTTTAAGTTAAAACCAGAACCGCCCACAGCACGTACAATACGGCGTACTTCAAGTTCTTCATGTCCTTCATCTCGTAACGCTTGCGCGAGCTCTTCAAAACGTTCCTGAATTGGGCGTTCCATCAATTCTTCATCTAAATCAACCAGTTCAGGAATCATCACCATGACACTGTGCCCATTGCCTAAATCTTCAACATAGCCAGGTTGATTTTCAAAATTAAATAATTCTTCAGTCTTCTCATCGACTGAACTTAAGAATGACTTATGTACCAACGGAAAATGATAGGCATCGGTGGTGTTTTCCAGTTGAATTTTCCAGTTGCCTGGGAAACGGAAACGATGTTCACCCAATACTTTAATTGGATAACCTGCGCCTTGTTTCATAAACAAATCAATCCATTTTTTCGCTGCACCTAAGAAATCCGCTAAAGGTTCAATATCATCTTTAAAGGTGGCGAAAATCATACCGTTGTATTCTTCAACACGTAGGCTAATCAATGGAAACTCTGATTTATCTAGACATTCACCATAACTTTCAGGTGAAGGTACACCACGTAATGAACCATCCAGTGCATAGCTCCATCCGTGATATGGGCAAACAAAACTGTTGGTTTTGCCTTTTTTATGTTCACATACCGTTGCTGCACGATGGCGGCAACGATTGAGCAATACATGGACTTTTTTCTTACGGTCACGTACAACGACCACAGGTTGCTTACCAATATTAATAGTTTTATAGCTACCACCATCTGGAATTTCGCTGGCATGTGCCACCCAAACCCAAGTGCTGTAATAAATCTTTTCCATTTCATCATCAAAGACACGTGCATCTTTATATAAAGAGGTATGCGCACGATCACTTTGAACTAACTCGCTGTAATCAATATTAATATTCTGCATTGGAATAATACTGTTCATATCCATTATCCTTTTCAATTTATCCATAACTTATTGCTGAGACGGTACTGGCAATATCGCTGTACTGTTCCAGTGAGACACAGGGCGACTAAAAATATTTTCAGTCTGAAAATGTTTGATCTTCCATAGACCATCGGTTTGCTGTTTAAATTTCACACTGAGTTTTGCGGCATTTAAATGGCTATCTCCATTGAGAAAGGTCGAGGTTTGCAACATCAACCAGCTTGCATTGGCCTGATCGCCTGCAATATAAATTTGTTCTGAACTGACAAAATGTGCATTCATCACAAAATGTGATTCGGTTTGGGTATAACTTTTAAACATGTCAAAAATGGCTTGCCATGAAGCATAACGACCAAAAGATTGCGCATATTTCTCACCAATCCCTTCCCAAATACTGTCCTGATCAAATAAATCCATTAATTCATTGAGGTCAGTTTTGGCATTTAATCCATCACAAATTTCCATATAACGATGAATACAATTACGAATCGCATTTTGCGCTTCGAGCTGCTCTAAGCGTTGTAAGATAAGGGTCAAATCCATTTGGCTATTCATGTCATATCATCCTTGGACATCTCGTGATTATTTAAATTCGGCTTATAAATAACCGGGTGCTGGCTGCATACCAAAGCTCACCAAAGCGGCATTTTGTAAAGTGGCATCGCCCATAAAGGCATGCTGAGTCACCACATTGGTATCATTCACAAAACGGCTAAATGGGTTATGGGTATAAATTGCAGTCATGCCCGCCAGCATTTGAATTTTGCGCGTTACGCGTGCGCAAACTCGAGCAACATGGGTACAAGACAAGCGCATATTACTGATCTGTTCTGGTGTTGGAGTCTCACCTGCAATAATTTCATTCCAAACGATTTGCATAGTGTCGTAGAACCAAACACGTGCTGCTTTAAACTCAGCTTCGACTTGGGCAAATTCATATTGGGTGACTGGACGACTGGCAATTTCAGCACCACCTGTAATGGATGATTTGCCAGGTGCTAACTTTTGGAATTCTTCCAACGCTGCTGCTGCAACACCGATCCCGACCACAGTTAACACCTGTGTTGCCAATGACAGTGATGGATATTTAAAAAATGGTTCCGAAAGTTTAGACGGTTCACCACGGATAAAGGTCCAGTCATTGTTAACAAAAACATTATCCACAAGTAGATCATGACTTCCTGTTCCCTTTAAGCCGACCGTATCCCAAGTCATTTCGATTTTCGCTTGTTTTGCAGGGATAATTGCTAAGCGTGGGAGACCTTGTGTGGTGTTGTTGACCTGTGGACTAATCCCCACCCCAATAATATCTGCCCCCATACAACCACTTGAAAATTTCCATCGACCTTTTACCACCACACCATCAGCTCTTAAATCTGCGGGTTGCGGTGGAAAAATACCTGCTGCAAATACAATATCTGGGCTCTCTTTATATAATTCTTCAAGTGTTGCTTCAGGCAGGCTACCCAAATAAGCAGGGCTCATCCCAAAACTCGCAACCCATCCCACAGACCCATCCGCTTTAGACAGACGCTCAATCAATTCACAAAATTGTTGAGGTGACCATTCATTGCCACCAAAACGTTTTGGTACCAATGCACGATAAACACCAATCTGTTTCAACTTATCGATGATGTCTTGACTCACATACGCTTGGTTATCGAACTCGCCTGTACAAGCACGTTCTCGAATCTCCTGACAGAGTGCTTCTAATTCCGTTATTGTTGTGTCCATTACAAATTCCTTTGTCGATAAATTATTCATTACCCAACTCCTTGTCATTTATTGCGCGGCATCCACGATATATTTCGCAATTGCACACAGCAGCTCATCCGAATTTCGTTTCGCCACGATTTGTAAACCCACTGGTTGTCCTTCGCTGGTTTTGAGCGGTATTGAAATTGCCGGATGTCCAGATAAATTGAATGGACGCACCAATGAAGTTAAGTTCAACAGTGCAACCATATGTTCTGCATCGATTAATTTGGGTGGGATTTGCGGAAGGGTTGGCAGTAACACGGCATCATATTTTTCCAATAAGCCGTCAATTTCATTGATAAATTGTACTTTGACCGCTTCCGCCTCTTTTACTTGTTGCGCCGTGGTTTGCGCAGATTTGAGCAAGCGAGCATGGATATCGTCACCCAGCAAACCAGTTTTGGTTAACTCACCATACGCCTGCCAATTTTCATAATTAATGATCTGCATCCCTGCATCATAAGCAGGTTCAAACCATTCAGATTTCACTGGTGTAGCTGACAAATTCGCCTGAGCAAGAAAATGCTGAATACAGTTCAATACCGTTGGGTTCGCATTTACCTCAAGCCAAGCCAGTTTCGGCATATGCACTAATTTTTCCAAAGTATGAAAGCTTGGATCAATTATCTGCATCGCGGTTTCAATCATTGCAACCGAAGCGGCAAATGGTCCCACGCAATCCAGCGAACTCATGGCTGGATGTATCCCTTGACGACTGACGCGATTGAATGTCGGCTTAAAACCATACACTCCACAACATGCCGCTGGCATACGAATTGAACCACCAGTATCGGTACCTAAAGTAAAATCAGCCAGACCTGCGGCTACGGCAGCAGCAGACCCACTCGATGAACCACCTGGAATTAGATCAGGATATTGAGGATTGATTGCAGTGCCAAAAACAGGATTGATCCCGGTAATTCCAAAAGCCAGCTCATGCAGATTGGTTTTTGCAGTAATTTGGCAATCCTCTGCCAAAATACGATCTACCACTTCTGCATTTTTTGTTGCAGAAGGCTTATCCATCAAGGCTTTGCTCCCGATCATGGTTTTAAGACCTTGAATATCAATAGAATCTTTCACCATGACTTTTAAAGCACCGTGTCCTATTTGTACGTCTTGTACAACAATATTCATTCACTTTTCCATGTATTTTTGTACTTAATACCAATATCGGAAAAAGTAATGTAATTGTCAAGATATTTTTATCAGAAAGAGCAAAGATTTTTTCTTTAATTTTTGTATAATGATGAATATTCATCTTTATAAAGTTATCACTTTGCTATGCTTACTCATTTAGAACAATTTCTACCTAATAATGAACCTAGCAGCTTACAAAGCTATCCTTTCTTTTGGATTTCTCAAGTGAATGGTAAATATACACAACTTATTGAAAAATCAATAAAAAAATTAGGTATCGACAATACACGTCGTAAAATCATTTTAAGTACCAATGCTTTGCAACAAGCCAGTATTACCGAAATTGCCAACCTCTCTACCCTTAAATTGACCACAGCAACTAAAGCCATTTATCGCTTGGTTGAAGATGATATTGTGCAGGTTTTTTCGTCAGAGTCTGATGAACGTATTTCGATGGTCAAGCTCACAGAAAAAGGCAAAGAACTGGTAGAGCAGATCAATCAAATCAGCCAAGTGACTTTATCTGGGATTTTAAATGCCTTTGAAGATGAAGAATTGCATCAGTTAAATGCACAGTTGAAAAAGCTATTCAATTTGATGCCATCAAGCTAAAAGCTGTAAATAAACGCCCATTAGCTGAATGCAATGGGCGAATTGTTCGGTTCATCACGTTGCGGACTGTAAAATATTGAACGATGGTTTTAAATTACTTTTTTCAATTCGATCTGAAAAGGTGCGTAAGACATCTTGTTTATATTGATGAATATCCACATCCGCATAATTATAAAAGCCCTGCTTTTCACGAAGGCCATTACGCTGCTGCCGCATATTTTCCGCAATAATTTCAGGTGTACAAAAACGCTCACCCAGCTCTTTTTGCAAATATTGCGAGGCATAATATAAAATATCGCCACCGCCCCAATCAATAAACTCCAATAAGCCTAAAACAGAAAAACGCAAACCAAAACCAGTACGAATAGCAATATCAATATCTTCTGCCGAAGCGACTCCATCTTCAACCATACGTGCCGCTTCATTCATTGCCAAGGCCTGAATCCTTGGCACGATATAGCCCGCCTTGGCATTACAAACCACAGGTACCTTACCAATCGCCTGTAGAAATTGCTTAAGCTGAGTCAACACCTCATTTGAGGTCTGGTCAGAACGGCTTAACTCCACCATAGGCATGAGATAAGCAGGATTTAGCCAATGTGCATTGACTACTCGCTCAGGATGCGAAATCATTTGCGCAATATCCGTCACTAAAAATGTGGAGGTGGTCGAAGCCACAATACACTGCTGTGAAAGATATTGATCCAGCCAAGCAAAAATTTCTTGTTTGGCTTGTTTTACTTCTGGTACAGCCTCAATGATCAACGCACAGCTTGGCAATATGCCTGTAGCAGCTTGTTTAGATAAAATCGCAATCTTATCCAAAACAAAAACTTGCTGCTCCGCTTGAATAAACTGAATTTTCTCAAGCAACTGTAACTCTTGCTGTAAATCAGCACGAATTTGAGTTTGATATTGTTCAAATTCAGCTTCACTACGTTGTTTTGCATCAATCAAATCAACGTTTAGTCCTGCATAGGCAAATGCAATCGCAATGGCTTTGCCCATACGTCCAGCGCCAAGCACCGCAATTTTTTCGATCATCTGCATTTTAGACACCTTGTTGCAAAATCGCTTGCAGTTCTGCTGGGCTTTTATCCGCAAGACCTAAACGCTCAAAAGTACGCCCTTGTTGATATAAATCCTTACCCGTGACCGCTGACGCGATATTCAACAATCCTTCAGCAACAGGGGTTGCAACACCTGCCCAACGTCCCACAGAAACTAAAAAAGATAATCCTAAACGAGTGTCTTCTAACATATAGCGATGTGAATCTAAATCGATATCCTCACGCCAGTCACCGCTGTCGGTTAATTTTCCATGTGCCCCACTTCCATACATCCATTCATCACCCTCACCTTCATGATTATAATGATCCGCCAAAGGAAAATGTGGTGCTGTATATCCCAATGCTTCACGCAGTTGCATTCGTTCCGCATCGAGTTGATTGGTGACACGACGAATTGAGGGTTGAGTACCTTCGTTATGAATATCCCACGCTTCAAAATGTTCAAGTGGACCTGCATTCATCAAAATCAGAGGTGGATGAATAATCGGTCCAGCATTCATCAATGCACCACTTAAGCTGTCTTCAACGGGTTCAACGCTAGGATATGCCTGCTTAAGCACTTGAAATGCATGTTGTGACAATACGCTTGGAAACACGCCTGTGGGTAACCGGGTCGCATAACCACTAATCACAATTTGATTCACCCCATGTTTACGCACCAGATAAGGCAAAGTTCCCGTTTCTGCAAATGCCACTTGCGCAGTGTTGCCTGCGTGTTGCATCGCCTTGGCAAAGATAAAACTACCAAATGTCGCTGGTGGTAAGTACACCACTTGCCCTGCTTTAAAAAATGGCGCTGCTTGATGGGCTAAATCATCATGTGTGGTCGCAGGTAATGGAATAATAATCAACTCGGCATGTTCAATGGCGCTTTGCAAATCATCAGACAAATTAATCTGACTCTTTTCAAAACCCACCGTCACAGTACGATCGCCCTGATAATCCTTAATCTTTAATTGCCCAGTGGCAGCAAGTTGTTGTAAAGCATCTGAATCACGGCGCCATAACAGCACCTCATGCCCTTTTTCAGCCATTTCTGCCGCAGCTGCATAACATCCATGGCCGCCACCTAAAACTGTAATTTTCATCATTGCTCTTCCTGATTTATTTCAATTCATCATAGAAGCGCAATAACCTGCTGGCTTATCCAAACACGCAACACGTGTTCGGGTTACGAAAGCATTGTACTCATTTGAACAGGACTCATTTTTAAAGTTTTAGAGGGCAAACACCCATAGCGTTTTTTATACAGCGTAGAAAAATGCCCTAAACTTTGGAAGCCATGACGCAGCACAATATCCGTCACTGTTTCATTGGTTTGTGCATGTTGTAAAGCCAAATGTACCCGTTCAAGTCGCTGATCACGGATATACTCGACTGGGGTTTGTTGTAAATACTGACTAAAGCCTTTTTGCAATGTGCGGATCGACACCTCACAACACTGGCTTAAATCCGCTAATGAAATCGGTTGTTCTAAATGATTCTGAATATATTTTTGTGCTTTTTTTAGATAGCCGGGCAAAATATGCTGTCTTTGCAAATTAAGCTGGTCACTATAGTTATTTGGAATCTTTAATAAAATCAGTTCAATTAAATACTGGGTAAAACTTGCTGAGATAAAGCTCCAATTTTGAATATGATAATAGGCATGGCACAAATAATTGAGGGTTTCAATAATCGAGTCTATGCCTTCCTCGGTACAGGACAGACTCATATCAAAGATAACCGGTTCATGACTGGTATGCCCCAACATTTTAAACAATTGGGTTTCTACATCATGTTGAGCAAGTTTTAAAATAATATTTCGGCAATGCTGATTGGTCTGGATTTGCTGTTGAGTATGTGGATGCGTAATTGACATAATCCCGACTGACTGTAGCACCTGTTGGTCTTCTATACCGACTTTACATTGGCCTTCCAGTGTCAATCGAAATAAATAAAAATCAGAAACCTCATCAATGGTGATTATCACAGGAGCACTGTATTTAAGATCGTACAAGGCACAATTTCCAAAGCGAAAACCATTTAAACGGGTATTTAGCGGTTCACGCACTTCCACCTCAAAACGATGAGGGCTTAAATAATAACTGACCTGATCTTTAATGGTTTGATAATCATCCGATTTAAACAATAGCAGTTCATCCAGATAATCCAATTTGAAAAACTGTTCCATTCTTTCACTTCCTGATTATGGATTGACCAAACAAGTCACGAAGCCCATTACAAAGAATGGGCGTTGTGACTGATTGAGAACACCATTGAATTAAGAGGCATGTTCCTGCTGCATACTGGCACTAAATGCCTTACAGCCCTTTTTCAATAAGATAAATGCCAACACACATGAAATCGTACCCACGATAGACAAAGACATCCCCACCATCAGTGGATTTTCAAAAATTTTATCTGTAATCAATGCCACCAACGTGGTACCAATTCCAACTGCAACCAAATTACTGATCAGCAAAAATACAGCTGAGATTTGTGCGCGCAACTGATTCGGTGCCAGCATTTGCATTGCTGTGGTTGAAATTGGCATTGGGAAAGAGGCAAAAAACATGGCAGGGACAAGAAATACCACAGAAAGCCACAGCTCATTGACTTGGGTAAAGACCATAATTGGTAAAATTAATCCCACAATTCCAATCACACCGGTAATCATTGGTGCGTCCTTACGTCCTTTTTGAATAAACCAGTCATTGAGCCAGCCTGCACAGAATACGCCAAGAATATTTGCCACCAATAACACCGTGCCTAGCATATAGCCTGCTTCTGTCGGTGTAAGGCCAAACTTACGCATGTAAAATGCTGGTGACCAACTAATCAAGCAATACAGCGCCATTGCATAGAAAGTAAAACCTAAATAATGGCAAGTAAAAGTACGACTATGTTTTTTGATAAACTTAAACGCATCTTTCATATTGGTCTTTTCAACTTGACCTTGTGCATTTAAACGCTGACCTTTGCGTTGCGGTTCTCTCACCGTAAGCAACACCAGTAAGCCAATAAACACCCCAGGTAAGCCTACGATAATAAATGCCGCCTGCCATGCTCTTAATGCACCAAATAAAGGAACCTGAATGGTGTCCATATTTTTAAGCAAGCCAATCACATAACCACCGACCAGAAAAGCAATCCCTCCACCGACAAATGAACCAATTGAATAGACTGCAACAGCACGGCCTAATTTGTCTTTACTGAACATATCACTAAACATTGAATACGCTGCTGGAGATAAAGCAGCTTCGCCCACTCCAACCCCCATACGGCTTAAAAACAGTTGAATAAAGTTTTTACTTAAGCCACAAAATGCAGTTGCAATGCTCCAAAACACTACCCCGACTGCAATAATTTTTGGTCGAGAAAATCGGTCTGCCAAATAGGCCAGTGGCA
Source organism: Acinetobacter sp. 778_lipA (assembly GCF_058242985.1). Classification (NCBI taxonomy): domain Bacteria; kingdom Pseudomonadati; phylum Pseudomonadota; class Gammaproteobacteria; order Moraxellales; family Moraxellaceae; genus Acinetobacter; species Acinetobacter sp. 778_lipA. The sequence continues at coordinate 1,471,513 of NZ_JBZAYT010000001.1, read as the reverse complement.
ACCCCATAAAGGCGTAAAACAGTGAAAAGGCGAGACCATGCAATAGACTAAACTGGGTGTCTGACAATCCTAGATCAGCCTTAATTGGTTCAATCATCAATGCCAGTATTTGCCGATCTATAAATGAAAATATATAAGCCAACATGCAAAGTGAAACAACATACCATGCATATGTATTTGAATGAGAGCCCGTTGACTCTGGTGAATGAGTATCCATTTTTCTTCCTTGTCCATGCATTTTTATGATTGGTATCTTTAAGAAGATGTCGCGTATTTAAGGAAATATCCATTTCCTATCCACCTTCTTGATAAAAGCTTAACCCACTATAGTTATTTTTACATGGAATTTTCCATGTTATTTTAAGTATATAGTTATACCTTTTACTTCACAATGCTCAACTTGAACAAATTTATTTTATTTAAATTATTATATATCAATAAGATAATATATTTTACAAATTGGAAATTATTTTTTGGAAGGTTCTTGAAACATACGTTAAAAATTTAATTTTAAAATAATATTGAATTTTACATTTATTTTTACATAATATAGAAAATACACCTCTCATAGGAAATGGATATGCCGCTGTCAAAACAAGATGCAATTGAAAGTATACATAGCATGCACGTACTGATTGAACGTATTTTTAACGGGAAACATACAGAACAAGATCTTCCCCTACTTATTGAATATTTTTCCGATCATTTTGAGATGGTCGGTGCAGCTGGAAAGCGCTTGTCCTTAGCCGATGTCAAAGGTCTGTTTAGCAATAATCAGGGCAAGATGCCAGATCTACAGATCGAAATTTATGATGAACAAATTTTGATGCAAACTGAACAAAGCATTGTTCTCACCTATACTGAAAAACATACCAAGGAATCAGGAGTTCTAGTTCGACGTTCATGTGCGCTTATTGAAGAAATTCAAGGAAAAATGCAGTGGAGCTATTTACAGGAAACTTTTTTACCTTAAATAATTGTCAGTCATAATAACTTCATTTTTCAATGCAACGCTTTAAGTTCAATAAGATATCAATTTAGAATATAAATGATCGAGTTGCGACTTAAAGCTTAGACACTGCTTTTAGCAAATACTTTGTCTGTTTTCATCCCCATCATTAAAAATTTTACTTAAAAACAAAATTACGGTGAAGTCCAATTCAAAATAGTCGCAAACATAGACGAATTGTCAACAGATCCTATTTATTTCAAAAGTATGCATCTTGTTATGTATAAAACAGATTGAAAAATCCTGTCGCAATCTCCTCCACAAAAATGTATCCAAACATTTAATCTGCATAAAGTGGATAAACACATGGAAAATCTGGATAGAGCCCTTCTTTAAATCGCGGTTCAATCAAACAAAGGACTGATTGAATAGAGGAAGAGCCCATGAGTACACGTAACCTCGCCGAATGGCAAAATTTTGTACACAGCTGTATCGATTTTCGACCAAATGATGGTGTTTATCGAATAGCTCGCGATATGTTTACCGAACCAGAACTATTTGATCTCGAAATGGAACTCATTTTTGAAAAGGTCTGGATTTATGCTTGCCATGAAAGTGAAATTGCCAATAATAATGATTTCATTACAGTACAAATTGGCCGTCAGCCGATCATTATCAGCCGTGATGGTAAAGGCGAACTACATGCTATGGTCAATGCCTGTGAGCATCGTGGTGCAACCTTGACCCGTGTGGCCAAAGGCAATCAGTCTGTATTCACCTGCCCGTTTCATGCTTGGTGTTATAAGTCTGATGGGCGTTTGGTTAAGGTCAAAGCGCCAAACGAATATTGTGAAGATTTTGATAAATCCAGCCGTGGTTTAAAACAAGGCCGTATTGCCAGCTATCGTGGATTTGTTTTTGTCAGTCTGGATACTCAGGCCACAGATTCACTGGAAGACTTTTTAGGTGATACTAAGGTGTTCCTTGACTTGATGGTTGATCAATCACCAACCGGTGAGCTTGAAGTATTACAAGGTAAATCTGCTTATACTTTTGCAGGCAACTGGAAACTACAAAATGAAAATGGTCTGGATGGCTATCACGTTAGTACCGTGCATTATAACTATGTTTCCACCGTTCAACATCGCCAGCAAGTTAACGCAGCCAATGGCAGTGAACTTGACACACTTGATTATAGTAAATTAGGTGCGGGTGATGCCGAAACAGATGATGGCTGGTTTAGCTTTAAAAATGGACATAGTGTGCTGTTTAGTGATATGCCAAATCCAGCGGTACGTCCTGGTTATGATATGGTGATGCCTTATCTGCTGGAAAGGTTTGGGGAAAAACGCGCTAAATGGGCCATGCATCGTTTACGTAACCTCAACCTTTATCCAAGCCTGTTCTTTATGGATCAGATCAGTTCACAACTGCGTATTGTCCGTCCTGTGGCGTGGAATAAAACCGAAGTCATTAGCCAATGTATTGGTGTCAAAGGTGAATCAGCGGAGGCACGTCGAAACCGTATTCGTCAGTTTGAAGACTTTTTCAATGTATCAGGACTGGGTACGCCAGATGATCTAGTGGAATTCCGCGAACAACAAAAAGGCTTTCAGGGTCGTTTAGAACGCTGGAGTGATATCTCACGCGGTTATCACCAATGGAATTATGGCCCATCACAAAATTCACAAGATCTTGGTATTGAACCCGTGATCACAGGGCGTGAATTTACTCATGAAGGGCTATATGTCAACCAGCATGGTCACTGGCAACGCCTGCTCCTCAATGGGCTCAATAAAAAAGCACTTAAGATGCAAGAAGTCACTTTTTTAAATCAATCTGTTATGGATGAGGTGTAACCATGTCTCTAGAACTTCATTTTGCAGTGTCTCAATTCCTGTATAAAAAGGCAGAACTGTGTGATCGCTATGATTGGGATGCTTACCTCGAACTCTATGATGAAGACAGCGAATATCATATCCCACAATGGATTGATGACCATCACTACGTTCAAGATCCCAATCAAGGCTTGTCCTATATTTACTACCCCGATCGTTCAGGACTTGAAGATCGTGTGTTCCGTATCCGCACTGGAAAAGCAGCTTCTGCAATGCCTTTACCGCGCACTCAACATAATATTCACAATGTACAAGTAAAGACTCAAGAAGATGGTTTGGTTGAGGCAAAGGTAAGCTGGCGCACGCTTTATAATCGTCAGGGCCTTGAAGCATGCTTTTATGGTCATGCCACTTATTTGCTCCGTCCAACTGAAGATAGCTTCCGTATTCGTCGTCAACATAGCGTATTGCTTAATGACAAGATAGATTCGGTTCTCGATTTCTATCACGTCTAAGGAGAAATACAATGAGTCATTCTGTTGCACTCAACTTTGCCGATGGTAGAACATTTTTTATCGCGGTACAGGAAGACGAATTACTGTTGGATGCAGCGGTTCGTCAAGGAATCCACCTCCCGCTCGACTGCCGCGAAGGTGTTTGTGGAACCTGTCAGGGAAAATGTGAAACGGGTATTTATGAACAAGAATATGTCGATGAGGATGCATTAAGCGAACGTGATTTGGCTGAACGTAAAATGCTAGCTTGCCAAACACGGGTTAAGTCTAATGCCGCTTTTTATTTCGATCATAGTTCTGAAATCTGTAATGCGGGTGAAACTTTAAAAATTACCACGGTGGTTACTGCTGTTGAATTGGTTTCAGAAACCACCGCGATCTTGCATCTGGATGCCAGTAGTTTTGACAAAGAACTGAATTTCTTACCGGGTCAATACGCACGTTTACAAATTCCAGAGACTGACGATTGGCGTTCTTATTCATTTGCCAATCGTCCCAATGCCAACAATCAACTTCAGTTTTTAATTCGTCTGCTGCCAGATGGTGTAATGAGTAATTATCTCAGAGAACGTTGTCAGATCGGACAAAGTCTGATGATGGAAGCACCTTTAGGTAGTTTTTACCTACGTGAAGCTGAACGCCCTCTGATCTTTATTGCAGGTGGTACAGGCTTATCGGCTTTTTTAGGTATGCTCGATAGTATTGCCGATCAACCAAATCAACCCTCAGTGCAACTCTATTATGGCGTCAATGCAGAAGCCGATCTATGTGAACAAAAGCGTTTGATCGCCTATGCAGAAAAGATCAAAGACTTTAGTTATCATCCGATCATTTCAAGCGCCTCAGAACGATGGCAAGGAAAATCAGGCTATATCCATCAACATCTGGATAAACAACAACTTCAACAACAACGCTTCGACATGTACTTATGTGGCCCGCCACCGATGATCGAAGCCGTTAAATCTTGGCTAGATGAGCAATCTATCGAAGATTGTTCGATTTACAGTGAGAAATTCTTACAGAGCAATACTGTTAGAACTTAGTTTTAACAACAAAATGCGTGTCATATCTTAAGATATGACACCAACTCACAGCAGGGTTAAGCTCAAGATAATTCTAATCTTAATTGGGCAAAAAAACTTATTAAATAGCGAGATCATAGAATGATTTATTGATGGAATTTGGATATTTTTTCTACGTGGCCTGAATATTTCAGTTTGGTGATATCCTGATATTTTCAATAATATGAGGATTTTTAATATAATTATATTATTCAATGAGTTAATCCAATAAAAACAACCAAAAACAAATTGATCATTTTAGTCAGATTTGCTATACATAGAGATAGATCTTAAGGAATAGGATCATATAAAGAGTACAAAGCATGATCAATGCTATCCTTTATTTTTTTAAAAATACCATGACGTTTTTATTGATTTGATCACGCCAAACTAGACTAAAAATATGTTGTATCGAGGTATTTTACTTGGTCTATTTTTTGCTTAACTCTTTATATCACTGCCAGCCACTTAAAGTTTTAAGTATTGTTTAGTGCATTTTTAATCAGGTCATCATGTGACATAAAGATTAGCTGTAATAAACAAGCCAGCCAAAAGGAATATTTATGAGTCAGGTCGATCCTACTATGGAATTCAATGGACGTCATTTACAGCAATGCCCCATTTTTTCATCACAAAACTTAGTCTTTCACCATCAAGACTTGGGCGAAACCTGCAAAAGTGTTGGGCAAATCTTCAAACCACATCTATTAAAAATCGTACAACAGCAACATGATTTTCACTCATCCATGCACCATCTTAAAGCAGGACGATTATCCATCAGTCGTCTTGAATACAGTGCCGATGTCTATATTGAACCTGACCATTTAGAAAAATTTTATCTGATTCAAATCCCAACACAGGGATATGCAGAAATTGAAATGAATCAACAAAAATTTATTTCTTATCCGCAAGTTGCCTCTCTAATTTCACCCGAACAATCGCTAAAAATGCGCTGGCATGCCAACTCCCCACAGCTGATTCTCAAAATTGATAAAGATGACCTTTTACAGCACTGCCGCCAGCATCTTCCAGACGCACAGCAGCACCCTCCTATTTTTGAACCCAAGCTTGATCTTTCTACCCAAGGCGGTGCCTATTTTTTCCAATTGATGCGTACATTGATGGATGCACTTGCTTGTGAACAACATCCCTTACATCACCCAATGGCATTTAAGCAGTTTGAATCCAGTCTATTCAATGCCCTGATTTACGGCCAACCCAACAGCTTATTGCATCAAATCGATCAGTACAGAGAAAAAGCCATTTCACCTTATTTTGTCAAACGTACTGAAGCCTATATGCGTGAAAATCTACACGCAAATTTAACCATTGAACAATTGGCTGAACAGGCAGGCGTAAGCGTACGTACATTATTTGCAGGATTTAAAAGCTTTTTAAACACCACTCCAATGTCATACTTAAAAGAATTGCGTTTTGAACAAGCGCATATGGAACTCCTACAAAATGAGCATGTCTCAGTCACAGATGTCGCGTTTAAATGGGGCTTTAGTCATCTTGGGCGTTTTTCTCAGGAATATAAACGTCGTTATGGTGAATTACCCTCTTGTACACGCCGTAGCACCCTTGAACAGCAAGATCTCAGGTTTAGGCCATATTCTTAAGCAACCGATGAGATTTAGTTAAAGAGATTTTATTGAATATAAAAAGTTAAAAACCTATTTAGACGTATCTAAATAGGTCAAGTATATCTGTCAGGATATTGCCATAGCGTTTCACATCAGAAGTGATGAATATAACGTAATTGCAAACGAGTTCCTTCAGGACGATTTTTTGCATCCTGTTCAAAATAGGCATTTGTCACGATATGATCATGTTTAGAAAAGCTATACATCGCCCCCGGTCCAATCGCCCACACTTGTTCACGTGTGCCTGTTAATTTTTCACCCTCTACTTCCGTGTCAGTAATTTGCTTGAGCCAGTAACCATTGATCCCTAAGCGTAATTGTGGTGTAAGCGCATAGTCTGTTGCAAAATTGGCATGGATCGCTTGCCCTGCCTGAATATCATCTGCAAGACCGAAGCTATAATTTGGATCATCATTTTTAAAATTGTACAAATAGTGCAGACGTGTAGAAACCGTCCACTTTGGATTAAACCAATAAGTTGCTGCCCAGTATGGATCAAATGAGACAGCATTATTGCCCGGATTAATATTTTTATTCTGATCATATTTCCCTGTCGGTAAATTGACCTGAAATTCAAAACGTTGTACAAATTTAGGACCATCTTTGCCCATGACTGGGTCAAACTGGATAAATGGCCCAATCATCAGATCACCAAAACCCCCTTGGGCTTTAATCGCAGCATTATTTAAACCATCCTCCATATCCATTTTGCTGACAAATGGAATCAGCACATTCAATCCTAACGATGCGTGTTCACCTACACGCACATCGGACAGATAACTAACTTGTTCAACAATGACTTGATAATTTAAGTCGGTCTTGGGTAAAGCTAACCGATGAGCTTGATTGTCTTTTAACTTGTTCGAATCATAATTTTGCAGATAAGTTTGAGAATACCATCCCGGCCCAGCAGGCAGTCCACCATCCAGAAAACTGGTCATGCCCAGATTCACCGTCGGCAAGTCATATGCCTGTGCTGCAACCGCTGTTAAGACCACTGTTCCAGCAAGAAAACCTCTTTTGATCACATTATTTTTCATTTTCGATCCCCGAAAAAAATCACGATCAAAATTGATCGTGATTGTTGCTGTTAAATACTCAGTTCTGGATGCGCTGCAGCAATACGATACTTGCCCGCATGAAACACCAAAGGCTCACCAATACGATGTTGATAATATTCAATCTGACCAATAAAAATCAGATGATCCCCCCCTTCATATTGATTTACGTTTTTACATACCAATGTTGCCAATACATCTTCTAGTAACGGTAAACCGCGCTCACACTCACGATGTGCAATGTTGGCAAACTTATCCTCTGAACCACGGGAAAAATGCCCTGAAAGTGAGTGATGTTCTTGTGCCAGCATATGAATTGCAAAATATTCGGCCTCAGTAAAATCTAATAAACTTGGTGCAGTCTTTGACAAACTCCATAAAATCAGCGGAGGATCGAGTGATAGTGAAGAAAATGAGTTGGCTGTCATCCCAATCTTTCGTCCATCTCGTCCACGGGTTGTAATCACCGTAACCCCTGTAGCGAACTGCCCTAACAGGTTGCGAATTTCTCTTGGATTTTCCGTATCAATCGGTTTTAAATCCAGTTCATGCGATGTGTTGATATTCATAACATTCACCTTTGACTTTGCTTCCCTGTTAAGCCACTTTTTGACAGCTTTTCGATTCGATAAAACGCTGCGCCTGTTCTGGATCAAACCACCATGGGGCAAAATTGCGTGGATTATCAAAATTATTGGCAATACTCGAAGCAATGGCATGGTTCTGCTCAGCCGCCGCCAAAAGCTCAATCATGTGCGGTTGTGGTGGCAACAATAAACTGTTGGTCCAAGCCACGACTTTTTCGGCATATGCCCAATAACGTTCAAATGTCTGTTGCATCCATTCATCTGTAAATGTTTGATTGTCATGCGCTAAAATGGCATCGAAATAAATTTTGCTACACTTGGCGGCATTGTTTGAACCTTGCCCAGTGATTGGGTCGTTCACCACTAACGCATCGGCCATACCAAAAACTTTACGACCAGATGGCAGGGTTAATATCGGTTTACGCACTCCCGGTGGAAAACGTCCAGACAGATAGCCACCAGCGTCGGTTAATTCAATATTTTCACAACGTGCTGCTTCCCAAGGCACATATTTGTTTAAAATATCTTTACTCATTTGCAAATGCTGTTCTGGTGTTTTTGCATCTTGCCAGCAATCCATCGGCCCACCGGGAATGCCTTCAAACACCATAATTTCACAAGCACCTGTAACTGTAAGCGCAGGAAAACAGAAATATTCACCCACTTCTGGAATTACGTTAAAAGTCACACGTGAATACGGCGACATTTGCTTCATACCTGTCACATAGGTCAAGGCAAGCGCGCGTTGTGGCTTATCAAAACAACTACGCGCTTCATCACGCTCGAACTGTTTAACTACTTCCCCCTTACCTGCGGCCAGTAAGACCAGCTCATATTCAGCAGTGAGCTGTTCCAGTTCCTCTATCCCAACATCTTGAATAATCAACTGACCACCACGATGCTCAAACATTTCCATCCAGTACGGCATCTTGACGCGCTGATCTACCGATTGTGCATAACGCTCCAATCGCGCACTCCATGCAAAGGCAGGCTGTTTTGTTTCTGGGTTGACCAGTGTAAATCCAATCCCTTCCACCGCTGGACATTGCTCTTCCCAAAAATTAAGTCGAAAATCACGCTCTGTTTGCAAGGCTGTGTGAAACATACACTGACTTGACATGACTTTGCCCTGACGAATTTCATCACCAGTACGGTTGGTGACAATCGTCACCTCATAACCAGTGTCTAATAATCCTAAACCGAGCTGCAATCCAGATTGACCAGCTCCTACTATAGCGATACGACGCATCATGGTTCTCCCATATTTTTTAATTCATTGAGTGTTTTAAATGTTTGATTTGCTATCACGCGTCATCGGCTAAACGTGGAATAGCAGGTTGATTCCCTTCAGGCCCCATAACGGAGTAACCACCATCGACGGAATAATCTGCGCCTGTCACAAAACTTGCGGCTGGCGAGAGTAAAAACAGCACCACATTGGCCACTTCTTCGGGATGACCTAGACGTCCCAGCAAGTGGTAGTCAGCTGCTACGGCATCAGCTTTGCTTCGGTTATTGCCACTGACTTCAACAATCACCCGTGACCATGTCCAACCAGGTGATACCGAATTAACCCGAACCCCATCTGCTGCAAAATCCATCGCCATGGACTGGGTAAGTTGTCGCATCGCTGCTTTTGAAACGGGATAAAGCCAGCGCCCTGTTTGCGCAAATTTGGCGGAGATCGAGGTGAAATTGACAATCGCACCATGCTTGGTTTTTAAATCTTGATAAAACGCACGGGTCAGTTCGACTGCTGAAAGCAGATTAATATTCAATGCTTGTAGCCAGTCTTCACGTGAGGATTTAAAGCCATCATCCAGATAGGTACAGGCCAGATTGACCAAATAATCAACTTTGCCAAAGCTGTCGTGAATTGTTTTTACTGCGTTTACAATCGCCACATCACTGCTTAAATCAGTTTGAATAAATTGCGCCTGCCCATGCATGGCATCCGCCACTTGCTGCCCTTGTTGGTCAATATCCAGAATAATGACTTTTGCGCCTGCATCGACCAATGCTTGAACCACGGCCTGACCAATCAGGGTGGCGCCACCACTGACCACAGCGATTTTCTGATTCAATTGAATATCCATATTCCACTCCTAGATAGTTAAAACGATTTGCCTTCGCTGCTTGACCAAGATGGCATGAGGGTATTGGATGGCAAATCTTCATCCAGTAGTTTTTGAGCAGTTTCTACACCAGCAACAGGTAGCCCTTTAGGATTGAGTAATCCAATTTGAACCAGAACGGATGCCTGATCCCAGTAGATATGTTCATGGCATAGTTTTGGGCCACGGAACTGGATCACACCCAGCATAGGAATCTCAACATACTTTTCTGTTGGCGCGACACCCGGCAGTAACCAGTCAATTTCACTGTCATGGGTAAAACTCATAATGAATTCATCCACCACCTGTGTTGAACCAACAGTGCGTGAGATCGACGTGATCTTCATATCTTTAGGATTTTGATGAACGAAGTGATATTGATAGAAGCGGGCAAGTTGGCTATATCCCACACCACCTGTCAATGTTGGAATATGATTGACATAGGGTTGCGCCACCATGGTTGCCATAGTGGCAGGTACATCGCGTGTATCAAATTCATAACGGATATGCGCTTCCCAAAGTGCAACCAAATCATAAACTGGTCCGATACTTTGATGCAGTGCGGTAATACTGCGTTCATGAGCAAAACGTGCGGAGGGTTTGTGATAATGTTCGCTATTTGGTCGGGCAAAGGCATGATCTACACCCTCATAGACATAAGCCTGAACATTGCTATATTGGGTGGTAGCATCCAGAATCTTTTGGCGTGCCTCTGGCGGTGTAAACTTGTCTAATGCAGCAATATGTAAAACTACTCGCCCTTTGGCATTTTCAAGTTCATCGAGTGTCTTCTCGATTCCTACCCCGTAATAACCCACAGCACAGGCCACTTCAGGAATACGACAACCTGCCAGATACGCCAGTTTTCCACCCAGACAATATCCCACGACACCTAAGCCTGCACTGGCATCGCAACTCTCTAAAGTTTTGAGAAAATTCAAGCTATCTTGAATATCTTCGACACCTTGATCTTCATCATAGTGTTGATAAAGCTCGAAGGCTTTTTGAAAATCTTGCTCGGTATAACCCAGTTCAATGCGGGGTGCAGTACGCCAGAATAAATCTGGAACCAATACGGTATAGCCTTCCTCAGCCAAAAAATCAGCCTTGATACGCATTGCTGCATTCACACCAAAAATTTCCTGACACAGTACAATTCCAGGCCCTTTTCCGCCTTCTGCACTTGCCAAATACCCAGCAAATGACTTCCCTGTTTGTGTTTTTACTTCAATATATTGACCTGACATTTCATCCATTCCAGACCTAACCGTTAGCGTTATCATGTCTGTGAAAGGTATTTAACGTCTGTCCAAAATCTGCGAGGATTATCCAATCAGTGCGGAATACTATGAAAGATGCAAATTCATTGCATAAAATTTATTTTAGAAATCATTAGATCTTTTTCATAAATCAAAAAATGAGCATATTGAGCGAATCGTTTTGATATTGAAATTACCTTTGGGCTGAGACGAGGATGAGAGGGCTTTTATGTTGAATTATGGTTTTAATAAGGACTTATGATAGAAGCTGATTGTCACTTTTTATAAATATCTTGTCATCTACTATTCTGAACAACATTATCTTAAACAAGATTTTGCTCACCAGATCAGAAAGCCATAGTTAAATAAATAAATCTGCAATTTTGCAAAACTTCTCAATAGAACTCCTTATTAAAACCATCTCACTTAGCAATACATTGCAACAATACCCTGTTGTTCAGTAAGCTATGTCTAACGCTACATGTAATGCACGCTTCTGTGTGATTCGTCCCAACTTCTATAAAGCTGATTCTACCAAGCTGAGTGAATATATTAGACATGGTTTCTGATTTATTAAATTCTAATATGCAGCCTGCATTTTCTGACAACAATCAAGTTCGTGTAGTAACGACTTTTTCAGAACTTATAAATACGACATTTCAAGGCGAGATAAATGCTATTTGTTGGAACAGAGATTTGCTGGGTAATTTTAAAGAAATTGTGTCTAAACTTGAATTAAAAGAAAATATTACCGAAGTTTCTACTGAAGATCTTTTAGCATTACAACTTTCAGAAAAAGGCATTCTAGCAAGAGATATCATCTTAAGGGATATACAGCTTCTAACTGATTTCGGCGCATCGCCTTCACTGAATTTACTTAAACATTATGAACAGGACCAAGATCTGGATTTCATTTCTACAGATGTGTATTCGTTTCATGTTGATCGTTCGCCCATTGAAACAGATACTTTTTTATGTACCTATCATGGCACTGCCAGTGACATCATCTCCAATGATCAAGTAGAACAAAAGATTTTAATTCCAGAAATCAGGGAAAAGCTTAAAGCATTACATGACGGTCCTGAAGCAGAATTTGAAACCTTTCTGCAAGAGTATTTTTTTGATCTGCATTACCAGCCAAAACCCGACTCAGAACCTGTAAACTTAGGATCAGGACATCTTTGGCGCTTAGCAGTAGATCATCCAACACAACAGGTTTTACCTTGCGTTCATCGAGCGCCCATTGAAAAGGATGGCGAGTATAGGTTGTTGTTAATTTGTTAGATCAGCATCTGATCTATAGAGAAAAATTGCTTCTCGATATGACAAGTTTAAAAAGAATGATTAAAGCACCAGTTTGTAAAGAATGCTGATTAATTCCATTTTAAAATAATCAACGACTCGTACTTTAAGTAAGAGATTAAAGTAGTTTAATAGCGCTTTTAAATTTTGGATAAAATCAGTTTAAAAGCACGAATATATTAACAAATTATATTTTTACTCGATTCTTAGTTTCACTTGGATTCTCTCCAAATTCTTCACGATATTCATGCGAAAAACGGCCCAAGTGATTAAATCCCCAATCAAAAGCTAATTTTGAAATGGAGATATGTTTATCCATAGAGGTACTTAAAGTCTTATAAACTTGTTGTAAACGATATCTACGTAAAAAAGTCAAAGGACTTGTTCCATAATACTGTTGAAATTCAGCATATAATTTAGACTTTGATACGCCAGCTAATCTTAGCAGATCTTCTGCACGAATCTCTTCATGGGCATACTTCTGAATATAGTCGCACACCTTACGTAAGTATTCTGGCGCTTGTTGATCAGATAAGGATCTTAACAAGCTCGAATAATTATTTTCTTGCGAGAGTAATAAAGCTTTAATCAGGAAATTTTCATAATCCTCTGACCAAAGTTGTAAGCCCTGCATACTTTTGTATTGAGATCGAAGCAACAAAAAATGATCAATATTTTGCCACCACATCCCGATCCCCTGATCAATATTCAAACTCATTTCAGGATTAAAAACCACGGGCTCTTCAACAGACTGTCGTAGTAATTCGCCTAACACCTTCTGCATACTTTTCTCAGGAATAACCACTTGATATTTTTTACAATCTTTATCAATCGCTAAATCTTGTAAATCTGCATTAGATAAAATTAGCCCTTTATCAGTACTAGAAATATAATTGGTACCATTTATGGCTAAAGTCTGCTTACCTTGGATCGGTAAACTAATACTATATGCTCTTAAATTAGACGTGTTAATGAGTACATTTGCGCCATAACTGACCTTACCGATTGCCATACGCTTGTGGGGTAATCGAATCCCTTCATAATGAAAATCTAAGACATTTCGACCACATGTATCTAAATGGTGCTCCCCACATATTGAGGACATTAAACTGTGTGCAAATTCTGCCTGACGGGAATAGTGATTTAGATCCATCTCTTGGCTTAGTGATAACATATTCTTTTCACCTAGCTAACACTCAATATTTGTTTTAATTAGCAAATTATGCGCCAATCTCTTTTATTTAAAATATTGAGTAGTATCCATTTATAAACAATGTACAAAATCAATTTTGTATCATTCTTTATAACAAATTTAATTGAGAACTTATATACTATTTGGGTATGTAATTTTCACGTAAAAGTACCCTTTGAATAGACTCCAAAATTCTAGACATATACAACTAAAAGGTGTCTAAAAAATCAGTGGGTATTCAGTGTTGTGGTTCCATCAGCATATAAATTTTTGTATTTTTGTCATAACCAAACACATCATTGACAATCAATTTTATCTATAATATTCAATAAAAAATGGATTTGTGAAATGAAAATTGATGAAGAGTTAACCTTAAAAAAAATCCAGATATTTCTCGCTTTTATGCGTTGTGGTAGTTTATCTAAGACCGCTGCTGAAATGGACCTCAGTAATGTCAGTGTACACAAAGCCCTACATTCCTTAGAAAGTGCATTGCATTGCCCTCTGTTTAAAAATGAAGGGCGTCTACTTATTCCATTAAAAAGTGCCTATGTTTTACAAGAACACGCACAAAAAATTGTGCAAGATATTGTCATCACAGTAAATAAAACTCGTGAAGCAGCAGGCTTTGCTGCTAAAGTACTCAATCTAGGCTCGCTCTACTCGTTAACAGTCAATACTTTACCAAGTGTGATCAGTGGTTTAAAACTACGTCGCGGTGAACTGGATATTCAACTGTTATTAAGTTCTAATCGTGACTTGGTTAAAAAACTTAAGGCGACCGAACTGGATGCGATTATTGTTGCACTCAATGAGACGACGCAAGATCAAGTTTTTGAACATTTATCTATGTTTGAAGATGAAATTTTTTTAGCAGTCAATAAAAATTCAACTTATGCCCAATATCCAGAAATTGATTTAAGTCTTCTTAAAAATGAAACTTTTTTGACCTTAGCAAAAGGGTTTGCTACTCGCAGTGATAGTGATGTTATTTTTGAGAAAGCAGGAATTGACCCAAAAGTTTTCTTAGAAGTCAGTGATATATTCACCTTGATTAGTATGGTCAGCTCGGGGGTTGGGTTTGCTTTATTGCCAGGACGTATTTCTACCATTTATGAAAGTTCCGTCAAACTTATCCCACTACACACTTCTTATAAAATTAAGCAAGAGATTGGCTTGGTATTTTTAAAAAGTAAAGAACGTGATCCAAATTTACTGGCTCTGATCGCTGAATGCCGAATGTTTACCAAAAAGCTGCGACACTAAAAAATAAAGGCAGTTCACCTTGTCAGGAGAATTGCCTTTTTTAATTTTACACGGTGGATTTTAGCCGACCAGTAGTTTGACACATAAGTATAGAATTGTAGGTCCCATCAAACAACCTAATCCTGTATGAAAAGTTGCAGTTAATGCACCATATGGAACTAAACGGCGATCTGTTGCTGCCAAACCTGCGGATACACCACTCACAGTTCCTGCAAGGCCACCAAAAATCATAGCAGAACGAGGATTATCTAAGCCCATAAATTTGGCAGTCATTGGAGTAGACACCATCACACAAATTGCTTTAACCAAGCCTGTCGCAATAGATAAAGCCATCACTTCTGAACTTGCACCAATTGCAGCCCCCGTAACAGGACCAACAATATAAGTCACTGCACCTGCACCAATGGTAGTGATACTGACTGCATCACGATAACCAAATAACCATGCAAAAATACACCCTACGATAAATGGTAAAATCGTGCCTAAAAATAGTGCGAGGACACCAATAAAGCCTGCTTTCTTTGCTTCTGATGCTTGCACTTCAAATGCAGTCGCAACAATTGCAAAATCACGCAGCATTGCCCCCCCCATCAAACCAACACCTGCAAATAATGCAATATCGGTGATACCCTTTTGACCGCCTGTGACACTACCACCGACATAAGCCAGAATTAAACCAATCACAATTGCGATTGCAGATGCATGTACTCGCCCTTTGGTCAAATATTTAGAAAGCTTTGTAGAGAGCCACATAATCAATGCGACTAGAGCAAATGCAGTGACTAATCCAAGATGAGTTAAACCGCTTAAAATCGTTTCAGCCATGAGCTTTGCCTCCTAACTCTGCCAAATTAAACTCTTCTTCTTTTGGAAGAGGCTCACCTTTTTTATAATGACTCAGACCTGCAATTGTGAGGGTGCAAACGATAACAGTGGCGACGGCAGCAAAAATTGCCATATGCCCACTTGAAACTGCTGAAATCACATTTTGTTGTGCTGCCATTGCAACCACAATCGGGATATACATGGTTCCCCAAAATACCACCCCTTTTTCAGTTTCTATGGTCATTAGACCACGCTTATCCATCCATATACGAATAAAAATAAGTAAAATCATGGCAATACCAACACCACCAACATTAGATTTTACGCCAAATAATACGCCCAACATATCACCTACAACGACACCAACCAGTGTACAGAGTGCAAGCAAACCAACTCCATATATAATCATGATAAATTCCTTGTTTCCTTTGACATTTTTGTCCGTTCACTGCTTTAAATTTTGACTAAAACGTGTGAGCGCGTTCCTTTTGCATTTCAACGATTAACGTATCTAAACGTGTTCCTTGAAAAGACATGACGGTTCCATCTGTAAATATTTTTTTTGCCAAACCTGTCAGCACAGTTCCTGGCCATGCTTCGATTTGTAAGCGTACTCCTCTTTCCCATGCAGATTGAACGGTACTTTCCCAATCAATCATTCTGCTCATGTTAAATGTGATGTCATCGATAATTTGGTCCTGATGCACCAGTAGCCGTGCAGTCGTCCCACTTAAATAACGAATTTTTGGTGAACCTGTGCTGATTTTTTTAACCTCAGCATCAAGAGCTTCAGCTTGGTTCTTTAATAGCTCACAATGCGATGGGACTGCTACGCTCAGCTTTTTGCTCAACACACCCTTTTGGCGTGCGATGTCAGCGACATGTTGCATCGCAATGTCTACTCCTGAAATCACGATCTGGTTTACAGAGTTGATATTGGCAACAAATACATCTTGTTGATCTTGCTGCACCTCCTTTACCCACTCGCTTACACTGGCTTTATCCGCCCCAATCAATGCCATCATTCCATATCCTGTCGGATATGCGTCTTGCATTAGGGTTGCCCGGCGAGCAACCAGCTTTAGACCATCTTCAAAACTGAGTACTTCCGCAACTGTAGCTGCGGCCCATGCACCAATTGAGAGTCCAGCAACATAATCAGGTTTGAGTTGCTGTTCAGACAATAAATGTCCACTGACCACACCCGCGATATAAAGACAAAGTTGTACTGCATAAGTCGACTGTAAAGCTGCTTGCTGATCTAGAAGCAACACATCCTGACCCAAAATATCTGATGCACGCTCAAGATATTGATGCACCGACTTTATCTGAGGTAGGTCATGTAACATGTTAGGCTTTTGCGCACCTTGCCCCGGAAACACCCAAATCGAACTCATTGACTTGCCTTATCCTTGCCAAGGGTTATTGACTAAAACAGCACCTTGGTTGCGTTTGAGTAGGACCTTCCCTGTTGCTCTCACCCAATCTTTTAATGCCACACCACCCAAAGGCGTTTGTAACTGAACATCCAAGGGCAAACCCGTCAGTTGCAATTGTTGCCATATTTTCAAAGCTCGCGCTTTAGTCAAATCTTTAGGCGTACGAATCAGTACATCGAGATCGCTCTGTGCAGTCACAGTTTTACGCCCCGTGGCTAACTCGAACCCCATACTGCCCGTGTAGCCCCATGGCAACAAAAGCACGTTCATCTGCATTTGTAAGTGCAGAATTTGCATTGCCCAATGCGGAAATTGCGAAACTCCCAACTTACAAAGTTGTTCAGGCTTTATGCATTTTTCAATTTGCTGCTCAGGCATCATCAAAGCATAACGTTGGGATTTTTGCCGCCCCCGAACCCCAACAGGAATCATCCCTGATACACAAACTGCACGACGAACTACTACAGGATCGCCACTTTGAATCACATGACTCACCCAATCTGGCACATCCAAAGGAAGATATTGCTCTGTCAGCCCCCAGAGGAGATCATGTGCCTGTGGCTGCATTAGATCGACCACAGTGCACGCATTAACTCACGTACACGCTTTGACATTTGTCTATTTTCACCATTCAAACGTTGCTCTAGCCCAGTCGAGTTTTGCTGTTGAATGTCAGTGATTGCTTGTGTGATCACCTGTTTTACATGGGTCAGATCATTTGCTGTAGGCTGATCCGCATTTTCAACATCAAGACATGCTGTCAACAATCCTAGCGTGGCATAGCTTTGAATGTCATACGCCATTGGTGGAATACTGGCTGCCAATTTTTCTAACTCTTCTACAGTCCGAAGTGTGACACGAGCTGCCGACTCTTTACCCATGGCATGAACCATGACACCATCATCATGGAGTGCAAAAATACGATTGGCTTGATAACCATGAGCTAAAAATGCCCCTGACATGGATTTGCCCACTAACAAGCTGATCACAGGATGTCGTGCTAGCCGAGCACGCGCATAACTATCTACTGCACCGGCAAGGGCTTGATGTATGCCGAATAACTCTTCACGTCGTCCATAGGCCTGACTTGGTACATCAACAATTGCAACAATCGCGCGTTTCTGAGTGGTATGCTGATCTACTTGTATCACCTCATCTACCGCTTTTGCCAAAGTCCAACCTTCCAATAAACCGACTTCGCCTGCACGTGCGCGAGGGAATTGGTTCTCCGTATTTGCAACTACTACAATCAAACGAGTAGGCTGATCACCCAATAGACCATCAGCCACCCAAACAGATTTGCTATATTGTGTTTGTTGCTGAAAACCTTCACTCAGTGCAATAAACCAGTGTTCACCTCGAAGAGAGGCTTTCACTGAACGAACATCCATATTCATACCTGTTCTCCTCGATATGTATCCAGTACATTTTGTGGGGTTGCTTGTTGTTCCGTTGCAAGCTGCTGAAGTTTTGGCAAATAGAACGCATAGTTCGAACTACGATGAAGTTGCGGAATGCCTTGTTCCAAATAGTCGATAATGTGTTGCTTAATCTGCTCACGATCATCTTCGAGGAAAGCATCAGCTAAACCTGTTTCTACTCGCTGTTCGCCACCAGTAATACTCCAAATAAATGGGCGATCTTTTGAATCGTACTCGTTCACACCAGCTTCTTGCTCAATGACTTGTGGACCATTCAATCCCAAGCGACCTTCTTGAGTCATGATCAAATAACTACACAATGCAGCGGCAATTGACATTCCGCCAAAGCATCCAACACTCCCAGCTATGATGGCAACAACAGGTTGATACTGTCTTAACGCAACAATAGCGGCTTGAATTTCGGCGATTGCAGCAAGCCCAAGATTGGCTTCTTGCAAACGAACACCACCTGTTTCCAATAACAAAATAGCTGCAGTTGGAATACCCTTTTGATTGTCTTCAACAGCAAGTTCAAGCGCACTCGCAATTTTTGCTCCACCGACTTCACCTAAGCTTCCCCCCTGAAAACCACCTTCAATTGCCACAACAACCACAGGACGATTTTCTAAATAGCCTTTCGCAACCACTACACCATCATCTGCTTGCGGTACAATATTTTGTTGGATCAGCCACGGTGACATCACTCTTGAAAAGGGATCAAGTAACTCTCGAAAGGTTCCCTGATCAAGTAAAGCTTTAGCACGTTCTCGTGCACCTAGTTCGATAAAGCTTTGCTTGTTCAGTAAGATTTCTAAATTAGCCACAGTTCACCTCCTCAAAAGCTTGCTCTAAACGTAAACGTACAACCCCTGGTGTTGCGCCAAAATCATGGATCTCAATATGTACTGCTGGCGGAGTTTGCTCTGTAAACATACGTTCAAATACATTTTTCCAGCGTTGTTCACTGCCATCGACTGAAGTTGTCACTGCGATTGAAAGTTTTCCTGCCAGATTAGGTTCCATTAAAATTTCAAGGTCTCCTGAACCCACACAGCCCACCAATACCTGCTTATCTGGTGCTGAGCCAGCAACAAATTCAAATTTGAGTATTTCCATTACGTTCCTTCCTCATTAAGATTATGCTCAACCCAATCCAAAAATAAGGTTGCTGCAAGTAAATCTGCTGCTCCACCTGGCGAAGCACGAAGTCGCATTAAATCCATTTCTAAAAAATTCAGCGCAGATTGCCCTGCAACAGTTGCATATCCGCCACAACGAAGTACATAACGTGCACCTTTTTGCATACGGTTTAGCCCAATTCGCCCTGCACGGTACAGTACACAGGTATCGTCCAAAATGCTCATCAAAGCCAATAAGGCATCAACTCGAGCAGCAAGCTCGTTACCAGAAATCTTTCGACTGCAGTGAAGTTGAGGTAATGCATGCTCGACAATCGCAGGAAAACCCTCTTGTGCTTGAGCTTTAGCTCCTTTTATACCGAGTTTTTGCTGTACCTGTTGCCCATGGCTTGACTGTTGTAGAGGAATCAACCTATCTTCTAATTTTGCAATTTTTCCAGCAACCTGACATAAATCATAAGCATAAAGAGAATACTGATTATGTATTGCTAGCGCTGTCGCCGTGACCAAAAGCCCCAAAGCCCAAATTGCACCACGATGCGTATTTACACCGTGTGTGGTTTCGAGCATTGCTACTTCACCAGCGCGTCCTATTGCACCAATCACTTCTCGTAAAGTCTGCAAACAGTCAGCATGTAGAAATGCAGCTTGTGCCATTTGTAAAAACATAGGTCTTAAGCTATACGCAGATTGCTCCATCAACACTAGGCTTAAGTCATCATGTGCTCCGCTACCACGTCGATCAACCAACGCAGGCTTCGGCGTTAAATTAACTTCGGCAATCAATGCATTTACAGCTAAATCTGCCAACAATGCACATTGTTGTTGTGAGTATGATTGAACATAGGCATTCATTACCAACTCCTGAATTTTGCAGGCGGTTGATATAAACCATCTGACCAAGTGACTAAATCAGCAATATTTTTAGCGGCCAATAACTCACGTGTGGCATCAGTACGACGAATACCTAAATCTTCTGGAAATGCAACCAGTCCTTCTCGTCTTAAGCGTTCCGTAGTTTTTGGATTATGATTGAGGCCAATATCAGTCACTCCTGCAACGGCGGCAATCATGTCTTGACGTTCTTGTAAACTGCTGGCTTTGTATAGGTACGCAATACCATCTTCAGTCAACAAATGGGTAACGTCATCTCCATAAATCATAATTGGAGCGAGTGGCATTCCTGCTTTTTTCGCAACATCCACAGCATCAAGCGTATTTACAAAAGTAGGTTTGCCACCTTCTTGAAAGGTTTCCACCATTTGTACCACCAACTTTTTACCACGTGCCAAAAAGGTATCAGTCTCATTTACCTGAGTAGGACGCATATCCATCCATGCGGGTGTGGCATGTCGACGACCCCGCGGATCATGTCCCATATTCGGTGCACCACCAAAACCAGCTAAGCGTCCTTTGGTAACTGTAGAAGAATGTCCAGAACCATCAACTTGTAAAGTTGCACCAATAAATAAATCTACTGCATATTGTCCCGCAAGCTGGCACATCATCCTGTTGGACCTTAATGAGCCATCACGACCTGTAAAAAATATATCTGGACGAGCAGCAACATATTTTTCCATCCCTAACTCAGTACCAAAGCAATGCACACTTTCCACCCAACCTGTTTCGATAGCAGGAATGAGTGTAGGATGCGGATTGAGTGTCCAATTTCGACAGATTTTGCCTTTTAGTCCCAATGACTCACCATAAGTTGGTAGAATCAATTCAATCGCAGCCGTGTTAAACCCGATACCATGATTGAGTGATTGCACATTGTGGCGTTCGTAAATTCCCCGAATCGCCATCATTGCCATTAATATATGCACAGGCTTAATATGTTTGGGATCACGTGTAAACAAGGGTTCAATATAAAATGGCTTATCCGCAACCACGACAAAGTCAACCCACGATGCTGGAATATCTACCCGTGGTAAATCCTGTACGTCATCAACCAATTCATTGACTTGAACAATAACAATGCCATCACTAAATGCAGCAGGTTCGATTAAAGCAGGTGAATCCTCAGTACTTGGGCCTGTATAAATATTGCCATGGCGATCAGCCATAAAGCCTGCTGACAATACAACATTGGGAATTAAATCAACCAATAACCGCGAATAGAGTTCGATATAAGTATGAATGGCGCCGACTTCTAATAAACCATCTTCGATTAACTGGCTGATGCGTAAACTCTGTGTCCCAGCAAATGAAAAATCCAGTTTTCGGGCAATCCTTTTTTCAAATAAATCTAGATGCTCTGGACGCCCAACACTGGGCATGATCATATGTAAGTCATACAAAACCGAAGCATTGGTTTGTGCCAGTGAACGTGATAAAAAATCAGCTTGTTTTTGATTGTTCCCTTCAAGAACGACACGATCGCCTGGCGTAATCAAAGTTTCCAAGACCTTGATAATGTCCTGTGTAGGTATAACCACCCCATCGGTATATTTACGTGCCATATCAACTTTGAGTTGTTTTGCGTGTCGACGTGTATTCCAGACACGTTCTTTGTTTTGAACTGATCCTTCCATGTGACTTATCCTGATGTTGTATTTTGCTTTGAATCTATAAAAGCTTTTTCTTAGATTTTGATCAATCAACCTCAATAAGAGTTCATTAACTTTAAGTTAATATAAAAACATCAAAAATAGACTCAATACTCATGACTTAATTTCGAAGTTTGAAACAGCCCATTTATTTTATTTTTTATAAAAGTATTTTAATTCAACCTATTTATTCAGAATAAAGTGCTTATTTAAGTATTTATTTTTCAAGGATTTTTTTAATAATTTTAGCCACATAATTTTTTATTTTTAATTTCAAGGGGCTTTGTTGCACAAACCTATCTCTAAAGGCTGATTCCACACTATAATTTTCAAATGAATAAGCCTCGCCCTAAAGTTTACCGTACTCTTAATTGGTCTTCATACAACCGAGCTCTCATTAATCGTGGAAATATTGCCATTTGGTTTGATCCAAATACTCAGTGGTATGAACAACCGCATGGCAAACAAGGTCGAAATCAAACCTATTCAGATACAGCAATCCAATGTTGTTTAATGATTAAATCATTATTCCGTCTGTCTTTACGTATGGTCACTGGCTTTGTTCAAAGTCTCATTCAACTTTTTGGCTTGGATTGGGCAGCACCAGATTACTCCACCCTTTGTAGAAGACAAAAGCATATTGATATTTCGATTTGCTATCAAAGAAGTAGTGGTGGACTCCATCTATTCATTGACTCTACAGGTTTGAAATTTTTAGGTGAAGGTGAGTGGAAACGTAAGAAACATCAGCCTGAATATCGTCGACAATGGCGTAAATTACATATTGGTATCGATGCTGAAACCCTGCAAATACGTGCAGTTCAGCTCACTACAAACAACGTCAGTGATTCCCAGGTACTCGGTGATTTACTTAATCAGATTCCACCAGCTGAACCAATTGATTCCGTTTATACTGATGGAGCTTATGATACGAAACAATGTCGAGAAGTGATTTCCGATCGGCAAGCTCATGCAGTAATCCCATCCAGAAAAAATGCTAAACCTTGGAAAGATACAAAAATTAGCTCGTTAGAACGCAATGAACTGCTTCGAACAGTTAAACATTTGGGTAGGACTATATGGAAAAACTGGTCTGGCTATCATCGCCGAAGTTTGGTTGAAACCAAGATGCATTGCGTCAAATTATTAGGGGACAAACTGACTGCAAGACATTTTCAAAGTCAGGTCAATGAGATTCACTTTATGTTGATAGCAGTTTTAATAATCTCAGCAATGGTTCTAATTTTGGTATTCAATTAGAGTCATCTTGGTAAATATTAGAACTGAAACTATTCTAAATTTTGTGTAAGTGCTTAATTTTCATTTATCCTTCAGAGGATAATTACATAAGGTACTTCACATGGCTGAAACAACAATCAAAGGTATGGCTGCTGAATTGGCTAAAGGTCTAAAAACTCCAAAAGACTTAAACCAAATAACAGCAGCTTTTAAAAAATTCATGATTGAAACTGCAGTCAATACAGAACTTTCAGATCTTGGACTGCTCACTGCATCCTTCCATTCAGTTGAACAAATCTCACCTCTACTTGCACCAGTCTAAAGAGCTATATGTCATATACTTTTATGATGTTTAGAAAACCCAAATATAGGTAACCAAGCAAGCACCTGTTTAAGTTCGAAATCAGATAATACTCTTGTGCGTTTACTAGAGGTAAGTTTTATTCCCGTTTGCTTTAAACTAGATTTGGCTAGCAAAGCTGGATTAGCAAAACTCTCAGAAAAACAACCTAAACCGATTGCATAATCATAGGCAATGATTAACTCTGATAACCGACACCCTGCTTGTACCTGAGCTCCACGATCAATAGTTTTTTAATAAAATCGACAATGTCCTTTCTCATTACACGGTCAGCTTGTTTATGACCTAAAACCGTAACTACATCAGCATATAAAGTACGTCTTGTTTCAATTTGTTCTTTGAGTTTTCGTGCCCCAACAAATGATAGGATAGTTATCCAGTGTAATTTTTTTCAATGAATTATCTATTGGGCTCCTATCGCGGTAGACGAAACTTTTCAATCTAGTCTTTCCGCAAATCACTATCAAATCATAATATTCACCAATATCACTCTTTACGGCATTCTCCTCTTCATTTTATCAATAGTACGAGCAGATAATGCCACTTTCTTTTTGTTGCTAATTTCCGCACTCATCTTCTGATTCCTTTTTGTGAATCAGCCTCAATTTGTTAAGATGGCGATCGAGAGAAATCAATTTGTTTCCTCACACATTGTTGACTCAATTTTGGCACTAATAAAAGTAAACTAAAGCTATGCTTTTTCCTTTACTTAGGTCAGATTTGCACAGAAGTTGTTAGAATTGGTTAGATAGCCAAACTTTCAAAATAAACTTATTTATTATTTAAATTTAGAGATTTAATATACATGAATAGCATGGAAACAATGGCTGACTTATCCTCCCACACTCCAATGATGCAGCAATATCTAAAAGTCAAAATGCAGCATCCACACTCTTTAATGTTCTATCGCATGGGCGATTTTTACGAACTATTTTTTGACGATGCAAAAAAAGCCGCAAAACTTTTGGGGATTACCCTCACTCATCGTGGTAAAGCCAATGGTGAACCTATTCCAATGGCGGGTGTTCCATACCATGCGGCGGAAGGTTACTTAGCTCGTTTGGTTAAAAAAGGCGAAGCTGTCGTTATCTGTGAGCAGATTGGTGAAGTGACTGGTAAGGGTCCTGTCGAACGCGGTGTGGTACGAATCATTACCCCTGGAACATTGACCGATGATGCCCTCTTAACCGCAACCCAAGCATCTAATCTTGTTGCAATATGCTTTCAACAAAATCAAATTGGGATGGCACTGCTGGATTTAAGTGCGGGTATTTTTAAAGTTCAACAGCAAGATTTCAAGTCTGAGAGCTTGGCAATTGAATTGGCACGTTTAATGCCAAGTGAAATATTGGTGGATGAAGATATTGTTGACCCCAATATTATTGAAGACATTAAAAGACAAATTGAATGTCCAATTACCAAACGGCCAAATGTCGATTTTAATTTAAATAATGCACAAAAAACCTTATGTGACCAATTCTCAGTTTCTACACTTTCTGGTTTTGGTATTGACCACTTACCACTGGCTAAGGCAGCTGCTGCTGCATTGATTCATTATGCCAAAGAAACTCAAAAAACGGCATTACCGCATATCCGCTCAATTAAATTAGAACAAAGCTCGGATTTTATTGCACTTGACCCAGTTACACGCCGCAATTTAGAAATTATTGATCCTTTGTTTGAGCATGGTACGTCACTGTTTAGCTTGATCAATGACTGCCAGACTGCAATGGGTGGACGATTGCTAGCACGTACATTGATGCAACCGATCCGTGATACTCAAATTTTAGATTCACGTTTAGATGCGACAGATACTTTACTCAAAGGCTATCATGAAAGTCCTGTTCGCTTAGTTTTAAAAGAAATTGGGGATATTGAACGTGTTTTGAGTCGCATTGCGCTTGGCAGTGCGCGTCCTCGTGATTTGGTACAGCTTCGTCAAGCTTGTGCACAAATCCCGTTCCTAAGACATGCTATTCGACCTATTCTTGAGACGCAACAATCTAAATTGATCATTCAATTAAATGAAGAATTAGGCGATTTTAATGGGTTACATCAACGATTGCTGTCCGCAATTGTTGAACACCCGCCTGTATTATTACGCGACGGCAATGTAATTGCAGAAGGCTTTGACGCTGAGCTTGATGAATTGCGTAAAATCCGTGATCACGCAGGTCAATTCCTGATTGATTTAGAAATCCAAGAACGAGAAAACACGGGCATCAATACCCTGAAGATTGGTTATAACCGTGTCAGTGGGTACTATATCGAACTTACCCGTGCTCAAGCTGAACAAGCACCTGATCATTACATCCGCCGTCAGACGCTGAAAAATGCCGAACGTTATATCACGCCTGAGTTAAAATCCTTTGAAGATAAAGTTCTTTCAAGTGAATCGCGTGCGCTTGCTCGAGAAAAACTACTCTTTGAAATGTTGTTAGACGAGTTAAGAGCTGATATTGGCAATTTACAAATGATGAGCGCATCAATTGCCCATATCGACTTATTGGCAAACTTTGCTTATCAAGCCCGTTTGAATAATTGGAATCGGCCAGAGTATAGCCCAGAAATCGGGATTAAAATTACAGCAGGTCGTCATCCTGTAGTCGAATCACTCAGTAAAACGCCATTTACCCCCAATGATACCCTACTCGATTTCAATCATCGAATGGCGATCATTACCGGGCCAAATATGGGCGGAAAATCAACCTTTATGCGTCAAACTGCACTCATTAGTTTACTAGCCTATTGTGGCAGTTTCATTCCTGCTAAAACGGCTAAGTTAGGACCGATTGACCGTATATTTACTCGAATTGGCTCTGCTGATGATTTATCTACAGGTAAATCTACCTTTATGGTGGAAATGACAGAAACTTCTCAAATTTTACATCATGCAACCAATCAATCTTTGGTACTTATGGATGAAGTTGGTCGTGGTACAAGTACTTATGATGGGCTATCTCTAGCTTGGGCATGTGTGCTTGATCTGACCAAACGAATCAAATGTCTATGCCTCTTTGCCACGCACTATTTTGAATTAACTGAGCTTTCAAAAGAAGTGGCTATTGATAACTACCATGTGACGGCCAAAGAGTTAAATGGTAATTTGATTCTATTGCATAAAGTGCAACAAGGTCCTGCCAGTCAAAGTCATGGCTTACAAGTTGCTAAACTTGCAGGAATTCCTGCAGGAGTGATTAAAGAAGCCCAAAAGCGGTTAAAGATTTTAGAGAAACAACAACAGCAACAGTTGCAATCCGTTGTGCAAAATGACTTATTTGCTGAAGTTGAAACCGTTGAACCTGAAAAGTTTGAACAAATCATTGAAATTGAAAAAGTCGTCGAAGTTGAAAAGTCATCCCCTATACTCGATGCTTTAGCAAATATTGATGTCGATGATTTAACGCCTCGCCAAGCACTTGATCACCTCTATGCATTAAAAGCGGCACTAAATGCATAAGCAATAACAACTACCCAGTCTAAGCAGGTTTAAAATTCCTTTACTTAGACTGGAAATAACTTGAGTCTATTGATCTTTAAATACCAATCTAGACGATAATTAAAAGCACTTCATACTAGGTGATTGAGTGCTAAGTTTTAGGAGAATAATATCAATATTTCACTCAAGCCCCTGCAGCTTTCTGACATAGACTTCATTTGGAAGCACATTGATCGTCGTGAATTAATCACTCAAATGTATCTACAACAAAAGCAAAAATTACATTTAGTCGATTGTTTTTATGATGTGCAAAGTTGGGATGAATATCATTTAGCAAATGATCCCCCTGTATTAAAGCAACATCTTATTCAAGGTGGGCTATGTGTGGGTGCATTCAATCAATTGAATAGATTAATTGGTGTCCAACTGGTATCTAATCAAGTCATCGCAGATTATCCAGAAGCAAAGCTATTACAGTATTTTTATGTTGATGCAAATCATCAAGGCCTTGGTCTTGGTACACAGCTGATGCATTCAGCGATAAAATCAGCCGATCAACTTGGTGCAAAACAATTATATATTTCAGCAACACCAACCCAGCGCACTGTCGACTTTTATCTTAAACAAGGTGCGCTTGTCTTAGAAAAACCTGATCAGCAGTTATTGGAATTAGAACCTGAAGATATTCATCTTATCTATACGTTGTGATGACATTACTGATCCTGAAAATACAGTTCCAAATAATTCTAAAAATGATAGCTGACTAAAAAAACAACACATAAAAGTAATTACCCCATTTCACTTATGTGATTTAGTCTCATATTTATGTTCTTTTTTGAATATGTTTAGCATTTTTTCACCTATGGCGACATCAAAATAATAGCGCCTATTTTTAAAAATGTATAATTCATCACAAGTTAGAAGAATTTTCTATAAAAAAAATTGATTTAGCAGGTTCTTCTATATTAAATATCAATAAAAGCAATTGTTAGTTTGCGACGTTTTCCCTAAAATACAGCATTATTAATTAGAACCATATTTTTAGGTAGCTGACGCCATGACCTTTGTTGTCACTGAAAATTGTATTAAGTGTAAATATCAAGACTGCGTAGAAGTATGTCCAGTAGACTGTTTTTATGAAGGTCCAAATTTCCTAGTCATTAGTCCAGACGAATGTATTGACTGTGCGCTATGTGAACCTGAGTGTCCTGCAAATGCAATTTTCTCTGAAGATGAACTCCCTGAAGGTCAAGAAGTATTTATTGAATTAAATGCTGAACTTGCTCAAAAATGGCCAAACATTACTCAAATCGGTGATCAACCTGAGGATCGTGAAGAGTGGAATGGTAAAGCCGATAAATTACAATACTTAGAAAAATAAGTATTGTATAAAAAAGATCAGCTTAGGCTGATCTTTTTGCATTTTAATATGTAAATTGTACATTTATTTGCAATTTATCCATATTACACGCACCAAACTAGACTAAAATAACCCGTTACTTGCTTTTAGCTAATATTGAGAATGAAATTTATTTTGAAAGGTTTACTTGCTGTCGGTGTTACTACAATGATTCTGGCTGGATGTACATCTTCCCCTCAAAAGAATCCAACAATTAGCACGTCGCATGGTCAGCGTATTTACATTCCCGAAGAAAAAATTACGATTGAGCGACCAATTCCTCCTAAAACGATGCCTTCATCTTATCGCCAATGGTTGATCTATGGAGACAATCAGTCACGTGCACGTGATTATGAACGTTTCCTTGAACAAAATAATGCTGGAAATATTATTCCTAGTTTCGAGTTATTTAAAACTGCGCGTGATTGGGACAAGTGTGGTAAGTCTGAATATATGATTCCAAGCCGTGAGCTTTGGAGTAATCAATTACCGACATTAAAAGTATTTAAATACTTGGTTGCATCTAAAGTTCTGACTGATTTTACCGTAACCTCGGTATATCGAGACTTACCTTTAAACCAATGTGCGGGTGGTGCTGGATCTTCACGTCACTTATTCAATTCAGCCATTGATTTCCGTATTGGGCCGGAAAATCCGCAACCTCAAGATTATGCGTATATTGAACATACAAAATTCAAATTATGTCAGTTCTGGTCGCAGTATGGCCAAAGTTTAAACATGGGCTTAGGCTTATATGCTTCAGGACAAATCCATATTGATACTCAAGGTTATCGTACTTGGGGACCTGATCTTACCCGTAATAGCTCAATGTGTAATTTTTAACGCCCCATACTCAATAAAAGAGATCGATGAGATCTCTTTTTTATGAACAAGCATTTGATCATAAATAAAGCTTATGTTTCTGTATGAACTTTAAAAACTAGGTTATCAATTCGTTTTTTGTTCTTTTGGATTCTAGATGGTTATCCTACCGTGGGGCGACATGGATGTCGCCGTTGGGTGGAGGTACAGGATGTACCTCTCACCCAACAAAAGATTTTTGTCATCTTGTATCTTGTTCTTTGTAGTGATTAGCTATCACTACACGTAAATTGTAGAGTTTGGTTTGTCATCAAAACTTCGAGTTTCCTGAAAAGATTAAACCTACAATTTACACCTAACCACTGACATAAATCTGGACGGTAACTAAGCACTTTGATGCTGCATTCACAAGAAAAGACTGTGGTTTTTTAATATTAATTCAATCAATAATTAGGTGAAGCTATGTTTTATCTTGGCATTGATGTTTCTAAAGCTAAATTCGATTGTTGTTTATTTCTTGATGACTCTAGTGGAAAAATAAAAACTAAATGCTTTTCCAATAGCAATAAAGGATTTCATCAATTGTTATCATGGTTAAATCGTTTTGGTCTTGTTGCTGAAGAAACTAGAGCCTTAATGGAAGCAACATCCGTCTATCATGAAATGTTAGCTCAATTTTTATTTGATTTAAAATTTCAAGTTTGTGTGGCTAACCCAGCCCGTACTCGATATTTTGCTCAAAGTATCTCTAAGCTTAATAAAACTGACAAAATCGATAGTGAAGTATTGGCGCGATTTGCAATGACTGTAGATTTACATTTATGGCAACCCACTCCTGATAATATCCGATTGCTCAATGCTTTATTAGATAGAAGGTCAAGTCTTGCGAACGACTTAAAACGTGAACAAAATCGTTTGGAAAAAGCAAACTCCACTCTAATAGTTGTACCAATTTTAAAGTCTATTAAGACTAATATTAAATCATTAACTCGGCAAATTCAGAATCTAGATACACAAATTCAAAACCATATTGATCAAGATCAAGACCATGAGCTTAAACGTGATCAAAAGCTTCTTGAAAGCATTCCAGCAATTGCTGAGCGTACCAGTTTATTAATGCTTGTTTTTTTACGTGCTCATTCTTTTGAAAAAGCTAGCCAAGCTGCTGCATTTGTGGGTTTAGTTCCCATTCATAGACAATCTGGTAGTTCTGTGCTTGGAAAAAGTCGCTTATCTAAAGCCGGTTCACCTAAAATTCGATCGGGTTTATATATGGCTGCCATTGTTGCAACTCGGTACAATCCTCACATTAAAGAGTTGAGCGAACGGCTCTTAGCGAAAGGGAAAACTAAAATGGTAGCGATTGCTGCTGCTATGCGAAAGTTAATTCATCTTTGCTATGGTGTTCTTAAAAACCAACAACCTTATCAGGCAAATTATAAGGCATGAATCCTTAAATAATTTGCTTGACAGTTAAGACGGTATCTTTTCATCTCTGAAAAGTGAGGCATCGCCTACGCAAAGGTATTTAAACTTTGAATGTAAGATGTAGCATTGCAAGCTTATTTATAAGCAAATAATTTATTCTTACAGGCAATTGATTTAATTAAAAGAGATTATATTCTTGCTTCTAAGTTTTTGACAGATTGACTATATTTTAGATCAAAACACCCTTAAATAAAAAACGCCCAATGAAATACATTGGGCGTTTTTTTAAATAAAATCAATCAATTTCAAGCATCAAAATCAACTGGATATCAATCTAGTCAATTGCAGGCGTATAAGTACCATCAGCAATCGCATCTTTAATTCGGTCAGCTTCTTCTAACACCAAGGCAAGAAGATTCTTAACGTTTTCTAAAGTTGCAACTGGACTTAAAGTCGTCATTTTCAAAGATTGAAGCTGTCCAACTTTAGTTACACCGATATTGGCTTCACCGCGCGCAAATAATTCATCTGCAACGTTTTGGTTCAAAGTATCAAGCAATTCAACTGGATAATTATCAGGTATTACACGGAATAATACCGATGCAAATTGTGGATCAACCAGCATTTCCAAGCCAGCAGTAGCATTAATGTAATCTGCTACTTCACGAGTTAGCTTAACGCCATGGTCAATCATTGAACCATAAAGCTCTTCACCTAGATTTTCAATCGTCATCCACAATTTCAACGCATCAAAACGACGTGTAGTTTGTAGAGATTTAGACACTAGATTCGGTACACCATGTTCTTCATCATAAGCAGAATTTAAATATTCAGCTTCATAATGCATGAAACGATAGTTCGCTTCATCTTTCAACAAGAAAGCACCACATGAAATACTTTGGAAATAATGCTTATGGAAATCCAATGTAATCGAATCAGACAATTCAATACCATCAAGCATTGAACGGTAGTCATTCGATAAGATCAGTGCACCACCCCATGCTGCATCGATATGCATCCACGCGCCGTATTTATTGGTGATTTCACGCACTTTCTTCAATGGATCAATCGCACCAGCGTCGGTTGTCCCAGCAGTCGCAACAACACAAGCAACAATTTTGCCTTCAGCCTGTAAATGCGCCATGGTTTTTTCTAGCGCATCAACATCCATCTGTGCATTTTCATTGACTGGAACAGTCACAACTGACTGGAAGCCCATGCCCATCATCGCCATGTTCTTTTGTACAGAAAAATGTGCATTTTCAGAACAGATCACTTTGACATTACGCATGGCGTCACTTGGAACACCATCACGTTGCACAGACCAAGGCAGACCATTTTCGTCTTTCCAGTTCTTGGCAATACACCAGTCACGTGCTAACAATACACCCATCAAGTTAGATTGGGTACCGCCAGAAGTGAATACACCTGCCTGACCTGCACCATAACCTACTTTTTGACGCAGCCAGTCGATCAATTGAACTTCCATCAAAGAACCTGCTGGGCTTTGATCCCATGAGTCCATTGATTGGTTAGTCGCATTGATCAATACTTCAGCAATTTGACTTGTCACCATAGTTGGGCAATGCAAATGTGCCAAAGAGTGCGGATGATGTACTTTTAGACTTTTGTTCAGGAAAAGCTCAACCATACGCTCAAGCGATTGGTGTAAACCTAGACCTTGTTTAGATGGTGCAAAAGAAATCGCTTCACGAAGTTCTTTAATGCTCCCACCTGTGTACATTTTGTCATTTTGCAACCATGCTGCGACCGCTTTAGTCGCCTCACCCATCGCTGACTCATAGTCAGCAATAGATTGAGCATCATTGCAGAGTAACGCTTTACGATGTTCTGCAAAATCTACCATGAATTAAGCGCCTCGAACTGCAATAAGAGCCTCTGCAACTGCTTTCTTAAAGCGCGCAATAGCTTCTTCACATTCTTCTTGGGTAATGATCAATGGGCAAAGTAAACGAATCACTGTACCGCTACGGCCGCCCTTTTCTAACAATAATTTATTGTTAAAACATGCTGTTTGAATTGCAGCAGCCAATTGTGAATCCGCAGGAAGAGAACCCATATGATCCACTTGCTTACGTTCATCCACAATTTCGATACCGATCATTAAACCGCGACCACGAACATTACCAATACATGGGAATTCTTGCGCTAATTTTTTCAATTCAGCTTGTAAGAAATCACCACGTTGTTGCGCATTTTGTGCAAGGTTTTGCTCTTTAATGGTATTGATCGTTGCAAGACCAGTACCCATTGCAAGTTGGTTACCACGGAAAGTCCCTGTGTGACCTGCAGGTTGCCAAGCATCAAACTTCCGTTTAATACCCAAAACAGCCAATGGTAAGCTACCACCCACTGCTTTTGACATCACCACAACATCAGGTTCAATACCAGCATGTTCAAAAGCAAACATTTTGCCTGAACGTGCAAAGCCCGCTTGAACTTCATCCAAAATCAAAACAATGTTATGACGCTCAGTCACTTCACGGATTTTTTGCAACCATTTCGCTGGTGCAGTAACCACACCGCCTTCACCTTGAATTGCTTCAAGAATCACAGCTGCAGGTTTAGTTACTCCGCTTTCGACATCTTCAATGAAGTTTTCGAAATAATAAGTTAAGGCATCAACACCTGCTTCACCGCCAACACCCAATGGGCAACGGTATTCATGCGGGTATGGCATAAATTGTACGCCTGGCATTAAGCCATTTACCGCATTTTTAGCAGATAAATTACCTGTCATCGCTAACGCGCCATGAGTCATCCCGTGGTAACCGCCAGAGAAACTGATAACTGTATTGCGACCTGTATAGGTTTTCGCCAATTTAATCGCTGCTTCTGTACCATCTGCACCAGATGGGCCACAGAACTGTAAGCAATACTCTTCTTGCCCACCCGGAAGTTGTGCAAGCAGTGCTTCAGTGAAAGCATCTTTTAAAGGCGTTGTTAAATCTAAAGTATGTAAAGGGAGACCACTCGCTAAAGTGTCTTGAATACTTTTAATCACCGCAGGATGGTTATGGCCTAATGCCAATGTTCCTGCCCCAGCTAAACAATCGAGGTACTTTGTACCTTCAACATCGGTAACCCAACAACCATGTGCTTCCGCTATCGCTAACGGTAATTTACGTGGATAACTACGAACATTCGATTCCATCTGACTTTGGCGAGTCAAGTAGTATTCGTTTGTGGAAGTGGCAGCAGGATTTACAGAAGTAACGCTCATATCGAATTACCATCTCTGATATGGGTTGAAAGAAATAAGTCGGGTGACTTGTGGTCCTTTGACTCGGTGCTTTATAGAAATCTAGTTAGAGTGCTTTTAATCTTCATAACTAGGAGCGCGATAATACAGTTTTTTACAAGAAAATAAATATCTTTTATGTACTTATCCACACTCCATTTATCGAAAAAAACATTTAGCTAAATCTAATTAGTTATTATCATCATACTATGTGACAAAGCAAAGAAAAGCCGATAATTAAAATGAATTTCTAAATCTAGCTCAATTCCACAAATTTCCCTTACAACGAAACTCGATAAGCTTTTAATTTTTAAAAAATTTTAAACAAAATAAAATTGCAATTTATATGCAAATTATTACAAATGCACCACAAAATCTGCCATAGTTTTCCGCAAACCAGATTTATGATTAAAAACAGATTCAATTTAAACAATATATCTTTAGGTCATAAATTTTAGTCAAACAATTTTAAGGATTCATTATGCGTTATTTAGCGTTAACTACTTTACTCTTGGGAACTACACTGAGCACAATGGCGATGGCAGCAGAAAATGACCCGTTAAATTACAATATTGTCAATGTTCAAGCAGATGCGACACGTCAAGTGTCTAATGATGAAATGCATGCAGTACTTTTTATTGAGAAAAACAACAAGCAACCTGCTGAGTTATCTTCTCAAATAACCCAATTAATGAATCAAGCCATTAGCATTTCAAAAAAGTATCCACAAGTTAAAGTCGAAACAGGCTCACAAACTACTTACCCAGTTTACGACAATGACAATCAAAAACTGAAAGAATGGCGTGGTCGTGCAGAAATTCAAATTGAAAGTAAAGATTTTAAAGCAGCAAGCCAGTTAATCAATGAGTTGCAAAACAGCTTTCAAACACAATCAATTAATTTCACAGTGTCTGATGAACAACGTAAAAAAGTTGAAAATGAATTGATGGTTGAGGCTTCAAAGAATTTCCAACAACGTGCGCAAATTTTAACGCAAGCGTGGAATAAATCATCTTATAACTTGGTCAATATCAACATCAATACTAGCAACTCTTATCCACAACCTGTTTATGCAGCGCGTGCATCTATGGCTAAGTTTGAAGCTGCCGATGCCGTTGGTGGTCAGAATATGGCCGCTGGCGAATCAAAAATCACAGTCAATGCTAATGGTTCGATCCAGTTTAAATAAGTTTTTGATCAGGGTCTGTAGACATTTCATAAATGGCTTGCGTTGTAGACGAATTGTCAACAGACCCTAATATAAAGACCGTGCTTATGCACGGTTTATTGCTATTGCGCTTTATAAATTTGCCATTGCAAAATAAAAAAGTGAATATTTGATTAAAAAATCTATTAATTTGAATTAAACAATAGTTTTAAATGATAATCATCCTGATTTAAAAATATGTTTGAAGAGATTAAGATACGCACAATTCCAAATGCCTATTTTTTTTATGAAAATTTCAAGCCAAAGAACACCTGACTTCACTCTGTTTAAACCCTCACATCTCAGCCTTGCAATTGCTGTTTCACTTAGCTTTATATCCAATGCTGCCTTTGCCGAAGACAATCAAGAAACGTCAACACAAACACTTAAAACAATCACCGTACAAGCTGAAGGAAACTGGCTTGAAGCTGCCAATGCTGAAAAAGTTCACAAGCATGCAGGTGCACGTACCATTATCGATCGCAAAAAAATGGACGAATCTGCGGTAACCTCTATACGTGATGCGTTAAAACAAGTGCCAGGTGTTCAGGTTCAAGACAGCAATGGCACAGGGGGTAGTGATGTTTCTCTCAATCTAGGTGTCCGTGGCTTAACCTCTCGCCTATCACCTCGTTCTACAGTATTGATGGACGGTGTCCCTCTATCCTTCGCACCTTATGGTCAACCACAATTGTCTATGGCACCTGTTTCAATGGGCAATATTGAATCTGTAGACGTTGTTCGTGGCGCAGGTTCAGTCCGCTTTGGGCCTCAAAACGTGGGTGGGATTATCAACTTTAATACCCGTGCAATCCCTGAAAAACTATCAGGCTCTGTTGGTTTAACTACAGAATTCGCCACAGGTACCGATCAACTCAAGTACAGTCCAAACCTCTTTATCGGCGGTACTATGGATAATGGTTTAGGCCTTGCGCTACTTTATTCAGGAACCAAAGGAAATGGCTATCGCGAAGCCAATAACGACATAGATATCGATGACGTGATGTTAAAGTCGTCATATCAATTTACAGATGCGGATTCGATTGCACTTAATCTGCATCACTATGAAGGCCGTGGCGAAATGCCCGAAGGCTTAACAACTGCAGATTATGCCAAAAACCCATACCAGTCGAACCAATACCGTAACTATTTTGCAGGTCGTCGTTCAGATGTTTCTGTTAAATATAGCCATAAAGATGAATTAAATAACTTTGAAATCCTTGGTTATTATGTCGATTCATTTCGTACCAGTGATCTGGAGTCTGCTGTAGAAGGTACTGCAAATAGTCGAATTAGTAACTCTCCACGTGATTATAAATATTTTGGCATTGAACCGCGTTATTCACGTGCCTACACTTTGGGCAATATGAATAATGAAGTCACGGTAGGTTATCGCTACTTGCAAGAAGACAGTTCAGAGTTTTCTGGTCGTACAGCACAATATAACACTGTTACAGGCACACCGGGTGAACGCCTTGCCAACACGAGCAGTGAAGGTGGAACTAAAGCCCATGCTGTGTATATTGATAACCGTTTTGGTCTCGGTGCATTGACCCTTACTCCAGGTGTTCGTTTTGAGTCAATTAAAACCCATAATGATTATACCGCGTACCAAAATGGTAAATTCATAAATACGGTGCATCCAAAAATTAATTCTGATGAGTTTTTACCAAGCCTTGCAGTGCAATACAATTTCAATGAACAATGGAATGTCTTTGCTAATGCAGCGGTTTCTTTTGGCCCTCAGCAATATAACCAGTTGGCTAAAGTCGAAAGCAACAAAGCTATAACCACTTTAGATGGTCTCCATCCTGAAAAATCCAACAACTATGAAATCGGTACCAAATACCTAGGCAATGGTTTAAATGCAGAATTTACAGTGTTCTATTTAGACTTTGATAAAGAATTATTACTTGAACGCCCTGATAATATTGGTACGGGCATATGGACCAATCTAGGTGCAACCAGTCATAAAGGAGTAGAGCTTGGTCTCAGTTATGACTTTGGTAATCTCTACGACTCGCTGCAAGGCTTAAAAGTCTACAGTAACTATACATTTACCAAAGCAGTGTCTGAGGCAGGTAAATTTGATGGTAAGGACTTACCTTATTATTCAAGACATGTTGGAAATTTAGGCCTTGGTTATAGCTTTGACAAATGGTCTGTCAATGCTGATATGTTTGCTCAATCTAAACAACATGCGCCGGGATCAGGCAATGTTTACCAAACTGTTGAAACAGCAGATGGCCGTAATGGTGATATCCCTGGTTATTCAACTTTTGCGGTACGTACAGCTTATGATTTTGGTCAAGATTTTTACGGTTTAAAAGTGGCAGGCGGGATTAAAAACCTATTTGATCAAGAATATTTTACTCGTTCCTCTGACTCTACAGGTGGTAAATATGTAGGACAGCCGCGTACTTTCTATCTACAAACGTCTGTTGATTTCTAATTTTTGAAAAACGTGTAAATTTACAAAGCATTTAAAACGAAAGCGCTAATCTCATAGATTGAGATTAGCGCTTTTTAATTACTTTTATTTGAATATATTCTATGATTATTCTCTTAAATAACAGTTAGAACAATCTGTAATGGAATACGAGACAATACTTCTGAGTTTAGGCTTCTTCGCTTTTTGTGCTGGTTTAATTGATGCTGCGGTGGGTGGAGGTGGATTAGTTCTACTCCCAGCGCTAATGCATGCCTTTCCCAATCAAAGTCTCGCCACAGTTTTTGGAACCAATAAAATCATTGCCATGGCAGGTACTGTATCTTCTGCATTTGCTTACTTTAAGAAAGTTACGATCAATTGGAAACTTATACTACCGACAATGTTGGCAGCATTTATATTTTCTTTTTTAGGTGCAATGTCCGTTTCGTTGATTCCTAAAGAGTTGATGCGTTATATCGTATTCTTTTTACTGATCTTGATTGCAATCTACACCTTTGCCAAAAAAGACTTAGGTAAAATCCATACTGTTTTACAGACGGGTAAGAAAGAAATTGCGTTAGGTTTATTTTTTGGCGCCTTAATTGGATTTTATGATGGTATTTTTGGCCCAGGGACCGGCAGTTTTTTGCTCTTTCTGTTTGTGAAAGTATTTGCTTTTGATTTTTTAAATGCTTCTGCATCTGCAAAATTGGTCAATGTCGCCACTAATATTTCTGCCATGTTCTTCTTTATTCCTTCTGGTCATATTTTATGGATGGCAGGCATCATTTTAGCAGTTTGCAATGTTTTAGGCTCTCTTGCGGGTACTGCTTTAGCATTTAAATATGGAAGTGGTTTTATTCGTATTTTCTTTTTAATTCTACTGGTATTTTTAATTAGTCGCATGGGCTATGACTTATTTATCAATTAGTCATTCATACTAAATATACAAATTGAAAGAAGCCCGCCAAAATTCTATAGTTAAACCACCTAATTATTCATAGAATTAATTTTAATCAATTCATTGAGCATAAATAAAGCTTATGTTTTTGTATGAACATTGAGAAACTGTTGATTATTAATTCGTTGTTGTGCTTTTCAATCATAGATGGTGATCCTACCTTGGGGCGACATGGATGTCACCGTTGGGCGGGGGTATATGAGCAAAAATAAAGCACTGCTTTGTTTGCAGCGCAAGAGCCCTGTTAAACGAAAGATTTTTGTCATCTTTTCATCTCTGAAAAGTGAGGCATCGCCTACACAAAGGTATTTAAACTTTGAATTTAAGGTGTGGCATTGCAAGCTTTTTATAATCAAACAATTTATTTTTCCATGCAATTGATTTAATTTAAAATATTAATTAAGAAGAATTATATTCTTGTGTCTGAGTTTTTGACAGGTTGACTATATAATTAATGATCAAATGCTTGGTCATAAAAAATGTTCAATAAACATTTTTCCAAAAATTTAAATCTTTTCAGCTTTATCTAAAAAGTATTGTGTGGCTTCAGTTAAATCCATATCTAATTCATTGGCAATAATGGCTAACCACCAGACACATTCACCTAACTTATGCTGCAACTCTTGCTGAGCATCGCCTTTGTGGAACCACTTCCCCGTCTGCGCCATCACTAATCTCCCAACCAATCCAGCATCAGATAAAAATGCCAACGCATCCTCTTGCACTGTCCATTCAGCATGATGATTTATTCGCTCTAGCTCATGATAACGTTCTCTGATTTTTACTGAACGTGCTACAACCTCATCAACCGTTATTTTATGATTCATCATTTTGCTCGTTTAAAAATTAGAGCTTACTTGATTTTGTAAAATTGATTCGATTAGAAATGTAATGCGTTCAAAATTGAGTGTGTAGCAATAATCGCCATTGATATACTTTTTACTAGTAAAGCTTTCAAACATAATTTTATAAAATGATTTTTCTAAAAAAAGCTAAGTAAAATCAGGACGCGCCCAGCGTTCACTCATATGCCAATTGACCAGATCAATAGCTGCATCACTTTCTAAAAACTCATTTTCATCTTCTAAAGCATCTTTATTCAACTGATATAAGTCATTGTCTAAATCATCTGAAAATTGTTGAAGAAAATTGGTAATTGAGTTAGCGACCAAAATCCCAACATCATATTCATGATCAATAAAGATCACTTGTCCAATTTGACCTACGGCGGTGGGTACTAAATCCACATACAAACCTGTTCGCCCACCATCGTGCGCAAACTGAACCCAATCTCGATGGTGGGCATTGGTTGGATTGATTTGTGGGTCAGCATGTTGAAGTACAAACAACTCATCAACGAGATCTGCAAGATCGTCGCGTTTAGTTTCAATATTAGTGAGTGATAAAAATTCCATGCCATAAAATAAACTGCCTAAATTTTCCTCTTCATTCATCCCATTATGCCAACAGTACAACTGTTTAAAATCATCAGGTAAGTGTTTAGAAAGCCTTTGTTCAAATTGTTCTATATCAGCAATACTTGCCGCGGGATTAAGTGATTGATTTGCAATCTTTGCCGCATGTTGCACTAACCAATTTTGTATATTTTCTAATTGTTTTTGAATCATGTTCTTCTCATTAACCCTAGTAACAGTCAAATAAACTTTACTGAAAAACCCAATCATTAACAATAAAAAAGCCACTTAAAAGTGGCTTTGGCTTTAGTAAATCAACTACTTTTTAAATGGAAATGCATATTTCACAATACGTCCAAGGACTTGACCATACTGCTTAAACAAACTTGCATTGTTGTAGTTTAAGCCATACTTTTTACATACCGCTTCAACTTTGGGCGCCATTTTACGATAGCGACGAGCAGGTACTTCAGGGAATAAATGATGCTCGATTTGATGACTCAAATGTCCCGTCAAAATATGAAATGCTTCTGAACCGGTTAAATTCGAAGAACCGCGAATTTGGCGCATATACCAATGTCCACGACTTTCATCCTGTAAAACAGTTTTAGGGAATACTTCAACATCTTTGGTAAAGTGACCACAGAAAATGATACTAAATGTCCAAATATTACGGATACCGTTGGCGACTAAATTACCTGTAAATACAGGTAAAGCTGCGGGGCCAGCAATCAGAGGGAAGAACAGATAATCTTTAAAAAATTGTCTACCAATTTTCTTCTGGGTCGGCTTCCACTCTTCTTTAAACTGCGCCCAAGTTTTGCGTTTATAAACCAATTTACCAATTTCAAGATTTTGAATCGCAACGCCCCATTGGAACAATAGACAGAACGGAATTGCATATAAAGGCTGCAATAAAAAACCCGGTTTCCAGCGTTGTTCTGGGAATAAACGCAATAAACCATAGCCGATATCATCATCCATCCCTTTGATATTGGTATAGGTATGATGCTTATAATTATGGGTCTGGCGCCAGTTGTCAGAGGTTCCAACAATGTCCCATTCGTAAGTTGTACCTTTAAAGCGTGGATCATTCATCCAATCATATTGCCCATGCATAACATTATGACCGAGTTCCATGTTTTCCATGATCTTGGCAAAGCTCAGTAAGCCTGTACCAAGTAACCATGCAGGTGGAAACCAACCCGCAAATAAGCATGCTCGGCCTAAAATACTGCTATAACGAATCGCGGCATATACTTTTTTGATATATTTGGCATCTTTTTCGCCAATATCATCTAACACTTCTTGCTTAATTGCATCCAACTCACGCGCTAAAGCATCCAGCTCAGTCTGGGTCAGTTCACGGTTTTTGGTGTTTTTAAAATATTGAATTTTAACTGGCATATTCATGATAAAACTCGCTTAAAGATCAATAACTAAATCAGTTTTGGCAGTATTCACACAAATTCTCAGTAAATTATTCGGTTCAAAATTTTCTTGACCATTGACTAAGTTTTTTGTGGCACCCTGTGCTTTATTACACGCGCATTTATTGCAAATCCCCATTCTGCAACC
Source organism: Acinetobacter sp. 778_lipA (assembly GCF_058242985.1). Lineage (NCBI taxonomy): Bacteria > Pseudomonadati > Pseudomonadota > Gammaproteobacteria > Moraxellales > Moraxellaceae > Acinetobacter > Acinetobacter sp. 778_lipA. Next base: position 1,429,811 of record NZ_JBZAYT010000001.1, on the reverse strand, counting down.
ATGTTCTGGTTTGATATTTTGTTGTTCTAAGCCAACTAAAATGGCTTGACCTTTAGGGATTACAACCACTTTATTGGATTTGGTTAAAGTGACATTGATAAAGCCTGTGTCATCAGAAATCGCTGGACTTAGACTAAATGCTTCGCTTTTAAGTACTTTGGCCTGTTGAAACAATTGTTCAGCTGTTGCCACAAAACCTGAAGGGCCACATACATACACTGTGCTTTGCTCAAAATTTTTAATAATATGTAAATATTCATTATTTAAACGTGCATCCGCAGGTACTTCTTGGGTATAAAATACATCAAATTTAAAATCGGGATGTTGTTGGGCTAATTGCTCAAACTGTTGTTTAAAGGCAACGTCTGCATTTTTTTTAACCCAATACATTAAATGTACTGGTTGACGATCAAGCTGCTGGTTCGCTGCCAATGCCTGAATCAAACTATACATCGGTGTAATACCGCTGCCCGCAGCGACCAGAATCAATGGACTGACAACTTGAGGCAATAACATATCACCATAAGGTCGGCCAAATTCAATCACCTCACCCACTTGGGCATGTTCAAATAACCAGTTACTCACAACGCCTTTTTCTACTTTTTTTGCCGTGAGTAATACATGTTGCGTATCTAATTGAGTCAGACTATAGGTACGTTCATAACGACGACCATTGATTTCGACAGTGATCGGATGATGTTGCCCTGCTAACCCCATTTCAAACAAGCGGTTAATTTTGATGGTTAAGCTGATCGTATCTGCAGCGGATTGTTCTTTTTCAACAATTTTCCCCAAAGCTTGTTGAACTGACCATAATGGATTAATTTTCTGTAGCCAAAAATTAGTCGCATTATTACCTAACACCATATCAAATATAGTGTTTACGGGAGATTTTTGCTTTTCAATAGCGTGCATACTAGGCTCACCATCTGAGTGATTTTTAATTATTATACACATGTATATATATTTGTATATACGTGTGTATTGTATCTAGACATTTCATTTATGTAATGACAAAGGCTATAATGAAAAAAATATTTTAACTATTTGATACTTTATGAATCCAACGTCCGTATTACCTCAGAACCCAGCTACCCTTCAAGATCAAATTCATGAGCTTGAAAAAGTTTCTGTACGTACTGTTGGACGCAAAGCGACTATTACTAAAGAAGAATTATTCCAAGCTGCCTTAAATCTGATTGGACCGCAAAAAAGTATTTCCTCTTTAAGTTTAAGAGAAGTTGCCCGTGAAGCTGGGATTGCGCCAAATAGTTTTTATCGTCACTTTAAAGATATTGATGAGTTGGCGATTGAACTGATTGATCGTTCAGGTGTGGTGCTCCGTCAAATTTTGCATGAAGCTCGAATTAAGGCAATCAGACAAAGCAGTATTATTCGTAGTTCAGTTGAAGTATTTATTGAACAACTCGATGCCGATGAAGGTAATTTGAGCTTACTCCTGCGTGAAGGTTATACAGGATCAAAACAATATAAACTTGCTGTAGACAAACAACTTAATTATTTCCAACAAGAACTCCAAGAAGATTTGATTCGAATAGAACGCATCAATCACAGTAAATTAACCCATCCTGATTTAGTCGCCAAAGCTATTACTCAGTTGGTATTTAATATGGGTGCCAAGGTGATTGATTTGCCGATTGCTGAACGTAAAGAAGTCGCTGAACAAACCATGGTGATGATTCGTATGTTACTCGAAGGCTCACGTCATTTAGACGAAGCGCAAATTAAATAATACCTATTCTTTCATAGCCTATTAAATACAAGTATCAGTACCCTATGATCAATCACAATCAACAAAACATTCGTGTAGGCATACTTGGTGTGACTGGTCGCATGGGACAAATGCTGGTTCAGGCCTGTCTCAATGCAGGACTAAACATTACTGTTGCTACAGCAAGAGTTGCAAGTGCAGCGATTGGTCATGAACTAGGTCAGTATCTCAATCTAGCACCATTAAATGTGCTTATTTCAGGTCGTTTGGAAGACATCATTCAGCATTGTGATGTGGTGATTGATTTCACTACAGCAAAGGCATTATCGCAACATTTAAAAATTTGCCAGCACGCTAAAAAACCGATGATTATTGGTATCACTGGTTTATCTGAGCAATTAAATCAACACATTGCTCAAGCCGCGCAAGATATTGCTATCGTTCATTCAGGCAATTATTCCATTGGCGTCAATCTCAGTGTTGATCTGGTTCGAGTTGCTGCCCAATTATTAGGTGCAGGATTTGAAGCTGAAATCATCGAAGCACACCATCGACAAAAAGTAGATGCGCCATCAGGCACTGCATTGATGTATGCAGAAGCGATTGCTCAAGTCAGAGCGCAATTGCTCAGTAATTTAGTGGTCTATCAACGCCATGCTGTGGTAGCTGAGCGAGTACCCCAACAGATCGGTTTACAAGCTATACGTGGTGGTGACATTGTTGGTGAACATAACACGATATTTTATGGTCATGGGGAACAGGTCGAAATCAAACATATTGCAAGCAATCGGATGAACTTTGCGACTGGTGCAATTCGAGCCGCAATGTGGTGTATTTCTCAACCCGCTGGCTTATATAACATGCATGACGTGATTCATTTGAACCACTCACTTTAATAGCGTTCTATGTACTATTCAATATACTGCTCAATGTACGCAGCATTGAAATTTTTCTGATCAATCTCACGATAGTGATCTTTTATCTTTATAACGTTTTTAAAGACTTTTCACACAGTATTCAGGCCAAATATTTTCACATTGAATTAAGCTTTGTATTTAAAAATAGCTATCTCGCCGCGAGTTAGAGTGATATAAATCTAACTTGGTATTTTTATATTCCCCTATACATCAATTGTATAATTGAGCTCTATTCACATGAAACTGTTAAATGATCGTCAAAGTATTATTGCAAGTTACTTACTCATGCTGATCTTTTTGTCTTTACTGATTCCCTTGCATCTTTTAGCGTCATTTTTTGCAGGTTTTGTTGTTTTTGAAATTATCAATAGTTTAGGTAGCATTACGGAGAGATATATTGATGGTCAAAGAGCTCGCTTGACCATCAGTATTATTCTAGCCATCTTTATTATTTCTTTGATTGTGCTCAGCATCACAGGCTTAATCAGCTTTGTTCAACATGATTTGCAAGGTGCGGGAATCAATGCCATCAGTGACCAAGTCGATAAAACCTTACAAAAGCTACAACTTGAAGTGGCACAATATATTCCCGGATTTATTCCTTATTCACTCACTGAATTAAAAGATCAAACTTTTGACTTAATCAAAGATAATTTATCAACCTTAAAAAGTACCGGAACAGGCTTTTTACATAATTTAGCCACCATGTTGATTGGTATGATTGTGGGGATCCTTGTCTCATTAAACCAACTGCGCCCACAGCCGGATCAGCCAGAATTTAAACGTGCCATGATCACACGTATTGAAAATCTTTCGTCATCTTTTAAAAATGTGGTGTTTGCTCAGTTTAAAATTTCTTTAATCAATACATTTTTATTTTTGATTTTCTCTCACCTGATCCTCCCTGTTTTTGATATACATTTACCTTTTGCCAATACCTTAGTGATCCTGACTTTTATTTTTGGATTAATTCCAATTGTCGGAAACTTACTCTCCAATACTATTATTGTTATGGCAGGTTTAACCATTTCAGTATCTACCGCAGGTATCGCATTACTTTATCTAATTTTTATCCATAAACTAGAATACTTTATTAATGCCAAAATTATTGGCACAAAAATCCATGCAGCATCATGGGAAGTCTTATTGGCAATGTTAGTCTTTGAGTCGTTCTTTGGCTTAGCGGGTTTAATTGTTGCACCCATTTTCTATGCCTATATCAAGTTAGAACTTAAACAAGCCGAAATGATTTAAAGCGCAATTCACTTGTGTCATCAAGAACCCCTTCTTTTAAAGGTGTGCAGTATTAATTTGTAAAAGAAGAGAATTAAAAAGCCTGAACTGATCAACGTTACAATTCAGGCTTTTTTCCTAATAATACGAATGCAGTTAAAAACTTTTATTCCCAGACCACTTCTCGTTTCTGTTGTGCCCAAGCATCTAAAAATGGCTCATAACGACTTTCAATTTTATTACGTTTAATTTTCATCGTTGGGGTAAGTAAATCATTTTCCATGGTCCATGGTTCATTGACTACGACAAAGAAGCTGATTTTTGCATGGGGCTCAAGTTCTTCATTGATCTTCACTCTTAATGCTTTTAAGGTGTTTTCAATTTCATCTCGCTTCGGGTTCTGCTTCAGACTGTTACGAATATCTTCAGCCAACATAATAAAGGCAACTGGTTGTGGTTGGCTTGAACCACCAATACATACAGATTCAATTAATGCCTGATTGCCGATTTTTTGCTCAGTCGGAACTGGCATGATGTATTTGCCTTTGCTTGTTTTAAAAATATCTTTAATTCGACCAGTAATTTTTAACCGCCCTTCTGCATCGATCTCGCCCAAATCCCCAGTACGTAAAAATCCATCTTCGGTCATATCTTCTGCAGTTTTTTCAGGATTTTTATAATAGCCCAACATAGTTCCTGGGCTTTTTACCAGAATTTCACCATTTTCATCAATTTTACACTCCACTTTAGGTTGGGCATGCCCCACATAACCACTGGCAAACTGCCCCACACGTGTCACATGCGAATAACCACAATTTTCAGTCATACCATAGACTTCAAGTAACTCTAAACCTAAATTTCGATACCATAAAATAATATCTGTAGGTAATGGTGCAGCAGCAGTAAATGCATAACGGACATGATTTAGCCCGAGCTTGGTGAGTAATTTCTTTTTAACCAATTTACCCAACACAGGTATTTTGAATAAAATCTTTTGTATATGGAGCGGTATTTTTTCATTAACGCCCAAATAGAACTTGGTCCATAAGCGTGGTACCGAAAAGAATAGTGTGGGTTTGGCACGATTCAAATCTTCGACAAAGGTTTCAATTGAGTTTGCAAAATACACGGTAAAACCGCAAACCATCAGTGAAGATTGAATAAAAATACGCTCAGCAACATGTGCAAGTGGTAAATAAGATAAGGCCCGATCAGATGTTGTCACTTGATAAGTCAATCTGAGTTCACGAGCGCCAGATAAAAGCGTCGCAAAACTTTGCATAACCCCTTTAGGTACACCAGTACTGCCAGACGTATAAACGATGGTCGCTAAATCATTTTTATTGGGTAATACTGGGTTTTCTAGTGGCGCAACAGATTGCACAATATCATTCCATTGCGGTGCGTCGAATTCAGGTGATAATGCCAAACGCACACAAGCTAAATCTTGTGGAATGATTGTTTTTACCTCATTCCAGCTATCCGCTTTACCGTCCAATTTTCCAATAAATAAGAGTTTTGCTTCACTGTGGTTGAGTACATAAGCTGAACCTTCCGCATTGAGTGTTGGATAGAGTGGGACTGAGATATGACCTGACATCCAGATCGCTAAATCTGCCATAAGCCAATGCGCACTATTTTTACCATAAATTGCGATCGCACTCTTTTCAGGCAAGTTTAAAGACTGTAAATAACTCGCCATACTGCGAACTTGTTGTGCAACTTCCGACCATGTGTAATGCACCACATTGCCATTGGCCAATGGTTGTACAAACACATCTTTTTGCGGTAATTGCTTTTCCCAATGAAGTAGATAGTGCACATGGGTATCATGAAACTCAACAAAATCCTTGTTTTCCATATCATTTCTTCCATTATTTTAAGTTTTTATCTTGGCTATAGACGGTTGCTTTCGAACTTGTCTATTTGGATACACAATACTAAATGATCAAATTACATGGGTGAGTAAACTTTATCTCTAAGGAACAAATCGAGATCAAAGTACACTATTTTAATAGCATAAAAACGGTTGCGATGTATACAACAAACTCCCTGTAAATCCTTCATTGATTATTGTTGTAAAGTAGATCTCATCCAATGATACATGGCGTTTCTATCGCGTGGTGACATTGATGCATGGTCTATAGCCCTTCATACAAGATATGACCATATAAATGGTGCAATAATAGGAATTAGTTTTTATAAATGGTTATAACTTTTACATTTAAAATCAAAAAATAAAAATAACCCAATAATTGATTATTTAAATATGCATAACATATACATCAAAAAAGCTCCCAAAGGAGCTTTTAGAATCTAGATAAAATTACACTAAATTAAGGTTTAACCACAACCAATACCTGAATCGCTTCTGGCGTCACAGAAATACCTTCCAATAGACTTAAACCTTCTTTCTGGAATTTCTGTAAACGTTCAATTTCATCTGCACGAATACTTGGATTAAATTGCTTTAAGTAGCTTAAACGATCAATTTCATATTGCCATTTGCTACCGTAAATTTCTTTAGCTTGCTCTTTTAACTGCGGTAAAACACCTTTAGCAATATCTAAAGCTTGTGCATAGCGTTCTTCAATCACTTCACGTCGTGCTTTCACCACTTGACGACAGCTATTGCTATCTAAATGATGTAAATACGGCTTAATAATTTCTGGATTAAGCTTGGCAGTAATATCTTGGCCCGTTTCAGTCAATAACACTCGAATCAATTGTGTTGGTAAGCTAGAAGGTAAATTTAATGCTTTAGGCGCAACCACATCCACTTTAAACCAAACTTCCAACAAAATCGTGCCTTGTTTAAGTGCATTGGTTTTTAGAATCGCAACATTGGTACTACCAAAAGATTGGGTACGGATAATTTCCATCACACTTTCAGTAAACGGATGTTCAAGTGTTAAATATTGCGCGTCTTCACGGATCTGTGCCTGATCACGATAGAAGGTTGCAGTCATACCCTCTTCGTCAATATCCAAGCCTTGCACTTGCATTTGATCGGTTGGTTTAATAATCACCGTACCATTACTTTGCTCATCAAAGTCAATGTTGGTTGATGCCATAAACCGCTTCATAAACATTGGCAACAAAGTATTGTCATCATAGTCTTCAAGCGCTGTAACAATTTCTTGTGCCACGATCGGACGACATGAGTTGTATTCCAATAAACGGTCACGACCATCTTGCAATTCAACTTCAAGTGCTTGACGCTGTACATTGACCGCTTCAAGAAGCTCTTCAAAAACTTGCCCTTTATCATCCAATAAGCAATCTTTTAAATCGACAATAAAGTTTTCTTGTAAGGTTTGTGCTGTAGGCGAAATATTACTGAAAATATTTAGCGCTTCATTATACCAACGGAACATACGCTCTTGCGCTGTACCTACAAGATAAGGCACATGAATCTGAATACGATTTTCCTGACCAATACGGTCTAAACGACCAATACGCTGTTCAAGTACATCTGGATTTGCAGGCAAATCAAACAACACAAGGTCAGAAGCAAACTGGAAATTACGCCCTTCTGAACCAATTTCAGAACACAGTAAAATCTGTGCACCATAAGAATCTTCAGCAAAATAAGCCGCTGCTTGGTCACGTTCCAATAAGCTCATGCCTTCATGGAACATTGCGGTGCGGATACCCGCGTGGATGCGTAAAGCATTTTCAAGTGCTTCAACAACTGGACCACTACGTGCAATCAGCAATACTTTTTTATGTTTTAAATCAGAACGTAATCGTTCCATCAACCACATAACACGTGGGTCTGTTTCCATCCATGCGCCATCAAGTTGCAGCTCTTCTGGCCACATTTGTTCGCGTAATTTTCCATCTTTAGACCAATTTTCTGGTGCTGGTAATGGTGCTGGTTGGCAATCACGTCCAGGGAAACCTTGAATTGCTTCACGGGTATTACGGAACAAGATACGACCTGTACCATGACGGTCTAAAAGCTCATGAATTGCACGGAAACGATGTTCAGGCTGATCTTCAATCGGATGACCTAATAATTTTTCAACTGCTGCTAAATGTTCCGCTTCGAGTGGCAAATCTGACATCAACACTTCAGCAATTTTAGCGGTATGATGATATTGTTCTTCTTCATCAAGGAAACGATCAAGCGAACTAAAACGTTGTGGATCAAGTAAACGTAAACGGGCGAAATGGCTTTCTACACCTAGCTGTTCAGGTGTTGCAGTTAAAAGCAGCACACCTTCAGTTTTTTCAGCAAGCTCTTCAACCAGATCATAACGGTCATTACCGCCTTCCTCTTCACTCCACATCAAATGATGCGCTTCATCGACCACCAGCAGATCAAAACCAGCTTCAATGGCTTGCTCACGCAAATCATCATGGTCAATCATCAAATCTACTGAAGCAATGATACATTGTTCAGTCAGGAATGGATTGAGTTCAGGATCATGCTCTTTGATTGAAGCTGTACGAGTAAGATCAAACAATGAGAAATTCAAATTGAAACGGCGACGCATTTCAATCATCCATTGATATTGTAATGAATCTGGTACAAGAATCAGAATTCGCTCAGAACGACCCGTTTTAAGTTGTTGATGGATGATGAGTCCCGCTTCGATTGTTTTACCTAAGCCAACTTCATCAGCAAGTAATACACGAGGTGCAAATCGTTTACCCACTTCATGTGCAATATACAACTGGTGTGGAATCAATCCTACACGCGCACCGACCAAACCACGTAATGGTGACGTTTGCATATTGGCTTGCATTTGCATCGCTTCAATACGTAAGTCATACCATTCTTTATAGTCAATTTGACTTGCCAATAAACGCTCTAAAGGCTTTGATAATTGGATTTGTGCGCCAATACGCGTTTCGTTTAGCGCTTTTTTCTCTTGTTCGCCACTGTCCAATGTACGAATAACATTGTAACGAATTACTCCACTGCGATCATCTAAAGACTCAACAATCCACTTGATGCCTTCTTGGTCTTGAACTTCATCATTGATATTAAAAACAATACGAGATAATGGTGCATTATTACGTGCATAGACACGAGTTTCGTCACTTTTTGGAAAAAGAATACTGATTGAACGTTCATCGACATCAATCAGTACACCTAAACCTAACTCAGTTTCTGTGTCCGATAACCAACGTTGACCTATAGCAAATTGTTGCAATTTTTCCACCTTTATCTCATGTTAGGGCTAAAACATGGTTGCTCAAATCAGGAGAATATTTGAACAAAGTTTATACCCATTACGCAATACTTTTTGACATAAAGCTCATTAAATTTTGAGCCACTTAATTTCAACTTAAAAATCTAAACTAAAACGGAACTGGACAATCAAATTGTACAAGCTCCTCTTTTTTAGGATGATGAAAACTCAATTGTTGTGCATGTAAACAAAGTCTTGGCATAAGTTGCTGTTGCTCTACAGTGGCATATAAAGTATCACCAATAATTGGATGACCTAAATATTGCATATGCACACGTAACTGATGTGACCGCCCAGTAACTGGTGTTAACTCAACACGAGTCACCGCCTGTCCTAGAATTTGAAAATGTTGAATTGCTTTCCAATGCGTTAATGCAGGCTTGTTATGTTCTGGAGCTGCAATATGTAATGGAGGATGTTCTGGATCATAAATCACAGGCACATCTACTGTACCTTCACCCTGTAAAGTTCCAACAACAACAGCTTGGTAGGTTTTAGAGGTTTGACGTTCTTGAAACTGTCTAGAAATACTTTTTTGTCCCCATTTACTCAAGCCAAATACCAAAATGCCAGAGGTATCACGATCTAAACGATGAATGAGTAAAGTATTCGGTTCGATTTTTAATAATCTATTGATTACACAATCTTGTAAGTCTGCTGTTTTTCCTGGAACTGTGAGTATGCCTGCTGGCTTATGGATCACCATAAAATCATCATCACGATGGATCAGGTGTTCGGTTAGAAAATTACTCAAGGTTCAGTTCCAATGATCACGCAAACAAGCAGGCAATTCTAAGAATCTTGGAATGAAATTACAATCAAAATTATCTGATTTATTCGATTATTCTAAATAAAGAATAATAAATCGTACAATCGGTTTAAATTCATTGGCATTTTACAAAGTAATCAAAACCTATAGATACATTTTGCCAATCAATTGTGAGGAAATAGGATTAATTCATTGAAAGAATAAATTTTTGTCAGTTTTTTGGTAGCCTAGAAACTTAACAGCTTATTTTTTTAATGGTATAAACAATACCTTAAGGTTAAATGAGCAGAATATGAATAAATTAAATTATAAATCTACATTGTCCATTTGTATTATTTCAGCATTTTCCATGACAGGCTGTGCCACTTCAACCCTTTTAAATAAAGACAATGGCGTTCGCACCCGTAACGTTCAAACTGTATTGGTCAATGATTCTGTTTTAGCATTTGGCAAACCCTCACAGGCTATTTCTGCACTACCTTCAGACAGCATTGTAATTGCTGGACAAAAAAATAGTTATGTCATTACCAATGGTGGTACTCGATTTGCTAAAGTGATTACAGGACTAGATCCAAAATTTATTCAAATTGATAAAGCGCTTACCTTCAATTCAGAAAAAAATGATGGTCATTTTTCAGGAACCCTGCCACTCAAATATGTCAAACTTTCTGAGGATGTCACTAAACAAGATCGTGCATTCTTTATTGAAAATGGCGCAGAAGAATGTACCACCTCAAGTGATCACCGTCTAAAAGCACAACGCTTCTGTTTTAACATTGCCCTATCTGGTCTAATTTATCCTTCTGCTTCTAATATTTCATCCCTAAAAGCACTAAGCAAACCCTATCAAGTCAGTATCTATAGCACCCAAGAGGTAAAAGATTACTCAAAGGCAGGCAGTAAAACTGCAGATAAATTAGTGTTATTTCCATTTGCAGTCGCTTTTGATGTGGTGACTTTACCATTCCAAGCGCTTCATAAAATTTTTGATTGATTCAAAAGATTCAGGATAATGCATATAATATCCTGAATCTTAGCAAATATAAAAATACGACTCTCAATCGCATGATTCCACTTTCTTTTAACTATCTTTAGATTTTCTTTGTCGCTGGCTTTGGGACCATTATTTTTAGTCTATTTGCGATTGGATTAATATCTAGCTCAAAATTCAGAAATACCCTTAGGCATGGCAATATTTTTATTCAGTCTCTATTTGTCTGTAGTGTACTCTGCGTTTTTTTGAGCTTGATACTTTATTTCCTTGTTCTATTTACAAAAAATGAGATTGAAAAAGAGCATCATTCCATACATAAAACATTAAGTTCGCCTGAGAAAATTTTAGGCATTCAAATGCCACAAGGGACTGAACTTGAATTATTTGCACCCGATCAATTGACCTCATTGAGACAAGCCAAATTTCCCCAACCCGTATTATTTGGAAAGCTGCAAATTAACAGCATGAAAATTCCTCGTGGTATTGATTTGGAACTTTTTGATGATCGTTCAACCACATTAATGGGTACAGGTAAGGATACGATCGAAGGTTGGAATTGTCAGCTGATGAGCTATATTCAAGTCTATTTAGATGATGCTGGCAACATCATTGGTTTAGAGCACTGTAATCTTGCTCAAGATACGCAGCTAGAAAATATTATACTTGTGGCACAGGCAGATATTGAACGTTCTAAATATCAAAAATATCCAGACAACTTTGTTTCTACAGATTACTGGCGGATTCACAATCCTCTCACCCAATACAAAGCTGTTTCCCTACAATGGGCAAATGTCTATTTGGATCAAAATAAACAACTCATCGGAATTGAAAATGGCACACTGACAGAAAAATTAACCTTAGGCGATATTCAATATCCAGCAAATACTGAATTCAATTTATTGGTTCATCCTTTAACACAAAATGAAACTTGGTTATTTACCCCGCCCAATGATCAAAATGCGGTTGCTCGCAATGGCAAAGTCTATACGCATGATCAAACGATTCTTCAGCGCCCTAATGGCAAAATTGAACAAATCCTCAATAGCAATGATCCTAGAATTTTACCCCGAAGAATGAATCACTAATGCTTAAATATTGATATTCCCAACAGTATAGGCATTTTTCAAGGTCTTTTATTTTTATCTCTAATATTTATTTACAATTATTCATTTCAATTTTCAAATTCTTGACCACACGCTTCGTGTATAACAACTCACTGCCATTTAAAGATAAATAGGAGTCTGCTAGCCTAACCAACAAGGTCCATAACTGATTTTTAAACTAGATCATTGCCGATAAAATTAAACGCAAAGTACCAAAAATTAGATATTTTTTTTAACCTTTAAGTCGATTGATAAAAAAACAAACAAATTCACAAAGATTCTGTTGTAAAAAACAACAAAATCTTTATAATCCAACTAAACAGACAAGTCTGTATAATTTGCTGAGAAAAACGAATGACATGTGCATTCAGAGGGTATAAGAATAAATATAAGAAGATGCTTGAAGCATCTCTTTACCTGATGATTTATCGTTATAACAATAAATGATCAGGTATATAAAAAACTTATCAGCAAAGCGCGATTCACTTCACGTGATCGCGCTTTTTTATTTTCAAGTTTAAGTGGTGAATTAAACAGATCAGCAAACGCAAATCAATATTGCTTACGCTTGCAATCTGCGATTACTCAACAAACTTAAACTCTAAACTGAACTCGGTTGGTCTAAAGCCAATTCCATCTGAATCAGGGTTTCTACCCGTCTCCAGTAATCATCCAAACACACTTGCTTAGGATCTATTTGCGCCTGAATCGTCATTCCGTCAAGAAGACTTGACAAGAAAGAAGCAAGTTGAATATCTTGCTTGACACCTAAATGGCGCAACGCATTACTCAAATGCCCTTTTAACCACTCTTTATAATCAGTTGCAGGTTGGAGTGATGATGGGTAAACTTTTGAAATCTCTTCTACGGCCTTTTGGAACATACAACCATTAAAGTCTTCTGTATGAAACCATGCATTATACCAAGTGAAGATGGCTTTTATATGAGATAAATAATCTTGTGGATCACATTTAGCGATTGCAGCATCTAACGATTCTTGCAAATTGAGATTTCTCGTAATCAAACATTCTTCAATCAATTTAGCTTTAGATGGAAAATATTTATAAAAAGTCATTTTTGCAACGCCAGACTCACTAATAATTCGGTCTATACCGATAGAATTATAACTATATGTATTAAAGAGATTCAACGCTGTATTAATGATGTCCTCTTTTTTTGACATTTGTTTTTACCTGATGTACAAAAATTTAAGATTAAAATTAAAGCATTAGCTTATAAGAACAGCACATAAATACGAATTACTTCAAGTGTATGCTAAGAATTATATCTTAAATTCATATGAATACTGAGTTTTTATAGAAAAACATCAAAACTACAAAGGCAAGTATATGAAATATAAAATATTAAACCTGCATAAATACTAGCAAAACATATTGTTTTTTACTATTATAAAAACGGCAAAATTAAAATTTTAATGCAGCATATGAGCATATTATCTTTCACGCAATCTGAACATACTCGTTTCGAGTTGCTGCATTTCATTCAAAATTCCTTACAACCTGAATTATGGCAGCAAAATACTCAAGCTATCGCAAACTTAAAGCGACAAACACACTGTCATGTCCTATTCAAGCATCCAATACTAGTACAGTTGAATCAAAGTCAACTGACGCTTGAACAGCTTAAATTTATTCATATTAATTATTTTACCGCCATTGTTAAAAATTTTACAGATGCACTAAGCATGGTGATTTATCAAGCCGTCAGTCTTGAGAAAAACAATAATATTCATCCAGAAAATAGGATTGCAGCTAAAATATATGCACGCTACTTACTGTCGCTAAACTTAATTGATGAACTGGGTTTCAATACACACCAACTCGAAAAAAGCGCTGCATCCAAATCACATCTGGTTTATTTTTTAAAATTGATGCAGCAGTTGGAATTAGATCCATTAGATCAGCAACAGACTGAAATAGAAGCTTTCGCATTGGCTCAATTTATTCACCAACATATCAATTCTTATACAGAATTATTGCTCATTTTGGCTTGTACAGAATTGCAAGTCATAAAGTTTAGTGAAGCACTCCGCAACAACATGTCCATTTACAAAAGTAAATTTATTGAAGGTTATTATGCTTGTCATGGGCTGGCTGATCAGAATGACGCGACCCTTGCCAATGATGACAACCACCAAGATGACATTTGGACCCTACTGATACAATGCTATGATCAAAACAACCAACAGTATTTGGACCAAGTCCAGTCTGAGTATTTAGAACTCTGGAATAATTTTTGGAGCAAAATGGCAACACGTATAGTTGAAATTTAAGTACTTGCTTCATGATGATTTTTTGATCCCATTGCTGAGATCAAAAATACCTTATTGTGGTTTAGATGAGCGTCATTGTAGTACTTGTTGAGTCGGCATATTTTGTTTACGTTCTTGTAATGCTTTCTTCATCACCTGATAACCGCCTGTTAAGCCTAAAGTCGCCATAATCACAGCCACAATAATATCTGGCAACATGCTTCCTGTACCAAACACCCCAATTGCTGCAAAGATTACTGCGACATTTCCAATCGCATCATTACGACTACACAGCCAAACAGACTGCATATTGGAATCCCCATCTCTAAAAGCGTAAAGCACAAGGGCTGAAATCACATTGGCGATTAAAGCCAATACACCAATCGCTCCCATGGTAATCGCTTCTGGAGGGATCCCTTTCGTATAGGCATAAATCGTTTTGCCAATCACGACAAAACCAAAAATTGCCATGATTGCCCCTTTAAATAAGGCAACGGTCGCACGCCAGTACAGACTTGCGCCTAACACGGCTAAAGAGACGGCATAATTGACCGAGTCACCAAAAAAATCCAGAGAATCCGCCCAAAGTGCAGAAGAATGTGCATACGCCCCACCAATTAATTCAACAAAAAACATGGCAAGGTTAATAAACAGTGCAATCCACAAAGCCGTTCTAAACTTGCTATTCGGTTTCTGTGGTGCAGGTTCATGACTACACGTACACACCATGACACTTCTCCTTGATTCAATATAAATGGACTTATCTGCTTATTTTTCAGTCATGTTGGCGTTTTAAAGAAAATCAGCACATGCGTCAAAAATGATGAAAAAATCAGCTATACTGCTATTTAAAACTATGGAGTTAGTCCAAGGTCAAGTTGATTCAGGAAAATAAGCCATGCAGCAATACTTAATTAGTGACCTCGCTAAAAAAACTCAGCTGTCGACGGATACTGTGCGTTTTTATGAAAAAAAAAATTTGATCAGATCCAGTTACCGTGCAGATAATAATTATAAATATTATGATGATGAAACATTAAAGCGGCTTATTTTTATTAAACGTTGCCGCGCATTAGATATGACCTTACATGAAATTACTCAACTTTTAGAGCATCTACAACATCCTGAACAAGGTTGTAAAATCATTGACCAATTGATTGAAGAACATATTCGACATGTAGAAACTCGAATATATGAATTACAGCATTTTAAATCGCAACTGCATGAATTACGTCAATCCTGCTCTTCGAACACCACCATTGATCATTGTCAGATTGTCAAAAAACTTGAAGCATCGGAATAATTTATAGTTAAATCAACCAATTATTCATATAAGTGATTTAAATCAAATCATGGATCATCAATAAAGCGTATATTTTTAAATGAACTTTTAAAAACCATTAGTTATTAACTCATTTTTCCTTTTAAATCATACAAGGTGCAGCTATCACATGACGACATGGATATCGACATTGAGTGGGGGGATATAGGATGTCCCTCTCGCTCAGCATGAGCAAACACAAAGCAAGGTTTTGTTTGCAGCGCAAGGTTTGTCATCCCCTAAGAAAAGGGAGACATTGTCTTCGCAAAGTTATTTAAATTTTGAATAAATGGTGCGGCATTGCAAGCTTTAA
Source organism: Acinetobacter sp. 778_lipA (assembly GCF_058242985.1). NCBI lineage: Bacteria > Pseudomonadati > Pseudomonadota > Gammaproteobacteria > Moraxellales > Moraxellaceae > Acinetobacter > Acinetobacter sp. 778_lipA. The sequence continues at coordinate 1,413,953 of NZ_JBZAYT010000001.1, read as the reverse complement.
AACCTAAACCCCCCCATACAATTGATTTAACTAAAAATATTTATTAATAAAAATAATATTCTTGTACCTAATTTTTTGACAGTTTGACTTTACATTGTGTTAAATAAGTCTTTCGACTATTTCTGTTACTGATTGTGCCAATACATTTATCTAAAAACAGTTTTACGCAGCCATAGCGATACACTGACCAAGGCAATCAATATGGGAACTTCAACCAAAGGACCAATAATCGTGGTAAATGCGACAGGTGAAGCCAATCCAAATGTTGCAATCGCGACAGCAAGCGCCAATTCAAAGTTATTTCCTGCTGCAGTAAAAGAAATCGCTGTGGTTTTAGGATAATCATTGCCCATCCATTTGCTCATAAAAAAGCTCAGGAAAAACATCACCACAAAATACAGTGTTAATGGGATGGCAATTCGCAGTACATCGAATGGTAAGCTAACTACATCCGCCCCTTTTAAACTAAACATCGCCACAATGGTAAATAACAATGCCAATAAACTCAGCGGACTGACTTTAGCGATAAACGTATGTTGATACCAATCTAATCCTTTACGTTTAACTAAAATGATCCGGCTTAGAAAGCCCAATAAAAATGGGATACCTAGATAGATTAAAACCGCATGTGTAATCGTCCAGAAGCTAACATCAATAACTTTTCCTGCTACACCAAAATACGGTGGTAGAACTGTTAAAAACAACCAAGCATAAGTACTAAAAAAGACAATTTGGAAAATACTATTAAAAGCAACCAAAGCTGCGACATATTGGTTATCACCACATGCTAAATTATTCCATACCAAGACCATCGCAATACAACGTGCTAAACCAATAAGAATTAAACCCGTCATATATTCAGGATAAGCATGTAAAAACACAATCGCTAAGGCAAACATCAGGCACGGCGCGATTAACCAGTTTTGTAGCAAAGATAAAGTCAGCGTTCGTTTATCTTTGAAGACTTGCGCTAAGGTCGCATAATCCACTTTGGCAAGTGGCGGATACATCATCAAAATTAAACCTATCGCAATGGGTATATTGACTGAATCTAGGCTTAAACGATTTAAAGCCACCGAAGCCTGCGGGAAATATACGCTGATGCAGATCCCCAATCCCATCGCAATAAAGATCCACAAAGTTAAATTCCGATCTAAGAAAGAAAGCCGCGAAGTTGGCTGATTTGAGTTCATAACAGCTTACTCACAACAACTGTTGATTTGGATCAAGTCTGAACGACCCACAACTGAATTCGCAGTTTGCGCAGCAATTATGTTTAATACTGCATTGGCCCATTCTGGTAATTCAGGATTTAAACGGTAATACACCCATTGGCCTTTGCGTTGATCAATTAAAATGGACAAATTTCTCAACAAGGCCAAGTGTCTAGAAATCTTTGGCTGACTTAAATTTAACGCTTCAGTGATTTCACAAACACAAACATTCCCCTGTGCCAAGACAATTTTTAAAATATCCAAACGAGTTGGATCTGATAAACACTTAAAGAAATCGGGTTGATCCATCACAATTACTCAATTTTATGGTTTAGTATATTCACTATTGCGAATATACGCATATCCATATATAAATGCAATATTGCTTTTTAACAGAGAGTCGATCGATGTCATCTCAAATTAAGATTTATCATAATCCTGCCTGTGGGACTTCACGCAATACCCTTGCACTCATTCGAAATGCAGGTATCGAACCTGAAGTGATCGAATATTTACTGTATCCACCTAACAAAACTCAGCTCATCGATTTAATTCAGCAATCTGCTTTGTCGGTACGAGATGCACTGCGTAAAAATGTTGATGTTTATAAAACCTTAAAACTAGATCAAACAGAGTGGACTGACGATCAACTGCTTAATTTCATGTTGCAATACCCGATTTTAATCAATCGCCCCTTTGTCGTGACTGAATTGGGTGTTCGTTTATGTCGACCCTCTGAATTGGTTTTAGATCTCTTATCTGTGCCACAGCGTGCTGCTTTTAGTAAAGAAGATGGTGAAATTATTATCGATCAGCAATTAAAAAGGCTTAAATAATTTTTTAGGGTTTTTCAAAAAACCCAATTAATTAAACATAAGATATTGAATAATATATATTTTAATACAAATTAACCCGATTAATCCTGAGTGTTTTACTAGGTTGAATCTTATTTTTAAACCCTTACAATAAAACCATATTTTTAGTATGCCTTTTAAATTTATATGAGCATCTCACATATTACTGAACTCTTATCACCAGCAGGATCATTGAAGAATATGCGTTATGCATTTGCTTACGGTGCCGATGCGGTGTATGCAGGTCAACCTCGCTATAGCTTACGAGTTCGTAATAATGAGTTTGATCATGATCATTTAAAAGTGGGTATTGCTGAAGCGCATGCCTTAGGCAAAAAATTTTATGTAGTGGTGAATATTCAACCGCATAATGCTAAATTAAAAAATTTTATTCGCGATCTTGAACCTGTGGTCGCCATGCAACCTGATGCACTGATCATGTCAGATCCTGGCTTGATCATGCTGGTTCGAGAAAACTTCCCACAAATATCCATCCATCTCTCTGTACAGGCAAATGCGGTCAATTGGGCAACCGTAAAATTTTGGAAAAATATGGGACTCACTCGTGTCATTTTGTCACGTGAGTTATCTATCGAGGAAATTGAAGAAATTAAACAGAATGTATCCGATATGGAAATCGAAGTTTTCGTACACGGTGCACTCTGTATGGCTTATTCCGGTCGTTGCTTACTTTCAGGCTATATGAATAAACGTGATGCAAATCAAGGCGCTTGCACCAATGCATGTCGCTGGGAATACAATATTCACGAAGCAACAGAAGATGCATTTGGGGATGTCATTCCAGTCCAACAACTGGAGACAGCATCAGACTGTTGCAACAATAAAGATGCCGACGAGCAACACGCCATACAACAACATCAATTTGGCGAACCGGTTTTATTACAACGTCATAAAGAAGACATGTTTGCTGCTGAAGAAGACCAACATGGCACTTACTTTATGAACTCTAAAGACTTACGTGCAGTTCAGCACGTAGATCGTTTAACCAAGATGGGCATTCATTCCTTAAAAATCGAAGGACGCACCAAATCTTACTTTTATTGCGCTAGAACAGCACAAATTTATCGCAAAGCGATTGATGATGCTCTACAGGGAAAACCTTTTGATCGGGCGTTAATGTCACAACTCGAAGGTTTAGCCAATCGAGGTTATACCGAAGGTTTCTTACGTCGCCATGTCCATACCGAATATCAAAACTATGCAACTGGCTCTTCTCAGTTTGACCATCAACAATTTGTTGGTGAAGTACTTGAACGCAATGATGATTACATCAAAATTGAGGTAAAGAATCGTTTTGTTGTGGGTGACTCTATGGAACTCATGACCACATCTGGCAACATCACATTTATTCTTTATGAAATTTTAGATAAAAACAGACAACCGATCATAGAGGCAAAAGGCTCAGGATATATTGTAGAAATTCCAATTCCGGCTGATATTGATATGAAATATGCCTTATTAATTAGAAACTTACCAAATTCGACTACTGATATTTCAGCATCATCATTGGCTTACCAAGCAGTTTAGGATATCGAAATGGCTTTAATGATTACAGACCAGTGCATCAATTGTGATATGTGTGTACCAGAATGCCCCAATCAGGCAATTTTTGAGGGAGAAAAGTTCTATGAAATTGATACACAGCGTTGTACTGAATGTGTCGGGTTTTATGAACATCAAACCTGTGTGGATGTCTGTCCGATTGAATGTATTGTTCAAAATCCACAACATATAGAAAGCAAAGCGCAATTATTAAATCGCTTTCATTATCTAAGTTTGTTTGGCTAAGACAAAATCCGACACCAATTCTAATCTTGGAACGTATTTTGCTTAGTTAACGCATTGGTCCAAATAACAATAACAATAAAGAAAATGGAGCTGAGCTGTATGGCAACACAGCTCATAAAAAGGGGAAAACAACAATATTAGGGAAAAGCCAAGGTGTATTTGGGGAACACTTTGGCTTTTTTCTTATTGAAAAAATCATGTTTGATTTAAATTTTAATTTCAAGATAGGTAATATAAGCAAAAAGCTAAGCGACGAAAAAACTCATAGATCTTCATTCATGGGCAAAATTTTGCGAAAACTTCTCCTTACACCACTGTTTGACTTCATTTACAATAAAATCAGCATCTGGCAAAGTTAAAAAATAGTAATTCCATGCAGTTTCAACACATGGAGATACAATTTTCAGCCGCCCTTGTTGTAAATCATTGGCAATTGAAATGCGGCTTAATAATGCAATACCCTGTCCAGACAATACAGCCTGAATTGCATGACTTTCTTGTGTATAAAATACCTGCGCTTGCCCTGCTTGAATATGTAAGCCTTGTTTTTCAAACCATTTCTGCCAATTGACTCGATTTGGACAGTATTCGTCTCCCCAGGTAAAGTGAATCAATGGCACAGTCGTCCAGTTCATAGTTGCAATATCCAAAGAAGGATGCCCGACTGCAACATATTCATCAACTGCTAATAATTCCGCATCAACATCTTGATAGCCCCCTGAACCATACCGAATCGCCAAATCATAGAGACCTGAAGTCATATTAACGAGGTCATAACTTGCATGTACCCGAAACATAATATTGGGAAAGCGACTTTGTAACTCTGGCAAATAAGGAATAATCCACTCACTTGCAAAGGATGGTGTTGTGGTAATGGTCAATAATCTTTGTTTATTTTGCTCAAGTTGAAACAAAGCCGTTTGAATCTGCCCAAAACCTGATTGCACATGCTTAAGTAAATACTCTCCTTCTGGCGTTAGGCTGATCGAGCGTGTACGTCGTTCGAATAATTGAATATTCAATTGCTGTTCCAGCTTCTTAATACGATGACTTAAGGCGGTAGGTGTTAAAAACAATTGGTCTGCTGCTTTTTTAAAGCTGAGTTGTTCAGCGACATGCTGAAAAGCCAACAATTGCTCCAAGGAATTATGCAAAATCACAGAAGATCACCGCGCAAAATATAAATGAATTGGATTCAGTTATAACATGTATTTTTATCGTTTGTTGTTTTTTTCATATTCGATAAAAATCAATTTGAACAAACAACAAATTGAGTAACAATCATGGCAAATATACTAAAAATAGATACTAGTTTAAGAACAGGTATCTCAGGTACGCACCCACATGGTTCTTTAAGCCGACGCTTAACCGAATTATTTATTGATCAATGGAATGAAATTGATTCATCTGTACAAGTTAAACATCGTGATTTAGGTCGAAATCCACCCCCTTATATTGATGAAGAGTGGATCATTTCTGAATTTGGCTATGCAGAATCTGAAGAAAAGGCACAACAACGCCTACAACTGAGTAATGAGTTTATCGAAGAATTATATTGGGCAGATATTATTGTGCTTGGCGTACCGATGTATAACTTTGGGACACCTGCTCATCTAAAAGCCTATATTGATCACATCGTGAGAATGAATAAAACCTACTCATTTGATCTTAGCAAAGAGCAACCGTACTCAGGGCTTTTGGATCATCAAAAAACTATGATTATCCTTTCTGCCCGTGGTGGGCATGACTTTGATTCAGCTGATGCGCCATTTCCCAATCATGCTGAACCTGCAATAAAAACAGCATTCAATTTTATAGGTATCGAAAAATTTCATGAAATCGCAATTGAGTATCAGGAATTTGGTGGCGAGTTGTTAGCGCAATCGATCCAAGCCGCAGAACGAAAAACCATTGCGCTTGTTCAAGATTTACAACATTAACAAAGCTTATTTTTGCAAGCTCTATTCAATAGTATTCAACCTTCAACACAAAAAAAGGAATTGAGCTGTTAGCAACTCAATTCCTATTAAGGGTAAAATATGGGATAAATGTTAAGGCAAGCCAAAGTTGTCATTACGGCACTTTGGCTTGCTTTTCAACGTGTAATCATTGAAAGATTATTGACCTGAACGAATGATGTAATCGAATGCAGATAAAGACGCTTTTGCACCCTCACCAGCTGCAATTATGATTTGTTTATAAGGTACTGTTGTACAGTCACCCGCAGCAAATACGCCTTTTACATTGGTTTCATTACGATCATTTACCACAATTTCATTCCGGTTTGAAAGCTCTACAGCAGTTGCTTTTAAGAAATCTGTGTTTGGCAATAAACCAATTTGTACAAAGATTCCCGCAAGTTCAATGGTATGTAATTCGTCTGTTGCACGGTCTTTATACTTCAACCCTGTCACAATCGAACCATCACCAATCACTTCTGTAGATAGTGCATTCAAAATCACAGTGGTATTTGGCAAACTATTCAATTTATCTTGAAGCACTTGGTCAGCCCGAAGTTGAGTATCAAACTCGATCAATGTGACATGTTCAACAATACCAGCAAGATCAATTGCGGCCTCTACACCTGAGTTACCCCCACCAATCACGGCAACCTTCTTGCCTTTAAATAATGGACCATCACAGTGTGGGCAATACGCAACACCACGTGTTTTGTACTCTTTCTCACCAGGTACATTCATCTCTCTCCAACGTGCACCTGTAGATAAGATGACCGTTTTTGATTCAAGTTTTGCACCATTTTCCAATTCAACTTCAACTAAACCATTAGTTGTTTGATCAGCACCAACAATGTTTTTCACTTTTTGTAAATTCATAATGTCCACACCGTACTCACGAACATGTGCTTCCATATCTGAACCAAACTTAGGGCCTTGTGTTTTTTGTACTGAGATAAAGTTTTCAATATCCATGGTGTCCATGACCTGACCACCGAAACGCTCAGAAACAATACCTGTCCGAATCCCTTTACGTGCAGCATATACCGCAGATGTTGCACCAGCAGGTCCACCACCAATCACCAATACATCAAACGCTTCTTTAGCATTCAGCTTTTCAGCATCTTTAGCCGCAGCACCACTGTCCAATTTCGCAACGATTTCTTCCAAAGTCATACGACCTTGACCAATATGTTCACCATTTTGGAAAACCATAGGTACAGCCAAGATTTTGCGCTCTTCAACTTCATCTTGGAAGAATGCACCATCAATCATGGTTGCCGTAGTACCAGGATTATTAATTGCAATCAAGTTAAGTGCTTGAACAACATCTGGACAGTTATGGCAACTTAAAGAAACGAATACATCAAAATTCGCAGTCAAATTTAAACCTTTGACTTGAGCCAAGATTTCATCAGAAACTTTTGGCGCATAACCTGATACTTGTAATAAAGCTAAAATTAATGAGGTAAACTCATGCCCCATCGGTAAACCAGCAAAGAATACACGAGGTTGTTCACCTACTTTTGCAATACCAAAGCTCGGTTTACGATCATTCTGACCATCGTAACGGGCAGTCACTTGATCTGACAGTGCAGCAATTTCGGTCACCAATTCTTTAATTTTATCTGACTTATCAGAACCATTTAAAGAAGCAACAATTTCAATTGGGCTTTCAAGGCGCTCTAACAAGGTTTTTAATTGAGCAGAAGTATTTGTATCTAACATGCTAACAATCTCCAAGGGAGTAAATTTCTTTCGTTGAATGTATATTACGTCTATTTAAAAAATAGATAAAACAGTTTGTTTTTATTAAATCAATCGGTTTTTTAGTTTAACAAAAATCAGCCACCTTCTCATCAGCATATCCCCCTATTTTCAAATTTAAATTCTCTAATGCTGGTATATATGGGCATTGGCAAGAAAATCAATAGACATCACCGACTTCCTCGAAACTTAAAATTAGATTAATTTTCAACAAAAATAATATTTTCTTCGACCATCTCTCTACAAAAAATCATGCGCAGCTAAGCCACAAAGTTTTAAGCTAAATTTATGTTGTGGTTTCTCCAATTAAGTACAACAAGGTGTACTTATTCACAATTCCTGTATAAATAAGTGAAGAGGTAAAACAATGAAAATAGAGTTCGTATTCGATATCGTCTATCCAATGAGTTATGTGGCGTTTGAAAAACTCAAACAACATTGGAATCAACCGATGGCGAAAAAAATCGAATTATTACCTGTGCAAGTTTTACCCGAAATTCCAGAACAAGGCTTAGATGTTTATCAATACCTGACTGAAAGATATGGAACCAAAGAAGCCAATCGTAAACTTGATATGGCAAAATTTGCTGCTTATAGTCAAGATTTAACCGTGGATATTGAGCATATGAAGCGTATGCCCAATAGCCGTTTAGCCCATCAGGCGATATTGGCTTTAGACAATATCTTTGACCAATTCGCATTAACGCAGGCTTTATTCCACGCCATATTCGCCCATGGTAAAGACATTGCCAACCCTGAAGTTCTGAAACAAATCATTGAAGGTATGGGCTTGGATGGCACGAAAGTTCTACGTTCTATTCAACATAAGGAAATCGCAGACAAACAAACTGAGATCACCCAGTATGTACAAGGTTTCGGTAAACATCCTACTCCCTACTATATTGTAGATGGTGAAATCTGGGATAAAACCTTTGACACCTTAGAACTGAAAGACCTGATTACCAACAGAGCGAAAGATGTCGCTTAGTACAACGAGATTTAATTTTCGAACAATAAAAAGCACTTTTGTGATCAGCAAAAGTGCTTTTTATCAAGATTTTTACAAAGCATAAGCTTTGTGGCTTACATTAACCGATGCGATGGCCAATTCGATGTAAACGTTTCGCAATTCGACTTGCCACCCAATAAATCATCAAGCTAAAAAATAAACTGAGTGCTGAAATTCCCCATAAAACCTTTTCAACAATGTTCGACCAGAAGCTTGCACGATTCACTTGCGCTTCAACACCTTGCGCAATCGGGGAAAGCGCTCGATTAAATACCTGATATTGAATTGTCCATAATTGCTCCGGTTTAAAGCCGTATTCTAAAAAGCGGGAATCAAATTGCTCAGCTTTAATTAATTTTTCTGCGTAAACCGTAGCCACAACCTTATCAATAGGTTTATGCATCAAGGCGGTTTGTGCCAATAAATAGCTTTGTACTGTATCAGGCGCATCCGATCTTTGCAGATATTGATAAATGTCGCTTTGCTGAATGTTTTGATCATACTTTATAAATGATTTTAACTCTTTATCTTCATCATCTTTTAGATCATATTGCACATAAGTCAAACCAGACCATAGCACAATCAAGGATAAAAGCCATGCAACAAATTTAAGGATAAAAGATTGCAAGCGCACCTTAAAAAAGCGAATTTTTCTTAATATACCAACAATAATAAATGCACCAATAAAAGATACAATTAATTTTAAGATCAGCCAACCAAACCATGACAATGCATTCATAAGATAGTCTGGTTGATGGATATATTCTCTTAATTGCTGATCTAGAATATATGGCAAATGTAACTGATGAACCTGTTGTGCCACACCGAACAAGTTAAAAACCAATTCCTGTTGAAAAAAAACAGAAACAAAACTTGCGATACCGACAGAGGATAAAACCACAGCAGAAACCATCAAATTCCGTTTTCGATGCTGAAGTATTTTTAGTCCGTGTTCGATCTGTTGAATATCTACAGGATATTGCGTTTTTTCAGTCAACCTTTACACCTTTAGATGAGATTGTGCCAAGATTTAAAATTTGGCTTAGGATTGATGCGTACTGGTATCTAATACCAACTGTTGCAAATTCGATTGAAGCGCTTTAATCCGAGTCGAAGCCTCTTCACGTTTTTGCATACCCTCTTTCTGAATTTGAATAACATCATTTACAGTTTTAATCAGGGTATTTTGAACATGTTCAAGCGTTTCAATATCAATCACTGAACGTTGATTGGCTTTGGCAGTATCCACAGAATTTTGATGAAGTAAATCTGCATTGCGTTTTAATAGCTCATTGGTTGCATCATCAATCGTGTTGGCAAGCTGCACACTATTTCGTTGTTCATTTAAAGAAATCGCTAAGCTGATCTGGTTTTTCCATGCAGGTAAAGTAATATTTTTTATGGCATAAAATTTATCGACCAACATCATATTATTGGATTGAATAATACGAATCATCGGTAAGGTTTGCATTGCAGATTGTTGCAAGACTTGTAAATCACTCACCCGCTTTTCTAGATTGTTGGCTAAATGGTTAAGGTCATAAACACGCTGATTGATTTTAGGATCTTGCTCTTGCTGAGATAAAGTCGCAATTTCTTGCTGCACTTCTACTTGCTTAATTCGACCTGCGGCAATATAAACACCCAGCTGTCGATATTCCTCTTGAACACCATTAAACATACGATCTAATGTTTCTACCCGTGCTTTTAAACCTGTTTGTGATGTTTCAATTTCTTTGACCAATGAATCTATTTGCTCTTTGGTGGTATTAAAATGTTGATCGAAACTTTGTTTAGCACCTTTAAACTTACTGAGTATGCTTCCAATAAATCCTGAATTTTTTGATTGATTTAAAATACTCGATGTATTTAATTGCTGAGCAACTTGAACGACTTCATTTAATTTTTGCCCAGTGACATCTAAGTCTTTATTTTTGACTAAGTTGAGTAATTCATCAGTATATGAAGATGTTTTGGTCGCAATATTTTTACCGTATTCAGCAACGGAAGCATGATTAATATTGGCCAAGTCTTTATGCGCATTTACAACCTCATTAAAATCTTCAGTATTTAAACCTATTTCTTTCAAATTCAATTGTTCAAACTTTTGTAATTCCAATGGCGTATTGAATTGTGCGCTTAATGCTTGATAATTCGAATCGCTCATACATGTATCCTATTTATTTTCTAATGATTTCTTTAATGATTGAATTAATTTATCACGACTTTTATCAAGTTCTTCCGTCATTGTAAAAGAATTCTGGGTACTGCTCTGTTTTACATGATACTGCCATGCAGGAATCAGAACATTTTGGGCTTCATTAAATCGATCAAGTAAGCTCAAGGAAAGCTGTTGTGTTAACTGCATTTGTGCTAACGCAATATCATTACTGGATTGTAGCGTTTGTAACGTGTTGACTTTTTTAGACAGCCGATCAGAAAAATTATCTAAAGGATGGCGATGGTGTATAAAATCAGGATATTCATGTAAAAATTCCTGAGCGGCGCGAATATATTTCGCCATTTGCTCTCTTAAGCCATTGGCTTGTTGAAATCTTGCTTCCGACTTTTGAATTTCCACTTGTAATCTTTGACTCAAATGCTTTGCTTCATCAATTAAACTTTCTAATTCATGTAAATATTTGACTTGTCCAACGCTAAACTCTAAATCTAAACCTAACCATTTTTGTATAGCATTAAATTTACGTTGATTGAGTTTTTTTTTGGATGTAGATAATTGATAAATGATTTGTGCAATAATTTGACTCAGTTTTTGCGTTAAACTTGGATCAATAGCTTTTAACAGAACCGATTGTGCTTGAATTAACTGATCAGCATATAAATTCAGTCGTGTTTGATTGTCGAGTAATGGAACCAAATCATTTCTTTTAATCGAAAGTAATTCATCAGAACTACATGGGATCTTTTCAAGGGGTGTAAGTACAGTAAATTGTTTCATATCAGTTCAAAATGAATAACTTTTCAATGATTTAAGGGAAATCAATTAACAAACCCTTCCTACTTAAAACTTATAATACAAATTATGAAGAAAGCCTATATAAATAGCAAAAAACATACAGATACAAAAAAACCAGTTTCTAAAAACTGGTTTTTTTGTATACACTAAGTTGTAAAATTCATTAATTTGCCAGTTTATTTATTTGCCTATTATTGCTTTGGTTGTCTATTTGTTTGATAGCGGCGATATCCTGTCAACCCTAACAGTCCAAGAAGACTGAGCCAACCCAATGCACCACCACCACTTGTACGCGTACTTCCGGGCGCTGTACCTGAGTTTTCTAATTTTACCGTCGCAGTATTGGAAATTACACCATCTGCATCATACACATAGTAGGTAAATTTGTAGCTAAATGGGTCCAATGTGTTTCTGAGTTGGATATGAATTTTGCCACCATAGCAGGTATATTTACTATCAACACCTGGGCAAGGACCACTACGATCTGCAGTAATAACTATTGGGTCAATATTTGTACCTATTCGGATAGGTAATTCAACACCATCTGCATTGATATAAAATTTTGGTTTATTGGGTTTTGCAGTTAAAGCTGCTGCATTACCATCACCATCATCATTGGCATATTGGAGTAAATCCACATCAATTGCTTTAGTTGAACCATATTCAACTTTAAAACTACTATCCTCTACGATGGGTGCAATGTTAGCAAAGGTTCCAATCACATAAGCTGAAGATGTAATATTTGGTTCAGATTTTAACTGTAGTTGATAACTACAGAATTCATTATCACCTGATGGGGTTATGCTGTCGTCTATACGCCATAACATAATTCTTTTTAAGTTGGCATTCCATTCACACTTAAAGTTTGGATCTTCCTTACCCGCAAAGACCTTATCGCTATTCAATAAACCCACACCAAGTGGCTTAACAATCACATCATAATTGTCAACGCTTAGATGTTTTACAACCCTAATATCTTTGCCATCCTGCCCTTTAGTAATGATTTCTGCTGGCAGATTGGCAGCAAAAGGGTCAACAAAGATGGTGCGATATTTCTGATCTGATTTGGTGTATTTTATTAGATTACTATATAACTCTGATTGAAATTTATAAAAAGGAATAAAGTCTTGGTTGGTTGCTGGGTCAGCAATCAACTTATTATAATTATCCAATATGTTCTGATAATTGCTAAGTGCAGCAACCACTGATGCATTGGTCGAGCTTAAGTTATTTGCTGTAAGACGTAAAACCTCTGTAGAACCGATATCACATGAGTTCGCTACATCATTTTGACCATTAGAGTTTTCCGCAACCACTCGGGTGACACCTCGCTGATCAGATCCACTACACCCAGTATAACCAATATCAACTAAATCTTTATCTGTGCCTAAGTTTTTAGGGAAATACATCGGCATAAAACCAGTGGATTCACTCGGTTGCTCTAAGTCATTTAAAATAGATGAGAACTCAATATTACTTACATCAAATGAATGGTCTTTACCCTCTTTAGTCACTGCCTCTGCAACTTCACACTGATCATTACCAGCAGTAAGCTTTAAAGCATTATAGCCCAGCACTACACCTGAGCCTTCAACTTTACTGACATCACCATCTGCATAACGACAAGATTTCCCATTATTATAAGCCAGTATATTATTGCTTAAAGTTTTTAAACCATTGTATCCATATAGTAGTGTTGCCCAAGCATCATTCTTTACAATAGTATTGCTGAGCAGTGATAAAGAAGAACTATCACTAAAATTAACCTTTCCTTGTGGTGTTAATTGGCTAAATTGAATGATGCTCCCTTGACTCATACTTGCAGTATTCTTTGTCAATGTATTTGCAGTAAATGTCACAGAAGGCTGTCCACAAAAACTAAACATACTTAAGCTATTTGCAGATCCATTATTAATGAAAGTTGTGCCATTCACTGCGATACTTCGTGTTGTAAAAACCAAATTATCAGAGCATGTCATTCCAAGTACACTACCTTGATCAGCTTTATTTGCGTCAAACACGCCATAGTTGACTGTAAGTGAACTTGAAGCATCATTTAGATAAATTGCACCACCAGTTTTCGCATTTGAATTGATAATTGTTACATTGGTTAAGGTTGTTGCACCGCCTGCATAAATCGCTCCGCCCACGCTGCTATTGGTGTCATTCAAGCTAGAGCCATCTTTTAAAATCACATCTTTCAGCGTTAAACTTGGCTTATTTTCATAAATGGTATTGAAAATACGCGAGGTCCCTTGGCCTGAAATTGTAGTTTTTAATGGCGTTGAAGCAGGGAAATTATTAGTTAATACATCTGGCCGACTATAATCACCAGGTTCTTTACCAACAATGGAAATATCTGAATTAGGTCTTAACTCTTTCGTCAGCTTATATTCACCCGCTTCTAATTGAATCACATTGGGCACTGTCGAATAAACTTGTCCTGCACTGCAACCACCATAAGCTTTATGTGTAGCAGCAGCTCGTAAGGCTTCTCTGATTGAACACTTGTCAGGATTTGTTCCATCCTCATCTTCAAAGGTAGTCACATAAATTGTTTTATCTTCTGCCGCCATCAGAGACATGGTCGACAAAATAACAAGTGTTAGAAATCCCTTTTTATAATTTTTCATATCCGATCCTTTACTTATATTTTATCCGTCGATAGCCTGCTAAACCGACCAGTCCAATGATTGAAAGAAACCCTAAACTTCCACCTGAAGTCTTTACTTTAGAGTTCTTAAAATCATCTGGCTTTCTTTGTACAATTCGTGCGGGGATCGTAATATAAGGATTATCTGATTTATTAAAACTTGTGGTTGAGGTCACCACATTGATTTTAAATTCATCTGAACCTTGCCAACGACTATTTGGGGTATACACAATATCACCAGCCTGGTTTATCGACATTGTTCCTTTAGATGGGGTATTTGTTTGGATGACTTTTAAACAGCCAATTTGCCAAGGCTTACCATTGTCATCCAACTCTCGATTAAAAATCTGCTTACACTTTTCAACACTAACCAACTCACCATCTTGTAATTGATCTGCGATTGAAAACTTAGCTGTTTCACCATATAAAATATCTTGCCCCACAGTTGTAACATCTGTGGTGTTAATCACCAATTCAATCGCACCACGATCACATAATTGTGAATTAACATCTCGATTTTTACCACGCTGATCAACTGATGAACATGCCAATATTTTATCTTGTACTTCTGGACCATGGTTAATAATCAGTGAATCTTCAGCTGAATTATAACTTGCTAAAATTCTTGGTAAAAAATAACCTAAAGCTACAGTAGGTGCCTCTGTAAATGGACATAAAATTCCATCGGTACTATAGTCACACTTGCCTTCCGTGGTATTCCCAGCAATTAGTTGTACATTGCCTAATGCTGTAGATTTAAAACCACTACAGCCTGATGAATAGAGGTTATTACTGATCTGTTCCGCTTCTCCGCCAGCCACAATCGTACAATCTTGTGTACCATTTTTAGCAATAATACTATTTGCAACATAACCTTTCTTTTGGGGCGCGTTTACAATAAGTCCCATAGTATTGAGAATCATGGTGACATTGTTGATTTGCATGGCATCGTAAATCTTGACTACATAGCCTTTATTGCTAAAGATCGTACTATTCATAATTCCAAAAGGAATTGAGGAGCCAATTGTTTTTAAAGCCTCTTCTGAAAATTGATTTTTTGTTTCAAAATTTGAACTTGCTGAATTTGTAACTTCATTATCTCGAATTAATGACTGTGTAATAACAAATGTTGGTAGTTCGGTATAAACAACACCTCCTTCTACTGCTGTATTACCTTTCATTAAGGTCTTGTTTATAGAAACAGAACTTAATGAAGTATTCGCAACATACACACCCGCATTGTAAATTGCGCCACCTTGTCTTGCATGACCATTTAAAAGCTGGCTATTACTTATACCTAAAGACTCTTTGTTATAGATTAAACCACCTTGATCAGCACATACCGCTTCATTACACCCTTTTAAGGTAATTTCATTAAATGAAACTTTGAGCATTGCAGGTGGTGTCTCTACTGCCGAATCTATGATTTTTTCAATCTGAAATAAACGTTCTTTTCCAACCATTTTAATAATGGCATTGTTTTTACCTATAAGCGTTTGTGTATTATTTACGTTGCTTTCATAAGTCGAACCAAACGTCACATCTTTGAGTATCCTGATTTGGCTATTCAGTGAATACTCTTTATTCCCTTGTAATATGATATTTGCAGTAACCTCTTTACCACCACCACAACCATTATAGCCAGCCTCAGGCATTCCCTGATTGACATATTCGACTGCTTCTCTTAATGAACACTGATCATCAGCTTTTACAATATCATCTGTCGTTGTCACAGTAATATTTGCACTAAATGCTTGACCGGTAATACATAATAATCCTAAGCCTATGCCCCGTTTGAGCATTATAGTCTCCTTGATTTCTTTTAATTATTTCTTATTAGCCAGCATTACGCTTTGCTATCAGTCCTTTTTGCGTACTTTGTCACACGCGATAAAAATTCTCAAGAATTTTTATCGATGAATCGATTAACTTCATCTATTTGTGTTACGCGCACTCAACAACAGTAAAAAAAACTATTGTCTATATTCATCAATCAATGCATAGATCTGTCTTAAAGTTGCGTGAGATAATTTAGTTTTCTCACCCTTCAATAACTTTTCTAGCTGTTCAACAGATTGAAGTAGTGTACTCGTTTGATGTGGGCCATGTAATAGCAAATATTCCGTTATTTGTGGGTCAAAATGTACACCCCGACGTTCTAAGACTGAATGCAATAAAGCATGCCGATCAGCATAGGAGTGCCCACTGGGTACTTTTACACTGACAGCCTGTGTAAGTCGAGATTGTAGGTCAGGGAGTTCTAATTTTAATTCAATAGGCGCAAATCGTGATGAAAATACCAACTGCCCGCCATCTTCATTATTATTATTAATAAGATGGAATACCGCTTTTTGCCAATGCGGTACGCCACTAATTGCTTCAATATCATCTAAGGCAACTAAGTCATAGCTTTCTAAGGATGTGATCGCTTCTATAGGCGCATCTAACAATTCCAATAAAGATACTTTTATCGCAGATTTACCAATTTCTAAATAAGAATCACAAATCGCAGTGAGTAAATGGCTTTTACCAGTTCCAGCGCTACCATAGATATAGAAACGATTCATCAGGCCTGCATGAAGCTGACGCACAGCATCAATTACAGGTCCCCAACCTGGTCCAGAAAAATCACTAATTCTGGCATCCAGTTGTGGTTCTATATCCAACTGCAATTGACGCATATATTCAAATCATTCCTAAAGTGGATTTTGATCATTTTTAATCGATTGATCAGTATCTTGCGTGTTTTTAACTTCAATATCAAGATCAACTTGGTCGCTTTCGACTGAAATTGTTTCAGTGGTACCATGATTTTGTACAGTCACCAAAGTATCATTGGCCTTAAAAAACTGACTTTCTTGATATAACTCTTTGAGATGCTTGAGTAAAACCACGATAACAGCTGCAACTGGAAGTGCAATCAACATTCCAACAAATCCCCCCAACTGCGCACCTGCAAGTACTGCGAATACTACGGCTACAGGAGATAAACCAATTTTATCACCCAATAAGAAAGGTTGAAGGATATATCCCTCTATGAGTTGCCCTACACCAAATACAGCTAAAACCATCAATAAATGCTTTGGATCTAGACCAAACTGGAAAAAACAGGCAATGACAGCAGCTATAATACCAACACCAAAGCCAAGATAAGGAATAATACTGCACAATCCTGCGATCATACCAATAATTAATCCAACTTCTAGACCAACCAATTGCAAGCCCACAGCATAGACAATTCCCAATAAAATCATCACAAGGAATTGCCCTTTGACAAAAGCACCTAAAACACTATGGCATTCACCAACAATTTTAAGCACATTACTTTCATATTGGCGTGGGATAAAACTTTTTAAATGCTCCAACATCCGATTCCAATCAAGTAAGAAATAGAACGCAATAATTGGAATTAAAACAATTGTTCCACCGATCGAAATAAAACTCAGTCCAGATTGGGCAATTTTTAATGCCATCGATTGGATACTATCCGCACTATAGTTGGTCTGAACATACTCCATCACTACTTTAGATATTTGATCTGTATCCAACTCCATATGTTCAACATTGAAATTGTTGGATAACCACGGTAAAAAAGTAGAATTCACCCAATGGATTCCCGCGGGAATACTGTCACGCGCATAGATTAATTGTTTCCAAACCAAGGGTACAACAAACCAAGTCGCCCAAGTCAGTAATACACCTATTCCAATAAATACCACTGAAATAGATAACCACCTTGGCAAAAATTTAGACAGCTTATCTACCACTGGACTAAATAAATAGGCAACGAGAAAAGCTGCGACAAAAGGAATCACTACGGGTTTTAATAAATATAAAATCCATAAAACTAAAGCAATTCCAGCAAGGATAAAAATTCGTTTTAAAGTCCGATCGTGCATTGAATCACGCCTATTTCAAATTTATTCGTTATAGAGGGGAAAATATTTTAATAAAGATAGCATTTTAGTGCAGAAATAACATAAGAGTTTCGTATATTCGGGTATAATCCCCGCGCGAATGCGGAGACTTCAATTATGAGCAACTCAACTTCTACCCCAAACACTGGTTTAAGCTATAAAGACGCTGGTGTCGATATTGAAGCGGGCGACGCACTTGTCGATCGAATCAAATCTGTCGCTAAACGTACCACACGCCCTGAAGTGATGGGTGGTTTAGGCGGCTTCGGTGCACTTTGCAGAATCCCTAAAGGTTATGAAGAACCTGTTCTTGTATCTGGTACAGATGGTGTCGGTACAAAATTACGTTTAGCATTGAACTTAAACCGTCATGACACAATTGGTCAAGATTTGGTTGCAATGTGTGTAAACGATCTTCTTGTATGTGGTGCTGAACCTCTATTCTTCCTCGATTATTATGCAACTGGACATTTAAATGTTGATGTTGCTGCAAATGTTGTGACTGGGATAGGTAAAGGTTGTGAACTTGCAGGCTGCGCATTGGTCGGTGGTGAAACTGCTGAAATGCCAGGGATGTATGAAGGTGAAGACTATGACTTAGCAGGTTTTTCTGTGGGTGTGGTTGAAGCAAGTAAAATCATTGATGGTTCTAAAGTAAAAGCAGGTGATGTTCTCATCGGTTTAGCATCTTCTGGTGCACACTCAAACGGTTACTCTTTACTTCGTAAAATCTTAGACGTGAAAAACGTTGATTTAACTCAGATAGTAGATGGTCGTCCGCTTGCAGATGTTGCAATGGAACCAACACGTATTTATGTAAAACCAGTACTTGAGCTATGCAAACAAGTTGATGTTCATGCAATGGCACATATCACAGGTGGTGGTTTACCAGGCAATCTACCTCGCGTACTTCCAAATGGTGCTCAAGCTGTGATTAATCAATCATCGTGGGAATGGCCTGAATTGTTCAAACTTTTACAACGTGAAGGTGCTGTAGAACAATTTGAAATGTACCGTACATTTAACTGTGGTGTGGGTATGGTCATTGCAGTTGACGTTGCTGATGCTGAAAAAACCATTGAAGTTTTAACTGCTCAAGGTGAAAAAGCATGGACCATTGGTCATATCCAAGAAAATGCTGCTTCAATTGAAGGCGCAGACGAAAAAATTCGTGTGATTTTTGCATAAGCTCCCCACATGATTAAAATTGCTGTACTCGTTTCAGGCAATGGAAGCAACCTTCAAGCCTTGATTGATGCCAATCTTTCAGGGCAAATCGTGGGGGTTATTTCCAACAAACCTGAAGCATTTGCCATAGAGCGTGCTACAAAAGCAGGCATTGCAACGACTGTGATTGAGCATAAACACTACCCTAATCGTGAAGCTTTTGATGATGTTATGCATCAACAATTACAGGATTGGAATGTTGACTTAGTCATTCTTGCTGGTTTTATGCGAATTCTCAGTGCAAAGTTTGTGCAAGCATGGGAAGGAAAAATGGTGAATATCCACCCTTCTCTATTGCCAAATTACAAAGGCATGCATACTCATCAACGTGTTTTAAATACAGGTGATGTTTTGCATGGCTGTACTGTGCATTTTGTTACTGCTGAATTAGACGCTGGTCAAGCTTTGACTCAGGGTATTTTAAAAGTTACTTTGCATGATACTGTGCAATCGCTTGCAGCACGAGTCCATGTACTTGAGCATTTAATTTATCCTCAAGCGGTTGAATGGATCTGTAATGGCACCATTCAACACTTGGAAAATGGTCAGGTTTTATATAAGGGACAAGCACTTAAACAGCCAATTCAATTTTGCCAACTTTAAGATTTGCTTGATTTAAAATACTGTCAAAAAATGCATCTAAGGATGCATTTTTTATATCTAATATAAAATTCGCCCGTTTAGTGACCTTAGATAACAATAGGTTTATAGCAAAGTCGCTTGAACTGCTACATTTTACATAAAAAGATTGAAATCAATTTATGGGAAAAACAGCGGACTTTTTAACGATAGGCCGTAACAAAAACCTTTACTTATAATCAAATCCCCTAATTATTCATACAAGTGATTTCCATCAATTTATTGATCATAAATGTAGCCTATATTTTTGTTTGAACTTATAGAAACTATTGGTTATCAAACCATTTTTTGTACTTTTCAATCCTAGATGGTTGTCCTATCGCAGGAAGACAGGGATGTCGCCCAATGTATGTAGGAATGTGGGGTACAGGACATACCCCTCGTCCAACTGAAGATTTTTGTCATCTTGTATCTTGTTCTTTGTAGTGATTAGCTATCACTACACGTAAATTGTAGAGTTTGGTTTGTCATCAAAACTTCGAGTTTCCTGAAAAGATTAAACCTACAATTTACACCTAACCACTGACATAAATCTGGACGGTAACTAAGCACTTTGATGCTGCATTCACAAGAAAAGACTGTGGTTTTTTAATATTAATTCAATCAATAATTAGGTGAAGCTATGTTTTATCTTGGCATTGATGTTTCTAAAGCTAAATTCGATTGTTGTTTATTTCTTGATGACTCTAGTGGAAAAATAAAAACTAAATGCTTTTCCAATAGCAATAAAGGATTTCATCAATTGTTATCATGGTTAAATCGTTTTGGTCTTGTTGCTGAAGAAACTAGAGCCTTAATGGAAGCAACATCCGTCTATCATGAAATGTTAGCTCAATTTTTATTTGATTTAAAATTTCAAGTTTGTGTGGCTAACCCAGCCCGTACTCGATATTTTGCTCAAAGTATCTCTAAGCTTAATAAAACTGACAAAATCGATAGTGAAGTATTGGCGCGATTTGCAATGACTGTAGATTTACATTTATGGCAACCCACTCCTGATAATATCCGATTGCTCAATGCTTTATTAGATAGAAGGTCAAGTCTTGCGAACGACTTAAAACGTGAACAAAATCGTTTGGAAAAAGCAAACTCCACTCTAATAGTTGTACCAATTTTAAAGTCTATTAAGACTAATATTAAATCATTAACTCGGCAAATTCAGAATCTAGATACACAAATTCAAAACCATATTGATCAAGATCAAGACCATGAGCTTAAACGTGATCAAAAGCTTCTTGAAAGCATTCCAGCAATTGCTGAGCGTACCAGTTTATTAATGCTTGTTTTTTTACGTGCTCATTCTTTTGAAAAAGCTAGCCAAGCTGCTGCATTTGTGGGTTTAGTTCCCATTCATAGACAATCTGGTAGTTCTGTGCTTGGAAAAAGTCGCTTATCTAAAGCCGGTTCACCTAAAATTCGATCGGGTTTATATATGGCTGCCATTGTTGCAACTCGGTACAATCCTCACATTAAAGAGTTGAGCGAACGGCTCTTAGCGAAAGGGAAAACTAAAATGGTAGCGATTGCTGCTGCTATGCGAAAGTTAATTCATCTTTGCTATGGTGTTCTTAAAAACCAACAACCTTATCAGGCAAATTATAAGGCATGAATCCTTAAATAATTTGCTTGACAGTTAAGACGGTATCTTTTCATCTGAGCAAGAACAAAGCACTGGTTTTTGTCGTGCAAAAATGAGGCAGCGCCTACGCAAAGATATTTAAACTTTGAATGTAAGATTTTGTATTGCAAATTTTTTACAATCAAATAATTTATCTTTCCATATAATAGATTTAATTAAAAATATTAATTAAATCTATTATATTCTTGTGTCCGAGTTTTTTGACAGGTTGACTATAGAGAGAGGTACAATCTGTAACCCATTCAACACTGATTAATGGGTATTAGATAAATTTTGTTGAATCAACTTTTTAATTAAGTTAACAGTTTCAACTGGATGTTCTAAAGGAAACATATGTCCTCCAGCCGTCAGAGTAAAAGGAATATTAAATTTCTTTTTGGTAATTTGTGGAAATTTACGTTTTAGAAAAGGGCTCTCAGAACCAATAACTAAATCTACTGGAACTTGTGGTTGTGGATGAGGTAACCACCAATAAGAAGGACCAGTTCTAAAAATTGCAACTTCAACATCCTTAGGAATGGTCAAGGTCACGCCACCACGAACATGATCTTCTGTTAGTGCATAATCGATATAAGCCTTAAAACAATCTGCGTCAAAATGCTGATAAAACCCCTTTGGACGTAACAACTCTGCGGCTTGTTGACGCGATTCCCAATGATCTCGACGGCGTAAGCTGAGGTGAGCTGGTGTCATCGCATCGATTTTTTGAGGATAAAATTTCTTTGCAAGATTAAAGACAAAGGATGCGGTTCCCATAATCAATGGAGGATCCAATAAAATTGCTTGTTCAAATAAATCTGGACGTTTAAACGACGCTAAAAAAGTTGCAACAGCGCCTAATGAATGACCTAAGCCTATGACTTTACGTCCATTAGATTGTTGCACAATACTATCAATCACTTGATCTGCAAAATTCGACCAATTGTTATCAATAGGATAACGTTGATCTGTGCCTAATAAAGAAACATAAATCACATCATATTGATCTTTCAATAAATCAAATAGTTTCATATAGACTTTAGATGGCACACCATTGGCATGGGCAAAATGAATAACAGGTTTCATGTGAGATAGACTAACCATGTCTTGTGTTACACTCTGAATATGACGAATTGCAAATACTGTAGCTGATAAATTGGATTCAGTTAAATATTTTAAGTGAACTCACTGCTATTGTTTTACAATAAGCGATGTCATTCAAATGACTTAAACAGGTTTAAACCAGCTAAAATGGCATAAAGTAAGAAGAAAATAGAGCTTTAGAATCGTGTTGGACTTATTTTTTCATCTTCTTTTTTCATCTTCTTTTTTCATATTTTTGTTTTTTATCCTGTATGGCTCAGTAAAGAACAAGAATACAATATATTGTTCTTTACTGATCTAACAGACTTGAACTATTGCATTTTCACATCTTGATTCATACCAAGTTTCTGGCTCACGGCTGTACCTAAACCATGACCCATTTCTGAACCTAAACGGCCTAGAACTGAGTCAAATGGGCTACGTTCAACCGTATAATTAACTGTCTTTTTCACTTTTAATTCGCGTTTTAATGTTTCCATATTCCCTGCTTTATCTGCGATACCCAATTTAATTGCTTGGTCACCCGTCCAGAATAAACCAGAGAAGATCGCTGGATCTTGCGATTTCAGCTTTTCACCACGGCCTTTTTTCACAGCATCGATAAAGTGATCATGTACATTGTCCAATAAAGCTTGAATATGCGCGCGTTGTTCTGGATTAATCGGTTTCGTCATACTCAGTATGTCTTTATTACTTCCCGAAGTCATCGTTCGGTCTTCAACACCTAATTTTTGCGCTAAACCATTTACCCCATAGTTCGGCATAATCACACCAATTGATCCCACCAAACTCGATGGATTTACCCAAATTTCGTCTGCTGCTGATGCAATATAATAAGCACCTGAAGCTCCCATATCACCAATCACAGCATATACTTTTTTCTCTGGATTTTGTTTTTTGAGGTACTGAATCTCTTGCCAAATATCATCAGACTGAACTGGTGATCCACCTGGGGAATTCACATTCAATACTACAGCTTGAGCAGACTTTGCTTCAAATGCTTTCTTTAATGATTTAATCGTATCGGTACTATTTACACCTTGACTACTTGAATCAATTGTACCAACGATATTGACAACCCCTAAATGATTCTCTGAAGTTATTGTTCCATCATCTGACCCTGATAATGAACAACTCTTACCCAGTGCAACTAAGACAAAGAGAATATAAAGAAAAGTGAGTATTTTAAAAAAGATCCCCCAGCGACGAGTACGGCGTTGCTCTTCAACTGAAGCAAGAACAGCTTTCTCTAAGATCTTCCATTCCTGTCCTGTAGGCTGTTGACCCGCAGAGGAATTCAAATTTGTATTGTCATTTTGAGGTTTCGGCGGCCAATCTGACATTTATACCATCCAAATTAATTATTCATGCTTCATTATATACACGGAATCCGTATAATCTATTTAATCATTACGATTTAACTTATAATAATTTGCTAAATCTCACTATTACTTAACCTGCGCTTTAATTTTAGATCCGGATGACTGATAAAACCTCAACTTCGCGACTTCTCAATTTTTTCAGTCGACTGCCGATCCCAATCGCACGTTTTATCGCGCGCATTTTGGCTGGACTTGTCAACTTATTACGTATCACCAAAACCTCTGAAACCATTCGTTTAAATATTGAAATTTGCTTTCCAGACCTAGATAAATCCAAACGCGAAAGAATTACAGAGCATGCAATTCGCAATGAATTACAGTCTTATATGGAGTTTTTTACGGTTTGGGGAAGTTCAAATCAAGTAAATATCGACCGTATTCACCATATTGAAGGTGAGCACCATTTCCATGAAGCAATTGCGGAAAAAAAAGGCCTTGTACTGGTCGTGCCTCATTTCGGTACTTGGGAAATTATGAACGCATGGTTTGCCCAATATACACAAATGACCATTATGTATGAACCAATTAAAGATGAAAGTGCAGATCGTTTCGTACGTGCTGCGCGAGGTCGCGAAAATGCCACACTGGTTCCAACAGATGAATCTGGCGTCCGGCAAATATTTAGAGCTTTAAAACAAGGAGGTACCACCGTTATTTTGCCTGACCATTCGCCACATCAAGGGGGAGAACTTATTGAGTATTTTGGGATTCCACTCTTTTCAAGTAATTTAAGTGCAAAGCTGATCCAAAAGACCAAATCCAAAGCACTCTTGCTATATGCTATTAGAAACGAAAATCAGGGTTTTGATATGGTCGTTCAACCTATTGATGAAAATATCTATCAGGTCGATGCAAATCAGGGCACACATATTATTTACACTGCGCTCGAAAAATTAATCTGCCAATACCCAGAACATTATCACTGGAGTTATAAACGTTTTAAAGCTCACCCAAAACTAAAACAGATTTATAATGTTCCCAATAAAGAAGCGATGGAAATGATCAATTCAATCCGCAATGAGACGATCATGGGAAGCGAGCCACTTTAAGTTTTGCCGATAACCTATCAACTCCATCTGCCCTTGCGAATTTAGCTTAAATTGAATAGAACCTTGTTCAATAGTGGTTTTGACTGGAATATTCAAAGCCTCTAGCCGTTTCAATACAATCGGATGTGGATGACCATAGCGATTGGCATATCCAGCCGATACAATCGCAAGTTTAGGTTGTAATTGCTTTAAAAAGTCGTATGAAGAACTATTTTTGCTACCATGATGACCTAGCACTAAGACATCTACTTTTAAATCTGGATATTGTGCTAATAGATTATATTCCGTTTCCCACCCAGCATCCCCCATCAATAAAAAATTTTGATGTGATTTCGACTGAGGAACTTGAATATAAATGATGCATGAGAGTCCATTTCTGTCATACCGAGCTTTGCTTAGGCTATTTTTAGCAGGCGCCAAAACAGAAATCCGAACATCTTCATATTGCCAATATTGCCCTTGATGACAATACTCAAATTTATGCTGATTAAGAAGCTCATCTATTTCATTTGAATAAACTTTGTCAATTTTGACGACCTTCTCTATTTCTGCAAATGCACCACTATGGTCTTGATCTAAATGGGTCAGAATCACTTGATCCAATTGAGCAATGCCTTGTCGCATAAGATATGGAATAATGACTTTTTTACCAATACTGAATTGCTCTTCATCAAATGTGCCACCTGTATCAATCAGCATTTTATGTTCAGGCAAATTTAAAAAAATTGCCTGTCCTTGCCCAACATCTATGACATCAAGTTGGAATCTTGAAGAATTTTTATGTGATATTACTAACGGTGCTAAGCAGAGTATTGCCCAAAATTTGGGAAGCACACCTTTGGGCAGAAAGATAATAAACACAGTCAAAGCAATGCAAATAATTTGCAAAGAATTGAATGCCCACCAATTCAATTTAAAATTGAGAAACTGATCCAACTTTTCCAGTAAATACAACAATATAGACAAAAAAATATCAGAAACTTTAAAGAGTACTCCACCTAAAGGATCAAAAAGTATACTCATGCATGCCGCCATGACTTCAATAGGAACAATTATTGCACCAATCATTGGAATTGCGATCAAATTGCTCAAGGGTGTGATCCATGAAAATTGTTGAAATATCCACAGCACCACTGGTAATAATGCAATAAATATTTTCCATTGCGAATCAATTAATACTCGTATAAATAGTTTAGTCTTAGTTTTCCATGTCTCTACAGTTTGATTCGAATGTTGCTGAACAGTCTGATAGACACGAATCAAAATAAAACATGAACCAAAGGATAACCAAAAAGCAGAAGATAGAATACTAAAAGGATCAATTACTAATAAAATACTGGCTGTCAATAATAGATGCTTAAGAGGTTGAATTTTTTGCTTGAATAAAATAATAAAAATCAAAATTGTGACTGTCAGCATGGTTCTTAACGCGGGAATTTCAAAACCAACAAAAGCGCTATAAAACACCACACAGGCTAAAAAAGGAAAGATCAATAAATAAGGTTGTGGAATTCTCAAAAAAATCTGTGGATAAGCTTTTTTAATGATTGAATTAAACAAAAAACAAAACAAACTTGCAAAAATTAATACGTGCGGTCCAGAGATTGCAAGTAAATGAGAGATGCCCAATTTTTTAAATAACTCATGTGTTTCATTCGCCAATAAGCTTTCATCACCGGTTAATAAGGCCAAGAGCAATCCCTTATTATGTAATGATGAAACTGCAATCCAATGGCGAAATTTTAGACGTAACTTTTCGATACTGAGTTGAGCTCTATATAGTAAGGTATTCTGTTGACGAATAAAGGGTGTATAACCCAACTGTTTCACTTGAATTTCATCGATGTGTTCAAATGAGTGAGCCTTGAATACACCGAGAATGTTTTGTTGTAGAAACCATTTTTCTTTATCAAAAGCACCAGCGACAGCATAACCGTGAATTGGTTTGATTTGCCCTCTTACTCGATAATATTGGCCTAGTTGGATCATTTCAGACTGTGAATCATCCAGATACATTAACATTTGTGTGGCTTGTTTTAGTCCGAGTAACAATACTTTTTGTTGAATACGCTGTTGAGTACGGGGGAGTTGGGAACTAAAGGATGAGTTGGTTTGCTTAATCGTATTTATGCTAGAAATATAAATAATTTTTTCAATTTGATGAGCTGATGTATCACGTAAGCTTAATCTTTTTTCGAGTGCTGAATCTGCATAATGCCAACCGATTAGACCACATGATATACCGACTAAGCTTAAATAGATCAGTTTAAATACCAAGGAATTAATCAATCTATACTTCGACCGATAAAATTTAAATAGCAAAAGACTTAAGGCTAAGCTAATCCATACCAAGAGAGTTAAAGAAGCTGGTGAATGGTATCCCATAAAAGAGATACCCAATATCCATCCAATTAAAGCAATATATATGTACATAGTTTTTCTATTTATTGTTTTCAGTGTTTTATTGATTAAGCCCAATCAGTTATTGGGCTTAAGTTTAAAAAATATACCTCACTTTAGAATGATATCATCAAATGAGTGCTAAAATTAGCCATCAATCCAGACACCATCTTGCATATGTAGGATTTTATCTGCTGATTTTGCCAGTTGCTCATCGTGCGTCACAATCAACATTGCCATATTGAACTCCTCACGTAAATCACGCAGTAATTCAAAAATAGATTTTGCTGTTTTGCGATCTAGATTCCCTGTCGGTTCATCGGCTAACATTAACTTCGGTTGTGTCACCAAAGCACGTGCTAAAGCTACACGTTGACGTTCACCACCTGATAACTCACCAGGTTGATGCGTTAAACGATGCGATAATCCAACACGTTCAAGTAAATATTCAGCACGTTCTTTAACCTTTTTATACTCCGCATCTTTTCTTAACATCAACGGCATTGCGACATTTTCAAGTGCAGTAAATTCAGGCAATAAATGATGAAACTGATAGACAAAGCCTAAATGTTCATTACGTAAAAAACCGCGTTCAGCTTCACCCAAGTTATCAAAACGTCTGCCATTTAAATTTACCAGACCTTGGGTAGGGCGATCTAGCCCTCCCAAAATATGTAATAGCGTACTTTTACCTGACCCACTTGAACCCACAATGGAGACAAACTCACCTTGCGCTACTTGTAAGGATAAGCCTGTAATCACGTCTACATGTGACTTACCATCAGTAAACGATTTATAGATATTTTGTGCCTCTAAAACCACTGGACTTTGTGTAGCACTATTCATAACGAAGCGCCTCCGCAGGCTGAATTTTAGCTGCTCGCAATGCTGGGTAAATGGTTGCAATAAAGCTGAGACCCAAGGACAAGCTCACAATCACCACGACATCTTGCCATCTTAAATAAGAAGGTAAGTAGTTGATAAAATAAGCATCGAATAAATGTAATCCAAATGCAGTATTCAACCAGCCAATAAAGTTACTAATTCCTAAGGCAGAGATAATCCCCAAGATTGCACCAGCGACAGTTCCAACCACACCAATCACAGTACCTTGCACCATAAAAATGCGGGTAATTGTTGCAGGTGATGCGCCTAATGTTCTCAAAATTGCGATGTCTGATTTTTTATCCGTCACAACCATGACCAATGAAGAGACAATATTAAATGCAGCAACAAGTACGATTAGGAATAACAATAGACTGACCATTGCCTTTTCCATTTGGATTGCGCTGAATAAATTACCATGCGTATAGGTCCAATCTGAGGCATAGAATCCGTTTGGTAACTCACGAACAATTTCATTGGCAACCTGTGGCGCTTGGAAAATATCATCCAGTTTCATACGCACACCCTGCGCACCGTCAGGTAGACGTAATAGCGTAGATGCGTCATTGAGTGCGATGTAACCTAAACTCGAATCAACTTCCGCACCTATACTAAAAATACCCACAATTTTAAAACGTTTAAAACGTGGCACAACCCCTGCTGGCGAAGGGGTTGCTTCAGGTAAAACCAAGGTGACATTGTCATTTAGACCAAGGCCTAACGCATCAGTCATTTGTTTGCCTAGAACAATGCCATATTCACCTTTTTTTAGTTGATCTATGCTACCTTCCACCATATGATTTTGGATAATTGAAACCTTCTTTTCATATTGAGGTTCAATACCAGTCACCATGATGCCGGCGACCTGTCCTTGTGCAGTAAGCATACCTTGTAGTTGGGTAAATGGAGCAACACCAGTCACATGCTTATGTTGTTCAATTTTCTTTGCAAGTACAGGCCAGTCTGTTAGAATTTGTGTTGAAGAAACAGTGGCTTGAGGTATCATACCTAAAACACGGTTCTTTAACTCTCGGTCAAAACCATTCATAACAGATAAAACTGTAATCAGTACAGCAACCCCTAAGGTTAGACCGATCATGGAAACCAAAGCGATAAAAGAAATAAAGTGATTACTACGCCGTGCGCGAGTGTATCTCAACCCTATATACAGCGAGATTGGTTTAAACATACCATTCTAGTCCGAGGTGTTTTATGGAAGCGTTACAGCATCAAAATGAAGCAAATGAACGTCGTGTCATGTCACGAATCGATGCTGCGTTAAGGATCAACTATCAAATCATTTCTGAAGAAGTTGCGCTGAACGATCCATATGATGCTAATTTTGTATTACCGCGCTATTTTCTACTACTTGCAGAATTAGATCAATTTGATCATGCACTTCACTACGAATTAGAACAATTAAATGAAAAAGATCAACAAATTGCTCGAATCTTATCCTTATTCAACCAAAAGTTAAACCTTATTACTGGTTCTCTTTACGATTCTATTGTACAAACCATGTTACCAACGCCACAAAAAGTCAATTTTTCTGAAAGTGGCTTTAGTTTTACCAGCCAACAATACCTGAAACAAGGTAGCTTTATTCATGTCACCCTGAGCCATCCTGAAAATTTCTTCCATATTGCAGCAACGGCACAAATTGCGTACTCTGAACCTGCTGAAAACGAGCAATATCGTGTAGGTGCCTACTTCATTACCTTGCATCCTCAAGATAAAGTCAAACTCGCAGAATGTATCCAACAAAACATCACCCTACAGAATAATTGATATTGAACATATGGATTCTACTTTATTTGCTTTTGCCTTGATTGCCCTAGGTATGGCTCTCACCCCTGGTCCAAATATGATTTATCTGGTCTCAAGGTCCTTGTGTCAGGGCAAAACTGCGGGGATGGTTTCATTGGGAGGCACAGCACTCGGTTTTGTATTTTATATGCTATGTGCTGCTTTTGGAATTACTGCTTTATTAATGACGATTCCAGTTGCATACGATATTTTAAAAATTGCTGGCGCGTTCTACCTGATTTATCTTGGCTGGAAAACCATTCAATCACCTCACTCGCCTTTTGAGATTACCAGCAACCAATCTTATTCAAATTCAAAACTATTTTTGATGGGCTTTTTGACTAATCTACTGAATCCTAAAATTGCGATGATGTACTTAGCTTTGCTGCCACAATTTATCAAACCACATCAAGGCGATGTTTTAGTGCAAACGCTTAGTTTGGGTTTTGTCCAAATTGTGATTAGTCTGTTCATCAACATGTTGTTTATTTTTTCTGCCAGTTCTTTTACCCAACTTTTAAATCGTCATGCGCTTTGGTTAAAAATGCAAAAATGGTTTATGGGTACAGTATTTTTTGGCTTAGCAACACAAATCATGCTGAGCTCCAAAAAATAATACAAATCAATCTAATAGAAACTTAAACGTTCTCAGTAAGATATGGTAGTAGCAGCTTTACAGTAATACGCATTCAGGTATAGTCAACCTACCTAATTATTCATACAAATAACCTCTATCAAGTCATTGATCATAAATGACGCTTATAGTTACGTATAAACTTTTTGAAACTGTTGGCTATTCATTCGTTTTTGTACTTTTGAATCCTAGATAGTGATCCTAACATGGATGTCGCCGTTGGGCGGGGGGTACAGCACGTACCCCTCGCACATGAGTAAAAACAAAGCACAGCTTTGTTTGCAGCGCAAAGTTTGACATCCCCTACGAAAAGTGATGCATCGCCTACGCAAAGGTATTTAAACTTTCAATGTAAGGTGTGGCATTGCAATTTTTTTATAAACAAAAAATTTTCTTCCATATAGTTAATTTAATTAATAATATTGATTAAATCAATTCTACTCTTGTGGCTGAGTTTTTTGACAGATTGAATATAGATGTAATGATATCCATTTTAGCCACACCCATAAAAAATGGCTCAAAGTGGAGTATTTACTTTGAGCCAAATGAACTGATTTAAAAAGTTTCTTTTTAATAAGCAATTATTCTGCCAACTTATGAATTCGCTTGGCATAACTTGAATGGGCAGAATGATCAAGTTTAGTCAAGATACCATTATCCCCCAAGATGCGACGTGCGCCTGTTTGCGCCCATTGCGGCAATAAGGCATAAGCACTATGTACTGTTTGTAAGTAATCAGGTACTGCAATAAATAATCGAGGCTTAATCAAAGCACTCAAAACTGCATTGGCAACATCTTGTGATGTCACAGCTGGAATCGTTTTTGCAGCATTTTCAGTTCCAGCGGTGAGCTCTGTCAGCACTTTACTGGGTAAAATTGCAGTGAACTGAATAGCTGAATCACGAAACTCACCTGCAACTGCTTCAGTGAGACCAATCACAGCAAATTTAGTTCCAGAATAAACCGCTGAACCTGGCAAAGCAAAACGGCCTGCAAGTGAAGCGATATTCACAATATGCCCTTGTTTATATTTGAGCAATTCGGGAAGTGCCAATTGCATGCCAATGATGACACCACGAAAGTTAATATCAATTTGTGCATCTGCTAAAGCGGGATCTTCATCCAGAAAAGCCCCCATCGGCATAATCCCAGCATTATTCACTAAACCATAAAAACTGCCATAATGTTGAATGGTGTTTTGAATAAATTGGGCAAATGATTTACGATCACGCACATCCACTTTAAAAGCTTTTGCACCAATACGCTGTGCTTCTTTTTCAGCAAGTGCTAAATCAAGATCACCAATACTGACTTTTGCACCTTGTGCAATTAAGGCTTCCGCGGTTGCTAAACCAATGCCACGTGCGGCACCAGTAATCGCAATCACTTTGCCTTTTAATTTTTGTTTTTTAAACATTGCTTTATCCTTTATTTAAAATCTTGGTACATTTCACATCTATCCTCTTTTATAGGCTTGAATAGGATGAAGATTAAAATCCCTTTTTCATACAATATCTTCTTGCTTTAACACTGGGCTTGGTTCAGGTTGATGATTAATCAAATACTCAGCTAAATTAAAATGTTTCATCTTTGCTCGGAGTTTATAGGTTGACCACGGCCAAACTGTACTGTTGCGCCCATTGCGATCAATAAAATAGCTTTGACATCCCCCCTTGTTCCATACCGTAGTTTGCAAAGCTGCTTGGACTTTTTCATTAAAGACTTTTGTAATTTTTGGATTTGGTTCAATAGTCTTGATGCCGAATTGAATTGCCTGTTTCAAAGCATCAATAATATAATCAAGCTGAGCTTCAATGATAATAAATGCTGAGGAACTCACAGCGACATTTGGACCAAACATCAGAAAGCCGTTTGGACAATTTTCTATCATTGTTCCCATATAGCCCTCAGGGCTCCCCTGCCAAACATCTGACATCCGCTGTCCAAAACGGTTATAGACACGATTGGCGATTGGCGGTTCTGCAATTTCAAACCCCGTACCAAGAATAATTATGTCTGCTTCACAACGTTCACCATTACTTGCAATTAAAGTATTACCATTTATTTCAGATAAACCGCTGGCAATCACCTCTACATTATTTTTTGCTAAAGCAGGATACCAATTGTTAGATTGCAAAATACGTTTACAACCCATAATAAAATTTGGGGTTAATTTTTCTCGTAGTTGTGGATTTTTAATATGGTAATTTAAATGCCATTTGGCTAATTTTTGGAATTGATTCATTGCCGCAGGACTTTGAATTCCACCATTTATCGTTTCAAAAATTCCATACACTGAACCTCGCATCAGCTGTTGAGTCAGCGGTAACAGCTTAAACATGGTACGAACGGGCGCAAGTAATGGCATGTCTGACTTGGGCAAAATCCATTGTGCAGTACGTTGAAAGATCGTCAGTTGTTTAACTTGTGGTTGAATCTGCGGTACAAACTGGATGGCCGAAGCACCTGTTCCAATCACCGCAACTCGTTGAGCGGTTAAGTCTAAATCATGCCGCCATTGTGAAGAATGAAAAATTTCCCCTTTAAAGGTTTCAATACCTTTAACATCAGGCAATACAGGTTCATGCATAGGACCACAAGCAAGAATTGCAAATTCAGAGCGCAACTCACCCTGTTCGGTTTGGATATTCCAGCACTTTTCTACATCTGACCACTGTGCTTTTAAAGCTTCACGATTCAAATGCACATGTGGCATGACCTTGTACTTATCTACCACATCAAATAAATATTGTTTAATTTCTTTTTGCTGTGCAAATACCCGTGACCATGCATGGTTTTGTTCAAATGAGTATGAATAAAGTGCGGATGGTACATCACAAGCGCAGCCTGGATAAGTATTTTCACGCCAGACCCCGCCCATTTCAGCAGCCTTTTCCAGCAATATGAAATCTTCAATCCCTGCTTGTTTTAATCTGATCGCAGCACCAAGACCAGCAAAACCGCCACCCACGATAATCACTTTGTAAAAGTTTTCATCCTTTGTATTTTTTTTCATTTTTTCCATGTTGAAAATCGCTTAGAATATAAACACTAGGAACACAATGTCAAAAACGGAATGACTTGTCAATTTCCATTGTTTAACAATTTTGAATATTTATTTGGTATTCTTTGCCTATGAATGAACCAACAACTTTACGTCGTGCAGAACGTCAACGTATCCAATTACAAGCCGATATTTTAGAAGCTGCGTTTTTAGAATTTTCTGAGCGTGGGTACCATCAAACAGCCATTTCAGATATTGCCAAACGCTTAGGCATTGGTCATGGTACTTTCTATCGCCATTTTGAAAATAAACGCAATATTTTGCAGCATGTTATTTCGGATACTATGCAAAAAATCATGGCATTGCTTACTGGTGAAAATGCCCCTCAGGCGGTGAATAATATTGAAGAATACCGTGAACAGTGTCAGCGAATTTCTGAACGTTTGCGTCTTTTTGCACAAGAGAATCCTCTAACTCTAAAATTATTATTACTTGAAGCAACTTCGATAGATGCTGAAATGACCAGATTTATTCAAAACTTGATGCAAATGGCGGGTATTTTTACTGCTAACTATTTAAAGCATGGGGTAGATTCTGGTTTTTTTCGTGAGAATTTAGATTGTGAAAATACTGGACATAATATCATTGGGATGATTACCAATGGGGCTCTACGTTTTTTAGCCAATCCTGAAGATATCAAGGGTTTAAAAAAATATGGCGATTCAATTATTGAATTAATCGTAACTGGAGTTACTAAAGCATCAACCTGATTTATGCCAATCAACATAATAAACTGAGTATAAATTAACATGAGTACAATATAAAATTCTTGAAAAAATAGGGTATTCGGAAATGTCATCCACAACTGTCTGAGGCTATTTCTACGACTCATTACATGGCTTGCTGACGGTCGAGAGTTTTGCGGTGAGCCTAGCTACACAAGAAGATTATTCTTTAGAAGCTTAGCTCCTCATTACGAAAAAAAGTAAGTCAAGCAATATTCTGAAATTGAATATAATTTCAGCAACACTCCACCAACATCATTGTTTTTCAATAAGTTAAAAATATATTTAGGTTAAGCATACCTTAAATTAAACTGTCTTTCTTTTTTCTCATACAAGCCTAGGGATTATTGTTATCTTGTAGAGACCTGAAAGTCACCCTTAGACGCAGATCTAGTCCCAACACACTGTTACATTTCATCCTAAGATTGAAATAGTACGTAAATTAACTCAAAAAATGCATTTATATTGAAGATAAATTGTCGTTTTTAAAACTATTTTTTATAACGAATACAATTACGTCCATCCTTCTTTGCCAAATATAAATATTCATCAGCTGCTTTAAACACCTTATGGATGTCTGTAGAAATTTCAGGCCAATGCGCTATCCCTATCGACACGGTAATCGCGGGTATTTCTCCGATTGGCGTTACTTCTAATGCCTGTCGAACCCTCTCTGCAATATTAATACTTAAATTTTGACTATCGATAGGACTCAGAATCACAAACTCTTCTCCTCCAATCCGACAACAAACATCAATACTCCTGACACAATCCTTAATATTTTGTGCAGTTTTTGTCAGGACTAAATCTCCTTTTTCATGCCCATATTGGTCATTAATTTTTTTAAAATAATCGATATCAACGGCGATAATTGCAAACGCTGCTTCATTTTTCATTAGGCGTTCAATATGTAATTCCATTCCTCTGCGATTATAAAGTCCTGTTAATGGATCTGTATTTACATAGTGATTGAGTGTAGATATTTTTTTCTTAAAATTTGAAGAGCTCTGTAACAGTGAGCGTTTAAAATTTCTTACCTCATAATATAAAGCATCCACATTTTTAATTTGAGTTGCAGTCTCTGGGTTATTGAGATGACTCGCCATTGTTGCTAAGCGATTTAATGGTGCTGAGATATAATAGGATATTTTCCAGATGATCAGAAAGATTAAAATATAAAAAACAAGCATATAAGCAATAATTTTATAAATTAGATAAGGAACTTTTTCTAAAAGCTTATGAGTCGGTTGTTGGGAAACGATGATCCAATTGGTATGACTTACTCTTGCAAAGCCTGCTAAATTATCGACCCCTTTGCTATTGACGAGCCTTATTTTTCCGATCATATGACTTGTCATATAATTGAGACCCGTATTATCTGTTGCAAGAGAGCCTATTCGACTTGCATCAGGATGAAAAATGATTTTTCTATTACTATCTAATACATACATATAACTATCTTTATAGTTAAAGCTTAGGGTTAGTAACTCATTAATAATATTTTTTTCTTTTAAATAAATTGCACCACCAATAAAGCCCAGATAATTTTTGTTTTTATCAAAAATAGGCTGAGAAATAAAAACAATTAAATTATTTTTAATTGAATAATATGGGCTTGTGATTACGGTCTTTTGAGTTTTAAGGGATTGTTTAAATCCCAGTGTGGAATTCACTACATTTTTATTAATGGCAATTTTTGAAGGTGAGAAATTGAGCACATGCCCATATTTATCTGAAATGATTACACTATCAAAGTAATTAGATTGAAATTTAAGTCGATCAACTTCTGATTGTTTAAATTGCTCATCACTAAATGAATTACCCAGTAAAGACGCACTATAATTTAACTGTTTTAGCACAGTCTGAATTTGAGAATCAGTTTTTTGGGCTATTTTTGTGGCATATTCCATATTGAACGAAAGCGAAGTATCTAATAGTTCTTTTTTTTGGATAGAATAATTCACAAAAAGCGAAGCAATAAATAAAATAGCGATGCTGAATATTGCTAAAAATAGAATAAGTTTTCTCAGATTTAACTTTAGACAAAATATGAGTTTTTTCAGTTTCATGAGGTCATGTGCAAACAGCATTTGATTGAATTTTATTCTTTTTCTCTAAGTATTACTACAATATTTTTATGATTGTTTAATTTATTTTCATGATTTTTAAATGATTTCCCATAATATACTTTATACCAAATTCATAGAGAATATCTAGCTTTGGTGAATGGAGTTTAGCCACTTCAAAGGTGCCTATCAATGATGAAAACGAAAGCAAATGAATAATATATTAATTAATAAAAATAAAGGAAATTAGCTAAAAATAACAGGAAAAATACTGCAATTACTTTATTTTGCATAGATATATGCTTTGAGATAGATACTACTCATATGATAAGACCAATAAAAATTGATCGGAGTTAGGCTTCATTTTTAGCATGTTACTGCAATTTTAATTTCGATTTGGTTGAATAATTAAAATGGCTAGAATCCTCTAAGCACTGTGAATTACTCACTGAACCTTCCTTATTTTAACTTACTTGGTATAGCGATAGCGAAGGGGTAAAATTAAAATAGGAAAGTGAAATTGGCAAAAAATATTTTGCTAAATTGAAGCTAGAGAGTTTGGATAAAATATTTTGATCTAGGTGATTTTCTGTAAGTGTGTCTTCTTATTAACGCTATCTGACAGATATCCACTTATGGACAATCTGTCAGATTAAATCTGTAGTTTGGTTTTGATGATCACAAACCATCTTTGCTCTGCTTACATCCAATCACTAAAATACTCGTTATAATATCACCTGGACCTGTCAATGCCGTGATATTACACAGATACTGAGCACGCTCTTGTACCGCATTTTGATAATATCCAGTCGGGCGATATTGATTTTCATAAATAGCACCAACAACACCTTGCCCACCAGTTTGTCCAACAACACGCTGCCCTGCATATTCAGTTCCTGTTTGCACAAACTGTTGTACAACATGTTGGGAAACAACCGAATTTTCCCACATTGCAGAGCCACCATTATTACTTGCAGGAACGCGATAAGTGGGTGATCCAAAGATACCAATCGCTTTATTTACATGTTGCCCAACCAATTTATCAGCAGCCTGTTGCACAGGATTAGGTGTTGAAACACAACCAGTGAGTAACAAGCCTAATGTGAATACAGCCAAAATACCTGCGACTCTATGTTTATCTCCCTTACTCTGGCGTTGTCGGTTATTGCTTGTACTGATTGTCAATTGTTGTTTACTGATCATAAGAAAGTTTCCTTTTGCTTACGCTGATGATTTATCTACACTAAAACCAATAAAATTTTTTATAAAACACTTCGATGCTTTAGACATCATGAGCAATCATAAATTATGGATCAAGATAATATTCAGCCCGCACATTGCCTTGTTCCAATTCATAAGCGCGTTCAGCCACACGTTCAAGCGACTGTCGGTCACAATCCAATGCGGTCAAGTTTTTACCCGAAGGTTTAACTGCATTTTCATCATCAAATACAGCTTGATCACATTGATCATCTTTAAAATTTTGCAAAGATTGCCACTCTACTTGAGCATCAGCTAATCTGCTTTGTTGATATGCTGAGAGCTTGGGTGTTAGTTTTTTTACGGCCAAGTTTAATCTTTCATTCTGACCTAAATGCTCTGCACTGATACACAGTTGCTTGTTCCCTGTGGTTTTTGCTGTATTTATACAGCTTTGGTAGGTTTTTGAGTATTGCAATGTCGGTGCAGCTGATAACAAAGTCGCAAAGCTACATACACTACCAATGCTCAAAATATAGATGTATTTTGAGTATATTTTATTCATATTCTTAACCACTTTCTAAAAAGGTTTATTGCAGAAGTGTCTATAATTTATTCACATACTAGATATACTTTATAGTTTAATTCATGTGAAATTAAAACCACAAAAAGGCAAATACTATACAAAATTTAAGACATTTTATTCAGACTATATTTAGTCTTATCCATACAATTCGGCCTTAAGCCTATGAGTTTTTTATCACATTGCATACTGAGCACTGCTTGGCTTGTAGTATCAGGTGTCGCGTGAGATCAGCGTGTTGCTACTATCTAAATTAACTGCACAAATCTATATACAAAATAAGGCAGTACAAAGTTGATGCTAAGATGAACTCAGATTTTTGAAATGTTATTACTGTGCAATACAAGACGCTATATAAGATAATTATTATTCAATAGATTCTGTAAAATTCACTATTTAAATAGACCATTAAAGTACATTTTAAATAGATAAAAAAATGACCTTAGCGAAGATACGCTAAGGTCACGTTTACAACAAATAAATTAGCCTGGGAAAATACCGCGTTCCATACGTGCTTTCAAGATACGCTCACAACCTAAAATAAAGGCAGCCGTTCTTAAACTACATACTTTGTCATTTGAGGTCTGCCATACATCATTAATCGCTTGAACCATTAATTTATCGAGTCTTTGGTTAATTTCTTCTTCCGACCAGAAGTAGCTCGACATATCTTGAACCCATTCAAAATAACTGACCGTTACACCACCCGCATTACAAATCACATCTGGTACAACCGTGATACCACGTTGGATTAAGATATCATCTGCTTCTGGATAAGTTGGACCGTTTGCCCCTTCGAGTACCAATTTCGCTGTTAATTTCTGTGCGCGTTCAACCGTGATTTGACCTTCCAATGCGGCAGGAATCAAGATATCCATTTCAACATCCCAGAAATCTTCATCGCTAATCGCTTGAGCACCAGCAAAGCCCCCCACACCTTGATTACTTTCTAGATAAGTTTTTAAAGTAGCTAAATCAATACCTTGAGGATTATAAATCGTCCCTGTATGGTCTTGAATCGTTACAATAATAGATTTCGAATCGGCAAATAGATATGCAGCTTCACTACCAACGTTACCAAAACCTTGGACAGCAACTCGTGCACCCTCTAAAGGAAGTTTAATTTTTGCGGCAACTTGTTGACCGGTAATAAATACACCACGACCCGTTGCTTTAATACGTCCTAAAGAACCACCTAAATGAATCGGCTTACCTGTAACAACACCTGTTACGGTATGGCCTTGACCCGAAGAATATGTATCCATAATCCAGCCCATAACGTTAGGATTGGTGCCAACATCCGGCGCTGGAATATCTTTTTGTGGGCCAATGATATGGCTAATTTCACTGGTATAACGACGTGTTAAGCGCTCTAACTCACGTGGAGAAAGCTGACGAGGATCAACACGAACACCACCTTTTGCACCGCCAAAAGGTAGGTTTAAAACCGCAGTTTTAATGGTCATCCATGCAGAAAGTGCCATCACTTCATTGAGATCTACATCTGGATGGTAACGGATACCGCCCTTACCTGGACCACGCGATAAGTTATGTTGAACGCGATAGCCTTCGAAATGACGGATTGTGCCATCATCCATTACAATCGGTACATCGACAATCAAAGCACGTTTTGGTCGCTTTAAGGTGTCGACATAATCTTTCAGATGTTCTAAATACGGTGTAACTCGCTCAATCTGTTCGAGGTAGGTAGACCATGGACCGTTATTTTGAGAGATATAAGATAAATTAGACATACTTTGCTTATCCTTTTGATGAAGTCACTTGAATCATCAATCAAATATGTAGTTAAAAATAATATAAGCGGCTAATTTGGCAGTTCTGTTGTCCAA
This sequence comes from Acinetobacter sp. 778_lipA, assembly GCF_058242985.1. Classification (NCBI taxonomy): domain Bacteria; kingdom Pseudomonadati; phylum Pseudomonadota; class Gammaproteobacteria; order Moraxellales; family Moraxellaceae; genus Acinetobacter; species Acinetobacter sp. 778_lipA. Next base: position 1,373,565 of record NZ_JBZAYT010000001.1, on the reverse strand, counting down.
ATCAAACCGCGGATTACATTCAGCCACATCAAAAACTTTGATCTTGTCAGTTTTTTTAATGGCTTCTAATAATGGGTCAAAAATAGATAAATCGATTCCTTTCACCGCAGGTGCGCTGACACCCGGCGCAATGCTAGCGTTAAATACATCAAGGTCAACCGTAATATACAAATAGTCTACTTTTTTAATAAAATTATTTATTCTTAAGATTAAATTTTCAACATTTTGCAGTTTTAATTCATAATCGTAAATATAATTACAGTTTAAACGCTCTGCTGTGTCAAACAAAATTTTAGTATTTGAATGCTTGGCAACACCGATACACATGTAGTTAAATTCTTGATGAAACTGTTCTGATAGTTTAGCTGCATTTAAAAAAGGTGTGCCTGAAGTGACCTGTTCAGCTTCACGCAAATCAAAGTGTGCATCGAAGTTAATAATGCCGATTTTCTTATTCAGATGATTATTTTGAATGTATTGAAATAAACCAGAAAAACTCCCAAAGGCAACTTCATGTCCACCACCTAACACAATGGGCTTCATGTTGGAATTTAAACTACGTTCAACTTGATGCGCTAATTCCGCCTGCGCTATTTCAAGTTCAGCATGATCACAAAGCACGGTGCCTAAATCGATAATGGTCACAGGTTGATGCACAGGTAAATTTGCCAATTGAGCACGAATCATATCTGGTGCATCCGCTGCACCTAAACGTCCATGGTTGCGTTTAACACCTTCATCTGAACTAAAACCAATAAAAGCAAAAGATGCTTGAGGACTGGTATTGATCACTTGATGGAGACGTAGATGTGCATCACCTTCCCCATCTTGTCGTCCTTGCCACTTAAATGAATGATTCATTATTAATATCACTTTATAAAAATCAATCTCAAGCTGAGATCAAGATTTCATTTCCATGTTGGATGATTCGTTTTGATAAATCACCGCCAAGCCAATACACAATCTCAGATGGATGCTCAATATCCCAAGCAATAAAATCCGCCACTTTACCCTGTTCTAATGTGCCATGCGTATCTTGTAAGCCGAGTGCATAAGCAGCATGCGTTGTGACACCTGCGAGTGCTTGTTCTGGTGTTAAACGGAATAATGTACTACCCATATTCAGCATTAAACGTAATGACAAGGCTGGCGATGTTCCTGGATTTAAATCACTGGATAATGCGATACGTACACCATGTTGCTGCAAACTATCTAAAGGTGGATACTTGGTTTCTCTCAGAAAATAGAATGCTCCCGGCAATAACACAGCAACTGTGCCTGAAGCAGCCATGGCTTTGGCATCAGCTTCAGTCATGTATTCCAAATGATCTGCGGATAAAGCATGGTAATGTGCAGCAAGCGTTGAACCACCGAGGGACGAAAGTTGTTCTGCATGTAATTTAACAGGTAGGTTTAATGCCTGAGCTGCTTTAAAAACACGTTCAACTTGTGCAGGTGAAAATGCCAAATGCTCACAGAAAGCATCGACTGCATCGACTAAACCTTCTTGATGCAGTTTGGGTAACATCTCGGTACAGATATGTTCAATATAAGCATCACTTTGATCTTGATACTCAGGTGGCAAAGCATGCGCTGCCAAACACGTACTTTTTACAGTCATCGGTAAAGTTTGAGCGACTTGACGAATCACACGGAGCATTTTACGTTCATTGCTATAGTCCAGACCATATCCCGACTTAATTTCAATGGTGGTTACACCATCTTTAAGCATACAACGAATACGTTTGAGTGCCGAAGCAAGGAGCTGCTCTTCGCTTGCTTCTCGTGTTGCTCTTACAGTGCTTGCAATACCACCGCCACTCGCTGCGATTTCCGCATAACTGACACCTTGCAAACGTTTTTCAAACTCAACACTGCGATTTCCGCCAAATACACTATGCGTATGACAATCAATTAAACCGGGAGTCACCCATGCGCCATTGAGGTCAATGATCTCAGTATAGTCATCTACAGGAACATCTTTTTCTGCGCCAATCCAGTGAATATGTTGTGCTAAAGTGACGATTGCAGCAGATTCAATACTGGAATATTGCCCATCTTGCATGGTTGCAATATGACAATTTGTCCAAAGTTTTTTCATTGACATTTCCTCTTGCTGCTCATGCTTTAAGCACGCTTGAGCAGCTTCAGTATCAGCTTTCCATTTCGATGTTTTGTTGGAGATCTGGTTTTTCTTTTACTGAATTTTGCTTGGGCTTCACCCATATCGTGTAAGCAATCCAGAGTAAAACCAACCATGTTATACCGACATAAAGTGCAGGTCTTGAGTCTGGGAAATATCCCATCATGGCTAAAATAAACAGCATAAATACAATGGCAAATGCAGGTGCATAAGGCCAGCCAATCACAGGAAAATCTAATGCTTTAATTTCTGATTTAGACAGTTTACGGCGCATGCCCACTTGAGAAAGTAAAATCATTAACCATACCCAAACCGTTGCAAATGTTGCAATTGATGCGATGATAATAAATACATTTTCAGGAATCAGATAGTTAAGCACTACCCCAATAAGTAACACCCCCGCCATCACCACTACAGTCATCCATGGAACACCATTACGTGAGAGTTTCTGGAACACTTGAGGTGCTTGTTTATGCTTAGACATACCATAGAGCATACGCCCTGCACCAAATACATCACTATTGATCGCGGAAATTGCAGCTGTAATGACCACAATATTTAAAACAGTTGCTGCAGATTTGATGCCTAAATTTTCAAAAATTTGTACAAATGGACTGCCTTGGCTACCAATTTGATTCCATGGGAAAATCGACATCAATACAAAAATCGTCAGAATATAAAAAAGTAAGATACGCACAGGAACCGCATTAATCGCACGAGGAATCGACGTTTTCGGATCTTGTGACTCACCCGCTGTAATCCCAATGATTTCGATGCCACCGAATGCAAATACCACAACAGATAAACAGGCAACTAAACCCATAATCCCATTTGGCATAAAACCTTCATGAATCCATAGGTTTTGAATACCTGGTACAAAACCAGTGTGATCGGCATTGAAGCCATAGAACATCAGACCAAAACCACCCAAAATCATGGCAACAATAGCACTGACCTTGACGATGGATAACCAGAACTCCACCTCACCAAAGACTTTAACGTGGATCAGGTTAATTGCCCCTAAGAACATAATCAGCGATAAAATCCAGATCCATCGTGGCACATCGGGGTACCAAAACCCCATATAGATACCGAAAGCAGTCACGTCAGCCAAGGCGACAATGATCATTTCAAAAACGTAGGTCCAACCTGTGGTAAAACCAGCTAAAGGACCAATATAATTTGAGGCATATTCACTAAAAGAACCTGATACAGGGTTATGAACAGCCATTTCCCCTAATGCTCGCATCACAATATAAATTGCAATCCCTGCAACCATATAAGCAATTAAAACAGACGGACCAGCCATTTTAATTGCCGTTGCTGATCCATAGAAAAGCCCCGTGCCAATCGCTGAACCCAATGCCAAAAAGCGGATATGACGGGTGTTTAACCCCCGCTGTAATGTGGAGTGTTGTGACATTATAATCTCCAATCCTTGAGGAAATTTAGTTAGATTCGGTCACTCCATGTGACCGTTTTATTGATCACACTTCGGACAAGCTCGGTAGTAGCTTTGCAATGAGCAATTCGTTCAGACAACCACTTGCGAGCAATTCACTTGCTTGTTCGATATCTGGCGCGAAGAAACGATCTTCACTGTAATACGCCACTTGATCACGCAGAATTTTTCGGGCACGCTCAAGTTTAGGAGAGCTTTTCAATCCTTCACGGAAATCAAGTCCTTGACATGCACCTAACCACTCAACTGCAAGAATGCCGCGAACGTTATCAGCCATATACCACAAGCGTTTTCCTGCATTAGGCGCCATGGAAACATGGTCTTCCTGATTTGCAGAGGTCGGTAAACTATCAACACTGGCAGGATGTGCAAGTGCTTTATTGTCACTCGCTAACGCAGCAGCTGTTACTTGAGCAATCATAAAGCCCGAATTCACCCCACCATTGGCAACCAAAAATGGAGGAAGCTGTGACATATGGCGATCCATCATCATCGAAACACGACGTTCAGACAGTGAACCAATCTCTGCAATCGCTAAGGCTAAATTATCAGCAGCCATTGCCACAGGTTCAGCATGGAAGTTACCCGCTGAGATTACGTCACCTTCTGCCGCAAACACCAATGGGTTATCTGAAACTGCATTCGACTCAATCGCTAATACTTCTGCTGCTTGGCGAATTTGCGTTAAACAAGCCCCCATCACTTGAGGTTGACAACGCAGTGAATACGGGTCTTGAACCTTGCTACAATCTTCATGTGAATGTGCAATTTCACTTGATTCAGTCAATAAGTCACGATATGCAGCGGCAACATCAATTTGACCACGCTGACCACGAACTTCATGGACACGTGCATCAAACGGCGCACGTGAACCGAGCATAGCTTCAACGCTTAACCCACCACAAACGGTCGCAGCAGCAAATAAATCTTCAGCTTCAAATAGACCACGTAATGCGTATGCTGTTGAAACCTGTGTACCATTTAAAAGTGCCAAACCTTCTTTGGCTGCTAAAGTAATGGGTTCTAAACCTGCGATTTTAAGTGCTTCAACTGCTGGGAACCATTCCCCTTTATAGCGTGCTTTACTTTCACCGAGTAAAACCAGAGACATATGTGCAAGGGGTGCCAAGTCACCTGAAGCGCCGACTGAACCTTTTAATGGAATATGTGGATAAACTTCTGCATTGATCAAGGCAAGGATTGCATCAATCACTTTAGGACGGATACCAGAAAAACCACGTGCCAAACTATTGGCCTTTAACAACATAATTAAGCGAACCATCGCATCATCTAAAGGTACTCCCACACCAGCAGCATGAGAAAGTACCAATGAACGTTGTAACTGTTCTAAGTCTTCAGGAGCAATTTTACTTGAAGCGAGTAAGCCAAAACCAGTATTGATACCGTAAGCTGTGCGTCCTTCATTCACAATCTTTTCGACACATGCAACACTGGCATTGATGCCAGCATAAGCACTGTCATCAAGTTTAACTTTGATTGGATTTAAATACGCTTGGCGAAGATCTGCGAGAGTGAGCTTGCCTGGTTGAATTAAGAGTTCCATTTTGACGTCCTGTTTTACGCTATATTGTTCTCTTACGATGCTACTTACACAATTGCAAAAAGCATCGTAATGTCCATGTCTTTTATTTGGTGATCATCGGCAAGTTCAAACCTTGCGCTTTGGCACATTCGACGGCAATATCATAACCAGCATCTGCATGACGCATCACGCCTGTTGCTGGGTCATTGGTCAATACCCGAGCAATACGTGCTGCTGCTTCATCGGTACCATCACAAACAATCACGACACCTGAGTGTTGAGAGAAGCCCATCCCGACACCACCGCCGTGATGTAATGAAACCCAAGTCGCGCCACCTGCTGTATTAAGTAAAGCATTCAATAATGGCCAATCAGATACAGCATCGGAACCATCTTGCATTGCTTCAGTTTCACGATTTGGACTGGAAACCGAACCTGAGTCTAAATGATCGCGACCTATGACGATTGGTGCTGAAAGCTCACCACTACGTACCATTTCATTAAATGCCAGACCTAATTTTGCACGCAAGCCTAAACCAACCCAGCAAATACGTGCTGGTAAGCCTTGGAAGCTAATCCGTTCTCTTGCCATGTCTAACCAACGATGTAAATGTTCATCATCTGGAATCAATTCTTTAACTTTTGCATCTGTTTTATAGATATCTTCAGGGTCACCTGAAAGTGCAACCCAACGGAATGGTCCAATACCACGACAGAATAATGGACGGATATAAGCAGGTACAAAACCAGGGAAATCAAATGCGTTTTCTACGCCTTCTTCCTGCGCCATTTGACGGATATTATTGCCATAGTCAAAGGTTGGAACACCCATTTTTTGGAAATCCAACATCGCTTGTACATGCTTCGCCATAGATTGTTTTGCAGCTTTTACCACTGCTTCTGGCTCAGTTTTGGCACGTTGACGATATTCTTCCCATGTCCAACCAATGGGTAAATAGCCATTGAGTGGATCATGTGCACTGGTTTGATCCGTCACCATGTCCGGATGAACGCCACGGCGAACTAATTCAGGTAAAATTTCAGCTGCATTGCCATGTAGCGCAATCGAAATCACCTTGCCTTCTTTGGTATAACGGTCGATACGCGCCAAAGCATCATCTAAATCTGTTGCTTGTTCATCGACATAACGTGTACGTAAACGGAAATCAATACTGGCTTGCTGGCATTCGATATTAAGCGAGCATGCGCCTGCCAATGTCGCAGCTAAAGGCTGAGCCCCTCCCATTCCACCTAAACCAGCAGTCACCACCCAACGACCTTTTAAGTCCCCGTTGTAGTGCTGGCGACCAGCTTCAACAAAAGTTTCATAGGTGCCTTGTACAATGCCTTGGCTGCCGATATAGATCCAAGAACCTGCGGTCATTTGACCATACATTGCCAAGCCTTTGGCATCTAGCTCGTTGAAATGTTGCCAATTTGCCCAATGTGGAACTAAGTTTGAATTGGCAATAAGAACACGTGGTGCATCTTTATGTGTTTTGAATACGCCGACGGGTTTACCTGATTGAACCAATAAAGTTTCGTCATTTTCTAAAGTTTTAAGTGTTTCAACAATCTTGTCATAACATTCCCAATTACGTGCAGCACGACCAATACCACCGTAAACAACAAGCTCTTTTGGATTCTCTGCGACATCAGGATCAAGATTATTCATCAACATACGCAGTGGAGCTTCAGTCAACCAACTTTTTGCATTGAGCTTAGTACCACGAGGTGCGCGAATTTCTACATCACGAAATTTTGTTGTCGTTGTTGTCACAATAGGACTCCTTCCTTTGAGTTTAAACCAGCAAATTAAACTGCATTCACTGTATAGCAATGTACTAACTTGTATATACATCTATATACTACACAAATCTTTAATATTGAAAAGATGCTTTTTAAATTATTTTTAAAAAAATTTATAAACATATAAAATAAATAGATTTATTTTTCATAAAAACAAAAAACGCAGACAACTTAAGGTTGTATGCGTTTAAGTAGAATCAATAAAATTTAGATTTTTGTGAGTTGTATTAGACAAGTTTGCTTTAAAAATTGCTGATTTAAAATGATTGTCTTTAATGATTTTTCATCTTCGAGTTTAAGACTGTCCTGATGTTCCAAATGAAAAATCTGTTGACCAATTTCGATAACTAACACCTCAACACTCTGATTAAAAACAAACATCACGTCAGATAATATGGGTATTTCTAAGGCTTCTGGAGAGAAAATCCACTGATACTGCGCATCAAACTTTTTTGGATTAAAAATCAAATTAAAATCGCGAATGTACCCTGCCAGCAATTCACAACTGACCACGCTGTCTCCACGAAACTCGACGGACTGCAATGTTTTTAAATACTTAAAATCATCATCTATACGCAGTGAAAGACCTTGACCTTCCAATACCGTCAAAAAGCGATTCATCCCATTAAACTTGGAAAAATCACTCGATGTTTTCACATCGGCCATCGAAATCCGCCAATCAAACTCAACTAAGCTTTCACCGACACTACGGGCGATTTCAAGCGTATAGCCTTTCCCATTTTTCCATCGCATTTTTTTGTAATGGCTGGCTTTTAAAAGCTCAATCATTGGGTAAATTTACCTTCCAAATAATAGCGACTGCCAGGATAAATCAGTCTTGCACTGGAGATCAGTTGTTTATTGGACCATGTTCTACGGCGGATCAATAAACAAGGCTCTGTTTTATTGATTTTTAGCCATTTACATTCTTGTGCTGAAGCAAGAATAGCAGTAACCACATGCTCACCTTCAGTAACAGGTGCTTTTGACATTAAATAGGCATTAGGCGTGATAGTTTTAAAATCTTGTGCCAAATAATCTGGAATCAGTACGGGATCAACTAAACGATCTTCGATCTGCACAGGCACATCATTTTCATAATGCACAATGATCGAGTGAAATAGTCGTTGTCCTTCTCGAATTTGCATTAATCGACTTTGTTCTTCATTGGCTTGAATTTGTTCAAGTACCAATACTTCAGCATGATGTTTATGATTTCTCGCAATAATTTCTTCTGCAATATTATTCACATGAAATAATGCTGTACGACCTTGCCCTTCAGCGACAAAAGAGCCAACACCTTGTATACGCACCAATAAACCTTCACTGGTCAGTTCGCGCAATGCCCGATTGACCGTCATACGACTACAACCCAGTAAATTCACCAACTCACTTTCTGAAGGAATTTTTTTATTTACAGTCCATGTTCCTTCATAAATTTTTTGTGAAATCATTTGCTTCACGCGCAAATACAAAGGAACAGGACTATCTTCTTCTAGAGATAAGTCTAGATCATTGTGCTTTGACGCTCTTGACATTGGCTAAAACTCATACAAAATATTCTAACTCATTGTATCTTGAGTCGATGTTATTTGTATATACAAGCCTATACAAATAATCATGATAAAAATATCCATTACTCATCAATGGCATTCCAACTTATATCCATTTAATCATTTTGCTTTTACATCATTTAATCATAGATGGTGTAGCGGTCACCCAACGAATATTAATCGGCTTTGTTTGCAGCGCAAGGTTTGACTTCGTCTACGCAAAAGAATTTAAACTTTAAATGTAAAGTGTGGCTGTGTAAGTTTTAATCTCATCAGCTAGATTTTTAAATCCCTTTTGCTAAGTTTTTACTCAGATTGTTTGAATCCTCCCCCTTGCGAAGTGAATACTTCTCACCTTTTTTGAAGGAGGGAGTTTTTCGTTACTCAAATAAATTGAGTTTAACCATACAGCGTGTTGCTATCGCGTGGCGACATAAATAAGAAGACAAAAGCCTCCTTATTTATTCAATCAAATTAGAAAGTCTTTCTTAAACTCAACCAGTACTGGTGATTATCACGGTCTTGCAACTGCTCTGGCGTATTTCCAATTGGAAAGGCAACTTCTGCATTGGCTTGAATATTCCACGCACTCGTCCAGTTCAAACCTAAACCTGCACTACTGATTTGAACTTGATTATCGCCTGTCACACCTGCCCAACGCTTAGCATTTAACGTGACTTCTGCTGTATCGATAAATACTTTCCCTGTTAGCTGATGCTTTGCATCGGCAAATAAACTTTGTCTCAGTTCTGCCGTGGCCAAATAACCTGTAGAGCCTGCAAATTGACTCGATTCATAACCACGAACATTAAATGGACCACCACCTAGATATTGCTCTGCACTGTCTAGATTATAAGGACTGTATTGTCCATAAACTCCCAAATAGCCTTGCGTGCCCTTATTGCTTAGGTTTTGTAAGCGTGACAGATTCAATGTAGCTGTATAGTAGTCTCCAGCTGTCTTCGCTGTTTGCGCATCTAAAGCAGCGGCATCATCGTTTTTAAATTTCACACGACCATAACTGGTTGAGGCACCATATTGGGTTAAGCCTCCACCCAAGAATTGATCGAACTGCGAGCCATCCAGTCGGGCAGTCACCACGTCAATATTTCGATGTTTGTAATATTGATTGAGCTGAATATCATCTTTCAGTTGTTTATGATCATATTGTAAGCTGAGAAGGACTTCTGCATTATTGGTCAGTAAGGCAGGTTGGCTAATGAATACGCTACTTTGTGCAGCACTCCCTTCTGCGCCAATGTTTTTTAGCTCTTTTCCAAGTTCATAATCTAGATAAGAATAACTTGCGCCTGCCCGAGTACCCATTCCTGTAAAGGTAAATGCATAACCCACGCGCCCGTAGTTCATGCGTTTGCCTGCAGTCATTACATCTAAACTCAGTTCATCGCCTAAGCCTGCAAGGTTGTTGGCAGAAATTCCAGCGGTTCCACGCACTTGACTGGTATAACGATTACCAAAGTTATCTGCGCCAATATAACCATTCAACATGCCTGCATTTTGTACTTCAACATTGAGTTGGCTACTTCCGACTGTTGCACCAGGGGTCAAAACATTTCGGGTATTGACCCCATTTAAACGATTGAGCAGTTTGAGTTGTTGTTGCATCTGGTCACTGTTGATCCGCTCACCTTGTTTAAGTGGTGCAACGGTTTGTTCAATTAGCCAGTTTTGCGTTCGACTTTGATTATCAATCTGGGTTTGATCATAATACGCTTCGAGTACATTGATACGTACTACACCCTGACTTAGATTCTGCTGAGGCAGATAAGCCCGACTATAGGCATAGCCCTGTTGCTGGTAGTAAGTGGTAATCTTTTGGGCTACTTGCCAAAGTTGCTGAAGACTCAATTGTTTACCTTCGGCATCCGCCACTAAGTGATGCAATTGCGCTGTGCTAAAACGACTATTTCCAGTGATTTCAATTTTGCGTACAGGAATTTGGATATCAGGTGAGTTAGGTACGTTATTGCTTGCTGAACTTTCTATCTGAACAGCAGCCTGTGGTTCAAGGCTTTGTCCTTGTTGCTGTTGTTGTAGCAGTTGACCCGCATTAGGTGCTGGCGCTGCATGGTTACTGCTGGTCAAAAGCATCAGACAAGCAGCCACAGATGTTGCCAAAATATTGTGTTGTTGTTTCATCAATTAGTGCTCCCCTGCCAAAATTTGAATACCTGCAGTGTTAACTCCACCTTGGCGTACATCTAAATCAACTGTATTTAAGACGTTATTGGTTTCAGGCAAATAACGCGGTCGTTTGAATTGTATGGCTTGTAAATACGCTGCAGGGGTTAACAGATAAATATCAGCTGTGGTCACAGCGGTGGTATCCACAAGTTTGTAGTTTTGAGCATCTAAGCCACCTAGACTTAAAGCTGTAATCGATACATTTTTTGCTTGCCCTGAGGTTGCACTGTCAAATTGTCCTATTGCTGTTGCAACGTTTAAATTATCCCCAGCGTAGATCCCGTTGAATTGTGCGTTGCTGAGATTAAGTTCAGCGGCAGTTAATCCATTATAAGTACGATTGTTGGCCGTAATTCCAGCAATGTTTTGAATATTGGCTTGGCGAATATCTGCCGTAGTTTGTGCAGTGTTATTCACCAACTCGTAGTTGTGTGCATCTGCACCACTTAAACTGACACCCTGAATCGAGACTTGTTTTGCTATACCCACATTTTTATCACCGAATTGTCCAGTTGCTGTTGCAACTTTCAATTCATCGCCTGCAACCATACCAGTGAATTGTGCTGATCCAGTATTTAATGTTGCGTTGGTGGTTGCATCATAAATACGATTATTGGCGCTAATGTCTGTCACTTGGTTAATTTTAGCTTTCGCAATATCCAATGCACCATTAACAAAAGTTAGCTCATAGTTTTTGTCTGCACCCGTTGCAGTATTGGCGTATTTGCCAGCATCTTTGCCGGTAACCGTTGCGCTTACACCAGATAATACAGATTCTGTCTCTCCATTGACTAAACCAGAAGCACTAAAACCAGCAGCAGTTTGATCTTTACCGTTATAGGTGGTTGATACACTATTGGCGGTCACAGTGGCTTTAGCTTTAGCAATATCTAATGAGCCATCAATAAAACTAAGATCATAGTTCTTGTCGAGACCTGTTGCAGTATTGGTGTATTTGCCAGCATCTTTAGCAGTCACCGTTGCTGAAACACCTGATAAGACCGATTCAGTTTCACCATTGACCAAACCTGTTGCACTAAAACCAATAGCCGTTTGGTCTTTACCGTTATAGACTGTATTTAAGCTATTGGCGGTCACAGTAGCTTTGGCTTTGGCGATATCTAATGAACCATCAACAAAACTTAACTCGTAGTTCTTGTCTAGACCCGTTGCACTATTGGTGTATTGGCCAGCATCTTTGCCGGTAACCGTTGCAGTTACACCTGACAATACCGATTCTGTTTCACCATTGACCAAACCTGTCGCACTAAAACCAGCAGCTGTTTGATCTTTACCGCTATAAACCGTATTTAAACTATTGGCGGTGACAGTGGCTTTAGCTTTGGTGATATCCAAAGAGCCATCAACAAAGCTTAGTTCATAGTTTTTGTCTAGACCCGTTGCACTATTGGTATATTGACCTGCATCTTTAGCAGTCACAGTAGCTGAAACACCTGAGAGTACTGATTCAGTTTCACCATTGACCAAGCCTGTTGCAGTAAAGCCAGTAGCTGTTTGATCTTTACCATTATAAGTAGTTGATACACTATTGGCGATCACAGTGGCTTTAGCCTTAGCAATATCTAATGAGCCATCAATAAAACTAAGATCATAGTTCTTATCTAGACCTGTGGCTGTATTGGCATAACTACCTGCATCTTTACCTGTGACAGTTGCTGAAACACCTGATAATACCGATTCAGTTTCACCGTTGACCAAACCTGTTGCACTAAAGCCAGCAGCTGTTTGATCTTTGCCGTTATAAACCGTATTTAAACTATTGGCGGTGACAGTAGCTTTGGCTTTGGTGATATCCAATGAACCATCAACAAAACTTAACTCGTAGTTCTTGTCTAGACCCGTTGCGCTATTGGTGTATTGACCTGCATCTTTAGCAGTCACCGTTGCTGAAACACCTGAGAGTACCGATGTATCTTCCCCATTGACCAAGCCTGTTGCAGTAAAGCCAACAGCTGTTTGATCTTTACCGTTATAAACCGTATTTAAACTATTGGCGGTGACAGTGGCTTTACCTTTGGCAATGTCTAATGAGCCATCAACAAAACTTAACTCGTAGTTCTTGTCTAGACCCGTTGCGCTATTGGTGTATTGACCTGCATCTTTAGCAGTCACCGTTGCTGAAACACCTGAGAGTACCGATGTATCTTCCCCATTGACCAAGCCTGTTGCAGTAAAGCCAACAGCTGTTTGATCTTTACCGTTATAAACCGTATTTAAACTATTGGCGGTGACAGTGGCTTTAGCTTTGGCAATGTCTAATGAGCCATCAACAAAACTTAACTCGTAGTTTTTATCTAGACCCGTTGCGCTATTGGTGTATTGACCTGCATCTTTGGCAGTCACTGTTGCTGAAACACCTGATAAGACTGATTCAGTTTCACCATTGACCAAACCTGTCGCACTAAAGCCAACAGCTGTTTGATCTTTACCATTATAGGTAGTCGATACGCTATTGGCAGTTACTGTAGCTTTCGCTTTGGCAATATCTAATGAGCCATCAACAAAGCTTAGCTCGTAGTTCTTGTCTAGACCTGTTGCGCTATTAGTGTATTTGCCAGCATCTTTAGCAGTCACCGTGGCTGAAACACCTGATAAAATTGATTCAGTTTCACCATTGACTAAACCAGAAGCGCTAAAGCCAGCAGCCGTTTGATCTTTACCGTTATAGGTAGTCGATACGCTATTGGCAGTTACGGTGGCTTTGGCTTTCGCAATATCTAATGAGCCATCAACAAAGCTTAGCTCATAGTTCTTATCTAGACCTGTTGCAGTATTGGTATATTGACCTGCATCTTTAGCAGTCACCGTTGCTGAAACACCTGACAATACCGATTCAGTTTCACCATTGACTAAGCCTGTCGCACTAAAACCAACAGCTGTTTGCTCTTTACCGTTATAAACCGTATTTAAACTATTGGCGGTGACAGTGGCTTTAGCTTTGGCGATATCCAAAGAACCATCAATAAAACTTAACTCATAGTTCTTGTCTAGACCTGTTGCAGTATTGGTATATTTGCCAGCATCTTTAGCAGTCACCGTTGCTGAAACACCTGAGAGTACTGATTCAGTTTCACCGTTGACCAAGCCTGTTGCACTAAAGCCAACAGCTGTTTGATCTTTACCATTATAGGTAGTCGATACGCTATTGGCAGTTACTGTAGCTTTCGCTTTGGCAATATCTAATGAGCCATCAACAAAGCTTAGCTCATAGTTCTTATCTAGACCTGTTGCAGTATTGGTATATTGACCTGCATCTTTAGCAGTCACCGTGGCTGAAACACCTGATAAAACTGATTCAGTTTCACCATTGACCAAACCTGTTGCAGTAAAACCAGTAGCAGTTTGATCTTTACCATTATAGGTGGTTGATACGCTATTGGCGGTGACATTGGCTTTCGCTTTGGCAATATCTAATGAGCCATCAACAAAGCTTAGCTCGTAGTTCTTGTCTAGACCTGTTGCGCTATTAGTGTATTTGCCAGCATCTTTAGCAGTCACCGTGGCTGAAACACCTGATAAAACTGATTCAGTTTCACCATTGACCAAACCTGTTGCACTAAAACCAGTAGCCGTTTGATCTTTACCATTATAGGTGGTTGATACGCTATTGGCAGTAACAGTGGCTTTAGCTTTAGCAATATCTAATGAGCCATCAATAAGCGTCAGATCATAGTTCTTATCTACACCTGTTACTGTGTTGGTGTATTTGCCTACATCTTTGCCTGTGACAGTTGCCGAAACACTTGACAATACAGTTGTAGTTTCACCATTGACCAAGCCTGTTGCACTAAAGCCAGCAGCTGTTTGATCTTTACCGTTATAGGTAGTTGATACGCTATTAGCCGTAACAGAGGCTTTAGCCTTAGCGATATCCAATGAGCCATCAACAAAGCTTAGCTCGTAGTTCTTGTCTAGACCTGTTGCGCTATTAGTGTATTTGCCAGCATCTTTAGCAGTCACCGTGGCTGAAACACCTGACAATACCGATTCGGTTTCCCCATTGACCAAGCCTATCGCAGTAAAACCAGCAGCAGTTTGATCTTTACCATTATAGGTGGTAGATACGCTATTGGCAGTTACTGTGGCTTTGGCTTTGGCAATATCTAATGAGCCATCAATAAGCATCAGATCATAGTTCTTGTCTACACCTATTACTGTGTTGTTGTATTTGCCTGCATCTTTGGCAGTCACCGTTGCTGAAACACCTGACAATACACTTGTAGTTTCACCATTGACTAAGCCTGTTGCACTAAAGCCAATAGCCGTTTGATCTTTACCATTATAGGTGGTTGATACGCTATTGGCTGTTACTGTCGCTTTAGCTTTAGCAATATCTAATAAGCCATCAATAAGCGTCAGATCATAGTTCTTGTCTACACCTATTACTGTGTTGTTGTATTTGCCTGCATCTTTGGCAGTCACCGTTGCTGAAACACCTGACAATACACTTGTAGTTTCACCATTGACCAAGCCTGTTGCACTAAAACCAGCAGCTGTTTGATCTTTACCGTTATAAACCGTATTTAAACTATTGGCGGTTACGGTGGCTTTGGCCTTAGCAATATCCAAAGAGCCATCAATAAGCGTCAGATCATAGTTCTTGTCTACACCTGTTACTGTGTTGTTGTATTTGCCTGCATCTTTAGCAATCACCGTTGCGCTTACGCCTGATAATACTGACTCTGTTTCACCATTGACTAAGCCTTTCGCACTAAAGCCAGTAGCCGTTTGGTCTTTACCGTTATAAACGGTTGATACGCTATTGGCGGTGACAGTAGCTTTAGCTTTAGCAATATCTAATGAGCCATTAACAAAACTGAGCTCATAGTTTTTATCTATACCTGTTGCGGTATTGGTATATTGACCTGCATCTTTAGCAGTCACCGTGGCTGAAACACCTGACAATACCGATTCAGTTTCACCATTGACTAAGCCTGTCGCACTAAAACCAGCAGCCGTTTGATCTTTACCGTTATAGGTCGTTGTTACACTATTGGCTGTTACTGTCGCCTTAGCTTTGGCGATATCCAAAGAGCCATTAACAAAACTTAGCTCATAGTTCTTATCTGTACCTGTGGCTGTATTGGCATAATTACCGGCATCTTTACCTGTGACAGTTGCCGAAACACCTGACAATACAGTTGTAGTTTCGCCATTGACCAAGCCTGTTGCACTAAAGCCAACAGCCGTTTGATCTTTACCGTTATAGGTGGTTGATACGCTATTGGCTGTTACGGTGGCTTTCGCTTTCGCAATATCTAATGAGCCATCAATAAGTGTCAGATCATAGTTCTTGTCTGCACCTGTTACTGTGTTGGTGTATTTGCCTGCATCTTTAGCAGTCACTGTTGCAGTTACGCCTGACAATACAGTTGTAGTTTCGCCATTGACCAAGCCTGTTGCACTAAAGCCAGCAGCCGTTTGATCTTTACCGTTATAAACCGTATTTAAACTATTGGCCTTTACAATGGCTTGTGCTTTGTGAATTGTGGCACTTGAACCTATAGGCTGACTAAAAGTATAATTTCCTGCATCCGCACCTGTTAAGTTATAGCCTGTTACGATCACAGATCGGATTCCTGCATTCTTATCTGTAAATGTACCTATACCACTACCAGTCAATCCAACAAAATCTCCAGCAAATGGATTGATTGAAGCAGTACCATTTAAGGTCGCATTGAACAAGCCATCATACGTTTTATCTGCAACACTTATTCCATTAATGGTTAAAACTGCAGGCGTTATACTGGCTTTAAGATTTGTCGGCTGCAGCAAGTTGTAATTTAAAGCATCTGTTCCAGTCAGCGTATAACCCGACACAATCACATTTTTATTATTGCCCACATTTTTATCAGTAAATGATCCAAATCCAATACCCGAAAGTGTCACTGAATCACCTGACAGCACTGTCACTCCAGCAGTACCCGATAATGTTGCTACTTTTGATGTATCATAGACTTTGTCAGCAACGCTCAAGCCATTAATATTTAAATCTCTTTTCGCGATTGTTAATGAACCTGATCCACCATTTTCTTTATAAATTACATCATCGCCAAACTGTGTTATATTTGCCGCGATTGGAACACCACTAATCAGGATTGAGCCATCATTTAAACTATAAATCCCTGCATTTTTACCAGTTGTTTTATAATTCAGCCCTGAAGCCAGCGTTCCAGAAGCTATCGATCCATCATAAATTTTGTCAGAAAAATTAGCGACAATTTCTGTAACCAAGGGTTTAAGGAAATGACGTAGTAACGGTGCAGATCTTCCTTCATAAATACGCCAGACTTTTCCTGTACCACCTGCATCATCAATATCCCAACCTGCAAAAGTAGAAATTTGCTGAAGTTCTGTTGTGGTTTTTCCTATACCACCCGCACTGCTTGTTCTTCCAGAAGTACTGGTGTTCCAGAAACTATTTGTGGTTGTACCATTACCACCACCAACGAGACCACCAACAAAAGTATTCCCAGTTACACTTCCAGAAGAATAATTTTTGTCAACACTTCCGCCATTGAAACCCACCAGTCCTCCAACATATTGATTTCCGATGACAGTACCTGTTGCATAAGAGTTATTGATTTGCCCTGATATTCCACCAACTAAACCACCAATATAATTATTTCCTGTCACTGCACCTGTTGCAAAAGAAGAACTTACAACTCCGTCACTATAACCAACCAAACCACCAATATAATTATTATTAGAATATTTTCCTTTTACAGTCACATTGGCATAAGAATTTAAGATATTTCCTGAATTATAGTTCCAACCCACCAATCCGCCATACTGCTCGGTATTACCTGTGACTAAGCCAGCATTGACATAAACATTATTAATCGTGCCAAGATTAAGCCCCACGATCCCACCTGTTTTTCCATAACCTGAATAACTTATATTATTCAGTCCAAGATTTTGTATAAGTGCATTCTGATGCGTAATCGCAAACAGTCCAATGCCCTGATACATAGAGTCAATACTTAATCCACTAATCGCATGACCTAATCCATCAAACCGTCCACGAAAAGCTTGTTGTGATAGATCCATTGGACTTAAAGTTGCATTATAAAAGCCAATTGGGTCGAATCCGGTATAGCCATTCCACTGCCATGTACTACTGGCATCTATGTCTGCACCCAACACATAATTACCACTCAGGTTACCGTTGATCCCTTGTAAATCTTGACTTGTAGTCGAACCCTGTGCGCCCAAAGCCGTAATGACTTGATAGTTAATGGTAGCAGCCGTTCCTTTTTGGGTACTAAAATTCTGCCCAGCCTTTAAGTTTATTTTTGCGCCAGTGTTAATATAGTAATTAGCATTGGTATTGGCTGTATTTTGTCCATATATCAAATTAAGTTTGCCACTGTTATTGGTCGCTGTGATGTTGGCATTAATGTTGATGTCATTTTGTGCATTTAAAGTCAGGCTGGTCGCACTCCCCCAAGTCACATCAGCATTCACATTGATATCACCCTTTTGGTTACCCGTAGAGCTAGTTAGCAATATGACATTACTGGTTGCAAGACTGCTTGCTAAAGTGGTTGCGCCTATGCCGCTACTACTTGCCGATGCATTACCTGAATTAATACTGAAATCGGTAGGGTCGATCAACCAGTTTCCGATTTTCCCGCCCTCAGAATGAGAGGACACTATCGTATTATTATTAATCTTTACTTTGGCTGCTGAAGTTTCAATAAACCCACCATCTTGACCATTTTTCCCTTCAGCTTTAAGCAGGCCACTGACATTTGTTTCACCATTTTGCATATCACCTAACAAAATGATTTCACCTTTGGCATTTTGGCTTAAGCGATTCGCTTCAATAATCCCACTATGATTGACCACGGCTTTA
This sequence comes from Acinetobacter sp. 778_lipA, assembly GCF_058242985.1. Taxonomy (NCBI): domain Bacteria; kingdom Pseudomonadati; phylum Pseudomonadota; class Gammaproteobacteria; order Moraxellales; family Moraxellaceae; genus Acinetobacter; species Acinetobacter sp. 778_lipA. The sequence goes on along the minus strand of NZ_JBZAYT010000001.1, from coordinate 1,354,971 downwards.
CTTAAACTGTCTTTGGCTTTTGCAGTTAAATATACAGCGCCATTGTCGGCAAGAATTGCACCACCATTGTCCACCAAGCCTTTTAATACCCCTTGATCAACTTGGTACTGGGTCAGTGAACCATCCTGTAAAGCAAGAGTGACTTGACTGGCAGCAGTGAGATGAGTAACGCCATTCGGTGTCACAATAGAGCCGGTATTTTTAACATTGGGCGCAATCAGCGCAACAGTTCCACCTGATAAAGTTTGAATACTACCGTTATTTTCTATCGTTGCTGTGCTATTGGCATTGGCTTTTAAAGTATATTTTCCATTTTGAATATCCGCATCGTTCAAACTTAAAGTTGAAGCAACCAAACCACCAACATTCACTTGAGCTGTCTTAGAAAAAACCACACCATTTGGATTGAGTAAAAACACCTGCCCATTGGCATTTAAACGCCCCATAATCTGCGATGTATTGCTATCCAAAACCCGATTAATGGCTATAGATGACTGGTTTTGTTGATTAAAATTAACCGTTGCATCTTTACCAATATTAAAAGTATTCCAGTTGGTCGAAAGGTTTTGACTATTTTGATGAATATTTAAAACGTTGCCATTTTGGGAAATGTTGGCTGAACCTTGAGTGATATTGGCGCCTGTAGGCAGTTCAGTATTAGAAATTGCGGCATAAATCGATAACGGCAATAAAGCCAGCCCCAAAAAAGCCAATCGGATTAAATTTATCCCTGATGCTTTATGAACACCGCCCTTCAGTGCGTTTTTATGGTCTACAGTACTTTGTGAAGTATTATGATTTTTTGCCAATTCTGAAACTGCTTGCCAGCACCTAAGTTGTGAATTCCAAATAACTTTATAAATTTTGTTCATGATAATCCCCAAATCCACATTTTGATCAAATATCAATCATTAGATCAAATGGGGGAATATAGAGATATACCTGAAATTGGGTATTTTATATGTATAAGTTCACGTTTTAGATAAAAATAAAAACGCTGAATGAAATTATTCAGCGTTTATTGGAAAGCACTATGCATCAAATTTAAGCCAAACAAGCACTATAAAATCCGATTTCACAAACACCTACTAAAAACAATTAAGACATTTTATTGACCAAAGATTCTAATTGACGATGTAACTTTTCAAGATTTCCTCTTGGATCAAGCCACCACTCTACAGTCCATAATTGTAATATATGCCAACCTAAACCTTTTAAAACTGTTGGGCGCAGTTGATCACGATCTCGTGCGGTTGCAGCCTTGGCATAATCATCACCATCTACAAGGATGCCCGTTAAATACTGCCCTACAATTTTAGGATCTTGAATTGCAAGATCAATCCGACCTTCTCCACTCCCCACAGCTAAGTCTACTTTCCAACCTAACTGCTCTAATTGAGTTTGCAAATACAACATCAGCTCATCTTTAGATTTTTCTTTTCCAACAGACTGTGCGTAATAAGCCATCTGCCCAGTTTGTGCAAAGCTAAGGAAATCTTTTAAATCCCGTACACCTTCACTACTGGTTCGCGAGAGATCAATCTGTTCTGGACGAAGTGTAGAAAAAACATGCAAACCCTGACGTGCACGAGTAATCGCAACATTTAAACGGCGCTGTCCACCTTGACGATTTAAAGCACCAAAATTCATCAACAATTTACCGTTTTGATCTGCAGCATAAGTGATTGAGAATATAATCAGATCTCTTTCATCACCTTGTACATTTTCCAAGTTCTTCACAAATAATGGCTCGAAACCCTCTCGGCTTAATTGCTCTAACTCGGGATAATTTGCCAATTCATTGTCTAACAAATCTTCAATCAGTTTTTGCTGGGTAATATTAAATGTCACCACACCAACTGTTTGTTTAACCTCTGCCGTGAGTTGAGTCGTTAAATGCTGGATAATAAATTGCACAATCGCTTGTGCCTCTGCCTTATTGGTACGGGTATCACCTTTATCATAAACCCCTTGAACTGGGTGTAATTGAATTGCACTATCCCGAGCCACAGGTGCCGGGAACGTCAATAATTCACCCTTATAATATTTTTGATTACTAAACTGAATTAAGCTTTCATAACGACTACGATAATGCCAATTGAGCACCAATTCTGGCAATTGTGCAGCCAAGCATTCATCCAGAATACTTTCCAAATCTTCGGTAACATCCTCATCGATCGCTTCAGAATCGCCTTTTCCAAAGAAACTGGTTGGTGGCATTTGTTTATTATCACCCACAACAATCGATTGTTTGCCCCGAGCCAAAGCACCTATCGCATCCCAAACAGGAATCTGTGATGCCTCATCGAAGATCACCACATCAAACTTAGACTCAGGATCTAGATATTGAGCGACTGAAAGTGGACTCATTAACATACACGGTTTTAAACCTGTAATCACATCGGGAATTTGCTTAATTAATTCACGTACGGGTATATGCCGACGCTTTTTGCCCAACTCTTTATTGAGTAAAGCCCATTGTTTTTTAAACATTTTAGGGTTTTCAAAGATTTTATACCAACGACGGGTAATTTCCTCACTGGCAAACTGTTGATGTTCCCGATCCTGCTGCGAAAATTTCTGAATTTTTTGCTGCTGCAATTCACCATTAAACTGGTTGAGCTCAGGATGTTGACTAAACTGCTGAATAATCCATTGCCGAGCAAGATTAATATCAATTAACAATATCACATATTCTTGTCTTAACTTTTGAGCAGCATATTGCACGTTTGCTTCGGATGGCTGATGTTGTAAAAACTCGCTGAAACTTGCTAAACCCTGTTGTTTAAGTTCAGTTTTTAAACCTTGCCAATTTAGCCAATGGCGCCACTCACTTATCACAGTTTGTAATTGCCGTTGACGTGCAATAAGTTCAGCAAAAGTGATCATTGAATAGCCTTCTAAGTGTTCAGTTTGAAGCTGTTGATCGCTTAAAAACTGGCTATATATTTTTTTTAATTCATCTACATATTGGGTGATTTTCCCCAAATCGTGCTGACTTGCAAAACTCACTGCCTGCTGAATCACTGAAATTTGACTCATACGTTCTGAGAGTTGTTGTTTCAGTTGCGTCCATGCGATCGAAATATTTTCAAACTGTACCCAATCTGTCTTTTCAGCTTGCCAATAAGATTCCAAACGGTCTTTCAGCTGATTTTCAATGCTCTGGAATTGCTGCTGATAATTTTGAATATTGATCAGGATTGGCAAGTCATTTTCAACCACCATCGTTGATGGACGTTGTTTCTCCGTCTGATAACTCCGAATTAAATTTCTCAGCTGGTATTTTCCAAACCAAGACCAAGGCCAAAATTTGGCAACAGCTTCACGCCATTTAAATTCGATTTGTTTTAATTCAGCTTGGTAAATAGACGCATCATAATTAAAAATTAAGCGTGTACGGTTTTGCTGTATTTCTGTGCAAATCGCTTTTGCTTCAGAAATTTGTCGTATATCTATCGCATCAACAATTTTTAATAATTTCAAATCATGCTGCTGAGCAAAATTAAGCAATGTCTGATAAATATCGAGATCTTTTTGTAGTTGCTGTAGATTTTCCGCACGGGGAAATTGGCAACACTCTTGCCAAGCTTGTACTGAAAAATGCAACTGTGGAACCAGTTCAGCTAAACGTTGTTGTTGTTGTTGGTACTGATCTTGCCATAACAAATTCCAAATATTCTGTGGGCTTCCCTCTGCAAATCCCTTAAGTATCTCAAAAGAGGATGGGGAAATTTGTTGATATTGTAAAAATGCTTTTGTACTGAGCGCTTTTAACTGGTTGCGAGATTGTTCAGTTAACTGCTGAATGTTAAGTTCAAATCGTAAGTTGTCTATATCCCGATGTAGCAGCTCATCACTCATGGCATCAAATAAACTCCAACCAATCGGATGCTGTTGATGTAAAATATGCACATGCTGATTTAACTCATCGCGGCTTTCCACCAGTTGCTGAGAAAGCAATTGCCACGCTTGCTGGGTTTGCTTTTGCTGAACAACATAAGGATTATTGTTATTTTCGGCACGTTCACGAAGTTGATCTAAAACTTCTATTTTTTGCGCTTTTGCAGAATGTAATTGTAGACATAAATCGCCTAATCCAATCTGGTTTAAACGACGGTAAACCACATCTAAGGCCGCCATTTTTTCTGAAACAAATAATACTGATTTTCCATCTGCTAAACATTGCGCCACCATATTGGTAATCGTTTGAGATTTACCCGTACCTGGCGGTCCAGAAAGTACAAATGTTCGTCCCAATGCAGCTGACATTACCGCAGCAAGTTGCGAGGAGTCAGACGACAAGGGCGTGAATAATTGCTGAGGTTGATAGTTTTTATCGAGTTCGACTGGATGTGGAAAAGCCTCTTGTTTTTTAAATGGTTCCCGTGGTGTTTCAATCAGATGATTGACCACAGCATGTTCTTTCAGCTGTTGCATACGTAAAGATAGATCACGCCACATCAAATATTTTGAAAATGAGAACTGACCAATTGCTGCTTCAGCAGTGACTTCCCATCCTCGCATATTGACCACCGCACGGCGTACAATTTGTAATACAGCATTCACATCCACACCAGATTCATCTGTTGGCAATGGATCTAAGCCATTCATTTCCATTTCAAAGTCTTGTCTTAATAACTGCAATAAAGTTGAATTAAAGCGTGGCTCATCATCATACATCCATAACCGATAACCAGACTTAGCAGATTCGCGCGTCATTCTTACAGGAATCAATAATAATGGTGCTTTAAAGCTTCTTTGAGCTTTCTCTGACTCTTTCCATTGCAAAAATCCAATGGCTAAAAATAATGTATTTGCTCCACCTTCCTCTAATGCCGTCCGTGAAGCCCGATAAACTTCAACCAAGCGTTTATTTAAGGTTTCACTATCTAGACCACTAAATAATAGCTGTCGATGCAAATTTTCATCAATATAGTGTTGTACATGATCAGCTTCATTCTCACGTGTCATATTTTTTAAAGAAATATGCTCAATACTATGGAAGAAAAACCCTTTATTTTCTGCTAAAGCATCTTCCAAAGAGGCTAAGGTTTTCTCAGAATATTGCAAGGGAATACTTAGGCGATTATCTTTAAAGTTTAATAATTTATTTCTTAAACTTAAATCCAATAAACGCCTTAGCCAACGCTGTACGCGGGTTGCAACATTTTCACTTTCATCATAACTAGCATACTCAGGCAATGAGGCTTGTGTCCAAGTAATCTCATTATCATCAAGATTTTTTCTGACATCCAACTGCAAAGAAATCGGACGTACTCCACGTAAACGACTTTGTCGAATATCAATTGCAACATAAAACTGTTCAGTTTTTTCAGGTACTTGTAAAAAGCCCTGAGCAGATTCTATCGCTTGCTTTAAACTATTTTTTGAGGTCAGCAGTGTGGTTTCAATAAACGTAATTGCACCGAGTTCCATACATTTACGTAATGTTTGCAGATCATCAATCAAAATGTCGACGAGTGGTGTTTCATGTAGCCAAATTCCCAAAAAGCTGTGCCCCTGAATCAACATAACAATCGGATCAAGTCCGATTTGTTCCAGCAATGAACTGAGCAACATCGTACTGTCTAGGCAACATGCCATTTTTTCTTCTAAAATTTGTTTGGCAAAGCGAATCCGTTGCCCTTGTTGAATATAACTTGCAGGATTTACAATATAGCGTAAATCCTGTTCATTTAATGCCTGCCAAATCGCATTGACTTGCTGTAAAACATGTTCAGGATTTTTATCTGAATAACCATTTAAACTGCCAAGATTCTTTTCAAACAGTACTTCACTGGCACGTTTTAAAATAGGTACTAACGAAGCAGCATTAGGTTGTGAAAAACATGCCAATAGTTCAAGCGGTTGTTTTTCTCCACCCCAAGTATCGACAGTTAGAACTTGAATTTCTTGTTGATGCTCTGCCAATAAATTATCTTCTAAACTCAACCACTTAAAGCTTATACTTACTTTTATATTTTCAGATAAATTTAATAAAAAATGAATATCAAAATTCAGTTTAGGATTATTGATTTGGGTACTTTGTTGTTCATCCAACATCCCGATATGGATTTCTGTACTTTGAATAAACTCAGGATTCGCTTGAATAATAAGCTTACTCATAGGAAGTAACTTACTACTAGTTAAAGAAATACTGCGAATTAAAGGGATAGCATTCTGCTGAAAGACAAAATTTAAACTTGCGCTAGCATCGATAGAGATTTGGAATTGATTTTGTTCAACAGCATCTGACATAAAAATTTTAATCCTAGAATTTTTTTTGATTTTGAATACAATCTTTTTACTTTATACCAAATTCATTTCAATAAAAAAGCACCCGTAGGTGCTGATCTGCTTATTTTCAATCAAAAGGTTAGTAATTGTGGGTCAAACAAGTCTTTGATCATATCAGATTGCATTACCGCTATATCTTGCGCTGATAGATTTTCGACTTTATTGAAAGCAACCAATGCAGTACTTTTAGCATCATCGACAATGGCTGTAGTGCTTTGATCAATTGTTCGAGCAAGCACGTCATCAATTTGATTTGTAGTTAAATCATTGACAGAAGTATTTACCAACAATTCATCGACTGACATGGCCGTGCTGTCATGAGAATTGGTATTGTCAACCTTGATATCTTCAACTTTGTTATTCTCAAGCGCATCTTGCAGTACAGTCGCTATGCTTGTACTGAGAATAGCTGAACTGCCAGCTATAGCAGTATGATCTAAATCTGAAACATTTGAATGGAGCTGCGAAAATTGATTTTCTATTGGTGTCGATTGCCCTAATACTTGAGCGCTACTTTCTGGCTCAGAATTTAAAACACCTGACCCAATCGCATCAGCACTTTTAACTGAATCAATATTCGAATCAGCTAAATCAGCATGAAAAGCTGACGTTTCATCAAAAACTGCCATTTTTGTGGCGATTTCTATTACAGTAAATGTTCGTGCATCACTTACTAAACTGGTATTCCCTGCTTTATCCGTTTGTACAGTGGTAATACTGTGACTTCCCAGAGTTAAATCATAAGCAAAACTAAATGACCATTTACTATCTGCACCAACTGTGACCTTTCCTACCGCCTGATTATTGTCATAAATAATTAAAGTTGCTCCAACTTCTCCTGTTCCTGAAATCACAGGCCGCTTGTCATCTGTAGTCCCATTTGCAGCAACAGAACCTACAGTTGTCCCAACATCATCAACCACATCTGTGATTTTCGGACTAGCAGGCGCGGTTACATCTTTGGTACCTGTTACAGAGCTAAGCGCTGACTGATTTCCAGCTGCATCTGTTGCATATACACTGCCGACTTTTGCTTCAGTCAACGCTGTTGAAAGTGTGACAGAATAATTTCCGTTTGCATCTGTTGTTGCTGTGCCTAATAATTTATTTGCACTGTCATAAACTGAAATTTTGGAATTTGCTTCAGCGGTACCCGTGATCACAGTTCCTTCAGCATTTAAATTGGCCACGGGTTTATCTGGTGCTAAAACATCTTGTCCAGCTTTAATTTCTACAGCACTCGACTTATTTCCTGCAGCATCTTCAATTATAATTTTGCCAGTCTTGCTTGCATCTAAAGCAGGAGAAATGGTGATATTGAATTTGCCATTGGCGTCTACAACACCTGTTGCAATCACCGTACCTGTTGAATCTTGAATGATCACTTTAGCATTTACTTCTGCGGTTCCATGTATTGAAGTTCCATCTTTAAATACATCAAACTTAGGTTGATCAGGTGCTATAGTATCTTTACCGACTTCAATATTATGTTTTTCTGATTTATTACCAGATGCATCAATCGCTTCGACTGTACCAATCTGGCCTGTGGTTAAAGCAGGAGAAATAGCAACAGAAAATTGTCCCTGTGCATTGGCTTTTGCAGTACCAATCAGTTGACCCGCTGGATCATACACATTAATTATGGCATTCGCTTCTGCTTTACCAGTAACAATATTTCCTTGCTCATTTAACTGCCCCTGAGGCTCATTGGGTGCAATAGTATCTTTAGTACCCACAACAGAGGTATAGGTTGAAGCATTTCCAGCTTTGTCTTTTGCATTGATATAATAAGTATTATTGTTCAGCAAAGCCTCCGGCAGTGTCAATGAATAATTTCCATCTTTATCTACCACTGCTGTAGCAATCACTTTCTGGTTTTTATCAATTACATAAATAGTCGCACCCGCTTCAGCCGTACCCTTAATTTCAGTACCTTCTGAATTTAATGTTGCAGTCGGCGTTTTCGGTGCAATAATATCAGTAACCCCCTTTGATTGATTACTTCTACCATCATCAATCAATGCCAAACCTAAACCAATTGCAGAAGCAAGACCGACACCTGCTTTCACTGCGCTTGAAGAAAATAAATTTGAAAATGAAAACTCAGGTGTTGAATCTTCATAAGCAGAGATTTGTTGAACACCCGCAGTATTGGCACCTTCATAGAGTAAAGTCTCAAGTTTTTGCAAACCGCTATAGTCTGTAAAGTTTCCATTATCATCAAAGTGAGCAAGTGAGAAACTTCCATCCGCTTTAGGGAAAGTTAAAGAATGGGTTGTAGTTGCATTGGTTTGAAAAAATCCCTCTAAAACAATTTGCTCACCATTATTTAAACTAATAATCAGCTTATCACCTAATCGCTCTAGTGTTTTCACATCTTGTTGTGTGACACCAATTTGAATAATAGCAGGTTGATTTAAACTGACTGTTTTTGCTTGAGAATCCTGTAGTAATATTTTGTCTTGTTTTGCAGCGACGACTATTCTTGTCATTTATACCTTCTATTGATTTAAAATGTATTTTTTGAAAATTATACAGAAGGTATTTATATATACAAACGACTTAAACTAATTTCTGAATTATTTATAAAAATATAAAATTCAGATACTTAAAAAAGTAAGATAGCGCACAAAATCTTATTTAAACAATAAATATCCAGCATTCTTACTTTTGAAATATAACTTCACTATTTAGCAAATCGCTTGGACAAATTGTGGTGCAGTATCCAAAATTTCAAACCAAGCAGCTTTGTTATCGGTAAATGCATGTGAAACAATCTTGCCTTGAACAGGCTCATTTACAATACCTACACGTAATCTAACTACTTCTGGTAAGTCTAGACGCGCACTAAATAATGGGGATGCACATCTTTTACAGAACGTTCGTTTTTTATTTTCAGTGGCATAATATTCTTGAAATAGTGCCTGTCCTTGAACAATCTCTAAATCTTGAGTCTGAATAGGAGCAATCGCCACAAATGCAGTGCCTTGAGCTTTTTGGCATTGCTGACAATGACAAACAAATATTTGAGGGATTTCACTATGAATTTTCAGTTGAATACCACCACAAAGACAAGAAGCTGTATACATTTTTATTCCTTTATATTGTGAGTAAACACATTTTATCGAGCAATTTTAACACTTATAACTTATAAATAATCAAATGGATAATGTGAAAAAAGTTCAGGATGGATACGATTTACAGTATCTTGAAATTGCTCCAATCCAATCGTAGACAATGGTTTTTTATCCAAGTGCTGATCCATTGCTTGCAGAAGTAAAGCAAATTGTAAAAATTGGAAAAAGTTGACTTGCATTGACTGGAACTGATCATGCTTTAAACTCTCATCTAAATCCATGCCTAAATCATGATTATAGAATAAAATATCAAAACTATTGCGATCTAAAAACCATTCATCACCTTGCCCTGTACGACCAATTTTCCATAGTTGTTGGGATAATTTTTCCACATGCTCTGCGAAATACTGGTTTTCCTTTATCGCAGTTTCATAGCCAAATAAATCAATATCAGGGGTAATTTCAGTATCGCCACACTGTTGTAAAAATTCAAGATAATGAGGATCTGAAAGAAAAGTCACAGTACTTTGAATGGGTTGAGTTCGCGGATTTAATAGCTGAAGTATCTGTTTAAAATTGGTTTGCAGTTCAAACATTATTGCGCTCTCAAAGATTGTTTTTTGTTCTAAGTTTTTTGTTCTAGATCATCTGCTCGATAGGACTTTAAGGCCTCAATTTCAGTATAAATACTCGCTTGCAATTGATCACGAAATACAATCATATCATCCATGCTCCCAATCTGTTCAATAGATAACCGTGGCATAAATTTGAAATAGAAAGGAATCCGCTTTGGAATAATATGCTTTGGAATCGAAGGAATAACCTCACCCTGTCTAAGCAATGAACCTATTTTGGGATTTGATAATATTTTATTAAACCATTTTTGTTTGAGCAGAATATTTACATCGAAAGCCAAATCAAAAACTTCATCACCACCTAAAGCCACAAAAGGAGCTATTTCATAACCAAATTCCTGAGCCAACTTTAAGAAACCAAAGCGTTGCTTCCAGATCAATTGATAAGCTTCACCTTTGCGTTTAATAACTTCTCGACCACCTCCTGGAAAAACCAAAATCGAATAGCCTTGTCGCATCGCTTCTTTGGCATATTCTTGTACGCCATCAACCCCACCGACACGTTTAACTACCTCTTTCCAAATCGGAATATGAAAATGGATATGATCAGCTAAACTAACCACAGCGATTTTATGCTCTGTAAATAAATAATCAATCAGAATCGGAGAATCTAAAACACCATAGATGGTGTGATTACCGACATACATGGCTGGTTTATTCGGTACTAAATTTTCAGTACCTAAAAATGTTGGACGAAAGTAAAAGCGCTGTAAGCTGCTTATTAATCGAATTAGTTTAGCGTTGTGGCGTATTTTCAAGGTTTTTTCAGTCATGTTGTATCTCTACAAAATACTTTTCAACATTTTTTGATCTTACCATTAAGTGTATGACTGCTCCTTTTTCAGGGAAGAGCTTTGAACAAATAAAATAAGTTAAATTTTGGATAATCCCCCCTTCTTTTCAAAGTAGCTGAACTATGCTTTTAGCGACGCAAGGGGGGGAGATTTTATAAAATTATGATTTAAGCAACGTGCTTTTGTACAAGAATTGAACCCACAGAATAACCTGCACCAAATGAACATAGCACACCATATTCACCATCATTCACCTGATCCGCACTACGATGTAATGCAATGATCACACCTGCTGAAGACGTATTGGCAAACTCATCTAAAATGATTGGTACCAAATCAGGATCTGCTTCTGCAACTTCTTTGCCGACAATGAGTTTTAAAATTAATTCATTCATATTGGCATTGGCTTGATGTAGCCAAAAACGTTTTACATTTTCAGGTTGAATACTGTTCTTTTCCAATTGTGTGGAAATAATTTTCGCAACCAATGGACACACTTCTTTAAATACTTTGCGACCATCTTGACGAAATTGCTTATCATCACGAGAAGTTAATTCTGAACCATTTAAGAAACCAAAATTATTTCGGATGTTATTGGAGAATTGGGTAAACAAATGGGTATCTACGATTTCAAACCCTGTTTTGCTATCCGTTTCTTCAATAATTGAAGCTGTTGCAACATCGCCAAAAATAAAATGGCAGTCACGTGAACGATAGTCAGTATGGCCTGAGGTAATTTCCACATTGACCAATAACACACGACGTGCACCCGTTTTTACAGCATCGTAGGCTTGTTTCAAACCAAATGTAGCAGCTGAACACGCCACATTCATGTCGTAGGCATAGCCCTGAATCCCCAATGCAGTTTGAATTTCAATTGCAACAGCAGGATAAGCACGTTGTAAATTTGAACAAGCTAAAATCACCACATCAATGTCTTCTGCAGTTACGCCTGCATTTTCCATCGCTTGTTTTGCCGCAATCACGCCCCACTCAGCTTGGATTGAAAGCTCTTCATCTGAACGTTCTTCTAAACGAGGACGTAAACGATTAATGTCTAGGACACCTGATTTTTCAATCACATAACGACGCTTTACACCTGATGCTTTTTCAATAAATTCTGCACTTGAACCACGACGGGCAACAACTTCACCCGCTTCAATTTTTTCAGCATTTTCACTGTTAAATTGTTCCACATAAGCATTTAAACAATCCACCAATTCTTCATTGGTAATCACTTCTTCAGGATGGTACAAACCTGTACCTGTAATACGGATGCCCATGTAAAACTCCTTTTTAAATTCACAAATATTTCAAATTATTTCTATTCTAACCGATTCCAAGCTTTTCCCATACTTTTTGTATTCTGGTTGACGAAATCGGCATCTTGGTTTTCATTGGTTGAGAAAATAATGAAATACGTAGTTCCTCAACCATGAAGTAGACTTCTTTAACACGGACATCCGACTTAAACTTAAACAGTTTATCCATCCAAGGATCTACTTCTTTAATTGCAGCATCATCACGATTTAGATTATTCGGCAATCGATCTAAACGCAATAACAATGCTTTTAAATAACGAGGATATTCCTGCCAAATATCTGAAGATTTTGAATAAACAAAATTGGATAAGTTCATTAAATCGAGTTGATCCTCAATATCATTCATATTTTTAGCAAATACATCTTGATCCAGCATCAACAATTGCTGGCGTATTTCCTGCCATTGAATATAAATTTCACTGATCAACTTTAATGCTTCCTGACCATAACTTAAAAATGACTTTTTCACATCTGCCATGACTATCGCAAATTCTTCAGCATTAATTGGTAAATCTTGAATTGCCATTTGTAATGTTGCGTACACCAACATTTGCTCAAGTTGTGCTTTATCGCCCAAAGGAGAATATGCCAATGCCAGTGGCTTGGAAATTTGCTTTTTCAATTGACGAATCAAATCCCCCAATTGCATATGAATCAAACGAATTACGCCTTCACGATGCTGTTTAATCGCTTCACTTTGATCATTAAAGGTCTGAATCACAATACCAGAATCATCTTTCAACTCTAACTTAGCAAAGTCTTTGCTTGGAACCAGTGCCTGATATTGTTTAACCACAACCCCAGTTACTTTCTGAGATGCTTCAAATACAAAGCTTTCAGGAAAAGTAGTAAACTCACCTTTTAACTGTTTGACAGGACTGTGTGTTTCAGTTCGACAACGTGCTTTAAGTTCTGCAAGATCACGGCCTTTTTCAATCACGCGACCTTTTTCATCAATTACTTTGATAAATGGAATTAAGAATTGATCAATACGTTCAAAAGAAAAATCTTTATTGGTAATTTGTTCACCACGTAATTGAAATGCCAAAAACTCAAAAATATGCTGACGCAAATGTTGCGCATCGACTGCTTTGATCAATTTATTGGCTGTATCTGGAATCGGCACCAAGTTACGACGTTTATCTTTTGGTAAGGCTTTTAATAAAGCTTCGATTAAATCCAAACGCCAACCCGGAATCCCCCAAGACCAAATATTTTCATCAACTTGAGCTAAGGCCTGTACAGGAATTTTTACAGTTGCGCCATCTTCATCATGACTTGGATCAAAACGATAGCTGGCAGCTAAACGCAATTGTCCATTATGTAAATAATCTGGAAATTGCTGTGTGGTTGGACGATCATTCATCCATAAATCATCATCATCAACAAAAAGATAACGAGGATTCTGCGGTTCTACTGTTGCTCGCCAATCTTCAAAGCTACGACGGCTGGCAATTTCCGTAGGCACTTTAGCGGCATAAAACTGATAAATGGTTTCTTCATCGACGACTAAATCACGACGACGCAGTTTGTCTTCTACCCGCTCCACTTCTTCAAGCTTTAATAGGTTGTGTTTTAAGAATGGTGGCGTTGTTCCCAAGTTTCCTGTAGTTAGCGCATCTCTTAAGAAAATTTCATGTGCAGCCAACTGGTCCACTTTTTCATAATTGGTGGCACGTTTCGGTTCAATGATCAGTCCAAATAATGAAATCTGATCATAAGCATTGACCACACCCGGTTTTTTCGCCCAATGTGGCTCAAAATAATGATGTTTTAATAAGTTCGGTGCAGCCAAAAGAATCCACTCAGGCTCAATTTTTGCCAGTGTGCGTAAATACACCTGTGAGGTTTCGACCATTTCAAATGCCATTACCCATGGGGTATTGGTTTTATGTAAGGTTGATGCAGGAAAAATTCGGGCTTTTTGCTGACGAACTGCCATGAAAATATTACGTTCGTCAGTTTTATTGGCAATAAAGGACAATAGTCCTGTCAATAAGGCACGGTGTAAATTTTCATAACTGGCCTGCTTTTCATTGAATGAAAGTTTTAAACCTTGTGCTAAATCCAGTAATTGTTCATGAGTTTTCTTCCACTCACGTAAGCGCAACCAGCTAAGAAAATGCTGTTTGGCAAAATTACGTCTTTTGCTTTCACTCAAAGTTTCACGATTTTCAGTCAGTGTATTCCACAGTTTAATATAAAATAGAAAATCTGAATCTGCTTCTTTAAATAATGCATGTTTTTGATCCGCCTGCATTTGCTTATCAGCAGGACGCTCGCGTGGGTCTTGTACTGCAAGCGCAGCAACAATAATCAAAACTTCATTCAGTACCCCAAAATGAGCGCCACCAAGAATCATACGTGCAAGGCGTGGGTCTATTGGCATTTTTGCCATTTGTAGACCGATTTTGGTTAAACTGTTATTTTGAAGTTCGGCTTTTTTAGTAGCAGGTTGAGCAAGGTTTTTTGCTTTAGCATCACCTACAGCTCCCTGCTTGGAAACCGCAATTTCATTTTGTGCCATTGCTTGAGGAAGATTATTTGAATTTTGCGTGTCATGGATAGCACCTAATTCAATCAGCAACTTACGCCCATCGTTGACCAAACGATAGTCTGGTGGCTCAATAAAATCAAAATCTTCTACAGCACCTAAACCGAGACTTTGCATCTGTAAAATAACCGATGCTAAATTGGTCCGTTTAATTTCTGGTTCAGTAAAATCTGGACGACTTTGAAAATCATCTTCACTGTATAAGCGAATGCAAACACCTGGTGCAATACGACCACATCGCCCTTTACGCTGATTTGCAGCAGCTTGAGAAATAGCTTCAATCGGTAAACGCTGTACCCGTGAACGATAGTTATAGCGAGAAATACGTGCAAAACCACTGTCGATCACATAACGAATATTCGGTACAGTCAATGCTGTTTCAGCAACGTTTGTCGCGATGATAATACGTCGACCACCACCAGATGGATTAAAGATTTTCTGCTGTTCTGCCAAAGCTAAACGAGCATATAAAGGTAAAATTTGCGTGTGTTTAGGACCAAATTTTTGTAAGGTCTCTTGTAGTTCTCGAATTTCTTGTTCAGTACTTGAGAAAATAAGAATATCCGCATGTTCAGGATGTCCCTTAGACTCAGCATCCTTAAAACATTCTTCTACAGCTTGTACCACTGCGCGTGGTAAATTTTCTTCAAACTCATCAAAGTCATCATCATCACTACCGCCGATCGTCATCTCTGAAATCGGACGATAACGCAGTTCTACTGGAAAGCTACGTCCTTCCACTTCAAAAATTGGTGCACCATTAAAATATTCGCTAAAGCGATTCACATCTAATGTCGCTGAAGTAATAATGATTTTTAAATCAGGGCGCTTTTTGACCAGTTGCTTCAGGTAACCCATGATGAAATCAATATTTAATGAACGCTCATGTGCTTCATCAATAATAATCGTGTCATATTTATTTAAATAACGATCATTAGAAAGTTCAGCAAGTAGAATACCATCCGTCATTAAGCGAACGATCGAATCATTTGATCCTTGCTCATTAAAACGCACTTTAAAACTGATGCTTTCACCCAGCTTTTCACCAACTTCTTCAGCAATTCGTTGCGATACGCTCCGTGCTGCCAGACGACGAGGCTGAGTATGACCAATCATCCCAGTTAAACCACGACCTGCAAGCATTGCAATCTGTGGTAATTGCGTAGTTTTACCAGAACCCGTTTCCCCTGCAACAATAATAATCTGATGCTTCTGAATCGCTTCAATCAGTTTATCTGCATACTGGGTAACCGGTAGATCCTGATTGAGTTTGATTGTCGGTAGACTGGCTAATCTTTTTTTGACTTGATGATTTGATTTCTCAAACAATTCTTGGAATTTTTCAGGATGAGCATCTTTTCCTTTTTTCAGTCGATTTAAACGATGGCGATCTCGTACCATAACCCATTGATCGACATTTAACTGATTTGGCACAGATGCATTATCCTAATACTTAAAATTGAACGGAATATTTTACGCTGTAAAGCACAGGAGAGATAGTCCAATCAAAGTGAATTCACCATTGTGTTATACATGTATTATAAAAATAATATTTAAAAGGTGCTAAAGTTTACTCAACTACGCAACTGGCTGTGGTTGCAAATATTCATATAGACGTAGATCTGTTGCTATATGATCTACAAAACTAGCTAGCTTGAAGTGATGCCCAAGCACAAAACAGCAGTCCCTGTATCATTTGCTCGATGCACAACATTGAAATGTGATGTAGTTAAAGTTCAATTTATCTTATATGAACAAATTCTATACATTGAAATAAATTTTATATCTTTTTTAGAAATCACCCTTGAAATATAGCCCCAGAAGCATCATGTTTGTAACAGATTAAAAAAGGATGCTTTGTCATTCAAACATCATCTTGATTTGCTTTAGTTGATGAAACTCTGACAAAACAACGGTTTTTGGTGAAATGTATCTGGAGCACGTTAATTTGATTTTCCGATCTTAGCGATAAAAAAATACTATTTCCCCAATAACCTGAAATTCATTATTCTAGTTAAATATTAGATAAACACCTCAATCATGGAGATAATGATGAGCTTAATTAATACTGAAGTTAAACCATTTAAAGCACAAGCTTTCCAAAACGGCCAATTCATTGAAGTTACAGAAGCCGATCTTAAAGGTAAATGGTCTGTAGTTTTCTTCTATCCAGCAGACTTCACTTTTGTTTGCCCAACAGAACTTGGTGATCTTGCAGACAACTATGCTGAATTCAAAAAATTAGGCGTTGAAATCTACTCTGTTTCTACAGATACACACTTCACGCACAAAGCTTGGCACGATTCTTCTGAAGAAATCAAAAAAATTGAATATGTAATGGTTGGTGACCCAACTTGGGTTCTTGCTAAAAACTTCGAAGTTTTAATTGAATCTGCTGGTCTTGCTGATCGTGGTACTTTCGTTATCGATCCTGAAGGTAAAATCCAAATCATCGAAATCAATGCTGGTGGTATTGGTCGTGATGCTTCTGAACTTCTTCGTAAAGTTAAAGCAGCTCAATACGTTCACGGTCATCCTGGCGAAGTTTGCCCAGCTAAATGGAAAGAAGGTGATGCAACTCTTGCACCTTCAATCGACTTAGTCGGTAAAATCTAATTCTTGAATTAGATTAAACCCATAAAAAAACCACGCTTTTTAGCGTGGTTTTTTTACATTGGATTTTATGTGCAGGTTTTTGCGTTTATAGGTTTTTATTTAATGAGACCAAATTGCAATTTCATATCCGTCTAAATCTTTAAAATGAAAACGACGCCCACCAGGAAAACTAAAGATCTCTTGTACGATAGTTGCTCCTGCCTCTTTCACACACGCTAAGCTTTGTTCTAACTGGATACTATATAAGACAATTAATGCCCCACCAGAACTTTGCACATTGTCAGATTGGGTAAAGCCACCTTTTATCTCCCCTGAATCAAACTCACAATATGCAGGACCAAAGTCAGTAAAAGTCCAGCCTAAGTTTTGATAAAACTTTTTGCTTTGGAGGATGTCTTTCACCTTAAATTCAATATAGTTTATTGAAGTTTTTTGACGAGACGCTGACTGATCCATATCTGTTTCACCATAAATTTATAAAATATTTTTTTAATAAAAAAACAAAGCATTAGCATATAAAAAATGCATTTAAACCACTGGATTTAGAATAGCGTAATTATTTTTGCGTTGTTTTGCTCAAACGATCAACTTGCTTAAGTAGCTCAGGAATACGGTATTTCCCATACATGGACTGCACATTGTGTTTCGCTTTCGCTAATTCTATTCCGATGGCAGAGACATATAAGGGCTTAACACTTTGTCCACGTAGAATTTCAAATTCCTTTGGCGTTCCCCTAAATTCATTTTTAGCCACTCCAATTACAGGAGTTTTATCAGCTAAGGCAGTATATAAATGCTGTCCTAAACCAACTGTTTGTTCAACACCTAAATAAACATAGCCATCAATCACAATCATATCAATGGTTTCTTTCACCAAATCCAATAATTTTAAAATACACGGCAATTCACGTTTATAAAATTGACCTGACTCATAGTCAGCAATTGGCTTGATGGTGATAAGGTAATGGTTCGATATACTAGAACTCGTCCAAGACTCAAATACAATGCCAGCAACTTGTGCAGCGTTTTCTGTATAGGCAACATCTATTGCAAGAATCATAATCTATCCCTAAATTATTAAAAAACTCGTTATCTCGTTTAATTATGATTTTTAAGCGTTTATCTTGCAAAAATACGCAATGTCAAAATATGAATAACCTTATCAAAACAATCATTAGGATTTTTACAAAACCACTATACATTTCTTTAAGTGAATAGACTAATTTCAAAAGATACAGAATATTTTTTCTGTAAAACAATCAAAAGTTTAAGGGGTTGCTTATGGGATCTATGATTACCGTGACTTCTTGGAAGTATAATGCTTCTTCACGGTATTTAAAAATTTTTTATAACAATGGTTCTGGTGAACTTTACCATCCCGTACCAGAATTTATATACAATAATTTACTACGATGTAGTGATAAAACAGCATTCGTGCATAAATACCTAGAATATGATTTACATTTTAAAAGGCTTTCAATTTTATAATTTTAGAGCGGCGCTTTTAAAGTAAAGTCAGGGAGATTTCTCCCTGATATAAAAACTGTGTTAGTTTTTTAATGTCACCATAAACAGACCTGACCCGATCGACAAGGTTGTTGTCATAAACCTTTCATCTTGTTTAACTTCTTTGATAAAGCTTTTAACTTCAGCCGCATGTGATATTACGTTATCAACAATCAAAACTCCGCCATGCTCTACAAGCATCTTCTGTAGATATACCCAGTAATTTAAATAAGCATTGCGTTCAGCATCAAGTAGAATAAAGTCATATTGTTCCTGACACTGTTCTAAGTATTTTTGCGCATCCCCCACCCAAAAATCGATCACGTCATCAACTTTTAACTCTTGAGCATGCAGTTGTGCTTGCTGAGTTCTTTTTTCATCGATCTCAAGCGTTGTCACCTTCGCACCTGTCACTTTGGCTGCATCCGCAAGCCACAATGTAGAATAACCTGTTGATGTTCCGATCTCTAAAATTTTCTTAGACTGCTGAATTCGCACTTGCATGGCTAAAAACAATGCTGATTCAGGTTCGATATTTCGATAGCGTTTAATACGATCACACTGTGTGGCATCAAACTTAATAAAGGATTGATATAGTTCATTCAATCGTTGCAAAAATGGGTTACTTAAACTCATGTTTAGATCTTCCTTTTCACTATCATTGTTATTATTTCAATCATTTACGTCATTGCTATGACAATACATAGCTTTTGACAAGTTACATCGTTACGGTTTATTACATGACTTAATCAACCTATAAAGTCTAACGCATATGGATTAAACAGCATGTAAAAATTCAAATCTCGCTTGGACTTGACCATCTTCTAATGTGACTTGCTCACAAAACATTTCATAAGGTCGAACCCAGATTGAATAATCCTCATATAAACATTGGTAAACCACAACTTTTTCACGGGTTTCACTATGCGTTGCGACATGAAAGACTTGGTATAAATTACCTTTATAATGTTTATAAATTCCAGCTTTTAACATGAATGCTCAACACAATAAATACGATACTTATGTTATACAGGATAGTAAAAGAAAAAACTCGTCCGAGGACGAGTTTTTTAAGCTTTTCAGTTTTTAAATTAAGAAAAATCTAAGCCTTTTTCAAATGCTTTTAACTCGTGACGAGCCATTGCTAAGTTTGATTTAGAACGATCTAAAACCAGATAAAGAAATAAATTTTCATTTGAATCAAGTGGACGAATCAAGTGATACTGCTTACCTAATGTAATTAAAATATCTTCAATTACATCATCTAATTTTAGTGCTTTTGCAACTTTACGCTTAGCACGAACAACTTCAGTATTACCTGCTGCTGCTAATTCTAAGTCTAAACCTGCACCCGCAGTCGCTAAAGATAAACCACTTTCGCTATCTACTAATGCAGCACAAACGAAACCATCGATATCAGTTAATTGATCTAGTGTGATACGAGCCATGAGCATCCCCGTTGCTTTCAACATTGTTGTTCGTTTTAGCAATTCAATTTTTATTTTGCTTTACTAAAACACTTTACTATATAGCTAAAAATTTTCATTTCTAACTAACATGGATAAATTAGTATTCTTTTTGAATACCCATTTAATTTTATTTGATAATCAATTTTAATTAATTATTTCCACACTCATTTAAATAGCATAAAAAATATTAATTATTCAATAGAAATTTAAAAAATAAATAACTAATTTGACTATTTAAAGCTTTCAAAAAATTCCAAAAAATAACAGCTTCGAAAAAAAATCAGTATAGATCTCATTTTTTAAAAAAATGTGAACCTCATCACATATTTTAAAATAACTTCCCTATATGTTTCTCGTGAGTAATTCAGAAGTAGATTTGAGCTCATATAGGATCTGCCCCAATAAAATATCTTTGTTGGTCATCGCCACTAAAACCAACGGATGCTTTGGATGAGGAATTGCGGTTAATAGCGCTTTTCCATTCTCTGCATCTAAGGTAATTGTTTGACATCCAACAAGATTGATTTCTGAAACAAATGCTGTCACTAAGGCCAAAATCGAACTACTCACTGCAGCAATTTTTCCAGAATTGTTAATATTTTTCTTGTTGGCTAAAGCAATTTCAAAACCATCAGAAGTACACAACATGATGAACTCTACACCACTGACCGAGTTCAAAAGTTGTCTGATTTGTTTTTCAGCATATATGACAAAATCATCGGGTACTTTTCGAGATGTGTTTAGATCAAGCATATTCAAGAAAACCCCATAAATTAATTTGTAAATTAAGCATTTTTAAAAGCCGAAAAACATGTTTTCTAGACTTTTTCTAGTGACAGAATTATTTGATATACTTCACATTTTAGCTCAATTCTATCTGTTTTTATTGGCTTGTAAATATTTTTTTTCAATTTTAATTTATTTTTACAGCACTGATTTTGTCTCCAAAGTTCAAAATTGTCAGATCTAGTACTACTCGTCACTTTTAATCGATTAATATCATAAATTGTTTAGATCTTAAACTATGTCTTGATTTAATTTTAACGATAAAACATAGAAACAACTTTTTTATTTTTTCATTAAGTATTTTATTGATACTTGAGTTTTAGATATAAAGCGAGTGTATTCATATTATATTAAACTTTTATTAAAATTATGTTGATCAGTTATTATTCAATATAAGATAAATTGATCTTATAAAAAATTTACATTTTATTTTTTGATTTGGTTATTTTTTGTGTTTATATTTGGATTTGTTGATCATTCCTCTATGTTTGCGACAGTGTGTGTTTTAGATGATACTAGGCACGAAATATGAAATTTAGTCTTTCTAAATGAGTAGTTCGTAACAAGGTAACAGTAAAAAATACACTAGTCCCTGAGCTTCGCCTTGTGCTGCCAATAAAGCAGTGCTTTGTTCTTACTCTGGTTGCAACTAAAATTAGCTCTGTTGGCGTTATGAAACTTAAAAGAGATCCGTTATTCTTTTTGTTTCATCCTTAGTGACTTATACAAGCTTTGCTCAATTTTAGCCTACAACGCAAGCTACTTATGAAATATTAACGAGCCCTTATTTTATCCAACTGCTGGATGCCAAAAATTAATTTAAAAAAGGTACAAGACAATGAATAAACTTCTACTTTCTCTTGGTCTGATTGCAACGATTGCACTTGTTGGTTGTAATAAAGACAAAGCACCTGAAACGGGTGCGACTACAGGTGAACATGCTGCAAATGCCGTAGAACAAGCAAAACATGATGCAGAACACGCGGCTCAAAATGCAGCGGATGCGACTGCTAAAGCTGCGGATAATGCAGCAAATGCAACTGCGACTGCTGTAGATCATGCAGCTGATGCAACTGCCCATGCTGCAGATGCAACTGTTGATGCTGCTAAAGATGCCACTGCAACTGCTGCGGGTGCTGTTGAAAAAGGTGCTGCTGACGTTAAAGAAAAAGCGAGCCAATAGTTTTAATATGAAAAAAAGCTCCTAAATATAGGAGCTTTTTTTCATTTGTCATATATTTACATTATAAATTAACCGACTTTCAGTCACATGGAGTTTTGTTTATGTCTCATTCTCACCACCTAGAACAGCATTTTATACAACGTACAGGCTGGTTAAGAGCAGCCGTCTTAGGTGCAAATGATGGCATTATTTCTGTGACTAGTTTAGTGATGGGAATGGCAGCAAGCGGTGCCTCAAGCCACACCCTGCTGATTACCTGTATTGCAGGATTAATTTCTGGTGCAACCTCAATGGCTGCCGGTGAATATATTTCCGTTAAATCACAGTCAGATATTGAAGCAGCAGATCTAAAAGTAGAAGCTCTAGAATTAGAAAAGAATCCGCACTTAGAGCTTAAAGAACTTACCCACATTTATATTCAACGTGGTTTAGATCCTGAATTGGCGCATCAAGTTGCTGTTCAACTCACAGAAAAAAATGCTTTGGAAGCACATGCACGTGATGAAATTGGGATCAATGAAGCAACTGCTGCAAGACCATTACAGGCTGCTGGTTCTTCTGCATTATCTTTTTCTATTGGTGCATTATTTCCGACATTATCAATTGTGTTTAGCCCGGAAGCATATTTAGAGAAAATTGTTTTAGTTGTCGGTATCTTATCTCTAGTCATACTGGGTGCGTTATCCAGCTATTTTGCTGGTACATCAATACTCAAAGGTAGTTTCCGTGTGGCTGTGTGGGGAATTATCGCAATGGCGTTCTCAAGCTGGATTGGTTCACTGTTCCAAGTCACTCCAATTTAATTTATGTCTTGATAAAATAAGTCGCAACTTAAAGATGTATTTAAATTATATTTTTATAATAAATACCGAACATAATTTGCTAATTTGCAGCCGCTTCGGCAAAGTAACTTAAAACACAAGGAGCTTAAGTATGTCTTTATTAGAACAATTAGGGATAAAACATCCCATATTACTTGCACCAATGGCTGGAGTTTCTACCCCACTATTGGCTGCAGAAGTATCAAATCAAGGGGCTTTGGGTGCTTTAGGACTCGGTGCAAATACACTAGATTCTGCATTAAAACAAATTCATGAAACTCAAGCACTAACACCACATCCTTTTCAATTAAACTTTTTCTGTCATGAATCAGCAGCATTAAACACTGAATCTAATCTGTTATGGAGTCAACATTTAGCAACTGAATTTGAAAAATTTGGTGCAAGCCCACCTACAGAATTAAAATGTATTTACCCTAGCTTTAAAGACAATGATGATTTTTTAAACCTTTGTTTAGACACTCAACCCAAAGCAGTAAGTTTCCACTTTGGCATCCCGCATGAATATCAAATTCAAAAATTAAAACAAGCCGGTATCATCACAATTGTTTCTGCAACCAATCTAACTGAAGCGCTCACTATCGAAGAAGCAGGGATTGATATTATTGTAGCTCAAGGTATCGAAGCAGGTGGACATCGCGGTATTTTTAATGCTCAAATTGATGGCGCAATTAAAACCGCTGATTTAGTCCAACTCATCAAAAAATATAGTTCACTTCCTGTCATTGCAGCAGGTGGTATTATGAATGGGCAACAAGCTAAAACCATGTTAAACCTTGGTGCTGATGCCGTTCAATTGGGAACTGCTTTTGTACAATGTAAATCTTCAAATGCCAATGCAGCATACCGCAAGGCTTTATTTGATCACCCACTCACTCAAATTACTTCAAGCATTTCAGGTCGCCCAGCACGTGGCATCATCAATCATTGGCAAGCGAGGATTGATCAGCCCGACCGTCCACATGTAGCCGCCTACCCTTATGCCTATGATTTAGCTAAACAACTGAATGCTTTAGCTGTTCAACATGGTGATACTGGCTTTGGTGCATTCTGGGCTGGAAGTAATGTTGGACTGATCCGTGAATTAGAAGCTCGAGATCTAGTTAATCAACTGGTTGTAGAAATGAACCATTCATAATGCTGACATGCCCGACATTACGGTTGTCTTCACTGGCCTGATTGGCATAGCCATAAATCACATTATCGACTTGTTGCCAATCTACCGTTGGATTACGTTGTATCAATACTTGAATTGGAATAGTACCGAGGTCATCTGCACGTACTGGCGCAAGACCACCGGCATAACGACCAAATGGAGTACGGATGGCATCTATGATGTAAGCGTTTTTCATGTTGTCTATATCCTTAATCCGGTATCGCGTCAATCAATGGAGCACCCGTCAAAGCCTGTAATTCTTCAAAGCTCAGACTTGCAACTTTTTCAAGCACTTTTAAACCCTCTGGGGTCACGTCAATCACACATAAGTCAGTATAGATACGATCAACACAATGCTTACCTGTTACTGGATAGCTCAGTTCTTCAACAATCTTAGGTTCACCTTGCTTGGTCACATGATCAGTGGTGATAAAGACTTTCTTGGCCCCTACAGCCAAATCCATTGCACCACCCACCGCAGGAATCGCATCTGGCGCACCGGTATGCCAATTGGCAAGGTCGCCATTGGCCGCCACTTGGAATGCACCCAATACGGCAATATCCAAATGTCCACCACGCATCATGGCAAAAGAATCACCGTGATGGAAAAACGAGCCACCCGTTAGCATGGTGACATATTCTTTGCCTGCGTTAATCAGCTCAGGATCTTCTTCACCTTTGGCGGGTGGAGGACCAAAAGCCAATAAACCATTTTCAGAATGCAGGAATACATCTTTGTCTGTTGGCAAGTATTTTGAAATCTTGGTCGGTAAACCAATACCTAAATTGACATATGCACCATCGGGAATATCTTGGGCAACACGTTCAGCAATTTGGTCACGGCTTAGTTTTTGGTAGCTCATGTTATTTCTCCTTATTGCTTATTGTGCGGGCTGTACTTGTACAACGTGCTGTACAAAGATACCTGGGGTGATGATGTGCTCGGGATCTAATCCACCTAGCTCAACCACTTCTGAAACTTGTGCAATGGTGACGTCTGCTGCCATCGCCATGATTGGACCAAAGTTACGTGCTGATTTGTTATAAACCAAGTTGCCCCAACAGTCGCCTTGATGTGCTTTAATCAGTGCAAAGTCTGCTTTAATCGGATATTCAAGTACGTAGTCTTTGCCATCGATATGACGTGTTTCTTTGCCATCTGCCAATAATGTGCCAAAGCCTGTTGGGGTAAAGACTGCACCTAAACCCATTCCAGCGGCTTGAATACGACACGCCAGATTGCCTTGCGGTACTACTTCAAGCTCGACCTTTCCAGCACGGTACAGTTCATCAAACACATAAGAGTCTGACTGACGTGGGAAAGAACAGATTACTTTTTTAACTGAACCGGCTTTAAGCAGTTTAGCCAAGCCATAATCACCATTACCGGCGTTATTACTCACAATAGTCAGGTCTTTAATACCCAGTTCAATTAGTCCGTCAATGAGTTCAGCGGGTTGTCCTGCGGTACCAAACCCACCAATCAGGATGGTTGTGCCATCTTTAATCTGCGATAAAACCTCGGTAAGTGAAGCCTCACTTTTATTTATCATAGCCAATCCATTATTCTAAAATTATTATGCTTTATTGTAGATTATTCAAATAAAAAGATAGCTTATAAAACTGCAAATACAATGTTCTGTAATTTAGAACAATTGAACACCCTTAAACTTAATATCATGAGGGGACTAATAATTTTAAGGGATGAAGAATTTATGGAAATGCAAATTAGACAAATAGAGAAAAAGCGCTTTGATAGCTTAATTGATAAACACTATGAAAAATTTGCGAATATGTGCGATACAAATCTTCGATATGTACATACCAGCGGTACAGTTGATGATTTAGCAACTTTTATAACAAAGCTCAAAGCCGGTTATTATGATTATCAACATATTGAATATGATATTGATACTGTTGTAGAGATGCAGGACTGCGTAATTGTTACTGCTAATTTTTATGCAAAGCTTTTAATTAATCAACAACCTAGAAAATTACAGAACCGAGCATTATCAGTATGGAAAAAAGAACATAAAGAACTAAAATTAATGATGTATCAGGCAACACCTTTTAGTTCCTAATTCAATAATAAAACGTTAGTCTCAAGCAGAGGCTAACGTTTTAGAAAAACTGCCCCATCTTTTACTTCAACTTTTACCAACGTCAAAGAGTGACCTTTGCAGGGACCATCAACACACAATCCAGTAGTTATATCAAACATCGCTGAGTGATGCGCACACATAATTAATTTATTTTTATAAGTACTGAATACACCTGTTTTATAATCTAACTGAACAGAAAAATGAGGACATATATTTTCATAAGCATAAAATTTATCTCCACCTTTAATCACAATAATACTTTTTTTAAGATCGTCAGGATGCGCCACTCTTAGACAAATTTCTTGAAAAAAATCAGAATTTTCACAGAGTTTAATTAAATTTTTCATAATTACTCTGCTGAAAGAACAAAGTCATATGTGATCAGGTAGTAGTCTCTATCAAGGCCATATAAAACTTTGCTTTCCTCATCCAACTTTGTGAATTGATAACTGACAATTAAACGATCTTTTACACCAAATACGGCATCATTATTTAAATAGTCATCATTTGCTAAAAAAAGATGAGTTATAAGTGACTGATATCCATCTGCAACAATTTTAAAATGGATATGCGCAGGTCTCCAAAAAGTACGCTTAGCATAATTCAGAAGTTGCCCTACTGTACCATCTGACGGGATTTGATAACTTACAGGCAAAATAGACTTAATGGCATAAGAGCCATTTAATTGACTAATAAATATACCCCGTAAATTGTCAATCTGTTGCATAGCATCTTGCCCCGAATACATCCCATTATCCGCGGTTTGCCAAACATCTATATAAGCATTAGAAATAGCTTTGCCATACTCATTTCTGATCTGACCAGTAATTAACAAAGGAATAGTTTGCTCTTCACCCTCAACCACGATGCTATCAGCAAATTGACGAACTGGCATATTCTCAATAAAAAAGGGGCCAAAAACTGTTGAAGGAGTTTGTATTTCATTCTTCTGGTGATTGATCTGATCAACCAGCATAGAAATACCAAGTACGTCCGAAAGTAAAATATATTCCTGACGCTGTTCATGACAAAGTTGTCCAGTTATAGTTAAGAATTGAATTGCATGAAGCCACTCATCTTCTGTTAATTGCACTTCATTAATATAGTCATGCAATTTCTCAACTAAGGCAGTAATTAAAGTACGATGACGTGCATTATCAATGTTTTGAAAGCTTTGAATAGCTTGTGTTGTTACACTCATAATAAATTCCTTTTTGGCAGCACAACTCACCTTTCCGCAGCAAATAATGCTGCGGTTAAGCCGATATTTATGGTGAAATTCGATTTATTTTATATCGGTGCTAACCCCAGATAAGCTTTGGTGAGCAGATCAACTAACTCCTCGTAGTCATAACCGCGGGGGTTATAATACGGGCTATCACAAATAATTCTTGCTACTTCAGCAGGCCCTTGTTCTGGTAAACCAATATCTTTTAGTGCCAATGGAATATTTAAAGACTGGTTTAATTGATAAATTGCCATACCAACATTTTCACGACTTGCTACACCTAATGCTCCCGCCAATCGTTCCATGGCTTCGACATCGGCATTACGGTTGTAATGTACCGAGTACGCCAAAGTGATGGCATGTGCTTGCGCATGCGGCAAGTTAAAGGTACCACCCAAGGTATGGCAGATTTTATGGTGAATCGCCATCCCAACTGACCCTAAACAGATACCTGCCAACCACGCACCATATGTAGCTTTTTGGCGGGCTTCAACGTCATGTGTATCTTTGACAATTGCAGGTAATGCGGCTTTGAGTGCCCGAATTGAATCAGTTGCCATAAGACTTATAATCGGGTTTTTGTCTTGCGCATACAATGCTTCTACCGCATGCGCCATAGCATTCATACCTGAACAAGCCGAAATTTCTGCTGGTAAAGTCAAACTCAGTTCAGGATCATAAATGACCACTTTGGGTAAGACATGAATGTCTTTACCAGTCGTTTTTAGGTTGTTTTCAGTTAGACCATATACTGTGGTCATTTCACTACCAGCATAAGTAGTGGGTATTGCCACAATTGGGGTATGAGTTTTTAAGGCAATAGCCTTGGCCAACCCAATAGTCGAGCCACCACCTAATGCTAGACAACAATCAATATTATTCTCTTTAACAAAATCAATGGCTTTAATTGCAACTTCAACAGGTACATGCATCACGGCATGAGGATAAACCCCCATTGCAATATCACCCAATTGTTGCACTAATTCTTGACCAGCATCTTCCTGTTCTGGTGTAGTTAACACTAAAACTTTTTGATAACCATGCTGATTTAAAATTTCTTTTGTTTCTTTTGACTTACCATTATCAAAATAAACATCCAAAGGTAAAGCTTTATAATGAAATGCGTTCATACAACTCATCCTCGCAGAAAATGAGGTGGAATATTGGCATCCACATTAACCCAAATAGATTTAGCATCCGTATAGTCATGAATAGCTTCAAAACCCATTTCTCGACCATAACCGGATTTACCTACACCACCAAATGGACTACCTGGATTTACACGTTTATAACTATTAATCCAGCACATACCAGCTTTGATGTTTTTAGCAAACTGATGAGCACGTTGTAAATTCTGTGTCCATAAGCCACTACCTAAACCATATTCAGTGCAATTCGCTATTTCCAAAGCCTCTTGTTCCGTTTTAAAGCGCAATACGGTTACAAAGGGACCAAATACTTCTTCTTGAGCAACACGATCCATTGGTTTGGCTTCAACCACGGTTGGTAAAACGTAATATCCATTTTGCAAGTTAATATCTTCTGGTGCTTTACCACCAGTTAACACACGACCACCTTGTTCTTTAGCAACCTCGACATATGACAACACTTTATTGCGGTGAGCTTCTGAAGTGAGTGGTCCCATTTCAGTATCGGGATCTAGAGGATCACCTAATCGAATTGATTCAGCTAGCCTGATAAATTTTTCCAAAAACTCATCTGCAATTGCTTCATGTAAAACTAAACGTGAACCTGCAATACATGCTTGCCCTTGGTTGTGAAAAATTGCCCATGCTGCACCATTAACAGCTGCATCAATATTGGCATCTTCAAAAATAATATTAGCACCTTTGCCTCCGAGCTCAAGTTGAACACGTTTCAGATTACCTATTGATGAACGAACAATATTTTGACCAGTTAAAGTTGATCCGGTGAAAGCAATTTTACCAACGTCCTCATGCTCTGCCAGTCGTTGCCCCGCCGTATGTCCATAGCCAGCCACGATATTGACAACGCCATCCGGAAAACCAGCTTTTTTAATTAATTCAGCAATTTTCAACGTAGATAAAGGAGTGAGTTCAGATGGTTTCATTACCACAGTATTACCAGCAGCTAATGCAGGTCCAAGTTTCCAACTCGTAAACATTAATGGGAAATTCCAGGGTACAATCTGTCCTACTACACCAATTGGCTCACGAACAACATAGTTTAAAAAACCTTGTTCAACTGGAATAACTGAGCCTTCAATTTTATCGGCAATTCCACCAAAATAACGGAAACAGGCAGCAGTACGCGGTACATCTAAACGGCGTGAGTCACGAATAGGATGCCCTGTATCTAAAGATTCAAGTTGTGCTAATTCCTCTGTGTGTTCTTCAATTAAATCAGCGAGTTTAAGGAGTAATCGGCCTCGCTCTGTCGCGGGGGTTGCTGCCCAAGATGGGAAAGCTCGTTTAGCAACAGCAACTGCAATATCTATATCCTCTGCTTCAGCTGCTGCAATTTTAGTAATTAACTCGCCATTAGATGGGTTAACTACATCAATGGTGCCACCATTTTTTGCAGGCACGAATTGGCCATCAATAAATAATTGATTATTCATAATTTCACCTAATGAGTATCAGAGGCTGTTAAATGTAGGAACTTAACAGCCTCTAGCTGAATGCTTAGAATTGGATTGGATAAGGAGATAGTTCACCTGATTCATAAAGTTCAGGTAGATTTGGGGTTGCATTTTCCCAAACAAGTAACATTGAACGTTTAGTTGAGTATCCTTGATGACGAATATTGGCTGGCATTGCAGCAATATCCCCTGCTTTCATAATGACGCGGGCAATAGGACTACCATCTACTTTATCGCCAATATCCCAAGTGATTTCATCAGATAATTGTAAGAACCACTCTACGCGATCATTGCCATGAAAAATTGGTAAAATATATTCTTCTGTAGTAGGACAGAATAAACTTTGTTTACAAACAGAAGTTACAGAGGGGTTCCAAGTCACGTCTGAACGCGACAGATATTTAAATAAGTTAAAACCACTAAGTTGACCTTCAAAACCAGGTTCACAATATATAATTGGATCATCTTGAACCACATCTTCAAACTGACGGTTAACCGGTAAATCATCACGTAAAGGTGAATCATCAGGTAAACTTGGCATACGCTTCGTGGCAATCCGATAGCGGTCAATCGCTTCTGAATTATCACCATGCTTACGACCAAAAGCAGAACCTGTTTCTTCTGGGGCAGCAAATGGATCAAATCCTTTACTTACCCAATCATGTAAAATAGCTTTAAAAGTCGCCATGATTAGTGGAGTTTCAAAGTTCTCAACATAATCTACGCCTGCTGCTTTTAATACGCCATTAAAAGTGCCAGCGTATAAGTCGACATTACCATAGTGGTTTTGAGTACCAATAACATGATCGAAGTTAACCCAACCATAGAAAAACCCCCAAGCAACATCTCTCATTAAAGCCCGTAAAAATGCATCAACAGATATTAAATGAGAATGCTCCTGACCTTTTGCTTCCCATGTTACTTTGGCAAAGTATTCATCACGACTGAACTTAAAATTACCTAACTGGAAAGTTGAATAACCTGAAATTTCATCATATCCAGTAATCGTTACCCCGTCATCTTCAACAAATTTATTTTGCATAGCATTCATTTTTATCTCTCCTTGATTACTTAATACAAATGTCATTCCATTTTTCGACAGAAAGGGGACCTTTAATTGTTTGTATTAACATCACTGATTTCTTTGACGCCTCAAAACGATATGCTGATCCGACTGGTAAAATAGCTTGGTGGCCTTTTTTCAAGACAACATACCCCATTGGTACCCCATCTGGTCTCTTTCCAGCAAGATGAGTACCCTCTTGATCCTGGGGGACTATCGGGCCTTTTAATTTCAAATAATCGACACGAACTTCACCATCCATTACGATCACAAATTCATCATGTGATGCCGTATACCAAGCAGATTGCCCTTCTGCCAGAACAGACTCAATGACAAATTTGAGGTTCATCCCAACAACTGTTTTTTCATAAGGTTTGCTCATTGCTGCCACTTCAAAAATATTTGAAAAGGCATAATTAGTAGCTTTACCCTGAATAATCTGGATTGAACCTTTTTCGTAGTTTTCCAAACTACCGAGCTTTGTTGTATAAGCACTCATTTCCATATTCCTTACTGAAATTCTTCGTGTATGGTCTTTCCTCGACAGTTTGAAATTACGCCAATCCCTCGATTAAGACAATGAAGAAAGCAGCAACATGAATGTTTGCAATCTGCGAACAATGGAAAAATAAATATAAAAAACAAAATATTACAATTATTTTCTACAATAAACCTCTGTTTAGTCACATTGACAGCTCAGTACACTTTGCACTTGAATAAAAAACGTTCGGATGAAGGACAAAATTATAACAACCATGGAAACAAGGTAGTTTTCTTAAATTTATTGAGACGTACTATGGACAGATTAAAAGTTCTCGGGGGTGCAATGTTCGCTATTGCACTTGCTCATGCGTCAGCAAACGCATCTGAAGATATAACACAACCACAGGGGTGGCTACTTCAATCTATCAATGACAATCCGCTGGACATTCAAGTTTCGGGGTTGGCTCAGGCCAGTGTTGCCGGCAGTAATCATGGCGGGCAAATGACACCTGCCACTATCTTAAGACGTGATGAAGGCATTACGCTGGATCAAGCCGCCATCACCATTGAAAAAAAGATCAAAAGTAATATTGCCAGTCGGGTTGGACCATTTCCAAGGGACATGCCAAAAGCTTTTGACTGGGGTTTTAACATCACTGGCATGTATGGTGCCGACAACTTTTTCTTCCGAACCTATGGCCTAGATGATGATTGGGGCAGCAACAAGGTGGGAAATTTTGACTCATCGGATATTTATGCTTCCTTAACCCAAGCCTATGCCGAATTTTACTTCCCTGTTTTAGGTGGTAGTAATTTGATGCTCGGCTTATTTCATACACCTTTGGCCAATGAAATTGGTTTTGCCTTGCCTGCACCTGCACCAACTACCTTTTACACCCACCCTTACAGCTTTATCCATGGTCCAGCAAAACATGTGGGTACTCTATGGAGCAGCCATATTTTCAATAATCCAGACAGTGCAAAATTGTCTTATGAAGTTGGTGCAGTACGTGGTTACAACAACCTACAAGACCCCAATGATGACTGGGATGCCATTGCCAACTTGCGCTGGCGCAGCAAGGATTTTTCACTGTGGGTCGACTTTGAAAATATCTATGGCAACGGCGCCGATGACTCCTTTAGCAAATGTGGTTGCGGCTCACCAATTCCTGCCAGCTCTGCCTTGGCAAAAGATGATTACCTAACCCGCTATCAAAGTTATCTCACCATCACCAAATTTTTAGACCCGAAAAACATCGTGACCGCCGAAGCGTCCTATGGCTATCAAGAAAAAGCATTATTGACAGATATTTTTAATCAGGAACCTTACGGTATTCCGAAACAAGGCGGTAAAGATGCTTCTTGGTACGGGCTCAACGTCAGCTACAACCATATGATTAACTCGCAACTCAGTTCAGCCCTACGTGCCGAATACTTTAATACAGATGGTGTACATGTATTAGTGCCATATGAAGGCATCTACAAAGCCGTAACCGCCAACGTCACTTGGAATCCGAAACCATACTTACGTATCCGCCCAGAAATTCGTTACGACAGGTACAGTGGTAATTACAAACCATTTGCAGCTAAAGACAACGCATTACCTCCTTTGGTCAATGGCACTGAAGATGATCAACTGTCTTACTCACTTGACCTAACTTTCTTTTTTTAAATTCATTGAAAAGGATATAAATATGAATATACAAAAATGGGATACTTCTTACGAATGGAAGATTGTACTCCTTCTCACACTTAGTTTTGGCCTTGTGGGATTAGATCGTTGGATTATTGCCCCCTTATTACCTTCAATCATGAAAGATTTATCTTTAAATTACCAAGATGTTGGTCTAATTTTTGGTGCCTTGGGAATAACTTGGGGAATCTTCGCAATATATGCAGGAAGGTTATCAGATAAAATTGGTCATCGTAAGATTTTACTAATATCTCTTGTCGTTTTTTCGTTAGCTTCAGGTTTCTCTGGAGCTGCAATGGGTTTGACCAGTCTAATTCTAATTCGTTCTATAATGGGTATTTCAGAAGGTGCATTCTGTCCAACAAGTTTTGCTGCGACTGCAGTTGCAGCAAAACCCTCGCGTCGTGGTGCCTTGCAAGGATTACAGCAAAGTGGCTTTGCTTTATTTGGTCTGGGCTTAGGGCCAATTATCGCTACACAACTCCTTTTAATCGTACCCTCATGGCGTGAGGTATTCTGGGTTGTTGCAATTCCTGGTTTTATTATAGCCGTGTTTTTATTTTTTATTCTAAAAGAGCCACAAGATACTCAAGGAGGTCAATTACTAATTACCGAAAAACAGGTTGAAACACAAGTAAAAGTGAATTGGATTGATTTACTCAAAACACGGAATATTTTACTAAGTATGATTGGCCTCTTTTGTACGATGTCATGTGTTTTTGTTATTAGTGCAATGGTTCCTTTGTATTTAGAAAATTTCTTAAAACTTAGCTCTCAAGAGATGGGATTAATTGTTTCTGCTATCGGTTTTGGTGGTTTTTTAGGGCAATTTCTTGTTCCTGCCGCATCGGATTGGATTGGTCGACGCCTTGCTTCTATTCTAGGATTTATTGGAGCAACTATTTTTATTTATTTATTTGCTAATGCTTCTGCATCTATCCCAATATTATTTGGATTACTCTTTGTGCTTTCCTTCTTTAGTTTAGGATTAATCGCCTTACTATCAGGCCCCTTAGCTGCAGAATCTGCACCAGCAGGATTAGTTGCATCTTCAATTGGGCTCGTAGTAGGTGCAGGTGAAATTTTTGGTGGCGGTATTGCACCTGTAATTTCTGGAATAATTGCTGAGAACTATGGTATCCAGAATATTTTTTACTTAAGCTTAGTAGGTACAATTATTGGTATATGCATGAGTTTTTTTATTAAAGAAACTGCTCCTCGTAAAGTACAGTCTATTGAAGTATATGAAATTGAACCCACTCAAAAGTTATAATGTTGATCTAATAAAAAAGCATTCATAGTGAGTAATGACTGTAAGTTAAGCCAAATTATTGGATAAATTCTTAACTAATCAACATTAATACATAGTGGGTGCTTTTACTTTGCTTAATATACAATCAATTATTTTTAGATAATTTAGTTTATCCTTTAAATTTCGTGGGATATAAAATCAATATCTTATTTTCATAGTTGATGGATTAACTTATGGATAAATTACAATGTATGGAAGCATTTGTGAGAGTCGCACAAAGTGGAAGTTTTATTCAAGCAGCTGAATCAATTGGTGTTACTCGTTCAGTGATCAGTACACGTATTCAACAACTGGAAAAGTTTGTCAATGCGCCTTTATTTCATCGTAGTACCCGATCAGTAAGGTTATCGGCTATTGGTGAAAAATACTATCCCGAATGTGTCGAGCTTATTAGCCGTTTCGAGCAACTCGCTGATGAAATGTCACATGCAAAAAATGAGTTACATGGCCTATTACGTATTTATATGGCCCCTGGTTTTGCTTTAAGTTATTTCAGTAAACGTTTATATCAGTTCACAGCACAGTATAAAGATATTGAATTAGATATTGTTGTATACGATAAAGTCATTGATCCTATTTCTTCTGGATTTGACATTGTTTTTCAAATGTTTCCTCCTAAAGGAGAAAGCCTAATTGAGAGGAAAATTTTCAATGTAAACCGTGTGATGTGTGCTTCACCAGAATTTATTGAAAAACATGGCCAACCCAAAAACCCACACCAACTTCAGCAGTTTGAATTAGGTTATTATTCTGGATATCCCGAAAGAAACAAAATCAAATTTATGATCAATAATAAGTTCCAAGAGTTCTCTATTCATGCGAGAGTCTCATCAAGCTCAATTCATTTATTACATGATTTTGCTTTAACAGGGGGCGGTATTGTTTGCCTACCAACAATCGTCGCATGTGAGAGCCTTTATAAAAAGAAACTAATTCCAGTACTTACTGACTATCCTTTACCTAATTATGGGTTAAGAGCCGTATTTCCTTCGAACTCTAGAAATTTAACCAAAATCCGTTGCATAATCGATTTTCTAGTGGAAAAACTAGATCTTGTTCCAGAATGGGATCAACAACTGATAGAAAGCGGCTGCTTATCACCTAGGGTTAAATTCTTTCAATAATTAAATATTCTCCACATACTTCTTAGAATGAAAAAAATAGCCGTCTTACTAAGCATTCATTTAAATCTATCTTATAAAGATAGTAAGGGAACAGCGAAAGTTATTTAAATTATAACAATGGGATATAAATAACATTCTTCTTAATTATTACTTTAAAAATTAACACTATAAGAAATAATAGTTCTATTTTACATGTTGTTTGCTCCAGTATCATTTTTATAATTAAAGTTTAGTCCTAGCACGCTTAACCCTTTAAATATTCTTTGTTTTATTTGATGATTCATAATTAAATCAAATTCATTTTCACCAAATCCTTAGCTGTTCAACATGGTGATACTGGCTTTGGTGCATTCTGGGCTGGAAGTAATGTTGGACTGATCCGTGAATTAGAAGCTCGAGATCTAGTTAATCAACTGGTTGCAGAAATGAACCATTCTTAATGCTTAACTAAGCTGTCAATAGAAGCTGAACTGCGACAGCTTCTATTTATACTTATTATGCTTGGCTTTGTTCAACTAACATATACACCAAATCTAATTCGGGGCATACATACCCCAATCCTGTCATTGCAGCAGTAATTTGCCCACGATGATGTGTGCCATGATTAAATACATGCATAAGAGTAGCAGCATAAGGCAAAGTCAGTTCTTGTCCAGAAACTCGTTTATAGGTTAAATCTGCATTTAAGGTTTTTTCATCTAACTGCTCTAGAAACTCAATCCAGTTATTCGACTTCTCTTGTAATTCGTCCAGTAATAGGGTTTTTTCAGTTTGGATGATAGTATCTAATGCAATTGCAGGTGATACACCCTGCTTAAAGCGTGAATACCAAAGATAATGTTCCCCCAATAGCAAATGATTCAAAGTGCCAGCAATGCTTTTAAAATAAAGACCAACATTTTTGTTAAAATCATCATCGGACACAGCTTTTAAACTTTCACAAAGACGCTGGGTTGCCCATATATTGTATTGTGCCAGTATTCTCAAAGAATCTTTATTCATGACTTAAATAAACCATTATTATGGGTGTATAAAATATAATCAGCTTGATAAAAATGCCATTTTGACTCGTATAGCGATAAAATCAATAAAGCTAGCTTGATGCTCATGTTAAATCAAATTTTTTGCCAATCTGTGAAACATTTTTCACTTATTTGATTAAGTTATAAATTTTCAACAACTTATTCAAATTAAAAGTGAGATTTATCATGTCTGCCTATCATCAAATACGTGCGCTATATGACCGTGACACGATTACGGTTTATCAAGCCTATAATCAACATATTGCCCATTTAGCAGTCCAACAACAAAAATTTGTTTCACCTTTTTCCTTTCAAAGAATGACATGGATAAAACCTTCATTTTTATGGCTAATGGGACGCAGTCATTGGGCGACAAAATCCAACCAAAATCATATCTTAGCAATCCGTATCAAACGTGATTTTTGGGAATATTTATTAGAACAAAGTGTACATACCGACCCGACACTCTCTGGGCATAAAAATGGTGAGCAATGGTTTGAAGCTTTTGAAAATGCAAGGGTACATATTCAGTGGGATCCTGAACGGAATTTAAAAGGAACTAAGCTTGAACAGCGGAGTATTCAAATTGGGATTAGTCGTTTTTTAATTCAAGTGTTTAACAACACTGCGATTCACTCAATCCAAGATATCACCCCTCTTGTAGATAAGATGGCGCAATTTCGACGTTTAGGACAGTATCATCACGCTGAAAAACTCTTGCCTAAACAATGTATTTATCCTTTAAATAATGCATTAAAAAACATTTAGTGATTGGGTAGTTCAGTATGGGAGTTCGCTCCTATACTGATTACACCTTATTGATTACACATCCAATAAATTTACCGATTCAACCTGTACATCACTCATCGTATTGCCTTGTTCAAGCAAGTGATTAAAGTAATCCTCAACGACTTTCGCTTGTTCAACTGTACTTTCCACTTTATACATATTTTGACGAAATTCATTACTTGAATGTAAACCTTTGGTATACCAAGCAATATGCTTGCGTGCAATACGGCAACCTGAGTATTCACCATAGAAGTGATAAAGTTCAGACAAATGGCCCAGTAAAACTTGTTTTACTTCTTGAATATCTGGTGCTGCTAAATATTCACCTGTTTTTAAATAATGGGCAATTTCACGAAAAATCCATGGACGCCCTTGGGCTGCACGTCCAATCATAACAGCATCAGCACCAGTATAGTCCAATACATATTTGGCTTTCTCAGGGCTGTCGATATCACCATTGGCAATCACAGGAATAGAGAGCATCTGTTTGACTTCTTTAATCAAACTATAACGTGCCGTATTTAAATACATATCCTCACGGGTACGACCATGTAAGGCTAAGGCTGCAATTCCTGCTTCTTCTGCTCGTTTCGCCACACGGATAATATTCTCATGACCATTTAAAAAACCTAACCGCGTTTTTAACGTCACAGGCACATCCACCGCTTTAACCACTGCATCTAAAATTCGGGCAACCAAATCTTCATCTTTCAGCAATGCTGAACCTGCCAGTTTATTACAAACTTTTTTTGCTGGGCATCCCATATTGATATCGACAATTTGCGCACCATTTGCAACTTGATAACGTGCTGCCTCAGCCAACTGATCTGGTTCAGACCCTGCAATTTGCGCTGAAATCGGTGCTAATTCACCATCAAAATTTGCCCGATATAAACTCTTTTTGGTCATACGTAAGGTCTGATCAGAGGTCATCATTTCACTTACCGCATGCCCAGCGCCAAAGTATTTGCACAGTGTCCTAAACGGACGGTCTGTAACTCCAGCCATAGGTGCAACGATTAAATTATTTGACAGTTGATAAGGACCAATATACATATATATTCATACATTTTTAGACCTTCATAGTATACTGCATCTGCCATAGTGGCTCATCATTTTCTGAGTATGTTTTCTTCGATATGAAAAAATTAGTTCGACATCACGCATTTCTTAAATCTTTCAGCGTGTTAGCTCTTTCTTTAAGCCTAGTTGCTTGTGGTAAAGGTTCATGGTTTGCCAATGAAGATGATGAACAATTAAAACAAGAGCAAATCAGAAAACTGATTCCCAATCGTGTCAATCAACGTGACTCTTGGGCAAAAGACATCTACGATATTTCCAATGAATTAAAAATTCCAACCAACAAAGAAAATATCTGCACCATCATTGCGGTGGTTGATCAGGAATCTAACTTTGTTGCCAATCCTGTTGTACCAGGTTTGGGGGATAAAGCAGTAAAAGAAGTCACCACACGTTTAAATGAAAAATTTGAAGATAAACTTGGAACCACAATTGGTGGTACTGTTGCTTCATATTTTGAGAATGTTTTAAAAAACCAGCCCTCGCCAAATGATAACTATTTAAAACAAATGAGCCGTGTCCGCACTGAAAAAGATTTAGACGTACTTTATCGTGAAATCTTTGACTATATGGCAAAGCATTATCATGTGAGTGCGCTGACGGGTGCGGCCAAATTTGTTGGTCAAGATATTGCTGAAAAAATGAACCCAATCACCACATTAGGTTCCATGCAGGTTCATATCAATTATGCCAAAGAGCATAAACGTAGCAGTATGAACATCAATGAATTACGTGATGACCTGTATACCGAATTTGGTGGTTTATACTATGGAATTCATCGTTTAATGATGTATCCGGCAGACTATGATAAACCGATTTATCGTTTTGCCGACTATAACTCAGGGATGTATTCGAGTCGAAATGCCGCTTTTCAAAAAATGATCGATAAGCTGACTGAAGCTGATCTTGCACTTGATGGTGATTTGCTCTCTTATGACAAAAATGGGGATCCACGTCCAGCGATTACTGATACAGAGAAGGCGCTTACTGCTTTATTTTCAAAAAATAATATTTTAGTTACCCCTCGACAGTTACGTAGTGATTTAAAGGACGAAAAGCAGCAAGATTTTGAAAAAACTCAAACTTATATCGCAGTATCTAAACTTTATAAGAATAAAACGGGCAAAGATCCAATGTATGCCATAATGCCTGAAGTTGTCATTTCTGGGCCTAAATTGAGTCGTGATTATAATACTAACTGGTACGCAAGCCGCGTAAACGGAAGATATGAAACATGTATGCACAGAGCAAAACGTTTAAAAATTTAGCATTATTTGATTTTGACGGTACCTTGTGTAAAAAAGACAGTTTCACAGGGTTTATTTTCTATGCTTTATCAAAAAGACACATCGTAAAGCAAGGCATCAAAATTTTACCGTGGATTCAGGCCTATTATTTAAACATCTACCCTGCCAACTCCATGCGTATCAAATTATTTAATGCAATGTTTAAACAAGCCGATGCCAATGAAATTCAAGATATTGCAAATGAATATGCCCAACGTTTGGTCAGGGAACTGGATCAAAACCTTTATGAGCAATTATTAAAACATCAAGATAATGGTGATGATGTTGTATTAGTTTCAGCATCAGTAGATATTTACCTCAAAATCATTTGTCAAATATTGGATATAGATCTAATCTGTACGGGTACTGAAGTTATAGATGGAAAGTTTACTGGTCACTA
Source organism: Acinetobacter sp. 778_lipA (assembly GCF_058242985.1). Taxonomy (NCBI): domain Bacteria; kingdom Pseudomonadati; phylum Pseudomonadota; class Gammaproteobacteria; order Moraxellales; family Moraxellaceae; genus Acinetobacter; species Acinetobacter sp. 778_lipA. Next base: position 1,314,529 of record NZ_JBZAYT010000001.1, on the reverse strand, counting down.
TTCCACGCCAGATTGTAGTTGTGAACAAAAACGAGTACGCATCTTAGAAAAATATGATTTAGACCAATACGACAAAATATTTGCCTATGGCAACAGTGAAGAAGATTTGGATATGCTTCATTTGGCCGACTATCAATATATGGTTGGCAAGGATCAGGTTTTACCCTATTTAGAAGACGAAAAAAAATTTGCCTAATTCAGCACTGAGATTTTTCAATGTCCTATATCAATATCATCATGCCACTCGCTGAATTCTATCCCTATATTCAACATGAGTTAGAGAAATATCAAATTGAAATGGCAATTGAATATTTTGATTCAGATCATAAAATTCAAATGAAAATTGCCACTCCTGATAATTTACAAGAACAACTTAGCCAATATGATCATCAAAATCTTGGCTTCTATTTTCTCGATCAAGCTCAATACATCAGTAAAGATAAAATCTACAAAGATGAATACTGTATATATGCCATTGCAGGTAAAGGTGGTCGAGAAACAGAGGATACGTTAGAAAAAATAAGTTTAAGAATCATCTCAAAAACACCCGATAAAAATATTAAAAGCTTTTTTAATGCGATCAAACGTAAATTAAATAACGATGAAAATTTTGGCAAAGGCGTACAAGGAGGCTCTCGCTTCCATGACCAACACTTTTACTTAAAGTCATGGGTCGGCCATAAAGTTTTTAAATCCGATTTATACAACGAAAAATCACCATTAATCACACCCAAATAAAAACCCCGCCAAAGCGAGGTTATATTTCTTAGAAATCTTAAAACCAATCAATAAATTGACATGTGATTACGATGAATCATTTCTAAAGAACGTGCTTCACCTAGCACCTGATACACTTTATCCGAAGCCAAACCTTTGACAGTTTCAGCAGAACGCGAACTAAAGTTCACTCGTCCAACCGCGACTCGATGACCATACTGATCAACACATTCCACAACATCACCACGATCAAAATGCCCTTCAACAGCTTTCACCCCTACAGGCAACAAACTACGATGGTTTTCCTTGATGGCTTTGACAGCACCATCATCTAAAACCAAACGCCCTGCAGTTTGAAGGTGTGCAGCTAACCACTGTTGATGTGCTGTAACACGATCATCATCGGTAATGAATAAAGTACCCAATAATTCACCCGTCATTAAACGAGCCAATACATTGTCACTTTCACCACTGGCAATCAGCGTTGGGCAACCTGACTTAGCAGCCAGACGAGCAGCGCGAACTTTGGTCAACATACCACCACGACCAAACTTACCACCGCCGCCTGCCATATCAAACAAGGTTTCATCCATTGCACGAACAGTATGGAATAATTTTGCATTTGGATTAGAACGCGGGTCTGAATCAAACATCCCTTGCTGATCAGTCAAAATAATCAGTAAGTCTGCATGAACTTGCCCTGCAACCATTGCTGCAAGCGTATCATTATCACCAAAGCGAATTTCATCAGTAGACACTGTGTCATTTTCATTGATTACAGGAATTACTTTCCAATCTATTAAATTTTGCAAGGCATCACATGAGTTAAGATAACGACGGCGATCGGCAAGATCATCATGAGTTAACAAGACTTGTGCTGTTTGGATAGAATGCTTTTCCAACACACTTGACCATGTATGAATTAACCCCATCTGACCAATGGCAGCACAAGCTTGTAGACTGGGTAAATCGGTGGGTCGATTCTCTAGCTTCATACGAACCATCCCTTCAGCCACAGCACCTGAAGACACAAGAATAATCTCGTGTCCTGCATTGTGTAGATCTGCAATTTGTTTCGCCCAATGCGAAATTGCATCCAAATCTAAACCTTGCCCATTTGCTGTGAGTAAAGATGATCCGATTTTAACAACGATACGTTTTAAAGCCTTGAGCTGACGTTGCCCATCTACCACTTCTATCATCTTGTCCTCGGTCTTTCTTTTCTAAATGGGTATCTTTGGAAATGATAGATACCCTTAGAAATTAGCGTACGTAGTACACTTCCATTTCGCCATCATCCTCGCCATCGTCATCCTCATCATCTTCTTCCTCTGCCAAAATACCAGCAAGACGTTGTTGACGACGCATTTCACGATAAGCTTCTTTTGCAGCAATCGTTTGCTCACGTGTTTCAGCTTCAAGCTGATCACGGAATGCTTTCATTTTCGCTGCATACTCTGGATCTTCGTCTTCCAACTCACGTTGTTGCTCGATTTGATCCATGAGGTAATACACAACAGGTTTGGTACCTTCTTCAAGCAAGCCTGAAGTTTTAAATACAGGACCATCCCATTGTAATTCTTCAAGAATATGATTACACCATTCTTCTTGAGTATCATCACTTAATTGATCAAGTTTGTTTAAAACAAGAACAATCGGTAATTGAGCCAATGTAGGTGAGAACTTTTTCAATTCTTCCACAATCGCTTTGGCATTGTAGGCAGGATCTGAACCATCAATCGGTTGTACATCAACAATATGCAACAGAATACGTGTACGTGCTAAATGCTTAAGGAAACGAATACCTAAACCAGCACCTTCCGCCGCCCCTTCGATCAATCCAGGAATATCTGCCATAACGAATGAACGATGACGATCTGCATCGACCACACCTAAATTCGGTACCATTGTTGTAAATGGATAATCTGCAACTTTTGGCTTAGCTGCTGATACTGCGCGAATAAAGGTAGATTTACCTGCATTCGGCATTCCCAATAAACCTACATCCGCTAGAACTTTTAGCTCTAAACGAATTTCACGATATTCACCTTTAATACCATGTGTACATTTACGCGGAGAACGGTTGGTCGATGATTTGAAATGAGTATTCCCCAAACCACCATCGCCACCATGTGCAACTAAAACCTTTTGGCCATCTTCAACCAAATCACCAATAATATCGCCAGATTCTGTATCTACAATGGTTGTTCCTACTGGAACTTTCAGAATAACTGATTCACCACCACGACCAGCACAGTTTGCGCCAGCACCGTTTTTACCACGTTCAGCGCGAAATTTACGGGTATAACGATAATCTACTAAGGTACTGGTATCGTTGTCAGCTTGAATATATACGCTGCCACCACGACCACCATCACCACCATCTGGACCACCAAATGGTACAAATTTTTCACGGCGAAAACTGGCTACGCCATTGCCACCGTCGCCAGCCTCTACGGTAATGACTGCTTCATCAACAAAGCGCATGTTGCCAATCCTCTAAAATCTTTAAAACCCCATATTCTGCCATATTTTCAAAAATTTCTCGAATAGTATTATTCAGCTGAGCATGAATTTTCTTAAACATTTTTGATCAGAGGCTTGATAATGCATATTTTTATTGGATTTCGATTGTTTTTTATTCACATATTTTTCTATAATCAGTTAGATGAAAATCAATAATTCAAAATTAAATCACTCTTAATTTTATGAATTTCACAATTTCTATTTATTTGCATGCATTTTTTTGATTTTCGATCGTTCAAATTAATTTTAAGGAACACTCATATTGTCTATTGTCCAACTCAGTGCTGCGCTTGGACCCGCAGAATGTGAACTTGCTGTAAAATATACGCTTGAAGAAATACACAAAGAAGCCAAAACAAAAAAGATCCACCTCCAACCAATTGAAAGCAATGCGACTCAACATGGTTATTCTTCGGTGCTGCTCAGTATCGATGAGAATGCCCGAATATGGCTCAATACTTGGCTCGGTACAATTCAATGGAAGTTTCAAAGTCCAATTCGCCCACAACATAAACGTAAAAACTGGTTTGTAGGCATTACGCTTTTCGATACACCGTTGCAACTCCCTCCAGATGACACCATCACTTTTCAGGCCTGTCGTGCTTCTGGTGCTGGTGGACAGCAAGTCAACACAACTGACTCTGCTGTTCATGCAACTCATGTTGCATCTGGAATAAGTGTAAAGGTCATGTCTGAACGGAGCCAACATGCCAATAAGCGTGTGGCAAAAGAGTTGATTACACTCAAACTACGACAACAGATGGAGAGCCAGCAAGCCCATCAGAAACACGCTCAACATTTACAACACGCGTTGATCGAGCGAGGCAATGCTATACGCAGTTTTAAGAAGTAGAAATATGTTAAAAAGAGAATTACATGAAACAAAAACACTATAATTTAAAAGGTTTAGATAGCGAAATTTTAGATATTACAGCTATTGATTCAGATACATGCAAAATTTATATCGTCACCGAAAAAGGCTATTTATATTGCTACAACTTAACTCAACAGCAATTACAACAGCTATCCATAACGCCCCTTCCGCTTCCAATTCTAAATAATCGAGAACTCCGTCATTACGGTACCCCTAAATACCAAATTAAATGTAGTACCAATGGAAAATTTATCGCAGTTTATGTCGATCATGGGCAATTTGGAGTTGTAATAAATACTCAAACACTGGAGACAGTTCTACACATTGATAGTCAAAGTTATTATGAAGATACCGTGTCTTTCTCATTGGCTTTTACACAGTTCAATTCACAAGATATTTGTATTTATAGAAGTGACTGGAATCGACTTGAAGCATTTAATTTAACCACAAATCAGCTTTTGACTGAGCGCTATATTGCAGCTTATGAAACTGAACCTCCTAAACACTATTTAGATTACTTTCATGGCGCGTTATATGTCAGTCCAAACAATGATTATATTTTAGATGATGGTTGGATATGGCATCCTGTAGCTTCTCCCAAAGTTTGGTCACTTAGTCAATGGTTTAAACATAACCCTTTTGAAAGTGAAGATGGCTCAAGTGTCCAAACATTATGTTATCGAGAAAACTGGAATGCTTTAATGTGCTGGCTTGATGATCAACATGTTGCCATTTGGAATATTGAACTGTGGGATCAAGAAGAGTTTGACCTTAAACCTGAACCTAAAAATCGATCAGGAATACATCTTCTTTCACTCGCAAAAACAATGTGGGACGATGATTATTCAGCAAACTATTGGGAAATACCCGAACAAACTCAACAAGTTTTTAATTTATATGCTGATCAAAATTTATTAATAATTGTAGGTGATCAGAATATTACGATTTATGTCATTGCTGATCGAATTTTGTTAAATCAAATCGATAATTTGCGTCCACAAAAGCAATATAAGAGTAGGCACAGCTTACTGTCTTTTGCAAATAAAACCATTTATGAAACAAGCTATATCTAAATATTGACATTAAAAAAGGAAGCCTGAGCTTCCTTGATTTACAACAGAATAAAATTAAGACTTCTGCAAATCCAATTGAGGTTGATTTGATTCTTCAAGCATTTTACGATCCACTTCAGCTGGGTTATTTAAAGCATCATTGAGCTTCTCAACATCCAGCTTTCCAACCCACTTGGCAACCACAATCGTTGCCAAAGAGTTACCCACCAAGTTAGTCAATGCGCGTGCTTCAGACATGAAACGGTCAATACCTAAAATCAAAGCCAAACCAGCGACTGGGATATTACCTACAGCAGCCAAAGTTGCTGCCATTACAATAAAGCCTGAACCAGTTACACCTGCTGCGCCTTTTGATGAAATCAACAAGACTGCAAGCAAGGTAATTTCATGCCAAATATCCAGTTGAGTATTGGTTGCTTGTGCAATAAAGATCGCCGCCATAGTCAAATAAATAGAGGTACCATCAAGGTTAAATGAATAACCTGTTGGAATTACCAAGCCAACCACAGACTTTTCACAGCCAGCAATTTCAAGCTTTTTCAGCATACGTGGTAATACAGATTCTGAAGAAGATGTACCCAATACAATCAACAATTCTTCACGAATCATACGAATCATTTTTAAAATGCTAAATCCGCAGAAACGACTGATTGAACCTAGAATAATAAAGATAAACAACAAACACGTGATATAGAAACAAAGAATTAACTGTGCAAGTTGCGCTAAGCTACCAATCCCATACTTTCCAATGGTAAATGCCATCGCACCAAAAGCACCGATTGGCGCAAGTTTCATAATCATATTCACAATGTTAAAGAACACATGTGAAATTTGATCAATCAATCTTAATACTGGTTTTCCAGCATCGCCAAGTTTATGTAATGCAAAACCAAACAATAAGGCAAATAAAAGAACTTGTAGAATTTCACCTTCTGCAAATGCACCCACAACGGTATTTGGAATGATATGCAAAAAGAAATCAACGGTAGATTGTGATGCACCTGATTCCACATACTTACTGATACCAGTGGTATCTAAAGTCGCAGGATCAACATTCATACCAACGCCCGGTTTGGCGATATTGATAACAACTAAACCAATAATCAGGGCAATGGTAGATACGACTTCAAAGTATAAAAGTGCAATACCACCGGTCTTACCCACTGATTTCATGCTTTCCATGCCCGCAATCCCACTGACCACGGTACAGAAAATCACAGGGGCGATAATCATTTTAATGAGCTTAATAAAAGCATCACCTAAAGGTTTGAGTTGTTCGCCTAAACCAGGAACACTTTTCTCTACACCATTGATCAATTGAGTACCACTTGGAAAGTAGTGCCCTACTATCACACCCAAAATAATGGCAACAATCACTTGAAAATAGAGTGACTTATACAGCGGTTTCTTAGCCATGATAATTACTTCTTTCTATATTTCTGTTTGAAGAAATATCCAATGTTAATGCTACCATTTGCTGACACAGCCCAAAATCCCGATAAAAACTTCTGGGAAGTCGGTTTTTAGCAAATAAAAATTCCTTCAGAAAACGACAGTTTTCCAAAACAATGACAACGAATGACGATATTTAAGATTTATTCTCGCTGGCACCTTGGCCAAAAGAATAAATACAGAACAGGAGATAAAAAATAAAACGCTCTTCAAGGCTATTTTAATTAATTTTTGATGATCAATCTCTATGCAAATGTTAATTTCGCCTAACATCTGTGCAATTTATGCTTAGACCTTAGTCTAATATCGTCTATATCTATACGATTTAGATCCATTTATGGCATAGTGTATTCCACTGTCTCCTCTCCCTTGATCCATTTGACATGAATACAAAACGCAATCTTTATAAAGACTTTGAACATCCTTTTGCGCAGTTTGTGCGAATTGTTGGTAAAGGGAAAAATGGTGCACGATCATTAACTTATGATGAAGCTTATCAAGCTTTTTCAATGATTTTGAAAAATGAAGTCTTAGACGTACAACTTGGCGCATTTTTAATGTTGCTTCGGGTCAAAGAAGAGTCTGTAGATGAACTGACAGGCTTTGTCCAAGCGACCAAAGACCAATTGAATTTTCAACCACTTGCTGTGGATTTAGATTGGTCATCTTATGCAGGTAAACGCAAACATTACCCGTGGTTTTTATTGGCAGCCTTAACACTCTCAAAGCATGGCTATAAGATCGTGATGCATGGTGCATCAGGGCATACCATGAACCGTGTGTATACTGAACAAGTCTTAGAATACTTAGGCTTTCCAATTTGCCAAAATGAAGTACAGGTCAAACAGCAACTAGACACCCAAAATTTTGCTTATTTGCCTTTAAATGTAATCTCTCCAATCTTGGCAGATTTGATCAATCTTAGGAATGTGATGGGTTTACGCTCACCGATTCACACACTGGCTCGTTTGATTAATCCATTCAATGCCAAAGCAACCTTACAGGCAATTTTCCACCCTGCTTATCGTAGTTCACATCAACAAGCTGCCTTTCAATTAGGTTATAAAAATAGTGCTGTGATTAAAGGTGAAGGTGGCGAGTTTGAGCGCAATCCAGATGCCAAAACCCTCATCTGTGGTATTCAAGATGGTGAACTTTATGAACATGAATTGCCTAAATTAACCGATAACCGCAGCCCAACAGAAGAACAGCTTGATCTCGCTGTTTTTAAAGCGGTTTGGGAAGGCCAACAAGCACATGAGTATGGAGAAATTGCCATCACTGAAACAATGGGCATTGCTTTATATACCATGGGTATTGTAAATAACTATCCAGAAGCCATGAGTAAAGCAAAACATCTTTGGAACACGCGTTTCTAATTTCATCTTTAAACACAAGCGTGAACGTTATTGATCACGCTTTTGGATAAAATAAAAATCAGCCCAATAGGGATAACTTTTTCCTGAGGAATGAATATTGATGAGTTGCAACTGATCACCTATTTTGACATCGATATTATTGGATTGATAAGGACCAGATAAATAAGCATCTTTTTGCTTTCCAATCAGACTTGAACAATACAGATGATGCGTTTTTATCTTTTTTGATGCGTCGGCTGTATAAGCATTACGGATCTTTATACCAATTAACAGCATGGGATAACCATCATTTTTAATTGATGTATATTGTGTAACAGGCGTTTGGAAATTTTGACTTGCGGTTACGGTAACATCTAATAAACATTGAATACTTCTTGCATCACTTGTTCGCTCAGCGAATACACTGGTCGAAATTGCAGTGATACAAAATAAACTGAGTCGAGCAAGCTTTATTGTTTTTAGTCGCGTTATTGTTTTGAGCAGCTTGAGCATTTTAATCTCTTTATCTTTTTTTAAGATTTTTATCATTCTGAATATCTTTATCACCTTATTACGCACTTCTCGTTTAAACGTATTTATCTTTTTAATAGCATCATGATTGAAACAGTTTAAATATTATTGTTTTTTAAATTGAGTGTTTGAATCACAAAGTGAAACTACTTTGTGATTCAAGGGTTCTTTTGCTCAGTTAGATAAAACGAATCGGTTTAAATTCTGGCTCAGGCACATGCGAATCACATTCCTCACCTTCTTCTTTATGCCCTTTATCGATATAACCTGTACGTTCTTTTTCAGGTATATTCTGATGTTCCCAAGCAATCACTGCTTGCATACAGGTTTGACGTTGCTCAGCAGTCAACGCCACACCATTTGGCCATTTACCAATTTCTACCGCAGTTTTTAAACGCTCAACAATGTCAGCATCTAAAATAGAAAGCATCTGTTCAATATTCATGGTCAATCCCGCTGAAAAGAATCAAAATCTTGATTCCAGCCAAGTTTAGTACGACAAGCCATATAGAAGTCATAACCTGGTGGATGTAAAAGTATTAGTTTGAAGGGATGTTTACGAATATGCAAACTATCACCGACATTTAATGAAACGCTATGCTGTCCATCGGCACTGACCATCGGCAACACACGGTTTTCACGTATCAATATCTTAATTTCGCTTTGCCCACCCACCACAATCGGTCTTGATGACAACGTATGTGGGTGCATTGGAACCAAAGCAATCGCATCCATACTTGGATGTAAAATTGGTCCGCCACCAGATAAGGCATATGCCGTTGAACCTGTCGGAGTCGATACAATTAAACCATCGCTGTGTTGGCGATAAACATATTGCCCATCAATGTTCAGCTCAAAATCAATCATATGAACAGATTTACCAGAATGAAGTACCACATCATTCAAAGCGATTGCATCATAAATTATTTCATTTTTACTGCGAATTTCAATTTCCAATAAGAAGCGACGATCAAGCTGAAACTCACCTTTTAAAACTTGATCTAACTTAAACAGCACTTCAGTGGGTTTTATATCTGTTAAAAAACCTAAGCGACCGCGGTTCACCCCAAGTACAGGAATATTGTATTTTACCAATGCACGTGCAGCATGTAATAAAGAACCATCACCACCCACAACAATAACCAAATCAACCACTTCACCGAGCAGATTCTTACTGACAGTTTGTGTATTGGTATAAGGTACAAGTTGTGCTGTAGCTGTATCAAAAACTGGATGCAGACCCAAACTTAATAAATGATCGTGTATAAGACAAAGCGTATCAACCACAGATGATTTATCTGGTCTTCCAATTAAACCGATATTACGAAAGGTCTTTGGTGAAATTTGCACAGACGCGGTAGCTCCACTGAAATTCTGAGATATAATAACACTCTCAGTATATGTTTATAAAATCATTCATATACGAAAAATAACGAGAATGTTTAAAAAGCCTTTAAATTTGTGTATTTCACAGATTTATTATTGCAAAATTAAGAAAAGCTTCGCATGATTAGCGAAAATAAATTTGGGTATTATTATCTGTATATGAAGACCGAACGTGGTATAGGCTTAATTGCACTGATTTTTTGTGTATTAATTATTGCAGTATTTCTCGCATTTAGCGTCTACTTAATTCGCCTCGACAATGTTATTCGAGATAAGTTTGAAGGCAATCGCTGGGATATTCCTGCGAAAGTATTCGCTCGTCCATTAGAAATCTATGCAACTGCGCCAATTGCCCAAATAGAGTTTGAACAAGAACTCAAATTACTCGGTTATAAAAACAGTGATAGCTATACCAAATCGGGAACCTATATTACCCAACCGAATACAATTTACGTTCATACACGTGGCTTTGACTTTGGTGACAGTGTAGATCCAGAACAAGTCCTACAAGTGACCTTTGCTGGTGATACTGTTACAGATGTAAAAGCCACCAAACCGACCAATACTGGGATCGCACGTTTAGAGCCAATGTTAATTGGGGGTATCTACCCGCAACACAATGAAGACCGTGTCCTCATTAAATTAAATAAAGTTCCTAAGCCTTTGATTGAAGCTTTAATCGCAACAGAGGATAGAAACTTTTATCGCCATCATGGTATTTCATTCCGTGGTACAGCGCGTGCATTACTCAGTAACGTGACCGGTGGTAAACGTCAGGGTGGTTCAACACTCACCCAACAGTTGGTTAAGAACTTTTTCTTAACCCCTGAAAAGACCTTAAAACGTAAAGTGAATGAAGCCCTGATGTCGCTGTTATTAGAGCTTCATTACAGCAAAGACGAAATTCTAGAAGCCTATTTAAATGAAGTGAATTTAGGTCAAAGTGGTAACTATTCTGTCAATGGTTATGGCTTAGCTTCACAATTCTATTTCGGCTTACCACTCAGCGAATTAAATATTTCACAACAAGCATTTTTGGTCGGTTTAGTTCAAGGTCCTACCCTATTTAACCCTTGGAAAAATCCTGAAGGCGCAAAAAAACGTCGCGATATTGTACTAAATAATATGCTGGTGATGGGATACTTAGACCAAGCGCAATATGAAAAAGAAATTGCACGTCCGCTTAATGTGGTTCGTAAACCAACATTAGGTACAGCAAGCTTCCCAGACTTCTTAGATATTGTACGTCGTCAACTTAAAACTGAATACCAAGAATCAGATTTAACCAACCAAGGTTTAAGAATTTTTACGACACTTGATCCAATTGCACAAACTAGAGTGCAAAAGAGCTTTAGAGAAACGGTGAGCCGTTTAGCCAATGCGAACCCAGCAAGATTAAAAGACCTACAAGGCGCTGTTTTAGTTACTCGCCCTGAAAATGGCGAATTAATTGCCGCTGTTGGTTCAACCCAAGACTTTACTGGCTTTAACCGTACTGTAGATGCTAAACGTCAAGTGGGTTCTTTGCTTAAACCTGTGATTTATTTAAGCGCGTTGGAATCAGGTCGTTATAACTGGGCATCACAAATCGAAGATGCGCCAATTAGTTTACCTGTCAGTGGTAATCAAACTTGGACGCCAAAGAACTATAGTGGAACAGGTCATGGCTATGTTCCGATGTCTCAAGCTTTAGCAAACTCATATAACTTGTCTGCTGTGCGTTTAGGTAATGAATTTGGGATCTCTACTTTTAGCAATAACTTGTCTAAATTTGGCGTGACCTCAAAGATTCCAAACTACCCATCTATTTTCCTTGGGGCTGTTGATATGTCACCAATGGAGGTGATGAGTATTTATGGTAACTTTGCAACAGGTGGATTTAAATATCCAACCAAAGCCATCCGTACTGTTGTAGATTCTAATGGTCGTTTATTAGAACGTTTTGGTTTAAATGTACAACAGACCATAGACCCTTCTGCTGCCTTCTTATTAAACTTTGGCTTACAACAAGTCATGTCCGCAGGTACAGGTAAAGCGGCTTACAACACATTACCAGCTGACCTCAAACTTGCGGGTAAATCAGGTACAACCAACGATACCCGTGATTCTTGGTTTGCTGGATACTCAGGCAATAATTTAGCAGTGGTGTGGTTAGGCTTAGACAACAATAAAATTACTGGGCTTACAGGTTCATCAGGTGCATTACCTGTCTGGATCAATGTCATGAAGCAATTACGCCAAAAACCAGTGAATTTACGTCAAACAGATGATATTTCATGGCAATGGATTGACTCTCGAACTGGGGAGCTTTCAGCACAAGGCTGTGAAGGCGCGCTATATATTCCATTATTACGCCACACTGTCCCTAATCGTGCTACAGAGTGCGGCATGCCATATTATCAAGTTGATCCTCAATCCACACCTGATACGCAACAAAACACTTCACAACCACATTCAAGTGATAGTATAGAAAACTATATTCGCGAAAGTGAAGACAGTTTAGATCAGGACTCAAGAGGTCATGTGATCTCGAGTGGTAGTTATAACAACTAGGGTCTGTTAAATATACGGGTAAATTGGCTTTAAATAGGAATTTGTGATGAAACGAAATGTAAGCACAATCGCTTATATTCTAAGTTTAAGCGGACTATTAACTTTGGCTGGGTGTCAAACAACACCCCAACAAAATTCTAAACCGAGCAAATCTGTTGAAAAGCCAAAATCTAAACAACCTGACTATGGGGTTGCTACACCAGATGGGGTAAAAATTACCCCTTATGAACGCCCTGAAATTAAACGTGAAAAAGTTCCTGTCGTGATTGCTCCGCAATCCAAGCCTCAAACGCAAAAATTTGAGGATGGGGAAAATATCCCAGCATTTAAACAGCTCATCCAACAAACTCAAACCGCATATCAAAAGGGCCAATGGGATGAAGCTGAACGTTATGCAATCCATGCACAACGTATAGCACCACAATCGGCACAAGTGTTCTCTTATTTGGCTCAAATTGCCAATCAGAAGAAACAGTATGCGAATGCTGAATCTCTAGCGCGACGTGGGTTAAGTTATGCGCAAAGTCCATCCCAAAAGAAAACCTTTTGGAATGTTATTTTGCAGGCTGCTCAGCAATTAAAAAGTCAACAGAGCATCGCAGAAGCGCAAAAACAGTTACAACGCTTATAACTGTTTAAGCCAATATCTCTGCTCGATTAAAAATTTCGAATCCCAGCAATCCCGTATGCATAATGCTGTTGTGCAATCGCTAAATCAGCTTGGCTTAATCCGCCCAATGCAAAGATGGGTAAATCACAGGTCTTGGCATATTCAGCAAATTTTTCCCATCCAAGCGCATGGGCTTCAGGATGGGTCTGGGTTGCAAATACGGGACTTAAAATCACAGCATCAAAACCCAATGTCTGTGCTCGCTGTATAGACACCAGATCATGACATGCTGCTATACAACGTAGACCGATTGGTAACTGCCCAATGTGTAAATCCATCAATTGATGCTGTTTATAATGTACAGCAGCTATACTTTTTTGAAGATGCTCAGACAACTGTTGCCACAGCTCTATATTGACAATCAAGCGAGATAAGGCATTTGGAGCTAACTGTGAAATTTGTGTTACAGCAACCTGATCTGCAATCGTTCTAAAATAAAAAAATTGCGCGTTGTCATTTGGACTTTTTTCTATGCTCAATGCTGAAAGATTTTCGGAGATTTTAATTTGATGCGACCAGTACAAGCGTTGAATGATCGCTTGATTGGCTTTAGGAAAATTAAGCGCAAATAGTTGATCACGTCCATACCATGTCCAAGGTTTCTGAATATCATGCAAATATTGTTCAGGAACCGTAGCATGAAAAAAATGGAGAAACACTTCAACATCATCATAAACATGATGAATTAGGTCAAAAGCACGCCATTGCTCGATACCTATTCCAACTTCCTCAAAGATCTCTCGACGACATGCTTCGACAGGTGTTTCCCCTACTTCAATTTTGCCACCAGGAAATTCATATTTATTACCCTGATGCTGATCTGCATTGCGCCAACCGACCAACACCTTCCCACGATGAAGTAATAAAGCAATAGCCACATGAATATTGGGTTTAGACATAAAAATCGACACCTGAATTTTTAATGAATTGTAAGCAATTATAGAAATTTTATAAATGATAAAAATTATCGTTGACAGATCTATTCGATAATGATTATCATTTAAATCACTTAGACAGCACCCCACACGGAGTAACAATAATGAACGCACCTTTTAGCCTATTCACACGTAACACAGAAGCTCACCAATCTCTTCCGATGTTACATTCAAATAACTTATTTGCATTAGGGCGCGAAATTCGCATCATGCATGCTGGAGAAGAATATCGCTTACGTTTAACACGTAACAATCGTCTAATTTTGACCAAATAACTATAAAAACATTAAGTTAAAACAAAAAACGTGGGAACAAGCAGTATGAATCAGCGCATACTGCTTTTTAATTTTGTCAGTTGAATTTTAATGCTTGTCTATTGATTTTTATACAACACCCTATCTCTATAAAACAATCCACCAATGAAATGTTAAACATTCAATAAAAATGCCCATTTAATCGCACAGCTTTAACGTAAATAAACACAAACGCTCAAACCACCATATTCGGAAGCAGTAAACTGAATCTCTCCATGATGCAGATCGATCACCTTTTTACAAATTGACAAACCCAAGCCTGAACCTTGTGTTTTGCTCCCCAAAGCTCGGTAAAAACGTTCACCTAAACGATCTAAGATGTCTTGAGGAATACCCTCACCATCATTTTGGATTTCAAAGAAATTACAATTATTTAATGGTCCAATCTGAATATAAATATTGCCCTGTAATGGCGTATAACGAATTGCATTATCGACAAGATTGCGAATACAAATAAACAGTAATTCTTCATTTACATAGACCTGAACATCTTCGCTTTGAATATGAATCTGAATCTGCTTGTCATCTATAAATGGGGCCAAGCTATTTAACACATGCTGAGTCATTTGCCCCAGACTTATCCAAGTCTTCGGTAATTCACTGGCATCCGCTGGATCTAATCGTGCCAAAAGCAAAAGATTTTCAAGGACCAGCGTTCCTCGATTCACATCATTTTGAATACTATTGAGTTGCTGATAAATCTCAGGAACCTCTGCATATTTGCGTTGTAATAACTGCAAACGCATTTGTATCGCAGAAAGTGGCGAACGTAATTCATGTGATGCATCTGCGGTAAAACGTTGTTCAGCAATTAAAGCTTGATCTAGTCGAACAAGCATTTGATTAAGCTGATTAACCATCGGCTCAAGTTCTTTAAATGCAGGTTGTCGCTGAATTAAGCTGAGATCATTGGCATTTTTCTCAGCAATTTCCGTCGAAAGCAGTTGAATGGATTTAAATTGTTTTTTAACTGAGAAATGTAAAATCAGCCATTGCAGCAACCAGAGACTTAATAAAACCAATAAATAGCTGATAAAACTTTGTAATAAGTCTTTAAAACGGACACTTAAGGACTGTACAACATAGACGCTTAACTGAGAATCTTGATCAATCGCTCGGTAGCTACGTAACAACTTACCCTTTGACCAAATAAATCCATATCCATTTCCTTCATGTTCAGATAGGAGATTGGCTTGACCTTGTTGCAAATCAAATTCGGGTGAGTGGGTCAACATCACCTCACCATTCATCAATCGGTACTGAATATCAAATTCATCACTTAACTCATCCAATTGAAAACCAGAAGTCGCACTTAAATCTGAGATCAGAAGCATATCTGCAACTTCATCCATGATTTCATCTTGTACCTTCATATTGTGATAAATCGAAAGGCTCACCAGAAGTATCAGCGCAAAAATACCTGCCACAATTGAACTGAGCATGGAGGTCTTAATCAGCTTGGTTTGTAGTGATACTGCCTGTGTCATATTCATCCTATTGAAATCATTAAAAGTAATGATGAAATATTCAATCTTGCTCTTTATTCATACGATAGCCCAAGCCACGGATTGTTTTGATCAAATGTCCACCAATCTTCTTACGCAATTGATAGATATAAACTTCAATCGCATTACTTTCAATTTCATCTCCCCAAGCATAAAGTGATTCTTCCAATTGCTCACGTGTCACAATATGTTCAGGCTTTTGCATCAATTTATATAAAATTTGAAATTCTTTTGCGGTGAGATGAACAACTTGCTGATCCTGAAATACCGTTTTCGCTTGAGTATCTAACACTAAATTTTCATATTTTATTTCATGTAAATTTGTGACTTGAGTTTGTCTGAGCTGTGCCCGTACTCGGGCAGATAATTCTTCTAAACTAAAAGGCTTTACCAGATAGTCATTTGCACCGAGATCCAAACCTTGCACACGATCTTGAATACTGTCTCTCGCCGTAAGAAAAATCACAGGAATTTCTGGAAATTGACGTTTTAACAGTTTGAGAATTTCATCACCAGTGGCTTTGGGCAAACCACGATCTAATAAGATACAGTCATATTGATGCTGTTCTATGGCTAAAATTGCATGATCACCACGTTCAACCCAATCTATATTGTAGCCATCCATTTCCAACCAAGATTTAATACTTTCAGCTTGTGAACTATCATCTTCAGCGAGCAAAATTCGCATAGAACCTCTCTCCTTTTAGGCAGACAAAGCCTTGATCAAAATAAAATCTGCTGTTTGTTGCTGTTCATACTTATTGAACATAGGTAAAGACCACATGCATACACATGTAGTCTTAGAGAATATAACTAGAATCTGCTGTGATTTGTTTTAATGGATAAAATAATTAAAAATTCACGGCATCCACATCAATTTCTACACGTTTTGTCGGTTTATAATCGATATCGACCTCACCAAACAATGTCACTGTAGCATTTGCCGCGATCGGTTTACCTTGCCATAATTCATCATCAATATCGACAGTAATGCTACCTGTGCTATCACGGAATTGATATTTTTCGTCACCGATTGCTTTGACCACGTTACCACGAAGCTGCACTTTGGTATCATCTTTCAATGTTAAAGCTTGTTTTACTGTGGTTAAACTTGGTGTAAGCGCTGATTGATTTACTGCTGTGTTTGCAGTGGCAAAACTTGTTAAACCAATCAAGCTTGTGGTTAAAATTGTTTTCGCAATGATGTTCATTGTTGTGTCCTCATATCGGTTCATCGTTTCGATAGAAGCATTAAAACAAACCAACATGAGGTGAATCTTAGGATTTCTTCATTTGCTATTTTAAGTCAAAATTAATTTAAAGGCACAACTCTAAGGACTTCTTCCAGCGTGGTTATGCCTTCTAATACTTTACGTGCACCAGCAATTCTTAATGGTTCAATGCCTTCTTTTTTTGCCTGCATTTTTAAATCATCTAAAGTCACGCCTGCACTAATTCTCTGCTTTGCCTCAAGGCTAATTGGCATAAACTCGTAAATCCCAACACGACCTTTATAACCTGTTTGACGGCATTCCTCACACCCAACTGCTTTATATACAAAATTAGGCATTTTGGTCTGATAGCCAAATGTCAAATGTTTCCACTCTTGTTCATTGATAAAGGTTTCTTGTTTGCAATGCGGACAAAGCTTACGCACTAAACGCTGAGCCAATACTCCCAAAATCGTTGCAGCGGTTAAAAAAGGTTGCACACCTAAATCATGCAAACGTGTCAGACTTGATGGCGCATCATTGGTATGCAGAGTTGAAAGCACTAAATGACCTGTTAATGCAGCCTGAATGGCCATGTTGGCAGTATCTTGGTCACGAATTTCTCCAACCATAATAATATCTGGATCTTGACGCATCAAAGCACGGATACCATCAGCGAAACCTAGCTCAATCCCTTGATTGACCTGCATCTGGTTAAAACTTGGCTCCAACATCTCAATTGGATCTTCAATGGTACAGACGTTCACTTGCTCGGTTGCCAATTGTTTTAACGAAGAATAAAGCGTGGTAGTTTTACCTGAACCTGTGGGGCCAGTCACCAAAATAATGCCATGACTATGTTGAGTTAAAGCATGCCATTGTGCCAATAAATGTTCATCAAAACCTAATTGTTGAAAACTTCGTACCAAAACTTCTGGGTCGAAGATACGCATCACCAACTTTTCACCAAAAGCAGTTGGCAAAGTTGAAAGACGTAGCTCGGTTTCTTGCCCTTTCGGTGTTCGTGTTTTTAAACGCCCATCCTGAGGTTTACGTTTTTCTGCAACATTCATACGGCCTAAAATTTTAATCCGTGAAATAACTGCGGTTAAGGTATTGGCTGGCATATTATAAATTGTATGCAGTACCCCATCGATACGAAAACGAATTTTACCTTTTTCCTTACGCGGTTCTAAGTGAATATCACTCGCCCCTTGCTCAAAAGCAAACTGTAAAACCCAATCGACAAGTTTCACAATATGCTGATCATTGGCATCTGGATTCTGGGTATCACCCAATTGTAAAAGTGCTTCTACACCCTTATTTTCTTTATCATAAGCACTGGATTTTTGTGAGTTGCTGACCGCTTTACTGACTTGATAGTACTCAGTTAAATAACGTTGTAATAACTCAGGATTCAATACTACTTTTTCGATTTTTTTTGGACTTAAACTACGTTCTAAATTATGTACCCAATCCGTTATAAAAGGCTGTGCTGTACCAATCAGAATTTTATCGGCACTGACTTCAACTGCTAAAATTTTATTTCTTATTGCAAACTCTTGTGACATGACATTGGTTAGTGAAGTCACATCGGCCTTTAATGGATCAATCGTAAATGAATTGAGTTCGGCTTTTTCAGCTAACCATTCTGTTAGCGTAGTCAATGTCAGCCTTTTTATTGGATTTTTAGCATCGACGAGCTTAAAGCTGGCAATCCATTGCAAAGGATGCCACTTCAACTGATCGCGTTGTCGATGGGTGGTTTGTACCAATAGTTTTTCACGTTCTGTAATACGACCATCTTTTAATAATTGTTCTAAACACCAAGCTGTATCAATTTCAAAATTAAATTGCATTGTTATATCCCCGAAACTCAATCTACTATAACAAAATTAATTGTTGTATTTCTTGGATTTTCTAAATTCAATAATGTATTTAACGTAACGCTAAAAAATAAACTTTTGTTTTTCTAAAACTTTGCGATACATTGAAATCATTCTATTAATTCATGGTCTTATTTGGAGAGCACTATGAATTTTATATCGCTATATCCATTTTCATTTGGCTCTTATACCGATTTCCTCACCATCATTGCGGCTGCATTGGGTTGTGGTCTACTTATCGGTCTTGAACGTGAACGAAGTCAGCAACGTGAAAATCAAAATAGTTTTGCGGGTTTAAGGTCTTTTGCTATTTGTGCTTTACTTGGTGCTGTTTGTTTTTTGTTTGGCCCCTATTTTGGCATTGCGGGTGCATTCATTACAGGTGGTATCGTCATTTATTCTTTAAAGAATCAAACTGATGATCCCGGTATAACTACTGAAATTGCATTTATACTCACTTATTTTATCGGTGGAATGTGCGTTTGGAATATTTCTTTTGCCGCAGGTTTATCGGTCATCCTCACCGTCTTGTTGATGACCAAACATTCTATGCATGGCATTGCCGGGAAATGGATTACAGAATCTGAATTTAAAGATGGAATTTTCTTACTGGCATTGTTATTAATTGCATTGCCACTGACACCAAACAAAGCTTTATGGGGTGCTGTGCTTAATCCCTATGTTATTTTAAAATTACTCACCTTAATCTTGGCAGTGCAAGCACTTGCACATATTGCCAAACGATTATTGTCATCAAAAAATGCTATGCTGTTGTCTTCGCTTGCTTCAGGTTTTGTTTCCAGTACCGCTACCATTGCCAGCTTAGGATTAGAAGTCCGAAATGGACGTGCAGAAGCCAAAGCCAATGCTGGGGCAGCATTAATGTCTTGCGTGGCAACCCTACTACAACTCATGATTATTGTGATTGGTATCAGTATTACTTGGTTCAAACTCATTGTACTGCCCTGCCTAATCGCTATCGCGATACTAACCATTTTTGCCTTATGGTTTATGCGTCACACACAACCGATTGAGAATAACCAGCTTGTAGATAGTCGTATGTTTAGTCTAAATGAAGCAGCCATTATTGCAGTGTCGTTAACCTTGATTCAGGCGGGTGTATATGGGCTAAATCTTTTATTGGGTGATGCGGGTTTAATTGCAGGTACGCTTTTGGCCTCATTATTTGAAATTCATGGCGCTTTGGCCACAATTGTCATTCAGGGAGAACCGAGTAATCACATCTTATCTCTCGCCTTTGTTTTAGGTTTAGCAGCACATGCCATTGCGAAATCGATAAATGCATTTTTAAGTGGTGGCAGCCGCTATGCCTTGATCTTTGCTCCAATTCAAATTTTGCATATGACGATGTTTATTACAGTTTTTGTTTGGGTTCTTCAATATTAAAGCACTTTTTGCAAGGATGAAATTGAAAAGCAGCAAAATTATTTTAAGATTTCGATCAATATATAATTATAAAAATTAAGAGAATTTTAAAATTTCATCAAAAAAATGTTGAAAAAATAAAATGTTGAAATATGATGACAGCGAGAATTTTTATACTCATAAATTTTAATATTTTATAATTTGGAATAATTCATGAAAATTAAATTACTGTCTTTTACCATCATTTCTTCATTATTTTTAACCGCATGTGGAGGTGATTCAGATGCTGGGGATTATACAACAAACAATGAGTCTGAATGGTTTGGATATGAAACTGGCGCTTCAACCCAAGACATTAACCTCTTTACTAAAGTAAAGTTTAGTTTTAACAATAAGCAAATGTACATCAATGGTGAATATAACGTTGATGGTTCAACACAGTTCCTTTCATCTGATCTTTTAAGTGATTATCTAGCAACAGATGGACTCTATGATGCGCCTAAAAGTAAAACTGATTTTGGCTATCAATATGCAACGCTGAAATCGCAAACAGCGACAGTTTGGACATTTACACCTTATTCATCACGTAACTATAACCAATTAGAATTAACTGAAAAATTTGAAACAGTCAACTTAACAGGCAAAGCAATTAGTCCATATATCGATGGATTTGAGCATTATGCTGGCTCAAATATTGCGCTTAGCTCAATAGTTGGCACTTATTCTTCATATTATGTGCAAAAACTTAAAGGCAAAACATTCCCGTCTGGATCAACATGTTTACGATCTATTTCCTCTTCAACAAATATAAGCTTCGCTGATCTTTATTCAGGCTATCGTCTGAATAATTACGACCCATCAAAATATTTTAAAGACGGTTATATTTCAACGGTGCTAGGAAAGTTCAACTTAGATTTATCCCGAGACATGCAACTGAATACATCGGTTGATGCTGTAGCTAAAATCGGCTCTGACTATTACCCAGCAAACTATTATACTGCAGGTGAATATGACATACTTTCAAACAAAATTAAGCAATATGAACGAGATTATCAAGACGCTGTTGCTGAGTTTGGTAAAAACAGTATAAATGCTCAGTTACAAGAAGCTTATCTAAATGGCTTAAAGTCAGAATGTACGCTATTTAACAAAACAGCAAGTGCTGCAATTGATGCTGTAAAATAAAAGATATTCTTTTATATAACACTGACTAAATCTTATTTTTAGTCAGTGTTTAAAATAATTTACTCGTTTCAATTTGTAGCTAGAAAAATAACAAAGTTAAAAATCACAGCAGGTTTAACAAAATCTACAACCTTCTATTTCACAACAGTCTAACGATATTTGCCAAATACTTTCCAGAGATTGTTATCCGCTAAAGGATCAGCATAGCTATCATTTCTTGACTTGCGCGGCTTATCGCGGGCATCCACCAATTCAAAATCTTTTTCAGTGCTCAGCACTAAACCATTCACATAAAATCGTGTTCTCGTATATTCACTTTGTCCAAACTGAAAAATATAGGTTCTTAAATCAATGAACTCACGATGTGCAACCAAGGCTGCGGTATCATCACTGTTTAACCACTGTGACATATTTTTAATTTGGCTGGGTTCAAATTGCCCACATTTCTCTACCAATGCAGCAATTCCACGAAAAGTCTTTGATTCTTTGGCACGGGTTTTATTAATCCGAATCCGATCTACATGAAAGAAAAACAAAGGTAAATTTAAATGGCTAGGTAATTGAGCAACATCTAAAACCTCATCATCCATAAAAGGTTGATACAACATTTGTGCCCTTTCAACCAAACCAAGCCACTGTTTATAGTAGGTATCTACTTCCGATTGTGTCCCATAATAAATAGGCAAACCTTCAACATTGCTCAAGTTTACAGGTGGCCAAATATTTTGACGTAATAATGCAATATCACTTTTCAAGCTTTGTATGGCAATCGCATCTTGCATTATCTACTCCTTGAGTATTTTTTAAGCTTAGGCTATTTGAGTATGCTATAGTTATATCAATGAAACAAGTCTATGAAAAGGAATGATAATGTCCGAAAATAATGATTTTTTTGAAGAATCTGAAGAAGTTGAAGCTGACGAATATTTTTATGAGCGCGCGGATGAATTTATCGCACTTGCCAATCAATTTGCAGATCAAAATCATCAAGTGTCTCACTTGACAGCACACCCGGGAAAGATCAGTGCGTCATTTATGTATGCCAATGCCCGTTATAGCATTTGGCATGCAGCATGCGCCTACCAGCAAGCGCCAGATTTTAAAACAGATCGCCAAGTCATTTTAGACTATTACGTGGAACAATTTAAACTCATGCTTGAAGATCATCTTGATGAATATCAAGAAAATTTTGACAGCTATTTTTCAAATTCAGATACAGAGGAAGTAAAGCGTTTCGTTTAACCTGTGGATTGCCTATAATAGCGCACCAATGAAATACGCTATGTGGAAAAGTCATGTCTCAAAAAATCGATGCTACTGATGTCACCGAAGAAGAAGCCTTAAATGCTGTTTTTTTTGAGCGTGCGGATGAGTTCATCAAACAAGCCAATGAGTTTTGCCGCCCAGCGAAAGGACAGCAACCTAAGCCAGAAGAACTTCGTGGACAAGTCAGCTCAGCAATGCTCTTCGCTACTGCACGTTTTAATACTTGGGTTGCTGCAAACACCTTTAAAGATGGTGATGAAATGCGTGATGCCAAAGAACAAGTCATGTCTTATATATTGCAACAATTCCAAATGATGCTTGAAGACAACTATGATGAGTATTGTGAACAGTTTGAAAATTATCTCCGCTTCCGTAAAAACGAAGATTTTCATACCCACAAACATGATCATGATGACCATGATCATCAACACTAATGTAAGTTAAATCATCTTAGATTGATCTAAGCATTGATAAAATAGCCTCATTAATGAGGCTATTTTTTATAACAGTTTTGGCAGTCACCCCAAAACAATAAATCAACTGACTCCTTCCAATGGCTTTACTTCATAAATTTTACCAAGCGACAATATTCATCTTTTATAAAATTCATGTATTGTATTTTGATAATAAATAACAATTTGGACGTTATATGCAAGATTTGAATTTTCCAATCATTGACCCGCATATTCACCAATGGGATCCCTACAACACCCCTCATGCAGCAGCATTTGCGGTAAAGCTTTTGGGCAAGCATCCATTCCTACTTGATAAAATGGTTCGTTTAGTCAAAGCTAAAGATTTGATTGAAACGGTTGGACTAACGGAACACATTACCCGACCCTATTTACCACAAGACTATAAACATGATCTTGGCTCATATACGGTCGAACAAGTGGTGCATATTGAAGCCAGTTGGGCCAAACAGAAAGGCAAAGGTGTCGTAGGTGAAACAGAATTTATTGAATCCTTACCCTTTAATGAAAATACCGTAAAACTTGGTGGCATCGTGGCTACCGCGGACCCGTGCGATCCTAATTTCAAAAAGATTTTAAAGTTACACCAAAAAGCATCTAAACATTTGCGCGGTATACGCCGCATGGCTTCCTTTCATGAAGATAAAGGTGTGCATAATTGGACGGATCTCCCACACCTATATACTGAGAAAAAGTTCTTAAAAGGCTTTGAACAACTCGCGCAACATAACCTGAGTTTTGATGCTTGGGTGTATTCTCATCAAATTCCCGATGTAATTGAGCTGGCAAAAAAGTTCCCCGAAACCTCAATTGTTTTAGACTACCTTGGTACACCAGCAGGCCTGTTTGGTAAAATTGGACAAAATACAGGCTTATCAAAAACAGCACGTGAAAATATTTTTTATCAATGGCAAGATGCTATTGCTGAATTATCTGCTTATCCAAATGTATATACCAAAATGTCTGGTCTATTTATGCCAGTGCTTGGTCATCAATTTTATAAGAAAAAACAACTGGCCTCTAAGCAACAAATCATTGATCTTGTTGCACCACTAATTCTACATGCTTTGGAAAGTTTTGGCACCTATCGGGTGATGTTCGCTTCCAATTTCCCAATGGATCGGGTCAATACCAGTCTGGTGAATATCATTGATGCGTTTAGTGATATCGTGATGCAATATGATGAAAATGCACTGGAAAATATCTTCCACCATAATGCCAAACAATTCTATCGTTTGTAATTTTACAAGATAAAAGAGGTGTTTACTTAAACACCTCTTCAAACTTATTTACTGATACACATAATTTTTAAGTATAGAATTTTAATTAAATTGAGCAAGAAAGGCTTGAATTGCATGTCGTGCAATTTCAGCATCTTCAAATGATTTCACTCCTGAAATACCCACTGCACCAACCAACTGACCTTGATACAAAATAGGCTCACCACCTTCCAACATCCCTGAGCCGCTCTGCATGGTTAAAAATCCCATTTGACCATTTTTGATAAGGGTCTCATATGATCCTGACGGTCTACGACTTAATGCAGAGCATCTGGCTTTGTCCAAACAGAAATTCGACGTCAATGCAGAAGTACCGTCCATACGCTTCATTGCCAATAAATTGCCCGTTTCATCAACGATGGCAATACTGACATTAAAAGCATGATCAATTGCATATTGATGTGCTTTATTCAATAAAAACTCTGCATCAGATAAGGTTAAATAGTGTTTGGTTTGCATATTTTCTTCCTGAATTATAATGTCTAAAATCACAAAAAAAGCCTGTAGTCTAAGGACTACAGGCTTTTATTCTAAATCAAACTTGATTCAAAAAGACTGTCCATTCTGCTCATTTATTCAAGCAATCGAAGTGGTCTTAAATCCCCTTAAGCTTGCATTTCAGCAAAGACTTGTTTAGCCATATCAATGGTAAACTGAATATCTTCATCACTGTGTGCAGCTGAAATAAAGCCTGCCTCAAATGCAGATGGAGCAAGGTTTACACCACGATTTAACATCCCATGGAAGAATTTACGGAATGCTTCAATATCGCATTTTAAAATATGGTCAAAACTGCTAATTTCGGTTTGATCAGTAAAGTAAAGACCAAACAAACCACCCGCTTGTTGAGTAAAGAATGGGATTCCAGCTTCATCTGCAGCCGCTTGTAGACCTTGTAATAATTGATCTAATTTTGCAGACAAATCGCTGTAGAAGTTAGGTTGGCGAAGGGTTTCAAACATTTTGATCCCTGCTCGCATAGCCAAAGGATTACCCGACAAGGTTCCTGCTTGGTAAACCCCGCCTAAAGGCGCGATACATTCCATGATTTCACGTTTTCCACCAAATGCACCAACTGGTAATCCAGCACCAATGATTTTACCCAAAGTCGTTAAATCAGGTTTTACATTATAATATGCTTGCGCACCACCGAGTGCTACACGGAAACCTGTCATCACTTCATCAATAATAAATACTGATTTGTATTGATCACATTGCTCACGAATCGTTTCTAAGAAACCTGTGATTGGTTTAACCAGATTCATATTTCCAGCAACAGGTTCAACAATTACCCCTGCAATCTCTTGACCATATTTCGCAAAACAAGCTTTAACAGCTTCAATATCATTATATGGCAAGGTCACCGTATGCTTGGCAAAATCAGCAGGTACACCCTTTGATGTTGGCTCACCCATGGTCAACATGCCTGAACCCGCTTTAACCAATAAAGAATCTGAATGTCCATGATAGCAACCTTCAAATTTCACAATCATGTCACGACCTGTATAACCACGTGCCAAACGAATAGCCGTCATGGTTGCTTCAGTACCTGAGTTGGTCATACGGACCAATTCAATTGATGGCATGATTTCACAGATCAAATCAGCCAGTGTGGTTTCATGTACCGTCGGTGCACCAAAGCTTAAACCATCAACCGCTGCTTCTTGAACTGCTTGGATAATATCAGGATGTGCATGACCTAAAATCATCGGCCCCCAAGAACCCACATAGTCCACATAGCGCTTGCCGTCGACATCGTATAAATAAGCACCTTTGGCTTTTTCGATAAATACTGGCGTACCACCCACCCCATTAAACGCTCGTACTGGAGAATTCACTCCACCTGGAATATGTTTACTGGCTTGTTTAAACAATTGCTCTTGTTTTGGAGATAGGCTCATAAATCGACTCAATCCTGTAGAATACTAAAATTTCAAAATGATATAAAAAATCACGATACAAATTAAGATTTTGCAGTTTCTGCAAATAACTGTGCCCAAGCTGCGACACGGGCAGGAATATTTTCAACTGATAAAGCTAATATATCACTAATCACAGCGCAAAGGTCAGCACCAGCCTCAATCACAGCTTGAGAATTTTCAACTGTTAAACCACCAATAGCACAAATAGGTAAATCAAACTTTTCAGATGCCTGCTGTAATGTCGCTAGGCCAATATTCCCTGCTTCAGGTTTGGTCGATGTTGCATAAATTGCGCCAAAGGCCACATAGCTTGCCCCTTCAGCGATTGCTTTTTCAGCCAACTCAATTGAGTTTAAGCAAGTCCGCCCAATGATGACACCGTGTGGTAAACGTTGCACTGCATCTGAAATTTCACCATCAGACTGCCCAAGATGAACACCTAAACTAAATTGTTCAGCTAAATCTAAATCATCATTAATCAAAAATGGTGTCTGATAGTTTTCACACAGTTGCTTGATCTGCTTCACTTCATTTGCTTGGTCAGATTGAGCTACTTTTTTACGGCGATACTGAAGAATAGCGACTTGCTTAGTGCTTAAAGCAGCTTCGAGTTTTTCTAATAATAATTGGATTGGATCGTCGTTGGTAATCAGGTAAAGACCGCGCATTCAATATTCTCAAACAATCAAATAAATGGATTATAAGCAAGTTTTCTCAGCGAAGATGTGACAAAAACAAAAAAGCTTAGAAATCTCTAAGCTTTTTTGTTTAATTTATTACTATACTGACAAGATTAGCTCTCAATTTTATCTAGACTACGGTCTTTTAAACTTAAATTGCCACGTACAATATCGGAAAGCATACGCCAGTCTGAAATAAAACTATAAAATGGTTGCTTAAAACTTGCTGGCTTATTTTTCTCAAATACAAAATGCCCCACCCAAGCACATGCATAGCCTGAAAGCAGTCCATAGACCACGTATTTTGCTTTACGTTGACGAATTGCCTTGCTAAAAAAATAAATACCGACACTACTTCCAGCTGCATGCAAACGGCGACTCATCATGCTACGGTGTTCAGTTAAATAAAAACGATAAAATTCTGAATAGTTTTTAATTGGTAATTCAAACTTCGGGTTTTGCTCTAATTCCGATTTA
Organism: Acinetobacter sp. 778_lipA; assembly: GCF_058242985.1. NCBI lineage: Bacteria > Pseudomonadati > Pseudomonadota > Gammaproteobacteria > Moraxellales > Moraxellaceae > Acinetobacter > Acinetobacter sp. 778_lipA. Next base: position 1,286,869 of record NZ_JBZAYT010000001.1, on the reverse strand, counting down.
GGCTCAACATACGCGTTCATGATCAATCATCCTGTTTTATTTTTAATCAGCTTAGTTTATTTTATGCTGCAATAACAGCCAAATTCAATATCAAGTCTGTTGACAATTCATCTATATTTACGACTTCAAGTATTGCCCAGACCATACAAGTCACGAAATAGGAAATTTTGTCATTCTAAATATTTAATGAGTAACGATATTGCGGTAAAAAATACTCAAATGGCATGCTATACAAGTCTTCTGATGACACATTTTAAGTTACAATGCCCGATTAAACATTCAATAATGTTTAATTATCTAATAACCATGATTAACACTTAGGACCCTCACATGCTTGAAGTTGAATTAAAGTTTCAAATTCCGGAAGCCCGCCGCAATGCACTCCTCAAAGCATTAGATCCTAAAAAATCCCAAATTATTCAATTACAAGCAAAATACTACGACACACCTGATCGTCAGATGTCCCAACACGGCGCTGCACTACGTCAACGCTTAGAAGGAACACGTTGGGTACAAACATTAAAAGCCGCCACCAAAAGCCATTTACAACGCTTTGAAGACAATATTGATTTAGGTGAGCTTGCTGAAGCCCCACATTTAGATATTGATATTTACCAGAATAAACCCGAAGCACTTGCTGTTTTAAAAAATGCATTGGGGGATAAATTTGATGAACTCCAATTACAATTTGAAACCGACATCCAACGTACCATCCGTGTGATTCAGTTTGAAGATGCTGAAATTGAAATCAGCCTCGATATTGGTGAAGTCAGAACCGAAACCTCAAAACAAGAAATTCATGAGGTTGAATTTGAGTTAAAAAGTGGCTCAATTCAATCGCTTTTAGCTTTTAGTTTTGAGTGGGTTAAAAAGTATCATTTGTGGCTTGATGTACGTAGCAAAGCTGAGTTTGGACACTTATTAACTGTGGATCAAAAAGTCAGTCCAGCACAGCTCAGCAAAGAAACCATTTTAAATAAAAAAGACACTGCAGATAAAAATTTACGAGTGCTTATTGCCAGTCAATTACAACATTTATTGCCAAATATTGCCGCGATTTCTGCACAGGTTGCCCAACCTGAACATATTATTCAAGCACAGACGGCCCTACACCATTTACACTTAAGTCTTTCTCTTTTTAAGGATTGGACAGATACCAAAACGGATAAATGGTCACATCAACTTTCAGCGTTTGAGAGTCATTTTAAAAACTTACAGCATTTTGAACATATGCAACGCACATTAGGTGCTTTACTGCAAAATCCGAAAACGGCGCAAAGTTTAGATCGGGATATTTTGTATGCCAATGAAAAACTTATCAATTTGGTCAAATCAACTCAAAATGTGCAGCACTATTTAGAATTACTCATGTTCAGTTTAGGACAGTCTGCGAAAGCGCCAACCCATGACTTAAAATGGTTTGCGCAAAATACATTGCAAAATCAGTATCGACAGTTACAAGAAAGTTTAAATGAAGCCGATCTATCTGACCTTGAAAGTTTAGAAGCGCTGGCTCAGCATTTAAATGAATTAAAATTTAGCTTTCCGATCCTAACCAATATCTATGATGTTAAGAACTTACAGAAATATGCGAAATCTTTAAATGATGCTCAACAAGCTTGTGAGCAATATCAAGTGCTTGCTTCATCATCATCTTACCTACAACAAACCGACCTAGAAGCCAGTGATTGGTTTGCCTTAGGCTGGCTTACCGCAAAACAAGAAGCTTATGCGGAAAAACTGCTTGAAGCGACAGAACAGTTCTTGGTTAGCCGTAAGTTTTTAAAATAAATCAGCAGCAAGAAGAGATGGTTTTATTGATTAAAGTTATTGAATAAAATCATCTCTTTAAATACTGCATAAAATTGAAGAATAGTAGTCGCGTGAGTATTCACGTTGCGAATTTGTAATCATTCATTAAAAACTCAAAAAAAACAATTTATCGGATTAAAATCGAAAGAATAAGTAATAAGAATGGAACGATAAGCATGTTTGAAATTGAATTGAAATTCCAAATACCTGAAGAAAAGCAAGAAATGCTCATTAAAGCGTTTCAAAGAAAAGATACCAATATTCAGCACTTACAAGCCAAATACTATGATACGGCACAATTTATTTTGTCTGAGCATTCCATTTCGCTTCGTCAACGCCTTGAAGATGATCAAGAAAATAAGCAATGGGTACAAACCCTCAAACTTCCAACAGAACAAAGACTCAAACGTGCAGAATTTGAGGAAAACATCGGAAGCTCAGAAATAGGATTAGATCTAAAAAATTATCTCAGTAATAAGCATATTGCTAAAAATATTAAACGCTTATTAGAGCAACATAAAGACGGATTAGAAGTTCAGTTTCAAACAGACATCGAAAGAAAACTCAGTTTATTTAAATTTCAAAATAGTGAAATTGAAGTCAGTTATGATCATGGTCATATCATCGCCCATCAACAGCATCTCGCATTACGTGAATTAGAATTTGAACTGAAACAAGGTACTGTTCGAGATCTAATTTCTTTTATCTTACCTCGGATGAAACGCTATAACTTATGGCTTGATACCCGTAGCAAAGCGCAACAAGGTTTTCAGCTTGCACAAAATACTCCAGACAATCCCGTACAGTTGCAAACGCCACTTATTCTTGATTCAAAGGATCATCCTGAGAATGCATTAAAAAAGATTGTGAATAATTGTCTATCTCATCTACTCCCCAACAGTACAGCAATTGCATCTGGAAACTTTAATTCCAAACATATTCATCAGGCACGTGTGGCAATACGTCGCTTAAGAAGCGCTTTAAAAACCTTTTCGAATTGGTCTTTGCATATCGATCCCACTTGGCAAACTCAGTTAACCGAACTATTTAGACAACTTGGTTCGGCTCGTGATTTAGATATGATTCGAGAAGAGTTATTACCTCAGCTTGAAGCGGCTGGTGCACCTAAGTTTAAACTTCCAGAACCTCAAGATGTTGATTCGCAAAAATTAACCAAACTGTTTAGATCTTTTAATTTTAATTATTTAGTCCTATCCCTGATTCAATTTATTGCCCAAGAATCAAATGAAAAATCTCAAATAGCTGTACATAAAGCAGCATTTAAAAAAGTTAGGCAATTACATCGCAAAATTCAAACTGATGCGAAAAACTATTTAAATTTAGACATCGAAGCACGGCACCGTACTCGTAAAAACTTAAAGCGTTTGCGTTATAGTATTGAGTTTGTAGCATCATTATCGGATAAAAGCCAAGTCAAAAAATATTTAAAAGCCATTAAACCTGCTCAAGAAAGTTTAGGTCTCTACAATGACCTGATTGTTGCTGAAGATGTGTTAAAAAAATTGGTCAAAACAGAACCCCAAGTCTGGTTTGCTTTGGGCTGGGTTGCCGCAGAACGGCAACGGCTTTTGCTGAAATCACAACAAGATTTGCTGCAGTTTGCCAAGACAGCCACTTTAGAGTAATTGTAGATACTCTCCTGCTCTTTAAACCGAGATGCTCCGATCACTGCGAACAAAAGCGCATAAGTTTTAAGCAGGATATGGAATCACGTTTTCAATAACTGAACGACTCAATGCCCTGTATCAGGATCCCCTCTTCTACACAACTAAATTTAATATTAAATTTCCCAAAACGCATTCCATAAATACGTGCATCATCATGCTGATAAGCTGGTCGAGGATCTAAAGCCAGTACCGACTCAAGTTCAGCGATATATTTTTGGTCCATGTCAGCTGTTTGAAGAAATTTACTTTTTAATTGCTGTGCATGCTCAGACCAAATAACCTGTTTACGAACAGGCTCATGCTGGGCATAACCACTTTGCGCCGCATCCACAGCATCAGAATAATGAATATAAGGTTTAATATCGACAATTGGCGTACCATCTAAAAGGTCGCTGCCTGTCACATATACACGAACTGCATTACCCTCTTTTTTAACGGCTTTAAGTTGTACTACAGATAAGCCAATCGGTGCAGGACGATACATACTGCGTGTTGCAAATACACCGATTTTTTTATTTCCACCTAACCGTGGTGGCCTCACTTGAGGACGGAATTTATCTTTATCTTGTTGATTTTTATTGTCATGAAACTGCCAGATCAACCATAAATGACTAAACTCTTCGATTCCCTCAAATGCTTCCAAGACGTTGTAGGGTGCATGCATTTCGATAAAAGACTCCACCTGAACCAGATTTGGTTGTCGAGGAATACCAAATTTTTCAACATAAGGAGAACGCATAATCCCAATAATCGGGAGACTTAACTCAGTCATAATCATTTTTTCTGATAAGTTCAATTAAATATATTCAGTTTATCGAGAATGATTTTAGATTAGAATAGCAGGCTGTTCTAATTTGATAATTTATTGAGACCTTTAATGGCTGCTTTCAACGTCGAAAAGATTACTCACGTACACCACTGGAATGACACTCTATTCAGTTTTAAGACCACACGTGATACTGCATTACGTTTTAAAAATGGTCAATTTGTGATGATTGGTCTTGAAGTCAATGGTAAGCCTTTAATGCGAGCATATTCTATTGCAAGCGCTAACTACGAAGAAGAATTAGAGTTTTTCTCAATTAAAGTGCCTGATGGTCCTTTAACTTCTATTTTGCAAAAAGTAAAAGTTGGCGATGAAATTCTAATTTCAAAAAAACCTACAGGTACTTTGGTACTTGATGATTTGAATCCAGGTAAAAACTTATACCTTCTTTCATCGGGTACGGGGTTAGCACCGTTCTTATCAACGATTCGCGATCCTGAAACCTATGAACGTTTTGAGAAAGTTATCGTGGTACATGGTACACGCTTTATTTCTGAATTGGCTTACCAAGACCTGATCCTCAACGAACTTCCAAACAATGAGTTTTTTGAAGAGCTAGGTATTAAAGACAAATTGGTTTACTACCCAACTGTGACCCGTGAAGATTTCCATACGCAAGGTCGTGTAACCACTGCGATTGAATCTGGTGCATTATTTGAAAAAATTGGCTTACCACGTTTTAATCCAGAAACTGACCGTGCAATGCTGTGTGGTAGCCCAGCATTCCTTGACGATGTTGTCGAGCTCCTTGATCAACACGGCCTCAAAGAATCACCTAAAATGGGTGTTTTAGGCGACTATGTGATTGAACGCGCATTTGTTGAAAAATAATTTATTTTTCAAGCATCGTTAAACTGAAAACCGAGGTCCAATACCTCGGTTTTTTGAGTTTAATGAATATAAATTAGTACAGTTTGACGGCTCTTTTTTATAAATCTTGTATCTTTATAAAAAAGAAAGCCATACAAATGTATGGCTTCCTTAAGTCAATGAGTAATTAAATCATCAATTTAGATTTTTCTGAGCTTGACCATATTGGTCAGCCATCACTTCAACCAATTGATCAGGTTTAATATACTTCTTAATCACAGCATCTACATCCGCTTTGGTCAGTTGAGCAAACTCTTGATCTCTTAAAGCACGACTATCCATTTTCTTATTGCGTTCAAGCTGGCTGTTTAACATACGATGAATCACACGTTCATCTTCTAAAGACGTTACACGTTGCTTCATGATATTGGCTTTAGCCGCTTCCAACTCCTGACTGGTTACTCCAGTCGCTAATAAGTCATTCAGCACTTTACGCACCACTTGCGATACTTCAGCAGATTTTCCTGCTGTGTAATTGGCTTCGATCGACAATGCACCTGCTTCATTAAAAGAGTCCAAGTTTAATTGACTACCAAAACCATAAACCAACGCATTTTTTTCACGAAGCTCTTGTCCTAAACGTGAAGACAATTGCGAGTCACCCAAAATATAACTAAAGACAATCAGTGCTGCGGCATCTTTATTGTCTACACCTACAGGTAAGGTCTGCAAAGCTTGATAACTACCAAACTCACGTTGTTCTGAAAGGGCATGCACTTTCTGCGCTTTATAAGGGGTAAATTCTGTTGATAAACGCTGATAAGGTTGTTTAGCTGACCAATTTCCAAATTGTTGCTCAAGTAACTTCTTGATCGGTTTTGCATCATATTGCCCAGTGATAGAAATAAAGGCATGGTCCATTGCAAAGTATTTTTTATACAAATCAATAACTTGTTGATTGGTTGCTGCTTGAATCTGTTGTTTAGCCAGTTCTGGTTCAAAATGATAACGTAAATCACCTGGCTGATAGGTTTCAAGTAGGCGCGCAATGGTTAAAGAGGATACTGTTTCAGGCTCAGTATATGGTCGATCCAAACTAGATAAACTTTGTAATTTAATTAAATCAAATTGTGATTGTTCAAACTTAGGGCTCTTCATCACCGACACGATATATTTAAAGAACTCTTCAAATTTTTCTTTTTTCGCTGAAATTTGAATAGTAATCCCGTTATCCGATGCCGTCGCAGTTGCTGCACCACTTGCTTCAATAGTTTTATCTGCAATATTCTGTAAGCTATATTGCTCAGAAGCACGTAATAATAAATAAGCCGTAAAATCGAGAATTTGTGCCTTATTCATTAAAGATTCAGCTGTACCAAAATTAACCTCAATGGTTGCATAGGTTTTATCATCACGTGTCGAGGTTGGGAATAAAGCATACTTCATCCCATTTTTTAAAGTGCCACGTTGAATCTTTTTCTCTGTTGCAGTTAAATATTGTTTCGATTTTTCAACATATTGGGCAACTTCCGCTTGATAAACACTGACATCTTTTAACGGTTCTACTGCAGCAGCTTGTTGATCTAAAGTTTTTGGTTTTTCAGCAGCTTGCTTTTGCTCTAAGGCCTTTTTCTGGTCTTCAGGTGTCGGTTGAATATCACCATTAAAACGGTGCTGTTCAGTTAAAAATGCTTTTAAAGTTGCATTAGTTTCAGCTACGCTTAACTTTTGAATGGCTTGTTGATCTTTAAAATATTGTGCCCAATTACCATGAGACGACACCACATAATCACTTAACATACCACCAACAGCAGCAGCACTGGTCAATAAACTCTCGTTGGCATTCTGGATTAGATTTTTAACCCGTTTTAATTCGACATCATCAAAGCTTTTATTTTTTTCTACACCGGCAATCAACGCACTGTCAATTTTTTGAGCATCATGGTTTGGTGCATAAATCGCCCCCATAAACACCAAATTAAAATCATCATCTAACCATGTTGTCGACTGAACATTGGTCGCTACACCAGTTTCTACCATGCTGGAATATAGATGACCACTCGGTTGTAAGGTATATAAATATGGCGCAAGTGCTAATACTGGCTGAATTTTTTCATTCTTACCATTCATATAAATATTGAATTTGGCAAGATCACTGCCCTTTTTCACCACAAAATTACGATTTTTTATGGTTGAAGAATCAAGTAAAGGTACTGTTGCTTGTTGAGGAATCTTACGTGCAGCTATCGCACTAAAGTTTTTATCAATGGCTTTTAAAACTTCTGCTTTATCAAATTTACCAGCAATCACCATTACCGCATTATTCGGTGCATACCAGTCTTTATAGAATTTGTTCAATTCATTCATTTTAATTGACTGTAGTTCAGCAAGATCACCAATTGGTAAACGACCTAATGACTTGTTGCCATAGGCTGCTTTCCACATTTGATCCATCAGCACAGCAAAAGGCTGATCCATACGCACTTCGCGTTCGCGCATCACAATATTGATTTCTGAAGGAACGAATTGTTCTTGAAGCACCAATTTGTCCATACGTTGTGACTCTAAATAAATCACTTCATTTAGGGTGTTTTGGTCTGGGCGTACAATATTGGTATATTTAGTCGAATAATAATCGGTACTGGCATTGGTCATTAACGTATATTGATCTAAACGGCGTTGAAATTCTTCACCTTTTACATCTTGTGTGCCTTTAAAGGCTAAATGTTCAAGTAAATGTGCAAGACCACCTTTGCCTTGTGGATCATTTAATGAACCGGTCAAATAAACCGTATTCATAAAGACTTTACTTTCTTTGTCATTCGGTGCAAGTAAAACTCTAAAGCCATTCTCTAGCTTATATTCTTCGATATTATGTTCAGATTTAACCAGGATGGCTTGAGCAAAACTAGACGCACTAAAACCAAGAATACAAAGCGACAAGGTGAGTTTTTTCAACTGCATGAGCATAGGAGAATCCAGAATTTTTTAAATTTTAAACATTTATAAGCTAAACATCTTAAGAAATTCTGAACAAAATTTATAGTAAAGTTTTGAAAAAAGAGCCGTTTATTTCAACGGCTTTTGTAATGATTTGAACATGTCGATCTTAAAATCAATTTAAATAAAAATCTCAGCTTGCATAAATAACTGTGCATAGCCTGAAATTTCTATACGTTGACTATCCTGAATAGCACAAAACAATTTTCCACCGCGCGCTGATGCCTGATAACCAATAAGTTGTGTTTTACCTAGCTTTTCAGCCCATAAGGGCGCTAGACCAGTATGCATTGAACCTGTTACAGGATCTTCATCTATTCCTTTATGTGGAGCAAAATAGCGAGCAACATAATCATAATCGTTTGAAGCTGCGGTAATGGTCACATCATAGCCTGCAGACTCAGCAGTTAATGCGGTACTCACATGATACTGTTCTGCAATTTTTCGGATATTGGTTAAGTTTGGTGTTGCATCAATCACATCTTGTGCAGATTCACAAATTAAAATATACGCTTGCGCATTGAGGTAGACTTCTTTAAAAGGCTGATCAATGACATGATTCAATAACGCTGGATAATCGATCACTTTTTGTGGCTGACGAATCGGGAAATTCATCAGGATCTTTCCATCCTCAGCTTGCTGGATGATAAAAATACCTAAATCTTTAACATGAAAATGAATCGTCTTCGCTTGGGTATAGTCTTTAAATAAAACAAATGCTGAAGCTAAGGTTGCATGCCCACAAAAATCGACTTCAACCTGTGGTGTAAACCAGCGAATTTGATAATTTTCATCATCCATGCGTTTGACAAAAGCAGTTTCTGCCAAATTATTTTCTAAGGCAATATTTTGCATCAGAGCATCATCCAGCCAGTCATCTAAGACCAATACAGCAGCAGGGTTGCCCTTAAACAATTCTTGTGTAAAAGCATCAACTTGGTACATTTTCATTGTCAAAACTCCTCATTTTAATCTATTCTAAGCAATACTAAAAATGATTACAGATACAGTCTAAGTTTTAAAATGGTTACAGTTGAAGCTTGATCGTATTGACCATTCAAAATACACCTGTTTTATAGATTCATTTGAAGTTTATAATCTTTCCTAGATCAATAATGATGGAATAAGCACGATGAAAATAAGCATAAAACTCAAAAGCGTCGTTATAAGCAGCCTAATCCTATGTTCTCCACTGACTTTTGCAGCCGATACCATTTGGATTGCTGGAACCACACATAAAGGGACAGTTACCGTACCTATAGAGAATGGCCCTAATGTGGTTTGGAAATGCGATGGTACTGTATGTCGAATGTCTGGTCCTTGGGGCAATCAACTTTCAATCGACTCATGCCAAAGTTTGGTCTCTCGAATTGGAAAAATCACCTTCTATAAAAATTCTGCTGGAAAAATTTGGACAAAAAATTCAAAAGAATTGGCTGAGTGTAATCAAGCTGCAAAATAGAACGCTTTAGCCCCAGCAGACCATCATATTTATCAGAAATATGATCGTGATAAACTGCTATTTATAGTCGTGAATACTCTGACTTGTTTTAATAAATCAGCGTGTAATGAATATGCATTTAATGAATCAGAGTTTGACTGATAAACTTTAGTTGAAAAAAAACACCTAAATGTAATTTAGGTGTTTTTTATGGCGTTTAAATAATATTGAAAAATAGGTTAACTATGTTTTAACTCTTCTCTCTCATCTGAAAGCAAAATGCTTTGATCTGTCTGCCCCATCAATTGACTGGTCACAACACCTGCAGTCATCGAACCATCAACATTTAACGCAGTACGCCCCATATCAATCAAAGGTTCAATGGAAATCAGCAAAGCCACCAAAGTTACGGGTAAACCCATAATCGGTAAAACAATCAGTGCAGCAAAGGTTGCACCACCACCGACACCTGCAACGCCAATTGAACTTAAAGTCACTACGCAAGCTAAAGTTAAAATCCAGATCGGATCAAGTGGATTAATCCCTACTGTTGGGGCAACCATCACCGCAAGCATCGCAGGATATAGACCCGCACAACCATTTTGTCCAATCGTTGTACCAAATGAAGCAGAAAAGCTAGCAATAGACTCAGGCACACCCAAACGGCGAGTTTGTGCTTCAATATTTAATGGAATACTTGCAGCACTCGAACGGCTGGTAAAAGCAAAGGTTAATACAGGTAAAACCTTTTTAAAGAAGCGGATTGGGTTAACGCCTGTCAGCAACAATACAATTGCATGTACTGCAAACATGATGGCTAGCCCCAGATAAGAGGCAACCAAAAAACCACCAAGATTAACAATATCAGCGGCTTTAGAACTTGCTACGACTTTCGTAATCAAGGCAAATACACCATAAGGTGTAAGCGTCATCACCAATCGAACTAACTTCATCACCCACGCTTGCAAAGTATCAATTGCAGTGACGATACGTTGGCCTTTTTCGGCATCATCTCTGATCAGGTTAAGCCCTGCCAAACCGAGCATCGTAGCAAAGATCACCACACTAATGATTGAGGTTGGATGTGCCCCAGTGAGTTCAGCAAATGGATTTGTTGGCAAAAAAGATAAAATAAAATCAGGTACATTTAAGTCTGTGACTTTACCAATATATTCAGATTGAATTGCTTCAAGACGTGCTGTTTCCTGTGTCCCTTGTACAAGACCAGCCGCACTTAATCCAAATAGATTGACCACAAACACGCCAACCAAAGCGGCAATAAATGTGGTAATTAGTAATGTACCAATGCTAAAAATACTAATCTTGCCTAATGAGGATGCATTATGTAACTTAATCACAGCACTCAGGATCGAGACCAGCACTAATGGCATCACCACCATTTGTAAAAGCTTAACATAACCATTTCCAACGATATTAAACCATTGAATAGACTCAGTTAAAATTTCAGAATTTGTACCATAAACCCAATGTAATCCTAGCCCAAATACCACACCTAAACATAAACCGGCAAACACTTTTTTAGCCAGACTCCAATCTGTCTTTCTGGTTTGCATCAGCAGTATGATCAAGGCAATGAATATGACAATATTCAAAATGAGCGTATAGTTCATTCGAGTTCCAATAGTTTTGATCGTTTTATTATAAGCTTATTGTGAAATATCCAATAGTCTTTAGCATTTTTTGATATTTAAGTGTTGTTTTCTCAACATGTACTATTAATAATAAAAACATTACTTTAGCTTACTCATGAATTTTTTGTATAAGCTTATACAAATAAAGACTAACACCCAGAATATAGGCCATCTTATGAATTCACATATCCAAACTGTTGAACTTTCTAAGGCTTATCGCCTGTTAAATCACGGTCCAACCGTGCTTGTCTCAGCCCAGTATGAAAACGAAAACAATGTTATGGCAGCAGCTTGGGCTTGTGCCCTAGAACTTGTGCCTGCCAAAGTGAGTGTGGTTTTAGACAAAAGTACAAAAACTCGTGAATTAGTTGAAAAGTCAGGGCATTTCATCCTACAGGTACCGACACTCAAACAACTTAAACTGGTACAACAATTAGGCTCAATCAGTCAGTTTAATGACCCTGAAAAACTCTCACACTGCCATACGCCACTTTTCCAGTTTGAGGGATTTCATCTCCCTGCGGTTGAAGGCTGCGCTGCATGGTTAATTTGTGAACTGATTCCTGAACCGCATAATCAACAAAGCCATGATTTATTTATAGGCAAAGTCGTCGCTGCATATGCGGATGATCGCGTATTCCGAAATGGTCACTGGTATTATCATGAAGTTGGTGCTGAATGGAAAAGCCTACATCATGTTGCAGGTGGACATTACTATACGATCGGAGATCCTGTAGATGCCAATCTATAAGCTTAATCCTTACGAATTTTTGCTTGTCGATAGGCCAATCTGTTTTAAATCATGTTCAATTCATAATTGTACAATGATCTAAAGAGACTTAGCCCTTGATCTTAATCGTACATATCCTGCAATAAGCTCCGATTTTACCCTCTGGTTAAGTTGTGTGAATAAGCATTGATTATTCCTAAACTAAATACTGATTATTTATTGTCATTTTTTTAAATTCACCTTAAGGTGAATTAACGGAAAATGGATAATCTGCATAATGACCAAGATCGGATCGAATAAAATTCAGCTGAGTATCTTCCTATGCCTGTGTATGTGTTTAGGCATTGGCATTCTCCGATTTTCCTATACTGCATTATTGCCCTCTACCCGTCTTGCTTATCATTGGGACTCCAGCTTTGCCAGTATATTAAGCAGTGCAAATTTGTTGGGGTATTTAATTGGTGCATTTTGTGCAATGAAATTGCCTCAAAACTTTACCATGCCTCGATATATCATTTTAGCGGCATTTTCTGGAACGGTGAGTTTACTCAGTTGTGCTTTTTCAGGTCTTCCCGAAAGCTGGTATGTCTTTTGGCGAGTCATTTCAGGCATCAGTGGTGGCTTATTGATGATCCTAGCTCCCAGTATCGTTGCACATTGCAGCAAAGCTGAAGAACGGCTAACCATCAATTTTATTGGCTTTAGTGGTATTGGCATTGGAGTATTATTGGCGACCCTGTTTTTGCCTTATCTTGACAGAATCAACACACAATCTGCATGGATGATTTTATTTGCATTCTCTGCTGTCATTTGTTTGGTCATTGTTTATTTACTCAATCAGTTTAAAGATCATCTGGATCATATCAACGTAACAAACAATCAAACAGGGACAGTTAATGGTATGTATTTTAGTTTGCTGGTTGTCTATGCTTCTAGTGCTTTTGCCTATGTTCCTCACTCATTGTTTTGGATTGATTATCTTAAAAATACCCTACATCTTAATCTATATTTGATTAACTTTAATTGGATTTTGTATGGTGCAGGCAGTGCCTTAGGTGCAATCAGTGCTTACTTATTAGCTCGAAAATTCGGCAATTCTACCGCATTAAAAATATTATATAGTCTGTATGTTTTTGCGATCTTGATTGCTATTTTTTCAACTCATCCAATCCTTACCTATACATCATCCTTTTTTACTGGTTTGCTTAATCCTGCTGTGGTTTTCCTTACCTCATATACCATTTTACACCTTTATCATGTGGCCTATAAAAAACTATGGAGCATAGCGACATTAGCTTTTGCTGTAACTCAATTGGTTGGTGGAATCTGTTTTAGTAGCTTGCAACATTGGGGTGTCTCCTATCATCAGCAATTTATACTTGCCTCAGGTGTACTCGCTGTAGGTACAGCACAATTTTTTATCTATTCTCTAACCCATCAAACACAACTGCATAAAAGCTAAAATAAATAATCATGTTGCGTGAATCATATTGCTATTAAAAGCTTCTCCTCCCCTTTGAAAAAGATCAGGATGATGGTGCTTTATCTAAATCTATGCTTTAAAAAAGGACAGATGAAAGAAGCCTAGTGCTTCGTTTTAGAATCGCGCCAATCTAAACATGCTAAGCTTTATCCACCATAAAATAATCGGCTTTGCACAAACAAATAATTTAAATATCAATCTCAAACACATAAGTTTTAGCTTTCACTTAAAGCACTTTGCTCACAGTTATTGACCATTTGGCATATAAATTGCTCTTTGTAATGCAGGGACGGCAAAGTCATAAAGGTTTTAAGATGAATACTGAAATTAAAAAAATTCAACCTGAAGATGAAGTTTTAAGTGCGGGAAAGAACCTGACATTTGGTTTACAGCATGTACTCACCATGTATGGTGGGCTGATTGCAGCACCTTTGGTCGTAGGTACAGCGATTGGTCTAAATGCAGCTGAAATTGCCTTATTAATTACGGCGTCTATTCTTGTGGGTGGTTTGGCAACATTACTACAAACACTTGGACTAAAGTGGTTTGGTGCAAAACTTCCAATTGTACAAGGCACTTCATTTGCTGCTGTCGCAAGCATGATCGCGATTGGTACAACTGGGGGAAATATCCAAACGATTTTTGGTGCTGTGATTGTCAGTTCTATTTTCGGGATATTGATTACCCCCTTTTTCTCAAAAATAGTGCGTTTCTTTCCACCGATTGTGACGGGTTCAATTATCACTATTATTGGGATTTCACTTTTACCTGTTGCAATCCGCTGGATTATGGGCGGTAACCCTAAAGCACCCGAATGGGGCTCACTAGAAAATATAGGGATTGCAGCCTTTACCCTCGGTGTACTACTTGTGGTGAGTCGCTTTGGTTCAGCCACAATGGCGCGACTAGGCGTACTCATTTCAATTATTGTTGGTACAATTTTTACCATCCTGCTTGGTGTTGCTGACTTTTCAAAAGTGGGCAATGGTGATTTATTTGCTTTCCCACATCTATTTGCTTTTGGTCTACCCAGCTTTGAAATGTCCGCGATCTTAACCATGTGTATCGTGACCATCGTGATCCTTACTGAAACAACAGCCAGCCTATTAGCGATTGGTGAAATTGTTGATACAAAAATGGATAGTCATCGTTTGGCAGATGGTTTAAGAGCTGACATGCTATCTTCTGCGATTGCGCCATTATTTGGTTCATTTATGCAATGTGCTTTTGTCCAAAACGTAGGACTGGTTGCCATTTCAGGGGTTAAAAGTCGTTTTGTCGTAGCAACGGGTGGTGCTATTTTAGTTGTACTTGGTTTATTACCGATTTTTGGACGCTTAATTGCTGCGATTCCGATGCCTGTTTTAGGTGGAGCAGGTATTGTTTTATTTGGTAGTGTTGCAGCAAGTGGTATTCGTACATTATCTAAAGTGGATTATCAAACCCAATCCAATCTCATCATCGTTGCTGTGTCAATCTGTGTCGGCTTAATTCCTTTAATCAGCCCTGATTTCTTTCATGCCTTTCCCAAAGTATTCCAAACTTTATTTCATTCAGGAATAAGCGCAACGTGTATAGCAGCAGTATTACTCAATATTTTCTTTAATCACCTTTCATTTGGTAAAAAACCTGTTCGATCTTCGGTAAAAAATGTACAAACGGCCATACATTGAGGTAAAAAAAGCAGAGCTTTAATAAAAGCTCTGCTTTTTTACTTACCACGCTCTATTTAACCGCCAAGAAAAGCAAATGACTGAATGCTTCTCTTAAAACCATTATTTTGTGGTTGGCATATGCTTTTTAATAAAGGCAACCAATTCAGGATTTTTTTCAACAATCGCTTGAGTATGGCTGGCATCTTTCACAGGTAAGAACGTTACATCTGTACCCATATCTTTTAAACGTTGTTGCAATCCTTCCGTCACAGGATAAGGCACTGCCATATCAGCAGTCCCCTGGATAATCATCACAGGACTATTAATTTTTTTGGTTGCAGGTTGGTTCTCAGCTAAGAATTTTTTTACTGTCGGATTTTCTTGGAAATTATCGACCAATCCAGGATAGTCTAAAACAGTTTTTCCTCCATTCTTAACAATATAATCACGGATATCATCGGCAAATTTATTATGCAATTCATCTAGACATAAGCCATTTTCACCTGTGGAACCTTCCGCAAATTCTGCAATATTTTTTGAACGATCTTTAAAAACTTCTCGATAATTAAACTTAGGCTCATAAGCGGTCACACCAACTGTGGTATAAGCAGCGTATGCCAATAATTCTGCATAAACTTCAACAGCAGTCCCTACTGGAGCTGTTCCAGCTTGTTCCTTTTGAAGAATATCTCGAATTGCTTGTGGCGCAACGACAGAAATAATATAACCCAAACTTGAGGCAGGTGCGCCTGCGACAGCACCTCTATAATTGGCATCACTATTGGAAAGCTCAGCAGTTCCTAAAGAACCATGCCCACCCTGCGATTGCCCGACAGACATCCATTGACCATTGATCTGATTACCATAGCGCTCTTTATATGCTTTCACTGCATAAATCGCTGAGTTAGCCTCACTCTTTAGATTTAAATACGGATGCATACCTGGTGTACCCAAGCCTTCATAATCTGGAGCAATAATCACATAACCTTCATTTAACAGGCTTTGCGCCATATTTTTAAATCGTGGGTTAAATTTATTTCTACTTGGGGCGCAACTATCACCAACGCCCACCGTGCCATGCTCCCAAACCACAACTTTCCAACCATCTGCAGGTCGTGTTGTTTTGGGGATGAAAACCATCGCTGTGGCTTTCTTGGTTTCACCAAGTACATTTGGCATATTATAAGTCATGACTTTGACCGATGTAGCCTCATTGATTACATCAGAATTATATGTATTTTCAGATACATAATCCTTATTTGAACCCCAATTATTCCAGTTATTATCATCATCATTACATGCAGTTAATAATAATGCTGAACCGCAAGTAATAGCTAATAGTGTCCGTTTAAATCCTACTTTCATTAAAAAGTCCTCAGTTTTTATTGTTTGAACAGCTCCCTGTTCACCACTAATTAAGCATAAAAAAAAGCATCTTGCTAGAATGCTTTTAACTAAATAGTAAAATAATAGATAAATATAGATTGTAATCTTAAATTTAAATTCAAAAAATCAAATTAATGCAATAAAAATTCCAATAAAGATGATTAAACCAACCCAACGATTGTGCCTAAATGCCCAAAAGCATAATTGTGGATCACGATCTTTAGTTTTTGACCATTGATAAATGAAATCAGCAACAACCAATAATAATGTAATCAAGCCAAACGGAATCAATATGTTTTCTAAATATAATGCCGAACCAATCAACAATACACTGGTCAATTGCAACAAAGAGATGATTTCAATATCATATTTTCCAAAAAGAATAGCTGTTGATTTGACCCCAATTTTTAAATCATATTCACGGTCTGTAATTGCATATTGAGTATCGTAAGCCACTGTCCATGCTAAATTCCCAAAATAAAGCAACCAACAGGTCCAATCTAAGGGTTTTCCCATTGCAGTAAATGACATCGGAATCCCCCAAGAAAATGCCATTCCTAACACCACTTGCGGTAAATGGGTATAACGCTTCATAAATGGATAAATAAATGCAAGCACTAATCCTGCAAGTGCGCAATAAAAAGTCGCAATCGGTAAGAAGAATAATGTACAGGCACTCGCTGCAACCAAGCCAATAAAGACCCAAATCGCTTCTTTAGCAGAGATGACTCCAGTTGCGAGTGGACGATGTTTAGTCCGCTCTACATGGGCATCTACTTTACGATCAGCAAAATCATTGATTGCACAACCCGCAGCACGCATAAAGATGGTTCCTAAGACCATTGCAACCAGCGTTACAATATCTGGAATTCCATCTGCAGCAATCCATAATGCCCACATGGTGGGCCACAAAACCAATTCTGTTCCAACGGGTTTATCAAAGCGACATAGATAATAATAAGCTTCTAACCGTTGTCGCCAAGTGGTTTGTTGCGCTATCGACATGACAGTCCTTAAATACTCTATTTTGAAATATTCTGTTGATGTAAAAATTGCTCAAAAGCAGGTAAAAAAGTTTCTTGAACAATAAATTTACAACCATGCCAAGTATAACAACTTTGCCGCGTCCAACCTTCTTCTAATTTTAAAACACGGCGTTCACATAACGGATTGGTACGTTGAAATAAATATTTTCCGATTGGCTGCGTTCGGATGTGCTTAAACAAACGTGCTTTGCCATGGATACTTAAAATGGGAAATATACTTTTTGCCTTGACCCAAGGTTGTTCATCACAACCAAATAAATAACTTTCACGCACCCAGGAGGTGTGTTGATGCGACATTAGCATCCATTGACTATCTAACAAGGTCATTCTTTGATAATGCTCATGAATCGGTTGAACTTTAAATCGCCCACCTGCTGCCTCAGTCAATTGTTGAGTCAGCGAACCTTGTGCATACAACCATGCTTTTAATTCAGGAGGAAATTTCTTATCCCGTATTGTGCATGATTGTTTCAATGTTCAGCCCTTCAATTTTTGGATGACTCAGTGTAACTTAATTTTTTTAATTTGTTTGACTTGATCTTGCAATTATTCAAAACTAGCTGAAAAATCCATCAAGTTAAATATAAATAAGCTTTCTCTTAGGTCTAAAATTTAGCTAATCCTCAATACTCAATTACGTTCAAGCATCCTTAAATGCTTATATCACTATTTTGATTTGTATGACTTTCTGCTACATTTTAGCTTTAAAATTAATCGAATGTATTTTAGGGCCCCTCATAATGAATATAAAAACAGCACTCCAACTCACTATTTTATGCGCTCCTTCAACATATTGTTTTGCGCTTAACTTATCCAACGCCCCCATTCAACAAGTCACCCTGTATCCCACACTGGCAAAAATCGAACGAAGCTTTCCAGTACAAGCAGGAGAACAACTCATTATACTAAATGGGCTTGCAGCAAACTTCAATATAGACCAATTGCAATATCAAAGTAGCAATATTGAAGTCAATGCTGTGTCTCATACAGATAGTGCAATTGATAAACCTGCAGGAAATGAATCTGCTCAATTACGTCATCACATTGAAAGCATAAAAAAACAGATTTCTGAACAAAACTCGATTATTCAAGCTGCTGAATTACAAAATAAGTTCTTAGAAAATGTCATTAAAGGTTCCGCGCCAAAAGTCCGTAAACAGGCTTACGAGGCTTTTATTGCCATTGACCAAGCCAAGGCCGAGAAAGAAAAATTACAACAACGCTTACAAGAGCTTGAACAGGATCTAAATGCCATTGGAGATAGTGAGTTTAATCAGCGAACACTAAAATTTTATGTCAATGCCCCACAACGGGGTGAAATTAAAATTAGCTATATGGTTCCTTATGCACGCTGGCAGCCGATCTATAAAGCTGAGTTAAACACCCAAACCAAGCAAATCAAGCTGACACGTATGGCAATGATTGCTCAAAAAACTGGTGAAGACTGGAACAATGTTAAATTGGCATTATCCACAGCAACCCCACAAAACTATATTCAACAAGTTCAACCCCAACAATGGTGGGTAAACTATTATGAACCAGAACCAGTACGACCAATTTATCCAGCACCCGCACCTATTGCAATGGCTGAAATGAGTTATGATAGAAAGTCCACTGCCGCAGTAAAAAAATCGCCCCCTCAATTTCCACAGTTTCAAACGGCTGATTTAAATTTTAGTACTGAATTTCGTTCAGAAACCAAAGCATCCATTCCAAGCAGCCAACAACAAATCTATTTACCTTTAAGTACTGAACAATATGCGGCTAAACTTTCAGTTTGGGCGATTCCAAAACAGAGTACTCAAGCCACAATTAATGCTGAAATTTCAAAACTTGATCAAAATTGGCCTTCTGGAATTGTAAAACTATATCGTGATGGCGACTATATTGGGCAAAGAGCTTGGAGCAATAGCGTAGATGAAGCACTTCAAATGAGCTTTGGTACAGATGATCAAATTCAAGTTAAAGTCACTGATTTAACCGACAAAAAAAATCCAGTCAAAGGTACTCAATCTGAAACCATACGAAAACAGCAATATTCAGTACAGAACCTGCATAACTATCCAATTCAGGTTACGATTTTTGAACCTGAACCACAAAGCCAGAACGGTAAACTCAGCACTCAATCGACCTATAATATTCCACCGACTGCAACACAATGGAATGGACAACCCAATATCAACCAATGGCAAATTGATTTAAATCCGAAACAGATTTATAAATTAGATATTCAACATCAATTTAAATATCCAAGCAAAGGGAGAACTTCAGGGTTTTAACTTTCGGTTTTTATACAAAATTTAGCCCAGTGATTACTGGGCTTTAATTTGGTCACGTAAATATCATTAATTTTGACATTTATTAGAGATAATCGCCTTCTCTTTCTGGCTGATACAATATTTTTTCAATTTTTACTTTCATCAAATGACCATCTGGCTGTGGCCATTCAATTTCCTGCCCTTCTGCCAATCCAAGAATTGCAGTACCTACAGGTGCAACAACATTGACCTGCCCTGTCTCACCACGAAAATCATGTGGATAAACCAAAGTAATTTCGGTTGCTTCCGTCGATGGTGCAATGGTGATTAAGACTTTTGCATTCATGGTTACTACATTTGGAGGCATATCTTGAGGCGCAACCACATCTGCTCGCGCCAATTCCTCTTCTAAATGTTGCATCGTCACAGTCAACTTCGACTGATGTTCCAACATCGTTTCTAAGCGATGTAAATCTTGTTCTGAAATAATAATATTTGGTTTACTAGCCATGTGCCTAATTCCTTCGATCTTTCACATCATTTGGGTATAGCAGCGATGTTTATAATGGGTCTGTTGACATTTTATAAATAAATTAAGCCACAAGCCGTAAACTACAGCATGCAACCTATATGTCGGAAACATGAAACGAAGTATCAATAAACTCCCATAATCTACTTCTTTTATAACAGATATTTACTTCGATGTTTAAGCTTATTGAACAACCATAAAAAAAGCCCCCTTGAGAGGAGGCCTTCTCAAGTTAATGCTTATTTAGCATAAACGGGGAATTTTGCACAAACCGTTTCAACTTTTGCTTTAACCGCATTGATCACAGCTTCATCACCTTTTGCATCGAGGATATCCGCAATCCAACCCGCCAAGTCGCGAACTTCCGCTTCACCAAAACCACGTGTTGTTACTGCTGGCGTACCGATACGGATACCTGAAGTAACAAATGGAGAACGTGGATCATTTGGTACAGCATTTTTGTTTACAGTAATATGAGCAGCGCCTAACCAAGCATCAGCATCTTTACCTGTCACATCTTGCTTAATTAAAGACAACAAGAATAAATGGTTTTCTGTACCACCAGATACAACATCATAACCACGTGAAATCAATACTTCAGCCATTGCTTTAGCATTTACAACCACTTGTTTTTGATATTCTTTGTATTCAGGCATCATTGCTTCTTTAAAGCAAATTGCTTTTGCTGCTATAGCATGAACCAATGGACCACCTTGGTTACCAGGGAATACAGCAGATTGAAGTTTTTTCTCAATTTCTTCGTTTGCTTTTGCAAGGATTAAACCAGAACGAGGGCCGCGCAAAGTTTTATGCGTAGTTGTCGTTGTTACATCAGCAATTTGCACTGGGCTTGGATACACACCTGCTGCAACTAGACCAGCAACGTGAGCCATATCTACAAATAAATATGCACCAACTTTATCCGCAATTTCGCGGAAACGTTGCCAATCTACAATTTGGCTATATGCAGAGAAACCCGCAACAATCATACGAGGTTTATGCTCTACTGCTAAACGTTCAACTTCTTCGTAATCAATTTCACCAGTTTCTGTATTTAAACCATATTGAACAGCATTATATGATTTACCAGAGAAGTTGACTTTAGCACCATGGGTCAAATGACCACCATGTGCCAAGCTCATACCTAAAACAGTATCACCAGGGTTGAGTAAAGCAAGATAAACTGCTGAGTTTGCTTGAGAACCTGCGTGTGGCTGAACATTTGCATAGTCAGCACCAAATAATGCTTTAGCACGATCGATCGCCAATTGTTCGATCACATCAACATATTCACAACCGCCATAATAGCGCTTGCCAGGATAACCTTCCGCATATTTGTTAGTGAGTTTTGACCCTTGTGCTTCCATAACAGCTGGTGAGCAATAGTTTTCAGATGCGATTAACTCAATATGAGCTTCTTGACGGGCATCTTCTTGAGTGATTGCTTGAGCAATTTCTGGATCAAATTCAGAAATAGAGATATTGGCGAACATTAGCGAGGTCCTATGAATTAGGGCTTTTAAGCCGTGCTAAGATTGCGCGTATTGTAGCATGAAGTTTGTAATTAAACAGAATGAAGTTTACTCCGTTTTAAATAAAAATGGCTCATGTTGAAAACATAAGCCATTTGCTAAAACCTACAATTTAAAATAGTTATTGTGCTGCAAACATTCCTTTTACATCAGCCACAATATTATCGATATTTAAGGCATAAGCTGTACTATGATCCCAAGCAGGATTGGTAATATAATTCACAGGTGTTGCCAGTGCTTTAGCTGTACCATATAAGGTATCTGTTGCCGCTTGAGGTACAGTGGTATCGGCTCCACCTTGGTAGATAATTACAGGCGTTTTGACTTGAACTTGTAAAGGTTGAGAATCTTTATTCAAGAAAGTTTGAACCACAGGTAGGGACATAAATGTATCTGTTTTTCTTGGATAATTTTTCAATGACCCATTGATTGCAACATACTGTCCCATTGCTCCCCCGAACTTATCGCCTAGTTGAGAAGAACAAACAGATTCTGCTTGTTTAGCAATCGCATCAGTCGGCACTTTAAAGACTTGGCTATAGTCTAAAGTTGGGTTTGCATTACGTAAGCCTGCCGCGATCAGAGCGGTAAACGTATCTAAAGATGCATAAACTGGAATCTGTTTATCAGGCGTTGCATTTGCCACGCTAGATTCTCCAGCATTTAGGATCAAATTCAGTTGTGACGCAGGTGCGACAGCAACCGTACCTTTATAATCTAAGCTTGCACGATCTGCGTATTGTGCAGCCCCCAAAGCAGCTTGACCACCTTGCGAGTGTCCAACAGTCACCCATTGTTTCGATGCTTTGTTACCTAACCAATTACGGGTTGCAACCACAGCATCTGTAATTGAATAAGCTTCACTTTTTACATTTAAGAATGGATGGAGTTCAGTTCCACTCGGCTCGCCTAAACCTTCATAGTCTGGTGCAACAACCACATAGCCTTCCGCAAGGAATTTAGAAATCATTCCTTTAATATAAACATTTGTCTCATTACGGCTTGGCGCACATATATCAGCGACACCGGTTGTACCATGCGCCCAAACCACAATTGGCCAACCTGAAGCTGGTGGCGCAGTTTTAGGAGTAAATACCAATGACGTTGCTTGTACTTCTGTGCCCTTCACTCCCTTCATCTTATACGTCATCACCACACTATCTGCAGCAACAGCAGTAAAATCAGTCTTGCTATATGCTGTAGGTGTGCCAACAACAGGATTTGTAATGTTATTTACATCAGTATTTGACGGCGATTCATATGAACCTCCCCCACTACCACCATTCTTACATGCTGTTAAAACCAGTCCAGAACTTAAAATTAAAACCGTTAATAATTTTTTTTTCATGTGAGTTATCCTTAAAACACAATTTTTTAAAATTAATTTATACGAGCTTAAGCGTATAATTATTTTATCAATACGTCAAAAAAATATGTTAAGCAAGTTTTTTAATCCCGATTTTAAACATTGATTCAATATCATAAAGACCTGTAGCTCTTCAGCACTTAAATAAAGCCAAACAACTTTCTTATCAATTAATGTAAATACTACAGTTGGGAAGTGTTACATGACACACAAAAACTAAAACATAAAATAGAATACAACTTTGATTTCCCCCTAATTATTTGTATTTTTCACCTTATTCCCATAGCCCCCCTTGATAGATAAAAAAATGATCATGTTGGGTGAAGACTTTTGGTATTGAAAATTTCTTCTCATTTTAAGAGAAAGCTAGGATGAGGGGATTTTTATATTGATTTATAGTTTTAAAAAAGCTTTATCAAAGAAGCCTAATGCATTTAAGACAATTAAATTTGAATATTTTTCCGACTGCATGTATTTAAAAACCATAATTGAATAGGATTTAAGCAAAATCCAATGTTGATCTCGAATTTATATGACTTTAAATTGTATTTAGGGCCTAAAAAAGCTAGTTTAAGGAAGCTTTCCATTTATATATTGGTTGAGGAACAAAGGCATGCAAGCAATCATTTTAGATACTGAGACTCATACACTCAATGGCTTACCCATTGAAATTGCTTATGCGCCGATTCAAATTCAAGAAGGGAAATTGAGTCTAGATCGTGAACAAATGTTCGATCAGCTTTACAGTATTGGAAATGAAAAGATTTCTTTCGGCTCAATGGCTGTTCATCATATATTAGAATCAGATCTTACGAATCAACCAAATTTTTCCTGTTTTGAACTTCCTCAACAAACCCTTTACATCATTGGGCACAATATTGACTATGATATTCGCGCAATCCAACAATGTGGCGTAGATACAGCTCATATCAAAGCCATTTGTACACTTGCGCTTGCTCGTCTTGTTTGGCCTGATGCTGAAGCACACAATATATCAGCACTGATCTATATGATAAGTAAAGGCAGCGAAAAAGCACGTGAAATGTTAAAAGGTGCGCATCGTGCTGATGCAGATATTATTTTAACTGCAAACATCCTTATGCATATTATTTATCAATTGAAAATTCAAACAATTGAAGAATTATATGAAGCTTCAGAAGATGCACGTATCCCACGTAGTATTAACTTTGGAAAGCACCGTGGTACCGCTATTTCAGAATTACCTAAAGACTATGTACAATGGTTACTTCGTCAAGATGAGCTTGATCCATATTTACGCAAGGCTTTAGAGAATGCAAACATAGTCACACTTTAAGCTTGTGATTTGTAACAAGAAAGTCATATTAGTGTAATTTTCATTCTTTATTCTAGGGTCAATTTATTGGGGAATAATTTGACTCATGGATCACTATTTTAAAACTGACTTGGGAATTCAGGCATTAAAAAACCGCTCATTTCAACTCACTGCTCGCCAAAGACAGTTACTACTTCTGATTGGCACTGATGATTTTAAAATTTTAAAGAGTCCACTCAAACAAAGACTCGCAACACCAGAACTTATTCAGCAACTTGAAGAGTTAGGTTTAATTTTTCAGAATCATGCTGATCATTCATCTGAAATGAAGACAAAAATAACGCCTGAATCATTCAAGATAGAACACTTACATCATTTAAATCAATGCACTAACCTTACTCCCCTACCTTTCCCAAAAGAAGTTGATAAATTAAAAAGTATTATCACTCAAAATCTGAATGAAAATACAAAATCAGCAGATTCACATACCACTACGCATGCTACCAACACAGTAATATCTGAAGAAGAAACACATGTTGAATCTACATCTGAGCTCATTTATATAAATTTTGATGACATCAAGCAAAAAATGTCTACCCTTCTACAAACTCATTGTGGACTGATGACAAAACAGTTGGTAATACAAATACAACAGGCCAAATCCATTCGAGATATTAAATTTTGCCAAATGCAATGGATTACCGCGCTTCAAGAAAGTCGAATTTCGCCACATGAATTAAACCTAACTATGCAACAGATCAATTATTCCTTACAACACCTACAATCATCTTAAAGCAATCATAAATATTGATTTCAATTTTACCCCTTAGAATGACAAATTTAGTGCTTTTAGCGTCATTCTAAGTCTTTTATCCAGTTTGGTATTTGGTTTTTTATATTGCGCTAATGATACCCAAAATAAGCTAGAGACAATGACAAATTTTAATAAATTAAAGAGTATGCTCAGTTTAGTAAGCATGGGGATATTATTTCTAATCAGCTCAACTAGAAATTTTTTTGTTATGATTTTAAACAACTTCCAAAGATTCATATCTATTTACAAAATCAAATTGTCTGTTTTACAAGCATTCTGTAGAATCAAAAGCCAACCTATTATTTAAAATAATTAGACAATTATGACGCAATATCTTACAAAATCGACAAATCAAACAGCTTTAGAACTTTCAAATTTTTATCCAACTTTTGAACAATGTTTAACGGCTGTATCCAATATTAAATATCAAAAAGATCTACGCATCAAAAATGATCCTATTTCTTCTCAACATATATTGGTCGAAAGCTATTATCTTGGGACGCTTAAAGATAAGTTAAAAATTGAAAAAAATGCAATTCAACATGCCAACCAAAATCGTTTGGCTTTGTATCACCTTGTTGCTGTGGTACTTAATCATTTTAAAACTGCTTAATTAATTTTATCCGACTATTAAAAACGATGACAAATAAAAACGTGTTAAGCTTCCAGCCAACACGTTTTTTAATTCATGGTCAAAATTAACTCACTTGTTCAATAATACGATATATGCTGTCACTTTCCTTGCTTTCAAAAAGCAATTCAATACTGGGTAGTATTTTTTCACCATCCACAATGATGTGATCAATTTTTTGGAACAAAGATAAATTTTCTGTGTCTTCATGCTCTTGTAGCTTGTTTAACCAAGCCATTGCATTCAGCTCATTGCTATATTGATCCTTGACCCTTACTGTAATCATTTCAGTCATTTTTGTGTCCTCTTTTTTATGTACTGTTTTCTTATACCATGACATCACGCAATAATTATTTTGAAGTTGTTAGATTTTATGGCAATGTTAAAAAATAGCTACATTATAGTTTTTTATATCTATAAATCAATAAATTACTTTAAATACTTTGTGTAAATACAACCAAATTCAATTATTTCATGACATTTCAAAAAGAAAAGCCCGCATTTCTGCGAGCTTTTTATGTTGGAAAGCTAGTGCTTATTTTTTATTTGAACTGGAGTCACAAATTCAATAAGCCGTCATTGATCTGTCCAACTACTTCGTAGCGTCTTAGCGACCTACTGTAATTTTAATATAGTCAGATGCATTTAGATCTGCAAGATGTAGCAACATTATTGAACGATATGACAGCAATTATTAAATTGAATATTTTTTTTATGAGTAGATAATAGGAAAGTTTGATTGATTATATCTATTGCGCGTTCAAACATGAAAAATCTAAATTACAATATTTCGTTAAAAAGGGTCTTATAAATTTGACCTACTAAATCGTCTATTCTGTTGATATTTTATCGATAATATTGTCTCTCATAAATCATTAAAAGCATCTATTTATAGCAGATTTCGTATATGGATTCTTATACTTAACAGCTATAGGATTTTTATAATGACTTCCCCCTCCACGTGATCTACACACTTTTTCTAAGCTTCCCTGCTGGTGCTATAATTCAATTAACTTTTTCAACATGTGGGATACTGTCTAGACTGTGTGTACTTTAAATTTTCAGTTATCTGAATACCAAAACCTTCCCTTTCAATGTGACCATTCTTTGAAAAGGAAATTCAGCTTTTCTGAGTAATCTGATTAAAATGCTAAGTCCTAATGCAATAAACATAACAAATATGATTAAAGCCTTATAATCGAGGATGTTCTTGATCATACGTGACCAAAATTTATCGAACATGATGCTGCTCATTCTAGCTGCAACTTTGTGGTTAAAGATATTTTTTATATTTGTAAATGATATTTTTATTTTCTAAAAACTTGAGAGTTAAAATAGCCTCTCAACTCATCAAAATACTTAAAAAAACATTGAGACTAATTAATTTTCATTTTTTAATAAAACTTTAATATTTAAACAATACTTTTATTATTAATTATTATGAATTTTTTCAATTTAAATATCGTCACAAGGCTATCACGACAATATTGAAGCAATAGCCAAGTCTATATTTTAAGCGAAATCTAATTCTTTTTCAAAAATTCTAAGTTCATGTCGCGCCATAGCTAAATTAGATTTTTGGCGATCTAATACTAAATATAAAAATAGACTACTGTTTCTATCAAGTGGTCTCAATAAGTGATACTGCTTTCCTAATGTAATTAAAATATCATCAATCGTGTCGCGTAAATTTAAAGCTTCTGCTGTTTTCATTTTAGCTCTTAAAACTTCAGTATTTCCAGCAGCGGCAAGTTCCAAATCAATTCCTGTTCCATGTGCTGCTAAAGATAAACCACTTGTACTATCTACAAGCGCTGCTGCTGTGAATCCGTCAATTTCTGTTAAAGCTGTTAAGTCAATTTTAGCCATTTATATGTGCCTTTTATTAAAAAGAGATAATATGAGCCACTTCTAAAGCACCCTCATGTTTAAAAAATACCACAAAATTATAATAAAATATTATTTTATTATAATAATTTGTAACTTTTTTTAATATAAACAAATAATTATCTCTATATTACTTCACAAGTGAAATATTTAACTCAACACAAAAATTTATTAATATGAATTTATATTCAATAAAAACAATGAATAGAAATATAAATAAAATACTTATTTATAGATCAATTTAAAACACCATAATTTAAAAACAATAAAACCCTTCAAATACAACGATTTGAAAATTAAATAAAATAAAAAATCAATGCTCCATAGACAATATATTTCCATATATACACCACTTATCAATATATTTATTATATTATTTTTCACCAATATATTAGACATGCCTTAAGATGAGCATTATCCTAACATTAAGAATAAAATTCTTAAAATATGGACTATACACAGTATTTAATTGTAAAAATAATTAAGAACAAAAAGCTCTACAATTTTCTATCAACCGTAGTTTTTTATAATTTACAAGAAAGGATGTTATTTACAAGAGGGCTTGTTGATTTATTTAAAAAGTTATTAAGGTCAAAGCAACTATTAATTTTTGACAATGCTTTTGGCTATAAAGGAAAATCAATAGAACAGCAGAGTTTACTTACCCAAAACCCTATCAGGCTTTTGAATGCTTTTAAGCCTTGAATATTAGCTCATTTTTTATTAAGCCATTAACCAAATTTTATAAAATTCCTGAATATCTGACTCAAAAAACTCATCACAATCACTGTCATATACAAATGTTTTTTGTTCTAATAAATATTCAGCTTGATGTTCAATCAAATACTTTTTTAAAAATTTTTTAAATTCATTGGCACGCTCAGGAAAAATATGCTCCCCATCATAAAAAATCATCACAATTACCTGTATAAAGCCGTAAAACACAGATACAGATTATACAAAAATGCATAAAATTTCAAATTAAATTTAAATACCATGACATAAATCACATTAATTTTATAGTTTTTATTGTTCAATTTTCTTCAAATGACTGAACTAAATTTATAATTTTTTAAACTAAGATATTGTTTAAATTATTTTTTCTCTTGATTCAAATATTGAGTTGATAATTTAAGGTGAATACTTTTCAAGTATAAAAGAATGGAAAGAACTAAATATCCAATACAAAAAACTCAAAATATTCCAATAATTATTATTTTACTGACTAGTTTTAGCTATCAATTGAGTAGCGTTGATTTTAGCGATATTAAAAAGATGAAACAAGTGTAGGGTGATTAAAATACAAACCAGTTGAAAAAGCTAACATGAAATTTGAAATAACAACCGAAGTTTTGATCCATGCACCCATTGATATTTTTTGGAAAACTCTTACAAATTTTGAAGATTATAAGAATTGGAATCCATTTATCCTAAACGTGTCTGGAGCGTTTCAAAAAGCTGGCAAGATCAAGCTAAGCATACAAAATAATGCAATAAACAAAATGTCTTTCAATATGATTGTGTTAGAAAAACAAGAAAACACAGAGGTCAGCTGGTGTTGAAATGTAGTCGTTAAAGGAGTATTTAATGTAGAACATAAATTTAGATTACAACAAATAAGCACGAATCAAACAAGGTTAATTCATAGTGAAGCCTTAAGTGGAGTTTTGTTAAAACCTTTCTTAAAGAACTTATAGACTAAAACCAAGCCGAATTTTGAACGAATCAATCATGCAATTAAAGTAAAATTAGAGAAACCATAGCACAAATCATTTAGAAAATTGACTTTAATCAGTAAAATATTAGCCCTTAATCGCATTATGCTTTGTATTATTTAAAATACGCCCCATCTAGCATTAAACTATAAAATCAATCGAAGGAATCCAAACAATTGGTATTTAAGGAGGATCATAGTGGAGATCAAGTTTGACCATTTAAGTAATGTCAGTAAGACCGAGATTATTGAATTAAACACAAATGATCGCGTCCTCAAACAAATGCCCTTAGCCAAAGGGACTATTTTTAATGAAGATCAATGTATTGCGTGGGTCAATGATAAAGAAAATCAGTGGACACAATACGGCTATGGCCCATGGGCATTTATTGTTGATGGCAAATTTGCAGGTTGGGGAGGATTACAATATGAGCATGGAGATGCTGACTTAGCTTTAGTTTTGCATCCTAATTATTGGGGAATTGGCAAACAAATTTTTGATAAAATAATAAATAAAGCATTTAACGAAATGGGTTTTGAATCAATCACAATTTTATTACCGCCAACACGGAAAAATTTAAAAGGGATCTACTCACTTGGATTTAAATTGGATGGTGAAGTCACCCTAAGCAATGAACATTTTATCAGGTATCGTCTATATAAAATGCCTGTCGTAAAAGTCGAGTAAGTATGATTCAAAAAAGTCTTCTGCGTGGTCATCTTACTGAGTTAAGCAAAATAACTGGATAAATATTCGAAATTCTCATCTTGCTTAGTTTCAACTATAGCTCCTCAATTTGAAAAAAATGAAGCGTGCTTGAACTAAAGTAATAGTAAGCAATGACGTACTTACTTGTTTAAAAAGTGTGGCCGTTTTAGTCCATGCTCACTGGTCAGCAATTCTCTACTTTAAGCGTTCTAAAAAATTCTCAGTATGAATTGTCATTAAACACTCACTTTACCCTGTCTTATAACACTAAGCTTTCAAAGTATGATTTTTAAGACCTTACGTATTTTACTTTATTGCCTTTTCTTTAGATAATAAAAATAGGTCTTCATTGAGATGAGCAAATCTTTCTGCCAACCATTCATGGGTATCATTGAGTGCTTGATTGTAAAAGTGATGACCAAATTCTTCTACGATGAAATCAAACAAAAACTGCGCTGGAAAATTTCCTAGATCCAAGTCTAGTTCCTTTAATACATACTTTTTCAACGAATAGATTAATTGTTCACGCGTAAAATCATCAAATATAATTATTGGCTTTTTAGCCATAGTCTTTGATTCTGAAAATAATGAGAACACATTACAATACTAATTCAGTTTTTATTCAATCTCATCGCGTCTTAAAATGACGTACATCTTGATTTTTCATATTTGTAAAGAGCCTCAATAGACCTATATAACCAGATTAAAAAATTTATACACTCAACTCTAAATAAGTGACGCCACAGTAAGCCTATTTTTAATTATCTTATTAGATAATAAACAAGAAAAGATATTCATTGATCCTAGACAAAATAAAATTGGGCTAGACATCATAAAACTTAATAATTGCTAGTTTTTAAACAGCTGATCATACTCCGCCTATTGAACATAAAACTGAAAATTCTCTTTTTATAAAAAATACTTCCCTTCAACAAATATAGCAAGTCTAACATTTATATTCACTATATATCACGAAATATGATTAGTGTGTTCTCTGTTGAAAGGCTGGATCTTCTTCTACAAAAAAAACCTCATCAGTGCCAATTAAAGTCCACTGATAGGTTCCAAATATTCTGATTAATTCCTGATTGAAAGAATTGAATAGCCTAACTAAATTAAATGACTCATCATATTCACCTATATATTGTATAACTGGAAACTGTTGAAATTCTGCATACATTTTATGTACCGTTACTTTCTTAATCATTACTTTAACTCCTTAATAAATTGAAAGAAGTTTCATCCTTACAATTTATTCTTCACGCATTGAAACACCTAGTGCTATTTTTTTTGCACTCATCTTTCTTCAACTTTCTTTTGCTGTAGTTGAAGTGAATTAGCATGATTAGCGTCAGGTTGCTTATTCTGATCCTTATTTGACTGTTGCTGTGGCGCTTGAGATTGATGACCATTAGCATCAGGTTGTTTACCCTGATTGCTACTCACTTGCTTGTTAAATTTTGACATAATGATATCTCTTTTTTACCATTCATATTAATGGTACATTTAACATGCACCTTTATGAACTGAATAGATAGTAGCGACATGTATCAAGGTATATTTAAAAATTAATATCATTGGTTTATATTTATTTTTACAATAAAAATTCATAAATATTGTTTAGACAATGTCCATTAAAAATGTGCCCCTAAAATAAATACTTTAGAAACAGATGTAGAATCCATTACTTATTTAAAAATCTGAATTCTAAGATAAACTTAATATTTTTAGTATTAGCCACTAAATTTATATTTCATTATATGCATAGATGACCATAACACAAATACAATAATTAATATTTTTAATAAATTAATGTAGAAAATCTTAAATAAAATAATTTCATCAACATTATGATATAAAAATTTTGAAATTAAATGATATTTAATAATTATTTATATATGATATTTGGTATTATTTTAAATAAAATAGTCTATGCTGAAAGCTTCATAGACTCCTTTGATAGTCATGAAAAGTCAAATCTTAACTTATACACCTTTGCCGCAGATGTGGATGAGCCAATCAAAAAAGAGGAAATTAAATATAATATTGATCAACGTTTCAAAGAAATAGTAAAAGAGCTAGACCATTCATTTATGGCACATGCCGAACTAATTAAGGGAAAATGGGGGATTTATGCTAACCAACAAATTATAAAACCGTCTCAAGAAAAACAAACAAGATACTTACCGATCTCTATAAATAATCAATTAGATCAGGTCAGTTCTGGAACTTACTATCGAGCACACATATCACCTGCCTTTAGCTTCAAAAATCTACCAAAGCCGATTATAGAACCTAAAATTGGAATGCATTGCACCAAACCCAAAGCAAAAGTTAGTACTTTAAATCAATCTACAGACATAGGTAGCGTATGGAATGGTTTTTTAGAGGTTCTCGCTTTAAATACAATTTTGATTCACCTTGGAATTTAGCTTCAAAAATGACCTTGAGGGGAGAAAAACGATTTCTGCCTATGTATATACAGGATATCGAATTTCTATTTTTGAATCGAAATCTAAATTTAACAACTGACTACAGTTATTTTGAACAAAATTATAAATGCAATAACTTCCATTGGGATATTCGACAACAAGCCCCTGTCTTGGACATTAATTTACCGTTTTTTAAGAGGAAATGATGATGAATAATGCTTTGAAAAAGATATTACTTGCCGCGGGAATTCTCGTCGCAGCAGAAGTTACCACTGCTTGTACACGTGTCGTATATTTAGGTGACAATGAAGTGATTACAGCACGTTCTATGGATTGGAAACAAGACGTAGGGACAGATTTATGGATTTTACCAAGTAATGTCAAACGTACAGGCTTAGCTGGTCCGAATTCTATTCAATGGACGGCTAAATATGGTAGCGTCGTTGCAACAGGTTATGATGTTGCCACAACAGATGGCATGAATGAAAAAGGTTTAGTGGCTAACTTACTTTGGTTAGTAGAATCTGATTATCCAGATACTAAGAAGAATAGCAAACCACCTCTGAGTATTTCTCTATGGGCTCAATATGTCTTAGACAACTATGCAACTGTAGACGAAGCAGTACATGCTTTAGAAAAGGAACCTTTTATAGTTGTTACAGATACTGTGCCAGGTGATACACGTTTAACGACTCTACATCTTTCTATATCGGATGCAACGGGTGATAGTGCAATTATTGAGTATATTGGCGGTAAACAAGTGATTCATCATAGCCGTAAATATCAAGTAATGACCAACTCCCCAACCTTTGATCAACAATTAGCGCTCAATAGCTATTGGCAGCAAATTGGCGGAACAATCATGTTACCCGGAACCAATCGTGCTTCAGATCGCTTTGCAAGAGCTTCATTTTATATCAATGCAATACCTAAAAAAGCGTCATCAGAACATTCTATCGCAAGTGTGTTTGGTGTGATCAGAAATGTCTCTGTTCCATTTGGATTAAATACCGCAGAAGAACCAAATATTTCTTCTACGCGTTGGCGTACTGTCGCTGACCATAAGAGAAATCTTTACTTTTTTGAATCTGCTGTATCACCAAATATTTTTTGGGTAGACTTAAAAGAGATTAACTTCAAAGATGGGCAAACCAAAAAACTGGCTTTAGGTAAAGACCAAGCAATAACCTATTCTGGAAAATCAAACTCTTATTTTAAAAGCTCAAAACCATTCCAGTTTTTAGGAATAAATTAACTTTAAGCAAAAGATAAATGCCTTTTATAAGTATTAATTTACATAAAGACTTCAAACAAAAGCCCTCTCAATGTGGGCTTTCATTAACAATTTACGGTCTAGCACGAAGTTTTTTAAGTTTCCTCTCACGTCAGGCTTCGTTTACCCATTTTACAGATCAAATTCCATGAAAAGTGTTGAATACTTGAGCTAAATTTATTAACGGCTAAGAATATAATGCTTTAAATATACTATTTTTAGTGGTCAAAAATTTCTGCCCAGGCCAAGCTTAACCCATCTATAAAATTCTATTCATCTTTAAAAATTACGTCTATGGGTGAATTAAATAATTTAGATATTTTAAAGGCCAAAGGTAAGCTAGGATCATAGCGCTCTTTTTCAATTGCATTAATTGTCTGGCGAGAAACTCCCAAATATTCTGCTAATTGTTGCTGAGACCAACCTTGCTGCGTTCTCAATTCAGATAAGATATTTTTCATCGATAACGCCAACTCCCAATTGCAATACCAACACCCCACAGCGTTGCCATTAAAGGCCATACCAAAAACATAGAAAGATGTGGAAAGCCAATATTTTCAAGAAATCCATAGCTAAATGTGATGAGTGCGGTACCCACAAATGCCAGCGCAAAAGCTTGTAATTGGATGTGTTGTTGCATTTCATCTAGGCGCGCTAATTGCCTGAGCACACTCCAGCCCACCAAAATACAGGGAATTATAGGCAATAATGTCACAAAAATTTGTGTTGAATAACGGATATTATCATTCTTTAAATAATTCAATGTACAGATAAGCACAACAATATAAAGCAGTATTGATGCGCTAAACTCAATCAGAGATCTATATTTTTTCATACGGTACTCATGTAAAGTAAACTTTACACAAATTTAGATCAAATAGCGCACTATGTAAAGCGTGCTTTACATATTATTTTTATTTTAACTTATACAGCAACTACGAAATGCGCCTTCAATTGAAAATTTTTCACAGCATTTATTTGCACTTTGATTATAAATTTATGAAGCTAACTGATTTAAAAGCATAAAAAAAACCTAGTAAGCATGAAGCAAACTAGGCTATAAACTTTGAATCTTTTTTCGTTGGTAGCGGGAGCTGGATTTGAACCAACGACCTTCGGGTTATGAGCCCGACGAGCTACCAGACTGCTCCATCCCGCATCAACGAAGCACCTTTATACGCCTTAAAGACGAGAAATACAACCTTTATTCAATATATGTTTAAAAGAATTATGAATGAGAAGCCGAACCACTCAGAAGACACTTATTGTTGGTCCATGATCTTAACTTCAAAATATCATAAAAACATCCAAAGTATCAAAGAAATACACTCACTAAAATGAGGGTATGTTTAGGAGAATATGAATAACGTAAGCGTCAGACAACAATTTAAATCCAGTATATCAATCTTTATTTATTATTTTAACTAAACTATGTAATAAAAATAAAAAATGAGAATATATAAAATGATCTGATTAATAGTTGATAATAACTATAAAATCCTAAAGAAATAAAAATTTGAATATCTATAATGTAAACATTTTATAAATAATTGATCAATAAATCTCAGACTGATTCACTTAACTACTCGTTTATTTTTTAATAAAAAGTCATGTTTGCTGTTATTGCAAAAGTTGCTATCAAGTCTGGCAAAATCAATAAACCCAATTTCGTTCAATATACAAAACTAATAAATTAGGTTTTTTAAATACAATTACTATGATTTGTAAGTTTTTCTACACTTTTTAATCACAGCATAAGTCGACTTGATTATTCAAACGATACTGATCATGATAATTTTAAATAAATCCAAGCATGTAAATATAAATTTTATCAATTAAAAAACCACCCGCAGGTGGTCATATTTAAACTATAGATTCCAGTATCTTATAAATTTTTCCGTTCTTAGTACTTTCAAAGAGCATTTCAAAGTTAGGCCGTAAAAGTTCATTTTCAACAATAATATATTTTATACGTTCATGGGTTTTATTTGGATCTACCACAACATCATCCAATGTTGCTTCTACTGCATAACACTTACCAAATTGATCCTTTACATTTATATCGAGTTTATTCATAAAAAACACCTTAAAAATTAATTAAAAAATAGCTAAAACTGTGTACCTAAACATTCAATGATTATTAAATTTATGCTTGTTCATCGAACGAGATTTAATATACTGCAAAAACATTCAATTGTTATTATTTTTTTTATTTACTTACATTTTAAGTGTTTACCCAAAAGATCGTTTTAGATGTTATTCAGCGCTTTTCATATCTATCCTTTTATCTCCTTTAAATCATCAAGATGAAGATCAAAAAATACTTTCAATTATTTTTACTTTAGATTCACTGGTCTCGTTGGAATTCTCAATCAAATATTTTTTCGTTTGTTGAATAAATTGAAAATAAACCTCACATCTCACAGTTCCACTTTCCATCAGAAAGCCAACTAAAATTTCGATTAACATTCTTGTGACATGGTCACCTTCTAAAGTTGCCTCAACCAATTACACTGCTAAAATTAACTTTTTCCTTACATTCATCTCCTTGGTACCCATCAATTAATCTAACAAATTCATTTTACTTGTCATCGTAATAAAATTTGGCTAATAAGGTTCAATTTTATAGTTTCTAATCTATAAGCTTAAAATCCGGTTATGTTCTCAAGATGCTATTGTTCAATACAAAAGCCTGATATTTTTGTAAGGCTTGACCTTAATTTTGCGCTGATTAAGGTTTTTTTGTTATTTATTTTTAGTAAAATAACAATGTAAAGTTAAAGTTAAATCAGCCTTAACCTTCTTATAAAATGTATAAAAAATAACCAACAATAAGTAGTTGGATCTACAAAAACTGTGATGCAAGCTTAATTTATATAAATTAAGTATTACTTCAAGATCCTTCATCGAATGTTTAATTTCAAAAGAACATAAATATGATGCTTAATTAAGGTACTAATCAGCACTTAGTACACTAAATATTGTCCAGAAGATAAAAATAATAAGCAACAGTAACATACTCGACACAACCAGTGCAGAAAGCCAATCACAGCTAATTTACTTTAAATAATTGAAATTAAAAGTAGAAAATCGAATTATCATTTCGAGCCTAACGATTATCAAAATTTATCTCGACTATTTTACTGCGTTTTTATTATTAGTGAGCAGATGTATAGTAGCGATGACCATTGGAGAGAGTGGTCTATATGACAATAAAGAAACTCGAAACTAACCTGCATGATGCAGGTTTCTTTTTTCCTGAGCGATAAGTGAAACAGCATCACATTCCACAGAATGTAAAAGTCTAGGCACATACATCAAATCATTAGATATGCTTAAACTTTCAAGGATAAGTGAATGATTACAGAGATGTAATGTTCATAAAAAGGGAATGTATTTATATAATTTTCCACTTAAAGTACATTGAAAAATCATTTCAAAATCTGGCAAATATCTTCTACCCTAATTATGATAAAGCATAAATTAGAGTAAGATTGGGTATTGCCGAAATCACCATCAACTGTGGCTTAGATATAGTATTGAAGACCTAATTGATCTTTGATATGAACATTGTGATTCAGTATGAACATACCTAATAGAATAGAAAATTTTATCGAAATAATTAAAATGTATAAATTTTAGTTTAAATAAAAATGCACAGCTAAAAAAAGCACGATATCGTGCTTTTTTTAACTTACTACTAATTATAGAGCAGTAATGTTTACAGCGTTAGGACCTTTTGGACCTTGAGTGATACTGAATTCAACTTGTTGACCTTCAGCAAGAGTTTTAAAACCAGAGTTAGCGATTTCGCTGAAATGAGCAAAAACGTCTGGACCTGACTCTTGTTGAATGAAACCGAAACCTTTAGTTTCGTTGAACCATTTAACAGTACCTTTAACAACATTTGAGTTTGACATAATCAATCCTACTGAAATTTAAAAATTTTAAGTCATTTTATGACTAGTGATAACGTCGAAAATAATAAAGAATTGAACTTAAAATCTGAATAAAACGAAGGATTATGACTAAAACTGCGATACTTAGAGAAGATTTACCAAAACATGACTTTTTTCTAGTTGTCTTTACTTTACAGGAAAAAAAAAAATAATCAAGCTTTCTTATATATATTTAACTTCTTTTAAGCTTAAAGAGGAACTTATCTACTTAAATAGCTCTCAAACGAGAGCTTTGCCAAGTAACTTAAGTTTTCTAAATCACCTTTAACAAGTGATTTAGTTTTGGCTAGTAGGGATTAAAGTAAAAATCATCTTTAAGATTATTTTTTAAAAGGCCAGCGCAATTGAGCCAGATATTGATTTGGTATTTGGATACGCACTCCGACTTGATCATGTTTAACTTTTTTATCTTCATAAAAAAAGCTTCCAAAAATAATATCCCAAAATATAAAAACTTCTCCAAAATTTTTACGACCAAGACCATGTTGATGATGACTACGATGAACCTCGGCAACAGCAAAAATATATTTTAAAGGACCCACCCGATAATCAACATTGGCATGCTGGAAAAACAAATGTACAGCCATAAACATCAGCCAGCATCCAATCAGCAAACTAGGTGCCCCGAAAAGAGCCAGTACAGTTAAACTTGGCCCAGCAAGGACAATTGCACTCAGCGGATGCCTCTTTTCAGCATTTAACCAATATAACCGACGTGAATGGTGATGAATCGCATGTAATTTCCATAGAAATCGATACTTGTGGCTCATGTAATGCATAAACCAAAGTCCAAAATCAATGATTAAAGCAACAATTATAATCTGCCAAAATACCGAAATTTGGTCAGGCCATAAACGAGGAATAAATCTAAAAACATCCAACCACTCTATCATTTTTGCTACAGAAACAATCAAAAATAAATTAAAAACTGCATGAACTATATCTGTAAGAAAATCTTTATGTGTATCTAACCATTTGGGTTGATAAGGCAAATAATATTCAACCAATGCAATCAGTAAACCGCTTAGTAAGATTAAAATTATTGAACTTGGCCAATACGGAATTTGCCCAGAGACGACCAACATCACGATCCATACTGTAAACATCATACAAAGCGGATAAAATAAATATTGTAGAGATATTTTAAAAAAAGCGCTCACTTATTACTCCAATCATCATAATACGCTTCAGTAGTATGCGGATTGGAATACCCTAAAAATTGAACGAAACCGCTATAATGTCTTGTTAATATGGTTTATATGGCACTACTAATATCGGCATCTGTTCAATGAATGGAATAAATTTTAATAATGAGGGTTGAATACCAAACATTTGTTTACACGTTCTACTAAAGTGTGGTTGATCAGAAAAGTGTGATTGATGAGCTATGCTTGTTAAATTAACGTCCTGCTCTATTGCTTGTAAGGTTTGCAATAAGCGTATCCACTTCCGATAACTACGATAAGAAATACCAAAATTTTCACTGAACCAATGACTAAAACGGCTTTCTGAGATATTGAGCTTTGCTGCAATTTGTTTACCTGTTAAATTCTTTTGATTATTGAGAATAAGATATTCTGAAAGATGTCTTGCTCTGATGTTCTGATATTTGAAGTCATTCTGACTACAATAACTAATAAGTTTTTGAAAAGATTCAATAGCATGATTTTGTTCTAGAAAGAATTCTCTAAGTATAATCACCAGACTTTCAGGCAATACCCGAATGGGCGAGTCTGATTGTAGGTACCCTTGTAAATAATGCTGTATGACATCTGCAAGGAAATGTGTTTGATCAATATAAATCGAACAGTAGTTTCCTGGTCGCAAATGATGTGATGTATTTGCTGCGATATACACCCCACTACTCATTATACATTTATCTTCATCCTCATAAACAACCTGAACACGCTCTCCCTCTTCCTTTGCAAAGCTTAATTGATGTGCGTGATGACGATGTGGATAATTATCACCGACAGCCCCCTCAAAATATCCAATACCATATCCAATCGATATCTTTCCTTTCCAATATTTAGCAGGCAATTTGTATAAATTAGATTGGACCATAGAAAATGTAAGCACAAGTGAAAACTCAATAAATACCATTATTTTATTTATCTTCAAATACAAAAAATAAATTAGTGGCTTAATTTATCCCACTTTCATGCCGTCTTTTTCTATAACTTTAGAGTTTGATCTTGTTAAATTTTAAACATAAAAAAACCTAGTAAGCATGAAGCGAACTAGGCTATAAACTTTAAATCTTTTTTCGTTGGTAGCGGGAGCTGGATTTGAACCAACGACCTTCGGGTTATGAGCCCGACGAGCTACCAGACTGCTCCATCCCGCATCAACGAAGTGACTTTATACGCTTTAAAGATAAGGATTACAACTATTATTAAATATATATACTAAAAAGACTGATTTAACAGCTATATTCACACAATTTTTATACTTTTATATATGTTTACAATTTTTCTCAGAAGAATATCATTTTTTAGATTAACTATATTTTAATCTTTTTAGGCAACTCTATACACTACACTGACACTTAACAGTGGTTAGACGAGGTTGCATTCCAAATTTATAACTAGAAAGAATAATTTAAATAGACAATTCAGCTAATAGTCAACATAAACACAACATCTTTCTGGATATATATAGTATTAAAAAACTCATAAAAGCCCATCTTTTGATGAGCTTTTAGATCCAGTTGTATTTACTTATACACCCATAACCCTGAAGGGATATTACCAAATAAATGTATAAGCAAAGTAAGAACAATAAACATAAAGAAGAAAAAAGCGATGTTTATAGATTTATATATCATGTAATCACCTTATTTTATTTTTGTACATTAATTATACATTAATAAGGTGGAATTTTCAACATTTATTGCGACCGAAATTAAAAAAATGTAGACCTTCCAAATCGCCATTACTTTTAAAATGTTAAATAAGAATTATCATTTTAGTCTGATGACAGCCTTTCTAGAATAATACATAAATATCTTTATCAATTTTTGGGATTAAAATGACATCTTAGGCACTTGACTCACAACTTTATTGCGCACAAATGATTTCATAAAGCTCGATCAGTTACTCAATCTCAAAAAAATGCTTTTCGGTCACTATTTTTATTTTTATTTCTTTATAATATCTAATCATTGGATCATTTGCGTCTTTGCTAATTTTATCTAAAAACTTACTCTCTTTCATCAATTTAGAATAAGTTTTATAGCCGATAATTAATTTTTTTGGCTCCTTATTTTCTTTAAAATCAGCAATTTGCTTGTTTAGTTCTTTTAGATTAATGCTCATGTTAGCTCCCCTCATTTGTTTTATTCAATATAACACCCATTTATGACATTTTTTTGGCGAATTAAGAAAAATTAAGAGATGAGGAATGCCTCACATTTCTGCAAGACAATCTTAAAGCTTTTAGCTAGGTATTCAATCCATCTTTAAACAGCTGCGAGTCAATTCTAGCTACAATATAAAATTACAATTCAGTGATAAATAAGGGATGATTCGCTTTATAAATAGCTAATTTTTTTATTTCATTTTCTAAATAATCTGCTGGCTCGTCTTTCCACGTCTCTTTTCCACTATCAAAATCTGAGTTACTCAAAGCCCAAGAAGAAATTAAACTATAAACAAATGTATTATCAGCAAAAATTAGTTTTGTTCTATCACTTTTATCGCTTGTAAACACTTTATGTGTAGGTAAAGAACCAAATATACCCACATGGGTATACAAATATTTAAATGTTTCATTCATCATAATGACTA
This sequence comes from Acinetobacter sp. 778_lipA, assembly GCF_058242985.1. Classification (NCBI taxonomy): domain Bacteria; kingdom Pseudomonadati; phylum Pseudomonadota; class Gammaproteobacteria; order Moraxellales; family Moraxellaceae; genus Acinetobacter; species Acinetobacter sp. 778_lipA. The sequence goes on along the minus strand of NZ_JBZAYT010000001.1, from coordinate 1,245,154 downwards.
CTCTTGTCGTTAATTACTATACTACCGCATTCAGGCTTACTTTATGAACTTTGAGCAAAATTCTAAATTCTTGTGATTTCTATGATTTTCAACACAAAAAAATTTGAAATGATATACAGAAAAAACTAAACAATGAGGTAAAAAAAACCTGCATCTTTGGGGAAAGAATACAGGCAAAAACCGATTATTCGGTAACAGGAGGAATACCTACTATTTTACTAGGGTTTGATTTTACTTGTCAGTGGCAATATATAACAACTATTAGAGCTTTCTTTTAATCGGTGAAAAACACCCAATATGCATGTTGATACGAAAATTTAAAATCTATAAATACTTAGCTTAATCATTCGACTAAAAGAAAACTTATAGACACATGTTATATTTCGCTGACTTATAGTTGACTACTCATTTATGCTTTTTAGGATCCCCTGCGCCCTCAGCTCTAAGGATTGAACTAAAAATAACAATGCAAACAAAAAAATATTTAAAATTTATTTTATGCTTAATTAAAATCTCATTTTTCAATGTTATTTGAATAAAATTATGCTTCATGACATGAGAGATTTAGTCTCACAGCATCATTTAGAATATTGAACAGAACTTTTCCCAATCTTTTTTCAAATTTATAAGATCAAATCACCTAATCTTTCTTTTGAATAAATCACAAAAGTTGTTTCAGGATAATTATTAATTTTAATACTTTTTTAAAGTATCCATCAGTCATTTATCATATTCACACAGAGTATATCTTCTTCTTCAAATTTAAAGCGATCATTACTTTTTGAGGCTAAAACACTTTATGTTTTAATCTCTACAAAATAATTTAATTTTTTCATAAGCTTACTCCCTACCACCTAGCGACAATATTTTTAAATATTGAGTTTGATTTGCTAAATTCTTGTTGTAAATCTCTTCATGGGCAAACTGTTCTAATATGGTAAAGGATCTCTTCAATAAAATTTCTCAAAGTTTGTTTGAGATAAATTTTAAAATTACGGAAAGTAAATTTTAGCTGAGAACAGTCAGTCTTGATCCTTCAGCATTATTTGAGATATAGCGAGTAATAAATTTAGTTTGGTAATTAAATATTACTGTCTCTCTATTTTTTATACATTAAATTTCAACTGCCCTCACGGAAGTAAGGTTTTTTATTAAAATGGTATGCAGAGTGGCCACAACAACCATCTTATATCTATATGATTTAATTAATTTTAAATCATAGTGTATTAGCTACCATAAAAAAGAGATTGGGCTTCAATTCCTTAATATTGCTATTTTAACAAATCCGAAAATTATAACAAATAGCCATACTTCTACATAAAGCCAACTGTACAAAACAATAAAGATGAATTGTCTCTAATTTGGAAAAATGATCTAAATATAAGCGATCAGCAACCTTACTTGGATACTTTGATCATTCCAAGATATTTCCATAGTTATGTAAATTGTTATGCAAAAAATGCATAGAAAAATATAAAAATGCATTAGAAGTATGAAATACATCGCTTTATCTTTGAACAGTGCATTTATTCTGTAGTTTATATTAATAGTTTTCATCTTAATCTGTTAAATTAAATCACAATGCTATAGAGCACAACAAACTAATAATTAAGGATATTTAATGGATTTAATACTTAATCCAACGTATACGCTCATGCTAGCTGTGTTGGTTCTATATACAGGACGTATTTTAAACAAATATATTCCCTTTTTAACAAAATACAATATTCCAGAACCCGTGGCAGGCGGATTGGTTGGCGCAATTATTTTTTATATAATTCATCAATTTATGGGATACACAATCTCAATAAATAAGCCGATGCAAGATACATTCATGTTGATGTTTTTTGCATCAATTGGATTAAGTGCTAATTTCGTAAAGCTAAAAGAAGGTGGAAAACCTTTAGTTATTTTCCTGATCGCAATATCTATCTTTGTTTTAGTGCAAAATGGTGTAGGTATGGCTGTCGCTAAGATGGTTGGTTTAGATCCTCTTATGGGCGTAATTGCGGGTTCAATTGCTTTAATCGGTGGTTTGGGGACAGCAGGTGCCTGGGGACCGATTTTCGAATCAAAATATGCCGTTGAAGGTGCATTACCTATGGGAATCGCAAGTGCCACATTTGGTATGGTAGTTGGCGGTCTAATGGGTGGACCGTTAGCACGATATTTAATCCGCAAGCATCAATTGGCTTCGCCTTTAAATACAGAAGTACGTCAAGACAATAAAAGTGCACCATTGACAGATAGTGAATATGCATTTGAAGCCCCGCAAAAGGTTCGTCTCATTACAGCAGATAACGCTATTATAACTTTGGGAATGTTTGCTTTTGCTTTGGCTTTTGCAGAGATTATGAAGAACTTAACTCTTGGTACTGCGTTTGAATTACCTACTTTTGTATGGGCTTTAGGTGGTGGCATTTTACTTCGTAACGTGATTGAAACTGGCTTTAAGCAACCGATATTTGATCGTTCAATTGACGTGTTTGGCAACACTGCGCTTGCCCTATTTTTAGCGATGGCTTTAGTCTCATTGAAGCTTTGGCAATTAGCAGATTTAGCTGTTCCAATGATTATACTATTGATTGCTCAGTCTATTACGATGTGGTTATTTGCAGTATATATATCTTTTCGTGTTATGGGAAAAAACTATGACTCAGCAGTTTTAGCTTCGGGTCTATGTGGTTTTGGAATGGGTGCAACCCCTAACGCAATTGCAAATATGCAGGCGATTACTAATATGTATGGTCCATCACACAAAGCTTTTTTGATTGTTCCGCTTGTTGGCGCATTTTTTATTGATCTAGTTAACGTTGTGGTCATCCAATCTATTTTGAAAATTTTTAGTTAATACTTCTAGCCCTCCAATTCGAGGGCACACCAAACCATCGCACTACATATATTCACAATGTAATGCAAATATAAGCACAACATACAATTAGCAGCTTTATAAACTTTTAGAGGTTAATATGCTAATTAATAAAAGCCAAACACGCTCTCAAGAAAGGTCAGAGAAAGCTAAAGAAAATCGCAGAATACCTATATATATTTTGATTTTAATAGGATTATTCTTACTCGCAATTGTGATCTATATGCTTTCAAGCTGGTTGAATTAAATATTAAAAAACCTCCCGAGGGAGGTTTAGTTAAAATCTTATTAATATTTTTCAAACCGCTTATATTGTACTGAGCAAACTCTTCTAGTAACTTTTTTAATCTAAAACAAATACTTCCAACGATTCTACATATGGTAAAATGATATAATCATAGTTCGTTAAATGCTCCTTCAACTGTGTACTCATTGTTTGATTAAAATTATAAATTTTTTCCAATTCTTTAAATAAGTCATCTAATTTACTTAATGTAAACATTGGTGTTTTAGAAAAAAATAATAAACTTGCCCCTAGACCAATATACTCTAAGCCAAAATTTTTATCTAAAAATTGAATTAAACTAAAAGACTCAAATGGGTTAAAATCACAACTAAAATAGCCATTAGGCTGGGCTGCAAATTTTTGAGTTTCAGTTGTATTTCTTAATACTTTTACCTCAATACATTTATCCAAAATTTTCTCAGGATGCATATTTATCTGTATTAGAATAGATAAATCTTGATCGCTATAACTGAATTTTCCATACAAATCACGAACACTTACTTGATTCTCAGGCTTTAAGAGTTGTTTAATATGATACTGAACTTCAAGAGGTAAAGCATTTTCGTAGCTAATATTTTCGCTTTCACCCTCGTCAAGGTATTCAGATAAATCAAAGTAAAGCCCATCACTCATAGAGGCATGCATCGAAGTATAGTTACATTGTCCGATATCCTCTAAAAGCAATAAAACTTTTTTAGGAGCAATTTTCTTTTTTAGTTCTATATACTGATTCTGAACTTCTTTCCAAGATTGGATATCACAAATTTTTGCAAAACATATCAGCTCTTGCGCCTCGTCGGTAAATTGAACATTTTTTTTGTTTTCCATTTGAAGTCTTGCCATACTGATTTCTTAAAAGTTGATCTCATATAAAGAATTATGTCATAAAAAAATATTATGCTATTTAATTTAACCTCTTTTTCGTACCACCTTTAACTTCATTTAATAAAGTACGCACAGGTGCGCGAAACTCATCGTCTGTAGTCTCACCATTATTGAAGCCTAGATTTTTAAAGGCCTTATTTATTGAGATCACTAAGAATTCTTGTTTTGCCCCCGTGGTTAGCTAAACAATATTCACTATGCCTTGTAATTACTTTCAGTTCTTTAAAAAGAGACAAGACTTGCTTTAATAAAAAGGTACAACCAATTTTGAGTGCCTAAAGCATTTTCGGTTTGAGATGGTGTATAGGACCATTTAGAATTTTCAAGATCCACATCTTCCCATTTTTAATTCATCAGAGCGAGCAAACCTTGATAAAGTATTTGTAAAATATAACAAGTGATGATGGGTCCATGCTTGTTATATCCATCATTATTTATTAGTAAATGTTGCACGTTTCTTAGAGATTGAACGAACATAGTAAACGCGCCAGCAAGTTCCTCACTTTTTATCTATATAAGTTTAAGCCGTTTTCATTCGATAACTTTTTAACTTTATCAGGCGATTTTTTGAGCTGAGATTTCAGCTTTTATCTTTGAGTCTGTAAGACTTAAAACGAGTTTTGCCATTTTTTACGATACATTTTTATTGGGTTTTGCGGTATACCGTTAAAAACTTGAGAAATCGCGGTACATCATGCGACAAAGGGATTGTCTAGATGCTTTTAATATAAAGGGTTTTGAGACAAATTGAAACAAAGATGGTACGCCCAGCGGGACTCGAACCCACTCCACAGGCTTCGGAAACCTGTACTCTATCCAGTTAAGCTATGGGCGCTTAAATTGAGATGGCACATCATAACAAAAAAAACCGCTAGGTAAAGCATTTATAAAACAACTCTTTTGCTTGATGCTCATGCTTTAAACAATGTCGCATATTTGCAATGCAGAATTCCTCCTAACTTACTTGGTTTATTTAAAAAGATCGCTCACAATACACACTCCATAAACCAAGTGAGAATTTCATGACTGATGCTCTGACGTTAAGAGATTTATCTAAAACCTATAGAAATGGATTCCAAGCACTCAAAGGAATCAATTTGACAGTTCCAGAAGGAGAGTTTTATGCACTTTTAGGACCAAATGGCGCTGGTAAATCGACAACAATCAGTATTATCAGTTCCTTGGCACGGAAAACCTCGGGTACTGTGGAAATTTTTGGTCATGATTTAGATACGCATCCTTCACAAGCAAAACAATGCCTAGGTGTCGTTCCCCAAGAATTTAACTTCGGTCAGTTTGAAAAAATCTTCGACATCTTAGTTACTCAAGCAGGTTATTACGGAATTCCGCCTAAAATTGCACAACAACGTGCTGAAGAATATTTAGAAAAATTAGGTTTATGGGATAAGCGTAATACTCAAGGGCGCATGTTGTCTGGTGGTATGAAGCGCCGTTTAATGATTGCGCGTGCTATGATGCATGAGCCTAAGCTTTTGATTTTAGATGAACCTACTGCTGGTGTGGACATCGAATTACGTCGTTCAATGTGGGATTTCCTTACAGAGATGAATGAAAAAGGAACCTCGATCATCTTAACCACGCATTATTTAGAAGAAGCAGAAATGCTGTGTCGTCAAATTGCGATTATTGATCGTGGTGTCATCAAAGAAGATACCTCAATGAAAGCATTCTTAAATCAATTGAGCGAAGAGTCTTTTATTTTCGATTTAGAAAATCCAATTGAACCCATTACAATCGATATTATTGGTGTGAAATTCAACCTGATTGACCCAATGACCTTAGAAGTCACGATGGATAAAGCACATTCTTTAAATGATTTATTCCAACTTTTAGAAGCTCAGGGCATTCGTGTTCGCAGTATGCGCAATAAATCAAATCGTCTTGAAGAGTTATTTGTAAAACTGGTTGAGAAAAATCTTGAAGGAGTTGCAGAATGAATTTTACTCAACTACGTATTGCACTCTATACTTTAGTTCAAAAAGAAATTCGCAGATTTATGAGAATTTGGCCGCAGACTTTATTACCGCCTGCGATTACCATGAGCTTGTACTTTGTGATTTTTGGAAATTTGGTCGGTTCTCGTATTGGGCAAATGGGTGGATTTAGCTATATGCAATTCATCGTGCCAGGCCTTATCATGATGGCGGTGATTACAAACAGTTATGCCAATGTGTCTTCAAGCTTCTTTAGTGCTAAATTCCAAAAAAGCATCGAAGAATTGATCATGAGTCCAGTTCCATTACATATGGTCTTGTGTGGTTATGTGATTGGCGGTGTTGCTCGTGGTGTTCTTGTTGGGGCAATTGTCACAGCAATGAGTTTGTTTTTTACTGACCTTTATATACACAATATTTTCGTTACAATATATACCGTTATTATTACCTCACTCTTATTCTCTTTAGGGGGTTTTATCAATGCTGTATATGCAAAATCTTTTGATGATATTTCCATTATCCCAACCTTTGTATTAACACCGCTGACCTACTTAGGTGGTGTATTTTACTCAATCAGTGCTTTAAGCCCATTTTGGCAAAATCTCTCTTTAATTAACCCAATTGTATATATGGTCAATGCTTTCCGTTTCGGAATTCTAGGTCATAGTGATGTCAATGTTTCTCTGTCTTTACTGATAGTGACTCTTTTCTGTGGCGTACTTTATGGTATTGCTTACTATTTACTTTCTCGTGGTTCAGGAATGCGTGAATAATGTCTGTTGAAAAATCTTTATTGGGTAAAGAAACCGATTACCCAACTACCTATCAACCCGAAATTCTTTTCCCGATCGCACGTGCACAAGCACGTGAGCAATATGCGGATATAGCGGGTATATATAAAGGTCAAGATTGGTGGCATGTATTCGAAATTTCTTGGCTAAATACCAAAGGGATCCCGCAAGTTGCCATTGGGCGTATTGCGCTTCCTGCAACATCACCAAATTTGATTGAATCGAAGTCGTTAAAGCTCTACTTTAATAGCATGAACTTTACCCAGTTTGATTCTCATCAAGCTTTTATCAATACTGTTGAAAAAGACTTATCTACTGCTGCACAAGCAGCAGTGACTCTAACTTTATTTCAAGTTGATGATTTAGAGATTACCAAACCAATGGGTATTTGTATTGATGATCAAGAACCTGACCAGCTGGTCAATCATCCAGATGCAAGCCTTTTGACCTTTGATCAAGAAAATACACAAGACGGAGAAAACGTTGAAATTCAACTGTATTCACACTTATTGAGAAGTAATTGCCCTGTGACGGGACAACCAGATTGGGGAACTGTTTTTATCCGATACCAAGGCGAAAAACCTTGTTATCGTAGTATTTTAGCTTATATTATCTCGTATCGTCAGCATAACGGTTTTCACGAACAATGCGTGGAACAAATCTTTGCCGATATTTGGCAAAATTTAAAACCTGAAAAGCTGATGGTGTATGCAACGTATACACGTCGTGGCGGTTTAGATATTAACCCCTGCCGTGTATCTGATGAATCATGGATGCCAAGCCCAATTCGATTGGCGCGACAATAAACATTGAGGTTGAAAACATGCCTTTTTTTGGTTTTGTACCATCTGAAGAACTATTAAAGAACATTCAGACTGGTATTGAGAAAAAAAACTCTAACGAACCACTTTATCCTTTACGTGATCAAACTGCCTTACTCATTAATGAAGAAATTATTGATACGCTTTTGATTGAACTTGTTCGTCGCTTCCCTGCAAGCGACAAACGAGATACTGCTGAAAAATTAGCAGGCTATGTCAAATCAACTGTTGCTGTTTTACTTAAACAATTGTTAAGTAAGGCAGACAATGATGTGGTTCGTCAGTCTGTAGATTTTTCCGAACGTAGCCTATTTAAAGATCCACAAGGTCAATTCCGTGTGGGAGTGAATTTAGACTCAAGTTTAGTCATCAATCTTAAAAATAGCTTTGCTGAAGTCAAAGCAAATGGTGATGTAAATCGTGCAGTTTTGTCTGAACAATTCAAACAATTCTCAGATGCGACGATTAACCATTTTATGCGCGATTTCAATAAAACGCTCGATTTGGGTATGATCAAACGTAAAGCTGCAGATATAGGGGCTTCCGCTGTAGGTAAGGCAGTCCACATGGCAATTGACAAATTGATTCCAAATTTAAATAAAGATGAGATCACAGCTGTTGCAGAATATTACGATACTTTATTTTTTAATTGATCGTTAAAATTCAATTGGATTTTTAAATATAAAAATGCCCTTCTTTGTAAGGGCATTTTTTATAAAGTTACTGAGCTATGCTTTTAAGGATAGTAATTAACCATTAAATTCATAAACTTAAAATCATTATAAAATACTATCCCTAGATCCATATAAGACCTTTTCAAAGTCAAAACCATTTAATTCAATCTCTTTAACCTACTATTTTCTAATTTAAATATTTCAACCTCAAAATAATCACAAAATTCAGGTCATAATTTTGTTGCAAAGTATTGATATTCATTGCCTTCAAGGGGGATTGTGATAGCATTCGCAAAACACATTTCCCGCACAAAATAGACCAATGGCACCAAGCTCTCAATATAAATTTTTACGTCAATCTCCTCGTGATGGTCTGAGTACTGCCATGATCCCCTCACGCTGGCAAAAACTCCATATTGACCCTTGGTTGAGCTTATTTCTAATTTTAAACGCGATGCTTGGTTTAACCGTCCTTTATAGTGCTTCTGCACAAGATATGGGGCTGGTTTACAAACAAGCCATGAGCTTTGGTATCGGTTTTCTCGTCATGTGTGGTTTAGCCCAAATTCCCCCTAAAGTTTATCAAGCATTTGCACCCTACTTTTATCTGTTTGGACTGCTCTGCTTAGTTGCGGTCAAAGTATTTGGTGAGGTTCGCATGGGTGCTCAACGCTGGATTGGGATTCCAGGTTTTGGCAGCGTTCAACCCAGTGAGTTTTTAAAAATTGGTATGCCATTGATGATTGCATGGTTTTTATCTCGCAATCCTCTACCGCCTAGTTTTAAAAATGTGTTTTTATCACTGATTATGATTGGTATTCCTTTTATACTAATTGCAGAACAACCCGATTTAGGGACGTCACTACTCATCTTAGCCAGTGGAATTTTTGTATTATTTCTGAGTGGTCTTTCTTGGAAAATGATTGTAGGCGCAGTGAGTGCTGTTGCAGTGATTATTCCAATAGCTTGGGAGTTTCTACTCCATGATTATCAAAGACAACGGGTTTTAACTTTATTTAATCCGGAAGCTGATGCCTTAGGCACAGGTTGGAACATTATACAGTCTAAAACAGCGATAGGTTCGGGTGGCTTTATGGGCAAAGGCTATTTAGAAGGTACTCAGTCACACTTACACTTTTTACCTGAAGGTCATACTGACTTTATTATTGCAGCATTTTCCGAAGAATTCGGTCTGATTGGTATCCTACTTCTGATCATCATTTACTTTTGTATTATCTTTAGAACCTTTCAAATGAGTCTACAATGCTTCCATAATTTTGGCCGTCTTGTCGCAGGTACTTTTGCTTTGTCATTTTTTGTTTATGTATTTGTAAATGCAGGCATGGTCAGTGGTATTTTACCTGTAGTCGGTGTGCCATTACCTTTTATGAGTTATGGTGGTACTGCAATTATTACTTTAATGGCCACTTTTGGCATTGTGATGTCTATACATACACATCGTTAATTTTTTATCATAAATAATTAGGAAATATAACCTATGTTTACTTTTGGGCTTTTACAGAAGGTTAAAAACATCACTTTTTGTGCAGCTGCATTTTCACTGACCAGTTTCTGCCAAGCCAATGATTTTGCTAGCAACCCTGAATACAATAATTTTAAAGCCAAAACCATGCAAACCTATGGTTTAAGTAGCGAACAAATTGATTGGGCAATGAATGGCTCACGCAATTTACCCAATATCATCAGCATTATGGAACGACCAGGTGAAAGTAAGCCTTGGTATCAGTACAAAACTAATTTCTTAGCTGAAGGCACCATCCAACGTGGTGTGCGTTTTAAACAACAATATGCAGATACGCTAAATCGCGCAGAACAGCAGTTTGGGGTGCCTCAAGCAATCATCCTAGGCATTCTAGGGGTCGAAACAGGTTATGGCTCAAATAAGGGCTCCTTTATCACCCGTGATGCACTTGCAACCCTCGGTTTTGGTTATCCTCGCCGTGCGCAATATTTCCAAGATGAGTTGGGTGCTTTAATTGCATGGTCATATAAAGATGGCGTTCCAACCAATTCGATTGTTGGCTCTTATGCAGGTGCAGTAGGTTATCCGCAATTTATGCCAAGTAATGTGTCTAAATTTGGCGTGGATTACGATGGAAATGGTCATGTTGACTTACGTAACTCTGCGGTCGATGCGATTGGTTCAATTGCCAACTATCTGGCTCAACATGGCTGGCAGCGTGATCGCCCTATTGCGTTTTTAGCGCGTTATACAGGGAACAATCCTGAAGCAGTTATTGCAAAAGATTTAACTCAGCCTGTTCCCTATGGATCACTTAAAAATTTAGGGATTTCTCCATTAAATCCAATCGTCAAAATTGATGACTTAGATTTGGTTAATGTGATTCAATTACAGGACAGCAATGGCCCTATTTATTATATTACTTATCCTAATTTTCAAGTGATTACGACATATAATAGAAGCCGTATGTATGCCACCGCTTTATGGCTTTTAGGCACCGAAATTGTAAGTCGTTAAGACTTGCAATTTCCTAAATAATAAATAAGTCAATATTTTTTTATGTTAATTTGATCACATTTAATACTTTTTGCACATCTTGTTACAATATTGTTTATTTTTTAATCAAAACCTGTAAGAATTTGTCCTTTTTGTAACTGTTTCTTAAATAATGCTAGACACATTTATTCCAGCTTGAATATTATCCTTTCCGTTAAATGCAGTTGCACAAGTGAATTTACAGACCTCTATGGTTAATTTTCAGCGACTTAGAAAGTTAAAATTGAGGTTCCAAGGAGTTAAACGATGCATGCTTCACTAAAATATATGATGGCCCTGACCATGGGTCTGAGTATGACGCAGGTCAACTCAGAAATGGTTCAGTCATCATACTTAAACAATGATTCGGATAGTTCGAGTCTAGCTTCTCGTGTGATTAGCAAAGATTCAACAAATTTCAACTCTCATTTTTCAAACCTAAACAGTTTGTCAATTACTGAACGTTCTGGCGATCAAGTCCGTCGTCAAACTATTGCAGCAAAGATTCAAGTTCCTGAAGATGAGCCTTCAGTAATTGATAAACTTAATGAAGTTGCTTCAAACACAGTTCGCAAATTTAGCCAAACTGGTGTTGCATCTTGGTACGGTCGTCAGTTCCACGGCCGTAAAACCGCAAGCGGTGACACATTCGATATGAATGATTTGACTGCTGCACACCGTAGCTTGCCATTAAACTGCTTTATTCGTGTAACCAATAAAGACAATGGTAAAAGCGTAGTGGTTAAAGTCAACGATCGTGGTCCTTTCCATGGTAACCGTGTACTTGACCTCTCTTACGGCGCTGCTAAGCGTTTAGGTATTACAAATTCAGGAACAGCACGCGTTAATATTGAACGCGTAGATGGTCCAAACTCGTAAATCACTGCATGCATTTAACAAAAGCCACTTTCCAGTGGCTTTTTTATTGCAAAAAATAAAAATACAGATGTCCGAATTGCCCCCTTAATTTTCCAGTTATGCCCCTTTTCTTTAAATGCATTCCAGATAAAATAAAATGCGAGTCGATACAGGATGTATCACTAAACAGCAAAACGAAAACCGAAGTTTAAATTCTAAAAGTAAAAAAGTGAGCCATGCATGGACGTGAACAGCAAAACGCCAAACTTCGCGCATACATCCCTCAGCAAAACCCAAAAAGTAATCGCACTTGGTTTTGCCACGCAAGGCTTGGGTTATGCCAGCGTCATGACCGCGCTTCCTACAATCAAAAACCGATTCAGACTTTCAGATGATCAACTGTCGATTATTATCCTTGGCGTCTGTATTGCAGCAGCGTTGGGTTCTATTTTGGCAGATCGACTCGCTGTGAAACTAGGTTCAAGGCTGGCTATTGTTATCGGCTTGCTATTTGAAGGCATCGGTATTGCAATTGCAGCATTTAGTCCTAGTGTCATGATCATGGTCGCTAGTTTTTTACTTTATGGGCTTGGACTCGGATGTTTAGATGCGGCATTGAATATGCAAGCTGTCATGATGGAGCAAAAACTTGGAAAAAGCGCCTTGGGCGGTTTCTTTGCCTGTTATACCGCTGCTGCTTTCCTTGGCGCGTTAATCATGTCTGCGACAGTCTCAACCACACTTGGGGCAACAGCAGCATTGTGCATTGCTGTCGTGATGTGTTTGATTACATCGCAAGTGTCAAAACGTTGGTTATTTCAACAAAAAGAAAATGCTGCCCTACATCCTCAACAACGTTCGCCAATTCCGCATAAACAATTGCTTATTTTTGGTGTGATCATTCTCATCGCCTTTACTGTTGATTCAGCAATCAGCACGTGGAGTTCAATTTATCTTAAAGATATTTTAGCAAGCTCAGCCACAGTCGCCCCATTGGGTTATGCTGCTTACCAAATGGGTATTTTACTCACACGTTTAAGTCTGGATTATCTTTTAAAATTTAAAAGCGCTGCATGGGTTGCCTTCATCACAACGCTGATTGGTGCAACGGGCTGTGCAATCGCTGGCTTAGGGCATTCATTGGCGATTGTCATTGCTGGTTTTGCACTGGCTGGTGTTGCTGTAGGCGCATTAGTCCCGCTGACATTTTCAGCAGCAGGTCGTATAGATGAAAATCGACGCGATGAAATTATCGCACGGGTGAATATTTTTAATTATGGTGGGGCTGTAGCAGGAGCAGTAATTGTTGGCTTACTTGCTACTCCTATCGGTTATGGCCCCTCATTTATTGGTTTAGCACTGGCGCTGTTGTGTGTGATTTATTTTAGAAAAAGATTTATTTAGGCTGTATATAAATAAAAAATCGTTTAGGATGAATCAAGATCATTGCTAAAATTTAAAAACAGTCATTATTTTTATACACATATCAAATCTATACGCAGATCACAATCTTTGCTAGTTTGAATAAAATAAACAATTCAATTCATCTGTTTTCAGCAATATTTAATAAAACAAAATTGGGGGATTATTCATGTTACAAATCAGCGTTCCATCAAAACTTGTCCATGCAATTGCACCCATCATCTGCGTAATTGGCCTTGGCTCGCTTAGCGCATGTACCACAATATCTCCAACAAACACGAATACACCCGCGGATCTTGCAACATTGACGCAAACAAACACGCTATTTTACGGTGGCTCAATTTTAACCATGCAAGGCATGTCACCCCATTATGTCGAAGCGCTCCTGGTCAAGGATGGAAGAATTGTCTTTGCAGGTGATTTAAAACAAGCGCAAAAGTTAAAACAAAAAAATACCCAAGAGGTTAACTTAAACAGTCATACCCTGCTGCCTGGTTTTATTGATGCACATAGTCATTTAAATAGTGTCGGTCTACAGCAAACTGTGGCAAATCTCTACCCTACGCCAGATGGTAACGTTTCAGATATTGCATCATTAATTCATGAACTTTCATTGTGGCAACAAAACAATCCTGACTTTATCAAAGCAACCTCAGGCTGGATTATTGGAAATGGTTATGATGACGCCCAAATTAAAGAAAAACGACATCCTACAGCAGATGATTTAGACTTGGTTTCCACCAATCACCCGATTATTGTTTTACATCAGTCAGGACACTTAGCCTCTGTCAATCATAAGGCTCTTGAACTTTTAAACATCAATAAAAATACCCCAAATCCAACTGGCGGGATTATTCGTCGTAAAGCAAATTCTCAAGAACCCAATGGTGTACTTGAAGAAGCTGCTGTTTTTTCAGCAATGGCAACTGCGTTTAGCAAAGTTCCACCTGAAATCATGCAAAATATGGCAAAAACAGCACTGAATACCTATATCAAAAATGGCTATACCACTGTACAAGAAGGTCGTGCAGATCATGGTACAGCTGAATTATGGCGAAGTTTTGCGGCCATCAATCAATTGAATATTGATGTCGTGGTTTATCCAGATATCATCAATGAAAAAGATTACATGCTGAAAAATGACAGTAGCCTCAATTATCAAAATCATTTTAGAATTGGTGGGGTTAAAATCAGTCTAGATGGCTCCCCGCAAGGCAAAACCGCATGGCTAACGCAGCCTTACTTCATCCCACCAGAAGGAAAAACTAAAGACTATCGTGGTTATCCAGCCTACCCAGATACAAAAATGGTTCAAGATGCAATTAATCTGGCTTATAAAAACCATTGGCAAATTCTTGCACATGCCAATGGTGATGCTGCAATTGACCAATATCTCGCAACTATTGAGACAGCCAATGCACAATATGGCCAAGCAGATCGCCGCAATGTGATTATTCATGCGCAAACCATGCGTGAGGATCAATTAGATCAAGCCAAGAAATTAGGGCTTATTCCTTCGTTCTTCTCATTACATACTTACTACTGGGGCGATTGGCATAAACATGAAACGCTCGGCGCAGAACGTGCCAACCGAATTTCCCCTACAGGTTCTGCATTAAGAAAAAATATGATTTTTACTGAGCACCATGATGCTCCAGTCATCCCTCCTAAAAATATGATGGTGATTGATGCAACCGTCAATCGTACCACCCGTTCTGGAGATGTATTAGGTGAGAATCAAAAAGTCAGTCCTTATATTGCATTAAAATCCGTCACAGATTGGGCCGCATACCAATACTTTGAAGAAAAAGACAAAGGTACCTTAGAAAAAGGCAAATTAGCGGATCTTGTGGTGATAGATCAAGACCCATTAAAAGTGCCCACTCAAAAGATTAAAGACATCAAAATATTGGCAACCTATAAAGAAGGTCAATTGATTTATCAAAGTCCCCAATAAGGATCAGTAAGGGATAGTCGAGATAGGACATGCTCAATTCGAAATTTTTAATCATACTATTGGGCCTAAGTGGTTTTGCTTATGGAGATATCGCTATTTTCAAAGCCACTTTTCCTGATCTAAAAACCAACCAAGCACCTCAGCCACAACACCAACTTGAACAACTTCCCGCAGCTACTCTCAGCAATAATGTAACAGTGGATACCTATATTGCAGCAATTCCCAATCCTTTTAACGATACAGGATTCTACAAAGATGATTCCATCTGTAAGATCAACAATACCCAACAAGTGAAATGTCAGTTCAGTTATACATTATCTGCGACTCAAGCAAAAAACTTTAAAATCATCTTACTGCCGGGTATTGGTCCTGTACTTGTCCCCCTTTCATGGCAAGTGATCAGTACGGATATGGGACCTTCTGGCATTGCGTATGCTGTGCTGGCAAGCCGTAAAAAAGATGAAGCCATCACCATTTATAATTCATCCGCGTGTGCTGGCTGTGCCATGCATAGCGCAAGTTTGTATTTCCCCAATATCAAAAAGCTCAGTTTAGACAATGAATTTGGTGCCATTGAAGATAAAAATCACCTGTTAAACATCGTCAAAGCCAATAAAAATAAAGTATATTTTAGCTATCAAATTCCCAACTATCCCAATAAAACACATGGAATCGCCTATTATGCCGATGAAAGCGATGGCAACGATGTCACCAATTTTCAGGAAATCAAAGTCACACTTAAACCAGAACACCAAACATGGGCACGTGATATTTTAAATTTCTATCAGGCAACACATTGAAATCCCCTGACCAGCACTTATTTTTAATTAACCTGATTTCGATATAAAATTTTTGATGAAATATGATACGTGGAAACGTCATCCGCAACTGTCTGAGGCAGGACTTCATTCAAAAAAGTGTTATTTCTGCGATTCATTGAATGCGTTACTGGTGGTCGACGAGTTTTGCGGTGAGCAGCGATGTAGCTGCGCAAGATGGTTACCCTTGCGGAGCTTCGCTCCTCATCCCGAAAGAAAAGTAGGGCGAGCCGCAGGCTGATCCTGAAATTGAATGTAAGCTCAGCAAGACTCCGTCGAGATCATTGCTTTTCAATAAGTTAAAGATATAGTTAAGTCATACTCACGTTAATTAAAGCCGCTATTTTGACCAAAACATTATTCTGATTTATATTGTTTTCAGCAAAAAATAAATATAGCCAACCACATGCATGGAGCGCCAAATGAAAACAATCACCGAATGGTTTTACTTTTAAATATTTATTTTTAATTTCAATATCTTACAATTGCTATTATTTTTTTGGTGTAAATTAGGTGTAATTAAAGCCCTCAACTAAGGGCTTTATTCTTCACATCATTCAAAGCGCTACACTCATTGTATTTAGAAACCGTGTCGATGATCCATAGTGTGATTTCTTTACCCTGCCCTGACTCAAGTTTTAAGAGTTTAGGGCAAGGGATCAGTTAATACAAAGATAAAATAAACCTAATAAAAGTATTTCGTAACTTGCGAAATTGTGCAAACTGATGTATTTTGCATATTATGAATACACTCATTGATACTTATCGTACGCCTGGACAAGCTATTTCTGCACTTTTGAATGAAAAGGGGTGGAATGGAAGGGTTTTATCTGGAATTTTACAGATTGATGAATCTGGTGTTAATCGCTTATTACAGGATAAAAAAGCGATTTCGCCTGATTTAGCTCTTACGCTTGAAGATATTTTTAAAGTTCCCGCTGAGGAGTTTTTAATATTACAATCCAAATATGAAATTGCAAAAGCGCGTATTAAACAAGTCCCTGACCCTCAACGAGAATATAGAGCTAAGCTATTTGGTAGCCTTCCAATTGCAGAAATGATCAATAGATCATGGTTGGATGTGGAAAACAAAAAAGACTTCACTAAAATTGAAGCTGAATTATTAAAACTTTTCAAAGCTTCATCTCTAGAAGAAATCCTAAAGCCTGTAACCCATAGTGCAAAAAAATCTTCTGAATATGATCAGACCACACCCATTCAATCAGCATGGATTAATCATGTCCAACGTATTGCTTTAGAAATGATTGTGCCTACTTATACTCAGAAAAAAGGTGAGGCTGCAGTTGAAAAACTTAAAACGTTACTTTACTCACCAGAAGAAATAAGAAAAGTACCAGGTATTCTTGCTGAACACGGTATTCGATTAGTCATTGTTGAATCATTAAAAGGTTCGAAAATGGATGGTGTTTGTTTTTGGATTAATGATGGTTTATCCCCTGTTATTGGTATGTCTTTGAGATTTGATCGCATTGATAACTTTTGGTTTGTATTGCGTCATGAACTTGAACACGTGTTGCAAGGTCATGGTAAAGATTCTCCTAAGATTGATGTTGATTTAAAAGATGATCCAGATGCAGACATTGAAGAAAAAATTGCTAATGAAGCAGCAGCGTATTTCGCGATATCTGAACAAAAGATGAAAAGTTTTATCGCTAGAAAACATCCATTTTTTAGCGAACTAGATATCATGGGTTTAGCTAATACAGTTAAAGTACATCCAGGTATCATCGCAGGAAAACTACAACATCATACTCAAAAATTCAATTTATTCAGAAAGCATCTGGTTCCTATTCGCTCAATCATTCTCCCTTACGCAACTAAAGATGGTTGGGGTGATGTATATCCACTTGAAAACTAGAGAGGTAAAAACTAAGTGAATCAAAATCAAGCCTTCCAAGAAGCCATACGGCTTTATAAGAAGAAAACAGGAGTAACTGAAGTAGACCTAAAAGAAGTAGCAAAATTTGCAGTTACTAATTTAGGGATAAAGCTTCCAGAACCAGTTGATCCGTTCGACTTATTAGCAAAGAAAATTGCAGTAGCAGCTAGAGAAGAAACTAGGACTGACAAAGCAACTGGACGTCCTTATCGTGCAAATCATGCTGTGCCTAAACTTGGCTCACAACAATCTTTGTGGATTGATATTGATGAAGCACCTAGACCATTAATGCAAAAATCTCTTATAAAACGAAGAGATGGGATTATTGGTGATGCTTTGCAGTTATCTTTAGATGCTGACCACTGGAACAGTATTAATTCAACAGAAGAGCCAATCAATATACCTTTAGATTTTGAGGAAGACGTTGAGGAAAGAAAGAACGCGACTAATCCCATATCAGCTGATACTGAGAATAAGACTTCTATATGAAAATGGTTTGGATTAGCTACCAACTAAACCAAACCATTAGGAATATAAAGTACTACCAATACTTTATATTGAATAGTCCTCTATCCGCTATTCACATATGATCAACTAAATAGAATCTTACTCTTAACAAGTTAATTCTATAGTAAGTTGGATTATGTTGTCCACACTCTCTGAAGTGATAGCCACCCTTATTTTTATGAGGTGCACTATGTACTCAGATGAAAAAAGGCACGTTTATTTTACGATGGGCAATCACTAAAAATGGTCGTCGTATTGTAGCTAAAGTTAAGCCGTTCAAGATCTACATCACTAAAAATAAATAATTTTTTAACCAACCTAAGTTAGCTTGGGTTGGTTTTATTTTCTAGAAATTTAGTAAAATTTAAAACAAATTCATTTTACAAAATAGTGTATTTATTACATTAATTATCAGGCCAAGCCTCAATCAATCTTTCCGCATCAGCTGCGTGTCCATCAGCTTTTTCTGCCACTGTTCGATATTCAGTAATGCAGTTTTCGAGTATGTCACTGTTGGTATTTGTGTACTCAATGATGGTTTCTTTGGTAGAGCTGGGCAAGCGACTGTTTGCAATCTTGAGCTGCTTTGACAAGCTGTCAGCGCTGGACTGAGCAAGATCAGCATCAGACTTAATTTGTTTAATTTTAGCATTATAGTTTTGCTCCGCTTTTAACTGTTGTTCAGACCATAGTTTTTCTTTGATTGCTGAGTCTGCTTTGGCCTTTGCATTTTCAGCTTGCAGAATAATTTCAGTCTGCTTGAATTTATCGATCTGCCCTGCTTTCAGGTTCAACAAGGCAAGGCAAACAATCAATAAAAAAGCGAGAAGTCCGATTAAGATTTCTCGCCATTTTGAGATGATTAGGAATAATGTCATTTTAAAAATAACTCCATTTCAATTTTTCTGCGTTTTACAAGACCATTCAAAACTCGACCACCAGCTTTGTTCCACTTTGGAAATTCAGCTGCAGCACCTTTATAGTCCTTTGCATTGAGCTTTTTAAGCAAAGTAGATTTGCTAAGATTGCCTTCGCCTAAGTTATAAGTGAATGAGGCCAAAGCATCGAATTGGTTTTGATTAAGTGGTACTTTCACCAAGCGATTGATAGCATTTTCAAATGCGACCAAGACATTGCGAAGATATTCTTCTGCTTGAGACTCAGTGCATATATCGCCTTTTTTGACACGCACTCCATTAGGATATTTAATTGTTCCAAATCCAATGGTCCAAACGCCCACACCATCGTCATAGGCTTTCAAACGTTTACCTTCAAAGCCTTTGATTAGATTGATTCCTGAGTTACTTGTTTTCATGGCAACTTACCTCCCGAAACTACTGCTTTCCAAATCAACACAAATGTATCGATCGCTTTACCACCTAAATGACCTGCCATGCCTGCAAGTACGCCAATAAGTACCAACGGCATATCCCAATAAATACACAATAGAACTGTGATAATCCCTGCGAATGCAGAGATAATTAACTCACCGAAAAGTCGCATAAATATCTCCTTCAACGGCTTGGGTTCTTTTGACTGATTTAGTCTGCGAATGAAAGCAACCAAGCCTCCAAGCATTGCCAAAGCAATCATCCAACCGTATGTAATGAGACCTGTAACGATCTCTTTTAATGTTTCTTTATCCACACAACCCCCTATTTTTGGCAATAAAAAAGCACCCAGAGGTGCTAAAACTGAATTGATTCTATTTGCTCAATACTTTCTGAGTCATAAATAAGTTGCCGAGCTATTCGGCTTCTTGAATGACAGTTTGAAACATGCTGAGCTAGCGCAATTCTAAAACCTTTCAATTGTTCTGCATTTAGCGAAACGATTGAGTTGTCCTTTAAAGTCCATTCCACATCCGCGCCAAGTTCACTTGCCACAATTATTCGGGCCTGTGAAGAAACATCCGAATCAAAAGTAAAGTTTAAAAAAGAAAAACCGCCATATTCGGCGGTTTCTCTTTGAATTTTGATCTCCGACCATTTCTGCTCTTTAGCTTGATCTAATGACCGAGGATCAATCCACTGTTTCAAATCATAATCGAATACGTGATGAGTTGATGGTTGTTTGGGTATATGTGCCCACCACCCACGGTAATACATATTTGAGGATGGAGGATCTGAAACAGCCAAACAACCAAGCGGTTTATTTAGTGCAATGGTTTCTTTATTTGCATAAATCAACTGTAGCAGCTCACCTCTTTTTGAAATAATAGCTGTCATTTCTTCATTTCCGTCAGAATCATTTGTGGACTTTGAATGCTAAAAATACCTGTAGTGCTGTTTAAAGTAATACGTATCGCGCGAGTATTGCGATTTGCAAAACCCAATTTGAGAACGTACGTAGCTGGCCCACTAAAAATGTCTTCTATACCAGCATTCACCGCAAAAGTTCCAGTGAAATAAAATCCACCAGAGCTCATCACATCAGTCGGAGGTGTTTCCTGCCGGGCGACTAAAGTTCCATTTCTATAGATGGAAACAACTGCCCTAAGGTTTAACCTTTCAAAATATGAAAGCGATCCACCATCCACTGCATACGCAGTCAAGTATTCATTCTTAAAAGCAATACAAGATGCATCTATTCGGCATTTCCCTCCTGAACGGTTGATTGTGGCTGTTAATAAATTACCGAATTTAGCCTCCCACTCTGCAAGTTGAGAATTATAATCGCTATATTGCGGACTATAGGCTCCTGAAACGACGATTTCACTTGTTGACTTGATTGATGTTGGAACAGTGACTGCTTCATCTTGTATCTTTAAAGTACCAACTGCTAAATCTTTGATTTTTCCTGCTGTTACGGCTAAATCTTCAATCTTTGCTGTTTTGACAGCCAAATCTTCTATATGTGAAGTCTTAACAGATTGGTAATCCATAAACACTGATTTCAAGTATGCGGCAACAGGAAATACTGTACCTGTGACTGGATCGGTAAAGGATGTGGTTCGAAATATAAATGGGTAGTACCCGACACTATCACCGCGTCCAATAGCCAATGAGTCAACATCAAAGATATACTGTCCCTCTACACCATCATTAGCACCTCCCCACCCGATAACTTTGCCATTCACATCAATTTTAGTAAATTTTTGCGCGTACAAACCATTGGTTGATTCAGTAACTTCTTGAATCGAAGCCGCATTGTCTCCAACTTTTGTTTGAAGCGTTTCAGTCAATTTTACATTGGCTGATACTGCATCGGCCGTTGCTTTAATCTGTTGCTGATATAAAGCATCGTTCTGATTCATTTGGGCAGTAACTTGGTCAGTGCGAATAGACTGAGCTAAATCTCCTTCTATACGTGCTGATTGTTCAGACCAAACACCAGCATAACCACCAGAATTACCAATCAGATCAGTTTCTGAACCAATCAATGGTGGATTGATTTGAGCATACACACCATCAACCTTAGTCGTTGTTGCTGTCAATTTATTGTCAACATCAGCAACTTTTGAATCAACAGTACTCAATGCACCCGTTGTCGCATAATTGCCTAGCTTTGCCTCTACCGCATCCACTTTCGATACAGCAGAACTTGCATTCGTCACAGCCACATCAGCTTTTGATAAAGCAGTTGCAGAATTAGTTAATGCATTATCAGCTGTACTTTTTGCCGAAGTTGCAGTTGCGTTGGCTTGTTGCGCCATTGATGCTGCTGCACTTGAATCAGTAACAGCAGTATTTGCTTTGCTTAATGCACTGGCTGCATTAGTTTTTGCAGTCGATGCATCAGATTCAGCAACATCAACGCGACTATCTAATGCCTCAATAGAACTACTGTTTGCTGTTGATTG
Organism: Acinetobacter sp. 778_lipA; assembly: GCF_058242985.1. NCBI lineage: Bacteria > Pseudomonadati > Pseudomonadota > Gammaproteobacteria > Moraxellales > Moraxellaceae > Acinetobacter > Acinetobacter sp. 778_lipA. The sequence continues at coordinate 1,223,091 of NZ_JBZAYT010000001.1, read as the reverse complement.
TGTTACAGCGGTTTCAGCTTTTTGTTGTACTGAAGATAATGCTGAATTATTGCTAGAAATATAGTTATTTAAAGCAAGGGTATTCACTTTATCTCCATCAACACGAGCCTGAACTTCTTGCTGTGCTAATGCTTGTACATCGTTGATCTGTGCAACTGTTGTATCAACTCGTTTACTAAGAGCTAGATCACCTTCAATCATTGCAGATTGGAGTGACCAAGTCCCGGCAAAACCTTGATCATTGCCGATCAGATCAGATGAAGATCCAATCAATTTTGGATTTAGTTGCGCGTAAACACCATCAGTCTTCTCTGCAGTCAATTTCAAATCATCAGCAACAACCTTGATACTTGATTGTGCTGCCGCTAAACCTTGGTCACTTGATTTTTTGACTGTATCCACTACTTCTAAAACAGCATCATCACCTGCTTTAATTTGCTTTGTTAATCCATCTTCCAAAGTACTAATCGCAGTTTTTCGATCCTGTATTTCAGTATTGATCTTTGAAGTAGTTGAATTGATTGAGTCAATACGCTCAGTCCGTTCAATCGCTAAATCATCATTTGCTTTTTGAGCTGACTCTTTCGCTTGTTGTACAGATGTTTTAAGCCCTGAAATATCAGTATCAATATTTTCAATGTGATCAATCTTGGTTTTCAAATCCTGATTTAACTGACTCTCAGAGATTTGATCATTAAGCAGATCAAGTACATCTGATGCATCTGCGGAAGTCACACCACTGACCCAATCGGACCAATCGCCTACATTGCCAATACGATCAATTAAACGACCTCGGTAATACTGGCGTAAGTTTGGTTGCATGCCTTGAATTGTGTGCACCGTTGTCGGATAAGCAAACAAACCCAGTTGAGCAATATTTGATGTGCTATCTGGTGAAACTTCAATCTCCGTATATGCTGTATCAAGTGCGCCAACAGCAGGAAACAACCAAGTTAATTTCATGCCAAATAAAATACCTTCAGCATGTATATTGGCGAGTTTTGGTGGCTTGCCTTGCTTGCCTTTCAGCTCTGTCAAAACCGAATATGTTGGTAAGGACGAAATATCAAAAGCACTGATTGCAAATACGCGTGCTTCATATTGCCCTGCGTAAATCCCAGCCACCTCAGCTGAGTTGCTTCCAGTTAATGGTAGTTTTAACCATGTGCCGTTATCTTTACGCCATTCAACTTGATACTTGGTTGCATCTTTGGCTTGTGGCCAACTGATCACCATCGTTTCAACTGACATTCCTTGCTGAACCATTTGCTCACTGGAAATGCTGACTGATTCAACAGGATCTTGAGTTGTAGGATTAATGATTGAGATCGGGCGATCATCAATAAATGCACCATGATCAATCGCATCAAATTTAGAATCAGCATGTTGTAGTGCAGTGATGGTAAATCGGTGTGGCTCATCTTGTGAAATCGAAACTACACGAAATTTCATCGTCGCTAAATCTTGTGCATCAATCACCCATACATTTTGTGGAGCAACACTATCAAATGCTGAAACCACAGTAACAACTCGACCAGCAATACTTGATACAACTCGTGCTTGTGCCTTTCCATTCTCACCATTAACAACTAAACGGTCACCAGCTCGGCATACAACATCATCACGATCTAAGGTGATTTGTTTTAAATTAGCACTGACTGAAGAAATACGCCCACCATTTGCACGACCAGCTAACAACTCATCAGCAAGTTCAATTACTTTACCTGGTAATGGAATATAGCCATCCAATCCAACTTTAAATGTGACAGTTCGAGTTTCAAGTTGTTCTGTTTTTAGCGCCCACTGACCTGTGCGTTGTGCTTGTCCTTCTGATGTACAGCCCCATGCTTCAAGCTCAAGTAATTTGACTGCGCCTCGATCACGTGCAATCGCTACTTCATCCCGTACGAACACATATTCAGTCTTATAGCGATTTTGCGGATTATCCCAAGCCACTTTGATTGCATTGTGACGATCACGTGCACGTGTACCTGAATAATTGATTCCTTGAGCACCATCAATGATATTTGCTGATGTGTAAGTAAACATCGTATCTTGTGGCAAATCAGCTTCACATACGATTGAATTACCATCCCAATAACTGATTGCACGAAATAAACCTGCAAGTTTGCTTAAAATATCAAAAGCAGATTCGGCACTTTGAATATACACATTACAAGTGAACCGTGGTTCTTGCTCACCTTTGCCGTCTGGCACCAACTGATCACAATATTGAGCCAAACGATACAATGACCATTTATCTATCATTGGCTCTGTTAAGCGGTTACCAAGTGCATATCGCTTATTGGTGCATAAATCGTAGTAAATCCAAGCTGGATTATTGCTATAAGCACGCTTAAACAGGCCATCCCATATCCCGATGTAAGTTCGGCTTACCGGATCATAGTTGCTTGGTACTTTGATCTTTACACCCTTTAGATCTACTGCAATTTTGGCAATATTCGAGAATGTTTCAGCATCATATTGCACGCCAATCAAGGCAGTATTTGGGTAGGCAAGTTTAAGATCGACAACTTCAGTAATGGCTTGAATATACATCTTATCGCTGACATATTCAGAGCTTGAATTCGGTGTTTTACGTGTGACTCGAATCAACCAATTATTATTGGCTTTTGGTAAGCCGATACGATGGGTACGTTCATAATTTGCTGAAGTTTTTCCTGACATTTGAGTATCAAGCATTAACTCCCATGATCCCCCATCAGTCTGCACTTCAATCGAGTAATCAATAACAATACCTGAAACATCACCGTTGCTTGGATCTTGTTGTTTTAAAGCACCAAATCTAACACGTACAATCACAGCATCAAGTGTAAGGTTGGTCACACCTTTCACCCAAGGCGTATCACTTTTAAGTTCAACACCTACAGCAGTTTCAGATGCAATACTTTCAAAACCTTCCATGTATGCCTGATCATTGGTACCTGAACGAAAATCTAGAGTGACATCTTGAAAGTTTCTTGCACCACTATCGTTTTCAACTGGTGTGTCATCAAGGAAGATTGACTTAAAGCCATTTGCTAAGCCCTCGACTTCTCCTTCACTCATGCCATATTGTAAACGTGCATAGGTTTTTGAAGCAGTGGTATCATTTGCAACTTTGGGTTGTCTTTGGCTTTGACTGCCACCTTTAGCGCCTTTTACTGTTTTAAGCATACTTTTTCCCACGCAATAAAAAAGCGCTTAATGCGCTTATATTCTTCTTGAGATTATTTCTTACCACCACTGCTGCCACCGCCTGTATAACCAGCATCAGCAGAACTAAAGGTATCTACTGCAAATTGACCAGCATTTACAATGAATCCACCGACTTCACGCTGACCATAAAGAATCGGAACTGGATTACCTTGTGCGATTGTGGTGACTGCCCCACCAAATCCAAAGTTAGATTTATTTCCATCTTGGTTTTGGTCTTGTTCATTCGCTTTTGGGGTAAGCATTTGAACAACACCACCAACAGCCATTCCAGCACCCGCACCAATCAATGCAACTTGAGCAGCCTGACCTATACCAGGTATAAATGATGCAGCAATCAGAATCGCTCCAAGCACAAGTTGAAAGACTCCACTATCACCACCAGCTCCCATAACTTTCGGAACAATCTTTATAATTGTCGCGCCAGTATCAAAATCAATCTGATCCTCAGAGATATTTTCATCATCTTGAAAAACAGCAAAGCTAAGTCCGTGTTCATGAGCGGTTAGCATGAATTGTTCAAAGCCGGGTACTTGGACTGATAGCGCTCTTACAGCTTCTCGGGTACTTTCAACAGCAAGCTTAAATTCATTACCAAACTTCTTTCCGAGTATGCCATATAATTTGATCGTTTTAAGCATTCTTATGCCTCACAATTTTGACAACACGCTCTTGCCATTGTTGCCCAAAGATTTCACGCACTGACTTTCGACCATAAGGATGATGTAGGATTAATGGTCCACCAAAACAACTCGTGCTTTCTTCTGACTTGAGTTGCCACTGATTACCAAGCCAGATCACAGCATGATTCGGGTGTTCTGTGCGGCCAACATTACACACCAACATGTCACCATACTGAGGTTCACTGACCTCATAAAATCCAGCTGCGTCTAGGTTTTCTAGATAAAGGGATTTGTGATTTTTATCTCTCCACCAATCATCTTTACGTTCAACATTTATCAACTTAATACCCAGCTCACGATGATAAAAATCACGAACAATTGAATAGCAATCTTGATATCCATGATGGTAAACACGACCAATGAGTGGGGCTTTATAACCACATGGTTCAAAAACTTGGAAATCCACTTCTGGCAATGCACATATCACCCATGGTTTTTCATGAAGTTCAATTTGCAATAAGTCCAAATCAGATGCGCGTGCTGTCGCATTTGGATGTGAATGGACATAGGCTTGAATCTCACCTTGATCTTCAGCATTCGCCAAATCTTCATGATGAATTTGAAACTGACCATGTTCAGCAACATTGCGACACGCGATATAACGACTAGAAACAATAACCCCGCAACACTCTGCGGGGAAACATTGTTCAGCGTGAGATAAAATATCAGCCTTTACTTTCTGTATGAGTTTCATAAAAACCTTTAACCTTTCCACATTTATCACATTTACATTGGATTTGTGGCGGGAGTGAAGTTAATACAATTCCTGTTGGCTTGTATGTTCCACCGCATAAACAGTATTTCATCATAACTACACCATTGAAGAAGCAGGGAATCCACCAAAATGAAGCTCATTCTCTCGGCAACGACAGCCTGATGTTCGGTAGTTACATCGATCTAAAGCTGGATTGTCTGTAGGCTCATCTTTTTCAGTAAACATTGCGGACCCGATATAGCCGCACTCTTCACTTCGATATTCCCAATTGCAGTAGTTTGAGATTTGCCTTGTAGGTATTTTTAATCCTTCAAAATCCACTGGATTAGAAAGTTCAAAAGTCACTTGCTGAGCATTTTCAGAAGTCTTTTGTTCAATGAACCAAATCTGCTCGCGCTTCTCACTTGGATTCGCACTGGTATTACCAGTACTAAAGTTTTCAGCATCGAGATACTTGGCTAATGTGGTAATGACTTTGAGCTTTGCGCCTGCAAAATCACCAAACTGTAAGCAGTATGCAGTTACCGCGCCCTGGATACCCTTGATGTTATTTGCCATGCTGAGTGTCGGGGCCGAGGCTTTACCATCACTTCGCATTTCCAAACCATCGACTTGTAAAGCCATTGGCTCAAAAGTCTGGCCATTAAATATAATGTTGCGGTGCCAAACCTTTTCATCACCAACATCATAAAGTTTACCAATTGAGCCAGTATCTGAACCAATCAAGCCATTTGAACCGATTGAGCTATAAATCTTTTCCCAGTCTTCATATGAAATATGACCATGGAAACGTAAAACGCCAGCACCTAAAGCACTGGCATCTAATTCGAATAATGTGATTAACCCATCTACATACAGCTTTTGAAAATCACTGTTCAGAGTCATCTTTCAATGCCTCCGCTACAGCTTGTGCCAAATTAGTTGGTTGAAATTCAAGTGGTGTATTTGAGATTTCAATTTCAGGTTTTTGCAATTCTTTTAAACGAATGTCGATCCAGCGATCAGCAGGAATATCTCGAGGCTTTTCAAGATTTGGAACAATATCGCCAGTTTCTTCATCAAACTTTTTAGCAAAGGTTTTAACTTCAATGGTTTTATCTTCAAGTTGCTGATATTGCACGGCTACCAAAACATTTCCATTGGCATCTTTTGGCATCTCGATATACCAGCCATTAACAGAGAAACCTTCTGTATTTTTTAACAGGTAATGACCAATATCTACTTTTTCAAATACAGGTTCTTGTTCTAATGCCTCATCATTGGGTTCTATTTTTTCCGCAAAAAGCTTAACAATGGGTGAAGCTGCTTTAATAAAGCCATTTGAATCAGTAGATGTATTTGAACTTGTTAAAAACTTGAACCAAGCACCCCATGTTGTTGCGCTAGATGCTGAGCGAATGTAATGGTTTTTTCCATCAACACCTGAAAATATTTGCCAGCTATATGAATAATTGTTATTTGTAATATGGTAGCCACGAATTGCGCCATAACCCTCTGGAGTTCCGCTACCTTGCCCATTATTTACATTGTAATAGCAATCATACCCACCACCTTTACCTGTTAAAAAGTTATAAAGTTCTGTTGGGGTTTTTGGAGAAACATCAGACATTGACAAATCACCAATAATCTTTTTACCCAAACCAAACGCCCCGACCTCCATTAAATTACCAGCTGCAGTTCCAACTAATCGACTCGCAGCGTGCGTGTTATTGGTGAAGTTTTCATTTACTTTTGCACCAGTAGAGCGAAAAGTGTCACCACCTGCACCACTTGGTGCTGTTCCTAAATTAATTGTTTGAATAGTCATATTTTTCTCACTAAAAAGCCCCAGCTAGTGGGGCGTGAAGTTGATTAAATTTAAGGGTAAAAAACTTGGGTGAAAGTGGTGGAGATAGTCCAAATCATTCCACCTACTTGACTAGGTGTATAGCTTGTATCTGTTTTAACTCTCACCTCACCATCCAATGGAGAAATCCATAGAAATGAATCAGCCCCTTTATGTCGATCAAAAAAAGCTTTGATTTGAAGAATCTCTTCCTTGGTAGATGTGAATTTGTAAGGCCACTCCCCCTTTTTATTGTTGATGCCTACTGAGATATTCTGTTCGTAGCCATCTCCAAATTTAGAAGTCAAAATATTGAAGTTTTGTTTGCCTGAGTTTCCATCTAGATCACATGGAAATGTAAATTTTTCATTGCTCATAAATTGCGTCCAATAAAAAACCCACTCAGATGAGTGGGTTTGGTAATAATAGGACTTAGAAATACTAAGTTGATTCCTCTTCATTAATCTTAGAGCCATCAGCACTTTCATGACCAATTGGCTTTTGTAAAAACATTAATATAGCCATTGCTAAAATAATTCCGATACAAGAAGCTGAAGCACTAACAGCAGACATAAAGCATCTTCTTAAGCAATATCGCAATCGTTAAAAAAGCACCCTACGGTGCTTTCTAAAAGGCTCTAGCATTAAAAAATCAAGTAAAGAAAGAATACGATGACAGCTAAAATTAATAAGAATTTAAACACTCCCTTAAATGATCCAGCATCTCTAGAGTCTTGATTTGATGAAAGTGGTGTCTTCACCTTACTTTGTTTATTTCTAGGTGAATAAGACGAATAGGATAACCCTGTTCCTGGCAATCCAACTGTAGTTCTTGTGCCCTTTTTACCTACATTAACTCTTGCACCATTTTTCCCAACAGATACGCTTGAAACTCCCTTTTTAGTGAGATTCACACGAACACCAGGCATAATTTTAATGCTTTTTCTAAAATTAAATCCCATTGCTTATTTTCCGCAAATTTTCTTAGATCCACTAATTGAACCATCATTGCAAACAAATTTACCTGCCTGACAATGCTTTACCCCACCCTTACTACCCGAACAAGGTTGACGACCTCGCCCAGCATCAGAGAATGAAGCAAAACCTAATGCTAAAACCAACCCCAATGCGATCTTTTTCATATCGATACCAATTATTATAAAGTGCTACTAATGTAACAAATGGTAAAGATGGTGTGAACATTAATTAGACTAAATAGTAGTAAAAAACCTCCCGAGGGAGGTTTGTTAAATTACCACGCTGGCGCATTAAACCATTTAGGATTCACACCTATTCGATGACCTGATGATAAATTAATTGTTCTACAGAATGAATCAACCAATGGCTGACCGCGTTTATTCCGAAAATCAAAGTCAGCGCTAACTTTTCTAGCCAATGAATTAGATTTTAAGATGTAGCTGGCATAATTGTTGATAAACAATGGATCTATTAGCTCTAAAGCCTTCCAAACATTGTCCATAGCGCCATTCTGAGCAAGAATTGCCTCTGTCATTTGGCGTATCAACTCATAATCATCTTTATCAAACAACGAGCCCTGTTTTTCCGTCTGACTATACAAAGCAATCAAGTGGTGAACATATTCCACAGCGACTGGTATTTCATCGTAAGGAATCTCATCAATGTGTTTTACGTTGAAACGTTGATGAACGAGCTTGTATGCATCACTGTAGTTTAAGTGTTTAGTCTTAGCCACGAGAAGATTTACAGCACTGGTTAGGGGTTCTCGTTCTTCTTTGTGAGTTTTAGCAATTGGATTTCCAACTTCTTTATCAAGAATGTCGAGTACCCATTTGCGGAATTGCTTGGCAATATCTGTTTTGGAAAACATTGCGATTAAGTGGCAGCCACGAAGTGAAAAGATGCGGATCGTTTTAGTTAAATTTTTGCTTTTCTTCGAGACACTCAAATTGAGGGTCTCGACAGAATCATTGATACTTAAATTGAGGGTCGTTGTCATTGATGAATTAAACTCATCCTGATTACGCTCATAAACCTGAGTCACTGCATCCGATTTTGCATAACCAAGGGCTTTAGCCAACTCGCTTGCAGTTAGCCAAATTTGACCATTCTGCTCCACTGGTGAAAAATTTACATCGTTAAAACTTAATGCTAAACTTGTCATAGTTGATATTCCTGTATTAGCTCAAATAACCTTGTTTAATCTTGGCGGAAGGCAAGGTTTTTTTGTGCCTGTTGATTTCATGCTTTCGCACTCTCGATTGTTTTACGAAAACCTTTGATGGCTTGATTAATTACATAATTCACAGGCCTTTCATTATCTTTTGCAATTTCCTTCAACCACTTGTGTAGCTCAGGATCAATTCTTAGATTGTACTGAATTTTTTTTTGCTGTTTGGTCAACACCTGCTCACTCCTATCAATATTAATCAGGTATAAGGATATTCACACCAATCAGGTACTTTGTCAATACCTGATTAATATTAAATTTCATACATATTATTTATTCTATTAATGTTTTAAAAATGTTTAATATAAATCCGCTCAATGGGTTTAAGGAATGTTTAGCTAAAACTTAAACCTAATGTTTTTAAAACATTTGCTAATACCTGCTTAATACCTTTAATATCTATACCGTTATAACTCTATTCATTAGTAGGTTGTTAAATGAGTAAAAATGGCGGCAATCTTACCACCCAATACAATTTGCGCTGGTCGGATGAACTTAAAGAAAAGATTGCACTCTCAGCTAAAGAGAACACACGCTCGATAAATCAAGAAGTTATTGCAAGACTAGAAGCTAGCTATAAAAATGAATCTCAAAGTATTCGAGATATTCCTACTGAAGAGTTAATGGAAGAACTTTCATTCCGTTTTGGTGGTCTCCAAGTAAGCATCGAAGCTTTAAAAAAAACAAAATAACTTCAATATAATTTCCACTATATGAAATTAAAGTTTTTTCAACAAGGATGTTTAGATGATTTTAGACCGACAACCACAACTTGAATTATTGGAAAAAATGAGTTCAGCATATCCTGAATTTTATGATTTCACAGAAGACTATCAATCAGGAAGTTTGGAATATAAGAAAGCTATCTCTAACCTCTACTATTTGCAGCAACACAATCTTGTTGAAGAGCGAAGTACAATGAGCTCAAAATCAATGGATGGTCTTAAAAGGCTTCAATTTGGAATGCCTACAATCAATCAAAATGGTTTAGATTTTTTAGCAAATGATGGTGGATTGTCTGCCATTCTAAGCACAGTCACTATAAAAATTGATACTGAGCAGTTTAGGCAGTTACTTTTAGCTCGCATTAATGAGTCAAATCTACCACCCGACCAAAAGAATCAAATAGTTTCTGCGCTCGAATCGCTTCCTGCCGAGAGTATAAAACACCTGACAACGAAAATTGTGGATTTGGGTTGGGATAATCTAGGCACACTAGTTCGGATAATTCAAAGCAGCCTTTCTTAGCAATTTGTTTAAACTTCAAAAATCCAATCGGTTGGGTGTAATTCCCAACTGGTACAAAGAATTCATCTCCATCAAAACATAAGTTCTCAAAATAAATTTGTGTCGAATTTTCATGTAGACGATTTTCGACTAATACGATACTTTCAATTTTCATAACAATTATCTCTTGGTGTACTGATGAGAAAGACAATATTAATAATTTGCGGAATTCTTTTTTTGTTCTGGCTGGTTAAAACAGATCGAATGCCATCATTGGTAGATATAGGTCATAAGATTGCAGAGAACATTTTGCCTCCGACCAATCCAAATAAATAGGTATTAAAAAACCTCCCGAGGGAGGTTTGTTAAATTACCACGCTGGCGCATTAAACCATTTAGGATTCACACCCATTCTTGCACCAGTTGAAAAATTGATCGTTCTACAATATTGATCAACCAATGGTGTGCCACACTTGGTTTTGAAATCGAATCCAATACTAACCTTTCGAGCTAATACATTGGATTCCATGATGTACTGATGAAAATAAATGAAATCATTTGGAGCTACTAACTCTAACGCTTTCCAAACATTGTTCATAGCGCCATTCTGAGCAAGAATTGCTTCAGTTAATTTACGAACCAATTCATATGGTTCATTGCTTACATTTTGCGTTGGTGCTTTGTGCTGATACCAGCCATCTCCCAGCCACTTTAACGCCTCATCAAATCGACTTAATGGCAATTCTTGATAACGTGGAATATCAAATACATTGTAGAACTCATGATAAATAGATTGATAAGTTCGCTTATCTCTTTGCGCTTTACGAAGCACAGCGTCTTTGATTGCTTGCTGTTGTTCTGCCGTGATTGTATTAGGGTGTATTTCAGCAACTTTAGACATGAAGTGCTTATACAAAACATCATAGCATTCAAGTTGGTATTTAATGAGTGTGTCTTTAATTTCAGGTTTGACCTTATTAATGTCAACACCTGCCAACCAGCCGTTTAAAAAACCAATTGGCAAAGTAACCATTTCACGGTTTTTACCATCTTGAGCAACTATGGTCATTATGACCATAGTTGAATTAAGCACATGATTTCGTTGAATACGTTTATGCTGAGATACCCAATCAAGTCCTATATTTTCACAAATCGGTTTCATTGCAACATAAGGCTTATTTTCGTGAAAGAACACTGGTACATCTTGGTTGTTGAATTTAACAACTTGTGGTAAATTGTTTGAAGTCATAATAATTTCCTTTATGTTGACCTTAAAAGCCCCTTCATCCGCCAAGATAGTTAGGGGTTTTTTAATGTCTATTGATTGCATAATTGCACTTCTTTCTTTGCTCTAGCTTCTAACCATTCTTCAATGATCAAGTTCACTTGAGCTGTAATAGTTCTTCGATCTTTTTGAGTTTCCTCTTTAAATCGCTCCAAAGTTTTTTCAGGTATACGCACATTAACCTGCGGATCTTGTCTTGCCATTATCATCTCCTTATAGCAAGTGATGTAAATATACATCACAATCACATTAAATCACGTGCTTTATAATGCGTCAATAATTTTTGACTATTTTTTTATAGCACACTATAGTTTGTTCAAATGAACATAATGGTCAATTAAACAATGGCGCGGACAGACCCTCAAGTTAACTTCAGAATACCAGCTGAGCTTAAAGATAAACTAGATAATGCTGCTAAAGATAATGGTAGAACCTTGACTGCCGAATTAATTCTACGACTTGAAATGACGTTTGAGAATGATGATCAGGTTAAGGATCTTCTTGCTCGTGTTGAAAAACTTGAAGAAATTGTTGAAAGGCTTGAGGGATTTGAATATGACTCAATAATTAGGCTTGATGCACTTGAGGGCAAATACTAATCGATCATTTCCTTGGGCAAGAATGGAATCACATATCACCAAAGAAGATAAACTTTATTTTCATTGAATTAAAGAAAACCCACTTAGGTGGGTTTTTTAAATCTTGTAAATCCTTATAGAATTTTCTTGGATCTCAAATCTTGAAATAAATCACCAATATTTGATGAAATTGCAGATCTCACAGCTTCTGAATCAGTACCACCCATTGCTTTTGGTGAAGCTACATGAGTTTTTATAGTATTTGTATAAACAGTTTGACCACTTTTAGTTACCAAATAATCAACATCTAAGTAAAAATCAACCTCAATAAAGCCTATCCAGTCATATTCAAATTTTTGAATATTACCTGATATTTGTATTTCTGCATTTTGTTCTGGATTAAATCCCGCAGCAATTAGCTCTTTTGTAAGTGAGGATTTCAACAATGCATCAGCCTTGTCTGACATATACATTGTTCCTAGTGCAGCTGCGGGCTTTTGAAACTCATTAGCCTTTACCAAACCCTTGTCCGCTGGAATATACTTGAATACACCCACTCCAATATCCCCCTGTCCTTTAATGGTTGGGGATGCCACATAATTAATAGGCATGGTGGTTGAACACCCGCTTAAAACTACACCAAGACCAACTAATGCTGCTAAAACCAACTTTTTCATTTAAATAACCATTGTTATAAAGTGCTACCAATGTAACAAAGAGTAAAGATAAAGTGAAGATTTAGTAAACTAAAACTAGAAACCCAGCTAAGTGGGTTTTATTTATAATTATCTTCAAGTTTGTAGCATGCCAAAGTCCAATCATTAGAAAACTCTTGAGCTTCTCTTTCTTGATTTTCTTTAGTTTCGTATTTTGGTTCTTCATAAGCAGAAATGACAATTTTCTTTAAAATCTGTGTTGCTTTCGAGCCTTGACTCTCTGTCTTAGCTATTTCATTAATTATTCCCATTTCTTTAGATAATGGAGCGCCTTGCTGTCTTGATAGCATGGTTTGATACGAAATTCTTTCAATCATGTCGCAAAATTGGCTTGCAATAGCATTGCTGGAAATTGAGCTAAAACCCAAAACACCAATCAGTAATAATTTTCTCATTCTAAAGCACTCCTTAAAGTGCTTATAAAATATCAATAAATTAAAATAAAAGCCACCGAGGTGGCTATCTACCTTTTTTTATTCTATCCAAAGCACCACCTTGACGTTCAGCATCTCGCCAAGACTGAGAAATTAAAGACTTGGTTTGTGCCTCATTTTGCTTTTGCATCTCCTTTAAAACCACTTGTAACTCACTGCCATCCCACTGAGTTGTAGCTTCTACAGGTTGCGAGGTTTGATTAATAATTGTGACTTTTGGCTGAGATAATCCAATATTAGTCTGCTGAACCGAATTAAACTGACTTCTTTCTGTATCAGCATTATTTAAACGAGAAACGCCAACCAACCCTCCATCTTTAAATTTTTGAACATTTAAATCTGGTTGAGCAGAACCTAAGTACTGAGATTTCATACCAAGATATTCACTTTGAAATGGGATCTCTCCAGTCTGATTCATATAATTTAAAGCAACTAGACCAATTTTAGAGGCAGCATACTGACGCATCATAAACTCGCCATTGGATGCCATGATTGGAATATCATCACTAGTTCCAGTGCCCTTACCTGTGATGTGTCCACCAGTTGCAAAACCTTGAGGGGTAATTGCTTGGATCATTGCTAAGAATGTTCCTTGATCCAAAGCCGCCTTAGCACCTGCGGCAACTTTCTGCCATACAGTACCTGGCTCTTTAGCATAAGCATCTGAAACAGACGACCATAAATTCATACCAGCTTGAGTAAGCGCAAAGCCCTGTTGCATTGCAAACATTGTTTTATATGCACCTGAGCTTTCACCAAGAATACCTTTAAACATATTTGCAAATGAACCAGTTAATTGTTGAGCTTGGGTTAATTGCAAATTCAATGAATCCGTTTGATACTGATTTTCAATATCAATCATTCGCTTATTGTGATCAGCCCAAATTTGTTCCCGAACCTCAGCTAATTTTTGTAAATCAGCGCCTGGCTCTTGTTCCTGTCTTTCAACATCAGCACTCTGTGTTTCAAGTAAATTCTGTGAAACCCCCATTCGGCTCAGTCTATCTTGGCTAACCTGGTATCGCCCTGTAGATCCATTCATTTGGGCTTGTACAGATTCCCAACCTGTTGAGGCATCTCTTAAACGTGTACTTAAATCAGCTTGATGTTGAAGAGCAAGCATTTGTGATTTAAATGCTTGCTCTTTTGGATCTTCATTGCTCTGATCTAAAAGCCTCCTTTCAATATCATATTTTGCCTGAGCCATTTGTAACTCAGACATATAAAATGCTTTTGTTTGGAGTAATTGCTGCTCTTTAGCAAGTTTTGACTTTTCAAGCTCATAATCATAAAGATCATCATAAGCCTTTTTACGAAGTGCTTTTACATCGTCGCTATACTTGCCCTCTGAATCTAAACTAAATTTAGCTGAATCACGCTGATAGATTAGCTTTTGATCCTCGGTATATTTATAGCCATTGAGCTCATAATCTTGTTGGAGTTTAGCCAACTTATCTTGGGCATCGTAGCGTTCTTTGATTTTTGGGAGTAAATCTAGCTGCCCCAACACAGTCGCTTCATTAATTGCTTCTTCTCTCGCTTTGGAGCGTGTAATTGCTTCAGTATCATACTTAGCTTGAAGTTGCTTAATTTCATCTTCTGTTTTGGCGCGAGCTTTAAAAGCTTCATCTTCAAACTTAGATAAATCTTTAATCGAACTCATTACATTTTCAGGATTTGCACCTAAAATTTTACTAATTTGATTAAAATAATTATCTTGTTTAGAAAGATGTTGTGAAGCTTTATCTTTACCTAACTTTTTGCCGTTGTAGTCCCATCCAATAAAGTTTTGACCAACAATTTTTTCTAGCTCTCGATAACTAAGATTGTCATCGTTTAAGGCGTTCTTAGTTTTCCCATAACTTTTTCCAGTTGCAATTTCCTGCATCAAGAATTTAGCCATTGCATCTAAAGCATCTTGAGATTGTTGAATCTTACCGTTCTTATCAAGAACACCTTGCCCTTGTAAAAACTGCATGAGTTGAGTTGAACGACCTTTCTGCCAAGAGATAAAGCCAGTATTTGTATAGCCGTTATTCGCATCCTTGTGACTTCCAAACATATCACTGTTACGAAAATCATTTTCACGGCCAACTTGAGCTGTCATTACGCGGGCTTGTTTATCACCTAAACCTGCATTACGAAAGGATTGATAAACTCGAAGCATATTACGAGTCTGTTCATTATTCCCCGCAAGTAATACAGCTTGTTTGGCTTGCAGTTTTTGTTGAGCCTCCATTTCTTTGGTTCGATCTTTTTCGGATTTACTTGCTTCATCCGATAGTGTTTTACGCTTCTGATCTAAGACCCACAGATCATTTAAAATTTTAGCTTGCTCGGTGGTTAACTGAACATCTCTTTCGATTTTGTTCTCTTTTCGCCAATTAAGTGCAAAATCAGCAAAAGTTGAAGCTTTCTGTTTATCACCACCAATATTTTTCAATTCTCGATTATAAGTATTAATCCAATAATTATCGTCAAGCATTGATTTGTTGGCAGATTTTCGGAGTTCACTTAGTCTCTGCTCATTGGCCAATTGCTTCCGTTTCTCTTCGGTTACCTCTTTTTCAGCAGCTAAAACACCTTGATGCTGACTTAAATAAGTATTTCTAAAATCAATTTGCTTCTTAAGCTCAACGTTCACACCAGCTACTGAATTCTTGTAGCCATCAGCTTGCTTTGATTGAGCAATAAATGAATCAATTGTTTTTTGAGGAATTGGAAGATTTTCCAAAAATATCCGCGATAATTGCGTTGCTGAAATTGTTCCTTTGTTATAACTATCTAGAGCATTTTTAGCAATAATTAATTGTTTTGCTGAGGCACCAGAATTTTCACTGATTTGAAGAAAGGATTCAGCTGATTTAACAATTGACTCTTTAGAGTTTGAATATGACTCATTTAAACGCTCAGACTCGTTTGTGAGCTTTGAAATTTTGTCTGCATTTTCCTCATAAAGACCTGAAGCTTTAGCCATATAGCTGTTTGCTAATTCTTTCTGATAACCAAATTCACGTGCTGAACTTATACCCTCATCTAATTGAGCAAAATAACGCTGCGCACTTTTAATCTCCCCATCTGTAAATAATTTTGATTTACTCAGATTCTGAAGTGCAGCAGCTGTACTTAAACCTTCTTCCTTGATCTTTTTAAGTTGATCAAGCATTAGGTTTTGACGTTTAATTTCTTCATTACTTATTGACTCAGAATTACCTGTTACCATTCCCAATAAGCTATCTCTAGCTTTTGAAGCATCAGATTGTGATTTTTTGATTCTTTTATCAATTTCATCCATTTCTGAGATAAGTTTAGCTGCTGATAACTTACTATATTCAGCTGCAATCTCTCTAACCGATTGCTTTTGAATATTAAGGGAGTTTGTAGCTGAGTCTGTATTGTCTCTCATTAAAAGCATTGATGCGCCAACGGCTGCCACAATACCTACTAATCCTCCAGCTCCACCAAGTAATCCGAGTAAACCACGCCCAGCCCCCATTGTTGCATTATTTGCTACAGCTGATCTTGTTCTAGCTGCTGCTAAAGCATTTTCAGTGGCAGTTAATTCAGTATTAATAGCAGCTTGTTGTTGACGTAAAAGCCCCATTCTAATGTCAGAATTAATTGCACCTTGATCTGAAATTTGTTTTTTCTTTCGTGCTAACTCAAGTTTCAACTCTTCTACAAGTTGAGCTCGTGTTGCTTGAAGATTTACTAATTTAGCTTCTGCACCAGCCAATTCTTGTGCTGCGGCTACTTTTTCAGCTTCAATCGCTGCCCATTGGATAGCTGTTTGTTCAACTAATTGGGTAGCTTTTCCATATCCTGCAACTACACTTTTATAAAGTGCTGGAATATAAGTACCGACCCAATAAGCACCACCGATCATAGCAATGTTGGTTACGTTGTTAAGGTTTTCTGCGAGTAAAGTTAGAGATCCTGAAATTGCATTTGCAGCCCCACTCCCTTTACCAGCCTCGCCCACAAACTTAGTGACTTCATTGGATAATTGCGTGAATGACTGAGCAATAGTGAAATCTGTTTTGCCAAATAGTTCATTTACTGAGCCACGTGCCTTTGTTAAAGCATCAACAAGTACATCACCTGTAATCTTTCCTTCTGCAGCAACTGAACGTAATTGACCTACTGTGATTCCCATACCTTGAGCAATTGCCTTTGCAAGTCCAGGCGCTTGCTCCATAACAGAGTTAAGCTCTTCACCTCTTAGAACATTGGAAGCCAAAGCTTGTGAAAATTGAACTAATGCAGCTTCTGCCGAAGCAGCTGAACCACCACTAATTGCGATTGCTTTAGCAACTGTGTCAGTTAATTCTGCAGTTTTCGCTTGAGTAATGTTTAAACGCTGTGCATTGTCGGAAAAACGTTGATAGATCTGTGCAACCGAATCCCATGCTTGTGCAGTGTTTTGAGCGATTTTGAAGGTATCGTTCATTGCATTATTGAGTTCAGATTGGCTCTTAGTGACTAATTTAAGTTTGTTATTTAAACCAGTATAAGTATCCATCTTAGCAATCGCAGTACCAACAGTCACAACTCCTGCCAAATACCCTGCCAATTGACGTGCTGCCACTGACATAGAGTTCATTGAAGTAGTTGCGTAATTACCAGTGCGTTCGATACTTTGTAGCTCTCGATCTAAAGCACGTGCATTACGTGCTGCTTGTTCTGAGCTAATTTCAATAATGAGTGTGCTGCGTTGTTCAGCCATGGTTTTTCCTTTAGGCGTAAAAAAAGCGCCTAAGGGCGCATTGCGGACAATAAAAAACCGACCATTTAAAAGATCGGTTTATTTCAGAACTTGAGAGTAAAAATATGCAAATGAAACTATTAGAACCGAACTAGCTATTCCTAATTTAAGTATCAAATTTGCAAGAGAGTTGATGGTTTTTACTTTATCAGCAGCTTTTTGACTCATTTCACCAGTTATGCTTATCTTGGCACCCATCTATGTCTCCAAATTACATGCCAATATAGTGGGCTGAGGCTTTCAAAATAAAATTCACAACCATTATTAACACTACAATAAATGCGATATTCCAAAAAATTTTTACAAAACTTTCGGGTTTTAAGTTCATAGCTTCCATAGTTGCTCCTAGAAACTTCACTAAAAATTTGGTATTCTTCTCTGACATAGATTTATTTTCTCTCTGCTCTTGTCGGTTGAGATGGAAACAAAAAAGCCCAATGACTGCGAATCATGGGCTTTTTGCTTTTCTAAATCACTTGATTGGTTTTGTATTAAGCTTTTTTACAAATGAACCATCATTTTTTATTCACTTCACTCAAGTACTTCCCATCCAGCGCAAAAATACACTCAACAAAAAGCCCTCGATTTAAGTCACAACCGTACACATCAAAATAGCTTTTGATATCAGCAAGAGTGAGTGAGTCATAAAACCCACCACCCTGCGGAAAAGCAATAAACCGTCGAGCCTTTGAAATTAAATTAAAGGCTTTAATCATGTGATCTGCTGTGAAGCTTGGTTCTAATCGCTCAGGTGGCTTTATGCCGAGCTTTTGGTAGACTTCTGCGGTTTTTTCTTCGCACCATTTGATGTTTCTTTGTTCGTAGTGCTTGATGACTTTCCCACTTCATCAGCAATCTCTTCAGTCTTAGAGTCATGGATCACTTTAGCCTTTTCCATGATGAAGACAATAATTTCAAGTGATTGCTTTGAGCTTGTACAAATCAGCTCTGCATTTTGCGCGCTGTATTCGATTGGCTTCTTATCCTTACCGACTAGCCCAACCCACCCTAGCAACAAATGTGAAACAGCTCGGTTAAAACCTAATTTAGCCTTAACCGCTCCTTCATCTGTTACCGCCTTAATACCAGCAAGTTCCTGCTCAGCTTGAATCCCATTGAGTTCAAGTGAGCGCTGAAATGATGGCTTATCAATACTCGCAATGAGTAGTTTCACGCCATCTTTAAAATCAAACCATTCTTGAACGTATTCAATGGACTTCTGTTCTTCAATTTCAATTAACATGATTAATGCCCCACAACTACAGGAATACGTGTAAGAGTCGGTGCAACATCCGCGACTGTGAACGAGAATTGGGTAGTTAATACATCGCCAGCACCACCACTTGGCAAAGGCGCAGATACTTGAACTTTAGGTAGTTTGAGCGTGTATTTATTACCAGCAGTATCTTTCAATGAATATTCAAGGCCGATCGGCTCATTTAAGAATTGTTTTTCATAAAGCTCTGCAGTGTTTTTGGACCATGCAATTGTAAAGTTACCACTGCCTTTCATAATGGTTTCTAAGATTGCGGCAATGTTATTTTCATAGTCTAAGCACTTCTGAATCTGCATTGTATTATCAATGGTTAGCTCAATCTGAGTAATGCACATTCCTGGTTTCTTTTCACCATCAATAAGGATGTCACCAGTGGATAGACTGGTTAATGGTACTGCATCCACTGCAGGTGTTACGGTACCAGTCGGTGCAACCTCATAAGCTGTGCGCTTCATTCCCATAATTGCGAATTTAGAAGTCACAATGCCACCATCAGGAATTGATAAAGTCCATTGGTTAATGTGGCAACCGGTGAAAACTTGGAAGTTATCAATATCACTAAAGCCACGAATAATCGAAAGCGTTTTTCGAGTTGTGCCACCAAATGTTAAAACGTTGCTATTCCAAGCATTGAAGGCAATTAGCTCTAAGACTCCATCTTGAATGCCATAGGCCCATTCAGACTCAATATCGCCTTGCACTTCAACACCAGTTACCAACGTGCCAGCTGCAATACGAGAATCTTTAATCGTTTGTGATTCTGTAGTTTGTGCTGATGCATCTAAACCATTTGTGGTAAATGCAAATGTATTCCAAGTGGTTGCAATCACACCGGGTGATGCTTCAAAACCAACTCGGGTTAATTGTTTAGCTCCAGAACTCATTAAGTTCTCCTTAATTTAGGCATAAAAAAACCTCCTTTAAGGAGGTGGATTGATTTAAGTCTGCTCAACAATGACCAGATTGCTTTGTAATATCGTGCTTATGATCCCAGTTGAATGCATCAACTATTCGACCTGTAGGTTTGCTATCAATTAGACCGCCATCTGAAACTATTGCAGATTCAAGTTGCTCTAACTGATCAAGAGTTTCTATAAGATTGAATAATGGTCTATGAGTAATAATCACTTTACTCTTTGGGAATTTTGCCTCTAATTCAGTTTGCTTTTCATTCAGATCAAATAGATTAGCTTTGGATGCTGCATGAATCACATATTTTTCATCGTCAATTAAAAAATCCACTTCAGTATCATTTTCAAAAGCTTTTCTACATGCGAATATCAAATAGGCATTACCCGTAATCACATTCACGCCATGCACTCCTGCATCACTAATCTCAATTGACCTTTCGCTTGTGGGAAAGCTTGATAACACCGAGCTGTAAAGTCTTGGTAATCAATGGAACTGTTTGCAATGACTTCTACTGCATTGATTTGCTTTGAAAGCATATGCTCACCACCATTTGTAAGCCATTGATGCATTTTCTCACCATCACGTTTATTTGCTCGAAGTTCTGTAACAACCTCTTTAGGCATAATGATTCGATAAATCCATTTATTTGTGATGTCCCCAAAAATTGCAGGACTTCCACCTATATGGTTGTTGAATTTTGTTCCTGTGATCTTTGCCAAGGCTTTGTAATATGAATCAGGAAAACGTTTTTCCCATGTAGTTGCAGTCGGCAACAACATCAGGCGAATCATATCTTGTACAGAAGGTGGCGCTTGATTGGTTCGAATTAGATTGTCAATTTGCAGATCACACCAAACCCCAAAACGAGAATCAAGCCAACGAGCAAAAGGGACTGCCAATTTAGGATGTAACCAAGTACCTTGAGCGTTACCATTTTGACTGGTAACGGTACTTCCACCTCGTTTAGTTTTAATTAGTGATTTTGGCTCACTTATTCCCATGTATTCACAAAGTGCTTGAATGTATGATTTCGTTTCAGCAAGGTTGATCCAGTCATTCGCACGCTTTTTGAATTGTTTCGCGGCTTCTGTTGCATTAAACCATCCATTGTTATCAAAGGATTGGTCATAATCTTCATACTTAATTTTTACAATTGCATTCATTGGTATGCTCCGACTACTCATAAAGAAAAAAGCCAACAAGAAGATGCAATGAGTAGTCGAAACGACCATCTTCCTTTCAGGAGCTACCCTAGTTGGCTTGGATGCCATATTTCAGGCATTAAAAAACCTGTCACTAAGGACAGGTTCGTTTAAAAGTAATTCCGGTTTGCTGTGTGATTAAACTAGTTCACTCGAAACTCAGCTCTAACTATCTTTGCGTAAAAATTATCATCATCCATATCTTGTGGTGCATGGACTAAATAAACCTCCAGACCGTCCACTCTAAATGATTGTAAATACCGTCTCCATTTATCACAAAGCGTAGACAACACCACCAGACCTGTTCCTTTAGGGGCGAAACATTGAATGGAAATAGCCCCAAAGTCACGTACACATGGTTCATTTCCAATTCCAACAATATTGCTGTGCGCATATTGAATATATGCCTTACTCCATGCTTTTTTGGTTGGTGCTTGAAAAGGCTTTCCATTGATTTGTGGTTTGTTAGGCATTTCAACTATTAAATCTTCTTTTACTGCAATCCTTAGTAACTCCTTATGAATTACTGTTTCAGCCTCGGTAAGTGTCATCATTTATATCTACTCGTAACTGACTGAAATGTGATTGAATAAATTCCTAAAGGCGCTTGGCCTGAATGTCCATTTTCGAGAGCAATTGCGTAAGGTAAATTATTGCTAATAAAAACTCGCATACCTAATTGGACGCTCAGTACTTTAGCCATTCCATCAGCAATGGTTGTGGTACCTGATTTATCTATTTTCTGAAAATCTTTGGTGTAATCGACACTACCAATTGAAACTCGATGATTACCTCTGAAAGCCCCTGTATCGACTGGACTTTTAAGCACAACACCTTGAAGCATTGCAGCGGTTATTTTTCTTTGTAGTTCTGAGCCATCACGCAATACTTGGAGTGTGAATTGTGATGGTCGTAATCCGTTCCAGCCCATTTAACACCTCGAAAGATTTTCAGTAAGCTCCCGTTCGTCATATGAATTATGAATATAAACACCATCTTCATAGATAGGATCACATTTACAGTCAGGATTTTGGTCATGAGGTTTTTTGTCATTTTCAGGGATTACATGAATCGAGTCATGTATTTCGATCACTTTCCACATATTTCACCCATTAAAAAACCCACCTAAGTGGGTATAAATTATTCATTAGCAGCAATACATTCTTTAAAAACACTATCATGATAATTTTTTACGGCTTGCTTTTTGAGTTTTTTATCTTCAGGTACATCAATATCATAAACCTCAGATGTAAACATTGCAGTTAAGCCACTTTGATCAGCCAAGTATCTTTTCTTGTTTTCATCAGAGCTATTTTCGCTAGCAAGTCTTAGCTTTTGGATTTCTTCCATCATTTTACTTTTGGGAACTCCATTGACTCTATTATTCATTACCTTTTGTGCTAATTCAGATATCCAATTACAGGTATTATTTACCTCTGCATTAGCTTGAAAGGAAAGCACTAATCCGACGATGAAATAAATGAAGATTTTTTTGTTCAAAGTTGAATGCCCATTTTTGAATTACATTAAAATTATCAGATAAATAAAAGACTGTCTAATTACTAAACTTTCCTCAACTGGCAAACCCATATACTTCCGCTTGGATCTTTACCTACATTCAAAATTTTGAATTGACCACCTGCCACCCAAACATCATCAATCTGAGGCACACCCGTTACTTCATTTTGAAGCACAGTAGCTTTTACATCTTCAATTTGGTAATCAATAGGCTTTACCAAATCACGCTTATATGAGCCAAAAACACCACGTCCTGAATATTGCTCAACAGTCACTACGGGATAAGTCTGTGTTTCAAAGTCGAAATCACCTGATTGGATTTCTTTGGAGCAAGTGAAAGTGGTAATTGCATCAGCTAAATCAGTATCAAATGCCTCTCCAATGTCGGCTTGTAGTTCATCTCTCAATCCCATTCAAACTCTCGCTTTCCTCAAACATAGCAAACAAATCTTGAGCGATACGCTGAATTGAATATGCCTCAAACTCAGTGCTTGGCTTTTTCTCACCCATTAGCTTTCTGATTCGCTGCCAAATATGAACCGCTTCATGTAGTAAAAGCCCATGAACTTCAATCAGTGTTCTTTCGCTGCAATCGCCCAATTGAACAATGCAATGCTTACCTTTGTCGTAATAATCAACCTGAGCACCAGCACCCAAATGCATAAATTCTTGTGTATCAGTTACATCGTCAAACAGTAGATCGAACTGATCTTGATTGCGAACAAGTGTGTATTTTGAATGATCAAAAGGTGAAATATGCCATTCTGGAACGTAGTTGTTATTCATCACAATTTCCTTACCATTTGAACTCGAGACTTTTTGGTATAAGGCTTAATCAAATCCCAAATGTATTGCTCAGTTGCATTTATTGATTTGGAGCCATCTTGGTATACCTTTTCACTTTCAACACTGTCAGCTTTGACTCGTTTGGATTTAAGATCTTGGTCTTTATCGATATAGAGTTTTTTATCAATGATGCCTTTAATGATTTCAAAAGATGCATCTTTTAAATCTTGTGGCACATCATCAACATTTTCATAATCTTTAACATTGCGAGCGATTAAATATGCTCGACTTTTCTTAAGAAGTTGAGCCTTGTCACTTTCACTTTGGCTGGTCCAAGTATCCCCAAGCGCTTGCTCAACTTCTGATTCAGTGACAAAACTCATGACTCACCTACTTTGCTTTGGTTGTTTTCGGTTTTTCATCATCCGTTTTATCGGCGTTTGCTTCCAATTCGGTGATTCGGGCTTTCATTGCTTCAATATCATTTTGGAATGCAATAAATTCCCCTTTTGATGTTTTAAGCTGGTCTAAAGCTTCATCACGTTCTGCAACCACCTTTTCACACTCGGCTTTTGCTTCATCAACAACTGCTTGTAATTCAGGCGTGATGCCTACATTAACTTGAACTGATAGAGCCTGAGCATTTAAGAACGCATAGGCTTGTTTTACTGCCTCAGCATTTGGGAATTCATCATCGACTTCAACTGAAGTTGCGGCAGAGATAACACCTAGAAATGAAGTTCGGTAGCAAATATTTGGTTGCTGATTTTCAGGAATTGTATTTGTATAAATAACTTTCACTTTATTCTCCTAAGCAAAGGCGACCGAAGCCGCCAAGTTTATTAAGGTGTACCTGAGATTACCGCAGCAAAAGGCACAAGTTTACGATCAAATACACGCTCCCAATTCGCAGCATTTGCATACTGAGCAATTGTTGGAGTTTTATTTGGATCTTCCTCACCTTTCCATGAGAACCCAGCAGGCTGTAAGATGTAAGTCTTACGCTCTACGATGATTTCAGAACCACCACCATTACCACCTAAGGCATCACGCTGTACTTCGACTGGATTTGTTGGTGTACCTTCACCATAACCGAAGGCACCCGTACCAAAGAACATTGAAAGATACTGTTTAGTACCATAAGTAAGACCATCATCCATAAAGATTGGCTTACCAAGGTAAGTAGTTAAGATGATGTTGCCTTGAGAGTCTTTCACATACTCGATCAGGTCTTTTTGCACCATCTGCTTCATTACAACAGAATGCACGCCAATTGCAGCAAACTGATCAGCAGCATCACCAGCGGTAAATGCTGCATCTTGCATTGCTGTCGCGGTCATCGCTGCGCCAGCATCAATAACCATATCGCCTGAATTATTGGCAAGGTTAGATGCAATCACACCACGTGCAGCACCTAACAAATAACGCTGCCATTGACGCTCCCAATACTTCCCATAACGGTTGCGAATGTGTTGCATTGGTTCGCTGTTGGCAAGCTCAGTCGTTAAATCTGACACGCCATAAGGTTTGTTCAAATAAAGAGTACGCGCTTGCATCTTGCCTTGCGACGCTTTACCCACTTTACCTTTTTGATCTGGATCGTCTGTAGAGACGTTTGCTTCTTCACTGGCATCAAGATCCTGCCAGTAAGAAATCGTTGAAGTGCCTTGACCATTATTTGCAATATCACTCAAAGCTGGGTTTTTAGTAACGATTCCTGACTGATAAACTGCCGTTTTTTCAGGTGAGTTCACTGGATCTAATGTTTGGTAGTAATCCCCAACAAAAATATCCGCAATACGAGTAGCTGGCATAAATTAGTTTTCCTTAGTTTTTAATAACTGTTGAAATGCGTTTGGATTTTCACGAGCAATTGCTGCTCGTTCTGATTCTGTATAGTCAGACCATTTTTTAGTTGATGTTCCTGAACCTGGTGCACCAGAGCCTTGTGCTTTAGGGAAGAAATAAGACTTGGTTTCACGCAGACTTTCGACCCATTCTTTAGGGCTCAATGGTGTTGTGCCATCTTTCCCAATGATTGTTTCGCCATTGGCATCGATCATCACAGCATTGCCTTTTTCATCTAAAGCAAATTGTGATAAAGCTAAAGCCGTAACATCGTCTGTCGCTTCTGATAAACCACCAACACCACTGAACGCTTGAGCGATCTGACCTTTCACTACTGACTGTTTAAACTGGTTTGCATATGCTTCCGCTTTATTTGCCCGCTCAGTTTCAGCCTGTAGTTGTTTGTCATGGTCCTGCTTCATTTTTTCTGTACGCTTTTGAATGACTTCATCAATCTTGCCCTCGGCAATCAGTTTTGATTCTTCATCCATATTGGCTTTTGAAAGAAGGTCTTTAACTGCTGTTAAATCCACCCCTTCCAACTGCTTTTTAATGCCTGAAAGTTCAGTGTTTAAGTCTTTGTTCTTACCAAGAAGTTCATCATTTTTTGCCTTCAAGCCTTTGACCTGTTCATCTACGGCATTTTTGATTGCTTCTTGAATTTCAGGGTTGTTTAAATCAACTTTATTGTCATCTGACATTGTCTATTCCTCGAATAACCGCCTTGCGGATTTGTGAACCTGAGCTTTGCGCAGGCAATAAAAAAGCACCCAGATGGGTGCTTTTAGGCTTAAAAAATTAATCTATAATTTTCCACTTTGATCCAAGTGGAGTTAAATCAGGCAAATCATCAGCATTAAAGACATTACCCTCATTATCAACAGCAAATCTTAAAGCAGGAATAAAATCAATACCTTTAGTTTTCTGATAAAAATTCATTTCATCAAGTATAGCTTCCATTACATCTGTTTCAATATTGGCAGCCTTCAACGAACTACCATGCCCAAGATTTATATTGTGAAATGTTTCGCATTCACCAGAAACATTCTTTTCATCCTTATTAATGTATGAGAATTTCATATAAGCTCCAAAAATTTTCCAATTCTTGAAAAATATACTACACTAAATAAAAAGTTCTTCGAAAGTCTTTTGATCCATTTCTTTCAACTGCTTCAACGTATATTTCCGATCAGTCAAAGGGTCAATAAATCGCTGAATTGGATATTTTCCAGTTTTCCATAATTCATATCGAGTCTTACCAAGCCATTCAATTTGATATTCTTTGCTCTGATTTGGAAACCAATCTTTATATGAAGTATTAGCATCAACTTGACCTATCTTGCCATCACGCTGATCTTTAGGAATATCCTTAATCGCTCGATTATCTGCCACAAATGGTCTTAATCCAGCAACCTTCCCATCGGCATCTACGCCAAGCAAAGTTGATCTACAATGGGGATGCAATGGTGGATGCCTGATATTTGGATCACCCTTTTGCCATGTTGTTTGATCTAAAGACGCGCACAGTAATGAAGTTCTACCATCAAGCACACTAAAGAACTTGTAGAAATCAAATCCCAAAGCATCCCAAGTAGACAAATAAGATTGATTTGACACATGACTTCGCGCGGTCCTAACCACCCGATCCACATCTTTAAACGATTGATCGATCAAACCATCAAAATGAACTTTCTTTCCATCAATCGTTTTGTCATAACCTCGAATTCGTTTAATGATTTCATAATTAGTTTGACCAGAATTAATTCCATCTCGAATCGTATATTCAACTTTTTGGCGCGCTATAGTGGCAATATTCTCAAGCAAACTATCTACCAAAGCACCACCAGTTAAAGGTTTGTGCCTGATCTTTGTATACAGTTTTTTGCTATCAGGCTCTTTAATTGAATTGTTTAGTGCCTTGGATAACCACATAGACTCGTAAACAGCAAAAGCCGTTGCTGTTACTGCAAAAGTTTCAGGCAGTGCGACACTCAAGCTTAGGAACCATTCATCAATAAGGCTGCGCACTTCTTTGAGCTTTGGTGTTGTGTATTGTGCACCAGATAAGGCTACTTTCTCTTGATCGCTTAATTCATCCAGCAAATCACGAAGTTTCACAACCATTTCATTAGTTTGATTGCTAAAAACCTGCCACATCTCATTAACAGTTTGACTCGATGCCCGGTGCAAATAAGTTTGATGCTGTATAAATGCATTTAGAAACGCTTGCTCTTGAATCGAGTTATTCATGGTCTAACCCATATTTAATGTGCCTTCAGTTTCTTGTTCAACCTTAAGCAATTCTTCTTGGTACCCACCTTCAGGAAGTTTGCCAGTAGCAATGTAATCCCAGTAAGTTGAGAATGAATTTTTTCCCGCCAATGCGCCTTCATAAAGTTGCCTAGCCAAATTGATATCATAAGATTGATTTGAGAATTCAGCTTTTACCGTGAACACATAATCATTAGGATTTAGCCCAAGCCATTGCGCTGCATATTTTAATGCCTGCTCAATACCTTCAGCAGCACAAGTCACAATACTGTGTAAACTTGCGTGCTGATCATCTTGTCTTGCTCGACGTGCTTCACCTGATTCTTGAGTATTGGTGTCAATAACCTTTGCACCAGCTTCTAATGCAGCATTCTTTTGAGAATCCATTTCAGCTTTGGTTTTATCAATTCCTACGCCTTGAATCTCCAAATATCCGCATTCAGCATCCTGAGGTAAATCCCAAACAGCCATTACACCAGTAACACTGATTTCGTCATCATCGGACAAGCCACTAATCCATGGTTGAGGATGAGCCGTATGATGCAGTGATTGAAAATAATCCGCTGATAACTGGTAATACTTGATCGCAGCCTTTGCCATGGATAACAATGGAATTGATCCAACATTTGGCGAATTATTCGTTGCACCGATAAATACAAAAGTAATAAAACCTAGATTTTTATCTCCAATTTTCGGAGTCTTTTCTTCAGTTTTCCCACCGTCGTGCAGGAACACTTCAAAAGTACCATCATTCAATTCTAATGAGCGCTGTACAGTCTTGGTTGTATGACTGTATTTATCCTCGCCCACATTATGTTGTTCTTCTAAAACAACCAAAGTGGTGTCCTTTCGACCACCAACACTGTTTTCCTTCCAGTTGATGATAGACAGTGCGTCATACAGAGCAAAATAAGGTTTTCCATCACCATCTACATCGATGTAAAGCCCACAACGGCCAAATTCAATAATCTGCTCAACTATTCGAATGAATAACTGCTTTAATCCGAATCCATCATTTGTTGCATTTTCTTCTAAATGCTTCATCAAATTGCTTTTGATTTGAATTTCAGGAGTAAGTTTAGAAACTAAACCAATCATAGTTCGCAATGAATCTTGGACCCATAATGGATATTGAGCACGTTGCAAATATCCAGCGTAAATCTCTTTACCTAATGGACTTTGTTTTTCAGCTTCGATTTGACCTGCTGATTTTGGTAGATACTTGGTTGTAGCTTCTTTTATGGTTTCTTCGCCAGCAACAGAGCTTGAATCTCGCATCAGTTGCCAACTCTTTTTGACCGCTGCGTACTGCGGATGTTGATCTGTCACTGCCATATTAATACCAATAAAAAAAGCACCCGAAGGTGCATACTATTTAAGCCATCCCTCGAATTCTTCGAGTTTTGACTTTTCTTTCTCGCTTATTCATCGCTACACCAAACATGCGGAATGCATCAGCACCATGAGAGGTATGATCATGCAGAGGTTTATCTTTCCAACACCCTTTTTTGTCATCCCACTCTTTACGATAGTTTTCTAAATGAGAAATACCTTCTTCACACTTGGTTTCATCAAACTCACAGTATTTAAGGATCTCACGAGTCTGTTCTATACCATCCATCACACCTATGCTTTCAACCACTTCAAATCGAACGGAATAGATTTCACCATCGATTTCATAACCTTCTTTAGCGATATCTAGACGAGATTTAGCATCACCTGTTAAAGAACGGTTTTTGATGTCGTGTGGTGCGTAGTGTTTTGAATATGTGTAGCCTCTATCTTTCAACACTTTAAAGTAATGTCTTAAGCCTTCACCCGAGTTCTCGTAGTAATCAATGACTTGATAACATTCATCAGAAATTTTCCTGATAAACCAAATTGCCATTGAGTCTGAAACGCCTAAATCCCAAAAGGTCATTACTGGCAAATGATCATTACTTGGTAACTCACCAACTCGACCATTTGCATATAAGAATTTAAATTGCTTCTTGTAATATGCGCCTTCAACTGATTGCTGAAATGCCTCAGATGGAATGCTTGGATATTCTCGCTTGATGTCATCACCCAAAGTCTTTTCTTTGGATGCATACCATGACTGTTGTTCAGGTGTGGTGTGAATATTGTGCTTAACTTTTAAATCTGAGAAGTATTCCTTTAATCGTTCCGATATCTCTGTTGCTGGGATTTGATATTCAGAGTTCTTCCACCATGAGAAGAAAAAGAATTTCCACTCTAATGGGTTTAAAGTTTTACCTTGAAGTTTTAACTTTTCAGCGTCTTGGCAATATTGATAGAAATAACCACTGCGTCCTTCTGCAGTACTTTCAAGAGTAATCCGACCACCAAGTGGAACAGCTTCAAATGCACCAGTAACAATCTCTTTTGCTTTATCAGGATGCTTTGCACAAATCTTCCCAAATTCTGAAACATGCAAGCTGTATAGCGTTCCACCACGGAATGAAGTTGAAACAGTAACGGATCCACCTTTCTTGAATACAATTTCACTGGTTGTTTCTTTGGTAACTTTATTCGCCTGCTTCACATCATCAGTTAAGCGGTCATAAGCATATTTGGTCTTATTGCGAAATAGGCGTTCAGCATCTGGTAAAGTATGTGCAATCAAAGCACAATGCTTATGATGAAATAACGCTAGATCTAGCTGAATAATGCAAACTTCTGTAGTGAAACCAAGCTGACGAGCTTTAAGAATGACATTACGGTCATGCATACCATCAAAGTATTCTAACTGCTCAGGTGTCATTTTAAATCTGACACATTTTCCGTTTTTATCTTCTACAAAATAAAGATTATTTAAGCGCCAGAACCGATTTTTAAGGAGTTCTCTTTGTTTATTTGAGAGCATATTACCTCCTTAAAGATCTTCATCCCCTATCTCATCCATAACATCTGAAATTGTTTGAACTGTTACAGAACCTGTAAGCTCAACTTTGTCTTTGAAAGCCCCAACACTTACATGCTTACCAATCAGCTCAAGGTTCTTGACTTTGTCAGGCCATTTGATTTTTTTAAGCCAACCTGATTGCTCACGATCTTCTCCGAAGCCCTCAAATTGCTCAATATTTTCTATATTGGAAACATATTGACGCCAAATTAAAGGCCACTCACCAATTGGTTTGAAGTTATAAGAGTCATCCATAATGTCTAAAACGTCCATCTGATCTATCTCAACCAAACGTCTTAAAACATAATCCGCATCTACTTGGGTGCGCTCCAATCTTTGAGCGCTTAAATATGCAACTCGCTCTTGAACTTCATCACGTTCGAATGCCCTCCAAGAAGTGCTCTTATCCGCATACCCTGCCAATTCACCAGCTTTGGCAATGTTCAAGCATTTTAAATATTCTTGCGCTAACCGCTCACGACGGTCATCTTCAAGTGGCTCACTCCCTTTCGGAAGCTCTATATCTTCCATAAAGGAATCTCCAATAAAAAACCTCCCGAAGGAGGTTTAGTTGTTAACCAACTAACTGCTTACGAAAGGATTTATGGATCATCTCTTTTATGTCATCTTCTAAGTTGGCTTCAAATATAAGAATAATACTTGCAGATTCAAATTCAAAAGACGACTTATCATATTCTTGACCAGATAGATAAAGTTCTAGATTCCCGCTATTACTTATATCTGAGAATCCAAATTTATCTCCACAAATATTTACTAAGATATATTGTTTTGATTTCATTATTATCTCTATAATTAATTTAGAAACAATAAATTATCAAATTATCCAAGTAAGATCAATCACTCAACATACTTCTAATTGTTTTAGACCATTCTTTTAGCTGACTAATCTTTCGATCAATGACAATCATTTCATCACGAGTCATAAGGCCACGAGATAAGCTTTGATATTTATTGATCTCAGATTCATATCGCTTGAGATTGCTTAGTGCTTCGGTTTTGTCCATAAGCGCTCCGACTGTACCCAGTATTTACCATGTTGCTGAATGCATTCTTGGCACTTGCGACATCTTCTTATTTCTATACCTTTTATCATTACTGATAATTCTGCATGAACTGGATGTGTGCAAATACCAAAATGCTTACGAACCATGCACCATAGTGTGATTAATAAAGATTTCATCCCACTTTCCTCTAGGCATTAAAAAACCACCGTTGAGGTGGTTAAAGGTTTCGAATTCGAAAGGTTTAAAATGGTGTGATTACACCTAATTAAGGGTGACATTTGATGTCATCCCCCTTAAACATACATTTACCCTGCTACACGTTTTGCGCTTATCAGCTATTCGGAATTCCCGAATAGTTCAATTTTAAAGATGAAGTGACCGATTAGAATTGCCTGATCCGCTATACAGCATAAATCACTTCTCTTTAAAATCTAAATAGGCCTAACCTTCCCACACTTCCGACACTCTCTCACCGTAAAGAAATCTGAATATTCCCAAACGTGGCGGCAGAAAATTTGTTTAATTCGGAGCATGTTGTTCTCCTTGGAATTAAAAAGGACGTGGTGATCTGCCACATCCTTGCCTTAGATTACGATATTGATCAACTCGGCAACTGATCTACCGCTACTCAACACGACAAACATCTCAAAGTTAGCTATTGATCTGCTCTGTGTCTTTCAATTCAATTGGTCGGGGAGTCACCCACGCTTTAAGGCTCTGAGGCTAACTCAATGTGTGACGAAATCACATTGGATTCAAACCGATTTATACGGCTGGTTTCTGCATCCCACCGTTTGCGCTTATAGTTCACCATTATTATGGCAAACGTCACAAATCCAAGTTGCTACTAAAGCTAACAATTTTTCATGAGTCGATCCTCAATAGATCACTTGTGCACGTCACAAGCACCTTTATAAAATTTAGACGTAAAAAAAGACGCCTAAGCGCCTTTAATTTTAAATACGGGATAATCCCTTATTTGATTTGCCTTGCCAGCTTCTCAGCTTCAACAAAAGCATCATGAAAACTTACTTTATCTGAAAACCAAAACTTATATGTCTTTTCACCAATTACAATTGACTGCTGGAAGTAATCGTTCGGGCTTTTCTCTACAACTTGACCGCTAAGATCGCCACCGATGCAAATATTCATGTGTTTTCCTATTTATCGGTGGGAGTTTAAACCTGATATGCAGTTTTGGTATAGCAGAAATGCAAAAAGCCCACTGGAAAGTGAGCTTTAAGTAAGGTTACAAACGCTATCTATAAAATACTAAACCTGAATTTAGACCACCAAATAGATACATTAATAATGTAAGAATAAGAAATATAGCGAAAAAAAACATTGCATTTAAAGAGTAGTACATAACTTTACTACCTTATTTAATAATTGTTTACATATTATACACGAGAAACAACATTTAACATAATTACTTATTCCCAACTTGTTTTTAAGCAAAAAAAATACCCACTTGATAGGACCAGTGGGCATGGAAATCAAAACTGTCTTGGTCTCGGATGAACCGTAATACGACCAGAATATGAATTAATATATCCTATTCCCATTATTTTGGGAAGCTTAATTTTTCACATCTTTATATGTCTGTTTTCTGTACTTTTCCACACCTTCAGATGCACATTTGATTGCGCCTTCAATTGATAGGATCATCATAGTTTCGTACTGCTTCCATGATTTTCTATACGCTTCATAATTCATTTTATTCTCGCCAATCCCTGCATAGTACAAACGCCCTTTAGCTGTAAAGTTATCTTCCATTGCTGGATTGATAGCAAAATCTAGGACCATACGAGCAATAAGTGAAGCCAAGTGCTTCAAGGTCATCTTATCAGGATCTTTCTTGCCGTCCTGTGCTGCCTCTTTAACCATAATCCCTGCTAAGTGGTTTAACAGAAAATCATAATCCCCTTTTGCATTCTCTCCAAAAATTACAATTGAAGTGATTGCCTTTTCAAGTGGTGTATCTAATGACGCAATAGCACCCAAGCGATCTTGATAGTCCAAAGGTTTCTCTCCTGTGCCTTTTGTCTCATCATTGAATTGTGGTGACTTCGCAGTGATGCCATGAGTCAACCACTCGAATTGTTCAAACTTCTCTGCTACTGCGTTCATAATTGCCCCTTAAACCTCTAAAATCTCAATCCCATGCACTGACATCATCAAATGCTTTTTGATTCGATACTCAACAAGACTTCTTGAAATCTTGCTTTTGACATCTTCAACTATCTGGCACCCATCTTTGAGATAGACAAAATCTGCTATATAACGAAGCGCTGGCTTCTTACGTGGCTCATTGCTAAATCTGACCGACTCAGCGAGTACAAACGCATATTGCGTCTGTAGATCTCTGATTTCCCCTGCACGCTCAAGAATCTTCAATTCTCGATAACGTCTAGCTTCTTTGAGTGAATCGAACTTTAGACCATCACATTCGATAGTCTTGTTCTTGTATTTTGATTGGCGAGGTCGAGCTTTAGGAATTTGCATTGTTATTCACCAACCCTTTCCAAAATTGTCTTGATGGCCTTGATTGTCATTTCGTGATCATCCTTTGGGACAATGAACAAACTTGAAATTGACCAGCATTTAAATTGATATTTCTTCGCCTGTGCTTCGTGATGTTTACAACGACGGTCTAACTCTTCATTGAATAAAAGAAGTTCCGCATGCTCTTGCTGAAGCTCTTGGAGGGTCATGTTTAGATAATCACTCATGCTCACCTCGCAGGGCTTTTTCTAAAATCTCAATTTGCACTTCTACTTGATCACATCCCCACAAATCATTTTCAGCTTTAAGCCCTTTAAGAACAGACAAAGCCGCTTCAATCAGCTTGTGCCTCTCATCAACCACACCCTTTAATCGCTCAATCTCTTCTTTCGCAGCATCAAGATGAAGCTCTGAATCACGAGTTAACAGCTTTTGTTGGTCTAGCTCGGCCTGTCGGGATTGCCAACATGCTTCCCAAATACCCCAATCTCGCTCATACATACTGCCTTTGTTATAACGTGAGCCAAAGTACTGTTCATTGTTATCAAAATGCGCTTTTAACTCTTCATAATCTGTACCAGTCAAATCAGCTTGTTGTCGCTCAAACGCTTCTCTGCACTTATCCATGACGTTCTGCCTCCAAGTCCTTGACAACCGTACTCGGACTAACGTGATTGCGAATGTCTGTGACGTGGTCTGTGGTGTCGTCTGTTCGCTTGTCAGAGCACATGTGATGTTCAGGAATTGGATACCATTTCTTAATCCCGAATCTCTTCTCCATCCATGCAGTGTCATGCTCTGCAATGGCGGAGCGGAGGTCGTTTAAATCTATAGCTATTTCAAATTTGCTATTGCTGTAAATATGCTTTTCAAATTGAAGCCATTTGCTTACATAACCAGACCACCACCATGTCCACTCACCTTGTTTTAGATACATCCCATTTAGCCATCGCTCCGCATGTTCAGGCGCCCCATCCACAATCTCTCTCATCTGCTCAATAGTCAGGTTGTTTATAGTTGTCATAGTGCCACCTCATTGCGCTCAACATTTAAGATGTCTTTTGCGTACTGTGTTGCTTTGTAATGCGTGTCCGTAACTCGCTCTAAATATCTTTGCTTCACAAACATTTGAAGCAAGTGATAGACATTAGCTCTATGAATATCTAGCACTGCTTCTTGAATATCCTTGATCGTAAAAGGTTGTGTTGCATAGCACGCAAAAAGCACTACACTTAAATGATCTTCGAATGTTGTTTTAGATTCGCTCACACCCCACCCCCTACGCTTTCCACGTCAGTAATGGCTTTTTTCAACTTATAACCTGCGGATTCAGGCTTTTTTTCACAAGGAGATAAATCATATAGTTTTGCATCTTCTAATCCTCCCCATGACTCCACTAACTCCCAACTATCGACTAGTTTTTGCAATTCATTGCAACGCAGACCAGACTGGAGCATTAATAATTGGTCTATCGTGTAACTTGGTAAATTCAAGAATTTCTTGGCTTCTTCCCAACCGTGTTTTTTCACAAACTCAACCGCATTCATACCAGCTCCCCTTGCATTGACCCGCTCTCAATACCATCTAAAACACTGCCTACATTTCCGAACTGGCAATACTCAAATCGATCACTCAAACGAACCTCTCCTTTTTTGCCTTGTCGGTTTTTAACAACATCAGCAACGATCACGCCTTGTGCATTTGGACATGGATAGAGCATCACAATTTTGTCGGCATCCTGAGCGATTTGCCCTGATCCGCGTAAATCAGACATTGTGATTTTTTTGCCAATGGCATCTTTTGTGAGTTGAGATAAAGCGATTACTGGAACCTTGAAATCCTTAGCAATCTTTTTCAAACCTTTTGAAACTGCGGTAATAACATCGTATTGTTCTTTGAAATATGGATCGCTCATCAACTGGATGTAATCAACAATCACACAGCCGATTCGTCCATGCTTTGCAATTGATTTCTTAATTTCTCCACGGATTTCTTGAATTGTGATACCTGTTTTATCAACGATATCAAGCTTGTATTGAGGGAAAACATCGACAGTCAAATGAACCCATGATGAATAATCATCACTTGTCATATTTCCCTTGTTGATGTGATCAAATGGGATCTTGCCCAAAGCACTTACAATTCGATTGGTGACTTCGTAATGAGCCATTTCACCTGAGAAAAACAATGTAGGTGCGTTGTTCCGCTTAACTGCATTGAGTGAAACCATCTGAGCCATTGTTGTTTTACCGCCACCTGGTGCGCCAGCGACTACCATGTAATGACTTGGCTCTATATCTCCAAGCATTGCATCAAGGTCACGTAAACCTGTATTTACGCCATAAGCCAAACCAGTTTTGTTGGTCTTGTGCTGGATCTTCTCGTTCAGTACTTCAAACGCCATAACGCTTGAATCCTGTAGGTTGTAACGAGTATCGGTGGCAATCACTGACTCAACACCAGCCACAATTTCTTGGGCTTTCATTGGCATGTCTTCAGTCAATGTGTTTTGAGCCAGCTCAATGATTTTCTTACCAGCTGATTCAATTTTTCGGCACTCGGTAAGCTTCTTTAACTTCAAGATGTAGCTTGGAATGTTGTAAAACGATGCTGGTGCCTCTTGCATCATTTGCATCAAGTACTGCTCGCCACCAAGGATATGTAATTGGTTGTTGGCTTGAAGTAAATCCTTAACCATCACCACGTCATACGGCTTGCCTTGGATATTTAGGTTTTCAATGGCCTTTAAAATTTCTTGGTGACGAGTAGCGTAAAAGTCCTCAACACTCGGCTTTACTTCAAGGCTGTTGTAGCTGTTGTCAACAGTCATCAAGGTTGCTAGTACAGCTTGTTCGAATTCCATCTTGTGAAGGTTTGACATGATCAGAACTCCACAAATGAATCTTCTAGAGATTCTTGTTGATTGGATTGTGGATGTGCAGTTCTTGGATTTTCCAATTGCTCTAATTGACTATTGGTCTCATGCCATGCCCAAGTTGCTTTGAAAGATTCCCAGCCACGTAAAACAATGATCTGAAATACACGTTCATTTGAAAGTTGTGCTTCGCTTGCTTGATTGAAAATGATTTTCAAAGCACGCTCAGTGATGGTTTTACGTTTCTTGTTTTTCAGATCAATAAACTCTTGAGCTGTTTCTTCTGAAACTCCATTTTGAGATAAGAATTTTTTAGCAGAGAATTTTTGTGCTTTAGGTGCGGATGCGCCTAAATTAATATCTGTAGTATTCTCTGTTGTATTCTCTGTAATAGATTGCCCGTTTGGTGCAACACTGTTGGTACGTTTGGTGCCAACTAGTTCGCCCGTTTCGTTCAGACTAGATTGCCCGTTTGGTGCATACTGTGATGAATCAAGGCTTTCAGAGTATTCTATTAATGCTTTGTATAGATTTTCACGCTCAACTTTGAAGTAAACCTTGCAAGGTACACCCCTTTTCATTTCCTTTAAAAAACTTAGGTCTTTCAGTTTTTTACGGGCATTTTCCTGTTCTTTGCGAGTTAGACCAGTTTCCATAGTCCAGTCATGTTGGGTTTTATAGATCCACCCATCAGAATTTTTAGTACGTGCGGTCCAGTACACCAATTGCGACAGCATTAGTGCGCCATTAATTCCACACCCGATAAAAACATAGTGTTTGTTAAACGCAATTGGTTGATCGTTCATAGCCTCAATCAGCTTAATCATTGAGATTGATGTATTCACACAGCACCTCGCAGAAAATCAAAAAGGTCATAACGAGCTTTGGCAACACCCATGGCATTGTCTAAGCATGGCTTTTCCATATTTGCTTTGAGCGCACCTTCAAGAAGTCTGATTTTTTGCTCAATCATTCTTTCTCGATAGGTTGCTTGCGGCTCTGGTGGTTCATGTGCTAAATTTGTTTTCATTCGATACTCCATGATTCTTTAGGGGGTTATTGAATACGCGGTGAATTACACGAAGCCTGATCTCGCAAATCAGGCTTTTTTAATGTCTAAATCCCCGTGAATCCCTTCGGATCCCTCTCGAAATTCGACCTCTGTACTTAAATCCCTTAACAAAGCTGATACTCCCAAGCGCTCGAACGATTTTGCTTGTAAATTAAGTACATGCCACTCACCTGCAATTTCTTTTTCAAGCAGGTAGGCCATATATTGAGCAAGGTCTTTACCTTTAATTTCAGCTAAAACCTTTGCTCGTTCGTGATTCTCAGGAGATAAGCGCACATGCGTAGATTTTTTTTCAAGGCTCATGGTTTTTCCTATGCCACTTGGTGGCGTGTAATTGGTTCTTTTCCATTTGCTAAGTCACGGATTTGGTATTCGCGAGCTAATGGGATTTTGTTTTCTGGCCATTGATAAACTGCTGATGGTTCAACACCTAAAAGCTTAGCCAGCTCAACACCATTAACCCCAAGCAACTTCAATGCTTCATGTTTGGTCATCACTAACACCTTAAAATAAGATTTCTTAGTATTTAATCAAAGAAAACTTATAAAAGCAATATGTAAGATAACTTATATGGAAAAACAATCTGCTGGTCAGCGCATACGTGCGCTTAGACGTTCGAAAAAATTAACTCAAGTGCAATTAGCTAAGGTTGCCGGAGTGAGCTCGCCTGCTGTTACTGAATGGGAAAAAGATAGTTATTTACCTAAGGCTGCATCACTTGAAGCTATGGCGAATGAGTTTGGCGTTACTACTGAATATATTCTTACTGGAAAGGGTGGTGAATTTAAAAGCGAAAGGAATGTTGCGCCTGTTTCACCTAAAATGGCCCCAGTTCTCTCTTGGGTGCAGGCTGGCGTGTTTACCAACGTAGAGTCGGTTGATATGTCACAGGTCGAGGAATGGCTTCCTTTACCTGATGATTGTGACGAATGTTTTTATCTAAAAGTTCAAGGATTAAGTAACTACCCTACATTTCATGAGGGGGATTACATTCTTGTTGATCCAACAGTGCAATATGATGAAATGCAGTCAGGGGATGTGATCGTTGTAAGAAAGCATGATGAGGCCACTTTTAAACGGCTGGTTATCGAAACTGATAACTCAAGATATTTACAGGCTCTAAACCCTGAATTTAAACCAAATATCATCCCGCTGGATGAAGAGTGTGTTTTTGTTGGAGAGGTGGTTGACTCGATTAGATATGTATTTAGATCAAAGCGCAGAAATAAGATGCGCAAGAGTTAATAAGGCTGCCTTTGCGTGAGTTCATTAAATTAAATTTCTTATATAAAAGAGAATATTATGATCGCAACACTAAATAAATCAAAAACTGCACTAACAATTAATCGTCAAGACTTCAAGCTAGCATTAGCTAAAATCGGCGCAGGTATTGATAAACAAATAGCATCACTTAAAAAGGCAAAGCAAAGCTATGATCCTGCTGAAATTGCACAAGAAGTCATTAATGAAGCTAATATCTTTGAAGCCATTATTGAGGGTTTTAACGAGGCAGAAGAAACAAATCTAAAGCTGACTGACATAACCAATCTTGAAGTAGCACAAGGATGGATTGATGAGTTTTTGGAAAAGTATTCAGAAGCTTAATAAGCCAAAAGCAATTTTTATAAGAAGAATCTAAGATGAATAAATTTGACTACATGAAACTAGGGATAATTCTTATTGCAGTTGCCCTCTGTTGGGTTTCAATCGTTTTTTAAACTGCGAATCCGACGCAGTCTTTTGATCGGGTGGAGAATAAAATGTTAAATGGGAAAATATATGTACCTTGTTTGCGCTCTGGTGCATCTGAAATAAATGCATTAATAACTTTACCAAATGAAAGCAAAGCACTGATCACTCCATTAATTTTTTTAATGGGTAATGATTGGGAGAAAGTATCTAGCTTTATAAGTGCTTATGAATACCCATTATGGATTGATTCATCATCCTTTAAATTAGATGAAGAGGGAATTATTAATAACCAATTAAACGACAGCTCTAATAACTACTTGTTTAAATTTGAAAAATACTGTGAATTAAAAACATTAAATGAAAATATATCACCAGTTCTTACTTTGAATTCAGTAAATAAACCTAGAGAATTAATTCAATTAGTTAAAAAATTTAAGGCAAACTTTAATAGTGTTGGTTTAAGAGTTGCTTTAAACCATGAAAATCACAATGATATCTTGAACCTATTGGACAAAGTTCTATTATCATTTGAATCTAGCGAAATGGAGAATTTAACAATATTTTTGGATTTAGGTAAAATTGATAATTCTAGCCAAATAGAAAAAGATCACGTAGTTTCCTTTTTGAAATATATTCAAAATAACCTTTCACCAAAAAATATTGTCACAACAAGCACTTCTTATCCTGCTAAACCAGTTGGTGCTATTTACCAAGAATGTTATGACCTTCTATGGCAAGAAATATTAAAAGAAAAAGTCGACACTCATAATTTTATCTATGGAGATTATGCTGCAACCTCTCCAACAGATGTAGTTCAAGTTAGTAAGTATATGAGACCGCGACCAGCAGCAACATACCTGTTGGATAGTTTATCTTGGTACATTGAAAGTCAAGGGAAGGTTCAAGAGTATACAAAGTTTGTTGATATTGCTAAAAACATCTTGAGTCTAGATGGGTATCATGGAGATGAATTTTGCTGGTC
The DNA here is from genome assembly GCF_058242985.1 of Acinetobacter sp. 778_lipA. Classification (NCBI taxonomy): domain Bacteria; kingdom Pseudomonadati; phylum Pseudomonadota; class Gammaproteobacteria; order Moraxellales; family Moraxellaceae; genus Acinetobacter; species Acinetobacter sp. 778_lipA. The sequence continues at coordinate 1,182,569 of NZ_JBZAYT010000001.1, read as the reverse complement.
TAATACCGAAATTAGACGTATCAGCAATATTACCGATCTAACAAAAAAGGGTTATGGTGGTCAACAGCAATGGAATGAATATAAAATTCACCAACATATTTGTGCGATTTTACACTCAAAAACAAATCAAGAGGTTGCAAGCGAAGAAGAAGAGGACTGGTAATTTTTTCTGAGTTTTAATTGTTTTAAAACAAAGGCTCTAACAAGGTTAATATCTAGACTATCTGCTAATAATTCACGCATTTCATTTTTTGTAGTGCGTGATTTAATCTTAATTTCATATTGTTTCGCTAAATCGATAAGTTCATCTTTCCAGAGCAATCCAGATAAGTCGTAGGTATTATTTGTCGCATGATTATTAGCCATTCTAACAAGGGCTAAAGATTCGAAATTATCAACAACAATTATACCTATTTTTTTTGGTGTAATAGTTAGCGCAGACTCTAAGTGCTTACCATGTACGCATAACCAAACCTCATCAAATACATTTAAATATGCTTTCATTTGTGAAGTCCATCTTTTGAGGCTATCTTTCTCGGACTTAATCTCAAAACCAACTAAACGACCATTAGCTAGAGCTAGATCAGCTCTAAAAGTCGAATCCACTGAGGAATTAGGATCTTTATTTGAAAAACCTAACTCATCAATCAGTAAATCGTTTTGACTAATCTTAAATCGATTTTCTATCCAGCATCTCAAAGCAATGCGTATATCTACTGGACCTAAAGTTTTTTCACTGTTAATCATCACACCCTCCACACTCTAGCAGTCACACTATAAGCGATTCAGATTCTAACAAAACGATAGAAGATTTTAAATATTAAAAACTCCTCTCAACCCACCCAGCGTGGGTTTTCTTTTGTCTATTAAAGCATAAATAAAATAAGTTTCTAAAAAAATATAAGTTTTCTTAGAATAATTCTTGACAATAAAACTAAGTTTTCTTATATTTATCTCATACACAAACAAAAGCCCACTTAGACGGCAAATCACAAGTGGGCTTGTACTCAGTACGAGGTAATTATGTCACACAAAAAACCACAACGTCTACTGACGATTGAACAGATTTCGAATCGTCGCTTATGGGATAAGGCTCAAAGCTTACTCCTTGGCTCAATCATCATCTTTTTGATCGGTGCGATGTTCTATATCGCTTTGGTAAGGGGGTGAGTGATGTTTTACAAAGTCATCAACCAAGTAGCGCTAGATGCCTACAACAAACTTGAATCAGATCGTTTAGAGCTTCGTAAAAACGCTCAACTATTTGCAGATGAATATGAAGCTGATCCTGTGATTCTTCAAGACTCTGATCGTATTTGGTTGTGTGGGATTAAATTTAAAGATAACTCTAAGGTTAATCGTGAAGTTTGGACCAAACCTGAACGTCAATATGGTCATTCTTGGATTCGCACAAAGCCTTTAAAGAAAAGCCTACAAAGTGAATTCGATGCTGAAAAAACAAAATGGGATGAGCTTCATTCTAAGTATTTTTCACAAGTGAAACGTGTAGATAAAAACTCATTTTATTCAACACTTGGCTTGGATGGTTCTAGCTTCTTTTTTAGCTCATTCAAATGTTTTGAATATCAAGGTGCTTTCTATATTGAGACCAGTATCAATCTAAAGGTTGGTGTAGAAATACTTGGTTCTGAATATGCTGAAGCTGAACGTGCAAAGAATGCTTTAAAGAGTAAGGAGCCACAACAATGAATATGCTTTCTAATTACGCTCCTGAAGCGCCTACATTTCAAAATCTTGTGGTAGCTGATGAGCCTGATATTAAAGGATCAACAGTCCACTTCTCGCTGATTGTACCGAATTACAGCGCTTGTTACGTGTCTGCTGTAGTTGAAGCAAACCAAACTACAAGTTCATTAGCTTGGAACAATACAAGCGATCCGCAAAACGATGTTGATGTTGATTATGACTTGCTTGAAGTAGCGACTTGGCACCGTCCTATTGTTGAAGATTATGACGATATTTTTGCTGCTCAAGGACTTCAATTTGCACTGACAAATAGCCAAGTTTATACACTTAATGAAATGCTTAAAGCGCATTTTGAAGAAGAAAAAGTTAATGAATTAAAAGGGGTTGCAGCATAATGGAACTACAAGTATTAGAACAAAATGTGATTGTTTCTGCATTCAACAATGCGAATGGCATTCAAGCAATCATTGATCAAATTAAAGCTCAAGTAAGCAGTATTGTTCCTGATGTGACAACTCCAAAAGGCCGCAAGGAAATTGCTTCACTGGCTTATAAGGTTGCTCAATCAAAATCTGCAATCGATGCTGAGGGCAAAAAACTCAAAGAGCAATACACGGTTGTTACCAACAAAATTGATGCTGATCGAAAATTTGCGCGTGATGAATTGGATACTGAGCGTGACCGCATTCGCCAGCCATTAACAGATTGGGAAAATGCGGAAAAAGATCGTGTGGCAAAGCATGAGTCGGCTATTCAGGAAATTAAACATTTTGCAAATAACAATTCCTTAATCACAGCAAATTCTTCAATGATTGAGGGCGCTATCGCAACACTTAATGATCAAGTAATTGATTCATCATTCGAAGAATATGAAGAGCAAGCGAAATTAGCAAGGCTCGAAACATTAGAAACTTTGCGAAATGCCCTTTCTGAAACCCAATCTCTTGAGGCTGAACGTGCTGAATTAGAACGTCTACGTCAAGCTGAAATCGAGCGCCAGCAGAAAGAACGTGACGAAAAAATTGCACGTGAAGCTGCAGACAAGGCTCGTGTTGAAGCTGAAGCAAAGGCACTTGCAGACCGTAAAAGAGCCGAGCAAGAAAAGCTTGAAGCCGAACAACGAGAAGCGCGCCTAAAACTTGAAAAAGAACAAGCTGAATTGCGCGAACAGCAATTAAAGCAACAAGCTATAGAGCGTGAAAAGCAAGCTGAAATTGATCGCCAAAAAGCAGTTGAAGCAGAGCGTTTGCGTATTGAGCAGGAAGTTAAAGCAAAGGCAGATGCTGAACTTAAAGAACAGCAAGCACGAGAAGCCAGCAAAGCTCACAAAAAGAAAATTTGTAATGAGGCACTTCAAGGTCTTGTGAGCATTGGTGTTTCAGAAGAATTGGGCAAACAAATTTTACAGGCGATTCACAAAGGTGAAGTGCCACACGTATCAATCAAGTTTTAAGGATTAGAAGATGAATGCAGTTGCTCAAGTTGAAAATCAATTAGGTGTTTCGCTTAAAGATTACGATGTTGATCAGGCTATGTGGTCTGCCCTAACCTCATCAATCTTTCCAGGTGCGAAACCTGAATCAATCGTCATGGCAGTTGAATATGCGAAAGCGCGTAATCTCGACATTATGAAAAAGCCTTGTCACATCGTACCAATGAATGTGAAGGATTCTAAAACAGGAAACACTGAATGGCGTGACATTATCATGCCATCAATTGCAGAACACCGTATTACTGCTTCTCGATCAAACAGTTACGCAGGAATTGAAGCTCCAGTGTTTGGGCCAATGGTTGATATTAATTTCGGTGGGATTTCTCATACTGTTCCTGAGTTCTGTACTGTTACTGTTTATCGCATGATCCATGGCGAAAAGGTCGCATTCTCTCACACAGAATATTTTGAAGAAGCATGCGCGACAGTAAAAGGTGGTGGCCTGAATTCCATGTGGACAAAGCGCAAGCGTGGTCAATTGTCAAAATGCGCTGAAGCTGGTGCACTTCGTAAAGCTTTTCCTGAAGAAATTGGTGACGAGTATACCAAGGAAGAAATGGAAGGAAAAATCATAACTGTTGGCAATGATGTTGCTCAAGAAACCAAAGTGACTGATTCTCGCCCTTCTCTAACTGACGCACAAATTGAAAAAGCTATTACCAAAATCAAAGCTGGTCAAGGTGATCTTGAAGCATTAAAAGCTCACTACAAAATCACAGACGAGCAAGAACACTATGTTCGCGCTCAAACTGAGGTGCTTGATCATGATTCAGTTTAGAGCTTCAAGTGTGGGTAAGCTTATGACTTACCCTGAAAAAGATACATTGGCTGATGGTGCTTTAACTCACATCTATGAGCTTGAAAAACAAATCATGCTTGGATGGAAACCAAACCTCAATACCTTTGAAATTGAAAAAGGTCGAGTTGTAGAAGACCAAACAATTGCGCTTTACAATCAAGTTTCTGGCAATTTTTATGTCAAAAACAAGGTTCGTAAAACCTCTGATTTGCTCACTGGTGAGTGTGATATTTGTGAAATTGAAGAAGATTTAATTTTGGATGTTAAGTCTTCTTACTCAAAGGATACCTTTCCTTTAACGATAAAAGAAGGTCAGAAAAAACTGTATGAATGGCAATTAGATACATACATGCACCTTTGGGATATTGGTAATTCAGGTTTAGTTTTTGGCTTGGTGGACACTCCAAGTCATTTAATCAAAAAGCATGAACCTGAAGACTGGCACATTGTTGGCCATATCGCTCCTGAACTTCGAATCACAACGTTATTCCGCGAACGTGATGCTAAGCGTGAAAAGCAACTTCTTAATAAAACACGTGTTGCTCAAGACATGCTTTGCGAGTTGCTAGATAAGCGCGGATTTAAGTGGGAGCTCGCAGCATGACCCTCCTAAAACTTTACTCAACAATGGCGTGGTGGTTGTGATGGAAATTCAAGAAGTTCGTACTCACCACATCCCTGCTAGCAATGGTGTAGACCCAATTGATGTATTCATAGTTTGGTATGGGAAGCAGGCATTTCAAGTAACGATACGTTGTTGGGATTGTGCATGGACAGGGTACCGTGGCAGTTGTGGTTTTGATCGCATTGAAGATTATTTTGTTGATCTTTGGATTGAGCGCGGGTGTCTTGAGCATTTGGTTCAAGTCTTTACTGCCACTTCAAGACATACAACTCAACGTGAAGAAAAATGGCTTTTTAAAATCATCCAAAATGTCTGTAAGCATTTTAAAGATATGAAGGTGGCGTGATGGAAATACACGAAAAACGAATTCTGCTTGAGGCTGTAGAAACTCTAATTCGTCGTCCAGCACAAGCTGACGAAACCACTCTTGGTAATGCAATTGGTTATTTCACAAAGCTTGTAGAGGATTTGACTCAAGGTCAAATAACCTTGCTTCCAGTGCAAAAACAGCAATTAAAAGACGCTATTGAAGAAGTAGCTTAACAACAAATTCAAGCAAAAATCTGCGCATTATCATCAAACAAATAGGATTTTGCGCAAGGTTTTGCACATAGGTGATGAGATGGAAAATAGAATGAGTATTGATCTTGATCTAGAAAGAAGAAATTTCGAAGCAAGTGGAATCTGTACAAAATCGATGTTTGAAAATGTTATGTGGGTCCAGTGGCAATTTAAATATGTACCACTTGTAAGAGAAAAGAAAATCTGTGACAACGCCATAAAAATTAATGATCGTTTTTTGGGTTGGAAGGCAGCCAAAGCCCCCCCTGAAGGGTTTGTTTTGGAGCTAGAAAAAGGTCGTTTTGTTCAATACGAGTTAATAGACCTTTTAACTAGATCACTTAACTCATCCAAGGTTTTAAAAACAAATACAAATTGGGTGCATGTAGTGCGAATGCTTAATGTAGGTTCCACTGTAGCCCATAGAATTTGTGAAAAATTAGGAGTAGATCCAGAAAGCACGAAATTCGAAGCACAGGAGCAAAGTCATGACTAAGAAATGCGTGAACAATGGCAACTGGTTAAATATGTGTGAATCTTTAAAAGAAGTAACTACCCATCATTACGGTGATATTGAAGCGAACGTCATGACAACAAGTGATCGAAAATCCTCTCGTCTTGAAATTGTCGCAGGTCGATTTAAGAAAAATCGAGTTGCTTTGAATTTTTGCCCTTTCTGTGGTGTGGGTATTGTGACTGAGCATAAGGAGCCTGAGCATGACAATTCAAACTGAAGAAATCCTTGAAACAGCTCATGAAATCACTGATCAGTTAGCACCCTTTGTAATTAGTGGTGATGAAACAACTTTGAAATTAAGCAAAAAGCAAGTTGATGATTTATACCACATTGTTGTGAATTTCATCGTAATCAATGAAGTGAATGGTTTACCTAGTGAAGTGGTTAAGAGTTTGGGAGAAGTGGCGTGAATTGGATAAATATCAAAACTCAAATACCTAATCCTCATGAAGATATATTGATGGTAGATGACAGCAAAAACACTCATTATGGCACATTTGAACTATCTGTTGATGGGACTCGACACTGGATTAATGATTGTGATGATGGAACTTTCATTACTCACTGGATGTATATTCCCGAACCGCCGACAGAAGAAAAGGAGGAAGGTTGATGACTAAAACTTATGAAATCAAAACTCTTTCAGATTTCTTAAAAGTCCCAACCGATCGAATTGGAGATTGTTTAAAAGAGTTTGCTGTTAGTTTGGAATTCTTAAAAGCAAATCATGAGCTCATGGGACTGGAAAATGGGCAGATGGAATTTTTTAACTGGACAGATGATGGGAAGAAAAACATAACTGCCGATTTTAAGTTTGGCAAGGATGTGATTCGTTCTGAAGTGAAGGAGGAAGGTTGAATGGGTGCTCTAGAATTTTCTACTTATGATTATTTGTTCTTGAAACATAGATCAATAGTCATAAAGCTCATGGATGTGGCTGAAGAGTACTACCCGGCATTGAAAAGAGCCACAATTAACAAAATGGCAAATGATAATGAATTTCCATTCCCTGTTTTTAAGATTGATCAAAAAAGCCGTACAGCACCATATTTTGTAAATCTCAAAGATTTGGCTGATGCTCTTGATAAAGAGCATCAAACAGCAGCCAAAGACTATGCTACATTTCACCGATGAGATGTAGCATCTCCTCAAACGTCATAACATTTCTTCTAATTTTTAATGATACATATCGCTGCAAACTGGACCATGTGGTATGAAGGGTATACTGTTGTATTTGAGGAATAGTCATACCCTTTTCAGCTAATCGGGTTGCGCCCTCATGACGCAGGTCATGAAAGCGTAAATCTTCAATTCCCAATAATGCGCAAGTCTCATTAAATTCAGTAGAAATAGACCCAGCACGCAAAGGGAACAAATACTTAGATTCACACTCAGACAGAATCATTCTGTTTCTATATTTCGGGCTTAATGCAAGATCAATTAGTTTTTCCAGCTCAACAGAAACAATGAATTCTTTGTGATTACCTTTAGATCCATTTGGGTTTTTAAGATCCCTAACTAGAAAAACCCTATGTTCTCTGTTGTAATCTGAAACCTCAAGTCTAGTGATTTCAGCCTGTCTTCTACATGAAAATATTGCAAATATCATAAGTAGATGCATTGGGTATACAGATCTTCCACGGTTCCATGTTGATGTAAAGAATTTTAAAAGTTTTTCTAATTCTGCTCTCTCATACAATCTATCTCTCGTATTACCTCTATTGATTTGTCTTGTTTTTCTTAACTGCAACATACCGTCAATTACTTCAGTATATTTAATATCAGCACCCCACAATAATCTCGCATGATTAAGTACTGACTTTAAATGCTGTAATTCATTTAATATGGTTGATGGGGAAACGGGGTTTAAGCCTAATTTTGGATATCCTATTTTTCTAGCTTTAACATGTTCAGTGATATTCATTGCACCAAATTTATCAGAACTAATTTTACTAATCGGAAGCTTTAATAAAACACGCAATGATCTTATTGTGGTTATCGAGTACTGATCCCCCACCTCAATCAGATACTTGTTGATTAAATCCCCAATTGTAAATTTACTTGCTTCAACTTTACCTTTTATGATTTCAGGATTATCTTGTATTTCAGCCTCTCTTTTTTTGAGCCAATTTGAAGCTGTTCGCATTGTTGCAAATGTTTTGGATTCTTTATAAATTACACCTTGTTTATTTATACGAATTTCAGCTCGATAGCGAATAGTGCCATCTGTCAATTTTCTTTGAGAAATAGTGCCCACATTTACGCCTTTTAAAGTTTTTTCTTTAAGGTGTAAAATTATGGCGTAAATAGATACATATTAATAGTTATTAATACATGTTAATGCGTATTAATGAATATTGAAAAATTTTAACAAGAATATGAATTTTAAGTAAAAAATACCAAGTTATTGATTATATGGAGATATGAAGAATGTTAAGAAAATCAATCACCGAATGGTTCGATGAATATAGCGAAAGTCATCAAAACAAAACCAATAAAGCCATCCATTGGGCTTGTGTTCCCGCGATTTTATTTGCCATCATTGGGATTCTTGCACATTTTAGTGCTTTGCTTACGGCACTACTTCTAGTTCTAACCCTCGTTTTCTATGCCCGTTTAGATATTGTTCTTGCTGTAGCAATGACCGCATTAATTGCAGTCATGGCATGGATCATTTACTTACTCCCAGTCGGTGTTGGTTTCTATATTGGGGTATTTATTCTGGCTTGGATTGGTCAATTTTATGGTCACAAAGTCGAAGGTAAAAAGCCTTCTTTCTTTAAAGACCTTCAATTCCTCCTCATTGGCCCCGTATGGTGCATGGATGCCTATCTTGGTAAAGTACTACCCAAATGGAAAACACGCCAGAAACTGGCTTTTTAGCGCAAATAAACCAGAGGGAAAATTCAATTCGGCTTTTCCCTCCATTTTCTTCAATTTAACAGATAAAATAACCCGTAAAAGCACAATAAACTTAAAGCTAAATTGACTAGAATTTTCTTAGAAATAAGTGCTAAAACAACACAGATCATTGCTGTTAAAAAATAGGCATCCAAAGGCAATGCACGCAATTGATCTCCATTAAAAAATACAATTGGGGCACAAATAGCGGTCAGCAAACATGGCGCTGAATACTGCAACATATTTCCAATCACACGAGGTAATTTCAGGGCGATTTTAGGTTCTAAAAAAAAGTAACGGTTAATCAATACAATGCCTGCCAAAGTTAACAATAAAGTCCATGTCATTTTGGTGCTCCTATGTTTGTTACTCCGACGATTTTTGCCGTACACATCGCACTAAACATTCCCAAAATCCCAGATAGCACAATGCCCGCTTCAAATTGAAAATATTTAAAAATACAGGCAGATACTAAGGTAAATATGACGCCCACTAAAGTTGCGCTACTTTTCACCATAGGCACAATAATCAAAATAAATACCGCAACAATTGAAAAATCTAAATGTAAGCTTTCTAAATTTGGAATTGATTTAGCCAGTACAATTCCCAATACACTAAATAGACACCAAGCCAAATAAAAACATAGCCCAGCACCAAACAGATAAGCAAAGTTGCGTTGTTTATCTTTGCCAATACCGACAGCAAACAGTTCATCTGTCAGCAAGAAGCCAATTAATATGCGTTGCTTAAACGGAAAACGACTGACATCTTGACGAAAATTAAGCGCATAAATTAAATGCTGACTTGTTAAGAAAAATACCGTAATCATAATCGTCAAGGCAGATGCATGTGACATGACTAAACCTAAACTTACCAACTGTGCTGCACCTGCAAATACAACAGCGGACATTGAGAACGCTTGTGCAAAGCTTAATCCAGCATTGATTGCCATTGATCCAGCCAGAATACCCCAAGGCAGTACGGCAATAGATAAAGGTAAAATATCCACCACACCTTGGAAAAAAGCCTTTTTATTTTGCATAGACTTCGGCTCAATGTCGGCAGTATAAGATTCAAATTGATCACTCATTTGCAAAATCCAAATCTAAGAATTTAAGCAGTATCTTATAAATGATCAGTGATCGCTTGGATGAAATTGCTATTTGGTGAGGGACTGTAGAACGTTTAAATGACTATTCCCAAATACATTTATTAAATATTTAATGTGCTTAAATATTGAGAAGGTGTAACCCCGACTGCTTTTTTAAAATGACGATTAAAATGACTTTGATCTGAAAAACCACTATTTTGAGCAGTCATTGCGATACTCTGCCCTTGTTTTAATAATTGGCGCGCTTTCTGTAAACGGACTTGAACCAACCAGCTATGCGGCGGTAAGCCCGTATATTTTTTAAATTCACGTAAAAAATGCCAAGGGCTTAATCCTACATATGTCGCCAAATCAGTGAGCGAATAATCATGCTCAGGAAAACTGCTTAATAAATCTTTGACTATTTCAACTTTCCGTTGTGCTTCTGGTAATTCAGCAGGTGTTAATTTGGCACGACCATAACGACTGATTAAGCGGGCTAAAGTGGATAAATACATACTCTCTTTCAGTAAAGTATTTTCTTTTTGTTCTAATAAATCAAAAAGTAAACAGAGTTGCTGTGCCAATCCAACATCTTGCACAACTGCTTGTGGGAACCACGGTACGCTATTTTTAACACTAAAAAAATCTTGCCCTGCATCTAACAACATTTCTGGCGTTGGATAAATTGCACGATATTTCCAGCCTGACTCGACAGCAGATGAACCTGTATGAATTTCATCAGCATTGACTAAAATAATGTCGCCCTTCGGTGCTGTATGTAACTGCCCAGTCCGATAAAAACTCTGTGCACCATCTTCAATCACACCAATACAATAACCTTCATGCGCATGCTTTGAAAATTGCTTATGGTGATACTGTGCTTTTAACAACTCTAATCCACCCAATTCTTTTAGGTGAAAATAGCTTGCCCACTCCTGCATTTTTTCTATTCAGACTTTAGATAATATTTTAAAAATAGCAGGTTTATAAAAAGCGTATAGAACAAAATTGCTATCTATACGATTAGACATGGAAAATACAAAGATCTTTTGTGCACATAAGAGAATAACCAATAGATTACTGATAGGTTTTTCCATTATGTTTTAGCCAACCATCTTGATGACGACGTTTTGGATCATGGTGTGTCCAATGCATTACACCACCTTGATTACTATATTCATATTCGCCAAAAAATTCGACAGTATCACCTTTGCGTAAATTATCGATACGGGGTGCTAAATCAATATTATGCGCAACCAGTACAGTTAAGCCATTATCCAGTGCAAGAATAAATTTTTGATGACGTGAACCTTCATTATCATCACGCAAGACGGCTTTTACTCGACCAATCGATTGTACTTGAACATTACTGAGTTTTGCATCGTAGGCTTTTCGAATAACCTCAAGACCATTTTGATTTTGACTATTGGCAGACGGCTTATCTTTAAATTGGTTATCTTTACTTTGCTCATTCACATGCTGTGTATTGTCTTGTGAATGATTGTTTTGCTGATCGATCGATTCAACTTTAGAGGATTCAGTTGCTTGATTTTTTTGTTGATTAAGATCAACGCCTAGATAAGCTGCGACGATCACTGCGATTACAGCACCAATACCAAGTTGAGTTTTATTTGCCATAAAGTTTGAGTCTAATCAATGTTCATTGTGGAATTATAAAAGAATAATCTTTTAGATATGTATGAATTAATTCTTCTGAATCTACTTCAATTAAATTACAGACAAAAAAAACCCCTCTAAGGAGGGGTTTTCAATAATTATACTCAGTGAGTAAAAATTATTTAGCAGCCGCTTGAGCAGCAGCAACTTCTTCTGCAAAGCTCATTTCAGCTTTCTTCTCAATACCTTCACCTACTTCGAAGCGAACGAATTGAGCTACAGTTGTTGCAGTCGCTTTCAATACTTCAGCAACTTTTTTGTCGTTGTCGATTACGTATTGTTGACGCTCAAGAACAACTTCGTTCAAGTATTTTTCAACTGAACCAGTCACCATTTTTTCAACGATGTTCGCTGGCTTACCAGATTCAATCGCTTTAGCTTCAGCAATTTCTTTCTCTTTCGCGATAAGATCAGCAGAAACATCTTCAGCAGTTACAGCAACTGGGTTGAACGCAGCAACGTGCATTGCAATACCTTTACCAGTTTCAGCAGAACCTGTGTAAGAAACAACAACACCGATTTTTAAACCGTGTTTGTAAACTGCAAGGTTTTCACCTTCAACAATTGCAGCACGACGAACTTGGATGTTTTCACCGATTTTTTGAACAAGCGCAATACGAGCTTCTTCAACAGTTGAACCATCTTCAAGTTTCAATTCAGCAATTTGAGCAGCATCAGTTACACCAGCAGCAAGTGCAGCAGCAGCAACTTTCGCAGAGAAACCAGCAAAGTTTTCGTCTTTCGCAACGAAGTCAGTTTGACAGTTTACTTCTAAAAGAATTGCTTTATTACCTTCTTGAGCAATTGTGATCGCGCCATCAGCAGCAATGTTACCAGCTTTTTTAGCTGCTTTTGCTTGACCTGATTTACGAAGATTATCAATCGCTAATTCGATGTCACCGTCTGCTTCTGTTAATGCTTTTTTGCATTCCATCATTGCAAGACCAGTACGGTCACGTAATTCTTTTACCATGCTCGCAGTAACTGCAGTCATGTTGTTCTCCTAAATACGGTAGAATATGAATCTGTTCAACAAAAACGGCCCAAAGGTTCCTCTGGGCCGCTTTGCTTTCTCGACGCTCAATTTGTCATCATTTTAAATCACAAAAATGACAAGCTTGCGTCAAAACGCATTAAGCCTCAGGAGCTTCTTTCGCAGCTTCTTCGCCTTTAGCTTGAGCATTCGCTTGAGTTTGAGCGTATTCTTTACCAGCAAGAATTGCATCAGCCATTGCAGAAGCATAAAGTGTAACAGCACGGATCGCATCGTCATTACCAGGAATAACGAAATCTACGTTATCTGGGTTAGAGTTTGTATCAACGATACCGATTACTGGAATACCAAGGTTTTTAGCTTCTTTAATCGCGATTGCTTCGTGATCAACGTCGATGATGAACAATGCGTCAGGTAAACCACCCATGTTCTTAACACCGCCTAAAGAGCGTTCAAGTTTTTCCATTTCACGAGCGCGTTCTAATGCTTCACGTTTAGTCAGTTTAGCAAAAGTACCATCTTGTGATTGAGTTTGAAGATCTTTCAAACGGTTGATTGACTGACGAAGAGTTTTCCAGTTAGTCAACATACCACCCAACCAACGGTGATCAACATAAGGCTGACCAGCGCGTTGAGCTTGTTCACGAATGATGTTAGAAGCAGCACGTTTTGTACCAACGAACAATACTTTGTTCTTTTTGCTTGCTAGATTGTTAACAAAATTCAAAGCATCATTTAACGCAGGAACAGTATGTTCAAGGTTGATGATGTGAATACGGTTACGCGCACCAAAAATGTATTGACGCATTTTTGGGTTCCAGAAGCGAGTTTGGTGACCAAAGTGCGCGCCAGCTTGAAGAAGGTCGCGCATGCTTACGTTGTAATCTGCCATTTTCTTTACCTTAAAAGTTTGGGTTAGGCCTCCATATGTCCGCATTCTCCACCCTTTCAGGCACCCAGAGTAATGTGACGACATATGTGCGGATTTTTAAATTACCCTTATCAATATTTCCATAAACCATTCACAAAGAAAGTCACAGAAAGCATTTGATAAATTGGGCGGCTATTTATACCATAGTCACATACAAATTTCCAAAAGTTTTTAAAGATCATGAACAGTACTTACGAAGCGCCACGTCGATTAATCAAAACCGCAGATGAAATTGAAAAAATGCGTGTTGCAGGTCGATTGGCTGCAGAAGTTTTGGATATGATCAAACCGCATATCAAACCAGGTGTCAGTACACTTGAATTGGATACGATTTGTCATGACTATATTGTCAACAAACAAGACGCTATACCTGCATGTTTAGGTTATGGCGCTGCGCCTGGTCGCCCTGCATTCCAACATGTGATTTGTACCTCTGTAAATCATGTGGTATGTCACGGTATTCCATCTGCAAATAAAATTTTAAAGAAAGGCGATATTCTCAATATTGATGTCACTGTGATTAAGGATGGTTATCACGGTGATACCAATATGATGTATGTGGTTGGTGGTGAAACATCGATTATTGCTGAACGTTTGTGTAAAGTTGCTCAAGAAGCAATGTACCGTGGTATGGAAACCGTGAAACCGGGTTCAACCATTGGTGATATTGGTGCGGCGATTCAAAAATATGTTGAATCAGAACGCTTTAGTGTAGTGCGTGAATATTGTGGTCACGGTATTGGTACCGTATTCCATGATGAACCACAAGTCCTTCACTATGGTCAACCTAATTCAGGCATGGTTTTAGAAGAAGGTATGACCTTTACCATTGAGCCAATGGTAAATGCGGGTGTTTGGCAAACACGTTTAATGGGTGATAAATGGACGGTGGTGACCAAAGACCATAGTCTTTCAGCTCAATACGAACATACCCTGCTGGTGACCAAAGACGGTGTAGAAGTTTTAACCGCGCGCCCTGAAGAAGATCTATCTCGTTTTCAAAAATAATGAAAGTCATTGACTAAAATGACTTATACTGCTTAACAAAAGGTCATGTTCATATGACCTTTTGTTATAACTTGAATTTTTCCTTTTCTGCCAAGTCAATGTTTTATCATTGTTTTTAACCGAGATCGTGACTTATTTTTAGCATGTAATATCATGACAATATGATTACAGTTATATTACATATATAAACTTATGATAAATAAAACATTAAAAAAAGAACATTCACTTAAAAAAAGCCTTTGTAAAGACTACATTAATTAACAGCAAAAACTTCTAATAATAAAAACGCATAAAAATTAGTATCAATTACGGACATGGAGTCCAAACCTATGAAAAAACCATTACTTTGCATCATGACCTCATGCATGACTTTACCGATGATGGCGCATGCAGATTCACCTTATTTTAGTCTTAAAGATGGTGATGGGTTTAAACGCTTTTCTGTTTCAGCAGGTTGGCTACATGCAATGCCACAGGGTAACGCTAATCCGATCAAAGTGAATACTGCCGTTGCAGAAGGAACACAATCTAAAGTAGGTGATATTTCTAAAAAGGCAGTTTTAGACGCAGCAGTTAAAGAATCCAATCCTTTTCTTTATGGTGCAATCGGCCTTTTGGGTGACACAATTCCTGGCGCTTTAACGGGCACAGCCACAGTCAATGGTCTATCCAGTTGGACCTCTGAAGGTACTGGTCTAACAGCAAAAGATGTGGATACTTTTGGCCTGATGGGAAACTACTACTTCACTGATAATCTTTCATTAGAGTTTAAAGCAGGTGTTCCACCTAAAGTTGAGATTGAAGGCGAAGGTCAAATCTATGCACCATTGACCGGTAAAGATTCTACACCACTTGGCAGTATTGACTTAAAAAAAGATATTGCGATTACTGATTTAACAAAACATTCAAAAGCAGCATCTGCAACTGCATGGTTGCCAGCGGCAGAACTACATTATCAATTTGGTAAATCTGGTGTGAATAAACTTCGGCCTTATGTGGGTGTAGGTGTCATGTATGCACATTTTACTCACCTAAAAGTCGATAATGGCGCAAAAGACGATCTGATTGCAGCAGGTCACATGATCCAGAACGTATTAGATGGACAGGCTGGAGCAGCATTAGATGGCAAAAAATCATCTGCAAATCCTGTAGTTAAAGTAGAAGCAGATGATGCTTGGGCACCTATGGCCACACTGGGTGCAACCTATGATTTTAATGATCGCTGGTTTGGAGTAGGCTCTGTCACTTATGCACCAATGAGTAGTGATGCGACCATTACCATTTCAGACTCAAATACCAACAAACAACTTGTTACAGCCAAAACCAAAATTGATATTGATCCTCTGATTACTTATGTCGGTGTGGGTTATCGCTTCTAAAAATTAAATTTATTTTCGTTAACATATGCTGACTGATCACTGAAATTTATCGATTGATAAATTTTTATTCTATCGCGAAGTCCCATTGAATCATCTACAATTCTCGCATGATGATTCAATGGATAGCTTATGTCAGCACTATACGACGACACACGTTTCTCTAAACCACTCATTTATATGCTCATCGGTAGTGCTTTTATCTTGGCACTCTCTTTAGGTGTACGTCACGGTTTTGGGCTTTATCTTGTACCCATGAGCCATGAGTTTGGTTGGAGTCATCAGGTTTTTAGTTTAGCCATTGCCATACAAAATCTATTCTGGGGTGCAGTACAACCTTTTACTGGTGCGCTTGCAGACAGATATGGCAGTAAAAAGATTGTTGCAATAGGCGGGGTGCTCTACACCATTGGTCTATTGTTAATGTCTATCAGTTCAAATGTGCTGTTACTAGATATCAGTGTCGGCTTAATTATCGGCTTAGCCCTCTCTGCAACATCATTCTCGGTATTACTTTCAGCCGTAGGACGAGCAGCGCATCCAAGCAAGCGTAGTATGGCAATGGGTATAGCCAGTGCGGCAGGTTCATTTGGGCAATTCATTATGTTGCCCACCACTCTACTTCTCATTAAGAACTTTGGTTGGTCATCTGCGCTAGTCATTACAGCAATACTCATCGTGCTGATTGTCCCATTGGCATGGATGCTTAAAGCGCCTATGTATGTACCGCCAAATGCAATTAAACAAGCGATAAAACCCAATTTAAGCTTTAAACAGATTCTTAAAATTGCCTTTCAGCATAAACCTTTTTTATGGTTAGCCTTTGGTTTCTCGGTGTGTGGATTCCAAGTGGTTTTTTTAGGCATTCACCTACCCGGTTATTTGATTGATCATGGTTTTGATGCATCCACTGGAACGATCTTTCTTGCATTGGTTGGTCTATTTAATATTATCGGAACCTATACCGCAGGTTGGCTTGGTGGTAAGTATTCCAAACCGCATCTGCTTATGGGTTTATATGGTTTACGTGGCGTTGCGATTGTTGCGTTTCTGATGCTGCCATTGAGTATTTGGACTGTTTACGCCTTTGGTATCGTTATGGGGATTTTATGGCTTTCGACTGTACCCCTAACCAATGGCATTGTGGCCAATATGTTTGGTGTGAAATACTTAACCATGCTAAGCGGCCTAGTGTTTTTCACTCACCAAATCGGTTCATTTTTTGGTGGATGGCTAGGCGGTTTAAATCATGATATAACGGGTAACTACAACATCATTTGGGGATGCTCAATTGCCTTGTGTGTAGTCGGCGTTATTGTGCATTTCTTTGTCAATGAAGAGGCTGTGGTTAATGACTAATTCATTCTCGTGGCTCAAGCTCAGTATCTGGTTGGTTATTGTTATTCTGTTCGGGCTGTCAAGTATGCTGTGGTTAAATACGCCTGAATTATTTGAATATTTTAATATGGCTTTTTGTGCGCATTAACCCATTGTCCAATAGCTAGATTAATTGCTTTCTGTCAAAGCCCTAGCTGCTTTTAGGGCTTTGTTTTGTAATAATAAGCAGTTCAACATTTTTTAATTTAGACCTTGTTGAAACAAAGCCTGTTTTGAACCTCACCCAAGATATCAAAAGTTCACTGAAATTCAGCGCTATCTTCTGCAAATAGAAAGCAGACCCGCCTTTCAAACGGCTTTAGTGAAAGGACAATGGTCTGCTGACACATTTAAATCGTATTGATCTAAAGCAGACCAATAGCAACCTTAAAATCAATTTTTTAAGTCGCGACTACGCTTCTCCCAATCTTTATTAGGCTGATTTTCGCGAGTTTACTCGTCCTTGAATCACTGCTTTGATATTATTTTTTGCATAATTAAAGAAAACCTTGAGTGGAGAAAGCTTAGGATTTGGCTTCTTCCCTTCACCAATTGCTTTAAACTGAGCGGCATACCACAGAATTTCCATGATTGCCATTTTATCAACAAAAGGGATACCAGTTTTGATTTGTTCTACTGCATATCGAACATCCTGACCAGCAATCAAGTTGTTGCTGACTTCAGGTTCTACCGCAAGAGGACGTGCAATCCCAATAAATTCACACGCACCACTGTCTAAAGCCGCATTCATTCCTTGCGCTGTACGGAAACCACCTGTCACCATAAGATGACATTTGACTTCTTTACGAATTTTTTCTGCAAAATCCAAGAAATATGCTTCACGTGCAATCGTACTTTGCTTACGTTTATCCGCTTTTGCGCCTGCCATTGCCGGTGCTTCATAGGTACCACCAGAAATCTCAATCAGATCGATCCCTGCTGTATCAATGGCTTTAAATACTTGAACCACTTCTTCTTCTGTGATTCCGCCACGCTGGAAATCTGCAGAGTTCAGTTTGACTGAAATAATAAAGTTTTCTGAGGTTTTAGCACGCACTGCAGCATAAATTTCTAATAAGAAACGCATACGGTTTTCAATCGAACCACCCCATTGATCTTGACGTTTATTGGTCAATGGTGAAAGAAATTGACTGATCAAATAACCATGTGCACCATGTAATTGTACACCTTCAAATCCTGCTTTTTCACAGATCCGCGCAGCTTCAGCAAATCGTTGAATGATATCCAAAATTTCTGCTTCATTAAGTGCACGTGGTGTACCAAATGTCGTCGCCAACATTGGACTAAAAGGCACTGCTGAAGGCGCAACAGTTTCTTTATTGAGCCCTTTTGGACACTGACGACCTGGATGTGATAACTGAATCAGTTGTACCATCCCGTGCTTTTTACCCACATTTGCCCATTCAGTCAGTTTGGCAAGATCACGTTCAGTTTCAACTACAACAACACCCGGCTCATTCTTAGCACGGAAATCAACCATCACATTCCCCGTAATGGCACAACCCAAGCCGCCTTTCCCCCAAGCATCATATAAACCTAAATGCAATTGGTTCGGTTGCCCTGCATGGTTGGCCAATGCTTCACTCATCGCACCTTTAATAATTCGGTTTTTAAATGGTGTGTTTTTTATTTCTAATGCTTGTGCAAGATGGCTCATGGTCAAATCTCTTTAGTGATTAGAGCTTTTACTCTAATTTAAATTTATAATAGTTCAAGCGTAAATCTGACAATGCATTTTGTCAACTTTGTTAATGTGAATATTTTTTAAACTAGACCATCTATACAGCGTTAATACTGACTCGCGGCAATTAATCGCTTGGTATAGTCATTTAAAGGTTTATCAAATAAGGCTTGAGTGTCATGAAATTCGATAACTTTAGCATCTTTTAATACCAGAACTTTCTGACAAAGTGCTTTTACAACCTGTAAATCATGACTAATAAATAAATAACTCATCTGATAATCCTGTTGTAACTGACGCAGTAATTTTACAATCGCACGCTGCGTGGTCCGGTCAAGTGCTGAGGTTGGTTCATCGAGAATCAATAATTTAGGGCGTAATACCACAGCACGCGCTAAAGCCACACGTTGCCGTTGACCGCCAGACAACTCATGTGGATAACGCTGTTTAACTGTTATCGGGAGATCTACTTTATCTAAAATTTCATTGATACGAATCAGCATTTCAGCTTCTTTTAGACGTTGTAGTGTTAAGCCCTCTCGAATAATCTGGTCAACAGTCATACGTGGATTTAAGCTGCTTAACGGATCTTGGAATACAATCTGAAAATTGGATCGAAGTGGACGTAATTTACGCTGGCTCAACCTGTTCAAGTCTTGATTGAGTAGGAAAACATTACCCGAGCATTGTTTAAGTCGTGCGATTGCCAACGCCAAAGAGGTTTTACCAGAACCACTTTCTCCAACAATGCCAATGGACTCAGCTCGATCTAAACGTAAATTGATCGGTTCAACGGCAACAAAATAATCTTTAACTCGATTAAATATCCCCTTTCTTATTGGAAATTTAACCCCAACACGATGCAGAGATAAAACTAAGTTACGTTTATGTGGTAAAGCATTGGCTTCACCAAAATCATGATCCAATAAATATTGGGTATAGCTGGTTTTAGGGTTTTGAAAAATATTTCGAACTGTGCCTTTTTCTTCAACCTGTCCCTGATTCATCACAATCACTTGATTGGAATATTTACGCACCAAATTCAAGTCATGGCTGACTAAAATCATCGCCATTTTATGGTTTAGAATAAGCAGTTGTAATAAGTTTAAAACTTGCGATTGCAATGTAACATCTAAGGCTGTTGTGGGTTCATCCGCTATAATAATTTCAGGCTTTTGGGCCAAAACTGATGCAATCAAAACACGCTGTCTTTGACCACCTGATAACTCATGTGGATAACGATTCAACTTATCCTCAGGTTCTTCCATCCCGACATCACATAATAAATCATAGACACGCTTTCTGACTTTTTCCTTGGACATCCCATCTAAAAGTAAAGTCTCACCAATAATCCGCTCAACTTTATGTAGTGGGTTGAGTGCAGTCATCGGTTCTTGAAAAATCATGGCAATTTTTTTACCACGGATCGCCAACTGCGCATTTTGATTAAGAGACAATAGATTTTGCTCATCATATAACGCTTGCCCAGTCACAGTTAAATTTTCAGGAAGCAAGCCAAGTAACGCCAAACCACTAATTGATTTGCCTGAACCACTCTCCCCGACAATCGCAACAGTTTCCCCAACATGTAGGTCAAAGTTAAGATTATTGACCAGCACCTCTTTACGCTCATTTTCAATATGCAGATGTTGGACAGACAACAACAAAGATTGATCATTTTTGACGTCTTGGATCGAATGCATCGCGTGTCGCCTCCCCAATATAAATCAATAAAGATAGCACCAAGGCCAAAGTAAAAAATCCGGATAAAGCCAGCCACGGCGCATTTAAATTATTTTTACCTTGTAGTAATAATTCACCGAGGGAGGCTGCATCTGGTGGAAGCCCATAACCTAAAAAATCCAATGCAGTAAGTGCGGTGATATTTGCAGTCAGCATAAATGGAAGTTGAGATAAACTTGAACTGATCACATTGGGCAAGATATGTCGGAACATAATCATCAAATCACTCACCCCTAATGCACGTGCTGCTTGAACATAATCTAAATGACGGGCACGAAGAAACTCAGCGCGCACTATACCGACCAACTCTGTCCAGCCAAAAATCAACATAATCAGAAATAGCCAATAGACACTCGGGGTAAATATACTGACCAAGATGATCACCATAAATAAAGTCGGCAAACCACCCCAAACTTCAAGCAGACGTTGCCCAATTAAATCTACCCATCCGCCATAATAGCCCTGTATCGCGCCAACAATAATTCCAATAAATGCAGCAAATAGTGTCAATGCCAAACCAAACAACAGTGATATGCGTAGACCATAAAGAATACGGGTAAATACATCACGCCCTTGATCATCTGTACCTAACCAGTTTTGTGCGCTGGGTGGTGATGGAACAGGAACGGCTAAATCCAAATTGGGAGTTTGGAAGGAATAACGAACCAGTGGCCAAATCGACCAGCCTTTTTCCTCAATCAACTGCTGAACCACCGGATCACGATAATCGGCTTCTGTTTCAAAGACCCCTCCAAAATGTGTTTCAGGATAAGCCTTTAAAACTGGCATGTAATAATGCTGATCGTATTTGACCAATAAGGGCTTATCATTGGCAATAAATTCGGCAGAAATTGAAAGGATAAATAAAACGATAAATACAATGAAACAGACAAAACCCAAGCGATTATTCTTAAATTTCTGTATTCGTGCTTGCATGACCAGTGACATTATTTTGCACCTCTCGATTCAAAATCAATTCGCGGATCAATCACACGATAAACCACATCACAGATTAAACGTAAAATCAGCCCAAATAAGGTTAGAAAGAACAAAGCACCAAAAATCACAGGATAATCACGTTGTTGCACGGCTTCAAAACCCAGCAAGCCTAAGCCATCCAAGTTAAAAATAATTTCAATCAGTAGATTTCCAACAAAAAACACCCCAACCAATACTTCAGGCAAACCGGCAACAATCACCAACAATGCATTGCGAAACACATGTTTATATAACACGTCATTTTCAGTTAAGCCTTTTGCTCGTGCTGCAAGCACATACTGCTTATTGAGCTCTTCCATAAATGAATATTTTGTCAGATAGGTTAAACTCGCAAATCCACCCAGCACCATGGCCAACAAAGGTAAAGCCATGTGCCAAAAATAATCTGCTATTTTTTCAAATAGATTGAGGCTGTTAAAGTTGTCCGAAACAAAACCTTGTAAAGGAAACCATTGTAAATAAGAACCACCAGCAAAAAAAACGATCAACAATATTGCAAATACAAAAGCGGGAACGGCATAGCCCACAGCCAAAAGTAATGAAGTTGATTTATCAAAAAATAAGCCATGTTGTTTGGCTTTTTTAATCCCTAAAGGAATTGAGATTAAATAAATTAAAAAAGTACTCCACGCACCCAAGGAAATGGTGACTGGCATTTTTTCCCATAACAGTTCAGTCACCGGTTTATCTTTAAAAAAACTCGTGCCAAAATCTAAAGCTAAATAGTTTTTTAACATCAACCAGAATCGTTCATGTGCAGGTCGATCAAAGCCATATTGCTGTTTGATTTTATCGACCATATCTTCGCTTAAGCCCTGTGCACCACGATACTCATGGTTATTTACCGAAGATGATAGACCTCCAGCAGTCATATTGACCCCTTGGAAGTTTTCTGCTTGTTGAATCGCTTGTTCAACAGGCCCACCAGGTGCAATTTGAACCACAACAAAATTGATCAAGAGAACAAAGAACAATGTCGGGATGATCAGTAACAGCCTTTTGAGTATATATGTGCCCATTGAAACGATGTTCCTTATGACCTCATGAGGGTAGATATGTCAATTTAAACATCACTCACGTTGAGCCACTGATGTTTTAACCATGAAGATTTAAAATTATGCTTTTTTAAATGCTCGATTTTTTAAATATTGCTCTACTTTTTTCGCTTGATCTGCATCTACCCACCAATACTCTAAACCGAGGGATAATTTTGGTTTAACTTTGGGTTGCTGATACATATTCCAATAAGCATACCAGTTTTTATCATTGCCATAAGTCAGAATTTGATAATAGCCTGCACGTAATACCCGATCCAGTGCTCGGGTACGAAGTACCAATTGTTCACGGTTTGGTGCATAAATAATCTGTTGAATCAGCTGATCGACCACTGGGCTTTTGACCCCCGCATAATTGTAATTGCCCACTTCATCGGCAGCTTTAATGCCCCACATCTGTGCCTGTTCAGCACCCGGTGTTAATGATTGCGGCATATCGATAGCGGTCATCTGAAAATCTAAACGGCGCATACGCTCTGTATATTGTGGTAAATCGACTTGACGAATATTTGCCTGAATCCCAAGTTTTTTTAAATTACGAATATAAGGCAACAAAGTCCGTAGTGCACCATCTTGATGAATCAGAAATTCAATTTGAATGGGGCGACCTTGTCTATCCACCAATAGTCCATTGTGAAAACGATAACCCGCCTTTAATAGCATCGAACGTGCAATCAATAAATTCTGTCGGTTAAAACCACTGGCATCTGAAACTGGGTATTTCCAATCTGCCAATACACCTTGCCGTTGTAATGCGGGCAATTGCTTTAAATAAGGCGTTAAAATTGCAAGTTCTTTCGCGCTTGGTTTTCCAGTCGCAGCGAGCTCACTGTTTTGAAAGTGGCTTTGCAAGCGAATATTTTGACCATATAACAATGCTTTGTTGATCCATTCAAAATCATAAGCATAGGTTAATGCTTGGCGAAAATTGAGATCATTGAATGGCGCCTTTCGGGTATTAAAAACCAAACTTTGCGTGAGCGCTGGTGTTTCAATCTTAGAAATATATTTTTTCACCAAACCTTGTTTTACCGCAGGAAAATTATATTCAGTGACCCAGTTACGGGCATTTTTTTCTTGATAAAAGCGATATTGTCCAGATTTAAACCCTTCAAAAGCGATTTCAGGGCTTCGATAATAAACATATTTCATGCGATCAAAGTTATAACGACCACGATTGATGGCTAAGTCCTTTGCCCAATAATTTGGATTGCGCTTATAGCTAATACTGCGCCCAGAATCAATATGTTCAATCAGATAAGGCCCCGATCCTAAAATCGGTTGCAAGGTCACTTTGCTATAGTCTTTATTTTTCCAATCTGCTTTTGAATAAATCGCAATTTTTGCCAAAATAAAGGGCATGTCTGCATTGTGGTCTGATTTAAATGTCATTTTCACTTGGTATTTAGACAATACCTCAGTCTTGGCTAAATCAGACAAATACATTTGAAAGCCTAGATTGGCTTTACTTTGAATGGTATCAAAACTAAATTTAACATCCTCAGCCGTGACAGGTGAACCATCACTAAAGCGGGCTTTAGGATTTAAATGGAAAATAACAAATTTGGTTTTAACAGGATCATAAGTGACTTTTTCAGCGAGAAGCGGATATAACACACCCGGCTCATCCAGTGAGCTATCCATTAAGCTATCAAATAGATAATTAATCCCTTCAGTTGAACTGCCTTTGCCATTCATACTGTTGAGATTATCAAAGGTGCCTATACTCGCTGTACTGATATAGCCACCTTTGGGTGCATTGCTATTGGCATAAGGCATCGCCTGAGCTTTGTCATACTGTGGAGCATTATGTACAGCAATATATGCTGTTGTCTGTAGAGCAGCATCAACATTTAAGCTTGCAACATATAATCCCAATGCCAGCCCGATCGGGCTGACACATGCAAAACTTAGGCGCATTCCCCTATTTTCCTTTATTCAAAAAATTTTTTGAAATGTTATGCTTTAAACGTTGCTCCAATAAAATGGCGCTTAAAGATTCGGAACTTTAATTATGCTGCCAATGCGTAATGACGCGTTTGGTTTTATTTCATTCATCTCAGCAAGTGCACTGGTATCAATCCCAAACTTGCTGGCTAAACGAATCAATGAATCACCACTTTTCACTTTGTATTCAGTCACTGTTTTAGGAATACGAATAGATTGACCACGTTGTAAACCCGCACGTGGGCTCAGATCATTCAATTCAGCCAGTTCTTGAACTGACATACCAACACGGTTTGCAATCGCATTTAACGACTCACCAGACTTCACCGCATAGCTTTCAGTATTCTTACTCGAAGCTTTAGCTGTTGCTTTCGCAGTCGCCTTTAGGTCTTCTTTTTCTTTAGATAGTGTGGATTTACTGGGTAATTCCCCATCAAGCTTTAAGCGTTGTCCAATATCCAAAGCCTGATTACGCGACAAACCATTTAATTCACTTAAATAAGACAACTGCAGTTTATATTTTTTTGCAACGCTTGCCAGTGTTTCACCTGATTTGACCACATGGATATCTTTACTAGCGCCTTCTGATTTCGATTCATTTCTCGCTTGTGTTTTGTCTTTACTGCTGCTTTCAGGCGTGCCAGTCAACTTCAATTTCTGCCCAACAAATAAACCAGATGTACTCTTTAAACCATTTAAATCGGCAATTTGGTTAACTTGCAAATTATATTTATTTGCCAGCGCTATCAGGCTATCACCAGATTGCACTGTATAGGTTTCTGGTGTTGTTGTTCCAACAGGGATCTTAATGATTTGACCCACAAGCAAGTTTTTAGATGTCGAAATTTTGTTTAATTCAGCTAATTCTGCCAAGCTTAATTTAGACTGAACCGCAATACTGGATAAGCTATCGCCACTTTGAACTTTATAATTCTCAGTTTTATAGGTTGTTTCAGCTTTTACATTCTTAAACTTACTTTGATCAATCACTTTAGAGTCAAGTTTAGCTTCTGGCTCATTGACTTCACTGAGTGGCACATTGATCTTTTGCCCCACAAATAAGCTACTTGAGGTATCTAGACCTGGAGTCAAATCAGCGAGTTCATGTACGGATAAAGCATAACGATCGGCAATCACTTTAAGATATTCGCCACGTTTAACTGCATAAGCCTTGGTTTTGATTTTTGCAACAGGCTTAGAGGTATCCGCACGAACAACTGCTTTATTGATTTCAGATAATTTATCATCTGAAGCATCTTTAAGCTTTAATTTCTGACCGACAAATAAATTACTGTTACTATTCAGATTATTATAATTTGCCAATTGTGAGACAGATAAATCAAACTGATTTGCCACACTGGTTAAACTGTCATTTGGTTTAACCACGTAATTGGTAGGAGCGGAATCCGTGGTTTTGCGAGAAACCACAGGGGTATCAATTTGTGGTTTGGCATCATATAAATACAAAGTCGCCCCAACAAATAAAGTTCCATTTGGATCAACTTGGTTCCATTTGGCAATATCGCGCCAATTTACGCCATTCTTTAAAGCAATCGTTGCTAAAGTATCCCCTGCCAAAACGGTATAAGTACTGCGTTTACCTCTTGGTGGTTCAACCACAACTTCAGTTTCAGTTTTCTTAAAGTTCTTATCCTGATTCAGTTTGGCTTCTTCCGAGTTTGCAGGTGTGGTATCTGCTAAACCTTTAGGATATGAGAATCCAACCGTATTTTCTTTACCTTGAACCTCTGCAACAGATTGACTGGTTTGAATTGCAGTCAGTTTAATTTTACCATCATATGGATCAAGTACTTCTGTCCCTTGTGGAGCAATCGCCTTAATCTCTTTGACCACTTCTTCTTTTTCAGCTTGAGTGGCTTGAGGTTCTAAAACTTGCTTGACCGTTTCTTTTTCACCTTCAGCTTTTACTGCGGCAAGGATTTGTGCTTTTTCATGTGCAGAAATTGGAGGTTCCGCTGCAACAGGTTTAACATTGGCTGCATTTGTCACAGCAACAGGAATACGTGGCGCACTAGGAATATCAGCATTGGCAGCAAATTGCGCTAATGCATTCGAGCCTTGTGGTGTATTTTTGAGTGTGCTCAATGAGCCTGTGGTTGTGGTTTTTGCTGTTGTTAAAGCAGGTGGCGTTGCTTTACTTGGAGTAATCGATTGAGTGACTGTCGAGGTTACCGCTGTAGGCGTTAAAGTTCGTGTAGCTGTGGTTGGAGCAGTATTACTTGCCCATAACCCACTATCAGAACCCGGTTTTAACCCTCTTAATTTTGCATCAATCGTCGGACTAAGATCCGCAGGAATCAAAATACGCAAGGTACTTGATGGGTCAACCACTTCACCACGATGACCAGGGTTTAACGCGTATAATTCAGCACGACTTAAATTGGTAATTGAAGCAATTTGATTGAGTTGTACGCCTGGTGGCACCGCAACTTCTCTAAAGTGCGGACGATTGGCAATCGGTGGTAAGCTCACCCCATATTTAGATGGGCTTTTAATAATCTGCGCCACTGCTAAAAAGCGTGGTACATAGTTCATGGTTTCTTGTGGTAATCTCAATGACCAATAATCTGTTGGTAAACCCGCAGCTTGGTTACGGTTAATTGCTTGCTGGATCCGCCCTGGACCTGCGTTATATGCGGCCAAAGCCAATTCCCAAGAGCCAAATTGATTGTATAAACTACCTAAAAACTCATAAGCAGCACGTGTTGATTCAACTACATCACGGCGCCCGTCATATAAACTGGTTTGTCTTAGACCGTAGATTTTTCCTGTGCTTGGGATAAATTGCCACATCCCTGCTGCTGCTGCACTACTGGTTGCTGCTGGATCATAAGAACTTTCAATAATCGGTAACAATGCTAATTCAGTAGGTAAACCACGACGTTCAGCCTCTTTCACCGTATGATAAAGATAGCGTGATGCGCGTGCGCTTAAACGGTCAATATAGGGTTGGCGGGAAACAAACCAGCTCCTTTGCGCATCAATACGAGGATCCCAATGATTTTCATCCATTTTAAAACCGACTGACATCCGCTTCCATACGTCACCGTGTTTTAAAATCAGCAGGCGATCGCCCTCTACTGCACGAATATCTGTTGCAGAAAGTAAATCTTCTAGAGAGTCCAAACTGCTGGCATCCAACATACCTGCTGACTTTGATGTTTGAACTTTTGATGTTGTCGACGTTGAAGAACACCCTGCAGTCAACCCTAATGCTGCGAATGCAGATGTTAATAATGATAATTTAAAGAAAACAGTCGCAGTAGGTTGCCACACCATTGTGGTAGGTTTAAACATAAGAGTTCCGAACAACATTTAGTAAATTATTTTATCATTGCCATTTTAGTAGAGCTAAACGCGCTTACAAGGCAAATTTTGAATGCGAATTGCATACAAATGTTACAAGAAATTAAAAAAATCTCAGTTCATGCGTAGAAAACGCCGATTTGCGTATACAATAAATTCTTAAACCGCGATGTTCAACTCTTAATTCACTTTCATTGGTTATTACTATGTCACAAACAATCACACTTTATGTCGACGGTGCTTGTAAAGGCAACCCAGGTCCTGGTGGCTGGGGCGCTTATATCATCACTGAAACAGAAGAACATAAGTTGTGTGGTGGTGAACTTGATACAACCAATAACCGCATGGAGCTTACCGCAGCCATCGAAGGGATCGCATTTTGCCCAATCGAAGCAAAATTAGTGCTTTGGACCGATTCAAACTATGTAAAACGTGGCATTACCGAATGGATTGAGGGTTGGAAAAAGAAAAACTGGAAAGATGTAAAAAATCCAGATCTTTGGAAAAAGCTTGATCAAACCTGCCAAGGTCGCAAAATTGAATGGAACTGGATTAAAGGTCACGCCGGACATGCAGGCAATGAGATGGCAGACCAATTGGCGAATTTAGGTACACAGCAAATACTCGACGCAAAAAAAAACAACACTGCGCCAACCAAACTGACTCAACCTATGACAGTGGCTGATGATAAAAAAAAAGATGAAAAAGACTGGCTGCTTGACGATCCCTTTGGATTTGACCTGATTGAATCAGACGAAATGATAGAATCGGAAATTAGCCCTCAGCAGGATGTCATGCCAGCGCATAAAATTGTGATGGAACAACCATCAACCCAAGATATCAATGAAAATGATGAGCCAGCAATGAGCCAACCCGCAATGCGAGATATTCATCCACAAATTGTGATTACACCTGCTACTGTCAAGTTACATGGCCCTAAACAGTTTATTTTGGATACGGAGACCACAGGTTTCTATTATCAGGACAGTGACCGAATTGTTGAAGTTGGCGCTATTGAAATGGTCAATCGAAAACTGACCGGCAGTTCGATTCATATTTATATTAATCCAGAGAAACCAGTTGGCGATTCAGAAGCCATCCATGGTATTACAGATGAATTTTTAAAAGATAAGCCAAAATACAATGAAATTGCCCAAGTTTTATTTGACTACTTAAAAGGCAGCGAAATTATTGCGCATAATGCAAGCTTCGATATGAACTTCTTAGATATGGAGTTTAAGCGCAGTGGCCTACAGGCACTCTCAGAAGTATGTGAAGTGACTGATACCTTGGCGATGGCGAAAAGCAAACATCCTGGGCAAAAGAACTCTTTGGATGCTCTAGTTCGCCGTTATGAAATTCCGCAACGAGATCGTACTTTCCATGGTGCCTTACTCGACGCTGAAATTTTAGCTGATGTTTATCTTGCCATGACAGGTGGTCAAGTATCCTTTGACATGGATGCTCTTTCTGCACATACTGATCAGGCTCAAAGGAATACAACTCGGAAAAAAATTGAAATCAATGCCCCAGTCATTTTACCTTCAGATGAAGAATTAGAAGCACATGAGAACTGGGTCAAACAATTTCAAGAAAAACATGGGGAAGCCTGCATTTTTGCAAAATAAAATTTGAAATTGATGGCTATTTTTTCTGTAAAGATGGTCTTCTTCGGCTATATTAAAACTTAGAAAATTAGCCTCATTTTGAGGCTATGAAATAAAACATTCAGATACCCAGGATAGGTGCAGATCAATGTCTTACCAAACCTCTATACATTTTGATCCGACAGCATTACTTATTATTAAAAAAGAAGTCGATAATTCAATTTTACAGGTAGAATCTGCTGTCAGTAGCTTAGTTGAAGACCAAACTTTACCCTTCGGTATTGATGATGCTTTGCTCCAATTTGAACAATGTGTAAATGTGCTGATGCTCATCGATATGCCGCATGTTGCTAAAATTGCGCAACTCTCAGCAGCGGTGATGCGTAAAGTGATGCAAAACCCACATGAGATCAATACTCAAGAAGTCATCGCTTTGAGTGAAGGCACCACCATGCTCAAACGCTATATTGAGTTTATTTGCCTTCGTGAAGTCAGAGCGCCACAATTTTTGCACGACACCTTAAATCGCTTAGAACTTTCTTTAGGTCTAGAGCTGACCCCAGAAGGCCAAGCGATTATTCCATTGCTCGACTGTGTTACACCGAATTTTAACTTGCAGCAATCACCTGAGTTAGAGCATTCAGTGTATGTACATAAGCTGTATAAATTATGCTTACATAAACTGCTCAAACAACAAGAAACAGATTTAGATTTACAGGGCATCAAGCTGGTTGGGTCTTATTTGGCAAATGCAGCCAAAGGCCAAGCAAGTGAGCAATATTGGGCTTTGGTTTCAGTTGCTTTAAATCACATTGAAAATATCATTCTCAATGATACACGCCTCAGAACGCTAATCAGCATTGAAACCAATATGTCTTTATTCTTTAAAGATCTATGCGGATTCAATCCATCTTTATTAGATACTGCCAATATCCTAAGTATTTGTATCAGCCAAGAAGATGAAATATCACAACACATCCGTGAACAGATTAATGTTGGTGAAGATATTCTGACTGACACTCAACTACAAATATTTAGTCGCCATTTATATGGCCCTGACTTTGAAACCATTCATAGTGTGAGCCAACTGATTACGGATGAAATGTCGCAAATCCGTAATGATATTGAGTTTAACTACAAAAATATGAGTGATGAAAAAACGCAAGAATTGAAAAGCAAACTGACCGATCTTGCACATGTATTTAAAGTCTTGAATCTTAATGAAGCCTATAGCGGACTGAAACAACAGGCTGACCTACTGTCTCAAGACAACATGCTCAAAGATGAAAATTACGCACAACAGTTGATGAACAGTATTTTATCAGCAATGAATTCGATTGGTATCTTAGAGCGTAATTACACATCGAGTCGTTTACAGTTAAAAGTGAATAACTTGCAGATTTCATTAGATCGTCTAGATGAAGCACATGCAGCATTATTGACCGAGACTAAAGCATTGGTTGATTTAAGCTCACAAACATTGGTGCAATATTTACAAGATCCTCAAAGTACAAGTTTAGACCAACTGCCATCACAATTAAGTGAAATTGGTGGTGCGCTGTTGTTCCTTGCAGCGAAAGATGGTCAAAAGGCATTGCTGCTTTCTGCGGAGTTTATTCAGACGAGTCTTAACAAAGAACAAGCGTTTAACCTTGCGCAAGTCAATAAACTGCTTGATGTTTTAGCCAGTGCAGACATGATGATTGAAAATGTACAAAACAAACAACCTGTTTTACAATCCATGTTTGATGTAGCATTAACAAGTAGTCAAAGTTTAAAATCGGTAGCCTAATGTCAGAATTATCACTTGCATATATCTTTCACCATCAACAACTTTTAGTGGATGAAAATTTACAACTGCCTAAAGTAGAAAAATTAGCAAGTGATATCAGCTTTAACTCGGGCGATCAGATTATTGCCCGGGATCTTTTTATTGAAGATCAAATTCCAGAGGGATATCAATTGATTCCAATTCGACAATTGATTTCACAATGGACAAAATCTGAGTTTGAACAAGCCAGTCGTGCTGTACAATTGCTTGAATGGCGAAGAAACCATAAGTTTTGTAGCCACTGTGGCCACGAAACCGAGGTTCATCCCAATGAATATGCTATGGTCTGCCCTAGCTGTCGTTATCATCAATACCCGCGTGTACAACCGTGTATTATCACCATAATTACTCGTGGCGATAACGAAATTCTATTGGCAAAAAATGCCAAGAATAAAAGCAATATGTATGGTCTTATTGCGGGTTTTGTTGAGGTCGGTGAAACACTGGAAGAAGCGGTTAAAAGAGAAACTTTGGAAGAAGTTGGCCTACATGTCAAAAATGTCCAATATTTATCAAGCCAACCTTGGCCTTTTCCAAGTAATCTTATGTTGGCCTTTAAGGCAGAATATGAATCTGGTGAAATCGTCTTGCAAGAAGAAGAAATTAGTGAGGCTCAGTTCTTTAAATTTGATCAGCTACCCGAAACGCCTTTTAGTGGCAGTATCGCCCATGCCATGATTGAACATGTGATTCACAATAGACCTATGCATAAAGACTGATCTTGATTGAGATATGTTCAAATCAAAAATGTCTAGCGATCGCTAGGCATTTTTCATTGCTTCATTTAAAACCTTAATAATTTCAGGTCGGGTTTTATAGAATCGACTAAATAGACTTGAAACACTGCCCATAATTGAAATATGACCAGTTTTAGGAATCGTGTAAATTTCACAATGATTACCTTGTTCAAGTAATTGCTGTTTAAAATCAAAAGAGTTTTTAGCTTTAACAATCTGATCATTTTCAGCCAAGAACAAATAATGCTTTACCTCATTTTTTTCAACAAAATAATACGGCATTACTTGTTGGTAAGGAATGCTTTGATCAAACGCATTTTCGGCTAAAGCATCACCTTTATAATCGAAATGATAAGGTCCAGCGATTCCAATCAAAGCTTTAATATTTTGTTTGATGGCTAGTTGGTAGTGCTTAGGATGATAAAGCAAAGACGCAATATTAAATGCGCCTGCTGAATGCCCCATCAAGGCAATTTTATCCATTGAAATACCAAACCGTGCTTGTTGTTGCTCCAAATAATTCAATGCAACAGCAAGATCATCAATATAGCTTGGAAATTTATGCTCAGGTGCCAAATGATAGTTCAGCACTGCCACGTTATAGCCAAAACGACTAAACGCCTCACCTACAAATTTATAAGCACTTTTATCACCATGGCTCCATGCCCCACCGTGAACAAAAAGAATCAGCGCATTTTGTTGCTTTTTATTAGAAATATATAGATCTAAACGTTGTCTCGCCTTTAAGCCATAGGCAATATTATACTGAATGGAATAGCCCTTTTTAGGGGTCAAGCCATTAATAGTTATACTACCTAAATCGTATAAACGAAAATCTTGATAGTGCGATTTAAATTGAGATTTTAGGTATTCAAACTGCTTTCCAAATCTAACTTTTAAAGCTTTTAACCTATTGTTGAATAACATTATTGTTTGGCTCTGTAGCATTAGGATCAATCGCAACAGGTGTCTGTACATCAGGCTGTTGTTGTACATTATTTACCACAGGTGCTGTGAAAGATGAAGTTTGGACTGAATTATTCGTTTGTTCGATGTTATCAATCAAGGTCACAATTTTAGTCACATTTCCAACTTTTTGTAAAACATCATTTAAATCTGCTATTTCAGCATTATTTAAACGACCTAAAACATACAGTATGCCGTCTTCTGTATGAATCAAAACTTTATTGTCTGAAACCACTGGTGCTTTCATCACTAAACCACGGGTATTCACAGTGACCGATGCATCTTGCATAATCGTGCTATAACCGATCTGATTACCCACAGTAAGATAATTATGAACAGTTTTAACATCACTCATTGCCCGTAGATTATCTTCAGCTAATTGCTTTAGATGTGCATCAGGCACTTGACCTGTGAGTAAGACATTGCTGTGAAAACTATTAATATTGACACGAGATTGCTTAAATCGAGCATCAAGCTTATACAAGTTGATTTTGGCAGTCCGCTCAATAGAGGAATCAATAAACACTTGTCCTAAAGATCGAACACCACTATCTGTTCCCACTGGTGAAGAACCAGTACCACCTGAGATAAAACTCGCGCAACCAGATAAACTTGCTACACACATCATGGTGATGACAATACGTTTTAACACTCAGCAAGACTCCTATTAATTTCAGCCTGCTAAACAACCATTTTAAACGCTGTTAACATGCTGGAAAATATATTTATTTTTGAAATAACTGTACCTAAATTTCAGTCACAGATTAATCAAGTCTGCATCCAAAGTAAATGCATTTTCAATCCAAGATTGATCATAAGAGATTTTACTGAGATCTTGCTGTACGTTTTTTGCAATTTTATGATGTAAATCAAAACCAATCACATCAAAACGGCAATAATATTGTTCATATTGTGGATGTTCTTGTAAAAACTTAAACACCGTTTTAATCATTTTTTGTTGTTTTGATTGATTTACCGTTTCAAAAGCATGCCCCATCTGTGTCGGAGTTCTTGCTTTCACCTCAACAAAAATTAACTCTTGTTTAGATTGGGCAATAATATCTATTTCACCAAAGCGCGAGAAATAATTCAATTTTACGATATCGTAGCCATGTTGAAGCAGTAATTTCACTGCTTCTTGCTCCGCCCATTGTCCTAAATTATTTTTTGCCATGAGAAACCTGTCGTCACAAAGGTACTAAATTATTTTTTGAACGTTCAAAACATTGTGGAATACGTTCAACACGATTTCCATCAATTTTAATTTTTCCAGTGCGCCCATTAAAGGTTAAGCTTTTTACATTCGGGTCCAAAACAAATTGTTCAGCAATATGCCAAGCATCTCCACCAAAGGCATATAAACGCTGATACGGTAACGAGGTCGGTTTATCTTTATAGGCTTTGACCACATCATCCCATTCGGCGATGTATAAGGCTGGAACATCACAGAATTTCATCCCTTTAGGCAAGGCCTTTTTTTCATCGACGGCAATGGCTTGGGTATAAATTTTTTTCTTCTGCAATTTTGGAAAACTGGTCAACCATTGGTTTGAACCTAACAGTAAAATACCCTCTCGCTCCGAAATCGACTTTGGCATATGCTCTACAGGATCAACTTCACCCATATAATTGGCAAATAATGCATTTAAAAAGTTAATAGATTCTGCTTCTGTGCCTTTTTCACGCACCACATAGAGTTTGCTAACTTTATCATGCTGGATATAATCAAGCAGCGCCAATGCATCGTCATTTTTAGAAAGACTATATTGCCAAACACTTTTATAGCTTGGATAAACTTCATTGAGTGCCAATACAGGTACTTTAGGCTTTAAATTAATTAAAGCCTCAACATCAGGGCGAGCCAAAGGCCCAATAATCATTTTAGTCTTTTTATTGACATGCTGTTTTAACAGCGCTTTGATGGTCTTTTGATCTGAATCGACAAATTTTAATGGTATTTCATTCTTTGATGTCTGCGCGGCACTTAATATTCCTTGTTTAATACTCAAACCCGCTCGCGACATAGGGCCTGTTTCAGGTAATATAACCAGAATTTCTGCGTGAACTTGGATTGCGAATCCAACCATTCCCAACATAATCACTCTTTTAATACTGTTCAACACTAACTTATTCTTCATGGAGACCTTTATGAGTGCTCAATTATTCGTCGTAGCGACCCCAATTGGGCACTTAGATGATATGACTTTTCGTTCTATTGAAGTTTTAAAGTCTGTTTCTGTTATTGCGGCAGAAGATACACGTCAATCTGCTCAATTATTAAAGCACTATAATATCTCAACTCCGCTCACTGCGTGTCATGATCATAATGAAAGTAACAAAATTGATATACTTATCGAAAAATTAAAAAGTGGTCAGAATATTGCACTGGTCAGTGATGCTGGTACACCATTGATTAGTGACCCGGGTTTTAAATTGGTACGCGCTGCTCAGGAGAATGGTATTCGCGTCATTCCTGTGCCGGGTGCATGCGCTGCTATTGCTGCGCTAAGTGCGGTGGGTCTACCAAGTGATCGTTTTAGCTTTGAAGGCTTTTTATCATCAAAACAATCGCAACGATTAATTCAATTAGAAAAATTAAAACATGAGTCACAAACCATGATTATATATGAAGCACCTCATCGTATTTTAGATAGTGTCAAAGATATGGCTGATGTTTTTGGCGCAGATCGCCCTGTAGGTTTTGCACGTGAAATTACCAAAACATTTGAAACAATTAAAAAAATGACATTGGGCGAGTTGGTGACATTTATTGAAAAAGATCGTAATCAGCAAAAAGGTGAAATTGTGTTAGTCATTGGTGGTGCACCAGATGCCAAAGATCAAGACGTTGAACAAGAGAAGTTAGATCAACTTTTAAATCGCTTATTACAAGATTTATCTGTCAAGGCGGCATCACAACTTGCTGCGGATCTAACCGGCATCAAAAAGAAAATCGCCTATCAACGTGCTTTAGAGCTGACTAATCAACAATAATTTTATTTCTTGAGTTGAGAAAGGCGTGTATAGGCATTTCTCAACTTACTTTATATATTAACCCACATTATTTCGCTATTCTGTTTGTTTTTCTACTTGCTTGCTCTCTCAACGCACTTTATTCCTCAATCTGCATTGCTGCAGGCGACTGATTGTTCTGGTCGCTTTTTTACCTACCTTAATCTTTTAAAAAACTATAAATTTTAATCCCACACTGATCAATCTGGCACGTATAAAAATAGATATAGGAAAACAAATAATCAAAAGTACAACATTCCTGATGATTTAATCACTCATATACTTAAAGCAAGCAGCAAGGATCCATAAAAATAAAATAGTTCATTAAAATTTCAAGTAAAAAGCCACAAACACTAAAATTTTTTAAGATTGGGATTTAAACATCGAAAAAATAGACAGCATTTCAACCAAATTTAAAAAAGCACCTTTCGGTGCTTTTAAAATCAATCTTTAGCAGATTCATCAGGTGGAACTTCGGTAATTCTCCCACCACGCGCTAAAAATGCAGCGACCTCATCTTCCAACGCTTCACGCTGTCTTTTTTTCGCTGTCACAGTGAGTGTTTCAGCTTCAGCTAAATCTGTATCTGAAACTATAGAATCACTTGCCGCAGCACCTTTTTCAGCCGCTTTAGCTTCATCATCGTCTACTGCATGATCTTCTGAATTATCATCATAATCATTTGTATCTGTCATCTTTAACTCCCCATCAATGACGTCAATGTACCATCCGAAAAATGGTGATGTTTTACAGAGAAATGTATCAAGCTCTTCGCCATTCGACTAGTATCTAGATACACAAAATCGTGTTTTTTTTCATCAAATTCGTAATGTTGTTTAAATGATTGGTTAAAAAATATCAGAAATCCAATTAAATGGCATATTGCGTGCTTTTTAAAGTTGCTAGCCCATTGGCTTGGGCCATAAATTGATCTTTTAAAAATGGCATACTTTCAACTTGTTTTAAGCCAAAGTTACGCGCCCAAACCAATGGAAATATTTCCGCAGTTTCTAAAAAACCAATCATCGACATACTATGCATCATGGCATCATTTTGCCCTTTGCGTTGGTGTTCGTAACGCTTTAAGGTTTGTTCATGTGCCCAGACGCCACGCTGTTTATCTTTAAGTAATACATCACACAGAATAGCAGCATCTAAACAGCCAATATTTACACCTTGTCCTGCTAAAGGATGAATCACATGCGCTGCATCACCAATCAAGGCCAACCCATCTTTTACATAACGTTGTGCTGCGCGTGCCTTGAGTGGAAATTGAGCCCGTGGGGTTGCTTCAACGATCTTGCCCAACATATGATGACTTTCACGTGTCAATAACTCACAAAAATCAGCATCATTTAAGCGCGCATATTCCTCTGCATAATCATCTGGTAAGGTCCAAACGATTGAAATCCAGTGTTCAGCTTGTTCTGGCTTTAAACTCGCCATCGGTAAAAATGCCAATGGGCCTGTCGGATGGAAAATCTGACGAGCCACATATTGGTGTGGTTGTGTGGTACGAATCGCACAGGTCAAACCGGCCTGTTGATAATCTAAAACATCAAGATCGATAAATGCTTGATCACGAACAAATGAATTTGCACCATCTGCACCAATCACTAACTTGGTCTTTAGCTCAGTCCCATCTGCAAGTTTAATGATCCAGCAGCCTACACCCTGCTCTACTCGCACAACTTTAACTTGAGTACGATAATCTTGCAGTTGCTCCAACATTTCCTGTTGGATGGCAAGGTTTAATAAACTTGGTTCAACCATTGAACCTAAGCTTTGCTCAGCTGTGGGAAAGTTTTCTGAGGCTTGCCCAAAGTTAATTTCGCCATAGCCATTTTTATTCCAGACTTGCATGCCTGTATAAGGCATTTGGCGAGCGATTTTTTCCCATACATTCACCGTTTTTAACAAGTGAATCGTGGCTTGGCTCAAGGCTAAAACCCGTGGATTAGCAACAGCTAAAGTCTTTTCTGCATCTAAAATAGGGGCTGCATCTAAAACAGTGGCTTGCATACCACCTTTTGCTAAAAGTAATGCGGTTAAGCCACCCACCAGACCACCACCAACAATCACCACATCTAATATATCTTGCTGTGTCATGCTTTTAATCCCATCGCATAATTGGCAACCAAAGGTTTAATCCCCGGAATCACATCGAAAGCTACCAAGCCGGTATTACGCAATAATTTTAAGACCGGATTTTGATTACTAAATCCACGCACTACAGAATCACAAAATTTAATCACGCGCTGCTGATCAGTTAAGCGAGATTGTTCATAGGCCTTTAACATCTCAGGTTGACCAATATCATCAGATTGCGCAATTTGCGTTGTGATATAACGCATCAGCACATCTGCATCACGCATACACAAGTTAAAACCTTGCCCAGCAACAGGATGAATGGTATGTGCAGCATTGCCCATCAAAATTACCCGACCCACCGCTTGTTTTTCAGCAAGTACTTGTGCCAATGGGAAGCTAAAACGTTTGCCTGTTTTTTGGAATTTTCCTGCGCGATCACCATAGGTTTGCTGTAAAGCATCAAGGAAATGTTGGTCATTTTCATCCCCTAACCATTCATCTTCAGTGCCTTTTTTCACTGGCCAAACCACTGAACGACGACATTCCCCCGGCAATGGAAGCAATGCCAATGGACCTAAATGGCTAAAGCGTTCAAAGCCCACTTGATGATGTGGTTTCGAGGTTTGTACTGTTGTGACAATTGCCACCTGATCATAATCATGTACATCCACACCAACACCTAAAGCTTGGCGGCAGAAAGAATCACGACCATCTGCAGCAATCAACAATTTGGCTTTAAGTGAATGGGTATATTCTTCACCACGATTGGCTTCAACATATACATAGTCACCCTCTTGTTTTAGTGAAGTGACTTGTACACCGTCAATCAATTCAATTAAAGCTTGCTGGCGAACTTGAGTCAGTAGTACACGGCCTAGCCATGCATTTTCAATCACTTGTCCAAAACTTTCGACTTTTTCTTGATCTGCGACTAAGCGAGCTTTACCAAAACTGCCTTGTTCAGTGATATGTACTTCGAGAATAGGAGTCGCATGTTCTTGCAAAGCATCCCAAAGACCGAGTTTTTGATAAATTTGGACGGTACGACGTGATAGCGCGGTATTTCGTGCATCAAAACTGGAATGATAGGGTGCAAGATTGGCATCATCATAATTTGGATATTTCACAGCCTCTAAAAGCTTTACCGCAATATTGGCTTTAGCCAACATCAGAGCCAAGCTCAGCCCTACCATTCCACCGCCGACGATGATGACTTCTTGTTGCATGCTTTTATCCTTTCTATATGTGATTCAGCGTACTGAATACTTATAATCTTGATTGATTTCATATTACATCATGGAAAGTTATTTTTATATTGAAATAGGAAATTGTTGGCTGTATTTGTACTGAATCAATACGCTATTTTTAATAAAAGTATGAAAAGTGAAAATTTCAGCCAAAGGATTAAGCAATAAAACCTAACAGCCATCATCATGTTTATTCTTAGTATCGCACTCCTACTTATCCCATTTTTTGCAACCATCACGCCGTGGCTTACCCTTATACCCATTGCAATATGAGAAACTCACGGTTGGGCATTAAAAATTCAACAAAATGAACAACAAATTTTAGTCAGAAAAAACAGGTGGTTGAAATTTAGCTTTTACACTTAATGAGTCAGCCTTATATGTAGGAGGTGCCTTAGGTGCCGGTATTGGTAGAATATTCTTTTATTTCCAAGTTCCATTATTTTTACTGCCCAAGCTTGCCAGCGCTGTTGTTTTTATTGATTTTATTTATCACTTAATTATATTTTAAATGCTTAAAAACTCGATCACTCAATCGATTTACTAAAATAAGGTTTTAACTACAAAAATAAAGAATAAATTACATCCAATAAAGACCCCAAATAAAAACCCGCTATAGACTAAGCATTTCACCATGCGATAATAATCATATAATTTAATTTAATAATAAATTTAATTAACAATTAAAAATGTTTAATTAAAAACAAAACATAATAAATCTATATAAAAATTTAAAAACTTCAATTCCACTTAAATACAATTAACATAAAATATCCATTAAATATAAAATAAAAAATGTAATTATTAATATTTTGTATCAATTAAACTCCCCTGAGAATTGCATCATAAATCTAATTTTGATAAAAACTTAAATACAAAAAACTTGAGCATGCATTCATGAAAAAAATTAAAATATTAGGTGTTGTTTTATTTTTATTAAGTTCAACAGCATATACAGATAATCTAAATATTAAATCATATGACACCTTTAAAACAGTTGAGCATATATCATCAGACACAACAATACAGTCTCAATTACGAATAGTTCTGGGTCAAGATTATTCAAAGTTTTATCAAAATATAGAAACTTATGCTTCTCCATACAAACTAAAAACTGCTAATGCACTTTATTATGAAGGAAGAAATAAAGAGGCTACAGCCTATTCAGCAGCGACTATTTATGAGGATGGAAGAATATTTGCTGCGACATTTGATCAGGAAAATAATATTCTAAAATATTTTACAAATGATGCTAGCTGTACAACAGATTTACACCCAACAATCAAAGCCTTTTCAAAACAATTTATCACTCCTAAAATTGTTTACGCTAATTCAAATAACAATTCAATTCTTAGATTTAATATTAATCAAAAATCCAACTGTAGCTCCTATATTACGCCATCAACTCAACTACAAAGTAAAATTAAATCAAGAGCCTTCGGTAATCAAGAAGCTGCAAGAAATGTTGCAACAGATATATGGAATGCATCTATTGCAAATTCTTGGGATTATAATGAAGAAATTTGAGTAGTTTTATCACAAGCAATCAACGCTATTAAAACTTGTTCTGCTAATTTTAATTTAGTACCAAAGCCACCTGGATATGGATCAGCTCGTGGACTTAAATATATCGGAAAATATTTCACTAACATCTTAGCTTATATTACTGGTGTTAAAACACAACCAATATATAAAACTTGTATTGTCACAGTAGCAGCGAGCTATAGAACAGCTATGCAACTTGCCTCATTAGGAATATAGCTAAATTGAGCTTATCAATTTGGATTATACTATTCTTTATTAATTCATTATTTTGGAAATGGGTTATCTCTTGGGGTGGTGCAGAATTGATTAAAGGCTGGAAAGCTGGTCTATTTTTTGATTGGCTTGTTGCAGATTTAAATACTGAACAAATTAGAGCCTATGCTTTATTGGTTTGGATAGTTTCAGGAATTTGGTTCCTTGTAGGAATTTTTATGCCTGAACTTAGATTCTATAGTTTGAGTCAATAAAAAACGATTGTCCAATCAAGTGATAAAAAATTCATTCCAGCAGGTTGGCGATCTATAGGAGTATGGCTATATTGAATAAAATCTTTTAGGCCTTGCTCACCAAAATGTAGGTGGATAACGTCTAATTGCTGGCTTGTTAATTGAATATTCTTATTTGTGATGTTACTTGGCTGAAATGCCAACAAAGAACAGGACATTACTGTCAAAAAAGTTGCAATAAAACTGAATCTCATATGTATCACTATGATTTACCCTTATTTCTATTTAAATATTTTTATTTATTTCAATCATAAAACCTAGACAATCTCTCTTATTATCTCCCAAAGCTGGAAATATAGCCCAATGCTTTAACAAGGTTATTTCAGTAAATCCTGTTTCAATCAGAACCTTTCGTGATTTCACATTTTCTGCATCATAAAAAGTCTCAATTCTTTTAAGCCTACTGTTATTTTTTAAATAGACAATGACAGCAGTGATCGCCTCTCTCATAAAGCCCTGCCCTTGAAACTCACTTCCAAGCCCAAAATGAATTTCGCCATAATCTCCTTTGTGAATAAACATCACGAGCCCTATGGCTAAATTGGTTTTGCGCTCGCCAATAATCCAAGCAAAATCTTTATCATTATTCTCCCATTTTGACCACTCCAATTTTCGAACATACACTTCGTTTGCTCAATATTGGCATGGGGTAACCTTTGTAAGTATTTCGAAGACTCCCTGTCTCCGCAATACTCATTAAAAATTGAGATTTCATCACCTTCAACAAACTTTCGTAGAATCAAACGATTTGTTTCTACTGGCTTAACTAAAACGGTGTAAGTATCCATACATACTCACCTTTTAAATTGAAAAACTTATTCTGACTTTGCCATCAATGCTTCAATCTCTTCAATCGACTTCACCACATTTTTAGTCAAGACCAAAGGACCCTGTTCAGTTGCAACCACATCATCTTCAATTCGGATACCAATACCACGCCATTTTGCATCCACTGTTTCATCATCAGGTGCAATATATAAACCGGGTTCTACAGTAACAACCATACCCTGCTCATAGCTACGCCATTGACCATTTTCATCTTTATATGCGCCAACATCATGCACATCCATACCGAGCCAATGCCCTGTACCATGCATATAAAACTGACGATAGCGTTCAGATTCAATAATTTGATCGACATCACCTTGCATAATACCAAGGTTGACCAAACCTTCCACCATGATCCGTACTGCAACATTATGCGGTTCTTTATAAGAATGACCGATTTGAATTGCATCAATCGCAGCAATTTGTGCATCTAAAATAATTTGATATAGCGCTTTTTGTTCAGGACTAAACTTACCATTTACAGGAAAAGTACGGGTGATGTCTGAGGCATAGCATTCATACTCAGCAGCCGCATCAATCAACACCAAATCACCATCTTTTAAGGGTTGATTGTTCTCAACATAATGTAAAATACAGCCATTTTTCCCACCACCCACAATACTGTTATAGGCAGGTACACAACCCTTCTGACCAAAGATATAATTCAACTCAGCTTCTAAAGCATATTCCATCATCTCAGGATGAACTTTTTGCATGGCACGCATATGTGCATCTGCACTGATATTTGAGGCGATTTGCATCAATTCAATTTCTTGAACCGACTTATGCAAACGCATTTCATCTAAGATTTGATCAAGTTGAATCAACTGCGCTGGAACGCCAAAACCACGTCCAGATTCATTGGCTTTGGTGATCCAAGTACTGACCTTGGCATCAAAATCTGCACGTTGACCAATACGATAGAATAATTTTTCTTTATTTAAAATTTTGGCAATAATTTCTTCATCAAGCAAATCAATCGCATAAGCTTCATCCGCTTCATAATCATCAACCGCACCATCGATTCCAGCGCGGTAACCATTCCAGATTTCCATTTCACGATTACGTTCACGACAGAACAAGCTATAGATATATTCCTCACCTGCTTCGTCTGTTTCTATCACTGCGACTGCTTGTTGTTCCGCGAAACCAGTTAAATAGAAAAAGCCACTGTCAGCACGAAACTTATAATCTGCATCTCGGTTACGCATGACTTCTGGACTGGTTGAGATAATTGCA
Source organism: Acinetobacter sp. 778_lipA (assembly GCF_058242985.1). Taxonomy (NCBI): domain Bacteria; kingdom Pseudomonadati; phylum Pseudomonadota; class Gammaproteobacteria; order Moraxellales; family Moraxellaceae; genus Acinetobacter; species Acinetobacter sp. 778_lipA. The sequence continues at coordinate 1,139,129 of NZ_JBZAYT010000001.1, read as the reverse complement.
ATGCTATTGGGACCCATTTGTTCAGCGAGGCGGTCACGACGTTCCTGAAAATCTGCTTGAGTTAATTTCATTCTCTATTCAGCTTGTATTTCAGATGATTAATTTGGAAGAAGCTTTAACTTACAATTACGCTTAGATGAATGCAAATACTGATGATTCAATATCTGCATTTTTTAAAGTAATTGTATTATTACTCTCGTTCTGCGCTAAACCTCGACAACAGAACAAGGGAAACATTCCAGGCTAAAAAAATTAACCCTTTGCTGCACGACTTGATTCAACTTCTATATTTTCAAAGTTAATAACCTGACGCCGCAAAGGGAGCTGTAAAACCAAGTACTCATCAAACAGATGATGTTCTTAAAGTTTAAGTTTCTTAGCTTGCTTTATCTTAGTTTTAGCTTGGACGATGTGGAGTAAACATCTCTACAACATTGTTGCTTTCAGAAGCATCAATCGCTTGTTTCATTTTGCTATGAAAATTTTGTAATAGAGGGCTTTCAGATACTGGAACTTTTTTTCGTCCCATTGATAATGACACAGGGATCAAGCGTACAAATTCATACAATTCAAGATAGCTTGCTTCCCCCTCGTCATCGTCATCTGATTCATCAAACTCAACAGACGCTACATCTTGTAAACTTTCAATGAGCTCTTGTTCATCTGCACGAATATGACCAGAAGCCAATCCAAAGCCAAGTACAACCCCAGCACACCAATCTGCCAATGATTGCACACGCTCTGCCAAAGTATGCTCATCATCTGGGAGCATCGGAAGATAGTCTAAATCATCATCCGAAAGTGCATGTGACACATCCTCAGCTTCTTCTGACAATAGCGCAAGCACTTCATCGTCTAATTTTGGAACATCAAGCGTAGATAAAATTTGTAACCATTCATCTCGAGTTGGAACTTCAGTAACACAAACTATACCTGTCAGTATGCCATGTAACTCACTCGGGCTTGAAATTTCCTCAATCCCCTCAAAATTTTGATTCCAATCTGACCAACCTGAAATATCGTCTTGCATTCGTTTATCCAATCTCTATACTTCTGTATATATTACCTTTGATTGCAAATCTGTGCGACCCGTTATGTTAGAACAATTACAGCGTCTACAGACGCATATTGGTGTTTTAAAAACACGAATTGAAACTGTTGAGAAAGAAAATGCATCGATGTTAAAAGAAAAGGATAACAGCGAAGAGCAAGCTCATGCTCAAATTAGTCATAAAAATAGCATTATCACCCAAAAACAAGATGAAATTGATACGCTCACTGAGCAACTCTCTCAGTTACAAAATCAGTTTCAACAGCTCAATACAGATGCCACATCTTTGGCGGAGCGTTATGGGCGTTTGGAAAAAAGCTGTACCGATTTAAAAAATCGTTTTCAGGAAATTTTAGCTGAACGTAATGAATTACGCGTAGTCAAAGAAAAGATGGCAAATGAACAGCGCCATCACTTACAAGATATCAAAAATCTTCAAGATGAGCGTGAACGTTTAATTCAAAAAAATGAACATGCCAAAACAAAAGTAGAGGCCATTATTCAACGTCTTTCGATTTTAGGGACTGAACAAGATCATCATGCGCAAGAAATCCAACAGCTTGCTCATCCATCAGAGTCTAATGAGGAAGTATGAGTATGTCTGAACATGTGACTGTAGAATTACGCTTAATCGAACAAAGTTTTCGTTTAGGCACCACAACAGATAAGCAACCAGAACTAGAACGTGCGGGTCGACTTTTAAACGAAAAGTTTCAAGAGTTTCGCCGTAAAGCACCCAATGTTGAACATAATAAATTGGTAATCATGGTGGCTTTAGAACTGATGCAAGAAGTTTTAGGCATGAATAAATCGTTACAAGAATATGCACAATGCGAACGTTTATTAGAAACAATGCTAGAAGATGTTGAAAAAGCGGGATAAACCGCTTTTTTTTCGTGCAATCAAGTGGCTTTTTTGTATTGTATTTATAAATTTTGAGCGTTGGTGATTTGCCACAATCCCCAAATTATGTATACTTAATATAACTCTAGGGTGTTCGCCAGTACGTCTATTCCCCTGCCGATACTTAAACTTATGGATGTGTTCTGTATATTTTGAGTGTATGCCCACCTTGAGTGGGAAACCCATTAAGTGTACGTCGCGTCCACCTTGAACTCATCGGGTTCAGGGTAACGACCATGCAGCGGCATCTCTGGAGTGTTTTATTTTAAATAATAACAATAATTTATGTGGTTTTAATTTGTTTTAATAAATCGATTCAACTTATCCCATTTAATGCTTTGTATTCTTCATCCTTAAGAATTGAAACAAAATCATCTTTGATTAGAATTCATCACTTTACTGGCACTAAAAGCATTTTATTATTAGTTAAGTTAATAATGAAATGATTTAGATGATCTAGACTCAAAGCTAGGTCAATTCCTAAACTCATTACAGCATTGAGAATATTCATTTTCTGTATAACAAAAAATGATTTCATTTAATTCACCAAAAAAACCCAATTAAATATTCACTGCGTTTATGAAAAAATCAAAAGTGGATTACCATCACTACGTCCACTAGAGCTGAAATATAGCTATACCCTACATGAGCTTGGTACTTAAACTTATGTTACTATCTCTGAATTCTTATGATGTCTAAGCTTAAGAGAAATATAGGAACAACACCAATCCTAGAATGATCAAAGATATGATTAGCCATACATTTATACAATTAAAACTTTTAATGAAATTCCACATTTTGCTATCCCTTAGAAATGGCTAAGGAATTCTACTTTTTGGAATTTAATTTAAAAATTATAAATTAGTCTGAGCTACAAAAAAATTCGACTGTAAAATAAGTATTTAAATATATGGCAATTATCCTAATATATTCATTTAAACACCTAATATCTATAGACATTCTTTATAGTTCATTGTAAAGCTTTTCAAAAACTCACCTTTAGCATTATTTAATTGATAAACAATATTGCCTTGTGTGGTTTTTTTAAAGACATCAGACTCAAATAAATCACTTTTACTACAGATGTTATTTTTGGTCAGATTTTTATACTTGATTTCATCAAATTTCTCTGTTAAATCTTCTGTAGACTCAATCCCCTTTAAATCCGATATCAGCAACAATCCATTGCTGGTTAATCTAATTCTAGAAATGCTGGCTAAGTCATCTGTTCGATCAGGCTTAATTTGCGAAAAATTATAATTAATCACTTTGACTAAATCATTATACAGTTCGAGATTAATGATATTGAATTGATCATCAACTGCTCCAATTTGCAAAAAAGGTTGGTCTAATGAGCTCTGAGCTTTCAATTCAGCACATAGTAAAAAACTGAGTATAAATAATAAATTTCGCAACTTGTTTCTCCTCATCAACAATCCATCCATTGAAGTAAAACACTGCAAATACAAGTTTAAACTACTGTATTACTAAATTCACGATAGCAGAAATACTCAATTTGTTATGTATACAACCAAAAATTGTTGATGCTAACGTGTATATTCATCCTTTGTTCATTGAAAGAAAAAGTTAGATGCTGAATAGATTCAAAAATCTATTCTTTCATACACTAAAAAGCCCACCTTTCGATGAGCTTAAGTCTAAAAATTATGAGTTATTCCACTCATTAGAGTGAACACCCAACTCATCATCACCTGTCATCAGAACTGCTGTTAAAATTGGAACTGCTAAAATAACAGGGAAGAGAACAATCCATAGATCAATGGATAGCTGATTCGAAAAAACAAAATGAATCACGATCGCGATTAAAGCCAATATTCCAAACAAAATACTTGCGAATCGAGTGGCAAATTTTGAAAGCATTATTTATTCCCCCTAGTAATTAAAAATTTTCACTCTAATAGTTATGTCCTATTTTTCGAAATTAAGCAAAGTACTTTGACAAAAACCCTAAAAAAAATATGGATTTCTATAAAATACTTTTTATTTTTTCCTTAGAGGTGAATAACTTCGGTTCTACAATCACATCTTTTTTGTCAAGCTTTCTTCAACAATTGGGAAAATGCATAATAAATATCAATAACCCAATGAATCACGAAGCATATTGATAAGCGCCTTAAGTGTAGTGGATACATGACGATAACCTGGATAGTAAAGGCTAAGACCACGATAAATTGGGCTAAACTTTTCCAAAACAATACTTAATTGTTGCATTTCCACAGCATTTTTCACCAAATGATCAGGCACAAATGCGATACTAATACCATCTATTGCAGCGTCAACCATTAATGTTTGATCTGTAAGTGTCAGTGGGCCTTTGACGTCTATCTTTTCAATAATGCCATTCATATCAAATTCCCATCGAAAGATTAAGCCACTATCAAAACGGAAACGAATACAATCATGTTCATAAAGATCATGCGGAACAAGTGGCGTGGAATTTTTTAATAAATAGTCAGGTGATGCGACAGCAACAAAGCGTGCGGTTTCAGTCAAACGGATTGCAACCATCTCTTTAGGAATATCATCTGCAAGCCGTATGCCTGCATCAAAATTTTCTCCAACGATATTGGTTAATTTACCATCACACACAATATCTAAATGAACCAATGGATAATGTTGTAAGAACTTTTTAAGAACGGGCTTTAAAACCAACCTAACTGCCCCTTCACTGGCATTAATTCTAAGTACACCACTCGGCTGATCTCTAAAATCATCTAAATGATTCAGCGCATTTGAAATATTTTCCATGGATGGTCGAAGTGAATCAACCAATTTGATTCCAGCATCAGTCAAAGAAACGCTACGTGTGGTTCGATTAAAAAGCCGAACATTTAAGCGGCTTTCCAAACCTTTTATGGCATGACTAATTGCTGAAGGTGTGACGTTTAACTCAACCGAAGCTGCACGAAAGTTGCGATGAGAGGCCACAGATAAAAAAATGGTTAAAGCAAAGAGTTCACCGCTTTTCAATTGATGAGCCATTTTCACTATTCTATAAAGTTTTATGAGATTGTTCTCAATAATATATTTATATAGGCTGAATGAGTACTCAAAATTGATGATAAGGAAAATTACAATGCCCAAACATGGTAACTATGCTGTAGAAAAAATAACATTTGATTCACATGGCGATGCCGTAGTTGGCGATTTATATAAACCAAATACTGATGGGAAACTCCCTGTTATTATCATTCTTGGGCCATATTCTTTTCAAAAAGAACAGGCACCCACTCAGTATGCGACGCGTTTAGCAGATGAAGGTTTTATCACCCTCGCATTTGATCCAAGAACTGTTGGCGAGAGTCAAGGCATGCCACGACGTCTTGAAAATCCAAAAATGAAAAATGAAGATGTCATTGCTGCAATTGATTACATCTGTACCCGTAACGATATCGATACCGATAAAATATTTCTATTAGGAGTTTGCCAAGGTGGACCTGAAATGCTAGATATCGCTTCTTATGAAGATCGTGTCAAAGCCGTTGTTTCTGTTACTGGATACTATCGAGATAAAGAAACTGATTTATTTATGCTTGCGGCAGGTGTTACAGCAAATCCATTTGATGTTGAATCTGCACCTACGATCGAAGAGTTAGAAGCACTATTAGCGATCCGTTTAGAGAAAGCACATAATGCCAAAATACTTTATGAAACAACAGGTGAGGTGATCTACCAACCCTTAGTATCGCCAGACCTTGGTGATCGCGTCAAAGGCTCGAATGCAGGTTTACCTGGTCCAATTATATGGAGTTGGTATGGAGCATGGACGCTAAAAAACTGGGAGAATCGCTACGCGATTATGAGTGATCTTGATCATTTTTCTTATTCAACTATAGCGGGTGTTGCAAAATTAAAGAAACCTGCGCTTATCATTCATTCAGATACCTGTATGAATCCAGCAGCGGCCCGTCGTCATTTCGAGTCAATTCCAACATCAGATAAAAAGCTTATCTGGGAAAATGGAACCAATCATTTCCAGTATTACGAACAACCTGACATTGTTGACAGAACAGTTGCACATGCAACGGATTGGTTTAATCAACATCAAAATTAAGTCCGAATCGCTTTAGCTCTGAGCTATCAAAACAAAGCCCTTTAAAGGGCTTTTATTGCCGAAGCTTGTTGTTACTTTACAGTACACTTTTCTAGATTATGTTTTCCATTGCGTTAAACAAATGAAAAAACCACCTACTTGGTGGTTTTTCATTAAAAGTTAGTTTAATACTTATGCTAAGGACTCTTTGTGAGCATCCTCTTTGGTTTTCGCTAAATTTTTGCCCTTGGTTTTTTCAGCATTATTTTTATGAGACCGATAGTAATAAGCAATTGCAACGCCTGTCCCTAATAATGCTACTGTCTTAAACATGACACACCTCATACTGAATTGAATAACGTGTATTAGTGATAACATCAAATTCTACATAAAGTATTTCGATATGTGAGTTATGCAAGTTTGTGTGAAACTTTATTACATTTAATTTCAGAAATATAAGTAATTCATAGAATTTTCAGTATCATGCGTGATTGAAAAAAATCCCCCATGTAACCAAACAGTCACATGATAAGTTTTTATCATTTAGACATTCCTTTTCAGTTCAATTATTTTAAAAATGTATAATGTTCATCAATAAAAACAGATTAAAAACGATGGCTTAATTTTTAGTGTTCAAGCATTCAGGATATGCTTTTCGCCCATAAAAAAAGCCCATCTAGCGATGAGCTTTTTTAAAATATCTATTACGAGTTATATCGCAATTCGATAGAGTTGATTTTGGTTAAGATAGAAAGATGAACCATCAATATTAAATTGACGATCGTCACCAGATTCTAACTCAATCTTTTTCCCTACTTCGACCCAACTCATACCAGTGCGGTTGCTTTGTTGTCTTTTTAAAGGAACGATCTTTACGCGAATTTCATCGCCATTTACTGCAGAGGCTATTGTCCAGCCATTTAAAATATTCATTTTTCACTCAATTGTTTTGAGCTTTTGCAAACAGAGAAGTATTTAACTATTAAGACCAACAGATATATTTTTGGAACTAACGATAAGAAGGCATCTAACCTTAATTTAAACTTTTGATATTTACATCAGCTTGATATTGCAGAAGTCAGAGTTGAAGCCAACCTTCAAGTCTTGCTTATATATTAAGCACATCTACTTTAGTATTTTCCATACTACGCTAAAGCAATATAATATGCAACTTAAATAACATTTAATTATTTTAAATTAAAAATAGCCTTTTATATAATGGCTTTGTGATGTTTATGTACGTGGCTGTATTTACAAATTATTTATATCGCCATTTAAAACAATACACTACAAACATTTGATATTTTTATAAATATATTTTGTCGATATAAACTCAGTCTACCGAACATATCTCCACATATGGCTCTCACAACTACCTTAGTGTAAGTAAATTTAAAGACTACTATACAGACTCACTTCACAATTTAAGAAGACTAGAATGTCATTTAAAAGTTTTTCACAAAATTCAACTCAAGCAAATTCAGATACTAAAAACGTTGAGCAAACTCCACCTAAAGATGCACCTCAAGCAACACCAGGGGCGACACCTCCTAATCCAAATCAGGACAATAAAGAAGTGAAAAAACCTGATACAACTCAACCTAAATAATATCTAAAGCTTAATCTAAAAAACTTACCGATGTTCGGTAAGTTTTTTTGTGTTTTTTATAAAACTATAATTCATATAAAAAATCAAGATTATCACAAGATGTAAAAAAGCCCACAAAAATGCGGGCTTTTAGATCGGCATGCTGCGAACTCATGCTCAGCGTTAACTGCTTAGGTTTTAAATCTATTTAGAGGGAATACGCAATTCCTGTAACAACCTAAACACTTCCGTTTCGCTTACGGATTCGATCAAAGCTAAGGTAACACAAATCAGTAGCTTAAACTGGATAAAATATATTTCATTACGCTTTATTTATTAAACTATAACTGCACCAAATTTAGACTGTGTGTTTCACAACTATAAAGATACAGTTAGACGTAAAATTTATCCCACAAAGCGTAGCCCTACACCTGGTTCAGTTACAATATATTTGGGTTGTACAGCATTATCATTCAGTTTTCCACGTAATTTGGCCACCAAAATTCGTAGATAGTGGGTATCTTCCTGATGGGTTGGACCCCATAAATCACTCAAAATCTGAGGTTGAGTAATCAACTGACCTTTGTGCTGAGCCAATAAAGTGAGAAGTTGATATTCTTTTCGGGTTAGAGAAATAAGTTGCTGGTTTAAAAACACTTGTCTTTGGGCAAAATCAATCTTTAAAAACCCATCATCAAAAAATGCTGACTCCACAGCAACGTTTTGAAATTGTCTGAGCAACACCCGAATCCGAGCCATAAGCTCCTGAACACTAAAAGGCTTGGTCACATAATCATTGGCTCCAGCATCTAGCAATTTGACTTTTTCCTCTTCATTGGAACGTACTGACAAAACAATCACAGGGACATGCGACCAAGCCCTTAACTCAGATAAGACCTCTAAACCATCTAAATCCGGCAGTCCTAAATCTAGAATAATTAAATCAGCTCCCTGTAAAGCCAAAAGCTCTAAACCCTTTTGTCCATTTTCAGCCAACAGTGTCTTATAACCCTGCGCTCTAAGTGCAATATCAAGAAACTTACGAATTTGAGTTTCATCATCAATAATCAACACATTGGTCATGGAGCTTGTCGATACATTTTGTTCTGGCATGCTTTTTCCTAAAATTACTAAATGCACTTATCCAATCTGCTGGATAGGCAATTGCATACGGATGCAAGTCCCTTGATTATTTTTGGCTGAGGATGCGCTAATTTTACCCATATGCGCACCAATAATTGCTTTGACGATCGTTAAACCTAATCCTGTGCCATACTGCCCACGGTCCCCTCGTTCCATAGTATAGAACATATCAAAAATACGCTCACGTTCATCTTCTGGAATTCCTAAGCCTTGATCACTAATCGAAATTTCAAGTTCATTTTCATTCAGTTGTAGAACTTTAATACTGACCGCTTTATGTTCTGGTGAAAACTTGGCTGCATTTTCCAATACATTAAAAATCGCTTGTTCAATTAAAGCAGCATGAACAAATAGGCTGAGTGTTTGGTCAGGTAAATCAACGTCAACAAGACTATTTGGCATATAACGTTTTAAACGGCGCACCGCTGAACCAATCAATTCATCGACACCAATCCAGTCTCGTTTAAGCGTTAAACCTTCATGCCCTAAGCGTGTCATATCTAACAAATTTTGAATATAGCGATCGAGTCGCTCACCTTCTAAATGGATGGCTTCTAACAAACTATCTTGATCTTGTTGATCCATCGAGTGACGATAATTGCTCAAAGTATCAGCCGCACCAATCATAGAGGCTAAAGGTGAGCGTAAATCATGAGAAACGGATGATAACAGTGCCGAACGTAATCTCTCGGTTTCTGAACTCACATTAGCAATTTCCAATGCTTTGGTGAGTTGGGTTCGAGAAATCGCTTGAGCAATATATTCAACCATGGTTTCAGTCAATTGCTTCTGTTCAGTATTTAATACAGATGCGTTTTTGAGAAACTTTACGCCCACCACCCCGAAACATTGCTTTGAGGCCAATAAGGGTAAAAACCACCAATCATTTTCAGTCAATGTTTGGGTAAATCGTCCTGAAGGTTGATGGTTTTTGAACGTCCAATCTGCTGAAATTTTTTCTTTACTGTTGATAACTTCAAGCGAAGACGTTGATGATTCTGGGAAATAAAACCAGACCTCGGCCGATAAATTTTTACTTAAACTACTTTCTGCTATTTTCTGGACTTGCTCTAAATCAATCGCTGTGGACAACTTTTGACCTAAATCTTGCATAATACTGTTATAGCTATTGGCAGCTTTTAAAGCCATGACTTGCTCTTTAAGTCGTGAAGCTAAACGACTGGAAATCAATGCTGCTCCTAAAAATGCAACCACGGTAATCACGCCCTGATGTGCCGAAATCTGTAAGGTAAATTTAGGTGAAATAAAGAAAAAGTTATAAGCCAAAAAGAACAACAGCGCTGAAAATACCGCAGCCAGCATTCGTGTCCTAGATGCCACAAATACCACGGCAGTGATAAAAATTACGGAAAGCTCTTCAATCCCTAAATACTTTTCGCCTAGACTTGCAATCACAATACTGATAACAGTGGTGGCTAAAACAAAAAGTATTTCTCTAAGGTTTAGAAACGAATGCGTATCGTGGAAAAAGGGCTGCCGACTTTGTTCAGCGAGAATCGGGACAATACTTAATTCAAAATTTGGCTGGTATTTAAGTAATTGATCAACAAAATTTAAACCCAAAGGAAAGAATTGCCGATGAGATTGCGCCAATACCAAAGTTGAAATGCCTCGATCAATCACATAGTCAAAAAGCGTTTTTGCATGTTGCTGACCATAGAGTATTTCAGTCATTCCACCCAATTGACGGGTTAAGTTTAGAGCTCGTTCAATTTCTCGACTCGATAAATTATCTTGTTTTTCCGTTATTTTTGAATCTTTAGAAAAAATTACCACAGTCCAATTTGCCTGACGATTTTCTGCAATTCGACAACCAGCACGAACCAAAGCCTCCGCCTGTCCATTGCCTTCAAGCATAATTAAAATATGATTTTTCAGAGGAATGGGAACAAGCCCTTGTATGGCAAAATTTTCTCGAACATCGGTATCGACATGACTAGCAACGGTTTGCATTGCCAATTCACGTAATGCTGTAAGATTTGAACTGTTGAAAAAGCGTTGCAATGCCTGTTCAGCTTGCTCAGGGACATAGACTTTACCCTGATTTAAACGCTCAAGTAATTCATTGACAGGTAAATCAATTAATCGAATATCACGAATCCGCTCAAACACTCGATCAGGTACGGTTTCAGTCACCCGAATACCCGTAATTTGATAGACCACGTCATTTAAACTTTCTAGGTGCTGAATATTCATGGTGGTAAATACATCAATACCCGCATCCAATAGCTCATTGATATCTTGCCAACGTTTTTCATGACGACTATTTGGCATATTGCTATGCGCAAATTCATCCACTAAAACAATACTGGGTTTGCTTGCAAGTACAGCATCAAGATCCATTTCTTCAAGATAATGCCCTTGATATTCAATCGCCTTTCTTGGAATGATCACCAAACCTGAGATGAGGTTTTCAGTTTCAATGCGACCATGGGTTTCAACATAGCCAATTACAATGTTGACACCTTGCAAGGCAAGTTCATGTGCACGCACTAACATTGCAAAAGTCTTCCCCACGCCAGGTGCAGCACCTAAAAATATGGTGAGGCGCCCAGATTGATATCGCTGAGTGTGTTGCAGCAGAACATCTGCTTTATTATTTCTATAATCGGTCATCACCGTCTGCTTGTTTAATATTTATGAATCGAGGTCCAGTTGTGTCGCTGTACTGCCACTCAATAGCACAAATTCCCATTGGGAAATATCGTTGGATTGCACTTGATCCATCTATGAGCAAAAGCAAAAAGAGAGGCTGTTTGAATTCACACTAAAAATAGAATCCTAATAACCCCCTCTTTAAAATTAGGGAAATACTGTGCCCTCATCCTAGGTTCATTTCAGTTTGATGCTCTTAATCAAATCATTTTTTTACAATTTGATCCAAAGCCAAATTTAATTCAAGTACATTGACTCTGGCTTGCCCTAAAATTCCAAATGTCGGTTGTAAGCTACTTTCTTGTACTAACCTTATCACATCCTGTTCCTGCAAATGTCTTGCTTTAGCGACACGTTTCACCTGAATCATTGCAGATTGAAGACTGATTTGAGGATCAATTCCACTCCCTGAAGCTGTGACCAAATCAGCAGGAATAGCACTTTTTTCAATGTGCTCCTGCATCGCGATTTTATCTAAACGTGCATCTACAGCCTTATGCAAATCAGGATTGGTTCGTGCCATATTACTTCCCGCCATTGCCATAGGATCATAATTGGCAGCAGATGGTCTTGGTTGAAAATATTGCGCTTGCACAAAAGGTTGTGCAACCAGTTGAGAGCCTAGTACTCGATCATTTTCAACAATCAAACTCCCGTTGGCTTGTTGATCAAAAAGAATTTGCCCCAGTCCTGTTGCGGTGGCACTGTAGACAAACCCACATAGGCCCAAAGCAACGATGGTTAGTCCGAATGATGCTCGGGTTAATTCAACAAACGCTGATTCAACCAATAGATTATTTTCAGTCTTCATTTCTATCATCCTCAAAATTTCTAAAGCGCCAATAAAGGGCTGATCATTAGATCAATCACTTTGATAGCGATAAATGGCAACAACACACCACCCACACCGTAGATCAACATATTTCGACGTAATAATTGCGTCGATGTTGAAGGCTTAAACTTCACCCCACGCAATGCAATTGGAATCAGTAATGGAATAATGATGGCATTGAAAATAAGTGCAGAAAGAATTGCACTTTCTGAACTTCCCAAGCGCATAATATTTAAGGCGCCCATTTGGGGAATGGCTGCTACAAATAAAGCAGGTAAAATTGCAAAGTATTTTGAAATGTCATTTGCCAATGAAAAGGTGGTCAATGCGCCACGCGTAATCAACTGCTGTTTACCTATCTCAACCACCGATAACAATTTAGTTGGGTCCGAATCCAAATCCACCATATTGCCAGCTTCTTTTGCTGCTTGGGTCCCAGAGTTCATAGCCAAACCAATATCAGCTTGCGCCAAAGCAGGTGCATCATTGGTTCCGTCTCCAACCATAGCGACCAGATGACCTTTATTCTGTTCATCACGAATACAATTTAACTTGTCTTCGGGTTTTGCTTCAGCAATGTAATCATCGACACCGGCTTCAGCCGCAATAGCAGCAGCGGTTAAAGGGTTATCACCTGTGACCATGACTGTTTTGATACCCATTTCACGTAAGCGGGCAAATTTTTCCTTGATGCCTTGTTTAATCACATCTGAAAGTTCAATTACTCCAAGAATATTCTGATCTTTTGCCACAACTAACGGCGTAGCACCTTTTGAAGCCACCTGCTCTACACGGGTTCTCAACTCACTATGATTCTCAAGATTCTGTGAAACAAATTTAAGAATTGCATCTAATGCCCCTTTGCGAATTTGAGGTCCATTCAGTAAATTTACCCCAGAGATTCGAGTTGCTGCATTGAATGCAATAAACTCGACTTGTTCAGGCTCAACAATATGTTCGCCTTGCTCTTTTGCCAAAACTACAATGGATTTGCCTTCTGGGGTTGGGTCTGCAAGTGAGGTCAATATTGCGGCTTGACGAAGTTCCGACTCAGTCACGCCTGTCAGTGGGAAAAATGCTGTTGCCTGACGATCACCGTAAGTGATGGTGCCTGTTTTATCGAGCAGTAATACATCCACATCACCAGCCACCTCAACGGCTTTACCCGATTTGGCAATCACATTGGCTTTTAAAGCCCGATTCATCCCCGCAATCCCGATTGCAGGCAACAACCCTCCAATCGTGGTTGGAATTAAACACACCAACAGTGCCACCAAAAGAATAGGATTGATTTCAATTTTTAAGAAATGTCCAATAAAAGGTAAACTCACCACCACTACAATAAAAGTGACAGTCATAACAGTCAGTAAAATGCCCAGTGCGATTTCATTGGGTGTTTTCTGACGATTAGACCCCTCAACCAAAGCAATCATACGATCAAGAAAGCTGTTACCCGCTTCTGCGGTGACTTGTACCACAATACGATCGGTTAAAACTTTAGTTCCCCCAATCACACCCGACTTATCTGTACCTGCTTCACGTAATACAGGTGCTGACTCCCCTGTCACCGCTGCTTCATTAATTGTCGCAAAACCATGAATAATTTCACCATCCGCTGGAATAAGTTCTCCTGCACGGACTTCAATCAAGTCATTCATTTTTAATAAGCTTGCAGCAATTTGCACCCCATCTACATCCTCTTTAGAGCTGAGTCGACGTGCGGTCAAATTTTGACGGGCTTGTCTTAAGGAAGAAGCTTGACCACGACCTTTGGCTTCTGCAATGGCTTCAGCATAGTTAGCAAACAATACGGTGATAAATAAAATCAAAGTCACAGATAAGCCAAATATTATATTGGCTTTGCCCGCTAAAGTACTGACTAGTGTGATGATGGTGCCCAGCCAAACAATCGCCATCACCGGATTTTTAATGGCATGTTGTGGTAACAATTTAATCAAGGCATTTTTCCAGGCTTCGCCTTGGAATAAAGTTGATGATATATTTTTAGTAGAGTGTTTTTGAATAGATTGTTTTGAATGATTCATTGTCTTCACCTTAGCCTTGTACCAATAACAGCTGATCAGCAATAGGCCCTAAAACAAGGACTGGCATAAATTGTAATAAAGTCAACATCACCACAATTGCGATCAGAGTGAAGGCAAAAGTTGGGGTTTCCACTTTTAAACTACCACTGCTTTCAGGAGCTTGACGCTTTGCAGCTAAACGAGCAGCAATCATTAGCGGGATGATCAATGTTGGGAAACGTCCAAGCAGTAAAGCAATGACACAGCTAACATTCCACCACACTGTATTGTCAGCTAAACCTTCGAAACCGGAACCATTATTGGCAAAAGCCGAAACATACTCATACAAGACTTGGGAAATGGCATGATATTGCGGATTGCTATTACCTGTAAGCTCAGGGAAAAACAAAGCAATTGAGCTTAAACCCAGAATCGTAATCGGCTGAATTAAGATCACCACAGCAAGTAATTTGATTTCACCTGCTTCAATTTTGCGTCCAAATAATTCCGGCGTACGTCCTGTCATCAACCCAGCAATAAATACAGCCAAAAACAAATAGATCATAAATTGTTGTAAACCACAGCCAATCCCACCCCAGATCGCATTGATTAGCATATTTGCAAGCGCAACTAAACCAGTTAAGGGAGATGCAGAATCATGCATCATATTGACTGAACCGTTGTTGACCTGTGTAGTTAATGCTGCCCACAGCGCAGAAGATGCTTCACCAAAACGAACCTCCTTGCCTTCCATGGCATAAATTTGCATTGCTGAAGATGAAAGGCTTTCAGACCAGATTGCTGTTGTGGCGGAAATCACTGACATCAGCAACATCGAGCCAAAAACAAAGCCAGCAAATTTTGCCCGTTTGGTTAAAAATCCCAACATAAAAATCACGGCGACAGGAATAAGTAAAATCGCAATCATTTCTAAGAAATTTGAAAATGGGGTTGGATTCTCTAATGGCACACTACTGTTAGGCCCATACCAACCACCACCATTACTGCCCAATTGCTTAATCGCAACCATTGGTGCAACTGGACCAAGTGGAATTTTTTGAGTTTTTAATTCAGCGGCTTGGTCAATGACTTGAACTTCTGGGCCACCTTGAAAGGTTGATGGCACACCTTGGCTATTCAGTAATAATGACCAAATCATGCATAATGGAATTAAAAACCGAAAGGTTGGGCGAATCACGTCGGCCCAATAATTACCCACATTGATTTTTTTAAGTTTATTTTCAAAGCTTAGATTTTGATCTGATTCTGATAAAGTATTTGATTGAGGATAAAACAAAGCACGTACCGTTGCCACCACCATTGCCAAACCCATCATTGGAGTAATGATTTGCAACCCAACAATTCCAACCATCTGTGATAAATATGACAGTTGTGCCTGACCTGAATAATGTTGTTGGTTGGTATTGGTCAGAAATGAAATCATGGTATGTAGTGCTAAATCCCATGACATATTGGGTGCATTATTTGGATTGAGTGGCAAACTTGCTTGGCACATAAACAGTACCCAAGTCACCAATCCAATCACAATACAACTCATCACAAAGCTGAGTGAATAGGTCTTTGCATTCATGCCCTGTTTAGGATTTGTGCCAAAAACACGATAAATTGGCTTTTCAATCCAGCTAAACACTGGATCAATTTTCATGTCTTTATTTTGCATGATGCAGGCAAGATATTTCCCTAAAGGAAAAGCCAAAAGCACCACAATCACCAAGACTAAAATCAACTCTAACATGACATTCCCCCCCAACTTGAATGACTCAAATTAAAAATGTCGATATTGCAATGATTTATATGTTTTTGAAGTAAGCATAATTTTGGATGCTGTACTTGTTGATGCGCTATAAATTTAGCACTCATCTTTTTTCATCCTAAACACTGGGATATTCCACGACTCAGTATCTAAAAATTCCCCGTAAACTCTCTATTTACAGTCAGATCAGCCGCATAAAAATTTCGTAAAATTTTGTCTTTTTTCATTTATAAACAGCCCTAAATACATTACAAAGGTTCAAATTTTAAAACGCTTGTTTATTTCATTTATGGAAAATTTTGAACTGCTTAAAGCTTTATTTTTGGGGTTAATCGAAGGTTTAACTGAATTTTTACCGATTTCCAGTACAGGTCATCTGATCTTATTTGGTCATTTAATTGATTTTCATTCAGATTCTGGACGCGTGTTTGAGGTTGTGATCCAATTGGGTGCAATCTTAGCGGTATGTTGGCTTTACCGACAAAAAATCATTGAGTTAATTCGAGGTTTTTTCTCAGGGGATGTTCAGGCTAGACGTTTCGCAATTAATGTTTTGGTTGCTTTCATTCCTGCTGTGGTGATTGGTGTGTTAGCGGTCGATTTTATTAAACAGGTTCTATTTAGTCCTTTGGTTGTAGCCTTTGCTTTAATCATTGGTGGTTTAATTATTTTTGCTGTGGAAGCGAGAAAGTTTGAACCCAAAACTATAGAAGCCACTGACATTACCTTAAAACAAGCGATTCTGGTTGGATTTGCTCAATGTCTTGCTATGATTCCAGGAACCTCACGTTCAGGCGCAACCATTATTGGCGGAATGTTGTCTGGTTTATCACGTAAAGCGGCAACTGAATTTTCTTTTTTCCTTGCGATGCCAACCATGTTAGGTGCTGCAACCTATGATTTGATTCGAAATGCAGACGTTTTAACTTCAGACAATCTCATCAATATTTCGGTGGGTTTTATTGCAGCATTTATTGCAGCATTATTAGTGGTCAAGGCTTTAGTGAAGTTTGTTGAAAAACACACCTTGAGAGTGTTCGCGTGGTATCGTGTGGTGTTGGGTATCATTTTGCTGTTGGTATTTTTATAAAATCTCATCGATGCTGAATAAGCGCTCGTTGAGAGATCTTGTTATTTTATCCTGTTGCCCTACATTTAGCGTGGGGCTTTTTTTAAGTTGTTTTTCTCATTTTTTATGTGGTTTCTTTTTTGCTTTTCTCATTAAGTGTATGAAAAGAAAATCCACAATGTACAGATCAATAATTGCATAGCTCAATGCTATATCTTAAATCTTAATTTTCATACAACTTATATCCAGTCTAAATTTATAATTTGCTTTTTTTCATCTTTTGAAAAATTCTTTAACTGGTATTTCGTCATTAAAGCCATCTTGATAACCATAATCAATTTGGCTCTAGCTATCTTGAGCACCAGCGTCATATGAATTGTTGAAATTATTTTGATCATCGAATCTTGCAAGAAAAACATTAACATTTACACGAATATTCCGTGTAGGCATTATGCTAGAAATTGAATGTTTATATATGATTTGTTCTTGACCTACGCTGTTTCTTAACATCAATACATAGGAATCAAAAGACTCAATATATCCTTGCAATTTAATTCCATTCACAAGAAAAATAAAAACTGCAATACGTTTTTTTCGTAAAATATTTAAGAACGGATCTTGTAAAGTTTGAATATGAGACATATAAAACTCCAAAAAATTTTAAACACTTAAAAGACTGTTATTTTTAGATAAATTTTTCATTAAACGCATCCTGCAAATTATGCTTTGTTTGACGATAATAAGGTCTCACCTCTCTTATTTATGCTTCAATTTTCAAAACAAAGTTTTATTAAAATTATCGAATAGGTGTAGCTAACCTCTCATATTTGCATGATTCATCCTCATCGTCGAAGAGTCCATTTAAGCATTGTCGTTGGATGAATTTTTGCCATCGTGGATAAGTGAACGTGCTGGTGTTGTGTATGTTCATTGGTTGAGGCTTCGACTGGGTAGTACATTACACCGCTTTATTAAACACTGCTTTTGGATTGTTTGTGTTGCATGAATATTCGTATTTTCATTGAGCGCCATTTTAGAAACATCCGCCCAAGATTGCTGAGCAACAATTGAAGTACCAACAAAGATAAACAACGTGGAACTGATGTACAAAATTGTGCGCATTTATTTCTCCGAGATTGAGAGACACTTATTAAGAGAGTAAATCGAAGAGTTGATCATCTAGATGACCTGAAAATGACATTTTTGTAATCCATATCCAACTTATGTTTTATCACGCTATTATGTTTCTAAAAGGTATTTTAGGACACTAAAATGAGAATCTTATTAATAGAAGATGAGCAAAAAACAGGTGATTACCTTAAACAAGGCTTATCTGAAGCGGGCTATATAACTGATTGGGTCACTGATGGGCTCACGGGTAAACAATATGCACTTTCTGAGGAATACGATGTCATTATAATGGATGTAATGTTACCGGGAATGGATGGATGGCATATTATTGAAGCTGTACGTAAAAGCGGGAAAAACATGCCCATTTTATTTTTGACAGCTCGGGATCAAATCGAAGATCGAGTAAAAGGTTTAGATTTGGGCGCAGATGACTATCTGGTTAAGCCATTTGCTTTTGCCGAACTCCTTGCAAGAATAAAAAGCTTACTCCGCCGAGGACAGCAAAGAGAAGACCATAACTTAATCAGTATTGCCAATCTCGAACTTGATATCAGAAAACGCCGTGTTACTCGCGCAGGACAACGAATTGATCTAACGGCAAAAGAATTTGCGCTGATGGAATTATTTATGCGTAGACGTGGAGAAATTCTGCCAAGAGCGCTGATTGCATCGCAAGTCTGGGATATGAACTTTGACAGTGACACCAATGTAGTCGAAGTCGCAATTAAACGTTTAAGAAATAAAATTGATAGTAACTTTACACCTAAACTGATTCAAAATATTCGGGGAATGGGGTATGTTCTAGAGATCGAAGATGAGGCTTAAAGTCTTCAATGCGATCAGTTTTCGAATCGCGATTCTTTTTTCTCTCTCAACGGTCACCATCTTGATCATCATGGGCTTCGTGATACTTCTTGGTGTCTCGCAGCACTTCGAAAGTGAGGATCGAGTGCTACTTGAGGGAAAAATTCAGTCTATACAAAATCTCTTAAAACAAAACCCAACCAACACATCTAAACTTAATGCCTTATTAAAAGATTCTCTTATCGGGCATGATAATCTGATTGTTCAAATTGAACGACCTGTAAATCAAATTGTATTCAATTCCGCACAAATTGTCCTCACGCCACACAGTACTACCGACCAAAATCAATGGTTAAAATGGGAAGTACAAAATAAAAACTATCGTGGGCTGGCCTATCAAAATATTTTTGAAGATGATAAAGATGCACAATCTACACAAATTATTGTTGCGATTGATACATCAGAACATATATCTTTTTTAAAAGCATTCAAACGCCAGCTATTCTATATTTGTTTAATTGGCGCACTATGTTTAATGTTTTTAGGATGGTTTGATGTTTGGCGAGGATTACGCCCGATCAAAAAAATAGCACAAGTTGCCGAAGGGATTTCAGCCCAGCATTTATCTGAGCGTTTAGAAGTTGAGAATACTCCAACAGAATTAAAACCACTAACCATCGCCTTTAATGAAATGCTTGACCGTTTAGAGTCGGCTTTAGAAAAACTTTCAGACTTTTCATCCGATCTTGCACACGAAATTCGCACTCCAATCAACAACTTAATGACTCAAACCCAAGTATGTCTATCTCGCAGTCGTGATATAGAGGCCTATAAAGAAGTCTTATTTTCTAACTTAGAGGAATGTGAACATCTGGCAAGAGTCGTTTCAGACATGCTGTTTTTGGCTAAAGCAGAAAATGGTCTTAGTCTTAAAAACTTACAAACAATTAACTTGTATGAAGAATTTGATAAATTATTTGAATTTTATGATGCTTTCGCAGCACAAAAGAATATCACATTTCACCTTTTCGGTAATGGAAAAGTAAATGCAAATATTACTATGCTACGCCGTGCGCTCAGTAATTTAATATCTAATGCGATTAAATATGGCAAGCCAAACTCGGTCATTCAAATTAAATGCCAGCAAACAGCAGATTACAATAGTTTTTCAATTGAAAATGAAGGCCCAACCTTGTCAGCTGAACAGTTGTCTCGATTATTTGACCGTTTCTATCGAACTGATGCATCTCGACAACGCATGGAAGATGGGACAGGTCTAGGGCTTGCTATCACCAAGTCGATCCTGACACTTCATGGTGCAACTATC
This sequence comes from Acinetobacter sp. 778_lipA, assembly GCF_058242985.1. NCBI lineage: Bacteria > Pseudomonadati > Pseudomonadota > Gammaproteobacteria > Moraxellales > Moraxellaceae > Acinetobacter > Acinetobacter sp. 778_lipA. The sequence continues at coordinate 1,118,753 of NZ_JBZAYT010000001.1, read as the reverse complement.
CAAGCTGAATCACGAGATGGCTTAGTAATTTTTACGGTTATTTTTAAAAAACAAGATCTTTCAACATGATATGTAAGAAAAAAGACTCATAAATAAAATGAAATTAGAAATAAATAAACCTTAACAACAATAAAGGGAGCAAAAACCCTCTGTTGAGTGAGAATTACATCGTGTACTTTCGCCGAACGGTGATAGCCAATATCACTTCATGATAAAACGACTATGCGTGATTATACAAAGCAAAAAACAGGTTAATTTATATGCTTGTCATTATCAGGATTAATCTAAAATGATGATTTTTGACTCACGCAAGAGGCGTAATAGATAAAACAATAATGAACTATGATTAAGAATAAAGGGTTAAAGGTGAATTATGTTCAGAAGAATATCGTCTTAGGATAGGTTTGCAAACCAAATTTATAATTGCAACAATATCTTATAAAAAATTGAACTGTTTTACTTGACCTTAACATTATGTAAGAGTTTAGGATTTAGATCATGATATAAGACTTATAGGTGTGACTTATGGAAAATAGATCAACTGATCGTGTTTCCGGTTTAAAAAGTAGTTTACAAATCAAGGGAATGAGCTGTGCTAGTTGTGTAAGTCGAATAGAAACAGCACTTAAAAAAGTCAATGGTGTAACCAATGCATCGGTTAATCTAGCCACTGAACGTGCCGATATCACCTCCAATACTCCTATCGACCGTGATGCCTTGATCAAAGCCGTTGAACATGCTGGATATGAAGTGGCTGATGTAACCACAGAGTTGTCAATTGATGGCATGACCTGCGCCTCATGTGTCAGCCGGGTTGAGAAAGCTCTTAAAAATGTACCCGGCGTAAAAGAGGCCAATGTCAATCTTGCCACTGAACGTGCCACCATTTTCGGAACAACCAATGTAGCAGCATTAATCTCAGCCGTGGATAAGGCAGGTTATGATGCGAAAGAAATTCAAACGGCTATTCCAAATCAAGCAGAACACTTAGAAAAAAAAGATCAAGAACGCGCTGAATTAAAGCGTGATCTGACACTTGCTACTATCTTTGCCTTACCTGTTTTTATATTAGAAATGGGTTCGCATCTTATTCCGGGCATGCATCATCTAATTGCTCAGACGATTGGTGTACAAAATAGTTGGTATTTACAATTTATTCTCACCACATTGGTTCTAGTAATTCCTGGACGAAGATTTTATATACATGGTTTACCTGCTTTATTACGTTTAGCACCAGATATGAACTCTTTGGTTGCAGTTGGAACATTGGCTGCTTATTTATTTTCAATTGTCGCAACATTTATACCAAACGTCTTACCTGCTGGTACAGTGAACGTTTATTATGAAGCTGCTGCTGTGATTGTGGCTTTGATCCTATTAGGTCGTTTTCTTGAAGCCAAAGCCAAAGGTCGAACGTCAGAAGCCATTCAGCGTTTAGTCAGCCTACAAGCCAAAGTTGCTCACGTTTCTCGTCACAACCAAATCATCGACATACCAATTGATGAAGTTGTTGCTGGTGACTTTATCATTGTAAAACCAGGTGAGCGTGTTCCCGTTGATGGACGAGTCATTGAAGGCAGAAGCTTTGTTGATGAATCTATGATTACTGGTGAGCCTATACCTGTTGAGAAGAACATCGACAGTGATGTAGTCGGTGGTACTATAAATCAAAATGGGACTTTAAGCTTTACCGCAGTTGCGGTCGGTGGCGAAACCATGCTCGCACAAATTATTCGTTTAGTTGAGCAAGCGCAAGGCTCCAAAATGCCAATTCAAGCTGTGGTTGATAAAATCACCTTATGGTTTGTCCCAGCAGTAATGGTGGCTGCTGTACTGACATTCTTGATCTGGTTGATTTTCGGTCCTTCTCCTGCTTTAACCTTCGCTTTAGTGAACGCGGTAGCTGTCCTTATTATTGCTTGTCCTTGTGCCATGGGTCTAGCAACGCCAACCTCGATTATGGTCGGAACAGGTCGTGGTGCAGAGTTAGGGGTATTGTTCCGTAAAGGTGAAGCATTACAGTTACTCAAAAATGCCAAAATCGTTGCGGTAGACAAAACAGGAACATTGACAGAAGGTCATCCTGTACTCACTGATTTTGAAGTTACTGAATCATTTGAACGTGATTACGTATTGAGTCGAGTTGCAGCTGTTGAATCTCTTTCAGAGCACCCAATTGCGAAAGCCATCGTAGATGCAGCAATCAAAGAAAACCTCACTTTGCCAAAAGTAGAACAATTTGATTCCGTAACTGGTATGGGGGTTTATGCTCAGATCAATGAAAATGAAGATATTCATATTGGTGCAGACCGCTATATGTTGCAACTCAATATTGATATCTTACCCTTTACCAATGCAGCTCAACGTTTGGGTGACGAAGGTAAATCACCATTATATGTTGCAATTCAAGGCAAACTCGCAGCAATTATTGCTGTTGCAGACCCTATTAAATCTACAACACCATCTGCGATTAAAGCGTTGCATCAACTCGGTCTAAAAGTGGCAATGGTTACGGGAGATAATGCGCGTACAGCACAAGCTATTGCTCAGCAATTAGGTATTGATGAAGTCATTGCCGAAGTACTCCCTCAAGGCAAAGTAAAAGCAGTTCAAACATTGAAAGCAAAATATGGCAATATTGCATTTGTCGGTGATGGTATCAATGATGCGCCTGCTTTGGCTGAAGCAGATGTGGGGCTGGCCATTGGTACAGGTACGGATGTTGCAATTGAGTCGGCGGATGTTGTGCTGATGTCAGGCAATTTGCAAGGTGTCGCTAACGCAATTGCCTTATCAAAAGCAACCATCGGCAATATTCAGCAAAATTTGTTCTGGGCGTTTGCTTACAATACCCTGCTGATTCCAGTGGCTGCTGGATTATTGTACCCTGCTTATGGCATTCTGCTTTCTCCGATATTTGCAGCAGGCGCAATGGCCTTATCCAGTGTATTTGTTTTGGCGAATGCCTTACGTTTACGTCGCTTTCAACCCGCTTCTACTTTCGAGTAGAAGCTTGTAGAGAGAAATCTTAATGAATATTGGAAAACTGTCTCAAAGTGTGGGGATATCAGCCAAAATGATTCGATATTATGAACAAATTGGTCTTATTCCTATAGTGGGTCGAAGTAATGCAGGTTACCGCTCATATACAACTCAGGATGCTGAACGCTTAAAATTCATTCGAAGTTCAAGATCGCTTGGATTTTCAGTTGCAGAAATCGCAGATCTGCTGGATTTATGGAACAATAAGAATCGACAAAGCGCAGATGTCAAACAAATGGCACTCTCACATATCGAGAAGTTAGAAATTCGGATTCAAGAACTACAGAAAATGACCAACACTTTACAAGATTTGATTAATTGTTGTGCTGGTGATGAACGACCGAATTGTCCTATTCTCGATGGATTGCAACAGCAAAAAATTGCATTAGAAGAAACCTATCATCAAAATGATTCTTTATCTTTTTCACCCCTTGCTCAACAAAAAGTAAAAAAAGATTGAATGCTTAGCTTTAACAATGACTACTCAAATAAAAAAGCGACCCATTTGGTCGCTTTTTTATCATATAGCCTTTAGCGTGGGGGATAACCCACTGCGGTTAAGTTGTCTCTTAAATCATCTTCAGTAACACTGGTTTTCACTTTGAGACTACGACTAGGTGGATCTGCGATAACTTCCGCCTTAGTATCTAAAGACTGAATTGCTTTAGTGATACGACGCGCGCAAGCACCACAGGTCATATTTGCGATATAAAATTCCATGCTAGACTCCTACATTAAATGGTAATGCCATGATAAAAGTTTCCATAATTGTAAGGTCAAGCAATTCCGTATCTTATTTTATAGTCTATTTGGGACATTTCTTTTAGCTACAACAATAATACTCATTCCCCTGTTGCATCATATACATGTTCAGCAAAAACATCGTTTGTATTACGCTTAATTTACAGCGGTTTAAGCTAATATTTTATATCCCTAAAGTAGTACTGCTTTGTCTAGCTATAACTAAACACATTAATCCCCAACAGATGCAACTTTAACCAACGCCTTAGTTATCAATTTCATTCTAGACTCCTAATCAAAATTAATCCGTAGAAAGCTCCTTGCTCGAAAAGTTCGAGCTGTAGGGTGGTTATCTGTTGCAACGATAGGTCAATGTTAAACTAAGCTTACAATCATAATATTTATTGAAATGCTGTTTGAAATATTCAATTGCAAACGTGCATTTGCATCTAAACAGGCTATATGTTTGAAATTTACTGGCTAAGCAAATACACAACTTGGAATCACAAAGCTGCTATTAAAATGGGCTATGCAGACAAATACATAATTGTCTGCATAGCTATTCATAGACCAAAACATACCCACTACACAGATAATTATTTACTCATATGAAATCAACACATTTTTATGATAAATCCAAATTAAAATTTTAATTTATCTTGAGTTATCACTGATCTCAAAGTTACATCATCATTAGCTTTACAGACTGTAGAAACACCTATTGTTATAAGGCGCTGTCATGTATTTGTACCCTCATTAAGTGCTTTTCAGTAGAATAATTACTCCCCTCAACAGTTAAAATTTTAGAATCAGGATCTGAGATTTCTATACCCGCATTTGTTGTAGCAGATGCATTACCAACATCACCATTTACTGCCAAGCATTTACTGTTTGTACTTACTATTCAACCAATGAATGCAAAAGAAATACCGCTAGATATATGTAAAGCATCACAATCAAGCAATTAAATATTGAATGATATAGCTGTTAATTTTTCAATATCAGTCGCTAAACTCGTTGTACAGTGCGGATTTAAATCAATAACTTGATCCTCATTATCAACACTTAGCCTATAAGCTACATTGAGTAATGTCATGTTGAAAGTAACGTATTCCGCCATTAATAATCACAATAAAAAATCTAATTTTCATCGCAAGACCGTCATAAAAAGTTATGGTTTATGTTAACTTCAATACATCTTTCTAATTTAATCATTTATAAAAATAAATAGTTACGATGAATCAATTTTAATTTCATAAAGCATCAAGAATAAAATTCAACCACATTAAAATAAAAAATAGTAAGATCATTGAAATAAATAAATTACTTCACCCCATCACAAAAACCATCAATATTTCAAACTACTTTTGAACCACATTAATCAATAAAAATAAATTATAAAATTTAAGAAACCCAAAAAAACAATTTAAAAAATAAAAAAATTTCTACAATATTTAGATTACATTTCACACTTCCACAACCATTTAAATAATTCATGTTAAAATTAAAGATTTACTAAAAACCTCACTTACAATTCAAAAAATATGAAAAATTTATTCGCATAATTTAAAATTTCTTAAAAAAATTATAATTTTAGTAAATGTTTTGGATTAGATTTATCAAAAAATTATCCATTACTTTTTATCACAACTACACATGATTAATTATCAAATTATTTTTATTGCTAAGTATATCTTCACTATATATTATTTAAGATCGGTCTTAGTGATCACAATCAAGCTTATTTAATTTAAATATGAGAAACTTTTATGCTAAAAAAAAGAATTTCCTTAAATTCTTTTAAGTTTTTTTATTATGCAGCAATTTACGAAAGTTTAACAATTGCTTCAAAAAAGTTGAATGTTACTCATGGTGCAGTCAGTCGTCAAATTAAGAATTTAGAAGATAATTTAAATACGGTGCTTTTTATACGCAAAGGGAAAAAGATTGAAATCACCAATGAAGGTTTATTATTACTTAACTGTTGCCAAAATATTTTTCATGAAATAGATAAATGCCTCATCAAACTAAACAATAGAGATACAGAATTAAATGATCTGGTTATTTCATGTGAATCCACGCTGTGTATGAAGTGGCTAATCCCTCGTTTAAAAAGCTTCAATAATCTAGATAAATCATTTAAAATCAAAATTATAACCAATAACAAATTATACGATTTAAATACTACTGATATCACAATTTGTCGAGATGATTTTCATTGGAAAGAACATATTTATAGCATTAAATTGGTCAATGAAATAATGTTCTTTATTCAAAATCCTAATCATATTGGAGATAATTTATTAATTTCTTCATCAAGACCAAAGTTTTGGGGAAGTTTGCTAAAAATGAATCAAATTAAAGATAGAATAAATCATCTCAAATATAAAGAACTTGACCATTTTTATTTATGTATCGAAGCATGCTTATCTGGTTTAGGAGTAACTTTTGCTTCCGGCTTTATGATCGAAAATGAATTAAAGCATAATAAACTTCAACCTATTATTGCACCATTTTATGATAATTCATCTTATTATCTTCTATCTTCCTCTCCATTTGAAGAAGATTATCGAAAAATTGTATTTAAAAATTGGCTCATTGAGGAATTACATAAAACTCAACAATACTTGGAAAAATATATTCATTCTTATGACTTTAATAATGTTATAGAACATTCCAAAAAAAAATAATGAAAATTTATTTTTCTCATTTCAAATCAAGCACAATATACTAAAAAAGGAACCAAATGTTTAAACCAGAAATATCATTTAAAACAAGAAAATGGACCTGCAAACACTGCGGTTTATTAAAAAACATATCAAAGTTGCAAATCAAAGCCGGAACAGAAGTCTTTTTCAATATTAGGTTTTTCAACAAGAATTTTGATAATACATTAAAAACAATAAGTGGAACTACTTTAGACCGACAGAATAATTTTCTCACTATTATAGACAAAAAAAATCAAGATATCTATTTTATTGATCAAGCTGAAGTTCAATTAAAATATTTACCTGCACTATTTTTATATAACATGTATGGAAAATGTGTATGTTATAGCAAAAATTGAGTTAATTTTATTTTACTTTCTTAACACGCAAATATATTGATAATTATCACACAAAGTAATAATATGAATTAGTTTATGTAATAAAGAATTAATATCTATTTACAACCTTCAATTCAATATGGTTTACCAGGGTTTTTAGTATGATAGAGAGGTTATCACTTAATTCACTAAAGTTTTTTTATTATGTTGCTATCGAAGGAAGTGTCACGATCGCTGCTGAACGATTGTATGTGACACAAAGTGCTGTAAGTCGACAAATTAAAAATTTAGAAGAGTTGTTAAATATTACTTTATTTGAAAGAAAAAATAAGTCTTTGATTCTTACCGCTGAAGGCAAGGTTTTGTTAGATTGCTGTCAAAATGTATTTAATCAACTCGACAATTGTATTATCGGTATTCGCCAACAAAAATATAAAAACAACAACTTAACAGGGCTTTGTTGCACAAAGATTTGAAATGCAAAGCGCCCCTAATTGAGCCAAATTTAAGGCGTAACTTGGGTAAGTGGTCGACCTAATTCCGTAAATCTGTTAAGGACTGCTACACGTGCATGGATCTCATTCACTTGGCTATCAAAACTCCTTGCACTGAGTTTATCTCCTAATAATTTGATGCAATGCATCTTAGTTTCAACCAAACTTCGCCGATGATAGCCTGACCATTTTTTCCATAGTGTCCTGCCTAAACGTTTAATTGTTCGAAGTAATTCATTTCGCTCTAGCGAGCTACTCTTTGTATCTTTCCATGGTTTCGCATTTTTTCTAGGTGGAATCACCGCATGCGCTTGCCGATCTGCAATGACCTGACGGCATTGCTTGGTGTCATAAGCTCCATCGGCATAAACAGAGTCAATCCGCTCATCTTGTGGAATCTGATTAAGTAAATCACCAAGCACCTGTGAATCACTGACATTATTGGTTGTAAGCTGAACTGCTCGTATTTGCAGGGTTTTAGCATCTATACCAATATGAAGTTTACGCCATTGGCGACGATATTCAGGTCCATGTTTCTTGCGTTTCCATTCGCCCTCACCTAGAAACTTCATGCCTGTAGAGTCCATGAGTAGATGCAGCCCATCTCTACTTTTTTGGTAGCTGATTACAATATCAATATGCTTTTGTCTTCTACAAAGCGTGGTGTAATCTGGAGCTATCCAATTTAATCCGCAAAGTTTAATCAGACTTTGCACAAAGCCAGTGACCATACGTAAAGACAGACGGAATAAGGATTTAATCATTAAGCAGCATTGGATGGCTGCGTCGGAGTAGGTTTGATTTCGCCCTTGTTTGCCTTTTGATGGCGCATACCATTGCGTAGCAGGATCAAACCAAATGGCAATATTTCCGCGACTCATGAGTGCTCGGTTATATGTGGGCCAATTGGTTGTGCGGTAGATTTTGTGTGTAGGCTTCTTCATTTGAAAATTATATCGCTGAAAAAAACGTTACAGATAGGGTTGTGCAACAAAGCCACTTAACAGTGTCTTGTGAGGCAACGATTTCAATGAAATGGTTAATTCCAAGAATGATGAAATTTAATGAGTTAGACCTTGGTTTTGGCATCACACTTTTAACTGGTGGTGGTCACTTAGATTTTCAAAATCAAAATATAGACCTTGCCATACGAAGAAATGATTTTGTATGGGCAAATCATCTTTTTAGCGAGAAAATTGCAGATGAATTTATGTTTTTAGTAAATTCCAACCAACAGAACGCCTCTAATTTAATCTTAAGTACCTCAAGACCAAAATTTAAAAACTATTTATTCAAAGCACATCCTGAAATTTCAAAGCTTAATACGATTGAGCTGGACCATTTCTACTTATGTATCGAAGCCTGTTTATCTGGCTTGGGGCAAACTATCGTATCGGGTTTTATGGTTGAACATGAACTGGAACATGATTTTATTCAAGTCGAAAAATATCTAGATTTAGATGATTCAGCATACTACCTACTCTCCTCCACACCGATTGAAGAAGATCATCGAAAAATCGTTTTTAGAGATTGGTTAATTAAAGAAATGCAATGCACCCAACAAAACTTGTTTAATAGATTTAGCTTTTAAAATGGCAAGCAATCTAAATATATATAATATTTTAAATAAATCAGTTTTAAATTAATTTTCCTCTGGAATATCAAAACCTAATATTGAAATATGATTTTCAATATTAAGCCCAATACTTTTTTATTACATAAGTTTAAATTATTTGTAATCTATAAATACTGTCGCTTGGGCTTGTACTAGACCTGGTGTCGCTATGCTTGCTGAACGGAAATATCTCGCTTTTAGCGCTTTGGTAAAAGTGGTCGAAGTAGAGCCTGTGGGTACTATGTAAAAAGAACTTTGGCTACCAATCGCCATTGGTGTGTCAGTCGCATCTCGTAATTGCACATCCACATTACTGCGGTTTGCTAAAGCAGGATGGTTTTTTAAAATACCCTTATTATTTATATTATTTGGTGTATAGCTATCTGTAATCATTGCCAATAATATTTTATTAGGCATTGTAGTCGTACAGTTTATGCTGACATTAAAATTCTTTTCATTGGCAGTTTGATTACTGCTTAATATGCTGGTGGGTACAGTCGCTAAATTTACGATTTGATTCGACATTGTACAAGTCGGGAGTGTAAAGCTCATCCTTAGGTTTACATATACTTCTGTTGTTCCTGTTTTAGGGACCCCACTTGGCTTGATTGTTGATCCATTATAATCATCAAACTTATAGCTGATTGTACCCAAATGAATTTGAACTATAGCATTACTCAAAGCATCAATCACTGCAGCAGAAGGTTTATAAGTCGAAAGTAATTTAAAATTGAATATTGAGGATCTTACAGCAGCAATCGCTGTTCCAGCATTTGTTGATCCTCTAAAATAAGATTCACCTGCAATTGTCACAGGTGTACCTAAACCAGTATTGGGTAAAATATTATAATCAGTATTCATAGATAATATATTTTGCATCATTGGAGGGCTATGATTACCATCATGCAAATTAAAAGAAATTTTTAAATTATTCATTAACCAAATCTTGGCTGCTGCTAAAGCTGTAGGATCTGTAATTGAACCTATAATTTTAATATCGGGTCCAACTGAAAAAGGACTGTTGCCCACCAAATCTGTCCTGCCTGTTATAGCAGCAAATGTAGAACGTACCGCCACAGATGGAGTGCAACTCAGTAACATAGATTCCGAATCTAAACTATTAATGGCCTGATCATAAGGAAAATTACTAATTGTCCCAACCACTCGATTAAAAGTCACTGAACTAGATGTGTTACAGTTCGCAATAGTCGCAAGTACAGACTGTGATAATGCAAATAATAATGGAACAGAGAACCAAAAAAGCTTATTCATAATTTATTTACACTCCACATCAACAATATTGAAGTTCACTGTGGTTTTTTGTTCGAGTTGCTGTTTAGAAATCGGTGCAATCTGACAGCTTTCATTTTCACTGCTACCCCAGATCACACGACTGGTATTCATTAATGGCTGTTCTTTGTTAACAATCACTTGATTGCCTGCCCCAAGAATTCCAATTGTATTATTCTCGCTATCTTTAAACTGACTGCCCATTGGCAAATCTTGCCGCTGCGTTGAATGGATACGCAATAGTAAATTACTGGATTTATTGGCTTTAAATTCAACCAACTGCGAACTGTATTTACGCGGAATTACATCGCTCTGATTGGATTCCAATGTCACGTTTGTTGGTAAATTCTTCGGATCCAAAGTAATGGTATTTTTGCTATAGGCGGAGTTAAATGGATAGATAGCGTTACCAAAGCGATCGACTTTTACGCCCCATGCATTTTCCACATTGGCACCCTTGCCATTTTTAGCATGGATGATGGTGTATGTTTCTGGCAAGCTGTTAACAGGGGTTAAGCCATAACGATGTCCAACCACTGCACCCAGTGTTGACAATGAGTACTGTATGCTATGTGAATCAGACGAGATCGTTGACCCAACATTCATCATAGGCAAGAGGTAACTAATATTGCCATTATAACGGGTATTGTTCTGTGCATCGGAAACACCTAAACCAAATGTAATCTCATTATTGGCACCTGCTATACCAGACAAACTTGCATTTGAAGTGACTTGATCATTTTCGTTACGCTGTACACTAGAACTTGCATACATCTTCTGTTTACGCCATTCCAGTGGAATCGAGATAGAAAAAAAAGCGGTGGTGCTGCGTTCATGCTCACGATTAGTGTAATCGGTACGGCTTAAGCCAATATTGTAGCTGGCTTTTTTCCAATTATTACCATAACTTAGGTTATATTGGTAATAATCCTGGTTATCATCCCAATAGGTGTTTCTACGCGCACTCAGGTTTATATTTCCCCACCGAGTATCCGCTAAGGATTTAGAAATACTGATGCCGATATTTTCTTTTAAATTATAGTTATATAAAAAGTTATCATATTCACTTTCAGTTAGTATAGTTCGATTACGCTGATAGAGGTGTGAAGAAATACTCATGTAATCACGATTATATTTGGCATAATCTGCATATAAATAGAAACTTTGAGGAATCCATGCATAACGATAATTTAAGGCATATTTCGTCCCTTGGTAACTTTTACCAAATAGCTCTGAGTTTGTATGCTCAATGATCGTAGTCACACCACCAATAGGGATATTTAATGCCAACATCCCCAAGCCGCTGGCATAGCCATTGCTGATATTTAAACCAGCACCGAGGGTCAAACTATTAGTCAAACCATAATTAAAACTACCTTGGAATAATTTATCATCGGTGATTTCTGTTCGAGTACGATAACGACCACCCGCAACGCTGTAGTTATAACGTCCTTGGCGAACTAAGTCTTGATTACTTTGCAGAGACACAATAAATGTCCTCTTTTCTCCTCCTGTTTCGGTGATTTCAACAGTTAAATCACCGTTTGCAGCATTGAGATCATTAATTTTAAATGCGCCACGTGGGACTGTACGCTCATAAATTTTCTGTGCATTTTGAAATATCCTCACCACCGCATTGGTGTAGGCGAAGTTTTCAATCACAGGTGCATACTGACGATAAGCCCATGGCAACATGTCTTGTTCAGAGCTGATTTGAGCACCGACGATCGGCAAGTTATCCAGACGATACGTCATGGTATTAAATTGCCCCACACTCAAACGTGAGTTTATTGGAGTAATATCGCGGTAGAGAATATTTTGATCTGAATGGTATTGGCCCAAACCTGAGTTTTTTGACTCAAAAGCACCTGAGTGACGATAAAACCAACCCGCTAAATTTAAACCGCCATTTAAGCCTAAATATTTACTTTCTTGATCTTCATCGCGATTGTAGTTAAACGCATAGCCAATAAAACCAGAGTTAACACCATTATTAAATAATTTAGGATTGATATAACCCTCTGGACGTTCCTCACGTAAAGCCTGAGGAATAGATAAAGCCAGTTTTAATTCTGCAAGATTAAAATCTTTGTAGGCATCGGCATCCAATGTTTTCATGGTCAAACAGGGTTTATTCGGCAACGTTGCACGGAAGTTATCTTTTAAATCCAAACGATCAAGCAAGTCTGGTGATAAACATAATACTGCCGATTTCTGTCCATCCAAGTGATCAAAATGCACATTTACAGTGTCCAAAGATTCACCATTTACTGACAAATGAACCAAATACTGACCAGGCGCTACAAAGTTTCGAGAGGTGAAACCACTTAAATCTACATTGGTTTGCTCACCAAACAATGAGGCTGCATTAAACGTAGTAAAGTCATTATTACTAGCCGTTAATTCATTATAGTTCTGAGCAATAAGCTGACTATTATCTTGGGTAATTAAATGACCATCTGTATTTGTATCAGCATGAGAAAATTGCACGTCTTCAGCTGAAGTCTGAACAGTAACAGTTGACATCAACATTAAAAAAAGTTCAGACTTTTTAAAATTCAGCATAGTAATAACCTGCTCATCATTACTGTTTTATTGCTAGCGCCCTATAAAAAAGGCAACAGAACTTCAAAGCTATTTTTCAAATTCTTAGTGAAATTATTAAAAAATGTCTTAATAATAAATTTATTGGATTGTTGTTTCGTATGTTTGTAATGTACCTAAATCATTAAGCACCTCGTAAACGATTTTTTTAGTTGAGGTATCCAGTTTAAAATCTTTCAGAATTACATGAGTAAAAGGTGCCAACATAATAGCTTGGTCTGCTGAGCTAAATGCCTGGTTTTTACCACTTTCAATTTGAACCACAGTCAGATAATAAGGTGTTGGATTATTCATACTTACGTTTTGAGCACCTTGATCATATTTAAACTGCACGCTTTGCTGTGCCAAAAATGCTGTCATGGCTAACTCACTAGGTCGGTAAAATAGTTTTATCCGCGTTCTTACTGTAAAAGATAAATAGTTTTTATCTTTCAGTGCTGGATCATCTGGTGGAATATCCATCATATTGAACCAAAAAATAGATTCACGATCCTGCGGTAATTTTTTAATATCCAAAGGAATAACTCGAATAATCTGACCTTTTCGTGCTTCAACTCGAGTCAATGGTGGATTTAGAATAAAAGGAACTTCACTTGCCTTGGGAATCTTTTCTGAATCCCCAGTATCTATCCACACTTGTACAAGTGATGGAGTGTCAAAGGCATTTCGGAGCTGGACATTTACACTTTTGGATTCAGCTGGGAAAATGATGCGAGTACCATCTATTGAGACACCGGCATAAGCAAATGACATCATCAAGTAAATGAATCCAGCAATTTTTAGGTAACGCATTATTTCCCCCTCTAGCAAACAGATTCAAAAATTAATTGTATTGCAACGTATAGTTGACAACTGCAGTCACGTTTTGTCCACTTACAGTTCCTGTCTTGCTCGCATACTGTGCTTTGTAAAGCATGGTGGCGGTACCACTACCATCCGCTGCAAGCCCTGTAATTGCACTTTTAGCTTGGACACCCCAAGGCTCAGAAAGATTAACAGCAATATCTGCATCTGTTAAAATTTGGATATAAACTGGATTTGCTATAGAAGCACCACCTTCTGTTGCTTTATTCACTAATAAAGTTTTATCAGTGGTGTCTAAGTCAGCTGTAGAAATTGGACTCAGGTATAAACCTTTTAGTGCTTTATTTGTTGATGCGTCGCAATTACCTGTGCCTGCAGCATTTTTTAACTGTAGGCTAAAGTTTTTTCTCGCTGCAGTCATATTGGTCGCAGTAAAGGTTGACTTAAGTACAGTGTCTAAGGTCAAAACTAAATTTTGACTGCCGTTTACTCCAAATCCAGAGCCCGCTAATGTACAAGTTTCATCAGTTATCATACCGTTAATTGTAATTGTTCCGTCTGCTGCAAAAACACTTGAACATGCTAAACTTAAAGCTAGAGTGCCTAATGCTGGCAATGTTAACTTCTTCATTCAATAAACCTCTTCAACTTTTTAAAAAAATGATAAGACGGTTTTATTATGTCGTGCATATCACGCTTAAAATCGATATCCACAAAAAATAATACCCCCTACAAAACCACTTTCAATTTATTTTAATCTTCACCTTACACTTATAAATAAAGAACAGTTTAAAATAAAAAATATCCTAGCAAAAATAAATAAATATCACAATATCTCTTATTTCAATTACTTATCACGCAAATAAAAGTTAAGAATCATGATTATTTTATTTATTTACTTTAAATAATTCATAAAAACAAAACAATATAAATCAAATAATTTTTCACAATTAAAAATGCTATTTTTATTATATAAAAAGACAAACACAGATATTCTAAAATTTATCCTTAAACCAAATATAACAATATCACCCACCTCAATAACACTCAAAACATATGATTAAGCCAAATCACCCAAGATACATTTAAATTAAAAATCAAAATTTATTAATAAAATTCACTCATACTTTCCATTTATTTTAAGTTAAATATTGCTGAATTTTAATAAAAATCCTTCATTAAAATTAATTATCACAGATAAAAAAGACTAATTAAATCGCTATACATTATTATAATTTTCTCGAATTCCTTATAAATTTATGCTTCTAATGATTACTTATTTTAAAAATAAGCTTGGTATTCACTTATTTTTTATGAGCATTTAATGATCAAATGCTCTTTTTTAATGAAAAAAATCTCATTCATATTAAAAATAAGACTTAAATACAGAAATAAACGCTGTTTGAAATACTAGAAACTATTTTTTTCAAGAATAAAGTATAGAAGTTGCAGTTCTTTGGCTTTGTAATACAGAAATTTTTTCAATGTTGTTGAGCAATCTCATCAGCAAAGAAGAATGAGACTTTGAACAAAGCCGTGACCATACCTAAAGACAGACGGAATAAGGATTTCATCATTAAACAACATTAGATCGCTATATCTGAATAGGTTTGATTTCGACCTTGTTTGCCTTGCGGTTGTTCATACCACTGAGTATTGGGATCAAACCAAATGGCAATATTGCCACGATTAATGAGAGCTTGGTTGTATGAAGACCAATTAAGAGTACTGTAAATATTAGGGCGAGGCTTATTCATTTGAAAATTATAGTGTGGAATCAGCCTTTAGAGATAGGATTGCGCAACAAAGCCTATTGAGTGATCAAAGTTTTCTTTATAGTGTATATTAAATTTTTTTTACAAGAAAATCAGAATTTATTTAAAAAATAAGCGTTATTCGAAATTCGTGAAAATCAAATATTGAAGTTGTATTCTCGGTTTAATTCACTCAGATATCGAGCTTTTTGATGATGTTGTGTAGATAACTCTATTTACTTTATCGACAGAGGAAATTGCTAAACTCGGTGTCTGTTGCTTCCAACGATGCTTAAGTCAAAAATTATTATTATTTCGATGAGTATACAAATGTATGTCTAAGCTCTTTAAATTTTAAACCCATAAAAAACTGCAACCGTTGAACGATTGCAGTTTTGTTTTTTAACGTTTTACTGCAGCTTATTTCAAACTATAAGCAATCACATAGTCACCATGATCAGGAGATTGCCGAGCACCGCCGGCAGTGATCATCACATATTGTGTGCCTGTTTTTGGTGAAACATAGCTAATAGGTGTTCCTTGGCTACCGACTGGTAAGCGTGATTTCCACAACTCTTGACCTGACGATGAATCCAGCGCGCGTAAGTAGTAATCTTGCGTTGCGGCAAAGAACACTAAGCCACCTTGTGTTGCCATTGGGCCCCCAATCGTTGGCATACCAATTGGTACCTTTAAGCCCATTTTTATGCCCATTGGTCCAGTATCTTCAACCGTTCCCATTGGAACTTGCCAAGCAATCTGGCGCGTTTTCATATCGATGGCGGTCATAGTACCGTATGGTGGTTTTTGACATGGAATATTTAACTTAGACCAAAAACGATCTTTATTGACTTTATACGGCGTACCTTTCATGGGTACAGCGCCCATGCCTGTATTGACTTTCTCGCCACCACTTGCCTGAATTGCTAAATCTTCAGGTGTCTGCTCAAACAACTGAATCCATAAACCTAAACGCATGTCGTTGACGAACATGTATTGATGACTTGGATCAAAGGCGATACTGCCCCAGTTCATGCCACCTAAAGAGCCTGGGAAGCTTAAAGATTTGTCTTTACCTGGTGCTGTATATAAGCCTTCATAACGCATGGTTTTAAATCCAATACGGCACATTAGTTGGTCAAATGGTGTAGCCCCCCACATATCCGATTCAGTCAAAGTTTGATTACCAATTTGTGGCATTTCAACTGAACGTGGTTGCGTCGGGCTATATTGTTCACCGGGAATATCGGCAGCCTTCACTGACTGTTCGATCACTTTGGTTAAAGGTTTACCTGTTAAGCGATCCAATACAAAGAATTGTCCAGATTTGGTTCCAATCACCACGGCTGGTTGATTAGTCCCATTTTTCGCAGGGAAATCAACCAAACTTGGTTGCATTGGTAAATCAAAATCCCATAAGTCATTATGAACGGTTTGATAAACCCACTTTTCTTTACCTGTGGTTGCATCTAAAGCCAATACAGATGAATTGTATTTATGATCCAAAGGTTGACGATTGCCCCCCCAAACATCCACTGAAGAGCTCCCCATTGGTAAAAATACCGTATTCATCTTAGGGTCATATGACATTGCAGCCCAAGAGTTTGCTGAACTGCGTTTATAGGTTTCACCTTCTTTTAACACATAGTTTGGATCAGGATTACGTGGATCAAATGCCCAGCGCAATTGACCTGTGATCACATCATAAGCACGAATCACCCCACCTGGCATATCTGCGGCAAGGTTATCTGCAATACGACTACCAACCACAATCACTGTGCCCGCAATAGTCGGAGCGGAGGTCACTTCAAAACGTGGCGCGGTGGTTCCTTCACCCAAACCTTTAAGTAAATCAACCGTCCCATCAACACCAAAATCTTTACAACGTTCACCTGTGTCTGCATTGACCGCAATTAAGCGTCCATCAGGTGTGTTGGTATAAACACGGCGTAAGCAAGCGGTATTGTTTGCCACAGCTTGGACAGGTGTTGCACCCGCCAAAGTCGGTTGACTTAAAGGTTGAGTTGAATCGAAGTAGGCAACCCCACGACATCGTTCCCATGCATCTGATTTCGAGTTGACCTCTGCTTTCCACAGTTGTTTACCCGAATCTGCATCTAAAGCAAAAATATTGTTATGTGGCGTACATAAGAAAATCTTATTACCCACCTGTAACGGGGTCATTTGATCTTCTGCCCCATTACCTGAGCCTGTGGTAAAATCACCAGTACGAAAACGCCACGCTTCTTTTAATTGATGAACATTGTCGCGGGTGATTTGGTCGAGTGCGGCAAAACGACTGCCCCCAGCATCCTGACCATAGTGTTGCCAATTGCTTTGTTTCATATCGGTTTTAACAGGAACTAATGGCAATTCTTGACCTGATGCCGCCACCGTTGGATGCGGTTGGAACATTTGATAAAGTCCAATCAACATACCAAGAACCGTAACTACCCCTAAGCCATACGCAGGTAAGCTTGCACTCGGTTGAAACTGGTAGCGACGAATTGCGGGTAGGCTAAACATCAATGCAGCAAAGAGACCTGCTGGAAACATTAGTCTCGAAAATAAAGGCCAAAACTCCCAACCCGCATCTAGCAATGACCAAATGATGGTTCCCACAAAAACTAAGCTAAATAGCCAGACTCCCAGTGTTTTTTTCTTAAAAATAAAAATGGCTGATGCAAGCGTCAACACACCAGAAATCACGAAATACCATGATCCTCCGAGTGTCACTAATTTTGCACCGCCAACGGTAAAGAATAGCCCTGTCAGTAGCAAAGCCAAACCTAATATAAAACACCATATTTTTAATACGGTATGAGAGCTTGTAGACTTAGTCATAGGTCATACTCCTAGATTAGAAATTCACACGCATGCTCAAACCTGCAACCCATGCATCATCCACTTCTTTTACACCCGCAGGCTGATGGATATATTGTAGGTTCGGTCGTAACATGACCGCAGGTGACCATTGGTAGGTGTAGTTCAATTCAACATTGAGTTCATCACGTTGAACGGGCACATAATCTGCCGCAAACATGTCGTATTGGTCATAGCCACGGCTACTATTGGTTTCAATTTGGCGATTTTTATAACGATCATTGACTATATAGTTTGCTACACCAAATCCAATTGAATCATTTGGACGACTGTCAAAAGGCCCTTTATACCAAAGTGCAAGTTGTTGCGTACTTTGTACTGCTGTGGTGGCTTTATCATTAACAACGGCGTTAAAGCTTAGGAACAAACCACGTTTTGGATCCTGCCCTTTTTGGCTGAGTTGTTGTTGTGCATTAATCCAAAAACTATGTTTGCTATCATGTACCTTTCCAGCGATCGCGATATCATTGGCTTCAGCGGTCGAGTAAAGTGCACCAACTTTATACTCGCCTGCTAAACCATCAAATGCTGCTAGTTTTGGTCTCCATGCCAGTTCTACTGGAATAATGGCACCTTTGACATTATTCATATCCAAGTTAAAACCATCATTTTTGCCAGTTTTAATATTGTCAGGATTCACCTCATAAACACCAACACCCAATGTCCACTCAGGTGCGAATTGGTATTTGACATTGGTTCCCCATAAGCCTACGGGTGAGTTGTACCAAATTGAGCCAATGGATTTGCCAAGTTGCCCACCACAAAGTAATAAGTTTTGGAACTCACATTGTGAACCATTAAAGTCATCTGACATGCCCATACGTCCAACCTTGAATTGAACGGTATTGTCAGCAAAACCTTTTTTTACCCATGCTTGGGTTAAACGCCAAATTTTGCCGCGTCCATAAATTTCTTGTGAATTGCCTAAAGCGCTAGAACGAGGGTCTTTGATACGCTCCAAAGTTAAAGCGTTACCGTCACGTTTGGTAATTAAAATATTGGCGGTGGTGTCTTTCCAGCCTGCAATTTTATTTAAATCAAAGTTTACGCCTAAAGCCAGTTGTGCTGCGTTTTCAAAGCTGTTGTCATCGTTATAGCCACCATCTAAATTGGTCGCAGCTTGACTCATGATCGAAGCGGTAAATTTATAACCATCTTTTTCCAGTTGTTGGCGTTGTCCATTCCAATCGCCCAATAACCATTGGCGATCTTGTGACCAGCCTTGCTCAGCAAAACTGCTCTGAGCCGTACAAACTGCAACTACCAAGCAACTAAGTTTAAGAGATAAAGAATTTGTACTCATATTAAGCATCCTTACTTTTATTTAAGTTTTAGCGCTGAGCTAAGTTCAGATGTTGCACCTAAACGATCTGTGATACTGGCGGTGATCGATGCAACTTTCACTGTCGGTTTCCAAGTAACGGTTGCTGTGCCTTGAGCATTGGTTGCAACAGTGCTTGAGCCTAAATAAAACTCGGCTTCATGTGCGCTTGCTTGTGAGTTTCCAAAAAATTCAACTTGGTAACGTTGGTTCGGTTGTCCTTTTACCTCTACCGCAATTTGACCTTTTGCTAAGGTCAATTTAGGTGCTTGAATATTTTGATTCGGTTGGGCATTACAGCCTTGTTCATTGGGTTGCTGGCAGGTCTTTTGTAAGTTTGCTGGGTCAATTTTCACGCCATGCCCCCGTGAACCGACAAAGTGCGCATGTTCTAATCCCGGAATATCAAAAATGATTGCACCTAAACGTTGATTGGGCACACAGCTCCCACCCGCTTCACAGCGTTTGATGTCTTTGCCATTATTCCAAATTTGGTTTTTGGTTAATGTGATACGCGCATTGGCATCTTTTTCTGAACGAATGGCAACCCCAACACGATTGCCATGGACTTTATTGCTGTCAAAAATATTGCCATCACCCGTGAGGTTAAAGCCGTTGGAATTATTGGTCAGTTCGTTATAGGCAATATAATTGCGTTTGCCCCAGTTGATCTGTAAGCCATCTGAATAGTTTTCAAACTTGTTGCCAATCACTGCATTGTCATTGCCCCATAGAATTTCAATGCCTTGTGATGGCTCTGGGTTTGCAGTGGTTGAAATAAAGTGGTTATTGGCAACCAAGTTAAATGCCGCACCACGAGTTAATTCAAGTCCATCACCATTGTCTTGGAAATAGTTATTTAACACTTTGTTGTTATTGGTGGTGGTCGCAGTCGGATTACCTTTACCATCATCCCCTGTCAACATCACCCCTGCACCGCCATAGTTGTGCATAATACGGTTATTTTGGATCAGGTTATTGCTGGCACGGTTCATCAATATCCCAATACAAAAACGACGAATCTCTAGTCCTTGAATGCTCACCCCGTTGATGTCACGTAACACAATACCCGGTAAAGTTGTGGTACGAACATTGGTTCCGAACTGCCCTTCGACAGCACCCGGACAAGCTTCTACGCCTGTACCTTTAATATAATTTGAGCCATCAATCGCAATAAACTCACCTGTTTTTGCCCATTGTGTACCCATGATTTTTACAGGTGCTTTAATTTCTGGCAGTGGACTGTTGACCTTAATCACATACGGTGCTTGCCCAACTGCTTGAATCAAAATCTCACTAGCTTCACTCGGTTTGCTGTTGGCTTGTTCAATCGCCCAACGTAATGAGCCTTTTTCTGTATCATCTTGATAGCGATCTACTACATAGCTTTCTGCCATTGTTAAACTAGAAACCGCTAAGCCAAGTGCCAATGTGGTTAAACGTAACGAAATCATTTTCATGTCTAAAAAATCCTTTTAAATTATGGTGTAGGTTGAACTACTTTTAATAACTGTTTAAGTTGGGTCACATCAATTTGGCCAGGCGCAGAAGCTTCACCGATCATGCCAAAACTAAAGCTGCCCCCCATATTGGCGGTAGCAATGCGAGAAACCGTTCCGAGTTTACCCATCGACATCGTCAGCAATGGTTTTTTAGATTGTTGACTGACTTTTAAGGTTGCATTCATTAAGGTAAATACATCTTGTTTGCTTTGTGGCATTACTGCGATTTTAAGAATATCTGCACCAAGCTGATCTTGTTTAAGCAAACGTTGCACAATCTCAGCTTCTGGAGGTGTTTGTTTAAAATCATGATTGGACATCACAATCAATACTTTTTGTTGATGGGCCAATTGAACAGTGCTTTTTACCACTTGCTGATCTCGAAACATTTCAACATCCAGCATGTCCATAAAGGGCTGGCGTAAGTAGGCTTGATAGGTTTTGCCATAATCCGCATCACTTATGGTCAACTGCCCCCCTTCATTATGAGTACGAATGGTCGCAATCATGGGCTTAGAACCCAGAATCTGTTTAAGGTCATGACCCAATGCAATCACTTGTTTGGTGTCATTGGCAAAGTTGAGGAGATCTATGCGGAACTCAGCCAAATCGGCATCTGGATTATTGGCAATGATTTTTGCTTGTGCTAAGGCCTGCTCTTTGGTTTTTGCTGTAATCGGGACAATGGTTTTTACTGGGAGTTTTGCCAGTTCTGCAAGTTCAACTGGGCTTTGTGAAACAGGTTGCGCCTGTGTCATTTGAAAGGTAAATATGGAGCTAAGTGCAAGCGTCAATGCTGCAAGTTTTTGTAGTTTCATTTTTTCATCTTCCTTAATAGATTTGTTTTGGTTTTTTGGAGTCTTACCAAGTTTCCATTTAATGACAGGATAAACCTTCGGTTCGACCTCCTTTTCTTTCGGAAAAAGGAGAAGTGAAGCTTCGCAAGAAAACCATCTTGCGGAGCCTTACCCCTCACCACAAAACCTGTTCAATCCTTTTAACTATCCTGTTTATCGCAGATAACAATATCTTGTTGATCCAACGAAGGTTACGGATAATGTTTCCAAGTATCTAATTTGATCCTAAATTTTTTAGGCGCGTTAAATATCAAAAAATACGGTTTCGTCTTCACCTTGAATGCGAATATCAAAGCGATACACGATTTCACCATCTTCTTCACTGCGTTTTGCAATCAGCGTTTGGCGGCGGACTGCCCACTCAATGCTGTTCAGTACCGCATCATTGGCATTGGCTTCAACTTCATCGTCAAAATAAATACGGGTATTCAAACCAATGTTTATCCCACGGGCAAATAACACGACTGCAATATGCGGTGCTTGAGTCGTACCTTTACGCCCTGCCACAGCACCCGGTTTAATGGTGTCAAAACTCCAAAAACCTGTTTCAAAATTTGCGCCTGTACGTCCCCAGCCCTGAAAATGCGCATCCGCTGTTTTGCCTTGGGTATCTGCCCGACTTGGATAAACCCCATTGGCATCGGCTTGCCAGATTTCCAATAAGACATCTCGTAATGGTAAACCCAGCCCATCAAACACTTGACCTTCAATACGGATACGTTGGCCTTGGGTATGTTCCTTCACCAACTGGTTATCGAAGCTATGTTCAAACACTTCAATATTGGCTTGTTGTGGCAATAAACCAATATGCACATAAGGACCACCTGTTTGTGATGGGGTTTCCTTAATTTCCTGAAAATTCCATGCATTCATTGTGTGAGTTCCTCAAGTCAAATCATTTTCAAAATAAGTCGCACGACGACCACGCAGATGAATATCAAAGCGGTAACAACGACTATCTGATTCAATGAAATTGTTTTTATCTTCTAATGCGATCAAGGCACGACGCTGATCTTCAGATGGAATGGTTTTTAAAATCGGACAAGTATCTATCAGGGTATCGCCCTCAAAATAGAACTGTGAAATTAAACGTTGTGCCCAACCATCTGCTATTAATGAAAAATGGATATGTGCGGGACGCCATTCATTGATTCGGTTACGCCACGGATATGGACCCGGTTTAATGGTACGAAAAATATAAAAACCATTTTCATCGGTTAAGGTACGACCACAGCCACCAAAGTTAGGATCCATTGCGCCAATAAATTTATCATTTGGATGGCGATAACGACCCGATGCGTTGGCTTGCCAAACTTCCAATAAGGCATTTTTCACAGGGCGACCAAACTGGTCACGCACATAACCATGCACAATAATTCGCTCACCGACAGGGAGCCCTTCTTTGGCATAGTTCAAAATCAAATCATTGTCTTTTGCACCAAAAATTTCAGGTGAAAAATGCGGTGAAGTTACTTCAGTTAATGTTTCATTAATCGAGATCAATGCATTTTTTGGCGAGCGTAATACACTGGTTTTATAGCCAGGTGTATATGCTGGCGGGTGATCTTCTGTATTTCGTTGCGGATACGCACCCAATGTATGACTTAACATGCCTATCTCCTTAATCCTGTTGTTGTGCAGCGACAGGTTGCACTTCTATTCCGAGTTCTTTAAAAACATCTTCAGCCATGTGCATTGCAGCATTTGCGGCTGGCAGTCCTGCATACAATGAGCTGTGTAAAATCAGTTCTTTGAGTTCGTCCTTGGTAACACCATTGTTAAAGCAAGCACGGAGATGCATTCTGAGTTCATCTTCTCGTCCCAATGCCAACAGAATAGCAATGGTGACTAAACTGCGGGTATGACGTGGTAAACCTTCACGTGACCACACCTCCCCCCAAGCAAAACGGCTAATAAAGTTTTGAAAATCTTGGTTAAAGTCATTCAAATTTTCTAAAGAACGACCGACATGTTTTTCACCCAATACTTCGGTGCGAACCTTTAGCCCTTGTTGGTAACGTTGTTCATCATTCATTGAAATTGTCCCCCCTTTGTGATCTTATTTCTGATCTGAGAAAGTTAGGTTGCATCGGTATGCGCCACTAAGGATTTAACAAAAATTGCCACAGCCGCAGCGGTTGCAGGAATCATCAATAAGCTTAAGATCGCGGTAAAAGACCAATCATTGCCCAACAAAACAGCACCAATCCAAGCCCCAAACACTGCGCCAAAACGACCAATCCCTGTCATCCATGCCACACCAGTTGCACGACATTGAGTAGGGTAAAAACGGGCACTTAACGCTGGCATTGCAGACTGTGCCCCATTGATTGCCACACCCGCACATAACACCAGAATTGCCAATAAGGTTGGGTTACTGAGACTTTGACCTACGGCAACAGCAAATAAGCCTGCAATAAAATAGAATGCTGAGATAATGCGGTTAGGGTTAAAACGATCCATTGCCCAACCAATAAATAACGCACTCAATACACCACCAAACTGGAACAGACCGCCGATAAATGCTGCGCGTTCCATGGTTGCGCCCGTTTCACGCATCAAGGTTGGTAACCAACTGGTCAGTAGATAAATCACGACCAAGCCCATAAAGTAGGTTGACCATAACAATACGGTGCCTTTGGCAAATTTTTGAGAAAACAACATGCCAAATACATTTTTCTTTTGTGCTACAGCAGACTGTTCATCTGGGATATAAAAACTGTCAGCAAGCTGTACTTTTTCAGGAGCAATATGACTTAGGATTTTGCGAACTTTTACAGCATCTCGCCCCTTAACAATCAAGAAGCGATATGACTCAGGTAACAGCACAATCACCAATACCATTAGGATTAAAGGTGAAATACCGCCTAGCAAGAATAAGCTGTGCCAACCAAAGGTAGGAATTAGCCAACTACTGACAAAACCACCTGTTGCCATACCTAAGTTATAGCCACAAAACATACAGGTCACGAGCAGTGAACGAACACGGTTCGGACAGTATTCGGAAAACAATGTGGTGGCATTTGGCATTGCTGCGCCTAGACCAATACCCGTTAAAAAGCGCAGTACAACCAAACTGTCTAAGTTTGGGGCATAGGCGGATGCCAAGGTAAAGCCACCAAAGATCAACATTGAAATGGTTAATACAATCTTGCGTCCAAAACGATCCGCAGTAGGTCCTGAAACCAACGCACCAATGATCATTCCACCCAGTGCTGCACTCATCACAGGTCCAAGTTGAGAGCGATCAATCCCCCAATCTTGTGCTAAAGCAGGGGCAATAAAACCCATTGCAGCAGTATCGATTCCATCAACAAATACAATGAGAAAACAAATAATTGCAATCATCCATTGATACTTGCTGATTGGTGCATCATTAATGAGTGCCTGAGCATCCATACTATTTTTTGGGGCAGCAAATTCCTGTGCCATAGTTGCCTCCTTGTAGGCGAATTCCTTTCTAACCCTAGACGGTTATATGTTCTGAATAAACTTGGACAATGCCTGATTGAACACTTGTGGTTGTTCAATATTGGACAAATGAGAAGCCGCCAAGATTTCAAGTTGACTGTTTGGAATGAATTGATGCATAAATTCTGCATCTTGAACCGTCGTTATAGGGTCATATTGACCTGCGATAATTAAAGTTGGGATTTGAATTTGATTGAGCTGATCTCGAACATCGGCATCTGCCAATGCTCGACACGCATTGGCATAGCCTTGTGCAGGTGTCACCGCTAAACTTTGAATGGTTTTTTGAGCAAGAACATCATGTGCATAATCAAAATGCTCACTAAACCAGCGGGTATGTGTAGTTTTGACAATTTCAGCCAATCCTTGTTGTTCAACGCTATCGGCACGGACTTTCCACGCCTCGGCTGTGCCGATTTTGGCTGCTGAGTTTGCAACAGTAATGCTATAAAAACGCTCAGGATATTCAATCGCCAGTGTGAGTGCTGTAATACCACCCATTGAAATTCCACAAAAATGGGTTTTTTCAATGTGCAAGCTATCTAAGATATCAATCACATCTTCAGCAAAGTTATGCAATGTTCCATTGGCAATCACATCACTTAATCCATGCCCACGGGTATCATAAGTAACGATTTGATAGTGTTGCGCCAAAGCATCTACTTGAACTTGCCACATACCATGATCAGTTCCCAATGAGTTAGAAAACACGATCACTGCTGCATCTTTTAAGCCTTGGACTTGAACGGCAAGTTGATGTCCTTGACGGTTCTTAATTTTCATACTGGTTTTCATGATTCAGACACTCCTTGTGCTGCTTGTAGTACTGCATCAATTTGTGCCTGAATATTGCCCAAGTAAGATGCTGGTTTAAAAATCTCATCTAGGGCTTGTGAACTTAGATGAACATTCACCTCAGTCATTTCTGACAACACTGTTTTTAAATGCTGCTGTTGCGCGAGGGCTTGCTGACAAGCTTGTTCGACCAAATGATGCGCATTTAATCGGCCAATTTTGGGTGCCAGTGCCATCATTGCTGCTTCTGCCATGATCAAACCCTGAGTACACTCAAGGTTACGCTGCATGGCTTGTGCATCGACTTGCATATGTTCAAGCACATCCGTAGTGCGTTCTAAAGCCCCTGCACATAACTGAAAAATTTCAGGAATCACTAACCATTCTGCATGCCAAGTGCCTAAAGCGCGTTCATGTTCTTGCAACATGTTTTGGTAGGCACTTGCCATTAATGCAGGGACACGGTTGGCTGCTGCAAGTACGCAAGCGGCTGCAACTGGATTACGTTTATGAGGCATGGTGGATGAGCCACCACGACCTTTTGCAGTAGGTTCAAAAACTTCAGCAATTTCAGTTTGCATCAGCAAAGACCAGTCTTTTGCCATTTTGCCGACATTACCCACAATCAGGGCAAGTACACTGGCAATTTCAACGATGCGGTCACGTTCACCGTGCCATGTACACTCAGGTGAAGTTAAATTTAATGCCGCGGCATAGGCTTTAACTACGGCTGAACCTTGATCTTGTAACGATGCCAATGAACCCACAGCCCCACCGAGTTGAGCGGTAAGCACTCGGCTTTTCATCTCGTGTAGACGGTCTAGATCACGTTTAAATGCTGCAGCCCAACGTGCAAACTTATGCCCTAATGTGATCGGTAAGGCTTGCTGTAACCAAGTCCGTCCAATCATGACTTGGGCACGATATTGTTGTGCTTGGTCTAATGAAACTTGATAAGCTTGTTGTAATTGTTTTTCGATCAGCCCTAATGCATCACGGCATTGCAGAATCGTGGCTGTATCGATAATGTCTTGGCTGGTTGCGCCCCAATGCACATAACGTGCTGTGTCATCATCGTATTGTTTTACAATCGCAGTAAATTGCTTTACGAAAGGAATCGCAATATTTCCCGCAAGTGCTGTAGCAGTTGCCAGTGCTTGAAAATCAATTTTTGCTAGGGCTTGTTGTCCAACTTGTTCAATGATGGTAGCAGCAGATAGTGGAATCACCTCCACTTGTGCTTGTGCTTTTGCCAAAGCCACTTCAGCTTGGATCATGTAACCTAATAAGGCATGATCGCTAAAGATTGCTGTGACATCAGGCTGATAAAATAAGCTGGCGTATAACTGGCTCATCGGATACCTCACTCAACACGTTGAATAATGAGCGCGATGCCTTGCCCGACACCGATACACATTGAACATAAGGCATATTGCCCCTTGATCTGTTCAAGCTGATTTAGGGCAGTGGTCACCAGTCTGGCACCTGATGCGCCCAAAGGATGACCTAAGGCAATCGCCCCACCATTAGGATTGACACGTGCATCATCATCGGCCAAACCTAAATCACGGGTGACAGCCAAAGCTTGGGCAGCAAAGGCTTCATTTAGCTCAATCACATCCATTTGCGCTAAACTAAGATCGGCTTGTTTAAGCAGTTTCTTGATTGCAGGCGCGGGTGCAAAGCCCATAATTCTTGGTTCAACCCCCACAGTGGTTGCTGCAATAATTTTCCCACGTGGTTTTAATTGGTATTTTTCTACAGCTTCATCTGAAGCAATCAATAAGGCCGCTGCACCATCATTAATTCCCGATGCATTACCCGCCGTGACCGTGCCATCAGCTTTGACCACACCTTTAAGTTTTGTCAGTGCGGCTAAAGTCGTTGATGCACGTGGATGTTCATCGGTATCCACAAGCACAGCATCGCCTTTACGCTGGGGAATAGTGACAGGCACAATCTCATTTTTGAAAAAACCTTGAGCTTGTGCTGCCGCAGTACGTTGTTGGCTGTTTAGCGCAAACTGATCTTGATCCGCACGGTTAATATTGAATTGCTCTGCCACGTTTTCAGCGGTTTGTGGCATGCTGTCCACACCATACAATTCTTTGAGCTTTGGATTGATAAAGCGCCAGCCCATAGTGGTGTCTTCAATCTTTTGACTACGTCCAAAAGCACTATCCGACTTACCCATCACATAGGGCGCACGGCTCATGCTTTCTACGCCACCGGCAATGATTAAATCTGCTTCATTGGCTTTAATGGCGCGAGCTGCCATGGCAATCGCATCCAGTGATGATCCACATAGGCGGTTCACAGTGGTTGCTGGCACTTGATAGGGCACACCCGCCAATAATGCTGACATACGCCCAACATTACGATTGTCTTCACCGGCCTGATTGGCACAGCCATAAATCACATCATCGACTTGTTGCCAATCTACTGTTGGATTACGTTGTATCAATGCTTGAATTGGAATAGCACCGAGATCATCTGCACGTATTGGCGCAAGACCACCGGCATAACGACCAAATGGGGTACGGATGGCATCTATGATGTAAGCGTTTTTCATGTTGTCTATATCCTTAAGCCGGTATCGCGTCAATCAATGGAGCACCCGTCAAAGCCTGTAATTCTTCAAAGCTCAGACCTGCAACTTTTTCAAGCACTTTTAAACCCTCTGGGGTCACGTCAATCACGCATAAGTCAGTATAGATACGATCAACACAATGCTTACCTGTCACAGGATAGCTCAGTTCTTCAACAATCTTAGGTTCACCTTGCTTGGTCACATGATCAGTGGTGATAAAGACTTTCTTGGCCCCTACAGCCAAATCCATTGCACCACCTACCGCAGGAATCGCATCTGGCGCACCGGTATGCCAATTGGCAAGGTCGCCATTGGCTGCCACTTGGAATGCACCCAATACAGCAATATCCAAATGTCCACCACGCATCATGGCAAAAGAATCACCGTGATGGAAAAACGAGCCACCCGTTAGCATGGTGACATATTCTTTGCCTGCGTTAATCAGCTCAGGATCTTCTTCACCTTTGGCGGGTGGAGGACCAAAAGCCAATAAACCATTTTCAGAATGCAGGAATACATCTTTGTCTGTTGGCAAGTATTTTGAAATCTTGGTCGGTAAACCAATACCTAAATTGACATATGCACCATCGGGAATATCTTGGGCAACACGTTCAGCAATTTGGTCACGGCTTAGTTTTTGGTAGCTCATTGTTATTCTCCATTACCATTGGCTGCATCAACTGCAACCACATGCTGAACAAAAATTCCTGGGGTAATAATATGCTCAGGATCGAGCTGACCCAGTTCAACCACCTCTGAAACCTGTGCAATGGTGACATCTGCAGCCATCGCCATGATTGGACCAAAGTTACGTGCTGATTTGTTATAAACCAAGTTGCCCCAACGGTCGCCTTGATGTGCTTTAATCAATGCAAAGTCTGCTTTAATCGGATATTCAAGTACGTAGTCTTTGCCATCGATATGACGTGTTTCTTTGCCATCTGCCAATAAAGTACCAAAGCCTGTTGGGGTAAAGACTGCACCTAAACCCATCCCTGCGGCTTGAATACGACAGGCGAGATTACCTTGAGGAACCAGTTCCAGTTCGATCTTGCCCGCATGATAGAGTTCATCGAATACCCAAGAGTCAGACTGACGGGGGAAAGAACAGATGATTTTACGGACTGCACCTGATTTAAGTAGTTTCGCCAGACCGTAATCGCCATTGCCTGCATTGTTATTGACAATCACCAGATCTTTAACGCCAAGTTCAATCAGCCCATCGATCAGCTCTGCGGGCTGTCCTGCTGTTCCAAAGCCACCAATCATAATGGTTGCACCATCTTTGATTTGGGATAGAACCTCAGTCAATGAGGTGGCATTTTTATCAATCATCTGACTACTTCCTGTACTTTGAATCACTCATTCATTTCATCCTAGAAACCGATGAAACTAAGCCGAGTGTTTTGTTCGGATTTCTAATCTTTATTCTTGATAAATTTTGTATTTACTTCTAGGCTTAAAGTTAGATTTTGTTCGATCATTATTTTTTATGTTCGATGATCGAACATTATCCCACTAAAACGGTCTGATTTGGATTGAGTAAAATTTTAATGTAATTGGCTTTAAATTAAGGATCTGCGTTATGGACGATGAACACAACAAAACTACCCGATTAATCCATCATTCTGAAAATAAAAAGATTATTCGCCATGAAGATTTTATTGCAGGGATTGCAAAAGGGTTGGCGATTTTGGAATGTTTTGGGCCTGAACGACATCGCTTGAATATCAGTACTGCGGCTGAAAAGACAGGAATGACCCGAGCAGCAGCGCGTCGCCAGTTACTGACCTTAGAGTACTTAGGCTATTTAGACTTTGATGGACATTACTATTATTTAACTCCCAAAATTTTAAAGTTCTCTGGTGCTTATTTAGATGGTTCACCTTTACCCAAAATTTGCCAACCTTTATTAAACTTATTGACCAATCAGACTTCGCTGATTTACTCGGTGATGGTATTAGATGGTTATGAGGCAATTACCATTGCACGTAGTGCCGCACATCAGCAAACAGACCGTGTTAATCCTTACGGCTTACATTTAGGCAATCGTCTTCCTGCACATGCAACTTCTGCGGGGAAAATTTTATTAGCGCATTTAAATGTGGAAGAACAAAAGCAATGGCTGACCCAGTATCCATTAAAACGTCTTACTAAATATACTTATACAGAAAGTGAGGCGTTTATCGAATTACTGCATGAGATTAAAGAACAAGATTGGTGTTATTCATGTGAAGAACATGAATTGGGAGTTCATGCTGTTGCGGTTCCAATTTATGACTCAAACGCGGTAGTTGTGGCCGCATTAAATATTGTCTCCCCCACTATGCGCACAACAAAAGATTATTTAATTACTCATATTTTACCGTTACTGCAAGAAACAGCACGTGATTTACGCCAAGTGATTTAATAGATATCTTGAACAAGTATATTTTTAGATCATTGCTAAATGAGCTAAACCTTATAAATCATGGAATTTAGACCATTTCATAAAGGTGAGTTTATCAAAATGTAGAGTTTGTACTGCGTATCTTGCATTTAAATTTAAATACATTTGAACAGACAATACTTCCTTTTTCATGGATAAAAAGATCTAATATTATTCAAGATTAGTGAGTTTTTGGGATTTCAGTGATGCTTCCCTGATCCATATAAACCACCTGTGCATTTAAATAAGCCAGCTCATCGGCATGATGGGTGACATAAATCATGGGTAATTGAGTTTCTAGTTTAACGCTATTTAGAAAAGGTAAAATTTGATCTTTTAATTTGTAGTCCAGCCCAGATAATGGTTCGTCCAAGAGCAATAAATCAGGAGAAGACAAGAGCGCGCGACCAATCGAAATACGTTGTGCCTCGCCACCAGACAATTGATAAGATGCACGTTGCAATAACAGCTTGAGTTGAAGTAAATCAACAATCTGATCAAAGCTAAATTTCTTGTTCTGATCTGGACACAAATTTTCTGCATATTTTAGATTTTGTTTCACATTCATATGTGGAAACAGCCATGCATTTTGGAAGACTAATGCGATTCGACGTTTGTGCATGGGTAAATTAATTTTTTTTTGATCGTCGAAAACACACTGCTGATTGAGTAAAATTGAACCCTGTTGTGGCTGTAACAAGCCGGTAATGTTTTTAAGGAATGTTGATTTCCCACTGCCTGATGCACCCATAATGCCCAGCAATTGTGTTTGCATTTGCAACTTTACCTTTAAATTAAACTCAGCATATTGAAATTGAAAATCACATTGCAGCATCTTTGCCTCCCAATTTTCGCTGATAATTCTGAAGAATATAAGCATTTGCAATCAAAGCACCAAAGGCAACCAATATGGATAAGATCACTAAACGCATAGCGCCCTGCTCCCCATCAGGTTGCTGAATCAGCGAGTAAATTGCTATAGGAATGGTCCGAGTTTCATCGGGAATATTGCCCACAAAAGTAATGGTTGCACCAAACTCACCTAAGCTACGACTAAAACACAAAATACTTCCAATTAAAATTCCGGGTAAAGCCAAAGGTAGGCTGATACTGCTAAATACCCGTACAGGGCTTGCACCCAAAGAACCTGCAACCTGTTCCAGTTGCTGATTGATCATTTGAAAAGATAGCCGAATGGGTTGCACCATCAATGGAAAAGCCACGATCATGGAGGCTAAAACAGCTCCTTTCCAATTAAATGCCAATTGAATACCTAACTGATTGAGATATTGTCCAATCCAGCCATTGGCACCAAACAGGATTAAAAGCAAATAACCTAAAACCACTGGAGGTAACACCATGGGCATTTGTAACAGTGCTTCCACCACAAACTATAATCTAAATTGATAACGTGCCAAAATCCAAGCGAGCATGATTGCAAATGGTAGACAGAATAAAGTTGCAATGAAGCCCACTTTCACCGACAAATACAATGCACTCCACTCTTCTGAACTTAGCATAAAGTAGGATCCTATAAACCAAAACCATACTGAACAAAAATCTTTTTAGCTTGCGCATTTTCTTTTAAATAATGGTTAAATTTCACTGCTGACTGATTGTTGATACCTTGTTGTGTCAAAGCAAGCGGATAGACAATTGGATGATGGCTGTTGCTTGGAAAAACTCCTGAAATTTTGATTTTTTTACTGATCAATGCATCGGTCTTGTACACAATCCCCACTTGACACTCACCACGTTCAACAAATGCCAACGCTGAACGAACATCATCCGTCCCCACTATTCGACCATTTAAACTGTTCAGCCAATTGAGTTTAATCAGACTTTGCTTGGCATATTTACCTACTGGCACAGACTCCATTTGCCCTGTGCATAAATGCCCTTGAAATGATTGGGCAAAATTAAATGTAGGCACAGCTTTAAACTGTTGTTTGCTTTGCAAAGGGCTAATCAACACCAATTGATTAAACAAAAATGGTTTAACCTGATTTACCTGAATCTTCTGTTTTTGGACTAAATAATTCATCCAGTCCTGATCAGCAGAAAAGAAAATATCACTGGGCGCACCGGCCTCAATTTGTTTTGCCAGTGCTGAAGATGCACCAAAAACAGTCACTATTTTAACCTCTGGTTGCTGCTTCTCATACAATTTAGCAATATCTGTCACCGCATTGGTTAAGCTTGCTGCAGCATAAATTTTGATTGTTTCAGCGTGTAATATGCTCATACTCGGCAGAAAATACAGGCCCAAGATCATTTTTAACGACCTACGCATCTTTTATCCCCTAATCTTGAATAAATAAACCTTGGAGGACTTGCCCCTGTTGTATGTTTTGATCTGAGGGTATACGCACAATACAATTGGCATCAATCAGATTACTCAACATATGTGATTGCTGTTTAGTTAAACTCTTCAAACTTAATCTTCCTTGTTCAAATACAGCATGCATTCTTAAAAAGCGCTCTCGCGCATCAGACTTCAGCGCATGACTCATAACGCCTGTCATCCAATTGAGTGGATGCTTTTGCCCCTGTAAAGAATTCACTAGAGTCGCCACATAGACTTGCATACCGATATAAACCGCAGCAGGATTGCCGGGTAAACCCAATAGGTAACAGTGAGTTTGATCTTGTTGCTGTTCTTGTCCTTTTCTTTCTTGTCCTTGTTTTTTTTGTTGAGAATACTTGGCGAAAAGCATCGGTTTACCCGGCTTTTGTTTGACCTTCCAAAAAATTTGCTGAAAACCGAGTTTTAATGCTGCGGGACGAACAAAATCATAATCTCCTACAGACACTCCACCTGTAGTAATGATTAAATCGTATTGTTCCTTAAGACGATCAAACAACTGAATTACACGATGTTCGATATCTTCAACATGAATTAAATTAACTGTTTGATTTCGGGTTTGAAACCATGCGCGGATCATGGGTGTATTTGCATCAAAGATTTTGCCTGAATTTAAACATTCGATCATATCTGCAACTTCGTCACCTGTAACGACCACAGCAATTTTGGGATAACGATAAACTTCTACTTGCTTTACACCTGCCATACTGAGTGCTGCAATAACACCGACATTGAGTTTTTGTCCTACTGATGCAATTAATTGACCGAGTGCAACTTCTTCCCCAACATCTCGAATATCAGCATGACTGTTTAAAGACTCAGTGAGTTTTATATTGTGTAAATCGATGAGCTCAACAATCTCTTGTCGAGCAACCGTTGTGGTACCTGCTGGGATTTTTGTCCCTGTAAATATTCGAATCGCTTGCCCTTGTTTCAATTCGACCTCAACCCTTTGCCCTGCACGAATCTCTCCAATCAATTCGAATTTAGAATCTGTTTGAGTCACTGCACTTGCATTGATCGCATAACCATCTACCGCACTTTGCGAAAAAATGGGTAAATTAATTTCTGAAAAAATATCTGCTGCAACATAACGATTAAGCGCTTGGTTTAAGGGGATGGTTTCACTACCTAGACTTGGAGTGTGATCCACAAGTAACTGCAATGCTTGATCAACTGAAACCAAGCCTTTTTCATTGCCACAATCATGAGCGACCGCAATCTGATTCATTGATAGCCCCCAAGATGTGGAATATTTTTTTGCACATCAAAAAGATGTACCAAGGCTGGTAGAATGGCAATCAGTGACTCTTTAGCACCTTGGCGACTGCCTGGCAAAGTAATCACCAAACTATTGTCAATATAGCCCGCGACCCCTCGGCTGAGTGCTGCATAAGGGGTACGTCTTTGACCAAAACTACGAGAAGCTTCCATCAAACCTGGAATTTCACGTTTAAGTAAAGGTTGAATGGTTTCAACAGTTAAATCTTTAGGGCCTAATCCTGTTCCACCCACAGTCAAAATAAGTGGATAGTGATTCTTTTGTTGTTCAATTAACGCCAATAACTGTTCTGGAGAGTCGGCAATTACTTGATAATTCACCTGACTAAAATTGGCTTCTTCAAGAATTTCTAAAACATTTTGCCCAGCTGTATCAGGCTTTTTCCCTGAAGCCACGGTATCGGATAAGACAATAACCGATGCAGATAAAGTCTCTTTCAATACACGGGTAAAATGTGATTTACCGCCTTTTTTCAGTTGTAATTTACATTGGTCAAGGCATAAGTCTTCAGGTTCACAGTGCGGCTTAAGCATATCGTATAAGGTTAAGCCTGCTAGACTGACTGCCGTGAGTGCTTCCATTTCTACACCTGTAGGACCAATGGTTTCGACAGTCGCAATAATTTCGACATGTTTTTCATGCAACTCATATTCAACATCTGCACGATAGATCGGTAAGGGATGGCACAAAGGAATTAATTCATCAGTGCGTTTTGCTGCCAAAATTCCAGCAATACGTGCGGTTTTTAGTGCGTCCCCTTTTTCTGTACTTCCAGTGCGTAATAGTTCTATGCAATGTGCAGGTGCATATAAAATTCCTGTTGCTACGGCTGTACGGTAGCTTTCTGCTTTCATACTCACATTTTTCATTGCCTGTTCCTTCTCTTACGATATTACTTACATGGCCAGACATATTTAGCTGAGTTACTCAATCAGGTTTACATATGCCATTGGTAAATCGTCTGTTCACACTGGTTGCTCAGCAACATTTTCTGTTTTGCATCATGTTGTAGATTGTTCTGTGCTGTATGTCTGTGCTGTGAATCTTGGTAATGGGAATGACTTGGTAAAGAATGATGATGCTGCGCGGCTCCATGCCTATGCTCAAAATCGCGCCCACAACTATGCTCAGAATCATGTTGACTCAATGAATCCGTTTGTGTGGCTGTATCCTGTTCAACATAATCTTTCCGAATACAGCACCCAGCAACATATTGGCTACTACCATCTAAATAAAACTCCTCTTTCCATACAGGAACTTCGTGTTTTACTCGTTCTACCGCTTCTTCACATGCGGCAAAGGCTTCACGTCGATGTGCTGCATAAGCAATCGCAATAATGGCTTTTTCGCCGATATTTAAGGTACCAATACGATGAATCACCCGTACATAAGCCACAGCGAATTTCTGTTGAATCTCTTGCTCAATTTGACGAATCATTTTTTCTGAAACCGGCGCATAGCTCGTATATTTCAATGCTTTCACCGCTTTGCCTTCATGGTGATTACGTACTGTTCCAATAAAGATGCCAATACCACCGCATTCAGGAAAGTGTAGGATCGGATCAAAACTCTCCTGAGTTAAAGGAGTATCCTGAATCCTATTAAATTGCTTGAGTGTAGAATCAAATGTACTCATCTCAACCTCCTGCAACCGGTGACAGTAAAACAACTGTACTATCAGATGTTAATAGGGTCTGACGCGGAATAATGTCTTCCCCCATTGCACATGCACAGTGTTGAATCATTTTTCCTGCGTCTGGATATGCACGCACCACGTATTCTAAAACATCAGAAATGAGCATGTTTGACTCACATTGCAGGATTAAATCTGCTGGCAATACACGTTCAATTGCACCAAAGCATTCAATTTTTACCGTCATCTGCTGCGGTATATTCTTCAGTTGATTAACATTATTTGGCGTATTTAGAATTTTAAATTGATCTGACATATTAACCTCCAATCATATACATACTGATTTTTCGAGATGACGAATGTTTTGAATTTAGCTGTTGATGAATCTCATTAAAGCCTTGCTTTTTCTGCCAAATATAATCAGACAAAGTATCTTGTAATTGTCTGGGTTGCGGTAATTCTAGATTTATTGGCGAATATACAACTGCATTTGGTGAGTGACTTTGAACAAACTGAGTCTCAGCGAAATAATGTGAATCATGGTGCAATGCCTGAATTTGTGTTTTCAGGCTAATTCCCTTTGGAGCAAATAGGCAGTTATAAAAATCACCTTGTGCTGTTAACCGTATACGGTCACAAGTGCCACAAAATGAATTGGTTATGGTCGAAATGATGCCAATAGGATAATCATTAATAAAATACTGTCGTGCAGGCTCGGAAGATTGTCCTTGTTGTAAAGTGACAGTAAAGTCTTGCTTTAATTGCTCTAAAATTTCCTGCTCAGTGACAATATCGGCTTGCGTCCAAAGCCCCTCTCCATCTAAAGGCATAAACTCGATAAAACGCATTGTAAGATGCTGTTGAATGGACCAATGTGCTAAGGGTAAAACCTGATCATCATTGATTCCTTTGATCAATACAGCATTGATCTTGATTTTAAAACCTGCCTGCTGTGCTGCTGTAATGCCTTCTAATACTGGTTGTAACTCTTTTTGAGTCAAGGCCTTAAATTGTGCTTTATCTAAACTGTCCAAACTAATATTCAAATCATCTAAACCCGCTTGTTTTAACTGGGTTGCGTATTGTTTAAGGTAGTGTGCGTTGCTAGTCATTGAGATCCGTTTTAGGCCCAGTTTTTTTAATTTTTGTAGTTGATCAATGAAATGCACCACACCTTTACGCATTAATGGTTCGCCACCAGTGATTCGAATCTGCTCAATCCCATGTCGCACCATAAACTCGCAAAAAATATACAGTTCTTCAAAACTGAGTAAATTATGCTTTTTGATCCATTCTGGATGTTCAGGCATACAATAGACACACTTAAAATTACAGCGATCTGTCACTGAAATTCTGAGTTTGCGCTTAGTGCGACCATATTGATCGACAAAGGCGGCACCCTCTTCGTATTGTGTCATTGCATTCATATACACATCCCAAGCACTATTTAAGTTCAAGATTTTTTAATACTTAAAATCTGCGCTATTTTATTGACATTGAAATTGCAAAAAGTGTTCCAACTTTGATCATCTACAGCTAAATGTGAGCTAAAACCGATTTGACCTCTATTAAAAATGCCGAGATTTGCAAAAAATTAAGCAAAACTAAGCCAGTCAATTTAAAAACTTGAGCTGTTGGTATTGTTGTAATTCATCCAAAGAATTGATGCTGTGGAAAAACAGTGCATGATTCTCAAATAATGCTTCCTGAGCGTGCAAATCAGAAAAACATATCTTTAAACTGCGCTGTCCTTGTTCAAGATGAGTACAGATTCGATTGAAAGCGCTCCGTTTTAATAAACAAAATGGATATAACGCTTTACCATTGATATTGACGTAAGCCACTTCTGCCAAAGGATGACTCGCTAAAGTGACATGTAAGCGTTCAATGACCTCAGGTGGAATAAATGTCACATCACAGGGCACAAAAAGTACATAGTCAGATTCAACATAAGACCAAGCACTTTTAATTCCCATCAAAGGACCATAAAAGCCAGTTTCATCATCTTGATAGCAATACAAACTTGGAATAAGCTTCTGATAAATTGAATAATCGCGATGACTATTGACCCAGACCTGTGATACTCGGTTTTTTAATTGTTGATGGATCTTGATGAGTTGAATTTGATCATCAAACTTCTGTAACAGTTTATTGATCCCATTCATACGTCGCGCCTGACCACCGGCGAGAATCACAAGATCAGTTTGTGGATATTGCTTGGCTTTCTTGGGTTTTATAATTCTTTTCATAGAGTAAGCTCCGCTTGACAGGCTTTAATCAATCCGCGAATTTCAGGTAGACATGAACCGCAATTACCACCTGCTTTTAAACATGCAGTCACTTGTTTTTCATGATTGATATTGTTTTGTTTAATGGTTTCAATAATTCGATTTTTGCCTACCTTAAAGCAACTACATACCAATGGCCCCTCACTATCGCCTATTGACATGACTTGTCCAGCAAGTAAGGCTTTACGATGCATCGCACTTAAACGATCACGTTTAAACAAACTTGCGACCCAATCACGATCTGGTAATAATGCTTTAGGTGCGATATATAAACTTGCAATAAGGCGCCCCTCTTTTAGCACTACACTATGGCTGATATGTGCAGTTTGATCTTCCAAGTTAAGCCATTCAAAACTTTCATCCTCAAAGGGTAAAAGTTGCTTGAGATTTTGGGTGGTGTGGGTAAAACGACGACGATCTGCCAATTCATACCGCACTGCTTTGGCAGTCTGAATTTTTGTCCACCACACCGTATTTTCAATGCTATTTTTAACAATATGTTCAAAGCCTTCACGAACATAAAATACCCCTTGCCACTGGGTATAAAATGGCTGAATCAACACAGGGGTATGTTTGAATTCTGGCTCCCCTGAGATTGCGTCCACCACTGGATTGACCACTTTGCCAATACGTGCATCCGAAGCATATTGATCATTCCAATGAATCGGGGCGAAAATTTGTCCACGGCGGATATTGTCACTGAGTACAGCACGCAAGACACAATTGCCCCAATCCGATTTGATTTCGACCAATTCGCCTTCTTTCAAGCCATACTTCAATGCATCATTGGGGTGAATTTCACAAAAGGGTTCTGCTTTATGGGTGCTTAAATTGGCAGATAAACCTGTGCGAGTCATAGTGTGCCACTGATCTCGAATCCGTCCTGTATTGAGAATTAAAGGATATTCAGCAGTGCTTTGATGGACTGGATCTATCGCCATTGTGGCAATAAATTTAGCTTTGCCATCTGCATGACTAAATTGTCCCTGTGAAAACAATTGTGCGAATGCATGTTCAGTCTGATTGCGCATGATCACAGGCCATTGAATGGGTTCCAATTGATCATATTCATCTAATGAAAGATCAGTTAAACCTTGTAAATTGAAGTAACGAAAGCTTTGGGTATTTGATCGCGCATTAATCTCTGCGTTTTGATACGCAGATAACAGAGCATGTTCTTTAAAAATCTCGTGGCTATTTGCAAAATCAAAGCCAGTAAATCCGAGCTTTTGAGCCACTTGTGCCACAGCCCACCAATCCGCTTTGGCCTGCTCAGGCGGGTCTAAAAAAGCACGTTGTCTTGAAATACGACGTTCTGAATTGGTGACCGTACCATCCTTTTCTCCCCACCCCAAGGCAGGTAAGAGCACATCGGCAAACTGAGTAGTGTCGGTATCTTTGCAAATATCGGAGACTACAACAAACTCACAGCTGTTTAAAGCACGTTTGACCTGATCGGCATTGGGGAGGCTGACTACAGGATTGGTTGCCATAATCCAAATTGCTTTAATCTTGCCACTTTCCACTGCTTCAAAAAGATCAACTGCTTTTAATCCCATATGCTTGGCAATGCTTGGACTGTTCCAAAAATTTTGTACAAGCTGTTGATGTTGTTGATTGTCTAAGTCCATGTGTGCTGCCAGCATATTGGCAAGCCCACCCACTTCACGTCCGCCCATTGCATTGGGTTGTCCTGTCATAGAGAATGGAGCTGCACCCAACTTTCCAATTTTGCCCGTCAACAAATGACAATTGATGATGCTATTGGCTTTGTCCACGCCACGTGAAGACTGGTTTACCCCCATTGAAAATAGGGTCATGACTTTTTCAGTTTGGGCAAACTTTTCAAAAAAGAGTTGAAGTTTTTCTAGCGAAATTCCTGTTTTCACTGCAACATCTTGGATATCTGTTTCAGCTTGCGAACTTTTTAGTGCCGTATCTAGCCCTTGAGTATGTGCCTCAATAAATGCGCTATCCGCATAGTTATGTTGATGTAAATATTGTAATAGCCCATTAAACAAGCAAACATCTTGACCCATTAGAATAGGCAAATGTAAATCAGCTGCTTCACATGTAGCCGTAAAGCGTGGATCAATCACCACCACAAATAAATCACTTTGCTTTTGTTGTCTTAATTCTTTGGCTTGCATGATGCGTTGATACATCACGGGATGACACCATGCTGTATTTGAACCGACCAAAATCACCATGTCAGTATGTTCAAAATCGTCATAACTTGCAGGTACCAAATCCTCACCAAAAGCACGCTTGTGTGCAGCAACTGCCGAAGACATACACAATCTTGAATTGGTATCAATATTGGCTGTACCCAAATAGCCTTTAACAAATTTATTTACCACATAATAGTCTTCTGTCAACAACTGACCAGAAACATAAAATGCGACACTGTCACGACCATATTGCTCGATATAGTGTTGGAATTTATTGGCGATTAAACCTGTTGCGCTATCCCAATCTGTGACTTGCTGATGGGGATGACGTCCAAGCATCGGCTGTAAAACACGTGTGCCCAACCCCAGCGTATCAGCCAAATTACTGCCTTTAATACACAGTTTTCCGTAATTCGAGGGATGCTTAACATCGCCAACCACAGAAACTTTTTGTCCTAGCGTAGTGTCTTGCACTGTTGCTGTGACACCACAGCCTACACCACAGTAAGGACAAGTGGTTTGTGTGCTTGTGATCTTATATTCTGTGGAGCTCGGCAGTTCCATTACAGGGATACTATTCATTGCTGCTGTGCTCCTCAATGCTATACATTCACTTGAATATGGCTTTCATTTAATCTCCCCCTCCTTTTAAGATGAAGGGGTTAAGCGATATAAATCAGCCTGCTTTTTTTAATGCAAAATCCCGACCAAATAACAATTTATTGCGAATCGAAGAAATTGGGGTTTGATCAGCAATCAATTCAGCGTACCAAGTGCCATCCTCTGTATCACCAAACAGTACCGCACCAACGACTTTATCTTTTTGAATAATAATGCGTTTGTAGATTTGACGTTTTTCATCATTCAGAATAATGTCTTCGAAATCTTCTATAGGCTGACTGTTTTCTAAATCAATACGGCCTGCTGAAAAAACATCACAACCACTGACTTTTAACTGGGTAGGAACCGTCGGTGCTTTAAAGGTCAAACTGCCGTGTTCGGCCAAATGTGATGCACAGATAAAGGCTTGCCCCCATAAAGGTTCTACCAAACCAAACGTTTGGTTACGATGCTCAATACATTCACCCACTGCATAAATACTTGGATCATAGGTTTGCATGGTGTCATTAACCAACACACCGCGATTACAGCGTAAACCCGCACTTTGTGCCAAAGCCATATTGGGACGAATACCCACGGCAAAAACCACCAGATCTGCATCTAAAAGTGTGCCATCTTGTAACCGAACTTGGGTGACATGACCATTTTCACCAAGTAATTCTTCTGTATTGGCTTCTGTGATGATCGGAATACCTTTTTGCTCAATTGCTGTTTTCAACATTTGACTAGCTTTGGCATCAAGTTGGCGATCCATAATACGATCCATCAAATGCAAAACCGTCACATTCATACCACGTTGCTTTAAACCATATGCGGCTTCTAGCCCCAAGAGACCACCACCAATCACCACTGCATTATTTTTAGATTTACAGTAGTCGAGCATATTATTGACATCATAAATATCACGAAAGCTCAAAACGCCATCCAATGCTGCGCCTTTGACCGGTGGAATAAATGGTTTTGAACCCGTTGCTAAAATCAAACGGTCATAACTCACCACCACACCTTTTTCGGTATAAACTTGCTTACGAGGACGGTCAATACGTACCACAGCATCACCTGCAATAAAGCGAATATTTTTATTCGCATACCATGAATGGGGGTGCAGCATAATGTCGTCAATGGTTTTATCCCCTGATAAGACAGGCGACAGCATAATCCGGTTATAGTTCCCCCAAGGCTCCTCACCAATCACCGTCACTTCATAACGATCAGGTGCCATA
Source organism: Acinetobacter sp. 778_lipA (assembly GCF_058242985.1). NCBI lineage: Bacteria > Pseudomonadati > Pseudomonadota > Gammaproteobacteria > Moraxellales > Moraxellaceae > Acinetobacter > Acinetobacter sp. 778_lipA. The sequence goes on along the minus strand of NZ_JBZAYT010000001.1, from coordinate 1,075,933 downwards.
TCAAGCAAATCTTCCAAGCAACGCATTCCTGCCAATCCGTTCCCCACCAGAACTAAATTGATTTTTTCCTGAGCCGTACCATTATTGGTGATATAAGTTTTTTGTGGGGTTGGACTGACCCAGACACGACCATTTTCAATTTTGCTTGGAAAAACCAGTAATTTTTGATCTTTGTCTTCTAAACAACGGCCTGTTGCTAAACTAAAATGTTGCTTATAAATCGGTGATGCAACTACACGTTCACCTTGTAAATCACCAATTATTCCACGTGACATGACAAAGGCTTTGCTAAATGGATCTTGGTTGCTCAGCGCATACACACGCTTTTCACTGCCTACCCGAAAAATAGCCACTTGTTGTTGCCCGAGCAACGCGCCTACACCAGTATTGGGCGTAATGTCTTGCAATGCACAAATATCGAGCCAGTCGAGTTCGTTCATATCTTTTAAAATGGTCATTGTGTTTGTCCTTTTAACAACGTTTATCAGCTCTTCCACAAGGCTTGTTTTAAGCTGTGGAATTGTGGAGTAAGGCCAATAAAGCAAGTATTCATATGCTTATGCTTCAACTACAGGAATACGGCTCTGATCACGTTCTGAGTCAGTTTTTGGGCGAATTTGCCCACGTACTTGAGCAAACTGAATATGTGGATCTTGCTGTTGCTCAGCTTTGGCATTAATAAAGGTCACAAAACGTTTACGGACTTCAGGATCTTCCACCGCAGTTCGCCATTCGTCTTGATAAGTACCCACCACATGGCTCATTCGGCGTTCTAGTTCAGCAGCAACTCCTAAAGAATCATGCACAACAACATCTTTTAGATAATCCAAACCACCTTCCATATTGTCACGCCATACCGAAGTCCGTTGTAAACGATCCGCTGTTTGGATATAGAACATAAAGAAGCGGTCGATATATTGAATTAAAGTTTGCGTATCTAGGTCAGAAGCTAAAAGTTCTGCATGGCGAGGTTTCATTCCCCCATTGCCACAAACATATAAGTTCCAGCCTTTCTCAGTGGCAATCACCCCAACATCTTTGCTTTGTGCTTCGGCACACTCTCGTGTACAGCCCGAAACTGCCATTTTTAATTTATGTGGGGAACGCAAACCTTTGTAGCGATTTTCAAGGAAGATGGCTAAACCGACCGAGTCATCGACACCATAACGACACCATGTGCTCCCAACACAAGATTTAACGGTACGTAATGACTTGCCATAGGCATGACCAGACTCAAAACCAGCATTGATCAGCTTTTCCCAAATTTCTGGCAATTGATGGACTTGTGCTCCAAATAAGTCTACCCGTTGCCCACCGGTTAGCTTGGTATATAAACCATATTCTTTGGCAATCTGCCCAACTGCAATCAAACCATCTGGTGTCACTTCACCACCTGCCATACGCGGTACAACAGAATAAGAACCATCTTTTTGAATATTGCCTAGGTAGTAGTCGTTACTATCTTGCAACCCAGCATGATTTGCAGTGAGAACAAAGTCATTCCAACAAGATGCCAAGATATTGGCTACTGTCGGTTTGCAAATATCACAACCTAAACCATGCCCATGTTGTTGAATCAAATCATCAAAAGTTTTAATTTCATTGACCCGTACCAAGTGATACAACTCTTGGCGTGAGTAAGCAAAGTGTTCACAAAGATGATTATTGACCGTTACCCCTTGGCGTTGTAATTCAGATTTTAAAACTTGGGTCACTAAGGGTGCACATCCACCACATGCGGTTGCGGCTTTGGTACATTTTTTTAACGCACCTAATGAGGTCGAACCCTCGGCAATGGCACTACAAATATCTGCTTTAGACACGTTATTACATGAACAAATCGTGGCACTGTCTGGCAATAAATCTACACCACTACTTCCCGCTTTTGCCGTAGATTGTGCATAGCCTGGCATGATTAAACTTTCTGGATTTTCTGGTATCGCTAAGCCATTCAACATCATTTGCAATAAGTCGTTATATTCTTTGGCACAACCAACCAGTACCGCACCAAGTAATTGGGTTTTCTCTGCATTGACCACGATCTTTTTATAGACCATTGCATCCTCATCAGCATAGAAATAGCTCAATGCATTTGCAGTCATGGCATGCGCATCGCCTACCGATGCCACATCGACACCCATCAGTTTTAACTTGGTGCTCATGTCTGCGCCAGCAAATGTGGGGCAACTTTGTTGCATCACATGTTTTGCTGCAATCCTTGCCATGTCATAACCGGGTGCAACTAAACCATAGATTTTATTGTTCCATAATGCACATTCACCAATCGCATAAATATCTGCATCGGAGGTTTGGCAGTAATCATTAATCGCGATACCGCCACGTTCACCTAACGCTAAACCACATTGGCGGGCCAACTCATCACGCGGGCGAATCCCTGCAGAAAATAGAATAATATCTGTTTCAAGTTCTGAACCATCCGCAAACTTCATCACATGGGTGCTATTCACGCCATCTTCTATCGATGAAGTGGCCTTTTGCGTGTGAACCTTTACCCCTAAATTTTCAATTTTGGACCGTAAAACTTTCCCGCCCAAATCATCAATTTGTACTGCCATTAAACGAGGTGCAAATTCAACGACATGGGTTTCTAAGTCTAAATCACGAAGTGCTTTCGCGGCTTCTAAACCGAGTAAACCACCCCCAATCACCACACCAGATTTTGCAGATAGACTTGCTGCCCGTATTGCATCTAAATCATCAATGGTACGGTAAACAAAACAGTTTTTACGATCATGCCCCGAAATTGGTGGAACAAAAGCATAGGAACCCGTCGCAAGCACCAATTTGTCATAGTTGATCACATCGCCATGATCGGTGGTGATGCATTTATGGATGGTATCAAGATGAGTGGCTTTGGTATTTAAACGCAGGTCAATTCCATAAGCATCTGCAAAGTCCGCACGACAAAGAGTTAAATCTTTGACAGATTTACCTGTGAAATATTCAGTCAAATGTACCCGATCATAGGCCAAACGGGGTTCTTCTGCCAAAATCGTGATTTCAACCTCATCACCTGCATGTTCTAGCAGAGATTCAATAAATTTATGCCCAACCATTCCATGACCAATCATCACTAATTTCATATCGATTCTCCTCGATTGTTTTTGCTCTTGTTATTCAATTAAGTCGCACTGTTTTGTTTAAGACTTACAGCATTTTGTTCCATGCTATTTCGCTCCAGTACAGCAGCTTCAAATAACTTTTGCTCTTTCTCTTTATGTTCAACCGAGAAACGAATCATCAATACACAACTTGCAGCAATCACTACCAAACCACCTAAAACCATCAGCGTCGTTTGAATATCCAACATGCCTTTTAATAAGAAACCCGCAGCAACAGCACCGACATTACCGCCTGCCCCGATAATGCCCGCCACACCACCCAAAGCATCACGATCAATAAATGGAACCAGTGCATAGGTCGCACCGCAGGCCATATGGGTAAATAAAGCAAATACGGTCATGACCAGAATCGCCAGAATCGCGGTATTCATTTGTGAAAAGACAATCAGGAATACGCCTTCTAACAGGATCATGGCAAACAACACTTTCGTGCGACCATCGAGACCTTTTTTAGTCGCCACCTTGTCAGAAACGATACCACCAAGCGCACGGGCAAACAGTGCAAGTAAACCGAAAATCCCTGCTGCCATCCCTGCTTCTTTTAAACCAAATTTAAAATGATCCACGTAGTACATTGCGACAATGTTATGAATGAAAATTTCAATACCAAAACACGCTGCATAAGCACCAAATAGAATCCAAACGCGGTAGTTTTTTGCAGCATGCATCAAAATTGCCATACCGCCTTTTTTATCACTCCCCACATGCAGACCTTGTGCACGAAGCTCTTTAAAATCACCTTGTGGACAGTCTTGAGTAAACTTCCAATACATTGCACCGACAATTAACATCATCACACCAGGTACAATTAGTGCAATTCTCCAGCCCATGGTTTGTTCAACACCGAACATCACCAATGCTGCGAGCATCAAAGGCATCAAGGCTTGAGTTGCGCCTCCACCTGCATTACCCCAACCTGCTGTGGTTGCATTTGCAGTGCCTACGACATTTGGTGCAAACATAATACTGGTGTGATATTGGGTGATAACAAAGCTGGCACCAATTGCGCCAATCAAGAGTCGGAAGAATAGAAAAGACTCATAACTATTGGCTGATGCCACCCCAAATACAGGGATACTGCCGATAATCAATAATGCGGTATAGGTTTTACGTGGGCCATATTTATCGCATAAAGGACCAACAATCAGACGCACTACAATCGTGATTGCAACAGCAGCAATATTAATATTGGCGATTTGATCTTTGGTGAGATGGAATTCACCTGCAATAACAGGCATTAACGGCGCACAGGCAAACCATGCAAAGAAACAGACAAAAAAAGCAAGCCAACTCATATGGAAGGCCCGCATTGCTGCACTGCTAAAATTGAAAAGATGAATCTTTGTTGCTTTTTTCGCATCTAAATTTGAAGACATAGCTTCGATCTCCTGAACTGAACGCATATAAGTTGCTGTTATGCACGAGGCATATCAGTAACGATCAGAACGGACGTCGTTGGCCGTCTTACAAATTTTGAAAGTCTTCATTGACTTGATTTAAACTATGCATAGTTCATGCCAGTTTAATATTTCTAAATATCTAATTTTTTATTTTGCTTGAATACTCAATACTTATGATTGAATAGTTGTACCTTTATCCTGTGATACACGTTCATGCTTTTTATCCGCACGGATAAAATGTAAATCATAAAACTGCATGTTTAGAAGGCAAATTGCATCAATAAAGTGCATCAATTTTCTTTAACATTCTGTGACTATGCTTTAAAACAGCACTATTCATGCGAAATATTGGCATCTAAATTGCTTATATGCTGAAAGTTCATGTCAGGACATACTTGAGTAGCGACATGCCAAAATTAAGAATTGCCCTGATCGATGATGATATAGAGCGGGCATCTTTTATCAAATCCTCTTTGATCGAACATGATTTCGAGGTGGTCGCATGTCTGATGATTGACCATTTAAATAGTACCGATCTTCATCACTTATATGCTGATGTGATTTTGCTGGATATGGACCATCCACATCGAGATATTATTGAAAGCTGTGTAAGTCAGTTTGATTTACCCACTGTGCTTTTCACTAAAAACTCGCAAAAAGACACCATCAAAAGTGCTATTGAAGCGGGTGTAACCGCCTATATTGTTGATGGGATTGATCCTGAAAAACTGGAAAGTATTTTAGAAATTTCGATTGAGCAATTTAAAAAACATAAAAAGCTCTTAAAAGATCTCAATGAAACCAAATGCAAACTTGCTGACCGTAAAGATATTGAAAAAGCCAAAGTGATGCTGATGCAGATGCATCAAATTGAAGAAGAACAAGCTTTCAGTTTGTTACGAAAAAACGCCATGAGTCACCGTATCACCATGGGGGAAATGGCAAGAAAGTTAATCGATGCTCAAGCCTTGCTCCAAGCAAATTTCAAGGAATAAACAATGAACACACTTGAAACCACGGACATTGAATTAGGCTATATTCCTTTGCTGGATTGCACTGCAATACTTTGGGCACAACATCAAGGTTATTTTACTGAGCAAGGTCTGAAGGTTAGGTTGGTGAAAGAGCCTTCTTGGGCCAGTTTACGTGATCGTTTAGCTTTTGGCATTTTAGATGCCGCACATTGTCTTTCTGCCATGCTTCCCGCTGCTGCGACAGGCAATGATCAGCTGGGTATTCCCTTACAAACCTCATTGGTGTTGAGCACCAATCGTGCATTTATCAGCTTGAGCCAAAAACTCTGCTATGAGTTAAAAATTCACACGCAAGATACTGCGCAAGCGTCAGCAGTGAAAGTAGTTCAAGCCTTAAAACAAGGCGACAAAATACAACTGGCCCATGTATTTAAACAGTCCATCCACCATTATTGTTTAAGAGAGTGGTTGGCTTTGGCAGATCCAGACTTGGCAAAAAAATACCAACCATCCACACTGCCCCCTTCCTATATGGTGGATGCGATTTCATCACAACTCATTGATGGATTTTGTGTCGGTGAACCGTGGAATATCCAATCGCAGATTGAAGGTTATAGTTATGTAATTGCTGAGAGTAAACAGATTATTCCTGAAGTGGCGGATAAAGTTTTAGCCACCACCCATGAATGGGCAAACAAGCATCCGAATACGTTAAATGCATTGCAGACGGCGATTCAAAAGGCACAACATGATTTAAGCACCTTGCAATCACTACAACCCATATGGCATATGCTAGAAGTGAGTGACATCATCCGTTTCAATTGTTCTCATCTAGTGCATACCTATGCGTTTCATAAAATACAAAATATTATTCGCTCTTTTGGTACACAGGACCGACCAAAACCAGATGATTTTGAATGGATTATTCAACAAATGTGCAAATGGGATAACTTAGAACTCGATACGGCACAAATCAAAAAAATTTCGACACAATGCACGGGTGATTTAATTTAAAAAATGACTAATTTAAAATGTATCAAGCTGCAAGTTGCTTTGACAAAGATGCAGAAAACTAGACATAAAATGTTCACCATTTTATAGCGCTAAGCTCACTGCATCATTATTTAATATTCGAATAGTTATTAATTACGGTTATTTATACATTACTAAGCTTAAGGATCAAGTTGCATGATCATTTTGCAAATTAACCCGCCGCACTTTCCGCAACCCATTGTGAAAATTTACTTGGAACACCTTTAGTATTTTCATCAAAGCCAAAGAATTTAACACCATCTTCAGTATCTGAATAAGCCGCCATGACTTTACCTGTTTTGGTATTGATCGCAATGACGGCCTTACTCGAACCCGCCCCACGTGGGTCATAACCACTGCCTACCAGCCAATCACCCTGACGCTGCATTGCACTGGATACCACTAAAGCTGAAGTGAGATTTGCATATGATTTGCCAACTAATTGCTGAAAACGAGCTTTCCAAGGTGCTGCCTGTATAACGTCATGTGGGTGTTTACCATCTGGTTTCGCCATACCCGTTGTTGGAACAGGACGTGTACCACACTTGCTTTTGATTTCTGACTCATAGCCGATATTACCAACTTCTTGCACATCGATAGTACGCCCAACCTTATCGGCACACTCAGCCCATTGTTGTGGTGTTTTTGCCTGTGCAACAATTGGCGTGACCAGTATACCTGCCAATAAAAAACTAAAGATTTTCATGATTTATTTCCTTTAAATATATACTTAACATCGCGATAACAATACGCTTTAATAACCAGAGCTTTTAACTAGTTTTGGGGTATCTGCTTTTTCGACTGATACCAATTTTGCCAGATCAGTACCATCACTTTCGCCCTTATAAACCGCATATTCTCCAACCGTTACAGTTGCATGTCCTGTATAGCCAATATAGCCTTCCTTGGGTCTTTTGTTGAGTTTCAATGCCTGAGCTGCCTGTTGAGTATCATTGAAACAAAACCAGCGTGAACGGCGATCATCCGGCTTACGCGGTATCAACTGATCTGAAGGCGCACTGGGATGAAAGCAGATAACATCACCTGCCACTTCATCATCAAAATAATATGAATATTCTCCATTTACTGTAATTTGACCACGATATTGATCAAATTCCTGTGTGCTTTTTTGCAGTTTCAAGGCATCTGCATGTGCAAACAAGGGCAAAGCTAAAATACTGCCCAGTAAAAAATTAACCGCTTTCATCATTTTTATCCTTTAAAAAGATCCGATCTTTTATTTAAATATATTTTACTTCAAATACTTATCTCGGGTTTATCACAATAGGAGATGTTACTTAAAGCAGAACCGCTATGTATTACCACCAATAAAATATACTGGCGCCCGGTTCGTAATAAGTACTACATGCTGAGTAAACCACTTTACACTCTTGCTTGTTTTTACTTTGACATTCATAAGCAGCTAATGCTTTGGCGCCTGCGGGCGTACGATCAATTCTAATCACAGACTCTTGACCACCTTGAGTCGGATCAGCCAAGGCAACACATTTATTGTTATAGGTAAAGATGACCTCACAATTTTTACCTCCCTTTTTTTGGCAATTTTCCAAGGCTACTTTTTTTGCCCCACGTTCGGTTCTTGTCGCTTGGGCATAACCTGTAGGTCGAGAAGGTGCTGCCTTATCTTCAGCAATCGCGCCCCAACGTTTTTCCCAAAGTGAGGGTTCCCATTTATATGTGCCACCACCGCCACCACCATTACTACCGCCACTTGGAATCGGTGCACACCCTAGCAAGCCTTGCCCACCAATTGGATAATAACCAGGAGGACAATTGCCCTCTGCGGCCACATGGCCTGACCACATCAAAACAACAAACGCCAACACAAGCGTGTTTGCAATCCCCATGAATTGTTTTAAATAGTGTTGCTCTGCGATCGTGAATGTTTTAAACATAATAAAAGCCCTCATGGCCAATAACCATCAATAAATTGAATGATTTTCACTTAGAAAAACAAACAATATATGATCAATTTTCCGATTGATGGAATGTTAATATTTTATCTAACGTTCAAACTTAGATTAAAACTTCTACAACTTTTTTCTGCAAGCCCTTTTTTATTCATTAAATTTTCTATAAGCATTACCAGTAAGATTAAATACAGAACGGCTAAACACAATAATTAAATCATGTGAAAAATCAATACAAAAACATATTTTTAAAACTAAAAAAATTCAGATAAACTCTAACACTGCATACGACATTAAATCGCCAGTAAATATTTCATGCGATAAGATGATCAAATTAAGTTGTGAAAAATAATTCAACTGATTTTCTAAAAGCAGGAGCAAACTGATCGATTTGAATGAAGACATAAAAGAAAAATCGTGATGTATTGATATACAAAGGAATAAAATGAAACTGACTAGGACATTTACTTTATTCATAGTGCCAATTGTACTCACTGCATGCCAATCCAACAGTGTAAATAAGCTGATCAGAGATCTGCCCTCTCCCGATGGACGTTTTCATGTAGAAGTCCTACAGTGCCGAGCCAACGATGTCATGTTTGGTGGTGCAACACAAGTTCAGGTTTCAGTTCTAAAAAAAGGTGAAACTGAAAAATGTCGATCATTTATTTATGCATTGGCGCAATTTGATGTAAGAACCATCGACTTTGGCGCAAAGGATAATGCTTTACACATAGAGTGGTTGTCAGACACTGAACTTAGTGTGTGGCATCGTAGTTTTGCAACATCTCAAGGCAAGAATTATATAGGGCCAGATGTACAGCATAGCCAGGCGAACTCTCCAATTAAAGTTATTTTTTCGCCTTTGGCTGCGCAAATTGGAATGCCTTCTCAGATTAAAAAATAAAACGCTATCCACAATAAACCGTTATATAAATCGTCTAGTTTTGATTGCTGTTGTTATGCAACTGCCCTTTATGGGTCAAGTCTGTCCTCCGAGAAGGTTACTGTGATCTAGTTATAGTCTTCTATTTACATTGATCATCCAATAATGACCTATCTATTAGCTCCCAGCCAGAATGCTCAAAGCGGTTTATTTTTTCATGCTTAAACTTAATCAGTAAACCTTCATTGTATGTAGTAAATACTTTTTATGATTACTGGTGAATTTCATGAAATAGATCGCATTTAAGCGCTTTACCTCTTAGCGAATACTTAATCATACCCTTAAAAAGCTGAACTCCTCTGCTATTAATAACTGCTTCAAGCATCTTTCCTATCGCATTATCCCAACTCTAAGCCATTAGCACGCTAAAGAAAATATTCAATAAGATCAGTCCATCATGAGTACTTCCAATATCCAAATTCAACAATAAACATTTGATATTAAATAAAGTTTAATTCTAATAAAATATTATATCCATCCATTCAATGATCATTTTTATCAAAAAAAACATAGCAAGTTTTATCAATATTAAGCTATGACGTTCTACCCAACACATCTAAAAAAAGCCCTCTAAAATAATCACATTAATTCATATACTTTTCATAAAAAGAGATAAGGTCGTCAAATACAAATTAATTATGCACAAAATACAAAGTTATTTATTGTGATGTGCGTCACTATAACCCTGCATTTATTTAAGTACATTAGACTTCCGTCATAAATCAAAAAACGTACAATTTATTTGATCTTAAATTAATCAGCAAAATTATTTAATTCAAGAGATAATCCTTGGATGAAATTCAAAGATATTCAAAAATTATCAGACGTTAAGTTTCGTAGGCTTACCGGTGTTAGTTGGGCTACATTTAACCTGATGTTGGCCGAGCTAAATAAGCATTTACCTCGTCATATTGGTAAAGGACGACCGCATAAATTACCGTTGGAAGATCGTTTGCTCTTATGTATAGAATATTGGAGAGAATATCGAACATTTTTCCATCTTGGTATGAGTTACGGTGTATCTGAAACGAGTGCAATTCGTATCATACGTGTTATTGAAGATACCTTAATCCGTTCTGGAAAATTTAACTTGCCAAAACAACTTCCTAATCGAGATGAAGTGGATTGGGAAGTTGTTGTGATTGATGCAACTGAAATATTAGTTCAACGTCCAAAAAAAACAGAAGAAATGGTATAGCGGTAAAAAAAAGCGACATACCTTTAAATTTCAGTTATCTATGCACTATACAACAGGTGAAATACTGAGTGTATGTGGAAGTCATGGAAGCATGCATGATTTTAAAATATTTAAAAAAAGCATGAGGAAATTAAAATTTAAGCCCTTTTTTATCGTTGATAAGGGGTATTTAGGGATAAAGAAATTGGGTTTTGGATGCCTCATGCCATCTAAAGCAAAGAAAACTGAAAAACTAGATTCTGAATTAAAAAAGTTAAATAGAGAGATTGGTCGTAGACGAATTCAAGTAGAGCATGTATTTGGAAGGATGAAATGTTTTAAGATTTTATCTTGTGTATATAGAAATCGTCGTAAAAGATTAAACCTGCGGTTTAATTTACTTGCTGGCATATACAATTTAGATTGGGTGAAAGATAAACAATTAAATTGATTGAAAAATGATTTATGAAGGAAGTCTATTACTATTTTATTAAACAGTGCGACTAAGTGTAATTTATTGAAATCATAAAAAATGATTTTAAATAAATATTAAAAATCAACCTTCTAAAATGAATGGGTTTTACTATGAAATTAGCTCTATTAAGTACTGCAACTTTATCTGCTTTAACACTTTCTGTTTCAGCTTTTGCTGCTGATCCTGTAACTGTTAATGGTGGTACAGTACATTTTACTGGTGAAATCGTAAATGCAGCATGTGCTGTAAGTACAGAATCTTCAAATCAAACTGTTGATTTAGGTCAATACCGTACTGCACGTTTAGCTGTTGCTGGCGATAAAACAACTCCAGTACCGTTCCAAATCAAACTTGTTGACTGTGATCCAACAGTTCAAGCAACTGCAGCTGTTGCATTTTATGGTCAGTCTGTAACGTCTAATGCAAACTTACTTTCAGTTGCTGCTGGTGGTACAAACTCTACTGCTGCAACAAATGTAGGGATTGAGATTGCCGATGACACTTCAAAAATCTTAGGTGTTACGGGTGCAAGTTTTTCTACACCTAAAACATTGATCACAGGTGATAACACACTTCAATTCAGCGCACGCTATGTAGCTACAGGTGCATCTACACCTGGTCAAGCAAATGCTGATGCAACTTTTGTAGTGAAATATGAATAATTTATCTGCCTAAGATAATTATTAAATATTTGATTACATGAGCTTATTTACCATGAAAAAGTATATAACCCTGATTGCTGGAATATTAGTAAGTACTCATATTTACGCAGAAAGTTATGTATTTGGTGGAAGAGCTCATTTTCAGGGAGTTTTGATAAATCAAAGCTGTTCAATCTTAATTGAGAATAATGCTGCTGTATCTATTAAAACTCCCAATTCTCCAATTCAAATCAATTTTTCATTATGCCCTGTAAGCATCTACGACAATCTCGCCATTGGTCTATCTGAACAAAATAAGCCAACACATGAGATGTTTTATACAGACCCAAAAGCAAGAAATGATTTTGATATTAATCAAGAATTAAACATTCAAAGTCTTGAACAGACCGGTCTGGATCAGAAATTTATTCGACAAATTGATCGACCTGAACGTTATGACAGTTTCGCTAAAAATAGGATTGGTATTCTCCTCAACCAAACTTCAGAAAAGTCATCCGCTCAAGCATCGAATATTTTAATTTCTGTTTTTTATCCATAAATGAATTCTAAGGACTTATATGAAACTGAACTTATTTAAAAATGGTGTTCTTAGTATAACCTTAGCCTGCTTAGCATCCACCAGCTGGGGCAATAACAATATTATTGGGGGTATATCACTTGGAGCAACTCGTGTTATTTACCCAACCGATGCCAAGCAAGTTTCATTGGCTATTGTCAACAGCAACAATAAAGAACGCTTTTTAATTAACTCGTGGATTGAAAATAATCTAGATGAAAAATCAAAAGATTTTCTTATTACTCCTCCCTTATTTGTCGCAGAAGCAAATAGCGAAAATACATTAAGAATTGTCAATGTTGCCACTAACTTACCACAAGATAGAGAGTCGGTATTTTGGGTCAATGTTAAGGCAATTCCTTCGATTGATAAATCGACTTTGACTGACAAGAATATTTTACAACTTGCTGTTTTATCTCGAATCAAACTGTTTGTAAGACCGATAAATCTAAAAACTAAACCTGAAGCCACATTAGAAACGATTAAGTTTTCAAAATCAGCAGAAGGAATCATGGTTAACAATCCATCTCCATATCATGTTTCTTTTGTGAACGTTTTTGTTGATAACCAAAAAGTGCCAAATGTGATGGCGAGTCCTTTTGCCCAAACAAAAATTTCAGCGACTTCAGGTAATAAACTGAGTTATCAAACGGTCAATGATTACGGTGGTTTAACAGCTAAAGTTGATTTAGAACTGAAGTAATAATTATGAATAGTCTATTTTCAATGCCATACAATGTTGTATGCGTAAGGAGACATATCAAGCGATATCCAGTGGGTATCGCAATGACTATGCTAATTTCAATCGTAGTCCCAAGAACCAGTCATGCAGAACAGGTGTTTAACCCTGCATTTTTAACAGATAACTTATCCAATTCACAAATCTCTGATTTAAGCAGATTTGAGAAATCGACCCATCAATTGCCAGGCGTGTACCGGGTTGATGTGTATGTCAATGATCAATACGCGTTTACTCGCGACATCAATTTTATTGAAAAATCAGGCATTCAAGATACAACTGGGTTATTTCCGTGTTTAGACAGCAAAACATTGCAGGGATTTGGGGTCAATATTGCCCAATACGAGCAATTGTCTACCTCAAACCCACAATGTGTAGATTTTATTTCAATTATTGAAGGTGCAAATAGCCACTTTCAATTTGATAAACAAAAATTATTGATCAGTTTACCGCAAGCTTCTTTACGCAACCAAATTCGCGGCTATATTCCACCCGATCAATGGGATGAAGGGATCAACGGCTTTTATACCAACTATAATATTTCGGGCTATGACAACTCTAAAACAGATACCAACAGTTTCTTTTTACGTCTGGATAATGGACTCAATATTGGCTCATGGCAGTTCCGACATTCAGGTAGTTTTAACGCTAATTCGCACAATGGTAAAACCACAAATCAATGGAATAATTTAAACACCTATGTACAAAAAACAATTATTCCTTTAAAAAGCCAACTGGTGCTTGGTGACGGTTCAACAAGTAGCGAAATATTTGATAGCTTTGGTTTCCGTGGCGCACATTTGTCAACTTCTGAGGCAATGTATCCTGACAGTCAGCAAGGCTATGCACCTACTGTTCGTGGGGTTGCAAAAACCAATGCAAAAGTAGTGATTAAACAAAATGGTTTTGTGATTCATCAGGTAAATGTCGCACCCGGACCATTCCTTATCCAAGATTTAAATCCAACCTCAATCAGTGGTGATCTTTTGGTTACCATTGAAGAAAATGACGGTTCGATTCAAAGCTTTCAAGTGCCCTATTCAAGCCTTCCTGTTTTACAACGTGAAGGACGCACAAAATATAGTCTAGTAGTGGGTGAGTACCGCAGTGGATTGGATTCTCAAGATAATCCATCATTGTTACAGGCAACTGCAATTCACGGTTTAAAAAATGGTATTTCCGTTTATGCTGGGACGCAATTGTCAGATAAATATAAGAGTGCTCTGGTGGGCCTAGGAGCCAACCTTGGAGATTATGGGGCTTTGTCTTTTGACCTTACCCATGCGGACAGTGAGTTGGCAGATCAATCCTCAAGCAGTGGACAGTCTTTGCGTTTTTTATATTCAAAATCATTATTAAGCTCTGGGACAACCTTCCAATTATTAGGCTATCGTTATTCGACCAAGGGTTTCTATACCTTAAATGATGTTGCTTATAATCGTATGAGTGGTTATCACGTTTCCGAAACTCAAGATGGAAATCAAGCCAATACACCAATCATTACGGATTACTACAATTTATATAATTCTAAAAAAGGTCGCTTTGAAGTCAACATCTCACATTCACTTGGAAACTATGGTTCTTTATTTGTCTCAGGCAATCAGCAAACCTATTGGGATACCAACAAAAAAAATGAATGGGTTCAAGCGGGTTATGCAAACTCATGGAAAGCACTGAATTACTCATTCTCAGTCAGCCGTAACAAATATTCTGAGATTAATCAGAGTGACACCATGTATGCCATGAATCTGTCCTTCCCATTGGATAAGTTATGGCCGAAAGCCAATTTCCGTAATCATCCAATCCAAAATGCATACAGCACTTTTTCGACCACACAAAATTCAAATGGTAATGAGTCCTATATGGCAGGTTTAAGTGGCACCTTACTGAAAGATCGAAATTTAAGTTATAGCATCAATCAGGGACAAGTCAGTAAGCAAGGTGATATTGGTTCAGTCAGCCTAAATTACAATGGTAGTTACGGCACAGTAGGTGCAGGTTATAGCTACGAAAAGAACTCAAATCAGTTTACCTATAATGCATCTGGTGGCATTTTAGCGCACCGTGATGGTATTACCTTTGGTCAGCCTTTAGGGAGCACCTCAATCTTGGTTAAAGCACCCGGTGCCAAAGGTGTAAATATCGAAAACTATACAGGCGTTAAAACCGATTGGCGTGGATATGCCATTGTTCCTTATGCAACTGAATATCGTGCCAATCGTGTTGCGCTGAATTCAAATACGTTCAGTAATAATCTCGAAATCAGCAATAACGTTGAAAATGTCGTCCCAATTAAAGGGGCGATTGCCAGAGCAACGTTTAACACCAGTTTAGGTGTAAGAGCACTTATCACGTTATCCCATAACGGCAAGTTTATCCCGTATGCAAGCAGTGTGATTGAAAAAGGAAGTTCAGCCACCAGCATCGTTGCAGACGATGGCCGGGTTTATCTAACTGGACTTCCGCTCAAAGGCACCTTGGAAGTGAATTGGGGCGAATCTGCTGAAGGAAAATGTTTGGCAAACTACGATATTTCAGACATGGACCTTAGCAAACCCGTTATTCAATTTGATCTTGAATGTCAATAAGGAGAGATCATATGAAATTTAAGCTTTTAATTTCCAGTATGTTGCTACTTGCTTCAGCTCCATCTTTTGCAGTTGTCTGTTGGAACAGTAAAGGAAATGGTGTTGTGGATGAAGTTTTTTATGATCTATCCAATAGTTTCAGCAGCTCTAATAACGCTGTAGGTAAAATTGTAGAGCTTAAAAAGAATTTTTCTTCGCAAGTTTATGGAACCTGCCCTGCTCATAATTCCAATATTAGTCGAAATAGAACCATGCGTAGTTATGTTTCCGACCTCTCTGTCGTAGAAACGATTGATCGATATAAATACTTACCGATCAACGACTATTTAGTCGGTGCTATGAAAATTACCGATAGCTTTGCGGGAGATTTTTACCCCCCTGCAAATTATGTACAGATGGGTACAGATCCCAATGTAAGTAAAGGCCAACCCTTTGGTATTTGGGATTCAAACTTTACCTTTCGCCTCAAAGTGATTAAACCCTTTATTGACTTTGTGCCTATCCCTAAAAAAACCATGTTTACCGTATATGTCACAACGGGTTCAGCAGATCCATTAAGTATCCCTGTTTATAAGATTAGTTACAGTGGCTCTATTTCGGTTCCACAAAGTTGCAAAATTGGCACAGGTGATTTTTTAGAAATTAAGTTTGGGGAAATTCCAGCCTATGCCTTTAGTCAGGCTGGTCCTGGCAATAAACCCAACAATGTCAATAAACAGAGTCATACCTTAGCAATTCAATGTACCAATATTGATGCCCAAGCAATGCTGACACTTCGGCTTGAAGCTGAAAAAGCCACTGGAGATATGATGATCTCAGATAATCCAGATATTGGCTTTAAGATGTCAGATCAAAACGACAATGTGTTATTGCCCAACAATATCAACAGTGTGATTCCGTTTAATCTCAATCAACAGCCAGCAAATGTGACCATCAAAGCTTGGCCTGTCAGTATCACTGGAAATAAACCAGAAATTGGTCCGTTTAAGTCTAGAGGATATCTCAGAGTGGATTTTGATTAGGAGAAACCAATGAAAAATAAAGCAAGATATATGGCTGCTGCCACAATGATATGTTGTTTAAATATTCATCAACTCTCTCATGCTCAAAATACCAATGTAGAGCTGGGTCGTGTGAATATTGAACTTTCAGGGATCGTAACTACAGCAACATGTGGCGTGTTAAGTTCTGAACAAGATAAATATATTCAGCTTGGAAGCGTTGCGAGCAAAGACTTACCTAGTATAGGTAGTCAATCAAAGCCAACCCCGATTCATTTTGAGATGAGTAACTGTCCGCCAAATGGTTCTGTGACGATCACTTTTGATGGGCCCCGAAATACTGAAAATTCTGAACTTTTAGCGCTCGATGCCTTAGCCAATAAAGCTGAAAATATTGCCATAGAAATTCGAGATCAAGATAAAAAAAGATTAGCTTTAGGCAAGAAAAGCGAAGCCTTTAGTACAGACATCAATGGCAATGTTTCAGCGATATTTTATGCAAATTATATTGTGACCAAAGCACAAGCCTTAGCAGGCATTGCAAATGCAAATGCTCAATTTTCTATTCAATACGATTAAGAAAATAAAACGATTCATTATTGACGGTTAACACAATTGATTATTCAAACTCTTTAAGGCAAAGCGTTAAGAATTCATCATTCTCATTTGAATGACACCAAAATAGCTGAGAACGTTTATCTATTTTAACCATTCAAATCTCCTCGCAGCTTTAAAGAAAATGAATACATCGCATATAACGACAATTGTTTGATTACTTTAAATAAAAAATAAATACATAGAAATATCTAATGATATGGGGAGAATCCATGAAAACTTTTTTTAAAATAAAAAGTGTGAATAAGGGTATGGCATTTCTATTAGATGATTTTTGTAAAAAAAAAGGGTTAGATTTTTCAAACCCTACTGACTACCATTTAAATGATCATATTCCATTTGGAGAATGGCTCAGGCGGATAAAAGAAATCAACACACAATATCCTCAAGCTGGCGTGGGATTAGACATTGGTGCTTTAGTCCAGCCAAAACATATGGGTATCGTAGCGTATATGGCGCAGTCAAGTAATACTTTAGCAGACTACATCAAAATACTGAGTCGATACGAAAAGCTATGGTTCAATTATATCCCTAAAAAAGTTCTGCTTGATGAAAACTACTTTTCAATCTCATGGGATAAACCCGCTTATTTACAAGTAGGTTTATATACTCAAGAAACGATAGTTGTTGAAGAAATACAGGTTTCTGTGCTCTTTCATCATTTAAAACAACTCATTGATTCAGGTGAAAATATTTTTCATCGTTTAGAACTTGCGATCCCTAAGCCAAATGATATAAAAAAATACCAACAATTGTTTAACTGCCCAATTCAATTTGATGCAAGTCAAACTCGGATTGTGATACTCAGCTCACTACTGGAAACTAAATTAAAATACTATGATCCTATTCTTTTAGAAATTTTATTTGACCATGCCGATATATTACTTAGTAAAATGCCTCAGGAAGATTCATTCTTAGAGTTAGTTAATCTGAGTATGTTGCAAGCACTTGAGAATAATAATGTTCAAATTCACTCTATCGCAAAGTCATTAAATCTATCGGCAAGAGCACTACAAAAATATTTAAAAAATAGAGGTTTATCATTTAAAGAAATCTTATGTAATATTCGGCAAAATTTGGCAAAAAAATATCTGCAAAACCAAAATTTATCCATAACAAAAGTTGCTTATTTACTTGCTTATAAAGACCAAACTTCCTTTAATCGTGCTTTTAAAGCATGGTATGGTGTTTCTCCTTCGATGTGGAGAAAGCAAAATATCAATAAAAAACTGGATATTAATGAAAAGTTTGAAACTCGTTTCAATGAGCAGAATGTTTATGCAAGAGAATAAAATAAGCCCATGCTTTGTAAAACACCGAGAGAATCCAGCATAAGTTGTTATTGTTACTACAAGGCATGAAGAAAAAAACTACAGCGTTCATACATAATACAAACCTTGTACCGCTGTTTTACCCTCAAAGTACAAAGTTTGATTATTTTTCTATAAGCGTAAATGATCCTTTAATCCAAATGCATTACTATGCGCTTTGTAGTTTTATTCTTACGAGTCACAAGAATTCCACAAATTACTACAACTGAGGTTACTCCTAAAGATAAGGTGGTCTCATAACTATATTGAGGCGATAAAAACATATATGCCAATACACTCATAATCACGACAATCACAAACCATGTCAGCCAAGGAAATAACCACATTTTAAAGGTAATTTGCTTCCCTATTTTTTCTAGTTTACGTCTTGAGCGTAACTGAGACACTGCAATCACTAAATAAACCACCAGCGCAATTGAACCCGTTGTTGACAGTAAAAATCCAAAAACTTGCCCAGGGAACATATAATTCACGGCGCAACAAATCAGACCAACAAAAGTTGAAGCAAACACTGCAACTGTCGGCACACCTGCATCATTAATTTTAGTCACAACTTTTGGCGCTTCTTGACGTGTACCCAATGCAAACAGCATACGTGAAGAGGTATATACAGCTGCATTCATACAACTTGCAACTGCAATAAAGACCACCATGTCCATAATCAATTTAGTTTGAGGAACATTGAGACTGACCAAGACATATTGAAATGTCCCCAATTTTTGTAAATCTGGGGAACGCCAATCAACTAAAGCAACCGCAAGGAAAATTGAAACAACAAAGAATAAGATAATTCGGTAAAGCACCAAATTGGTAGCACGTTTAATTTTATCTTGTGGATTTTTAGACTCTGCTGCTGCAATGGAAAGGATTTCAACACCGAAAAACGAAAATGCTGAAATTAAAATAGCTGATAGAACACCACCCATTCCATGCGGCATAAAACCGCCATTTGAAAATAAATGGCCAATACCACTAACATCGTGCGCTAAAGGCCAAAGCCCAAATACTGCCGATGCACCAATAAAAATAAAAAGCAGTATTGCAACAACTTTAATTAACGCAAACCAAAACTCAAACTCACCAAAACTTTTGGTACTAAAGAAATTGGCTAAACTGAGTAAAATAATAAAAGCAAAGGCATAAATAGCACTGGAAACTTGAGGAAACCATGCATGTAAAATTTCAGCACCTGCAATTGCTTCGATAGGGATCACCAAAACCCAAAACCACCAATACAACCATCCCACGGTAAAGCCTGCCCATGGGCCAATTGCTTTACGGGCATAAGTAGAAAATGAACCTGTATCTGGTTGCGCAACAGCCATTTCACCAAGCATACGCATCACCAGAAAAACGATAATACTGGTAATAATATAAGCCAGTACAGCAGCAGGACCTGCTTTGGCAATTGCAGCTGAAGAGCCCACAAATAAACCAGCACCAATAACGCCACCGATACTAATCATCGTGATATGTCGATTGGAAAGTCCTTCACCTAATTTTGTTGTTTTAACACCATTCATATTTTATTCCTTAAAAATACTTTTAAAATCGTGATCTACATTGTTAAATCCTTATTAAAAATAGAGAAAATTAATGACCTTCCCTCTATACACAAAAAATTAATTTAAGGTGGGCATTGAAAACAGCTTAGCTTCACAAACGTGTGAAGAAGGCCAACACGGGGTAATGGTTTTACGACGCGTATAAAAATGCACTCCATTTGGCCCAAAAGCATACCCATCACGGGTATATATACAGATGCCATCTCCATACTCATGATCATTAATCAGTTGCATCGCCTGTTGCATGGTTTCTATGCGAATCACTTGTAGAACAGGGTCAAAAATTTCTTGCTGATAACTGGTCATATCTGATGAAACCTGATCAATTAGCGTTGAGTCAACAAAAAATCCAGTCTTATAACCTATAGGTTTGGTATCACAACCATCGACAACGATTTTAGCACCTTGATGTTCAGCACTTTGGATAAAAGCTTGAACTTTATCGTTATGTACTTGCGAAATGAGCGGTCCAAAGTCATTTTGTTGATCTTCATGATAACCAAACTTCAGTTGTGCAATTTGAAGCACCTGATTCACCAACACGGTATTAGCAAGCGCAAATTGTTTACGGATCTCTACTGTGGCTGGTTGATATAGAGGGTGTTTTCTTGCCGACTTAACAACCAGACTGTCGTGAATAAAATATCCAACCCGCTTGAAGGATTGTATTGCATTAACATCAATCAACTTATCACCATTAAAATTTTCTAAATTGTTCATTACATTTCCTTATCTATTCTCATTCCCTTCTATACCACGTGATTTAGTGTCATTTTTGCTTAAGCGCTCATCTTACTTATTTCACCTGATAAATTGCTTCACCTACTGCATTCATCAAACTCGTTAATTGCACTTCTGTGCTGTTAAACATCGGGCCAAACTGAATGGTATCCCCGCCAAAACGGACATAGAAACCGGCTTTCCACAGTTTCATTCCAATTTCAAAAGCTCGAATCGTGGCATCGCCATCACGCGGTGCCAATTGCAATGCACCAATCAATCCACAGTTCCGAATATCGACAATATGAGGTGAACCTTTTAACTCATGGACAAGCTTTTCAAACCTTGGCGCTAAGTCAGCAGATTGAGAAATTAAATTTTCTTGTTCAAGAACATTCAGCGTTGCTAGAGCAGCGGCACAAGCAACAGGATGGGCTGAATAGGTATAGCCATGGGTGAATTCAATCGCATGTTCGGGTAGATCTTGCTGCATAAATGCATTGTAAATTTCATGGCTTGCGACCACACCACCTAATGGAATTGCACCATTGGTAATCTGTTTAGCAAAAGTCAAAAGATCTGGGATAACTTCAAAATATTCTGCCGCAGTCCATTTGCCGATGCGCCCAAAGCCTGTAATCACCTCATCAAAAATCAGTAAAATATCGTGTTGGTCACAAATTTCTCTCAAGCGTTGTAAATAACCAACAGGTGGCACGATACACCCTGCTGAACCTGAAACAGGCTCTACTATTACTGCTGCAATATTAGAAGCATCATGTAATTCAATCAGCTTGAGCATTTCATCAGCCAGCTCAACCCCACCCGTCTCTGCACAGCCTTGGGTAAAACTTAAGTGCGCTTGCAAAGTGTGAGGCAAATGATCAACATCCATCAATTGACCAAACATTTTACGATTGCCGCCTATTCCACCTAGACTGGTCCCCGCCACGTTTACACCGTGATAGGCACGTGCCCGACCAATCAATTTGGTTTTGCTTGGTTTTCCTTGAATACGCCAATAGGCACGTGCGATCTTGATGGCAGTGTCCGCAGATTCTGAACCTGAGTCGGTAAAAAATACGTGCTGCAATTTTTCCGGCATCAGCTGAACTATTTTTTCAGCCAATTGAAAAGATAAAGGATGTCCAAATTGGAATGCAGGTGAGTAATCCAATTTTGCCAATTGCTTACTCACGGCTTTCTGGATTTCAGGCAGTGTATGCCCTGCACCGCACGTCCATAGCCCTGACAATGAGTCATAAATCTCACGCCCAGTACTGTCAATTAAATACGATCCTTTTGCACCCACGATCATGCGCGGATCTTTATGAAAATTACGGTTTGCAGAAAATGGCATCCAATGGGCTTGATAATTTAAATTCATCTGCTCATTTGACTGACTGGCTTCCAATGCGTCATCACGGTCATTTGATGTATCGATATCGAACATAAGTACTCTTCTTGTTTTGTGATTATCTCTTGAGTGTACAAAGCGAAATAGTTTTGATAAATTCAAAATATCTTGAGTTTAGATATAAAAAAGCAAAACTAAATGAAACCTAAAAAATTAAACCAAGTTACTGATTTTGATATAAAGTTACTCAAAATATTTAAAACAGTGTGTGATTGTCACAGTTTCACTGCTGCCGAAAGTATCCTTGGGATCAGTCGTTCTGCCATTAGTCTGCATATGAGTGATCTGGAAAATCGCTTAGGGATTCGACTCTGTCAACGTGGTCGAGCAGGCTTCTCCATCACCGATGAAGGTCGAGAAGTTTTACAATATATTGAAGTACTGACCGCTTCGATTGAGGACTTTCGTGCCAAAATCAATCAAATGCATAATCAGCTCAAAGGTGAATTTAATATTGGTATTATTAATAACTTAGTCACGATGCCTAGTGCATATATCACCAATACATTGGCACAGCTTGCGGAAGAAAATACAGAGGTGGTTATTAATATTAGTATGAGCACAGTGTCAGATATTGAGTACCGTGTTTTGGACAATCGCTTACATGCTGGTGCGATTCCGTTGGTGAGTCCATTGTCAGGTCTAGATTATTTTCATTTATATAACGAAGAGTCTTCACTCTATTGTGGACAAAACCACCCACTCTTTCAGCATTTAGGTGAAATAAGTTTAGATGACTTAAAACGATGCAATACAGTTCTTCCCAATTACGCGATTACCCCCGATGCAATGAAGTTACATCAACGCTTGAACTGTTCAGCGACAGCAAGTGATCGAGAAGGTATTGCTTTTCTGATTCTTTCAGGAAAATTTATGGGGTTTTTACCCGATCATTATGCGAAAAAATGGGTCCAAGATGGTTTGATGCAACCCATTTTACAGGAGAGAATGCATTATAGTACACCGATATGTCTGATTACACATAAAGGGAAAAACTATAATATTATCTTAAAAACATTTATGGATATATTAAGAAAAATCGTTCAACCGATAAAATAATATACAAACATTTAAATTTGGTTATTTTTAATACGAATTAAAATATAATCCAACCTAAATAATCAGATTATATTTTAACTTATCACACAACATATTTTTTAATTTATGTTATTTATTTCACATATTAATTGGCTTAATAATAATCTACCACCAATATTTTATGCTGATCACTCTCCAAATCTTGAATTTTTAAATGCGCCATACTATTGGCATTTTTATCAACTAAGCTATTGAAATTAAAGCTATCTATTATGCTGGTTTTTCTCAGTACATCAATCGTATTATCAATCACTTTGCAATTAGAATTATTAGAATCCTTTTCACATGTAAATTCTACAATTTGCCCTTGAAAATGAATCTCCTCTGCGTAAGTGGCTAAACTTAAACTCGATATCGTTGTAAATGTTATTAATAAAAAGGATAGTTTTTTATTTAACTCCATCTCATTCCCCTCTAAAGAAATGGTGTAGTTAATTAATTACATAACCTTATTATTAATACAAGATTTTCCAATCAATAAATAAAAAAATAATTTTAAAAAATATGATTTACATCAATTAATCATATTCAATTGTGACGGTTGCCATAGCTCGTACTTTTCCGGGCATCACTTTGGTTGCAGTCTGATAGTAACGCGCAGTCATTGGCACATTATATTGAATATTATCATTTGACTTTAACGTGCCTAATTCTAGCTTGTCATTTTTAGCAATCACTTTATTCGAGTTTTTATATTGTGAAAGCAATTGTACGCCAACACCTGATGCACTGCTTCCTGCGGTATTTGTATTCGCAAGTACATTTTGAGTGCTACTACTCACCGCATCATAATCAAAGCTTAGGCTGATTTTATTGCTTTCTTCATAACCACTAGGGTTTTTACCACCATTACACAAAATGTTGAGATCAAAGGCTTGCTCACCTTGCGTTGAACCGACACCTTTAAAATCAACCTTATTTACGGTTGGCAGTGTCACGGTTTTATTAATATTTCCCAATATTTCACATGAAGAAGACGCAATAGTAATCGCATTCCCATATACCGTACTGGTTAACCAAGGCGGGCTTGGGCGTTCACCAGAACGATAACTACTATATGTGCCTGGAACCAGTGCGCCAGATCCTGTTGATGTCGCCGTTTTAACAATTTCAACAATAAAAAAACCTTCTGCCAAAACACGTCTACCACTCGCACTTCGTGTATAAGGATAATAATCGGCAAAACCAGGAGCTGTTGGTGCTTCCCGGTATAAGCGAATTCCAATCCCATCAATATTGGTGTTATAAACCGAATTACCGATCGGGCTAAGTGAATAGTTTTGAGTTAAAACAGCACCAAGTGTCCCATAACTACCACAACTATACGTCGAACCATTGGGTCTAATTGGAAAAGAGGCTTTGCGTAAAACCTTTCCTACAGGGTCACTTGGTCTCACCACAACACGTCCTACTGCCATGCTCACATCAACAGTAGAGAAACCACGATCTGGTATACATGCAGCATACGTCCCTGAACTCACAGTCCCAGCAATGAGCAAGAGAATACGATTTAAAACTTTACCGTTCATTGACATACACCTTCCGCCATAATCATATTTTGCTTTTTGTCTGCTGCTTGCGCAGAAACGTCATATTGAATGCGGCATTGCTCGTTGGCATTTTCGCCCCATTTTACTGTAACCGAGTCTGCTGTAGTATTGGTTCTTAAGTAAACCATACTACCTTGTGCAACCATCCCAATATTTTCACCTTTTGTATCAAATACTTCTGCTGCAAAAGGTAAGGTATCACCATTTTCTTTTTTACTGCGGATATAAATTGCTTTACCAATTTTAGTTGCAAAACTCACTTGTGAAATCGAACCTGCATAGGGTGCGATACGCTGACTTGTACCATCCAACTCCACATCTGTCGACATTCCTTGAGGATCAAGAGTAATATCATTTAAACGATACGGTGTTACATATGGAATCACAGCATAACCAGATTTATTGATACTTAAACCTGTTGCATTATTTACTTTTGCACCAGCTGCTTCAGGCGCATACACCAAGACCATGGTTTGTCCCTGATCTGGTCCAAACAAAACACCTTCAGGATGAGCAACAATATTACCACGTGCCGTCAACATTGCTTGTTGGTAACGGTCTGCAACACTGTATGATCCACCAACGGTCGCATAGTTTGTACGATATTGGGCATTCAAATTGGCACTAGGATTATCACCATAACGAGTAGATACAGATGTACCATAGTTAAAACGATCGCCCACTATGCCACTTACCCCAACAGTCGCATTATCTTGCGTCATAATCGAGTTAAAGTTCGCTGAGTTTTTCTTAAATGAAAGTGGCAATGAAAGGGTCAGCATATACTCAGTATCACTATTACTTATACTTGTCGCATTGTTTTCAACAATACGTTTAATTGCTGATAAACCATAAGTTAACCCACGATAGCTATTGCTATATCCGACTTGATACTGACGCGTTGTTTCTTGGCGATTCCAATAATCCACCCAAGAACCTGTTGCATAAATATTCCCCCAATCACGCGGTAAGCCCTGATTCAGAGTGATCTGAAATTCACTACGTTGTTTACCTACATGCGCTGAGCTAATGCCTTTATTATCTAGGTCTTGTACCAATATCGCATCACGTAGCTTATAAAAATTTTCTGTAGAATAACGATATGCAGCCAAAGTCAAATTGGTATCTGTTGGCGTAATTAATTTACTATAACTGATACGGAAGCTTTGCCCACTTTCACTCTTACGACGTTCAAAATCTGCTTGTGAATGTGTCACATCGACTGCGATTGCACCAATTGGCGTTGCAAAAGCACTACCCAAAGTTACTGCTGAATAGTCTTCTGAAAACTGTACACCACCATAAGCAGTGATTGAGTTATTGATACCGCGTTGATATTTCCCTTGTACAATAAATGGATCTAAATCAATATCTTTATCGCGGAATTGACCCATTGATACAGAATAACGACTCATTCCTGGGCGAAGCATTTGAACAACAGATGCATAAGGAATTGAATAGCGTTGAATCTCGCCATTGGCTTCTAAAATAGAAACTTCAAGTTCACCACCAAACCCTGTTGGGTAGAGATCATTAATTTCAAAACTACCGGGTGCAACAGTCGTTTGATAAATTAATTGACCTTGCTGACGTACTTCAACCTTTGCATTGGTTTTTGCATTACCTCGAATACGTGGTGCATAACCAATCATACTGTTCGGTAACATACGGTCATCACTGGAAAAATCCAAACCGCGATAACCAAATGAATCAAAAATTTCACCATCGGTAAAGCTTTCACCTAAAGTCAATACGCCACGGTATTGAGGAAATGCACGCTGAACATAGGTGTTAATTGAGTCATAGCTTGATTTAGATTTATTTTCTGTCGTGGTGCGGTCTTGCCACTGCCATTGACCATTATGGCGCAATTGCCAACCTGCCAAATTTGCACCAGCTGTAACCGAAGTAAACGCGTTTGTGGTTTCTTCCCCACCTTGCATTTTATTAAATGTTTTATATGCACTAGCATTATAAGATAGAAATGCAGCATTGATCCCACGATCCCATACGCTTGGATCGACATAGCCTTGGGCATTCTTTTGCATTGCAACTTGTGGAATTGAAATATCTACACGTAAACGTGAAGTATCAAATTCATAAAAAGAATCTTCAACCCATTCCTCGATTTTCTGACAACCAGTCAAAGCAAAGCTATCGCCTTTTTTTAATACCTCTGCTTTTACGCCATATTCTAATAATTGATTTGAGTTAAAGCAGGTAAAAGCATTTTGATTATTTTCAGTTGCTTTAAACACCATACGGTGTTTACCAAACCAGTTACCATTGACATAAATATCAACATTATAGTCACCTGGTAAGACAGGGTTACCATATTTAAAGCGGTTTACATCTATCTTTTTGGCATCGCCAATTAAAAAAGCCGAATCAAATTCTGCTTCTGCAGCAGCCGGAGACTTTTCAGCCTCTTTTAAGTCAGTTTCAGATGCATTAACTAAAGCAGGAATGCTGAGTGTAATAACCCCACAAGCCACATAGTAACTAATATGTCGCTTGATCCACTTGTAGCTTTGTTCATTTTTTTGCATAAAGAAGTCTGCCTATCAACAAATGAATAGGGTTTTTTACTCGCTTAATATCAGATAAATGGAATGATTAAATCATCACTGCGAAGGTGCTTTAAATTTCTCGTGTTCAAGAAACTTAAAGACTTGTGCAATCTATTAAAATTTAATATTTCGCTCTATACGACCACCATAATCATTGATTGTGGTAAAGGTCATCTTAGAGACATTAGAATTTTTTAAATTCACAGTTCCATCAGAAAATGGTTTCATCATTAAGCCTTGTGAAATCAAGTCAACGCGTTTGCCTGATTGATCCTGCATAATAGAGGTCAAGGTAATATGAAATGGTGTTGGGTTTTTTACAGTTAACTGAGTACCGTTATTGCTCCACTGTAATTTTTCAGGTGCCAAAGCGACATCTTCTTTAATTCCAGTTGGGCGATAAAAAAACTTAATACGTGATCGAATGGCAAGTTGTAAAAAGTTGTCTGGTATAACATTCTGATCTTTCGCAGAAGGTTTTGGCGGAATATCAAGAATATTTAACCAAAAAAGTGTTTCTTGAGTTTTACTTAACTCATTTGTATTAGGCAAACTGGTAATCCGTAAAGACTGCCCTTTTTTAGCTTCTACACGCGATATAGGCGGTGTAATCATAAAAGGCGCTTTTGATTGATCTGGAGTCGATTTCGCATCTCCCTCATCAATCCATGCTTGAACCAATGCAGGATTATTTCCGTTATTACTTACTTGTAAAGTAATTTCACGTGCATCAGATGGATAAATCACACGTGTACCATGAATGATGATTTCAGCATTTGCTGCACCAAACGGAATTAAAAATGCGAGTAAACCTTTTTTAAGAAAGGAGTGATTCAAGAACATAACGATTATCTCTATCTAAAACAAAGTAAAAGAGCTAGTTTGCCAGGCAATCTAGCTCCGTACCATTCAATAAAAAATTATTGATAGATAATAGTGTATTGAACAGAAGTAGTTACTTTACCAGCAGCAGATGCATCAGTTGCATAATATTCAGCATAGTAATTTAGGTCTGCTGCACCTTTGTCAGCAACATCTACCCACTGAGAGTTAGCTTGTGCACCAGAAGCACCAGCAGCAAGTACAGGGATGAATTGGTTATTTGAACCTAACAATTGAACTTGTACGTTTTTTGCACCAGTTGCATCTGTGTTGTTTAAACGACCTGTACCAAAGTCAACTGTTGAACCTGGTTCAAAATAAGTTGCAACTTTACCTTCAGAGCAGTTCGCCAAGTTGATCGTGAATGGCGTACGACCTGCGATATCACCAGTTTTAGCAAGAGTTTGCTTAGATACTGTTGGAAGAGTAACAGTGAAATCTTTACCTTGTGGAGTCACGATGTCACAAGTTTTGTCAGTCACTAAACCGTTAATTGTGATTGTGCCATCTGCTGCAAAAGCACTAGAAATTCCTAAAATTGAAACTGATGCTGCTAAAAAAATGTTTTTCATACCAAATATCCTATACAAACAAAAAATGATTAGTGTTGGTCGATGGCTATTATGCACACTGGGACAAAAATGTAAACAAAGTCACACTTTTCATAATAAATAGATACAAGCGTATATAAATTTGTATTTTTTGAGATAAATTATTTAGCCATATATTTCAATATGTTAAATAATCATTAAATTGATATTTCAGTTTTATTTAAAGAATTTTTTTTTGTAAATTTTTCATGAACAAGTTAAATTCACGTTATTTCAGCCTCAATTTAGAGCTGTTATGAATCTAGTAAAGCATCTTTTTAAGTTAATTTTGCTCGTAGAGTTTGATCAAAATTAAGCATGCTTATTTAAAAAATTTAGAATGACTGCAACCATGCAACGACTCTACTCTCCCCCCGGACTTATCCTAAGAATCAAGCACAGACATGTTTTAAGCACTATTTTTATTATTCGTGTTTCATTGCCATTAGATATTTTCAGTGAGCAATACTTGCTAAGAGAGAAAATTAATATTTGTATTTAGGAACAGGTTTATGGAGGAAATGTTCTTAGGATATCCATGTACTCTTCAATTTTTTAATGTTAAAAATCATGTAAATATTTTTTCTAATAAAAGTGTGAATTAGTTAACATATTAAAATATGTTGTGTTGGCTTCTTTTAAGCTGCCTGTATGGCAGTAGACTAGCACGACTGTGGTGGTAGAATCCGTCTACATTTCTAAGCTGCCTACTCGGCAGTGAACTCAAAGACCGAAGCAAAAATAGCCAACCATATTTTCTAAGCTGCCTACTCGGCAGTGAACTTCGTTCTAGTTAAGTCCAGTGCTGAGTTATATTTCTAAGCTGCCTACTCGGCAGTGAACAAGCTGAACCTGTAGACGATATTGCAGATCCGTTTCTAAGCTGCCTACTCGGCAGTGAACACAATTTCAAGACGAGAGGATTTTCGATCAGATTTCTAAGCTGCCTAATCGGCAGTGAACTAATTGCCTAGTAATTGTAATAAGCCCTGTTCTTTCTAAGCTGCCTACTCGGCAGTGAACTCCTTAATTTCAAGTTCGCCATTTTCTAATTCTTTTCTAAGCTGCCTACTCGGCAGTGAACGCAGACCATTGCCCTAGTAGCATATTTAAAGATTTCTAAGCTGCCTACTCGGCAGTGAACAAACAGAAAGAGAATGCTAAAAATACAACTAAATTTCTAAGCTGCCTACTCGGCAGTGAACATAAATGATGCAATATTGCACATGTATTCGTATTTCTAAGCTGCCTACTCGGCAGTGAACTAGATAATAATACGAAAGCGGTCAACGCCAATTTTCTAAGCTGCCTACTCGGCAGTGAACTGAAGCAATCGCAGATGATTTAAAACCTGAATTTTCTAAGCTGCCTACTCGGCAGTGAACGTATGTAGATCCGTCGGATCTTCAGTTTCAATTTTCTAAGCTGCCTACTCGGCAGTGAACGTGTCGAGGGTAGGTTATGGACTACATCGTTTTTTCTAAGCTGCCTACTCGGCAGTGAACTGCCATTGTATTTAATACAGCCAGCAAACTTATTTCTAAGCTGCCTACTCGGCAGTGAACTGTCTGCAGATTCCAAATGCCATTCGTACTTATTTCTAAGCTGCCTACTCGGCAGTGAACAGCTTGAGGAAAACGTTGTTGATTTATCAAGATTTCTAAGCTGCCTACTCGGCAGTGAACTTGGTTTAGATCAATTACACACGACTTCCAATTTTCTAAGCTGCCTACTCGGCAGTGAACTTTCATCTGTTGGCTGAACTGAAAAGGTAAAGTTTCTAAGCTGCCTACTCGGCAGTGAACCAATATCAAAGCCCATAAACGTCCCAGCAACATTTCTAAGCTGCCTACTCGGCAGTGAACTCGAGGAAGGCTATCGCGTAGCTCGTAAGCATTTTCTAAGCTGCCTACTCGGCAGTGAACACTCATCAATTGAATAGATCTCTTGCTCGTGTTTTCTAAGCTGCCTACTCGGCAGTGAACGGACTTTGTTTACAACTATGGCCAAGCAAATTTTTCTAAGCTGCCTACTCGGCAGTGAACTTCATTTGCTGATCGTAATATAGATTTGTGGTTTTCTAAGCTGCCTACTCGGCAGTGAACCGGTAACTAAGTTACCAAAACAATAACTCTCATTTCTAAGCTGCCTACTCGGCAGTGAACATTTTAGCGGGACTGCATTTCAACTCGACATATTTCTAAGCTGCCTACTCGGCAGTGAACTAATGATTTCACAGTCAACCTACTAAGATAACTTTCTAAGCTGCCTACTCGGCAGTGAACGATCTGAATCAATTGACTGAATCATTAGATAATTTCTAAGCTGCCTACTCGGCAGTGAACTTTTATCAAATGGCGCATTGCTTGCTGTAATTTTTCTAAGCTGCCTACTCGGCAGTGAACTATTACCTTTTTGCATGCAACCACTAAAGACATTTCTAAGCTGCCTACTCGGCAGTGAACGCCGGGTTTGCGCTGCAGCGGAATGTGCACTTTTTCTAAGCTGCCTACTCGGCAGTGAACCTTTTATCCACGTTTTCCCCTCATCTTCTAAGTTTCTAAGCTGCCTACTCGGCAGTGAACTTTGCTTTACGTGCAACAAAATCTAATGCTCTTTTTCTAAGCTGCCTACTCGGCAGTGAACAGTGACGACCCAAATGCACCAGATAAATTACATTTCTAAGCTGCCTACTCGGCAGTGAACTATCTACCGATAATAATGACTTACCTGTTCTATTTCTAAGCTGCCTACTCGGCAGTGAACTTCCTGAAATTGAAGCTAGTTATCATCAATTATTTCTAAGCTGCCTACTCGGCAGTGAACTTTGTTTTGCGTTATCACCTGTTTGACCATTGTTTCTAAGCTGCCTACTCGGCAGTGAACCAAAGCCGATCAGTTCAGTGGTATCAATAGATTTTCTAAGCTGCCTACTCGGCAGTGAACATGTTCTTTAAAGATATAGGGGCGCCACAAACTTTCTAAGCTGCCTACTCGGCAGTGAACCTCACAAGCTTTAAACATAACTATGATCTTATTTTCTAAGCTGCCTACTCGGCAGTGAACTCTTGTGGATCTGGTTCGTTAACTGAAATATTTTTCTAAGCTGCCTACTCGGCAGTGAACCTAAGTTAGAACCATTAGCTGAAACTTGATAATTTCTAAGCTGCCTACTCGGCAGTGAACACACCATTCGAGTTGTTACAGAAAAATGGAATTTTCTAAGCTGCCTACTCGGCAGTGAACCAAAGAATGATGATCTAGCTGAGACATGTAATTTTCTAAGCTGCCTACTCGGCAGTGAACGCAGAAAGCAAAATAAAAAATTGAATGATATGTTTCTAAGCTGCCTACTCGGCAGTGAACGAAAACATTACAAGCGTAAAGCTTACGTTAAATTTCTAAGCTGCCTACTCGGCAGTGAACATCACATGAAAGATTTCTACTTATCGTACAAATTTCTAAGCTGCCTACTCGGCAGTGAACTCGATTAAGACAACAGGCAGATTCGATATTTTTTTCTAAGCTGCCTACTCGGCAGTGAACTAAACAGCCGTTATAGTCAAGCTTTCTAATCTTTTCTAAGCTGCCTACTCGGCAGTGAACCCAAGTTCAAAAAATGCTCAATCACATCACTTTTTCTAAGCTGCCTACTCGGCAGTGAACTGCGCAAAAACTCTTCATCTGAACCCTTGTAATTTCTAAGCTGCCTACTCGGCAGTGAACACTTGTTGAACAAAAGCTGAATGAGAAAAAATTTTCTAAGCTGCCTACTCGGCAGTGAACATGGATCTGTAGCAGTAAGGCAAACATGGGGTTTTCTAAGCTGCCTACTCGGCAGTGAACTGTCAGCAATATTTTTCATTATTGATCTATCATTTCTAAGCTGCCTACTCGGCAGTGAACCATCATTTATAAGACCTATCGTTATCTTTATCTTTCTAAGCTGCCTACTCGGCAGTGAACAATGCGTTTCTGACCTTCAAGAATCTCACCAATTTCTAAGCTGCCTACTCGGCAGTGAACCAAGAGCGCAAGGCTATGTCGTCTAACGAACTTTTCTAAGCTGCCTACTCGGCAGTGAACTGTAGGATTCATAATCCGTTGATCGTGATAAATTTCTAAGCTGCCTACTCGGCAGTGAACGTCTTTATGAATCATTAGGCTTTGAATTGACATTTCTAAGCTGCCTACTCGGCAGTGAACAATGTGTAGTGATTTCACCATGTGGCGAAATTTTTCTAAGCTGCCTACTCGGCAGTGAACAATTGGAAGTTTCTTTAGTGATAGCTTTAATATTTCTAAGCTGCCTACTCGGCAGTGAACTACGAGAATTATATTACGTGGGGCAATGAAGAATTTCTAAGCTGCCTACTCGGCAGTGAACATCCTTTTGAATCTGTACCAACTCATTACACATTTCTAAGCTGCCTACTCGGCAGTGAACTAGCTTAGTTCCCACTCCATATTTAGCCTCGTTTTCTAAGCTGCCTACTCGGCAGTGAACAACTCATTTAATCCAATTCGTGATTTTATTCATTTCTAAGCTGCCTACTCGGCAGTGAACAATTAGATGCTGCACTAGGTCATATCGCTAATTTTCTAAGCTGCCTACTCGGCAGTGAACTATAATTTTAAAACAAAAAATAAAGTTATAACAGTGAGTTAAAACTAAAAACCTATAAAAGACCAAAGTTTCAACCCACAATCATAACTTATTGATTTTATTAAACTGTTAAAGAGTGAAAAAATATTGGGTTAAAACTCAGGTACTGTAGACACGGAACTTAATCCATATGTACTAAAAACCTGAGCTTCAGATTTTTCAGTGATTTTCTTTTCTATAAATAGCTTAAAACGCTTTTTATCTTGTTCATCCGATGTACTTAAACTTAGCATCTGTACATAAGGCAAATCAGTTGTTGTCACTACTTGAAGATAACGGCTCAATGCTTCTTCAAAGCCGATATCTCCTCTTTTCACTCGATGGCGAGCCAAACGTTCAGCGTTGGTTTTAATTTGCTTACGTTTATAAACAGCATAACCAGTAATTTTACTTTCAGGCACTTCTTTCATAGAACTGATATGTACATAATCAACCAAACGCTCAAGCCATTTTGATATATCAAGCTTTTTTAATTCATCGTCAGATTCAGCAAAAAGGCGAAGTTTTTCACCTAAAAAGCCAATACCTTTTTGTTGATTAAAACGATATTCTGGAAATGAAATACCAACATTTACTTTATTATTGGCATCTTTGATTTCAACAAATGCGATATGCAGCTGGACATAGATACGTGACCATAACTCAAAAGGTGAAAAGTCATCATTTTTCATTAAAGTCACTTCAATATAACGTTTCATTTAAATGACCTCATCGGATATTTGTAACATAGGCAAGCCCTTTTTTACCGAGATAAAATGAAGATACGCCTGCATTTTCAATTTTTTCTTCTAAATCTCTAGCTTGCTCTTTAGAAATATTTAGGTTGATTGTCAGTTTTCCACTTGCTTTGTGAAGAAGTTGTTTAACTTCCCCCTCACCTTTTACGAACTTGGAATTGATATAAGGATTTCCCCAAACTATTTTTTGTTGCCCAGTCGTGAATCTCTCCATTAAATTTTTGGGTGTAAAACCATTATGAGAAATGCCTGTCAATCCACCTCTCGACGCTCTAATAGCAGTTGTATCATGCTGTTCAGTCAATTTATCTAGTTTTAAATATAAAGCTGAACAATATAATGGAAGTACACCAACTTTATTAGCTGACTCTTTTAATGCAAAGTTTGGATAACGGCTAGATAAAATTTCTGCTACTTGATTTATTTCGTCAGTAACAGCAACTTTAATTTTTTTTACCTCTTCTAATCTTTGCAAAATAATTAATGGTTCTAGAATAGGGTCTATTTTCGATTCAATATTTTTATCTTGAATAAATTGAAATAATTCATCTAAATTCATCCACAATACGCTCCAAAACTCTTTTGCATAATTCACACTAAGCCAAGGATCACTTAACTTAATCATCCCTGTAAAAGAATTCTGATCTGTACTTCCAGAAATATTTCTTAAATAAACGACTTCCTGACTTAGTATGAATTCATCATGGATATCACTATCCTGTAAAACTTCTTCAATACTTTTAAAATAATAATCATCACGACTTCTTGCATCATATAATTTCCGCTGATCTCCAATGAGCCTATTCAATATCCCCATCACGGTACTTTTAGTGATACTTCTAGACTTATAGTTCTCTACTTTTTTATCATTCAATGCAGTCATAGAACCAATAAAGTTTCTTTTAACAGTATTATCCTCTCCATCCAAAAATGAATTACGCCAAGAGGATTCATATTCAATAATGATTTGCATAAAATCACCTCATCATTGTGCTTCAAAATAGACAGCATAATCACTTTGAGGTTCAGGATTCGCTTGATCAGGGCGACGTTTGATACGCATCATTAGATGGATCTAAACTCTTAATAAATTGTTGAACTTTTTCAGCAATTTTTTCCCCCTCACCTTCTTTAATAATCATTGATGCGCGATCAAATTTTTTATCTAAAGAAATAAATTGAAGTTGCTCAATGCTAATTGAACCATATGCTTCGTATTGAGTATCACCAAAAGTTGTTTTGGAGAAAATTGAATTTTCACCACGCTTATACGATTTAGTGCCATCAACTTGTATAATTTCTTCACTTGAACTTGCATTAGATAATTGTTCAAAATTTCCATTACCTAATTTGTCAATGAAATCAGTAATCAATAAAGGGCTTGTACGCTTACATTGGCTAGATGGCACAACATACCCGCGTATCAATCCAGTAATTGATGCTACAACATCAATTAAATTTTTATCTTTTGCATAATGTAAATCATAAGATTGATCACGGAAAAGATGATGACGAATGCAGTTTTGACTGATATACAATGGGGTTTCATCAAAATTTATATCAGAAGCTTCTTTACGATATTTATAGCCTGTTTCTTCTTTAATCTTCCCAGATAAATTACTGAACCCACGTAATTTAGGTAAAGTATGGTTATCTACGGTCTTTCCATCATTACCTGTTAATGATATAGGTCCGTTCCAATTGACTACACCATAACCATAAGCAGTGATTTTAAAATCTACACTTTTTACACCAGTTACTTTAGTCATGTTATTTTCCCTCTTGTTGTGTTGTTAAAAAGTTCAGTTTATCTAATGAAATTGAGCCGATTGGCTGTTTGTCACTTATTGCATAATAAATAGCTTCAGGATGTCGAACACCTGTCCCACCGATCTTGTTTAAATCATCTTCGATATAACTTAAATACAGTGGGTAATCTGCATCCCTTGCATAATTTTCCAATATAGCACATTTTACTTGTTGTTTTTTATCAGGAATTCTTTTCACTTGATGAGTTACATCAACATTACCATGCTTTTGCGCAATATAATTAATTAGTCCTAAATCTCTGATAATATTTAAAGATTCAGTTAAATTATCATATTCAGTTGTATCATCCAAAGGCGGTTGGTAGGCATATTCATTTTCAAAAAGGGGATGATTCAAATCATTTAAATTCAATACAGCCAACTGCACAAAACGACTATCACCACGTAATGAGTTTTTGCTGATTTTAGGTTTTCTTTCAGTGGTTTTTATCTTTACAACCTTGGTTGGCTCTGTAACTTTCTTATTAATTAAATCAATACTTTTCTTTAAAGCTTTATTCATATCTTGTACTACAGCTGACTTTTCCTTCATTTGATTTTGTTGTGCATAAAACTCTCTATACAGTGAATATAACTCAGCAATCTTAAAAACTTTTCCATTTAAACGATCTTGTAAAAAGTCATACCATGCTTTTGTCATTTGCAAGCTATTCAATTGATTTAAAAAAAATGCTGATGAACTTTTACAACTACCATTTTTCACATTGTCAGTAATTGCCACTTGCAATACATTCACATCATGATTTTCCCCAAAACGATCTAAACGCCCTAAACGCTGTAACATATTTTCAGGTGAAGTCATTTCGCTCAACATATGTTTACTTGTGATATTTAAAGAAGCCTGAACAATCGGACCACTCCTTAAAACAGCATATTTAGTTGTTCCATTCTTCTTAAAAGAATCAAAAACTTCTTCAAACCATTTTTTTTTATCACTACGCTTGTATTTGGAATGAAAAAGCACACTATTTTCATAGTCTTTTTGATAAATAAAGCCAAGTTGTGCTGTTTGAGCTGTATTTGAAATGATAAAAGTTTGATCGTCATACTTTTGATAAAAGGGATTTCCCTCAATCACAGACTCATCATATTCAATAAACTCAATTTGGTACTGACTGTTATTAAAAGATGACATTTCAATCACATCATCTTTATGCACACCTAAGATTTGTTCCAAATAATAGTAGTGTGGTGTAGCAGAAACCAATAAGGTATTTTTTTCATAGCATTTACGCATATTTTTATTTGCAATGAGTTCAGCAAATAAAATATTAAAAATTTCCATACCAATGTATTCATGATATTCATCAAATACTACATGAGCATCCATAAACGGTAATAAGCTATTTACATTGCTATGCGTCACAATTGACCCTAAAATTTGATCAATTGTCGTGACTACAACATCCCCTGAAAATGGTTCAGGCTCATTTTTAATTTTTCCATTCTCATGCAAATACTTAAATTCACCTGTCAAAATTTCCACTATTGCATCAGGTAGATAATCCTGTGTCAGCTCGTCAAAAATTCCTTGACAGACTTGAACTCGCGGGCAAACCCAAATAATTTTTTTAGCTTGTTTTAGTTTTGCCCATTCCAAGGCAATTTTAGTTTTTCCACAACCAGCTGGCCCCGCAAGTACAGCTATATCACTTAAATCTGCAAGCTGTTCAGCAATTTCATTCTGCTTTTGCGTTCTCTCACTATTAGGAAATTTATGAGCAACATTTTTTAAATGCTCATCTAAATTTGATAAAATTTCCTGATCATCCAATAACTCATCTAAACGCTTTTCTGCAATATAATCCATTAAATCTTGTGCAGTTTGTTTAGAAACCAAACGATCTGCGCTAATGACACAAGCACGTAATAAATTATGCTGTGCATTAAGCTGAATTTTCCCACTTAAAATTTCTGTAGAATCAGTATTTGTGTATGATTTAAAATCTGGAAAATTTCTACTCTTAAATTGATATTCAAAATTTTCAATAAGCACTGCTAAATTTTCACTATTCCAAGGAAAATGTTGCTCAAGCAAATCTATTGATTGGAAATGCTTAGCAACTCCATTCATCCGTTTAATTAAATTGGTACTATTTTCAATCAGAGTAGAAAACTTTTCGGCATTAATATTCTTAATCAAATATTCATAAGCTTTATAAATACCTGAAAAATCATCATTTTGACGATATGGTTTAGCATGATGCCAATACAGAACATGCTGTAGACTTTCTTTTTGTCGATTATTTAAGTTCTTACATTGCTGTTCCAAAAAATTAAAAATTAATAATGAAACTTCATTATGACGAGGATGCTTATCAAAGCTAAATTTGCCTTTTTCAATATGTTGCCCATCTTCCATATCATCAGGTAATTTTACCTTTCTCACCCACTCTTGAAAATGTGGATCTAATTTACCGATGTCATGTAGACACCCTGCCAGAAAAGCCACTTTAGATAAATTTTCATACTCTTTATTCTCAACAACTTTTTTAAATAATTGTTGTGCTAAATACCCTATCGCAAAAGAATGCTCAGCTAGTGGCTGTAAATGTGTATTTGCATAAAACTCATCTTTCTTTGCTTTCATTGTCAGGACATCCATAAATACTTCTTTTTGTGTACTATTCACAGGCACTATACCTTCACTATTAAACTTATTTCTATTCCCAACAATCCACAGTAACTCACTTCGGCGTCGCCCTCGAATCCAATGGCAAGACACCGCTGTATTTTTTGTGACTGTTTTTCTAAGTAGCTTTTTAACAGCAATTAAACCATCTTCAGTAATCACCGTTTGCCAAGTGTTATCACCAATTCGGTCGGCAAATGCATCCAATATACGACGCGTTCGAGGCAAAGCCTTCTTTTCGCATTGAGAAATAAAGGTTACGATCATAATGCTTCATCCTTTTGATCATGATTTTTGCAAGCTTGCAACTTCACCTGATCAAACATCCAATCAAGACATTTATGCTGTGTAAATTTCTGTAACAGCAATGCTCTAAAGTCTTGCTCCTTTAACCCGTCTTTGGCACAAATAAATGCCCACGGCAACACCACCGCATCCTTAATTAAATCAGCTATATCAAAAACCAAAGCACCACGCCGAGTTTTACCATGCATAACTGCAAATGAATGACTGACGCCTAAGACCCAAAGTGTAGTTGCAGCCAAACCATAGGCTAAATAATTACCATGATTGAGGAAATCATTGGCTAAATCACCATATTCAGCATTTCGTTCAAATTTGAGTTTACAACGTGTTGCCGCGATTTTATAAAGCTGCTTGGTGGTTTGAGCTTCTGCCAGAAGTAAATCGCCAACTTTGGTCATATTGGGAATCTTCTTTTCAAAACCACTTAAAGCCTGTTGAATATCCTGATCATCTAAATAGAATCCTTCTGCTTGTAAGTCCCGATCTTTTGCCCAAACTTTACGAATATATTCAACCCTCGCAACTTGAAATTGTTTGGCCACATCTAAACGCTTCTTTTCATCAAACCAAAAGCTCATCCAGCCTTGCATATATTCAGTTGGACGATATTCACTTTGTGGTGTTAACCACTCCACTTCACTGCCTGAAAATAAAGGTGTACCTCCACCGCCACAAAAACCGACCAAAACACCTGCGCTACAGAGCATCCGCATTGCAGCCTGAGTAATCGACGTTCCAGTTCCCAACAAAATCACAGTTGTATTGGCAATCGGAATATTCCAGTACTGGTTTTCATTTTTTGCTTCGGTTAAATATAAAACACGGCCATCTTTTTGCATCACCCGTGCATGTTCTAAATAATATAGGTTGGCTCTTTTCGAATGAAGAATTGCTTTTAAATCTGATGGGTTAAGTTGTTCCATATTATTAGTAGTCATAAAGTTTTTATAAGACCAATTTAGTTGAAACATTCTAAATTTCCAATCTTTTTTAATTTCAAACGACACTTTACGTCGCCTTATAAATACAATAAAAATTGTTCATGTTGCTATAAATCTAGCTCAGCTATTCAGTGTAATACTAAATGTTAATTTTAATATCTCATCCAAACATGCATATTGACATTTTTAAGACGATTTTACCTTTAATGACATCACCTCCATACAGTGTTAATATATAAGTATTTTAAAATTAAGCGGTTTTAGCATTCGATATTTAAAGATTAGCTCAATACCTATCTCATAAAATTCTTGAATATTTTTTCGATTATATAAATAACTTTAAAATCCAATTAATCTAGAACTTAAAAAAGGTTTTCACAACATAAAGCTCCCATTTAAAATAATTAAAAATATTGCATCTCCTATAATATTTCAGAAATTACTAGGCATAATTCTAAATAATAAAAATCAAAACACCTATAAAAATATTTTCAAGAATCAACTGAAAATCATTACTAAAATTTAAATTAAAAAAATTAAAAAAATTAAAAAAATTAAAAAAATTAAAAATCAAGATAATAAAGAATTTTCATAAATAGACTCTATTTTATTTAACTATAAGTCTTATAGTTACTTAAATACCAGCCAAAAAAATCATTAAATTTCATGAAGAAAATTTGTGAAAACATAGCACTTAGCATGCGAATAAAAAACTTACAACTGATAACTGATAACTGATAACTGATAAAGATATAAACTCCATTAATTTAAAATTTAATAATTTACTCCTAATAACATCACATAAAATTATTCATTTTTTGCACTTAAAATAAATTTTATTCCTCAAGCCTCAGCAAGATAAGCGAACCTAATTTAGTAAAATAATTATAGAGAAAATTATTTTCCACTACATCCAAATAAAAATTAATTTCTCTACTTACCTATTCGTAAATCCATATAAGATCATGCTGACAATCTTTAGTACAATTCTGCATGAAATCACTCAACTCATAATCAATTTATTTTCTCAAAATTCGTATAAAATTTTTACGTGATATATGGTTATTTACTGTATAAAAAATGAGAGTTTCCCCATCACTTTATGAAAAATATTTCGTAGACTATCATCATATACATCAATTTTAATTAGTAGAGTTTTTTATAAATCGTAGGTTGATGAAAAATTTCCCTTTCCAAATTAGTGTGTATTATTTATCATCAACTTTATAACATTTCAAAGTTAAGCATTTAATTAAGTACGCAATAAATACAAAATAAATACTTAATTTCTATAAAATCATACCTTTAAACCAAGCTATTGATAGTTTTTTTATTTTTTTAATCAACATTGATCTCGTTGCATAAAAAATATTTCACTCCATGAAAAAAGACCAACTTTTAATTAAATAAAAAAGCATGATAATTATTTTAAAAATATTAAATTAAAAAATTATCCATAAAATTTTAAAGACTCCCCCAAAGCTATTAATTAAAAACTCAAACCGACCATAAAAATTAATTTAAAATAAAAAGAGAGACAGCGGTATTTATTAAAGAAGGTGAAATCTAAATTTATTTTAAAATATTTATTGAGATTATTCTTGATTATTATTTAAATCACATACAATTAAAATCCAAAACAAATCCAATCTAATCTAATCTAGAGAAAATAATAAAAATAATAGATAAGTTAAATTCTCATTTTTCAAAATAAACAATTAACCTTAAATACAAAAATTAAATACCTTTAGATATTTTACATATACGTTTTCCTTCTAATTGTACATCGCTTAAAATGAAGAACAGCCATTTTGATTAAAGATGTCCGCTCTTTAATTAAATCCAAAGTTTAAAAGTATTTTGTTAAATATTTTTTTCTTAGGTTTCTTTACGGTATTGACGTAAAGTACGTCCAGTATGCTTTTTAAAAAAACGACACATGTAGGAAGTATCATTAAAATGCATTTGGTCAGCAATCGCTTGAATAGAGAGAGAACTCATTTTAAGTCGCTCTTTAAGCTTAAGAATCACCTGCCGATCTATGAGTGTTTTAGGACTATCATTAAAAAACTGCTGACATAATTGCGATAGGTAATAAGGACTAATATTTAAGGCTTGCGCATAGAACATAACCTCTCTTTCAACTTGACTGTGTATTGCGATCATTTCCCAAAAGTTCCAACATAGTTTTTCTTTTCTTGTGTACTCGTTCTTAGATAAAGTCTTTTTGTGATTTATGAGTTCAGATAGCGCCAGAAAAAAATTTTGCAAGTGATTGCATAATAATATTCGCTGATGCTGTTGTGTAGAATTTATAATAAAATCAGTTTGAGATATCCACATTTTGATTAAACTTGCCTGTTCGGCAGTGGGAGAAAAATGCGGCATTTGATTAAGATATGCAAATAAAGCGTTTGGTAAAAGCGAGGCAACTTCAGCAGCAAAATCGCGATTAAATATACAATAATTGCAAGAAAAATCAGCAGATTGATTTTTTATAAGGGTTAATGAATCTTCTGCAAGAACCAGAATATCTCCTGCTTGCAGATGGTAATTTTGAAACTGAATGCTCAGATCTGCATGACCTTCTTTGACAAAAATAAGTGAACAATACGCTAACAATAAAGGTTGATTTAAAGAATCACTTAAATTACTTGTCCTCCATAGATAATCTTTTACATTTTGATGAAGAAAATTTAGATCACTTTGCATTTTGAATAAAATTTATTAAATATCTGCCTAATTATAATGATTTTGTTTTGAAAAGTACCGAAATTGCCAAAATTTGGGAATAGTAATAAGCGCCTAAAATATCTATATTTTCTTTTTGAAATTTGATGAATTTTATAAGCGACTTTACAATATGATTTTGACAACTGAACGGTTAATTTTACGACCTTGGCAAGAAAGTGATGCAGAAAGTTTATATGAATATGCAAAAGATGAACGCGTTGGGCCAATTGCGGGCTGGCCGGTACATGAAAGTCAGGCACAAAGTTTAGAGTATATTCAGACAGTTTTTGCACATGATGAAGTCTATGCGCTTGCAAAAAAACATGACAATCGAGCCATTGGTATGGTTGGTCTACTGATTGGGCAAGACAGTAATTTCGATATTGCAGATAATGAAGCAGAAGTGGCTTACTGGATTGGTGTTCCCTTTTGGGGAAATGGTTTTATACCTGAGGCTGTTAAGGCAGTCATGCAACATGCCTATGAAGATTTGCAATTACAAGCTCTATGGTGTGGTTACTTTGCAGATAATGAACAGTCACATAAAGCACAAGCAAAATGTGGCTTTAAGCATCATCATACTGAAACAGATAAATATAATCAGTTTCTAGCAGATTACCGTACAGAGCATATCAGCTATTTATCGCGTGAAGATTGGATCAAATTGCCTACGCATTACAAAGCAAGCAAATAGATGGATTAGAGTCAATTGAAGTTCGCCAACATCAGAGATATTAATAAATAAATTAACATCATTATCCAAGCTTAACTTTATTGTTCTCTCTGATGTTGCTGTTTAATCAAATTATTTTTGAATAAATTTAAAGTAAGGGGCTAGGTTAGCCCCTTACTTTAGTAATTCAAATTCACGACAATTAATGCCAAAGCTGCAGGAATCGCTTGTATATAAATAATTTTCTTACTTGCAGTCATACCGCCATAAATCCCAGCAACCAACACACAGCCTAAAAAGAAATTCGCCAGTGATAATGCATAAATTGCAGGTGCACATAAAGACCAAAATAAACCAGCAGCTAAAAACCCATTATATAAACCTTGATTTTGTGCCATGACTTTGGTGAGCTGTGCTTTTTCAGGCGTATTCCCAAATGCTTTTAAACCGTATTGTTTGTCCCATAAGAACATCTCTAAAACTAAAATATACACATGTAACAGTGCAATTAAGGCAATTAAAATTTGTCCAATCATCGTTTTTTCCTTATTTTTAAAATTGGTCATAGATCAGTCTTACAACTGATCTACCTCAAATATATTTATGGTTTTAATAATACTTTGCCTTGGCGTGCACCTTGAGTGGCTTTGGCTGCCGCATTTTGAATCTGATCAAAACTAAAGATACCTTCAACGGGCAACACCAATTTTTTCTGAGCAGCTAAAGTCAACAATTCTACAATTAACTCTTTTTTGCGTTCAGCAGACAATTGCTTATTGACCACACTCGCCCAGAAGCCTTTTACTGTGGCT
The DNA here is from genome assembly GCF_058242985.1 of Acinetobacter sp. 778_lipA. NCBI lineage: Bacteria > Pseudomonadati > Pseudomonadota > Gammaproteobacteria > Moraxellales > Moraxellaceae > Acinetobacter > Acinetobacter sp. 778_lipA. The sequence continues at coordinate 1,031,642 of NZ_JBZAYT010000001.1, read as the reverse complement.
TGTTTGAAAATAAGATCACCTGATGAAATTTGCATCAGTTCGCCCGTCATACTGCCAAATGAAACCAATACACTATTTTCACTGAGTAAAGCCAACATTTCACCACTGGCTTTACCGCCAATTGAATCTACCCCAGCAATTAAAGGTTGATCTGCGTGTATCGCTTTTACTTGATCTTTCCAATCCGCTTGATCAGTCGCCACTACATTTTGAATACCTAAACCATTCATTTCTGCAACTGCATCACTACGGCGAACTAAATGAATGACTTTTTGACCGCGAGCGTGCGCAATCATCGCAACAGTTTTACCCACAGCGCCATTGGCTGTGTTTTGGATAAGCCACTGATCTTGTTTTAAATCAATAAAATCTAACAACATCAGTGCACTAATCGGCATACCAATCAATTGTGCAGCGGTTTCATCATCTATTGCATCAATTAAAGGAACCACACTATGGGCAGGTGCAATAAAGTATTCTGCCCAACTGCCATGGACCGCAGCCACTGCAACACGTTGCCCAACAGATACAGCATCGACACCCTCACCAACAGCATCAATCACACCAACGGCTTCACTCCCCCCAATCGCAGGAAGTGTTGGCTTATAGCCATAACTGCCTCTCACCGTCCAAACATCATGGTTATGCATCGGAGATAAAATCATTTTAATACGAACTTCGCCTGCTTTAGGCTCTGGCTTTGGCATTTCTGCTGATGCTAATACGTCGACAGGTTCGCCAAAAATATGATGAATAATACTTTTCATTTGTTGTTCCTATATAGGTTTTAGTAATTGCTGTGTGGTTTCTAAAGCCAGATAAAGTGGCTGTTTGTTCTGTGCAAGTTTCGCCAATAAAGCTGCGCCTAACCAGAGTTGATACATGGTTTGTGCCATTTTCTCAGGCTCAATATGTTGTGGAATTGAGCCATCCTGTTGTCCGTCACTAAGTAAATTTGCAATGCGTTCTGTCAGCTTGGTTACACCAAAATTTAAAATCTGACGCATATCTTCCGATAAATCTGAAACCTCAGCTGCAAGTTTTACAATTAGGCAATTCTCAGCCCAACCACCATCGTTATGGCATGGATCATCAATCCATGCTTGCCAAAGTGCAACTAAACGCGCATAAGCACTCCGCTCTTCTTGTAGAATTAATTGATCGATTTTCACTTTATAATCAGCAAGGTATTGCTGTAAAAGCGCACAACCAAATGCTTCTTTGGAAGAAAAGTAATAATAGAACGAGCCTTTGGGTACACCGCAAGTCGTTAAAATTTCCTGTAAGCCGACGCCGACAAAACCTTTATGTAATACCAACTTAAAACTAGTATTTAAGATATGTTGTCGAGTCGCTTCACTTTTATCTGATTGTTTCATACACACACTATAAGTTAATAATAGACCAGTCGTCTATAAATTTATAAAAAATTTAATTAAGAAAATTTGTTGAGGTTTTGAGTGTATTTTAAGGTGTCAATTGGATTGTTATTTTAGTGAATGGCTGAAAATATCAGCCATCCTTCGATTGATTTAAAACTTTGCGCGTAAGGTGAGCGTTGCATTTCGAGGATTACCAAAACGAATAGTTCCATCACTATAAATTTGTGAATAATATTCTTTGTCAAAAATATTATTGATATTCAATGCAATATTCACTTTATCACTTAATGGATAACTCGCCACCAAGTTAGCAATCGTATATCCAGGCTGACGATAAGGATGTTCGCTATAACGACCCACTTTCCAAGTACTTTGATAATTTGCACCGCCGCCTAGGATTAAATTATTTGCAAACTTATAGGTCGCAAATAAACGTGCAATATGTTCAGGCGTATCCTCATTAAAAACCAAACCTTGATTTGTAGGGTCGTTTGCATATTCCGTAGTATTGTATGTATAGCCGAAACTTAAGTTAAGATTGGGGATAATTTCACCACGAATCTCAGTTTCAATCCCTTTACTGATCACCTCACCCGATGCAACATTACAATAAGCCTCACCACCATTAAACGGACACTGACCTTTCGAACTTTCATCTCGTATTGACCGATTTATTTGATTGGTTTTAAATCCAGCAACTGATGCAATTAAACGATCATCCCAAAGACCTGCTTTCAAACCAATTTCATAAACATTACCTTGTACTGGATCAAGTAATGTCTCATAACGATCTTTAGCATTTTGAACAACAAAAGTATCGGTATAACTCGCATATGCAGTCAATGCATCATTGATATCGTAAGTAAGCCCAAAGTAGGGTGTTAAAATATTAGATTTCTTATATTCGTTTACACTTTCATAATTGCTTTGGCGCACACCTGCAATAACTTTGAGAGGATCAATAATATTTAAGCGAGTGGTGAGATAGAATCCTGTCTGACGTACCTGATCAACACTGGTATTTTGATAACGTGGCGCGATATAAGGTAATTGATAAGGACTGTAATTTTTGATATTGACGTACAAATAGTCACGCGTCGGTGTTTCCCCCCCACCAACCAAACTATAATCTTCTAGAACTTGGTCCCAACTTGTCCATGCCCCTGTAATATTACTTTTGCTGTGATTTGCGCCAAATACTAGGTCATGCTCACGGCCAAATAATCGATATGTACCTTTTGCAAAAAAATCATAAATATCTAATTTTTGCTCATAGTTATATCCGTACTTATAAACAGTTGCCAAAGCATTATCTGCACTTGTCGTAGTTGAAGATAATCCCAGTGATGTAAATGCCATATCCATGACATATCTTGCCTTCAAATAGCTGGCTTTTACTTCCCACCCATTATCAAATTTATGGCTAATATCTAAGAAGCCTTGTGTATTGGTTTTATCCCAAAAATCTCTGTAATCACAACCACAGTTAGAATTATCGATGCCTATTTTAGTACCATTAAAATAGTTAGGAATTGTATTGACGGGAACTGCATGTTCACCTTGACGTGAATATCCAATATTCAATAGCGTATTTTCAGTTAAATCACTGCTCACGATTCCATATAAAACATTAGAATCACGAGTAACAGATTTCATAAATGAATCACCATCTTGACCTGCCACCACTAGACGACCACGCACGCTCCCAGATTGATTCAATGGACCAGAAACATCCATTTCTCCACGTACTGTGTTCCATGAGCCATAACTTACAGCACCACTTGCTTGAAAAGTTTCTGTTGGTTTTTTACGAATAAGATTAATTGCACCAGACGGTTCTCCTGAACCTTGCATTAACCCTGCTGCCCCTCGTAATACTTCAATACTTTCAATGGTTGCCATATCTGGTTTAGATGAGGTGACATTACTTGCATTTACAGCAACCCCATCATATTGCAATATATTTGAATTCCAACCATCTCCAACATTAAACCCTCGAATTGAAAAGTTGGTTCTCTCCGTATTATCCCCTGTTAGCAAAATCCCTGTTGTATTTAATAATGCATCACCCAAATTTGTCGCACCCATATCTTCGATTTGTTTGCGTGTAATCACTGAAACAGATTGTGGGGTTTCTTTTATACTCAAATCGAGTTTAGTAGATGTACTGGCATTCTTTTTAGTGTAGTTATTTTCTGTATTATTTTCTGCTGTGACAACGATCATGGGTAAAGCATTTGTTTGTTCTGTTGTTGCTTCCGTCGCAGCATAACTTGTCCCAATCCAACAACTATAAAGTGCAAGATAAATAGCACTTTTAGCAAAGATCCGATTTTGAGAAATCCATCTACCCATGAAATAAAACTCTTAATCTAAATAAAAATCATTATCGTTATATTTCACATAAAAACAACATATATCTCTATATTCCTCCATTATTTTCTACTTAAAATTCGTTTTGTTAGACAAAGATATAAAATGGACAGCCTCTCAATCTGAAAGGCTAAGAAGATTTCTAGATGATAGTCCTGAATAAACTTTGATATAATGTTGAGGTGGATCTCCCACCTCAGCGTAAATCATGTTTCAGCTTTTATTTAATAATTATCTTAAAAATCAAAAATATAAATAATTATTAATACTTTTCAAGTAAACCAATAATCCCTGTCGCGATCATATCAATCGCAATAGTCCCAATTAACAAGGCAGATAAACGTCCAACAATATCAAAATAGCGATCAATATATTTCGCATGGCTATAACGTAAGTGGTCATGCCCATACTTCATGATCATTAAAATGCCACAGCTAATAAATAAGGTAAAAGCAATCAACACCGCGGATTCGAGTAAAGACATACTCGCTCCTGTCACCACAGCTGCACTAATTGTGCCTGGACCAATCATAAATGGCATAGCCATGGTACTGGCCAAATGTGCAGGAGTTCCTCTCATTTCTCCGATAGTATCTGCACCTTGAAATACAAAACGATAGCCAATCACCAAGAAAATTAGCCCACCAAAAATCTGAAATGATTCAAAACGAACATTTAAATAAGTACTAAAAATTGCTTCGCCACCCCATGCAAAAAGCATAAAAACCACATAAGCAATCAAAGCACCTTGTGCTAAACCTTTATTAAATACTTTAGTTTCAGTGTGTCTGATCATCCCGATCATATAAATACTCATCAAAAACGGATTAAGTAAGGAGAAAAACAAAACAAAAGGATGAATATAATTTGAAAACATAATGGCTTTCCATAAAACAAAAACAGGAAAAAAGCAGGAAATAGGTGACTTGCTAAAAATTGTACTTCTCAATGACCAGATATTTTGTCTAACTAATCATTAAAATTGTAAATTACATTAGTTTTTAATAACTTATTTTTACAAAAAATATAACATTTAAGCTAAAAAACTCAGGACCTTATAAAATGGACTCATTGTTATCTATAAAAAATATTTATACAGTTTTAGCGTCCCATTTAAGCTGGATATGGTTATAACTAATATTGCACTCATTAGCATTTGGATTGTTGATAAAATTACACTTAACGGCTGTTCTTTGCTTTAGTCATCATCTTAATAGCCTATTTCTAGTCTTAACATCTTTTATCATTTAATTTAGCTTTAATCACTGCAAAAAAAAAATTTAGCGAAAGGAAACACAACTATTATTGTCAATCCTTTTGATTCATTTATATACGTTAAACTCATTACACAATTACATCAGATCTCATACATTTTATTCATGATTACCCAACACATAAAAACCACAAAAAAACTAAAATTATAATCAATTGATATTTATTAAAATTCTATGACATTGAAATTTTAAATGTAACTTAGCGTTATCTTTTTAATTATTTCTGCTCATGATAGATTTTTTTTGACTTTGGTTTAGAGATTTTTTAAACACAGTCATTCATTAGGATTAAGCTATTTATGTCTAAAAGAAAAATTAAACCACTTGAAATCGATGATGTTGAAATTATTGATTATGATAAGACAAAAAAAGCCATTAAAGCCGCAGCCTTAGGCAATGCAATCGAATGGTTTGATTTTGGTGTGTATGGCTATGTCGCCTATGTATTAGGAAAAGTTTTTTTCCCCAATTCATCGCCTAGTATACAGATGATTGCTGCACTCGCTACCTTTTCTATACCTTTTATATTTCGACCTTTAGGTGGATTGTTTTTTGGGCATTTAGGTGATAAATACGGTCGTCAAAAGATCCTAGCGATCACCATTATTATCATGTCCGTCAGTACTTTTGGTATTGGCTTAATCCCATCCTATGAAAGTATAGGAATTTGGGCCCCTATTCTGCTACTCATTGTAAAAATTGCTCAGGGTTTTTCAGTCGGAGGAGAATATGCTGGAGCTGCAATATTTGTAGCGGAATATTCACCAGATCGAAAACGTGGTTTCATGGGAAGCTGGCTGGATTTTGGTTCTATTTTAGGTTTTGTTGTTGGGGCGGGTGTCGTTTCAATGATTAGTTTTTCCATGGGGGAAGCGGCCTTTGTCGATTGGGGCTGGCGAATTCCTTTTTATTTAGCGTTACCACTAGGACTAATTGGCTTATATTTACGTCATTCTTTAGATGAAACTCCGACTTTTCAGGCGCATGCTGAAGAACAGTCACTATCTAAAAAACCGCAAAAAGTGGGTTTCAAACAAATTTTCCGTGAACATAAGCGCAGTCTATTGGTATGTGTTGGTCTAGTTCTGTGTACCAATGTCACCTATTACATGCTACTTACCTATTTACCAAGTTATTTCTCACATAACTTAGGCTACTCAGAGAATCACGGCGTTTTGATTATTATTGCAGTAATGGTCGGAATGCTCTTTGTCCAGCCATTCGTGGGAATGCTAAGTGATAAAATTGGTCGTCGACCATTTGTCTTTGCAGGGAGTTTTGCACTGATTGTTTTGTCATATCCAGCCTTTATATTGCTTGCCACAAATAATGTTTATTTAATTTTCTTGGGTCTGTTGATGTTGGCACTTTCACTCAATATGCTGATTGGAATAATGGCTTCAACCCTACCCGCATTGTTTCCAACTGAAATTCGCTATAGCGCACTTGCAATTGCCTTTAATATTTCAGTGGTGATTGCAGGTTTAACACCTACCATCACAGCAACGTTGGTTGAAACAACTCAAAATATTATGGTGCCAGCCTATTATCTGGTGATTTGTGGCTGCTTTGGTGTTATTACTGCGATTTATCTTAAAGAAACAGCAAATTTACCACTTAAAGGCGCCAAGCCAATGGCGGTTGATCCTGAAGAAGCTGAGGAACTTCTAGAGCAATATCATGGAAATATTGAGCAGAAAATCGAAAAAATTGATCAAAAAATCGAAGAACTACAAGAAAAACGTGATCACCTTGCCAAACAGCATCCTGATATTGATTGATGATTTTTAAATGGGCTTATTCAGCATGATCGTGTTGGATAAGCCTCCATATTTGTGACAAGCAAGAACATAAATATGTTGGAGTGCATGGTATAGACGCCACGAGAATATTAAAGTGCCCTAAGAAATTGATTGAGCATTTTATGAGATAAGTGTTGTTCTATTACAGGATAAGACAATATGGCAGAATTAACAAAATCATCTTTTTTTCTTACGTTTTTTAGTTTTGCTGTTTCTTTTGGAAAAAAGAATTTTCCCAGTTCCCAACCCACGGAAATAGTAATTGCTGAGATAAATGAATAAAAGAAAGAAATAAAAAATAGGCGAGATGCTCAACAAGCTAATAATAAACTCCCAGAACAATACGCCTATTCTATAGTTGTAACTCCATTCTATGAGTGCACCTTTACGACTACCACTTTGAAATGAAATTTCATCATGAACAAAGTGCCATATACTGCCAAGAAAACATAAAATAAAAATGCTCGAAACTAATGTTTTTTTGATTATTGGTATTTCTAACCAAGGATATTTATATGAAGAAGAAAATTCGAATTGTAAGAATAAACTGTAAATTTTTTTTTGGAAGTTTTCTTGAATGCCATACTTTTTTAAGAATAACCAGCAGACATAGCAACTTAAGAAAAACATAATGATTGTAATGTATATACTAGAAAGAATAGTAAAAAATGGTAGTGGTCCTTTTGAACCTACTGTAATCAACAAATTTTCTGTGATGTACTTATAAATGGAATATTGCCAATCATTTCTTGGATACGCGGGAAATAACAATAAAGGCGGGATAAATAGAAGAATGGAAAGTTGCAAAAGTAATTTATTTTGTCTTTTTTGCTTTGTTTGGTATTTTTGCATTTCTGTTGATAGATAAGGCTTTTTAGACATTTTTAACTTGAAAACTTACAATCATTTTATGTTCACTAATATCTAACTTTACCCTAAAGATTAAAAACTTCTAGCCAAAAAACCTATTTGGTATATGCCAGTGTATATTGCTAGTGACTTTGTCTTTAATAAAAATATATCAAATCCATGAGCCTTTTTCTTTAGTTAATTCAAATATATTTTTTTGATAATATCAATAATCTTTATTCTCTAGAGAGACTGCCTACCTTTGTATGATGTGTGCTGCTGAAAATGTGCATGAGGTGACCATCACCACCAACAGCGGATTGACCTATACCTATAATTTTTAGCTATTGAAAACGACGATTTTTCATAAATTAAGAGAATAAAAAATATTCCCTTAATTTAGCTCTAAAAAAAGTGATAATTTAAATATTAGAAATTTAAAAAATATCGTTCAACTCTTATAGTAGATATATTTTTAAAAAATAATTTTCGAGCTTAAGCCCAGCACTAGAGCATTATCCACATAACTCGTTGCCCCAGGATTGATTACATATTGAATATTAGGTCTAAGCATCAACCATTTCATTGGGAAATATGAATAGTTCAACTCAATATTATATTCAGCATCCTTGTTAATGGCTTGCTGTGTTTGGCTGTAACGATCACTCACATGAACTCTATTCGCAGCAAAACCTACAATGTCATTGGGATAATGATTTAAAAGTCCAATGTACTTTAAACCCATCTGTTGCATATTTCCAACTTTGTTAGTGGTTTGATCATGAAAACTAAAGTTCACAAAAGCGTATAGCCCCTGATGACTTGAGCCATTTTTGGTTAACTGTTGTTCTACGACTCCCCACATCCCATATGTGTGAGATTTTGGTTCTCCTGTAACGATGTCTTTTTGATTTTTGAGATCATCAGCCGTATTGTAAAATGCACCTATACGATAGATACCAGCTAAGTTATTAATCGCCTGTTTCGGCTGCCAGACAAGCTCAACAGGAATATTGACGCCATCGGCATCTTTTGTATCCAAATTCCATCCTTCACTTTCTTCCAAGTTTGTTTGGTTATATTCAAATACACCAAATTGTATAAAAGCCTCAGGGTTGAAACTATATTTAGACATTACAGCCCATTGGCTTACAGGTGCATTAATCCATTTACTGCCTTGCCATTTCCCCATTTGCGCACCGCAAAAAGAATTATTTTGAAAGTCACAAGACATCACATTGAAATAAGTTCCCATGGCAAAACGCCCAACTCGAATACTGGTAGTTGCGTTACTAAAATTCTTTTCGATCGATAGTTCTGCAAGTCTTGTACCCGAATTTCCTCGACCATAATTTGCCTGTACATTGGCCAATTGTGGTACTTGCGGATCGGAGATCTGTTCTACTGATACACTCTGCCCTTGTCTTGCCATAATTAATGCTCGAACACTCAGCCCGTCTAGATTTATCAATTTTTCTAAATCTAAGGTTGAACCAAGTGAAAACTGGCTAACATATGTTGGATCTTGTCGTGAGACATATCCACCGTCTGCCAAGTAAGCAATATCGAGATTTAAACTACCATCAAATTTGATCCCTTTATCTGCTAAAGCTGTTCGTTCACCTTGCCCTATTAAATTTTTCCGATTCACATCGAATAAGTTTCCAGCAAAACAAGCCGTATTTGTTCCAATAAGTACACCAATAAGACATAAAAAATTAATTTTGTTCATTGCACAATCCCTGCAAATTTTGAAAATAAGTTTCCCTAAATAACTAATTGAATAAGCTATATTTTGAATGGTTAAATGGAGTAAAAGTGGTATGAGAAAATTGCAGCATGGCAAGACTCCTGTCGTACACCATGCTCAATTCACTAACAAAATTGGATTCTCTTAGGTTAAGTGATTTTTAATTTTCTCTTTAACTGCTTCAACAGAAATACCATATCGATCATGCAATGTCGGCAGCGCACCTGCATCTAAAAATGCATCGGGCAAACCAATCATGTCAAAACGTGGATGTTGCCCATTTCTTAATAACAAGGTTCCAACTGCTTCACCTAAACCACCAACTACAGAATGATTTTCAGCAGTAAGTACAGGTCGTCCTCCTTTAGCTACCTCATCTAAAATGGTCTGTTCATCAAGAGGCTTAATGGTTGGAACATGTAGAACTGAAACCTCAATTCCTTCTTTTTTAAGTTCTTCAGCTGCCTCAAGAGCGCGCATCGTCAGCAGTCCTGTAGAAATAATCAACAGGTCTTTGCCAGGTTTAATCACTTGAGCCTTACCTAATTTAAATTGGTAATTATATTTATCCAGTACCAATGGAACTTGACCACGTAACAAGCGCATATAAACAGGACCTTGATGAGCAGCAATCTGTGGAATAGCCTGTTCAATTTCCAAGGCATCACATGGATCAATGATCATTAAATTTGGCATTCCACGGAAAATTGCAATATCTTCTGTTGCTTGGTGACTTGGCCCATATCCTGTAGTTAAACCAGGAAGGGCTGCTACAATTTTTACGTTCAAATTATCTTCGGCAATCGCCATACAGATAAAATCGTAAGCTCGGCGTGAAGCAAATACAGCATAAGTCGTGGCAAAAGGAACGAATCCTTCTCGAGCTAATCCAGCAGCAGCACTCATCAGGAGTTGTTCTGCCATTCCCATTTGAAAGAATTTGTCTGGGTTTTGGTTAGCAAAAATATGCAAATCTGTATATTTGGATAAATCTGCTGATAATCCAACGATATCATCACGCTCTTTCACCAAGGCATTTAAAGCATGTCCAAATGGTGCAGGTTTGGTTGGTTGGCCTTCAGCAGCAATCGAAGCAATCATTGCAGACGTTTTTAATTTTTTCTTTGGAGAGTTCGCTAATTGGCTCATGGATCTAAACTCCTTATTTGCCGTAATGGGTTAATATATTTAAAGCTTCATCCCATTCGCGTTCATCCACGCGAATAAAATGTGTTTTTTCACGGCTTTCTAAAAATGAAACACCTTTACCCATTTTGGTATCGCAAATAATTACTCTTGGGCATGCTCCTTCGTAGCTTTTCGCTTGATCAAAAGCATCAAGTAAAGCTTCCATATTGTTGCCATCTACGCGTTGGGTATACCAGCCAAATGATTGCCAACGATCTATAATCGGTTCAAAAGCTAGAATTTCACATGAATGCCCATCGGCTTGCTGATTATTCACATCAATAATTGCAATTAGATTATCTAATTTCCAATGTGAAGCCGACATTACGGCTTCCCATGTCGAGCCCTCATTGAGCTCACCATCTGATAAGAGGTTATAAATAAATGACTCTGATTTCTTTTGTTTTAATCCAAGGCAAGCACCTACCGCAATACCCAAACCATGACCTAGCGAACCTCCTGTGATCTCCATACCAGGGGTATACGTTGCCATGCCTGACATAGGTAAACGACTGTCATCAGAACCATACGTTTCAAGTTCTTCAAGTGGAATCACGTTTGCTTCAATCAAAGCAGCATATAAAGCAATTGCATAATGACCTATTGAAAGATAAAAGCGATCTCGCCCTTCCCATTCAGGATTCTCAGGCTGATATTTCATTGCATGAAAATAAGAAACTGCAAGTAGATCGGCTGCACCTAAGGCCTGTCCAATATAACCTTGGCCCTGTACTTGTCCCATACGTAACGCATGTTGACGAATGTTATATGCACGTTGCTGTAGTTCAGCAATACGAACTTCTTTATTAATATTTGACATGATTAACTTCTCTTATTAACGATTAACAAGTTTTGCTGGAACGCCCAGTACTAGGCTGGCACCGACAAATAAAACTGCTGTGATTAAGAACATGCCAATCGCATTCGAACCTGTATTAGTCGTAATCCAGCCGATAAGAAACGGAGAACAAAATCCAGCGAGGTTGGCAAAACTATTGATTCCAGCAATACCCGCAGCAGCTGAAACACCTCCTAAAAAGTTGGTTGGTAACATCCAAAACAAAGAAGATGCGGTGAGTACACCTGATGCTGCAATACATAAACAAATCAGCGATAGGGTTAGATTTGAGGCAAACAATGTTGCGAAGGTCAGTGCAACTGCACCAGCACACATAGGAATAATTAAATGCCAGCGACGCTCTCTAAAGTGATCTCCGCTACGGCCTGCTAACAGCATTACAACTATGGCACATATATAAGGTAGGCTGGTCAACAAGCCAATATGCCAGTTGTCGCTAATACCTGAGTTACGAATTAATGTCGGCAACCAGAAAGTAATTGCATATTGTCCCATTACGACACAAAAGTAGATTCCCGCAAGTAACCACAAGCGTTTATCACTAATGAAGTCTTTAATACTGCTATGCCCTTCTTTCTGTTGATTATCTTGAGCGATTTCTTGCTGAACTAAATTCTTTTCAGCACTTGTTAACCAATGTGCATCTTGAACAGAGTCTTTTAAAATGATTAGCACCAATAAACCAACAAGTACCGTGGGTATCGCTTCAATAACGAACATCCATTGCCAGCCATACCATCCCTGCACATTGTTCATTTGATCCATGATTAAGCCAGATAGAGGACCGCCAATCATTCCCGAAATTGGAATCGCAATAAACCAAAGCACGGTCATACGGGCCCGACGATAAGATGGGAACCAATATGTAAGATAAAGTAATAAACCTGGTGCTAACCCTGCCTCAGCAACACCGAGTAAAAAGCGCAAGGTATAGAATTGCCATTCTGTTTCAACAAATGCAAAACAGCCTGATAAAATACCCCATGTAATCATAATTCGGGCAATCCAACGTCGAGCACCAACTTTATGAAGCACAATATTGCTAGGTACTTCACATAAGAAATATCCTATAAAGAAAATACCTGCTCCGAGTCCATAAACAGCTTCACTAAACTGTAAATCACTCATCATTTGAAGTTTGGCAAAACCAACATTTACACGGTCTAGGTAAGCACAAAAATAACAAAGCATTAAAAATGGCATCAGCCGAAATGCAATTTTTCGATATGCAGATTTACGAATAGCATCTGTATCAGATGAAAATACGGTATCCATCATGCGAGTCCCTTTACAATTGGCCACAATATCCTCTCATGGCCATGTCTCTATTTTAGATTTTCTAATACTGTGTTTTAGTGAATCAACATGCCGCCATTTACGTCTAAAGTTACACCTGTTAAATAGGCTGATAGATCACTGGCTAAAAATAACGCTGCATTTGCAACATCTTGTGCTCTGCCTAAGCGACCAAGTGGAATACCTGCAAGAATGTCATGACGACGATCATCATTTATTAAACCACCCGTAATATCTGTTTGAATAAGACCTGGTGTAAGTGAGTTGACACGAATATTATCTGCACCAAACTCGCGAGCCATCGCTTTACCTAATCCTAAAACCCCAGCTTTGGCAGCACTGTAGTGTGGACCACCAAAAATACCACCACCTCGTTGTGCCGAAACGGATGATAAGCACACAATACTTCCTCCACCGTTTTCTTTCATTGAGGGAATTACTGCCTGAGACATAATGAGTGTTCCTCGCAGACTGACATCCAAAATACGGTCATAATCATTACGTTTGATATCTAATGTTTTTACAGGTTGGGTAATGCCTGCATTATTGACCAAAATATCAATTTTTCCATAGTGTTGAAGGGCTTTTTCCACAGTAGCGTGTGCTTGTTCTTCATTTGCAACATTTGCTGCTAGACCTAAATGACCTTCGCCCAATGCTTTAGCTGCATTCTGGCTTTGCACAAGATCTAGATCAACAATAATGACTTTAGCGCCTTGCTGTGCAAAGATTTCTGCTGTTGCACGACCAATACCACGCTCTGATGCAGCACCTGTGATTAACGCTACCTTTCCTTGTAGTAACATGTCTATTCCTCTTATCTTCAACATATTTATTCATCATTAGATTCTCTTTTTTCACGGTGAGCAGCAATAAGGTTAAACTCAACTAGGCGTGAATTTTATTCATGCCTATGATATTTTTAGTTTGTATTCGAAAGAAAAATGGAATTTTAAATGAACAATAGTGAAAAAAATTACAATCAGGTACCTGCAATAAAAACCTTACAAGCGTTTGAGCAAACTGCTCGATTAGGAAATGTGGCAAAAGCGGCAGAAGTTTTGAATCTCACACCATCTGCTGTCAGTCATCAAATAGCAAAACTAGAAGAAATGATTGGTCAAAGCTTATTTATAAGAGGCGCACGAGGAGTGACCTTAACGCCTTCAGGTGAACGTTATTATCAAGATGTCACCACTATCTTGCATAATTTGATGTTAGCGACTGAACAAGCATCAGATAAAAGCCCAAAAGATAGTTTATATATCCATTCATCACCTAGCTTTGGACTTCTGTGGTTATTGCCAAGATTAGAATCATTTAAAGAACAATATCCTCTCATTCAAGTGAATTTATCTTGCTCTTATGAAAACCTTCATTTTACGCGTGATAAAATTGATATTGATATTCGTCATGGTATTCCAAATTGGACAGGTGTCGAAATTAGAACTTTTCGAAGTGAAAAATTAGAAGTTCTTGCCTCCCCAAAACTACTTGAACGTAGTCCAGTATCTGAGCCTAAAGATCTACTAAAAAAAGAATTAATTTTGTCAAAGTCTACTCTCGTGACATGGCCTCAATGGTTTGCACACCAAGGGCTGAGTATTCCTGAATTTCCTTATACTTTTAGTTTTGATCGCTCATACATGTCGCTTGAAGCTGCAACTCATGGGCTTGGATTCGTTCTTGAAAGCAATTTACTTACCCAAAATTATCTAGATTCAGGAAAACTTGTCAAAGTCTTTCATGATGACTTATCCGTACCCATATCTGCACACCACTTAGTTTATCCACGTACCCATGAGAACATTCTCAAAGTGAACCATTTTTTAAACTGGATTGGTGACGAAATCATTAAAGATAAATAATGATCACTCAGAGCATAGTGCATCCATTTAAATCAAACTAAGACCTATTCGCTTATAATAAAAGGTCTTTCTACGATACCTTGCCACTCTTAAAAAATGATTTCTAGCATGGTTATTCATGCGAGCTATTATAAACCTGCAAAGCACGTTGAATCTAATCCAGTAAATTCGCTCCTTCGCTTAAAGTTAAATGTACGTTATAGACAGATGTTCAATAATTTTGTGTAGAGTTTTTTTCTACACATTAGTTGTAAAGGTAAGTATAAAAGCAATCCATAGGAAGCAACATGATAGTAAGGCAACATGCTGTAAAAGTACGGATATTGCTAAATCCTGTGGTTATAAAAATAAATGTACTCAGCTCATCCAACTCATCTAAGCTGACATATCAACAACCCAAAGCCCTACAGTTGACTAATCCACCAATGGACATGTGGTTCTTCAATGCTTTGACTAATTTGTCTCTGACAAGTTTGACCATTAACAATCCATACAGGTCATTCAATATAGTAGTCAAATAAAATGTATTCTGTCCATGGGCTCAGTTTAAGATCATTATCAAGACATTTTAAAAGCCTCTAAATCTTAATCCTGAGCTGTTAATCAGAGCTTTTCCTGCTCCTGAGCATTCATATAAAAAATTCAATCAAACCAAGCAAATTATTTTAGCAAATCATATCAGCACTTTATTTTAGGGCTTATATAGCTTTATTTTTAAAATTTTATATAGAGTAAGTGAGACAAAATCAAAGCAAAAAAAAGACCCTTAAAAATTTAAGGGTCTTTTAAATATTTGGCGGAAGCGGTGTCCGTATAACACTTGTTTTATACAGTCCAAATAAATCCAATATAAATTTATTTTTCAATTAGTTGAAATAAAATCATTCCAACCACGTCTTGCCCAATCCGATCATTTCTAATATTCTATGTGGGTTATTATGTGGGACAAGAACAATCCTATGCCTAAGAAAGCTAAAGAGCTCTCTGCACTCAGTGTAGCAAAAATCAAGGATAATGGTAGACATGCTGTCGGTGGTGTAGGTGGTTTACACCTACGTATTGTGAATAACTCTCGTGCTTGGGTTCTACGTGTTGTTGTAGGTCAGCGCTTTGATGAAAACGGGAAAATGCATCTTCATCGCCGTGATATTGGATTGGGTTCTTACCCTGAGGTATCACTCGCCGAGGCAAGGGCTAAAGCTCATGAAATGAAAGCTCAAATTCGAAATGGGATTGATCCTATCCAACTAAAACAAGATCAACTTCAAGCTTTACGTATTCAAAAACTTCGTAATCGTACTTTTCGTGAATGTGCTCAGATTGTGATTAGCAATAAATCTCGTGAATTAAAAAATCAGAAGCATATTGCTCAATGGTCTTCTACATTAGAAACTTATATCTATCCTACTCTTGGTGATATTAGTATTGGCACAATTACTAAAGTTGATATTGCTAAAGTTTTAGAACCAATCTGGGCTGAGAAAAATGAAACAGCTAAAAGGCTTCGTGGTCGTATTGAGACTATTTTTGATTATGCAAAGGCTATGGAGTATTTTGAAGGTGACAACCCTGCTGAATGGAAAGGTAATCTTGAACCTATATTAGGTAATTTAAAGCAGGAATCACGTCCCCACCCTTCTTTGCCTTATGATCAAGTCTCTACATTTGTTCAACACCTTCGCCAAAAAGATGGTATTTCTCCAAAGGCACTAGAATTTGCAATTTTAACAGCATGTCGCTCTGGGGAAATTTTTGGAGCAACTTGGCAAGAAATTGATTTGAAAAATAAAGTCTGGACTATTCCTAAAGAGCGCATGAAAGCTGAAAAAGAGCATCGTGTTCCACTTTCAGAACCAGTAATTGAGTTATTGAAATCTATTCAGATTTATACACAATCACAAGGCTATATTTTCCCTGCACCTCGCGGTGGCGGCATGCTTTCAGATATGTCTTTGACTGCTTTGATTAAGCGCATGCATGAACAGAAGCTAAAGGAAAATTGCTTAGGCTATATTGACCCCAAACAAAACCGAGTGATTACAACGCATGGTTTTCGCTCAACATTTCGTGACTGGTCTGCTGATATGACCGATTACCCTCGTGAAGTTTGTGAACATGTCCTTGCACATAAATTACCTGATGAAGTTGAAGCCGCCTATTTACGTGGAGCTTATCTCGAAAAACGTAAAGGATTGATGACTGATTGGGCTAAATTTTGCATACCCTTCACTCCATGATGGACTGGGCATCTAGCTGTGTGCCCGACGGTTGGAACACGGTAAATTTCACTGGGCTCAGCTGCGTCAAGGTGAAACAGTAGCCCTCAGCCTGGAACAGTTACAAGCACTGATTCAGGGTTTGCCCTAGCAGCACATTGGATGACAGCAGGTGGTCACTATGCTCTAAACTAGACGAGTGCATTCTGCTATTCTCCGAATGTTCTATTTCATTCTTGTCATGACCTCAGGCATACTGCGGTCATGAATACGCTGCCTGATTTAAGCCAACTGAGCCATGAACAATTACTGGAATTTACACAGCAGTTGGCGATGCAGCATCAGCCTCTGGCACAATCAAATCAAGAATTAGAAAAATCAAACTGGCAATTGGATGCCAAAGTTAAACATCTTGAAGTCACCAATCAACATCTTTCCATTCTCACGCAAAAATCTGTGCATGAACTGGCGCTGTTTAAACGGCATAAATTCGCTCAGAGGAATGAACACCTCACTGCCAAACAAATCAGCCTGTTAGATGAAGCAGTTGAAGAAGATATCGCAGCAATTGATTTAGAATTGGAACGGCTGAATGCGGATAAAACAGCATCTTGAGCCACAACAAAGCAAAACCAAACTGTATTTGCCAATGGAAGGTTTCAAACCTTACCGCGATGCAATTCAAGCTTTGTTATTTGGTGAAAATAGCCCAGCAGTGCAAAGTGGTCGTGCTGTAACAATTCAAACTTTAGGTGGTTCTGGTGCACTAAAAGTCGGTGCTGACTTCTTAAAAAATTACTTTCCAAACTCTGAAGTTTGGGTAAGCCAACCGACTTGGGACAACCATATTGCCATCTTTAATGGTGCTGGCTTAAAGACCCATTTCTATCCATACTTTGATGCAGAAACACGTGGTGTAGACTTTGACGGTATGTTGTCGTGCTTACAACAGTTACCAGAACAAAACGTAGTATTACTTCACCCTTGCTGCCACAACCCGACAGGTGCAGATTTACCCCCTACTCAATGGGATCAAGTGATTGCCGTACTAAAAGCACGTCAACTTATTCCATTCTTGGACATTGCGTACCAAGGTTTTGGTGAAGGCATGGAACAAGATGCTTATGCAATTCGTGCACTTGACCAAGCTGGCTTAAACTTTATTGTCAGCAACTCATTCTCTAAGATTTTCTCACTCTACGGTGAACGTGTCGGTGGTTTAACCTTTGTATGTGATGATACAGCGACTGCTCAATGTACCTTCGGTCAATTGAAAGCAACTGTACGCCGTATCTACTCTAGCCCTCCTACAACAGGTGCATGGTTGGTTGACCAAGTCTTGAATGACCACGCGTTAAATCAACAGTGGCAAAATGAAGTTAAAGAAATGCGTGAACGTATTATTAAAATGCGTCGTATTTTGAAAGATGAACTCACCAAAGCCCTTCCTGAGCGTGACTTCAACTACTTAGTCGAACAGAAAGGGATGTTTAGCTACACTGGCTTAACGGCAGAGCAAGTCAATACTTTACGTGAAGAGTATGCGATTTATTTAGTACATAGTGGTCGTATTTGTGTAGCGGGCTTAAACATGAACAATGTTTGTGTAGTTGCCAAAGCTGTCGCTAAAGTTATAGCAAAAGCACCTGCTCAAGCCTAAGATTCACCATATTTAAAAGCGTACACGACCAAGACGGGTAACCCGTCTTGATCTTTTACATGAGCACATGGTTTGAGCTAAAACTGCGCCACGCTACAAAATCGGTGTCTATTCAAATAGTTAATTTATAATAACAAAATACAAAGCTCATAATTGAAAATCTTCATTGTCTATATAATGGATAAACTGTAGTATTTAGTTGGGTATATACTTCAACCGTCACCTCGGAAGGATTACGTACTCGCTTGGATCTCGCCATTTACAAAATATTTAGGATCATCTTTGTATTTTTCTTCTATCTAATTGTTTTGTATGTCTAGAGGAGTACGTAATTTTGAATTTTCTGGACAAGGCTTACTATTAACAAGACCAAGCTCTCCTTTAGATTGATAATTCTTCCTTCACCAATAAAAGGTATCTCTGTAGATACCAAAATACCGATAAGTGAATGCGAAATTACCGATTTGCTCAGTATCAGCAAATACTTTTAGTTTATGCGTGATCTCTCGTTGTGCTTTGGTACTCAAAATTGAAACTCCTTTGAAATGAAATAAAATTTACCAAAATGTCAGTAGAAGTCTCAATTTCCACAACATATCAAAATTAGGACTTTGCCTCATCCATAAACGCTTTAATTTCTTCGTCAGTCGGAGCCTGCAAATCATATTTTTGGATTAAAGTGTCATATTCACCAGATTGTTTTAGCTTTTTTAATCCATCATTAATTAAATTATAGGTAACTGTATCGCCCTTACGTACCGCAATACCACCAATGAATGGAAAAAATGGTTCTGTGGAAGTAATTTCTACTTTGCCATTGAGTTTTTTGACGGTATTACGTGCCACACTGCTATCATCATATTGTGCATCAGCAGCTTTTGCCAATACAGCTTGTACAGCCTGTGGTGATGTATCAAATTCACGAACAGTAATGGCTGCTTTACCTTTAGCAAGGCAGCTTTCTTGGGAAATTTGATTCAGTTGATCCGGATATAATGAGCCTTTTTGTGTTGCAATAGTTTTACCACATAAATCATCACGGACTTTAGGTTTGTAACTAGAGTTACTGAGTACAGTCACCGATTCAGTAGATTTAAAATAAGGGACCATATCTACTTTTTTCAGACGTTCAGCTGTGATGTACATCCCTGAAATCACAGCATCAAATTTTTTGCCCTCTAGACCAGGAATTAAATTTGAAAACCGTGTATCTATAATGTTCGCACTGGCAGAAGATTGTTGCAATATTCCATTTATTAAATCAATATCAAATCCACTCGGTTGATTATTTTCGATATATTCAAAAGGTGGAAAAGTCATGTCTGAACCGATCTTTATTACTTTTACTTGATCAATTGTTGAAGCATCACTATTTTGAGTTGAAGAAGTGTCTTTATTACATGCAGTTAAACCACCAGCAAGTAATAATGCCAAAAATGGATAAAGAGAATATTTCATAATACGCATAGTAAGGATTCCGATTAAGTCGTGTGATATTTACTTGATATCTGTTATGAATAGTTATACTCAAGTTTTGAATGGAAAGTAATTTTGGAATTCCTATGTATGGTTATTAAAAATCCGATCCAGCATGAAGCCAAAAATCTATAGAATAAACTCAATAAGTTCTTGAGAGTATACACCCGTGGATGAAAAACAAATCCGTATTGATTTAGCAGCATGTTTTCGGTTATTTGCCAAAATGGGGATGCATGAAGCTGTAGCCAACCATTTTAGTGCAGCAGTTTCAGAAGATGGTAGAAAATTTTTACTTAATCCCAAATGGAAACATTTTTCCAGAATTAAAGCCAGTGATCTGATTTTAGTAGATGCAGACGATGTTAGTAGTTTTAATCGTGGTGAAATTGATCCAACAGCATGGGCAATCCATGGTCAAATCCATCGTCTAAGACCCGATGTACGTGTAGTGTTACATTTACATCCTATATTTTCAACAGCGATTTCCTGCTTAAACTACCCAGAAATTATTCCCATTGATCAAAATACGGCACGTTATTTTAATCGGGTTTCTTATGATTCCCAATATGGGGGCATGGCTGATTCTAAAGCTGAAGGACAACGTCTTGCCAATATTTTACAAGATAAGAAACGCTTAATGATGGGGAATCATGGCATATTAATTGGATCACATTCTATCGGCGTGGCTTTTGATGATATGTATACCATTGAACGTGCATGTCAGATCCTCACTACAGCCTATTCAACAGGCCAAACATTAAAAATTCTAGATGACGATGTTGCCGAAAAAACAGCGCAAGATTGGGAAAAAATCGAAAATTTTAGTGAGGCACATTTTACCGAAATGAAATGTTTATTGGCTGAGGAAGATCCTAGCTTTATGGATTAAGATTTTGTATCTGTCGTCCTAAAAAAGCCTGATACTTATTTCAAGCAAACGCCAGATAAATTTTATCTGGCGTTTTATATTATCAATGCAATCACTAGCAATTATAATTTTCTATCAATACCACCACCACTTATGTCATATTCTAAATAGCTTTGGACACAGAAAATATGAATGATAATTTTAGAATGAGAACCACATAAAAAAGCAGAGTAAATAAAATTACCCTGCATCTTTAGCAAAAAATCTATTTAATTTTAAATGCTTAATTCTTTTGAATAAAGTTTTGTAGACGATTATTTTCAGATTTCAATAGATTATCCGGACTATCATTGGCAACAACATAACCATTTTCCATAAAGATCACCCGATCAGAAACTTTAAAAGCAAAGTTCATCTCATGGGTAACGATGATCATGGTCAACCCTTCCTTGGCCAATTCTTCAATCACTTTAAGTACTTCACTCACCAATTCCGGATCCAGTGCTGAAGTGGGTTCATCAAACAAAATCACTGATGGATGCATTGCCAATGCACGAGCAATCGCAACACGTTGCTGTTGTCCACCCGACAGTTGGTGAGGATATTTTTTGGCATGTTGCTTCATCCCCACTTTTTTCAGCATGGCCAACGCTGTGACCTTATTGGCCATCGGCGTATCCAATTGATGGTATTGCGGTGCCAACAATACATTTTCCAGAATGGTTTTATGGGGAAACAGGTTAAAACTCTGAAAGACCATCCCGACATGAATAATTTGTGATTTATATTGTACGGATTCATCAGTGATACTTTGATCTTTTAAAAATGGATGACCCAGTAGATTAACGGTACCGTGATTGAGTTTTTCCAGACCATTTAAGGTGCGGATAAATGTCGTTTTTCCTGATCCAGATGGCCCAATAATGGAAATGACTTCTCCCCATTTCACATTCAAATTAATCCCTTTCAACACCTCATGATCGCCATAGGATTTATGAATATCAATGGCTTCAAGTGCATATTGACCATGTTGTTCCGAAATAATTTCCTTACGTTTTGAAATGGAGGCATTGGAAATATCTGCCAGAAGAGGATCGTTATCCTGAAGTAACCCGGGCGTTTTACGACTTACATCCATACGTTTTTCCAGCCAGTTCATCAACCACCCAAAGACAGTAACTATCAGCACATAGTAAAATGCCACTGCCAGCATGGTTTCCATGACCAAAAAGTTTTGTGTATACAGACGTTGACCGACCAATAAAATCTCAGTCAGGGAGATCACTGAAACCAGTGATGTGAGTTTTACAATAGTGACATATTCATTGCCTAAAGTTGGTAACGCAATCCGTAAAGCTTGTGGAATAACAATCAGACGTTGAATGCCTGTATATTTAAGACCGAGCGCTTTACCCGCCTCTATTTGGCCCTTGGCAATGGAATTTAAACCGCCCCGGTGAATTTCGGCAATATAGGCCGCCTCACTTAATGCCAGGGCCAGCAAACCGGAAATAAAAGGTGAAGCCAATAAAACACTACTCGATGGATAAATTTGTGGCAGATTATAGATAAATACCAATAAGACCAATAACGGTAAACTTCTAAAAAACCAAATATAAAGACTGCTACCTTTAGATAGAATCTTAAAATTTGATTGCTTTGCCAATGCCAGCACAAAACCAAATACAATCCCTAAAACCCATACCAGAACACTGAGTTCAATGACTGTAAGTGTGGCCTTCCAAAAATCATGATTGGTTAATAAACTGAATGCGTAAGCCCAATTGAACTCCATTGAAACCTCCAAAATCTGTAAAATTTTTACTTATTATTTTTATAGCGGATTTGCTTTTAATAAGTAATTTCTAAATCGTGATGTAGCCATGTGGAAAATATGAATCTAAAAAATATGAACAAAAAAATGGTTCAGGTTGGGATGATAATGGCCTAAAACACTTTTATTGCAGGCTTTGCAGCAGTTTATGCAAAAATACATCGCATTGTATTAACTGATTAATTTCTACAAACTCATCAGGTTTATGTGCCACTGTAATTGAACCGGGACCACACACAAGGACTGGACAATGTAATTGATTGGCAAATAAGCCACCTTCTGTACCAAAGGAAATTTTACCTGTCTGGGTATTTTCTGGCAGTAAGCTTTGCATAAATTTAACGGCTTGAACGGTTGGTGAGGTTAATAAGCCGGGATATTGATTGACTTCTTCAATATGAACAAATTTTTTAAACCTATCCAGGGCTGGATGTTGTTGAATTTTTTCCAGAATTTGATCACTGCTGTTCTGTGCAATATTCCTGATTTCATAATCGACAATACATTCATTGGGAACAATATTTAAGGCTTTACCACCTTCAATTTTGCCAATATGAAGTGTGGAATATGGCACATCATAATCACTATCCTGTTCACCGGCTTGGGCAATGTGTTGCTGGGTATCAACAATTGAATTGATCAATGCATTGGCCACATGAATAGCATTGGTAAATTGTGGTGCAAGCGCAGAATGTCCTTCCTGTCCTGTGCACATGGCTTTAAATACTGCTTTACCTTTATGTCCCGTTGCAATTTGCATTAAGGTAGGCTCGCCAATGACACAACAAATGGGTGGAATCATATATTCTGACAAATGCTGTAAAATCTCTCGTACACCAATACAGCCAATTTCTTCATCATAGGACAGGCATAGATGTAACGGTTTACTCAGAATTTGCGTGCTGGCATGTAACATCACATTTAAAGCACAGGCGATAAACCCTTTCATATCAGCGCAACCACGTCCATAAATTTTACCGTCTTTTTCCAGCGCAACAAATGGATCACTATGCCAGTCCTGCCCCTCGACAGGCACCACATCGGTATGCCCCGATAGTAAAATGCCTGATACATCTTTAGGACCAATACTGGCAAATAAGCAGGCTTTGCTCTTTTCCGGATTGAATTGCAGTCTTACCTCAATATCATGATCTTCCAGCAATTGTTTTACAAAATAAACAAGTTCCAGATTACTTTTGTATGAAGTGGTGTCAAAAGCAATCAGTTGTTTAAGTAGCATTGTACTTTGAAGATCAGACATTATTCGTCTTCCTTAGTACGAATATGTGGGTCATAAAAATGTGGTGCCCCCATACCCGGAATATATTGATCAGAAATAAAGGCTCGACAACGACTAATAAATGCCTGAGCAACCGTATTGAGAACGACATTTTTTGCAGTGACCAAACCGATATGCATTGGACGCTGTTCGCCTGAAATTCTCACACGTACTAGTCGTTTACCATCTAAGGAATAATTAATTTTTGGTCGAACATTTAAAATGCTATAGCCAATATTATTGGCAACCATGGCGCGAACCACTTCCGAATTTTTGGAGGTTTTAATGATTTGTGGATTCAAATTTCTATTTTTGAATAATGAAATAAAATAATCATTACTGTAAGGCATATCCAGTAAAATCATTGGATAAGCTGCCAACTCTTCCATCGTCACTGCGGGTGCATGTGCCAAAGGATGCTCTTCACTAAATAATGCATAGGGCGGTAACGATGCCAATGATTCAAAATTGAGTAAATTTTCATCAATATTAAGATCATATGTTAAAACCACGTCCAGCACATTCCGCAATAAACCATTGATCAAAATTTCCTGATCACCCTCACAGACATTCAGATCAACACTTTTATATAAATTACTAAATCCATGAATAATTTCTGCATACAACATCGGTGCAAATGCAGTAAAACAGCCCAGTTTTAATGGACCACGGATCGAACCAGAGAAATTAGCTGCCAATGAATATAGGCTGCCAGCCTGTGATAAAATTTGCTGGCATTCTTTCATCACTTGTTCGCCAATATTGGTCAGAATCAATCCCTTGGCATGTTGCCGAATAAATAATTGAACCTGAAGTTCTGATTCAATATGTGCAATTGCAGCAGAAATTGAGGGTGAAGATACATGAATTTTTTCTGAGGCAATAATAATGCTGCCACTTTCTGCGGTGGCAACAAAATATTCCATCTGGCGTAGCGAAATACGATTTAACACGTTTGATTATTCCATTGAGTTACTGCAAATTATGGATCACCTGGAACGCCGTAACTTGGTGAGGAGGAGGGATTCAGGGCACGTAACACATAATCCTCAACTTGTGGTTGATAAATTTTCCATATGTTGTAGAGCTCTCCGATTGGATCAGATTCAGACCAATCGACACGTAAATCTACAATAGGCCACTGAACTTTGTCCACGACCAGTATACCAGCTGAATGAACACTGCCCGCCTCTCCACCTGCGGTAAGACCTGCCTGCATGGCGAGTAATAACCGTTCGGCTAAACATCCCTGACTTTGCTCAAATGCTTCACACATGGTTTGTGGAACATCTGGATTTGCCAGTAAATTACCTGCGCAGGCAACATCCTGACCTGTATGGGCCTGATAAATACCCAGTGTTTTTTCGCCACTATAAGCAGCAACCTGACCTTGCATATTGAGTACAAGTAATTGACGATATTCAATAAAATCTGTATTGGATACCAGTTCCTGAATCGCATCATTCGGGGAGACATCATACTTGATTAAATCAAGCAGAATATTCGCCAAATGCGGATCCGTAATATTTTGACTGGCTGCCACGCCTACACCAGCTTTGGCACGAATACAGCGTGAGGCAACAGCGGGTGAGGAAGAACTCACGGCAGCGCCCAATTGTCCCGTGGTTTTACAACGAGCCACAATGGAAAATGTCATACACCTCTCCTGAGGATTAGTCTGGAATCACAGCAGTCGCATCAATTTCAACCAGCCATTCCGGACGTGCCAGTGCAGAAACCACAATCCCTGTAGAAACAGGGAAAACCCCTTTAAGCCACTTTCCAACGACACGGTAAACGTCTTCACGGTAACGCGGATCAATAATATAAATGGTAATTTTGCAAATATCCTGTAATTCACCACCCGCTTCTTTAAGAAGCATATCAATATTATACATCGCTTGTTCTGCCTGACCTTTGGCATCACCAATACAGACATTTTCGGAAGTATCAAGATTTTGCCCGATTTGCCCACGTAGAAAAACGGTAGAGCCACGCGCCACAACCGCCTGACACAAGTCATTATCAAGATTTTGTTCTGGGTAAGTTTCTTTGGTATTAAAGGTACGAATACGAGTATGTTTCATGTTGCGATCCTGTGTTTTATTACACTTTCTAGTATGCGTATCCCACTTCTCAACTCAATTTCTATTTTCCTTGCTTCTAATTCAGATAATCCGTACTAAAAACTCAATTTAATAAAAGGTGTTTACATTCCGAGCGATTCGTTTTTTTTGATTCACTCCTTTTGGATATGCGATTTTCATTTTTTTAAACAACTTTCTAAGATCAAAACAACATATTTATGGCCTGCTCTGTTAAAGAGAATATATTTTGCAATGCAAGCCCGAAGCTTATAGATCAATCAAGAATTTAGGATTAATCATGAATTTACCAGAACAAATAGATACAGTGGTGATCGGTGGTGGTCAGGCAGGCGTAGCCATGAGTGAACATCTTGGCACATTAGGCATTGAACATGTGGTCCTAGAGAAAGCCAGAATTGCGGAAGCATGGCGTAGCAGACGCTGGGATTCACTGGTCGCAAATGGACCATGCTGGCATGATCGTTTTCCGAGCATGGAGTTTTCCGCAACACCGGAAAGTTTTGTACATCATGATCAGGTTGCAGATTATTTTGAAGCTTATGCAAAAAAAATTAATGCGCCGATTTATACCAATGTAGAAGTTCTGAAAGTCAGCAATAAAGAACAATCTTTGACTTATCAAATCGAAACGTCACAAGGAAAAATTGAGGCACAGCGTGTCGTCATTGCCACCGGGCCTTTTCAAAAAGCAATGATTCCGGCAATTGCACCCAAAGATGAAAAATTGTACCAGATTCATTCAGATCAATATAAAAATCCTGAGCAGCTACCACAAGGCAATGTATTGGTAATTGGTGCAGGATCTTCGGGGGTGCAGATTGCTGATGAATTAAATCGTTCTGGTAAACAAGTATTTTTATCTGTTGGCAAACATGAACGTCCACCTCGTCGTTATCGCTCTAGGGATAATGTTTGGTGGCTAGGGGTACTTGGTGGATGGGAAGCGGAAAAACCGGATAATGGTCCTCTCAAAGGCTTTGCTGTCAGCGGTGCCCAGGGAGGACACACTGTAGATTTTAAAAAGCTTGCACAACAAGGCATTACCTTACTTGGCATGACAAAAATATTTAATGATGGAAAAGTCAGTTTTCAGGCGGACTTAGCAGACAATATTCATCAGGGAGAAGAAAATTATTTAAAGCTTTTGGATGAGGCAGATGCATTTATTGCCAATAGCGGATTGGATTTGCCTGAAGATCCCGAAGCACGAATTTTACTTGATGATCCTGAATGTGTAAAAAATCTAATTCTAGAACTTAATCTGGCACAGCAAAATATCACCAGTATTATTTGGGCATCAGGCTTTGGTTATGATTATGACTGGCTTGAACTAGATATCTTTGATGACAATAAAAAACCAAAACATAAGCAAGGTATTACCAATCAAGCGGGTATTTACTTTCTAGGTTTACCTTATCTGACTGGTCGGGGTTCCAGTTTTATCTGGGGAGTCTGGCATGATGCGAAACGCATTGCAGACCACATCAATATCAAACGCAAATATATGGACTATACGCCTTAATCATTAAAAATTAAGCATAAAGTCATTTTTAGAGGAAATTTTAATATGCAATATCGTTTAGTAAAAACATTATCCATCACAATGTTTGCTTTGGGTGGATTCAATGCAGCACAAGCCGATGCATTAACCATCGGAGATGAAACAACAGCCAAAGGTGCATTAACCTTATCAGGTTTCTTACGTGTAAAATATCAGGATAAAAGTTGGTCAGATAATGATCACAAACTAACCTTTGACGCCGCAAAAATTAATCTTGATTATCAATCGCCTAAATTATTTGGGCATGTTGAATATCGTTGCTATCAATTTGATAAATTGTGTGATTTCTCCTCATTAGTCGATGGCTATCTTGGATATAAAATTAACCAAAATGATAATATTACTCTAGGTTTGCAAACTGTGCCATTTGGCCCTGGACGCTTTTGGGAAAGCAACTGGTATGGTGGCATCGTAACGCAATTTGGTCTTGAAGATGTACACAACTTTGGGGTGAAATATCATTTCCAACCATTTAAAGCGACCGATGTTGATCTGGCTTATTTTGCCAAAGATGGAGGTAAATATGGATCAAGTTCCGATGCCAGTCGTTACACAGCCAATTATGTTGAATCTTTAGATGAAAAAAATATGTGGATTGCACGTATTTCCAGAGACTTAAAACTATCTGAAGATGATAAATTAACCGCAAAATTGGGAGGCGCTTATTGGTATTCTGATATCGATAATGATGTTACGCAGTCAACTGGTAACCGCAAAGCATGGACCTTATTTTCTACCATTTCTTATGAAAATCTGGCATTCACTTTAACTGGTGGTAAAAACAAAGTGGATAATAAAGATCCTATTAATGCAAATATATCAACCGTAGGTTCATTTAAAGACAATTACGATATTGCTAATAATGGGACTTTTTATACTGCCGATATCAGTTATGCTTTTAAAAATGTAGGAAAGATTGGTACGATTACACCTTATGCCATGTACAGTACCTACAAAAAAGATGCAGAAGGATTTAAAGATTCAAGTCGTAGTATTTTGGGTGTTTCTGTAGACCATGAACAATTCACATTTGTGGCAGAATATATCATCGGCAAAAATGACTTTAACATTGGTGGCACAACAGAATCTTATGCTATTGGTGATGATAGTGGCACAAATAAATTGCTTAACTTACAAGCAATTTATAATTTTTAATGGCACGCACACTAATATATAACTCATTGAAATAACGCTATTTTAAAGAAATTACAATATTCTACTGAGTCATACAAATCCTTAAATCAACAATTCATTTGGTAGAATGTACAAATGAATTGTTTTGATCTTACTGTTATTTATGCCGAAAATTAGAATCCTGGTATACCGTGCTGAGATTTCACCTTCACCATGAAAAATGAGAAAAATTATGGCGATTTTAAGAGTTACCTGTGTCGAAAAAAATATATTAATGGATAAAAAATTCCATTTTGACTTTCCATGTATATACAAGGAATATCATCAACTATCTCAACAGGAATTTTATCAAAAAGTATATGATCAGGATGTACTGGTTGTAAATGATCTAGTTGTGGATGAAATAGTCCTAGACCATAATCCCACACTCAAACTGGTCGCCTTATGTTCTACAGGATTTGATCATATCAACATTCCATTATTACGCCAACATGGTGTAAAAGTGGCAAATATCCGAGGTTATGCTGGAGATGCTGTAGCTGAACATGCATTCATGTTGATGATTAATTTGTTTAAAAATATGAATTCACAACTTAACTCAGTTCTAACGGGAAAATGGAGTCATAGCCCAACCTCCTACTGCTTATCTGCTTCCATAAGAGAGCTTAACAACAAAAATTTAGTGATCTTGGGAAAAGGGGAAATCGGTTTATCTTTAGCTAAAAAAGCAAAAGCTTTTGGCATGCATGTATATTTTAGCGAACGAAAAAATGCCCTTACTTGTCGCCAAGGATATATTCCGTTCAATCAAGCCATCAAAATTGCTGATGTATTGTCGTTACATTGTGAATTAAATAATCATACTAAAGGCATGATTGATCTAGAGGTTATCCAACAAATGAAATCATCCAGCATATTAATCAATGCAGGGCGTGGAGGGTTAATTGATGAATATAGTTTGGTGCACGCGCTTAAAAATAATTATATTGCAGGTTTTGGCGCTGATGTATTATCAGCAGAACCACCTCCAACAGATCATATCCTGCTTAATTTTCAGCATCCCAATGTCATGATTACACCGCATATTGGTTGGGCAACAGATGAAGCTCAAGGCAGATTATTTGATATTTTACAAAAAAATATTAATTCAAATATTCATGGTATTGCTAAAAATTTAATCAACTAAATGACTTGAGAAGGATCATTATCAAAAGAATAACTATTATTTGAATTTAAATTATAAAAATATAGAAAGCCCCAAGTAATTCACTTGAGGCTTTTAAAAATTTGGAGTAAAAAAGATTTAAAAATTAATGTTTACCTAAGTTATCTAAATTTAGGAGACAACTTGGGTATGAGGTAAGCCTATTTCTGTAAATTTATTTAAGACTGCCACATATGCTTGAATCTTGTTGACTTGACTGAATGAGCCTGTAAATAAAACTGTGTAAATGTCCAAATCTTAGTACCCTGTAATAGGGATAGATGGAGACATCCACAATGGATCACAGTCAATTGATTGAACTGGCAAAAGAATTTACCAAAAACCTAAAAACAGATTCTGACCTGAATGAATTCAGTAAAGCTCTAAAGAAACTTACCGTTGAAACAGCCCTAAATGCAGAGCTCACTGAGCATTTAGGGCATGAGCGTCACCAGCCTAGTGCCAAAGGCAATGCACGTAATGGCTACAGTAAGAAGCAACTACTAACGGGTGATGGTGAGTTTGAGCTGAATACCCCACGTGATCGTGATGGTACATTTGAACCACAATTAGTGAAGAAACACCAAACCAGAATCACCAGCATGGATAGCCAAATCCTATCGCTGTATGCCAAAGGCATGACCACCCGTGAAATCGTCAGTACATTCAAAGAACTATACGATGCAGATGTATCTCCTAGTTTGATTTCCAAGGTAACAAATGCGGTTAAAGAGCAAGTGATTGAGTGGCAGAATCGCCCACTCGATAACATTTACCCCATCGTGTACCTTGATTGCATTGTGGTGAAGGTCAGACAGGACAACAGCGTTATTAACAAAGCTGTCTTTCTAGCATTGGGTGTTAACCTTGAGGGTCACAAAGAACTGCTGGGTATGTGGATCGCCGAGAATGAAGGTGCCAAATTCTGGCTGTCCGTTCTAACAGAACTAAAGAATCGTGGTGTACAAGACATTCTGATTGCCTGTGTAGATGGTTTGAAAGGCTTTCCTGATGCGATTACTACCGTCTACCCACAAACACGCATTCAACTATGTATTATCCACATGGTACGCAACAGTTTGAAATATGTGAGTTGGAAGGACTATAAAGCCGTCACCAGTGACTTGAAGCGTATTTATCAAGCTGTTACTGAAGAGTCTGCCTTGCAGGCATTAGAAGTCTTTGCGAGCACATGGGATGATAAATACCCGCAGATTAGCAAATCTTGGTACGGGCACTGGCAGAACCTAAATACCTTGTTCGCTTATCCAGCAGATATTCGTAAAGTGAACCGTACCGGGTTTGTCGGAGACTTTTTTATTTAAGTTAGGCCACCTGACCTAACGGGTTAATCTTATCATAGTACATTGCTTCAAACTCAAAAGGCGATACATAACCCAGTGCACTGTGTACACGCTTTTTATTGAACCAATCTACCCAGTTTAGTGTCGCAAGTTGTACATCTGCTAAACCTTGCCAATCTGCTTTTAAATATTCGGTGGTGTTTCAAAAAGTATGCTGGCATTAAACGAATCCATTATTGATATAAAAGAATACTAAATCAAAGGCTTTGAAATGATTTTCAAGCTTTTTGGAGAAGTTGCAGCTTCTCCTAAAGCCTCGCCTGATTCGATGCCGTAATCGACAATTATTGCCTTCTATACCCACAGTGAAAAATTTACCAATCAACTGTTTGCATTCTTTAAAGGTCGTAACAAAGCTATCCCAATGGTCACTTGATATACATGTATAGCTTACACCTAACTGCTTCAATTTTAATTTAAGTCGTTTTGCAGTGGCTAAATCTCGGTTACCCCATACATAAGCAACAATTTCACCTGTTTCTCGATGATAGGCATAAATTAGCCATTGTTTATTTTGCTTATGACCAACAAAAGTCCAAAACTCATCTACTTCAAGGGTTTCATAATGACTTTGCTGTGCTCGAAGTTGATATTTTGATTGGCTAAGTGTCCGTAGAACTTTACCGATACTTACTCTTTCAATTTCTGCTATATCCCTGACACCACTGCCTCGCACCATGAGGTGTAATATTTTGGTTTTGATACCTGAGTGACAGCCTTGATAACTGAGAGCATGATCACCAATAAATTGACGTCTGCATATTTTACATTGGTAATTTTGCTTACCATCTACTTTTGTGCCATTTTTCTTTATACTGTCACTTAGGCAGGCTGGACACTTGATTTCTAGAGTTATTCGCATTTCTCTATTTTATCAAAATCCAACCTGCTTTTTTTCAGCATACTTTTTGAAACACCACCAAATATTCAATCACCTCTGTTTTGTATAAGCCATTCACCGTTTCAGCCAGTGCATTATCGTATGAATCACCAGTCGTACCGACTGATGCTCGTAAATTTGCAGCTTCTAAACGATTGGTATAGCGAATAGAAAGATATTGAACACCTCTATCGGAATGATGAATCACATTCTTTGGCATGCCTCGATCGTGCAATGCTTGCTCAAGTGCATCGAGTACCATATCTGTATTCATCCGTGTAGATACTTTCCATCCAACAATTGCTCGTGAGAACACATCAATGATAAAGGCGGTATAGACCCAGCCTGAATTTGTTTGAATATAGGTAAAGTCAGCAACCCACAAGTGATTAGGCCGATCAGCTCTAAAATTCCGTTTCACCAAGTCAGGTGCTCGTTTTTGGTCATCTCGGCTACGGGTGGTTTGTTTGTTCTTACCTCGCCAAACACCTTGTATACCTAGATTTTTCATTAATCGAGCAACAGTACAGCGTGCAATAATATAGCCTTCACGTTTCAGTTTTTGCCAGACTTTACGTACACCATACCGACCTGAACTTTCCTTCCAAATTCGTTTAATCTCCTCAGCATGATGCAAGTCATGTAAATCTCGCTTTGCTCGATGTTCCCTTGCGAAGCAATGCTTCTCATCGCAGAGATCTAGAGTCCGGTAATAGGTTGAGGGTGCGATAGGTAAAATTCTACAAATCGCCTCGACTCCGTACAGCTCTTTATTATGATGGATAAAATCCACCATTATTTGTGTGGGCGGTCGAGCTCCGCCTGGGCGAAAAAAGCAGCTGCTTTACGTAGAATTTCGTTAGCACGTTGCAGTTCTTTATTTTCACGTTCGAGTTGTTTAATACGTTCTTGATCTGAAAGCTGCTGTACTTTAACTGGATTTTGTTTATCCAGATATTTTTGATGCCAAACACGTAATGTTTCAGGAGTACAACCAATCTTGGGTGCAATAGCTGTGATTGCAGCCCAATTCGATGGATAATCTTTTTCGGATTCAATCAATAATTGAACCGCTCTATCTCTGATTTCAGGGGTATATTTAGGTTTTTTCATCGGAACATTCTCTCAGGAAAGTTAGTCTCCGACAAACCCGGTACGGTTCACAGGTAATCACTCATGACAAATGAAACTTTAAGCTTTAAACAAGGTTATGACATTCTAAAACGTAATGCAGATTTACTGGAATCTCAGGAAGAGCCTGATATTGATAATTTGATGAAGGTCGTCGAAGAGTCGATGGATGCTTTTAAATCTTGTAAATCAAGAGTTGATGCTGTGCAACAAGCGTTGAATAAAACCTTTAAAGAGTAACAATGGTTGTTGATAATTTCTATCATACTGCTGAATTAAATAACTTCAACGCTTACAATTACATATAAACCATTAATTATTTTAATAATTTTTCTTTAGGACATTATGGAAATCCATCCAAGTTTACTCAGCTACATTTTTGCAGGCTCAGCCAAATGGTATCTAAGCTATGAATACCCTGAACTCACAATTAAGCTTGATGACAACACGACAAAAATGACTCCTGAGCAGGTCTTAGACATTCATATCCAAAAGGGTTGGATATGGTCATCTTTGACACTTAAAACGCTTGATCAGATTTTTTTGTTCAAAGGCATATTCAATTCACAAGCCGAAGAATTTCGAACTCAAATTCAAAGTGATACAGAATTCCTAAAAAATAAAAGAAATGCAGAACAAATTAAAGCCGTTCTGCAACCATTTATCATTGAATACCAAGACTTTATTCATCAAGATCGTTACCTATCTCATCGTTTTTCAAATTTATTCAGGTCAGACTTAATTGCACGCTCAAAACCTGATGTTGACCGATTTGACAGTTTAATCAAACGTGATCGTTCATTTTGCTTTGAATCACAACAACAGGTAGCCTTTGAACAGCTTCAAAAATTGATTGAATTACCGATCCAAGCAAACTATGCCATCGATACTAAAAACTCTCGTTTTATTGACAGTGAATTAGTTAAATATAAAGATTTTTTTGATCAGGTTGAAGCTACCCCACTCACGCATGAACAACGGGTTTCTTCGATCATTTTTGAAGACCGTAACTTGTTGGTCGCTGCGGCAGGTTCAGGTAAAACTTCTACCATCGTTGGGAAAGTGGGTTATGCATTATTAACAGGTCTTTATCAACCTGAAGAAATTTTAGTATTGGCTTTTAATAGGAATGCAGGAGAAGAACTGAATGAGCGGATCAATTTAAGGCTTAGCAATATTCTTACTCAGTTTAATGGCAAAATTGAAGCACTGAATTTTCATAAATTAGGTGTAAGGATCATTGGCAAAGCCACTGGTAAAAGCCCTACAGTTTCAGCACATGCAGAAAATATAAAACGCCTCTTAGATAGAATTATTCAACAGTTAAATGAAACTGACTCAGACTTTCAGGAAAAGTATCTTTTATTTAAAACAGCTTATTTAAAAGCTCCACTCTCGCCTTTTGCATTCAAAACTCAAAGTGAATGGGATAAGGCACAAAAACAATCATTTGATAGATTCAAGGATGGCTTTGAAACTTACCAAGGTGAAATCGTAAAATCCCATGGCGAAAAAGCTATCGCCAACTGGTTATATAGCCAAGGTATTCCCTATCAATACGAATGCAATTATGAACATGACACTGCGGATGAAAGTCACCGCCAGTACAAACCTGATTTTTATTTTCCTGAAATCAACCTTTATTTAGAACATTATGCTGTGGATCAGCATGGTAAACCTCCAGCTCATTTTGGGCAAAAATACCTAAATGAAATGAAATGGAAAGCTGAAATTCACAAGCAGTATAAGACTGATTTAATCAGCACCACTTTTCACGAGTTTATTACAGGTTCAATTTTTCATAAACTAGAGAAAGAACTTAAATTACGTGGACAAGCATTTACCCCACGTAGCTTAACTGAGATCAATATAAAAGCCGAATCTATTTACGAACAAAGTGCAAATGACCTCTACAGTAGTTTTTTAAGCCATTATAAATCTAATCAAGCCAATACAACTCAGCTTTTAGCAAACTCGTCATTAACGCTTAGACAAAGTCTATTTTTAGAGTTGTTTGCCAAAGTTTATGCAAAATACGATGCTATTTTAAAATCCAGCCAAGAGCATGATTTTGATGATTTGCTGATTGAATCAGCCAAACTGATCAACGAAAATAAATATAAGAGTCCATTTAAACTCATTATAGTGGATGAGTTTCAGGATACATCTCAAGCTAGAGCACGCCTTATCCAGTCTTTACTCAACCAAGTACCTGAAGCAAAACTGTTTTGTGTTGGTGATGACTGGCAAGCAATCTATCGCTTTGCAGGTTCAGATATCAGTATTTTTACTCAGTTTCAAAAAGTCTTTGGTTATACCAAACAAACTCAACTTACCCAAACATTCCGTTCCAATCAAGGTATTGCCAATATTGCTAGTGGTTTTATCCAAAAAAATAAAGCACAACTTCAAAAGGTGGTTAATGCTGTTGATCAATCGACCACTAAAGTCGTCGAAATTAGCTTTTCAACAAATAAAAAAGATATTGATCAATATTTACTTAAAACCATTATGGAAATCAATAATACAAATTCAGGTCAAGCTAAAAAGAAATCTATTTATATATTAGCACGATACAATCGCCATGAACCCCAAATCAGCAGTATTCGACCTTTTTTAACCCATTGTACAGTCCAGTTTAAAACCATTCACTCATCGAAAGGCTTACAAGCGGACTATGTTATTTTGGTTGGCTTGAATAAAGGTGGAAACTCTTTCCCTGCTGACAAGGAAGATGATCCTCTATTGAATATGGTACTTCCCCAACCTGAAGCACATGCTTTTGCTGAAGAACGTCGCTTGTTTTATGTGGCTCTGACTCGTGCAAAAGAAAAGGTTTATCTCATTGGAGAGCGAGGCTCTATTTTCCTTGATGAGATTATTAAAGACCAAAATTTCAAAGAATTGATTTACATACCTCAAGACGAGCATAAACCTGCAAATAGTGAAATACCACCTGAGTGGTTATGTCCGAAATGTAATCAAGGACGTATCTGGAAGAAAACAGGACCTTATGGTGAATTTATGGCATGTAATCGCTATCCGAATTGTAACTATAAGCGGACTTTAAAACGCCATTAAATTTCTATTAATTTTTTTAACAATTTGCATGTAGC
This sequence comes from Acinetobacter sp. 778_lipA, assembly GCF_058242985.1. Taxonomy (NCBI): domain Bacteria; kingdom Pseudomonadati; phylum Pseudomonadota; class Gammaproteobacteria; order Moraxellales; family Moraxellaceae; genus Acinetobacter; species Acinetobacter sp. 778_lipA. The sequence goes on along the minus strand of NZ_JBZAYT010000001.1, from coordinate 995,167 downwards.
CATACTCTAGCGCAAGCTCTTCATAATCACCTAAGTAATTATCAAAATTAATCTCTGGTAAATATATGTCTACAATTTGAAAGTGATCATGCCAAGAGTGGTATTCAGCAATAATTATATGAGGTGCATCCTTGAACTGTCCTGAAGTTAAGTCAACTTTTATACCGAGTATATCAAGCCATAGATGGAGTTGAGATGATTTCTTTCAACATTGTCCCTTAATCATTAAAACATCAGTAATTTGGTATGCCCTTTCCTAAATTAAAAATCGGGCTAACAACATAGAGGTAAATTCACAGCAATTGTCTGGAAATAAAGACAATATTTTAAAATGAAAATCAGCTTTATTAATTTTAGAAAATGCTTTTAAAAAATCTTGAACATCTTTCTCAATTTTTACTTTTGGCTTGTTAGCGACCATTCTTATACTCAAAATATTTAATTACAATGAATTAATTGAGATTTAAGTCATATAGGGATACTTTCTAAATTATCAATTATTTTCTAGATCCACAATGTCTGATAGTTTTTCACCTAAATATATTCGTAATTTGAAAGCTCGTTCACCATCGGGTCACTTGATTAGCATTACTATTTTTTCTGAATATCGACCTGAAGAAGTTGAGAAAAAAACAAAAGCAATTTGGGCAATAAATAAGTTACGCTTGAATGAAGATAATGAGGTCATAAATTTTTTAGATGGTCGTACAACTTTTTTTCATCCCAAAACAAATGAAGAATATACGGTTATCTATGATTAAAATTTAATAACCTCATTCATAATACCTAACTAATTCACCGCCCTGACACTCCCCTGCAAGCCTTGCTGAATATCTTGTGCAAATCCCTCCCCCTGATTAAATTTAGCCATACTTTTCGATCTAGCCTGCTCCTGCTCAGCTTGTACATTTTCAGGTGATATTTGTTCAGCATCTGAATTCTCATCGCTGTAAAACTCCTCCACCATATCCATACCCTCCTCACCATTCACCTCAAACTGTGCATTGGCAAAGCCCTGCCTCGCCATCTGATCTAAAGCACTTTGATTAAAACCACTCTGCTTACTTTGCTGATCAATCTCTTGCGCCATTTGGATCGCTTGCTGAAGATTGACACCATCACGTAGGGTTAAATCCACGTAATAAACAGGGGTACGATAGCTTTGTGTGGTGGACTTTCCTCTCAATGTCAATTGCAGTGGTAGGCAAGATAGTAAACCATTCGATGCTGCATGGTAATAACTCAGTCGTGCTGCCAAGGTGCGGATACTATTAAAACCCGTCGTTCTAAAAATAAAGGTTCCTAGTTCATCCGACTCATCTAAATTGACATGCAACCGCCCATAAGGTTTACAGTTACCTCCTTGTGCCAATGGACATAAATCGGGTGATGGACAGGGATGTTGTTCAATGCCTTGGTTGGTACGTCTTTGACACATTTCACCATTCCCAACACATACAGGCCTGCCCGTCTGACGATCAAATAAAGTGTATTCAGCTCTAAGGTTAAGTTCAGGGTCATTGAAGATCATCCGCACAGGAATAGTTCTCAATTTTTGATTGGGTGCTTTGGCTCGAAGTTGTTCATCGAGTGGATGTTTAATCCAGCCATCCTTATTTTGGATTTGACTGGTAATGGTAAATTGATCATCCTTTTCAGGTAATCGTTTGCCATTTTTTTCAACAACCTTGCCAATGCTAATACGACCTAATATCGGGGGTGTAATCGCTAAACCTTTGATCATAGTGTTTTCCTCATCCGTTATTTTTTACTAATGTTCGGTTGATATGTAGAAATCATTTATTTCTTCGCAATTCAGTCCATTTTGTTCTCTGTAAGTACTTCGGTGCTTACAGGGAACGGGGGCTGTTTTGCGATTTTTTGCAGATATGCGCTGGATTGGATTTGGTTAGAATGAAATTTTGTTTACTCATCATCATGTGCATAGATGTTAAAACGCCGTGAACCTGTTTTGCTTTGTGAAAACTGGTTGAGATATTCAGGGTGTTGTTTGAGTAATGCCTTACTGTCTAAGCTGATCGAGTCTTTGGCCTTTTTCCACGTCACCGAACCTGTCTTAAAGGTGGCACGTTCCGACTCCTGCATCTGGGCTTGCAGTTGATGTTTCAGTAGATCGAAACTTTCTTGATGTTTTTCAATTTGGTTTCGTGCTTTGATCAACTGTTCAAATTGTTGGTTGGCTTGTTCATCCTCACTCAAATCTGTGGTACTCAATGGCACATGTTCAGGATAAAGTTGCTGTAATGCTTGAGCTGCCGATGCGCTGGCATCTGCATCAGGTGGTATATCTTTTTCAACACAGTCCCAAAATTGACGTTCCGCATTAATAATGTGTTGAATGACTGATTCTGAGCGTGTCACTTTGAAGATTCGAGTTTCATGTCCACAAATCAACACACATATATGAGCTGCTTTCTTGCCTGTCACCGCCAATTGGTGTTGTACCTGACACAGTACGTATAAAGGCACACCATCTCGCCACAACTTGGCACCATATTCTCCTGCGGTTTTACATTCCAAGATTTGTACATCGGCATCCCCGACTACGGAATAATCTAAGTTTGCTAACATGAAATGTTTGTCAGGGTCGGGATGTTGCAGTACTGCATTGACTCTGCGGACTTTATAATTGGTGTGCATACTGTAGTATTCAGCCACGAGCGGCTCTAATTGCTTGCCCCAATACAAAGGTGCATGACCTGTACTTTCATCTTCAATGGATTGTTTAATACGTCCTGTTTTAATCATCCACAGTTCGAGCATCGACATATAGGGGTTAAGTCCACAGGCTGCGGCACAATCACTACTGCCGATGCCTTGTCTGCGTATTTCTAACCATTCGGCTTGACTGAGTTTTTTGGTCTCCACGAAGCGTTTTGCAGTAAATAATTTTGGGGCAATAAAGGCTTGACTGGCTTGTTGAATAGATGGCTTTAATATGGCTGTATTCATGTTGAATTCCTATTTTTAATCAGGATTAAGATCAAGGTGATAAATAAAGGGCATAAAAAAACCACATCATCGGATGTGGTTTCAAGGGTGTAGCTTGGATGCAATTTAAATCTTTTGTTGAAGTGGAATTACTTAGGCTAAATTATGGAGTAATTTAAACAATCATCCTTAGCGCCTGTTCTAATCCTCGCTGTTTTAAGCCTGCCCCTGCACCAAACCATGCTGAATCAAGTCGATGATCTCGACTCATAGACCGACGCTCATGGTCTGCAAATTCTGTGATAGAACACAGTAAGCCATAGGCCGTTTCCTTGGCTGAGGAGAGCTCTGCGCCCCGTCCATGACCATTAAACATGGTCATCACTTTCGACATTGCACGCCCATTCGGTTCTGCTTTTGTTACATTCGCTTTAATTGACTCAACTGGGTTGTTAGCCACTTTGCGATAGAACTGAATGATGCCTTCATCCTGTTCTGATGGGCTGAGGGTAGTATTGTTAAACACAGCATCGAAATAAGCCGCTGCTTCTTGTTGGGTGACTTTACGCTGACTGAGCTGTTTCATTTCATACATATGTTCATCCCATGCACGCACTGAAATGCCCAATTGCTGTTTGATCTTGTCTGCATCAAACTTGGTACTGTGAGGTACTTTAACCACACCTCGACTTACATCCTGTCCTTTGAGTGCAATCGCTAAGGTATTGTTACAGACCACACGAATAGAAGTAAATTGTGCAGTGGTGGCAAGCGTACCATCACATGCCGTTGCTAAAAGTATGTAGCCATTACTGACATCTTTGCCTTTTAAGGCTGAGGTCTGTCCTGTTCGTGCCAATGCCCAGAATTTCTTACCACCTTTGAGGACGCCAGCTGTTTCCAATTCAAAGCCTGATTGCTCTGTTAAATCTTTGTAGAAATGTAGAATTTCTTTGGGTTGAACTTCTTGATAACGTTGACTGACCACAGATAAAGGCGCATGCGTGTCTGAACGGTATAAAACCCGTTGTTCTTCAAACGGCATGATGATGTTTTGCCCACGTTGATTTTGTGCCATGTAGCTAACATCAGAGGATTCAATCCGCCAGTCCATGCCTGCTTGTTGTGCCCAGACTTCAATCGGCTGATGGTGGGTGAGTTGATTGCCTAAGCCATGCCAAGGGGTTTGTCCGACATAGGCCATTTGTTCGATAAGGTGTGCCATGAAATATAGTCCTAATTTAAGATAATGAATTTTTTGAATTTAAAAATGAATATGCTATTTACGATCGTGTTGAATGCTTGCTGAGCAAGCTATTTGCTAAAAGGTGGTCGTGAATTATTTGGCGTTTGTTCGGCAATGACCAAAATCACACCACCCAACATGGCACCTGCAACCCCACCAATAAAAGGTGAATAGCCCAAGGAACGTGCCAGTGACATCCCCAATAGGGCTAAAGTGGTCGGTGAATTGGTTAAACCTAAACCTTGCATCATGGGCTTCATCGTTCCACGTTGCGGAAATATCCCTTCTTCTTCTTGATCAAAATCTCGATACGGCATAAAAAACTCCTGATTGTATTAATGAATCTGTTGTGCATTTCCCAAGCAGTTAGGGAAATCTGATTCGGTTCTTCATTCAGGTGTTATGTATCTGAAATTATTTGCATTCTATTTTTGATTGTTTTTAGCTCGTTATCACAGCGTAGTCCGTAAATGAAATTGACCCTGATCGGGCTTAGCATTATCATGGGCGTGCTGGCCTACATTGCCAGTCGGTTTTAGCAGACCGCAGATCCAGCACGATATATAAAATCAATTTTGTATGTCGTGAAACCCTCGTGTTCCCCCTTTGCGGTAGAACGGGAGGGGGACGCCTCGTGCGTGCTGGTTCCTTGGATCCCAGTCTGCTAACCCCCTTTCGTTCTGCCACCATTATTTAGCAGTAATTTGGTAGAACTTCTTATAATTCCAAGGAGTCAATCATGACTGTTTCTTTATTCTTAAAATTTCACTTTATTCCGATTTTAACTCGCCTCACTCAGCCGAATCGTATCTCTACATTGCTTCGGTAATGAAAATCATTGCACGTCTGATTTTAATCGTCGCTGTAGTGATCTAGCTGGGACCTGCTGTCATTGGCTTTGTGCTGATGATGTTGCTGTTTTGGCTGTTGGTTGAACTGGCTGGCTGGAATAAGTCTCCTCAGTAAATCATTTCATTTCTACGCCTTTTGAAGTCAGACACCATTCATGCTCTATTTATGGCGAGAATCATCATGTCTGTTTTTTATCATCTGCCCATTCTTGGGCTGGCACTGTTCACGGCTGTTGTATTAACAGGTTGTGAAAGTAAATCTAAACGTGACTTTAATGCAGGTTGTCAATCGGGTGGTACAGATCGATCTACCTGTTCCTGTGTCTATGACAAGCTCGAAGCACATTATTCCCCTGCTGTGATGGAGAAACTGGCTCAACAAAATGTCAGTCGTCTTGATCTACCGCAAGATTTTGGCGAGCAAATGTATCGCGCTGCTCAAACTTGTCAAACCTCTTAGGAGAAGCACCATGCAAATCAAAAATTATCTGATCGGAATTTATATCGTGATTGCCTTGCTGTTTTCTGTTTATTTAAAGGGATGCAGTGCCACAGCCGATCGAAGCTATGCCTATAACTTAGGCAAAGCCGTGGTATGGCCAATCTCGATGTTTAAGTAATTTCATTCAATTAAAAATGTATCGAACAACAATAATTAGGAATTAATTTAAATGAACAAAAGAATCAAATACGTTTTACGGTCAGGTGCCGTCATTACCTGCCTATCTATAGGTTCAATCTGTCATGCAGATATGAATCAGGTCATGGCATTGATCAATACACCAACCAATGCACCCGTCGTGAAACGCTGTGAGGGTAATATCAATTGCAACGCCTTTGTTGCGATTAGCAAACAATGGCAAATCATCCCCAAAGGTGATCGTCTACGTTATTTTATTTATAGCGCTGATCTCAATGCCATGATTCGAGAAGGCAAGGATTTAAAGGAGCCAAAGTTAATGGATATTGATGACTTTGCTTATCAAGTCTTTGATTATCATGCTGAGAATGGCAATGACCGATGGCTGTACGTCAAAGGTTTAGCGGTGCTGAAGTATGTGCAACGTACTCAGTTTTCATCACAGTAAGAGGATGCCATCATGAAAAAATTAATCCTTGCAACTGTGATTGTATCAACACTCACCGCCTGCCAAAAGAAACCTGATGAGCATTCCTCAGTAGCATCCTCAGAGGCACAAGCATCAATTGACACCCAAACTGAATCTAATCTACAAGTTAAAGAGCAAGAAGCAGAAGCTGCTGCTATTGCCCATGACCGTTATGATCCTGACAGTACTTACACAGGGGCTGAAAATATTGATATTCCACCGCCTCAGCTGAAACGTGAGTTATTGGCAGGCGAAGCACTCGAAGTCAAATACCGCCCTGTGGATGCTTACCCAAATTTTAAAGTTATCACAAGTACGGTTTATGACACCACGCGTTTAAAAGTAGTGTCTGAAGTCAACGATGTGATAGATAAAGTTGAAATGGACAATCCAAACTGTAAAGTCGTGGGGCTAGAACCTTTTACCACTAAATTTCCAAGTGTGTCTTATTATGGAGCAATATTTAACATTGTTTTAAAAGGCTGTTCTGCTGAGGGAATTAAGGAAGTCTATCTGTATACCACGCATGGTAAAATTACCTATCGTGCCATTGTTGAGCAATGAGTGTTTTAACGTAAAATAAGCAGGAAGCCATTTTAGCTCCCTGCATTATCACCCATTTTTTATGTTTAATTTCACTGTCAAATGATCACTAAAAAAGTAAAAAAATAATGCTCATTTTAGCCCTTAAAACCCCATGTGATAGTTATCCTGAGTTATTCATAATTAAACAGTTTTTTATCTTTTTTATGCTTATCATACATCGATCGAATTGCACTCCAATTCCACTCCAATATTTCAATTTTACCCGCTGTTTTTTCACCCTCTTTTTCTAGATGATCAAATAGTTTTATTGACCAAGCATCAGTTTTATCATTTTCCAAATTAAGTTTAACCATAAATGACATCTCCTCAAAACCTTTTTCTAGAAATTTAAAAAATGCTTCAATTTGATTTCTTGCTTCTGCATCTGTTCTGCTCTTTTTCTTTTCTACTACAACTTCGTTCAATTCAATACCTGAATTCAGTTCTTTTTGGTATTGTTCTAAAAAATTGACATATAAAATACTTCTTAAGACAGGAATAATTGAACTTTCATCTTTCACACTTCTATACACTAAGTGTTGCTCTTTTGGCCACGCTTGCAATAATAATTTCATGATATTATTACATTCATCTAAACGATCATCACAACGTTGTGTGAATGTAGCGCGATCTTCCAATATTCCACTTGCCTTTTTAGCATTAAAATTTTGAGGATCATGATATAAATACTCAAAATAAAAAAGTTCAATAAGATGCTGAAATAAGAAATGTAAAAGATTATCAACCAAAGTGCCTGGTGCGAAATCCAAAGGTGTTCTTAATGTGGAGTAATAGCGCTTACCCATAACTGTTTTGTAAGTAGAATAGCCTGTAATAGATGAGCGCCCAAAAATAGAGTAATACGGAATTTGCTTCAGTAACTCAATAAATTTTGCACGTAACTCATGAGTCCCGAGTCGGACGTCTGGATTTGTCAACTCAGCATAAATTTGAAAATATTTAAAAATGGATTGAGTAACCCGTTCTTTTGCAACAAATGATGAATATGCATACTTTTCACTAAACTCAATAAATTGTTCTAGGGTTGTGCCTGATTCTTTAGATGATGACAATTTATGAAAAATTTTAATAAAAAAGTCAGTAACTATTTTTTCCTTGAGTTCAAAATCAGAAAACAAGGTTCTGTTGTATTGGACATCTTGATACTGATAATAATCCCAGAAATATTGAGTGAATTCGTAAATAATATCTGCTTCAGTTGAATCAAGATTAATCGTTTGATGTTTACTATGTTTTTTAATTTTAATATGAAGATTTTTAACATTTTTTCTTAAAAACTGTTTAATTTCATATTCAACAGTTTTGTTGTTTTCTTCAAACCATTGATAAATTTCTGGAAACTTATTCTGTACCTTAATCCTTTCACAAGAATACATGACCACCAACCGAAAAAGGTTGGCTAATATTTCTTTAAACATTGTTTCATTCTGAGTCTTTTGGTTCACGTAATGATTTCCAACTATTCTTTACGTATGTTTTTAGCATAATTCCGTTGTGTCCACATCAATCCAATGGAGATTTTTATGCAAAACAATCAAGGCTATGCTGACACTATGCGTATGTTGAAATTACGTGATGTCACCGATAAATGTCAGATCAGCCGCTCAACCATTTATGACAAACTCGATCAAAAGTCTAAGCGATACGACCCTGACTTCCCTAAGCCCCGTAAGCTGGGCATGAACAGTGTTGCTTGGGTAGAAAATGAAGTTGAGCTATGGCTCAAGAACCTACCCTTTCATTAATTTTATCGGCATAACTTTCATCACTTCTTAGTTCTCGTATCCCTGTAAATCACGAGGAGCAGTTTATTCAATTGCCCCTGTAGGAGGACTATGTCTTGTGAAAGTGAATTTAGGTTTTTTAATTTAATTAATAATCTTATTAGCACTATTAATAATCTTATTAGCACTATTAATAATCTTATTAGCACTATTAATAATCTTATTAGCACTATTAATAATCTTATTAGCACTATTAATAATCTTATTAGCACTCTAATTAATACGATGATTAACAATCTTATTAAACCATTAAACAGACTAAAGATTTAATTAATACGCTTAACAATATCTATATGAATGAAAGAGTTAGTTTACTAAATACTGTTTTATATCTCTATAAGATCAGTGCCTATACCAACTAGCTCATCAGAGAGATGATCTACTTCATCTCTCATCATTCTTATAATTCTAAAGCATTATTCAGTTAAATCAATTATCTAGCATATAAACCAATGACTATAAGAGCAAAGCCAATGGAAAACCGAATAGATATTGATCAGAAATATCCACCTAATTTATTAGAACTCACTAGTGAGCAAGACAATGGTCTATTCATCCTTAAAGAAAATCCTGTTATTTCGACTATATACAGTACCATTCTTTGCGTTAATCGAATTGAAAACGAATCAATAGATCGCTTGTTTAAACTCAGCAACGAGGGCTTGAGCTTAAAGACTTATGTACCTGCTCTTGAATTATTCTTAAAAGGAATTTGTTCAATTGAACAAGCGAGTCAAAGTAACTACCACTGTGAACATAGCATTATTTTCAAACAAGCATATAACGTGGCTGTTGCACCTAATATTCATCCTGAAGATGAGCCTTCTTTTTGGAAAGCAGCACCAAATCGTACATTCGAATTATTAGATGATATGACGGGAGAACTGATCTGCTCTCATACAACGGCTCAACTTAAAAATAATTTGGTTCGTGAGATTTTGATTCGAATCGACTCACCGATCTTTACAAAGGCTCAATACGCTCGTCGTGAAAGATCAAAGGATCAATATAAAGGGGCTAGAAAGCTCGTTCAAGCCTTGAGAGACACGTTTAGTAAGCTACTGGTACTTCGTATTGACTTCGGCTGGAAAGAACGGATACAGGATGATGTCACCTTTAAGAAAATGAAAGCTCATCATGCTCAACTCATGAAAGGTTTCCATCATGACAAAGACTTACCTAACATCGTGGGTTATCTCTGGAAGTTAGAGTTTGGTGAGAAAAAAGGCTATCACTACCACTGTATCTTTTTTATGGATGGGAACAAGTTTCAAAGCGATACGCACTACGCAGAAATGATTGGTCAACGCTGGACTGAGATTACCCTAGGCAAAGGTTATTACTTCAATTGCCACCGTGACAAAATCAAATATCGTCACCTTGCAATTGGCATAGCACGTCATAGTGACCAAACCTTCTTCGACAATCTTGATCAGGTTCTAGTCTACATCTGTAAGCAAGATCAGTTTCTGATTGATAAGCGCTTACTAGGGAATGTTCATACCTTTGCAACCAGCAATCGTACAAAACAACCGAAAACAGTTGGTCGTCCGCGTATTTTTAAAATTATCCCTAATCCAATCCCTCAGGATAAATTAATCAGTCCTGTGACCCTTGTTAAGAAAAAATTAGTCATTAAACCATCAGGTAAATCATTATGAGCTTCGAACAACTTCAGCAATTCAGTAATTTAGATTTGATTTGTGGACAAAATAATTTAATCGTTATGAAATGGCTTCATACCTTGGGTGAAGCATCTCATCAATTATGTCTAAAAAGTTCAAAACCTTTGCAAATCAGAGGTCAGGTATTAACACCAACAGCACCATTGATCGAGCTTGATCGTGTGCTAAAGATGCAACGTCAAATGATGCAAAGCAATTGTGCATTCCCCTTAACCACTTTGCCTAATGAGTTTATTGTAAACAAAGGCGCTAGTTTCCTAGTGTCTAAAATGCATCAAATCGTTATGCAAAATAGTTGGTTTGATATTTTAGGGATTAATCAACACCCTGATAAACAAGCAATACATTCTTCCTTAAATCAACTTTGGAATGAAATACGTGGTTATTCAATCAGTGTTGAGGCTGAGAGCGACGTTAACAAGCGTAAAAAGCTCATATCAGACCAAGCTAAGGAAAACTCACGTATTGTCAATCGATTGCTCACTCAACACGCTAACATCTCATCTACCAAGCTCTTTTATTGCTTTTGTGCCAAAGGTGATACAGCATCGTTACAAGTAAATGAGCTAGAAAAAGCAATTGTTAAGCTTAAAAGTAAATTGATTGACCAATTTCAGCAACTTAATCAAGGAAACCTATTTTGCATCCAATGGCGGATTCAAAAAACATTGTATGGGCAGTACTACCTCAATATGTTGGTTTATCACGAACAAAATCATCAGTTACAACTGCCTCAGGATCAAAATCTATTATCACATTCGATTGATAAAGAAGGTCAAATTTCGGTTCAACTGAATTTGCCAAATATTTCTATTCAAACTCTGAAGCTTGAGCGTGATAATTTCCAAGGCATTAATTTAGCAGAGTGGAAAGTTATTTTTAACAATATGCTCTATCCTTTGAAGTATTACTACTATCAATCCAAAGTCATCAAATCAAATTTTGAGTATATTGTTTATTAATCGTATTTGACTCATTCAGTCACAGCCCAGTAGTTCCTTATTGGGCTTTTTTACGTGTTGGAAATAGTGATATGAACTTATCGTGAATTTAAACTAAATGAATGACTCTTCCTACAACGTCCTAAATCCACCAATTTGATGTTATCTAATCCAAAATTTTATGTGGGTTACAATGTGGGACAAAAGCACAAGCAAGAAAAAAGCCCTTGCAATAACAAGGGCTTAGATCAATATTTGGCGGAAGCGGTGAGATTCGAACTCTGTAAATAACTTTTTAATAGATTCTATCTAGGTTTAATTTATTATTTATCAGATAATTAAAATCTAATAGAATCTTATAGATTTTATAATTTGTGCCAAATTTTGTGACAACGCCTTTTTTAAGTAATGCTTTTATATCAAAAATTTGGTGGAGATGGCGTCAGTTGAACCATATCAATAAAGTTTTGTTTTATATAACTTTTTTAAAAGAAATTCAAATTTACCCAATCTTGACCCATTACCCTTTTATACATTTTTTGATGGGTTAAAATTTTTCTCAATGACATTCAAGAGAGAAGGAGCTTTGTTCCCTTACATTAAGAACAAGATTGCATTTCCCTGTACCACGTATTAGTGAAATGCTTTCCGATATGTCATAGACGATACTGAGCAAACGAATGCATGAGCAGAAGCTTAAACTATATCGATCCAAAGCAAAATCGAGTAATTACCATACATAGTTTTAGGTCCACCCTCCGTGGCTGGTTATCCGCTAAAACTTTAAATCGACCTTAACATTTATCAATGCATTTCTAGTCTTTTTGGCAGATGCTGAGCATTGAATTTCATCGTGAAAGATAAATGAGCATTTTGCATAAGATTAGTGTTGTTGATATAAGTCGTAATTATTCAGGCATACTTTGCTCACTGCTATTAGCAGATCAAGGAGTGAATGTCACTTATTTCAAAGATAAATACTCTGAAATTGATCACTTTACACATGCTGTATTTGCTCGGTCTAAACATTGTCTAGTTACAGATTGGACGGCACAGGATAGCTTAGATTTACTGTTTAAGAACTTAGAAAGTGCAGACGTAATTATTATTGATTGGTCAACACAACAGCTCCAAGAGCTTGGCTTAGATTTAGACCGTTTATCAAATAAATATCCTAATCTTATTCAGTTAAGAATTACAGGTTTTCCAAAGGAATACCCAAGGTATGCTTTTCCAGCCCATGATGGCTTAATTGCTGCTTCAACAGCTCTATATACGGATATTTCTGTAACACGTTCTGTTTTAGGCCTCCCTCCATTCCTTCATCAGCAGAACCGAACTCTAAACAGACAATTAACCCAACAAAAATAATTATGATTAGCCTTCTTGTAATATTTTGATTCTTAATAGGTGCTGTTTTTTTCTAATAATGAGTTAACGACTAGTCAAAATATACCGTTAACCATAAACTAATTCGAAACTTCATTTGAAAAATTAAGAACATGCATATTCAAAATCAGATAAGCGATTTTTTGACATCAACTACTTCAAAAGCACTGCTTATTACTGGCAGTGCAGGAACTGGAAAGACTTCGCTAATCAAAGAAATTGTAACGTATCTAATTAACCAACAATTAGAATATTACTTACTAGCGCCAACTGGTAGAGCAGCACACAATTTACAAAACCATGTGTTTGAGGTGACTGAAATATCTCCGACTACTATTCATTCTTTTTTATATAAAAAAGTTGATGAATCGGCTCAAGAGATTCCTGAAATTTTAAAATTTTCTGTAGTAGAAGAAAAAGTAGAAGACAATGCTGTAATCATTATTGATGAGGCCTCCATGCTTTCACATGAAGCAACGAGTGAAAAAGACTTTCTCCAATTTGGCTCTGGAAATCTATTTAAGGATTTAACTGATTATTTAGATTTATCAAATTCAAACCGTAAACTAATCCTCGTTGGTGATCCATGCCAACTTCCACCCATTAATGTATCGCAGGCTGAAGTACTCAATATAGATTATTTAAAACAGCATTTTGAGACAAACAATATAGAACATATACACTTAAACGAAGTGCATCGCCAACTTAAAGACAGTGCTATTTTGAAATCAGCAACAGCCTTAAGGGATAAACTAGAAAATAAAGACTTTTTACAACTGCCAATTGATCTAGATCATGATGAAATTCATCATTTAAATATGGATGATGCTTTAGAAAAATATCTATGGGTGTATGGCAATAACTCAATATTTTTATCTTATACCAATAAAGATGTACATAGTATTAATCTTAAATTTAGAGGACTTCTAAACCTAAACCCTAAAAAATTAGAGAAAAAAGAACGTCTTATTTTAATGAAAAACTCTTGGGTAAATTCTCAATACTTATACAATGGTGATTTTCTTATCATTGAAAATTTTGGAGTTATAGAAAGTTTTACGATTAATGTTCCTCAAAAACAAGAAAATCCTCTTCCTATCACTTTAGAATTTCAGGATATTGAATTAAGAAAAGAAGATTCATTTTCTAGCATCAAATGTAAAATTTTACATCACAAAATTTGGAATGAAGAAAATGAAACTTCTACTAAAGAGCTTCAAGCATTAGTTATTCACTTTAAACAACGCTACCCTCACTTACAACGTGGAACTCTTGAATATAAGCAAGCCATTCAAAATGATCCTTATATAAATGCCTTATATCTACGTTTTGGCTATGCTATGACTTGTCATAAAGCCCAAGGTGGTGAATGGGATAAGGTATATATTAATTTAGCTCGCCCTCAAAATGACTTAAAAACATTAAACGGATTTAAGTGGACCTATACAGCTTTAACACGGTCAAAAAAGTATGCTTATCTAATTAATTGCCTTGTTAATAATAAGTCCTTTGATCCTCAAAACCCTTTCGATAACTTAATAGCTGAAATCCAAAGTAAATTAAATCAGAATGGCTTTCAACTACTATCAACTAGACCTCTTGAATATGAACTTCAACTCTTTATCCAAAAAGATAATATCAATACCAGTGTAAAAATTTATCGTAATGGAAAAATGAAAATTACTCGCCTTATGGCTATGCAAAAATCTATTCATTTTGAAGAATTAGAGGCTTTATTGAATACTTTTGTTAATACCTCTTTAGTGGAGAAATAAAAATGAATACTAACTTTTTAGAAGAACTCAATAACTCACAGCGCAAAGCTGTTGAAACCACTGAAGGGTATATTCGCTTAACAGCTGGAGCTGGTTCAGGTAAAACTCGTGCGTTGGTTAGTCGATACCTTTATCTAACCGATATTGATGGTATAAGCCCTGACAATATTCTATGCATTACTTTTACTCGTAAAGCCGCTGATGAGATGAAAAAACGGATCAGAGATATCAGTGCTACCAACCTAGACGGCGCTCTAATTAGTACATACCACGGATTTTGTTATAAAGTTATCCGTGAAGATGCTCATCGCCTACATCTGAAAAAAGAATTTGAGATTATTGATGATAATAAGTTAGAAAAAACTTTCAGAGATATTTACAAAGAGTTAAAGCTGACCATAAAAGATGGAGAACTAAAACTCTTACAAAAAGCATTATTTTTATATAAATCGACAACGTCTTATATCCATAAAATGACGGGATTAAGTCAATATACTTATGCTGAAAATGTTTTAAATTTTAATAACCAATTACACACCTTATTATCAGAACCAAATTATCGCTATTTAGCTGATGAGATCTCACGCTATTCTGATGTTTTAGGGCATTATTTAGCTCGACAAGTAGAATATGCAAATTATGACTTTTTTGATTTGCTTGAATTCACATTGCATCTTTTTTCCACAGATTCTTATGTATTAGATAAATGGCAAACTCGCCTTGAATATATTATGGTGGATGAATTTCAAGATAGCAGTTGGCGTGAAAATGCTTTAATTTCTTATTTAGCAGGTAAACATCATAATCTTTTTGTTGTAGGTGACCCTGATCAATCTATTTATTCATTCAAGGGTGGAGACATTTCTGTTTTCTTAGACTTTAATAAAAACTATCCTGATGCCATAGATTTACAACTTTATGAGAATTATCGATCTACTCAGCAAATAGTTGAAGTTTCTAATCAAATTATTGCTAAAAATGAAATTCGACTTGATAAATCGAGTATCCCTAAACGTGGTAAAGGTGAAGATATCACACATTTTCACTGTAAAAAAGATAAGCAAGAAATTCAATTTATTGTTGATGAAATTAATAAAATTAAGAAAGAAAAAACATATGAGCATAAAGGTGAGAAAATTCCATATTCATGGAAAAATATCGCTATTATTGTTCGTTCTCATCGCTCTAAAAAACCAATTGAAAGTGCTTTTGTTAAAGCTGGATTTCCATATACCATCGCTGATGGTATAAAGTTCTATGCAAAAAAAGAAATTCAGACCGCAATTGCCTATATTAAAATGTTAGAAGAAGATTGTAATGACTCATTTATAAAAAGCATTAAAGAACCTAAACGGAGGGTCGGAGAAGTTTTACTCAAAAAAATTAAACATAATGCGGATTTAAAATTATGCAGTTACTATCAGGCACTAAAGCATTTAGAACATATCAATGATCCCGACTTTAATACAACTTCTGCCCGAGAATATATCGAAGTTATTGATTTTATACGAAGCAGAAAGTTTTCTGTAAAACTTTCAACATTAGTACACGACATCCTAAGAGCATCAGGTTATTTAAATTATTTACGAGAAGGGACTAATGAACAACGCATTATTAATGTGGAAGATTTAATTGATTCAATTTTACAGTTAGAAATTCGTAGGCAACAAGATGTTTCATTAACAGAATATATTGATATGCTTAATGAACATACCCGTGAAACTGATGAAGATGAAGAAAAAGATGAAATCCAAATTATGACCATCCACTCTTCTAAAGGCTTAGAGTTTAAAGCTGTATTTCTACCTCATTTTAATGATGGATCTTTACCAAATGCAAAATCTCTTTCAGATAGAATCAAATTAGAAGAAGATCGTAGATTAGCTTATGTTGCTTTTACACGTGCTGAAGACTTATTGTATATCGCTGAATCTGAAGGCCTTACAGAAAGGGGATCGAATAAACTCCCTTCACGATTCTTATTTGACTTTGATAGAAGCTTATTAAATGAACCGTCACATCTACCTCAAAAATTTATCGACTCATTGCTTAAAGAGTTTTCGCATTCATCAGGAGAAGTAATAGCTCAACGAAAATTAAGTATAGGTGATCAAGTCAGACATCATAAATTTGGTCTAGTAACGATTAAGGCAGTGACTGATGCAAATTACATTATTCAATTTGGTGATCCACCTATTAAAGAAAGAACTATCAGCAAAAACTATCAATTTTCTACAGACGACGTAACAGCTATCAATTCCAGCCTAGGGAAAAACTCAACTAATAATATGCTAGATGTATCAGATGTATCAGATGTATCAGATGTATCAGATGTATCAGATGTATCAGATGTATCAGATGTATCAGATGTATCAGATGTATCAGATGTATCAGATGTATCAGATGTATCAGATGTATCAGATGTATCAGATGTATCAGATGTATCAGATGTATCAGATGTATCAGATGTATCAGATAGTTCTGACATACATCAGAATTCCGTACAACATCCTTTATGGGGTATCGGTTTTGTCACTTTTTCAAATGAGTCATTCTTACAGATCCGATTCCCTGAAATTAATGAAACAAAAGAGATTCCCAAAAACTCGAAAGCTATAAAATATATTTAAAATGAAATAAGCCACTCTGTCCGAGTGGCTTATTTTTATGAAATTGATATTGCTTTCCAACTATAAGTTTCTTTATCTCTCTGTTTACTGAAGATAGCTTGTACATTTATTAGTGCTTTATCCTCAATATTCTTGATTAAGTTTGGTGATACAAAGACATCATTAACAAATCCGAACCCTTTTGAATTTTTACGTAATTCACCTTTTTCTTCTTTCATATCAGTAATTTTTGCACTATTAGCTAATTCCACATGTGAAATTTCAATCCGCTGTGATTTGGCATTAATTGTTGAAAAGCATTTTACTTTAGAGCCTATCGATATTTTATCTTTTAAGTTTCTTAAGATATTTTGATCTAACTTCAATTCTTTATCTTTATTAAGAAAAACTTTCACATTCTCGTAATCATCACTGATATAGCTAATGATACCAAACTGTTGATTAGTACACTCCCAATCGTCCCCATCCATCCGCTCAACAACATTTACTACTAAATTCTGATTGGAGTCTTCTTGGATACCTAATGTAACTAATACTGGAGCTCCCTTCTTCATTTTAAGATGATTAAAACCATTAGCGAGTAATGACTCAAAATTATTACCATTTTTTATAGAAAACTTAGCAAATTCTTTTGTTTTTTTACCATCTCGCTTAATTTTTAATTGCCCTATATATGTTGCAGAAATTTTTCTAATTTCATCAAAACATAAAGTCAAAGCATCTGATGCATGCTCTTCATAAAATTCTTTAGCTAATTTTGAATCTTTCTTATCTGGATCAAACCAACTATTTTGAGTTAAACGATTTAATTCTTCAGGCAAATTCCATTGATTCTCATTTCTAATATTAATTGATTGATTGATTTCAAAACTTGCTTCATCAAACATCTCTAAACTGATTAAAAGTTTAGCAAAATCAAAATGAGCCGTAACTAAAAATTTTTCTTCCGTTTTACAAAGCATAGCTTTACAAAAACATGCTAAAGCTAAATCCTTTTGTTCAAACTGATAAACTCTTGCAGCTTCAGCCCAAACCCAAAATTCAGATTTTTTCAACTTTAAAACAGATGATAGCACTTGACTTGCATTTTCATAATTTTCCATACGTCTTAAGACACCGACAGCATCCCAATCTAGCCAAATAGCATCCTCAGCTGATAACTTAGATCGTGCCTGATTAGCCCAATCCAAACAAAAGTCTGCTTGTTCCTTTTTCAGCTCTTGAACAGATTTCGCCCATTTACATAGACCTCTAGCAATTTCATAAGCTACAGGAAGACTGCGACGATCTTTACCCTGCTTATCTACATAAGTACTGACTTCCCAATCTTCTGCTCTCAAAGCGACTTTGCCAAACCAGTTTACATAATTATAAAAATCAGGAAAATGTATTGCATATGGGCTGATCAATTGCAATATCATTGAAAATGCCATTTCTGGTCGACGCGTTTCTCCTTTAATATAATCCTCAAAAGTTTTTATTAATTGCTGAACAAGTCTTTGATCAATTGGATCTGTTTGTTTTAGCTTAGTAGTGATTTCTTTTATTTCAGAATAATATGTCCACTCAATTTGACTTTTTAGTTG
The DNA here is from genome assembly GCF_058242985.1 of Acinetobacter sp. 778_lipA. NCBI lineage: Bacteria > Pseudomonadati > Pseudomonadota > Gammaproteobacteria > Moraxellales > Moraxellaceae > Acinetobacter > Acinetobacter sp. 778_lipA. The sequence goes on along the minus strand of NZ_JBZAYT010000001.1, from coordinate 976,613 downwards.
AAGATAATTTGGGGATTGCTGCAACTCTACTCGCGCTAAATCTCTAGCTCGTAGATAATCACCATTCTTTCTAATTTGACTAATTTCTTGCCAATTCATCTTAACTATCACAATCGATCAATATTTCTAGATTATATTCCAATAATAATCTTATTTTTCATAATTTTATGTTAAATGATTTAAATCTAAATAAGCGATAGCTATTTAATATTAAATTATCCACAACACTATCAACATCTATATTTGATCAATTTTGGACAACTCCCAGTATCTTAGACATCTGGATTTCCTCAAAATGAGGCAACCCAGATGAAGATATTGGTAACTATTCAGATCTTGTCTAAATCAATTTAATCAAATCCTTACTTAGATCTGTACTTGGTTTCAACATATCATCAGCAAGTGCACGTTTACTTGATAAAAGTTGGTCTAACTTTATCTCAAAAGTGTCAAAATCATTTGCAGCAATTGACGGATAGTAAACAAAAACTTCTTTATCTTGACCAATACGATATGCACGATCAGTCGCTTGATCTTCCTTTGCAGGATTCCAACTACGTGTATAATGGATCACATGATTAGCACGTTGTATATTTACGCCAAATCCTACAGCGGTAGTAGACAGAATAATAATATTAAACCCGTACTTCTCTTGAAATTTATCAATTAAGTTTTGTCTGGTTAACCCTTTCTTACCACTGGTATTAGAATCACCATTTACTGTTGTAATATTTAATCCAAATCGCTCCATCAGAATTCGCTTAAGAAAAACTTGTATATCTCTAAATTCAGTAAATATTATTACTTTTTCATTTTTTTGTTTTATTGATGCTAATGTTTCAAACAACCAATTTACTTTTGGAGAATCTTTCAAGCTTGCGGTTGGGTAAAAGTGTAAAGGATGAGCACATATCATCCTCATACTATGTAAAGAGCTTAACATTGCTCCCTGATTACCTTCATCAGTTAATTTTTTGAATCGGTTGACTACATCAATATACAATTGTCTTTGCAATAAACTAATTTGAATATCTTTACAGCTATCGACCTCGACTTTAGCAGGTAAATCTGCGACATCATGTTTCATTCTCCTTAGAACTTGAGGAGCAATGATTTCACGAAGTTTTATAAGAGCCGTTTCATCAGTTCCTTCTACATTTTCAATAGGTTTGCGATACATTTTTCCAAACTCATTGAGTGGGCCTAATAAGTTTTCTTGTATAAAATCAAAGAGACACCAAAGATCAGTTAAAGAATTTTCAACTGGTGTTCCTGTACATGCTATTTTAAAATCTGCTTTCTGAGCTTTTGCCGCTTTAGTTACCATAGCTGTGGGAACTTTAATCTTTTGTGCTTCATCACATATCATGATACTCCAGTCTTCTCTTGCCAAAGAAAACTCAAGATCACGCATTGTCTCATATGTCGTTAAAACAATATCCGCATTACCACGCCAGTCCTCCTCAAGAAGATTTGTAATACCGTGATTTTCGCGTAGTTGTGATGAAATGAGATGTTTAGGAATTTTCCTTTCCTTTAACTTATCACCGTACAAACTTAGTATTTTTGAAAATTTATTACTAAAAAATCGATTAGCTTCAGCTTCCCAATTTTCTAATAATGAAACTGGAGCAACGACCAATACAGGTTTCTTAACTTTAGTATTTTCTAGATATTCACCAATAAAACATAATAGTTGAAGTGTTTTACCTAATCCCATGTCATCTGCCAATAAACACCCACTCACTTGTTCTGGCGCATACTGATGCAGATTCTGTAGCCAGGCCACTCCATACGCTTGATGCTGCTTTAAACTAAATTCATTATTTCTAAAACTAGTTGGTAATCTTGCTGATGGGGGATTATTTTCATCAAAAATTAATAGCTCTGCTCGCTGTTTAGTAAATTCAGCCTCATCAATATTGTTCGCAATTAACAACGTATCTTTCTTTTTCTTAGGTTGAGGAGTTTCCTTCTCTATTAACTTTTCATCTTGATCTTTACTTTTTGAAGTACGTAGTTGATTTAATAGAGTCTGAGCATGCTCGAGAGATAATTTTGTATCCGTATTTGGCACTACAATTTCATTTAAATTACTTTGCTCAGCGTCTCTAATACATTTTTCTAGTTGTGCTATATTTTGCTCTAAATTTTCATCTTGCAACTGCAGTTCCAAATCCATTAAATGTTGCGGTAGCCATTCTGATTCACCACTATCTCTTTTAATAAATTCAGAGTTAAGTTTTTCAGCCTCACCAATACCAATTACACGCCCACTGTAATTAGATAAATCTAGCACTTGTTTTGCTTGCAGCTCATCTTGATATTTTTTTATTTCATCTAAATCATTTTTTAAATCTTGAATCTGCTGATCTAAATAACTATTTCTTTCAATTTCATATCCAGCCCACATAAAAAATGGAGATTTTTTCTCATAGGCTTGAACAAAATAATAAGTCTGATCTAAGTTATGTAGCTCTAAATGAATAGGATTTTTTTCTCTTTCAGAGTTTTCATAAAGCTCTAATTTTGCTGATATATAATGCTTTAACTCATCATAATTTTTTTCTATTTGTAATGTATAAGTATAAATTTCTGCTTGCTGCTTTGCAGTTTCAAAACTTTCCGGTGAAATAACATCAATCGCATCATCACCCAATTGAGCAAATGGGTTATGTAAAAATGCCTGAGCTCTTTCACCTGAGACACGTCTACTTGGCATTTTTTTTATTTCAGTTAGCACTTGCTTCACCGAAGGAGGAATTACAACATGCGCAATACCACCATCGGGTAGACTAATACTGTATTGATCCTGAACATGATTATATTGATCGAATGTTTTTAACCAATTGAATGGGGCTTCATCAAATGTAGGTTGAATCTCTACAATTGATTCCTGGCTTATTAGATTTTTACGAAGATTTAATTGTAACTTCTCAGGTGCAAGAACTACTGTCTTTCTTAAAAACTCATCTAAATTCGCATTCGCTTTATGTGCTAAATTACGAATCTTAGCCCAATATTTCTGATTTAATTCTTTATCTTTATTTTCTAATCTTGAAAATTCTTTTAATTTTTCGACAAGTCTAAAGCCTTGTTCATTTAATAGATATTCTACGCCATCTATTATTAACACCCCCCCTTTGCGCTGAATAATATTTTTAGCCTTAACATTATTTTCGTTTAACCATCCATCTAGAATAATTTTAAAATTCGAATCACTTAAACCACCCTCACTTTTAATCACTGGTCTTAACGAAGTTTGTTTTGGCAAGTTAAGCAAGCTAATAACATTTTTATGCTCCTCATCCTGTAGAATTTGAAAGAGTTCTTCCCAAGGAAGCATGTAGTGCTCATCTACAAGATAAGCTAAGTCCTCTTCTTCAAGACTTTGCCAATAGAAATCTGTATCTGATTTAGCATTTTCTAATATTGAAAAAGTAATACCAAGCTCGTTATAACTGAATAGCTTTGAAACATGTTTCAGCTCTTCATCTTGTACAACATCATTGCTTTTCTTTCTTTTCCAAAATGCTAATTTCATAATTTTTCCTAATTCTTACTATATCTATTGTTAATTTTTTTCACTTTTTCATGATTAAGAAAGACTCCTAATTCTTCCATCCTACCGTCAAAACGTGATTGCCAACCTGGTGTATGACTTAACTTAAGCAAATTATTCCAAGGCTTTAAAGTATCTCGATGTACCTCTAACTTATTTTCACTGTATGGAATTTTATTAACAATAAAACATGCATTTCCAGTATCAGAGAAATCAATCACATATAGATTTTCGATTCTTAGCATGAATGCATTGTTAGTCTGAGTGGATCCTACTAATTTTTTCAAACGCCCTCTGTTTAACTCACGAAATTCTCTATGTTGAGGTTGTTTAGACTGGAAAGCAGCTGGACCTAAAAAAATTTGAGAAAATGAAATTTTATCTATATATCTAATCCAGTAGTTAAAACGATTTATATCTGCTGATGAACTAAATAATTTAAAAAAAGCTTCTAGGTCAGCTCGTACAAACCATTGAATGACCATACGTTTAGTATCTGCATTGACATTATTCCAACCGGCAGATGAATCATATTGTGGATTCCCCCATTGATTCAAAGCTAAATGCTTCAAAACTTCATACACTTGTTCCCGCTTAGAAGTCCTAGCGTATCGCTCTAATAAAGCTATAAGAATATCATTGGTATATAAAACATTCTGTTCGGCTAATTTTAGAAAGCGAGGAGTAACTTTGAAATACTCATCTTCATTCATCATTTTGACAGCTTGAATAGAGTTCTTAATCAAATCATCCCAAAACCAGCTATTAGCGGCTATTTTCAAACTATCTAAATCATTTTGAATGCCACTTACATCTTTATCATATATGAATCCATGTACAAACACTTCAGTAGGTAATTCAGATAAAAGCTCGGAATAATCCAAAAGTGTATTCATCCATTTTTTGGGACGCTTTAAATCCTTATAAACGCTCGATCTGTGTGTTTTTAGTATTTCTCTTAATTGAACCCAAATTGCTGGCTTATCTTTTACATCATCATCTTCTAAAGCAAAATAGCTATATAATAAAGGGAAATAAACCAATCCTATAAGACCAACGTCTGCTTGTTTAAAATGATGAATAATCCTTTTACCGATTTCACTAAAAATCAGTTTCTGTTTATTATCTGGTAAAGTTTTGCTTAAAGCCCATGCTAAATTTTTCCAATCTCTTCGTGTGAACGACTCAAAACCCGAGTACTCTAATTTAGAAATGGTCCTAAAAATTTTTTCATCTAAAGGAATTGTATTTTCTAAATCATCAAATCTTTGTTCGAGAACGTTAAGCGTTTTAATCAGTCGCTGAGGTTTTACAAATTTTGAATGTGTATATTGTTCACTAGAAGAATCGCAAAGCTTTTGTCCTAAACGCAATTTTAGTTTTTCTATACTCATACTTATCACCTCGCCAACTGGCAAGTTTCCACAGGAGCGGAAACAAAATGAGGTTGAGGTTCTGAGGTCTCCTTTTCTTTTAAGCCATAAAATTGCATTCTAAGCTCCACACGACGTGAAGCTTCTTTACTATCTTTAGCTGAATTAAAAGACACTCCCCCTGCAAGAAACAATTGTTTCACTTGATTTTTTTGTTGTTCAGTCAAGGATAGACCTGAACTAAATTTTGGATCAAGTAAACTGCACATCACCCATTCGGAACGACGTAAGCTCAAATTTAAATTATACAAATATGAACCATCTGTATCTGTAAAGCCTTCAATCACAATTTGCTTAAACCACTTTTCACCTTGTGGGTTATTCGCCTCTTCAAGAATAATCGGCACAATTGTATTGAGTCGATTTTGACCTACTTCATTTAACCGATAATCATTATGTGAAAAACGCCCAGCCTCGCCAAAATTTATTCGATTATTTTTACAATCGACTTCAATACCTGCATCTTTCAACTTCGCACTATGCTTGATACTTTGGCAAATATTTAAAATTTCTGCACTTCGTTGATCTTCAGCTTGAGTAGCTTCATTAATTTTTTTCGTCACAATCATAAGCGATACAGCCATAACCACGAGGAAAAGAGTCATTAGGGCTGTCATTAAATCTGCAAATGAAATCCAGAATGGTTTTTCACCTTCATCTTTAAGCCGTGCCTTTTTAGAGTACCGATTACCCAACATATTTCATGTACTCCAAATTTAGCTTTTCTTTTGTCTAACGAGATCCTCTAGATCCTCGACAAAACTACCCAATCCTTCAACCCCACTTGAAAGGCGCTTAACAGCTTGGTCAAGCGTATTATCATAAATCCCAAGGGAATGGTTAAGACTCGTTTCCACAGAAGTCCCAAAACTTTCAAAACTTTTAACTAGTACATCACTAACTTGTTCAAGATAATCCTGTATCTCTTTTTTCACTTGATTTAATGCGGTTGTCATTTGATTCATATCATCTAGCATTTTCGTGCTCATGCCCGCTTCAGATTGAGCCTGTTGAATTAGACCGTCAAGTGCCCCTATCGCCTTATTAACAGCATCCTGTGAGTTCTTATAATCACCCAATAAAGAAAGAAGATTGTTACTTGCACTAGTTAAATGAGTAGAAATAGCAGTTACTTCTGAGATAAGTTGTGATGTCTTATCGGTAACGCTAATCAATGTAGTACCTGCCCTATTAAATTGTTCCGAAGCTAGACGCATTTTTTCTGCGCCATTATTCATCCCTGTAATGCTATCAGTGGTCACGTAGGTGAGTTTCTGAATATTTTCCTTATAGGCATCAACAGCATTTTGGCTATGGATAATCAATTCTTTGATTTCAGTTCCTAGATTGTTAATTAAACTTGAAGACTGTTCATGTAGTTTCTGTTGATTATCTGCAATGACTTGGTCCTGTTCCATGCGTTGTTTAGCAATATCGGCCATTACGCTGGACATAGTTCCACCCATATGCCCTATAAGTTCAGAAACCTTACCATTTAATTGATCTATTGCATGTTGTCCTTGTTCACCAATTTTTTCTGCACCTTTCGATAAATGTTCTACCATGGAATTCATTTGCTCAGACATCGCATTTTGCTTTAACTGAATATCTTCAATCATTTTAGACATCTGAATTTCTAAATTTTTTGCACTACTTTCACTATTTACTTTCATGTCTGTAAGTAACTGAGTAAAACCAAGTTGCATTTCTTTCATAGCAGATACTGATTGAGTCATCATCTCACTCATACCAGTCATTTGAGAACCAAATGTAGATTCTAACTTTGTCATGAAAGCTGTAAGCACATCTGTCATTAATTCCTGCACAGCAGAGCTTTGATCACCACTCACCTGCTGTACACTGGAGGCAATTTTTTCTAATGGCGCTTGTAAGTTATCCGAAATGGACTGACCTATCTGATCTGCCATGTCTTTACTAGTCTTGCTATAACTTTCAGTTAATTGTGCAGTAAACGCTAGCTGATTTTTCTTATTTTCATCAATTAAATTAGTCATCATAGTTTTTAAGTCATTAACTAGACTATCTTTTAACTGACGAGCATTAGTTTCATTTGCTTGTGATGATTTTAACAATTGAGATAAATATTCTTCACTTGTTTCATCAGGTTCAAACTTCAAATCTATGGCTGTCGTAAGCTGTTCTAATTTCTCATAGCACTCTCTTAACCAAAACTTCTCTTTCCATGTAATTAGCATAGCGATTAAAATTGCTAACCCAGAAGCCATGAATGCTTCACCTACCCCACCTAACAGTAGAGCAAGACTACTTTGTACCTTCGCAGGATCGCCAGCAGGATCAAATGCGAGTAAACCGAATAAAAGACCTAAAAATGTTGCAATAATACCTACACCAGTAATAATTCCTGGAATATGTTTATAAAAATCAACTTTTAGTGGTGTATCAATAATTGCTATTTGAGAAAAAAACATGTCACTTGAGACCGTTGACCTCGATGAAATTATCTGAAACTCACCATCAACTTCTTCTCTAATATCATGTAAAGAGTTTTTATAATTTTCCCACGCATGTTTAAGAGTAGGATTCGCTGACAAAAGACTCTTTAGTGAATTTTTACTTTCTTGAAAATTCACTCCTTCATCGACATTTTTAATAATATCATCAAGCTCTTTAGCTAAGCGTTTGGCCGGAGTCCAGTATTCTTTAACAAAGAAAAACATCACTACAGAAACGAAAATTGCCATTGCTATTGGAATGACATAAAAACCCTGTAAAAACTCTGCAATAGCTAAAAAACTCACTACAAACCCCATAATATTTTTATAAATAACAATTAGAAAATTATATCAAATAAATCACTCTCCATATATCTTCTTCATTCAATCTAATAGGAAGAAAATATATTTTGTAAAAACTAATTAAAGTTTAACGATAACTTTTCTAAAATTTTTACTTTAGCTTGATCAAGCAAATCTGGATTTGTTTTAATACTTAGGGATTCTCGAGCTTTATTTCCTAAGAAATACGCAATTCTTTCTGCATTGGCACCTGAGGGATGTGGCAATCCAAATAAAACTTGGTGATCTTCTAATGATCCTTGTTGAATTAAATATTCAAAAACTTGGCTAACTTTAGGACCAAGAGGAATATAAATTGCTTTCGGCAATTGGCGAATTTCTTCCATTAAATAAGCATCAATCATTTCATTTAATAATGGGTGTTTAAGCATATTAGGTGTTGATCCACTATAGTCTTTACCATTAATAAATACGGGGTACTTTAATACAGAAGTTGTATGCACCAAATGTGCATCTTTATCAAAAAGACCTGCAGTACTTGAGATGCCCAGCTTTTCATGTAAGCCAATATAATCTAATAACTTGATCAAATTGTTGCGTAGTGTTCCACTAAACGCACCTACATTCTTAGCAACTCTAAGTACTTCTTCTTCACTCAAACCTTTTTCCAAAGAGTTCTGAACCGAACACAAAGCATTAAATAATTGAGTCTTTCCTGGAGTTATACCAACCAATACAACCTTTGCATTCTTCGTAATATAATCAAATGGAATATAGTAACAACTAAGACTTCCATCCTGTTTAATTCTCAATGGCTCTAAATTTACTAAGTCTTTACTCATGCCAACTTTTAATTTTTTAATGGCTGTAACCATACTTGAGTATGACGTTGTGCCCATGTTTCCCCTCTAGGAGTCAGTTTGTATGAATAGTGAAGAAGCTATATTACTATCTGTATTTTAAGTAGTTATAATATTTCTATCTTCTGCTACAATATTTTCTGAGATGGTGGCAGTTTAACTCACACTAAATGGTAAATTAAGACAAAAGTTTATTGAGATTTTTTATTCAGTTTTGATCCATCTTTTACCCAACCAAAATTTTTGATACGCAAGAGTACGCTTACAATCTTTGGCTAGATTTCTCTGATCTAGAAATAAATCTTTTTACGATATTTCAGATATCCAATAGCAAACAACACAAATGTACCCAGTATCAAATACCGATTCACTATTTTCCCGCGAATTTTAGCATAAAAATTCACAATGAATTGATCCAGAAAAGGTGTCATCTGCGTCACACTACGTGTCTCAAAATAATGACCTAGTTGATAATTGAGCCATACAATAACACCAATACAAAATAAGAAAAAGATACAAGGAAGTACCCAAACCTTTGGATAACGATCCATAACCATCAGGAATGTATAAAGCTCCCCTTGTATCCAACTCCACATATATTGTCCTTATCGCATAACACCCTGTTGCAGGCTATATTTCCATGACATTCTAAAAGCAGTATCTTTTGAATATTGCTTATACATATCCATATCAACCTTTCTTTGACGCAACATGACTTCATTCATGATCTTATCAAAGGCTAAATCTTTGGTATGTGGATCAGGGTTATTTAAGTACTTGCTCTCAAAATCAGAATGTTCCTTGATTTGTTTTAATATATTCACAAACTTCACTTTTTGCTCTTCAGGAGTTGCGGCCCAACTACCAAACCAACGTTCATTAAATGTTTTAATAATTTCATCTAATGGGTCTTCTTCCGTTTCACCGCCATGAGCCCCACGTGGATTAGAATTTGTCGGATCTAAAACCGTTTCTTCGGCATCTAATTCAATCTGTTCATTGAGTTTTTTACGTTGTAATCCATATGAATTTAAATCCACTGAGTTTAATAACTCATCCAATGCATCTGCTTCAGGGTCTTCGATTTTAAGTTTCGGAATCAAAAATTTTAAGAACCAATACAACTTTTCCCAAGCTGGAACTTCATATGGTAAAATTGATGCCATCTGACCATAAATCTTCACAAACTGCTTTGCTTTGATTTTGAAATCTGCTTTGTCCCCAGCAGTCAATTCTAAGTCAAAACGTGCAACGGCGATATCAATAATCGGACTCAGTTTTTCTGCATCTACTGAATCAAAGTATTTTGTGGCAAATTCTTCCACTTCCGATACCTCATATACCCCAACACCATCTAACTCACTTTTTAGTTCGTTGAGTACATTGATATCAGTGGCTTGTGATAATGTAGTCGAAGTATAGAAACGATCAAATGATTGTTTGATATCTTCTATTTCATTGAAGAAATCTAGCACAAATAAATCTTCAGTTCGCTTACCTAATTTAGGTGCTGAACGATTTAACCGAGAGAGTGCTTGAACACACAGCACGTCAGCCAGTTTTTTATCAACATACATCGTGCAAAGCTTCGGTTGATCGAAACCAGTTAGATATTTATTGGCAACAATCAATAACCGATATTGATCTTCATTCACCCCAGCAGGCTTTTTCTCACCAATATAGCTGCGATCGAACATATCTTTGGTGTCATTATCAGAGAAATCGTTGAGAATGGCTTCCGTATATTCAATCCCATCGACTTTCTTCTCTCCAGAGAATGCAACGATTGCTTTAAATGGATAACCTGCTTGCTCTAAGAGTTGGTCAATCGCTTTATAATATCGGATCGCAGACTCAATATTTTGAGTCACAATCATCCCTTTTGCTTTACCTTTTAACTTCTTGGTATTTACAACATGCTGGATGAAATGATCAAGCATCACTTCAGCTTTGATATCGATCGTCTGCTGTGTTTTCTCTACATAACTTCTTAATGTTTTCTGCGCTTTTTTCGTATCAAATAACGGATTAGCTAAAATCGATTTTTCAATTTCATAGAAGCTCTTGTAGGTCGTATAGTTCGACAAGACATCTAGAATAAATCCTTCTTCAATCGCCTGTTTCATCGAATACAGATCAAAAGGTTTAAAAGAACCATCAGCTTGCTTTTCACCAAACTTTTCTAAAGTCGTATTCTTTGGTGTTGCAGTAAAGGCAAAATAGGATGCATTGCCTTTCATCTTACGTGCCAACATCGCACTTAGAATTTTGTCTTGAACATCGACCCCATCAACGTCTTCGTTAGCCTTGCCCATAACTTCATTCATTTTGTCATGTGCAACACCTGATTGAGAACTATGTGCCTCATCAATGATCACAGCAAAACGCTTATCACTTAAGTCTGCAATTCCATCAATAATGAACGGGAATTTTTGGATTGTAGTAATAATAATTTTTTTGCCATTTTCTAAAGCAGATTTCAATTCTGAGGACTTATGAGCATGCGTCATAATATTTTTAACCTCAGAAAACTCCTTGATGTTCTCTTTAAGCTGTTTATCAAGAATACGGCGATCCGTCACCACAATCACTGAATCAAATAATGGATGTTCTAGTCCTCGGCTTCCTGCAATGTCTTCTTCTTCTGGGTAGGCTTCAATCAACTGAAATGCCGCCCATGTAATCGAATTTGACTTACCTGAACCTGCAGAATGCTGAATGAGATATGTCTGCCCTACGCCACGTGCAGAAACATCATGAATAAGACGTCGTACTACGCTGAGCTGATGATAGCGCGGGAAATAGAGAGTCCTTTTATCTAATAAGGTTTTCTCATCGCCATCTAGTCGTACGAAGTGCTGAATGATATTAGCTAGACTATCTTTAGAAAGCAGTTCTTCCCATAAATATGCAGTTTTATGACCTTCTGGATTTGGTGGGTTCCCTGCTCCTGCATTATGTCCTTTATTAAATGGCAAGAAGAAAGTATTCGCACCTGCTAGCTTCGTAGTCATATAGACTTCATCAGTATCTACAGCCATATGCACGATACAACGTGCAAAGTTGAGTAATGGCTGAGTAATATCTCGATCTTGTTTATATTGCTTCTGCCCATGATGACGAGCATTTTGCCCTGTCCATTCATTCTTTAATTCAAAGGTAATGATTGGAATACCGTTAAGAAACACCACCATATCAATTTCTTGCAGTGGGTTAGCTTTTGAATAGCGTAATTGGCGAGTCACACTGAAAATATTCTGCTTGAATCGATCTTTGATCTTCTGAGAACTACTTGCTAACGGTGCTGGGTACATCAACTGAAAATGCGCTTGATCTACGGCGAGACCTTTTTTAAGCAAATGAACTACCCCATGCTTACGAATCATTCGATCAAAGCGTTCATAGATTTTTCTTTGCCAATCGTGTGGGTTAAATTTTTGAATCTTTGCCAATTCTTCAGCTTGCGTTTGCTCTAGAAACTGCCAAAAATATTGGGTATCTAGTGCATACAACATGTCAAAACTTGAAGGTGAACCTGACACAAAACCATGATGAGGTAGAGCAATGTCTGTTAAACCTGCTTTGACATTCTCAAGGCATGTTCCAGTTAGTGCCTTTTCAATTGCCATTTCTAAAGCACGTTCATTGGTTAAACTGACCATTAGGCAACCTCTTCTCTTTCTGGATGTTTAATTTCATCTAGTACTTGCTGTTGTGCTTTGATGATATATTTAAACTCGTACATTTCTTCACTTGTTACTGGTCTAAAAACATCAACATCTTCTAAATTTTGCTCAATGATTTCATTGATAAACTCACCGTTCTTAAACGTGATTCGAAGCTTATTTTTAACCCTTAAACTTGGCATTGTCTCTCTGTTGGAAACAGATAAATAATCAAGATCTGTTTTTGCTAAACCGTATTCTGGTGACAGCAAGGTGAAATATAAAACATAACTTCTTAGTTCAGCGTGTTTGCCTCTAAGCACCGATGTTTTTAAAAGATAAATAAGATCATTGCTTTCCTTTCTAATGAGAGCATATGAGCAATAGCTAAATATTCTGTTATCAAGAATAAAATATCTTCTCCAATCATAGATTTGAGCCAACTTTTGATTTCTAATAATTTCAAGTTTCGCAAAACTTATATCATCATCTAACAAATCAAATAATATTTTAAGTTGTGGCTCTTTATTTTCTTCAGACACTCTATTTTTATCAAATACAGCCCTCCAATTTTCAGCCCTATCACGATAAGAATTATACGAATCTGAACAAAAACTTAAATTTCTCCCGTATTTTACAAAATAGTTTCCTAAACTTAACAATGATCGATGTAATCGATATTCCTTGTCTTCGATAAAGGCTTTTGTAAATAACTTTTCCGCAATTTCAGCATAATAAGCAAACTTATTCATACAAATGATGTCACCATCTGCCTTTGCATAATCAAGTAAGAAATCAACGCGACCGTGGAAATAATTATGCTTTTCGTATTTATTTAACAATTCTTTCCAAGCTTGATCTTGAAGTATGAGTTGGGCTTTTTCAATCTCATGTTCAATATGTGATTTTTCAAAAGCAGTTTTACTACAAAATTCTATGATGTCTTGCTGTTGGTGCAAAGTGCTAATTTTTTGTAGAACGTTTTCATGACCAATATAGATTGCTAATTGTTCTAGCGCTTCGAGTACTGAGAGCATCAATTTTTCAGAGTTATAGTAACCCTTAGCATTTTTTACTAACCACCCACTAATTCTGTTCCAATCCTCAAATTGATCAATATTTTGAATATACTTAGTAAAATAATAAGTAGTTGCTAAGTTTGCTTGCTCTTCATAGGAAGGCTTATCTTTACTTAAGATTTCAAGAATATTGTTTTGGCTTTGTTGCTTTACAATAGCAAAATCTAAAAGCGCTGTTATGTGATCAATCGTATTGCTAACATCATTTGAGAATAGATCTATATATTCAATTTGCGAAATAAATAAATTCAGTCTCAAACGGCTCACTAAACTATCACTATCTTTTTCATCCGTGTAATCAGATTTTTGATTTTTGGATAAATATGCTCTGTACTCACATAACAGACAAATTTTAAATAAGTGAATAAAACTCACATCAAAAGACTTATTCCAATCTTTATTATTACTAGCAGTCCAGATTAAATCAGTCCATTCTGAGTCAATACTCTGAAAAAAAGCATTTGCTTTGCTTGTATCTATTTTATTTTCAAGAAAACCCTGGAGCCATGCTTTAAAATTTTCAAATTCTGTTAGTTGAACCCCCCTGGCATTCATTTTGATATATAGCTCATCGGTTAATGAAAACTCATTCATTGGTAGCAGATAAAAATTCAGAACTGAATGACTACTCAAACTCACCCATAATTTCTCAAGCTCATCCGCCGTCTTTGACCCTAGTAATGAATCCAACTCATCTAACATCGTTAAGATTGAAATAATGGTTGGATCTTTACGCCATACTGCTAAAAACCACGCTTCGTTTTCAATCGCCACGGAAGGCTTACCGATCCATTCCATTTCGACTAACTTCTCAACCAATTGAGAAATGAACAGCTTAGAACTTGTACGCGTTTGATAACTGAATTTCTGTAATTGTCCTTTGATTAAATCAATTTCATTTATATTTGCTTTATTTTTATTCACAAGATAACAATGTAAAAGGAACAAAGTCGTTAGACGTTGTTGCCCATCTAACAATTCAAGTGTTTTTTGATTTAAAGCCCCATAGACAAAATCAAGTTCAAGCTCTTGATTTTCAGTCAAACTTTGTACTAAGGCTTGCAAAAATGCTTTACGGATTTGAGTAATCTTTGGATCATTCTTTCGACCCTGTGCGTAATCACGCTGAATTGTAGGAATAACAATATGATATTGTTCCAATGCTTTCCACAATGTCAATTTAGCCATTTTGATCACCCCTCATTTTCATCGTGAAATTCAATACCATATTGTTTAAAGCAGTCTAACAATGCTTTTTTATAGTTTTTCCTGTCCGCTATATCCCACTTCAGCATGTGGTTTACATCGTCACTAAAATATTTAGAGAAGACCTGTTGTGATGCCAAAGGAATAAAGTTCGCTGTGTTAGTTTTAGCTAATTCATACAGCTCTTTTTCTGCTTGTAAAACTTTCTTTCTTTTAATAAAAAACGGATCATTCCCTATAGAGCGATTATCGCTTTCTGGTAAAAGGCATAAATTATCAAGTGTCTGAATATTTTCTGAAAAACTACCAATCAAGAGTTCTAAAATTTCATTATATTCACTAAACAAAAGTTCTCTTTGTGTAGGATCAGAGACTGTCTCATATTGGCTTAGTATCGCTCTAAGCTTTTGTTTTGAAAAAATGTCTGCTATTTCTCCTAATAATGCCTTTTGCTCAGAGATCCAAACCTTGATTTGATCATCCTTGTTGGATAGTTCCTCACTTTGCTGGGCATGGATATGCTCAATATCCCACTTTACTTGGTTATAGCGTTTAAAAGAAAAACGTGTGTTGTGTCGCTCATATCTAAAAATATTAAATAATATGAGAATAGATTTAATTTTTGGGCGGCATGAGGTGTCATCTACATCATAGAAGATATGATCAAAATCTAATTCTTTGGCATTTTTGTCTTTCTTGAAAAGATTACTTAATTCAAGTTGGATAAAATTTTTTAGCTTCGCTTCAAATTCATCTCGTTTACACCCCTGTGCAACTAACCAAATCTCTTGGATTGTTTTATATTTCTGACCGATTAGGTATCCAATCAAATGATATAAACGATCATTTTCATACCACTCATTTAAATACTGGAATCCTGAGAGAACCTTTAGCCACTCTGTTTCAATTAAATCTTTCACATCTTGGGCTGATTTAAACTTATTAGCGTAATGGATAAAAGTTTGATGATCCACTTTCAGTTTTAACACTTTTTTATCAGTCGATTTATCCGCAATAAGATCAAAAATAAGTTCAATACGCGTGTGTTTATTGGTTTGTTGTGATGGACTCAAGAATGCCCAAAATTCATCATTTTGTAGCGCTTGCTCTATAGCATCCCATTGATTCGCCATTTCAGTTTGTTTCTGAACTGCAAGATGATCATTCCCATAAGCTTTCGCAATTTTTTGTAAGAATAATGCTTTAATCAACTCTGCATCGGTGAGTGGAATCTTCCCCTGATTCAGTCGGCTAAAGATTTCAATAGATTGCTTTTTTGAATCTTGATCTCGATTTACACGTACAGCGTACCAAATGACTTTTGTATGATGCAGAAGCTTATTTTTCCAATGTTGTTTGTTAAATTCTGATCCCTTTTCCTCAAACCATTTTTTCACAGCTTGATAAGCCGTGTAGAAGTAATGTGCATCAATCGTTGGCAGGTTATTTTCAGTGAGTCCAGCTAAGTTATTTAAATGCTCTGTACTAGATTCTCTAGTTTCATAACGAAGAGAGAAATATTGCTCATTGGTTAAGTAAGTCAAAATAATAAAAATTGTGGACATCCGTTGCTGACCGTCAATGAGTTCCCAATAGTATTGTGTGCCCTCAGTTTTTCTTTTAACGACTACAGGTTGCAAGCAATAGAAATCGCTTTCCTGCTTTGGTTCAAACTCATCAATGTCATCTAGCAGTTCCGTAACTTGTTGCTGTTTCCATTTATAGCCTCGTTGATAACTATCTACGAAAAAATTAGCATTCTGTAATTCACTGATGGTTTTCAGCTCCAATGAATTTTCTTTTTGCCCTAAATAAGAAATAAGTTTCTCTAATCGATCATCTGCAATTTCGGACAAATCCGGCTTGTCTTCTAAAAGCTGGCTAATCTGTGCCAATAAATTTTCCGTATTCACCCTATACCCCAATTTCTTAAATTTTTACTGTTCTTACTTAATGATTTGATAAGCTTCATTCATATACGGCTTAAAGGCTTGTTCGAGCTTCTGAATATGCTCCAAATGCCAAGCCGTATGATTATTCCATAACTCTTGATTGTAGCCGTTAGTATGTAAAATAAATTCAATGCGAGATGATTTCTTGTTATCTAATCTGAGCCAATCTAGTGAGTGACCAAACTTACTTTCAATCTCATGTTTACGCTCATAAAAGAAATCAAACATTTGTTTATTCTCTACGGCTTCCTTTCTCTCAAACTCAATATCTACTCGTATCGCTTTCTGCAAGAAAATCAGATGATAAGTGCATTGCGATATACCAGTTGCCGAACTCAGCCAATGATCAGTCTTCGGGCTAATATTGTTATAAAGTGAATTATCACTTTGTGAAAAATGAGCAAGCAATTGCTCCCAATATTGGTAGCGAATATCGGTATGATCAGCTTGTTTTACTTTGGCGATGGTTTCTTCATCTTCTTTTCGAGTGAGTCTTACCATATATTCCGATGCTTCAGGTACAGGTATAATCTGCTGGATATCAACTAGCAATTGTTCTGCTAACTTGTAAGGTGAAACCTTTACACATTTCACATCAATCTTACGGTCAAGCAGCCACAGTGCAGTATTGGTCACTTCCTTTCGAAACTCACCTGCTACTAAAATAATTCGTTGGCTATTGCGTGGATTAAGTGTCGTAATTGACACGCCCATTTCCTGATGTTCTTCTAAAAAGCGTTCAATCAATATTTTGGCAGTGTTTTTGACTTGGTCGGCATCAAAGGCATGATCATCTAAATCTGCACATACAGGTTTATTTTTAATTAAATATTTTGCAAATACGTCTTCAATATCATCTGAAGTAAACGGTGCAACATAAGACGCATACTTGAGTGCCTGCCACACGGCATCACGTCCACTGTCATCGCGCTTATTTTCAATCAGTACAAGCTGTCCCTTGGTGTCTAATGCCAAAAGGTCTAAGCGTTCCCCAGTCCCATCAAAGCCATCAAATTCTTTTTGGATAATCAGCAGTTCTTCGCCCAAGGCTTCTGGATGGCTGACTAACCATTCTTGCAAGTCATAACGCTCGGTCAGCTGTTGTTCGCTGAGTTTTGTACCATCTAATGGTTTCAGTTTTTTATTGGTTGTGTCTACTGTATATAAGCTCATATTCCCCCCGAAATATTAAAAAAACCTAACCAACCGAAGTTCGCTAGGTTTAATTTTTTATTCCACTTTAATTTTGCCTGTCACAGCGTCATTAATGAGTGTGGTTTTATATTCTTTGAGTTTTTCGATTTGTTGATTTATTAATTCAATTCCTGCATTAATTTTCTGCTCTTCTACTTCAATATATTCGATGATTTCATTTTGCTCGTAAATTGGAGCATACGGAACTAATACATCACCGAACTTATCAAAGTACAGGCGAAGTCTCATATCCATAATTCCCCTTGAATGTTTTTTCAATTCTGCACTACAAGTTGGAGACCTAAATAATAGATGATAAATATATGGATTTAATGGCTTTACAGCTCTTAATATGTCATATGCTGGGCTTGTAACTCCATTGTAATTAGATAAACCAATTGCCCCCATCCATGCCAGCAATTTGTTAACAATAATGTCGCCTTTTCTAACTTTCCAATATCCATCTGTAGTAGATGCCTTATTTCCTCGTTCTTCCAATTCTTTACGAGGTTTGACACCTATATCTGTATAAACAGATAAAAGCTCTAAATCATTGTTTTTAGGTGCAGGTTCAATAATTAACTTAAACAAATTTTTTACTTTTATGATTTCCCAATGCTCAGGAATTTCACCTATCCATTCCACACCCGAGTCTTTCATCGGTACATTTGAATCTAAACCTTGAGTCACTGCTTTTTGAATGACAATTTGCTTACGTTCATTAAGTAAAGCAATTTGCTGTTCTTTAATGGCAATAGCTTGGTCGATATTCATCAAAAAAGGATTTAACAAATCTAAAATCTTAGATTGCTCATCTAAAGAAGGTAAAATTATGAAAAATTCAGAGTATTTATCTGCACCGATATTTTCAATAGTAGCTTTATTGAAAATCAAATTTTTCCATTCAAAGAAAACTTCTGAATTTAAATACAGATATAAATATTTTGGAATAATTTTGTTAATGTCCGCTTTAGCTTTAATTAAATAACCTGCAAAACAAAAAGCTTTTTCATTTGCATTTTCTAATTTAAACAAAAAACTTTTACCAACTGATGCACCACTTCTTGCTAACAGAATATCGCCATCATCCAACAAATAATCTTTACCTTTTTTCCAAGTCAAAGATAATTTGTTTTTTTCATCCAACTTTCCATCATCATTAAAATCAGTGATTCTAATGTATCTAGGTAAATCCTCTGAAAATTCTATACCTGATTCATTAGCTCCATATTTGAGAGGTTCTTGTAGTAAGTGCTTAAGTTTTACGACATTCCAATTATTTGGAATTTCACCAATCCAATCCACACCCGAATCTTTATAAGCATCATATTTTTCAAACATCATGCTTCTCCTTAAAGACCCAAAATCTGTGCAATTAAACCATCCGCTTGCTTCTCAAGACTTAAAATATCCTGAGCAACTTCTTCTAAAGAACGCAACGGCTTATGCTGGTAGAAGTACTTATTAAAGCTGATCTCATAACCAATCTTCACAGAATCCAGATTAATCCACGCTTCAGCCACATGCGGTTTTACTTCATCTAAGAAATACTGATGAATCTGCTGTTTTATCGGTACAGACTCACTATCACGTAAGTCGCTGTTACTTTCATAAGTGGTAAATTCGCCTTTTTTCACCGTTGCATAATAGCCAAAGTCAGCTAAATCAGTTTCTACACAACCCAAATGTGTAACTAAGTCAGCAAGCTCAGCGTCATTCAGCTTCACGACTTTTTTCACCACTTTTTCTGCGCTTTCGTCATACCAACTCACTGCATTTAAAATGTTGTTCTTTTCAGAATTCGACAGCTTAATTTTTAAGGCTTTAATCGCTTCATCGACTTTCTTTTTAAACAAGTTAAAGTCAGAAAACTCATCTGTGCCGACTTGTTGCATGATGCTTAACGCATTGTCCAACGCTGTTTTTAAAGCATTCCAATACTTCACATCAAACAGCTTAGCTAGGGCTTTATTATTCAAGGTAATCTCTTGTTCTTCACACCATGCCAGTACTTCTTTTTTCACAGCATCTAGCTTCGCTTCGGTATAAATGTCATCGCCATAGGTGCTATACATATATTCCATTGGCTCAAACAGCGACTTATCAAAACGTAAGCCTTGCAAATGCGCTGTACTAAACTGTGCTTTACGACGGTCAGGACGCTCAATATTGACTTTGTAATAACCAAAATCTTGGTTATCAAACACCTTACTTGCAATACCAACAGGATCATTTTGCTCGTTAAGCTGACGTTCTACATCTTGACCTGCAAGATAAGTCTGCATAATTTCCGCAATATGTTCAGGGGCAAATTCACAGTTTTTATTACCTAAATTTTTACGCAACTTACGGAACATTAAACTTGCGTCAATCAGTTGCACTTTGCCTTTACGATGCTTAGGTTTGTTATTCGACAACAACCAAATATAGGTGGTAATGCCTGTGTTATAGAACAGATTATTTGGTAACTGTACAATTGCATTCAGTAAGTCATTTTCGATGATGTAGCGACGGATATTACTTTCCCCGCCTCCAGCATCACCCGTAAATAAACTTGAACCGTTATGAACTGAGGCAATACGGCTACCAATGCCATTATGCTCAGGCGATTTCATCTTATTGACCATTTCCATGAGGAAAAGAAGCTGACCATCGCTTGAACGTGGTGTTGCATCACACGATTCTTCATTGCCCCAATAGTCTTTTAGCTTCACTACGAAGCGAGGATCAACCACATCTGACCCATCTTTGATGTATTTTTGCTCAGATGCCCAACTCTTACCATACGGTGGATTTGACAACATAAAGTCAAACTTCGTACCAACAAATTCATCTGTGGTCAGGGTCGAACCAACACGAATGTTTTCAGGGTTATTGCCCTTAATCATCATGTCTGACTTACAAATGGCATAAGTCTCGTCATTAATCTCTTTACCATACAAAAGCACGTCACGGTTGCCTTTTTCCACGGCATAACGTTCATCAATAAAGTTTTGAGATTCAGTCAACATCCCACCTGAACCGCATGCAGGGTCATAAACTGTAATGGTTAAAGGTAATTTCTCTTGAATTGGGTCAAAGACAAAGTGCGTCATTAACTCAATCACTTCGCGTGGGGTAAAGTGCTCACCCGCCTCTTCGTTATTTTCTTCGTTAAATTTACGAATCAATTCTTCAAAGACATAGCCCATACCTAAGTTGGTCAATGCAGGCAAGCGATAACCGTCAGGATCTACAGCACTTTCATGTGTTAAATTAATATACGGCGATAGAAATTTCTCAACAACATCTAAAAGCACATTTTTATGTGACATGTGGCGTATTTGAGCAAATAGGTTAAAGCATTGAATAATTTCTTTAACGTTAGCGCTAAAACCATCTAAGTATTCTTCGAAGTTTGCTAATAAAATTTCAGGGTTATTCGATGCCGCTGTGTAGAGTGAACGTAATGTCCACTTTGATGTGTTATAAAACACATAACCTGATGCTTCTTTTAAAGCTACATCATCAAACTCAGTGAGTTCCATTTCGACTTGTTGATATCGTACTTCTTCAATTACTGCATCTTTAGTTGGTTCTAAAAGTGTATCTAAACGGCGTAATACCACCATCGGTAAAATCACATCACGATATTTACCGCGTACATAGACATCTCGAAGGCAATCATCAGCGATTGACCAGATAAATGAAACCAATTTGTTATGTACTGAATGATCCATAAGAACCCAAAATAAAGCGTAAATTTTTAATGCCTGTATTTAACACTATTTTAAAGTTTTACGGCAATGTATATATGAATTACTTAAATATTGCTACTCGAAGTATCTTGCAGGCTCACCACATGGATATTGTTGACTTGTAGATTGCCCCGATCCTGTATGCTCACTTCGCCGCCTTTGATAGTCAGGCGATTGCTTTCTGATGTGCTAGTTTGTTTGCCTATCGATGCACTTCCATCACCGCCATAGGTGTAACTCATACTTTGGCTATTGGTTTTGCTATGACTACTTTGGCTGTTATGTTCTATTCCTGCGGTGACATTCAGGCTTTGGTTCCATCAAAGCTGGTGGTGTCTGTTACGGTTAGACCAACCTGATCAGCAGCATTCAGTAATTCTTTTGTCAGTACCACGTCAGAATCTACATTTGATTGGGTAGTATTTGTCTTCATAAACTTCAATGAGTGTGACTAAAATTTCCATTTCCTCAGCTTCAGGCGTACCTTTATCTGCTTGAAAGATGCTTTCTAAACGAATAAAAGCGTTAGTAAGATCAGCATCATTTCTGATTGGTTTAATAGTCACTGATATTTCCTCATTCTCATATTATCCTCCAATTACTAATACCCAGAAACAGGAGGATAGACATCAATATAGTTTCTTTAATTTAAGAGTATTATTTCGGCTTCGAATAAAACTTACTCTTACTATCATACTGATAAAGTACAATTTTATTTACTTTAACCATCCGATTATTGTCATTCATATCCGTTCCCTGATAATGAATCTGGAATGGATAAAATGGTTGTCCATTTTTGTTAACTTTGATTGCTGAAGAATAGCCGTACTCTGGTTGTTCTGAAACTTTTCCTTCTTCGAACATTTGTTCAACAATATAGTCGTCCTCATTTAACAAAAGAAGTGACCATACGCTTTCCCCATAACCATTGCCGTAATAACCATCAACGGTATAGCTTCCTAGTGTATTGTTTCCAAATGCTTGTAAGTTCTTTTTAAATTCTTGGGCGTTCCATGAGGTTCGACCATATCCCTCAATACTTTCAACTCCCCCTTGGACTGTTTTTGAAATCATTTGGAATTGTCCATTGTCCAATTTTTTAAAGAGATATAATTCCAAAGTACCTCGTGTAACATGTGAAGTTTCTATCCTGCCTTCGATTACTAAAGTCACTTCCACAGGGACTAAATAACGGGCTTCCCCCTGCATATTCTGATAAGTAAAAATAGGGGCAATACTGATCACAGCGTCTGTGAGATCGTCCAAGTCGCTAGGCTTGTTAACATAGTAGTAATTGCCACTCCCCCAATAATCATCTTTTTGTCTTTCTCTGGATGATGTCACTTTATAAAAACTTCGAGCAACGGTATCTGTACTTAGGTTAGGGAGTACAACTTGCTTAAAGTTCTTAGGTCCAAGCTTGGATGTATCATAGTATTTAATGGCTGTTTGTACTGATGGCGTTTGAACAGCATTGAGCTGCTGTGCTTTAGCCTGCAATGTATTGTATAACTTGACCGCTTCAGGTTGTCCCTGCCGTGCAGCACTTTGCAACAAAGTAACGCCCTTTTCTGCATCCTGTGGCACACCATCCCCATTAAGATACATGACTGCTAATGTGTACTGTGAAGGAGCAAAACCATTCACTGCTGCCTTGGAAAACCATTCAGCCGCTTTTTTATGATCTACAGGTACACCTTTCTTTCCTAAGTAGTAAAGCATCCCCATATTATGGTGACTTTGATTATTATCTCCTTTGGTCACGACTTGTGACAGTACATAGTTCAGTCCTGCCGACAGGTTCACTTTCTTGGTTTCAGCAGATACTGTTGAACTGGTAACTACAATATTAGTGGCGACAACAAGGTGAAGCATTAATCTTTTCATTTGATTTCTATCCTTTATTTGTCATCGACTTTAAACCAGTAGATATATTCCTTTGGCTGACCATTCACCAAGACATTGCTGAGTTTGACATCGTAGATCACATTCAATTTCAAATCGTCAAAGCTAAACTGGATATGGTTGGGAACTCCGATATTTTCATAGCGGATATTACTGATCTTTTGTTTAGCTCCACTACTTCGCTCAGTAACAACAACAGTGGCTTTAGCGTAGTCCACATTGCGATTGGCAAAAAAATTCTTTTGATCGGTTAAAACTGAAATAGAGAGGATTGAACCCGGCATATAATATTTGGCTGGGTAGTTGTGATAGGGGTAGGCAATCACACCGAGTGGTGCAGTGGTTGGATTGTCGAAAGGATAAACCACTTTATAGGACGTACCGACCACATAAGGGAATCGAGTATCCTTAAATGAGGGTGCATTGACTGAACCATACGCCGATTTTTGTAAGAATGGGTTGAGCATCCAAAGACGATGACCTACATTATTTGCCATAACATTAAAATAATCATGTATCAAACTTCTGATAGTGTCCGCAGGCGGATTGTCATACATATTGGCTCTGACCCCCATCTCAAGATTACTAGTTCTTGCACCTACAGCACCAATATCTGAATAGCAGTTTGTGTTTGATTCTGGGTAATGGGTCAAGATGTTATTAGCGGCAAGAATCAGCGCCGTCTGCATCATCTCATCTTCACGAGCATAATCGTATGTAATACTTGGCAGCCCATGCAAGGCACGAACCGTATTGATTTCATTTAAAAATTCATTTCTAAACTTTGCACTGAGCTTACCTGCATAACAGTTGTTCATATCGGGTGCCTCGCTCATGGATGAGGCTTTAAATACATCAAAGCTGATGGTCTGACTCTCTGCTGCCAGTGTTTTGGTATCACCCTCCTGGGTGAGTTTAAGGGTACATGCACCCGCACTAATCCCCTTTAGTTCACCATTAGAATAAGTACAGGTTGCAGTAGAAAGACTGCTAATCGTGACAGGAAGTTTGGCACTGGATTCAGCATCCAATGAATAAATACTCTCCGTCAGAACGTATTTTATTTTTAGCGGGGTAATAGTTTGCTTAAGCTTATTCACGCACGCATTATTTTCTAAATATTGATCGGCAGCACAAGTCACATTGACGGTCATGCTGCTATTGAATGGTAAAACTTTTGCTGTCCCTGCCTGTGTCAGTGCTAGAGTACACTGTCCAACCTTTAGGGCTTTGAGTTCATTACCACTTACATTACAGATATTGGGGGTGTTACTGCTAAACGTCACTGCCAGCCCTTGATCTGTCTGAAGGGATAATGGATAACTTTGACCTTGAATCAGCGTACTGAATGGTAGTGACTGGATATTCTGCACTGCCTTGTTTTTACATGCACCCTCTTCCAGATATTGGCTTTCAGCACAGGTCACGGGCTTAGGAATTGTATTGCCATTATCTGGATTGCCCGTTCCACCGCCATTGGATGAACCAGAATCTCCTCCCGAACCATCGCCTCCACATCCGACCATAACTGTGCTGATTGCTAGCATCAGCACAGATGGCATAAAAGTTTTTGAAATCATCATGTTTGACTGCCTTAAATTTTTATATTGTTGTTATTGATAATGATCAGCCGAAAGGAGTTGACGGATTTCACTGGCCATTTTTGGACTACGCCAAGGGAATAACACCTTAAGGCTATAATTTGGCTTAAATTGATCCCGTGTTCCAATATTGACCTGAAACTCACGTTTCATCGGGGACCGATGGACTTGTTGGTTAACATGGGTTCCCATCATTGGGTTACTGATCACAGTGGTTGTGGTTCTAAAGCGATCTTCAACCAGATTGTAATGGCCAACAGAAGTAATATAGTCAAATGGATATTTAACGAGGCGTTGATCGGGCTGATCAAACAGGATGATGGTTTTGTCCTGGCTGTTAATCCAGACCCCACGGTTTTGATAATTAAAGGTTTCACCTTGGCGCTTCAGTTGTTCGGTCATCCCGTCAAAGTAAGTATTTCCGTATTCATAGAGGTAATAAATAATCACAAACCAGAATAGGTCAAAGCCAAAGAAAAAATAGCCAAACCATCCAAAGGAAAAAAGTTTGGCAATAATCAGAAAGATCACTATCGGCAGCATCACACACTTTAAAAATAGCTTGGATTTCTGTGGACGGTTTTCGATTGGAATAATTTTAGGTTTGGTTAATTCAGTCATGGTTGTTCCCCGCATGTTCAATGCAATTCACAATCACCAGCAGATATAAGTATAAAAAGGTCTATTTTTTATAGGCGTGTTTTAGCCATCCACCGTTGGATTGTTCTTGTAAAAATTTTTTTAATACAGATGAATAATAAAAATTAGCCGTATAACCCTCGTTGAAAGGCACAACAAGGTTGAACAGGTGGCGAGGCACAAATCAGAAAATATAGATACAGCATGAGAAGCTCCTTGAATCTTAAGAAGTTCTGCCAATTACTGTCAAATAATGGTGGCAGAACAAAAGAGGGTTGACAGACTGGGATCCAAGGAACCAGCACACCCGAAGGTGTCCCCCTTCTGTCCTACCATAAAGATAAAAGGGGGACGAGAAGGTCCACAAAAAATAGACGAGCTATTTTCTGTGCTGGATCAACGGTCTGTCAAAACCGACTGGCAATGTAGGCCAGCGAGCCCATATTAATTTTATTCAAAGCTTTAGTCAATTTTACCGATACTAAAATCTGGACGATCAGTTCGAACGGAAAATTTAAGTTAATGGGTGGATTTTTGCTTAAGTAGAATTCAACCCATCAAGGTGGTTATTTTGATTTTAAGGGGAAGTCTAAAGTATGTATAAGAATAAATATTAGGCTGACATAGCCGTCCCTATATACTTTTAATAAAAAGTTTTCCAGCCGTCAGAAGTTTAGTATTTCTTCATGATAATCAATTAATTATTTAATGTTAAGATATGTAAAAATATCATACTGGATCGTTGACAGGTTAAGGTATACCCAGCTAACCTAGTATTACACAGCAAAATCTGTGTTCAGGCGTGAGAACCTGATACAATCTAGGTGCAAATCAATGTCGCACTAGCGGCTATTTTTTTGTCTACTGTTTAGCAGTCGTTATGGCAGCTTGCAGGGCAACCGTAAGGTTGGCTGATCCTAGATTCAGTATTCTCACCCCTGTCTTGCTGCCACCATTACCGTGAGAAGTAATGATGGTAAGTGTTAAAACTTATCTAGGACTACTGCTATGAACGTAATTCTTCATGGTGCAAATACGTGCACACCTAAAAAACAAGCTTCTCAACTCATTGTTGAACTAGGCAAATCTATTTCAAATCCGCAACGCCAAACATTGGCAAATCTTTATATTGCGGTTGATACTGCAAATTCCTTACTCAACGAGCTCGAACAAGCACATCAAATCATTCGTCAGTGTATGTATGAAATGACTGATAAACAAATTCTCGAAGTTGCCAAACTCAATCAAAAGAGTAATTTGTCTTCATTGTGGGCATTCCGAACACACCAACGTCAAAAGATGATTGAACGGGCACAACGTGTTTTGGGAATCCGTTCTATTTAACTCGCTTAATTATTAATGAATTTTTAGCTTGCTACTGTGCACTGTATAAATCGACTGCGTGATTATCGATTAAACAGAAATAACGTTGAATGCAATCAGTGACAGTAGCAACGCTAAAATAAATACAACTCTTATGTTTAAAAGTGATTGCTTAAAATTCAGGACCATCGTCATTTGATTTCTGCTGTTTAGAGTCAACTTGTGGTTGACGTTGAATGTTATATTGCTGCCCCAGCATGGTAGCAATTAAGTTCATGATCAACCTGACAATTTCTTCAACGAACTTTGCAAGTTGCAGTATTGTTGCTGTAAGTTCTGCTGAATGCTCTCTATTATATTGGTATTGCTGTTGCATTGTTGCTGCATGCTCCTGATCTGCATCTGCTTGTTCTCTAAGTCGACGCATATTTTGTTTAAACTGTTCATATTCTGAGTGCAGTTCAGCATCATTTCTTTTAAATTCTCGTTTTGTTGCTGGTGTTGCAATTGTAAATTTTTCAAATTCATCTCCTGGTTCTCTAGACCATCCAAGCGCTTGATCAAGCTGGCTGTTAAGAGCTGTAGTTTGTTGATCTGTGTAGCGCATGAAATGCTCTGTTCTTGAAGTCGCTGCTCTTTCTGATGCTGTAACTGCTGCTGTTGCTCTAACTGTTCTAATTTTTCCTGTCTCGATTGTAATTCTCTGATCATCAATCCAATATTCTGAAATAAACTGATCTCGGCTTGGCTCAAGTCTGACTGACTGCTGAAGCCTAAGATTTTCAAGATCTTGTTCATGTCGTCTCTGTTGTTCTGCTCGTAATGCTCGATCACGCTGAGCCTTTTTTTCATCTTCTCGACGTTTTCTTGCAAGCCTTGCATAGTACTCAGCGAGGATGGCGTCAAAGCTAAACTCATTTGTTCGAGTAAATCCAAAATCATCTGCTGTGTGTCGCTGCCGTTGTGGTGTTGAATAGTCGTATGTTGCTGTTCTTTCATGACTTATTTCTCCACGATGCATGGAAATGTCAGATGAATATTAGGTTCCGTCGGATGAACCATTTTTTTGTTCAAATTCAGAGTATTGCAATCGATCCATTTCGGAGAAGTAATTGCTCGGAAACGATTGCCCCTGCCGTCCGTCAAAATTTCGGTCTCGTTTTTGGTTAAGATCGGCTGTGTGAAATAATAGTTCGCGGGTAATATTGTTAAAATATTCAGCAGCCACATTCCAAGCGCCATGAGAATGAACATTTTTAGAATCAATTTCGGGTTGTGAGTGATCGACTGAGTTAATGCCTGATCTACTTGCTGTTGCAACTGTTCCTTCTGGTCTTCTAATATTTGTGAGACTTCCTGAGTATTGTTCTGAATCTGGGTTTTGATCAGATTCTGATTGTCTTCGATCGTTTGTTGTAGTTGGACTTTGCTCTGCTGAATATGCTTTTGCATTATCGTATTGATTTCGTTGAGATGCGATAACAGCGTCATTTGAATATTGCTGATATTCTGCTTCAAGTGTCCTCGATATGATTTCAATCCTTCGATTAAAATCTGGGTCTCGTTCTTCATGTGCTGTAACAGTCGCATAACGCTGTCTGTTGTAATCTGCTCTTGCTTGTCGAGCTCCTTGTAAAGCTTGTTCTGCTCGATCTCTAAGTTGTGCACTAGGCGTTCGAGTGTATTTTGAAATCTGGCTAACTGTTCGCTGCTCATCGTTTCCACGTTCTCGATCTGCTGTTCGAACTTGTTCAAAAGATTTGATACGCTCTCGAATTGTTCTTGAACATTTTTCAATGTTGAATTGTTTTTCATAGATTTCTCCTTGAAAATAAATAGGTTTTTTACCAAAAGGTGGAACTAGGCTGAACTGTTTTCTCGAATTTTGACTACTTCACTTGCCAGCTTGTTGCTTAACACAAACTGCATAAAGTCATCACGGTTTCTGACTAAAAGTTCGGACGGAATTACTTGAGCATGCTTTTTTTCTAGTTGTTTCAACGATATTGATAAAAGGTGTAAATAAGTGTTTTCAATGTACTGTTTATAATTCTCTCGATCTTTTCCAATCTTTTTCAGCGCAGCATGCAAATATGTCTCATGACCTTTTTTTGTAAATCTTGCACGCTCTGGATCATTCGGATCTGCCCAACCGTATTCAAAATTCAACTTGTCTTGCAAGGTATGAAAATGCTTTTGGAACCTGCCGGGAGGTGCGATATTCATTGCTTTTCCTGACCTGAGTTCAAGTCTCGGCACAAGTATATGAACATGTTTTGATCCGTTGGGTTCCTGATGTAAAACAGCCGTCAAATGATATTGATCAGGTTCAAGACCACTAAAAGCTAATGCTTCAAACTGTTTTAAGACATCTATTATTTCAATATTATTGGGTTGATCTTCTTCAGCAAAAGCAATCACGGCAGACGTATATTTATGTTTGAAAGGAGAACTATCTGCAATTTTTGCAAAGAGATGTGGGTCGCCGCAGAGCACTTCGACATGCGGACGGACAATATTCATGTGATCTTTTTCATCGAGCACATAACTTGCTGCACGTGCTGCACTGCCCGTTCCATGCCTCAACATCTTAATCAACATGCCCCGCTCTCCCGTTTAAAATAAAAAAGGAAATTAAATTAAATTTCTATATGGTCATCAGAAAGATCAGCGTCTGAAACTGATTCAAGTTCACCGTCTCCAACGACTTGCATTTGTCGCAATAAATCGGCGAGATATTTTTGTTCAATATGCTGATGTCGGCGCTGAACAGTTTCATCAGAACGATGCAGTGACGGAGGACAAGGAAGTGGATAAAGTTGATAGATTTTTTTTAAATAGTCTTCGACAAGTAGATAAGTTCGAAGCAAGTCAATTGGCTTTCCGATTTTGTTGCTAATGTGAATTGCACGGGTAATCTGATTGAGATTATTGCCAATTTTTGCAAGTTGGAATGCAATGCTTTCGCTATCATCTTCCACTCCGCGATGGGATACTTGCTTGGCAACGACATGCGATTCACGAATTGTAGATTGATCAACATTCAAGATATTTTGAATATAGTGACTCACGGAAAACCGAATAAAATCGCTTGTGGTTTTATTTAATATCTTTGCTGAATTTTTAATTAAATCTAGCTCTAAATCATTTAAACGTAACTCAAGCCGACTTAATCTTTTTGATTTCCTAATAAAATCCGCATCAATCATAATCACACCAAAATCACTAATCTATTTTTAAGCTATAATATTTTTCAAAATAAAAAAAGATATTTTTAATAAAAATTTAAAATACCCCATTAAAAGTAGCGGTTTGGCTGCAAGCCGACCAGATCCAATTCGTACATAATCACAACTTTTGTTGTGATTATGTACGTACATGGGTAATCTGGCTCGACCGGTTAAAATCATATTTAATGTACTTTAGACTATTAAGTGTTATATTAAATTTTATAAAAATTAAGAGTATTATGATCATCAAAGAATAACTAAAAAACTTCCAAAAGGATAAATATCCAAAGAAAAATAACTCTTAAATATATTTCAAAAGCATACACTTAGTAGAAAAATACTGAATAAATCATTTCAACACTAAAAATCTTTAAATTTATTAAAAAAAGTTTAATAGAGACAAACCATGCATTAAAATTTAATAAAAATTTATCTAAATCCAATGAAATATTTATCTAAAAATAAAAACGACCTTTAAATATTAAAAACCAAGCACCCTAAAGTTTAAAACCCAAACTTCAAATTTTAAAAGCAACCTCGATCATACAAAAGATTAATTACTATTATAATAAACATAAAACCAGTTTAGGAAATAAACTTTTTTTGATCTTTTACACCAAAATCATTTTTATATAAAAAAATATGCTAGCTTTCAAATTATAGAAACTTGTTTTACTCTTCAGATCCTAATTACCAAAATAAGGGTTTTAAGACAACAAGGCTTTCTTCAACTAAGTTAAAAATTGAAGAGGTCAAAATGATTGAAGATCTTTATCTAATAAAATTCATTATTAGATATACAAAAAATGTAGCAAGACTTTCGAATAAGACTGCGGAGGTTCAACAATGAATAAACATTTTGAACTAGTGGATTGGGTCACCGCTGAAAAGTTTTGCGAACTCACGGGCGAACAGATCTCTAACCTAAAAAACCTTAGACCTCATTGGGAGGAAGGAAAAGTTTGGGTAAAAGTGTCTGATCGAAAAATTTTATATAGCTTAAAAGGTTATAATAGATGGGTCGAACAAGCAGCTCTGGTCTACCAACAGGCACACGAGCAAGATCGGGAAAAATACAGATTAACTTTAAATGGAACGACAAGCGCGAGTGGTTCACCCTCGACCTCACCGACACACCAGCCAACTTCAGTAAGGCGGCTAAGATTAGAGAAGATTTTGTAACTAAGGCCAAGTACGGAATCTTAAAAATTGAAGATATCGAAGCGGTTACGGTCAAATCCCTCAAAAAATCTGACGCTGCGCAAGAATCATTGCCAGCGTCACATGGCCCGACATTTGCCCAGTATGCGCAAGAATTTCTCTACAACCTCGCTGACCATAAGCACGGTACCAAGAAAAAATATCTATCAATTTTGGAACGGCTGTGGATGCCATTATTTGCTGACATGCCAATTAAAACGATCACCAGCCAAATGTTGCGTAGCGCGGTGAATGGACGTGAATGGTCTTCAGCGAAGACTCGAAATGATGCTTTGATTCCATTACGCGGCGCATTCCAATTAGCGCACGACGATGAAATTATTGATAAGAATCCATGTGATCGATTGAAGAATCAAAAAACACAGGAAGCTGAACCTGATCCATTTAATGAAATTGAACGAGAAAGAATACTGAACTGGTTAAGAGAGAAATACCTTGCAGACTACCCAACTGTCTATTGGTATTTTATGGTGGCATTCTGGACAGGTTGCCGTCCATCAGAAATTATCGCGCTCACCTGGCAGGATGTAGATTTTTTAAATAAGCAGATCCACATCAATAAAGGTCGTGTGAACGGCGTTCAGCAGGAAACCACTAAAACCAATAAGGCCCGATTTGTAGATTTGAATGATTTTGCTTTTGAAGCATTCCAACAACTTAGATTACTAACCTACCTCAAATATGAGCATGTTTTTATCTGTGATGAGACTGGTGAGGAATTTACTACGCAAAAATCATTGAGTGAAAAGTTTGTGGCTGCATTGAAAGCTAACGGCATACGCTACCGCCCTGCCTATAACACTCGTCATACTTATGCGACTGTATGCTTAATGAATGGACTCAATCCAGTCTATGTGGCTTCACAGCTGGGTCATAGTTTGGTGATGCTCATGAAGCGTTATGCGAAGTGGATTAATTCAGATAAGAACAAAGAAGAGATTGCTAAAATTTCGAATAGTGCCAAAATTGTGCCAAAGAAAAAGGGAATCAAACTATGTATTTGATTCCCTTTAAGATATTTGGCGGAAGCGGTGAGATTCGAACTCACGGAGGACTCACACCCTCGTCGGTTTTCAAGACCGGTGCATTAAACCGCTCTGCCACGCTTCCAATGGCGGCTATCATATAAATAAAATTGCGACTTGGCAAATCTTTTTCAGTATTTCTTCAATCAAGTGTACAAAATAAAGTCAATTTTTACTGATTTGATGAATATTCAAGCTACTCATAACGAATTGAATTGATATACCAACGTTTTTTCCCTAAAGGTGTTACGACTTCAACATCATCATCCACTTGTTTTGAAAGCAAAGCTCTTGCCATCGGTGAGTCAATTGATACATGTTGTGGATGATGATCATAAATCTCATCTACCCCGACAATACGTATGGTTTTCTGTTCACCATCATCATTTTCAATTTCAACCCATGCCCCAAAATACACTTTGCCTGCTTGCTCTGGAGAAAAATCGATAATACGTAATTCTTCTAGCCGCTTACCCAAATAACGTACTCGACGATCAATTTTTCGGAGTAGCTGTTTATTATACTGGTAATCAGCATTCTCAGAACGGTCACCTAGACTTGCAGCCCATGTTACTTTCTTAGTAATTTCAGGTCGTTCTTCTCGCCAAAGATGTTGTAACTCAGCAACCAACAGATCATGCCCTGAACGGGTAATTAAATTTGATTTCATGATTTAAAACCATTCACAATATATATGCACTTGATACTTATTTTTGAAAAAATGTTTTTATAGTCTACAACCAATACAGTAAAAATGTCAGATTAAAAATCTTGCATTTTAAGGTTTAAAAAGGGATAAAATCCTTTTTTTCCTATTTAAATTCGCACATAAAATTCAACAGAAAAACGTTTTAAAAGTGGTAAATCTTAACTTAGCTTTGGAACATTTCCTTACAGTTTTTGACAAGCTATTTCAGCTTTAAAATCCACGTAATTATTAAAAAAATATTCCTTTAAAAATCATAATCTTAAATATTTAAAATTGATCATTTTTCATACAAAGTTTGACAGATCTAAAAACCGCCTATATTATGCGCACATGTTTTATGAGTTTATTTTTTTAATTTTGTAGTTTTTCTGCAAAATCTTTCTATCCCACATGTCATTTTTTGAATGACGTTCATGACTGCCCACCCTTATTGAATTTACCAACTATAAAAAGTTTTTAGGTGTTTTTGTGCTTATAACTTTTTAGGGCAATAAATTACTTGTAGCGGAGACAACATGCACAGTAGTTCAACCTCTGGGTCGAGGCTTAGCCTTAACTCATTTTTTCGTGCGCTGCCAATCAAAACATTAGTTTTAACCACTGCATTAATTCCTTTTAGCATTAATGCGAGTAAGAACAATCAATACAATGCTGTAGTTAATTCGAGTAAATTAACTGTAGTTGCAGTTTCCAATCCAAGCATCGTGTTTAAGGATGGAGACTATAAGCATGGCTTCGGCTATGACTTAGCCCATAACTATGCTGAAAGTTTAAATGTTAAACTTGAGTTTAAAACGGTTTCAGACAATGCAACAGCATTGAAAATGGTTGCTCAAGGTAAAGCTAATTTTGCGATTACCACTGCAAATATGCAGACAATTGAAGCAGAACGTTTAACCTCATTTTCAGCAAGCTGTGGTGATTTCAACAGTTTAAAAAGTAATGGTTTAAACCCAGAATTGAATTGGGTATTTAAACAAGCTGAAGACCCATTAACAGCAACAGCAAGTGGTTTCATTTGCCAAAGCAAACAAAATGGTTCAACTCAGCAACTTGCCTCATTTTATAATCGTAATGTTGTCAAGAAGGACGATTGGAACGTGATCCAACGTGACCTAAGTTCTCGTCTACCGATTTATAAAGCCAGCTTTAAGCGCTCTGCGCAGCAATATGGCTTAGATTGGCACCTACTTGCTGCAATTGGTTATCAAGAATCATATTTAAAACCAGACTCTGTTTCTCCCACAGGTGTCCGTGGTTTGATGATGTTGACCAATACTACAGCCAAAGAAATGGGTGTAAGTAATCGTAGTGACCCCGCTCAGAGTATCCAAGGCGGCGCAAGATATTTTGATATGATGTTGAGTCGTTATTCTTATATTCGTAATCCAGATCGTCATTGGTATGCGTTGGTTGCATACAATATGGGTCCTGGTGCGGTTGAAGGTATTCAAAAGCGTATCAAAGCACAAGGTAAAGATCCTAATGACTGGATGAATCTTTATAATTATTTGACACGTAATCAAGCAAGTAATGGTCGTTATAAGCAAGCAGTACAGTATGTCACACGTATTCGGGCTTATTTAGAACACATTAAAACCACACCTCGATTATTAGAAATTTAATCTGTATATTAAATAGATTGGATTTGTAAAAATCAGGCAATAAAAAAGCTTACTCTTGGGTAAGCTTTTTTATTTTAAAAGGATTAAGCTGTTTGCTCTAATACTTTCTTAAATAAATCTTTTTGCTCTTGGCTTGGCTTCGCTGTTTGTAAAGCCATCAATTGAGACATATCACCTTGAACCTTGATTTTGCCTGTCATAAATGCTTGCATAGCAGCAGCCATATCAAATTCTAAGAATACTTTACGAAGCGTTTCAGCATCCATGTTCAATGTTGTTTTCGCATTTGCAGAACTACCTTTGACGATTTTTCCGCCGTCTAAAGCAAGCTCAGTGTTGCCATCTGCATCTGCAACAACCAAATTAATTGCTAAACCTGAAAGTGCTGGTGGTAAGTTTAAATCACCTGCTTCAGCAGTTAATTTTTCAACATTTGCAAACCAATCATCAGTTAAAAATGCAGGCATGTTCATTCCTCAAATTATTTATTCAATTTATTGTGTTATCTATCCAGACAACATCAGGTTGAAGCAGTTTTGCTTGCCCAATGTTATAGCATGATAATTTCAATTTGGGCTAAAGTTTTTTGTACGGACTGTTCATGTTTTATCGGTTTTATCGTTTTATTTTTTTAAATCAGGCACTCATCTCAATATGAATGCCCGATTCGTTCATTTAATTGGCAAAAAAGATCAATCTGCTGCAAAACTAAGATTTACAACATCTAAACGTTTTTTCATTTCTTCCGTATCACATTTCATATCGAATTCACGTTCTTCATCCAATTTTTCGAAATCAAATAAATCACGGTCAGCCAATTGAGATGGTGAAACATTCTGCAATGCACCAAAAATGCTGTGCAAACGTTTTGGATATTGTTTATCCCAACCACGTAGCATGTCGTTTAACATGGCACGTTGTAAGTTTTCCTGAGAACCACATAAGTTACATGGAATAATCGGGAATTTACGAATTTCAGCATATTTGATGATGTCTTTTTCTTCGACATAAGCCAAAGGACGAATCAAAATGTTCTTTTTATCCGAAGACAGTAATTTTGGTGGCATCGCTTTTAAGCTACCACCATGGAATAGATTCAAGAAGAACGTTGCAATGATATCATCGCGATGATGACCCAATGCCACTTTGGTCGCACCAATCTCTTGCGCAAAACCGTAGAGTGAACCACGGCGTAAACGTGAACACACTGCACAATAGGTTTTACCTTCTGGGGTCAAACGCTTGGTGATGCTATAGGTGTCTTTTTCCAAAATATAATAAGGAATATTGTTTTCTTCCAAATATTTCGGTAACACATCTTCAGGAAAACCAGGTTGCTTTTGATCCAAGTTCACTGCGACAACATCAAAGTTGATCGGTGCAATACGTTTAAATTGCAACAAAATATCAAGCAAGGTGTAACTGTCTTTCCCACCAGAAACACAGACCATTACCTTATCGCCTTCCTCAATCATTTTAAAGTCACGAATTGCATGGCCGACTTGACGACGAAGTTTTTTCAAAAGACGATAATAAGCTGAACTTGTTGGAAGCTCTGGTTTAAAATTAAATCCTTGTTCGGACTCAACTGGCGAGTACATAGACGAGATAAACCCATTAAAAAATACTGGGCAATTTTATCTGATTTGAACGTCAACCGCATCTAAAGATTTTTTTATTTTGCATCTATTTTTATCTGGTCATCTTCCTGTCGTATTTCCACATTTAAAATAGACGGCTCAGTTCATTTTTTAGCCGAAGTGCTTATCTTTTGGACTTTTCCACAGTTTTCCACAAAACCTGTGGATAAAATTGTGGATTGTTTGGGGCTTGACAAAGTTTTCTCACGCAATGATGGGCATTCTCTTTAGATTGATCATTTTTTAACCACTAAATTTTATGTATATTTTTCAAATGCTTAATATAGTCAATAAATATATTTTAAAAAAAATATAAAATTTTTTTTGATTAATATGCCAACAAATAGCACTTGCTTTTTTGCAATTGTATTGTTAAAACTCAATTCATTGTTTTTCTTGTTCAATAACTTTGTTAAACTCCCAAAAATTGGGGAAATATTTTAATTACTACAAAATGAAAAAATTAATTACGGGTTCGTTAGTGTCAATTTTAGGATGTATGAGCTTCGCTTCATTTACATCGCAAAGTTTTGCAGGCCAAATTTATTTCTACAAAGACCAAAATGGTACAACGCTACTCACCAATCGGAAGAACTCAGATCGCTCACTGCAAAAAGTCAAAGTGACTTATTATAAAGACAGTAATATTCACAGTTATAGCAACTGGGGAAGCACAGAATCCGCAGTACTGCCAAGTTATAGTAAAAGTAAAAACTCATTTGACAGTATTATCCGTCAAGCTGCACAGACACATGGTGTTTCAGAAGGCTTAATCAAAGCAGTGATGCATACTGAGTCCGGTTTTAATACCAATGCACGTTCCCCTGTTGGTGCGCAAGGTTTAATGCAACTTATGCCTGCAACAGCACGTCGCTTCAATGTGTCAAACTCTTATGATCCACAGCAGAATATTTTTGGTGGTGCCAAATATCTCAGTTGGTTAATGAAACGATTTAATGGAAATACCAGTTTAGCTTTAGCTGCTTATAATGCTGGTGAGGGTAATGTGGATAAATACGGTGGTATTCCACCCTTCCGTGAAACCCAAGACTATGTCAAACGTGTGACCAGTCGTTTAAATAACCTATATGCTGGCGGGTTAAATTTAACTGCAAATAATATCGACACTTCAACGGGTGCTGGGCAAATCATTGCACAATCAAATCAACCTGAAACCGTACAACAAATCAGCAACACTTCACCTATTCAACAGGTTAAATATAGTTCTCGACCGATTATTATTGCCTCTGATGGAACATACACGGATGCACCTGCGGGTTCTTATTCAACAGCGCATGCCAGTGCGACAGCACAAATCACTATTGGCAACTGATAAAATCAGACTTTATTTCCAAAATAGAGTTTGTTTATATCTTAAATAAGTATGTAATTTATGCAATTACATATTTTCAACAAATTGCTAAAAAAATAATGTTTTCTCTAATACCGAGAATCTTTTTTTATCTTGTCTATTTTTTTTTATAAATTTCTTATCCACTATCCATTTCATTTTATTTTCTCATTTTTTATCAGATCGATTTTTATCATTATTCTTGAATTTTAGTCATCTAAACCTCATATTGAATTTCATGATTTATTTTAATACATCATATTATTTATTATTTATAAGAGGATTCTCTCCATGATGCGGATTGGTTTGTTTTTGCTAACCAACCTCGCGGTACTGGTTGTAGCTGGCATTATCCTATCATTATTAGGTGTTGGTAGTTACCACGGCGCTGGCGGTCTTAAATTAGGCAACCTGATGGTCATCTGTTTAGTGTTTGGTATGGTAGGTTCTTTAATCTCCCTCTTTATGTCCAAATGGATGGCGTTAAAAACCACAGGTACTGAATTAATTGACCCGAATGCTCCTCGTAACCAAGCCGAAGTTTGGTTATTACAAGAGGTTGCTCAACTTTCACAACGTGCTGGTATTCAAATGCCAGATGTTGGTATTTTCCCATCTTATCAGTCGAATGCGTTTGCCACAGGTTGGAATAAAAACGATGCGCTTGTATCGGTTTCATCAGGTTTACTGGAACGCATGAACAAAGATGAATTGCGTGCCGTACTTGCGCATGAGATTGGTCACGTTGCCAATGGCGACATGGTCACTTTATCCCTTATTCAAGGTGTAGTGAACGCCTTTGTAATGTTCTTTGCCCGTGTGGTTGGTGATTTTATTGACCGAAACGTCTTTGGCCGTCAAGACGGTGAAGCACCAGGACTTGCTTATTTTGCAATTACCATCGTGCTTGATATCGTTTTCGGTATATTGGCTTCGGCAATCGTGATGTGGTTCTCTCGCTATCGTGAATACCGTGCAGATGAAGCTGGTGCTCAACTTGCAGGTAAAGAAGCCATGATTTCCGCTTTATTGCGTCTACAGGCTGAATCTGAAATGCCAGATCAAATGCCGAAAGAAATGAAAGCTTTTGCTATCGCAGAAGGTAAAGAGCAAGGTTTCAGTTTGGCAGCTTTATTCCAAACTCACCCAAGCATCGAGCAACGTGTTGCCGCTTTACGTCAACTTAATTTACCTTAATCTATACGCTATCGCTAAATTGTAGTGATCGATAGAAAAACAGAGCCTCCAATATGGAGGCTCTGTTTATTTACATCATATTTTAATTTTGCTTGTCCGCTATTTACCGCACAATTTCTATCTACCTATCTTTCTTTAAATACCAATAACTATAACAACTGAAGGAATTAATCTAATTGGATGCAACGAATTAAACTACCATTCGGATCAACTACACAAAACATATCAATTTCTCCGAGATACTGAATTTCAGTTATTTTTGCTTCTGGGAATTGTGCCCAATCTAAGCCTTGCCAATAATGAAACAAATCTGGTAGGACATGGGTCCTTAAGCAAGCACTAAACCATGATTCTTTTGGATTCAGATTGGGGTGGTGAAAAAACTCAACAAGCAAACTGTCTTTGCTTAAGATCATCCATTGTGCAGACTGATAATCACACT
Source organism: Acinetobacter sp. 778_lipA (assembly GCF_058242985.1). Taxonomy (NCBI): domain Bacteria; kingdom Pseudomonadati; phylum Pseudomonadota; class Gammaproteobacteria; order Moraxellales; family Moraxellaceae; genus Acinetobacter; species Acinetobacter sp. 778_lipA. Next base: position 937,240 of record NZ_JBZAYT010000001.1, on the reverse strand, counting down.
GAAAGCCTAAAAATGCATAAAATTTACGAGTATGATCAAAATCAATAGCAGGAAGGTTTGCTGAAATATAATCTTGCATGATCACCTCTGTATTTTAATATCTACATTTTCAAATCAGTTCACTGTTGGAATTTAAGCACGATAGCTTTGATACCAATCCCATATCATATTTACGCCAAACCACATTGCAAGTCCAATCAGGATCAAAACAATCAAGCCTAAAATATCGGGAATATGAATCCAAATCCAAGCAATAACAGGGTTACGCCAAAATGCAGATTGCTGTTGCTTTTGTTCCAGCTTCTCGTGTAAAAATGGGTGAACTACATGATCGTCGCTATAAATCTGATATTCTTCTTGAATATGGTCATGTACAACATCTAAAGCTCTACGACTGGGCCGAATAAAAATATCGAATAAGGTTCCAGCGATGGGTATACATCCCACAACCCCATCAATCACAGCCAATTTTAACACGCCATTGAGTTTTGCTTGAGGCACACCAATCTGTTTAGCTTTATAAACTGCATAACAAGTCAATACAAAGCCTGCAATATCACCAGCGATGGGTATGGTACTGAGTGCAGCATCAGCCCCCACCCCTTGTTTGGTAAATGGAATGCGCACCACCGAATCCATCATATTGGCAAATTTAGCCAAATCTCGTTCAAGTTTAATGACTTCTTGAGTAGATAATTTTTTTTCTGTACCCATAAAGGTTTCAATTTTTTTGACATGATTAAGTTAAATTGATCATACCCAATAAATTCAGTATGTTGTGTATAAGTTTAATATTTACAGCAGCAAAATTTTATCTGCGCAATAAAAAACTGAGCACTGTTTTAAAGTACTCAGCTTTTTTCAGAGATACAACCAGATTAATCTAAGAACTTAACCACTGTCCCCGGTTGAACCTTGCGGCCTAAATCATTGGCATCCCAATTGGTCAAACGAATACAACCATGAGAAGCGGTCTTTGAAATTAATGAGGGATTCGGCGTACCATGAATACCAAATGTCGGTTTACTTAAAGCAATCCACATATTGCCAACAGGGCCATTGGGGCCAGGCGGTAATGCCAGCTTTTGACGGTTACTCCCTTGAACAAAGTTTTTCGGGTTATAACCATAGACAGGGTTTGCGGCAACTTTAATGACCTTATGCGTCCCTTTTGGGGATGGTGTACCAGAACCACCAATTGTGGCAGGAAAAGATGCAATCATCTGATTGGCACTATTATACAAATAAAGTTGTCGAGCAGGTTTATGCGCAATAATTAGGGCCACACCCTCAGGCAAATCATTGCGTACGATCGGTACATTGATGGTTTCGCCTACTTTTTTAAAGTTAGCTTTTGGATTGAGTTGTTTAAGAAAGTCTTCATCAATATGAAACTTTTCACCTAACATTTCACTCACACGGGTGTAATACAGACCCGGCATTTTTGCTTGTTGCGCATAATTTCGCGGAATTGCTTTTGCATAAGGCCCTTTAATATCCTCTGCCGTAATTTGATAAGTTCCAAATGCTGCAGTTTTTTGATTTTTTAACAAACTGTCCCACGTCTGTTTATCCAGTTCACCACTAATTGGTAAACTTTTAATCTGTTGATATGCGGCAAGTGCTTTTAAAAAGTTCTTGCCACTTTTACCGTCGATTGGCCCAGGTGAAGCATGTAAATTATTGAGCATCACTTGCGCACGTGCATAAACGGGGAATTGTCCTCTGCCAATATTTTCAGACCAATTGGCGGTATTGATACTATTGACTGACCAATCTTGTTTTAAGTCCGCTTTTATCGCTTCTTGACTTTTATCAGCTTTAACATTTTGTTTGGCAAAAATTTGACTTTGAATATTTAAACCCACAAGACACATGATGCAAATCAGGTTTGGCAGAAACTTGCCCATATAAAGCTCTCTATTAACTCAATATTATAATTGATGTACTTATCTAATAAACTATTGTATTACATATACATAGTATACTGATCTCAGACAATAAAAGCGACGTCACACACACCTTGAGTGGATCATTTATATTCTCAAGGCTTTAAACACAATTGTATAAGGTCAATAGCGTGTTTATTCATAAAATGAAAATTATGTATGTTCGAAGTTTATCTTTGTATGACTTTATTATCATTTTTTAAGAAAAATATGCAATAGTACATTTTGGCTATTTCATCATTTAAAAACTGTAATTTTAAAATAAATTCAAAATAAGCAATTGAAAATCATTGCCATGTTATACAGTTGTAGATTTTCTGCTAAGCATGAGCACCCAATCATGACACCTACATGACCAATCCGAACAAAATATAAGCTTTAGATTTGTTTTTAATCATTTAATTTGAATTATTGATTAGAAATAGCTGTTATCATTTTAAAGTGTTATAGATTATCATCTCATTTATTTGTCAGTAAGAATTGCCTTGAATACGATCACTTTGCTTCAGCCAGATGACTGGCATGCCCACCTGCGTGATGGTCTTGCCTTAAAACGTACAGTTCCAGATCTAGCCAAACAATTTGCCCGTGCGATTTGTATGCCGAACCTCGTTCCACCTGTGAAAACTGTAGATGAAGCGAATGCTTATCGTGAGCGTATTATGGCACATGTACCAGAGGGGATTGATTTTGACCCACGCATGGTGCTGTATTTTACCGACCATACTTCTCCAGATGAAGTTCGCAAAATCAAAGAATCCCAATTTGTCAATGCAATTAAACTCTATCCTGCGGGCGCAACAACTAACTCGGATAATGGTGTCAGTGACATTCGCAAGGTCTATGCAGTCATTGAACAACTTGAAGAACATCAAGTGCCATTACTATTACATGGTGAAGTCACCCATCAACATGTGGATATTTTTGACCGTGAAAAACGCTTTTTAGACGAAGTACTTTCACCGCTACTTAAACAATTTCCGAAATTAAAATTGGTGTTAGAACATATTACCACCAGTGAAGCTGCACATTTTGTGCTTGAACAAGATCGTAATGTTGCTGCGACGATCACACCACAACATTTACTGTTCAATCGTAATGATATGTTGGTCGGTGGTATAAAACCGCACTTTTATTGTTTACCGATTTTAAAGCGTCAAACCCATCAACAAACTTTACTTGAAGTTGCTACAAGTGGCAGCCCTAAGTTTTTCTTAGGTACTGACAGTGCGCCGCATTCTAAAAATGCCAAAGAAAATGCATGTGGTTGTGCAGGTTGCTATAGTGCACCTACAGCAATTGAGCTTTATGCTCAGGCTTTTGATCAAGTCAACAAAATTGAACGTCTAGAAGGTTTTGCCAGTATGTTTGGTGCAGACTTCTATGGTTTGCCTCGCAACACAAATAAGATTACTCTTGTGAAAGAAGATCAGGTAATCCCTGAAAGTTTAGATTATTTGGATGGTGAACACATTATTCCACTTTATGCTGGAAAAACCATCCAATGGAGAAAGGTGTGACAACTGAAACATTACCTGTGATTGGACAACGCTTTCGTGGTTTTTTACCCGTTGTGGTTGACGTTGAAACAGCAGGTTTTAATGCAGATACCGATGCATTGCTTGAAATCGCATGCATCCCCATTGTGTATGATGCTGAAGGAAAATTTGTTCCAGGTGAAGCACATCATGCTCATATCAATCCTTTTGAAGGCGCAAATTTAGATCGTCGCTCTTTGGATTTTATTGGTGTAGATCCATTTAATCCAATGCGTATGGCAATGGCTGAAGATGAGAAAACAGCATTAAAACGTATTTTCAAAGCCGTCAATGAAGTACGTCGTCAGCAACATTGTACCCATGCTGTCTTAGTCGGACACAATGCCCACTTTGATTTGGGCTTTCTAAGAGCAGCAATTGCACGAACTGGCACGAAAAATCAGAACCCTTTTCATAGTTTTTCTGTATTTGATACTGTGACTTTAAGTGCGGTGATGTTTGGTCAAACTGTTTTAGCTAAATCATGTATTCAAGCTGGAATTGAGTTCGATGGTAAAGAGGCACACTCGGCCTTGTACGATACTCAAAAGACGGCTGAACTGTTTTGTTATATTTTGAACAAACTTGCACCTCACTTACTTGACAATTTGGTGGCGGATCAATAAGATATCGCCATCTTCTAAACGACCCTATCGTCTAGAGGCCTAGGACATCGCCCTTTCACGGCGGTAACCGGGGTTCGAATCCCCGTAGGGTCGCCATCTAATTATTCTTATAATTTCTTTCTCTTTTTTTGATCCTCTTGATTCAGTTATTTTATTTCATCCCTCTTCTTTAGACTTTAGAAGTTGATGGGTTATTTTATTTTGTCAATTTTGGCATTTTAATTTAAAATATCTCTTTAAAGTTCAATGACATCAAATATGCAATCACCTGATCAATCGAATCAGCACACTGTCGCTGATGGGCAAACTATTGTCTTAAAAAGATCCATGACCAAACGCCACCTGATCATGTTGTCATTAGGTGGTGCGATTGGTACCGGCTTATTTTTGAGTTCAGGTGAAGTGATAGCACAAGCTGGGCCGATTGGAGCAGTGATAGCCTATATTATTGGGGGTTTAATTGCCTATATGGTCATGCTGTGCTTAGGTGAGCTTGCCGTTAATCAACCTGTGACTGGGTCTTTTGGTGCTTTTGCAGCTAAAAATATTGGACCAGGCACAGGCTACATGGTGTCGTGGATGTACTGGCTTGGCTGGTCTGCTACCTTGGGGACTGAATTTACAGCAGCAGCCATGCTGATGCAGGAATGGTTTCCAACAACCTCAATCTGGTTATGGACCTTGGTCTTTATTGTGGCAGTCCTAATTTCCAACCTAACCTCAACACGCTTTTTTGCAGAGTCAGAGTTTTGGCTGTCTTTTGTTAAAGTCGCAACGGTACTGGTATTTATCTTACTCGGTCTAACCGCAATATTTGGATTAATCCCCTTTCATGGTCATGAAACTGCACCGTTATTCAGTAATCTAACCGCACATGGTTGGTTACCCAATGGTTTATTTCCTATTTTCGCCACCATGCTGATTGTAAATTTTGCCTTTAATGGTACCGAGATGATAGGGATTGCAGCGGGTGAAACTGAAAATCCTGAAAAAAATGTACCTAAAGCAATTCATGCTGCTGTTTGGCGTTTAATGATTTTCTTTGTCGGTACCATCATTGTCATCAGTTCATTATTACCCTATCAAGATGCTGGCTTAACAGCGCATGGTGAAGGGATCAGCAATAGCCCCTTTGTTTCTGTATTTAACTTGATTGGGATTCCTTACGCAGAAGACATCATGCGTTTTGTGATCATCACAGCGTTATTATCCACTGCTAATTCAGGCCTATATGCAGCATCTCGTATGATGTGGGCACTTTCAATTCAAAAACAATTACCTCGAATTTTTTCCAAATTAACCAAATCAGGTACGCCCGTTGTTGCAATATTTGTGACCATGATTGGTGGTTTACCCGGCTTACTGTCAGAACAATTTGGTGCAGATGTCATCTTTAAAAATTTACTCGGGGTGGCTGCATTTACCATGGTTATCGTGTGGATGAGTATTTGTTGGAGTCAGTTTAATTTCCGACGTAAATGGCTTGCTAGCGGTAAAACATTGGCCGATTTAAAATTTAAAACCCCGTGGTATCCTGTCGTGCCGATTCTTGGCTTTATTACCTGTACTGCAACTGGCTTAAGTATGGCGGCAGACCCTGAAATGCTTTCTGGCTTTATTGGCTGCTTAGTGTTTATGGCAGCGTGTTACGCAACTTATTACTGGCTTTATCATCAGAAAAACTAACCATTAGGATAGATAACTGATCAACCCGTATCCGTATGGATTTTTCTGCTATCAAGTCATTAATCATAAATGAAGCTTATGTTTTCCTAGTAACTTTTGAAACTGTTGGTTATCAATTCACTATTGGTACTTTTGAATCATAGATGGTGATCCTAATGTGGGTGACAGAGATGTCGCCCGTTGTGTGTGAGAATGCGGGGGTACCAGAACCTCCCCCTCGCCCAACATAAGCAAAAATAAAGCACTGTTTTGTTTGCAGCGCAAGGTTTGGCAATTCCTACGAAAAGTCAGGTATCGCCTACGCAAAGGTATTTAAACTTTGAATATAAGGTGTAGTAGTTTAAGGTTTTTACAATCAAACAATTTGTTTTCTACATTATTGATTTAATTTAAGATATTAATTAAGAGAAATTATACTCTTGTGGCTAAGTTTTTTGACAGGTTGAATGTATTTTAGGCTTTTAATCTGCAACATAATTTTTAAGTGATCCATATATAAATAATGCAGTTTTTTATTTGATCTGGATTCTTCTAAAAACAAAAATAGCTTTATGGTTAAATTAAAAACAAATACCTAATGATTCGCTTATAGATTCATCAGTTAGACGTTTTTTCGCTAAATCCATTTTGACAAAAAAGTCTTTTATCCTTAATATACGCATCACCTCATCACGACCCTATCGTCTAGAGGCCTAGGACATCGCCCTTTCACGGCGGTAACCGGGGTTCGAATCCCCGTAGGGTCGCCATATTTGAGATTGTTTTTATATAAAACTTTCTCGTAAGAAAAGCCTGAGCAATGCGACTCAGGCTTTTTTATATCTATCGTATTTTAAAGCATTTAAAAACTACCGCTCTCTCATATTTAAAAGATTGTTTTTTCAGCAATAATCTGGATTTTTAATTTAAAATAACCAGCATAGAGTTATATATAAATAATTGATTTAAAAAACTATTTATTAAAAAAATAAACTCACTACGATTTATAGTATTGCTTATTGAGCATTAGCAGCACTCAATCATTGCACTATTTATGAATTGGGCTAAAATAGCGCGCTTCTTGTTTTATTTCCATCTGAAGCTTATGCAGTCATCACCAAATCAAAATGATGCTCAGGTATCATCTAATTCTTCACCACTCAAACGAGCAATGAGTACTCGTCACTTGGTGATGATTTCGCTTGGTGGTGCAATCGGTACTGGGCTTTTTTTAGGTTCTGGTGAGGTGATCTCACAAACAGGTCCTATTGGTGCCATTATCTCTTATATCCTCGGTGGGGTAATTGCCTATATGGTGATGCTGTGCTTAGGTGAACTTGCTGTTCATATGCCTGAGTCAGGTTCATTTGGTACTTATGCGCAACGATATATTGGTCCAGGTACTGGATACACGGTCACATGGTTATATTGGCTGACATGGTCAGCAACTTTAGGGACTGAGTTCACTGCTGCAGCTTTGCTGATGCAAGAATGGTTTCCACATATCTCGATGTGGCTATGGACGCTGATTTTTGCAGCAATCGTGTTTGGCTTAAATATGAGCTCAACCAAATGGTTTGCCGAATCTGAGTTCTGGCTCTCTTTGGTTAAAGTCATCACGGTAATTGCTTTTATTCTTTTTGGTCTGTTGGCAATTTTTGGTATTTTAAATTATCAGGGACATACTTCAGCACCGTTATTTAGTAATTTAACGGATGAAGGCTGGTTCCCACAAGGCCTATTCCCAATCTTCACCACCATGTTAATCGTTAACTTTGCCTTCTCGGGTACAGAGTTAATTGGTGTTGCTGCAGGTGAAACTGAAGATCCCGCGAAAAATGTGCCTAAAGCAATCAATACTGCTATTTGGCGTTTATTGATTTTCTTTGTAGGTACCATCATTGTCATTAGTGCATTGCTTCCCCACCAAATGGCAGGATTACATGCTGAAGGTGTCAGTAGCAGCCCATTTGTTACCGTATTTGATCATATTGGTATTCCATACGCAGAAGACATTATTCGTTTTGTGATCATTACTGCGTTGTTGTCTGCTGCAAACTCAGGGTTATTTGCTGCATCACGTATGATGTGGTCGCTCTCGGCCAAGAAACAGCTTCCAGCATTATTTTCTAGGGTCAATGCACGCGGTATTCCATATATAGCGGTGATTGTCACCATGTTTGGCGCACTACCTGGCTTACTTTCAGAGCAATTTGCGCCTGAAACTATTTTTAAAAACTTGTTGGGTGTGGCTGCTTTTACCATGGTTGTGGTATGGATGAGTATTTGTCTCAGCCAATTTAATTTTAGACGTCAATGGTACAAACAAGGTCATACCAAAGCTGAGTTGGGCTTTGCTGCACCGTTGTTTCCAATTGTGCCGATCTTAGGTTTTATCTTCTGTTTAATTACCTGTATCAGTATGGTGTTTGATCCTGAAATGGTGGTTGGCTTTATTTGTTGTTTAATCTTTATTGCAATTTGCTATATCAGCTACGCATTCTTATATAAAGACCAATCACAATCCTAAACAAGACCTATCAGATCATTTCTAAACAAAAAGTGTAGCCATGGGCTACACTTTTTGTACATTCAAAGATAGTCAAAATCAGTTTAAACTCGTAATTTAATAATTAAACATAACAATCTATAAAAAACCCAATGAAGATTATTTTTATTCATGGCATGAACCAGCAGAATTATAATGCTGCAAGTTTAAAACAACATTGGGTTGATATTTTTCAGCAAGGAATTGATGAACTTAAGTTGCCTATTGCAACAGCGCAATTAGATATTCGCTTAGCTTTTTATGGCGATTTAATCACTAAACACCAATTAAGCAATCGCTTTGACTTAGAAAGCTTTCTACCTAAATCATGGGTAAACTTTCACTTTCATAAACATACAACACCACCACCTAGTACAATTTTAAATGCCTCTCCCGCAATTCCAATATTGCCCTACTTCATGCCTGATCACGACTTAAAATTATCTAAACGCTTGTATTTGGCTTCGCAATTGTTAAAAGATAAAGCACTCAAAGAGTTCTCTTTAATTTTAAATAATTTTCCAAAACTCCATGAAAGTCTGATTCATAAATTCCTCATCGAAACTTATTTATACCTCGCCAATCCTCAGTTTATGGATGAAGTCCATCAACGGATACTTGCCAACTTAGAACCCAATCAACCGTATATTATCGTTGCGCATTCGTTAGGGACTGTGATTGCCTATAATCTTTTACAACAACTGCAAGTAAACTACGAGATACAACGCTTTATTACTTTAGGCTCACCATTAGCCTTTAAAGTGATTCAGTCTAAACTGACTCCACCTATCCAAAGACCAAGGTGTCTAAATGGTGATTGGCAAAATTTCTATTCCCCAGATGATTTCTTAACCGCTTTTCCGTTGATCAATGCTCCTTTTGACTTTCAACCGGCAATTATAAATACCGCTATTTCAACTTTTATTCATACTCCCCATCAAATCGCAGGCTATTTACAACATCCAGCAGTGGTTCAGAATATTTTAGAAGCTATGCTGTATTGCAAGCCTCAATAATGGTATTAATTTTAACCACATTGGTCATATTGCTTTGTTTTTATCCATATAAACGTAATTTCAGTTTTTATTGTAGAAAAAAGTTTGACACGTTCCAGTATTCGCCCTAATATACGCCCACCTCTGAAACGACCCTATCGTCTAGAGGCCTAGGACATCGCCCTTTCACGGCGGTAACCGGGGTTCGAATCCCCGTAGGGTCGCCATTAATTTAGTGGTTTTGTTTCAAGAGTCAGCCTCAATTTATTGACCCTATCGTCTAGAGGCCTAGGACATCGCCCTTTCACGGCGGTAACCGGGGTTCGAATCCCCGTAGGGTCGCCACATTCAAGAAAGTATCTATATACCTCTTCTTATAAGAAACCTGAGCATCATGATTCAGGTTTTTTTATGTCTACTATATTTCCAATCAATTCAAACCAGCAACCGAGTCAACCGTTTTCAGTTTCTTTGAATTAAAAATTGCACTTGGCGCAATCACTGTTTCTTGCAATGGAATATGCTGTCCATATCGTTGGTGCATGAGCGCTTTAACACTTCGATCTGTGAGATCAAAACTTTGTAATTTTTCCAAGGGTGCCAGTTCTAGCCCTAAAGCGTATTGATAAGCTTTCCATACAATTTCAGAACAATAAATTGCATCATCATTCCACTCAAAATAAACATCATAGGGCTTATTTAAATAAGTCTCAGCTTGTTTGACTAACTTGTGTTGTTGCTCTGCTGTCAACTCAGTTTGATAACGTTTTACAATATAAGCTTTATTTACACCTCGATTGATCCATTGCCGCAGAGGTGTATATTTCACAGGTTGAATGGCTTCTAAAACCCAAGCTTGCTCGTGTTTAATCACGATCATTCCCATATGACTATATGGTGAATGTGTGGCTTTTTGAATTACCAGACTTTGTGCTGATTTAGAAGTATGAAATATAATATCCCCTGTCTGATATTGTGTTGCATATACAGAGGTAGAACAAAATAACAAGGCCAACAGGAATAACTTGAATTGTTTTTTTAACATCTTTTCAAATCTTAATTTTGATCTTCTTTATCTTGGGTTTAATCTAACAGAGTAATAAAGAATTGCCTAAACTTTGCAATAAAAAAGGAGCAAAATAAACTTTCATTTTGCTCTTTCACTTTTCAATTCAAATGAAAAATATCAGCTGTTTGTGATTTTGCTTTTGACTTAATATGTCATCAAAATCCGATCATTCATCATTTAAAGCACATTCAAAACTACTTGGGGTTTGACCACATCGAACCTTTTTCAAAATTTTCATCATTGTTGGGTCATAGAAGCCTTCTTTTGTCATCTGAATACGGGCTTCACGCATAATCTTAATATAGCCCGGTTTATCCGCTTCACGAATATCAAACCAATATTTATCTGGAACTTCTCGCTCCAGTTTATCAACAAATTGAAATGCTGGGCTGAGCTGTTTAGAAATCATTTCCCGTGCAATTGGCCCCATACCTGCAGGGAACTTATTCCGATGCATAATTAACGTGCCTGTCACCTGTATCAAAGGAAAGCGAATAATGCCACCGACTACATTACCATTTTTATCAGTCATGCCCTTTTTCAATTCTAAAGGCTTAAATAACAAAGCAGGCCCCGCCATAATATCGACTTCTTTATTATTAAACTTTCCACCCACTGTTAATAGGTCAACAGAAACAGGTTGTGCACCGACATTTTGCACCAACTTCTTTTGAGTGCCGTCAAAGTTCATGACCGCTACTTTTTTTCCTGCTGCTTTCGATAAGGTATCAATACGGCGATCATTGACCATGATATATGCCGCACCTAACGGAACAATCCCTACGACTTCATAATCCCTATTCACCATTTTTGCATCGTACTCTGGGCGTGCAAGCAACTGGATCACTGTAGTTAATTGCTTATAGTTTTGCACTGCCCCAATGGCATCAATACTCCCCACAAAAGGGTTAAACTGACGCGCACGAATGTTACTGATTCCAGCTCCATCACAACGTTTACTTCGAAAATCCTCAGTTAATACACGTTCATCGGTATAAACCCTTAAATTAATATCAGTTGAAGCAGTTTTCTTTAATTTTGGATAATTTAAATCAATACGCATCGATAATTTGGTTGGACGGGTAATTTTCATATCTACCCCAAACTCTTTGGCAATTTGGGTAATACGTGGCAATTCACTGATATAACTGGTCGCTTGTTCAAAAGCTTCACTATTGGCACCATCTGGAGAAAATACACACAGCGTGACTGTTTTAGGAATCTGTTGCCAAACTTTTGGATCATTCATTAAGGTTTTAATTTTATTTTTTGAATGTGCAGACAATTCAAGGTCCAATTTTGGAGCTGCTGGAGCTGCATAAGTAATAAATGGTAAAGTGCTCGTCAATGCAAGCATTGAGATAACAAACCGTCGTGACAAAGGATTAAACTTTTGTTTGAGCTTACTGTGCATGATCTTTTCCTGTTTATTTTCGTGGTTATCCATAATCATCACTCACGTGAATTTTTTTATCAGCGTAATTGAAGTGCTTTGATTTGCAATTGACTGAGCAAAATCCTACATTTGTCAGAATAGACACTTTGAAGTTAAAATATGAAATATCGATATTTTAATTGTTTGATATCAAACGATTAGAATATATCTTAAAATCGCCCATTTATCGCATACTCTGGCGAATAAAAGTAATCGAAATAGAACAATCATATTGCCATTCTTTTTAAAACCGTTTTTTATGATTACTTAATTTTTTATCAATAATATTTTCGGCTCATCAAATCTGTTGCTGGTCAAACTCAATATACATCTTCAAGGAAATGCCAAGCATTGCTTCCCGATTCAACGCTATTGATACTTCATCGCTTTATCGTGACAAATCTCAATTTCTGATGCCGTTTATCAATTCATTGTATACTGGCAATAGTTTAGTTTTAGCATTCAAAATATGGATCAAAATTCACAACTGCGTAAATCTTTAAGACAACAACGACAAAAGCTGACCCGTAATCAACAAGCAATGATCGAACGGCAATGCTTTAAACAGATGCTACGCCACCACCATTTTTTGAATGCGCAGAAAATTGGATTATATTTAGACGCTTTTGGTGAAATTCAAACCAAATTACTTATCGAATATTGCTGTGCAATTGGAAAAACCGTGTATTTGCCCATGATCTGTAACATGAATAAAAAACTGGTTTGGGTCAAAATATCAAATCGGCAGTTTCGCAATCGCCGCTTTTCTTTACATCGTCTTGGGATGTTGGAACCCATGGCAAGTCGTGCTAAGCATATTTCAATACTCGATCTAGTGGTCATGCCTTTATTGGCTTGTGATTTAAAAGGGAGCCGTATGGGCATGGGAGGCGGTTTCTATGATCGAACGCTTGCATCCGCTATATACCGCCCACATCGACTCGGTTTAGCCCATAATTTCCAGTTACTCACCCATGAGCTTACAAGAAATTCATGGGATCAGTCCCTAGATAGCTTAATTACCCCAGCAAAAACCTATTATTTTCGGCGTTAAAGTGACCAATAAATGTAAATAGGTTTATTTGTTAATCAAATACTTGCGATTTTTTAAACTTTTTATTCGGCAAAGCCCTTGTAATTTTTGAAATACACATCACTATAAAAAACATGGCAACACCGTTGTCACTCATTAGGAGTGCCCATGTCTGAGATTATTATGAATCAAGAAAACTTAGAGCCACAGGTTCCAAGTGTATTACCGCTTTTAGCGTTGCGTGACGTGGTTGTGTACCCACATATGCAAATCGCGCTATTTGTGGGTCGTGAAAAATCGATCAATGCAGTTGATGTGGCTCGTAACAGTGACAATTTAGTATTTGTAGTTGCGCAAAAAGATTCGCTTACAGAAGAAATTGATCACGACAACTTATATCAATATGGTACCGTCGCGAAGATTGTACAAGTTGTGAATCATGAAAATGATGAAAACTGTATCAAGGTACTAATTGAAGGCTTACATCGTTCTAAGCTGGTTGAAATCATCGACAATGATGAATACTTATCGGCTGAACATGCATTAAGCCCAATGACGATATCTGTAGATAAAGATACTCAAGCAACACGTGTAGAAGAATTACGTGCACTGTTTTCACAGTATGCAGAAGCCAAATTGCGTAATGCACGTGAATTGATTGCAGCAGCAAATAAAATCGATGATTTATTACAATTGTTGTTCTTTGTTGCAACCCGTGTACCTTTAAATATCGATGTAAAACAAAAATTCCTAGAGCACGATGAGTTTGAAGCACACTTACAAGAGTTGATGACTTATTTACTGCAACAATCTGAAGAACAACAGATTGAGCAAACATTGCATGACTCTGTAAAACGCCAAATGGAAAAGAATCAACGCGAATACTTCCTCAATGAGAAGATGAAAGTCATTCAGCGTGAACTTTCCGATATGAATGGTGGTGCGGAAGATGATGTTGCTGAAATTGAAAAACGTTTAGCGGAAGCTGATTTACCTGAACATGTGCGTAAAAAAGCTGAAAATGAATTCCGCAAATTAAAAGCAATGCAACCAGCATCAAGTGAAGCTGCTGTTGTACGCAACTATATCGAGGCGATTTTAGATACGCCTTGGAATAAAGCGAGCAAAGTCAGCATTAACTTAGCTAAAGCTCAGGAAATTTTAGATACAGACCATTACGGTTTGGACGAAGTCAAAGAACGTATTGTTGAATACCTCGCTGTTCAATCACGCGTTAAAAAACTTCGTGGTCCAATCCTTTGTTTAGTTGGACCTCCAGGTGTTGGTAAAACATCACTCGGAGAATCAATTGCCAAAGCAACTGGTCGTGAATTCGTTCGTATGGCACTCGGTGGTGTTCGTGACGAAGCAGAAATTCGTGGTCACCGTCGTACTTATATTGGTGCGATGCCGGGTAAAATTGTACAGTCGTTGACAAAAGTTGGTGTTAAGAACCCACTGTTCTTGCTCGATGAAGTTGACAAAATGGCACAGGATTATCGTGGTGATCCAGCTTCTGCCCTGCTTGAAGTACTTGATCCATCACAGAACAACAAGTTTAACGATCACTACTTAGATCTTGATCTTGACTTGTCCGAAGTGATGTTTATCTGTACTGCAAACAGTATGAATATTCCAGAGGCTTTATTAGACCGTATGGAAGTAATTCGTTTGCCAGGTTATACCGAAGACGAAAAAGTCAATATTGCAGATCGTTACCTTGTTCCAAAGGCAATCAAGAACAATGGCTTACGTGGCAAAGAATTGACAGTTCATGAGGAAGCGATCCGTGACATTGTCCGTCGTTATACCCGTGAAGCTGGTGTACGTAGTCTTGAACGTGAAGTTTCTAAGATTGCACGTAAAGTAGTAAAAGAGTCCGTCAGTAAGAAAGCGAAAAACTTACATATTGATGTCACTGCTGAAAACTTACCTGAATATTTAGGCGTGCATAAGTTTGATTACGGCATGGCTGAAGAAGAAGCTCAAGTAGGTCGTGTAAACGGTTTGGCATGGACTTCTGTTGGCGGTGAGTTACTCACCATTGAAGTAGCGGCAGTAAAAGGTAAAGGTAAATTTATTACTACGGGTTCACTCGGTGATGTAATGAAAGAATCCATTACTGCGGCAATGACTGTGGTTCGTACACGTGCTGATGAATTGGGTATCGAAGCTTCTCGTTTTGAAGAAACTGATGTACACGTTCATTTACCTGAAGGTGCAACACCGAAAGATGGACCATCAGCAGGTTTGGCTTTAACGACTGCTCTTGTTTCGGCATTCACTGGGATTGCAATTCGTCCTGATATTGCAATGACAGGTGAAACCAGTTTAGGTGGCCGAGCAATGCGTATTGGCGGCTTAAAAGAGAAACTTTTAGCAGCACATCGTGGTGGAGTTAAACTGGTATTTATACCACAAGAAAACGTACGTGACTTAGCTGAAATTCCTCAGAACGTGAAAGATGGTCTAGAAATTAAAGCGGTGAAAAGTATCGATGAGATTCTTCCACTTGCTTTAGTTGAGCATCCTACACCATTGGTCAAAGCACCCATCGTTAAAGCAGTGGATGAAGGCAAAAAAGCTGCACGTCATTAATCCAATGATCGAAAAAAAGAACGCTTCGGCGTTCTTTTTTTTAATGACTCCCCGGATAGTGATCAAAAAATATACTTTCTTACAAAATACAGCTGATCTTAAGTTAAGTTTGTCATAAGCTAATCAGGATAAAGTCTAAAATAGAAGTTAAAGGCTCAATTGCCCTTAGGCTTATGAATACAGCCATGTATGGTCATAAAACAGATAACAGCAAAATAAAAGGACGCTTTTATGTCAAATCCAGTGTGTTGGTTCGAAATTTATGTCAATGATATGGCGCGAGCTAAATTATTTTATCAAACTGTAATCGGCACGGAGCTTAGTTTATTAAGTGATCCCAGCAATTCATCAGTAGAAATGTGGGTATTTCCATCAGATATGAACCAATATGGCGCAACTGGCTCATTGGTTAAAATGGAGGGTATATCTGCTGGGGGTAACAGTACCATTATTTATTTTTCCAGTGAAGATTGTGCAATTGAAGAAGCCAGAGTAGAAGCTGCTGGTGGTCAAATTCATCAAACAAAAATGTCGATCGGACCTCATGGTCATATTGTTTTAGCAGTTGATACTGAAGGCAATATATTTGGTATTCACTCAATGAATTAATTGGGTGGGAGTACAAATAGAATGACCAATTTAAAATTGGCAACTTTGCTGGTTGAAAAATACGCTGTCATCCTCATATATAAATTATATAACTATGCGCGCTGTAAGTGTGGTTACTTAACGTCGATTTGGTCTCCAGACAGGTCAACGTTAAAACACAGTCCGACCCATTTTGGACTGTGTTTTTTTATGATTAAATTTGAGTATGCTGACAAAAGCCCATCAATGAAAAAGTATATTTTGTTAATGTACATACAATGCTGATTTATTTTCGATTGCGCTTCCATTGTTGATATTTTTGGCTAATCATCGTAGCCATTAAGTCATAGTTTTCCCATGTATCATCTACAGCATAAGTATCGATCAAACCTTGAGCATTGACTAATATCTCATCATAATCTTTTAAATACTGATGACTCTCATAATAAGCTTGGGTAAATTCAAAACCCTGTGGATTTAAATCTTCTTCCCAAAATTTTTCATCGCACATATTGATCAAAAAATCTCGCCCAGTTATTTGACGTGTACGGACTTGTTCTAATTCATCAACACTTTCTTCTTGGTGAAACTCACCTTCTAATTGATTATTGATAATCCATGCTAAATAAATTCCAATATGCGTCCCACCATTTTCATATGGAAAGCCTGCTTGCTCTGCCGATTCGCCATGCCAATCAATACGATCTATTGCCATTATTTATTTTTCCTTGTGATTATTTATTTAGATCTTTAAGCAGTATAAACACTTATTTTATATTTTTTAATCCAAAAACTATGCAGTTAGAGATAAAAAAGCCCTGAAATTAATTCAGGGCTTTTTTGTAAGCTGATAAGAGAAAAGGAGATCAACCTTGGAAATAACGTAAATCTAAACGGCCTTCATAAACGGTTGCAGTCGGGCCTGTCATCCAAACCACATCGCCTTCTTTCCATTCGATTTGTAATTTACCACCAGCTAACTCAATTTCTACATTATTGGCAAGTAAACCACGACGCATTCCAGAGACTGCGGCTGCACAAGCGCCTGTACCACATGCCATCGTTTCGCCCACACCACGTTCAAACACACGTAAGCGCGCATGCTTTTCATCAACAATTTGCATAAAGCCTGCGTTTACTCGTTGCGGAAAACGCGCATGCGCTTCCACTTGAGGACCAATTTTGGCAACATCTGCAGTTAAAACATCGGGAACGATTGTGACCGCATGTGGATTGCCCATATTGACCACATCAATAGTCAGCGATTCATTATCTTTCAATGCGATGTCATACAATGCATCTGCTTCTTCTGCAAGAAATGGAATCTCATTGGGTAAAAATTTTGGATAGCCCATGTTGACTCGTACCCAACCATTTTCACCCAATTCAGGTTCGACAATACCAGCACTGGTTTGAACCTTAAAACGCTTTTTATTGGTCAACTGACGTTCATAAACAAACCGAGCAAAACAACGTACGCCATTGCCGCATTGCTCTACTTCTGAACCATCTGCATTGAAAATACGATATTTAAAATCAACATTGGGAAAATCTGGTGCTTCAACAATTAACAGTTGATCAAAACCGATCCCGAAATGCCGATCAGCCAAACGGCGAATGGTCATTGCATCAAAAAATGCACGCTGGCTGATTAAATCAACCACCATAAAGTCATTGCCCAGACCATGCATTTTGGTAAATTCTAATAACATTTAAAATGGCTCCTTAAGGCAATAAGCTTTCATTTTCCCAAAGTGATTCAATCGTTTCTCTCTTACGAATCACATACGACTGGTCAGCATCGACCATGACTTCAGCAGCACGACCACGGCTGTTATAATTTGAACTCATGACAAAACCATACGCACCAGCACCTAAAACAGCAAGATTGTCATTTTCCTGAATGGCAAGTTCACGTTCTTTACCGAGGAAATCGCCTGTTTCACAAATGGCACCCACGATATCCCATGTTTTTGCTTCAAGATCTGTACGCGATACCACAGCTTGAATGTCCATCCACGCTTGGTAAAGCGAGGGACGAATCAAGTCATTCATTGCAGCATCAATAATTGCGAAATTACGATGATTGGTTGGTTTTAACAAATCAACTTTCGTCACCAATACCCCAGCATTTGCTGAAATACTGCGACCCGGTTCCATATAAACTTTTAAGCCTAATTTCTCTAAAGCTGGACGCATTGCGTTGGCATATTCTGCAACACTTGGCGGTGTTTCATCTTTATAGGTCACCCCTAAACCGCCACCAATATCGATGTGTTTCAGCTGGATGCCCAATTCTTTTAATTTTGCAATCATCATAATGACGCGGTCAAGCGCATCTACGAAAGGTTGTGTTTCAGTTAATTGCGAACCAATGTGACAATCAATTCCAATCACATCAAGGTTAGGTAAAGACGCTGCATATTGATAAGTTTCAAAAACTGAATCTGATGGAATACCAAATTTATTTTCTTTTAAACCTGTCGAAATATAAGGATGGGTTTTCGCATCTACATCGGGGTTTACCCGTAACGAAATCGGAGCTTTTGTACCTAAAGCTGCCGCAACTTTCTGAATTCGATCAAGCTCAGCATGAGATTCCACATTAAAGCACGCAATCCCCACTTCTAGGGCTTTTTGAATATCTGCTTCTTGTTTGCCTAAACCTGAGAATACGATTTTTGTAGCATCTCCACCTGCGGCAAGGACTCGCGCAAGCTCACCACCTGTGACAATATCAAAGCCTGAGCCTAATTTTGCCAATACATTCAATACCGCAAGATTTGAGTTTGACTTCACCGCAAAACAAATTTGATGATCGATAAAGCTAAATGCCTGATCCATATCCAAATAATGCTTTTCAAAAGTTGCCTTTGAATAAACATAAAGCGGTGTGCCATATTGCTGCGCGAGTTGATCTAAAGAACATTGCTCTGCATGCAATACCCCATGAATGCGGGAGAAACTCATGAATCTATCCTTTCAATGAAAGTGTAATTAGGTTTAGTTTGAAGTAGCTTGAGATGCGGGCACAGACTGATCTGCAACAGCTGTCTGATCTTGCACTTTTGCCTTGCTTTGGGCAGCTTTATTGGCATCTTTTGAATAGAGCAAATATTTGGCACGTTTGTCATAGTCTTGACTGTTTGCCAATTGCAAATTGCCTGATTGACCACAACCCACCAACACAGCACTTGCTAAAACTAAACCGATGCCACAAATTGCAAAACGCATTTGTTCACCTATTTCCAAAATTTTCGTCAGTATACCTTATACCTTGAATCTAAAATATAGACCAAAGCGGAAGCATTAAAGCTTAAAATGAGAATAAAAAAAACGCCAGTAAATTACTGACGTTTTCTTATCAATATCATTGAAATCGTTAATAACTATTTTTTCTTATAAAAACAGAAATAACCAATCGCAAGGATAATGAGCCAGATTGGACTGACCATCAATGATTTCATTGTATCTGGTTCTAATGCAAGAATACCAATCGTACCGACAAAGAAAATGATCACGATATAACAAGTAATCGGTCCACCTGGTAATTTAAACACTGATTTTGCATGAAGTTCTGGGCGTGTTTTGTAATACACCAAGTAACTCCACAAAATAATAATCCATACCAAGATAAACAAGATCGTGGACAGTGTGGTTGCTAAAGTAAATGCTTCGACAGTATTAGGAACGAAGTATTGTAATGCCGCACCACCCAATAGACATACACCAGAGAAATATAAAGCATTCGCTGGAACTGCGCGTTTATTTAACAGACCAAATGCTTTAGGACCTTGATCTTCACGAGAAAGACCAAATAGCATACGACTTGTTGAGAATACACCACTGTTCATTGAAGACATTACAGAAGAAAGAACCACCAAGTTCATAATGATTGCAGCCGCAGCAATTCCCGCTTGACTAAACAAGTTCACAAATGGGCTAACTTTAGGATCAATCATATTCCATGGTGTAACTGACATAACAATCACTAACGCCAATACATAGAAGAAAATAATACGGATTGGGATTGAGTTAACTGCTTTAGGTAAGTTCTTCTCTGGATCTTTGGTTTCTGCTGCGGTGGTACCAACAAGTTCAACACCGACAAAAGCAAATATGGCAATTTGGAAGCCTGCTAAGAAGCCTTCAAAACCTTTCGGGAACATTCCACCATGATCCCAAAGATGAGTAAATGACGCCACTTGACCTGTTGCTGCCGAGGTAAAGCCAGTAAAAATCATCCAGAAACCCACCAAAATTAACACCACAATGGCAATAATTTTGATCAGCGCAAACCAGAATTCCAATTCACCAAACAGTTTTACTGTGACTAGGTTCAATCCTAAAATAAAGAAGATTGCGGCAACACTAATCATGGCCCCTTCAGTCGGGGTAAAGGGCACCCCATTATTGAAGAACTGTAAGTAATAGATAATTGCAGATAAATCTGCGATACCAATAGTGATCCAGCACAGCCAATAAGTCCATCCGACAAAATAGCCTGCCCATGGTCCGATCAAATCTGTAGAAAAATCAATAAATGACTTGTATTGCAAGTTTGAAAGTAACAGTTCACCAAGCGCACGCATGACGAAAAAAACCATCAAACCAATGATCATGTAAATAAATAATATGGATGGTCCTGCAAGACTAATCGTCTTTCCTGAACCCATAAATAAGCCTGTACCAATCGCACCACCAATTGCAATTAATTGTAGATGACGATTCGATAAACTTCTTGCTAGTTCACCTGTTTCCGCAGAAGAACTGAGGTTTTCATTTGACATTGTTATATTCTTCTCTCAGATTTCGTTGTTTAAAAGTAGCTTAAAACAAAAAAAATAAAAAAGCCTTTTTCAATGAATACTTAAAATAACTAAGTTTTTTCATCTTTTAGCTTATTTAATAGTCAAATGACTATCCCTTACCTTTCTTATTTTTACCGTTCCTTCGATTTGCAGTTTACGTGCCAAAATAGTTTTTGGCGAGATGTTGCACAAAAAATTGTATTTCAATAGCGCTATTGGTACATTCAGCAGATCATTCAAAAGGTGAACGCACTCAAAATGGGCAAAGTTAAAACTGTTTATCGTTGTGAACAATGTGGTACAGACCATCCAAAATGGGCAGGTCAATGTTCCGACTGTGGTGAATGGAATTCTCTGACTGAAGTGCGAATAGAACCTGTCGTATCACATCGCGCCAAACCTATGGGCGGTGGATATGCAGGACAAGCAGCCAATGTCACTTTACTCAATCAGATTACAGTGTCTAATGAAACACGTTTAGCTACGGGTATTGGCGAATTTGATCGTGTGCTAGGTGGTGGTTTAGTCACAGGTTCTGTCGTCCTGATTGGGGGTGACCCCGGTATTGGTAAATCTACCATTCTTTTACAAACCGCAACCCATATGGCTGCTGCGAAGAATTCAGCGCTCTATGTCACTGGTGAAGAATCACTTTCACAAGTAGCTTTACGTGCCAATCGTCTTGACTTAGCTACCGATAAATTACAAGTCATGGCAGAAACCTGCGTAGAACGAATTTGTGATACCCTCGCACAATTACGTCCTGCTGTTGCCATCCTTGACTCAATCCAAACCTTATATACTGAAACCTTACAATCTGCTCCCGGCGGTGTTTCGCAAATTCGTGAGTCAGCTGCACTCTTGACTCGGTTTGCAAAAAATAGTGGTACAGCATTATTTCTTGTTGGTCACGTCACCAAAGAAGGTGCATTGGCGGGGCCTCGTGTGCTTGAACATATGGTCGATTGCGTACTGTATTTTGAAGGCCAATCTGACTCCCGCTACCGTATGATTCGTGCTGTCAAAAACCGCTTTGGTGCGGTCAACGAACTTGGTGTATTTGGCATGACCGATAAGGGCTTAAAAGAAGTCGCCAATCCGTCTGCCATCTTTTTAAGTCGTTATGATGAAGCGATTCCCGGTTCAGTGGTGATGATCAGTCGTGAAGGGACACGTCCGTTATTGGTTGAAGTTCAAGCACTGGTTGATGATGCGCATGGACAACCACGTCGGGTTGCACTGGGCTTAGAACAAAACCGTTTAAATATGTTGCTTGCAGTCATGCATCGTCATGGTGGTGTACAGACCTCTGGACAAGACGTTTATGTCAATGTCGTGGGTGGCTTGAAAATTACCGAAACAGGTTCTGATCTTGCGGTACTTTTGGCCTGTGCTTCAAGTTTACGCTCTAAAGCCTTACCACAACAATTGGCTGTATTTGGTGAAGTAGGGTTATCAGGTGAAATACGCCCAGTTCCCAATGGACAAGAGCGCTTAAAAGAAGCCATAAAACATGGTTTTAAATACATCATCGTACCTAGAGGCAATGCACCACAAAAGCCTATTGCAGGTGTACAAATCATTGCAGTAGCTCGACTGCATGAGGCGTTAACAGAAGCCATGCAATTGAGTGATGAGGTCTAATTATCACGTTATAAAATAAGATCAAGCCTTACAAGGAAGTAAACTTGCGTTGATAGATAGTTTAAATAAAAATTTGTATCTTATCCCTTATTTAAATGAACCCTCACAAATCCAATAAAAATTAAATGTTTGACTAAAACTAAAACAATAGTTGGTTTAATCATTTATATAACGGATTGAGCGATCAATATGTATTCAAATAATTAAAAGATAAAAGCTATCTACTGGACGCTTTAAATTATCTTTTAAATCATGAGAATTTTTATCATAAATTGCCTCGCTAAATTTGTATATCACAAGACAATTCCACCGATATGATAAAAGCCTTTTTAATTTGATTGTTTTAATTATTTCAATAGATTAGAAAATCTGTATTGAGCTTTAAAAGCCCAGCAATATATTCGTTATGTTTATGTGAATATATGTGCAAATAAATCTTAAAAACATTGAAATTCTCTTAAAAAGACTGCATAAAGAGAACTATGGAAAGCAATACAGTAATATGCTTGCACCCATATTCATCAACATATTTTTTAATATAGGTAGATTCAATGGAAGTTCGACAGCGCGGCTTGATCGCAGGTATTTTAATGGCAACTTTGGCTGTAGCACCTTTAGCTGAAGCAAAACGTGCAGGTGGTGGTAAAAGCCATGGCATGAGCCGTTCTTCGAGTTCAAGTCAGTCTTATTCTCAACCTCGACAAGTTACGCCTGCTCAACAACCAACGCCTGCTCAACCTGGTCAACAAAAATCAGGTTCTGGTGTAGGTAAAATGGTTGCTGCTGGTGTTGCAGGTGCAGCAGTAGGTGCGATTGCGGCAAATGCGATGGCTGATGATCATAATGGTAACGCACAAGCTCAGACCAATGATGCTGAATTAGCGAAACAACAAGCAGCTGCTCAACAAGAAGAGAAACAAGGTGGAATTCCAAGTTGGATTTGGTTAATCCTGATTGCTGGTGCTGCATTCTTCTTATTCCGTAAATTCGGTGCAAAAAAAAAATTAGCCAGTAATAATCCATATGCACCAAATAGCGCAGGTTCAACATCTACGCCATTTGGGCAAAACAATGCGACACGTAGTTCGAATGACTCTACCAATATTTTTGGTCAGTCGGTGAATGGTGGTACTGCAACACAAGCACCTTTTGGTGCAGCGTCAATGCAAAGCGGCAATCAACTTCCAGATGGAACGGAACCTGCTGCTTTCTTACGTGTTGCTCGTCAACGCTTTAACCATATTCAGTCAATGAACTCTGTGAGCAACATTGCTGAAATTCAGCGCTATTTAACAGCTGATCTTTATCAGTCAATGTACAGCGATATCATGGCAAACCAAGATCAAGATGTGGCTGAGTTTTCGAACTTAAATGCATTGGTATTGGATAGTGCAACAGAAAATGGACAATACGTGGTGAGTGTTCGTTTTACAGGAACTGTCAGCGAAGACTTAAATAGTCAACCTGTACCGTTCTCAGAAGTATGGCACTTTGTTAAACCAGCAGGGTCTACTCAAGATTGGTTAGTTGCTGGAATTCAACAAGAAAGTTAATTGAATAGCGTTTTATTGCAATAAAAACAGTGCTTCGGCACTGTTTTTTTGTTTTAAAAATATAGTATTTTCTATCGAATAGGTTGAATCAAGACGGAAATAGTTTTGTTGAGATGCAGCCATTCGTTTAAAATCACTTTGTCTTTATAATCAAAGCTAATTAAAAAAATGGGATAAAACAAATGAATAAAATAATCTATAGTCTAATTCTCAGTTGTAGCGCACTTTCAAGCTTTAGCTTTGCCTGTGATCCTGCTTCTTTAGACTGGGAGAAATTCCATAAAACCTATGATTTAAATAAAAATGGTACCTTTGAGCTCAATGAATTCTTAAAAGTCAAAGACTTTGATCCACTCCCATGGCCAGATGACCGACGCTTTAAAGGTCAAGATAAAAACATTAAATTATTTAAATTCTTAGATAAAAATAAAGATACAAAGCTCTCAAATGAAGAAGTTGGCGCAATCCATAGTCTATTACCTAATCCCTGTGCCAATTGGCCTCACTAACACTAAATAGTCTTTTGAACTAAGGAAAACCTTCATTTTCGAAATAAAAAAGCCCTGATTCATCAGGGCTAAATTTTTTGCGATACTTAACGTCGTGGTAAAGGGATAAACTGTGAATCAGCACTTTGAACTTTTCGTTCACCCACTTTAACAGTGAGATTGACAGTTTGTTCACCACGAATGACTTCAACTTGAATATCGGTATTTGGTGCTTGAAGTGCAACATAATTAATTAAATGTGAGGTTGAAGTAATATCTTCATTATTCACTTTAATAATACGATCACCGACTTTAATTCCCGCTTCCGCCGCAGGACCTTTTTTCAATACATCAGCAACTACAACACCAGGCTGACGTGGCTGCAATACATCCGCTTGGGTTGGTGGGACTAAACTAATACCCATCCATCCACGAATCACACGACCATCTTTCAAAATCGAATTTAAAATTTGTTGACAGATTTTCGCAGGAATGGCAAAGCCAATGCCCAATGAACCACCTGACTGAGAGAAAATTGCAGTATTGACGCCAATCAAATTCCCCGCCACATCAATCAATGCACCACCAGAGTTACCTGGATTAATTGCTGCATCTGTTTGAATAAAATCTTCATAAGTATTAATACCAAGATCAGAACGGCCTGTCGCAGAGATAATACCCTGAGTTACAGTTTGCCCTACACCAAATGGGTTTCCAATTGCCAGTACAACATCTCCTACCTCATTCCCACTCAATTTAAATGGTAATACAGGTAATTCTTTCAATTCTATTTTGATCACAGCCAAATCTGTATCAGGATCTGTGCCAATTACAGTTGCTTCAGCACGACGACCATCTTGCAAGGCAACAACAATTTGTTCTGCTTGAGCAATCACATGGTTATTTGTCAAAATATAACCATCTGGACGAACAATTACCCCTGAACCCAAACTATTTTCATTCTGGTTTTGATTTTGTTCAGGAATCTGATTTCCAAAAAATTCTCTAAACGCAGGATCATTGAGTAATGGATGATTTTGTTTTACTTTTTGAGTTGTAAAAATATTGACTACTGCTGGTGCGGCAACTTTGACCGCAGCACTATAGGACACCACACCGCCCGTTCGAGATGTATTGACCAAAGGTTCAACTTTCTCAGCTGGCATTTTCACACCATCAGCAGCAATAGGCGCTTTGGGCTGTTGAAGTTTTTGCCAAACCACAAAACAAATAATAACCAGTATCAGTAAAACCCAAGGGAGCCAAGTAAATGAACGCCGCACGTTTTTATTCCTCTAAGAATTTTTTAATTCATTGATGCAAAAGCAATTTGTATATTGTAAAGCAATTCAATCAAGAAACATAAAAAACACAAAGAGTTTTGTTCAGCTTTAGTTACAATTTAAAATATGTTTTGATGTTCTTAACACACTTAATTTAATTAAAGGTTATTCATGGCTTTACTCAAAGATATCATCCAATGGTCTGATCAAACCTTAAAATCGCATGAATTTAAAGATTACGCGCCCAATGGATTACAAATCGAAGGACGATCTGAAGTAAAAAAAATCCTGTGTGCAGTCACGGCGTCACAGGATGCAATTGATGCAGCAATTGCACAACAAGCAGACCTTCTCTTGGTTCATCATGGCTACTTCTGGAAAGGCGAACCCTATCCAATCACAGGCATGCGTGGCAAACGAATCAAAGCATTAATCCAAAATGATATTTCACTTGTTGGATACCACCTCCCCTTAGATTCACATCCAACACTAGGGAATAATGCAATGATTGCCAAAATCCTTGGACTGGAAAATATTGAAGCTTTAGACCCAAGCGAACGCAATCCGATTGGTAATATCGGTTATTTAAAAGCTCCAATCTCACCAGAAGATTTTAAACACCTTCTTACTGAAAAATTAGGCTTCAATACCATACATTTAACCGCAGAAAAAACGCTGATCCAAAAAGTTGGATTTTGTACAGGCGGAGCACAGGATTTTATAGGCAAAGCGGCAGCAATGAATTGTGATGCCTATATTTCAGGTGAAGTGAGTGAGCGTACTTTTTATGAAGCAAAAGAATTAGATGTGCATTACTATGCATGTGGTCATCATGCAACTGAAAGGTACGGTGTTCAACAACTTGGTCAAGCGATCGCTGAACAATTCAAGATTGATTATCGCTATTTCGAACTCAACAATCCAATTTAAGTGTTATCCTAAAAATGTAGCTCATTTGTAGACAAATATTGGCTTGCCGATTAGACATTTTTTCATAAAAATGCGATGCATTTTTTACATTTTCTTTATACGTATTAAATCGAAATAAATTGTGTATTGTTATTTAACATCTTGCACAATTGTTGAAAGAATCCATTACAATAAAGCCACTTAATGTTAAAACCCAGCTAAATGCAAGGAATTTAAAACATGACAACCATTACTTTACCAGCTTTACCATACGGCTATGAAGATCTTGCGCCGCACATCAGTAAAGAAACTTTAGAATATCATCATGACAAGCACCACAATACCTATGTTGTAAACTTAAACAACTTAATCAAGGGTACTGATCTTGAAGGTAAAACTTTAGAAGAGATCATTGTGGCTGTAGCTGGCGATGCATCTAAAGCAGGTGTATTCAACAACGCTGCACAAGTTTGGAACCACACATTCTACTGGAACTGTATGGCTAAAAACGGTGGCGGTAAAGCTACTGGCGCTTTAGCTGCTAAAATTGATGAGGCTTTCGGTTCTTACGAAAAATTCGCTGAAGAATTCGCTGCTGCTGCAACAACTCAATTCGGTTCAGGTTGGGCTTGGTTAGTTGCTGATAAAGTGAATGGCGAGCTTTCTATTCTTAAAACTTCAAATGCAGATACTCCACTTGCACATGACAAAGTAGCGGTACTGACAATTGACGTTTGGGAGCATGCATATTACATCGACTTCCGTAATGCTCGTCCTAAATACATTTCGACTTTCTTAGAAAGCCTTGTAAACTGGGACTATGCAAACGCGAAATATGCAGGCCAAGAAGCTGGTGTTGAAAAATAAGATCTAAGCATTTTATTTTTGGATAAAGGCCATTCATTTTAGAATGGCCTTTTTATGTGATTCATTTTTTTCAATTCTAATATGATCAATCCTAGTTACACTGTAAAAGCAGATCCAATAAAAATCTTTTATAGTTATGCCATGCTTAGCGCCATTCAAATCCCCTGTTATCTCTATATTACCAATTCGGACGATATCAGCTTCACTTTCATTTTTGTGGTCCTGTTTTGGCTGTTTATTGTGTTGTTTGAACTTATTTCATTGTCTTTGCTGATCAAACATGGACGACCACAGATACGTTTTCATTCCGAGTTTTGTCAAATTCAAATGCATGCAATAAAAATCACCTTCGATTATGCGCAAATTTCCGCTTTCAACATGCGTAAAATACAGCAAGAACATAGAGGCTTTTCTTTTGGTATGTGTTACGAACTTGACTTAATGTTTATTGATCAAATTATGCAACAACATTTTTTGTGGAAAAAAGCCTATAGGGCTAAAAATATAGTGATTTCATCAAACTTGCGTTTTAAAAATATTCAAATCTTAGAAATCGCGATTATTTTTAGCGCTTTAGTCCGAATGAAACCATCACAACGAATACAAACCCTTCTCCAACTGCAACAAAATTTAATCACTTATGATCATTTAATCTCGAATAAAGAACTAGAAAACTTTAAAAATAATCAATATATATACAAACTCTTTAAATTCGGACAATAAAAAAACATTTAAGCCTTTTTTCTTATCATTTCACTTGACCACTTTGGCTTTCATCCATAAAATGCGCATCAGATTCTCCAATAGCTCAGTCGGTAGAGCGACGGACTGTTAATCCGCAGGTCCCTGGTTCGAGCCCAGGTTGGAGAGCCATCTATTCTTCCATAGCTCAGTCGGTAGAGCGACGGACTGTTAATCCGCAGGTCCCTGGTTCGAGCCCAGGTGGAAGAGCCAGATTCTAAAAAGCCCACTCATCATGCAGTGGGCTTTTTTATATCTTTATTTTCTATAAAGAAAAGATGTAGGGTCAAATCATTTAATTATTCATACAAGTCATTGATTATAAATAAAGCTTATGTTTTTGTATCAAATTTTAGAAACTATTGATTATCAATTCATTTTTGTCTTTTGAATCCTAGATGGTGATCCTACCGCGGGGCGACAGAGATGTCGCCGTTGGGCGGGGGTACAGGACGTCCCCCTCGCCCATGAGCAAAAACAAAGCACTGCTTTGTTGGCAGCGCAAGTTTTGGCATCGCCTACGCAAAGGTATTTAAACTTTGAATGTAAGATGTGGTGATGCAAGCTTTTATAATTAACAATTTATTTTTTCCATAAAATTGATTTAATTAAAAATATTAATAGAAATTATATTCTTGAGTCTGAGTTTTTTTGACAGGTTGACTATAATTGATTTCACTCTCAATTTCAGAACGCTTAAAACAACTTTACTTTTATTCAGAATGATCAAATATTTAGCAAATAATGCTTTTTTATGATGGATTTAACAATTTTTCCTTGACCCATTCCCATTTCATCCCTAAAATGCGTTCCAGATTCTCCAATAGCTCAGTCGGTAGAGCGACGGACTGTTAATCCGCAGGTCCCTGGTTCGAGCCCAGGTTGGAGAGCCAGATTTTAAAAACCCACTCATGATTGAGTGGGTTTTTTCTTGTCTATATGATACCGATCGCTTATGTCTCTCGATTTACATCAAATTTTATTTTTATTGATTGGCAGTATCGCAACCATTGCTTTATTGCTTGCCTGCTTTGGTCAGTATTTATTTCGAAATAAACATTATTATGCAAAACGTGTGATCACCCCCTTTTGAACAGAAAATGTTTTTCCGTTTAAATGAAGCCTTTCCACAACATCATGTACTTGCGCAAGTCGCGTTTAGCGCATTAATTGATTGCAATCAATTTAAATTGCGTTCCAAATTCAATCGTAAAGTGACCGATTTTGTTTTACTCGATAAACAGCTTGAAGTAATTGCTATTATTGAACTCGATGATCCCAGTCACCTTGGCAAAGAGCATATCGATGCACAACGTGACGAGATGTTAGAGCAAGCAGGTTATCAGGTATATCGCTATACAGATATTCCCAGTTGTCGTGATTTAAGAAAAGATATTGCTAATTAAACATGATCAGCCAAGCATTTTTAAAGCTTATACCCTTCAGCCATGTCTTATAAAATAATCGATGCAATACATAAGTAAACGATAACACCTGTTGCATCACAAATCGAAGTGACTAAAGGTGCCGAAGCACTTGCTGGATCCAGCTTTAAACGATTTAATATAAATGGCAGACTCATCCCTATTAAGCAGCCCATCAATACTATACCCATCATACTTAAAGCTAAAACCAAGGCGACCATTGCATCCCCTCTAAAGTAGCCAAGAATGGACACAGCAATTGCCATTGTTCCGCCCAAGCATAAACCGACCAAGCTTTCACGCCCAATCAGGTACATCCAATCTTTTAAATGTACATCACCCGTTGCCAATGCCCGCACCATTAACGTGGCCGACTGTGAACCGGCATTCCCACCACTCCCGACCAAAAGCGGCAAAAAGAATACCAGCACAATATTTTTTGCAATAATATCTTCAAAATGGGCAATCCCAAATCCAGACAATAAGCTGCCAAAAACTAAAATCACCAACCAAAATACCCGTTTCTTATATAGGTAATGAATCGGCGCTGTCTTAATACTCATTTTAGGAGAAGATGAGACTGCACTGGATTTTAAAAAATCTTCAGTGGCTTCTTCGGTGACAACATCCATCGCATCATCATAAGTGACAATACCTAAAAGACGCTGTTGCTCATCAACGATAGGCAGCGCAATAAAGTCATAATAATGCAACTTCTCTGCAATACTTTCTTGGTCTTCATTAACATCCCCTACAATCAAATCCGTACTCATAACTTCAGCAATGGTTTGTTCAGGCTCAGCAAGAATAATTTCACGTAAGGACACAACCCCAAGTAACGTACCTTGAGGATTGATCACATAAATCAAATAGACTGTTTCACGATTTGTAGCAATTGCTCTGATCTGCTTGATGGCTTGCGTCATGTTCAAATCAGGTGACAATGTCACATAATCTGAACTCATGATTGCACCAGCAGACTCTTCTGGATATCTGGCTAAATGTTGGATCTGCAGTTGTATTTCAGTGCTTAAATCAGCATAAACAGCTTGCTGTAATGCATAAGGCAAATACTTAAATAAATCTGTACGATCGTCCGAGTGCATCTCAGAAATGATATTGACCAGTATTTGTTTTGGTAAATGCTCAGAAATTTTAAGTTGTTGTTCGAGTGATAAAAACTCAAGAATGTACGCAGCATTGGGCAAATACTCCACCAATGTCAGCTGTTCATTTAAAGATAAGTCTGCCAAAATTTTTGCGATATCAGCGTCATTGATTTGTTCAAATTGTTTTTCGATGATATCAAATTGATGGTTTTGAATGGCTTTTTCTATTTCTGAAACGAGTGCCAAAGAAAATTGCATAGGATGATCCAAATTCCATCAAACTTTTGCCACATGTTGGACTGCAATCCCACGAAAATAAAGATGTTTTTTGTTGTGAAACATGTTTTAACGGTTCTGTATGATTTTAAGCTTGATCAATCCTCATCTAAGAACATTGATCAAGCTAAGGCCATCAATCGACACCATTACTCAGAGGGCGCTTTTGATTTAAAAATTGAGCGAACCAACACATACATAAATGGGATAAACAGTAAAACCAAAACTGTTCCAAAGATCACCCCACCTAACACACTTACACCAATTTCTTGACGGCTGGCAGCACCTGCACCAAATGCAACAACCAATGGAATAATCCCCGCACCAAAGGCTAATGATGTCATTAGAATTGGACGTAACCGCAGCCCTGCACCTTCTAATGCAGCTGCAATAGCTGTTTTACCTTTTTCCTGAGACAGAGCAGCAAACTCAACAATCAAAATCGCATTTTTACAAGACAAACCAATCGTGGTCAACAATGCAATTTGAAAATAAATGTCGTTTGGAAAACCTATCAATTTACTGAAAATAATATTGCCTCCAATCCCCAAAGGAATTGCCGCAATCACAGCAGTTGGAATCGACCAACTTTCATATAAAGCTGCTAGACAAAGAAAAATAAAGCCGATTGAAATCAAATAGAGTAACCATGCTTGGCTACTGGATTTTTGTTCTTCAAATGACAAGCCACTCCACGCAACATCTATTCCCTCTTGTTGACTAATCAAGGTCTGAATATCTTTCATGGCTTGACCTGAACTAGTATGCGCCGCAGCATTGGCTTCCATTTGCAAGGCGGTATAACCTTGGAAACGATTCACTACATCTGGCCCACCTTCCCAGCGCGTTGTTGCGAAATTGCTAAATGGCACCATCTGGTTCTGTGCATTACGCACCGTCCATACCTGTAGGTCTTCTGGCTTGGAACGAAATTCTGCATCGCCTTGCATCATTACTCGTTTAATTCGCCCACGATCAATAAAGTCATTTACATAAGAACCACCCCATGCTGCTGACAAGGTGTTGTTAATCGCGGTTTGACTCAGTCCATTTGCCAATGCCAATTTTTGATTAACATCAACTTTTAACTTAGATTTATCGGGATTGGACTTTTTATCCAGATTCTCAAAGGATCGGAACTGTTTGGCTTGCGCCTGCAATGTATTGAATTGTTGGTCTAAATATTTTCGACCTTGACCATTAATATCCTGAATCCAGAATTCTAAGCTATCACTATCTCCCAAACCATTTACAGAAGCAGGCAAACTCACTGTAATCCGAGCATTGCGATCTTGACTAAAATATTTTGTTGCACGTTCACGAATTGCTTGCGCAGAATTTTGTGTACCTGACCGATCATCCCAATGCTTTAAGGCTACAAAGCCTGTTCCTAAATTTTGTCCTGTACCTGAAAAATTACGCCCATAACGAATCAATACAATATCTACATTTTGTTTTTCATTTTCAAGGAAATATCTTCGAATATTTTCTCCAACCACCTGACTACTTGACATCGGTGCACCATCGGCTAAACGGAACTGTACACTCAACATACCCTGATCTTCACTTGGAATAAAACTAGTAGGTAAAGTCCGATAAATCAGTGAAAACACAGCAATCAAAGCCACAAAAATCGTCAAAACCACCCATTTCAAATTTAAGGTCTTTTGAATCAGTCGAATATAACGTTGTCTTAGATTTTCAAGTTTGCGATTAAACCAAGTGGCCCAACGCATGGGTTTGGGGTTCGGTTTTAAAATAATGGCACACAGTGCAGGGGTTAATATCAATGCAACCAACAGTGACAAGGCCATTGCCGCCACTAAGGTAATGGAGAATTGACGATAAATCACACCTGTTGAACCCGTAAAGAATGCCATCGGGATAAATACAGCCGTCAAGACCACTGTAATTCCAATCAAAGCCCCTGTCATTTCCTGCATAGACTCGATAGATGCCTGTTTTGCAGTTAGACCCTGCTCATGCATCAAACGCTCGACATTTTCCACCACAACAATCGCATCATCGACCAACAGACCAATTGCCAACACTAAGGCAAATAAAGTCAATGTGTTAATACTCATACCGAGCACATTGAGTACCGCAAAAGTACCTAAAATTACAATCGGAACAGTAATAGTAGGAACCAACGTTGCACGCCAGCTTTGTAGGAAAATAAACATGACCAGAACCACCAATACGATGGCTTCTAATAATGTTTTTACCACCTCTTTAATGGATTCTTGCACAAACGGCGTATTATCACGTGGATAAACAATCTTATAACCTTGTGGTAGTTTTTCAGAAATCTTTGCCAACTCGGCTTTGATTAATGCCGATGTTGCTAGTGCATTTGCACCTGAGGATAAAGAAATCCCCATACCTGATGAAGGATAACCATTGATGGTATTAAAAGATTGGTAGTTTTCTGCGCCCAATTCAATACGCGCCACATCTTTTAAATAGATATAGCCTCCATCGGTATTGGATTTGACTATAATATTCTTAAATTCGTCCACAGTTCTTAAACGTGAACCAGCAGTGACTTTTGCATTTAAATATTGGTCAGCAGTTACTGGTAAATCGCCGACACCACCAGCGGCAACCTGTGTATTCTGTGCCTCAATTGCTGTCCGAATATCACTGGGCATCAATTGATATTGTCGAAGCAAATTCGGATTGAGCCAAATTCGCATGGCATATTGTGAGCCAAATACATCAACTTCACCAATCCCTTCAATCCGTGATAATTCTTGTTCTATATGATCAGATAAATAGTCACCTAACTCGATATTGTTACTTTTACCCGTTTCATCATATAAACCCACCACCATAAATGTATCGCCAAGTGATTTATTTACCGTTACACCTTGACGCTGTACATCGTCAGGTAAACGGTTAAGTACGCCATTAATGCTATTTTGTACTTGTACTTGTGCGGTATCTGGGTCAGTTCCATTTTCAAAACTGATACTAATTCTGGCACGACCTGATGAGTCACTACTCGAACTAAAGTACAGTAGATGGTCGATCCCTTTAATTTGTTGTTCTAAAACCTGTGTAACACTCTCTTCAACCGTTTCAGCATCTGCGCCTGTATATGTTGTCGAAACAGTAATTCGTGGTGGAGCAATATCAGGGTATCGCTCTATAGGTAAATTTAAGACTGAAAATACGCCTAAAGCCATAACAATAATTGCGAGTACACAGGCAAAAATAGGACGTTGAATAAAAAATTTAGAGAGCATCAGAGTAGGTTCTGTGTCAAAGGATTGAGGTTAAAGCTGTTCGAACAATTAAATCTGCTTTATATGGATATTCTGTGACTTGAACTAAAAACTCAAGGAAAAATAACAGAAAAGCGAATGATAAGTTTAAATATGAAGAAACTGTGAAGAATTCATTTCTTCGGATCGTAAATCTACAAAAAAGATTTCATCATCTTTTCATCTTGATGTCATCACAGTGTCAATTTAACCACATACACTACGCTCAGTTTACTTATAAGAATTTGAGAGAAATATGATTAAAAAATACTGGGTTATTGGTAAGTATCATGGCCTTATTAACTGCTTGTAATGATGACGATAAAAATATAGATAACGTCACGCCCGAATACAAGGAACCAAAAATTATTATCGTTGGTCACCGAGGAGCCAGTGCTTTACGTCCTGAACATACCCTTGAAAGTTATCAAAAAGCCATTGATGATGGTGCTGATTTTATTGAACCAGATTTAGTATCGACTAAAGATGGGGTTTTGGTTGCACGTCATGAAAATGAAATTGGCGGTACAACCAATGTCAGTACATTCAGCCAATTTGCAGATCGTAAGAAAACAAAAATCATCGATGGGACATCGTTAACGGGATGGTTTACTGAAGACTTTACTTTAAATGAATTGAATCAACTTAAAGCACGTGAGCGTATCCCAGCGTTACGCCCGAACAATACCCAATACAATGACCAATTTAATATTCCCACCCTTGAGCAGATCATTGAACTGGCTGAAAAGAATTATAAAAAAACTGGTAAGGTGGTTGGGCTCTATATTGAAACCAAGCACCCAACATATTTTCAAAAACTAAATTTAGCCATGGAAGATCCATTGCTTAAAACTTTGGCAAAGTACCAATATAGCCGTGAAATTGCACCGATTTATCTACAGTCATTTGAAGTAAATAATTTAAAGTACTTTAAAGACCAATTGACAGCCCATAAAAGCTTAAAGCATGCCAAAATTATTCAGCTTTATGATGATAAGAAAATCAGTCCAGCAGATTATGTCGTACAAGGGATTAAAACCACCTATGGTGATATGGCCACAGCACAAGGTTTAAAAGAAGTTGCCAAATATGCTGATGGTGTTGGTCCATGGAAACCGTATATTTTTAATGATAGCTATACTGCACCTTCTTCTTTTGTTACAGATGCTCATGCTGTGAACTTAAAAGTCCATCCATATACTTTCCGTCCTGAAAATAATTTCCTTGCCAACAATTTAAAATGTAGTACTGGTGAAGCAGATGCAGCCAAGCGTTGTGAAGCTGGCGCGAATAAAGAATATGAGATGTATTTTAAAGCTGGTGTGGACGGTGTATTTACCGATGATCCTGCGCTGGGTCGTAAAGCTTTGGATGCGTACTTAAAAACCAATCCAAATGCAAAGTAACATCTGATTTATTCAAAAAATTAAGCAAACGATTCAAATGTTTGCTTAATTTTTTCTAAACTTAGTGCTTTTTGTTTAAAATTAATCCCCATTTAAGTTTAAAATAATACACTTTTTAAAAATTTAGCTGCTTTGATGTATGAGTGATTATTCTCCATTTAAGGGTACGACGGGTTTCAAACGCATTCTCAATGCAACTGGCTATTCTTTAGCAGGATTTAAAGCTGCATATCAAAATGAAGCTGCTTTCCGTCAGATTGTTTGGATTAATATTGTTTTAATTCCGATTACATTCTTCGTTGATGTCTCTTCTGTTGAACAAGCAGTGATGATTGCTGTGTGCTTATTGGCAATCATTGTAGAACTGTTTAATTCAGCATTAGAAGCTGTCGTTGATCGAGTTTCTTTAGAACGCCATCCACTGTCTAAAAATGCCAAAGATATGGGAAGTGCTGCGCAGTTTGTAGCTCAAGCAATTATTTTCTTTACTTGGGTGATTATTCTTTTTAGATAAATTATTGTTTTTAAATCAGTTAGAGAGAACATTAACATTCCACCGAGCGTAAAATGTCAATTTATAAAAGCCTAATTTCTCTTTGCTGTGTTAATCAAGTCAAAGCACTGTGATATTTTTAACTTGACGAAATTCCTTATCTCTTAAAATTATTTCTATAAATAATTCATTAAAGTGAAGGTTTTGGAATTGGTGTTTTCTTGTCTATTTTATCAGGCCGATTGAGATTCATTGAACAATTGGTAAATCCCCATTTGGTCACTTTACCGCGTTCTAGCATAAATTTTTCAACACAAGAACCCCAATCATCATTATAAGAAATAATTTTAGCGCCGCTCGGAACTGTATAACTTCTAGATGGTGGTCCCCATTTTTTCTTCTGTCTCGCCTACCGAAGACTGCATTAAATCATTTCTAGTTTCAAGTCGTTGCCCCATCATACTTAAACATCCAGTTAACACCAGGCTAATTACAATAATGAAAATTAATCTTTTCATTTTACTCCCCCCTCACAATTTTCGTATTGTATTTATATTTACCGAATAGTAGAAAAGGATAATAATAAATCTACAAAAAACAAGAATAAAGTAACTTGCATAAAAAATCCCCGCATAAAAGCGGGGATTTTTTATGATCTGAGATTGAAACGATATTACATCATACCGCCCATACCACCCATGCCACCCATATCAGGCATAGCAGGTTTATCTTCTGGGATATCAGTAATCATACATTCAGTTGTTAACATCAAACCAGCAACAGATGCAGCGTGCTCAAGTGCAGAACGCGTTACTTTAGCAGGGTCAAGGATACCCATTTCTAACATATCACCATATTGTGAAGTTGCAGCGTTGTAACCAAAGTTACCTTCACCGCTTTTCACTGCATTGATCACAACAGATGGCTCATCGCCAGCGTTAGACACGATTTGACGAAGTGGCGCTTCAATCGCACGACGAAGGATGTTCACACCTACAGTTTGGTCATCATTTGCACCAACAAGACCGTCAAGTACTTTAGCTGCACGTACCAACGCAACACCACCACCTGCAACAACACCTTCTTCAACCGCAGCACGCGTTGCATGAAGCGCATCATCTACACGGTCTTTCTTCTCTTTCATTTCAACTTCAGTTGCAGCACCAATTTTGATTACAGCAACACCGCCAGCGAGTTTAGCTACGCGCTCTTGAAGTTTTTCTTTATCGTATTCAGATGTTGATTCTTCGATTTGAGCACGAATTTGAGTTACACGTTCAGCAATTTGATTTGCATCACCAGCACCATCAACAATCACAGTATTTTCTTTAGAAATCGTGATTTTATGTGCAGTACCTAAATCTTGAAGCGTTGCTTGTTCTAAAGACATACCCACTTCTTCAGAAATCACAGTAGCACCTGTCAAGATCGCGATATCTTGAAGCATTGCTTTACGACGATCACCAAAACCAGGCGCTTTAACCGCACATACTTTGATGATACCGCGCATGTTGTTTACAACCAGTGTTGCAAGTGCTTCACCCTCAACATCTTCAGCGATGATGAGTAATGGTTTACCTGTTTTTGCAACAGCTTCTAAAACTGTAATCAATTCACGGATATTACCAATTTTCTTATCAACAAGAAGAATGAATGGATTTTCAAGTTCAGCAGTCAAAGTATCTTGTTTGTTTGCAAAGTACGGGCTGATATAACCACGGTCAAACTGCATACCTTCTACAACATCAAGCGCATCTTCAAAGCCTGAACCTTCTTCAACAGTAATCACGCCTTCTTTACCAACGCGTTCCATTGCTTGCGCAATCAACTTACCTACAGTTTCATCAGAGTTTGCCGAAATCGAACCGACTTGTTCAATTGCTTTGGTATCAGAAGCTGGTTTAGCAGTTGCTTTGATATTTTCAACAACAGCTCTAACCGCAAGGTCGATACCACGTTTCAAATCCATTGGGTTCATACCCGCAGTTACAGATTTGATCCCTTCATTTAAGATCGCTTGAGCAAGTACAGTTGCAGTTGTTGTACCATCACCTGCGATATCATTGGTTTTTGAAGAAACTTCACGAACCAATTGCGCGCCCATATTTTCGAATTTATCTTTTAAAGAAATTTCTTTAGCAACAGTTACACCATCTTTAGTGATGTGTGGTGCACCGAAAGAACGATCAATAACAACGTTACGCCCTTTAGGACCTAAAGTTACTTTTACTGCATCTGCAAGTACGTTTACACCGGCGATCATTTTTGAACGCGCTGAATCACCAAATTTTACGTCTTTAGCTGACATACTAAACTCCAGATATCTTTATAAATTTTAAATTTTGACCAATATGTTTTGGATGAAAACTCATTTGAACGGCAGAAGATTAACCTTCCAATACCGCTAAAATATCAGACTCTTTCATCACAAGAAGTTCTTCACCATCAACTTTAACTTTAGTACCTGCGTAAGCACCAAATAATACGTTATCGCCCACTTTCACGTCTAAAGCGCGTACGCCATTATCAGTGATTTTGCCATTACCTACAGCAAGGATTTCACCTTGAGCAGGTTGTTCAGCTGCTGAAGTACTTAAAATTAAACCACCTGCTGTTTTAGTTTCTTTTTCAACACGGCGAATAACAACGTTGTCATGTAAAGGACGAATCTTGCTCATTTCTAACTCCATAGACATTTTAAATGTCATTGATTACTCAGCGAAGATGACTTCTTATTCCTAGGTCATCGACAAAATATTTGTATGTCACATTTGTGGGGATGGAAATAAACGCTTCAAGGGGAAAATGAAAAAAAATTTATTTAATTTGTACGTTTTTTCTTCTTTTGTATCAAATCAGCTCTGATTCAGAATTTTTCAGCTCATTTTTCGCAATAAAATCTTGTAATTGCTCATCAAAAAAATAATGCTCAAACTCACCATTTTGATGAATCACATTAAAACTGTTTGGCATATTTTTATGTAAGCGTCGAGAAACTGCTGTACCCGCATGAACTTCATAAACCGGTTGCTTTAAATTTAGCGCAAAGGCTTGATTCAAATCATAGACCGCAACTAAATGTAAATGACCATGTAATAAAGCATACAGTTGATGTTGTCCCCATTCTTTAATGGCAAACTGCCCTAAAGCAGGACAATCTTTTAAGTGATGATCTTCATTTGAAGTATAAAAAGGTTGGTGACTAACAATTATTTTTAATTTATTTTTCGGTGCATTGACCAACAACTGATTTACATTTTGAATTTGCTCAAATGAGATATGCCCGCGTGTATGATAACGCCGACGAATACTGTTCATGCCAATTAAATAAAAATGCTCTGTAAATAAAGTGCGTTCTAAACTACCAAAGAACAGTTGATATAAGCCAAATGGTCTAAAGGCACGATTCCAGACATGATATAAAGGAATATCATGATTGCCAGGCACCACAAAATAAGGGATTTTTAGCGATTCTAAAAACTGTTTACATGCATAGAACTCTTTAAATTTAGCACGTTGAGTTAAATCACCGCTCACCACAACCACTTCTGGTTTATGCACAGCACAAAACTTTTGAATCGCTCGTATACACTCTGGACGCTCAGTACCAAAATGTAGATCAGACAGATGCAATAACATGCGGCACCATAATTTTTAAAGCATTTTTTTCTACGTGTAAGGTTAATGGGGTCGTCATTGAAACAATTTCTCCATCGACAGCAACGGTCAGTTTAGGCTTTTTTGAATAAACAATGACTTTTTGTGCACCAAAACTATACACATCGGAAGCGTTTTCCAATTTTCCACGAATGGTTTGAAACAAGGTTTTAAATAAAGTGGCTTTATCTCCTTTGGCGATCACCACACCGGCAATCTCACCCACCTCTGCACATTTTGAAATTTTTAAATTCAATTCTTTTAATTGCAGTTGATTATTACCAAAAAAAATCAGTGGTGTTTTTACAGGATACTTTTGTCCATCTACTTCGATCTCTAATTTGAGTTCTTTACGGTCACGGATCAGTACATCCAAACCAGACGTGTAAGCATTTAAAGGAAAGCGTCCAAACTTACGATTATATTCTTCACGTTTTTTAATAAATAAAGGATATAAACCTAAACTGGCATTATTTAGATAAATTTGATCGTTGATACAGGCCACATGTGATGCACGCGGCTCCCCTGTGGCGATCACATTTGCTGCCTCCAAAATATTCAGGGGAATATGTAGAACACGCGCCACATAATTAAAAGTACCCAAAGGTAGTATTCCCATAGGAATTTTTTGATTTAACATTTGCGAGGCGACTGCATTCAACGTACCATCACCACCTGCAGCGACAATGACACCGCAATCTGAGTACTGTGCATGACGTTGAATGATTTTTTGCATCAGGGTTTTTATATCAGGCTCTGAACTGATATCAAAAACTTGAATTTCAAAACCATGTGAAGTCCAGATGGTCATGAGTTTTTCATAAATATCATCTTTCTGATTGGCATGAAAACCTGACTTTTCATTGTAAATCATTGAAAGAGGCTTGAGTTCTGTGTCCATAAGCTTGATTATTTTGAAGTATTTGCACTAATTTCGTCGATTTTCTAAACAAATAAAAGCACCTTTATGTAAAATTCGAATTATGTCCATTTATTAAATCAATAATTAATTTAGTAAATCTTATAATTTCAACTTATTGTAAACTATTATTATTTACAATTAAAATACCCTACATTCCGTTTTAAAATACTAATAAAAATCAAACAATAATCAATGTTAGACAATAAAAATCAAACACTTAGTAAAAACTCAAGCATTGGTATCTTTTAAGCCTTTAGTCTTATTTTTTTTATGAATATATGTTTTAATACCACCACTTTTTTTCATACTTAAATTTGAATGTAGTATCCCTTCATTCAGATTATTATTTGTACACAAAATTGTACATATTTTAGATAGGCCTCACCATGACCCAAGTGAACGCACCAGAATTCGTTCGTCATCCCAAGCTCATTGCATGGGTTGAAGAAATTGCTAAATTAACTAAACCTGCAAAAATTGAATGGTGTGACGGAAGCGAAGAAGAGAATCAACGTTACATCGACTTGATGATCGCTAACGGCACTATGCAAGCGTTGAACCAAGAAAAACATCCTGGTTCTTATTTAGCGAATTCTGATCCGTCTGACGTAGCGCGTGTTGAAGGTCGTACATACATCTGCTCTGAAAAACAAGAAGATGCTGGTGCGACAAACAACTGGGAAGCTCCTGCTGAGATGCGTACTCGCCTTAACGGTTTGTTTGATGGTGCAATGCAAGGACGTACAATGTACGTGGTTCCATTCTCTATGGGGCCATTAGGTTCTCACATTGCTCACATCGGTATCGAAATTACAGATTCTCCTTATGTTGCTGTAAGTATGCGTAAAATGGCTCGTATGGGTAAAGCTGTTTATGATGTACTGGGTACAGATGGCGATTATGTTCCTTGCGTACATACTGTTGGCGCTCCGTTGGCTGAAGGTCAAAAAGATGTTGCATGGCCTTGTAACCCTGAAAAATATATCGTGCATTATCCAGAAACTCGTGAGATCTGGTCTTACGGTTCAGGATACGGCGGTAACGCATTATTGGGTAAAAAATGCCTTGCTTTACGTATTGCTTCATCTATGGGTCGTCAACAAGGCTGGTTAGCTGAACACATGTTGATCCTTGGTGTGACCAATCCACAAGGTGAGAAACATTACATTGCAGCGGCATTCCCATCTGCATGTGGTAAAACCAACTTCGCGATGTTGATTCCACCAGCGGGTTATGAAGGTTGGAAAATTGAAACTGTAGGTGACGATATTGCTTGGATCAAGCCAGGTGAAGATGGTCGCTTATATGCAATCAACCCTGAAGCTGGTTTCTTTGGTGTAGCACCTGGTACAAACATCAAAACAAATCCAAACTGCATGGCGACACTTCAC
Organism: Acinetobacter sp. 778_lipA; assembly: GCF_058242985.1. Taxonomy (NCBI): domain Bacteria; kingdom Pseudomonadati; phylum Pseudomonadota; class Gammaproteobacteria; order Moraxellales; family Moraxellaceae; genus Acinetobacter; species Acinetobacter sp. 778_lipA. Next base: position 894,956 of record NZ_JBZAYT010000001.1, on the reverse strand, counting down.
AAAGATGTCATCTATACAAACGTTGCTGTAACAAATGACGGTGACGTATGGTGGGAAGGTCTAACCAAAGAAGCGCCTGCTAATTTAACCAACTGGAAAGGCCAACCACATGTTGCTGGTGAAAAAGCAGCGCATCCAAATGCTCGCTTCACAGTTGCAGCGGGTCAATGCCCTTCTATTGATGCTGACTGGGAAAATCCAGCTGGCGTACCAATTTCTGCATTCATCTTCGGTGGTCGTCGCGCAGATACAGTACCTTTAATCTCAGAAGCTTTTGACTGGGTTGATGGTGTTTATAAAGCAGCAACAATGGGTTCTGAAACAACTGCAGCTGCAGTAGGTCAACAAGGTGTTGTACGCCGTGACCCATTTGCCATGCTTCCATTTGCTGGCTACAACATGGCTGACTATTTCTCTCATTGGTTAGAAATGGGCGAAGAAGTTGGTGCTAAAGCAAAAGCTGCGGGCAATAAACTTCCAGGTATTTATAACGTAAACTGGTTCCGTCGTGATGCTGAAGGCAACTTTGTTTGGCCTGGTTTTGGTCAAAACATGCGTGTGCTTGAGTGGATCATTGACCGTTGTGAAGGTCGTGCTGAAGCAGTAGAAACACCAATTGGTTTTGTTCCAACCTATGAGCAATTGAACTGGACAGGTTCTGACTTCACTAAAGACCAATTTAATCTTGTGACTTCTCAAGACAAAGATCAGTGGATCAAAGAAATTGAAAGCCACACTGAGTTATTTGATAAACTTGGTGAACGTTTACCAGCTGCACTTAAAACTCGTCAAAATGAGCTTTTAGAAGCTGTTAAGAAATCTGCTTAGTCCTCTGATTAAGTGATACAAAAAGACCGCCATATAGCGGTCTTTTTGTTATTAAAGTGATTCTTTTCACTTTATTGTTTAGATATTCATTACAATTATGTAATAAAAATATAAATGATTACTATTTCCATATACAAAATTCATATTTTCTCTATAATTCAAACATTCATTATTTTATTGATTTTTTTAATCATGATTGAAAATATTATTTATTCGGCAAAAGTGATTAGAGCCAAATTTGTCTCAGATAGACGCTATCTCACCAAAAGATTTATTGCTAAATTGGGTTATACCCCGAACTTTGATCAGCCTAAAAGTTTCAATGAAAAAGTCACCGCCAGAATGATCTATGAAAGAGTACCCTTACATACAAAATTAGCGGATAAATTTGCAGTACGAGAAATCATTTCAGATAAAATTTGTTGTTCCCATTTCGTTCCACTGATTGGCGTATATAAATGCTTTGAGGAAATTGACTTTAATCAACTTCCCAACAAGTTTGTTTTAAAATGCAATCATGACAGTGGCAGTGCGATTGTCTGTAACGATAAAGCGCAATTTGATATCAAAAAAGCGCAGCACAAACTCAATCACCACCTTAAACAAAATATGTATTTTAGAAAACGAGAATGGCATTACAAAGATATTGTTCCTTTAATTTTGGCCGAACAACATATTGATTTATTTACTGATCAAAACAATAAGTTCACCATTACAACATGTCGTGTTCATTGTTTTGAAGGTCAGCCTCGATATCTCGAAGTCGATGTACAAGATAGCAAAGGTATAGATTATTCAAATATGTATGACACATCTTGGATTCTGCAACCCTTTACCGTTGATCTAAAAAACAATACGCCAAGCTGTTTAGCACGACCGCAAAAATTAAATAAAATGCTTCAATTGTCAGAAGATCTTTGTTTTAAATATGGTTATAGCCGAATTGATTTCTTATTATCTCAAGACGATGTTTTCTTCAGTGAGATTACCTTAACCCCCAATGCAGGTCGTATGGTCATCACCCCAAGTGAGTGGGATGAAAAATTAGGCGCTTTATGGCTAACTGACTAAACCGAGCAAAAAGGCCGACGAGTTCGGTCTTTTTTATGATTTAATCTAATCATTCAATGATCTAAAAATAAGCGTAATGACACCTATTAAAAACATCACCACAGCTCAACCTTATCTAACATTGTTACCTGACCATGAAGTCGTCTTCGCCCCTTCAAGTCTATTTCTAGCACAGCATTTACTTCCGCTTATTTCAATTGATTTATCCGCAATAAATACTGCATGGCAAGGAAAAATTCATTTGCTGAATGCTATTGAACCTTATGAAGGCTATATCGGAAGTGATACCACAGAATTTTCAGATACTTTTGCCAATGAAAATTGGTTCATTATGCAATTAAATCAACAAAATCAATATGAATGGTTAGCAAACAAAAGATATTTTGCTTTAGAAAATCCTGATTGCGAGGCTGATCTAAAAACCCATCACAAAGAAATGCATGAAGATTACTTGCAGCTTAAACAGCGCTTTGCCGAAACTGGAAAAATCATTTCAACATCCCGCATTGAATATCAAAATAATTCTCCAACAACCTTGCTTGACCAATTAGGCGGCGAATGTGGCGGTGGAAACTGGACTTATCCGATTGATCAACATTTTGATTTACGCTACATCAACGCAGACCGTGATGATCAAGAAGTTCATATTTCTGACCGCGATGGCAATCGTTATTATTTTATTGCAGCTGTTGCAGGTTGGGAATATTGTTCACATGGTGCAGATTCGATTTTATTGTATTACCAACCTGAAACCCGACGCGTTTTATATACCTTTGATTGGTCATAACACATCCTCAGCAAAGCAATATATTTCCATTTTTGCTTAGGCAACATTTCTCTGTACGCGGCGTTCATGCAATTCAAGCAAATATTCATCCAGTACTTGAATTTCAGTTTCTGTAAATTTTAAATATAACTTGGTACGGCGCTTTAAAATATCCTGACTGGTGATCGCCCACTCATGATCAACCAAATAATCAACCTCTTGGGCATATAAACCATGTCCAAAATCTTGACCAAGTTCATGAACAGATGTCGAATGATTTAAAAATTTCCATGTATAGGTTCCATAGGCATGTGCCCAGCGGCTTGAAGTTTCATGATCAAGCCCTTTGATTTTATTTTGAATTTCTAAAACCAACCCATCAACAGAAATTAAATTCTCAGCACCTGGCAACAAGGATTTTCCAGTCCAAGGTTTTCCAGCTTTAGGGAAAAACTTCTGCAAATGCTCCATTGCAGATTCAGCCAAGCGTCTATAGGTGGTTAACTTCCCACCAAACACAGAAAGTAATGGTGCATCATTTTCATGATCTTGCGATAAAGCCAAAGTGTAATCACGGGTAATTGCTGCTGGATTATCAGACTCATCATCACACAACGGGCGTACCCCTGAGAATGTCTGAATAATATCGGCTTGAGTTAGTTGCACTTTAAAATGATCATTGGATACATCAAGCAGATAATCAATCTCTTGCTGACTAATTTCAACATTATTCGGATCTGCTAAATATTCACGGTCAGTTGTGCCAATCATGGTGTATTGATTGAGATAAGGAATTGCAAACACGATACGTTGATCATCATTTTGCATAATAAAGGCTTTATCACCGTCATAGATTTTCGGCACAATAATATGACTGCCTTGAATTAAACGAATCCCATATTGTGATTTTAACTGAAGCTCTTGCTTAATGAATTGTGCAACCCAAGGTCCTGCAGCATTGACCAAAGCCTTCGCTTGTATGTGATAAATACCCTGTTCATTTTCAAACTGAATAGTCCACAAGCCATGTTCTCGTTGTGCTGAAATACAGCGTGTTTGGGTCACCACAGTGGCATTTTTCTCACGTGCTTGCATTGCATTTAAAATCACTAAGCGTGAATCATCTACAGCACAATCTGAGTATTCAAAACCCCGTTTGAACGCTGTTTTTAGTGGGCTGGTATTAGGGTCAAACTCAACCAAATGTGAACCTGCAAGCTTCTCTCTTTTACCCAAATGATCATATAAAAACAGACCCGTACGAATCAGCCAAGCAGGACGTAAATGAGGCTGATGTGGCATGATAAAACGCATAGGGCGAATGATATGTGGTGCCTTTGCTAGTAAGACTTCTCGCTCCGCTAAAGCCTCTCGGACTAAACGAAATTCTTTATGTTCCAAATAACGCAGACCACCATGAATCAACTTGCTGCTTGCAGACGAAGTATGGCTGGCTAAATCATCTTTTTCACACAAGAACACAGATAAACCACGCCCAGCAGCATCATTGGCAATACCAACACCATTTATTCCACCACCAATTACAGCAATATCATAGTAAGCTTGTTGCTCATTGATTTGTGTCATAAACGCCACCACCTTTGATCATTTGCATATATTCACAATCATTTTTGAAAATATATTTTCATTTGTTTTCATTTAAGAAAATAATAGATAGTTTTTTAATCAATGTCTATCAAAAAATGATCAATTTCACGTTTATCATGTTTTCACTATGGGTTTAAAACTTAGCCTAAACCACAGTTAAAGCTACTTCTGCTGCATGAATTTGTTTTAAATAATTTTCAGTGGGGGTTTTATTGGTAAAAAGCCGATCTATTTCAGAAAGATGGCCTAAGCGCATCATTGCATGGCGACCGAACTTGCTCTCATCTGCTGCTAAAAATACCTGCCGAGCACCTAGAATAATTTCTTGCGAGACTGACACTTCTTGAAAATCGAAATCGAGCATCGTTCCATCTTCATCAATTCCACTGATACCAATCAAGGCATAATCAACTTTAAACTGCTTAAAAAATTCGGAGGTGGCTTGCCCAATCACGCCTCCATCAGGGCGCACTTTCCCACTGGCGATCAGCACTTCAAAATCATCGTTAATACTCAAAATTTTTGCCACATTTAAATTATTGGTAATCACTTTTAAACCGCGATGTTGCAATAAAGCATGGGCAATAGCTTCGGTCGTTGTACCAATATTGATAAACAAAGATGCATGATCTGGAATTGCTTTTGCAACAGCTGTTGCAATGCGCTGTTTTGCAGCTAAATTATGGCTGATCCGTTGACTATATGCTGTATTGGTAACGCTTGAGTCTACTGCAGCACCACCGTGATAACGACGTAATAGTCCGGCATCTGCCAATTGATTGATATCTCGCCGTACAGTTTGCGGGGTAACTGCAAAATGCTGTGCAATCTCATCAATACTGATGTAGCCCCGAGCCTTAACCAATGCTAATGTTTGCTGTTGTCGAATCATTAAGTCCATAGATGTGAAACCTTATTGTTTTATTTTCAAAAATGAACATTTAGCTACTATAAATAGCATGACTACTTACTGTACGACTAGATTAAATTCTTAAATTCATCCAACTCAGCTTACTAAATTGTTTATATTCCATACATTTAGACGCAAATAAATAGGCTTTAACTTTGAGATAAATTCTTATAATTTATAAAATATTTAAAATTAAATGCCTGTTTTAAAAAAATATTCATTTATTTATAGAATTTCTCATCTTGGAACAATAATGAGCTCTCAACACAGCTAAGACCAAAGTCTAATAAGGTCTGCTTTCATTCAAGCGTATAACGACCATTGTAATTATTTGTATCCCCTCGTCATACTTACTTAAATTCTCTCTGTTTGATTTTCTTCTTTGATTTTCATCCAAAATGAAAGTTAAACAGGCTGTATTTTGCATATTCTTTTGGAGAATTGCCTTGTCCAATTCATCTCCTCAAGCTGCCACTTCGCAACTTGATAGAAAAACTCGTTTCAAATCTATACTAGGTGGCTCAGCTGGTAATTTAGTCGAATGGTATGATTGGTATGTATATGCCGCATTTACCCTCTATTTTGCGCCTGTGTTCTTTCCTGAAGGTAATGAAACCGTCAAACTTCTCCAAGCTGCTGCAGTTTTCGCTTTAGGCTTTTTAATGCGTCCGATCGGTGCATGGATCATGGGCATTTATGCTGACCGTAAAGGTCGCAAAGCCGGCTTAACACTTTCTGTTTCATTGATGTGTATTGGCTCATTAATCATTGCTTGTGCGCCATCTTATGATTCAGTTGGGATGTTTGCTCCTGCACTGCTTTTATTTGCGCGTTTATTACAAGGTTTAAGTGTTGGTGGTGAGTATGGCTCAAGTGCCACCTATTTAACTGAAATGGCGGGTAAAAATCATCGTGGCTTTTTCTCAAGTTTCCAATATGTTACTCTGATCTCAGGTCAATTACTTGCACTCTGCGTACTGATTATCCTGCAACATAATCTTTCTGAAGAATCCTTACATGCTTGGGGATGGCGTGTTCCTTTCTTTATTGGTGCATTACTCGCAATTGTTGTGTTCTGGATTCGTCGTGGTCTCGTTGAAACAGAATCATCTAAACAAGCGCAACAACAAGCAAAAAATGGCGGTGAAACATCTGGTGCTTTGGCTTTATTCACCAAGTATCCTAAACAAGCATTTACAGTGATTATGCTAACTGCGGGCGGCACCTTAGCTTTCAATACATTTACGACTTATTTACAAAAATATTTAGTTAACACTTCTGGCTTTGAAAAAACCACCGCAACTGAAATTACCACAGCCGCAATCTTTATTTTTATGTTGATTCAGCCTGCAGTGGGTGCACTTTCTGACAAAATTGGTCGTAAACCGATTATGATCACTTTTGGTGTACTCGGTGTGTTATTTACCGTTCCTATTTTCAATAGTTTAGGCTCGACAACGGATCCTAAAACGGCTTTCTTCTTATGTATGAGTGGTATGGTCATTGTAACTGGATATACAGCCATTAATGCGGTTGTAAAAGCTGAATTATTTCCACCGCATATTCGTGCTTTAGGTGTAGCCTTACCTTATGCACTTGCCAACACTGTGTTTGGTGGTACGGCTGAATTAGTTGCGTTAAGCTTTAAAAATGCTGGGCATGAAAACTATTTCTTCTATTACATTACCTTTATGATCAGTTTATCTCTAATCACCTATGTTTTTATGAAAGATAGCAAAAAACATAGCCTGATTACGGATGATTAATTCAAACTATAGTTTGCAATCTAATTCATTTAAAACAGCTTTTTTATTTACATGAAAAAGCTGTTTTATTTACGCAATTCACTTATCGTGAAAATTGCAAAGCTATGGCATACTAAAAATAATTCAAAAAGCTAGGACTTTAAAAGATGAAAAAAATCACTTATGCAGGTTTAGGATTAATCGTTTTAGCTTTATCTGCATGTCAAACAACCCCTCGTCAATACAATGGCGTAACAGGTTATCAGATTGAAAATCAAACAGCAGATAGTGCAACACTGGCATACACCCTTTCAGGTCGTGCAGATCGTGATTTGGATGCTGATAAATTACAGCGTGCATGTCAAAAAGTTTTGGGTGCAAACAAAAACTATAAAATTTCTGTATTAAGCACCAATGAAATTATCAATCCGCAAATAGCAAAAGATCAGGCTGGCGTTCAACTTGGACATAGCCGTACATCATTTGGGCTTTCTAATACACCAAGTCTAAATAACAGTGAAGATTATGCAACACGCCAAGCATTAGATACCCGTCCAAGCACTTTACATGTTGTACGTTATACCTGTTCTTGATTTTAGATAGGTGTAAATCACAGAATAAAATAAGACGCTGTCATAGCGTCTTATAAAAACTCACATTTCTGAATTCTTTGGCTTCATCTAAATCAGGCCAAGTGGTGGCGCTTCGTTCATCCAATTTTTGGTAATTTGGATGACTAAAGTTTTTCACTCGGCTATCTGCCACCCATACTTCTGTTGAAAATTTTAAAAACTCATCTAAAAAGAAACGGTTAGATTGATCATATAAAACATCTGCTGCTAATAAGACATCAACCTGTTCTGATTTATATAAATCATCTAGATATTCAAGCTCTACATCATTAAGCAAAGCATTTTCGCGACAAGCATCCAAACTAATTGGGTCGATATCGCAACAGATGACACGTTTTGCACCTGCCATTTTGGCTGCAATTGCAACGACGCCTGATCCAGCACCAAAATCCAGCACTATTTTATCTTTTACATGCTGTGGCTCTGCAATCAGCCATTGTGCCATTGCTAAACCTGAAGCCCAGCAAAAAATCCAATACGGTGTATCATTCCAAATACGGCGAATCACCTCATCATCCAAACGATCTGTTGGAAAAACAGGTGGAATCAACCATAACGAAATTGGGCTTTCAGGCAACTGCTGCGCCAATAATTCGCATTGAGGAATTACTTCATGCAAAGCATCAAGTAAATGTTGTGGGGCTTTAGGAAATTGATAAGTACAGCTCATGCAAAATATGACCAAAATTATTATTTTGATATTGAGGAAATACAGCTTCTTCCTCATATTCGATAGACAGTAACGTCATGTGCTAAGGTTTGAGACAATACTTCTTATTGAATCTCGAATATAAATACTTAAAAGTACATCTTAAACGCGTTAAGCCAATGACAATGTTGCCTACTTTTACTGAAAAATAAATATCGCTGTGTAAATGTAGGCTAGATTTAAGCACAGTGAATGCATGGCTTTCACTGTACTCAGAATAAATTAGAACTTAAGTTAACGCCTTTTCAGCAGCTTCCACAGTTTGACGAATCAACGTTGTGATCGTCATCGGGCCTACGCCACCTGGAACTGGCGTATAAGCTGCAGCTACCTCTTCAATACCAACCAATTGGATATCACCCACACCACCACCTTCACGAGGATGGAAACCGGCATCAACCACAACAGCACCTTGCTTAATCCAATCTTTTTGGATTAATTCAGCTTTACCGACTGCACCAACAACAATATCCGCTTGTTTTACCAATTCAGCAAGATTTTGTGTGCGAGAATGACAGATTGTAACTGTTGCATTGGCTTGAAGTAGCATCATTGCCATCGGTTTACCTAAAATAGCCGAACGCCCCACCACAACAGCATGTTTGCCCGCGATTTCAATCTTATTTTCTTCAAGAATTGTCATGATACCTGCAGGTGTTGCCGAACCATAAGCAACCTCACCCATTGCCATACGGCCGAAACCTAAGCAAGTTACGCCATCTACATCTTTCTCAAGTGAAATGGCATCAAAACAAGCACGCTCATCAATTTGTTCAGGCACAGGATGTTGTAGCAAAATCCCGTGAACATCAGGATTGTCGTTTAATTTTTCAATTTCAGCTAACAATTGTTCAGTCGTGGTTTCTTTACCTAACTCTACTTTTAAAGAATCCATACCAACACGACGGCAAGCATTTCCTTTCATGCGTACGTATGTCGCAGATGCACCATCATCACCCACTAAAATAGTCGCTAAAATTGGGGTACGACCTGTTTTTGCTTTTATAGCTTCAACACGAGTCAACAAGTCTGCTTCAATTTGTTTCGCTAATGCGCGACCATCCAATACCAATGCCACGGCACATCTCCAAAGTAGATATGAATCAATTTTGCAAATAATACATGATTATTTAGACAATTTTCTTCCATATGCTGAATTTATGTGCATATGCATGAATTATAGTATTGTTTTTTTTTCAAAGATTGCTAATATGTGCATCACCAAGACATGGCGGGGTGGCAGAGTGGTCATGCAGCGGACTGCAACTCCGTGTACGCCGGTTCGATTCCGACCTCCGCCTCCAATCTTGTAAAGCCCGAGTGGTGAAATCGGTAGACACAGGGGATTTAAAATCCCCCGCCCACAAAGCGTGCCAGTTCGAGTCTGGCCTCGGGCACCATTTTAATTCTTGTTAAAATGGTGCAATAAAGAACCCAGCGATAAGCTGGTTTTTTTATGCCTAAAATTTTATATTGTTTTTTATGTTAATATCCAAAGTGAAATTTAGATAAGCGAAGCCTATATGATTCAAAACAAGCAAGTTTCCCTCTATTTAAATCAATTACAACAACAATACCCACAAGCATTTAAGCGCAACTTTCTATTTTATAGTCAAATTAAAACCAAAGGGCTTTTAGATGAAGCAAAGGAGTTTATTCCTTGGATTTTGTCGATTATGATTTTTTGCAGCATCTACTTTAGTTTAGGTCAGTATATTGCAAATCATTTTCCTAAATTCGATAGCTTTCAAGCCAATGGCATTGCCGCTTTAGCGATTATGTTATTTTTTATGATTATTGTTCCCATCATTATCAAACAAATAAAACACAGTTCGACTCATTTATACCAACAACTCAATAATATTCCGCTTAAGCTTGCGGTACTGATCGTCCTCCAAGCACTCAATCTTTATTTTATAGAAAGTACCCTGCTGCAAGGTCTGTTATTTTTCTTTGCAATGAGCTTTGGTTTTGTCAAATTTTATAAAGAAAATTTATTTAGAGATAGCACCAAAGACACCGAATATTATCAATTACAACAAATTCGAAAAACCTGTTTATGGGCTTATAAACAGGCTAAAAAAGCAAAATTCAAAATGCGATTCTTGACTAAAGATTCTGAGAAATATCAATTTTATCAAAAGCGTTTAGTGAAGTTTTTAGAGTTACATTTAGAACTATTAAAATATGAAAATGAAATGTGTAAAACCTATAAATATGAAGATTTAGATGCCTATATGGACAGTATGATGTAATCCATCTATCACGTTAAAAAGCCGAGCGATCTAAACTCGGCTTTTTTAGGCTAGAAAATTTATGCACTTTTCTGAATAGTCTTTACATCAACCAAATTGTTATTTAAAACCACTTGATGGGCACGAGCCGTATCCACTGAATAGGTTTTTTCCTTGATGTTATTTACGAAAATCCAATCCGCTTGCACTTGCTGTGCTGTAAAGCTGACTTTTAAGTAACCACGCTGATTTAAATTGGTGTAATTCAATTCATCAATGAGCGTGGTGAATGCCATTTCAAATTGTTGTAGCTGTGCCAAAGGAATACTTAAATACTTTTCCATCCCTGGTGAAGAGACCGAACTGGTTGCCAATTCAACCCCAACAAAATCACCCGTTTGAGTATGCAAGTCAGCAGACCATGCATTATGCGTATCCCCAGCCAACACTACAACTTTCTTATTTAATGCTTTGAGTGTGCCATATAAAATTTCACGTTCTGCATAGTAGCCATCCCAAGCATCCAAATTATAGGGTGCAACTGTGGTCACACGGGCTTTTTCTGCAGCAGTTAATGTTGGATCACCACCTTTCAAACGGACTTTTAAAGTAACTAACTCGATGATCTGTTGATTCATTTTTGCTAAAGTTTCGGCAGTAACATTTCCACTGGTAATTGCAGATAATGACAATAGCAATTCTGCAGGAATTAACATTTTTGCCATCAAAACTTGCTGCCCCAACACATTCCAAGTAGCTGTAGATTGTGCCAGTTTCTTTTGTAGCCACTCACGCTGGGTATACCCCATTAGTGTACGCGTAGTACTGGTTAAATCTGTCTGAAATTTAGCAATATCTAAACCAGAAGCCGTCATATAGTTGGCATAATTGAGTTGTTTGTCGCGTGCCAAAATACGCGTATCCAACATAGTTAATTGTACCAATGAACCAAAATCAAACTGGCGATAAATATTTAAATGATCTGTTGCAGATACAGGACGAATCGGCATCCATTCAAAATAAGCCTGTAAAGCTGCCAATTTACGGTCTAAGAAATTTCCCTCATTGGCTTGATGATTCTCTGCACCCTCTTTCCATGCATCGTTTGCCAGTTCATGGTCGTCCCAAATCACGATAAAAGGATGTCGTGCATGCGCAGCCTGTAGATCGTTGTCAGTATGGTAAAGAGCATAACGCTTACGGTAATCGTCCAACTTGATAATTTCTTTATCATTGTCTGCAGCCAGTGTACGACCCAGCCTTACCGCCTCTTCTGTGGCATACCCATCTTTACCATATTCATAGATGTAATCCCCCAAATGGATAATCGCATCGACCTCTTGTTTTGCCATTTCTTTATATACATAAAAATAGCCAGCAGGATAATTTGAACATGAACACACCGCAAACTGCACAGAACTGGCAGTTTCAGGTAATGTTTTGGTACGTCCTACTGGCGAAATCACCGAACCAAATTTAAAACGATAATAATAAGTTTGCCCAGACTTAAGCTTGTCTGCATCGACCTTAACAGTAAAATCCTGAGCTGATGCTGTTTGTACTTTTCCAGTATTGATCACTTGAGTAAATTTATCGTCTGTGGCAATTTCCCAAACCACTTCTAAACGCAAAGACGTATCCTGTGGCGTAATACGTGTCCACAAAATCACACGATCTTTTAACGGGTCTCCACTGGCAACACCATGCAAAAATTCAACTTTTATTGTAGGAGATGTTGAATCGTTATTATCACTGCCACAAGCAGTCAACGACACTGGTATAGATAATGCCCCAAAACTGGCTAATGACTTTTGAATAAGTTCACGGCGTGAAATTGAGTTTGGCATTGAAGTTGATTTCCTCTAAGTTTTTTTATCCAATCAATTTAAAGGCTTAATATTTCGCTTTAATCTCAAATTGATGAAAAAATCATGACAAAATACTCATTTAACGGCTTAAAATGCTTTATTTTCAAACATAAGCACATGAATTGATTGAAAAGAAAGCAAATCGACATAAATACGCTTGCCAAGAGAAAAACTGTCCTTTATTATTGCGCACATGCCCGAGTGGTGAAATCGGTAGACACAGGGGATTTAAAATCCCCCGCCCACAAAGCGTGCCAGTTCGAGTCTGGCCTCGGGCACCATTTTAAGTCTTATTAAAATGGTGCAATAAAGAACCCAGCGATAAGCTGGTTTTTTTATGCCTTAAATTTGTAAATCAACTATAAATTGCTAATTTAAAATATAACTCAAAGTTCAATACATCTTGCTAAAAAGCGTGATAGCTCAGTAATATTTTTCTGGTTATTTTTCATTAAAAACCCTATAATACGTTAAATTTACATTAATTATTAATATTTTCATAAACTTAATTAAACCAAACCCATGTCTAAAATTACTACTGAAACTCAAAAAGCCGCCCCTATATTTCCTCGATTATTCGCATTTATCATCGACTGTATTACCGTCGGCGTAGCCTGTTTAGTGACGGGCAAAATACTGTACCCCTATTTTGAAAATTCTCCTTTTATTTTCCAATGTATAGGCACGCTCCTCTGTCTATTTTATTTTGCTGCTTTTAACAGTCAGATAGGAAATGGTAAAACCATTGGGAAAATCCTTTGTAAAATTAGGGTAAAAGACTTAAATGGTGCTTCAATTCCATTTGTGCGCTCTCTAGTTAGATCAAGCATCTTTATCATTCCATTTTGCTTTGCAGGTTATTTACAAACATATTCAACTCAGCATCTTTTACTCAGTCTGCTTGTGGCTTTTTTTCAAAGTATCGTTTTTGCCTGCTTCTATTTGGCAATTTTTAATGGAAATAGCCAACAATCTCTTCACGATCTACTCAGTGAAACTCAAATACTCAGAAACGCTCAATCCAATATTCCACGTCAAGCTGTATGGAATATTCATTACTACATCATTGCGCTGCTAACAATTGTTATTTTTTCCGTCAATTTATGGGGTTATTTCCAAACCAAAGCAATGTCAGCCAATGATTTTACTTTAATCTCCCATGACATTAAAAATGCTCAAGTTGAAAGTCGTCATACCTTCATCGGAGAGGCTGAATCCACAAATCAGGTTTTAATTTTAAATGTAAATCAGCCAGATTATCTGGATAACATTGATAGCGCTGAAACATTGCTAGAAAAAATTGATCGACAACACGCTGAAGTTTTAACGCAATACAAGATCAATCAGGTGCAATTTAACTTTTCTTATCAATTTGGTTTGGCCAAATTATCAAAAACAACACTTTATGATTATAAAAAGACACATAAAAGTAGCCTAACCTATATTGGAGATAGTACGGGATTGAACCTTGGTTTTTAACAAAACCAAGTCCCATTTGTAAAGTTTAAATCTGGAAGATAAAAAAAGACCACGTTTTTGGAAACATGGTCTATAAAAATGGTGGCTATGACGGGACTTGAACCTGTGACCCCCGCATTATGAGTGCGGTGCTCTAACCAACTGAGCTACATAGCCTAAAACTGTGCGCGCATTATCTGCTGTAAACAATATTACGTCAAGCACTAATTAAAATAAAATTCATCGAAGTGAGCCGATAAGCCGGGTTCTGTCTAGAACGATCATTCCTCTAGGCGCATGATTACTCATACGCTCAAGCGACCTACCCGGATCCAGCATGGGCCATGCCTATAGGATCCCTATTTGGTCTTGCTTCCGGTGGGGTTTACCATGCCATAAACTGTTACCAGCCATGCGGTGCGCTCTTACCGCACCCTTTCACCCTTACCTTCCATTTCTCCGAAAAGAAACGATATTGAAGGCGGTCTACTCTCTGCTGCACTTTCCGTCGGTTCACACCGCCCAGGCGTTACCTGGCACCTTGCCCTATGAAGCCCGGACTTTCCTCCCCTGCTTCAATCACGGAGATCTCCACAGCAGCGATCGTCTGGCTCACTTCGGGGCGTATCCTAACAAATTTCTTGGCTAATTGCTTGCGCTTTTTTGAGCAATTAGTTTTTTATACTTTTCCATCAAATCTTCTTGGCTCTCTACATGGTTCGGATCGAGCGGAATACAGTCGACTGGACAGAAAAGCGCGCACTGTGGTTGATCAAAATGCCCAACGCATTCTGTACATAGGTTCGGATGGATTTCATAAATCTCCTCCCCCATAAAAATGGCATCATTTGGACATACAGGCTCGCATACATCACAATTGATACATTCATCAGTGATAATTAAAGACACACTACCAACCTTGTTGATGTTTACGATGGAAGGCTTCGACAACGCATTGAGGAACAAACTTTGCCACATCACCTTTCAATCGTGCTATTTCTCGAACCATCGTCGAAGAAATAAATGAAAATTGCTCTGATGGTGTTAAAAATACTGTTTCAAAATCATGATCAAGCTGACGATTCATATTCGCAAGTTGAAATTCGTATTCGAAATCTGAAACAGCCCTTAAGCCACGTAACACTGCTGTAGCATGTTGTTCACGTGCAAAATTTACCAATAACCCATCAAAACCGACAAACTCAACATTGGGTAAATGTTTGAGGGATATCTTTGCTAACTCTACACGTTCTTCCAAACTAAAGACTGGGTTTTTATGATGTCCAATTGCAATTGCGACCACAACTTCATCAAACATTCTTGAAGCACGTGCGACTAAGTCAACATGGCCATTGGTAATTGGATCAAAAGTTCCTGGATAGATGACACGAGTTTTAGACATCCATTTGTACTCTAGTTTGTTATGTAGGGCTATAGTTTATCAAAAACTTAAATATTAGCGAATAACCTCTTTTGATTTAGCTTGGGGTTTAATTGTGAAATGACTTCACCTGAAGCCAAGTTTGAGGCAAAATAAGGCTATTCTTGGAATATTTGTATTATGTCGAAAAACATTGTCGTTAAAAAAAATAATAGTGGGACGATTGCACAAAATAAACGTGCACGCCACGATTATTTTATTGAAGAAAAATTTGAAGCTGGGCTTTCTTTACAAGGTTGGGAAGTCAAGTCATTACGTGCTGGACGGATGACCATTACTGAAAGCTATATCACCTTTAAAAATAACGAGGCATTTCTCTTCGGTGCTCAAATTCAACCTTTACTTTCAGCATCTACTCATGTAGTCCCTGAAGCAACACGCACGCGTAAACTGTTGCTCTCGCGTCGTGAACTTGAAAAGTTACTTGGTGCTGTCAATCAAAAAGGTTATACCTGTGTCCCTTTAGCATGTTACTGGAAAGGTCATTTGGCAAAACTGGAGATTGCTTTGGTAAAAGGTAAGCAGTTACATGACAAACGTGCAACTGAAAAAGATCGTGATTGGCAACGTGATAAATCGAGAATCATGCATAAATAATGCCTTATTAATATAAAAAACCTCCAAATGGAGGTTTTTTCTTGCAGCAGTCTTTTAACAAAATTTTAAAGAACCATAACAGTTAGGAGCAAAATCCTGAGTTGCCAATTTCAAATCTTTAATCGGAAAATATAATGGATTTGAGCCCGACAAATTAATTTCCCCAATTGCTACCTCACTCGCAATACAAGATAAACCTATTACACCAGGACATTTCACTGTATTCTCAGATTTAGCAAGGTATTCATTTAAACTAGGTACAACTTGTTTCAAAACATCATTCGTCACATCAATTGTATTCGATGGTGTCACTTTGCCAATATCAATTTCATCTTCAATTGCTAGCCACCATCCTCTTTGTGCTGCAATTTCCGCGTTTGGCCACCACACTGATTGTTGCTGTAATGATAAAGAAAATGGATTATTCAATTGTAGCTTGTGAATGTATCCTAAGCTTTGATTAATATCTAAATTTGCAGTTAAACCAGAAATACTCCCACTGGCATTTAATGTTAAAAAAGATAAATCAATACCTGCAAGAATTGGCTTAATTGAACCATTGAAAAATAGCTCATCAATTTTAGCTGTTCCAGTTAAAAGGGCACTATTCATACGATTTCCGTATAAAGTTTTCCCATTAATTGCTAATGTAGCGCCAGTAGATTGTAGCCCTAGATTATAGTCATTTGTCTGAAAACTTGCTGTTGGAAGAATGCCTAGTTTGATATTACCTTTAATAGACATATCTGTATCAGCATATTGTAAATTCCTTGCAGTTGTATTAGCAATGCCTGTTGTTGCTTTAATTTTTAAAGCACCACTTAGACTATTAATACCATTTGGTGAGTTTGAATTTTCAGTACCTGCTGTTAACAAACCCAATGCTTTTTCAGCACTTAAGCGTAAACCCACCACTTCTCTTGTCGAAGCAGTATCAGGATTTTTAATCGCAAATTCTATAAATGGATTAGTCAGTTTTGCACTTGAACCTACACGACCTTCACGGGTATCTGCTAGACCAGAAAGGCTCAAATTATCAATATCAATATCACATCCACCTGCACCATTTGCGCCCCCACAACCCAATTGTAGTTTTTTAATATTGGCATTCAGTTCAAGATCAGCTTCAAGGCCCAGTTTATAAAAACCAACTCCTAGTCCTTGCATCTTATTCACCGAGTCATTGGGTGCAATATAACTCAAACTCATCAATGCCTGACCACTGACTTTAGAAAGCTCCTTGTCTGTTAATTCGGTTAATCCTTCAGACTGCAAAGTGTTTGCAAAACAATAAATCGGAGTAACCAACAGACCATTTATTAAAATCATCTTCATGATTTTAATAATTTTTCTAGCCTTAATATCCATATCATATGCTCAATTTTTTATTATTGGTCAAAACTATATGAAAATGATAGTAAAAAATAGGCTTAACACAGTCAATAACTCAATGAATCCAGTATTTTTCTATATCAGCTAACTTTCACAATGATTCTAAAGGATTTTTATTTATGATTTTTTTGTTTTTTTATGTAATTACAATGCATCATTATACCGCAATTTTATTTATGAGTAATGCTATATATTCTCCAAACCATATTGCAGTTTGCAAGTCACCTGAGGGCGGTGTAATTTCAACAGGTGCATTATCTGATTGTGTCATTAACCCTAAGTAACCCGCCATACGATTTAAATCTGTAGGCTTCACACCTGTAGGCATTAAAGGCAATCCAGACCATAACATGCCATGTTGCATAGCAAAAATATTAATTTGTTGTAAGACGGAAAGCTTATCTCCACTTAAACCACCTGAATTGGTAAATGCGGCAGCAAGCTTGCCCTGCCAATCACGATTTTTCCAACGTTTAGATGTCGAGTCCATAAACATTTTAAATGGACCTGTAACACTTCCCATATATGTAGGTGAACCAAAAATAATAGCATTCGCCTGATCCAAAATATCCCAGTCAATATGCTCAATATCCATGGTATGGACAGTTACACCAATCTTTACTGCGCCTTGTGCAATATAACTCGCAACTTTTGCAGTATGACCAAATGGGCTGTGGTAAACGATCGCGATAGATTTAGCAGATAAAGACATATCAATTGAAAACAAACAAATTTGCTCAAGTTTAACATCTATTCAATTTTAAACAATTCTTGTAATGTTCAGAAAACGCATTAATAGATTTTTTAAACTGCAATAAATCTATTTAAAAATAAAGAATTAATTATGAATAAATACAAAAGTTGCCATACGACCTGTTTTTGCATGACGGCGGTAAGAATAGAAATCTTGATCTTGTCGATAAGAACATTGGTCCCCGCCTGTAATCACATCGACCCCATGCTGTTTGAGAATGTAACGTGCAATCGCATATAAATCAGCGTAATACTTACCTTGTTGCTCACTCTTTATAAATGCTGTTTCTAATTCAGCATATTTAGAGCAAAAAGCAGTTTTTACTTCTATACCAATTTCAAAACAAGCTTGACTAATCGCTGCACCTAACCAAGCCCAGGTAGGTTGAGATTTCATATTGGCAATTGTATTTTCAATAATCCCTCCAGCTAACCCTCTCCAACCTGCATGTAAGTTTGCAACTTCAGTACCCATCTTATTGCCTAATACAACAGGCAAACAATCAGCGGTCATCATCATCAAAGCATGCCCTTGATTCTGTGTAACTAATCCGTCACCGACCAACGCTGTAAAGGTCATTTCTTCATTGACAGTATGACAAATTGTACTGTGAGTCTGAGTCATCCACGTGATTTTATTGACACCCCATTCAGCAAATTCATCTAATAAAATCATACGATGCTGTTGTACACGTTTAGGATCATCATTTACATGCAATGCCAAATTAAAACCTTCAAGTTCAGGCTGTACAGATGGCAAAGCCTTTGGGTGCTGTATATGTGTCTGTCCGACATATACACCTTGAGGTAATCCTTGAACAAATTGCATCTGGCACATTTCCTACTTAAATCATTTCACGACTCTATAACTATAACAAATTCAATCAACCCTTGATCAATACTTTAATTAATTTAATTGATTAGTAAAGCTAAAAATTTCAACCAAATTTACTATTATTTCTTTAATCAAAATTAACAATATCAATTAAAACTTGAATAGCGGGTAATCCCTAAAAAATTAGATCCTAATGTCTTATTCGACTTGAATTAAACATGGATATTAATAAGTTGTAGTATTTATATCCATTACGTCAATCCTTCTGGATACTTTAAAAATAGAAACGCTTGAGTGGTTATGAAATGCCTATTGAGGGATATCACTACAAAATTTTGGTCTTTATTTTAATCAAAATACCACCTCAATCGAACTTATTATAAATAAAATAACTTAGCGTATGTCGCAACATCATTACCTTGCAAAAGATTACTTAAGCAAAAGATTTCATAGTCGAATCACTTCTATTTTCGAAGATTTTCAGGTCAACTCTGCCTATCAAAACAGAATAATGTCATCAGAATGAGTAAGGGATCAATCAAAATATACGCCGATTTTTTCAACAGGACAAAAGATAGTTGTGGTTACCCAATAACTTTATAAAACTGCTCTCATTGAGCAGCTTTATAATACAAATCAATCAATACGCTTGATTTTCAGAACGTAGAACTTCTACCAACTCAACGAAATCATCTGACCATGGTGCTTCAAACATCATTTCTTCTTTTGTACGTGGATGAACTAAGCCCAATTTAGACGCATGTAAAGCTTGGCGTTTAAAATTACGCAATGCACTGCTCAGTTTTTCAGAAGCGCCTGCTGGAACTTTAACACGGCTAACATATACTGGATCACCCACCAATGGATAACCAATATAGGTGAAATGAATACGGATTTGATGAGTACGCCCTGTTTCAAGTTGCGCCTGTACACGGGTAAAATTTTGAAAACGTTCTTTAACATTGTAATGCGTCACTGCATCACGGCCACCTGGTAAAATAGCCATTTTTACACGATCTACAGGATGGCGCTTAATCGGTTCATCAATCGTACCACCTGCAATAATATGACCATAACAAATCAAGTCATATACACGGTAAACTGTTTTTTTAGCCAATTGCTTACTTAAAGAAAATTGAGCTTCCAGATTTTTAGCAACAACTAATAAGCCGCTGGTATCTTTATCTATACGATGCACTAAACCCGCGCGAGTTAATTCGGCAGATTTTGGATAATGATAAAGCAAGGCATTGACTAGAGTACCATTTGGATTACCAGCCCCAGGGTGTACAACCATACCTACTGGTTTATTGATGACCATAATATCGTCATCTTCATAAACAATATTTAAAGGTATATTTTCAGGTTGTGCAGAAGTTTGTGCTTCTAACTCAACATCTAAACATAGAAGTTCATTGCCTTCACATTTATACTTAGGCTTGACAATGTTACCATTTACCAACAAATGACCTTCTTTCATCCACTGCTTGAGTTTTTCACGAGAAAACTCGTTCCAAACCAGTGCTGCGACTTGGTCAATACGTTGCCCTAAATAGCTTTCATCCAGTTGAAATTGCAACGATAAACGTGTTGCAGTTGGTGCAGAATTATGATTATCTGCATCCTCAGAATCTTCAAGTAAATTGAAATCGTTTTCTGGGAAATTAGAATTAGAAGAGTGTGCTGAAGTCATTTGCTCATTCGGACAAAAGTGGTTTAATAGCGCAATTGTAGCCTATTGCCCGTATAAACAGAGGAATTTTTATGTCGCTACCACGTTATAAAGTCACAATGCTTGCTTTAACTGTAGGCTTAGCAACTGCATTTGTCGGCTGTAGCAGCAATCCGAAGAAGGATGTTGTTGATACAGGCCCGAAATCAAATGAGCAGACTTATTACAATAATGCGATAAAATCATTAGACCGTGGGCAATATGGCGATGCTGCAAAAGCGTTAGAAGCAATGGATACTTATTTTCCGACTGGGCAATATGCACAACAAGCTCAGCTTGAATTGCTTTACACAAAATTTAAGCAAAAAGATTATGAAGGTACAATTGCACTGGCAGATCGTTTTATCCGTTTAAATCCTCAACATCCGAATTTAGACTATGCCTACTATGTCCGTGGTGTAGCCAATATGGAGCAAAACTATGACAGTTTGCTTCGCTATACCTCATTAAAACAAGCGCATCGTGATGTAGGTTATTTAAAAATTGCCTATCAAAATTTTGTCGACTTAATTCGTCGCTACCCTTCAAGCCAGTATTCAGTTGATGCCGCACAGCGAATGAAATACATCGGTCAAGAATTGGCTGAAAGTGAAATGAATACTGCACGTTTCAATATTAAACGTAAAGCATATTTGGCTGCGATTGAACGTTCACAATGGGTGATTGAACACTATCCTCAAACCCCTCAAGTTCCTGAAGCCTTAGCAACTATGGCATATGGTTATGATAAGTTGGGCGATAAAGAAACATCACAACAGTACATTGGCGTGCTTAAGCAAAACTACCCGAACCTTGTTAAATCAAATGGTGAAGTGAATATACGCGCAGCACGTAAAGAAGCCAGCTGGTGGAACCGTGCAACATTAGGTATTTTAGGTCGTGGTGATAAAGCAGAAGTATCACAAGAAGCGAGTTCTGAAACGTCTGATCAAGCAGAACAAAAATCAAGCTTGTTGAATAAAGTGAGTTTTGGCTTACTTGACCGTCCAAATCGTGAAGTATCTAAAGAACCCGCACGCGCAGATGAAAGTTTGTATGATGGACAACGTAAATAAATATTGATTGCGACAAATCA
Organism: Acinetobacter sp. 778_lipA; assembly: GCF_058242985.1. Taxonomy (NCBI): domain Bacteria; kingdom Pseudomonadati; phylum Pseudomonadota; class Gammaproteobacteria; order Moraxellales; family Moraxellaceae; genus Acinetobacter; species Acinetobacter sp. 778_lipA. The sequence continues at coordinate 873,302 of NZ_JBZAYT010000001.1, read as the reverse complement.
AGACGGGTTTTTACCCGTCTTTTTTATTCATCGATATTTTTAGAAGCAAAACTACGTTAAACTTTAAATTAGTTTAAACGATACATGACATTAAATTTATGGCTATTCCTCAGCACACGATAGATCAAGTTTTGGATCGCACAGATATTGTCGATCTGATTGGTCAACGTGTGAAATTGAAAAAAACTGGTCGCACCTATTCAGGCTGTTGCCCTTTTCATCAGGAAAAGTCCCCCTCTTTTCATGTTTACCGTGATAAACAGTATTATCACTGCTTTGGTTGTCAGGCAAATGGCAATGCCATTCGCTTCTTAATGGATATTGATAATCGAAACTTTGTCGATGTCATGAAAGAACTCTCCAGCCATGCAGGTGTCGAACTTCCCAAAGACAATCATGACAATAAAAAGCTGTCGTATAAGCGTGAAGTATCCAAGCCTAAACCAGCAGTGAAGGCTATAGAAGATAAATTAGTAGATTCTAAACCCGCTGAGCAAAAAATAGATTCTGTTCAGCCACTTGAAGTTGATCCTTTCGAAGCTTTTAGCCAATATCCAGATCCAGAGCATTTCGATCCAACCCAATTTGATCCAACTGGTTTTAACCAAATCCCTCAAGATGGTAACCTTTATGATCTTCTAGAAAATATTGCACAATTTTATGAACGGCAATTGCCAAACAGTAAAGTCGCGCAGAATTATTTTAAACATCGTGGCTTAAGTAGCGAAACCATCCAATATTGGCGTTTAGGCTATGCACCAGAAGATTGGCAACATTTGGAAAAAGCCTTTCCACAAGATATTGAAGGTTTAAAACTGCTGGGGTTAATTCGTACCAGTGATAGTGGTCGTGACTTCGATTTGTTGCGTGATCGGGTGATTTTCCCAATTCGAGACAACAAAGGTCGTGTTGTCGGTTTCGGTGGTCGCGCATTGAATGATGAAATCAAACCGAAATATATTAACTCACCTGATTCTGAAGTTTTCCACAAAAATCAACTCCTTTACGGCTTGTATGAAGGGCGTAAAGACCGTGCGCAAAATTGGCTCATGGTAGAAGGCTATATGGATGTGATCGCCTTACAACAGAATGGGATTTCTGGGGCAACAGCAACATTAGGTACAGCCAGCAATGCTGATCACTTAAATATTTTATTTAAGCAGAACAATCAGATCACAATTGCATTTGATGGTGATGCCGCGGGACAAAAAGCAGCACGTCGAACCTTAGAAATTGCCCTGCCATTATTAAATGATGGTCGTGAACTTAAATTCTTTGTTCTACCCAAAGAGCATGATCCAGATTCGTTGATTCGTAAAGAGGGTTTTGAAACTTTTCAACGTATATGGCAACAATCCCCATTATTATCAGATTTTGTCTTTGCATTGTTAAGTCAAAATTATGATGTTGCTACACCTGAAGGCAAAAGTCAGGTGATGGCTGAACTCAATCAACTAACGGAATTACTGCCTAAGCAAGGTTCTTATCGCTATTTATTAAGACAATTCTTTAAAGAAAAATTAGGTTTTAATCGAAAATGGCAACCTCAAGTCAGCTTAGATGCCTCATTGTCATTTAATATTCGTACTAAAGATGAAGACTTTGCTGTTGCGATTTTGATGCAACACCCATTTTTGTATATTCATTTTGAAGTATTACGCGCATTGATTCATCCAGATGAACTATTGGCGCAGATCTTAGCCGTATTTGACCGTGTCTTTGACGAGCTACCAGACGATCAAGAACTTGCAACCTATTATATTTTAGGTGCATGTGGCGCTTATCATTTGGAATTATCTGAAATCATCCAACGCACTAATATTCAGGCTTTGGCTGAAGCGCCTGAAATGGCAGATAAATTGGCTTCAGATTACTCTTTAGCCTTGCAAGAGAAATATTTAAAATTAAAGCTTAAAGCCCCAACTTCGTTAAGTGAATCACGTAATTTACGTAAACAACTCAATGAACTGACTAAACAAATTAGTTTAAAGCTGGTACATCATTAATTTTTAATAAACGCTTCATTGAGCTTATCGAGTATTTTGTAATACAAAAAATTCATATGGCTATTGGCCTCTTCCATTGAGGAGTCATGAGGCTTATATAGGTTTATAAATATACGTTTTTGAAAGTTTTCATCACTAAACAACACGGTAGTAGGGAAATTAGAGTCTGAGTGTGCATTTATACTTTCGACCATAAGTGCATCCAATAACCGCCCTGAATAATCTAGATAAAAGCTATATAGTTTAGTTTTTTGAGATTTTTATAGCATCGATCAACTGAATCAATTACCCCCATAACTCCACCCGAAATAGAGAGGCGATGTAGATCCTTAATTGCTTGGTTCAATAATACATCACTGTCTTTTACAGGCTTTGAAAAGTATTCTACTGACAAACACAATAATATGAATATATAAAGTTTTAAGCATTTTAATTACCTTAATTACATTATTCTAATTTGATCGCACGAATAGATACACCAATAATAGCTGGCGAAGCAAAAACATTAAATCACATTATTTTAAAAAATAATCACTTCGCTTTTGGTTTTCTTTCTTGTTCAAAAATATCCTGAATATTTTCTTTCATCCACTCAAAATGTGATGGATCTTCATCTTGCGCCGCATTGCGTAATAAAATTGAAGAAGGATGCAATAACTTTTGGGTCAAACGATGCGCAAAATCCTCAAGTACATGTTGAGTATCCTCACCTGCCTGAATACGTTCTAAAGCATGCGACAATTCCATCTGACGTTGTTCTTCACCGTGTTCACGAAATTGTTGAATTGTACTCCCCGCTTCTTTTACTTTTTGCTGAGTCACCAACTGGGTCACCAGTTGATTAACCATGACTTCAGCTTCAACCGCAGCTTGACGTCGTTGTGCTAAATTTTCATCAATTACACTTTGTAGATCATCCACACCGTATAAATACACACCATCCAAACTTTCAACTTTTGGATCTATATCACGAGGTACAGCTAAGTCGACCATAAGCATTTGTTGATAACGACGTTTTTTTAAAGCAAACTTCACATCTGCATAAGCAATGACTTGATGCAAACTGCCTGTACAACTCGAAATTACATCCGCACGATAGAGATTCGAAGTTAATTCATCAAATGGAATAATTTCTACTTCAACACGATGTGCTATTTCTTGTGCTAATTTTTCTGCCCGTTCACGGCTTCGATTACAAATCAGGATTTTTGCAACACCCATTTCAGCCAAATGTTTCGCCACCAAGCTGTTCATTTCACCTGCGGCAACCACCATGACTGTAAGCTGTTCAGGCTTACTAAACACTTGCAATGCAAGTTGAGCAACTGCATATCCCATCGAAACAGCATGGCTACCCACTGCAGTTTCAGAACGTACCCGTTTGGCTGCATAAAATGCATATTCAAATATTTGATTTAGGTTTTGCGAGACGATTTCAGCATCTTTTGAGATTGATAGTGCTGTTTTAACCTGCCCAAGAATTTGTGGCTCACCTAGCATCAACGAATCTAAACCACTTGCGACTCGCATCAAGTGCGAAACAGCATCGGTATTTTCATAACGATATACATGATTTGACAATTGCTTTACATCAATACCATTGGTTTGGGCGAGCCAATTTAATACCATATCGGCATTTTCAGCCATGGCATAGACTTCAGTACGATTACATGTTGAGACCACCACCATATCATTCAAATTCTGGCGAAGGCTTTCTACAGCAAATAAATCTTTTAATCGTTCTGGATTAAAAGCGATTTGCTCACGTAGCTCAACAGAGGCAGTTTGATGGTTGACACCCAATGCAAAGAAAGACATATCAGATCATCATTTCGTTAAATTTGTGCTATTGTGCAATAACGGTGTCATAAAAAGCATACTTGGATTCGGAAAAATTGCGTCAAATAAACAACCGCTTAAGCGGCATGACAATTAAGCAATATTCTACCACATTCTTACTGGTTGGTAGCATGGCTTCTAGTGCTCATATTAGAGCATCTGGAGAATTTTATCATGCGAAATATAATACTAATGCATTAAAACAAAGTATTATTGCTGAATTTTCATTGGCTTATAATGATACAGCAACTGCTTTACACAATTATACTGTGCTCGCAATTCGTAGTAATTCAACCACCATTAAGCAACGTGCCTTGAATGTTGCAATTGAACAAAATGATTTAAAAGCCGCTTTAGACATTGCCACCCATTGGGTTGTACAAGAACCTGAAGATGTTCCTGCAAAATTTTACTTGGCACATATTGCGCTCAAATCACATGAATACGAACTTGCTGCAGAAACCCTAGACAGTATTCTCAACATTGACCCTAACGCTGATTTAGAAAAGATTTTAGAAGGAATTGCACCAGAATCAGAAGTAGATCGTCAAAATCTGCTCAGTACACTGAGAGCAAGTAAAGAAAAAAATAACCCTTCTGTGCTTATTCTAATTGCAGGTTTGGAAGCGCAAAACGATGAAATCGAGCAAGCGCTAAAAACTGTCAATAAAGCATTAAGAAAACGTTCAAAAGTGACTGGCTTTATTTTGATGAAAGCCAATTTATTAGAGGCTTTGGGTGACCAAGAAGCGACTTTAAAATGGTATGATCGAAGTAGTCGTAAAAACAAATATAACTATGATATCCGTCTAGCTGAAGTTAAATATTTGATCAAGATTCATCAATCTGAATTGGCCTTAACTAAATTAGAATCTATTATCCAAACTTGGCCGGATGCTGAAGAAGCCCTATTTATCGCAGGTTTAACTGCGATTGATTTAAAAAAGCTAGATCAAGCTGAACAATATTTGGTGGAATTACGTTATTCGTCACGTTATCAAAATGAAGCTTATTTTTATTTGGCAGTAAATGCTGAACGAAAGCAAAATGATGAAACGGCAAAAGCCTATTATCGTCTGGTTGATGGGAACTTATATACGGTTTCACGCCGTAATCTGGTCTCGATTTTTGAAAGACAAGACAAGATGAATGATGCTTTGCGGTTTTTAACCCAAGAACGTGTCAATTATCCACAACATGCAAGTTTCTTATATCAGGCTCAAGCTGAGATTTTAAAACGCATGGGCAATAAAAAAGCAGCATTGAGATTACTCACTGAAGCAGTGAAGAACTTGCCTGATGATCCTGAAATTCTCTATTCAGAAATACTGCTTCTTGATCCATTTGAGGATCGTGATTTACTTGATAAAGCACTGAAACAACTTTTAACTTTAGAGCCCAATAATCCTGCTTATTTAAATGCTTATGCCTATACGCTTGCACTACAAAATAGACGTTTAGATGAAGCGCGAAAGTATGCTGAACATGCCTTAGACTCTGCACCAGATCAAGCCTCGATTTTAGATACGCTGGGATATATCACATTCTTGCAAAATGATTTTGATGCTGCCTCAAACATTTTATCGAAAGCTTATAATTTGAGTCATAGTGTAAACATCGGTATTCGATATGCAAAATCCTTGTATATGCAAGGTGCGTTAGCTCAATTTAATGAAGTGTTACAACAACTCAAACAAAATCACCCAAATGATCCTCAATTAAATCAATTAGATTCATTAATATTACCGCAACATATTAAAAAGAGTTAATGACTTGTATGCGTCACATTCCACAGATCTTTTGTAGCCTAACTGCAGCAACCGTTTTTACAATCACGGGTTGTCAGCAAGTCGTAAAGCCTGCACCAACCACACCAACGCTTACGGCACCCACTGATGCCACAGCGCCTCAGCAAAAACCGTCAAATCAATTTAATCTTGAAGGGAAAATTGGGGTAAAAACACCTAAACAGTCTGGCAGTGCGTTCTATACATGGACGCAAGACCAACAAGATTTTAACATCCAATTGAATGGGATCTTAGGCATTGGCAAAACCATTATTGAAGGAAAATCTGGGGAAGTTACTCTAAACAGCGCTAAAACAGGGTCAATTTCGGCTGAAACACCAGAAGAACTGCTTGAAAAAGCCACAGGCTGGAATGCACCTATTACGCATATTGTCGATTGGGTTCAAGCCTACCCTGCCACTGAAAATGCACAAATCACAAGAGACAATACTCAACGTATTGCTCAAATCATTGAAGATGGCTGGACTGTAGATTTTAGTTATAATAATCAAGCAAGCTTGCCCAACAAGCTGATTTTAAAACAACAACTTGAATCTGGTCAGGAAAATCGTATTACAATGGTGATTCAAAACCGCTAAATCTTTACCTTAGACAATGAAATCTATGATTCGTGTTCCCTCTCCAGCAAAATTGAATTTGTTTTTGCATATCACAGGTCGCCGTGAAAATGGCTATCACGAGTTGCAAAGTATTTTTCAGCTGATTGATTTGTATGACTGGTTAGAATTCACCCAAACAGAACATTCTCAACCAGAAATCAGTCTTGAAGGTTTTAGTAACGTCGATTTGGAACATAATCTGATTTATAAAGCGGTTCAAATTTTAAAACCTTATGCCACACAGCCATCTGGTTTAAAAATTCGTATCGAAAAGAATATTCCAATGGGTGCAGGTCTAGGTGGTGGTTCTTCCAATGCTGCCACTACATTGATCGTGGTCAATCAACTTTGGCAGTGCGGTTTAAATACTGAGCAACTGGCTGAGCTTGGGGTGAAATTGGGGGCAGATGTTCCAATCTTTGTTCATGGTCGTAATGCTTGGGCTGAAGGTATAGGTGAACACTTAACATTCATAGACTTAGATCAAAAACAATACATTGTGTTAAAACCTGATTGTTTTATCAGCACTCAACGACTTTTTTCGCAAAAAACATTGACAAGAGATACGAAGCCTACTAAATTTTGCGCCTATCAGCTAAAGCCATCCAATTTTAGAAATGATTTTGAGCCACTGGCAAGAAATTTATATCCTGAAGTTGATGAAGCAATGCAGTATTTAGATCAGTTCGGTACAGCAAAGCTTACAGGTACAGGTGCTTGTGTTTTTGTTGAAGTCACTGAACAAATGAAGATTGATGATGTTTTAAAGTATTCACCCTGTAAAGCCTATTTGGTCAACAGTTTGAATGAATCACCACTCACTCATTTTACAGTGTAATGATAGGGGCGTCGCCAAGTGGTAAGGCACCGGGTTTTGATCTCGGCATCCGTTGGTTCGAATCCAGCCGCCCCTGCCATCATTTTTCATCTGTAGATCGTTGTATTTTAGGGGCGTCGCCAAGTGGTAAGGCACCGGGTTTTGATCTCGGCATCCGTTGGTTCGAATCCAGCCGCCCCTGCCATTAAATACAACATCAAATTAGGGGCGTCGCCAAGTGGTAAGGCACCGGGTTTTGATCTCGGCATCCGTTGGTTCGAATCCAGCCGCCCCTGCCATTTTCTCAAAAAAGACAGAACATAGTAATTTGTATTTAATGTTGATTTACCTTGACAGAGACATGCAAAAACACTAAAATTCTGCCGCATTAGGGGCGTCGCCAAGTGGTAAGGCACCGGGTTTTGATCTCGGCATCCGTTGGTTCGAATCCAGCCGCCCCTGCCATCTAATTCAAATCTGCCAACCGCCAAGGGTGCTTCATGCCCAATCTTGTCGTTTTTAGTGGAACTGCGCATCCACAATTCGCCCAAAAAGTCGTTAGCCATTTGCACATCCCTTTGGGAGCTGCTGCTGTAGGTAAATTTTCTGATGGTGAAATCACTGTCGAAATTACTGAAAATGTGCGTGGTAAAGACGTGTTTATCGTACAGCCCACTTGTGCCCCTACGAATGATAACCTTATGGAAATCTTAGTAATGGCAGATGCTTTGCGTCGTGCAAGTGCTGGTCGTATTACTGCTGTAATTCCATACTTCGGTTATGCACGCCAAGACCGTCGTCCTCGTTCAACTCGTGTTCCAATTACTGCAAAAGTTGTAGCAGACATGCTCACCACTGTTGGTATTGACCGTGTTGTAATGATCGATTTGCATGCTGACCAAATCCAAGGTTTCTTTGATATTCCTGTAGATAACATCTATGGTACGCCTGCTTTGCTTGCTGACCTACGTCAACAACAACATCACAACCTAATGGTGGTTTCACCTGACGTTGGTGGTGTAGTTCGTGCACGTGCTGTTGCAAAACAAATGGGGGATATCGACCTTGCAATTATTGATAAACGTCGTCAAAAAGCGAATGAATCACAAGTGATGCATTTGATTGGTGATGTACGTGATCGTGACTGTGTGATTGTCGATGACATGGTTGATACAGCTGGTACTTTGTGTAAAGCTGCCGATGCACTAAAAACTTTTGGTGCTCGTAAAGTGGTTGCTTATGCAACGCACCCTGTACTATCAGGTAAAGCACTCGAAAATTTAAGCAAATCTGTAATTGATGAATTGGTTGTTACTGACACAATTCCACTTTCAGATGAAGCATTAAAACTTGGTAAGATTCGCCAAGTTTCAGTAGCAAGTATGGTTGCTGAAACAATTCGTCGTATTAACAACGAAGAATCTATTAGCGCAATGTTCGATTCTTATCTATAATAGCGCCAAATTTTCAAAGCCCTACTCTTTGGTAGGGCTTTATATCACTGGGCTGGTCGAAAGTTCAGTCAATTACACTCAATGAGGAAATGTCATCATGGCAAACTTCGTATTAAATGCAGTAGCACGTGAAGAAGCAGTTCAAGGGAAAGGTTCGAGCCGCCGCCTTCGTCTTCAAAACAAAGTTCCAGCGATCATCTATGGTGGTTCTGCTGAACCTGTAGCGGTTACTTTAGAACTTCGCGAGCTTGTTAAAGCTTTAGAAAATAACTCTTTCTTTGAAGAAGTTATTGATCTTAACATCGAAGGTAAAGTTGAAAGCGTTAAAATCCAAGCTTTACAACGTCACCCAGCTAAAAACACACCAATGCACGCTGACTTTAAACGCGCATAAATGTTAAATGGTGTAAATGAGTGAGTAAACTTTCACTGATTATTGGTTTGGGTAATCCAGGTTCTGAATATGCCCAAACCCGCCATAATGCAGGCTTTTGGTTCGTCGAACGCCTTGCAGAACAATATGGTATTACATTAAAAACTGATTCAAAGTACAAAGGAATCAGTGGTCGCGGTAATATTGAAGGACAAGATGTTCGTCTACTATTGCCCACAACATTTATGAACCTTTCTGGTCAAAGTGTTGTTCCCTTTGCAAAATTCTACCAAATTAAACCAGAAGAAATTCTCATCGCTCATGATGAACTGGATATGAATCCGGGCGTCATTCGTTTAAAAACTGGCGGTGGACATGGTGGTCACAATGGTCTACGTGACATTGTTCCTCATATTGGTTCTAATTTTCATCGCTTACGTATTGGCATTGGTCATCCCGGCGCTAAAGAAAAAGTTTCAGGACATGTACTGGGTAAAGCACCAAGTAGTGAACAGACTTTAATGGATGATGCAATACACCATGCTTTAGGCAAAACAAAATTATTGGTTAATGGTGAGATTCAGCAAGCAATGAATCAAATCAATGCTTATAAAGCATAATTTAAACCTAAATTTTATGTTCTTTGTTCAATAATTTTTCTTGCCATGATTCATTTTTAAGAGCAAAATGCGCTTTCAAATGCATCCCCCCATTGAAAATTGTTGCTTCAACACAAGATAACAATTGTAAGGGCTACTCTGGAGACGCAAATCATGCTATCTCGTTTATTAAAAGCAAAAATCCATCGTTGTGTTGTTACACAAGCAGAATTACATTATGAAGGTTCTTGTGCAATCGACGGTATTCTTTTGGATTTAGCTGGTATCCGTGAATATGAAGAAATTCATATGTGGAACGTGACTAATGGTAAGCGCTTTACAACCTATGCGATTCGTGGCGAAGAAGGTTCAGGCATCATTTCAGTCAATGGTGGTGCTGCACTTCAAGCTGATGTTGGTGATTTAATGATTATTGCCACATTTGGTGATTTTACTAATGCTGAAGCTGATGCGCATAAACCACGTCTTGTATATGCAAATCCAGACAATACAGTAAATCACACAGCAAACTGTATCCCTGTTCAAGTTGCATAATTGCACACAGATGATTCAAGACCCGCAATGATGCGGGTTTTTTATGCCTACTCAGCTTATGATGATTTATTTACAGAACGAAAACCATCACGCCAACGTTGTTTATTCTCACAGTCTAAATCTTGTAGTTGCTTTCCTCTCAGAGATGCAAGAATCGCATTCCCCTGCTGATCTACTTTAAATTCTGCATAATGTGCAGCTTGATAGCATTGCCCCAAACCTTCAGCGAATAAAAAACTTTTTGAAGCTGGATATAATGATGTATATCGATTATTTGGATTTTTTAATATCAGTAGAACTGTAGCTATATTTTTGGGTGCTTCAAAATATGTATGAATCACTCGACGCTGTTGATCTAATGCTACATAATTCAAAACAGAGGACTTATTTTTTATACGATCATCATAATAATGACCTGAGAATACCTGACTGATTGTCTCATTAGACTCTATAGCGGGTTTGGTTGAATCTAGGTGATTTTCAATTGAAAATCTAGTCTCCTGAGGAGCTAAGTAAAGCTGATAATTCAGTGCCATGTAATCCCCTTGAATAAATGAACGAGGATCTGCAGGTTGTAAGCGGACATATATACTCTGACTATTTTTCAGATGCTGTTCATTCTTAAAAATGATGCCTAGAAAAAGAATAATACAGATTAAAGCAAGACAAAGAGGAATGAATTTTTTCATGTATTTACCCCCTCTTTTGATTGGAATTTATGCAGTACCCAAGTCAGTATCAACAAAATTAATCCTGAGCTAAAAATACTCAGACTTTTAACAAGGAAACTAACATTCAAGGCATAGTAAATAAACCATAAGGTTAACGCCAAAGTCACTAAAGCAAAACCATAGACAATTTTATCGTGCTGTGACAATGCCCATGAAAGTATGGCGATACAAATAAAAATTTCAAAATAGCCATAAAATATCAGTACTGCAGCAAAAGCCAATAAAATCAATTGGGCAATCAAGCTAAATTGATTACGAATCCTCAACGCCATAAACAAAGCCAACCACAAAATAGGCAGCCCCAAGCTAAGAATAGGAAGGTATCTAATTTTATCTAATTCATATTGTCCAAATAGTGTATAGAACCCCATGGATGAAAGAATAATTAATAAATTAGCCAATGCTAAACTTCGTTGGTATTGACTGGGTTGAATACGATGCATCCAAATCATTACGAGATAAAACCCATAACTCAATAAGACCAGAAATGAAAAATTTTCAACAAAACGATGTAATCCAAGCAGAACGTTTAAATCCCAAATCAACGCAATACCTGATAAATACAAAGCAAATAGTTGGATAAAAATAAAGAACCAATGGCTGCGAATAAAATAACTAAGATACAGCATGGCAAATTGAATAAAGAAAAGTGGAAAGAATTGATCAGTCCATTCAAAGGTATGGAAAATTACAGCATTTTGCCCTGCGACCCATATACAATAAGCGAACTGTCTTAAAAATAAAGCTTGTTTCTTTGTTAAAATAAAGGCGGCCAATACTACAAAAACTGCCCCCATAATCAAGGAAAAATTACCCCAAAATGTCAGCATCAATGATGCCAATAAAACACCTGCAATCCACGCACCTACTGCGATAGGAATATTGTTAAATTTGTTTTGCGGAATAAACTTAATCAATAGGAAAGTAATCATTGCAAACCAAGCGAAAACAACCAAAGCAATTGAAAATAATCCTAGCACTTCAGATTCATGAAATAGACTATTCATCCATTTGAAAATCACCAGCGTAAACGTAATCCCTAAACCTACTGCTGAAAGTACACTACATAACTGATCTCTTTTTCGATAAAAATAAGTTAATGCGACAGAAAGAAGAAAAAATGATGAGATTAAATAAGCGATCTTAACGTCTATCAATCTAAAAATCATGGTTGTGGCGAATGCCAAATCACCATCACCATATAAAAATAACCCCATATGCCAAATTGAAAGAATTCCAAACCATAGGATAAAGAGATAACGCAACTTTTGATAATAACGAAGACAAAAATAAAACTGAAATAATGACAGAAGATTTAAGCTAAATAAGAATGTAACTGGATATTCATCAGCCCAAAATGTTTGTTTAAAAAACAAAAATAAGGTGAGTTGACTGACAATACAGAGCAATGTAAAAACACCAATATTCGGACGATACAACCACGGCAATAATAAAATAGACCAGATTAAAAATAGTAAATAACTATCTGCCCCTGTTTGATAAATTTGACCTATGACCGCCAAACTTAAACCAATCATCAAGCCACTTACTGTATGTAAACACTGTACTAAATAATCATGCTTAGCCAAAAAAATACTCGCTAGAGCACTGAGTAATAAAAATATTTGTGGAATAGCTAATTGAAAAAACTGAGGCAACATTAACCAATTTGCAGCAGTCAAATATAAAATACTTACTGCAATTAGAGAAAATCCCAAAACCTGTAAGTGTTTAACAAAGTCATCGTTACGCCATGAATAGACATCTTGCTGAATCGTGATCAAGCTTAGTCTCCTTATTGTATTGCTATTCGTTGATCACTATGACCACAAATATTCTTTTAAATGTATAAGTTTAATTATTTTCTATAGCAACTATTGTTCTATCTATAGTACTGATCATTCTAAAAAAAAGCATCCATTTAGAAAAAAAGTGTCTATAATAAATGCACATCGCTTCAGGGCGGGGTGTAATTCCCCACCGGTGGTAAATTGGACGGATTTTCAAGCCTGAGCCAACAGCCCACGAGCTTATCGCGCTTAATCGTGATTCGCAGATTTGGTGAAATGCCAAAGCCGACGGTATAGTCCGGATGAAAGAAGACGACGTCACAGCTTAAAAATTTCAATATTCTTTATTGGAAAAGGTTTTGTAACGCCACTATTTCAAATGTCCTGAAATGTTCAACCGTATTTTAACTTTACGAGAGCGTTTCAATGTCTAGTTTAATTCAACCCGAAATTTTCTTTTCTGCACTATCGCCTGCAGACCAACGTATCGAACAAGCAATCGAAGATATGCGCCAAGGCAAGCCTGTTTTGGTCATGGACGATTTTGATCGTGAAAACGAAGCAGATTTAATTGTTGCAGCAGAAACCCTCAATATTGAAACTATGGCACGTATGATTCGTGATGGTTCAGGGATTGTCTGCTTAACCATTACCGATGAATTAGCAGATCACCTTGACCTGCCACCTATGGTTCAGGACAATTCAAGTCAGTTTAAAACGGCTTTTACCATTACCATTGAAGCAGCACAAGGTGTAACAACAGGTGTTTCTGCAAAAGACCGTACCACTACTATTCATGCTGCAATTAAAACAGGTGCTGTCGCAAGTGATCTGAATCGCCCTGGTCATGTTTTTCCATTGCGTGGTCGTAATGGGGGGGTTTTAACCCGTCGTGGACATACAGAAGGTTCTATTGATTTAGCACGTTTAGCCGGTTTAAAACCCGCCGGTGTGTTATGTGAAGTGACTAATCCTGATGGAACAATGGCTTCAGGCATTCAAGTTTTAGCATATGCACAAACGCATCATTTAACACTTATTACCATTGAAGAATTGGTTCAGTATCGTTTAAAACACAATATCTAAGAAAATATTTTAAGTCATTACATTTAGACAGAGTAAAAAAGCCAGTTCAAATCTTTGGACTGGCTTTTTAATATTGATTAGGTATTCTTGATTAAAGTACGATTAAATGACAGGGCCCGTTTTTGTTTTAATTTTTATAAGTGACATTGATTAAAATTAAATAGCCAAAATATTGAGGTCTGTTAAATAATAGATCATTACGGGAACTGGGCTTAAACATCTTCCAAATGTAAAATACTTTGACGAATACCGTCTGCGCGTAACCATGCGAAATCATAACTCGCATTCGCCAATGCCAATACACGGCGTTCAAATTCATCCCAAAGCGGTTTTACCTGTTTCTCTTGAATTCCCAAACCACTCTCGTCTGCAAGATGTTTATTTTTTTCACAAATTTTTAATGCATGATACAACTTGCGTCCTTTAGAAGCTGAGTCCATCACTCGTATACGTTTACCTAAAATAAAACCTTCGATATGTCTTAAATCGGCAAAAGGTAACATCGGAATTAAAATTTGATCGAGCTGTGCATCCAGCCTTTTCCAAACGGCTAAACGTTGCTCTGAATCATATGTATTCCATTGGATCACTTCATGATTAAAACGACGGCAACCACGACAAACAGAATCACCAAATACCGTTGAACAACGACCAGCACATGGCGTTAAGGTAGGTATCCGACGTTCGTTACTCAAAATTTACTCCTTACATCAACGATGTGACACACTTTTTCGGTACGAAATAATCTTTTCGCAATACTATATATGGTATATAAAATATTTTAAAGCACTATATTTAGTATAAAAACCCACATTTTTTTCAGGGAATAAAAAAACACTACAAAGACTAGGGTTTTCTCGCATATTGATGTAAATCACGCTAAAATGTGCGCCTTAAATTTTATTCTATCTTAAATATTTGGAGTACTCCATGAACGCTACTGTAGAACAGCTTGCACCTGTAGAACAGCAAGCGACCTCTGGTTGGGTTGTTGCAGCACTTTATCAATTCAAAGAAGTTCAAGATCCTGCAGATCTTCAACAACGTCTTTTAGACTTGGTAAAAACCATCAACCTTTGCGGTACTCTTATTATTGCAGGTGAAGGAATTAACGGAACTGTTGCTGGCGATCGTCAAGCCATTGACGTCATTCATCAATTCTTATTGAATGAAGGCTTTAACAGCATGGAATATAAAGAATCACATAGTGATGAAAAGCCATTCCGTAAGATGAAGATTAAGCTAAAGAACGAAATCGTAACTTTAGGTGTAGAGGTGAAACCTCGTGATCTTGTTGGACATTATCTTGATCCAAAGCAATGGAACGAACTCATCGCGCGTGATGACGTGATTTTGATTGATACACGTAATGATTATGAATATAAAGCAGGTACATTCAAAGGTGCGATTGACCCTAAAACAGAAACCTTTCGTGAATTCCCTGAATATGTAAAAAAAGAACTTGAGCAGCATAAAGATAAGAAAATTGCGATGTTCTGTACAGGCGGTATTCGTTGTGAAAAATCAACCTCATTACTCCTTCAAGAAGGCTTTAACGAGGTGTATCACCTTAAAGGCGGTATTTTAAAATACCTTGAGGAAACCCCTGCTGATGAGAGTATGTGGGAAGGTGAATGTTTCGTTTTTGATGGTCGTACTGCGGTGACACATGGTATGGAAGAAGGTGAAAATATTAAATGTCATGCATGTGGTTGGCCACTGGTCCCTGAAGAAGCCGATTTACCAAGTTATGAACATGGTGTTTCTTGCAAATATTGTATTGATAAAACATCTGAGAAACAAAAAGAAGGTTTCCGTATGCGTCAATCACAAATTACTGCTGCAAAACGCAAACGTCTTTAGGGCCTGTTAGCATTTCATAAATGGCTTGCGTTGTAGGTTAAAATTGAGCATGAGACGTATACGTCGTAAAGCATGAATGGAGAATAGCGAGACTATTTTCAAGTTTCATAACGCAAGCTGAGATAATTTTAAAATGCTTCACTCAACCGCAGCTCATTGACTGCGGTTTTTATTTGAATGTTTTAACAACACAACAAATTCTCACTATATTTTGATAAATGAAAACAATACCATGTTCATAACGCCCTATTTTTATATATAAAATGACTGATTGGATTATTTCGATCATGGAGCAACTTGGTTACTTCGGTATTGCTCTTTTGATGTTTTTAGACAATGTCTTTCCGCCAATTCCCTCAGAAGTGATTATGCCATCGGCTGGATTTGCTGCATCTAAAGGTCAATTATTATTATCGGGTGTGATTATCGCAGGAAGCATCGGTTCACTGGTAGCAGCAGCATTGTTGTATTGGGTGGGGCGAAAAATCCCAAATCAAAGTATTTTTAATTGGGTTGACCGCTACGGTAAATATCTTTTTATCAAATCTGACGAGGTCAAAAAAGCTTTAGATTGGTTTGAAAAATATGGACATCGCGTGGTTTTCTTTGGACGAATGGTTCCTGCAGTTCGTTCTTTGATTAGTATCCCTGCTGGGATGAGTCATATGCCTTTTTGGAAATTTATGCTCTATAGCGGCGTAGGGACAATTATCTGGACCACCTTTCTTGCATGTGTGGGTTATTATTTTGGAAACAATATAGAACTCATGCAACAAATTTTTAGTCGCGTAGGCTATGTGATCATTGGCATTGTCTTAATTTTAGTTGCTTATTTTTTTTATAAAAAATCAAAAGCGCGCTAAAAACATTGTGCTCCCAGCATTCAGTTAAAACATACTATTTGTGTACATTGAGAGTTGTGTGCATTGAGTCGAGCAGACAAATTTGTCTTTGCTTGGCCAAGCTCTATGTTCTTAACATTAGCTGTCTAACAAATAATCAGCGAATTCCAAAAAATCACAAAAACATTATGGCTTTCATAAATCAAAATGATCAGGCGAAATGGATCTTGAAAGCGTCCTCGTCCTTTAGAAAACTCTAGGATGAAAGCAGCTATATGTTGATTAATAGATTTTAATAGAACTTATAAAATAAGCCTATCGTTTATATTTTCTTATGCCCACCAACTGAAACACAATCCATATATAAATAGCATCACCGTATAAAATTCACCCAACCGCAGTAAATACACCATAGCAATCGTAAAAAATCACCACATGTTCAATGCACTCAAAACGTCCAACCAATTGAGAAATTTGAGTGAATTCAAAGGCAAGAATCACTCATTCCAAAAAATCATGCATTTCATCAAAATATTATCGTTTTAATCCAACACAAATATATGAAAAATATAAAAATAATTAAAACTGTGTAAAAAAGGATACATGAGTGAATGAAATGATTGCTGTGATCTTAATCACCTGTTTGGCAGTAATAAGTCCTGGCGCTGATTTTGCTATCGTGACTAGAAACAGTTATTTATATGGTCGCAATATTGGATTAAGTACAGCACTAGGAATTGCTTGTGGTGTCTGGATACATGTGGGTTATAGCCTACTTGGTCTGGGTTTTTTAAAAAATCATATGCCCTATCTTTTACAAACAATTCAATATATTGGCGCTGCTTATTTAATTTATCTTGGCTATAAAACATTTACCCAGTCAAAAATAAAACTGGATGAAATTGGTGTTGGTATCAGTAGCTGGCAAGCGTTTAAACATGGTTTTTTAACCAATAGCCTCAATCCCAAAACAACTTTATTTGTAATCAGTTTATTTGCTCAGCTGATGACTTCTACAGGAAGTTCGACCATTCAACTTTTTGCTTATGGTGCGTTTATTTCGTTGAGTCATTTTGTTTGGTTTGGCTTGATTGTCTTATTTTGTGCACATCCCAGCATACGAAATAAAATTTTAGATCGCCAAGTGGTGATCAATCGTGTGATTGGCCTTTTACTGTTTATTTTAGGTTGTAGCCTATTATTTGCACGGTTTTAACTATTGGCGTAAATCACCAATAAAAAAAGCATGCCACTTTCAGTGAGCATGCTTTTTTTATACGCGCAAATTAATTTGGTGTGTGGTACATCAAATAAATTTCATTTAGATTTTCAGGAATTTCTTCAGCAATCTCGTCCATTAACTGACCATTGCGGCGGAAAGATTCCATTTGAGGATCTTCATCATCAATTCCACTAAACACCATCATTGGTAATGTGAGATCGACAACTTGATCTTCATATTCTGGTGCAAACCAAGCTTCTTCATTGAGGAACATTGCATCAACAAAGCCAACACTCCAGTCACCTAAGCTTGATTCAACATCAGCCTCTTCAATTTCAAAAGGAAATGTAATTCCTTCTTCATTGGCTAAGTTTTGTCGAATCGCTTCAAGCCATGCTTTGATTTGTACAATGATTTCTGCTGGAACTTTCTTTTGGTTATTATCAAATAGCTCATCAAGCCATTTATCAAAAGTAGGACCAACCGCAATTGCGCACAAGAAACCATGAGTCGCTGCGAAATCTAGACCAAATTCGTTTTGGTCACCATCTAGATAATCACTCAGTAGGTCTAAATCTAAAGCACTCATTTTGTTTCCAATAAATTTGTATCAGATTTAAGCATAGCATTTTCCCACGCCATGCCCAATGAATTTTTAATCTTCATCATCAAAATCATCGTCATCATCAATGTCATAATCAAAATCTTTTAAATCTTTTTCTAAACGACGTTGAGCAAGTAAATCATCGATCAAACGTCGCTTTTCTAAAGATTCTTTGGCGCTAATTTTGCTTGATGACTCATCGAAACTAACATCATCATCACCGTAGTTATCATCTAGTTCAAAATCTGTAGAAGACACTAAAACTACCTCATAATGAAAAAAAGTGAATGGGTCTAGGCGCTATTTATCTGTCTTCAGAAAACTTGTCAAGTTTTTTTGGTTTTTTTTACATTTAAATGCGAATTTGGGCTTTTTTCGGCCCCTATTTTATGTAATGATATAATCCACCCTGCGTCTTACTATTTTATGACATTTTCTGAATAGAATACGCATGGGATGATCTTGAAAATAACAATTTCACCCCCACCTATTTGATTGAATTTAACTTCTAAATATTTTATCGGACAGTCTTATGCTGATTTCTTCCGATGAGATATTCGAGCTATTCAAAGATATATTTTAAGAAATTGTGCGCTTATGCACGGTTTTTCATTGCCACAGATTCAACGAGAAGAGAGTAAAGATGAGCGAAATGCATTCCCCTACTTCCCAAGTAGCGGCTCTTATTAGCCGAGGCAAAGAACAAGGTTACTTAACCTACGCTGAGGTTAACGATCATCTCCCAGACTCGATCACCGAAAGCGAACAGATTGAAGACATTATCCAAATGCTTCAAGACGTTGGTATTCCTGTTCATGAACGCGCACCAGAAACAGATGATGCAATGTTTGAAGGGAATAGCGAAGCTGGCGATGAAGTTGCAGAAGAAGAAGCTGCTGCAGTACTTGCCTCTGTAGAAAATGAACCAGGTCGCACAACTGACCCGGTACGTATGTATATGCGTGAAATGGGTACCGTTGAACTTTTAACACGTGAAGGCGAAATTAGTATTGCCAAACGGATTGAAGAAGGTATTCGTGACGTTTTACATTCGATTGCTTATTGGCCAAATGCTGTTGAAGTTGTTTTACAAGAATATAAAGATTACGAAACTGGCGAGCGTCGCCTTGCTGATATTTTATCAGGCTATCTAGATCCTGAATCTGACGAAGTGATTCCCGAGGTTTTAGAAGACGAAGCTGAAGTTATCGTTGAAGAAGTAGATACGTCTGCAAAACCAACGAAAGAAGTTAAGTTGGATGATGAAGATGAAGAAGAAGAATCTGAAAGTGATGATGATTCTGAAGGCGAATCTGGCCCAGATCCAGAAATTGCAAAAGCGCGTTTTGAAGAATTAGAAGCTGTTTGGAATAATGCAAAAGTAGCAATTGCTCAACATGGCCGTAATAGTACCCAAGGGACTGAGGCAATGGAAGCGCTGGCAACTGTGTTTATGATGTTTAAATTTACGCCACGTTTATTTGACATCATTTCAGAAATGATTCGTGGTACGCATGAACAAATTCGTACTTCTGAACGCGAGGTTATGCGTTATGCAGTTCGCCGCGGTCGTATGGACCGTACACAATTCCGTACATCGTTCCCAGGTCAAGAATCAAACCCAGCTTGGTTAGATGAACAAATTGCAAAGGCACCTGCTGAACAAAAAGGCTATTTAGAAAAAGTTCGACCTGATGTTTTGGCATTCCAGCAAAAAATTGCTGATATTGAAAAAGACCTTGATCTAAACGTAAAAGAAATTAAAGACATTTCTAAACGTATGGCGATTGGTGAAGCCAAAGCTCGTCGTGCCAAGAAGGAAATGGTTGAAGCCAACTTACGTTTGGTAATTTCAATTGCGAAAAAATACACAAACCGCGGATTACAATTCTTGGATTTAATTCAAGAAGGTAATATTGGTTTGATGAAAGCGGTAGACAAGTTTGAATACCGTCGTGGTTATAAGTTCTCGACCTATGCAACATGGTGGATTCGTCAGGCAATTACGCGTTCGATCGCGGACCAAGCACGTACGATTCGTATCCCTGTGCATATGATCGAAACGATTAACAAGATCAACCGTGTATCTCGCCAATTACTTCAAGAAATGGGGCGTGAACCTACACCTGAAGAATTAGGTGAACGTCTAGAAATGGACGAAGTCAAAGTTCGTAAGGTTCTTAAGATTGCCAAAGAACCTATTTCTATGGAAACTCCAATTGGTGATGATGAAGATTCTCATCTTGGTGATTTCATTGAAGATAGCAACATCACTTCACCCGTTGATGCTGCGACTTCAGAAGGCTTAAAAGAAGCTACACGTGAAGTACTTGAAAATTTAACTGAACGTGAAGCGAAAGTCTTAAAAATGCGTTTTGGTATCGATATGCCGACCGACCATACTTTGGAAGAAGTGGGTAAACAGTTTGATGTAACACGTGAACGTATTCGTCAGATTGAAGCAAAAGCTTTACGTAAACTTCGTCATCCTTCTCGTTCAGAACATTTACGTTCGTTCCTTGAAAATGACTAATTTGAAGTTGTTCAATCTATGAATACTTTCGGGACTTGAAAATCAATCGAGTAACCCCATTAAGTATTTAAGAGAAACACAATGCCTGCACTTATGCAGGCATTGTTGATAAATTAGAGGTGAAAAAATGTTAGACCGCACTCCATCTCGCGAATTACAAGAAGATCTTTGGGTTTTTCCAATGGATTACCCAATTAAATTGATTGGTAATGCGGGTGAAGAATTACGTGGTGCTGTAGTTGAAATTTTGGTAAAACATTTCCCTGAATTTAATGAAGCGACACTTGTTGTACAACCATCACGTACAGGTAAATATCATTCGATTACAGCCCAGCTACGTTTTGAAGAACTAGAGCAAGTGCATGCCTTGTATGCTGACCTTGCGGCTTGCGAACATATTCGTACTGCGTTGTAATGCTGAAATGACTTAAAAACACGCCCCAATGGCGTGTTTTTTTATGCGTCAGGATTTTAAGGAGGGTAATATGCCCCTCTGGTTTATTTGCAAATGATCAGCAATTGCTTTCACTTTTCCAAACTAAATTTCTTTATAATTAAAGCGATTTCTATATTTTAAGGGCACTTGTCTGTGAACGATGCTGTTCTAAAACCACATCTGATTATTCGTCAATATCAAGACTTGACGCTTTATGCCGAGCGTTTTCAGGAAATGAAATCTTTTACTGAACAACGTGATGAAAATTCTCCAGATCAACTTTGGATATTGCAACATCCTGATGTACTCACTCAGGGGCAAGCAGGAAAACCTGAGCATATTTTAATGCACAGTGATATCCCTGTTGTTCAATCAGATCGTGGTGGACAAGTGACATGGCATGGTCCCGGTCAAATGGTGATTTATTTCATGTTTGATTTAAACCGCTTGAAATGGAATGTACGTACATTGGTCACTTATGCAGAGAATTTAATGATCAATCTGCTCAAGAAATATCATATAGAAGCCTATGCCAAAGCTGATGCACCGGGTGTTTATGTCAATGAACGTAAAATTGGTTCACTCGGTTTTAAAATCCGTAAAGGTCGTAGTTATCATGGTTTAGCATTAAACATTGATTGTAATTTAGACGGCTTCCATACCATTAATCCGTGTGGTTATGCAGGTTTAGAAATGGTCCGCGTCTGTGATCTGATCACAAACCACCCTGATTACAGCCAACTATCGAAAGATGTGATTGAGTATTTTCAACAGAGTGGTTACTTTAGTGATATTAAAGTCATTGATAAAAAATCAAATGACCATGAAGTCATTCACAAATAAATCGCTTTATTTTTATCTGAAAACAAATTAGAGTAATTACTCTAAAACAAAAGTACAATTTTATATAAGGGATTAGCGAGTGATTTCAAGTAAATCTATCAAACCCGCTTTAGAACAAGCCTATGTCAAACTCATGATGGATGTGATTGGCAGAGGTTTGGTTATGGCGAGTCAAGTTGATGATGAAATTAAACATGAAGTATCAGTACTCCCTGTTGGTTTTACATTATCCATGAAAGTTTTTCCAAATGGCGCTTCATTTATTGCCAGAGTCAACCAAAACAAGCAACTTGAACTCGTTAAATCTTTAGATGGCAAACCAGATCTGTCGATTATTTTCAAACATGTTCACCATGCTTTTTTAGTCTTTTCATTTCAGGAAAGCACAGCTCAAGCTTTTGCAAATGACCGTATGATTGCAGACGGAGATGTAGCACATGCCATCCGTTTAGTCCGTTGTCTGAATAAAATGGAAGCATTAATTTTACCTAAACTGGTCGCACAGCTCGCTGTAAAAGAATATCCATCAGAATTGAGCTTAAAAGAAAAATTGGCGGGCGCTGCAAATATCTATCTCAAAGTTGCCCAATCATATTTAAAAGGGAGTGCTTAACACATGGCTAAACCATATTACGAATTTTTCTGTCCAGTAAAAGTGATCGCTGGTCATGCTGCACTCGAACATATTCCTTTCGAACTCGCATCATTAGGCGCTAAGCGTCCCATGATCATCACTGATAAAGGAGTACGTGCAAATCACCTTTTGGCCCCTATCGAAGCTGCTTTTGAATCTACAGATATTGAAATTGGCATTATTTTTGATGATGTTCCACCTGATTCAAGCCTTGAAACAGTCCGTGCCGCTGCGCAAGCTTATCGTGAAAATAACTGTGATGCGATTATTGCTGTGGGTGGTGGTTCAGTAATTGATACCTCTAAAACAGCAAATATTTTAGTCTCAGAAGGTGGTGATGATCTGCTGAAGTATTCAGGCGCTCACAACCTCCCTCGCCCACTTAAACCATTTTTTGTCATTCCCACGACCTCAGGTACAGGCTCAGAAGTGACCTTGGCAGCCGTGGTATCGGACAATCAAAAAAATGTCAAAATGGCATTTGCCTCGAATTACTTAATGCCACATGCGGCTATTCTTGATCCGCGTATGACTCAAACATTGCCACCACACTTGACTGCAATGACAGCGATGGATGCAATGACGCATGCTGTGGAAGCCTACACATGTATTGCAGCCAATCCAATTTCTGATGCATATGCAACTGCTGCCATCAAGAAGATTAGCAATAGTTTATTTGATGTACTGGATCACCCTAGTGATGCAACAGGTCGCTTAGAACTTGCTCAGGCATCAACAATGGCGGGCATCGCATTCTCTAACTCGATGGTTGGTATTGTACATTCACTTGGCCATGCTTTAGGTGCAGTTGCGCATTTGCCTCATGGCTTATGTATGAATCTGTTTCTTCCTTATGTGTTGGAATACAACAAAGACCTCAATGGTGACAAGATTGCCGATCTCTTGCTGCCACTTGCTGGTGCTGATATTTATGCACAAACGCCTGCTAACCAGCGTGCAGATAAGGCCATTGAAACGTTAAATACCATGCGTGATCGTCTCTATCATTTGACCAAACTACCACGCACCCTAAGTGAAACAGGCAAAGTCACTCAAGCACAGCTGGATGAAGTTGCTGAAAAAGCACTCAATGATGGCTCAATTATTTTCAATCCGAAAGAAGCTACTTTTAAAGATTTAAAGTCGATCTTAGAAAAAGCTTGGTAATTGTCTAAAATTGCGACAATATAGAGGGAGCTATTGGCACTGAGTCTATATTTGCAGTGATGTCATCCCCAGATGAAATGTTGACAGCCCCCGATAGTAAATAGCCTGATGTTTATCTAAACATCGGGCTTTTATCTTGCAGAATCGGCAGTCACTTATTTTTTGATCAAGATGGCACGTTTTCTGCTAAAAAAGCGAACAAAGTTACTGACAAATGTGACCTTTTAGAGTAGATTGGCGCACTTTTGTTTTATTCTTAGGGGGGATCGTTCGTCTCAAACGATCCTTATAAATATGACTGATCCTTGATCAACGATTAAGAGGATAACGCCGTTGACAGATATCTCTGGGACTCAATCCACAGCAAAACTGAAAAAAAATCTTGTGCTGTGGCATATTATCATTATTGGTCTAGCGTATATTCAGCCACTTACCTTATTTGATACCTTTGGTTTAGTGTCCGACGGAAGCCATGGACATGTTCCAACTTCTTATATTTTTGCGCTTGTTGCCATTCTTCTGACCTCTATCAGTTATGGTCATATGATCAAGCGCTACCCTTCGTCAGGGTCTGCTTATACCTATGCGCAAAAATCGATTCACCCGAATGTCGGCTTTATGGTGGGTTGGTCTTCTTGGTTAGATTATTTATTATCTCCACTCGTCAACATCATTTTGGCTGATATTTACTTAAGAGCCTTATTCCCAGATGTGAATAACTGGATCTGGGTCATAGCACTAACTGCAATTATGACTGTGATCAACCTATTTGGTTCACGTTTTGTTGCTCGATTTAACAGTACCATTGTTGTGGTGCAACTTGCGATCATTTTCTACTTTGTTTATGAAGTTTATTTACTGCTAACTCAGGGTATTTACGCAGATGGCACCTTAAACCCAGATAAAGCTGAACTATGGTCACTTGCTCCATTCTGGAGTGAAATGACTGCAATTGGTGCGTTAATCGGTGGTGCAACGATTCTTTGTTTCTCTTTCACAGGTTTTGATGCGTTATCATCCCTTGCAGAAGAAACCAAAGATGCTGAAAAAACCTTACCAAAAGCAATTTTCTCTACAGCGTTGATCGCGGGTATTATCTTTATTTTTAGTACCTATTTTATTCAGCTATTTTTCCCAAGTAATGCCAATCTTTACTTTAATCCGCTGGATGAGTCTCAACCTGTGATGCTTGAAGCTCTTGGCAATGCAACAATTCTAACGGCAATTACAGGCATCGCATTTAAAAAGTTAGTGTTGTATTTTGCGGTCATTGCTGTACTGGCTTCTGGTATTTCTGCACATGCTGGGGTATCACGTTTGATGTATGTAATGGGTCGTGATGGCGTCATTAACAAAAAGATTTTTGGTCACATCAGTCCAAAATTACATACCCCGACTTATAATATTTTGATTGTCGGTGTTGTTGCGTTATCGGCGGGTTTTCTGGACCTTGAGCATATTGTCAATTTAATTAGCTTTGGTGCTTTAACAGCCTTTAGTTTTGTGAATTTCTCCGTGATTTCACGCTACGCCTTACGTGATGGCAGAACAAAATCACTCAAAGAAATCATCAATTATGTGGTGATTCCGTCTCTTGGTTTTGCCAGTGTATTCTTGATGTGGTTAGAAATTGATGAAATGGCATTAAAACTCGGACTTGCATGGGCTGTATTAGGTGTAGCATATTTAGCCTATAAAACTCGTGGTTTCCGCTACCCTGCACCACAACATAATGAACATGAATAATTGATTATTGCATTTGTAATCAAATAACAAAGGCGCTTTATGCGCCTTTGTTATTTCAGTCATATCAACTGCAATTATGATGCAATAAATTTTTCCGTAATCGCTTTGATACGTTTTGCATATTGTTTTGCAGTCTCTAAATCACCGCTTGGAATTTCATCAACACTGGCATCAGCAGGTGATTGAACCAATAAGCCCACAGACCCACCTAAGCTGTTCACATCCTGACGTGTAGCACTTTTAGTGTTTGAAGGTGCTAAACCGAGGCTGACCCAAATACCACCGTGCTGTGAAGCCAAAGTGTGTAACGAAATTAATGTCACTTGCTTATCGCCATTCATACTTGCACTGTTGGTAAAACCACCAAAAACCTTGTCTGCCCATGCACGAGTAAACCAACGCTTAGATGATGCATCTGCAAATTTTTTAAATTGCCAAGGCACACCGCCCATGTAAGTTGGTGCACCAAATACGATTGCATCTGCGGCATCCAAAGTGTCCCAATCTTGATCTTGAATATTGCCTTCTTGATCCACTTCGATAAGTGTTGCCTGAATTTCATTGGCAAAGGTTTCTGCAATGACTTTGGTATGGCCATAACCTGAATGATAAACAACAGCGATTTTTGACATGATAAGTCCTCTTATATAGACGGTAAATATTTAAAAATTAATGTTTGATATAACTTGGAACGGTTGCCGTTAGACCTTGTTTGAGTTGTTGAGTAGATTCCCCAACCAACACTTCAAAGGCATTTTGTTGAATTCCATCAAATACGTGTTGCGCCACTGTGTGTGGAGAAATTTTGGCAATATCGAGTGATTGAGTTAAATCTGTGTCGACAAAACCGACATGTACCCCCATCACATGAACATTGGCTTTAACTAACCATTGTCGAGTTGAATTGGTAAATGACCATGCTGCTGCTTTAGAAATTGCATAACTGGCTAACATCGTGCTGGGTTCCCAAGACACATCCGATAAAATATTGACGATATAACTTTCAGAATGGCTTGCTAAAATTGGAGAGAATTGCTGAGTCGTATTGATCACACCATAAAGATTGGTATCTAAAACCGTCCGTGTCACTGCTGCAATATTTGCGTCTACAGGACTTTCATTTAAGCGTGCAATACCTGCATTGTTGATTAATAGATTGACATCACCACATTCTGCAACAGCTTTTTGAATAGATACGGGATCTGTGACATCTACAACAATCGGAATAATACCCTGTTGATTAAAACCTTGAAGATTACGCATGCCTGCATAAACTTTCTTGGCGCCACGTTGTATCGCTTGCTGGGCAAGTGCTAAACCTAGACCACGATTTGCACCCGTAATAAAAACGACCGCATCTGTTATTTTCATTAAAACCACGCTCATAAATATAAAATGGTCTATCAACGCTATCAATCAGCAGAAGTTGTATTGGCCTGATTAACTTATGATATACTTTTGAAATCTAGTATCAATTAGTTACTATGTGGTAACTGGTCATTTCTTGGTTATAACTTTCCAAATAGAGGTATAGATTGATGACTAATGCATTCAATTTTAATATTTTTCATCCAAATTGCCCTGCACGATCTTTTTTTGAAAAATTTGCAGATAAGTGGGTTTTGATGATTATTTATCGACTTCATCAGCACTCTCAACACTTCAATGAACTGAAAAAAAACTTAACAGGAATCTCACCTAAAGTACTTTCGCAAAAATTAAAAATTCTGGAAAGAGATGGATTTATCACCCGTACAATTCATGAGAACAATGTGATTCGTGTTGAATATGCATTAACCTCTCTAGGCTTTGAGTTTGCTCAAACTGCTTTATCATTTAAGCTCTGGGCTGAAGGCAATGTGCAACATGTGATTCGCGCACAAGAACAATTTGATGCAATTCAAGCAAAAAATGAGCCAGCTCTGTTGCAGGAAGCATAAATCTCAACACTCAGAACATGACTTTAACTCAGCTTGATATGTTGTAAATATGATTAAACTCAGCATAATTTTAATAAAACATATCAAAGGGAGAAAAATAATGAAAATTCCACTGCTCTTTATTCTAGCAATCCTCAGCCATAGTGCTTTTGCGTCCTATGAAAATTCTTGTGATTTAGAGGTTAAGCTTTTAGAAAACACTTCTACAAGTACGCTATATATCAATAAAGATGGCTTAGGTGAAATTGAGGAAACAACACTCAACATAAAAGGTGTTGTAAAAAAAGCGCAAGAGGTAGGCCGCGCAGATAGTGGTTGTCAAAACTATATCGGCAAAGTCTTAGAAGAAAATTTAAGAAATTTCCCGAATCGCTCTGAATTTAAAAAAGGACAAAAAATTAAACTGAATATCTTAATCACAGATTATAAAGGTATACCGAAATCTGAAACAGTGACCTATTTAGGACCAAACAAATAGTTAAAATCTGAATTATTTTAAAGTATGGATAATAAAGTACAAATGTCGGAGCACTCTGATACAGACTGTCCACATTATTTAAGAACGGTTATAGAAAAAATGACTGGCTCAGACATTTGCTACACAGCAAAGAAAGGGCAAAAATTAAGATAAATATTGTGATTACTCATTTTAAAGCCTCCAACAGATGAAGTCGCTTTTATGCAAAGATAATCACATCGCTCTTTCTCAAAAGGAAATCATAAACTAATATGAATAAAAACCCATCTAAACGATGGGTTATGATTTTTATTTTAATTCTTTAAATCCTTGTTGACGCCATGCTTCATATAGAATCACTGCGGTGGCATTCGATAAATTCAGACTACGTGAATTCGGTGCCATAGGTAAACGAATCCAATGCGCCTTTGGGAACATCATACGGACATCTTCTGGTAAACCACGTGTTTCTGGCCCCATCAATAAAGCCACAGGTCGGTTTAAATCTGAAGTATGCGGTGTTTCAGTACCTTTGGTAGTTAAAGGATAAATCGCATCAAGATCAATCCCCTGCACCTCTAAATGTGCCAGACATTCAGCAAAGTTTTCCCAAACTTTCATATGTGCCCATTCATGATAATCTAATCCTGCACGGCGCAACTTTTTATCATCCAGTTCAAAACCTAAAGGCTTGACTAGATGTAATTGTGCACCTGTATTGGCACATAAACGAATGATATTCCCTGTATTTGCAGGAATTTCAGGCTCGTATAAAACAACATGAATCACGGGAGATCTCTACTTATCAGAATACAACCTAAGTACTTTAAAAAAAGACCATGTCAGTTTTTTAAAGAAAAATTTAGGCAGATATTATTGCCACTGTAACTGTTCGCGCAAATTCACCACTTCACCAATAATGGTCAAAGTAGGCGCTTGAATATGGTTTTCTTCAACTTTTGATGCAATATCTGCCAAAGTTCCAACCACCACCTTTTGATCTGGGGTTGTCCCTTTGGAGATCAAAGCCACTGGCATATTTGGACGTTGACCATGTGATATTAGATTTTCACAAATTTTTTCTAGTCCCACCAAGCCCATATATAAAACCAATGTCTGATTTTCGTAAACCAGCTCATTCCAAGGTAATTCTGGTGAACCTTCTTTTAAATGCCCCGTCAAAAAACGAACGCTTTGTGCATAATCACGATGTGTAAGCGGAATCCCAGCATAGGCTGAACAACCTGATGCAGCAGTAATACCTGGGACGACTTGGAATGTAATATTGGCTGCAAAAAGCTCTTGAATTTCTTCACCACCGCGACCAAAAATAAATGGATCACCACCTTTTAGACGACATACACGTTTGTTTTCGGTGGCATATTTGACCAGTAATGCATTAATACCATCTTGTGGCACGGAATGATTAGAACGTGCTTTTCCGACATATATTTTTTCAGCATCACGCCGACATAATTCTAAAATTGCTGGAGAGACCAAACGGTCATAAATCACCACATCCGCTTGCTGCATCAGTCTAAGTGCTTTTAAAGTTAACAGCTCAGGATCACCTGGTCCTGCCCCCACCAAATAAACTTCACCTTTTGGTTTTTGCCATTTTGTCAAAGCTTGTTCAATTAAACGATCCGCCTCTTTGAGGTTGTCATTAAATACCTGCTCTTTTAAAGGACTGGCATATAAATCTTCCCAAAAGATTCGACGTTCATCAGGATTACTAATCTGCTCTTTAACTGCTTTACGCCATTTTCCAGAAAAATCAGCAAGTTTACCCATGCCATGTGGAATAGAAGCTTCGAGCTGAGTACGAATCTGGCGAGATAAAACAGGAGAAGCACCATTGGTGGCAATTGAAACTACCAGTGGTGAACGGTCAATGATCGCAGGCACCATAAAGCGACAATGTGGAGGATCATCAACACTGTTGACCAACACATTTAAATCTTCACAAGCTTCAAAAACAGCTTGATTGACAGCTTTATCATTGGTTGCAGCAATCACCAAACGATAGCTACTTAGGCTAATTTGATAATCAAATTTATCCGCATGATATTGCCCATAGGTTGAATGGACAATATCTAAGAGATTTTGCTCTATATTTGGCGCAATCACATGAATCACTGCACCTGCTTTTGCAAGTAATACTGCTTTGCGGTAAGCAATATGCCCACCACCCACAATCAGACAAGGTTGCCCTTGCAGTTTTAGTGAAATTGGGAAAATTTCCACAGTGTTCCTCAAAAGTTCAAATCTGATTGTACTAAGCAATATTTATGCACAAAACTGAACCAAATATCGAGTTTTCGACATTTAATCGATAAATGTTGCACCAGCCATGTACGGGCGTAACACTTCTGGCACTTCAATAGAGCCATCAGCACGTTGGTAATTTTCCATCACAGCCAATAAAGTGCGACCTACAGCCAAGCCTGAACCATTCAAAGT
This sequence comes from Acinetobacter sp. 778_lipA, assembly GCF_058242985.1. NCBI lineage: Bacteria > Pseudomonadati > Pseudomonadota > Gammaproteobacteria > Moraxellales > Moraxellaceae > Acinetobacter > Acinetobacter sp. 778_lipA. The sequence continues at coordinate 842,895 of NZ_JBZAYT010000001.1, read as the reverse complement.
ATGTACCAGCTCAGTTTTCTTTTGATCTGCACGATAACGCGCCATCATACGGCGTGCTTGGAAATCTCCCATACTTGAACAAGAAGAAATCTCACGATATGTATCTTGGCTTGGTACCCAAACTTCTAAATCATAAGTTTTGCATGCACCAAAGCCCATATCACCACCACATAAAACGATTTTACGATATGGTAAACCCAATGCTTGTAAGATCCCTTCCGCATGCCCTGTCAATGCTTCCAAAGCATCCATTGAATCTTCAGGTTTTACGATTTGAACCATTTCAACTTTGTCGAATTGGTGTTGACGGATCAAACCGCGAGTATCACGACCATAAGAACCCGCCTCACTACGGAAACATGGTGTATGCGCAGCATATTTCAACGGTAAACGATCAGCATCAATGATTTCATTACGTACAAAGTTCGTCACTGGAACTTCAGCCGTTGGAATCAAATAGTATTCTTTTTCACCTTGTAATTTAAATAAATCTTCTTCAAATTTAGGCAGTTGACCCGTACCACGCAATGAGTCTGCATTAACAAGATAGGGCACATATGCTTCAGTATAACCATTTTTCAGGGTATGCGTATCGAGCATGAACTGGGTCAATGCACGTTGTAAACGGGCTAATGGACCTTTCAATACACTGAAACGTGTCCCCGTTAACTTGGTTGCCGTTTCAAACTCCAAACCACCCATCATTTCGCCAAGGTCTGTATGGTCTTTGATTTCGAAATCAAATTGACGCGGTGTTCCCCATTTTAATACTTCAACATTATCACTTTCATCTTTCCCTTCTGGTACAGACTCATGTGGCATGTTTGGGATAGAGAGTAATTTTGCTTCTAATTCAGCTTGAAGTTCATTCAATTCAACTTCAGCAGCTTTAATTTCATCACCAATCGCACCCATACGTGCCATGATTTCTGAAGCATCGCCACCAGATTTTTTGATTTGACCAACTTGTTTCGCACCCGAATTACGCTCTGCCTGTAAGTTTTCAGTTCTAGACTGGATTTCTTTACGGCGAGCTTCTAGTGATGCCCATTCTTCAACGTTGAGTTGTACACCACGTTTGGCTAAGGCTAAGTTTACAGCCTCGATATTATTTCTGATTAATTTCGGGTCGATCATAGTCAATCTAAAGGGTAAGAAAAAAACTGACTATAGTGTAAGCTCTTCACTGTAAAAAATACAGTGACAGAGCATTAGACATACATGAATTGTATGATTTGAAGGCAATTAAGGTGTAACAGGTTTTTCGACAGCCGCTTCGACTTGAGGTAGACTTGGTAAATACTCAGCTTTAATCAAATCTTTTGCAACTTGATACGGCAGTTTTAACTCAGGCATACCTTCTGCATAAGAGGTAAGCTCATACAGTGGATAAACAAAAACTAGACCATTTACACCATAATAATAGTTATCGCTTAACTGCAACTTTTCACGTGTAATATCTTTTTGAATCAACCAATTCGCATTGGCATCATAAAGCTGTTCAGCCACTTTTGCTTCCACGTTTGGTTTTAGAATATCAGTTAAGGCGAGGCGCTTTTGCGTGGTTAAATCGAATGTCACATATTCATTGTGATACATCCCATGAGCTGCACCTGCTACATAGGTATAAGTCTGGATCACAAAAGTGGCTAAATTATTTTGTTGTGAAATAAAACGAACATAAATTGAATTTTGATTTAAACCTTTAGCTGAAGATTGCGCTTCACTTTCAGCTTGGGCATGATTTTGATCTTTTTCAAATGCGCCAGGTACATCTTTTTTAATACGATTTAGAAAATAATCATCTAGCCAAGGCACATTACTTTTAACAGTTTGCAAATCATATTGTGTACAACCATCTTCATCACAAAACTGTTTTTTTACCACGTTGACTCGCTCAACTTTGGCTTGAATCAGCGGTATTTGCGCGTGTTGAGTCGCAGTTGCAGCCTGTTCTGCTTGAGGTTCCGGCTTTTCCTGGCATGCGCTAACCATGAGCATACTGGATAAAAGAGATAAAAAAATCAGACCACTTTTAAAATTTACTTTCATTTCTATATCTTTAAAGCATATTTAGTAATAGCCCTATCATAAAACCAGAACCTTTAAATTAATATTCATTATTGTAATTATCACCTATTTACACTGTAAATAAGCGCGTTGTTATTTCAAAGATTTGCTTTCTGCTAACATCTTCTTCCTGTTGATACGCGCATTTATCCATCTTTTTTGTTGATAACTATGTTTTAAATAATCATTTCTTGTGTGCAAATAATACTATTTTTATAATTTTTAAACTCATTAGATCAAAAACTAAATAACATTGAATACCACTAATAACACCAAACATCCAATCCTCAGGGTCAGGGCCAACACTGGGTTGAGCCAAAACTACAAATAAATCATTATCACTAAAAAATGTTAGCACAAAAGTATGGAACTGTCGTGGAGCACCACGTTCATTATGTTGAACAAAATACTTCCCAGCTTGTTTGATCATTTTCAATGTGATTGCAGGACTGACAACTCCATCTAAATTATCCTCAAAATCGCATCTGACTTCATCAATTTGTTCTTCAAATAAATCACTCGCGTCATCATAAATAAACACTTTCTTCTTTATGTCATAACAATAGAAAATTGTATTTAAAAGATACTTTTCATAATTATTGTGAACTGAAAATAAAGCTTTTAATATTTTTTTATTTGGGGTGACTTCTAAATATACATCGTAGTAACGACTCAGCTCAAAAGTGGGTTCTCTGTTTGAAAAAACTTCATAAAGCTTGATTAAACACAAAATAAGATCTGCAGTCATAAAAGAGTTAGAGGCCGTTTCTGGATGATATAAGGGATGTTTAAAATCTACAGTCATAATTCAAACCTTAAGCTAAATCCACCCAATTACAATGAAACCCCAGTGGTACATGTACCCCCAAATCAATTTCAGCTTGTGGCTGAATTTCCAATCCATTTACTTTTAAAATAACAGCTTTGGCTGCTTCTCCGTCCACATGATGTAAATAGGCCATCAAATAACCATGCCCTTCTGCACTGTGCTCATGCTCAGCCACAAAAGTGACTTCACCCATTGCCCACTGTATACCAAAATCATAACTCACCGATGTTTGCATTTCTAAATCATAAATATATAAACAATTGAACAATGCAGTTCCAGCAAAACCCAAAGTATATAAATAACGATATGGAACCCCAGTAAAACGCGCATCAATTTTCGGAAATTCTTGAATCCGAGAGTCGAGTACAGATCTATCTAATGTCTGTGAGTTTAGATCAATGCTCCAACGCTCTAATTGTGCATGTTGCAATTCATAAGCTGCGTGTTGAGAATGTTCAAAATCGTCCTGATGTACTAAAACATCTAAAATAATTCTATTTTCATGATCACGAAAAGCATTTGCCGCATGAAAAACAAAACATGGCTCAAGCTCAATCCACTGAATCTGTTCAGCATTTCCATATTTAGGCAATATTCCGATACGCGCTGGATGTTGTTTATTCCATTGATACGGAACACTTGCGCCACGTAATAATCGAGTCATAGAAAAAGTAAGTGGAAAATCAAAAACCAAAACTTCATGTTGTGTAATGAGACAATCATGAATCATGGGACCATGTTGTAATAAAATTTGCGTCACATGAATCAAATCGCCATGCTGATCAATCACTTGGTAATAGGCATTTTTACGATCTAAGGCATCATAACTAATCGCATGTAGGTGCCCTGTTTTGATATCTTTACGAGGATGTGCCGTAAACGGTAAATCAGCATCACTATTAAACAACTGATAACGTTCTGCATTTAACTCATCATCTAAGCAGATCGGAAACGCGCCAGCTTCAATCACTGCCCAAAGCTTTCCTGCATGTTTAAAAATGTTGGTATTTACAACATCATGTGCGCCACGGCGAAAACCACCTATTGAGGGACGTTGTTTATATTTCTGTACAGTATCTGTGGCCAGCATACTGCTTTTAAAGCAGATTGCTTTACCTGCTTGTAATTTGAGTGCATGAATCATTCCATGACCAAGATACCACTCAAATAATGAAGGCTTTTCTATCTCAATCGGATTTGAACCAATTCTTAACAATAAGCCATTTAAATGATCTGGGATAATTCCTGATATTTTTAAGTGAGTTGTGATGATTTCTTCAACTGGTTGGTAAAGCTTTTTGTGATATAGATTAACTTCCTTATCACGACGATGTCGCCTTAAAAATCGCCCAATCACGCAGATTAACTTTTGTCTCAAAACATTAAAAAATGATTTTTGCGCAGTTATCCTTGGGTAATGTTTGAGTTTCAATTGTGTTTTGCGATACATACAGAATCTCTATTTTTATATTCAAACCCTTGTTTGAGCATAGAATAATCGGTGGTGTTTCAAAAAGTATGCTGAAAAAAAGCAGGTTGGATTTTGATAAAATAGAGAAATGCGAATAACTCTAGAAATCAAGTGTCCAGCCTGCCTAAGTGACAGTATAAAGAAAAATGGCACAAAAGTAGATGGTAAGCAAAATTACCAATGTAAAATATGCAGACGTCAATTTATTGGTGATCATGCTCTCAGTTATCAAGGCTGTCACTCAGGTATCAAAACCAAAATATTACACCTCATGGTGCGAGGCAGTGGTGTCAGGGATATAGCAGAAATTGAAAGAGTAAGTATCGGTAAAGTTCTACGGACACTTAGCCAATCAAAATATCAACTTCGAGCACAGCAAAGTCATTATGAAACCCTTGAAGTAGATGAGTTTTGGACTTTTGTTGGTCATAAGCAAAATAAACAATGGCTAATTTATGCCTATCATCGAGAAACAGGTGAAATTGTTGCTTATGTATGGGGTAACCGAGATTTAGCCACTGCAAAACGACTTAAATTAAAATTGAAGCAGTTAGGTGTAAGCTATACATGTATATCAAGTGACCATTGGGATAGCTTTGTTACGACCTTTAAAGAATGCAAACAGTTGATTGGTAAATTTTTCACTGTGGGTATAGAAGGCAATAATTGTCGATTACGGCATCGAATCAGGCGAGGCTTTAGGAGAAGCTGCAACTTCTCCAAAAAGCTTGAAAATCATTTCAAAGCCTTTGATTTAGTATTCTTTTATATCAATAATGGATTCGTTTAATGCCAGCATACTTTTTGAAACACCACCGAATAATCTTATATTGAAAGCCACTTTATTTGCTCGTCGCTATTTATCATTCGCCTGATTAACATGACCGAGTCTATTGCTTTGTTCTGTTTAATTGGCATAAAAAAAGCAACCTTATGGTTGCTCTTCTATTCACTTAAAATCGTTTATTGATCTATGATATCTGTACCTTTAGGTGGCACAAAATTAAAGGTAGATGCTGGGATAGCCGCATTGACCTGTACATTGTTAAAACGCACAGTGGTTGTTTGACCTAAAGAATCTTGCAAGATCATTAAAGTCGGTGCATTTTTCGCCCCAAAACTAATCGTCAAGCTTTGGAAAGCACCATCTTTTTGTTTTGGATACAAGGTATAGTAAGTTTTACCTGCATTTGGCTGAGTAATACGATAAGCCTTTTGAATTTGCTCGGTATTACCACTGAGTAGTAATGCCGGTGTATTGGCAACCTGCTCATCTAAACTTTGGCGTACAGCCTGCTGTAAGTCAGGATCATAAATCCACACTGTACGACCTGCAGTCACAATAGTCTGTTTCGCGGGTGTCGTGGTTTCCCAATAGAATTTACCAGGGCGCTCAACCTTCATTGTACCTTTAAAAGTTTGATTCATATGTTGAGCGGTTAAACCCTTTTTCTGTGCAACTTTACCTGTTTGAGTCGCTTTTGTGGTTTGCTCAAAATTTGCAGTAAAGCTTTTTACACCACTGAGTTGTTTAACCAGATTTGCGGTTGCTTGTTGCTCCGAAGCAGCAGTTGCTGCAAAAACTGTTGTGCTCATTACAGGTGCAAACAGCGCTGCACTTATAGCCACTGCACCCATCGTTTTACGAAGCATATTCATATGTCCACCTTTTCTATGTCTGCACCTCAATTAAAATATTCAGATAATATTTGGCACAGAATGTAATTTATTAGATTGCTTATCTTAAACCAAATTGAGTCAGTAATAATTGAGAAAATAAGAAGTTTTGTATTGTTATTGGTGCAATATGTTGAAAATTATTCATCATGATGAAGATGGTTTTTTCTTTAATGCTAAAAAAACTGATAAAAAAACCCGCAATAAAGCGGGCTTTTTTGCACTATTAAAACTTACGCTTCAACAGATACATAGCGACGGCCAAATTGACCTTTCACTTCAAATTTGATTACGCCGTCAGCAGTAGCAAATAAAGTATGGTCACGACCCATACCAACATTTGTACCCGCGTGGAATTCTGTACCACGTTGACGAACGATAATGTTACCAGCAGTCACAGCTTGACCACCGTACATTTTAACACCTAACATTTTAGGATTCGAATCACGACCGTTTTTGGTCGAACCACCGGCTTTTTTAGTTGCCATGTCTATATACTCCTAGTGATTAACCTGCGATCGTAGTAATTTTCAACTCGGTAAACCATTGACGGTGACCTTGTTGTTTACGGTAGTGCTTACGACGACGCATTTTAACAATACGAATTTTGTCATGACGACCGTGACCAACCACTTCTGCAGTTACTTTTGCGCCAGCTACAACTGGAGCACCGATTTGAATACTTTCGCCATTCACAACCATTAATACATCATCAAATGTAATAGTCGCGCCAGTTTCAGCTTTCAACAATTCTACTTTAAGGGTTTCACCCTCAACAACACGGTGCTGTTTACCACCGCTTTGGATTACTGCGTACATAACGTACTCCAACTGACCCGTGTCGTCGTGCCGATAAAGGAATATACCGATCTTAAGACGAACGCCACTGGGGGTTATTCAAGGGCAAAGATTTTAAGTGATAATGAATTAAACAACAAGTCATTTCCAGCAAATATTAGCATTGTATAGAAAATAATCTGCATATATTCATTTTTTTAAGATTCTCCCTTTGATAATATGAATTTTTTTTTAAGATCCAGCTAAAATTGAAATAGATTTTTAAAACAAATCCGCTACTATGTAGCTCAAAAGAATGATCTATTGAATGTTAAATGCTTTATTCATCTTTGGACAAAGGAGGAACAAATCATTAAGATTCAGGCACGATGTCTGCTTTCAAAAGCAACATTGAGACATGTTAATTGTTACACTAGCAACTTATAACGCATTTGCATGAGGCTCCCACCCGATGACCATCGACTTTAAGCAAGATATTCTCGCTCCAGTTGCAACCGACTTTGCTGCAATGGACAAGTTTATTAATGAAGGGATTACCTCAAAAGTTGCTTTAGTAATGGCGGTCAGTAAACATGTTGTTGAAGCTGGTGGTAAACGGATGCGTCCAATTATGTGCCTACTTGCAGCAAAAGCATGTGGTGCAACAGACTTACAGATGGAGCCTTATCGTAAACTGGCAGCCATCATAGAAATGTTACACACTGCAACACTAGTGCATGATGATGTGGTCGATGAATCTGGTTTACGTCGTGGTCGTCCAACTGCTAACGCGACTTGGAACAACCAAACTGCGGTATTGGTTGGGGATTTCCTTATTTCTCGGGCTTTCGATCTTCTTGTCGATCTAGACAATATGATTTTGTTAAAAGACTTTTCAACTGGCACTTGTGAAATCGCTGAAGGCGAAGTGTTACAACTCCAAGCCCAACATCAACCTGAAACAACTGAACAAACATATTTAGATATTATTCACGGTAAAACATCTCGTTTATTTGAACTTGCAACTGAAGGTGCTGCAATCCTTGCTGGGAAACCTGAATATCGTGAATCTTTACGCTTATTTGCTGGCCATTTTGGCAATGCCTTCCAAATTATTGACGATATTTTAGATTACACTTCTGATGCTGAAACATTAGGTAAAAATATTGGTGATGATTTAATGGAAGGTAAACCCACTTTACCTTTAATCTCAGCCTTAGCAAATACCCAAGGTGAAGAGCACGAGATTATCCGTAAAAGTATTGCAACTGGAGGAACAAGCGATTTGGATCGGGTGATTCAAATTGTTCAGACCTCAGGTGCTTTAGATTACTGTAGTCGCCGTGCAACAGAAGAAACTCATGCTGCGATTCAGGCTTTAAATCATTTACCTGAATCTGAGTATCGCCAGGCATTGTATAATTTAGCGCAACTTGCCTTACATCGAATTCAATAAAATTTAACAAGGCTTATGCATATACAATTTAATGATCTTTTCCTCCTTATGCAGGAACAACTTGATAGCATAAAAGTTGTTCCCAATCCTGATATATTAATTGAATTAATCAATCGTATCAGACCTACTGACAGCCACAATTTAGAAGAAAGTCAAAATAAATTTGAGGAGTTACTTCAAGCACTCTTAATCACACCAAATGCATCATCTGCGTTTCAAGGTTACTTACTAAAACTGGTTAACCACTATAAACAAGCAGGATTATATGCAGATAGTGGGATTTTATCCTTAGACGGTTTCTGGAATCAGCTTGGACAACGTATCGGCGCACATTTTCTACCTTTATTAAAAGACGAATCAGATCTCAAAGATTTGGTCGGCAAAGTGTTTCATCAACGTAGCGATAAGTATTGGCTGGAAAATATAAGTGAAAAGAAATGGGAACAACTATTCCGCTTATTGAATCAAGGTCATCGTTATAAAAACGATAAATTGGGAATTAAACGCGACATTGTTAAAGCCATCACAGTACTTTCTTATCGAATCAGTGGTATTGGTCTGTATCCTGAATTTATCAATGCTTACCCAGAACTTCAGGAATATGAATCTCCTTTTTTAGTTCAAAATCGTGAAATAGTTGAATTTATAGAAGCGTATAAGAAGCAGCATCAAGATGAAGATGAGCTTGCTATTGGTATAGCTCCAGATGCAGATCAAGCTTTGGTTATGATTGAACAATGCCGCGATGTGGTATTAAAAATCCGTCGAGCAATTAAACGGATTGGTGTTAGCTTAAGTTTGACTTATTTATTATCGCTACTAGAACAATGTATTGATCGAATTGAACTGCTTCTCAACTTACTTGTAGAAGATGATCAAATTCGTTATCAACTCTGTGGCGAATTACTCACCGATTTAGTCAATGCACACTATAGTGAAACCAGTGTACGTGATTTACTCAAAACTAATAGTGAATTGATTGCACTACAAGTCACTGAAAATGCAAGTAAGACGGGCGAACATTATGTCAGTACCGATAAGAAAGGTTTCTTTGGCATGTATAAAGCAGCTGCAGGTGCAGGTGCGATTATTGCCACCATGGCAACACTTAAAATACTGACAGCACGTTTAGTTCTTGCACCATTTATGCATGCTTTTCTTTACAGCATGAATTATTCATTGGGTTTTATACTGATTCATGTTTTGCACTTTACTGTAGCAACAAAGCAACCAGCAATGACTGCAGCCGCACTAGCATCAACAGTTCAGCACCAAAAAGGTTCAAAAACAGCACAAATTGCTGAACTTGCAGGACTGATTATTAATATTATTCGGACGCAGTTTATTGCAATTCTGGGAAATATTTCGATTGCAATTCCAACTGCAGCTTTAATAACGTATCTATGGCAACTTTCGATGCATGAACCACTTTTAAGCCATGCGAAAGCGACAACCTTACTCGCCAGTCTAAATCCATTTACCTCACTAGCAATACCACATGCAGCAATCGCTGGTGTTTGTTTATTTTTATCGGGATTAATCGCTGGATATTTTGACAATATGTCAGTCTATCGAAAAGTCGGTCCTCGTTTAAAAGCCCATATGAAATTGAAAAAAATAATGGGACAAGCAAGGTTGGAAAAATTTGCAGACTATATAGAAAGAAACTTGGGTGCTTTAGCAGGTAATTTTATCTTTGGTATTATGCTTGGAAGTATGGGAACAATTGGGTTTATTTTAGGCTTACCATTAGATATCCGTCATATTGCTTTTGCTGCTGCCAACTTTATTCAAGGCTTAATGACCATCAATGGCTCACCTGATATTGGTCTCATTATTGTGTCTTTCCTTGGCGTGTTGTGTATTGGTTTAACCAACTTATTTGTCAGTTTCACCCTCACCATTATTGTGGCACTTCGAGCAAGACAAGTTCGTTTTTCGCAATGGAAACCATTGGCAAAACTTATATTTACCCATTTTTCTACCCGTCCTTTAGATTTCTTTTGGCCCCCAAAGCAACCGTTACAACTGGAAGATGAGGCAAACTCACAAAACAAACTAAATCACTAAGCTTTTTGTTAATTTTTGTGCAAATTGTTAAATATTTCACAAAAAGAAATTAGTATAAATTACCTAAATTTACTCACTTGAAAAAAAGTGTACTGGCTAGTACACTTCAGTGCATTAAATAAACTTAACGTACGCAATTTATATACTCTAGGTTATCTTATGCCTTATGTATTGCTCCTTATTGGCTGTATAGGTTTACTTATTGGGAGTGTTGGTTTAAACATTAACCAGATACAACAATTTGATTTTTCAAGCGTTGTATGGATGAGTACACACCGTTTAGAGGTCTTAAATGGTTTAGCACTTACCCTATCCTATCTGGGCGGCTTACCGTCAATGATTGTGATCGCAGGGCTATGCAATTTATATTTCATACGCCTCAAACAATATGCGAATGTACTGATGATCAGCATTGGTCTACTTGGTGCTTCGGCAATTGGTTGGATTATTAAATATCTAGTCAATCGTCCAAGACCTGATGAAATCTACCAAATGGTGCAAACCTATGGTGCTTCATTTCCTAGTGCCCACAGTATTTATGCTGCTATTGTCTGCTGTTCGATTATGTTTATATTTCAAAAGCATCGCCAAGCTAAATGGATTAGCTTAGGGGGCTTTTTATGGTTTCTAAGCATGGGGGGATCTAGAGTTTATCTAGGTGCACATTTCCCAACTGATGTACTCACTGGATGGGGTATAGGTGTCATATGGGCTGCTATTTTATGGCTCATACTGTCACGAGAAACGTTAAGACAGAACAAATTATTTTTAGATAAAAATCTAAACGAGGTGGAATAATGATGTCGGCAAAGCTTTGGGCCCCTGCCCTTACTGCTTGTGCTCTCGCAACAAGTATTGCACTTGTAGGCTGCAGCAAAGATCCTAAATCAGCACAACAAGCTGGTGGTGCTGCCCAAAAAATGCCGCCGACTGAAGTTGGTGTCATTGTTGCTCAGCCACAAAGCGTAGAACAAACTGTTGAACTTTCAGGTCGTACTTCAGCGTATCAAATCTCTGATGTTCGCCCACAAACAAATGGTGTTATTTTAAAACGTTTGTTTACTGAAGGCAGTTTTGTTCGTGAAGGTCAACCTCTTTATGAGATTGACTCAAGCATCAATCGTGCAAACTTAGACAGTGCAAAAGCAGCTTTAGTACGTCAGCAAGCAAATTTAAATGCATTGCAAGTTAAAGCAAATCGTTATCGTCAACTTGTCGGCATCAATGCTGTTTCTAAGCAAGAATATGATGATTTACTTGCTCAAATCAAACTTGCAGAAGCAGATATTTCAGCATCAAACGCTGCTGTTAAAAATGCGCAAATTGACCTAGGTTATTCGACAGTTCGTTCGCCTATATCAGGTCAATCTGGTCGTTCTTCAGTCACTGCTGGCGCTTTAGTCACTGCAAACCAAGCCAATGCTCTGGTCACGATTCAGCAACTTGACCCAATTTATGTAGACATCAGCCAATCAAGTGCTGAGCTATTACGTCTACGTCAACAATTAAGTCAAGGTAGTATTGATCGTAGCAACAATACCAAAGTTCGTCTAAAACTTGAGGATGGTAGCTACTACGGTGTGGAAGGAAATCTTGCATTTTCTGATGCAAGTGTAGATCCAAGTACTGGTTCTGTGACTTTACGTGCAGTCTTCTCAAATCCTAACCATTTATTATTGCCAGGTATGTTTGCCAATGCGCAAATCGTACAAGGCTTAATTCCAAATGCTTACTTAGTTCCACAAGCTGCAATTACACGCACACCAACCGGTCAAGCGATCGCGATGATTGTAAATGCAAAAGGTGTAGTAGAAAGCCGTCCTGTAACGACTGTAGGTGTTCAAGGTAAAGATTGGATTGTCACTCAAGGTCTAAACACAGGCGATAAAGTGATTGTAGATGGGATTGCCAAAGTAAAACCAGAACAAGAAGTTGTTGCTAAACCGTATCAACCTCAAGCGGTTGCACCACAAGCAGGTGCTAAACCAGGTACAGCAGCACAACCTGTTCAACAAAATAAGTCTAGTGAACAAAAAGCTACTTCAAATGCATAAGGGGTAGACGAATATGGCTCAATTTTTTATTCATCGCCCTATTTTTGCATGGGTGATTGCACTGGTGATTATGTTGGCGGGTATTCTTACGCTAACAAAAATGCCTGTTGCTCAATATCCAACAATTGCCCCTCCTGTGGTGACAATTGCTGCAACTTATCCTGGAGCTTCGGCACAAACTGTTGAGAACACAGTAACTCAGATCATTGAACAACAAATGAATGGTCTAGATGGTTTACGTTATATCTCATCGAACAGTGCGGGTAATGGTCAGGCATCAATCAACTTGAATTTTGAACAAGGTATTGATCCAGACATTGCACAAGTTCAAGTACAAAACAAATTACAGTCAGCGACCGCACTTTTACCCGAAGATGTACAACGTCAAGGGATAAAAGTGACCAAATCTGGCGCAAGTTTCATGCAAGTACTTGCATTTTATTCGCCAGATGGCAGTCTTTCTGGGGCTGACATTAAAGACTATGTAAACTCAAATATTTCTGAACCACTCAGTCGTGTTGCAGGTGTAGGTGAAATTCAAGTCTTTGGTGGTCAATATGCAATGCGTATTTGGCTAGACCCAGCTAAAATGACCAGTTTGCAAGTGACACCAAGTGACATTGCTGCTGCTATTCGTGCGCAAAACTCACAAGTAGCTGTAGGTCAATTGGGTGGTGCACCAGCGATCCAAGGTCAAGTTCTTAACGCGACTGTCAATGCACAAAGCATGCTGACAACTCCTGAACAATTTAAAAATATCTTCCTGAAAAACACTGCTTCTGGTGCTCAGGTTCGTTTAAGTGATGTTGCTCGTGTAGAACTAGGCTCAGATAACTATCAATTTGATTCTAAATTTAATGGTAAGCCTGCTGGCGGTGTAGCAATTAAACTGGCAACAGGTGCAAATGCACTTGATACAGCGGCTGCTGTAGAAAAACGTCTTACTGAGCTACGTAAAAACTACCCAGATGGTCTAAAAGATAAGCTTGCTTATGACACTACACCATTTATCAAGCTTTCAATTGAAAGTGTGGTACATACCTTAATTGAGGCAATCGTTCTTGTATTCTTCGTGATGTTCTTATTCTTACAGAACTGGCGTGCAACGATTATCCCAACAATGGCTGTTCCTGTGGTTGTACTGGGTACATTTGCAGTTATTAATATTTTTGGCTTCTCAATCAACACCTTAACTATGTTCGCCATGGTGCTCGCGATTGGTCTCTTGGTCGATGATGCAATTGTTGTGGTTGAGAACGTCGAACGTGTGATGCAAGAAGAACATACGGGTCCAGTTGAAGCCACTGAAAAGTCGATGAAACAAATTTCAGGTGCTTTAGTAGGTATTACCAGTGTATTGACTGCTGTATTTGTGCCAATGGCATTCTTCGGTGGTACTACAGGTGTAATTTACCGTCAGTTCTCGATCACACTGGTTACAGCGATGGTTTTATCATTAATCGTTGCTTTAACCTTTACCCCTGCTCTTTGTGCGACATTGTTAAAACAGCATGATCCAAATAAAGAACCAAGCAATAACATTTTTGCGCGTTTCTTCCGTTGGTTTAACCGTAGCTTTGATAAAGTAGCTGAGAAATATCAAGGTGGTGTCAATCGTATGACCCATCATAAGATCTTCTCTGGTGTGATCTACGTTGCTGTGATTGTTGCTTTAGTCGGACTGTATAAAATGCTCCCCTCTTCTTTCCTACCAGAAGAAGATCAAGGCATGGTTATGACGCTTGTTCAATTACCACCAAGCGCCAGCCTTGAACGGACAGATAAAGTCATCACCACCATGACCAATTACTTCTTAAATGAGGAAAAAGCCAATGTAGATACTATCTTTACAGTTTCTGGCTTCTCATTTACTGGTGTCGGGCAAAATGCTGGTTTAGCATTTATGAAACTGAAAGACTGGAGTGAACGTACAACACCTGAATCACAAATTGGTGCCATTATTCAACGTGGTATGGCACTAAATATGATTGTCAAAGATGCATCGTACATCATGCCATTGCAATTACCAGCAATGCCAGAATTAGGTGTTTCATCAGGTTTTGATATTCAGTTAAAAGATGCAAGTGGTCAAGGTCACGAGAAGCTAGTTGCTGCACGTAATGCTGTTTTAGGCATGGCTGCACAAGACAAACGTCTTGCTGGTGTTCGTCCAAATGGACAAGAAGATACACCTCAATATCAAATCAACGTTGACCAAGCGCAAGCGGGTGCAATGGGGGTTAGTATTGCGGATATTAATTCGACCATGAGCATGGCTTGGGGTGGTTCTTATATCAATGACTTCGTAGACCGTGGTCGTGTGAAAAAAGTCTATGTTCAAGGCGAATCAAGTGCTCGCATGATGCCTGAAGACTTAAACAAATGGTATGTACGTAATAATAGCGGCACTATGGTTCCATTCTCTGCATTTGCAACAGGCCAATGGACTTATGGTTCACCTCGTTTAGAACGTTATAACGGTGTAGCTTCTGCAAACATTCAAGGTACACCAGCACCGGGCGTAAGTTCGGGAGATGCCATGATGGCTATGGAAGAAATTATTGGTAAGTTACCATCTATGGGCTTAACAGGTTTCGACTATGAGTGGACTGGTCTATCTTTAGAGGAACGTGAATCTGGTAGCCAAACTGTTCCGCTTTTGATTCTTTCTCTGCTTATTGTATTCCTTTGCCTTTCAGCTTTATATGAAAGTTGGTCAATCCCTGTTTCAGTATTATTAGTAGTACCTTTAGGTGTTATTGGTGCATTTACTTTAACGTGGTTGGGAATGGTCATCAAAGGTGATCCTAACTTATCATTTAACATCTATTTCCAAGTCGCGATCGTTGCAGTCATCGGTTTGTCTGCAAAAAATGCGATTTTGATTGTAGAGTTTGCAAAAGAGTTGCAAGAACAAGGCGAAGAATTGTTTGAAGCGACATTGCATGCTGCAAAAATGCGTTTACGTCCAATTATCATGACGACTTTAGCGTTCGGTTTCGGTGTATTGCCACTTGCTTTATCAAGCGGTGCAGGTGCCGGTAGCCAACACTCAGTTGGTTATGGTGTATTGGGTGGTGTAATTAGCTCAACACTTTTAGGTATCTTCTTTATTCCTGTGTTCTTCGTATGGATTCGTAGTATCTTTAAGTACAAACCTAAAAATCAAAATATTCAGGAGCATAAATCGTGATGCAGAAAGTATGGTCTATTTCAGGTCGTAGCATTGCGGTATCTGCACTTGCGCTTGCTTTGACAGCTTGTCAAAGCATGCGTGGCCCAGAACCCGTAGCTCAAGCAAACATACCAACAGGTTATATTCAAAATAACACTGGTACATCTATTGCTGAACAAGGTTATAAAGAGTTTTTTGCAGATCAACGCTTACTTCAAGTAATTGATCTTGCTTTAGCCAATAACCGTGATTTACGTACAGCAACATTGAACATTCAACGTGCTCAACAAGCTTATCAAATCACTGAAAACAATCAGTTACCAACGATTGGTGCAAGTGGTGGTCTTTTACGTCAAGATCAAGGTGTTGGTGCTCAAACACGTTATAATGTTGGTCTCGGTGTAACTGCTTATGAGTTAGACTTCTGGGGCCGTGTAAAAAGTTTAAAAGACAATGCTCTTGATACTTATTTATCGACCGCGAGTGCCCGTGATGCAACGCAAATCAGCTTAATTGGTCAAGTTGCTCAAGCTTGGTTAAATTATTCATTTGCCAATGCGCAACTTAAACTTGCTGACCAAACATTAAAAGCTCAACTTGATTCTTATAACCTCAACAAAAAACGTTTTGATGTTGGGATCGACAGTGAAGTTCCTGTTCGTCAGGCTCAAATTTCTGTTGAAACCGCACGTAATGATGTTGCCAATTATAAGACTCAAATTGCCCAAGCTCAGAACTTATTGAATCTACTTGTTGGACAATCAGTTCCTGACAATTTATTGCCTACACAACGTGTGACGCGTATTACCTCGAATGCTGTGTTTGCATCAGGATTACCAAGTGATTTGCTCAACAATCGCCCAGACGTAAAAGCAGCTGAATATCAGCTTTCTGCTGCTGGCGCGAATATTGGTGCTGCGAAAGCACGCTTGTTCCCAACAATCAGTTTGACGGGTTCTGCGGGTTATGCATCTACTGATTTAAGTGATTTATTTAAATCAGGTGCATTCGTTTGGTCTTTAGGCCCTAGTCTTGATATTCCTTTATGGGATTGGGGTACACGTAGAGCAAATATTAAAATTTCAGAAACAGATCAACAAATTGCATTATCTGACTATGAAAAATCAATTCAATCTGCTTTCCGTGAAGTTAATGATGCATTAGCGACTCGCCAAAATATTGGTGATCGTCTTTCTGCTCAAAAACGTTTAGTTGATGCGACCAATACAACGTATAAACTTTCAAATGCTCGCTTCCGTGCAGGTATTGATAGTTTCTTATCTGTATTAGATGCACAACGTACCTCTTACTCTGCTGAACAAGGTTTATTGCTATTAGAGCAAGCGAACTTAAACAATCAGGTAGAAGTCTATAAAACACTGGGTGGTGGTTTAAAAGCCAACACTGCGGATCAAATTGCACAACCGGCCTCTTCATCTGAATTGAAATATCATTCAAAAGATAAAAAAGTCAGTTAATATCAATTTGATGATCTAAGCTCACTTCGGTGGGCTTTTTTTATTGCTTTTTAGTGGATAATTTCCTATGTTTAAAGTAAGACATCATCAATGAATATTTAAAATGAAACTCAGTAATTTAGAAACTATTCCAGCCCATGTAATAAAGCAACAGCTTGATGTCGTTTATGGAAGCACAGTCCGCAGCAAACATGTCGGACGTGACTTTATGGCTGGTCTAAAAAATATTGTCGGTGGTGAACTCAAAGGCTATACCGAATTATTAGAAGAATCGCGTCAAGAAGCCATGAATCGTATGATTGAAAAAGCACGTGGTTTAGGTGCCAATGCAATTGTCGGTATCCGTTTTTCTACCTCTAATATTGCACAAGGTGCTTCAGAACTTTTTGTTTATGGTACTGCAGTCATTGTTGAACCGACCACGACACAACTTCCTGATCCATTTTCAAAATAGGCGAAACAGATGGATGGTTTAATTTTTAAAATTGGGCTCACACTGGTTCTGTTTTTTATTGGCTGGGGGTTTGGACGTTTTATCGAACAAAAGCATTTAAAAGAATTGGCAGACAATGAACAACGGCTTGCTCATATTCGGATTGATACCAATAAGTTCCAAGTCTCTGAAAAGCATGGACAACTCATCAGTAGTAATGTGGTCATTTCACATGATTATTTTAAATATATTATCGCGCAAATTCAGAACTTCTTTGGTGGTCGTTTAACCACCTATGAGAGTGTCGTCGATCGCGCACGTCGCGAAGCAATTGTTAGATTAAAACAGGAAGCTGAAAATATTGGAGCAACGCATATTATGGGCTTACGTTTAAGTACCACTGAACTCGGTATGCAAGGTGGAATGGTTGAAGTCTTTGCCTATGGAACAGCAACTTAATCTCACTCCTCTTTTTTAAATAATCATCATGATTTTTTCATCAGAATACATAATCGCTGTTGGACTGTCTGGTTTTGTATTCCGGTGATGTAAAGATCTGGGAATATCTAAACCATAACAAAAATGAAAAAATCTTAACTTCATGAACAGGTTAGAGATCATGAAAGCTTTAGCACTTAAAATAAGTATCGGATTACTGTCTATGCTTCCATTCACAATAAATGCAGAATTGATTGTATTGGCTTCGCCACAAAGTCAAGATAAGTACTATGCAGAAAAAATCGATGATATCTTTGATTTCCACGTCGATTATGCAAAGAAAATTATTCAAAATGGTGACAATGTGATGATCTTAACCGATCAACAACTTTACCCTGATTATGTTAAAGCACTCGGTAAACAGCATGTCACTATTGCGCCTATGCAAGATATTTGGATGCGTGATTTTAGTAGTGCTAATCCCAATCAACCTGTTCTTTTTCGGTATACCGCAGCAGGACAAGGTGCAACCAAAAAAGCTCAAGCCATCTCTGATGATGTTCAATCAGACTTTAAAGCCTATAGTCAAAAGGCTGGCCTAAAATTTACCCAGACCCAACTGCTCAATGATGGTGGTAATTGGGTTGAAGATGGCTATGGCAATGCTGTGTTAAGCACCAAGTTCTTAGCTGACAATCATTTAACCGAAACCCAAGCAAGAGCACAGCTGATCCGTTTGACAGGTGCTAAACATATTGCATTTATTGAAGCGGATGAACAAGGTGGTTTAGAACATGCGGATGGCGTGGTGAGCTTTATAGATCAGAATACGTTAGTGATTAACACCTATCCTGAAGATCCCGACTATGCAAAACAGTTAAAAATTGATTTAAAACGCGGTATTCCAAATATCAAAATTCATGAAATCACCACGCCTTATGATGGCAGTGAGATCTATGATGAAAAATTTGGTTCGGCTTGTGGTTTATATACCAATATGCTGGTTACGCCTGAGCGTATTTATTTTCCGCAATTTGGTATTAAACAAGATGCACTGGCATTACAGCAAATTCGTCGTCTAACCAAACGAACAGTCATCCCAATTCACTCTGCACAGGTGTGCCATATGGGGGGTGGAGTGCGCTGTATGTCATGGCAATTAAGAGGCAAAAATGCTGAATTATTATTAAACTACTTCAATAAAATACATTAAGCATTCGATTTTTACCCTTTCAAATATCCTGTTATTCTAAAAGCATTCATCTTTTAGCTCACTGCTATTTTTTCGCTAACGAGAAGATGGATGTTGAATAATCAGCATTACGCTGCAATGACTTAATTTTATTGATACTCTTGTACTGTACTGCCTATCGGTACTGATATTCATCTTTAAAACTTTTAGGAAATTGATATTTTTTCCTATCAAATTTTAAAACAAACCGTTGTTGCGATGAGTGATGATTAACTTCTTGGCAATCCTCGTTTATCACTTGCGTCTGGTAGCGTTTAATTTTGCTATTGACCAAAATATCCGTATATTTCTTGGTTTGGGTTGACTGCATGACTAAGGTAGAAGCGCGTTCTTCAATATCTGCATTACAATGCATATCTACTTCTGCCCGATTACGTGTCACAATCAAGCTGTCCAGAATTTGTTGTTTATTTTTAAGGTCATATAAATTTAAAAGTTGCATAGAAAAAGGAAAGGGCTGTGAGTGACCTGAGTAATTTAATCTTAGACCCAAAGCTCTATTTGAATCAGTGACTTTATAATTTGCAGTATCCAGCTCAATAGAATTTAAGCTAATTGCGTCCGAAACCATGCGTTCAGCAACAGCATAGTGATAAATCACCTTTAAATTTTTTGGATTAAACTTAAATAAGTCTAAAGCATAATCCCTTTCTTCTGCATTTCCTTTTACAGGAATCCATTGGGCATAGGCCATGATCATATTTGAATTATCGACCGGATCGAGTTTACAGTCGATTAAAGACTGTTCAACCTTTACAATTTTAGCCTGCTTCAATATTTGTGCGACAACTTGAGTATCATCACAAATATTTGCATAAACCGCACTGATCAATATGAATTGTAGACTGATGATTTTAAATATTATTTTCATTAGGTTTAACATGGATTTTGTGCTTATAGATAGAGACGGAACATATTAAGAAAAAGCGCTTATACAATGTATAAACGCCATCAATACACATAAAATTTATGAATTTTCAATCACTTTACTTTCATTTTGCGAATCATTTTATAAAGTGTCGATGGTGATAGACGAGAAACCAACACACCCAATTTCTCTTTACGCCCACCCACGACAATATATTCTTGACCTTTTAATAAAGCAGAAACTGTTTTCTGCGCAAAATCATCAGCTTCTAATCCATTTTCAATGGCTTCATCCTGATGTGCCTGTGCTTTTCCTGCACCATTTAAGGCATTGAAAGATACATTGGTTTTTACAAAACCAGGGAAAATAACAGAAACATTAACACCATCTTGTGCCACTTCTGCGCGTAAACTGTTTGCCCACATATGAATCGCTGCTTTTGCTGCAGAGTAAGATGCCCGATATTGCGTCCCCAATAAGCCCGCAACGCTAGAAATATACGCAATTCGCCCAGATTTTTGAGCTAAAAAGGTTGGTAAAACCAATTTGGTCAAAAACACTTGAGAGAAGTAATCAATTTCCATAATCGCACGTTCAGTTTGCATTGTGGTATCAGCAATCAGTGCCCTTTGGCTTAAACCCGCATTGTTGATCAACCAATCAATACGCCCTTTCTCATCTAAGACTTGTTCATATGCATGGCGTACTTGTGCTTCATCGGTAATATCCATTGCCACAGAAATATGATGATCTGGGTTAAGAAGACTTATACGAACTTTTTCAAGTTCTTCTAAACGTCTTGCACTTAAAACCACTTGTGCACCTTGTAAAGCACATTCAGCAGCCAAGGCTTTACCAATCCCTGAAGATGCGCCTGTAATCCAAACCACCTTTCCTTCTAAGCTTTCCATTTTATTATGCTCTTGAATATGGTGAATAAATATTAGACCACGTGACCCACCAAATCAATCAAGTGATTTGCTTTTAAAAACTAACCTTCAACTAAAAACTTTTTAAAATGTTCTGCATAATGTTGCGCCTTTTCTACATTGCGAGGATTGTATTCATCGCCAACTTTTTCTAAGCGTTTATAGCCAGTACTGGTGATCATATTAATCACACCATTTAAGGTTTTATCGACCACAAAGTTAAATTTTAACAAAGTCTTAGGGTCACGGATAAATTCTGATACACCGAGGTCAATAATTTTAACCAAATTTTTTAGTGTCACAGGCAAAGCACTGGTATCCCCTTGAATGACCTTTTGAATATTGCTAGTCGCTTCTTGCCCTAAGCTACGGTCTAATTGGTAATACATCACCACTTC
This sequence comes from Acinetobacter sp. 778_lipA, assembly GCF_058242985.1. Taxonomy (NCBI): domain Bacteria; kingdom Pseudomonadati; phylum Pseudomonadota; class Gammaproteobacteria; order Moraxellales; family Moraxellaceae; genus Acinetobacter; species Acinetobacter sp. 778_lipA. The sequence continues at coordinate 821,520 of NZ_JBZAYT010000001.1, read as the reverse complement.
AGTTGCATCTGAATCTTCAAACTTTTTAAGAATATGGTTTGCCACAGGCTTTAGACGATCATTACTAAAAAAGGAAATTGACCACGGCATATATTTTTTTAATGCCCCTTCAATCTGATCAAAAATCTGTTCAGCTTCTTTGAGCTTTTTCTTCCCTGTCGCATCTAGTGCATCATTTTTACGTTGTTCATCAAGTAAGGTTCCAAAAACCTGATCCAGCACTTGGCATGACATTTCGGTAAAGACATTGCCTAATTGTTTTGCCAAATCTCTTTTTTCGCCATGATTCAAACTTTGGGTAATGCTTTTTAACTCTTGGTACGTTTGCTGTTTAATCAATAAATCGATTTTATACTGCATTGTTATGTGTCCTTTTGTTGTTTTGTCCTATTCAATTTTGATCTTAGCAAAACTTGAAATATCTTGCATTGTCTTTAACCACTGCTATTTGTTGAATATCAATCACAAATACTCTCAACAAATCAAATATCTAAAACACGCATTTGTAAATATGACTCAGTTAAAACCCCACAATATCCAACATTTGTCATATTTAAGATCGATAAAAACCACAAATGCATCTTGTATTCTCATGTTTTGATTGCTGCATTCAATTCAAGATAAATATGCCATAACAGGAATCAACATTCCTAATGAATATTTGCTACAATGAATGCAATTTTTTACTTACTTTTGATCTGTTTTTACTATGACTGATTCAGCGCAAAATATTGCTACAACCTACGATCCTACCGAGATCGAGAAAAAATGGTACAAGACTTGGGAAGAGAAAGGTTATTTCCAACCGTCTCGTAAAGGCGATTCATTCTGTATCATGATTCCGCCACCGAACGTCACAGGTAGCTTGCACATGGGTCATGGTTTTAACAATGCCATCATGGATGCCTTGACACGTTACAACCGAATGTCAGGCAAAAATACTTTATGGCAACCGGGTACTGACCATGCGGGTATTGCAACTCAAATGGTGGTTGAGCGTCAATTGGCAGCTCAAGATATTAGTCGTCATGACTTAGGCCGTGAAAAGTTCATCGACAAAATTTGGGAATGGAAAGAACAATCTGGCGGTACAATTACCCGTCAAATTCGTCGTCTTGGCTCATCTGTAGATTGGTCACGTGAACGTTTCACCATGGATGATGGCCTGTCAAATGCTGTTAAGGAAGTATTTGTAAAACTGCATGAACAAGGTTTGATTTACCGTGGCAAACGCTTGGTAAACTGGGATCCTAAACTACAAACTGCACTTTCAGACCTAGAAGTTGAATCAGATAAAGAAGAACAAGGTTCATTGTGGCACTTCAAATACTTCTTTGAAGATAAGTCTCTACGTACTCAAGACGGTCACGATTATTTAGTGGTTGCAACAACCCGTCCAGAAACATTACTGGGTGATACTGCGGTTGCAGTTGCTCCAGATGACGAACGCTATGCACATCTTGTTGGTAAAAATATTATCTTACCAATTACGGGTCGTGCGGTTGCAATTGTTAAAGATGAATATGTTGATAAAGAATTCGGTACAGGCTGTGTAAAAATCACCCCTGCACATGACTTCAATGACTATGAAGTGGGCAAACGTTGTGAACTCGCAATCATCAACATTTTCAACAAAAATGCCGAAGTTTTAGCTGATTTTGAGTTTATCGCAAAAGCTGGCGAAGCGATTTCTAAAACCATCCCAGCACCAGCTGACTATATTGGTTTAGAGCGCTTTGCTGCACGCAAAAAATTGGTTGCACAAGCTGAAGCTGAAGGTTGGTTAGACCAAATTCAACCGTATACGCTGAAACCACCACGTGGTGACCGTTCAGGTGTGATCATTGAACCATTATTGACCGACCAATGGTATGTCAAGATTGCGCCTCTTGCAGAGCCTGCAATCAAAGCAGTAAAAGACGGCGATATCAAATTTGTGCCTGAACAATACAGCAATATGTATATGGCTTGGATGAACAACATTCAAGACTGGTGTATTTCTCGTCAATTGTGGTGGGGTCACCGTATCCCAGCTTGGTACGATGCAGAAGGCAACATTTATGTTGGTCGTTCTGAAGAAGAAGTTCGTGAAAAAAACAATATCACTGCTGATATTGAATTAAACCAAGATGAAGATGTACTGGATACATGGTTCTCTTCAGGTCTTTGGACATTCTCTACACTGGGTTGGACCGGAGATGAAGCAAAAGATAAAGAAAACTATTTCTTAAATACATTCCATCCAACGGATGTATTGGTTACTGGTTTTGACATCATTTTCTTCTGGGTTGCCCGAATGATCATGATGACCATGCACTTCATGAAAAATGAAGATGGTACACCGCAAGTTCCATTTAAAACTGTATATGTACATGGTTTGGTTCGTGACGGTGAAGGTCAAAAAATGTCTAAATCTAAAGGGAACGTACTCGACCCATTAGATTTGATTGATGGTGTAGATCTTGAAACCTTAGTACAAAAACGTACCACTGGTTTAATGAACCCTAAAGATGCACCAAAAATTGAGAAATCTACACGTAAAGAATTCCCTGAAGGTATTCAAGCTTACGGTACAGATGCGGTTCGTTTTACTTTCTGTGCACTTGCCAATACTGGACGTGACATTAAGTTCGATATGAAACGTGTTGAAGGCTATCGTAACTTTGCCAACAAAATCTGGAACGCAACCCGTTTCGTGATGATGAACTGTGAACAACAGCCAATTGGTCAGGAAATCCGTCAAGATCTTTGGGAACTTCCTGAACAATGGATTGTCAGCCGTTTACAAAAAGCGGAAGCTGCCGTTCAACAAGCGTTTGCAACCTACCGTTTAGATTTAGCTGCTCAAGCAATTTATGAGTTCATCTGGAATGAATACTGTGACTGGTATGTAGAACTGACCAAACCAGTACTAAATGATGAAAAAGTATCGACTGAGCGTAAAGCAGAAGTTCGTCGTGTCCTTCTTTCTGTAATGGAAGCGTCTTTACGTCTTGCACATCCAATCATGCCATTCTTAACTGAAGAAATTTGGCAGACCCTGGCACCAATGATTGGTATTGATGGTGAAACCATCATGCTTGCGCCATACCCTGTTCCTAACCCTGAACGTGTCAATGAACAGGCTGAAGCAGATATGCTTGGGTTACAAGGCTTGATTGGTGCTGTACGTAATATTCGTGGTGAAATGGGCTTAGGTAATGCACGTTTATTGCCTGTATTGCTTCAAAACGCGACTGATGCTGAAAAAGCACAGATTGCACGTATTGAACCATTGTTTAAAGCATTGGCTAAAGTTGAAAGCATTACCTTCTTAACCGAAGCTGAGCAACCACCATTATCTTCATCTTCTGTTGTTGGTCATGTGTCTGTATTTGTACCAATGAAAGGCTTGATTGATCCAAAAGCAGAACTTGCTCGCTTGCAAAAAGACTTAGACAAGGTTCAAAAACAGCATGACCAAATTGCTTCTAAACTTGCAAATGAAGGCTTTGTGGCTAAAGCACCTGCTGCGGTTGTTGAAGGTGAAAAGGTTAAACTTGCTGAATTTGTAGATCAGTTAGCTAAGATTAAAGCCAATATGGAGCAGATTGCGGCGCTTTAAGCTAAGCTTGCAATTTTGCCTCTAAAGAAGGAAGCTTAATTATGCTTCCTTCTTTTTTTGAGTAAAATAATGAATATTATAGAAGAATTTAAAGAATATCTATTAAAGCAAAATTTAGAAATCAAAGAACCTGCAACCTTGATTGAGGTCGAACAATTTGAACAACAATATAAGCTCAAGCTTCCGCAAATTTTGAAAGCGTATTTTACACTTTGTAATGGTTCAGGTGAGATGAATTGTAATAATGAAGGATTTTCATTTTTTACTTTAGCTGAATTTAGACCTGTAAAAGATTTAAAAGGGATTGAAAACTTTCCTCATACAAATTGCTTTGTATTCTCTGAGTTCTTACTCTGGATTACCGCGTATGCAGTAAAACTAGACGAATATGGCAATGAATTAGGCATTTATGAAATCTGTAATACGCATAATAAGGTTTGTAATAGTTTTGAAGAGTTTATTTTACTCATAATGAAAGATGATTTAGAAATACTTGATCGATGATGTTTTTCCGTACAGCATTCAACAATTTCATATCCATTTAACTTAAAGATTAGTTATCAAAATAAAGCGAATTGATACACTCTAATTTTTCAAAAATTACCCTCACCCTAGCCCTCTCCCACAGGGAGAGGGGACTTCCATTACTAATTTTATCGTTATTTGATACACAATAGGTTTCTCTCCTTTCAACAGAGAATTAAAGAGAAATGACTTAAAATATTTGCATAAACTCCACAACCTCAATCTTCCCAAAAATGTGGCAGAGACACTCTTTGAGAGTTTAATAATTATTCGATACACAATGAAGCTCCCTCTCCTTTCAGCAGCGGGTTAAAGAGAAGTAACTAAAAATGTGTGCATAAATTCCACAACCTCAATCTTCCCTAAAATGTGGAAGAAACACTCTTTGAGAATTGAATAGTTATTCGATACACAAAGAGGTTCCCTCTCTTTTCAGGAGAGGGTTAGGGAGAGGTGTCTTTCAACTCAATACAGATATTCCACAAATCCGCCAATACCACCTCACTGCGATTCAATACATCATCATTCCAATAACGAATAACTTTAAGCCCCAAAGCCTCTAAAAACTGAGTTCTTCCATTATCATAAGCTACGCCCACATCTGTATTATGTTGCCCACCATCCAACTCAACCACTAAGCCCAATTCATGACAGAAAAAATCGACGATATAAGGCTCAATCACATGCTGACGACGAAACTTTAAATTCATAAATCGTTGAGCTCGTAAAAGTTGCCACATAAGATGTTCCCCATTTGTGGCATCGTGTCGCATAGATTTAGCGTATTTTAATAATTTGGGGTTTAGCTTCATTTTATTTTCCCTCACCCTAACCCTCTCCCACGGGGAGAGGGGACTTCCATAAAACCACTATTCCTTAAGCTGATCCAAAGCTGTCCCCTCTACAGGATTTCTTTTCCAATAATAAGGTTGGAAAAATCGAAGCAACAAACGCCACGGTGTCATCCAGACAATACGCGCATTGCTCTTCTTATTCTTACTGATGCGTTGTGCCAAATAACCACACACTTGCTCAGGTGGGTCAATCACAAACATAAATAACCATTTCATTTTATGCCAGTTTTTAACTTCACCTTGTTGCCAAGAAGAAATCAATAAATCTGTTGCCACCATTCCGGGGCTGAGCGTTCCAATCAAAATATTACTATTTTTGGTTTCTTTATTTAAAGCATGATTCAGATAAGCAACTGCTCGTTTACTGGTTGCATAAGGCGTCATCCCCGCACTCCATTCACCACGACTACCCCAACCTTCCATATTAAAAATTTGCCCAAAACCTTGCTGCATCATTCCTTTTAAAGCCACTTGCGAACCCAACATCGAACCAAGCACATTAGTTTTGATTACACTTTCTAAGTCTGAGCTAGCAATCTCGATAAATGCTCTTGCTACATTACAGGTACCGGCATTGTTAATCCAAACATAGACCTGACCAAACCTTAAAACTGTTTCTTTCCATAAATTGTGTAAATCTTCATATTGAGCCACATCACAGGTCACCCCATAAATTCGATTTGGGGCATAGCGTTGCGCAAAATCTGCAACAACTTGATTTAACTGCGCTGCATTTCGTGCCGAAATCATCACAGACCAACCTAACTTTAAAAAAGCTTCTGCCAAAGCAAAACCAATTCCACGTGTGCCCCCTGTAATCACGACAGATAAAGCTTGATCAGAATTTGATGTGTTCAAAATATTCCCCCATTGTAGTGATGAAGATGAATCAGTATAAGACAGCAAACTGGCACATATAGAACACACGACTATATCTCCAATTTAGGACATTGAGCATCAAAAAATCAATTTTTAAGATAGAATCTTCAACATTCAAAATGATTGAATGATTCAAATTCTATGAAAAACAAAATTTTATTATCCATCACCCTTATTTTTCTCATGGGATGTCATGAGAAAGCCGGCACTGAAACTAAACTAACCAAACCAAACAAGAAACTCCACAACAAGCATATACCAAAGTAGAATCCATTGAGATTCCTGCTCAGCCAGAGCCAGACCACCTCGTCAATAACCCAACACCACTCCCTCAAGGTTTTTCAGTTGATACGACACATCTTAAAAAGCCATTACTTATCGATTTTGATGGAGATGGAAAACGAGATGCTTTCCAAGTCTTAAAAAATCCCAATAAAAAGGGCATGAAATATCTGTTTGAATTTCGTATTTCGGACAGTGATAAAGTTTATTATTATCAAAATAATGAAGAAGTTGATGATTTAGATATTTTTGCTAAGTTCGAAGTCGCGCCTAAAACAAATATCTATGTCGATGAAGAATATCGCTTTGGAGAAAATGGCGATATTATTGCTAACGAACAGATTGACCCTAAACATTATTTAAAGTTTAAAGGTGATGGTGTTTCAGCCAATGTACTCGAAGAAACCTGTGCTGCATCTGCTTTCTTCTTAACAGATGACAAAATGAAACGGATTTATCTGTGTTAAATCTATTTTTCATCCGCAAAAATTGCATTTGCACCAATCACTTTAGAAATCTTTACTTGGCCTTGCTTTAATAAAGCATAGATTTTTGCTTTAAGTGTTTCACTGGTAAAAGTCCCATTTAAATTCAGCAAAATGGGTTCATCACTCAATGAACCTTTACCGTGATATTCTTGATTAATATCGTTGGTAGTTGCTTGATTGACCACCACAAAATGCCCCGCAATACCAGCCGCTTGACCACAAGCTAAACTTTGTGGTGACCAATCCCCTACTTTCATCTCAGGTGTTAAAGCATAGCCTTTGCTTGCTAATATTTTCTGCTGCTGTACTGTTGCCATGGGAAAATTCAGTATTCTTTGCTGACCTTTCCAGTTTATCGCTAATCGACTCGATAAACATGATGTTCGAAAAGAACCTGCACTACCTGACTCTGCACTGTCATTAGAATCATCACATTGAGAAATAACTTGAAAAGTTGCTTCTCCACACTGTAACAGTTTCGACTTATAGATTTTATATTGATTGGACTGCGCACTCACTGATTCAGCAAATAGACAGAGGCCAAAGAATGCTATTAAATACACTAAAAAATTGGAATATGTTTTAGACACCATCATTTTTGTACACGTCATTAATTGTTTAATCGCAAATTGATTTTATCTAAAACATTTATTTTCAACTCATTAAAACACTCAATAAAAGACCAACCATTTGAAATTTATAATAATATAACTCAGATATCCCCAAGATGTTGATTAAACCAGAAGATGAATACAAAAGCTTGATAAAATACATATTTTAAAATACAGATAATTCAATCACAAAAAAATCGATATGATTATGAAAAATATAATAATATTCAACAGTAGTGTTCTATCACTATTTTTGGGCTCGCTTAATTATGCAGCGACTCCGCAAGTACTTGAGAAAACGGCCATACAAATTTTTTAAAATGCAAAGTTTCAAAAAACCAATCAATGGAACGGTCAAAAATTTCAAAGAAACCATTTCGAATACAGAAATCAAGCTTGCAGTGTGGGTGTATGCAAAAATTGGTCATTAAGTTATTTTTTAATTTTAACTCAATCATTTATCGGTTTGTTTTTAGATTCAAATTAGACAGGCTGGGTCTAAGGTGAAACACGATAAATAAAAATCAATAATTATCAGTATCTTAAAAATAAATCAGAATATCTTGTTGCATCAAGTTAGTGCATAAATTCCAATATAGTGCATGCTTTTGCTTTATATCGAGTCTTAATAATATTTTGAAATTGTTGATCTATTTTTTCATACAGCCAAACACTTCACGGATTCAAATCGTTGGTTATACTTGAACCAATTTGTGACAGATAGCACTAAAAAGAATCGTATATGCAAAACGTTGATCTACTCTTTCTCTTGCTTGGCGCAGTGCTTGTACTCGCTATGCATGCAGGCTTTGCTTTTTTAGAGCTGGGAACAGTTCGCCATAAAAATCAAGTCAATGCACTCAGTAAAATTATTACTGACTTTTCAATATCAGCAATCGCCTACTTCTTTGTTGGTTATTACATTGCCTATGGCCAACATTTTTTTCATACAGGTACTACGCTTTCAACTGAGCATGTCTACAATTTGATGCGTTGTTTTTTTCTTTTGACCTTTGCTGCAGCAATCCCCGCCATTGTTTCTGGTGGCATTGCAGAACGTGCCAAAATGCGTTCTCAAGCCATTGCGACCCTGTTTATTGTGGCGCTGGTTTATCCTTTTTTTGAAGGGATCGCATGGAATGGTAATCTCGGCTTACAAAAGTGGTTAGCGGATACGTTTGGTGCTAGCTTCCATGATTTTGCCGGTTCTGTTGTGGTACATGCGATGGGTGGCTGGATTGCACTTGCAGCAGTGTTACTACTTGGTGCACGTCATGGGCGCTATAAAAAAGATGGTCGCGTTAGTGCACATCCCCCCTCTTCTATTCCTTTCTTAGCACTCGGTTCTTGGATCTTAATTGTTGGTTGGTTTGGCTTTAATGTCATGAGTGCTCAACGCTTAGATGCAATCTCAGGTTTAGTCGCTATGAACTCACTCATGGCAATGGTAGGCGGCACACTTTCTGCAAATTTCTTTGGAAAAGAAGATCCGGGGTTTTTACATAATGGCCCCTTAGCAGGCTTGGTGGCAATCTGTGCAGGTTCTGATGTGGTTCATCCAATTGGCGCTTTATTTATTGGTATCTGTGCCGGTTTTCTGTTTGTTAAACTGTTTACCTATACACAAAATAAACTCAAAGTTGATGATGTACTCGGTGTTTGGCCATTACATGGGGTTTGTGGTGCATTTGGTGGTATTGCTGTGGGTCTATTTGGTCAGCAGTGGTTGGGAGGGATCGGGGGAGTATCTTTGATTTCTCAGATAATAGGTACGCTACTTGCCATTTTAGTGGCTTTAGCTGGTGGATTTGCTGTATATGGTATACTTAAAGCGACTATGGGTATTCGTTTAACACAAGAAGAAGAGTTTCGAGGTGCAGATTTATCAATTCATAAAATTTCTGCAAACTCTGAGGATGCAATGTTTTAATCGTTTATACCAGCAGGTTTTATTTTTTATAAATTTTGCGGCTGAAAAGCCGCTTTTTATAGCATCTAAATGACTATACAATAATTTAAAAATAAAATTTTTAAAATAAGCTTATTCATTCTCAAGAGCAGTTACTTACAAAAACCATCTTAAAATAATCGTTGATGTTTCTATTTATTAATAGATCAATTTATAAAATTCCAATTATATAATCATTAAGCTTAGTTTAAGTTTGTTTTTTTCTAATACACGCAGATTAAAATATATAAATTGAGCAAAACAACACATGTCTTATTGCGACTCAAATAAATTTTTCCTAAGTAACAGTTTATTGTTAGGAATATTATTTTTAATATTGTTCTTTGTCTTTCCCGTGGGTGGCGCAATCGATATGTATTTTATCCAACCGTGGATAAATAGTACTGGTCATTTTCCACTCAAGAACAATTGGTTTCTTATTGAAGTTAATCACAAGTTGCTTAAACATATTATCATTGCCTTCTATATTACAGTATTCATTTCATGGATTGCTTCTTTTAAAGTTGCGAAATTAAAATCGTATCAATGGCAATTGGGCTATTTGTTCATTGTCAGTGTTTTATCCACAGCAGTAATTGGCATTTTCAAATCCCACTCAGCTCATGCCTGCCCTTGGTCTATGACTGAGCAAACCGCTCTAGGCTATGTTTGGGATTTTTCTGCAAGCCACGGAGGCTGCTTTCCTGGTGGGCATGCCAGCACAGGTTTTTCATTGCTTACAGGTTTTTTTGTATTTAGACGATCAAATTCTAAAATTGCTTATCTTTTCCTAGCCCTAGGTTTAACACTTGGCTTGATTACGGGGTGGGGGCAAATGATGCGTGGTGCGCATTTCCTTAGCCATAACCTTTGGACAGGTTGGATTATTTTTACTTTTAACTTAATTGTGTATCGTATATTTTATAAAAAATTTACCAGATAACGACTCTAAAATTATAAATGATATATCGCACAAAATTATTTTATTATAAATGCATCTCTAAAAATACATCAGATATTTAAAAGCGAATTACTGTTACTCTGGTTTATTTGATCGCTCATCTATTTTTATTTCAATCTAAAATGCCAAATCAAGTGATACTTAGCTATATTCATCACTAAAAGAATTACATTTTTGTCATAATTTAAATATTAAATTATTAAACCAATCTTAATTTTTACAAATTATTATATTTTGTTTATACTTGTGCCAATTTAGTAATCTTATACGTGCAAAATATGAGTAATTTTTCTAAATTTCTCCGCAATTCGCTTAAAATTCAAGACCAGAATATTCAGTCTTATCAGTTAGGTGATGGCAAAGTGTGGCTTAAAAAAGCCTCTGAACGCCACTCGGCTTGGATTTATATCCCATTAAAATGGGTTGCACGTATACTCAATATTGAAGCACTAACCCCTATTCCAAATTATGGTGGAAGCAAATCGATTTATTGTGAAGTACATCGTCTGACAGAATTAAATTCACTTGGTATTCCAACACCACAAATTTTAGCTAATTGTTCACAAGGTCTATTGATTGAAGATGCTGCTGATCACGGTGAAGATGTCATGCAACTTGATCAAGCATTGGCAAAAATGGAAGGAAATACTGCTAAAAAGCTTGAATTTTATCGTGAAGCAATTTTTGCTATTCAAGCTGTACACCAAAAAGACAGTTATTTGAGTGAGGCGTTTGCACGAAATATTTTAGTGAATAAGGACAAAGCATTTACTTTTATTGATTTTGAAACTGATCCTGGGGAAGTCCTCGAATTAGAAACCTGTCAAATTCGAGATTGGTTATGCTTTATTTTCTCCACAGCATTCCGTTTTAATGATGACGAGCTTGCACAAGCGTGCGATATCCTGATTGCAGAAATTTATCCAAGTAAATCAAAATACAACGAGATTTGCCGTATAGGAAATAAACTCAATTGGGTTGCAAATTTCAATTTGGGTAAACTTGGCAGTGATGGTCGTAGAATGCAAAAATGTTTAGAATTTTTTCAGTATATGAAGAAAAATGAGCCCCTTCCGCTAATGTAGAAATGGGATCATTTATTTTTTAAGTATTTTACTTTTCTGTTTTGATATGGCACTGAATTGGGATTTTGACCAAAACACTGAGTCCGCCCAATTCTTCACTACGTGATAAAGACAGTTCACCGCCTAAATGTTGAATGGCTTTATCCACGATCGACAATCCCAAACCACTCCCCACTTCCAAGTGATGATGTACACGATAAAAACGTTTTAAGACTTTGTCATACATATCAGGATCAATTCCAGAACCACTATCCTCAATTAAAACATAAGCAAAACCATGAATATCTTCAAATACTGAAATATTAATCATGCCTGAAACAGGTGTATATTTTATTGCGTTATCGATTAAATTAAAAATGATTGAATGAAGACTATGTTCTACACTTCTTAAAGTCACTATTTCATTACGTACAAAGCCAAGATCGATATCTTTTTCCATTGCAAGATTCATCAACTGTTCTACACAATTAAGTGCTACATCATTCAGCTTAAATTGAGTCACTTGAACTTCATGACTCAATGAGGAATCTTGCTTTGCCAAGGCAAGCAGTTGCGTTACTAGATGCTGCATCCGTGCTAAACCTTTACTTAAATTTTTCAGATTTTCCTCTTCAGGAAACTGGCTCATTAAAATTTTAGTTTGCAGATTCAAGGCAGTAATTGGTGTACGTAACTCATGTGCAGCATCTGCTACAAACTGTCGCTGTTCTTGCTGAGCAATAGAAATTCGCTCAAATAAATGATTCATTTCTTGAATTGTAGGCAATAATTCTTCTGGATAATGTTCATTTTGAATCGCAACCAATGAATTTGAATCACGTTTTGCGAGTTCAGATTTAAAGTCTTCAAGGGGCTTTAAACTACGGCGAATAATATAAACCAAACCGAGTAAGGCAAAAGGAATAATTAATAAATAGGGAAGAAACATACTTCCAGCCAGCTCTAAAGCCAAATGCTCTCTAACTTTTTCCTGTTGACTGATTTGAATTTGAAAATTAGTGGTAGGTAAGATATAGGTAATCCAAGTACCATGCGCTGTTTCTTGGCTATAAAAACCTGCTTTTTGCTTAGGTTCAACGATGACATGATGAGGCGTACTTTGGGTTTGACTTGGGTCAGCATATGCCCAAACATCAATAAATAAATCCTCTTCATGGTAACGTTTATGTATATCAAAATGACTTTGGATAGCACGTGGATTTAATTCCACTCGCTCTGCCAAATAGACCATTTGTGCATCTAAAATTTCATTAATCTCTTCTAAAGAAATTTTATAGGCTGAAAAAACCAACACACAACCAAGTAAAATACTAAAAATAGATGTATAACGAATTAAACGTTTTCTTAAGGAAAATGCAGATTCCATGTTATTCCGCTTTTTGTGGTTGCCCCAAACGATAACCTAATCCACGAATTGTACGAATAATATCTTTACCCAATTTTGATCGGATATGATGTACATAGACTTCAATTGTATTACTGTTGATTTCACTATCAAAAGCATACAATTTATCCTCTAAATTAGATTTAGAAAATATTTTATTGGGATGGGTCATTAACGGAATGAGAATCGCCCATTCACGATTTGAAAGTTCCACTGTTTCACCTTTTAGAGTTGCAATATGCTGTTCTACATCTAAAACAATTTCACCATTTTTCAATAAATTTGATGCGTTTCCTATCACTTCTTTTGTTATATCACCTGTGCGACGTAATAAGGCATGGATACGAGCTACCAACTCATCAAACTCATAAGGCTTAATCAAATAATCATCCGCGCCTTGATTTAAACCTTCAACACGATTTTGTAATTGATCACGTGCTGAAATAATCAGTACAGGTAAACTTGAACGTTGACGAATTTGCTTTAAGACCTGCATCCCATCCATCATGGGCAAGCCTAAATCAAGTAAGACCAAATCAAATTGTTTCTCAGAAATAAGCTTGAGGCCATCTAAACCATTATTCACCCATTCCACATCAAAGCCCTGATATTTCAATAATGTTTTAGATGATTCTGCAATCATAAAATCATCTTCTATCATCAAAATTTTGGTCATGGTTTATATCCTTTCAATCAGCTTTGTACAGCACACTGGTGCAACATATTATTTTTTTGATCTATGACTTGAGTTTGGACATTTAACAAACTCAAAAGACTTGGAAATAAATTATCTTGACTCAATGTTGCCTGTTTTTGTTGATTTAAACAATTGATTTGTTTTGCTGCTACAGATTTCCATGCATCTGAAAACCACATCACCATTGGTACATGGGTTTGTTGAGTAGGCGCAATCGCATAAGGTGCACCATGCAAATACATACCACGTTCACCTGTAGACTCACCATGGTCAGATAAATACCAAAAACCTGTGCGATAGTTTTGTTGCTGTTTTAACGTTTCAATCATTTGATTTAGAATATGATCTGTATAGACAATCGAATTATCATAAGTATTAATCAATTCAGTCGATGAACAACCTTGTATCGCATTGGTTTCACAAGTCGGTTTGAATTTTTTGAATTCATTTGGTGCACGTTTATAATAAGCGGGTCCATGACTTCCCATTTGATGTAATACAATCAAATGCGCTTGCTTATCATCTTTTGGCAATTGACTTAAATATAGGTTTAAGCTATCGACTAAAATTCCATCTTGACATTCGCCATCTTTACACCATTTTTTCTCTAAATTTTGAGGAATTACAAACTTCTCAACGCGATCACAAGCACCTTTACATCCTGAATTATTATCAATCCACGTTACCTTGTAACCTGCGCGTTGCGCGATATCAAGCAGTCCCTCTCGATGACTTGCCAGTTGCTCATCATAGCTTTTACGAGGCATACCTGAAAACATACAAGGCACTGAAACTGCTGTTGCTGTACCACAAGAACTGACTTGAGAAAAATTAATTAGGCCCGTCTGCTTGGACAATTCAGGATTAGTGTTCTTTGCATAACCATTTAAAGAAAAACTCTCTGCACGTGCGGTTTCACCAACTACCAAAACCATCAATTTAGGTTTATGTTGTAAAGCAACATCGTCGACTAAATGTGCATCTTCACCATAACGAATCAAAGGTAGATTTTTTTTCGGTGCTTTTTTATGAAAATAAGAAAGTGTTGAAGCTACTGCATTTTGCGGAGAAATCATGCCTTTTAAATCACGATGCTCGCGAAAAATAGCAGCATAATCCACATAGAAAACAAATAATAATGCTGCAATTACAGCGAAAGAGCCCGCAATATTTATGCTTTTAAATAATAATATTTTGCCAATTTTTTCTGGTTTAATTTTTACCCAAAAAATAATGATGATGGGTAAAACAACAAATCCCAGTGTCCAAACCAAAAATTGCAAAGAAAGTAAGTCTGACACTTCACTAGGATCTGTTTGTACCATATTTTGAATTTGATCAGGCGAAATGACTACACCCAATGAGTTGACAAAATAAGCACTAAATCCACCAATGAAGACCAAGACAATTGCAAAAAATTTTGCTGTCCATTTCCAGTCTAAAATTTGTAATAATAGATTATATAAAGCAACCAGCACAAAACCTGTCGCGATCAGAAACAGCTGTGCTTTAATCCCCTGATAAGGCGTTAGAGACTGAACCTTATTTAAAAAACTAAAATTCAGGCACAAGCCTAACCACACTGCGACAATAAAATTAAAAGCAGTTAGGGAAATTGAGACTTCACGTCGTTTTATACGCTGTATTAAGTTAGACATTACTTTGGCAATACTCTTTTCAATGGGGTTAAGTTAAAAAATGAAGCTTAAACTGAACTTAAAAAGCACTTTCCCAAGCATATTGCACCACTGATCTTAATTGTAACTACCTTTACATTTCTCACGATCTGAGAAAATTAAAATCAAATAAAGCATCTACAAAAAAAATGAGTATTATTTTATAGCCCGTAGATTATAATACTGCTTATTCCATTCACAATAATTCATTTAAAGTTAATATTTTTGAGATAAAGTTATTTTAAATCCAAAAAAGTAATAATACACGAATTGATTTCTACATATTTTAAAATGGCGAAAAAGTAATTTTCTATTTTTCAAGCAATGCAAAACACATCAATATTTAATTAAAAAACAAAGACAAAACCACATTAAATCAAAGACATTTATACATAAATTAAACTTTATTAACCATACAATGTATTTTACTTTTATAATACATTGTGGGCTTATTTATTCCCAAGAAAAATTATTTAATTCAATCAAAACCTGACTAACCATAACACTACATATTAAATATTGATCATAGCTATTATCAAAATTTAAGTTCATAATATTATGAATGACGTATCTTTTTGATCCAATATATTATAGGGATTTGACAAAAAATGCCTATCACTAAAATCAAACTTAAATAATTAAAATATCCCAATTGATCGCCAATCATGCCACTTAAGGTATACAACAACCCACTGATTGTTGCCATAATCGAGACCTGAAAGGTAAAATCTGTACCTGCATATTCTTGACGGCTATATTGCATCACTAATGTTAAAATTATGACTAAAAGCATTGCAGCAAACAGATCTTCTAAAGCATTAATTAAATAAATTAACCACGGTGCTACAAAATGAGATTGTTCATATTGAGCTGCTAACCACACAAACCCTGCTAAACTGATCAATTTCAAAATAGAAAATAGGATTAAGGCTTGCTGACGCTTTAGATTTTTTAACATTAAACTGGCCAAGCCTGCACCCAATAATGCAGAAAATGCCCCTAACATAGTGATATAAATGCCGATTTGAGAAAGGCTCAGCTGTAGATCAACCAACAAAGGTTTAGTTATTGGACCTGTAAAGCCATCGGTTATTTTGATGCTACAAAGCACAAAGAACCATGCTCTTAGTTTTTTATTGACAAAGAAATAAGTTAAATAACTTTTAAGTTTTTCAATAAAGTGCTGTGTAGCGTCATCGTGTAAATGTGTTAAAGCAGTCTTTTTCAAGTGTTTGGGTTCCTGGTAAAAGCAAATAGGGATTGTATTTAAAGCCACAATTCCTGCTAAAATCAAAAACGTACTTTGCCAACTTAACCAGTCCATTGCCCATAAGATTGCCCCGCCCCCAACAATAAATCCTAAACGAGAGCCAATGACTTGAATCATATTCCCGATATGTTGCTGATCCCCTTTTAAAATACTAACGGCTAAGCCATCCGTTGCAATATCTTGGGTTGCACCAACACTGTTCATACAGAGCAAAGCCATAAAAAACAATAATAAATAGATCGGTTCATTCAGGGAATGGATCGGTAAAAAAGATAAAATGGTCAAGATAGCAATGGTTAAAAGTTGGGTTGGAATAATCCAACTGCGATAATGCCCTTTGGAATCATGTCCAAAACTGTCCACAAAGGGCGCCCACAAAATCTTAATTGCCCAAGGGGCCATGAGTAATCCAAAGCCACCGATATGTGCCAATGACACGCCTTGTGATCGCAAAATTACTGGTAAAGCATGCGTCATAAATCCTACAGGTAAACCCTGTGCCCAATACAATGAAAATAACAACAAATAGGTGTGTCGCATGCAATCTAAACTCGAATGATGTCAATATAAATGGGCGTAACTTGATTCTGTATGTATTGCTTTTATCTACGAATTTTGTAATATTTACATTTTGCAGATCGTTACTATTAAGCAAAAACCAAAATCAATGCAAGAGTAATCATATAAAAATACAATGTCACAAAATTTTCCAATGATACCTGATCAAGTACCTCAGCGTGGTACAAACACCAGTCGTAATATTTTTAAAAACCTTTACTTAGTTCAAGGCTGGGGATTTGAAGGTGAATTTCCCAATTTACCTAAAGCGGTGGTATTTATTGCGCCACACACCTCTAATTATGATGGTTTATATGCCTTCCTCGCGATGTTAGGTATTGGTGTTAAAGTCACAATTTTTGGAAAAGATAGCCTGTTTAAAACGCCACTTAAAGTACTTTTTGAATGGATGGGTGTCATTCCTGTTCATCGTGATTCACCACATGGACTCACCCAACAGATTGTTAAAATCATACAAGAGCAAGATAAAATTTGGATTGCGATTGCACCTGAAGGTACCCGGAAAAAAGCTGAAAAAATTAAAAGTGGTTTTTATCATATTGCTATGGGAGCCAAAATACCGATTGCAATTTTCTCATTCGATTATGAGAAAAAGCAAATTCACTGCTTAGGAACATTGCAACCTACAGGAGATTATGAGCAAGATTTAGCAGAAATTTTAGCGCGTTTTAAAGGTAATTTTTCACCTAAACGGCCTAATTTTTTATCAATTCCTTTACAAAAACTTTTGAAAAATAACTAGAAAAAACAGAGACAATCTGTTCAGATGTGCAACATACATTTTGATCAAAAGTAATACTCCATGCGTTTTAAACAACTTGGTTTTATAGGCTTATTGGGTCTAGCCCTTGTTGGCTGTGACAAAACTACCAAAACTCCAACACAGACCACTGCAATTAAAGCACGTGAGCCTGTTATCGCGATTGCTTTAGGTGGCGGTGGAGCAAAAGGTTTCGCTCATATTGGCGTGCTCAAAGTTTTAGAATCACACGGGATCAAACCTAAAATTGTGACTGGAACCAGTGCCGGAAGTTTTGTTGGCAGTATTTATGCCAGTGGTAAAACACCATTTCAAATGCAGCAAATTGCACAACAATTGAAAGAATCTGATTTGCGTGATTTAACTATAAATAGCCAAGGTATTGTTCTTGGTCAAAAACTACAAGATTATATCAATCGGAATGTTGCGAATAAACCTATTGAGCAATTTCCAATCCGTTTTGCAGCAGTTGCCACACGCTTAGACAATGGTAAAAAAGCTGAATTTATTAAAGGAAATGCAGGACAAGCAGTCCGAGCTTCTTGCAGTATTCCGAATGTTTTTGTACCAGCCACAATTGGTCATACAAAATATGTTGATGGTGGTTTAGTTAGCCCAATTCCTGTCCAGACTGCGCGTGATATGGGAGCTGATATCGTGATTGCAGTTGATATTTCTGCTCGTCCAAGTGGCAGCCAACCCATGAATATGTGGGGCTTATTGGATCAAACCATTAACATCATGGGACAACAAAGTATTAACAATGAGTTGGCTCAAGCAAATATTGTTATTCAGCCTAAAGTTGGACACTTAGGTACACTTGATCTTAAGTCGAGTAACCAAGCCATATTAGAAGGTGAAAAAGCAGCCCAAGGCAAAATCATTGCGATTCAAGCTGCAATTAATAACTTTAAAAAAACACCTGCTGCATTAAAACCTGCACCACGGGCAAAATTTTAATATCGCAATAACGGTCATATAATCAATAATGCTTTAAAACGAGAATAATCACGTTTTTATATGCAGCACTAAAATGATCTGCTACATTGATATAGATGATCCGTCATCTATATCAATGATAATCACTCGAGTAGATGTATGAACTTTATTTTTGAACCGTGGCATTGGTTTGTACTTGGCATATTGCTGATCTTATCTGAACTTCTACTACCAGCATTTGCGGCTTTGTGGTTTGGTATCGCTGCAGTTATAGTCAGCATTTTATTGTGGTTATTCCCAAGTATGAGTTTCACCTTGCAAGTCGTTTGCTGGATTATCTTATCTATCATTTGTACTGTGGCTTGGTTTAAATTCATTAAACCCTTATCTGTAGATAAAACTAAAGCTGGGCTTTCTCGTGAAGCAACCATTGGTCAAACGGGTATGGTCATTCAAACTGGGCTTAGCCATGATCAAATTCGTGTCCGCTTTCCAATGCCTGTTTTGGGTTCTGATGAATGGAATTGCCGTACGTTATCGCCTGTACAAGTAGGTGACCGTGTACGAGTGACTGATATTTTAGGTAATGATCTAGTTGTACAACTACATTCATCATCTTAATAATGAAGAATAAAGAGGAAAATTAAATGGGTTTTGGTTCTATTGTTGTTTTAGTCTTATTTCTATTTGTGGCTGTGACCATTTTCAAAGGTGTCCGTATTGTTCCTCAAGGTTATAAATGGATCGTACAACGCTTAGGTAAATATCACATCACACTGAGTCCTGGTTTAAACTTCGTCATTCCATATGTGGATGAAGTTGCTTATAAAGTAACCACAAAAGATATTGTTCTAGATATCCCATCACAAGAAGTAATCACACGTGATAACGCTGTATTAGTGATGAATGCCGTGGCCTATATCAATTTAACCACACCAGAAAAAGCCGTGTACGGTATCGAAAACTACACTTGGGCAATTCAAAACTTGGTGCAGACTTCCCTACGTTCAATCGTTGGTGAAATGGACCTAGATGATGCATTGTCATCACGTGATCATATCAAAGCGAAATTAAAAGCAGCAATCTCTGATGATATCTCCGACTGGGGCATCACACTAAAAACTGTGGAAATTCAAGACATTCAACCATCACACACGATGCAATCAGCGATGGAAGCCCAAGCAGCAGCCGAACGTCAACGTCGTGCAACTGTAACCAAAGCAGATGGTGAAAAACAGGCCGCTATTTTAGAAGCTGATGGACGTTTAGAAGCTTCTCGTCGCGATGCTGAAGCTCAAGTTGTATTGGCTGAATCTTCACAGCGTGCTATTGAAATGGTGACCTCTGCTGTAGGTGATAAAGAAATACCTGTTGCCTACTTATTGGGTGAGCAATATGTCAAAGCTATGCAAGACATGGCCAAATCCAATAATGCCAAAACGGTTGTGTTACCTGCGGATATTATGAATACGATTCGCGGTGTGATGGGCAGAAATTAATTCTGAAATTTAAAAAATTGCTCAAAATAGGCAACCGATGTGTTGCCTATTTTTATCTTGAAATAGTTTTTTGCATTAACATGCCCATAAGGTCTGATTCAGTAATATAATTCGCGATTGAATAAGCCCAAACTTCACACATAGCACACCCTCAATTGGTCTTGTTTCAACCGAGCTCTATTCCAACGTGGAAATATCTCCACTTAGTTTGGTTCTAATACAAAGTGGTATGCCTAATCGGAGCGGTAAACAAGGTAGCAATCAAACCTATTCAGATGCGACTATTCAATCTTTCAATCTTATTTGATGATTAAATCCTTATTCTAATTGTCTTTAAGTATGGGCACAGGCTTTGTTTAAAGCTTGATTAAATTATGAGGGCTTGATTAAACAGCTTTAGATTTTTTCACTATTTTTAGAAGACAAAAGTATATTGAGATTACGATTCGCTATTAAAAAGTCATTGTATACTTCACCTACTTTTAAACATGAGATGCCAGCTTCACAAGATTTAAAATTTTCGTTGATCAAATAAGGTGAATGGAAGCCTAAGCAACAATAAGCTGGATATCGCCCCCAATGGCATAAGCTCCATAGAGGTATCGATGCTAAAACACTACAAATAATATTAGTGATTTACTCTATCAGACTCCACCAAGTGAACAACTCAATTCCATCTATACTGATGGAGCTTATGATACTAAAAGCTGCTAACGGGTGATTTCAGACAAATTGGCACATATGGTGATCCCTAAGAAAAAATGTCAAGCCTTGAAAAAATACAAAAACTTGTTCATTAGAATGCAATGAGCTGCTTCGAACAGCCAAACATTTAGGTAGGATACTATGGAAAAATGGTCAGGTTACCCTCAGAGAAGTTTAGTAAATACCAAGATGCGCTGCATAAAATTATTTGGCGACAAACTAAGCACAAGGAACTTTCAAAGTCAGGTCGTTGAAATCTATGTACCTTGCGCATTAATAATGCTCGTGTATTAAACAAATTCAGTGAATTAGATAGAACTCGCACCCGAATTGTGGTCTAAACTTGACTTATGCAAAGGAATTTAGACTTTCGAATCTTTGTGCAACAAAGCCTATTCAATTGATTACCCCACATTGAGGGGGATTCATCAAATTTAAATGATTCAAAAATATTTCTTTAGTGCTGAGAGATAAATAAATCACCGCATTACATTAAGTTTAAATTGTAACCTCATAAATTTTTTGTACTGTCGCTTGGATTGAGCGTTTAAATCAATTTTGCAAGTAATGTTCTACTTTCATATATGAAATTAACAAAAATCCTTTTTGCTAAGGTGACAAACCTGTACTTAAAACAATCTTAGTACTCATGTCTCCATTCATAGCGATATCATGTCGAATTAAACTATGAAAAAACAGTGTTAATCTATCTTATCTAAGTACTCTATTTAAGTACTACTGATGAGCATTACTTTATTGAAAATCTGATTTAGCTTTTTCTTGCCAATAAAAATTGAGAAATTTGATTCAATTCCTGAGCATCCTCACCAAAATATTCTAAGGCTTTAAATGCTTGGTCATGTAATTGTTGTGCATAAATTTTGGCATTGTCTAATCCCATTAAAGCAGGATATGTCGACTTATCTACTTGTTGATCTTTACCTGCAGTTTTTCCCAAAGATTCAGTATCAGAAACCACATCTAAAATATCATCTTGCACTTGAAATGCTAATCCAATCGCTTGACCATATTGACGCAATTGGGGAATAGCCTGATCTGTACCTACAAAAATTGTCACAGCAGACATCATAATTGCAGCTTGGATTAAAGCCCCAGTTTTATTAAGATGGATACTTTCTAAATGCGCTTGATCAACATGCTTACCTTCAGCCTGTAAATCTAAAACCTGACCACACACCATTTTTGAACTGGCTGTTGCTAAAATTTGCATTTGCTTAAGAATAATGCTCTGTTCAACGGCTTGACCTTGATCAAATAGACGACTCCCTAACACTTCAAATGCCATTGATTGCAGAATGTCTCCTGCTAAAAGCGCTGTATCTTCACCAAAAGCCACATGACAAGTTGGCTGCCCTCGACGTAACAAGTCATTGTCCATACATGGCAAGTCATCATGTGCCAAGGAGTAACAATGAATAAACTCAATCGCAACCGCAGCTCTACGCACAGCTGCAAAATTTGGATTATTTGCTTTTAAATGTGCTGTTGCGTAACTTAAAGCAGGTCTAACTCGTTTTCCACCTAACATCACCGTATGATGCACAGCCGATTTTAATGGCTCTGGCAATGAAAAGGCATCTAAAGCAACTTGTAAATCTTGCTGAATTTGTACTTGCGCTCGTTTTAAAATTTCTGCATTTACATTGGGAATAGAAGTCACATCTGCCTCGGTTTGTACGAATCTCTAAAACTAAAAAATCAGAAGTTTTAGATGAATTGGTAAATTTGATGAGTCAGAACATTCTACTATGAGTTACTATAATTCTCATCTCTTAATTCCAATAGAATCATTTGAATAAGTTCAAGATATTTACAACTCATTTTTTAATAGAAACAGCGAGTTTTTTCCCTTTTCTTTAGCAGCTCGTACTGCAAATTCTAATTTTTGTAAAACATCAATCTCAATCTGTTTTTTTTGTAGATCTAAATGATAAATTCCTATAGACGCAGTAAGGTATTCGTTATTATTGCCAAATAATATCTTTTCATTAGTAACTGCAAATTTAAGCCTTTCAGCAAGTGTTACAACAGCCCACTCTGTCAGGTGTTCAATCACAATAACAAAACTTGCTGAATTTAAGCGAAAAATTTCGGCTTCTTCAGTTTGAGCAATCGCTTCATTTAATACAGAACCTAACTGTATTAAGACCTCATCACCTGCCGTATAACTATTCAATTGATTAAATCGTTTGAAGTTATCTAAATCAATTTTCAGGAATGATAGATACGTTTCATGGCTTTTTTGCCAAACTCTATTTAAATAATGCTCAAAAGCAAAAGCATTTTGTAAACCTGTGACAAAGTCTAAATAGAGATGATCATGCAATTTTTTATTATTTTGCAAAAGTACATTTTCACGACGCTTCAAACGCGTTATATCTGAGCAAACCACCACAACTCGTTCAATCTCATCATATTGATTACGTATTGCTTTAAAATAAGAAAGATAAAATTTTCCTTTTACATAGAATTCTTGTTCAAAATAGTTATTTTTCTTTGCAAAATAACGCATTGCTTCATGAAAATGTGTATAGACTACAGTTGAAAATGTATTCAGTAACTTGTCAAATAGATAAAGTGCGTCACTTTCATAAATATCTGCAAACTTTTGATTTACCCCCAAAAATCGTGCTTCTTGATCAAATAATGCAATAGGCAAAGGAATTTGTGAAATAAAAGAAACCAGATGTAATTTATCGATGTCTTGTAAATATTCAAAAACTTTGATGTCTTCAAGGCTATCTCGTAGTTTTTTAGACTCTTGTTCCATACGCCACCTCGAAGCCAATAAATTTTAATCTATTGAAATCAGCATTTAATGTATTAATTTTTTACAACAGCAAATAATCAAAATTGCTATCTCATAAAGTAAGTATGATAAAATACTGCAAACATTTTGCCACACACAATACAAAATTAGTACTTTTATTGATATAAATCACAAAAAAATAAACCTTGCGAGCGCAAGGTTATTAAAATTTCAACGTAAAAATTACTTAAGTAGAAATTAGAACGTATATAAATCTATCAAAAACTATCTGCTGGTACCCGAACCCAGCCCTCCATCAATACACGTGCACTACGACTCATCATTGCTTTCTTGACAATCCATTGCCCTTTTTCGTTCAAAGCCTGTGCCCCTACACGAAGTGTTCCAGATGGATGTCCAAAGCGTACCGCCTCACGCTCACCACCTCCTGCAGCTAAATTCACTAAGGTATTTGGAATTGCTGCTGCCGTACCAATTGCGACTGCAGCTGTTCCCATCATGGCATGATGTAATTTACCCATTGATAATGCACGTACCAATAAATCTGTGTCTGTTTCACTCACTTGTTTACCACTCGAAGAGGTATAGCTTTTAGCTTTGGATACAAATGCAACTTTAGGAGTATGCTGACGATTTATCGCCTCACTGATATCTTTGATTAAACCCATTTTTACAGCACCATACGCACGGATTTTTTCAAAACGTGCTAATGCAGCGACATCACTATTGATATCTTCTTGTAGTTCAGTTCCGTTGTAGCCAATCTCTTCAGCATTTAAGAAAATTGTAGGAATACCCGCATTGATCAAAGTTGCTTTAAATGTACCAATTTCAGGCACATCTAAGTTGTCAACGACATTACCTGTAGGGAACATGGCTCCACCATCTTCACCATCATCGGCGGGATCTAAAAATTCAATTTGAACTTCTGCAGCAGGGAAAGTGACACCATCCAATTCAAAATCACCCGTCTCTTGAACTAGACCCTGTGTAATAGGAACATGAGCAATAATTGTCTTATGAATATTGGCTTGCCAAATCCGAACCGTACAAATGCCATTCTCTGGAATGCGATCAGTAGCAACAAGACCATTACTAATTGCAAATGAACCAACAGCTGCAGTTAAATTACCGCAATTACCACTCCAATCTACAAACGCTTTATCAATAGACACTTGCCCAAAAAGATAGTCAACATCGTGATTAGGTTGCGAACTTTTAGCCAAAATAACTGTTTTACTGGTACTTGAGGTTGCCCCACCCATCCCATCAATTTGCTTTCCATAAGGATCTGGACTACCTATGACTCTAAGTAATAACTGATCACGTGATTGCCCTGCTATTTGTGCACGTTCAGGTAAGTCATCAAGCTTAAAAAAGACACCTTTACTAGTACCACCACGCATATAGGTTGCTGGGATTTTGATTTGTGGTGCAGAACTCATTTTTTCGTATTCCTTTAAATTCTCTTTGTTGTATCAAATAATGAATCATCATTCAGTTTTATAGTACCCTTTTTGGAATAAAAATACTGATAAATTAACTCAAATATTCAATAAATCTTGGCACAAAGATTAAAAGTTAAACAGTTTAAATATAGTTTGAAAATTATTACTTATGATTATTTTATTGAAAATTAACAAAAAAATTAAAAATCCTATTTTTTGACTTCACAGTTCCTTCCCATACATCCATCGTATACTAGGCTAAAAGTAACCAATCTATTACAATAATTAAATTCGCATAAATAGAGTTGTACACATTGAGCAACGAGTCTACACAATTACAGCGTGGACTTAAGAATCGTCATATCCAATTGATTGCCATGGGTGGCGCAATTGGTACAGGATTGTTCTTAGGTTCAGCACATGTGATCGAAAAAGCTGGGCCATCCATTATTTTGGGATATGCCATTGGTGGTTTGATCGTTTTTTTAATTATGCGTCAGCTTGGAGAAATGATTGTACATGAACCAGTAGCTGGTTCTTTTAGCCATTTCGCCAATAAATATTGGGGTAAATTTCCTGGGTTTTTAACAGGTTGGAACTATTGGATGCTTTACGTCCTAGTTGCAATGACTGAATTAACTGCTGTTGGCAAATACATCAATTATTGGTGGCCTGAAATTCCCAATTGGATATCTGTACTGTTCTTCTTTGTTGTGATTACACTGGTAAATCTAGGAAATGTAAAGTTTTACGGTGAATCAGAATTTTGGTTATCCATTATTAAAGTCACTGCGATTGTTGCAATGATTGTGTTTGGTATCTATTTAGTTCTGACCGCAGATGTAAGTTCAGGTATTGCTTTTTCAAACTTATGGTCACATGGCGGGTTTTTTCCAAATGGATTTGACGGCTTATTTTATATGCTGGCTTTCCTTATGTTTGGTTTTGGTGGTATTGAATTAGTTGGTATGGCTGCTGCCGAAGCCAAAGACCCAGAAAAAACGATTCCTAAAGCAATTAATCAAGTCGTTCCTCGTATTCTCATCTTCTACGTAGGCTCAATGATTATTCTTTTGTCTTTAGTTCCATGGAACCAATTGAATTTTGGTGGTTTAGATAAAAGCCCATTCGTTATGGTCTTTAGTATGATTGGGATTGCATGGGCAGCTCATCTGGTTAACTTTATTATCTTAACTGCGGCACTATCTGTTTATAACAGTGGTATGTATGCCAATAGCCGTATGCTTTATGGTTTAGCAAAACAAGGCAATGCACCTAAAATCTTTACTAAAACCAATAAACATGGTGTTCCAATTCCATCGGTATTACTTTCTGCATTTTTAATTTTGGGTTGTGTACCTTTAAATTATTATTTACCAGAAGATGCCTTAAGTCATTTGATGTATGTGGTCGTTGGTGCTTTAGTTTTAAACTGGCTTATGATTACACTCACCCATTTGAAGTTTAAGCGCGCTCTACGTTTGACCAATCAAACCAGTAAATACCCCGCACTCTGGGCACCTGTTAGTAATTTCGTTGTAATTATTTTTATTGGTATCGTTTTATATATCATGTGGGATCAAGGATTTAAAGAGTCAGTATTGATGATTCCCGTATGGATTACACTGATGTTAGTCTTGTTTGATATTTTAAATCCAAATGAAATAAAGACCGAAGAAAAATAAATCCAACGTAAAGCTATTATTTAGATAATAGCTTTTTTTTCATATGTATATACGGTAAATTATTGACTTATTGTGCCCTTAGCTTAACTGGATAGAGCAGTTGCCTCCTAAGTGACAGACGTGGGTTCAAGTCCCGCAGGGCGCACTATCGAAAAAGCAAGAAGTGAAGGTCTCTTTTTTATAAAAATTTAATGTAAAGCGATTTATATAACCTGATAAATTTATATTTCACCCCAATTAATTGTTTAAATTTCACTCAATCTGTCAATTACTTAAATATCTAAATTTTATTGTTTTATATCTATAAATTTGTAATATTCCTCTAAATAATCACATCTTTATATATTTTTCTATATTCTCGCAAATCAAAAAAAACTACATAGTTCATTTTTTTTTTACTAATTCACCCTCTAGAGTATTTACTCTTATTTTTTATATGCTATTTTGTAAATAGAAGTAACTTTGAGTTGATTATTTAAGTATCAAAATTATTTCTCATTCAAAACTTAAGTACTTCAAAGTATTCATTTTATTATATTAGGGAAAAATTAAAATGAAATTAAAAAATTTATCAATCGCGATAATTGCTGCAAGTTTGCCAATGACTGGTGTTTTTGCCGCAGCAATGGATCGCTCAGGCCAATCTATTTCGGCATTCCTTCAACCTAATAATTATTTTGAAGCTGGTATTTCAGTTTTAGACCCGACTGTTGAAGGCCGAGAAGCTGGCGATACACCTAAACCATATCGTGAAATTGATGATATGGGTGGGGATTATTACTTTCCATCTGCCGCTATTAAATTACAACTCACTGATCAAGTATCATTCGGTCTATTGTATGACCAACCATTTGGCGCGGATGCAAAATACTCTGGTGAAAATGCATTTGTCTCTTCTAATGGCGATACGGTATTACCTCAAGATAGATTGACAGCGCTTCGTGCTAGTACTATTGCTAAAAATGTAAATTCACAAGTTGTTGACCGAGCAACACAGCAAGCAATTGCGATGACTGGTTCTCCAACACCACCTCAAGCTGTAATTGATCAAATTGCAACGCAAATTCGAGGAAATGCAAATGCAATGGCTTTGATCACAACAGGCGTAACACAAGCTGTAGATAAAGGTATTGCAGGGGCTAATAGTACACTGGGTAAAGGCAGTACTGAAGTTAAAGTTGACACCCAAAATATTTCAATGATTTTTGGTTTTCAACCTATAGCTAACTTGAACTTCTTTGGTGGTGGTGTATACCAAACCATTAAAGGAAATGTAAGCCTTCGTGGTCAAGCATATAGTTTATACAATGGCTATGATGCTAACATCAAAGAAACTGGCGGTGTGGGTTGGTTAGCAGGTGCTGCTTATCAAATTCCAGATATTGCCTTAAAAGCATCGGTAACTTACCGCTCTGAAATCGATCATGATGTCAATATTAATGAATCGATTCCTACGCTTGGAGCATTAGCATTACTCGGTGATAGCGGAGCTGCTGCTGCACAAGCAATTGCCGCTTCAAATGGTAAAACGACAATTACGACACCACAGTCGGTCAACATTGATTTACAATCAGGGATCATGGCAAATACAGTTGCATTTGCAAATCTTCGTTGGGTGAACTGGAAAGACTTTTCAATCCGCCCATTAAAGTTTGGTCAAGTTTCTGAAGCAGTTGGTCCAATTGTTGGTCGTCCAAACGGATTTAACCTCGTTGAATATTCTGATGATCAATATACAGTGACAGCTGGTCTCGGTCGTAAAATTAATGACCAATGGGCAGGTAATGTCTCAGTGGGTTGGGACTCAGGTGCTGGTAACCCAGTTTCAACTTTAGGCCCAACAGAAGGTTATTGGAATGTAGGTTTAGGTGTTCAATATAGCCCTACACCTGCGACTTTCATTGCTGGTGGTGTTAAATACTTCTGGTTAGGCGATGCTAAAGCACAAACGGGTGCTCAAGCAGGTAGTGATGCCTATGTTGCAGAATTTAAAGATAACAATGCAATCGCTTATGGTTTAAAAATGGGTTATAGATTCTAAGAATCTATACTGATAAAAAATCCCACTCTAAGTGGGATTTTTTATCTTAGAAATTTAAATTTTTAAAAATCATAAAAAGAAACTTCACCTGTTTCTAGAGAATATTCAGCACCAACGACTTTCAATTTACCTTTTGCAATTAAGTTTTCTAAAACAGCTGAACCATGGCGCAATTGATTAACAGAGGCAAAAACATTTGATTTCACTGCATGCATAGATAACTTTTCTAAATCATCTTTCAATTCAGTTTGCATTAAAATTTCAACTGACGGACGTACACGATTCACAATTGACATGAGATTTGCAGAAGGAGGTGTGTTGGGATTCTTAAGTGCTTCAATCGTTGAATGAATCGCACCACAATGGCTATGCCCTAAAACAACAACCAATGGACAACCAAAACTATCTGCGGCAAATTCCACACTCCCCACTTGCGATGGCGCAACAATATTACCTGCAACACGAATCACAAATAAATCGCCAAAACCTTGGTCAAAAACCATTTCTGCTGGGACACGTGAATCCGAACAGCCTAAAATAATTGCAAATGGCTCTTGATTGTCCATCATTTCAGATCGTTGCTGATGCGTCAAAAATTTAGTCAGATTTGTTTCACCATGTGCAAAACGTTCATTACCCTGTTTTAATCGTTCTAAAGCTTCTTGAGCGGTTAGCATGTCTTCGTTCCATTGTGTGGAGATTTGCATTATTTTAATGCCGTAAAATTTGAAAGTCACTGACTAAAAATAAACTCTGTTACAATTTTTGTTATGCATGGTTTATCTACCAAAACTTAAACAATATGTAGACATAACTCACATTTTCAATAAAATTATTTAACCAAACTACAAAATAATCTTTATATTAGGTGAGTTAGAAGCTTAAAGTATGGCAAAAAACTTACAAATAAGACTTTCTCGGCAAATGTTGAAAAAATTATGATCATGAATAATATTTTTACTTTATATAATGCCTAGTCTTTTACTCGGAACCCTATGCATGTCTGAACTGTCCCATAAAAAAACTCTTCATTTTTTAAACAGCATATTGTTAAGTTTGACTGCGATCGGTGTATTGTTTTTAACTAGCCACAATGCAACCGCTAGTACACCAGAATATGTGGATTATTTAAAAATTGTACAAGAAGAACGTGCTTGGGCAGGCTTAAGTTCTAAAACATTGCGTGTAGGTGATGTTATTTGGTCTTATAGTGAAGGTGGGTCTAAAGATAAACCTACTGTTTTACTGATTCATGGCTTAGCCAGCAGCCGTGATACATGGAATGATATTGCGCAGTCATTAACCCCTTATTATCATGTCATTATTCCAGACTTACCTTCTGCTGGAACTACCCAAGTCACAGCCAATTTTGATTTATCTGTGCCGAATGTAACAGAGCAACTTAGACGCTTTATTGAAGCCGCACATATTCAAGATAATTTAAATATTGCAGGACACTCATTGGGTGGAACCATTGCAATGTTTTATGCTTCACAGTACCCTTTTGATACTAAAAGCTTATTCTTGATGAGTACTGGCGGTATTTTTAAGTCGACAAACACCAATTATCTAAGAAATCCTATCTATCTAAAACAGTTATTGATCACCCAAAAAGGCGATTTGGATTTTGTAATGAAAAAGGTGATGTTTAATCCACCTTTTACTGCCCGTGTAATTAAAGATGAACAAGAAAAGTTATTTATTGCTAAATCTCAAGACACTGCCAAAATTATCAATCAAATTGATGCCCTCAATCGACTATATACCCCTGCAACCTTTACCACAATGTTAAAAAACATTGAGGCACCAACCATGATTCTTTGGGGTGAACAAGATCAGATTGTAAATGCAGATGTTGCAAATGAATTAAAGTCGGTATTAAAACGTGCTGAAACACCGATTATTCTAAAACATGTTGGACACATGCCCCTACTCGAAGCACCTGAACGAGTTGCAGATCAGTATTTAAGCTTTTTAAATAAGGTACAGCCCTTGCAAAATCCATTGTCTGATCAAACACATGGACAAATTGAGCTCAAAAAATGAAAAATCAACTTATTGAACAATTGATCGAAGCCCAACTTGGCTTTTTAGACCAAGAGTTTTCACAGATAGATACGATTAAAATTGAGTTTACTGAATTTTATCACTGGTTTAGAAAACAGCCTTTAAAACAAATTTGGTCTTTTGCACAAATCCATGATTTATTGTTAAAGCAAATTTTAGCAACGCCTGCAAATAACTTTCTCATTGAGCAAATCGCTGAACATATTCGTTTTGCATTGATTCATCCAAGTAACGATGAAACCTTAATTGAAGATATTATTCCAGTCACCACAATTGATAAAATTGCCCAATATGTCGCAAGTAAATCACGTCATCGTCAAGCCTTGATCAAACGTGTTGTCAATAATCCAGCCTTTTCAAGTATGTTAACCCAACTGATTCATCACTCTATCCAAGATTATATTGATAATTCGGTCATGAATAAAAAAGTCCCGGGGGTGGGACGTTTTATGAAGATGGGGAAATCAGTTTTAGAATCGGTTACCGACACTAATTTAGATGATACGGTTAAGCATTATCTGCAAAAAAATATTATTAAAATTAGCCAGTTGAGTGAACAAGTCATTAATCAACAATTTGATGACAATAAACTTTATCATTTTCAAGCCAATTTATGGCATAAAATTAAAAAAGTACCGATTGCTGTATTGCGTAATTATGTTGAAATTAACGACTTACCTAAAACTGTGGGTATGGGGCATGAGATATGGGAACATATTCGCCAAACAGATTATTTAAAGAAACAAGTACATGATGGTGTACTGACTTGGTATGTACGTAATGAAGAGCGACCTTTTGATTTAATTTTAAGTGATATCAACATTGATGAAGCATTGATTCAAAATCAATTACAACAGTTACTTGAACCTGTTATTCAACAGATGCTTGCTTCTCAACACTTAAAAAGTCGTGCACGGATCTATTTGGAAAAATTTTATTATTCCGATGAAACTTTAAAGATTCTAAATATTGAAAAAGGCGTATAAAGCGCCTTTTTCATAACTAAACAGATTTAATGCAATTTAATCTAGCTTTAGAACTTATAAATTAAACCCAAATTGTAACGGCGGCCATCCAGTACATAATTATAAGTCGCTGTATCTATGCTTTTATCAAATAAGTTATAAATACCAGCATTAAACTGTAAGGCATTAGAAGGTTTATAGTTTAGACCAACATCAATCATTGCATACGCTGGTCTACCATCCCCCATAGATGTGCGACTTAAATAGTCAGAAGTTTTACTTCTTACATTTAAGCGGCTCCACATCCCAACTTGATCATTTGTTTGCCAATCTAATGTGGTATTAAACATATGTTTCGGCATTTCATTTAATGGCTTACCTTTAAATGCACCACTCTTTTGTTCGGTATCTGTAAATGTATAATTTGTTGCCCAACGAACATCTGGCGTGATTGCCCAACCCAGAGTTGCCTCTATACCACGCATATTTGCTTTATCGACATTAATACGTTGACTGACAAAGTCAAAGTTTTGACCTAACCAAGAACATCCCATAGTTCCAGAGTCTCCTTGACAGGTACGAATTTCAGTAATTTTATCTTTAAATTCACTATTAAATACGGTAAAACCTGCATCTAGATTGTCATTATTATCCCAGTTAATTGATGCTTCATAATTAATACTTGTTTCTGGTTTTAAATCTGGATTACCTACAATCATACCACTCGACTGACCACCACCTGTTGCTTGTCCCCACCCTGCAACAGTGGCACGTAAGGCCGGAGTTTTATAACCTGTTGATACCCCACCTTTGACAATCCAATTATCATTTAAGGTCCAAACACCATAGACTTTCGGGCTAAAATGATCACCAAAATTTTCATCTTTGTCATAGCGTAATGAAGCCGTTACCGTGAATGGCTCTACAATATTCCACGCATCCTCAGCAAATAATGCCCAGCTATAGCGGTCTAAATTGGTTAATTTTGAGCCACCAATGACTAACTGATTGCCAAAATCCTCAAGCTCTTCTTTTAAATAACTTCCCCCAAAGCTTAAAGCATGGGAACCCAGATTGATTTGGTTCAAAGTATTAAATGTTGTATTGATTGCTTCCATGCTACGTGATGGATTTTCATTTTCCTCACGTTGAATATAAGAATGTGTCTTTAAATCGCCAATTTCACCACGATGAGTCAAACTATATTCGGTACGATAATAATCTGTATATGAGTCTGTTGGGAGCTTACCATTTCGCCCTGGTACATTTGCAATTGTTTTACCTACAGTTTGATCACGGTTTTGAATTGATCGCTGATATTCGAGGTCAATGGTATGCTCAGTACTTGGCGTCAAACTCAGTGTTGCGCCACCTGCACGTATACGTTGCTTATTATAGCCACCAATGATGTCATCTTCATTGCGTTGTGAGAATGTTCCATTCGCCTTTAAACCAAGTAAATTACGGATTAAAGGACCAGAAACATACAGATTTGTTTGATGGATATCCCCAGAATCTCTATTTTCTTGTAGTGTCGTATCTAACTTAACCGAACTTGTCCAAGTATCTGCGACTTTTTTGGTAATAATATTAATCACACCGCCCATGGCATCTGAACCATATAAACCAGACATCGGGCCACGGATCACTTCAATACGTTCAATACTTTCAATACTGGGCATCCAACCTTGCTCAATACCCGAGTTATCACTATTTGGTCGAACTGAACGTGTATTGACCTTTTTACCATCAATCAAAAAAACCGTATAAGCACTTCCCATACCACGAATACTGATATCACTTGAACTGCCACCACCTGTTACGACAACCCCAGGAACGTCTTTGAGTGCATCAGTTATATCTCTATACGCTTTTTTATTAATGTCTTCTTGAGTCAATACAGAAATAGATGCGGCAGCTTGTTTCACCTCTTGCTCAAAACCACTTGCTGTCACAACAATTGTTTCTAATTTAGTTGACTCTGTAAACTGAGAATTAGTTTTATTAGAAGGTTCTTGTGAATCTGCTGCATAGGCAGTACCCATCATAACGGTGATAATGGAGAGAGATAACGCAGATTGGATGATACGGTTAGTAGACATAAGGTATTCCAAAGAGGCTCAGCAATGAATAGACAATGAAGATTTAGATACAATGTGTAATAAAACACCACAGCATTATAAACAATATTAATAACTATTCTCATTTTTATTAACCATTCGGTTAATATTTGGACGTTTATGAGTATATCTTTAAGTTTTTATTCTATTTTTTAAGATTCATTTAAGCTTATCAATATTTAAAAATACAAAAATAAAATTTAGCTATGTGACAACCATAAAAAAACCTCCGAAATCCGGAGGTTTTGAACAACAGTAAAATATCTACATTGATATACAGACTATTTGAAATAAGCACCTTCTGCTTGACTGTGATCAGTCTGATCGACCACACGACCTAGTTCAGGAATATGCTCTTTAAGCGTAGTTTCTACACCTTGTTTTAACGTTACATCGATCGCAGAACAGCCTTGACAGCCACCACCGAATTTTAATACCGCAGTTAAACCATGTTCTTCATCTTCAACCACTTCTACCAGTGCGCAGTTTCCGCCATGCCCTGCCAATCCAGGATTGATCTCTGCCTGAAGAATATAAGTAATTCGTTCTTCCATAGACGCATCTGGACCAACACGTGGTACTTTCGAGTTAGGTGCACGGAAAGTAAGCTGCCCACCAAAACGGTCTTTGTTGTAATCAATTACAGCATCTTTCAGATATGGAATCGACGGTGTATCAATAAATGCAGGGAAATCAGGATAATCTTGTTTGTAATCTGTTGGAGCAATTTCATCAGGTGCACTATATGCCATACAACATTCAGCACGTGGAGTACCTGGATTTTCAACAAATACACGAACGCCAATTCCTGGAGTATTTTGCTTCTCCAAAAGATCTTTTAAATACTCTTGCGCATTGGGAGTAATCAATAAATTTGGAATTTCTTCTGCAACCGCAGTATTGGTGTTCTCAGTCGACATAACTCTATCCTCAAGCTGAAGTCGGTATTTTAACTGAAGATGAGGCTGAATGAGTGAAAATCAACTAAAATTGTCGGAATTAACTTAAAAAGATGTAAAAAATATAATCTATGCAAATTTTAAAATAAAATATGTGTGTAATAAATGAATATAAATCATACACAAATTGATATTTACTACATTTTAGCTTATCAATAAATTGCGTTTTAAAACGCACAAAATTACACCAATGAAACTTTTTATAAATGAAATAATAAGCTTAATTTTAGATGTTTTCAGCACTGATTTATTTAATTTATACGACCAATTTATCTAAATTTTGTCAGAAAATGCCACCCAAATATTGAATATGGCATGGATAATGTATACATCTGTATATTAATGATGAAATAAAACGAGATATTTTGCATGTCCAGTTCAATTGATGGTTTACAGTTTCCAGTTCATCCAAAGACTCAAAAAAGTAGCAGCTCGCAAGTCGGTAAAGAAATCATTGCAGAAGCACTTTCCTTGGTTGATCATCTCAGCGCACAGCAAGCTTTAGATGAAAAAAACTGGCGTAAAAATTATCCAGTTTATTTTAAGGCATTGGTCGAACATGGCATTCGTTCAAGTCATAACGCCATCACTATTGCCAAACAAGGCTTGCACAAAGCCCAACATAGCTTTGATTTCTTTAGAGATGGACAACGCTATTCTTTAAAAGATATTGGTACAGTTCCAGTATTAGATAAGATTCAAAGCGTTAGTTTTAAAGGTCATTCAGATGCTGAAGTTGAATGGTTTGTACCCTATCACGGGCAAAAACTACAAGGCGAAGCGTTATATCAGCAAATTCAAAAGTGGCAAGATACTGGCATTATTGAAGCAAGTCATGCAGACGCACTAAGAAACGTGATTGCACATCCTGAATGGTTTGATTTATCGGATCGTACCTTAGTTTTATTTGGCGCAGCTTCAGAGGCAGGCCCATTAACATGGTTATCAAAATGGAAAGCCAATATTGTTGCCGTTGATCTACCCAATGAACGCGTTTGGGAGAGAATTCTTAAAACCATTGAAAATGGCAATGCCACACTGTACGCACCTAGTTTTCAAAAAATCGTCAACACCCATAATATTGAAGAATTAAAAAGCAAACTTGGGGCAAATTTACTGACCCAAATTCCAGAAATTACACAATGGCTTTGTGATAATCCACACAAGTTAGATTTGGCCTCAATTGCTTATTTGGATGGTGAAAAACATGTGCGTGTGTCGATGGCAATGGACACGATTATGAGTCATGTCAGTGAACACAAGAATGATTCATCACTGATGTATATGTGTACGCCTACAGATGTCTATGCAGTACCTGAAGAAGTGATTGAAGGTTCAAACAAAAAGTTCAAACATAGATCAAAATTTGAAACTGTATTCAGCAAAGGGATTGCAACCCTTTCCTTAAAGCAATTCTTTAAGCACAATGATCAACAACTGATTGCCTCTGACAATGGTAAATTCTATGGGATTGCTGATTGTCTTGTGGTTGAACAAGGCCCTAATTATGCCTTGGCAAAACGCATTCAACAGTGGCGTGCAACTTTAGCACGACATCAAGGGCAACATGTCAGTATCAATATTGCACCATCCACGACGACACATTCGGTCACCAAGAATCCTTTGCTTAAAGCAGCGTTTAACGGTGCAAGTTTGTTTGATGTAGAAGCATTCCGCCCTGAAACAACCAATTCAATTATGGCAGCGCTTTGGATCCATGACTTAAGAAATCCGAAGTCTGTTGCAAATCCAGAAACTAAGATGGGACATCCATTAGAATTGATGATGGAGGGTGCCAATCATGGTGGTTTATGGCGTGTCGCCTATCTTGCTCGCACAGCCTTACCTTTTGCTGCAATTTATGGGTATGCAAGTGATAAATTGCCGATCCAAAAGCTTTTAACCAAGTTTAAAAAGTAATCCTTCAGGTTTAAATCTCTTTAAATTAAATGCCTAGTGATAAATTTAGCTAGGCATTTAAGCTTATGAGCAGATTTTTATGTCTAGTTAAATTTCTTATAAAAACTATAGGTACTCCCCCCAAAGCGCCAAATAACATACACAATGCAGCGATCCTTCAACGCCTTAAATAGGCTATACCGATGTAAACGGTTTAGTCACTCTAAAATCATTGACAGTTTTCTAACGATCGTTTAAAAACTTATAAAACAACCAATGAGAGAATAACAAATGTCAAATCTACAAGGAAAAGTCAGTCGTGAAATCCGTGGTCATATTTTTTTAGTTGGCCTAGACCGTGCAGATAAACGCAATGCTTTTGATAGTCATATGATTCACGACCTATCACTGGCTTTAACTGAATATGAAAATAATCCAGAACTACGCTGTGCGGTGGTCTTTGCCCATGGGGATCATTTTACTGCAGGATTGGACTTGGTTGAGTTACAACCAAAATTAGCCGATGGTGTTTTTAATTTTAGCAATGATATTGTGAACCCTTGGGGAACAGTTGGGCGTCAAAGAACAAAGCCATTGGTAACCGCGGTACAGGGTTATTGTTATACCGCTGGTATAGAATTAATGTTGAATTCTGACATTGTTATTGCCAACAAAAATACTCAATTTACCCAAATTGAGGTACAGCGCGGTATTTTACCTTTTGGTGGTGCAACGGTACGTTTCATCCAAGCTGCTGGCTGGGTAAAAGCTATGAAATATGTGTTAACTGGTGATTTATTTTATGCACAAACAGCCTATGAAATGAATTTAGTGACTGAAGTTGTTGAGGATAACCAACAGTTAACGCGTGCCATAGAATTGGCTGAACGTATTGCCAATGCTGCACCACTTGCCGTCAAAGCGGCACTGCATTCGGCTCATCAAGCCTTTTTACAAAGTCCTGAAGTCGCATTTGCAAACCTACAAAATCTACTTAGCCCTTTACTTGCCTCTGAGGATGCGCAAGAAGGTGTAAGAGCAATGATTGAACGTCGAGCACCACAGTTTAAAGGTAAGTAAACCAATCATAGCGATATACGGCGATAATCTAATAACTGTGGGAACAATCATGCAAAATTTAAAGTACTCAACTGAGGTCCAACACTTGAATGGCAATAGTTTTACCAGTCAGGCCATTAGTTTTAAGGCACTGGATGGTTATATATTGGCTGGCATACTTTACACGCCAGTCAATACAATCAAAGCAAAAATTGTTGTTTCCAGTGCAACAGGAGTCCCTCAAGCATTTTATCGCCGCTTCTCTGAATATGCTGCACAATTGGGCTATCAGGTACTCACTTTTGATTATCGTGGGGTGGCCAACTCTGCTCCACGGCAATTAAAAGGTTTTAAAATGTCATACCTCGATTGGGGAAAATTAGATTTAGCAGGTGCAATTGACTACAGTTTTAAACAAGACATGCCCCTATTTTTAGTTGGACATTCTTACGGTGGACAAGCTTTAGGGCTAACACCGAATCATACCAAAGTAAGCGCAATGTATTGTTTTGGCACAGGTGCTGGCTGGCATGGCTATATGCCATTGAAAGAAAAAATTAAAGTTCAGGTAGTTTGGAATATTATCTTTCCACCTATGGTGGCGATTACAGGTTACTTGCCTTGGAGTAAACTCAATATGGGTGCAGATTTACCTAAAGGGGTCTATCAACAATGGCGTAGATGGTGTAAAAATCCCACTTATTTTTTTGCAGATCCTGAGCAAAAAAATTTGCATGAGCAATATGCCCAAATTAAAACGCCAATTTATGCAGTAGCTGCTTTAGATGATGATTGGGCATTGCCAAATTCTCGTTATGCTTTTATGCAACATTATAAAAATGCGCCCATGCACTATATCAACATATCAGCTGATGAGTTTGGTTTAAAACAGATTGGACATATGGGATATTTTCGTCAAGGTTCAGAGCCAATTTGGGATAAAATGTTAAATATTTTTGAGACATTCATCCACAATTAATTTTAAGCCCATAAGCAGCAAGGTCATCTATGCGCCCACAAAAACTTACACCTGAACACATGTTAAATACCTGTGCTTTGCAATTTAAAGCACATGGTTATGCAGGGACAAGTATGGAGATGTTGGCAAAAGCATGTGGACTCAGTAAAGCATCGTTTTATTATTATTATCCCAACAAACAAGCCTTATTGATGCAGATCTTAGCGCACACTCATCTTTATTTAAATCAATCGTTGTTTAAACTCGAAGATTTTGCTGTAGTGGATGCAAATCAACAATTTCAAATCATCCATGATAAAGCTGTTCATTTTTTTAGTTATGAAATAAAAGGCTGTTTAGTTGGGATGCTGTCCTTAGAGGCCAGCCATATTTCTTTAGAAGTCTTGGAAAAAATCCGTGAAATTTTCCAAGATTGGCAAAATGCCTTGTATCAATTATTTCAACAAAAAATGAATCAAACCGATGCACAAATTTTGGCAAAAATAAGCGTGGCCGATTATGAGGGTGCTATTTTAATGTATCGACTGAACGATGACCTGTTCTATTTAAATCAAGTGAAGCAACGAATTTCTCAACTACTCTCTATATAATACTCGACTGATTTGCAACTTCTTGGTGAAAATTAAATGATAAAAAAGATCAAATATAGTTTTTTAGCTTTGCTTTTTATAAGCCTATTCAATACAGCTCATGCGCAATGTAATCAACAAGATCAACAACAAGCTTATCAATGTATGCAACAGCAATTAAAAACAGATAAAGCGAAAATGATAGGGTCTGTTGACAATTCGTCTACGTTTGCGACTACGAGTGTTTTTTAGGCGATACTAGGCACGAAATATGAAATTTAGTCATTCTAAATGAATAGTTCGTAACGACGTAGCGGCAAAAAACACGTTAGTCCCGAAGGGTTGTGGCTAAAATTATCACAGCCTACGTTATGAAACTCGAAAATAGTCTCGCTATTCTCTTCGTTTCATGCCTTGCCTGCTCAATTTTAACCTACAACGCAAGCCGTTTATGAAATGCCAACAGACCCTGAGTTATATCAACGCATTTATCTGCAATACGATGATAACAACAAGTTATTACTGGAAAAATCACAAAAGGCTTGGCTTAATTATCGTGATGCTCAATGTAATGAACTTACGGGAAGTCTTACTTATGGCGCTTTGGGATTTGCACATTTAGATTGTGAAATCAATTCCACAATATTTCGACTAAAAGAGTTAAGCAGCCTAATAGAAAATCAATAACGATCTTTAAATTCGGCTTTATGTTCTATACCTTGATGATCAACATGAGCATAGAATACCCCATAACGTCCGACATAGTATTCAAGTGATTGTTCATGATAGCTCCAAAAAATAGACCATTCACCAAAATCAAAAGAACCAATCTGACTTTGTGTATTCATAGGCATTTTACTGAGTACATCATGTTGAATATGCCCTGCTTGAGAAAAGTCTTTGGTCTGTAAAGCTTGTTCAAAAAAAAGTTGCGCAGCTGAATCAAATAAACGTTGGTCTTCATCAGTGATCTGCTTGGCGAGTGCATATTGGTCTTCGACTAAACTCTGCTGCTCTACTTGAACTGTAGCGCTTAATGCCTCTTTTACTTGGGTTAAACCCGCCTTTTGTCGCTCTTCTGCAATCATCTGTTTAATCAGTTTGGTTTTTTCGGGTAGATCATGCTCTTCTTGAGGATTCTGAACCAATTCAGATAACGCTTGTCGTTGTTCTTCAAAAGCTGCATTAATTTTTTGTTTAGCAACCCATCGCCATAACACATATAACGTGATCAAAAATAACACGACTAGGATAAATTTCAACATAGCGTAATCTCAAGCATATAATACGCCCCAGTTCAGACTCATGAGCTAAGTTTAAAGCTGAGTATTTTGATTGTTTTTTTAATAGTTTACCCTATAAATTGTATAACTATCTCACTAGAGATACCCAGCTTAAACGTAACAATTGTTTTCTCTATATCGATAAACTAGATCTCTTATTTTAATTTTGTAATGCTTTTAGATCACCTGAAGCAAATACGATCCCTTTGCCTGGCACCTTTTTGAATATTATGGGTTTTCCTATATTTTCATATATCGGCTGATCATCTTTAAGCGCTTTTAAATCAATTTTTTGAATAAAATCTGATTATTTTTACTATACAACTTTACCGCGCCTTCATCTGAAGCCATATAATGAACTTTCACATGATAGATATTTTGTAAATCTTGCATCTACATAATCACTAAATCGCCGCCACGTTCATACATACTGTCAAACACAATGGTATCTGCATCTACTTGCTCTAATTTAACACTAACATAACCACTTGCATCCGCCAGTTGATCGACTAAATATAATGATTTTTTAGCACCCAGCTGTATCCCATACGCTGAAAAATATTGCTCTCGAACTTGCTTTTTACCAATACAGGAATAAGTTTTTAATACGACTTTTATCGAGCCCAATTGATAGTTTTGAGGTGAAAATATGTCTTCGTCATCTTTATGGCATTGTTTTGCAAGCTTGGTTTGAGTATTGAGTTGTTGAAATTCTTGTGCATATATAGATGAAGTGAGCACGACACTACAAATGAATAATAACTGTTTGAAATATTGTATTTTCAATATTTTAGTATAAGCCTTTATCTGTTATATATCATTCAAAATAAATGATCAGTTTTACCTGAATTATAGCAATATTTAAAATAAAACACGCCATATAATACATAAAGCATGTTTTATTTTAAATTAATTATTGCAATGTTTTAAACTGCGCTAAGCGTTGTTGCTGTTGTAATTCTTGTTCAAATTCAACTCTCCCCTTTGCTACATAATTTTGTAAACCCGTCTGATCAATAAATGCTTTTTTATTACCCATATTCAATTTGGCTAATTTCTGCTTCATATAGAAACGATCAGCTTTATTGGCAAGGAAAATATCTGCATGGATTGCATCCAAAGTTTTAAATGTATGTCGTATGTCTGAAACTAGATTTGGATAGTTGATATTGTTTACCAAATAATAACCGCCAGTAAATAAACTGTCGGCATAGATGACTTTATAGTTTTTAAAGTAGTAACGGATATCTGTCGTCCAAGAGGTTGCGCCTGGTAAATGGCCGGGCGTCGCATGTGCTGTAAAGATTTGACGACCGAGCTTTAATTGTTGCCCATCTTTAATGATGATATCTACAGCTACAGAAGGAAAAGGCAATTGCTTACCTAGAGCAAAATCAGTCACGCCCCCATTTTCTAGCATTTCGGCATTTGCAGCACTTGCGACCAATTGAGCACCACTCCATTGTTTTAACTTAGCAAAACCACCAGCTTGATCTAAACGGGCATGACTATTGAGTAGATATTTTACATCTGTAATTTTAAAACCTAATTTTTCAATATTGGCTTTAATCTGCACTGCCGATTGATCAATCCCACTATCAATTAAAACCAAACCATCACCCGTATCAAACAGTACTGAAGATAAATTTTCAGTACCAACATAATAGACATGATTAAAAATTTTAAAGGGCTCAATGGGTGTATTCCACGATTCAAATAAACTCATTGGCGGTGCATCGGTCAGTGCTTGCTGAGCATTTAATGGTGCTGCTTGAGCAAATTGAAGACTCATTGCAATCAATGAAATAACAATGGATTTGAACAGATGCATATAAGCGATCCATGCTAAAAATGAGTCGCCCATACTTGATTAAATCACGATATTTATCAATTTTTTAATGTCTAAAAAACAACTCAATACATCTTAAATTGTAAACAATATTTGCAAATTGTATCCGAGTCTTGAAGTACTAATTTAAAACCTTGTCGGCAATTTTATTACTGACCTTAATAGCGAACTGATCGACATAATCACTATAAAAATTTGCAGCAATCAAAGTGACTGCAATCGCAGTTAATCCTGAGCAGATTACAGCGAAAGAATAACTCCAATGCCAACTTAAAAATAAGTTAAATAGCGGAATACAGATTAAATACAACATCATTAGATGTAATAGATAAATGGAAAAAGATAACTTTCCTAACCAGACTAAAATCGGGTGGTCTAAGCCTTTAGACAATAATGGACTCATCAAAACACTGTAAACAATTAAAATCCCAGCAATGAAATTACTATAATCATAAGTATTCTCCCCTAAAATATGATGCACCCAGCTATAGGCTGCGCTGGTATTATGTGCACCCGCTAAATATAGGCCAATCAATAACATAGAAATGGCTACAACATTCGAAAGTGGTTTGGCATACAGATAGATATAGATACCAATAATAAAGCTGGAAATCCCAAAGCTGAAACCTTGCCCACGCCAAAGAAATGCAAAACAAGGAATTAAAAGTGAA
The DNA here is from genome assembly GCF_058242985.1 of Acinetobacter sp. 778_lipA. NCBI lineage: Bacteria > Pseudomonadati > Pseudomonadota > Gammaproteobacteria > Moraxellales > Moraxellaceae > Acinetobacter > Acinetobacter sp. 778_lipA. The sequence continues at coordinate 778,389 of NZ_JBZAYT010000001.1, read as the reverse complement.
CCTAGCCAAAAGGCACTATGTTTATAATGATACAAATAGAGTAGAAAAAATAATGCAAATGAGCCCATAAGCTCAATCGTCATCGTCCATAACACCCAGTTTATATCACTTTCCGAGAATAAAAATGCACCAATAGTTCCTTCATATAATGCATGTTTAAAACTAAAATCTTGTATCGTAAATGCATGTAACCAAGCACCCACATGACTACTATCAATATGAATGACTTTAAAGACCAACCAAATGATGACGCATGAAGTCAGCGCTGGGATCATTAAACGTGGATAGCGTTTAATCATCATATTGTTAATTTTTGCATGAAATTTTTGAGGGCTTTTTAAGATCGCATAACTGAGTACAAAGCCACTTAAGACAAAGAATACAAAAACAGCCGCATCACCTGAGTAGAGAAAACCAAAAGGCAAATGATGTATGGCATACACCCAAGCCAAGTCTGTTTTCTCATTGGGATCAAAATGATGTAAATATGGAAAAAAACTCATTGCAAGATGAGAAAATACGACAGCTAAACAAGCTAAACCTCGAATACTTTCTGCCGAGTTTATTTTTGCGGACATCTAAGTTTCCCTTTGAAAACAAAAGCCCCAACCTGTGGGACTTTTGCCGACTAAACCATTAGTCAATATATGTGATTCGACCATCAGCATCATGATGAACTGTAGCGATTTTTTGCTGACGAGAATGTAAAAGATCATCCATATCCAAATTGAAATGATCAGCATATTCTTGTGTAGATTTAGCTTCTGCTTCCTTTTTGGTCTTTGCTGGAACAAAGTTACTCCATAGCCACAAAGAAATTGCACAAGCAATCAACGCAAACAATCCGCTTTCTAATGCTTTTGCAAAAGCATTAAAAAAGTAATGTACTAGTTGTGGTTTCTCAAGTGAAAGATATCCCACCAAGATAACAATAGGTCTCCAAAGCAACAACCAAAATGCCCATAGCATTGCCGTCATTGTCGTGGAGAAATAACGACGATGCCACGGTAACTGCTTACGTAAATCAATAATCAAAGAATTTGTTTTCATATTCGTATCTCAAAACTTATTTTGACTAACATCTTAGTCATCATGTCGCATACCACGATCGGGACTGACCCAACGTGCCCTTTTACTTTCTCCACGTAAAAGAACTTTTGGAAATGCAACAATACTTGCCGTTACTGTAATCAACCAAAATACAAAGGGATACCAAATCATCCAATAATAGTTTTTCACTAAACTCGATTCGTAACGACTATCCATCCACTTACTGATTGCGAACTGCAGTAAACAAGTTGTACCGAGTAAAATACCTGTTCCCATAGGTAATAATGGAGAACTCATTGCAGGGAATCCCGCATAAGGTAACACCAAATGCAAAATCCAGAAAATCACCATAATCAGCATTAAATATGACCAAACTAAGGTGAGGATCAGCTCAATAATCAAAGGCCATAGAAAATTAAGTTTCGGTTTAAATAATACATCAAAATTCTTAATTAAAACTTGAGCGCCACCCATGGCCCAACGTAAGCGCTGCTTCCATAGACCATCAAAGGTTTCTGGCATTAAAATCCACACCAAGGCATTGGGTTCAAACTTTACATCCCAACCCGCACGATGTAATTTCCATGTAATATCAATATCTTCTGTTAACATGTTCGGTGACCAATAGCCTACCTCATGTACAGCACTTTTACGAAAAGCAGTAATTACACCAGAAACTGTAAATAAACGCCCGAAAGTACGTTGTGCGCGTTTAATCATACCAACAATTGATGAAAATTCACCAACTTGAATCCGTCCAAGTAAAGTAGAACGGGTACGAATACGTGGATTTCCTGTCACAGCTGCAACTGTAGGATTATTGAGAAAATGACGAATCATCCACTGTGCAGCATATGGATCAAGTAACGCATCGCCATCAATACCAATTAAAAATTCAGCATCGGTAAGCAGACTACCTGCTTGTAAAGCCATGGCTTTACCCTGATTTTCAGCCAAGTGTACGACGCGCAGCTTGTCATACTTCAAAGCCAACTCATTTAAGATTTCTGCGGTATTGTCAGAACTCCCATCATTAATCGCAATGACTTCAAAGTTTGGATAATTCAACTTTAATGCATGACTAATGGTCTCATCCGCATTATCTTGCTCATTGAAACATGGCACAAGCACAGCAACTAAAGGATATTCTTCCAATGTTGGCGGTTGAGTATATGGGGGCTCTTTACGTTCTTTCCAATAGAAAATTAAAGCACCTATCATCCATAAATACGACATAAATAATGGATAATAGAAGATAAAGTTTAATACTGATTGCCACAGGTGTTGAAATGCGCTCATATCAGACCTTAAGGAACCAATCGTTGTGGTTTAGAATCAAATACTTTACGCATTTCAGCAGTATTTGGGTGATCCTCAATTGGATCGTCGGGGTAGTACCCCACATGCATCACACCTTGTTGGTATAAAGACTGGATCGTTTGAGCAATTTCTGATGTTGGAATCTTTTGATTATTACGCCAGTTCACTGCTTGTAATTCAAAAATCGTCTTTTTAATCCCATTTGGTTGTTTCTTCACGTTTTGTACTAAATCTTTATAAAACTTAGTTGCATCTGGTGCCTGTTCCATATACGGCATTGCCATAATTGCAGTAAAGTCATAATTTTTAATCGATTGCTCTAAAGACTGGCCATACCAGTTTTCCGAATATGCTGAAAGTGCAACTTGGGCATATAAGTTACGTGCAGTCAGTAAGAATGGTTGGTAATAACGCGCCTTTTGCGCTAAATCCATTGCAAAGTTATCAATGGTCTTGGTTTTAAAATCAGTCCATTTTTGCAATTTTGCATCATCATTACGAATTTCTTCTAAATCCGCTGGTAAACCAATTTTTTGATAAGCTTTAATCGCTTCTGGACTAGCATCTTCATAATCTGAAAGTGTTGCATCATCATGGAACAAGATGCCATCAAACGTCGTCGATTTTGCTAAATCCTGATATAAACCTTCAATTACTTTACGTGCTTCTGGTGAATATGGACTTAAACGATGATATCCCATATTTAAATGATCACTGTCTTTGGCTTGCTGAGTCACCACCACATCTTTAGACGCAGGATTTGAAGTTGGTAAGTCCCAAGCCAATAACGGCATCCACGCATATAAACGACTCACATGGGTCCGAGTTTGAATCTGCCATGCAACACGGTTAAACAAATCTGCACGCATTGGTAGATAACGATTTGGGAAATACACCATATCAGCTGACCCATTCGCATCTGGATCAGCGAATGCCTGTAAGAATACCGTAGTGACATTCATTTCACGAATACGGTCTAACAGATGTCCTAAGTTTTTCTCTTGCTGCGCTTCATCTGGATCATAGATATAGTCTAAATCCACATGCATGACTTTTTGTGGACGGTTATTGTCAGTAAAATTCATCTGACGACTTTGGATTTCTTGTGCTAGAGAATCCGTAGTCATATTGCCTTCGACAAGAATGCGGTTCAAATGGCCTAACGATTTCTCAATATGGTCTGGACCATCATCTAAGCTAATGGTGATGGGCATACCCACCTTTTTAGCCAAAGCAACCGCTTCCATATTATAACGACCATATGGCCACACCATCACACGTGGTGCTTTTAAACCATGTGATTGCAATAATTTATTATTTTTTTTCAAATCACTAAAAATACGATCTGCATAGACTTTATCAGATTCATAGGTTTTACTTTTTGGATCGTATTCGCGTGTGACGGCGGCAGGCTCAGAATTGCCCTGAGGATTGCCTAAAATACCACGATGTAAATTATAACTGTGGCTACCAATTTCTACATAGCCACTTTTTTGCATGGTTTTAAGTTCATCCCAAGTCAAAAGTTTTTTACGTGCTAATTTTTCATCACCAAATTGAACCATTTCATTGGCTTTAGGTTCTAACCATGAGCCAACGACAGCGAGTACAACAGGAATTTTACGTTGTTTAATGACAGGATATGCATATTGATAAAAAGATTGATAACCATCATCTACAGTCAACAATACAGGTTTGGTGGGTAGTTTATATTTACCTTCGTTGGCTTTAATAATTTGGTCGACATTGACAAAATTATAGCCATTTTTTTGCAGCCAATCTAAATGCAGCTCAAACTGTTTCGTGGTGACAGCATAATCTGGAATCACTGCATCATGGTTCGGCGTAATTTCATGATAACCAATAATAGTCAGCGTATTTAAATCAATTTTAGGTAATTCGTGCTCTATTGGAGTTTCAGTAGCAACTTGGTCTACTTCTGCCATTGCACTATTATAAAAGGACGAAAACAATAGTGTTACGCATATCATCGCTGAAGGAGAAAAGTAACGGCTTAGCATATATTTAAATACTCGATCATCATTGTTTTTAAATCTGAATTCGTCCGTAGTACATCAATAATGAAATACTAAAATCCTTTTTCAAGACGAATTAAGCCAGAGGTTTTACAACGATGATTTAAAAGAATAAAACTGAAACGAACCTTAAAAAATAACTCTGAGCAGAATTATTTATTTGTGATATTTAAACACTTTTAAGACAAAAGTATTGTAGATGATTGTTAAGCATTGAGCAAATAATAAACAAAAAAATAAAACTATTGTGTTTAAAATCACACTATTAGATAAATAATAAACTTATAAAGTCGAATTCGGGTTATATTTTATCTGAGTAAAATATACAGAAGTCAAAAAGCCCCTCTCAACATTTTTAGTACAACATCGTGTAGTCAATAGATGCTGCATTAAACATAAAAAATAGAGATCAATTGACCTCTATTTTTATGTTTGAAGAGTGATGGCTGAGTCAATCCAGACATTTAGCAGATTTAATCACGCGTTTTGACATCAAACAGTTCAATTTCAAAAATCAGATTAGAATTTGCTGGAATAATTTTGCCCATTTTACGCTCTCCATAAGCCAAGTGTGCAGGAACGATCAATTTACGTTTACCGCCCACTTTCATTCCCATAATACCTTGATCCCAGCCCTTGATTACACGCCCTGTTCCAATCACTGTTTCAAAGTAATTGCCGCGATCAATTGAAGAATCGAATTTGGTTCCGTCTTCCAACCAGCCAGTATAATGGGTTGTAATCAAAGCACCTTTTACTGCTTCTTTACCTTCACCAACTTTTAAGTCAATAATTTCTAATTCATTTGACATACATTATTCCTATTCATCATTCGGGTTTATGCAAAGCTTTACTCATCACTGTCTTTTGTTCATTACGATATTCAGCATAACTTTTACAAAAACTTTGATAATCTTGCTCAACTTGTTGGGCGTAATTATACGTGTATTTCAACAACTGCGTTTTCCAAAGTTCTGCTTGTTCTGCAAAATTGATTAATTCATCTGCTGTTGAAGAACCTTTACGCCCTGTTGAACGTAATTGAGCATAAGCAATTAATCGAGCCATGTTATAACAGGCATCGGTAAATTTTTTAGGTTTATCTACACATTGTTTAAAATCAATTTTATCTTGTTCAGGTTGTAATGCTTTGACAATATACGCTTGTCCTTGAAAGTCTAGCCGTGATAACTGAGCCGGTATTTGATACTGCATGAGTGTTTGAATGAATTGAATGCGTTGCGCATGATCATCCCATTTTGGTTGTTGTATTTTTAGAAATGGAGACAAGCTCAAAGAGGAAGCTTGAGCCTGTTTCATATCGAATAAAGTATGGGTTTTATTTTCACTATCATAGACTAAGAATACATAGCGATTTAAGCCAATACTTCCTGTCCCCGCAATACGGAATGCGACATCTAATACTTGAAAATTTGATTGATTTTTCGCCTTGAGTGTTTTTAAATCCTCAGAAAATGTTTTTATCAGTGCTGTATATAAGCTTTTGGACTCTATTTTAAAATATTTTTTCTGATCAATCACCAAATAACGCCGCTCACTTGTTTTATCTAAAGAACAACGCGATTCAATAAATGCCACAGGATCACGCTCAGAAACTGTTGTAATATATTTCTTTAAAATACCATCGACGGTTTCTTTTTCTACTGCATAAGCTTTCCCTATTCGAAGTGCATTTAAATACTCATCTACCAGTTGTTCCGCGATAGATTTTAAATCATCGTCTCCGATATTCAGCTCTTTGCCAGCCAGAAATATACTGCAAATAAAACGGGACACATCCCACGTTGGATAGGCCAAAATTGCCTCGTCAAAATCATTTAAATCAAAATAAACCACTTGATGTCGACTACGATAACTACCAAAATTCTCGATATGTAAATCACCACAGATCCAAGTGATGGTTTGATCTTTCCATGTTTGTTGGCTTGCTAAATCTTCATAATATAAATGACATGAACCACGAAAAAAGCGGAAAGCACTGCTCGCCATTAATTTATATTTAATTGCTAGAAATTTCTCATCTCGCGACTGATTAAAATGAATAACTCGCTCATAAGGATCTCGCATCGGTTTACTCCAATACTTATACATTTCGTTAGATTAAATCGCTAAGCTGAAAATTTGATGAATAAAAAATTGAATAAATCAAGCACACTTTTTCTTGTTTTAAAAGCTTAACTCTTTAATCTCTTGATCTAAAAGCAAATAGTTTGTGAGTTTTTTGTGATTTTGAGCAGATCCTATTAACACCCAGCGCCCAACAATCTGTTTTTCAGTTTTATTTTGCACGCCACGTAAAATTTTCATATGGTATTGTTTAAATAATTCCTCATATTTATCTAAAGTTTCTTGTTGATAATCACATAAAATTCTATAGTTACGCGATTGGTGAATGGCTTCAATTCTCTCTTGAAAATAGACAAGAAATACGAGAACAACCAATACCAGTACTGTACCAACACATGCTAAATATTCATAACCAGCACCTGCGGCCATACCTAAAGCTGCCACCATCCAAATCGTTGTTGCTGTAGTAATCCCAGAAATTCTATTATCATCTTTAAAAATAACCCCCGCACCTAAAAAGCCCAAGCCAGTCAGAATATTTGCAGCCAAACGATCAGGATTTTGCACTCCAATTTTAATTGAAAGTATGGTGAATAAACAGGATGCTAAACTCACCATAATCATAGTTCGCAATCCTGCCGACTTACTGCGATACTCACGCTCTGCTCCAATAATTGCACCAATCGCCAAAGCCATAAGTAAGTGGTAGATGTCATTATTCATTGATTTTCTACATAGCTATTTTTATCACTCTAGGTATACGAAATTTGAGTAAAAAAAAGCAAGCGATTCGCTTGCTTTTCTTGTCAATTTTTATTGAACAACAATGCTTACTGTAACTGTGTCCATTCAATCACAGCTTGAGCATCATCACCAATCAAGGTCCACTCACCATCCATAACATTTAATTGCAATTGCATGGTGCGTTGACATAAAGCTTGAATTGCTGTTGTCGTCGCCTCAGACAATTGCCATACCTGAACATTTGACAATGTTTTGAGTTTAGAACTTCTTTTATACCATTCTGCAACGGCTGAACCATAGGCGATCACAGCCACTTCTTTACAACGCGCTGCCGCTTTTTTAACTTTGTCTTCGTCAGGCAAACCAACTTCAATCCATTTAATCAACTGTCCGGTTAAATCCTTCTCCCATAAAGCAGGTTCATCAGTTTCAAATAAATCTTTGGTAAATTCCAAACGTTCATCTGCAAAGCGAGCATATGCCAATACACGTACCATCAAACGTTCAATCGTTTCAGACGGATGTAATGCCATCGTGAATTGATAATCACCATATTGATGCACATCCATATTGGCAATATTCAGATCAGCCTTATAAATTGTTGCTTTTAATGCCATGAAAGTTCCAAAAAGTTCTTAAATATGGCGCACAGTCTATAAGATTTTCAAAAGGATTACTGCGTTTTTTCCGCCTGATCAATTCGACAATTCAACAAAGCCGTTTCTAAACTTTCCCAATCACGATTGTGCTGGCTAATGAGTTCGATCCGATTATCCAAGCTTTCTTCACCCGATTTATAATTCAAATTTTCAGGATTAAAATTAAATGTCATCCAACCTTGATTGGTATTGAATATCCCTTTGATGCGCAACCAGTCTTTTTGCTCACACAAGACATCTAACAAGTCATAAAAATCGAATTGCCAACGCTTTGAAAATTTCCAACCAGCAACAGTATACCCATTAGCCGTTTCAACATAGTGATAAGGTAATTGTTTAACCACAGGCAGTACTTCATCGGGGTTAAATTGCTTTTGCACTTGAATCAGCGGTACAACTTTTCTCTCCCCCCCTTGATGTGATAGATCCAGCTGTTGAATATCAAGATTACCCTGCTCTGCCAATACCCAAGTTTGAATATAAGCAAAGTAATCATTCTTAAACTGGTTTAATACCTCATGATCAGACGCAGACATGCTATCTGCATGCGAAACCACAACAATTTGTGCAGCTTTTAACTGATCTTGATAATGCGCTTGATTCACCCATTCAGAATCCTGTAAGCGACTCCCATCGATTACTGTCACCAACGCACGCATATCAATTTGCGCTTGCCATTGCGGTTCAGTCAATTGTGCCAAAAGTTGAGCGGGATGACCTAAGCCTGTAGGTTCTATAAATAGTCGATCGGGTTGTTTATCATAAATCAATCGAGACAAGGCAATTTGCATAGGCAATTGTCCTGCACAACATAAACAACCACCGAGTAATTCTTTTACTTCATAACCTGAGTCTTGTGGTAACAATTGCTGATCCACACCAATCTGTCCAAACTCATTCATAAGAACCGCCCAAGTTTCATTTTCTGGCTTCTGTTGAAGCAAATGCTGTAATAAGGTGGTCTTTCCAGCCCCTAAAAAACCAGAAATAATATGAGTTTTGACTGTTTTTTGGCTTAAAATCTTCAAAGGATCGACCCAGCATATTAAATGAAAGAAATAGATAGATATTGCGACTCTTCTTATTATTACTGAAAAATTGCCAATAGTTTCAGGTTTAACATCTATTTTTTAAATTAAATTTACAAAAACAATCCAAAACTCCAATACCACATTCATAAAGATTGCATAATGAATGTTAAGTGTAAGTAACAATGCAGTGTGTTTTTTAATCAACTTTTCATATTTCCATACACTTTTACCTATGGGTAAAAGTAAATAGATCACAAAAAAACAACATAATACAATGATTTGTTTTAAACATGTAACCCAGCCTGTTACGCTTTGTTGCTTAGGTTGCCCATTTTTTCATCTGCACTTAGCATGACATTACTCCCTGTGATCAGCAACGCATTTAACAACTGACGCTCTCACAGGTCGTTATACGATCAATTCAATGAATTAAGGATGCCAAAATGAAACTCGTTAAAACACTTTTAGCTACTACACTTGCTTTCACAGCTTTCTCAACTTTTGCTGCTACTGATACAGCTGCAACTGAAGCTGAACAAGTTGTTGTATCAACTCAAGAACAACCAGCTGCAGCTGAAGATACTCAAGCTGCCGGTCAACCTACAGCTCAACCTGCGACTGAAAGCGCTGCTGAAGCTCCAGCGACTTCTGCTCCTCAAGCAGGTCAATAAGATTTAATACTCCTCCCGAGTTAGCAATTGGGTTGTCTAAAAAGACAATCTGAATAAAAAGACTAGATCATGCTGCGATTTAGTCTTTTTATTTTTCTAATGTCTTTTACTTGATCTTTGCTGTCTTTAAACAATTAGACCCAACATATCGAAATCTGGCTTTCTTATTATTAGAAAAGAAATTTGATAACTTTATATTCTTTCTGATTTGTAATTTTTGATCGTAAAAAGAATTAATTTTTTTATTTCATATAAATAGATTCCATATTTTAAGATTTCAAAAAATATTGACCTAAAGTTTAAAAACTCAATGCCTGTATCGCTTCATTTTGCTCAACTCTAGTATAGAGAGGATTTTTGAATAATTCATATATACTCTTTTGCACTTAAATCAGTTTGTAAATTTATAATTAAAACCTGACATATCCAGACTTACGAGGAATTTAAAATGTTAAAAAAACTGATCGGTTTAGGCGTCATCAGCACCCTACTTGTTGCATGTAGCAAACCATTACCGACAGACAAACAAAACTATTCAGGCACATGGCAAAGTGAGGATGGCAGTGTAAATTTGATGATTACGCCTGAAGGACGCGTTGAATATAGCAATAAACAACCTAATTCAAGCTCATCTGTATCTGCACCAATTTCTAAATTTGAAGGCAATAACTTTAGTGCTGGCATTGGACCACTTTCAACTGAGTTTAAAGTTTCTCAAGCACCGCAACAAACTGCCAATGGGATGTGGAGCATGACGGTAGATGGACGTGTTCTTAACAAAGTCAATTAAAAGTGTGGAACTGTCTTTATAAAATTTTTATCGTTTGAATTTATTGTCAAAGCCACCTAATTATTCATATAAGTGATTTGCATCAAGTCATTGATCATAAATGAAGCTAATGTTTTTGTATGAAATTTTGAAACTGTTGGTTATCAATTCGTTTTTTTACTTTTGAATCGTAGATGGTGATCCTACCGTGGGACGACAGGGATGTCGCCGTTGGGCGGGGGGTACAGGTATAGCCCTCTTCCATGAGCAAAAACAAAGCAATGCTTTATTTGCAGCGCAAGGTTTGGCATCTCCTACATAAGTGAGGCATCGCCTACTCAAAGGTATTTAAACTTTGAATGTAGTGTGGGTCATTGTAAGCTTTTTTAAAATCAAACAATTTATTCCGCTATACAATTGATTTGATTTAAATATTAATTAAAAGAAATTATATTCTTGTGTTTGATTTTTTTGAAAGGTTAACCATTTGTTTAAATGTCAATCGCTTAGTGCTGGCAAATATAGCGCATCACGCTGACTACATTTCATTTTAATTTTGAGATTATCTAAAGCGCCCCCTCATTGGCAACGAGGGGGGAAACTTAAATCAATTAACTATTTGAAGCTTTTTTATAAATACTACAAGAAGGATGATGATTTTCTTGTAAACGTGCCACTTTACGCTGCTCAGCCGCTTCAAAACGACAGCGTTTCCAATCATTATCCAGATTTAAAGCTGGAATTTGTTGTGGTTTACCATTTTCATCTACAGCCACCATGGTGAAATAGCAACTGTTAGTATGACGTACTGTACGTTTTTGAATATTTTGTGCTTCAACACGAATCCCGATTTCCATTGAAGTACGACCAACATGGTTTACACTGGCAAGAAAGCTGACCATTTCACCCACATGAATTGGTTCTTTGAAATTCACTTTATCGACTGAAAGTGTTACCACATAACTACCTGAATAACGACTTGCACATGCATAAGCGACCTGATCAAGTAGCTTAAGGATGGTTCCACCATGTACATTACCTGAAAAGTTTGCCATATCTGGGGTCATCAAAACGGACATGGTTAATTCTGACTGGTCATCTGTAGCTGGGATCATTTGATCTAATGGAGACATCGTATTCTAGACTCTATTTTGGCAGGAGATTTAAGTCTATTATTATATATCTTTTCAACTAAAAAACATGTTTAATTCGGCAATTGACCATTCTCTCAATTTATGATTATGAACACTGTCATTTATTTGATGTATATCTTATTGGTTTATCAATCATTTTCTATTTATTCAACATGTTTGCTACGATATTTCTATATTTAGGTTTTTTCTGATCCGAATACTTGGTGTTGGATTTTAAAGTACTTCTAACTGTTGATCTTAGTTCTGGACTTGAAATTGCTGTTGAGCAGTTTCAATACTTTTCTTACTGGCAATAACCACTTCTAGATCATGCATACGTTGATTAGCTGCATCCATTCCAGCTTGCATAGTATCCTGACGACCTTTTACATCAAAAATATGTGCTTTTTCACGCAAATCTGGCTGAATCACAATATCTGCATTTTTTAATTCTTCAGCCGCTAATCTATTTTGCATGATATTGATATTTTGGTTAAATAGCCCCCAGACATTACTCGTTTCAGTATTGACAGGTTGTGCCAATATATCCACCGCAATCACGATATCTGCACCTAATTCTTTGGCAATATTCACAGGTACAGGGCTTACTAAACCACCGTCAACATATTCCTTACCTTTAATTTTGGTAGGAATAAACATGCTTGGAATAGATACAGAAGCTCTCACAGCCTGACCTGTATTACCATAATTAAAAATCGTCTTTTCACCATTTTGTAATTCTGTAGCAACAACATACATAGGTATTTTCATTTTTTCCAAAGGCATTTGATTGATTTGCTTATTGACATAATCTTCAACTTTTTGCCCATCAAAAAAACCTTTCATGCCAATTTTAAAATCACGTACATCACCCACTTTCATATTGAGTGCAATTTGGCGTAGTTGTTCAGGCGATTTTCCACTGGCATAAATTGAACCAACAATACTTCCCGCACTTGTTCCAACAATAAAATCAGGTTTAATACCATGTTGCTCCAACACTTCAATTACACCAATGTGTGCATATCCACGCGCGCCTCCACTGCCCAAGACCAAGGCAATCACAGGTTTTTTCTTTGATAATTGTTTGTATTGATAAAAAGTATAGTCCAATCGCGAAGAGGCTTCCAAAACCTGTTGTGATGCCAATATACCAGCTTGCGATTTTTTTTCGGGTGAGTGTGCACATGCAGTTAGTAACAAACCACAAAACAAAGAAGCAAAGATTTTCTTTAACAATGACATATACTCTCAGATCATGGCACAATCTAAATTCGCCTGTATCTAAGCATAATTTGCAATGATTTGCTGTTGTATTTATTTATTCTGTCATGATTTTCGATTAGATTTTAAAAATCAATGTCTAAAATAATCCTAAAAATATGCCCACACTTTTTGAAATTTTTTGGATTTTTTTAAAATTAGGCTGTAGTAGTTTTGGCGGTCCAGCGGCGCATTTAGTGTTCTTTAAACAAGCTTTTGTAGAGAAAAGAAATTGGTTAAATGAGCAGCAATATGATCAACTGCTTGCACTTACCCAAATGCTCCCTGGCCCAAGTAGTAGTCAAATGGGCATGGCTATAGGTTGTTTACAACATCGATATTTAGGCGCAATTGTCGCTTGGATTGGATTTACTCTCCCATCAGCACTGCTAATGTTTGGCTTAGCAAGATTCATTCAGCAGCATCCAGTTTTTAATCTAGCCTTATTTTCAACAATTCACTCAATCATCTTAGCAATTATAGTCTTTGCTTTTTTACAGATGTTTAAAAGCTATTGTAAAACCAAACTACAATTTACCTTAATGCTGGTCAGTACTGTGTTGCTACTCTTATTTTCCAATGCATGGCTACAACTTGCGATTATCCTTGGTAGTGCTATTTTAGCCATTTTAATGACACGATTTAAATATATTCAAAAGGATTCAAATGTTTTTGCTAGTGGTAATCAGCAAGCAAATTTTAATGTATTACCGAGCTCTTATCATCACAACTCAATCTGGTTGATTGGCTTTTTTTCAATTTTTTTTGCCCTGTGCGTAGCAATGCTTTTTTCCAACAAGCTACTATTTCAAGCCAGTTTTAGTTTCTATAAAACAGGTGCTTTAGTCTTTGGTGGTGGCCATGTGGTTCTTCCCATGCTTCAGCAAGATTTTGTCGATACAGGCCTAATCAGCAAACAAGATTTTGAATTAGGCTACACACTTGCGCAATTTATGCCAGGACCACTCTTTAGCTTTGCCAGTTATCTTGGTGCATATTTGCCCCTTACAACTTTTCCCATTGTAAATGCTGTCATAACAACACTGTTGATCTTTTTACCTTCTTTTTTCTTTGTTTTTTTAGCTTTGCCTTACTGGTCTAAGCAACTTGTGAATCCTTATATTCAAAATTCTGTGATACTCATCAATGCTGCAGTTGTTGGATTTGTCCTGTCTGTGATTATCCCTATGCTACAAAAAAGCATGGAAAATCCATTAGATATCGTCACCACCTGTTTAATGCTGTTGAGTTTAGAACTTAAAATTTCAATTTTTATCAGTATTCCTAGTCTTTTATTTATTCATTATGCCTTGCTAAATTTCATTTAAAAAGCCAGTGATATCACTGGCTTTTTAAATCTAAACATAAATTAAGCGATAAATTTTAGAATCAATTGAATCACTGTTGCATTAATTAAGTCGACAAAAAATGCACCACAAAGTGGAACAATCAAAAATGCTTTATGTGAAGGGCCGTACATATTGGTAATGGCTTGCATATTTGCAACAGCTGTTGGTGTAGCACCCATACCAAAACCACAATGCCCTGCTGCCAATACAGCTGCATCGTAATTTTTTCCCATTACACGGAATGTCACGAAGGCGGCATATAAAGCCATCGTTAATGTTTGTGCACTCAGAATAATCACCAATGGCCCTGCTAAATCTGCTAACTGCCAAAGTTTTAATGAAAGTAAAGCCATCGCAAGGTAGAGTGAGAGTGCTGCATTACCAAATACATCGATCGCGCGATCAAACATTTTAACTCTTAAAATGCCTTCAAGTACATTACGAAGAATAACGCCCCCAGCCAATGCCCAAACAAATGTTGGTAGCTCAAACCATTGCCCTTTACTGTAACCGGTCATGAATTCAGCAAAAGCCAGACATGCTGCAAAAAATCCCAATGTTGTAATCGCATTATCTGCAGTAATCAAACGGACTTGGTGTGGATACTCAAATGGAACATATTCCCCAAGATCAGAAACGGCTTGTTGATTGGTCTCATCCACTTCTTTTTGTGTTTTTGGGTTCGATAGCTGATAACGGTTAATCAGCAACTTGGCTAATGGACCACCGATGATCCCACCAATAATTAAACCAAACGTTGCGCTCGCCATACCCAACGCTAAAGCACCTTGTATACCATGCTGGGTTTCTAAAATCTCACCCCAAGCACCTGCTGTACCATGTCCACCTGTGAGCGTAATTGAACCTGCAATCAGACCAATCAGTGGGTCTAGCCCCATGACTGTTGCCAACCCAATCCCAACAAAGTCTTGTACGACAATAAATGAAG
Source organism: Acinetobacter sp. 778_lipA (assembly GCF_058242985.1). NCBI lineage: Bacteria > Pseudomonadati > Pseudomonadota > Gammaproteobacteria > Moraxellales > Moraxellaceae > Acinetobacter > Acinetobacter sp. 778_lipA. Next base: position 763,327 of record NZ_JBZAYT010000001.1, on the reverse strand, counting down.
CAACACAAATTAAAAAAATGACTAAACCAAAACCGCCTTCTTTTAATTTTGCAAAATTTGCACTTAAACCAATCGAAGCGAAAAATACCAACATGAAACTGGTTTGTAATTCACTACTCGTGGTAATGCTATAGCCCCAGAAATTATGGATGAGTAAAGACAAAATTGCGGCAACAAGTCCCCCAGCAACAGGTTCTGGAATATTATATTTACGGAGAAAATCAATCTTATTGACCAGGAAACGACCTAATAATAATACGATGACTGCTGCAATCAACGTATAGAAGGCATTAAAAGAAAATTCCATAAGTAATTGTCCATTCTTTGGCTAGATTTTTTGTTGTATAGGTATAGAAATGCTATTCCATAATAGTAGCAGACTTAAAATCACTCAGAATTAGTGATTACCTAATTGCCTGATATATACAACAAAAAATTAAAATAAAAAGCAGATTTTCAACATTGAAAATCAAAAAGGCTCATCGCGATAAATACATTAGCGATTAGATATAAACAGAATTGCAATGCTGCAAAAATTTAGAAAAGAAAATGGTCATGATGTTACTCCTATTATTGATAAAAGATCATTTCATCAAACAATGAGAAATACAGTTCTCATAAGTCATTCACTTTACAAGAACAGGCCAAAACAGGTCATTTATCTATACGATAATATGAACATAGAAAAAAAGTGGGTTAATTATGCATTTTTTTAAGCAAATGTCTTACGTTTTTACAATTTTAGCTATCATTTTAAATTATATTTTTTTCTTATCTATTTCTTTTATAAATACTCATGCATAAAAAACCGAGGAGCATTCCTCGGTTTTTGGGATTAATAAATTTCTAAGCTGGAATTAGAAATTGTATTTCGCCATTAAACCTACACGGTTATCTTTATAAGATTGACCCGCGAAAGTTTCACGCTTACCGTTGATATACTCGATACCTAAATCAATCGGTTTCGCTGGAGAATAGATCACGTTTAACCAAGCTTGTTGAATTTTTTCATTCGCGTTTTGGTTTGCTTTCGCAAAATCTGTACCGTTGTCAGCAAACAATGCGCCATATGCTAAAGTCGAACGCAAATTAGGTAAGATTTTATATGTACCACCCACTTGAAGTGCAGTGAACTCATTCTGCTCAATATCGCCATTTACAATAGCATAAGCATTGTTACTGCCGTATAGGTAATTGCTATTGCCCACCACATAAGATGCATCAGCAAAAAGTTTTAAAGGATCCGCAACTTTAAAGTCTGTGCCAAGTGCAACACCCCATCCCGTCTTATCTTTGCCAGCATTGTTATCTTTATAGTTTTCCACTAAAACACGTGCAGACGCATTACCGTTGCCATCAGCATATGATTGTGTAATTTTACCTGTTAACACAGGAAGACTATATTTAACTGCTGTACCTGTAGCCCCAGCACTATTACCTTCTTCAGCAGCAACCAATAATTTTGTAGTTGGTGCCAGATTGTATGCATAACGTACTTGTGGAATACGTGTAGTACCGCCACCTGCGTTAGTTGCAAAGTCAATCATTTCTGGCGCATGGCTAGATAGGAAGTTAGATGTTGTTTGACCGAATAACCAGTTGTTATAGGTTAAATAAGCATGACGAATACGAAGGTTTTCATTTACACCGTTACCTGCAAAGTCAACTTCAACTTTACCACCAACTTTAGCATCACCTACTGGCGTATTAAAATCTAAACCAATACGTGTTGTTTTTGCTGTCGCGCGGAGTTTGTCTTTCGCTTCTCCAGTAGTTGAACTAATTTTGTTGAAGTCGTCATCACCGCCTTCAATGATATAGTTGGCATCACCACGAACAAAACCATAAATATTGATATCTGCACCAGACTTAGACTTTAAGCCAACTGATGAAGAAGATGGTGCTGCTTGAACTTTAGATTCAACTAATCTCACTTGCTGTTGTTGTTGCTGAAGAAGTGCTTTTAATTCTTGAACTTCATTGCGTAATTGTTGAATCTCTTGACTGTCAGTAGCAGCTTGAGCTGTATTTACCATCAAAGCTGTTACTGTTAATGCTAAACTTTTGACGATCAATGACTTGCGATTTGTGAATAGACTCATTAAATACTCCTAGCCTTATTTATGATGTGCATCCGTACAATTTGATCTTTTAACCCCAATACTTTGCTAAAAAATCAATTTTTCTTGTTTTCTTCAGTAGTTTCTCAGACACCACATAAAAAAAACTTTGCACATATATGCTTGCTATTAAATTATGAAAGCGTTGAAACTAAGTTAAAACCCAAAAGTAACAATTTGTGTATAATTCTTACACCTTTGTAATCTAGCGTAACTCAACCCCTTTATTAAATCAGTTTTATCGAATAAGACTTTAATTTCAATTCTTTTTTCAGATTAGTATTTCTATAATCATTATATAATCTAAGGCTTAGCTAAAATTTCAAAAAATGAATATAACCCCTCTACGACTATCGTATATAGTTTATTTGATTGAAAACTAGACCAATAAAGGATTTTTATGTTTTTCGAACAGGTTCAAGTAATAGATCAAGTAATTACAAGCCGTCATTCAGTGCGTGCTTTTTTGGATAAACCTATCGATTTAGCCATTATTAAAGATATTTTAAATGTCGCATGTCGTGCACCATCTGGAGCAAATACCCAACCGTGGAAAGTATATGTAGTTACTGGTAATAAGCGCCAAGAAATGATTGACCGTGTATGTGCTGCACAAATCGAATTATTTACCCGACCAGAACTCGCCGAACAGCATACAGCAAGTTTTTCATACTACCCGACCACTTGGATTTCACCGTTTATTGATCGTCGTCGTGAAAATGGTTGGGGGCTGTATGGACTTTTGGCGATTCAAAAAAGCGAAAAAGAAAAAATGGCGGCGCAACATTTAAGGAATTATCAGCTTTTTGATGCACCTATTGTGTTGTATTTTACTGTAAATAAAATTATGGGAACAGGCGCTAAAATGGACATTTCCATGATGGTGCAAAATGTCATGATTGCAGCAAAAGCACGTGGTATAGACAGTTGTCCTCAAGCTGCATGGAATCATTTTCATCGTATAGTCTTAGAGGTACTCAATGCACCTGATGATGAGGAGTTAGTCTGTGCTGTTGTGTTGGGTTATGCCGATCCAGACCATATTGTAAATACATTTATTACCCCGCGTGAATCTGTTGAAAACTTTAGCGTGTTCTTGGATTAGAGCGACTTTATTTAACAGCCTTCAATAATTTAAATCATTTTAAATTATTTTTATTCGGCTTCTTTCAAAAGCCCTTTTAAAAACTGAGTTCAACATAAAAGTTCCTCATCCTAACCTTCTCGAAAGGTGGAGAAGGAACTTTCAATACCAATATGATTTACTCCACATGAGCATTTTTTGATTTTTAAAAGATTTATTGTTCTGTATCAGTTGAACATGAATATTTCAACGAATGAATCATCCCTCCTGACTTTTTAAAGTACATGTTTTCTTATAGTAAGGGCTTTTTATCGTAGCTGTCTTTTATATAGCTATCGTCTTTTAGCGATCCCCTGCTTTTTCTTACATAATAAATGTCTAGGGATTAAAACCTGTTAAATCTCGAATAACAGACAGCATTAAAAATCAGCACGCTCTCACACACCAAATATTACAAAATAAAACAATGACTTAAATAAAAATCCAATCAAAAAGCATCTAATACCCAGGTTTGTAATCTTTTGTAAAGTAATATTGATAATTAAATAGGCTTTATGACACTATATATGTATTGGCAATAAGCCACCTTATAGGTATAAGCAACATGTCTATCCAAGTCAAAGATTCAAACAACAATATTATCCCTATTCAAAATATCCAGTTTGCGGGTGGTGAACGACATGTTCAAATTTCAGCAGATACGTTAAAAACGTTGAAAGGGCAAATTCAGATTCAAGCCAAAATCAGTAACACGCAAGATTTGATGGATTACTTGTTAATTGAAAATGTATTACTCAATCAAGGTTTAGAAATTGATTTGGAAATCCCCTATTTTCCATACGCACGCCAAGATCGAATCTGTGCGATAGGACAGGCATTCTCATTAGAACTAATGACAAAATTATTAAATATCAATACTGAACAATTTCCACAACAACGTAAATCAATCAAAGTTTGGGATGCACATAGTTGTGTTACTGAAAAACTTTTAAATGAAAATACCCATTTTTTTGAGATTGAGAATGTTCAACCCAGTGAAATCATTCTGCAAAATTCAAAGTTACAAGACATTTTAATTGCTCAAGACACCGTTTTAATCTGTCCAGATGCAGGTGCAAAACAACGGACCAAAATGATTGCCAAAGTCATCAATAGCTTACGAGATCACGAAATCGAAATGGTCTACTGTGAAAAAAAACGTGATGCCGTCACAGGAAAAATTCAAAATGCTCAAGTCAACGCAACTGATTTAACGGGCAAAACAGCTGTGATCACGGACGATATTTGTGATGGTGGTGCAACTTTTATTGGTATTGCACAAGAGTTAAAAAAATTAAATTGCCAACATGTGATTTTATATGTGACTCACGGGATCTTTAGTAAAGGTATGCACGTATTTGAAGGCTTGGTTGACCAAATTTTTACCACGACGAGCTTTCCTCAAACTGAACATCCAAATCTAAACGTCATTTCATTTAGTCGTTTCAATTCATTTTAATTATTTTGGAGAATAACAATGAGCTTAAAAATCAATCCACTGAATGCAATTGACTTTTATAAAGCAGATCACAGACGTCAGTATCCTGTTGGCACAGAATATGTTTATGCCAATTTCACGCCACGCTCTTCTCGTTTAGCGAAAATGTTGCCTGACTTCGACGATAAAATCGTGTTCTTTGGCTTACAAGGCTTTATCAAACACTTTTTGATTGAAACTTGGAATGAAGGTTTTTTCCAACAAGATAAGGCAAAAGTCATTGCTAGATATAAACGTAGAATGGATAACGCATTGGGCGAAGGTGCAGTTCCTGTCGATCATATTGAAGCTTTATATGACTTAGGCTATTTACCGATTCGGATAAAAGCATTAGAAGAAGGCAGTCGTGTCAATATAAAAGTACCTGTCCTCACTATTGTAAATACCCTGCCTGAGTTCTTTTGGTTAACCAACTACTTAGAAACAGTACTCAGCGCTGAATTATGGAAAAGTTGTACTACAGCAACGATTGCATTTGAATACAAACGCTTACTGACAACATATGCGATTAAAACAGGTGTACCTTTAGACTTCGTTGCTGTACAAGGGCATGATTTTAGTAGTCGCGGAATGAGTGGGATTTATGATGCCACACAAAATGGTGTAGGACATTTAACCAGCTTTATCGGTACAGACGCGGTTTCAGCGATTGATTATGCAGAAGAATATTACGATGCGGAAGGCATTGTAGGTGTTTCGGTTCCCGCAACCGAACATAGTGTGATGTGTATGGGCAGTGAAGACAATGAAATTGAAACTTTTAGACGTTTATTCACTGAGCTTTATCCATCAGGTGTGGTCAGTATCGTATCGGATACTTGGGATTTTTGGCGAGTAATTACAGAATTTACTGTGGCGTTAAAAGACGAAATTTTAGCTCGTCAGCCAAATGCTTTAGGTTTGGCTAAATTGGTTTTTCGTCCTGACTCTGGTGATCCTGTAAAAATCATTTGCGGTGACCCTGAAGCTGAAATGGGCAGTCCAGCTTATAAAGGCGCTGTGCAATGTTTATGGGAAATCTTTGGCGGAACCGAAACAGATCAAGGCTATAAAGTTTTAAATGAGCGTGTTGGTTTGATTTATGGTGACTCGATTACTTTGGAACGTGCTTTAAATATTCTTCAAGGGCTAGAAGCTAAGGGCTATGCTTCAAATAATCTGGTCTTTGGGATCGGTAGTTATACTTATAACTATTTAACGCGTGACACATTTGGTTTTGCAGTTAAAGCCACTTGGGGACAAGTCAACGGTGTTCCACGTGAATTGTTTAAAGATCCAATCACTGATTTTGGTATAAAGAAATCCGCTAAAGGTTTACTTCGCGTAGAAAAAACTGAAGACGGATTTGTGTTATTTGATCAGCAAACCATGGAACAAGAGCAACAAGGTGAGTTAAAAACAGTGTTTGAAAATGGGCAATTGATTCTAGCGTGTCGTTTGAATGAAATTCGGGAGCGATTGGCAAATCAGTTATAACAATCATTTTCAGAAACCTTGCTTTTTATTGCAAGGTTTCTGTGCTTAGGCTGCACCATTGCCAATCTCATTTTACTCAACATATTTTCTACTTGGCGAATCTCTTCCACCCTGTAATAATCCAAGACAATCTGTTACTTTAATAAAATTAAGCGAGCCTTACAGTGACCTTTAACTCCGAACAGGAATTTCTCTCCAACTATAATAAAAAGGATTATGAATCCCCATTACTTACAGTAGATATGGCGATTTTTTCTGTTAATGCAGGTCAGCTACAAGTTTTATTGATTAAACGTTCCAATTTCCCACAAAAAGATAAATGGGCACTCCCAGGTGGTTTTGTCGATTTGTCTAAAGATCAAGATTTGATGACAACAGCACATCGTAAATTGGTTGAAAAAACTGGACTTCAATCACCGCATTTGGAACAAGTTGCGACGGTTGGCGATGCAACACGTGATCCTCGGGGGTGGGCTGTAACAGCTTTATATTTTGCCCTGATCGATTTCAAAGCGTTTCAACAGATTGCCACTGAACAAAATGAATATAGTGAATGGATTTCAATTGCTGAGGCAAAAAAATTAGACTTGGCTTTTGATCATTTAGAGCTTTTAGATATGGCTGTTGAACGTTTAAGTAGTAAGGCACGTTATACAGCCTTACCCGTCAGTTTAATGCCTCAACTGTTTACTTTGACTGAGTTACAGCAGATTTATGAAATTATTTTGGGACAAAGTTTAGAGAAGAAGTCATTTAGACGGCGTATGATTGAAGCTGGCGCAGTTGAGGAAACAGATCAATCTAAGATTGCGGGCAAACGCCCTGCTCAATTGTATAAGTTTGCACTACAAAGTTATGATTTCCATTTTCCTCGAATTTTAGAGTATCCAAGGGAAACCACTTGAGCGCTTTGTATTACTTGGATAACAGCAAACAATGAAAACTTTAGAAAGATTAATCAAAGGGATTTACGCAATAAGCTTAAAAGCTTTGTCTTCACTTATCGACATCACTAAATCACTTCAGATCGACTTCTAATTGCCGTTTCAATTTCATTTATTGATTTCCAAAAATAACGACATAAGTCCCTATTTGTATTTTTTCTCTAAACAACAGACCGGTTTTTCTAAAAAATTCATCACTTTGCTATCGTTAAAATGCAGATCTTTAATTTTTAAAATAATGTCTTGTAGGGCATTTTGATCGAAATAGTTATCTGAACAAGGATCAAAACTACACTCAAATTCATTTCTCATTGGGCTAAACAACGGAAATAAAGATCTAAATATTTTAATGACATAAGCAAAATCATCTTGCGGAATAAAATAAGTTCTATTGCCTTTATTTTGTATCCTCTCTAAGTTTTCATCTTCTGCCCAAATAAAGAAACCCACTTTATCAACATATTTTGGATTTTCATCTATACTCAATTTGATTGTACGTTGATTAAATTCATTAATTTTTTGAATGATTTTTTCAAGATTGGGATGATATCTAGGATCATCATAATATTCTTGTACAAGTTCCGCATCACAATCTGTTGCTGCACAAATTTTTTCAATATTCTGCTGATGATAAACTTGTATGCAATGTGCTATCTCATCATATTGTTTTAATAAAGCGCAAGCATCTGCGATTGAAATGGTAATTTTTGCGCGTAATTCATGTAATTTTTCTTTATCCATAACACATCACTTTTAACTGCCTCATTCTTTCATTTTCAATATTTATACATCACAACTTTGCAAATTCTATTATCTTAATCAAAACATTTAAAATTGGACAATAACAATGAACGCACTAAGCTACTTTGAAATTCAGTCTTCAAATCCTGAGCGTGAAGTTAAATTTTATCATGAAGTTTTCGGTTGGAAATTTCGCAAAGTTGAAGGTCTACCCATTCAATATTTTCAAATTGAAACAGCCAACATACATGGTGGCTTATTGGAGCGTCCAGCTCAAACACCACCCACCCATTGTGGAACCAATGCCTTTACCTGTTCTTTTGAAGTTGAAGATTTTGATACAACTGCTGAAAAGATTTTAGCTTTGGGTGGACAAGTAGCAATGGAGAAATTTGCTATTCCCAATAAATGTTGGCAAGGATATTTTTTAGATGCAGATCATAATACCTTTGGATTAGTCCAAGTTGATCCCAATGCAAAATAACATTCAATAATTAAAAATCTAAATAAATGTTCGAAAAAACCTGTCTATATTCGGCTGCATGAAACAGTTGAGAAAAAGATAGCGAGTATTTTTTAAGAATTTTTATAAAAAATACAGATCATATTAAGTGATTAAGGCCTTACAGCTGATTTAAGCATTCAATTTGTGCTACCTTAATTTTAAATTCTGTAAGGCTTATCCAACTAATGACTGTACGCTTTCTTCATACTTCAGACTGGCATCTGGGACAATTCTTCTATAACCATTCTCGCCAGTATGAACATGAGCAATTTTTAGCGTGGTTATTAGCTCAAATCAAAGAAAAACAGCCCCATGCCCTATTGATTGCGGGTGATATATTCGATGTCATCAATCCTGCATCTGCTGCGCAGAAACAACTCTATCAATTCCTAGCCAATGCACATCAGCTTGCTCCACATATGCAAACCTTAATGATTGCAGGTAATCATGATTCAGGTTATCGCATTGAACAAGTTGAGCCCCTGCTTGAAAAATATCACGCCAAAACCGTCGGTGTGATTCATAAAAACGAGCTTGGTCAAATTGATTTGGATCGTTTACTGATTCCAATTTATGATGAACAAAAAAATATTATTGCTTGGTGCCTAAGCTTACCGTTTCTGCGCCCAGCCGAAATTACAGGTTTTAACGAAAAAACCAATAACAGTCAAAATGCCATTGCCTATTTACATCAACAGGTGATTTCTGAAGCACGAAAAAGAAAAACAGATAATCAAGCACTCATTCTAATGTCACATGCCCATATGCAAGGTGGAGAAACCTCTGATTCTGAACGGCCTATTATCATTGGCAATGAGGAAGCACTTTCTACCACATTGTTTGAAGATAGCATTGATTATGTTGCACTCGGGCATTTACATAAACCGCAAAAAGTTGGTCAGGAACATATCCGTTATAGTGGTTCACCTATTCCCTTATCCTTTAGTGAAATCAACTATAAACACCAAATTGTCGACGTGAATATTGACCCGCTTAAAATAGATGAGTCACGGGTTTCATTTGAAAGTGTATTTATTCCCCGTAGTGTACAACTACATAAAATTAAAGGGGAATTGAACGAAGTTTTAGCCAAATTAAAGGCATTAGCAAGCGATGAAATTGAAAATATTGATCAGCGTGAATATGTCGATATTGAATACCATACCGATGTTCCACCTCCGCCCAATTTGCGCCAACAATTTGAAGATGCTTTACCCAAAAACCGTTACCGCTTAGTTCGCATCTCAAGACAATATTTCGCATCAGAAAAAAATAGTGATGAAATTACTTCAATCAATTTAGAACCACCGACACCAGAAAAACTCTTTCAACAACTTTGGGAGAAAAATGGCTATACCAATGATGATGCTGTCTTGAAAGACTTTTTAAGCTTATTACAAGAAGCCGAAAAAACGCTTGAAAATGAACATGACGCATAGGAGTTTGCCGTGAAAATTTTATCTATACGACTCAAAAATCTCGCGTCTCTTTCGGGTGAACATTTTATAGATTTTGAATCTGAACCTTTAGCTTCAGCAGGTTTAGTGGCGATTGTTGGAAAAACAGGAGCAGGAAAATCAACCATTTTGGATGCCATGTGCCTTGCTCTATTTAATAAAATCCCACGTTTAAAAGACAGTGATGGTAAATTACAGGATGTTGATGGCTCTGAACTTTTAACCAACTCACCACTGACTGTACTCCGCCGTGGTACCGCACACGGCTTTGCTGAATTATGTTTTGTGGCACAAGATCAAAAGCATTATTTGGCACGCTGGGAACTTAAACGTTCCCGTGAAAAAGTAGATGGAAAACTACAAAGTGTCCAACGCTATTTAAAATGCTTAACTGATGGAGCGGTAGTCGCAGATAAAGCCAAAGCCGTTGAATCAGCGATCTATAAAATTACCCAACTGAGTTTTGAGCAATTTACTCGTGCAGTTCTTTTGGCACAGTCCGAAGTTACAGCCTTCTTAAAAGCACGTGACAATGAACGTGGTGAATTACTTGAGTATTTAACCAATTCATCCATTTTTGGAAAAGTCGGTCAATTGGCCTACGAAAAAACCAAATTGGTGGCATCAAAACGTAAGGATTTGGAAAACCTTCTCGGTCATATTGAACTCCTCGCTGAGGAAGATGCCGCTGAATTACAGATGCAATTCCAACACACCAATCAAGACTATAAAAAACTTGAAGATGAAAAATCGCAACTTGAAAAACAACAGCAATGGTTTGAGCGTAAACAAAAACTGAATAATGAAATTGTCGTTAAGCAACAGTTGCTTAATACACAGTTACAAGCGCAACAAGGCTTAATCCCTGAGCGTGAACGTTTAAATCGTTTAGAAATATTCTCAGAGATTCGTTCTAGTATTTTTCAAAAGCAACTACTGATAAAAACCGAACAGCAACTCGCACCACAAACTCAAAAACAACAACAGCTTTTTGATGCATTACAAGTTCAATTTGACACTGAAAAGACCCGTTTTCTCCAAACTGAAACGGCTTTAACTGTTCAGCAAAATTTCGAAAATACCCATCGTGGATCTTTGAGTGAAGTACGGAAATGTATTCAGGAGCGGGATTTTATTGGGGTCGAATTTAAGAAAATTCAGACCAGATTAAATGATTTAGAATCGTCTAAAACCCCACTACTCAATCAACAACAACAACTTGAACATCATATTCAGCAGATTACAGAAAAACGAAATCTTTTAAATCAGCAACTTGCAGACTCTCAGCAGTTCTCAAGTTTGGATAAAGGTTTAACTGCACATGTGCAACAGTTAACCCAATTTATTCAGCACTATCAATCTATTGAAAATCAATTAGGGAACCTGTCTCAGGCTGAAACGAAATTAATTGAGCAAAAAACACAATTACAAGACTCAATTCATCAATTTGGAACTGCGGAGCAACTTGAAACTCAGCTTGAACAAACGCGCCAACAACGTGAATTTAAACTGAGCCAACTCAACCAATTGGCTACCTTACAGCAAAAATTAGCCCAGTTTTTTGAATTAAAGATTGAATCTCAGCAGCTTAATGACCGATTGAAACGTTGCTCGGAACAATTTCAACAACTAGAAAAAACCACAATACAGGCTGAACAAGATTTCCAAACGGCGAAACAAGCCCGTTTAAAACTGCAAGAGGTTTTACAACAACAACGCTTATTACATGCTGAAAATGTGGAACATTTAAGAGCTGAATTAATAGATGGTCAACCTTGTGTTGTTTGTGGAAGCACAACCCATCCCTATCACCTTGATGATTCTGCTATATCTAAAGTACTGTTTGAGCTACAACAGCAACAGGAACAACAAGCCACCCTCAAAGAACAACAAACCTTTAACCTTTGGCAAGCGGCTCAACAAAACTTGACCAAATTGAGTGTCGAACAGCAACAGCTTAAGACCACTCTTCAAAATGTGACTGAAAAAATAACCGTCATACAACAGCTATGTATTGAACAAGGTCAATCAGCCCAAATCCCGCTGAACTTAACTCATACACAATCTGAAATTAAGCAACAATTGGAGCAACTTACCCAGCAATATCAGTTTGATATTCAACAATTGGAAGCACAATCTAAGCAATGGATTCAAAGCATCAAAATTCAGCAACAATTAAGTCAAAGCATTCAACACACTGAACATTTATTGCAAAATGCCAATAACCTACACAATCAGGTACAACATATTGTCAGTTGCTTAGCTGATCGTGAAAAAAATGCATGGCAACAGTACAGTATCACCACAGCACAATATATCTTGAGCCAATTAAATACGCGTATACAACAGCTTGAACAGCTTGAGTTATTGTCGAAACAGCATGATCAATATCTACAGCAACTCAATACAACTCAACTCAATATAGCGAATACAGCCAAACACATTTCTGAAACTGCTCACAGCTTGAACGAGATAAAACTGAAAGGGCAACAAAACACAGAATTGGCAAATCAACTCATTCAAAATATGACGGGATTAACCGAAGTTAAGCCGAATGAATGGTTAACGCAGTATGACCATGAATACCAAAAAATTCAGACGCTTTACCAACAACAAAAGCAAAGTTTTAATCAATTACGCAATCAATTTGAGCAAGAAAAAAGTCAGCTCGAACAACTCAACGCTCAGCAACAACACAATCAGAATAACCTCAATCTAGTGAATCAGGATATTCAGCAATGGCTTACTCAGCATCCAGCTTTTCAGCCTGATGATTTAGAGCTTTTGGCTCAAATCACGGCGGTACAAGAACAACAGATTCGCCAACAACTGCAACATGCTGAACGAATGTTAAATGAGGCCAATTCAGCACTTAACACCATACAAGAGCAATTAACTGAACATACGCTTCATCAACCCGAAATTGATTTTGAACAGTTACAACAATTGATTTTGAATAATGCGAATACGCTAAAAACCCAATTTGAAATCCGCGATCAGTTAAAACTCAAACTTGAATTGCATCAACAAAATGTTGCTAAGCAAAAGCAATTTGCTGATCAGATTCAACAAGTACAACAGGAAGAACATCGCTGGGGCAAAATTTCAGGCTTAATGGGAGATGCGACGGGTAAGAAATTCCGTGATTATGCACAACAGTATAATCTGGATATTTTACTCGAACATGCCAACCAACAATTGGCAATGTTGTCTCAACGTTATACCTTAAAACGATTAGATAATTCACTCAGCCTTGCCATCATTGACCATGATATGGATGGTGAAACCCGTTCGGTTGCCTCACTTTCAGGAGGTGAGTCATTCTTGACTGCCCTTGCCTTATCTTTGGCAATTGCCAATATGGCATCAGGTTCAATGAAAATTGAATCTCTCTTTATCGATGAAGGTTTTGGTACATTGGATGCATCTTCATTACATATGGTCATGAATGCATTAGATCAACTGCAAAATCAAGGGCGTAAAGTTGTATTGATTTCACATATACAGGAAATGCATGAACGTATTCCTGTGCAAATTCAGGTACGCCCTTTAGGGGCGGGTGCAAGTACGCTTGAAGTGGTGAGTTAGAATAAATGAGGAGGCCACCCTCCTCTAAAACATAAACTCATCGTATTTATTTATGTTCTAAATACGCTTGTTTAGCTTGATCACAAATTTCTTTTTTATCACTCAAGCCTTGTGTGGCTTCTGCTAAAGTTTCATCAAATGTCGTATCAAACTGCTTATAGTCACGATCATATTGAGCCTTATATTTTTGATTATTTTTCATAGCAGTGATTGAGCTTTGTATTGCAACACACATAGGATAAAGCTCAGATTTGTCCTGTATTTGAGTTACACGTTCTGTTATTTCTTCAATTTTACCAAGGATCGTATCAAAGTTTTCTTGAAATTTGGCATAACTGGGCTGAGGTTTAATAAGGACTTTATATTGATCTTCAATAGGATTTGCAAATACTTGCGTAGACACCATGCCCATTAAGATTACAGTGTATATTTTTAGTAATTTCATTGGATTAAAACTCTTTATATTTTTCATTTAATTTCATTAAGTTTAATAATAGGCATTCTTTATTTTAAGAATGCCTATTATTACAAACGAATAAATTAACGATCTGCGGGAAATGCATTTGGTGGAGGTGCATATTTATTCACGGGTTTAGACTCGTCTTCTGGTGCTTCCAACTCATATAAAACCGTACCAATTACACCAGCGTTCTGAATTGAACCATTCTCTGAGTTCGCAGCATACGCATCTTTAGGCTTACTAAATGTAAAGGAAGCAACAGCAGATTCACTCTTACGGAAACCTTCAATTTTCAATGAATCATGTGCATGTAATACATAACCAGAATTGCTTCTGGAAGCCTCACTGCCATCAATGACATCTACACCATCAACACTGGCAACCACTTCAAACGTTTTAGCTGTGTTATTTTCATAATGAAGTTGATAGCTTTGCCCTTCACGCCCTGACAAATAGTAGCTTTGTCCAACACGATACATTGGAATTCGGTTTCCACGATCATCTACAACAGAAAAACTCACTTTTCCTGCGGCAATAGAAATTGAATTGACCGTTTTACCTTTGTAGCTTTTATCTGCATATTGCACGATAGTTTCAGCAAGAGGTGAATCAGATTTGCGCTTTAATTGCACTTCGGTCACATGGGAATCAATTTCATCACCCCACTTTGTGCCTAACTTTTCATCAGCAGCAACTTGATTGTTGGCTGCTTCAGCGGCAGCATCTGCACTGGTCGCTTCAGTTTGGGATTGAGATACGCTTTCATCTGTTTTTTTCGAACATGCAGCTAGAAAAATACACAAAAAAAGGCAGAGAAATATATTTATATTTTTCATTATAAAACCTATTTTAAAGTTTATAAGTTACGTAGATTATTATCAAAGTCATAATATCGTAGCTATTTTGACTGTGCTATTTTTAAATTATTGCAATTATGTAACATTATAACATCTAAAAAGAGGGATAATAACATCCCCCCTTTCGTCTTAATATTTTTAATTAATCCGCAGGAAAGGCATTAGGCGCAGGTGCGTAATTATCCTTAGATTTTTTGGGTAGATCGTATTTTGGTGCTTTTAACTCATACACCACTGTACCAATCACACCAGTATTTTGAATAGAACCACTGGTAGTGTTGGCAGCATAAGCATCATTTGGCTTACTAAAAATAAATGAAGCTACAGATGAATTACTCTTCCTAAAACCTTCAATCGCGAATGAGCTATATGGTCTTAACACATAACCACTATTTGAACGTGAAGCTTTACTTCCATTAAGAACATCTAAACCATCGACACTTGCAACAACTTCAAAGGTTTGGCTACTGGTATTGGCATAACGCAATTGATAGCTTTGTCCATCACGGGCAGAGAGATAATAACGCTCTCCATCGCGATACAATGGTAAAATTCGCCCACGATCATCCACAACAGAAAAGCTAATTTTTCCAGCAGCTAAAGAAATGCTATTAATACTGCGTCCTGAAAATTGCTTACTGGCATAACGAATTTGAGTTTCATCAATAGAATTACTACTCAAACGTTTTAAATCAACCTGAGTCACATATGAACTCACATCATCTCCCCATTTCGTTCCCAAACGCTCTTCTGACTTTACTCGATTTTGATTGGAGATAGGCGCTGGTGCAGCTTTAGCTGTTGCTGAGGTAGGTGATGGTGCAGATTCGATTTCTTGTGAAGTAGCATCCTGCGTTGAAGAATATTTTGCAGTACTACAAGCGCTGATTAAAGCACAAAGACATAACCATAATAATAGTTTGGATTTATACATATTCTATTTCCAGTTTTTAAATTTTATTCAAATCAGTATAGTCAAATCGACAATCATATTACATCTAATATTGTTGAGTATATTTTAAAAAATTTAACTGAATAATTTGCCTTAAAGTAAATTCCAAATGCCTAAACGGATACTCATCAGCTTCATTTTACCTACACATAGAATTGTTTTTTATAGCGATTTATCTAAGCCAATGTAAAAAATCTAATTACTATTCAATAAATACCAACAGAAATCAAAAACGGTATGTAGAAATATAGTTTTTGATTTCATCCATGCAATTACTCAACGTGTATGGGTCTTAAAGTGAGAATCTGTTCACTACGTCCAAATGGCCCATAAATATCATGTAAGATGGAACTGGTTAAACCAATACCATCTTCACCATACTGTTGTACGGTTTCTAAGCCTAGCCATTGACCTTGGGGCAAACGATATAAATGAATTTGTAAATCTAGATTTGGAAAGCCCCAATTAAAAGGTGCTGTTTGTCTCGCCACGACACCATTTGCAGTATCGATCATTCCCATTAACTTCACAAATGCCGATGTCGGTCGACCTTCAACCATATCCAAAGTATTGCTAAGCCATACAATACCAGCTCCCTGTCGACGTTGCTCAGTCCTTGCTTCAATCGAATGAATATATCCACCAGGCCATTGACGTATTTCATGCCAAATCGGTAACTGTTCCGGTGTACCAATAGATTGATCCTCTAAGCCTGCAACACTTTGACTATTGCTGATCATCATGCGCCAACTTCTCGCCACAATACTTATTTTACCTTGTGTGACCATTTCGGATTCAATCAGTTCAATGGTCTTGCCAGCTCGAATTACTTTTGTCCGAATATAAAATTCGCCACCTGCAATTAATCCAAGAATATCTAAACTTATACGACCAATTCGAACATCATTTCGAGGTGAAAACTGCTCTAATTCAGCACAAATAACCCCTGTCGCTGGTGCCATATGTTGCTCATGTGCATTCCAAGCCCCTTGAGCATGATCTGTCGATTGATAATGTGCAGTCACTACACCCTGTTTATCGATATGACGCTGAATCAATTGATAATATGCAGACATAAACTTCCCTATCACTCTTAAAAATCATTCGCTATACATATAATCCCGCATTATTTTTGTACTCGACTTAAGCAAAGAAGTCTAATATTAATAGGAAAAATGACCCATAGCGTTCAATATTTTACATGGGATTGAACGCTTAGATTTAAAGTGACATATTGAAAAGTCAGTGTTTGAAAGCCTAGATTTAACCAATGAGTAAAACGACACCAGAGAAAATCAGACAATAAATACCAAAGAAATGCCAACGACCATGTTCAAGCCAACTCGATAGCCATTTTAAAGCAACAAGACCTGCAATAAAGCTAAACAGCATCCCAAACATACTGGGTAAAAGCAGTTGAGCTAAATGGATATTTTGAAAATTTTCGGCATGTAGCAATCGATAAAGTTCTTTTACAATCACCGCTGGGGTTAACACCACTGCCAAGGCAAAACTAAACTCTTCCGCTTTTTGGCGAGCGACACCTAAAAATAATCCTGTTGAAATTGTTGCACCTGAACGTGAAAAACCACGAAACGGCAAACATAAAGCCTGAACAGCGCCAATCCATGCCGCACTTTTCATCGTCACATCACCAACCTGTCCACGATCTAATCGAGAAGATAAAATAATCAATACACCAGCAGAAGCTAAAGCAGCAGCCATTAATTTTGAGTTGCTAAACAATTGCTCAATTTCAAAGTGGTTTGCCCCAGCAAAAAATACATGTTTGATCATCGATTGCAACGCTAATCCAAGTACGCCCGTGATGCATGTTGCAACAATCACAAACCATGCTTGTTTTTTAAAACGATCCCATGACGAAAAATAGGTTGTGCGCCAAGACTTCCAAAAATACACAATGACCGCAAACATGGTTCCTGTATGTAGCATCACCAATAAAAACGTCATATCGGGCGCTGATGGGTCAAAACCCATCAATTTTTCAGCCACAATCACGTGCGCTGAACTGGATACAGGCAGCAGTTCTGCAAACCCTTGTATGATGGCAAGAATAAGTACATGAAAAATAGTCATCAACAATCTCTACGGATTAGAATTATCGATGCCTTATACGTTTACAGCATTAAATCAAAATTAAAATAAACTTAAACCACTCATTATAGTAAGCTTCATACAAATTTAGCTGCTTTTTTGTCTTGTTGAGTCATACATGGGCGATCTATCGTGTGGCGACATGGATGCAGCTGTTGAGTGGAGCGTACCCTACCCAACATGAGCAAAAACAAAGCAGGGCTTTGTTTGCAGCGCAAGATTTGGCATCCATCCCTGAAAAGAGAGGCATCGCCTACATAAATTTATTTAAATTTTCAAGGTAAGGTGCGGCTATACCAACCCTATAATCCTATAAATTAGCTTTTATGAAATGCTATAAATTAGGGTAAGCGCAATAATCTTTCAAAATACGTCATACCATGATTAATGTTTATTTGAATAATCTCGTGCACCAAACAAAGCTGTCCCGATACGTACCATGGTTGACCCTGCGGCAATGGCTTCCACCATATCTCCAGACATCCCCATGCTTAACGTATCCCAATCTTCAGCATGCGCATGATGAACTTTAACCTGATCAAATAATTGCTTTGTATCACTAAATGCTTGCGGATGATCAGGTGCAGGAATCACCATTAAACCACGCAACTTTAAATTCTTTAATTGACTAATTTGTTTTACCAGATCTGCAACTTCATCAGGCTGACAACCGTCTTTACTGTCTTGTGCATCAATATTCACTTGTAAGCAAATATTTAATGGCTTTTGAGTAACTTCTCGTTGATTTGAGAGACGCTCTGCAATGATAAAACGATCAACACCATGCACCCATGCAAACTTTTCTGCAAGATGCTTGGTTTTATTGCGCTGCACATGACCAATAAAATGCCATTCAATCTCTAAATCTTTTAAATCTTCAATTTTTTCGAGCGCTTCTTGTAAATAATTCTCGCCAAAAGCCCGCTGCCCCGTAGCATACATTTCTTTTAAGAGCATACTTGGATGTGTCTTGGAAACTGCCAACAACTGTACCTGACTCACATCTCGATTTGCTGTCAAACAGGCCTGCTGAATTTGCGTGAGTATATGATTTCGAGCTTGATTTAGATCATTCATTGACAAGGTTCTCATTTCATAAAAATTTCAGCTTCCAAGCAATGAAATTGTTGGTTATGCTGAGTGAAAGGCCTTATTATTCTACAAAATAATGAGGGTGTGTAGATCGTTTATAAATAGCTTGCGTTGTAGGCTAAAATTGAGCAAACAAGGAATGAAATGAAGAGAATAGTAAGCCTATTTTCAAATTTCACAACACAGTTTGAAATAATTTTAACTACAACTCTGTGGGACTTTGATGTTTTTGACTGCTACGTGTTAGCTTGCGAAACGATGTATCTCATCATTTAGAATAACTAAATTTCGTACTTCGCGCCTAGTAACCCAGAAAACACGCTTAAGCACAAGCATGATGAATAATCTACACCCTAGGCAAATAGATTTTTATTCGGGGACATTATGGATATTACAGAATTATTGGCGTTTTCCGTCAAAAATGGTGCATCTGACTTACACCTTTCAGCCGGTATGCCACCGATGATTCGTGTCGATGGGGAAGTCCGTCGTATCAATTTACCAGCATTGGAACATAAAGAAGTTCACAGACTGGTTTATGACATCATGAATGATAAACAACGTCGTGATTTTGAAGAACAATTAGAAACAGACTTCTCATTTGAAGTTCCAAGTATTGCCCGTTTTCGTGTAAACGCATTCAATCAAAATCGCGGTGCTGGTGCTGTATTCCGTACCATTCCGTCCAAAGTTCTGACCATGGAAGATTTAGGTTTAGGACAAATCTTCAAAGATCTTTGTGAATTACCACGTGGTTTGATTCTTGTAACAGGCCCAACAGGTTCGGGGAAGTCAACCACATTGGCCTCTATGATTGACTTTATCAATGACAGTCGCTATGACCATATTTTAACAGTCGAAGACCCAATCGAATTTGTACACCAATCTAAGAAGTGCCTCATCAACCAGCGTGAAGTGCATCGTGATACACATGGCTTTAATGAAGCACTGCGTTCTGCGTTACGTGAAGACCCTGACATTATCTTGGTCGGTGAGATGCGAGACCTTGAAACCATTCGCCTTGCATTAACTGCTGCAGAAACAGGTCACTTGGTTTTCGGCACGCTACATACCACATCTGCGGCAAAAACCATTGACCGTGTCATTGACGTATTCCCTGCTGAAGAAAAAGATATGGTACGCGCCATGTTGTCAGAATCATTACAAGCCGTCATTTCGCAAACACTGCTTAAAAAGAATGGTGGAGGACGGGTTGCCGCACATGAAATTATGATTGGTATTCCTGCAATTCGTAACTTAATCCGTGAAAACAAAGTTGCACAGATGTATTCAGCAATTCAAACGGGTGCAAACTATGGTATGACTACCTTAGATCAAAGTTTAAAAACACTGGTTGCCAAAGGTATTATTAGTCCTCAAGTTGCAAGAAATGTAGCAAAACAACCAGAATCATTTTTATAAAATGGATTATTGAGGTTTAAAAAAGATGGATTTTAATGACTTGCTCAATATGATGATTGAGCAAAAAGCATCAGACTTATTTATTACTGCCGATGTTGAACCATCAATGAAAATTAATGGTCAAATTGTTCCTGTAGTAAAAACCAAGTTAAACGGCGAAATTATTATGCAACTGCTTAACTCAATTATGAGTGAAAAGCAGCGTAAAGAATTTGCTGAGACGCGTGAATGTAACTTTGCCATTACCAATCGCGATAAAACTGCTCGTTTCCGTGTGAGTGCCTTTCAGCAGCGTGATATGCCAGGTATGGTTTTGCGTCGTATTGAAACTCAAATTCCAACTATGGATGAGCTTAAATTACCACCTATCCTCAAAGATCTGGCAATGACCAAACGTGGAATTATCATCTTTGTCGGAGCAACAGGGACAGGTAAATCAACTTCGCTTGCGTCTATCATTGGTTATCGTAATCAAAACTCTAAAGGTCATATCATCACCATTGAAGACCCGATTGAATTTGTGCATGAACATGCAGGATGCATTATTACGCAACGTGAAGTGGGAATCGATACAGATTCTTTTGAAATTGCGCTAAAAAATACTTTGCGTCAAGCGCCAGATGTGATCTTGATTGGTGAAATTCGTTCTCGTGAAACCATGGACTATGCCATAGCCTTTGCTGAAACGGGACACTTAGTATTTGCCACACTGCATGCCAACAACGCAAACCAAGCAATTGATCGGATTATTCACTTCTTTGAGTCTGATCGTCATAGCCAGTTGTTTATGGATCTATCGCTCAATTTAAAAGCGATGGTAGCACAGCAATTAATCCCAACACCTGATGGTAATTCACGTCGTGCTGCAATTGAAATTCTAATCAACTCACCATTGGTTTCAGACTTAATCCGTAAAGGTGATGTGCATGAGATTAAGGATTTGATGAAACGCTCTCGTGAATTGGGTATGCAAACTTTTGACCAAGCTTTATTTGACCTTTATAAAGCAGGACAAATTACCTATAAAGATGCACTTAAACATGCTGACTCTCCAAATGATTTACGTCTACAAATCAAATTGGATGAAGAAGGTGGTGCACAACTACTTAATGCAAATAGT
Source organism: Acinetobacter sp. 778_lipA (assembly GCF_058242985.1). Classification (NCBI taxonomy): domain Bacteria; kingdom Pseudomonadati; phylum Pseudomonadota; class Gammaproteobacteria; order Moraxellales; family Moraxellaceae; genus Acinetobacter; species Acinetobacter sp. 778_lipA. The sequence goes on along the minus strand of NZ_JBZAYT010000001.1, from coordinate 741,857 downwards.
AAACTCACCTTTGATGGACAATAGTCCCAAATCAAAAAAAGAGCGTATAAAAAAAGGGGGGCTTAAATAAGCCCCCCTTCATTTGTTGTATTTATGTGATTCTAGCGCTTACGATAAGCTTCCTGACATCCAGGTTCATCACAATAACCGTAAAGATTCAAAGAATGTCCAGTCAACTGAAAGCCGTGTTTCTCAGCTACTGAATGTTGCTCTTGTTCAATGGTTTCATTAGTAAATTCAACGACTTTATTACAATTTTGACAAACCAAATGATCATGATGATCTTCTTGCATTATTTCAAAAACAGAATGATTGTTTTCGAAATGATGGCGCTGAATGATTCCAGCAGCTTCAAATTGTGTTAACACACGATATACGGTCGCTAGACCGACATCTTCACCTTGTTCGAGTAATGTTTTATAAATGTCTTCCGCGCTCAAGTGGTGTTGTCTTGAATTTTCTAATAATTCCAAAATCTTGATTCGTGGTAGGGTAACTTTAAGTCCAGCTTTGCGTAAATCTTGATTTGAAATAGGCATATAAAAAGGTCTCTCAACAAATTTTAAGTTGGAATATGCAACAGAGTTGAGATGCAGTATGATCTATCCTTGGATCAATTGCATCATAATTAATTTGGGATAGTGTAGCAAAATGCAAAAAATCATGCTGACGTTATTCGTCGCTTCTTTACTTGGTGGTTGTTCTGTATTTGGAGTATACAAAGTCGATATTCCTCAAGGAACACCGTTAACCCAAGCTCAAGCTTCAAAAATTCAAGTCGGTATGACCTACCAACAAGTACAATTCTTGTTGGGTAGCCCAACAGTCTCAGATCCATTGAATCCAGGACGATGGGATTACATTTACAACTATATCCCAGGAACTTACGCGAAAAAAGCGAAGATTCCCGCAGCACATGGCCAACATTTAAAGGTTTATTTTGATCAATCAGGTGTCGTAAACAAAATTGAAGGTTTAGAAACCATTCCTGAGTCTCAACCTGGTTTACCTGCTTCTAAAGAAGCAATATTGAATGCGCCCCCACTATAGACACTTTGCGATAAAAAGAAACCCCTCAGTGAGGGGTTTTTCATATGCATTCAATTGTTTAAAGCGATTATTGTAAATAACGCCTTATTTAAATAACAATTGTTGATAGCGATTTCCACGGCAGTAACGTCCGACAGGATTTGCTTTTGCGCGATTGCGACGAATATCTTTTGGATTAATCGTTAAAGGTCTATAAATTTCAACACGATCACCTGCTTGTAATACATGTGATTGTTGTTTTATTTTCACTCCAAAGATACCAAAACTAAAATTTTCAGGCAGTTCTACTTGTTGCACCAATCCACTTTGCGCAATTGCATCAGCAATCGTCATGCCTTGAGAAAATTGTAACTCAATGTGAAATTGTTGCTTTTCGGCAGCATATGCCACCCAAATTTTTGCCACGAGATTCACCTTGACCCTTAAATTAACTGTCCAATATAGGATACCAATGCCAACACAATGCTCAAAGGTAAAATAATTCGTACCGCAATACGCCAAATATTATAAAACGCTTCAGAACTAAAATTGATCGCTTTACGTAGATGGCTGATTTTCATAATCCAACCCACAAAGATTGAATAAATCAAGCAAATGACCAAGCCCCAAATCATCAGTAATGGATTAAACACCACGACCATATTTGGAATTGCCCAAATGAATAATGCCACCAATAACACTACAAATTGAATAAGTATTGCGACTTGGCGTTGAGCTAACTGTTCTTTGCCTAGTTGTAATAATAGCGCGGCTGAAATGACTGCAGTAAATAATAAAGTATACGCAGGGATTTGTGCTGAAGCTGCAAAAAAACTAAAGGCAATCACAGCAACCAGTTGCGCAATCCAAATAGGTAAAGCTGTTTTAGACGCCTCATTATTCTGTTGGACATTTAACAAGCTGGTTTGCCAATACAAACCTAAACCGAGCCCTGTGGCCACAAGGGCTAAAATCGTAGCATTGCCCCACTCTTTAAATTCTAAAGGGGTAACATGCCAAGTCTGTAAATGGGTACCAAAGACTTGTGCAAGAATTAAAGAAAGCAGCACGCCTACCGTGATCAAACCCACTAAAATTTGACGAGGTGCAAATGACAAAGCAAAAGCCATGACAGCGGCACCAGCAAACAATAGATGACTTTGTTTCGGTAAATTCACCATTTGCACAGTACTTTGACTGATATTCGATAAAATCCCACCCGCTAAGAACGGAATAAAAATAACAGCCAGCCAGCCAACAATACGCCACGATTGTGATGCATCAGCATCACGAGTTAAGCTAGACAAGGCATTGAGTGCAGTTGTTTTAGAACGCTTTGCTAATGCAACTTCTAAATAAGTAATCGGCAATGCCAACACGAGCATTGACACTAACCACAATATCCAAAAATCAATTTGTCGATCAATTTGAATATCCAGACTTGGTGCTAAGCCTGCGATAATTATAAATGATAAACAAAATGCCATGAGCGGCGATAACCATCGTGACATAGAATAATCCTGCATGAGGTGTTTCGTAAAAAGTTCTACTATTTTGCCTTTGTCGATGCTGAAAATCAAAGTTTAAAAGAAAAAAGCAAATCACCCCTCGATGATTTGCTGCGCTAGATATTGTTATAATCTTTGTTATTTCTTTTTATCCCCTCTGAATTTTTTTAGTTAGAGAGCTGGTGATTTCCATAATTTCACAATCATAAAATGTCTGTAAATTACGAAAAAAATCTTGCAAACCAATTTTTTCCTTTTTTCTTTTCGTTTTCTTTAATGATCCCCATCATATTTAATTTTACAGCCCCCACATAATCTGCATCATCGTGTTGAATATGATTAATTAACCATTTAGACAACACCTCATGTAATTCTTTTTCTATAGAATGCCCTTCTTCAAAACTGGTACGATAACTTTCTATACGTTTAATAAACAGGTCATGTACACGCTTATGAGGAACACGATATTTATAACCAGCCTCTTCTTGTAAGCTTTCTTCAAAGGTAAAATGTGATTGCGTATAGTCAATAATATTATCAAGAATTTGCTTGATACGAGCACGATCCGTTGCCATACCGATTTCATCAATTTCATTGATGTAATCCAAAATCCTTTTATGTTGATCGTCGATCACATCGATACCCGTATTATATTCTGGAATCCATCTCATCTTCATACGATCACCCTAAAATAATGTCTTGACCTTAAGCAACCATATTAACGGCTATCTCTCTAAATAAAAATAAACTGTATTAGTCGGGATTCATTAAAAAAACTATGAAATAAATTAAGTTATTGTTTATACTTGGATAATATTTTAATCCGCACTAAAAGAGTAAGATATTTTTTAACCAATTATTAAATTTAAATGATTTTATTGATTGTCTATATTTATTATTAAGCATGAATAAATGATTATAATTGTGTAATCGATTTTTCTTACAATCACTTCAAATTTTATTTTTATACGATTTCTCGTTAAAAAACTAAGATAATTTTGTCAAAATCAGAATAAATATTCTTTTGTGATTTTGTTGTATTTTTAAATACTTTCTTTATTCAAGTAAAAATATTTTATAGATACTATTATTATTCCTCTTATTTCATGACTCACTTTAAAAGAGTTGAAATATAAATTTTATTAAGACTATTTAATATGATATTTAAATAATTATAACGGTATCATTACATCAAAAATTATATAAAGAATATAATTAAATATTATTATTTAATCGTCCTCTGTTTATTGTAACAACATCAAAATACTTAGTTAATTATCAAAGATGACAATCCCATATAGTCAACCACCTCATTATTCATACAAGTGTTTTGCATCAAGCCATTGATCATAAATGAAGCTTATGTATTGTATGAACATTTAGAAAATGTTGGTTATCAATTCATTTTTTTTGAATCTTAGATCGTGATCCTACCGTATGGCAACATGGATGTCGCCATTGGGCGAGGTACAGGACGTACCCCTCGCCTAACATAAGCAATAACAAAGCACTGCTTTGTTTGTAGTGCAAGGTTTGATAATCCCTACGAAAAGCGAGGCATCACCTAAGCAAAGGTATTTAAACTTTGAATGTAAGATGTGGCAGTGTAAGCTTTTTATAATCAAACAATTTTATTTACTCATACAGTCGATTTAATTAAAAGTATTATTTAAGAGAAATTATATTCTTGTGTCTGAGTTTTTGACAGGTTGACTATAAATTAAATTTATTTTTACAATGACTTAGATTCTAAAAAATATGGAGTTAACGAATTACGCCTCCCCCAATTTTCACATGAATTCATTCAGATCAAACTAATATTGATCTGCCTTGGTGACTCTAACCAAACTTGGATCAGCGGCCTCACGAGCAAGTCTTTCGACATGGGTTGTTGCTGCTTTTATCGCTTGACCATCTTTAAATAAAATCATCTCACCAGGCTGATATGCGGTCCAAACTTCATTTTGAGTCAACGGCTCTGTGGTAATCACGGCAACACGATCTTCTTTTGTTGTAAATTGACTAAAATCAATATCAACATCAATATCGACTAAGCGTGCATATGTAAATGGATACTCACGTACAATCCAATGCAGCTTAGTTGTCGCATAACTAAACAATGCTTGTCCATTGGAGAGGCAAAAATTAAAAGTGCCATATTCTGCAATTTTAGGTGAGATTTCTTCAAGCAAGGCAAAAACATCATTTAAACTCGGTTCAAAATAACCAAATCTTAAAACTAATTGTTCAAGCAAATAACAAAATGCCAACTCACTATCTGTACTGCCTACAGGGGTAAAACGCCCCGATAAATGCGGATGAAAGTTATGTAAATCACCATTATGTGCAAAAATCCACTGTCTCCCCCATAGCTCACGAATAAATGGATGAGAGTTTTCTAAGGTGATTTTACCTTGGGTTGCTTTGCGAATATGCGCAATAACATTACGAGATTTGATCGGATAGTTACGCACCAGTTCAGCAATTGGTGACAAGACAGCAGATTGATTATCAACAAATAAACGGCATGCTTTATCTTCAAAAAAAGCAATACCAAACCCATCAGAATGATCAGAGGTTATTCCTGCGCGTTGAGAAAACCCACGAAACGAAAAGGTAATATCAGTGGGAGCAGCGCAGTTCATTCCAAGCAATTGGCACATAGTGTATTCATACAGCATTTTATTTATAAGAATATTGTGCATGACTACGCACCTGCTTGCAAATCTCAATAACTGAAAATAACTGCAAACAGATGCATATTAGACTAATGACTTCACACAGAACAACAAAATGCTTGGGATAATTTTAGGATATCTAAGTCAAAGTATCCTTATTTTTTCGGACACTCAGCGATTAACCATTTTCTTTAAAACAAAGTTTTTGGCAATTTCATTGACATCTAAAAAGACAAAATAATCTAAACAATTAAATGCCTCATCATGATAAGCCTGTTTAGATAAACGAGCATTCATTTTCAAATAGACATCAAATAACTTCGGAATTCGTTCATCTTGTGGAAAGCTGTACTCTGGATGACACGGTTCAAAAGCAGAATTTGCCTTTATATCAATCGACTGTTTGCTAGTCATTTTCTTCAAATGCTGATGCGTATAATAAGCACGGGCCTTATTGTCTTCTAGACGAATACTGACACACCCTATTAAATGTTTTGCTTTCATTTTCCACAGCACTGTCGGAACTAGATTTAACCATAACATCGACAAGGCACGCCCATTACGATAGCGCGGATGCACACAAGTACGACCAATTTCTACAATATTAGATAAATGTGAAAGCTGAGAAAGATCAAACTCTTGTGCACTATAACTACGTGCAAGCTCATGCCCTTGAATTAACTTCAAGCGTGTATAAGCAACAATTTCATTGCTCCATTTATCACGTAATACTGCATGTTCACAATCAAGATCATATAAGTCTTGATCTAACCCATTTTCAAATGTAATGCCAAATTGATCTGCGAACTGTACTGCACGAAATTTTTGTACTTCTTTGAGTTGTTTCAGGTCTTCGACCCATTCAAATTTATATTGTGATTGTGCTTTTTTAGATTTTGGTAAAGGTAAATTTAAGTTCTGGAAGTTCTGACGATACTGATTTAATTTTGCGAACATATTTTCGACTCCTTGAGCTTTTACTTACACTAGGCAATCCCGATGACACTTATATGACGAAAAAATGACCGTTTAAAAACACGCAATGAGTAGTTAATTTGAAACAGTGTCGGTAAAATAAAAAGCCAATGCTTTCACATTGGCTTTCAAAGAAATTAACGTATAAATTAAAAATTATTTATGAGGCTTGCCACGGTTGGTAATTAATGTTCCTACACCATGATCTGTAAAGATTTCTAAGAGCGTTGCATGGGGTACACGCCCATCCACAATATGTGCACTAACAACCCCACCTTTAACCGCATCTAACGCACACCCCACTTTGGGGATCATCCCCCCGTAAATCACTCCGGTTTCAATAAGACGATCCACTTCTTGAGTACTCAAACCAGTAAGGAGGTTTTTATTTTCATCTAAAACACCCGAGATATTGGTCAATAGAATCAATTTTTCCGCCCCTAAAGCTTCTGCCACTTTACCAGCAACTAAATCAGCATTGATATTATAAGTTTGACCATCTTCATCTACACCTAAAGGCGCTATCACTGGAATAAAATCACTCTGGGTAAACATTTCCAAGACATCAGTTTTAACCCCGATCACTTCTCCCACAAGACCTAAGTCAATTTGTGTGACTGTACCATCTGCAAGCGTTTTTTCCATCAAGAGCTTTTGAGCACGTAATAAATTACCGTCTTTCCCTGTTAAACCAATAGCACGTCCACCGTGTTGATTAATCAAGTTAACGATGGATTTATTGACACTGCCGCCTAAAACCATCTCGACTACTTCCATGGTTGCTGGATCCGTCACCCGCATTCCATCAATTCGATCAGACTCACGACCTAACTGTTTAAGTAATGAATCTACTTGTGGACCACCCCCATGTACGACAATCGGATTTAAACCTACAGTCTTGAGTAAAACGATATCACGAGCAAATGAACTTTCCAAAGCAGGATCAGTCATTGCATTGCCACCATATTTTACAACGAGTGTTTTACCTGTAAATCGTTGAATATATGGCAAAGCCTCTGTCAATATTTGCGCTTTGTCGATGCCAGTATGCTGATGTGGCATTCGCCTCTCCTTAGTGAGCTGTAGGAATTAGACTGATGAATATGGATAAATTAAGAAATCAGTGTGCCTGTAGAATATCTTTGGCGATCATAGGATAACGGTCACGAAGCATAGACGCAAATGTCTGACGAATTTCATTTAAACAAATTGGGTCATCAGCATCAAACCGTACTGTAAAATATTCACCCGTATTTGATGCTCGAATAATGCCAAACCCGTGTTCAAAATCAAGGCGTATGCCATCAATTTTACTCAGTTCAGCACCAAACTGTTGACTGAGATATTCAATCTCATTCAAAACAATTTTCGGATCAGTACAATGGGTACTGATATAGGTATCTTCGGTATAGAAACGATCGGGATAACACGCTAAGATTTCAGACAATGTGGCTTGAGGAAAATAACATAAGTACTCCATCACACGTAAAGCAGCATATAACCCATCATCATAGCCAAATCCTCGCCCATCATTAAAGACATAATGACCTGCGTACTCACCACCAAAGACAGCTTGGCCTTTAGATTGCGACATGTATTTGCGTAAAAAACTGCTGCCAGTTCGAATCATCTTGGCTTGACCGCCTAAACGCTCAACCACTTGACGCACCATAGATGAACATTTCACATCAAACACGATTTCATGCTGTGGATGATCTTTCAAACAGATTTGCGCGAACAGTGCTAAAAGTCGATCCGCTGAAATAATATGTGCATTTTCATCCAACAAAACCACACGATCACCATCACCATCTAAAGCAATACCAATGTCTGCCTGATGATTGAGTACATTTTGTCGTAGTAATTCTAAATGTGAAGCTTGTGAAGGATCTGGTGCATGATCAGGGAAGTTTCCATCAGCATTACAACGTAATGCAATCACCTCACAGCCCAATTTTTTTAAAACAAGATTGGCACAAAAGCCTGCGGAACCGTTTAAACCATCAATCACGACTTTGAGTGGTCGGGTTAATTGAATATCTGTTAATAACGCGGACTGATAGGATAAACAAAATTCAGACTTTATTTGATGAGTTGCCCTTTCAACAATAGCTCCTGTATCAATCCATGCTGACTGCTTATTTTGCAGATAATTTTTTGCTTGAATTCCAATGTTTTGAATCATTTCAGGAGAAGGTGGCTCAAACTGCATAATCCATTTAATACCATTGTCAGTTTTTGGATTATGACTTGCTGTCACCATAATGCCATTGCCCTGCGTATTTCTTGCGGCAAAGTACAATTGTGGGGTCGCACAGCAGCCTATTTCAGTAACTTCAATGTGGTTATTTTGAAATACCTGTTTGATAATTTGAGCATACGCAGGACTACTTAATCGTGCATCATAACCCAAGGTTATTTTTGATTGACCCTTTTCAATCAGTTGATTAACTAAAGCATATGCCACTGCCTGAATCAATTCTGGGGGCATCATTTCAACTTTTCCACGGATATCATAGGCGCGGAAAAGTTGAAAAGGAAAATCATTCATCTTTTTCATAAGCAAAACTTCTATTTGCTCAACCCTTTATTTTGTTAGCTTCATCTCTCTAATGATTAGCAGTCAATTCATTTATATGAAAATATTTATATCAGGTCAAATGCAATATACTAAAAACTCTTGATAATATATTCAATTTCATACAAGGCTTTATACATACTTTTTGTTACAAATCAATATAATATTAAAAAAGCCTGATAAATCAGGCTTAAAAAATTATAGAAAAATCTAGTTTTTCCCAGTATGACCAAAACCACCAGCACCACGTTCAGTCGCTTCAAATTCATTTACAATATCAAATTGCGCTTGAACTACAGGCACTAATACATATTGCGCTAAACGCTCACCAGGCTCTAAAGTAAAGCTGGTTTGACCACGATTCCATACAGAAACCATTAATTCACCTTGATAATCTGAATCAATTAACCCAACCAAATTGCCCAATACGATCCCATGCTTATGGCCCAAGCCCGAACGTGGTAAAACTAGACCAGCAAAATTAGTATCTTCAATATAAATGGCCATGCCTGTTTTAACTAAAACAGTTTGACCAGGTTCAATCTGAATCGCTTCTTCTACACATGCACGTAAGTCCAAACCTGCTGAACCTGATGTTGCATATGTTGGCATTGGCCATTCTTGACCTAAACGTTGATCAAGTACTTTTACTTGAACTTTCATATTGAAATCCTTGGTTAAATAAAGCTGTTAAAAGTTTTTTTATTTTTTTCGATCTGTTCAAAATCAAATCGAAAGAAAAAAAAGAACTGGTTTAAAAATTAACGTTTTAATAACGCTTTTAAGTTTTGTAAATATTGCTGTGCTTGTTGCTTTGGATCGACATGTTCAGCTATTTTTTTCTTACGCCCTAGCCAATCAAGCTCATCTTGTGGCAATTCATCTAAGAAGCGACTTGGCGTCATTTGCTTCATTTGTCCACCATTTTTACGCTGCTCAGCCAAAGTCAAGGTCAAACCTTGTTGTGCACGAGTAATCCCCACGTACATTAAACGGCGTTCTTCTTCGATCGTTTCCGCAGCAATGGAGTTCTTATGTGGCAGAAGCTCTTCTTCTAAGCCCATAATATAAACAAATGGAAATTCCAGACCTTTAGATGCATGTAATGTCAGCAGATTGACCTTATCGGTGTCTTCATCTTCCTGTTGTTGCTCAAGCATATCCAACAACACCATTTTACGAATCACACTTTCAATGTTCTTTTCATCTACATCTTCAGCACGGTTGATTAAGCTTTGAATACTGGTATAGAGCATCTCCACATTATCAATCTTGGTTTTTTCTTGTGCAGGCGTTGCCGCAGTTTCACGTAAATAATCGATATAGCCTGCATCATTCATCATTTGACGAATTTTAGGAACAGGTTCATCGTCATCTAACAATTCACGAGTGAAATCATTGATAAAGCCAGCAAACTCAGCCAATTGTGTGGTGGCCTTTTTTGGCATCACCATAGTTAAGCGTTGATCACTTGCCGCAGCCAACAGTGATAAATGATTTTCTTGGGCAAAAAGACCTAACTTTTCAAGTGTTACTGGGCCAATTGCACGTTTAGGCGTATTGATAATACGTAGGAAAGCACTGTCATCTTCAGGGTTAATGATGATACGCAAGTAGCTCATCACATCTTTAATTTCTGCACGACCAAAGAAAGATTGACCACCAGAGAGCTTGTATGGAATCTGCATTTGACGTAGCTGAGTTTCCAATACACGTGCTTGGAAATTTCCGCGATACAACACCGCATAATCTTTCCAGTTTTTGCCATTCATCAATTTATGCGTGAGCAGGTCTTTTACTACGCGTTCAGATTCATCATCATCATTACGACAGGTGATGATTCGAATGACTTCACCATGGCCTTTATCACTCCACAACTTTTTATCAAAAATGTGTGGGTTATTTTCAATGACATGGTTCGCGGCTTTTAAAATACGACTGGTAGAGCGGTAGTTTTGCTCCAGCTTAATTACTTTTAAATTGCGGAAATCTTCTTTGAGCAATGCCATATTTTCAGGCTTTGCACCACGCCATGCATAAATGGATTGGTCATCATCACCAACAGCGGTGAACTGCCCCATCACACCGACCAATAATTTCACCAAAATATATTGCGCGGTATTGGTGTCTTGATACTCATCCACAAGTAGATAGCGAACTCGGTTTTGCCAACGATCACGAACTTCTGCATTGTCTTGTAAGAGGCGTGTTGGCATCACGATCAGATCATCAAAATCTACGGCATTATAAGCACGTAAATTTCGCTCATATAATTGATACAAGTGGGCAAACTGCACATCTTCTGGTGTTTCACAAGTCGTATGTGCTTGTTCAGGCACAATCAAATCATTTTTCCAATCTGAAATCTTTTTCATGGCTTTAGCAATCAATTCTTTGCTTTCAGCGCCCGATAAATTATCACGATGCATCAAATCCATAAGAATACGCTTACAGTCATCGGCATCAAGGATTGAGAAATTATTTTTCAGTGGGGTATTTTTCAGCTCAATTCGTAATAAATTTAAACCAAAGGTATGAAAGGTTGAAACCGAAAGCCCTTTCCCTTCTTCTTTACCCAACAACTTACCGACACGTTCTTTCATTTCACGTGCAGCTTTATTGGTAAAGGTCATTGCAGTAATTCGATGTGCAGGAATCCCACACTGTTGAACCAAATACGCAATTTTTCTTGTAATTACTGAGGTTTTACCTGAACCCGCCCCTGCAAGTACTAACAAGGGTCCTTGAGTATATTTCATGGCTTCAAGTTGCTTGTCATTTAGTTGACTTGCTTTCGACATTGTTCATCCTCTAAAAACTTCGAGCTCGATTATAGTCATCTAAAGTAGAGTTGCAAAATGCTTAATTTGAATTTTTCAAATATAAAAACCAGATAAAAATAATTTCAGTTAAATTATGCTTTAGTTTCAAACCGTCTTGTTTCAATACTCTATTTTGCTCTGAGCTGTTGTTATTCAGTTAACCTGTGATCAAATGGCGAAAGCATAACCAAAAGCTATCACCCAAAGCCATAATAACGGTTAACACACTGCAGCAAGAAGAGAGACTATCCTCGAATCAACGCTCGTATTAATGATAAAAACCTTAATCTCATACTTAAAAAGATTAATAAAATTTAAGCAAAAATTTGGAAAATAAAAAAAGGAATCATAGCGAACTATGATTCCTCTTCAACACTTTTAGCTAAAAAATTCGCTACTTTTATTACGATTTCTTAGTTTGTCGCATAAATACTAATTTCTACACGACGGTTCTGTTCACGACCCGCAGCAGTTGAGTTATCTGCGATTGGATTTTGCGAACCATAACCTTGGGTATCAATACGGCTTTGTACGCCTTTACCTTTAAGGTAGTTAGCAACTGAGTATGCGCGGTTTTGAGATAATGGAATGTTAATTGAGTCATTCCCTGTATTATCCGTATAACCAGTCACAAGAATTACACTCTTGTTGTCTTCCATTAAAGTTTGTGCAACTTTATTCAACGTACCGTAGAAGTTCGGTTTAATTGATGACTTGTTAGTATCAAATGTAATGCTACCTGGCATAACTAAAGCTACAGAACCATCTGGATTACGGTTAACTTCTACACCAGTACCCTGCATTTGCTGACGTAATTTCTTCTCTTTATTGTCTAAATAAAGACCAGTACCAGCACCTAAAAGCGCACCTATTGCTGCTGCACGATTGTTTTGTGCAGATGAGTTTGCATTACCACGAGACAAACCATAGCCCGCTGCTGCACCGATCAAACCGCCAATAGCAGATTTGTCGTACTCCATACCACCAATGTTATTACCAGTTGATTGACAGCCAGAAAGTACTAAAGCCCCTGCTGTAAGTGTTGTAATTAATAGTGCACGCATTGCATGCCTCCAAGTTGTGTTTTTTGTTAGCTTAATTTTGGTATAAAAAACAAAGCACCACTATAGGCGTTTTGTTAACAATCACGTATTTTTTTACATTTTGTAATATTTACAATGAAATTTACAAAAGTGATCATCATAATTTGTACATAGTCATTAAATGTGTCTTTTTAAATTGCATTGTAACGATTATATTTAAGGGCTGTGGACAATTCGTCTATGTTTGCGATTATGTATATTTCTAGGTGATACGAGGCAAGAAATACGAAATTTATTCATTCTAAATAATGATAAACATTATTTCGCAACGTAGCAGTAAAAAATATCTAGTCGCTTGAACTGGCACTCACAATAAATCATTAGGACTGTTCTATGTCATCTCAACAGCAGAAGCAACCTATTTTAAAAAAAATTACGAAAGGTTTAACCGTTGGCTCAGTGATTACTGGCAGTACTTTTTTTCACGGCCCACCTGTTTTAGCTTTAGGCTTGACCAAATTATTTAAAAAGTCAAAAAAGGTGGATGAAACCAATATCAATATCACCAATAGTTGGTTAAGTGTAAATAATTGGTTGATTGATCATGTTCTTCCCGAAACACAATGGGACATTACTGTTGATGACAACTTGGATTTAAATATGCAAGGTCGTTATTTAATGACCTGTAACCATCAAAGTTGGGTCGATACTACCGTAAACCAATATTTTGGTCTAACACGCATGCCTCTCACCCGCTTTTTCACCAAATGGGAACTGATCTTTATACCATTTGTCGGGCAAGCATTTAAAATTCTTGGCTTTCCGATGATGAAACGCCATACAAAAGAGCAGATCGCAAAGAACCCTGATCTCAAAACACGTGATATGGAAGAAGCACGTAAAGCCTGTGAACAGTTATTAAGCCAGCCTTTTACATTGCTCAACTACCTTGAAGGAACACGTTTTACCCCAAAAAAACATGCTCAACAGCAATCCCCTTTTACCAATTTACTTAAACCTAAGGCCGGTGGACTTGCTCTCGCCTTAAATATCTTAGGTGATAAGATTGACGCTTTGGTGGATATGACCATTGTGTATCCAGATGGTGCACCCGGTTATGGTGAGTTTTGGTTAGGTGAAGTACCTCGAATTGCAGTTAATATGCGTAAAATTGAGATTCCTGAATGGGTACTGGGCGGCAATTATGAAGATGATGCAGAATATCGCGAACGCTTTCAAAACTGGGTTGATGATTTATGGAGTGAAAAAGATCAACTGATTAGCACCATAAAACAAAAATATAATCACTAACTTTCAATTGAAGAAAAAACTACAGAATAGGATGGATATGACAGAGCAAGTTCCACCACTCGAAAACAGTACAGAAACGAAAAACGATATGTCACGAGGATGGTGGATCGCTTTTGGTTATGACATCTTTATGATGTTTATCATCGTCTTCAACCTATTCTGTTTATGTGCCAATGCTTTTTTAATGAGTAATTTTGGTGACTGGCTTTTCAATGAAATTCATCTACCGCAAGTTTTACAGTATTACAAAACAGATCTGCATCCGTGGGTGATTAAAACTGAAAGCTGGTTTATTACCTTTTTGATTGTTGAATTAGGCATTCGCTGGCTCATCGCTATTATCAACAAACACCATGCGCGTTGGTTCTTCTTTCCATTTATTCACTGGTATGAGATTTTAGCGATTATTCCTTATTTACGTTTTTTACGTTTAATTCGCGTCGGTATTATTGCTTATCATTTTCATGAGTTAGGTTATAAGGTTATTCCCGATAACATTCTAAAACGTGTGCTGTTTTATTATCGAGTACTGATGGAAGAATTATCAGATCGTGTTGTGATTACCGTCATTGATGGAATTAAACAAGAATTAGACACCAGCTCAAGCCATAAAAAAATCATTCATGATTTAATTGATCACCATAGAGATCGTTTTGCACAAACTTTAGCTGAAGTCTTACAAGAATCTTTGGCCACTGAACTAAAAGCACAAAGTCATGTGATTACCCATAATGTCGGACAGATTGTACGTCAAGCGATTGAGGACACCCCGCAATTGACCCAGTTATTGCGCATGATCCCAATTGCAGGCAGTATGATTGAAAATCAGATTCAAAATATTGGGCAACAGCTAGGTGAGAATATTACGCAAGGATTGGTGCAACCGTTTACTCAAGGCAATCTACAAAATCCAAACGCGACCTATCAATTAATTTCAACCAAATTAAGCCAATTAAATATTGAAAATCAAAAACTTGAAGAACTAGTTGAATCTATAGTCTATGAAAGTTTAGAATCGTTAAGGAAACAAGTGAAAGTAAAACAATGGCAGCTTGAATTAGAAAAAAATGATCAAGTAAAAGATGAGTGATTCAAAGAATAAGCAATTCATTGAAAATATTTGTATCTTTGCTAGAGAAATCATTCAATATGTTCTAGCATTTGCCCTATTTCACAATTTTTGACGCTTAGATAGAAAAATTTAGGTCACATGCCTTTTAAGGAATAATTATGGCTGATATACGGATTACAGGCAGAATGGTTAATTTTACCCGATTAACCTTCGATACTAATGATCATGATGCCATCCGCCAGGAATTAACTTCAATGATGAGTGAGACCTCTTATCAAGGGGCTTTGGTCATTATTGATACCACAGTTGAACAAGAGCTTATTGCCCTGATTCAACTCATTATCAGCCTAGATTTACAGCCTATGGCTGTGATTGATGGTTTATTGGGTGACCAAGCACGTGCAATTCAATTCCCAGTCTTGCCTGCCGATCGTCCATTGCAACGGATTAAACCGACGAAAGAACAAGTGGTTGAAACTCCAGTAAAAGCACCCGCTGTAGCGACACCAAATGTAAGCGTAGATGCGTCTAAAACATTGAGTCATGTCACTTCATATCATGATGAAATTTTAAGAACTGGGCAATGTTTGGTTCAAGATCATGGAGACATCATACTGAATGCTGGTATTAACAGTGGTTCAGAAGTGATTGCTTCAGGAAATATACATATCTATGGCAGTGTTCGTG
Source organism: Acinetobacter sp. 778_lipA (assembly GCF_058242985.1). Taxonomy (NCBI): domain Bacteria; kingdom Pseudomonadati; phylum Pseudomonadota; class Gammaproteobacteria; order Moraxellales; family Moraxellaceae; genus Acinetobacter; species Acinetobacter sp. 778_lipA. Next base: position 726,154 of record NZ_JBZAYT010000001.1, on the reverse strand, counting down.
GTAGAGTCATTGCAGGCGCAGGTGGTAACACCAGTGCAAGAATTTTTTGTCATTCACTAGAAGCCGAATTGGTTTCTATTGCGGGAACATATTGTGTAGCAGATGACATTCCTCAAGATGTAATTAAAAAAGCTGTACATATTTACTTGAATGACCAGCAAGAGCTAGTGTTTGAAGCTTTGCAATTTTAAGGTATAAATTAAACACCATATAAAACTCGTTTAATCGGGTAAAATGACCATAACAGGAGTGGATTCGGTGGCCAAAATTGTTGTCGTTACATCAGGCAAAGGTGGCGTAGGTAAAACTACGACGAGTGCATCTTTTGCAACAGGATTAGCCCTACGAGGTCATAAAACTGTTGTGATTGATTTCGATGTGGGTTTGCGTAATTTAGATTTGATCATGGGCTGTGAACGCCGTGTCGTATATGATTTTGTAAATGTCATCAATAACGAAGCGCGCTTACAGCAAGCGCTAATTCGCGATAAAGATATTGAAAATTTATATATTTTACCTGCATCGCAAACCCGTGATAAAGATGCACTGAGCGATGATGGTGTTGCTCGTGTAATCGATGAGCTTGCACAAGAATTCGATTATATTATCTGTGACTCACCTGCAGGGATTGAGCGTGGTGCAATTTTAGCCATGTATCATGCAGATGAAGCGATTATTGTAACAAACCCAGAAATCTCTTCTGTTCGAGATTCAGACCGTATTATTGGTATGCTCGACAGTAAGACGAAAAAAGTAGAAAACAACGAAGGGCGTATTCGTAAACATTTATGTATTACGCGTTTTAACCCTGAACGTGCCGATAAACAAGAAATGTTGACCATTGATGATATCTCAAAAGATATCTTACGTGTACCAACTTTAGGCGTCATTCCAGAATGCCCTAGCGTACTTCAGGCATCGAATGAAGGTAAACCTGTCATTCTTTACCAAGAAGCATCTGCTGGGCAAGCATATGATGATTTAGTTGCGCGTTTCTTGGGTGAGGAACGTCCTTATCGACATATTACAGTGAAACCTAAGGGTTGGTTAGCACGGTTATTTGGAGCGTAGAAATGGCAGGATTTTGGAGTAAACTTTTTAGCAATGATGACAAACCATCTAGCGCCCAAACTGCTAAAGATCGCTTAAAAGTTATTGTTGCTTCTGAAAACGGTTTGGGCAAACGTTTAAGCCAAGACAAGATTGACCAAATGAAAAAAGAAATCATGCAAGTGGTTAATCGTTATGTCCGTGGCGTGGATGAACAGCATATTCAAATGCAAGTTCGTTCTGAAGCCAACATTGAAATGTTGGAAATGAATATCAATTTACCTGAAGAACGATAATTTCATTATTGATTAGTCAAGCGGATTGATTCAGGGCAAAATATAGGGCAGAGTTAAAAAGGGTTACTTTTTCTCGTGCAATATATTTTGCCCTTTTTGTTTTAGATTTTTTTCAGCTAAAGATTGTATTTATCCTTATAAAATGAAAGATAAATAAGGTTGATATAATGTTGTAAATTAATCATTTAATTTAGAATTATTTTATTTGAGGAGATGCTGTTATGGCACTTTCACAGCCAGCAACGTTCAATGAAGAATGGTCAGACGAGCGTGTTTTTGCCTACTTAGATCAACTTCCTCCTGAAGGTACTAATACTGATTTTCATGTACTTTATCATGCCTTTAAACATATGCGTCCTTTTGACTATGAACGCTTATTGACTAAGTTTGTTGCTGCTGGTCGAAATATCAACGCAACTAATCCAGAAGGTCTACGTATTCATGATGTGATTGCAGAGTACCCGCGTCAAAAAGAAGGTTTCTTAGAAGTATTAGCGAAGTTTGCTTAAGCACTTCAACCAACGAGCAATGTAGTCTTGAAATATTGCTGATCTATAAACGCCTAATGAACTTCATTGGGCGTTTTTTAGTTTATATATCCCATTTTATCAATGTCTATATCTCAATGTTCTATACTATTTCCTACAAAAAAATATTAAAAACATCCATATAAACAATTAAGTCAGTCAGCATAATTTCATATGAACAAATTAACTTTTCTAAAATTACACTATTTTATTTGATCTTTAATCACGTTTAAACATCATTTAATTTTATTTATGTCAAACAACCATATGCTTTGTAAATACGCATTGCTTTTATGATTTACTTTAAATCACTCCTGTATATCAGCACTGGATAATTATATTTAAATGTAGTTCCTGTTTGATATGTCTGAAGTTGAAGTATTTAATTCTAAAGACTCTAATAACCTTTCATAAAAAAACCCAGCTTGCGCTGGGTTTTTGAATCAAGTCAATGCTTAGTGAGCAGCAAATTGGTTCATTGTGTTTTTAGCATCGTCATGCGCTTTAAGTGCATTGTCACCAGAGAAGATTTCTTTGTGATCATCACCGATGTCAGAACCCGCCATCGCTTGGTGTTTAACACAAGCGATACCACCACGGATTTCTTTACGTTGTACACCAGCAACATAAGCCAACATACCTTCAGTACCGAAGTAACCTTGTGCAAGCTCATGAGTAGAAAGCGCAGCAGTATGGTAAGTCGGAAGTGTAATCAAGTGATGGAATACACCCGCTTCACGAGAAGCATCTGCTTGGAATGTACGGATTTTCGAGTCAGCATCAGCAGCCAATTCAGAAGCATCGTACTCAGCGCTCATTAATTTAGCACGGTCGTAAGCAGAAACATCTTTACCTTCAGCAACCCAACGATCGTAAGCTTGTTGACGGAAGTTTAAAGTCCAGTTGAATGATGGGCTGTTGTTATAAACAAGCTTCGCATTTGGAACTGTTTCACGTACACGGTTAACCATGTGTGCAATTTCTTCAACGTTTGGAGTCGCAGTCTCGATCCAAAGAAGATCTGCACCGTTTTGTAAGCTAGACACACAGTCAAGTACAACACGGTCAATTTGAGTACCTTCACGGAACTGATATAGGCCTGAAGCTAAACGCTTAGGACGGTGTAATTTACCATCACGTTTAATCAAGATTTCATCTTCTTGAGCATCTGCAATGTCAATTTCAGTTGTATCTAAGTAGCTAATATATTGAGAAGCAATATCACCTGGCTCTTTAACCACTGGGATTTTTTGAGTCAAGTCAGCGCCTTCAGAGTCAGTACGCGCAACGATAATACCGTCATCAAGACCCATTTCTAAGAATGCATAACGTAATGCATGGATTTTAGAGATAAAGTCTTCATGTGGAACTGTTACTTTACCAGCTTGGTGACCACATTGTTTAGCATCAGATACTTGGTTTTCGATTTGAAGTGCACATGCACCGGCTTCAATCATTTTACGCGCAAGTAAATAAGTTGCTTCTTCGTTACCGAAACCTGCATCGATGTCCGCAATAATTGGCACAACGTGAGTTTGGAAACCATCGATTTGTGCAGTGATTTCAGCAGCTTTAGCTGTATCACCAGCTTCGTTTGCTTTTTTAAGCGCACGGAATAAATCATTAAGTTCTTTCGCATCAGCTTGACGTAAGAATGTATAGATTTCAGCGATTAGAGCAGGTACAGAAGTTTTTTCGTGCATAGATTGGTCAGGAAGTGGACCAAATTCTGAACGAAGTGCAGCAACCATCCAACCAGAAAGGTAGATATAACGTTTACTTGTAGTACCGAAATATTTTTTGTTTGCAATCATTTTTTGTTGCGCAATGAAACCATGCCAGCAACCTAAAGATTGAGTGTATTTACTAGAATCAGCATCATATTCAGCCATATCACGACGCATGATCGCAGCTGTATATTTAGCGATATCTAAACCAGTTTTAAATTGGTTTTGCAGTTGCATACGCGCAGCATCTTCTGGGCTAATATCGCGCCATGTGCTTCCGAATTTTGCTTTTAATTCACGGATTGCATCAATCGCTGTTTGGTATGTAGTCATGATATGTTCCTGTAATAATATTAGGATTTCATCAATCGAAGAGCTAAATCCACTCGGTATTTGTTTGTTCAGATTTAGAACACTTCGTTGTTATGGTCTTAGCTTAGATTGAGTCCTCAAATTAATCCAATATTCTGAGTTAATTTTCAGTATTTATTTAAAAAATATGTAGATCAAAGTCATATTATAATTAAACCAAAAATCGATAAACAATTAATTTATATAATTTTTAATAATTAACAACTACCTATACATTGCTTAAATATCAGTCAATTTGATAATTTTATCTCTATTAGACTTAAGTCTGAGCTTGTAACAAAAAAACCAAAACTGCATTTTTTTAATATAAAAACACCCTGAATGATCAAGAATCGGACAAAGCATAATTGGGTGATTCATCGATTGATAAACAATGTTGTTGCTTAAAAATCTGCTTATCTTCACATATAATAGCAAAATGAGGATTTATTCAAACATGCATCTCAATTTAAAACTAAGACAACAATTCTTGATTCCTCTACAACAATAAATCGTCTGCTGTTTTTTTATCTACTTTTTACACAAAAGCATTTCCTTATGGCATAATCCTCTGTGATTTCTAAATTTTATTTTCGGTATTTTTTTTATGAATCTGGAGCGGGTCGATCTCAACCTCTTAATTTACCTTGACGTTCTTTTACGTGAAAAAAATGTGACTCGTGCTGCTGAACAGCTTGGCGTTACCCAACCCGCAATGAGTAATATTTTACGTCGTCTTCGTAATTTATTTAATGACCCTCTTTTAATTCGTTCTTCTGAAGGTATGACACCAACAGAACGTGCTTTAGAATTACAACCCCGCATCCGTGACGCACTGTCTGATTTATCCATGATTTTGGAACCTCGTACTGAGTTCCGACCTTATACGTCAAACCGTGTATTCCGTATTATGACCTCTGATTATGCCGAAGCAACACTTGTTCCTCGTCTAGTCAAAGCCTTGCGCTCTGAAGCACCGAATGTTGTTCTCGACTTTTTAACACCAAGTGACGTGTCATATCGTGACATGGAACAAGGAAAAGTTGATTTAGCCATCAACCGGTTTAATGAAATTCCACAAAGTTTTCACCAAGTTTTAGTGTGGCGTGACAGTTTCTCTTGTCTACTCAATAACAAACATCCAGCTTCAAGTACTTTAAATCTTAAAAGTTATTTAGATGCACAACATATCTGGGTATCAAAAACAGGGATGGGTGTTGGTTTTGGTGTGAATCCTGAAAAACAAGCAGGATTAGGTTGGATTGATCAAGCTTTAGAGCGGATTGGTCAAAAGCGTAAAATTTCAGTCTTTACGCGTCATTATCAAATGCCTGCATTATTGGCTTCAAATGTCGATTTAATTGCGACCTTACCAACCCGTATCGCACGTTTACAAGCCAAAAGCCAAAATTTACTCATTAAAGATCCGCCATTTTATATTCCTGAATTTGAATTAAAAATGGCATGGTGTCCTTTACTTCATCATCATCCTGCACATCGTTGGTTACGCCAATTGATTCTTTATGTTGCACGTCAAATGATTGAAGAAGAAAATCGTGAATTTATGCAAAATAATTCGCATTTTTCTCAATATTAATAGGAATTTTGTTAAATTCTTATCATTTCAAGCTTATACTAATTCTAGATCGGTAGTGTGTTACTCACTACCACCCCCTTTTATGTGTTAAAAATATCTCATAATAATGATGATCCATAGGTGGATTCGTGAGCCTGTTCCAGAATATCCTAATCATCGCTGTCCTCATCGCAGGAGCTGGTTTTTTATCTTTAACTGAAATCGCACTTGCGGGTGCGCGTAAAGTTAAACTCAAAATTCTTGCCGAATCTGGCGATGAGCGAGCACAAAAAGTCCTAGACTTACAGCAAAACTCTGCCGATTTCTTTGCCGCATCCCAAATCGGTTTAAATGCTGTTGCTATTCTTGGCGGTATTTTAGGTGAAGGTGCATTTCGCCCTTATTTTCTTGAATTTGTTTCTCGTTTCTATGTCGGAAATTGGACTGAAACCATCAGTTTTGTCCTCTCATTTACTTTAGTCACCTCACTTTTTATTCTTTTTGCCGATTTAATGCCAAAACGTATGGCGATGATTGCACCCGAAAAAATTGCAGTTTCAGTCATCAATCCCATCCAGATCTTTATCGTGGTATGTAAACCATTAGCTTGGTTTATCAATGCTGTTGCTAACTTGTTATTCCGCTTGTTTAAAGTCAATACAACGCGTGAAGACAATATTACCTTTGATGATATTTCAGCGGTGATGGATGCAGGTGCACAAGCGGGTGTTTTACAAAAGCAAGAACATCACTTTATTGAAAATGTATTTGAACTTGAAGAACGTAATGTTCCATCCAGTATGACCCCACGTGAAAACGTAGTGTTTTTTACTTTAAAAGAACCAGAAGAAAGTATTCGCCAAAAGCTAGCTGAATACCCTTATTCTAAGTTCCTTGTTTGCAACGAAACCATTGACCAAGTGATTGGTTATGTCGATGCCAAAGATATTCTAGTTCGTATTCTCAATAACCAGAAAATTAATCAGTTACATGAGTCAACTATTCGTACAGTATTGACCATTCCTGACACATTAACACTATCTGAAGTCCTTGATCGCTTCAGATCTAGCAAAGAAAAATTTGCAGTCGTATTTAATGAATATGCCCTTGTCGTTGGCGTTATTACCCTGTCAGATATCATGATCACTGTGATGGGTGACTGGGTTACACCAATGGATGAAGAACTACAAATTATTAAACGTGATAACAACTCATGGTTAATTGATGGTAGTACACCAATTGAAGACATGAAGCATGCTTTAGCAATTGATGAGATGCCAGATGAAGAGAACTACGAGACACTGGCAGGCTTTATGATGTATCAGTTAAGAAAAATTCCTAAACCAGCTGACACCGTGATTTTTGGTGGTTATAAATTTGAAGTGGTCGATGTTGATCATTTTAAAATTGACCAGCTACTTGTCACACGCTTACTTGAAAAAGCAGAACCCTCGACATCAGAAGACTCTTCACAATAAGCTTCTTTAGCTCATTTAAAGCTTAGCAATAAGCTTCTTTAGCTCATTTAAAGCTTAGCAATCACCTTGCTAAGCTTTTTTTATGAAAAGTGGCGCTTTAATATTGCAAGATCCAGAACGCTATTGATTAGATTATAGCCTTTTGATTTATAAATTTTAAAAATATGAAAATTAACATGAATACAGTTTTTAAAATCATAAAATATAATAAACATATAAATCAATATCTTAAATTTTATAACCATTTTGGTGCAATTATAATATTCATTTTTAAATATCTGTTTTGAATACTCTATTTATTTAAAAAATAGTACTGAATTCAGTATTTCTACAAGGATATTTTAATTTAATCCAATAACTATTAGCATGCTTCTGCTTAAAAAATTAAAAGACTTCTGTTACCCAAGTCTCATTCAAGGATCGAACTATGCTAACCGTATTAGGTTTGGGCATGATTTTGTGCTTTATGTACTTAATTATGTCTAGACGAATGACTGCTCTTGCAGCACTCACACTTATTCCAATTTTATTTGCATTAATCGCTTACGGTCTTAGCTTCTATTTCGACAGCCTTGGGCATTTAGAAATCAAACAGCTCGGTGAAATGATGCTTGATGGTGTAAAAAAACTTGCACCAACAGGCGTAATGCTACTTTTTGCAATTCTTTATTTTGCCATCATGATTGATACGGGATTGTTTGATCCTTCTGTAAAATTTATCTTGAAGCTGGTCAAAGGTGATCCACTTAAAGTGGTTATTGGTACCATTACCCTGACACTCATCGTCTCTCTTGATGGCGATGGTTCTACCACCTACATGATTTGTGTAGCAGCAATGCTCCCACTTTATAAAAAGTTAGGTATGAGCCCATTGATCATGGCTTGTTTAATGATGCTGGCAAGCGGAATCATGAACCTTACCCCGTGGGGTGGACCAACGGCACGTGCTGCAAGTGCGCTGCATGTAGAAGCCAGTGAAATCTTTGTGCCAATGGTTTTACCAATGCTCGCTGCTATTCTTTGGCTCTACTTTGTCGGTTTTATGTATGGCCGTATGGAACGTAAACGCTTAGGTATTATTGAACTTGATGTCAGTCATGGTGATGACATTCAAATTTCAAGTAATCCAGAAGCAAATCGTGCACATTTAAGATGGTTCAATGGTTTATTGACAGTTGTCCTTATGATTTGTTTGGTGAAAGGCGTGTTGCCTTTACCGATCTTATTTATGATTGCACTTTGTATTGCATTGGTGGTCAACTATAAAGATGTCGATATGCAAAAATCTTTAGTTGCTCATCATGCAGGTAGTGCTCTAAACGTTGTGGGTATTATTTTTGCTGCAGGGATTTTTACTGGGATTCTTTCAGGGACAGGCATGGTTGATGCGATGTCTAAAGAATTGGTGGCGATTATTCCACAAAGTATGGGTCCTTTTTTAGCGCCCATTACTGCTGTGATTAGTATGCCTTTGACCTTCTTTATGTCGAATGATGCTTTCTATTATGGAGTGTTACCGATTCTTTCTGAAGCGGCAAGTCATTATGGTATTACACCTGTAGAAATGGCGCGTGCTTCAATTGTCGGCCAACCTGTACACTTACTTTCACCATTGGTTCCTTCAACATATTTATTATGTGGATTGGCTGGTATCGAATTTGGACAGCATCAAAAGTTCACTATTAAATGGGCGATTCTGACCTGTTTGGTAATGCTTGTTGCAGCCATGCTGCTCGGTGTATTCCCACTCTATTCAACACTACACTAATAGAAAAAAGCCGATATAAATATCGGCTTTTTTCATTTTAAATAGATTATTTTCATCATCTATTTAAAATAATGATTTATTTAGAATCAAATCCAATTAAGCATGAATCAATACATCAAGCAATGCTTGATAATGAATTGAAATATCATCTTCTAAAATTTTATAAGCGCTATCAAACTGCACCATTGGCCAGCCTTCTTTCCAGAAAGGAAAAATATTATGCAGGTCACGCGTCACGATTGCATCTTCACGAATAATCGCTTGAGCAACTTGTGATAACACTTGAGCGGTTTCTGCCCCATCAAGAGCTAAATAATCGATACCTTTTGCTTTTAAAATACGGATTCGATCTTTCTTATAACGAATTTTCTTGGCCTGCGCTTCATTTAAATTTAAAGCCAAAGTCACAGCTTCAACAAATTTGTCTTCAAAGCTTTGATGTAAAGCAACCAATGCCTGTTTATGTGCTTCTTGACGCCCAGCTTTTCCACCATCACGAATGATTTTTTGTGCTTCAACATTCAATTCATCCGATTTCATCGACTGAAGAATGTCTAAAATTTCAATATCACTTAATGAAGCAGAAGAATCTGTCATGGGAGTCCTAAAACAAAAATAAATAGAAATCCTATTTTCGCACAATTTTAAAATTAAGTCAGAGATAATGTTAATCTGTGGCGATGTATCTCTAGCTGATCAAATAACAATAAAGGATAATATTTTAATGCTGTTTTAGCCCTACTTGCCTGTATTAGTTTTTATTCTGCCTTATATCTTATCTATTTTTATTTTGCTCAACAACCTTAACCTCTGTCCTTGTGCTGGCAACAGTTTTACTCATATAGTCAACCTGTCAAAAGCTCAGCCAAAAGAATATAATTGCTCTTAAATAATATTTTTAATTAAATCAATGTTTAAATAGTTTTGCGTAGGCGAGGGCTCGCTTTTCGTAGGGATTGTCAAACCTTGCGCTGCAAACAAAGCAGTGCTTTGTATTTGCTCATATTGGGCGAGGGTACATCCTACACCACCGCTCAATGGCGACATCCCTGTCGCCCCGCGCTAGGATAATCATCTAGGATTCAAAAGTACAAAAAATGAATCGATAATCATTGGTTTCTAATAGTTCATATAAAAACATAAGCATCATTTATGATCTATGACTTAATAGAAATCGCCTGTATAAATAATTAGGTGGTTTGAATATATTTTGCTACCCTGCGGCTTATCAAAAGGGACGACAAACATTTAACCGCACCTTGAATCATGAAAATTGGTTGACTCTACCGTTTTACATATACTGGCAATTGTTTATCTTGCGTATACGCTTGTTACTGTCCAAATTTCTTAATTAAGATCATTTGATAAAATCTTATCAATAAGCATAAACTGACAATTTTTTTCTTTCTTAATTGAGGATTTTTTGCTATTGATTTGATATGCCAATAAAAAGTGAAACCTTATGAAAGCTATTGCTTATAAAAAACCATTCGCAATTTCAGAAGCCCATGTTTTTTCCGAAATCGAAATCGAACAGCCAGTTGCAACTGGTCATGACTTACTGATTGAGGTTAAAGCCATTTCAATCAACCCAGTCGATATCAAAATGCGACAGCGTACTTCGCCAGAAAATGATACTTGGAAAATTTTGGGTCATGATGCGGTTGGAATTGTGAAAGCAATCGGAGAAAATGTTCAAAATTTTAAAGTGGGTGATGAAGTTTTTTATGCGGGTTCAAACCAAAGACAAGGCTCTTATGCTGAATTCCAATTGGTTGATGAACGTATCGTTGGATTAAAACCGAAATCATTGAGTGATGCAGAAGCCGCAGCGTTGCCTTTAACGTCGCTCACCGCATATGAAATGTTATTTGACCGTTTAAAAATCCAAGACACCAAAGTTGAAAAACCTGTGATTTTAGTCATTGGCGCTGCAGGAGGTGTTGGCTCTATTACAGTTCAATTGTTAAAAGTACTGACTGAATTTACAGTGATTGCTACAGCTTCCCGCCCTGAATCTAAAGCATGGCTGACTGAAATTGGCGCAGATTATATTGTGGATCATAGCCAACCTTTAGAACAGCAAATCCTAGACTTGAATATTGGGCTACCTCATTATATTTTTTCAATTAACGGTACAGGGCGATATACACAAGCCATTGCCAATTTGATCGCACCCCAAGGTCATTTTGGTTTAATTGATGATCCTGAAAACTTTATCATTAACCCGTTTAAAGTTAAGTCTGTTTCAGTTCATTGGGAATCGATGTTTACTCGCTCTACATTCCTGACCAAAGATCTCAGCCGACAAGGTGATATCTTAAATAAAGTTTCAAAATTAGTTGATGACCAAAGACTCAAAACCACTTTGGGACAAAACCTCGGTCAAATCAATGTTGAACATATATCCCAAGCTCATACACTGATTGAGTCAGGTAAAAGCATTGGTAAGATCGTATTAGCAGGCTTTTAACCACTCGAATAAAATTTAATTTTTAAGAATCGCTTAAAGGTTTATAAAAAGATTTAAATGACCCTATGAATATCAATTAATTTAATGAATTAAATATAAATTGAACATTTTTTCATCATTTAATCATACATAGTGTATCGATAGCTTAGCGACATGGATGTCGCGGTTGAGCGAGGGGTACGCCCTATACCCCTCGCTCAACATGAGCAAAAACAAAGCACTGCTTTGTTTGCAGCGCAAGGTTTGACAATCCCTACGAAAAGCGAGCCATCGCCTACGCAAAACTATGTAAACTTTTCAAGCTAATACGAGGTAGTGCTAATTCTTTAATAATGAGAATCAACTTTTAGAGAAATAGTTTAATCACAAAGTTAAATAGAAAACTTATCTTAAATCACTTCCACCACAACTTTACCAATATGCTCACCTGTATCCATACATGCATGCGCAGCCTGAATTTGATCAAACTTAAATGTTTTATAAATCATTGGTAAACATTCCCCTTTTGCCCACAATGGGACGACATGTTGCATCAAACCTTTGGCAATTTCAGCTTTTTCAGCAGTTGTGCGTGCACGCATAGTTGAACCGGTAATAGTGAGGCGTTTCATCATAATCTGTCCCAATTTTACCTCTTTGGCCTTTGCACCGCCCAAAAATGCGATATAGACCAAACGCCCATCTCTACGGAGTAGGTTTAGATTTTGATCTAGATAAGGCGCCCCAACCATGTCAAGAATAATATCAACACCCTCATTTTGGGTCTTTTCAGTAATGACCTGTTCAAAGTCCTGAGTTTTATAATTAATTGCATCAGTCAAATTGCGAATAGCTTGAACTTTCTCATCTGAACCTACAGTTGCAAAGCTTTTCAAACCGAATGATTGCGCTAACATTAATGCGGTTGTACCAATACCACTTGTACCACCATGTACCAATAGTGTTTCACCTGCTTTGGCATGTGCCATTTGAAAAACATTGGCCCATACCGTAAAGAAAGTTTCAGGTATTGCTGCAGCTTGAACAAAACTTACAGCTTCAGGAATATGAATGGTTTGAGATTCTGGCACGACACAATATTCTGCGTAGCCACCACCATTGGTTAATCCACAAATTTTATCGCCCACAGTAAATAAAGTAACATCTTCGCCCACCGCAATCACTTCTCCAGCAACTTCCAAACCAGGAACAGGTGTCACCCCTTTTGGCATAGGATATAAGCCTTGACGCTGTAAAATATCGGGGCGATTAATCCCAAATGCATGGACTTTGATCAAAACTTCATCTGCTTTGGGTTGAGGAATTTCTACCGTTTCATAAGCCAGTTTTTCTATACCACCAGGTTCTGTAATAATGACCTGTTGCATATTATTTGTAGACATAATTTCTTTCCTATTCCATTCATTACTTTTCATGTTTTCTGTATTTGAACATAAACCAGTGCATGTGCAAATATTTCACCACCAATGTCTACAAAATATCGTGGGTATCCTTACAAAAATATAATTTTCAAATATTTATACAAATGGCACCAAACGGATAAAGACATAAAAACAAAGATGAAAAAAACAAACTATGTTGTTAATTACAGATCACCATGCGCTCACTTATGATTTAAAAATAGGTTATCGCTTTTAATCGTTATATTTTTGACAATTAAGCATTTAATTCTTAAAGATTTACATGCTTTTTTATTACCGTTTTTAGGCATCAAAAAACTATATTGATCATTTTTTGTTTGCTAATTTAATTTTACCCTGATAATATTCAAACACGAATTAGTTTTACCCTGATAAAAATATTCAAAGGTTTTAAAATGAATACTGAAAACACCTACTCTGCCTTTGTTGGCAATGAGCGTTTAATCACTGATTCTTTGTTAAACGTAGCATTAACCATTAAGACTCAACAAAACACCTCCACACCTGTGTTGATTTTTAATGATCAAACGGGCCAAGCCATTGATGTTAATACCATCGGATCTACAGCAGATATTCAACAACGTTATGCTAAACCTGAAGCGGTTAAAAAAGTTGGCCGTCCTAAATTAGGGGTGATTTCTCGTGAAATCACTTTGCAGCAAAAGCATTGGGATTGGTTAGATCAACAAAGTTCTAGTGCATCTGCTGTGATTCGAAAATTGATTGACCAAGAGTTAAATAACCCTAATTCAGCAAGCAATAAAATGTTGGCAAAACAGGCAACTGATCGTTTTATGTCAGCAATGTCAGGCAATATGCCAAATTATGAGGAAGCCACTCGTGCTTTATATCAAGGTAATCAAGCGCTGTTTTTAGCACTAATTCAAGACTATCCAAAAGATTTACGAGCGTATTTGACTTTAAAAACGCAACATGCTTTTTAACTATAATATTCGCAACTATATAAAAATTAAATGCGCTAAGCCTATAGAATTAGCGCATTTTTTATAATGATCGGCACATGATTGATCATTAAATTATTTTTGTTGTTCGGACTCTTCACAAGTTTGTTTTAAACGTTGCATTGCCATCGGATCCATAGGTGCCGTCATCATTGCATGATAATTATGGCATTCTTTGGTCGGCTCAGGTATTTTCTTCGGTGGGTTTGAAGCACATGCTGTCAACACGCTTGTCATTCCTATCAGGAAAAATATTTTCATTACATGACCTACTATTAAATCTTAACTTGATTTAAAACTAAATTTTATTGCTTGTGCTGTTGTAAGTCTGTTTTGATCACATTCCATAAATGTTAATTCTTCTTATCTTACAGCTTACACAGCCGTGCCGCTCATTAGTTTTAAATAAATTTAGCTGAGCGTTGCAAAAAGTACTCATCGACTGTTGCTGAGAATAGTAATTTAAAAATCCCTTTATTTATAGCAAAACACACGCTCTAAGTATTAAATAACACAAAATTCAAAATGCTTTAATCTATATAATGTTGATTAGTATTATCTTATATATATTAAATTTTTTGCATGAAAAAACCCACCTTATGGTGGGTTTCTCTCAATCAATCCAATCTGTTAAAGACGAACCAATTCCACAATTTTTTCAGCCAATTCTTCAACTGCTTCTTGAGCAAATACTACATCAGCACCTTGTTCAACATTCGTCACCACCACAACACCAGTTTGACGAAGCAATGCAACTTGATCGCTTGATAAACCTGCTTTTGCAATCGCAACAACACCTTGTTGAATCAGCAAGCTTTCAAGAGCTTGCGAATGTTCAAGTACTTGAGCAGATACAGCAACCACAGCAGGTTTTTGACCTAAACGTGCAGCACGTGCTTCAGCAGTGACAGGTTCATTGTGTGCAGTCCATTCAACCGCAGCTTCAACCATACCCGCACCAACAGTCACATTACTTAAACGGTCAATGAAGATAAAAGAACCCGTATAACGACTGTCATGATAACGGTCAAATACCACTGGTGCATCAAACTCAATCGTTACATCTGCAATGGCATTTAAATCAAGCTGTTCAACTTGCATTTTTTCCAATGTGTTGACATTGGTACGATAGTTAATCTTCGCAACCTTAGCCGGAATGGTTTGTGTACCAAACTTCACATTATAAAGTTTGCCCAACACTAATGGCTGATCAGTCATCCATACGACTGTCGCACGAGCAGAACGTGAAATGAGCGGTTGCTCACCTGCTTTGACCAAGACATTACCACGCGAAATATCAATTTCATCATTTAACGTTAGAGTTACAGCCTGACCTGCTATAGCATGCGCTAAGTTACCATCAAAAGTGACTATTTCTTTCACTGTTGATTTCTTGCCCGAAGGTAAAGCCACAATTTCATCGCCAACTTTCACTTCACCTAAAGCAATTGTACCGCAGAAACCGCGAAAATCGAGGTTAGGACGGTTCACATATTGCACTGGAAAACGGAACTCATGTTTGCTTACATCATGTGTAATTTCAACAGTTTCCAATGTTTCCATCAAGGTTTTACCCTGATACCACGGCGTATTTGCGGATTTATTTACAACGTTATCGCCATTCAATGCAGAAATTGGCGAGAAGATGATATTGGCAGGTTTACGCTCACCCAATTGATTGACAAAATTATTGTACTCAACTTGAATTTCATTGAAACGTTCTTCAGAGAATTCAACCAAGTCCATTTTGTTAATCGCAACCACAATATTACGAATACCTAATAGGCTCGCAATAAAAGTATGACGACGAGTTTGCGTTTGTACACCATAACGGGCATCAATCAAGATGATTGCAAGATCTGCGGTAGATGCACCTGTGGCCATGTTACGGGTATATTGTTCATGTCCTGGTGTATCAGCAATAATGAACTTACGCTTTTCAGTAGAAAAATAACGGTATGCCACATCAATGGTAATACCTTGCTCACGTTCAGCTTGTAAACCATCGACAAGCAAGGCCAAGTCAGGTGCATCACCTGTTGTACCCACTTTTTTCGAATCACGGGTTACTGCTTGTAATTGATCTTCGTAAATCAATTTTGAATCGTAAAGTAAACGACCAATTAACGTTGATTTACCATCATCCACATTACCGCATGTCAAAAAACGTAATAGGTCTTTATTTTCATGCTGTTTTAAATATGCCAAGATATCTTGACTAATTAATTCTGATTGATGAGACATTGCTCAAAGCTCCACAATATTTTGAAATCTCTTGCTATATCTTTAAATCCTCCTAAAAGCTCCTTTGATAGCAGAGGATTTTCCTCCATTTTGTTGCTGGAGTTCCCTCCTCTTTTATAAAGAGGGATTAGGGGGGATTCATATAAAAAATCCTTAGAAATAGCCTTCTTGCTTTTTCTTTTCCATCGAACCCGCTTCATCATGGTCAATCATACGACCTTGACGTTCAGAGCTTGTGGCTAAAAGCATTTCTTGGATAATTTCAGGCAGTGTTGTTGCCGTTGATTCAACCGCACCTGTCAACGGGTAACAGCCCAAAGTACGGAAACGTACCGATTTCATTTGTGGAACTTCACCTTCTTTTAAACGCATACGTTCATCATCCACCATGATCAACGTACCACTACGTTCAACAACTGGACGTTCAGCTGCTAAATACAAAGGCACCAAAGGAATACTTTCTTGGTAGATATATTGCCAAATGTCTAACTCAGTCCAGTTTGACAATGGGAATACACGGATACTCTCGCCTTTATTGACTTTACCGTTATAAAGATTCCAAAGCTCTGGACGTTGGTTTTTAGGATCCCAACGGTGCTTAGAATCACGAAAAGAATAAACACGTTCTTTTGCACGTGACTTTTCTTCATCACGGCGTGCACCACCAAATGCAGCATCAAACTGATACTTATCCAAAGCCTGTTTTAAGCCTTGGGTTTTCATAATATCGGTATATTTTGAACTACCATAATCAAATGGATTTACGCCTGCATCTTTACCTTCTTTGTTTTGATGCACGATCAGATCAAAACCGTGTTCTTTTGCCATGTTGTCACGGAATTTAATCATATCCTTAAATTTCCAGCCTGTGTCAACATGCAACAGTGGGAAAGGAAGTTTAGCAGGATAAAATGCTTTTAAAGCAAGATGCAGCATGACAGCTGAGTCTTTCCCGATTGAGTAAAGCATCACTGGATTTTCAAACTCAGCAGCAACTTCACGGATGATATGAATACTCTCAGCTTCAAGCTGTTTTAGATGAGTAAGTCTTTCCTCAGATATAGGCATTGACAGCACCAGCTCACAAAAACGTGTACTTATTACACATATTAAAATTTATATTCATTATAGTGATTTACACCTCAACCCTTTTGCTTGTTTTTTTATATTCATATATAAAAACATCATAAGCAACAACAAGAGATCGGCATGACCACACAAATTATTGCACTAGAACAGATTGATTTTGAGCAATGGCTTCCACTTTGGCGCAGCTATTTAACATTTTATAAATCACAACTCAGTGATGAACAAATAAGATTATCTTGGAAGCGAATCACAAATCCTGAACAAGCTGATATGTTTGGTTTTGCCATCAAAGTAAATGGTCAAGTAGTTGGCTTTGTACATTTGATTGCACATATGAGCATGTGGACAGATTTACCCTATTGTTATCTACAAGATTTATTTGTGGATGAAGCTTTTAGGAATCGAGGTTTAGCACGACAATTAATTGAGCATTGTTATCTGGTCTGCGCAACAAAGTTTGACCGTGTTTATTGGCTCACTCAAGAATACAATATTAGCGCCCAACACCTTTATGATCGTATTGCGAGTAAAACAGGATTTATCCAATATAAAAAGGTATTAACATAACTAGGGTCTGTTGACAATTCGTCTACGTTTGCGACTACGAGTGATTTTTAGATGATACAAGGCACGAAATATGAAATTTAGTCATTCTAAATAAATAGTTCGTAACGATGTAGCAGCAAAAAACACTCTAGTCCCCCCGCTGCGCCTTGCGCTGGAAACAAAGCAGTGCTTTGTTCTTGCTCAGGGTTGTGGCTAAAATTATCTCAGTCTGCGTTATGAAACTCGTAAATAGTCTCGCTATTCTCTTCGTTTCATGCCTTGCCTGCTCAATTTTAACCTACAACGCAAGCCATTTATGAAATGTCAACAGACCCTAATAGATGTAATTCATTTAATAATGACCGTCAAATGCTCACGCTTGAAAAAGATCAAGCCTAAACATAAAAAAGGCTCACCGTTGTCAAGTCAGCCTTTAAAAAATTGAAGATCTGCATATCAAATAATTCAACCAACAATCAAAAACTAAAAATCGCCTCTTTTGTAAAAATTTTAAAGAAGCGATTTTAGCTTAGTCCCAACTTATCAAACTGTATATGCTTAAAATTAGATATATACAGCCGATAACTCAGGGCTTAATGGCCGAATAATGCTTTATCTAAAGGAATTTCGATTCCTACAGAAGCACCTGCATCATTGCCATGTAGATCAGAATCACTGACCCAACCATTAATTTTTAATGGCATGGTCGGTTTAATATAATGTGTCCAAGTTAAATCTAACGCTTTAATTTTGTCTTTTTCTGGGAATGCTAAATTAATTTCACGATCTCCGAATACTCCTGCCGATTGGTTAACTTTGGCATAGATTGCTCGTCCAGATAAACGATTCATCACATCAAAGCGAATATCACCACCGACAGAAATCATTTCTCCATCACCACCCATCGCATGTCCCAATGGGAAACCTTGTTGGTAATAACCATCTTTATAGACATGGTGACTATAAGAAACACCTAATGGATCACCATTTGTTTCTGTATTCGCCCATTCAACATAAAGCTGATATGGTAAATTTTTAAAGCTTGATGAATAGTCAGCACCAGCTAAATACATTTTTTTAGATGGTAATAGACCCGCTTCATCTTCACCAATATATTGCCCATAAAAACTCATAGGAACATTCAGCAAAGACTGAAGATTTAAACGCGCATCAAATCCAGCAAGCTGATTGGATGGATTACCCACCCCCGTACAAGTGCTATCTGCACACTCATTGTCTTTTCCAATAAAAGCATTCCAATAAGCTTTTGCACTTCCTGGTTGACCCTCTCCATCAATTTGGAAAGCGCGTGATGCACCGATTTCCAAATAAGGTAAAGGTTGAGCAGTTAAGCGCAATCCCATTAAACGTGCATCAGGTACAGCCGTATAATCATTTAACTGTCCAGCAAATGCTTGATATTGCCAAGGACCAATCCAAGACAACCATTTAGATTCAAAAGCCTTTTGTTCAGCACGCTGTACAGTAAAGCCATACACAGGACGGCTGGCATCACCACGAATCAAACTACCATCATGTCCCGGCCCCCAATATGTTGGGATTTGACCCGCAATAACCCATTGATTCCATAACTTCCCAGCAATATATGAACCTTCCACATTGACATCTTGACCATTGTCAATTTGCGGATCTTTTTCACCATTGACACGAAGCTTTGCATCCCAATTCTCGCCACCCGCATTGAATTCTAATGAACCCACATATTGTGCTTTTGCACTATCCCCAAAAGCTTGAGGAATATTTTTTTGATCAGTTTCGGCAAATAAACCTAATTTTGCAGTTTGATTATCTGCTTTTAAGGCATTTTGAATTGAATCAATAACTTTTTGTTGAGTATTGTTTAAAACTTTTGCTTGAGATAAGGCACGTTGAATTTCATCCCCACTCATCGGCCAAGTCGATGTACTGATTTGTATCACACCTTGTTGATTTAACCAGTTCAAATCTGTGCGAAGATCTTCATTATTTAATACGATTCCCTGTGCAAATACAGGTAAAGACATTCCAAGTAATACAGCAGCACAAAGTGATTTTCTTAAATACATGCTCATTGTTCTCAAGTTTGATTTACAAACACACCTTAATTTTTTTATAAGTTTTTTTCAATGGTGAAATTGTGTTATTCATATTTTAAAATTCCATTATCCAAAAGAAAAAGAGTGCACCAAAGTGCACTCTTTTTCTTTTAAATTCAGATAATAACGATCATTCAATTTTTAAAAAATCGCCATCTCTAACTTTTAAATTAAAATACTTTTAAAAATAGCCAGAATAAACCACCTGATAAACAAATCGTTGCAGGTAAGGTAAAAATCCATGCAGAAAGAATCGTTTTGACTGTTGCAAAATTCAATCCAGTTTTATTGGCGACCATGGTTCCTGCAACCGCACTGTTGAGTACATGAGTCGTTGAAACGGGTAAACCAAAGCCATCTGCAGCAGCGATTGTCGACATTGCCACAAGCTCAGCAGACATCCCTTGACCGTAGGTCATATGATGTTTACCAATACGCTCGCCCACAGTAACCACAATACGTTTCCATCCCACCATTGTTCCTAAACCCAATGCCAATGCCACAGCAACTTTTACCCAGTTTGGAATATATTGGAGGAAAGAATCTAAGTTTTTGCGATACTCTTTTACCACTTTGCCTTGAGCTTCATCCATTTTTGGAAGTTGATCCGCTTTATCCAAGCGTTTAAAAGCCGTGGTGCTTAAGTACATATCATTACGTAATGAAGATACTTCAGCTTCTGGAATATCTTTGAGATCACCAAATTTACCAACACGCTCGCCCAAATGATCAGTCAAACTGGCCAATGCTGGAACAACTTCAGGATTCATTTCTTTGGTTTGGATAAATTTAGTGATGGTTACACGCGCTTGTTCATCTGGAATATCGGCATGCTGTGCATAAATTGCCGTCGCAGTTTGACCAGACAATTGTGAGAATGACTGTAAATGCTGTTGGTCTAATCCTCTATTCAACGAATAAGCCAAAGGCACAATACCAATCAAAATCAACATGATTAACCCCATACCTTTTTGACCATCATTTGAACCATGTGCAAAGCTCACACCTGTACAGGTGAAAATCAGAACCGCACGAATCAATGGTGGTGGTGGTTTATTGCCTTCAGGGGGTTGGAACAACTCAAGTTGCTTTTTAAATATTTTTTTAACAATCAAAAATACAATTGCTGCAAATGCAAAACCAATCAAAGGAGAAAACAGTAATGCTTTACCCACTTTAAGCACTTGATCCATGTCTACACCACTTGCACCAGTTGAAGCATGCAAAATGTAGTTCATGATGCCTACACCCAAAATTGAGCCAATCAAGGTGTGAGAGCTTGATGCTGGAATACCTAAGAACCAAGTGCCTAAATTCCACAGAATCGCCGCAATTAGCATGGCAAAAACCATAGCAAAACCAGCGCCACTGCCTACATTCATGATCAGTTCAACAGGAAGCAATGCAATAATTCCATACGCAACTGCACCACTGGCAACCATTACCCCAAGGAAGTTACAAAAGCCTGCCCACATGACTGCTACAGGCGCAGGCAATGCATTGGTATAAATCACGGTTGCTACAGCATTGGCTGTATCATGAAAACCATTTACAAACTCAAAACCCAAAGCGATAAACAACGCTGTCGCTAAAAGAATCACTGAGTAGAGGCTTAACGGTGGAACATGTGCTAAATCTGCACTAACTTGCACCCCAATGTAGATTAAGGTAGCAATGATAATCGTCAGAAACACCGGCATAAAAAATTTCGGTGTAGGGACGTGCACATTCGTCGATTGAACGGGTTTAGGTGACTGTGCAGAATCTGTGACGGGAGGTAAATTCGAATTCATGCAGAAAGTTAGCGAATATTAGAATGCGCTTATTGTTCAATTAAATTGTGACAATTATATGACAAATAGAGGTCATATGAAGTGAAATTTATAATTATTTCACCTCAGTGTTTCGCTACATAAGCGACTAAATTAATATTTTTATTATTTATAATTAGTATCTTAAACCAATAAAACCAATATAACTTGAGCAAAATATTTTATTTTAATCTGAAATAATATTTGTAATATTTCAGATCAATTTGAACTATTTATCATTTGGTATTGCTATTTTTCATGAAATTTATGACAAATTGATGAAAAAACAAACATACTTTTAACTTTATTTTTACATATGTTCCAATAAATCCCGCTTACCTAATCCAAGCAAGTTTAACGCCAACAATTGCCCTACACTAAAAAAGTATCCTATATCTTCAACGAATCGTCTTAAATTAAATGTGCCAGACCAATAAATAGATCATCTGAACAATATCCCACACATTTTAAAAACCTTGCGCTAACACGCCGATCAATCATTTACTTTTCAATCGATACATAAAATGATTACGAACAAAACCTAGTATATTGTAAATACCAATGATATAAAAAGATCAAAAAGAAACCTAACCCAATGATTTTTTATAATTTTACAGATCAAAAATCTATAATCAGGAAGTACATCAAGACTGGTACCTTGAAAGTCTACATTCTGATAACATATCGGCTATTTTTAAAATCCGATTTTATTGAGAGTTTTAATGTCCACGCTTACCACGTTAAAAGAGCTTCTTGCCCAACGCATCCTAATTATTGATGGTGCGATGGGAACTATGATCCAACGCCATAAACTGGAAGAAGCTGATTATCGTGGTGAGCGTTTTGCTGATTGGGCATCTGACTTAAAAGGTAACAATGACCTTTTAGTGTTAACTCAACCCCAAATTATTCAAGGCATCCATGAAGCTTACCTAGATGCTGGTGCTGACATTATTGAAACCAATAGCTTTAACGGTACACGTGTTTCAATGTCTGACTATCACATGGAAGATTTAGTCCATGAGATCAACTTTGAAGCAGCCCGACTTGCCAAAGCTGCTTGTGAAAAATACTCAACCCCTGACAAACCACGTTTTGTTGCTGGAGTATTGGGGCCTACATCACGTACCTGCTCGATCTCACCGAATGTGAATGATCCAGCGTTTCGCAACATTACCTTTGATGAACTCAAAGAAAATTATATTGAAGCCACACATGCTTTAATTGAAGGTGGTGCAGACATCCTTCTCATTGAAACTGTGTTTGATACTTTAAACTGTAAAGCAGCAATTTTTGCGGTAAAAGAAGTCTTTAAACAACTTGGCTGTGAATTACCGCTGATGATTTCAGGCACAATTACGGATGCTTCTGGTCGTACCTTAACAGGACAAACTGCAGAAGCATTTTGGAACTCTGTTCGTCACGGCGATTTATTGTCAATTGGATTTAACTGCGCCTTAGGTGCAGATGCCATGCGTCCACATGTCAAAACTGTATCAGATGTTGCGGATGTTTTTGTTTCAGCGCATCCAAACGCTGGCTTACCAAACGCATTTGGTGGCTATGATGAAACACCAGAAGAAACAGCTGCCTTCTTAAAAGAATTTGCTGAAAGTGGCTTAATCAATATCACTGGTGGATGTTGTGGTACCACACCTGACCATATTCGTGCCATTTATAATGCGGTCAAAGACATCCCACCGCGTAAAATTCCAGACATCAAACCTGCATGTCGCCTGAGTGGTTTAGAGCCATTTAATATTTATGACGACTCATTGTTTGTCAATGTTGGTGAACGTACCAATGTCACTGGTTCTAAAAAATTCCTCCGTTTAATCCGTGAAGAAAACTTTGCAGAAGCACTCGATGTTGCATTACAACAAGTAGTTTCAGGCGCACAAATCATTGACATCAATATGGATGAAGGAATGCTCGATTCGCAAAACGCGATGGTACATTTCTTAAATCTGGTTGCATCTGAGCCTGAAATCTCTAAAGTACCAATCATGATTGACTCCTCTAAATGGGAAATCATTGAAGCAGGTCTAAAATGTGTACAAGGTAAACCTGTTGTTAACTCCATTTCCTTAAAAGAAGGTTATGATGAGTTTGTCCATAAAGCACGTTTGTGTCGCCAATATGGTGCAGCTGTCATTGTGATGGCATTTGATGAAACAGGTCAGGCAGATACTGCCGCACGTAAACGTGAAATCTGTAAGCGCTCTTATGATGTGTTGGTCAATGAAGTTGGTTTTCCTGCGGAAGACATTATTTTTGATCCGAACGTTTTTGCTGTTGCAACGGGGATTGAAGAACACAATAACTATGCTGTGGACTTTATTGAAGCAACCGGCTGGATTAAACAAAACTTACCACATGCCATGATTTCTGGTGGTGTGTCTAACGTGTCGTTCTCTTTCCGTGGCAATGAACCTGTCCGTGAAGCCATTCACTCTGTATTCCTTTACTATGCCATCAAACAAGGCATGACCATGGGAATTGTCAATGCGGGTCAAATGGCCATCTATGATGATATTCCTAAGGAGCTGAAAGCCGCTGTTGAAGATGTCATTCTCAACCAGAATCAAGGTGACAGCGGTCAAGATGCAACAGAAAAATTGCTTGAAGTTGCTGAACAGTACCGTGGTCAAAGTGCTGCCCAAAAACAGGTTGAAAACCTTGAATGGCGTAATGAACCTGTTGAAAAGCGTCTTGAATATGCATTGGTCAAAGGGATTACCAGCTTTATCGATGAAGATACTGAAGAAGCCCGCTTAAAGTCCAAACGTCCACTTGATGTGATTGAAGGTCCATTGATGGACGGTATGAATGTGGTCGGTGACTTATTCGGCTCAGGTAAAATGTTCTTACCTCAAGTGGTTAAATCTGCACGGGTGATGAAACAAGCTGTAGCATGGTTAAACCCGTACATTGAAGCCGAAAAAACAGGCAGCCAATCCAAAGGTAAAGTGTTGATGGCGACTGTAAAAGGCGATGTACACGATATTGGTAAAAACATTGTTGGTGTTGTACTGGGGTGTAATGGTTATGACATTGTTGACCTTGGTGTCATGGTGTCTTGCGAGAAAATTTTACAGACTGCAATTGATGAAAAAGTCGATATTATCGGCTTATCAGGTTTGATTACCCCATCGCTTGATGAAATGGTGTTTGTTGCAAAAGAAATGCAGCGCAAGGGTTTTAAAATTCCACTGTTGATTGGTGGCGCAACTACATCGAAAGCACACACTGCAGTAAAAATTGATCCTCAATACTCAAATGATGCAGTGATCTATGTTGCCGATGCTTCTCGTGCGGTGGGTGTTGCAACCACCCTGTTGTCTCCCGAAATGAAGCCTAAATTTGTGGATGAACATCGTGCTGAATATGAAAAAGTACGTGAACGTATTGCCAACAAGCAACCGAAAGCAGCTAAATTGTCGTATACAGAATCCATTGAAAATGGTCTAAAAATTGACTTTGCCGCCAATCCACCAGTAAAACCTAACTTTATTGGTTTGCAAACCTTAACCCATTACCCTCTTGATACGTTAGTAGAATATTTTGACTGGACGCCATTCTTTATTTCTTGGAGTTTGGCGGGTAAATTCCCGAAAATTTTACAAGATGACGTGGTCGGTGAAGCTGCGACTGATTTGTATAATCAAGCTCAAGCGATGCTCAAAGACATTATTGACAATAAGCGTTTCGATGCGCGTGCCGTTTTTGGGATTTATCCTGCAAACCGTTCAGCCGCAGACTCTGTTGAGGTCTTTAATGAAGATGGTCAATCTGTAACCCATACCTTCCATCATATTCGTCAGCAATCAGATAAAGTTACAGGTAAACCTAATTTGTCTTTGGCTGATTTTGTTGCAACCAAAGCACAAGCCGAAGACTACTTGGGTGGTTTTACCGTTTCAATTTTTGGTGCGGAAGAAATGGCGCATGAGTACAAAGCCAAAGGTGATGATTATTCTGCCATTCTTGCTCAGTCCTTAGGTGACCGTTTTGCTGAAGCATTTGCTGAACATTTGCATGAGCGTATTCGTAAAGAGTTCTGGGGCTATCAAGCCGATGAGCAACTGTCGAATGAAGAATTAATTAAAGAAAAGTATGTCGGTATTCGCCCTGCACCGGGCTACCCAGCTTGTCCTGAGCATTCTGAAAAAGCATCTTTGTTTGATTGGTTAGGCACCACGGATAAGATTGGTACGCAATTGACCAGCAGTTTTGCAATGTGGCCACCATCAAGTGTCAGTGGTTTCTACTATGCCAACCCACAGTCTGAATACTTTAACGTGGGTAAAATTGCGTTGGATCAGCTAGAAGATTATGCAAAGCGTAAGAATTGGACTTTGGATGAAGCCAAACGTTGGTTAGCACCGAATTTGGATGATTCGATTGCTTAGATTTATTTAAATCTCCCCTAACCCCTCTTTTCAAAGAGGGGAACTGCACGTCTCGATTGAATTACGTGAAAGCTCGTCCCTGAACAAGTTTAAAGTATTACTTTAAAACGAAGTTCAAGAAGGAGGGAATAGCTCGAATCGAAGACCATCATCCAATTCACGGCAGGTCCCCCTTTATCAAAGGGAGATTTAGGGGGATTCCAAATGCTGACTCGCCACATCAAAAACCTTCGAAATCCCCCTATCAATTTCCAGCAAAATTTTTCCATTATCAAATCTTAAAATAACTAAGCCTTGCTGAGTCAATGCTTCATCACGGATACGATCAGCTTCTAAACCCTCATCCGTATAATGCTGCCCACCATCGCATTCAATCACCAAATTTATAGCAGGACAGTAAAAATCGACGATGTAATTTAAAATCGGTTTCTGACGATAAAACTGTAAACCTAAAATTTGCTTGTGTCGTAACTTTAACCAAAGCAATAATTCTGCATCCGTCATATTATTCCTAAGATCACGAG
The DNA here is from genome assembly GCF_058242985.1 of Acinetobacter sp. 778_lipA. NCBI lineage: Bacteria > Pseudomonadati > Pseudomonadota > Gammaproteobacteria > Moraxellales > Moraxellaceae > Acinetobacter > Acinetobacter sp. 778_lipA. The sequence goes on along the minus strand of NZ_JBZAYT010000001.1, from coordinate 699,803 downwards.
ACAGTTATTTTAAGTTTTTGTTATCGGGTTGCATTGCTGTTCTTCTTTTTAAATTTATTTAATCTTTTCCAATTGCCCGTTCTTACACTTCATTTTCAGCAAGCAATATTGCAAATCCAATACCATCATAAAATTCGCAACATTCCCCTCTTCAAAAAAGAGGGAAACTGCGATTTTAGCAGCACAAAGGAATATTTTTATATTAAAAAACCAATTCCCTCATACAAAATCCCGTCAATTAAAGGGATTTATCTAAAAAAACTACGATCCAATAACCCCCCAAAAAAAAATGGCCTGAATCTATACCTATTACTTTCTAAAATTAGACAACAAATTATTGGTAATCGACTTATTATTTTCAACGATTCTGGTCTTTTTGGCCTTTGCTGATTGATCTTCAACGCGTTCAATTTTGGTTGCTTTTAACTTGCCGTTATTTTCAACAACGATAAATTTAACTCTTTCATTTCGCTTTGGCTCACCCTCTGCAAGCGGAAAATCCGAAATATGAAAGAAAATATCTTGTTCAAGTCCACCAATAAAGCCAAAGCCTCTATCGGCATCGTATTGTTTAATTTTTCCTTGTTGGAATTCAGGCTTCATACATATTACTCATCGCGGTACACAATCGCTGTATTATACCCTGATCTTGATCAATAGATAAAATAGCAAAAAATAGTCTTGCTTCATCCTAATTGCAGCGATAAAAAAGCCCACTTTTCAGCAGGCTTCTATACAACTTGAGTTCTAATGCGCATGTCCTGCGCCGACATTCCCTTTCGGTTTTGGACATAACCAAATAATCAATCCTGCGAAAATAAAAATCATCGCAAAAATTAAAAACACATGATTAACCGAAAGCGTTAAAGCCTCTTTATCGACCAAATTTGAAATGGTACCCAACGCCATTTCAGGACTAAAGCCACTGTTGACCAAGTTACGTTGAGTTTCCTCAACATGCATAGTCGACACGATTTCACTACGTGCCAGCTTGGTATGATCATCCCAAATGGTCACCGCAATAGATGCACCAATAGCCCCTGCCATAGTTCGCATAAAGTTCATCAAACCTGCAGCAGAAGCCACTTCATCTGGACGTACCACACCTAAAGCAATATTAGACAGTGGGATAAAGAAGAACGGTACCGCGAAACCTTGAATAATCTGTGGTAACGCCAGCGCCATAAAGTCAGCATCACTGGTCCAAAATGAACGCATTAATGTAACGCCACCTAAAATCATCAGACCAAAACTCGACAAGGCTCTGGGGTCGTATTTAGTCGCAAGTTTGGCAACCACTGGCGACATCATCAAACTACCAAAGCCCATCGTCGCAGTCAGATAACCTGCCCAAGATGCGGTATAGCCCAAGTTAATCTGTAACCATTGTGGAATGAGCACAATACTGCCAAAGAATGCTGCAAAGGCAAAAGCCAATGAGATTGTTGCTATAGTAAAACCACGGTATCGGAAAATTTGTATATTGACGATAGGATGTTTTTCATAATATTCCCAGATGAAAAAGGCGATAAATCCAACTACCAAAATCACAGCCAAAATACAAATAAAGCTGTTATTAAACCAATCTCGCTCATGCCCCAAATCGAGCATTAACTGTAATGCGCCAATCCAAATGATCAGCAGCGTTAAGCCAATGGTATCAATCGGGAGTTTAGCAATCGGTGTTTCAGCAACTTTTAATAGACGCATCACCCCAACAGCACAGATCACACCCACTGGAATATTGATAAAGAAAATCCAATGCCATGACCAGTTATCACTGATCGTACCGCCTAAAATAGGACCTAGAATCGGTCCAACAACGGTCGTCATTGCCCACATCCCCATTGCTTGAGAATGCTTTTCGGGTGGGAAAATACGCATCAACAAAGTTTGACTGAGTGGCATGATTGGACCACCAAATAAACCCTGTCCGATCCGGCAGATCACTAACATCGCCAAGCTATTGGATAAGCCACAAAGAATTGAAAATGTGGTAAAGCCAATCAGACTGATGGTAAATACCCGAACAGCACCAAAACGTCCTGCGAGCCACCCCGTTAAAGGTACACAGATGGCTTCAGCAACAGCATAGGAAGTAATCACCCAAGTCCCTTGAGAACTTGATACTGCTAAACTTCCAGTAATATGAGGCACAGAAACATTGGCAATGGTCATATCCAGTACGACCATAAAATTGGCAAGTGCTAAAAAGAAGGCGGCAAGAAGTAAACGCCCACCTTTAAGCTCACTTTGAAACGTTGCTGTATTCATAAGTGATTACTTCGCTGAAGAGGTATCAACCTCAGCATTCATGGATAAACCCACACGTAATGGATGCTCAGCCAACTCTTTAGGATCGAGTTTGATACGTACAGGTAGACGTTGAACCACTTTAATCCAGTTACCTGTCGCATTTTGTGCAGGAATCAACGCAAATGCTGAACCTGTACCACCAGAAAAGCCGATCACCGTACCGTGATACTCTACTTTCTTCCCATAGAGGTCTGAAGTGAGGGTTGCCTTCTGACCAACTTTCACGTTTTGCAACTGACTTTCTTTAAAGTTTGCATCCACATAAAGTTCAGCCAAAGGAACCACTTTCATCAGACTTGTCCCTGGTGCAATACGCTGACCGACTTGAATACTACGGCGGGCAATCACACCATCTAACGGCGCTTTAATTTCTGTACGTTGTAAATCTAAAAGTGCTTGATCAAGTTTGGCTTGAGCCACCAATACATCAGGGGTTGAACTTTGTGAGGTACCCCGAATTAAAGCTTCATTGGCATCTAAATTACTTTGTGCAGCTTTACGTTTAGATTCCGTTTGCGCCAATGCTGCTTTTGCCACATCGACATTTGCTTTGGCATTGTTTAAAGCACTTTGTGCTTTGCTAAATTCTTCTTTAGAAATTGCACCTGTCGCGCTTAACTGCTGACGGCGTGCAAACTCTTGTTGTGCTTGTTGATACGCCACATCGGCTTGTGCCACTTGTGCTTTAGCACTGTTAATATCATCTGCACTGACTAAAATCTGTGAGGACAATGAACTGCTATTTGCCGAGCTTTGCGTATATTGACGCTTGGCTTTGGTCAACGCTGCTTCAGCTTCTGCAACAGCGATTTTTGCATCACGATTATCAATAATTGCAAGCACATCGCCTTTTTTCACTTGTTGAGTATCACTGACCAAAACCTCAGCAACTTGTCCGCTGACCATCGAAGTGATTTCAGCAGTTTCAGCACCGACATAGGCATTGTCTGTTTCAACAATATTGCCAAAAATAAAAGCCCAGATTGCATATAGAATTGCAGCTACAACAACAATAATGGCAAAAATCTTCAGCATTTTTTTACGTTTTTGTTTGGCTTCCAAATCCGCTTGCGCTTGATTTTCATCATTTGGAGAGGCATTCGTCGTTTGCGCGTCAGTCATCGCATGTTCCTAGCTTACTTGGACTTGTCAAAACATCTTTGCATTTTGGAGATATAAACTGAAAAACTGCTTAATCATATCTATATGACATTGCTTGATGGTTGAATAAGTCAACTTCTTAAAATTGTGGTGCTCAATTTTACAGGTAAAAATCATATTATGAGAATAAAAATATTACTCTATAGTTTATCTTTATAAAATAGGATGATCTTATTGATATTCATATTTTTTTGAAAAAAAAAAGCCAACAAAATATCTATTTTGCTGGCTTATATTGACACAAAGAATACAAAAGTGTACTGATTAGTACACTTTTCAGCTTAATCAATAAGCATAAGAAGCAATAGCTGTCGCAATCGCCTTACCTTCATTGTTGAGCATGGTCATACGCATGGTGCAACCTTTACGCCCCATTCTCAAGGTTTCAGCTTTGGCAATAAAGTATTCACCGCGCCCAGGTGCAAGATAATCCACACGCATATCAACTGTCGCTAAACGAGAAACTTTCTTTAACGTGTCTGGCAATTGATCTGGCTCTGCACGTTTATATAGCTCCCCCATTGCCACAATTCCACCAATACTATCCAGCAATGTCGCGGCCACACCACCATGTAAAATTTGAAATGCGACATTGCCAATCAAATACGGTTTCATTTCGATGTAGCCTTCAATCTCATCATTGACAACACGCATTTGCATATTGTTATGTGAAAAATAAGGCGAACCATTAAACGCTTTAGTGAGTTGGTTAAGCACCACATTTAGATCTGCTTTCGCGCCTAAATGTAAATTACCAGTCCACTTTTTTTGCGATTCGCTAGGCGCAGAATCAATTTTAGAAGAATCACTCATCATCATTTCGAAACCAATATTGAGAAAAATTTTCAGCTTTTTCCCAAAAAATATATGAAAGGGCTACAATATATGCCTAGTTTAATACTGAACATCGAGATTGTTATGACTTATACGTTCAATCGTCCTGCTTTTCCAGCTACACGTATGCGCCGTATCCGTAAAAACGATAAGCTTCGAGCAATGGTAAGAGAGACTCAACTCACAGCAGATCATCTCATTTATCCAGTATTTGTGCTTCCGGGACAAAACCAAAGCCAAGATGTACCAAGTATGCCAAATGTTCAACGATTGTCAGCAGACTTATTGTTGAAAAAAGCAGAAACACTATTAGAACTTGGTGTATCAAAACTTGCCTTATTCCCCGTTACACCACAACAAGACAAAAGTTTAACAGCAGAAGCAGCGTGGCATGAAGACGGTTTAGTTCAAAATACTTTACGTTTGCTAAAAAAAGAATTGCCTGAGATGGTGCTCATCACGGATGGTGCATTAGATCCTTATACCACCCATGGTCAGGACGGTATTATTGACAATACAGGTTATGTGTTAAATGATGAAACAGTCCAATGCCTGATCAAACAAGCCTTAAGCCATGCTGAAGCAGGTGCAGATGTGATCGCGCCAAGTGACATGATGGACGGCCGTATTGGTGCAATCCGCCAAGCTTTAGAAAGTAACGATTTTATTTATACCAGTATCATGGCGTACTCTGCAAAATATGCGTCTAGTTTCTACGGTCCTTTCCGCGATGCAGTTGGCTCATCATCCAACCTAAAAGGTGGTAATAAGTATAACTACCAAATGGATGTCGGTAATCGTGCTGAAGCACTGCATGAAATCGCCCTCGATATTCAAGAAGGCGCAGACATGGTGATTGTTAAACCAGGTATGCCATATTTGGATGTGGTACGTGAAGTTAAAGATACCTTTGGTGTCCCAACCTTTGTTTATCAAGTCAGTGGTGAATATGCCATGCTTGCTGCAGCCATCCAAAATGGCTGGTTATCAGAAAGCGTGATCATGGAATCATTGATGTGCTTCCGTCGTGCAGGTGCAGATGGTATTTGGACCTATTATGCAGAAGATGCAGCACGTCAATTAAAAGAGATGAAGTAAAAAATTCCTCCCTTACTGAATTCATGGTTCCTTACCTTTTAGAAAGGGAAGTGTCCATTACTGATTCGGTCGTGGAAGGAAAGTCCCCTCTTTCAAAAGATAAGCAGTATTGCTTTTGTAGGTGGGGATTAAAATTCTAAATTGGTACAGAATACACAATGCATATCGCCATTATCGGTGCAGGAGTAAGTGGCTTACTCAGCGCGCTTGAACTTGTTGAACAAGGTTGCACCATCACTCTGTTCGATCAACAACATGCTGGACATGCTGCTTCATGGGCGGGTGGCGGTATTTTGTCACCCATGTATCCATGGAGATATCCAAATGAAGTCAATCATCTGGCACAACATGGCAAACAACTTTACCAACAATGGAATGAGAAACTACAGCCTAAAACAGGGATAGACTTTCAAATCCATGAAACTGGAATGCTAATTTTTGACGAAGCAGATTTTGAGCTTGGACTCGGTTATAAAGACCAACATCAAGAACCGATGCAGCATTGTGAATACCTGCAAAGAGAGCAGCTTGAAACCATCAACCCACATATTTCAGCACAATTTCAACATGCAATTTATTTTCCACATTTAGCCAATGTTAGAAATCCAAGACTTCTTAAATCACTGATCAGCTATCTCAAACAACACCCTCAAGTTGAAGTGTATGAAAATACATGGATCGAAAAATTTAATATTCAAAATCAAAAAATTCAGTCTGTTGAAAGTACCAATGGGCGACGTTTTTTCGCAGATCAATTTGTGATTACCACAGGCGCATGGTCAAATTGCTGGGCAGAACAATTACAGCTTTCGATCCCAGTAGAGCCAGTTCAAGGACAAATGATGTTATTTAAAACCCCTGAAAACTGGCTACCCACCATGTGTATGAACAATGTCATGTATTTGATCCCACGCCTAGATGGTCATATCGTATGTGGTTCAAGCATGGACAATATCGGGTTTGATAAGCGTCCAAATGTACAAACACAGCAAAATATTTATAAAGCCTGTATCGAGATGGTCCCTGAATTGACAAACTTCCCTATTGTTAAGCAATGGGCAGGATTACGTCCAAGTTCACCGACAGGCATTCCATATATAGGAAAAATGCCTAAACTGAACAATTTATGGGCAAATTTTGGACATTACCGTAATGGCTTATGTATGGGGCCTGCTTCTGCACAGTTATTAAGACAATTGATGCTCAATCAAGATACACATGTTGATTCAACAGCTTATTCAACCGAGCGATTAACTGCATATACACCTCTCACTCAGTAATCATCTTTTAGCTAAAAAGTGTTAGGTTCTGGCATGAAACAATCAAAGAGAAGACGCTTAGCCACTTCTCTCATCGAAAACGATTGATAAAATTGCTGATGCCGACAAGTGATTTACCAATAATTCTCTACAGCAATATTACCTTCACCCCGACGATTCATCGTTAAACCACGGGATTTTAATGCGGCTTTGGTGTCATCCACCATTTGTGGGTTTCCACATAGCATGACATGAGTGGTATCTGCATTGAATTTTAAATCAGCGGCTTTTTCCAATTCACCATTTTCAATCAAAATTGGTAAGCGATCATGCAAGGTGGCATTGGGATCACGCGTAACAATCGGGATAAATTTAAAACCTGTATGTCCCTCCCCAAAAAGCTGGGCAATCTCTTGGATCCGATCGACATAAGCCAATTCAGATTCAGTTCTTACGCTATACACCAAGTTGATTTTTTCGTACTTTGACCAAGTTTCAAAATCTTGTAGCATCGAAATAAAAGGCGCTAAACCTGTGCCCGTTGCCAACAACCACAAATCTTTAGGCAACGGCAATTGATAACGTGCTAAAGTTAAGAATCCATAGGGGATTTTTTCCAAATAAAGCTCATCACCGACTTGTAAATGTTGTAAATTGGAGGTAAATGCACCATCAGGAACAACGATTGAAAAAAATTCGAGTGTTTCATCAAACGGGGATGAAACCACGGAATATGCCCTTACCACCAATTCATCACCCACTTTTAAACCAATGCGAGCAAATTGCCCAGCGGTAAACTTAAAATGAGCAGGTCGAGTCATGGTGAAACTGAAAAGTGTATTGGTCCAACGCTGAACAGACAAAACCTTTTCTATGCTAAATTTTTCAATTGACATGATTTCTTCGTGGCATGAAACATAGTCCTCATGGTAGCATGACTATATAATCTATGAATATTAAAATGTTAAGGCTCTACTTATGCGAATGACTTTACGCCAGTTGGCGGTTTTTGTTGCTGTCGCTCAAGAAGGCACCGTGACTAAAGCAAGTGATGCGGTTCGGTTGACTCAAAGTGCGGCAAGTATGGCTTTGGCAGATTTAGAAGATGGGCTGGGAGCCCCCCTTTTCGATCGTCTTGGTAAGCGCTTACAGCTCAATGATCTTGGTCGCTTCTTACTTCCCCAAGCTTTAGAAATTTTAGGCCGCTGTGAAGCTTTTGAACAAGCAGCCAAAGGCGAATTACAAAGTATTGATTTACGCATTGGTGCAACACTGACTATCAGTGATTATTTAATGCCCGACTTAATGGCAAACTTTTTACAAGTTCAACCTCAAGCACATTTGCAACTCCAAGTTGGCAATACCCGCCAAATGATTGAAGCCGTCAACCAATTCCAACTGGATTTAGCATTGATTGAAGGTTCATGCTTCTTACCACAACTTCAATGTATTCACTGGCGAGATGACGAACTTGCGGTATGTTGTTCACCTAATCATCCACTTGCAAATTTACATCGTGAATTAAAACAGTCTGACTTTCAACATGTTGAATGGATTTTGCGTGAAGAAGGTTCTGGCACACGTGAAGTTTTTGACAATGCCATTCTAAAAGACCTAGAAGATGCCAATATCCGCTTAACTTTGGGTCATAATGAAGCGATTTTAAAAATTGTCGCAGGTGGTTTAGGAATGTCATGTATTTCTAAATTAGCCATTCAGCCTTTGCTGGACAAAGGGCAATTGGTAATTTTAAAGACTCCTTTTTGGCAACTTGCACGTCCTTTGTACATGCTTGTACATCGTCAAAAGTACCAAGGTCCTGGTTTAAGAGCCTTCTTAAAATTCTGTGAACACGGATAAAACTAAAGCTCCTCTTGGAGCTTTTATATAATTTTTAGCTTAATAAAGTTATTTACCAAATTGTCTTTCGCATGGCTGACCATCATGATCGCCATCCATTTGCGTATTAGGACAATTTTTAATAAAAAATACAGCTTCATCATAGGATGTCATTTGACTGCAATGTGTCCGCCCATCACATTGATAAGGCGATTTTACCATTGATGATGTCGCTACAGTTGCGTTAGATTGCACTGTTACCTGAGCATGTTCAGTCCTTACTAGGTTATGATCACCATTTATTAAAGCATTTTGCGATTTTTCACTAAACTTTACTGGTTTGACATAACCAATTTCTTTGCGTTGTTGCTCAATAATTTGTTGCTGCTGGTGTTCTAACAAGGTAAGTTTATTATGCTGTTCATCCTGATAGGTTTGGTATTGATTCCATGTCGCAAAACTAAAATAAACGAAGCCAAAAACAATCACTAAAATTACCACAGACATAAAACCAAATTTCTGTCCTTCACTTTTACTTCGTCTTAATATATTTTTTTGCTTATCAATATTGATGTTTTTATTTTTTAATTCATTACTCATCGCTACATCCAAACGAATCATTTGATGTGCTTTTAATGTTCCTTGCTCATTGATAATTACATACTTTATAGTTTCCCCTTTTTTCGGTTGACCACCTAGTTTTGGAAAATCAGCGATGTAGAATACGACAGATTGCGCTGAATTATGATCCAATAAAAGTCCGTAACCTTTATCATGATGATATTCAATGATTTGCCCCAAATAAAACATAAAACTTCTCTTTTAAAATAAGTTTGAACCACAATAAATTCAACTCGTTTCAGATGTTTAGTGTGAATATGCCTTGCGTTTTTGCTGTTTAATCTTGTCCTTTTGTTGTTGTTGATATTGTTGAAATCTCATTTCAGTTTCGATTTTGTACTGCTTATAACGATCTCTTGCATACATTACAGAACTTACCCCAATGAATATCACTACAGCAACGGTCACCACCCAAGGATTCAATGCTAGACGTTTTTCAAGTCTAATTTTCTTTATAGGCTGTTTGCGTTTTGAGTATAAAAATTTAACTTTTAACTTTTGAATTAAACTTTGGATCGCAGTTAAACGCATATTTTTTTCAAGCAACTGCTGATTCATTTGCCTATCAAAATATAAATCTTGTTCTTTAAAACATTGCCCCTCTACCAACATCTCTACAGGCTTAACCAACTCTTGTTTCTTAGAGTCCCCTGCAATTTCAATATTTTGATACGCCTCTCCCAAATCAAAAAGCATAACCTCACAAATTCCTTCAGTGGTTTTAATGTTATTAACTGTATGAATTTCGTCTTCGGATTCAGTATTTTGGATAACTTTAATAGAAAGGTCAACTTGTGTTTGCGCTACAGGCTCAATTTGATTGTTTTGGTATAAATTTATGCTACCTTCTTCTATCATAGGATTACTAATTAGAGTTTGTATGGGCTCGACAAAGATTACTTGTTGCTCCTCTACAACTAAGTCAATAGCTGGAATAGCTTCTACTGAAACCAATTGCTCTGTTTGAGTTTGTGTTTTGATAATAGCTAAATCGTTATCAGCTACCAGCCTTCTCTTTTTAAGCGCTTTTCGAATAGTTCTAATTTGTTCATAGCCATTTTCTGAATGGAGACGCGTAATAGGTAACTTATTTTGATCGTTCTCATAATTTTTATAATCAAACCGCACAATAAATTTAGCTAAGGTTGCACCATATTGTTCTAAAACAACACACTTAATCCGCTCGCCAATTTGAGGAAGAATGGATTGATTTGAAAAATCTTCTAATTTAAAAACAACTTGTTGATGATTATCATTTAATTCAATTAGACCTTGCCCTAAATCATTATCGAAAAAGGTTACTGTCCCTTTTCTGAACATTTTTTATTCTCTTATAATTAAAAAAGGAGGCCCCTATAGCCTCCTTTGATCATACTAAATTTTAATCTTTTTGCACACTGCCAAAAATTTTATCACCAGCATCTCCTAGACCTGGCACGATATATCCCTGTTCATTTAAACCTTGATCAATTGAAGCAGTAAAAATCGTCACATCTGGGTGAGCTGCTTCCACACGTTTAATGCCTTCAGGTGCTGCAACTAACACCATAACACGGATATCTTTACAACCACTTGCTTTCAACACGTCAATCGCAGCAACCAAAGATGAACCAGTTGCCAACATCGGGTCAATAATCATAGCTAAACGATTTTGTACATCTGGAACCAATTTTTTATAATAAGTACGTGCTTCCAAGGTTTCTTCATCCCGTTCTAAACCGAGAACTGAAACTTTTGCACTTGGAATAAGATTTAAAAAACCTTCTAACATGCCAATACCAGCACGTAAAATCGGCACTACAGTGATTTTTTTACCCGCAATTCTGTCCACTGTGACTTTACCGTTCCAACCATCAATTTCGTGATCACACACAGGTAAATCTTTGGTTGCTTCATAAGTTAAAAGCATAGTTACTTCTTGAGCAAGTTCACGGAAATTCTTAGTACTAATGTCAGCACGGCGTAATAAACCTAATTTATGACGAATAAGTGGATGACGAATTTCTTGAATAGACACGGGAGGACACCTAAAAGGATAAAAGTAAATTTCCATTATTATAAATGTTTTTTATATCTGAGATAAGAAAAGCCCTCAATGAATGAAGGCTTTTTTTGTTAATAGCAGGATTTTATTGCGATTAGTGTTGCTGGCTCATCAAGAAATGTAAAGGAGATAAAATTTCTGATTTCAACGCCAAGCTGATGATTGGATCTGGATAAACACCAATGATCAATACCAAAGCAGCAGCACCGAGCACCATAAGACCACCCACTTTTTGTCCCCAGTGATTAACAGCATCAATACGAGGATTATCTGGTGGCGTCATATACATCACGATCATCACACGTAAGTAGTAATACAAACCAATACCACTACCCACCACTACCATAGCAGCCAAGAACCAATGTTCTGTGGTTACAGCAGCAATCACCACCATAAACTTACCAATGAAACCAGCGGTTAATGGAATCCCTGCAAGAGAAAGCATCATCACTGTTAATGTCGCAGTCAGTACTGGACGACGCCAGAATAAACCACGGTAATCCGCAAGAGACTCAGCTTCATCAACATTGTTATATGGGCTCGACATTAACGCGACAGCACCAAAAGCACCAATCGTAGTTAAGGTATAAGTCACCACATAGACGCTTACGCTGCCTAAACTTGCATAACCTAAACTAATCAAAGCAATCAATAAATAACCAAAATGGGCGATTGATGAATAACCTAAAATTCGTTTTAAGTTGACTTGGCGTAATGCAAGGAAGTTCCCGACTAAAATCGAAAGCACAGCGATCACTGTTAATACAGTCACGATAGACGGTACAAGAATGAAACCTGAACTTAAAATAAAGCGTACTAATAAACCAATCGTTGCGACTTTAGCAACAGTTGCAAGATAAGTAGCGATTGGCGCAGGCGCACCTTGATAAACATCTGGTGTCCATTTATGAAATGGCGCCAATGATAATTTAAACGCAATCGCAATCACGATTAATCCTGAACCCAACAAAATCATTGGTTGAGCAAGGAAACCTTTTAACTGTTCAATAAAGTCAGCCAAAGATGCAATTTGTTGCACTTGTGCTAACTGATTTCCATACAAACCTGGGAAGTCAGTAAATGACAATGTACCTGTATAAGCATAAACGTATGCCATACCCATCAACAAAATTGCTGAAGCGGTTGCAGAAAGTACCAAATACTTTACGCCAGCTTCTAGCGATTTTCCACGCTGATGCGTATATGCCAATAAGCCATACACAGGAATTGACAAAAGCTCCAAACTAATAAAGAACGACGCATAGTGAGAACTTGCCACCATTAACATTGCCCCTGTTACAGAGATCAACATCAAGATATAAAGCTCTTCACGATTATCTTTATAAGTTTCAATATAAGCGTGAGATAACGTACAGCATGCGAGTGCAGCAACTACTGCAATAAATTGATAAAACAATGTAAATGGATCAACCACAAACATGTTCATTACATTTGATGGTGCAAATGAACCACCAAACATCATGAATAAAATATCAATTGCAGCAAGGTTTAAACCCACCACCGATGCAGTTGCAATCAAATTATGATTACGCTTGATCGAGGTTAGGATCATCACCACTACAGCGGTTAAAGCAACAATAAAAACTGGTGCTAAAGGCATGAGACCCGAAAATGACATAGTGAAGTTCATGACTATTGGATCTCCACATTTTGTTGAGATACGACTTGTTGTGCCGCATCAACAACTTCTTGAACTGGAATATAGCTATTTGATAACCACGCCATACTTGAGTGAGAAATATCAAGGAAGCTTTGTGGATATACACCTAACCATAATAAGCCAAATGCACAGATCAATAGAATTACTGTTTCACGTACATTCAAGTCTTTTAATGGACTTTCATAATGCTTTTTCTGTTCTTCATTTGGCGTACCAAATAAAGCTTTGTGGATCAGAATCAAGCCATAAAGACCAGCAAAGACCAAGCTAATAGCAGCAATGATGGTAAATGTAGGGAACTTAGCGAATGAACCCATCAAGATCAGGAATTCACCAATAAAGTTACCTAAACCTGGAATGCCCACAAGTGCAGAGACAAAGAACATCAAGAAGAATGGTAAATACTGGAATTGACCACGAATACCACCCATCAAACGTAAGTCACGGGTATGTAAGCGTTCATACACTTGACCACACATAATGAACAATGCAGCAGATGACAAGCCATGTGCCAACATCATGATCATTAAGCCTTGGAATGTCAGAATATTACCGGCATAAAGTGCAAGTAATACGAAACCCATATGCGAAATAGAAGTATAAGCAAGCAGGCGTTTCATATCTGTTTGCTGGAAAGCACACCAAGCGCCGTAGAAAATACCAATCAAACCTAAAATAATCGCAATATCGGCAAATTGTGCAGATGCTGCTGGGAAGAATGGCAATACAAAGCGCAATAAACCGTACGCAGCAGTTTTAATCAAGATCCCCGCTAAGTCTACAGAACCTGCTGTAGGTGCTTGTGCATGGGCATCTGGTAACCAACCGTGTAATGGGAATACTGGCAACTTGACTGCAAAACCAATAAAGAAACAGATCATCAACGCATAGGCAATATGTGGTGCCTGAGCATCTAAAGTATTTGCAACAGCAAGTAAGTAGTTATAGTCGAAGCTAATCGTACCTGACATCTGAGAACCATAGACCACTAAGCCTAAGATACCGATGAGCATGATTAAGCCAGCGACTTGGGTGTAGATAAAGAACTTGGTTGCAGCATAAACACGTGATTTACCGTCTGCGCCTTTATGACCCCAAAGTGCGATCAAGAAGTAGATAGGGACCAGCATCATCTCCCAGAAGAAGAAGAACAAGAACATATCAATTGCAAGGAAAACCCCGATTACCCCACCCAAAGACCATAAAAGGTTTAAATGGAAGAAGCCGACATTCTTTTGAATTTCACCCCATGAACAGCCCACTGCAAGTACACCCAGTAATGCAGTCAAGCCCACCATCAGCAATGAAAGACCATCTACAGCCAAATGAATGTTAATACCGAGTGATTTAATCCAAGGTAAATAAAATTCTGCTGCCCAAGTTGGAGCCTTCGCCCCCAACTCATAGCTAAAGCCACCTTGTTTCCACAAAATCAGTGTTAAGCCCAATGTAACGAGCATACCGACTAATGCGATATAACGTGGCAAATGTTTATCAAGTTTATCGACCAACCAACACACGAAACCTGCAATAAAAGGTACAAGAATCAGTGCGGGTAAAATCCAATTGTTTGTGATTTCCATCTTATTTCCCCACTACCTGAATCACGATCAAGATCATCAGCAATACCACCACACCGAGTGACATACTTGATGCATATTCACGTAATGAACCTGTTTGACGGGTACTTGTAAATTTATTTCCACTATTTACGATTGCAGGTAATAACAGCCATAAACCATCAACTGGGTCACGACCTAAAATTTTCGCAATGAGTAAATAAGGTTGAACAAATACAAGGTTGTATAAAGAATCGAAACCAAATGCATTACGGCAGATATTTGCAAGTCCAGCACCAAATGAAGTGGCTGCAAAACCTTGCACCGCTTTATAAGCGAAAGCAAATAACACCACACCTACAGCTAAACCGACCAATGCGATACCGACTGCAAGGTGTTCTGCACCATGCATCCCTTCTTCAATCGCTTGAGAAACTTCAAATGCTGGGATATGTGCTGCATTTAAAATGTTCATCACTGGCGCTTTTAAGAAGTAAGCCAAACCTGTTGAAAGAACAGCCAAGATACCTAAAGGCGCCCAATACGTTGCACCTTTGATTTCGTGATAATGTGTTTTTTCTTCACCAAAGAATACAACCCAAATTAAACGGAATGTATAAATCGAAGTTAAGAATGCACCCGCAACACCCACCCAATACAATGAGTTATACAATGCGACAGATTGACCTTGCGCCCAAACAGCACCCAAGATTGCATCTTTTGAGAAGAAGCCGATCGTAATAAATGGAATTGCAGCAAGTGCACCACCACCAATCGCGAAGCAAGCAAATAAGAATTTGTTTTTGTAGAACAAGCCACCCATTTTAAAGATGTTTTGTTCATGATGGTAAGCCAAGATCACTGCACCCGAGGACAAGAACAATAATGCCTTAAAGAATGCATGTGCAAGCATATGGAACAGACCTGCTTGATACGCTTCTGCACCCACAGCCATAAACATATAACCGAGCTGACTCATGGTAGAGTAAGCCAGAATACGTTTGATATCTGTTTGAACCAAAGCCGCAAAGCCAGCAACCAACAATGTTACAGCACCTGTAATCGAAATGAACTGCATCACTTCTGGTGTCATTTCAAATACAGAGAACATACGGCAACATAAGTAGATACCAGCGGTAACCATTGTTGCAGCATGGATCAATGCAGATACTGGTGTCGGACCAGCCATTGCATCTGCCAACCATGTTTGTAATGGGATTTGCGCAGATTTACCAGCTGCACCCAAGAACAACATCAATGACGTGATCAATGCCAAGTTATGATCAAGTGCCAGAACTTGTGAAGCATTGGCAACAATCGTGCCGATGTGTAAAGTACCAAATTGTTGGTAAAGCAAGAACAATGCGATCAGTAAGAATACATCACCAACACGCGTTACTGTAAATGCTTTAATTGCCGCAAAACCATTTGCAGGGTTTTGGTAGTAATAACCAATCAACAGGTAAGAACATAGACCTACGCCTTCCCAACCTAAGAATAACAACGCTAAGTTGTCACCCAATACAAGCACCAACATGCTTGCAACGAATAAGTTGAAGTATGAGAAGAAACGTGCGAAGTCTTCTTCACCACGCATGTACCAAGTTGCAAAGATGTGAATCAGGAAACCTACACCTGTCACCATGCCCATCATTAATAATGACAAGCCGTCAAGATGCAAACTTACACCCGGTGCAAAACCGCCTACATTGAACCAAGTCCATAAATGCTGTGCTTGCGCAACTGAACCCTGCTTAACAAAGTCCATGCCTGCAATCAATGCAAATAAAGCAGAAAGGCCAACAGAACCCGCACCAATAATTGCTGCTACATTTTCAGGAAGTTTATTACGTCCTGCCGCTAAAAGTGCAAAGCCAATCAGCGGAAATAAAATCGTTAAATATAAATAACTCATCCGCGCATCTCACTAGCAGCATCTACATCCAGATGATGGAAGCGATGATAGAACTGGAGGACGATCGCTAGACCGATACAAGCCTCTGCCGCAGCAAGTGTGAGGATCAAAATAAACATAATTTGACCATCAGGTTGTGCCCATGCACTTCCTGCCACAACGAATGCCAATGCTGCTGCATTCATCATGATCTCAAGGCTCATTAACATAAATAATAGGTTGCGTCGCACCATTACACCGTAAAAACCCAGTGCAAAAAGGATAGTTGCGACGATCAAACCATGTTCTAAAGGAATGTTGCCCATTACTGTTTATCCTCTGCTGCACTCGGTTCACGTTTGCCTAAGTGGAATGCTGCAACCAATGCTGCAAGCAATAACATTGCGGCAACTTCAACCAATAATAAATAGTGGGTAAAGAGTGCTTGACCAATTGCTTTAGGTCCAATCACTTGAGTTCCAAGTACTGCACCAGATTGCGTGTAGTCTGAACCTAATACCCAAACCAAACATAAGCCGATTAAGAAGCTCATGAGTGCTGGATAAGCCCAAGCATCTGAAGTCAACCATTTACGCTCTTGATCAACTGTATGTTGACCAAGGTTGAGCATCATTACTACGAATACGAACAACACCATGATCGCACCCGCATAAACAATCACTTCAAGTGCAGCTGCAAATGGTGCACCAATGATTAAGAAGATCCCTGCAACAGCAAGTAAAGAAACGATCAAACTTAATAAAGCATGTACTGGATTGGTGTTGGTCACAACACGAATCGTCGAAACAATGGCCACAAGAGCCATTAAATAAAATGGCCACATCATGGTAATAAGCTCCGTACATCTACAGGCGCACTTTCACGTTGCGCTTGACCTTTTTCTTTACCATCAATTGCCATACCACTTACACGGTAGAAATTGTAGTCTGGGTATTTACCTGGTCCTGAAATGAGTAAGTTTTCTTTCTCATAAACAAGATCCTGACGGACATATTCGCCTAACTCAAAATCTGGTGTTAACTGAATGGCAGTTGTTGGACATGCTTCTTCACACATACCGCAGAAAATGCAACGTGAGAAGTTAATGCGGAAAAATTCTGGATACCAACGTCCATCATCTTTTTCAGCTTTCTGCAATGAAATACAACCAACAGGACATGCAACCGCACATAAGTTACACGCAACACAACGCTCTTCACCGTCTGGGTCACGTGTTAATACGATACGACCACGATAGCGTGGAGGTACGATTTGTTCGGCTGGCACTTCTGGATATAAAATCGTATCGCGTTTGCGTGTGACATGGCTAAACACCATCCACAACGAACGAACAATTGATCCTACGCCAGCTAGAATTTTATACATTTTGTACTCCCTGCTGTCCTAGGCCTGATTCATCAGAATCACAGCACCAGTCACCAAAAGGTTGACCAATGCAAGTGGTAAACACACTTTCCAACCAAAATTCATCACTTGGTCATAACGTGGACGCATTAAAGAACCACGTGCCAAGACAAACATCATTACAAAGAATGCTGTTTTCGCAATGAACCAGAATGCATCTGGAATGAATGGAATATTTAAATTAAATGGTGCTAACCAACCGCCAAAGAATAAAGTCACGATCAGTGCAGAAATTAGAATGATGTTGACGTATTCAGCAACGAAGAACATCCCCCATTTCATACCACCATATTCGACATGGTAACCTTCTGCCAATTCTTGTTCAGCTTCTGGTTGGTCAAATGGATGACGATGCGTTACCGCAACACCCGCAACCACGAAGATCATGAAACCAATGAATTGTGGAATCACAAACCATACATCACGTTGTGCTTCTACGATTTCACGCAAGTTAAATGAACCCGCAATTGCCACCACACCCATCAATGAAATCCCTAAAAAGACTTCATAAGAAATGGTTTGTGCTGCTGAACGTAGACCACCTAATAGTGCATATTTGTTGTTGGATGCCCAACCACCAAATAACACCGCATATACTGCAATACCTGCCATTGCCATAAAAAACAATAGACCGATACTCATGTCTGAAACACCTAAGTAAGGTGAAACAGGAATAACCATGAATGACAATACTGCAGTCGCCATTGCTACTGCTGGAGCTAAACGGAAGGTTAACTTATCTACAAACTTTGGTGTCCAGTCTTCTTTGAACATGATTTTCAACATGTCAGCAACGATCTGGAACATCCCGCCAGGACCAACACGGTTTGGTCCATAACGGTCTTGCCATAAACCCAGCAAACGACGCTCAATAAATGACATCAAAGCGGCCAGTAAAACCACAACCAACAAAATTACGATGGCTTGAATCACTGAATAAGCGATTGGCCAGTCTTGTGCCCATGTCGGTAGTGCGCGTAAAGATTCATTCATGATTACACTCCTACCGTTACAGATACAGGTTCAGCAAGTGAAACTGTTGGTGCTTGGCCGACTGGATAACCGATATAACCTGTTGGTAAATATTCAATTACATGCACAGGAAGACTAATTGTCGTTTCGCCTGCTTTAACTGTCAGTTGTTGACCATCTTGAACATTTAAACGTGCTGCATCTTGCTCGCCCACGGCAAAAGTCGCTTCTGGAATACGCGATTCCATCACCGGCGTTTTAATCGTAAATTCACCTGAAGCGAAAATATGATGCATTGGAACTAGACGGAAACTCTCTGGATTTGCCACAACCGCAGTTGGCGCCACATAGCTACGTGCAGGACGTTTTACTAAGCGATCAAATAAACGGACGCCTGAATCACCACCTTTAAGGTGACCACCCACTTCATCCTGGTATTTATTCCAAGCTTGTGGTGAGTTCCAACCCGGTGCCCATGCAAATGGAACCAATGACGATGCATTTTGCGGTCCAACATAACCTTCCATAGAGAATGTTAATGCGGAATCGACATCGACAGGTTGTTTCGGTTCATGTACGTTTAATGGTGCACGCATTGCAGTACGACCCGAATAACGACGTGGTTCACGAGCAATTTTCAAGCCATGAACACGGTAACCCGCATCAGGTGCAACATCTTGAATTGCTTCAAGAACTGGAACATTTTTGACCACAGACTCAATTACATCATCAAGCAATGTCCATGAGATCGCTTTACCTTTCACACCCGTTTCAATGGCATGTAACCAGCGCCAAGATTCTTTGATGGCATATTCTGGTTTGTAATAGCTTGGGTCATAAACTTGATAGAAGCGTTGCGCACGACCTTCTTGGCTGACCACTGTCCCATCGCCTTCTGCAAAGCTTGCAGCAGACAAGACGACATCAGCCGCTTTTACGGTTTCAGTTTCAGAGTGATCAAGCACAATCACGCTTTGCGCTTTGTCTAGAGCAGCCTGAACTTGTACAGCAGGTAAACGGCGGAACAAATCATTTTCAACGATAATGATTGACTCATAATCTTGAGCAAATGCTTGTTCTAGGCTTAAACCACCAAACAAAGCCATACCCATTGAGTTCACTTCTGGAACTGTCAAGGTTAAGCCTGCATTTCCACCTAGGTTTTGTGCAACTTGTGCAGCAGCTTCCATGATGGCAGCATCTTGTAAGCTCGTACCCGAGATGATTAATGGTTTTTTCGCAGCTTTTAACGTATCCGCAATGGTTTGTGCAAATGCTTTAGCATCATCATCTAAACCAAGAATCGCATCACCGTTTACACCCGCAGCAATTGCAAAGCCTAAACGTGCAATATCATTTGGAGAAGCAACAACTTCACCCTCAGCAATATCGGCTAAACGTGTTTGCGTTGCAGCCAAGATATAGATTGGAGAATTTGCATCCTGACCAATACGTTTTACCGGTTCAGCCAACCAATCTTGGGTACGGCGGTCTGCAGCCATTTGTTTGGCTTTATTTTTCGCAGCTTGGCGAACAGACAATGCCATACGTGGTGCAGTTTGTGTTAAGTCTTCACCCAAGATCAAGACTGCATCATAGCTTTCGATTTCACGCATACTCGGGTTGTAAACGCCCTCAGCTTGCATAATCGATGCAGCAAGTTCAACCAAGCTCTGTTCTTTTTGAGAAAGACCTGTTGAATAATTTTCTTGGCCAACCAACTCACGCAACGCGTAGTTTGATTCTAATGATGCACGTGGAGAACCAATACCCAAGACTTTTTTGCCTTGAACATTTTCAATTACTGAATCCAGTGCCACATCAACAGAAACAGTTTTAACTTCTGTTGCAGCACGGAATTGCGGCTGACGTGGACGATCTTCACGGTTCACATAACCCGTACCAAAACGACCTTTATCGCAAAGGAAATATTGGTTAACGTCACCATTGAAACGGTTTTCTACACGACGTAATTCGCCATAACGCTCACCCGGAGAGATATTACAACCAGAAGAACAGCCTTGGCATACGCTAGGCGCATACTGCATGTCCCACTTACGGTTATAACGTGCCGAATGAGTTTTATCGGTAAATACACCTGTTGGGCACACTTCAGTCAAGTTACCAGAGAACTCAGACTCTAAAGTGCCTGATTCTGGACGACCGAAGTAGACACGTGATGCATTGGCATAAACACCAAAGTCTGTACCACCGGCATAATCGTTGTAGTAACGAACACAACGGTAACATGCGATACAACGGTTCATCTCATGTGCAATGAAAGAACCCAACTCTTGGTTGTGATGCGTACGTTTGGTAAAACGATAACGACGACGATCATGTTGCGTCATTACTGTCATATCTTGTAAATGACAGTGACCACCCTCTTCACAGACTGGACAGTCGTGTGGGTGGTTGGTCATTAAGAATTCCACAATCGATTCACGGAAATCTTTTGCTTCTTTGTCTTCAATCGAAATAAAGGTATTGTCAGATGCAGGAGTCATACATGACATTACTAAGCGACCACGAGTATCTTCTGGATTCGCATATTGAGTAACAGCACATTGACGGCAAGAACCGACAGAACCTAAAGCTGGATGCCAACAAAAATATGGGATGTCGATGCCAAGACTCAAACATGCTTGTAGCAAGTTTTCCGAGCCATTGACTTCATACGATTTTCCATCGACATGAATTGTAGCCATAGTCGAATTCCTTAAACTTGTTCTACGTGGCTGGCTTGGGCTACAGGACGATCTGTCACTTTAGCTTCAAACTCGCTACGGAAATATTTGAGTGCACCCATCAATGGTTCCATCGCACCTGGTGCGTGAGCACAGAATGTTTTACCAATCCACAATTTGCGAGTCAGTTCTTGAAGATGTTGAATGTCTTCCATCTTCCCTTCACCTTTCTCAATTGCGACAAGTGCTTTGACCGCCCAAGGTAAACCATCACGGCATGGCGTACAGAATCCACATGATTCACGTGCAAAGAATTCTTCTAAGTTACGCGTTGCAGAAACCATACACTGGGTTTCATCAACGACCATTAACAAACATGTACCTAGACGAGAACCAGCTTTCATAATGCTTTCTGAATCCATTGGAAGATCAATGTGTTCAGCAGCCAAGAAGTCAGTCGATGCCCCACCCGGTAACCATGCTTTCAGTTTAAGACCATCGCGCATACCGCCAGCATAGTCTTCAATCACTTCACGTGCAGTCGTACCAAACGGTAATTCCCAAAGACCAGGGAAAGTCACTTTACCTGATGCACCATAAATTTTAGTGCCTGGATCTTTAGATTTACCCGCAGACAAACCGATATACCACTCAGGCCCACGCAACATAATTGCTGGTAAGTTGTTATAGGTTTCTACGTTGTTTACGATAGTCGGACGGCCCCATGCACCTGCAACTTGTGGGAATGGCGGCTTAGTACGTGGGTTTGCACGACGACCTTCGAGTGAGTTAATCAATGCAGTTTCTTCACCACAGATATAACGACCCGCGCCGGTATGCACATGCAGGTCAAAATTCCAACCTGTGCCTAAGATGTTGTCACCCAAATAACCTTTAGCACGCACTTGTTCTAAAGCTTCATTTAAGTATTGTGCAGCTTCAATGTATTCACCGCGAATGAAGATATAACCCTGAGTCGCTTCGAGGGTATAACCTGCAATCAACATCCCTTCGATCAATTGATGTGGAAGTTTTTCCATCAATAAACGGTCTTTGAATGTTCCCGGTTCCATTTCATCGGCATTACAGATTAGGTAACGAGGACCACCATCATTGGGTGCCATCAATGACCATTTAATCCCTGCTGGGAAACCTGCACCACCACGACCTTTTACAGTCGCTGCTTTAATGACTTCAAGAACGTCTTTAGGTGGCATAGAAAGCGCTTTTTTAAAGCCTGCATAGCCTTCTAAAGCTTCATAGTCATCAGCACTACGAACAAATTCCTGTTTACTCAAACGCCATGTTAATGGGTGAGTTTCAGGGTTTCCTTCGCCATAAATTGGTCTTGGTTCGGTATTCATACATACTTCTCCAATAACTGTTTCACAGAAGTCACTTCAACCAAACCGTGTGTATCTTCATCGATCATCAGGGTTGGACCTTTGTCACAGTTCCCTAGACAGCAGATCGGCAATAAAGTAAAACGACCATCAGCTGTCGTTTGACCAAATTGGATACCCAGTTCACGTTGGAAAGCTTCTGCTAAAGTTTCCGCACCCATCAAGAAACATGCAATCGAATCACATAATAAAATTACGTGACGACCTACAGGCTGACGGTATATACGGTTATAGAATGTTGCAACACCTTCTAAATCCGCAGTTGTAATTGTCAATAATTGAGCAATTGCATGTAACTGCGCGTCATCCACCCAACCATTACGGCGCTGTACACACTTTAAAGCATCCAAAGACGCTGCACGTGGGTATGGGTAGTGACCCATGTGATGTTCAATTTCATGGATTTCTTCGCTAGTCAGAATCCCTTCAACATTCACACGTGGCTTTTTATCAGTCAAAATCATCATAATGCGTTTACCCCTTAGCGATCCACGTCAGCCATAACGACGTCAATTGTCGCTAAATAAATGATCAAGTCAGATACAAGACTGCCGTTAATCACGGAAGGAATTTGCTGCAAGTGGGTAAAAGTAGGTGTACGAATACGTGTACGGTAACTCATCGTTGACTTATCTGAAGTCAAGTAATAGTTAGATGCACCTTTCACCACTTCTGCCATTACAGAGGCTTCACCAGCTGGCATTACAGGACCCCATGACACGCTCAAGAAATGCGTAATCAAAGTTTCAATATCTTGTAAAGTCTTATCTTTTGGTGGTGGAACTGCCAATGGATGATCCGCTTTATAAGGACCAGAAGGCATATTATCCAAACACTGTTTGACGATTTTTAATGACTCTTCGATTTCGCGATAGTGAACCATCACACGTGCGTAAGCATCGCCTTCATACTCTAACGGCACTTCAAAGTCGTAATTTTCATAACCACTGTATGGACGATATTTACGAACATCAAAATCAATACCTGTCGCGCGTAAACCTGTACCTGTTACACCCCAAGCCAATGCCGATTTAGCATCGTATTGCGCAACATTACGGGTACGCCCCACAAATACTGAGTTTTTCAGCGCAGCAGTATGATATTCCTTCAAACGTTTTGGCATCCATTCGAGAATTTCACGAATCAGTTTTTGCCAGTTGTTTGGAAGGTCATGTGCTGTCCCGCCAATACGGAACCATGCTGGGTGCATACGGAAACCTGTGATCGCTTCAATTGCGTCATAGATTTTTTGACGATCCGCAAACATATAGAATACTGGTGTCATACCACCAGCATCCTGAATCGCAGTACCGATATACAATAAATGGTTATTGATACGGAATAATTCAGACATCATGACACGGATACATTGTGCACGATCAGGAACGGTAATCCCTGCAAGTTGTTCCACACCCATGACATAAGGCATGTTTTGCGCACAACCACCTAAGTAGTCAACGCGGTCTGTATATGGAATAAATGAATGCCAAGTTTGACGTTCAGCCATCTTTTCCACACCACGGTGGTGATAGCCAATATCAGGCACACAATCTTTCACTTCTTCGCCATCAAGCTGCAAAATCACACGGAATGCACCATGCGCAGATGGATGGTTAGGACCTAAGTTCAAGAACATAAAGTCTTCATCCGCGTTACCGCGTGTTAGACCCCAATCTTCTGGAACGAAACGAAGATGTTCTTGTTCGAAATCTTGTTTAGCCTTGTCTTGCATATACGGTGTATATTCAGTCGCACGTGCAGAATATTCTTTACGCAGTGGATGACCTTCCCAATAGGTTGGCAACAAGATACGACGAAGCATTGGATGCCCTTCGAAATTGATCCCAAACATATCGTAAGCTTCACGCTCGTACCAATTGGCATTTGGCCAAATATTGGTCGCCGTTGGAACGTTAATATCGTTCTCACTCAACGCCACTTTGATACGAATATCACTATTACGTTCTAATGAAAGTAAGTGATAGAACACTGTGAAATCAGATGCAGGTAAACCATCACGGTTGTTACGCAAACGTTCATCGACCGCAGATAAGTCAAACAGCATCACATAAGGACGTGGTACTTTACGCAAGTACATTAGAACTTCTTGTACACGTGCGCGCTCAACCCAGACCGTCGGAAAATCTTCAAACGTCGGTTGCACGTAAAAGTTCTCGCCAAATTTGGCTTTGAGATCTTCTACAATTGCAAATGCTGGGCGGGAATCAACTGGAGTCGATTCTGGCATAGCAATTTCAGTTTCAGCCATTGGCTTGGCTTCCTATTTAATACAAATTCTGTCAAATTCCCTGATGACCATATCCATCAGATATGTCAAATATTCATCAGAAAAAATTACTCAATTTCATCCATAGAGCGTAAGTTTTTCACTGCAATACGTTCAGCGTTCTTACGGTCGCGTTCTGGCATCATCTTTGGCTTATACACTGGCTGAAGATCATCACCGATTACCGCAGAGAGCGGACGACGTTCTAATTGAATTTGGTCTTGCAATAACATCAAGGCTTGAATCAATGCTTCTGGACGTGGTGGGCAACCTGGAACGTACACGTCAACAGGAATGATTTTATCCACACCTTGTACAACAGAATAGATGTCGTACATACCACCAGAGTTTGCACAAGCACCCATTGAAATCACCCATTTAGGCTCAAGCATTTGTTCATACAAACGTTGAATTACAGGCGCCATTTTAACAAAGCAAGTCCCTGCAACAATCATCAAATCTGCCTGACGTGGCGAAGCACGAATAACCTCGGCACCAAAGCGCGACAAGTCATGCACACCGGTTAACGTGGTTGCATATTCAACGTAGCAGCAAGATGTACCAAAGTTAAAAGGCCATATTGAGTTTTTACGGCCCCAGTTTACAGCTGTGTGTACCACATCCTCTAAGCGAGTCATGAACACATTTTTATTCACTTCTTCTTCAAGTGGATCTGTCACAATTTGACGATCTTGAAGCGGATATTGTTCAGCTTCTGGATTCGCACGGGTTAAAGTATATTTCATTCCCGAGTTACTCCTTGTTCAGAGACATGGTCGGTGTTTTATCTTTCACACGACCAGAAGATTGAGCTGGAATAGTTCCTGTAGGATCCATCACCAACTCTTCAATTGAATTGAAGCGAGTAATTTCTGCAAGGTCCATATTTGGTGAACCAATTTTAGGTTTAATCCCTGCGATTTTACGTTTATCTGAAGGTGACCAGTTCAATGCACCTGTAGATAATTCATAAATCAAACCAACGAGTAAAACTAAAATAAATACAGCTGCAGCTGAAAACCCAACCCAACCTACTTCACGTACAGATGTCGCCCATGCATATAAATAGAGGGCTTCCAAATCGAATACAACAAAGAAGATTGCAACAAGGTAGAACTTCGCAGACAAGCGGATACGTGCACCACCAGCACTAACCACACCTGATTCAAATTGCTCTTGCTTCGCACGTCCCCATGATTTACCCCCAAGGAGCAAAGGAACGGTGAGCATAAAGACACATAAAAATGTCACGCCGATCACGAAGGCAATGATTGCCCAATCGTATGGAGTAATGGCACTCATGCGGGGATAACTCCTGGCAGGCCTATTATTTAACAAAGAATGTATGTATTGGCCTTGCAAATACACCAAACACAAAATAAATCTGGTCAATTGTACCCGATTGATGTCATCTGTTGCTAGTTAATAGCTCTAAGTCTTTCGGATGATTTTTTAGACAAAAACCATATTTTTTCCTGATTCACAGCGATACAGCGCTGACTTATCGTTTTATCAAATTTCTATCCCTATTCTTATTAGTTTTTCCGAAGTTTATTTTTTAATCATGAATTAAAAATGACAAATCAGTAGCTTAATCCGATTCAGCCCAAGTAAAAGCCATGATTTATGCATGTATTTCTGCGATTTAATTGGCTAATTTCTACAAATATAAGGATTTACCATCTAAAATATTTTGTTACATTCTATGTGGTAAAATAGTCACATTAGATCAATCAAGTGATAAAAATTATCTTATTGTGATAATTTTTAAATATTACAAAGTTATTTATAATTTTTTATACTTCACTATTATCAAAACCAACTTATTTCAATGAAATAACCCGCTTTAAACCATCCAACGCCAAATGCCCAATGCCTACTTTTGACCTACCTTGTGCCCTCTTATGATTTTCTGATTTGAATTTTCAAAACAGTCAGCACTGTCGATCATGTCATTTTTCGCATATACAACAAACCCAAGTTTTCCAAAACTAAAGCCATTTGAAAGGTGAATAACTTATCGTCGCTTAAATCAGTAAATTGTATATTTAGCACCCAATTACAGAAAAAGGTGTTCGTTGTCGCAAACTTAGACGAATTGTCTACAGAGCCTATACACATTGAACCACTTTTATGTATATGCTATTCAATATGAACAACTTTAAATCAAAAATTTAGGGGTAAAACAAGATGGAATTCAGCAGCAAGCCAAACTATTTTTTATTTGCACAATTACTGATTCGTCATATTGAAAATTATGTCAAAAAACACGTTGATGCACAAAATGCCATTTTTGATCTAAGAGATGTGTATGAGCTTTTCCGCCAAGATCTTGCCGCAACCACGACAAATCTAGAAGGGATTTTAAATATCGCGGATGAATATCGTATTGACACCATTCAAGGTGATCAAAAAATCATTAGCAGTTATAAAATTGACGCTGAACAAAACAGCTTATTGATTGATTTTAATCATGATGCATTACAAGCATTGCGAGACAGCAAGCCAATCATTGCGCCTGATGCAACGCTTCAACAATAGGATCTAGACTGAGCAACAGCCAGACATAAAAAACCACCGAAAATTTTCGGTGGTTTTTTTATTGAGTTTAACAATAGATTTTTTTATATAGTCAGCCTGTCAAAAAACTCAAGCACTAGAATAGAATTTCTATTAATTAATATTTTCTAAATAAATCAATTACATAAAAATTTTTTTTAATTATAAAAAAGCTTGCAATACCTCATATTACATTCAAAGTTTAAATACCTTTGCGTAGGGGATGCCAAACCTTACGCCACAAACAAAGCAGTGCTTTGTTTTTGCTCATAAGCAAGGGGTTCGTCCTATACCCCCCGTATTCCTCGGCACAAGGAGAGACATCCATGTCGCCACACGATAGAACAACCATCTATGATTCAAAAGTACAGCAAACCAATTGATAACCAATAGTTTCTAAAAGTATATACAAAAACATAAGCTTCATTTCTGATCAATCAGCCGATAAAAATCACTGGTATAAATAATTAGGTGGTTTAACTATAAATCAAAAATAATTATAGGAAATTAAATCATATTGAAAGCCCCATCCCTTCCTCTCAATAAAGGAAAGGATGAAAGTGGTTTTATCTTAAATGATGGCTTTAAAGATGACTGATAAAATAAATCGAATGGATCTTAATCATATATTTTAATGGCACGATTTAACGTCTAAACTTTTTTCTTTTTAAAGCGCTCTACCGGCCAAGACATGGTAAATCTTGCACCACCCAAATCTGAGCTTTGATCGACTTCAATCGTCCCACCAAACCAATACGCAATACGACTCACAATTGAAAGTCCTAAACCATAACCACCTGAAGCACGGGTACGGCTATCATCTAAACGTGCAAATGCCTCAAATACACGTTTACGGTCTTCCTCTGGAATCCCGGGGCCATCATCTTCCACACAGACATAAGCCATACTAGTCTGGTGATTAACACCACCACTAATATTGACCTGATGATCACAATAACGTATCGCATTCCCCACCAAGTTTTGTACAACTCGATGTAAATAACGACGTTCTGCATCGACAATCACATCAGATGAAAGTGGGTTGAGGTGGATAATCTTTTGGGTTTTTAATGCTTCTGTTTCTACTGCAACCTGCTTTAATACATCAATCAATACAATTTTTTCAAAATCTAAAGAAGGTGTACCTTGCTCTAATTTCGCATAAGTCATGATTTCATCAATCAGTGTATTTAACGCTTCGATGTCTTTATCAATCATCTCGACCTGTTGCAAACGATACTCATGGTCATCTTCGTCTGCCAGCATTTCCATACCAAAACGGATTCGCGCTACAGGTGTACGTAACTCATGCGATACGGCACGCATTAACTCACGCTGTGCTTCAATCAAACGCTGTATATGATCAGACATGCTGTTATAACTGGTGGCCAGACTTGCCATCTCGTCATAACCTTCAACAGGTACACGTTGCGACATATTCCCTGTTCTCATCACATCCAAGGCTTCATTCACCTGTTTCAACTTGCGTTGCATTGGCACAATCAAGCCATACACCCCCAAACACAGCAAGAACATACTCAACAATGTTATTCCAGCAGCCAATTTAACAGGCATCCAGTTAAACATTGGAACAGGTCCCAGCACCAAGACATCTGTAGGCGAATTTGGCAATGGAGAAACAATCGAAATGGTTGTACCACGTACAGTTGCACTGTCACGCCATAAAATTACACTTTGATCTGATCTTAAACGTCCAATTTGCTCTGAATCGAGATTGAGTTGAGAAATCTTTTCAACACCTACATGATAGGAAAAATGTTGTTGAATTTTTTTAAGATATTCTTGTTCTTGACCGGGATAATAAACCAAATAATCCAGAATGAACACAGGAAGCGCCTTCATTTGGCGTTCGCCGATTTGGTCGACTTTGATATATAAATAATGCTTTGGATCGTTTCTGATCCCTAAAACTAGATAAGCAATCCCTTGTTCTGCATCATAACGCACCACCGCTTTTTGATTTTCTATGCGTTTTTCTTCAGTACGAGATAAATCAACCTTTCTTGCTTCGAGATAATAAATGGGAAGCTCTAACAAATCAGAAGCATCTGAAATCCAATCTAGACGCTGCTGCTCAGTTTGCTGACGTGCCACACCCTCACTAATCACAAATGAAATTCCATCTGTGAGAGACTCACGATATTCCTGCGCACGTTGATAATTAATTATTTGGACAAGTAAATATCCAAACAAGGCAACCAACACAACAAGAATGACTAATCCTGCATAGATGCGCAAAAATATACTGTGTTTAGACACGCAAACTAACCTTCTTTATGCTTGTCCGGTGATGGACAAGCATCTTGGATGACCGACCCATCGTTTATAGACCAGTCTCTTTAACAAACAAATAACCTTTACTACGTACAGTTTTAATACGTTTCGGGTTTTCAGGATCATCACCAATTTTTGGACGAATACGTGAAATACGTACGTCAATCGAACGGTCTTGACCATCATATTCAATACCACGGAGACGTTCAAAGATGTCTTCACGCGATAAGATACGGCCTGCATTGGATGCCAACAACCAAAGTAAATCATATTCAGCACTGGTGAAATCAACCAACTCACCATTGAGTGTCACTGAACGACCGCCATTGTCGATCACAAGATCGTCAAATTCAATACGTTGTGCAACTTCATCTTCAGGCGCTTTATCTGTACGACGTAATAGCGCACGGATACGCGCAAGCAGTACACGCGGTTGAACAGGTTTTGCAACGTAGTCATCTGCACCCATTTCTAGACCAAGAACTTGGTCCATATCTTCGGTACGTGCAGTCAACATCAAAATCGGTTGATGATAATGTGGACGAACTTCACGACAAACGGTTAAACCATCCGCACCCGGCAACATCACATCCAATACAACCAAGTCTGGTTGTTCAGCAATAATGCGACGAATCGCACGGTTACCATCTGGTTCCACCCCAACTTCTAATCCATTACGAATTAAGTATTCCTGAGTTAAGCGAGCTAGGCGCTCGTCATCTTCAACAATCAGAATCTTTGGTAACTTTTCTTCTTGGCTCATCTATTTGCCCCTATATTTGATTTTGGAGTCTGCTACAAAGCTCGCAGATTCAACACACTATGTTTTGCAATATACACACGTTTACAATGTAAACAAGACCTCATTCACCAAACTGATACATGAGCGTATCAATTTGTTATATTTTTATTAACTATTGAATTGTAGGCAGTTTTATAAATTCAATACACATCATTTTTAAATTTCTCTAAGACAATCAATAGCTGGACTAATTTTTATACAAAATATTTCATTGTTCATATTCTGTCTCATCAGTTTATCGTTTTTTTAGTTATCCACACACTTATCTATAAGCACTCTACTGAGTCTTTGCTATGCTATGTGCTTGTCTCATAAGGCATATAACAAAAATGACACTTTGAGGCAAAAAGATGCAAATAAAAATTTACTTTTCACGGATAAAATATTCTTGAAATGTCAATATTGATCTACCCTTAAAATTACCGTATCTTGTGTTCTAAATTAAATTAAACCACTAAGTATTGTGTTTAGTCCTCAAACATCGTGACAACAAATTTTGCAGTTTGTACGATTCAAATGGTCCATAAACATAACAATGATGACAATGGAGCTACGCTGACAATGAACGCCATTACAACCCCAGGTCAACTACAAGTGATTAAACGCACTGGTGATGTTGCCGCTTTTGATGCAGATAAAATCTCTGTAGCAATTGGTAAAGCTTTTTTGGCTGTAGAAGGTCAACAAAGTGCAGATTCAAGCCGTATTCATGATCGCATCACTCAGCTCACAGAGATGGTGATGAATACTTTTAATCGTCGTTTACCTTCTGGCGGAACAATTCATATTGAAGAAATTCAAGACCAAGTTGAATTGGCGCTTATGCGTACAGGTGAACAAAAAGTTGCACGTGCATATGTAATCTATCGTGAACAACGTTCTGATGCACGTAAACAAACTGGTGCTCATCATCACCCAACCTTACAAATCACAGATGCGAACGGTCAGCTTCAGCCTCTAGATTTGAGCAAACTTCAAGCCACGATTGAAAAAGCAAGTGAAGGCTTAGAAGGCATCAATGTTCAAGCCATTGTCGATGAAACAGTTAAAAACTTATATAACGGTGTAAAACAGTCAGACATCTCAACCACGATGATGATGGCGACACGTACCCGTATCGAACAAGAACCAAACTATACTTATGTAACTGCACGTCTATTACGTGATGACTTGGTTGCGACAGGTTTAAAATTCTTAGGTTTAGCTACAGATACTATCGAAGGCGATGCGCTCGAAACTTATTTAAACAAAGGTATCGAGCTTGAGCTTCTCTCTCCTGAGCTTTTAAACTTTGACCTTGCAAAATTGGCAGCTGCAATCAAACCAGAACGCTCAAACCAATTTACCTATTTAGGTTTACAGACTTTATTTGACCGTTACTTCATTCACTCAAATGATGTACGTTTCGAACTTCCGCAATTGTTCTTTATGCGTGTTTCAATGGGACTTGCATTAAATGAAGAACAGCGTGAAGATCGTGCAATCGAGTTCTATGACTTATTGTCTAGCTTCGATTATATGGCGTCTACACCGACCCTGTTTAACTCAGGTACATTACGTCCACAATTGTCAAGCTGTTACTTAACTACGATTCAAGATGATCTTTATGACATCTATGGTGCGATGCGTGACAATGCCCTTCTTTCTAAATGGGCAGGCGGTTTAGGTAATGACTGGACACCAGTACGTGCCTTGAACTCATATATCAAAGGTACCAATGGTAAGTCACAAGGTGTTGTACCTTTCCTTAAAGTTGCCAACGATACTGCTGTTGCAGTAAACCAAGGTGGTAAACGTAAAGGTGCAGTATGTGCATACCTTGAAACTTGGCACTTGGACATTGAAGAATTCCTAGAGCTTCGTAAAAACACTGGTGATGACCGTCGTCGTACCCACGATATGAACACGGCTAACTGGGTTCCAGATTTGTTTATGCAACGTGTGATTGAAGATGCTGAGTGGACATTGTTCACGCCATCTGAAACACCTGATTTGCATGATTTAACTGGCGGTGAATTTGCTGAACGCTATGCTTACTACGAAGGCATTGCAAAAGAAAACAACATGCTGCATAAGAAAATCCGTGCGAAAGACTTATGGCGCAAAATGTTATCAATGTTGTTTGAAACAGGTCATCCTTGGATCACATTCAAAGACGTATGTAACTTACGTTCACCACAACAACACGTAGGTGTAGTGCATTCATCTAACTTATGTACTGAAATCACTTTAAATACCAATAAAGATGAAATCGCAGTATGTAACTTAGGTTCGATCAACCTTGTACAACATGTTCAAGGTGGCGCATTAGACCGTGAAAAATTAGCGCGTACAGTTAAAACTGCTGTTCGTATGCTCGACAACGTGATTGACATCAACTACTACGCAGTTGAACAAGCACGTAATTCAAATATGAAACACCGCCCTGTCGGTATGGGTATCATGGGCTTCCAAGATGCTTTATATGAATTGGGTATGGGTTATGGTTCTGATGCAGCGGTAGATTTTGCTGATGAATCAATGGAAGTGATCAGCTACTACGCGATTCAAACATCAAGCGACCTTGCTGTTGAACGTGGTGTGTATTCAACATTTAAAGGTTCATTGTGGGATCAAGGTATCTTGCCAATCGACTCTTTAGATATCGTTGCAAAATCACGTCCAGAGCGTATGTTTGAAGTTGACCGCACTCAACGTTTGGACTGGGATACATTACGTACTAAAGTTCAAAAAGACGGTATGCGTAACTCAAATGTAATGGCGATTGCACCTACAGCAACCATTTCAAATATTTGTGGCGTTTCGCAGTCTATCGAACCGACCTTCCAAAACCTTTATGTAAAATCTAACCTTTCTGGTGAATTTACAGTGATCAACCCGTACTTGGTACGTGCGTTAAAAGATCGTGGTCTTTGGGACTCTGTGATGGTTAACGACTTGAAACATTTCGAGGGTTCAGTACAAAAAATTGCACGTATTCCTGAAGAGTTAAAAGCAATTTTTGCGACTGCATTTGAAGTCGATACACGTTGGATCGTAGATGCTGCATCACGTCGTCAAAAATGGATCGACCAAGCGCAGTCATTGAACCTTTATATCTCTGGTGCAAATGGTAAGAAACTAGACATCACTTATAAGATGGCTTGGTTACGTGGTCTTAAAACCACTTATTACCTCCGTGCATTAGGTGCAACCTCTGCGGAAAAATCAACCATTAACACGGGCGCTTTAAACGCAGTAAAAGCAACAACTGTTGCTGCACCAGTGGCTACGGTTGCTCAAGAAACTAAACCTGAAGCGCCTGCTGAAGAAGATGGTTTCGCTCAGGCAGCACCAGTACCACAAGCATGTTCAATCGATAATCCAGATTGTGAAGCTTGTCAGTAAGTAATCCTTCCCAATCCTCAAGGGGAATAAAGTCCCCCTTTTAAAAAAGGGGGACTTAGGGGGATTCAAAAAATCTGAAATTATAAAAGGCGAAGAAATGTTCCATTTAAGTCATAACTATGAGTTAGGCGTAATCGTGCTGATCTTAGCCTTTTTAGTTTTTTACGTGCCTGCGGTCTATGCATTCTTTGCGATCCGTAAGCAGCAAAAGCGTAAGCAAAATAAGTAGTGTGGATATCTGTTCTTTCGAACAAGAACAAAACAACTATCGGCAAAACTTAATTTTGCTTGCACAGAATAAGCGTATAGTAGTGACATCTTCCATTGTGAGATGTCGAACATAGATATTAACAACGAAGAGAGAACAACGATGTCTATCCTAAGTTGGGACGATTTTGAAGATGATGAACAGAAACAAGCTGCACAAGCTCACCAGCCTGCGCCCGTCGAACAGAAAAAAACGACTGATTCGCAAGTGGTATCTGATACAAAGCAGTCATCGCAGAATGTGGCAACTACACAATCCGCTGGAACCTATACAGCAAGATCAACAAATCCAACCGATTCGTTGGCAAGAGCATCTCACGCCTTAGAAAAGTTAGACGTTGCACCTGGCTTAGAAGAGCTTGAAATGGGTGCACAACGTGTACAAGTTGATGATAAAGCCATGATCAACTGTCGCGCTGACTTAAACCAACTTGTACCATTCAAATACGAGTGGGCTTGGCAAAAGTATCTAGACGGGTGTGCAAACCACTGGATGCCGCAAGAAGTTAACATGAACCACGATATCGCACTTTGGAAGTCTGAAAATGGCTTAACCGAAGATGAGCGTACCATCGTGATGCGTTCATTAGGTTTCTTCTCTACTGCGGATTCTTTGGTTGCAAACAACTTAGTGTTGGCAATTTACCGTCACATTACCAACCCTGAATGCCGTCAATATATCTTGCGTCAAGCATTTGAAGAAGCGATTCACACGCATGCTTACCAATACTGTATCGAATCTTTAGGTATGGATGAAGGCGAAGTCTTCAACATGTACCGTGAAGTTCCGTCAGTTGCTCGTAAAGCAGCGTGGGGCTTGAAATATACTCAGTCTTTATGTGATCCAACCTTCCAAACAGGTACACCTGAAAACGATCAAATCTTATTGCGTAACTTGATCGCATTCTATTGCGTACTTGAAGGGATCTTCTTCTACTGTGGTTTCAGCCAGATCTTGTCTATGGGTCGTCGTAACAAGATGAATGGTGTTGCTGAGCAATTCCAATACATCTTACGTGATGAGTCTATGCACTTGAACTTTGGTATCGACATGATTAACCAAATCAAGATCGAAAATCCAAACTTGTGGACTGCTGAATTCCAAGAAGAAATCATTCAAATGATTCTTGAAGGTACCATGCTTGAAATCGAATATGCGCGTGACACAATGCCACGTGGTGTATTGGGTATGAACGCAGCGATGATGGAAGAATATTTGAAATTCATCTGTAACCGTCGTTTAGCGCAGTTAGGTTTACCTGAACAGTTTGCTGGTGTAAATAACCCATTCCAGTGGATGTCTGAAATGATGGACTTGCGTAAAGAGAAGAACTTCTTTGAAACGCGTGTAACTGATTATCAAACTGGCGGTGCGTTGAGCTGGTAAGGTGTCCAACTGTCACAACACTTGAGTTGCAATTGATATGAAAACCGCCATTAATGGCGGTTTTTTTGCTTCCTAAAACTTCACTAAATTAAAAATGCATCCACTTTAATTAAGTCATCCAAACTATTCAAATTTTTTTGATTATTAAGGATTAATATTTTATTGCTTGAATAGTTAATTTCACTACCATCTCGATCAAGACTTAATGTAATGGTTGAACCATTTTTTTCAAACAATAAATATTGGTTTAAATTTTCCTTACTAACTTCACCAATTAATAAGTCTGATATATCAATTTTATCGCCTTGACTGGTATTAAAGTCAGTCCAAGTATCAAAGCCATTTCCGCCTGTTCCATCACTTTCAAATCCTTGTAAGAGTTTAAATATCGCTGTATCTGTACCTAAGCCACCATAAAGCTTGTCATTACCAGCACCTCCATCTAAGTAATCAATACCGCTATTTCCATTTAAGGTATCATTGCCAGCACCACCTAATGCATAGCTCTTTCCTGTCCATACATTAATCGTGTCATCCCCTGAAGTACCATGAAATGTCATACCATTATTACGGAAATCCTGCATCGTGATCGTTTGATCTGCAAATACAAATTGTTCTATCTCATAGTTACTGCTATTAAAGAAGTTCTTTATACGAACACTATCGCCTTCCGAATAGCCCCATAACAATAGATCATCACTGTCTTTTGTGAATTTAACATCTGCAAAGTTAACATCAGTGAACTTCAGAATGTCTTCACCTACTAGGCCTGCACTATAATCTGAAACTGTATCTTGACCATGTCCTTTCGAGAGGATGTAGGTATCACCTTGATACCCTCCATCTAAATAGTCATTCCCCGTTCCACCAATTAAAGTGTCTGCACCTGAACCACCATAAAGCTTGTCATTACCAGCACCACCGTCTAAGTAATCAATACCACTATTACCATTTAAGGTGTCGTTGCCAGCACCACCTAATGCATAGCTCTTTCCTGTCCACACATTAATCGTGTCATCCCCTGATGTACCATGGAACGTCATACCATTATTACGGAAATCCTGCATCGTGATCGTTTGATCTGCAAATACAAATTGTTCTATCTCATAGTTACTGCTATTAAAGAAGTTCTTTATACGAACACTATCGCCTTCCGAATAGCCCCATAACAATAGATCATCACTGTCTTTTGTGAATTTAACATCTGCAAAGTTAACATCAGTGAACTTCAGAATGTCTTCACCTACTAGGCCTGCACTATAATCTGAAACTGTATCTTGACCATGTCCTTTCGAGAGGATGTAGGTATCACCTTGATACCCTCCATCTAAATAGTCATTCCCCGTTCCACCAATTAAAGTGTCTGCACCTGAACCACCATAAAGCTTGTCATTACCAGCACCACCGTCTAAGTAATCAATACCACTATTACCATTTAAGGTGTCGTTGCCAGCACCACCTAATGCATAGCTCTTTCCTGTCCACACATTAATCGTGTCATCCCCTGATGTACCATGGAACGTCATACCATTATTACGGAAATCCTGCATCGTGATCGTTTGATCTGCAAATACAAATTGTTCTATCTCATAGTTACTGCTATTAAAGAAGTTCTTTATACGAACACTATCGCCTTCCGAATAGCCCCATAACAATAGATCATCACTGTCTTTTGTGAATTTAACATCTGCAAAGTTAACATCAGTGAACTTCAGAATGTCTTCACCTACTAGGCCTGCACTATAATCTGAAACTGTATCTTGACCATGTCCTTTCGAGAGGATGTAGGTATCACCTTGATACCCTCCATCTAAATAGTCATTCCCCGTTCCACCAATTAAAGTGTCTGCACCTGAACCACCATAAAGCTTGTCATTACCAGCACCACCGTCTAAGTAATCAATACCACTATTACCATTTAAGGTGTCGTTGCCAGCACCACCTAATGCATAGCTCTTTCCTGTCCACACATTAATCGTGTCATCCCCTGATGTACCATGGAACGTCATACCATTATTACGGAAATCCTGCATCGTGATCGTTTGATCTGCAAATACAAATTGTTCTATCTCATAGTTACTGCTATTAAAGAAGTTCTTTATACGAACACTATCGCCTTCCGAATAGCCCCATAACAATAGATCATCACTGTCTTTTGTGAATTTAACATCTGCAAAGTTAACATCAGTGAACTTCAGAATGTCTTCACCTACTAGGCCTGCACTATAATCTGAAACTGTATCTTGACCATGTCCTTTCGAGAGGATGTAGGTATCACCTTGATACCCTCCATCTAAATAGTCATTCCCCGTTCCACCAATTAAAGTGTCTGCACCTGAACCACCATAAAGCTTGTCATTACCAGCACCACCGTCTAAGTAATCAATACCACTATTACCATTTAAGGTGTCGTTGCCAGCACCACCTAATGCATAGCTCTTTCCTGTCCACACATTAATCGTGTCATCCCCTGATGTACCATGGAACGTCATACCATTATTACGGAAATCCTGCATCGTGATCGTTTGATCTGCAAATACAAATTGTTCTATCTCATAGTTACTGCTATTAAAGAAGTTCTTTATACGAACACTATCGCCTTCCGAATAGCCCCATAACAATAGATCATCACTGTCTTTTGTGAATTTAACATCTGCAAAGTTAACATCAGTGAACTTCAGAATGTCTTCACCTACTAGGCCTGCACTATAATCTGAAACTGTATCTTGACCATGTCCTTTCGAGAGGATGTAGGTATCACCTTGATACCCTCCATCTAAATAGTCATTCCCCGTTCCACCAATTAAAGTGTCTGCACCTGAACCACCATAAAGCTTGTCATTACCAGCACCACCGTCTAAGTAATCAATACCACTATTACCATTTAAGGTGTCGTTGCCAGCACCACCTAATGCATAGCTCTTTCCTGTCCACACATTAATCGTGTCATCCCCTGATGTACCATGGAACGTCATACCATTATTACGGAAATCCTGCATCGTGATCGTTTGATCTGCAAATACAAATTGTTCTATCTCATAGTTACTGCTATTAAAGAAGTTCTTTATACGAACACTATCGCCTTCCGAATAGCCCCATAACAATAGATCATCACTGTCTTTTGTGAATTTAACATCTGCAAAGTTAACATCAGTGAACTTCAGAATGTCTTCACCTACTAGGCCTGCACTATAATCTGAAACTGTATCTTGACCATGTCCTTTCGAGAGGATGTAGGTATCACCTTGATACCCTCCATCTAAATAGTCATTCCCCGTTCCACCAATTAAAGTGTCTGCACCTGAACCACCATAAAGCTTGTCATTACCAGCACCACCGTCTAAGTAATCAATACCACTATTACCATTTAAGGTGTCGTTGCCAGCACCACCTAATGCATAGCTCTTTCCTGTCCACACATTAATCGTGTCATCCCCTGATGTACCATGGAACGTCATACCATTATTACGGAAATCCTGCATCGTGATCGTTTGATCTGCAAATACAAATTGTTCTATCTCATAGTTACTGCTATTAAAGAAGTTCTTTATACGAACACTATCGCCTTCCGAATAGCCCCATAACAATAGATCATCACTGTCTTTTGTGAATTTAACATCTGCAAAGTTAACATCAGTGAACTTCAGAATGTCTTCACCTACTAGGCCTGCACTATAATCTGAAACTGTATCTTGACCATGTCCTTTCGAGAGGATGTAGGTATCACCTTGATACCCTCCATCTAAATAGTCATTCCCCGTTCCACCAATTAAAGTGTCTGCACCTGAACCACCATAAAGCTTGTCATTACCAGCACCACCGTCTAAGTAATCAATACCACTATTACCATTTAAGGTGTCGTTGCCAGCACCACCTAATGCATAGCTCTTTCCTGTCCACACATTAATCGTGTCATCCCCTGATGTACCATGGAACGTCATACCATTATTACGGAAATCCTGCATCGTGATCGTTTGATCTGCAAATACAAATTGTTCTATCTCATAGTTACTGCTATTAAAGAAGTTCTTTATACGAACACTATCGCCTTCCGAATAGCCCCATAACAATAGATCATCACTGTCTTTTGTGAATTTAACATCTGCAAAGTTAACATCAGTGAACTTCAGAATGTCTTCACCTACTAGGCCTGCACTATAATCTGAAACTGTATCTTGACCATGTCCTTTCGAGAGGATGTAGGTATCACCTTGATACCCTCCATCTAAATAGTCATTCCCCGTTCCACCAATTAAAGTGTCTGCACCTGAACCACCATAAAGCTTGTCATTACCTGAACCTCCAGATAGTGTATCAACCCCATCAGCACCATTTAGAGTATCATCACCTGCACCACCTAACAGGATTTCTGACTTAGATGTTCCATTTATAACATCTATACCATTAGTGCCAGCAAGATATACAAATGCTGTTGAATATTTAGCAAGGAAACTATTGATTTCAACTAATGTACTATCATCAAATTTTTCATAATTCTCAAAAATAAGTGATTGAAGACCATCGAATCCTTTCTTAGGAATATCACTATACACATTCGAAATATGATCAGTAAATTCAATTAATTCAATAAAAGTATTCTTAGTATCAGATGAGAATTTTGTCTCAAATAATGGCTCAACATTTTTAAAATTCTGAATATATCCAATGTCACCGTTATCTTTTAAAATCCATTCTTTTTCTATTTGATCAGCATAATTCTGATAAATTGCAGTTTGCCCATAAAGACCTTTATAAATAGAGAAAGTAATATCATCATAAATATTATTAATTGCTTTAGTTGTCTTGATAATATCGTCTTCGCGGATATAAAAAAGCTTTTCTGTCTTAGTTCCCATAAAGGAATCAATAACACCAACTTTAGATTTAGCTGCATTAAAAGCAGATTGAGTTGCTGGATCAACCTTATCAAAACTAATCGTTGGGCCTCTGTTTCCACCAGCAATACCTACACCTTGCCCATTCGAACTTACCATTGACTCCCATAATCCTTCTGTATATTCATGGTATGAAGGATCAGTTTTAGCCCATGCTTTTAATATGGCAGGTAATAATTCTCTTTGTGCTTCCGTTGTTTGTGCAGACTCATACTGTCTTACAAGTTGTTCGAGATTAGATGATTGAGCCATTGCTTCGTGGAGATCACGAACTCGACCATACCCTTTTAAATCTGGCAGATCTTCGATTTCTTTGCTTACTTCTACTTTATTTGTGAACTCACTATAAATTGAATCAAAACTAAAATTAACATCTCCCATAGTATGGGTAGTGCCATCCATTTTCTCATAAGAGCCAACTTGAGTAAGGATGTTGTTTCCTGCCAAAGTTGTATTTGTATCCTTATAATTTACATTTAAAGACTTAATCCCTAAATCGGTTAGACTAAACAATTCATTTTCTTGGCTTTTACCATCTTGATTTAGATCTCTCCAAACTTTCAGTTTATTAAAATCTTCGTCAGTAGCATCAACTTTTCCATTCTTATCTGTATCTAAATCAGCTAAAGCATCAAATCCATGTTTCGCTTTTTCACCATTTTTAAGACTTGTGTTATCACCAAAGACTTCTGTGCCATCATTAATGATACCATCTCCATTACGGTCTAAAACCAGTAATCCATCATGTGGACTTACCCAACCCGTAGCAGTCTTAAGCCCATCAGCATCATTATCAAACAATGCACCATTCAGCTTATTGTGTGCAACTGTTTCAATACCATCGCCATCTAAATCCAAGATAAGAGGGTCATAGTAGTAATGATGCCCTTCACGGTTTAGACCAAACCAATCTTTTATAAAATCAGGAGTTACGTCATCAACCCATTTTGAAATATTATTTGGATCGAATAATTTATCTAACCCAAAAGGTAAGTCGATACCATTTTCAGCAATATGATTATAAAGTTTATATAAAAGTTCCCCTACAGCTTTCCCTCCCTGATAAGCACCGTATAAGAGAATACCCGCTAAAACCACCTCGCCCAATACTGGAACACCAAGCAACCCAGCGATCACAGGCACTAACTCTGCCCCAGCAGCAAATATGACTGTTCCAATGACGGCTTGAGGTCCATATTCTTGTGCTTGTTCTTGAAATGGTTTCCAATTACCAGTCTCTAGACCAACAACTAATCCTTCAAAGGTATTATTCAGAAAATCGGCTGCCATAACACTTGCGCCAACCTTTCCACCAATTAAGCTGTCACTTAAATATTTTCCTAAATTGTTCGCCATTTCAGGATTAAGTTTAATTTGCCCATTTTCGACTTGGAGCATGTTATTTTTAATAATTTGCTGTGTATCTTGTCGAATCGTTTCAAGAGCTCCATTTACAACACGCATTGATTTATCTAAAGCATCTGCTAGCGGTTGTAAATCCACATTGACATATCCACCTTGTGATCCAAACTTAGTACCAATCTTTGTATCTACTATTATAGATTCTTTAGTTCCCTGAATTTTTGTAATTTCTGCATCAATAATGACTTTTTCTGCTTGTAGCCTAGAAATTTCATTTTGAATATTTGATTTTTCAGCATCAGAAAGTACATTATTTTTTAAAGATTCTGTGAGTTGATTTGTTTTTTGAATATTTTGTATGAAATCAGCAGATGAATTCACCAACTTTTCATAAATAACAGAAGGTGGTTTGTCTGTTATCCCATTTACATAAGCTTTGGCATGGGTATAGTTTTCTATAATTATTTTTTTATTAGCGTCACTAAGACTGCGATCTCCATTAATTAATTTTTCCAAGTCATTTCTCATCGCTTCCGTTAAAGGAATTGAATCATAAGATTGGGTTTTTATAATCTCAGTAGCTTCAGCTATAGCTGTTTTGGTAAACTCTACATTTCCAGCACTTGTCTTACCTTCGTTATTAACAGTTACAGTTTCATTTGCCACTTTCGCATATTTTATGTCATTTTCAGCAAATGTTTCTAATCGTGTTTCTGCCTGTTTAAAACGCTCTGAATCGACATTTTTTAATTGCTCAACTGTTATAGCATGTTGATCTAAATAATTATTGATACTTTGCTCTGCATCTACACCATGTAAAACAATTTCACCTTTTATTAACCCCTCTTTGAGCGTTGCTTGTAAATCAATAATTGCTATTTTTTTTTGTTCAATTGTCAATGTATTATCAAAAACTTTATTTCTCACCCAATCAATAACAGCATCATTATAATCAGGATGACTGGTATAATGTTGCGAAGTACCAATCGGAATATCAGATATAGGGTGTCCACTGTCTTGTAAAGCTTTCGCCATCTCTGCACGATCTGCATCCGAATATAAGGCAATACGATTATTATAGGACTGTAAAGCTAAATTTTTGGTTTTATCTTCAGGTATATCATTTCCTAAAATATCATTTAGTTTTTCTTTAAACACACTATTAAAAAGCTGAACGGGTAAAATATGATGGACTTGGAAAGAAGAAGTAGCCATGTTGATTGTTCCTAATTTTATTTATTTTCTAGTTTTTATTTAAGATCACATAAGAATAATTGCCATGCATCACTCAATTGAGCTTCATCTAAAGCTTTCTTCAGTGCATCTGACATAAAAATTGAATCATCCAATTCTGGGTCTTGCCATAAATCGACATCACAAGCTACTGCATCTTTTGCAATGGCAATAGCGTGATCTGTATAAAAAGCTTCATACAAATTGAAAAGTTGATAACCTTCATGTTTGGTATAAGAAGCTTTACGTAGTTTTCTTATAGAAGATTCAGGGCGTAAATAACTTCTTAATTCAGCAATATTGAAAAAATAATAGGTTTGATCATTAACCAACTCATTGAGCTGAATATCAAAAAAAGATAAAGGATAGAGTTTGCTTTCGCCTAAGCGAAACTTTTTAAGTACATTGGCGCACTCTTCAGTGAGAATAACAAAGCCATCTTGAGTGCGGAAAAAGCTAGGTAATTTAACTGTTTTTCCAAAACCATGTGCATATAGAATAGTAGGCGCATTCACAGGTGCTATCTTTTCACTTAAATGGTATTTGTCAACTATTTCTATTTTAGCTTGACGCATTTTTTTTCTTTTATTTTTTTCCTCCTCTGAATCTCCTTTGATTTTATAAAGTTCAGCGTAGTCAAATATTCCTGGAAAAGATAAATCAAATACCCGATAGTTTTCATCA
The DNA here is from genome assembly GCF_058242985.1 of Acinetobacter sp. 778_lipA. Taxonomy (NCBI): domain Bacteria; kingdom Pseudomonadati; phylum Pseudomonadota; class Gammaproteobacteria; order Moraxellales; family Moraxellaceae; genus Acinetobacter; species Acinetobacter sp. 778_lipA. Next base: position 655,852 of record NZ_JBZAYT010000001.1, on the reverse strand, counting down.
AACATTATCGTTGTTGTCCATACATTATTAGACATATTTTCCTCTTTTAAGTTTTAGTAAAGTTAGTTCTGAAATATTAACATTAAGCACATTTTTATAGGATGAAAATTCCAGTTCAACGACAAAATTTGTCGTACAAAAAACAGCCTTTCAGTTTCACTAACTTATCATCTTAAGTGCTTACAGAGAATTTATTAATAAATAATGAAATGATTTTAAATATTATTTACACAAAATCTAAAATGGCTACCCCAACCCATCCAAAAAACACCCCACTAACCTCTCTCGATCATCTACACTGTTCTCACCCTGAAGCTGAACCATTGCCCCATCAATCACAAACAAAAACATATGTGCATCTTGTTTTGAGGCATTTGTATTGCTGGTTAAAAGCAATTTATAAATTTCATCAATTAACCAGCTTCGGTATTCAACCACGATTTGATAAGCATTGGGATAGCGTTTTTCAATTTCAAAAATAGCCTTAAATAATAAATGGTACAGCCCTTCAACATCGGCATGTAAAAAGAAAATTCGCTTAAGTTTTTCAAAAACAGTAAGGTCTTTCCGCCTATAAATTAGCACAAACACTTCTTCTTTCAGTGTGGCTTTTTGAAAGGTTAAACTCCTCTCAATCAAACTTTCTTTAGAATGAAAGTATTTATAAAACGTTGCTTTGGTAGTTTTAGCAGATTCAACAATACGGTTTATCCCGACATGATGAAAACCGTATGTATTAAAGAGTTTTCGGGAGGACTCGAGCACCCTTAAAGCTAGAAATGAAATATATAAATTTGACATATATTTTCCATATAAATCATTTTTTTAATTAAATAAGATAAAGTCACTCTCGATCTTGTTATAAGCAAAAAAGCATGCAACGGCTTCAAAAGGTAACCAGAATGAATCTCAAGTTTTATTGTTGATATTTTGAGGTATAACCAGCCAATGCCAAAAAACCCAAAGGCTGTTCAACCGTACTAAACACTAATCTGATGGGGTATGAATAAAATACATGGCCAACTCCTGAACAATTCAAAATTCTGCCAATGTATAAAAATTATGGTGGCAGAACGAAAGAGGGTTAGCAGACTGAACCTAAGAATCAGTACACCCGAAGGTGTCCCCCTCCCGTCCAACCGCAACAAAAGGGGGACGAACGAGTCTACATCAAAAAAACAAGTTTTTTCAATGCACTTAGGCAGCGGTCTGCTAAAACCGACTGGCAATGTAGGCCAGCCAGCAAAGAATAATCGGAGATTTTTAGGGTGTCAATGTCATATTTTGTGCAAAAAATTAAAATTATTATTATTTTTCAAGTAATTAAATAATTGATTATGATTGCTTTAAACAAGCCTATTCGGTCAATTCAACAGATCAACACGCCTTATTATTTTTTAGCTCTGGCATAAGGGGTAAACGCAAAAGCAAACTGGCTTTAAGCAACCTCGGTCTGCCCAACATGATGATAAGAACGATTAAAATAAACTAAGCTTTGATCATGTTCACTTTGTTGAATCGCCACGATACGACAAATAAAAATCGTATGTGTTCCAACTTCCTGAATTTGCTCAATCTCACAATCAAAATTCACCAAAGCATCATCTAAAACCGGTGCGCCAGTTTCTAATTCTGTCCAAACGCCATGTTTAAATCGTTCTTCTGGGCTTAATTTAGACGAAAACGCTTTAGAAATATGCTGATGATGTGCACTTAAAACATTTACAGTTAAAATTTTATTTTCAACAAAATGCACATGAGAACTCGCCGCTTTATTCATACAGACCAATAAAGTCGGAGGCGAATCCGTCACACTACATACGGCAGACGCAGTAAATCCATAACGACCAGACAAACCTGTCGTGGTAATGACACTGACTGCACTGGTCAACAAAGACATTGCATTTCTAAAGTCTGTTGCTTCAATCATTTCATTGTTCCTAAATTGAACCGTACTTTTTTAGATTTAGCATTACCCTGCTATTCCGTCATGTAGGCACTGCATCTGGATGAGTTTCTCAGTAGAACTGACGTTCTCTAAATTGTGATCAGGGTTTCCAGTTGGGTCTTGGATATCCATTCACCCAAACAGGTCACCCTTTTTACACCACAATATCGTTGAATACTAGCGGCTAAGTTCTTGACGAACGATTTCTGCGCCAGCACTTAAAGCATTAAGTTTGCCTCTTGCAACTTCACGAGATAAAGGAGCCATACCACAGTTAGTCGATGGATAAAGCTTATCCGCATCGACAAACTGAAGTGCTTTTCGTAATGTGTTGGCAACTTCTTCTGCTGTCTCAATGGTATTGGTTGCCACATCAATAGCACCAACCATTACTTTCTTACCACGGATCAATTCGATCAGATCCATTGGCACACGAGAGTTTTGGCATTCTAAAGACACGATATCAATTTTAGATTGTTGAAGTTTAGGGAATGCTTCTTCATATTGGCGCCATTCTGAACCTAAAGTCTTTTTCCAATCTGTATTGGCTTTGATACCATAGCCATAGCAAATATGCACCGCAGTTTCACATTTAAGCCCTTCAAGCGCTCTTTCTAACGTCGCAACACCCCAGTCGTTGACTTCATCAAAAAACACATTAAATGCAGGTTCATCAAATTGGATAATATCCACACCCGCAGCTTCTAACTCTTTGGCTTCTTCATTGAGGATTTTGGCAAATTCCCAAGCAAGTTTTTCACGACTTTTATAATGCGCATCATACAACGTATCAATCATGGTCATTGGACCAGGCAACGCCCATTTAATCGGTTGATTGGTTTGTTGACGTAAAAACTTGGCATCATCAACAAAAACAGGCTTTTGACGAGATACCGCACCGACAACAGTTGGTACGCTTGCATCATAGCGATTACGAATGCGTACAGTCTCACGTTTCTCAAAATCAACACCATTCAGATGTTCAATAAACGTGGTGACAAAGTGTTGGCGCGTTTGTTCACCATCACTGACAATATCGATCCCAGCGTGTTGTTGCTCTTGCAATGACAAGCGTAAAGCATCTTGTTTGCCTTCAATTAATTGCTCATCTTGTAATTTCCAAGGTGACCAAAGTTTTTCAGGCTCAGCAAGCCAAGAAGGTTTTGGTAAGCTGCCAGCAGTTGAAGTCGGTAATAATATTTTCATAATCAATAATCTTGTCTATCTAGGTAAATTAAGCAACGTAATTTGCAGACCACTGCTCAAGGATATGTTTGTATGGCTTGATGAACTGCTCTTCAGTAAATTTCCCTTGCTTAATCGCCAACTGGCCACGCTCTTCTCGGTCATACACAATACGAGTTAGTGAATAATCCTGATGCTTTAAACTTGGTTGGTAAGATTTACCTGCCACAGAATTCGCGTTGTAAATCTCAGGTCGGTAAATCTTCTGGAAAGTTTCCATGGTGCTGATAGTACCGATCAACTCAAGGTTAGTGTAATCACTCAACAAATCACCACGGAAGTAAAATGCCAAAGGCGCAACACTATTAGGCGGCATAAAATAACGAACCTGCAAACCCATTTTTCCGAAGTATTCATCTGTTAACGAATATTCATCTTGTAGATATTCAACACCCAATACTGGATGCACATTTGCAGTACGGTGATACACCTTGCTACTTGAAACACTAAGACAAATCACAGGTGATTTTTTAAAGTTTTCTTTATACGCATTTGAATTTACAAATGCGTTGAAAATCTTCCCATGAAGCTCGCCATAGTTTTCTGGCAGGCTAAATTGATCTTTATTTTTATTATGTTCTAACAGCAATACACTAAAATCATAATCACGCACATAAGAAGAAAAATTGTTGCCCACAATACCTTCAATACGTTGATTATTTTTGTGATCAACAATATTGGTTTTCAATATTTCAATCGTAGGGAAAGTCTCACCGTTGCCTTCGATATCAATATCAACTGAAATGATTTCTAACTCAACAGAATAACGATCTGCTTCTGGATTATCCCAATGCGCTAAGGCATTAAAACGATTGTCAATCATCGTTAGGGTATTGCGCAGATTGTCATGGCGACTCTCACCTCTTGCTAAATTGGCAAAGTTGGTTGTGATACGCGTATTATTAGAGGGATGATAGTTTTCGTCGAAACTAATGCTCTTAATCGTAAATGTAAAATCTTTACTCATGATGATCTGATACCCTATTTTCTGAAATAAACCTGAATTTTTTTCATGCTCTTTCTGAACCATCCAATTTATCTTTGGATCTATCCAGTCAATAGTATTTTCCGTATTTTCTGATTTGTACTTAGTCGTTCAATTCAGAATCAACGATAATTTTGTCTATCGTGAAGCGCTTGGTGTAATTTATACCGCAATCCGCAAATGAATAAAAATGATATAATTTCACAAAAAAGTGAACCAAATTCATGTTTAAGAGTGAGTAACATGAATAAATGGATTGTGAGGCTTGGATGTTTGATCAAAACTCAATAGATGAGTAATCAAAAATGCTGTTAAAAGTGTATATAAACAAACTGATCTGATTGCCAATGTGTTTGGCTTTATTGTGTTGGTTGCTATTGGGCTTTTTACTTGGCTTAGGAAATTGAGAAGAAATGAAGATCGAAAGTATTTATTTAGATTGATCAGTTAAGTTTTTCTATTGTTGGACTGTTGGGTAACTGCCGTTGGCAAAAAATCATCATCTAATAATGACTTATACTCATCATTTAATAGCCTCTTTATAAATATTAAATTTCTTAAAAGCAGCCAGCTCGATAAATATCAATTAAAATTATATGGTTATGGTAAATATTTTTTGATGATGAATCTCAAACGTAATTATGACTAAACTCCTAAAAAATATCAGATAATTTAATATATCCTTCTGTTGTCTTAGTTTTTCCATAATATTCAACATGAAGGTATAATGAGTCACTATTTTTAATAATATTCTTTATTGTTACTTTATCATTTTTTACAATATAAGCCTTTGTTTTTATATAATTTTTATCAAGAAAAAACACTTTAGGTAAATTTATTTTTATATTTTTTACTGTTTGATTTGAATTGTCTTTTAGAGAGTAAATAGTTGATTTATTATAATAAATAACACTTAGGTTAAGATTATCACTTAATGTTTTTAGTTCTTCTTGCAAAGAATATCTATCATTTTTCAACTTGTATATACGTGTGTAACTTATAGAGCCATCTTTAAACCTTTCAATAATTTGTTTTTTATCATTTATAACTTCTGGATCGTATAATGGACTCAAATAAAACTTATGAGCTTTATTATTTGATATATCGAATATTTGATACTTTCCACTAGGATTGCAATCATCTGTATAGTTTACAAACAAATATTTCCTTTTATCATTCGTTAAACTCTCCACAGAAAAAGCATCTTTATCAAAACAATAATTAGCATCATCAAATAGGAAAATTTTCAGGGAACCCTGTTTAAAATAAACTTTATGATTATCCTTTACTAGGCTATCACTATCAGCAAAAGTTAGTGGTGGACATAAAAGAGCTACTGTTAAAAAGATTTTTTTACTTAAACCCATTTCTTTTCTCAACTTCTCTTAATATTTTCAAAAATAAACTTTTCCGCTCAGCTAAACCTACTGTACCACCATTAATCCTTCTGCTTACTTTATCTACAACTTGTAAATGATGAGAATTGGTATAAGTCCCATTTAAGTCACTATATCCTTTCCGAACCAAATTATCCGCATTTTTAAATTCATTAAAAGCCCATACAGCACTTTCAACAGCATGAAAAAGATCGTTACAAAGTAAATCCGGATTTGTTACCACATCAAGTCCTGAATAGTTTTTATATAAAATATATGCACTTTTCCACGTTAATTGAATTAAACCTCGCCCTCTATATTTTGGTCCATCACCCGGCGTAGTATTACCTTCTTTTATTATTTGTTTACGCCTTCTACACGCTCTACTTTTTGGAATATCACATACAGATGGAGGAAAAGTTGAAATGTCGTAATCTCTCCCACTCGCATACTCGATTAATGTATAAAAATGATCACATTCATGGTAGATCTGAGCAAGAAAATGACAAAGCATAAGCTTGTCTGTCATTTTATATTTTAGTAATCCCTTATTTAAGGCGAGTACAAATTGTTCAGGAGTTGTATTCTGTGTCGGTTTACCGTTCATTCCTTCTTTCCAAAATAACTTTCGAGAACCATATACCTCCTTAAAAAAGCTTAAAGAAATTATTTCTCCTGAAATACTGTCCTCTATACGTCTAGGAATATTAGGATCATTTGTTGCTGTTCTTCCATTCAAAATATCTACACTTAATTGTAAATCAATAAATTCCTCTTTAACTCTTCTGACCATAAAGCTAACAGAATCTAAAGGAGTTCCATCTGGTTTTAAAATGATTAATTTAATTTTTTGACCAACCCAGTTAATTAACTTTAATTGTCCATTTTTAACTTTAAGATTCTTTTTTTGATTATTGTTAAAAATCATCTCAACATCGACATCATTAACTGCATAACGCTGTCCTGATTTATCTAATACTTTTATTAATGTAACACCTTTAAAGCGATCATATGGTTCATTTAGTTTGAGTAATATTGGTTGCTTTATCCCATTTCCTGAGTTCCCAGAAAACTTAAGCTGAAATTGATCAGTTGATGTAAGTACTAAAACTTCAATATCTCGATTCGCAGATGATAGAACTTCTACTATTCCTTGGCTATTTGTATATTTATCTGGAGAGTTTCCTTTTCCTTTTGGTCTAGATTGAATCGGAAAATTAACCATAACTTTTCCATTACTATCAACAACTTTAAATAAAGTACTAACTATTCCTTTGTTCGTAGAAGACCTATTGCTTTGTTTATATTCGTCAATCGTCTTTGGCAATTGAATTCTAATAGGATTATCTTCAGATGATATTACAGAAGAATTGATTGTTTTAAAAACAGTATAACTTTGCTGATTAGGTGGTTGAACAAGAATTTCAATCGTTCTATTTGGTGAAGCTTGAAATACAAACAAGCCATGCGAATTCGTTTTCTGAAGATTCTCTTTAGATGACCCCTTATATTTAGATTTGACACTTAAATTGACTACATATTTCCCAGAACTATCAAAGAATTTTACTGTAATTGTTTTTAATTCAGACATTACTAAAAATCCTCTTCAGAATAAACATCATCACCGTTCGATAATGCTTCATCTAATAATTCATCTATATTTTCTCCATCTAATCGTTTTTGCACTAAAGAAACATATGATGAATCAAACCCTAATGCAATAAAATCAGTTTCTTCAGGTGTATAAAAGCGTAAAGAACTCATATTATTTTTATCATTCAATTTATCAATTTTAGATTTTATTAAATAATTATTATGTTTATTTAGAACAAAAATTTCCTTGTCATTACCAATATTGTCACTCCAGTTATAATCAATTTTATTACTGTAAAGTGTTCTAGGTGTTGGTAAACTTACTTTAAAATTAGGTACATGTACTCCTCCTTCAAACTTCTGCTGCCCCGACTTCACCTCAAACAATCCTGATGTTGTCGCAAACACACCTGAACCATTGATCCTTACCTCAGAAGTGTCCCCAACCAGTCGAATCTCTTTAGGGCTTATGATATAAACTGCATCTTCAGTTGAAATAATTTGGATGTCTTTACGTGCAATGACATCAGCACCATCACCCTGAGCTTGAATTTCAACTTTACCTTTTCCTGCAAATAACCTTGCGCCTTCTTGTGCTGCAAACAAACTGATCTTGTTTTGTGCATGCGCTAAGAAGCTCTTTTGAGTGCTTAGATTAATACTGTCGCCTGCGCTATGACTAATTTGCCCATCTGCTGAAAGATGAATATCTTCATTACTGGTAAGCGCAATTGAGTTTGGTGAAGCCAATATCATTAACGCCTGTTTAAACGCCTCGGCTTGGTTCTTAGCTTCATCTGAGTCATCTTTTTCCAAAGCAGAAATAAACGATTTCAAATGATCTAAGTTTTCTAAAGGATCAGTCTTTTGGTTCTTGGCAATATCACTTAAAGCTTTACTGTTGGTCTGACTACCCTCAAGTTGCTTTTTGGCAAACTCTGAATCAAGGTGATCACCTTTGGCTTGGTCTTGTTTGTAGGTCGAAAGCAGTAAACCTTGCCCTGCGCGAATGGCTCCCCATTGGTCAGTTCTCAGCTCAAAACCTTCTCCACGATCATCACTTTCTGCTTTGTCTTTTGGATGACTCAGTTTGCCCAAGTTGAGTTGGCTGGCCCCATGACTACTCTGTAACTGGCTGCTGATTTGGCCTGTAGTATCGTCAAACCTCAGTTGATTGTAGCCACTGCCTTGATACTCTCGGCTTTTGATTCCTGCCAGTTTCTTGGTATCAGGCAGTTTGCCTTTGTCATCAAACTTGCTTGGATGACGTTGTGCTTCATGGATACGCCCAACCACAAAGGGACGGTCAATGTTGCCATCAAAGAAATCAATCACAACAATTTCACCGATTCTCGGTAAGAATCGTGCACCATAGCCTTCACCTGCCCATGGGGTCAGGACATCGACCCAAGCTGAATCTGTATCATTGTCATTAGAACCCGCACCGCCATCATGGGTATTGTCTTCAGTACGGCTAAACAGGAAACGAACTTTGATACGCCCCCATTCATCGACATGAATTTCTTCTCCACTTGGCCCTACTACTTTGGCCCGTTGCGGTGATGCAATCGGTCGGTGTTGTAATGGGTTATAGGCTGGAACCGTGCTGATATTACGACGTTGAATGGTTAAATTACTGGCTTGACGTTCATCACTCGTGTTGCTGGTGATTTGACTTGTTTGCCAATTGCTTTGTTGGACTAAAGCGGTGACTTGATCGGTGAGATCTTTAGGTAAGTTATTTTGGTTATAAAAGCTTTTAGCCGTGATTAAAAATTCTTTGTCTGCACCTGAGTGTTGATCTATCTCAGGATGTTCATTCAGTTCAAACCAATAGCCAACATGTGCATCGCGCACTGTTGACGTTGCTGTAAATTGTTTGGCTTGTGAATCATAATAGTTGCTGAGGTTTTGATTAAACTTTTCAATCTGACTGTTGCCCGATGGCATTGCACCATCTTCGCCATTCAAGTCTTGAATCCATGCAGGGCTAAAGTGCCAGGCTTGTTCTAAAGCTAGACTGGCATTGTCATAATTTTCACTATGACTGTGTTTACTTTGGACACTGCCAGCACCTTCATCAATATCCAATACATCAGCTTGCCAACGTTGGATATGCACCGAAGTCGGTTGAATGGAACGCTGACCAATAAAATTGGTAATTGAATCAGTTTTTTCTACGGCGCTGCTTCTATGAAAGCGAATATTGCGGCGTTCTAAGGCACTGAATTGCGAATTATCATCAATTAAACGAAGCTTTTGTGCTTGGATTTGTTCTGTTGAGCTCGATACTTTAAGCTGAGCTTCATCGATCAACCAGTTAATCCCTTCACTTCTCATCAAACGGGTCAGGAAGTCAAAATCACTTTCAGATGCTTGCATAATGAATGGGCGCACATCATAGTCTTTGCTCAGTCCACTCTTATCTAATGTCAGACTTGAAGCAAATAGTGGGCTGCGTTGTACCCATTCTTGGAACACGGTCTGGATCACATCCACAACCGACTTATTCATAAATACTCTAGAGTTTCTACGGTGTTTCCAAAGTGCTGTTGGGTCTTCTACAGTCAAACGATAGATGGTAAGAGAACCATCAGATGCGCCAATATCGGCTTGGGTCACAATTCCTGAAATACGGGTTAATTCAGATTTATCTGTGACAATATCAATTGCAGCTTGCGTTCCAATAAAGCTTTTTAAAGGAATGCTTGCTGACGTTGAAAGACAGATGAGCTGAAGTCGAACACCTTCATTGATTTGATGTGTTCCATCAATACGTTGTAGGAATACTTGTTGGCTCAATGCCGAATTAGAAAATTGTACGTGGATCGCACGTTTTTGTGCTGATAATCCAAGCTGCTCCAAAGCAGAGTAAATATTGTTAGACATATTTTTTATACATAATCTTAATAATTAATATATATCTTTAAGTATATAACTATAAAAATCAACTTAATAACATTATTCTATTAATTTTTACTTAATAATTTTTAAAATTCCGTTCAATTTTTTATTAGCTACTTACTTCAATATTTATTGATATTCATATTTGAACTGCTTTGAAATCAATTGTACTCATACAGAATATTTCCTTTACTCAATTCATTTTAAATACAGTTTTATTAATTGAAAATTATATTTCTATCTCAGCCTTTATAGACAGTCCTAAGTAACAAAGCTCCTTAGTATTCAAACCCACCCAACATATAAAGTTGATCCACTTCACATTATGCTATTAAAATATGGATAAATTTTCTATTAAAAGCATATAAAAATTTACATTAAAAATTATAAACTTAGCTTAGTTTAATCATCATAAAACAAAATATTCCCTATTTATTTTCAGGTTTTTTTATGGTTTTTATAATTAAACAATGTATTCCTCTTAACTTTTCCATTAAAATAAGCCAAATATCTTTTTGTAATTCGTCACCACCCTCTCCTATGTGCCTATTGAGTGGTAACACGAATAAAACATGCCTTTGAAAATTCGCGTGGCTAATAAACTGTAATGACTCAAGCAACTCAGCATCCTATGGAATCCATTTCCAACATCCGTGTATTGGATGAATGGCAAGAAGAAATTCCAGAGGATTTATATATTCCTCCTGCTGCATTCGAAATTCTGCTTGAACATTTCGAAGGACCACTCGACTTTTTAATTTATCTGATTCAAAAAAATGGTTTCGATCTTTTACAGTTAGATATTGCTCCGATTGCAACACAATATTTGTCTTATATGGACAGTATGAAATCGTTAAATATCGAGCTAACCGCAGACTATATGGTGATGGCAGCATTATTGGCAGATTTAAAATCTCGCTTGTTATTGCCAAAACCAAAAACCATGCATATTGAAAAAGATCCAAAACAGGAACTAATCGATCGCTTAGAAACCTATTTACGGATTAAAAAAGCAGCTGAACGTTTAGGCCAGATGCCAGTTTTAGACCGAGACACTTTTGCGACACATATTGCGATTGGTCATATTCCAAAAGTGTATGAAGGTTATGACGTTGAGATGCTAAAAGATGCCTTATATTGCATTTTTAACCGTCCTGAACCCGTAACCCATAAGATTGAACAAGAACCTGTACTTCTTGAAGAACGCATTGCTTATATCGAATATATGATTGAATCTGGAGAAGTTCTCAGTTTCCAAGAATTACTCAAGCCAAACCAAGGTCGAATGGGCATGGTGGTTACATTTATGGCAATCTTGGAGCTGACTCGTCAGCAAAAAGTCCAAATTATTTCTTCTGGTGTTGAAGCCCCGCTTGCAATTCAAGGAGCAACGGCATGACCATTGATCAAAATAATGCCTTTAATGTTGATGAATTACATCACGAAGTTCTGATGCAACTTGAAGCGATTATCTTTGCAAGTGATGCCCCTGTATCGCTTGCTCGCTTAAGAGAAGCATTTCAAAATCAGTATTCTAAACAACAGTTGCAACAGTATTTACAGCAATTGTCTGTGTTACAACATGGTCGTTCAATCGAACTTGTCGAAACAGCTCAAGGTTATCGTTTTCAAGTGCGGGCAAAATACCGCAACGTGATTGCGCAAGTTTGGCCAGATCGACCGACTCGATTATCGCCATCACTGTTAGAAACTGTTGCAGTGATCGCTTATCATCAGCCAGTAACCCGTGCTGATATTGAGCAAATACGAGGGGTTACAAATAATAGTCAAATACTCAGGACTTTGTTTGATTGGAACTGGATTAAAGAATCTGGTTACCGAGAACTCCCAGGTAGACCCGCGTTGTTAGTGACAACGCCACAATTTTTAAATGCTTTTGGTCTAGTGTCTTTAGATCAATTGCCTCCCCTACAGGATGCCAAGGAAGCTTTTATGATTTTGGATGCGCAAGCTGCCAAGTCTTAAATAGGTGCACTGTTGATGATTATTTCTAAGGTTATGCTGTCATGAGTGAAAAATTGCAAAAGGTACTCGCACGAGTGGGTTTGGGCTCTCGCCGTTATATGGAAGAGGTCATTGCCGCTGGTCGTGTAAGTGTCAATGGGCAGGTTGCTCAAGTGGGCGAACGTATTGAACCAGGTGATGAGCTTCGCATCGATGGTCGTAAAGTTCAGTTCCAAATTGAAGACGAAATTCGTCGTCGTGTATTGATTTACTACAAACCTGAAGGTGAAATCTGTTCTCGTAATGACCCAGAATCTCGCCCGACTGTGTTTGATAACTTACCCCCGATTTCCAATGACCGTTGGGTGATGGTAGGTCGTCTAGATATCAACTCAACAGGTTTATTACTTTTTACAAATGATGGTGAACTTGCCAATCGTTTAATGCATCCCTCAAATGAAATCGAACGTGAATATGCAGTTCGAGTCATGGGTGAAGTAACGCCTCAAATCAAAAACAACATGACAAATGGCGTTGTTTTAGATGATGGTCCAGCAAAATTTGAATCTTTCTCTGAAATTGGTGGTGAAGGAATCAATCGCTGGTACCAAGTCGTTGTAAAAGAAGGTCGTAACCGTGAGGTTCGCCGTATTTTTGAATCACAAGGTCTAAAAGTAAGTCGCTTGCTCCGTACTCGTTACGGCACTGTGATTTTGCCTCGTGAACTTCGTACAGGTCGTTGGATGGAACTTGATAAAACTGATATCGATAATTTAACCAAAGCTGTTGAACTTAAACCACGTCAAGGTACAGGTTTATTTGGTATGGCAAAACGTCGTACCGAACGTATGCAAGACAAACCTATGGCTGCGCGTCGCGGTGGATTCCTGCGTCAACAACGTCGTGATAGCGAAGGTGAAGAAGCTCACAACCATCAAAATGATCGTCGTGATTCTCAGCCAAGTGCAAACCAATATGGTCAAAACCGCACTGAAAACCGTACTGACAATCGCAATGAACGCTCAGACAACCGCTTTAATAAAGCACGTTCTGGTGGCAACAGCTACAACAATGACCGTGCGGACAACCGTGGTAATAGTTTTAATAGCAACCGTTCTGAAAACCGTTATGGCAATCAACAAAACCGTAACCGTTCAGAAGGTCGCTATAATCCAAACGAACGTTTAGATCGTTCAGATCGCCAAGAACGTAGCGAACAACCTGAAAAGAAAAAACCGTTTGTTGTGACAAAAGGTTTTAAAAAATTCTAAGTCTTTAACACTTATTTATTGACCCTAAAAAGCCACTCAATCGAGTGGCTTTTTACACAGTAAAAATCTAAATCACCTGTCTGGTTCCTTGCGGAATTGAACTCAATAAGCGTTTGGTATAGTCATGCTGTGGTGACTGATATAACTCATCCGAATTGGCGATTTCAACGATATCACCGTGGTTCATCACCATAATTTGATCCGAAATATATTTCACCACAGACAAATCATGTGAGATAAAAATATAACTTAAGCCAAATTCATCTTGCAGATCTTGAAGTAAGTTCAGGACTTGTGCTTGAACCGATACATCAAGTGCCGAGACTGATTCATCACAGATTAAAATTTCAGGTTTTAAAGTTAAACAGCGTGCTATTGCAATACGTTGACGTTGTCCCCCAGAAAACTCATGCGGATAACGATCAAAGGCTTGCGCAGGTAAGCTTACTCTTTCCAGTAATTCCAAAGCCATCTTTTTACGTTCAGTATCATTTGCACCAATTTTATGAACTTGCATCGGCTCCATCAAAATTTGCCCCACGGTAAAACGCGGATTAAGTGAGGCATAAGGATTCTGAAAGATAATTTGAATCTTACGTTGATACTGAGCAAACTCTTTTTCAGACATTGCCAAAATATCTTTACCTTGAAACAAAGCTTGGCCACCAGAAGCTTGTTGCAAGCGCATCAACAATAAACCAATGGTGGTTTTACCTGAGCCTGACTCCCCAACGAGCCCTAAAGTTTTACCTTTCGCCAGTTGGAAAGATGCCCCTTTGACTGCCTGAAATTCATCTTTGCCAAATAGCCCTTTACGACTAAAAAATGATTTTTTTAAATCACGTACATCTAAAATAATTTCTTCACCGCCAACAAGACCTCGCTTACGCTCCGCAAAATCCACCTCAGGCAAACTCACCGCCTCAGTCTCAGGTACATCTTGAACTTGCATAAAATCACTAATGACTGGTAAGCGATATGGACGATGCGAAAGTTGCGGACGGCATAATAATAATGCTTTGGTATAGGCATCTTGTGGCTGTTCTAAAACAGCCTTTGCTAAACCTTGTTCACGAATTTCACCATGACGCATCACAATCACTTCATCAGCAATTTCACTCACCAATGCCAAGTCATGGGTAATAAACAACATCGACATTTGACGGCGCTTACGTAAAGCCTCCAATAAATCCAATATTTGTTTTTGGATGGTGACATCTAATGCTGTAGTCGGTTCATCAGCAATCAGTAATTTAGGTTCACAGGCGATTGCCATGGCAATCATGACCCGTTGCTGTTGACCGCCAGACAGTTGACTGGGATAAGCATCAATCTTGCTTTCAGGGGATGGAATTCCAACTTCAGTGAGTAACTCCAAAGTGCGTTGTCGGGCTTGTTTACGCCCCATGTTTAAATGAATACGCATAATTTCAGCAATTTGATCACCCACCGTAAAAACAGGATTAAGTGATGACATCGGTTCCTGAAAAATCATGGCAATGTCTTTACCACATATTGCACGCATTTGTTTGCTGTTTAAACTGAGTAAATCTTTGCCTTCAAAAAGAATTTTACTGTTTTCAGCAATACGAGATTGGCCTTTAGGTAATAAACCCATGGTTGCTAGGGAAGTTACAGATTTGCCACTGCCAGATTCGCCAACCAAGGCCACGGTGGTATTGGTAGGAATCTGAAATGAAATGCCTTTTACAGTTTCAATAAATTGCTTATTTTCACCCTTAAAACTCACACTCAGATTTTCAACACTGAGTAGCACAGGAGGTGTCGCTTGTTGTTCTGACATCTTTATGCTCCTTATTTTAGTTTAGGGTCTAATGCATCACGCAATGCATCTGTAAACATTGAAAATGCGGTCACAAGCACGGCCATCGCTACTGAAGCTGCCACCAATTGCCACCATTTGCCTAAAATTAGCTCACTTTGTGCTTCATTCAACATACTACCCCATGACACCACTCCCACAGGTACACCAAAGCCCAAGAAGCTTAGAATTACTTCAGACTTAATAAATGCAACCACCAAGATCGACATCTGAACCAAAGCAATATGACTTACATTTGGGAAAATATGCACGAACATCCTTCGGGTATTACTGACACCAATTGCTTTGGCTGCCAGTACATACTCGCGTGAATTATGTTTCATATATTCGGCACGAATTAAACGAAATACCCCCGTCCAACCCGTTAATCCAAGAATTAAAACAATGGAAAGAATACCCTTTTGTTGCAGTACAGCAGCAATCGCCAACACCAACAATAGATAAGGTATCGAGGTAAAAATGTTATAAAACCAGTTCAGAACATCATCGACCCAACCACCAAAATAACCAGCGATTGCCCCTAAGAATGTGCCGATTACCACTGCCAGCAATGCCGAGATCAAGCCCACAATAATAGACGTTTCTGCACCTTTAATGGTTTTTAGTACTACATCCTGTCCCCATTTATCCGCACCAAAAGGCAAGGTTTGTTTGAGTTCGCTTTGCTGATCAAGTAAATGCCCACCCAATTGCTGATCAATGGCTTTCATATCTTCTGCAAGCGGATCTTGAATACCGTAGTAGTCAATCTCACCACCTGAAGTTTGTTCTGTTGCAATTTCAGTATTTAGTTCTTTGATCACATCTTTTAAAGGATCAACAGGATTTTCAGGTAAAGCTGCTACAGGTGTGGCTTTTTTTTCAGAATCTTGCGTGTTTTGATCTGCCCCTATAAATGTAGGTGGCGCATAACTCACGGCGACTTCTTTATTCCAATTTGATGCAATCACACCCGTCATGGAGAGTACCAATATGATGAAATAACACAGCAACACCAATAACGACAACATAGCAATACGATCTGCTTTTAAACGTCGCATCGCCAATCGCCATAAACCAGGAGAAGTCTGTTGGTCTTGGACGTCTACTTTTTTAGATAAAATTCCGAGCATCATCCCACCTACTTCAACTGTACGCGTGGATCAACCACTTTATAAATCAAATCGGCAATGAGGTTAAAAATCATGGTCGCAGCAGCAACATATACGGTGATTGCTTTAATCACTGGAAAGTCGCTTCGTTCTACTGCAATAATGACTTCTCGTCCAATCCCCGGAATACCAAAAAATCGCTCAATTAAAAATGCTCCAATCAATAACGCTGGCAGGCTCGACATCACATCGGTAATAATCGGAATAGATGCATTACGCAGCACATGCACGCCCAAAATACGTCCCTCACCGACCCCTTTTGCCCGTGCAGTACGCACATAGTCCTGATTGACTTCATCTAAGACAAAGCTACGGTATAGACGTAAAGTCGGTGCAATACTCACCACCAACATGATTAAGATTGGCAATAGTGCGTATTGCAATAGATTTTCACTGAGACTATCGCTCCAACCTTGTACAGGGAACCATCCCAGCTTATAGGCAAGACCGTATTGAAATACGATGATATAGACCAAAATACTGATCGACATCCCAATGGTACATAACAACATCACCATACGATCCGTCAGCGAACCACGTACCGAAGCAACAGCCAAAGCCAGAATGATTGAAATTACAGTTTGTAAAATTGTCAGTGGAATGATGATGGTCAGTGATGGACCCAAACGGGTCAGAATAATGTTTGAAACTGATTCCCCAGTACTCCAACTATTGCCATAATCAAAAGTCAGGATTTGCTTAATAAAAATCCACAATTGAACGTAATATGGTTGGTCTACCCCAAGTTGCTGACGAATATTTTCAATCTGTTCAGGATTTGCCATTTTTCCAGCAAGGATATAAGCAGGATCTCCGCCTACCCAGTTAAATAGAAAGAAAATCAGCAACACGACTCCCAACATGGTGGGAATCATTTGCCATATACGGCGCGTGATATATGCCAGCATAGTTCTAATTCCTTTTAATCACGTTGACCGGTAATTTCTTGAAAGAATGCCTTGTTATCCGGTTCTCTGCCCAAGAAATCAACCACCAACTGCTCTGCTTTCTTTTGTCCACCTTGTGACAAAATTGCTTTACGATAACGTGCTCCAACCTCTGGATTATTTAAGTTATCGCCAAAAGCAGAAAGCATGTCTAAGGCCATCACTTCAGACCACATATAGCCATAATAGCCGACTTGGTATCCGCCCATAATATGACCAAATTGCCCTGGGAATTCTGTAGTTGGCACATACCCTAAGGCGGTTTGATTTTCGAGTTTTTTCCATACCTCTAAAGGCTGGGTTTTTAAAGCATCTGCGGTATGCAGTGCCATATCGTATTGCGCATATAAAGTTTGACGAGAATAAAATAAGCCACGACCGTAGTTTTTAACGGCTTTTAATTTGCCAATCAATTCATCGTCGACACGCGGACAGGCGGGTTTGCAATAATTGGCTAAGGTCGACAGCGTTTCTTTACGGCGTGCCCATTCTTCATACATCTGTGACGGTGCTTCAACAAAATCTCGCTCGACTGAGGTGCCAGATTG
The DNA here is from genome assembly GCF_058242985.1 of Acinetobacter sp. 778_lipA. Taxonomy (NCBI): domain Bacteria; kingdom Pseudomonadati; phylum Pseudomonadota; class Gammaproteobacteria; order Moraxellales; family Moraxellaceae; genus Acinetobacter; species Acinetobacter sp. 778_lipA. Next base: position 638,076 of record NZ_JBZAYT010000001.1, on the reverse strand, counting down.
TGAGGCATAACGGGTGTTTGATAAAATTCCGTGTAAAGCATGCCCAAACTCATGTACAAAGGTTTCCAGTTCATCACTGTTTAAACCTTTACGGTTAAAGTTGGTGACTAAGGCTGAAATCGGTTTACGCTGGGTTAGGGTACTGCCCCCCTTAACGCCCCACACCGCTGCATGACCATACTTTCCTTCGCGTGGAAATTTATCGATATATAAACCACCTAAAAGCTGACCTGTTTTCTGATCTGTTACATCGTAATATTCAACTTCATCTTGCCAGACATCAACCTTGGCAGGCTTAAATTCAATCCCATATAGATTTGAAGAAATTGCAAATAACCAATCTTGTGATGCTTGGGTCGGGAAATATTCCCGCATTTTTTCTTGGTCAATTTTGTACTTTTCTTGGCGTAATTTTTCGCTCCAATAGCCCTCACTCCAACGGTTAATTTCCGCTTTTTCCACAGGAATATTTAAGGTTTTAGCCTTAAATTCACGCAGTGTTTGCACTTCTTTTTTCTCTAATGGCGCAACCGTACTATGTACCTCATTGAGGAATTTATTGACCGTTTCAGGATTTTTGGCCATACGATTTTTCAATGCCCAATCGGCATAACTGGCTTTACCGAATAATTGTGCAAGTTCATGCCGTAAATCAATCGCTTGTTTAAGCAACACTAAATTCTTTTCAGTACCACGGCGGGTATAAGCAATTTGATAACGTTTACGCGCATCATCACTGTCTGCCAATTCCATAAAAGGACGGTATTCTGGGTAGTCAAAACCCAACAGGTAATTGCCTTTTTCATTTTTCTTTAGATTGGCAATATAGCTTTCTGGTAAGCCTTTTAATTCGGCTGGAGTAAATTCTAATTTTTCAGGATTGTCTCGAATGTTACGGGCATATTCTTGTTGAATCTTGGTCAATTCATCTAAAATCACTTTTAAACGTGCTTGTTTTTCTGCGGGAAGTTGTACCCCTGTATCTTCAAAACCATCTAAAATATCTTGGCGATATTTACGGTCAATCTCATCACTGGCTTTGATTTTTTTAATTTGCTGATAAAGCTTTCCATCTTGATATACTTCAGTTTGAAACTGACTGATTTTAACTTCACAGTCTTCTGCGGCTTTACGTAAATCCGCGCTTGGGTCAACATTACTGGCTAAATTAATTGGTCCATAAAAATCTTCAAACTCTGCAAAAATTTCATCCCACTTTGCCAATACTGCTCCAGCAGGTGCATTATTTTTGAGTTTAACTTTGGCAAATTCAGCCAACTTGGTTTTAACGTCTGTAATTTTTGCATCACATTGGGCAGGGATATCTTTGGCCTGAAACTTGGGTAAAGTACTGCGCTCAGTTTCTGCAAAGGCCCATTGCCCCATACCCATTGACAACATACAGAGTGTAGTTAATTTAAATCGCTTCATTTTCATTTTCTCCAATCTTTCATTTATTCATTTTCAAATTTCAATCTGTTTATTTTTAAGCTTTTGATAGAGTTTATTTTTTCATATCAAAATACATCCATTCCGATGGAATAATCGGATGCTTTTTAAAGCCAATGACACGCGGTTGCGCCAAAGCATTGCGATAACGGGTCGATGCCATTTGTACCGGCATATACACTTCTAATATTCGCGCCATCTTATGGTATAAAGCATCACGCTCAGGACCCGGTTTCAATTTTTGCGTTTGTTCATATAAGCGATCATATTCAGGAATTTTCATGCAGGCACTATTGGTTGAATGGATATTCTTTCCATAAAATAGCTGCATAAAGTTATCTGCATCGGGATAATCTGCAATCCAAGCTGATCCCTTAAACATGGTTTTACATTGTTTTTCTGCTTTTAAACCTTCCGCAAAAGGCAAGGATTTGGTGGTCATTTTGACCTTGATATTGTCTAAAGTCTTTTTCCAAAATTCAGCACTTTGCTGACTACGTGTACTATTTCCATAAACAGTTAATTCAATTAGCAAAGGTTTACCATTCGGCAAGGTACGCCAACCATCGGCAGCAACCTTATAATGATAACGATCTAACAGTAAATTGGCGGCTTTGACAGAATAAGGAATACTGGTTTTATAGTTTGGATCATGCCCAATCACTCCATAAGGAATGGGGAATTGTAATCGTTGTGCATCACCTTTCATCAAAATCTTAATTTGATTATCAGGTGAAAAGGCCATTGCCATGGCACGACGTAAAGCAATTTTTTCTTTACTCAAACCACCAACAACAGGGTTTTGCATATTCCAGTAATAATAATCAATTGAAGGATCGGCAATACGGGAAAGTTGAATCCCTTTTTTGGCAAGTTCGGGTTTAAGCTGACCGTCTTGGATGGCTTGAACACTGAGATCACCATCCAACACAAATAAATCAGTTTCATCTTTACTAAATGATAACCAGCGTGATTGTGATTCTTCCATCACTTGAATATCGACCACACCGATTTGCGGCATTTTTTTGCCTTTCATGGCATCTACAATTTTTTGATCTTCTGGTGTGGATGCTTTGAAATCCCAAATATAACCACGATAATCTGGATTGGCTTTCAGGATAATCCGTGAGCCGGGTGTCCATTTTGTCAAGGCATAGGGACCTGTTCCCACAGGATGTGCCATGGCAAAACCAGACCGATCACGATAATGTTCAATCACTTCTCGTGCAACTGCGCCAGCTGGTTGATGTGCCAACAGCATTGGGAAGTTTTGATCAACTTGTTTCAGTTTAATCACCAAGGTATAACGATCTGTCGCCTGAAGCCCTGCAACTGATAGATCATAATTAAACTTCCCTGTTTTTTTAGCTTGCTCAAGCACTTTGTCCATGCCTAGAATTTTGTCATCAAACAACCAACTATTGGGCGAGTGCAAACTTGGGTCTAACAAACGCTTATAAGAATAAACATAGTCTTGCGCGGTTAATTCACGGGCTTTGCCTTTAAATACAGGATCTTTGGCAAAATAAATACCTTTTTGAATTTTAAAAGTATAGGTTAAACCATCAGCACTGACTTCAGGCAGGCCCACCGCGGTACGTGGTACTAATTTGGCGGGTGATGCCAAATAATCATAGGTATATAAGCCTTCAAATATTGAATTATGTACATGTGCAGAATAAAGATCTTGGGTACCTGCTGGGTCAAAACCCGTTTCTGCAACTGGGAAAACATAACGTAAAACTTTATTTGGATCCGCTGGACTTTTGGCAAATACATTCATTGTGACTGTCAGGAGCATGCCCCCCAATAATGCACTAACCCCAATCTGCTTTAACTTTTGATTTAAATCATCCTTCATCATTTTATTCAACTTCATCAGGTTATTTTTTAGCTGGCTGAACATCAAGGTATTGCCAAACGGTATTGATCATTGGATGTGCTTTATAGCCTTGAACTTGTGGTTGCAACAGCCAATTACGAATACGGGTACTATGAATAATCCAAGGGTTATCTGCCTCTATCTGCCGACTGATTTTTTCATAAAATGGCGTTCGTTGTTGTGGCGGTAAAGTTAAAGCTTGCTGATACAGTGCATCATAAGCTTTAGATTGATAGCAACTTAAATTTCCTTTGCCTGAGTTCGGACCATAAAGCAATTGGGCAAAATTTTCTCCTTCAGGAAAATCAGCAATCCATGCCCCACCCCAAATCATATGTTTACACTGCATGGCTTCTTTTAAGTTATCGGCAAAATTACTGACCTTAAATTCTACACGCACTCCAATAGCATCTAAGTTTTTCTTCCATAACTCAGAATGAATGACTGAGCTTGAGCTATTTTCCGTATTATATTTCAGGGTAAACGGCTGCCCGTTGGGTAAAGTTCGATAACCATCTTTGCCTTTCTTATAACCAAATCGATCCAGTAATTTATTGGCCAATAACGGGTTATAGGCAATACTACTTCTATATTGAGCATTGTGCCCTTGCACCCCATCTGGCACCAACATTTCAGCCCTAACCGCTTGACCTTTATAAAGTTGCTTAATCGCTTCTTGTTGGTTGTATGCCAGCGTAATGGCTCGACGTAGCGCTATTTTGTCTAGACTATAACCTCCCACAATCGGATCTTTCATATTGAACATGGTATAGGTGATTTCAGGGTCTTTATTGGGAAAATGTTGAATGCCCTGTTGTTTAAGTTCTGGTTTTAATTGTGTGCCGTTTAAAGCCTGAGGAACCGCATTTGAGGTTAATTTGTCAAAATCCAATTGGCCTGACTTAAACGCCAACCACCTTGACTGTTCTTCCTCAATAATACTCACGACAACCTTACCGACTTGAGGCATTTTTTTACCCGACATCTCTTTGACAAGTTGGTTATCCCATGCCGTACCTGTCGATTTATAATTCCAAATAAAGCCACGATAGTCAGGGTTTGCCACCAGCTCAATTTTACTACGTGGCACGTATTTACTCAGTTGGTAAGCACCTGTACCTACAGGATGCTGCCCGATACGATCACCATAAAACTCAACAACTTCACGCGCTGTTCCGCTAAAAGTGACATAGGCCAAAATATAAGGGAAATTATAATCTGCACGGGTTAAGGTGAATTGTAGAGTGTATTTGTCTAAAGCTTTAAGCCCTGAAATGGGCGCATCATAATTAAACTTGCCTGTCTTTTTCGCATTGGCAACTACTTGCTCTAAACCTTGAATTTTGCCATCAATAAAAGAATAGGTAGGCGAATGGTTTTTCGGATCACTCACACGTTGAATAGAGTAAATATAATCCTGAGCAGTCAGCTCACGTCGTTTGCCTTTGAACGCAGCATCATCGGTAAAATAAATGCCTGGCTTAATTTTAAAAGTATAGACCTTGCCCTCTTGTTCTATTTTTGGCAATGCTTGTGCCGTATTGGGCACCAATACCACAGGACGAGCCAGATAATCATATTTTAATAAAGGTTCAAATATCGCCTCTGCGATATTCCCACTATAAAAATTATAGGTTTTCACCATATCGAAACCATCATCTGGTGCTTCAAAAGCCAAATTCAGGATTTTATTCGGTTGCGCAGGCGTTTTCGCGATCGCCATTTCCCCGTAACTCATTGCACCGACCAACAACGCAAATTGTAAAAGCTTGAATTCCAAATTCACACCTATGTATTTTTATTCATCAAATTATTTAAACAGAATACTGGCAACACCATCATCCTGTAGATTGCTGCTTTGGTGCCGAACCAGAACGTTAAATTAACAATAGTGAAAAATTGAACGATATAACAGTATTAAATGCAAAGCGAATATCATGCCACTACGATTACCCCTTCTAAATTTTATTTATTTTTACCGTAATAAAATCACATTAATTCTATGAATATCTATGATTGACATCCTATCGTCATCTTCCACCCCAGCCTAAATATTAAATTCAGATATCATTTATCAGAACTACTCATAATGCACAATTTAAGTACACACACGTTCCAAAATTGATCACTTATTTTATCAAACACTTTAAATACTCACTTAATCTTTTGATTTAAAATAATTAATATCAAAAACAAAGTCATAATTAATAGTTATACGATTCATTAGATCTAGTTAAAGTCTTTAAATAACAAATAAATATAAAGAATAATTAAAGCCATCAGCGTGTTTTTTAATCACAACTTCATATTGTATTAACATTAATTAAGACGACTTCCAAACTTATTTTTCTACCATCAAGTCACGGATGAATAAGAAGATTAAACACTAGTCACGTAAATTCTTATCATTTTTTTGTATATTTTTAAAACATATAATTAGATAGTTGGCACTTGAATTGCTAGAAAGCAATGCAGCAATATCGCTAAGTACAAAAAAAAACGGATGTCTGAAAATATGAAAGTAAACAAAAATGTTTGCACTTTGGGATCGCCAACGATGGGGAAAACCTTACTAAAGTTGAGTACGCTTAGTCTAAGTATGATGTGGCTATCGCTAGCGCATGCAGCAGAAACTGAAGAAAAAACACAGCCAACAAAAGTAGCCAAAGTCACAGTTACAGGGTCTTCAATTAAAGGTGTTGCAGCTCAAAGTGCTTCACCCATTACGATTATTAAAGGTGAAGATCTAGCCAAACAAGGGGTAACCACTGTCGAAGAAGCACTGACCAAAGTCAGTTCTAACCAAGCTGGTTTTTCTACATCTCAAAATGTGGGTGCAAGTAATACCGAGGGTTCATCAGCCAATTTACGTGGATTAGGCACAGATAAAACTCTGGTCTTATTGAATGGTCGTCGTCTGGCTTATAGCCCATTTAGTACATCAACCACCAACCTTAATATTATTCCAATGGCAATGGTTGAACGTATCGAAGTCCTCCGTGATGGCGCATCAGCGGTTTATGGTGCCGATGCAATTGGTGGTGTCATCAATTTTATTACCAAAAAATCCTTTGAAGGTCTCAACATCAGTGTGGGAGCGACTCAGCCCGAAGCCAGTGGTGGTGATAAACAAGATATTTCCATCTTTGGGGGCTATGGCAATCTAGATGAACAAGGCTTTAATGTTTACGGTGTGGTCGATTATCGTAGAAGCAACAATATCATGGCAAAAGACCGCAAGATCAGTCGCCGTGGTGGTGTAATTCCTGAGCTCGGTTTAGATGCCAGCTCAGCAAATGCTTTCCCAGCAAATATTTTTGATCCCAAAAACAATATTTTGGCAAATCCATACGGCAATACAAATTGTAATAACACACCAAATGTCGCTGCAGATGGCGGCTTATGTTATCTCAATACCCAAGCACTGATTGGAATTACTCCAGAAGTTGAAACAATTTCAGCACTTGGCCGCGGAACCTTTAAACTTTCAGATAAATTTAATCTGATTGGAGAATATATCTTCTCACGTAACGAAGTTACTACTTCGATTGCGCCTGATGTATATAGCCGTTCAGTCACGCTTCCTTCGACAAGTCAATATTATCCAGGCAAAGGTATTGTCCCCGCAGTGAATGGACTCAGCAATGGAGATTTACAACTCTATCTGCGTTCACAAGGGGGAAACCGTTCAGGCAAAACAACCAATGACTCACATCGTGCATTTGCAGGAATTGAGGGTGAAGCCTATGGTTGGGATATCAATGCAGGCTTAACCTATGCAAAAAGTGAAGCAACCGATAGCTTTAATGCGGGTTACCTCAATCAAAGTAAAGTTCAAGCTGCTTTAAACGACGGTTCACTCAATCCATTTGGCCCTTCAGCCGATGCTAATATTTGGAAATCTTTTGAAGTCAATGGGGATACCAATAAAGCCAGCTTAGACTCAACCTCTTTTGATGTCACTGTATCTCGTCCAATCTATACACTGCCTGCGGGTGACGTTGGATTTGCCTTAGGTGGTAGTTTTACCAAACAAAATTGGGATCAAAAAATTAATGCTGAGATCGTCAGACAAGTGCCTGGTAGCGGTATAGATCCAGATAAACCTGTGAGTAAGGGTGATCGAGATATATCTGCAGTATTCACAGAATTACATATCCCGATTTTAGCCAATTTAGAAGCGCAGCTCGCAGCACGTTATGATGACTATAGTGATTTTGGCGATACCTTCAATCCAAAAGTTGCTTTACGTTGGGAACCGTTAAAGCAATTGATGTTCCGTACCTCATACAGCACAGGTTTTCGTGCACCCAGCTTATATGACATCAACTCACCGCAAAGCCAAACCTTTACAGGTTCGAAATACAATGACCCTGTGCTCTGCCCCGGTGGTACTGCAACTTCACCACAATACCAAACTGAATGTAATGTCCAATTTAAGCGTATGCAAGGTGGGAATCCCGACTTAAAAGCTGAAGAGTCAACATCTTATACTGCTGGACTGGTGTTTGAGCCAATCAAAAATCTAGTATTTACAGCAGATTACTACAACATCAAAGTAGACAACCTGATTGATGCAATTACCGATTCAATTATTTTTGCTGACCCAAGCAAATATTCAAGTTTATTTGTCCGTGATGCAGATGGGCGGATCAAATATGTGAGTACCACTTTGATCAATATGGGTGGAATTAAAACCCAAGGAGTTGATTTAAGTTTGAACTATCTCACGCCTGTAACTAAAACAGGGCGTTTTGGTTTTGGTATTGATGGAACCTATGTCATTAAATATGACAAACAAGAAGAAAAAGGCGGGGAATGGGTCAGCCGTACAGGTAGCTATTATAACCAGCAAGTCTATTCTCGCTGGAAACATGTTGCCAATGTCAATTGGAGTTATGACAACTGGAAAATGATCTTTGAGCAACAATTTAGCCGTGGTTATAAAGACTCAAATTCTATTGGTGAAGCCAAATATGATAACCATCGAGTCAGTGATTACATCCTTTATAACATTGCGGGCACTTATAGCGGATTTAAGAACTTAGAACTCACTGGCGGGATCAAAAATATTTTTGACCAAGATCCACCTGCATCCAACGTGACTGATAACTTCCAATACGGTTATGACTCTAGCTATGCAGACCCAACAGGTCGCGCATATTACGTCAGAGCAACTTACAAATTCTAATTGGGCATTTCGCAAACATTATCTAAGCCTTGTCATGGTGTTTGCGTAATTGATTCATTCACTTAGCCAAACAAAAGAATTGAACAGAATTTTTTATCGTCTCTCTTTTACTATTTATTGTTTGTCTCTCATTTCAGGAGTAGCAATGGGCAAGAATTTTTCAGAATTAGAAAATAATTCTTCCAAACGCCTGATCGGGATTGGAGCAGTCATCTTACTGCATCTAATCATTCTCTATGGCTTGATTACGGGTTTATCTAAAACAGTTGAAAAACCAGCGGATGAACCTGTTGAATTACTGATTATTCAGGACAAAAAACCTGAACCAGAAAAACCTAAACCCATTGAAAAACCACCAGAACTACCAAAGTTGGTGCAGAAAGTTTTGAAAACGCCAGATCCAAAGCCGACTGAAAAACCAATGGAAAAACCGACAGCAACACCAAAGCAGCCGGCTACACCCACAGCAACGCCTAAGACCTCAGAAAGTCCTGAGCCGACACCAACCCCGACGCCAAAGCCAGAAACAACACCAAAACCTGAGCCTGCAAAAGCAAAACCAACAGGTGAAACACGCGGTGTGTCGAGTGGAGAAGCGGGTTGTAAAACCCCTGATTACCCACGTGAATCTTTACAAAACGAAGAACAAGGTGAGGTCCTTATTTCGGTATTTGTGGGTAGTGATGGAAAGGTTAAAGAGGCTAAAGTAAAAAAATCGAGTGGGAGTAAAAGCTTAGATAAAGCTGCCTCGAAAGCTTTTAGTTTATGTAAGTTTAAACCTGCATTAAAGAATGGTGAACCTCAAGATTCTTGGTATGACATACCTTATGAATTTGTACTGAATTAATCAATTAAATAAAAATTTGGAGATAAATGATGAATAAAGCGCTCAAATCTGTACGACTATTTGCTTCAGTTGGCATTTTAACTGTAAGCACCCTACTGCCTGTATCTGGTGTATTTGCAGAAGAAACCACTGCAACACCTGCGACTGTAACGGCAACAAATACAACAACAAGTGAAGCCCATACACCACCACCTAAACCAGCAACAACACAAGCTGTACACAACCCTTACGGTTTAGAAGCACTATGGCGCGAAGGTGATATTGTTGCTAAATCAACCCTATTTATCTTGGTCCTGATGTCGATTGGAACATGGTACATCATGGTAACCAAGTTTATTCAGCAGGCAAAAATTAAACGTCAGGGTAAAGAGGTTGAAGCCAAATTTTGGGATGCTGCATCAATTGACGGCGCTGCGGGAACACTAGGCGAAGCAAGTGCCTACCGTTTTATTGCTGAAAAAGGCATTAACTCAACCAAAAAACATGGTGGAAACCTACTTGAGCGTATCGACTTTAACACTTGGGTCACAATGTCGATTCAACGGGCAATTGATAAAATTCAAAGCCACTTAAGTGGTGGTTTAGCATTTCTTGCAACGGTTGGTTCTACCGCACCATTCGTAGGTTTATTCGGTACAGTTTGGGGAATCTATCATGCACTTACTGCAATTGGGATTTCGGGTCAGGCTTCTATTGATAAAGTTGCTGGACCTGTAGGCGAAGCACTGATCATGACAGCAATCGGTCTCGCTGTAGCAGTGCCTGCGGTACTTGGTTATAACTGGCTCACCCGCCGCAATAAAGCAGTATTGGATAATGTACGTACTTTTGGTTCTGACTTACATACTGTTTTACTCAGTGGTGAGATCAAAAACAGTAGTGATGCTAAATAAATGAGGGATCAGTTATGAGCATGACAGTCAATTCAGACAGTGACGAAGATGATGTGATTTCTGCGATTAATACCACACCTTTGGTGGATATTATGCTGGTTTTACTGATTATATTTTTAATCACTGTCCCTGTTGCAATTCACACGGTTCCAGTCAAATTGCCTGAGGAAAAAAATACACCTTATGTCACTAAACCAATTAATGTGCAAATCGCTGTCAATAAAGCGGGAGATATTTTTTGGAACGAAAAGTATATCGCAGATAAAAATACATTGATCAATCGTTTACAGGCTGAAGCAGCAAAACGCCCACAACCAGAAGTACATATTCGTGGTGATCAAGTAACAAAATTTGAAGCGATTGATGAAGTAATCAGTGCTACCAAGCAAGCAGGTATCGGCAAAATCGCTTTTGTCACGACACCAGTTGCCGCACCATAATCGAGAAAAGGAACAGCTTATGGCTATGAATGTCGGTGCCAATAAAGACGATGATGATGTGATGTTAGATGTCAATATGACACCACTTATTGATGTGATGCTGGTGTTGTTGATTATGTTTATTATCACCATCCCAATTCCAAATAATGCGATCAATATTGACTTGCCCAATGGTGCACCACCACCTACCAATGAGAAGCCACCTGAGCCAGTCACCTTACGTATTGACCCTCAAGGTAAAATCTTTTGGAATGATCAAGCTGTTGAAAATAAACAAGCGCTAGACGTTTTATTTGCTGGTGTTGCACAGAAATCAGATCAAGATCCGATTAAAGTCCAGCCAGATAAACTCACTGAATATAAGGATGTAGCAATGGTGATGGCAGCCGCACAACGATTAAATGTTAAAAAAATCGGAATTGCAGCAAGCCAATAATATTTAAGGGATGAACAAAGCTGCACAGTACAATCGACTTGCAGCTTTGAGCCCTTGATCTATGCAATGTTTCAAGACGTTTTATTCATAGTGCGACATTATAAAGAACACAATACTCAATATATCTGACTTTCACTCACATCTAAACAAGCCAGCATCTGCTGGCTGATCATAAGCATTCAATCAATTAAGTGATTTTAAATGCCAAAGAAATGGCTTGATCTTGTTCTTCAGGATCAGGCCATTTTTGTGAAACAGATTTTAACTTCGTATAGAAACGAGCGGCATCTGGACCATATAAATGCGACTCACCAAATTTTGAACGTCGCAAACCACCAAAGTTAAAATAACTCACTGGGAGTGGTACAGGCACATTAACACCAATCATGCCCGACTCAACTTCCATAAAGAAGCGATGTGCTGACTTTCCATCACGGGTAAAAATCACCGAACCATTGCCATATTCATGGCTATTGGTCACAGCAATTGCCTCATCTAAACTATTGACGCGTAAAATTCCTCGCGCTGGGCCAAAAACCTCTTGTTGATAAAAATCCATATCTGTAGACAAATAATCAAATAGAGTTGGCCCAATATAATAGCCATTTGAATACTCTGGATGTTTAAAATCACGACCATCTAATACCAACTCAGCACCATCTGTAATACATTGATCAATCGCCTTTAAAACAGACTGTTGCGATTGCGCACTAATCACCGCACCAAAATCTGCAGTTGGATCATTATATGCGCCAACTTTCAATGCATTGATTTTTTCCACGATACGTTGACGTAAGCGATCTGCCGTTTCAGCACCGACGGGAATGAGCAATGACACCGCCATACAACGTTGACTTGCTGATCCAAACCCTGCTGAAACAAAGGCATTTGCAGCCGCTTCAAGATCGGCATCAGGCATCACCACCATGTGATTTTTCCCGCCTGTAAATGCGGCAACACGTTTGTTATGTGAGGTGCCTTTTTGGTAAACATATTCACCAATCTGTGTAGAACCCACAAAGCTCACAGCTGCGATTTCAGGATGTTCAAGTAATGCATCGACTGCGGTTTTATCCCCTTGTACAACATTAAATACATCATCTGGAAGACCAGCTTCTTTCCATAACTCTGCAAAAAATAATGCAGCCGAAGGCACTTTTTCAGATGGTTTCCAAACAATTGAATTACCCACAGACACAGCCATTGCCATCATAACAGCAGGAATCATGATGGGGAAATTAAACGGGGTAATACAGCCCACCACACCCACAGGAACACGTACAGAAAACACATCGATGTCGCCAGCAACATTACGTGCATATTCGCCCTTAGTAATCTGTGGGGCATTACAAGCAAATTCAATTCCTTCAATCGCACGGCCAATTTCACCGATTGCATCGGCAATAGTTTTGCCATGTTCACGACCAATGATTTCTGCTAATTCAGATGTTTTGGCAATCATTAACTCACGTAATTTAAAAAGAACTTGCAAGCGTGTAGCATGTGAAGCTTTTGCCCATTTTTTTGCATTTGCTGATGTCGCAGCTTTTACGGCAGTATCAATCACTGTTGCATCGCCATAAGCACAACGTGCTATTTCTTCACCTGTAGAGGGATTAAATACTGGGCCTGAATGTTGAGTTTCTGTGATATGACGACCTGAAATATAATGTCCGATTAAAGTACTCATCCTGATTTTTCCTTCACGTTGCGACTGAAACTAAATTAAAAATACTACTGAAGTCGGTCTTTCCATGACCACTTTGACTATGCTTACTATAAATCGTTTGAGCCAATGTTCCTAAACTCACCTGTGCATCGACTTCGGATGCTGCATCTAGGGATAATCCCAAATCTTTCATCATTAAATCGGTCATAAAGCCCGCAATATAACCTTGACTTGAAGGCACATTTTCCAAAACATCTGGGACAGGATTATATTTCTCCACACACCAATTTGCCCCGGAACTGTTTTGAATAATCTCAGACATGACTTTGGGATCTAAACCATGTCGCATTGCCAGATTCAAAGCTTCACTGGTACCAATCATATTGATTGCCAGCAGCATGTTATTACTGGCTTTGGCAATCTGCCCTGCACCATGTTCTCCAGCATGAAAAATATTTTTACCCATTTTCTCTAAAATAGATTTCGCTCGCTCAAACTGCAGCTTTGAACCACCCACCATAAAGGTCAAGCTTGCTGCTTGGGCAGCTAAAGTTCCACCTGAAACAGGTGCATCTACACAGTCGACTCCCATAGATTCTGCAAACTTTGAGACTTCTCGGCTGGTTAAAGCTGCAATCGACGAACAATCAATAATCAACGAACCCTTTTTTAAACTTTTTAAAATACCTTGATCACCAAGATAAAAATTTCTGACACTTTCTGAGTTGGGTAACATGGTGATCACAACATCTGCATCTTGAAGAACGTGCTTGTGATCTACGGCTACACCACCCAAGGATTTAAATGCTGCAACAGCCTCGGGGGATAAATCTAAGCCTGTCACCTTCCACTGTGCACTGAGCAAATTTTTAGCCATAGGAAGCCCCATATTCCCAAGACCAATAAAGGAAATATTCATATTTATTCCTAAAAATTAAGTGTTGTAAATTTGATCATTGATTGCAATGATTTTCTTTAAATCAATCATCTACTCTAAACAGACAATTTGCTTTTAACCGTTTTACGATGTCGCGCTAGGCTGAGATCATCACGCTTCATAAACAAGCTACAGAAGATTGCGAAAATCGCCATACTTACGATGTAGATAACAATCAAATGAGGACTACCATTACCAATACTGAGTAGTTTGGTGGCGATCAATGGCGCTAATCCACCGCCTAACACGCCTGCAAATTGAACTGAAATCGAGATGCCACTGTAGCGAATTTCGGCAGGGAACTGTCGAGCAAACAACTGAGACTGTGGCGCATACATAATCGGAAACACCACGCCGATTGCTAAAACAATTGCGGTCCAGACCAACACAGGATCTTTGGTATCCAGCATGCTAAAGAACGGATAGCAATACAATGCAAGGACCACTAGACCAAACATAAACATATTCCGCTGCCCCACTTTGTCGGATAAATGTCCACACAATGGCGTCATCACCATGATTAAGCCTGCACCACAAATCGTTGCAAACAAAATGTCTTGGCGAGGAATACCTAACTTGGTTGTGGTATAGGCTAAGGCAAAAGTTGAAGCAATATAGAACCATGCATTTTCAGCAGCACGGGCAAAGATAATCGTGAGTAATTCACGCGGATGATGTTTAAAGACCTGCATTGCTGGAACTTTAACTTCTTGTGCTTGTTGTTTTACTTTTTCAAAATCTGGTGACTCAGGTACTTTGACACGGATATACCACCCCACACCTAACAATAAAATGCTGGCAAGGAAAGGCAAACGCCAGCCCCAACTAAATAGACTTGCTTCGGGTAAAAGTGAAACCAACCCCAGTGCGATAGAGGCCAACATTAAACCACCACCGGCACTCGCTTGCGGTAAACTCCCCCAAAAGCCTTTACCGCCTTCAGGTGCATGCTCCACAGCCATCAACACGGCACCACCCCACTCGCCACCCATTGCCATACCTTGAACAAAGCGTAAAATCACCAGAAAAAAGGTCGCCCAATATCCAATACTTTCGTAGGTTGGCAATAGGCCAATTAAAACGGTAGGAATCCCCATCATAATTAGGGTAGTGAGCAACATTGTTTTTCGACCAATTTTGTCCCCGAAATGACCAAAGATAATACCTCCCAAGGGACGTCCAATAAAACCAACTGCGTATGTGGCAAATGCAGCCAGTACGCCTGTTAATGGATCAAGATTTGGGAAAAACAATTTATTGAAAATCAACGCTGCGGCTGCACCGTAAATAAAAAAGTCATACCATTCAATTGTCGTTCCCACCATGCTGGATATACCCGCTAAACGGTGTGAAGATTTTTTCTGTTGTTGAGGACCTGATCCTTGTATGTGCTCCATCGCTACCTCGCCCAATTTTTAGTATTGTCATCCATTCATCACCTTAGAGATAATCTATCCTGATTATATTAATTAAGGTGAGCTCATTCTTTTTACATAAACAAGTTAAAATAAGCAGCCAAGATTAATATTGATTTATTTTGATAAAAAATTCTAAATAACCTACAGGCTTCTCATCATCAATGTGAATCAATTGCTTTTTTCAGTCAACACCCTTAATTACTTAAGTAGTTTTAAAAATAAAACAAATAAAGCAAATACAACTAGTTATATTAAAAACCTAAATATAGACTAAAGTTAAATATAAAAAATGTGATACATTGCATAGTATTTAAAATACTAAATTTATATACATAGTCATATAAAAATAATCTATTTAATTTTCATCATATTATAAAAAAATAACGGTTTAATACTTGTTATTTCCATCTAGCTCGCTATATTTATTATTATACTAAGTAAGGATGCTTATTATGAACTATAATAAAATCGCATTTGATTTTAGCCCTGCACCGATCGTTGTATTAAGTTATAGACATATGATGGAAATGAATTCTGCATTTGCCACTTTGTTTGGCTATGAGCGTGGGGAATTGATCGAGCAATCTATTGTGAAAATTTTTCCTAGCCTTGAGGATTATGAAAAAGTTGGCAATGATGCATTACAAAGTTTACTGTTAAAAAAAAGCCATTACTATTCCGATCAGCGTTTTATGCAGCACAAAAATGGCGAAATCTTTTGGACACATACTCATGGGCAAACATTGACGCCTGAAGATCCATTTAAATTAATGGTCTGGCATTTTGAACGAAAAGATCAGGTGTTATCTTCTAAGCAAAAACTCACAAAACGTGAATCTGAAATTACCCAATTGATTGTCAATGGGTTTACCTGTAAAGAAATTGCCCGGAAATTAGAGCTATCACACCGGACCATAGAAGTACATAAAGCAAATTTAATGAAAAAGTTGGGCGTTCGCTCCAAAGCAGAACTAACCTCAAAAATTATTATTCGAGAAAATGATAGCTACTAAAAATGATCACAGTCATTATACTGTGATCATGTATGAGCCTAAGAAATTAAGCTTTTTTCACAAATTCTGATTTCAATTTCATTGGACCAATCCCATCGATTTTACAATCAATATCATGACCATCATTACTGTCTACAAGTAACCGAATACTTTTGACTTTCGTTCCTACCTTAACCACTGAAGAAGAACCTTTAATTTTTAAATCTTTAATCACCGTCACTGAGTCGCCATCTGCCAAGATATTTCCAACAGCATCTTTAATCGTCACGTTGTCATCTGCTGTTACTTGCTCACCATCTTTCCATTCATAGCTACATTCTGGGCAAATCAATAAATCACTATCTTGATAGGTGTATTCTGAATTACATTTCGGACAATGGGGCAACGACATAATAAGCTCAGCTTAGGATCAAATCACAATCATAGCATTTTAAGATTTTTCATCAACTTAAAAACCATAATAAATATAAGGAATAATTTAAAAATCAACCGCGATCATTAAACTAAGCTTTAGGATTTAACACATCAAGCAAAACACTGACATGATTTCGACCTTGATTTTTGGCCGCCGTTAATAAGGTTATAGGACCTTGTGCTGTAAGTTTCCGCAATTCATCTAACGATACTGTAACCTGAGATAATTCAACCCGATATCGTTTTTGAAATTCATCCCAACGGCTTTCTATATCCTCGTGATACCATTTTCTCAGTTGATTAGATGGTGTAACGTCTTTTGGCCATAAGTCAATCTTAGCATCTTCTTTTTTGATACCGCGTGGCCATAAGCGATCAACGAGAATCCTTTTACCATCTGTTTCTGAAACAGCATCATAAATCCGCTTACTATAAATCGTCATTATTTTTCCAAACTGGAGTTGTACTTAACCGAAGTGATTCTAAATAATGAGAAATATCCTTTCACAAGGTAATACTGGAGTAACAATAAATATGCACGCCCCACCTTAGCTGTTGCACTAAAAACATAGCACTATCTTATACTTGCTTACGCAATCTAGACAATCGATGATTGAATTGCCCACTTATTGTTGAGGATAGCGGTGCACCATTTGCTCACGAAAACGATTATTTTCATTATTTCACTAGCACTATTTTATTGGTCTGGAATGGTTGGATTGACCAATAACCCAAGTAACTGCAAAGACTCTTGCCATCCCAAGTAACAGGCTTCAACAGGAATCACTTTGGGGATGCCTGACTGGGTAATATTGACTTCAGTTCCGACAAGCACCCCTTTTATTTCAATGATCACTTCAATATCTCCAGCTAATTCGGGATTATCAAAGCGATCAAAATATCGTATGCGCTGGTTTGGAATAAGCTCCGCGTAAGTTCCACCAAATGAATGAGTTGAACCTGTAGAAAAATTGGTAAAAGACATCCGATAAGAACCGCCAACTTTCGCATCCATTTGGTAAAGTTTTGCGGTAAATCCATGGGGTGGCATCCATTTTACAATCGCGTCTGGGTCTAAGAATGCTTTATAGACTCGCTCTGGTGGTGCACTAAAAACGCGATGCAATTTTACCGTGTTACTCATACTCATATCCTTGACTATTATTCTTGTTGAAAATCAAGTTTAGCGCTGTATAAAGCTTTCATATGTATGGTTTGAGTAGTCTGAAACTTAAAAAAGCAGATCAACAAGGATATGCTTTTAAAACAATATCAGTCATCTATTCCTCATCGTCTTCATCATCAAATATATAGGTTGTGCATCCCCAACCATCATACTCACCTTCAAACTGCTCAGCAATTTTAGTAAACCATTGCTCTAAATCCACAATGTCTTCGTAGTCTGGAAGAAGATGAACATAAATTGTAATCACCCATTCATTTGGCTGTACTTCTTCGTCCAAATACAGTGAAACTTTTTGCTCTTCGTGTAAAAGATAAATTGCACATTTTTCAGCAAGTTCTTGTGTTTTAAAATACACAGAAAACTCGATTTCATGTACCTCTTCCAAATCATCACCATCTTCGTGCATTTGCCAAAGTAGATTACCGTTATCATCTTCTGGGAATTTTTCAAAATCACGAGTCATGGCTAAGCCCTCTTTTAAGGTTATAAATATTATGAGTTTACAATATCAAAGTTTTATGACAGTTTTAAAATATTGCCCATTCGCACACAAATTACTACTTTTATTTGACGTCAATTTGTAATAAAAATTGAATTAATTCTATGATTAATAAAACTCATATCTATTGTTAACCTATATTCATTGACGATTAAACTAATAATGACAGGTGCATGATGCCAGACTTTAGCCAACAACAACGACAAGAAATTCTTTTACTGATTCAACAAGGTCGTAAAGTTGAAGCAGTTAAATGGGTCAAAGACCACTCAGACTTAGGCTTGAAAGACGCGAAGGATTATGTAGAAAACCTGACAGAAAACTCATACGACTTTGCATTTTCAGATACTGCCCAAAGTGTTATTTCTCGTGATATACACTTGCAAACTCCACAACAAGACATTCTTGTCCTGATTCAACAAAATCGTAAAATTGAAGCGATTAAACTGGTCATGGAAAATTCAAACCTTGGGCTAAAAGATTCCAAAGACTTTGTAGAACAGCTCACTGAAAATCCTCATTTAGCAATCAATCAATTTCAGTTCGATGATGATTTTTATGATAGTCAGCATCCACGCTATAAGGCAATTCAGTCGAATTTTGAAACTGGCGAAATCTATGTGTTAGATCAAGATCATCAAAAAGTGTTGATAAATGAACATCATCCTGACTGGAATGAAATTATGCATCATTTTACGCAAGGTGAAACATATGATTCGGCTGCTGACTACATTGCTGCAATGAAAGCCAAAGCACGTGATAGCGCTGTCAATTCGACACATAATATTCATTCAATTCCCCGCCCATCCAGCGTGACAACACAACCGGTCGGTATTGAAGATCAAACCCAGAAAAAAGGCTTACCTATTTTTATGCTTATTGTTATTGCGATTGTTGCTGTGCTTGCATATCAATTTTTTATCAAGCAATAAAATGCAACGCCGCGATAAAATTTAACACAGCAATAAGATTGAATATGCAATGCAAAATGTCTAATAAAGTTTAAAACAGTCAAAAGAAAGCCTTTCGACTAAAAGCTCTTGTTCTGATCACTTAAATTATTCGGGGTAAGCATCTACCCATTGAATCAAATATAATTACAAGCATTGCTTGATCTACTTAAATACCATTAAATAGAACCAACAGAACAATTCCTTATTGCACAACTTCAACTAGATCCTACCGCAGCACAAAATTTAGTCCGCATCCTACATGAATCACCCGATGCGTTTCATGCTTTTAAAGCAAACCCTCAAATTTTATCGGGCGAAATACCAAATATAAAAAATGAAAGCAAATCTTTTCAATTCAACTTTTTATCTAGTACGGTGAAAATGCCCCATCAGGATGGTAAAACCATTGAAATCAATGATCAACATCCCGACTGGCAAGAGATCAAAAAACAATTCCAAATCGATTTGACTCAACCAGATGCTTTATCCAAATTTGCCGAAAACTTTATACAAGGACAGACGCAAAATACCTCATCACAAGCAAAGTCTTCATCTTATGATTCAACAAGCCCTACTTACGCTTCGGTTCAAACCTCAGGGGTGGAAGACTTGAGTCATCAGAATATATCCAGCAGCATGCTGTTATTGATTGGGTTTCTTGTTTTGATTGGGATTGCAGCCTTTTACGATTTTAAAACATGATTGATCAGTATGAAAATTAACTCAGCTCAATAATATCAATAGTTGGTGGTACTCTAAACCGAAAAGGTACACCCACCATACCGGTACCGACACTGACAAATACATCGGCATTTTCATGCTGATATAAACCACGTTTATGACCGAGGATAGACACTTTTTTCATCACATAGCTGGTCAACCACGGCAATTCAACTTGCCCGCCATGTGTATGCCCAGACAGCATCAGCGGACGTGTAGGTAATTGCGGAACCATATCTACCGTATCGGGGTTATGTGACAAAATTAACCACGGTTTGTCTTGAGGTAAGTCAGGCATATAGCGCATATCCGCTTTACCTGCCCATAAATCACCCACACCGATTAAACGAAAATCATCAAATTCAACAATTTTACCTTCAATATCCATAACATTATTGGCTGCTAAAGCTTTTGCCAATAACCCTTGAATCGGTGGTCCCGGATATTGCTCATCATGATTGCCATTCACTGAATAAATAGGAGCTTCAATCTCTTTTAAGATCGCCAACTCTTCAACCAATTTATTTTCAGGCTCATAGGTCCAATCTCCCGCAACTACAACAAAATCGGGTTGAGCTAAATTAATTTTTTTGACAATTGTTTTCAGCTGACGCTCATGTCCAGAAAATAGTCCGATATGTAAATCAGCAAGCAGCGCAACTTTAATCGGTTGAGTAAATGTTTTCTCTTGTCCCAAACAATAACCTATATGCTGAACATGAACTGTATGTGGTTCAATAAAACGAGCATAAATCAGTAATGCACTGAGCAAAAAAACAAAAATACTTTCATGTAATGAGAATTTTCCGATGTAACCTGCATAAATGCTAAAAA
Source organism: Acinetobacter sp. 778_lipA (assembly GCF_058242985.1). Taxonomy (NCBI): domain Bacteria; kingdom Pseudomonadati; phylum Pseudomonadota; class Gammaproteobacteria; order Moraxellales; family Moraxellaceae; genus Acinetobacter; species Acinetobacter sp. 778_lipA. The sequence goes on along the minus strand of NZ_JBZAYT010000001.1, from coordinate 617,295 downwards.
ATAACAACGGAATTAATAAATAAGATAGGTAGAATGCGAGTAAATGGACGAAAGACTTAAAAGGATGGATCGTTTCAGTTCTAGATTGACTTAACCATGCTTGGCTCATTCCCCATATTGCAAGCACAATGAAGCAGAGATAAAAAATTGATGTAACGGTTAGGGTTGGAAACATATTCAATCTCTCAAGTACTGTGTATGTACTTGTCATCTCTCTATTTATCTTTTGAAAAGGGGATATTGGCATTTCATAAATGGATTGCATTTCAGCAAACATCAATGAATTGTCAATATATCCTCAGGCAATTATACTCTAGCTCTGAGAAATCTTAGAAAATATTATGCAAAGAACGATCAATCGTAATACCCAATTACAGCAAAAAGCTCACAATCACCATGTGTCAAAATTTTGGGTGATGATCGGTTCTTGCCTCTTACTCAGCCTTTCTGCCTGTTCAACTCTACCTCGACAAGAAAATATTAAACCCGAATATGCTTACGATATAGAAACCAAAGACACCCCTTTAGCACAAATTATTTCCCCATTAAAAGCGCAAAATCCAGAGTTAACTGGTTATCACGTTCTGTATGATCCGCTGGAAGCAATCGCAGCACGCATCAATTTGATTGAAAAAGCACAAAAAACATTAGATTTGCAATATTACATTTGGGACAATGACAAAATTGGCTCATTGGCTTTATACAAAATTATTGAAGCCGCAGATCGCGGTGTTAAAGTTCGTTTACTGATCGATGATAATAATGCTAAACAAATGGAAGGGGTTTATCTCGCCTTAGATCAACACCCAAACATAGAAGTAAAATTATTTAACCCTTACCGTTTTAGAAGTATTCGTCCAATCGATATGGTGCTGGATTTAAAACGTATTAATCGTCGTATGCATAATAAAACATTTACTGCTGATAATCAGATTTCATTAATTGGCGGACGTAATATGAGTAATCAATATTACAATGTTAGTGACAATTATCAATTTTCAGATGTTGATGTCATGCTTGTAGGCCAAGCGGTAGATGATATTACCCATTCTTTTGATGAATATTGGAATCATAGCTATGCTTATCCGGTAAGAAATATTGTCAATCACAGTACCTACACCTTACGTTATGACAGCCTAAAAGAACAATTAACCCACCATTACCAAGAAATTACGGTTCAAAATTATTTAAATTTAAGTAATCGTACGCATGCTTTTGATCAGTGGCTCAATCAGAATATTCAACTTGATTGGGTCAAAGCAGAGGTGGTCAAAGATGCCCCTGATAAAATTCAGGCCAAGGCAAAAAAAGAACAGCATCTCAACTTCCAAATGGTGAAACGCTTAGATATCCCAACTCAAAATGTCGATCTGATCTCTGCTTATTTTGTTCCGCAAAAAAAAGGCGCAAAGAAACTGGTTGAGCTGGCAGATGAGGGCGTCAAAGTACGTATCCTGACCAATTCATTTAAAGCCAATGATGTCGCATTGGTGCATGCATTTTATGCAAAATATCGAGATAACTTATTAAAAAATGGTGTCGAGCTTTATGAGTTCCTGCCTGCCGTTTCTGAGGAGAATCTCTATGCCAATTCAGAAGAAATCTCAAAGAAAGCCAAAGTCAGTTTAAAGGGCTTAAGCCGTTCTAGCTTGCATGCCAAACTGATGGCTGTGGATAATAAGCAAGTATTTATTGGTTCATTTAATTTCGACCCACGTTCAGCCAACTTAAATACTGAAATTGGCGTCATTATCAACAGTCCACCGTTGGCAATTGCTGTACATAAAACCATGGACGATAATTTAAAAAAATATGCTTATAAGTTGGTTCTAGATTCACAGAATAAAATCAATTGGCTCAAAGAAACACCTCAAGGTATTGTCACTTTAAGAAAAGAACCAAAAATGAAGTGGTGGCAAAAAGCAGGAATTAAGGTGATTTCTTGGTTGCCGATTGAGGGCTTTATGTAATCCTGAATAGTTTCATAGATATGGTATAAGCACTGAATAAGCAAAGTAATACAATTCATGAAAAATCGCATAATATAAGGTGTATTCACTGCCTTATATTTTGAGAAAAGTTTCGATCAATTTGCATAAGCGATGCTCTACTTTTCTCGGGCAATGCCAAAACTTACGCTGCAAACAAAGCCGTGCTTTGTTTTTGCTCATGTTTGTCAAAGGGGCAATCCTTATCGCCCTTGACCAACGGCGGCATCCATGCCGACAAATGCGATAGCCATCTCTGGTAAAATCGTTGAGAAACAATAATGCCTTCACTGTATTTTTGAATCTAGAATCAATCGTCCTCACTTATTATTTTTTGCTTTTTCGAACAATCCTCGTTGTGAATCTGCTCCAGAGACAAATATGTTGGCTTGCTGAGTAAAAATCATGATTATCTATTCTGATAAAAAATAAAGATATTTTATAAACCTACACACTCTTGCAGACAGCTTTTGAGCTATTCAAAACAGTCAGAAACATCATTTTGAATAGATCGTCAATCTGTTAGGACTTCTTTCTGTAGATCTTCCAAGCCTTTTTGCATCATCACTTGCACTTGTTGAGTCAGGCTTTCAACTGTATGCCCTTCTGTTGCAATCGCAGGAAAGGTTTTGAGATGCGCCACAACCTTTGGCATTTCCAGCACAGCTTGAACATGTTCAACAAATGTGGTTTCGCCAATAAAAGGCACCACGGTATCTAATTTCCCATGTTGATTTACATAGCAAATCACACACACTTGTACGGGTTTCTTAGCTTCAATCGCTGCACCTAAGATCCGACCATGTACTTTTTTGACTTTTGAACCATCGGTGGTCGTTGCTTCAGGGAAAAACAAAACTGGAATATCTTTACTTAAGAACTCAGCGATTTGCTCTCGAATACGCACCGAATCCCCTGAACCACGTTTAATAAATAGGGTTCCACCACCTTTAGCCAAATTGCCAAAAACTGGCCATTTTTCAATTTCAGCTTTCGCTAAAAAGAATACCCTTGCCCCAGAACCTAAAACAGCAATATCCAACCATGAAATATGGTTACTCACCCACAATGCAGGTTCACGAGGAATATCGCCATGTACACGTACATCAACATTAAATACTTCACTTAGCCGGCGACAAAAATATTGAACATAACGGGTATTTTTAGGATTATTGGGATCTTTATAGAGTTGATGGCGGTAAACCAGATAAAAGCCTTCTGCAACAGCAGATGTTCCTGATACCAGTTTTTTACTGTACAAAAAGACTTTAGATAAAGCGCTTAATTTCGATGGTTTTGACTTTTTGATTGCTTGTTGTTGAGTCATAGATATTCACTAAACAAAATGTATTTCATATTAAACTGGCACTATTGTATACATATCTAAACCAACTTGCATTCATCATAGATGACATTAACCCTGATTAACTTTGCTAAATGAATATTCAGATAAGCACAATCCTAAATTATAAGAAGATGGAGTATCAATCACGCAGCTAGCTTTTTCAGAACATCTAAAAAATCACTAGAGAAATATAAATAAACATTTTAAAACAAATTCAAATGGTTATAAATTTATTCCAATACTTTGCATACGGCTAAGGATTTAACACAGAATATCCTTTAGAATGATTTTTCTAATCTAATGTCTGAGTTTTACAATCTGTGGAATACTTTGATCAAAATCAAGGTGGTGAAAAAACCATTTTAGTCAGTGTGAATGTTCAAATCTTAGAAGATCTTGATGCAGAAGAATTTCGATTACTGGCTAAATCTGCGGGCGCGGATATATTAGAGCATTTAAGCGTACAACGGATTAAACCCGACCCTAAGTTTTTTATTGGTTCAGGTAAAGCAGAAGAAATTGCTGAGCAAGTTGAGGCAGATGAAGTGGAATTGGTCATTTTTGACCAAGCACTATCGCCCGCTCAGGAACGCAATTTAGAACGTATTTTAAAATGTCGTGTGATCGACCGTACAGGTTTGATTCTTGATATTTTTGCGCAACGTGCCCGTACCCATGAAGGTAAACTACAAGTTGAATTGGCTCAGTTAGATCACCTTTCATCACGTTTAGTCCGCAGTCGTAGCAATCTAGACAGTCAGAAAGGTGGTATTGGTCTACGTGGACCAGGTGAAACCTTACTTGAAACAGATCGACGTCTATTACGCATCCGTATGGAACAGCTCAAAGATCGTCTAGAAAAAGTCCGAAAAACACGTATTCAAGGCCGTGCTGCTCGCCAAAAAGCCAATATTCCAACTGTGTCTTTAGTCGGTTATACCAACGCAGGCAAATCAACACTTTTTAATATTTTGGCAAATAGTGATGTTTATGCAGCAGATCAATTATTTGCCACACTTGATCCAACCTTACGCCGTTTAGATTGGGATGGTATTGGCACGCTTGTTCTTGCAGACACTGTTGGTTTTGTGCGCAATCTAGCTCATTCTTTAGTCGAATCCTTTAAGGCAACTTTGGAAGAAACTTTAGAAGCCACTTTACTGCTACATATCATCGATTCGAGTAGTCCTGATGTCATGGAACAAATTGATGCCGTAGAAACGGTGTTAAATGAAATTGGCGCAGATGTTCCAATATTAAGAGTTTATAACAAGATCGATCAAAGCGGAGAAGAAGCCAAAATCATTTATGCCAAACCGCACCAACCTGAGCGTGTTTATGTTTCAGCCCATACACAACAAGGTTTAGACCTGTTACGTAAAGCGGTACATGAATGTTTGATGGGCCAAATTCAACGTTTTGAACTACAATTAAAACCCGCTTATGGTAAGTTAAAAAATCAACTTTACGATCTTAACGTCATCGAATCTGAACATTATGACGATGAAGGCAACCTACAATTGGTGGTTGCCATGGCACCACAAAAACTGGAACAGCTCATCAATCAGGCACATATACCACTCGTTGAAATACTTGGAAATAAGGCAGAACAATTTAAAAGACCGTTAGAAGAGTTTGAAATAAAGCGCTAAATCGGTTAAAACGTGAAAGATCAATTTTTATAAATAAACACACATGGATCAGTTAAAAGGTATCGATTGGCAAGCATGGATCTTCACAATAGGACTTATCATCTTCTTTCGTGAAGCTTCTGTGTTAGTGATGTCACAATTTAATCATCCTGAATTGGGCAATTTAACAGGTCTACTCAGCCTACTATTTGTGTTGGTTTTATGGCGTAGATTCAAGAAAATCCCTGCCCGTCTGGTCGATACCAACAATAAATTAATGAGAGAAAGCGGATTTGCTTTCCTACCGATATGTGCGGGTTCATTAATCATGCTGGTCAGTATGGGAAAAGAGATCCCCTTATTCTTGGTTGTGATGTTTGTCAGTACACTGATTCCACTCTGGATTTATGCAAAAATGGCGAAGAAGTGGCTATAGGAGGCTGATATGTTAAGTGTAATCACTGGTTTTTTAATCACACTAATTGCCTACTTGGCAGCGAAACCAATTAATAAACGCTTTCCTCAAATTCCGCTTCTGGTTATTGGCATGTTTTTTGTGATTGGAATTTTAATGATCTTTAAAATTCCTTACGAAAAATACAATACCGATATGAATGGTCTATTTAGCCACCTACTCGGTTATGTCACTGTGGCATTGGCTATTCCATTAGCCGCAATGCGTTATGATGATTTACCACTGAAATCTGTCGTAGGGATCTTGGTCTTTGCCAGTATCAGTGCTGTTGCATTACCTATGAGCTTAGCTTATTTACTGCATATGTCAGAACCGACCATTATGGCCTTTGCCACACGTGCTGTGACAACGCCAATTGCAATTAATATTGCAACTTTACTGCACTCACCAGTCACATTAGTGATTTTGATCGTAATTTTATCGGGCGTGATTGGGGCAGCATTTTCATCGATTATTTTACGTAATATTAATGATGAACGCGCATCTGGCTTGGCTTTAGGACTGGCTGCACATGCCATCGGAACGGCCCAAGCTTGGCAACGTGGAGCGGTTGCAGGTCGTTATGCAGCCTTTGGAATGGCAGTAAATGCGGTGTTCACAGCCATCTGGTTGCCAACTTTTATACTTTTTATAAAATAAATGTGATTTATTTTACTTTTCACATGATTGCCTAGAGTAATTATTCAGCTTAAGATGAACTATTCTTTCCCCCATTTTGATAAGGAATCAATAAATGAGGTTTAATAAGTTCATCTTAGGGACATTATTTTCTGTTTTAAGCTGTAGCAGTATGGCAAAAGATATCACTGGTATTTGGAAAAATATCGATGATAAAACTGGCTCATCTAAAGCTGTGCTTGAAATACGCAAAGAAGCCAATGGCACATATACTGGTAAAATCATCAAAATTACCCCGCGTCCTGGTTATACCCCAAAAGAAACCTGTATAGACTGTCCAGCGCCTTATACCAATAAACCCATTTTAGGTATGGATGTTCTTAAAAATCTCAAACAAACCAGTGATGAAGACTATGTCGGTGGAAAAATTATCGATCCACTTACAGGTAAAATTTATTCCATGAAAGCCAAACTCAACTCAAACGGTAATCGCTTGATGTTAAGAGGTTATGTTGGAGTGTCTGCACTCGGCCGTAGTCAAACTTGGATTCGTGAATAAGGCCTTATTCACAGATCACAACATTTAAACTTAAAAGAAAATAGGTATGCTTATGAAAAAAGGAATTTTCAGTTGTATGCTACTGGGAATGATCAGCTGGACACATGCAGCTGACATTACTGGCACATGGCGCACTGTCGATGATAAAACAGGTTATGTGCGTGCACATATTCAAATCGAGAAACAAAAAGATGATACTTATGTCGGTAAAATCATTAAAGATTTTCCAGCACCCGGTGAAACGGTTTTAACACAATGCCGTAATTGCCCCGCACCCTTTACCAATAAACCGATTATTGGCTTAACCATTTTACAAAAGTTAAAAGCTGATCCAAATAACCCAAACAACTATATTGGTGGCGAAGTTCTGGATCCTCGCGGAGGAAAAATTTATCACGGTAAAGCCCGCTTAAATGCAAGTGGAAACCGCCTGACCTTACGTGGCTATCTTGGTATTTCACTCATTGGTCGAAGTCAGACTTGGATTCGACAAGAATAATTTACTTTTCAATTGGTAGATGAATTCGCCAGTTAAAAGATTAAAATCATTTAAAATGGCGCATTGACATTATGCTTGAATCTCGTGACATTGCCAAAAAATAAAGCCACATCTTGTGGCTTTATTCATATCAAAAAAAAGGGTTATCTACACTGAAAAGTTTTTGATCCTCTAGTCGATAAGCCAGCAGTTGATGCCCCCAAACACACCCACCATCGACATTTTGGATTTGAGCATTGATGCGCTCACCTTGCAACGCTGCCCAATGTCCAAAAACGATCTGATGAGTTTTTGCTGTCTGCGATTCAAATTTGAACCATGGCTGAAAACCGACTGGCATCAGCTCATCTAAAGCATCTTTAAAGCTAAACTCTAAACGACCTTGGGCATCGGTCAAACGCATACGGGTTAAATAATTGGTAATACAGCGTAAGCGAGCATGACCTTGTAAATCATCTACCCATAAATCTGGCTCAGTGCCATACATCTCTTTCAGAAATGAATCAAGCACAGTAAAGTCATCATGCGCTAAGACTGCTTCCACTTCTTTGGCCAACGCTACGGTCTTTTCCGCATCCCAAATATTCGGAATACCCGCATGAGTCAAAATCGTCTTTTCATTGGGAAATAAGCACAAAGGCTGTTTACGTAACCAATCAATCAATTCATCACTTTCTAAAGCATGAATGACATCAGCAATATGGTCTTTTTCTTTGAGCTTTTTAATCCCACGTGCAACCGCCAGCAGATTTAAATCATGATTACCAAGGACTGTTGCAGCATTGCCTTGTTCGCATAATTTTTTGATAAAACGTATTGCACCCACTGAATTTTCACCACGGGCGATTAAATCGCCCGCAAACCAAATAAAATCTTGATCAGCATCGAATTGGATTTCTTTGAGTAGTGCTTTCAGTGCTTCAAAACACCCTTGTACGTCGCCAATCACATAATTATATCTAACTTTTTCCAGTGCCATTTAAGCCACCATTTGGTCAGATAATGCAACAAACTGAGCCAATATTAAGGTTTCTGGACGTGCCATTGGATCTACACCAGCATTTTCAAAACCGTCTTCAACTAACATGCCTTTTAAGCTATTACGTAATGTTTTTCGGCGTTGTGTAAACACATGCGATACTAAACGTGCCAAAGCTTTTTCACTTTTAGCAACAATCGGTTTAGTTGCATATGGCTCTAAACGAAATACCGCAGACGTTACTTTTGGTGGTGGATTGAATGATCCCGGTGGTACTTCAAACAAGAAAGTAGGTTTGCAAAAGTATTGAATCATGACTGACAAACGACCATACTCTTTGGTGTTTGGAGATGCTGTAATACGATCAACCACTTCTTTTTGCAACATAAAATGCATGTCTTTGACTTTGTCACCAAATTCCAAGAGATGAAAAAGCAAAGGTGTTGAAATATTATAAGGTAGGTTTCCGACTACACGTAAAGGACGACCTTCCTGAAATAATTCAGTAAAATCATATTTTAATGCATCAGTTTCAATGATAGTTAGACGTTCAGGATGTGGTACTCGACCCGGTAAGCCTGCTGCCAAGTCACGATCCAGCTCTAGCACAGTCAAAGCATCACATTCACCATTTAAAGGCGAAGTTAAAGCAGCTAAACCTGGCCCAATTTCAACAATATTTTCTCCTGCTCGCGGGGCGACAGAACGAACAATTTTGGCAATCACACGTTGGTCATGTAAGAAGTTTTGTCCAAAACGCTTGCGCGTATGATGCCCTTCATCTTTTGGGTTTAAGGCATTAATTTGATACATAAAAAATATCCAACGTGATAAATAAGGTTGTTTACAACTTAATTCGAACGAGCTAGATCAAGTGCTAAATCGACAGCGACATGCAAACTTGAACTTTTTGCAAGGCCTGTACCTGCAAGGGAGAGCGCAGTACCATGATCGACCGAGGTCCGAATAAAAGGTAAACCTAAAGTAATATTAATGGCTTCGCCAAATCCCTGCGATTTTAACACAGGTAACCCCTGATCGTGATACATCGCTAAAACAGCATCAGTACCTTTTAAATGATCCACAGTAAATAAAGTATCAGCAGGCATACTTAAACTCATGTCTATGCCTTGCGCTCGATAACTTTCAAGTACAGGATTAATCGTATCAATTTCTTCATGACCTAAATAACCACCTTCACCTGCATGAGGATTTAAACCACACACCAAAATACGCGGATGATTAATTTTAAATTTTGTTTTTAAATCATGAATCAGAATATCAATCACCTGATGGAGACGTTGTTTGGTAATGGCATCTGCAACATCCCGCAATGGTAAATGGGTGGTCACTAAAGCGACTCTTAACGTTTTTGTTGCAAGCATCATAACCACACGCTCCACACCCGCAAACTCTTGGTAATATTCTGTATGGCCACTGAAGTGGATCCCTGCATCATTGATAATTGACTTTTGTACTGGCGCTGTAGCAACACCAACACTCAGCCCGCGCATCGCATAGTACGCAGTTCGACGCAATTGCTCGATCACATATGCAGAGTTTTGTGGGTTTAACTCCCCTAAAATAACATCTACAGCTAAAGGAACATGTTCAACATAGACTTGATCTTGAGCCAAACGCTCCGTCTGTCCTTTATACTCAATGAGCTGAACACTTTTGTTTAAAATTTTGGCACGATCCCTCAACATATTGATATCAGCCAATACAACAACTGGACGATCATCAATACGATCTGCCAAATCTAAACAAATATCTGGGCCAATGCCAGCAGGCTCACCACTGGTTATATATAAAGGAAGCATTTAGAACTCTTTTAATAGACCTTGCATAGACAGTATACATCGGTTCTAAATTATCATTTCCAATTCAAGTTCATTTTTATATCGAATATAACTAAATCACGTAAAAAATGAACCAAAAAATATTTCTAAAACCACCTATATAAGACCATTGCAAACAATTTTTATATTTCATCAGACTTAGATGATGGAAACTTAAAATGCTTTAGAGCTGACTTTTAGGCGCTGGCCGAGTTTCTGGTTGAGCTTGCTGTTGATCAATATCAGAGAAATCAAACATCGTTTCAACCTCTTTCCCACACTTGGCTGGGGCAATATGTTGATCAAAGATTATTCTGACTCGATGGTCTGGTTCAACTTTTCCATAGACTGTATATTCGCCACTTCGGCTTTTATCATCATCATCCCCCCATTGCACGACAGCATCGACTTCCTCACCAATAGGGATATGTTGTGTTTGAATAAGTAATCCAACCGCTTGGCAAGGATATGCGGATTGAATTTCTTCACTAAAATCGACCGTCATCCATTGAACAGAGATAATCCTGTCTCCAAGATCAGCTTGATTTTGATAATGCACAGGAGCAGTTGGATGAAGTTCCGGTAAAGATGAGGCCTAATCCAGAAAATCAGCTTGAGCAAAACTAAGGTTTAAGTTGCCTCCACCCACTATCAGTAGAAGGAATTTTATTGAATTTATTATTTTCATTTTTGCCTGACTTATTTTCTTTATATCACTTTTATTATTCATAAAGTCTGTCACAATTCCAATATAAATCAGAAAACCTTACAACATTTTATCCAAACTAAGCTTTGCTTTTGGCTACGTTTATCAATATAATGATGCGCTTGAAATTCAATATTTCAATTGCGACTCTAACTCTTTTCAGATAGAATTCGCACTCCTTTTTGTTTGGACAGATTCCATAGTCCAAACCAACTATAATAGGTAGTGGTTTAATGAAAACTCTCAGCGCTAAGCCAGCTGAAGTTCAACACGACTGGTATGTTGTTGATGCTTCTGGCAAAACTTTAGGTCGCCTTGCGACTGAAATCGCTCGTCGTTTACGCGGTAAACACAAAACTTCTTATACGCCTCACGTTGACACTGGTGACTACATCGTTGTGATCAATGCTGAACAAGTACAAGTGACTGGTAAAAAATCACTTGATAAGAAATACTATCGCCACACTGGTTTCCCTGGTGGTATTCGTGAAACTAATTTTGAAAAATTAGTTGCTCACAAACCAGAAGAAATCTTCGAACGTGCTGTAAAAGGCATGTTGCCAAAAGGTCCTCTTGGTTACGCGATGATCAAGAAAATGAAAGTGTACGCTGGTACTGAGCATCCTCATACTGCTCAACAGCCACAAGTTTTGGACATCTAAGGGATACAGCACATGGCTACTAACTATGGTACAGGTCGCCGTAAGACCGCAACTGCACGTGTTTTCCTATCAGCTGGTACTGGTAAACTCGTAATCAACAACCGCACTCTTGAACAGTATTTCGGTCGTGAAACTGCTCGTATGGTTGTTCGTCAACCACTTGAGCTTTTAGAAGTTACTGAAAAATTTGACCTTTACATCACTGTTGCTGGTGGTGGTATCGGTGGTCAAGCAGGCGCTATCCGTCACGGTATTACTCGTGCATTGATCGCTTCTGATGAGACTTTAAAACCTGCTCTTCGTCAAGCTGGTTTCGTTACTCGTGATGCTCGTGAAGTTGAACGTAAGAAACTTGGTTTACGTAAAGCTCGTAAACGTCCTCAATTCTCTAAACGTTAATTCGTTTACCGAATCGGACAAAAAACCTCGGCATTTGCCGAGGTTTTTTTATGGGTTAACTATTTGAAGTTATTTTGTTTTATCTCGTTTAGAGCAGTCCATGACAGCGTCAGAAATCCCATCGGCAGCTTTTGATTCTGTAATCGTACAGCCATTTTCCTGATAAGTTCGAGTTTCCTTAGAGAACTTATGATCTTTCGGAAGCGGTGCATTACACGGCTTATCGGTCTTTACATTGACCATTTTCACGGGTCCATCATTGTAGATCGTCACCTTACAACCTTTTACGACATATTCTTGTTTGATCCCACCATACATTTCTTCTTCAGAAGCAGCAGACGCAACATCACAGGCCTCATCAGCACTACATAAGGTTCCTTCTCCAGCCACTTCTGCTCCTGCAGCTTCGATTGCTTCAGTGGCAGCCTCTTGTACTTGAGTATCCAAAGGTTGCATCTTTGCATATGTATTTGAAATACCCATCATTAACAGCAATGCCAACGCCAATTTACTGTGCTTATTTATTAAATTCATAGGTTTATCCTTGTTTCCTATCTATTTGATAGCAATAACCACCATAAGCTTATTAAAGTTAAGATGATTTTATTGTCTATTTTTAGTATTCTACTCTATTCACTTCACTTAGTTTTTGGAATATGCCTGTCGAAAATGCGCCTCAACAAGGGATTACATTGTATAGCCACGAGGATGACTTTCGTTCACATTGGATTAGATTTCTTCTTGCAGAAAAACAAATTAAACATACCTTAATCATTGTCGAAGAAGATGATGAAGATTTAGCCAGTTTAAATCCATATAATCAACTACCTATGCTGATTGAAAACGATTTAAAGCTGTTTAATACTAGTATTATTTCTGAATACTTAGATGACCGTTATCGACAAAACAAACTTTATGCGGATGCCCCAGCACCACGCGCAGAGCAAAGACAGTATATTTGGCGCTTTGAACAAGATTGGCTTAAACTTGCAGACATTATGCTACGCCACCCAGATACACTTAATGAAGCTGCAAAAAAGAATGCACAAAAACAATTAAAAGATACTTTGGTATCCCTGACCCCACTGTTTCAACATTATCCTTATTTTATGTCTGAAAACTTTACAATTTTAGATTGCATGTTAGCGCCAATTTTCATACGGTTAAAACATATGGGAATTGAATTACCGAAACAGCAATCTCGTCCAATTTTATTATATTGCCAACGGATTTTTAGCCGCCCTGCTTTTTTAAAGTCGATGACTTTTAAAGAGAAAAACAGATATAGTGAATTTTTGGCAAAATTCTAGATCGCAAATCAATAGAGTATTTTTTAATGTCTGAACAAGAATTGAACTTAACCCCAACTCGACCATACCTTGCACGCGCAATATATGAATGGATTTGCGACAACAATTTAACGCCATACTTACTTGTTGACGCAACTAAACCCTATACCGATGTACCACAACAATTTGTACAAGATGGACAAATTGTATTGAACATCGCACCACATTCTGTACATATGTTAAATATGACCAATGAAGCAATTACCTTCTCTGCTCGTTTTAGCGGCGCATCCAAAGATATTTATGTGCCTATAAATGCGGTATTAGGCTTGTATGCACGTGAAAATGGACAAGGATTATTCTTTGATCCAGATGAATATGCCAATGTGCAAATTGATGAAGATGTTTTAGAATCAAATACAAGTGAAGAAGTAGAAACTAAAACTGAGGCACCAAAGAAAAAACCAAGTTTAAGAATTTTAGAATAGAACAAGGAGAACTGAATGGCTTTTGATCTCGTACAATACTTTGCTGAGCAGATAAAGATTCAAAAGCCTCAGCTATTATCTCAATTAGAGCCTGCCCAACGTATTGCACATATTGAAGAACTCAATGCTTTAACCTTGGGTAAACTCATTACGCTATGGCGTAAGGATGATGATGCTTTATATCAAGAAATTCTTTCGCAAGATCAGTTATACAGCCAAGAAATTTCTCGACACCTCACCACCTCTACTCAGAATAAATCCAGTTTAGATAAATCTATACTTGAACCTGTAACAACGGAAATTCTTGAACTACAGCTTGCTGAATTAAAGCAACTTGAAACAGCAGGAAGTTTAGGTAAGCGAGGTCTTCGAGAATTGGTGATGGGGCAAATTGAGCACCTATCGGGTCAGGCAAAAGATTGGGTTTGGTCAACAAACGAACTAACCGAACTGATTGGCTCTCAACCTGTGCCTGAAGAAGAGATATCATTAGATGAAACGATGAAGGAGTTTAATCAAATGGTCAATGTTCAAAAAGTAGATCTTCATGCTGATCACAAAGAAGTCATAGTAACCGAAACCGCAAATCCAACCTGGGCTAAAATTGCAGAACCTGTGGTAGCACTTGTGGTTTTATATATTCTTTTTGAAGCAGCGACAAAGCTTTTTGCTTAATTTAGTTTGATAATCAAAAATTATAAAAAGCGATCGAAATGATCGCTTTTTTTCATGTAAAAAATACTTTAGTAATTTTAATCATTTCATGTGATTAAAATCACAGTAATAATATTATAAATGATAAAACATGCACAAACATAATAAATATTTAATTAACTATTAAGTTAAGCTTTTATTGATAAAAATAACTAAGCAATTTATTTAACTTTGAGATAGATTTTTTATAATAACTAATGTTAATTTAAAGCAATGAAACTCTCTAAACTTTAAGAAAAATTAACAGTTTACACAGGAGGATAATAATGTAAGAAATATACTGATTAAATGCCAAGCAATTAAACATTAAAAAAATGATTTTACTGGAAAAAGAACAAATCTAGCGTTAACTTAAACTAATTACGACCGTTAAAAAACAGTTTACACTTTAATTTTTTAATATTAGATAAGTGATATTATGAACAATCAATGTATCAATATCGCAATTTCAGGCTTAGGTTTAACCACCTCTGACGATCTTAAAATAAGGCTTAGAAAAATTTTACCAACCAATATTGGTATAAATTGGACAAGTGTTTCAGATCAAAATATAAATTGTATTTTGATCAATGAGCAGTTTTTTGAAAATAATAATATCCAGAATATTATCCAAAATAAAAATATTCCTTATTTGAAAATTTCAAAACATAGTGAACATAAAGAAAGTGCTGAAGATAATTTACTCTGCATCCCTATTTATGACGAATTCACACTGAAAAACTGGGTCAAAATCAAATTACTGCATAAGACTGAAATAGAACAATCTGAACTTAGCCAAATTTCAGATGATGAAGCTGATGATCAACTTGAAATCAAAGAAATTGATTTTTTTGCAGCGCTTTTCCATCACGACAGTCGTAAAGTCATTTTAAATGATCATCTCGGCACGATTGCGATTATCGACCATCATGCGCATCTGGCATGGCTTGAAGCAACTCGTGAAGAATACCAAACAGATCGCTCGATACACTATACGGCAGCAGTCACTGCGGATTTTATAAAAGTTTCACGTAAACGACAATTCAATTTAGAAAATTGGTTATTTAACCTGATTTGGACAAATCCCAATTTAATTACTGTACCTGCAGCTGATAAATATTATCGTCTCAAATTTTGGATTCAACCCAATGAGTTGGATAAGAAATTACTGCTACAACTAAGTGCATGCTTTATTTCTGGGGCAGAAATCCAACATGTCTCAGACAAACTCAACATTCCAGTCGCAACCGTGCAACACTTTGTTGCTGCGAATTTAGCCATCCATAACGCTGAACTGATTTCAGCAAAAGAAAGTCGATTTGATAAAACACCAAGTGATACTGAGCAAACGGAAGAAAAAGGGATTTTAAAAAGCTTTTTTAACAAATTAAAAAGTCGATTTAAATTTTAAGGGATAAATCTACGATGATTATTCAGAAGTACAAAATTGTTTTTGCTGGTTCAATGGGGGCAGGTAAAACTGAAGCGATTAAATCTTTATCAGAAATACCTGTATTAGCAACAGAAGCATTTAACACAGATGATCGTAGCCATAAAAAACTAAACACAACAGTCGGAATCGATTATGGCGAAGTAACACTAGATGATGGCAGTAAAGTTGGGCTGTATGGCACACCAGGACAAGGCCGCTTTGACTTTATGTGGGGGGTAATATGCAAAGGCGCGATTGGTACAATTTTGCTGATTGATCATAGCTTAGCAACACCCTTAGATGAACTAGAATATTACCTCAATATTTTTAAACAATATGGTGAAAACATTGTAATTGGAGTCACCCATATCGATGACGATATGAATAAGCCAACGCACCAATACCGTCAATGGTTGATGGAACGCAACCTAAATTTACCAGTTTTTTTTATTGATGCACGCAAGAAATCTGATGTGTTATTGCTGTTAGAAACCTTGATCACCACATTAGAAGTAAAATATTTATAGGCTATTGATCAGTATTCACTTGCAGCAGATCTACTAATGGAATCCTCAAAAGAAGTTATTTAAGTAATGAAATAATTACAGATTAAAATTCTGCCGTGAGCGAATAAAATATTGAAACTTATCTCCATTCATACAATTGTATGAATTGCCATTTATGGCTTGCTCTAGGTCGGTACATTAATGCATACCTATACTGCGGCATCTTAACAATCTATATGATTTTTAGCTTCTTATCGATAATTTCTTAATTGCTTTGTCGGTAAGTTAATGAGATCAAATAAATGGAATTTTACGGTATAATTTTTATGGAATTTTTCAGGATGAGCGGGAAAACAACTCTGGTTTACTTCAACTATTAAAACTTTGTAAGTTTTAATCCTATTGCCTATAAACTTCTGATTTATAGCGTCCTAAGCCGAATCGAGACCTTGTGGGTAAGTACTACACTCACGTTGTACGTAACTGGTAGCAATCTACTCTTTTCGATCCCTTACATCCTTGAGATAAATATTAACGAAATCGGTTCGGAATTATTTTCCTAAGATTAAGATTTTCTCGTGAAATTTAGAATTATTTTCCGAAATCAATCACAATCTCAGGATTTTTTATCTTTTATATTTCTAAAATGATTTTTTATTGCAAACTCATTTAAAAAATCGAGAATATATTTCTGTTCTTATCAACAAAGCCACCAACTCAAAAGAGCCGTAACGCTCAAAAGCTTTTTCTGTATTTTTAATCTTTCCCTCGCCTTTTTTTACTTCTCTTTTATTCATTTCTGATAATAAATCCAATTGAATTTCCTGAATTTTTGCCAGTTTGTCCCACTGATGAATGAGTAAATGATCTATTTTTTCATGTAAATGACGGATTTCTAATTCAGCTTTTAAATTGACTTGATAATCATTTTGGGAGCGTATACGATCTTTGGCTTCTTGACGGTTTTGACTCATCATAATAATTGGTGCTTGTACTGCAGCAAGACAAGATAAAATAAGATTTAATAGAATAAACGGATAAGGATCAGCAGGTTGTTTTACGATCACAACTGTGTTTAATAAAATCCAAACAACTAAAAAGAGCATAAAACAAATTAAAAACGTCCAACTTCCGCCAAAAGTTGCAATTTTATCTGCGAGCCTTTCCCCAATGGTCCATTTTTTTCAAGTTGTGTTTTAGTATTTTTTGTTATTAATTCATGCTGTTGCATACTATTAAGCACTTCATACTCTAGGTTTGACACCTCCCCCTGCTCCGATTGAAGCAAAGATTGCACATACTGCATACGATATTTGATTAAATCTACTTTACAAATATAATCCTGCGCAGAACAATTGGGAAAATCTCGTGCAATTTCTTCAGTAATAACCTTACGTATAGCCCCGAGCGGAACAACATTCGCATGTGAAAAAGTTTGATTACATATCAAGCAAATATGATTTTCATTTTTATCATTCATTACACTACTCTTTATCATTGTTTGGTTTCAATATCTTTCATTATTTGAATAAAGTATAGAACTTATTTTAATGGGTGCTGGGATGAAATCATTTTGCTTTAATGTATTTTTCTGATGTTTTGAATAGGCTTAATTGATGAATCTAATTTGAGATTTTCACATTATTTTTATCGAATTTTTCAGGATGAGTGGGAAAACAACTCTGGTTTACTTCAACTATTAAAACTTGGTAAGTTTTAATCCTATTGCCTATAAACTTATGGTTTATAGCGTCCTAAGCCGAATCGAGACCTTGTGGGTAAGTACTGCACTCACGTTGTACGCAACTGGCAGCAATCTACTCTTTTCGATCCCTTACATCCTTGAGATAAATATTAGCCAAATCGACTCGGGATTATTTTCCTAAGATAGATTAATTTTTTTATTTTTTAGGAAAATTTTCCTTTAAAAGTTACTTAATAAAGAAAATTTTTCAACAAAGCTTATTTAATGATTTTTTATTGCATAAATTTAAAAAAAAATGCAAATTTATAAATTTGCATTTTAGTCATTCTATTTCAATGATCACACGCTTTAATCTGCTAACTTAAGGCGCATCTTTTAGCGAGGTTGTTTTACTATCACGCAAAATATCTTCCAAGCCTTGGGTATCCTGATTTAAAAATGCGGTTAAACTCGCTTTTACCTGTTCAAGTGTACTGTGTTTAATTGCAAATACTTCTTTATTTTTTCGTGTCATCAAGCCAAACAATTCGCGTTGTGGGAAAATCAATTTGATATTGCTTTCTATCTTAAATTCAAAATTCTCACTTTTTGCATAAGCATTTAATGTAATTTTTAAAAATGCTTCTGACGCTGAGTTCAACACTGTAAAAATAGTGTTTCGACCATCCAATTGTAATTGCAAAACGCGTTGACGGCGCCAACTGATACTTTCAAATTTCGCCAATATCTCCGCAATGTCTAAATCGCTCTCTTGCTCCATCTCACGCTCATCGGCGTGATTAGGATACTGAATTTGAATTTCAAACTTGTTCATTATTTTATAACGCATACCCTTAAAATCTATTTGTAGTGTAACAACACTCTTTAAAATTAATAGCGACTCCAATAAAAAAATTATAAATTAATCATTGATTTTAAATTACAAATTGTAAAATTTATCACTATATTTAATTTTTATATGCACTAGGTGTATTTTATCTCTTGGTCAAACAATCAAGCTCGTTTATTCTTTTTTACAGATCAAGAAGGAAGCTCAAGCTTCCTTATTTTATATAGAAGATGTCAATCTCTAGTCGTTATGCCAAACGATGCTCTTGTAGCATTTTTTTATGCATCAATTGTCGATATTGTTCTGTCATCTCGTCGATTTGACCGTTTAGGAATAAGCTGAGCTGTTCTGAAACTTGTGATTGGTTTAAGTTTTTATACACCACATCATATTTCTTTTTACGTGTTAAAAGCCCCAAAAATTCTTTACTTTCAACAACCAGTTGAATATTGCTATCGATCTGAAAAACAGGGTCTGCTTTACTCGAGTGTGTATTTAACTGGATATGTAAATAAAGTTCTGTCTCCGTGTCCTGTACAGCAAAGGAAATATCAGAATTTTCAACTTGCCCCTGCGTCAGGAATAAACGGCGCCAATTGATCGCATAAAATTTTGCACGAATTTGCTCAATGTCCTCTACCTCAAATGATACGATATCTTGTGCAGGCAAATTGATCTCGACCTCGAACTTTCTCATTGTTCTCACCTATCCATGTGATGTTTATATTATGAGCTATTAATAGCATTTATATTTTTGTTTTAAAACAAATATTTATGTTAAATCATTAAAATTTATTACTTTTTATCAAATACACATCACAAAAATCAGATTATTTATTGATGAAGTTTTTATTAATTTTTCAATTTTTATATCAAACAGTAAAAAGTATCAGCATACTTTTAATCCCCAAGTTATTTTTAAAACGATGAGTCAGCATAAGCTTTCATCGTGACTTCAAACAATTGACGTTTAAAATATACATTTCAATTGAATAGATATACGCTCTATTCCTTTTAATGTTATGCAGTTCCACCACATAAAGATGGAACTGCAGGTAAAATTGGTGATGGTTAAAGGCTATGAGCTTCTTAACAACAGCAAATACATCCCTTGATTTTTTCACGAGGCCAATTCATCTTTGCTCGTTTAATTGCCAGCTCACTTGTCGCAAAAAATCCCAGTAGATTTTGATTTTCCGCCTTAGGTAAATGCTCACAAGCTTTGCTTGCATTGTGTACCTCGTATACACCATTGACTTGCGCATTTACATTGATAATAAATTTGTCCATCATAAAAGTTTCCCCCAATACTCTTAAAAAGACCTTGAGATTAAATCCATAAAAACGATGTTTTTATCAATCCCATAACAAAAATATGCCTTTAAGGTGCAAAAATCAATCTCTCTTTTATTGATTTATTGTTGGGGAAATTTGTCTTTGTATTCGATTTAGAGTGAATCAAATTTTATGTCAAAAAACAGAAAACACTTAATCCAATTTAATGACTCAACCCAATTGAATTGAGTCATTATCCTCTTTTAATCTTGATAAACACTTGTTTCACAAATGCTAAAACACACTAACTACAATGGATGAACAACGCTTTCTTGTTTTTTCTTTCTTAACCAGCGAACCGCTAGCACCATCAAAATAATACCAACAATCACCACCAATACAGGAACGATAAGTGATAATACCGATACCACGATTGCCCCAATCCATTCACCTGTAGACACCAAAGGATTGGCTATTCCACCTGTCGTTGCAGTAGATACACCACGAACCGCAACCGTGCCCATTTGTACAGCTGTTGCTGTACCACCACCAACGATAATCGCAGCCGCCCAACTTGCAAACTGTGACATTTCACCTGTACTGACCGCCATGGTGGTTAATGTTCCAGCCACCATCGCTGCTGGCGTGGCAATAGTATCTAAAGCATTGTCGACCCAAGGAATATAGTACGCGCCAATTTCACAAATAGTCGCGACAGCTAAACCAATACATACCGATGGTATCGCTAACCACTCAAAACCTTTCATTGGCTCAAACCAGCCCATCAGTGATGCAACACTCATCACCAATAACGGTACAAATACACGAAAACCGCAGGCGGCACTTAAACCAATGCCAATACATAAACTCAGGATTGTTTCCATAATGATTTATCTGCCTTTTTCTCGTTATCTTTTCAACTATTATTAAATTAACAAAAAGCCCTATCACTGGATAGGGCTTTTGCTTAAAACAGGGAGTATCTGTTTTATCTGTGCGGCTTAGCAATCTTATTTTTTAAATTGATTGCCAAGGCATTTGGTACACTGGGGTAAACGATCTGTACCAATTTCTAAGTAAGTGCGATGTCCGCATTGGACACAAAAATAGAAGCCTGTTCCGGGTTTTTCGCCAGCAGTAACCATTTTTGTTCTCCATAGGTTTTAGAAATGGTGAATAAAGTATAGCCATATTTTGATGTATGTCTACTGTCTATTTCTAAAAATGATGGTGTCATTTTTGCAAGAAATGATTTCAAAAGAGAAATTTATGGTTTTTGAGAGCTACTGCTTAATCATTAAATAGCGCAAACCATTTAAAGCTCTTCTCTTTCTTGAGGTGGTTCATCTGTTCTTTCTTCCTCATAAAAATCATCAGGCATCTGTGACAATACGTTTAAAAGACGCTCAGCTGTGATTGATTCATCAGAATTTACCGTATCACTTTGAGTTTTTCGTAATAAAGACATTTTATTCCCCAAATAAAAACCCCACTGAACAGTAGGGATTTTTTTCAACAATTTCAATTCCTTTTTTCCTTAATCGCCCCCCTTGCGAAGTAATACTTCTCATCTTTAAAAAGAGAAGAACTCCCTCCTTTTTCAAAGGAGGGTTGGGGGAGGATTTAAAGAATAGAATTCAATTAAGCCACTTGCCCTTCCAAGAAATCCTGTGCAAAGCGTTGTAATACCCCACCCGCTTCATACACATGCACTTCTTCTTCAGTATCCAAACGACAAGTTACAGGAACTTCAATCACTTCATTCTTACCATCAACCGTGGCACGCTCAATCACCAAAGTTAAGTCTGTACGTGGTGCAATATTACCAATCACACTATACAGCTCAGTACCATCAAGCTTTAAGGTTTTACGGTCGGTGCCCGCTTTAAACTCAAGTGGTAACACTCCCATACCAACAAGGTTAGTACGGTGGATACGTTCAAAGCCTTCAGCCACAATCGCTTCAACCCCAGCAAGACGAACACCTTTCGCAGCCCAGTCACGGCTAGAGCCTTGACCATAATCCTTACCAGCAATGATGATCAGTGGTTGCTTACGATTCATATAAATCTCAATCGCTTCCCACATACGCATCACTTCGCCTTCTGGCTCAACACGCGCTTTAGAACCTTGCTTAATGGTACCGTCAGAACGAACCACCATTTCATTAAACAGTTTTGGGTTGGCAAAAGTTGCACGTTGCGCGGTCAAATGGTCACCACGATGCGTTGCATACGAGTTAAAGTCTTCTTCAGGTACGCCCATTTTATGCAGATATTCACCTGCTGCCGAATCCATCATAATTGCATTCGAAGGTGATAAATGATCCGTGGTAATGTTGTCAGGTAAGATTGCAAGTGGACGCATATTTGACAATGTACGTGGTGCAGCCAAAGCCCCTTCCCAATATGGTGGACGGCGAATATAAGTACTTTGCGGACGCCAATCGTATAACGGGCTTTCTGATTTTTCTGTCACACCCAAATCAAACATCGGGATATACACTTTACGGAACTGTTCTGGTTTTACAGACTCTTTAACCAACGCATCAATTTCAGCATCAGATGGCCAAACGTCTTTTAGATAAACTGGATTACCGTCTTTGTCATTGCCCAATGAATCCGTTTCAATATCAAAACGAATTGTGCCTGCAATTGCATAAGCCACCACCAATGGGGGTGAAGCCAAGAATGCTTGTTTTGCATAAGGATGAATACGACCATCAAAGTTACGGTTACCTGAAAGTACCGCAGTGGCATACAAATCACGATCAATAATTTCTTGCTGAATCTTTGGATCTAAAGCACCAGACATACCGTTACACGTCGTACATGCGTAGGCCACGATACCAAAACCAAGCTTTTCTAAATCTTCCAGTACGCCAGCTTCTTCAAGGTAAAGTGCAGCAGCTTTAGAACCTGGTGCAAATGATGATTTCACCCAAGGTTTACGCACTAAGCCCAATTCATTTGCTTTACGCGCCAACAAACCCGCAGCAACTGTATTACGAGGGTTTGAGGTATTGGTACAAGAGGTAATCGCAGCAATAATGATTGCACCATCAGGCATTAAACCATCAGTACGGTTTTCAACTACGCCTGCAATACCTTTCTCTTTTAAATCTGCTGTTGATACACGTGCATGTGGGTTTGATGGACCTGCAATATTACGTGTTACCGTTGAAAGATCGAAACGAAGTACGCGAGGATATTCTGCTTGTTGCATATCCGATGCCCAAAGACCAATTTCTTTGGCATAACTTTCTACCAATTTGATTTGGTCTGATTCACGACCAGTCAAGGTTAAATAATCAATGGTGTTCTGGTCGATATAGAACATTGCCGCAGTTGCGCCATATTCAGGGGTCATATTGGAAATCGTTGCACGATCCCCTACAGACATACTGTCCGCGCCTTCACCAAAGAATTCTAAATATGCACCCACTACACGTTCTTTACGCAAGAATTCTGTAAGTGCTAAAACGATATCTGTTGCAGTGATACCCGCTTTACGCTGTCCCACCAATTCCACACCGATAATGTCTGGAAGACGCATCCAAGATGCACGACCAAGCATGACATTTTCAGCTTCCAAACCACCAACACCAATAGAAATTACACCCAACGCATCTGTATGTGGCGTATGTGAATCGGTACCGACACAAGTATCTGGAAATGCGATACCTTCACGGTTTTGAATCACTGGAGACATTTTCTCCAAGTTGATTTGGTGCATGATGCCGTTGCCAGCTGGGATCACATCGACATTTTCAAATGCTGTTTTGGTCCATTCAATAAAGTGAAAACGGTCTTCATTACGACGGTCTTCTACAGCACGGTTTTTTTCAAATGCATCTGGGTCAAAGCCACCGTATTCCACTGCTAGAGAGTGGTCAACGATCAACTGCGTTGGTACAACAGGATTAACTTTAGCAGGGTCACCGCCTTGATCTGCAATCGCATCACGTAAACCTGCAAGGTCGACTAATGCTGTCTGCCCAAGGATGTCATGACATACCACACGTGCTGGATACCAAGGAAAATCATGGTCTTGTTTACGGTTAATCAGTTCTTTTAAAGACTGTTCGAGAATGGCTGGATCACAACGGCGTACCAGCTGTTCAGCCAATACTTTTGAAGTGTATGGAAGTTTTGCATATGCGCCTTGCTGGATGTCTTCTACGGCTTGACGCACATCGAAGTATTCGAGCTGGGTACCTTGCAGTGGTTTACGATAGTTGTTATTCATTAGTTTTGTGCCTCTTGCATCATTTTGTACTGCGTGTCTAATGATTGGCATAGTACACTGTCGAAAACCTATTTCCCAAATCGTTTATATTTCATAAGCTTAGATATAAAAATAGGGGTTTTGGAAATATTTAGTAACATCTTCATTAAAATATTTGCACTAAAACTGCTTTTTTTTGAAAAATAGCGGAAAATAAGATTAATTCTTTAGTATTAGATTTAAGATAAGCGAGCAATTCATGAGCGATCTAGCTTTCTCCTCATTTACCTTGATTGGTGTTGATGCAATCAAATTTCTACAAGGTCAAGTGACTGTAAACGTTGAAGCTTTGGCTGAAAATATCACCCAATACACTGCGATTTGTGATCTTAAAGGTCGTATCCATTTTGGCTTATGGCTTAAAAAAATTAATCCTGAACATTTAGAGATTGTTACGACTCAAGATCAAGCCGAAGAATTTGCCAAACATATTAAAAAATACGGCGCTTTTTCTAAAATGAAGCTTGAAGAAACTGGACGAGTTTTTCCAACATTGAATGGCTCAACGACTGATTTTTCTGCTACAGAAACGGATATTTCAGTATGGCAAATTGCTGCAATTCAAACTGGTCAGGCTTATATAAATCAAGCTATTGAACATGTATTTCAACCACAAGAATTACGCTTACACCAACGTGAAGGAATCAATTATGACAAAGGCTGTTATCTTGGTCAGGAAGTGATTGCACGCCTCTGGTTTAAGGCAAAACCAAAAGCATGGTTACATGTCATTCAAGGTACAGGTCCTGCCCCTGCTCAAGCTGAACAATTGAATAAAGGTGTTCAAGTGGTAAATAGTGCAGCATTTGAAAATGGTTATATTGCGCTTGTGGTTGCCCGTCCTGATGCTTTAGAAGAGTTAGATGTGACTGTTTTAGCATTACCTGAAAGCTTAAGTGGTGATGTGGCGAGACCGCATTAATTTCTCAAAATTGTCTACAATAATAAACCTACAACCTTGTAGGTTTATTTAGAGAATTAAATGATTAAGTCAATTACAACAACTTTAATAATAGCAATTGGTTAGCTTCATTTTCATAGATGGATACTTTGCTAATTTAGTACTGCTTCCAAAGATTTATCGACAATTTATATTTTTACTTTCACCTGAATTTTGTATCCTCAGCCATGCTCTTTTTACTAACGCCTAAATTTTTAGAAAAGTTCAAAATTTAGGAGGATGCTTTATGCCTCACATAATAAATCACACCACTCTTATCATCGGAAAAATAAAATGAATTTTCATCTACTCGAAAAATATCACAAGGGCGACCATAGACATTTTTGCCCACTAAAAAGCCATCCATAAACGTCTGTAGTTTTTGCCCTTTACGCATAATCACAATTTTATAACCATGACCAATATTGGCATCAGTAGAACCATGTAAAGCAACTAAAAAAGAATTTTTGATGGTGTCATCTGTATTGGGATGATCAAAATAGTCAAAACCAAGTGCAGATGAATGCGCAGGGAAATAGGCATAAGGAGGCAATACATTTTTGCAACCTGACGGACGTTTAAATTTTGGATCTGCCAAAATTTTTCCATTCGACGAATAACATGATGCCCAGCCATAATCTGCATCACGTTTGAGTGCATAAAAAGTTTCATCAGGCTTATTTTTACCCAAATGGTCCACACCTTGATTGGTGGCAAATAAAAAATTACCAACCCATTTCAAACCGACTGCATTGCGTAAACCTGTAGCAAAAATCTTTTGTTGCGAACCATCGGGATTCATTTCTAATACTGTTGCCCGAACTTTTTCTTTCTCAGTACAAGCATTGCAACTTGAGCCGACTGAAACATAAATTTTCCCGTTCCCACCCACAGCAATTGTTCGCGTTAGATGCCAACCACCATATTTATAACTTAAACCATAGTCAGGAAAAGTCACTAAAACTTCGGCTTTATCGGTTGGTTTAATTTCACCTTTGGTAAATTTTCGTCGGGTCAGTTGATTAGTTTCCGCTAAATACAACCAATCTTGTCCTGAAGAGTCTGTATAAAATTGAACTGAATTAGGATTCTTCAACCCCGTCATATAAGGAATAATTTTGCCGAATTTCCCCGTTTCAGGATTCCATTCATCTAAAATATAAATGATGCCTTTTTTATTATCAGTCAAATCGTGCATATCTGTTACAAACATTCTGCCATCGGGAGCTTTACTAAAAAAACGAACTCGCTTTAAGCCCTCAGCCGCTGGAATAATTTCGTAATTTACGGGAAGATTTAAAGAAAAGCGCTTCCCATTTTTTAAGTTTACCTGATGAGGCACAAGATTTGGCTGTTGGGCTAAAATCCCCATTGAACAAACTAAACTTATGAATAAGATTGACAGTACTTTCATCATAGATACGTCTCGATTAATCTTAGCAAAAACAGCCTTCTTTTTTATATTATATAACTTGAAGCACGAGTATATAGTCAAATAATTTTGCTAGAAAATACAAAGACCATCCAGATACAAGCCATTATCTTATATTGTTTTTAGCCAAACGCCGAAAGTATTGTTGTAGTGGATTAATGCATTCACTCTCGTTTTATGGCACACAGCGCATCAAAAAACAGAACTAAGAAAATAAACAATGACAACATCAAAAATTATTACTTTAGAAAGCCCTAACCACCATCAATACATCGGTAGAGGGCTCATCCAAATGCTTAAAGTATTTTTATAGCACAATTGAACAGTTCACTAATTTTCAAGGAGTATCAAAACCCATGAAATAATTTATTCATGTCTTTACACAAATAATCCTTAAAATGAAATGCTCGTGCATGTTTTGCATCAAACTTTGCCGTCTGACCATCTTTTTCAAAAATATAAACACGGTCATCCTTACTGATAAGAAACTCACCACCTAGTTTGATCAACAAGGCATCTATCTTATCTTCATCAGCAATACTGTCATCTTGGCTGACTTTGTCATAATTACGTCTAATGCCTTTAATAAACATTGTCTACTCACGTGTTCTATTTAGCCAGAATTATACCCTTTTCAGTGCCTTTAAAATGGCCCTAAATAAACATTATCAAAATCATTCAGCTTGTTTACCCAGATAAATACTTATAAAATAGCCCAATCATGTGTTATCGCGGCTGCTGAACCCGATCAACTCATGAGTTTTATCTATGGACATTACACAACAATATTTTGAAAATGAATTAAACCGCAATCGCGCTTGGAGACGTAAGGTAAATTATTTACACCGTGGTCGAGATTGCAGACATACTTCAAGCCTTTGGAAACCAGAAAAAGACTGGAAATTACTTTGGAACAGATCGTTAAAAAGATCTCGTTCTAAACAATTAAGAATTGAATATCCACGTATTTCTTCTGCCAAAAGACGAAAACAAGCACAATATGATTTTTGGAAGACTGCTCATTGAACACCCTTTTTATTTGTAGTCGTAACCAATGGCGTAGCCCCACTGCCGAGCGTGTCTTTGCAGTGGGCTATGGCATTTCCACACGTTCTGCTGGAACAAGTAAACACGCCAAACACCGTATTTCTGCCAAAGATATTGCGTGGGCAGATATGATTTTTGTCATGGAGCAAAAGCATAAACAAAATATCAAAGAGAAATTCCCCAACCAGTTACAACATAAAAAAGTCATGGTATTGGATATTCCAGACGATTATCACTATATGGATGAAGAGTTAATCGAAATTTTAACAGAGGCTATGCAACCCTATTTGCCTTAAATGCTAAAGACCTTGCCATCAATCTGTATGACCAATTCATAATCAAAATGATGACGAAACAACCTTAAATTGCCATAACTCAACCCGATCAATATTTAACAATAAAATAAATGATGCAGAATCCACTAAAAGTATTTTCTATCCTTAAAACCTTCACGCTTATCTTGGTGATATGCGCGCTTCTATTCAGCTTTAGTTTTATATTTAGATTTTCTGACTCAAATTCAGATGAGATTCCTTTTACGGCGACTACAGAAAAACTGGGAATATTTCAAAAATATAACAACCAAATCTATGCCGCTGTACCCAGCAATGGTGATTATTTGATCCCAGAAGCAGATGTTCAAAGTTTTTATTTACCCAATGATAATTACCAATACCGACAACTAGGTGCAGATAAACTGCATGTCTATTGTGGCAATATCATCCTAAAGGGTGTGCAACCTCAACAGGTGAAAACTATTGGGGATGGTTATTTTACTGCTGGAAAAGACACTTGGTATTGCTCCCCCTCCACCGAACGAAATAAAGATTTAAGTGCGCTTCGAGAAGTATGGCAAATCATGCAACAAAATTTTGCCCTAGCTTCAAAACCACAAAGTTATCTCTACCCCTATTTTAAACTTGGATCAGGCAATCTGCCTTATCGTGTCAATTCCGGAAATGATACGGCAAGTAATGGGACATTCACCTATTTTCAAGGGAAATTACTTTCAGGAGCCAATCCAGACCAACTCAAACTTGTCTTAGGTGAACGTAACTATGCCTATCGAGCGGATGGAAAAAACGTCTATTACAATAACACCCTGCTCGATTTAAAAGACAATGGAAAGCTTTATAGTATTGAAATAGACGGTTTAAATAACCAATATTATTTGCTCAATCCTGTCGATGGTATGGTCTATGTCAACGAATTTGCCTTTGATCCTCAATATGCGCCTTATCATCTCTTAAGCAAACATGGCGATCATATTAACCATGCTTTGTTTTATAACGACACAGGGATTTATTATTTTGATCTGAATAAGAAAAAAATGCGTCGCGCAGGTGATAGTCCATTTTTAGGCAAAGCATTTAAAGAAATCGCACCGCTGATTTTTTCTGATGGCACACAGCTTCTCTATCTACAAGCCAGTGAATATCGCAGCAATAAAGGATCAGCCTCTTCCAAATCCACCCATATTCTAAAATTAGCTGAACCACTTCATTCCTCATGGCAAAAACTTGGGGATGTAAATTACAACTATGGCAGTGTATGGAAAAATGGCAATGCATTTTACTATTTTGATCAGTTAGGAAATAGCCAACTGGTTAAGGCCACGATTTATCATATTCGCGACCCACAAACGATTCAAAATTTACTGAGAACTCAACCACGCACTGACGATATTCGACAATGGATTGAAGAGCAAAAAATGGTTGAAGCCAAACATGTAGAATTACTCGAAGTAGAGACAACTAACCGCTCAGACAAATATTGGGGCTTGTTGGTTCCAATCATTTTCATAGCATTTTTGAGTATGCTGATGTGGATATTTAAACGGTTTAATTTAAATTTTTCCCCATTTTATATATGCAATCATAAACTGATCGTCAGTAATTTGATGATGACCTCTTACCCATTAGATCAGGTCACATGCGTTGAATTTAGTACCCATAGGACAACAGCGAATGGTAGTCATATTGGGCACTTTCAAATTTTACAGCGTAATGGAAAACGCAGCAGAATCTTTAATTTTAGTACGCAATTACGCTTACGGAGTGACTCACAAGTAGAATTAAATCAATATATCCAACAACTCAGAAATGAGTTAACACGCCATGGTATCCAGAATACAATACGAAATTAAGCGTGGTATCAACTGAATATCGCATTGGCAATTACATGATCTCAATATATTTTTGATCTTTATTGAGTGCACAATATCCACATTATTATTTTGAGCTTTAACATGAAAATCTGGTTATCTCTTCTGACTTTGGGTCTTTTTACCTTTTCTTCTGCACATGCAGATATTCAGACTTTACAGCAAAACTTAAAAACCAAATATCCTGAGATTCAGGTGAAATCGGTACAAAACTCACCAATTAAAGATGTTTATGAAGTCTATATGGGTGGGCGTATTGTTTATACCAATGAAGAAGCAAAATATTTCTTTGTCGGCAATTTAATTGATCTTAAAGAACAAAAAAATCTGACTGAAGAACGTATGCAAGCGCTAAAAAGTATTGATGTAAAATCATTACCTTTGAAACAAGCCATTAAGCATGTCAAAGGTAAAGGTGAACGTGTAATCTACGTATTTAGTGATCCTGACTGTCCATATTGCCAACATCTTGAAAAAGAATTAAAAAATATCGACAACTTAACCGTTTACTTATTTTTATACCCAATTACCCGTTTACATCCAAATGCTGAAAGTATTTCACAGCAAATCTGGTGCTCTAAAAACCAGTACCAAGCGTGGGAAGACTATTTAATTGATAAGAAACAACCGACTTCAAACAAGTCATGTACGAACCCAATTGAGAAAAATATTGCTTTAGCAAAATCACTCGAAGTCGATGGTACACCAACATTCTTCTTACAAGATGGCACCCGTATTTCAGGGGCACGTGAAGCAGGCGAAATTGAATTACTCCTCAAAGCAGTAAAATAACAGCCCAAAGCCTAGAGAATAAAAAATTTCTCTAGGCTTTAATGTTGTTAAAATATCCTTAATTCTTTCTTATTTATAAATAAATTAAAATTTAAATACACTAACTTATACAATAGGCATGTTTACATTTATAATTTTCAAATTATGATAAAAACGTCCTCAACAATGTTCTCACACCATAAATGGAATTATGTTGAAATTAAAACAAGGTATATCGTCAAAATGAAAAAAATTCTATTCGCTACACTACTCAGCTTTTCATGTATTTCTGCATTTGCAGCAGATACAGCTAAAGCGAACATTGACCCTACATTTGCCAAAGCACAAGAGCTAATTCAAGCAAAAAACTATCCTGCGGCGTATCAAGAACTTGAACGTCTTGCAAAGGCTGGCAATGCGCAAGCATTATATAACTTAGGCTATTTAACCCAAACGGGACAAGGTACAACCAAAGACGATAAGAAAGCTTTGAAATATTATCAAGATGCTTCAGCAAAAGGCTATTCTGTTGCAAGCTATGTCTTGGCGCAAAGCTATGCAGTAGGTCAATTGGGCTTAGCCAAAGATGAAAAGAAAGTCCGTGAATACTTAGAGAAGTCCTCTGCTCAAGGATTTGATGATGCTACCGTGGAATTGGCTGTTTTATTATTTTCTGAAGGTACACCTGCATCTGATAAACTCGGCTTACAAAAACTTGATCCTTTAGTGAAAAAAGATTTTGCACCTGCAATTCATGCGAAAGCGCTGTATGACATCACCGATGGCTTAAAGAAGAAAAATGCATCAGCAGTTAATCAAGGTTTAAAATCAATCCAAGATTTAGCTAAAAAAGGATATATTCCAGCATTGATGGCTGTCGGAAATATGCTGACCAATGGCAATATCATTGATCAAAATCTGCCAGAAGCACAAAAGATTTTCTCAGAACTTGCTAAAAATAATGTGCCTAAGGCAAAAGAGTCTTTGGATGTTGTAAACAAACTAATTGCTGAAAAAGGCAAAACACCTGCTCCCAAAGCACCAGCAAAAAAATAAGCAGCTCTTAAAAAATACTCTCGCAAGAGAGTATTTTTTTACCACCAAACACCAATCAAAACACTCACCACAATAAAACTCAGTAAAGTACTAATCATCAATGGTGTCAGTGCTTTTTCATTTAAACCATAGACTTGCCCAAAAATTCCAAATATAGAGGGCATAGGCAAAGCAGCAATCAAGGTACCTGCATAAATCGTCTTTTGATCCAAGTCGGTTAAATGAGTCAAGCCTAAATAGACCAATATCGGCATACAGATATTTTTAGAAACCACCAAATAAATGGTTTGTAGATTAAGTGATTGAATCGTAATCCCAACCATTCCACCACCAATAATAAATAACGCTAAAGGTGAAGCCGTCTGACCTAACAAGGTAAATACTTGGTCTAATACATGTGGAATTTGAATTTCGAAGATCGTACAGCTCATGCCAATCATCACTGACAAGAACAATGGATTTTTTAATAAAGCCAGAAATGTTGTTTTTAAAATAGCGGCTAAATTGGCTTGTCTTTGTCGCCCTATTTCTGCCAAGGTTAACATCAGCGGTACAAGAAATACGCTTTCAATGATCACAATCAGTGAAATATAAATCATGGCTTCACTACCCATCAGCAAAGTCAAAATTGCTGCGCCCAGTAACCCAGTATTGGACATTGATGCGCCAAGTGAAAACACAGAAGCATGGGTAAAATGATTGTTAAAAAGCTTTTGCCCTAAAATAAAGGCCAAAATAAATAGAGTAAAAGTAACCCCTGTATAAACAAAGAAATAGGCAGGATACCAAATCTCATGTAAATCTTTTGCAGCCAGTGCATGAAGTAATAAAGCAGGCAATGCAATTTTGATTACAAAAGCACCAATTGCAGTAATTTGCTCTTTAGAGATCAATTGGATTTTGACAGATATAAAACCCAAAAATAACAGGAAAAATACTGGAAAAATTACCGAAAAAATCATTCAAGCCGTTCCTTTTCCAGATCATACAAATAAAGATATATCCTAGAATATATCTTTATTAAGTTTAAATACGTTTAAAGAATAATGAGTGAATCAAAACTGTTATGCCATCAATATGCTGAGAACAGATCTTTGATTCCATGCGGCTGACAACGTAAATATTGTGGTGCAATCGAGATTTTTGCACCCAATTTTGCTGCAGCATGCCAAGGCCAGCGTGGGTCATATAAAATCGCTCTTGCCAATGCAATTGCATCTGCTTCAGCATCTTGAAGAATCTGTTCAGCTTGCTCAGCTTCGGTAATTAAGCCCACTGTTATTACAGGAATATTCACCTGCTTTTTAATCGCATTTGCAAAAGGCACTTGGTAATTTGCAGCCACTTTAATATCTTGTTGAATATGCAATCCCGCAGAAGATACATGGATATAAGCAGCACCAAGTTGCGCTAAAGCTTTTGATAAGCCAATGCTTGATTCAACATTCCAGCTATTTTCTGCATCCATCCAGTCAGTTGCAGAAATACGTACACCTACAGGGTAGTCAGTTGGCACAACTGCTCGAATGGCTTGAAAAACTTCTAATGTAAAACGAATACGATTTTCAAAACTTCCACCATATTCATCAGTTCGCTGGTTAGACAGTGGTGACATAAATTGATGTAGTAAATACCCATGCGCCGCATGAATTTCAATCAATGAAAAACCAGCATCTACTGCACGAATCGCCGCTTGCGCAAAGTCTTGAATAATTGTTTTAATTTCATCAATGGTTAATTCATGCGGTGCAATATCATTCGGGCTAAAAGCAATACCGCTGGCTGATACAGTTTGCCATCCGTGTTCATGGTCAGGCGCAATCTGACCTTTCCCCTGCTTCACCAACCAAGGCTTTTCAGTCGAAGCTTTACGACCTGCATGCGCAAGCTGAATAGCAAAAGGTGTTGGAGCAATGCTTTTTACCTTATTGAGTAAAGCTTTGATTTGATCTCGTTGGGTATCATTCCAAAGTCCCACATCAGCATAACTGATCCGCCCTTCGGCTTGAACCGCTGTCGCCTCAATAATACATAAGCTCGCACCTGACAAAGCGTAACTTGCCCATTGTTGTTCATGCCAATAAGTCACTTCACCCTGATCTGTTGCTGAGTATTGACACATTGGTGCAATAATAATTTTATTGCTGAGGGAGAGTGAACCAAATTGAATAGATTCAAATAACTTTGGTTGAGCAGACATAAATTATTTTCCCAATGAATTAGAACTGTTTAGTGATACTAAGTCCTGCACTCCAGTTAATACCATCAGCAGGTTCAAAGAATCGACTATTACCATCATTTACAATGACTGAACCAACATAATTTTTATCGAATAAATTATCGACTCGAGCAAAACTATGCACTTTCCAATCATTGTTTTTCCAGATATAACCGACATTCATACTGGTTACTGTATAACTTGGTGCAGTATCTGTATTGAGATCGTCTACATAGATTTTATCCATATAACGAACATCTACACCTGCGTTAAAGCCCTGCTCAGGCAACCAACCGAAAGATACAAAGGCTTGATTTTTTGCAATACCAGGAATGTAATTGCCACTTTGGATGACTTTTTTAGGATCACTGTTGGTAATGTCTGCATCAAATGTAGCATCAAGCAAGCTATAACTAGCTTGAGCCGTTAAATTCTTCCACAGCTTTTTATTCCATGACAGCTCTACACCTTGGCGCAGTGTTTTATCTGCATTTTGATAGGTTGCACGTCCATTGAGTGTCCCCGCAGAAACGATATCATCTTGAGTATTACTTTGGAAAACTGCAGCAGTAAAATTACCTAGGCGATTTTGTGCTTTTAAACCAAGCTCATAGTTATCACTGGTTGAAGGTTTAAGCGCAAAATTAATCCCTGCCGTGCCTTGTGTTGGATAGGCCATTTCGGTAAAGGTTGGTGTTTCAAAGCCTTTAGCATAACTGAGATAACTGCTGATCTCAGGAGTAATTTCCCATGTCAAAGCAGCCGATGGAAGCAATTTGTTATAATCGGTTTGACCACTATCATCGCCATTCAAACCAATAATATAGTGATCTTTTGACTCATAATGAACATTGCTATAGCGTAACCCTGTATCTAGACGTACAGTCGGCAAAAACTGCCAAGATGCCTGAAGATAAGGATCTAAATTCCATAAAGTATTTCGTTCATCACGGCGCAAGTTGCCTTTTACCCCGTATTGGCCATTGGCATTAAAATTCTCATACCCTTGGCGGTCTTCATTCATTGCATCATAAGCCACGCCTACACTGATCCGTGTATTCGGTAATAAGTCTTTGCCAGTCCAACGTAAATCAGTGCCATAAAAGTCTCGTTCGAAATCAATCACCCCACCAGCATGACGTGGATTCTTTTGAGCAGAACTTGGAATGGACTGGTATTGAGTCACTTCACGATGACCAATATAAGCCATACTATAAAGCTCTTGATGATCATTCAGGGGCTTAGTCCAATTGATACCTGTTTGTGTTTGATTAATATCTTTACGAACGTCATAGATATTTTTACTGTCATTGACCTGTTTAGGATTTTGCTTCCATTGCTCGCGTGTCAAACCTTGTGGATCATCAGCGGAAATATCCACATGATTGATCAGCCAATTGATCTTAGAACCATCATCTAAGTCCCATGTGAGTTTGGCATTACTCAACACTTTTCTTGCGGCACTGTGATCACGATAGCCATCAGTATCAAAATAAGAAGAACTGATCACATAGCTTGGTTCATTGGCTTTATCTGCACCACCTTGTAAGGTGATGTCAGCACGGCCTTTATTGTTACTTCCACCTGAATAACCTAACTCTACCGAATCACGGCCTGTTCCTTCTTTGGTCGTGGTGAGAATCGTGCCCCCAGAGGAGTTTCCATACAGTGATGAAAATGGCCCACCTAGCACTTCAATATGATCTAAACTCGTTAAATCAATATTTGAGGTTTGGCCTTGTCCGTCTGGCATCGTCGCAGGAATCCCATCGACATAAAGACGTATCCCACGGACTCCAAAAGTTGAGCGTGCGCCAAAACCGCGCATAGACAGTTGTAAGTCTTGGGCATAATTTTCACGATTATTGAGCTGTAACCCTGGGATTCCCTTGAGTGTTTCAGTGAGGTTTACCCCAATATTATTTTGATTTTGTTGTTGATCGACTCTATATACCGATGCCGGGGTATTTAATATGTTGGTATCAGAACGTGTAGCTTCAATTTTGATGGTTGGAAGTTGCTGAGTAGAATGCTGCTGAGTGGAATCTTGAGATTCCACTTCAGCATATAAGCTCTGTGTGATACATACCGTTAAGCAAAGTAGTGTTGTATTAATTTTTAGATGTTTCACTCTTTGCATAAAGGTGTCCTCGAGTTGTATTAAAAAATAATTTTAGACCCCAAGCCAACGACAAATGCATTGTCCACCTGATTGGTTGCACCAGGATGTACCACATACTGCACTAAAGGACGAAGCATGAACCATTTGGCAGGGTAATATGAGTAGTTCAACTCAACATTATACTCTGCATCTTCATTCAACTGTCTTAAATTTGTTCCTGAACGAGCACTATTCACATAGTTAGTATACCGATCGTTCAAATGTACTCGATTTACAGCTAGACCTAGAATATCGTTTGGTTGACTATCAAACAGACCATAGTATTTTAGACCAAGTTGCTGTGAATCATTTACGGCTGTCGTCGTACGATCATGAATGGTGAAGTTACCAAAACTGTGTAAACCACGTTTTCCTATCCCAGTTGAAGTCAACTGCTGTTCAAACGCAAACCAACCGCCGTATGTACGATCTTCAGCCTTAGTTCCTGCTTTATAAGCAACATCGTACTGATTTTGAGCCTCATCAGCAGTATTGTATAGCGTACCAATACGATAACTGCCTGGTAAATCATTCACACCCTGCTTAGGTGACCACACCACTTCAGACAGAATATTTACACCATCGGCATGCTTTGTATCCAAATTCCAGCCTTGTCGCTCTAAAGCATTATCAGGGTTGTATTCAAACACCCCCACTTGTGCAAATAGTTCAGGATTGATGTGATATTTTAAGCGTGCGCCCCATTGTGAGACTGGTGTGTTATACCAAAGCTTACCTTGCCATTTCCCCATCTGTGCTGCACAAAATGCATTGCCTTGGAAATCACAAGCCATGGTATTGAATTCAGTACCTAAACCCATACGACCTAAACGCAGGCTTAGTCCTTGATCCTTAAAATTCTTTTCTATATATAATTCGCTGAGACGGCTCCCCGAATTACCACGGCCCCAATTGGCTTGCGAGTTTGCCCACTGAGGTGCATCTGGTGCTTGGATACCTCTGAGTGAAGTACTTTCACCTTGACGTGCTGTAACTAAAGCACGAATAGTCACATCATTCCAACCCGCCAGCTTCCCCATATCTAAAGTTGTACCCAGTCCGAATTGTGTCGCAAATGTTGGCGCTTGGTGCGCATCATAACCACCCTCAGCGAGATATGAACTGTCCATGGCAATCGTGCCATCAAATTTGATTCCCTTTTCTGCAAATTCAGTCCGACTCCCATTCCAGTCACCCGTCATGGTCGAGCCATGTAAATTAAACGCATCTTCAGCTGAGGCAAAAGACATTATGCTATATACAGAGATTGCCAATAAAGGATAAGCAATTTTTTTCATGGGAAAGCCTAATCAGGAACAAAACGAATAAAGATAAACCAGCCAACTCTCAATCACTTTAACTGTCTAAATTTAATAGAAAGTTCCAGCTTTAAAATGACTATTTTTCCTGAAATATCGAGATAAAAAGAATTATTTCAGGAAACAATTCACTAGAAATTTACACATTTTTTTACATATAACTATCAGATATTTTTTATCAATTGGAAAACTTTATTTTATTAATAAACTTTATATTATATAACAATGGCTTAGGAATAACATTTCAATCTTATTCAACGATCATCTCTATAATTTCAACCTAAAGTCGTAGGCTCAACAGAACCGCCCTTTAATGCAATCCAATTCTTGCATACAATATTCAGTCCTCACACCAATGTGACAAGTGCATGCCTGAATTACCAGAAGTTGAAACAACAAAAAACAGTTTACTCCCCCTGATTGACCAGAAAGTTCTTCATGTTCAAGTACGTGAGTCACGGTTACGCTGGCCAATTCCCGAAGATATTCAACAACTTCAAGGTCAGAAACTCGTTCGCTTAACACGTCGTTCAAAATATATTTTGGCAGAGTTTGAAACCCATAGCATGTTATGGCACTTGGGTATGTCAGGGAGTTTTAGAATCTGTGATGAACATGAAGCGCTTAGAAAGCATGACCATCTGATCATTCAATTTGAAGACACACAGCTGCGCTATCATGATCCCCGACGCTTTGGTTGTATCATTTGGCTGAATGAGGAAAGCCAAACAAAATTGATTGATACTTTAGGGCCTGAACCATTGAGTGATGAATTTCATGCCGAATATTTAGCAGAAAAGTTTAAAAATAAAAATGTCGGCACAAAAGTTGCAATCATGGATAATCATATTGTTGTGGGTGTAGGTAATATTTACGCAACTGAAAGCTTATTTAATTTAGGGATTCACCCTGCACAGCCTGCTTCGAGTTTGACGAAAGCGCAAATTCAAAAATTGGTCATCGAAATTAAACGAATTTTAAAGCAAGCGATTGATTTGGGTGGGTCAACCTTAAGAGACTATAGCAATGCCATGGGTGAGAATGGCTACTTTCAGCAGACCTTATTGGCTTATGGACGTGCGGGTGAGATGTGCATTAACTGTGAAACCACTTTAGAAAATTTAAAGTTAGGACAAAGAGCCAGTGTGTTTTGCCCACAATGCCAGCCATTAAAGATCGCGAAGAGCATCCCCCAAAAACCACGAGGAAAGAGTAAATGAAAACTGCAATCGTTCGACATATTCTCGTCAAAGATAAGGACTTGGCAGAACAACTTAAGAAGAAGATTCATGATGGTGCTGATTTTGCCAAAGTGGCCAAACAGCATTCCACATGTAATTCAGCAAAACGTGGTGGTGAACTGGGTGAAGTGAAAAAAGGACAGCTTGTTCCTGTGATTGATAAACTTGTATTTACCGCTGCTGAACGTGTACTCCATGGCCCAGTAAAAAGCCAATTCGGCTTTCACTTGGTTGAGATTAAATTTCGCATGGATTTTTAGTTTAAAGATTTACATTCTTGGTATGAAGTTGAAATGATATCCCCTTGTCTGGCAATTCCCATACTCGCACCTCGCTCAAAACTCATCCATGCCTTAGTAAGGGGCTGACTCGGTTG
The DNA here is from genome assembly GCF_058242985.1 of Acinetobacter sp. 778_lipA. NCBI lineage: Bacteria > Pseudomonadati > Pseudomonadota > Gammaproteobacteria > Moraxellales > Moraxellaceae > Acinetobacter > Acinetobacter sp. 778_lipA. The sequence continues at coordinate 578,364 of NZ_JBZAYT010000001.1, read as the reverse complement.
ATTTATGTATCCATACAATCCTTTTCCTTGCCCTTGAATAATACAGATTGGCTGATTCATAAATAACTTCTGAGTATTTCCACTTAGAATTTGAACTGTTTGCTCTATTACTGTTTCGGAATCATCATTTCGCTCTAATGACTTAGAAATGTCTTCCGCAGACTTTATTGTCAAATGCAAAGGTTGCTCAAACACAAGCGCTTTAAAGCGTTCAGGTAATGCTTGATAAGATGGTGATGGTTCTTCATCACCTTTATAATGATGATAATCCTGAATATGACAATGAATCTTCTTAAATTGTGAACGTGCACTTCCCATCGTTTGTGACCATGACATTGAACTGGCTACATCCTCAATATCTTTAATTAAAAATGCACTCTGAGCGTTTTGCAAATATATAAAGTTTTCAAAATCTGCACTTTGATTTGCCAAGGGGTCTGACTTATTCAATTTTTCCGTTTTTAAAATGATTTGGTCATTTCGTTTTATATATTGACCCGTTTGCAATTCAATATCTGAAACTTCATCTATAGGAGAGTACTTGACATCATCAAAGCTTAATATTTCAAATCTGTTGTTTTTTATTCAAATAAAGGTATATAAACCAAATGCATAGCGACTAAAATAAATCCCTTGAACCTGATCATTAGAATCATATTGTTCACATATCGAGATCACTTGAGGGCGTATTTCTGGGCTGAACTGCTTAATAAAATTTTCATCAACTTTAACTTGGGCTTGGCATCCATAGATTAGAAAACTCGCCAAAACAATAAAAATCTGAGCTGTTCTAGTCACTTTAAACCATCCTATATTTTTGAATCAATTTGCTCAGGTTTAAACTCATGGATAAACTTCGCATAATCATCAATATATGATCTAAATGCTTCTTCGCGAGTGGTAAAGTAAAATATTTCATTACCATTTCTAACGATGGTTTCAGGAGATTTACCATTACAGTAACCCCCAGCTGAATAGACAGCAGACTTAAGCATTTGAAAACTTTGCTCAGCAAGCTGTTCATCCTTAAAAGCAAAAACCAGCAAAACAAAATCTGGGCGATATTGTTTTTCATCACCTAACTTAACTTTACTGATTGCCTTATAAGAGCGGATGCCCTCACCTTTTACTTGAATCACCCTATTCAGAGAACAATCATTTTCAGACCAAGAGCTACCACTGTCTTTTTCTATAAACTCAAAATTGGCTTTTAATAAACGTGTTTGTAGTGCCAACAGTAATGTTTCATTTTCATCTACCGAGTCGGTTTCTATAGTGACGTAGCGGGTATCTTCATTTGGCATTTCATTAAAAGTTAAACCACTAGCAGGTCGGCTTTGGTCCGCTTGCGTAGATGTTGGAGTATCAGCAGATTGCTGCTCTTTTGGATGCTCTGAACATGCATACAAACTGATAAGTATTGCCATAATCCCTATGTTTTTTTTCATCAGCCCCATCTCTATTTTCTTGCTTGCATAAAAAACGGTACTAGATCGTACCGTTTCATTCAACTCTTTTACAATGATTTAATAGCTTTATCAGGCTTTAGACATATTAAAATACTGTAATTTGAATCAATTGAATGAAGATTAAGCTTCAGGGCGTTTCTTTAATTCATCACGAATTTCACGCAGTAATGCAATATCTTCTGGTGTAGCAGCAGGCGCTTCTTCAGCAGGTTTACGAATTTTATTGAGGAATTTAACCAACAAGAAAACCACCCACATTAAGATCAGGAAGTTCAATACAATTGTGATGAAATTACCATAGGTTAGTACGTTAATCCCAGCTTTGGTCAATTCATCCAATGATGAAAGGTTATTTGGGTTATCGCCCAGTACGACAAATTTTTGAGTAAAATCAACACCACCACCCGTAATCACTGTGATTAAAGGCATAATCACGTCTTTCACTAATGAGTCGATAATTTTATTGAAAGCACCACCAATGATGACACCAATTGCCAAATCCATCATATTGCCTTTAATGGCAAATTCTCTGAACTCTGAAAGAATACTCATACTTTAACTCCACGCCGATTTTGCGTATTTTTTATGTGACGAAGTATACATTATGTTTCAACATATATTTCCGCCTAATTTACTCGCTTTTTATTAAAAACCAATATCCTTTTACATTTATATAAAAAAACCGCAATTTATTAAAAAATTGCGGTTTTTTTTCTAGAAATTAAATTATTTCCAGTTTGAACGCTTAGCCACGTGAAGCACGTTTACGTTCATTTTCAGTTAAGAATTTTTTACGAATACGAACTGATTTAGGTGTTACTTCAACTAATTCGTCATCTTCAATAAATTCTAATGCTTGTTCAAGCGTGAATTTAATTGCAGGTGTTAACGTTAACGCTTCATCTGTACCAGATGCACGCATATTAGTTAACTGTTTCGCTTTCGTTGGGTTCACAGTCATGTCGTCTGAACGAGAGTTCATACCCACGATCATACCTTCATAAACTTCTAACTGTGGTTCAGCAAATAGACGACCACGGTCTTGTAAAGTGAACAATGCAAACGCTAAGCAAGTACCGTTAACCATTGAGATCAACACACCGTTTTGACGTTTCGCAACTGCACCTTGTTTAGCAGGCCCATAATGCGAGAAGCTAGAAGTCATGATACCAGTACCAGAGGTAATGGTTAAGAATTCAGAACGGAAACCAATCAAACCACGTGATGGAACAGTTGCTTCAATACGGATACGGCCTTTACCGTCAACTTCCATATTGGTCAACTCACCTTTACGGTTACCCATTTGTTCCATAACAGAACCTTGATGTTGTTCTTCAACATCAAAAGTAACGTTTTCGTATGGTTCTTGAGTTTCGCCATCCACTTCTTTCATGATCACTTGCGGACGAGAAACACCCATCTCGAAGCCTTCACGACGCATTGTTTCAATCAATACTGAAAGGTGAAGTTCACCACGACCAGAAACTTTGAAACGGTCTGGACTGTCAGTATCTTCAACACGTAAAGCAACGTTATGGATCAATTCGCGATCTAAACGCTCACGGATATTACGTGAAGTTACAAATTTACCTTCTTTACCAGCAAACGGTGAATTGTTTACTTGGAACGTCATCGAAACTGTAGGTTCATCTACAGACAATGCAGGTAATGCTTCAACATTTTTAGGATCACAGATTGTGTCAGAAATGTTCAATGCATCTAAACCAGTGATACATACGATATCACCCGCTTGAGCAGAATCTACATCTACACGCTCTAAACCATGGTAACCCATAATTTTTAAGATACGACCATTACGTGTCTTGCCATCTTTATCGATCACAGTCACTGGTGTATTGGTTTTTACTGAACCACGTTGAATACGGCCAACACCAATTACACCCACGAAACTATTATAGTCAAGTGATGAAATTTGCATTTGGAATGGACCATCAATATCAACTGCTGGTGGTTCAACGATATCTACGATTGTTTCAAACAACGGTGTCATATCTTCAGCTAATTCTTCAGGAGAAGGACCAGCAACACCACGTAAGCCAGAAGCATATACGATTGGGAAGTCTAACTGTTCATCACTACCGCCTAAGTTATCGAACAAATCAAATACTTGATCGATAACCCAGTCTGGACGAGCGCTTGGCTTATCTACTTTGTTGATGATAACAATTGGCTTCAAACCACGAGCAAACGCTTTTTGTGTTACAAAGCGAGTTTGTGGCATTGGGCCTTCTTGTGAATCGACAAGAAGAAGTACGCAGTCAACCATAGACATTACACGTTCTACTTCACCACCAAAGTCAGCATGTCCTGGGGTGTCGACGATGTTGATGCGGTATTCAGTATTTGTACGCTTGTCTAACCATTTGATCGCAGTGTTTTTTGCAAGAATGGTAATACCGCGTTCAGACTCAAGCGCATTCGAATCCATAACACGCTCAATCTCACCCGCGCGGTCACCGAGTGCACCTGATTGTTGTAAAAGTTTGTCGACAAGAGTCGTTTTACCATGGTCGACGTGCGCGATGATGGCAATATTACGGAGAGTTTTAATATCAGACATGTAAATTCGATACGCTTTAAATTTGAGGGCAAATTATACAGAAAAATCTTAACTTTTAGTAGTGACAGTTTATTGACAGTTACAAGTTTTTTTCACAACAGCAGGCTTTTTATTTTGTAATAGTGTGTAAAGCGATTAGAATAGCGCCATCTTGCCACTTCCAATTGCTGTGCCATGTCCAATTCTAACCCCTCTCCCAATCAGAAACAGACTCAAATCGATCTTGTTTATGGTCTAGATGATCGTCCAAAACCACTCATCGCTTTTTTTGCGGCTTTGCAACATTTACTTGCGATTATTGTCCCAATTGTAACACCCGGTTTACTGATTTGTTTAGCTTTAGGTGTTTCTCCTCAAGATACCAATATGATTCTTTCCATGTCATTGGTGATTTCTGGAGTGGCAACATTCTTACAATGTAAAAAAATTGGACCATTTGGTGCAGGGCTACTGATTGTTCAAGGTACAAGTTTTAACTTTATTGGTCCAATGATTGGGATTGGTTCTGCCATGGTTGCTGCCGGCACACCAGTAGAGGCAGTTATGGCATCTATTTTTGGTGTGGTCATTGCAGGCTCATTTATTGAAATGGGTGTTTCTCGTATTTTACCTTGGGTAAAAAAGTTGATCACACCATTGGTTACAGGAATTGTGGTGCTGTTAATTGGTTTAACCTTAATTAAAGAAGGCTTAATCAGCATGGGCGGTGGCTACCAAGCCATGGAAAGTCATACGTTTGCCAGTGCCGACAATCTCATTATGTCATGTACAGTGTTGGCAATTATCGTTCTTCTCAATCGCTTCAAAGTAGTTTGGGTGAAAAGTTCTGCAATTCTCATTGCTTTAGTGATCGGCTATATTCTTGCGGGCTTTATGGGCTATTTGGATTTTTCTGGTTTAAAAGATGCCCCATTGATTCAAATTCCGACACCAATGCATTTTGGAATTAGCTTCTCATGGAGCTTATTTATTCCTATGGCGTTTATTTATCTTGTCACGTCATTAGAAGCAATTGGCGATGTCACCGCAACCTCTAAAATTTCAAATCAGCCTGTAGATGGCCCAGTGTGGATGGAACGAATTAAAGGTGGTGTATTGGTCAATGGTGCCAACTCTTTCCTTGCAGGGATCTTCAACACATTCCCAAGTTCTGTCTTTGCACAAAATAATGGTGTAATTCAGTTGACAGGTGTTGCAAGTCGTTTTGTTGGGATTTGGATTGCAATCCTGCTTATCATTCTGGGGTTATTCCCTGCTGTGGCTGGTATCATTCAGGCGGTACCGCAAGCGGTACTGGGCGGTGCGGTTATGGTAATGTTTGGTGCAGTTGCTGCTTCAGGCATTAACATTTTATCGGGAATTCAACTAGACCGTCGTGCACTACTAATTATTGCTATCTCTTTGGGTCTCGGCCTAGGGGTTGCGCAAGTTCCTCAAATTTTGGAACATTTGCCAGAATTACCGCGTAATATTTTTAGTTCTGGTGTCGCAACTGGCGGACTCGCTGCATTAATTTTGAATTTAGTTTTACCCGAAACTAAAAAATAATAAATCTATTCTTTATAATGCCCAGCTTAGACTGGGCATTGCTCTAATTTTTATTGATGGATGGTGAATATGGAGCCAAAAAGCGAAGTTGTCATTCGACAGCATGACTACCTTTCTGGACGCGTGCTATTTGTAAATGCAGCAAAGGATGATCTACTTTCAAATTTAGCTCATAACATCGAAGCAAGCATTTGGACTTGGAATTACAATGAGTTTCAATATTTTCAGAATCAGCAGGCAAAGGTACATTTTGGTACTGACCTGCCAGAAGCTGAATTTGATCAAGCTGTTGTTTTTGTTCCAAAGTCAAAAGAACTACTCAACTATATATTGCACAATTTAGTCAGTCGTTTAGCCGTTGGTGCTTCGATTTTCTTAGTTGGAGAGAAAAAAGGTGGTGTAGAACGCGCAGCAAAGCAACTCCAACCTTATGGTCAAGCCATCAAGCTTGATAGTGCACGTCATTGTCAAATGTGGCAACTCACTACAGATAAAACTGTAACTGCAAAACCATTAGCAGAATGGGCGCATGTCTATAATGTTCCAACACCTGCTGGAGAACTTAGCATTTGTGCACTTCCGGGTGTGTTTAGCCAAAATCGTCTCGATATTGGAACTGGGGTTCTTTTACCTTATCTCAAGCAGGTCACTTCTGGAAAAATTGCAGACTTTGGCTGTGGTGCTGGCGTCATCAGTGCTTATCTCAGTAAACTTAATCCGAAAAATCGCATTTTTGCTTTAGATGTCGATGCTTTTGCTTTAGCATCAACACGAATGACCTTTGAAAAAAATAATTTACCTTTAGAACAACTTGAAATAAAAGCAGTCACAGGGATTGAGGATGCACCATTGTTCTTACATGCGATTGTGAGTAATCCTCCATTTCACCAAGGTATTCAAACAGATTACAATGCCAGTGAAACGTTATGTAAAACTGCTAGACGACATTTAAAATCAGGTGGTGAATTATGGATTGTGGCAAACCGCTTCCTAAATTACCCATTACTCATTGAGCAGAGTTTTAGTCAATGTACGACTAAAGCAGATCAACAAGGCTTTAAAGTGCTGTTAGCCAACACTCAAAAAAGTAGTAAGGAATAACGATGAGCGAAACAGATCATCCCCAACAACTCCAGCGGAAGCTAGGAGCACGACATTTAAACATGATCGCCATTGGCGGTTCTATTGGTACAGGGTTATTCCTTGCTTCTGGTCAAACGATTGCCACAGCTGGTCCTGGTGGTGCATTACTTGCTTATGTTCTGATTGGTATCATGATTTATTTCTTGATGACCAGTTTAGGTGAACTTGCAACCCATAATCCAACATCAGGTGCATTCTTTACCTATGGTAATAAATATGTAGAAGAAGGTTTTGGTTTCGCACTGGGCTGGAACTACTGGTATAACTGGGCCATTACTGTTGCATTTGAATTGGTTGCCGTTCAATTCATCATGAAATTTTGGTTTCCCGATATCCCTGGATTTTGGTGGAGTGCGCTATTCCTTGCGATTATCTTCTTTATCAATGCATTAACTGTAAAAGGTTTTGGTGAAAGTGAATTTTTATTTTCACTGGTTAAAGTGATTGCCATCATCTTCTTTATTGTCATTGGCTTATTCATGATTGGTAAAATCATGTTAGATCCAACAGATTCAATTAGCAAAAATTGGACTGTTGGTGAAGCGCCATTTGTCGGTGGTTTTCAAGCCTTAGTCGGTGTGGCAATGATCGCTGGATTCTCTTTCCAAGGAACAGAGATGGTAGGCGTTGCAGCGGGTGAATCTAAAGATCCGAAAAAAACCATCCCTATCGCCATTAAACAAATCTTTTGGCGTATTCTTTTATTTTATATATTGTGTATCTTTATTATTGGTACATTGGTTGCCTATACAGATCCAAACCTTGCACTTGCTGCGGAAGGTGATGGAAACATTACCCTGTCACCATTTACCCTGTTATATGAAAAAGCAGGTTTAGCATTTGCAGCGGGCTTAATGAATGCCGTGATTTTGACTGCAATTATGTCTGCTGGTAACTCAGGTATGTATTCATCAACACGTATGTTGTTCGATATGGCACGTGAAGGTAAAGCACCACGAGTTTTCTCTAAACTCGATCTTCGCGGTGTACCCATGAATGCACTGTATGCAACCACTGCAATTGCAGCACTGTGCTTCTTAACCACCTTTATTGGTGAAAGTGTCGTATTTACATGGTTGTTAAACATGTCAGGTATGTGCGGATTTATTGTCTGGTTAGGTATCGCAATCTCACATTATCGCTTCCGTAAAGGCTATTTAGCACAAGGTTATAAACTTGAAGATTTAGCTTATCGTGCAAAATTCTTTCCTTTTGGTCCGTGGTTTGCATTTGTTCTTTGCGCCATTATTATTCTTGGTCAAAATGCAGAAGCTGTACTTGATGGAAAATGGATGAGTGTATTGTCTACTTATATTAGTATTCCCTTGTTCCTTGTTATTTGGCTTGGTTATAAATGGAAACACAAATCCAAATTGATTGCTTATGATCAAATGGATGTACAACCGATTCAAGTCGAAAAAGAGTAAATCATTTGATATGAATAAAGCAGCTTTCTAGCTGCTTTATTATTTTTACATAAGTAATTCCACCTGAACTAAAAATTAATTTACTATGTTTTATTGACAAAGTTTTTTTTATTTATAGAATGATGCCCATTGGATAGTGTTCAATCAGAATTTTCACCCTTGATTTTAAATCAAAAAATATAGGAGTACGACATGCATCAATTTGAGAAAACTTTAAAGTAAGATTAAGCAGTCGTCTACTCACGGGCACTGAATTAATCAAAGTGTCCGAATGTCAGTCAAACCTAGCATTCGCTAGGTTTTTTTATTGTCTTTAAAATCTGAATAGATCATTGCTTTGACAATAGAATTTTAACCACCTTCGGACAATAAAAAATTTGCTTCGAGAAAAAAAATGAGCATACAAATGATTTTAAACGCCAAAGCAGAATATGGCGTTCCTGTAAAAATTTATACAAAAGATGTGGATGAAGAAAGCTTAACGCAACTGCGAAAAATGGCACAATTACAATTTATTCATTCGCATATCGCAGTCATGCCAGATGTACATTTAGGTAAAGGTGCAACAGTGGGAAGTGTTATTCCAACCAAGAATGCCATCATTCCTGCTGCGGTTGGCGTGGATATCGGTTGCGGTATGAATGCATTAAGACTTAGTCTAAAAGCATATCAGTTGCCCGATAATTTAAGTACTTTACGCAATGCTATTGAAAGAAAAGTACCTGTCGGCTTTGAAATGCACAAACAAATCAAAGCCAAAGCTTCTACACTTTCACCCTTAGATAAAAAGCTCCAGCGAATTACAGATAAACACCCTGCTTTAAAACGTATGTTGCGCAGTTTTGATGTTACATGGCAAAAGCAACTCGGTACCCTAGGTGGTGGTAATCACTTTATTGAATTGTGTTTTGATGAAAATGAAGATATCTGGATCATGCTACATTCAGGTAGTCGTGGCTTAGGGAATGTGATTGGTACTTACTTTATCGAACGTGCCAAGAAAGAAGCGCAGCATCGTTTTGGTCACGTGCCTGATAAAGACTTGAGCTACTTTGCAGAAGGATCAACGAATTTCGATGATTATGTGGAAGCTGTAGAATGGGCACAAGAATATGCTTTTGAAAACCGACGTGAGATGATGCGTTTAATTTTAGAAGCGATCCGCCCTTTATTACCAAGTTTTCAAATGACCAAAGAAGCGATTAATTGTCATCATAATTATGTACAGAAAGAACTTCACTTTGGTGAAGATGTCTTTGTTACACGTAAAGGTGCAATTCGTGCAGGGCTCGATGAATATGGGATTATCCCCGGTTCAATGGGCGCGCAATCTTTTATTGTTAAAGGCAAAGGTAATCCAGATTCGTTTTGTTCATGCTCACATGGCGCAGGACGTAAAATGAGTCGCTCTAAAGCCAAGCATTTGTTTAATCAGCAAGATTTAATTGCACAAACAGCAGGCATTGAGTGCCGTAAAGATAAAGGTGTGGTTGATGAGATTCCAAGTGCCTACAAGGATATTCATCAAGTTATGGCCAATCAAAATGATTTGATTGATGTGGTCCATACACTAAAACAAGTATTGTGTATTAAAGGCTAAAGCCGAAATAGCCCTCAATTTTTATCACAAATCTCAGTAAATTTCGATTTACTGAGATTCACATTTTTAATTGGATTAACAATAACGTACAGGTGGAATATCGGGATAAATCACAATCACTTGCTGACAGATTCCCTCAGCTAGCCGTTGTTGCTCAAAGACCACTTTCGGCATGGCTTCAAAATTATCATAGAAACAAATTTCCTGATCATTTATCGAATAAACCAACGAATGATTTCCAATGCCTTCTAAAGTGTCATAAAAAACAATGATATTGCACCCTTGTTCAGTATAGTCTTGAATTTCTTCATAGCTTAGCGCTGGACTGATCTGCAACTCTAACCTTTTCGCGTCTTGATAACGGACTATTTCTTTTTCATGAATATTTGAGTCTTCATCTGTATAAAAAGCGAGATCAAAACCTAATTTTTTCAACCCAACAGCTAAGCCAATCGTAAAAGTACCATCTTCTGCATCGTGATGACAAAGTTTAACCAGCTGTTGAGTATCTAACTGAATTGAGTAATTTTGCAATAACATCCAAACAGCAAAAATACCGCAATTTGATTCTAGGTCTAATAAGGCTTTAGGCAGTTGTACACTCATTCAATTTTCAAACTTGTAGAAATCACAATCAACAATTATAACGTTATAAGATTGAATTATGATGCTTTATCAAAATTACTTAATTTTTAAAGTCACTGTTGCCCGTCTATTTTTTACTCGACCTTCTGCCGTTTTATTATCAGCAATTGGCTTTATTGGTCCTAAACCAAGTGTAATCAATTGCTCTGGATTCACTTGATATTCATTTAATAGAAAATCTTTCACAATATTTGCGCGTGTTAACGATACTTTATTATTTGTAGCCAAAGAGCCTGTACTGTCTGTATGACCTTCAATGTAGAGAACAAAATTTTTATTGTCTTTCAATAATTTTGAAGCAACAGACAAAGCGGGTTTATACTCAGCTTCAATATCTATCGATTTCGGTTGAAAATATATAGACAGCCCATTTTTCAATGACTTCACTTCATTTGGATATTGTTTTTGGATTGAGACACGATTTGGATTTATTGATGTCGACGTACAGGCATTTAATGCCATGAGTACCAGTCCTAAAATGATATATTTCATCGTTAACCTGTAATTATTAATTTCTGATTCAGTTTTATTTAAATATTCTATAATTATAAGGACTTTAAATAAAAAAGCGACTCAATTGAGTCGCTTTTTTATTCACTAAATAAAGGATTATTTAGTTACAGTACGGCTACCAGTGATTGTCGCGAATACACGACGGTTCATAGCACGACCTTCTTTAGTTTTGTTGTCAGCAATCGGTTGATCCCAAGCGAAACCTTGAGTAGACAAACGAGATGCATCAATGTTGTACTCGCTTACAAGCGCTGATTTAACAGAGTTAGCACGAGCTAAAGATAAACGTTCGTTTAACTTACGTGGACCAGTGTTATCTGTATGACCTTCAATACGAGCAGTCGCATTCGGGAATGTAGTTAACGCATCAGCAACTTTAGCAACTTCTGGCTTGTATTGATCTTTGATGTTTGATTTGTTTGTATCAAAGAACACACGAAGTTCCATGTTCAAATCTTCAGTAAGAACTTGTGGAGCTGGTTCAACTGGAGTTGGAGCAACTGGAACCACTGGAGCAACTTCTACTACAGGAGCAGCAGGCTTCAAGTGACCACCAAGAACTACGTTAAGACCTGCAAGAGCAGTATAGTTCCAGAATTTTTCGTCAAAGTTATAAGTACCACGAGCTTCAGTACGAAGAGATAAAGCATCGTTTAAGCGCCAGAAAGCACCAACACCAGCATTACCTAAAGTACCTTCTTCGTTGTTATGGTAAGACATGTCATCAAGTTTATACTTGTAATGACCAGCACCTAACAATACATACGGTTTGATTTTGCTGTCATAGTTTTTAGTGATCAAATCAGAAGTAGCATAAAAGTTACCGTTGATTTGAGTTTGCTTGTATTCAGAACCAGCTACGCCAGTACCGTCAAGGTCACCTTTAACTTGGTTATATTCAGCTTCAAAACCTAACCATGGAGTAAGTTCTACACCAAGTGCAGCACCAACGAATAAATCGTCTTGTAATTCAGGGCCGTTAGTTAACTCGCCTTTATCACCACCATTGTTGTGTTGAGAGTCTTGGAAAGTGTAACCAAGTAGTAAAGGTGTAACAGTTACACCAGCATTAGCAGCAGCGAATGGAGCAGCAACAAGCATAGCAAGTGCGATACGACTCAATTTCATGGATATCCTCCAGAGATAACAATTGTTGTTCAAGCTTAGCCTAAAATTTATTGGCTATCCTGAGATAAATTTTAATACCCCAGTATTATTTTTAAGCTACTCACGTTGAATCATACAAACACTTGAGGCTTTTTCCAAGTGCTTGATAACTTTAATCAAGTAAATTATTGACAAAATTACTTACAATTTCCGTTGTAATTCGGTAACATTTTACTCAATTTTTTTGCGTGGATCGCTTATCTTTTTGCTACATGCATTTTAGCAGTAAAAGAAACCGATAGTAATAAATATTTTACTACGTTAACATTTCAATTAAATTTAATAGAAAAATCATTATTTTTCAAATAAAAAACAAGACTTAACAGAAGACCTAATGATGTATTTTTATTGTAAAGAGCAAGGTCTTACCTTATTCGAACTAATTACCATAATCTGTATTATTGCAATTATCAGCTTAATCTGCTTACCGCATTATCATAATTGGATGCAGAAACAAGAGATTAGGGCTGTTTCAGCACAAATACAGCAACATGTTTCTTATGCAAGAAGTCAAGCTTTGGTCCGACATACAACTGTGGTCATTTGTTCATCTGAAGATTTAATTCAATGTGAAAAAGACAAATGGAATAAAGGATTACTTATTTTTACAGATAAAAATAAAAATAAACAGATTGATGCTGGAGACCACATACTCCTAAAAACTGAAAATAAAATTAAATATGGCACACTGACATGGATTGGAAGTGCAAGCAGTAGAGATGCGTTAACTTTACAAGGTGATACTGGCCTACCCAGAGGTTCACCTGGAAGTTTCTATTATTGCAGTCAATATGATGTCGAAAATAATAAACGATACAAAATCGGACGAATGGGAGCTATAAATTTAGGACCACGACCCGAATGTTAAAAACTGTTCTCTACGGTCAGCATATATTCAATACCTAGACTTTATTCTTACACTATTTTTTATATACTGCTTAGGTTTTGGATATATTCACAGAATAATCATTTGGAGATAGAACAATGACTGACATCGTAATTGTTAATGGTGCCCGTACAGCTATGGGTGGTTTTCAAGGAAGTCTGACCAGTTTGACTGCACCTGACTTAGGTGCTGCGACAATTAAAGAAGCCATTGCCCGTGCTGGATTACAACCAAACGATGTACAAGAAGTCATTATGGGGTGTGTATTACCTGCTGGTTTAAAACAAGGTCCTGCACGTCAAGCGATGCGCAAAGCTGGCTTACCTGATACAACGGGTGCTGTAACCATTAACAAACTGTGTGGTTCAGGGATGAAAGCAGTCATGCAAGCTGCGGATTCGATCAAAGCAGGTTCGGCAGACGTCATTGTTGCTGGCGGAATGGAATCTATGACCAATGCACCGTATCTTCTTCCTAAAGCCCGCAGCGGATATCGCATGGGACATGGTGAAGTAAAAGACCATATGTTCTTTGATGGTTTAGAAGATGCTGAAACGGGTCGCCTAATGGGTTCATTTGCACAAGATATGGCAAATACAAAAGGCTATACACGTCAACAAATGGATGATTTTGCGATTCGTTCTTTACAGCGTGCACAAAAAGCTATTACTGAAGGTTGGTTTAAAGATGAAATCGTTTCTGTGACGGTTTCAAGCCGTAAAGGTGATGTTGTTATTGATCAAGATGAACAACCATTTAATGCCAATATCGAAAAAATTCCTACCTTACGTCCTGCATTTGCCAAAGATGGAACTATCACGGCTGCGAATGCCAGCTCAATTTCAGATGGCGCATCTGCACTTGTATTAACTTCTGCGGATCATGCTGCTGCAAAAGGGCTCCAACCATTAGCAAAAATTGTTGCATATGCTTCAAACTCACAGCATCCATCTGAGTTTACCATTGCTCCTGTAGGTGCAATCCAAAAGGTCCTGAATAAAACCGGTTGGGATGTTCAAGATGTTGATTTATGGGAAATCAATGAAGCATTTGCGATGGTCACTATGTGCCCAATCGATGAATTTAAACTGGACGCTGAAAAAGTCAACATTCACGGTGGTGCATGTGCCCTAGGTCATCCTGTTGGTTCTACAGGTTCGCGCATTATTTTGACCTTAATTCATGCTTTAAAACGTACTGGCGGTAAAAAAGGGATTGCGGCCCTTTGTATTGGTGGTGGTGAAGCGACTGCTCTAGCAATTGAAATTCTTTAAGTATCTCAATACTTAAACTTAAAAAGAGGCATTTACTATATAGTAAATGCCTCTTTTATTTTGCTTTCAACTGAACAACCTAAATTATCACTCAATCCATAATTAATGATTTAAATTTTTCTGATCAGGAATCGGGGCAATATAAGCAATAATCAGCATCACAAAACCCGCCCCCAAGAAAGAAACCACTCGAGTTAATGTTCCAATATGTGATAAATCAAATAGCACCAATTTTAAGGTGACAATCACCAAAATACTCCCCCCTAAAATCCATAAAGGACGTAAAAACTTACGACTGGCAAAGCTCATTGCGATAAAAGCTAAGCTCACCCAAAGCAAGGTTAAGCTCAGTTGTGTAGTGGCATCTTGCCATAGACTAAGTTGATTATAAGGTGTAGCAAAATACACATGTAAAGCTCTTAAAATAATATAGCTACTCAGCCACAACAAACTTAAAACACACAGAACAGCAAGTATCCCATGGTCTATTCCCTGCTTTATACCTTGCTTAAATTGAAGATACAGCATCCAGAAAAAACCAATTAACATGGCGATACTAACCAAATCAAATGGATTTAAGATTGGTAATAAATATCCTTGAAATGCTTGCTGTGAAAATAGCTGAGAACAAATCATCCAAATCAGCATCAGTAATAAACTACTTCGCGTCTGCCAGAACATCGTCCATTCTGATTTTTTCTGAAAGAAACACCATCCACAAAACACTAAAGGTAAAATGACTACGCTGATATAAGGCATCGTTGCAATCAAGCTAAGACTGCTTAGACTTAAACTAACTAAAACACCTAAACTTAGCCATTCACTTTCAAACTGTATCCCTTTTGCAGGTCTTAACCATACTGCCGCTAGCACTAAACCTGAAACTGCGATCCCCCATCGTTCAATATCACTAGTCCATAGCAACATGCCATCTTTACTAATATCCAATAATAAAATGAGTGTAAATACATAGACAGGAATTACCCCAATCCATTTTGGAATCAACCATGTTGATCGAGCCTTTAGCCATAACATCAATTCATTCATCAACAGATAAGCGACAACCACAATCAATACAGTGTATATATATCGATTTTCTCCCTCTAGGTGATCAAGCAATAATGCAAGAATCATCGTGGTTGCAGAAATCATCAGCAGGCTTAAAAACAAGGTCGTTACTGAACTGATCTGTTTGCGAAAATCATCACGACTATTTGCCAATAACACCACAGCGATATAGCTTAAACTTAAGCACCAATACATCGTGGTTGGAAAATCAGGCAATTCAAATAAGTAATAAAGGCTTGAACAACCTGCAACAATCAACAAGGCTATCGCCATATAACGACTGATCACTGATTGTCGATATAAAGCAAAGCCAAAAATACATAAGCCTTCAACAGCCCAACCCACCACGCTCCACTGACCATGCAGAAGAATCGGTGGAATTAAAGCAATAAAGATCAATGCCAAACTAAAATAACTTTGAGAAATCAGTTGAATAGATTGATTACGTTTAGAAAGTTGGTAAATTCCTGCAAACACCACAGCAAAACCAAGGCTAAATCCAGCAAGGATAAGCTCTTGGTGAAAATACATTAAATATATAAATAAATAGCCAATTATCGGTGCCCCAAAAATCAACGCAACATCTAAACTGGGTTTAAGTTTAAATTGCTCCAGGTCCTGTTTGGCGATCAATTGACTGAATCGAAAACCAAGCCAAATGAATACGGAGAGATGTGCAAAAATGAGTATTGTGAGTAACTGTTTTTCTTGAATATATCCATAATAGAAAGCATAACCACCACCAATGATGACTGTCACTAAAAATCCGATCTGATTTAAATATTTCCAAGGTCTTAAGGTACTAAGTACAGCAATTGCAATGTTAATCACTAAATAATAAGCCATCAGTTCCGCCACCGTTGCATTTCGCACAGGCAACGTAAATGGCGCAATATATGCGATAAGGACTGCCATCAATGCCAATTCCACGCTTTGCTGCTTTAAGCTTAAACTCAGTGTCAATGCCATAATTACAGCAAAACATAAACTTGCCAGATAAAGACTCGGAAGCAACTGATTGTAATAGGCAAAGAATAAGGTTAAAAATAATCCAGCAAGCCCCAACCCCTCTATTGCTAAGGCAAAACTACGATTTTTATTTTGTAGCAACACTCCCAATGTGGTGATTGCTCCACTGGACAAAGCAACGATTGAAAGTTTGACTGCTAAACTTAATTGCCAATGCTCTGTCGCAAAACGTAGCAATAACACAATGCCAATCACCAAAACCAAGATCGCAACTTTTAAAACAGGATTTCCTTGAAAAATCCATTGGCGAATTTGTCCCATTAAGTTCAGGGAAGAGTCTTTATTCATCGCTATACTTTGTTTAATCGATAGCGGATGGTTTAAATCTGGGGATGTATGTTCTGAAAAGTTCAAATGTTGAATTTGTAATTGTACTTGAGTTAAATAACGCTCTAAACGGCGTAACCAGCGTAAGAAAAAGAAAATCCAAGCTGTGAGACCTAAACCAACCATCCAGCTCAAATGCAGTGTTAGCCCTACAACAGCAACAATCGAAGAAATATACAAAGGCACTTTTGAAGTGCTTTGTAATGGAAATAATGTCTGCTGTGCAATCTCTTGCAATGGATCTTGAATCGCATCAACATACTGCATCACACTCATGACAAATGCTAAACCACTGATGTATGTCAATATTCGTGCATCCAAAAACCATGCACTGACTGCAATAATGATCAACATCATTAACCAAATGATACGAATTTCACTCTGCCCTTTGAGCATATTTCATCTTTCTCGATCCTGAGTAACTCGATAATACAACAGCCTTGCTTGATGATTATGTGAATTCATCAGATATTCAGTAACACAAGGATGACTGTTGCATCTTCGCAAGCGTAAAAAATCACGTACAATAAAGCGGTTATTTGAATTAGGAAAATATCAATGCCACCATTTGTATTGGTCGATGGGTCATACTTTTTATTTCGTGCTTTTCATGCACTCCCACCTTTAACCACATCAACTGGATTACAGACCAATGCGATTCGTGGGGCAATTTCTGCAATTCAAAAACTGATGCGTCGTGTGCAACCAACACATATGGCGGTTATTTTTGACACACCTGAACCCACCTTTCGTCATGTGCTGTCACCGATATATAAAGGTGACCGTCCAAGCATGCCAGAAGAATTGTCACAACAAATTCCTTATTTGCATGCCTTGATCCGTGCTTTAGGTATTCCATTACATACGCTTCCTGGTGCTGAAGCTGATGACATTATTGGAACCTTGGCAAAACGTGCTGAAAAAGCTGGTCATCAAGTTTTGATTTCTACGGGTGATAAAGACATGGCCCAGTTGGTCACTGATAAGGTTACCCTTGAAGACAGTTTTAAAGACAAACCGATGGATGTCGATGGTGTAATCGAAAAATTTGGCGTCCGCCCAGATCAAATTATTGATTATTTAACCTTAATGGGTGATGCCTCTGATGGTATTCGTGGCGTACCGGGTGTAGGTGCAAAAACTGCCGCTAAACTGTTAAATGAGTATGGTACGATTGCTGGTATTTTGGAAAATGTTGATAATATCAAAGGTAAAGTTGGACAAAGTTTAAAAGACAATGTTGAAGGAATTACGCTTGATCATCAATTAGCAAGTATTGTTATCGATCTCGATTTAAGTTTGACCTATGATGATTTAAAGCTGTGTGAACCTGATGTTGAAGCATTGCGTAGTTTGTATACTGAACTTGAATTCCGTAATCAATTACAATCGCTTGATCATCCCAATAATCCAAATAGCCCCGCCTATAAACAAACAACTCAAAGTATTAGCAAAACCGAACAACCTGTTGAAAGTGAAATTACAGATCAAGCCACAAGTTCAAGTGTTGATGACCGTCTTGGTGAAGCCACTTATCATACTATTTTAAGTCAAGAAGCATGGGATAAGCTCTTCCAACGCTTAAGCACAGAAAAACGTTTTGCAATTGACACTGAAACCACAAGCTTAGATTATCGTATCGCTGAAATGGTTGGTTTTTCAGTAGCTTTTGATGCCAATGATGCTTATTACATCCCCTTAGCACATGATTATGAAGGTGCTCCTGAGCAACTCAATCGCGATGCGATTATTCAGCAAATCAAACCGATTCTTGAAGATCCAAGTATTGAAAAAATTGGACATCATTTAAAATATGATGCGCATATTTTTGAAAATCACGGTATTCATTTACAAGGTTGGTATTTTGACACCATGCTGGCCTCTTATGTATTGAATGCAGTGACAACACGCCATGGTATGGATGATGTTGCGCGCGTTTATCTGAGCCATTTGACCACAACTTTTGAACAAGTTGCAGGTAAAGGTGCAAAACAAAAGACCTTTAATCAAATCGAGATTGAAACCGCTGGACATTATGCAGCAGAAGATGCACATGTCACATACCGCCTATATGAAGTTCTGGAACGTAAGCTGAAAGAAATTCCTGAACTGATCAATATTTTACATCACATTGAAATGCCTGTAGCCAGTGTTTTGGCAACCATGGAAGAAAATGGGATAGAACTTGATCTAAGCTTCTTGGATCAGCTCAGTGTAGACTTTGCCAATACCATTCAAAATCTTGAAAATCAAATTATCGAAATTGCAGGCGAATCTTTTAATGTCGGTTCACCCAAACAAGTCGGTGAAGTTTTATTTGAAAAATTAGGCTTAAAAGGTGGCAAAAAAACCGCAACGGGACAATACAGTACCTCTGAAGCAGTTTTAGAAAAAATCGATCATCCAATTACTGAACTAATCATTGAGTATCGTGGTTTAACTAAGCTTAGAAGTACCTATACCGAAGCCTTAGTGAAACAAGCCAATCCCGATACCCACCGCGTCCATACCAGTTACCATCAAGCATTAACAGCAACAGGACGCTTGTCATCAACCGATCCAAACCTACAGAACATTCCGATACGTGAGGAAATTGGTCGTCAGATTCGTAAAGCCTTTATCGCACCTCAAGGTCGTGTACTTTTGGCAGCCGATTATTCACAAATTGAATTACGTTTAATGGCGCATTTCTCACAAGATGATGCTTTAGTTGATGCTTTTCAAAATGGGCAAGATGTACACCGTCGTACAGCATCTGAGGTCTTGGGTGTCGCGCTAGAAAATGTGACCTCTGATCAACGCCGCCAAGCGAAAGCTGTTAACTTTGGTTTATTGTACGGTATGTCTGAGTTTGGTTTGATTCGTCAACTGGGCTTTACTCGTGAAGAATCGCAAAACTATATTAAGCAATACTTCCACCGTTATCCGGGTATCTATGAGTATATGCAACGTACCCGCCAAGTCGCACTGGAACAAGGTTTTGTAGAAACCATTACAGGTCGTCGCTTATATACACCAGATATTGATGCTCGAAATATGATGGTGCGTAAAGGTGCGGAACGTGCTGCGATTAATGCCCCACTCCAAGGCTCTGCTGCTGAAATTATTAAAATGGCGATGATTGAAGTCAATAAAATCTTACCTCAAAATCAGGCGAAACTTTTACTTCAAGTACACGATGAATTGGTGTTTGAAGTTGATGAGGCTATTGCAGATAAATTGGCTGCACAGATTAAAGATGTGATGCAAAAGGTCGTTACCTTATCGGTACCTTTAGTTGTTGAAGTCGGTCAAGGCAAGAATTGGGGTGAAGCACATTAAGCCTTTAGACTATTCCCTAACTTTCTAGAAAAAGTTAGGGAGAGATCATCTTTTGTTGAAAACATACTCAATATTATATTTTTAATACTCACAAAAAAAGGACTCTATTGAGTCCTTTTGCTATTTAAACTGGTAAGTTAAAGGCCTGTTAACAACGCAATCGCAGCATAATCCATAACTTTTTCAGCAATGATCAATGCCAAAATCGCTAGAATTGGAGAAAGATCAATCATTCCCATATTTGGCATGATACGGCGGAACGGCGCCAATAATGGCTCGGCAAGCTCTTGAATCACTTCAATATAAGGTGATCTCGACTGGGTAAACATCACCACCCAACTAAGAATAATGGTCGCAAAAATTAAATAGCGACAAAAACGAATCAGGTCTTGGATCATGGTTACAAAAGTTAGAATGATCAAATGTACAGGACTATTAGGTATTGCACCTTGCAAGTACATCATTCCAAAAATCTTAAGCAGATATAACACCACCAGCAAAACTAATGCAGCTGTATTTACTCGCCCTTTGGCTAAAGGCGGAAAAATTCGACCAAACATATCCACAATTTTTGTCGCTTTGACTGTCGACATCACCACTGGATTGTATGGACTCACCATGGCCAATTGCATTAAAAAACGAAAGAATACGAGCAAAATCGCTACGTTAATAATAATGCCAAAAATTTGCGCAGAATTTGCACCCATACTGGAACGTTCCTAAAAATCAATAATTATTTAATGCTGTCACTTAATTCTTGAGCCAGTTCCTGACTACGCTTCTGCGCAGCAGCTAAAGCTGTCTGAATATTTTGAGAAATTTGAGCACGATCAAATACTTCTAAAGCAGCTTGTGTAGTACCGTTTGGAGAAGTCACATTTTTACGCAATTCCGATGGCGCATTTGAGCTGGTAATTGCCATTTGTGCTGCACCAAGTGCTGTCTGTAAAGTTAAAGCGGTCGCAACCTTTTCATCTAAACCCATATTTTTTCCAGCGCGAATCATGCTTTCCATCATATAGAAGAAATATGCAGGGCCTGAACCAGAAACAGCAGTCACAGCATCAATTTGCGCTTCAGAAGTCACCCAGATCGTTAAACCTGTCGAAGCAAGTACTTGTGTTGCCAATTCGCGGTCTTTAACACTGACCTCTTCTTGAGCAAAAATACCATGTGCACCAGTTTGAACCAAAGCAGGTGTATTCGGCATAACACGAACAATACGCTCACTACCCGTTAAGTCTGAAATTGTTTGAATTTCAGCACCTGCAACAATTGAGATCAATAATTTATCTTCGAGTAAACCTTTTAATGGTTTAAGCACTCCACCCAAAACTTGAGGTTTTACAGCAAAAACAACGATATCGGCGTTTTTAATTGCTGCGATATTATCGTCAGTCACATGCACATCTTTTTCTTGTAGCAATTGTCGAATATTTTCAAAGGGGTCAGAAACTGTAATACGTGTTGCAGGTAATCCACGACTCAACAAGCCACCGATTAGGGCTTGTGCCATATTCCCACCACCAATAAAAGTAATATTACAATTTAACGCTGCACTCATGAATCACGCTCGACCTTAGTTTTTTAACTCAGAGATTAAATTTGGTTGCCATCCACCCACTTCACAATATTCAGATTGCGCCAACCAAAAACCATTTGGTGTAAACACACCAAGCATAACATTATCTACACTTAATATTTGAATTGTATGACGCATCCACGGAAAAATATGTGCTTCTTGAATAGCTTTTTTCAAAGGCCAAGCACCTACTCTGCCATAAAGATGAATTTTTTCACCACCTAAACGCGGCTTTAATGTTAGCTTATGATTGAACAGTGCAAAAGCCAGGCCCATTTTAGAGCTTTCGATCTGAAACACACCAGATGTGAATTGTAGTTGTTGATGAAGCTGAAATTGAACTTCCTGTTCTTGAGGCAATTGTTTAGATTTTGACGCTAAATATTGGTTTTGCTCAATTCGGTAAAGCTGATTTTGATAGCGTAAATAATAAAAATGATTCCAATGTAAAGCGGCTTGCGCATCTGTCTTAGATTCAATTACCTCATCTTGTAGCCTTTGCACCATGTCCAAAGCTGGGCGATATGTCCCTTCACCTTTCATCCACATTGAGAGAAGTTGCCGCTGTCTAGCAGGGGAAAGTGATGCCAATTTGGCTAAATCCAATTGTGTAGGATGACCACAGAACTTTAAATCCTGCTGTACTACCTCATTGAGAATTTCATCAGCATCTTGCATTAAATAGCTAGTACGTGCCAATGCTTGCTGCATTTTAGGATAACGACTTTGCAAAATATGCCAAAGTTCATGTCTACACCATGCACGGTCATAATGTATATCTAAATTAGAAGGATCATCCACATAATCGATTTTCAGTTGCTCAACCCATTGGCAAATCTGCTCACGGGAAGTATCAAGTAAAGGCCGCCAGATCAGCAATTGATCGCGCTGATCGATGGATTGCATTGCTGATAGACCTGTAACCCCCGCACCTGACAACAAGCGTAACATTAACGTTTCGGCCTGATCTTGCTGATGGTGAGCAAGAACCAATACCTCATTTTTATCTATATGCTGAAAATAAGCCTGATAACGCACTTCACGTGCTTGATTCTCAAGATTGCCTTGAGCGACTTGAACTGGCTGAAGAATATAAGGAATATTAAGCGCTGTACATTGTTGAGCAACAAAATCAGCCCACTCATCACTGACTTTTTGCAGTTGATGGTTGACATAAATTGCACGAATTCGCTCAGGAAAAAGCTGTGCCATCAGATGTAGCAATAGCATGGAATCCATACCACCGCTACATCCGATTAAGAAACGGGTATCTTCAGGAAATTGAGAATACTGTTTTAAGAAGCAAGACCTAAATTGTTGCTGCCAAACTTCATTAAACGTTGATAACGTGCTTCGCATCGTTCTTCCGCAGTCATTGGCTGTAATTCATCAAGCGCTTGTTTTAACACATCCTTAAGTTTTTCCATAACCTCAAAAGGATGCAAATGAGCGCCATCACCCTCATCAACCACATATTCAACAATGCCAATTTCTTTCAGTTTATTGGCAGTTAATGCAAGTGCTTCACTGGCTTGTTCAGCTTTATCCGCAGTTTTCCATAGAATCGATGCACAACCCTCAGGAGAAATCACAGAATAGATACTGTGCGAAAGCATAATGACGCGATCAGCAACACCAATCCCCAAAGCACCACCAGAACCGCCTTCACCCAAAACTGTCGCAATCACTGGCACTTTAAGGCTTGAAAGTTGCGCCAAACTTGTTGCAATTGCTTCCGCTTGACCACGCTCTTCAGCACCAATACCAGGGTATGCCCCCATCGTATCGATAAAAGTAAATACAGGAAGGTTAAAGCGTTCCGCCATATCAAGTAAGCGTTGAGACTTTCTGTACCCTTCAGGATTACACATCCCAAAGTTATGCTGTAATTTTTCACGCGTACTACGACCACGGTGTTGACCCACAACCATCACTGGTAGACCGTTAAAACGGGCCAAACCACCCACCATTGCACCATCATCACCATATAGACGATCACCATGCAAGGTATCAAATTCAGTAAAGATTTCGCCTACGTAATCCAAAAATTGCGGACGCTCAGGGTGACGTGCAATTTGAACCGTTTTCCAAGCTTGAGATTGAGCAGCTTTATTTTTCATAAGTCGAGTATTATCCCTAATTCACCGATGGATTACGCATCGGAAGTTTAGGTTTAAGTGATATGAAATGATTGATCATTCCATCATCACAAAACCTTTAAGTTAATCGATAAACTGTTCCGACTGAATATTCAATTCAATGTCCCAATGCTTAAATTGCACTTGCTCATCATGCAAATCTGCAACCAGCAATGGCCATTGTTTGGCATCACCAGAAACGCTGAGTTGCCATTGTTGCTCATTCTCTACCGCCAATTCAATGGCAGGAAGCATCTCATCGCTACGACTATGATTCAGTAAAACAGCAAGACGGAGTAACAAACACAAGTACACAAGCTTGTTGCCGCCCACTTTTAGCACTTCTAATTTGGCATCTACTCGCAATTTACGACGATGATGAGCGACCAAATGTGACAAATGGTTTTGATCAATTTGTGAAAAACCAGGAATGTCTGAATGTTGTAATAAGTAAGCACTGTGTTTTTGATAACCACTATGGCTAATGGCTAAGCCCATCTCATGCAAATAAGCAGCTCGACGCAAAAGATCACTATCATCACTGTTTAAATTTAATGTACTAGCCACGGCATTAAACAAATGTTGTGCTGTTTCTACGACACGCTCAGCTTGTTTTGCATCTGCACCATAGCGCCCCATCATTGCCTGTACACTACGATCCCGAATATCTTCATGTTGGAAACGGCCTAATAAGTCATACATTACACCTTCACGTAATGCCCCATCAGAATATACCAGCTTATCAATATTCAAGACTTCAAAAACAGCATAAAGGATCGCTAAACCCGCAGGTAATACAGCTCGACGGTCTTCTTTTAAGCCTTCAAACTCCATATCTGAAATATTTTTAAATTTCAGCAATTTATCTTTTAACTTTTCTAAACCTTCTCGAGTAAGATTTTCTTGCTCATCACTCCAGCCCATATTGACAGCAATTTGACGACACGCTTTGATGGTTCCACTAGAACCGACCACAGTATCCCAACCCGCAGCTTTATAGGTATTTGCAATCGAAGACAATTCTTTTCGTGCGGCAACCACAGCTTTATCAAAAGCCTTGTTATTAATATCGCCCTCGGCAAAATAGGCTTTAGTAAAAGCAACACAGCCCATTTGTAAAGATTCGGTATGAATCGGCTCAAACTCTTCACCAATAATCAATTCAGTAGATCCACCACCAATATCGATCACCAGACGACGACCACTATTAGCCATAGTATGCGATACACCCAAGTAAATAAGTCGAGCTTCTTCTCGTCCCGCAATAATTTCGATGGGTTTTGGCAGGATCTCAGCTGCTTTTTGAATAAATTCATGCCCATTTTTAGCTTGACGTAGCGCATTTGTCGCTACAATTCTGAGGCGAGTGGGCTGTACTGAACTTAAACGTCCAACAAAACGCGCTAAGCAAGCCAAGCCTCGTTGCTGTGCAGCTTCAGTTAAGTTTTTATTTTCATCTAATCCAGCCGCAAGCTGAACCTTTTCTGACATAGAAGCAACTTTCTTAACTTCACCATGATCCACACGAGCAATTGCCAAATGGAAACTATTTGACCCCATATCAATCGCGGCAAGTAATTCTTCATCAATCAAAAAATCAGACATTATTTATACAAACTCATACTGAATTGTTGCTTAGATTAATTCACATACACGCTTTTTAAAAGCCATTTATTTAGACAATTTGATGAGTCATTATTTTTTCAGCATATATGACAATTATGTGACAGTTTCACTGATTTTCTAAAGATCCGATTGTAAATATCGTGAGCATCAATTGGACAAACTCACAAATTAGAATGAAAATTTAAGCATCCCCCTACATTGTTAAAGATGACTATGTAATACTTATATCCATAGATAGATTCATCTTTAAAATATTTTGGAGCAAAATCCATGTCTGGCAATATCGTAAATACCACTGATGACAACTTTGATGCAGATGTACTTCAATCTGATATCCCTGTAATCGTAGATTTCTGGGCTGGCTGGTGTGCACCGTGTAAAGCGATTGCACCAGTTCTTGAAGTACTTTCAACTGAATTTGAAGGTAAAGTTAAAATCGTTAAAGTTGATGTGACTGCATGTGAAGCAACTGCTGTCAACTATAACATTCGTAACATTCCAGCGTTATTGATGTTCAAAAATGGTGAAGTTGTTGCTCAACAGATTGGTGCAGTGCCAAAATCTAAATTAACTGCATTCATTGAAGAAAATATTTAATTTGCTGAATTTATACATTATTTGTATAAATCTAGGAAAATGAGAAATACGCTTGATTTTCTAGCGTATTTTTTTTCGACTATAATTTGACAAACTTGTTGATCTAACTTATATTCCATGCTCAAGGAACATTAGGATTCTCTTCCTGTTTCTTAAAGGACAACACATAAGATCGCCGTTCGGCAACAGAAATTGTTTTACATATTTCTCCTCGAAAGAACTACATAGATTCTGAGTTTGTTTTTGTGTCTATACAACTTCAACTCACCTATTACACTGCTGGCGACTTTTGCTTCTTTTCTCTTTATCTGTGTTCCACACATCCTTATTCAATCTGACCATTTATGAATTTAACTGAACTCAAGAAAAAACCGATCGGCGAACTCATTAAAATTGCTGAGTTTATGGGCCTTGAAGGAATGGCTCGTAATCGTAAGCAAGACATCATTTTTGCCATCCTCAAACGCCATGCAATGAATGGCGAAGAAATTTTTGGTGATGGTGTTCTTGAAATTTTGTCTGATGGTTTCGGCTTTTTACGTTCCGCTGCAGGTTCTTATCTTGCAGGTCCGGATGATATCTATGTTAGTCCTTCACAAATTCGTCGTTTCAATCTACGAACGGGTGATACGATTACAGGTACGATTCGCCCACCTAAAGAAGGTGAACGCTACTTTGCATTATTAAAAGTTAATCAAATTAACTATGACACTCCTGAAAACTCACGCAATAAAATTTTATTTGAAAACCTCACACCACTTTTCCCAACTGAGCAATTGGTTATGGAATTGGGTAATGGTTCTTCTGAAGATTTGACAGCGCGTGTAGTGGACTTAGTTGCACCCATTGGTAAAGGTCAACGTTCAATTATCGTAGCACCGCCAAAAGCGGGTAAAACAATGTTATTACAGAACATTGCTCAATCTATTGTGCGTAATAATCCTGAATGCTTCTTGATTGTACTTTTGATCGACGAACGTCCTGAAGAAGTAACCGAAATGGAACGTACTGTGCGTGGTGAAGTTGTTGCATCAACATTTGATGAATCTCCAGCTCGCCATGTCCAAGTTGCTGAAATGGTGATTGAAAAAGCCAAACGTCTGGTAGAGCACAAAAAAGATGTTGTAATCTTACTTGACTCAATTACACGTTTAGCACGTGCTTATAACACGGTTGTTCCTTCATCTGGCAAGGTACTTACGGGCGGTGTTGATGCACATGCCTTAGAGCGCCCTAAACGTTTCTTTGGTGCTGCACGTAATATCGAAGAAGGCGGTTCTCTCACCATTATTTCTACCGCCTTGATTGAAACAGGCAGTAAAATGGATGAAGTGATCTACGAAGAATTCAAAGGTACAGGTAACCAAGAAATCATTCTTGATCGCCGTATTGCTGAAAAACGCGTCTTCCCAGCAATGAATATCAAAAAATCGGGTACGCGTCGTGAAGAGCGTCTCATGAATGAAGAAAATCTACGTAAAGTATGGATTCTTCGTAAACTTCTTCATCCTATGGATGAATTAGTGGCGATGGAATTCTTATTAGATCGAATGAAAGAAACCAAAACAAATGATGATTTCTTTGATCAAATGAAACGTAAAGCTGCGAACTAATTCGATAAGTATTTAAAAAGGCTACTTTAATAGTAGCCTTTTTATTTGGTTGACATTATTTACATAAATATACAATCACCGAGCTTCAACGTTACAGAACATTGCAAATATTTAAATATATAAATTGTTGACCAATATTTTTTATATTTATTAATAGCTTATTTATCAACAAACCAATCTAAAAGTGCAACTTGATTGTAAAATACTGTTAAAAAAACATCACTTTTTCATCAATTTGGTCAGTTTTTTTAAGATTAACAGTAGCAATTCAAAATGCGCAGTGATAGCATATTCGCATACCAGTTAGACTGCTCATGCAAAAAGCAAAAAACAGGCTAACTTGGGTTTTTTGTCTCAATTAAATTTATGAGAGTGATGCCATGTTATTCAAAAAAATCGCTATTGCTGCTGCAGTTGCTACTACTTTAGCTTTCGTTGGTTGTGCTAAAAAAACTGAAGAAGCTGCTGCTGACGCAAATGCTGCTGCTTCTCAAGCTGTAGAAGCTGCTTCTGAAGCTACTGCTGCTGTTGACGCTGCTGCTGCATCTGCTACTGATGCTGCTGCTGACGCTACTGCTGCTGCATCTGATGCTACTGCTGCTGCTGCAGACGCTTCTGCTGCTGCTTCAGCTGCTCAATAATAATCGCTTAGATTGTTATCAAGAAAAGAGAACCTTTTAGGTTCTCTTTTTTTTGCTATATTTTTTGTTAAAATTGGATTAATCAGAAACAAGCCATATCACCTTCAAGTTAAACCTCTTTAGACCGTACTAACACGAATCCCTTAGAACTATATTTTACTTTTATTATCATCCTTTAAAATAACAGATCTAATCGGATAATCTTAGCCAACACTATAATATTTTTACTTATTTGTGTTTTTACAAAGACGCTTAGAGTTTTCTCAGATTAAAGTTATTAGCCATAAGAGCTTTGCTTATCAACAATTGCAACACATTCCCCCGCCTTGTTTTAACTAAAACTTCGTCTACGTAAAAATCCAGTTGATCATTTAATATTATGATAAAACGATATCAATCCTTGTCACAATCATTCCAACAAAGCTAGTTTATACAACTCTAGCGGCATTTATTTTTGCAATAAAAAAACCCCAAGCATATTGCTCAGGGTTTTTATCTTACAAAACTTTTAGATTACAGAGCTTTCATCTTACGACATAAAGAGCACCAATTAATCTTCTTGTTCTGTTCCCACACGTTGTCTAAATTTTTGACCTGCACGGAATGTTACAACACGGCGTGCTGAGATTGGAATTTCTTCTCCAGTTTTAGGATTTCGACCTGGACGTTGACGTTTGTCACGTAGCTCAAAATTTCCGAAACCTGAAAGTTTAACTTGTTCACCTGCAATTAATGCTTGGCTAATCTCGTCAAAGAACAACTCGACCATTTGTTTTGCTTCACGACGGTTTAAACTCGTAAGCTCACTTAAATGATCAGCCATTTCTGCTTTTGTTAATGCTGTCATGAGGCCCTCAATGTCGCTTGATAAGTGTCTTCTAACACTTGAATAATATGATCCATACCGGATTTAATCTCAGCATCTTCGAGTGTACGTGATGGATGTTGCCATAACAATGCAAATGCCAATGAGCGTTTACCTTGTTCAACACCTTGCCCTGTATACACATCAAATAACCAAGTAGAGTCTAAAAGCTCTCCACCCGTTTTTTCGATAAGTTGCTGAATTTCACTAACATTAATCTTATCACTAATTACAAGCGCAATATCACGTCTAACCGATGGAAATCGTGATAATTCTGTAAAATTAGATACATAAGTTTGCAAAACAGCCGATTGGTCGAGCTCTGCGATCCAAGTTGTGCTCAAATCCAGTGCATTTTCCAAAGATGGATGTAGGCGACCTAAATAACCTACTGACTTACCATCCACGAGAATTTCCGCAGACTGACCTGGATGTAACCATTCACGATCAGAACGAACATATTCAACTTGAACACGTCCAGCTGCTAAAATTTCTTCGACCTCGCCTTTGAGATCAAAGAAATCCATAACTTGAGCTTTTCCATGCCAAGATTCAATTTGTTTTGATCCTACGGCAATCATAGCCAAAGTTGGAATCTGTTTCAAATCTTCTATACTTTTCGCGTTTTGATAATCAAAACGTAGCCCTAGCTCAAAGAAACGTACACGACTTTGTTGACGATTGATATTGTACTGAACACACGGAATTAAGCTTGAAAGAAGAGTTGAACGCATTACCGCCAAGTCACTTGAAATCGGATTTGCAAGCGCCAATGGATTTACTTGTGAATTCAATTGTTTTTCAAGTTTTAAATCTGCAAAACTAAAACTAATCGCCTCTTGATAACCGAGTGTTACTAACGTTTGACGTAATTGAGTCAGTTCAAATTGATCCTGATGTTGAGCAAGTTTTACATCAATCACTGGCAGACTAATTTGAATATTGTCATAACCATGTATACGCGCAACTTCTTCAATTAAATCTTGATAAATTGCCATATCGTAACGGTGTGATGGGGGAACAACAATCCATTCACCTTCAGCTTTTACAGTCACATTACAACCTAAACGTTGCAGTGCATCTGTAATAAATACAGTAGGAACTTGATAACCTAGCAATTGATCGACTTGCGCTTGATTCAATTCAATTGCTTCACGTTTAGGCAATAATTCAGTTTTTTCAGATACGGTAATTGGACCGAAATCACCACCTGCAAGGGCTTGAATCAATTGTGAAGCGCGTTGCATTGCAATCATAGGCAATTCAAAATCCACACCACGTTCATAGCGTTGTGACGCATCTGTATGCAAACCATAACGGCGTGCACGACCTGCGATATGTAATGGTGCAAAGAATGCAGACTCAAGGAAAATCTCAGTGGTTTCATCTGTAACAGATGAAGACAAACCACCCATGATGCCTGCGATCGCCAATGCTTTTACATCATCTGCAATCACCATAACATCTTCGGTCAATTCAATTTCTTGTTCATTTAACAAAACAAGCTTTTCATTTGCACTTGCCTGACGCACATGCACTGAACCTTGAACCTCATCACCATCAAACGCATGCAACGGTTGACCAAGTTCCATAAGTACATAGTTGGTAATATCAACAAGAATACTGTGTTGACGAATACCTGAACGTGCTAAAGCTTGCTCCATCCACTCTGGCGTAGGTGCTTTGGTATTTACATTTTTAATTACACGGCCTAAGTAACGAGGACAACCATCCGTTGTCACAACAACTTGCTTCTGGTCAGCAAGCGTAGCAGCAACGTCTTGAATCTCAGGTGCGGTTACAGGTAATTGGTTAATTACACCAATTTCACGTGCTACCCCACGAATACTAAAGCAATCACCACGGTTTGGCGTGATGCTGATATCGATAACATGATCATCAAGATTTAAATATTCTCGAATATTTGTGCCTACAGGTGCATCAGCAGGAAGTTCTAACAGTCCATCAATTTTATCTTCAAGGTCAATTTCTGAAGCGCCACAGAGCATTCCTTGTGATTCAACACCACGAAGTTTGCCTTTTTTAATTTTAAAATCACCTGGGAGTACTGCACCAATGGTTGCAACTGGTGCTTTCATACCAACACGTACATTTGGTGCACCGCATACGATTTGCAAAGGTTCGCCCGAGCCAATATTCACCGTGGTGACACGTAAACGATCTGCATCAGGATGCTGTACAACAGTTAAAACCTCACCAACCACCACACCTGTAAATGGTTTAGCTGCGGGAACTAGTTCATCAACCTCGAGTCCCAACATGGTCAGTTGATCAGACAAAGTATCGCTATCAATTGCAGGGTTGACCCATGTGCGAAGCCAATTTTCGCTAATTTTCATTTCTAAAACCTATATTCAATATCTATGAATTCCTCTCTGACTCTTTTTTAAAAAGAATCAGAACCCTTCGTCTCGTTATCTTGGACATCCCCTCTCCTCATTAGGAGAGGTCAGGGAGAGGTATAAATTTGTTAAGCAAATTGGCGTAAAAAACGCACATCATTTTGGTAAAACATACGCAAATCATTGATGCCATAACGCAACATTGCGAAACGCTCTACACCAAGACCAAATGCAAAGCCTTTGTATTTTTCAGGATCAATACCCGCAGCTTGTAGAACATTTGGATGCACCATACCGCAACCCAAAACCTCTAACCAACGGCCACGCTCATCCATAATATCCACCTCAGCACTTGGCTCTGTGAATGGGAAATAAGACGGACGGAAGCGTACTTTTAAATCTTTCTCAAAAAATTCATTTAGCAGATTAATCAACAAACCTTTTAATTCTGCGAAGCTGGTATTTTCAGCAACGTATAAACCTTCGATTTGATGAAACATTGGAGAATGGGTTTGATCTGAGTCACAGCGATAGACACGCCCTGGACAAACGATACGAATCGGTGGTTGCGAGTTTTCCATTGTGCGTACTTGTACACCTGAGGTATGGGTACGTAGCAAATGGTTTGCATCAAAGTAAAACGTATCATGCATCGCACGTGCAGGATGATGTCCTGGAATATTCAATGCTTCAAAATTGTGATAATCATCTTCAACTTCTGGCCCTGTCGCAACAGTAAAACCCGCTTTGGTAAAGAATTGACAAATACGTTCTTGAACCTGAGTAACAGGATGAATACTTCCTACAGCTTGCCCACGTCCAGGCAAAGTAATATCGATTGTTTCACTTGCTAGCTTTAATTCTAATTCAGCTTTCTGTAATTCAGTTTGGCGTTCAATCAACGCTGTACTGATCGCTTCACGTACTGCATGAATTGCAGCACCCTGAACTTTACGCTCTTCAGGGTCCATTTTACCAAGTGCCTTAGATTGTTCCGCAAGCTGGCTTTTTTTCCCTGTAAATTGCACTCGTACTTGGTCGAGTGTAGTCAGGTCTTGAGCTGCTGCAATCGCAGCGAGCGCTTCAGTGGTCAGGGCTTCCAGTGACATAGTAACTCTCAAAGCAATATTTTAGAAAAATAATATAACTCTATATTCTAACAGTTTTTATGCAGTCGAATGAAGTTTCCGCTTTACAAAAAATACGATTAGTCACAACTTATTCTAAATAATTTGTATATTTCCCTGTTTGATTCCTGTTGAAATGCTAGAACTTTGATTTATAAAAAGTATAAAATGGATTTAATGTCGCTGAGATCTATAAAAAATGGCACTCGATCAAATCTGGAAACGTCAACTTACACTCGTCACTTATGGCAATGAGTATCTCACTCAAGGGATTAGTTTTTCTCGTTGGGTCAATCATGCCATTTTTAATCAGCATGCTTTTGGCTTCCGTGATTTAACCAACCAGCACCTATTGGCACAGCATTTTCAGATTTGGCTTGAAGGGCTGAAGAAACAAGGCGTGTATCGACTCAGTCTACATAGCTCTAGTATTTTAAATGATGAACAAAATCCAAATGCCAATGTTGAACTGTTAGCCATCCCCCACTTTATTGTTAGCCATGATCAACAAAAGAAAACCGCATGGATTTTTGGTAAAGAATTGGCTGAATGGTATAGCGCAGACAATGATTACGAAGCACCTGAAACGCAACGTCCCAATTTACGTACCGAGATTTTTTGGCGATATGATCTGAATGCAAAATTAATTAAACGAATTGAACAAGATTTAGTTCAACCCAATTGGGATGATATTCAAGTTTATACAGACAGTGAATTGTTCGATACCCAATATGCCAAAGGTTTTCCAGAACCTGTAAATAAAGATTTACCTTATTATGGATTAGATGAAACGCTATATACCACCGAGGATACAAGTCTTAAACTTGCGCTGTTACCCACTGACTATCAAGCTGATTACGCACACGAAACCTTCTGTCGTATCGATGCATTAGAATGTTTTATTTCTGCAAAATTAAAGCATCCCTATGATGAAAATGAGCAAATCATTAGTCCTGAAGAGCAAATGAATTTGCGCCATTTCCTCCAAAAAGTTGAAGATTTAAAATCAAAATTTATTGTTAAAGTTGCAAATCATTATAAATCTGCACGCTTAACGCCAAAACAAATTGCTTCGCCTTTTGACATGCATGACAATATCAAAATCGAGCAGCGTCAGGCTTTTAGCAACAAGACAAATCCTGAGCATAAACCAGGTAAAACAGGTGTTTTTGCATTAATTATTGTGACCATTTTAATCTGCCTTGCAGCTTATTATTTTGGACTATAATGTCTTATCTATTTGATAAAATGAATCTTAAAAAGAAAGCAACATTAAAGTTGCTTTCTCACTTCCATTAAGGCGAAACCCAAAAGATTTAAACCTTGCCATGCGTTTGGATTTGTCGCATTAACATGATCTGCTGCAAGTCCAATCCCCCAAATTTGATCTACAGGCGAGGCTTCAACAATGATCTGATCTGAGGTACTCAGTAGAAACGCTTTAAGATCATTGTCTTGAGAAAACTTAGCCAAATTACCTTGAACCACAATTTCATAACGATGAGCAATCCAAATCTCATCTTGATAATTTTTGACCAAACGACCTAATGCTTTTATTTTCTTAGGATCGTCTGTTTGTAAAATTTTCTGAAAAATATTCTCGTCATTAAATAGTTTGGCTTTCTGCGCCATCATATACTGTTCTGTACTTTGATAATTGACACCTTCAATTTCAAATTTTGCAGGAAACCATTGACTTAAACAGCTCTTGTCTATTTTTCCAGAAGTCTTTTGACTATGCCCCCAAAAACACAAATAACTATACTTTTGCCCGTTCTTTACTTGTTCTTGTAAAGTTGTTAAAAATTGAGAATCACTCATTTTATTGTCCTATGATTAATATCCCACTGATACGATACTTCTGTTATGCCATCACCATAATCAGAAAGAATCTCCTCTCCAAGTACATTTCCCCCTAATTTCTCATAGAAATGACGGCTTGGATTTTTATTGATCACGCCCAAGCGAATAAATTGATAATGCTTAGCTTGAGCATATTGATAAAAGCGCTCAAACATCTCACGACCAACACCTTGTTTTTGAATTTTCTTTAATAAATAAAAAGCATTAATTTCTGCGATATTATGCGTTGTATTAAAATAACCACTTAGAAAACCAACAATTTGGCCATCTTGCTCATATACCAGTACATGGTGATCTTGATGCGAAAAAATCTGTTGCCAAAGCTGTACTCGCTTTTCGATATCTGCGCGATCTATAATTTCTTGCTTAATCATACCAGTATAGGTTTCATTCCAGCTTTGCAAATGTACTTCAGCAATCTGCTGAGCATCACCTATAACAGTTAATCGAATCATATCATCCTCATTTAATTGGGACTTACCTCGGAACCAAACTTTATACCCTTCAAAAAATTAGGTAAAAAACTTTTTTATATTGTTTAATCTTATATGTTTGTATCTGTCGCGCGATGTCATGGATATCAGCAACGGGGAAATTACTGCACATACCCCACCCAATCCAAGATGTTTATCACTTTGTATGCTAAGTAAAAACACAGCTTTCTGTAGAGCAACTTAAGATATCAGCTACACACATATATTCAATCAATACATGGTATAGCAAGATAAGTTAACTTTTAGAGGCACTAGTGAGTTATGACGCGTCAAATAGACGCTAAAAATTGATCAATATCTTTTCGCGATTTTAAATGGATAAATCGAATATGTGAATATTGAGGATCATTCATCATCGTTATATATTGCTGACGATTTTTTTGATGCGTTTTAATCATCCACCAAATAATCGAGTCACGACTAAACATTTTACTAAAACTTTCACGATTATTTGAACTCTCCCAAAGTCTGTTTCTAAAAATAGCACGGCGAACAGCTCGTTGTATGGATTGGTAAAGATTGATGTAAAAAGGAATATCTAACCAAATTACGGTATCGATATCTTGCCATTTGATATGCGTGGTTCGCGTATAATTACCATCGATGACAAAGCCAGATTTAGCTTGATCTAATTTGGTCTGAATTTTCTGAAAAAATATAGTATCGGTAGACTCTTGCCAATCATCCAACCAAAATAAATCATCCATTTCAATGTAGATGAGTTTTAATTTTTGAGCTAATTTTATTGAAAATGTTGTTTTTCCTGACGCAGAAGTCCCCACGACATTGATGCGTTTCATAGATTTAAGAACTCTCTAGAAATAAAAAGTAGCCAAACAAGCTACTTTAAATCACGCAACAACCCACTCATGATTCAATCATTTTAGATGATGTATATCAAAATAAGGGGCGTATGGTGAGTATCACTTTATGTTCATTTGCATGTTGATTGATATAATGCTCCACTGCTGTGACTTCACCTTTAACTTCAGCATCTGCACCATACATCACTTTTAAAACTTCCCCAACTCTGGGTAATAATTGCAACTCAACTTCAATTGCACCTTGTTGTAAACCTTCAATCTCAACACGCATATCTGCTCCACCATTTTCTATTGTTCATTGTTCTACTCTATGCGAGCTATTTCTAAAACAATAATGCTTTCACGTTGATATTGTGTAATGTGTATGCAAAGTTATTTGATTGTTTAAATCATTCACAAGGCCTGCTCAATCATCATAATCCAAATTATCCTCATCAATATTGATAAAATTTGCTGGTGGTGTAATTTCAAACCTGATGGCTTTAATCGTAAGATGATTGAGTAATTTTGCTTTTGCCACACGATGCATACCATCCATCACCTTGCCATCAGCAGATAGAATAATTGGATAACTTAAATCTGCCTGCTGTATCAATTGAAAATGTTCAATCATTTGCTGTGTTGTTGGATGTGTATCTGGAAACCAATACGCTTCATTGAGTTCTTGTATATTAGACAATAGAACTTCATCGATTGGGATGTCTCGGCTTAGTTCAACTAGATGATGTACATCCCAAATATAAGTGTCTTCACCAACTTGGCGAAAATGATATTGTTTACGCATAAGACTAGATTCACAATTTGGTCAATTCAATGCCATAACAAAATAGTTAGAGCATTCATAATGACAGATTTTACTTCAACAGAAATTTCAATGATTAGTGCTGTATTTCAACAATCAAACTCAAAGGAAACTCAGCTCTAAAAGTTCCTGCAATAGTCTGAAAACAAACTTTTAGGTATAAAAAAGACCGCTATAAAAGCGGTCTTTTTTTAATCATCAAAGATGATTAAGCAGCTAATGCACCTTTAGCTTTTTCAGCTAAAGCAGCAAATGCAACTGAGTCATGCATAGCGATGTCAGCAAGTACGCGACGGTCGATGATCACTTGAGCTTTTTTCAAGCCATCGATCATACGGCTGTACGACAAACCATTTTGACGAGCACCAGCATTGATACGCGCAATCCATAAAGCACGGAATTGACGTTTCTTTTGACGACGGTCACGGTAAGCGTATTGACCTGCTTTAATTACTGCTTGGAACGCTACACGATAAACACGTGAACGCGCGCCATAGTAACCTTTAGCACGAGCAAGAATTTTTTTATGACGGCGATGAGCCTGTACACCACGTTTTACACGAGCCATTTATAATCTCCTTAGATGTATGGGCACATACGACGAACTGAATTCATGTCACTTACGTGAACCATGACACAACCGCGCAATTGACGAATACGTTTAGCAGATTTTTTGGTCAAAATGTGGCGTTTGAACGCTTGTTTACGCTTGAAACCGTTAGCAGTCGCTTTGAAACGCTTAGCTGCACCACGGCGAGTTTTTAACTTAGCCATAACAACCTCTTTAAACACCTGTTCGGTACGTTCGCACCATTGCGACAACGACCTGCAGGTAAGGGAGGCAGTATTCTAAATCATCTCTGTACAAAACAAAAGCAAAACATCCAACAATTTCACATTTCTCCAATGTAATTTTCGATATAAATTTCACCTAGTTTTATAAGAAAAATCAGGATTAAATCTTTATAATCATCACATCATGATAAAACTGGACAGTTATGACCCCTGCACAGGATGCTTTTGCTGCGCTTCGCTATCGAGATTTCTCAATTGTTACCATCAATCAATTTTGTTTAACCCTCGCAATTTTAATTCAAGAAATTATTGTTGCCTATTCACTCTATCAAATTACCAAAGACCCGCTCACCTTGGGTCTGATTGGGCTAGCAGAAGCAATCCCTTTTATTGCACTGTCGCTTTGGGGTGGTTATTTTGCAGACAAGTTGAATAAACAAACCATTATGAAAGTTTGCTTATTCTTCTCCTTCCCTTTGCCATTGGTGCTTTGGTGGTTATTTCACAGTTATGATCATGGGCAAATTGGTGTGACTACTCTATCTTGGGGGATTTATGCGGTTATTTTTGGATTGGGGACCATCCGGGGGTTCTATAATCCATCAGCAACCTCATTAAAACCGTTTTTAATTCCTCGTGAACTGTATGCAAATGGAGCGACATGGACCACGATTGGATGGCAAAGTGGCGTCATTATTGGCCCAATGCTGGGTGGTTTTATGCTGGCAGGAATCGGTCGTGAAAACAGCTTACTCTCGGTAGCGGTACTTTTATTTATTTGCTTCTGTCTGATTAACTTGTTAAAGAAGCGTACTTTTCCAACCATGGAACAAGACAATCTTTGGGACAGTTTAAGTGAAGGCTTTCGCTTTATTTGGAAAACTAAAATTGTACTGTGGGCCATATCATTAGATTTGGTTTCAGTCTTGTTTGGTGGTGTGATTGCCCTGCTTCCTATTTTTGCAGAAGATATTCTTAAAGTAGGACCTGAAGGTTTAGGTTATTTACGTGCAGCCCCTTCTATTGGTGCGTTAATAACCATGATCGCTTTAACCAAATTTCCACCCACACATCATGCTTGGCGAAATATGCTGATTGCCGTTGCAGGTTTTGGGGTGTTTACCATTATTTTTGCATTCTCAAGCAACGTATGGCTTTCTTTATTTGCTTTGGCTATGACAGGTGCTTGTGACAGTATCTCAGTGGTTGTACGCCAAACCATTTTACAAGTTTACCCTCCTGAAAATATGCGTGGCCGTGTCGCCGCAGTGAATGGGATGTTTGTTTCATCGAGTAATGAATTGGGTGCATTTGAATCTGGGCTGGCTGCAAAATATTTAGGAACAATCACTGCCACAGTATTTGGTGGATGTATGACCTTGGCCGTCGTCGCAATAAGTTGGGTAAAAACCTCTGATTTATTTAAAGTAGACATTACCAAAGGCCAAGAGTAATGTGTTTGGCTGAATAAAAAACAGTAAAAAAATGCACCTTCGGGTGCATTTTCTATTGCGAGAATACAAAATTCGATAAATACTTTGCGCAATTAAACTACTCTCATGCGTATTAAACTGCATGGATTGCCAAACCTATGAATAAAGCTCTTTTTACCACTTGTTTATTGTGCCTTTCAACCTATAGCTATAGTGCGGATAAACTTCCTACAATAAAGGTCAAAGGGGAGCAATCTGAACAAAATGATCCTCAGCATTTAACTACACGTATACAATGGGTCAAATTTCCCCAAATTCACTATCAAATCGCTGAATTAAAAGATCAAGATCGTTCAGCGATCATTCGTGTAAAAGCCAATAATGTTGGTGAAGTCACAGATGCTGATATCCAAGAGAGTACAGGCATCCGTGCATTGGATCAGAAACTTGTAGATGCTGTGGAAAATGCAAAAGTTAAACCCTATTCAAAAAATGGAAAAGCCATTGCTTTAGTCGGTTATCAAACATTTACTTTAACACTAGAGAATGCAACGGATCATGTTCAGCGCGATAAGCAATGTACCTATAGTTTTAATTCAAAGAATTGGAGCAAACAACAACTCGATAAGTCGGTTCCCTTTGTTTATTTAAAACAACCACAACTTACATTGGATCAACCACTATTAAAGAATAAAGATCGTACAGTAAAGTTTAAATTTAAAGCCAATAAACAAGGCGAAATTACCCATGTTAAGCTAACTCAACGTTCTGGTATTAATGCACTTGATCAAAAAGTACTTGCAGCCGTAGAGCATGCATCAATCAATGTAAAACGTTCTTACCGGACTTTATGGATTTATAAACAATCCAGCTTCAATGATGCGATTCAATTTAAAATCAATGAATGTAAATAAATTCATAAAGATACGTCTTTTAAGGTTAAAGATAGTTTTGTGTCTTTAGGGTCTGTTGACATTTCATAAATGGCTTACCAGCAGACCCTAACTTTCTATTAAAATAATCCGATATACACCAAATAGATAAAAACATATCTACCAGCTTTTGCAATGGTTACGATCAAAAGAAAACGCCAAAAGTTCTCTTTCATTAGCCCTGCAATCAGTGTGATTGGATCTCCGATAATAGGTGTCCAGCTTAATAACAGAGACCAAAAGCCATACTTTTGATATATTTTTTCCGCTTTGAGCATATTCTTTTCAGAAACAGGAAACCATTTCTTATCTTTAAACTGCTCGATTTTAAGTCCCAAATACCAATTCACGCATGAGCCTAAAACATTGCCAATCGTTGCAACAACAAGTAATAAATATTCAGAATGCTGGGGTTGTATCAATAATCCAAGCAATACCGCTTCAGACTGCAACGGGAGTAAAGTAGCCGCACCAAATGCTGAAAGGAATAGTAAAAAATAAGCCATAAAATTAGCTAAAGTTGGGTTTAGGTTTTAAGGTATAAGTCAAGAATGACAGGATAAAGGGAGCAAGAAAAGCCAACCAAAATGAAAGGTCTGATTTAAAAAACTTCTGCAACAATGTGAGTTGAGCTTTACCCTCTGAAATCGCTTGCCAATCGATTCTGATATGAATAAAGCCGTAGAATAAAACAATAAAATAAAGTGAAAGCAAAATGACTAAGATCATGGTATTCAAAATGCTTTGCTGTAATTTATTTTGAAAAATGCCAAAGACCATAGCAAAAACCAAGCCTGAAACACTCACGATGCTCAAAATAATAAACCAGAAGTAATCATATGCGGAGTGATACTGCAAGATGCTACAAAGCATTGCTGTGATTAGCATCACGGCAAAAGAGATGAGGAAATGCCAAACAAAGTTTTGCTTCATACTCACCTCCTTGTTGGATTTACTACTTACAATTCAATCATCCTAAATCTAGCATTTTTTTTGTTTTACGATACTGAAAATGTGCCCAAATAATCGCCAATAACATAAAGATAATCCGAGACCATTGATAACGTTGCGCAATCGGGTCTATCACACTTCTAATCAGGGCTGACGCTTGACCATTTAATTCCTCTAAAATATTTTGAATATGCACAATTTCCGCAATATAGAGCATTAAACAACCGGCAATACCAACAATGATACTCCAGTAAATTTTTGGATTCGTTTCTAATATTTTCGTAAAGTTCAAAAAGAAATCTTTCATGACTAAAGCCTACCAACCATCCAAAAATCGATCATTTAAAAAATAAAAAACCACGTTACGTGGTTTCTCATCTTAACATAAAATACATTTCACACTTTTATTGATAGCGCTCTTTGTATCGCTGGGCGCGCAGTTAAACGCTCAATATATTCTTTAACATAAGGATAATCCTCTAGCTCTATTTGCTGCCACTCATAGCGTAATACCCACGGTAAAATGGCCATATCTGCAATCGAATATTCACCAGCCACATATTTTTGTCCAATGAGCTGCTTATTTAAAACACCATACAAACGTTGAGTTTCCGTAACATAACGATCAATTGCATAAGGAATTTTTTCTTTAGCAAATTTACCAAAATGATGGTTTTGCCCTAACATCGGCCCCAGCCCGCCCATTTGCCACATTAACCATTGTTCAACTTCAACACGATCTTGCTCATCGCTTGGATAATACAGGCCTGTTTTACGACCAAGATATTGCAAGATTGCGCCTGACTCAAATACTGAAATCGGCTCACCATTTGGGCCATCTTGATCGACAATAGCGGGAATTTTATTGTTCGGTGAGATACGAAGAAAATCGGGCTGGAATTGGTCATTCTCTAAGATGTTGATGGGGAAAATCTGATAATCCAAACCCATTTCTTCAAGTGCAATGGTAATTTTATGGCCATTGGGCGTACCCCAATAATAGAGATCAATCATATTTCATCCTTCTGCGTTTTCACGTATTTTCTGAATTTTATTGCGTTAATCGGTTACTTTTATAACATGAATTTGCTTAATTCAGTATGCTATAAAAAGAGATTATTCTAATAATCTATTCTAAAATTATGTTATTGCATTTTATAAAATACAGCACGTTCTCATATTATGATACTAATTTCAAATATCTACTTCAGCAATTGCATCTATATATGTTTTGGCCTTTTCACCCACAAATTTACGCCCAGCATTGTTTCCCAATATCCACTCATCGGGATTAAATAAGTCAAATAAACCGACTTTCACTAAGGTAGGGATAGCGAGTATCAGTTCTTGCTCAATCTCTCCACGTAAACCTGAGTTATACAGATTGATATTATGCAACATGGTTGCCACTGTACCAGTTTGTACAGCACTACCATCCTTTAATTTAACCACAGGCAAGACCTCACCTGCTTGAATAATTTTTTGGTTAATACTCGATAATTCATTTGAATTTTGGATAGATGACATATCAATTCCACTCGATTCAGATTGATTTACTACCATTTTAACGTAAAAAAGCACTGCTTAATGCAGTGCTTTTTTAACAGATGAATAATTACTTTTTCTTTTTAGGTCCAAGTAACATACCCATTTGACGGCCTTCCATTTTTGGTGCTTGTTCAACAATACCAAACTCTGCTACGTCTGCTTCAATTTTTTGCAATTGTGCAAGACCCAACTGTTGGTGAGCCATTTCACGACCACGGAAACGTAGAGTAATTTTGACTTTGTTGCCTTCTTCAAGAAACTTCAGAATAGCACGCAACTTAACATTGTAATCACCAATGTCTGTACCAGGGCGCAACTTGATTTCTTTCACTTGAACTTGATGCTGTTTCTTTTTCGCATCTTTTTGCTTTTGCTTCAGATCAAATAAATGTTTGTTGAAATCCATGATTTTACAAACAGGTGGCTCTGCATTCGCCACGATCTCAACAAGATCAAGATCAACCTCTTCAGCAGCACGCAAAGCTTCAGCAAGTGAAACGATGCCTTTTTGCTCTCCATCTGCAGCAACGAGACGCACATCTTTCGCTTTGATCTCATCATTTAATGCAGGACGATTACTTTTAGCACCTTGTTGTTGGTTACGGTCAGGCTGTTTAATCTTTCTTACTCCACAATATACCGGCCGCGTTCGGCTACGGCTGCTTTCACTAGGTCAATAAATGCGTCTATTGACATAGTACCTAAATTTTTTCCAGAGCGAGTACGAACATTCACAGTCCCTTCCTCTACTTCTCGATCTCCAAGTACCAATAAGTATGGAATACGCTCTAGTGTACGCTCACGAATCTTAAAGCCGATTTTCTCATTTCTCAAGTCTGAAATTGCTCGAATTCCATTTTCTTTGAGTTTTGCGACGACTTGCTC
This sequence comes from Acinetobacter sp. 778_lipA, assembly GCF_058242985.1. Lineage (NCBI taxonomy): Bacteria > Pseudomonadati > Pseudomonadota > Gammaproteobacteria > Moraxellales > Moraxellaceae > Acinetobacter > Acinetobacter sp. 778_lipA. Next base: position 535,287 of record NZ_JBZAYT010000001.1, on the reverse strand, counting down.
ACAAGCTTGCGCTTGAGAATCCGTAATATTCATGACACATGTTTGGATTGGAGCCAACCATGGTGGCATAAAGCCTGCGTAGTGTTCAATTAGTATACCAATAAAACGTTCAAAACTGCCAAGAATTGCACGATGTAACATCACAGGATGGTCACGATCGTTATCTTCTGTTACATATGAAGCGTCTAAACGTAACGGTAAGTTAAAATCACACTGGATTGTACCGCACTGCCAGATACGTCCTAAACAGTCTTTTAATGAAAATTCAATCTTTGGACCGTAGAAAGCACCTTCACCAGGTTGTTCTTCCCATTTAAGATTTGCAGCATCTAAAGCATCTGCTAAAGATTTTTCTGCAACATCCCAAAGTTCATCCGCACCCACACGTTTTTCAGGACGTGTAGACAATTTCATTTGTACTTCTTCAAAGCCAAAATCTTTATAAACATCTAAAGTCAGTTTAATAAAGTCTGCAACTTCTTTACCAATTTGTTCAGTTGTACAGAAAATATGTGCATCATCTTGAGTAAAGCCGCGTACACGCATAATCCCGTGTAACGAACCTGATGGCTCATTTCGGTGACATGAACCAAACTCTGCCAAACGAATTGGAAGATCACGGTAAGATTTTAAACCTTGGTTAAACACTTGAACGTGACATGGGCAGTTCATTGGTTTTACCGCATAGTTACGACTTTCTGAATGTGTCGTAAACATATTTTCTGCATAGTTGGCAGCATGACCCGATTTTTCCCACAAAGTGAAGTCTACAATTTGTGGTGTTTTAATCTCTTGGTAGCCATTGTCTTGTTGAACTTTACGCATGTATTGTTCAAGCACTTGGTAGATCGTCCAACCATTGGCATGCCAAAACACCATACCTGGCGCTTCTTCTTGCATATGGAATAAATCTAAAGCTTTACCAATTTTACGATGATCACGCTTTTCAGCTTCTTCAATGCGCTTGATATAAGCTGCTAATTCTTTTTTGTCTGCCCAAGCAGTACCATAAATACGCTGTAATTGTTCATTCTTCGCATCACCGCGCCAATATGCGCCAGAGATTTTAGTCAATTTGAATGATTTTAAAAATTTGGTATTCGGTACGTGTGGACCACGACACATATCTAAATAATCTTGATGATAGTACAAGCCCATTTGAGTTTCTTCAGGCATGTCAGCAATCAAACGTAACTTATAATCTTCACCACGTGCAGTGAATTCAGCAATCACATCATCACGAGGTGTCATTTTTTTAATGACATCATAATCCTGATCGATGAGCTTTTTCATGCGCGCTTCGATTGCAGCCATATCATCTAAAGTAAATGGACGGGGCATCCAGATGTCATAGTAGAAACCTTCTTCAATGACAGGGCCAATCACCATTTTTGCTTCAGGGAAGAGTTGTTTTACCGCATGACCCACCAAATGTGCACAAGAGTGACGAATAATTTCTACACCGTCTTGATCTTTTGGAGTAATGATTTGTAAGGTTGAGTCTTCGGTAATTAAATCACTTGCATCGACTAAGCGACCATTTACTTTCCCAGCAACTGTATTTTTAGCCAGTCCAGGTCCAATACTTTGAGCAACTTCCATAACGGAAACAGCTTGATCAAAACTTTTTTGATCGCCATTTGGCAATGTGATAATAGGCATATTTAAAAATCCTTAAGGAGTGATGCCCCGTACAATGGAGCATGTCACCGCGAGATTATGATCGAGGAAAATCCTCAAGATAAAATCGGTGGAACAAAATAAAAGTGTGTCAAATTTTACACCTTTACAGCATATTTATAAACCTTTGTCTTAAAATTATTCTTTATTCTGATTTAAATTGTACTTTTGATTATCCATCGACTCTCCCTTTTTAGCAAATTACTCTCTTAAGGTTTCCCACGCTTCAAAATCTCGATTTTTATAACAATATAATTTATGAAATTGAGGAATAATCGCTTCGCTTTGCGTGGGTCTTAAAAATACAAAATCATCAACAGCTATTTCAGTATTTTTAGGCACATTAACCATTTCTTGATTGGTACTTCGCCCATAAAGTGCATGCGGATGAATCCCCCGCGGATAAACATAATGGGCCATCCAATATCCACCATACACAAATAAGGCTTTAGAGCTATGTGGTAATTTATCTAAAACGGCTAATCCAGGTAACTGGGTAAATGGCAGCACTTTTAAAACAGGGGTTGAAATCCATAGTGCAGCTTGTAAAACACTTAAACCATCACTGTCAAAGTCACTTGGTTTGAGTAACATAGAGCCAAAAGAAAGATCATTACAGACACTTTGCTCCACGTGGAGGTAAAATGTAGGGCTACCGCCACCGTTAAAACAAAGATTAGCTCGCCATAAATGTGGAAATTGCTGTTGAATAATATTTTTATAATTTTGATAAATGTCTTGTGACTCTCGATAGGCAACATCAATCTTTTTAATCACTGAAGGCAGCTTCGTCACATGAGAATCATACCCCATCAAGCCAGCAAGTGCTAAATACTCAGGATGTTGCTCAATCAATCTTAATATTTCGATCAGTGCAAAATCAGAACGAACACCACCGCGATGTAAACCCACATCAATTTCAATATTGATTTTAAGCTTTAAACTAAACTGTTTTGCAACATCAAGATATTGTAATAAACGTGCTTTAGAATCAATTAACCATTGTATATCGGCTTGTCTGCAATTGTGATTCATCGCATAAAAATGCTGAACTATACTCACAGGCATCGGTTTCCCAAACAATACATCTGCATCCGAAAAGTTCTCAAGGATGGGGGAAAGCTGTGGCATGTGAAATAGCATAAATCGTTGAGTCGAAAGCTTTAGACTAATGTTTTTTAATAATGCTAAGCATGCCAAAGACTTTACCACGAGGCGTGGTTGCAAATGGCTAGCGTATTTAAGCTTTTTGGCAACGTACTGTAGATTTTGTTCAAGCGCCTGATCATCAACAATTAATCGAGGTAATGCACCATTTGACTGTTTTAAATCACGATTTAATTGCTCAAAAAAGTTGTTCATAGTCTACCTTTATGGTCTATTTTAGTTTTACCCATTCACTTAATTTTATCCATTATTCAGATAAGAATAGCTTTTCTAAATAAGGATTTAAAAACTTTCCGCTTGGATCAAGTCGTTCTCGCAACTGCATAAAGGCATCCCACTTAGGGTATAAGGTCTGAAGTTGTGTTGCTGTCATACTATGCATTTTCCCCCAATGTGGTCGTCCCTGATAATGTTGCAAAATCGACTCAACTTCATCAAATAATTGTCTAGGTGCTTGCTTATGATATTGGTGTACTGAGATGGAAATAGAGTCCCGCTGATAAAACGGACTCAACCAAATATCATCACCTTTGACAAATCGAAACTCCACAGGGAAAAAGGTTTGTATTTTTGAGTTTTTTAGCGCTGCTAGAACAGCTTGCAAACATTCCACACCCAATTCAACTGGAACCTGATATTCCATTTCATTAAATTTCGTTTCACGCGGTGTCGGGAAAATCTTGCCTGACCAATCAACAAATGTGCTTGGCTTAATAAAAACGCCTAAGAGCTTTTGTAGTTTTGGATTCAATGCCGGAAAAGATTTGGTTAACTCGCAACATAAGGTTAATAACGTATCTTCAGAAGGCCATGATTCAGTTCTTGGTTGAATCTCATCTTCAGTAATATCTAAGGTTTTTAAAATCAACTTATCTGCATGAGAAAATGCAAAACACTCAATATGCCGATATTGTGCTTTCCATTGGTCAATATTTTGAATAAAGTCTTGGACCGCGCACAGTCTAACTTGCTCTTTGAGTTTATAACGTGGTTTATTTTGCATGGTGATTTTAGTCAAAATCCCTAAACTCCCTAAAGACACTCGTCCTGCAGCAAAAATATCTGGATTTTCATGGTGATTACAATGAAGTGTTTCTCCTGATGCTGTGAGTAATTCAAATGCTTGTACATAACCGGAAATGCAATATAAGCCTATGCCAGTACCATGGGTTCCTGTTGAAACAGCACCAGCTAAACTTTGCTGGTCAATATCACCCTGTTGCATTAATGACTGTTGCATCGGTTCTAAATATTGCCCTAAATTAAATAATCGTGTTCCCGCCCAAATACTGGCTTGAGCAAATTCAGTATTGACTTGATCCACACCAGAAAGACCATCCAAAGACAGCAATGTTGCATCAGTACACACCAAAGGTGTAAATGAATGACCTGCTCCCACCACCCGAATCTTTGCTTGGGTTTCGACAATGTGTTTTAACTCGTCAAGACTATCAGGCTTTAAAATCAGCTCAGGGTGAGACTGTTGATAGCCCGACCAATTGTTCCATTTTTGCTGATTTGATTTGTGCTTGTTTGGTGCTTGATTAATCAACTGATTCATAATGCTCATCCTTTAGCGTACAGCAGTTTTTAAATTGCCGTGATTTGTTCTTTTTTCTATTTCGTGTAGTGGAATCGTTGATGGGCGTGTGACTTGATCATATTCGCGTTGAGATTTATCTAGATCTAACTGCGCTGCTAATTGCCAAAATTTGTACTGAATTGCAGCATGTGTCCATTGGCCATATAAGGTATGTGCACCTTCATAAGCTTGTTGCTGATATTCTTCATTGGTGGTGATATAGCCCATATAATCATTGCAATAAGACACCAAACCAACCTTTGAAATACCCCGATAGATTGCAAACTGTTTTGTCACAGTCTGAATCACTCGTTGCCCTGCTGTTGTAGTTATTTCTCCGGGGCAACAAATCAAGGCCAATTGACCAATTTGGATTATCTGTAGCGGAATAACACTCGGAACCAGTGGGCTATCTTGAATGGCACCAGCTTTGACTTGGCGATTCATTTCTGCAATTAAAGGATCAAAAATACTTGGGGGAAAATCTAAATGTTGACCCAACAACTGATTGTCAGGACTTTCTAAAACAATCTCTTTCGGGAATTGTGAGTCATAGAGTGCTTTATATTTGCTGTAATGTGGAGAATTCGAGTTTACTAAACGTTGCTTACGTACTCGCTTAGCCAGTAAAGACATCACTTTAAGAATCGCTTTAGGTGTCCCCTTACCATCTATAGGCGTTCCCCCAAAGAAGCCGACACCATGACAAGCTGCACTGGTTTTAGCCCCTTGGATTCCCTGACTAAATTCACTTGGCACATCAACTTGACTCAGATCTACATAGGATAAAACAGCATCGATACCACCTTGGAGTAAACATGCTTCCATTACTATGTTGGTATTTTTTTCAATCGGTGTAGTCAGTGCTTTAAGCGCAATTTCACTTTGAAAACGCCCATTTTGCTCAGCATATTGATATTCTTTTTCACCCTTAACTTTCTTGCGAATCGCATCTTGTTTAGGACCATGAAAATGTGGCGATACATCACCTGCTGTTGCTTGTGCAAAAATTGCAACAGGTTGTTGAATGCCTTGTGTTAATAAGTATTGCTCACTTAATGCCGAAGCATAGCCTTTATTATCACCATCATGTGCTTTGAGTTGGCTACTCAAACATGTTGCATGCACCCCAAATAATGAAATAAAAGAACATAATTGATCGTCCCGATAAAAACCTATTAATTGCATTTCACGGTTTAAGGCGAGATGAGTTTCTGCTTCGGTTCTTTGAATCACATCTGGGTTACGATTATAAGCCTGCAAGGATCTATTCCATGCCACAGGAATATCGTGAGGAAATTGACAACATTGATAACGAATTTCAGTTTCTTTCTCTGTGCCTATAGCATTGGAAATACTGAGCATGACCGCATTAATCACAGTTTCGAGATGCTCTGCTACAAAACCCGGAGTCGGCATATTATATAACGCTTCATACGCACAACCGCCTGGCCCAGAGTGAGTATGCGTTGCCATCAATACCAAATGCTGTTCATTAAATTGGTCTGTAAATTTTTGCTTTAAGCGCTCAACAACGGCGCTTCTTATCGCATATGTAATACAACCAAAATCCAGACAACAAAAAATAATCGGCTGTTCTAAAGCTAAACTACGGATACTAAATGATCGAGCAAACAAAGCTGTACGCTTTTCATAAGCACGATGCGACCACATACCATAACCAAACATGGCATAACCTTGCGGCTGAATGTTTATTTCTTGCTTATCCCACCCCACCAAAAACATATGCGATCATCCTTTATCTTTTTTATATCAGCGAACACGAGAAGTAGATTGAATCTTAATCAAAAATATGCGATACCAACTAGGGTAAAAGCAACAATAATATGGGGGGCGAAGCGGACTTTATGAGCTTGCAGCAAAAGGAAATTGCCAATTCTCAATTTTATATTCCACCAATGATATTGACGAGTTTGATTCATTATGCCGAACAACGACACTGGCAATATGACATTTGGTTTACAGCACAAAATTTAGATTTGGAAAAAATTCGCCAAGGGCATGGTTTTGTTGGTTTTTCAGAACTGTGTGAGGTTATTCATCTCGCAGTTAAAGATACTCAGCAACAAAATTTAGGTTTATTGCTGGGCAGTAGTGAAGGTCAGATTTCAATTGGTATTTTGGGCTTTGCCATGCAAGCCTGCAAAACAGTAGCTGAAGCATTGGAGACCGCACTGCACTATCATCCCATTTCAGGTAGTGTCTTAGATTTAACCGTCAATCTTGTTGATGATTATTGTGAAATTGAACTTTCTGAGCGAAGTAACTGTGGTGAGCTAAAAGCATTTTTCTGTGATGAAGTATTTGCCAGTATTATTACCTGTGTCAATATGATGCTAGACGATAGCTATGAGTTGGTGAGTCTGGAACTTAGCTACGATCATTCAGCATACCTCAATGATTATAAAAGAATTTTCAATTGCCCAATTTATTTTAAATCGACTAAAAATATTATCAGATTTAACAAAACACTCTTGTCGAGAAGACTCAAAAACTATAGCCCTGTCAATTATCAAAGCGCAATTCTGATTTGTGATCAAGCTTTAAAACAATTTGATCAAATGAATCAGCACAGTTTGGCAAAGGTATTAGCACATTTGATTGAAAGCCATCTACCTGAACGCTTTGATATGCAACTAGCAGCGCAATATTTTCATTTTAGCGAACGTCATTTACGGCGTTTACTACTCAATGAGGGGCTAAATTTTCAGTTATTAAAGCAACTGGTGTTAGAAAAAAAAGCCAAACAGTGGATTGAAGAAAATCAATCGATTAGTGAAATCAGTTTCAATCTTGGTTTTAGTGAGTTAAGGGAATTTCGTCGTGCATTTAAAAAATGGACTGGATCTTCGCCAACGGAATACAAAAAAGCGAAACTGATGGGTTCAGTTATTCGTATTTAAATGATGAGATTTTAAATAAGATTCTGAATAAAATCAGGATTAATATTTACATCAAATGTCCAAAATATTAATTTAATTCAATAAATTAAATATTACAAAATATTTAAACAATGGTAAAGATGTCTAACGATGCATATTTAGCTGAAATACTCGACTAAAGCCTAAATGAATTCTTATAGGCTTATGCATATCTTTTAAACACGGAAATTAGAACAAATATAGATGGAGCTAAACATGGTTAGTGCCTATGATCAATTACCACGTACCCCTGCAAACTTTGTAGCATTATCACCTTTACGTTATCTAGAACGTGCAGCCTACATTTATCCAAATCAAGATGCGATTGTACATGGCGCTCGTCATATCTCTTGGCGTGATACCTATACCCGTTGTCGTCAATTTGCCCATCAATTACAAAATCTTGGGATTCAAAAAAACGATACTGTTTCTGTTCTTTTACCCAATATCCCTGCGATGGTCGAAGCACATTTTGCAGTACCCATGGCTGGCGCTGTTTTAAATACCCTCAATACTCGTTTAGATGCCAAAACCATTGCATTTATGTTAGAACATGCTGAAACCAAAGTCCTTTTGGTTGATCCAGAGTTTGCGGCTTTAGCTAAAGAAGCTGTAGCGCTTATTGATCAACAAATCTATATCATTGATGTTGCAGATGAGGAATACGAAAATAATGAGGCTACAGCGCGTATTGGTCAAATTGAATATGAGGAATGGCTAAAAGGTGGCAATGCAGATTTTGAGTGGCATTTACCTCAGGATGAATGGGATGCGATTAGTCTAAATTATACCTCAGGGACCACAGGCAATCCAAAAGGAGTGGTTTATCACCATCGTGGCGCTTATATCAATGCTGCCAGTAATATCATTGCCTGCGGTATGACGCCACGTTGTAAATATTTATGGACACTTCCGCTATTCCATTGCAATGGGTGGTGTTTTGCTTGGACTGTTGCAGCCAATGGCGGTACCAATATCTGTTTACGTAAAATTGATCCTAAGTTGGTTTATCAACTCATTGATCAATACAAAGTTGACTATTTCTGTGGTGCACCGATTGTCCTTTCAATGTTGATCAACACTCCAAAAGAGCAACAAATTAAATTTAAACATCATGTAGAAGTAATGGTGGCTGGGGCTGCACCGCCTGCGGCAATTATTGAAGGAATGCATCATATCGGCATTCAAGTCAATCATGTCTATGGTCTCACTGAAACTTATGGCCCTTCTGCATTGTGTGCATCTCAAGCAGGTTGGAGTGAACTGTCTATTCAAGAGCAAGCTCAACTACACTCGCGCCAAGGTGTACCTTATCCATTACAAGATGGTATGCGTGTGTTGGATGCTGAAACGATGCAACCTGTGCCTAATGATGGCAAGACCATGGGAGAAATCATGTTCCGTGGCAACATCGTCATGAAAGGTTATTTAAAAAATACTAAAGCCACAGAAGAAGCCTTTAAAGGTGGCTGGTTTCATACCGGTGATTTAGCGGTTTGCCAACCTGATGGTTATGCAAAAATTATGGACCGTTCAAAAGACATCATTATTTCAGGCGGTGAAAATATCTCATCTTTAGAGGTTGAAGAGGTTCTTTATACTCATCCTGCAATTATGACAGCGGCAGTGGTTGCGCAACCCGATCCGCGTTGGCAAGAAGTTCCTTGTGCCTTTATAGAACTTAAACAAGGTGCAGAGACCACACCTCAAGAGGTGATTGAATTCTGTAAACAGCATTTGGCACGCTTTAAAGTCCCTAAAAGTGTAGTGATTTGTGAGATTCCAAAAACATCGACAGGTAAATTGCAAAAATTTATCTTACGTGACTGGGCAAAAGAGCGCTCAGTGGGCGAGTTTAATTAGCCTACCCGTTTGAATCATCCAATTTACCCTCCTCTTCCCAGTAAAAATAAACGACTGTTTTTATTTAGAAGGTCATCCTGGAGAGAGAGGTAAATTGCTGAAAGAATAAAATAAATTGGTAAAAATGGGCTTAAAACTTTAATTTCTCATTTCTCGACTTCATTTTAGAAATTATGCTTTTCTTGTCGCTTATTGATAGCATCATTAAAACTTTTTGATCATTTAAACATAGTAAACGATGAATAAACTTCGTACAGAAATAGAACCCGATTTTGAAACAGCACAACAACTTTATCCAACTGTGTTCGAATTGATTACCAATTACATAGACTATTGCGATGAGTTTGGTGATGAAGATTCGCTTGAATATCAAAAACTCAGTGAAACACTTACAGAAATTACCAGTAAAGACATTTCTCAATATGAACTTTGGGAGTGGTGGGAAGCCGAAGGTATTGAAAATTTAAGCTTTGATATTTGCCTACCTGAGCCTAAAATCATCCACAATATTTCAAAACAAGAACTTACTGAAATTGTCCAGCGGATTAAAAGCTCAGATTTTAATACTCAACACGCAAATGATTTCATCAATGCTTTTTACCTCCGCACCATTTTCTCAGGCGGGTATTTTTATAACTTTTTAAAACTCAATTTTAAAGCATTTAAACATCAATTGTTTCAACGTAATAAAGATCAAGCAGGACGATACTTTGAATATTCGGTAGAAGACATTGTGGATCGGCTTTGGAGTCAATGATTGCCATAAAAATATCACCATCAACAAAACATGCAATTCGTCTATTGGTTTAAATCATTGAGAGGCATATTTTGACTGGCATTTTATTGGACACAAGTTTTTACGATTTTGACTATTTGTATCCTTATTTTTCAATGAAAAGTGTTTACACTCAATATACTTACAGCTTTCAAGCCTTTTTTCTTTGACTTTACAGTCACAGAGAATTAACCATGAAATACTTGTACGTCACTATAAGATGTTGCACGATGTAGCGGAACAAATATGTGTCATAGAAGACACACGTCGTATTTATGAAGATTATAAATCTGGTTTAACCAGTATTGAGGAAACCGATATGCCACAATACAAAGCACCCTTACGTGATATGCACTTCGTTTTGCATGAGTTATTAAATGCTGAAGAACATTACGCGAAACTCCCTGCATTCCAAGAAACCGTAAGCCGTGAATTGATTGATCAATATTTAGAAGCTGGCGCGGATTTCTGTGAAAATGAATTATCTCCACTTAACCAAATCGGTGACAGTGAAGGCTGTAAATGGAATGATGGTGTAGTCACCACACCTACAGGCTTTAAAGCAGCCTATGACAAATATGTAGAATTAGGCTTCCCTTCTCTTTCAGTTCCAGAAGAGCATGGCGGTCAAGGTTTACCTGGTTCTTTAGCAACAGCTATTTCTGAAATGGTGGGTGCGGCAAACTGGGCGTGGGGTATGTACCCAGGTCTTTCACATGGTGCGGTTCGTACGATTGAGCATCATGGTTCTGCTGAGCAAAAAGCAACATATTTACCTAAACTTGTTTCAGGTGAGTGGACTGGTACTATGTGCTTAACAGAATCTCATGCAGGTTCTGACTTAGGAATTATCCGCTCTAAAGCTGAGCCACAAGCAGATGGTAGCTATGCAATCTCTGGCGAGAAAATCTTTATCTCTGCTGGTGAACACGATATGGCGGAGAACATCGTTCACATCGTCTTGGCGCGTTTACCAGGTGCTCCTAAAGGTACTAAAGGTATCTCGTTATTCATCGTACCTAAGTTCAATGTAAATGCAGATGGTTCTATTGCAGACCGTAATGCAGTTCGTTGTGGTTCAATTGAACACAAAATGGGTATCCACGGTAACGCAACGTGTGTGATCAATTTTGATAACGCAAAAGGTTTCTTGATTGGACCTGAAAACCGTGGTTTACATGCAATGTTTACCTTTATGAACACTGCACGTATTGGTACTGCTGTTCAAGGTTTAACAGCATCTGAATCATCTTTCCAAGGCGCACTTGCATATGCGAAAGATCGTTTAGCAATGCGTTCACTTTCTGGTCCTAAAGCACCAGAGAAAGAAGCTGATCCAATCATTGTTCACCCAGCTGTACGTAACATGTTGATGACGCAAAAGGCATTTGCTGAAGGTGGTCGTGCATTGGTTTACTTCTTATCTCAATATGCAGATATCGTAGAGCAAGGTGTCACTGAAGAAGATCGTAAATTTGCTGACAACATCTTGTCATTATTAACACCAATTGCGAAAGCGTTCTTAACTGAAACAGGTTCTGAATCAGCGAAACACGGTGTACAAGTATTTGGTGGTCACGGCTTTATTTCTGAACATGGTATGGAGCAAATTGTACGTGATACACGTATCTCTTGCTTATACGAAGGTACAACTGAAATCCAAGCACTTGATTTGTTAGGCCGTAAAGTATTGGGCACGCAAGGTGCAATGTTGAAAGACTTCACCAAGATCATCCATAAATTTGCTGAAGCAAACAAAGACAATGCTGAACTGAAAGAATTTGTTGAACCACTTGCTACTCTAAACAAAGAGTGGGGTGATTTAACCATGCAAATCGGTATGAAAGCAATGCAAAACCCGGATGAAGTTGGCGCAGCTGCGGTTGACTACCTATACTTCTCTGGTTATGTAACACTTGCATTCTTATGGGCTCGCATGGCGCTTGTTGCACAACAAAAGCTTGCTGAAGGTTCTACTGAAACTGGCTTCTATAATGCAAAAATTAAGACTGCGCGTTTCTACTTCAAGAAAATCTTACCACGTGTTCGCTCACATGTTGACGTGATCGCGGGTGGCTTAGATCCATTGATGTCATTAGACGCAGAAGACTTTGCATTCTAATTAGAATGTCGAGTTAGGCATTTAAAAAACTGTACTCAAGAGTGCAGAAATAGAGAAAGGACGGTCATAGCTTTGGCAGTCCTTTTTCTTTATAAATAGAGCGTTATTTACTTAGACCATCTAACAACATACATGTTTGTTGGTTAAACTGATCTAAGTCTACAGATTCAAACAATAAACAGGTGAACGAACATGCCAATTTATAATGCGCCACTTGCAGATATGAAATTCATTCTGAATGACGTTTTCAATGCAGAGCAATTCTGGCAAGCCAACGAAAAGCTTGCACATGTTGATGCGGCAACGGCTGAAGCAATTTTAGAAGAAATGGCTAAATTTGCACAAAATGTTACGCTTCCTTTAAACCGTACAGGTGATGAAGAAGGCGCTCATTATGAAAATGGCAAAGTCACGACACCTGCTGGTTTTAAAGAAGCATTCCAACAATATGCTGAAGGCGGTTGGATTGGCCTAGGTGCTGAAGAGGAATGGGGCGGCCAGGCAATGCCAAAAATGCTGACTGTACTTGCAGATGAAATGTTATTTGCTACCAATCCATCATTCATGCTCTACCCGCTTCTCTCTGTCGGTGCTGGTATGGCGTTAAACAGCTATGCATCTCAAGAGCAGAAAGAAACCTATTTACCTAAAATCTATTCAGGTGAATGGTCTGGAACGATGTGTTTAACTGAACCTCATGCAGGTACAGATTTAGGGATTATCAAAACTAAAGCTGAACGCAACCAAGATGGCACGTACAACATTACTGGTACTAAAATCTTCATCACTGGTGGTGACCATGATCTTGCTGACAACATCATTCACCTTGTTTTAGCAAAAACACCTGATGCACCTGCGGGTTCACGCGGGATCTCACTCTTTATCGTGCCTAAATTCCTTGTTAATGCTGATGGTTCATTGGGCGAACGTAATACAGCGGGTCCTGGTTCAATTGAACACAAAATGGGAATCAAAGCGTCTGCAACATGTGTCATGAACTTTGATGCAGCCAAAGGCTTCCTTGTTGGTAAAGAAAATGAAGGACTAGCAGCGATGTTCGTGATGATGAATTACGAACGTTTGTCGATGGGTATTCAGGGCCTAGGTGCTTCTGAATATGCATACCAAAATGCAGCACAATATGCGACTGATCGTGTACAAGGTCGTAGTGCAACAGGTGTTAAATCACCAAATAAACCTGCTGACAGCATCCTTGTACATGGTGATGTACGTCGTATGTTGCTCAATGCGCGTGCCAACAATGAAGCTTCTCGTGCATTTGCTGTTTACGTTGGTCAACAACTTGACATTACTAAATTTTCAACCGATCCTGAAGCTGTAGCGAAGGCAAATAATCGTGTTGCGTTATTAACACCAATTGCTAAAGCCTATTTAACGGATACAGCTTTTAATGCCACGATTGACGCGCAAATGGTGTTTGGTGGCCATGGCTATATTCGTGAATGGGGTATGGAACAATGTGTTCGTGACTTACGTATTGCACAAATCTATGAAGGCACCAATGGCGTTCAGTCACAAGATTTAATTGGTCGTAAAACAATTAAATGTAATGGTGAATTCATTGCTGAATATATTGAAGAAATCCGTGATTTTGCTAATGGTCTAGATACAGAATTAAACTTCATTAAAGATGCGACTTTAGATATTGCAACTGAAGTAGATATGATTACGCAGCATATTTTAGAACGGGCTAAAGAAAATGCTGATTTCGCAAATGCTGCGGCAGTAGAGTATTTACATGTCGTTGGGTTATTAAGCTTCTCTTATATGTTTGCTCGTATTGCCAATGCTGCAAAAAATAAGCAAGGTCAATTCTACCAAGACAAACTTGCATTGACTCATTACTTCATCCAACGCCTCTTGCCTGATTTAAATGCACGTGTTGCTAAAATCAAAGCAGGGGCAGAAGTTATTATGAATTTCAGCGAAGATTATTTTACGAATCAGGCTTAATTTCATCATCAACTGAAATAAGACATTAAAACGCCCGATCATTCGGGCGTTTTTTTATTTACAACTAATGCTTTTTTTTAGAACATTTACTGCTCTATAGTCAAACCACCTAATTATTCATACAAGTAATTTCTATCAAGTCATTGATCAGAAATGAAATTTACGTTTTTGTATAAACTTTTAGAAACTGTTGATTATCGATTCAATTTTGTACTTTTGAATCCTAGATGATTATCCTACCGTGGAGCGACATGGATGTCGCTGTTGGGTGGGAGTACAGGACGTACCCCTCGCCCATGAGCAAAAACAAAGCACTGCTTTGTTTGCAGCGCAAGGTTTGGCATCGCCTACGCAAAGCAATTTAAACTTTGGTTGTAAGATGTGACATTGCAAGCTTTTTATACTCAAACAATTTTATTTTTCCATACAGTTGATTTAATTAAAAATATTAATTAAGAAAAATTATATCGTGTGGCTATAAAAGTTGACCGCAATATAAATCAAGTTGCATCAGAAAATCTTACTTTGGATAAAACTTCCGAATTGATTCAGCCATCTCTGGAGTTTGGGTTTGCAAAGCATTTGCTGCACTTGTGGCATCCACAGCACTGCGATTTTGACTGACTTTAAATTTTCCTAAGATTGAATCTATTTCGATCTCAATCGCCACAATTTTTTCTAATTGCTCTTCGATATAATCATTCGGCGCATCCCCCATTTTCCAAGGTACAATCTGTGGTGCTTCATGCTGACGTGTCAATCGCGCCAAAATACCCCGCAAATATTTTTCATCATCTATTTTTCGAATTGTTCCCTTCACATGCACAACACGATAATTCCATGTCGGTACTTCCCGATGATGCTCAAATTTTCCTAGATACCAATTCGGTGAAATATAACTTTGCTCAGCATGGAAAATCACATAAGCCGATTCAACCTGTTCTAACAAGTTAAATAAAGGATTGGCTTTGGCGATATGTCCACGTAACAATCCAGACTTGCCAGCTGAACGATCCAATTCAAAAGGAATATGATTCGCTTCAATTTCACCGTCATAAGTAACCATCAAACTTCCCAATGGATTCTGTTCAATTAAATCGAAAAGTTCAGTGAGATTCTCTTGTTTAAAATGAGTAGGAAGATACATGTTTTTTCCTAATACTCTTTCGAGCCATCTGGGCTGGTTTTAAATATTTCAGGTAATTCAGCATTTTCAGTAAAAGCTTCACCTTTAAAAATATTAACCACTTCAATTTCCCCTATAATTTGCTGATTAAACTCGTCTAGTCGCTCAGCTGGGATCCATAACTCCTGACAAAAATCATCACCAACCGTATGTACTTCAAACTGAGCCAGATACTCATCATTCAATTCAAACCGTGTGACATAGCCAATATAACCACTTGCTTGATCTTTGGTATTCCAATCTAAAGCAATTTTTTCAGCATACTTCTGATTTAAAACAGGATAGAAAATAGGTTGCCAATACAATCTTGGTGGGAAATTTTTAAAGCCACTCTTTTCAATTAATTGATATTCAAAAAGTCCAATTGGTCGGTACAAATACATTGTTATTCCTTTAATTGTATTGAAAATAATCTATCTATAGACTAATCAGGTGAAATGATCAATTTCTTAATTAAATAGTTGTTATTTATTCGCCATAAACATTTTACTTCACTTTTCATGTGCATGAAATTTGCATAGTGTTTAATGATAAAGAACACACGCAAATGGAGGATGTTATGAATAAAGATCCACGTATAGAAAAAATAGAAAACTTCCTCGATAAATTGGGCAATATTGCAGTAGAAGCATTTCATTATATTGCGTTGTTTATCATTGGCTGTATGATCGCTTGGTCAGCGGTACATACAATTATTGAAATTTTAACCATGAAACAATACGCCAGTATTGATGATATTTTGTTGTTATTCATCTATTTGGAATTAGGCGCAATGGTGGGGATCTATTTTAAGACCAATCACATGCCTGTACGTTTCTTAATCTATATCGCAATCACCGCACTCACGCGATTACTAATTTCAGATATTCAGCATGACCATAAAGCCGATATGGATTTAGTGATTATCACAGGGTCAGTTTTAATCTTAGCCATTGCAATTTTGATCGTGAGATATGCTTCTTGGACATATCCTTCTGTTATTCGTGATAAGCACACTGAAAAATCATTACCACACGGTAAAACACCGCGACCAGAAGACGATGAGTTGGCTTAGTCTGCCCCCTCTCCTCTTAATCTAAACCTAAGCCCTTCTTCCTAAGCAAAATCAAAACAATACTTTATTGGAGCGCAAAACAACAAGGAGAAGGGGCTTTTTAATATGTTAAAACTCTTGTACGCATTCATATTGATCATAATGACGTTTTTAAATCATGTTCAACGATTATTAGGCACTTGTAAATAACGACCATTTTGGAAAATCCAATGCATACCAACCTGAGGATCAGGTAAACCATAACGGCGCCAATCACTAATTAAGGTGTATTGTGAGCTTTCTATATGACCGCCCTCTCCATTTACATAACCATAGCTAGTACCGGAATACTCAGTCTGAGTTGGAAACTGGTGATTATAAATAATCGTCACACCATTTTGTGGTGGGTAACTTGGATATGGGGCATTTGGATGCGGATAGGGCCTATTTGGATAACTTGGGTACGTTGGATAGGAATGCTGGTATTGAGGTCGAACAGGAATCTCCTGTGACATTTGGCGGCCATATTGATCTGTATATTTATAGGTCGTTGTTGGATATTTTTTTTGAGGCCGCTCAACACTGCGATAATTCGCCCAATCTTTAGCGTCTGCCCATGTCATTGTTGAAGTTGCTGAAAGCATCAACATCAAGACACTTAAACTGAGTATCTGTTTCATTTCAACCTCCAAACTTGAACGTATACACAACAGCTTAATATATCATTCAAGATAAATAATGGATGAATTGCAGTCAAAATTTAATCTTCTTTATTGTTTATACATCAACTTAGGTAAATTCTGACATCAATCTGATAAAATATAATTTTAATCTGATGAGTGCTGTATTGTGGCTGAACTGAGCTTTGACCGTTTACATCAATTTTTTTGCAAAATCCCAAGTGTGCAAGAAGCATTTATTGATAGCTATGGTTCAGATGGCAAACAAGCATGGTGGTTTAAATTTCAAATCAATATTGACCACCCTTTAGCCTGGCAAACTGTGCAAGAACTTGGTCACGTTTTAAATTATATTTCTAAAAATGAACGTCTTCCGACTCAGTTTTTACCCGTATCTCCTCCTCCGTATATGAATGGTGAGGCGAAACAATTTTTAGCTTGGGTGATTCAATGTAACCATGCAGATTTTTCACCTGATGTGGTGTGTGACTGGTTAGAGGCACGTCTCCCAAAACCTGTAGATGATGAAAGCCAATGGAAAATCAAAACTGATTTACATGAGTTAGATCATATTTCAAATAAAGATTTGGATGAGTTAGTTCCACCAAATCCGCAGTAATTCAATCTACATGAATCTCAAAAATTTAGAATTATGCGGTAAGAAGCTCAAATATCGACTTGAGCTTCTTACTCACTTATATTTTTAATTTATTTTGCAAATGCAGTACTTCTGCTTTCAACCAATTGAAATACCAACTATCAAATTTTTGTCTACTTCCACTCTCATCCAATATAGGCGCAATCCCACCCCATAGATCTCGAGAATCGATCCATATCTCACCTTTTGATGGTCCATTAATGACTAAAAAATAATATTCACCACAACCAATACCACAAATAGGCAAAATCCCATTGAGTTCAAAGTTTTCATAATACTGATCACGTGGATTTTCACCATGATGCTGAATAAATCTTTCAAACTCTTCGGTTGTTGGTTCGATGCGCTGAAATAATTTATCTCTAAATTTAGTATTATACTTTTCTAACCACTGGTTAAACTGCTCAGCAAGTTCCTCCCAATTTTCCAAATTATATGCATCGACAAATGGAAATGGTGTTTGCAGGTCAATTAAAATATCCCCCAAAATTAGACATTGGTCCTTATGGAATATTACTTTTAAAATTCCCAGATCAGGTCCTATCCCAGCACTTTCCCAGGTATCCCCTGTACCATTACCAATTTCAGTTAAAAATCTTTTATATTCAATTGGTATTTCAACTTGATTGAGTGTTTCAAACTTAAAGAGCATGTCAATGTCAACCTGAGTGGCTAACGATTTAAAAATTAAATCTTTTTGCTGAAGCGATAATTGTTCTTTTTCAACAAACTTTTCTATCAACTGCTGATAAATATTTAAGTATATTTTTATTGTTTCAATCATTTACTCTAACTCTGCTTATCTTTTTCTTATCCACCTAGACTCCCTCATTGATAAAGGAATCTAGGCAAAATAAATACTAAAACGTCGACAAACCACTCCATTCCATAAAACGGTAAACCCCGTATTTAAGTTTTGACTCATCAGCGTATTTGCTGTAATCCACACTCATTTGACGACCATTTAAGTTTGACCAAGCCGTATTAAAATACTGTTCAGCATCGATAAAGACTTGTTGTTGTGGATTGCCAACCACGCGTAAATCAGTTTCCAAATTATAATTTTTTAAATTACGTGCGGTAAAGTTGGCAGAACCTAAAATCATTTCCGCAGATTGCGCATTATGCTTTACGATCATCTTACTATGGCACTGCTCACCTTGGGTATTACACCAACGCACATCAATTCCTGCGTCATTTAACTCTGAAGCCACTTGACGGTTTGGGATACCATTTTTTTGACGACCAAATGCATCTTTATTGGGATCAAGCAAGATACGTAATTTCACTCCACGTTGCTTGGCAGCAACTAAACCTTTAATAATTTGGCGCTCTGACAAATAAAATATGGCTAAATCAATTTGATCATTGGCTTTTGCTGACGCCAACATGTTTAAGACTGCATCATAAATTGCTTTTTCAGTGAGTACTTGAACCTGAGGATCATTCGGATTTTCAGGTAGTTTGCCAAAGGCAACAAAAGGCGTATCTCCTCCCGACATATGCGCGACGGTTTGTTCAGTATTTAAAATATCTGTTGCAGTTGCCCCGTCAACCATTAATGCAATGTTAGAGTGACGTGAACTACCATCATGAGGATTGGCGGATGTGACGATGGTTTTCCAACCTTCCGCTGTATCGACCACGATGGTTTTACGATGATTGGCTTTAAAATTAAATAAATTTAAATAACTACGGACTGTAATTTTTTCTTTACCAAATGGATTATTCAGCCAGCCTTTATTTGGATTATTGCCAATATCCTGACAACATAAATACCATATTCCAGACCAAGTAGGATTAGATGCGCGGAGTGGTGTTAAATTCGTTTCAATCACATCAATACCGCCTAAACGTAATTGACGATATTGTTCAGGCTGAATTCCACCATAAACAGAATTGATAGGATCGGTAATAAACTTAATTTCTAAGCTTGGGTTTACAATTTTTTCATTAATCAAGGCTTGGGTTAATTGCTTGGTTAATTCTCGTTGCTGAACTTTAGAATCGCCGACTTCACTGTTAAATAGAAACATATCGATCACAATGGTAGTCTTGGCTTGCTTAATCAGCTGTAACACTTGATCAAAGATATGTTGATCAAGTTGCTGCTTCCCTTGCGCATCAATATAAGTTTCATCGGCAATAAATTTTACATTGGCATGACGCAATGGTCCGGTAAAATTCAGCCCTTTAGGAAGCGGTTTATAAACATGATAAATCGCAGATGAGAGATATCCTAAGGCCAATATGCCGATAATAATGCCGAAATAACGACGTTTTGACCAATTCAGTTTGTTTTGAATTTTATTGAAGATACGCATAAGAAAAGACCTAGACCAATTTAGGATCTATCAACATTTCATATATAACTTGCGTTGTCGGCTAAAATTGAGCAAACGAGGCATGAAATGAAGAGAATAGCGAGACTATTTTCAAGTTTCATAACGATGTTTGAGATAATTTTAACCACAACCCTTGAGGGACTAGAGTGTTTTTTGATGCTACATCGTTATGACCTACTCATTTAGATCACTAAATTTCATAGATCATGCCTTGTATCCTCTAAAAAACACTCGTTGTCGCAAATACAGATGAAGTATTGGCAGACCCTTAGAGCCTAGGTCGAATTCCTTTATTTTTCAATAAAGATTTGGTGAATGATTGCAAATAATTAGAACTTATAGTCCATACCTATGACAAAGTTACGTCCAATTTGTGGAATATTCGATAAGAAAGAAGTGTGTTCATAAATCTTCTCGTCCAACAGGTTGTTGGCTTTAAAGAATACTTTCGCTTCTTGTTTGTTGGCCAAAGGATATTGATAAGCAACACCTAGGTTCACCATGTTATAACCTTTGGTTTCTTGTTCATAAGACGCAAATTTATCTTGGTTAAACACATGTGAATATTCTGCTAAACCAGACCAACGCTCATCAAACTCAGCATTTACACGAGCGCCTAAACGACCAGCAGGAACACGTGGTGCATTTTCATCTTCAATTTTACCGCGTACATAGTCACCAAACAGGCTGGTTTTATACACATCATTCCACTGATAAGCGACTTCACCTTCTGTCCCGTAGAACTTGGCTTTATCTTGACTGTATTTGATCAAACGGAAGTTTTCGTATTGATCCAAAGTTTTGGCATAAATATAGTTATCAAACCAATTTTGATAGACATGTACATGATAGCTCAACTTGTCATTGTCATAATGAAGACCTAATTCCACATTGTTTGACTTCTCTTTATTTAAGTCTTGATTGCCCAGTTCATAAGTATTGGTCGCATAATGCTTTCCATCAGCATAAAGTTCTTGTGCTAAAGGCAATCGCTCTTGATGAGAACCCGTTAAAGAGAGCGTGTAATTTGGTGCAAATGCCCAATTCACAGCACCAGAATATGAGAATGCATTACCATCAAAGTCTTTTTGAGCTGAATCAACATCCACTGTTTGATGATCAAAACGAGTCCCTAATTCCACATGAAAATCACCAAATTGGCGATGCTCTAAGCCAAATACACTATATTTTTGGGTTTTATTTGGCGCAAGAACCGCTTCTTCACCTGTGATATCTAATTTTTGCTGGCTGGCTTGAACACCCCACACGCCTTCCCAAGCAGCAATCGGATTGTGTAACAACTCAACACGACCTTCATAACCTTTGCTCTTGAAGGTTGTCATTGGTGTACTTCCTTCAATTTCATCATGTTGATAGTCGGTATAACTTGCTTGTGCACGAAGTTTTTTAAAGCCAGCAAAAGGTTCATTGAGCTCAGAACGAAAATCATAACGTTCTGTTTTCATATCAATCCATGGCCCTGCTTCAGCATGATCATGCTCTTCCTCACCATGCCCATGTCCATGTCCTTCATCATGGTCATGGCCTGCATGATCATCATCGTGCCCACCACAGTGGAGTGATAAACCATGTAAATGGCATGACTCATATTCATGACTATGTCCAGGTAAACCGTATTGATCTTGGCGGTTGCTATAAGACACACCCGCAAAACCACGTTCACCGATCCAAGATAAGCCCACATTTACATTTTCAGACTCTGAAAATGTATTGCCAACTCGACGCTCTTTTGTACTATGTGCATGATCACCATGTTCTTCTGTTACGATATAGTTCGGGGTAATGTAATCATTGGCATCACGTTTTAAACCTTCTACACGTAATGCAACATTTGAACCTAATCCAACAGTCACCCCAGCATTTGCCATTTTTTCATCGTTGCCCGTGTTATAACGCAGACCAACATTGCCTTCATAACCATTTTCAGGCATCGCTGTCGGAATCTTGCTGTCAACCACATTGACTAAGCCACCCACAGACCCAGCCCCATATAATAATGTTGATGGTCCACGAATAACTTCAATTTTTTGTGCAAGTTGCGGATCTACAGTGACAGCATGATCTGGTGACAAGCTTGAAACATCCATGGTTTCTGTTGCATTCTGAGTCACTTTAACCCGCGCACCCTCTTGCCCACGAATTACAGGACGACTTGAGCCAGCCCCAAATGTATTGGAATAAATCCCTAGTTCATCTTTGAGTGCTTCGCCTAAGGTCGTGCCAGCCTGTTGTAGTTTTTCACGTGAAACAGTTTCATCTGCAACACCAAAATCTTGGCTTGAACGGACCAAGGGATGCCCAACAACTGTAATGGTCTCTAATTGTTGTGGATTTTTTGCAGTATTGATTTGATCTTCCGCCCAAATAGAAGTTGAAATAACTGCAGAAATGGAAAGTGTTAGGGCGCTTTTGGTAAAAGACATGGGATGCTCTCAAAGCTCAGTATTTTTGAATTACGTTATATTATAACATTTCAATATTTTTGCAATAAAAAACATTTGCTCTTTGGCTTTTTATATAGAATCAGATCAAAACCATTGCTTAACTTTTTAATATCCTAATGCCCTTCACACTTTCACATGCTATTTTAGCGCCGCCTTTGTCCAAACTTTCAGGAAATCGCTTACCGATTGCTGCACTCGCAATTGGCACAATGACACCAGATTTGTATAGAGTATTGGTTAAAACTGAAATTTATTTAAATCATCAATTCAAAGGAATCATCTATCCAGATTTATTGGTGGGATTATTGTTCTGCTTGCTTTGGTATAGTTTATATCGCCCATTATTATTTAAGTTTTTAGGCATTCAAAAACCATTAAACATTGCTTCTTTTTCAAATTTTTTTCAATTTCTAATTTGGATAGTGTTGGCGATTATCTTAGGTACAGCAACTCATATTATTTGGGACGGTTTAACCCATTTAGATTTTCGAACTTTCGCTTTTAAAGAGTTTTTAGCCCAACCTGTCAGTATGTTTGATCGTATTTATCCTATGCATAAAGTCCTACAAATCGGCTGTTCTGTTGTGGCTTTACCGTTTTTAATGTGGATGGGGTTACATTACTTTTTTAAATATAAAGTCAATCAAATACGAAATCCTAAAATACAAATATTCTGTATAGCCTTATTTACAACCTCTTTTTTTAGCGGTTGCATTTATTATGTTTACATTGCCAAAATCACAGGATTAGCTCCTCAAGACACTGATTTGTATGTACTGATTGGTTTCTTTATGAAAACCTTTACTCAAGCTTCTGTTCTTTGTTTTACTTTTGGCTGTCTACTATTTCATTATTTAAATTATAAAAAATATTTTTAATGATGCTCTATTTGCCGATTGAGTCACTTAAACTTTCTCGGAATTAGCTTAAATTTATTCTGCAATGTGGTAGTTTTTGCCCCAAGTCCTTGTGACTCACCTCTCAAAGAGGCATAATCTCACATTACATTTTTAGGCGATGCGCTGTTTACGTACTCGCTTCCTTAACCCATATAGTTGGATTTTTAACGCTATGATGCGAACTCATTATTGCGGTTCTTTAACCGAAGCTCAAATTGACCAGACTGTAACGCTTTGTGGCTGGGTACATCGTCGTCGTGACCACGGTGGAGTGATTTTCCTTGATATGCGTGATCGTGATGGTCTCGTTCAAGTCGTCATCGATCCTGATACTCCAGAAGCATTTGCAACTGCGGATAAAGCACGTTCAGAATATGTATTAAAAATTGTAGGACGTGTACGTCGTCGCTATGAAGGCACCGAAAATGCCAATATGGTGAGTGGTCAAATCGAAGTTTTAGGTAAAGAAATCGAAGTTCTTGCTGCATCTGAAACTCCACCATTCCCATTGAATGATGAAAATGCCAATATTTCTGAAGAAATCCGTCTGAAATATCGTTTCCTCGATATTCGTCGTCCAGAAATGATTGACCGTTTACGTTTCCGCTCTAAAGTGACCACGTTAATTCGTAACTACTTAGATGAAAACGGCTTCTTGGATGTTGAAACACCCATTTTGACACGTGCAACACCTGAAGGTGCGCGTGACTATTTAGTGCCTAGCCGTGTTTCAAATGGTAGCTTTTATGCGCTCCCTCAATCACCACAATTGTTTAAACAATTGTTGATGGTTGGTGGTGTAGATCGTTATTACCAAATCGCAAAATGTTTCCGTGACGAAGACTTACGTGCCGATCGTCAACCTGAATTTACTCAAATCGACATCGAAACATCGTTCTTAAACGATGACGATATTATGGATTTGATGGAAGGCATGACCGTTAAGATGTTCAATGAACTTCTTGGTGTGAAATTCGACAAATTCCAGCGCATGACTTATGCCGATGCAATGCGTGATTATGCATCTGACAAACCAGACTTACGTATTCCTTTGAAACTTGTAGACGTTGCGGACATGATGCAAGACGTTGAGTTCAAAGTATTTGCAGGCCCAGCAAAAGATCCTAAAGGTCGTATTGTGGCACTTCGTGTACCTGGTGCAGGCTCATTGCCACGTAGCCAAATCGATGAATACACTAAATTCGTTGGAATTTATGGGGCGAAAGGCTTAGCTTATATTAAAGTCAACGAACTTGAAAAAGGCATCGAAGGTCTTCAATCTCCAATCGTTAAATTCATCGAACCAATCGTGCTTGATTTGTTAAAGCGTGTTGGTGCTGAAAACGGTGACATCGTATTCTTTGGTGCAGATAAAGCCAAAGTTGTAAATGATGCAATGGGTGCTTTACGTATCAAGATCGGTCATGACATGAACATGTCAACAACCGAGTGGGCGCCACTTTGGGTCGTAGACTTCCCAATGTTCGAAGAAACTGATGATGGTAAATGGACATCTGTTCACCACCCGTTCACACTTCCAAAATCAAGTGTTGAAGAAGTGAAAAGCAATCCTGGTGCAGCACTTTCTGTTGCTTACGATATGGTATTGAATGGTACCGAAATCGGTGGTGGTTCATTGCGTATCTACACTTTAGAAATGCAAAAAGCAATTTTTGAAGCTTTAGGTATTGGCGAAGAAGAAGCTGAAGAAAAATTCAGTTTCTTATTAAATGCTTTAAAATTCGGTGCACCGCCTCATGGTGGTTTAGCATTCGGTCTAGACCGTTTAGTGATGTTGATGACAGGTTCATCATCTATCCGTGACGTGATTGCTTTCCCGAAAACCAAAACTGCTGAGTGTCCATTAACTCAAGCACCTGCACCAGTTGAACCAAATCAATTGCGTGACTTGGGTATTCGTTTACGCGAAAAACCGAAAACTGAAGAATCTAAATAATTTTTAATTGTTTCATCAAAAACCCTGCTTTATGCAGGGTTTTCTGTTTTTCATATGCATTTTATTTCGATAGGTTCTAATTGAGATAAGTTCTCATAAATGGCATACTATCGCTGTTAACTTTTGAGGTGAAAACCTATGGCTATGCGACCTAATGTACTTCGTCATACAATTATTATCATTGTATTTTCAGTGGTTCAATGGGGATTTATGCGTTATATCCTAAGCCATCAGTTGTTTAATTTAGATACTTATCAACGTATTCTATATTTCAGCATGAGCAGTTTTATTGCTGGTTTCTTTATTATTTCAGCACTAATTTATTTGGTGTTGAAAGGCAATGCTGATCGCGACTAATATTAATTAAATGTATAAGCTACTTAAAACTTTCTCTCGATTACCTCTAGGGATGATACAAAGTATTGCTAGAGGTGTGGGGAATTTATTGTTTATGAGTAATTCTTCAGCAAAACGTACCACTGCATTGAATTTAACAGCAGCGTATCCCGAGCTTGATGAACAACAACGCAATCAACTGATTAAGGCCAGTTTAAAAAGCCAATGTATGACTTATGCAGAGTCAATTAAAATTTGGGGATCTTCTCCAGAATTCGCCTTAGCCCAAATTAAACAGGTTTATAATGCTGATATTTTTCTCAATGCCTTGAAGAATCCCAATGGCTGTATTGGTGTGGTACCCCATTTTGGAGCATGGGAGCTCATGAATGCGTGGATCAACCAACATACTCATCCTGTTATCATGTATAAACCAAGTAGAGATAAAGACTTAGATCGATTTATGTTAGAGTCTCGCCAACGCTTAAATGCAACATTAGTACCCACTGATGATACTGGTGTACGGGCCTTATTTAAACATTTAAAACAAGGTGGATTTACTGCCATCCTTCCCGACCATATCCCCAAAGAGTCTGGCGGTATTTATTCTGAGTTTTATGGGCAAAAAGCATTTTCATCAACTTTACTTTCAAAGCTTGCTGCAAAAACCCAATGTTCCGTCGTGGGTTTAACTTGTGTTCGCCGCTCTGATTTCTCAGGTTTTGATTTACATTTTACCGCACTATCACAAAATATTAATTCTAAAGATTTACAGCTTTCAGTCGATACCTTGAATAAAGAAATGGAACGAATGATTAGTATTGCTCCTGAACAGTATTTATGGGGCTATAAACGATTTAGGAAATTAGAGGGTGGCAGGAATTTGTATAAATAAGCAAATTCATGTCCACCACACAGAACTTCAAAAATTAACAGCTAAAACATTAGTTTCAACGAAATTTTATTTTCACAGTCCGAATGCCTTGTCTAAATTTTGCCAGCTTAATCATCATTTTTTGAATTTGTCTAATAACTCTTGAACATTCTTTTTTCAATTTATCACTAAATTTCAATTTTTTCTTTTTCAGATACTTCCCTTTTCTAATATTTCTAACTTCTTCCAAGGCACTTGGAAACTGTGTATTACCATTCGTCAATATCATATCCTGAATACACAATGCGGGGCTAAGCTGATACACTTCTAGCTCTGGGCACTCTCTAAACAAAAAATGATCCACAGGGATTAATGCTTTCGATTCAACAATAAAATTCAGCAATTTTTTTGCTACATCTTGCGATATGATATATCCGCCACATCCCATATGCGCTTCACGTAATAACAATAGCTTACGGGCATCGGGAGCCGAGAGATTATGTTGTTTTAACGCCACACCAATTTTTTTATAAAAGACCTCTAACTTAATCACAGAACATTCTTTTGGAATCCATACATCATCCAATAAAAAATCTTTTGCATGATCACCTAAATAGATATCATCTTCAAATATTGCAATATAATCGAGTTGCTCATCTATTGCTTTTTTCCATAACAGCATATGACTCAGCAAGCAACCGACTTCATTTTGGTGTAAAGCTGTTGTATACCCGACCAGGCCAAGTTTAGATGTCGCGATGTCTATATTCACAGGCGTAATCGCATCAAAAAATTCAAAATCTACTTCTTGTTTTGTAAATTCAGCTACAATATGCTTACGGCGCTCTTGAGCAGTTGATAAACTAATGACAAATTTTTTCATAAAAACTCTTACAACAATTACTCATAAATTTAATTTTGAGATCGACTCCACGATAAAGATCAATGTTCATTTAAATTAATCGCATTTAGCGATATACTATACGGCACCACTCTAATAAATGTGATTTGGGGGCTATAAATAATGATTAGTGAAAACATTAAAATTTTTGTAGGTTGCGATCCAAATAACTGTGATCTTGAACAACTCATGGTATTAGAACATAGTGTTCGTAAACATACACAGCATAATGTTGAATTTATTTGGATGCAACTTAGTCATGACATAAATAGTCCGTGGTATAGCGACCAAGAAACAGGTAATGGATGGTCTACAGAAAAATGGGCAACACCTTTTTCTGGTTTCCGTTGGGCAATACCTGAGTTATGTAATTTCACAGGTCGCGCAATTTATATGGATGCTGATGTGGTCGTACTCTGTGATATTGCAGAACTTTGGTCACACCCTATGAATAATGATGCAATCGTTATCGCTAAAGGCGGAAAAAGTACAGCGCGTTTATGTACTTGTGTATGGGATTGTGAGAAAGCCAAACAATACCTCCCACCACTTGACGAAATCCGCACTAATCCAGAGAGTCATAAAAATTTAATGCGTCTTATCAAAGACAAGCCTCAATTAGTTGAACCTTATCAAGATTCTTATAATAATATTGATGGTGAAGACTTAGCGATTGAACAAATCAAGGTATTACACTACTCGGACATGGGAACTCAATTTAGTCATAAATATGCAATTCCACGTCTTGCTAAAGCGAATCAAAAACATTGGTTTGATGGCAAAATAATGCCTCATCCTCGCCAAGATTTGGTTGAGTTATTTGATCAATATTATGCGGAAGCACTAGAGCTTGGCTATAAACCTGAAAATTATTTAATTGAACCTTTTGGAACTTTTTCAAAAGCAACTCAAATTAACTACCAAGGGAATAAAGTGACTCGCCCAGACCAAGAAACCAATTGGTTGAGTAAGCAAATCCGAAAAATTAAAGCTAAATTTAAAAAGCCCACATTTACTTTAGATGGATAAATTGTCGAATAGACATTTTATCCATCTTCAATCCTTTTCTCATTACGACTCTATATGAACCATAAAACACCAAAATCGATTCAATTATTCTTTTCAAATTTTGTTTTAAGAAATATCTATAAATTTATTTATAAACATAGCCATCCTAAAACACATCGACATAATCGTAAATACTGGCCTTATTATTCCGTTAAAAGGAATGAACTTGGTGGAATTGATCAGGTGTATTTTCGTAAGAAACTCATTGCTGACAATTCAGTTATGCCTACACGCTCTTGTAAAAAAAGCATGCTGGTTGCAACTGGTCCTTCCGTTCAGAAATGCCCAGAAGATGTTTTTAAAAGACAAGATATAGATTATATCGGAATTAATGGTTCAATCTCATTGGACTATGTTCAATTTAAATATTATGTCATTATCGACTTTAATTTTACTAAAAATCGTTTTGATTTAGTACTCAAAGTACTTCAAAGTCAATGTACTTTTTTCACCACTCATCGCTGTCTAGACATCATTCTAAGAAGAATCAATCCTGACCAAATTAAATGTCAGATCAAAGTCATTGAAACGATTACGGATGGTGTAACTGAGCGATTTTTAGGTCCCCGTCTCACTATTAATCCCCATCAAGACTATTTTTATTTAGAAGATGGTAAAGGATTTTCTCTGCATATTCGTGATTCTATTTTTGATTATTTCACAGTGTCATATGTCGCATTACAAATTATTTATTCTCTGTCTTATGAAGAAATTTATTTAGCAGGTTTAGATATGAATAACTTTAATCAACCACGTTTTTATGAAAAAAGCGGTAACAAACAACCAACGATGCTTGACCAATACTTAACGGAAATATTTCCAGCATTTGAGGCCGCTTCTCACTATTTAAACAAGCAGAATATTAAAGTTTACAATCTTTCACTGAAAAGTGCGATAGAGTCTTTTGAGAAATTAGATCCAAAGCTTTTATAAAGTTTTGGATTCACCTTAGCTCTTAATTTGTTTTTAATATGCAAACCAAAAATTTCCGTGATGATATCAACGGGCTTCGCGCCTATGCTGTAATACTTGTTGTTCTATTCCATTTTGGGGTTTCAGGATTTTCTGCTGGATTCTTAGGTGTCGATGTTTTCTTTGTTATTTCTGGTTATCTAATGACCAAAATCATTATTGAGAACCTTGAAAAAAATAGTTTTTCTTTTATAAACTTTTATTTAGCAAGAATCACACGAATTTTTCCTGCACTTTTCTTTGTCATCTTAATCATGACAATTTGCGGATGGTTTTTTTTCATCCCAGAAGACTTCAAACTGTTTGCTAAAGATGCAAAATATAGTCTAAGTTTTTTATCTAATGACTTATATTATCGTCAAGCAGGTGATTATTTTGCAGTAAGTTCTCATGATAAGGCCTTACTTCATACATGGTCTTTATCAGTAGAATGGCAATTTTATATATTATTTCCTATTCTTGTTTATTTATATTTTAAAATTATTCAAAATAAAAAATTCTTAGGAATATTTTTAATTTTATTATGTATTTCATCTTTAAGCTTCTCAATTTATATCTCTTCTAAAGACTCAATCTATGCTTTTTTTAAGCTCACCTCTCGTGCTTGGGAGTTGCTTGCGGGTGGCTTGGCTTATTATTATTTTAGAACATATACGCCAACTCAACCCATAAAATATTTTTTTGAACTTGTTGGTTTTTCATTCATTGCACTAAGCTTAGTCCTGTTTGGTCAAGATACAATCTGGCCAAGTTATAACGCATTAGTTCCTGTAATTGGAACGATGCTTATTCTTATTGCTAACCAACAAAATTCAGTTTTCACCAAATTTAAATTTATTCAAAATATAGGCAGTGCTTCTTACTCTATTTATTTGTGGCATTGGCCAGTTGCCTTTTTACTTGGATATTTTTTCTTTGAAAAAAACATAGTCAATATTAGTCTAGGGATTCTGATCTCTTTTATTTTAGGCTGGTTAAGCTATAAATATATTGAAAGTTCAAGAAAATATTTAGTCAGTATTAAGGTATATTACTGCTATTTATTATTCTTTATCATCCTGATTTCTTCATCCGCACTCTATTCATATATAAATAAAGACGGTTTAAAAAATCGTGCCGATTCACTCTATTTAAAACACAATGAAAAACTTGAAATGCCAAAGGTTTCCAATGGCTGGTGTTTTTATAATATTAAAGATGATCACAGCCTTAAGGTAGGTCAACAAGGACTTGAATGTCATATTGGATCGAAACAAACTGATGCTCAAAAAGTACTTTTATTTGGTGATTCTTTTGCTGGACATAATATTCCCTTTTGGCATTATCTGGGTAAAAAACTCAACTTAAATATCCATGCAATTACTACAAATTGGTGTTATCCAAGTACGGATGATCAATTCACAGGGGATAAGAATTCAACGGCCTACCAGCAATGTATGATTAATCGAAATTACTTAAAAAACAATATAGATCGATATAGTGTATTAATTTTTGCAGGTCGCTGGTCCGATATTGTGCAACAGCATCAAGAACAAAGTTTTAAAAATTTGCTCGAACTAGCGAATCAATCACATAAGAAAGTGATTGTAATGTCTGAGCCTTATGCATTTGATGCAAACATTAGCATGTTATACAAACGGTCATTGTGGTTACATCGAAATTTCAATCTAAATAGTTATTTTGATAATGTTAAAGCTAAACAGCAAAAAAATGCTTCACGGCTCATTACAGATACGACTCAGCACTATCCAAATACGTTATTGCTCACTCAAGCAGATTTGTTTAAACCAAATCATATGGCAAAAGAAAGTATTCCTTACTCTTTGGATGGTCGCCATTTATCTGTTTTTGGTTCATTGTCCTCTGAAGAGTATTTTACTCAACAGCCTAAATATAAAGTACTTAAACAGTTTTTATCTACTTCAAACTAGTTAAAAATTTGGGTCAGCTAGGATTTTAGTCTAAATAAGCTTTGATTTCAGAAAAGAGATCAAAGCTTATTTTTTAACATGATTGAATGAGTTCTAAGTTAAAAATCAATAAAAGATCCTTTAAAATACATTCCTTTATCATAATATTGGCATAAATAATTACGCTCTTTTCCTGCAAGTTTTATTAACTTAGGATATTCTTCAGCTGGATAATTAATTGCCATATCAATCAAAATCTTTTCTTTTACCCAGCGATTTTTCACTTGGTAGTAAAAGGCATTTTCATCACAATCGATTAAAGTAATGCTTGGGAAAGATCGTCTGAGCACTTTCTGACATGCGACATAAGCCACTAAATATTCCAAATTACTAATTCTTTGAAAAATATCTTTGCTATTTTTTTCAGTTTTTTGAATATTTTGTACATAGCATTTAGGCGTTTGTTGAATTGCTAAATATAATTCATCATACCAATGCTTAAAGAAAACATTTTTTTTAACACTTGCCAATAACCAATTCTCCAATACTGGATAATCGATATTCGTAGTATTTTTTTTTCGGTAATAAGAAAAACATTCTGTCTGATTATTTTGCATCAGTTCAGTAATCCAATCCAAATTATCATAAAGAATTATACTGGCATCTAACCAGATCCCACCATGCTGATATAAAAGATCAAATCTGAGTAGATCAGCCTTTTGTTGAGGCGTCGCATCCTTCAATAAAGAAAAATCAATATCACTGTACTCACTTACATTTTTTGGGTTAAGTACATATACTTGATAAGATGGGTTTTTTTCACGAATATTTTCGACACATTTTTCTACAAACTCTGGGAAACGTCCTTCCCAATAAATCCAAATTTTTTTAGGTAACTCAATAGAAGTAGTAACAGGATTAAAAATGAGCTGTCCTGCATAATTATCAATTTTTTTATTGGTATGTCTAATTTTATAATAGTACATCATATGAAATTTAGCTAAATAAAATAATTTTTTAAAAATTTTCATATAATAGATCCACAACGTTTACCTAAAGCAATACTGATAAAAATACATTTTACACAGTATATTTAACCAACAATTATCCAATTACATCTTAATACAATTAAAAATAAAGATGTTTAAGAGCATATACCCGATCACGCCACATACGTTTTTGCTTCTTAAAACCATAAGAATGGTCACGATTTTCTTTCTCTTTACGAGATATTCCCTGTGTTGCAACTGTACCTAAAATATCGCTGTCCAAACCTGCTGGACGAACAAAAGCAGGCCAAACACCTAATCCTTTTCCATTCTTACTCAACCAAGTTTGGAAAAAGATATCAACAGGCATCGCAATTGTTTTACCTTGTGCAATAAACGCCTCAGCACCCTTTCGTGACCAAATTAACCCCAAACCACGAATAGGAAAATAATAAGCGTGCCACAATGAATAGTGATCAAACTGAGTAATGTCTTTGGCTAACTTTTTCTTCTTCGCAGCTAAATTAATCAGATACCAGTCTAAGTCTGGAAGCGTATCTAAATAATTTAAAACTTGATCCATAGACTGTTTGAAATCAGCTGTAATTTTCATATCATCTTCTAGGACAACAAGATAATCTGCATCACTTGCTAAAAATTTCTGAGCACAGCCATAATGACTGAGATAACACCCTAGCTCAGAATTGAGTAACCGTCTTCCTAAAGTTTGCTGCGTCAACGCATCATCATAATCCTGAAAAGATGACAATCCTTTGCCACGTCCATCGTAAGCAGAAAAACGCTCAAACTCCCAGTTTACCGCCTGTAACTGTTCTGTTGCGCGAGCAAGTCGCTCATCACTACCATCTAAATTTATCAGATATGTTTTAACTTTCATGATGGGCTTCCTACGATAAAACTTTGGCTGAAATAACTGATTTAGGTAAATAATCATATAATTTATCGATCATCTTAAGACGTACCTGTTCAGCATTCTCAGAATTTAGTTGATCTAAACTTTGGATACAACCATATTTAATATTGCCTTGATTCAATGCTTCTACAAACTCAGATAAGCTTTCAGCATTCTTCAAATAAGCCAAAGCTAAATCAGATTTTAAAACTGCTTCATTTTTTTGAATCTTTAAATGATTCATCAATGAAATCGGATTTAGTTGTTCGACACTTCTAAATTTATATTTAATCTGTGTTTCTAATAGGTCTAGATGATGCAATAAGTATTCACTTAAAATTTTACGATCTACGCAATGTGGATAATGGTGGATTTCAAAAAATTCTTTAAAGCCTAGAATATCAGCACCCAGCATTTGTGCAATCACATGACCAGGTTGAATCGGTTTATTAAATTTTCGATTTAAAAACTGACGATATTTCAGCTTAGCCTTGTAACTAAAACAACTTTTCCAGTGTCCATAGGTGACGATTTTATTGGCTTCAAGAAAATCTTCAATTTGAGCAGGTGAATTGAAAAAGAAGTCATCATTTAAGTAGATAAAATAATCTGAAAGCCCGTTAATATTCCATAACATGCTTTCAATTGACCGGGTGTTAAACGTGGGTAGAAATTGCGTATAACCAGCAAAAATCTCACGATGATCAACGACACGAATTTTATTTGCATCACAAAGACCTTGTGTTGCAAATTCATTTAAAAATTCAGGCTGCTGATTATCTGTAACAATGAAAATATGACGGCAAAAAGGTACATACTTCAATATAGATGCAATGTTGTAATAGATCTCATCATTACTAGCAAAACGTGTATCGCTCACAGCATCTGAGGCATCTCCACCTGTGAGGTATTGATGACGTTTACGTTTTAACTCAACATCATTGCCATCGACCCAAGCAATCACGATATCAAGGTTTTGCATCTATATTGTTCTCAAATTTTCTAATGATCTAAATAAAATTACTGCCAAGCGTCTTTAATCCAGTCTGAAGGCAACACATAACGATACCATTTACCACCACCGCCAGTCACAGCATCAGGTGGATTAATTTCCCCATGGAAAATAATAATTTTGGCATCTTGTGGCTTTACTGGTGGCTTAAAATAAGCCAATGGTAATTTTTGCAAGCAATGGTATTTATAACTCTTACACCAATCTTTTGGCCAGTAGCTTAGTTTTTGCTGCTGATCGACATACCACGATAAATACTCTTGTTCATTTCGGAATTTATGACTAATTTCTTTAAAGTTTTCACGAAAATACGGCAAAATTTCAGGAAAGGTGCCCAACTTAAAACGATAAACTGAGCTATTTCCGGTCACACGCCAAGGACGTTTCCAATCGTGAATAATTAGAAATTCACCGGGATAAGTAAAGAAATCATCAATATTGTCTACAATGACCACATCAAGATCTAGAAATAATAAATTGCCTTTTAAACCATATAAATTGGGTTCAAAAGTAGATAGTTTATTCCATCCTCGCTCAGGACTTCCTTCAGGTAATGCTAATGGCGGAATTGGAAAGCATTGAACTTCGGGATTAATACCTTCCGTACGATCAGTCAAACACACCATTTGGAAATCAATTGTGGTATGTCGTTTCACCATGTTATATAGGCGATTGACATACTCAGCACCATACTTGCTGCCCCACTTCATACACAAAACGATATTCTGTTCTGATTCAACTAAATTCGACTGTAAATTTGATTCATTGACCTGCATGCATCAATCTTCCACCTGAGCAATCGCCATATCATACCATTACCCTCGCCAAGTTACTGTATTCGATTGCATATGCTGAACAATTTGTTTCATGAGAATATGCTATGATGCGTTAACAATTCACATTGAGCATGATCATTTTAATTGTTCGATATTTTATTGAGCAATCTTTTTTGAATGAATGCACTGTGAAATTGAATAAAACTTTTGCAAGCACATTTTCTATATTAGGTTTTTATGAAAATAGCAGTCGCTGGAACAGGTTACGTTGGCTTATCCAATTCAATGATATTTGCACAACATCATGAAGTTGTTGCAGTAGATATTTTAGAATCTAAGGTTAACTTGCTCAACAATAAAATATCGCCCATTCAAGATGCGGATATTTCATTATTTTTAAAAGAAAAATCATTAAATTTTACAGCTACGACAAATTACCAAGCAGCGTATTACAATGCAGATTTTGTGATTATTGCAACACCAACGGATTACGACACCAAAACCAATTATTTTAATACGCAAAGTGTCGAAAGCGTGGTTCAGCAAGTCTTAGAGGTCAACCCCAATGCAGTGATGGTGATTAAATCAACTGTCCCTGTCGGCTTCACCAAGAGTTTAAAAGAAAAATTTCACACTGAAAATATTATTTTTTCTCCAGAATTTTTACGGGAAGGAAAGGCATTGCATGACAATTTATACCCTTCCCGCATTATTGTTGGGGAAAAATCTGATCGGGCAAAACTGTTTGCTGACTTATTGATCGAAGGGGCCATCAAAAAAGACAGCCCTGTTTTATTTACCGATTCAACTGAAGCTGAAGCAATTAAGTTATTTGCCAATACCTATCTCGCTATGCGCGTTGCCTATTTCAATGAACTGGATACCTATGCGCAAATTTTTGGCTTAGACACTCATCAAATTATTGATGGTGTTTGTTTAGATCAACGTATTGGTAATCACTATAATAATCCATCATTTGGTTATGGTGGCTATTGCCTACCCAAAGACACCAAACAACTTTTAGCCAACTATAATCACGTTCCAAGTAATTTGATTCAAGCCATTGTTGACTCAAACAGCACGCGTAAAGACTTTATTGCAGACTCAGTGATTGCACGTAACCCCAATAAAGTTGGTATTTATCGCCTAGTGATGAAAAGTGGTTCAGATAATTTTAGAGCGTCCGCAATCCAAGGTGTGATGAAACGCATCAAAGCCAAGGGTATTGAAGTGATTGTCTATGAACCGACTTTACAAGAAGACCAGTTCTTTAAGTCCAAAGTCGTCAATGATTTAGTACAATTTAAACAGCAAAGTGACGTGATTATTGCCAATCGGGTTTCTAATGACTTAAGTGATGTATTAGATAAAGTCTATACACGAGATATTTTCGGAGCAGATGAATGAAAGTCCTCGTCACAGGTGCAGCAGGTTTTATTGGCTTCAATGTTGCAAAAAAACTTTTAGAACGTGGTGATGATGTTGTTGGCTTTGACAATATGAATGATTACTATGACCCCGCATTAAAACAAGCCCGATTAGCGGTTCTCAAAGATACGGCGGCACAAACCCAGCAAATATTCACTTTTATTCATGCCAATCTTGCCGATAAAGCAATCGTTGATCAATGTTTTCAAGATCATCAATTTGATCGGGTGATTCATTTGGCTGCACAAGCTGGTGTCCGTTACTCATTAGAAAATCCATTGAGCTATGTCGAAAGTAATTTAATTGGCTTTACCAATCTTATTGAAGCATGCCGTTATGCCAAAACACCACATTTAACTTATGCCAGTACCAGTAGTGTTTATGGTGCAAATACCACCATGCCATTTAGTGAAAAACATGGCGTTAACCATCCTGTACAGTTCTATGCCGCAACGAAACGTGCCAATGAACTCATGGCGCACAGTTATAGCCATCTCTTCAATTTACCAACAACAGGCTTACGCTTTTTTACTGTCTATGGTCCTTGGGGCCGTCCAGACATGGCTTTGTTTAAGTTCACCAAGAACATTATTGAAGACCAACCTATTCCTGTTTTCAATCACGGCAACCATACCCGTGACTTCACTTTTATTTCAGATATTGTGGAAGGTGTGATTCGTTCAAGTGATCAAATTGCGCAACCTGATCCAAATTGGAACAGCAAAAATCCTGATCCATCGACCAGTTATGCGCCTTTCCGTATTTTCAATATCGGCAACAACAATCCAGTAAAATTGATTGAATATATTCATGCTATTGAAAAAGCCTTAGGCAAAGAAGCAATTTTAGAATTACTTCCATTACAACCAGGTGATGTGCCGGATACTTTTGCGGATAGCAGTGCTTTAGAACAGATGGTCGGATACAAACCATCGGTCTCTGTTGAAGATGGTGTTAAACAATTCGTAGATTGGTATCGAGATTTTTATCAAGTTTAATTAAGGCTTTTATTTAGTTTAAAGCTAAATTTTAGCCTTTGAATTTTTTTTCAATTATTACAACAGCCAGATCTAAGCAAAAAAAGGATTCCTCTAGGAATCCTTTTTTTGCATGCAGCCACTTATTTTACATAAGTCAGCCAATGTGCATATTTTGGATCTTTACCTTGAACAGCATCAAAGAATGCTTTCTGAATCTTCTCAGTAATCGGACCACGAGCGCCTGAACCAATTTCACGATCATCATATTCACGGATCGGCGTCACTTCAGCAGCAGTCCCAGTAAAGAATGCTTCATCACCAATATAGAATTCATCACGGGTAATACGACGTTCAACAACTTCAATCCCCATATCTTTCGCAATGGTGATAATCGTTTGACGCGTAATCCCATCCAATGCCCCGCCAGCAATATCTGGTGTATGTAATACACCATCTTTTACTAAGAATACATTTTCACCTGAACCTTGGCATACATACCCTTGAGGGTCCATAAGCATTGCTTCATCATAACCAGAATGTGCCACTTCTTGATGTGCAAGAATAGACAAAGTATAGTTACCTGAAGCCTTGGCTTTACACATGGTCACGTTAGGGTGATGGTGCGTAAATGATGAGGTTTTAACACGAATACCTTTCGCCATTGCTTCATCGCCAAGGTAAGCACCCCAGCTCCATGCAGCAACTGTCGCATGAATGGTATTATCAGTTGCAGCGATACCTAATTTTTCCGAACCAATGAAAATAATTGGGCGTAAATAGCATGACGCCAATTTATTTTCACGGACAACATCAATTTGAGCTTGTTCAAGAGTTGCTTGATCAAATGGAACTTTCATTTGATAAATTTTTGCAGAATTTAACAAACGTTTTGTATGGTCTTGGAGACGGAAAATCGCAGTACCGTTAGGTGTTTCATAAGCACGGACACCCTCAAAAACACCCATACTATAATGTAATGTATGAGTTAAGACGTGAATTTTAGCTTCACGCCAATCAACCATTTGTCCATCTTGCCAAATAAAACCATCACGATCAGCCAAATTCATGGCGCACACTCCAAATTTTTACACAATTATTCACTTTCCAAAGCGAAACTCGCTGTTGGATCAATTAATCTTTGCCATAACTTGCAAACGACCTCTCGGGTATCGTGCCAATCCGCAGCACTCACTTGCATATTATGATTTGCAAGTGCCAAACGGTGGCTCTCGGCGCGTTCACTGAGATAAGCTTGAATCAATGCGGATACATCGTCGCTGGATAAGCAACCTGCCTTTGCGGCATCTTCAAGGATTCGTACGTTGTCGGAATAATGGGCGAGATCAGGATTCGTCCCACTCCAGGCTAATACGACATACTGTGCCATAAATTCGATGTCAACGATACCTCCTGCATCCTGTTTTAGATGAAAAATTCCATCTTTTTTCTGATCTTTTGAGGAACCCAAATGATCTTTCATCTTCTGACGCATGTTCAGGACTTCTTTGCGAACTGTCTCTTCTTCTCTTGGTAATGTGAGAACCCTACAACGTAATTCTTCAAATTTTGCTCTTAAGCTTTGCTCACCTGCAATTGAGCGTGCTCGAACAATTGCTTGATGTTCCCACAACCAGGCACTTTTGAGTTGATACTGTTCAAATGCCTTTAAACTGGTGACCAATAAGCCTGCTTCACCAGAAGGGCGTAAACGGGTATCAATTTCATAGACTCGACCATCTAAAGTTTGTGTGGTCATCAGAGACATAAATTTTTGCGCAACACGCATGGCAAATTCAAAGCCACTAATGGCCTTTTGACCATCAGTATCTGCTTGTTCATCCATATAATGAATAAAAACTAGATCGAGGTCTGAACCATAGCCCAGTTCAATGCCCCCTACTTTGCCATAACCAATCACAGCATAGGCCATATGGTCTAATGAACAACGTAGGCCTTCTGCATCGACAGGATAACCATGACGCTTAGCAACTGTCTGATAAGCCAAGTTTAATGTCGCAATCACAGAAACTTCTGCAATATCTGTTAAAGCATCCGAAACTTTCATCAACGGGCTTTCTGCCAGCACATCGCTTGCAGCAACGGTAAGCACATTGGATTTTTTAAATAAGCGCAATACTCGCATTTGATCTTCAACTTGATCGATTTCAATACGCAGTAATTGCTGGCGGAGCGAATCTTCCAAATAATCTCGTCGAGGCAGTTCAAAATCCATGGATAAAAACTCATCCAGAAGAACAGGATAATGAGTCAACTCCTCACAAATCCACGGACTAACTGTCGCCATTTTGACCAAACGTTGCAAGGCCCCTTTGCTTTCAATCAACATCACCAAATACACGGTACGGCGCATTACAGATTCGACCAACGGCATCAATCGCATTAAAGCCACTTGCGGACTATTCGACTGTAGGACTGCTTCAACCAAATGCGGCCAAAATTCTTTTAAACGCTGTACAGCTTTAGCAGGCAGTTTCTTGATTGCATGACCATACCAAAACTCATGAATCAGATTTTGTGCATTACGGTCTAAGATCTCATTGAGCTGGCTTTCCAACTGACTAAAACTTTCAATCGGAGAATCAAGTCCTTTTTCTTTAATCAAATGCTCAAATTGGAAAGTCACCTTGCTGCGCTTTTGGTTGAGAAAATCAATAAAAGCAGCCCAATCATCAAAACCCAAGGTATCAATTATTCGCTGACGAAGTTCAGGTTCTGTAGGTAAAGATTGTGTTTGCTGGTCATTCAAGGCTTGAATAGCATGCTCTACACGTCGTAAAAATAGATAAGCCTCTTCAAGATCCTCAACGGATTGATGATCGAGTAATCCCGCCTCACCCAAATGTTTTAGGCTAACAAGGCATTGGCGGTCTTGTAACTCTAATTTTGCTCCGCCATAAATCAGCTGAAAAACCTGCACAATAAATTCAACTTCACGAATACCACCTGCGCCCAGCTTAATATCGTCTGCAATGTTACGCCGAGCCACCTCACGTTCAATCATGGCTTTCATTTCACGCATGGCTTCAAAAGCGGTGTAATCTACATATTTACGAAAAACGAATGGGCGGGTCATATCCAATAAACTATCACCGTCTTGTCCACCTGTGATAATACGCGCCTTAATCCATGCATAACGTTCCCACTCGCGCCCATGCTGACTTAAATATTTTTCTAAAGCCACATGACTTATTGCCAGTGCTGAACCATCCCCCCAAGGACGTAGACGCATATCCACACGAAATACAAAACCATCTGCAGTAATATGATCTAATAAATAGATCAGCTTTTGCCCCCACAAGATGCAAAATTGCTGTACATCAATACACTTACGACCATTGCTTTCTCCTTGCTCATCAAAGGCAAAAATCAGGTCAATATCACTAGATAAGTTCAGCTCTTGTGCCCCAAGCTTGCCCATCCCAATGACGATCAAATCTTGAAGCTTGCCGTTATAACCTATCGGTTCGCCATGTTTTGCCAGCAAAGGAATCCGAGCAAAATCTTTTGCTGCAATGATACAGGCATCTGCAAAATCAGACAGTTCTCGTGTCAACTTCACCACATTGGTCAGTTGGTTAGCATCTTGCCAAATCCAACGAAACATTAAGCGTGCACGAAGAATACGTAAGACTTTCATCCACGTATTTTCATCTTGAATATTGACTAAATGATCGTAAACGAGTTGTTGAATTTGTGCTGTACTGAGCGATTGTTGAAATTGATCAATTGCATAATCATGTTCTAAAGTGGCTTGATGTAGACTTAATACTTGTTCTGCATACTGACTTGCATGTAATGTTTTTTGCAATTGCTCAATGTTCATTGAAAAGCCTGTACTTATGTTTTATCAGCTTATTTATAGCAGTTTGCTTTACAATTAGGGAGGTTTTTGTACTTTTCTTAAAAAACAAAGCTCAAAAAACCACCACTCACAATCAATCTAAATTATTCAAATATAAAATTATGAAATTTTTATTTTATCTTGCTTGATTTCAGGACAAACCAAAGCTTGATGGGTATTTTTTGCAGCAGGTAAAGCAACAATAAAAGTCGTTCCCTCACCTGTTTTAGAGCTTACTGAGATTTTTCCATGATTGAGATTCACAAACCGTTTACATAAAACCAACCCTAATCCTGTTCCTCGCTCCCCAATCGTACCTTTTATACTGGCTTTGATCTGTGGTTCAAACAGCTGCTCAATTTGCGACTGAGTCATTCCCAAACCAGTATCATGAATAATAATTTCTATATCTTTTCCTACTGGGTGCGCAACAATGGAAACTTTTCCAGAACCATCAGTACGGGTAAACTTCAAGGCATTCGAAACCAAATTCTGAATCACCGAGGTCACCATATTCATATCTGCAAAAACACTTAAATCTTCAGCAACATTTTCAATCAGTTGTATATTTTTATTCACTGCCAAAGGCTTAAGCACATCGTAAACAATCTTTGTGGTCTGTTTTAATTTAAAATTAATTGGGTGATAAACAAAGCGCCCACCTTCTGCCATCGCCCAATTGAGTAAGTTTTCAAGTAAGGAATAGGTCGATTGCAAGGTATCGTGCAAATAATCTGCAATATCCTGTACACCTTCTTCACTCAAAGTTTCACGCTCGTTTGCTAAGACATCTGAGAAGCCAATCAATCCATGAAAAGGCGCACGTAAATCATGAGCAATAACTTGGAAAAACTTAGTTTTACTAAAATTTAAAGCGCGTTCTTGTTCATATAACTCATAGTAATCTTGGGATTCAGATTTACGCTCTAAGATCGTCACCAAACCTAAGCTAAGTTCTTCTAATAAAGCCTGTTGCTTGCTTGTAAATGTTGTTTTTTTATTATCATAGAAATAAACATGTGCAATAGAGTCGTTATCTTCTAACTTAAAATCG
The DNA here is from genome assembly GCF_058242985.1 of Acinetobacter sp. 778_lipA. Classification (NCBI taxonomy): domain Bacteria; kingdom Pseudomonadati; phylum Pseudomonadota; class Gammaproteobacteria; order Moraxellales; family Moraxellaceae; genus Acinetobacter; species Acinetobacter sp. 778_lipA. Next base: position 492,884 of record NZ_JBZAYT010000001.1, on the reverse strand, counting down.
TAGCACAATAAACGTTGGTGTTTTATCCCAATTTCAACCATATATTGTGAGAATTTTTCATAATTTTTATGCATTTCTGAAATGATGCACTGATTGCCAAAATATGGTGATAAGCTCAATTTACAAGCAATAGATGCTGCTTTAAAATCACTACTTTCATCGGCAACCCAAATATAAGGTTCATTATGAAAAGTAAAAAAAGCATTTTCTACATTGAGAACAGCACGAGCTACACGTAAATAACGTTCAATTTTATTGTCTGTGGTATAAACACCTAAAATCAACGATAGTTGACAAGCACTAAGCTGTTCAGTCTGATGAGCTTCTAAGAATTCTAATTTCATGTTTACCTCATTTGCACTTTCAGTTAACACGCTAGTTATTTAAATCGCCAACGTTTAAATATCAACTTCTTCCAAACACATACAAACTTGAAAACATCGCTTTAGAGAAACACTTACAAATGTTCACATAAAACAATATAACAGCAATACAATCAAATAAAAACAATGGGATGAAATTTTCGATAAATTTCACATTTTATTTAACATGCACAATCAGTTACTGCTTTATATATTTTTATGATTTAAATAGAAAAAACCAAGCTTTTGATAAAAACCTCTAATTTAAATCATCGCAATCAAACCATAAAGTATTTATCAAGCTATTGGCATGTATAAGTGACAGAGAGGTTGCAAAGATCAAAGACAAAATAGCGAAATTCAGCAACAACTTTACTAAAGTTATCTCTCAAATGATTGAGGAAATGAGTTATTTTAATCCCTTAAAAAAGCATTTCGAAAAAATAGATCATCCCATACAAGACGATAAAAATGATGGATAGCAGGCTCATATTTAAAATGAATTTGAGTATTTTATAAGTTTTGAAATGCTTTTCACGAAATTGTATTGAATACTGTCTAAATGGTGCAAAAAATTTAAAAATAGCACTATACACCCCTCTTTTATCTTCAGGTGTATTTGGAACAACAGTACCTTTAACAAGAATACGATAAGCGCTGTTAAAAATTCGTCCAAATATGTTCATTGGACGATCAACATCACACATCAGAATCAATCGCGCTGAATTCGCTGTATTATATGCAAAATGTGGATATGTTTCATCAAAGACAAAGTCTTTACCATTGAACCAAGTACTAGTTTGTCCATCAATATTAATTTGACAAGTTTCAGAGTTAGGCGTCACCAAACCGAGATGATACCTAAAGCTACTAGCAATCGGATCAGCGTGTAAGCTCAGTTCAGAACCCGCCGGTAACAGTGAAAACATGGCACCTCGAATAGCAGGAACTTGATTAAGTAACTCCAATGTCTTAGGACATAATCTTTGCGCAGAAACATGCGTTGTTCCGTACCATTTTAAGTAAAATTTACTCCAACCACGTTTGTAAAAAGTGCGAAAACCAACATCATAATAACCGTCTGCTCCAGGTGTCTTGATCACTTCAAATATACCCGATGACTCTAATGCTATTGCTTCATCTCTAATAATTATCCAATTGGCTCTAAGTACTTCAATATTTTCTAAAAAGTCAGCATCTAATATTGGGTTTTTTGCAAAGCTGCGTGTCGTCATATACAGAACACAATTAAATGGTGCAAATATAGGCCAACTTTTTCTTAAATATTGTGAGAGTGAGTCATAACGTACATTTCCTCGCCAACGGTATACATAAGTCATGGCTGCTATCGAATACACGATTAAACCAATGATGATCATAATACTTAGATTCATTATAATTTTACTCCGATTATGATTTCTGAATCCCCATGATGTGTCCTTGATTTTCCTTAAATAAAGCCAATCTTCTTTGCTGAACAACCTGCATAAAGATCATTTAGATATTTTTTGAAATAGCGAGAAAAAATCAAATAGTTTCAAATTATTTAAAATACTTTTAACTATAATTAATTAATTTTCTTATAGGCAAGAAATATGTACACCTTTGGTTAAGTTTTAAATGATTGAAATTAAAAATTTTAACTGTTGTTGTTAAGTGATCAGGCGCTATTTCTCGCATACTGATACTTGTTATAAAAATGCGTCATTAAAGAGGGCGCGATGGAACACTAGAAATTACGTAATTTTAATTAAACATCGAAACCATCATTTAAATGCCAATCTATTAATTGGTCCATACTGATCAAAATCAGTTTTTTTCTTTTTAAAGCACTCATGTTCTTATTTGGTTTCTTAAGTTCTGATAGCACCAATTTCAAACAATAAAAAAAGCCCTCAAGTCTAAATATGCTTGAAGGCTTTTCATAATATATGGTCCCGAGGGTCGGATACAAAACTTACTTTAATTTCAATAATTTATACATTTTATGTGTAAATACGTGGAAGCAAATTCTAGGTAGCTGCATCAATTTGACGATAGAAAATAAGATATGGTCAAAGATAATTAGGAATACTTTTTAAAATCTCAGGTCATAAAAAAAACAGGTTACTTTAGTTACCATTATTACTTTATACAGTTATCTATATGAATATATTAAAATTAAATACTATTTATAAAAGTTACTTTTAGGTTACTTTAGGGTTACCAGTAACCCGTTTTTTAGGTTACCGACAGTAACCTATTAACCTTATGATAATTAATAATTAATTGATTTTTTAATTGTCTTGGTAACCCGTGGTAACCTTATAAAAGTTACCAACTATTTTATTAAATATTAATAACTTATATATCACTTTAAAGCTTGGTAACCTAAATTAGACTTTTATTTTTGGACTTATAAAAACAGTAAAATACCTCACATAATTCAATGCCCTTTCTCTTTGCATCAAATCGCATCACTTTGCATCAAAATTAATTCATTAAAATGTCTGAAAGCCTTTAAAACATGAGCTTTAGACTTGATTTCTGCATGCATCAAAAATGAGACATTTAGTAAGTGGGCAGGTGGGAGAGGAGACTGCGTTTGGCTTAGCTCGAAAATTTTTGATATGTAAAATTGAAATTTAAGAAAATTTATAAAACTTAGTCTTTAGAGTTTGACATGCGTTTAATCTATAATTAACCCATTGAAGTTTTAAAAGTTAGAAATTGTTTTGATTACATTACATCATTTAGACCAATCACGTTCTTTTCGCATACTATGGTTGTTGGAAGAAATTAAACAACCATATGAATTAAAAAAATATTATCGAGATTCAATCACTCATTTAGCACCAGAATCTTTAAAAATTATTCACCCGTTAGGTAAATCCCCAGTAATAGAGTGGAATGAAAAAGTAATTATTGAGTCTGGTGCAATTGTTGAATTATTAATTCAAAAATTAGCGCCTCAGCTAGCACCTGACCTTGAGGATCTAGATTATATCGACTATTTACAGTGGATACATTTTTCAGAAAGTTCGGCAATGGTGCCCTACTTATTAAAAATATTTAATTCTATTGAAAACCAGCATGGCACTAACTTAGTATTTTTAGAAAATTATGCCCAAATAGAATTTGATAAAGTGTTTAGTTTCTTAAATGACTATTTAAAAGATAAACAATACTTCGTTGCAGATCGTTTAACTGGTGCCGATTTTATGATGGGCTTCGCATTAAATAGTCTAATTTATCAACTAAATCAGGGAGAAAATTATCCGTATATTAAACGTTATGTCGATGGTTTAACAAAGCTAGATAGTTGGAAAAATGCTGTTAAAATTGAAGGCTCTTTAAGTTTAAATTGAGAAAATTAAACTCAAGATTTAACAAGATTGATAAAAATGGGAACCTAAATCTCCCATTTTTGGTTTCGCATAAGCTGTATTATGTTAATTTTAGAAAAACTTAATGATCATAAGTATTTATAAAATTAGGGGTTAAAGTCTACAATAAGTAAACCATATGTGATAAATCTAATTACTTACTACTTCCTCACGCTCTACTGCTCTTATTACACGTTCAAAAGTATTTAAGCTATCTTCAAAATTATTTGATAGATCAAAATATTCGGGTTTATGTGGATAATTCCGCCATAAATCTTGAAGATATTGTTTAAAACTTAGGGTTCTTTCTAAGCGATCACTAATTGACAATGATTCTAGATGTGTGACCAATGATTCATTAATAGCATCATTAAAAATAGGCGTATCAAATACCATTGCATCTAAATATGTGAATGATCCCATCCACTTTTTCAAATGATATGCACCTATAGTAGTAATCCTAAAGTTATCAGGCATATCACCAATAAGTAATCCTTTATCATCCTCATCGAATGTTATTCTTTGCGAGGTTTCTATCAATTTTCTATTTGTACATCGTCTAATTGCATAGTGAATTTGATTAATTGTAAATCCATTATTTTGTAATTCTTCTTGAAGAATATTCAATGAGAAAAAAGAATCTTTATCTTTTTTAGAGTTATCCGAACAAAGGAATGCTAATAAAATCGGAGTCAAAAAATGCTCATATGTATCAGATGTTGAAACATCAAATAGATTCATTGCAATTGACGTATCGGCATTATAATGAGAATAATCACCTAAAAGGGCTGATTTTGTGAACTCGTGGAGAGGTACAATATACTTTTTATTCTCAGAATTTCTTTCTGTGAGATCAATAATTTTTTGAGCATCTACATTTGGGCTACCAATAAAATTGACTATTAGTTCTATCGCATTCCTAATATTACCTCCCGTTATATTCGTTAAAAACTCCTTCAAATCATTGTTATTAGCTAAGGAATCAATTAAAACCTTTAAAAAGACTGCTAAATTTTTAGAGTTTACTTGAACATAGTTAGCTATCTCTAATGGAATTTTACCTTCAGCCATTCCTAGTGCAAACAATAATCTTTTTTCTATTACCAAATCTATTCGAGGAGGTGAGATAGTAAAAACCTTATGAGGATAGGCAGACAATGCTCCCGATCTCTTTGATTTAAAAAATGTTTGCGGACGAACTGAAATAAAAACTGTTGTATTCCAGTCTTTAGCTAATTCCTGTGAAATAATAAAGGTATCTTGTTGTACCTCATAATCACGTTGATCTGCATTATCTAGACAAACGATTATTTGTCTATTTTCTGATTTTGCTCTTGTATTAATTGATCTTTTTAAATGTGCATCTTTTTTTTCACAAAGATTAGCTATCATTTCTAGAAGTTTAGTCTCATATAAAGCTAGATCTGACTCCTTCTTTTGCCCCCAAAGACCTTTAGAGAAACGACTTATTTCCGATGCATACACACCTTTAATAAAACTATAGTCATTAATATCTACACTATATTTTTCTAAAAGTTGCTTTTCAATTTCTTCTAGAACAAAGTCTTTTAAATTATTTGTAAGAGCACCACTTGAACCTAAGTCAATGTAAATATAAAAAGCTCTTTTAAACTCTTCATATGCACCATTATATATAAGATTTTTTACAAAAGATGTTTTACCAACACCAACATCACCTAATAAGACTATAGGTCTACGTGATAAAGCTTCAGATAAAATATCAGGAGATATATTATTATTTTTCTTTTCTCTTACTGGCGTAATAAATGGTGCTGTTTCAGATTGATTAAATAAAGAAGCATATCTTGCCTCAAGAATATTTTTACTAAGTAACGAATATTTTGATAAAGCACCGCTTTCACAATAACATTCTTTAAAAAATCGTTCTTCAACCTGTTCATTTTCAACAATATCTTGAAAAAATATTTCAGCTAACTGTCTAAGAGTAGACTGTAGCTCGCTTCCATACCGAACGATTGGATAATTTCTTAGTTTAGATGAGAGTTTTGATGGTATCGACTCAAAGTCCGGTTTTAAATATTTATATATATTTTTTTCTTTAATTCCATGGAATGACATAATCTGCCAAGCATCTTTAAAATTATCAGCCAAGTGTTCAAGACTTTTAAATACAACAGCTTTACCATCTTTTATAGATATCCCATCTTGTCTAGAAGCTATAAAAATAATGTATTGATGACCATTACTAATAATTCCTATAGGAACTCCTCGCTGATTGCAATAACTAATGGCTTGATCGATAGTATCTTCAGTTGCTGAACACATCTTAATTAAAGATCTAATATCACATGTTAATGATTTACTATCATATGCAGGGATCTCAAAAATCTTTCCTTCTCTTTTTGCTTCTAATATAGCTAATCGGGTGGGTTTACCTAACTCATAGTCAGTAAATTTATTTTCTTCATTATTTTCAACTTCGACAAAATTTTTATCCCATCCTAAACATTCAAATAAAAGATGGTCGATTATAAAAAATCTAGTTTGAGCTTCATTTTGATTTGTATGAAATTCAGCTTTGTGTTCTTGTACAAATTTCTTTAATTTTATCTCAGCTTGAGCAAGGGTTATCATAAAATACCTTTCATCTAATAATCATAAGCATAGGGTGATTTTACTATTTCTTTAATTTAATTACCTTACTATTTTCCACTTTACTTTAATTAGTAGAGTAATTTTATTTAACATAGCGTGTTGTACGCTTAGGCGTACAATCATTGAAGGATTTAGCCAATATACGGATTGAATACAATTTTTTATTATAGACACATAGAGAGCAGGATGCTCCAGACAAGAATAACAAGATAAGATACAAGGAATGTAAAGGTACGACAGGAGTCAGACCAACGCATCAATTACGTAAAAAAGCCCGACAGGATGTCGGGCTTTTTTATGCCAAAATATCTACAAATTAATAATCTAACTACTTACTAGGTAATAAAAGCTCATATTCTTTGAATTTTATAACTTCAGCCCCTAACCTTTCATTAATTTGTTTTAGTAGGTTTTGGTAATACACAATTTCATTGTAATAAAAAACTTTAGCTGCTTTTTCAACATCACCAAATCCACCTGCATTTTGTGGAACAACTCCAATGAGTTGAGGTGGTATGCGATGCCCGGCAAGTTGATCATCACGACTGGCAATTTTAATATTATAGAATTCATCCTTTGCTGCAACTTCGGCTAATGGAATTACTTTAACACCGTCCTTCGTTCCACCAGGTGTATAAACAAGTAAATTTTTAAAGTTCCCTGCCCCTTTTGAATTTTCCAGTGAATCTTCTAAATCATCGACATCTTGCTGACTTTGCAAAGCATCTGTCATATGTAAAATAAATCCTGCGTGTGCACCATTTTTATAATAACGACGACGAAATAACGTTGCTGCTTCATTTAATAAAATTGCATTAATACTACTCAAATAATTAGGCACACCGTAAATTTCTTGACCAATATCGGATTCATAAACATGAATCATATCTTGTGGCGCAAATTTATAATTATTGCTTTGATCCCAATCTAGTTGGTAATAACTGGATAAATCTAAACCACGACGAATATTAAGTGCTGGTCTAGATCCAATCCCAACAATTCCATTGAAGCGATTTCTTTTGATATGTGCATAGCAATTGGCAAAGGTTAAAAGATTCAAAGCCAAAGCATTAAACTCATGCCGACTTAATAAAGGATGAGGAATGTAATCACTGGTTAAGATATTACGTTTTACAATTAAAGCACTGGTGTGGTGACTAGTTGCACGAAATAATTTTGCCGTGGCCATCATGTCATATGGAAGCTCGTACCAATCTTGCCATTTAGGACAATAGCCATATTCGAATAGGTCATGCCCGTCTAAAACAGGCTGCGCTTCCCCAAAATTCTTACATATAATTTTACTGGTTGGAGCAGCTGCTGTTTGATGTGTTGGCAACACACGTAAACGATCCAACTGCTGAGATAGCATAGATTTTATATTCATGATTTAAATACTCTGATTCGGCTACGTGTTGCGCCTTGTTGAGATGGATCGGTAATATCGACAATCGGTGCTCTTTCTAAACCATTCATAATTGCCCAAGCCAAATCACCATGACCATTTTCAGCAGAGCGACTTGTAACCAAAGTTTTATTACCACCACCACTGGTCATGGCTTTTTTAATAGAAAGAAAGGCTTTGGCGACAGTTGTTAAACCGGCATCAAAATTAAGTCGTCTTTTTTGAAATAACTCTTTGGCTCTAAGCCCCATACGAATTTTTAATTCAGGGTTATAGTTCAATCTCGTGAGTGCAGGGAAAAATTTAGACACATATTCAGAAACAGAAAGACCATTACCAGTGTTATCAATTCCAATAAAAGTGACGTTGTAACGTGCACAAACTTTTTTGATATATAGCGCTTGTTCTTGAGAAGTCTGCCCTTTGAACTGTTTTACTTCTAAGATTCGATAAGGGGATAGAGGCGTTTGCGGTGGAGCAATGACTGCAAGTGCAGCATTATCACCTGTGAATGACGGATCATAGCCAATCCATACTTCACCGTCATAATGTGGTGTTTGAGTCGGATTAAAATCGTTCCAAATTTCCCATGAATCCACCATATTAGGAATAATATCTTTGAGTGGAAAATAAGAACCTGAATCATCAATAAAATCACAATCAAATAAATTGGCAAACTCTTCATCACCATACTCGGCTAGCAAGTCATCCCGGTCAAAAAGATCACAACCCTTCTCTTCGGCTGCATCCAAAGTCACAATTTGACGAGTCTTTCTATCCGCACATTTGACGGGCATTTTTAATGCGATTTTACTGACATCAATTTCAATTGGTAATTTACGCTTGCTGTCAGTACCCGTCCAAAACGCATAAGCTTCATGCAAAATGCTGGATGGCGTCGACATATAAATTTGCTTATACATCTTTTGTGAAGCCATCGCTGAAGCGACTTTTTTGAATTTTAAGAAGTTACGAATCCAAAAGAACTCATCCATAATGACATCACCATGGCGTCCTTGTGCTGTAAGCGCATTTGTTCCTAAATAATATAGAGTTGCTTGTCCATTGGGTCCATTGACAACAATTGGATCTCCTGTTAATTCGATGCCAACAACTTCCAAACAAAAAGCTTTGATGTACTCAATAAACTGATATGCCTGTGCTCTTGAAGCTGACATAAAAATTTTATTCTTACCTGTTTTAAGTAAGTCAATAAATGCCCATAACGCAATGATAAAAGTCGCACCAATTTGACGAGATTTTAATAAAATAAAAATTCGAGACCAGGATATTGCATCCATCCATTCCTCTTGGTAAACAAATAAAAAATCTTGAAATGCTTGTTCAAGCAATGCCAAATCATCTTCAGTAATTTGATTTTTAAGTTTGCGTTTTTTCGGTTTGTTATTGCGATTTTCTAATTTTGGATTGAGATCTGCTTGTGTTCCACCTGCGCGATATTTTTCAATTCGAGCAAAACGTTCAAATTGAATCCCGATAAAATCCATTTCTTTATAGTTGGCATTACTTTTATTTTCCATAAAAGTCAGCGCTAAGTATCTAACTTTTAAACCTATCGTTAGATCATCGAATAAATCTGCTTTTTCCCAACTATCACGTTGCTTCCAACTTTCTACCGTTGCCCGATTTTCTTCTAATTGTTTTGAGATTTCAGACACAGTCATGCCCATCGCAAATAGGATTCGTCCATGTTGCCGTGGGTTTAGATTCTCGAAAGTCAAAGGATGTGATGTATTCATGCGCTTAATGTAGCGCTATGTGTTCATTTTCAACGAATAACAAAATCCTGATTAAGCGTTAAACAGGATTTAGATCGTTGCGACCTCCCTGTCATCACAAGCAGACTGCATACATCAGAAACATAGATGGAAATTTAAATAATGGGACTACCAGGAGAAGGACGTGTAGAAAAACGCTTTCGAGTTGCCCGTGAAGGTCAAACGGTCGATGGTCGTGAATTGAGTCGTCAAGAAATTCAAGACATGGCCGATACATACAATCCTGAACATTATGCAGGGCGCATCAACATTGAGCATTTTGCTGGCTGGTCACCTGAACCACCATTTAATGCATATGGCGACATTATCAAAGTTGAAGCTGTTGAAGAAGGCGGAAAACTTTGTCTTTACAACACAATTTCTGCCTTACCAAATTTTGTGGCCATGAATAAAAATGGACAGAAAATATTTCCCTCAATTGAGTTTTATCGCAATTTTGCAGGGACAAATAAAGCCTATCAAGTCGGTCTTGGCATGACTGATCAACCTGCATCACTGGGAACTCAAGCTATTAAGTTTTCATCAAATCAATTTTCTTTACGCACTCAACCCGATTCGGAGATTTACATGTCATTGACAGCTCCAACTGAAATCAATTCAGTTCCAACCGATCAAAAAGGTTTATTAGAACAACTTAAAACCTTACTCACACCGTCAAAGCCGACTGAAAGTGAAGATGAGTTTAAAAAGGTGGTTACCCAAGGTCTTGTTGCTGTTTTTGCATCGATCAAAGACTTGAATGAGAAATTCAGTACATTGAGTCCGGCACCTGCAACAACTACAACACCTGTTACAACGCCTGTAGCTCAAACCACAGAACAACCTGCAGCTGCGCCACAAGATGATTTAAGCAAAGTACTCGAACCGATTTTGCAATCAATTCAAGGCTTACAAACTCAATTCAACCAACTTTCAACGACTCCAGTCAATCTTCCACCTGCAGCTGCAGGCGGTGAAGCTGACAAAGTTGATTATTAATAGGGATACAAATAAATATGTCAGTCGCTCTTAATCCCATTGCCCGTACAAAATTATCTGCTTATATGGCCGATGTTGCTCGTGCAAATAATGTTGAAGACGTTAGATATACATTTGCAGTTCAGCCTGTCCCTGAACAAAAAATCATTGCTGCTTATCAAGAAGCAGCAGATTTTTTAAAGCAAATTAATATATTTCCAGTGGACAATGCAAAAGGTGAAAAAATTGCCCTGCTTGTAGGTACTTCCATTGCAGGGACAACTGATACTCGTGTCAAAGCACGTGCACCAACCGCAGTCGGTTCGCTCGATTTACTAGATGAATATGATTGTACTCAGACTAACTATGACGTCGCCTATTACTGGTCATTACTAAATGCATGGAAACACCATCCAAACTTTAAAGCCAAATTACAATCTATGGTTGTTCGTGCAGTAGCATTGGATAAATTATGTATTGGTTTTAATGGCCTATATCGTGCGCCAACTTCTGACCGTGTGGCTAATCCCCTTTTACAAGATGTAAAAAAAGGTTGGCTACAAAAGATTCGTGACAATGCGCCTGAGCAACATTATGCAGGCGTTGATGACGGTACAGGAAAACTTGTCACCAAAATTGGCGCAGGCAATGAGTTTAAAACACTGGATGGTTTAGTTGAATTTGCAGTTGAAGAATACATCGCAGAACAACATCGTGATAGCGGTTTAATCGCAATTTGTGGCCGTGGGGTACTCAGCGATAAATATTTACCATTGCTGAATACCATTCAAGATCCAACGGAACAATTGGCTGCTCGTACAATCTATGCCAATAAGCAGCTTGGTACTTTACGTGCCCTGCATGTGCCTAAATTCCCTGCAAAAACCATTCTAATTACGACGCCTGACAATCTATCAATTTACCTTCAGTCAGGTACTTTAATGCGTTCTATTGCTGAACAGCCTGAATGGGATCGTGCTGTGGACTTCCAATCCGTGAATGAGGATTTTGTGGTGGAAGACTATACAAAGGCAGTTCTTATCGAAAACATTGAGGTACAAGACTAATGGCAACGAATTCAATGCGTGAGCATCGTGAAAAGATGCTCGCAATCAAAGCGCAACAACAAGCAAAAAGCCAAGATCCACGCCTAAAACGTAAATCGGTCATTATGGGTGTTACTCCTGCTTCACCTGAAGGTGATAAAACCGTTATCACATCAACTTCACCAACGGCAAATATTGAGCTGCGCTTGTTCAATCACATGAACCAATTGAAAGAAATCAAATCAACTCAGGAAAAAATAGCCAAGAAAAAAGAATGGCTTCCTGAATATTTTGGTTACATCGATGGTTGCCTAGCTGTTTCCCCTTCAGCTCAAAATACAACATTAGTGACTTTAATGATTTGGGCCGTAGATGCAGGCGAATATGAACTTGCGGTACGTATTGCTGAATATGCAATTTTAAATGAAATGGTGATGCCTGAAGGCTACAGCCGTGGCATTGCAGAATTCGTTACAGAGCAATCCGCTATAGATTTTTGTGATGATTCTGACCTTGCCATTGCCCATGCTGAACTGATTAAAAAAATCATTGAGTTGGGTGTTGGTGAACAAATGGTCGATCAAGCCCGTGCCAAAATTTACCGTGCGCTTGGGGATGCATTAAACGAGGCGCAGCCTGTTGAAGCACTCAATGCCTATAAAAATGCCTTGCGACTCAATGATAAAGTCGGCTGTAAAAAAGATCTTACCGCCCTTGAAAAACGATTGAGTAAGCAAACAACCGAGTCGTCTCCCGACGCCACTGTCGGCTCGCAGGCTGATACATCTGCAGATCAAACTGCCGATGCCTCAGTACCTGCGTCCACCGACTCCACCACGGCTGCGGAGTAGGTCAAATGTTACTAAATGCACCTGTTCCTGATAATGAAGTCGAAAATCCTGATCCAATGCGTCCCAATGTCAGTATTTTAGATTTGTTGGGTCAGGTGCGTTTAGACAAATCCAAAGGCGAAGTACTGCTGACTGAAAAAATCATGCTCGCCATGGATAACATTAATGATCAAACACTTTTACTTAATATCGAAACTGATACTCAAATTCGATATTACAAACGTGCAGTTTGCTATGAAGCGGCTGCACTGATTTGTGAAGATAATTTAGATTTTGATACCACAACAACGGGACAAACCCGGGGTGAAAATCAACAAGTTAAAACGCAAGCTTTACGTCGAACAGTGAATTACAGCGTCGGTAAATTAATCAGTAAAGGCAGACCAAAACGTAATCGAGTGAAATTGATATGAATCAAATCAAAGCAATGCAAAACGATACTTTTGATTCACTCGCTTACCGCTATTACGGCAATCAGTCGATAGTCATGCTGCCTGCACTGCTTGAAGCAAACTCAAATTTGCAACAAGTCGTTTTACAAGAACATCAAATCATTAATTTACCTGAACTGGTACAAGCTCAACGGCCTCAGACAATTAAATTATGGGATTAGTTATGTTTGAACACTTAACTTCCCTCAAGGGGAAAACGATGAATGATCCGCTGTCAATTAAGGGGTTACCATGGCTTTTTAAAATTATTGCAGCGATCATGGGCGCAATTCTCGCCTTGATTTTAAGTGGTGATATTGACACCCAAGGTCGTATAAAAATCACCGTTGGTGTGATTTTAAAATTTTCGATTAGCGTAACTATCAGTTTATATGGTGGTGCTGCTTGCATTGAATATTATCAATTACAGCAATACTCACATATGGCTCAAGGTTTTGTGATGTTGCTTTTTGCCGTGTTTGGCATGTTGCTGATTGGTATTTGGTATCAATCTATGCAGTTACTCAAAGGTAAAACCTTTAGCGAAATTATTGCTGAAGTTAAAGCTGCTTTTGCTGCAATGTTCAATAAATAAGGAAATCATCATGTCACTTACATTTGATCAAGCCTTTGAACGTCTCATTGGCCATGAAGGTAAATTTACAAATGATCGTCAAGACCGTGGCAATTGGACGACTGGTGTAATTGGTAAAGGTCAACTCAACGGCACAAAGTATGGTATTTCTGCCATGACTTATCCTGATTTAGATATTAAAAGTTTAAACCTTGAACAAGCCAAAAACATTTATAAACGGGATTGGTGGGACAAGATCAATGCCGATCAAATCGACTCTGCCCTTGTCTTTCAAGTTTGGGATTTTGCCATTAATGCAGGCATGGGAACCGCCAAACGTAAACTACAATTGGCTGTAGGCGTGTTAGATGATGGCATCATCGGAAACTTAACAATTCAAGCCATTAATAAAGCTGATTTGAATGATATTTTATTGAAATTTAATGCAGAACGATTGAAATATTATACAAGTTTAAGCACTTGGCCACGCTATGGAAAAGGTTGGACCTTACGTGTTGCAAGCCAGTTAAATTATGCAGCATTGGATAATTAAATCATGATCGCATTGATCGGTTTAAAAACATTTTTGCAAGAAAAATTGCCGAGTATGACTGCAGACAAATGCCATTTATTTATTGTGAATGGCACACAAGCAAAAGGTTATATGGATTATACCGTTCGGCTTTTATTTCTTGATTATCGCTTAGATCCGATTGAAGTCATCATGCTAATTCGGAGTTGGCTTAAAACTCAAAATCTGCATTTAGACACCACGGGCAATGATCTACAAATTTCATTTAGTTCTGAAATTATTGATAATGATACCTTTGACCTCGAAGTTGACTTTCCACAACGGGATAAAGTGGTAATAGATGACCAGGGCTATCATATTTGCCCTGCGTTGGAATGGAGTGATTTACGAGGTGGATTCATTCCGAAAGGATTCGAATAATGAAATCTTTTGCTGCTTTAAATCGTTGGTTTGATCAATATCTTCAGCACTTAGAGCCATCTCAACGACGAGAATTAATGCGTCGTTTAGCTCAAGGATTAAGAATACGATCTAAAGACAGAATTAGTCAGCAAAGAGATCCAAACGGTAATCGTTTTACGCCAAGAAAAAGGGATCAAATTGGAAGTATTAAGCGTAAAGGTGATATGTTCAAAAAGATTGGCCAACAATTAAAAACAGAATATTCAGCCGATAAAGCTTCAGTAGGTTTTGGTGGACGTACAGCCCAAATTGCGAAAGTACACCAGGAGGGAAAAACGATCCGCCCTACTGATCATGCAAAACCAACTAAATACCCAATTCGTGAATTGGTTGGTTTTAGTCAAGATGATCAAAAATGGATTGAAACGGAGTTAGAGAGATTCTTCAGAATATGATTGAACTCAGATGTAAATGCGGAAAATTACTAGGTCGTATTGAAAAGATCACAGTACATCTAGAAATCAAGTGCACTCGTTGCCGAGTGCTGAATCATTGGAACGCCTAGAGCGTCAGGTTAGATAGCCTTGAGCTACCAACGGAGTAGACATTATGTCCCCGAAAACTAACCCAAACCAAGAAGTATCAAAACCTTCCTATAATCCTTCAGGACATTCATTTTCAGGGTGGATTGGTGGTAAATCTCAATTGGCCAAAACTATTATTGACATGATGCCTGAGCATCATCATTACTGTGAAGTATTTGGTGGTGCAGGTTGGGTGCTGTTTAAAAAAACAGTCTCCAAACTTGAAACTATCAATGATATTAATGGCGACCTTATAAATTTATATCGCGTTTTTAAATATCATCCTGACGCCCTGGTGCAAGAGTTTGAAACCCAACTCATCAGTCGTGATGAGTTTGAACGATTAAAAATATCAAACTCTCAAACATTAACGGACATTCAAAGAGCAGCTCGATTTTATTACTTATTGAGAAACTGCTTTGGAGCAAAAGTCGCGGCACCAAATTTCTTTTCACATGTTGAACGTAAACCACATTTAAAATTAGGTGATGAATTAAAATTAACCTTGTCTATAATTCATCAGCGATTACAAAAGGTAAATATTGAAAATCGCAATTTTGATACTTTGATTCAAAAAATGGATCGTCCGACCACTCTATTCTATTTAGATCCACCTTATTACAATTGCGAAAACTATTATGGTAAAGATATTTTTAGCCGAGATGATTTTTCAAAACTGAATGATATTTTACGAAATATCAAAGGAAAATTTATTTTAAGCCTTAATGATGTGCCTGAAGTGCGTGAATTGTTTAAAGGCTTTTACTTTCAAACTAAAAAAATTCGTTGGTCACTCAACTCTCAATCTGAAGATGAAAATAATGGTAAAGAAATCATTATTACCAATTTCAAGATTCCTGATTAAGCGCTAAACAGGATTCAATTCCTCGCACTTTAAAAACAAAATGCCCATGATTTCAAGCATGGGCATTTTTACGTTTAAATCATCATGAGCAATCAACTTTTACGCCAATTTCAAAACCTTTCCAGTATTGGAACTGTAATAGCAGTCGATGCTTCAGCATGGAAAATTCGCTTAAAAATTGATGAAAATGAGACTGATTGGATTCCTATTCCGACCATGGCTGCAGGCGTTGTTAAAATTTGGCGCTGTCCATCGATCGGAGAACAATTTTCAGTTTCAGCTCAAGGCGGTGAGCTAACTAATTCGGTACCGCAAATCAGTTTATTTTCTGAAGATTTCCCACCTCCAAGCGTAGACCCTGACGAGGTTTATATTCAATTAGGCGAACATTCTTTTGTTGTCAATGTCGCTTCAGGCGAAGCCATTTTTAAATTAAGCAAATGCACCTTTGATGTTCCTGAAACTGAATTTACTGGTCAGGTCAAAATTCAAAAAAAATTGGACGTTACACAAGGCATCCACGCCCAACAAGATATCACCTCTGATACGGATGTCATCGCCCAAAACATTAGCTTAACTACACATAAAACTTTAGGTGTGAAAGGTGGTACAGACACTTCAGGAGGACCAACTCAATGAAAGGTATGCATCGAAGCACTGGTAAAGCAATTACTGATAATGATTCATTTCCTGAGCATTTATATCAATCTATGCATGACATTCTTAGCACCTTGATCGGTACTCGATTATGTCGAAGAAATTACGGTTCACTTGTTCCGCATCTGATCGATCAACCCTGTAATGACTTTACCAAGCTTCAGATTATGAATGCCTCAGCGACTGCACTGATTCGCTTTGAACCTCGCATCAAAATTAGTCAAGTTCAAGTTAGCCAAGCTGCTGCTGTTGTGGGCTATTGGCTGATTACCATTCTAGGCAATATTAAGACCATTACAGGTACTCAAACAGTTAAACAAGAATTTCTAATCGGGGCAGCTACATGAGTTCAAATCGTATCGATCTTTCTGCTTTACCCTTTCCAAATGTTATAGAGCAGCTCGACTTTGAAGCGGAGTTAGATGCATGCAAACAAGATCTCATCGCAAGAGATCCCGAACTAGCGCCAGTATTAAATTTTGAAAGTGAGCCAATCGTTAAAGTACTTGAAACCTTTGCTTATCGCTTATTGCTTAAAACCTCCCAGATTAATGCCAAAGCAAAAGCACTCATGTTGGCTTATGCAAAAGGGGCAGATTTAGACCATTTAGCAGCTAACCGTAATGTTTATCGAAAAACCATTATTGAAGCAGATCCTACCGCAAACCCACCTGTCGAAGCTGTTATGGAGGACGACGAAGATTTGCGTCGTCGAGTTCAGTTAGAGCCTGAGAGTAAATCTGCAGGTTCAGTCGGTGCATATCAATTTTGGGGTTTAGGTGCACATGGCCATGTTAAGGATATTGCGGTAGAAACGCCTGCAGCTGGATACGTTGATATTTTTGTACAAAGTCATATTGATGATGTTGCGCCTCAAACTTTACTCAATATTATCGATGTCGCATTAGATCCTGGTACTAAGCGTCCCTTTACAGATGCCGTAACTATAAAAGCAGCCACACCTTTTGAATGGGCGGTAAACGCCACTTTAGTTTTATTCCCTGGTCCTGATTCTGCAGTAGTTCAAACGGCTGCTGAAGATGCCCTCAACACCTACATTAAAATGGTTAATGCTTTGGGGTATGACGTCACTCGCAGCGGAATTTATCACGCTCTACATGTGGCTGGTGTACAAAATGTCATTTTGACTGCGCCAGCGAGTGACATCATTTTAGCCAAAAGCCGGTATGCAAAATGTACTGGCACAACGCTAACAATTACGGAGTTTCGCGATGTCTAAACTCTTGCCTCCCAACGCCACAAAACTTGAAAAAAATATTGAGCAGCTTGGTGAAAAAATTACTGCACTTCCCGTCCCTTTTGTTGATTTACATCGTATTCATCTTTGCCCTGTTGCTCACTTACCTTGGCTTGCATGGGAGCACCGTGTCGAGTATTGGCAGCCTAACTGGGCCGAATCACAAAAACGTAATGCCATCACAGAAAGTAAGGCTTTCAATGCGCAACGTGGCACCCGATCTTCCATTGAAAGTCTACTTTCAACTGTCGTCCCTCAATTCCAATTAACCCCTTGGCATGCGCTCATCCCAAAACAACCGCCATTTACTTTTATAGTCAATATTCCGACTAGTTACCTGCTAACGATTGACCAATTACTTCAAGTATTAACGGCTATTGAAGCAACAAAATCGGCAAGAGATGCTTATTCAATCACTGCAAAAGTTAAAACAGAAAGTCATTTTAATGTTGTTGGTGCATCACATACTGGTGCAACCGTTTATCTATCTACAATTTAATAAGGTTTAAATTATGGCTGCAAAATACTATGTCGCTTTGACTGAGTACGGTTCATCATTGATTGCTCAAGCTCATAATGTTGTCAGCATTCAACTCACCGCAATGGTGATTGGTGATGCAAATAATCAACCTTATGAACCTATTGACCAAAAAAGCCGAACATCTTTAGTCAATGAACGTGCCAGAGTTCCTATTCAATCTGTTGAAGTACTAGGGCAAACTGCACGAGTCTCTGCCACGATTGAAGCAAATATCGGTGGTTTCAATATGCATGAATATGGCTTTATCGATGCCACTGGCCAACTGGTTTATATTGGTAATTATCATGGCGCATACAAACCGGTGATTGCTGAAGGTGCAGGTGGTGAACTTGAAATTGTCACCGAAATTAAAGCAGATTCAGGCGCTCAAGTTTTAGTCGAAATTGATTCCCACGTTGTCACTGCAAATAAACAATGGGTTTTAGATCAAATCAATAGTCTAAAAGAAACCCTTTTAAGCCGACATGATATTGCCATTGGCGATCCATTCATCACCACAATCTTATTCAATAATTCAGATGCAGTGAATAAACATAAAGGATATGGCGAATGGCAAAAGTCGGGTGATGGTCATGCCCTGGTCAGCCGTGCCCTAGAAAGTAATGAACTTGCGCCTAGTTTTATGAAAGTAATAGGCAACACCGGGGGCGAATATACCCATAAATTAAGCATTGAAGAATTACCAAAACATCGCATTAATATCGATGCAACAACAACCGACAGCCCTGGTACTGCACGTCCCTCATTTAATTTTTCAACTGATAAGCCTGCTGACTTGAAAACTAACGAGATTGGTGGCGATAAAGCCCATAATATCGTGCAAAAATCCATGGTGGTCGATGTTTGGATCCGCACTGCATAAAAGCAAAATCCTGATTAAGACTTAAACTGGATTGTACTTATAGAATATTAAAATCTCAGACCGCATGATGACTTCAAATCCACAAAACCAATATATTTGGAGTAATCATGGCTGAGTTTCATCACGGAATATCAAAACGTGAACCCACTTCAGGCATCATTCCGATGCGAGATGCTGACACCAATGTCATCGGACTCATCGCGTTTTCAGATGATGCCGATGAGGATGTATTCCCACTCGACACACCGACTTTAGTGACATCAATCAATCGCGCACTAGCAGCTTCAGGAACTCAGGGTAATTTAAGAGCTTGTTTAGAAACCATGTCCGCGATTACCTCTCCAACACTTGTGGTTATCCGTATTGAAAATCCATTCAAAGGTGAGATTTTTAATCAAAGCTTGGTCATTGGTACAACCTTACCAACTGGCCAACGCACAGGTATCCAAGCTTTACTGACTGCAAAATCAATCTTGGGAATCACACCTAAAATTAATATTGCACCAGGTGTAGAAACCCCTGAAGTTGTCCAAGCTTTGGCAGCCGTCAATAAGAAAATTCGTGCTTTCTCTTATGTCACCCCACGGGATATGTTTGGGGTAATGCTTGAAACCATGCAAGATGTTACAGCCTATCGAGATACCCTTTCAGACCGTGAAATCATGCTGATTTGGCCTGAATTTACCAGTGGCAATGTGCTTCAAGGGAATAATATTCCTCAGCCCAGTGGTGGACGTATCGATTACACCATTAATGGAATCGTAAATACCCAATACTTAATAGGTGCAGAATTCGAACAATTCAGATCCTTAAATATTACCCATGTGGTTGTTTATGAGGGTGTTGAATATCTTGGTGATGGATCATTTTACGAAAATAAGATTTCAGGAAAACTCGTTTTCCCTGAGTCATTACAACGGATTAAACAAAATACCTTTGCAAATAATCAAATCAGCGAAATCGTTTTACCCACAAATTTAATCGAACTCGATAGTTATGCATTTGCAAATAATCAAATCAAAACTGTGACTGCATTAAGCATGATCCCACCTACCATAGGCAAAACCTTTGCATCATTTTCCAATAATCCGTTAGAAACAATATATGTGCCTGCTGCTTCAGTAGATGCCTATAAATCGGCTTGGGATATTTATGCAAATTTCATTCAACCAATAAACTGACCAAATGCAAAAATCCTGTTTAAGACTTAAACAGGATCGAACTTATAGAATTATAAAATCTCAAACCGCATGATGACTTCAAATCTGCCAAAACAACATATTTGGAGTAATCATGGCTGAGTTTCATCACGGGATATCCAAAAGAGAACCCACGTCAGGCATCATCCCGATGCGAGATGCTGACACCAATGTCATCGGACTCATCGCCTTTTCGGATGATGCAGATGAGAATGTTTTTCCACTCGACACACCGACTTTAGTGACATCAATCAATCGAGCACTTGCAGCTTCAGGGACTGAAGGTAATTTAAGAGCTTGTTTAGAAACCATGTCCGCGATTACCTCTCCAACATTGGTGGTTATTCGTATTCAAGACCCGTTTAAAGGCGAAGCTTTTAATCAAAGCCTGGTCATTGGTACCACATTACCAACAGGTCAACGCACAGGTATCCAAGCATTGCTGACTGCAAAATCAATCTTGGGAATCACGCCAAAAATTAACATTGCACCGGATGTAGAAACCCCTGAAGTTGTCCAAGCCTTGGCAGCCATCAATAAAAAAATTCGTGCCTTCTCTTATGCCACCCCACGGGATATGTTCGGGGTAATGCTTGAAACCATGCAAGACGTTACAGCCTATCGAGACACACTTTCAGATCGTGAAATCATGTTGATTTGGCCAGAGTTTACCAGTGGAAATGTCTTCTTGGGAAAGTCGAAAGGCCAATGTGATCCATCGTATTTTGCGGTTCAAGATGTTGCGATGGATTTACCAACAACGGCTCAATATACGATTACTTATGATCTTCACATCCCTGTAGAAAACATTGATTTAAAAAATCAGGTCTTAAAATTTGATAGTGGCACAAACAGTACACAAGAAGAATTTGAAACGATTATTCGTCGAATTTCACTTGTAGAAAGCAGTCAACAATTACTCACGGGTGGCGGTGGTGGAGTTGCATATTTTCAATCCTATCGTGGTTGGATTATGGGGGGTGATGGATCTACAACAAAAAGCGCTGCGACGATTACTTTAAAAAAATCTTTGAACGCTGAATATGATTTTTTTGATTTTTTAAAAAGACAAGATTCTGCGACACCATTGGTTAGCCCTTTTGAAATTCACTCTTGTGGTGTTCAAAACTTTTTAGGACTTTAATATGGAACTTACATACGGACCAGGCATCCTCTCTGCCGTCGTGGCTGCTGCTGCTTTACGAGCTGAAACTGACAAAAAAGTCGGCTGGCATAAATCACTTTCAAATATTCCAGTGACTGGACCAACAGGAATCAGTCGCCCTATTACTTGGGATCTAGAAGATCCTGACACTGACGCTGGCTATCTAAACAGCAAAGAAATCACAACGCTTATTCAACATCAAGGCCTTCGTTTTTGGGGCAACCGCACTTGTTCTGCAGATCCTAACTTTGCATTTGAAGTCTCAACACGAACAGCCCATTTTCTACTTGATACCATTATTAATGGCTGTTTCCCCTTTGTTGATCAACCCTTAACGCCTTTCTTGGCCAAAGACATTATTGATTCAATTGATGCAGAGCTTCAGGAGCATGTCGGCGAAAAACACCTATTGGGTGCATCGGTTTGGTATGACCCGAATGAGAACTCAACAACACAATTACAGCAAGGGCAAATGTGGGTCGATTATGACTACACCCCTATTCCACCACTTGAAAATCTAGGCTTAAACCAACGTATCACAGGTCGATACTTGGTCGACTTTGCTCAGTTGATCAATGGCGCAAACACCACAGAAGGAGTTTAAGCATGTTACCAAGAACACTTAAAAATTTTAATGTCTTCGTCAATATGCATTCATGGGCAACCGTAGCCGAAAGCTTCAATATCCCTAAAATCACTAAAAAGACTGAAGACTTCCGAGGCGCAGGCATGATCGGTGATGTCGCTTTGGCCATGGGCTATGAAAAACTTGAAGGTGAAGTGACCTATGCAGGTTTTGACGTCAAACAATACCGACAATTGGGGGTATGTGGGACCAACGATTTACCTGTGCGCTTTGTCGGCATTTATGAGAATCAAGATACCTGCAAGATTCAAAATGTCGAAATTTATATGCGTGGCCAAGCATTGGAGCTTGATCCTGGTTCATCAAAAAATGGTGATAAAACTGAAATTAAAATGGCTTACAACTACACCTATTACCGCATGGAAGTCGATGGTGTGATCGAAGTTGAACTTGATTTCATTCGAGGTATTGAACGCTTTGGTGACAGTAATCTCGTTGCCGATATCAAAAAATTACTTGGTCTTTAATAGACCAAGTTTTACCCATCATTTCTATATTTAAATCAGAGAAAATCATGACTAAAGCAACTGAAAAAACCACTCAAGCACTTAATTCAGAAACCATCACAGATCCGAATGTTAAAACAGCGATTTTAGAAAACCCCATCATTCGTGGTGAGATTCAAATTACTGAAATTCAAATTCGTAAACCCAACGTCGGGACTTTACGAAATTTAAGCCTACAAGATGTGCTCAAGTGGGAAATTAATGCGGTGAATACTGTACTTACCCGTGTCACTCAACCTGCCCTTAATGTGGCTGAATTAAACGCCATGGATGTGTCTGACTACACCACTTTAACCGTGGAGCTCACCAGTTTTTTAGTCAGTGCGAAAGCCAAATCCCAAGCAGCGTTGATGACGTCATAGCGAATCTTGCTGTGGTTTTCCATTGGACACCGAAAGATTGTGAACATTGGGAAATAGAAGAATTAATGCAATGGAATGAACGAGCGAGCGCACGTTCTGAAGTTAATCATTGACCAGGTAAAAATATGAGTAGTCTAAGTCTAAGTGCAATTTTAATGATCGTGGATGAAGCTACTCGTCCTCTTAAAATGATTCGTCAGAATTCGGATGACACCGAAAATTCTATTGAAGACCTTACCCGTAGCATTGACCGCTTAAATCGAACTTTGGGCGGTTCAGATGCACAACAATATAATCAATCCCTAAAACAAACAGAAAAATATTCCCATGCCGTTCGATCAGCAACAAAAATGTTGGTGACTGAATATGGTCATGTTGATCATGCATTATCTGCAGTCCTCAATAAAACAGATCAATGGAATGCCAAACTTGCTGAAAGTAGAGCAGCAATGCGAGAAGAATTTAAAAGCATGGCCATAGGCGGTATTGCTGCAGGCGCAGGACTTTATAAGTTTTTTCAACCTGCCCTTGAGTTTGAAAAACAAATGAGTGGTGTTCAGGCAGTTTTAGATTTAGAAAAACATAGCAAAACAATGAAAATGCTTGAGGATGATGCGCGTAAATGGGGCGCAGCGTCATCATTTAGCCCAAAGGAAGCTGCAGAGGCACAATTCAATTTAGGTTCAGGCGGTTTTAATCCGAAGCAGATCCATGAGGCTTTAGGCGGTACATTACAATTGGCTGAAGCAGGCAAGGTCGAACTTGCTGAAGCAGCGCAAATTGCCATAGGTACACTAAATGGATTCGGTTTAGCAGCTAAAGATATCAACCGAGTTAATGATATATTTTTACAGTCCACCAATGCGACTGCAACCAGTGTTCAAGGTTTAGGGGAAACCATGAAGTATGTTGCACCTGTTGCCAAGCAATATGGTGCAAGTATTGAAGAAACCACCGCAATGGCTGGCCTATTGGGAAATAATAATATTCTTGATACTCAAGCCGGTACTTCGCTTCGTGGCATCATGTTGCGTTTAGCATCACCACCAAAAGCAGCCAAAGCAGCGCTTGAGTCGTTAAATGTCACTACAGTAGATACTAAAGGCAATCTGCGTGATATGTCTGATATTTTGGATGATATTCGAAAATCCACTGCAGGTATGGGATCTCAAAAACGTCTAGAACTCATTTCAGATATTTCAGGTGTCGAAGCTGCTTCAGCAATGGCTGTATTGGTTGATCAAACAGCAATACTTGATGAAAACACAGGCAAAACTGTAAATAAGATTAAGCAACTCACAAGTGAGCTCGAAAACTCTGAAGGCGCAGCTGCACGAGCTGCTGCGATTTTAAAAGACAATCTTTCAGGTGATATCGAAAATATGGGTGGTGCTTGGCAAGATTTTAGTATTTCCATACAAAAAGTGCTTGGCAATGACTTACGTACTTTCATCCAACAAGTTACAGAGATCATTGATCGAGTTAAAAATTGGGTGGATGCAAACCCTGAGCTTGTTCGTACCCTTGCTAAAATTGCTATGCAATTGATCATGTTTAAAGTGGCGATGTTAAGTATTAGATACACCACCAACTTATTTTTTGGGGCCATTGTTGGCGTGATTGCAGGCATTACCAAGCTTGCTATTTTAATGTTTATATTGCGAACCGTTGCAGGCAAGCTAGGTATCGGCCTACCGAGCCGTTTCACACTCATAGCAAAAACCATTCAACTTGTAAGTCGCGCTTTTACTTTCTTGGCCAGTCGTGCGATTCCCTTATTGCTTGTAGGGTTACGAGCAATGAGCATTGCCCTACTTACCAATCCTTTGACTTGGATTATTGCAGCAATCGCCCTGCTCGCATTTGTCATCTATAAATATTGGGGGCCGATCAAAGCATTCTTTAAAGGATTTTGGGATGGTCTAAAAATTGGCCTTACGCCTGCCATAGATGCAATTCGTAGCGCATTTAATAACATCAAAACCATACTCGCACCCTTACAGCCGGTTTGGGATGCGCTGATAGGTGCTTGGACCGCATTTAAAGGCATATTGGGGGAAATACTGACACCTATGCAAGCCTCCAATCAAGAGCTTCAAAATGCGACCAATTACGGCAAAATATTGGGTGAATTTATTGGTCTACTTGCAGGCATATTTATCCAATCCTTTGTGACTATTGGCAGATGGTTGGGCGAGACTGCAGCCAAAATCGTGATATTTGTTGGCGCTGCTATGGCAGCATGGGAAAACTTTAAAAGCGGTGTAGTGGCCGTGGGAGCGAGTATTGTTGATCATTTACTTTCACCGATTCGACTAGTGATTGGCGCTGTCAATACGCTCATTACTGGACTGAACAAAATCCCCTTTGTGAATATTCCAAAAATTCCTCAAATTCCACAATTTAGTAATACTGCAACGGCTGGAACCACGATCCCCACTAAAACCATTCAAACGCAGCCGATCGTACCTTTACGCTTGCCTCAAGCAAAAACATCAATCAATCATTTTGCACCGGCACAGATTCATATTTCTGGGGTTTCTGATACTCAGGCTGTTGGTTTATTAATGGATCAAAAATTAAAGAATTGGCAGCAATCTGTCACTTCAGCTCAAAACCGTAGTTATAGCGACCAGGACTAGGAATAAACCATGTTAATGAGCCTTGGACAGTTTTTATTTAAAATCGATACCTTGAGTTTTACCGAAATTCAGCGACAACGGGCATGGAAATATGCTGAAAATGAAGTGGCTGCAGGCAGAGCCAAAAAACAATACACCGGTGTTGGTTCAGATACGGTTACTTTACCTGGTCTAATTTATGAAGAATACGGCTTCGGGCGTCGCTATGCGATTGATGAACTTGCAAGCATGGCCAGTACTGGCCAAAGCTTTGTTCTTATGGATGGCAGCGGTTATTTATACGGTGTCTATGTCATCGACAATATTGATGAAACCAAGACTTATCTTTTAGACAATGGCGTCCCCCGAAAAGTTGATTTCACCTTAAAACTTTCCCGTACCGATGATGAGCGCATCGAGGAGCAAACCGCACCTGAAAACACAGATGAGGTGATCACATGATAAAAACACCAACATGCCTGATTACTGCAGACAATAAGCCCTTAAATGATTTAATTCTAAGTCGAATCATTAGCGTAACCGTAACCGACAATCGAGCCAATGAAGCGGATGAACTCAGCATTGTACTTGATGATAGTGATGGAGCTTTGGAATTACCCAAACGAGGAGTAAGACTGAATTGTAAAATGGGGTTTATTGGTGAAGAACTTCACGATAAAGGTGATTTCATTGTCGATGAGGCTGAATGGTCAGGTCCTGCAGATGCCATCACTGTTAAAGCCTCGAGCGCTAATTTTAAGAGCAGCATTAAAGTTGCAAAGTCAAAATCATATCACCGCAAATCTTTTGGTGAGGTTGCAAATGAAATTGCGAAAAACCATCAATTAGAACTGATCATGACTGACGATTTAAAAGCCATAAATTTAAATCATATCGATCAAACCAATGAATCGGATCTCAACCTTTTAGCACGTTTAGCAAAAACCAATGGCGCAGAAATGGCTGTCAAAAAAGATCGTTTACTTATTTTTAAGGCTGGCACAGCTAAATCAGCTTCGGGTCAAGATTTGTCATCAATTACTGTGACCAGGAGCACTGGCGATCAATTCCGTTATAACGAGCAAGATCGGGAATCAGATTACACCGGTGTTTCTGCAGGCTACCAAGATTTAGGCAAAGCTAAACGTCAGCGAGTGACCTCAGGTAATCCCGAAAAACGTGGTGGTGGCAATGATCCGTCAACCAAGACCAAAGTCATAAAAGGGACATTTGCGAGTAAAGAGGATGCTCAACGTGCTGCAGATGCAAAAATGGATGAGATAAAACGGCAAATGGCCAAGTTCAGTATTAGTCTCGCTTATGGAATACCTGAAATCAGTACAGAGTCACCTGTCAAATTAGATGGCTTTAAAAATGAGATTGATCGATTGAAGTGGATTGTTGAGAAAGCCACTCACACATATAACAAATCCAATGGTTTAATTACGCAGTTAGAACTTGAATCAAACTTGAAGTGAGTAAATTAAGTACTCATTTCCTATCAAAAATACTGGTTTAAAGCATTTATTTAACTATTTGGAATTAAATTTATAGAATACATCTCAATATTCTTTTTATACAAAAGTCAAAACACAGTGTATGTACTTAATATTAATGATATATTACAAGAAATACAGCCACTTACTTATTCCAAATTTATAATTAAGGAAATAATAATGCCTATAGCAACTAAAATATGTAGTCTAGTAAATAATCAAGGAAAACCTGATTGGTGGAGATTCACACTAAGCAAAGCAATTGAATGTGGAGAATTATCTTCAATAGAATTAGAGAAAGCTTATTTACTTGCTAAAATGGAATTTGGTCTCGAAGAAAAAAGTATAGACTACTCATCATTAGTGAAGCCAGTTCTAGCGACTGGTTACCATGAAGAAGTGGAAGAAAATAAACTTGTTTCTGTTGGAAATACATCTAATATTTCTACTCTAGCATCACAGAAAAAGATCGAATTTTCTACCTCAGGATTAACAGTTATTTATGGAAATAATGGAGCTGGAAAATCTAGTTATGCAAAGATATTAAAAAATGCTTGCTTGACTAGAGGTGAACTCCCTGAATTAAGGCATAACATTTTCGAAGAGAAAGTCGGTATACCTTCTGCTGAAATTCAGATTGAATCTAATGGTATCTCTGAATTAATATCATGGAACACTCGTTTAGAGCCTCACTCTCGTCTTAAATCAATCAGGGTTTTCGATTCAAATTCATCCATTCACTATCTATCTAAAACAGGCACTTTAGATTTTAAGCCAACTGCTTTAAAACTATTGGATGAACTATTAAAAGCTAGTAGCTTTATTATGGATAAAGCAAAAAATGATGAAATAAGTTATATACCATTACCAGTTCTACCGAAAATGAATCAAGGCACAACGCCAAGTAAGTTAATCATAAATTCCACCTTAGAACCGGAACAAATAGATTTATTCTGCGCAACACAAGAAGAGTCAGCCGAACTAATAGTTTTAAGAAAAGAAGTGCTTGAATTAACCAATAATTCACCTGAAAAGTTACGAGAAAAATATAAAAGTAGAAGGCTACGACTAGTACCGCTTCAACGATTCCTAACAGCTTTAGTCAATGAACTAAATCTAGAATCAATAATTAAATTTAAAGAAATTTACAATACAAAAGAACAAACGAAATTAGCAGCACATTTGCTCAGTACTGCTACATTTGCAGAGTTACCAGTATCAAAAATTGGCACAGAGCAATGGCATACAATGTGGAATGCTGTAAAAAATTTCATTGAGAATCTAGACCAAGACAAAAAATTCCCTCTACTAGAAGGAGATCACTGCCCTACATGTTTACAAGTCATAGATAACACAGCAGCATCAAGACTAGCATCATTTGATGTTTACCTTCAGAATGAACTCCAAAAAGATGCAACTTCGGCTCTTATAAACTGGAACAAAATATTAAAAAAAATAAGAGATTTGAGTTTTTCTACAGTTCCTTATGATGCAATCCTTAATGAAATAAAAGAAAAGGATCAAGAACTTGGTATACTGTTTACGTCATTAATTAATAAGTTAAAAGAAAAAGCAGAAAATATTTTACTAGATTTACCAGTTTTTGATATTGAAGATTTAAATTTTGAAGCTTTAACAAGACTTAATACACATATTAGCAAGCTAGAAGAAATCGAAAAATCTGTTTTAGATGATGAAACAAAAGCAACGACGATATTAATAAAAACTCAAAGGATCCTAGAAATTGAAGATAAAGAAAAAATATTAATCGTCAAAGAGCAAATTAAAGAAGAAATTAAAAAAGCGAAGAAAATCGAATGTTTTAACAAACTTAAACGCTCTACTTCCACAACTGCAATTACATTACTGAATAATGAAATATCCAACACTGGTTCTATAGGGAAAATGCAAGAATTTTTCAACGCTGAACTAAAAAAACTAGGTTTTGATCATTTCACAATAAATACACTAACAAAAGGTGCAAAAGGAAATCAAAATTTCAGCCTACAGCTTTCTGAAAATAATGCGAATATTCTTGATATTGCTAGCGAAGGAGAGCAAAAGTGCATTTCTCTAGCTAGTTTTTTTGCAGAATTGTCTACTGATAGTAGAAAGTCAGCGATTATTTTTGATGATCCCGTAAATTCTCTTGATCATATTTGGAGATTAAAATTTTCCAAAAGAATTGCTGAGGAAGCCAACAAAAGGCAGGTCATTGTTCTAACGCATGACTTACCTTTCCTTAAAATGCTTCAAGAAGTATCTAATGATATAACTGTCAAAGCTATTACTAGAAGCAATAAAGTTACAGGAATACCTCTTGATACACCTCCATGGGATGCATTAAAAACTGCTGACAGGATCGGACAACTTAAAGTAAAAGTAGTAGAAGCTAGAAAAGCAGCAAAGAATTCAATAGAAGAATATCAACATCATGCATGTATAATTTATGGAAAAAAAAGAGAAACATGGGAAAGACTTGTTGAAGAATGGTTAATTAAAAGTGTTGTTGAACGCTTTAGCCGTGAAATTAAAACTCAAAATACAAGATATTTAACAGATATCACTGAACAAGATGTCCAAAAAATTTATGCTGCTATGGGTAAGTGTAGTACCTATATGAATGGGCATGATATGGCTGAAGCGATGTCTGGTGTTTTTCCAGATATTGATGAGTTAGAAAGTGATTTAAGAGAACTAGAAGATTACTTCAAAGAGTTAAAAACAAGAAGAAAATAAATATAAAAAAAGCCCTCAAATAATGAGGGCTTTTTTTCGACTTAGTAATTATGCAATTATTAAATCGACATCTTTATTAATCACATTAAAAGCTTCTTCAATCGCTTCTAATTTAGTTGAATGATTTAATGACAATAATCGATCAACTTGTTTCTGATCCCAATGTAACTCACGTGCAAGATCAGCTTTTTTTAGACCTCGTTCAATCATTGCATTGTATAAAAAAATTTTTAAACTTACTCGAAAAGGTAACTTAACGAGAACTTCTCCTTTTAATTTTTTACTAGGTAATGGTATAGCTCTTCGCTCATTCATATAAATAATAAAAGCTGTTTCTAAACCATTTAATGCTTCAGTTAAAGCTTCCTCTTCTGAGTAACCGACAGCGAAAGCTTCAGGTATATCACGACTACGTACCAAGTAAGATTTATCCGTATCGCGTGTTATAAACACTGGATATAACATACTAAACACCTCATCAAATGTTCTACTTAACTCTACTTAGTGCGATTTAAGTAGAATGTTTTTTAGACAAAAAAATCAAAGAATTTAAATCAAAATCTTTGATGCAAACAATGCAATAGATATTTCCTCTAAGTATTGCATTCCATATAAAGATGTACTTTAAAGTTCAACAACTAGGGCTTAAAGCCCTAGTTGTTTCAGAATTTCCTTGCGAAGGCCTTCTCCAATTTCCTTGCCTTTATGAAACGGTAATGTAGTTTGTTTTCCCTTGTAGCTAACTATTCGGTGAGAACCTTTTCCACTTCGTAACACTTCGACACCTTGTTGTTTCAACCATCGCTCGAATTCACTGTACTTCATAGCACATCTCCTTCAAAACGATAAAGCAATAATACGACATATTTGTCCTATAATCAAGAAATAAATACGACATATTTGTCTTATTATTTGCTTACTATCTCTCGCAAGGAGAGCGAAAATATATTTATCGAAACGCGTAAATAAGGCTTTAAAATGAATGAATTAGGCACAACAAAAGTTTATATGGATGTCTTAGAAAAACACCTTAAAGAATTACAACTGAAACAAGATGATAGTCCACTTGCAAATATTTGCATTAATCATATTAATAATAAATTAGATAAATTAATTAGATTCTTAAAACCCTAGCATTAAAAATGCCCCAAATTTGGGGCATTTTCTTTAAATAGATATCTATTATTTTTCAATCTTGTTAGCAATATAAATATTTCTACTTTCACCGTGGTACTCTAAATCTCCGCTTGAATCAATTATGAAGTATTGAGTTTCATCAGGATCTTTATAACGATAAGTTGCCACATCTTTAAGCAATTCATAAGGCTTTAAAGTCGCATCAATATAAAAATCTTGTTTAAAATATTTCTTATCTTTCTTATAAAGAACAACGATATGATCAGTGAACCCATTTGGTGAAATCCATTGGCCAATCACTTCACCATCTACATCATGTTTTACATTTAATAGTTTTTTGAAATTATCAGAACTTAACCCAATAAATTTAACTTCTAAGCTTGGATCAAAATGAGCTGTTGCCCATGCTGCAACACTTTGCTCTCCTTTTATTCGGTACATAATAAAAGTGCGCTCATAGCTATTGCTATCACCATTTTTTATTTCATTCGAAATTTGTCTCAGCTGTTGCTCAGAGATACGCTCTGGTAACTCCACACTAACGTTACGAACAATATCTCTCTTTTTATCATCAGAAATAATTTCATAATCAATTTTGACATTTTCAAGATCAACAATTTTTTCTTCTATTTTTTCATTATTGGTAGCATTTGCAGAGGTAGTATTATTTTGACCATCATTAACAGGATCAGGTGCAGTCACACCAATAACTAAAAATAAAATTATGCTGCCAATCACACCACCAATCAAAACGTCTTGTCGAGTAATTTCTTTACTTTTACGTAAGCTTTGTAAACGCTTTGGACTAATTAAACCTATGAAAGTAAGAACCCATACCGCTATCAAAGCGAGAAAAGACAATACAAAAATAACTTCCATTTCTACCCCATTATTAAAATTTAGATGGCTTATTAATTACATTTTTTGACACTATGCATTAGCTCAATATGAACCAATCGATAAGCTCATTATGACACTATGCATTAGCTCATTTTGACACTTTC
This sequence comes from Acinetobacter sp. 778_lipA, assembly GCF_058242985.1. Taxonomy (NCBI): domain Bacteria; kingdom Pseudomonadati; phylum Pseudomonadota; class Gammaproteobacteria; order Moraxellales; family Moraxellaceae; genus Acinetobacter; species Acinetobacter sp. 778_lipA. The sequence continues at coordinate 460,881 of NZ_JBZAYT010000001.1, read as the reverse complement.
TTCTATATAAAAAGAATTAAGAATAGAAATATAAAAGAATTGTATCGCAACCTAATTGTCATTCTTTTAATTCTTTATAATCCAATCAATAGTGAAATAAATACACTTATATAATCATTTGTTACTTAATCAATTACATGTTCATAATCCAATCATTAGCAAAATGAATTATCTTTTTATTCATCTAATGATTGACAATAAATTAAATTGAATTAATACTAATTAAATCACAGCAAAACTGTGAACGGGCGTGAGAACCTGTTTTATCATCACTGAGCGCAAATCAAAGTCGCTTAAGCGGCATTTTTTTTGCCTACTGTTTAGCAGTCGTTATGGCAGGCTAGGCAGGGCAGCCTTGTGCTGGCCGTACTCAGTGAACGGTATTCTCACCCCTGTTTAGTCTGTCACCATTACCGTGAGAAGTAATGATGTCAGGTATATAACCTTGTCACTGAGAAAACGACTATGAACACTCAAAATAAAAGTGTGTATTCAGCACCTGTATGTCTAGACACCCTCTGTATTCAACGCTTAAATGCGCCAGATTTCGCTCAACCTGAAAAACTCAGTATTCAAATTTTGAAATTTCTTCGTTCTAAAAAGCGAGGATAAATCATGTCAAAAATCTATATTCAGACCGAATTAGGTACTGAAAAATGTTGTCCCATGTGTCATGAATACTTCCCTTTTGATGAAGAATTCTTTTTTAAAAACGGCATAAAAAATGGAATTCAAAAATGGGCAGCCCGTTGTAAAGTCTGTTATATGGAGTCTTATCGCACGGGGTATGACATATGAAAAACATACTCTTGCAAAACAACGAATATCCGATTATTGCCTCGCCTATGCTCTCAAAAGAGCTAGGCTTGCCAGCTGCAACTTTCTTACAAAAACTGTATTACTTACTCAACGAAACTCGTAAATACAAGCGTAAAAAGAACCTGACTCAACACAATAATCGAAAGTGGTGGTTTCATACCTATCAAGAGTGGACTGACACATTAGGATTATTCAGTATCGCTACCATCAAACGTGCGGTGGCAAAACTTAAACAGATGGGACTGATTGAAATCAATAAGCTAGATCCTAACAAGTCTATGCGTGTCAATTACTACACAATTAACTATAAAAAACTAAAAGAAATATTCGGTTTCGGTGTTTTGGAATCAAAATCTGAGCCGACACCATGTGTTTCTGAAACGCCAAAGGGGACAGATTGTCCCATCCATCCTGAAGCAACCCCTCAACAAGCTTGTACCATGCTTGATATCAATCGACAGCTCTATCGCCAATTACGCAAGCTTAAACTCGACATTACTTATGACAGCCCCTTACTCTTGGCTTGGCAAAATCGACAACGGGAAGTAATTGCTTATGTTGCCTCAGCGACATCAAGACTCGATATAAATAAATGGCAATGGCATACACCTGAACAGGTTATGCCTGCACATTTGATAGGGATATAAAAAATGAGAATTTCAAAAATTATTCTTAGAGTTAAGAACCCTCAAAATAACAAACGTCAATTGTTTGTTTCTTCAAGAAAACTTTACAATCTGATAAGTCCTAATGTTTCTTATAAAACTTTCGTTGAAACCAATATAACCTGGTCTAAACTCAGAGAAAATATTGACTATCACTACAATCAACAGTTTGATAGCTATAATTTGAACATTTGCGCTGTTCAGGCAATCTTAGTATTGGAAAACAGCGACCAAAGTTGGACGCTATTTAATGAATTATCCGATCTTATAAATTGTGGTTTTTCAACCATAAATTAATAATCAAATTAGGGGTAATACAATGAGTGTAGAAATCGATGAAGAGACAATTTACGAAATTAAGAAATTACTTATTAAACTTAACTTTTTATCAAAATGCACAATTGATCCAAGCATCAAACCTATAGAAATTGAGAAAGTATTTGAAAGTTTATCTAATGATGCTCGATCAATTTTACAACAGATAAAAACTGAGTGATAAAAGCTCCCTTTTGGGAGCTTTTTAGTATTTAGAGCGTGTATATAAACTATAATTACTAACAATAGTTTTACTCTTTTCCTCCAGTAACTTCTGATCTTCTTTTTCTTTTATCTTCTTATATAGCTTCTCTGCAGCATAAAAATTTTCTAAAAAAATAGAGGTTTGATCAATTGCGAACGATAATTGTGGAAAAAATATTGCTAATATAAACGTAATAACCCCAAAGAAAAATGCAAAGAAAAAATCAAACGCTGTATCAGAAACTGAAACTAAATAAGCAAAAAACAATGAATAAATAATCAATAAAATAAAAGTTCCTTTAAAAATAATCTTTGACCATTTTATACTTTTTTTAATTTTATCAAGATTCTCTAAACAGTAAATTCTATTATTTTTTTTACTAAAATAAAAAACAAAGCAATCTTGTAATCCTCTATTTTTAAGGTATTTTAAGTGCCCAAATTTTTCCCCACCATGAAATAAACCCATCATTTCATTTATATCGACCAATTTTTTTTCATGGAGTTCTAATAGAAAATTAACTAAAAAAGCATCAACTTTTCCATTTCCAACTAAATCACAAGCTGCTGCATCTTGAACATTTTTCGAATATTCTATTTTATTGGAATTTCTAACAAATTTTTCATGATACTCAATACTCGATTTAACCCGCTTGTTCAAAATATTTTCATGATAGTTTTGAAATTCTTTACTTCTATAAAAAACCATAAAAATTGTTGTAAATGCAGTAATAAGTGTACCTATTGATATTGCGATACTTTTTACTTCTTCTAATGTCATATTTTTAGCTCAAAATATTATATTTTTAAAAGGATGAGCAAATAAATCATTGAATATTTACTCAAATATAATTATTTATCTATTTTTAGGATAAGCAGCAGCAAATGCCTTTGCTAAAAATATTAAACCTTCTTTTTGCTCTTCAGCTACCTGTTCATAAAGAGTTAATAGCTCACTATTTGCAGACTGCATATTTAACTTGTACTTCCCAAATAAAACATACGACATATCGAAGCCATACTTTTGTAATGCATAAATCTGTTCTTCATTCATAGACTCGCCATGTTTTTCATAGCGAATCCATGAAGCCTCAAGTACACCAATAATTTCAGCAGCTTTCACTTGAGTAAGCTTTAGCTTTTTTCGTTCTTCTTTCAGGCGAATACTTCGATTAGCAGTAGAAAATAATTCATCCATTTGAATAATATCTCTTGAATACTTCGATATATCGAAGTAAATTAACATTGTCAGAAATCACACACAGTCCGATTTCTACCATTTTAAATTTTTATGAGGTCATTGCAATGAGTAGTACCCAAAACACCAACAATTCAGAAAAAGAAAAACAAATCGTTTTTCGTGTTTCAGAAGCTCAACATCAACAAATTCGAATTAAAGCAGCAGTAGAAGGATCTCTAACACCAAATCAGTTTTCCAAAAAATATCTTTTGGAAGGTTTGGGTATCGATATTGATGACGAAAGCTCTGATCAAAAACAATCATAAGTCACAGATTTTGGGGAATTCATGCCAAGCGCACTTTCTGAAATAAATGGACACATTTTTAATGAAAAAATTTGCTGTCCGGTATGTGACAAGCCATTAAGAATTTTGGGGACCGTTGTTTATTTAGAAAATCCCAAAGGTTATGTAGGTGAGTGTCGGGAGCTGACATGCATGACTATGGTTCATTTTCACATTCAAATATCAAATGTGATTGCTCCAAGTCGTTTAATAAAATCAGTAAAGGAATTGAACGATGAGTAAATCAATTGGTTTTTATTGCCCTCACTGTGGCATGCGTATGCATGTGTCTAGCCGAAAAAGACCTTCGCCACTCTTACATGAGTTGATTGTTTCATGTCGCAATGATCAATGCCTTGCAAGTTTTGCAGCGAGTTTAGAAATGGTGCGACCAATTCAGAACAGCATCAATCCTAATCCTGAAGTTCAAACAGGATTACCACAGCATAAACGCCAGTGGGAGCAAGAACTTGAACATCACATCGAAAGTTTAGAACTCCAAACCTCAATTGATGAACACCAAAAAAATTATGTAGAAGGCTTTATTTCTGCGCTCTTTCATTCGTCAACAATTGATTTGACCAGGGCTACGACTTACCGCAACCGACTTCTACAAATGAAACTTATATAGGCATTAGTGATGGATCTTCAGCGTCATATCGACGACAGACTTAACCAACTATTTAACTTTAAAAGAGTTGGTGAATGGTATCGTCAAGGTCTTTGTCCAAGTTGTAATGAGAAAGAACTTTACACACATGCAGAAACACCACGCATGGTGAAATGTGGACGTATTAATAAGTGTGGTTATGAGGAATACGTCAAAGATATCTGCGAAGAATTTTTCAAAGATTGGTCAGAATATCACCCTAAAACCCATGAGAATCAAAATGCCGCTGCAGATGCATATTTGAGGGATGGTCGAGGTTTTGACCTTAAAAATTTAAAAGGCAGATATACACAGGAACTATATCAAGCGCCTAAAAATAGAAATTTAGTCAGTGCAACTGTTCGCTTCAAATTAGCTGAAGGAATATATTGGGAACGGATCATTGATCGTCCTGATCGTTTTGGTCGTCAGAAAGCCAATTTTATCGGCAAATGGAATGGCTTGGCATGGACATTACATGAGTTAGATGATCTTTGTACTGCAGGCAGTATATGGATCACTGAGGGCATCTTTAACAGTATTGCGCTATCACAATCAGGCATTATTAGCTTGAGCAATATGAACAGTGGTAATTATCCCACACAATTATTAGATACGATCAGCAAACGCTGTCATGAACTCAACAAAGATAAGCCACGTTTAGTTTGGGCTTTGGACAATGACAACGCAGGCAAGAAGTTTTTACCTAAACACCATAAACATGCTACCGATCAAGGTTGGATCTCAACTGCTGCCCTTCCACCAACACCGATTAATGGAAAATCACTAGATTGGAATGATCTATTTCAACGTGAACAACTCACAGAAAAAGACCAGGAGAAATACCTCCATTTTGGCAAGCTTCAAATTGTTGAAACGCCTGAAGAAGCAGGCTTATTGATCTATAACTATTATGGTAGCAATCTAAGTAAATTCTTTTTTAATCATAAGTTCCGTACATACTGGTGGGAATTAGATTATGAGAAATATAACAAAGCTGTCCAATATGTTGAGGAAAGCCAACAAGAACAAATGCTTTCAGAAGATGAAAAGCGTATTCAGGCATTAAAAACATGTTCTTCAGCGAAAGAAATCTGTAATGCACAGCTTGAGCCGTTGTATTTCCAACGAAACGAAATCACCGATGAATCTTGGTATTACTTCCATCTTCAAAGCCCATGGGGAGAAACCAAGACCACTTTTACTGCTGAACACATGGCATCACGCAGTAAATTTAAGCCTCGTGTAATGTCCGTCCTTTCAGGTGCGATGTGGACTGGCAGTGATCAACAACTAGAAACCTTTATTAAACGTAAAACTGAAAAATTACGTGAAGTTAAAACTATCGATTTCATTGGCTATAGCAAAGATTATCAAGCCTATATCTTTGATAAATATGCTGTGCATAACGGGCAAGTTATCCCCAAAAATGAACATGATTTCTACAAAACGGGAAAAAAAGAATTGAAAAGCCTAGCAAATTCACCAGTGATTACCCTGAATCCTAAAAAGGAATTTTCTGCAAGTTGGTGGAAAGATTTTTATACATTGAATGGCGCAAATGGCTTAATTGTTCTTGCTTGGTGGACAGGAACATATTTTGCTGAACAGATCCGTGCTCTTAATTCCTCATATCCTTTTTTTGAATTTGTTGGTCAAGCAGGTGCAGGTAAATCAACATTGCTTGAGTTGCTTTGGAAATTTAGCGGTCGAGAAGCCTATGAAGGCTTTGATCCGAATAAATCTACCAGTGTGGCAATTTATCGTAATTTTGCCCAAGCCTCTAATATGCCGATCGTTCTAATTGAGGGCGACCGAAATGATCAAAATGGTGGTGTCCAAAAAGCTAAATTTAGTTGGGATGAATTGAAAGACGCCTTTAACGGTCGAGCAATTCGTTCAAAAGGCTTAAAAACCGCAGGGAATGAAACGTATGAGCCACCATTCCGTGGTGCAATCATGATCAGTCAAAACACGCCTATACAAGCCTCAGAAGCGATTTTATCTCGTACCTTGCATATTACAGTGACAACAAAAGGCCATAACCTAGAAAAGAAAAGAATTGCCGATCGTCTTTCTCGTATTTCGTTAGAAGACGCATGTACTTACATGACGCATTGCTTAAAAAATGAAGCAAAAATTCTGCAAACCTATTCAGAAAATATCCAAGCCTTAGAAGAAGAATTTCATCAAAAAGGCATTACTCATACTCGTATTGCACTTTGTCATGCACAAGTATCAGCAATGGTTGATGCACTTGAACAACACGTTTTAAAAGAAGTCATCGACTTAGATGAAATTTGCGATGCCAAACGTATTTTAGAGGCAATGGCACGGGAGCGTGTGGAGCAATTAAGTAGCGACCACCCTATGGTTCAACAATTTTGGGATGCCTACGAATATATGAATGTCAGCAGAAATGCAGCATTCAGCTTAAATCATCATGATCAAGACGCCCAAAGCATCGCTATCAATCTAAATGAAGTCTACAAAGTCGCTGCCCGTAACTATCAATCGTTACCTGACATCAATGAAATGCGAACGCTACTTCGATCAAGCCGACGTTATAAATTCATAGAAATGAATAAACCAGTTAAGTCTAAAAACTTCCCTGCAGATGAAGTTAAAAATGTGACATCAGAAATGCGTGAACGTGTCGTCAAATGCTGGCTTTTTACCAATCCATACTACAACCAACACACACCTTTTAAATAATTTTTAAAGCGTGAATAAAGAAGCTTGCACTTCTTTTTAAGGAGAAATAACTTATGAAAAATAACCCTTTTAAAATTGCTCGTGGCGGTTGGTGGCCATGTGAAGAAAAAGTACTTATTTCAATGCTTGAAGATAAATATCCGGTACATTTTATTGCGGAAGTACTAGGGCGAGATCGTTTAGGTGTTCATGCAAAAATTACATTGATGGAACGCCAAGAAGCTAGGAAATTGGAGGATGCAGCATGAACGATAACGCATTCGATCAATATCTTTTAAAAATGACAAAAGTATTGGATTCAAAATTGATTCTACCTGTTGAACACCAACTCTGGGACGAAAAAGATATCGCAAAATATCTAAAATATACAGTGGATTATACGAGAAAAAATATTATTCCATGCCCTAACTTTCCACCTAGTCGACAGTTACCGACATCAAAAGATAGTGACCGTACATCACCACGTTGGAAAGCAACAGATGTAATTAAATATGCTATGGCGTTTGATAAATCAAATTTGAAATACAACGGGAATTGAGAAGAACAAAACATATAAAAGCCACAAAAGTGGCTTTTATTTTATTTATGATTTTCTAAGCGATTAATCTTGATAAACCAGGACTGATATTTAGTTCTTCTAAAATTTCATCGTTAGTAGGATTGTAGTAAATCAAAGCCTGCTTGGGATCTTTCCATCCAAAAATCTTACATAAAGTTAAAGCATTTTTTATACGTCTAGCCATTAAACTTGCCGCTTCATGTCTCGAATCATGAAATGTTAAATCGGAATTTTCTAAACCTGCAGCCTTTCGAGCCTTTCTAAACAATGTATCCCTAGAGCCATCAGAAATAGTAAAAACTTTTGGAGAATTTTTACGGTCAATTTTTATGGCCAATGTCCAAAGCTGAATCGCAAAATCATCAAGTGGGACATTACGACTAGATCCATTCTTAGTATCAGGCAAACGTATAAAACGTTTTTCTATAAAAACATCTGACAATGGTCGATTAACAATTTCACCTGATCTCATACCAGTGGACATTGCAATTAACCATATTAAACCTACTTCTTGCATCTTAGAATTCGGAACTGTGCCTGGTGTATATTTTAAAGCAGTAAGTATGCTTTGCAATTCATCTATTTCAATACGACGTTCACGATGTTCAGGTTTTTTGGGCTTCCGTAAATTTTCAACTGGATTAAAGTCGATCCAACCTTTATCTCGTCTACACCAGTTAAAAAATGCAGATAGTGTTGAATAGTCACGAAGTACACTCGCAGCACTTAAAGGGCGTATTGTCCGGTTCATAACTATGCTTTCCCATTGCTTGAGATGTTCAGAGCGATAATTAGCTAATGGCCAATCCACAAAAGGTAGATTATTTTGATAATATTTTAGCCGTTGGATCTCTTTTTTCGCAGTTTTCTTATACCTAGACACTTCATTCATATATCTAGTCAATGCTTCTTCTACAGTAAGAACTATTTTATTATTTAAAGCTTGTTTGGTAGAAAAATTTAAGAAGAATTCACGCTCTTGAATCTCTGACCATCGTTTCGCATCATTCTTGGATTTAAATGTTTTACTTTTTCTTTGATTGAAGGCAATAAGATCTGCTCTCCACTTACCATTTTCAAGTTGATAAATTGACAGACTCATAAAGTTTACAACCTCAATGACTTATACAAATAAACACACGTTAAAAAATGTGTAAAAAACGTGTAAATGAATAGCTAAGAATACCTCAAAATACCTTAAAAAAACCCAACACCCAGAAACGAAAAAACCCCGAAGCCTATATGCATCAAGGCTTCGGGGTTTATCTAATCTGTTTAACCTAAACTAATGGTCCCGAGGGTCGGACTCGAACCGACACGTCATCGCTGACAGTGGATTTTGAGTCCACCGCGTCTACCAATTTCACCACCTCGGGAGAGGTTGTGTGCGTATAATAGCGCGTTTCATTTTCTTGTCAACGACAAGTTTTCACATTTGTTTAATTTTAAGGCAGATCTGGTTTTTTTGGATTATAAAACATCAATTTCAGCCATTAATTTGAAAAACGACTATACTAGCGGCAGTTTTTAAATCCCAAATGTCAGTTTTTCTTCCTCATGATGCAACTCTCCGATTTTAATTTCGAACTTCCCGACGAACTCATTGCGCGCTACCCACTTGAAACACGTAGCGCTTCTCGCCTTTTACATCTCAATGCAGAGGGTTCATACCAAGATCTTCACTTCACCGATGTTTTTGATTTATTCAATGAAGGTGATTTATTGGTACTCAATGATACCAAAGTGATGAAAGCACGTTTAAAAGGTAAACGCGCCTCTGGTGGTGCTATTGAAGTTTTGGTTGAACGTATTTTTGATCAGACCATTGCACATTGTCATATCAAAGCCAGTAATTCGCCTAAAGCAGGTGCTGAGTTATTTATTGGCAAAGATGAAGTTAAAGTGACGGTAACAGGGCGTCATGAAAACTTATTTGTGGTGGAATTTTCTCAGCCTATTTTGCAAGTTTTAGATTTATACGGACAACTACCTATTCCGCCTTACTTTAACCGTGAAGCAGAAGCCATTGACACAGAACGCTATCAAACCGTGTTTAACGATCCAACCAAATTAGCAAGCGTAGCAGCACCGACAGCAAGTTTGCATTTCGACCAAGCCCTATTAGAAAAATTAGAGCAAAAAGGCGTAAATAAAGCTTTTGTAACCTTGCATGTGGGTGCTGGAACATTCTTACCAGTACGCACAGATCAGATCGAAAATCACATCATGCACAGTGAATGGTGTGATGTGCCTGAAGCAACTGCAAAATTGATTCAAGAAACCAAAGCACGTGGCAACAAAGTAATTGCCGTCGGAACGACAGCAACACGTGCCTTAGAAAGTGCAGCGCAAGCGTCTGGGGGAAAAATTGCCGCATGGACAGGCGATACACAAATCTTTATCTATCCAGGGTATCAGTTCTGTGTGGTTGATCGCTTGATCACCAACTTTCATTTACCAGAATCTACCTTGTTAATGTTGGTATCTGCATTATCCAACCGTGACAATATTATGAACGCATATCAACATGCTGTTGCAAGCAAATATCGTTTCTTTAGTTATGGCGATGCAATGTTGATTGAAAACGCAAATGGCTAAGGTCTAACGAAGCGCAACCTATTTAAAAGTTATTGCTTAGTCAGACTACCAATATGCAAAGTGTGGTTTAAACACGACACTTTGCATTCAAAATCATTTTTTCGTTACAATCAGGCATCTAAGCACTTGCCACAATAATGAATAAAGATGAATGATTTACTCACAAAAATTCAAAATGCTTTTAGCCAACAACACGCCAACAATGGCAAGACTCAGCACAATATACATGCGATCAATCAGTTACTCTCATCAAATCAAGATTTTGAACAGATCATTACAAGCTTAAAGAATTGGCAAGATGATCCGAGTCTGTCTATTCAAAATTATACTTTTTGGCTTTTTATCGCGATTGCGATTGGCTTATTTGTACTGGCTATTTTTACCCACCCGATACTCTTACTAGCAACAGTCGCTAGTGTGGCTTTTGCTTTCTATAAGCGCACTTCGACAAAAGCCCTCAATCAATTGATTGAGGATACTCATCAAAAGAACCTAGAAGTGAGATATCAAATTCGCTTCTATCCCAATGCCTTTGATGAAAATATTGAGTCTCCCTATAATTTCCCGTTATTTGGTTTAGGGGATCATGAAAATACCATTGGTCATTGCATTTATGGCGCTTGGCAGATCAACAGTATCAATTATCCATATATGCTGTTTAATTATCATTATGTGGATGAAGTCGAAACTCGTGATTCAGACGGTAAGAAAAAGATTGAATATCGTCATTATGATTTATGGGGGATCATCCTAGAGAACTTCCCTGCTCAAGGTATCAGCATTTCATCTAAACAAAATCGAGCCTGCCGTCTTGGCGTAAAATGGTCGAGTGGGGATATTCGTTTCGACAATCAGTACCAATTAAGTGGTACAAATGAAATGCAACTTGCCAAATTTTTCACACCAAATCATGTATTAATGCTTGAACAAGCCATGGCTTATTTTAAAGGTGATTTTTATGTTCAAGTCCAGCGCCCTACTTTGTGCTGGCTGTTTAAAACGGATATTACCAAACCGCAGATGCAAGTCGATAAAGTTCAAACTGTACATGATTTAGCTGCACAACTTGAAAGTATGAACATGCCTAATTATGAACAGCTAAAAGATTCAATGATCACAATTCTACAAGAAATCCAACCCCATTATGAGACAAATAAAGTTGAACAATAAACAATTTACTTTGTCGATACAATAATTTATCGCATACTTATCAATCTGGAATTTGAACTTTAATATCCTTTAATCATGATGATTTGCCATGCCTATAGAAACCGTTGAGCGATTACTTCACCTACGCACAAGAAAAAATAAACATGTGATGCGCAATATCGCTCGGCTTTGGGAAATTGGACAACAGGCTCAATCTGCACAAGATATTTTAGATGGGTTACATCCGTGGGGAGAATGTAGAGAATTATTTTTTCATAACCTCATCCCCAGACTGCTATTTATGATAGGGGTAATGACTGCACTTTTTGGTTGGCTGATTCATCACTATATTCCCTATCCACTGAGCCTATTAGCAGCCTTGTTATGCTGTTTTGGTGCTTATTTAATTTATGAGCAAAGCGATCCAATTGATGAAGTCATAAATTTTTTAGAACAGCGCATGATGTTTCTCCGCTACGAATTAGATTTCAATAAAACTCCAAGTCATATCTCCACAACAAGCAATACCTTTTTGGTCATGAGCAAGTTAAAACAAAGTTTTCCATTGTTTTCGCAAGGCAATGTGTTGAACGAGATTGAACAATTTGCATCCACCAAATGGTTTGATGGTGAACAAGAACATCATGTGATGTTGTTTCAGTATCATTATGTCGATGAGTTTTCACTGCCCAATACTCAGGGTGAAAAACAGAAAATTAAGGAAACCCATAAAAACCACTGGGGCGCTTTTATTTTTCAATTACCCGCCCTCGGCTTTGCTGCCAGTAATAAACACCATGAATTTATTCCGCCCTATACCCAAATATGGAAAACTGCGGATATTCTGGTCAATCAAAATTTATATATTTTTGGCTATAATCAACATCAACTTGCCCGTACCATTAGTCCAAGTATCACCTTAAAATTAAGTGATTTTTTTCAACACTATTCAGGTGATATTGTTTATCATTTTGAAGAAAATATGCTGTGCTATATGGGAGATCAAGATCTCTTTCGCATTCGTCGTAAAAAACAAAAGCTTCAGGATATTTCAGCACTTCGTGGACATTTAAGAACATTAACCATGCCTGAATATGAAAAATTTAAACAGTGCATGCTAAACTTGATTTCATAAATTAAAAGGAATAATCAAAATGGGTTTAATCATATTTATTGGGATTTTTATTGTTCTGATCGCTTGGGGTATTCTGGTTAGAAATAACATTGTGCGTTATTTCAATGCGACACAACGTGCATGGGCTGAGGTTGCCAATTTTGAACGCCAGAAAGTAAAAACACTGGAAACTTTAGAGCAAACTTTGGTGCAATATACACAGTTTGAAAAATCAACTTTAGAAAAAGTGACCGAGTTACGTCAGCAAATTTTGAATCTAAACTTGAACAATACTGATGTTTCTCAACTGCAACATGTTGAAAAACTCAATCAAGATTTAATGAAAAGTTTAAATGTGGTGGTTGAAAATTATCCTGAACTCAAAGCGGATACTTTGTATGCAAAAATGATGGATGATATTCAAGAACAAAATGAAAATGTCGGTGCAGCAATCACCATCTTTAACCGTAATGTTGAAGAATTTAATAACACCATCGAAATTTTCCCCAACAATATGATCAATACCATTACTTTGGCAAAGAAAACAATTCGTCCATTTTCAGACAATGTGGTCACTCAGAATTTTGATTACAAACCTAATTTTAACTAAGGTCTGTAGACAATTCGTCGAAGTTTGCGACTACGTGTGTTTTTTAAGCGATACTAGCTACGAAATACGAAATTTAGTTATTCTAAATGATGAAAAATATCGTTTCGCAAGGTAATACGTAGCGGTAAAAACATGCTAGTCTCAAAGAAATGTTGGGAAGATTCTTTGATCAAACATCCCTTGATTAAATACATTAAAAATGAATCATGATAATGCATATATAAAAGGCTTGGTAAAAAACAATAGGCAACAATCCAGTCCTTGCATACGATTAAACTGAAATTTCAAATCGTCTGTAAGATTTAAATCCGGTATAAATTACCAGCAAATAACACCAGCAGCATTCGTTAGAATTACAAACCCTATGTTGAAACTCTTTTTTCCCTCACCCTTTCGACTTCTTTTCAAAAATTGGAATGTATTTGAAATTGTTTGGCTTTTTAGTTTTATTTTCATCGGCTGTATCATTACCTTAGTTCAACAGGATACATGGTTTAATTTCGTGGTATTACTCAGCGGAATTCTCTGTGTGGTATTGGCAGCAAAAGGCAATATTCTCAATTATAGTTTTGGTTTATTCAATAGCTGTGCTTATGCATGGATTTGCTATAACAACGGGCTTTATGGCGAAATGGGACTGAATCTCTTGTTCTTTGTCCCAACTGCTTTGATCGGCATGCTACTTTGGCAGAAACATACCACAGAAAAACAATTACAGCAGGCGTATGTCCTTCGGCATGCTTATTTGATTTTGATCATCCTGAGCAATATAGGTTGTATTGCTATACTCGGTTACCTACTTGCCCAAATTTCCACTCAAAATACGCCTTATATAGATGCAACCACCAATATTCTTGCAATCTCGGCAACGATTTTGATGCTGCTGCGTTTTAAAGAGCAATGGTGGTTCTATATTGCATTAAATATATTCAGTATTTTAATGTGGGCGATCCGAACCCTTGATGGGAGTGGTGATGGTGCAATGATGTTATTGATGTGGTCGGCCTTTCTGATCAATGCCATCTACGGTTACTATAATTGGAATAAACTTGCACAAAACCATTCAAACTCATCCTATTGAATTTAACAACTATGAAAAAAATCGGACTGACACTTGGTAAATATGCCCCCTTACATGCAGGGCATGTACATGTATTTGAAACAGCATTACAGGAAGTGGATGAGCTATATGTATTGATCTATCAAAGTTCAATTACAACCATTCCCTTGAACATTCGCGCCCAATGGATCAGAGATTTATTTCCTCAAATTTATGTGATTGAGGCATGGGATGGGCCTGAGGGTTATTCCAATGATCGGGCTTTTGAAATAGAACAAGAAAATTACATCATTCAAAAGCTCAATGGTGTGAAAATTTCGCATTTTTATAGTAGTGAATTTTATGGTACGCATGTCAGCAGGGCACTCAATGCAATTGATCGTAGAGTGGATGAGCCACGTCTACAGGTGCCGATCTCCGCTACAATGATTCGAGCAAATGCCTTCCAAAATCGGAAGTTTATTCCCAACTGTGTCTATGCAGATTTGATTAGCAAAGTCGTCTTTGTTGGTGCTATGTCTACAGGCAAGTCTACCTTAGTTGAAGCACTTGCGAAAAAGTATGCAACAACTTTTGCCCCAGAATATGGGCGTGAATATTGGGAAACTTACCAAGTTGATCGTCGTATCGGTTTTGAGGATTTCAACATTATTGCAGATCGTCATATCGCCTACGAAGATCAGGCCACTTTAGATGCAAACTGTTATTTATTTGTAGACACCAACGCGATAACCACAGCGATGTTTTGTATGGATTATCATGGCCGACTACCGGAGCACCTCAAACAACTTGCACTCGAAAATGCACAGCGCTATGACTTATTTTTCTTATGTGAAGATGATATTGCTTATGACGACACCTGGGATCGTAGTGGCCCACAAAAAAGAGCTATTTTTCATCAACAAATTATTGCAGATCTCAAACAACGTCGGATTCCATACATCGCTTTAACAGGAAGTTTAGAACAAAGGATTGCCAAGGTTGAACAAGTGTTAAATCAGTTTGATAAATTCAATAATTTTTTTGGGTCAGCTTTAAAGCCATGATCAGGAATAGATTATGGCGATTGAGCATAGTTGACTCGAAACATATTACCTAAATCACTACAGGGAAATTTGAATAAAAATTTAGCCATAATTGTGTTTATTTTCAACATAAAAAATGACATTTCGATCATTTTCTGATATTTTCAAACCGCTAAAAAATGACTATTTTTAGAACAAAACGATCAACTAAAAATGATCAACTTAATAAAAAGACAATCTAAAGATTGGAGTAAATCAAATGTTAAAAAAATTATTCATGATGTTATGTCTGTGTTTTCTCTGGCAAGCGCCTGCTCAAGCGAAAGGCCTGTTAGTTTTCAATACAGGCGATGAAATGTTTAAGGTTGGACCATTTCCACAAGAAATATTAAGTCAATATGATGATCTTAAAAGTTTAAATGCAGGATATAAATGTAGTCACTTTGGAGTCTTATGGGCAGATGTCAAAACTTGGGACTGCACCTTGGTCGGCATGACTGATGCAGAGCCAGATACTTTTTATGAATTGCCTGATGATGTCATTGCAACATTAGGTAAAAATCCTGAATACCAAGAAAATAAAATGCAACGTAATTTTTGGAATCATTATGGGATATTTATCATGATTCTGGGAATTATCGCCTTGATTATTATCGGTCGTAAGGCAAAAGACTAATTTTCTATCTTGTCCAAATCTAAGTTAAAAAAGCGAACCACTCTTCGCTTTTTAACTGCATAAAAATAATACCTTGATATTCAAACAATAATTATTCAACTATAAAAAATGATTCTTGCATTAATCTATTGATGTTCACAGCGCTAAATCAATAATTTTAAATTTAACATTATGAAAAACAACATGACTGGTATTCGACCATAAAATCAGGGAAAATAGCCCCCTTTTGCAATTATCAATCAGCGAACTGTTTTTTCGCCAGATTTAGGTTATTTATGAAGTTTGAAAAATTAGGTCAGTCGGGGCGTGCTCGTCGTGGTCGTTTAACTTTAGAACATGGTGTAATTGAAACACCTGTGTTCATGCCTGTGGGAACTTATGGCACAGTTAAAGGCATGTTGCCACGCGATATCGAAGATATCAAAGCACAAATTATTTTAGGCAATACCTTCCACCTTTACTTACGTCCTGGACTAGATGTTATCCGTGAACACGGCGGTTTGCATGAGTTTATGAAATGGGGCAAACCGATTCTTACTGATTCAGGCGGCTTCCAAGTATTCAGTCTGGGTGCTATGCGTAAAATCAAAGAAGAAGGGGTTACTTTCCGCTCACCTATCGATGGTTCAAAAGTCTTTTTATCTCCTGAAATTTCAATGGACATTCAACATACATTGAACTCAGATATTGTGATGATTTTTGATGAATGTACGCCATACCCAGCAACCCATGAAGAAGCACAGAAATCGCTTCAACTGTCATTACGTTGGGCGAAGCGTTGTAAAACACAGCATCACGATGTTTTAAAAAATAGAAACGCATTGTTTGGAATCATTCAAGGCGGCATGTATGAAGACCTTCGTGAAGAGTCTTTAAACGGTCTTAAAGAAATTGATTTTGATGGCTTTGCGATTGGTGGTTTATCTGTGGGTGAACCAAAAGAAGAAATGATCAAAGTTTTGGATTATCTGCCTGCAAAAATGCCAGAAAATAAACCGCGTTATTTGATGGGTGTGGGTAAACCAGAAGATATCGTTGAAGCAATTCGTCGTGGTGTCGATATGTTCGACTGTGTCATGCCAACTCGAAATGCACGTAATGGTCATTATTTTGTTACCGATGGTCTGGTTCGAATTCGTAACAGCCAATATCGTCATGATCAAAGGCCACTGGATCCACATTGCGACTGTTATACCTGTACCAACTTCACCCGTGCTTATTTATTCCATTTAGAAAAATGTGGTGAAATGCTCGGTTCAATGTTGGGCACGATCCACAATTTACGTTATTACCAACGTTTTACCCAAGATATTCGTGATGCTTTAGATCAGGGAACTTTTGATGAATACGTGACTGATTTCTATCAACGTCGCGGTTTAGAAGTTCCAGCTTGTCCTGCTGATTAGTGCCCCAATGTAAAGTTGAATTGAAGATTAATTCAACAGTATTTGCGCTGAAACCCAAGACAAGGTAAATTGCTGAACAAGTCAATTTAAAAGCCATGAAAATGGCAGATAATTTTTAACATTAGGAAATTAGAATGAGCTTATTTATTTCTTCTGCTCACGCTGCAGCAGCGCCTGCACAAGGTCCAGGCATGATGGCAAACATATTAATGATTGTGGTATTTGTTGCCATCTTTTATTTTCTGATCTGGCGTCCTCAAGCTAAGCGTGCAAAAGAACACCGTACGTTAATCGAGAGCTTAGGTGTTGGCAGTGAAGTTGTATTTGCAGGTGGCTTAATGGGTCGTATCCTAAAAATTGATGGCGACTTTGCAGTGATTGAATTAAGTAAAGGCAATGAAGTCAAAGTTCAACGTGCAAGTGTTATTTCAGTACTCCCTGAAGGCACATTAAATAACCTTTAATCATAAAACGGTCGTGCACTTAGCACGACTTTTTCATTTTAAGAAGAAAGCGAATGCGTTACCCTGCATGGAAATATATATTGATTCTAGTGGTCCTAGTAATCAGTACATTATATGCGCTGCCGAGTTTGTATCCTGACGAACCTGCTGTTCAAATTTCTGGTGCCAAGGCTGGTACCACAATTGATCAGTCTGTCATACAAAAAGCAGAGCAAATTTTAAAAAGTGAAAATATTAGCAGTCATGATAATACCTTCACTAACAATGCTGCCCTTCTGCGTTTAAATACGTCTGAAGCACAGTTAAAAGCAAAAGATGTCCTCAGCAAAGGTTTGGGTGATAACTATACCGTTGCATTAAACCTTGCACCAACCACACCTGAGTGGTTGCAAAAAATTGGCGCTAAGCCAATGAAGCTTGGTTTGGACTTACGTGGTGGTGTTCATTTCTTACTTGAAGTAGATATGGACAAAGCTATTGCACAACGTATGGAAACCTCAGCAACAGACTTACGTCGTGAGTTCCGTGACAATAAGATTAAATTTAATAGTCTTTCATTGAACAACAATACCATTACGATTCAGTTTGCAAATAATGATGACCGTGCAGCGGTAATGGACTTTTTACGTCGTGATGGGAATAAGTTCAATCAACAAGCTCTAGCAACAGATACAGGTTCTACGCTTAAGTTGACCTATAATGATGCGACCAAGCAAGACATTCAATCTTATGCACTCAATCAAAACTTAACCACCTTACGTAACCGTATTAATGAGTTAGGTGTGGCTGAAGCTTTGGTACAAAGTCAAGGTAGCAATCGTATTGTGGTTGAACTGCCTGGTGTACAAGATACTGCTGAAGCTAAACGTGTCTTAGGGCGTACTGCAAACCTAGAATTCCGTTTAGTGTCCGATTTAAATGATCAATATATTGACCGTTTCTCAGGTAAATATAATGGTCAACCGTTACCGCCTGGTACTGAAGTTTTTGCTTACGAATCTTTGGACAGTGGTCGTGAACTATTATTAAATCGCAGTCGCATCCTTACCGGTGAACGTGTACAAAATGCATCAAGTGGTTTTAGCCAAGATAGTGGTGGTGCTGAAGTAAATATTACTTTAGATACTGCTGGTGGTAAGTTGATGTCAGATGCAACCCGTACTGCTGTTGGCAAACGTATGGCGGTTTTGTTTATTGAAAATAAACAAAAAATCACCTCTGTTGCTGATCCAGTTACAGGTGCTATGACAGAAGTTCGTACACCATATACTGAATCTGTGGTAATCAATGCTGCAAATATTCAAGCGGTTTTAGGTTCATCTTTCCGTATTACTGGTTTAGATTCTCCTCAAGAAGCGGCTGAACTTGCATTGATGCTACGTGCTGGTGCTTTAGCTGCCCCAATGTACTTCGTAGAAGAACGTGTTGTTGGTCCAAGTTTGGGACAAGAGAACATCGACAAAGGCGTATTATCAACTCAAGTTGGTTTCCTGCTTGTTGCAATCTGGATGATCGTGTTCTTCCGTCTATTTGGTTTAATTGCTGATGTAGCATTAGTGATTAACTTGGCAATGCTTCTCACCATCATGTCTTGGATCGGGGCTTCACTTACCCTACCAGGTATTGCGGGTATCGTCATCACCATTGGTATGGCGGTCGATGCCAACGTACTGATCTGTGAGCGAATACGAGAAGAAATGCGCTGGGGGGCCTCGCCCAAACAGGCCATTATTGCCGGTTATGATCGAGCCTATAACACCATTCTCGACTCAAACTTAACCACATTCTTGGTTGCATTTATTCTGTTTGCAATTGGTACAGGTCCGATCAAAGGCTTCGCTGTAACGCTGATGATTGGTATTATTTGCTCAATGTTTACTGCAATTACAGTAACACGTGCAATTGTCCAATTGGTATATGGCAGAAAACGTAACTTGAATAAGTTGAGCATATAGGAGATCGATGATGACTGATGTGACTCAACCGAAAAAGAAATATGGTCGCCCTGATGATGAGCATGTAATTAATTTCATGAAGATTGCCAAACCAGCGGCAATCATCTCAATCCTTTTGACCATTGCAAGTATCTTCTTTATTGCAACCAAAGGCTTAAATCTTGGTTTAGATTTCACTGGTGGTGTTTCTGCAGAGTTGAACTATCAATACGCAGCAAAACCAGCAGACGTTATTTCGAATTTGGATAAAGCAGGCTTTAAAGATGCAGTTGTACAAACCTTAGGTTCAAACAAAGACTTAATTGTACGTATGCCAGCGCAAGACCTTAAAGTTGAAGACTTAAGTAATACCATCACCAAAGCGGTTCAACTGCCGAATAACACTGCCGTTGTTCATAAGGTTGACTCTGTCGGTGGTCAAGTCGGTAATGAGCTATATTTACGCTCTGCAGGTGCTGTAGCGCTTGCAATGCTACTTATGCTGATCTACGTGACCATTCGCTTCGAGTTTAAACTTGCAGTTGGTGCAGTGCTTTCATTACTGCACGATGTGATCGTAACGATTGGTATTTTTGCAATGATGCAATGGCCATTTGACCTTACTGTTTTAGCGGCTATTCTTGCCTTAATCGGCTTCTCGTTAAACGATAACATTGTTGTATCGGATCGTATCCGTGAAAACTTCCGTAAGATTCGTGGCGCGACACCGTTAGAAATTGTGAATATTGCCTTAACTGAAACCTTAAAACGTACTATTCATACCTCGATGACATTATTGCTGGTTGTACTTGCAATGATGTTCTTGGGTGGTGATGGCTTACACTGGTTCTCAGTTGCTATGTTTATTGGTGTATTTGTAGGTACGTATTCTTCAATCTATATCGGTACTGCATTTGCATTGTGGCGTGGTCTTAATCGTCAAGACTTTATCGTACAAGTTAAACCTGAATTTGAAGATGAAGAGCATATTCCTCATTAAGTTTCAGTTTTAATTAAAAAAGCTCATCTTTGGATGGGCTTTTTTATGTTTAAAATTTAACATCACACCGTAAAAGAAGTTGTTCTATTCATAAGACCTTACTCTGCCCCACAATTCAGCATCACGCTATAGTCAACCTATCAAAAAACTCATACATAAGAATATAATTTCTCTTAGTTAATATTTTTTAATTAAATCAATTATATGGAAGAATAATTTTTTTGATTATAAAAAAGCTTGCAATGCCACACCTTACATTCAAAGTTTAAATACCTTTGCGCAGGCGATGCCTCACTTTTCAAAGATGACAAAAATCTTTCGTTTAACAGGGCTCTTGCGCTGCAAACAAAGCAGTGCTTTATTTTTGCTCATATACCCTCACCCAACGACGACATCCATGTCGCCCCACGGTAGGATAACCATCTAGGATCCAAAAGCACAAAAAACCAATTGATAACCAATAGTTTCTAAAAGTTCATACAAAAATATAAGCTTCATTTCTGATCAATGACTCGATGCAAGTCACGTGTATGAACAATTAGGTAGAGTTTGGCTATAGGTCAATACAAAATAGCGATACGAGGTAAATTGTGACTACTGAGCATAATATTTTGCAGTTGGATAATACTTGGTCTTTTCCTTCCATTTTCCATTGACCAGATTGCGATCTGTGACTTCAACTTGATCACCTCTTGGTGAAGTAGCATCCTCAATAAACTCTCGAACCAGCAATAAACCTTTTCTAGGTACAACTTGATACTCAGAACGAATATGGTAGCAACAGCCACTTTTATTAAAGGCGATGATGCGTTTGCGCTTTTTGTCTAGCTCGAACATGCCTAAATTTTCTTGAGTGAGTGCAGACAGTTCCTGACTCAAAACAAATTTATTCTTGCTTTGATTAAATACATAAATGTCATACACAGGACCGCCATAAGAACCATAATTACCGTTTCTAATCGCGAGGTCTTCTGTTCCATCGAAGTTAAAATCATCAAAAATCAAAGGACTTTGTTCACCATAAAGCTGTATAACATTGACACTCGGTTTAAACTTTTCGTCTAAATACATAGTCAACTCATCAGAGTGAAATGTTTGAAATACCGCTTTACTGCCCTTTTTTAATAGCTTTACTTCGGCCTTAGCCCCACATTCATCTTTTTCACATGCAATATCAATTACGGCATCATAGTGTTTCGAACCATCTTGAATTTCAAAAACTTGTGCATTCGTTATAGACAAGGAAAATGCCAAATAGATGCCTAAGCTGTTACAGATTATTTTAAATGGTTGATTCATCATTTTTTATTCAGTCGATTTTTATCAAAATCATAACATCAAACTGTGAATAATAAAAAACCGCCCGAAGGCGGTTAGGCTCCCTCCTTTCTCAAAGGAGGGTTGGGGTGGATTTAATCCAAGAGCAGCTTAGTGCCCACCACCATTGATTGCTTTCGTCATCTCTTCAACAACTTTCTTGGCATCACCAAAGATCATCATGGTTTTATCATTGTAGAATAAGTCATTGTCTAGACCCGCATAACCTGTTGCCATAGAGCGCTTGATCACCATAATGGTACGTGCTTTATGTGCTTCAAGAATCGGCATACCATAAATTGGTGAGCTTGGATCATCTTTAGCTGCAGGGTTAACAACGTCATTTGCACCAATTACCAGTACAACATCAGTCGCTGGGAAATCAGAGTTGATCTCGTCCATTTCCAAGATGTCTTCATAAGCAACATCAGCTTCCGCCAACAATACGTTCATATGACCAGGCATACGACCCGCAACTGGATGGATTGCAAAACGAACTGTTACACCTTGCTCTTTCAAGATTTCACACAATTCTTTCACTGCGTTTTGTGCACGACCTTGCGCCATACCATAACCCGGTACAATCACAACGCTGTCAGCATTTGACATCAAGAAACCCGCATCATCCGCAGAACCAGAACGGTAATTACGTTGAACTTGCTCACCTTTATCAACCGATGCTACAGCCGTACCACCCATCGCACCACCAAACAATACATTGATGATTGAACGGTTCATTGCTTTACACATGATGTAAGACAGAATCGCACCTGATGAACCCACCAATGAACCAGCAACAATCAACATGTTGTTTTCAAGTGTGAAACCAATACCTGCCGCAGCCCAACCAGAGAATGAGTTCAGTAGTGAAACCACAACTGGCATATCACCGCCACCGACTGGTGCAATCCAAACCCAACCAAATGCCAGCGCCAGTGCAGTCATCGCCCAGAATGCTTGCATGTTACCTGTGGTAAAGAAGTACACACCACACGCCAGCATAGCGAGGAAAATAATCGCTTGAACGGGTTTAACCCAAGCACCTGAAATGGTTTTTGCCCATTTCTTTGCAGCTAACTTACCATAAGCAAATACAGATGCAGTAAAGGTAATCGCACCTACGAAACAACCGACGAATAATTCAAATAAATGAACTTTACTCATATGTGCATGCTGTACACCAGCAGCCGTTAAAGCAGATTCATTTTGAGCAAACAAAGCAGTCAGTTGGTTATTATGTAAAATTGCAGCAATTGCAATCAGTACCGCAGCCAAACCGACAAGTGAGTGCATCAATGCCACTGTTTCTGGCATTTGTGTCATTGGAACTGTACGTGCACGAGCAATACCCACAATTGCACCCAACACCATGGCACCACCTATCATCCATACAACAGGATGATCTGCGACAAAGAATGTGGTGATTACTGCAATCGCCATGGCAATCATACCGTAACGGTTACCAGCAATCGCAGTTTTAGGACCTGAAAGACCACGTAAAGTTAAGATGAAAAGGACAGCACCTACAAGGTAGAACCAATCCGCATATTCTCGAATAAATTCCATAGATTAGCCCTCTTTTTTCTTTTGTTTTGGCTTAAACATTTCAAGCATACGTGCAGTCACTGCAAAGCCACCAAAAATGTTAATACTTGCCAAGAACACTGCAATTGCACCAAGTACACTAACAACATTCACGGACTGGAATTGTACACTTGCCTCTACAACACCAGGAATTCCAACAGTTTGTATCATCGCACCCACAACGATAATTGAGGACAATGCATTGGTTACTGCCATTAACGGCGTATGCAATGCAGGTGTTACACCCCAAACCACGTAGTAACCAACAAAGATGGCTAAGACGAAAATAGTAATAGTTTCAACCATGATGACTCTCCTTAACCACGCTTCAGCAGTACTTGACCGCCATGAGTTACTAGAAGTGCTTTTTGAATTTCGTCTTGTTGATTGATCGCAAAGTTTTTCTCTTGATCAAACAAAGTTTCTACGAAATTGAAAACATTACGTGCATACAGTGCCGAAGCTTCTGTCGATACTGTAGAAGGAATATTTGGAATACCTAAAATCGTCACGCCATTGTCAGTGACAACATTTTCACCACTCTTAGAGCCTTCAACGTTCCCGCCTGATTCAACCGCCATATCTAGGATGATTGAACCCGGTTTCATTTTGGCAACAGTTTCAGCTTTGATTAAGCGAGGTGCATCACGACCTGGCAACAACGCAGTGGTAATCACGATGTCTGCATTTGACACGGCTTTATCTACGATGATGGCTTGGTCTTGAATATATTGCTCACCTGGCATCCAGCCATAACCATTTTTAGCGGCATCAGCAGCTTTTTGTTTTTCTTCATCAGACATCGGTACATCTAACCACTTACCACCAAGCGATTCGACTTGGTCACGTGCAGTTGGGCGTAAATCTGTTGCTTCAACAACTGCGCCTAAGCGTTTTGCAGTTGCAATGGCTTGAAGACCTGCGACACCCACGCCCATAATCACGATACGAGCGGGTTTTACAGTACCTGCAGCAGTCATCAGCATTGGGAACATACGTTGATATTCCGCAGCGGCCAGTAACACCGACTTATAACCTGCAAGGTTGGCTTGAGAAGACAATACATCCATATTTTGCGCACGAGACAGTGTTCGTGGCAAAAGCTCTAACGCAAATGCAGACACTTGTTGTGACGCAAATTGGTCAAGTTCAGTATTACGGTATGGGTCAAACATTGCTACCACAGCTGTTCCTGCGGCAAGCTTTTGAATTTCCTCACCTTGTGGTGCACGAACTTTCAAAATAATTTGACTACCTGTATAGGTATCATCTGTAATTTTAGCGCCGACTTGTTCATAAGCACTGTCAATATAAGCCGCTTTTTTACCAGCGCCTCGTTCAATGACAATACTATGACCAGCACTAATCAACTTTTTTACTGTCTCTGGCGTAGCGGCTACGCGGTTTTCACCGACGACAGATTCTTTTGGGATTCCAATCTGCATGAGCGTTCCTCAAGCTAATTTTTCTTCAAGTAAACATCGTAAATAACCCGATGTTTCCCCCAGATGCGTTGTTATGAATTTTTGGATTCTAATTGAACTTTTTTAAAATACCACCCAATATTTATTTAATAAATACCCATATTTTGAACTGATGATTCATAAATATAATTGTGCGACATACCCTATATTTAATTTATTGTATTTTTCTTGCATTATCCTGCTCAGTTTTTTTGACATATCCTGTCTCCAATTTTTAAAAACGATGTTTTTTTAAGCTTATCTGGATGTTTTAAGCTGCTTACCCTACCCTACCGATTGGCATTTACAGCAGTATGATTCACTTTTAAGCATTCCAACTTGCTGTTTAAATACTCTATAAAACAATAGATTTAGCACAAAAAAGAACATCCCTATTGACCTTTCTGACAAATTACATGGTTTTTTTATCAGCTTATATTGGCCTTTTCTATCATTTTTTCCGTCAAAAATGTAAGTCGGTTTTTATAACATTTTTTAATTTCATTAATAAAAAAAAGTACTTGGGATAACCATTAGAATTACACTAGACCCGAGCCTAAAGCAATTACAAAAAATTTTAGTTTTTTTTTATTTGCCATTTTGTCAGTTAATAATACTCGAACAGCTTGAACCAGTCATGGTGATATTGCACCTTTTTTGTGCAAAAAAATAACATATAGAATTTGAGTAATTTATAAACAAGAATTTCAAGATTGATTTTTATACATTTTTTGTTTACATCTCTTTAAATGACACTTAAATCCACAAAGAATTAAGTAAGCAATTGTGCTTTATATTCCTTTTATTGCGCCAATTCATTCTTTTTTTGTATTTCCACTGATTGAAAACAACATTTATACTGCTTGTTCAAATTTACATGTCGTATAGCGACATTGTCAATGCAGTCAAATTCATGAAACTTTCGTTATCCAGTACTCAACTCGGTTCGATTTTCGCACTTGGTGCGGCTTTCTTATTTAGTACCAAAGCTATTTTTATTAAACAGGCTTACGCATTATCGCCATTAGTCGACAGCACCGTGCTCATGGCATTGAGAATGGCAAGTGCCCTGCCTTTTTTCCTTTTATTGTGTTGGTTCAATCGCCATCACAATAAAAATATGACAGGAAAAGACTGGGCCTTCTTAGTTGCTGCTGGTTTGATGGGCTATTACCTTTCAAGTTGGCTCGACTTCGCTGGTCTGATGTATATCAGTGCTTCGTTAGAACGTATTATTTTATTTCTCTATCCAACACTGACAGTCATTGCCACAAGCTTTATTTATAAGCAAAAACTCAACTTTAGAACCATCCTAGCGATTGCATTAAGCTATGGTGGTACAGTGATTGTGATGCTGCAAGAGCAAAGTACAGTACCCCATGAAGGAAATTTCTGGCTAGGCGTGAGTTTAGTCTTTGCCAGTGCGGTCTGTTTTGCGACGTATTTACTCATGACCCCGCGTTTAATTCAAAAATTTGGTTCATGGAATTACACTGGTTTGGCATTAAGCATTGCATGTTTTGGTACGCTAACCCATTTTATCATTGCAACTCCCCAGCCGATTCAACTGCTAATTCAACTTCCGACACAAGTCATTTGGTATGGTATCGCCTTAGGCTTATTGGTGACGGTTTTACCGACGATTTTGGTCGCGCAAAGTATTTCTCGTTTAGGTGCTGCACAAGCAGCTATGATTGGTTCGATTGGCCCGATCCTAACCATTATTTTGGCTGTGGCTTTGCTCGGTGAGCATATGAATGCGATACAATGGTTTGGTTGTTTACTGAATATCATCGGTGTCATGATGATTACTTTGTCTAAAAAGAAACTTGCACACTAAATTGTGCAGAAACTTGGAAGGAATATGCATTTTAAAATTGTATCGCCGAGTGCCTGTGTAGATGTTGAAAATATCCAGTTGGCACAGTCGCATTTGGAACAGTTAGGTCATACAGTCAGCTTAAGTGAACATGTATTTTCACAACATCGCTATTTGGCAGGTACAGTTGAACAACGTATTCAAGATTTAAAACAAGCATGTATAGATCCAGACATTGATGCAATTTGGTGTGGTCGTGGTGGTACTGGTGCTGCCATGTTATTGCCATTTTTAGATGAGTGGATTTTAAATAAACCCATTATTGGCTATTCAGATACAACGGTGTTATTAAACTATATCGCGATGCATCATGGACAATCTTTACATGCGCCTGTATTTCAGGAAATTGCCGTTAAAAATTTAGACAATAGCTCCCTGTCGTATGATGCTTTAAAAACCATTAGCCTGTTATCAGCGGATATAAACCAACACGGTCATTATCCCTTATCCAGCGCAAATGGTTTTGCTCAAGATCAGCACATTGAAGATGTTAAAATCTTAGGCGGGAATCTTACTGTACTGTGTACTTTACAAGGCACACCGTCTGCGTTAAAACTGAATCAGCCGAGTGTTTTACTGATTGAAGATGTAGGCGAACCGTATTATCGAATTGAACGTTCATTGACTCAGCTCCTACAAAGTATTGATACTTCAAACTTAAAGGCTTTGGTCTTGGGTGATTTTTATCAATGCCCACAAAAAAATGTCCCGCAAAGTATTGTTGAGATTGTGAAAGAACATCTCGATCCACTGCACATCCCACTTTACCAATGTGACTGGTTTGGTCATGGTGAAGTCAACCGTCCATTTTGGTTAGGGAAAACGGGCAAGATTGTAGATTCACAACTCATTATTTAACGGCTAGGTTATTTGATGACTGAGTTATTTAAAGTACAGTGCCATTTCAGCACATTGAATATAAAAAATAGCTAATAAATTGCACAAGATATGCCTCTATGTAATCCTAGTCAGTGCTTACTGGGATTTTCTAAGAGTATCAAAGCAAAGATAAACAACCTATATACTTTTAATACTGAGCAATACTTCACTTGTATGCCCTCTCTTCTGATCACTTTTCTATATGACGGTTTTCTCGTTTAACAGCCCGTTGAATGTCCATTCATAAATACGATCAGTTGCTTCGGTTTTTTCTAGGTATTTTTACTTGACCTTAAGTTAACTTGAGTTTTGATACTAACGGAAATTTCCAGTCAATCAAAAGAGTCATCCATGAATTCCAGATCAGAATCTGCACAGATCAAATCGTTCCAAATGATTAACCCAAATACACTTTATAATCCAACAGCATTTGCGTATAGTCATGTGGCTGAAGTACGCCATTATTTACGTATTTTGCATATATCTGGACAAGGTGGTGAAAACCAACAAGGACAATTATCCCAAGATTTTGCACAACAAGTTCATCAAGCTTTTGTCAATCTGCAACATGCCCTACAAGCGGCTGATGCATCATTATTGGATATTGCTGTTTTAAGAGTGCTTGTGGTCGATCACAGTACCAAAAAACATCAGTTTTTAATTCAGGAAATGCAACAACTTTGGAAAGATCAACCTTTCCCTGCGTGTACACTGATTCCTGTCCCGTGTCTTGCTTTACAAGGAATGCTCATTGAAATTGAAGCAACTGCCTATTGTATGTAACTCCAAGAACTAGGATATTTTTATGAATGCTCAACTCGATATTAGCCAAAATAAAGCATTACTTTGGCTGATGGCGATTGCCTGCGGTTTATGCGCAGGAGCAAACTATTATAGTCAGCCGCTGATTCACTCGATTCAACTCTATTTCAACATGCCAGAATCACAAGTGGCACTTACAGTGACCTTTGCTCAAGTGTCTTATGCACTTGGTCTTTTATTCATTGTGCCCATGGGCGATATCGTCAATAAAATCAAATTTATTCCGTGGTTAATGTTTTGTGCTGCGATTGGTTTATTGATGTGTGCTTTTGCAGTCAATTTACCCATGCTTTGGGTTGGCACAATTATTACAGGTCTATTTTCAGTTGCGGCTCAGGTGTTAATCCCTCTTGCAACGATGGCAGTTAAACCTGAAAAAACAGGAGAAGTTGTTGGCTTTTTAATGAGTGGACTATTGGTTGGATTACTACTTTCCACCAGTCTTGCCGGTTTGTTGTCTAACCTGTTTAACTGGAAACTGATTTACTTTGTTAGTGCGGTATTGATGTTAATACTTGCCTATTTATTGAAAAAACGTCTGCCGCATGTACCTGTGTTTAAAATGAGTTATGGCAAAATTTTCTACTCGATGGGTGTGCTGTTAAAAGAAGAACGTCGTTTAGTCTATCGTGCAATTATTGGTGGCTTTGCATTTGCAGCCATGAGTATTTTATTTTCAACGATTGCTGTTTTACTAACTTCTGAACCGTTTAAATTACCTGATGTTTTGGTTGGTGTTGCAACGATCATTGGGGTATTTGGTGCTTTAGCCACTGCAAAAATTGGTAAAATTGCAGACCGTGGACATACCAGTATCCTGACATGGATTGGGGTAGCGTTGATGATCATCAGTTGGGCGCTGCTTTATTTCGGTGGAAAGTACCTCACCAGTTATATTTTAGGGTATGGCCTGATTAGCTTTGGACTCGCTGTGGTTCATACCAGCAATCAAAATATCATTTTCCGTTTACGCCCAGATGCGAAATCTCGGATTAACTCTATCTATATGACAGCCTATTTCACAGGTGGTGCATGTGGTTCTGCTTTAGGGGTTTATGCATGGCATCATGGAGGTTGGACCATGACTTGTCTTGTTGGTGTATGTCTGGTTATGGGGTCTGCACTATTTTCTCTGCTAGATCGTCTATATCTCAATAGAGCACAGACCATTTAAAGCATTCTAAAATCACAATCCTTCAAAATTTGAGGGATTTTGATTTTTTAAGAGACTTATTATTTTAATAAAAAAACGGATACCCAAATCATTCTATTTGAATAATATTCACTGTAACTATTGTGTGAAAAAACCGATCATAATATATTCATATCAAGTGTCTGCGATAAAATTCCAAAAATGCTGTGTACACACTTTCAATTTAAATGAATATGCGGGTTACTCTCTTGAAGCTATATAAATAAGACAGTTGAGGAGGAGTAATTATACGCAAGATAAATCTCAGGCCTTTCAATAAATTTGTACAGGACAATCTATGTTTTTAGAAAAAACATCCAAATATCCATGATTATTCAAGTTTAAAATTGGTACACTTTGGTCAAAATGATAACCCTGTTTATCTTTGCTAAAGCGTGATTGACGATACTCAAGCAAAGTTTTATTCAGCTCGTACAGTAGCGAACATTGATCCTCAATCAATCATACAGCACAATAGTTTGCCTATAACATACATCCTGATAGATCAACCAAGAGCTTATCCCTTATGAAAAAAATACGATTAGCATGCTTACCGATTAGTTTTTTATGTACTTTTTCAAGTTTGGTCTTCGCTGCGCCAATAGGTAATGAAAACTTATTAAGCCAAGCTTTTATAAACTGTGACAACAGTGCCCAAGGTATCATTGAACAGGCAACTTGTCTAAAAGATGAGGCTAAACGTCAAGATGCGCGATTGAATAGTATCTATAAAAAATTACAATCGCATTTGAATGCTAACCAGAAAACAAAACTGGTTGCATCGCAACGCATTTGGCTACAATCACGTCAAAGTGATGCTGAACTGGAAACAACGCTGTATGGTCAATCACAGCCAGACAACTTGCAAACTGAACTTAATGATATACAGCGTATCGCAGGCCGTACTGCACAATTGCAACGCTATCTGAATTTACTTCAATAATGCGAATTAAAGCATAGAGATATTCAAGAACACATAGCGAGATCAATATAAAACTAAAGGTTAAATATATGAAAAAAATTAAAAGTATTACATTGTTGTTCATCTTTCTTCTGCCTTTTGCAACTTTTGCCGATGATGAAATGTCTCGTCCCCTTCCAGATGATTCTTATATTCATGCCAAATTAAGCAGCAGTTATGGCCAATGTATAAAACAAAGTGGTGCAGTAACATTTGAAATGCAAAGCTGTATGGACCAAGAATATGCTCAACATAAGAACCGCGTTCAACAGGCCTTTGCCAAAATCATCAGTCGTCCAGACAGTGTGAAAAAAGACCGGCAGATGGATGAAATCGCAGCATGGTGGGAAAACACCGACAAGTATTGTAATTGGGATCCGAAAACCGAAGGACAAGGACAAATGTTAGATGCACAGTCTTGCCGTCTGAACCGTATTGCCAATCTTGCGGATAAAATCAGCCACTATTGAGTCTCACAAATTAAAACTGAGCATCCCATCGTATTCAATAAAGTACTGTTGATTGGCATATTGTAATCCGTGAAACTGGGCTTACCTATGCCCAACGGTTGCATACTTATCTTCACCTACTCACTTGGACTTTCTGAGAGTCTGTCAATCTTGTTGAGTAAGTAATTGATGCCCGAATGTAGCTAAAAAGTATTTTTATAAATTATTGTCATTCACAATCAATACAATAGCGTATCTGCTATTTTGAGGTTGTACTTTTGGATAAATTTGCCTTCTTAAAGAATATTCAGGAATGGTCTGATCAGTATCCATGGCTAGAGATGCTAACATCATTATTCATTCTAATTTTTTTCGCTTTTGTCGCAAATTATATTGCAAAACAAGTTGTTGTTCGTGGGATACGTAAACTTATTTCAAAAATGAAGTTTGCACATAGTGAAATTTTTTCTCAGCATAGTGTTATCCGCAGAGTGGCGAATATTGTTCCTGCCATTGTTATTTTAAATGGTATTTCCACAGTTCCACATTTGTCCTTAAAAGCGGTTGGCCTGATACAAATGGCTGCACAGGCTTTTATCTTCCTGACCATTGCACTGGCCATCAGTGAACTTTTAAATGTTTTCAATCTGCTTTATCAACGTAATCCAAAATCACTGAATAAGCCCATCAAAGGCTATCTTCAACTGATCAAGCTGATTCTGTTTATCGTTTGTGGTCTGCTAATCTTGGGTACTTTCTTAAAGAAAGATGTTTTTACCCTGCTTGCTGGTTTTGGTGCGATGGCAGCGGTATTGTTACTAGTTTTTCAAAATACGATTCTGTCCTTGGTAGCGTCGGTGCAAATCTCTTCCTACGATATGGTTCGTATCGGTGATTGGATTGAAATGCCAACATTAAATGCAGATGGTGATGTTATTGATATGTCCTTACATACCATTACTGTACAGAATTTTGATAAAACCTTTACCACAATTCCCACCAATAAGTTGGTCACGGATACCTTTAAAAACTGGCGTGGGATGAAATTGTTGGGGGCGAGACGAATCAAGCGCTCAATCTTTATTGATCAAACCAGCATTCATTTTATTACCCATGAAGAACAACAGAAATTAAAAGCTTTCCTGTTACTGGATCAGTATTTGGATAATAAACAATCTGAACTGGACAGCTTTAATCAGCAGTTTGAAGATCAGTCAGTCTATAACCAGCGCCGCTTAACCAATATTGGAACATTTCGGGCCTATGTGGAGTTCTACTTAAAACAACATGCTGGTATTGCTAAAAACCAATCCTTAATTATCCGTCAGTTACAACCGACGAGTGAGGGATTACCACTGGAAATCTATGCATTTGCCAATACAACGGTATGGAATGATTATGAGGCAATCCAGTCTGATATATTTGACCATCTGATGGCAATTATCCCTGAGTTTGGGCTAAAAATTTATCAAGCGCCTTCTGGTTCAGATCTACGCTCATTGTCAAAACATGCTGAAAGTAGCTCGGAACTTCTGTTCTGAGTTGTTGGTCAGGGGGTTCTGCCCCTGATCATTTACATTAAAAATGCCCATGCGATAAGCATGGGCTTGCTTGCAATGAACGAAGATTGCAAATAGAAAAGCTTTCCTCTATTGCTTTTAATGTATCTTTTAAAATTACTACCCCCCAATATTGGCAAGACTTAAAAATTAATTTTATACATAGATTTTTTCAAGTTTATGTGAAATATCTAAATAAAAACCTTCTTAATAGGTAATGGATTGCCTTAATGTCTTAATTAACAGTTCATATAAATGATCGACCGCTTTTGAATTAAGCGAGGCTCTACTTCTATATACAGATGCTTCCATGGGTGCTAATGGGCCTAGTCTATGCTCCGCTCCCAAAATTTCTAAATGCTGAGGGGCGCTACATTGTGTGAAAACTGCGACGGCCAAACCACTTTCAACTGCTGCAATTTGCCCGATTAAACTTGAACTATTATAAACCACACGATAACGGCGACCTTGCAATGCAAGCGAATTGATCGCACTTTTTTTGGCTAAACTGGTACTTTCATAAACAGCAATAGGTATCGGATCTTCACGCCATAATTCAAATTGGGGAGAACCTACCCACACCATTGGCTCATGAAACAATAAAGTGCCTTGACGGGGGTTATCCCTTGAAATCAAAGCTAAATCAATCTCGCCATTTTCTATACGTGGGATCAATGAAGTCGATTGTTCACAAATAAATTCTATTTCAACGCCGCTATGACGTGGTGCAAAACGCTTAAGCACAGGCGTTAGATATTTAGCAGCGTAATCATCGGGTACACCAAGTCTAATCCGACCAGTTAACTCTTCTCCATTAAAAGCCATTTGTGTTTCATGGTGTAGATCAAGTATCCGTCTTGCATAACCTAAAAGAAGTTGTCCTTCAGAAGTGAGTTGAATTTGTCTATGCGTTCGAACTAAAAGTTGGCATTTTAAAGCGCATTCCAGTTTTTTTAACTGCATACTGACAGCAGACTGTGAACGGTATAGCTCAGGTGCTGCATTTGAAAGAGAACCTGTATCAACAACTGCGACAAAACATTTTAACCAATCAATCTGTAGATTTTGTAGATTCATGATCACCCCCAAATTATTCGATTTTCGAATAGTATATGTAAGAATTATGCGCTTTTCATTCTAACTTTCTAAGTCCATAATTTATTAAGAAAAGAAGGAATTTCCCCTAATTTTCATCAGCGATCATTAGGTATATAGCTCACTAGAAAATTTAAAAAGATAAGGAAATTATTTTGTCGAATGTTGACCCAGATATTTACAGTTTAAGTTATTCCCAAGTTTGGTCAGGCTTTAAAACCCTTCTTCCAATTTCATCTTTCGTGGTGATTTTTGGGGCTGCTTTCGGCTTAGCTGCAACGCAAACAGGACTAGACAATAGCTCTATCATGTTAATGAGTAGCTTTGTTTTTGCAGGAGCATCTCAATTTGCGACTTTAGAACTATGGGGTGCGCAAATATCACTGATTCCCTTAATAGTCACAGTTTTCTTTATCAATGCTCGGCATCTTTTAATGGGCGCATCTCTTTATCCTTGGTTACGTCACCTGCCTCCCATCAAACGATACAGTATCTTGCTGGTTATTTCTGATGCCAATTGGGCACTCTCACTACAAGCATTTAATCGTGGTGAATCAGGGATGGGCTTATTGTTTGGAGGGGGCATTGCGCTTTGGCTCGCGTGGGTTTTAGGCACAGGACTGGGTTTCTATTTTGGTAATGTCATTCATCATCCTGCACTACTGGGATTAGATATGGTCATGGCTTGTTTTCTACTGGCGATGGTTGTGGGTGGACAAAAAAATCTCAGAATACTCATCATCTGGGCAATCGCTGCCTGTAGTTCATTACTAGCCTATTGGTACTTACCAGAAAATAGTCATGTCGTTGTGGGTGCCTTATTTGGCGGAATTGTCGGAATTTTCTGGAAAGAGAAACGGGTATGAACCTAGAAATTAGCACTACTTATCCCTTGATTATTATTTTTATTATGGCCGTTGTGACATTAGCCACTCGCTGGGGTGGTGTTTTAATTATGTCTTATGTTCCTATTAGTGATCGTGTACAGCGATTTATTAACGCAATGTCAGGATCTGTACTGGTTGCACTTTTGGCCCCCATTGCGGTTGAAGGTGATCATGGCGCTCGATTAGCATTACTGACGACATTGATCGTTATGCTACTGCTTAAAAACCCGCTGTTGGCGATTGCAGCAGGAATATTGGCAGCAGCTTTATTCCGTCAGTATTTTGTATGAAATGATAGAGAGTTCAAGAGATTTAGGGCATTTATAGCTCATGTTATTGCGTACTTGTAGTGCTAGGTTCTAATCCTAGATAAGCCACACCGTATTTTGTTCAACCAATATGCTCTACCAACACACTAATTTTATTTTTAAGCGGTTTCACCAACTTGATAACGCTTTAATCAAGCCCCATAAATCTTACTTTCTCACATTTAAAAATCACCATCATAATCAAAATTTTAATTCGATTTACAAATTCTATCTTTTGAGTATGGCTATTGATTTTAAAATAAAGCACGTATAATCCGCACTTGCTTTTTTTCTATCTTTTTCAGGTTGACTGTATGTCTGAGCTCCAATCTTTAACGCCTCGTATTTCGGTCGCCCCGATGATGGATTGGACAACTCGTGACTATCGTTTCTTTGCACGTTTGTTTAACCCCAATATTATCCTCTATACAGAAATGGTCACCACAGGTGCCATCATCTATGGCGGAGCAAATCGTCATTTGGACTATAACCATGAAGAACATCCAATTGTTCTACAGCTCGGTGGTTCAAATCCTAAAGATCTTGCAACGTGTAGCAAAATGGCTCAAGACTGGGGTTATGACGAAATCAATTTAAATGTGGGCTGTCCAAGTGACCGCGTGCAAAACAATAAGATTGGTGCCTGCTTAATGGCAGAGCCTGATTTGGTTGCAGAATGTATTGCTGAAATGCGTAATGCAGTTGATATTCCAGTTACTGTAAAACACCGCATCGGTATTGATGACATGCAATCTTATGAAGAGATGCTACATTTTGTCGATACAGTTGCGAAAACTGGATGTGATAATTTTATCGTACATGCCCGTATTGCCTTGCTTCAAGGTTTATCACCAAAAGAAAACCGCGATGTTCCACCACTACGC
Organism: Acinetobacter sp. 778_lipA; assembly: GCF_058242985.1. Lineage (NCBI taxonomy): Bacteria > Pseudomonadati > Pseudomonadota > Gammaproteobacteria > Moraxellales > Moraxellaceae > Acinetobacter > Acinetobacter sp. 778_lipA. The sequence continues at coordinate 425,116 of NZ_JBZAYT010000001.1, read as the reverse complement.
TACGAAGATGTTTATCGTTTAAAACAAGAGCGTCCTGAGTTGCTGATTGAGATCAATGGTGGGGTTAAGACTTTTGCTGAAACTCAAGCACATTTAAAGCATGTTGATGGGGTCATGATTGGGCGTGAGGCTTATCACAACCCTTACCTCTTGGCAGAATTGGGGCAACTCTGGAACTTAGACTTACCTGATCGCTTTGAAATTATCGATCAAATGCTGCCTTATATTGCCAAACGTATGCAAGAAGGCGCACCTCTATCGATTATTACGCGCCATATTTTAGGCTTATTTCAAAACCTTCCTGGTGCTCGTAAATGGCGTCAAGCTTTAAGTGGCGGTAATGCCAAAACATTTGCAGATGTTGAAAATGCCATTATCAATATTAAAGAAGCCATGAAGCGAACAGAAGATTATATTCGAGAACAGTCTGTCTGATCACGACTGAAAATTTCTACGATTCAATACAGTCTTAATCCACAGCTATCTTTTCAATCAAACGATGGTCTTTAAAATCGTTGAAACTGTTTGATCATGTATTCATTACATCGCTGAATGACACCATCTGCATTTTTACTCCAGACCATCACAACAGCAGACCATGCATTTTCAGCATCCAAAGCAATCAGTCGTACCTGTTTAGGTAGAATATGTCTAAATTCTTCAGGAACAATACAAATTCCAATTTCAGCAGCCACCAATTGCAATTGTGAAACTTTACGGGACTGAACCGCCGCTTTCTTTGGAGAAAAACCAGCACTTAAGCAAAGGTTTGCAACCAAATAACTTAAACCTCCCCGTTCTGCATGTGGTGTAGAAACAAAATTTTCATGCTTTAACTGTTGGATTTTGATACTGCGTTCTGAAGCTAAAATATGATTTTGATGTAGTGCAACGTATAAAGGTTCAGGGTAGAGCGTGGTTGTATATAACTCATCTAGGCGATTTAAAACAGGTGGGCGAATAAAACCAACATCAATATTTCCTTTCATCAGTGCAAGAATTTGGTCTTCAGATGACAAGGTGTTGATTTCGAAATTAACATTGAGATGCTTTGCGGTTTGATCAAATATTTTGACTTTTTCTAAGCTCATGCTAATGCTACTTGAGTGTGCAATTTTGATGAGTCGATTTTTTCCATCTGCAATATCTTTAGCATTTTCAATAATATGATCTAAGTTAAGCAAATTATTTTTAATTTGAGCATAAAAGAACTGTCCGGCTTGGGTGAGTTTTATTTTTTTATCACTGCGGTCAAAAATTTCAAATCCTACTTCGTCCTCCAAAAGCTTAATCTGGCGACTTAAAGCAGATTGGGCAATAAACAACTTTTCAGAAGCCGCAATAAAACCACCTTCTTCCACAATTCTAATCAAATAATTAAATTGTTTGAATGTCGCCATATCCATCTCAAAATTAGATCAATTCTGCTTTTTTCTATATTAGATTAGATTTTTTGATTTCACTAGACTTTACTTAAAGCGACTTACATCAGAGAGAAATAGTATGAGGACATCCAAACAATTACTGGTTTTTATTTGTATTATTTGCGCTGTTGTTTTACTCAATCTTTATGATGGTTTTATCGCAAAACAAACGGGCAAAGTGCCCCAACAGCATGAGTTTATTTATTTGCAGGACTGATTGAGCTGAACAGATAAAGTATGTTTTTTACAAACGCGTGCAAGATTTCACCAAAGCATACTTTTTTATATTGGTGACGCATGTTGTGGTGCTTTTTTTAAAATCATATTGGTAAGTAATATATTTGCCAGCAAGATCATCACTCACAAAGGCGTCTTTTCGAAAATGAGCACGTATAATACAGCCGTGTAAATCAGGTGCTGCATACACGTTTATACTTTCAACATATTTGCTGTGTTGTTGAATATTGACCTCCCAGCCCAACAGTTGCTTGATCTTTTGAAACTCTTCCTGTTTGCTGATCTGTTGGATATTTTGCAAATTACAGACTTGAATTGCATTTGCTTGAGGTTGAAGGATTGACCAGCCCAGCAAGTTCTGTATATCACGCATTATTGTTTTAGCTTCATCCAATTGGTTGACCGCCTGAAAATGACGAACCGTTGAATAAAGGTAATATGCAATCCCGCCAATCAACAAGATCGCCAATAGGGTTATTTTAAGATCGAGGATAGGTCGATTAAAAAGCCATTTCATTCTCTAAGCTGTCCATGTTTATGGTCTGAATGCTATAGAGCATTTCAAGCGACTTTTCAGCATAGTTAACAACCAAACTTATTTAAACAACGCCAATATTTATCTTTAAATAGGCTGACATCGATTTCAAAATTGTTCTGATATTTTTCAACCACCTGATCTATAACTTTGGCGGGTTTTCTAAACTCTTTACAAGCAAAATACATAGTTCTTAAGTTATTACCCGTTTCGCGTCCAATATTTAAATACCCTTCAAAATCTTTTAGCTCATTTAATAATTCTTCTTCAATCGTGTTAAGCAACTCATAATCTGTAGCAGATGGCATACCACTGGAGTTCTGACCAGCATAAGGTATTTCAACCAGCATCATCCAAGGGTGAGAAGCCTTTTGATCCCATGTTAAAAGGGTACTATTTAAGATCGCCACCAAGGGCAACCTTTCATTGGTCTCCCCCTCCAAACTGATATATTCATCTTCATCAGTACTTGAACGAGTTATTTTGTCTAAGCGAGAAATTTCACCGTTCTTTAAAATTAAAATATTCTTTAAACGATCGATAGGCATTAATTCTTTTTCAGCATCTTGTCTGAATTGCAGCGAAACTTGATCTAGTTTTGTAATCGAATCATATTCGCCCAAATAATTATCCAAAAAGATATAAACTGCTTGTAAGAATTCAGCTTTTTGAGCTTCATTATATTGATCATGCACAACCACGAGATCAATTTCATCTGGATATTCTTCATGGTCTTTTAAATAAAACGATAGCGTTTTTTGACTAAACTCATGACCATGCATACCAATACTGGTTTGCTGAATATCACTTGCGGGTTTAAGTGCGGTAAATTTCCAGCCGGGAATTTCAGGGGCTGCTGCCACCAATTCCTCTACAAATACAATGTTTGCCACAACACCATCTGGCGTTAAAATTAATTCAGCTGTTTGTGAATCAAGCATCCCAGTAAGGAAAAAAATGCCACCATGAACTTTGGCCAATTCAGGCGATAATTTATCAAAGAAATCCGCCTGAATCGTATCTTGATTTAACTCATCCACAATACGGTGAAAATCCTCTTGATGCTGTTCAAACCATTGCCAAAATTCAGCATAGCGGTTTCGATTGATTTGTATTTGTTGTTGTTTCTTTCCAAATAACTTTTTGAAAAAACTCATTTTGATTGTTCTCTGTTATTGCGTTTATTTCAGATTAATTTAACTGAATTTTTATGATTTTTAAATGAACCTAAACTTTTACTTAAAAATACTAAGCACTTAATTTGATCCGATCTAACTTTTTCAACACTTCTGCAACGGCGACCATCGCAAAACTAGACGTCACCACTACAGCCGAGCCATATCCACCACAACGCAAGCCTGCACTTGCACACACATCAGCACTAGAAAAAGGATTATCAATTGAATACACACAAGTAATGCCAAATTTTTCTTTTGGTTTCTTACAAATGCCTTTGGCGCGCAATTGACTCCGCAATTTAGCAAGCATCGGATCTTGTTCTGTTTTAGATAAATCAGCAACACGAATTTTTAGAGGATCAAGCTTACCACCTGCCCCACCCGAAACAATCAAAGGAATTTTATTAAAACGACAATGTAGCATGAGTGCAAATTTTGCTTTAACGTCATCGATGCAATCTAAAATAATATCGGGAACATTTTCTAAAATTTCTTTCACATTTTCAGGGCTGAGATAATCATCAATCAAATTGATCTTGATCCGAGGATTAATTGAACGGCAACGTTCAGCCATCACTTGAATTTTCTCATGACCTAATGTAGAGGTCATTGCAGGCAGCTGTCGGTTGATATTTGAAGCAGCCACTGAATCCATATCGACCAGTGTTAACTCGCCAACCCCTGTACGTGCTAAGGCTTCGACCGCCCATGAGCCGACCCCACCAATACCGATCACCATGACATGACTTTTTTCATAGTGATTGAATGTCTCTTCTCCATAAATTTTGGCTACACCTGCAAAACGGCGCTCATATTCATCATTTTGGAAAAGTTCAGTCATGGTTCAAATCTAGGCTCAAAAAATCAAGCTCATTTTATCAAAAATAAGCAGTGAAAATGAAAAATTAAATTTGCAATGCTAAGATCAAACTTTACAAATATAAAAGTTCGAACAATGCAAAATTCACAACAGATTATTTTATGCATTCCTGGGGTATGGAAAAATCAACAGGAATTAGTTCATGCCATGCTTGAATGCGACACTGGGTATATTTATGCGGGGATGATCATGACATCACAGTATTCTGATCATTTTGTTGAAGTTGAAGAACATAATCATGATCCTGAAGTAAGTCGTATATTCAGATTATTCAGTATGCAACGCTTTTCAGACCATGAGCTCGATCAAATCGATCAGCACAATATGCTGCTCTACCTCATATGCAAAGGTGGTCATTTTCAAAGTGTACAAGATGCCTTTAAGCTTGGACAAGCGTTATTAAAGGCAGGTGGATTAGGTATAAAAATAGAAACAGCAGGGCTTACACATAGCAAAAAACAATGGCTCGAATTTTCTGCAACGAATTTATTGGATATTTTTAAGGCATTTATACCAGTTGTTTCTGATCAAGAATATCTTTATTCGTGCGGCATGCATCAGTTTGGAAAACCAGATGGCTGTATTTCGTCTAGTGTCAATGAAGCCAGTTTCACCTTAAATCAATTTCTACTTTATATTTTAGCCGAAGATCCTGATTTTAAAAAAGGTGATACATTCAGGGCTGAAGAGGATATGGAAAAATTCAAACTCTCTAAACGCTCCTCATCTGAGTTTTTTGAAGCAGATTCACTTTATTTTAACTCCTTCGGTATATGGCAATTAAATTCACTACTTCCTTAAAAATCAACATCAAGTTCTCTTTTAAACAAATAAAAAAAGCCCTGCATTCTATACAGGGCTTGGAGAACTGAAATAAATCGTGATTTATTGATTAGGCTATGAAGCGATTAAATTACGCAGCACATAATGCAAGATACCACCTGCTTTAAAATATTCCACTTCATTCAAAGTATCAATACGGCATAACACTTTGAAACGATCTATTGAACCATCAACACGTTTAACCTCCACATCTAAACTTTCATGTGGTTGTATGTCATCAGAAAGTCCATAAATCGACAGTTGCTCACGCCCAGTTAAGTTGAGTGATTGACGAGTTTGACCATCCACAAATTGCAACGGTAAAACCCCCATACCAACCAGATTTGAACGATGGATTCGTTCAAAACTTTCAGTAATTACCGCTTTTACTCCTAAAAGATTGGTGCCTTTCGCCGCCCAGTCACGTGATGAGCCTGTACCATATTCCTTACCTGCAATGATGACCAACGGCGTACCATCTTGCTGATACTTCATCGCAGCATCGTAAATGGCTAACTTCTCATCTGTCGGGATATAGAGGGTATTGCCGCCCTCTTCACCATTGAGCATTTCATTCTTGATACGAATATTGGCAAAGGTTCCTCGCATCATCACTTCATGATTGCCACGACGAGATCCATAAGAGTTAAAGTCCTTTTGATCGACACCCTGCGCTTCTAGATAACGACCTGCTGGACTGTCTTTCTTGATATTCCCCGCAGGAGAAATATGATCTGTTGTGACTGAGTCGCCAAGAACGGCCAAGATATTTGCATTGAGAATATCTTTAATTGGTTTCGCGGGTTGATCAATGCCTTCAAAGAATGGAGGATGACGAATATACGTTGAGTTTTCATCCCATTCATAGGTTTCAGAGTCAGGGATTTGAATTGCTTGCCATTTTTCATCACCATCAAAAACTGCCGCATATTCTTTATGGAACATCGCTGTATTGACTTTTTGCAGCACCTCATCAATCTCGATTTGACTCGGCCAAATATCTTTTAAATATACTGGTTGTCCTTGCTGATCATGCCCCAATGCTGTGCTGGTAATGTCACTACGAATGGTGCCCAATAAGCCAAATGCAACCACTAAAGGCGGTGATGCTAGCCAATTGGTTTTTACCAAAGGATGTACCCGCCCTTCAAAGTTTCGGTTGCCTGAAAGTACCGATGCAACATTCAGGTCGTGGCACTGAATAGCATCTTCAATCGGTTGGGGTAATGGCCCTGAATTACCAATACATGTGGTACAACCATAACCAACCAGGTTATAGCCCAACTGGTCTAAATAAGACATCAAACCTGCCGCTTCTAAATAATCGGTTACGACTTTAGAGCCTGGTGCTAGAGAGCTTTTCACCCATGGCTTACGTTGAATGCCTTTTTCGATGGCTTTTTTTGCCAACAAACCCGCAGCCAACATCACACTTGGATTAGAAGTATTGGTACATGAGGTAATCGCAGAAATCACCACATCCCCATCCGTCAATGGGTAGCGTTTACCGTCAATCACACAATGTGGTTCTTCATTTTGTAATGCAGATTGTTTTGAATCAATGGCGTTACCGGCCCCACCCTCATTGGCTAAACGTTCTTTTTCCTCACCTTTAGCTGGCTTAAGATCCAGCGCCATTAAGGCACTAAAAGTTTGTGGGATATCAGGCAATGCCACTCGATCTTGCGGACGTTTCGGGCCAGCAACACTTGCTACTACCGTTCCCATATCCAATGCAAGCACATCGGTAAATACAGGTTCATCCCCAGTATGACGCCATAAGCCTTGTTCTTTACAATAAGCCTCAACCAATGCAATACGATCTTCTTTACGACCCGTTAAACGCATATACCCTAGAGTGATTTCATCAATCGGAAAAAAGCCACATGTTGCACCATATTCGGGCGCCATATTGGCAATGGTTGCACGGTCTGCAAGCGGTAGAAATGCGAGCCCATCACCATAAAATTCAACAAATTTACCCACCACGCCTTTTTTACGTAGCATCTGAGTAATAGTTAAAACTAAATCCGTTGCGGTAATTCCTTCACGCAATTTTCCTGTCAATTTAAAACCAATCACTTCTGGAATCAGCATTGAAATCGGCTGTCCAAGCATGGCCGCTTCGGCTTCAATCCCCCCCACGCCCCAACCCAATACACCTAAGCCATTAATCATCGTGGTGTGTGAATCTGTACCAACTAAGGTATCGGGAAATGCAAATACCTCACCCTCACTTTCACCCAGCCACACTGCTTGAGCTAGGTATTCTAAATTGACTTGGTGACAAATCCCTGTTCCAGGTGGTACCACACTAAAATTATTAAATGAAGACTGCCCCCAACGGAGGAATTGATAACGTTCTCCATTGCGTTGCATCTCAATTTCAACATTTTCTTCGAATGCATGATCTGTCCCAAAATGATCCACCATCACAGAGTGATCAATGACCAAATCTACTGGAGATAAAGGATTAATTAAATTGGGATCTTTATTGGCTTTTTGTACAGCTGCACGCATCGCAGCCAAATCTACAACAGCAGGTACACCAGTAAAATCTTGCATCAATACTCGTGCAGGGCGATACTGGATTTCTTGATCTGAAGTTTTATTGTTCTGCCAATCGACAATCGCTTGAATATCGCTTTGCCTCACTGTTACATCATCTTCAAATCTGAGTAAGTTTTCCAGCAGTACTTTGAGTGATTTAGGTAATTTTGAAATATCACCTAAACTCGCTTGAACCTGATTTAAACTAAAAATTTTATAATTTGTATTCCCTACAGTTAAGTTTTGCAAAGAATTTAAACTATTGATATGACCATATTTTGCCATTGGTTAAACCTCCAGCTTGGCGTTGACTTTCTTATTGGCTACTTGGAGTACTTCTTTAAATCTAAGACAAATAATTATTTTAGGTGTTGTTGATTGGTTATTTTTATTCAAATTTACATCGGTAAATGTAAGCATTCATGTGAGTTTTTCCACAATACACCTGCAAGTGTTGTTCGTTCAATTGCCAAGCTTTCAGCTAAACCCGTCAAGACAAAAGGCAAATTCACCGGCGTATTACGGGTATGCTGCTGGTCAGATGTCTGGCAACACAACGGTGTCATATCTGGACAATCGGTTTCTAGTACTAAATGTTCCGCACCAACCGCTTGTACAACTGTATGCAGTTTTTTCGCATTTGGATTGGTAATTTGCCCTGTGATACCGAGTTTAAAGCCTAATTTAATAAAGGCTTTCGCCTCTTCTACCCCCCCACTAAAAGCATGTGCAATACCACCATGTTTAAACTGGTGCTGTTTCAACATTGCAAGAACTTCAGCATGTGACTTACGAATATGTAGAAGAATTGGCTTATCGTATTGCTGGGCGAGTTCAATTTGGGCTGAAAAAAAATCTTGTTGTTTTTGAAAAATTTCAGCTTGTTTATGCTGTTTAAGAAACGTGTCCAAGCCTATTTCACCAACCGCAATACAAGCTTCAGTTTTCAGTATATTTTCCAAAGCATTTAAATGCTCTAGGCGGTGTTGTTCGATATAAAAGGGATGCAACCCCGGTGCAAGATGGCTTCGGGGTGCATTATTTAACTGATTTAAAAATTGTTGAGTGTCAATCAAATCTTGAAAGCGTTCATATAAAAACCCAATCAAAATCAAATGTTCTACACCTACCTTTTTTGCTTGATAGGCCAATTGTTCTCGATCCAGATCAAAATCAGGAGCATCAAAATGTGTATGTGTATCAAACAAAGGCCAAGGCATTAGGATTTCGCTTTCCCACTTGCAACAGGTGCAGAACTGCTTGGCTGATCAACTTGCATCTCCGCTGGGAAATATTGACTTTTCAACACGCCTTTTAACTGATCGTAAGGAATCATCAAGCGCGGTAAGCCAACAACATAAGGCCCGATATCATATTCACCATATTGTAAAATCAGACCTTGTTTACCCAAATAGAAATTATCTGATAATGTAAACTTCCACGCCTGTTCATATTCATGGACGCTTTCAGCAAGTTTTGAATCGATAACCCAAGTTTTAAATGCATCATGTGCCAATTTTTCAAATTTAGCTTTTTGATTGGCTTCAATGATTTGATCCAAGCCAACTTGTTTTTTACTCACCAAATCAAAGTTAAAATAGGTTTGCGCAGATGCCCCATGTGCGCCGCCTAAATAACTACTGGTATTTAATACCACCGTCGCTAAAGGTTTATCTGAGTTTAAAATTTTAGGACTTAAACTAATCGTGATCTGGCCACTTGCCCCTAATGTTTTAAGCTCTTTATCCATCTCAAGGAATGAATTTGCATAAGGTTGTACACGCTCTTGCAATTGCTGAACAGGGGTTTTATTGACTTGCACCTCACTTGCTGAAGCTTGTGAAGCCGTTTGTTGCTGATCTGCGTCTTTTTTCGCTTTACTCAATTGCGCGATATCCAGCATTTTATCCAGATTATCTAAAATCGCTTGATCAATCGTTTCATCAACAAAAGCCTGATTACTTTTTAGTCTTTCTATAGAAAACTCAGGGCATGTATTCCCATTACACTCAGGTAATGTCAATTTTACTTTTTCTGTATCGCCCTGTAATAACATTGAAGTATCAGGCACTTGAGATGCAGCACTTTGATCAACTTTTGGCTCTGCTTTTTTCGAGTCAGATTTTTGACATGCAGTTAACCCTAAAGTGATCACCAGAATTGAAAGCGCTAAAGTACTTTTTTGATTTAACATTTCACCAACCTATCCAACGAATCAAGCCAAGATTTTTTAATCTCTATATTCATTAGCCTATTCTTCTCTATACAAATCCTCAATCAAAATTTGTATGAAAATTGAAGCGTTATGCAATAAGTGGCTCAAGTTTATTGATCGCTGAGTCAATTCAACAAGGACCAACTAATCTTAACCGCTCTGCTTTAAAATCCCGCTAAAATTGGCAGAATGATCAAGATACACCTTAGAACATATGTTGATACACTTCAGGCTTAAGTATTTTTTGCGTCTGTTCTTTGCTCAAATAAATATCCAGCTGGGTACCATCTTCGACAATTTCATTGGCGCGATAATGCAATCCAACACCTTCACCATCAAAGAACCAATCGGCTTGTCCCCAATATAACTTTTTAGGCGCATTCTTTTTCACATCGCTATTTTGCTTTTCCAACCATTCTGCATATTTTTCTTGGACCCAAGTATTCAGTTGGTTCTGATGTTTGGCATCAATCACATCTAAAATACTTAAGCTTTTCTTCAATTTCCGGTCAGCAACAAAAAAGTATTGTCGTTCTTTGATACTGACATCTGCTTGTAAACTATTGACTGAAACTTGCAACAAAACATACTGATTACGTTGTGAAGCCATACGCGTTTGCATATGCAGTTCAAACGCTTTATTTTTCGGGAATTCTTCTTGCCAAGTATCTGATTTTTTGACAAAAGCATTAATGGCCTGTTGTAAGGTCATGTTTTGTTTTAAATCAATCTGTGCCTGAATCACGTTGGACTGACTATTTGCAATCCACTGATTTAACCAATTGTCTTGAGTCTTAATGGTTTGAATATCGATTTCAATGCAATTATTTTTTTCACAAAACGGTAAGGCATAATCAGCTTTGGTTTCTTGAATATTTAAATAAGGTAAGACTTCAGCGGCTTCTTGTTTGGGTTGGAATACAGAACCATCTTTGTCCTGATCTTTTTTAGAATCACATGCAACCAAAACCATTGTACTTAAGCAAAGCACTGAAATTATTTTTTTTGAAAATTGCACTGCATAAATCCCTTTGGACAAAAAGCATTGTATTTTGATACAAAAACAGCTTCACAAGGAAGCTGTTTTTACATTTTGCAATAAGTTAGCTGAACTTAATGCTCACGTGTAGAACGGAATTGAATATCTGGATAACGCTCTTGCATTAATTGTAGATTTACTCGGCTTGGTGCGAGATAAGTTAAATGCCCACCACCATCGACAGAAAGTTGGTCATGTGCCTTTTTCTTAAATTCATTAAATTTCTTTTCATCATCACAAGAAACCCAACGCACTGTGTTGATGTTCACTGGCTCATAAATACAATCTACTTTGTATTCTTCTTTCAAACGGTATGCCACTACATCAAACTGAAGTACACCTACAGCCCCAACAATCAAGTCATTGTTGATTTGCGGCATAAACACCTGCGTTGCACCTTCTTCTGAAAGCTCTTTTAAACCCTTTTGCAATTGTTTAGATTTCAATGGATCTTTTAAGCGTACACGGCGGAACATTTCAGGTGCAAAGTGTGGAATCCCCGTAAAATGAAGTTTTTCACCAGAAGTGAATGTATCACCAATCTGAATCGTACCGTGGTTATGTAAACCAATGATATCACCAGGCCAAGCTTCTTCAAGTTGCTCACGTTCACCCGCAAGGAATGTCAATGCATCACTGATACGTACATCTTTACCAAGACGTACATGATTCATCTTTAAACCTTTCTCATACTTACCTGAACAGATACGCATGAAGGCAATACGGTCGCGGTGTTTTGGGTCCATATTGGCTTGGATTTTAAATACAAATCCACTGAAGCCTTCTTCCGTTGCTTCAACAGTACGTTCATGTGTTGGATGCGCTTTCGGTTGTGGTGCCCACTGAATAAATGCATTTAATACATGGTCAACCGCAAAGTTACCCAAAGCGGTACCAAACAGTACTGGGGTTTGACGCCCTGCTAAAAACTCCGCTGGATCAAGTGGATCATTCGCCATTTGCACCAGTTCTAAAGACTCTTCAAATGAAGCAAAGGCCAGATCACCGACTTTTTCACGAATGTCTGGATAGTCATATCCATCACGGATTTCAATATCTGTAATGGTCGAACCAAAACCCGCTTTATATACATAAAGCTTATTTTCAATGATGTTATATACACCAGCGAAGTCACGCCCCATACCCAATGGCCAAGTAATCGGCACACAACGGATTTTAAGCACGCTTTCAATTTCATCAAGCAATTCTAATGGCTCACGGATTTCACGGTCCATTTTGTTGACGAAAGAAATGATCGGGGTATCGCGCATACGACACACTTCCATCAATTTGATGGTCCGTTCCTCGACCCCTTTTGCACCATCAATCACCATCAACGCTGAGTCAACGGCAGTTAAAGTACGATAGGTATCTTCAGAGAAATCTTCATGCCCTGGAGTATCAAGTAAATTGATGACATGATTTTTATAAGGGAACTGCATGACTGAGGTGGTAATCGAAATACCACGCTCTTTTTCCATTTCCATCCAGTCAGATGTCGCAGAACGGTCAGACTTTCGACTTTTAACCATACCTGCAACTTGGATTGCTTTACCCCACAACAACAGTTTTTCTGTCATTGTGGTTTTACCAGCATCGGGGTGGGAAATAATAGCGAAGGTACGTCGCTGAGCGACTTGCGCTGCTAATTCATCTTTAAACATAAAAAATCTACAATATGTACACAGTTATGTACACATTTATAAATATGTACTTGAACTGGAAAATGGGAATTCAAAAATTGGCGATATTGTATCAGATTTAGCGTCGTTTTTTAACGGTTGTTGCTATATCATTAAGCACTTTGTTGGAGCATATTTCTGAAAAAAATTCTGAAATGGAATTAGACATACAAACCTAAAAGCAATACAGCACGTCATTTATACTAACTATTTCGTGATTAGTCTGAAGATAAAACAAAGCAGCCTTATAAATCAATTAAGACTATATTCTTTAGCAAAAATCTCAGATGGGAATTGATTTAAATCAGTTAGCATCTTACTTTTCGGATTAGCCCTTTAAGCGATCTAACTAAGTAACATCTAACAGCGCAAAGTCAATGACATAAGCCCAACCTATAAGCAAGCAGACAAAAATCTGAGACTCGTTTTCACTCTCTTGAATTTATCCAATAAGATCTGCAGAAAAATATTATTTTCCAATATTGCGACCAAAATAATTGGCCACAATACTTTTTTACAATCGTTTATATCCAGAATTTTAAAGTTTTCCTCATAGGAATAGATACCAAAATCAAAGTGATTCTTAACGCTATTATTATCATTTGCATAAGCTAACCCACTACAAAATAGTAGAGCAATAATTTATAGCTACTTTTTAGTTACATGTCACATCATCTCATTCCTAATAAGTAAAGCGCCAATAGTGAATCAAAAATTTGAATTTTTCCCAAAAAAAATCTTTGTTCACTGAATCCATTTTAGTTTGTATCATTATAAGTTCCTCTCCATCACTCTGCTTTTTTGTAAATCATATTATTTTACTGAAAATACTTTTTAAATTAAGTTTATAAATTATAGAATAACGAGCTTAAATTTTTAAATAACATAAATTTAATTAGCCCGTTATTTTTAAACCGGGTATAATTAAGGCTATATTTTTAATAAATTTATTTTTTTGCTGCTTTATCTAAAATCCTTTGTATAACTGTGCGAGTCACTGTAAACCGTTTAGCAAGGGAATAAACGCTCTCACCTCTTTTAAATAGCTCAAGCACTTGTTTTTTTTGATCATTTGTCAAAATTTCTGGTCTTCCAACTTTTTTAACGATTTTATTTTGTTTTTCAGTATTAAAATTAAATAATTTTTCGAATTCAAAACATAACCTTAAGAAATGAAGAAAAAAAATTTTCATGTCTCCATTGATCTCACTTTTTGAGTAGTCTAAACAAATTAATCTTATTTTTTTTTGATGAATTTTATCTGTTATAGATAAGATTTCTTCAAAGCTGCTACCTAAACAATCAATACTTTTTATTACCAACAAATCATCATCCTCTAAGGAATAATCAATCAAATTTAATAATTTATCTCTAAAAATTATTGACTTATTAACTGAAACTTCCTCAAAAACCAATCGATTTTTTTGGATTTTATAACCATATTCGTTAAAAAATGAAAGAAATTTACCTGATTCAAACTCTGCATTGGGTTCAATTCTAACATAGGCATACGTACGCATATTAATACACCAAAAAGTAACAAAAATAAACGCAATAAAACTAGCATATAAGTTTTTTAAAAAACATGATACAAATCACACTATTCTTTTAAACAATGTATAAAACTGACGAAATTATTTTCAAAAGCAATCAAAAAAAAACCAAAAAAAACCAAAAAAACCCTTAAGAAAAAAACAAAAACAACATATAAGTCAATAATATTATTAGCTTATTTTTAACCATGATGAATAATTAAAATTTACGAGGCGTAAGAAAGGACATTCTAAAGTTCTCTAAAGATGCAATATATTAAATATATGAATTAAATCTAATGTTTTTTAAAACATATAAATAAAACAAAAGAAATGTCTTTACCTTTACCCAAAAATACGCTCAGATACTGTAAAACTTAAAAAATATAATATCAGAGCAATATAAAAAAACTGCAAAGATAAAAATAAATCACATTAAAAATAAATAATTTAAATAAAAAAACACTTTAACACTGACTAAAAATCAACGCCAAAATTAAAAAAATCTTTAAATACACAATGTTTAATTAGATTTATTTAAACACTCGAACAAAAATACTCGATTATTTAAAATATAATTTTAAAATACTTTAATAAAGTATACTAAAAACAACATTAAAAATTACTTAACAGAAAATTAAAACAGTTTAAAGTAACTTAAAACTTTGCAAAATATAGAAAAAGAAGTAAACACCACTAATTATCATCCTATTATTAAAAAATTAAAAGTTAAAGTTGCCCTGAGACATAAATTGAAAATTTGGTATGAGATTCTTAATTCAGAAGATTTATTCAGTATGGTTATAGGAGCATGTACTTCGTTGACCTAACTTTAAAAATGCTTTGCTGACAATTTATCGCTGAAATAATTTAATACATTGCATCTTGGTTTCGACCAATTTAAATAATAGTACCCAACAATATTCCATATTATTCGATTCAAGTATTTGACTGTTTTGAGTAGATCATTGCACTTAATGTAAGTCTTCCTAAGGCTTGGCATTTTTTTGGGTGAAATTACAGCAGAAGCATGCCATCTAAAATTGCTTGTCTACAGTGTTATGTATCATGAACTCCATCTATATAGTCTGAATCAATTCGATCATCTCATGGAATTGGATCAAGTTGATTACCGAGCGCCTGTTAATCACTAAGATTATTTGTCCAAAGCTAAGCAATAAGTATTTGCAGGTTTTCAGCATCAATACCCATATGGATTTTATGCCATTACCGATGATATTCTGGTTATTATTTCTTAGTCTTCTTTCGCCATCACCTATGAGTTTTAATGAAGTCAATCAATGCTTTTGGGTGACCAATATCAATATTACTTTATCATTTTCATGATGATAAAATAATTTCTGACTAACCAATTTAATCCACAAAAAATGAATGATACTTTTATCTAATCCCGTGGTCATTTTTCAAGATAACTTGAATAATAATTTAATCATTAAGACAGCACAGAGTAGCAATATTTGAGTAGATTTAATTTTTTTCTTGCTGCCTTTTGGTTGCGCACACCACTAATTTTGCGAACAAATCAGATCGAGAAATTTCATCTCTTTAGCAAAGTTTAGCTATAAGAAAGAAAATTGATCATTCGATAGATTTAGGTATAGGCTTATCCATCTGAATAATTATATTAATGAATATGCTTTGAAGATCAGTTTTTGTAACAAAGCCTCTTTAAAATAATCCAATATAAGTGTAGAGAAATAAGCTTAATTAAGAGAACCTTAATACCAACTTAAAAACCATATTTAATTAAGAATATAAAAACTATGCTTTTAATCATATATAGGTTAAAAACATACCATAAAAAATTTAATAACAATCATCAGCAACATACAACTTTAAAAATAAAACATTGATTTAAATAAATTTTAAAACCAATATGAAATATAAAAAATTTATAATTTACAACATATTGAAAAAAAAAATAAAGCATACAATAATTATTTGTATTTCACAAAGTCATCAAATTAGAAAACAATTTATATAGGATTAAAATGAGCACACATCTAGATAACCTAAACCAAATTAGTGCTAAAATTTCTTCTTTTGTAAAAAAAACAATTAATAACAATGATACAATCTTAACGGAAGAAGAGAGGGATAATAAAATTATTGTTTTTATTTCTTATGGATCAAATGATATCAGAGCTAAGGTATGGAATACTGCACCATTAAATGCAGATATTGCAATTAAGAAAACTCTAAATTATATAAAAAATATCTATGAAAAAAATAACAAAATATCCAATTACTTAAAAATTGATATTGTTCACGACTTAAAAAAAATAAAATTCAAAGATCTTTTACAAATCATTAGTGAAGAAAAATTAAATAATTACTTTAGAAAAGGCATTGCATTTGATGAAAATTTCAGTATTGCTTTATTAGAACAAGAAATTTATGGAAATGCAATTATTCAAGGGAAAACTTGGGATAAAGCAAGTTCATTTAATGAGATTAATTTAAATAAATATTTAAAGCACAAATATAATATAGGTTCTAGAAGAAAAATCAAAGACCAAGATTTAATTTATACATTTAGAAGTAAAGGTATTTTTTTTAAAAATTTAGATTTTTATGAATTAAACTATGACTATATAAATAATGGTATTAGAACTATTGATGATAGTAAAAAAAGACAAAGTATATTGGAGATAATTAAAGATAATTGTATATATTTAAATTCGCAAATTGATCAAGAAACAGGAAAATTTATTTATGGATATATCCCTGCTAATAATGAAAGATTAACCAGTTATAATAGTATTCGACATTGTACCTCCTTATACTCTTTACTAGAAGTATTTGAAGTTTCAGAAAAATTTATAAATTATGATAAAATCAAAAAAGGAATTAACTATACTATTAAAAATCTTATTAAATACCCCACGGACCAATCTTCAGCATTTATTATCGAGCAAAATAAATCTAACATTGAAATTAAATTAGGTGCAAACGCAGCTGCAATTTTAATGTTCACTAAATACCAGGAAGTTACAGGAAGTACTGAATTTTTATTACTTACCGAAAAGCTAGCCAATGGCATAAAAAAAATGATAAAGCCAAATGGTGAGACCATACATATTTTAGATTATCCTTCATTAGAAGTAAAAGAAGAATATAGAGTAATTTACTATGATGGTGAAGCTGCTTTAGCCCTTTTGAGACTATATCAATTAAATAATGATCAAGAATTACTAAAAACAGTTAAAATTATGTATGAGCATTTTATTGATAATGATTATTGGAAATATAATGACCATTGGCTTAGCTATTGTACAAATGAGCTTAGTCTATTATGTCCTGAAAAAAAATATTTTGAATTTGGAATTCAAAACTATTTACCATATTTAAAAAGATATAAAAATCGAAGAACGGCTAGAGGAACTTTTCTCGAAATGCTTATGGCCTCTTACAAAATGGTTTCTCGACTCCCTCATCAGGAAGGTAATGAGCTATTCGAGAAATCAAAATTCTCTGAATTATGTGATGTTATAAATACAAGATTAGAATATCAACGGGTAATTGGTTATTTCTATCCAGAAATTGCGATGTATTTCAAAAAGCCAAATATTATTTTAAATAGTTTTTTTGTTAGACAAGAAAATTTTCGCACAAGGATTGATGACAACGAACATAACTTGTCTGGTTATATTGCTTATTACTTACACTTTAAGGATTAACTATGAAAAATTATAAAGATGCTTTATCAAATGAAACCACTCAAATTGAATTTTTTAAAGTAGAAAAATTACTTCAGACATTAAATATTAATATGCTCTTCTTAAAAAGAAATCCAAATAGGCTTATTAACTTAAACAATGATTTAAGAATTGAAGGGCATAATAATTTTTACAGCAATATCTTAAATTTATGTACTATTAGTGCATTTTCTTATTCTTCTTCAAATTTAGGTTATGGTGTTTCTATTGGACGTTACTCAAGTCTAGCTACCAATATTAAAATTATGGGAGCACACCATTTCCCCGAATGGATATCTACTTCACCTCACTTTTATGCTGAAGATTATCATAGTACTGATCCTCTAAAGGTAACCCATCTTCAACGAACCAAACGAAATGTTACTATTGGAAATGATGTATGGATAGGTGCTGATGTCGTTTTGAAGAGCAATATTAGCATCGGTGATGGTGCTATTATTGCATCTAACAGTGTAGTAACTAAGGATGTTGCACCTTATATGATAGTCGGTGGAAATCCAGCAAGAATAATTAGACCCAGATTTAGTGATGATATTGTTGAAAAATTAAAAACTTTAAAATGGTGGAGATTCCATAAAAAGGATTTAAAAGAATTAATGTTTGACCATCCTTACTTTTTTATAGATTCTCTTAGAGAAAAAATCGAATTAGTAGGGCTAAAGGAATACACTCCTCCAATTTTCACAAAAAATGATTTATTAAAATCGACCCACATTGAAAACATATGATATTAATCAAAAAATTACAGAATATTCTATTATGAAAAATCATTATTTCTTTTTATTTCCTAAAATTGATGAGAAAAAAAATGGATTGGTTTTTGCCCTATTAAAACGTGCAAAAATACTTCATGAAAAACTTGGTATTGATCCAATCATTATTACAACTGATTATGATCGTTCTTTGGCACAAAACTATTGGAACTTAGTTTCCAGCAACCTTGCCCCATCCTCTATTGGTTACCTTAATTTATATGGAGATTTACAAGGAACCCCCTTACGACTAGCTGAAAAAAAATATCATAAAAATGATAAAAAAATGTTCAATGAAAATATATCAAACACACAGATTTTTGATACTTTTAATCAAAGACTTCATGACAAAAATAATAAAAATTATCTTTATGAAATAAGACAAAAGGACTCACCTACTTTACGTTATGTAAATACATTTCAACAAGGTATAAAAAATGGTCGGCTCATTTATGATAGCTATGGCCATCTTAGTTGTATTCAAACTATAAGTTTAGAAACTCAAACAGTTATAACCGAAACATATTTTCATATTAAAGGCTATCCAGTAATTATTAAGAATTACCAATTAAATGAGAAAAAGAAGAATATCCTTTTAAACATTTTTTTATTAGATGAAAATGGTGTTATCACTGAGGTATTTGATCTAGAGTCCCAACTCATTCAATACTGGTTTTCAAAAATATCGAAAAACTATATAAATGATCTCATGTATATTCTAATTGATCGTGCCATTCATTTTTATGAACCCCTGAGGCACATCAAGCAAAAAAATATGCGTTTTATTGGCACAATCCATGCGACTCATTTAAATGGGGCAGATATTTATCGAGCCAGTATTAATCGTCATTACCGTAGCTATTTTGAACATAGCGATGAACTGGATGCATTGGTTATTTTAACTGAACGGCAAAAAGAACATATTCAACAACGATTTGAGATACATGAAAAATTATTCGTTATTCCACATATTTATGAGAAGTCTATCAAGCACGTAAAATTTACTGATCGCAATCCCCTATCCTGTTTAACCATAGCACGTTATGACAAAGCAAAAAACTTGGATAGCCTTATTCGAGTATTTAAAGAGGTTATAAAGGAAATACCGAATGCGTATTTAAATATTTATGGTTTTGGTGGCGAACAGACCTTTCTGCAAAATGAAATAGATAGTTATCAGTTAAATAATCATGTTAAATTAATGGGCTATAACGAAAATACAGATAGTTTATACGATCAAGCAAGTTTATTTCTTTTTTCAAGCCGGTCAGAAGGTTTTGGCATGGCAGTTTTAGAAGCTTTATGTCATGGCTGCCCAGTTGTTAGTTACAATATTGATTATGGCCCATCAGATATGATTAATGATGGTATCAATGGTTTCTTAATTCCATTTGAAAATGAAACATTATTTGCTCAAAAAATTATTTCTTTACTTAAAGATGAACAAATGAGACAAAACTTTAGTGAAGCTGCATATGCATGTACTCAGCTAACAGACCAAGAACAATTTGCTCAAAAATGGCAAGCTCTTTTTGAAGCAATTCGATGATAAAGCAACTTTCATCAAATAATGGTCTGATTTTATTATTCTCTATGCTTCATTTAGGCTTTTGCATCAGTGCAAAAGCCGATTGCGGCGCTAGTCGTCCTTCTGCAGTAAGTCAACTTGACAATGTCTATTATGGCAATAAAAATCTCCGCATTTTTTATACAATATCTGGAGAAAACGCCCTTGAATTTCCTGAAGATCAAAACAAAAATAATGTACCCGATTATATTGAAAATATTGCGATTCAAGCAAATTCAATACGTAAAGCTTGGACGTTGCTAGGTTATCAAGATCCGTTAAAAAGCCCGCGTTATAAAGAAAGAGTCCGATATATTGATATACAAATACAAAAATTAAATGGTCTCGGTCTAGCTTATGACGAGCCACATCAACATATCAATAATCCATTAAAGCAGAATGCATGTGCATTAGTTATATTAATTAGCAATAATATTCCGAATCTAACTACAAACTCTTCTACAGTTGCCCATGAACTATTTCATCTTTACAGCTATGGATATACAATGTTTAAGCAGCCTTGGCTTACAGAAAGCCTAGCGGCATGGTCAGAAGGATTGATTAGAAAAGGAAAAGTTGGCGCTTATGGAGAGAGAAGTTTACCTAAAAATCCAGAAAACTTTGACAAATTTATATTGAATCGTACCTATAAAACTTCTCAATTATGGAGCCGACTCACTACACTTATTGATATATCTAATGGGCAACTTGATCTACCACCTATGCTGCTACAAACAAAGTATACTGACGGTCAATTTGTTTTTCATGATCAATTTCTAAAAGGTACACTTTTTATGCGTACTTTTCTTGAGAACCTTGGCAATAGTGATCGACGAATTTCTAATCTAAATAATTGGAAACTGTACCGCTGGAAGGAAAGTCAGCAAAGATCTTCTCATTTTGACCCACAGGTATTAGAAACTTTGTTAGAAACGCTAGAAAAATCAAATAAAAGTAATGCAGAAAAAAAAGAATTTCAGATCTTGTTAAGAAAAGTAATTAAAGATAAGAACCTTAATTAAAAGACTTATTTTCATTGTGATAATTATTTAAATCAATGCCGCACAGAATTAAGTTGACACCTTCTAAATTAAACTTGGATAGTATGCCTAGTTATAATAATCCACTGAGATAACTGATTAGTTTTTCGTATTATTTTTTTCGATTAAGTCAAATCCAACCTATAAAATAATGGATTTTCATATAATAATTTAGACATGCTTTAGTCCAACAGGTAAATAGCATACTAAAAGTAAAAATTTACTTTATAAAGCCAAATATCTTAAAGCTATTAGACCAATAGTTGCAGAATCTATAGAACTTTATGATATTCGTAAATCGAGTACTTCTATAAAATACAATATTAAAAGACAGATAAAACTTATTGGCTTTTGTGTGAAATAACGATTAATCCATTTCAAAACAAGACAACCATTTTTAGAAAACAAAAAAGAGAAGGCACTTATGCCTTCTCTCCAATTTGTATACTTATATCAATAACAATCAATTAGAACAGAAGCTGATTATTATTTAATAACTCATCCAGTGTTGTATCTGTATTTTTCAATACAATAAGGTCAGTTGAGTTATAGTTATTTCCAGTGCCATCACGATCAATACTAATCAAAGTATTACCCTCGCCATCAGAAGTAACAGACACATAATTAGCGATATTGTCTGCATTAGCGCCATCTAATAGTGCACTAACATCCACTTTATCTCCTTGTGCCAGATTGAAGTCAGTCCACTCATCCTTACCATTACCACCCGTTGCATCTGCAACGTTCAGTAAGTTATAGATAACGGTATCTGCTCCAGCTCCAGTCGTAATAACATCATGGCTAGCAGTACTCGTAATGTTTTCATCACCAATACTCGCTGTAGAGATATCATCACCGGCACTTGTCTCATAATATTCATCAGCATTAATAGCTAATTTTGAGATAGCTTCATCATTACTATTTGTACCAATTTGAATAGTTAAATTAGCATTATCAGATTTACCCGTTACTGGATCTATCACAGTATATTCAAACATTTCTGTCTTACCAATTACTGTAACATCACTGTTTGGTGTATACGTGTAACTACCATCTGGTTTAATCACTAGTGTGCCATAATTACCAACAATGGTTGTTTCACCTGTTATAGCTTGACCAGCTACTTCAGATATAATTGCACCAGCAGGCACATTATCCTGACCATGAATACCATCAGTATCAGTAATCACATTACCACCAACTGAAGTTACATTGGTTATGATAGGATCCTGAGCAGTGTCATAAGACTTGATAATAATATCAGTCTCAATAAAACCAGGTAGAGTGATAGCATTAAAGCTACTCATATCTATTTTATATTGTCCACTTGCTAATCCAGGTAATTCAAGTTTAGCGACTTGACCAAAAACTCCAATAAAGTCAAAGATTCCGCCTGATGAACTGTTACCAATTTCAACCCATGAACCATTCTCAAATTTAGACACTTTAACTGCAACACTATCGAAGAATGATGCCCATGATCCTGACTTGATTTCTAATGTAACATCAGCTATCTGATTTTCTTGAACACTGAATTGGGTTGAACCACTCGTTGTACCAATGACTATTCCAAGGAAACCAATGAGCCAATTATAAGAGATTGCGTTGTCTAAGGTCGTTTCTGTAACAGGATACTCAAAATCAACCCCTGCTTCTACGAGATTGTCTACTGCATCAACTGGAATATTTGGTGCTGTAACTTCTGTTGGAGTAGATTCGTTGCCAGCAACATCTTTTGCAGTCACATCTACAACTTCTCCATCATTTAACGAATCCGTAAACACGACAGTATAATTACCATTTTCATCGGTAACCGCTGTACCCAATACGTTGCCGCCTTGGTCTTTAACTGTCACTGTTGAACCTGGTTCTGCTGTACCTGTTACTTGCGTTCCATCATTAACAACATCAGCTGTTGGAGCAGTTGGCGCAGTCGTATCATCAGCTGTTGCTTGAGTAGGTTCAGATTCATTGCCAGCAACATCTTTTGCAGTCACATCGACCACTTCACCATTGGTTAATGGTGTGGTTAGATCTACTGTATAGTTGCCATTTTCATCGGTAACCGCTGTACCCAATACGTTGCCGCCTTGGTCTTTAACTGTCACTGTTGAACCTGGTTCTGCTGTACCTGTTACTTGCGTTCCATCATTAACAACATCAGCTGTTGGAGCAGTTGGCGCAGTCGTATCATCAGCTGTTGCTTGAGTAGGTTCAGATTCATTGCCAGCAACATCTTTTGCAGTCACATCGACCACTTCACCATTGGTTAATGGTGTGGTTAGATCTACTGTATAGTTGCCATTTTCATCGGTAACCGCTGTACCCAATACGTTACCGCCTTGGTCTTTAACTGTCACTGTTGAACCTGGTTCTGCTGTACCTGTTACTTGCGTTCCATTATTAACAACATCTGCTGTCGGAGCAGTTGGAGCAGTCGTATCATCAGCTGTTGCTTGAGTAGGTTCAGATTCATTGCCAGCAACATCTTTTGCAGTCACATCGACCACTTCACCATTGGTTAATGGTGTGGTTAGATCTACTGTATAGTTGCCATTTTCATCGGTAACCGCTGTACCCAATACGTTGCCGCCTTGGTCTTTAACTGTCACTGTTGAACCTGGTTCTGCTGTACCTGTTACTTGCGTTCCATCATTAACAACATCAGCTGTTGGAGCAGTTGGCGCAGTCGTATCATCAGCTGTTGCTTGAGTAGGTTCAGATTCATTGCCAGCAACATCTTTTGCAGTCACATCGACCACTTCACCATTGGTTAATGGTGTGGTTAGATCTACTGTATAGTTGCCATTTTCATCGGTAACCGCTGTACCCAATACGTTACCGCCTTGGTCTTTAACTGTCACTGTTGAACCTGGTTCTGCTGTACCTGTTACTTGCGTTCCATTATTAACAACATCTGCAGTTGGCGCATCAGGTGCAGTCGTGTCATCAGAATCGCTGTCAGAGTCAGAATCACTGTCAGAGTCCGAGTCACTGTCAGAATCCGAGTCACTGTCAGAATCCGAGTCGCTGTCAGAGTCAGAGTCGCTGTCAGAATCCGAGTCGCTGTCAGAATCCGAGTCGCTGTCAGAGTCCGAGTCGCTGTCAGAATCCGAGTCGCTGTCAGAATCCGAGTCGCTGTCAGAATCCGAGTCACTGTCAGAGTCAGAATCACTGTCAGAGTCAGAGTCGCTGTCAGAGTCAGAGTCGCTGTCAGAATCCGAGTCGCTGTCAGAATCCGAGTCGCTGTCAGAGTCCGAGTCGCTGTCAGAATCCGAGTCGCTGTCAGAATCCGAGTCGCTGTCAGAATCCGAGTCACTGTCAGAGTCAGAATCACTGTCAGAATCCGAGTCGCTGTCAGAGTCCGAGTCGCTGTCAGAGTCAGAATCACTGTCAGAGTCGCTGTCAGAATCACTGTCAGAGTCGCTGTCAGAGTCAGAATCGCTGTCAGAGTCAGAGTCACTGTCAGAATCCGAGTCACTGTCAGAATCCGAGTCGCTGTCAGAGTCAGAATCACTGTCAGAGTCAGAATCGCTGTCAGAGTCAGAATCACTGTCTGAGTCGCTGTCAGAGTCCGAGTCGCTGTCAGAGTCAGAATCACTGTCAGAGTCCGAATCGCTGTCAGAATCCGAGTCGCTGTCAGAGTCAGAATCGCTGTCAGAATCCGAGTCACTGTCAGAATCCGAGTCACTGTCAGAATCCGAGTCGCTGTCAGAGTCCGAGTCGCTGTCAGAGTCCGAATCGCTATCAGAGTCAGAATCACTGTCAGAATCCGAGTCGCTGTCAGAATCCGAATCGCTGTCAGAGTCCGAGTCACTGTCAGAATCCGAATCGCTGTCAGAGTCCGAGTCACTGTCAGAATCCGAGTCGCTGTCAGAATCCGAGTCACTGTCAGAGTCCGAGTCGCTGTCAGAATCCGAGTCACTGTCAGAATCCGAGTCGCTGTCAGAGTCAGAGTCGCTGTCAGAATCCGAGTCGCTGTCAGAGTCAGAATCACTGTCAGAGTCAGAATCGCTGTCAGAGTCAGAATCACTGTCTGAGTCGCTGTCAGAGTCCGAGTCGCTGTCAGAGTCAGAATCACTGTCAGAGTCCGAATCGCTGTCAGAATCCGAGTCGCTGTCAGAGTCAGAATCGCTGTCAGAATCCGAGTCACTGTCAGAATCCGAGTCACTGTCAGAATCCGAGTCGCTGTCAGAGTCCGAGTCGCTGTCAGAGTCCGAATCGCTATCAGAGTCAGAATCACTGTCAGAATCCGAGTCGCTGTCAGAATCCGAATCGCTGTCAGAGTCCGAGTCACTGTCAGAATCCGAATCGCTGTCAGAGTCCGAGTCACTGTCAGAATCCGAGTCGCTGTCAGAATCCGAGTCACTGTCAGAGTCCGAGTCGCTGTCAGAATCCGAGTCGCTGTCAGAATCCGAGTCACTGTCAGAATCCGAGTCGCTGTCAGAGTCCGAGTCGCTGTCAGAATCCGAGTCGCTGTCAGAGTCAGAGTCGCTGTCAGAGTCAGAGTCACTGTCAGAGTCCGAGTCGCTGTCAGAATCCGAGTCGCTGTCAGAATCCGAGTCACTGTCAGAATCCGAGTCGCTGTCAGAATCCGAGTCGCTGTCAGAGTCAGAATCACTGTCAGAATCCGAGTCACTGTCAGAGTCAGAATCGCTGTCAGAGTCCGAGTCGCTGTCAGAGTCAGAATCGCTGTCAGAATCCGAGTCGCTGTCAGAGTCACTGTCAGAATCCGAATCGCTGTCAGAATCCGAGTCGCTGTCAGAATCCGAGTCGCTGTCAGAGTCAGAATCGCTGTCAGAATCCGAGTCGCTGTCAGAGTCAGAATCGCTGTCAGAGTCAGAATCGCTGTCAGAGTCCGAGTCGCTGTCAGAGTCAGAGTCGCTGTCAGAGTCCGAGTCACTGTCAGAATCCGAGTCACTGTCAGAATCCGAGTCGCTGTCAGAATCCGAGTCGCTGTCAGAGTCAGAATCACTGTCAGAATCCGAGTCACTGTCAGAGTCAGAATCGCTGTCAGAGTCCGAGTCGCTGTCAGAGTCAGAATCGCTGTCAGAATCCGAGTCGCTGTCAGAGTCACTGTCAGAATCCGAATCGCTGTCAGAATCCGAGTCGCTGTCAGAATCCGAGTCGCTGTCAGAGTCAGAATCGCTGTCAGAATCCGAGTCGCTGTCAGAGTCAGAATCGCTGTCAGAGTCAGAATCGCTGTCAGAGTCCGAGTCGCTGTCAGAGTCAGAGTCGCTGTCAGAGTCCGAGTCACTGTCAGAATCCGAGTCACTGTCAGAATCCGAGTCGCTGTCAGAATCCGAGTCGCTGTCAGAGTCAGAATCACTGTCAGAATCCGAGTCACTGTCAGAGTCAGAATCGCTGTCAGAGTCCGAGTCGCTGTCAGAGTCAGAATCGCTGTCAGAATCCGAGTCGCTGTCAGAGTCACTGTCAGAATCCGAATCGCTGTCAGAATCCGAGTCGCTGTCAGAATCCGAGTCGCTGTCAGAGTCAGAATCGCTGTCAGAATCCGAGTCGCTGTCAGAGTCAGAATCGCTGTCAGAGTCAGAGTCGCTGTCAGAGTCAGAATCGCTGTCAGAGTCAGAATCGCTGTCAGAGTCAGAATCGCTGTCAGAATCCGAGTCGCTGTCAGAATCCGAGTCGCTGTCAGAATCCGAGTCGCTGTCAGAATCAGAATCGCTGTCAGAGTCCGAGTCGCTGTCAGAGTCAGAATCGCTGTCAGAGTCAGAATCGCTGTCAGAGTCCGAGTCGCTGTCAGAATCCGAGTCGCTGTCAGAATCCGAGTCGCTGTCAGAGTCCGAGTCGCTGTCAGAATCAGAATCGCTGTCAGAGTCTGAGTCGCTGTCAGAGTCAGAATCGCTGTCAGAGTCCGAGTCGCTGTCAGAGTCAGAATCGCTGTCAGAGTCCGAGTCGCTGTCAGAATCCGAGTCGCTGTCTGAGTCCGAGTCGCTGTCAGAGTCAGAATCGCTGTCAGAGTCCGAGTCGCTGTCAGAATCCGAGTCACTGTCAGAGTCAGATCCAATATCTACAATGACTACTGTTGGTAATGAATTATTCCCTGCTGGGTCTGTCGCGATTGCCTTAACTTCATCACCATCATCTAAACCAGGATTTGGCACTGTCCAAGTTCCATCTGGACCAGCAACAACTGTGGTTTTGGTGCCATCTGGGTAAGTAACTGTGACTGTTGAACCTGGCTCAGCTGTACCTGTAATAGGATCTGTTCCATCAATTGGATCTATTACAGGAGCTGCTGGTGGAATAGCATCTACAACGACGACCGTTGGTAATGAATTATTTCCTGCTGGGTCTGTCGCGATTGCCTTAACTTCGTCGCCATCTTTTAAACCAGGATTTGGCACTGTCCAAGTTCCATCTGGACTCGTAACAACTGTGGTTTTGCTGCCATCTGGGTAAGTGACTGTGACTGTTGAGCCTGGCTCAGCTGTACCTGTAATAGGATCTTTTCCATTAATTGGATCTATTACAGGAGCTGTTGGTGGAATAGCATCTACAACGACGACCGTTGGTAATGAATTATTCCCTGCTGGGTCTGTCGCGATTGCCTTAACTTCGTCGCCATCTTTTAAACCAGGATTTGGCACTGTCCAAGTTCCATCTGGACTCGTAACAACTGTGGTTTTGCTGCCATCTGGGTAAGTGACTGTGACTGTTGAGCCTGGCTCAGCTGTACCTGTAATAGGATCTTTTCCATTAATTGGATCTACTACAGGAGCTGTTGGTGGAATAGCATCTACAACGACGATCGTTGGTAATGAATTATTCCCTGCTGGGTCTGTCGCGATTACCTTAACTTCATCACCATCTTTTAAACCAGGATTTGGCACTGTCCAAGTTCCATCTGGACTCGTAACAACTGTGGTTTTGGTACCATCTGGGTAAGTGACTGTGACTGTTGAGCCTGGCTCAGCTGTACCTGTAATAGGATCTTTTCCATTAATTGGATCTACTACAGGAGCTGTTGGTGGAATAGCATCTACAACGACGACCGTTGGTAATGAATTATTCCCTGCTGGGTCTGTCGCGATTACCTTAACTTCATCCCCATCTTTTAAACCAGGATTTGGCACTGTCCAAGTTCCATCTGGACCAGCAACAACTGTGGTTTTGCTGCCATCTGGGTAAGTGACTGTGACTGTTGAGCCTGGCTCAGCTGTACCTGTAATAGGATCTTTTCCATTAATTGGATCTACTACAGGAGCTGTTGGTGGAATAGCATCTACAACGACGATCGTTGGTAATGAATTATTCCCTGCTGGGTCTGTCGCGATTACCTTAACTTCATCACCATCTTTTAAACCAAGATTTGGCACTGTCCAAGTTCCATCTGGACTCGTAACAACTGTGGTTTTGGTACCATCTGGGTAAGTGACTGTGACTGTTGAGCCTGGCTCAGCTGTACCTGTAATAGGATCTTTTCCATTAATTGGATCTACTACAGGAGCTGTTGGTGGAATAGCATCTACAACGACGACCGTTGGTAATGAATTATTCCCTGCTGGGTCTGTCGCGATTACCTTAACTTCATCCCCATCTTTTAAACCAGGATTTGGCACTGTCCAAGTTCCATCTGGACCAGCAACAACTGTGGTTTTGGTACCATCTGGGTAAGTGACTGTGACTGTTGAGCCTGGCTCAGCTGTACCTGTAATAGGATCTTTTCCATTAATTGGATCTACTACAGGAGCTGTTGGTGGAGTAGTGTCAGGTTTTACTGAAGATTTACCATTATTACTATCATTATCATTCGCCCACCACAAAATTCCTGCAGCAGTTAATGGTACTGATAACCATGCCCATGGCGAGCCTGCACCATCATGATAAAGTAGTGGTTCTATATCATCTATATAACTATATGTGATATTTTCTAATAATGCGCCATTACTATCTGTAAATTGCACCCAAACTAATTTATGGTTGCCATCTTCAAAAACTAAACTATTATCAGTTGAATAATTACCGCCATTAAAAAAATCAACTATTACAATTTTATCACCATTTTTTAAAGTGATAATTGCATTCCTACCATCTTGTTTTATTTCAGAAACATCATCTTTATTGACCTTTATTAAAACTACGGATGCTTCTGAAAGTGAAACATTATCTTTTGTTGTGGTTTCTAAGACCTTATGGCTTTCCTTAGAAACAACTTGTATTTCTGACATATTTTCTGCCCCTTAAAGGATTTTATTTAAATGAATCCAATTTAAAGCTCTTAAATAAAAAGAGCCCAAACTATGGAATAAATTAGATAAAATAAAGGCAAACCTCAACACGGAAATAAATTATATACATGAATTTCATCACACAAAAAAAATAAAAATGCAGTATATTTTTTAATCTCAATTATTAAATTAGAGATATTTATTAATTTTCAATAGTTTATTTTGTTTTAATGTATAAAATACATTTATTAGACTATTATGTTTTAAAATCCAAATAATAAAATTCATATTTTAAAATAATAAAAAAATTTTAAAATAAGTATGAATTTTTATATTAAAAATTCATACTTATATTTTAAAATTTATCTTTCGCGCAATGCTTCTTTTACTTTATTAAATGGTTTTAATAAATAATCCAATATTGTTTTCTCACCTGTACGAATATCTACAGTCGCCACCATACCTGGTGTAATTGCAAATGATTTTTTTTCTTTATTATAAAGTTTGTCAGAATCCGTACGAATATATACTCTATAGTAAAACTGATCTTGCTTTACTTCATCTCGAATAGTATCAGGAGATATCACTGTCACTTTACCTTTCAATCCTCCATAAATTGAATAGTCATATGCTGTAATTTTTACTAGTGCTTCTTGTCCGGGATGAATAAAAGCGATATCACGTGGCAAAATTCGAGCCTCAATCAAAAGCTTTTCATCAATTGGAACTATCGTCATAAACTTCCCATTTTGCGGTATAACACCGCCATGTGTTGTCACCGAAATTTCTTTCACAACACCGCGCACGGGGGCTCTAAAAATAGCCCGATCCAAACTATCGGTCCTCCCCACAACCACTTGTTGTTGAGTTTGGATATCCATATTGGCTTTAGCTAATTCTTCCCGTGCTTTCACATAATATTGATTTCGAACATCATTCATTTTATTTTGTAAATCATTTGCCGAACGACGCAAGCGTAAAACTTCAACTTCACTCGCAGCTCCTTTAGCAACCAATGGCTCAGTCATAGTTAACTCTTGCTGTACCAACTGTAAAGCCTCTTTGTACCCTTTCAGGGTTTGCTCCACATCCTCTCGTCTAGACTGATACAGCGCCGTTTCTTCACTTACCAACATTGAATCTGTTGTAACAATCTTAGGGAAAACTAATGGTGTTCCATTCACTTCTGCACGTAAACGAGCTGCTGTTGCCTGAGCTGCCACCAGTAAAGATTGGGATTCACCAACATTTGATGCAAAACGAGTAGGATCTAACTGTGCCAGTATTTCACCTTTTTCAACAATATCACCTTCTTGTACATTTAATTTGGTGAGAATTCCCCCTTCCAAAGATTGTATTACCTGCTCTTTAGAAGAAGGGATAACCTTTCCTACTCCTGTAGATACTTCCTCAAGTTTAAATATCCAAGCCCAAATACAAAAAATCAGAAAGCCAATACCTACAATCCAAATGATTAAGCTCACACGGGGTAAAGATGGTTCAGTATAGGAAACATTCATTGAACGATCTTTTTCTTGTTGCTCGCTCATGAATTATCTCCTTGTTTAACATTATTGTGTTGAATAGTTGATTGACTTAATATCTCGTCTCTTGGCCCATCCATGACAATTTTTCCATCATTAACGACAACAATGCGATCAACTAGTTCTAAGACAGCCCGGCGGTGAGTTGCAACAATAAGCGTTCGATGAGCTAACCAATCTTTTAAGTGATCAATTAGTTGTTTTTCTGAGACATCATCAATGGAAGCTGTAGGTTCATCCAGCAAGAGGATATTTGGTTGACGAATGAGTAACCGAGCCAAAAGAAATGCTTGTTTTTGCCCTCCAGAAAAACCAATACCTCCTTCCAAAATCAGATGGTCAAGTCCTTCCTTCTTTTCTTGAATAAAAGCAAGAGCTCCTGTAACAGTCAAAGCATTTAATATGTCATCGTCTGTTGCTAAAGGCGCACCTAGGGTCAAATTTTCTCGAATCGTGCCGTAGAACAAATATGCATTCTGATTGAGTAAGCCCATATCACGTCGTACATCAGATGGATCTATTAAAGATAAATCTAGACCATCGAGATGAACTGCACCTTGATTGGGTTCCTGCATACCTGATAGCAATTGCAACAAAGTAGACTTACCTGCGCCATTACGACCTAATATGGCGACTTTTTCACCTGATCGAATTTTTAAATGACGAATCATAAGACTCGGTTTAGGATCCTCATCTCCATATTGAAACAAAACATTCTTTAACTCATAGTCCCCATTCAAAACAGGCTTGTGAACTAAATGAGAACGCTCAGCTTGATCAATAGGTCGCTTCATCAGCTCATCTAAACTTTGTTTCGCTATTTTAGTCTGCTGTAAACGTCCCAAGATTCCTGTAATCTGGGCAATTGGAGCGAGCATTCGTGATGACAAAATTGAGCATGCAACCAAAGCACCCGTTGTCATTTCACCATCAATGACAGCAAAACAACCCACTAAAACAACCATAGCGTATGTTAAGCCCTGAAGTTTTTGCGTCCAGGCCATCAAAGTGCCGACAATTTTACGTTGTTTCATCCCGATATCAGCGGAAATCTCATTCATATGGTTCCATTGATTTTGGAAACGAGATTCTGCCCGCAATAACTTGATATCTTCTATACCCTGAACCACCTCTACTAATATTGCATTTCGAATAGCCGACTCACGCATCCCCTCTTGTGCTAACTGCGCCAATTTTTTCTGTACCAAAATTGCGGGTAAAATCATAAGCGGGATAACCAACAACATCACCCAAAATAGGTTTCCACCAATGAAAGCAAAAATGAACAGAAAAAGAAAAAAGAAGGGTAAGTCAGCAATTGCACCAATTGTAGTTGAAGTAATAAGTTCTCTAACACCTTCCAGTTCACGGATTTGAGAAATAAAACTACCCGTCGATTTTGAGCGATCTTTATTCTTAATTCTTAGTGCATGTCCCAAAACGCGATCTGAAATACGTAAATCAGCTCGTTTACCAATAATATCAGACAGATAGACACGAGATACACGTAATACGAATTCAAAGATCGCCGCAATTAATACCCCACCAGCTAATACCCATAATGTTGAAATAGATTGTGAAGGTACGACACGGTCATAAACCTGCATAGAAAATATAATGGTTGCCAATGCCAATATGTTTGCAATCAAAGAGGCAAACATTATATCTATATATCGCTTCCAATCGCGTAAGGCAATCGACCAGAACCAATTTTCTTGATATGGCTTAATATATTCATCAATGCGAGCATCAGGAATTGAAGTCTCTGGCCGCAAAGTGTATACATACTTGATTTTATCTTTTAATAAATCTATATGAATACTTTGTGATAAACCTTGATCACCACTAAATTGAATATTAACATTTCCTCGCTTATCTGCTTTATCAACGACCCCAACTTGTCCATCATTTAGTTCAAAAATGACAGGTAAAAGCCATGGGTTTAAAAGCTCTACAGAAAAATTAGATTTACGTAGATTTAATCCAACCTGACGGGCGATCAATAGTAAAATGTCATCCAGCTTTTGGTTTTGATTCCATTCCAATTGTAAGCGAATTCTTTCTTCTGATGGCTCAATCCGATAATACTTTGCAACCGTGAGTATTGCTTGTAACCAGGGTTGATAATTTTTTTTTGTCGTCATGGCTGAACTTCGAACCCC
This sequence comes from Acinetobacter sp. 778_lipA, assembly GCF_058242985.1. Classification (NCBI taxonomy): domain Bacteria; kingdom Pseudomonadati; phylum Pseudomonadota; class Gammaproteobacteria; order Moraxellales; family Moraxellaceae; genus Acinetobacter; species Acinetobacter sp. 778_lipA. The sequence goes on along the minus strand of NZ_JBZAYT010000001.1, from coordinate 392,028 downwards.
TGAATTGAAATATTGTTTAAGCCATAAACTTGTCGCGAACGACCTGTTGCGGCAATATACTGAACAATACTGTTATAGATGTCATAACGTGCTGTCTCGAGCTCTGTATTTGCACTATGGATTGCTTGTTCAGCATTAAGTAAATCAACCAATGAACGTGTTCCCAGCTTATATTGTTCCTGATATAGCTCTCGGGTCCGAACGGTTGTTTCTTGTCTATTTGCTAAAACTTGTATTTGGCGCTGTTTGTTTTCAATTTGTTCACGACTCGTTCTAATCTGATTTAGAACATCTCGGTATACTGAGTTCACTTCTGATTTGGCAGCTTCTTCCGCATAACTCGCCATTTTAACTTGCGAAGAATTAGCCCCCCCTTGGTAAAACTGACTGGTCGCTTCAAGCATAATGGAACTATAAAACCCATCATCTCTACCATTATTCGGATTACGACCATTTAAGGCCTGATTTAGCGAACCTTTAACCGCAAGCGTTGGATAACGAGTTAATCGGGTTTGTTCTTTTTGGGCTTTTGCAACTTCTACCTTAGCTAGAGCTACAATCATTTTAGGAATGATATTAAATTGAGGTTCACCATATAAATCAGATTGCATAACAAGATCGTCAGGAATCAGCCAAACCTTATTAAAAATATCTACACCAAGAAGAATGCGTAAATGTTGCTGATATTGGCGTAACAAAGATTGTTGAGCAATTAAACTTGATTGCGCTGACTCTAGATAAGATTGAGCTTGAATTGGGTCAGCTTGACTACTGATTCCAGCATTTGCGCGTAAATTTGCGATATCCTTAATTCGTTGAATACCCGTTATTTGTTGCTCAGCAATTTTATTTAATCGTAAATAGCGCTGAATATTAATAATAGTTTGGGATGCATCTAAAGCGATATCATCAATACTGACTAAGACATTTGCTTGTTCAAGTTGTACCTTAGCTTGCGCTACTGAAACTCCAGACTTTATTTTCCCGAAATCATAAACCATCTGGGTTGCATTTAAACTGAGTAACTGGCGGCCACGCTCTCCTGTTGTTAAATCTCCAGTACTGACTCCTCCTGATAATTGCGGATAATAACCAGCTTTTGCAAAATCAACGCCTGCATTTTCTGCTGCTAAATTAGCAATCGCCTGTGAAATATCAGGATTCTGTTGAATTGAATAATGGATAGCATCAATTAAATTAATAGAATCATGTGTTAAAATATTAGGTACAGTAGGAAAAAAACCTTCATTTCCAATTTTTTGAAATTGACTTTGATCTACTTGCAAATTGCTTAGTTTTTGCAACTCAACAAATTTATAACTTTGATCAGTTTCAGGAGCAAAAAGTTGAGAAATTTTATTCTTTAAATTTTTCTCTGGTTTGGCTAATATCATTTCAGCCTTCACAGTCGATGCAATAAAAATAATATAGAAAATTATAAAAAAATTACTCGTTAAGCTAATTATAAATAGAAACTGATTTTGGTGAAAAAACGTATTCCTCATTGAACTTCTCATCTTTTAAAATATTAAAAAACAAGAAAATAGCCAGCTTATATCCATGAATTTTAAAACCTTACTTCTTTTATGAAATTTTTTAGAGAATAATTTAAACTAAGAACAAAAAAACATATGCTTCAAAAAAAAGTAACTAACACCAACACAACTTGTTATTTTATATAAAATTTAGTTGATTAAAAGGTGTTTAATACACCAGAAGCTTTAATGCACATTTAAAACAGATATATTTCATAAATCAAAAAATGATCATATTGAGTGAATAATATTTTTATTGAAAGTTTCTTCTCCCTTTGAGATAAAGCTAGAATGAGAAAGGATTTCACGTTGATTTATAATTTTAACAATCGCTTGTGAATGATGCCTAAAAAACAAACTAAATAGAATTATCATGATAAGATAATACATATTAATACTAAAAAGCTGTCATTTAATTTAAATAAAAAGCATCTACTTAAGACTTAAGATATTTCACATTCAGAATAAAACATATAAACCAATTAATATTAAAGATAAAAAATAACTTCTAACTCTAAATTAATATAGCTAAAAAAATTTTTACAAGAGGCTCAATATATAAATTAATTTTTATTACTTCAGATTATTAAAAAAAGATTAACTATTATCATCCGGCTCCTTATAAAACTTAATTCAAAATCAACATCTATTTGATTTTTATTCAATATTAGCAAAAACAGTAAGTACGGTTTAAAAAAAATCCTAAACTAACAAGATAAAACTAGTATCTTTTTAAAGCGAAGAAACTAATAAACACTACTATAAAAATATTTAAAAAATTTTATTATATTTAATAAAAAGCTGACTTAGGACTTAGAAAATCGATAAATCGACTAATATTGCTGAGAAAAAAACTACTATATTATTTTAAATTTCAAGTAAAATCAGATTATAATCATCTTAAATTTAGTTTTAATGACAGTTTAAATTCGTCACATGATTCAATATTTTTATATTTAAGGTACAGCTTTAACCATACTATAATTAGTTTCTAAACGATCTACCGGTAGCGGCATGCCTAACAAATAACCTTGTAATTGCTGACAACCTAAGCGTTTAAGAATCTGCGCCTGTTGTTCAGTTTCAACACCTTCTGCCGTCACCACCAAACCCAAACGAATCGCCAAATGAATAATACTTTCTAAAATGATTTGTTCTTTTGAACCTTCACACAAATTACGGATAAATTCTCGATCTATTTTTAATTCATCTACTGGTAAATCTTTTAAATACAAGAAACTCGAATGGCCCGTTCCAAAATCATCAATTGCCAGTCGGATACCTAAATTTCTTAATTTCTCAAAAGTTTGAATACTGTCATCAATATGATGCATCGCTGTAGATTCAGTAATCTCAATAATTAAATTACCATTCTTGACATGGTATTTTTGAATCAATTTTTCTAGAGTTTCAATCAAATGCTTATGTTCAAATTGCACAGCTGAAAGATTTACTGCAATCGGACCAAAAGCATATTTTTTATCTTCCCATGGCTTTGTTGCACAAACCTATCTCTAAAGGCTTATTCCACAATATAATTCTCAAATGAATAAGCCCACACCTAAAATCTATCGTACAACCAATTGGTCTTCTTATAACAGTGCATTAATAAATCGAGGAAATCTCTCAATTTGGTTTGATCCCAAGACTCAATGGTACGCTCAACCCAAAGGTAAACATGGTCGAAATCAAACTTATTCAGATACAGCCATCCAATGCTGTTTAATGATCAAATCCTTATTTCGTCTTTCTTTACGCATGGTCACTGGCTTTGTGCAAAGTCTCATTCATCTTTGTAGATTAGATTGGACAGCACCAGACTATTCCACCATCTGCAGAAGACAAAAGCATATTGATATTGCAATTAACTATCAAAAAAGCAGTAATGGTCTCCAGCTACTCGTCGATTCTACTGGCTTAAAGTTTCTAGGCGAAGGTGAATGGAAGCGTAAGAAACACCAACCTGAATATCGTCGCCAATGGCGTAAACTTCATATTGGTATAGATGCTGAAACCCTTCAAATACGCGCTATTCAACTCACTACAAATAATGTGAGTGATTCACAAGTGCTTGGTGATTTACTCGATCAGATTCCACAAGATGAGCAGATTGACTCTGTCTATACTGATGGGGCTTATGACACCAAGCAATGCCGTCAAGTAATTGCAGACCGACAAGCACATGCGGTGATTCCGCCAAGAAAAAATGCGAAACCTTGGAAAGATACAAAGACCAGCTCGCTAGAGCGAAATGAATTACTTCGAACAGTTAAACGTTTAGGGAGAACAATATGGAAAAATTGGTCAGGCTATCATCGCAGAAGTCTGATAGAAACCAAGATGCATTGCATCAAATTATTAGGCGATAAACTCCGTGCGAGAAACTTTCAAAGCCAAGTCAATGAGATTCATGCACGTGTGGCCGTATTAAATAAATTTACAGATTTAGGCCGACCTCACACCCAAGTTGCCACTTAAATTTAGATAACTTGGAAGAAGTTTAGCTTTTGAATGTTTGTGCAACAAAGCCTCTTCCCATTCTTGAATTTGCTTACATGCTTTTTCTAAAGCCCAATAACCCATACGAATAATCAGACCCGTTTGCTCAGCACCATCAATAAACATGCTCGGTGCAAGTAAGCCTAGGGTTGGATGCTTCCAACGGATTAAAGCCTCTACGCCACAAATTTGGTAGTCGGCTGTGAATTTAGGTTGATAAAATAGAATAAATTGTTGTTCTTCTACTGCTTTATATAAATCATTGATGAGTTTAGATTGACTTCGACTTTGGTGTTGTTGGTCTAAAGAACTGCTATAAACACTAAAAGTATTACGACCCTGCTCTTTCGATTGCATCATGGCTGAATCAGCATTAATCAATAAATCTTGTAAGTTCTGCCCATGATCTGGAAAAAATACAATTCCAATGCTGGCAGAAATATTGATTTCTTTACCTGAAATTTGAAACCCATCTTGTATTTTTTGTAAGAATAATTCAGCAATTTCTTCAGCTTCATTACGATTAGAATCTTCAAGAATCAGAATGAACTCATCTCCACCAATACGAATAAGTCTTTGTCCGTCCTTGAGCAAAGGATATAAACGCTGTGCGAGTTTAACCAGAAGTTCGTCACCTATATGATGACCAAATGCATCATTGACTGATTTAAAGCGATCTAAGTCAATATAAATAAAAGCAATTTTAGTCTGTATTTCTTTATAACCTAAAAATAAAGCATCTGTGTATTCAACTAGAAATAATCGATTTGGAAGTTTAGTCAGATTGTCTTGAAGTGCTAAGTCTTCAAGCTCTTTATTGGCTTGTAATAACTGTAAACTACGTTCTTCTAATCTTCGTTCTAAAATCGCTACACAAAAAGCAGAAACAAGGATCAAACTCGCTACAAAAATAATGGTAAACAATAAAATACCTTGTCCTTCGTGTAGTTGACTTCCAAAATGTTTTTCATGCACCGATGAGATCGTCGCCGCAGCCATACCAATATAATGCATTCCCACAATGCTGAGCGCGATCATGATCGATACAGCAATTTTATAGAGCATCTTATGATTAAAAGAATTCTTATATTTAAAGGCGAGCCAGAAAGACAATCCTGAACCACTTATAGCCATGATGACTGAGAGCATCACTAAAATAACATCATAATCAACTTGTTGATTTGGAATATTTAAACCCAGCATGCCGATATAGTGCATCCCAGAAATTCCCAACCCCATCAACAATCCACCCAAAATCAGCCGTACAATAGGCAAAGTTTCTTGAGTTGTCAGCCAAATCGCAAAAGTCGACGCCAATGCAGCAATAATATATGAAATCACTGTGAATGTTAGATCAAAGGAATAACCTTGTGGTAGATCACAAGCCAACATTCCGATAAAATGCATTGCCCAAATTGCAAACCCAAAAACCATGCCACTCAAGCATAATATAATTTTTTGTTGGCGAGGCGAATGTTGCGTAAATATGAGTTGTTCTAATGAAATAGCTACGTAACAGATGATAACTGCAATACATGCAGAGCCTATTACGAGATTACTATCATAACTCATATAACTCATAAAAATTTACTTCCAGTAATGAACCTATTTTTGTTATAAGCAACCTTTATATATACAACCTAAAATTGCGAGAAGGTTCACCTTTTTTAAAGAGCGTTCGTTTTACTTAAAATATCACTATCCTATTGAACGTCAAGTTATTTTTTAAATCGAAATAAAAAAGCATACCCGAGATATGCTTTTTTATTTTACCTAAATAGAATTTTTAGTTATTTACTTGTTAGATGTGCCAAATCTAACAGAACGTTGGCAGCTTCATTCACAAAAGTCTCTTCTTCTGGCAAAGCTGGGCGCTGGTTTACTTTCATTTTTGCTCTCGACTCAGCCAAAGCATCCAAACTTGCTTGGTAGCTTTCCCAATTTGAATATGGTTTTAGTCCTGTTTCAGTACGGCGTTTGTTCTCTGCAGCCAATGTTCTTGCTTCAAGCGCTATTAACTCCGCTTTACGTTTATCAATATCTAGAGAGATTCGTTTCTGATCTTTAGCTTCTTGAGCAATCGCTTTACGCGTCTCTAAATATTGGAACTGAGAATCGCCTGCCGTACGAACTTTTGATTTTTCACCAAGCTGTGCCACATAAGGTTGAATTGAACCTTCACGTTTAAATGGCGCAGTCGGAATCGTATCCCATTTCAGGGCATTTTTCGCTTTACGCTCACCAAACTCTTCATCGTAAATATCAACCAATTTGATATCTGGTATCACACCTTTGTTTTGTGTGCTTCCACCTGTAACACGATAAAATTTACGCTGAGTTAAGGTCGCTTGACCATAAGCAAGACTATCTAATTGAACTTGTGCAGTTCCCTTACCTGTTGTTGTGCTCCCTAAAATAACTGCACGATCGTAATCTTGGAGTGCAGCAGAGTAAATCTCACTGGCAGAAGCTGATGCTAAGTTAACCAAAACAGCCAAAGGTCCTGAATAAGTTTGAGCACCACCGTCGGTGTCTTCAAACACACTCACATTCCCGTTACCGTCACGGATTTGAACCACTGGGCCCTCTTTAATTACCTGCCCAATCATTTTGGCAACTTCTTCTAAAGAACCACCTGGATTATTACGCAAATCAATAATAATGCCTTCAACATTTTGTGCTGCAAGTGACTTCAATGCTTTATTGGTATCTTCTGAAACAGAGCGATATTCAGTCCCTGCACGACGTGCACGATAGTTCAAATAGAAAGATGGTATTTCTAAAACACCAAACTTATGCTTTTTACCATCACGTGTAAGTTCCACAGTCCGTGAACGGACACCAGCATCTTCTTCTTGAATCACATCACGAGTAATTGTGACAACTCGCGCTTGGCTCATAGAGGCACCAGCAGCTAACAATTTCACTGAAACTTTGGTTCCACGTTTCCCACGTATCAATCCAACAATTTCGGAACTTGGCCAGCCAATCACATCGACCATCTTATTGCCATCTTGTGCAACACCAATAATGCGATCACCCGATTTAACCTGTCCAGTCTTACTTGCCGGCCCACCATCTACAATAGTTTCAATCTTGGTGTAGTCTTCATTACCACGCTCAGGACGAATCGAAACACCAATACCTTCAAGTTGTAAGGTGGTTTGACGATTCAACTCCATGGCATCAACAGGTGGAAAATAATTGCTGTGCGGATCGTAGGTCAAGGTCATTGCATTGAGGATACGTTCCAGCACATCATCACTCTTGGTTCGTCCAATACGCTCTAGTTGGCGGGTATACCGCTTGGTAAGCGTTTGAACCGGTGTAAGATCTTCTGATGCGGCTAAATCCTGACCATTGGCCAATGTTGGATCATCTTTTAATGCTTTTTGTTTGGCTTGATCTTCTTGCTTAGCAATAGTGAGATTGATTAATTGCGACACCAGCATTTTACGCCAATAGTTTTGCAACTCGGCTTTGCTTGCAAAAAACGCAGCTTTTTCACGATCGGCATCAATAAACTCATTCGGTTGATTTAAGTTCTGTGTCTTTTTGAGTTCAGCCAATTCAAATTCATAAAATTCTTTTAAACGCGCTCGATAATGCGCATGAATCGCAAATGGTCCAGACAAATCACCTGCTTTTAGTTTTGCGCCAAGTGTTGCACCATACTGTTTTTTATATTGTTCAATTTCTGAAGCTAAAAATAATGTGTGCTCTGGATCGAGGCTATCAATATACATGTCTAAAATACGATTTGATGTGGTTGCATCTAAACGCATATTCAAATAATGCTGACGGTCAATCAAAGTTGCAAGTTGACGTGTCACTAAAGCTTGATCTTGTGAAGGATGAATCAATTGAGACACGTTTGTAGCATTGGTTTCCGCCATTGCCTGATTGATGGTATGGGTAAAGAATAAACCACCTGTTGCAAGTGCTATAGCGCAAGCGAGAGTTTGAATTTTCATAAATTCTTAATACTTCCTTGGGTTTTCCAATTTCTATATCGTTTTTCAATCTGAACTCAACAGTTTCAATATCTTAAACGACTTTATCTGTTTATGTTGTGTAGTTTTAGCATAATCTGTACTGACTAAGTGTAGCAAATCATTGCAGAAATCGGGTATTGTTTCCCAGTTTAAATAAATACAACCGTGGATTCCTATGATCGGCGCATTGATGCTTGATATTGCAGGCACAGAACTTACTCAAGAAGATATTGAACTATTACAAACTCCGCAAGTCGGTGGCATGATTTTATTTTCAAGAAATATAGAATCACCTGCACAAGTTCGCGCATTAACCGATCATATGCGCCAAATTCGCCCAGACATTCTTATTGCAGTTGATCAAGAAGGGGGGCGAGTACAACGCTTAAAACAAGGGTTTACTCTACTACCAGCTATGGGGCATTTTGGTGAGCTTTACTTAACTCAACCTGAAAAAGCATTAACACTGGTTGAACAATGTGGTTGGCTCATGGCAATTGAAGTGCTTGCTGTCGGGATTGATTTTAGTTTTGCCCCTGTTTTAGATCTCAATGATATAAGTGATGTGATTGGCGATCGCGCCTTTGCAAAAAATGTACAAGATATTGTGCCCCTAGCTAGTGCATTTATGAAAGGGATGCAACGTGCTGGTATGGCAACTACAGGCAAACACTTCCCTGGACATGGTTCAGTTAAAGCAGATTCTCATGTTGCTGCAGCAATTGATCCACGTGAATACCAAGATATTTATAATAATGATATGCAAAGTTTTATTCAGCTACAAACCCAGCTGGATGCACTTATGCCTGCACATGTTATTTATGAAAATGTAGATCCAAATCCTGCGGGCTTTTCACCCTATTGGATTGAAACGATTTTACGTCAAGAACTTCAATTTGATGGTGTGTTATTCTCAGATGATTTAAGTATGCAAGCTGCTTGTGTCGCAGGCGGAGCAGACGCACGTATCCGAGCTGCTCTCGAAGCTGGTTGCGATATGGGCTTGGTGTGTAATAATCGTGAATCAGCATGTATTGCATTGGCTGGAATTAACAATCTACCATTACCAAATCAAGCACGTTTACAACGTATGCGTGGCAAAATTCCAGATATCACCATTGGTGAAAAATTTGAGCTTGGAAATGAATGGCAAACTGTCAAAAGAGTCATTGAAGAATTTAAAAATTCACTTTAAAAAGAATAGAAACACATCTATATGATGTTGATCTAGAAAAATTAACATCTCTTTCTTTTTATAAAAAGAAAGAGAAAATTTTAAGCTTTTTAACAGTTTAAAAAGCTTAAAATGCATATCTCTAAATAGTGCATTGGGAAGGATAAAAAAGAAGAACTGAGTAAAATTAAATTTTAGTCTTCTTTTTAATTGTTTTCGTAATCATCGAATTAGAAAAAATATAAGTTAAGGATAACTATGTCAGACCAACAACTTTCAAAGCACCGCCATATCTCATTTACAGCCCATTACACAGGCTATATTTGGTATAAAATGGGAATTTCTCATCCATTATTTGCTACATCAAAGGGTAAAACTTTAGCGATGATTGCCCATCCAATAGAAAGTTGGGGAGAAAAATATGTAGGCGGCAGTATGCGTACCACACTCAAACAACGTCATACTATGTTAGATGAGCGCTTAGCTAAACTGATCGAACAGTCTCCTGACTTACAAGTATTAGAAATAGCCGCAGGACTATCACCAAGAGGTTGGTGGTTTAGGCAACATTATCCCACGATTGATTATCGTGAATTAGATTTGCCCGATATGGCAAAAACTAAGCAAGCAGCGCTTAAGCAAATTGATAACGCGAGCCCAGATGTATTGTCTGTAGATTTATTTACAGACGATTTTAAAAAAGCCTTTGACGTATTTGATCCCCAACGACCGCTCGTTGTGATCAGTGAAGGTTTAATTAACTACTTTACCAAAGCACTTTTACAACAATTGATTCAATCGATTTCCCAGTACGGACAAGACTTCAAGAGCTTACATTATCTCACAGACCTCTATCCTGAACCTGTAAAAAACAAACTGGCTAAAGTGATTTGGAATAGCAGCAAGCTATTAAAAATCATGTCTCGAAGTGCTTTTACCTTTCACTTTATCAATCCAGAACAAGTGAAAAATTTTATCTATCAAGCTGGTTTTCAAAAAGTTGAAGTAATCCAGCCTAGTTCCTATTTTAATAAAAATTCAATTGAACACGATGCTGAAGAACATCTAGGTGATTTGGTGTGGATGATTGATGCACAACGATAAAGCAATCATTTGTTGCTATGATCGAGACTTGAACTCCTAACTATAAAAAACCAGTGAAAAAGACTGGTTTTTTAACAGAATAAACCCTGACTACCTTAAAGCTACAGCATTTTCTTGTTCAATACACACCGGTACTGTTTGAGTTTGGCGCGCGATAAAGCGTAATAAGCGATCTGCATTTTCAAAGCTACCATGCTTAAATAGAGCCCGAACACCAAATTCAGATGTTTCAAAAATCAAACATTCAATCGCAAACTCACCTTCATCATCACTTAAGTTTAAAGCCAAATCACGGGTATGTTCATTGACAAAAGCTAAATCCTGTTGATGATCAAGGCTTATCAATAGACCAAAATAATTTAAATCAATCACATCTACCTGTATCACTCTATTTGAATGGCGGTGGCTCAACTGGCGATGCGGATCAAGCACTTGAATACGTTGTTCTCCACGGCGCTCGATATGTTGCATTTGTTCCCGTGTGAAATTAACAATGCCATCTAGCCCTTGAATAGAATCACCTTTTAAATAAGTAGTGAATAAGGTCATGGTTTCTTTACGACGCTGTAATTGTGGAACATGATCCGCATTGGCAATCATTGCAAACTGCATGTCTGGACATTGCAAAGCAAAGTTTGCATTTTCATGGGGTAAGGTAAAACTGTCGTATTGACCACATGCCACCAGCGTATTGACTTGAGGGACCGGCACATGGTTTAACCGCAATAAGCGATTACAATTGATTTCATAACGTTCTTGTTCTGTATGAGAAAACTCAGCCATTTGCTTAAAGAACAATCTTTTTGCTGTAGGCGACATTCGGGTTTTGTCTAATTTAGCATGATTGACTAAATACAAAATGACCGCTTGACCAAACTCCCCCATACGTTGTTCTTTCATCAGCATCAATGATTCTTCTAACAGCATCCGCCAGCTTTTACGCGTTTCTTGCATGACGCCCATCAGGATCATTTTCTCGACCAATTCTGGACGTTGATCAACAAAAAATGAAGCAATCACAGAACCTAAAGATATCCCCACCACGGCAACCTTTTCAATCGCGACAATATCAAGCCACTGTCCCAACATACGGGAAAGATCTGGTAACTCTAATGTACCTGCTGATAAGCCAGAATCGATATTGGTGATTTGTTGATTGGCGCCCATTGAGGGCAAATCAATCAGAATGACTGGGCCACTTTCAAAAAACTGCTCGACACAATATTTATATGAGTTAAAGTTTTGGAATGCTCCACCCACAATCACAATAGGGGTATTGTGAATTGTTCGTGGATCTGCGATCGCCATATACTCAATTTTCCAGCCATCAATCCAAGTTGTTCTTGGTTCCTGCTTAAAACTATTTTTGTGGTATATGTCGAAAAAACCAAAGCTTGATAAAGATTGGTGTGATTCTGTGTCCATTTGGATAATGGAATTCATATCCTTCCTCCATCCTTGCTTTATTCTTTTAATATGCAAGATTTTGACCCGCATTATTCTTTCAAATTCGTGATACGTATAAATTCTGTATCACTTCAATGTCCTTATTGTTTCATTCTTACAGATGTGTGATTTATACGCAATCGCTAAATTGACCGTTTATCCAGTTTAAATGGCAAAAGACTTTGCAAAATATTCTGAGTTCTGGCAACACAAAATAAGTTTATTTCAGTGAAATACTTCCTTGGCTTTACTTAGACTGCTACTATCAAAGGGAAATTTTTAATGATCAAATAAACTGCTATGCAAGACTCAATTGAACAGTATATGCAAACTGTAGGGAAGCAAGCACGCCAAGCCGCTAGTGTTTTGGCAGGCGCAACTACACTTGCAAAAAATAATGCCTTATCTGCGATTTATACTGCTTTGGAAAATAGTCAACCGCAAATCTTGGCCGCCAACCAAATTGACATGAGCAAAGGTCGTGACAATCAATTGGATAGTGCTTTACTTGATCGTTTAGAACTCAACCCCACACGCTTTAAAGGAATGTTACAAGGCTTAAAAGATGTCATTGGTCTTGTCGATCCGATTGGTGAAATCACGGATCTTGCTTTCCGCCCAACAGGTATTCAGATTGGTAAAATGCGCGTGCCTTTAGGTGTGGTCGGCATGATTTATGAATCACGCCCAAACGTTACCCTTGAAGCTGCCTCACTTGCGTTAAAATCTGGCAATGCCATCATTTTACGTGGTGGCTCTGAAGCATTGAATTCAAATCAAGCAATTGCTGAAGCCATCCAACATGGTTTAAAAGCAGCGGGCTTACCTGAAACTTGTGTACAAGTGATAAACACCACTGACCGTGCTGCCGTGGGCCAATTAATTACCATGTCTGAATATGTTGATGTGATTGTACCTCGTGGTGGTAAAAGCTTGATTGAACGCATCACCAATGAGGCAACCATCCCAGTGATTAAACACCTCGATGGAAATTGCCATGTTTTTGTTGAAGCTCAAGCTGATCTACATAAAGCACTTCCTATCGCATTAAACTCCAAAACACATCGTTATGGTGTATGTAATGCAATGGAAACCCTCTTGGTTGATGAAAAAATCGCTGAGGAGTTTTTACCACGTATCGCCGAGCTTTATGCAGAAAAAAACGTTGAATTACGTGGTTGTAGAAATGTTCAAAAAATCTTAGGCAACGCTGTAAAACCAGCAAGTGAAGAGGATTGGTATGAAGAATATCTAGGCCCAATCTTAGCAGTGAAAATTGTGACAGGGATTGAGGAAGCCATTCAACATATTAACAAGTATGGTTCACATCATACTGATGCAATCATCACCGAGAACTTTAGCTTAGCGCGTCAATTCTTGACACGCGTAGATTCAAGTTCGGTCATGGTCAATGCTTCGACTCGTTTTGCTGATGGTTTTGAATATGGCTTAGGTGCTGAAATTGGGATTTCTACAGATAAAATTCATGCCCGTGGTCCAGTTGGTCTTGAAGGATTAACCTCTCAAAAATGGATTGTTTTGGGAGATGGTCAGATTCGTCATTAATTCCAAGCATGAATAACTCGACTCAGCATTTATCTTAACAATAAATGCTGAGTTTTTTACTTTTAATACATCGTTAAAATATAACTAAATTAAAATTTTTTATAAAAAACAATTAATTAAATTTTAAAACACCAAAACAACATCATTTTTATAGGACAAGATTATTTACAAGAAACTATATAATGCAGATAGATAAAAACGGCAATGAGTGATAATTTTTAACAATCAATTGATAAATATTAATTATTAATCAATATCAGGTCGATAGTCCAAAAGTCTAATCACCTAAAGTCTATCTAGGACAAAAAAACTACACATGGTACAACATGACTGCCGATCTAATTTGCCCTATATAAACAAGCATAATCAGATCAATCAGGATGACTTTTTTAAATTATAATTTCGGGTATTCAAACGTGTCTACATCAGTATTAGTAATTAACTGCGGATCTTCATCAATCAAATATGCGCTTGTTTCTGAACGTCGTGAAGATCGAATCTTTGGTTTAGCAGAAAACCTAGGTTCTGCTGATGCACGTATTAAAGGAATCACGGCGGGTAATCAGCCTCTTGAACTGTCAATTCCTTATGCAGACCATGAAAAAGCTTTAGAAACTATCTTAGGTCGCTTATCACAATATAAGCCTCAAGCCATTGGACACCGTGTCGTTCACGGGGGTACCTTAACCAAAGCGGAATTATTGACACCTGAAATTGTAGAAAAAATTCGTGAAGCAACACCGCTTGCACCGCTGCATAATCCTGCTCATTTAGTCGGTATTGATGCGACAATGCGCCTATTCCCTGAATTACCACAGGTTGCAGTATTTGATACAGCATTCCATCAAACCATGCCTGCACATGCATATCGTTATGCTTTACCAAAGTTTCTTTATACACAACACAATGTTCGTCGTTATGGTTTCCATGGTACCAGTCATGCGTATGTTTCTGAACGTGGTTCTGAACTTGCGGGTAGCTACAAACATGGCGGTTGGTTAACAGCACACTTAGGCAACGGTAGCTCAACTTGCGCAATCTGGAACGGTCAAAGTGTCGATACATCCATGGGACTTACCCCGCTCGAAGGCGTGGTGATGGGCACACGTAGTGGTGATGTTGATCCTAGCATTCATAGCTTCCTTGCTTCAAACTTAGGTTGGGATATCTATAAAATTGATAAAATGCTAAACAGCGAATCAGGTTTACTAGGCCTATCTGATCTTTCAAATGATATGCGTACCTTGATTGATGCCTCAGAACAAGGCAATGAAGATGCAACTTTAGCGATTGAAGTATTCTGTTATCGTTTAGCCAAATCTCTGGCTGCATTAAGCTGTGGCTTACCACGTATCGATGGTTTGTTCTTTACTGGTGGTATTGGCGAAAACTCTGCCTACATTCGTGAAAAAACTGTTGCTTACTTACCTCACTTCGGTTTCAACCTTAGCAAAGAACAGAATGATGGTTTAAAACGTGGAACAGAAGGTCGAATTGATGCAGGAACAGGCCCTCAAATTTGGGTAATTCCAACCGATGAAGAAGGTCGAATCGCTAAAGAAACGGTTCATGTTGTAGAACACGAGGTACAACAGGCTGCAAAAAAGCCTGAATCTGATATTGCGACAGCTTAAGCTGTCGTAAGTCTTGTACGAGCTTTGCGTGTACATGTTGAAATAGCAGCATACTCAAGATCATTATTTATAATGATCTTAATCAGATTTTTGATATAAAGCTATTTTGTAATCGTTTAAGCTGGCATAAATATATAAACCAGTCTTGTAGATGATTGGAGATATTCATCTTCAATTTATCCATGAATTCACACTATTTACTGATTAAAGAATCGTCTATGAAAACAATTTTATTGGTTCCGACTGGGGAAGGCGTTGGCTTAACGTCGGCGTGTTTAGGTTTGGTCTATGCATTGGAATGCCACGGTGTTAAAGCCGGTTTTTTAAAACCATTTTCACAAGAATTAATCACTGAACCAGATCGCACAACTGCGCTTTACCGTCATATTTCAAAATTAGATACAGTTGAACCAATAGCTTATGTAAAAATCACACAACAGCTCAATGATGGTGAAACAGATGAACTCCTTGAAGAAGCGGTCAGCTTACAACGCCAAATTGCAAAGTCCCATGACATTGTGATTGTAGAGGGCTTAGTACCAACTGCTCGTGATGCTTTTGCCAGTGATTTAAATGCCTCTTTAGCGCAAGCTTTAGATGCCAAAGTCATCTTCGTCAGCAATGCCAATATCGAAAAACCAGAACAAACTGCTGAAAAAGTTGAAGCACAAGTACGTAATTTTGGTGGAGCATCATCATCGCGTAATGCGGGCGTATTGTTTATGCGTACTCGTGGTCTACCTGCTGAATCTGCACAAATTCCAGTAACCATTGATCCAAGTTTACGTTTAGTTGCAGATACTGAAAAATTTAAAACTGAAATTCAAAAAACTTATGCACACATTGGTTCAGCAGCATTCCCAATTATTGGCTTAGTTCCATTCAGTGATACCTTAAGTGTGCCACGTATCTCAGACCTAGCTAAACAAATTCAAGCCACATGGATTAATCAGGGCAAAGCTAACACACGTCGTGTGTTGCACAGTAGCTTAATTGCTTCAAATATTGAACATGAGCTACAAAAATTCGTTGCAGGCGAACTGATTATCAGTGCTTCTGATCGTATTGATGTGCTATTGGCGAGCAGTTTAGCCACCAGCAATGGCATTCCACTCGCAGGTTTAGTTTTAACTGAACATCATGAGCCAAATCCATTGGTTTTAGAATTCTGCCAGTCTGCAATTAAAAATGGTCTACCTATTTTACATACACCACTCAGTACCTTTGAAACAGCACAGCAGCTTGCCAATTTAAGCAATGAAATTCCTGTGGATGATACCGAACGCGCAGATCAAGTGACCCGTTTCGTTTCAAGCCATATTGATCCAGCATGGCTGACCCAGATGTTGAACGGTGACTATAAACCTCGTTTATCCCCTTCCGCATTCCGTCATGAATTGGTACAAAAATCAATTGCTGCAAAAAAACGTATTGTACTGCCCGAAGGCGATGAACCTCGTACTATTCAAGCCGCAGCGATCTGTCAATCACGCGGTATTGCGCAATGTGTATTGTTAGCAAAACCTGAAGCGGTACTTGAAGTCGCCAAAGCACGTAATATCGAACTTCCTGTGGATTTAGAGATTATTGATCCAGATCTGATCCGTGAAAACTACGTGACGCAAATGATTGAATTACGTAAAGGCAAACTCAACGAATTACAAGCACGTGAGCAACTGCAAGATACTGTGGTCCTTGGTACGATGATGCTGGCACTTGATCAAGTCGATGGACTGGTTTCTGGTGCTGTACATACTACCGCCAATACGGTGCGCCCTGCATTCCAGCTGATCAAAACCGCACCAGAGTACTCATTGGTTTCTTCAATCTTCTTTATGCTGTTGCCAGATGAGGTTTATGTATACGGTGATTGTGCAATCAACCCCGATCCAGATGCTGAGCAATTGGCAGAGATTGCAATTCAATCCGCAGACTCAGCAAAAGCATTTGGTATTGACCCACGTATTGCCATGATTTCTTATTCAACAGGAACCTCAGGTGCAGGTGCAGAAGTCGAAAAAGTAGCTAAAGCCACTGAAATTGCCAAACAACGTCGTCCAGATTTATTGATTGATGGCCCTTTGCAATACGATGCTGCATCCGTTGAAAGTGTTGGCCGTTCTAAAGCCCCTGACTCTCAAGTTGCAGGTCGTGCCAATGTCTTTATCTTCCCTGATCTCAATACGGGCAATACGACTTATAAAGCGGTTCAACGCTCTGCCAATGTCGTCAGTGTTGGTCCAATGCTGCAAGGTTTAAATAAACCTGTAAATGATTTGTCTCGTGGAGCATTGGTGGATGATATTGTGTTTACCATTGCATTGACAGCGATTCAGTCAGAACAACAAACTACACATTAATTCTCTACTAATAATAAAAACCACCCAAATCAATTGGGTGGTTTTTATTATCGACTTACTATAAACGCATGCATCATGCTTTCATCTGACCAAACGATTAGATTGCTATCATGGTAATCAGGCAACCTCTTTTCCGATGAGATTAAAGTTTAGAAGAAATAGTTTAAACGGAATAAATAATTTCGAGGAGTCCCTGGCATTGCATTTGAACGCCAATATTCTTTATCCGTTAAATTATTTACAGCAATCGTCGCGCCCCATTTATCGTCTTTATAACCAATTGCAGCATCTACACGAGTCCAATCTGGCATTTTGATGGTATTTTCATCAGAAGTATAATAATCCCCCATATAGGTTGCACCAACCTCGCCATAAATTTTTTCGGTAGGAAGATAACGTACAAATAAATTGCCTGTATGCTTGGACACATTGCGTAAATTATTATCAACTAATTCAGGTCTTACATCATGTTTAGTAATTTTGGCATCTGTATAACCATAGCCACCTCGAACATAAATATTATTCAGTGCCTGACCAATAAAACTAAACTCTAATCCTTTAGATTCATTTTCACCAATAACAACATAAGGCGAGTTATTATCATCTGGATCTTTACGCGCTCGAATATTATGTTTTTTAATATTGAATACAGATAGTTGGGTGTTTAGCTTAGAATCTAGCCAATCACTTTTGATACCCACTTCATATTGATCAAGATATTGTGGCTCATAATTAAATGCGCTTAGGTCATCAGTTGCATTTATAACATTGACGCCCATATTACCACCAAAGGGTGAAAAACTTCGACTATAAGATGCATATAGACTTTGCTCAGGGACGGGTTGCCATACAAAACCTACATTTGGACTAAATGTCTCGTCTTTAACTTCGCGTGATTGTCGATATGAGGTTGAACTCTCTAATTTATTTGTGGTTTTTGATTCATAGTAATCATATCGCCCGCCTAACATCATTTTAAACTGATCATTGAAGCTAATAAGATCTTGAAGGAAAAGCGCATAATTTGTTCCTTCATTATAATTATGCGAGGTAGTAATATGCCCTGTACCACGGTTACTAAAACGATCACCTGTTAATGGATTAACAAACCCATAAATCAATGAGCCATCCTTGTTTTTATTTGATAGTAAGGGTTCTCTCTGCTCATAAGACCAGTCTGTACCGACTAGAATATTATGTTTAATTGTCCCAGTATTAAACTCACCAGTTATATCCCAAGTATTGGTTGTGGTTTTATTGGTTGTCTGTTGCCAATAATAAATTTGATTGATATAACCTTTATAACACCCTTTATTTGTATTCGTTGGCTTCACGTCAGCAGTACACATAGAGCCTAAATAAAAATGATCAAAATTTTGTTCCGACTCACGATGGCTTAAGCCCCAATGAAATTTCCAATTTGGTGCAAATTCATATTTAACATCTGTACGCATTGTTTGAAGAATATCTTCTACATAATCACCAGGTTGAGCAAACCCCATCTTAATTGAAGTTCCTGCAGGCAAATTATCATAAGCAGGCCCACGATCGGGAACTCGATTTATATTGTCGTAAGTAAATTCCGTTGTCCAAAGTAGCTTTTCATCATCACTACGATAAGTCACACTTGGAGAAATCATTTCCTCATTGGCGCCAATTTCTGAACGGAAACTATTGGTATCGGACTTTTCACCAACCAAACGTACAGCCCAGTTATCATTAAGTACTTTATTAATATCAAGCGTTCCGCCAACATTGTCATAAGAACCCACGTATGCCCCAACTGAGCTTCCCGAGTCAAAATTTGCATATTTGGTGACCATATTGATCACACCACCGCCGCCACTACGGCCATATAATACAGATGCAGGACCTTTTAAAATTTCAATTCGTTCAACATTGGCGGTACTGCGACGTATTTGTCCACTTTCACGCACACCATCACGATAGATATCCCCAGAATCCGCACTAAACCCACGCAGCATAATCCCATCACCACGCATATCGTAACTGGTTGAAACGCCTGGTGTGCCTTGTAGCATGACACTCAAATCATTTGCACCATATAGCTTATATTTAGAAACATCAATTGTATCAATCGTTTGTGGTATATCTTTTTTATCTAAACCATTTCTCGTAACATTGGCTTGTTTATAGTCCACATATGTTTTTATTGGGTCACCATCATTCATTGCTTCAATTACAATCGTGGGAAGCGTTGCTGTACTTTTTTTCTGTTCTTCACTGCTATCTGTATTTGCAAATGTTAGAGAGGAAACGAAAAGTCCTCCCGTCGACAGCATCATTAAAGTTAAGCTTTTTTTAACAAAAGGCATGATTACACCGAAAACATAATGAGAATAATTATCATTATAATACAATTTCTCACCAAAATTTACAATAACATGCTAATTTAACTACAAAATAATCATAGGTAAATAAAATAAACGTGAAAAGTACATTAAAGGAGATAGGCTTTTTTTTCTTATTTAGAAATTTAACTAAAAAATAACTTTAATACTCACAATTAAAATAGATGAGTATCTTAATTTGAGAATCTTAAAATTTTTAGATATTTTTAATTTATTGCTTAATTTATTTTCATCTAGGTATTTTATATTCGCTTGGCTAACCAAACAGTATGTCCTGTACAATTACGGTCTTCTGCAATCATCGCTATCACTGCAAAATTATACTTTTTAAATAGTTCGTGGTACTCAGCCGATGATAAGCTCGCATGATACAGAGCATCACCAAACATCTCTCCAATCGCCTCCCCTTGGGATGGTCCACTGCTAAACATTAAAGTAGCACCAGCTTTTGTATATGGATTAAAAATTTCAAACATATTTCTCTGATCTTGTGGTGTAAGATGAAAAAACTATCCCAAGCAAGTATTGCATCAAACTTGCGATCTAAATTTACTGTTCGCATATCAGCTAAAATCCAAGTGTGCTCAGGAAAATTCTGTTTCGCCATTTCAATCATCACATCAGAACTATCAACACCTGTCACTGTATTCGCTTGCTCAATCAAATAAGCAGTAATGGGCTTTGCTGAACCACAGCCCAAATCCAGAATATGAGAGTGAGCTGGAATTAAAAGTTAAAAAGCGATCCAACCACGCTTTTTCATAAAGAAATTCCCCACGTAAATCAGTCCATGCACGGGCATTTTTTTTAAAATTTCAATAATATTTTCCGCAAGATGTGTATAGTTTTCCATATTGTTGTTATTCAGCCCAAGCTTCCGACTTCAAAGAGTATTGAGCTTTTTACCCTGTAAAATCTGAAATTTATTTCAATAAGATTATTCGATTGTCTCCTTTTAAGTTCAATTATTTTAAGGGAGAATTACCCTGTTTTTGTATGAACTTTAGAAGTTTTGGCAATGAATAAGTTTTTGTATTTTTGAATTCTAGATAGTTATCCTAGCGTGGGACGACATGGATGTCGCCGTGGGCAGGGATACAGGACGTACCCCTCACCCATGAGCAAAAACAAAGCACGGCTTTGTTTGCAGCGCAAGGTTTGACATCCCCTACGACAAGTGAGGCATCACCTACGCAAAGACATTTAAACGTTGAATGTAAGGTGTGGCATTGCAAGCTTTTTTATAATCAAACAATTTATTTTTCCATTCAATTGATGTAATTAACAATACTAATTAAGAGAAATATATTTATGTATCTAAGTTTTTTGACAGGTTGAATATATATAAAGTAGAAAAGTTGACTTGATCAACCAAAATATAAGCTGAGTTTCTCAAATAAAATCATAAAACTTTAGGCTGAAATTAGATCTAAGCCACCACAAAACAAGCAATATCACGTATAATTTAGCCCGCTAGCTAACAGCCCGCTCAAGAGATTTTTGATATGACAACTATTATCAAACAAGATGACTTGATCACATCGGTCAAGGACGCGCTTCAGTTCATTTCGTACTATCATCCACAAGACTTTATCCAAGCGATGAGCCGTGCTTATGATCGTGAAGAGAACCAAGCTGCAAAGGATGCAATTGCACAAATCTTAATTAACTCACGTATGTGTGCAGAAGGTCATCGTCCAATCTGTCAAGATACTGGTATTGTTAACGTATTTGTTGACGTGGGCTTAGATGTTAAATTTGATTTAACCATGAGCTTAGATGATGCGATCAATGAAGGTGTACGCCAAGGTTACTTAGAAAACTCCAACGTACTCCGCGCTTCAGTTTTAGCAGATCCTGCTTTTGGTCGTAAAAATACCAAAGACAATACACCTGCTGTAATTCACTACAAACTCGTTCCAGGCAATAAAGTCGATATTACTGTTGCAGCGAAAGGTGGTGGTTCAGAGAATAAATCTAAACTGGCAATGCTTAACCCTTCTGACTCGATCGTAGATTGGGTACTTAAAACTGTACCAACGATGGGTGCGGGTTGGTGTCCTCCAGGAATGCTCGGTATTGGTATTGGTGGTACTGCTGAAAAAGCCATGATGCTTGCAAAAGAATCGCTCATGGAAGAAATCAATATGGACGAGTTACTTCGCCGTGGTCCACAGAACCAAATCGAAGAACTGCGTATTGAAATCTTTGAAAAAGTGAATGCATTGGGTATCGGTGCACAAGGTCTTGGTGGTTTAACCACAGTGCTTGATATCAAGATCAAAGACTACCCTTGTCATGCTGCTGGTAAACCAGTCGGTATGATTCCAAACTGTGCTGCAACTCGTCACGCTCACTTCCAGTTAGACGGTTCAGGGATTGCACATATTCAAGCGCCTTTACTTTCAGATTACCCTGAAGTGACTTGGGATACGTCAACATCTAAACGTGTTGACTTAGACAATATCACACAGGAAGAAATGAACTCATGGCAACCGGGTGATACATTATTATTGAACGGTACCATCTATACAGGTCGTGATGCTGCGCATAAACGCATGGTTGACATGTTAAATAAAGGCGAACAGTTACCTGTAGATCTCAAAGGTAAATTCATTTACTACGTGGGACCTGTAGATCCTGTAGGCGATGAAGTTGTAGGCCCTGCTGGCCCAACGACAGCAACACGTATGGATAAGTTCACACGTCAAGTCCTTGAAGCGACTGGCTTGTTCGGTATGATCGGTAAAGCGGATCGTGGCCCTGCTGCTGTTGAAGCGATCAAAGACAATAAAGCAACTTATTTGATGGCTGTTGGTGGTGCTGCTTATTTAGTATCTAAAGCCATTCGTGAAGCAGAAGTTGTTGCATTTGCTGACTTAGGTATGGAAGCTATTTATAAATTTAAAGTACAAGACATGCCTGTATCTGTTGCAGTTGATGTCAATGGTACTTCTATTCATGCGACTGCACCTAAAATCTGGCAAGCCAAAATTGGTAAAATCCCAGTGGTTGATGCTGTTGCACAATAATCTGATCTAAAGCTTAGATTAAGCTTGAGCATCACTTAAAAAGCACTCTATGATTAGAGTGCTTTTTATTTTGGGTCAGATCATGAACTTTATAAAATATATTATTTTTCCGGGGTTATTTTTATGCTTGATCTCTATTCAAAGTTTTGCCTCAAACACTGATAGTGATGCCGTTGAGCGACTAGCACAAGGTATCATTACCAATCAAATATGGCGCCTACAATACAATGAAAGTGCAAAAAGGATTTATCAAAATCAAGCAGAAAATTTAATCAAAAACGGATCAAGTACAATAGAACTCACTGATAAAGAAAAACAAATCATCCCTCAAATTGTAGAGATTTATCAAGCAATACCAGAAAATATTCTCCGAGATCCACAATTTATCGCCCAAACCAAACAAATTCTTTTAGAATCGTTAAGTTCTCAAGAAATTGAAATGCTCTCTCAGCGTGACACAACGTCAAGCCAAGAGCTGTACACAAAACTTGCCAATATTGACACAGAAATATTCATAGAAAGCAATGCTGCTATTCATAAGGCAATCAATGACCCTCAATTTATCCAACAATATCGCAATAAAATTGGAGAAATTATTCAGCAATTGCATCATTTAGATGAAAATAAATAAAGGAAAACCTATGAAAATTATGCAGTTCATTTTAACTTTAAGTTTATGCTGTATCACAGTGTCAAGTTTTGCATCTCCAGCAACAGATAAAAGTGTCGACAAATTGATGCAACTCTCCAATATCTCAGAGATATTCAAACAAAGTACTCGTGATATGCAACCTTACTTTGACGATCAAGCAGAAGCACTTGTCCGCCAAGTGACGGGTGCTCAAACATTGAATATCGATCAACAAAATGCAGCACTACAAATTAGTGCGCTGTATAGTGATCTTCAACAACAGCTGGTAACTGACCCCGAATATCTCAACATGTTTAAATCATTATTTAAAAAGACCTTTACAGAAGAAGAAGTTCAAGCCAATATCGCTTTTTTAAGTACACCGATTGGACAATCTATCAATAAAAAGATGAACACCCTGATGACAGAAGTCATGCAAGAAACCACAACGTTTTCTCAAGAAAAAATGATGAAAGTAGAAAATCAAAAAGCATTGAAGGAAAAAATGGAAACGATTTTAAAGCCAATTCTTCAGGTTGATTAAGCTTTCACTCAATCATTTTATGATGTTAATTACAGCAGGATCCTATAGGTATTTTATGAAATTATTCCAACACTTACTACTTGCAAGCGCATGTATCACCACAAATTTTGCTTTTGCAGCGCCCGCTTCAGATCAACAAGTTCAACAATTATTGAAAGTCATGAATATTGATGAACTGCTGCAAGAAACATTACAACAGATTCGTCCTCAGCTAGATCAACAGGCTTATCAAATCATTCAAATGACGGTCAAAAAAGATCAGCTCAATCCACAAGAACAAATTGTCGCCAATGAACTTGCTGACAAAATGTATGAGCAAAGTAAAAAAACTGTTGCTTGGGATCAAATCAAACCCGTTTATCTTAAGATTTATAAAGACATATACAGTGCTGAAGAAGTTCAAGCTCAAATTGATTTTTATTCAAGTGCTATTGGACAGTCAATTTTGAAAAAAACACCTCAAGTTGCTCAAGAAACCATGAAAGTCATGAACAGCCAACTGATTAAAAGTGTACAAAATGCATCTGAAGATTTTAAAGAAGTAACTAAAAAATTAGATGCTTTAAAAAAGTCTGCAAATACTCAATAAAACAAATAAGAAAAGAGAGCTTCGCTCTCTTTTCTATATCAAGCAGCATCTAGAGATAGATTACCAAGTCATTGGATTCCAAAGTTTAAACTGCTGCCCCAAATGTACGTCATCACTCACTTTGTATGGCTCACCTTTGATTTTTTCTTTAGGTTTGATCAATCGTCCATCCGCAGTCATTTCTGCGACAAAATTAAGACCAGGTGTCTTCAATTGAGTCATTGAAATTTCTTTTAGTCCTTGTCGGGTAGGCATTTGCATTAAAGGCCCTACACGCAATAACCCAGCTTCACCATTTGGCCCACCGCGAAACTTTTCTTCTTCATATTTGACAAAATACTGCCCGCCAGCTTCCACTGAGAAGTAAGCAACTTTGGGTTTCTGGAAATGAAAAACAGTTAATGGACGACTGAGACTTAACTTATAATCCCCCTCAGCCAGTTCAATCCAGTAGTAATGATTACTGATCAAGCTTGGAATTTTCTTACCATTCAGAAAAAAATTGTTTGGAATAATTTCTTGTCTATTCCAACGACTATCAGGTCGATAAAAATACACAATTGCAGCTTGAGGATTCTGAGGTTTAACCAGCTTAAAATATTGCCCCGGTTTTTGATTGACCCAAGACCCTGTAGAAAATGATGCAACTTTATATTGTTCCAGCTTTTCATGAACCAACGAATCTTCTTTTTTGAAATCGATTGGCTCTAAAGTTGAAACAACTTTTGCTGGTTGCTGTTCAACAGATTGATGACTTTGACAAGCTGCCAACCCACAACTGATCAAAACGACTAGACCGATGTAACGCATGATTTTCCCTCACCGCGTATTTTTTATTTTCGTTTTTAATAAACCCTATTGTCTACAGCCAGCTTAACATTTCAATGACCATTTAAAAATAAAAAACGTGCAAATAGTCAAGCTAGTTGCACGTTTCAGATGAATTGCACTGAGGATGAATCGAAACCCAGCTTTTAAGCTGACTTAGTATCCAACACCTTCAAGTCTACTTTTTCAACTTCAGTATTTTCATGCTTGGGTTGACGTTCAGGCTTAAACTCTGGCTGAGCTTTATCGTTGATAACAGCTTCATTGATAATCACAGTACCAACGTCTGAACGGCTTGGTAAGTCATACATCGTTTCAAGCAATACATTTTCCAAAATAGAACGCAGACCACGCGCACCTGTATTACGTTCTAACGCCTTTTTCGCGATCGCACGTAAAGCAGAATCTTCAAAAAGAAGGTCTACATTTTCCATCTCAAAGAGATATTGATACTGACGAGTTAATGCATTTTTTGGTTCAGTTAAAATCTGCATCAACGCGTCTTGATCAAGTTCTTCAAGTGTCGCAATCACAGGTAAACGACCAATAAACTCAGGAATTAAACCAAATTTCACCAAATCTGCTGCTTCAACTTGACGGAATAATTCAGATACTTTCTTACTATCGTCTTTATTCTTTACATCTGCTGTGAAACCAATGCCACCTTTTTCTTGACGTTGTTGCACAACTTTTTCAAGACCAGAGAATGCACCACCGCAGATAAACAAGATATTTGCAGTATCGACTTGAATAAACTCTTGCTGTGGATGTTTACGTCCACCTTGAGGCGGAATTGACGCAACCGTACCTTCAATCATTTTCAACAATGCTTGTTGCACGCCCTCGCCAGACACATCACGTGTAATCGAAGGGTTTTCAGATTTACGGGTAATCTTGTCAATTTCATCAATGTAGATAATACCCTTTTGTGCTTTTTCTACATCGTAATCCGCTTTTTGCAAAAGTTTCTGAATAATGTTTTCAACATCTTCACCAACATAACCAGCTTCGGTCAAAGTTGTTGCATCCGCCATTGCAAAAGGTACATCAAGCAAACGTGCAAGTGTTTGTGCTAGCAATGTTTTACCTGAACCTGTCGGTCCAATCAGCAAAATATTACTTTTAGCAATTTCAACTGCATCTTTAGGCTTATGCCCTGTCTGAGATACTTTTAAACGTTTGTAATGGTTATACACTGCAACTGAAAGTGTTTTCTTTGCTGTGTCTTGACCAATTACATACTGGTCCAAAGCCGCACGAATTTCATGTGGTTTTGGCAATGGACGTGTTGCCCAATCGCCTGTTTCCACCTGTTGACTCGTTTGCACTAAGTCTAAGCACACATCCACGCATTCATTACAAATATATGCGTCCTCGCCTGCAATCAGCTTACCGACTTCAGACTGCGTTTTACCGCAAAATGAACAATGCTTTTGTCCTTGAGGAAGATCGGACATTTTCACTCCAAATTCTTAAATCTTATCTATAAATGTTTAGTCTTGAGGTCGTTTACTTAATACCTGATCCACTAAACCATATTCTTTTGCTTGCTGTGCAGTCATAAAATTATCGCGATCTGTATCTTTAGCGACTGTTTCGTAATCTTGACCACTATGTTCAGCCATTAAACGATTTAAACGTTCTTTGATGAATAAAATTTCACGTGCATGAATTTCAATATCCGATGCTTGACCACGGAAACCACCCAATGGTTGGTGAATCATCACACGCGCATTTTCCAAGCAATAACGCTTACCTTTTGCACCAGCATTTAATAAGAAAGCCCCCATAGATGCAGCTTGCCCCATACAATAGGTCACTACATCAGGCTTAATAAATTGCATCGTATCGTAAATTGCCATACCCGCAGTCACTGAACCACCAGGTGAATTAATATATAAATGGATATCTTTATCTGGATTTTCAGCTTCTAAAAACAACATTTGCGCGACAATAAGATTCGCCATGTTGTCTTCAACTTCACCAGTTAAAAAAATCACACGTTCACGTAAAAGACGTGAAAAAATATCGAAAGAACGCTCACCACGTGAAGATTGTTCTACGACTACTGGCACCAAAGCGCTTTCAATTGATGGAACATACATACGTTATTTATTCCTGAATTCTTGTTACTTCACTCATGTTCACAATATGAGGGATAATTGCTGAAAATGCAAAATATTCCCAACTTAATATCAGATATTTTTTGCATAAGTATTGTGAATGGAATGATTAAATCCATGTTTAAGCTCATAAAAAAAGGCGCCAAAGCGCCTTTTTTAGATCAAACAACTTAGCCTTGTTGGCGCGCTTGTTGCTCTTTTAACAAATCTTGGTAGCTAACAACTTCATCAGTTACTTTAGCAGCAGCTAAGATATGATCAACAACTTGATCTTCTAACACTACGCCTTCGATTTGAGCACGTTGTTGCTTATCAGTTTTGAAATATTCGATCACTTCAGTCGGATCTTCATAAGAAGAAGCCATATCTTCGATATAAGCATCAACACGTGATTGGTCTACTTCAAGTTTAGCATCAGCCAATACTTTGCTTACCAATACACCAAGTTTAACTGCTTTTTCAGCTTGTTCTTTGAACAATTCATCAGGAAGCATGCTGCTGTCAAATGCTTTAGCACCTTGAGCACCAAACTGCTGAGTAAATTGTTGAATCATTTGTTGACGTTGACGATCAATTTCTTGAGCCAACATAGATTCAGGAACTTCTACGTCATTTGCAGCAACAAGTGCATCAAAAGTTGCACCTTTTACTTGGTTACGTAGGCCATTTTTTACTTCACGTTCCATGTTTTTGCGAACGTCAGCTTTTAATTTCTCTACGCCTTCTTCTTCAGTTAAACCGAAGATTTTAAGGAATTCAGCATCAATTTCAGGAAGTTTTTGTTTTTCAACAAGTTTAACTGTGATTTTGAATTGAGCCGCTTTACCTGCTAAGTTTTCAGCTTGGTAATCTTCAGGGAAAGTTACATCAATCACTTTCTCTTCGCCTTTCTTCATACCAACGATACCGTCTTCGAAGCCAGGGATCATACGACCAGAACCTAAAACAAGTTTAAAGTCTTCAGCAGCACCGCCTTCAAACTTCTCACCATCAACAGTACCTTCAAAATCGAAAGTTACTTGCATGTCTTTTTTAGCCATGCCTTTAGTTTCAGTCCATTCAGCGCGTTGCTTTTGAAGGTTTTCAAGCATTGCATCAACGTCTTTATCTGTTACTTCAGATGATTTACGTGATACTTCAAGACCTTCAAATTTAGCTTCAACTTCAGGATAAACTTCAACTGTAGCTTGATAAACTAAAGCATCATCTTTGTTTTCAACTTTGTCGATGTTTGGCATACCAACAGCGTTGATTTTTTCTTGTTGAATTGCTTCAAATACTGTGTCACGAATGATGTCGTTTACAACTTCTTGGTAAATACCAGCGCCGTATTCACGACGTACAACGTTTACTGGCACTTTACCTTGACGGAAGCCGTTGATCTTCACAGTTTTGGCAGTGCGTTTCAAGCGAGCTTCAAACTGCTCGTTAATACGGCTCGTCGGTACAGATACATTTAAACGACGGGCAACGCCCGAAACCGCTTCAGAAGTTACTTGCATGGCTTCCTCGATAGAATTTAATAATTACAGTTTTTCAAAAAGTGCCACATTATATGACAACATTTGAATATATACAAAACACCTGTGTAAATCATTTTATTTCGGTCACGGATTTCCCCATTATGTCGCTTTTTTAAACAAATCCCCTTCTTTGTAGTCAAAAGCCAGAAATCCGCATATTTTGAGAAATTTACCAAATTCAAATACTTTAGTGACAATAGAATAAATTTATTTACATTTTGAAATATCCGGAAATAAAGCTAAATAGATAAAATTCAAAAAGTTAAGTGAAAATTCAAAACATTTTCAATTCATTTTCTCATCATAAACTTTTAAAACTATCGACAAATTCAATTTCAAACAGATGAAATAAACAATAAGAATCATTATTATTCGCATACAAATTTGCACTACTCTTAGTGAGTTTAAGTATGTCTTTTATCAAATCACGCAAAAAGATTGTTACTACAGCAATCGCTTCATCTCTTTCAGTTATTGCAACGTCAGCCATCGCTCAAGACGAAATCGCAAAACTACCAACAATTAAAGCACAAGCAACGACTGAACAAGGTTTAAAAGTAGATCAGTCTGCCAATACAAAATTTGTTGCGCCACTTTTGGATACACCTAAATCTGTATCTGTTATTTCAAAACAACTGATTCAAGATACTCAAGTAACAACACTGGCAGATGCACTTCGTACAGTTCCAGGAATTACTCTTGGCGCTGGTGAAGGTGGCAACCCAAATGGTGACCGTCCATTTATTCGTGGTTATAACTCTGAAAGTTCTATGTTTGTGGATGGTGTGCGTAATTCCACTTCGCAAAACCGTGAAATGTTTGCAGTAGAACAAGTAGAAGTTATTAAAGGGTCAGCATCTTCACTTGGTGGTGCTGGTTCGGTTGGTGGTAGTGTAAACATGATTTCTAAAGTCGCTAAAAAAGGCGATGCTTTAGAGGGTTCTGTTGCGGGTGGTACAGATAACTACCAACGTATTACCCTAGATGGCAATAAAGATTTTGGTAATGGGATTGCTACTCGTATTGCAGTAATGGGACACCAAAATGAGAAAGCGGGTCAACATGACGGCGCAGAATATAAACGTGCTGGTATTGCACCAAGTATTACTTTTGGCTTAGATACAGCGACTCGTGCAACGTTAAGTTATTACTATTTAAAGTCAGACGATACACCAGATTCGGGTGTGCCATATAATTATGATGCTTCGAAAAAAGCAACTTTTGGTAAGCCTGTAGATGTTAAACAAGGCATTTACTATGGTTTACATGATCGTGATTTTCAAAAACAAGAAAACCAAATTGGTACAATTAAATTAGAACATGATTTAACTGACAATTTAACCATTACCAATACTGCAGTGTATAACAAGTCAACGAATGATTATCTTTGGACTCAACCAGATGACTCAAAAGGTAATGTCCTAAATGATAAAGTTTGGCGTCGTATTAACTCACGTATTACTGACACAGATATTTTCACAGATCAACTTGCATTGACTGGTAAATTTAACACTGGTGCAATTAAGCATAAGTTTAATGTTGGTGCAGAATATAGTGATCAAAAATCAGATAAAGGCAGCTATACAACTACTTATCCAGGTTATACAGGTACTACAACTGGTGGTTTCAACAGCGATTGTAAAATCAATGATGCGTGGTGTACGTCTTTAACAAATCCAAATTCGAAAGAAGAATGGTTAGGTTCTGCAGTTGCCAATCGTAATACCACCACGACTACAACAAAAGTTACATCAGTTTATTTGCTTGACAATATTGAATTTAATCCACAATGGCTACTTGATCTAGGTGTTCGTTGGGACAAATTTGACACTGAGCAAGTGACGAATGCAACAGGCGCAAAACTAGAAAATAATAAAGACTTTTTTACTTACCAAGCTGGTTTGACATATAAACCTATGAAAAATGGTTCAATCTATGCAAGCTATGCAACATCAGCTAACCCAGTGGGTGTTGATGGTGGTGATGGTTCAGAAGCGATCGGACAAGCTTATATGGACTTAAAGCCAGAAGAAGCGCGTACGTATGAAGTTGGAACTAAATGGGATCTTTTCAATGATCGCATAAACTTAACAGCTGCTGTATTCCGTACAGAAAAACAAAATACTCGTATCCAATTAGATGCTGGTACCTACACCAACGGCGGTGAAAGTAAAGTTGATGGTATTGAGCTTAGTGCTACAGGTAAAATTACAGACAAATGGGATATTACAGCTGGATACTCTTATCTAGACAGTGAAATGACCAACCCTGGCCCGTCATGTAATCGTGCTGGGACATGTACATACCCTAACCCTGCGAAAGGCAAACAACTTCCTAACGTACCTAAAAACTCTGCAACACTTTGGACAACGTATCAAGTGCTTCCACAGTTAACTGTTGGTGCTGGTGCATTAGGTATGGACAAAGTCTATGGTGATGCTGCAAATACTAAGTATGTATCTGGCTATGTACGTTATGATGCAATGGCTCGTTACAACATTAACAAAAATGTTGATTTACAGCTTAATGTAAACAACCTTTCAGACAAGCGTTATTTTACTAAAGCCTATGCATCTCACTATGCAACTGAAGCTGAAGGCCGTAATGCTGTTTTATCAATTAACTTTAAATATTAATAGTTAATACTTTAAAAATTAAAGTGAAATGGCTCCTGCTCATAGGGGCCATTTTTTTACCGATAATTTAGCTCGTTGTGTCTTTTATTAAAGATAAATCTCATTGTTATTAATCCTCACTAAAAAATAATTCTATAACTTCCAATAGTTACTTTTTACCAACCATTAAAAATACTTTAAATTTCAGCAATATGATCAAACTCCATCAATCATATCCCCTATAGTTTTCTTTAATTATATTTAATAGATTAAACAGTTTTTCCGTATGAATAATCATTTATATTTATTGTTAATGAAAATAATTATCATTAGACTTCGCAACACTAGTTACACACCCTAACAATTTCTCCATTATTGCGACATGATGTTTCCTGAGCAGTATTGGGTAAGTTTGATACAACCTGCGATGGACGCAAAAAATGGCTCAAAAATACTCTGTAAAAAACAAAAAAGTTAAAACAGTTGCACTTGCAATTGCTTTACCCAATCTAGCTTTTGCAGCAACTGAAGACACAACAGTACAACTTCCTACTATTCAAGCTCGTGCAGAACAAAATACTGCATATTTAGCAGCAAAAACATCTTCAACTAAACGTACAGAAAACATTTTAGATACCGCTAAAACTGTTCAGGTCATCACGGAAAAAGCACTCAAAGATCAAGGCTTACTTTCACTACAACAAGCCCTTGCAACAACTCCAGGCATTAGTTTTGGTGCTGGCGAAGGTGGTGGTGGTTATGGCGATAAAATCAACCTACGGGGTTATGATGCAACCTATAACACAACTGTAGATGGCTTACGTGATGCAGCATTAACCAACCGTTCTGATTTATTCAACTATGAAGCTGTTGAAATCATCAAAGGTGCGAATTCTGTTGAAAATGGTGTAGGACAAATCAGTGGGGGTGTCAATTTAGTCTCTAAAACACCTAAGAATCGTGACAGCAATGAAGTTACTTTAGGTTTTGGTTCAGATAGCTATAAACGCTTTACCGGTGATTTTAATAAAGTTGTAGATGAAGATTTAGCATTTCGTTTAAATATAATGGGGCATCAAAACACCTATGCGGGTCGTGATGAAGAAATGAAACGTTGGGGAATTGCGCCATCGGTTACTTTTGGAATCAGCGATACGACCAAGGCAACTTTATCTTACTTATATCAAAAAGATGAAAATGATCCACAGTACGGCGTTCCTTATTATAATGGCAAACCTGTCAAAGGGATTTCAGATAAAAATAACTATGGCTATAGCAACTTAGATCAACAAGATATTGAAAATCAGGTTGTCACATTTAAAGTAGAAAGCGAGATCAGTCCCAACGCAAAACTGAACTCCATTACTCGTTATAGTGATATTCAACAAAAAGCAACTGTTTCTGCACCACAAGGAACATTTTGTTTAGCAGATGGCACATCACCAACAGCACTGACCAATACCAACCAAACTGGATATAAAAATTGTAATGTAACTTCTGGTACAACCACGATTACTGTTCCAAAGGGTTCATATTATATTTCTGGTCCACGTGGTTATTATCGTGATACCCATAATAAGCAATTTGCCAATGACACCAACATCAATGTGCAATTCAAAACTGGGGTTATCGATCATGCTCTTGTTGCTGGGGTTGGCTTTAGCCGTGAAGACTATGAGATTACCACAGCTGGCTTTTTATATAATTCAAATGGTTCATCAGCAGGCAGTTCTATTACTAACCCGCTTTACATGGATGTGTACAATCCAGATAACTTTTGGCATGGTCCAACAAATTTCCGTAAAACAGCTGTTGCTGAAGGCTACTTAAATGTTTATTCAGCGTATTTGTTTGATACTTTAAAGTTTGGTGAACAATGGTTACTTAACCTTGGTGTGCGTAATGATTATACTGACGGTCAATATCGTTCAGATACTATTTCAACAACTAATGCAGCGGTAACTCGTGGTCAAAACTATAAACAGTCTGATAATTTAATTTCCTATAATGCAGGTTTGACATTTAAACCAACACCAGCAACCAGTCTTTATTTGTCTTATGCTAATGCTCAAAAGCCGGTACAAAATACTGCAAGTGGTGGCTGTTCTCAAACTATTACCAACAATGCAATCACAGCAAATTCTTGCAGTACAGACCCAGAAAATGCAGTTGCCTATGAAGTGGGGGCAAAGTGGCAAGCACATCCTAACTTCTTAGTGTCTGCCGCAGTATTTCGTAATGAACAAGATAAAGTCCGTGTAACCAATGATATACCTGGACAACCAGATGCCAAATTAGATGGTAAAAACTATGTACAAGGTGTTGAACTTGGTTTAGCTGGTGAAATTACGCCAAAATGGAACATCACCGCTAGTGCTGCTTATATGGAAGGAGAATACGACCAAACTAAAGTCAATGGTTCACCGAATACTGACTTCCAAAAAGGTGACAAATTGGTCAATGTTCCTAAAATTTCAGGCAGCTTATGGACAACGTATCAATTCAATGATCAGTGGCAAGCTGGCTATGGCTTAACCTATCAAGGTGAAATGTATTTAAGCACACGTTCAGCGACGAATAATCTTGTGCCGCAGGTCAAGTCTGAAGATTATGTGATTCACAATGCTTCTGTAACCTACAGCTACAACAAAGATTTAAGTTTCCAATTATTGGGGCAAAACTTAAGTGATGAGAAGTACTACACCCATATCCGTAACAATGGTTGGGCAATGCCTGGTGAGGGTCGCAAAGGCGTATTCAACATCAACTATAAGTTCTAAGATTTAGCCAATCTATGTTAAAATTCAGCGTCTGATTCATCAGGCGCTGTTTCTTTTTTGGGGAAGAAAATCATGATTTTACATATTCCAAATTTACTTAGTCTGGATGAACTAAATCATTGTCGTCAGACACTTTCTCAAGCAGAGTGGACAGATGGAAAAGTAACAACAGGCTATCAATCTGCGCATTTAAAAAATAATTTACAACTGGCTCAAGATTCTCAACAAGCATTTGAACTTGGACAAATCATTCAAAATTCTGCCAATGCAAATCCTTTGTTCTTTAGCGCGGCTCTTCCAAAAACATTTTTACCTCCGCTGTTTAATTGTTATCAACACGGCGGAAACTTTGGCATGCATGTTGATAATGCTATCCGTCGTCATCCTCAACTCAATCAGTATTTAAGAACTGATGTGTCTTGCACTGTTTTTCTCACCAATCCCGATGAATATGATGGCGGTGAACTGGTGATCGAAGACACTTTTGGTACACAAGAAGTAAAACTTCCAGCTGGCGATGCAATTGTCTATCCTTCTACCAGTTTACATCAGGTCAACCCAGTCACTGAGGGTGCACGTATTGCCTCGTTCTTTTGGGTACAAAGCTTTGTATCATCCGATGCGCAACGACGAATTCTCTTTGACTTAGATCAAAATATTCAAAAGCTGACCATCGAGCTATCTGCTACACATGAGCAAGTGATTAGTCTTACAGGGATCTATCACAACCTTCTACGTGAATGGAGTGATTTATAAGTTTTAGCTTGCAAGTCATTATTGTAATGAAAGTGTTTTGTATAAATTTGGACAATCAATAAATGAGTAAAAAAATCCAAGCACCACTCACTCAAATTCCAGCATATTTACAGACCATTGCGGATTACGAGAAACAAGCAGAACAGCATCTGCCTGAAAACACTTGGCACTATTTGCAAGGTGGGGCGATGGATGAGCAAAGTGTTCAAGAAAACTTACAACAATTTAAAAATATTCAACTGATTCCAAGACTGCTCAATGACTTAACTCAAGGCTCGACCCAATGTGAGATTTTAGGACAAAATTTTCCTCATCCAATTTTTCTTGCACCGATTGGGCATCAACAATTGTTCCACCCTGACGGCGAAGCTGCGGCTGCACTAGCGGCCGAAGTTTTAGAAAGTAATATTGTACTGAGCACTTTCACCAATACCGATATGCGAAGTTTAAAACAAGAAAACCCTTTGAAATGGTTTCAATTGTATTGGCAAGGTGATCGTGAGAAATCATTGGCCTTAGTTCGACTCGCAGAACAACAAAATTTTAAAGCGCTTGTGATTACAGTAGATTCACCGCATACAGGGATTCGTGATCGTGAACGTCGGGTGAATTTCCAATTGCCAGAAGGCATGCTACATCCCCATACCCCCACCCACATTCCTCTACCCGAAATTTCTGAGCATCAACATCCAGTATTCAATGGCTTAATGCAAATTGCACCCAAATGGGCAGATATCGAATTTATAATTGCCCATAGCCATTTGCCTGTAATTTTAAAAGGTGTGCTACATCCACTCGATGCAAAAAAAGCAGTCGAAATCGGAGTAAAAGGCTTAATCGTTTCCAATCATGGTGGGCGGGTACTCAATACGAGTATTTCCCCACTGATCGCCTTAGCAAAAATTAAGGCCGTTGTTCCTCATGATTTTCCTTTGCTTTTGGATGGTGGAATCCGTCGTGGTACAGATATATTTAAAGCATTGGCATTAGGCGCATCTGCGGTGCTGATTGGCCGTCCTGCGATCTACGGGCTCTCTGTTGCTGGTGCTTTAGGTGTCGCCCATGTGATTAAAATTTTAAAGGAAGAATTTGAAATTACCATGGCATTAATGGGAACAGCTACCGTAAAAGAAATCAATCAAGAATATATTTTTCAAGATTAAGACATTCAAAGAAAATTTTTCTCTCAACTGATATTTTTTATGCAAATTAAGGAAATTATTTCCAAGATAATTGTTTTAGAATTAATCTCAAGTTAAACCATTTGTAAGTTATCAGTGTTTAGATTTATCTCGTGCTACCCACGTATAAGTTTATGAAAATTTATAAGTGTTTTCATCATAAAAACACTTGTAAATTGAACAGATAGACACAATCTATATTTGTAGTAAGTTGCCTTTATCCAAGAGACGAGCAACAACAACTACACAAGGAGTTCCCTCATGATGTTGGCTGATCCAAGTAAAAAATATCGTCGCATGTACCAACGTGTAGACTTGCCTGACCGTCAATGGCCAAATAACGAAATCAATAAAGCGCCAATTTGGATGAGTACCGACCTTCGTGATGGTAACCAAGCGATTTTCGAACCAATGAACATCGAACAAAAATTCAAAATGTTTGAAATGTTGGTCAAAATTGGCTTTAAACATATTGAAATTGGCTTTCCTTCAGCTTCACAAATTGATTTTGATTTCACCCGTAAGTTGATTGAAGAAGGTCATATTCCAGATGACGTTTATATCGAAGTCTTGGTGCAAGCCCGTGATCATTTAATTGCACGCACCTTTGAAGCCTTACAAGGTGCGAAACGCGCCATTGTGCATATCTATAACTCAAACTCACCCACTTTCCGTAAAAAAGTATTGAATGTTGATGTCAATGGTGCAAAGCAATTGGCAATGAATGCGGCAAGCAAAGTAAAAGAATATGCAACCAAACAGCCTGAAACTGAATTTATTTTCCAGTACAGCCCAGAATGTTTTACAGCAACAGAATTAGAGGTTGCTAAAGATATTTGTGATGCTGTGACTGAAATTTGGGAAGCATCGCCTGACAATAAAGTTATTTTAAATTTACCTGCAACTGTTGAGGTTTCAGGTCCGCATGTCTATGCCGACCAAATCGAATGGATGCATCGTAATTTGAAACGTCGTGATGGTGTGATTATTTCAGTGCATTGTCACAATGACCGTGGTTGTGGTATTGCAGCATCTGAGTTAGCGATCATGGCTGGTGCTGATCGTGTTGAAGGTTGTGTATTTGGGAATGGTGAACGTACTGGTAACGTTGACGTGGCTGCAATTGCATTAAACATGTACACACAAGGTGTGGCATGTGAGTTAGATTTCTCAAACATTAACGAGATTATTGCCACAATAGAAGAATGTACTGGTTTGCCTGTACATCCGCGTCATCCATATGCAGGTGATTTAGTCTTTACTGCATTCTCGGGTTCTCACCAAGATGCAATTAAAAAAGGCTTTGAGTTCCAAAAAGATGAAGAAATTTGGGATATGCCTTACTTACCAATCGACCCTAAAGATTTAGGTCGTGATTATGATGCGGTGATTCGTGTCAACTCACAGTCGGGTAAAGGCGGTATTGCTTACTTGCTAGAATCTAACTATAACGTGGTTTTACCTCGTCGCTTACAGATTGAATTCTCACAAATTGTTCAGCAAGTTGCAGATGAAGAAGGCGTTGAAGTTTCAGCTCAACAAATTTGGACCTTGTTTAAAGATACCTACGTTGCTGCAAAAGATGCACATTATTCAGCAAAAAACTATAGATTGTCAGATGAAAATGGTAGTCAAGTGATTGAACTTGATGTGGTCATCAATGGTGAAACTCAGCACTTACGTGGTGAAGGGAATGGTCCAATTTCTGCGATTTTAAATGCACTTCAATTACCAATTGATGTCTTAAACTACGAAGAACGCAGTATCAGTTCAGGCGCACATGCAAAAGCGTTGGCATTGATCGAACTTCAAGTCCAAGGCACAGGTAAATCTGCATTCGGCGCTGGTGTACATGATAATATCGTCACCTCTTCAATTGAAGCAATCATTGCCGCAACCAATCGTTTGATTGACCAAGGTGTTTTAAGTACTGAACAAGTCATCGCAGCTGCTGTATAAGCCATATCAATTAAAAGACTTTAGAAAGGATGCCCCCTAGTGGTATCCTTTCTTTCATTCATGGATATTAGCAAGTGACTTTCTCGAATAGCTTTATGCCTCTCAAAGATAAAAAATACGTGGAAATTTCATCCATGATTGTTTGAGATCAGACAGCTGTGAATGAGTAGCGAGTAAGTTCCGTAGTGATTCATAAGATCGTTCTGTTGCAAAGCTTTGCATTTCATTTTCCAAAATGGAAAATAAGTTAAAGCCAGTGAAGTGAAGACATTCCATTTCGACTCACTATCGCTCTAGACATCATCACTCATTCTGAAAGTGAACTTTAATGATAAAACACTATTGTGAAAACCATGGAATATCATTAATTTATTAGCTATATAGATGTCTTAGATATCTCTAATATTCGTAATTTATCGACCTTCTAAAACTTTAAGGTGAACATTTCCAGTGTCTTTTCCAGCTGATTCAGTGGGGCTCGTTACTCCACAAAAGTTTGAATTTGAAGAACCGTTAGAGCTTGAGTGTGGTCGAGTATTGCCACGCTATGAAATCATGGTGGAAACCTATGGTGAGCTCAATGCAGATAAATCAAATGGAATTTTGATTTGCCATGCACTTTCAGGACATCATCATGCGGCTGGCTATCACCACGAAGACGATAAAAAAACAGGCTGGTGGGATGCATGTATTGGGCCAGGTAAAGCCATTGATACTTCGAAGTTTTTCGTGGTCGCACTCAACAATATTGGAGGTTGTAGTGGCTCAACGGGACCCACTTCACCTAACCCTGAAAATGAAAATCGCCCATACGGTCCCGACTTTCCATTAGTGACTGTACGTGATTGGGTTAAAACCCAAGCCCTCCTCTCTGACCGCTTAGGGATAGATGTTTGGTATTCAATCATTGGTGGTTCTTTAGGTGGCATGCAGGCTTTACAATGGTCTGTGGACTATCCAGATCGTTTACAAAAATGTGTCATCATTGCCAGCGCACCAAAGCTTTCCGCACAAAATATTGCATTTAACGAAGTGGCACGTCAGTCTATTTTGTCTGATCCAGATTTTCACAATGGCCGTTATTTAGAACTCGATAGTTATCCAAAACGTGGCTTAATTTTGGCACGTATGGTGGGTCATATTACCTATCTTTCTGAAGAAGCCATGAAACAAAAATTTGGTCGTGATTTAAAATCAGGCAAGTTTATGTATGGTTTCGATGTTGAGTTCCAAGTTGAAAGCTATCTGCGTTATCAAGGCGAACAATTCAGTCGAAACTTTGATGCCAATACTTATCTGATCATGACCAAAGCCTTGGATTATTTCGATCCATCACGTGAATATGAACAGTCACTCACTAAAGCCCTATCAAATACCAAATGTCGCTTTTTAGTAGTGTCATTTACAACAGACTGGCGTTTTAGCCCAGAACGCTCGCAAGAGATTGTCAACGCCTTGATTACCAATCAAAAACCTGTGAGTTATTTGGATATCGATGCTGAGCAGGGCCATGACTCATTCCTATTCCCTATCCCCTTGTACGTCAAATCCTTACGTGCATTTTTAGGTGGTATTGAACACCTTAATTCAACACCTAAGGAGGCTTTGTAATGCGTATTGACCAACAGCTTGCAGAAAAATGGATCAATGCTGGTGCGAGTGTGCTCGATTTAGGTTGTGGTGATGGCGAATTATTGTCACAAATGAGCAAAAAACAGCAAATTCACGCTTATGGGCTAGAAATCGATCAAGAAAAGATTGCAATTGCCGTCAGCAAAGGGTTAAATATTATACAACAAGACTTAAACCTCGGTTTGGGACGCTTTGCCGACCAGTCTTTTGACTATGTGGTTATGGCACAAGCTTTGCAAGCTGTAGATGCACCTGATGTGCTTCTGCGCGATATGGTGCGTGTGGGGAAACAAGCAATTATTACGTTTCCTAACTTTGCGTATTGGAAAACACGGTCTTTCCTTGCACTGAAAGGCAAGATGCCTGTTTCTGATGCCTTACCGTATATGTGGTACAATACACCTAATATCCACTTATGCACCTTTCGTGATTTTGAAGCATTATGTGCTGAAAATCAGATTCAAATTATTGATCGACTCGCTGTAAATGGGAACCAACAAGGTAGCTTTTTAAGTAAAGCCATACCGAATTTGTTCGGCGAAGTCGCTATTTATCGAGTGAGCGCTCTATGAAGAAATTATTATTAGGCAGTACGTTATTTTTTGGGCTAGTGAGTATTCAAGCCCATGCGGACTATGTACCGCAGCAACAACAATCTGTATCAGCAATGGCAGCACAATATGCACATATGAATGTGACAGATTTGCAAAAAGCAGCCAAAGCTGGTCAACCTGCTGCACAATTTTATTTAGCAACACATTTCCAGGCTGGTACTGGCGGTGTATCTAAAGACCTTAAACAAGCATTTACATGGTTTAAAGCTGCGGCTGACCAAGGTATTTCTGCGGCTCAGTTGAATGTTGGTCGTATGTATGCTGATGGTTTAGGCGTTTCTAAAAGCGAAACATCTGCGCGTCAATACTTTGAAAAAGCAGCAAGCCACGGCGATAACCGTGCAAGCTTTAATCTTGCGGTGATGGAAGAGCAAAAGAAAAACTACATGGGCGCTTATCAGTGGTATGAGCTTTCTACACGTGATGGTATGTTAGACAATAAAGTAATTAACATGTCGCAAACCAAAAAAACTGCTTTGGCTGCTAACTTAACTCAAGACCAAATTCGTACTGCAACACAACGTGCAGATCAATGGATTCAAGCTCAATAATTTGATTTTCATCGATCATAAAAGCACCTTCGGGTGCTTTTTTTACTGCTATCCATTTAAGTATTTCAACTGGGATTGTTGACAATGCAAGACCTATTCAAACAATTAATTCAATATGAATGCGGGTTGCATCATCGTGATCGTCAAAACTTTCAAATACTTGATCAACGGTTACATCCAGATTTTAAAGAAATTACCAAATCAGGGTGGGTTGTGCATAAAGCCCAAATGATTGAAGCACTTTTAAACGATACAGATACCGACATCATTCAAGCACAGGATTTTCAAGTTCAGTCGTTATCTGATCATAGCGTTTTACTGACCTATCAAAGCCATCAAATCAATGTGGCAACTCAAGCTCAATACAATGTGGCTTTACGCAGTTCAATTTGGGTTATGAATGATCACGGTATATGGCAAATGATTTTCCACCAAGGCACCACTTGTGCATTTGAGAAGTAAATCGAGTTCTTCTATGTATGGAAAAATATGCAAAAGAAAAAATATTATGCTTCACGCAAACAAATAATTCCTTTGGCGATTTTTGCTGGAATTTTGGCCTGCCCCTTTTGGGCTGCGACCGTGCTTTTAATCTTGGAAATATTTGAATGGAAGAATGGCTTAAAAAGTCTCTTTTCGCTATTTCTTGTTACGCCATTGGGTCTCATTGCTTATTTTTTCAGTAATAAAGCTATTCAGATATTTAGCAATCAACGTCCTATTTTAACCCTCTCCCAAGACATGATTAGAAGCATTGATTTTAAAGGTAGAGTGATCATTAAAAAACACATTAAAATACCAGAGATCTATGAAGTTGAGCTCAAAAAAACCTTACTTGATCGACAATACTATTTACTTTTTATCATGAAAGATAACAGCAAACAGAAACTCAATGTTGGACTAGGTTTTATGAAAAATGAGGATGTTCTCGATTTAAAACAACAGTTAGACAAACGCATTAGCGCAAAAGCAAAACATATCCAGTAAAGCGTAAAGGACGAGAGAATTTAGCCGCATTTTATGACACAGATTAAGTTAAAATAACTCAATTTTAAATTTTGAGTCTGCATCATGTCATCAAAAGATTGGTTATCACAAGGAACACTGGTACTCGCAAGCAATAACAAAGGCAAAATTGCTGAATTTGAAAAATTGTTTGCTGAATTGGCTTTACCCGTTGAAGTGATTCCTCAAGGTCAACTGAATATCGAAGACGCGATTGAAGATGGCTTAAGCTTTATTGAAAATGCAATTATCAAAGCACGTCATGCGAGCCGTATTTCAGGTAAACCTGCGATTGCTGATGATTCTGGGATTTGCGTTCCCGTATTAGGTGGAGCACCTGGAATTTACTCTGCACGTTATGCAGGTGAACATGGCGATGATGCAGCCAATAATACAAAATTGCTGGAAAACCTTAAGCCTTTACGCCAAGACGATCAAGCGATTGAAGCAATGTTCGTGTGTGTATTGGCATTGGTTGAACATGCAGATGACCCTTTACCACAAATTTTCCAAGGGATCTGGCAAGGTGAAGTACTAGAGCAAGCTCGAGGTGAAAATGGCTTCGGTTATGACCCACTGTTCTGGTTACCCGAGCTAAATATTTCAAGCGCAGAAATGAGTAAAGCAGAAAAGAACAAAATTAGCCATCGTGGTCAGGCGATGCAATTGTTTAAAGCAAGCTTGAAATAAGCAGTTAAAACCAGCCGTTTAAAATCATACGATTTTGTTAGATTCCTCCTCGCCTTTGAGCAAAGGAGGAATATGATGGATATCGCTAAAACTTATCTAAAACGAAGCAAAATAAACCAATCAACCGATAAAACTATAAAAAATGAATCAACACACCATATAGGATGCATACCACACAACTGACTATCGTTCCCGAAG
This sequence comes from Acinetobacter sp. 778_lipA, assembly GCF_058242985.1. Classification (NCBI taxonomy): domain Bacteria; kingdom Pseudomonadati; phylum Pseudomonadota; class Gammaproteobacteria; order Moraxellales; family Moraxellaceae; genus Acinetobacter; species Acinetobacter sp. 778_lipA. Next base: position 349,092 of record NZ_JBZAYT010000001.1, on the reverse strand, counting down.
CAATATATTTTGCTGAAACCCCAGTGCCTTGATAGTGGGTTTCCAATGCGACAATATTGGCAGCTGGCGGTAAACAAAACAGTAAAAACATCACCCCAATATATTGATGGATCTGTGGAACAGGTAAAAAGAAATAAGCCAGACTGCACAATACAACACCACAAACTAACTTTAATATTGCGAGCTTAGTACTGGACAGTAAATCCTCGATATGGACTTTGGTTTTTCTTAACCACATCCCCAATACACACATACCAGTAAAACTCATACTCCATTTAGCCAGAGTATAAATCCAATTAATCCAATCATTTGTCTGAAACTGTTGCACATCAAAACAACGTAAAAGCCCTGCAATGATCAAGGCAATCACAGGTGGCGATTGCAGTACTTTTTTGATAAGCAATTGTTTGGATTGCGGGGCTGAACTTACCGAAGTCACAGCCCAAGAGTTTCCAAAAATTGAAACCCCGATATAGAGTGGTATCATCAGCATACTATTGTCTGGACCAAATATAGCCAAGGCAATCGGAAAGCCGAGCCATGCCATATTGGTATAGCTAAAACACAATGAAGCTAAACGATCTTTAGACAGCGTGAGATAAATAAAGAAAAGCGTAAAGCATGAGAAAAAAGCAAATAAAATTAAAGCAATACTGCCCGATTTATAAAATACCATATTGTAAATAATCACAATCGGGATAAATAAGCGAGCCAACAGCAAAGACATGAATGATTTTAAGTTTACTGAAAATTTGCTATTTGCCAGTATCAGCCCACAGATAAATGATAAAACTGGAAATAACAAAGCCACAATACTACACCTTATTCTCAAATCATGAACATACTAGCATTTTCCAAATATAGATAACGTTTAACATATCAAAATAATTTATAAATATTGTCTGTCTTTAAATTGAAATATTAGTGTCACTTTTTTGTCATGGATAACTGTTGTTATAGCTGTTAATAAATAGGAGTTAAAACTATGGCTGGATTATCGATTTGGCATGTACTTATTTTTGCAATCGTTGTGATTCTACTATTTGGTACATCAAAGCTAAAAAACTTAGGTAAAGATGTTGGTGGTGCCGTAAAAGATTTTAAGAAATCGATTAAAGAAGAAGAGGCAACAACTGCTTCACTGACTGAAACGCGTACACTAGAACATCAAACTAGCAATACTGATGTGAACTCTACAGTAAAACACTAATCGGTGAGGCGTAGATCATGTTAGATGTTGGATTTTCAGAACTGTTAGTGTTTGGGATCATTGCGCTCTTGGTATTGGGACCAGATAAACTTCCTGAAGCTGCGCGTTTTGCTGCCAAATGGTATAGCAAATTTAAACGTGCAATTAGTAGTGTCCAAAATGACATCGACCGTGAATTACGTCTTTCTGAATTTAGAGAACAAATGCAACAAGAGATGCAAAAAATTCAAGAACTTGAACAAAAAATGCAGGCTCAAATGCAAGAGTTACAACAACAAAAAATTGCTGTAGAACAAGAAAGTCATCTCGCAATAACAGACAATAAAAAAATTCACACGACTTATCATAAACTCGATATTACGGTTCCCGCTATTTATATGTCAAAGACTTGGTTAGATAAACAAAACTGTACTGTAACTCGACCACAAATTGTTCTTGTTAAAGAAGTACCGCAATTGAAGGTGGCTGTATGAGCGACTCATTAGCACCACAAGTACATGATGCCTCATCTACCGAGACGCCGCCTTTAGATGCGATGCCGATTACTCAACACCTGATGGTGTTACGTAAGCATTTATTTAAAATTGTTGGCGCGCTCATCGCTATATTTTTTTGTTTATTGCCATTTGCCAATAAGACCTATATTGCGTTATCAGAACCACTCAGAAAACAATTACCTGCAACCTCAACCATGATTGCAACTGATGTTACAGCAACCTTCATGGCGCCGTTTAAGTTAAACTTCTTTATTGCGCTGATGTTGGCGATGCCCTTTATCATCTATCAACTTTGGGCGTTTATTAAACCTGCATTATACGAAAAAGAAAAAAATCTAGCATTTCCATTGTTGTTTGGCAGTATTGTGCTGTTTTATTCAGGGATCGCTTTTGCTTACTTTATTGCATTGCCATCCATCCTGCATTTCTTTATCAGTGTTTCACCAGAAACCGTCGCGCCAATGACTGACATCAATAGTTATTTAAGCTTCTGTCTAAAATTATTTTTGGTATTTGGTGTGACCTTTGAAATCCCAATTATTACTTTAGTTTTAATTTTAGTTGGCTTCGTCACCACTAAAACATTGGCTGAAAAGCGTCGCTTTATCGTGGTGGGATGTTTCTTCGTGTCTATGTTTATTACCCCACCAGATGCAATTTCAATGATCATGCTCGCAATTCCAATGTGGATGCTATTTGAGCTGGGTTTATTGCTGGGTAAAGTGATTGAAAAACGTAAAACTGTAGATGCTTAACTATCAAAATAAAAAACTTTTTAATATTTAAATGACTTCTTTTGAGGTCATTTTTATTTTAAGTTTGTTAAATTCTTTTTTAGAAACAATTATTAAAACAAGTCTATTGCTTAATCTTCTGCCCTTTTATTCAAATACATTAGATCTATTTCACAAGTCGAAAAATGATCATGTTGAGTGAATTATATTGCGATCGAAAGTTCCTTCTCCCCTCGGGAGACGGTTAGGATGAGAGCGATTTTATACTGATCTATGCTTTTGATAAGCGTTTATAAAAGAAGCCTATTATTAAGAGCTCTTTGTTAAAAATCTCTATTTTTTAAAACAATTGAAAGTTAATCCAGTTTATTCAATTCACCAAGCAGATATCATGCTTAATCAGTCATAACCTAATTCTTATAGAAATTGAACAACGGAGTAATGGTCTAAATATAAATATGACAATCCTATTACTTTCTTAAAATAAGATTAAATTTAACCAATATTAAATATAAGAGTAAGAGATCTTACACATTTGTTCTGTATGTTTTTAAGCTGAATCAAAATCACATTTAATCAAGACTTAAAGCCAAAGGGAATCGTATGACAGACCTCACGCCATATCATGAAAATCAAGAGTTAGATAACAATACTTCGAATAACACGCATTTCCGTGACATTTTAGAACAACGGATTTCTCGTCGTAGTTTAATTACAAAAACAGCAAGCGGTGCAGCTGCTCTCGCTTTAGCATCGAGCCTAGTTGGTTGTAATGATGACGATGACAATAATTCAACACCCACCACGACAATTAAAAAACCTGAAAAATTCACCTTTAACCCTGTTGCAAAAAACCTCAATGACATCGTCACTGTTCCTGCGGGTTATGAAGCAAATGTGCTTTATGCTTTAGGTGATCCATTAATGCAGACGATCCCTGACTGGGATGATAACAATGTTCCTTCAGGGGTCAGCTTTACAGCACGTTCAGGTGACTGTCATGATGGTATGAGCTATTTTGGCTTAAATTCCAATAGCTCTAAATATGATGCTAAAGCGTCAAACCGTGGCTTACTGGTCATGAATCATGAATACATTAATCAAACCTTCTTACATCCTAAAGGTGCAACAAAAGTAAATGGTCGTCGCCCAGAAGATGAAGTGATTCGTGAAGTCAATGCGCATGGTGTTTCCGTCATTGAATTAAAGAAAGATGCAACTACACAAAAAGTAGAGATTGTTAAAAGTTCTCCATTTAATCGCCGTATTACAGCGTCAACGGTCATGGACTTTGCAGGCACAGTTGCAGGTTCAGACTTGGTGAAAACCAAATACTCAAGCTCAGCAAAGCAAACACGCGGCACACATAATAACTGTGGTAATGGTTATACCCCTTGGGGAACTTACCTCACCACAGAAGAAAACTTTATTGGATACTTTGTGCGTAATAAAGGTGATGATGCAAAACGTAGTGCGGCTGAGATCATCGCACTGAATCGCTATGGTTTAAAAGATGGTGCCAGCTCACGTTATGGCTGGGAAACCGCGATTGGGGCAATCGAAAGCCAAGATTTATATGACCGCTGGAACTCTTCAATTACTGCTGACTCCGCAGACAAAGATTATCGAAACGGCGCAAATACCTTTGGTTGGATTGTTGAAATCGATCCGTTCGATAGTCGTTCAAACCCCGTTAAACGAACATCTTTAGGTCGCTTTGCGCATGAAGACTGTCGCTCAAGCCGTTTAATCGAAGGGGAAAATCTAGCCTTCTATATGGGCGATGACTCACGTGGCGAATATATCTACAAATTTGTATCTGATGCGAAGTGGGATGCAAAAGATGTAAATGGTGGCTATCGCGCTGGCGATAAATATATGAACAGTGGCAAGCTATATGTTGCGCAGTTCAATAATGATGGTACAGGTAAATGGATTGAATTGGCGTATGGTAAAAACGGTTTAAATGATAGCAATACCGTCTATCCTTTCAAGTCTCAAGCCGATGTCACTACTTTTGCACGTTTAGCCGGTGATTCAGTCAAAGCCACTAAAATGGATCGTCCAGAATGGGTTGCGGTGAACCCAGAGAATGGTGAAGTCTATGTCACACTAACCAATAACTCGAACCGTGGTACAGCACATGCATTAGATGCCGCAAATCCACGAAACTATAGCGACCCAGAAGGTGGTAAAGGCAATGTAAATGGTCACATTATCCGTTTCCATGAAAAAGATAATAAAACTACAGCTGAAAGCTTTACTTGGGACATCTACCTCTTTGGTGCTGAAGCAAAAATGGCCAGTAACATCAACTTGTCTGGGTTAAATGATAATAATGATTTATCTTCACCAGATGGTATGTGGTTCGACCCACGTGGTGTACTTTGGATTCAAACGGATGATGGTGCTTATACAGATACCACCAACTGTATGATGCTTGCTGCACTCCCTGGTAAAGTCGGTGATGGCGCAAAAGCAATAACATCTGCTGGGCAAGAAACGATCGTGGGTAAACAAGTCACTGATGAAAACCTGCGTCGCTTCCTAACAGGTCCAAAACAATGTGAAATCACGGGTGTCACCATGACACCCGACTACAAAGCCATTTTTATCAATGTTCAACATCCAGGTGAAGACTCACCTAGCTTTGATAAGCCTTCAAGTAACTGGCCTGCATCACAAAAAGATCCAAGCAACAAGACTGCTCGCCCACGTTCTGCAACGGTCGTCATTACTCGTAAAGATGGCGGTGTAATTGCTGGCTAATCAACTAAATTTATTTTTTTAAAGCCATAGTGACGAAAGTTGCTATGGCTTTTTATTTTTCAATAGTGCGCTTAATCTCGACTAACTCACCCATATGTTCACCTTGTTGTGTTTTTTCGATCCAATGAATCTGCGTACTGCTTATTCTTAAAAAGTTGGAACAGCGTGTGCCATAAATTGGGCTTTGAATAAATGTTGAAGACAACAACGCTTCCATCTCAGGATTAATTCCAGTATTGGGCAGTAAATCAGGAATAATTTTTCGTTCATCTTCTAAAATATCCCAAACAGCGAATTGTAGATCTTGCTCAGAGATAGAAGGGACTTGCAACATGGGTAAAAATTCTTGGGTAAAGCGTTTACGTAAATGCTTGGTTTTTTCCCAATCATCTGACATCAAGCCATTTGAAACGACAAATACACCTTGGGATAACACTTGTGGGGCTTCACCGCGATTACTCATATAAACAGCTTGCTGTCGATCACCCACAAATAAGTTAAAACCCGCATAATCTCTTTGCTGCTTTTCCAATGCTTGTGCAAAACGAATTGGTGTTTGATCTGACGCTAAAAAGGCTTGAATCAAATAGCCACGCGTAGTGGGATAAGTTTGTTTATCAGCACCATCACGATAATTGGTAATCACTGCCCAACGTCCCTGTGGTGTAACCCCCATCCATGTTCCGCCGGATTGTAAATCTTGCCCTGCAATAATCGGACTGTTCGCCCATGACTGTAATTGAGTGCTTGGACGATGGTAGAATTCGTCACGATTTGAAATTAAACAAACAGGTAAATCATCCAAAACTTGCCAAGCCAATGCCACAATACACATAAAATACATTCCATGAAGTTTACACATTGAATGTACAACATTTTTAATATGTTTCAGCTAAAATCTGTGCAAAATAGAAAATCAAGGATTAGGAATGCTCACCTACCCGAATATTGACCCAATTGCGATATCACTGGGTCCACTCAACGTCCATTGGTATGGGCTGATGTATCTCTTGGCATTTTTATGTGCTTGGGGACTTGCTACTTATCGTGCTAAACAACGTGCTGACTGGAACTCTGAAATGGTTTCAGATCTGGTGTTCTTTGGTGCACTTGGAGTTGTGCTCGGTGGTCGTGTAGGCTATGTTTTATTTTACGAGTTTAGCAAATTTTTAGCAGATCCTATCTGGCTATTTAAAGTTTGGACTGGTGGTATGAGTTTCCACGGAGGCTTCCTTGGTGTAATGATCGCCATGCTTTTGTGGTGCCATAAATACAAGAAAACTTGGTTTGAAACACTAGATTTCATTGCACCCTGTGTACCGACGGGCTTGATGTTTGGTCGAATTGGTAACTTCATAGGTGGTGAATTATATGGTCGTCAAGTTTCTGACCCTAACTTTGCGCTAGGTATGATCTTCCCGACAGATCCACTACATTTGGTTCGTCATCCATCTCAGCTCTATCAAGCGCTGTGTGAAGGACTGCTGCTGTTCCTTATTCTATGGTTCTATAGTGCTAAACCACGCCCACGTTATGCCGTATCTGCAATCTTTCTAATGGGTTATGGCTGTGCTCGATTCTTTATGGAATTCTTCCGTGAACCTGATGCGGATCAAGGTTATATTTTGTTTGGTTGGATGACCAAAGGTCAAATCCTCTCATTCCCAATGATTCTGATTGGATTATGGTTAATTTGGTATGCTTACCAAAAGAAAATTTTTGACTGGGGTCCACAAAAAAATAATTAAGCCTTATGAGCTAAGTTGAAAAAGGTGAAGCTAAGCTTCACCTTTTTTATGCTAAATTATCATTATCCAATTTAAACGAAATCACTATGCTTGAATTTTGGTTTGATCCTAAAGTCTCGGTTGCAAAGAAGCTCATTTTTCTTATTTTATTGGTACTGGTCACTATTGGACTCTATTGGTACCAGCCTTTAACCCTTGATAATATTTTACTTTTTGCAGGTACAGGTATTATTTTTCTGATTTGTCGTTACTGTAAAGTTCATTTTGCAGCCCAAAACCCCACAGGATTTCTTTATCGTTTATTGACCTGGATTCCACTGGCTTTAGTTTTGGCATTGGTTTTTAAAAATATGAACAATGGTGAAATTTTGATCCCAGGCGCTCAAGGTATTGGTTTTATGGCTCTAGCAGTTTGTATTTTTTCACCACTATCCCTACTCAATCAAAATTCGTCTGAACAAGTCTCTAAATAATGTTAGATTTTTGGTATTCAGCGCGCTGTAGTCGTGAAATTAAAGTCGTCATTTCAATCTTAACCTGCGCAATAATTTATTATTGCACCACGATTGAGAAGTTAAGTCCAACGTTTACCGTGATGTGTTTAGCGATTGGAATCTCTACACATTTATTAAGAATGCTCGGGCTAAAAATCTCTAAAAATAATGTCTATACTCAAGGTTTCAAAATTTTATTTTCCATCTACCCTTTTCTTGCACTTATGCTTTTAATGGCTTTTTTACCTGCACAACATAAAATATTGACATCAATTCAAGCCCTTGGCTTTGCTGCTTTAGGTCTATTTATCATGTCAATTTATCAAAATCGCGCAAAACGTTTTGACTAAAGATGTTGTAAAAAAAAGCATTGCAATAAAAAAGGAAGCCTTTCATTCCAAAAGCTTCCTTTTTTATCTTTTAATCCGTAATAGATTAAATGATTTTGACTGTGAAACTAAGCAGCTAAACGATAATACTCATAGGTTACATTTGGGTCTTTATACACATCGTAACTACGCTGTCTAAAGTCAGAAACCCATTGAGAACCTGTAAATCCAGCAATATGGCCATAACGATGGCGACTGGTACTGTTGATGATATAAATATCACCTTCTTGAGGATTATCAAAGTCAGGACGGATTTGCTTATAACCAATCTCAGTTAAAGTCGAACCCCAATCTGAAGCCGCAACTGGATGATCAGAAAAACGTGCACCAGCTGATTCAAGCGCTATACGCACATATCTTGCACAACGATGTGCAGTAGTACTACGTGACATACTGACAAGTTTTTCAGTAAATTTACTAATATCGATTAAGCTTTCTTTCTTAAATGCTTCAGTTTGATTTTTAAAAGTTTCAAATGCTTTATTTTTTAAGTATTCATCTGGTCGAAAATTATTATTTTGATTTTCCGATCGAATCTGAATATGAACCGTGGGATTCACGTATTCATTCATATTAACATTGTGGTCGTAAATCATGCATTGTCCTCAAACTGCCCTTTTGAATTGATTCAAACTACCTTGTTTAAATCAATAACAACTTTTCACAAGCCATGAATAGTAATCAGCAATTCTTAAAATGTAGACTTAAAACATGTAAAAAAATATGTAAGTGTTAATAAATCTCATTTGTAACGCCTCAAGCTACTGAAACTGCTGACATTACACAATTCATCACTTGGGTTTGTTTGTTTAAAAATTAATCAATAGAGGTTTACTCGGCCGTATCATTAAAATATTTTCTTAATCTAATCAACACATTAAACTGTCAATTCAGTCACACTTTTGTTTTATGAATTCAGCAAAATCGTATGCCAAAGAAAGATTTTTTCAATAAAAAGCTGATGTTATCAACATCAGCTTTTTAGAAATTATGCCGTCGGTGCTTAATAACAATCCCAGTTATACACCACTTTAGAGAAATCTCTTTTTTCAAGATCATCCGGATGAATAAAGAAGTTCCCTACACCTGAGTCGCCCCACATGATCTCAATACCTTCAGCTTCACCTGTATCGATCTGCAACAGTAAAATATAATCTTGAATAGATTCATTGTATTCACGCGGATCAGATTGAGTAAAAAATGGATATCCACCTAAACGATGACCGCTTGCGGAAAAAACTTCACTGTACTCATCACAAAACTCTTCTTCATTATCTTTTTCATAAGGGTCTGTGACTTTTTGAGCAAAATCAAAATTATTCATATCAATATAGCTTTCAGCCTTCTCAAACTGAATCGCAGACTGTCCTGCGATAGGACTATAAATATCGTCCTCAACAAAACTTGGAAAATCGCTTTGTAAAAGTGCAAGATCTTGCTCAATCTTGTCATAAAAAACCACCCGAAAGCCATCTTGCTTTTTTTGATCATCAAAATTGAGACCATATAAATCATCATGCGGATTGATAAAAAACTGTAAAATTCCAGACTTTGGATAATGTTGATTTTCTGGCACTTCTGCAAAATTGATCTGCGCCAATAATTGTAGGTCATCACCCTCCGCGCTCTGCGGATATTGCGTCTCTACAGGTAAATAGGGATTTCCACCCACTTTGCTTTGCCAAATCTGTAAATCTTCAGTCGGCACTAATGATATTTCTATACTGTCTTTTTTTGTCGCAATAATTTGCGTTTTATATGGCTGTAAACATGCTGGGAGCTCATTCAAATTTATACTCATTTTCAAATACTCTTAGTTTTAGCTGTTAGATGGATGCAAAACAGAAAATAATCTAGCTTAAAAAGAAACTCAGATTAGTATAAACTCTGAAGCTATTCAGAAACATTACGAATGGGTAATCATGCGACATAATCTGTCATTTATGTCGTATGGACGCCCCAAATTGGACACTATATGAAAGCGTATTTAGACCTTCTACAACATATCCTAGACGATGGCGGTGACAAAGGTGATCGTACTGGTACTGGTACTCGTTCTGTATTTGGTCATCAAATGCGTTTTGACTTGTCAAAAGGGTTTCCGCTACTAACCACTAAAAAGGTTCATTTCCGCTCAATTGTGATTGAATTGCTGTGGTTCCTAAAAGGCGACACCAACGTTCAATATCTTAAAGACAATAAAGTTTCGATTTGGGATGAATGGTCTACCGCTGAGCAGACTGCCCGTTTTGGACGCCCTGAAGGGGAGTTGGGCCCAGTCTATGGTCATCAATGGCGTAACTTTGGCGCTACGCAAAAAGATAATGGTTTGTTTGAAAATGATGGTTTTGACCAAATCAGTTGGTTGGTCAATGAAATCAAGACCAATCCAAACTCACGTCGTTTGATTGTGTCTGGCTGGAATCCAAATGAAGCAGGTAAAGTTGCCTTACCGCCATGCCACACTTTATTCCAATTTTTTGTTCAAGATGGAAAGTTGTCTTGCCAACTTTATCAACGTAGTGCAGATGTTTTCTTAGGGGTGCCATTTAATATTGCCAGCTATGCTCTACTGACTCATATGGTTGCTCAAGTTTGTGGTTTAGGCGTAGGTGATTTTGTCTGGACTGGCGGTGATACACATTTATATGTTAACCATTTTGAACAAGCGAAACTTCAGTTAACACGTGAGCCCTTACCACTGTGCCAACTCAAATTAAATCCTGAAATTAAGGATATTTTTGACTTTAAATTTGAAGATATTGAAATTACAGGTTATGAGTCACATCCTGCAATTAAAGCACCTGTAGCTGTTTAAATATTTTAATTCAGTCTTTCCTTATTCCCTCCTTGCAATAGGAGGGAAAATTTTCCAATGGATAATAAGCGAATTCATTATGACATTTAAAAACTTTGAAATTGTGCATGTCGTTGCAATGGATCAACAACGCTGCATTGGTAAAGCGAACGATCTTCCATGGCATATTTCAGCAGACCTTAAGCACTTCAAAGAAATCACCCAAGGTGGTGTTGTGGTGATGGGACGTAAAACGCTTGAATCGATGGGACGTGCATTACCTAAACGTGTCAATTGGGTGATTACCCGTGATCAGGATTGGAGTTTTGCTGGAGTTAAAACGGCCCATAGTATAGATGCTGCTTTGGAGCAAGCGATTCCTGATGTATTGGTCTCAGAAAAACCTGCCAGTATCTTTATCATTGGTGGTGGTGAAATTTTTAAACAAACCATGCACATTGCTGATCGTTTAGAGCTCACCCACATTGAACTCGATGTACAAGGTGATGCGTATTATCCAGAAATTCCAGCGGAATTTAAAAAAGTTGCGAGCGAGTCACATGTTGATGACAAAACAGCTATTGCTTTTGAGTTTGCAACATACCGAAAATAGCACTGAACTTTATGAATAAAAATAGTGGCTTATGGATAGCTTAAAAGCAAGATCAATACTGCATACACTTGGAATGGGGATAATCCATTCCTTGTTTAGCTTATTTGTCGTATTGAGCAGCCTGTGGTTTTGTTTCGCAATTTGGATTCAACATCCCTTAGGAAAGATTTTCAGTTATATCATCATCCCTATTTGGATTATTTTTGCACTGAGTATTCTTGGAATCTATTTTACTAAAAATATATTTAGCCGAAAAACTGACAGTTTGATCTATATCATCGCCTTTATTGTCAGCTTAGTCTGGTACTTTAATATTCCTGCGCAACAAGATCGTCAATGGAGTCCAGAAGTTTCCAGAATTTTTACTTACGAGCAGCAAGGTCATCTTGTCACGATTCATAATGTCCGTAACTTTAATTGGCACTCCCCTGATCAATATGACGAACGCTGGGAAACCAGAAGCTACAACTTAGATGAGATTACAGGCGTCAATATCATCACCTCTTATTGGATGGGACCACAGATTGCCCATACCTTGGTTAGCTTTGATTTTTTAAATCAGCGCCCACTCGTTTTTTCCATTGAAATTCGGAAAGAAAAAAATGAAAACTTTTCTGCAATTGGTGGTTTTTTTAGACAGTTTGAGCTAAGTCTAATCGCTGCAGATGAAAAAGATATTGTTTATACACGGAGTAATATTCGAGGTGAGCAGGTTTATTTTTTCCCGATTCAACTACCAAAAGCAGAAACCAAAGCATTGTTTGAAGAGTATCTTTTGAAATCTTCCGCTTTGGCAGAACATCCAAAGTGGTACAACACCCTAACCAGTAACTGTACAACTTTGGTTTTTGATATGGTTCAGGCGATTTCCCCTGAAAAATTACCAACAGATTATCGTTTATTGGCTTCAGGTTATTTACCCAATTATCTTTATGATTTGGGTGCATTAAATCATCAATGGTCAATCAAAGAATGGTATAAAAAAGCACATATCAATCCAAGAACAGCTGAATATGCTCAGTTTAAATATCAAAATAGCGATAACTTTTCTAAAGTGATTCGTTTTGGTTTACCTGATGAACATGCTCAATAATGTATAGCTTTAGTCAGCTCGTCTTTATGGTTTAACTCAATTTTGTTTATATAATCATTAAAATTAGGAGAATACGCATGTTTAAATCCATACTCGCAACCACATTCATCACAGCAACGCTCTTATTTTCTGGATGTGCATCTACACCAAGTGCTGATCAACAAAGCCAAAATTTAAGTTTGTTGCAAAACAAAAATTGGACACTCACGCATATTGGTGCAACAGAATATAAAGCAACACCAAATGCTCACAACGTGCCAAGTATTCAATTTGGTTCAGATTTACGGGTAAGTGGTGCAGATGGTTGTAATCGTATTATGGGTGCATACGCCATCAAAGGACAGCACTTAACCTTAGGGCAACTCGGCTCTACTCGGATGTATTGTCAGGACACTATGAAACTTGCGGCTGACTATACTGAAGCACTCAATAAGGTGAAAGGTTATCAAGTCTATGACAAAACGTTAAAGTTAGTTGATCAATATGGGAATCGTGTTTTGCAATTTACAACGCCATAACATCGTCTAAGCAGTTATTTATATACACAGTTTAAAAGCTTAAAACGTTAGGCTTTTAAACACCTCAGATTATAGAATCCAATATCAACAATGAAATTGAATAAAAATTTTAACTCAATCAATGAAAGACAATAATTTTACTACACACGCTGTCTTATCATTGGGATTAGAATAACAACAACTTAAAATTTGGATATTTCTATGAAATTCATTGGCCTTATCTTGATCTCATGCCTAATTTTATCTGCATGTAGTTCAATGAATGTAAGACCTACGGTTGGGGTAAGTATGGGAACATCTATTAAATAAAAAAACAGCGCCGAAGCGCTGTTTTCCCTATTAATTCAGGCTATTAACCACATTAATTAACGGTTTCGTTATCGTTCCATTAGGTGTTGTTACTGTTATACGAATCTCATCACCTGCAGCACATTTCAGACTACGAACACTGTAAGTGACAATCTTATTATCTTTCTGAGGGAATGTGCCTGGTAAGAGTAAATCCATAATACCTGGAACAGTAAGCGCCCCACCAACAACTTCTGCCTCACAAGTCAAATTATTATCTGTATTATCTTTTGCAGTAGCTGAAATTGTTGTACCTGAAGGCATTGGGACTGTTTTTAAACTATTACCATACATTTGAAAAGTAAAGATTCCAGGTAAAGCTTGAGTCATTGAACTATTCACTCCACTCAGAGCTACAAATGTAGGGGTTTCACTTGAGAAAGCAAAACGTAATTGTTTACGTAATACTGCATCTAGTTGATTATTACACGTACCCTCAATATTTGGCTGAGCGATTGTAGATGGAATACATGTTGCACCTGATGCCCCACGGACATATTTAAATTCACCTTCATCTTTCTGATTATTCTCATTATCATCTAAAAAGAAATCACCAATATTTTGTGTTAATTTATCAATGCCTATCGTATACATATTATCATTATCTACATCCACATATTCTTTATCACCTTCAACAAAAGCTAAAACACTTACTCGACTATCAAGTGGACGCGGATTTTGAGTAGTCAAATTAACCGAACAAACACCATTCGTTGTTGCACAATTTGGAGTAACACTTCCACCTTCCGAAATAAAACTAATTACGGTTCCATCTGGTACAGGGTTACCTACACGATCAGCCATCCGTGCCGTAATTGTTGAAATATCACCATCGCCATCACCAGCTAAAGCTATTTTACTTACAGACAAACTCAAACCATTCTGTGTTACACGACCAGAAGCAACTGCTACTTCTTTAGACAACACAAAAATATTGGTATTACTTGCTAGTGTAGCTTTAATTTCTACTGGTCCAGGTAAGTTACCTGGATAAAGATTTACATTTACTTTACCTGATGCATCACTTTTCACTATTTTGGGAATTCGATTACCATCCGTAACAAAACTTAAATCACTCGGAGCTTTCGTTAATTCTATGTTGACATCTTGGTTCGCTGCAGGCGTACCGTTTGCATACACAGTAAACTCAATTCTTCCAGAAGAAGCTGAACCACTATTTCTAGTGACTAAGTTTACTTTACCAACAGTTGTATAAACTAAAGAATTGGCTGCAATTGCTGCAATTTGTATATCAACAGATTTAGAAACAGAAACATTACTGCCAGTTGCAATAATCTTTTGTCCGCCTTCACACAACTTACCATTTATATCGATTGCTTTATATGTAACAGCAACATCACCTTGATTTGATGAAACCACAGCGTTGTTATCAAAAGTACCGCAACTTGTACTGAAATTCACAGTAATGTTATTTTGATTATTTTTGGTCACTGAGTCTTGTGTTTTAAGCGTTATGATCGTTGAGCCACCAGAATCAAGTGAGGTATTTGCAGCAACCATGTTTTCAAAGGTTATATTTGCAGCTTGTAGAGAATAATTATAAGGCGTTGTTGTCGCAGTTGAATCTTTATGACTCACTGTTGCCGTCAACTGATAACTACCAGTGTCTGTACTATTTTCAGGCTTAACTGAAATACTTGCTTCTCCATCAGCATTGGTTAAAACAGCACCATTTGAAGTACCAAACACCACTCCTGTGCCTTGAAAAGTAACCAATGCTCCACTAATTCCTTTTCCACTAGCATCAGTAACTTTTACTTTTGCTGTAGCACCAGAAACTGTTATTGTGTTTGTAGCTATAGAATCTGTATTCAACAAAGTAATTGGACTAATATTTACAGCTTCAACTGTAGTTCCACCATTACCATTGCCTGTTCCGTTATCATTCTTATCATAATAACCTCCACCGCCCCCACCACAACTCGCTAACAAAATAGAAATTGCAATAGCACTTAACTTTCCAGTAAGTTTTCTAGTATCCATAATTTTACTCAACCTAAGAATCCCCAAAAATTGTTGTAGATTATTTTGAGTGCTATGTAACCATAGTTATCTATATGTGTAAATATGCTATTTCAAAATGTTTTTTAATGTAATTACTATTATTCACAATTAGGTTTATATCATGTACGACATCATCATCATCGGCGCAGGTACAGCAGGTATTAGTGCATATAAAGAAGCAATCAAATATACATCTAACATACTGATTATCAATAAAGGTCCATGGGATACAACCTGTGTCCGTGTTGGCTGTATGCCAAGTAAAGTTCTCATTTCAACTGCAAATCGAATGTATGACATTCAAAATGCCAAAGAAGTCGCTTTAGAGGTAAAAGCAGAGATCGATACACGTCAAGTTATGCAACATGTCAGAAATTTACGTGACCGCTTTGCTCGTGCGACGCTTAAAGATGTAGAAAGTTGGGAAACTGCACATAAAATTGATGGCGAAGCTAAATTTGTAAATGCAAATACGGTTGAGGTCGATGGAAAACATTATCAATCTAAATCATTTATTCTTGCTGTAGGCTCAACACCGACTTATAACCAGGATTGGAAAAATAAAATAGGCAATAAACTGATCACATCGGATGAAGTATTTGAACTTGAGACTTTGCCTAAATCTATTGCCGTAATCGGTAGTGGTGTGATTGCAATTGAAATGGCTCAAGCAATGCATCGCTTAGGCGTAAATACGACTATTTTTGCAAGAAGCAAAAAAGTAGGGGTATTGAGTAGCCCTAATTTACAAGAAATTGCACAAACGGAATTATCCAAAGAACTTAATATAAAATTTGAAGTTTTACCTGATTCAATTCAAGATCTTGAAAATGGTGTTGAAATATCATTTATCGAAAATAATGAGTCTAAATCCATACAGGTTGACTATATTTTAAATGCGACTGGTCGTGCTACAAACTTATCAACCTTATCCCTCGAAAATATTGATCAGGCATTCTCAGATTTAAAACAATTACCGGTTCATCACAACACTAAACAATTGGCTGATTTTCCAATATTTATTATTGGTGATGCTTTCACTCAAACACCTTTACAACATGAGGCTGCGAATGAAGGAAGAAATGTCATTTCAAGTTGTTTAAATTTCCCCAATGTATACAACTTAAATAACCTATCACCTTTAGGTATCGTGTTCTGTAGTCCTGAAATGGGAATTGCTGGTCAAAGCTTTGCCTCACTATCAAAATCAAACATAGATTTTATTACAGGTTTTGCTTCTTATGAAAAGCAAGGTCGTGCATTGGTTTTAGGTAAAAATAAAGGTGCTGCTGAAGTTTATGTAGATCAGCAAAGCAGAAAACTCTTAGGTGCTGAACTTTTTGTTGAATCTGCTGAACATATGACTCACTTACTCTCTTGGATCATTTCCGAAGAACTAACAATTGATGAAGTATTAGCAAAACCTTTTTATCATCCAACTTTGGAAGAAGGCTTAAGAACAGCATTAAAACATGCACGAAGACAACTTAAATAACGCTTTTACCTGAAGCTCTATTTTGAAGAATAGAGCTTTTATATTTTCTTCCAAACATTTCTATTTCATTATGCCACTAAACAGCGCACATAAAAAAACACCCCGTTCTCGTTAGAGACCGGGGTGTTTTAGATTTAAAAGCTGGCGATGACTTACTCTCACATGGGTAACCCCACACTACCATCAGCGCTAAGAGGTTTCACTTCTGAGTTCGGGAAGGGATCAGGTGGTTCACTCTTGCTATTGTCGCCAGCAAACTGTTATGGACTTGTTCGGGTCTTATTTAAATGCCTTACTTCGTACCAAATGAGTTTAACAGAACATTTGAGTTGAATATTTTAACTAGCTTTACAACTAAATCAAGTATGTTTGATCTTTTATGAATCAAATGATGCTTCGTATACAACTGCTTGGGTGTTGTATAGTCAAGCCTCACGAGCAATTAGTATTGGTCAGCTTCATGCGTCACCGCACTTCCACATCCAACCTATCAACGTCGTAGTCTTCAACGGCTCTTTAGAGGACATAAAGTCCTAGGGAAATCTTATCTTGAGGTAGGCTTCCCGCTTAGATGCTTTCAGCGGTTATCCCTTCCGAACATAGCTACCCGGCGATGCGACTGGCGTCACAACCGGTACACCAGAGGTTCGTCCACTCTGGTCCTCTCGTACTAGGAGCAGATCCTCTCAAATTTCCAACGCCCACGGTAGATAGGGACCGAACTGTCTCACGACGTTCTAAACCCAGCTCGCGTACCTCTTTAAATGGCGAACAGCCATACCCTTGGGACCTGCTTCAGCCCCAGGATGAGATGAGCCGACATCGAGGTGCCAAACACCGCCGTCGATATGAACTCTTGGGCGGTATCAGCCTGTTATCCCCAGAGTACCTTTTATCCGTTGAGCGATGGCCCTTCCATACAGAACCACCGGATCACTAAGACCTACTTTCGTACCTGCTCGACTTGTGGGTCTCGCAGTTAAGCGCGCTTTTGCCTTTATACTCTACGCGTGATTTCCGACCACGCTGAGCGCACCTTCGTACTCCTCCGTTACTCTTTAGGAGGAGACCGCCCCAGTCAAACTACCCACCAGACATGGTCCTCGTCCCGGATAACGGGACAGAGTTAGAACCTCAATATTACCAGGGTGGTATTTCAAGGATGGCTCCATAGCAACTGGCGTCACTACTTCAAAGCCTCCCACCTATCCTACACAAGTAAGATCAAAGTTCAATGTCAAGCTGCAGTAAAGGTTCACGGGGTCTTTCCGTCTAGCCGCGGGTACACCGCATCTTCACGGCGAATTCGATTTCACTGAGTCTCTGCTGGAGACAGCGCCCCCATCATTATGCCATTCGTGCAGGTCGGAACTTACCCGACAAGGAATTTCGCTACCTTAGGACCGTTATAGTTACGGCCGCCGTTTACTGGGGCTTCGATCAAGAGCTTCGCTTACGCTAACCCCATCAATTAACCTTCCAGCACCGGGCAGGCATCACACCCTATACGTCCACTTTCGTGTTTGCAGAGTGCTATGTTTTTAATAAACAGTTGCAGGGGCCTGGTTTCTGTGGCTGCCAATAGCTCAAGGAGCAAGTCCTATCACCGTCAGCAGCGTACCTTCTCCCGAAGTTACGGTACCATTTTGCCTAGTTCCTTCAGCAGAGTTCTCTCAAGCGCTTTGGTCTACTCGACCTGACCACCTGTGTCGGTTTCGGGTACGATTCCTGTGTAACTGAAGCTTAGAGACTTTTCCTGGAAGCATAGTATCAGCCACTTCGCTAGTAAACTAGCTTGCTATCAGCTCTCAGCATAGAGCACCCCGGATTTGCCTAAGATGCATGCCTACTGCCTTTCACCTGGACAACCAACGCCAGGCTGACTTAACTTTCTCCGTCCTCTCATCGCATTACACAGAAGTATTGGAATATTAACCAATTTCCCATCGACTACGCCTCTCGGCCTCGCCTTAGGGGTCGACTCACCCAGCCCCGATTAACGTTGGACTGGAACCCTTGGTCTTTCAGCGTGCGAGTTTTTCACTCGCATTGTCGTTACTCACGTCAGCATTCGCACTTCTGATACCTCCAGCATACTTCTCAATACACCTTCATCGGCTTACAGAACGCTCCCCTACCACGTATACTAAGTATACATCCGCAGCTTCGGCATATAGTTTTAGCCCCGTTACATCTTCCGCGCAGGCCGACTCGACTAGTGAGCTATTACGCTTTCTTTAAAGGGTGGCTGCTTCTAAGCCAACCTCCTAGCTGTCTATGCCTTCCCACATCGTTTCCCACTTAACTATAATTTTGGGGCCTTAGCTGGCGGTCTGGATTGTTTTCCTCTTGACTACGGACGTTAGCACCCGCAGTCTGTCTCCCGGATAGTACTCATAGGTATTCGGAGTTTGCATCGGTTTGGTAAGTCGGGATGACCCCCTAGCCGAAACAGTGCTCTACCCCCTATGGTATTCGTCCGAGGCGCTACCTAAATAGCTTTCGGGGAGAACCAGCTATCACCGAGTTTGATTAGCCTTTCACCCCTATCCACAAGTCATCCCCTGGCTTTTCAACGACAGTGGGTTCGGTCCTCCAGTTAGTGTTACCCAACCTTCAACCTGCTCATGGATAGATCACCCGGTTTCGGGTCTATACCCAGCAACTAAACGCCCTATTAAGACTCGATTTCTCTACGGCTCCCCTATACGGTTAACCTTGCTACTGAATATAAGTCGCTGACCCATTATACAAAAGGTACGCAGTCACCGAACAAGTCGGCTCCCACTGCTTGTATGCATGCGGTTTCAGGATCTATTTCACTCCCCTCACAGGGGTTCTTTTCGCCTTTCCCTCACGGTACTGGTTCACTATCGGTCAGTCAGGAGTATTTAGCCTTGGAGGATGGTCCCCCCATATTCAGACAAGGTTTCACGTGCCTCGCCCTACTCGTCATCATTATATGTGCCCTTTCGTGTACGGGACTATCACCCTCTACGGTAGCACTTCCCAGAGCTTTCCGCTAAAACACATATAACTTAATGGGCTGATCCCCGTTCGCTCGCCGCTACTGAGGGAATCTCAATTGATTTCTTTTCCTAAGGGTACTGAGATGTTTCACTTCCCCTCGTTCGCCTCGCATGACTATGTATTCATCATGCGATACCTACCTTATGGTAAGTGGGTTTCCCCATTCAGAAATCTCCGGATCACAGGATATTTGCCGCCTCCCCGAAGCTTATCGCAGGCTATTACGTCTTTCATCGCCTCTGACTGCCAAGGCATCCACCACATGCACTTAATTACTTGACTATACAACCCCAAACAGTCGCTAATCCCTACAAGGAGGATCAACAATGTGGATTCAACCACTTCTATTTGTTGCCTGTGAATTTAATCACTATACAGCTTCAATTTAATTCATATACCAAAACGCTTGATTCAGTTTTATCGCTAGTTCTCATTTCATTCAATATTAACAATTGCTTGCTAACATCAACTAAAACGAGTTAAACAATTATTTCAACTCAAATATATTCTGTTAATGATTCACTACCGCCTCGTCAGCGAGTAGTTAACTGTGATAAATCACAGAACTTAATAAGCTATCGGCTTACTAAGTTCTGTAATCACTTAGTCTGTAATTAGTGGTGGAGACTAACGGAGTCGAACCGTTGACCTCCTGCGTGCAAAGCAGGCGCTCTACCAACTAAGCTAAGTCCCCAGCTTAAGATCTTAATATATCTGCTCTTCTGTGTTCAGTAGACTTGGTGGGTCTGACAAGACTTGAACTTGTGACCCCACGCTTATCAAGCGTGTGCTCTAACCAACTGAGCTACAGACCCTCAGATACATCAATGAAGAACAACTTGTTGTGGATTCTTACCAATCGTCAATCTTTCGTTAAGGAGGTGATCCAGCCGCAGGTTCCCCTACGGCTACCTTGTTACGACTTCACCCCAGTCATCGGCCACACCGTGGTAAGCGTCCTCCTTACGGTTAGACTACCTACTTCTGGTGCAACAAACTCCCATGGTGTGACGGGCGGTGTGTACAAGGCCCGGGAACGTATTCACCGCGGCATTCTGATCCGCGATTACTAGCGATTCCGACTTCATGGAGTCGAGTTGCAGACTCCAATCCGGACTACGATCGGCTTTTTGAGATTAGCATCCTATCGCTAGGTAGCAACCCTTTGTACCGACCATTGTAGCACGTGTGTAGCCCTGGTCGTAAGGGCCATGATGACTTGACGTCGTCCCCGCCTTCCTCCAGTTTGTCACTGGCAGTATCCTTAAAGTTCCCACCCGAAGTGCTGGCAAATAAGGAAAAGGGTTGCGCTCGTTGCGGGACTTAACCCAACATCTCACGACACGAGCTGACGACAGCCATGCAGCACCTGTATGTAAGTTCCCGAAGGCACCAATCCATCTCTGGAAAGTTCTTACTATGTCAAGACCAGGTAAGGTTCTTCGCGTTGCATCGAATTAAACCACATGCTCCACCGCTTGTGCGGGCCCCCGTCAATTCATTTGAGTTTTAGTCTTGCGACCGTACTCCCCAGGCGGTCTACTTATCGCGTTAGCTGCGCCACTAAAGCCTCAAAGGCCCCAACGGCTAGTAGACATCGTTTACGGCATGGACTACCAGGGTATCTAATCCTGTTTGCTCCCCATGCTTTCGTACCTCAGCGTCAGTATTAGGCCAGATGGCTGCCTTCGCCATCGGTATTCCTCCAGATCTCTACGCATTTCACCGCTACACCTGGAATTCTACCATCCTCTCCCATACTCTAGCTTCCCAGTATCGAATGCAATTCCCAAGTTAAGCTCGGGGATTTCACATCCGACTTAAAAAGCCGCCTACGCACGCTTTACGCCCAGTAAATCCGATTAACGCTCGCACCCTCTGTATTACCGCGGCTGCTGGCACAGAGTTAGCCGGTGCTTATTCTGCGAGTAACGTCCACTCATCCTAGGTATTAACTAGAAGAGCCTCCTCCTCGCTTAAAGTGCTTTACAACCATAAGGCCTTCTTCACACACGCGGCATGGCTGGATCAGGGTTCCCCCCATTGTCCAATATTCCCCACTGCTGCCTCCCGTAGGAGTCTGGGCCGTGTCTCAGTCCCAGTGTGGCGGATCATCCTCTCAGACCCGCTACAGATCGTCGCCTTGGTAGGCCTTTACCCCACCAACTAGCTAATCCGACTTAGGCTCATCTATTAACGCAAGGTCACAAGTGATCCCCTGCTTTCCCCCGTAGGGCGTATGCGGTATTAGCATCCCTTTCGAGATGTTGTCCCCCATTAATAGGCAGATTCCTAAGTATTACTCACCCGTCCGCCGCTAGGTCAATTACCGAAGCAATCTCCCCCGCTCGACTTGCATGTGTTAAGCCTGCCGCCAGCGTTCAATCTGAGCCATGATCAAACTCTTCAGTTAAAAATCATTAGTGACTTAAGGTCACAATTCTGGCTCATCAATGTACTGACAAATTCTCTCAAATAAACTTCGAGTAATTTAAACCAATCAATCAATGATAATATTTCGATCAATCAATCAGTAAAAATCCACACAAGTTGTTCTTCATATTCTCTTAATGATCTTCTCAATGCTTCGTCAGCATCAAGCTAGGTCGGCTATACTACTCTCTATCTCTAAAAAGTCAATCTATAATGTTAATTATTTTTTCTAACAAACCCAACCCTAACCTCATCTTAAAATCTCAATTCGAAATCTTAACAACTTAATCAAGTGCCTGATTTATCAGAAGTTTTATTTAACATCACCGCCGATGGATGTGCATTCTACAGCATTAACAACTCAACACAACCCCTTTTTTTAATTATTTTTCATTTTTTCTATCACTTGCTTATTTATTATTCTAAATTGATCTTTTTTTTGTTTTTTGAGCTATTTTTAAGCATTATCAGCACTGGATTGCTCGATTTGTTTGATAACTTATTGTCTTTGTCTATTTCCTGCCATTTTAAAGGACGACAATCTATATATTCACAGTAACCACTCTCACCTTGATAATATTCTTCATTGAGATGTAATTGATAAAAAAAACTTCCAACATAACCCGCGGCTAAACCAAATTTATAATCCCCACGACTTTGTGCTTGAATATCAATTTTGGTATTTTCATCTTGATATTGCCATTCGAACTCGCGTGGTAAATACATCTCCTGATGATTTACTGTTGTGACTTTAGGGAACACACGGTGAATATTGAAACAGACCTGTCGATCAAGCATTTTTGTTTCATTGTTTTGAATATCTCGAATATAGATACGTGAATGTAAAATATTATTCATCTGATCACGACTATGCATAAAAATAATCTGTAATTCATCATTCACTTGAATCAATTGATATGTATATAGTGCATAAGGTAGATAAGGGAAATTTACTGTTTTCATATATTCAAAAACAGCATTTTGTTCAATTTCATAATTTTGATCTTTGTATTGAATTGTCCCTTTACAGTGCGCAACCAAAGACCAGTGCTGCGCAAATCCAAATTTCAAATGAATAAAATGAGAAATTAAAGGCAATGTCGTAATACTTAAATTCACACTCAATTCGTCATCTAGTCTTTGAAAAGTAAAATGAGGAACTTTTCCAAACACTTTTTCTTTTTGACCAAACGCATAGGTTACATTGCAATTTTCATCGGTGTGAAATTGGCATTCATGCTGAATTGAGTATGAGCTTAGCTGCCCCACCATATGAGGGCTAGAGCTGACCAGCAGGGTTGCTGTATCTAAAGCAGTTGTCGAGATTTCATTGTTATTGCAAAAAACAGGACTATTGGGCTGTCCAATCAAACTAAAAAAATTGAGGTAATGCAATGGTGCAGGTAGATCGGCAAGCACTAATTTTTGATGAATAATTTTATACCTGTCTTGAGGGGGATGACAGCAAAGTTCTATAGGCGTTTGAGCTTGATTCAGCTGTTTAGACTGATCTAAGAAATCTTGAAACAACCGCATATCAAGCCCCCTTACCCTTTTATCTTTTTACACTTTATTCAACAGTATTCTTTCTCGCTAAGAATGTTGTCACAAAACCAGAAATCGCATAGATAATCGAAATGACTAAAATCCCTACAGGAATATTATAAGTGATTGCTGCAAGGATAAAAACTGCTATAGGCAATACAAAGAATGGAACACGTTTGCGGTCTACAGTTTTAAAAGAATAATATTTGATATTTGAAATCATCAACAAACCTACTGCAATGATAACAAATGCATTGGTCGCTTGAATCGCAACATCTTTTAAATCAAAAATATAGGTAAAATCTTGTCCAACCCATACCCATGCAATAATAATAATCGCTGCTAATGGGCTTGCGACACCAATGAAATAACGCTTATCGACCACACCAATTTGTACATTAAAGCGTGCTAAACGAAATGCAGCACATGCGGTATAAACAAAACAAGCAGCCAAGCCAATCCGCCCTAGATCATGCAAACTCCAGCTATACATTAAAATCGCAGGGGCAACACCAAATGCCAACAAATCTGAAAGTGAATCGAATTGTTCACCAAAAGCACTTTGTGCACCAATTGCACGAGCAACACGACCATCCAAACCATCAAATAGTGCTGCAAGGAATATTGCATAAACAGCTTGAGTGAAGTCACCATTCATACTAGCAATAATCGAATAAAAGCCAGATAACAACGCAGAAGTTGTAATCAGGTTTGGCCACAAATAGATTCCGCGACGTTTGACCTTCTGCCC
Source organism: Acinetobacter sp. 778_lipA (assembly GCF_058242985.1). Lineage (NCBI taxonomy): Bacteria > Pseudomonadati > Pseudomonadota > Gammaproteobacteria > Moraxellales > Moraxellaceae > Acinetobacter > Acinetobacter sp. 778_lipA. Next base: position 324,603 of record NZ_JBZAYT010000001.1, on the reverse strand, counting down.
TTCATGGGTATGCTCTTCTTCTTCCACTTCAAAAGTAATGCCATCAAATCCATGGTCTTGATTAGAAGAGTTTGGGCTTTCTGGTTTATTTATATTTGTCATTTTTTGAATCCTATCTATGGCTCTGATAGAGCTGTTGATATCTCACTTAAATATTTTATCACATTCATTTTTAAGTGAAATTGATGTGAATTACTCAATTTATTTCGTCTTAATTTGTAATTCACACCATCGTTCATGTTTCTGTTGATATCCAATCGAATGGATCATTCACCCACTAACCAGCGAACAGCAGCATGTCCACCATTTTCACTCATACGTAAATGTGGGAACAACCATTGCAATGCCTCATCAGCATCGTTAGAGAATTTCCAAGGTGGGTTAATCACCAACAAACCACAACCATTCAACCCAACTGGTGTGTCATCTGGCCAAACACAAACTTCACAGACCAACTGACGGCGAATCCCTGTTTTCATCATTTTCTTTTCAAAACGATCAATCATGGCACGGTCTTTAATTGGATACCAAATTGCAAATACACCTGTTGGCCATTTTTTATGTGCAGTGGCAATCAACTCGACCAGTTGCGGAAAGTCCTTACGTTCTAATTCATAAGGAGGATCGATCATCACCAAACCACGTTTTTCTTTGGGTGGAATAACCCCCAAAAGGCCTTCATAAGCATCACGCTCATGTAAACCCGCGCGTTTATCACGAATATTAAAATACAATTGTTGAAACACATCACGCTGCATTTCAAAAATAGTCGCTTTATCAATATCACGCATGCCTTCAAGCGCAAACCAAGGTGAACCTGGATAAGCACCTTTACCTGAACCTGCACGCATATCTTCAACAATTTTAAGATATTGTTTTACACCATCAGGCGCATTACGTTTAATCGACTCATCAAGCTTAACCAGACGATGAATACCGGTTAAGAATTCTCCTGATTTTTGTGCTTCAGAAGTAGATAAATCATATTTACCTGCACCACCATGTGTATCTATATAGCGATATGGTTTGTCTTTAGTATTTAGACGTGTCAAAAGTTGCAGCAATAACACATGTTTCATGACATCGGCAAAGTTGCCTGCATGGAAATGGTGACGGTAATTCATGTTTCGATTAATTCCTGAGTTCAATAATCATTTTAACACGAAAAAATATTTCTTCACTGTCCATCGTTTGTTCTAATATAACAACATATCTTTATTGCACTATTTTTTGGTAATTTATGGAAGCCCTGCTACTCCCAAAGTCATGGAATGTTGATCAAATTCTTGATGATTTAGATCAACATGGATTTACCATCATTGATAATGCTTACTCCGCTGAATACGGACTTGAACTGGTTGCAGAATGTACTTCAAATTTAAATCGCTTTCGTGAAGCAGCAATTCAAAATGGTGTGATCAGCAATATTCGCAGCGACCATATCTTGTGGATCAATGAAGAGCTTACGATCGCACAACAACATATTGATGCACTTAAACAACTCTCGCAAATTTTAAACTACTCATTTTATTTAGGCATTCAGGATGTAGAAGCACATTTTGCCTGCTATAACGCTGGGGAATTCTATGCACTTCATCGTGATAATCCACAAGGTAAAAATGGCCGTATGATTTCTACGGTGTATTATTTACACCAAGAATGGCAGGATGACTGGGGTGGAAAGTTACACTTACAGGATAAAAATAATGTGTGGCATATTATAGAACCCCAGCCTAATCGTATTGCTATGTTCCAAAGTGATTTATTACATGAAGTGCTAGAAGCCAAACATCAGCGATTATCAATTACCGCATGGCTAAGAAGTGACAATACAGTGTTGTAATATACTCAGTTTTCGAATTTGCAATGCTGTATCTCTATGCGCCAAGCTTTAAATTATTGAAATAGGCCTCATAATACTCTTCATAAATTCAGAGGATTCAGCACATGTTTGATAATACAAAACAAATCATCTCGCGTATTGGGGAAACAGATCAATTGTATTTGTCAGGCAATACACCTGAACTTGCACTTGAACGTGGGGACTTACGCTTACAGCTGGTCACTAAAAGTCATTCAAAGCAGGAACAAATCCATTTTTTGCAAGAAGCAATTGTGTTGCTTGAAACTGCACGATTTGAATATGAAGAAATGCCAATGTCAGTGTACATTCAGCTTTCTTTGCATTTGGCCAAAGCCTATATGATTTACTTTGAATTGACTAAAGAATCACGTTATGCATTGATTACTCAGCAGATATTAAAACCACTGGCGCAACATCATCATGCTGATATTTACTTTATGTTGGCTTATGCATCTGTGAGTAAAAATGAATTTGCATTGACTCGTCACTGGCTGAGTAAATATATCAAGACTACTGATTTTGATTTAACATTACTGCAACAACATACTGCATTTAGACCTGTTCGCAATGAGACATGGTTTAGTCAAATGATTCAGTCTAAATTGCATTGATCAGCAGTATTATGCCCATTCAAAATGACACTATTTTTTATTGATTTTGATCAATACTAATTTGATCGATGCGAAATAGAAAAGATGGCCATTTGGCCATCTTTTTGTTGCTCTGGGGAAAACTAAATCATTAAGCTGTTAACTTATACGCATCTAGATGCAATTGTTGGTTTAACTCATCAATCCAAATCGCCCAATCATCATCTTGTACCAAATGACTAATTAACAAGTCACGCTGAGATCTATTCCAAAATGGCGCTTCATGTAATGAAAGATTTGCTGGCAATTGATGAGTGCGTACATATAGCTCAATTGCTGCTGGACTATTTGCCAAACCAAGTTGAGAAAATAGTAATTCTAAGGATGGTGTGTTCGTCCTGATCATATTGCCTCCTTATATAAATTTATTTGTCATGTTTTATTCAATTAACTTATAAGAAAATAATTTTAAAAGATAGTCTAGATTTTATTTTTCTTGTTTCAATTTGTGATTAAAAAACAAACAAAAGTTGGCTTAAGTTAAATTATCGATTCTCAGAATGTTTGACTTGAATCTAAAAAAAGCACCCTAAATAGAGTGCTTTTTCAAATTTAATCTTTAAAAGATTAAGTTTTAATTATTTAAGCATATCAGCAATAGCTGCGCGCTCTTCTTCAAGCTCTTGAAGTGTTTTGTCCATACGTTCACGGCTGAATGCATCAATTTCTAAGCCTTCAACACGTGTGTATTCGCCATTTTCACAAATCACAGGAACACCGTACATCACACCTTCAGGAATTCCATAAGATCCATCAGAAGGAATACCCATTGTTACCCACTCGCCATTGGTGCCAAGCGCCCAATCACGCATATGGTCGATCGCAGCATTTGCAGCTGAAGCAGCTGAAGAAAGACCACGCGCTTCAATGATTGCAGCACCACGTTTACCAACAGTTGGAAGGAATACATTTGCGTTCCAATCAGCATCGTTGATTTTGTCTTTTAAGCTTACGCCATTTGCAGTTGCAAAACGGTAGTCCGCATACATTGTTGGAGAGTGGTTACCCCAAACTGTAAGATTTTTGATATCCGCTACAGCAACACCTGCTTTTTGAGCAATTTGAGTCAACGCACGGTTATGGTCAAGACGCAACATTGCTGTGAAGTTCTTCGCTGGAAGATCAGGAGCAGATTTCATTGCGATATAAGCATTTGTATTTGCAGGGTTACCTACAACAAGTACTTTAACGTCACGGCTCGCAACTTCGTTAAGTGCTTGACCTTGACCAATGAAGATTTCACCGTTCACTTTTAACAAGTCAGCACGCTCCATACCAGGACCGCGTGGACGTGAACCAACCAATAACGCGTAGTCAGCATCTTTAAATGCAACTTTTGGATCATCAGTACCGATCATGCCAGCCAATAATGGGAAAGCACAGTCATCTAATTCCATCATTACGCCTTTAAGCGCAGCTTGAGCTTTCTCAAATGGAACTTCTAACAATTGCAAAATAACGGGTTGGTCTTTACCAAGCATTTCACCGCTAGCGATACGGAATAATAAGCTGTAACCGATTTGACCAGCTGCGCCAGTAACGGCAACGCGAACAGGTTGCTTCATGTAATTATCTCCAATGAGGATCGTTAATGTGATTAAACGGTTAAATCCGTTTTAATCGAATTATCATAAACGGCAAAGATTGTACTCCAATCCTTTAACAGTTGCATGTAAAAGAGAATGCTTTTCAACAAAAGTATGATAGGAAATATAAATAAAATACCTCAGAAGAATTAATAAGTCCCTTTGATTGAGAATGTATTTGGGCAGTTTGAAACAATGTGATTTGAACATTGTTTATACTGACCATTGACCCGATAACACACTTGAACCTCGGTTAATACAGGGTTTGATGATGAACTTTGACAAGTAAAACGGATACTATCGTTATTCATTCCCGGGTTTAATCTAACGAATTGAGTTTTTAACGCATTATGTTGTACATTCTTATTTTCAGAGCTGGTTAAATCTGTAGGAATCTTCAAACGATCTGCTAAATTAATCACTGTTCTAAAATATTGACTCGCGTTCATTGGAACACAGCCACCCACACTACGCCACAATTGAATACGCGCATTTTCCTCAGGCATTACCCGTGCAACGACCTTGGCTTGTAGAGGCGTTAAACTTGCAGATGTATTGGTGGTGCAATTTCGCTCTGTCGTTTCAGGCAATAAACCTGTGATTGTTAATGAATAACCTTCGAGACATTTGCGTTGTTTTTGTTTAGAGGAATCTAATGCACATACAGCAGGTGTCATCTGGACTTGCATGACATAGCCTTGTAATTGCGGTGCAGCATGTAACTGCATATTGAGCCCAAAAAATCCCACAAAGCATAAGGTCCATGCTAAGCAAAATTCTTTCAATTTACGCAAAATTTTGAAAATCATTGATTTACCAACAAAGTTTCATCCAAGTCTAAATAGTTTTATTGTGAAACACGGGTTGGAATAACAGGCATACGACTTTCAATCGCTTGAGGCCCTTGTCCCAACAATATTCCATAATGTGCTGCATTGGTCATCACATTTTTTACATAGTCACGTGTTTCATTCAGAGGAATAGATTCCGTATATTGATCAGCTGAAAGATTTTGATAATCTGGCTGCCAACGTTTCGCACGATTTGGCCCAGCATTATATCCTGCTGTTGCCAAGACAGGGTTACTGCTTAATTGACCATGAATCATGGACAGATAGAAAGTACCATAGCGAATATTGGTATTGGCATCACTGAGTGCAGCAGGATTATAAGTTTCACCCATTTGTTTTGCCACCAACTTTGCAGTGCCTGGCATGATTTGCATCAAACCACCTGCACCAACATGTGAGCGAGCAGCAGTCACAAAACGACTTTCTTGGCGCATTAAACCATAGGCCCAAGCTGGATCAATACCCGCATTACGGCTATGACTTACCACCAACGACTGATGAGGTGTGGCATAACGATAAACATAGTTATGCTTTTTCTCAGTACGTTCTGCTGCGTAAATTGCACGATCATACCAACCCATATCAGTTGCACGTTTTGCGGCAGCAAGCAGCAGCCCATCATCATGTTTTAAGTATGCCTGACGTACCGCCCAGTTCCATTCCCTATTGGTATATGTTGCAGGCGCATTAATATTTCGCAAAGTAAATGCACGACGGAAATGAATATCACTATTTAAGCGTTGCTGATCATCAGTTGAAGGCTGTTCTCTGGCAGGGCTATCATTATATTTTTGCCCCAAATGATCTTTGGCAAGCAAATTATGATAATCATCACCCGACATTGCCAATCGTTGATAGATATCTTTGGCGGTTCTTTTAGATTGTGCATCATTGCGTTGTTCTGAAGCACGTGCCAACCAATATTGCCAACGGTCTTCTTGCTTTTGTGTCACACTCATACTGTCTATTGCACGAATTACACTTTCCCAAGCCCCAAATCGAATGGCTTGTCGTGCGTAAACTTCTGCTTCTTCTGCACTGAATGGCACACCATAGCTTGCATCAAAATTTTGCAGTACTTCACGATTAAAATTATTTTTCATAACGGTCGTTCCGCCGATATAACCGACAGTACGATAAATATATTTTTGTACATCCGCTGGTACACCCTGAACCAACTTAGGTACTGACTGCAAAGCGCTGGTTAAATCCGTATCTGCTGCACGACCCAGTGCATAAACCAAATAAGCATAATCTTCTACATTGTTTTTTGGTGCAGACCATAAATAATTTAATGGATTGGCTTGGATTTGGTTCAATTGGGTTAATGATAAATTAACCCCAATCGTTTGTGCGGTAGCGATAGCTAGACCAGACTGCCCTGCTCTCAGTTGTGCATATAATCGTTGTTGACGATCTTGAGCAGTCATGAGTGGGCTGCTAAGCATCATGCGGCCTAAACCATTGCATGATTCAGGTTGAGAATTGGTTGCCAACCAAACATCTTTAAATTCAGCATAGACCAAAACGTCACCAGTTTTCGCACGAACTTGAGCAACAGCACAACGTTCTGCTTGATCTGGATTAGAGACATATTGCAATACAGGCTGCGCACTGGCGTAATCTGCTTGTTTAACCTTTTCTTCGACATAATCCGCAGCTAACTTTTCCGCCATCGCCGATTGAGGATAACGTTGCGCAAAGCTAATGATATTTGCAGAAGGTTGAAAAGCGAGATTTGAATTCAGTGACCAATACTCAGGATAATAGCCCAAAGCATCATTTTGCATTGAAGAACGGTATTGTTCTAAAGCGCTTGGATTATTTGCATTACGTAAAGCATCATTAAACTGCTCTTCAGCAGCATGAGCCACTTGCAGGCTTGTACATGCAACTGTTCCTAAAAGGTAAAGTTTTAATTTATTTTGCTTAAGTTGCTGCTTTAACACCGTTTTTCTCTCAACCTGCATGATGTGCCTTTAACATACTGATGCACTTATTTGTGCCTAGTTTAATTATTCTAATCCATTTCTACTGTTGTGTTATGTAACCTTATGATTCATCATTAATATTGTTCTCTATTTTTTCTTCATAATTTTCATTTTCAATGCCCTACAATTCAATAAATGGCAATAGACGCTAAATATTTTCCTGAGTTCACTCTAAATACTATAAAATGACGCGCCTTTTATGAGTCTGTTAAAATAGCAGGCTTAGTACACATTCAAAACTCCCTTTATTCATAGGAAAGACGCCTCCATGACGGTTCAAACCTTCATTCCCAATGGTGCCAAAGCTGCCTCAGAAAACACTGTAACCCAGCCACAGCACACCCCAGCCGACGGTGCAGTAAAAAAACTGTATATCGAAACGCAAGGGTGTCAGATGAATGAGTATGACAGTCATCGTATGGCAGATCTTTTAGGCGACTCACACGGTTATATTTTAACCAAAGATCCAAGTGACGCAGATATCCTGTTAATGAATACCTGCTCAATTCGAGAAAAAGCCCAAGAAAAAGTATTTTCTGAGTTGGGTCGCTGGCGCAAATTAAAAGAAAAAAATCCTGATCTCGTCATCGGTGTTGGTGGATGTGTTGCTTCTCAAGAAGGCGACAACATTCAAAAACGTGCACCGTATGTCGATATGGTTTTTGGCCCTCAAACATTGCACCGTTTACCACAAATGCTGGATCAGCATGTTGAGCAAATTGAAAAGCCGAAGAAAGATAAAATTAAACTTGTAGATATTTCATTCCCTGATATTGAAAAATTCGACTTTTTACCTGAACCTCGTGTTGAAGGTTATAAAGCGTTTGTTTCAATCATGGAAGGTTGCTCGAAATACTGTTCTTTCTGTGTGGTTCCTTATACTCGTGGTGAAGAAGTTTCTCGTCCTTTGGATGATGTCTTGGCAGAAATCGCCGGTTTAGCTGAAAAAGGCGTTCGCGAAATCAGCCTTTTAGGACAAAATGTAAACGGCTATCGTGGTGAAACTTTTGAAGGTGAAATTTGTACCTTTGCAGATTTATTACGTTTGGTTGCAGAGATTCCAGGAATCGGTCGTTTACGTTATACAACATCACATCCGCTCGAATTTAATGAAGATTTGATTCAATGCTACCGTGACCTACCACAAATGGTTTCACATCTGCATTTACCAGTACAAAGTGGCTCAAATGATGTGTTACAAGCGATGAAGCGTAACCACACCATTGATGTCTATATCGAAAAAATTGCCAAACTGCGTAAAGCTCGTCCAGATATGCATTTATCTTCAGATTTTATTATCGGCTTCCCCGGTGAAACTGATGCACATTTTGAAGAAACCTATCAGTTTATCCAAGATTTAGACTTTGATCATTCTTATAGTTTTGTTTATTCAAAACGTCCTGGCACACCAGCGTCTGAATTACCTGATGACACCTCTGATGCAGTCAAGAAAGAACGTTTAGCCAAAGTTCAACACTGGATTAAGCAATCAAGTATTCGTAAAACCGATGCGATGTTAGGCACCATCCAACGTGTGCTGGTTGAAAATGTTTCTAATAAAGATCCAAATTTATTGGTCGGTACAGCTGACAATACACGTTTAGTAACATTTGTAGGTGACGCCTCTTGGGTCGGACGCTTTGCAGAGATTGAGGTTACAGAGATTAAGACCCTAAATTTAGTTTATGGAGAACTCTTGAATCTTGAGCCTGACGTGGCGTAATGTAAGGGTATAGACTTTACTTTAAAAAGGATATCTCTTGACTGCAGCGATTCGACGTACAGTAGCTTTTCCAGGTATTTCAGTTGAACGTTTAAAAAGCATGTTAGGTGCTTATAACGGTCATCTGAAACAAATCGAACAACGTTTAAATGTCAACATTTCTCATCGCAACGATAACTTCTATATCGATGGTGATTTAGAAGCCGTTGAGAGAGCTGAAGGTTTATTGCAGCGTTTGCATGCAGAAGCTGAACTCTCTCAGCAAATCAGTGCTGATACGATTCATTTGATGATTCAAGGCAGCCAAACTGACCGTGAGTTACAAGACGACCTTTCAGACAATGAGCATACCGGTTTAGATGATGTCTGGTTGCAAACGCGTAAAGGTCGAATTAACCCTCGTGGTGCCAATCAAAAACGTTATGTACAACGTATTCTACAAAGCGATATTTCTTTTGGAATCGGCCCTGCAGGTACAGGTAAAACCTATCTTGCAGTCGCTGCTGCGGTAGATATGCTTGAACGTAATGAAATTCAACGTATCCTTTTGGTTCGCCCTGCTGTTGAAGCTGGGGAAAAACTCGGTTTCTTGCCGGGCGATTTAAGCCAAAAGATCGACCCATATCTACGCCCGCTTTATGATGCATTGTATGAAATGCTGGGCTTCGAAAAAGTTGCAAAACTGATTGAGCGCCAAGTGATTGAAGTTGCACCACTTGCTTATATGCGTGGTCGTACATTAAATCACTCCTTTGTAATTCTCGATGAAGCACAAAACACCACCCCTGAACAGATGAAGATGTTTTTGACCCGTTTAGGTTTTGGTTCTCGTGCAGTGATCACTGGGGATATTACACAAGTCGATTTACCACGTGGGCAACAATCGGGTCTTGCTCACGCATTGCGTATCATCGAAAAGATCAAAGAAATTCACATCACTCGCTTCCATTCCCGAGATGTCGTTCGTCACCAGCTGGTACAAAAAATTGTAGAAGCTTATGAAGGATGGGACAGTGAACAATACCGTTTAAGTGCTGAAGCTCGTGCAGAACGTAAAGCACGTCAAGAAGCCTTAATTTCTGAAAATGATTCTGCCGCAGATGCTCAACATGAAGAACATACTGCTGCAAATCAAGAAAATGTTTAAGGACTGTTTTTGAAACTTAGCTTATCGTTACAACAAGCGTTTGAAGCACCAGAATTGGTGCTCAAACGTGTCTATGTAAAAAAAGTCATTGAAACAACACTACATCATATTGATGTAGACCAAGATTGTGAAATTGGAATTGCTTGTGTTGATGAAGATGAAAGTCACAAATTAAATTTTGAATATCGTGAAAAAGACAAACCCACCAATGTATTGTCTTTTCCAAGTGAGATTCCTGAAGAAGTTCTACCCATGCTTGATGCATTACCCATCGGTGATTTAGTCATTTGCATCCCCGTGGTTTTACAAGAGTCGATTGAACAACAAAAGACACCTATTGAGCATTTCACTCATATGCTGGTTCATGGCACCTTACATTTAATGGGTTATGACCATGAAACTTCTGATGATGATGCTGAAGAAATGGAAGCACTCGAAATTGAAATCTTGAAAAAACTAGGCTTTGAAAACCCTTATACTGTTAAAGAAAGCTGATTTTATAATCGACCCCAAATCCCTCTGCTCTAGAGGGATTTTTTGTTTCATTCAAATGAGATGTCTTTCAAAAACAGATCTCATTCAAAATCTAAGTATTTGAATACATCATCAAGGTGTATTATCTGAAACTCTCCCAAATCCCAACTTGCCCTTCTTTGACACGTGGAATATTGCCTAATTTAATCCAAGGCATATTGTCACCATGGAAATCACTCCCCACAGACACTTTTAAACCGTGTTCAGCAATCATTCGATCAACCATTTGTCGTGTTGAAGCAGGTTCCATTGCTGGTGGAAGCTCAACAGCATCACCACCATATTGTGCAAAGATTTCAATTAAATAACGGGTATTTGTTGCTGATAAATCATAACGTGTTGGGTGTGCCAATACTGCAAAACCTTGACTTTCATGAATCACCTGAATGGTTTCTGCCAAACCTAAACCATCAAATTTTACATAGGCTTTTTTACCTTCCTTAATGTATTTATCAAATGCCTGCTGTGCGCGCTGAACAAAACCCTTTTCTACAAGGGTTTTGGCAATATGCGTCCGAGTAATCCGATCAGGTTCACCATCCACCTTTGCCACAACTTCTGCATAAATATCCTGATGAATCAAAGGAATTAACAAATCACAGATTTGCTTGGCTCGCTCAGCACGAATTTTCTTCTGTTGCATTAAAAGCTGTTGTAATGGTTCAGGATTTTGCATATTGAGTGCAACAATATGCACACCATAACTTTTTTTAGTCTCAGGTCTAGACCATTGACTAGAGATTTCCACACCTGAAATGATTTGAATTGGTTGATTTTTTGCAAATTGTTCAGCTTGTATTAAGCCATCCATGCTATCGTGGTCCGTCAATGCAAGTGTATGTATGCTTTTCTCGATGGCAGCTTGAACCAATAACTCTGGAGTCAGAGTTCCATCAGAAATATTACTGTGAGTATGTAAATCTATGCCTTGCATCTTTTATACTATCCCATCAACCTGAACAGACTAGATACTTTAACATGAAAGCACTTTTAGACTTTGTGCCACTCATAATTTTCTTTTATTTATACAAAACGGTTGATCCTAAAAACACCGATCATCCATTATTACAATTGATCGGCTCAGCAGGTGGTGTAAACAACAACAACATCCTTGTTGCAACTACAGGTCTGATTATTTCAATGCTTGTGGTCTATGGTGCGCTATTTATTTTCCAAAAATTCCGTCTGGATAAACAACAATGGTTTGTTTTGTTCATGACCGTCATTTTTGGTGGAATCACCTTGATGTTGAGTGATGATTTTTATATTCGTCTCAAAGCTGCAATTTTGAATTTAGCCTTTGCTGGCGCTTTCTTGCTCTCTCCTTATTTGGGTAAAGAAAAGAAGCCACTCATTCAAAGGTTATTTGGTCCAGTCTTAAACCTGACTGAAAAAGGTTGGAAAAATCTAAACTTTGCATGGGCTGCGATGTTCATTGTCATGTCTTGTTTACATATTTTCTTCGCATTTTTATTTGCAGGTGGAAAATATTGGGGCGAATTTACAGCATTTGGTGACATGATTGTCATGTTTTCCTTTATTATTATCCAGTTTGTTATATTACGAAAACACTTTAAATCTACCGACGAATAAAGTGTTTTAGAAAATCGAGAAATATCATGCCATTATTTGTAATTACTTGTACCGATCAAGCAGGTACAGTAGAAAAACGTCTTGCTGTACGCCCACAACATTTAGCTCGACTCGAAAAGTTAGATGCTGAAGGCCGTGTCATCGTGGCCGGCGCGATGCCGATTGATCGTGAAAATCCACAAGCAGGTTTTTATGGCAGTACTTTAATTCTCGATTTTGACAGCCGTGAAGCTTTGGATGAATGGTTAAAAGACGAACCTTTCTTAAAAGAAGGAATTTATAGTCATATTGATGTTAAACCATTCAATAAAGCATTGCCTAAGGGATAACATAATGCGCGTTGTCGTCCAAAGCTTACTTAGTCTGACTTTAAGTTCTTTTGTACTTTTATCCCCCCTTGTCTCGGCTGAGCCTACTCAATCTTCAGCGACTCAAGCAACGACGGCAGCGCCTACTCAGGTGGCCCAACCTGTTGCACCGCCAAAACCGAGTATTATTCCTGCTGTAGCAGGTGCAAATTCCAGCATCCAAACGCAGGCTCAAGCGCAAGAAAATAAACCTTTAACGGCTGAACAAATTAGCAAAGAAAAAGCATCTCAAGATGCCAAAGCTAAAGCTTTGGTTAAAGACCAAGCAACACGTTTACAGCAACTTGAAAAGGCCAATTTAGAAGCCCTTTCACAGAACCAAGAATTACAACTCAAAAATGACAATCTGGGTGTACAAGTTCAAGTTCTACAAAGTGAACAAAGTGCGCAAATGTTCTTATATGGTGCTGCGACCATTGCTGTTGGTGTTTTACTTGGCTTTTTAATCGCAAGCTATATCTATACCAAACGTCGTCGTCAGTGGTAAGCCCACTGCTTTGACTTTGTGCTTAGAAAGTTTCACGCTTTAACCTGATACTGCGAAATGTCAGGTTTTTTCATTTTAATTATCAAAAGGTAATCTGCTTTGTCAAATGCCATTCAAACAGCCGATTTAGACTGGCAATGTATTGATGGAATTGAAGTTCCAATTTCCAAACAATTTGGTGATGTCTATTTTTCTAAAGACAACGGGTTACTTGAAACCCGACACGTATTTTTGAATGGTAATGATCTTTCAACACGACTTGCAGATTTAGATGATTTTGAATATTTCTGTGTTGGTGAAACTGGCTTTGGTACAGGATTAAATATTTTGGCATTGTGGCAACTTTGGCACAATGTTCGTCCAAAGAATCACAGCCACTTACATGTAATCAGTGTAGAAAAGTTCCCCTTGTCTAAACAGGATTTAACCCGTGCGTTAAAGGTGTGGACTGAACTTCAACAATTTTCTGATCAGTTGATTCAACACTATCCATTGCCCATCGCAGGTTGTCACCGTTTAAGCTTTCCAGAAGCACGTTTTTCAATTGATCTGTGGTTAGGTGATGCACATGATGTATTTCCAGCAATGGTTAAATCTCAACAAGTGAACGCATGGTTTTTAGATGGATTTGCCCCCTCTTGTAATCCAGACATATGGGAAGACAAAGTTTTAAACAATATTGTCAGACTGTCAGATTTTGGAACAACTTTTGCCTCATTTAGCGTAGCAGGTGTGCTTAAACGGGGTCTAAAGCAGCATGGAATCACTATTTCACGTCCGCCTGGTTTTGGTCATAAACGTGAAATGCTACAAGCCATTTGGAGTGCGCCTGAACAAGCAGTCGAAGAAAATCAATCGCAGTCAATAGATCTTGTAGCACAAAACATTCAAAAAAAAATATGGAAAACTCAAAACAATTTACATCAACGCCACATTGCCATCATTGGCGCTGGAATTGCAGGTTTAAGCTGCGCATGGGGATTTGCCCAAAGAGGACATCAAGTTACAATTTACGACCAATCAGCGCCTTTAGCAGGTGCTTCTGGTAACCCTCTGGCCTTATTAAATCCGAAACTCTGCCCTATCGAGCAAAGTTCGGAACATTTAATGACCTTGGCTTGGCAACATGCTTTGCAGCATTATCCAAAATTTCAGGCTTTTCGTCCTATTGCCGTTCAACAATTAGCACAAAAAAATACTGAGCATTTATTGGATTTAGCAGCGCAGTATCCCCAAGGTTTACTTAAAAACCAAACATCCGATGATTTAGAGCTACAAACCACACTAGAGAGTTTACAGCTCACTCAAGCAGGTTCAATTTATCCTCAGCAACTCAAAGACCAAATTCTTGAACATCCGCTGATTCAATTTAAACATGCTCACATTCATAGTATTGCTCAATCGAATCACCATCAATTAACACTACAAGATAGCCAACACACAGATCTTGGTGATTTTAATCATGTGATTGTATGTTGTGCCAAAGAAAGCCATGCTTTTTTTGAGCAGTTCCCGATACTCAACCCGATCCGTGGACAAGTCAGTTGGCTCAACAATGTTAAACACCGATTAGATCCGCAATATGCCTACAGTTATGGAGGCTATTGTATGCAGCTTGATGAGCAGCATTTGATTTTAGGTGCTTCTTTTTATCCCAATCGTGATGACACTGAAGTTTTGCTTGAAGACCATGTGCATAACTATGAACTTATCCACAGTGTGTTTCCACAATACGCAGAATCGCTCTGCAAAGTAGATGAATGGCAAGGTCGTGCTTCAGTACGTGCTCAAAGTCTGGACTATTTTCCATTACTGGGAAAAGTTGAAGCTGAGAAAGAGGTTTATACATTTTCTGGGCTGGGCTCTAAAGGTTTTTTATTTGCGCCCTTGTGTAGTGAAATCTTGGTAGCTTTGGTCCTTCATCAAGCTTGCCCGATTTCTCAAAATTTATTGCAAAAATTAAATCCAAACCGCTTTCAAAAGAAAGTAAAAGAGAAAAAACCTTATTTTAAACCGATACAACCATGATTTTTTTTTATTGATTATTTGTAGTAAAAAAGCGCCTTTCGGCGCTTTTTTACGAACCCTGTTCTAATGGGAGGCCTGCATCACGTGCTGCACGTGTTCCCCCCATAAGCACAACGTAATCACGAGAACCATCTAAACTCTCTAATTTTTCAGCAGCTCGAGGCGCTTTACTTCCACCACCACATAAAATGTAAATGGACTGATCCGAATTCACTTGAGTTAAGCTCTCAGCACTTAAACCATCTATAGGCTGATTTACAGCACCTTTAACATGGCCTTCGGCAAAGGCTTTTGCATCACGAACATCCCAGATAACGGCATTTTCTGGGAACTCAAATGTTGTAATTTCTAATTTACGGATCATTGTGCACTCCTTTGATGTAAACAACACTTGGCAAATGAAGAAAACATCCCTAGCATCTCAGATATTCTTTCCATTTGTAAAGGTCTAAACTATGCCATCTTTCGATATTGTTTCAGAATTAGAGATTTTTGAAGTAAATCACGCTGTTCAAAACACCCAAAAAGAAATTGCAACACGCTTTGACTTCCGTGGTCAGGACGTTTCAATCGAAATTAATGAAAAAGCCAAAGAAATTAAAATTTCAACTGAAAGTGATTTCCAGTGCGAACAAGTCTATAGCATGCTCGAAAATCATTTCTTTAAACGTAAAGTTGATATTCAAGCCCTTGATCCACAAAAAATGACGGCTTCAGGTAAAAACATTGTTCAAGTGATCAAGCTTAAAGACGGACTTGACTCAGATACTGCAAAAAAAATTAATAAAGCCATTAAAGAAAGTGGTGTCAAAGTGCAATCTTCTATCCAAGGTGACAAGATACGTGTAACTGATAAAAAGCGCGATACATTACAGCAAGTTATGGCATTTTTAAAAGAACAACAATTCGGTGTACCTTTACAATTTAATAACTTCAAAGACTAAGCTCTTTAGCAGCACTATAGGTTAAGACATGACTCAGACCAACCGTTTATCTAAACTTGTGAAAGCGACCTCTAAATTCCCTAAAGGCATTCGTAGTACGCTCTGGAGTAAGGCGTTTGGTCGAGTTGTGCCTATGGTGGGTACAGCCAATATTAAATACCTAGAGGTCAGCCATTCAAAAGTTGTGGTTGAAATTAAAAATCACCGTGCTATGCAAAACCATATTGGACAATTACACGCTGTTGCAATGGCGCTGATTGCTGAAACAGCAACAGGCTTTGTCACAGGTATGAATGTTCCTGATAGTTCAATTGTATTGATCAAAAGCATGCATATTGAATATAAACGACCGTCTAAAGGTGATATGACAGCAACAGCGACATTGAGCAAAGAACAAATTTTAGAAATGCAAAGCTCTGAAAAAGGTGAAACGCTAGTTCCAGTCACCATTATGGATGAGTCTGGAAAAGAGCCTGTCGAATGCCAAATGGTGTGGGCTTGGGTGTCAAAAGAACGCCTGAAAAAGAAATAAGTAAAAATCTGCAAATGTAAATAAAACTTACTGTTTAGTAAGTATAAAACTTACTAAAGTACAAATAATGAGTGACGATTATTCACTATATTCATGCTTACTTCCTTATCAAGATGGTGTTATTTCCACCATCTTGAACTATTGAGACTTGAACTATAGAGGATAATCATGCGATCAGCTACGCCAAGAAAATTTATTGTACTCAGCCTAACTCTAAGCCCTATTATATTTCTCACTGCATGTGCCCAAAATCCAAGTCACGTTGCTACTACTACAATGAACAACACATTACCAGCAAATTCAACAACCCAACAAGCGCAACAAAATAAAGCTATTGTGACTGATTTTTATGAGGGTGTATTTCAAAAGCATCAAGTCAAAACATATGCAGATCGTTATATTGATGATCGGTATATTCAACACAATCCACGTGTTCCAGATGGCAAAGCACCTTTTGTAAATCACTTTACTCAGTATTTCCAAAACAATCCAGAAGCAAGAAGTGTAATCAAACGTGCAGTAGCTGAAGGAAATTTAGTGTTTTTACACGTTCATTCAGCTCAAAATCCACATGATCGTGGTGTTGCAATTGTCGATATCTTTAGAGTCGAAAATGGAAAAATTCTTGAACACTGGGATGTACAACAAGCTGTTCCCGAATCAAGCGCTAATAGTAATACCATGTTCTAATAAGATATTTGCATAAACCATTCAAAACACATATTCCATAAAAAAATCCCAAACAATGTTGGGATTTTTTATATCGAGTATTTATGCACTTTGCGAAGCTAAATACTTCTGTTTTACATCTTCAGATATTTGACGTTTATTTCCCGCAACATCTACAGCGACAAAGGTAAATACACCAGCAGTCACTCGTTTGGCAGCACGAGAGCTGTCATGACTATCCCAAACTTCAATCTGCATTTGAATCGATGTATTACCGACCTTTAACAGCTTGGTATAACAGCTGATCACATCCCCCACTTTTACAGGAACAAGAAAAGTCATCTGATTAATCGAAATCGTTGCACAGCGCCCTTTACTAAAGCGTTCTGCATGAATTGCGCCAGCCAAATCCATTTGTGAAACAATCCAACCACCAAAAACGTCACCACTCCAGTTTGTATCTGCTGGCATTGCGATGGTTTGTAAAGACAGTGTACCTTCAGGTTTTACATGAGAATCTGACACAATAACTCCGAGCCCCTAAATTACTTATGGGCATTCAATTGTTGATCTAACCATTCTTGTAATTGGTTAGCACGTAACGCACCACTTATTCTAGCAACTTCCGTGGTTTTATTCATTAAAACCAAAGTTGGAATGCTGCGAATATTAAATGCACTACTTAAGCGTGGATTCGCTTCGGTATCAATTTTAGCAAAAACCACATGAGGGTTATTTTTTGCAACCTCAGCAAAATGTGGTGCCATCATTTTACAAGGACCACACCACTCGGCCCATAAGTCAATCATAATTGGCAAATCACTATGACTAACAAAATTACTGAAATTTTGTTCATTTAACTCAATAGGAGCAAGTGCAATCAAATTTTGATGACATTGACCACAAGTGGGTTGAGCATTTAATTTATCTTCGGGAACTCGGTTTTTTGCGCCACATGATGGACATACAATAATCATCTAGCTCACTCCAATATGTTGATGTAAAAACTCTAATTGGGTCAAAATTGATTTTTCCAACCATTTCCCATGATAAATATCAAAATGCGCCATATCCCATTCATGATATTGCACAAAAGGTGCAATATTTGTTGCAGTTTCTCGGCTAGATTCAATAGGGATAAAACTATCTTTTTTAGCCGCAATAAATAGCACAGGAATATTAATACTTCTAACGGTCTGAATGGGTCTAAAGCGAATTAAATTAAAAAATACACGTGCTGGAACTTCACCACTCCAAAAGTAGTCTGGATTTACAATTGACATATAGCCGTTATAACTATCTTTAGTCGGAATAAAGCATAAATCAAAGGGGTGCACCACAGGTAAAGTTCGTGGAAGTATCCCAACTTTTGCCCCCATATAATCTTGACTGGATATTTTTAATGCCTTGGGTAACTGTTGAATTGGAAATAATTTTGCAGTTTCTGCCCCATCCACATAAGGCACTTGCACCATAATGGCTTGGACACTTTTTAGCTCACTTGCAAGACTAAGTACATAGCCGCCACTCAAAGAAGTCCCCCAAAGCACTATTTTTTTTGGATTAATTTTCTTTTGTGTTGCGACATAACTCACCACGGTTTTCCAATCATCCAACTGATTTTGCAATGAAATGAGTTCACGAGGAAAGCCTGTACTTCCTCCCCAAAAACGATAATCAAACAGCACAACCGCGTAGCCTGCCTGTGCAATTTTTTGCGCATAGCTCACCAACTTAAATTGTCTTAAACATGCAAATCCATGAGCCATAATAATAACAGCAGGTTTTTTTAGATTTTTAGGTCGATAAAAATCTGCCGCTATGACTTCTTGTCCAATGGGGATATATAGTGGTTCAACTGTATATGCGTACATACACACTCCATTGCGTTATCTTTTATAGATATTTCTTTTATAAATCTTTTATCGTTCAAACTCAGTTCTGAGCTTAATGCTATTATATATAGCATATTGGATTTTAAATCATATAGGAGTGACGAAATGAGTGAAAATGTTGGTTTTGCTGGTCAAATTGGTCCAGAACATATTGCTCAAGTGGCAGAAAAAGGCTTTAAGTCTGTAATGAATAATCGTCCTGATTTGGAAGGCGGAACTGAACAGCCCACAAGTGCTCAAATTGAAGAAGCTGCACGTGCAGCAGGTTTGGACTATGTATTTCTACCTGTCGTTGCTGGTCAAATCACAGAAGTTGATGTCAGAAGCTTTGCTAACCGCTTTAACGAGCTTCCAAAACCAGTACTTATGTTTTGTCGTACAGGGAATCGTTCAAATAATCTCTATCAAATTGCAAAACAAATGGATTTATTAGACGACGAATAAATTATCATGAGTAAAAGGCATTCTATTGAATGTCTTTTGATTCGACTTAAATATAAAAGTTTAAGTTGTTAACAGCAATTTAAGTAGATTGCTCTTTTAAAATTTTGCAACAATTTAAACAGATCTCTTTAGTGAATCAAACAGGTATTGTACCTATGCTTAAATGGTTATATGACAAACTAAGCAAGTTCACGATATGATCTTTAGTATCGTTTCATCTTTTCTATAATTTAAAAATAAAGGGATCTTCACATGCAACAGGCTCTATTTGGTGGTGGCTGCTTTTGGTGTACCGAAGCCGTATTTTTACAGCTCAAAGGTGTCAATCACGTAGTCAGTGGTTATGCTGGCGGGCATACTCCCAATCCAACTTATGAAGCAATTTGTAATGGGGATACCAATCATGCTGAAGTGATTTTGATTGAATTTGATGAACAGCAAATCAGTTATCAGCAATTACTCACGGTTTTTTTTGCAATTCATGATCCAACCACATTAAACCGCCAAGGTAATGATATTGGAACACAATATCGTTCGGTGATTTATTACTTTAATGAACAGCAAAAACTTGAATCGGAGCAATTTATTGAACAGCTCAAAGCAGATGGCTTAAATATTGTGACTGAACTCAGTTCAGCACCCGCCTTCCATCCTGCCGAAGAATACCATCAAAACTTCTTTGCCCGTAATCCTGCACAAGGTTATTGTAATTTTGCCATTCCGCCAAAATTACTCAAACTCCATAGCCAGTTTCAAGACTTACTCAAAGATTAAGTATTTTAAATACTCAAACTATTAGACTTCTTGTCAAACTAAGTTTTTGAATAATTTCTAGGAGTGCTTAAGCTTTATCAAGCATGAAACTTTTACTATTGCAGAAAGATAAATCTCTAAAGATCAAATTTATAATGCCTTGCTTTACATTTATAGTTTAAATCACTTTTCGTAGTGGGATGGCAAACCTTGCATTGCAAACAAAGCAATACTTTGTTTTTGCTCATGTTGGATGGGGTACGTCTGTACCCTCCTCTAACTTAGCGACATTTATGTCGCCTCACGATAGAAATACCATCTATGTTTTATCAAAATTTAAATGCATATCAATTTTTAATGCTCAATTTTTGGTTCACACAAAAGTCTGTCTTTAAATCAACATAAAAAAAACCTCCTTAAAAGGAGGTTTTAAAATATTTGTAATTATTCAAATTAATTATCACTCATAAATGCAAGATCATTTAATCCTGCCTCACTTGCACGAGACATCACTTGTGCAACGGTATCATAGCGAGATTCTTTATCCGCTCTTAACTGAACAGCTGGTTTTACTGGCTTTTGACCTTCTTCATCAAATCGTTTAGCCAATTCATCTAAAGTGATGACTTTATCATTCCAAGCCACATCACCATTCTGATTGATACTGATGGTAATTGCTTCAGGTGGAGGCGCAATCACTTCAGCTGTGGTCTTTGGTAAAGTTAATGGTATCGATGGGTTAGCAACGGTGGCTGTCACCAAGAAGATGATCATCAATACCAACATAATATCGATCAGCGGAATGAGATTCATCTCATTCATGCCAGAATCGTTGTCTTCTCCCAATTGAAAAGCCATTAAGCTTGACCTCCAACTAAACCTTTATTTGTAGATTCAGATTCAACTTTTTGCGTTGAAGAATCTTGTTGTAACATCGTATCAATTAACAAACCATGTGCTTGATCTTGCAACTCATTTGACAATGTCCGATTAAAACGTACGCAAATGTTATATGCCAATACTGCTGGAATCGCAACAGCAAGACCTAAACCCGTCATGATCAGTGCTTCACCAACTGGTGTTGCAACTTGAGCTAAACCGGCTTGACCACTTTTACCTACAGCAACAAGCGCATGGAAGATTCCCCATACTGTACCAAACAAACCTACAAATGGTGCAAGTGAAGCAATCGTTCCTAAAACTGAAACACCTTTTTCTGCATTGGCTTTTTCAGCTGAAATTTGACGTAGTAACGCTTGTTCTGCAACTGCTTTACGTTGATCAAAGCTTAATGGCGCAAGCTTGGCTTTTAAGGCTTTTAAAGCCTGAGCAAGGTGATCCTGAGCAACCTGCTTGAGTTGACGCGTGCCTAGAATACGCAAAATGAACACAGTCCACGTTGCAATAGACATTGCCAATAAAACAAAATACAGTGTCTTACTGACCGCATCAGCATGTTGCCAATAAACTGAAAAGTTCATATGCACATTTCCTAATTCTTAAAAAAATTATTTACCTTTAGAGACCGACAACGCAAAATCTTGCCTAATTTTAAACGGCACACCCGCACCATTTTCTTTATAAGCTTTAAATTTTGCAGATTGAGTCTGCTTAACAACATAACTATCTAAACTTGAATTACCGCTGGATTGAAGAATACGAACATTGGTAATATTTCCGCCCGCATCCGCAGTAATTTCTAGATTTACAACCTTGGTTCCATCTTCTGGAGACATCAGTTTAAGTAATTGCTCTTTTGCGATACGTGGACTACGACTCCAAGACACCTGACCTTCGTTTACATTACGCGGCGTGTTTCTTTGCTCTTGATCACGACGTTGGCGATCGCGCTCATCTTGTTCACGTTTTTGACGGTCACGTTCATCTTGTTCACGTTTCTGCTGTTCCGCACGCTTTTGATCATCTAGACGTTTTTGCTCATCTTGACGTGCCTTATCCTGCTTCTGTTGCTCTTCTAAACGCTTTTGTTCTTCAAGCTTTCTTGCCCGATCATCATTTTCTACAGGTTTTTTCTGCTCAATGATTTTTGGCTTAACCACTGGTTTAGGCTCAACTTTCTTCTCTATAGGTTTTGGTTGAACTTTAGGTTTGATGGGTTCAGATGGAGGAGGTGGCGGCGGTGGAACATCTTCTTTTAACTTTAAAAAATTGATTTTTAAAGGTTCTTTCTTTATTTGAGGCAGTTCAAATGGTTTCATATGACTTACCCCCCACAACACACCTGCGTGCCCGACAACAACTGCTAATACTGCAGCAAGGACTTTTTTCTTCATCGGTGGTGGCGTTTGAAGTGGTGCAATGGAAGACTGACTCATAAGAATCTAAATACCTAAAATTGAGCAAACTACAAAAATATGATTTTATAGATTAAGCTCATCGGATAGAACAATTAAAGTGCAACAATGATAAATGAGAAGTGTTTTCATTTGCAACTGGTTTTTCAATATTTTTAATCGATTTTACAAATTAAAAATAAAAAAAGGATGCATAAAGCATCCTTGTTTTACGACTCATATTAAATGTATATTCATATGCTACTGAAAAACAACAGTCTTATTACCATCGACAATAATACGGTCTTCTAGATGCCATTTTACCGCTCTAGCAAGTACATTACGTTCAACGTCTTGGCCTAATTCACGCAGTTGATCCACAGTAAAATCATGGTTTACTCGCTCTACATCTTGCTCAATGATTGGACCTTGATCCAGATCTGCAGTCACATAATGCGCTGTTGCCCCAATCAATTTAACGCCTTTTTCATACGCCTGTTTATATGGATTTGCCCCCACAAAAGCAGGTAAAAATGAGTGATGAATATTGATCACTTTCATTTCCCATTTTTGTACAAACTCTTCATCAAGAATTTGCATATAACGTGCGAGAACTAATAAATCATTGCCTTGCATCAACTCATCGATCTTTGTATAGGCTTCACGTTTATTTTCTTTATTAACAGGAACCACATAAAAAGGAATACCAAAGTTTTCTACAGATTCACGTAAGTCTTCATGGTTTGATACCACTTGGGTAATTTCACAAGGTAAGCCACCTCGAGAATGACGCCATAACAACTCAAGCAAAGCATGGTCAACTTTAGACACCAAAATACCGACTTTTTTAATGTCACTGACCAAAGCCAAACGCCAATGCATACTATAACGTTCAGCCACATTGCTTGCGAAAGTTTGAATGAGACTCTCTCGACGAGATTGCAAATGATCGAGTTCGAACTCAACACGCATAAAATAACGCCCGCCTTGAGCTTCAGTTGCGTATTGATCAAGCGCAGTAATGTTAGCGCCCTGATGATACAAAAAGCTCGATACAGCTTGCACGATTCCTGGCTTGTCTTCACAAGTAATCAGTAGACGCGCTGTGTTGGCAGTAGTCATGTTCATGTTGATGGATATCACTTATAAGTTAATTTAAAAACAGCCAAATATTTTAACGCTTTTTCATCAGCTTTCAATCTTGATTCAGCCTCAATCACGTTTTACAGCAGATAAACTGGCAAATAATTCCGAAGAACCGAAGCTTTCTAGCAAGCGTTCATAGGTTTCACGACTTTCGCCACGTAAATAAGGGCCTTCCAAAAACACCATCTGGCGCAATGCTTGCCAAATCCATTTTTCATCTAAATGGTTCGAATCACTTAAATGCCCAGACATATAAAGAAAATTTGTCCAGTTGGTCAGCACGATCCAAATATTGATGATGAGTGCTTCAATTTCAGAAGGTGTCATCTGCATAAGTCCCGCCTCAACAAAGGCATGATAAATTTTTTGCCCTTGTTGCATCACCTTGCCAGCGAAGCGAGGGTAAATTTTTCTAAAGTCATCATTATTTTCAATTAAATGATAAACATCACGATGTAGAAAGCGATATTCCCATAGCTGGCTGCTTAAAACTTGGAAATAACGGATTTTATCATTCGCATTGACTCCACGGTCATCGGGTAATGACAGCATATCTAAAGTTTCTTTTTGGTATTGTTCCATCAATTCTTTGATGATTTCTTGTTTGTTTCGAAAATGATAATACAAATTTCCAGGACTGATCCCAAGCTCTGCTGCAATATGATTTGTTGTAACTGCACGTTCGCCGCGCTCATTAAAAAGTTGCAGACTAATCTGCAAAATTCGGTCTTTCGTTTTCAAAGTTTTGGAGCTCGACATCCTATTACCATTTTTAACCGTTAGCACAAGCTAACATAAAGTGACTTGACTATTTAGAGTATTTACTCTAAAAATTATATTATATTAACCTATTCGTAAATGGTGTTTGTCATGAACAGTCATACAAAAACAAATTCAATGACTTCTTACTCACCTGAAGTTCAACGTATGCATGACATTCTTGAACAACAGAAAGTCGCTTATCAACGCTATCCTGTTCCTACAGCAAAGGAACGTATTGAACGTTTAGCTCGCTTAAAGAAAGTTCTCGTAAAATACCAAGATCAATTTGCAGAAGCAATCAATCAAGACTATGGCAATCGTTCGATCAGCGAAACTAAAATTGGTGAACTACTCACATGTTTAGAACAAATTAAATATTATAGCAAGCATTTAACAGCATGGATGAAACCATCTAAGCGCCATGTGTCTATCTTACACCAACCAGCCAAAGCTTGGGTGCAATATCAGCCTTTAGGTGTGATTGGAATTATTGCACCATGGAACTATCCATTGTTACTTTCTGTTGGTCCACTAATTTGTGCATTGGCTGCAGGAAATCACGCAATACTCAAAATTTCAAGTTCATCTTCTAATTTTGGCTTCGTACTTGAAAATGCACTCTCAGAAGCTTTTCCACAAGAATTGGTTGCCGTGGTGAATGGTGGTGGTCAAATTTCAGATGCATTTTCACATTTAGCATTCGATAAAATCATTTTTACTGGCTCTACCAATGTCGGTAAAACCGTCATGTCTGCTGCTGCCGAAAATCTAGTGCCTGTTATTCTTGAGCTTGGTGGTAAATCACCTGTAATCGTACATCCTTCAAGCGATCTCAATCTGGTCGCTGAACGTATTGCTTTTGGTAAATTATGGAACTCTGGTCAAACCTGTGTAGCACCAGACTATATGTTCCTACCTAGAGGAAAAACTGCCGAGTTTATTGAAAGCTTTAAACAAGTTGCAACAACAATGTATCCAACGATTCGTGACAATCAAGATTATACTAGTATTATCAACGATAAGCAGTATAACCGCGTTCAAGGTTATTTAGAGGATGCACGACAGCAAGGTGCTGAGCTGATTGAAATCAATCCTCAAAATGAAGAATTAGCAAGTGTACGTAAAATTGCGCCCACATTCTTAACAAGCGTCCTACCAACAATGGACATTATGAAGAATGAAATCTTTGGCCCAGTTCTTCCTATTATGGAATATGATCAAATTGACGATGTGATTGACTTTATTAATGGCAGACCACGTCCACTTGCTTTATACTACTTCGACTTTGACAATGCCCGTGCAGAATACGTTTCCCAACGTACCCATTCTGGGCATTTCGGTCAAAATTCCGTAGTTACCCATGTTGCACAAGACGATTTACCATTTGGTGGCGTTGGCGCATCTGGTATGGGCAAATATCATGGCCCAGAAGGTTTCTTTGGTTTATCACATGAGCGTTCGGTAATGTCTATTCCTAAGCTATTTAGCTTAAAATTCATATTAGCGCCTTATGACAAAGCCCTAAATAAGATTTTAGAGAAAACTTTCTTACGTTAACTGATCAAGGCATGATCTATCAAATTGGATCATGTTGCGTTTTGACGAATTCCGCTTGTCTTTTAAGCGGAATTTTGGTATAAAACGCCCCTTGAATGAATTCAATCCGTTTTATTTTGACTGGCCATACAGATTTGCTGTTGGCTAAATCAATGGAGTTACACCATGTCTAAGGTTTGCCAAGTTACCGGCAAGCGTCCAGTCGTTGGTAACAACGTCTCACACGCCAACAACAAAACTAAACGCCGGTTCGAGCCGAACCTGCATCACCACCGTTTCTGGTTAGAAAGCGAAAAACGTTTCGTACGTCTTCGTTTAACCACTAAAGGTATGCGTATTATCGACAAATTGGGCATTGAAAAGGTTGTTGCTGACCTTCGTGCTCAAGGTCAAAAGATCTAAGGAGTCTGAACCATGCGTGATAAAATTCGCTTAGTTTCTACTGCTGGTACAGGTTATTTCTATACCACTACTAAGAACAAACGTACTATGCCGGAAAAAATGGAAATCAAAAAATTTGATCCAAAAATCCGTCAACACGTAATCTTCAAAGAAGCTAAAATTAAATAATTTTAGTTTTCTTAAAAAATACGATCCATTTGGATCGTTTTTTTTGCCTTTTTTTTCTTCGACTTGTTAAACTCTTTAACGAATTTGGCACTGATTGTGCATTTTATATGGCTTTATACAAAGTCATTACCTTAAGAAATGATTTTTTGAATGATTTCTCCTGAAGATTTAAGGAGTATTTAGTGCCTCATGATGTAGATCTGATTATTTTACTTGCAGTTGGTTTTGGTATAGCACTGATTTTTGGCTATATCGCTGCACGATTACGCCTACCACCTTTGATTGGTTATTTAATTGCGGGAATTATCATCAGCCCCAATACCCCAGGTGTTGTTGCAGATATCGCGCTGGCCAATCAGCTTGCTGAATTAGGTGTCATGTTCTTAATGTTCGGTGTCGGGATGCATTTTTCCCTCAACGATTTAATGCAAGTCCGAAAAATTGCCCTGCCTGGTGCAATTTTACAAATCGCAGTTGCGACATTACTGGGTATGGCAGTTTCCATCTTTTGGGGCTGGAGCTTTGGTTCTGCACTGGTCTTTGGCTTAAGTTTATCCTGTGCAAGTACGGTGGTTTTACTCAAAGCATTAGGTGACAAAGGACTGCTTAACTCGGTGAATGGTAAGATTGCCGTTGGTTGGTTGTTGGTCGAAGATCTGGTCATGGTTTTAGTCCTCGTTCTACTGCCTGCAACAGCAGTACTTTTAGGCGGACACACCATTGCAGGGCATGAATCTGATCAAAATATTTGGTTAACACTCGGTATTACCCTATTAAAAGTGACAGGTTTTATTGCATTTATGCTGATTATTGGGAAACGACTTGTCCCAATGATTATGCAATATGTGGCACGTTTAGGCTCTAGAGAGCTTTTTACATTAACTGTGGTCGCAGCAGCAGTATCCATCGCATATGGCTCATACGCAATCTTCGGTGTTTCTATGGCACTTGGAGCATTTTTTGCTGGGATGGTGGTTAAGGAATCAGATTTTAGCCATCGTGCAGAAGAGGAAACCTTACCTTTACGAGAAATTTTTTCGATCCTATTTTTCGTTTCTGTCGGAATGTTATTTGATCCGCGTATCCTTGTGGAACAGCCTCTGCATATTTTAGCGGTCATCGCCATTATTATGATTGGTAAGACGTTAGCTGCAATGGCATTGGTATTATTTTTCCGTTATCCCATCAACACAGCATTAACAGTGGGTGCCAGTCTGGCACAAATTGGTGAGTTTTCCTTTATTCTCGCAACTTTAGGCTTATCGCTGGGATTGCTTAGTCCTGAAGCACAAAACTTAATCTTAGCGGGTGCTTTATTTTCCATCACGCTCAATTCATTCCTATTTTCTGCGATTGAACCAGTACAAAACTGGATCCGTGAGCGTTCGCATTTAGCACGCTTACTTGAACGTAGTGGTGATCCACTGGCGATGCTTCCAGATGAAGTCGATCAAGCGTATTTACGCGATCAAGTGGTGATTGTTGGTCATGGTGAAGTCGGACGTCGTATAACCAAAACATTGATGGATGATGGCATCAAAGTGGTTATCGCTGAAGAGAACCGCGAGATTGTAGAGAATTTGCGTGAAAAAGGCATTGCTGCGGTTTCTGGTCGAGCAACTGAACCCAGTGTATTGATTCAAGCCCATATCCAACATGCACGACTATTGGTGATTTCACCGATGGATATTGTAGATATTCATAAAATTGTCGATACGGCCAAGCTACTTAATCCAGAAATTCAAGTGTTAGTCTGTGCTGAAAATAAAGAAGAAGCTGAAGTGATCCGTAAAGACAATGTCGGTGAAGTGTATTATGCAAAAGAAGAAATGGCGAAAAACATGAGTAATCATATTTTAAACCAAATCCAAATTGCTCATCATCATGAACCCACACATTGAAATAGGGCTATCGTCAAAACTCACTTAAAGCAACTGAACATTTATTTGTGAAAGTTTGCTTATTCGTGGTGTTTACCTCCAATAGTGGCATGAATGCCACTATTGGACAAAGATATAGCTTTTATAATTTGATATCTTCTTTTGATATCCTCTATGAATATCATGCTATTGACATACAAAGAAAAACGCACTCGAAAGTGCGTTTATTGTATTTATTCTAGAATAAATGAAATCACTAGCTCATAAATTTTGGTTGTTCATCTACAACTTCAGCGTGCCATTCATCTGCCTGTTTTTCAAGTAACGCAAATAATGCAGCTTGAATCATCTGTTGCGCAATCGCTGGCGTTTGATCACCCAGTAGTGCTTTCACTTCTTCATTAAATTGAATAGTGACCAATGGCTCTTTTTCAGAACCTGCATTACGCAGTGCCAGCTCCCCACCTTCGAGCTGTACCAACTCCAAAATAGCTTCCTGATTTCCAAATAACTCTTTTAACTGTTCGATAGACATAAATCCTCCATGCTCAACATGGGGCAAGGTGCTGAATGCACTTTGCATCTTGTAGATATTTTATATAGTCATTTAAAACAAAATTTCAAGTATATCTGATCAAAAAGATCAGAATTCAACCATTTCATTACGAAAACCATCAATAAGCTGCGATAAATCTCGGTGCCACTCTCTTAGAATCTTTGTATCAGGCAACCAAGCTTGTGGTGTTTGAGTCACTTTGATAATTAAGTTTGATGATGTTTCATCTTCTGGTTCTGGTGCACTTGGCTCAGGTGCATACTGACAAAGTCGATATGCTCTTTTGAGTTCGGCAATAAATCCTTCTTTGGCTAATTTTTGCATCACTAAAACTTCTGGTGATACTTGTCCTTTAGCCGCCATATTTTCTTCGATTGACTTTAAGGTTGGGGAAAAATCATTTAAACGGTAATAACGTACCAACTCTTGCAGAAAGGCTAAAACCGCACCATGTAAATGAAATACTGCTGCTTCACGATGTGCTTGAGCTTGTTGAACATTTTCAGTTTGTTCTCCTTGCATACATGCAAGACGAGCAAAGTAAAGTTTTTGATTGGTACGGTCTGCATGAAAGCGAGCTACACGTGACATGGAAGTTCCCTAAGATTTTGGCATTCTTTACAGTCTTAGCTTAATCTTTATTGAACAAAAATCACAATGAATTTTATCCATGTTGTATGTCAATAAAATAGATAGCGCTCGTTTTTACAAAAATATCAGTTTAAGTTTTTATTTTTATCATGATTTGGCGAGATCATTTAAATACTAAAATAAAAAAAGGAGCAATAAATGCTCCTTAGAATATCTGCCAATTATGCTTCTGGCTTATCTTCCGCTGCTTTTACACGAATTCCATGACCATGTAAGCGCAAAGTATTCAAAGCTTTAATCGCTTTGACTGCTTCTCTACCATGTGGCATTTCAACAAAAGCAAAACCTTTCGATTTTCCTGTTGCCGTATCAAGCACTAAAGTACAAGTATCTACTGTACCATATTGCTTAAATAACTCTAACAATTCAGCTTCAGTTACAGTACGTTCTAAATTACGAACTAAAATTTTCATCTCACAACCTTAAAATATAAACGAGGCAAAAAACATCAAAAAGCACTCGCCTACCTACTTTTTGAATGAAAAACGATTGCTATAGTTTAATCTAGATCTATACCAAAATCTAAATTAATCGCCCGACGCTCGATTAAGGCACTTTTTACAGTTTGCTCTCGCTGTCTGTAGTGGGTTTCTGTAGTACATAAATTTCGAGTTAAGTCATTGAGAAAATAACTTTCAATCTTACGACCTTGTTCATCCGTTTGCGTATGGGCCCAAAAACTTAAATTTTGTTTGGTTAAAATAAGTTCATTTTGGGCGCGTGTTAAAGCCACATAAAGCACACGACGCTCTTCCTCAACTTCATCGAAATTTCCTTGAGCACGTGCATTAGGATATTGCCCCGCAGAGACATTTGCCACATAGCAAACCTTTTGTTCTGTACCTTTCGCAGAATGGATCGTAATTAAAGTCACCACATCATCTTGCGACTGACGTTCAATTTCACTGATTGAAACAGGATCAAGCACATATTCTTCTAAGAACTCGCTCAGTTGGGTATGTTTAGATGCCAATTGCTTAACCAAATCAAAATCACCCACCCGTTTATGCCAATCTTTTTTGGCATAATTTTCTTCAAGTTGATTGAGAATAGCCTCTACACCGAGTTTTACACAGGCTTCAACTTCAGTTTTCAATACACTCATTTGCTTCATAATCAGCAATGTATTGTCAGGAATGCGTCCAAACTTTTCTAATTTTTCTGTGATTTTCTCAATATCTGCATCAAGTAACAGTTGTTGCGCCAGCTTACTCGCACCGACATCGCCCACGCCATTCCACAAGGTTAAAAACCGCATCCATGCAATATCATCCAATGGATTGGCAATAACACGCAATAAGCTCAGTAAGTCTTTAACATGCGCTGTTTCAAGTAACTTCATCCCACCAATAAATCGGTAAGGAACATTGGCTTGGATAAAAGCAGCCTCAATATGTCTTGCCGCAAAGGCTGAGCGCACCAACACCATGTGGTCATGCCAAGCTGAACCTTCTAATAAATGTCGCTCTTTGATGTCGATCGCGATCCATTTTGCTTCATCAAACTCGTTTGGAAAAACATGCATTCGCGGTTTAATGCCTTCACCACGATAAGCTTCAAGTTTTTTATCGTAATGAATATCGCTTTGATCAAGCAACCAGTTTGAAAAATCTAAAATTTCTTGAGTAGAGCGATAATTTTTTTCTAATTTAAAAATCTCTGCATCTGGTACACGTTCTTTAAAATGGTGGATATTTTCAAAATCCGCACCACGAAAACCATAAATTGACTGTGCATCATCCCCCACACAGAACAATGATGTTTTGTCTTTTAATGGTTCAAGAATCGCCCATTGCAAAGGATTGGTATCCTGCATTTCATCAACTAGCATGTACTGACATAAGCCCGCGACATAATCTGCTAAGCCATCCGACTGAGCCAAAGCAGAAGCAACCACGGCGAGAATATCGTCGTAATCTAGAAAACTACGTGCCCGCTTTCGGGTTTCGTACTCTTTCATGATTTCAGCAATTTGGTCTTTATCATCTAAAAACTCAGGCAATTGCTTTTCTAAAGCCAAACTTAGTTTTTGTCGGGTATTACGCGCAAAGGAATATAAATCACAAAGCTGTTGTGGTTTGGGTAAAGCGTTGGGATTCTTTTTATCGTCTTTTCCACGAATCAAACGAAACAGCATCAATTGATCATCACGATCTATAATCGAAAATTGATCTAATCCAAAAGCTTTTGGCACGCGTCTGAGTAAATACATGCAGAAGGTATGAAATGTAGATGCTCGTAACCCTTTGGCCTGATCACCTAAAGCAAGTTCTACTCGCGCCACAATCTCGCTGGCAGAACGGCGGGTAAATGTCAGAATTTGGATTTGATTGGCAGGAATGCCCTGATCAATGAGATATGCAGCTCGTGCCACAATGGTTTTGGTTTTGCCACAACCTGCCCCAGCAAGAACTAGACTATGTTTTTTTTCAGTCGTAGCAGCTTGTTTTTGTTGAGGGTTTAATTCATTAATCAGGTTGGCTAAACTCATTTTCACTCATCATTTTATGGATGGCTGCTAGTTTAGCAGAGCTATAGTGAAATTATGCATTTTAACCCAAGAATCAAGTCGTGAATTGACGCTTAAATCAGGACATAAAAATGAAGAAAAACTCAAGACAATAAAATTCCCCTATCTTTTGGAGAGATTAAAGAAAGGCTTCAACAATAAAAAACAGCTTATAACCTTAACAACCGTGTCACATTTTCACTACAGCGTTCTAAATTTTGCTCACCGTGCTTTAATGCCGTGACTAAATCACATGCACCATCAACAATACCAAAAATTGCGCTAAAGCCTTCTGCATAAAGCTCCTCGGCGCCTTCACCGATATGCCCTGCAAAAGCAATCACAGGTTTATTCAACTGCTTAGCAACTTGTGCTACCCCAAAAGGTGTTTTGCCAAACTTAGTTTGAAAATCAATCCCGCCCTCACCAGTAAACACATAATCTGCTTGGGCAATTTTTTCCTCAAGTTGGGTTTCTTTAATCACGATTTCTATACCAGAGCGTATTTTTGCTCCTGTAAAAGCCATAAGTCCGAAACCCAAACCGCCTGCAGCACCAGCACCCTGAATATTTGCCACATCCACATGCAATTGTTGTTTCACCAACATAGCAAAATGATCAAGATTTTGATCTAAGATCCCAACCATCTCAGCAGTTGCTCCTTTCTGTGGTGCAAAAATAAAAGAAGCACCATTTGGACCACATAATGGATTGTTTACATCACTGGCAATAATAATCTCAGTCGCTTTTAAACGCACATCGAGTTGTGAAAGATCAATGCTTTTGATCTGTTGAAGCTGCCCACCACCCACATCTACAGGATGGTTGTTTTCATCTAAAAATTTTGCCCCTAAAGCCTGTGCCATCCCAGCACCAGCATCATTGGTGACGCTCCCACCTAGACCAATAATGATTTTATCAACACCCAAATCTAAAGCGGCTTTAATCATTTCCCCTGTACCCAGAGTTGATGTCACCAAAGGATTACGTTGGGATTTTTCGATCAAATGAATACCATTTGCCATCGCCATTTCTATAACAGCCGTTTGACCGCCATCAATTAATCCCCAATAGGTGGATATTCGTTGCTGAACCAATGGACCAGTGACCTCAATATATACTTTACGACCACTTCGTGCAGCGACCAAAGCATCGACTGTTCCCTCACCACCATCTGCCATAGGTACATGAATAAACTGCGCATCAGCAATGACTTTTTCAATGCCACGTTGCATTGCAAAACAAGCTTGTTCGGCTGTCATACTTTCTTTAAATGAGTCAGGCGCAAGAACAAAAACTTTAGACATGAGCAAATGCATTTCGGTGAGATTCAAAAATTAACATAACGATTTTTCGAGTATAGATAAACTAATAAATTCATAATTAAGACTAAAGAAATGACAACTATGCAACGTGTAAACCTTGGAAAGACCGCCCCAGAACTATATAAAACGGTCATCGAGCTTGAAAATTTATCTATGCAAAAAGTTCAGCAAGCTGGGCTTGATGTTGGATTCTCTCATTTGCTCAAATTAAGAGCCTCGCAAATTAACCAATGTGCTTTCTGTGTTCGTATGCATACCCAAGATGCAATTAAAGCGGGCGAGTCAACCGATCGTATTGCCTTGATTAGTGCTTGGCGTGAGAGTGAATACTTTACTGAAAAAGAACGTGCGGCCTTAATTTTAATTGAAGAGATTACTTTAATTGCCAATCAACATTTTCCAGATAACGCTTATGAGCAAGCTGCACAGCATTTATCTAGTGATGAAATTACAGCGATTGAATGGATTGCGATTGTGATCAATACATGGAACCGTATCGCCATTTCTAGCCAGTATAAAGTTGCAAAGTAAGCTGCGTTTTAGCACTTTAATCAATTTATCTAGGCAACACTTCGCTTTTCAAGCGTGTTAATTAAGATAAGATTTAACTGAATACTGCTCTAGTTGCATAAATATTTACGCCAAAATGCAAAATGCCTGATGTCATTCATCAGGCATTTTATTAAAAGCGTATACGATTTCAAATATCAAGTGAAACCTTAATGACTCGCTGGAGGGATGTGTTTAATTGCTGCTGCGAAGGTAAGATAGTTCACTCCTTGGAATAAAATATCCACACCTAAAAATAATCCGAGTACCCAAAAAGGAGAATCAGGTGATGCCAAAATAATTGCGCCTGTTGCCAATGTTAAAATCCCTGAAAATAATGTCCAACCCCATCCAGACATTGGTTTCAACATAAAAGCATTAAAAATACGAATAAAACCGCCAATCAATAAAGCAATTGCCAGTAAATTGGTTAATACCACTGCAGTGGTAATCGGAGATTTAAAGGCATAATAACCCGCTGCGATATACAACACACCAAACAACGCCCAAAGCCAACGGAAACCGCCATCAAAAATTTTAAATGCTGCAATCAGGTGTAAAGCCCCACCGATCATCATTAAAGCACCAAACAATGCAACAACTGTCAATGTTGCCATACTCAGTGAAGCCAATAGCACTAATCCAAAAATCACCAATAAAGCTCCAAGCAGAAGATACCATTTACGGTTTTCATGGAGTTGATGACGAACTAAATCATTTCCTACAGTACGCATATTCTTCTCTTGGTTGTTATTCATTGATTTTATTGTTGATCTAATTCAGTTGTTTGTCTGTATAAAATCTGCATCTATACGAAAATAAAGCTTTATTTGAGCAGAATGTTAGCGATAAATTGCACAGGTCTATAGGCTACTTCACCCATCCCATTTCTTGTGCAGTGAGTCGACTGATCATAGTATCTGCTAGTTCTTCAGGTGTTTTGCTTTTACTTTCTGAAAGCGGAATATATCCACCCATGATTTCTGCACGTGGTTGCGGGTAGCGTGGTTGTTGCTCAGGATTTGCATAGCCTGTTGGATAGAGTGGCTGCCCTGTTTTAAAATCATATTTATCTTTGGCGCCAAAGGTATGTAATAACTCATGTACAAGAACAACCTTATTACTCGAACTTTGCTTTCGCGATGCAAATAGATTCACCGAGCCAATACGTCCACGTTCCAATGCAGTGGAGTGCTTCAATACTTTCAGCAACTTCGGATCATAATAATTTAAATACAGGGTCACCGATGGTGAGCCATCTTCTCCTTGATGCTGTTTCCATGCATAAAATCTAAATTTTAAGCTCCACAGAACTGTATCCAATATACGGCCTGATTCTGGAAACTTAGGTGGCAAAGTATCTAATTCACGTCCAAGTTGAAAATGGAACGAAATCGGTTGTCCACGAAATACTTGAGACTGCAAACTTAAATAATGTTTAATTTCTTCAAGATCATCTGTTGAAATTTGCTGAATATAGACTGATGTGGAGCGTTGACCATCTGCATTAATTGGATGTAATAAAACAAAGATGGGCTTGCTCCAATCTTGGTTCATATCACGCCAAGCATTCACTGCAACAATCAGCAGAATGATCAGTAAAATACCAACTCGAATCTTTTTCCACATTGATTATATTCTCAATTTTTAATTGCAATAAAAATGCTGACCTAGGCCAGCATTTTTAAATATCTATGAATTAAGCTTCTACCCATTTCCCATCTTGGTAGACCAAAGACCATTTGGTTTGTTTACCTTCTGGGGTCTCTGAACCAATATATTGCGCTTGGTTTTTACGGCTAAACTTAACCAATGTTGGATTACCATCTGGATCTTGATCAGGTGCTTGCAAGATAAACTGATACTTAGGATCAAGTTGATCTGCAACTGAACGTAACTCCGCAACCTTCGGTGCACGTGTTTCGCGTACTTTAGGGAATTTGCTTGCAGCCAAGAATAACCCCGCTGCTCCATCACGTAGAACAAAGTAATCATCATGTTTGACTGAACGTAAATGTTCCATTTTGATTGGGTCGACACGAGGTGGCGCTGGCTGACCATTTTTCAGAACTTTACGGGTATTGTCACAACTCATACAAGCGAAATATGGACCAAAACGACCTGTTTTTAACTGCATCTCGCCATCACATTTATCACATGGAATGGTTGGACCATCATAACCCTTGATTTTGAACTCGCCTTCTTCCAGCTCGTAACCATCACAATCCGGGTTATTACCACAAATATGTAACTTGCGACCACCATCAATCACATAGCTGTCCATTGCCGTACCACATATTGGACAACGTTTTTTCGACATTAAGTCAGCAGTTTCAGCACTGTCATCATCAGAAAGTATAGCCAACGACTCAACTGGTGTTAAATTCAACGTCCCTTTACAGCGTTCTTTTGGTGGCAAGTTGTAGCCAGAACAACCAAGGAAGACACCCGTTGTACCAGTACGAATCTGCATCGGACGTTCACATTCTTTACAGTGAACAGCTTCAACTTCTACAGGTTGATTACGGCGCATACCGTTTTCACCCTGTGCTGTAGTTAAACGCTTTTTAAAATCACCGTAGAAACTATCTAACAGCTCTTTCCAATTACGTTCACCATCTGCAACTTTATCCAATTGACCTTCCAAATCTGCAGTAAATGCATAATTCATCAGGTTATTAAAATTCTCGTCTAGACGATCGGTAACAATTTCTCCCATCTTCTCTGCAAAAAGACGCCGATTGTCGAGTTTGACATAGCCACGATCTTGAATCGTAGAAATAATCGCAGCATAGGTAGATGGACGACCAATACCACGTTTTTCTAATTCTTTAACTAAAGATGCTTCAGTAAAACGTGCAGGGGGTTTAGTGAAATGTTGAGAAGGATCAAGTTTCTCAAGTTTTAGAATTTCACCCACTTTGACTGCTGGTAATAAAACATCATCATCAGACTTGTTCTGACCACGCACTTTGGTAAAACCATCAAAAACTAAAGTACGACCTTTGGCCTTGAGTTCTACACCATTGGCATCAACCAAAATCGTTGAGGATAAATACTCTGCTGGAGTCATTTGACATGCAACAAATTGACGCCAGATCAAATCATATAAACGTTGTGCATCACGCTCAACACCCGCCAAACTATCGCCTTTTAAGGCAACATTGGAAGGACGAATCGCTTCATGGGCTTCTTGCGCATTGGCTTTATTCCCATAACGATTTGCTTTAGCAGGTAAGTACTTTGCACCAAATTCAGTTTCAATATGATTACGCACCATACTGACAGCATCATCACTCAAGAATGTTGAGTCAGTACGCATATAAGTAATAAAACCAGCTTCATATAAGCGCTGTGCCAGCATCATGGTTTTCTTCACTGAGAAACCTAAGCGAGTACTAGCAGCTTGTTGCAAAGTTGACGTTATATAAGGCGCACTTGGATTGACCTTAGTTGGCTTATCTTCGCGTGTTGCAACTTTATATTCAGCATTTTTTAAAATTTTCAATAAAGCATCAGTTTGCGCTTTATTTTGTAATTTTAATGTTTTGCCAGCTTGCTTGACTGCTTCTAAACGAATTTCATCTTTTGCAGATTGGGTATCTGCAAAAACTTGCCAGTATTCTTCAGGAATAAAGGCACGAATCTCACGTTCACGCTCGACCACCAATTTTACCGCAACCGACTGTACACGCCCTGCAGAGAGGCCACGCGCAATCTTTTCCCACAGTAATGGTGAAACCATAAAGCCAACCACGCGGTCGAGAAAGCGACGAGCCTGTTGCGCATTCACACGGTTTAAATCTAGTCGTGTAGGTTGCTTAAATGCTTCTTGAATGGCATTTTTGGTAATCTCGTTAAAGACTACACGATGGTAACGGCTATCATCACCACCAATCACTTCTCTTAAATGCCAAGCAATCGCTTCCCCTTCTCTATCCAAATCCGTTGCGAGATAGATTTCATCTGCATCTTTGGCCAGTTTTTTCAGTTCAGCGACGACATGTTCTTTGCCTGGAAGCACTTCATATTTAGCTTTCCAGCCATGCTCAGGATCAACCCCCATACGATTGACTAAAGCGGATTGTGCCTTTTCAGCCTTCTGTTCATCCGTCAATTTGGTACGTGTTGCTGGTTTTTTTTCTGTCGATTTACTTGAACCACCTGTAGGCAAGTCACGAACATGACCTACCGAAGACTTCACAATGTAATTTGAGCCTAAATATTTATTAATCGTTTTCGCTTTTGCAGGCGACTCCACAATCACTAGTGCACGTTTTTTCCCAGCATCAGGAGAATTTGCTGTTGTGCTTTTGGATGTGGACCGAGGAGCGTTCGCCATAATAAACCACTGTTCCTATTATTAAGTTAAATTTCAGCCAATTTAAGTAAATATGCCTTCATATCATCAAGCTGTGTTGCTCTGAGGTCAGATTCTTCATCCCAATAAAGCCCTACACAGTTGGCCTGCATATCAATAGCATAAATCCCTTTTAATGCAATGGGAAAATCTTTAAATTTCTCATCACCGAGGACCACTTGAAGCTTTTGCTCTGCTACACGGGCGCGCATCAAAGCTAAGCGTGCATCTGGAATAAGTACACTATAATAAGCCACCATACTCGCACGAGACTCTGTTGCCATTGGGATTTTCGTCCACTCTGGTGCAGCCACTAAACGTGGGTGTAAGCCCATCTTACGTGCTTTCTCTCGCATTAAACCTAATGCTTTTTCTCTAGGGCTTACGCGTAAGCCAAAAATCGAGCCCAATACAAAAACAATAATAACGAGCGCAACCCAAAGACCAGTGTGTTCCATAGTTCACCTTTTAATTCCTATATTAGAGTTGCATAAGCTGAATATAAAACGCAAGTTTAAAATTAAAATTACCTGCAATTACTCATTTTGAGGTCAGTTTAATCTCTTATTTTTCATTCATATTTTTTTCATAAAACTCCATCCAGATTCCCAATGACTGAATAGAGTTTTCCAACGTTTGTCCCAATTCGGTGATTTGATATTCCACTCTAGGTGGTACTTCTGGGTAAATCTGCTTTGTTATAAGTTGGTATCGCTCAAGCAATTTTAAATGTTTTGATAGCTCTTTTTGGGGAATAGGCGCTAAAGCCTTTTGTAATTGGCTAAACCGAACAGGATGTTTTGCTTCAATAAGATGATAGACAATCGGCAACACCCATTTTCCTGAAAATAATGCAACAAATCGCATAATCGAACAATTTTGCTCATATTGCAGTGTCATTATTTTTCACCTTACATAAAGCTACATTTTATAGTATATGAGTTTAGTCTATTTCAAACCAAACAACGACTAAGTCACCAATTGGTAAGTACTTACTTTCGCAAATAAATTTCCACAATATAAGAGTCTTTAGACAATTTAGTGAACAATATGCGATTAAAGAATAAAACGGTTTTAATTACAGGTGCAACCAGTGGAATCGGTTTTGCAGCCGCACAACGAGCAATAGAAGAAGGTGCTTTTGTTGTATTTACAGGCAGAAATCAAGACCAAATTTTGCAAACACAAAATCAACTCGGTACGCAAAGCTTGGGCATCTCATGTGATCATTCCAATTTAGCATCTCAAGATAATTTCACTCAAAAAATACAAGAATTATCAATTAAATTCGATGTAATTTATATCAATGCTGGTAATGTCACACATGAGGCATTTGGTCAATGGACAACTGAACAATTCGATGTGATTTTCAACACCAATGTAAAAGGCCCATTTTTTCTTATTCAAAATTTGCTTTCAATGATAAATCCCCATGCCTCAGTCATTTTATGTGGTTCGACCAGTATTCATATTGCCTTAGAGAAAAGTAGCGTTTACGCCGCATCTAAAATCGCTTTACGCTCTTTAGCCAAAACATTATCTAGAGAGCTTTTAGCGCATCAAATACGTTTTAACTTACTCTCCCCAGGACCAACTTTAACACCAGCCCTTAACAAAGTCGCCAATACCCCCGCTGAGACCGAACAACTTAAAGTCAGTATTGAAAATCTGGTACCAATTAAAAGATTGGCAGATCCTATAGAAATCGCCAATGCCTTTATTTATCTTGCTTCAGATGAAGCTAAATTTATAGTGGGTAGCGAACTATTAATAGATGGAGGTGTCGCAAATTTATAAGAACGTACAGACTTATCAAAACAGGATCTATAACTCAATAAAAAAGCGTTTAACATTAAATCTAATCGCTTTTTTGTTTTGCTCTGATAACTTCAAGTTTGGTCTAATTTAAGTACATTTCATGACTATAAACAACTTCATGACCATTCCAGTAAATATAGCCTTTTTCAATCAACTCTTTAAGCAATAAACGAATATCTGACTTTGGAAACATTTGTTCCAATAAATCTCGTAACGCATAAATATCTTTAGGTTTATCTGTTTTTAGATCATTCAATTTATGGATGACTTCGATTTGTACAGGATCTATTTTTTCAAAGTTTTTAAATAAAACATTGTGTACCAAACTCACCGAATCTTGCTGATCAACTTCTTGTAAAACTCGATCCGAGTCCGCACATAATTTTTCTAAAAATTGATCAATTTTTTCAATTTTAATATTAGCTTGTGCTACGGATTCTGTCTCAGTTAGGTTTACTAAAACAGGAGATTCAATATCAAGAGCTGTCCATTGCTTCAACACTTTTTTACGGTAAGCAACTTGATCATCAAAGCGTTTGACAATTTTCAAATTGATTAACATTCCAACAAGATGTTGAGCTTTTTCTGGAACAATTTGCAAAATATTAACAATAGAATTTTTTAATTTCTCAATCGTATTTGGTTTGCCAGTCATTTCTCCCAAAGCATCACAATACTTCTTCACCATGATTAAATATGGCTTATTTTTAATCGCTTGTAGACTTGGTATTGAGTATTTGTTGCGTTGACGCTCTAGCGTCGACTGAACTTGAATAAAACTGCAATCAAGATCAGCACTACGCATTAGATCTAACAATAAGCGACAGCTTGGCACAGCAGAAATTACGTCAATCTTAATTTCAGGTTCTAATAATGCCAATAGTTGTCCCACCACAACTGCATATTCATATTCTTTTTCAGATGCATTCGGTACCTCTAAAATCACCACCTGGCCACTGCTCACCCAGCCTGAAAACTCAGTTAAGTCTTCTAGAGAGTACTGAAATTGCCCTGTGCAATTGAAAAGATAGAGTGTCGGGTAATGTTCAATAATCTCCCTCAGGATATTGGCTGTAGGCATATTATTTTCAAGATCGAGAAGAACAGCTTTATTCGGCATGGTCAAAAATTTTGCGACTGAACAGTGCCAAGCATTACAACTAGCTTTCAACAAAAGGTCAAATAAAATTGGAAATTTAATCCTAAACTCCCAATTCCACCTGATTTAAATTTATAAGTTTTAAATTTTAAAGATAAATATCATTGGATTGTTGCAATCACTTGATCTGCATAACAGGTTGCACCTACCTCTTTAAGCAATTGAATTAGACCATCTTGATGAGCCAAAACTTGAACTTCCATTTTCATCGCTTCCATAATTGCTACAACCTGCCCAGCACTTACGTGCTCGCCAGCTTGGACTTTCCAAGAAATGATTGCCCCATTAATGGGTGCTTGTACATCTTCAGGTTTAAGCGCTAACTCTGGTGTTTGCGTCTGTTGTAGATCAGCCTGAACTGCACCTTGAGCAAACATCCCTGCAGGTAACCCTAGACGATGTAATTTTCCATCTATTTCAATATAACTCAAAATCATAGGCTGTTGATGCTGAGGAATCGCACGTCGAGTTGATTTTAAGTCTTGTTTAAAGTCATTTTCAATCCAACGCGTATGTACTTTAAATTCGTCGATAAAATCAGGCTCATTCAGCACGGCTCGATGAAAATCTAAAACTGAAGCCACACCCTCAATTTTAAACTGCTTTAAAGCACGTTTTGCGCGGCGTATTGCGATTTCACGCGTTTCCCCCGTCACAATCAGCTTTGCCATTAAAGAATCGAAATGGCTGGAAACCAGAGAGCCTGTGCGCACGCCAGTATCGACACGCACACCATGACCAAAAGGTGCTTCAAATAAACTTAGTGTACCAAATGCTGGAATAAAACCACGGCTAGGGTCTTCTGCATTGATACGAAACTCAATGGCATGACCTTGTGCTTTAGGGGTTTCTTTGATCGATAACTCTTCGCCCAAAGCCACCTGAATTTGCTCAACCACCAAATCAACGCGCGCTGTTTCCTCCGTCACAGGATGTTCAACTTGCAACCGCGTATTGACTTCTAAAAATGATAGCGTCCCGTTTTGACTCAATAAATACTCGACTGTCCCTGCTCCAACATAATGAGCAGCCTGACAAATATTTTTTGCTGAAGTTAAAATCTCTTGGTAAATCTTGTCACTGATAAATGGTGCTGGAGATTCCTCAACTAATTTTTGATTACGACGCTGTAAAGAACAATCGCGTGTGCCTAAAACCACAACATTTCCATGTAAATCAGCAATAACTTGCGCTTCAACATGACGTGGATTATCTAAGTATTGCTCAACAAAACATTCACCTCGACCAAATGCAGCTTGTGCTTCACGTACAGCAGAGTCATAAAGTTCTTTCACTTCTTCAAGTTTCCAAACCACTTTTAAGCCACGTCCACCACCACCAAAGGCTGCTTTAATTGCAATTGGCAATCCATATTGTTTTGCAAAAGCTAAAGCCTCATCTGCATTGTTCAAAGGGTCTTGTGTGCCTTGTACCAATGGAGCACCTACTGAAGCAGCGATTTTACGTGCTTCAATTTTGTCACCCAACTTGGTAATTGCTTCAGGAGATGGACCCACCCACTTCAATCCTGCGTCAATCACGGCTTGTGCAAACTCAGCCCGTTCTGACAAAAAACCATAACCCGGATGCACCATCGTGGCTTTTGATTTTTTAGCAATATCAATAATGGCATCAATATTTAAATAGGTTTCTTTTGCAGTTGCCCCAACCAAACCCCACGCTTCATCTGCAAGTTCGACATGCAAACTGCCAATATCGTCATCTGCATACATCGCCACTGAAGCAATGTCCATATCCCGACAAGCATGGATAATACGCACAGCAATTTCACCACGATTGGCAATCAATAATTTTTCATTTACATATTTTTGCTGGTTCATC
The DNA here is from genome assembly GCF_058242985.1 of Acinetobacter sp. 778_lipA. Classification (NCBI taxonomy): domain Bacteria; kingdom Pseudomonadati; phylum Pseudomonadota; class Gammaproteobacteria; order Moraxellales; family Moraxellaceae; genus Acinetobacter; species Acinetobacter sp. 778_lipA. The sequence continues at coordinate 281,566 of NZ_JBZAYT010000001.1, read as the reverse complement.
TTAGTTCTCGATATCTACAAATTCGGCGATTTTTCTAAATTTGATATGGCAATCCGCAGGTATTTGTGCCACCAAATCCCAATGATGCTTGGCAACCGAAGCAATCACAGGATAACCACCTGTTAATGGGTGATCATTCATAAACAATACAGGTTGACCATTGGGTGGAATCTGCAAAGCACCAATACATGTGCCTTCGCTTTCCAATTCATGGTGAATCTTACGTGTTAAGGGTGCTTTCCCAGATAAACGTAATCCCACTCGATTACTTTCATGAGTCACTAACCATGCTTGATTGCACAGTTTTTCAATACTGCTTTGCTCAAACCAATCCGTTCGAGGTCCCATCACAATATCAAGTTCAATCGTATCGCCAAGGGACGGGAGATTGGATTTTGGCACTTCGTTGATGCTGATATTGGATGGGACAACTTGACCTTGGTAAATGACATCACCCGTTTTTAAAGGGGCTGGACCAAGAATGGCTAAACTGTCAAAAGAACAGCTATTTAAAATGGGTTGAATATCCAAACCACCACGAACCGCAAGGTAATTGCGTAACCCTGCACTCGGCGTTTGAATTTGAAATTCATCTCCCTCATCCAGTGCAATCGCTTGATAACTGTCAAAATCTACTTTTTGACCATCTGCAAATTTCACATGGATATTGGAAATTGCACCTGCCACGCTAATGACAGCTGAATTTTGCATGACTGCTTTTAAACCACCATTGAGTACCTCAATCACAGGCGTATCCGTTGGATTCCCCACGATTCGATTGGCACAATGCATCGAAACCACATCCATCGCACCTGCTGTCCCCACACCGATATTGCTGTGCTGAAAACGGCCTTCATCTTGAATCGAAACTTGCAAGCCAGATGCCGTGATTTTAAATAAGGGGTATTTTAAAGTTAAATCTTGTCGTGGCGTGATTTGCTTGGGCACATCCACAGATACAGGCCGATGAGTTATATCCTCAAAATGCACCCGCATTCCTGGTCGTAAAAGCGCAGGATTTTGACGCTCCAAATCCCACATTTTTTCTGACGTTGTTCCAATCAATTGCCAACCACCTGGACTATCTTTTGGGTAGATACCCGAGTATTGCCCAGCAAGTCCAAGTGAACCTGATGGAATTTTTTTACGCGGTGTCTTTAGACGAGGAACGTCTGTAAAGGGCAGATCAAGGCTACTCATATAAGCAAAACCTGGAGCAAAGCCAATAAAGGCAACGTCCCAAGTACTTTGATGATGTTTTAATATCAGATCGGCTATAGAGAGGCCTTGCAGTTCCGCCACTTGTACTAAATCTTCGCCATCGTAACGAATCGGAATAATCACTTCCTGCGTATTGCGATCAAAACCTGAATCAAGGTTTAACGTACCAATCAAAACACTCAAGGTTTTAAAGTCAGTCTTGATTTCGTTAAAACAAATTAAAATTGTTTTTGCAGCAGGAATTAAATCTTTGATTCCATTCAAGTGTAAATTTTGCAATTTACTGTATAACGCCAAAGTTTCTTCTAAACTAGAAAGCTCAATCAAGAAACTGTCGGAATTTACCGATAAAAATCGCATTTACTGATCCTTTCTTGTCTTAACGCATCCACGCACGATCAGGTATGTCTGTAATCAACATATGTCCTGGTGCATGGCTAATGGCAAATGGGATTTTCGAGTTCATGATTGCCGCTTGAGGTGTTACACCACATGCCCAAAATACTGGAATTTCACCCTGTTCAATACGTGAGGCATCACCAAAATCTGGCTGATTGATGTCGCGTATTCCTAAACTTTCAGGATGACCAATATGTACGGGAGCACCATGAACACTCGGCATACGCGCCGTAATTTTTACCGCCTCAGCTATTTGATTGGCAGGAATGGGGCGCATAGAAACCACCATATTCCCTGAAATACGTCCAGCAGAAAGGCATTCGATATTACTCAAATACATCGGTACATTGGTCTTGTCATGGATATGACGCACTTCAATCCCTGCGTCTTGTAAAGCTGTTTCAAAGGAGAAACTACAGCCAATTAAAAAGGTCACTAAATCAGGATGCGCGTTATAAAGCTCACTCGCATCAGTGAGCTCATCAACCATTTCACCGTCTTTCCAAACACGATATCGTGGAAAATCAGTGCGAATGTCTGTGTCAGCAGCCAATCGAGAGTGGTATACGCCTTCTTCCAAAACATCTAACACAGGGCAACTTTGTGGGTTACGCTGGGCATACAACAAGAAATCATATGCCCAGTCTTTGGGTACAGAAATCATATTCACTTGTGTCATTCCAGCAGCCATTCCTGCTGTGGGTTGATCAAAACCCGCACGAATTTGTTGTCGCGCATCCAATGCAGCTTTTAGTTGAACTGGATCGACTTTAATCTCTTTAAACATGTGTCTTGTCCTTATTGTTTTATGCACAAAATGAACGAACTTGAATGTCGTTTTTTAACAGCTCAGCTTTAATCGCTGCGGACATTTCTAATGCGCCAGCAGTATCACCATGTAAACAAATCGTATCGGCTTGAATTGGGGTAAAGATGCCATCAATTGACTCAACCCCGCCATTTTTTAACATCGCAACCACACGTTTTGCCACAAACTCTGCATCATGCAAAACAGCACCCTCCAAACGGCGTGAAACCAGTGAACCATCACGGTTATAAGCACGATCAGCAAAGGCTTCTGAAACCACTTTTAGACCTGCCTGACGTGCTTGTGCAACCAAATTTGACCCAGCCAAAGCAACCAGTACCAATGCTGGGTTATACATTTTAATGGCTTCAATCACGGCTTCGGCTTGTACGGGATCTTTGGCTACGGTGTTATACAATGCCCCATGCGGCTTGACATATTGCACTTTGGAGCCAGCAACTTTTGCCAAACCATCAAGTGCCGAAATTTGATAGAGCACATCTGCAATCAGCTCGTCTTGAGACAGATCCATATTACGGCGACCAAAACCAACCAAATCTGGGTAGGAAACATGCGCACCAATCGTGACATCTAATCGCACTGCTTGTTGAAGCGTTTTCAATATTCCCAACGGATCACCTGCATGGAAGCCACAGGCAATATTAGCACTACTGACAACAGGTAAAATTTGCTCATCATTGCCCATTTTCCATGAGCCAAAACTTTCACCCAAGTCACTATTTAAATCGACATACATTGTGATCATTCCTTTTCAATTGAGTGTGAAGTTGATTAAAGCTTGGTGAGGTAATTAAATACCGTCGTGAATGACATATAACCCATCCACCATGTGAGTAAGCAGGTTAATACACCCAAAACCAGCAACCATTTTGGATAATTATAATTGCCCATCATGTCTTTACGACATGCCGCAACATAGACAAAAATCGTTAAACCAATTGGTAATACCAAACCATTAAAACCACCCACAAAGATCAATAAGCCCGCTGGTGTTGCACCTAGAATCACGTAAAGCAACAGGGCTAAAGAGATAAAGCTAATCGTGAGGTAATTGGTATGTTTGGTGGTTAAGTTCTTTTTAAATGCGGACATAAACGAAACAGAGGTATAAGCTGCACCAATTGTGCTACTGATTCCCGCTGCCCAAAAAATCAAGCCAAACAGTTTAAAACCAAATGTACCCGCAGCATATTGGAATGCTTGCGCAGCTGGATTGGCATCGTGACTTGCTAAATCGATATTTGCGCCGCTGACCACAACCCCTAAGAATGCCAAGAACAATACATAACGCATGATCCCGACCACCACAATACCTTTGGTTGCGGCTCTGGCAACTTCATCAATATTTTCTGGTCCTACAGCACCTTTGTCCAATAAGCGATGCGCGCCTGCGTAGCAAATATAACCGCCCACTGTACCGCCAACAATGGTTGTAATGATGGCGAAATCAATTTGATCAGGTGCAAAAGTTTGTTGAACGGCTTGCCCCACAGGTGGCATGACAATAAATGCAACGATCACGATCAAAACAATTTTGAGTAAACCCAAAATAATCATGCTCTTGTCCATCGCCAGTGTGGCTTTTCTGGAGGCAAAAATCAGAATTGCCAAAGCACCGCTCAGCACGCCGCCGACCTTGGTATCCAACCCAAAGAGTGCATTTAAGCCCAGTGCAGCACCTGCAATGTTACCGATACTAAAGAAAAACCCACCTAAAATAACCAGAAATGCGAGTAAGTAACCACTCCCCGGTAAAGCTTTATTGGCAATATCAGAAGCGCGCATTTGCGTTAAGGTAACTACACGCCAAATGTTTTGCTGAACAACGTAATCAATAATGATCGAAACTAGGATTGCAAAGCCAAATGCAGCACCTAATTTCACTGTGAATACAGCGGTTTGGGTTAGAAAACCTGGCCCCATCGCCGATGTTGCCATCATAAATATAGATGCAACAATTGCCCATTGGCGGTCAGATAAAAAAGAAGATTTCAATAAAGACATGTAGGCGTTCCTCATCCATTTGAGCTTAATCAACGCTATTTCAAGTGAAACAAAGAACATCTATTTTTCTAAAATATGAAATTCTTTAATCCTTTAAACTTTTAAGATTTTTTGGTTATGCTGAACCAAATCTGTATTTCAAATAAAAGCATAGGCGAAGGTGAGTCACAATAAGACTTTATCCAAAATTTATTAAACTTAAGATATTGAATTCATATATTTTTATTATTTTTAAAATCATTTAATAATGAATATTTATCACTTTCTATAAGTTCTCATTATCAATATTTCATATTTTTGCAATTTTTAAATCAAAACCAAAGCCGAATAAAATGCCGTTTTATTCTTCACTATCTAATTTTATTATTCAGCTTTTTCATGGCATTTTCCGAAGTTAAAACCGCTAAATCGGTCAACTTTTCTTTTAATGCGGTGTTATTGCCTTGTGTATAGATTGCGGTAAAGTGGAATGTCTTTAATTGGATTGGCGTATCCAAAATTTCCAATCGCCCATCTAAAATTTCTTTGATTGCCGTTAGTTTAGGTACCACTGCAATCCCTAAACCTTGTTCAGCTAAACGTAATAATGTGACCAATGAATAACTTGTAATGGATAGTGGTTCATCTATCTTTTGTTCTTTCATTTTTGCTTTGAGCTCTTTATAAGGATAGGTAATTCTTGGATAGGTTAAAATGGTATGCGACATCAATGCCCGCAATGACATCTGCCCGATTCCACCTTTAAATGAAGGTGATGCCAGAAAGCTTAATTCAAAATCACACAATGAACGTTCTATACATTCAAAAGGCAAAGTTGGCCCCAGTAAAAACGCCATATCCAAATCACCAGTGCGTACACCTTCTTGTAAATCTGGAGTTAAATTCACCACGATTTCAATGGAAACTTTTGGAAACTCTTGCTGGACTTGCTCCATATATTCCACTAGCCAAGTATGGACAATCGTTTCGGAAACCCCTAAACGAATCGTTCCTGTTAAATACTGACTTTCTGTGAGTTCAGCCACTAAGTCTGTTTCCAGTCGCATAAACTTTTCAGCATATTTAAATAAGGTCATGCCTTTATGCGTGGCTTTGATTTGACGAGAACGGCGATCAAGCACTTTAAAACCGAGATCATTCTCAATCGCAGTAATTTTTTGAGAAATTGCAGGCTGAGTCGTTTGAAGCTTTGTTGCGGCTTTATTAAAACTGTTTAAGGTCACCACCCAATAAAATGCTTCGAGGTTTTTTAAGTTCATAATCCATCTTAACCCACAAATTTAGCGCTTGCGTTATGCAAATCCTTTGCCAATACCACTGCTATGTGTGAATTTACTCTTGATTCAGCACACCTCAGCCACTCATATTTTACTTTCGTTAGATCAATAATGCGGAGGTCGATTGGTCATTGGGTCAAATGCTGCAATACCTTCTGACAAATCAGCAGATTCTATACGTTGGTAAATTAACTGCATTTGTTTTTTTAAATCAGCGATTTCCAAGCTTTGTTGTGCTACTTGATCATTTAATTGTTCGACTAAATCATCTAAAAATGCAATTCGGACTTGCAAATCTTCTATGGGTGCGGAAAATGACGCCTGATCATCAATATTTTTATGTTTAGTCATTTTTAGTCCTCAGTGTGGGATGTTTAGGAAACCGTATGGCCTATATTACTATAAGGGATGTCCAACTTGCGTTTGGTGGACCTGCCCTGCTCGATGGCGCAAACTTCAATTTAGAACGAGGCGAACGAGTCTGTCTGATTGGTCGTAACGGTGAAGGTAAGTCTACTTTACTCAAACTGATTGAGGGAAGTTTATTGCCTGATCAAGGTGAAATTGCATTACAAAATGGTATTACGATTTCTATGCTTGCTCAGGATGTACCGATGGATTCGGGCAAAGTTGCAGATATTGTTGCCGAAGGTGCAGGAGAAGCCGCGCTCGTCCTAAAAGAATACCACGAAGCCAGCGATGCTTGTGTATTAGGTGATATGGAAGCTTGTGATCGTATGGGCAACCTACAACATAAGCTGGATTTGCTCGATGGTTGGGCATTAGAAACCAAAGTAAATTCTATCTTGAGCAAAATGGGCTTAGATCCTGAAGCGGATTTAGCTGATTTATCAGGGGGGCGTAAACGCCGTGTACTTTTAGCACGTGCATTGTTGACGCAACCTGACGTTTTATTACTTGACGAACCAACCAACCATTTGGATGTAGAAAGTATTGAATGGTTAGAGAAATTCTTACTCGATCAAAACAATCTGACCCTGTTATTTATTTCCCATGACCGTGCTTTTGTTGACAGTATTGCGACACGTATTGTGGAATTGGATCGTGGTATTTTACGTAGTTATGAAGGTAACTACTCACGCTACCTCGACTTAAAAGCACAGCAAATGGAAGCTGAAGAAAAGCAGAATGCGCTGTTTGATAAACGCTTGGCTGAAGAAGAGACTTGGATTCGTCAAGGCATCAAAGCACGTCGTACCCGTAACGAAGGTCGTGTACGTGCATTAAAAGATTTACGTGAACAATCTAAAGCACGTCGCTCACAACAAGGTAAAGTGAGCATGGCGACTCAAGAGGCAAATCGTTCAGGTAAATTGGTGTTAGATATTGAACACTTAAGTGTGGCTTTTGGTGATAATGCACCAATTATTAAAGATTTTTCTGCTTTAGTACTACGTGGTGACCGTATTGGTTTAGTCGGTGATAATGGTGTAGGTAAAACCACCTTGATCAAAGCCATTTTAGGTGAACTTGAACATGGCGGTTCGGTGAAAACAGGTACACAGCTTGAAGTGGCTTATTTTGACCAATTACGTAATGCGCTAGATCTTGAAAAATCAGTAATGGCCAACGTGTCTGAAGGCTCAGACTTTGTCGATGTTAATGGTGGTCGCCGTCATATCTACAGCTATTTACAAGACTTTTTATTCTCGCCTGAGCGCGCACGTACTCCTGTCAAAGCACTTTCAGGTGGTGAGCGTAATCGTATCCTTTTGGCGAAGTTATTGCTTAAACCGTCTAATCTTATCGTAATGGATGAGCCAACCAACGACTTAGACATGGTGACTTTAGAATTACTTGAAGAAATGTTGAGTGATTATAAAGGGACTTTGTTATTGATCTCTCATGACCGTGCATTTATGGACAATGTTGTGACATCAACTTGGGTATTTGATGGTAAAGGCAATATCGATGAATACATTGGTGGCTATCAAGACTATCTAGAACAACGTCCAGATCAGCGTGTTGTCGATCAGAAAAGTGATGTAAAAAAGGCCATTGCTAAAGCGGAAGCTGCTGCGACGCCTGCTGAACCAGCTGTTAAAAAAGTGAAGTTGAGTTATAAAGATCAACGTGCTTTAGAACAGTTACCCGCAGAAATTGAAGCTTTAGAAAAAGAACAAACTGAACTAACTGCAAAACTTGCAGATGGTTCTTGGTTTGTGACTGATGCAAATGCAGCCACCAAAGCGTCGCAAAGACTTGGCGAGATTGATGAACTGATGCTTGAAAAAATGGAGCGTTGGGATGCATTAGAAGAAATGACCAAAGGTTAATTCTTATAAAATCTTTCAATAAAAAACTCCGCAAATATGCGGAGTTTTTTAAGAGCCTGCCGACATTGAAACCAACAACATTGATCAATCATCTTATAGATATACAACACATATTTTCAGCTTTATGTATTAACCAGATTTAAGGACATTGGAACATAACGTAACCCATGATTTTCAATGGTTTCATCTTTCACCACAAAGCCAAATCGTTCATAAACAGGTTGTGCATTACAGCTTGAATTTACCGTAAATACTGAAACACCAGACTTTTTCACCTCCTGCAAAATAAAGTCCCACATTGTTCGGCCAATTCCCTGAGCTTGCTTCTCTTTCGATATAAAGAAATGAACCAAATGGGCCGGATTCTTATACGCAATAACACCGATCATCTGCTGATGATCGCTATAAACAAAATAGTGAATTTCAGGATTCTCAAGCATTTTTTCAATCATACTTGCGGAAAACAGTTGTCGCCCACTGTCATTAATTGCAAACTCATCAATAAAAGGCGCAATCAATTGAGTAATTGCAATTAAGTCCTTAATGGTTGCTCTTCTGATTGTCTTATTCATGTGAGGGGCATTCCAATAGTGGAGTAGCAGTAAAAGATCAAAATGCTCAATTTAAGTCTGTAATCAGAATTTCGTTATCTAAATAATACTTGAAATGATATATAACAAACTCCTTCATTTTTAAAAATAAACGTACTTATTTAAATGGCTTAGTTCAAGTTAAAATGACGGCAATACTTTACTAATTAAAATTAAATAAAACTTAAAAAATCAAAGCACTTACCATTCCCCACTCATCTTACCAATGATCATTTCATTTACACTGAATTTCGCTACAAGCACTTCATGATGTTTCCATACAAATCCACCAAGATATGATTATCGAATCTAGTTCAGATCTCGAATTATTTAGTGAGAATATGATCATGAAAAAAGTTACATCATTACTTGTTGCAGCATTCACCACAGCAATTTTCGCAGGTTCTGCAATGGCAGCAACTCCAGCACAGCATTCGACTCAAGCGGTTAAAACCCATCAAATGCAAAAACAACATAAAGCTGGCCATAGCCAAAAACACCATGCCGCTGCACAAAAATCAGCAACAGCAAAAAAAGTAGAGGGTAAAGCAGCAACCAAATAATCCACTTTAAAACGTTGTTTTAAAACTGTCGCTTTATAAAATTATGGTCCTCATGCTTAAAAGCTACACCAACAGTGTAGCTTTTAAATTTTTAGCGAATGCTCTGGAACGCTTCAAATCCATTCAGCTACTTTAAACCAAACTTCTCAGCAGGCTTGATTAACCATAAGGATAATTTTCTTAATAGAACATCAAAAAATTGCTGTTGTAACATCCAGCAAGTCAATACAGATAAACCAATGCAAATCCCAATTTCCACAAAAATATGAAAATCCAGTTGCCAATAACGTGCAATCAACATCACCACAAAACCATGTAGCAAATACACCGCCAAAGTATTTTTCCCAAGTTGCACACAGCCAATATTCAATAATTTTGTCCATGCAAACATCGCGAAAATGCCTAAACTCGACATCAATAGACAGCCTATTCTGATCCACGTACCATCCCACATACTTACCTTAAGCTGCTGATAACTTAAACTGCCATATAACCAAAATGGGTTGATTTGGGTGAAATATACCAAGCTTGCAATGCCCATCACGATAAATCCAGCTAAAACTTGAGTGAATTTAAATTGCTGAATTTTCTCGACAATGGTTTTGCCATAAAGCGCACCCACAATAAAAAATGGAAAGAAGCTAAAAATTCTTCCGATAGAGTATTGGTAATTGTTCCAAGGGCTTAAACCGATACATAAAGCAAGAATCAGTGCAATCGGCAGTGCAAATTTTGTTTTTATCAAAAAATGGGTAAGCGTTGTCCATACCATCATGCCCAACAGATACCATAAGATCCAATAAGCTCGTTCAAAAAAATTCCAATTAAGTTGAAATTTACCTGACCAGATGGCATCAAATGCAGGAAATAGAATTTGAAAGGGCAAATAGAGCGAGACAAAAAATAAAATATTCTTAAACCACTTACTGTCTTTAAACAACATGCCCGAAATAAAGATAAAAGCAGGCATATGTACAAAATAAATCGTACCTAATAAGACATGATCAAGCGGATCTTTCCAACCGATCATGCGTTCTAGAAAATGCCCGAGCACCACAAGAAATATCAGTGTTGCCTTACAACTGTCTAAGTAGGTATTTCTCATCGCAAGGTTGTCTAGAATAATCAGTGAATAACTGTAATTATATACCTAAAACATGTACGTGCTTTTGGTCAATCTCAGCAAGATGCTGGCGATAGATTTTAAAATTTTCCAAATCAAAACACACGAAACTGACTTCCTCTAAATTGGTCGTCTGGGTTAAAAACTTAGTCACGCTGTTTATGGCAATAAATGCTGCCTCTGATTTGGGAAAACGATAAATGCCTGTTGAAATATTCGGAAATGCCAGTGTTTTTAGCTGATATTGCTCAGCGAGTCTTAAACTGTTCAGATAGGCTTTTGCAAGAAGTTCATTTTCAGCATGCTGTCCATCTTGCCAAGTGGGGCCCACGGTATGAATCACATAATTACAGGGCAACAACCCCGCTGTGGTAATCACTGCTTCACCAATTGCACACCCCCCCTGTCTGGCCCGAATCTTTTGACAATCCTCCAAAACAGCTACCCCACCTTTACGATGAATCGCACCATCCACACCACCACCGCCAAGTAACGAGCTATTGGCAGCATTCACAATTGCATCCACCTTTTGAACTGTAATATCACCTTGAATTAACCGAATTATTTTCACGTCATGCTTCCTTGCTTATCCTCAATGAGAGTGAATGACATCTTGAATTTTCTTCTTTAAACCGCTTCATGCTACACTCCTTTCAGTTTTAACTGCCCCAAAATTTACAAAACTGCTATGAGTAAAAAGCATCAATACGAGCCTGGAAAATTTTATTGGGCATTTTTACATCCGAAATATTGGGGAATCTGGATTGCGATTGTATTTTTGATGATGCTCGCAATTTTGCCTTGGGCAATTCAGTATCGCTTAGCAACACTGTTGGGCAATATTGCCTTTGACCGACTGAAATCGCGTCGTGAAACAACAACGCGTAATTTAGAAGTCTGCTTTCCAGAATGGTCGCCTGAACAAGTCATCGACAATTCAAGACAAGTCTTTGTTGATCAAATGGTCGGGGTCTTTGAAACCTTAAATGCATGGTACTCACCACAATGGTTTAAAAACCGTGTCAGTATTCAAGGTCTAGAGCATATCCGACAAGCCAAAAAAAATGGTCAAGGCATACTGTTACTCGGCACTCATAGTACCATGCTTGATGCTGGTGGTTATTTATGTGCACAATTTTTTGAACCCGATGTCGTGTATCGCCCACAGAATAATCCTTTACTCGATATGCTGATTTATCGTTGTCGTGCAACGATTTATAAAGCGCAGATTGATCATGATGATATGCGTGGATTGATTCGCCATCTGAAAGAAGGTGATGCGATTTGGTATAGTCCAGATCAGGATTTTGGATTAAAACAAGGGGTGATGGCACCATTTTTTGGTACGCCCGCTGCAACGGTAACAGCACATCGACGTTTATTGAAAATATCAAAAGCTGTCGCGATCCCACTGTATTTCTATCGTGATGGTGATATAAAAGATCCAAAATACCATGTACTTATTGAACCTGCTGTTGATCCATTACCCAGTGAAGATGAAATGGATGATGCGATTCGTGTCAATAAAATCATTGAAAATCAACTACGGATCGCGCCGACACAATATATGTGGTTTCATCGTCGCTTTAAAACACGTCCCAAAGGCTATGAGAAAATTTATTAATTTTGAAAGCTTTCGTTTTTAACAATCAGGAGATATAAAAATATCTCCTTTTTTATTTTGGTCATCTAGCGTTTAAATACCATCGTTCATGGCGAACTGCGTCTAGTTACATATGCCCACTTTCTTGATTAAACAATGCGAATTAAGATTTATCAATAATAAGCTAAATACATTCAAATTTAAGGAAAATAAAACCATGAATATCATCAATAAAGTTCTTTTTTCATGTTTGATCAGTTCCAGTTTGATATTTACTGCATGCTCAGAGCAAAAAGCAGATATCGCCCAAAACAAAACCTCAGAAACTACGTCTAGGGTAACAACTCAAGGCAATTGGAAAAGCAAAGCGACTGAACTGAGTACAGCCAACGCAACAGAGATTACAACAGACTTGGCTCAACTTAATCAGATCATCAATCATGCAAATACTCAAGCACTTCAATTAAGAGCGGAGCTTCAATCAGCTGCTTCCCAACCTGAAAAGCGCCAGCAGATTTTACTCAAAGCCAATGATATACAAGCGAAAACTCAACAACAAATTATGGCATTAAATTTAAAAAGTAGTGAAGTACAAAGTCTACGCACACAGATGATTGATAATTTAATCACCAGCCAGAAAATGTATACGCTTTCAACAGCCTCAGATTTTAATCCAAATGCACCCAGTGATGAATTTAAGCAACTTGGTAAACGTTCAATAGCGCTTCAACAAAAAATTTCTGCTGAAATAGACGCCTTAAATCAACACTATGGAAAATAAAAACAATCTGGATCATAAGCGGGTTAAGTAGAAAGACCTAACCTTTCCATGCTCGAAAACGTGCCATCGCCCAAATCACATAAGGCCAAAAAATCATATTGACTATACTATGGATACTTTCCCAAATACGCCAATAGCCTCTACCAAAAATATCTGCGCGTGCATTAAAGATTTCAATTACAAATGCAAGCACAACTGTGGCGATAATCGCAAAATTTGATTTAAGTTGTCTTTTATGAATTGCAGCAACAATAAAATAAATGATTAAACCTGTATAGATAAATAAAGCATCACTACTTAAACCTGTAAAATGTTTAAGACTTGAAGCGAATTCTTGAACTTTTGCGAAAAACATAGCCACTCTTTTTTATTTTCAATCTTGTCTGTTCTAAATTATATACCACAAATAAAGCATAACCCGAGTTCTGCATCCTGCAAAACTCGGGTTCATGAGGTTGTGCTTTCACATCTTATTCTTATTTTCTTGGTTATCCATTCCAACATCAAATCCTTGATGATTACTCCATCGACTTCGTCTTCCTTAGTGAGATTTTCCGTTCTCATTCCCTGTGTCGATAAGTAAAGATTAAAACGAATATGCTTTTCATGCTATCCGCTTAGGGCCTAAATCCATGTAAGTAATTGCTTACAAAAAATAGCCATTTTTTAATTTTTTTGTCAGACAATCAGGTTCCAACTTTATAACTTTGCGCAATTTCATCGGTTACCCGCTTTTCCTCTTTCTCTGCTTTTTCAATTCCTTCTTGAATCGCCTCTTGCGCTTCACGCTCATCCGCGTCTGTTTGCTCCAACTCTTCTTGAGTCTGCTCAAAAATACGCCCTGTTTGTAATACTACATAAATCGGAAAATGATCTGAACCCACATGAGGCAGCCGTTGCATATGCACTAAAGCAAAATCTGTACTATGAAATAAATGATCCAAAGACCATCTCAAAAACTTATAGTCAGCATGGAAAGTGTTGATATATCGACGCCCCACACGTGGGTCAAGCAAACCACTGATACGCTGAAATAAACGCGTTGTGCGTGACCAAGCAACATCGTTTAAATCACCCATAACAATACAGCTCTCATCCAAGTCTTTAATCTGATCCCCCACAATAAGCAATTCAGCATCACGTAAAGTCGAGTCTTTGGCTTCTGTTGGGCTTGGTGGTTTGGGATGTAAACAATACAGTTGCACCGCTTGCCCAGATGGTAAAATCACCGTGGTATGAATAGATGGAATTTCATCACTGAGAATGAATTTAACCTCTGTATCGACCAACTTGAGTTTGCTATACAAATGCATCCCATAGAGGTTGTCTAAAGGTATAGCCACACGATAAGGATAGTCTTTTTCAATTCGAGCTAGTTCATTTTGCCAAGTTTGATCAGTTTCAAGCGTCAAAACAATATCAGGCTGGTGCTGTTCAATTTGCTCAAGCAATAAATGATATTGATCATTCGGTGTCAATACATTCGACACAATCACTGAAATTTGCTGATCAGGATTAAGCTGATCTTTCGTCACCTGTTTAACTTGTTTCTTCCAAACGAAGGTATAAGGCAAAACCATCTTTAATTGAAAAGCTAAGGCAGCAATCAATAAAAATAAAATCACCTCACGGATCAAGTCCCAGGGCGCTGTCCAAAACAACATCAATACCTTTGCAATCAGACCAACAAATAATATCTGCAAGCGTGGAAAATCAGCACCTCTAAACCACCATTCATCACGGGGAATCAGTGACCAGAAACTTAGCCAAATCACAATCGACGCAAGTACTTCTATCCAAATCATATTTTGTCACTCTTATATTCTTAATTTTTGCATGATTCATAAATTAATATCAATTTTGCATGTATCATAAACAAGATATATTGCACAATATAGTGGTGTTTTCATTGTGTATGCTATTGCAGTTACACACCCTTTTGATACACTCAAACCCCCTTTTATTTTTTAACGCACCGAGGCAAAGTGGCATGAAAGTAGGTCTGGTCGGTTGGCGCGGGATGGTTGGTTCTGTCCTTATGCAACGTATGGTTGAAGAGAATGATTTTGCTCATTTTGAGCCATTCTATTTCTCTACCAGTAACGCAGGTGGTGAATCTCCTGCTTTTGGTGGTAAAACTGCTCCAGCACTTATGGAAGCGACGGACATTACCAGTCTGAAGCAAATGGATGTCATTATTACCTGTCAAGGTGGCGACTATACATCAGAAGTCTTTCCTCAGCTAAAGGCTGAAGGTTGGAAAGGCTATTGGATTGATGCAGCTTCTACATTACGTATGGATGATGAAGCAATTATTGTACTCGATCCAGTCAACTTAAATGTTATCAAAGACGGTTTGGTCAATGGTATTAAAACATTTGTTGGCGGTAACTGTACGGTTTCGTTAATGTTGATGGGCATGGGTTCACTCTTCCAACACAATTTGGTGGAATGGATGACGGCGATGACTTATCAAGCCGCTTCGGGTGCTGGCGCGCAAAACATGCGTGAGCTGATCACAGGTATGGGGTATTTATATAACAATACTCAAGACTTGTTAGATGATCCACGTTCTGCGATTTTAGACATCGACAGCCGAATTGCCGAATTACAACGTGGCGAAGGTTTTCCTAAAGCAAACTTCGGTGTGCCTTTAGCGGGTTCGTTGATCCCTTATATTGATAAGCAACTTGAAAGCGGTCAATCTAAAGAAGAGTGGAAAGGTCAAGTTGAAACCAACAAGATCTTAGGTAATGCTCAGATTGTTCCAATTGATGGTCACTGTGTACGTATTGGTGCAATGCGTTGTCACTCTCAAGCCTTAACATTGAAATTGAAAAAAGATGTTCCGCTTGATGAAATTGAGGACATGATTCGTCAGTCTAACCAATGGGCAAAAGTGGTTCCAAATACACGCGATGCGTCAATGACGGATCTTACCCCAGTAGCTGTGACTGGTACTCTATCTGTGCCAGTAGGTCGTTTACGTAAATTAAATATGGGTAAAGAGTATTTAGGCGCATTCACTGTTGGTGACCAATTACTTTGGGGTGCCGCTGAGCCTTTACGTCGTATGTTACGTATCTTAATCGACTATAAAAATGCTTAAAGTCACAAAAAACTTATAAACAATGAAAAAGCCGATCTATCTTGATCGGCTTTTTTATGTAACTATGTTTATGTAACTCTAATGTTAATATTTTACATATAGACTACAGCTAAATATTGTATTATGGGGATGCCTTGAACTTTGTCAGAACAATGGATAGAGATGACTGTATATAACAAATTAAAAATTGCCATTTTAGCCATCATGACGTCGCAAGCGGTGAGTGCGATTACAATAGACCCGATCCAAGTTCAATCAGGGTCTGGTGATCTGCTTTATGCTGAAATGAAGTTTAGTAATGCAAATTCAAATGAAAAAATAGAAGTCGGATTAGCCGATGCAGATGATATTCAAAATATTGGTATTTCAACGCAAGCATCTGGACATTTAAATTTTTATACTCGTCGTTCTGGAGATGGCACTGGGGTGATTGTGATTACCTCATCTCGCCCGATTGTTGAATCTGAATTAAATATATTATTAAAAGTCAAAGAAGGGAGTGCGACCCATATTCAGCAAGTCAAAGCCCCATTGACCCGTGGGCGTAGCAACATTCCTGCTCCAATGAGCAATGCTTTAGTCAAAGAAAAGCCTCTGACACCTCAAATCATCGTCAGCGAAAAGGATATTGCATTAAATTTACCAACCAGTACGCAATACCACGTGACAACACCAGAAGTCTTAACTCCACCAGCTATAGCAACCAAAGCAACGATGACAACGGATTCAGCTGGTACTTTGGCGATTAATGTGATTGCACCACCAGCACTCAAAACAGAACAAAAACCAACCACAGTTGCAACAAACACACCGCCTGCGGCTACAACCAATACTCCAAACCTTCGTCAAAGCAATCATCAAAGCAGTGCTCAGAATATGCCACAAACAACGGCGGTAACTGTACAGCAAGCGCCTCAACCTCCAGCCGAAAAAGCACCAGTGCCATCTGCAAAAGCTCAGACCCCACCCGCCAAATTAGACGAGCAAAAAGCAGAATCACAAAAGCCAAAAGATTCCAAAGCTGAAACCAAGCAAGCAAAACCGAATGAATCTCACGTAGAGAAATCGAAAGCAGAGTCACAAAAAGCGCTCAAACAAGAAAAGGCCAATAAAGCATTAGATAAACAACCTAAGCATATTGTTCAGGCCAATGAGTCATTGTGGAAAATTGCATCGCGGATTGCAGCAGAAACCAATCAAAGCGTTCCAGAAGTCATGCGACAAATTAAAGCAAATAATGCCAATGCCTTTATTCAAGGTGATGTAAACCGTATTCGTCGTGGTGCTGCGCTCAATCTTGCAGCAAGCTATCGTCAAATACCACAAAGCAAAAATAAAGTTGCAACGGCTGGACCTGAAATTGCCAAAAAGCAATCGGGTTCTGCCAAATATCGCTTAGATCAAGCAGAAATGAGTTTAGTCGCAGATAATGAACAACCCGCTGTTCAGAGTCAAGGAAAGCAAAATACACAGTTGAATCAGACCACTACTGAATTATCTACAAAAGTTATGACATCTCGTGAAAAAACGGTTAAATTACAGAAGAATGTGAACCAACTTGCAGCAGGTTTACAACAAAAGAATCAGCGAATTCAATTATTAAATGCTCAGCTTGCCCAATTGCAACAGCAATTAAAACAGCAGAATGCAAAGAAACCAAATAGTTAGGATATTCAAAAATATTGATTCATTGTGCTCAATGAAGGGGAAATAAAATGTTGTTGTATGTGATTCCATTTGTTCTACTTTTGGTCGTGGCCATCGTTTTAAAAAAACGAGAAGATGCCAATAAAGAAAATACCAGCACCAATAACAAAAAAAGTAATCATAAAAAGACATCGAAAAAAAATGTAGCGCGTACCGCACGTACCTCACAGAAACAACATACGACTGTTGTTGAAAATGAAGTTGTTGTTAAACAAGCAACAAAACCATTAAGCCCCGAATTAAAAAAGAATATTGAAAGACTAATTGAAGAGAAAAACTATTTCTCTGCTGAAGCAAAGATCAATCAAGTTTTAAACCAAGACAATGCTCAACATGAACTTTATCTTTATCTTTTAGATGTACATCTTGCACAAAAAGATGAATTTGCAGTGAACCAATTGATTAATCATATTCGTTCATTGGGCTTAGACGAAATCGTCATTCAAGCAGAAGAACGACAAAAAGCCAATCAAGCGGATCATCCGATTGAATCCATAGCTTTTGAGCCTTCAAGCCCTGTAGTACCTGAAATCAAAAATACAGCTGCCTTTGATGCCTTGATTGGAAATACAGAAACGATTTCACAACCAACAGTATCTGAAACTCAAAATCTTACCCATGTCGATGCGCTAGAATTTAACCACTCAACTGTCACTGAACAGAAAATTGATACAACTCAAGAACCCGTTGAGCCTTTAGAATTTAATTTAGATCCGGCTTTTCAAAAAGAAACAACACCAACAACTGAGTTTTCTTTCGAAACAGCACCACCTGCCCCAGAAGTCAAAACTGAAGCTGTCAAACCGTTAGAATTCACGTTTACAGCAAATGAACCTACAGCAGTTCCAGTTGAAAAAGCGGCAGAAGTTGAAATCGCACCAGAATTCAAACTTGATTTTGCTGAATCGATTACGCCAGTAGCTACTGAAGAAAGCACACCAGTACGTGATTTTGAATTTAAACTCACGCCTACTGAACCAGAGACACAGCCCACTTTTAATTTTGATCTAGATCCGAAACCTGAAACAGTTGAGCAAGTGCATAGCACAGCAACACTTAGCCTTGAAACGCCTAGTGAAGCTGAAACCAGTATGGCCATAGATGCAAACGACCCATTACTCAATTCATTCCCTGAGCTGGCTCAAGTGAATGAGGTTCAATTAAATTTAGACCTTGCTCAACAATATCTAAATTTGGGTGCATATGCTTCCATTCGTGAGCTACTCTCACAAAATGAAGCAGCGTATACCGCTGAACAACGCCAACAATCACAAAATTTACTCAATCAAATAGCTTCTTAAATCTATTCGTCTTAAGATAAAGCAGTCATGAATGGCTGCTTTTTTATTATGAACAAAAAAATTGCTTTAATTTACATGGGTGGAACTTTTGGCTGTATTGGGGAGCCTTTAGCACCGATGCCTGATGCTGAGTTTATTCCACAACTCAAAAAGGTCTTAGCACCTCAGTTTAAAATTGAGTGCTTTAAGGCGCCCAGTATCAAAGACAGTAGTGCATGTACAGCCATTGACTGGCTTATGCTGATTCAACAAATACAAAGACTACAACTACAAAATTTCCAACATTTCGTCATTATTCATGGCACAGATACGCTCAGTTATGCTGCTGCGACCTTATCTCGCTTTTTAGCTGAGTCCTGTCATGTAGTCCTTACTGGAAGCCAATACCCATTGCTCAATATTCAAGGGGACAATACTAGAGAATTCACCGATGCGCTGGATAATTTAAATACCGCACTCGATGCCGTTACTCAACTTCCTGTAGGCGTGTATTTGGCTTTCTACCATCAAGTGATTCATGCAAGGACCACATTAAAAGCCCATAGCACTGCTTTAGATGCATTTAAAGGACTAAAAGCAGAACAACAAATAGCGGTAGATCATTCCGTCCTTCAGGTACAACTTTCACATCTCGAAAAAGCCAAATCGCTCAATATCATCAATTGGATGATGGTGCCGACTGAAATATTACAGTTTGAACGTAATCTGGAAATTTTCTCCAAACATGCTCCGCATTTTCTGATCATTCAAGCTTATGGGGTAGGTAATTTAGCCGTAAATGCGAGCATTATCCAAAAAATTAAAAGCTTGCAGGAAAATGGCTGTCAAATCATTTTATCCACTCAAGTCCCTCTAGGCGGCATGGATCAGCGCTATGCGATTAGCCAATGGATCAAAGATTCAAAAATTTTAGTCAGTGATGCACTGAGCCAAGCAGATCTTTATGCCAAAATTGTTAAAATTTATTTACAATACCCCTCTTCGGAACAATGGCATGACCATTGGTATGATCATCCTGAATAGAGGTATTTATGCAACGTTTTGCAATTGGTATTGAGTTTTGTGGCATGCGATATAAAGGTTGGCAAACTCAACAGCCTGGCGTACGTAGTATTCAGGAAACCATGGAAAAGGTGCTCAGTAAAATTGCCGACGAGCCTATTATTTTACATGGTGCGGGTCGTACTGATGCGGGTGTCCATGCGACCAATATGGTGGCCCACTTCGACACCAATGCGATTCGGCCTATACGTGGTTGGTTAATGGGTTCAAATAGTCAATTGCCCAAAGACATTTCAATCCAATGGATTAAAGAAATGGATAACGATTTCCATGCACGCTTTAAGGCAAAGGCTCGTCGTTATCGTTATGTGGTCTATCAATCGGCAAACCGCCCTGCCTTATTACATAAACAAGTAACACATGCCTATTATCCACTCGATGTGGATAAAATGATTGAAGCGGCGCAAAAATTTCAAGGCACGCATAACTTTGAAAGCTTCCGCGCTGCTGCATGTCAGTCCAATCAGCCTGTACGTCATGTCAAACATTGTCGCTTAATTCGTCATGGCAATTATCTAGTATTGGATATTCAAGCAGATGGCTTCCTACACCATATGGTACGTAACATCATGGGTTGCTTACTTGAAATCGGTCAAGGTCTATATGAAGTGGAGCACATTGATGAAATTTTTGCGGCACAAGATCGTAAAGCGGCAGGAATCACCGCACCACCAGATGGGCTTTATTTTATTCATGCAGATTACCCTGAACAATTTGAATTGCCTAAAATGCCTTTAGGGCCACATTGGTTAAATATGCCTGAATAATTTTTTGGGGCTGCATATAAAAAATCCTTCTCAATAGAAGGATTTTTTATATTAAAACTGTTCAGTTCGTTTCCCACAAGCATACGATTTAACGCTGCTTACGCTTTCTATATTCCACAGGCGTTTCATTGGTCCAGCGTTTAAATGCACGGTAAAAAGTACTTGGCTCAGAGAATCCAGTCAAATAAACAATACGCTCAACACTTTCAGTGGTATTGGCCAACAGTTTCTTGGCTAAGCGACAACGATAATCAGAAAGAATTTGCTGAAAACTGGTATTGGCTTCCGAAAGCTGTGTACGTAAACGACGTGGGGTAATGCTGAGTTGTGCAGCAACAGTTTCAAGGGTTGTTTCACCACTTTCCAAGGTTGAACCTATCGCACGGCGTACTTCACCCACCAAATCATAACGTGCAAGCTCTTGCAGTTTTTCAATTGCAAGTTGTTCATGCAATTGCAATAACTCAGGCTCCGCTTGCCACAATGGATATTCTAAAATGGAAGGATCAAAATAAAGACGTGTCTCTTTTTGTCCTAAACTGACAGGACAACCATAAACACGATAATACTCACCATCAGAAGCGCCATTGGCAAAATTAAAATCGATGTAAATCGGTTCAAATCGTCCTTCAGTGATAAATTTAAAGAAGCGTAAAATCCCTGAAATAGCACATTCTGAAAAATGACGATTGACGATGTTCTCACCCCAAGGCTGTTCACCATTGGTTAAATAACAACGTCCATCATCATCAATGATCAATTTGGCATGAAATGCATCGCTAATTAAACGTTGATAAGCCAAAGCACGCTTTAAGCCTTCGCCAAAATTTTCACTTGAAATAAACAGGTGTTCGATCACTTGCCCACGATACAGTGGCAAGTGCTCTCCGAGATGTAAACCAATATCTGGATCATTACTGACTTCCTCCGCAGCTACCCAAAATGCAAATTGTGCATTCAACGGTGTTCGAGCATTTTGGTCAACCTGACCCAATGCTACCCCAGCCTTTGATAATATTTCTTCTGTCGGCAATCCTGCACGACGGATCGCTTGATAGCCTAATCGTAAAACAACCGAAGCATCAGTTAGCTGACTCACGCAGTGCCCTTCCTTGTATGTTATTCATTTATACTTAAAACATTTAATTTAGATTACAGTCGATTGACCAAACTGACAATATTTATCCGCTTTTTTTTGTAGAAATTGTTTAACAATATGTTCGCTTATTTTCAAGTCATCTACCGCCTTGTAATGCCGAATATTCTTGTCTTTCTGTAAAAAATTGCCTATAATTTGCGCCTTTCCAATTTGATCATCAGGTAGGCTATGGCCAATAAAGAGGAACTTATCGAGTTCGAAGGCGTTGTCACCGAAACGCTTCCTAATACTATGTTCCGTGTGCGTTTAGAAAACGGTCACGAAGTGATTGCTCACATTTCTGGTAAAATGCGTAAACACTATATTCGTATTTTAACAGGCGATAATGTAAAAGTTGAAATGACACCATATGACTTAACAAAAGGTCGTATTACATATCGTGCACGCTAAGTTTTAGTGTAAGCAAAAGCCACTTTTAGGTGGCTTTTTCATTATCCACAAAATTTACCCTCCTGCTTACGCTTTTTAGTCGTCTGGCAACTATACATCTGACACATTAAAATCTGTTTCATATACCTATTTATCACTTGTAATCCATTTACTTCAAAGTTGATAGCACTAATTTGTTCTAAATTTTTAATACAACTGATCTTTTCACAGCTTCACCAGTTCTGTCTGTTTGACTCTATTTGGTAAAATTTATACGACTTGGTTTGCCCTGCAACCGATCTACATACACATGCGTGTATATTTATTATACTGAATAGAGATCATTTCTAAATTAAGTTAACTATGGATCAGGTGAAGCTTATGAAAATATATGTATGCATGTTTTTGTTCGCCTCTATTGCACTTGTTGGATGTAACAGCTTAAACACTCGACCTGCAAATTTAGATGAATATTTACAACAATTCATTGGTAAAAGCAGTGCTGAGATTCAAAGCAATTTAAACTTTAAGGCGATGGGTTATCAGGTAAGCGATAAAATCCAAACCACTAATAACGCGTTAAGCTATACCATCCTTAGACCAATCAATATCCCCATGGCAGGAGGCAATGCGACTGTAGGGTCAAATGGGATGGGTATGCCAGTGATTCGTTATGATACTATGGGCACGCCAAGCTATGACATTAATTTCAATTGTAAAGTTACTTTTAAATTAAAAGATGGTGTTGCTGAATCTGTTGAGTATTTAGGTCGAGCCTGTTAGCTATTTTAAAGCGAATCTAATACCTATCGGTATAATGGTGAGAATATGGTTAGACTTTTATCAAAACTTATCAGAAGCTAAAATTTAAAATAAAAAACACAGCTTAAGCTGTGTTTTTTATTAGCAAGTATCTAAAACAAGTGCTTAAGCAATCGCTGCAACGACAGCTTCACCCATTTCAGCCGTACCCACTTTACGCATACCATCAGACATAATATCACCAGTACGCAAGCCTTGGTCTAAAACTTGCCCTACAGCATCCTCAATGGCTTTTGCAGCCACTTCTTCACGAAAGGTGTAGCGTAGCATCATTGCTACAGAAAGAATGGTTGCAAGTGGATTGGCAACGTTTTGGCCTGCAATGTCAGGAGCAGAGCCATGACAAGGCTCATACATACCTTTGCCATTCTCATCTAAAGAGGCAGATGGAAGCATACCAATAGAGCCAGTTAGCATTGCTGCTTCATCGGAAAGAATGTCACCGAACAAGTTCCCAGTCACGATCACATCGAATTGTTTTGGCGCACGGACCAATTGCATTGCTGCATTGTCAACATACATATGTGAAAGTTGAATATTTGGATATTGCTGTTCTTTGAGTGCAGTCACTGTCTGCTTCCAAAGCTCAGTTACTTCAAGTACATTGGCTTTATCCACTGAACAGACTTTACCGCCACGTAAATTTGCCATTTCAAAAGCAACTTTTGCGATACGTTTAATTTCAGACTCTGAATAAACGTCAGTGTTATAACCTTGCTTCTCGCCATTTTCGAGTTCACGAATACCACGTGGTTGACCAAAGTAGATGCCCCCCGTCAGCTCGCGAACAATAAGGATATCTAATCCAGAAACAATTTCAGGTTTAAGACTAGACGCATCCGCCAATTGCGGATAAAGGATTGCAGGGCGTAAGTTAGCAAATAGATTTAATTCACTACGAATTTTCAATAAACCACGTTCTGGACGAATTGAACGTTCAATGTTATCCCATTTTGGACCGCCTACAGCACCTAGTAAAATTGCATCTGCTTTTTTTGCTTGTTCCGCTGTCACTGCTGGGTAAGGTTCGCCATGTGCATCAATTGCTGCCCCCCCTAACAAACCTTGTTCCCATGTTAAACCTAAATTAAATTTATCATTGACACGTGTCAGTACTTTTTCAGCAGCAGCAACGATCTCAGGACCGATACCATCACCTGCCAAAATCAAAATTTGTTTAGACATTTGTAGTTCCATTTATTTTTCAGTATCTATACTGATGTGAGATTAAATCTTCTGTTCAACAAATTCGCTCACGCCAGTCACCGCATTATGTGGACGACAAAAACGGCGAATTGTCCGTTTTTCTTGAATCATATCGACACATAGTGGCGTCGGTGAAGAAACATTCAGCAAACTTCCTGAACCCTGTGACCTTAAGCGATACATCTTAAATGTGTATTTTTGATTTGCTTTAAAATCATGAATAACATGGAAAATTTCAGCATGCTGTTTAGTGATTGGATAGAATCGAATCACCATCTCATATTGCTGAGGTGGAATCGTTAAATAAACACCATTTTGATCTAAAGGCTCACCCGTTAATTTGAGATAACCCTTTTGAATGGCACTACGATTGGCACGTTGTGCACGTTCATCCATGATAATCACATCATTTAAGCGCGCAAATTCACAATGTTCTGCACCTGAACAATAGACAGAAACTGAATTTTGGCTGACATGTTTATTTTCAGCTTGCTTGATACGCATTAAATCAACCATTTGAGTAGATTGACATGCACTAAGCATAAGGCTTATTAAACCTATTAAAACACTGCAACTCAAAAACTTAGTCATTGCTCAACCCCAACCCTCACTTCACTGAGTTAACATTCATTTTGTTATACTCGCATGTTAGCAAGAGTTAGGCATTCACGCTATGTGTAAAATGTTCGCTGAAAATTAACCTTGAATTTCAGCAAATACCCAAGGGCGTGATTGTTTAGTTTTTTCTTCATAAGCACGAATTTCATCCGCAGCCTGTAAAGTCAAACCAATATCATCCAAGCCATTCAATAAACAGTGTTTACGGAATGGATCGACTTCAAATTTAAAAGCTTCACCACTTGGAGTACGAACTTCTTGAGCTTCTAAATCAATGGTTAATTGATAGCCTTCCTGAGCAGTACATTCTTTAAATAATTGATCAACAACATGTTCAGGCAAAATCACTGGCAACATACCATTTTTAAAACTGTTATTGAAAAAGATATCCGCGTAGCTTGGTGCAATCACTGTACGAAAACCATACTCTTCCAATGCCCAAGGCGCATGTTCACGACTTGAACCGCAACCAAAATTGGCACGAGAAATTAATACAGATGCCGCTTGGTAACGTGGCTGATTCAAAATAAAATCAGGATTCTTCGGACGTTTAGAATTGTCTTGCCCCGGATAACCTTCATCTAAATAACGTAATTCATCAAATAAGTTATCCCCAAAACCCGTGCGTTTAATTGATTTTAAAAACTGTTTTGGAATGATTAAGTCGGTATCTACATTGGCACGGTCTAAAGGTGCAACAATACCCTGTTCAACGGTATAAGCTTTCATATCTTTGCTCCTTAAGCCTGATTAGAATGAACGTACATCAACAAAGTGACCTGCAATTGCTGCCGCAGCTGCCATTGCTGGACTCACAAGGTGAGTACGCCCACCATTGCCTTGGCGGCCTTCGAAATTACGATTTGAAGTTGAAGCACAATGTTCACCTGGTTGTAACTTGTCAGCATTCATCGCCAAACACATTGAACAACCTGGCTCACGCCACTCAAAACCAGCTTCGATCAAGATTTTATCTAAACCTTCCGCTTCTGCTTGTTGTTTCACTAAACCAGAGCCAGGAACAACCATCGCCTGTTTAATACTTGACGCTACTTTTTTACCTTTCGCCACTTCTGCAGCAGCACGAATATCTTCAATACGTGAGTTGGTACAAGAACCAATGAATACACGGTCTAATTGAATATCAGCCAACGCCTGACCCGCATTTAAGCCCATATATTGATAAGCACGTGTCCAATCATTACGCTGTACATCATCTTTAGCCTGCTCCAACGTTGGAACAGCTTGAGATACAGGAATCACCATCTCAGGAGAAGTCCCCCAAGACACTTGCGGTTCTATTTCTTCACCATTTAAAACGACGATCGTATCAAAGTATGCATCCTCATCAGAATGTAAAGTATTCCAATAAGCAACTGCTGCATCCCACTGCTGGCCTGTCGGTGCATAAGGACGATCTTTAACGTACTCAATCGTTTTATCATCTACTGCAACCATACCCACACGCGCGCCGCCTTCGATTGCCATATTGCAAACTGTCATACGTCCTTCAATCGACATATCACGGAATACCTGACCTCCAAATTCAATTGCATGCCCTGTACCACCAGCAGTTCCGATTTTACCAATAATTGCTAAAACCACGTCTTTTGGAGTGACGCCTTGACCTAATGTCCCATCAACACGCACCAACATGTTTTTCATTTTCTTCTGTACTAAACATTGGGTTGCCAATACATGTTCAACTTCTGATGTTCCAATCCCGTGTGCCAAACACCCAAATGCGCCATGTGTCGCTGTATGCGAATCTCCACATACCACCGTCATACCTGGTAAAGTTAAACCCTGTTCTGGCCCAACGACATGTGCAATACCTTGACGAACATCGTTAATATCAAACTGCACCACATTAAAGGTTTTACAATTATCATCTAAAGTCTGAACTTGGATACGAGAAGTATCATCTTCAATTCCAGCAATTCCTTCTGAGCGCTCTTTGGTTGATGTGGGAACATTATGGTCAGGTGTTGCAACGTTAGCACTTAAACGCCAAGGTTTACGCCCAGCAAGTTGTAAGCCTTCGAATGCTTGTGGAGAAGTCACTTCATGCAATAAATGACGGTCGATATAAAGTAATGCTGAGCCATCATCACGTTGTGTTACAAGATGGTCATCCCACAATTTGTCATACAAAGTTTTTACTGATTCTGTTTTTGCTTTTTGGTTTTCGCCTGCCATGTCGAAATGCTCCACTGGACTGGGTAATTCTTTCATTAGCTCAATTATAACCACGTTTTTACATAAATCTAATTTATCATTTTTATTAATTTAAAAACTTTTTGGAATTAATTTTGTCAAAATAAATAACCTGTAATCACATCCATAAATTATTCAACTTCTCTTTTGTTTAATCAATTATATATCTTCAATAATTTTAAAGGAATTCGGTTAGTCAACAATAAAAACCGAGAAATTAGCAAACAAAGTTGAGGTGTAAACTAAACAATAAGCAAGTTCATCATTTAAAAAAATGGATAAATGAGATAGAAACAATCGCTATGCAATACATAAAGAATAGAATATCGTTTTATCCAATCAATATTAATCAAAAAAACCTTTTTACATTACAATTGATAATGATTATTATTTAACTAATCGATAAATCAGTGGTGAAACTCATGGCGGGTATCCAGAATTTCTTACAAAACAATCAACGTGTTTTCAAAAAAACCTTAAGTTATTACATTATGCACATCACCGTAGCAATGTTAGTTGCTTATGCAGTAACAGGTAATTTTTGGATGGCTGTGACATTAAGCTTACTTGAGCCGACCGTACAAGCATTTGCATTCTTTTTCCATGAAAAGGCTTGGAATAAACGAGACCAAAAAGCCGCTCAAAGTACTGAAATCAAAATCTAGATTATATGTTTTGCTGGGGCTGGAGATGCTAATCACCACCGCCTCCTCCGCAGCTGCTACAACTGCTACAAGAAGAAGATGAAGAATCTGAGCCTGTACTATGAGAGTGGCTCGAATCACTTGAGGAACTTGAACAAGAGCTCGAAGAACATGATGATGTTGCAGAAGCCTGCGGAAGATCTGAGGCTGAACTCATCATTTGACTATACATCGTAATCATAAAAGGTAAACTAAAAATTAAGCCTTGCTGCCAGCGAATATAGGCATCAACCTGAAAAAGTCGCGGTAAAACTTGAGTGCTTTGTGGATTCAAACGATGTAAATAACATGCGCCTTGCCAAGTATTGAGTAGTTGCTGTCTTTGAGCAGCTTGTTGTGATTCAGTTGCTTGTAAAGCATGTGGTTTATGAATCAGTTTATAGCCTAAAAAACGTTGAGTCATCGACTGATAAAACTCATCAAATTCTTCAATTAATATATGCCATAACGCGTCCACTGAATGCGAAGGCATTGCATATGCTCCTCTACGCCACAAATGAATTGCCAAATAGTCTTTAAAACCTTCTTCAATCAAGGGATAGTAAGATTGTCGAATATTCGGATGTCTTTGTTTAAAAGCAAGCCAAATATTATTTGGGATTTTAAAACTCACCAAATCTCTCATTTTTTTTAAGCGATTCAACCGAAGCTTCAACCAAATTATGCTGAGAATAGCGACGATAATGATGGGGAAATAGATATTAAAAAAATATACACAAATTAAACCCAAACCAGAAAATATGAGTATCGTGATAAAAAATTGAAGCCAAGTTTTAGAGAAAGTATATCTAGTATAATGTTGAAAATAGTGAATGGCGGTGTTTGATGATTGATTCAAATAGCTTTCCTTTTGTTGTTTTTATCCGCAGACTATAAATGAGCTTTGCTCAAATTGTATAGCAAAAAGTTGTATTAAAATTTTTCCAACGCGTGAATGGAAGCAATCACTTTGTACAAAATAAAAAAAATTGAAAATTACTTTGATTAATTCTTAAAGTTTCTAAATAATGAATTACGCATAAAAATTCTTTATGGATGAAAATATTATGAATCTCGCTGCTTTTGAAGCTTTTGTCAAAGTTATGGAAACTGGTTCTATTTCTATGGCAGCAGAACATCTGTTTATTACTCAGCCAGCTGTCACCAAACGCATACATAGCTTAGAAGAATATTTCGGCGTCAAACTTTTTGAGTCCGCAGGTCGTGGAGTCCAAGCCACACATGCAGCGCATTCATTATTACCTAAAGTAAAAAACTGGTTAAATGAGTTGGGAGATATTCACCATACCTTAAGTCATGAGCAAGGCGAAGTTAGAGGAAAACTCAAGATTGGCACCAGTCACCATATTGGCTTACACCATTTACCACAACATTTAAAAAAATACGTACAGCACTTTCCTGAAGTTAAACTAGATGTACATTTTGTGGACTCTGAGCAAGCACATGAACAAGTGCTCGCTGGGGATTTAGAACTGGCATTTTTAACCCTTCCGCCACAAGGTGATGAGCGTTTGCATTATATCACGATTTGGAATGACCCTTTAGTTTTCGTGGTTGCACCCTTCCATCCTTTGGCACAAAAAAAGAATCTTAAGCTTGAAGATCTGATTGAATACCCAAGCTTATTGCCAGCAGCACAGACTTATACCAGCCAAATCACATTGGCAGAATTTGAAAAGAAAGGTTTAAAGCCGAAAATCACCATGAGTAATAATCCACTTGAATCTATTCGTATGTTGGTTTCAATTGGTTTAGGCTGGTCTGTTTTACCTAAAACCTTATTAAATCAAGACTTACAACAACTTGATATTCGTTTCGAAATGAACCGCCAATTGGGTATGGTTTGGCATCCTGGGCGTACACAATCTAGAGCTGTACAGGAATTGATTGAGATGATGAAATAATCCCTGCAATAAAAATCCCTTATCTTGTGACTCAAGATAAGGGATTTACATATTACACAGGAATGATCTTACTAATTATTCCCTTATAAAATCTTCATTGCACAATTTTTTACTTTACTGAGTCCTCATGTAGAGACTCGTTTAACTGATCAACCACTAATGCCCATTCACCATCAGATTTAATTTTTTCAGCAAGAAACTGACGTTGTCCCTCACTCCAATAAGATGCTTCTGTAATTAATGTATCTGCATCCAACTGGTGATTTGCAATAAAACTTTGAATCGCCTCTTCGCTAGAATCCAAACCGAGTTGTTCAAATAAATTGGTCATTCTTGGACGTGTCTGGCTCATTATATAATCTCCGTCAGTTTTAAAAGTGCTCAAATCAACATAGCATTTTTATAATGAAAATGAAGTACAAAATCTTCATTTATAAAAATTTTTACAAAACTTAGCATTTTTAACAAAACCATGAACCTATAAAAAAAAGTGATCAACACTGCTTTAAATCACAATAATCAATCTATCTCAAATCGACCAATCTTGGATATCCCACCCCTGTTCTTTGGCGAAGTGCTCAAGACGATCATCAGGATTTACTGCAATCGCATGATCAGCATATTCCAATAAAAAACGATCATTAATAGAATCTGAATAAGCCCATGATTCAGTGACAGTACGTCCATCGAGCCATTGATCTAAACGTGCCAATTTACCTTTTTGGTAACATGGGACATTAATCACTTTCCCTGTGTATCTCCCATCTTTTATTTCAGCATTGGTCGCAATAATTTCGCTGATACCAAATTCACGGAAAATAGGTGCTGTAATAAAATCTGAGGTTGCCGTAATACCAACCAACGCATGTCCTAAATCTTTATGTTTTTGAATCGCGGCAAAACCAGCTGGACGCATTTGTGGGCGGATCACTTTTTGCATAAACAACTGATGTAACTCAGTTAAATAAGTATTATCGTGTTGAGTAAGAAACTCAAAGACAAATTCATTATAAGCAATTGGATCAAGCTTGCCTGCTTTATAATCTTCATAAAACTGATCATTCATCACACGATGTCGGACTGGATCGACCAAGCCTTCATTGACTAAGAACTCTCCCCAAGAATGGTCAGAATCTGTATTTAATAAGGTGTGATCTAAGTCAAACAGCGCCAATTCCATGAAAATACTCGTTTAAACTGAAATTTAAGAAAAAAATTGTAAATCTATCACCGCTAGTCGATAGAAATTCGTTAAGATCATAGCAATTTTAAAACATTATTACTTTGACTTTATCGAGTTGGACAAAAGAGTGTATGTCCCCATATATAAAGTCAAATGAAATTAACAAATTTTAGGTAGCCAAATGATCGACTCAGAAGGTTTCCGACCCAACGTCGGGATCATTTTGGCAAACGATATTGGACAAGTTTTATGGGCAAAACGCATTGGACACAATGCTTGGCAATTTCCTCAAGGAGGTATCCAGTTTGGAGAGACTCCTGAGCAAGCTCTATTTAGAGAACTACGAGAAGAAGTTGGGCTCCTACCCGAACATGTCCAAATTATTGCCCAGACAGATGACTGGTTGCATTATCGTTTGCCGCTTCGATACATTCGCTCGGATTCCGATCCGATTTGTATTGGACAAAAGCAAAAATGGTTTTTACTGAAACTCACAGCTTCAACGAAACATATTCAGTTGAATCTCTCTGACCCGCCGGAGTTTGATCAATGGCAATGGGTTAGTTACTGGTATCCGCTTGGACAAGTGGTGAATTTTAAACGAGATGTATATCGTAAAGCGATGATGGAGTTATGTATGCGAATGCCGAAATATACAGCTGAAATTTCTTCAAAATATGAATGATTTTTCAAGGTAGTACTGTTATAAATAATACTGATGAAGTCGCTTTAAAACATAGCTTAAATTAGGAGCATACATCCATGTCGAACATGCAACTGGACACATTAAGACGTATTGTACAAGAGATCAATGCGTCAGTCAGTTTGCATGATTCCTTGGAAATCATGGTCAATCAAGTTTCCGAAGCCATGCATGTTGATGTTTGCTCTATTTACCTTTTAGATGAACGTAACCAGCGTTATGTACTCATGGCAACCAAAGGCTTAAATCAAGAATCTGTAGGGACAGTTTCCTTACAACTTGGCGAGGGTTTGGTTGGTTTAGTGGGACAACGTGAAGAGATTGTCAACTTAGACAATGCGTTTAAACACGAACGGTTTGCCTACTTCCCCGAAACAGGGGAAGAGATCTATAACTCGTTCCTTGGTGTTCCAGTCATGTATCGCCGCAAAGTGATGGGCGTGATGGTGGTTCAGAACACCGAACCTCAAGATTTTAGCGAGGCAGCAGAATCATTTCTGGTGACCTTATGTGCGCAACTCTCTGGGGTAATTGCCCATGCACATGCAGTGGGTAATATTGATGTTTTCCGAAAACCCAGCAATTCATCTAACTACAAGACCTTCCAAGGTTCATCTGGTGCAGGCGGTATTGCACTTGGCCGTGCCATCATCCTTTACCCTCCGGCAGATTTAGCTTCGGTACCAGACCGTGATGCCGATGATATCAGTGAAGAACTTAAGCTTTTAGACCAAGCCATTGTGTCTGTACGCAATGAAATTCAATCGCTTGATGACAAGATGCAAGATTCGCTCATGGCGGAGGAACGTGCTTTATTTAGCGTGTTCTTACGTATGTTGGATGAAAATGCCTTACCTGCTGAAATTAAAGAAATTATTCGAGATGGAAGCTGGGCGCAAGGTGCAGTTAAAAATGTGATTGAACGCCATGTTGCGCTTTTTGCGCAAATGGAAGATGACTATTTACGTGAACGTGTATCTGATTTAAAAGACCTTGGACGCCGAATCCTAGCTGCGTTACAAGAAGGCGATACTAGTCATAAAGAGATCACCTCTGAAAGTATTTTAATTGGGGATGAGATCAGTACGGCTGCTTTGGTTGAGCTCCCTGTAGATAAAATTGCTGCGATTGTGACCTCTGAAGGCGCTGCCAACTCACACATGGTGATTGTCGCGCGCGCGCTTGGTATTCCAACTGTCGTGGGTGTTACTGAACTGCCGGTAAATACGCTTGATGATGTCGAAATGATTGTCGATGCTTATCAAGGTCGGGTTTTTGTCAATCCACCACGTCGTTTACGTACACGTTATAAAGAGATCCAAAAAGAAGAAGAACAAATTGCCAAAGATTTAAAGCAATATGAAACCAAAGATGCCATTACCCCTGATGGTGTTGCAGTAAAGCTGTATGTAAATACCGGTCTCATGATTGATGTGGTACGCGGAGTTCAACGTGGTGCAAAAGGTGTAGGGCTTTATCGTTCTGAAATTCCATTTATGCTGCGTGAACGTTTCCCAGGCGAAGAAGAACAGCGTGCGATCTATCGTCAACAGCTCAGTCACTTTGCCAACAAACCTGTGGTGATGCGTACACTTGATATTGGTGCGGATAAAGACCTACCATATTTCCAAATTGAAGAAGAAAATTCAGCGTTGGGATGGCGTGGCATTCGTTTTACCCTTGATCACCCTGAAATCTTTTCCTCACAAATCCGAGCAATGTTAAAAGCCAGTATCGGCTTAAACAATCTGCATATTTTATTGCCAATGGTTACCAGTGTCAGTGAAGTAGAAGAAGCACTTTACTTACTGGAACGTGACTGGATTGCAGTTCAGGAAGAAGAACAAGTTAAATTTGCCAAACCTAAAATCGGCATTATGGTTGAAGTACCGAGTGTACTTTTACAAATTGGTGAATTTGCTGAATTGGTCGATTTCTTCTCAGTCGGTTCAAATGACTTAATACAATATTTATTGGCAGTTGATCGTAATAATCCACGCGTATCTAGTGTTTATTCACACTTCCATCCTTCTGTACTCCGTGCTTTAACACGGTTGGTTCAAGAATGTCATAAGTATGAAAAACCAATCAGTATTTGTGGAGAAATGGCGGGTGACCCACTCTCAGCCATTTTACTTATGGCAATGGGATTCAATACCTTGTCGATGAGTTCAAGTAATATTTTGCGTGTGCGTAAAGCGATTTGTCATGTATCAATGACAGATGCACAAAAGTTATTAGAAGAAGTAATAGCGATGAATAACCCACTCATGGTCAAGAGCTGGATGGAGTATTACTTTAAGCATCATGGTTTGGCCGATATGGTGAAATCGAATCGTTTGGTCAATATTTAATTATTTATTTTTATTAGATTTTTATAATTATTTAAGCAAAAATTGCAGTCCACAAAAAAGGCCGATAATCATCAGAATATCGACCTTTTTTGTGTTTATCATAACCCCGTTTTGCATTCTTTTTACGATCTACAAACACTTGGCTTTTGTTGACTTCATGCATGTGTTTGGCCACAAAGTTGTGAATCACAACCTCTGGCATTGCTTTTTTCTTTGCCATTTTCTTTACCTATTTTGCTGTATACCACTTGATCAGTGGGAATCTGATATTACGCTTTTTTGTGTAGAATACAAGTATTTGTATTGATCAAGTTTGTGACTATTTTCTATTGCACTCTTTTTAACTATTGCATCAAGGCAAATTTGCAGACTTATCTCAAATTGATTTTAATCATCAAAAGATCATTTTTAATTTAATTAAAATTTTACAAATCAGATTGAAAACTTCATGTAATTCATGAGTATTGTTATCTATAGTATTTAAAGAAATTTGAATATAAATATGCTCAATAAAATATAGGGTGATGAGTTAGAACTGGAGGATCATGTGTTCAATCAAAAGAAATTATCGAGTTTTCTACTATTATTGGTTATTCCTACACTTGGTTTAATCGCATGTAGTAAACCTGAGAAAGCAGAAGTCATAACAACTGAATCAAGTGCGAGTTCTGTACCATCTGAAACTGCGAAAACTGAATCTACAGAGAACACTTTTGATCTCTCCAAGATTCCAATTTCAAATATTACACTTGGTCAGTTTCCATATATTTCTTTGCCAAATGGTTATCAGTTTCACGAAGCAACGACCGTAAATTTTGAGAAAATACCATTTTGGACAGGTCAACATATCGAAAATATTGAAGGTCAATTATATAGTGCAGCCATTCAACAAAATGAAAATTATAAAGAAGGAAGTTTTTTAGAATTGCAACGTAATTTGGAAAATGTAATCCAGCAATTGGGTGGCAAACAAATTACACAGAGTAAAATTCCTCAACAAGAATTAGAAAATATCCCACAAAAATTCCAAGTCGATTATGTTGCAGGATTGGGAGATATTTTTAATAACCCGACACAGACCTTTGTGATACGTCAAGCCAATAAAAATATTTGGTTCCAATTGACACAGGCAGGGAATGGACATGCTGGCCTATTCGTCGCAGAAACTAAACCTGTTGAAATTACAGCTAAAGTATTAAATTCAGACCAACTCAAAACAGCTTTGGATAAGGACAATAAAGTCAATATTGAGGTTAACTTTGCCACGGATCAAGCGAATATTTTGCCCGACTCTCAACCCCAAATTGAACAAGTCATTCAACTGCTAAAAAACAACCCTGAACTCAAATTGAGTATTAATGGTCATACAGATAATTCAGGTAATACCAAACATAATCAAACGCTTTCAGAACAACGTGCAAATGCTGTTGTTAAAGCTTTAACCAATAATACTGGAATTCAACAAAGCCGTTTAACAGCCAAAGGCTTGGGAGATACACACCCTATTGCGAATAATTCAACTGAAGACGGTAAAGCTTTAAATCGTAGAGTTGAGCTGATCAAATCTAATTAATTCTGTGAAATGCTGAGTTCAATGAACAAAGAAAACTCATTATAAATAAATGGGTTTTCTTTTAAAAATAGCTCACTCACTACATACCCGATGTCCTCAGTAAAACTCTATCTAGCAATCGTTTTACATCCACAGCTTGCATATCTAACATTTCAGCAACTCATCCATAAAACATACTATAAGGTGTTTTAATAAAAGCATCCGCTTGTAATCTACTGTTGATTCTTCCGCTCATAAACAAATTTTTATTAAAAGATAAAAACTGCGATAACAACAACTTATTTACTGAAATAAAAACTTAATTACAACAAATTTCAATAAAAAACATAAATATTAAATATTTTCAACAATATAAATTTGCCAAATCCAAAAAATGCATATATATTGTATATACATTTTTTGGATTATCACCTTTGGGGATAAATACGTCATGGCTGAATTACCCAAAAAGACAAAGGTGAATAAAAAAGATGGGCAACTCTTAATTCGCATTAACAGTGCTGAGCGTGACCAGTTTTTACAACTCTGCGAAACGATGGATACCAGTGCAGCGCGTGAGTTAAGAAAATTTATCCGTAGTTTTATCAAAAAACATCAGCCAACGGATACTCAAACTAAGGAGTAACATGATGTCTAAGCAAGTTAAATCTTTAAAACAGAAAATCAAAGCACGTTTGGAAAAAATCTCCAAACACGAAGGTAAATTGAAAAAGCTCAAAAAAAAGCTTAAAAAACAAAAGTAATTTCGATTACACATCCCAAGCTTGAACTTTGATAAAAG
Organism: Acinetobacter sp. 778_lipA; assembly: GCF_058242985.1. NCBI lineage: Bacteria > Pseudomonadati > Pseudomonadota > Gammaproteobacteria > Moraxellales > Moraxellaceae > Acinetobacter > Acinetobacter sp. 778_lipA. Next base: position 245,340 of record NZ_JBZAYT010000001.1, on the reverse strand, counting down.
TGGCTTAAAAAAAAGCGGCATTATTTACATAATGCCGCTTTTGCGTTTTCGAAGGGATTAAGCTAAAGCTCTATCTAACAAACGTTTTACATCCACAGCTTGTGCATCTAACATTCCGACCACGCGTCCATAAAACGCACTATAACGTGTTGCAATAAAAGCATCCGCAACAAAATCTGGTGCATATTGTTTCAGCAAAATAGCTTGTGCCAAGATAACCAAACGACTGACTAAGCTACGTGCCATAAATTGCAATTCATCTGCTTGTAAGCCATTAAATAATTTAAATAAAGCTTGTAATTCATCTTGTAAAATTGGATCTTGAGATGCAACTTGTGCAAATGATTTAAATAAGACTTCAATTGATTCACGGTCACGTTGAATTGCACGTAATACATCCAAGCACATCACATTACCAGAGCCTTCCCAAATGGTGTTTACAGGGGCTTCTTTAAAAATACGTGCCATGATTCCTGTATCGACATAACCATTGCCACCGAAGACTTCCATCATCTCACCTGTCAACTCCACGGCACGCTTACACACCCAGAACTTTGCTGCTGGTGTCATGATTCGTCTCCATGCCAGAGATAATTCATCATCACTCTCATAGCAATGCGCAAGATGAAAACTCAATTGCATGGCTGCTTCTGTTTCCAAAGCTAAATCCGCCAATACCGCTTGCATCAACGGTTGTTCCGCCAAATGTTTACCAAAGGCTTTACGCTGACGGGTATAGGCAATACATTGCACCAAAGCCTGACGTAACATCGCACTTGAACCGACTGAACAGGTCAAACGTGTATAGTTTGCCATTTCAATAATCGTGGGAATCCCGCGCCCAGCTTCACCGATCATAATGCCCCAAGCATTTTTAAATTCAACTTCTGAGCTTGAATTACTGCGATTACCCACTTTATCTTTGAGTCGTTGTACTTGAACCGGATTTTTTGTCCCATCTTCTAGCCAACGTGGTACAAAAAAGCAGGCCAATCCATCTTGTTCAGTTTTTGCCACGACTAAATGTGCGTCACACATTGGTGCGGAAAAGAACCATTTATGTCCTGTCAGTAGATATGCTTGCCCACGTCCTGACTCAGCTACAGGAACAGCCCGTGTTTCATTGGCGCGCACATCTGACCCGCCCTGCTTTTCCGTCATCCCCATACCTAACCAAATTGATTTTTTCTGAGAAATCGGAATGTCACGTTCATCGTATTCAGTCGATAAGAGCTTTTCACCAACTTTTGCCCACAACTCAGGTTCATTTTGAATTAAGGGAATACTACCTAGCGTCATAGAATTAGGGCATAGATTGCCACACTCGACTTGTCCACTCAGGAAAAATCGAGCCGCCCAATCGACCCATTTTGAACTTGATTGTGGATGATTAAATGGATGTGCGTGTGTGTCAAATTGTCGATTTAGCCGCATCCATTTATGCCATGCAGGATGAAACTCTAGAAAATCTTTACGGCGACCACGAGCATCAAAACTATGTAATTCAGGAGTATGTCGATTGGCCAAATCGGCATATTCATAATATTCAGTAGAACCCGCAATCTTTGAAAACTCAGTTAGGCATTGCTGATCCTGACTGCCATAACGTTGCAAAATTTCTTGTAAGACTTGATCTGTAGTCAATAAATTATAGTTTTGCAGTTCGTCAAACTGATTGCTGATTTCATGTGTTTGCCAATTCTCTGCTGTGTTCATCCTGAATTCCTGTCTTGTTGTTTTTACCAATTGCATTCAGTATAGAAGAAAATACCTTCAAGGATGTTCGGATTATTTTTATGGCTTTACCTGCAATCAATGTGCGTCGTAAACCCCGCCAATCAAGGGCACGTATCACGCAAGAAGCGTTGATGGAAAGTTTTGTTCGGCTTTTACATGAACATCCTGCCAATAAAATTACCATTCGTGAAATTACTGATCTTGCTGGTGTGGGTTTAGGGACGTTCTATGAATATTTTTCTAAAAAAGAAGATTTGATTGCTTTAACCATTCACCAACATGTAAAAAGCAATGCAGAAGTCTTAAAAAGTTATGCACAAAGCGTGTATGACTTATCCACAAAATCAGATTTTCAAAGCTATTTACAGCAAATTATTCATTTTCAACTTGAGCAAATTCAAACACAACAATTTTTATGGGCCCAGTCTTTCTTATTAGAACGACAGGTTTCCAGTATTGAAACGTATCAAAAAAGTTATGCCATGATGGTAGAGATGTGGCAAAACATGCTGAAACCTTTTATTCAGGATGATGAAAAACTTAAACAAATGAGTCTAAATGTACAAAGAATTTGCTATGGTGTTGTCTCGCAGACATTGCTGATCGAACCTGAGTTTAAGGATTGGAAAGTTTTGGAGGCGGATATGGTTCAAATTATAAATAGCGTTATATGTATTAAAAAACAGATTTTCTAAAATTGAATGCAATCAATTTTCGCTCTGCAAAATATTCTCAAATGGATGAAGACAAGTTGGTTGTATCCAAGTCCATTTTCACCAAAAAACACAAGCTGTTGATTTTTATTTTTTTATATTTTAAACCATCATTATTATTGTAAATAAAAGCTGAATTATTATTTTACCTATCAGTACGCAGAGCTCTGCCCTATTAATCGCCAAAACAAATCAATAACAATATTTTTATCAATTTTACAAATATAAAAAATCACTCTAAAGTAAAGTTATCGCTTTAAAACGTTGATTGCTCTTCCTTGATCAACAATTTTTTTAAAGCAGATATAGGCCAGTAAGTTGTTTCTAAAAATAAATGACAAATCATTTATTTTTAGATCAATTAGATTTAACAATTGTGCACTATATTGGTTTTTCAATTACGGTTAATGTCATGTAATAGCGAATATTCTTTATCTATTCCATCTATTCAAAAATGAATACATGATTAATTAAAAATGGAGAAATAGAATGAGCCAAGACTCAAAAAAATGTCCTGTAACCCACCTGACAACGGCCTTTGGTGCACCTGTTGTAGACAACCAAAATAGTTTAACGGCAGGCGCACGTGGTCCTCTACTGGCACAAGATTTATGGTTAAACGAGAAACTGGCCAACTTTGCACGCGAGGTTATTCCTGAGCGCAGAATGCATGCAAAAGGTTCAGGTGCTTTTGGTACATTTACCGTAACTCACGATATTACCCAGTACACACGCGCTAAAATATTCTCACAGATTGGCAAACAAACGGAAATGTTTGCACGCTTCACCACCGTAGCTGGTGAACGTGGTGCAGCAGATGCAGAACGAGATATTCGTGGTTTTGCACTCAAGTTCTATACCGAAGAAGGAAACTGGGATCTCGTTGGGAACAACACTCCCGTCTTTTTCATGCGTGATCCACGTAAATTCCCAGATTTAAATAAAGCCGTAAAACGCGACCCCAAAACCAATCTACGTAGTGCAACCAACAACTGGGATTTTTGGACGTTATTACCTGAAGCTTTGCATCAGGTGACGATTGTGATGTCTGATCGTGGTATTCCAAAAAGCTTCCGCCATATGCATGGTTTTGGTAGTCATACGTACAGCTTTATCAATGCAAACAATGAACGTTTTTGGGTCAAATTTCATTTCCGCACCCAACAAGGCATTGAAAATTTAACCGATGCTGAAGCGGAAGCGGTTGTTGCTAAAGATCGTGAAAGTAATCAACGTGATTTATTTGATTCGATTGAAAATGGTAACTTCCCAAAGTGGAAGCTTCAAATTCAAGTCATGCCTGAAACAGATGCAGAGAAAGTCCCTTATCATCCATTTGACCTTACCAAAGTTTGGCCTCATGCAGATTATCCACTGATTGATGTGGGTGAGTTTGAGCTGAATAAAAATCCTGAAAACTTCTTCCTTGATGTAGAACAATCAGCTTTTGCACCAAGCAATTTAGTTCCAGGTATTAGTGTTTCACCTGACCGTATGTTGCAAGCGCGATTATTTAACTATGCCGATGCTCAACGCTACCGTTTGGGTGTGAATTATCAACAAATTCCTGTCAATGCTGCACGTTGCCCTGTTCACTCTAATCACCGTGATGGTCAAGGCCGTGTCGATGCAAACTATGGCGGTTTACCACACTATGAACCGAACAGTTTCAGCCAATGGCAAGAACAAGCTCAGTTTAAAGAACCACCATTAAAAATCAGTGGTGATGCAGATTATTGGGATTTCCGCCAAGATGATTCGGATTATTTCAGCCAACCACGCGCTTTATTCAATTTAATGAATGATACGCAAAAACAAGCACTGTTTGATAATACGGCGGGTGCAATGGGTGATGCACTTGATTTTATTAAGTATCGTCATATCCGTAACTGTTATGCATGTGATCCAGCGTATGGTGAAGGCGTGGCAAAAGCCTTGGGCTTAACTGTTGCAGATGCACAAGCTGCACGGGATAGCGATCCTGGTAAAGGTCATCCTGGTTTTCAATAAGTCTAGTTCAATAAAAGTCATTCAATAGAAACCGCCTTCGGGCGGTTTTTTATTTTGTATAAATGCACTATATTGAAGAAACTCCCAATTGCGAGTAAAGCCATGCAACAGAAAATTGAAACGCTAATTCAACAACATGACATCATTTTATTTGATGAAATCTGTGTGTTATGTAATGGCTGGGCAAAGTTTTTAATCAAATATGATACACAGGCACAATTTAAATTAACTTCGGTGCAATCACCTTTAGGACAAGACATCTTAAGACATTACCAAATGCCCACTGAGCAATTTGATAGCATGTTGGTGATTAAAAATGGGCAAGCCTATAGTGAATCCACTGCGTTTTTAAAAGTGATTGAAAGCTTAGGACCACCCTTTTCATATTTAAAAATGGGGTACGGGATACCTAAATTTATCCGAGATTTTCTATATTGCCGAATCGCTTTAAATCGCTATCGTTTATTTGGTACAACTGCACAGTGTTTACTGCCTTCATCTAAAAATAAAAAACATTTTTTGGAACATAGCATTGATGCAAAATTCTAAAGTACTTCAGAATGCCTTATTGACCATTCATATTTCACTGGCTGTATTATGGTTTTATCAAGGGCTCATCCCTAAAATTATATATAAAGTCATCGAAGAGCAACAATTTTGGCAATTTACAGGGATTCAATTGTTGCCCATTCCTAGACTTATTGAACTCTCAGGATTTGGAGAAATAATATTTGGTGGATTATTTCTTATTTTTAGACAATCAAAGCTTCTGCATTATTTAAATATCATCGCGATGCTGTTGTTTTTACTGGTTGTTGCGATCGTTTATCCACACTATTTTGCGCGGGGTTTTAATCCTTTCATCATGAATACCGCAATGGCCACACTGTCTATTGTCGCAATTCAACTTCTCAATGCTCAAAAAGCCGAATAAACTTACATTCGCATATTTGTACCAAACTGCTCTTTCCATCCTTTGGTTTCAGTCGCAATTTGCTTGGCAAGTTTGCTTTTCACTTCTTGAATTAAGCGCGCCCGTTCCTGTCCATGCACAAATCGACCTTTATAATCACTTTGCATGGTTTGAATATATTCACTCAATGCACGTTGTTGTTGCTTAGTTTTTGGAGCGGTATGCAAAAATTGAAGGTATTCCTCATCTGGGTTTGTGCTAAGCGGATCACCCAAAATATCTTCAACATATAGTACAGCACTGACTAATTCCACTTTACCCTTTGCATCCACAGTATAGGTTTGTTTGCGCACACCATAAGGATAGGTCCAGAGTCCCTGCCGATCACCCGAAGCCCAGTAGCTATAAAAAATAATCTTATTATCTTTAATCTCATAATCACCCAATTCAATCTGGAGAATACTACAGTCACCCGTGGTTGAATAAATTGTATGCGTGAGCAGCTTTTTATTATCTCGATATAATTCAATATCTTTTCGTAATAAATCAACATCATCTTGATTCATCCCTGTTTTCAACTCAAAATTATTTTGATTAATTTGTATATTTTGAGTCTCAGCAAAAGCTGTACTAGATAATGCCAGTAACATCAATAAAGTTTGGATTATTTTCATTATTCATCTCCCTTGATTTTTCAATCAGGAATCAACACTATTTTTTAGTCTGGGTAAATACCCCCTAATCCTGACACAGCTTTTGCAAAACTGGAAGTATTTCACCTGCCTGACTAAAGGGTTGTGTCTGACGATAATGCTCGACCTTTTTAACCAGTTTATAGTTTTTATCATCCTGACTTTTAAACTGCTCAAGTCGTGTAAATGTCCGATCCTTACACAGTACTTGATAATAATTAATCATGTATTGCCTTTTTGGGTTCACACTTTTAACCCAAGCTTGAATAAGTTGATTCCCATCAGATATTGTGGTGATACTTTCAAAAAATTGATTATTTGAATTTTGATGAATTAATTTCCATTCATCACCCGTTTCCAAGTCATATTTTTCATTGAGAGGTTTGATACTCTCTGTATCATCTGCTGCTGGACTATCTTCTTCGGCTGTTGCCATAGTCATCTGATCTCCATCAGCCCCAGCCGCTTGAGTTAGGTCTATAGATTTTGCAGCAACTGAGCTCATCACCAAGCAAAACAACAAAGTACTCGATAAGATTTTTATCATTTTTAGTCTTCTCAATTTTTTAGCGCTCTCAATTTTTATGGCTCAATAAGACTCACTACACCACCAATTTACGGCCTTCACGAATACAGTAGAATGGATTAATCATTTTTGATGAATTCTTCATAGCCTTTTGTAAATCCTGCTCAGGCTGTTCCCGCGCTTCATCCGTCAATTGGAAAGTACGGTAATGAATTGCCAAAGAACGCTTGGCTTGTAAATCTAAATGCGCCTGAAAAGCATCTTGTGGATTCATGTGCATATATTTCATTAGCGCTCTTGGTTCATACGCACCGATTGGCAATAACGCAATTCGCGGTGAACCTAACCGTTTTTGAATTTCTTTAAAATGCGGTGAATACCCCGTATCGCCAGCAAAGAAGAAATGACCATGTTGCGATACCACAGAAAAACCACCCCACAATGCAATATTCTGATCACGTAAACCACGACCCGAGCCATGCTGTGCTGGGGTATAAATAATTTTTAAGTTTTTAAACAATGCAGATTGCCACCAGTCCATCTCAATCACATGGAACTCTTTAGGCAAGTAACAGGCATTGCCCAAACCTGTATAGATTGGCATGGCAAACTTGTTGTGTAGCCATCTTAAAGAGGCTAAATCCATATGGTCATAGTGATTATGACTGAGTAAAACTGCATGAATCTCTGGCAATTGTTCTAAAGCAATTCCAGCAGGAATCACACGTTTTGGTCCACGCCCATGTTTCGGACTAACATAGTCGGCCCAAACAGGATCAGTTAAAAAGTTATAGGGACCAATTTGAACCAGTACAGTCGCATGACTCACAAACCAGATTTGCCAATCATGTTCATCAGCATCTGGTCGATTCTGAGGTAATACGCGTGTTGCCGCATAGAATTCTGATGATTCTTTTTGGGTATCCACATTCCAAGTATATGATTTTCGGGTACCCAGCCATTTCATCAAATCCCAACGGCTACGCCCTTGTGGTTTACGTACTTCATTAAAGAACCGTTCACCATTGTGCTGATTTGAACCAATCACACTAAATACAGGTTTATACCATGTATGTGACAGACAATTTTCAGTATCAATTCGATAATGCAATTGTTGAACTTGCTGAGATGGAACAGTCTTATTTTGCATTGTGTTGTCTTGTACCGTTGTATCTTCAAGACGGACCATTGGCTCTTGTTTCGACATGATTACTCTAAACGCCCTTTCATTCTTTCAAGCCATACTTGCTGTGTTTGTGGCTTCACGAATAATGCCACGATTTCGGGATGAATACTTTTAATCTTTGCTTCAATTCTGTTCACACAGACTTCGATATCATCTGAAGTTAAACTATCTTTAAACTCTAAGCTTAAAGAAGCAATCACTTGATGTGCGCCCATTTGTTCAGTCAATACGCCATTTGCTGAATGTACGGCAGGATCTTCTTGAGCAATTTTCAATACATTATGACGCAGTTTTGGATCTGCTGTTTCACCCATCAACAACCCTTTGGTTTCCCTTGCCAAAAGCAAGGCTGATATAGCCAAGACAACACCAATCAGTACCGAAGCCACACCATCTAAAACGGGTAAATTAAACTGCTGAGCACAAAATATTCCAAGCAATGCAATGATTAAGCCAATTAGAGCTGCTGAGTCTTCAAATAAAACAGTAAAGGTTGTCGGATCTTTACTGCGACGGAATGCTTCAAAATATCCCATCTGACCTTTGGTCTTTTTAAATGTTTTCAACGCAATAAACCATGAAGCTCCTTCACAAAGCAGCGCAAACCCGAGTACCACATAGTTGACCAATGGGGATTGTATAACTTCTGGATGACGAATATGTTGAATACCCTGATAAATTGAAACTACCGCACCTAAAGCAAAAACCAACAGTGCAACAATAAAGGCCCAAAAGTATAACTCTCTTCCATAACCGAAGGGATGATGATAATTTGCAGGCTGTTGTGATTTTTTTAAACCATACAGCAATAAGATTTCATTTAAAGTATCTACGACAGAATGGACTGCCTCACTGAGCATCGCTGAACTATTTGTAATATAGGCGGCAACAAACTTAACCAGAGCAATGGCTAAATTGCCCAAAAGTGCTGCATATACAACAATTTTGTTGGAATCTGACATTTATTGTCCTGTTTTTTATCATCAAATACATCAATTTGATTTTTATAGCTGTCCTGCTTCATATTAGCGAAACTATCTGTGATTTTTCTTTATTTTTTGTTGTTTTTCACAATTGAGTGAATCTTTTATGGAACCCAATTTAACCAATATTCTAAATACTCCGTCGCAGTCTCATCCACAATTATTGAAAATTTGGGAAGCTTCTGTGCGTGCGACTCATGACTTTTTAAATGAACAACATATTTTACAAATTAAAACACTCATCATTCAGCATCATTATTTTGATCATGTACAGTTGTTTCATGTGGAACGTGAAGGTCAAATCGCTGGGTTTATGGGACTGGCTTATCAAAAGATTGAAATGTTATTTATTGACCCTAATTTTTTTGATCAAGGCATCGGTTCAATGCTCATTCAAAAAGCTTTTGAGTTAGGTGCACATGAAGTAGATGTCAACGAACAAAATATTCGTGCTTTGGAGTTTTATAAGAAACATAACTTCCAACAAATTGCGCGTTCAGAACTTGATGCTGAAGGTAATCCATTTCCAATTTTGCATTTAAAATTAAAGAAGCCATCCGTCTAAACGTTTTGAGATAAAGCGATATCAAAAACATCAGCATGAACGCTCTCATCAACTCTAGAATCTCTAGATACATAAAGCTGACTTTACCCAATCTCAAAGTCAATTTTATGAAATTCTCAGTATAATCATGTCTATAAGACAGATTGAAACAACTTAAACCAGTGCAATCAAACACTTTTCAAGTGTTCGTTCATATAAATTAATGAAAGTCTTGATATCAATTCTTTCATTCCTGCAAGTACGCTTTTGACAAGCAAGAGCCATAGATAAATTGATGCAACTTTGTACAAATGATTGCTTCTAGGCTAGAGCTTAGAGAAATATTTTTTATTTTTATTAAGATATTTTATAGATTATTCACCATGTTATTTTCTATATTAAAATAACAATGAATTTTAAAAGTTCATTTATTTTCTAAATACTATAATCATCTTCACCTGACAGTTGTTTATAGATTATACTATTATAAAATATTAGTAAGACATTTTTTGGATTATTCTTTGGACGCGTTATATGGAATTACGACATCTGAGATACTTCATTACTGTGGCTGAAGAACTAAACTTTAGCAAAGCAGCACTGAGACTTTATACGGCACAACCCTCACTCAGCCAACAGATCAAAGATCTTGAAGAAGATGTCGGTGTTCGACTGTTAAATCGGACAAAGCGTAAAGTTGAACTTACCGAAGAAGGCGCTGTTTTCCTTGAACAAGCACGCTTAACCTTAGCGCAAGCCGATAAGGCTGTTGCGATGGCCAGACAAGTTTCCAAAGCCAAACAGCAATTGTTAAGGATTGGGTTTGTGCCCGTTGCTGAAATGAAAATTTTCCCTTATGTATTGCCTAATTTAAGGGTACAAAATCCTGATCTCAAAATTGAGTTATTTAACTTAAATAACCTTGAACAAATACGTGCAATGAAAAAGGGTGAGCTAGATATCAGCTTTAGCAGACACAATTTTCATAATGAAGAATTTGAAAGTAAATTTGTGCTGCGTGAGCCGTTAATTGTTCTTTTACCCAAAGACCATCCTTTAGCAAAGCATGAACGTATCCCTGTTAAAGCATTAAATGCTATCGACTTTATTATCCCTGCCGAAGAACAATCCAGCACCTTACATAACACCATTTTAGAATTTGCCAAACACAATAATATTGAATTGAATATCGTCCAAAAAGCTGACAATATTTTACTGAATATCAACTCAGTTGGAGCGGGCTTAGGCTGTACAATTTTGCCGAGTTATATTGCGCCATTGACCACCAGTAACACCGTCATTCGACCTTTAGATATTGAACTGCCCTATCTAGACTTGTATGTGAGTTATCGAAAAAGTGCTGGCTCGGTTGCTATACAAAAGTTCATCGAATTATTAACCAAAGTATTTTATTTGGATATCAATCGCTTAGATCAAGAATAAGAGCACTGCTCCAAAATTGACACAGCATTGTTTTTTAAATAGGACGGCTTAAACACATAAAACTTATGTCCATTTTTTTTACGCAAATACATCTCAATTTTTAACTTAGGCGGTGTCCATCATGATAGGACGTGCATTTCATCAATTTCGATCAGGTATACAGTCTCGCCCATACTTCTTTATTAGTTTTCTACTCACTGCAGTTGTATATATGGGGATGTCTTTTGGTACAGATTGGCAGTGGTCAACCAATTTGTTATTCAGTTGGAATATTGCCATTTTGATTTATCTCATCCTAACGATGAAAATGCTCTGGGCAACCAATCAAGCGCATATTTTAAAGCGTGCTCAACAGCAGGATGCTAGCAAATGGATCATTTTGCTGTTGGTTGTGCTCTCACTCATCATGTGCTTTATTGCCATTATTATTGAACTGGCACATTTGCCCGATGTGACTGGAATTAAAGCAGGACATATCGCTTTAGCGATTTTTACCATTATTTTTGCATGGTTATTTATGCATACCATTTTTGCTATTCATTACGCACATGACTTTTATTTGGCCGTAGAGAATCGACAGGATGGAGGATTGGACTTTCCGAAAACCCCTAAGCCAACCTATCCTGAATTTTTATATTTTAGTTATGTCATTGGTACTTCTGCACAAACTGCAGATGTATCTATCACTTCTCGCTCAATGCGAGTTTTAAATATTCTACATATCCTTTTGGCATATGGATTTAACACGACGATTTTGGCGATCTGTATTAATGTTGCTGCAGGTTTTATTTAACAGAAGTAAAAAATAGTGGGATTAACACCAAAATCCAATCTCCAAAGTTTTTTATAATTTTCTGCGCTTGAATATGACTAAAAACCTCAATACAAACCCAGTATGAGATCATGCTAAGTTTGCATCGTCTTGATGATTTAGTCGCTAAAAAGCACTTGATTATTTCTTAAGTTTTTTCTGCTTTTGATTGAATTAAGATACTTTTCAATTGCAGGATGGCTTTCAATCTCTGCCATCTTCAATTGCCAAAATAGCATGGAGCCAACAAACACATCGGCTACCGTAAATTGCTCACCACATAGATAAGGTTGAGCCTGCTCCAAGCCCTGAATTAAAGCCGTATAGCTGTCCTGAAAGTTTCCATAGCCAATATGCATTTTTTGTTCATCGGTAACCTCAACCTTTAATGCGCGATCCGTTGTGGCTGCATCCCACGGTCCAGCAGCAAAGAATAACCAACGGAAATACAAACCACGTTTTGGATCATCCAGCGCTGGTGCAAGCCTTTGATCAAAAAACTTATCTGCCAAATAGGCGCAAATTGCAGGCATTTCATAAATCACCACATCGCCATCGACTAAGGTGGGTACTTTGCCAAATGGGTCAATGTTTAGATAAGATTCCGACTTCATTTCAGTGTGATAAGCCAACTCAATTTTTTCAAATTCAGCCCCCAGCTCAATCAGTAGCCATTCAATAACAAGACCTCTAGACTGCGCGTTGCTATATAGTTTTAAGCCCATTTTTCCATTCCTTTATAGTGGTGTATTGAATATAAAGGGCGGCTGTGTCAGTTTTTGTCAGGAGCTTTTTAGCATGGATTTTTTTTGCAGCTCTTTTTGCCACCATGCCTGAAAAAGATGGCGCTTAAACTCTGGGTAAATGATTTCAGTCACATTTAATTTTTGTATACGATCTAAACGAAAATTTCGAAAATCTTCACGTAATTCACACCATGCAGCCAACAGCATTTTGTCATTGAAATATCCTAAAACAAAAGGCCAAAGCATACGGGTAGAAATATTTTGTTTTTCATCTAAATAATGCACTTCGATCTTGACCTGATATCGAATAGCTAGACGTACTTGTTCGACAATTTTTTCGTCAACCACAAGCCAATGGTTGATAGACCGAAGCATGGTTTCATCAATCAGCTCTTGTTTATTCTTGGGCAATACTGCATTAAGTTTGGCCAAAACTGAATGTGCAGCATTTTTCAATGCTGGATCTGGCACTGACCTTAACCAATGCAATGCCAAGAACACTGCTTCGACTTCTGTTTCATCCAAACTCATCGGAGGCAGTAAAAAGTTTTCTTTCAGCTGAAATCCTAAGCCCGCACTGCCCTCAATATTAACACCTTGGTCACGTAAACTTTCAATATCCCGATAAACACTTCGGACACTAATCTCCAAATGTTCTGCTAAGCATTGCGCGGTAATGGGATAACGCTGTTCACGTAAAAGTTGTAATAAAGTGAGTAATCGAATAGAGCGGCTCATGGTCAATTTTTTTATTATAACTCGTTGGTTTTATCTAAGTTTACGCTGAGAGCAATCTGCAAACAGCGTAAAAGCAACTAAGCAACTTCAGGTGCCTTAAGCTGTTGAGCTAAAAACTGATGTAAATGATCGACGTTATCCGCGATCGTCAGCGGATTAAAACGCTGTAATACATCAATCGCATGTACCCCATAACTCACCCCAACACGTGGCATAGCGATATTCTGTGCCATTTCTAAGTCATAAGATGTATCACCCACCATAATGGCTTGCTCCGCCTGAATTCCAGTATAATCTAAAATTTCAGCCAACATCAATGGATCGGGTTTGGATTTGGTTTCGCTGGCCGCACGGGTGATCTCAAATAAATTCTGACTCTGGGTCTGAGCCAAAACACGATCTAAACCACGACGGCTTTTTCCTGTTGCGACTGCCAATTTGATATTTTGATTTTTTAAATCATGCAACATTTCAGAAACGCCAGCGAACCACAAATCATCTTTGGAATGCTCAACATAATGATCACCATAGCATTTTAAAATTTCAGTATGTAACTCTGGAACTTGAGGAAATAACACTTGAGCAACTTCAGGCAACCCCAAACCAATAATACTTTTCGCAGCATCAGCTGTTAACGGCTGCTCAAATTCTTTTGCAGCCACCAACAAACTCGCCACAATTTGCCCAACTGAATCAAATAAAGTGCCATCCCAATCAAAAATGATAAGCTTTACAGGTTTTTGCATGAATTATTTCCAATATTTGCTCAGTGTACGCATGACTCATTTTTAAATCTTATACGCTTTACATGACAAGCTAACGCATTTTTAAATACAAAGGGAACTTTTCATATAACAAGTTCCCTTTGTGTAAAAGATAAACTGAGCAGCAAGATAGAATCAATCTTTCTTTTGTGCTCTTAATTGTGCAACCAAGCTTTGCATATCTTCCGGTAAAGGCGCTTCAATCACAGGATAACCTGGAATTTCTAATCGCATCGCATGTAAGCTTAATCTCCGAGCTTTTGGTCCACGATATTCTGTTTCATGACCGTACTTATCGTCACCCACCAAAGGATGACCAATACTTAAGCCATGCACACGAATTTGATGGGTACGACCCGACAATGGAGAAGCATAGACCAATGTTGCGTGCATAAAGCGCTCTGCCACTTTCCATTGTGTCTTAGATTCTTTACCTTCATCTGAAACACGTACACGACGTTCACCATTGGACAATTCATAGCGCAATAAAGGTTGATTAATCAACTGTTGGTCTAAGCTCACTTGACCTTTGACAATTGCAGCATAGGTTTTTTTAATTTTATGCTCACGCAACAAGTCTTGTAGCGTTTTCAAGGTGCTACGTTTTTTACTCACCATCACCAGACCTGAGGTATCACGGTCAATACGATGAATCAATTCCAAATATTTTTTACCTGTCGCCGCACGTAAGCCTTCAATTAAGCCGTATGCCACACCGCTTCCGCCATGTACTGCAATTCCAGAAGGTTTATTGATCACCAATAAACCTTCATCCTCATACACCACACGGCTAAGCAAGCTTTGAGCAACTTTATCGGATACAGGTACATCAGTTTCATCTTTTTGCTCAAAGCGAATAGGTGCAACACGGATTTGATCGCCAATTGCCAGCTTAGTTTCTGCTTTTATACGCTTTTTATTGACCCGCACTTGACCTTCACGAATTAAACGATAAATACGGCTTTTCGGCACACCTTTCAGGCGAGTAAATAAGAAATTATCGATGCGCTGGCCTTCTTGATGCTCGTCTACTTCAAACCAAGTTACATTTTGCCATTGTTGCGTAGAATTCATACAGTTAGGTGATCCAATAAAAAACTAAAATTTGATTAAAAACTGATCATTTAGACTATGCTTTTCATACAAAATAAGCATATAGCCCATAGGCAGATGATTCAAGGTTTGCTATAGTCAGCGCACGGATACCACCGTAAGTGAAATTTAGTGCCACCCTTTTTTAAAAATGAAAGCGTGACACATACGATAAAATTCACGACAGATGCGGAAAGGTCCCAAAAGAATATGCCGACGCCGAAGGCTTTATTATATCGGCAAAAAGACAAACTGTTGCGTTTAATTGTACTTAAAGTACAGAAATCAGTTTGTTTAAAAATATATGTCGCCAACCCAGACGTTGGTTTTTAAACATAAACTGATGCACATCAGGCAAGTCGCTGTAGAGTGTTATTCAGGACATAAGTGTTTGAGGCATTGGAACTGCACAATTTGTAAAGGTACGATGATAATTCCGTATCAAGACGCTCTCACAAAAGTTGAGATGCTCTTCGAGCAATGTGATAGTGAAAGACGAATCAAATCAGTCATCCAATGCACCACTTAAGTGCCAGTGAAAACCTCAAAACTTTAATCGTGCAAAGATTAAAGAAGTATTGCAGCATCAATACAGGTATCAAACCCAACCTTGCTCAAAACAAGTGGGTAAATTACTCAAATCATATTGGATGTATCCGTGATTTGGGCATTGATCCAATATTTTAGATGTTCGCTTCACTTAAAAAGATAGCGAGTTGTTGGTGTGAATCACTATTAGGTGTTACACCCATGAAACGTATGTTGATTAATGCAACACATGCCGAAGAAGTTCGCGTTGCACTCATCACTGGTCACCGTCTTTACGATTTCGATTTAGAAAACCGTACACGTGAACAAAAGAAAGCCAATATCTATAAAGGCCATGTCACTCGCGTAGAGCCTTCTCTAGAAGCTGTATTTGTAGAGTATGGAGCAGGTCGTCAAGGTTTCTTGTCAATGCGCGAAATTGCCAATACTTATTACAAAGCAGATCCTCGCCAAACTTCAAATATTCGTGAACTCATCACTGAAGGCACAGAACTTCTCGTTCAAGTTGAAAAAGAAGAGCGTGGCAACAAAGGCGCGGCACTTTCAACCTATATATCTCTTGCTGGTCGCTATTTAGTATTGATGCCGAACAATCCGAAAGGTGGTGGTATTAGCCGTCAAATTTCGGGTTCAGTTCGTGAAGAACTTAAAGAAATGTTGGCGTCATTAAATACCCCACGTGGTATGAGCGTGATTGTTCGTACAGCAGGGATTGGGCGTTCACAAGAAGAACTTCAACTTGACCTTCAACATTTGCTAGATCTTTGGGCTCAAATCCAAGGTACTGCAAACTCTGGTCCATCACCAATGCTTGTTCATCAAGAAGCGGGTGTTGTGACACGTGCTATCCGTGACTATTTACGTGATGATGTTGCAGAAATTTTAATTGACTCAGAGCAAGCCTATAACGAAGCCTATAACTTTGTTAAAGCGGTTATGCCAAATCAATTGGATAAGTTAAAAACCTATACTTTAAATGAACCGTTATTTGCGCATTTTGGTATTGAAAGTCAAATTCAAACAGCTTATGAACGTGAAGTTAAACTTCCTTCAGGCGGTTCAATTGTGATCGACCAAACTGAAGCACTTGTTTCAATTGACATCAACTCAGCGAAATCAACACGTGGGCATGATGTAGAAGAAACTGCACTCAGTACCAATTTAGAGGCAGCGGAAGAAATTGCTCGCCAATTACGTTTACGTGATATTGGTGGTTTGGTTGTGATCGACTTTATCGATATGACCAAAGAACGCAACCAACGTATGGTTGAGGCCAAACTTCGTGAAGCGACGCAAAGTGATCGTGCCCGTATCCAGTTCGGTCAATTATCTCGTTTCGGTTTAATGGAAATGAGCCGTCAACGTTTACGCCCATCTCTTGAAGAAGCTACTGGTTATGTATGCCCTCGCTGTCATGGCACAGGCATGGTGCGTGATTTACGCTCACTTTCTCTTTCAATTATGCGTAAAGTTGAAGAGATAGCATTACGTGAACGTCAAGGTGAGGTTCAAGTTGAAGTGCCTGTTGAAATTGCAGCATTCTTGTTGAATGAAAAGCGTCACAGTCTGGTTTACTTAGAACAAACGTCAAATGTTCGTGTGACTGTATTGCCACATCCACATTTAGAAACTCCACATTACGAAATCTCATATAACCCTGAAGGTTTTGCGCCAACAAGCTATGAGCGTACTGAAGCTACACGTTCAAGCGAAAAAGAATTGGGCTATGAGTCATCTGAGTGGCATTTGGAAGAAGAGCAAACGCAACACAATACTGCACCGGCTCAAGCGCAAAACAATAAGCAAAATAGAAAACAACAACCTGCTCAACCACAAAAAGTTCAACAAACGGTTCAAGCACAAGTTGCTCAACCAGCTTCAAGCCCATGTGCTTGGTTAGAAAATCTGTTTGTCCAAAAGCAAGCGGCAACAGTTGACCAATCACGTTCTGCAAACAATGCAGCTGCGGCAATTGAACAAATGATTAATGGCGGTGCTATAAGCCGTGGTCAATTTGGTCAAGTGAATAATAATGTTGCTCCAACAGCGATTGAAGCTCAGGTTATTCCTGAAACCAATGCTTATCTTTCACATGCACCTGTTCAAAAACAAGAACCGCGTGAATATGAAAAACAGGGCGAGAAAGAAGAAAGAGCACCGCGTAACAACAACAATAAAAACAAAAATCGTAACAAGCATAAAGAGCCACGTGAACAAAATACTGATCAACATCAAGTGATTGAAGAAGTGGTTCAGGTGCCTCGTCAAGAGCAACGCCAAGAACAGCGTCAGGAACAACGTGATCAACGTCGTCAGCAAAAGCAGCCACGTCAACAGCATGATCAAAATGCTGAAGCAACCCCTGCTGAACAAGCGGTTCCACGTCGTGATCGTAACCATCAGCAACGTCCAAACCGCCCAAATCGTCATCGCGATAGCAGCGTGTTTAATGATGAGCAACAACAAGCGCCAAACAACAATGCGCCAGTAGAGCATAATCAAACTCAAGAGCAACAACCTAAAGTTGAACTCATTGACACACCGAAGCATGCAGCTCTTGAAACAGCTTTAGTGGTCAATCTTGATCAAGCTCAAAGTGAAATTGTGGCATTAAACCCGCAACAAGTTGCTGCGCCAGCAAGCAACAAACCGAAGCGCCATGATCGCAATGAAAAAGCTGAAACTGTTGCTAAAGCACCTCGCACTGTAGACGCTCAACCAACTATTGCGCCTGCTGTAGAAAGTCAGACCGTAACTACTGAAGCAAAAACACCTGCAGCAGAGGTTCGAGTAGAACAGCCTGTGCAACGTGCCAGCAATGACCCGCGTCAAAAACGCCGTCAACAACGTGATGCTGCTCAAGCAAAAGCAACAACCCCTAAAATCGCACCATCTCAAGTACCGACATTAAATCAGTACACAGTGGGAACTTTGATTCGTCATGTTTATGGTGATGACTGTGCGGTATTGATTGAACAGTTTGGATTAATTCCAACATTCAATCGTGCATTGGTTAAGTTTACTGAAGAATATTCAGCGACCTTAACTGTGGAAGAAAAGACCGATGTACAAACCAAGCAGCCTGTAACACGTGATGTTGCTATCTCTAAAGCAGCGCCAGAAGCACAACCTGCTGATGTCTTAGACTTAACGCCACCAAAGCCTGAGAATGATCGCCGTGTAGCGAATGATCCTCGTGAACGTCGTCGTTTAGCAAAACAAGCAGCTGTACAAGCAAAGCAAGAGCATCAAGCTGAACTTGAGCAACAACCAGAAGAAGTGGAAACTGAGACTCAAGCAAGCCCAGTTGAAGCAGCACCTGTGGTTACTCAAAAAGAAGAAGTGCAAGCTGAAACACCCGTAGAAACTACAGTTGAAACAGCGCCTGCGGAAGTTGAAGTGGTCAAAGAAGCCCCAGCTAAGCCAGTTGAAAAAGCAATTGTTGCAACTGAAAAGGCGAAAAAGCCACAACAATCACTTGCTTTAGATACGACTGCTGAAGTTGGCATAGATGAAGATGCCCAAAAGGCAGACAATGTGGCAACAGATGAAAAACCGGCCCGTCCTCGTCGCCCTCGTGGCCGTCCGCCAAAAAAAGCGACACCACCAGCGGATGAGTAATGTGTAAAAATTTGCTTAAAATGTAGCGATTAAAGAGAACCTAGTCATTTCGATGGCTAGGTTTTTTTGCTATTTTGAAGAGATTATCAGGACATTTGTCAGATTAGGTTGATTGCACTAGTCTTATACGATTAAAAAGACAAATGTAATGTGAGTCGATGATACTCTAAAAATTGTATTGGATTACGAAAAATAAATAGGATTGATATGAGTCAAACAACACAGGCCGATCTCATCGGATTTACTGATGTCGCAGAGCGCTTACCACAGCTCATCAATAAGCTTCCCAATATCCTGACTGGACTTAAACAAGCTTATATCAGAACACCCAATACGCCTGCTGGGCTAGGTCTTGCTTTTGAACGTGCTGTAAAACGCAATCCTTATGGTGATGCCTTATTATTTGAAGATCAACGCTATAGTTATAAAGAGCTGAATAACTGGGCCAATCAAATTGCACACTTTTATCTTTCTATTGGCATAAAAAAAGGCGATGCGATCACGGTGATGATCGAAAATCGTCCTGAACTGATTGCGACCGTGATTGCACTGGCAAAAATTGGCGTAACAACAGCTTTAGTCAATACCTCACAAACAGGTAAAGTGTTGACACATAGTATCAACTTGGTCAATCCTGTTGCGGTGATCGTCGGTGAAGAATGCCGTGCTGCGGTAGATGAGATTCGTCAAGACTTAAACATTGCTCTAGACCGTCTACATTGGTTTGCAGATCAAAATACAATGCAAGAACCAGGTACAGCACCTCAAGGCTTTATCAATCTCGCTGAAAAAATTCAACAATTTCCAAAATTCAATCCTTCGACTACACAAAGTGTCAAAGGGAAAGATGGCTTGTTTTATATCTATACCTCTGGCACAACCGGTTTACCTAAAGCTGTGGTATTTACCAACAGTCGTTGGACATTGGCCTACGGAACATATGGTCATGTCTTAAACTTAGGTGAAGATGACGTGATGTACTGCACTTTACCGCTTTACCATGCAACAGGTATGGTAGTGTGCTGGTGTGGTGCAATTGCAGGCGGTTCAGCTTTGGCAATCCGTCGTAAATTCTCTACCTCTGCATTCTGGTCTGATGTCAAAAAGTTTAATGCGTCGGCAATTGGTTATGTCGGTGAACTTTGCCGCTACCTCATGGATGCACCTGCTTCAGAACTTGATCATACGCACCGTGTCACTAAAATGATCGGTAATGGTATGCGTCCAAATATTTGGGGCAAATTTAAAGAACGCTTTGGTATCGAAGAAATTTTAGAACTTTATGCCTCTAGTGAAGGAAATGTAGGCTTCAGTAATGTTTTTAATTTTAACAATACTGTTGGCTTCTCACCTACACCTTATGCCATCGTCCAGTTTGATAAAGAAAAAAATGAAGCCATTCGCGACAGTCATGGTATATGTCAAAAAGTCAAAAAAGGTGAAGTAGGCTTATTGATTGGTAAAATCACCAAGCGTTCCCCTTTTGATGGCTATACAGATCCTGAAAAGAACAAGTCAGTGATCATGAAAGATGTCTTTAAAAAGGGCGATTCTTACTTTATTACTGGTGACTTGGTTCGTGATATTGGTTTCCGACACGCTCAATTTGTCGATCGCCTTGGTGATACTTTCCGCTGGAAAGGTGAAAATGTTTCGACCACTGAAGTTGAAAATATTTGTAGTGAATACCCTAAAATTACAGAAGCTGTAGTTTACGGCGTTGAAATTCCAAATACCAATGGTCGAGCAGGTATGGCTGCCATTACTTTACATGATGGGGAAGAACTGACTGAACAGGATTTAAGCCAGCTTGCAGCCGAGTTTAAAAAGAACTTGCCAGCCTATGCAGT
Organism: Acinetobacter sp. 778_lipA; assembly: GCF_058242985.1. NCBI lineage: Bacteria > Pseudomonadati > Pseudomonadota > Gammaproteobacteria > Moraxellales > Moraxellaceae > Acinetobacter > Acinetobacter sp. 778_lipA. Next base: position 224,422 of record NZ_JBZAYT010000001.1, on the reverse strand, counting down.
TCCAGTATTTTTACGTATCCAACAAATTGTAGAAACGACGGGTACATTTAAATATCAGAAAAATAAATTAAAGGAACAATCCTTTAATCCTGAAAAAACCTCTGATCGTATATTGGTATTACTGCCAAGTGCCAATGCCTATTGCGATGTCACTCCAGAGGTTTTTGCCAATATAGAAGCTTATAAATACCGTTTCTAAACTAAAAGCCCTGATTTCAGGGCTTTTTTAGTTCATTTTGTGTTATTTATAACCGAACGTTGCAAACTTTCTTAATTTTTACTTGCGCTCTATCAATATCTTGCTAAAATACGCTCCATCAAAACAAAGTGGTGTTTAAAAACTTTTTAGTTTTCTTGCACTACATATTCAAGCCTAGCTTGGATGAAGGTTCAGGGTCGTTAGCTCAGCTGGTAGAGCAGCGGACTTTTAATCCGTTGGTCCCGCGTTCGAATCGCGGACGACCCACCACTTAATTGTTTTGACCTGTAAATGGATAGCGATAGAAAATTTTCAATTTTCACAAATATCGAGTAAAGCACTGCTTTACACGTCCTCACTCAGGGTCGTTAGCTCAGCTGGTAGAGCAGCGGACTTTTAATCCGTTGGTCCCGCGTTCGAATCGCGGACGACCCACCATCTTTATGTTTTAACCTGTAAATAGATACCGATAGAAAATTCTCGATTTTCACTAATGTCGGGTAAAGCATCGCGCTTTACACATCTCCCTCAGGGTCGTTAGCTCAGCTGGTAGAGCAGCGGACTTTTAATCCGTTGGTCCCGCGTTCGAATCGCGGACGACCCACCATTCTTTCTTAGGGCTTCTTTCTGTACGGTTAAAGTACTACAATAGAAACGAAACCTGCAAATATTCCGACCAAAACCAAACATCTGCATTAGATGCTTCGCCACCCTCGAAAATTTTGCTTCATCATTTGTTCTCGTTTAACTATGGCTTAGACACGTTCAGGGTTGTTAGCTCAGTTGGTAGAGCAGTAGACTCTTAATCTATTGGTCGTGGGTTCGAACCCCACACAACCCACCAGATTTTTAACAAACTTATCCTCATTAAAATAAGTCCACTTAAATTTTTTACAACAGCACGATGTCATCAAATTTATTGTTTTATCATTCAATCAATACTAAAAATTAATACTCAAAAATATAAACTTAAATTTGAGTCAACTGATTCAACTATAAATAGCCAAACCTACAATCGTAATCAAATGACACAACCCAACCAGATCGTAAATCAATCACGTATATTAGCGTGACACAGATTTTCAAGAATTGCCTGAATCTTACTATTTTCCATAGATGTTATGGACATAAGGAATCTATCCCATAAATAAAAAAGTTATAACCAATCTGTGAATTGGGTTAAATTTTATATTCAGTATCAGGCCCTAAGTTTTTTTAAATTAGGGCTAAAAGAGACTGAATAGTGTAGTAGTTACTCCATCGCAAAGAAATCAAAATTATTTATGAAATCACCTTAAAATTTCAAATCAAGATCATCTAATATTTTGAAAAAATTAAGGCCAGAATAACCATGAACAAATTAAAGAAAAAGTATCCCAAGCCTGTATTTGTTCAATATTCAATATCGATATATACATCTGCTTGAATATCACTTGAATTGAGTAAAACAATGGGTTAAAAACCAATCAACAATCTGTAGTTGAAAAATGACGTTTAAATAAAAAGAATTTTTACGAAAAGTAAATCAATATGATTAAACCAATAATTTTATCGGTAATACTGACAACAATGGTAACCCATTCTGCTGTGTCCACAGAAATGGAACATGCAGCGGGTCTTAGCTTAAGTGGTTATGCCGCACTCGCAACAGACTACGTTTCCGTGGTCTAACCAATCTAATGATCCTACGCTACAAGGAAGCTTTGTACTGTCACATGACTCGGATTTATACGGTGGAATCTTTACTGCCGATACGGACTTCGGTGATTCAGCATCACTACATTTTGAATTTACCTCATATATTGACTATAACACGGCATTAAATTGATCTAAACAAATTAAACCTCTACTAGATTTGAGCTATAACCCATTTAACTACCTAGGTTGGTCAGATTGAGCATGGCATGAGTTTTCAGCACGTTTAACATTTGATAACGTATTTTGGGGTAAAGATAGTCTCTTAACCCATATTAATTATAGTAATGACTAAATTGAATTTATAGGTCATGCATAGAACTTAACCTTAGGCTATTCAGTACCATTGGCTGAAACAGATTTTGGTCTGACTTCAAGTATTGGTTATTCTATCATTCTAGATAAAGGCTCATTGTTTGATCTTATTTTTGATTGTTTAGCTTTTCAATTATCAATTATTTAACTACTAATATTTTAATTATCAAATTTCTTTAACACATAGGCTTTTGTTGGTGCGGTATGGTGTTGACTAAAATAGAGCCGATTTTCTTCAGTTCCATTAATAATTTTATCAATATCCATCACCAAATCATTTTGTTCATCCACTTTATAATAGAACTGGATCCCTTCAATTCGGTTAATCACGATTTCATGATTTAGCTCATCATAGATCCAAGTATTTTTTTGATAAGCACGATTCGATTTTATATCATTATTTTCGTATGTTATTTTCCCCATATAAACAAAGGTGCGATGTGCAGTGCCGTCTGGAAGTAAGTTAATAATAAACTCTGCACTGCCTTTATCACATTTGGCGAATGGATCTTCACAGCTCATTTGTACATGATAACGCCCCACAAATGCCTCAGCTTTTGTAGGAAGTTCCCCACTTTGCTGATCTTGACTCTGCATATCTACTACAGCAGGTAGAGTTGCTTGACCCGCAAGGTCTGTTAGTTTTTTTCCTTCGCTTGAATGAGCATGTTGCGGTGTTTCTTGTAACGCAAGCTCACTCGATGAATTTTGTGTGTCAGATGTACCTTGTTGTTTATCATTTGATTTTGAGGAATCACAAGCACTCAGTACTGTACAAATACTGATACCTAGAATTCGAAAAAAATTTACTTTATGAAAAGTTAAATACATAAATCCAAATAACCCAATTGCACAGCACCAGCAACATCAAATATTAACCTACGTATATATTATTGTGTTACACCAGTTCTCGAAATCTTAATGATGTATTTTTTACAAAAGTATAAAAAACGTATTTGTCTCAACCACCCACTACAGAGGTTTGGACACTTTTTACATTATTTTTAATGATTTAAGTGGCCCTGTTACACAGTCTTAACAATTTTAATCGGTGATTCACTTGAAGAATCAAACAGAAACGCCACTATTTAATAATATAAATTCATTTTTAAATTTTTAATCATGAATGATGATGAATTATTTTAAGGAGATTTAAATGGCCAATTCTGGTTTATATCGTTCAAGCCGTCACAATATGATCGCCGGTGTAATGGGCGGTATTGCTGAACGTTTTGGTTGGAATGTAACATTGCTGCGAATTATTTTCGTGATCGTTTCATGTTTGAGCGCAGCTTTTCCAGGTATTCTGGTGTATTTGGTGCTTTGGTTAATTATGCCCAAACAAAAATTGCAGCTAAATGAACCGCAAAGCTATGAGCGCCCTGTACGAACTATTTATGAAGAGAAGACCCATTAATTGAATTTGATTTAAAGGTATTACCCTTTTCAGCTACAACAGTTCCCCCAAACTGCTGTAGCTTTTTTTATATCGCATCTTTTTATAGTATCATTGTGCATTATTTAGTTGTTGCTGCAATGCTGCGATCATATCTGCGCGACTAATGATCCCGACCATTTTTTGATGATCAACTACAGGGATATAATTAAAAGAGCGTTCAACGAAATAAGGCACCAAGTCTTGAATTGGTTGCATCGGCTGTACAGTGACCACTTGTCGATTCATAATTTGTTTGACCAAATTTTCCCAAGGGGCACGAGCATCAGCAGCGCGTTTAAACCATTCTACAATTTCATACAATGCCAATGTACCAACCAACTCCCGATCAGTATTGATCACTGGCAAACTCATCAAATTCACACGTTTAAACTTATCTAAAGCTTGATGAATATCATCTTGCTCATCTAGGCTCATGACATCTTTGCTCATAATATCTTGGCAAAGGTATTGATGTACTGCCCTTGCATTGGCCTTTTCTTGTGCTTCTAAAATGATTTTTTGTAAGTCATACTCACTAATATCTAAAAGCTGTGTCTGTTGTTCTAACACATCTTGAATATCTTGCGGTTGAATGGTGACTTTCTGTGTCGGCGTTGGATCCTTAGAACGTGTATTGAGCTGTGCAACTTGTGGATATTGCTTTCCCAACATACGATTAAAAATGATCGCAATCACCAGCAGCAAGACTGAATTGAGTAATACTGGGTAAAAGATAAATTGATAACCCAACTGATGAATAGAAGCGCCACCCAACACGGCAGTAATCGCCACCGCACCACTTGGCGGATGCAATGAATCTGTACTCATCATCAAGAAGATCGACAATGCAACAGCAACACTAAATGCCTCGGTTGGATTGGAAATAAAGATGGTACAAGTCACGCCGACTAAACCTGCGATGGTATTCCCCACCACCATATTCCAGGGTTGTGATAAAGGGCTTGCGGGTACAGCAAAGAGCAATACCGAGGACGCGCCCATCGGTGCGATATACCATGCATTAAATCCACCGAGTACATACCAACTGACCAATGATGACACTGCTAATCCAAGCAGTGCACCAACACCACAGACTAAACGATCTTTTAGCGGTAAAACTTTAAAATTGGGTTTTAAGGTATTTAACCATTCAAGTTGCGTATGAAACACGACAGTCCTGCGCTTTAACACGTTTTAAAGTGTGAATTATACGATGTTGTGATTATAAGATATATTTATTATCTATCTTAAATGGATAAATTTTCCAAGGATATTTCTCATCCACTGATTTTTCACTGAGCATATTCAGTCAATTGATCAAGTCTTTTCCCATATTCTTGCATTGGACAAAACTCATACATGGGTGAACCAATATAGCTTCCAGCATTTTGGCACTCCTGATCAACATAAGCTTTCCATAAGCGTTGTGATTTCATGATATCGTTATAACGTTCTTGCTGATGGTCTATCTGGCTCTGTTTTTTGATCTGATCGAGAACTTTGACAATTTCCTTTTCATAATATGCCCTACTCTGATTACTACACGATTCAACCACAGCATTGTTGATGTTTCCTAAAGCCAGTTTTTCGATAGTTTGTTCAACACATTGGTTATATACATCGGGTGAAGCAACACTCTGTTCTGCATAAGCCGATATTGAACAAATAGTTGTAGATAAAATCATCATGATTATGCATGCTTTTATCATATTTATTCCTTTGTTGTTTTGATCATGGCTCAATATAGCAATAAATCGATTTTAAAGGCTTTGTTTTTAGCACCCAGTCTGAGCTTAATCCTATTGGTCGCGTTTTTCCTTTTTATGAATCATCAATATGATATACAGTCTCTACTCACAATATTTGGTATTAGCTTAATCGTTTATCTGATTTATTGCGTTATAGTCATTCCAGTTGCTTCTGTCATTTCACTTTGGCTTGCACATCAGTATTGGCTTAATTTTTTCAGTATTTTCGTCGGTTCACTATTGATGTGGTTAATTGTCAACATCATTGGCTATCTTGTTTTTACTGGATCATTGCCTACACCACTATGGAAACTATTGAGCGATTGGTTTTTTTATGCAATTTCTGTATTTGCAGGGTGCTGTTATTGGGGTTTATTAAAAGTATTTTCCAGACCATCATTCACGACTCACGATAATGTAGATAGAACTGATTACTAAAAATCTCCTCTGGATCATATTTTTTCTTCAAACTAAAAAAAGCATCCGTTTGCGGATAGGCTAAACGCATCTTGTCGCGACTCACATGTAAGCGATAAGGCAAATAAAATGTGCCTTGATTTTTAAGTGTAATATCAACCAATTGCTGAGTCAGTTGTTGCATATCCTGCTCTTGTTGTGCAGTCTTCTTTTGATTAAACAGAAACACCAAGCCAAAAACATCCTCTCGGGCATAATTCATAAATGCATCATGATCATGTTCAACTTCACGAATCGTGATATTGAGTAGATCCACTTTTTTAGTTTTTAAAACGGGCTTGAGATCTTGAATAAACTGAGCCAAGTGCTGCTTTGGAATAAAATATTCATGCAATAGATCGGTTGAATGGATATCTTTATTTTCAATCAAGGCGGCATCTTCACTTAGAATTTCATTACGACTAAATGTCGCATAAGGCGATACTGAATTCAGACTACTTTCTAGATCCCAACGTAGCCGTTTGCCGTATTCACTATCAACAGAACCACGAAACACAATTCGCTTGGTTTCAGCATTTTTACTTTGTTGTTGTGATAATGCCAAAGGTTTTTTATCAATTTTTTCAAAATAGTTTAAGGTTGCCTGCTGTAAAAAATGTTTATCTGAAATACGTAAACGACCATAAGCAAATTGTACATTTGGATTATTACTGACAATCTTTTGGTACGCCTTTACATAGTCTTCAGGTAAAACTGAAATTGATTGAAATGTTAAAGCAACATTATCAACAACTTTTAATTTTACATCGAGAATAATGCCAAATAATCCATAGCCACCAATTACCAATTTAAATAGTTCAGGATGTTCTGTACGACTACATTTTACAATATCTCCCTCTGCATTCATCAAGGTAAATGATTCAACACTGGATGAAATCGGGGGTGAATTCTTTTGCCATCCATGCCCATTGACACTGATCGAACCGCCAATCGAGAAATTACTAAAAGATTGCATCACTGCGATTGATTTGCCATAGCGGTCTAGATACCGAAGGGCCTCTTCCCATGTTGCACCCGAGCCAATCGTGAGAATATTAGTTTTCTCATCAAAGCTCATATGGTTATAGGGCAACATATTCAGTGCTATACCATCAGGGTAAATCGTATGCCCGCCCATACTGTGCTTAGCCCCTGCAATCGAGACTTTTAGATGATGTTCAGCTGCATATTTAAGCAAAGTTTTAAGCTGTCGTTGAATCACTTCGGGTGTACTTTCAACATCCACAATTTTATGCACTTTTGTCAAATTAAGATGACTGGCATCATCCCGATAGCCTGTAGGAATATGCTCAATTCCTTGTTGCTCATTGATTTTTGTTTTAAAAAGGTGAATTGCAGGAATAGAAATAACTGCCAATACAATAAGGAGAAGGCTTAGCCAAAGTTTGTTTTTCTGTACTTTTTGCATAATCAATGATTTAAAAATGTTTTAAATTTATTCAATAATTTATAAGCTATAAATATTAAAAAAGCAAAATACCGATAAAGTTTGTCAGCGATTAAAATCATCATTTATAATGACTTCCAGCATAAAAACAATATCTTAAAATAAGGAAAATATATGGCTTATATTAAGGTGGACATCGAAGCAGAGGGTCCAATTCCCGGTGATTACTCAATGATTGCGCTAGGTGCAGTGTTGGTCGAAGATCACTTACATCAACAATTCTACGGTTTACTTAAACCAATTTCCGAGAATTATATTCCTCAAGCTCTCGCAGTTTCAGGCTTTAGTCGTGAAGATACCCTAAGCTTTAACAATCCTGAGCATGTTATGAAAGACTTTGCCAAGTGGGTGAGCAAAGTCAGTAAAGATCGCCCTATTTTTATTAGCGATAATAATGGTTTTGACTGGATGTTTGTCTGTTGGTACTTTCATCATTTTACTGGCAGTAATCCGTTTGGATTTAGTTCACAAAATTTAGGCAGTTTGTATAAAGGACTGGTCAAAGATAGCTTTCAAAGTTTTAAGCATTTACGCAAAACAGCACATACCCATAACCCTGTTGACGATGCCAAAGGCAATGCTGAGGCTTTATTGGCATTGAAAAAGGATTATGGATTGAACATTAAGTTTTAGATATAGCTCAGATTAGTGAGCCATGACTCAAGACTAATCTTTGCTAAAGAAAGTTTTTAATACATTCGCTGCATTAATCGCAAATCTTCAGGTTTTGGAATCTCACCTGTTTGTCCTAAAGCATGATATTTTTTAGTTAAATCTTCACGAACTAACTTCGCTTTTTCAGGATTTTTAGCAATGCCTTTGATTCCATTTTCCAAACGATCTAAAAAGTAGATACCCACTAATATATTGTCCTGTTCATAATATTTTTGATACAACTCCATCGCTCTTTTTGGATCTGCCTTGATCAAATTCCCTTGCTCATAATAGAGTGGTAGGTTCAACTGTGCGCGTTCATGCCCTGCTTCAGCTGCTTTTGCCAACCACTCCATTGAAAGTTGAGGATTGTAAATTTTCCACTGCTCCTGAGCATATAATTCTGACAAAGTAAAATAAGCAGATTTTGGGTCTTGATCATGCTTTGCGTTTTCAGTTTCTTCAAATAACTCTATTTCATAAGTCAGATCTTCAAACTTTTTATCCGTTTTTAATAATCTTACAATTGCCTGTTGTGCTGGAATGTTATTTTCATCTGCTCGGGTCGCAATTTTGTAATAATTCATAGCTTCACCCAAATGTGCTTTTAAATAAGGCTTTTGTTCTGCCATTTGTCCCATCATAAAACCGACAAAACCACCTGCATCAAATTGTAACGAATAGATACGCCAAGCTTTTTTCCAATATTTTAAAGCCTTTGCTTCATTCACCTCTGTGCCTATACCATACGCATAGGCATAACTTAAATATGCCCATATTGGAGTTGGATAATCATCATTATCCCCCATGTGTTTTTCGATGGTATGAAATATACGAACTGCTGTTTCTTTTCTATCTGGATCAGCACAATGCTGATTAAGTACAGGGTAGAAAATATAGGCTTCTGAATTTCTCTTTCCAACTGCATCAAGCAGCAACTCAAAAGCCTGTTGTTGATCAATAGCAACTTTATCGCCGTAATATAATTTTTGTGCTTTAACCATTAGGTTATAGGCTTCTAATTCTTCAGGCTCTACTTCAGATACATCTTTTTGGGTCGGTTTCATCTGCTTTTTCTGTTCTTCTGAGAGCCCCAATTGACCAAATAAAGTCTCTAAAGTTTGATTAATCATTTTTGCATTTGGATAACCTTCTATGGGTGATTGAACATACAACTCCCACAATACTTTTTGATCAAATCCTTTATTTATTTGATAAAACTCTTTAAAAATAGGCGCTGTTTGTGGGGCGAAACAAGGGGCTTCTTCTATATTTACTGCATAACTTGATGTTGTAGATATAAAACCTAAAGTCGCTATGCACATAAAATAATTGAATTTTTTCATATTAAGATTGCTCATTTTGATATAAAAATTAAATTTATAAATTTTTAAAAAAGTATTTTTCAAATTATATATAAAATAATTCAATTAGTTAATTTTATTTTAAAACAAATTATTCAATATTTTGACAAGAACCGCTAGCATTGAAAAACCCTGCAGTTTGAAAATTAAGTTTTAATTAGCCCTTTCTAATTTTGTTACAGCCCAATAATGATCTTGTGCATTTTATCATCCTCTAAATTCGCCCCTATGATTTCTAAATAATTCATTTACTTAACATTGAATGAAGCATTGTGACATCGTCATGATGAACTTCCGACATTCAGCTTTTGAAGCGCTCTCCACCTTTACAAAGTTCATGAATATAAATTTTTTATGTTAATATCAAATATATAATTTAACTTATTTAATTTTACCAATGAACAAAATAACCCATTTCATCATTTTAGCTTCTTCGTTTTTCCTTGCTGCATGTAGTACATCAAATGAACCCGTAATTTTAGAAACAAAGCAAATTGCAATGACGGGCGAACCATCAAGCACACTTTAACTTACCCTAATTAAAAAAGATAAAATCTGTATCTTAAAAGCAAAAACCACTTCTAAAAAAACACCCACAATAGAAAAAGATTGGGCTTTTTTTAGGGAAGATCTCATTTTAATATCTGAAAATTCAAGCTCGGAACCCGTAATCAATAGCGATGCTTCAGATGCAAAAATTGAAGAGCACATTGAGGAAATGAAAATAAGAAAAGAGGCCAAAGAAATGAAAAGTTTTATCTCAAAAGAAAATCTGAAAAAATGCACATAAGTTGATCTGCGATAAGAATCAATATTTATAGACTAACCTTTGCCACACCTCCCCAAAATCCTTATACTTAGAACCAATTTTTTCTAATACTTATAGTGGATGCTGCATGAGTCGCGCCATATCGCATATTGATACATTCCAAGGCTTAATTCTTGCCTTACAAAACTACTGGGCTGAACAAGGTTGTGTGGTGTTACAACCTTACGATATGGAAATGGGCGCAGGGACATTCCACACTGCAACATTCTTACGTGCGCTTGGGCCAGAAACATGGAACGCAGCATACGTTCAACCCTCACGTCGTCCTAAAGACGGCCGTTATGGCGAAAACCCAAACCGTTTACAACACTACTATCAATTCCAAGTGGTGCTTAAACCGAATCCTGACAATATCCAACAACTGTATCTAGACTCTTTAGAAGCGATTGGTATTGACACGCTTACACATGACATTCGTTTTGTAGAAGACAACTGGGAATCTCCAACATTGGGCGCTTGGGGCTTAGGTTGGGAAGTGTGGTTAAACGGTATGGAAGTGACTCAGTTTACTTACTTCCAACAAGTTGGTGGGGTTGAATGCTACCCAGTCACAGGTGAAATCACTTACGGCCTTGAACGTCTAGCAATGTACTTACAAGGCGTCGATTCAGTTTATGATTTAGTTTGGACCAAAGGCCAATTTGGTACAGTCACCTACGGTGATGTATTCCATCAAAACGAAGTAGAGCAATCAACTTATAACTTTGAATATGCCAACGTTGAAAAAATGTTTGAGCTCTTCGATTTTTATGAAGCTGAAGCAACCCGTTTAATGGAAGCGGAACTTCCACTTCCAGCATATGAGCAAGTCATCAAAGCATCACACAGCTTTAACTTACTCGATGCACGTGGTGCTATTTCTGTCACTGAACGTCAACGTTATATTTTACGTGTGCGTACTTTGGCACGCTCTATTGCACAAAGCTATGTGGCTGCTCGTGCCAAACTCGGTTTCCCAATGGCTGAACCGCATTTACGTGACGAAGTGCTTGCACAGTTAAAGGCACAAGTTGAAGCAGAAGCAAAAGCTGAGGAGAATAAATAATGTCTAAACATACCGTTTTATTCGAACTTGGCTGTGAAGAATTACCACCTAAAAGCTTAAAGACCTTACGTGATGCATTACAAGCTGAAACGGTTAAAGGTTTAAAAGACGCTGGTTTGGCATTTGATTCAATTGAAGCTTATGCAGCACCACGTCGTTTGGCATTAAAAATTGTCAATGTCGATGGTGCACAAGCAGACACTCAAAAGCGTTTTGATGGTCCTGCCCTACAAGCAGCTTATGATGCAGAAGGCAAACCAACCAAAGCCTTAGAAGGCTTTATGCGTGGTCAAGGCATTACTGCGGATCAAGTATCAACTTTCCAAGCGGGTAAAGTTGAAAAAGTTTGTTATTTAAAAGATGTGAAAGGTCAAAGTCTTGACGCTTTACTTCCACAAATTTTACAAACCGCACTGGATAACTTACCCATCGCAAAACGTATGCGTTCTGCGGCAAGCCGGACTGAATTTGTTCGCCCAGTGAAATGGGTGGTCTTGTTAAAAGACAATGATGTGATTGATGCAACGATTCAGGATCATAAAGCGGGCAATCTGACCTATGGTCACCGTTTCCATGCCCCTGAAGCGATTTCATTAACCAACTCAGATGATTATTTGCCGAAATTAAAAGCAGCACATGTCGTGGCTTCTTTTGAAGAGCGTCAAGCGATCATTGACCAACAAGTTAAAGCTTTGGCTGATGAAGTTAATGCGATTGCCATCGTTCCTGCGGACCTGCGTGATGAAGTCACTGCATTGGTTGAATGGCCTGTTGCGTTACGTGCAAGCTTTGAAGAACGTTTCCTTGCCGTACCTCAAGAAGCTTTGATTACCACGATGCAAGACAACCAGAAGTATTTCTGCTTGGTCAATGCAGCGCATAAATTACAGCCTTATTTCATTACTGTTTCCAATATTGAGTCTAAAGATCCGACTCAAATCATTGAGGGTAATGAAAAAGTGGTACGCCCTCGTTTGTCTGATGCAGAGTTTTTCTTCTTACAAGACCAAAAGCAACCACTTGCTTCTCGCAAAGAAAAATTAGCCAATATGGTCTTCCAAGCACAATTGGGCACACTTTGGAACAAGTCTGAACGTATTGCAAAATTGGCTGTGGCGTTATCTGCAATCACGGGTGCAAATCCTACTGATGCTGAAAAAGCTGCACTGCTTGCAAAATGCGACTTAACTTCAGAGTTAGTCGGTGAATTCCCTGAACTTCAAGGAATCGCGGGAACTTATTACGCACGTATTGAAGGCGAAAATGATGAAGTTGCTGAAGCTTTAGGTGAGCAATATTTACCTAAGTTTGCTGGCGATGTTCTACCAAAAACGAAAACAGGTACAACCATTGCCCTTGCTGATCGTTTAGATACCCTCACAGGTATTTTCGGGATTGGTCAAGCACCGACGGGTTCGAAAGATCCATTTGCTTTACGTCGCTCTGCGATTGGTATCTTACGTTTGGTGATTGAAAATAATCTTGATGTTTCGATTGAAGAACTGATCAAGCTTGCTTTGGCTGCTTATGGTGATGTATTGAAAGATCATACGAAGACTTTAGCCGATGCTGTCGCATTCCTTGAAGGTCGTTACCGTGCTAAGTACGAAGACCAAGGTGTTGCTGTTGATGTGATTCAAGCTGTTCAAGCACTTTCGCCAAAATCTCCACTTGATTTTGATAAGCGTGTGACGGCGGTAAATCATTTCCGTGACTTGCCAGAAGCTGCTGCTTTGGCTGCTGCCAATAAGCGTGTTGCCAATATCTTGGCAAAAGAAGCTGCACCTACAGGTGAGATTGTTGAAGCTAAATTAGTTGAAGATGCTGAAAAGGCGCTTTATACCGAGATTCAAAATATCAAACCTGCAGTTCAACCACTTTTGGACGCGAAAGACTACACCACTGCGCTTTCTAAGTTGGCTGCGCTTCGTGCACCGATTGATGCATTCTTTGAGAATGTGATGGTGATGGCAGATGATGCAGAACTCAAAGCAAACCGTTTACGTTTACTTGCACAGTTACGTGACTTGTTTACAAGCGTTGCAGATATTTCGGTGTTACAGCACTAAGTAGAAATATAAATTATAACCCGCTTCCGAGCGGGTTTATTTTTAGTTTTCGCTTTCCAAAACGCATAAATAAATGAAAACATAACAATAAAAATTAACAATCTAAAACTAAATATTCCCAATACATTGTATAGACTCAATTGATCAAGTTAAGTTTAAGATCAAAAGCATATGAATTCTAAAATATTATTATCTATACCTTTAATAGTGATCACTCTCACCGCCTGCTCAACCACACTCACCAATCCAAACGCTCCAACTGTTTTAGAACAACATAAAAATATCTCTGCTGAACCAAGCACAAAACATAACCTTGCCAAACTCATCAAACAAACAGACAACTGTGTCATCGAATTTACTGGCAACTTTGAAACGGGTAAAGCCACAGAACATTGGATTTTTAAAGGTGATCAGCTCATCTCTGCATTTTCAAATGTAGATGCTGAAGTCGAAAATAAACAAACTGTTTTTGACCCAAAAGATGCTGAAAAGCAAAAAAACTTCAACTCACTTAAAAATAACTTTAAAATATCAAATCTTGAAAAATGTAATTAATCTCAGTACTTCGCTTTAATACTTCGTTGAAGCTAAAAGGGCTAAATACAAAGTTATTTCGCTCTTTTAGCCACATAATTCACAGGATATATCCAAATGAGAACGCCAATCAATCCAATCACAGCAAAAATGAAACTATTTGGAAGGTAATTAGCAAACCAATAATAAATTGGATTTAATCCCAATTTAAACGAATTCATCATTGTGTATAGCATTGCAATTATTAGCACATGGGGCAAAATCAAATGCCCAATAAATAGCTGATATTTCTTAAAATATTTTGCAAAATAAAAGCTTGGAATCAAGTAAATTAAAAATACCGCGCCCATAATGCCCCAACCCATTATTTGATGGCTGGAAGACAGTTCATCGCCACAACCACAGGCAAAACTCGGTTTTAAACTCAATATAAAGGTGAGAAATATCAGGATTATTATATTTTTCATTATGATGATTAAATCAACAATTTAACCCAAAGCTTATGTCGTTTTTGTTTTAATAACAAGCTGGAAATTATTACAGAAAATTCTTTTATCATCATTCTCACATTCTTATAAGCATCAGAATTTAAAAAATAAAAATTGCAAAGACTCCCAAACACGTTTAGTCGTAACATTCATTCACAATTCTTACACTATTGTTAAAACTCTGTAGATAAGCTGTTGCTGTTTTATCTCAAAGACTATTTTTATACATATTTCACATTATTATAGGCAACACTCAAACTTGAACTCATTCAGGTACAGGATAAAACTAATTATGAAAATGCTTAAAACAACAGTGATCGCCACAGCACTTCTTGCCAGCTCTCCTCTTTTTGCCAATACAGATGTAAGTGCAAATGCTTCTGCTGAAGTCGGAACCAATGGAGGCATTCTAAGCAACATTGGTCAAGGTATCCATAACACTGCAGATAAAGTTGGTAATGGAATTGAAAAAGGTGTTGATAAAACCCGTGATGTGTCTAAAGACGCTTGGGATGGCACTAAGAATACTGCTGCTAAAGTAGGTACAGGAATTGAAAAAGGTGTCGATAAGACCCGTGATGTGTCTAAAGACGCTTGGGATGGCACTAAAAATGTTGCTGATAAAGTCGGGACAGGTGTAGAAAAAGGTGTCGATAAGACCCGTGATGTTTCTAAAGATGCATGGGACGGCACTAAACATGCTGCTGATAAAGTTGGAACGGGTGTGGAAACAGGCATAGACAAAGGTAAAGTTGCAACGAAAGGTGCGTGGGAGAATACCAAAAAACTAAGTTCTGAAGCTGGGCATAACACCAAAGAAGCAGCGGTTAAAGTAAAAGACAAAACCAAATCAGCAACAAGTAAAACTTGGCAGAAAACCAAAGATCTAGTTAAACCTAAACCAGCAAATACAGGTGCAAAAGTAAATTCACAAACCCATGTAAAAACACCAGTAGGTAGCGCTAAAGTCGCCGTATCTACAGACGCTAAGGTTGCTACAAAATAATTTAAACTTAATGCCCATTTAGAAAAGCTCACTCAGGTGAGCTTTTCTTATACATCAGCCAGTAATATGCTATGCAATGTATACATATGTTTTCTTGCTGTAGGATTCTTCTTTCAATTTTACTTTTTATCTAAATAAAACAGTATGATAACCCCAATCAACACTGAGCGAATCGCTACAATCATCATAAAGGGATCAAAACATCATGAAGATGATCAAAAGTCTATGTGTGATCACTGCAATACTTGCAACACCATCACTCTATGCGCAAACCAATACTCAAAATCAAACCCAGCCATATGGTGATAATCCAAATATTTTTAAAGTATTGGCACATAAGACCGGTGAAGCTGTACAGAATACCGCTGAAAAAGTAGGTGATGCGACCGAAAAAGGAATTCAAAAAATTAAACCGTCTTTGGATGAAACCATTGAAAATACCAAAAAATATACCACTGAAAAAGCCACCGAGGCTCGTGATAGTACCCGCCAAGGCATCGATACTGCGGTAAAAAAGGTTGAGCAAACCAAAGATCGAGTAATGGGTAAAACTAGTTTAAATGTACCGATTGAACAAGGCAGTTTAAGTCAGTCTTCGACCACACCCAATACGACGAATACTGTAACTGCTGCAACTACAGCAAACGTTCAAAATACGCCGATCACCACACAACCTGTTCAACCCGCAGTTCAAAATCAATTACCCAACAATGGGCAAGAAGAACCTGAAATTAAAAAACAGTCATTACCAATCGAGAAGCAAAAGCGTGATGTCAACACCAATACCACAGGTTTAAAAGATACCAAATCAACCAATACGCAAAGTTCAACAGATGATGAGGTTGGTGTACCAAGATAATCAGTTAAACACACTTAATTCTTAGCACGCCACACCTTGCGCTACCTATGCTCAAGGTGATAGCAGTAAAACGAATATCGCTATTTAATAATGTTTTTAACTCTACCTTTTAATCGCACCTTTTTTTAATTGTGCTTTTAAATTAGGGCCTTTATTCATTCACTTGACGAATCACTTTACCCTGCTTAAATGCTTCAACATTTTCAAGCATTTGATTCACAATACGTTGACGTGCATCTACACTGCCCCACGCACTATGCGGTGTGATAATCAGGTTTGGAATATCTTCTGCTAGTAATACATTTCCGTGTGTCGGCGGTTCGACAGAAAGTACATCAGTTGCCGCACCTGCAATTTTGCCTTGTCTCAATGCATCGGCCAAAGCCTGTTCATTAACGATACCACCTCGGGCACAATTGATTAAAAATGCAGATTTTTTCATTTTATCAAATGCTTGGCTATCAATTAAATCACGTGTTTCATCTGTTAGAGGACAATGCAGAGAAAGAAAATCGACTTGCGCAAGCAATTCGGCAAAAGGTATTCGATCCTTATGCGTTGGTCGATTGGGTAATGATGCGACCAAAATTTTCATCCCAAAAGCTTCTGCCAACTTGGCAACCGCTTGACCCAGCTCACCATAACCAATGATGCCAAGAGTTTTCCCAGATAATTCAACAATTGGAAAATCCAGTAAGCAGAAAATTGGCGATTTGTTCCATTCGCCTTGTTTAACTGCATGCTCATATTTGAGTAAAGATGTCGCTAATGCCAACATTAACGTCAGTGTATGCTGTGCAACTGCAGATGTGCCATAGCCCTGACAATTACACACGACAATACCTTTTGATCGTGCAAAATCTAAATCAATATTGTTGGTCCCCGTGGCCGAAATCAAAATTAATTTTAAATTTTTACATTGCTCCATCGCCTCAGCATTCACAATCACTTTGTTGCTGATCACCACGTCTACATGTTGAATGCGTGCTAGAACTTGCTCTGCTGTGGTCGATGGATAAAGTATTAAGTCATCAAAAGCTGCTTTTAGCTGACTAAAATCCAAATCCTGTTTATCTAAAGATTCATAATCTAAAAATACAGCTTTCATTGCTTTTCCTTAATGATAGAGAGCCAGTTTTACGCTTATGAAGCAGATGCTTCTGGAAAACCAAAAGAATTATTCTTTAAAGCCAGTAAGTATGCATTGGTCATACGGTAGGCCTCTTGAATAATGGCTTCAGAAATATAGCTTTCGTTGTAATAACCATGCTTCATACAAGTAAAAACCAATTCCATTAAAATCGTCAATGTATCTGGCTCTTGAGGTACATATTCATCCACTTTAATCATTTCCAGTGCTTTTCGTACGCCATGACTGACTTTTTTTAATTCTATTTGGTATTCTAGATAAGCTTGGCGGGTAAAAGGTCCACTTAAAATCAACAAGCTTGCTGTTTCAGATTCATTAAAATATTTGGCTGTGGTACGAATCATACTTTCTGAGAGTAACTGCCCGTATACTTCTATCGGTGCATTTGGATTTTCCGTCAACACTCGAACAGCCGCCTGTCCGAGTTGTTTAACTAAATCGTTTAAATGCGTCAGTGCAATGTGACGAAAAATATCGTATTTCGTCGGAAAGAATTGATAAATACTGGTCCGTGGAACGCCAGATGCATTGGCAATCTCGGGAATCGAAATCTTTTCAATTCCAATGGATAACAGTAACTCTTGCGTGGTTGCCAGCATCTTATCCATTCTTTTTTGGGAACGTTCTTGTTTTGGTTGACTCACCTTTTTCGTCATTTTTTTTAAAACTGACGTTGACGTTATTTTAATCATCAGATAATCTCTCATAAAAACCAACAAATGTTGGTTTTAAAAACTTCCTTGTAGTACTACAAAAATATAGAGGAAACCGGAGATGAATTTACCCCTTTCCGATGTACAAATGTCCATACAAAGCAAAACTAAACTTTTTGCTGATCCAGAAGATGAACAACGTAGCCACCGAATTCGCAAAGCAATTTTGGAAGCTGGAAATCAATTACGCGAACGTCATCCTTGGCTGGTTCAGCACCAAGACCAAATTGGCCTAGCCATCCTTGCAACAGCTGTAACAGGGATTATTTTCAATATAACACAATACACTCGTGGGAAAATGCCTTGGTACGTGGCAATTCCGCTTTCTGCATTTTGGATGTCGCTCTTACATGAACTAGAGCATGATCTTATTCACCAAATGTATTACCGTAAAAACAAAAAAATCAATGATGCCATGTTGGCAGCCGTTTACGCCTTTCGCCCTAGTACCGTGAACCCGTGGATACGTCGCGAGGTACATTTACATCACCACAAATCATCGGGTACTAAAACAGATTTAGAAGAACGCGGTATTAACAATGGTGATCAATGGGGCTTAAAACGTTTGCTGATGACTGGTGACAATATGTTGGCGATCTATTTACGCCCCATCACCATGATGAAAACCACCAAGCGTTTTATTCATGCGCAAAAGCATTTATCCCAAGCCGCTAAACTCAAATTAAAAGCAAAACTTTCTGCGAGTTATGCACCCTTTGGACAAATTCATTATGCCTTATGGCATGGTTTCTTATTGATCAATGCTGCCAAATTGGCAATGAAAGCCGCGGGCATAGCGCAACCTAAAAATAGCGTATGGAGACTTGCAGACAAAACCACAAAGTTTTATGCCGTTAGCATTGCAGCACCAAATTTCTTACGCACCTTAAGTCTGCATTTTACCAGTTCCAATATGCATTATTATGGCGATGTTGAAGATGGCAATATCGTTCAGCAGTGTCAGGTCTGGACAGATTGGCGGATGAAACCTTTACAGGCCTTTTGTTTTAACTTTGCTGGTACACATGCGATTCACCATTTTGTTGTACGTGATCCATTTTATATTCGTCAAGCCATTGCCCAAGACTGCTATCCAGTGATGCAAGCAAATGGGGTCCGTTTTAATGACTTTGGGACGTTTAAACGAGCGAATCGTAGGTTCTAAACTTGATAACTGATATCTTCGTCTTATTCGTTGATAAAAACCTTTGGCATGGATCTTTTATATTTTAAAACACCTGATTACGCCTTATAGTGAATTAAACAATCAAAAAAAAGATCTTACAATGAATTGGACAGCTTATCTGTCACTTATGCTCGCTCTGCTTTGTTTTGGCTTATATTCACCAGTCTATGCAAAAGCATATGTTTTACAGTCGATGAATAACGTGGACGAAGCTGAGTTTAGAAGTTCTGAGGGAAATGAATTTAAACTGATTAAATTAAATCGGGGTTGTCGTATTCAAGCTCGATATTATTTGGAAATGGAAAATCGTGTGTTTAATTATACTTTCCTTCATCAACCATCCATGAAGCAAAAACTGCTCCATGCCACGCAAAAAACCTTCCGTTATCACTATAAAAACGGTGAAGAAGGTTCTCTGGCAGCAGTGACTGATATTTATCAACATTCCAGCGAAGTCTATAAAGTCAGTGACTTAGAGGTTCAAAATGAATTTAAAAAATATAGCGCGTTATTTCCAATCACCTATTTAAAGCAATGTAACTAAAGCTGCATCTGTCTATTTAAATGGCTCAAATGTCAAATCGTTAGACACCAAATGGTGTTTCAGCTCAACCGCTGACTTTAAGCAACCTTAAAGTGGCAAAACTCATTTAAGCTTTCATCATCAAAACTCACCAAACCTTGAATATCACAACTCATATAAAAGTTTTTATAGGTCAACACATAAAAGTCTGTGGTTTTTTTAATCACAATTGGATTCATATCCAAAGACAAAGCTTCATCTTGCTTAAATAATTTGGTCACACGGCGATCATTCATACAAATCAAATAGGTTTGCTTTTTGATTTCTACCTGTGCCAAACCATTATTTTCAACATGTAATGGAATAATGTATTTTCCATTCACATCAATTACTTGTTGATCATAGCTTTCTAGCTTTTGTGTGATCACGTTAAATACTAAAATATTGCCAAAACTGTCTTGTAGCTGCGTTTTATCTTCAAAAGCAAAATTGACTTGAATACCCAGTTTCTGCAAATCTTGCTCATCCACTCGCTTATTGGTCAATAAAATACGAGTAATGGTCTGCTTTAAACTGGCATCAAAGAAAGTACTATCCAGTTGAATATCTGTACCTTTTAGAATTTTACCCAAAGCTTCGTTATGTGTCCCCAATAAGTGAGCAATCACACTACGATAATAAAATTTGCTGTTTTTCTTTACTTCACGAATCTGCTTATAAAAATAAGTTTGATCGTATTCACGTTCAATAAAATCATGTAGTAACGCAGAGTTGGCTAAAACTGCAATCGCATCATGACCAGTATACGGTAAATGTAACGTATGCAATTGAGGGATCAATGGCTTAATTTTTAAATAATGTTCTTTATCATTTTCAAAATAAGGGTCATAAACAATGATGTATTCACAGTCTGCAACGATATCTTGTGCCTGAATACGCATATCCGCATTTAATTCAGCATCATAGAAATCTGTATAACGCTTGTCCTCAACCTCTAAAGGGTCGATAGAATATTGCGGAACCATGGCAACAACACGATTCATTTTTAAAGCTTTGGCATATTTGATTGCCGCATAGCCACCCATCGAACCGCCATAACCCACGATATTTTTAAATTGTTTTAAAATGGGATCTAGGTGCTCTAACAATGCCACCATGCTTGAAGCAGGAAACCAAGACTTCTGTTTTGGCATAATCCCGACCACAGCATAGTTATATTTCATCAAAGACTTTTCAGCATTGATGGAAAGTCCTTTGGCTCTAGAAATCAAGTCACCAAATGACAGAACTAAAGTGTCAGAATCGCCTTGTAAATAGATTGCTCTAATATGATCATCTTCAAAAATTATTTGCTTATCCATTCGCACACCGAGCATTAGCTCTATCATTGGCTGAAATTAAATAAATAGGCACTTGCCTATTGATTGCATCAAGTGTCATATTTTATAGAGTCTAGTCAGATAAAAAAGCGCAAAATATGACACATTCCTTACATCCTGCTGCTCAAAAAGGCTTCAGTACTGTTGCAGAACTTTATCAACAAGTCAGACCCAATTACCCACAAGATGTGGTCAAATGGTTAAAAGAAGATTTAGCCCTTGGCTCAGATTCAAGTGTTGTTGACTTAGGCGCAGGTACTGGAAAATTTCTCCCTTACCTCAAACAAGCAACGACCAATATTATTGCTGTCGAGCCCGTCACAGAAATGTTGGAACAATTGAAAATAGTACATCCTGATGTGCAAACGCTTCAAGCAAAGAGTGATCAAATTCCGTTAAAATCTGAAAGTATTGATGCTGTTTTGTGCGCGCAGTCATTTCACTGGTTTGCCAATATTGAAACTTTGAATGAAATTCACCATATTTTAAAACAGAATGGTCATCTTGGTTTGGTCTGGAACCAGCGTGATGAGACGATAGACTGGGTTAAAGCATTGGCAGATTTGCTCGCAACAATCGAAGATGACACGCCACGTTACCATAGTGGCCAGTGGAAATTGGTGTTTGAAAATCAATTTTTATTCCAACTTGAAACAGCCAAAGTCTTTTCACAAGTACAAACTGGAACCGTAGAAAATGTAGTGAGCAAGCGATTATTATCCACCAGTTTTATTGCTGCGATGTCTAAACAAGAACAACTCAAGCTAAAACACAAATTCGAACATATTGTCTTGGAATATACGGGTAAACATGCGCAAGATGAAATAGACTTCCCTTACGTTACCTATGTTTATAACTTTAGGAAACTGCGCTAATCGAAACGCTTTAATGAGGAATGTTTATCATGAATTTAATACTTCGCCCTTTACTCCTTTCAGGTTTACTCACATCAGTCGTTTTCATGGCAGCATGTTCTCCTAAAGATAGCCCACAGCAGAATAATTCATCTGAACCCAAAGATGCCTCTCAAGAGATCATGGATCAATTGAAAACCAAACCGATTAAAACCTTTCCAAGTACACCAGACGATGCTCACGATATTGCATTGCTTGAAGAATATGATCAAAAATTTACTGAAAATAATAATGCTTTAGAAGCTGATCTTAAAAAACGTGCTTCTGATGGAAGCCTTACTGAAGAAATAGATCGTCAGCTTAAACGTGATGGTATTGAATCTGCACTGAATATGCTCAAAGAGCTGGATCTAAAAACCGAACAAGGACGCTATATTCAAGGGTTACGCTATCAATATTGGGAAAATCAAGCCAAAGTCTATGATGAGAAAAAGCAATCTGCAGATGGGGAACTGAAAAATCCAAGTGATGCAGTCAAAGGTATGGGAGAAATGTTAAGTGCTGATGAGCAACTTGATCATTGGAAACAATTGACCGATAAAAGATAAAAAAACAAATGCTTTAATCTGCTCTTGTGCGCTAACAGATCGCACAAAAGCAGAAACGCTGATCAAGATTAAAACTCAATGCTAAGAAACTCGAATGCGACAACGCCATTGTTGATCAGGTTGTTTTGAAGACTCCCATGAACGAATATGCACCAATTCAATATAGTCTTGTCCTGGTTTTTCAGCTTTAAACCGGAAAGTTTTTGTTCCACCTACACCCACTGCCCCCTCTTCACTGTCATTTTGCAAATAGGTTTCTTCTGTTTTAAAAATTTTAAGTGGTTGTAATAACTGCCATTGATAACCTGTGCTAGGATTTTCAGGTGCATTGAAAACAAGTACCTCACCTACTTTCATATCCATCAAAGTTGGGCACTTTTGTTTCAATGTATACTCATGTGTTTTACCTTCCACTGTAGGACTTGAACTTTGACAAGCGACTAAGCCCAAACTGCAAAACAACAAAGTAAAACCCACTAAACCTTTCATTTATCACACTCTTTATGATCAAATTGGCTAAAATTATAGCAAACCTTATCATCTTCTCTGATGTGGCTCAATTTGAATTTAGATATTTTGCTTTTCCAACCACTGAATAGAATTTACACGAATCAGTTTACACGCCCCATCCCCCACACCATTCCAATCTAAAGCAGATTTCCACACCAAATCTTTATCATTCACTTGGACCAAATCGCCTGTTAAGCGAACGAGATCCCCGCGCTTTACCTGTTTGA
This sequence comes from Acinetobacter sp. 778_lipA, assembly GCF_058242985.1. NCBI lineage: Bacteria > Pseudomonadati > Pseudomonadota > Gammaproteobacteria > Moraxellales > Moraxellaceae > Acinetobacter > Acinetobacter sp. 778_lipA. The sequence goes on along the minus strand of NZ_JBZAYT010000001.1, from coordinate 201,105 downwards.
TTTGCTGAGCAATTTTAGGATTAGCCGGGATAATATGCATGTTACTGACCAATTGAGTTGCTAATTGAGCTGGAATGGGTGGTCGAGCCATTTTCCAATTTAAGAAACGGTCATATTGATTGATTGAAATCTGGCGGGCAATTTCAGGTTCAGTAAATAAACCACGAGTTACCGCATAATCAATTGGAGAAAATTTTGCTTGCTCATCATCTTTATATTCTTTTGAACCGAGAATCCGAAACTCCCCATGAAAGGGTTCTAAAACAGAAATTTTCTGATGTTGATCTATTGGCGCCAAACCATTGGCAATATTAAATGCTGGGTTACTTGTTGAAACTTTAGAGGAATCAGTAGATTGAAAAGCATATACCTGAAAAGTACTCAGTGCCATCAACGCTGCACAGATTAACTTTTTACTCATAATATGCTCCTCAAACCACAGTTAAAAATTGTACAAAATCTATAATCCTAGTATTAATATAAAAACTTAAAATAAAAATCGAGTTTCGGTAACAAAATACAGAGATTTCGTCCTATTTTTGTCTTATATTCAAAGTATGCTTTGGTTAGAATTTAGCTTATCCCCATCTAATTGCATAAAATTATGATTTATAGATTTTACCAACAACGTATCTTCCCGCATTTACTCAATCAAGTGATGCAAACACCCAGCATGATGGATGGACGTGCAGAATTACTTGGAAAAGTTCGAGGTGAAGTCTTAGAAATCGGTTTTGGCACAGGTTTAAACCTGCCATTTTACCAAGAGGTTGATCAAGTTTATGCACTTGAACCAAACCGCGATGTATACCAACTTGCTCAGAAACGGGTATTTGATGCACCCTTTCATGTACAACATATTCAAGCCAGTGCCGAAAAGTTACCTTTTGCAGATAATTCAGTCGAGAATATCGTCAGTACATGGACTATGTGCAGTATTGCCAATTTAGATAAAGCCATTCAAGAAATTCATCGGGTTTTAAAACCTCAAGGTACACTACATCTAATTGAACACGTTCAATATCATGACAATAGCACCCTAAAAAAATTGCAAGATATTTTAACCCCTATACAAAAGATTATTGCCGATGGTTGCCACTTAAACCGTAATATTGAACTTGAACTTTTAAATGCCAATTTTAAGTTTTCTGAAAAATATTATTTTGATGCTGAAGATCTGCCAAAAATTGGACGGCGTATGTTTATGGCCAGAGCACACAAGCTCTAAGCTTTCGTGGTTTAATAGAATAGATAAATTTAATAGAAAATTTGAGATAGTCAAACCACCTCATTATTCAGACAAGTGATTTTCATCAAGTTATTGATCATCAATGAAGCTTATGTTTTTGTATGAACTTTTAAAGGTTTTTAGCAATGAATAAGTTTTTGTATTTTTGAATCCTAGATAGTTATCCTACCCTACTGGGACGACAGAGATGTCGCCGTTGAGCGGGGTTACAGGACATACACCTCGCCCAATGAACAAAAACAAAGCACGGTTTTTTAGCGCAAGGTTTGGTATCCCTTACGAAAAGTGAGGCATCACCTACGCCAAGATACTTTAACTTTGATTGTAAAGTATGGCATTGCAAGCCTTTTTATAATCAAATAATTTATTTTTTCCATACAATTGCTTTAATCCAAAAGCTGCACACTCAATTACACTTTTATCCTCTAATCTTGAAAATCAATCCGAATCGTTTCAAAGCGTACTCGCCCATCATGAATTGCTTGAGCAATCGCTTGCTGTCCTTTAGTCAAACGTGCCCCACCACTCTTAATATCAATCAACACCACTTCAATATCCTCTGCCAAACCTTCACCATCTCGAAAATCGGTATAACCATCAAACACGACATAATCAATAGGATCACCTAAGAACTTGGCATCACTGGGTAAATAACGAAACTCAGGCATGATTGGTGCAAGTTGTTCCGCCATTTTGCCTTTCAGCACAGCACGACTGGTATTTACACTACGCTTTTGCGCGCTTGCTAAAGCCTGCTGATGCTCTAACTCCAACTCAGCAATATACTGTTCGTACTCTGCTTTTATTTTGCCATTACGCGTACTTGATAACACGATTGTGGTTAAAACGATGCCAATACACGCACCAATTAACATCGCCATCCAGATGGACATGCTTTTTCCTTTAACTCGATATCTTGCACAATGTAAACAACTACTAAAGTTTTGTCATGTATAACCTATATGCTAAAAATTAATGCTAAAGTAAGGTGAAGGTTAGCTTACAGACTTAATTGATCAATCATGAAAACAATACTTGTTGCAAATTTAAAAGGCGGTTGTGGGAAAACAATTACAGCAATAACATTAGCGACAGCGCTTGCACAAAAAGGCTATAAAGTGGCCTTGGCTGATGCAGATGGACAAAAATCTGCACTGCAATGGTTAAAGCAACGCCCTAACACTGCAGCAACAATTCAAAGTCTGGATTGGCGTCATGAAAAATCAATTGGTGATGCACCTAAAAACCTAGATTATTTAGTGATTGATGCACCAGGTGCCTTAACTGGTGAACATGCAGAACAACTGATTAGTGAGTGCCATGCTGTAGTCACTCCGCTACAACCTTCTTTTTTTGATATCGACAGTACTCGACGTTTCCTTAAACACATCCAAGACATTAAAAAAATTCGTAAAGGCAAAGTTTCTGTATATCTGGTTGCCAACCGAATGAAAGCCAACAGCTCTAGCTCGAAAGATATTCAGCAATTCTTTGATAAAATCGAACAAAAACCTGTTGCATGGATATCCGAACGTACTGCCTATAGCCAATTGGCGATGCAAGGTTTAAACGTTTTTGATAAAACCCAAAAGAACTTTTTAACCATTCAAGAACAATGGCAACCCTTACTTGATGCTTTAATAGACGATCCAAGCGATTGGTTCTAAAACCAATTCAATAAAGATCAGATAAAGTAGGGTTAAAATTTGCCACACTTTATTTTTCAGTTAATATTGAGTCAATCACTCACAATTTTTAGAGTAATTCGTGCAAGATTTCACTTCGAACTTACAACGTATCTTATTGTTTGGATTATTGTTTATCCTTATTTTTCTAGGTTACGATATTCTCAAATACTTCATTGTACCTGTGTTATGGGCCTGTATTATTGCCTATATGACTTGGCCAATGTACAAACGCATCTTAAGAATGTTTGGTTCGAATCGACCTACCCTCAGTGCATCACTCATGATTACGCTGGTGGTTTTGGTGGTTGGAATTCCACTGACTTTTGCCATTTTTATTTTACAACATGAAGGACGAAATCTTTATTTCGACCTCCAACGCCAATTATCTTCAGGTCATTTGACTGTTCCAGACTTTATCCGTGAACTCCCCATCATCGGCAAAGAAGTTAGCCGTACTGTACGTGAAATTAATGCTGATCCTACCAGCCTTTCACAAACCATTGGTCTTTGGATTCAAGGCCATATGAACTATGGTAAATTCGTCTTGAACGAAATTACCAAAAATCTGGTTAAGCTAGGTTTTGCAATCATGTCTTTATTCTTCTTCTACCGAGATGGTCAAACCATTTTGGAGCAAGTCAGTAAAGCCTTACAAATGTTAATTGGTCCACGTATTCACCATTATCTTGATACCATTTCTGAGACGACTCGGGCTGTGGTTTATGGTGTTGGTTTAACTGCCGTTGCTCAAGCATTTCTTGCTGGTGTGAGTTATTTTGTTGCAGGTGTACCCAATCCAATGGTCCTTACCATTGTGACGTTCTTGATGGCACTGATTCCATTCGGCCCTCCTGTTGCTTATGGTGCAGTTTCATTATGGCTTTTCTCACAAGGTCAAACCATGGAAGCAATTGGTGTAATGGCTTGGGGTGTTTGTATTGTCAGTACTGCTGATAATGTGATTCGACCTTTGGTTATTTCAGGTGCAACCAAGATTCCGTTCTTGTTGATCATGTTTGGTGTACTTGGTGGATTAGCAAGTTTTGGACTGGTTGGACTGTTTATTGGCCCTGTCATTCTTGCAATTCTCTTGGCAATTTGGCGTGAGTGGTTACATGAAACTACTGAATCAGAGAGCCTCATGCCTGATGCAACAATGGCTTATGACATTGATGAGGATAAACCCACCAAATCCTAAGCTGAATGCCAGCAAGTAAACGTTAAAATGCAATAGTTATAACCACTATATTCGCCAATAAGCATGAGTTGGCGAATATATCTTGTATAGCTATCTTTAATATCGCAGATATACTACGTAATGATTTTCTTCATTTATTTTAATCAACATAATCAATACCAATCAAACTCTCTGTTAAATAAATTCATACAATCAGACATTTAATTCACATTGTTTATCCTGTTGGGCTTTGTTTGAATAGTTACTAATCATAATCAAATACTTTGGATGCGTTCAATGACATCTACTTTTTTTAAAACTTCTATACTTTGTACATGTATCACCCTATTTACAGCAGCATGTAGTACAACAACGGTCAACCCTAAGCTTAAAACACCATTACAAACAGTAGATATTCATGCTGTATCTGCACAAGGCATTGGTTCAAAAATTGGTACAGTGAGCTTGCAAGACTCTCCAAATGGTTTAACAATCAACACTCAACTTAGCCACTTACCTTCGGGTTATCATGGTTTTCATATTCATGAAAAAGGTTCATGTGCACCTGGTGAAAAGGATGGAAAAATAGGCGCTGCTTTAGCTGCGGGTGGGCATTTCAATCCTCAAAAAACTGGTCATGGCACCCCGAATGATGGACATATGGGGGATTTACCTGTACTGAATGTAGATTCCAATGGAAATGCAAAAACAACCTTAATTGCGCCACGTTTAAAATTGGCAGATATTCAGGGCTTAGCCATCATGATTCATGCAGGCGGGGATAACTATTCAGATCATCCAAAACCCCTTGGTGGTGGTGGAGATCGTATAGCATGTGGTGTGATTCAATAATTTGATCATAAATTGTGGATAAGTCTGCTCTTATCCACATCTTTTTTATTTCAGATGTGAAAGCGCATAACGACGGCAATGTTCCAAATAACCAGCCTCATGTACACTCATCAATTCAACAATACTCCGCCATAGCCAAAATGGTGCCTCGATGGTTTTTGATTGATTGCGTTTTAACTCTTTTATCCAAGCATTGCGTACTGGATCATCCATCTGTCGAGCATGTGCACGACCAACCACAAAAGCCAAATAGAAAGCCAAGTCTTTGGCTTCAACTTCATTGACCCCTTCTATTTCGAGTTTTAAATCTTGTGGCAATAACTCTCGAATAAAAATCGAAGTATCTAAAAACTTACTTGCTCGCATCCGCTCCCCTAAAAATGGTGATAAGTGTCTTGCACCTTCAACAATTCTTGCTGCATTGTCTTTTGGCATCGGTGTATTTGAATAACGTGGTGCAAGTGCTGTTGTGGCTTCTTTCAGATCCATTAAACATAGGCCTTTCCCATCTCTGACAATATGATTGGATGAATCCATCAGTACGATATAGCGCAATAGGCCTAAAGAACTGCACCCTTTAACCCAATATGCTGAATCGATGACTTTCAATTGAGCGGATTGATCACGCTGGCCAATCATTGTGACCAAGTCCTGAATATCAGGCTGATTAAAAACACTGTGGATTTCGAGATGTTCTTTTTTCAATAGGGGCCAAAATCGTTTCCCCAAGATGATTTCTGGCTTTAAAGCTTCTAAACGCTCTCTTGCTAAATTTTTCCAGGTTCGCTTCAGTGCTTTCTGCATTGCACTATGCACAAGGACAGGTCGCTGTAATTTACCAATCCCCTGACCATTGTGTGCTAAGGCATAAACATAACCCGCGTAAAGCGCTTCAATCATCTGTGCGGTAACGACCCCAGGTAAATCAGAGCTACGTACAGCCGTCGCTAAGGATAGTCCTAAGCGGATAACATCATTGGCTGGATTACCAATCACGGTTTGATCTAAATCACGAATCTCAATATCAATTTTACCCTCTGCATTGGCTACAGGACCCAAATTACCGGTATGGCAGTCCCCACAAATCCAAATCGCTGGTCCTTGTGGTATCGAACTTATTTCCGCTTGCTTTAACCAATCATAATATTTGGCAGTATTGCCTCGTACATAGGCATGGATGGAACCTGCCATTTTTAAATTACGACGTTCTGTTAATTCAGCATTGCGGTAACGCGGTTGTTTTATTTCAGTGTTTTGCTTTCTTGGCATTTTTACTATTTTAAGTACTTGATCACTTATTCTGAGTTTTTTTAAGCGTTTAAGTAAGGGCTCAACTGTATATAAAATGTTGAATATTACCGTTTCTTTTTTACATTTCTACATGCAATAAATCATATCGCCTTATCAGAAACGAGTAAAATATTGAAACGTCCAAGCCACTGAATAGACACTGTGAATAGCTATCAGCAAATCTTTCAAAATATAAAATCAAATTCGACTTTGATTTATTGCATACAGATTTTGATTGTTTTAACTGGAACAACGCTTGGCCTGTATTTTCTAGGTTATGATCAACTTATTGTACCGATTACACTTGGCGCAATTGCAACAGCACTCACTGATTTTGATGACCGACTCAGTATTCGGTTAAGAAATCTAGGCTTGGTCTGTGTGCTGTTTTTTACTGTCAGCAGTATTTTAGATTTTTTACATTCCTATAAGCTTTTATTTTTAATTTACTTGTCGCTTTCCAGTGGGGCTTTTATCTTAATGGGTGCCTTAGGGCAACGCTATGCCACCATTTCATTTGGTACTGTGCTCTTGTCAATTTATACCATGTTTGGCTTAGGTGAATATTCTGAGTGGTATCAACAACCCAGTTATTTTGTCATGGGTACATTATGGTATGGCTTGACCTCTATTATTTTCTACTTGCTAAAACCGACACAGGCTGTACAAGACAACCTCTCTAATAGTTTCAATCTTCTTTCCGAGCTTTTGACATCAAAAGCAAAACTATTTGATCCTGATAATGTCGACAATATTGAACAGCTTTTATTTGACCTATCTTTGCAAAACAGCCAGTTGGTGCAAAACTTAAATTTAACCAAAGCCTCATTACTCACCCGATTAAAAGCCTCTCGTGCAAATAAAAACACCATCTACTGGCTCAACTTATATTTTTTGGCCCAAGATATTCATGAGCAAGTTACTTCCAATTATTTGCACTATGAAAAGATCCAACAGAACTTTAGCCGCACAGATTTAATTTATCGCATTCAAAAAAATGTCCGCTTACAAGCGCGCAATTGCCAACAACTTGCTGAGGCAATTTTAAAGCGTCAAATCTTTCAAACGCATCCTGACAATAGTATTGCTTTAGCACATTTAGAAAACTCAATGCTGGAATGGATTCAACAAAATCCACATAATTTAGAAGTAAAAAACTTACTGTTGGTGTTAAAAAATCTCAAAAATGTGCAAGATCAATTTATTAATCTGAGTATTGAACAAAGTAATTATCAGCAAAGTTATAGCCACCATCGAGATAATCTAAATTTATTGGATGATGATATCCATGATCTACCAGACCTTTGGCTCAAGATTAAACAACATTTAACCCCAAATTCTGCATTGTTTCGCCATGCGGTGCGAATCTCATTTGTGTTTGCTGTCGGGTACACAATTTCCTTACTACCCTTCGCAAAAAATGGCTATTGGATTCTACTCACGAGTTTATTTGTCTGCCAGATCAGTTATTTTGCCACCAAAAGTCGTTTAAAACTGCGCACTTTAGGAACTGTATTAGGCGTACTTTTAGGTATTCCCATTTTATATTTTATACCTAGTATAGAAGGACAGTTACTTCTCACTATTATTTTTGGGGTATCCTTTTTCTACTTACGTTCAAAAAAATATGCCATGGCGACTTTAATGGCAACCCTAATGGTTTTGTTGATCTTTAATTTAAAAGGTGCAGGCTATACCATTATTTTACCACGTATTATCGATACTATTTTGGGATGTGTAATCGCATGGTTTGCGGTCAGTTTTATTTGGCCAGACTGGAACTTCCGTGATATTTCCAACAATATTCGTAAAAGCAGCAAAGCAACATTAGACTATTTCGATGCGGTTGTTGAGCAATATCAACAAGGCCGAACCAATAGTATTGATTATCGTAAAGCACGCCGAGCTGCACATAATGCACAGATTGAATTATCCACGATGATTTCCAGTTTAAGTGCTGAACCCAATCCAAATCAGGATTTAATTCACAATGCATTTAGATATTTGGTCTATAGCCATAGCCAGCTCAGTTATGTTTCTGCTTTAGGCAGTCATCGTGAACATGTGCATGATCAGCAGATTTTAGATTTGATGTTGTGGTGTAAAGACACGTTAAATGATGTTTTGCTTAACCAATCCGCTGTAAATGAAGCATTAATTGAAACAAAGCTCACTGAGATTCAGAACATCAATGATCAAGAAAATTTATCAGATAATTTACTTTTGGTGCTTAAACAAATCAGTTTATTATTGGAAACCTTACCTGAGTTGTTAAAACTAAAAACAACTTTACTTCGATTAGAAATTAAATAGCAAGAATCACAAAATATTTTGAGACATCACATGAAATTTAAAATTTTCCTAACGTTTTTATTTTCTGGATTGGCTATCGGTGCTATGCCCAATGCTTTTGCAGATTCTCAATTTAATCAAGACTTACAGCAATTTTTAGAGTGTAAAAAGACACTGAAAAATTATTATGACTTAGGTTTTGACTTTGAGGATGATTTGAAAAAGAATGGCTGGATCAAACAAGGTGAAGAATATAGCTATGTCAGTAAAGTCCCCATTACGGTATTCGGTCAATCTACAGATCAAATTAGCTTAGTTTCTGGTGGGATGCTGGCTGTTTTAAAAAATGCGAACACCCAAGTTCTCGCGAAAAAGTTTCAAATTTCTCAAAACCCTTTCTTTAAAGATATGCCTTATTTCTCAGGAGAGAAAATTGTAAAAACAGATCTTGAGACCAAAGAAATGGAAAAATCTTTGCGTAAACTGACTTTAGCTGAATCTAATCCAGTTGTAGATGAAGGTGAACATAAGACCTATATCGGTTGTGTTTATATCACTGAATTTGAACAGCAACGGCAGGATGCAGCAATCAAAGCATTACAATAATTTATCCTGAATATCGGAGCAAACTTTTGGGTCGGGAGGCTAAAATATTATTCTCCAGAATGATCATCAATTCATTTAAATGAATCAATTTTATTTACTCATTTTTTAAAATAGTTTAGATAATTCGGTTAGACTCAAGCTTCATTCTCATTTGATTAAGTGACCATGAATATCAAATCTTTACGTATTGTTGGTTTTCTCGAAGGCATCTCCTTTCTCCTTCTTCTCTTTATTGCTATGCCTTTAAAATATATTTGGGATACACCAATCTATGTAAAATATATTGGCATGGGGCATGGTGTGCTATTTCTTGCTTTTTTGGCAGTTTTATTGATGGTCTGTGGAAAACAGAAGTGGTCTATTAAGATATTTATTTTAGGTTTGATTGCTTCAATTTTACCTTTTGGACCTTTTGTTTTTGATCATAAATTAAAAGCATTACAACAGCCTTAACCTGTTTTATTTATGAAGCAAAGCTCCCTCTCCTTTTATAGGAGAGGGGAACTCAAGTGAGCTTAAAATTCACCATTTGCTTTACGTTGCAGCATAATTTTTTTCACTATTCTACGTGGAATAGTGAACCACAAAGTAATTAAAGCAAAGCATGACAACGCATAAGCCCAGAGATGGAACTGTTCATACAGAATTCGAATCAGTTCAATTACAAAAAAGAAAGTGAACATCATCAACACTGAAACAGCAGCAGCGACAGTCCCTTTAGAAACTTCGGATGACATTAACGCAAAACGATAAAGCACTGAAAAACTAATTCCTTCACCAAAACTGACTAAGGTCATCCCTAAAATAACGCAATAAAGAAAATATTCGCGCCAAATTATTCCTGCCACAACAATTGAGGTACCTAACAGCATCAAAGGTAAGCCAATCAAAACTGTTTTACCTAGCGGCAAACGATCAATCACTTTAATCAGTGCAATATTGCCAAGAATCAATCCACCCAATACAGGAAATTGTGCCAGTCCATATTGCATACTACTGAGTCCCAGTTCTTCAACCAACATCACAGGAGATAACGCAATCCATAGCATTAAAGGCATCGCCACCATCGGCAAACCGAGGGTCAGGCCCATGAAAGTCTTGTTTTTTAGGACTTGCATATAATCATCCCAAATATAACTCAAAGGCTTTTTGGGAATACTGGTAGTACGTGATGGCATTTTGGCTTTTAGACCAAACCAACTGAGAAAAGCTAAAAAAGCAATCGCAATAAATCCCCAATGCCATGACACATGATCAATCAGGAAAGCACCAATGACTGGGCCAATCAAAGGGGCAAGCAAAGAAATATTTGCCATCAGTGCCATGACTTTAATGGCATCACGCTCTTCAAAAGTTTCTTGAATCGCAGCATAACCTACCGCTGCGATCACAGATAAACCAAAACCTTGCAAGAATCTTAAAACAAGAAAACTTTCAATATTGTGGGTAAACAGAATTAATAAACAGGTGATAACAAAAAATGCAACACCTGACAATAAAACTTTCTTACGTCCTAAACGGTCAGACAAAGGTCCGAGTATCCCTGCGACGCATGCCCCGCCGAGGAGATAAAATGACATAGATGATGGTGCCCATGCACTACTCACACCAAATTCCTTGGTAATTGCGAGCATCGCAGGTTGGACCAAATCATTACCGATATAAACTGAAAATTCAAATAACACCAACGCCAATGGAAACATAAGCGTAGCGCGACTCAAACTTGCAGTTTGTTGTTTTTGCACTAAATTTTGCATTGTTTTCTACATATCATTATCGGCTTGCATCGCTCACACTACTTTTTTTAAAGATAAGTGTACGCCCAATGACAAGCACTGAAATATAAATATTAAATTGTGGAATTTACGTTGAATAAAGGCAGTTCAACACCGTATTCACAAGGTGTCTAATTCAATAGGTAAAGTAATTGCTGAAACTATATTTGTGAGATTTTTTAACTTGACCCGATCTATAAGAAAGCTCATAGAAGTACACACAGGGTAAAGTTTGGGTAGTCTAACACAGACAAATTTTCAGGGGAAGTTGAACATTTATTATTCTTCAGCTACTCTAAATACTGGTTAAGCTGATATAAATAATTTAAATGAAAAATAAAAATCCTGTATCACTGATCATTATTGGTCTGATTTTATTGTTGATTAGTGGAGGACTTTATTTTATAAGTTCTGCACCAAATATTAGCGCTGAAGATCAGGCTCGATGTGAACAATTGGTTCAAAAGAAATATGCGGAAGATTCGAGCTCAGTGATTGAAAGCTGTAAAACAGATACAGGCTTTGTGGCCTTGATGGATGTTCAGGCCAATAGTACTGGGTCGGCTGAAGATACGGCAAAGGCAATTAGTTCAGCCAACCATAAAGAATTGGGTTTTGGTATATTTGGCAAGTTCTTGATGGGATTATGCGTAGGTGTCGGGATTGCGATGCTAATCAAAGGCTTGATTGCGCTCAAAAACAAACAACAATCGATAAATTAGCTATCAAAGCAAATTATAATTCACATAGTTTGCTTTATTCATCATGTAGCACTTTTGATTTGATAAATGTGCCACGTTTAATATCATCATATGCTTCAAGAATTTCAGCGTAGCTATTCATCACAAAAGGGCCATGACCGTTGATGGGTTCTTGAAGTGGTTTGCCTGTCAGCAGCAGCAATTTACACTGTTGCAATGCCGTAATTTCTAAGTCTTGTTCTAAGCTCGACATGACGGCAAGCCCTTGCTCTTCAAAAATCTCATCTTCAGCTTGAAACAATGCCTTGCCGGTTCGTAAATAAACCAGTGTGGTTTCCCCTGCGCCAGCAGGCAATCTCACCTTATGCCCTGCTTGGATTTCAATATCTAAAACATGAAGTGGCGAATGCGTTTTTGCTGGCCCTTGTTGTCCTTGATAATGCCCAGCAATCACCCGTACTGTTCCAGCACTATTCGGAAGTTCAATCACTGGAATATTTGCTTTTCGTAAACTCTGATAACGTGGTGGGTTCATTTTATCTTTAGCTGGTAAATTCACCCACAGTTGCACCATTTCAAAATAGCCACCCGTTTTTGAAAATACCTCACTAAAGACCTCTTTGTGTTCTACACCGGAAGCTGCGGTCATCCATTGCACATCACCCGTTGAAACAATACCACCACCACCCGATGAATCACGGTGTTCTAATTCACCAGCAAAAATCAGGGTAACCGTTTCAAAACCACGATGAGGATGCTCACTCACCCCTTTGCGTAAATTGGTCGGTTTTAAAACACCAGGTCCTAAATGATCCAGTAACAGAAAGGGAGAAACCGTATTGCCTAATTCATAGTGCGAAAATACAGAAAGTACAGGATAAAAATCTCCTATCGCAAATCGGGTGTCATTACGATGAATAAAGGCAAGGGTTTTCATAGTGTCACTATTCTCTGATTGAGTAAAAGCATTAGCCATAAAAATGTTGTTTTAAATTAAAGCTATATTCGGTGAGATATTGCTTTAATTTTTCAATATCATTAGTAGGTTCAATCGTTCTTAGATTAAGGGCTTCAATTTTATCTTCTAACAGTTTTAAGATCTGTGCTTGTTCAGCGACAGGTAATTGTGCTTTTTCTTTTTGCTGTTTTTTGATTTCTAAATAATCTTCTGCCCAATGACGTAATGGATCATGGGAGTCGATTTGATCAAACAATTGCGTAATCTGGAGTTCAGGCATAATTTGCTGTGTTGCCAACTCTGCTGACATCAGACCACGAATAGAATAAAACACTTTTTTATAGGTAAAGTTATCTGCAGTTTGCATGACATGCATACCACCTTTAGCCAGCGACAAGTAATGATAATACAGAGCTTTATAGTCTATTCGTTCAAGTAAGCCATCTCTAAAAATTTCCCATTCAGGAAATTGATTGAAATAGACAATATGTGCACGTACCCACTCTAAAACAGTCGGATTACTTTTTGCCAAAAGTCCAAACATTTTATTTAAGTCGAATGAAACGAAATCAAAGTCGCCATCCATGATCTCGATTAAATCACGGTGTTGGCGATAATCGTAATATTGTGCCTTGGAGGGTAGATGAAAACCACGCACATCGTAATCACTGTCTGGACTTGCCATGCCCCATAAACGACTACCGCTTTCGATATAAAACAGTGGATGTTCATCTCGGTTTTGGAATAAGTTTTGAATTTCTTGTTGGATGTTCATTGTGTTCACATTTTGGGTAAATCTATAGGTTTTATAACATCAATTTCAGTGCTTTTTAAATTTTCTTTGAATTCAAGATCGACTCCCCCTTTATTTTTAATTTAAAAGTTTTATCAATAATCGCTTTAATTCATCATGATACTTACCAGCATAATTTGCTTTATGTTGGATATATAGCCAAGCCTCCTAATTATTCATACAAGTGATTTACATCAAGCCATTGATCATAAATAAAGCTTATTTTTTGTATGAACTTTTAGAAACTGTTGGTTATCAATTCATTTTTTGTACTTTTAAACCCTAGATGATTGTCCTACCGTGGGGCGACATGGATGTCGCCGTTGGGCGGGGGTAACTGGACGTACCCCTCGCCCAACATGAGCAAAAACAAAGCAGGGCTTTGTTTGCAGCGCAAGGTTTGGTATCACCTACGAAAAGTGAGGCATCGCCTATGCAATGGTATTTAAACTTTGAATATAGGGTGTGGCATTGCAAGCTTTTTTATAATCAAACAATTGATTTTTACATGTGATTGATTTAATTAAAAATATCAATCAAGAGAAGTTATATTCTTGTGTATGAGTTTTTTGACAGATTGACTATCATTCAACTTCTTGTATCAGTCAAAAATGCGAAGGATCAAAAGCATTACCTACAATTAAAATATTCATTTATTGTGATTTGCCAAATAAAAAACGTACCAAATCTGATACGTTTTTATCCAGCATTTCTATCTATTTTCAATAAGAAATATAAAATAGCCAAAGATAATTATCCTTTAGCTACAAATTTTGAATTTCTTAATACATTTTCATGACGCTCTAATGCTAATTCTATGAGTTGAGTAATTAATTCAGAATAAGTGATTCCACTTACCTCCCAAAGCTTTGGATACATACTGTTATTAGTAAAGCCAGGTAAAGTATTTACTTCATTTAGTAAAACATCGCCATGCTCAGTCAAGAAAAAATCGACACGTGCAAGTCCCAAACAACCTAAAACTTTAAAAGCTTTAATCGAAATCTCACGAATCTTATTACTTTCCTCTTCTGAAATTGAAGCAGGAATCACCACTTCAGAAGATTGATTATCTATATATTTTGCTTCATAAGAATAAAAACTAGACTTTACAACCACTTCACCACAAACACTGGCTTTTGGATTGTAATTACCCAAAATACCGCATTCAATTTCACGACCTTTAATAAACTTTTCAATCAATACTTTGCTGTCATATTGAAATGCGTTTTCTAAAGCAACAATAAACTCTTGTTCGTTTTCAACTTTACTGACACCCACTGAAGAACCTTGATTCGCAGGTTTCACAAAGACTGGAAGTCCTAAAGTATTTTGAACCTCATGGAAACTCACTGCGTCTGGCTGGTAAGCATGAACAGTTAAAAATGGTGCAACCGCAATCCCAGATCCTTGTAACAAACGCTTGGTGACATCTTTATCCATACAAATTGCAGAACTTAAAACATCTGAACCAACAAAAGGTAGATCTAAAATTTTAAGCATGCCTTGTAATGCACCATCCTCGCCTAAAGTCCCATGAATGATAGGAAAAATAACATCTATGGGTGGTAATCCTTGCGCATTTTCAATTTCAAAGATTTGAGATTGTTTTGACTGCAAATAATCTTCATGTTCACGAGGGGCTAGAGAAATTAATTTAGGATCGTGGCCATATTCTAAATAATGAGTAACATCCAAAATACGCCAAGCACCATCTTGGTCTATTCCAATCAAACTAAGATCAAACTTTTGCAGATCTATTGCATCCACGATATTTTGTGCTGATTGTAGTGACACACGATGTTCTGATGATTTTCCACCAAAAATTATTCCAACTCTAGTTTTTGCCATTTTTGTTTGTACCCTGATTTTAATCTTCCAAATCTTTAAATCCCGATAAATAATTGATCAAGGACATTTTGCCTTTTGGAAGGTCTTGGTGTTCTTACCACGATAACACTGATATTCCTTCTGCATATCTATACGTTTCCACTGACCATCAATATTTTTAAAGCTATATACGCTACGAATAGAACGTACTGAATCATCCATCAAACCCGTTTCAGTCAACTTCACTTCTGCAACAGTAGGTGATTCCACACTATTAAAATATTGGCGCAACTCAACAGTCGCGAGATCCTTACGTAAATCAGGACGTTCATTTAAAACCTGACTTAATGGGGTCTCTGAACCACCCACTTTATTCATTAAATTTTGTGTTGTTGCACAGCCAGATAAAGTCACTAAACAAAATACTGAAATTAAACTCAAACGATTCATTCTGATCACCCTAAAACTAAAAGCATAGCCTAATGATGCTATGCTTTTTAAACGTACACTATTTAAAAACTGTGTCTTTATGACTCAGCTGCAATATGGCTAACATCGAGCACTATGATTTGTTGATCATTTTCATCAAACATCAAGGCTTGATTACCTAGATCCAGCATATAAAAATACCCTACATTGGTTAGAAAATGCCAAGCAACAATCTCTTGCCCATTATACTCATGTGATGGATCACCAATGGTAATACGATCTAGTTCCTGACCTGCTTGCTGGCATAAGGCTTGAATAATTTTAAAATAACGGGGGCTGTTTTCAGCTGCCTGCTGTTTACGTTGTTCTAAATTTGGAATTTTGGCTGTAACTTGCTCGATAATCGCCAAGATTTGATCTTCATCGACAACCTGTAGCTTTGGATGCTGTTTTAACCATCGACTATTGATTTCAATCAAATCTTCACTATCATTCAATGCATAAAATTGGTCATCAAAAGCATTGAGAATATCTCGCTGCTCATTTTCTCCAAAGTATTCACCCTCTAAGAACTGTTCTAATTGCTCATCCGTAAATTGATCAATTAAATCCGCACTTTGCTCAAAGAGAGCCGAATGCCCAGACGCATTCATGGCTTTTAATCCTTCACGAACATGTTTCACCATGAACGCATCCCAACCTGTGTTATAAACAAATTGTGAAAAACCACCATTATTCACTTGAGCAAGATAGTAATCGACAAAATAACTATATAAAGCCTCTGCGGATACTTCATCATATTCAACATAATGTTCAAATAAGCCATTTAAGGTATCAATATTGGACATAATCACATCAGAGTGATCATCACTATCTAAACTTTGTTTAGAAATTAAAATCTTATCAATGAGCATAGTTTTCAGTTTCTTATCAATATTTAAGCGCAATCAACATAACAAATTTTCGGCAACAAATGGCGACAAGCATGTAACTTTATTTTATCTTTTGTTTGGCAATAAAAAAGCGCTTCTCTCGAAGCGCTTGTACAAGCGAGCTATTTAAATCATTACAGATCAAATAACTTACCTGGGTTCATGATGCCATTTGGATCAAACACTTTCTTCAAGGCTTTCATATATTCAATTTCTTCAGCAGTCCGCGTGTAATCCAGATAAGGCTTTTTGGTCATGCCTACGCCATGCTCTGCAGAAATTGAACCGTCATATTTCTTCACAGTTTCAAATACATACTTATTTACTACCTGACATTTGGCAAAGAATTCATCTTTAGATAAATTCACAGGTTTTAGAATATTTAAGTGCAGGTTTCCATCCCCAATATGGCCGAACCAGCAGATTTCGAAATCAGGATAATTTTCAGCGACAATCGTATCAATTTCCTTAATAAAAGCAGGAACATGTGTAATCAATACTGAAATATCATTTTTATATGGGGTAAATGGTGCAATCGTTTCAGAAATATCTTCACGTAAACGCCATAAGCTTTGAACTTGTTCAAGATTTTGGCTCATCACCCCATCAAGCACCCAACCTTGTTCCATACAATGCTCGAAAATTTCCATCGCAGCATCCATAATCGGCTCATATGGTGCTTCAAATTCAAGTAAAACGTAGAATGGGCATTCTGTTTCAAATGGACGTTGCACATGACCACGATCCAAAACTTTTTTCATCGCAAGTTCACCAAAGAACTCAAAAGCAGTTAAATCAATTTTGCTTTGGAATGCGTGCAATACTGGCATGATTGCATCAAAATCAGGAACTCCCAATACCATCACTTGTAGATCATGTGGTTGACGTTCAAGTTTAATTTCAGCTTCGGTCACTAAACCTAAAGTCCCTTCACTACCAATAAATAAATGTTGCATTGCATAACCTGTAGCATTTTTAATCATGCCTTTGTTTAAACGCAATACATCACCTTTACCCGTCACCACAGTCAGACCAAGTATCCAATTACGAGTCATGCCATATTTGATGACTTTAATCCCGCCGGCATTGGTTCCAATGTTACCACCCAATTGTGATGAGCCCGCAGAAGCGAAATCAACGGGATAATACATCCCTTGTTCTTCTGCATAGTTCTGCAACTGTTCAGTCACCACACCCGCCTGAATACGCACCATACGATCAGCTGGATAAAATTCTAAAATTTGGTTCATTTTGTCGAAACTCACGACAATTTCACCATTGGCAGCAACAGCACCTGCCGATAAACCTGTACGTCCACCCGATGGAGTAATCGCAACATTAAATTGATTAGCCAATTGAACAATAGCTTGCACTTGTTCTGTGCTCGATGGAAAAACGATGACCGATGGCTGAGGATCAAAATGCTTAGTATGGTCTTTGCCCCAATTTTCTAAGCTGTCAGCATCGGTTTTAATCCGGTTTTCACCGACGATTTGCGTCAATTGGGTCAATAATTCAGGTGCTATCGTTACTGGAGCATTCATCGTTTTGCGGACCTAGCAAGAAGTAAATAAGTGGTTGTCGTACTATAACATTCGAGATTTTAAATCAGTCTGTGAAAATTTTTCAGCATTTTTTTACAGCTGAAATCGTCAATTTTACTGATTTTAGCAGTATTTTACCTAGATGACTGCTGAGGATAAAGCACAGATTTGATTCACATTATCCACACTTTGTGTATAAAGTGGCTGCAAGCACTATAAAAATCAATGCATTAGCATTTCATTTAATTTTTGAATAATGCTTATCAGAAATCGTAGATAAAATATCCACTGTCCTGTCACAATCAAAATATCTATAGAACAAGGTCTATGGTATCATATTGCGACTAAATTTGGCCTTTGTAGCGGAGCCGTAATGAGCCAACATCTTTCACTACCTAAAGATAAAATTCGTTTCTTGTTGTTAGAAGGCGTTCATCAAAACGCAATCGACACGTTAAATGCTGCCGGATATACCAATATCGATTCCCGTAAAACTGCGCTTGAGGGTGAAGCGTTGCAAGAAGCGGTTAAAGATGCACACTTCATTGGTATTCGTTCCCGTACACAATTAACTGAAGAAGTCTTTGCAGCTGCGAATAAATTGATCGCAGTGGGTTGTTTCTGTATTGGAACAAACCAAGTGAATTTAAATGCAGCCATGATTCGTGGTATTCCTGTATTTAACGCACCATACTCAAACACTCGTTCAGTTGCTGAATTGGTTCTTGCAGAATCTATTCTTTTACTTCGTGGTGTGCCTGCTAAATCTGCTTCAACTCACCGTGGTGGTTGGAACAAGTCTGCTGTAGGTTCATTTGAAACGCGTGGTAAAACTTTAGGTATCGTGGGTTATGGCTCTATTGGCTCTCAACTTTCAGTTTTAGCTGAAAGCATGGGTATGCACGTCATTTATTATGATGCAGTGACTAAGCTTCCTATGGGTAATGCACGTCAAGTCGGTTCTTTAGATGAACTCCTTGCAAATGCAGATGTTGTTACACTGCATGTACCCGATGTTCCTTCAACACGTAACTTCTTTGCAAAAGCTCAATTTGCGAAAATGAAAGAAGGTTCAATCTTCATCAATGCTGCACGTGGTACATGTGTAGTTATTGAAGATTTAGCAGATGCAATTAAATCTGGCCATATTGCTGGTGCGGCTGTTGATGTGTTCCCGAAAGAGCCTAAAGCCAATGGTGAAGAGTTTGTTTCTCCACTTCGTGGTCTAGACAATGTGATTTTAACACCTCACGTTGGTGGTTCAACCATGGAAGCGCAAGCTAACATCGGTCTAGAAGTTGCTGAAAAATTTGTTGCTTATTCAGATAAAGGTATGACTTTATCTGCAGTAAACTTCCCTGAAATCGCACTTCCATTAACTGAAGGTAAACACCGTTTACTGCACATTCATAAAAACGTGCCAGGCGTGTTATCTAAAATTAACAACCTGTTTGCTGAACACGGCATCAACATTTCTGGTCAGTCATTAATGACTAAAGGTGATGTGGGTTACTTGGTGATGGATGTAGACGCAACTGCATCTCAAGAAGCGCTTGATACACTTCAGGAAGTTGAAGGCACAATCCGCGTTCGCGTATTGTTCTAAGACGACGAAAGCTAGAAAACCACAGGTATTTGCCTGTGGTTTTTTTATTGGGCTTATAAATCTGGTTGAGGTCGTTCTCTTTCAAATGACTTCTTTCGTTAGTTAAATGATTTGATCAATAAACTATTTAGCATCTTCTCTCCCTCTACTCTACAAAGACAGTGTACTATCTAGAACTCAATAGGCTTTCAAATTACATTACTTTTTCATATAAATTGTTTTAAATAAGAAGTCTATTGCAGATATTTTCCGCCAAGTCCTGAGTCTAAATTCTAGAAAGAATGCCAAATTTTAAAAATGCACCACACCTTCAAGCTATAGTTTTATTGTTCATTGCCATGATCAGTATGCAAAGTAGTGGTGCATTAGCAAAAACATTATTTGATCAATTTCCAGTAATAACCATTTCCGCTATGCGTTTATTACTCGGCTCATTGATTTTAGCCGTGATTTTTAAAATTTGGCAGGTCAATTTTAAACAGGTGAAATGGTCATCCATCATCAGTTATGGTATTGCCCTTGCAGGAATGAATGCTTTATTTTACTTATCGATTCATCGTATTCCGCTCGGAATCGCCGTAGCGTTTGAATTTATTGGCCCGCTCAGTGTGGCTCTATTTCATGCACGGCAAAAATTCGATTTTATTTGGGTCGGACTTGCGATACTTGGACTAGTTTTACTGTTTCCATTTGATCAGGCAAAGCAAACTCTCGATCCTATTGGCATTGCCTTTGCCTTAGCTGCTGGCGCTTGCTGGGCGCTGTATATTATTGCAGGTCAACGACCTTCAGGAGTTTCTGGAAACCATACCGTATGCTTGGGGATGTTTGTAGGTATGTTGTGTTTAATGCCAATTGCCTTATTTTCAGGGATGCCTTTAAAAGTTTTTGAACCTTCAAATTTAATTTATTTTATTGCGTTGGCGATCTTAGCAAGTGCATTGCCGTTTTCATTGGAAATGATTGCATTAAGAAATTTATCTGCTTTAAGCTTTGGCACGTTAATGAGCCTAGAACCTGCAATTGCAGCATTTTCAGGATTTATTTTCTTAAATGAACAATTATTATGGACACAATGGTTAGCCTTAGCCACTATCATTAGTGCATCGATTGGTTGCACCGTAACCGCACAAAAAGCACGGGATATAGAATAAACCATGCCGAAAATTGAAATAAATGATGGATGAGTGTTAACTCATGATTTGAGCACAAAGACTTGGTTTTCTATTGGCACATTTTGATCTATTTCAACAAGCGTTAATTCACTTCCAAAACAAGCACCTGTATCTAAAAAATAGCAATTATGCTTCTTGGTGACAAAATCAACTACTGTATGCCCTAGAAAAACCTGTTCCACACCAACAACAGTTGAATAACGCATAAAGCGTTTATTTTTAATTCGCCCTCTGCCCCATAAAGCCAACTCTCTACTTTTAGACCGTGTTGCAACTTTAAATGCATCCCAATCATTTACATCAATATCCGCATGCACAAAACCATATTTCTTATTTTGATAAATGACTTCTAACAGTATGGGTAAAGTGTTTAATTGATCTATGACTTGTTGTTGCTGTTCTGAACTTAATGCATAAAACCATTTTCCACCATGATGCGTATGCATATCTTTCATCATTGGATCGATCTGCGACAGTAAGCACATTTCTTCATGATTACCTAAAATGGCTTTAAACCAAGGCTCAGTAATCAGTTGCAGACATTGCAAACTGTCAGGACCTCGATCAACAAGATCCCCCACAGCAATCAATAGATCTTTTTGAAAATCAAATTGAATTCGTTCAAGCTGTTGCATCAACATATCATAACAACCATGTAGGTCTCACACCACAAACAAGCGCCCTGTGTGATGGGTATAGGTTTCAACATGAGATAGGTTGTGTTGCGATAACTCAGACATAGATTGATCTTTGATTAAAACTCAATTGAAGCTGCTTCAATATGCTGGTTTTTTTTGGCTAAATCCAAATATTTGCTGGCAGTTTTTTTATCTTTACGCACCCCGATCCCATCTTTATAAATTTTAAATAATTCAAAATAAGAGTCGATATCGCCATGATCAGCCGCTTGTTTAAACAAATCTGCACTTTGGCTTAGATCCACCTCGACACACTTGCCTTCCTGATACATTTGCGCCAGCAGAAAGAATGCACGTGGAACTTTTAGTTCTTTGGCTTTATTTAACCAAAGTAGTGCACCATCCGCATTGTTTTGACGTTGTTCAAAAATCGCCATACACAGCATAGCCTGCACATGCCCTTTCTCTGCAGCTGAATTTAATAATGGGAGATGATGTTCATGTTCTAACGGTAATAACATCGACAATTCAAACTGTGCGTCTGGATGGTTTTGCATTGCAGCACGTTCTAACCAAGAAATACCTTGATCAAGATTTTTCTCAGTTCCCATCCCATAACGTAAACACTGCGCTAAAGAGTATTGAGCTGGAACATTGCCTGAAACCGCAGCATGTAATAATAAATCAAAAGCCAGCGTTGCATATTCTTTTTGCTTTTGCTCAGTTTTGGCATTTTCCGAGTTTTTTAACAGCGTCACGGCGGCTAAATAGGCGGATTCAATATGTCCATTTTTTGCCGCTTTAAGTAAATGTTCTTGTACAACTGTGGCATCCACTTTAGCACTTTGCTGTTCGATAAGTGCACAAACATAGCAACCAAATGGATCATTGTTTTCTTGTGCGAAATTGGCATATTTAAAAGCGACATCAGGGTTGTTTTGTTTTAAATAACTAAATGCCAATAAAGCACAGGCAAAATAATCTTTTTCTGCAATTTTCAATAATTCATTTTGAACTTTGATTGGATCAAAGCCTGAAAATTCGACCAAAAACTTCAAACTATTTTGATGCTGATTTTTTAAATAATTATCTAAAAGTAGTTGATAAGCTAACTGTAAATCTTGTGACAATTGCTGTTGGGCATAAACAAAAATCGCTTCTGGGTGATTCAGTTGAACCGCCCGTTGTAAATGAATTAATGCTTGTGCTTTTGTCAGATGATCGGTGGCATTATTCAACCCTAGATAAGCAAGTTCTAAATGGGCAAGTGCATGATTAAGCTTTGCTGCATGTTGAAAAAAAAGAATGGCAGACTGAACACTTTGATTCAGATAACGGCCTAAAACATGCCACTGCCCTAACAAGGTACTTGCAGGTGCAAAATTCTGATTGGATGCATTGACCAACAAATCAACACGTGCTTGGGCATCTTGCTCATTTTGAGCAACCCCTTGTTGTTCTAGTTTAAGTACGTCGATATACCAAGCTTCTGCTTGTGAATGTTCTGTTCCATTTAAGTCTAAATTTTCAGTTTTATTCGTATTTCCTGACATCTTTTATTCCTAACACATGTGCCATTGCAAGTATAATCATCCCCATCTTACAGATGAGTTAGCTGAATCTCAAAGGGAAATGTTGAATCAACATTCATCTATTCTCGAAATACTTAAATAAAACCTAGAAAGTGTTAAAATCTGCGCAATATTTTTCTTCACCTTAGATATGCCAAACTCTCAACTCACTGCTGTGCTTTTCATGGTCTTATCTATGGTGGCTTATCAGATCAGTGCCTCATTTGCAAAACAGTTATTTGAGGTTTTAGATCCGATTACTGTGGTTACCTTAAGATTATGTTTTGCTTCTATTTTAATTATTTTAATGTTCCGTTCTTGGAAAATTATAAAACGTTTACCTTATCTCAGATGGAATGAACTGCTCTACTATAGTGGTTCAGTCTGTTTGATGAATGTGCTGTTCTATGCCTCTTTAGGAAAATTACCTCAAGGCATTGCAGTTGGTTTAGAGTTTTTAGGTCCATTAACTTTGGCACTACTTTCGATTAAGCGAAAAGGTGACTATATTTGGGTGTTTCTTGCCATCATCGGTATTACACTGATGGTGCCTTGGCAAGATGCGACACAACATAATTTTTCCTATCTTGGTGCTGCTTTTGCTTTGGGTGCGGGCATATGCTGGGCGAGTTATATCTATTTCGGGCAAAAAGTTGTACGACAAAATATTGGTATGCATGCGCTTAGTATTGCAATCGTCTTGTCTGCCTTGGTTATGCTGCCAATCAGTGCCGTTCACAACCCAGATGCCTTACTACAAACACAGTACTGGGGCAAAGCCTTGCTGATTGCACTTTTAGCAACCGCCATTCCTTATGCCTTAGATCTGCTTGCTTTAAAACAATTAAGCAAAATGAGCTATGGTACTTTATCGAGTCTATCTCCAGCTCTTGCCGCAATTTCAGGTATGGTATTACTGAATGAACATATTACTGCTTGGCAAACCGTTGCTTTAGTCTGCATTATGATTGCATCGGTAGGAGTAACATTTAGAGCGGCGAAAAGCTCAAATGCTCATTAAAACATTATCAATGCTAACACACTGCCAGTAATACATAATCCCGACCATATTTACGCGGTTTTTAGGAAGAAAAGAAGATCAGCGTAAATAAATGATATAGCCAACCTGTCAATAAACTCAGACACAAGAGCATAATTCTTATTACTTAATATTCCAAATTAAATCAATGATATGTAGAAATAAATTATTTAATTATAAAAATTTGGAATGCCACACTTTTCGTAGGGGATACCAAATCTTGCGCTGCAAACAAAGCCCTGCTTTGTTTTTGCTCATGTTGGGCGAGAGATACATCATGTACCCCCGTCCCACGGCAACATCCATGTCGCTCCACGGTAGGATAATCATCTATGATTTAAACGTACAAAAATGAATTGATAACCAACAGGTTTAGCCCACCAAGCGGATAAGGTCTTTTGCTTTATACTTTTTATATTCGGATAAATACTTCTTCGCTAAGATTAATTTTTGATTTTCATCTAAAATTTTTACGGCTTTTTGAAAAAAAGAATGTTCTTCTTGTTGAATATGATGCGCGATGATTTCAGATAATCGTTTCGCTAAAACCAACCAACGTGAGTGGCTAAAATCAGTTTGTTCTAGCGACTGTAATATTTCATCCATCTCATGATGTTCAGCAAGTGCCAAACGGGTAATATTTAAACCTGAATCCGTCATCATTAACGGCATATAAAAATAGCGATCTTTCGCAACCGCATGGGCAAATAGTTCATTTTTTAATAAATTAAAAATTTTCCTTCGTTCAGGGCTATCGCCTGAGGTATGCGCTAACTGTTCTGACAAATCCTTCTGAATGATATGGCTTTCTCTCAAAGCCTCAAATATATTCATCTAAATCCCTCTTTTTATGATATTTGCCTTCCATTGCTTCGGTTTGTAATTTTCGATCAAGAAACCAACAATATTAGAAGACTAATCAAAAAAAATCCTGACAAAATTTAAGCTTTTTTGTATCAAAAAAATTAACGAGAGCATCTGCGAAATTACGCAATAAACATTTGATAGGCCAAGCGACAAATCAAAATGCTGACCAAAATCAAAAATAAAATTCGAATAAAACCACTGCCATATTTCAGCGCCATTTTCACACCAACCAATGAACCACATACATTGGCAACAGCCATCAGTAGACCCAATTGAAATAACACATGTCCAGTGGGAATAAAGAAACTCAGTGCGGCAAAGTTAGTCATGAAATTACCAATTTTTGAAAGCGCCGACGCATGTAAAAAGTCAACTTTCAGATAACGAATAAAATAGAAGATGAAAAAACTACCTGTGCCCGGTCCAAATATCCCATCATAAAAGCCAATTAATAAGCCACCCACACCCGCGATCAATAACATTTTATGGGTGATTTCTTGTTGAAAATGGACTTGTCCAAATTGCTTTTTAAAAAATGTATAGATTGCGATCACAATCAGCATAAACAATACAAATGGTCGCAAAATTTCTTGGGGGATAAGTGAGACACAAGCAGCGCCAGCAAATGAGCTAATAAATGCCGTGATTCCAATCACCGCCAACAGTTTCCACTGAATTTTGACTTGTTTTAAATATGAAAAAGCAGCCGATGCTGTTCCACAAATCGAAGCCAGTTTATTGGTTCCAAAAACTGTAGCAGTAGGATAATGCGGTAAAGCCCCCATTAATGCAGGAATTTGAATCAGCCCTCCACCTCCAACGGCAGCATCAATTGCCCCTGCACAAAAGGCAAAGAACACCAAACTGAGGATGATATCAAATTCCATAACATTCACTTATCTTTTAAAGGCGTCTATTAACGCTGGGAGACTTAACCGTACTTTGGCTTAATCAGGCTTAAATTTAAACTGAGTAATTTTCTAACGATGAAACGGAATTAAAGATTTAAAACACGTTTAGGCACTAAACGTTTTGTATCTGTAATTTCTGCCAATCCTAAACATTTATCAGCATCAAAAACCAAGACTTCGGTTGAGGCAACATGTTCAATATTGCTTTCCATACCGCGGCAAAAATATTCCGCACGTCCTTCAGGTACTTGAACTTTAGGGAAATGATCGATTGGTGCATATACAGGTAGCAACAAAGCTTCACGCGCTTGTTCAGTCAGGCTTTCCAGATATTCAATGGTATATTCCGGAATCAAATCAAAATGACCAGTTTGAGTTCGATTTAAATATGTTAAATGACCAAATGTCCCCAGTGCTTTGGCAATGTCTTCGCCCAAAACACGAATATAAGTTCCTTTAGAACAGGTAATATCCAGAGTCAGGCTGTGTGGGGTAAACTCAAGCAACTCAATGGCAAAAATATGAATCGGCCGTGCATCACGTTCAATTTCAATTCCCTGACGAGCCAACTCATATAAAGGACGACCCTGTTTTTTTAAGGCTGAATACATCGGAGGAACTTGTTGAATATCCCCAGTAAATTGAGCCAGAACCTGTTGAATACTTTCTTGGCTTAATTCAGGGACATCTTTTTCAAGTAAAACTTCGCCTTCTACATCACCAGTTGTCGTGCTATGGCCTAACTGAATGGTTGTTTGGTAGCGCTTGGTAGAATCTAACAAATAATGTGAAAATTTAGTCGCTTCACCTAAGCAGATTGGTAACAGTCCTGATGCCAAAGGATCAAGCGCTCCTGTATGCCCTGCCTTTTGAGCTCGATATAACCAACGTACTTTTTGTAACGCGGCATTTGAACTAATGCCCAAAGGCTTATTCAATAAAAAAACACCACTGATATGGCGACGCGGTATTTTCTGAGCTTTTGAAGACATATTGGTCTGAATACGGAGAATAATGCGCTATTTTAGCAAAAACCATTCGTCTATTTTTACAAATTTTCTGTTTGAAATTTAGAATTCTATGGCAAATTTTATTTTCAATAAAAAGACTAAAAATTGTAGGAATATTAGATGGATCTATCTAAAAAAATGATTGGGATAATCATTGGTAGTCTCTTGATCATTCTTTTAGCCGTGATTTTTTGGCTAAAACCCAATACAGAGTCTACTGAAACAACATCAACATCTGAAAAAGCACTTCAGCAGCAGACTGGACCATTGACTTCAACTCAGCTCGCTGCATCTGAAGCACAGAACTTTGCCAGTAAAAGCCAACAAGATACGCAAATCAATTGTCAAATCCGCGCTGATGCTTCCAATCGTTTAATTGTTAATGAGCAGACCAAAGATTGTTTTGAATATTTCATTACACAATATGGTGAAAAAACCATTGAGCAAATCAAAGCAGATTTTCTCAGTTATACCAAAATCAGCTATAAAGAGCCTGTGTTATCGCAATTAAATAATCTATGGACACGTTATATCGATTACAGAAGTAAATTAGGCGATTTACCAGCACCCACTGCAGATAAAGAAAGTGCAAAGTACTATCAGCAGATCTTGGTCAACACTCAAAACTTAAGAAAAAAATTCTTCTCAAATTATGAAATTCAAGGCTTATTCGGTACACAGGACACCTATGACCAATATACTGTAGACCGTCTAGAAATTATGGATAATCAAAAATTATCTACGGCTGAAAAAGCGCAAAAACTCAAAGAACTTTTCGAGCAACTTCCAGAAGACTGGAAAGAAAACTTAAAACAACTAAATCAACTTGAAGACTTAAGAAAATTGACAGCGGAGATTAAGGCACGTGGTGGTTCTGCGGAAGAGCTTCGTCAAATGCGCACCAATCTAGTGGGACCAGAAGCGACACAACGCTTAGAAACACTTGATGTACAAAGAAGTGATTGGAAAGGCAAAGTTAATCAATACCTTGCTGCGCGTGACAACATCCTCAAAAGTAATCTGAGTGACTCAGCCAAACAGCGTGCTGTAGAACAATTAAGAGCACAACAATTTGCAAATCAGCAAGAACAACTCAGATTACAAACTTTCGAAACAGTGCATGATCAAGGAGGCAAACTACCTTTTGCGAATTAGTCTATAAATATTTAAAGCAGCCATAAAATGATAAAAAGTCAGAAACAAAAAATATTTAATTCTGAGTTTATGCCACATTCTACGTCTTTGATTTTAAATCTAAGCGTAAGAATTTTATGGAATTTCACATATCAAAGATGCTGCTAAACTTGATGATATAAATTTGAAAATAATATTTATGACAATCTCATAGGAGGGTTAACAAAGACTAGAAATTTGTTAGGGATTAACAAAGCTTTAATGCAACTCGCACTTTTGGTTTCGGGTAATAATGAAAATGATGACATACCCATCGCTTGAAATCATAAGGGTTGTAAGCAAATTTTAGCTTGCAACATAGACTACTTGTTGATCAATAATTCACTTAAAACAAAAAGAGTATTTTAAAATGAAATTTAACATCAATATTCTCGCCCTAAGTTTAATCATTGGACTCAGTTCGATGACTGCATCTGCGTCTGGATTACAAACGGTAAACCCACGTTATGTTAGTTCAGACTATGCAAAAACTAAATACCCCATTGTCTTTAATCATGGAATGTTCGGTTTTACCCGTCTAGGAACCTCATCCTTTGGCTTAGATTATTTCTATCAGATCCTCCCTGATTTAGCCCGTAATGGCGCAAAAGTTTATGCGACTCAAGTTTCCCCATTGGAATCGACACAAGTTCGGGGTGAACAGCTCTTACAGCAAGTCGATGAAGTGATCGCACTGACTGGCTCGCCCAAGGTCAATCTTATTGGGCATAGTCATGGTGGACCAACAATTCGCTATATAGAAATCGTTGCACCAACAAAAGTCGCCTCTTTAACTGCTGTTGCAGGAACAATTAAAGGCTCTAAGGTCGCTGACGATATTGTAAATAATCGAGGTGTAAATGCGCTTCTCACAATTCTCGGTCAATATATCTTAGCACCTGTGATTACACTGCTTGAAGGTAATCCTTCCCTTTCTATAAGCCTTAATAACTCTTTACAAAGTATCAGTGAGAAAGGCTCTGCTGAGTTCAATGCAAAATATCCAAGTGCTGCAATTCCAAAAGACTGTGGCGATGGTCAAAAAGTGACAGCCAATGGTATTTATCATTATTCTTGGACGGGTACGGCTCAATTCACCAACATTTTGGATGTTGTTGATGGCGTAATCTCTACGCTGGCACCGTTGTCTTATAAAAATTTAGATAATGATGGTTTAGTTAGTCGTTGTAATAGCCATTATGGGCAAGTAATCCGAGACAATTACCGACAAACTCACTTGGATGAAGTCAATCAAATTTTAGGACTACATGGCCTATTTTTTGCGCCAAACCCGCTTGATCAATACCGTCAACATGCCAATCGTCTGAAATTACAAGGCTTGTAAATATTGCCGATGAGAGGCGATAAAATGTACTGTTCATTCAGTCTATTTTATAGTTGAATAGTTAATGATTCTGGAACCATTTTTGATACTCAACATCGTATTGAATTTCGAATTCTAGAATCTGATTTGAACTTAGATTTAAAAACCGAAGAAACCAAAGTTACAATCCAAAAAAACATGATCAAAATTAATATATTACACTCAATAAATTTAAGATTGAGGTATTAAAACCCCCAAATAATAAAATAGATGGAGCTTTAAAATGAAATATGGACGTATTATCGCCAGTCTACTTCTGACGAGTACATTAACAACTGCACATGCATCTAATGCGCAACAAGTGACTGTTAGCAAAGTAAATTCTGAGTATGCAAAAACCAAATATCCTGTGGTATTTGTGCATGGTATGGCTGGGTTTATTCGTGTTGGCGATGTTTTAGGATTAGACTACTGGTATCAAATTTTACCAGATTTGGCTCGTAACGGCGCCAATACGTGGGCCACACGAGTATCTCCTTTTAATTCTACCGAAGTGCGCGGTGAGCAATTGGCACAACAAGTGGAAGAGATTCTAGCAATTACTGGCAGTCAAAAAGTCAATCTGATCGGACATTCTCATGGCGGTCCAACCAGCCGCTATGTCGCAGGTATTATGCCTAATCAAATTGCTTCTGTCACAGCTGTTGGCTCTCCACAGAAAGGCAGTCCTGTTGCAAACCTAGTCTTAAGCGTAGAAGGCACACCGATCCAAGGCCCATTGGTAAGTATCGTAAACTTATTTTCAAAAGCAATTGTCTGGGCACAAGGTCTTAATCCCAATGAACTCCCTCATGATGCCTTGGCGGGTGGGAAAAGCTTAACTATTGAAGGTTCTGCACTCTTTAACAGTAAATTTCCCATGGGTGTCGGTAACACAACTTGTGGTGAAGGGGCGTATCAAGAAAAAGGAATTCAATTTTACTCATTTACCGGCAATACGGCTGTTACAAATCTTCTAGACTTGGATTCTGCTCTACTTGGTACAAGTCTCTTGATTAACGCTGGTCGTGATAATGATGGTTTAGTCTCACGATGTAGTGCTAAATTTGGTAAAACTATTCGGGATGATTACCGCTGGAACCACTTAGATGAGGTCAATCAAGTTTTAGGATTACGTGCAATTTTTTCACCAGACCCAGTGCAGGTCTACCGTGAACATACCAATCGTCTAAAATTACAAGGGCTTTAACAGAAGCAAGAAATAAAAAAATGCGCCATTTGGCGCATTTTTTAGCTGTAAAGCAAAGTTAAAATTAACCTTGTTTACGTGCTGGTAATTTTTCACGAATACGAGCAGCTTTACCAGACAATTCACGTAGGTAATAAAGCTTAGCACGACGAACGTCACCACGACGTTTCACTTCGATTTTAGCAACAATTGGAGAGTGAGTTTGGAATACACGCTCAACACCAACACCGCTAGAAATTTTACGTACAGTGAACGCAGAGTTCAAGCCACGGTTTTTCTTCGCAATTACTACGCCTTCAAAAGCCTGAAGACGCTCACGCTCACCTTCTTTTACTTTTACTTGAACGATAACTGTGTCACCAGGAGCAAAAGCTGGGATATCAGTTTTTAACTGTTGGTTTTCAATTGCTTGAACTAAAGGATGTTTACCACTCATTGTGGGAATCTCCGTTTTGCGGGACAGAAGAGGTCTGCACAACCGCTGGGGATAGAGGCTAAATCGCGTATCAACCCGTTTATCTTTCCCTTTACTTCTGATGTTACTCAGATCAATAAAGAGCCTAATATAAGTACTTAAAAATAAGTATTTTCTCGAAGCCGACTTCTTATGGAACTTAAATTCCTCAGGGCAATAATCATGAATTATTGCTATTTCCTGACTTAGAAGTACAGCTTCTGACTCGCGTTCAAACAAACATAATCAATGCTTGCCTACCATCGCTCATCTTTTAGCCATCTTTTTTGCTGCTTGGTCAACTCAACTTGTTCCACCAACTCAGGTCGGCGTTCTAAAGTGCGTTGATAGCGTTGCAAAAACCGCCATTTTTCAATATTGGCATGGTGCCCTGACTTAAGTACTTCAGGAACATCCAAACCTTCAAAATGATCTGGCTTGGTATATTGTGGGCAATCTAAAAGACCATCCACAAAAGAGTCCTGCACTGCAGATTGTTCATCTGACATGGTATTCGGCAAACGTCGAATAATACTGTCTAATAAAACCATCGCAGGGAGTTCGCCACCTGATAATACGTAATCACCTATTGACCATTCCTGATCAACATATTTTTGGATCAAACGCTCATCAACACCCTCATAACGTCCACACAGTACAATTAATCCATCATATTCAACAAATTGCTGTACTGCTGGTTCATTTAAGGTCTGTCCTTGCGGTGACATATACACCACAGGAACCTGAACTGCACCTGCTTGCTTTGCAAGTTCTTTCGCATGGTGGATGGCTTTTGCCAATGGCTCAGCCATCATCACCATACCAGGACCACCACCAAATGGACGTTCATCCACTCGTTTGTAGTTACCTTCAGCAAATTCTCGCGGATTGATACAATGAACTTGTACAATGTCACGCTTTGCTGCTCGCCCGCTAATTCCGTACGCTGTAATCGCTTCAAACATTTCAGGAAAAAGCGTAATGACTGCAAAAAACATCGCAGACTCCTCTATTTTCCTGCTGCGCCAATCCTTATCGGATTAGAAATCTACGCCCCAATTGACATAGATACGACCAGCTTCGAGATCAACGCGTTGTACCACATCTTTATGCCATGGAATCATTCGCTCTTCGCCATCGATGCTATCTGCTGTTGCACGAACAACCATGACATCATTGGCGCCTGTTTCAAACAATTCATGGATTTGACCAAGATTTACTTCCTGCTCTTCATCATTCAGACCTAATACAATTAGACCCTTTAAATCAGACCAGTAATACTCGTCCACGCCTGCTTGAGGCAGTTGCGATTTTGAAATCCAAACATTAGCACCAACTAAGTTATCTGCTGCAGTGCGATCACTCACACTTTTCAACGAAACAACCAAGCCTTTGCCATGTGGTTTCCAACGTTTTACGTCTACAATTTGCCAACCTTCTTTGGTCTCAATGTACCAAGGGAGGTAGTCAAATATGTTGCCCATAGGTTCTGTATTGGAATAGACCCAGAGCCACCCATTTAATCCATATGCTGAACGTAGCTGTCCAATCTGAATACGATCTTCGGGCACATTCTGTGCTGGTGTCATGGGCTTACTGCCTAATTAAAGGTTTAATTATGCAGTAGCTGCAGCTTTCTTAGCTTGAGCAGCTAAAGAAGCAACACGTTCAGACGGTTGAGCGCCTTGAGCAACCCAATGAGCAAAACGATCAGCATCTAAACGAAGTTTTTCTGCTTTACCTTGAGCTGTAGGGTTAAAGAAACCAATACGTTCGATGAAACGACCGTCACGCGCATTGCGGCTATCAGTTACGATTACTTGATAGAACGGACGTTTTTTAGCACCACCGCGTGCTAGACGAATTACAACCATGATAGAACCTTATAGTTTTTACGGATTATCCTTGTACCGACCATCGACACATTTCAAACCCCTTTCATAGAGGGCGATATTTTACGTTATCTTTGGCTTGAAAGAAAGATCAAATTTTATTTATCCACAATTTTGAATTTGATTTTTATCTGCCATCCCAATTTGTAGTTGCTGATGGGGTGCAGGTTGAGCCTTTGGTCCAACATTTCTGCCCTTGGCTATTTAATCCGATATCCCCATTCCCATCTTGTTGTGAACCAGAAATTGGGGTAGCCGTTAAAGACCATGTTAAATTATCTGTAGGAATTTCTAACTTAACTTTGTATTTTGTCGCTCCTGTACTCGGATAATCTTCTTCAAATGCTCCGTTTTCCAATTTCGCATCTTTATATGTGCCTTTCGCCATTTTATAATTGGATAAATTTCGAGCAATCTGAAGCATTTCACTTTGTGCATCAACTCGATTTGTTCGAACAATATATTCTTGATATGACGGATAAGCGATTGCAGCTAAAATTCCTATAATTGCAACAACAATTAATAGCTCAACTAATGTAAAACCTTTTGATTTCATAATTTTCACCATGATGTAACATCACTACCTGTACACGCTATAAAAGTGACACTATCTTTGGTTTTACAACGAAGCCCTTCACTCGTCATAAGTAAATTATAGTTTTTAACGTCTGTACTTTCTGCTTTTATTGCCCAACCAAATCCAGATACACTTGAATTCATCAGCGATAAGTTCTGACTAGATAAATCGTTAAGTGTAATTTTGTATTTAATATTATCTCCAGTTGATCCAACAGGAACTGAAATCACTTCGGACGAGTTTGAACTATATAAATTTTTTAAATCAAAATTTTGATAAGTGAGATTCTTAGATTTAAATATCTCTAACTGATTTGCAATTTTCTGCATTTCCTGTTGAGCTTGCGCCGCTGCCGCCCGCCGAACATGATCTTGATAGTTTGGATAAATAATAGCTGCTAAAATTGTAATGATAACAATGACAACCATTAGTTCTATTAATGTAAAACCATAAGTATTCCTGTGACAAGCTTGGCTTGTCACAGTTCCATATCGATTAATTCTTCTTAGCTTCAACATATTTTTCATACCATCGGATTGGGTTTAAAATCTTATTACACTCCCATCTTCCTTTTCCTTGTTGTAAACCCAGCAAAGTTAAGGCACCACAATTATTACCAGTATTATTTCCACCACCAGTATCATCTGGACCAAAAGTAATGCCTTGAATACCAGGCCCTAAGATGTTTTGGTTCTTGCCATCTACAATTTGAAAACCAGTACTTTTTTCAAGGTTCCAATCGACGACGCCTTTTGAATCTAAACAAGCCCCATACGGCAAACAGAACTGCTGAGTATTACTTTCACCAATAATTCGAGGCTGACAAGGGTTTTGTTTATCAACAATACCTGTCCCCTCTGGGTCATAAACTGGAACAATAAGCCTACCTGTCATTGCAACAGGTTCTTCTTCAAATGCTTTTACCCCACCAGCTGTTCGACCAAATACCGGATTTCCATTCTGATCACTAGAGAGTGAACGATACCATCCTTGCATCCCTGTTTTAGCGTATGGGAAAAAAGTCGAAGAAATGATACCTGTTATGTTTTGTGGATTTTCTTTTAAATATTTTAAAGTAATATCAATAGATTTTAGATCAATGTCTTTATAAACACCTGTCTGAGGATCTTTGATACCTGTAATCAACCCACTATCAGCAATATCGCGATCAATGAGTCCATAAACTTTATTTGATGGACGTCCAGTTAACTCATTCAGAGGTAACATGAGTTCACGACCTTTATTCGGTGAAACATCCAAGGGGGTACTACGATCACCAGATGCAATACCAACCATAACAAAAGTTGAGGCCGCTTCATCATGTACAGTTAACGTTGGTGGTTGATAGAAACGAGGTTGATCTCCATTTGTAATACTTGTTCCATCCGCTTTTGTTGCAAGATTTCCTAAACGAACAACTCTTTTCCCAAAGGATGCTACTGGAGTATTTTTGGCATTATTTAAATCAACACGAAATACTTGCCCGCCTAAATCACCGAAATAGAGGTTATCAACTAAGCCATCTCCATCACGATCCAGAGTACTGATTCTACTCACCACACTATGGGTCATATTTGCATTGTTGGTATTCGCATTAGTATTACTCGCCCACCAAATTCTCTCACCCGTTTTTGCATTGATGATATAAACAGCATTACCATCTGCCTGTGCTTTATTGTTACATGAGGTAGATGGATAATCTGTATTGGAATTTGATGAATTCAGTTTAAATCTTGGATTCTCATAGCACATATCATAACCACCACCCACAATCATCACTCGAGTAATTTGGTTGTTATATCGAATATTGGCTAGTACAGGTTTAGACCAAGTTTGCCCCATACGAGTGTAGTCGCCTGTCCCACCAAGAATACGGAAAAGTAATTTAGGTGCGCTTGGATTAAGGACATCTAAGCCATAATAGCTTTTCCCCCCCATACGCATACCACCATATACATTCATTTTATTTGCAACGACTGAGGTTTCTGTATCATTTCCGCCAGTCACCTTATAATCTGAATCTGCAACCCAAGCGCCATTAATCCCTTGTGTAACACCATTTAGATCTGACTCATCTTTCCTTAGCGCTTTTGATAAAGTACTGTCCTGCAAAATTTCAGTAGGAACAAATACCATCTGCTCTTCACCAGTCAAAGAATTGACGATACGTAAGGCACCTTCCATACTGCCATAAAGTACAGACTGATCACGGGTAGACTTTAAATTGCCATCTGCATCTAATGTTCCCTTATAAGTCATTTGTACTGGAAAAGAATGAATACTTGCCCCCATAGATGTGAAAGCATCTTTAGGGGTATCTAGGCTATTTGGAAGCTGTGTAGAGCTTAGGTTTAAGTCATAACCTAAATAATTTAATAATTTTAACTGAATATCTAATGTTAAATTTTTTAACCTGCTGTCTGTCTTAAACTTGTCCAGTAAATTTGTTGCAGTGGTGGCAGATTGAGTGACTAAAAATAAATCTGAATTTTTACCTGTGGAAGTAATTACTCCACCTGATGCGACACTTTTAATATCTGAAAAAAGCGGTCTATAGCCATTAGGACTTACTACTGTTGGTAATTTAATTTTTGAATAGACACCACCCGCTGTAACACCATCACCATCAGTTAGAGAGGTACTGTTCCAAATATCTTGAGAACTTGGATTGAGCAATCCATTGGTTTGGAAAACAAAGTTGCTTCCTGATTTTAAAGCGCCACCTTGAATACTGTATTTTTTCAAGTTCCCCGTCCAAGTGATATTCTGAGTCCCTGGTTTTGGTTCTAAAGCTCTCAAATATCCATAAGGTTGGAAGGATTGTGGACTTAAGGCATCTACAGGAACAGAAATCGCCCCCGTTGATAATGGACTAATTAGATTTTTTCCTAAATTATCAATAAATTTAATTACGCTGTTGGTAATTTCACTTGAATCTTTAGCAATAAAAAACCCGCCATTACCATAACCAGGGTTAGGGGTTTTATAACTCGGTGCTGTAGGAGAACATTGATCATCTGATTTTCGATCATCTTGTGTTCGGGAACTAAGCCTACAGGCATTTTCTACATAGCCATTCCTCAGATCATTCATTTCATTACCAAAACCTACAAAAGAAGTTTGGATAGAGACACCTGTTGGATTCTTGGTTTTATTAAATAGTTTTTTTGCAAATTCTCCCATACAACGCCAACCACCTGGACTATCTCCGTCATAGGCTTCTACGAGTCCGCCAGTACAACTAAAATTATCACCAAATGTATCTAGCGTGGTTGCCATTAAGCGACTTGATCTAGCTTCAGTTGTATAATTGGCCGCACCATCGGAAAGAATATACACCCCTTGCCCATCACAGCTTTGGCGATCAGCAACAGCAGGAAGTGGAGAGTTATAGGTTGTATTATCAGCGACTTTTGTATCATTTGAAGATTTTGTAAATCCACTATCACTATTGGCATATAAAACAATACCTGTTTTATTATAACAAGTGCCATCATCATAGCCATTTGCGCTACATTTTTGAGCTATTAAACCACTCGTATTGGTAGAACTTGCTGCAGTCCAAGAAATACAATCTGTTCCCGCATTATTCCACTCATTACATTGAGAATATCTAAGGCTCCCCCTGTAATAATATGAAAAGAGGAAAGGGGCATTATTTAAATAGATGGATTGTAAGGTGTTTGTTCCCATTAAATATGCTGCTGCTTCTGCATAGGCATGGGCTGTTGGTGTGACACCACCTGCCGTCAAATCTTTAATTGCATTTTTTAGAGCTGTTCTTTGTGTAGAATTCACTGCTCCTAGCTCTTTGGCAGGCACCAAAATTTGACCACTCCGACCATCACCATTGGTAGAATAGTTCCCTAAACCAACACGAACTTGTCTTAATGAAGCCTCATCACTATTTAAAAATGCAAACATTCCATCTTTTAAACGTGTTAATCGATCATAGCCTACTTTAGTACCATACCAATCTGTACAGTATTTACGCTCATAAGGTACTGTTGATGTCTTATTCTCCGTTCTAATCCTATAACACCTATCATCATCAAAAGCAGCCATAGAGCCTGAAGTATCCAACATCATCACTAACGTCTTTTTTCCTGCTGTAGGTGCAGCATAAATCTGTAAATCATTTGCTTGAGTGACAGAAGATACAATCAGAAATGTACCGACAAACGTAGTAAATCCAACTGTTCCTAAATTTAATTTTTTTTGCTTGGCTGCATAACTCAATGAGGCCGTAAGCTTTTTAGATTTCATTTTACATTCCCCTAAATTTATACTGGCGCCTTAACCATTTTTATAAATGTTTGTAAATTAAACTCTTGGACTTGGCTGTTAACTGGAATACCAAGATTTACGAGACATTGTGCTGTTGTTTGCAGAGCACTAGATTCCGCATCTGAATTATCATTCACATTTTCTTTTAAACATGCTTGAGCAGCGGACAAGTTTTTAGCATAAATGGGCATTACTGCTACTGTCGTCATCCGAATACGTTTTTGCTCAGTTACCCCTTGTGGAATTGTTTGTCCACCACTTACATTAATATTTCTTGCAAGTAATGCCAAAGGCGGCAAATCGGATGTATCTGTTGGAATTTTAATAGAAACCTGAGTCACTACACCTCGTCTTGCACTACCAAAGTCAGTGGTTAAATTACAAAAATTATCTGTACTTCCCTCAACCAACTCCACATCAGAACTCACATTTCTAAGTACAGCCATAGATGTAACTGAACCAAAACGAGTACTCACTCTAGGTTTATAGCAAAATACATATTCTTTACCAGGTTCTGTATCTGCATCTTTCAAAGCCTTACCTATAACACTTGAAAGATTCACTTGCTTATTTAAATCCTCTAAAAAAACCTGGTTAATTGGTGTATCAGCTGTTTGGCTTGAAAGCTGACTAATTTGCGCATTTGTCGCAATATTCAATGTTGTCATAGAGGTCCGAATCGCCATTACTCCAACTATTGTTAAAAATAACAACATCATCATAACAACGATAATCGTTGACCCTTTCTGCTTGCTTAGGTTAGTTCGATGTTTCATAAATCTTCTCTCCTAAGCCATTTCTTAAAGCAATATTTGTTGTATATAAACGTCGTAAATATTTGGTGTTTTTATCCGTTAAAGTCACTTCACCATCAGGGAAATTAAAGCTTTCTTTAGAGGGGTCTATATTTTTATTTGTTATTGGATCTTTAGAGCGAACCAAAACCATCATTCTAATCGAGACAACTCTAGGTATATTGGGAGAGGACGCCCCTTTTACTGCAGTCTTAAATTGCTCAATTGTGTAATAGCTAAAATTGTTTCCAGCTTTTGCTCCAATGTAAAATCTAACAAGATCCACTCTCGGCATAATCACTTCACCATTGTTTGAATCATTTAATCCAGCAATAGAAGGGACACTACTTCCTGGAGTGTTTGCATCACAAGCCAATGCCAAGTTACCATTATCTGTCCTTAAAAAATAACGTTGAATAACATACTCACTAGCCTTTACTTCTCTACCTTCACAATTCATCATTTTATTGGGTGCTTGAAACATAATTGTTAGTTGATCACTACTCGAACTCGTCCCAGTAGAACCTCCTGATTTTGTTAACAATCCCGCACTTACATCTTTTAACTGTAGATTTGCCTTGCCTAAAGCTGGATCAGCACTGGTAAAAATAATTCCGCCATTGGGTGTTGTTGTATCTAACACTGGATTATTTACATTTCCAAAATTCGCTAGACGAATATCTCTAGCAATATAATCAACACCGAACACACCACTATCTTGTAACTCTGCACTTGCTTCTTGCATTTTTGCCGTAATTAAACCACCTGTGAATAATTGCAAAGCTGCAGCGCTAATAATAAGACCAATGGCAAGAGCAACGATCAACTCAATTAGTGTGAAACCCTTCTGAGGTCCCATTATTTTTTGCTTCGTCATGAATCTCATTTAATATGCCTCCATCATTAGGCATTTTGCAGTAAACACATACGTTCCTGTGCTACTCATACAAGCACTATAATCACTTGCTTTTAATTTCGATGCAGTTTCATCCCAAGCAGCGAATAAGCATTGCCTTTTTATTGTACTGCCTACCCCTGGACAATCCGTCATTGTAATACTAATACCGATTTTTGATGCTGCATCAGCAGCCAAATATGAATCATAATCAGCCATTTCTGCTGGCGTACATGTGGCATTAAAACATTTTTTTTTCGGAGACTTCTCTCCCACTCCAATATAGTTTTTTACTGCAGCAGGATAACTAGATTGACCATTAGGATTAGCTCGAATACTTTCTGTTAAGCCTCTCAAAATTAGGGTTGCTTGAGATCTTGTAAGCGCTTCACCAGTCGCGTCCACCGCCCTTAACTGTAAAGCAGTAAATCCCAAAACCCCGATCGCAAGTAAAACCAGAGCAACTAAAACTTCAACCAACCCCACACCCAATTGATTCTTCCTATTCTTCATGAGCATGCTCCATTCTTTTTAGAGGATACAATTCCAATAACTGATACTGTTATTTCGGTAATTTCCTTATTACCACATATTGTTATTTTCCTTGCCTTTAAGTTGGTACTCGGCACATTATCAAGTGATGACCCAATAGCACTAAAAACAACATTTAAGTCACCACCAACACTAACAGCCTTATCAATATTGGCTAAAATGACACGTTTTGCATCAATGAAATTTGAAGCATTGGCGCTACTAACACCTGCTTTGGTTAAACAAAGTGTCTTTGTTATTTCCTGATTCGAGCCATCTTTATTTGGACAAACGATCACAGACATTTTCATTGATGATGCACGGCTCTTCGCTTCTTTTAGTGCTTTCATTAACTCTTCATTGCTTTTATTTGCCTGATAGGTTGCTAAGAGCTTTGAAAAAGAGGGTGCTGCAATCGATGCAACAATTGCCAGAACAGCAATCGTCACCATTAACTCAATTAAGGTGAATCCCCGATTATTTTGCATTGCTACTCCCCATTGCAACAAAACTTTACCCTATTAAAAATCATAGCTTAAATACTTACAAAACCAATACAAGTTGGACGAAAGGCATAAAAAAGCAGATAACTGAAATCTCAGCTATCTGCTTAAAAAATAAAGTTTAAATTTAAGCTTGAGTTACATGAATCCGTAGCTCTTTTGGCAAACTAAATGTGATGTTTTCCTCACGACCATTTAATTCTTGTGGCGCGGTCGCACCCCAGTCCTGTAAACGTTGAATTACTTGCTTAATTAAAATCTCAGGTGCAGATGCCCCTGCTGTCACACCAATCTTATGATTTGAGTTAAACCATTCTTGCTGTAACTCATCTGCATTATCAATAAGATAAGCATGCTTGCCCATACGTTCAGCCAACTCACGTAAACGATTCGAATTTGATGAGTTTGGAGAGCCAACAACCAACACCACATCACATTGTGTGGCTAAATCTCGCACAGCATCTTGGCGATTTTGTGTGGCATAGCAAATATCATCTTTACGAGGCCCTTGAATTTGAGGGAATTTATTGCGTAAAGCATCAATCACTTTAGCAGTATCATCTATAGATAAGGTTGTTTGGGTCACAAAGGCTATTTTTTCAGGATGATGTACTGTTAATGAAGCAACATCATCTTCATCTTCAACCAAGTAAATTTCACCACCATTTTTTTTGTCATATTGCCCCATGGTACCTTCAACCTCAGGGTGACCTTCATGACCAATTAAAATTGCTTCAGTTCCTTCACGGGCATATTTCGTGACTTCAATATGTACTTTGGTGACCAATGGACAGGTTGCATCAAAGACTTTTAATCCACGGCGCTCTGCTTCTTGTTGAACTGCCTTAGATACGCCATGTGCACTAAAAATAACAATATTATCGTCAGGCACTTCATCCAACTCATCCACAAAAATTGCACCACGCTGACGTAGATCGTCAACCACAAATTTGTTGTGAACCACTTCATGACGTACATAAATAGGTGGATTAAAACATTCAAGCGCACGATTGACGATGGCAATTGCACGATCTACACCTGCACAAAATCCACGCGGATTAGCCAATACAATTTCCATAAAACCCTCAATGCTCACTTCAATGGTTGGATATATTTTATCGATTAAACACAAACAATGTGTAAAAACAGTTTTGTTTGTGTTCGCTCTACTCTAAAATAGAGAAGATATTTTATCATATCAGGAAAAATATCATGTCGGGTCTATTGTTTGTCGTTTCTGCGGCATCAGGAACAGGCAAAACATCTCTCGTTAAAGCGCTGCTTGAGCGTGTGAGCAATTTACACGTTTCTGTTTCACATACGACTCGTGGTCAGCGACCTGGCGAACTCGACGGTGTTCATTATCACTTTACCTCTAAAGAAAACTTTCTTGACCAAGTGAATCAAGGTGGTTTTATTGAATATGCAGAAGTTTTTGGTAATTATTATGGTACTGCGCAAACAACGGTAAGAGACCAATTGGCGAAAGGCCATGATGTGCTACTTGAGATCGATTGGCAAGGTGCAGAACAGGTTCGTAAACTTTTTCCTGAATCTAAACAAATTTTCATCCTCCCTCCTACTCAATTTGATTTACGTCAGCGTCTTTCAAATCGTGGTACAGACTCGGTTGAAGTCATTGAGCATCGTTTAAGTTGCGCGGTGGAAGACATGCAACAATATGTCAATTTTGAGTACATCATTATCAATGATGATTT
The DNA here is from genome assembly GCF_058242985.1 of Acinetobacter sp. 778_lipA. Classification (NCBI taxonomy): domain Bacteria; kingdom Pseudomonadati; phylum Pseudomonadota; class Gammaproteobacteria; order Moraxellales; family Moraxellaceae; genus Acinetobacter; species Acinetobacter sp. 778_lipA. The sequence goes on along the minus strand of NZ_JBZAYT010000001.1, from coordinate 158,775 downwards.
CAATAAAGCGTTACATGATTTGGAATCTGTGATCAATGCCAACCGCTTAAAAATAGATCAACAGGCAAATCGTCATCAAGCTTTAATTACCAAACTGATTACACCCCAGTCTTAATCGTATTTCAATGCTTTCTAAATAAGCTTCGATTAAAACTTGAGTCTATAGTGAAAGCATTTTATACTGCACAGTCTATTTAAAAAATTTGTATTCAAACGAGAACTCTTATGGCACGCGTAACCGTTGAAGATTGTTTAGACCATGTGGACAACCGCTTTGAGCTTGTACTAGTGGCAAGCAAACGCGCGCGTCAATTGGCACGTCAAGGCATTGAACCGACTGTTGAGTGGGACAATGACAAGCCGACTGTTGTTGCATTACGTGAAATTGCGATTGGTCATGTGACTAAAGATATCTTGAAGCAACGTGATCAAGATTACCAAACGTCTAGTCTTGACCTTGCTTTATCAGCAAACAATCTTAATCTTGAAGGTTTTTCTTTCCAATAAGCTAAGCCTTTATAAAAAGCCTAGTTTTTCAACTAGGCTTTTTTATTTCAGTTATTTTGCAAAAAAAGTTTTGCTAATCAATCGACAAAATTCAAATTATTTGTTAAAAAAAATAGATATATTTGATGTCTAGAAATTGACAAGCGGCTCAATATGCTTTTCATTAAAGCATTAGGAAAAATATTTCAAATTTGTAATTTAAGATAGGTGTTCTATGCCAGGCCAACAGGTCAGCCAATCCAAGCAACAGTTGAATGTAATTATCGACGCTTACTTAAAACCAAGCGATGTCGAGCGAGTACTTGTGGCTTGTGATTATGCTGATATTGCGCATGATGGTATTACACGTAAAAGTGGTGAACCCTATATTTTACATCCGATTGCGGTGAGTTGTATTTTGGCACATATGCGTATGGATGCTGAAACACTCATGGCAGCACTATTACACGATGTGATTGAAGATACTGATTTCACCAAAGAAGATATCTCTGAAAAATTTGGTAAAACCGTGGCCGAATTGGTCGATGGTGTGACCAAACTCAGCCATTCCAGTGATAAAGAATATAATAAAGCAGCATCTTTTCGTAAGATTCTACAAGCCACCTTACAAGACCCACGTGTCATTATTATCAAACTCGCTGATCGTTATCATAATATGACAACACTGGGTGCTTTACGCCCAGATAAACGAGCACGAATTGCGCAAGAAACCTTTGATATTTTTGTTCCCATGGCACGCCTTGTCGGTATGAATGAGATGGCGGATAACTTAGAACATTTGTGTTATCAAAATCTCGATCTCGATATGTACAATGATGTACAAGAAAATTTACTCAAAACCAAACCAGAGCGCTGTAAATATCAATCTGTTTGGGAACAAAACTTAGCTGAACTGCTCAATAATTATAATATTCAAGGGCGCATCAAAAAGAAAAATAACAATATCGAACTATTACGCCACTTTGTAAAAAACGAAATTGACTTACAGGAACTCACCCACAGCCACGCTTTCGAAATTATTTTACAAAGCATTGCCGATTGTGACCGATTGGTTGATGCCTTACGAGAAAATTTCCAAGTCATCGATTATGAAGATCATATCCGTCGGCCATTACCAGGCGGAAACCAATCTTTGATGATCAAACTCAAAGGTGAGCGCACAACACTATCTTTAACCATTCAAACCGAGCTGATGCGCAAAGCAGCGCGCTTTGGGGTGGTTCTTGGTGAAAACGCTCCACAGGCATGTCGTTCAGCGATTCAAGCGTCGATGAAGAATTTAGATATTCTTGTCGGGGGAGAGTGTGCAAAGACTACATTTAGCGACCTCCTTGATTATCTACATCAAGAAAAAATCTGGGTCTATACACCACACGGACAGCTACATGAATTGCCTCAAGGTGCTACAGCAGTTGATTTTGCGTATTCAGCAAGTCTGTTTTTAGGTAACCATGCTGTTGGTGCTAAAATTAATGGTGAAATTAAACCCCTTTCAACACCTTTAGTCAGTGGTCAGGTGGTTGAAATTATTACCGATGTATTGGCAACACCAAATCCAGACTGGTTAAGTTTTATTAATACCCAAAAAGCACGTCGTGCGATTCAGAACATCTTGCGTGACCAAGATCCCGATGAACAACGTTTAGTGGGGCAACAAGCGCTTAACCGTGCTTTAAAATTATTTAGTCGCTCAACTAAAGACTTGTCTGAAGCTGATTGGAAGGATTTATTAGAGTGGCGCCACGTAACTAATAAAGACACCTTATTTGAACAAATTGCAGTCGGTGACCTACTACCGCAACTAGTCGCCAATCATTTATTTGCTCAATCCAAAACCACTGAGGAACACGCTTCTAAGCGCTTGATTCAAGGTACCGATGGTGTCGATGTTAAGTATGCGCACTGTTGTAACCCTGTATTGGGAGATCCAATTCAAGGACATTTATCTCGTCGTGGTTTAATTGTACATCGTGCACGTTGTCATAATTTATTGCATGAGCAACATTTACATCCAGAAAACATCATGTCTTTGCACTGGACGTCGGAAGAAGAAGACGATGTTAACTTCAATGCTTATTTGAGTATTGACCTTGTTTTAACTGATGAACAAATTTCAGAATTGATTTACTTATGTCGTAAAGCAAAAACTGGGGTTGAATCAGTCCGTTCTCATGAAGATAAAACTTATGTGAATATCGTGGTCAATAATCGTAAACAAATTGCGCAAATCATTCGTGAATTACGTATGCAATTTGGTTTTCCTCGAATTAGTCGGATGTCCATGCCCGTTTCAATTAACGAGGCGCTAAAAGCAAAAGCGTGCTAAATTAAGATCTGTAATGTTTATCGAGAGTCTTCGATGCACTTTGCATGCTATTCATCCTTTATGATGAAATGATTTGAAATCAAGGAGAAATCAATGTCCCGCCAAGTGATCCATACTGAAAATGCCCCTGCTGCAATTGGTACTTATTCACAAGCTATTTTAGTAGACAATACATTATATCTATCAGGGCAAATTGGCTTAGATCCGTATAGCATGGAGTTGGTTGAAGGCATTGAAGCGCAAATTCGACGGGTTTTTGATAATTTAAAAGCAGTGTGTGAAGCCGCAGGTGGTTCTTTAGCAGATATTGCAAAGCTCAATATTTTTCTGACTGATTTATCAAACTTTCAATTGGTTAATCAAATCATGGGCGAATATTTTGCTCAACCTTACCCTGCACGTGCAGCATTAGGTGTTGCATCATTACCTAAAAATGCGTTGGTTGAAATGGATGGCATTGTCATTATTCCTCAATAATAGCAGTCAAATATTAAACATTTGATTTTAAATAATTTAAAAAATAAAACTAAATACTACCGATCAGGTGGTATTTTTTTATTCAAAAAGCCAATAAAGATTAATGATATTTCAAATTAATTCCATTGACAAATGATAACAATTATCAATAATATTAGATATCGCATTTAACCTTAGGGTTGAGTTTCATGTACGTTTGTTTATGTCGTGGTATTACAGATCAAGATATCAAAGATGCAATGGCAAATGGTGCAGAGAGCTACCGTGAAGTACGTGAATTATTAGACTTAGGCACGTGCTGTGGTCGCTGTGCTCCTGAAGCAAAAAGCATTATCAATGAAGAGCTATCACTTATTGCAGCACGTATTTCTGTTGCCGCATAGTTTTAAATCCAAAGATTCAAGCATAAAAAGTTTATATAAATAACGACAATAAATAAGTTTTTTAATGATCCCCAGATCATTCTCCTCCCCCGCTTCGACTCAAGGCGGGTTCGTTTTTTAATCAATCTCTTTTAGCCAAAACGACATCCCTACTGTTTTTGATTGCGATTTTCATTTGCCGTTCCATAAACTACTCGTAACCCTCTAAAAAGTTGATTAATATAGAGCCATATCGAATTACCTTAATCATTAAATTTCAATGACTCAGTTTAAATTCACTTTAAGGTACACAATTAGAATGGAGTTTTAGCCATATGCAAGGCAATCGAGATGTAATTAATCAACTCAATCAAGTGCTTTACCATCACTTGACTGCGATTAACCAATACTTTCTACACTCGCGTATGTTTAATGATTGGGGAATCGAAAAACTTGGTTCGGCTGAATACAAAGAATCTATTCGCCAAATGAAGCATGCGGATAAGATCATTGAACGTATTCTTTTTTTAGAAGGCTTGCCTAATCTTCAACATTTAGGAAAGTTGTATATTGGTCAACATACGGTTGAAGTTTTAAACTGTGATGTACGTAAAGTAAAAGAAAACATAGATGCATTGAAAACAGCTGTTGAACTGGCTGAAAGCAACTTAGATTATGTGACTCGTGATCTTGTTCAAGAAATTCTTGAGAAAGAAGAAGAATTTTGGGATTGGACAACGACCCAACTAGATCTAAGTGAAAGTGTTGGTATAGAAAATTATATTCAAAGCCAACTCTAATTAATTTTTAAATATCACAAAAGAATCCCTCAATTGATTGGGGGATTTTTTATTTTATTTCAAAATGTAGCGATGCAAACACTACAGTCATCACAATTCACTTTTATGAAAGGGTATTATTTTCCTGCAACAGATACAGGTAATAGATCCTGATATGATTTCTCTTGCCCATGCAGTGTCTTTAGAATCCATAACTGATGTTCAGCTTCAGCTTTTTTACCATTAAAAGCCAAGACCTGTGCATATTTCTGAATATCATATGCCGAAGCTAAGTTTGCCACCATACGCCCCATATATTGCAACTGCTGATCCGACATTTTGCTATATGGATTTAGACCAATCCACCAGACACGTTCTTTAAATTGCGTCAGCAACAAAATATCTTGATTCATCACTGCTTGCTGTGAAGCACTTAACGGTGTTTTCTTATTTACGAATACACTTTGTTGGCGGTATAAAATATAGTCTCGATAAATCACTCCCACCAAGACCAAACCAATCACAATAATACTCACTGTAATCGAAGACTTTAAGTTCACTGTAGGCAAACGAGGATACTGAGCTTGGATGATCCCCAATAAAAAACCTAAAGGAAGTAAGAAATATGCATAGTGAATTGGGTATTCCAATAAAGCATGAATCAAAATAGCACAGACCATCAAACTTGCGGCAATTGAAACTGCATCTTTAATCCCTTTATTTAACCAATACAACCAACATGCGACATAAACAATAATCAATCCACCAATCGGAATACCATTCCAAATCAGTAAATCCAAAATCACGTTATGTGCTGTTTTATACCATTCATGTGATGGATATAAATCAAAAGCGGCGATTTGCGCCATCCCTGTTTGATTCCAACCGTACCCAAACCATGGCTTTTCTGAAATCGCAACGAGGGCTTGATTCCACATATCTAAACGGAGATAACCTGATGTTGCTCTCTCGACCACTGAATTTGCTTGTGCTACGTCTTGGGTTGATACAGATGCAATCCACTGATTCAGAATCGGCAAGCATGTAATCAACGCAATAAACACACCAGACCATGCGAGTAATTTGATAAACCCAAAGCGCTTAGTTTGACCGAATTGCTTAATGGTCAAATAAATCAATGTGAACAAACACACCACCCAAGCAGTTCGTGATTGAGTCAGCGCAATGGTGAATAGAAAAATAAAAGTGGATGGCCCGAGTATGTAATTTGGCAGTATCTTCTTTTCATAAAAATATAAACATGCAAATACCCCCATACACATAAACGTCGCCAGATTATTCGGCTGGGCAAAGTTTGCATAGGGACGATTACCATTGAGCAAATTGACCAATGGTCTAAAATATTCGTTTACGCCTAACCATTGGGTCATTGCAATAAAACTTGAAAGTATCGCCCCCGTAAAAACCACAAGACTAAATACTTTAAAGACTTGTTCTCTTTGACCTTTTTCACCTATTGCCAAGTTATAACCGACAACCAGCATCAACCAAAACATTGCAATATAGGCTGTGCAAAGCAACGCATTACTTAAATACAAAATCTCGCCAAAGCCCCATTGAATCAATGGAATCGCCAATACAGGCAATATAAGCAGTTGCGGTTTTGGAATTTTTAAGTCTTTATTTAGAAAAGCACTGAGCAACACCAAAGCAGATAGAAAAGTCAGTTCTTCACTACCAAAGGTTGTCCAAGGCATTTTATGGATCGGTAAAAGCCAAGCAAGTAAAAGCAAGACGGCTGAAAGAAGATAAGGAATGGCTTTCATATGAAAAGTGAACAGAAAAACTGAACCTATTATAGCGTTTCTAACATTTTTTGTTTAAGGAATGACTACATAGAATGCATTTTGTTTGAAATTTTATTTGAGATGGCTGTTATTTATTAAAATTCAAATCTGTATAAAATACAATCAGTTTATTTCACAAGCCACCTCATTATTAACATTGCAATTAATTGTGTTACCTGTCCCATTAATAGCCGTTGCAATCAGATTTGTGAGAGATAAGCTAGTTGGCGCCTCAAAATTACAATGCCTAAGCTCACTTATAGAAGGTAATTTTGTTAAACTTCCATTTTCAGATAATTTTTCAGAAACATATAATGATGCATAGAACTTCATTTCAGACAAACAAACTGCATCATTTGTTTTTTTTGTATAGTTCTCATACGCGGGAATTGCAATTGCAGCAAGAATACCAATAATCGCAATAACAATCATCAGTTCTATTAATGTAAAACCATTTATATTTTTCATAATAATAAATCATTAAGATTATTGTCTATAAAACAAAAGTAACATGAATATTTTAGAATAAATATAATTTTTATAAATTCTGATATTTTTGAAAAAAAATGTCGCTTTATAACATTAATTGTTAATTTATTATAATTCTCTGTAAAATTTAAGAAATTACATCTAATACATTCATTTACAAATAGCAATATATAAATTAAAAAAGTGTTTATCAAAAAAACCACATTTTTTTATAGGTAATAAGATAAAAATAAAGTTCAATAATAAAGTTAAATGACATATTTTTATTTCACCCATAAAGATAAACTTATTATTTTATTTTAAAAAAATTTACATCACAATCGAAATTATAACATTTTATACAAGTATATCTTAAATAATATCAGATTTAACAAGTATTCTCTTAAAATACAGTTATGATTTATTTTAGTTTACTAAAAACAAGAGATGTAATTTTCTATTAATTAAAATTATGTCATTAAATCAATCAATATAATTCACATTATATAGTAAAAAATTATATTTAAGATATGATAAAAATTAAAAAAAGGTACCGAAGTACCTTTTTAAATATATAACAATATTATGGCGCAATTGTACAAGCAGCGCTCGTACCTACAGCACATGTAATACTTTTATTTGTTCCTTTTTTAGCAGTAGCAGTTAATGTATTTTCAGTTAAAGCAGTAGGAGCAGTAAATGTACAATGTGTTAAAGTAGTATCAGCTGGTAAGTTCGTTATAGAACCACTTTCAGCAATTTTTTCCGCAACAAATAAACCTGAATAAGATTTCATTTCTGATAAACAAGATGCGTCATTTGCTTTTTGTGTATAACTTTGATAAGCAGGAATCGCAATCGCAGCAAGAATACCGATAATTGCAACAACGATCATTAATTCAATCAGGGTAAAACCTTTTTGAGCATTCATAACATTTCTCCAATGTTTTAAAAATTTTTATAGCTTTTGAGCAATTTATATGGCTGTTCTTTTTTGTGGAAAAAATCAACAACCAGTCGAGACTCTTTGATTTTAGAGAGAATGTAATGCTTTACAAGGTTTTTTTTACTGCTTATATTTTTACGTAATTAAACGTAAAAAAGTGACATTTATTGTCACCGAGAATAAAATTAATTCACAATGATTGGATTGTTTGATAATTCATTTACATTATCAATTTGACTATATTTATCCCCGTAAAATAAATTTAAAATTTGACCAATTTCTAAAACACCATTACTCACTGCAGTTCGATAATTTTTGTTTTTCAGTTCAGCAATCATCACATCACAAATCTGTTGCCACGTTTGCTGTGTAGTAGCTTGATAAATACCACGATCTATCACAATTTCGACTGTCTTTTCACACAAGTTTAAATACAGCAATACACCACTATTATACTCAGTATCCCACACGCCCAATTCAGCAAACAATTGTTGTGCCCTTAACCGTGTATTTTGATGATAAGCCTGATGACTTGGAATATGCCCCTCGATCACCACTTGTATTTCACCGACATGGCCTTCTTCTGCTTGCTTCACCGTTTGTGCAATTGCATGCTGATCTTGCTTTGAAAAATAGCGTTTCGAGGCAGGCATATATAAAACGTGCTTTAACCAACGTTTAAAGCTCGGTTGTACCTGTTCCTGTAACTTCGGTTCAGTCACAATTGCTGTTGTATCTGTTTTTGTTACCATGAGCCTGATGCTCCTCCACCGCCGAAACCACCACCGCCGCCACTATAGCCTCCCCCACCGCCAAAACCACCACCTCCACTGCTTCCACCACGCCCACCACTAGATAAGAACATTTGGAAAATCAGTTGTGCCAGTGATGTAATCAACAAAAAGAATATACCAAAACCCAAAACTAAGCTCATTACAATCCCTGAGCCATAAATAAGTCCTGCAGCGGTTGCTGTTACTCCTGCAACAGCCGCGCTTAAACGATTGCCCACAATAAATGATGCAAAGATACCAATCACCAAAATCACCATAGCTGTGGTCAAGGTTCGATCCTTGGCTTCTTGTTCTTGCAACGCTTGGTTTTGGCGCTCTTTTAGCTCATCTGCGGCTTGTTTGGCAATTTCAGGGTCAAGGTTTAAAATACGCTCAACTTCATTGACACCCGCCTGTAAACCCTGAGCATATTGTCCTTGCTTAAAGTCCGGTGTGATCTGATTGCGTATAATCCGACTGGCCACAATGTCGGGGAGTACACCCTCCAAACCGTAGCCTGTTGCAATATGGATTTTATGATCATTGACTGCAACAGCAATCAATAAACCATTGTCTTGTTTTGCTGAACCTAACTTCCATTGCTCAGCAACCCGCATAGCAAAATCAAAAATACCTTCTTGCCCTGTGGTTGGAACAATGATAATCCCAATTTGTGCTTTACCTTGGCGATAAATATCACGAATTTGTTGTTCTAAATTTTGCTTTTCAGCTGCAGATAAAACATTCGCTTGATCAACGACAGGCTGGTTTAATGTGGGAATATTTCGAGCACTTTCACCCTCTGCCATATCATTGGCAACTTGTGGTAAATCTTTTGAGGAAGTTTGAGGTGCTTGCTGTGTGGTAGGTGTTTGTTTTTGAGCATCTGTGGGTTTTGAGCCGATCACATTGGGCAAATTGGTATTGGGTACAACTTTACCCAAAACAATTGCGTCTTGTACCTCTTGCTCATCTGTGGCTGTCGCTGTTTCAGCCCAAACACTCGATTGAACAGAAAGCATCAGTCCAAAAAATACAAATAATATTGTACTCATGTTTTTCATTACTGATTTTTCTCGCCATTCAATCATAGTTCACCTTTTATTGAATAATGAAAAATATTCCCACTATCTTTTATCTCAAGCGTTAAAGACAGAGAAATAAAATCACATCATTAATTAAAATTAACTGTTGGCGCTTTCGATGCACCTGCTTCAGCACTAAAGTTCGGTTTAGCTTTCATACCAATCACTTTAGCAGTCATTGCCTGAGGGAATTGACGCACATAGGTATTGTAATCTTGAACAGATGCAACATAACGTGTCCGTGCAGTACTAATACGGTTTTCAGTCCCTTCCAATTGAACCTGTAAATCACGGAATTGTTCATTGGCTTTTAAATCTGGATAATTTTCTGTCACCGCTAAAAGACGTGATAATGCACCTGTCATTTGTGATTGTGCTTCTTGATATTTTTTAAACAATTCAGGATCGTTCAATACTTCTTTGTCTACTTTTAAACCTGCGACATTGGCACGTGCCTCAGTCACCTCAGTTAAAACTTTTTCTTCGTGGGTTGCATAACCTTTAACCACATTCACCAAGTTAGGGACTAGATCTGCACGACGTTGATATTGGTTTTCAACTTCAGACCATGCCGCATTTACAGACTCATCTTTAGCTTGCAAAGTGTTATAGCCACAACCTGAAAAAGCTAAGGTGCTTGCCAGTGTAAGTGCAACTAAACCTTTTTTCATTGAATTCATTGCCAATTCCTCAAAGATATTTATTTGTATTTGTTGATATCTCTGCATTCTATACAGTTTAAGGCAAAGTTTTGTTTAATTTCTGCTACCTAGCCAAAGACGAGACAATTAAATTTTTGCATGTTTGATAGAAATTGCTGAAGAATGCTTTAAACCAAAACCTTTTTAAATGTTTAAAATTATCTAGACCTGACTAAATTCACTTTGCATTGCTATCGCCCAAAAACTCTGCGCGTTGATCAAGCTGATCTAGTGTTTTACTCATGAAATTATAATCTGATCATCAGCAGATAAATTTTTAGCTTTATTTTTTTATTTTTATTTAAATTATTCATTTAGAGTTTAAACATCTTTTAAAGATACAAAAAAGCCACCCTCAGGTGGCTTATTGTTTAAGTTTACTTTTCTTCTTCGTCTTGTTGCTCAGGCAAATCTTTCACTGCTTCTGCAATTAAACCAAACATATAGTTACCATAGGCATTGGTTTTATCATAATGAAAGCGCAAACGTGGCGTTATACGAGTTTTGATACGACGACCTAATTCGTGGCGTAAGAAACCAGATGCTTTATTTAAGACATCTAAAGTTTCTTTATTTGCCACTTCACTTTGCTCATCGCCAAGTTCACGCCCCATCACGGTAACGTAAACTTCTGCATAACCCAGATCTGGACTCACTTTCACCGCAGAGATGGTCACAAGACCACCTAAGCGAGGATCTTTAAGCTCTTGGCGAATCAGTTCTGACAACTCACGTTGTACCGTATCCGCCATACGCTTAAGACGTTGACTACCCGCCATTAAAGACTCCGTTTAATCAACTGAACATCATACACTTCGATTTTATCAAGTGCTTTGATGTCTTTATAACCTTTTACTGCAAGACCACATTCCATACCAGCACGAACTTCTTCAACCACTTCTTTATAGCGACGAAGAGATTCAAGCTCGCCTTGGAATACCACAACATCATCACGTAGTACACGGATTGGTTTATTACGATGTAATACACCTTCGAGCACCATACAACCTGCAGCAGCACCAAACTTACTTGAGTGGAATACTTCACGAACTTCTGCAACACCCAAAATTGTTTCACGGTGTTCAGGTGCAAGTTTTCCGCTCATTGCTGCTTTCACATCATCAATAAGTTGATAGATGATTGAGTAGTAACGAATGTCGATACCATCTGCATCTGCTTTTTGACGCGCGGTATTGTCTGCACGTACGTTAAAGCCAAGAAGTACCGCTTCTGAAGATTCAGCAAGGGTCACATCAGACTCAGTGATTGCACCCACGCCCGAACCGATTACACGTACTTTAACTTCGTCAGTTGCAAGATCAGCAAGTGCAACATGTAGTGCTTCCAAGGTACCACGTACATCAGTTTTAAGAACAACATTTACAATCGGCACATCTTTCTTGCCCATTGATGCCATGATGTTCTCAAGACGCATTGCGCTTTGACGTTCAAGACGTTTTTGACGCTCACGGTCCATACGCGCATCGGCAACTTCACGTGCTTTTTTCTCGTCATTAACAACAAGAACTTCATCACCCGCCATTGGCGCTTCTGGAAGACCTAAAATTTCAACTGGAATTGAAGGACCTGCAGATTGAATACGTTGACCATTCTCATCGGTCATCGCTCGAACACGACCGTAAGATGCACCCGCAAGAACCAAGTCACCTACTTTCAAGGTACCATTTTGAACAAGAATAGACGTTACCGCACCACGGCTATTGTCTACACGTGCTTCAATCACAACACCTTGTGCAGCACCTTCTTCAGATGCTTTCAACTCTAACATTTCAGCTTGAATTGAAATCAAATCTAGAAGTTCGTCGATACCTTGACCTGAGTGTGCTGAAACCATTGCAACTGGTACGTCACCACCCCATTGTTCAGGCACGATTTCTTTGGTTGTCAATTCATTCAATACGCGATCTGGATCAGCTGATTCTTTATCCATTTTATTGATTGCAACAATAATTGGAGTACCCGCAGCACGTGCATGGTCAATTGCTTCCGCAGTTTGTGGCATTACACCGTCATCCGCTGCAACAACAAGTACCACGATATCAGTCGCTTTGGCACCACGTGAACGCATTGCAGTAAATGCAGCATGTCCAGGCGTATCCAGGAAAGTAATAATTCCTTTATCCGTTTTAACGTGATAAGCACCAATATGCTGTGTAATCCCGCCCGCTTCGCCTTGCGCAACTTTGGCACGACGAATACGATCCAGTAACGATGTCTTACCATGGTCAACGTGACCCATGATTGTCACAACTGGCGCACGTGTTGTTTGTGCACCACGTGCTTCTTCAGCTGCTTCAAGTAAGTTATCTTCAGCTTGTGTATCAGATACACGAACTGGGTTGTGACCCATTTCTTCAACAATTAATGCCGCAACTTCTTGCTCAATGGCTTGGTTCTGAGTAACAAGCTCACCCATTTTCATCAGTGATTTAATTACTTCACGAACTTTAACTGCCATTTTTGCTGCAAGGTCTGCAACAACAATAGTTTCTCCAATTTCAACGTCATAAACTTGCTTTTTAACTGGTTTCTCAAAACCATGTTTATTCGCTTGACTGGTTTTTAAACCACGTTTATGCGGGTTATGGCTGAAAGATTGCTCTTCCTGACCACGACGACCACCTTTCTTAGGAGAACGTGTATTTGCAGTATTGGTACCACGTTTGATTTCACGGTCTTCTTTTGCAAATGAGTCTTCATATGCTTGACCAACCAAACCTGCAGCCAACGGTGAATCATCAACTACACGAATCGTTGTCGCAGTTTCATCAGAAGAATACTTAGACGCCATTTGACGCATTTGCTCAAGCGTACGCTGTTGAGCTTCTTCTGCCGACTTACGACGAGCTGCTTCTTCAGTCGCTTTCAGTTGTGCTGCTTGAGCTTCACGTGCACGTTTCTGCTCAGGGGTTTCAATTGTTTTTACTGTTGCTTTAGTAATCGGCTTATTGGTCGATTTACGTTTTACAACAACAGCTGCTTTTGGTGTTTCTTTTGCAGCAGTTTGTTGTTTTGCAGCAGCACGCATTTTTTCTAAATTCGCTTTCGCTGAGCTTTCAGTCTTTTCAACTCCAGCCACAACAGTATTTTGCTGTACTTTTTGAGTTGACGTCGCTTGAGCATTTGCTTGAGCTTTAGCCAAAGCTTCCGCTTTGATTTGCTCAGGATCTGGCTTAGTAAACGTATGTTTCTTACGAACTTCTACGTTAATTGTCTTCGCTTTACCTGAAGTACTCGCAACTTTAGCCGTACTTGTCGTTTTACGTTTCAACGTGATTTGTCCTGCTTGTCCCGTATCTTGACCATGTGCTTTTTTCAAATGGTTCACGAGAACATCTTGCTGTTCAGTAGAAATTTTATCTTCAGCCTGTTTTTGTGGCAATCCAGCTTCACGCACCTGATCAAGGAGCTTTGCAACAGGAAGTCCTACGCTGACCGCTAACTCTTGAATTGACTTATCCGTCATGTATTACCTCCTAGTTAAACCATGATTCACGTGCTTTCATAATCAATTGACCTGCTTTCTCAGCGCCTAAACCGTCGATATCAGAAATATCATCCGTTGCTTGGTCAGCTAAGTCATCGATTGTTACCACACCACGTGCTGCTAAAGCATGCGCAATTTCAGAAGTCATTCCTTCCATCGCAACAAGTTCTGGACTTGGGTCCTGAATATCTTCTTGTTGCTTTAATGCATCAGCCAAAGCTGCTTCTTTTGCACGACTTTGTAGCAATTCAACTGTATCCGCATCTAATTCGATTTCATCGAAAGTTTCCGCAGGCACATAAGCAATTTCCTCAAGTGAGGTAAAGCCCATTTCTACTAAAGCCATTGCAAGATCTTCTTCAATATCAAGACGTGTTACAAACATGTCTAAATACTGTTGAGCTTCACTTTGTTGACGAGCACGGTACTCATCTTCAAGCATCATATCTAATTTATAACCCGTAAGCTCTGATGCTAAACGGACGTTTTGACCTTGTGATCCAATTGCTCGCGCAAGTTGATCACTGGTTGCAAAAATAATGTCTGCTGTACGTGCATCTTCATCAATCACAATCCCAGATACATCCGCAGGCTCTAAAGCACTTGCGATATATTGAGCCGGATCATCAGACCACACGACAACATCAATACGTTCACCATTTAATTCAGACTGAACCGCTTGGATACGTGTACCACGCATACCAATACACGCACCGACTGGATCAATACGATGATCGTTGGTCTTAACCGCAATTTTTGCACGTACACCTGGTTGACGTGCTGCTGCTTTAATCTCAATGATTTCTTCAGAAATTTCAGGAATTTCTTTTTTCATTAATGCAATCAGCATTTCAGGTTTAGCACGTGACAACAATAATTGCGCACCACGACCTTCACGGTTCACATTATAAAGAATTGCATTCATACGCTGTTTAGGGCGAAGAATTTCTTTAGGAATCATTTCTTCACGTGCTAAATAGGCTTCTGCGTTATCACCTAAGTCTATAATGAAGCCATCTTTGGTTTGTTTTTTCACTTCACCGTAGATCAGTTCACCCACTTTAGCTTCATAAGCATCCGCCACTAAAGCACGTTCAGCTTCACGAATTTTTTGCACAATTACTTGTTTGGCAATCTGTGCTGCAATACGACCAAAATCAATTGATGGTACTTCTAACTCACGGATATCACCAATTGACCATTGAGCAGGATCAACATCAGAAATCGCATCTTGACATGCTGGCATTTCATGATCTTCATCAGCAACAACTTCCCATTGACGGAAAGTGCTGTAATCACCTGTCTTACGATCAATTTCTACACGTAACTGAGCTTCTTCCGAATTCGTTCCTTCGTAGAATTTCTTTTTTGTCGCTGCAACCAAAGCCTGTTCAAGCGCTTCAAAAATTGCTTCACGACTTACACCTTTCTCATTACTTACCGTTTCAACGACGGTGAGAATTTCACGTGCCATAAGTCACCTATTTATTCAGATTTCTATTTCTGGATTAATCCTGAAAGATCAAATTCGCTTTGTCTATATTGTTGCTATCGATCTCAAGTACGTGCTGTTGTTCAACTTCAACTTGAATGAATTCATTTTCTAAATCTACAGCAATTAATTTTGCTTGGAATTTACGGCGATTTTCAACTGCAGCAATCAAACGCAATGCAACTTGTTGTCCGATGTATTTTTCTAACTGTGCCAACTGGAAGAATGGTCGATCCCAACCTGGAGATGATACTTCTAAAGCATATTCGCCTGAAATTGGATCATGTACATCTAATATTGCACCAACTTGCTGAGTCACACGTACACAATCTTGTACGCCAATACCACGACCCAATTCTGCTTCACCATTTTCATTAATCGTTGGTTCAGCATTTTCCACCACATCTTTATCGATATAAATACGCAATAAAGAACGCTTACCTTGAGGAATAAATTCGATCCCCCAAAGTTCTACATCACAAGCTTGCACTGCAGGAGTGATTAGATCTTGAAGTGCTTGAGTTTTATTTGATAGCTTCATTTACTCTCGTCATATTTGTGCGATTCAATCGCTCATCGGACTAATTCAAACTTACTATAGTGAAGCATGTCTTTTTGACCAATTGATGTCCACACCACACGATAGCCAATAAAAAAGGGCGTAATCGCCCCTATTATCGCACAGTAAACCGAAGTTCACTATGCAAAAAAGACCCACCTATCTGTGAGCCCTTTTAGAAACTTGGTAGCGGGAGCTGGATTTGAACCAACGACCTTCGGGTTATGAGCCCGACGAGCTACCAGACTGCTCCATCCCGCATCAGCGTTGCAAAATTATACACAAGAAATTTAATTTTTTCAATCCATCATTGACAGATACATTGAATTTCTTGCTTGATTAAGTTGCACCTTAATCAAAATGGTAGCGGGAGCTGGATTTGAACCAACGACCTTCGGGTTATGAGCCCGACGAGCTACCAGACTGCTCCATCCCGCAACAACATTGCAAATTCACACATAATATAAATTTTTCAACTTACATTATCATTAACTAAGTTGCATCTTAATTAAATTGGTAGCGGGAGCTGGATTTGAACCAACGACCTTCGGGTTATGAGCCCGACGAGCTACCAGACTGCTCCATCCCGCAACAATGTTTTTTCAGCTGCTAACACCAACAATCTGGTTCATTGTTGGTGCGGAAGGGGGGACTTGAACCCCCACGCCCGAAAGCACTACCACCTCAAGGTAGCGTGTCTACCAATTCCACCACCACCGCAGCTGTGACGCATTCTAGTCGCATCATTCAGAAAAAGAAAGAACTAAATGGCATTATTCGCCAGTTTTTGGTGCAGTTGGTGAAGTTTCACCCGTATTGGCGTGTGCAGGTGCTGTGGTTTGAGAACTGCTCTGTACAGATTTTAAGCCATAGGCATCCGATGTTTGTTTTTTAGCAAACACCGCTAAACTTAAACTGGTGATAAAAAACAAAGCCGTGAGAATTGCAGTTAAACGGGTTAAAAAGCTTGCAGAACCCGAGGCACCAAATACAGTTGCAGCACCACCGCCACCAAATGATGCACCTGCATCTGCACCTTTACCGTGCTGAACGAGGATCAGCCCGATCATCAAAACGGCCAAAATGATATGTACAACCAGCACAAATGTATGCATGCTGAACTCCTATTCTTCTGTTTGAGCAAATGCTTGAGCAATTTTATAAAATGACTCAGCATTAAGTGATGCACCACCAACCAGTGCACCGTTGATATCTGGACATGCAGCTAACTCTACTGCATTTTCAGGCTTGACACTACCACCATACAAAATCGCAGTATGTTGAGCTTGAGCCGTAATTTGAGTTAAACCTTCACGAATTTTTGCATGCATTGTCTGTGCATCTTGCGGAGAAGCAGTCTTACCTGTTCCGATTGCCCAAATCGGTTCATAGGCAATCACAATATTGTGCCATTGTTCTACTTTTACAACTGCTGCGAGATCGCAAATTTGTTGTAAAACCACTTGCTCTGCCTGCCCTGCTTCACGTTGTTCTAAGCTTTCACCCACGCAATAAATCACGCGAAGCCCTGCATTTAAAGCATTGGCTAATTTAGCTTTAATTTTTTGAACATCATCGCCAAAAAGTTCTCGGCGCTCTGAATGCCCAATCAACACATAATCAATATGGCTGTCTTTAAGTAACTCAGCACTGACTTCACCGGTATAAGCACCTGTGCCTGCCATTTGAGAAAGATCTTGTGCGACAACTTTGATGGGTGAATCTGCATCGTTAATTAATTTTTGTACAGACAATAAAGCAATAGAAATAGGTGCAACACCAATATGACATTGTTTTTCTGTAATCGGTGTTTGTTGTAAATACTGATTTAAATCTTGAATGAGCTGTTGCGAATTCGCTTGCATTGGGTTCATTTTCCAATTGCCGACAACCCAAGGAGTAATAGTCGAACTCGACATACATCTAACCTTTTATCGAAAATGTGCACATTCTACACGGAATTTATATTTTAAAAGTATTTTTTCTTTATCAATTCAGTCATCTTATTTAAAGTCATGTTTTAATAACAACGCAAGAAACATAAAACATTTCAAAGATAATGCTAAAAAGCCACATTGGCTCAAATTATTGTTAAATATGTTTCTATAAAAATACGTTTAATTCTAGATATTTCTAAGGATCATCGTATAATTTTCGTATTCCAATTATAAAATGAAATTTAATGTGTTTTGGGGATGTCTATGCAAAATGGTTCACCTAAGTTTTCGGGGTATATCCGTCGCTTAGTCGACGAAGGTTTTTTATCTGCTCAGCAAATGAAAGATGCGCTCAGTAACGCTCAAAAAAATAAAGTGAGTATGGTTGCTTATCTCAGTGAAAAATTAAATATACCACCACTGATCATTGCCGAAATGATCTCTGTTGAGTTTGGCGAGCCTATTTTTGATCTGGACAGCTTTAATCCTGAAATGCTGCTCAAGGAGATTATTGAACCAAATTTAGTCACCAAACATAAAGTGATCCCTTTGGTGCAACGCGGTAATATTTTATATGTTGCCACCAGTGACCCGAC
Organism: Acinetobacter sp. 778_lipA; assembly: GCF_058242985.1. Classification (NCBI taxonomy): domain Bacteria; kingdom Pseudomonadati; phylum Pseudomonadota; class Gammaproteobacteria; order Moraxellales; family Moraxellaceae; genus Acinetobacter; species Acinetobacter sp. 778_lipA. Next base: position 140,451 of record NZ_JBZAYT010000001.1, on the reverse strand, counting down.
CAATATAGAAGCGCTGGATGCCATTCGTTTTAACTGTGGTCTGAATATTGAACCGATTATTGTTGAACACCATAAATTAGAAAAACTATTAGAAAAACACTTTACGGTAGAAGAAAGTTTTAACTTTGGTGATGAAGATTTTGATGTTGATGTCATTGCTACCGATGACCAACCTCCATCTGAAGATGATGATGCCTCTGAAGAAGAAGCGCCTATTGTTAAATATATCAATAAACTCTTGGTCGATGCGATTCGTATGGGGGCATCAGATTTACACTTTGAGCCTTATGAGAAAAGTTATCGAGTGCGTTATCGAGTAGATGGCGTGCTTAGAACCATTACCAATCCGCCCCTACAACTGGCAAGTCGTTTGGCATCACGCCTAAAAGTCATGTCCAGAATGGATATTTCAGAAAAGCGTGTCCCGCAAGATGGTCGTATCAAATTAAAACTCTCAAAAACCAAAGCGATTGATTTTCGTGTGAATTCATTACCCACATTGTTTGGTGAAAAATTGGTGCTGCGTATTCTTGATCCATCAAGTGCCATGTTGGGTATTGATGCGCTCGGATATGAAGAAAAGCAAAAAGCGTTATTTATGGAGGCCTTAGAGAAACCTCAAGGCATGTTACTCATCACGGGGCCAACAGGTTCTGGTAAAACTGTTTCCCTGTATACTGGCTTAAATATCCTGAATACAGAAAGTTCAAATATCTCTACGGCTGAAGATCCAGTTGAAATTAACTTGGAAGGCATCAATCAAGTCAATGTTAACCTCAAGGCCGGTCTCACTTTCTCAGTCGCACTAAAATCGTTCTTACGTCAAGACCCTGACATTATCATGGTCGGAGAAATTCGTGACCTTGAAACTGCTGAAATTGCGATTAAGGCTGCTCAAACGGGTCATATGGTGATGTCTACGCTACATACCAACAGTGCGCCAGAAACGTTGACCCGTTTACGCAATATGGGAGTACCCTCATTTAACATTGCCACTTCGGTGAATCTTGTGATTGCACAACGATTGGCAAGACGCTTATGTAATCATTGTAAAGCACCTGTTGAAATTCCTAGACAGAGTTTGTTAGAAATGGGCTTTACTGAACAAGACTTAAGTAATCCTGAATTACAAATTTTTCAACCTGTAGGCTGTAGTGAATGCCGTGAAGGCTATAAAGGGCGTGTCGGGATCTATGAAGTCATGAAAGTAACACCTGAAATTTCAAAAATTATCATGGAAGATGGCAATGCACTTCAAATTGCAGCGGCATCGGAGAAATTGGGGTTTGATAATCTAAGACGTTCAGGTTTAATTAAAGTCATCAATGGCTTAACTTCTTTACAAGAAATTAACCGTGTGACCAGCGAATAAATATAATCAATATTCAAGGAAATTATGATGGCAGCTAAAAAAGCTCAAATGATGCCTACATTTGCTTATGACGGGGTTGATCGCAAAGGGATCAAGGTTAAAGGAGAATTACCTTCACGTAATATGGCACTTGCCAAAGTCACCCTGCGCAAACAAGGCATTACGATTAAAACCATTCGAGAAAAAAGGAATAATATTTTTGAAGGTTTAATGAAAAAAGGCATTTCTACTTTAGACATTACCATTTTCACTCGTCAACTCGCCACAATGATGAAAGCAGGTGTCCCCTTAGTACAAAGCTTTGAAATCGTTGCAGAAGGGCTAGAAAACCCCTCTATGCGAGAAATTGTATTAGGAATAAAAAGTGAGGTTGAAGGCGGTAATACCTTTGCAGGGGCTTTAAGAAAATATCCACGCTATTTTGACAACTTGTTCTGTTCATTGGTTGAATCCGGAGAGCAATCCGGTGCCTTAGAAACCATGCTTGATCGTGTGGCGATCTATAAAGAAAAAAGTGAATTACTGAAGCAAAAAATTAAAAAAGCCATGAAATATCCAATTTCTGTGATTGTCGTCGCTCTTATTGTGACGATTATTTTAATGGTCAAAGTGGTACCAGTCTTTCAGGATTTATTTAGCTCCTTTGGTGCAGACCTCCCCGCATTTACGCAGATGGTGGTGAATATGTCCAATTGGATGCAAAAATATTGGTTTCTTCTAATTCTATTCATTGGTGTTGTAATTACAGCTTTTTTAGAAGCAAAAAAACGCAGTCAGAAATTCCAAAATTTTCTAGATCGGACAGCACTGAAACTGCCTATTTTTGGCGATCTGGTCTATAAAGCGATTATTGCACGTTATAGCCGAACTCTTGCCACAACATTTGCTGCTGGGGTACCACTCATCGAAGCATTAGAATCAACTGCAGGCGCGACCAATAATGTGGTTTATGAACAAGCGGTAATGAAAATCCGTGAGGATGTCGCCACTGGACAGCAACTGAACTTTGCCATGCGCGCAACAAATAAGTTCCCTTCTATGGCTATTCAAATGGTGGCGATTGGTGAAGAGTCGGGTGCATTGGATGCAATGTTAGACAAAGTTGCAACGCATTTTGAAAATGAAGTCGACAATGCTGTGGATGGATTAACCTCAATGATGGAACCGTTAATTATGGCGATATTAGGGGTATTGGTTGGTGGCTTAGTCATTGCCATGTATCTGCCAATTTTCCAAATGGGTTCAGTGGTTGGTGGGTAATGATGAACATGCTTAATGACTTATTAAATTTGATGATTCAATCCCCAACAGCGCTCTATCTGACAGTTGGTATTCTCGGGTTGTGTGTTGGTAGTTTTTTAAATGTGGTGATTTATCGCACACCAAAAATGATGGAAAAAGAATGGCGACAGGATTGGCATGCTGAGTGCCAATTACTGGCGGGCTCACAACAGATTATTCTCGATGAAGAAAAACTCAGCCTGAGTCAACCAGTCTCTACCTGTCCCAAATGCAAAACCCCGATTCGCTGGTATCAAAATATACCCGTCATCAGTTGGTTAGCTTTAAGAGGTCAATGTGCTTCATGTCAAAATCCAATTGGCATGCGTTATCCATTTGTTGAGCTTTTAACTGCAGTGTGTTCATTAACAGTGGTTGCTGTTTATGGCCCAACACCACAAATGGTTTTTGGTGTACTGCTGACTTGGGTGCTGATCACGCTGACATTTATTGATTTTGACACTCAATTACTCCCAGACCGCTTTACCTTAACCTTGGCTGCCATCGGTTTAGGCATTAACTCATTCGATCTCTATACAACATCAAGTGCTGCAATTTGGGGTTACATTATTGGTTTCCTCTGTCTCTGGATTGTCTACTATCTATTTAAAATAGTCACAGGCAAAGAAGGCATGGGTTATGGTGACTTTAAGCTACTTGCTGCACTTGGCGCTTGGATGGGACCCTTGATGTTACCGTTAATTATCCTACTTTCTTCTGTGGTGGGTGCGATCATTGGTATTATTTTACTTAAGATTCGTAAAGAAAATGTCCCTTTTGCTTTCGGTCCTTATATTGCCATCGCAGGATGGATTGCATTTCTATGGGGTGAGCAAATTATGAAAGTATATTTGGGTCAATAATTTCAACACAGTATTAGGAATGCGCAATGACGTTTATCTTGGGTTTAACAGGTGGAATTGGTAGTGGTAAATCCGCAGCAAGTCAGTGGTTTGAAACCCAAGGGATTACAGTGGTTGATGCAGATATTGTAGCAAGAGAAATTGTTGAAAAAGGACAACCCGCACTTCAAAAAATTAAACAGATTTTTGGGGATTGGGTGTTATTAAGCAATGGTGAACTTGATCGTCGTGCATTGAGAGAACATATTTTTAAAGATCCACAGGCACGACAACAGCTTGAATCGATTACCCACCCAGCAATTCGCGCTGAGATTATTCAACAATTACAAGCCGCAACCAGTCCTTATGTGATTTTAGTTTCTCCCCTGCTTTTTGAGACCAATCAACATGAACTCACTCAACGCACGCTATTGATTGATGCCAGTGAAGACATGCAAATCTTACGTGCTTCACAACGAGATGGACAATCCATCGAACAAATTCAGAAAATTATTGCAGCCCAAATGCCACGTCATGAAAAGCAAAAATTAGCAGATGATATTGTGCTAAATGATGGACATATTGATCATCTATACGCAAAATTAGATTCTTTACATCAACAGTATCTCAAACTCACAACAGCTTAGTAAATAATTGAAACTTTCTGAATCAATAGACTACTAGCATCAGTCAAAATGAGTATTCAATACTTTTAAATATTGATGAAACATAGATGGGGTATCTATCGTGAGGCGAAATTTATGTCGCCATACTGGCTGGACGTACAGGGCGTATAGAACGCTCCCCTTACCCAACATGAGTAAAAACAAAGCACGGCTTTGTTTTTAGTGCAAGGTTTGGCATCGCCCACACAAAGCGATTTAAGCTTTAAATGTTAAGCGTGGCAATGCCAATTTGATATTCACGCAATTAATTTCAATGTAAGGGTAAAAGTTTCATGGTTGATAAAGCTTAATCACATTTAAAAATCATCCCAAAGCTTATTTTCGTAAGCTCTAATGATGATTAATTAAAAATTGCTTATTGATTTGGTTTATTCTCATCCAACTGCTGCTGCAAACTGTCTTTATGGGTAAACCAACGCCACGGTTGTAAAGCACCAATCCCCATACCAATCAAACCACACATCATTGCGAGGCTTATAGGTTCATTTAATAAAGGTACGGCGATAATTGCGGCAATAAAAGGCGCAAGTGTGACAATACTGCCTGTTTTAAAAGCACCTAATCTTTTAATTGCTTCGACATACGCCAAAGTCGCAATGATCACCACAAAAATACCATGAAAAAGCGTTTGCATGACCAAATGTGGTGTGGACACTTGATCTAAGTGTTTAGGTAAAAACAACAAATAAATCGGGACATAAACGATCGCCGACCATATCGCAACACCTGCCATGGCGTGCCATGCGGAAAGTTGCCATTGACGCAGCAATACGGTAAAAGTCCCCCACCAAATTGCACTGATAAAAAACAATAAATCCCCAAGACCAAAAGCAACACCTGTTTCGGTATACATCAGAAAACTCATTGCAGAAATGGCAGCCAGCATGATGCTTAAACTGATCCATATATGTTTATCAAACGGCTGGCGATAAAGTAAAAAACCAGCTAAAGCCGTGCACAATGGAATGCAGCCATTTAAAAAAATGGCTGCATGTGCCGCGGGCACAAAGTGAAATGCGCTATATGAAGTTAAACAATAAGCAACACCACCAATCATCGCCAAAATGAAGGGTTGTTTGTTCAATAGAAAAGCTGTGTCTTTTTTATAGATTAAAATCGGCATCAGTATACAAAATGCCAATGAAAAGCGTAATGCCGTAATATCCCATGGGCTGATATGCCAGATTGCATTCAGTCTTGAAGTAATCGTAAAACCTCCCCAAATACACATTGTGATGGCTACATAAATGTAGCCTTGAGTACGGGAGGTCATCATGATGCTTCTCTAATTTTACCAATACAATTTAAACTAAATCATTCACTTTGTTGACGTTGACGGCATGCCTCATATAACGCCATACCAGTAGCCACACTGACATTTAAACTTTGTAAATTTCCAGTCATCGGGATAAATACGGTTTGATCACATTGTGATTGAGTAATTGGACGTAACCCTGTGTCCTCTGCGCCCATCACGATACATACTGCTGTTCCGGTAAAATCAAACTTCTGGATAGGGAGGGCTTTTTCATCAAGCATGGTCCCCACCACACGAACATTATAATTATCTTTGATTTGTCCAAGCGTACGCGCCAAATTGGTCACTTGAATAAACTTCACCTTTTCAGCACCACCTGCTGCAACTTTGCGTGCAGTTGGAGTTAATGTTGCCGCACGGTCACGCGGTACAATCACCGCCTCTACACCCATAGCTGCTGCTGTACGGATACATGCACCTAGATTATGTGGATCTGTAATATGATCCAAAGCCAATATCAAAGGTTGCTGGGTTGACTCTAAAAGCTGATCTAAATCTTTTTCATTCAATACAGGATGCGGGCGAACAGCTGCGACCACACCTTGGTGAAAAGGTTGACCTGCCAACTTTTCCAAGCTATCTCGGCTTGCTTTTTGCACACTGATACCAAAAGGCTCTGCAAGCTGAAGAATACGTTGTAAACGTTGATCATCACGACCTTTTAAAGTAAATAAGGTTAAAACACGTTCAGGTTCTAACTCCAATAATGACTCCACTGAATGAACGCCATAATAATATTCGGACTTCGCCATGAACAACCTCATTAACAACAGGATGATAGAAATGAAAAATCCTGCAAAGCCAACTTTACAGGATTTTATGTGATGCTCTAGTTTAACCGATTTAGCGCAAAAATTCTTTGCCTAATTTAAAAACAAAAGCATAGCTTTACTTTAAGCAAAGCTTTTTAATTAACCTTCTAAATGGCAAACGTAGTCTAAAACATCATCCGTTTCAATCTTAAAACGACTATTACCAGGCACATAAAATGACTGACCTGCACGGAACAACTCACTTTCTTCACTGTCTGCGATTTTAACGCGACATTCACCAGAAATAATTTCCATGCGTTCAGGCACATGTGTTTCAAATGTTAAAGCTTCTTCTGTTGGAAGAATGACCCCTAAAGTCTTTTTGGTTCCGTCTTCAAACTGCACAGTGTGGCTAATACATAAACCGCCAAAATATACATTAGATTTTTTAACTACTGATACATGATCGTACTGAGCTGACATGCGTATTCTCCAGATAATGCGCATTTATAAAAATTATGTTCGATGTAGTTTAATGTTGCTCTGCAAACTAATCAATCTATGTTTTTACTGTTGAGCTGTTTCTATTTTTGTCAGCTTTATCAGTCCGCTTAGATCAAAGCTTAAGCTTCCTTAACAATAAAGACCAAAACCACAATACTTGTCAGCAAAAATGCCACCCTATGTATGCTCAATTTATTTCCTACTTAGAGTGAAGAAAAGTCTTGTTTCAAGATTGGCCCATCTCTATAAATTAAAATTACGTCTTGCTTTGGAGGAAAACGAGGATGAGCATATGCTGATTTATGTATTAGTCAAAATGAGCATTCAATATTTTTAAATATTGATGAAACATAGATGGTCTTTCTATCGTGAGGCGAGATGGATGTCGCCATGTTGGATGGAATTACAGGACGTGCCTTTCACCCAACATGCGCAAAAACAAAGCATGGCTTTGGTTGCAGCACAAGGTTTGGAACCTCCTACAAAGAGTGAGGCATCGCCTACGCAAAGCGATTTAAACTTTAAATGTAAAGCGGGGCATTGCAAACTTGATCGTCATACACTTCATTTCTATGCAATGGTAAAAGTTTCATGATTCATAAAGCTTAACCACGTTGAATAAAACATCCAAAAGATTATTATCAGAAGCTCTAATGTATATGTCTAAAATTCAAGATGCATTCAAATATAAGCTCAATGCAGGATAGACTGTGACGTTGATAAAAAATGTAGATATTTGCATCATTTTTTTATTTTATACAATAAGCTTTATCTATTTTGATGTTTTTACTGGCATATTCAGCAAAGGAAATTACATTTTCATATTAAAATTATTTAGAATGCTTAAAATTACTTCGTATTAGAATACGTTCTGACTTGTGACCACAACAAAACTTCACTATCTTAGAACTTCACCGTTCGCAGCTTGGATGCGTTTATGCTGACACACTTAAATCTGATCAATTTTGCTTTAGCCGATAACCTTGCTATTGATATCGAGCAAGGGTTCAACGTGCTTACAGGTGAAACAGGTGCGGGTAAATCATTATTATTAGATGCGTTGTCAGCCTGTTTAGGGGAACGTACTGATACCAATTATGTGCGTTATGGTGCCGAAAAAGCAGATATTACCGCTGTTTTTAGCTATCAAGCACAGAGTCCAGAAGCAAATTGGCTCAACACCCATGAATTAGATGATGAATCTGGTGAGATTCATTTAAGACGGGTGATCTTTGCAACAGGTCGCAGCAAGGCATGGATCAATGGTCGTCCCAGCAGCCTCGCTGAATTGAAAGAACTTGGACGTCTCTTGGTACAACTATACAGTCAGCATAGCCAACAACAACTGCTTGAGCCACCCTACCCGAAGCATTGGTTAGATCGTTATAGTAATTTTTATCAACCTGCTCAAGATGTACGGGATGCATATAGCACTTGGCAAAAAAATATTCGTACACATCAAGCGGCGATTGACGCACAAGCCAATCGCCTTCAACGCATTGACACTTTAAAATTACAACTTGAAGAACTCGAAGATGTCATTCGTATTGATTATAAAGAAATCGAACAAGAGTTTGATCGCTTAAGTCACCATGAACACATTATGCAAGACTGCGGCTATAGCTTAAATGTTCTTGATGAATCTGAACAAAATATTACCCAAGAAATTTCTTCGATTATTCGACGTTTAGAATCCCATGCTGGACGTAGTGAACTTCTGTCTGAAATTTACAATTCATTGATCAATGCACAAAGTGAAATTGATGATGCGACGGCAAATTTACGTCAGTTTATAGACCGTCAAAGTTTTGACCCTGAACGTATGGATGAGTTAAATACGCAACTTGAAGTCTTTCATCGCTTGGCACGTAAATACCGTATTCAACCCGATGAACTCAAACAGCAATATGAAACATGGCAAAATGAATTAGAACAACTACACCAACTTGAAGATCCTGAAACCCTTGCTGAGCAAGTTGAACAATCTCATCAAGTGTTTCTCGAGAAAGCACAACATCTAGATCAGATTCGTCGTGATGCCGCTGAACCTTTAGCCAAGCAACTGACTGAGCAAGTCAAACAACTGGCGCTACCAGAAGCACATTTTGAATTTAAATTTGAACCGCTGGAACAAGTTTCTGCTGAAGGTCTAAGCTTTATTCAGTTACTCTTTACTGCCAATAAAGGTATTCCACCTCAACCACTGGCACGTGTTGCTTCTGGTGGAGAGCTGTCACGTATTGCACTGGTCATGCAAGTGATGAATGCTGAAAAAACTGAAGCAGAAGTCTTAGTGTTTGATGAAATTGATGTCGGGATCAGTGGCGGTACCGCTGAAATAGTCGGACGCTTATTGGCAGGCTTAGGACAACATGTTCAAATTTTATGTATTACCCACCAAGCTCAGGTTGCGGCCCAGTCCGATCAACACCTATTGGTTAAAAAATTACAAACAGATCCTGCTAGTAGTACCATCGTTGCACTAGAGGAAGAGCAACTTATTTTAGAATTGGCACGAATGACAGGTGGCATTGAAATCGGTGAAACCACCTTGCAACATGCTAAACAATTAAGACAGTTGAAATTTCAACATTCTTAAGACATTTCATAAGAAAGAACACTCAGTTAAAAGCCCTATTCGCTGGCACAGTTGTCAGCGCTTTTATTAGGGTTTAGAGGCACATTTTTATTTGGATACCATTTTGTTCATATTTTATACATATTGATTGAAAACTTAGGCTGTTTTTGCAGGCTTTTGAAATATTCACAACCTATTGATATTAATTGTGCTATTTATATAGATATAGATTTTATTTGAACAATTAAAATTATTTAAGCGGATTGAAAAGGAGTTGCATATCGGTGCCAAAACAATATCTTTCTCATCGCTGCTTGATTGCACCACCTGATCTTGCTGATGATTTCTTTGCCAATACCGTAATCTATCTTGCTCGTCATGATGAAGATGGTGCGCAAGGTATTATTATCAATCGACCTTCAGGTATTCAAGTCAAAGAACTTTTAAATGACTTAGAAATTGAAGCAGATAATGTGCATCCGCATGAAGTCCTACAAGGTGGTCCATTACGCCCTGAAGCGGGTTTTGTGATTCATACAGGACAACCAACCTGGCATTCATCGATTGCCGTAGGTGAAAATCTGTGTATTACCACCAGCAAAGATATTTTAGATGCGATTGCACACAACGAAGGTGTTGGTCGTTATCAAATTGCATTGGGCTATGCCAGTTGGAGCAAGAATCAACTTGAAGACGAAATTACCCGTGGTGATTGGCTGATTTGTGATTCAGATATGGATTTGGTCTTTAATTTGCCTTATACCGACCGTTGGGATGCGGCTTATCGTAAAATAGGGATTGATCGTACTTGGTTATCTTCTGAGATTGGACATGCCTGATTTAAATTCCCCACAACTGATTATTGCATTTGATTTTGGTACACAAAAAACGGGGATGGCTGTAGGTTCTTCCATTATTGAAAGTGCAACACCACTTGCACTTTTTCCAATGAAAGATGGCATCCCCAATTGGGATGAACTGCTGAAGATCATCAAACAGCATCAACCGAACTTATTTCTAGTCGGCTTACCATTAAATATGGATGATTCTGAGTCAGAATTATCCACACGCGCACGTAAATTTGCACGACGTTTACGTCATCAAACCAATATTGAAACATTCATGGTCGATGAACGCTTAACCACACGTGAAGCACGAGATGAACTGGATCATTACCAAGCTCAAGGACGAGCAAAAAAATTAGCAGCGGATAGTATTGCAGCTGCTTTATTTATTGAAAGCTGGTATCGAAATCCTGAAGGAATTACCCCTTAAACTGAGCATTAAAATGTCTAAAACCTATGTCATCTATGGTGTAAGTAAAGGCTTGGGACAAGCCATTCTACGCGCAGTACCTCAAACACAAGATCAGGTTTTTGGTATTTCACGTTCTCAACCTAAGTGTGACCTTGCTCATTTTAAATGGATTTCTGCTGATTTATCAAAACCTGAGCACGCTCGGGATTTAGTTAAAAATCAAATTCAAAATCAGCGTATAGATTTTCTGATTTACAATGTCGGGATCTGGGAGACAAAAGCCTTTCAAGCAGATTATGACTTTGAACAATGCACTGACCTTGAAATATCAAATTTGATTCATACCAATATTCAGTCCTGTATTTTGGCAATTCAATCCTTGATTGAGAATCTTAGACTGTCCCCAAATGCAAAAATTATCTTGATTGGTTCAACGTGGGGACTAGAAAATCATAGTGGCAAAGAAGTGGTTTTTTCAGCCAGCAAATTTGCCCTCAGAGGCATTGTCCACGCTCTCCGAGAAAGTTTACGCAAAGACCAGATTGGGGTGAGTATATTAAATTTAGGCTACTTAGCGACTGAATTTGATCTGGATACATCTGTAGATGAAGTTTTACAACAGAGTGGTCATGAGTTAATTCCCTTACAAGATGTTATTCTTGCGATTAAATTTATATTATCGACCAGTCAAGCCAGCTGTGTTAAGGAAATTCATATGCCCGCTATGGCAGACCTAAACTTATAAAAAACCCATTTTTCAATGGGCTTCAAGATCAAAGTTTAACGATGGATGCTAGTTATTTTTTTACTTGTTCTAAAATATGTACCGTCACGGTACGCCCTGCGACAAAGGCTAATGAATCATGGGGCACTTCATCTAAAATAATCTTCACAGGTACCCGTTGGGCCAAACGTACCCAGCTGAATGTTGGATTTACATTGGCCAATAGACCCGATGAAGTGGTCCGTTCACGATCTTCAATCCCTGAAGCAATCCCTTGAACATGGCCTTTATATTTCAAAGAATCGCCCATAAGTTGCACTGTTGCAGGATCACCTAGATGTATTTTATTGAGTTTGGTTTCTTCAAAATATCCCACAACATAGAGCTGTTTACGATCAAGTAAAGCGGCAACAGCCTGCCCAACTTTGACATAATTCCCTGCACGCAAATCAAAATTTGATAATGTTCCATCTGCAGGTGCAATCACTTCTGAACGTTGCATATTCAATTGAGCCAAATGCACACTACTGGTTGCTGCCTCAATCAAGGCTTTTTGTTGTTTAATATTGGCTTCTGCTTGTTGTACTGCAGCTTGCAATTGCTGATGCTCTGCATGAGACTGATCTCGTGTAGCAAACATTTGATCTTGTTCTTGTCTAGAGATCGCACCATTCATCAGGTCTGCATATCGATGTGCATTTTTCTCCGCAAGGTTAATATTGGCTTTTGACTTCACAATATTGGCTTTTGCCTCAGCAAGCCCCGCTTCTGCCTCTGCCAGTCCTGATTGAGCCTTTGCAAGATCTGATTTTGCTTGTTCCACATCTAAAGCTTGACGTGCTAAATCTATTTTAAAAAGTACCTGTCCTTTTTTTACCGTTTGGTTATCTTGAACCATCACCTCTGTGACTAAGCCTGCAATATCAGAAGACACTTGAATGACATCACCACGTACACGTCCATCACGTGTCCAAGGTTCTGCGTTGTAGTAATTCCAAATATGAAGCGCACAAAATATCGCAATAATCACCACGATAGCCAATGATATAGGCCGTATTGCCTTACGTATATCAAACGTATTCATTTCAATTTTCCAATCATTAAACTTAAAAGTAAATCAGCTATACTCAATGGCTAAGTCGTCACCTGAATAAACACCCAATGAATCGACCATAATAAAATCAAATAGATACAGATATTAAAAATTCCAGGTAATGCAATCCATTCTTTTTCAACCAAACGATCTGTACCAATACAGACCACTTTCCAAATCATGAATGCCAAAATTGCTTGAATTAAAAATATTGGGACATATACGCCATAAATGTTGAGCTCACCCATTTTTATGCTCCCAATAGAACAGTTGAAGGTTGGGCATCAACCAGATGAATATGACAGATGCTATTGCGAATATTATTTACAGAAATCTCTATGCGCTGTCGAATATCTTGGTCGCCTACCGCTTGAGCTTCCTCTAGGACATGAGCAAATTGCTGAATCAGTGCTTGTCGTAAGTTGTTATCAGGCTGAGCTAGTGCTTTTTCAATTAACCACTGATTGAGTAAGCGCTGTAATTCAAAAATTGCACTGGTTGTTGCAGATTCAGGAGACAATTTTTTGACCAACTCCTGCAAACGGGTTAAATCAATAGCAGCACTTGATTCAATCAAAGCATTATTAATTTCAATTTTGAGTTGTTCTGACTGAATCAATTTGGTATTTAACACGCCAATACGATCAAGCATACTGCGTAAATGTATTCTAAAGCCTGTTCCATAAGACATCGCAATACTTTCACGCAAAGCTTTATAGTGTAAAGCCAACATCCGCTTTACTGTCATTTCAGGTGACATTGAACGTACCATTTGCATGATACAAACCGTGATAATCGGCCCAATCACGGTCGCAATTGAAGCATCAAAAAATGTGATCTGGTCCATTAAATAGCGATTTTGTAGATTTAATCCCATGATGGTACTCATAATCAGAGGTAAACCCAGTACATGTAAAGGCGGATGCAAATACAACATCACGCAAAACATAATAAACGGTGCTAATACAACGGCCAATTCCCAAAATGCTGTGATATGGGGGAAAATCCCATAAGCATAAATAAAAACCAAAATAGCGGCATAAATACTGGAGCGGATAAATATTTTTAATGCAGGTACTGGGTCATCTAAAAAGGTCAAAATACATGCTGTAATTGCGGCCATTTCTGCCACCATAAACCCCATTTTCCAACCACTTAAAATCCAAAATGCACAAGCAATATTGGTTGTTAAAAATGCCGATACTCCGCCACGCACGGCTATTCCATAGTCACGATGCAAACTTGGATAGGTCGTGGTTAACGGTACTATTGACTCAGGTAAGCTATGATTGCCTTGTTGCATACATTGCCAAATAAACTCCACTGCACGAACATTTTGAATAAAATGGCGAATATCCATTTTTAAACTGCCCAACATTACCTGTTGTTCAGCTGTTGCATGCTCAGTGATCGTTTGAAATTCTTGGTCAAAATATTCAGGCAGATGCTTAAGCTCATTCTCAAGAATGGCATGTTTATTTGCTAAAAAGTCATCAACTTTTTGGTGAAACTCAAGCAGATACGGACGATAATTTACATCAATTTGATCCAGTTGCTTTATTCGTTCTGACATTGCGACCAAGTTAGCCACTAACATGGTCACTTGATGTAGCAACTCTTGTAGTGGTTTGGTCATGCCTTTAAATTTTGAAGTTTCATAACTTAAATGCACAGCCATACTATGAATATCTGTCGTATCACGAGTGATATTGGTCAATAGTTGAGTGTAATTATCCGAATGTGCAGGATCAGACAAGATTGAGTCAAAAGCCTGTTTGGTATCTTGCATAGTTTTAGTGACACGTAGCTCCACCACAGGCCCGATATGCATAGGAAATATGGTGGCAGATACCACTGCACTACACACAACACCCAATGAAATTTCTAAGAACCGCCCAACTGCCATGTCAAAAATGGACACTGTCTCAATATAAAAAATTGAGTTAAAACAGATAATCACTGCGGTATAACCCGCTAACATCACCACATAACTGCGTGGTGATCGATCAATTAAAGATAAATAAAGACAGCCCCCCACCCAAGTTGCCAGTACAAAAGTAAATAACCAAGGTGTATTGACCAAGTGGGGCATCACTGCGATGGCAAAAATTGCTCCGATCAAGGTTCCTAAAATTCGATAGATACTTTTAGACGCCATCATCCCTGAGTAAGGATTGGCTATCACAAAGACAGTACCAATCGCCCAAATCGGATAGCTCAAATTAAGTTCAAATGCAATATAGAGTGCCAGCATTCCTGCAATGAAAGTTTTGCTCGCAAAAATCCAATCGAGTTTATTGGGTCTAAAAGCCAATAAGGGTTTGATCAGTAACATGCAAGCAACTCACTATAAATTCAATTTCATTGATTTTCTCTTTCATATCTAGCTCTGTAAGATCTAGAAAGCTAATATTCACCACTTTTATGAGGGTTTGTTGTGTACATCACATTTCTTTTCTTAGCGACCAAAAAACCGCACTGCTTAGTCAAATAAACAGTGTGGTTTAAAAAAGGATGTGAATAGAAGAACAAATTTAGGCATTTGTTCAAATACAACGATTGAGTAGAGAAGGACTCAATTTATGATAAAAATTTACACTTTTAAAAAAGTATAGATTCATCATGGGATATTCATATGAGCAATAATCTCAAAAAAAATGCAATTAATCAACAAAAATATCTCATATTGATAATTTATTAGAATAAAATTTATTTTAATGTTTAAATATAATGCTTTTTCTCAAAATAGCTACTAAAGTTAAAAATGTAGAATCATTTGCATTTACAATGCAAATTCCGCTGTTTTTTCTTGAACAATTTGTTATAAAGTAACATTCATTATTTATTTTTTTTGATTCTCACTAATTGAGTAGGTCATCAATGGCACTTTCCAGTTTTGGCAAAATTCTCACCGTATTGGATTTATTTTCGGTGTCTCGCCCAGTAATTAATGTCGATGTGATTTGTGAAGAGCTTGGTTTATCAAAACCAACTAGTTACCGCTATCTGAAAGAGTTAGTTTCGGCTGATATTTTGCAACGCTTAAATGGGACTTCAGGTGATTACACCCTTGGACCTAAAATTGCTGTGATGGACTATATTTCTAGAACCACAGATCCACTGGTTCAAATCAGCAAACCGTTTATGCAAGAAATTTCAGAGCGCACAGAACTTTGCTGTTTACTAACACATTTAAATGATGACTATTGTATTGATGTTCATCATGAAGTGTATCGTGATGAAACTTTACTATCTTATGGTCGTGGTTGCCCTCGTCCCGTATTCATGGGCTCTTCACCTAAAGTGATCATGGCGCATTTATCTAAGCAGAAAATTCATGAGTATTACCTTCGCTTTGCAACTCAATTAACTGAAGTTGGTTTTGCTGAAAATGAAGAAACCTTTGTCAATAAAATGAAAAAAATAAAAAAACAAGGATATTATTTTTCACAAGGCGAACTTGATCCAAATGTTTCTGGCTTATCTATCCCAGTGAAGTTTTCAAGTAAAGAAGCTCCTTTAGCGCTGACCGTGCTTGCTTCAAAAAATCGTTTTGAATACGTCAACACTCCAAAATTGATTGAAACACTGCAAGAGTCTGCTGCGCAGATTGAAAAACGCTATCAGGCACTCTCTGCAAATGACCAATTATCTGAATTTCACCCATAAATGAAATAGGGTTGATAATTTAACATTTTGTAATGTTTTTATATCTTGATAATGTTTTTATATTCTCATAATATGATTATGTTCTTCAGTAACCCATGATTTTTGGATATTGTTTTTACGGAAACAATTCCTCCTCAGAGTAAAAAAGCCTATGTGTTCATACATAGGCTTTTTTATTTGCACATCTTTTATCCATCAAGTTTACTTTTGAGCCACTAAAAAAATAATTAGAGTAATTGGCGAATCATTTTCATTCGGGAATAATCTAAAGCATCCAATAACAATGATGCATAATTTTAATTAAGGAATGCTATGAATATCCTCATCGTGCATGCACATCCCGAACCACTTTCGTTTACTACGGCCATGAAAGATCATGCTGTTGAGGTCTTGGAAAAATTAGGACACCAGGTTGATGTTTCAGACTTATATGCCATGAACTTTAATCCAATCGCATCAGGTGATGATTTTTTAGAATTGAGTAATCCAGAATATATGAATTATGCTTTGGAACAACGTCATGCTTGTAAAAATAAGCAGATCTCTGAAGATATTCAAATTGAAATTGAAAAAGTACAAAGAGCAGATTTAGTCATTTTGAGTTTTCCCATGTACTGGACATCTGTACCTGCAATTTTAAAAGGCTGGATTGATCGTGTATTCGTTTCAGGTATTTTCTATGGTGGCAAACGTTTTTATAACCACGGCGGCATGGTCGGGAAAAAAGCCTTATTAAGCTTTACCTTAGGTGGTCGTGAACATATGTTTGGTGATCATGCGATTCATGGTTCAATTGAAGACTTATTACTGCCGATTCAACGTGGAACTTTAGCTTATGCAGGCTTTGACGTACTGCCTCCATTTACGGCTTACCATGTCCCATATATTTCTAACGAAGCACGCCAACAAATCCTGCTAGATTATCAGCAATATTTAGAGAATTTAGAAAATTTACCTGCTTTAGTGTTCCCTAAACTTGAACAATTTGATGACAAACTTTACCCACTTGGATAAAAATAACGAAAGGTCAAATTTACACGAGGCGCTAAAATTCGCGTGGATTTAGCGAGGGTATGTTTCCAATAACGTTGGGTCTGCCCTTGCATCACAATCAACTGACCACTATGTAAAAGTAAATCTACTTTTTTAGCTTTCCACTTGTGCTTAAAACTGAATTTTCGAGTAGCACCTAAACTCAATGAAGCAATCACCACATTGTGGTTGGGCGCTTCCAGTGATGGCTCATCATCACTATGCCAACCCACGCCTTGTGAGCCATTTTCATATAAATTTGCCAGACAGGAATTATAAGTGTGCCCTGTGAGTTGCTCGATATGCTGTTTGAGTCGATATAAAGCAGGATTCCAGATATGGGCTTGTTTTGCCATACCTGAATAATGATATTGGTAATCCTCATCGCCATACCACACCACTTTGCGCTCAGTTTTATAATATTGACCATGCAAATAAACTTCATCATGTTGCCAAGCCAAATGCTGTAGAAAATAATTTAAATATTTTTGACTTTGTTCATGATCCAAAACTAAGCCAAAGTCTTTTACTACCCCATCATAAGGCAGTAAATTATCTTGTGCTTCAGGTTCAAATAAATCTAAATTCATTGTGTAAAATGAGCTACTGGTTCATCCAACAATGAATCAATATTGAACATGAAACAAGTCATTTTTAATCAAAATTGAACAACTTTAATATGAAGAATAGCAGTTCATATCAAGGCGTCTAAGCCTATTTAGCCAAATATGGCGAAGTCCCACCTCCATGGAATTTGCACTAAAATACCATCCTTATTCAATAGGATGGAGAATGGGAAAAAGAGAATCACATATGATGTATTTAGATGAATTGATGAGTCAGCAAAAATGAGCTTTGCTGAAAAAGTCAACTATTTGTATGGTTATCTAGTAGCACCAGGTTGGTATCAATGGCTTTCACTTTTTATGGGATGATCATCCATATGATATGGAAGATGAAGACTATCTCAAGTATTTTGAAAAGCTTAATCAACTCGGATTTAAATTAGCAGATCAATTTCAAGAGGATTTTAATCGTGAAGATTTGGACTAGTATAAGACTAGCATTAAAATCTTTCACAATTCAAAACATAGCAATCACTTGTAGCAAAGTTTATTCAGCTTTAGACTAAAACCAAGCTGATAAAAAGCAAAAACCTATGAATTTATGGCAATTATTTCAAAAATTACGCCCCTTTGTACGTCCCTACCGCTGGCTTGTCATCGTCACCTTAGTGTTAACGTTGATTGGTTCACTCACCGCTCAGGTCAATGCGCTCACACTTAAATATGCTGTAGACAGCATTAACCAACTGATCCAAGCAGGACAAGGCCTAGCGGATGGATGGCACATTATCATTACCATTACCGTGGTTTTATTGGCCAAAGAAGTCATCAATGCAATTGTTCAATTTGGGCAAAAATCATTCGGTGAAAAACTCAGAATTTTAATTTCACAGGACCTATCTCAAGGCATTATCGAAAAATTTATTACCTATCGATTGGCCTTTTTTGATCAGAAAAATAACCAAGCAGGAAAATTACAAACTCGTATCGACCGTGGCGTTAGCTCACTCACTCGACTGGTGCAAATATTTTTTATTGATATTTTACCGTTATTTACCAGTGCAATTATTGCTTTAGCCCTAATGTATTATGCCAATTTTTGGGTAGGTGTGGTTGCGACAATCATTGTACCAATTTACTTTTGGCTGACCTTTAAACAATCACAAAAACTTTCTGGCAAACGTCGAGCCTTGCGCGATAACATGGAAAAGAAGAATCAAGGTATTTTGAGTATCATTAACTCAATTACAGTGATTAAATCTTTTAATAAAGAGGCTGTTGAATCCACTAAGCAACTGAATTTACAAAAGTCACTGACTGAAAATCAGATGCAAACTCGACAAACCAGCTATATTTTTGATGGTCTAAAAACCTTTATCGAACAAGTTGGTGTAGTCCTGATCATTATTTTAACTGCTTATTTTGTTTTAGATGGACAAATGAGTATAGGGATGATCATGTACCATGTATTGCTGTTCAATAACGTGTCTGCACCGATCCGTTCTTTGCATCGTATTTATGATGAAATTAACTCGGCAATGATCTACTCAGAAAGCTTCTTTGGCATCTTAGAAGCAGATCATGAAATCGAAGCCAGTGGTTTAATGAAACCTCAAATTCATGGCAAATTTGAATTGGAAAATGTTGATTTTATCTATCCCAATGGTCATCAAGCCTTACATCGGATTAACATGACTATTCAACCCAATAAAATCACGGCCTTAGTCGGCTTATCAGGTGCAGGGAAATCAACCTTAATCAGTCTACTGGATAAATTTTATGCCCCGAATTCAGGCTGTATCAGACTCGATGGAATTGATCTAGGGCAACTCGATACACACTATCTAAGAGAACATATTGGCTTGGTATTGCAAAAGAATCATATTTTCCAAGGCTCAATTTTAGAAAATATTCGTTATGGTAAGCCCCATGCAAGCAATGAAGAAGTCATCGCAGCTGCAAAAAAAGCCTCGATTCATGAGCAGATTTTGAAACTCCCACATGCCTATGAAGCAGATGCCTTGCTGTTGTCTGGCGGACAACAACAGCGTATCGCACTTGCTCGAATGTTCCTCAAAAACCCGCCAATTATCTTTTTAGATGAGCCCACAGCGAGTTTAGATGCCATCGCTTCAGAGCAAATCAAACAAAGTTTAGATGAGATTAAGCAAGGCCGAACTGTGATTATGATCTCGCATAGCCTTTCACAAATTATTGATGCCGATTACACCTATGTGATGAAAGAAGGACAAATCGTTGAGCATGGTGAACATCATGATCTTTATCATCAAGATGGTGCTTATAAGGAAATTTTTGATGCGATGGCTAAAAGCTTAAATATCGAAAAAATTGCACGAACTTTTGAAGATGATAGTGAGGAAGAAACCCATAGCTAGGGATTGTTGACATTATTTTATACCAGCTCACACATTAATGTTAACCTAATTTCGATGTAAATTTTTTGATCAAATATGATACTCGGAAACGTCTTTCGCAACTGTCTGAGGCAGGACTTCATCCTTAAAGTGTTGTTTCTGCGATTCATTGAATGCATTGCGGGTTGTCTTCGAGTTTTGCGGTGAGCAGCGATGTAGCTACGCAAGATAGTTGCCCTTGTGGAGCTTAGCTCCTCATGTTAAAACCAAAGTGGGGCGAGCCTAAGGCTGATCCTGAAATTGAATGAGCACTTAACAAGACTCCGCCAAGAGCATTGCTTTTCAATAAGTTAAATACAGAGTTAGGTCGAACCCATGTTAAGGTTATACTCTTTCAATCACTTGCACTTTTGGTATCGCTAATCATTCAACATAAGTCTATCAGATAGCGATATACATTATCTTTTATGGACTGTTATTCTCTCATACAAATAAAAAGCCATTCTATGTTCTAGAATGGCTTTTTTCTTTTTAAAGTAATGTGTTTAGAGGCAAATCATTTCCATTTTACTGCTTGGACTTCAACCTTTTTAGGATTATCCGTTTCAGCACTACTACAACCACAACCGCCACCACATCCACTCACCATCGCAGGCTGAATCCATTTGGCTAAACGAGTCCAACCTTGCGACTGACAAAATTGAGCCAGCTTAGAAAACACCGAATACGCTGACTTTGGGAAGACTTTCTTAAATACAAAAATTGCACTCCAAATCACCAATACCGCAATAATCAATAATTCAATCATCTCTAGCTCCTTTGCTTCAAGATTTTGGCTTATAGACCAAAATAACGTGATGCAATTTGATAAGTGAGAAAAGCCATTAAATAAGCCAAACCAAATAAATAAACCGTCATACCCGCAACAGTTTTCCAAGAACCTGTTTCACGTTTCACTGTTGCCAATGTTGCTAAACAATGTGGTGCATAAATAAACCACACCAACAAGGATAAACCTGTTGCAACTGACCAACTTAAATCACCCTGACTGATCAGATGCGATAAACCCTGCGCCACTGCATCATCATCAGTTGCAGATAAAGCATAGACAGTCCCCAATGCCGCAACCACAACCTCACGTGCTGCCATCGCTGGGATTAAAGCAATACAAATTTGCCAATTAAACCCAAGTGGTTCAAAGATTGGGTGCATCACATGCCCCAACATCCCGGCAAATGAATAGTCAATTGCGGGTAATGTTGCACCTTCTGGCGGTTGAGGGAATGTACATAAAAACCATAACAAAATAGATAAAGCGAAGATAATTCCACCAACACGCTTTAAGAAAATTTTGGCACGGTCCAGTAAACCAATCCACACACTTTTTATATCTGGGATGCGGTAACTTGGTAATTCCATCAGTAAAGCATGTTGTGATTTATCTTTCTGGAAAAATTTCAGCACAGTCGCAACAATGAGCGCACTCACAATTCCCGCCATATATAAACCAAAGAGCACTAAACCTTGTAGATTGAGAAATCCCCAAACCATTTTTGATGGAATAAATGCTGCAATCAGTAAGGCATAGACAGGCAAACGCGCTGAACACGTCATCAATGGCGCAACAAGTATGGTCACCAAACGATCCCGTGGATCACTAATACTTCGAGTCGCCATAATTCCAGGCACAGCACAGGCAAAGCTGGATAATAAAGGAATAAAAGCACGACCACTTAAACCAGCTTTAAACATTAATTTATCAAGTAAAAAAGCTGCACGCGGTAGATAGCCAGATTCTTCTAAAACCAAAATAAAGAAGAAAAGAATTAAAATTTGTGGCAAGAATACCAGCACACTTCCTGCGCCTGCAATGATCCCGTCAACCACTAAACTATTGAGCAAAGGTTGGGAGATAAATTGCCCAATCCATCCACCAAACCAGCCAAAAAACTCTTCAATACCGTCCATAAAGGGCGCAGCCCAAGCGAATACTGCTTGGAAAACAATAAACATCATCAGCGCAAGACTGAGAAGTCCTAAAACAGGGTGTAAAAAAATCTTATCGAGAAAATCAGTCCGTTTATCTTCATGATCTAAAAAAATCACCACATCTTTTAAAATTTGGTCAATTTTTTCATGATTAGAACCCGAAAGTTTAACATCACTCAATTCTGTGCTTGGGGTATGGAATTTTTCATTTTCCAAAGCACTCATCAAATTTTCAATACCAGTATTTCGTACAGCAACCGTTTCCACTACGGGAACACCTAAACGCTGTGATAATTTTTGTGTATTGATCTGCATACCACGACGACGTGCTTCATCCATCATGTTTAATACAAGCAGAATCGGTTTGCCTTGTTCAATGATTTCAAGGACAAGCCCCAAATGTAGTTTTAAGTTGGTAGCATCTACGACACATAAAATCGCCTGCTGATCCTTCTCTTCAGCAATTTTACCCAAAACTACATCACGGGTAATTGCTTCGTCAGGACTGGCTGCATTGAGGCTATACGTCCCTGGCAAATCTAGAACACGAACTGCACGACCAGAAGGTAAGTTAAATGTACCCACTTTACGTTCAACAGTTACCCCGGCATAGTTAGCAACTTTTTGACGTGTGCCTGTTAAATGATTGAAAAGTGATGTTTTACCGCAGTTAGGATTTCCCACTAAAGCAATACGTAAAGTTTCGCTCATGCGGGAGCTCCTTCTAATGCCTGATGTATCTCAATTTTCTCGGCTTCAATCTTGCGTAAAGCAAATCGAGTAAAACCGACTTGAATTAGAATCGGATCACCACCAAAAATACCTTTTGTGATCACTTGTACACGTGTGCCAGGCACAAAACCTAGTGTTTCTAAACGACTCGCCACTAAATCTGGCTGATTGACATTATCTTCTGAGGTACGATTGACCTTTGCGATAATGGCAGTTTGCTTTACTTTCAAGTCTGACAAACGCACTGCAATTAACCCTAAAATTTACACGATAGACAGATTATTATACATACAAATGAGAATAATTACCAAGTAAGGTTCGATTACAATTCTCATTCAAACAAAGTATTCGACTTATGTTTTCTTTTAATCTACATTCCATCAACAAATAAATTTTAAACTTCGCTTAAGGCCATGCTAAATAAGAAACCGCGTATCCCTACTGCTGTTACTATTCCTGAAAATTTAGGCTTTTTACAGGGATTCCGTGATTATTTAATTGCGCAAACGGTCAGTCCCCATACAAGAAATGCCTATTTATCCGACTTAATTCAATGTAGTGAATGTGTAAATTCTTACTTACCTGATTGGTCGCATGAAGACATTTCTGATGTTCTTATTGAACTCACCAAACAAGGTAAAAGTCCTCGGTCAATTGCACGTTCGCTTTCGGCATTACGTTCATTTTTTAAGTTTTTACGGGAACAAAAAATTCGCTTAGATAATCCTGTGGCGATACATAAAACCCCAAAAATCGGACGAGCCTTACCTAAAGATTTATCTGAACAAGACGTTGAAGCCCTGATTCAAGCACCCGATGTTACTACGGCGCTTGGTTTACGTGATCGCGCTATGTTTGAAGTGCTTTATGCTTGTGGTTTACGTGTTTCAGAGCTACTTAATTTAAGATTAGATCTGATTAATTTAAAACAAGGCTATTTAAGAATTACAGGTAAAGGGAACAAAGAGCGCCTAGTTCCTTTAGGCGGGATAGCTTGTGAATGGGTGGAAAAGTATTTAACTGAATCTCGTCCACAACTATATAAATCATCTACCGATTATCTATTTCTAACTCAACATGGCGGTATTATGAGTCGTCAAAACTTTTGGTATGCCATCAAGCGTTATGCCTTACAAGCCGGGATCCAAGCAGAACTATCACCGCATACTTTACGTCATGCTTTTGCAACGCATCTTTTAAATCATGGCGCTGACTTACGGGTTGTACAAATGCTTTTGGGTCATAGTGATTTATCAACTACCCAAATTTATACCCATGTTGCACAAATCCGTATGCAACAATTACATGAAAAATATCATCCTCGTGCTTGAAGACTTAGAATGAAACGTATATCGGCAATTTACATCCCTTAATCAAGTTTTAAAGTACAGTATTCAAAATTTTGTTATGCTAATTCCCTCAAATCATGCTGAAGAAACATAAAGAGTTATTTATGCAATTGAATCGTTCAAAATTGATGTTGGCTTGTCTTATTGCAAGCACGATGGCAGTGAGTGCTTGTTCAAAAAACTCAGACTCAAAAAAAGATGACACTTTAACTGCGACAGCACCTGCAACAGGTGAAGCATCGAATTTAACTGAGCGTGATGCAAAACAACGTTTAATCCAAACATTACAAGCCAATTTCAAAAAAGCAGGCGTAAAAGCCAAAATTTTAGATGCTAAATCAACAGAGATGCCAAATCTTTATTGGATCAGCATGGAAGGAATGAGCTCCGTCTATGCAACATCTGATGGTAAATTTCTGATCCAAGGCGATGTGATCCGTTTAGGTGGTGATAAACTCACTAGCATTGGTGACAAAATACAAGCTGCAGAAAACAAGAAATATCTGGCTGACTTAAATATTAAAGATCTCTTGGTCTACCCTGCTCAAGGCAAAGTTAAACATGTGATTTATGTATTTACCGATGCAAGTTGTCCTTATTGTCATAAACTTCATGAACATATCAGTGAAATCACCGCTAAAGGTATTGAAATACGTTATATCGCATGGCCACGTGGTGAACAATTTATACCGACTATGGAAAGTATTTGGTGTAGTGCAGACCGTAGTGCTGCATTTAATCAAGCCATTGCAGGTACTGCGCTTCCACCAGCTAGCTGTAAAAATCCAGTTCGTGATCTCTATGCTTTAGGTCTAAAAATGGGTGTGAATGGTACACCTGCAATCTACAATGCAGAGGGTGAATATTTAGGTGGTTACATGACTGCTGATGAAATTGAAAGCCGTTTAAATAAATAATTTTTATCAGTAAATTTACTATTATTTATAGCTCAATATAAAGATGCGCCAGACTCTAGAGTCTGGCGCATTTTTTAGCTATGATCTAAGCTTAATATAATTTATATACATAATTGGAGTGTGACGTGAAACCAGTTCGTCTGGCAATACTCGGTCTTGGAACCGTAGGCGGTGGTGCCCTTAAACTACTACAAGAAAACGCTGCTGAAATTAGACGTCGCACCGGTCGAGAAATTGAAATTACCCACGTAGGCACTCGTCGTCCACGGCCAGATCTAAATTTACCAGCTAGCATTAAACAAAGTGCCGATCTCTTAGACATTGTCCGCCAGCCTGATGTTGATGTTGTTGTTGAAGTCATGGGCGGTATTCATCCTGCTTATGAAGTCATGATGGAAGCCATTAAACATGGCAAACAAGTCGTAACAGCAAACAAAGCATTACTTGCAGAACATGGAAATGAGCTATTTAAAGCAGCCGATGACCACCATGTCCAAGTCGCATTTGAAGCAGCAGTTGCCGGTGGCATTCCAATTATCAAGGTCATTCGTGAAGGTCTAGCAGCCAATAAAATTGAATGGCTTGCGGGTATTATCAATGGTACAGGCAATTTCATTCTGACTGAAATGAGTGAAAAAGGCCGTGCCTTTGCGGATGTACTGAAAGAAGCACAAGAGCTTGGTTATGCCGAAGCAGACCCAACTTTTGATGTTGAAGGTATTGATGCTGCACACAAGCTGACCATTCTTGCATCATGTGCATTTGGTATTCCTTTACAGTTTGACAAAGTTTATACCGAAGGTATTACCAAGATTACTGCACAAGATGTGAAATACGCTGAAGAGCTTGGCTATAAGATCAAACATTTAGGTATTGCGCGTCGTTCTAGCAAAGGTATCGAACTTCGTGTACACCCAACCCTGATTCCAGAAGAAGAGCTTCTTGCCAATGTAAATGGTGTGAAGAATGCAGTTTTGGTTCAGGCCAATGCGGTTGGTCCTACATTGTATTATGGTGCGGGCGCAGGTGCAGGCCCTACTGCTTCTGCAGTCGTGGCAGATGTGGTCGATATTGTCCGTGATATCATTTACACAGAAGATGGTTCAGGCACAATTCCTCAGCTTGCCTTTGAAGCACTTTCCGACTTACATATCTTGTCGAGTGATGAGATGACTACAGGCTATTATTTGCGTTTAAATGCTGAAGACCAAACTGGCGTACTGGCAGATGTAACAACAATTTTAAGTCGCACGGGTATCAGTATTGATGCCATCATGCAGCAGCCCCGTTTAAAAGATCTGATTCCTATCGTGATTTTGACTGATCCGATCGTAGAATCGAAGATGAATGAAGCGATTGCACAAATTCAGGCATTACCTGCTATACATGGCGAAATCGTACGAATTCGTTTAGAATTGCTCGATAACTAATCGGGTTTTTAAACTCCTCTAAATTTGCAGCAACTGCATGCAAAGCGTCATTCAATGAATGGCTCAGCCTCTCAGAATAGAGGCTTAGAGGTTAAAAGAATATCTTATTTGCTCTACACTACACACAATTGGAACACCATCATGTCTAATGCCAATCGCTATACAGGACTTGTTGATCGCTATCGTGACCGCTTACCAGTATCGAAAACTACACGTGCTATTTCTTTAAATGAAGGCAATACACCTCTCATTAAATTAGACAATATTCCTGGTATTATTGGTAAGAACGTTGAAATTTATGTGAAGTATGAAGGTTTAAACCCGACAGGTTCGTTTAAAGACCGTGGTATGACCATGGCAGTGACCAAAGCGGTAGAAGAAGGCTCTAAGGCGATTATCTGTGCATCTACAGGTAATACCTCTGCTGCTGCTGCTGCATATGCTGCTCGTGCTGGCATCAAAGCATTTGTGTTAATTCCAGAAGGCAAAATTGCCATGGGTAAAATGGCACAAGCGATGATGTACGGTGCAATCACCATGCAAATTCGCGGTAACTTCGATGACGGTATGCGTTTGGTCAAAGAAGTTGCTGACCAAGCGCCTGTAACGATTGTTAACTCAATCAACCCATACCGTTTACAAGGTCAAAAGACCATTGCTTATGAAATCGTAGAAGCTTTGGGTCGTGCACCTGACTACCACTGCTTACCTGTAGGTAATGCAGGCAATATTACTGCGCATTGGATGGGTTATACTGAAGCAGTTGCTAACCAACCAGTTGAAGCATTTGAACAAGTGGTTTATGACCCTGAAACGGATAAGTTTACAGGTCCAAATCCTGAAGGTCGTCCGATCATGGTTGGTTATCAAGCTTCTGGTGCTGCACCATTTTTACGTGGTGGCCCAGTTGAAAACCCTGAAACCGTTGCAACAGCAATCCGTATTGGTAATCCTCAAAGCTTTAATCATGCTAAGGCGGTCGTTCGTGATTCAAATGGCTGGTTTGATGAATTAACAGATGCTGAAATTTTAGAAGCGCAACGTTTGCTTTCTATGTATGAAGGTGTATTTGTTGAACCTGCTTCTGCGGCATCTATTGGTGGTGCAATCCGTGACATCAAAGCCGGTAAAATTGCGGAAGGCTCTGTGATTGTATGTACAGTGACAGGTAATGGTCTAAAAGATCCTGATACTGCAATCAAACAATGTAAAGATGCCATTATGTTGTCTATTGATGCGACAATGAATCAAGTGAAAGACTCTATTCTTTCAAATATGTAAAACAGACTTCAAAATAAAAACCAGTTGTTCGCAGCTGGTTTTTATTTGCGCAATTTAAAAATTATTATTCTTCTTCATATGAGTCATAGTTCAGATCTGATCCGCTCGCACTATAATCAAGCTGTCAAAAAACTCAGACGCAAGAATATAATTTCTCTTAATTAATATTATCAATTA
Source organism: Acinetobacter sp. 778_lipA (assembly GCF_058242985.1). NCBI lineage: Bacteria > Pseudomonadati > Pseudomonadota > Gammaproteobacteria > Moraxellales > Moraxellaceae > Acinetobacter > Acinetobacter sp. 778_lipA. Next base: position 112,527 of record NZ_JBZAYT010000001.1, on the reverse strand, counting down.
AATCATTTATATAGAAAAATAAACTATTTGATTATAAAAAGACTTGCAATGCCACACCTTACATTCAAAGTTTAACCATCTTTGCGTAGGCGATGACCCACTTTTCATAAGAGATGCCAAACCGTGCGCTGCAAACAAAGCTGTACTTTGTTTTTGCTTATATTGGGCGAGGGTACGACCTATACTCCCGCCCAACGGCGACATCTATGTCGCTACACAGTAGGATAACCATCTATGATTCAAAAATACAAAATATGAGCTTTTTTTATGATCAATGACTTGACAGAAATCACTTATATGGATAATTAGGTGGTTTGACTACTTCTGTCTTTAATATCAATTGCTTTGTCTGCAGGATTTGTAAAGCGCCACCCAAACTCTAGCATTGCAAATTTACACATTTCATAATCTATTTTTTATGCTTAATTTAAGCAAAAAAAGCGCTCCATATTTTGAAGCGCTTTTTTAATTTGGATGGATAACTTCAGTGACAAACTGATTAGATACGTTTCGGTAAATTACTCACCCAGTTCAATAAATTGGTTGCATCATTGGTACGTGCCTGAGAAGAGCTTGCACCTAATAATACCACCACAGCTGGACGACTATTTACAGTGGTATGCATGACCACACAACGCCCTGCTTCATTGATATAACCCGTTTTGGAAATATTAATATTCCACCCACCATTACGTACTAGAGCATTGGTGTTGTTTGATTTCAGCACGCGATAACCCAAATTAAAGTCATAATGCGCTGTTGTTGAAAATTGGCGGATCAAACCATATTGTGATGCAGCACTGACTAAAATCCCTAAATCTCGAGCAGAAGAAACATTACGTGGATCCAAACCAGTAGATTCAACATAATGGGTTGAATTCATGCCCAATTGACGTGCTTTTGAATTCATTGCAGCAAAGAACGCTTGGCGACCACCTGGATAAGTACGCGCTAAAGCTGCTGCAGCTGGATTTTCAGATTTCATCAATGCCACAAGTAACATTTCAGCACGATTCATGGTATCGCCAACTTTTAAAGTTGAACTTGAATTCTTACCACCAGCACCCGCAAAATCGATTTGTTGCAAGGTAATGTCTTCAGACATATTTAAACGGGCATCTGCAGTAATCACTGCTGTCATCAATTTGGTAATTGATGCGATAGGTAACGCCATATTGGTATTTTTACTAAACAGAACTTCACCTGTTTTTGCATCCATTACCAATGCAGCACGCGCATTTACCGATGGTTGGCTATTATAGGTATTGGTGTCATAAATCTGTACAGACTTATTGGTCAATGTTGTCGGTGCAGCATTTGATGCACGAATTGTTGTGGTTAACGTGGTTGAGCCTTTTGGAGAAATATCTTCGCCATCATCATCCAGAGAATCACCATTGAGTAACTGGCTGGCATCTGAAGAAGACCAATTTACAGTTGCTTGTCCGCTCCCCCCCGATGAGTTCATAATGATTTCAGCAAAACCAGTCGAACTCAAACTGAGTAGTACTGACAAACTCAGCACATGCATTAACGTTTTTTTTGGTTTTTTCACGATAACTTACTCACCTCAAGGAGGTATTCACAAACTTGCTAATTACCTCAAATATGACTTACATTTACACTCAAACGTGACTATATTAAAACAAATATTTCAATCACGCCGTATTATGCGTAAATATTGAATGGATATTAGGAATAGGATTGCCAATTTTGTTATGTCTTTGCAAGTCTTTTTTGCTTTATGTAACAAAAATGTCGATATTGAGAAATTTAAGGAGGTGTAAGTGATTACTGTTTTAGTGGTAGATGACCATGAATTAGTAAGAACCGGCATCTGCAGAATGTTAGAAGATCAGACCGATATTCAAGTCATTGGACAAGCAGAATCTGGTGAAGAAGCAATTACGATTGTAAGGCAACACCATCCCAATGTAGTTTTATTGGATGTCAACATGCCTGGAATTGGTGGTGTAGAAACTACCCGTCGTTTGTTACAAACCGCACCTGAGACCAAAGTACTCGCTGTGAGTGGTTTGGCTGAAGAACCCTATCCGTCGCTGTTATTGAAAGCTGGTGCTCGTGGTTATATTACCAAGGGCGCACCAATCACTGAAATGGTTCGTGCAATCAAAAAAGTCATGCAAGGCGGTAAGTATTTTAGTGCAGATATTGCTGAACAACTTGCAAGCTCTTATTTATCCGATACACAAACCTCACCTTTTGACGCACTGTCAGAACGTGAAATGCAAGTTGCCATGATGGTGGTAAATTGTGTAAGCGCACAAGAAATTTCTGACAAACTTTTTGTCAGTGTAAAAACGGTCAATACTTATCGTTATCGTATCTTTGAAAAATTAGGACTTGATAGTGATGTAAAACTCACTCACCTTGCGATACGTTATGGTTTAATTAAGCCATAAATTGATTAAAACAATAATTTATCTTGAGTACGATTATGTCGCCTACGGTAACGGTTCCTATTTATCAAACAATTTACCGTCTAGGCACACTGTATTCAGGTTATAGATTGGTTATTGCTTTTTGCTTAGTCATTATTTTTCTGATTACTCTTGAAAACCAACCCGTACATTACGAATATCCCAGTTTATATTTTTATTCTCTAACCGCGTTTACTGTAATCGCAGCATTGCAAATGATGCTGCTCAAATTCTATCCGCATGGTGTGGGGCAGCAATTTATTGGTTTTTTTATTGTTGATATTCCATTTCTAAGTACCTTGGTATTTGCCCTCAATGGGCCAAATTTAGCCATCAGCATTTTGTTTGTCATTGCCGTTTTTACCGCGAATTTTCTGCTTAGTAAAAATAAAGCGCTATTCGTAACACTGGTTTCTGTGATTGCAATTATTTACCAACAGTTTTTAGGCAGCTTCTTCGATTTTTCAAATTTAAATAATATTAGTAACAGTGCCTTATTGGCTTTTTTATTTTTTATGGTTTATGGCATTGGGCAGATTGCAATTAATCGCTTCCAAGTTTTAGAGTCGTTAAATACCTATCAATCTCTTGAATTATTTAAGTTACAGAACATTAACCGCTATATTTTAGAACAGATTGAAGTCGGTTATTTGGTGCTCGATGAAAAATGCAAAATTATCGTCAGTAACCCTGCAGCCTGTTTACTTTTGGGCATTTCACCACTTTACGCACATGAGCAATATCATTTATCCAGCTTTCAACCGGACTTATATGAAATTTTAAAAGATGCCATGTTACGTGATGGTGAACGCTTTCAATTTGAATCCCATCAATCCTCGTATACAGTCGATATTCGCGTACAAAAATTGATTGTTCCGCATCAAGCACTCACGCTTTTAGTCCTCGAAGATGCACAAAAAATTAATCAAAAGGTACAACAACTCAAACTTGCCGCACTGGGTCAATTATCGGCCAGTATTGCCCATGAAATTCGCAATCCGCTTGCCGCCATTGCCCAGGCCAACGACCTGTTTATCAGCAGTGACCCAGAACAGCAAACCATTTTAAATCAAATGATTACCAAACAGACCATCCGTATCAATAATATTATTAAAGATACCTTAGATATGGCAAAAAATAAAAAGATCCATACCTCAAAAATTAATTTTCAAGAATTTGTTGATGACTTATTACGCCATGATTTAGGGGATGCTCAGGAAAAAATCAAATTAGAAATTCAAGCTGATGTATGGATCTATTTTGATGATTCTCATCTTCGACAAGTTCTAATCAATTTAGTGCGTAATGCATTACGTCATAATGATCAAAATGCTGAACACATTTTAGTACAAACGTTTAAAAATGAATCACACGTATATATCGATGTGATTGATTATGGGAAAGGCGTCACAAAACAAGATCTTTCGCAATTATTTCAGCCATTTTTTAGTACCGAAATCAATGGAACTGGTTTAGGATTGTACCTATCGCAGACGATATGCGAAGCGAATCAAGCGAAACTAATTTACGTAGAGCAAAAACAACAAGGGGCATGCTTCCGTATCGAATGCCCACTCATGGATTAGATTAGGTTTTTGGGGATATGACTACACGACAACCATTGGTTTTACTTGTAGATGATGAACAAGATTTATGTATGTTAATGCAAATGAGCCTTTCTCGAATGGGCATCAAAACGCATATGGCACACCATTTACAACAAGCCAAATATTTTTTTAGTGAATATAAATATGATGCCTGTATTACCGATTTAAACCTCCCTGATGGCAGTGGTTTAGATTTGGTTAAACATGTATCGCAGCATTATCCTAAAACGCCTATTGCAGTCTTAACTGCATATGGAAATATGGAAATTGCGATTGCCTCTCTCAAAGCAGGTGCTTTTGATTTTGTCAGCAAACCGATTAACCAATTACATCTGCAACAGCTTTTACAAAAAGCTTTGCATGTACCACAGTTAAGAGAAACGATCAGCGATGCGCCGCTTGAGGAATCAATGCTCATCGGCGATTCACAGGTGATACGTAAGTTAAGAGAATCGATTAAAAAAATTTCCCGTTCACAAGCACCTGTGTTTATCACCGGTGAATCTGGAACAGGCAAAGAGGTTGTTGCTAATCTCATCCATCTACTCAGCAACCGCAGTGATAGCCCTTTTGTTGCGATTAATTGTGGTGCAATTTCTGAAGACTTGATGGAGAGTGAGCTGTTTGGGCATAAAAAAGGCTGTTTTTCAGGTGCAACTCAAGACAAACAAGGTCTTATTCAAGCTGCCAATGGTGGTACTCTGTTTTTAGATGAAATTGCAGAACTTTCTTTGGCCATGCAAGCCAAACTGTTACGAGCTTTACAAGAAAAGAAAATTCGTCCTTTAGGCAGTGATACCGAAATCGAAGTTGATTTCCGTATTATCAGTGCTACACATCAAGACATTGAAGCATTCGTTGAACAAGGTAAATTCCGCCATGATCTGTTCTTTAGAATTCATGTGATGGATATTGTCCTGCCGCCATTGCGCGAACGTGATTGTGATATTCTGATTTTAGCCAACCATTTTCTTCAGCAAATTTGTACAGAGTGGCGTATTTCAACCAAGTCTTTTACTGAACAAGCCAAAGCTTTTCTTTTACAACAACATTACTCAGGCAATGTTCGTGAATTACGCAATATCATTGAAAAAGCCATTACCATGAGTGATGAAGACTATATTGATATTCAACAGCTACAACCTGCTCCACATCGTGGTATCAACAAAGTCGAATCACGTGATCCTATCCAAAGTCAAGTCTTGCCTATCGTCACCGCGAATAAAGCCCAAAACATTCCAGAAGAAGGGTTGGAGCAATATTTGGAAAAAGTCGAAAAAGAAGTGTTGTTATCTGCATTAAATCAAACCCATTGGAACCGCACTTTAGCTGCTAAGAAATTGGGCATGACATTTCGCTCTTTACGCTATCGTTTGAAAAAGTTTGGTTTAGATACCGATGATGATGAATAGAAGCAACCTATAGCCATCAACATCATAATATCAACCAACTCAAGCGCTTTTGCTTTTTACATGGTTACAGCGTGGCGACATGGATGTCGTCGTTGAGTAGAGGTACTGAATCCAGCCCTTACTCAACATAAGATTTGGTCATGTCCAGTCTGAGCAACAAGCAAGCATTGTATTAGTTTACAGTACAAGCTAAAGGATCACCGAAACAACGTGATTTAAATACGTAATGTCAGATGTAGTAGCACAAACTGCTACAGTGTTATGAATTCACTTTTACATTCAACTTTATCTATCACGATGTTTTAATAGTTGATCTGCAACATTATTTAGATAGGTTTCTTCTTTTTGATCTAAAGTCCATGGATATTCCAAATTAGGCCGAATACCCTGCCCATCAATCATATTGCCATTTGGCGTATAATAATGCGAAACCGTCATTTGCAAAGCAGCCCCATTTGGCAATGGAAATAACTTCTGTACAACGCCTTTTCCATAGCTTTTTTCACCTATAACCCAAGCACGTTGATGTTCTTTCATTGCAGCGGTAAAGACTTCAGCTGCAGATGCTGAACGACCATTAATCAAAATACCTAATTTAGTATTGGACGACTCATCACCCGGTAAGGCTTGGAATTGTTGATTGCCTTCTGAACGACTTTTGGTAGAAACAATCGTTCCCTGAGTTAAAAAAAGATCAGCCGTTTCAACAGCGGCTGAGAGTAAACCACCTGGATTATTACGTAGGTCGAATAATACAGCTTTCATTTTTTGGGTACTGTATTCTTCAATTAAACGTTTAATTTCATTGGCTGTATCTTGTTGAAAAACTTTAACTTTAAGCACTAAAACCTGATTATGCAACATAATCGGCTCTATATCAGCCACTTCTAATTTGCGATTTCTGACCACCGTGATTGCTGGGCTTTTTTCATTCAGTTGCAACTGAAAAGTTGAACCAATTGAGCCATGTAATAAATCTTCGACTTGTTGGGCATTTAAATTTTTAAGTTCTTGATTTTCAATTTTAAAAATGGTGAATCCATTTTTTAAACCGAGTTTAAATGAGTCTGAATTATCGCGTAAATTCTTGACTTTCCATTGATGAATATGACTATCAAAAGCCAATTCAAAGTCAGCAGTCGCAAGGTCACTTTCCGTATATTGCATCAACTGTTTATATTCTTCAGGACTTAGATAACGCGAATAGCGATCTAAACCACCCACCAGCCCTTTGATTGCCTGCAAAAACAGAACATCATCAGGTTTTTCCTGAACATAATTGTCTTTGACGATGCCGTAGATTTGTACAAATTGCTCAATCGATTCAATGGGCACTTCAGCAATACTTTCTTCGACATCACCATCAAAATCAAGTGCGGCAGCATTTTCTGCTGCCCGAACGGAATGGCTTCCACAGGCCAACAATCCTGTTAATACAGCAATATATTTCCAAGCTTGAGCCATTCACACACCTAGTTTTTAATAATGATAATTTTATGCTTTCAATGTAATCAGATTACGGCCTTGCATTTCTGTCGGTACAGGGAGATGCATTAAACTTAAAATAGTCGGTGCAACATCTGCTAAAACCCCACCTTCAGCAATCGTGGCTGAGGTTGGTCCAACATAAATGAAAGGTACAAGTTCAGTGGTATGCTGCGTATGTACTTGACCACTTACATAGTCCTGCATTTGCTCTACATTACCATGATCAGCAGTAATCAACATATGACCATGCTTTGCCATCACTGCTTCATATAAACGACCAAGACTGATATCAACAGCTTCAACAGCCTTCACTGCTGCATCAAACACGCCAGTGTGACCTACCATATCGCCATTGGCATAGTTCACCACCAAGAGATCAAACTCACCTGAATTGATTGCATCAACCAACTTGTCGGTGACTTCTGGTGCGCTCATTTCAGGTTGTAGATCATAAGTTGCAACTTTTGGTGATGGGATTAGAATCCGTTTTTCACCTGGATACTCATCTTCACGACCGCCACTAAAGAAGAAGGTCACATGTGCATATTTTTCTGTTTCTGCAATACGTAACTGAGTTTTGCCTAAAGAAGATAAGTATTCGCCAATTGAATTTTTTAAACCTTCTGGCATATATGCCACTGGTGCATCTATCGTCGCTTGATAACGCGTTAACATCACAAATTTAGATAGATGGGGTACAACTTTGCGTTCAAAACCTGCAAAGTCTTTTTCTACAAATGCTTTAGTAATTTCACGTGCCCGATCCGCACGAAAATTCATAAACACCACACTGTCGCCATCTTGGATTTTGGCCATTTCACCAATACGGGTTGCTTTAACAAATTCATCATTTTCATTGGCTGCATAGGCTTGCTCTAAGCCCTCAACGGCTGAATCAACAACACGTAAAGCTTCTCCTTCAGTCATCAGGCGGTAAGCTTGTTCCACACGATCCCAACGATTATCACGATCCATTGCAAAGTAACGTCCAATCATGGTGGCAATACGCCCCTGATTTGGATACTGTGCAAATACCGCATCGAGTTTTTCTAAAGAAGGTTTTGCACTCCGTGGTGGTGTATCACGACCATCTAAGAACGCATGTAAATAGACTTTTGCCCCACGCTTCAAAGCAAGCTCACACATTGCAATAATATGATCTTGGTGAGAATGGACACCGCCCTCTGACAATAATCCCATAATGTGCAATGCACCATTTGCCGATTTGGCTTTTTCTACAGCATCAATCAGAATTTCATGCTCGAAAAAATCGCCGGTCCGAATATCTTTGGTAATACGAGTAAAATCTTGATACAGCACACGACCTGCACCCAAGTTCATATGACCAACTTCAGAATTACCCATTTGTCCATCTGGCAAACCGACATCTTCACCTGAACCAGAAATTAAACTATGCGGATGCTTGTCTTGCATCATGGTTAGATTCGGCGTTTTTGCTGCTAAAAACGCATTATCTTCGACCGCTTCACGATGACCCACACCATCCATAATCACTAGAACGTGAGGGATTTTGCCAGCAGTTGCATCCGTCATGATTTACACTCTTTACTGTTTACAAATTAATCGTTACATCTTACCGTTTTTTTACGGCAGACTCTATCCTCAGATTATGGCAAAAACAAGTTGCCATGATCTAAACTTCTTATCTATCTGAAAGATCATTGTTCAAAAAAACAGATCCATTAAGTTATCTTGCTCTATACAACAAATAACTTCCGATGCCAAACATCAATATAATTGGTAAGAATACAAACCAAGCAGGAGAAGGTGCATAGACCAAACTTGCATAACCCAAGAAGTCTTGTATGTAATAAAAACCTAGACCAACAAATAATGCGATCACTAAGCGAAAGCCCATCGATTGTTGACGTAATGGCCCAAAAATAAATGAACATGCAATCAAAACCAATGCAAGCAAAGCAAATGGTGAACCGACATTTTTCCAAAAAGCCAAAAGATAAGTCTTTGGTACTTGACTGTATTCATGCATATATTGCATAAAACTCAATAACTGCGTAGGTGCTAAGTCTTCTGGATTAATGGTCACCATATGCACATATTTAGGTTGCAATGCGAGTGCTAAATCCTCTTGATTTTTATTTACAACTTGAGCTTGACCATTGGCCAATAAATTGACTTGAGCACTTTGTTTTAAATTCCATTGTCCTTCTTTTAAGAACTGCCCTTCTTCTGAATTTAACAAAGATTTCATTCGATAATTATCGTCAAAATCGACAACTTGAACTTGTTTTAATGTCCCTTTTGAATTGGCATAATCAATATAAATAAAGCGTTGTCCTTCACGTGTCCAATAGCCTTTCACCTCTCCTAGCGTTGCTACACTACGATGGCTTTTAATACTTTTCGCCTGTTCATTGGTATAGGGAATAACGAATTGAGTTAATAAAAACGAAAGGATCACCAAAAGCATAGCAGAACGCATGACCCAACCGACAATACGCCATAAGCTAATGCCTGCTGCTCGCATCACAATTAATTCACTGTTCGAAGCCATTGAACCTAAACCCAGTACAGCACCGATCAATGCTGCAATAGGAAGAATCTCATACAAATAACGAGGTGCACCCCATAAAACATATTGCAATGCATTCCAAGCCGTATAGCCTTGTTTTAGATCACCTAACTCACCCAAATAGGTGAATAAAATCTGTAAGCTAGCCAGTACTGCCGTAGCACCCAACATGGCAAGCAATGTGGTTTTAGTCACATGTTTTGCGACAATTCTACGTGCTAACATTATGATTTTACTCGCTGTATTTGCTTTTTAATTTTAGGTGCTAATTTCTGCTTTCTTGAAAATAGAGCGGCAGCGGCAGCATAGAATAATAACACTGCAGGATATGCCCAAACACCCACCTCATCTTTACTAATACGGGTTCGTATTGCCATGAGCGCCACAATTAAACTGGCAAAAATTAATAATGCTGGGAAAAGTTTGAGATAACGACCTTGTCTTGGGCTTACTTCACATAGTGCTGTTGCTAACATTAAGGCGACAATGATAGAAAATGGAACAAATAAGCGCCATCCCAATTCACTTGCCACAACAGGGTCATTTTTATTTTCAAGCAATTTACCAAAAGTTAGCCCTTCTACTTCATCACTTTCAAACTTAGCTTCTTTATTATTTTCTAAACGCAAACGATAAGTTTGGAATTCAGTTTGACTATATTTTGGTGTTCCAGGGTAAATTTCATAACGGCGGCCTTGAACTAAATCGACAACACTTGCTGTTTCATTGGCAATTTCAATCCGTGTTGCTTCCTTCGCCAAAATCATAACATCAGGTTTACCTTCTTTTTCAGCACGTTGATAAAAGAAAATATCTTTAAGATTTTTGCGATCTTCGGATAAAGAGCCGGCATAAATTGTATAAGCCCCTGAGGAAATAAACTCACGTGGCCGAACCAAATCAAAGCCCGTTCGGACTGCTTGAGTAGAAATCAGTTGCTCATATTGACGGATTCCCCACGGAGACATCCAGATCATTAAAACAGTTTGTACACATAAATAAATAACAGTCAGTGGAATCAATAATCGAGCGACTTGAATACGGCTAATACCACTACCGTTCAGTACAGCCATTTCATGATCGACATATAATCGGCCAAAAACCAGCATCAATCCAATAAAGAAACCCAAAGGAAGAATTAAAGTCAAAAACTCAGGTAAACGAAAACCGATAATACTCAACAGAATACTCGGATCTACACGCCCCATAGCAGCTTGACCAAATCGTTTAATCAATTGCCCACCCATCATAATGACTGTCAATAATGTGACAACCACAAGAGAGGTCGAAACGACTTGTTTGACAAGGTAACGTCGAATAATCAAATTAATCTTCCAAATAAGGGTAATATCGTGATGTAGCGCTAGTTTACCCGAAGTTAAAATTATAAAACTAGATTGAAATTCTACCATTTGAAGTGGTTCAATGGTTTAATGATTTGAAATGTACAAAAGGCACAAAGACAACACATGAAACTTACGATCAATACGTCATTTTCAGCGTCTACATCTAGCCAGTCGTTATTTATTCTGGTGGATTCTGAAAACGCTAAACAAGCTCAAGAAATATATAAAATCAATGACTTGAACAGCATAATTGAAGACACTCAATTCAAAGCAAGTTTAAATGAAACTCTACCACTTATCGGAAAGCTAACTCAAGTTACGCAATGTACTTTAGTGGGCATAGATAAAGCCTCTGAGATTAAAGCTGCGAAATTAGCAAAAATCGCACAAACCATTATCAAAGCTTCACAAAAAAAATTCCAAAAAATCAGCATTGATATTTCGGCTTTGCCGTCTGAGTTACATTATCTATTTGCATTAAATTTGACGCAAGCTGCGTATGCTTATGATGAATTCAAATCGAAGAAGAATGAATTTACTTTAGAAAATATTGAATTTATTGCAACGCAATCGAGTCTGAGTGCAGAGCAGATCACGCTTATTCAAGCTGTTCAAAAAGGACAAAACTTTGCTCGTGACTTAGGCAACTGCCCTCCTAATATTTGCTTCCCTGAATATTTAGCAGAACAAGCACATGCTTTAGCAGCTGAATTCCCTGAGCTTTTACAAGTGACTGTACTTGAAGAACAACAGCTTGCTGATCTAGGCATGCATGCTTTTCTTGCGGTAAGCAAAGGTTCTGATCGTCCAGGACGTGTGATTACGCTTGAATATAAAGCCAATCCTGATCAAGCACCGATCGTGCTCGTGGGTAAAGGTGTGACTTTTGATACAGGTGGTATTTCATTAAAACCAGGCTTAGGCATGGATGAAATGAAATTTGATATGTGTGGTTCAGCATCTGTACTGGGTACGATTCGTGCACTTTGTGAAGCGAAACTCCCGATTCATGTTGTCGGTGCAATTGCCGCTGCTGAAAACATGCCTTCTGGTCATGCAACTCGCCCTGGTGATATTGTAACCACCATGAGTGGGCAAACGGTTGAAATCCTGAATACTGATGCCGAAGGGCGTTTAGTCCTTTGTGATACCTTAACCTATATTAAGCGCTTTAACCCTGCATTAGTGATTGATATTGCAACACTGACTGGTGCTTGTGTGGTGGCTTTAGGTTCAGTCGTTTCTGGTTTATTTACACCAGATGATGAACTTGCAGAAGAAATTACAGCAGCAGGACACACTGCATTTGACCGTGTATGGCGTATGCCCGTATATGACGATTATCAAGAACAACTTGATTCGCCATTTGCCGATATTGCCAATATTGGTGGTCCAAAAGCTGGCGCAGTTACAGCAGCCTGTTTCTTACAACGCTTTACCCGTGACTATCGTTGGGCGCACTTAGACATCGCTGGTACAGCATGGAATTCTGGTGCAAATAAAGGTGCAACCGGCCGTCCAGTACCATTGTTGATGCAGTTAATAGCCAACCGTGTACAAAAGAATGGCTAAAATTAGCTTTTATTTATTTGAAAAAAGCCCTGAGCGACAGGTAGAAAGTGCCTGTCGTTTATGTCGTAAAATTTTACGAAATGCAGCCAAAGTTTGGTTGCATTGCCCTGATGTAGAAATGCAGCAACAACTGGATGAACGTTTATGGAGTTTTGATCCAACCAGTTTTATTGCGCATGGAATTGATCAAATTGATGCACCGATCTGTATTTCTTCAAGATTACCTGAGTCTTTAGACTGGATTGTGTTTAATTTTAACAATCAAGCACTTGAACAAGTGACACAATTTAGTCACATTATAGAAATTATTGAAAATGCTGAATCAGCAAAACAAATTGGTCGAGAGAAATATAAAGCCTATCGACGAATGGGTGTTTCGCCTCAAACATTTAAACTTTAATTCTTCATTCTCATTTTATATCAAGGAGATGCGTGGTGACATTAAATGTCGGTCAAGATTTTAAAAAGCGCTGGTTAGATACGCCTGAAGCCGTACGCCAAACTTTTGTAGATGACCTTAACCGCATCTGTGACCTTCTCAGCCCTACAACAAATGTACAGGACTGGCTAAGTAATGACCAACGCCAAATGCAAGTGGCGCAACTCCAAGTTGAACAAGCCTATGCTGAGCTAAAAGCCCAGCTGATTGAAGAAGCACGTATCCGTAGACAATTGGCACTTGAAAAATCTTTAGCTGAAAAAAGAGCATTACAGCACGCATATAATTTAGAACTACAACAAGATGAAATTCAGCAGTTTGAACATCAAAAATTGACCTTACAAAATTTACGTCAACAAATTGATATTGAAATTTCAGAATATAGTGAAAAATACACTAAAAATCCTGATTATCCAGCAATAGATTATGCCAATGGGCAATTCCGCATCACAGATGCACAAATGACTTCAGAGTTGGAAAGTGTTCGTCTACGTCTTGAGTTAGAAGCAGAAACGCTAATCGAAGAGAGCTTAAATGCTTTACGTAGCAAACTGCAAACTGCGGCAAAAGAAGAGATTGAATATATTTTGGCAAATTCGAATTTCTCGGCAGACAAAAAATAAAGTTTATTTATTATAATCGGATATCCAAGTTTACTTGTCACGAAAATGCAATATTAATGTCACATGATAGTCATCTCGGATGGCTTTAATGCTTATGTGTACAGGTTAAAAATATTTTAAGTGATCAATTCAGTGAATTTTTATTTTCAAGATAAAATTTTCCAATCACTTGGATCAGGATGAATAAAATGGATCTGCTTAACCATATTTCGAACCAAATTGCGCGACTACATTCAGGTGAAAAATGGACTGTTTCTATACAAGACTTACTGATTAGCCGTGTAGATTTTCAATCACTTTCAGTATTTCTTTCTCGGGAGTCTGAAAAAGGGATGTTCTCACTGACAGATACACACAAACTAAAATCACGCTTTGAACATACCTCTTTGACCATTATCAAAAACTAATTAAGCCTGATACTTTGTCTCTTTCTCAAAGCAATTTCTAAGATAAACCAAAGTCTCATTTCGGCTTTGATTTATCTAAATGTAGTGTAGAAAAACAAGACCTCAACAGATAATTTTTGAAATTAGCTTTGCTTCAACCCTCAAGTTCTCATTGTTGTTTTGATCAATTTCAACCAAATATTTTCCATTGGAATAAAAAATAGAATTGTCTTTTAAAGCAAAACTCATCACACCTTTTTTTAATACAATCATTTCACCAGAAGCTGTCATTTTGATCAACTCCCACGAATTTGGAATCATCCCAGGATATTTTTCGCCCGCCTTCTGATTACGTTCTAAATTTTGCTGAGCCTTAATCAAATTACCTTCAACAAATAGTTCTTCTTCTGACTTTTGTTGCGATTTGGCTGGATTATTTCCAGACGTTGTTTTTAATGATTCACCTGTATAGCGTTGAGTAAAGAAATCTAACCACCCTACAATCGCACGAATAATTTTAAAGGGTGCAACAATAATATCTTTAAATGTCGTTAAGGGAGATTGAGGAGAACCATCACGGGAATAGGGGCGTTTAATAAAATACAAATTACCCAGCCCATCCATTTTTGGTTTAAAGAAATCAAACTTTGGATCTGAAGCGATTGTTTGCAACTCGCCTGTTGTCATATCCAAATGAAAAATTTCTTTGGGACTATAGGCAATACGGTGTTCACCATAGGCTAAACCACACGAATCATAATATAACTGCATGGTATCTCGTGGATCAAAACATGGATTTGAATCCTGACAATCTCCTTCGGTCAAATACTGTGTTCGATTGGCGTCTAAAGGTAGAATACAAATATGTCGTTCATAGCCCTGTGTGTTAACAGATAGTGCTAAACGCTTTTTGGACTCATCATAAGCCATGTCCTGCACCACAAAATCATTCTTTCTTAACACTAAGCCTTCGGTTTCTTGTAAATCTAATCTGTCAATGATTTGATGTTGATCGAAGTGCCTTCTTGCAAACAAGCAGTATAAATCATTTTATGATCAGCGGTCAGAGCTACATCTGTTGGGAAAATATGGGTTAAATCCACCTCATCATCTTGTGAAGATGTTCGCATGAACTGTGCACCCGTACCTTTGGTTTTCCAATCTTTACGTTGTTGAATCTCAACTAAATTCTTTTTATATAAGTCAATGGATTGGCATTGAACCGTAATACTTTTATTTCCATCCAATAAATACAAATTTTGATTCGATAAATAAAGCAATGCTGCCATGTATATTCCTTAATTTTACCTGCACCTGCAATGACGTGTTTCACAATATTCCAGTTACAGTGTTTCTTGTAATTTGATTAATTTTCAATATAGCACAAGGTGATGTTTAACGATTTGTATTGGTTTTCATCAATCTTTCTATTGTACTAACTTTCAAGCGCAAAAAAAGCCTTTCACGAGAGAAAGGCTTTGATCTATATACTGCATTATATTGCGCAGATTAAGGCTGTTTTAAATATGGCCACGCTGCTTTTAAATAAATAAACATCGACCAGAGTGTCAAAATGACAGCGGTATATAACAAAGCATAAGCCAATATTTCAAGCGGTTGCCAATTTAATAAAAACACCGTGATCGCAATCATCTGAAAGGCTGTTTTATATTTACCTACCGTGGAGACTGCTACATTGGTACGCGCACCTAATTCAGCCATCCATTCACGTAGTGCTGAAACTGTAATTTCACGTGAAATAATCACAATTGCAGCAAATGCCATAGTGATTGATGGTTGCCACTGCACTAACACAATCAGTGCTGCTGCCACCATTAATTTATCTGCAACTGGATCTAAAAACCGCCCAAAAGCTGAGGTCTGATTTAAAGTTCTTGCTAGATAACCATCAAACCAATCTGTGACTGCAGCAACAACAAAAATTGCAGTCAAGATAATATGACGCGTCATACCACCTGTATGTCCAGCCACTCCAATTGCAGGTGGCCAATAGGCAATAATTAAAAAAACAGGAATTAACGCGATTCGAGCAAGCGTCAAGATATTTGGAATATTCAGGATACGACCTGTAGTCATAGACACCGCCAGTGAGTCCCCTACTTACCCGAATGAAGGTAAATAATAATTTAGAGTAAAGCTCTATTTCCTTAGTACTTTAAACGATTCACATTAAACTGTCGACTAGGTAAATACCGTAACCGTCTGTCTTGCAATCGCAATGAGTCGATTTTGTTCATCCCAAAGATAGGCATGTTCAGTTGCATATCCATGCTCAGCAAAGTCTGTAAACACTTTATACTTAAACCAATCATTCAACTGATTTTGTAAAGGATGGATAAACGTCACATGCCAAGTTAGTGTACTTGCAGGTGCTGGCAATTTAAACATCGGCAATACACCAGGTGGCCAAACATCCATTAAGGTCATGATATCTGAAACATTCATTGCTCGATTGGCATGTAGCTCAGGGTCAAAACGACACCAACCTGAAAAATCAGGCTGCTTACTACCTGACATTGGATAATTCCCTTCAGTCCATGCCAGCTGGAAGTTCTTTACACACTCAGGAAAGGGTAAATATTTAGGGACAATATTAATCTGGTCAAGTGGCGGAAAATCAGGGGCTTGAGGCTCTAAAGATACTTGAATTTTAGAATCGCGTTGGCTACCAAAACTTGCAATTAAAATACTTTGCACAGCCTCATTCTGCCACAGTCTGACTTCAATTGTAGTGACTGATTTACCCTGTCTCAAGATTTCAGCAGTTAATTTCACTGGTGTTTCTTCAACAGGCCCAGCAAAAGTGACACTACAACTCAACAACTTTTTAACTGGATCGTGAATGGTTGCAATTGCTTTATAAACCAACATACCCGCTACAAGACCGCCAAAGATCGTGCGCCCCTGCAACCACCCTTGAGGAATATCAATCCACTCTTCTTGTTCAATCTGCTGAAATAGTGATTCTAATGACATGATCCGTCCAATTTTTCGATCTTTGCTGTACTGTTTCATATTTGACGCGAGATGAAAATGATCAGTGACTCATGCGTCAATGGTTGTTTTGGCAAATGCTACTCATCATCGAGAACAATAACGACGTTATTCATGCAACACTTTATAAATCATTCGTGCCATAACATCACCCAAACCTGGAACATTTTTTAAATCATGTTCAGAAGCTTTAAGTACCCCCTGAATCCCACCAAAATGAGTCAGTAAATCACGACGACGTTTTGGACCTAAGCCCGGAATAGCCTCAAGTACCGATCCTCCACGACGTTTATCTCGCTTAGCACGATGCTTGGTGATTGCAAAACGATGCGCTTCATCACGGACTTGCTGAATCAAATGCAGTGCTTTATGGTCTTCGGGAAGCTGAATCTTAGTGCCGTCGGTAAAATGTAGTGTTTCTAAACCGGGTTTACGTCCTTCACCTTTGGATACACCCACCATAAATGCATCTAAGCCAAGCTCTTGCATAACATCCATCGCCATATGAAGTTGCCCTTTGCCCCCGTCAATCAGTAACAAATCGGGTAACATGGCTTTTTTATAACGGCGTGTTAACGCTTGCCGCATCGCGGCATAATCATCACCACCTGTAATATCTTCAATTGCAAATTGACGATAATCTCGCTTACGTGCTCCGCCTGCATCAAAAACTACACATGATGCAATGGTCGCTTCGCCCATCGTATGAGAAATATCAAAGCATTCAATACGATCTATAGGACGACCACAGACTTGTTCTAGTTGATGAAAGCGTTCATTTAATTCTAAATGATTGGCTAGTTTTCCTTTAATCGCATGCTGAACATTCATCTCAGCCAATTCCAGCCATTCAGCACGAGTTTCTCGAACATTATGTTTAATCTGAATTTTCTTTTCAAATTGCTGATGTAAAGCTTCTTCCAATTCTTTTCGATCTGTAACATTTACATTAACAATGAGTTCGGCTGGAACCTCGTCTGCAACTTGGAAATAGAAATTGGCGATAAAATCAGACAGCATTTGACTCAAATCATCATCCAACATATCTGGAAAATAACTTTTCCCGCCCAGCATTTTCCCATTACGTACATGCATAATCTGTACACATGTCACACCCGCTTGATAGGCAATCGCAAGAATATCAGCTTCACCTTTGACTTTATAAATGGCTTGTTGTGCTTGTACATCACGGAGTAAGGCCATACGATCCCGAAAAAAAACTGCTTTTTCAAATTCTAGATTTTCTGCTGCCTGTTCCATTTTTTGGATCAATTCTTGGTTCAGCTCTTTGGTATCACCATTTAAAAAACGAATCGAATTTTGTACATCCTCATTATAGGCTTCAGGTGAAATCAAACCCACACAAGGCGCAGTACAACGTTTAATCTGATATTGTAAACATGGACGTTTACGCTGTGAGAAATAGCTGTTTTCACATTGCCGGACATTAAATAGTTTTTGTAGTACTAAAAGTGTGTCTCTTGCATTATAAGCACTTGGATAGGGTCCAAAAAACTTACCTACTTGATGTTTGCCTTTGCCTCGTCCTGAAGCAATCCGCGGATAAGGTTTATCTGCGGAGACAAAAATATAGACATAAGATTTATCATCGCGCAACATAATGTTATACGGTGGGCGATGCAGTTTTATCAGATTCTGTTCGAGTAATAAGGCTTCAGTTTCAGAACGGACTACGAGAGTTTCAATATTATAAATACGTGCAACCAAAGCCTGTGTTTTCGGGTGTTCAATGGTTTTTACAAAATAACTCAGTACGCGATTTTTTAGATTTTTGGCTTTTCCGACATATAATAATTCACCATCTTTTCCCAGCATTTTATACACACCAGGTAGCGTCGTCATATTGGCTAGAATCTTTTCGATATTTTCACGTGCGTTTTCGTTCACAGTAGGCTTTTAAATTTGGACTATAAATGGATGATGTAGTTAGATCATGCATTTTTCAAGTCTACTTGAGTGAATTACTTTTTCTTTCTATTGAATAAGATCTTGATTTTTATTTTTCAAATGACTGATAGATAAGCAACTTATCCTTAATATTGCAACTAAAATCTAAACAATCGTATTACTGTTGATCTGACAGATTAGATTATGAATATCTTTTGTGATCGATTCACATAAAACATCAACTTTCTTATAGAAATGAAATAAAACCAAAATTTCGAGAAATATAACCACTCTATAAATATTTGAGTTCTTCAGTATCAAATGTTACTCATCCACTAAAAAATATTTCATCCAATGACCAAGGAGCATAAATATAAGAACTCCCTCTCTAGTCAGATAATATTATGCAGCTCCTTCTGTAGAAGTACTATTAACCAAAAGCTTTCTGCCATTCATATTGTATTTTTCCGCTATTAAACCTTCATATCGGAAATGTTTTGTTTGGTATATTTATGTGCAAGAATCAAAAAAAGGATTATTTACAACCTTACTGAAAGCCTGCTGATCTCTTGGAGAAACAAGGACCTGTTTAATTTTCCCATCCTTGATATATTCAATTTTCAAACGATCTAAAGATAATGCAGGTGATGAAATCGAATTATTAGTTTTACTTATTTTCTGAATATTTGCCAATGGAATACGCCATTTTAAGAATAGACTATGAATCGTCAGTATTTCATCTTGAATGATATAACGTGTATTTAAAACTGGCCACCAAATCACCGCAATGGTTAAAATATAAACGACCGAATGCTCAGGATATTCAACCATTGTGCCCTTAGCATACATGGTAAAGAGTAACTGAATGAGTAGGCCTGTCATCGCGATTATAAAGCCTAAAATCCACCAATCAATTTTAGTATGAAATTTTTGCATAATGTGCTTCAAAGTTCCCCCATACAAAATACTATTTTACCTGAATTCTGACTAAAAAATGACTATAAAATCATTGATTTACATAATAGAAAACGCCCTTACGAGCGTTTTAATTCTTGACTAAATTTATAAAAAATCAATTTTTCAAATAACGATCAAAAATTTCAGAAAAATCATAATTTTCGATTTGTCGAATACGCTGATTCGCATAGTCTTCAACTTGTTGTGCAGTCTGGTTAATGATTTCAGGTAAATTTAAAATTGCCTGCTCACTGAGCTCTCGCAAGTTAAACATTTTCTGAACATTGTCAGTACTTTGTAATAGTACATTACGTTTACGATTGATTTCTTTGCAGGTCTCACCAATGGTGAATAATGCTTTATATAGATCACGAATTTTCTCTATTTGCTTTTTATCAATATCAATAGAGAAGTGCTGATCACCTAACTGGAACTTAATTTCAGCATCTAAATCCACGGTACCTGCTGTTTCTAAAAGAACATTTTTCACAGGATTATGTTTGTACAAATAGCGGTACAACATGCGCTTTTTACTGATTGCACTTTTACCATCGAGATGCATAAAGGCGACATTAGTAAAGCAATATTCATCTGTTTTACTTTTGATTACAAAGAAAATTTTCTCGTTATCTTCATGAAAAATATAATCATCAATATCTGTTTTATTGAAATCATGCGGTTCAATAATTGTTCCAATATCACTCATACCCATCATTTCTGAGGCTAAATTTTTAAACATTTTGTGTTTTC
Source organism: Acinetobacter sp. 778_lipA (assembly GCF_058242985.1). Lineage (NCBI taxonomy): Bacteria > Pseudomonadati > Pseudomonadota > Gammaproteobacteria > Moraxellales > Moraxellaceae > Acinetobacter > Acinetobacter sp. 778_lipA. The sequence continues at coordinate 92,029 of NZ_JBZAYT010000001.1, read as the reverse complement.
CAGCACTTTTATAAATTATGAAAGTAAATTAAAAAAATCGAGCGTTAAACTCAAGTCAAAATTTGTTATTAAAAAACGCCCTGACGGGCGCTTCAAATCAAATCATTTTTTCAAAAAATGCAATGATCTGTGACATATATGGTCGAATAAAAATCAGGAAGAAAATCCCTAACATCAAGAACCACTTTAAAAAGTAATACAACTGACGATTGGATTTTTTCAAGGCTTTGGCTTTAATACGAATTTGATACACATAACCAAAAACTTTGTTTAACCCTCCTGTTTGATCCCCTGCTTCATTTGGAGAGCTGGCAGCAGTCATCACTTTTTTACCGAACCAGTGATTAAAGCGCTGCATAAATCTTGTTTTTAATGGGCGCTCTACATCAGCAAAAAAGATAATACGATTTTGGTCTGTAGTATTTTCTGCATAATGAATATAAGTTTCATCAAAAACCACACTTTCACCATCACGCCATGAATAACGCTGACCATCTACATCAATAAAGCAACGATCATCATTTGGCGTAATGAGCCCCAAATGATAACGTAATGAACCGGCATAAGGATCACGATGGCGTACTAATCGACTATCAGGTGCAAGCTCCGTAAACATTGCCGCCTTGATAGTTGGCAAATTTTTCAGCAATTCAGTTGTTTTTGGACAGAGTTCTGTTGCTGATGGATGCGCTGAATCATACCATTTTAGGTAAAAACGCTTCCAACCTGTTTTAAAAAATGAATTAAAGCCTAAATCATCATATGTACTTGAAGCCTTAATTCCACCTTTGGCATATAACGCTTGCGCCTCTTCACGAATCATTTCCCAGTTTTCATCTAACACTTTTAAATCTTTAAAATGTTGCGTGTCGATATACGGTTGATTCGGCACTTTTGAAAACATATACATGAGAAAGTTAATTGGTGCGAGTATCGTTGAATGGTCAAAAAATTGACGATAAAACGAATGTCGCACTTTACCGCGATTTTGGATATACAAAGCAGAAATCACAAAAATCGCCAATATGATCCATTTAATCATACAGCACTCTTTTCATTAATCAGGTTAATCAAGCAACATGTGCTGATAGAATTTTAAATCTCAAAAAGGGAGAATGTTTCTACAAATTATAACAAATCTATAAATCAAAAAGCCAATCGCATTAAAGCCTAAACTTTATAAACTACCTTACACAGCTTAAAATTGTTTAATAAAACACTCAATTGACCAAAATGACTAAAAATTCATTGGTAAAACCAGTCTATTACAATGTTCTTTTTCGATATAAAAGTCTTATCTTATGATTAAAAAAATTAATTTAAACATATGCTTCATTACATCATTTGAAATAACTACCTATTCAACACATAAATGGATAAGTTTCTGCAACAAAAAAATTGATGACCCTTGCGTCACGGCTTGATACAACTTGTTAGGTTATTTTTAGATATAGTTATCGTAAGATTAGTGAAGTCGAAATGTGTGCGGGAATTGCATACACACTTCAAAACATCAACTTAAGAAGTCCTCCAAAAAAGGAGATCAGGGCATGATCCACGCTGGCAATGCCATTACCGTCCAATTGCTTTCGGACGGAATTGCAGAATTCCGCTTTGACTTACAAGGTGAGTCGGTTAACAAATTCAACCGTGCAACGATTGAAGACTTTAAAGCTGCTATTGAAGCTGTAAAAAATAACAGTGAAGTGAAAGGTCTAATCGTAACCTCTGGTAAATCAACATTTATCGTTGGTGCAGACATCACTGAGTTTGGTGAAAATTTTAAGCAAGGTGAAAGTGCAATTGTAGAATGGGCAATGCCTGTTCACGAGATTTTTAACGCTTTTGAAGATCTAGAGATTCCTAAAGTTGCTGCGATCAATGGTATTGCATTGGGCGGCGGTTTTGAAATGTGTTTGGTATGTGACTACCGCGTAATGTCAAATGCTGCAACAGTTGGCTTACCAGAAGTTAAACTGGGGATCATTCCTGGTTTCGGTGGTACTGTTCGTCTAAGCCGTTTGATTGGTATTGACAATGCGGTTGAGTGGATCGCGACTTCAGCAAACAAACGTCCAGATGCTGCACTGAAAGACGGTGCTGTAGATGCAGTGGTTGCGGCTGACAAACTCCAAGAAGCTGCGATTGATCTTGTTAAACAAGCAATCTCTGGTCGTTTAGACTGGAAAGCAAAACGTCAAGAAAAATTAGAGCCTGTTAAATTAGACATGCTTGAACAAATGATGGCGTTTAACTCATCTAAAGGTGTAGTCCTTGCGAAAGCAAACCCTGCTCAATACCCAGCACCAAAACTTCTTCTTGATTCACTTCAAGCTGGTGTAAGCCAAAAACGTGATGAAGCGTTAAAAATTGAAGCCGAAGCGTTTGCTAAAGCTGCTATTACACCACAAGCTGGCGCATTGATCGGTTTATTCATCAATGACCAAGTTGTAAAAAAAGCATCTAAAAAACATGAGAAAGGTGCTCACCCGGTTAACCAAGCAGCTGTTTTAGGCGCGGGTATTATGGGTGGCGGTATTGCTTACCAAGCGGCAAGCAAAGGCACACCAATCATCATGAAAGACATCGGTAACCCACAGCTTGCTTTAGGTATGTCTGAAGCAAATGGCTTATTGACTAAACAAGTTGAACGTAAAAAGATGACACCTGCAAAAATGGGTGAAACACTTGCACGTATCCGTCCTACTTTAAGCTATGACGAGTTTAAAGAAGTCGACATCGTGATTGAAGCAGTCACAGAGAATCCTAAAATCAAGGAAGCTGTGTTACGTGATACAGAAGCAAAAGTTCGTGAAAATACGATCATTGCTTCAAATACTTCTACGATTTCAATCACGCGTCTTGCAAATGCATTGACTCGTCCTGAAAACTTCGTAGGCATGCACTTCTTTAACCCAGTTCACATGATGCCTTTGGTTGAAGTGATCCGTGGTGAGAAAACATCTGAAGAAGCAATTGCGACAACTGTTGTTCTTGCTCAAAAAATGGGTAAAACACCAATCGTTGTAAACGATTGTCCTGGCTTCCTTGTAAACCGTGTATTGTTCCCTTACTTTGGTGCGTTTGACCTTCTGCTTAAAGATGGCGCAGACTTCCAACAAGTTGACAAAGTCATGGAAAAATTCGGCTGGCCTATGGGACCTGCTTATTTGATCGACGTTGTGGGTATCGACACTGGTGTGCATGGTGCTGAAGTTATGGCTGAAGGTTTCCCAGACCGCATGAAGCCTGACTATAAAGGCGCGATCGAAATCATGTACGAAAACAAACGTCTTGGTCAAAAAAATGACATCGGTTTCTACAAATACGAGCTTGATCGTAAAGGTAAGAAAGCGAAATCTATTGATCCAACTGCGTATGAGCTTGTTGCAACGATGGCAACAACTGAAAAGCACGAGTTTGATGCTCAAGAAATTATTGACCGTATGATGCTCGCGTTCTGTAACGAGACTGTTCGTTGCTTAGAGGACAACATTGTTTCTACTGCTTCTGAAGCAGATATGGCAATGATCATGGGTGTAGGTTTCCCTCCATTCCGTGGTGGTCCAGCGCGTTACATCGACCAAACAGGTGTTGCTGAATATGTTGCGCTTTGCGACAAATATGCACACTTAGGTAAGGCTTATGAAGCGCCACAAATGTTGCGTGACATGGCTGCAAACAACAAAAAATTCTACGGTTAAGGAGCAACGTGAATGGCTACTTTAAATCCACGTGACGTTGTCATCGTTGATGGCGTACGTTCTGCAATGGGTAAAACCAAAAACGGTATGTTCCGCAATGTACGTGCTGACAGCTTATCTGCTGAATTGGTTCGTGCTTTAGTTGCTCGTAACCAGTTTGATGTAAATGAAGTTGAAGATTTGATCTGGGGTTGTGTGAACCAAACCCTAGAACAAGGTATGAACATTGGCCGTAACATCGTGTTATTGGCTGACTTGCCGAAGACTGTTGGTGGTCAAACTGTAAACCGCCTCTGTGGTTCTTCTATGCAGTCAATCCATACTGCTGCGGCGCAAATTGCAACCAACCAAGGTGATGTATTCATCATCGGTGGTGTAGAGCATATGGGTCACGTTGGTATGATGCATGGCATCGATCTTAACCCAGAAGCATCTAAGCATTATGCGAAAGCATCTAACATGATGGGCTTAACTGCTGAAATGTTAGGTCGTATGAACGGCATTAGCCGTGACGAACAAGATGCGTTTGGTGTTGAATCCCATCGTCGCGCTTGGGCTGCAACTCAGGAAGGCCGTTTCAAAAACGAAATCGTGGGTGTTGAAGGTCATGATGCCAATGGCTTCAAAATCCTTTGCGACATCGACGAAGTAATTCGTCCAGATGCAAACCTTGAAGCATTCAAAGCGTTACGTCCAGTATTTGACCCTAAAGGTGGTACTGTGACTGCTGCGACTTCTTCTGCATTGTCTGATGGTGCATCAGCAATGTTGTTGATGTCGGCTGAACGTGCTCAAGCTTTAGGTCTTAAGCCACGTGCTGTGATTCGCTCTATGGCGATTGCAGGCTGTGATGCTGCGATCATGGGTTATGGTCCTGTTCCTGCAACACAGAAAGCGCTTAAACGTGCTGGCTTAACGATGGAAGACATCCAAACCATCGAGTTAAACGAAGCATTTGCTGCTCAAGGTCTTTCTGTAATGAAAGGCTTGAACATCTATGACAAGCAAGACAAGATCAACTTAAACGGCGGTGCGATTGCATTGGGTCACCCATTGGGTTGTTCTGGCGCACGTATCACCACTACATTGTTGAACGTGATGGAACAACAAGATACGCAAATCGGTCTTGCAACCATGTGTATCGGTCTTGGTCAAGGTATCGCGACAATTATCGAACGTGTTTAATTCTTAATTAAATACTAAGATATAAAATCCCCGCTTAATGCGGGGATTTTTATTATAAACATTTCAAATTTATCTAAATATCCTATTGATTTTGATATTTTTAATAGATAATTTCACCTTAACTACTAACTTAATTTTAGAATTAGGATATGTCAACATTCTTGAAAACAGATAGCAATATACAAAAAGCCAATCAACAGATTGGCTTAATGAAATAATCAAAATTTTAAATAACGAATCACTTAGGCAGAGCACTTCGCCATTTATCACCTAATATCAAATCTAAACGGTCAGCATCGATATTCAACTTAAAAGTTCCATTACGAACTGCTTCTAAAGCTTTCTCGCGATTCATACCCATCGAAAGTGGTTCCATCATGGTAAACAAACCTGATGTCGGGTCAGAAGACTGCAAACCAGCAGCCACAGCTAAAACATACTCTCTAAGTAATGGTGAAGAAATTTGATTTATATTCGGTTCAGAGGCTTTGGGCTGTATATCAAGCGTAGTAAAATTATCGCCAATCACATAATTTTGGATCTCATTATCTTTTTTAATGATCTGATGCTGTAACGCCTTACGTACATCTTTATCTTCTTGATAAGGAACAACACCTACAGCTTCTTGACGCAGTTCAGAATCCGCCATCACTTTAATCGTAGGCAATGAGGCAACTTCTTCTGCCTGTACAGTGGGTAACCAAACAGAAAGAGCAGTTACAAGTATCGAAACTTTGATAAAGTTCATACATTTCACCTAAAAAATAAATCATCGTATATATTCAATAAAATGATTCAATACATTTAATATTGTCTATTAAACAGGCTATAACAAATTATAGCGAGATTCACTAAAGCTCAGATAAACGGTAAATACTGTTAAAATTCTGAAATAAAGATTAAATAGGTTTTGCTCATTCAACAACTTAAATAGAGCCACCAATAATTTTTTTTCCAACTGGTCCGTTTTAGTTTATAAGAGGTCTATTATGAATCTTGCTAAAGTTGCTGAGATAACTCAAGTAAGCCCGCGTATGTTACGTTATTACGAAGAGCTAGGATTAATTCGCCCGCAACGAACAGCGAATCACTATCGAGCTTATAATCAAGCAAACATCGAGGATATTCAAAAAATTAAAGTTCTCAATGATGCCGGCATGCATTTAAAAGACATTAAATTATTATTGCCATGTTTCGATTTGGGTGAGGAAAAATTTACCTTATGCCCTGTTGCCAAAGAAACATTAAAAATAGAGTTAGAACATATTTCAGAAAAATTAGTCAAACTCAAAAAATCTCAAAGCCTATTAACATCTTTTTTAATGCAAGGAAAAGTTGAAGAAACCAAGCGTTAATCGAGATCAATCTTATTGAAGCGCCTGGACCCGCTCTTTTTCTTCACTATTCATATCTTTCCAAGCTTTTCGATTATTCCAAAACCAATAGCCATTTTTATCCTGTGCAACGCATCCCATATCAGATTTGGTTTTAAAACTTGCATAATCTGCACCCTCAAGTTCGCCAAAACGTTCTTCATAAATATGCTGCTTGTCTTTTGCGTAGCAATCTCCGAGTAGTTCAAAACTACTGGCATCTGCACCCTCTAAAATCGAAAACATGCCCCCATCCAGCATGCTAAAGTATTGATAAACATGCCGTTTATCTTTATACAAATTAGAAGGGTTTAACTGCTTAAAGCTCGCTAAATCTATAGTGTCATTCAAAGAAGGCCCATCTTCACCACCAAAACCCAAATGTCGATAAAAACGCTCACCCATGATCGACAGGCTTTTGCTGGGCAGAACATGTTCAGATAGAAACACGCTACAACGATTTGCATAAGGAAACTTTAACGCCAATTCTCGTTGAGGATTGATATATAAATTGTCCCGCACAAGGCTCCATTGCTGTTTTTCCTGCTCAGCATTTAACCCCGCTTGCTTTTCCTCCACGACACATTGGTCATACTCAATTTGTTCAGCACATAAAATAGGGGCTAAGCCTAAAAAATGCTTCCATCCATAAACCTTTTTATAAGTATCGGCATCCAGCATTGTGTCTTGATCAATTTGATAAACACCAAAATGATAGCGATATAAAGCAACGCTTTTACAATCTTGCTGAACGAGAAATGGCGTCTGGTAGACATAGCCAATCCCACCCAGCAATAGCAGTATAAACATTGTAAAAAGCAAACATATTTTTATATTTTTCATTCATCTACTTCTAAAATTTACAAGGCTTCTTCTAATACTTCCGCATTTTGCTCTTTTTTCTGATTGATTTGGCTATTCAATTTCAGCACATCCTGAAACAACTGGTTAAACTGTTTCACTTGAGCATCGTCTTTAAACAAAATTTGATTACCCTGCTTCTGCCACTCATATTTTTTTAACAAATCAAACATGGTTTCAGCTTTACCTAAAATTTGTAGCTCATTTAGGATTAGGGTATTTTCAGGGTCAAGTTCAACATTCTGTTCGAGCTTATCCTGTAAGGGTTTCTTGAGGTCCTTGCGCAAATCTATTTTTTTTAATTCGTTTAAAGCCTCGGTTTTATTTTGTCTATTTTTTTGCTGATATTGCTGCATTGCTTGTCGTACAGTCACCAGCATCTGTGTTGTTTCTACATAGTTCTGTTTACGGTCTGCATCCAAACGATTTACATCTAAAAAATGATCCCATTTGGCCGCTGCGAGCTGATTTAAATAAGTGTTCCGTGTATCAACATTCTTGGCCCAATATTTCAATAAAAACTCAGACAAGGTTTTGTAATCACCTTTGAGCCGATTATCATGAATATCAATATTTACGGGTTTAGAACGGTCTTGGGCTTGTTCAGAAAGTTGCCGCATTTTTTCAGTCATCACCAAATCAAATGCTTGGCGATTGGCGTCTTCATTCTTTATTGAAGTATGGTCATAGTAGAAAAATCCAATAACAGCCAGAAAGATGATACCGAAAACAATCAAAAGTCGACGCATACCAAACTCCGAACATCCTTATAGATTACTTAGAATATCCTAAGCGACTCTTTTTTGTATATTAATTATGCAAAATAACAATAAATAACCTTTGTTGAATCACCTTAAAATAAGACTGCTTAAAAGTTTCACTTTAAATTTATGCAAACAAACCCCATCATAATCCAAAATTAGATTGTAGAGATTTCCCATGCGCGTAGATATTTGGTCAGATGTGGTTTGCCCTTTTTGCTATATCGGTAAAAAACGTTTAGAAGCTGCTGCTGAACAAGCAGGTATTGAGCTTGAAGTCCATTGGCACAGTTTTGAACTTGATCCTGAAGCACCTACGCGCCAAGAAGTTTCAAACTCTGAACGTCTTGCGCAAAAATATGGGCGTAGTATCCCTGAAGTCGAAGATATGCAACGCAATATTGCAGCAATGGCAAAAGAAGAAGGCATCCAATTTAACTGGGAAAATGCCAACTCAGGAAATACCTTTAACGCCCATCGGATCATTCACCTTGCACAAAGTAAGGGTTTAGGTTCAGAAGCAGAAGAAGCTTTTTTCTATAGCTATATGACTCAAGGTTTACCGATTGGTGAACGGGAAACAATTGAAGATGTCGCATCTCGTATTGGCTTAAATCCAATAGAAGTTGATGATGTTCTAGACTCTGAAGAATATGCTGACTTTGTAAAATTCGATGAACAAGTTGCTCATGAACAATTAAAAGTAACAGGCGTACCATTCTTTGTCTTTGATCAACGTGTGGCTTTAGCGGGTGCTCAACCACGTGAAGTCTTTGTACAAGTGTTAGAAAAAGCCCTTGAAACTGCGAATGATGCTGAAATCGAGCAACAGGATGGCCCTGTTTGTGCTGATGAGTCTTGTGAAGTTCCCAACAAATAAAATCAGCTACTGGAGAAATTCCTTGAAGGAGTTTCTTCAGTATTCAATAAGCATAATAATATTTAAGAAAATGATTAAAAAACCAACCGAAACAGATCATAAAAAATATACTGAATGATTTCTATGTCTTATTTTTAATGAGTCATTTTTTAAATTTTACGTGCCATTTTTGCAATACAGCGTTGCAGAAAAGCAACTATTCATCACCTTTTTCTTAGACTAAGATCAATAAATATTTTTCGTTCCCACGAAATTCATGCGCTGTAGTTTCTTTTTTAATTTTCTTATTTTTTAAGACACAACACCTCCTCTTTTGGAGGTGTTTTTGTTTATGCCGCAATAAAATAGGCTTTGAGGATAAAATTAAAGTTATCCACAACAGCGTATAATTTTTCTTCATTCTCGCTTTTCAAAAGTGCATTGCTACTATAGTCAACCTGTCAAAAACTCATACACAAGAATATAATTTCTCTTGATTAATATTTTCAACTAAATCAATTGCCTTAGGAAATAATTTGTTTGATTATAAAAAGCTTGCAATGCCGTACCATACATTCAAAGCTTAAATACCTTTGCGTAGGCGATGCCTCACTTTTCAGAGATGAAAAGATACCGTCTTAACTGTCAAGCAAATTATTTAAGGATTCATGCCTTATAATTTGCCTGATAAGGTTGTTGGTTTTTAAGAACACCATAGCAAAGATGAATTAACTTTCGCATAGCAGCAGCAATCGCTACCATTTTAGTTTTCCCTTTCGCTAAGAGCCGTTCGCTCAACTCTTTAATGTGAGGATTGTACCGAGTTGCAACAATGGCAGCCATATATAAACCCGATCGAATTTTAGGTGAACCGGCTTTAGATAAGCGACTTTTTCCAAGCACAGAACTACCAGATTGTCTATGAATGGGAACTAAACCCACAAATGCAGCAGCTTGGCTAGCTTTTTCAAAAGAATGAGCACGTAAAAAAACAAGCATTAATAAACTGGTACGCTCAGCAATTGCTGGAATGCTTTCAAGAAGCTTTTGATCACGTTTAAGCTCATGGTCTTGATCTTGATCAATATGGTTTTGAATTTGTGTATCTAGATTCTGAATTTGCCGAGTTAATGATTTAATATTAGTCTTAATAGACTTTAAAATTGGTACAACTATTAGAGTGGAGTTTGCTTTTTCCAAACGATTTTGTTCACGTTTTAAGTCGTTCGCAAGACTTGACCTTCTATCTAATAAAGCATTGAGCAATCGGATATTATCAGGAGTGGGTTGCCATAAATGTAAATCTACAGTCATTGCAAATCGCGCCAATACTTCACTATCGATTTTGTCAGTTTTATTAAGCTTAGAGATACTTTGAGCAAAATATCGAGTACGGGCTGGGTTAGCCACACAAACTTGAAATTTTAAATCAAATAAAAATTGAGCTAACATTTCATGATAGACGGATGTTGCTTCCATTAAGGCTCTAGTTTCTTCAGCAACAAGACCAAAACGATTTAACCATGATAACAATTGATGAAATCCTTTATTGCTATTGGAAAAGCATTTAGTTTTTATTTTTCCACTAGAGTCATCAAGAAATAAACAACAATCGAATTTAGCTTTAGAAACATCAATGCCAAGATAAAACATAGCTTCACCTAATTATTGATTGAATTAATATTAAAAAACCACAGTCTTTTCTTGTGAATGCAGCATCAAAGTGCTTAGTTACCGTCCAGATTTATGTCAGTGGTTAGGTGTAAATTGTAGGTTTAATCTTTTCAGGAAACTCGAAGTTTTGATGACAAACCAAACTCTACAATTTACGTGTAGTGATAGCTAATCACTACAAAGAACAAGATACAAGATGACAAAAATCTTTCGTTTAACAGGGCTCTTGCGCTGCAAACAAAGCAGTGCTTTATTTTTGCTCATATACCCCCGCCCAACGGCGACATCCATGTCGCCACACTGTAGGGCAACTATTTATGATTCAAAAGCACAAAAAATGAATTGATAACCCATAGTTTTTAAAAAGTTCATAAAAGATACATGCTTCATGTCTAATCAATGACTTGAAGCAAATCACTTGCATGAATAATTATGCAGTTTGACTATATTTAAAATCGCTTATCTATTCTTGGATAAGTGTAGATTTTGTCTCCAAAGAATTTTTAGCGTAAAAGCTTTACCATAATTGAGCTTTGGATAAAAAAGCGCTTATTTATTAAAAAATAGCTTAAGTCACGCTTTGATTCGCGATAATGTGGATAGAATACGCTTCATTTTAAATAAATTTATGTTTTTTGTACTTAAAATAGCGATTCCATTGAAATTTAGTGTTTTTTTAAGGCATAGTTATATCGAAAATGAAGTACTGAATGACTCAAAGTTTAAGAAGTGGGCATATGAATAAAATATCAATCTTCTCAAAACTACCTTATGTCTTAATATTAGGCGGTTTTTTTGGGAACACTGCGTTTGCAGAAGTAAATAGCAGTCTTGAAGCGAATGCTAAAACGGGGAAAGTCGATCAGCAACCTTCTTTAGCCAGCGCCAAAGAAAATGAGATGGGCTTGCTCAACTATATTCCAAAAATTGTTGACTCAACACCGACCATTTTCCCAGAACAATCTAATCAAGTTATTGTTCCCCCAACGGATGCAACAGAAGATCAAACTTGGGCCGACAAAAAGCAGAAAAAGATTAGCAATTGGGCAGACCGTACAGCCAATAAAATGGACAACTGGTTTGGAAAAACTGATCCTGCACATCCAGCGTCAGCAACGTTGCGGATCATTGTTGATAATCAATGGAATAAGCATGATGGTTATGATGTCAATCCTCGGATACGAGGAAAAGTTAAATTACCCACACTTGAAAACCGTTTAAGTGTGGTCTTTGGTGATGATTCATTAGATGATGAAATTACAAATAATATAGCGATCAACAATAATCATGCTGATGGCGATCCAGATAAACGAGTGGATGGTAAACAAATTCGTGATGATAACAGCTCGATTGCTTTACGTTGGTCACAGCTTTCTAAACGCTTACCTTTTGACTTAGATGCAGACCTTGGTATTCGTTCAGGTGATGATATCTATGCACGTTTAAAGGCTCAAAAGGATTGGAAACTGGGGAATGATTTTACTTTTCATGCGGAACAGATTTACCGCTATGGGATCGACAGTGAAAACTATTTGAGAACCAACTTAGAGCTGACCCATGCTCGCCCCAATCAGCCCTTTATTTCCAACCAATTCTATGTGACGTATGCAGATGAACAAGACGATGATTTAACTTGGGATAACCGTACTTATCGACAACATCAGTTCTTTAAAAATAATCGCTTTAACTATGGTATCTATACTGGCGGTTATTATAATAATAATGACCTTAAGCTCAACAGTTGGGGGCCTTTTGTTTCTTGGCGACAACCTGTTTGGCGTGAATGGTTTTACGTACAAGGCGACTTAAATTATTTTAATGATCGTCGTGAAGATCGTAGCCATTTCCCAAGCGCTTTGGTACGTTTAGAAGCGTTATTTTAAGCATAAGCTGAATCTTTAAGCTGAACTGTGGATAAGTTTCGACTTATCCACTGATGTTGGTAAAATGCCTGCCACACCCTTTTAATTCAATGGGGCAATTGAAAACAATTCAAAAGTAAAACTATAAGCGGGACCAAAGTCGCTAGAATTGGGCATATACATTGTTTCATAAGTCATTCGCCCAATCGCCCTAACTTCTTTATCGACTAAAGCATCGTCTATTTTAAGGCTTGGATGTACCGCTATCGGTAACGCCATTCCCCCTTTCCCATCGCTAGCAGCAAGTTCATAGTTCTGGCCATTTTTTTTCAATATACCCATCACAGCAGCCTGTGTATTTTGTCTTAAGAACATGGCGTTATGTACTGAAATATCTGTGGTATTTGCATTACGCTTTTCAACTGGTGGAAGTTCATATGCCATCACAACTGTTGTAGCTAAACTGAGCAATACAAAACAACCTATACATTGAATTCTTTTAAAATTATTCATTGAATGTGTTTATATAAAAAAGCCTATCTTAAAGATAGGCTCTGTTAAAACAAATTACGACTTATTTAAGCAATAAATTGTTAATACGTTTTACATATTCAGCAGGATCATCAGGTAAACCACCCTCAGCAATTACTGCCTGATCAAAGATCACATTGGCTAAATCATCAAACTGGGCTGAACTTTCAAGTTTTTTTACTAAAGGATGTTCAGGGTTAATTTCCAGAATTGGTTTAGATTCAGGTACAGCCTGACCCGCTTGTTTTAACATACGAATTAACTGCGGCGAAAGCTCACCATCGCTGGTCACTAGACATGCTGGTGAGTCCACTAAACGCGTTGTCACACGCACTTCTTTGGTCTTGGCTTTTAATGAATCAGAGAGTTTTTCAACCACAGGTTTAAACTGTTCTGCGGCAGCTTCGAGTGCTTTTTTCTCTTCCGCATCTTGTAAATCACCAAGATCGACTGCACCCTTTGCAACATTTTGCATAGGAGTGCCATCAAAGTCATGCACAAACTCCATCGCCCATTCATCAACACGATCTGCCATAAGCAAAACTTCAATGTCTTTTTTACGGAATAATTCAAGTTGCGGAGAGTTTTTCGCAGCCGCTAAGCTATCGGCAGTCACATAATAGATAGCTTTTTGCCCTTCTTTCATACGTGCTTTATAAGCTTCCAATGATGTTGATACCTCATCATTGCTCGAAGTAGAGAAGCGTAAAAGTTTTAGAATACGTTCACGATTACCAAAGTCTTCACCTAAACCTTCCTTGATCACTGAACCAAATTCAGCATAGAAAGTTTTAAATTTGTCTTGATCAGCTTGATCTTCTGATTTTGCTAAAGCATCCAATGTTGTCAATACACGACGTGCATTACCTTCACGGATGGTTTTCACATCACGGCTTTCTTGTAGAATCTCACGGCTTACATTAAGCGGCAGATCAGCACTATCCACCACACCTTGTACAAAACGTAGATAATTTGGAATCAGATTATCTGCATCATCCATAATAAATACACGTTTTACATAAAGTTTGATGCCTGCTTTAGCTTCACGCGTGAAAATATTACTTGGTGCTTTACTTGGAATATAAAGCAATTGGGTATATTCAGTACTGCCTTCAACTCGGTTATGTGCCCAAGCCAATGGTGCATCAAAGTCATGAGTTAAATTCTTATAGAATTCTACATACTGCTCTTCAGTAATTTCGCCTTTGCTACGTGTCCACAAGGCACTTGCTGAGTTAATCGCTTCCCATTCATCTGTTTTAACATAATGACCTGGTTTTTTCTCTTCACCTTCAGCTGCTTCTTCTTCCTGCCAAACTTCCTTCTGCATTTCGATAGGTAAGCTGATATGGTCTGAGTATTTATTGATAATTTGTTTAACTTTATAAGATTCTAAATAATCCAGTGCGTCATCACGTAAATGTAAAATAATCGAAGTTCCACGTGAAGCCTTCTCAATTTGTTCGACTTCAAAGTCACCCGTACCACCACTGATCCAACGTACACCTTCTGATGCATCTAAACCTGCACGGCGAGATTCAACGGTAATTTTATCAGCAACGATAAAACCAGAATAAAAACCTACACCAAACTGGCCAATCAGTTGTGCATCAGCTTTTTGGTCACCAGATAACTTTGACATAAAGTCTTTGGTGCCTGATTTAGCAATCGTTCCTAAGTTATCAATTGCTTCTTGTTGGCTTAAACCAATACCGTTGTCTGAGATGGTGATTGTTTTCGCATCTTTATCTAGGCTTACACGAACATGTAAGTCTGGATCATTCTCATAATATTCAGGATGGTTAATTCCTTCAAAACGTAACTTATCACATGCATCTGAAGCATTTGAAATCAGCTCGCGTAGGAAAATTTCAGGGTTAGAATAAAGTGAATGCGTCACTAAATGTAAAAGCTGAGCCACTTCTGCTTGAAAGCTATGCTTTTTTGAACTGTGTTGTACGTTCTGTTCACTCATAAAATCACTCCGTAAATTCATAACGCTTTTTTATTGAATGCATTAGAAATGGAGTGGTTTAAGCATATTTCAATAGGCAAATTTAATTTTTTTTAAAATGGACCTTGTTGGTAAACTCGATTCATATAAATCTCTAGTTTTTGCTGGCGCATTTGATACGCATCGGTTAAACAACGTAGATTGTCCTGACATTGATTGCGCAGTTGTAACCATTTCACTTGCTGATCCTGTATCACACCCCGTGTTCCCATCGGAACAAGTTTACGGATAATGGTATAGGTGGTCGCCATTTTGACATCTGCATCGTTTAAACTGCGATGCTCACAAATGGCATGTTCGCTTTTGGTCTGAGCATGCTCACAATTAAAACTTGCTGCATTGGCTATTGTGCTGCTACTTAACCCTACCAATATTATAAAAATTAAATTTTTCATATCATGTCAAAGTCTTATTGATGTTCTGATAGATTAAATGGATTTAATCAGCGCTTATATAGCTAAAAATAACTATTTTTTATTGCTTCTTGTTTCAATATATAAGGCTCTGTAAAAATAAAAAAACTCGGTAAATTTACCGAGTTTTTTATGAGTCTAAAGCGAACTTAGAATCTATAGCTATAACCCAAAGTATAGATAACTGGATCAATATCTAAATCAAATTTTGCAGCAGTAGTATTACCCGCTTTAACAGTCACTTCTGGGCTTAATTGAGCATAACGGGCATCAAAGAAAACACCCCAGTTTTTTGCATCAGCAGGTTGGAAGTTAAAACCGATTTGACCAGCAAAACCAAAATCATCTTTAACTTTAACCTTAGTGCCCGCCAATGCCCCAGATGATTCCTCATCCCATGCAAGGAATGCTGTACCACCAACACCAATATATGGTGTAAAACGTGTAGAGTTTTTGAAGTTATATTTAAACGTTACAGTTGGTGGTAAGTGTTTAAGGTTAACTGCTTTTTCACCATCTAATTTCACATCGTGGCTAATTGGTGTAGCTAATAAAACTTCCGCAGAGAAAGGTGTTTCACCAAAGATATATTCTACAGAAGGCGTAAAAGCATATTCATGGTCTGCTTTCACAGTACCAACACCAGCAACTTTGGTGTCTTGTGTTGGTGCAATCACCGAACCACCAACCTTGACTTGCCAATCTGCAAATGAAGCAGAAGAAATTGCCATTAATGCAATAAGAGCAGTTTGCTTTAACATTATAAATACCCCAGCGTTGTTATTAATAAACATTAAACATAGGTATTAATAATATTGCAACATTTATTTAAATCAAGAATTAATATATATTTTCAAGTAACTGTTATACAATAAAATTTATTTTAATCATATCAAAACAGTTGGTTTTAAAACCCAACCAAATTAATCAGGATTATTGAGTGAAATTTAATATAAAATGGATTCTTTATTATAAATTAATAATATCTATAAAATAAATTTAAACCTCATTTTCAGGGCTGTATCTTCAGAGAAAAATCTTGCCTCCATGTCCTAGATGATAGATTCAGCCAATCAGATTGGCATCTCTGAATTTTTTATCGAGAAAGATAAAAGTGTATTGAAAACAGAGAGTTCATCGAAAAATTGTTTTTTGTTATTTTTATAAATTAGGAAATTAAATCAACCTATACTGTCAATAAAACATCAATATAAAGTTATGTTACATAGTCTAAATCATATTGTTTAAAGATAAACAGTTCATTTTAAGATAAAAGAATTAAAGTATTTTAATCAATAAAAAATATAGTAATTTATATATTCAAACGAATTTCATTATAACCTTTTGGAATCATAGTACCTTGCTTAATATCATTTACTAAATTATTCCATTTATTATCAACACAATTCTCCAAAGGTTCTGGATAATTTCCTGTTCGATTAAAATTTTCCCATCCATCTATTGAAACCCCTAAAAACTGTTCAATTGACTGTATCGCTTTATCTAATGATTCATATTTAAGATTAATATCTATCCCTGTATCCTCATCACTTTCATCATAATAAAAGTAGGATATTAATATTTGTTCTTTGTCCAAAAAACCAATTACTCTCATATAATTCCCATACTCTTCTAATAAAACTCTATCTACTACAACAGGTTTGGTCATACCAACTTCAATATAACTCACTAATTCACATATATTCATATTTACTTTTTCCAATAATTACAATGATATCTTATTACCATCAGGTATCTCTATGCAGTGATCCTGAAGTATTTTTATGAATTGGGGCAGTATGATCACAAAGGTTTATAACTCACCTTTATATGTATCTCTTTGATCAGCCAAATCCCCACTCACCTTATTATTTAGGCTTAGATAATTGATAATCTTGATCTGCTGATCTTAATTCAGGCATATTATTTAAGATTTTTCCTGCTGTTTAAATATCAAAAACTAGAATACTCCCATTTTTACAAAGAATATCAACCCATCTATTTAAATGATTTTAGTCGAACAGATATAAAAAAGGCTGTTTAGATCTCATCATAAACAGCCTTAACTTAAAAAATAAACGCTACAGCACCATCGCAGCAATCCAACCAAACACCAATAATGGAATATTAAAATGGATAAATGTTGGAACAACCGTATCCCAAATATGATCATGTTGCCCATCTACGCCCAAACCAGCAGTAGGCCCCAAGGTCGAATCTGAAGCTGGTGAACCCGCATCTCCTAATGCTGCCGCAGTACCAATCAGAGCAACGGTTGCAAGTGGAGAGAAGCCGAATTGTACACATAAAGGAACATAAATGACTGCAAGTACAGGCACACTTGAAAATGATGAACCAATTCCAATTGTTACAAATAAACCAATAAATAACATCAAGAAAGCAGCTAGCGCTTTATTGTCACCAATCAAATGAACAACACCGTTGACCAACTGATTAATATCCCCAGTATGGGTCATCACGGATGCAAACCCCGCAGCAGAGATCATGATAAAACCGACCAATGCCATCATACGCATCCCTTGTACAAAAACATCATCCGCTTCTTGCCATTTAAAAATCCCTGCGGCAGATAAGACAGAAAAGCCCACTAATCCGCCAAGGATCATTGAGCCTGAATACAATTGAGAGATCAGGGTTAAAATGATTGCCAGCAATGCCATAAGAATAGTTTTCTTGGCAATCACAGGGGCTTCTTGCTTGGCTTCTTGCTCTAAGGCTATGCCATCAGCTTTTAATACCTCAACATTTACCGCACGAAGTGGTTTATCTAAATCAATCGTGGTAATTGGTGCAACATTACGATCAACATAAATACGCGGTTTACGATAACTGACAAAAACGGCAAATAAAGTACCAATCACCATACCCAATACAGGAATAGCCATCCCCATAGGCATCATGCTTCTTTCAACATGCAGATGATAAGCAGCGCCAATTTTGTTGATATTCCCCATCAGAATTTGTTCAAGAAAAATTGCACCAAAGCCTACAGGCAAGAAGATATATGTGCCGACTAAACCTAAGGTCAGTACACATGCTGCGGCACGACGGTCGAGTTTCAAGTGATTCATCACTTTTAAGAGCGGTGGAACAAGCACAGGAATAAACGCAATATGCACAGGAATTAAATTTTGTGAACAAATCGCGGCAATCAGTAAAATACCCAATAATAAGAATTTTACTTTGGTTGCTTGTTTCTGCGTGGCTTCCATACCGAGTAAGCCGATCAGTTTATAGGCCAATAAATCAGGCAAGCCTGACTTTGAAAGTGCCAAAGCGAAAGCGCCTAATACCGCATAGGCCAAGGCAACTTCTGCACCATCACCCAAGCCCGCATTAAATGCTGTAACAGTATCTGACAAGCTTAAACCTGCAACCAACCCACCTATAATTGCTGAAATAACCAATGTTAAAACAACAGAAACTCGTGCCAGTGACAAGATAAACATCACGGCAATCGCAATAACGACAGCATTCATGGAGAAATTTACGAAAATTTGAAAGCCGATATTTTATCAGATTCACTTCAATGAAGCTGTAATTTAGTCGAACTGGTCATAAAATGAATAGGCCATGTGAAAACATGGCCTATTTTTATAAGAGCTCACATCACTTTAAGCGAATCAACTCTCACTATTTTTGAGTGCAAATGTTTCAATATATTGTGCAATCTCTTGTGGTTGACTAAGTACTGCCCAATGGTTTGCATCAACTTCTACACGTTCAAAATCTGTTGCCCATTTAGGCACTTCATCAATCAATTCTGGACTTACAAATTTATCTCTTAACAGTACAACCGCCTGTACAGGACATACTGCATAACGCTCACGTGGACGAGTTAAACGTGGAAGAAAGTTAGCACGGTATAGTCCGATACCATGTTCACCATCTTTTGCAATATTTTGGTTTAAGGGTAAGCCTTTCTTTTTCTCAAGTTGCGTTAAAATTGCACCCCAGCGTTGTGGGCTAAAAAAATGCCAAACGGTCGGGGCAAGAAATGGTAACTGGAATGCAACGATATACCAAGATTTAAATAACTGCTTAAAAAATTTAGGCTTTTCATGTAAAAACTGTTCACGCATCCAAAAAGCCGCATGATCTAAACAAGGTCCAGACATAGTGGTATAAGACAAAATACGATTTTTAAATTTAGGTTCAGTCACAGATTCCCACGACTGAATCGAGCCCCAATCATGCGCTGCAAGATGAAAATTACGATTGGGCAGTAGCTCATTTACCACGCACTCAAAATCCAAAGATAAGCGTGCTAAAGCATAATCACGAATTCGTTTTGGTACAGAAGACTGCCCTGCCCCACGTACATCATAAGTAATGAT
The DNA here is from genome assembly GCF_058242985.1 of Acinetobacter sp. 778_lipA. Classification (NCBI taxonomy): domain Bacteria; kingdom Pseudomonadati; phylum Pseudomonadota; class Gammaproteobacteria; order Moraxellales; family Moraxellaceae; genus Acinetobacter; species Acinetobacter sp. 778_lipA. The sequence continues at coordinate 72,434 of NZ_JBZAYT010000001.1, read as the reverse complement.
GTAAAATTTTGAGATCAATTGTTCAATAATCGGTTCCCAAACTTCTTGATTATCGGGATAGCCATGCACCAAAACCAACGCAGGGTTTTCAGCATTACCCCATGTTTTTGCATAAAGTTTTTGTTTGTCTTGGGTGGATATCCAATAAGTTTGCACTTGCATTGAGTCACCTTTTATTGTTTTACCATTGGCTGTGATTTCGTTGTAAAGGGCATTTAGATCAATGCCACATTCCATTCTGTTCTTTATTATGGTTTAAAAATCGATAACTAGAATTGACCATGAATGCGCTAATCAAAAAACTACAGACAATCCCATTTGTTTCCAAATTTATGTTGAATCATTTTTCTCCATATAAAGGTGCAGGGATTGAAATCGAAAAAATTGATCTAAAAAACTATCACGTTCGGGTCAAAATGCCACTGACGCATAGCAATCAAAATATTGTTGGCGTGCACTTTGGCGGTAGTTTGTATTCAATGGTTGATCCATTTTATATGCTTCTTTTAATGCATCATTTAGGCCCGAAATATATGGTTTGGGACAAAACCGCAAACATCAATTTCCTTTCCCCTGGTCGCAGTACGGTTTATGCAGATATCCGTTTAGATGCGATTGAAATCGAACATGTGAAGAACTTGGCCGAAAACTATAGTCCAGTCTATCGTAACTATACAGTGAATATTTTTGACGACTCGGGCTTAAGAATTGCTGAAGTACAAAAAACGGTGTATATCCGTCGTAAAAACCCTCACCCATTAAAACGCTGAAGTCTGTTTGAATGAGCCATTTTAAAGCCAAATAGTCAATAAATTGTGTAATAGTGAAGAGATGCTGAACTCTTCTAAAATTAGATATTGATAAAAAAATAAGCGCATGACGTTATAAACGTTGCGCTTATTTTGATTTGGTTTTAACGACTATTTATTTTGCTCAATTGCAGCACCAGCACCACCACCGATCGCACCACCAATGGCCGCACCGGCATCACCGCCGAGTACACCTTTACCAATGACTGAGCCAATACCTGCACCTATACCACTATATGTTGCATTACGGTTTGAACCATTGTTGGCTTTGCTTCCTACAGCAGCACCACCACCTGCACCAACAGCAGCACCCACACCATTACCAGCATGATTACCTATACCACCACCAACAGCACCACCAAGTGCCGCGGAAGTAATACGCTTATCATTTGCTGACATGTTTTCACAACCTGTAAGCATCACAATAGGTAAACTCACACACATCATAGTCATTACTATTTTTTTCATGTTATTCATCCTTTCTATCTGAACTTACAAATGCAATTAATTACAACTGATTTTATGAAAACACTAATTTATGGATTAAATTAAATTTTCATGTTGCTATTTGTAGTCTTTAATTATCAAAGATGCACAGTCGAATTTAAATAACATTCATGTTAATAAGAAATTATCATTGAATGACGATTTCCTCATAAAGCATTAACTTAATCACAAGATTTTTAAAACTAAAAGCATCATTCTATTCGTTTAAATTTTTCATTGAGAAAATGATAACTTGCATAAACAAGCATTAAGATTGCCAGCTGGCTGAATACCAAGAAAAGCATAAAAAAGAGTTCAGCAAAGACAACACCAAGTTGATAGTGATACAAGGATTGGAATAAATAACCATTTCGACCTAAACCTATGGTCATATCTTGTTTCGCGAAATGCCATTGCATCATCGAAAAACTAAACCAGATAAATCCAATAACACATACAACCATAATTACCCCATCCAACAACTTAAATTGCACTGTCTGAGTGGTTGTTTGAGGTGCAGTTTCACGCTCTTCTTGCCAAATCATGCAAAATAAAAAAACGGCCCAGATGCTGCTCAATAGCGAAAAATATGCAGTAATCGATACTGTATAAAAACCCAAGGGGCCAAACATTCCCGTTTGAACCTTTAATTTTTCTGTGATGAATTGAAATACATTATGCTGCCAATTCATTTCTGGCTGAGCTGGTAAAAACATCAACAAACAGGCGGGAACGAACATGACTGCCAGTAAAACCATCAATGTATGTCTAATTTTTATTGCCATTTTAAATGCTTATGTGTTGAGTCCACTCAGTATATAAAAAAAGACGCCCTAAGGCGTCTTCTTCATTTCAAAAGCTGTTTAACTTAGAAAGTATCTTCATTTAAAGCTTGCGAGAATGCTTGATCAACTTCAGAGAAGTCATTTACAAGCTCATGCTCTGCAGCTTCTGCTTCTTGACGACGACGTTCTAAATGGTATGCAAGACCAGTACCAGCTGGAATCAAGCGACCTACAACAACATTTTCTTTCAAACCACGTAACTCATCTTCTTTCCCTGTTACAGCAGCTTCAGTTAACACACGTGTTGTTTCCTGGAACGATGCAGCAGAGATGAACGAATCAGTAGAAAGCGATGCTTTCGTAATACCCATCAATTGACGTTCATACTTCGCAGGAAATTTGTTCTGAGCCAATACTGCTTGGTTTTCGCCCACAACGCGGATGTAATCCACTTGTTCACCTTTGATAAAGCTTGTATCACCACCGTCGGTAATGTCTACTTTACGCAACATTTGACGAACAATTACTTCGATATGCTTATCGTTGATTTTTACACCTTGTAAGCGGTAAACGTCTTGAACTTCGTTCACGATGTAGTTGGTTAATGCAACTTCACCTTTCAAACGTAAGATGTCATGTGGATTTTGTGGACCATCAGAAATGGTTTCACCACGGTTAACATGCTCACCTTCAAACACGTTAATGGTACGCCATTTTGGAATCAACTCTTCATAAATTTCAGAGCCATCATCTGGTGTAATCACTAAACGGTTCTTACCTTTGGTTTCTTTACCAAAGCTTACAACACCTGAGATTTCAGCAAGAATTGCATGTTCTTTCGGCTTACGTGCTTCGAACAAATCAGCTACACGTGGTAGACCACCGGTAATATCACGAGTACGTGAAGTTTCTTGTGGTACACGACCAATAACGTCACCAACACCAATCGTTTCACCATCACGAACAGTAACGATCGTGTTCTGTGGCAAGAAGTAGAACTGTTCGCCGCCATCTGTTGTATCCAACACGATTGCAGGACGCAAATCTTTACCAGAAGCAGGACGCGCTGTTACAGGTAAGATTTCAACAGTCGTCATACCCGTTGCATCATCAGTTTTAGATGTTGCAGTTACGCCATCCGAAATTTGGCTGAAGCGTGCTTTACCAGCAACTTCTGTCACCAATGGATGTGTATGCGGATCCCAAGTCGCAACAATACCGCCGCCTTCTACAGGTTGACCATCTTTAATCAAGATAGACGCACCGTATGGAAGTTTATAACGTTCACGTTCGCGACCTAAGTCATCTGCAATACCGATCTCACCTGAACGTGAAACAGATACCAAATGGCCTTTAGCATGTTGAACAGTTTTAACGTTATGAAAACGAACCGTACCTTTATTACGTACTTGTACGCTATTTGCAGCAGATGTTCGGCTTGCAGCACCACCCACGTGGAATGTACGCATGGTTAACTGTGTACCAGGTTCACCAATTGATTGTGCAGCCATAACACCAACAGATTCACCTGGATTTACCAAGTGACCGCGAGCCAAGTCACGACCATAACATTTCGCACATACACCGAAAGTGGAAGCACAGTTTACAACTGAACGTACTTTAACTTCATCAACACCAGCATCTTCAATATATGCAGCGATTTTTTCATCAATCAATGTGTTACGTGGAAGAACAACTTCATCTGAACCCGCTTTTTTCACGTCTTCAGCAGTTACACGTCCTAATACACGTACACTTAATGGCTCAATAACGTCGCCACCTTGAATGAACGGAGTCATTACAAGACCTTCAAGCGTACCGCAATCTGGCTCTGTAATAACCAAGTCTTGTGCTACGTCTACAAGACGACGAGTCAAGTAACCAGAGTTCGCAGTTTTAAGTGCTGTATCGGCCAAACCTTTACGTGCACCATGTGTTGAAATGAAGTATTGAAGTACTGTCAAGCCTTCACGGAAGTTCGCTTTAATCGGCGTTTCAATAATCGAACCATCTGGTTTCGCCATCAAACCACGCATACCCGCAAGCTGACGAATCTGAGCTGCCGAACCACGGGCACCTGAGTCAGACATCATGTAGATACTGTTGAATGATTTTTGCTTCTCGTCTTCGCCCTGTTTATTTTTAACAGTTGTGAAGGACAAGTTATCCATCATCGCTTTCGCAACTTGGTCGTTGGTACGCGCCCAAATATCGACAACTTTGTTGTAACGCTCACCTGCCGTTACGAAACCTTGCTCAAATTGTTGTTCAATTTCACGAACTTCAACTTCTGCTTTTTCGATAATTGCTTGTTTTTGTGGTGGAATCAACATGTCTTCCATACCCACAGAAACACCTGAACGTGTTGCTTGACGGAAGCCCAAGTACATCAATTGGTCAGCAAAGATAACAGTATCTTTCAAACCTAATTTACGGTAGCAAGAGTTAATCAATTTAGAGATGTTCTTTTTCGTCATCTCAACGTTGATTTGTTGGAAATCCATACCTTCAGGCACAACTTCCCAAAGTAAGCAACGACCAGGCGTCGTATCTACAACAATTGTTTGATGCTCACGGTTACCGTTTTCATCAATCACTGTTTGGTGTACACGTGCTTTTACACGCGCATGTAAGTCAACTTGACCAGTTGCAAGTGCACGGTTTACTTCATGAGTATCCGCAAACACCATGCCTTCACCTTTGGCATTGATTGCATCACGTGTGATGTAATACAAGCCCAAGACAACGTCCTGAGAAGGTACAATGATCGGCTCACCATTTGCAGGTGACAAGATATTGTTAGTCGACATCATTAACGCACGAGCTTCTAATTGAGCTTCAAGTGTTAATGGAACGTGAACCGCCATTTGGTCACCATCGAAGTCGGCGTTAAACGCAGCACAAACGAGTGGATGTAAACGGATCGCTTTACCTTCAATTAAGATAGGTTCAAATGCTTGAAGACCTAAACGGTGAAGTGTTGGCGCACGGTTCAACATGACTGGATGTTGACGAATTACAGATGCAAGAACGTCCCAAACTTCAGGGGTTTCACGCTCAACCATTTTCTTCGCAGCTTTAATGGTTGTTGCTTGGCCAGAAGCTTGTAGCTTAGCAAAGATAAAAGGCTTGAATAATTCAAGAGCCATTTTCTTTGGAAGACCACATTGGTGTAAACGTAAAGTTGGACCTACAGTAATTACCGAACGACCAGAATAATCGACACGCTTACCAAGTAAGTTTTGACGGAAACGACCTTGCTTACCTTTGATCATATCTGCCAAAGATTTAAGCGGACGTTTGTTCGAACCAGTAATTGCACGACCACGACGACCATTGTCCAATAACGCATCCACAGACTCTTGTAACATACGTTTTTCGTTACGTACGATAATGTCTGGTGCAGCAAGGTCAAGAAGACGTTTTAAACGGTTGTTACGGTTGATCACACGACGATAAAGATCGTTCAAGTCAGAAGTCGCAAAACGACCACCTTCAAGCGGTACCAACGGACGAAGATCAGGTGGAAGTACAGGAAGTACATTCATCACCATCCATTCAGGCTTGTTGTTCGACTCTTTGAACGCTTCCATCAACTTCAAACGTTTAGAGGCTTTTTTAAGCTTCGTTTCTGAAGTCGTGTTCGGAATTTCTTCACGTAAACGAGAAATTTCAGCTTCAAGATCGATGTCTTTCAACAAATCTTGAACTGCTTCTGCACCCATTTTCGCGCTGAATTCATCACCATGTTCTTCTAACGCTGTGAAGTATTCTTCATCGTTAAGAAGTTGGTACTTTTCCATTGGCGTCATGCCAGGATCAGTGACCACATAAGATTCGAAGTACAATACACGTTCGATATCACGTAAAGTCATATCAAGTAATAAACCGATACGGCTTGGTAATGATTTCAAGAACCAAATATGCGCAACTGGAGAAGCAAGCTCGATGTGACCCATACGCTCACGACGAACTTTTGCAGTTGTTACTTCAACGCCACATTTTTCACAAATGACGCCTTTATATTTCATACGCTTGTATTTACCACACAAGCATTCGTAATCTTTTACTGGACCAAAGATTTTGGCACAGAATAAACCATCACGTTCTGGTTTAAACGTACGATAGTTAATGGTTTCTGGCTTTTTAACTTCACCGTGAGACCATGACTTAATCATTTCTGGTGACGCAAGACCAATACGGATACGGTCAAACTCTACTGGAGCGTGACCATCTGAATCCGTCTTTTTGCGCATGATATCGAGCAAGTCTTTCAATTTTTTTCTCCGTGTGTCGAAGCGCTTTTCAGGCTACGACTGGGTCACAAATATTGTTTTTTCACTGAGATTTGGCATCTCCCCTACCCCCTCTTTCTTAAAGAGGGGACATTCCCCCCTTTAACAAAGGGGGAATGGGGGGGATTTAGTCACCATTTTTCAGTTCAATGTTGATACCTAAAGAACGGATCTCTTTGGTCAATACGTTAAACGATTCAGGCATACCCGGATCCATATAATGGTTACCATCTACAATATTCTTATAGATGCGAGTACGACCTTCAACGTCATCCGACTTCACAGTAAGCATTTCTTGAAGTGTATAAGCAGCACCATAAGCTTCTAGTGCCCAGACTTCCATCTCACCGAAACGCTGACCACCGAATTGTGCTTTACCACCAAGCGGTTGTTGAGTTACAAGTGAATAAGAACCAGTAGAACGCGCATGCATCTTGTCATCAACCAAATGGTTCAACTTGAGCATATACATATAACCAACAGTTACTGGGCGGTCAAAACGCTCACCTGTACGTCCGTCATACAATACTGTTTGACCTGTACGTGAGATACCACCAAGCTCAAGCAACTCTTTGATCTGACTCTCTTCTGCACCATCAAATACTGGCGTAGCTAAAGGAACACCTTTACGCAAGTTACCTGATAACACCAAGATTTCTTCATCGGTCAAGCTATCAAGATCTTCTTGCTCGCCACCAACTTTGTTATAAATCTTGTCTAAGAAATCACGAAGCTCAAGAACAGTACGTTGCTCTTTCATCATCTTGTCGATCTTATCGCCAAGACCTTTTGCAGCCATACCTAAGTGAGTTTCAAGAATCTGCCCCACGTTCATACGTGATGGTACACCCAATGGGTTAAGTACGACATCAACTGGAACACCATGGATGTCATGCGGCATGTCTTCAACAGGCAAGATGTTTGATACAACACCTTTGTTACCGTGACGACCCGCCATCTTATCACCAGGCTGGATACGACGTTTTACAGCTAAGTAAACTTTAACAACTTTCAAGACACCTGTTGTAAGCTCATCACCTGTAGAAAGTTTGCGTTTTTTCTCAGCAAATTTCTCATCGATCTCGTAGCTCTTCTCTTTCAAGAACACTTGAATTTGAGTTAAGCGTTCAGCAATACCTTCATCTGTTGGTTGAACTTCTAAAAGATCAACAAGCTCTAAACCAGACAATACATCTTCAGATAGCTTATCACCACGCTTCGTAGTACCGCCACCATTCGACTCTTGGCCTTTTAACAAACGGATAATACGTTCACGAGCAGCTTCTTCGAAAATTTTGAATTCTTCTTTCAAGTCTTTACGGTAAGCATCAAGTTGCGCTTTCTCAATCGCTTGAGCACGTTCATCTTTCTCGATACCGTCACGTGTAAACACTTGAACGTCGATGACTGTACCTTTAACGCTTGAAGAAACACGTAAAGATGAATCTTTAACGTCTGCCGCTTTCTCACCAAAGATTGCACGAAGTAATTTTTCTTCAGGAGTTAATTGTGTTTCACCTTTAGGTGTCACTTTACCAACAAGAATATCACCCGCTGCAACTTCAGCACCGATATAAACAATACCTGATTCATCAAGTTTAGATAACGCTGCTTCACCTACGTTAGGAATATCGGCAGTGATTTCTTCCGCACCTAACTTCGTATCACGTGCAACACATGATAATTCTTGAATATGAATTGAAGTTAAACGATCTTCTTGAAGAACACGTTCAGATAATAAAATCGAGTCTTCGTAGTTATAACCATTCCAAGTCATGAACGCGACACGCATGTTCTGACCTAGTGCTAATTCACCACCATCAGTTGATGGACCATCAGCAAGAACGTCACCACGACCGACTTTATCGCCCATGCTCACAAGCACTTTTTGGTTAATACATGTGTTTTGGTTTGAACGCGTGTATTTGATCAAGTTGTAGATATCTACACCTGCTTCACCCGCAATCATTTCATCCTCATTGACACGAATAACCACACGTGATGCATCTACAAACTCAATGCGTCCACCACGTTTCGCAATCACACATACACCAGAGTCGTGCGCTACGTTTGCTTCCATGCCGGTACCCACAAGTGGTTTATCAGCAAGCAATGTAGGAACAGCCTGACGTTGCATGTTTGAACCCATCAAGGCACGGTTAGCATCATCGTGTTCAAGGAATGGAATAAGAGATGCAGCGACAGAGACAACCTGTTGAGCCGATACATCCATATGCGTCACTTTTTCAGGTGGCATACGAACGAAGTCACCTTGGTGACGTACTGAAACGAAGTCTTCAGTTAAATGTCCATCTTTATCCAATGCAGAATCGGCCTGTGCAATCACAGTACCAACTTCTTCAATTGCAGATAAATATTCAACATCATCTGTTACACGACCATCAACAACGCGACGGTATGGTGTTTCCAAGAAACCGAAGTTGTTCGCTTTTGCATAAACAGAAAGCGAGTTGATCAAACCAATGTTTGGTCCTTCAGGCGTTTCAATTGGACATACACGACCATAGTGAGTTTGATGTACGTCACGTACCTCAAAGCCCGCACGTTCACGTGTCAAACCACCAGGCCCAAGCGCAGATACACGACGTTTGTGTGTAATTTCTGACAATGGGTTGTTTTGATCCATAAACTGTGACAATTGGCTTGAACCAAAGAATTCTTTGATTGCAGCAGCAACTGGTTTCGCATTGATCAAATCTTGTGGAGACAAGTTATCTGTTTCAGCTTGGTTTAAACGCTCTTTAACAGCACGCTCAACACGAACCAAACCAACACGGAATTGGTTTTCTGTCATTTCACCAACAGAACGTACGCGACGGTTACCCAAGTGATCGATATCGTCGACTTCACCTTTACCGTTACGAATTTCTACCAATGTTTTCAGTACATCGATGATGTCATCGTTAGAAAGAATACCTTCTACTTCACGAGACTTCTGATCTGTACCCACTTCGTAAGGACGACCCAAACGACGGTTAAACTTCATACGACCCACAGGCGATAAATCATAACGCTCTGTAGAGAAGAATAAGTTATTGAATAAGTTTTCAGCCGCTTCTTTCGTTGGTGGCTCACCTGGACGCATCACTTTGTAGATTTCTACAAGTGCTTCTTCACGGCCAGATGTTGTATCTGCACGTAAGGTGTCAGCAACAAAAGAACCGCGATCGATGTCATTGGTGAACAGGATATTAAATTGTTTAATACCACCTTCAGCAATTCTGACCAAAATCTCATGACTTAATACAGTGTTAGCAGTAATCACTTCACCATCTTTAAGCACGATATCTTCAGCAGTAATACGCTCATACAAATATTCATCTGGAACTGGAAGTTTAGTTAAACCAGCAGCTTCCATTTGACGTACATGGCGAGCATTAATACGTTTACCTTGTTCAACAATGGCTTTACCATCATTGTCCACGATATCAAATTGAGCCATTTCACCACGAAGACGTTCAGGCACAAGGTCAATCTGATAGCTACCCATATCAAGATATACAGGTACTTTTTCGTAGAACATATTCAGAATTTGTTCATTGCTATAGCTCAATGCACGTAACACAACAGTCGCAAGCAATTTGCGACGACGGTCAATACGTACAAAGACTAAATCTTTAGCATCAAACTCAAAATCTAACCATGAACCACGATAAGGAATAATACGTGCTGAATAAAGCACTTTACCGCTTGAATGCGTTTTACCTTTATCATGGTCAAAGAATACGCCTGGTGAACGGTGTAATTGAGATACGATTACACGCTCAGTACCATTGATGACAAAGGTACCATTCTCAGTCATGAGTGGCATTTCACCCATGTACACTTCTTGTTCACGTACGTCTTTAATAGATTTCGTTTCACGATCTTTGATGATCAAACGAATTTTAACGCGCATTGGTGCCGCAAAGGTTGAGCCACGAAGAATACATTCGCGAACATCAAACTCTGGTTTACCAAGACTATACTCAACGAATTCTAAAGCAGCATTGCCCGAATAACTTTCAATAGGAAAAACTGAACGAAATGCAGCTTGGAGACCGATATCTTCGCGATTTTTTGGAGTTTTGCCATCTTGCAAGAATGTTCTGTACGAGTCGACTTGAATCGAGAGCAGGTACGGAGCATGCATGACTTGGGGCAATTTACCAAAATTCTTACGGATCCGTTTCTTTTCGGTATATGAGTATGCCATCTGGAGTCCTCGGAAAGTAAACTAAGTCCGCCTGCAGAACGAACTTAGAAGGAATTACGCAGGTCGATATGACCACCACTTTTATACAAATGCTGCAAATTTCAGTGGTACAAAACGCTTAACAATATTTTTAAAGTGGAAAAATATTGGTAAGCGTTTGATTATGTTTATTTATTTTAAAAATTGATGGTTTTTCTACCAATCAATCTAAAATCGAGCCGGTTATTGTAACGCAAAAAGGCTGATGACCCAAGAGCCATCAGCCAATTTTTGGGGTCAAATTAAAATTCGACCCCTAGCGAAATTACTTAACAGTAACTGTAGCACCAGTTTCTTCAAGTTTTTTCTTAAGTTCTTCAGCTTCTTCTTTAGAAACGCCTTCTTTAAGATTTGAAGGAGCGCCTTCAACTAAGTCTTTAGCTTCTTTCAAGCCAAGACCAGTAACTTCACGTACTGCTTTAATTACAGCAACTTTGTTAGCACCGAAAGAAGTCAATTCAACATTGAATTCTGATTGCTCTTCAGCAGCAGCAACAGCAGGACCTGCAGCTACAGCTACAGCAGCAGCTGATACATTGAATTTCTCTTCGAAAGCAGAGATAAGTTCAACAAGTTCAAGAACAGTTTTTTCAGCAACTGCGTTTAAGATTTCTTCGTTAGTTAAAGCCATGAGAATAACTCCAAATGGATATTGAATGGTGTGTGAAATTTATTAAGCTTATGCAGCTTCTGACTCGTTTTTCTCTTTGAGCGCTGTAATAAGGCGACCCAATTTCGAAATAGGAGCTTGAAGAACATTGGCAAGCATAGTAAGTGCTTTTTCTTGGTTCGGAAGATTCGCGATAACGCTAACTTCAGCACCTTGATAAAGTTTGCCGTCAAATGCAGCAGCTTTAAGTTCAAATGCTTTGTTAGTTTTAGCAAATTCTTCAAACAAGCGAGCAGCTGCGCCCATGTCATCTTCAGAAGTTGAAAAAGCTAGAATAGTTGGACCAACAAGGTTTTCGTCTAAGATATCAAATTGAGTACCTTCGAAAGCACGTTTAGCCAAAGTGTTACGCACGATACGTGTCTTAACACCTAACTTACGAGCTTCAACACGAAGTGTAGTCAATTGTTCAACTGTTAAACCTTGGTAGTCAGCAACAACAGCAGCAAACGCGGTAGAAGCAACTTCATTTACTTCCGCAACGATCTGTTTTTTGTCTTCGATAAGAAGAGCCATTGTAAAACCTCCTAACGGTGATTTATGCAATCCACGGACTGCACTCCCAATTCGTAAATCAATCTCTTGACTTACACGCGGAGGAGGAATCAATCACACCACCGCGTCTACTCAGACTGGTATTTTAAGAAGCGAATCCGAAGACTCCCCTCGCCTGAGGTCTTTGACGCTGATAAATTTACATCTATCAATTCAAAGTCCGCCTGATGATTAACAAAGCAATGCTTTATCAATCCACAAGAAGAAAAGCTCAACCTCAATAGAAGTCATCACTCTTTCTTGCGTAAAATTTGAAGTAACACTTCAAATTTCACTCAGGACTTTAAAATTCTTTTATCTCAATATAATTATTGAAAAATAATTATTTAGAAACGTTTTGTACATCAACAACAAGACCAGGACCCATAGTTGAGCTCAAAGTGATCTTTTGGATGTAGATACCTTTAGAAGTCGCAGGTTTTGCTTTCTTAAGGTCAGCGATAAGCGCTTCAACGTTTGAACGAACAGCTTCAGCAGTGAAACCTACTTGACCGATCGCAGCATGGATGATACCCGCTTTGTCTACACGGTAACGTGCTTGACCAGCTTTTGCATTTTTAACTGCAGTTGCTACGTCAGGAGTTACAGTACCCACTTTAGGGTTTGGCATTAAGCCACGTGGACCAAGGATCGTACCCAACTTACCAACAACACGCATTGCATCTGGAGCAGCAATCACAACGTCGAAATCTAAGTTACCCGCTTGAATGCTTTCAGCAAGATCATCAAAACCAACGATGTCCGCGCCTTCAGCTTTAGCAGCTTCAGCAGCAGCGCCTTGAGCAAACACAGCAACACGTACAGTTTTACCAGTACCTGCAGGAAGTGTAGTCGCGCCACGAACAACTTGGTCAGATTTACGAGGATCAACACCTAGATTTACCGCAACATCCAAAGATTCTTTGAATTTTGCAGCAGGTAGGCTGCTAAGAACTTGTACTGCTTCTTCCAAAGTGTAAACTTTGTTTGCTTCAATAGCTGCAGCAATGGCTTTTTGACGTTTAGTTAACTTTGCCATGTCTTATAGCTCCACTTCCAAGCCCATAGAACGCGCAGAACCAGCAATGGTACGTACACGTGCGTCTAAATCAGCACCAGTTAAATCTGGTTCTTTAGTAGTCGCAATTTCTTCTAACTGAGCGCGAGTCAACTTACCAACTTTAGTTTTGTTTGGTACAGCAGAACCCTTTTGGATACCAGCAGCTTTCTTAAGAAGAATCGCAGCAGGTGGAGTTTTCATGATGAATGTGAACGACTTATCGTTGTACACAGTGATCACTACAGGAATTGGAAGACCTTGTTCAACTTTTTGTGTCGCAGCATTGAATTCTTTACAGAATGCCATGATGTTAACACCACGTTGACCTAGTGCAGGACCAATCGGTGGAGATGGATTCGCTTTACCAGCTGGAACTTGCAGCTTGATATAGCCGTCAATCTTCTTAGCCATTTCAAATTACCTCTGGGTACAAACGCCTTTTAGAGCTCCCCAACATTTCAAGTAACGATACCGTTACAACAACAATGCCCGATCCATAACAAATCGGGCGCTTTCAAACAGTGCAAATTAAATTGTTTTTTCGACTTGGCGAAATTCCAATTCAACTTGAGTTGGTCGATTAAATACATTAATCGTCAACGTTAAACGTGATTTTTCGTACTGAACTTCTTCCACCACACCTTTAAAGTCTGTGAATGGACCGTCAGTAACAAGTAATTCTTCACCCGGCTCAAACATCGTCTTAGGACGAGGTGCTTCGCCTTTGTTGTGTACACGTGCAAGAATCGCATCAGCTTCTTTTTGCGTAATTGGTGCTGGCTTTTCAGCTGTACCACCGATGAAACCTAATACTTTTGGACATTCTTTAACAATGTGCCAAGTTTCATCATTCATTTCCATTTCGACTAACACATAGCCAGGAAAGAATTTACGCTCTGATTTACGTTTCTTACCATCCTTCATCTCTACCACTTCTTCGGTAGGAACAAGGACTTCACCAAAACTATCAGCAACAGCGCTACGCTGGATTCGATCATTAAGTGAACGCATCACTTGTTTTTCATAACCTGAATAGGCATGAATAATGTACCAACGTTTCATAGCTCTCTTACCCGATAATAAACTTCATAAACCAACCGATGATATAGTCAAAACACCACAAAATAATTGCGGCAACTACAACAACGAGGAGAACTTGCCATGAAGTGGTTACTGTTTCATGTTTCGTAGGCCATGTAACTCGACGCAATTCGATACGAGAGTCTTTAAGCAAACGAACAAAGCCTTTGCCTTGATGGGTGGCGTATAATAAACCTAAAGCTACGATGATACAAGCTAAAATTACCCCAATACGCACCCAGACACTATTTGCAGGTGCCCAATACGCTGGAAGATATTGATTTGTCATCAACGCACCGCCAAATAAAGCTAATGCAATGATCCACAAAATAAAATCAAATGGAGAACTTGTCTTCACCATTTCAGCAGAATTGTTGCTTTGAGGAATTGCCGCGCCGCCCATTGCGTCACGTGATTTATCATTCGACATTTTTGTACTCGTCGTAGGTTTCGCGACTTATTATATGACCAGTTTAGCCGACATCAAGTTTTTTATTTAAAAAATGGCAGGTCAGGAGGGACTCGAACCCCCAACATTCGGTTTTGGAGACCGACGCTCTACCAATTGAACTACTGACCTATAAACAAACCGAGAGCCTAAACTCTCGGTTAGAATAAACATATTAGCGGTTATGCAGTTACTTTAGCAACTACACCAGCACCAACTGTACGACCACCTTCACGGATCGCAAAACGTAGACCTGGGTCCATTGCGATTGGGTGGATAAGTTCTACTGACATTTCAACGTTGTCACCTGGCATAACCATTTCAACGCCGTCTTGTAATTGGATTGCACCAGTTACATCAGTTGTACGGAAGTAGAACTGTGGACGGTAACCGTTAAGGAACGGAGTATGACGACCACCTTCTTCTTTAGAAAGCACATATACTTCTGCATCGAATTTAGTGTGCGGCTTGATTGTACCTGGTTTAGCAAGTACTTGACCACGTTGTACGTCTTCACGCTTAGTACCACGTAAAAGAACACCACAGTTCTCGCCCGCACGACCTTCGTCAAGAAGTTTACGGAACATTTCTACGCCAGTTACAGTTGTTTTAACTGTATCTTTAATACCAACGATTTCAACTTCTTCGCCGACTTTAACGATACCAGACTCTACACGACCTGTTACCACTGTACCACGACCAGAAATAGAGAATACATCTTCGATTGGCATCAAGAATGCTTTATCGATAGCACGTTCTGGTTCTGGGATATAAGAGTCAAGCGCTTCAACAAGTGAAAGTACAGCTGATTCGCCATATTGACCAGCATCACCATTAAGTGCAGCAAGTGCTGAACCACGGATGATAGGCGTGTCATCACCTGGGAAGTCATAAGTAGATAGAAGTTCACGAACTTCCATTTCTACCAATTCAAGTAATTCTTCATCATCAACAAGGTCACACTTGTTAAGGAATACAAGAATATAAGGTACACCTACTTGGCGAGAAAGAAGGATGTGTTCACGTGTTTGTGGCATTGGACCATCAGTCGCAGCACATACAAGGATCGCACCATCCATCTGAGCAGCACCAGTGATCATGTTTTTAACATAATCGGCGTGACCTGGGCAGTCTACGTGAGCGTAGTGACGAATTGGAGAATCGTATTCTACATGTGAAGTATTAATTGTAATACCACGTGCTTTTTCTTCTGGTGCAGAATCGATTGCTGCGTAGTCTTTAGCTTCACCGCCGTAAGTTTTTGCACAAATTGTTGCAATTGCAGCAGTTAAAGTTGTTTTACCATGGTCGACGTGACCAATTGTACCCACGTTTACGTGTGGCTTATTACGTTCAAACTTAGCCTTAGCCATTTGCCCTTCCTCGTTTATGTCGAACACGAGTTAAACAACTCAGCATCGACAATCGTCTAAAAAACTAGACACCTAATACTTGAAAAGCAGACTAATAAGCCTGCTTTTGAGAAACTGGTGTAGAATAATCTACCAAATTGTATCTGGAGCTCTTATCGAGATTTGAACTCGAGACCTCTCCCTTACCAAGGGAGTGCTCTACCACTGAGCTATAAGAGCATCATCTTCGATGGAGCGGGAGACGAGGGTCGAACTCGCGACATGTAGCTTGGAAGGCTACCGCTCTACCAACTGAGCTACTCCCGCTTAATGTTGGTAATTAACCACTTATCGAAGTAATGGTGGTGAGAGAAGGATTCGAACCTTCGAAACTTTCGTGGCAGAGTTACAGTCTGCTCCCTTTGACCGCTCGGGAATCTCACCTTTACACTTACTTTCAGTGTCGTTCTTCAACATTATAACACAAAACCTTAAGATGGTGCCGGCACACGGATTCGAACTGTGGACCTACTGATTACAAGTCAGTTGCTCTACCAACTGAGCTATGCCGGCGTTTCTTAGTGTTTCGTACGTTTCGTATCGGAACGGTGTGCAGTTTAGCAAAACTCAGAATCCTTGCAAGTGTTTTTTGCAAAAAAAACCTCAAAAACTCATAAAATCAATCCGTTTGACGATAATTCAACCGCTTTGATCACTGCGCGAGCTTTTATTTGGGTTTCATTCCACTCTGATTCAGGATTTGAATCGACAACCAAGCCTGCGCCAGCCTGTACATAGACCTTATTTTCACGAATAACACAAGTTCTGATCGCAATCGACATGTCCATTTCACCATGCCAACCCAAATAACCCACTGCACCACCAAAAATTCCACGTTTTACTGGCTCAACTTCGTCAATAATTTCCATTGCACGAATTTTTGGCGCACCTGAAAGCGTCCCTGCTGGAAAAGTTGCCTTAAAAACATCCAAAGCATCGACATCATCCAGCACTTCACCTTGTACATTGGAAACAATATGCATGACATGTGAATAACGTTCGATCACCATTTGATCAGTCACTTGCACTTTACCGATTTTCGAGACACGCCCCACATCATTACGACCTAAATCAATCAGCATTAAATGTTCCGCAATCTCTTTTTCATCGGAAAGTAAATCTTTTTCAAGTGCCAAATCTTCTTCTTTGGTTTTTCCTCGTGGACGTGTACCTGCAAGCGGACGTACAGTCGCGATCCCATTTTCCAGTCGAGAAAGAATTTCCGGTGAAGATCCGACGATATGGAACGGCTTTTGATCTAAAAGGGTCTGCCCTTGTACCAAAAATAAATACGGTGATGGATTGAGATGTCGTAATGCACGATAAACCTGTAAGGGCTCACCATCAAAATCCGACACCATACGATGCCCAGGGACAACCTGCATTACATCACCAGCACGAATGTATTCTTTAACTTTCTCGATCGACTCAAGGAATTTGTCGTGTCCAGTCAGTGACTCAAAATGTGGAGCGCTATGTTTTTTGGCAACCAAGCTAATTGGCATAGCCAATAATGCCTCAATCTCATCCAGCTGTTGCTGAGCCTTAGCATAAGCCTCTGTATCATTAACATCTGCATGCACAATTAAAAACAAAGTATCTTTTAAGTTATCAAACACAATGACGGTTTTAGATAACATCATCCATAAATCAGGTAGTCCAACTGGATCTGCCTCAGGCACATTCTTTAACCGTGGCTCAATATAGCGTACTGCATCATAACCAAAATAACCCACCAAGCCGCCGGTAAAATTAGGCAGTGCAGGTAAATCTTGTTGTGTGGGTACTTTAAACTGCGCTTGAAAATCGCGGATATATTGAAATGGATCTGCGCATGGCTGGGTATCTATCGAGCCATCTACCGATTTTATCGTGAGCTGTCCTGCATTACAGGAAAATACGATTGACTCACCCAGTCCAATAATTGAATATCTTGCCCAGTTTTCGCCACCTTCAACAGATTCAAAAAGATAAGCTTGTTGATGCTGTTTTAAACGTGCAAATACAGATAATGGCGTATCAGTATCGGCTAAGCGTTGGCGATATACGGGGATAAGGTTATAACCCGCTGATTTTAATTGTTCAAACTGCGCTAAGGTTGTCATCAGGAATTCTCTCTATTTTCGATAATACTAAGTATGGATGTCTCTGCCTTTCACTTAGTGACGCCATCGAAAAGTGCGTTTGCTATTCATTCCTCTTCCCTTTTTTTCGCAACAATTTAAATATACAGGTATTAAGCCAAAAGCTCTGTTAAATCATCCACTACTTGTTGTGGCTGACAGAGTTGAATATCTTCACCGTGATTATAACCATAGCTGACCACAATACAATCAACCTCTGCACGGCGTGCAGCCTCCACATCATTACTTGAATCGCCGATCATCAAGGTTTTGTCAGTTGATGACTGATAAGTTTCAACACAATACAATAATGGTTTTGGATGTGGTTTACGCACTTCAAAACGATCACCACCTATTACATCGACAAAATAGTGATCCATTTGCAAGTCTTCTAGAATTTTTCGTGCGGGTTGTTCTGGTTTATTGGTCACACAAATCAATTTCTTATTGTTTTTAATTGCCCATTCTAAAAATTCTAAAATTCCAGAGAATGGCTTGGTATCGACACAAGGCTCTGCATTGTAAATTTCCAAGAATGTATCTAAAAGCTGTTGATGCAGTACAGGATCCACTTCACCTTTTAAATACTTCAATGTACTTTCACAAAATAATGAAGTGCCTTTACCAATCCAAACCCGAACCTGTTGTTCAGTGACGTGGGGTAAGTTCAAACGCGCTAGACTTAAATTCATGGCACGATATAAATCAAATGCTGAATCAACCAATGTCCCATCCAAATCAAATAAAATCAGTTCGCGTTGGTCTAGCTTTGCCACATTCATGATTTACACCTAAATCGAGTTTTAAATTTAAAAACGAAAATACAAAAAACAAAGGCATGCGATTGCATGCCTTGAGTGTAGCGCATTTGCTAATTATTTGAACAATAGCCATGCAATAATTGCCAAAATGATCAAAATCACCAGTGTTGCCAAACCTAACTTTGCATTTTTCTGGGTTTCAACATGTTCGTCTGCCACAAATTCAGGTGCTTTAACCTGCTCTACTTTGAGCTGTGTAGCCGCATGAATATCCACATTTTCTGGAATTGGGGCAGGTTTAGGGATTGCTACACCAGAGGGCATACCTTCACGGTTGATTTGAACACTGCTATCTCGTTCTGAAAGCTCAGGCATACCCTGTTCATTCATCTGATCTGCCACTGTACGTTCTACGGGGGTAGCTGGTTTGATTTCAGCAGTCGCCACAGCCTCTGCTGGTTGTTGAACTGGCGTTTCTAGTGAAGCTACAACGGGTTGAACTTCATCCTCAGACGCTGTATGTTCAGTTTGCAGAACAACAGGTTTTACTGGCGCAAGCACATTAAATTTAACACTGGCAAATTGAACAATATCACCGTCCATCAACAATTTATCTTGATCGATACGGATATCATTCACAAATGTACCATTAGATGACTTTAGATCTTGAACCCAAAGCGCATCTTCTTTTAATAAGAATGCAGCATGGCGACGTGAAATTTCCGCAGCTTGTAATAACAGGTCTGCATCTTGATGGCGACCAACTAGCATATCACGATCGATCGTGACTTCCTGCCCTTCTAACTCACCTGTAATTGCTTGTAATTTCCAAGTCATGATTATCTTCCCATTCTAATTCAAGTCTATCTTAGCATGACATTTCTACAGTACTAAATCAGCGCAAAACCAAGCTTTATTTTGTTCATGCCACAACAGAACACACCACAATACTTTAACAAACTATTTTAAATATCAAATAAAGCAAGTGATTAGAAGCACTTGTTACGCGAAGCCCACAATGCTACTGCTTACGGATATCATTTGGTTCTTCTGCAACGGGTGTAGTCACAGCATTACCTTGTACTGCACTTGTCTTGGCTCCTGTAGGCACCTTTTGATACTGACTTGAAGGTTGTGCTGTCGGTTGCGGTTGTACCAGCTTAGGTTGCGAACTTGGTGTCGAGCTAAACGGCAATCGTTGCTGAAAAACATCATCAACATTGGCAGGGAGCTTAGCAAAATTACCATCTTTATCCATCGCCAATTGCAGGCTATACAGCTGATCATAACGTTGTTGAGATATACGGCGTATATCGGCACCCCCACCCACGATGGTTGGATGGATAAACACCAGTAAATTCCGCTTTATGTTCGACTTTGCATCCGATCTAAATAACCGGCCTAAGCCTGGGATATCACCTAACAATGGCACAGACTGACGACCAAGAACAGTATCATCAGAAATCAAGCCACCTAACACCACGGTTTGCCCATGATCTGCGGTTACAGTAGTTTTGATTGAACGCTTGCTGGTCACTAAATCTTGAGCTTGCCCTTTACTTGACTTAACGCCTGAGACTTCTTGTTCAACTTCTAAACGAATCGAACCGCCCTCACCAATATGCGGAATTACCTTTAACGTCACCCCCACATCCTTACGCTCAATTGAGGTATATGGATTGACGGTGCCACCTGTCCCAGTACTGACTGAGCCAGTAACAAATGGAACATTTTCACCGACGACAATATATGCTTCTTCATTGTCCATGGTAAGAATAGATGGTGTAGATAAGAGGTTGGATTTTGTACGCTCTTTTAAAGCCTGAATCATCGCACCATATAATCTGCGTGAACCGTCTGCACCTTCTTTATAATCCCCAACAATAAGTGAAGTTCCTGCACCGAGTGCACCTAAACTAGAAGCACCACCTGTTAAATAACCTGCAGCCAATTTTGATAAACTCGTACCCAAATTATCAAAATTAATTAAACCCACACCACTACTTAAATCACCCATTGCCCATTGCACACCAAGCTGATCTGCATCATTGCCTTGTATTTCAATAATCGTCGCTTCAATCAAAACTTGTTGACGACGTACATCAAGCTGTTGGATGGCAGCCTCTATTTCGCGCATCAGTTGTGGCTCAGCTTTAACCACCAGCGCATTTTGAGCGCCATCTGCAATAATGCTCACACCATTGGCATTAAAACTGGTGATGTTATTTTGATTATTGTTATTTGAGTTGCTGTTTAAATTAATTGCTGGTGTTGAAATACTACTTCCAGTGCTTGAGCCGGTATTCGATGATGAATTGTTATTATTGTTAAAACTGTTGCTATTGCTGTTGTTAGAACTACTATTAGAAGAATTATTTGAACTAGAATTGACTGCCTGACCAGTCACCAAACCTTGCAAAATCTCAGATAAATTCTTTGCACTAGCATACTTTAATTTAAAGACTTTAAGCCCACCTAAACGATCAGCAGACGGGACATCCAACATTTCAATCATGTTGCGGATACGTTTACGTGTACCTGTATCCCCTTTAATCAAAATACGGTTGGTTCGCGCATCAGCGATAATACGAACCCGAGCCCCAGCAAAATCTTTGGATGCACCTGTCGAACTCATTGCATCCAATTGCTTAATGATTTCTTCAGCTTGACTCTGTTGTAAAGGAACAGCTTCAATATCATTTTGCCCAGTACCATCCAAGTTCCGAACAATGGTTTCAAGTTGATAAATATTTGCTGCACGATCTGACACAATTAACGCATTGGTGCCCTGTATTGCTGCCAAATGCGCAAATTGTGGCATTAATGGACGTAATGCTGGGATCAAATCATTGGGGTTGGTATTTTCCAACCAAATCACACGTGTCACAACCTGATCTCCACGTGCATTATTCCGTGGATCATAAGGTACACCAGAATTTTTGACATTACTGTCTGGTACCAAACGAATGGTATTCCCCGATGGAATAGCCACTACACCATTGACATTCAGCACCCCTAAAAATAGGTCATAAACTTCATTTTTATTTAGAGGTTTATTTGAAATAACCGTGACATTGCCACGTACACGGGGATCGACCGCAAAATTTTTGCCCGTAATATCTGCAACTTCATTGATAAAAGCAGTGAGATCAGCATCGCGTAAGTTAATTTTCCACGTCTGTGCATGTGTAGCTGTACTAACTGCAACCAGCATTGGTGCCGCTGCAACTAAAGCCCAAAGTGGTCGATTGTGATTCAAAAAAGCCATAACTTATTATCTTTCCTAATTTTATTTGTAGTCCTAGCCACTTACAAACTTTGCTGAATGGTCATCACCTGATCACCACGCTTAATTTCAATTTTTACTTTGCCATCCCGCTTTGCTTGTTCTAGCAGCTGAACATCACTCTGTCCTTGACCAACTGATTGTCCATTGAGCGAAAGAATGCGATCTCCAGATCTTAATCCCAGTTTATTTCGGAGCGCTGCGGGGGTTTGATCTGTCACTTCATAGCCTTGACCGCCACTTGCGTTAACCCCCATGTTCTTTAGGTATTCGTCCCGATTTTCATTCATCCTATCAATCGCTTGCCCCAAAGCATTTTGGCTTGAGTTTTGTGGTTGCGATGGTGCAGGAGTACTTGCTGGCGGACTAGTATTTTGATCTGTAGATTGCCCTGGCATAGGCTGATACAAACTATCCAGCCCTGTAAAACGCAACTCTTTACTGTTATTTCCACTTTGAGTTAAAACAATATGATCCCAATATACTTCGGATAACTGGTAACTAGTACCCTCGATTGTGTCACCGACCGCATAACGATCTGCTGTTTCTTTAACTTTAATTACTGCGGATGAAAACCGTGCTGGATAACTGACGACTACACCTTGTAAGACCATCGGAATACTGTCATCCGCTGTCGTACTAGATCCAACTTCCTCAAATAATGAAAAGCTTGAAATATTTGGAACTTGAACTTGTTGTGAACCTAGATTCACTTGCTCGGGTTGCATGACTTGTGGTGGCGCAACCACCCACCAAAAAATCGAGGCCAGTTTCCAACACAATGCTAAAATTAAAAGAAATAAAACAACAGGTGCAAGATGCTCTGTTTTTTTCCAAGAAATATTTTCAAACTGTTCTTTTATATTCATCAGAAACCACCTTGAATGAGCGGTTGTCTTGAACTAATTACAAAACTATCCAAACCTGCCTTTCCATCGTAGGAAGGCACATTGAGCAACATCCGTTGTGTTAACTGCACATCTAACATCATGGTTGGATCTAAACTGATATTGGCCATTTTCTGACTACGTTGATCTTGTATATCAAAAATCAGTTTACCCGCCTCATCTTTAAATTGCGCTTTTAAAGATGGGATATTCATTTGATCTTGACGTTGTCCAAAAGTATACCGAAGCTCACCCCCTCCCCAATGCATTTGTCCGTCAACATCACTAAATCCAGTATCTTTTTTAAAACGCAGGCTTGTATCTGAAATTTGAATTGCATTTGCAGGCCACTGCCAATTTGCAATATTCTTTAAAGTTTCTGGTGCAATCTGACCTTGCATCTGATTAATTATTATTTTTTTACCAATACCATAGCCCACTATCCCATTCAGTTGGGTCTGCCCACTGTGTACTTCAATATTTGCACCCACACGTAATAATATCAGATCCCACGGGCGTGTCCTCCACGAAACGGAACCCCGTAAATTACCTTTATGCCAATCTGCTTGTCCTTGCCAAATATTTCCACTCACATTTTGTAAGGTTTGATTGTTCTTATAAAATTTAGAAATCAGCCATGTTGCAGGGACTTGTAAAAGTACAAAAATTAAAAAAGCGACCACTCCAGTAATCCACCACGTGATCTGTTTTGATTTTTTATTCATTCATCTTTACCATCATTCATTTATTCTTCCATGCAAGATGATGCCCTCTTGTTTGTACATTATGCATAATTTTTGCATAACGCCAATTCACTCGTATAAAAAAACCAAGCAGATTTGCTTGGTTCTTTAAGTTTAAGGCCTTTGAATGACACTTAGATGAAGATTAGATCAAGAAATCTTCTAATTTTGCACCTTTTTCAATTTCTGCAACCAACCAGCGTGGCTGTTTACCACGTCCAGTCCAAGTTTCAGAAGTGTCTTTTTTATTGCGATAACGCGGCTCAACCGCTTTACGCGTTGTCTTTTTGCGCTTTTGTGCGCCGTATTCAATAAACTGCTCTAAAGTTAAACCAGCAGATTGCGCAATTTCAATAATTTTATTATAAGCGTCTTCAACGGCTTGATCTTTTTTAGTTTCAATTAAAGCTTCTGCTTCAGCTGTTAGCTTTCTTAACTCTTCTACCGATAAATTACTAATATCAGGCATCATTAACTCTCCACGTAAATTTCTTAATACTTATTTAAAATAACTTCATGGCAATAGTATTTTCATTTATTCCAATAAGCAATACATATATTCCTCAATAAACACATAAAACAACAAAAACATTATTATAATTACATCAAAAGGCTTATTTCTAATAGTAAAATAAACCTGATAAGAAAGAATATGTTTTCTTATGTTTTAAATATAATGATGATAATTGAGACATTTTTATGTGTTTGCAAAATCATTATGCACAGTCGCTTCTAAATCAATTATAACTTTTCGCAACTGTTGAGGAATTAGTGCTTTTTTCATTTCTACTTTATCGACAAAAACAATAACTGCCTCTCCGTCAGCAACAATCTGCTGTTGTTGCTCACTGAATAATACATAATGCATGCGTATTGCACTATTTCTCATTTCTTCTACCCGCGCACCAATATGTAGCACATCGGGATAAAATACTGGTTTTAAATATTTACATTGACTTGAAGCAACAACAGTTAAAACATCTTGGTCAAATACATTCAAACGATCGAAATATTCGATACGTGCACTTTCAATATAGCGATAATACAGCACATTATTTACATGACCAAAAGCATCCATATCCCCCCATGCAACCTTTTGTTCATAAACGATAGGGAATTTTATCAGTGGATTCATTGTAGATTCTCAAATTTTAAATTGAATATAATTGCTGTCTTTTTCAAAAATTGAATTCAATTGTTGAATTAATTCATCATTTCCATTTAAAGTAGATTTGATTCGTAAATAATTCATTAGAATATCATTTGGATATAATAACAAAAGCTGATCAGCTTCGTATTCACGATGCGTCGCAATATATATATGCCATTTAGCAAAGCAAAAAACAGGAATGTTCATATACTTAGATTCAAGATTTATAATCTGTTGCTCTAAATACTCATAATCTGGATTTTGTCTCAACAACTGTTGTTGAAACCATAAATGAAAGACATCTTGGTCAAATTTTTCATTAAGTATTTGAATCACTAACTGCTGTTGTTGCTGAGCAAGTTCAGGTAATCGAGTAATAATTTTCAACCAAAGCACTTTTGTGTCATAAGGCATTTGATCAAGTTGTGACTCTATCTCTAAAAACTGTTGTTGTAATAGTTCAATATCTTCAAAACTTGCTTGGTCATAACAACCTAAAAGCTGTATTAACCATTGCTGTTTAGTTGCAGTTTCTAATTGCCCAAATTGAGTCGAATGTAAATATTGCCAAGGATATTGTATGGCAAACTGTCCCCATAATTTTTGCACACATAATTTATAACTTTCTGAAAGCTGATTTAGCCATGGCGAAAGTTCATGTCGATTTAAAAACTCTAGATGTGTTAAAGCTTGTTGACTGTCTTCTTGCGCTAAATAAATTTCGATACGTAAAATTTCCGCCAACTCAAAAGCGGACGGAGAGCTATTTTCTAAAGCTTTCAGGGCTTCACTATAGTGAAGTTGTTTGAATAATAGTCGAGATTGAACAATGGGCTTTAATAAACCAGATTGATCAAAAATAGTTTGTATAACTTGCTCCTGCTCATCCTCACCATCCAACAACCACAATACACCAAACTGTTCAAATGGATGCAATGTAGTAAAATTTAGTACTTGTTCTAATTTTCTCTTTTCTCTACGGATATAACGGTTGAGGAAATACCACACCACATGCATCAAAAAACTGATACCAACACCAACAAATGTCAAGAACCATAAATTGGTTTGTATTTGAATATTGTGCCATAACACATAAACATAACCCGCCCCTGCGGTATAACTCAACACACTTAAAACAGCTAGAATAATGAGACTAATAAAGGCATAGATCAGGAAAATATGTTTCATCCATCTACCCCAAGACAGCCAAGCTATTGAGTTTAGGGATCGGGGGTTGCGAGGTCTGCTTAATTTTTAATATTTTTTGCTTAAGCTTCTGACTAGCAGCGTCAGGTAAAATATCCAATTGTTGAATCATTTGATTCAGCATCTCTTGGTATTCAGCAATTTGCCCTTTCACTAACAACTGCTGAGCAAGCAATAATCTCAATTTAACTTCTTTTAAAATAAATTTACGGTTTGCCAATACTGGAGAATTTGTTTCAACAATATCAATTTGAAACCATTTTTCCCAAAAATATTGCGACTGATCTTGCTCTGGTTTCAATTGATTATTTCTTAGCTCGGATATTAATGCTTGATCAACTTGTTTAAGTAAAGTCTCTAGTTGATCTCGCTGGGCATTTCGTTCAATCACAAAATGTTGAATGCTTTGTATATCTTGCACAATGGTTTGATGTAAGCTTTGTTTTACCGCATCCGCCAACGCATACTGATCTAAGGACTGATTTAATTGAGTAAGATGCTCAAGCGCGTAAACAAACTGTTGTTGTTGCATCGCAAATTGCACCAAGTCTAACTGTTGTTTAACCACCACACTTGGATGAATACCAGAAATTGAAGTTTTTACAGAGGTGGTTTTATTTGCTACCTCTTGAGTGGGTTCATCTGTTTGTCGTTTTACCGCCACCAGTTGATCATTCAAACTGGCATTCTTTTGTTCACTTTTATGTAGCGTTTGTTGAATATCATTGAGCTGTTGTGAAACATGATAGAAGTTATAACTCAATTTAATGAGCCATCCTAAAGCGATCAACAATAAGACATAAATAAACTTCTTCATAACTTCCTTTGCAACTGCACTATGGTTTGTAGAATGGTTTCTGGCTCTAAATTTAAAATTTTAGTGCTGTTCAAACACGCCTGGGTTGCATTTTTATCATGTCTTAATAATTGATACAAACGCTCACCCAGAACCAAATAATGACAAGCACTCACGATCTCTTGATGATCACGGGTTAAAACAAGCCAATTGTTCCAACTGGCTTCACTGCTAATACAACTCCAATAGGGTGGTTCAAACTGGTCAACCCTAGCCACAAAATCTAAAAATCGCTGATGTGTTTCTGGAGGACATGCTCGGTCATATAAGACAAAGTTTAAAACATCAATATGACGGTCTTGACATTGTTGCATCATAAACTGCCGACCGCCTTCACCACGCCAAAAAGCTATTTTCTTTAGATCTTTTAAGGTATTGAATAGGGGCAAGTTCAACATTCCTTCAGATGTTTCCACCATAGGGACATGACTTTCTACACCGTAGTCTGAAAGTCGTTGCGCAGTTTTTTTGCCCACAGCAATCCACTGAATATGTTGGATCTGTAAAAGAGATAGGCCCGATTGCTGAAGATATTGCATACCCACTTGAACAGCAGTTGGACTGACTACAACAATAATTTGAGTTGATAAAAGTTGTAAATAAAGTTGTTGTAATATGTTGTTATAGGGACGTGGGGTCAATTCCAATAATGGAAGATCAACCACGTCAAAACCTGATTGGCGCAGACATTCAGTTAATGGCTGAGCACGATCAACTGGGCGAGTATTAATAAACAACATTAAAGCCTAGAAACTAAGCTTGATAAAGTGCTTTGAGTATTTCTCCAGCACCTTGTTCAAGTAGGTTTTGTGCAAGTTGCACACCTAACTGCTCTGCTTGATCTGGTGTGCCCCTGACTTGACTACATAACAATGTTTTGCCGTCAGCACTACCAACCCGACCTTCTAAGGACAACAATTGATCGTTTAACGTAGCAAAGCCTGCGATAGGCACTTGGCAACCGCCTTCGAGATAGGCATTAAAAGCCCGTTCAGCACGTACACATGCATTGGTTTCACCATGCATTAAAGGCATGATTAAATCCAAAATTTCTTGATCATCTGAGCGACACTCTAAGCCCAGTGCACCTTGACCCACAGCAGGTAAACTAATCTCTGGTGCAAGTGTGTGACGAATACGATCTGAGAGCGCTAATCGTTTCAAACCAGCACTCGCAAGGATAATTGCATCATATTGACCCGCATCCAGCTTGGATAAGCGTGTTCCAACATTGCCGCGTAAATCAATCACATTTAAATCAGGACGCTGTTTTAAAAGCTGACATTTACGGCGTAAGCTCGATGTGCCAAGTGTTGCGCCTTGTGGTAAATATTCAAACTTTTCATAATGATTGGAAACAAAAGCATCAAAAGGATCTTCACGCTCACAAATTACTGCAAGCACTAAACCTTCAGGTAATTGCATGGGTACATCTTTCATTGAATGAACGGCTAAATCTGCACGACCATCCATTAAAGCTGCTTCTAATTCTTTGACAAATAACCCTTTCCCCCCTATTTTGGCTAAAGGTGTATCCAAAATTTTGTCACCTTGGGTTACAAACGTCACCAACTCTACTTTTACATGTGCGTGTAATTGCTCTAAACGATCACGAATATGCTCAGCCTGCCACATTGCAAGTGGGCTCTGGCGCGTTGCTATTTTCAAGGTTTTCATCATTTCAGTTTTGCCAAACTTTTAAACACTCTAAACTTACCCTGCAATCTCAAAAATGCAAGCGAATTATCAAAATGATTTAATGTTCGTATCCAACTATAAATTCTGCATTCGTTCTCGTAGCAAAGGTAAGTGTCGACGGCTGACGGCCAAACGTTCTTCTAATTCACGGCATCGTGCTTGGTACTGGCCAGAGGACACCATCTCCAATCCGTCTAAATAATCTAGTGAAATTAGAGCATTACGATGAATACGAATAAATCGGTCTGCAAACTCTGTTTCTAAATCTTTAAGCGTTTCATCAATAAGTACACTGCCATTTTTGTGACGTACAGTGACATATTTTTGATCTGCTAAAAAATAGTAAATATTTTCAACAGGAATGAGCTCCAAACCCCGATAGGTTTTTGCAGCAATTTGCTGCCTTTGCACTTTTTCGTCCATGAGTTCTTTTTTTTCTAAGTTAGTTAATTGAGCTTGGGTCAGTTTAGTAACACCCTCCAAAACCGTTTCCAATTCGTCCTTGGCAATGGGTTTTAATAAATATCCTTGGGCTTGAGATTGAATGGCTTGCAAAGCATGTTCATCAAATGCCGTACAAAATACAATTGCAGGCATAGGATTAAAGTGTGCTAAATGCTGCGCACAGCTTAAACCATCCATTTCTGGCATCTGAATATCGAGCAACACAACATCTGGCTCAAACTGCTGAACCATTTCTAATGCCTGTTTACCATGTTGCGCTGTTGCAATAACTTGATGCCCAAGTTGCGACACCAATCGTGATAAGCGGTCCACTGCAAGCGGTTCATCATCACAAATCAGGATGTCCATTGCTCCTCCTTACCAAAATACATCATATTTATTTTAATGAATTTCACAATCATCTATTTTTATACTGATATTGAATTACCATTGTAAATAATCCATTCCCTGCATAATTTCGAAAATAAACAGAATCGCCAAAATGTGCTTTTAAACGCTGTTTTACATTTTCTAAAGCAATTCCATGCCCTTCTCGCACTTTTATTCTATCTTGTAAAAATGGGTTGGTAATGACTATGTTGACTTGATTTTGCAATATTTCAACCAGTATCCCGATCTTGGCATCGATAATCTTTTTCTCTACCCCGTGAAAAATACTATTTTCAATTAAAGGCTGTAAGGTTAATAAGGGAATTTTGACCTGATCTAATAACAAAGGTTGTTGGATATTCCATTCCACATTTAAACGATCACCTAAACGAATCTGCTCTATTGCAATGTATTGTTGAGATAATTGTATTTCTTCTTTTAGGCTGACCAACTTTAACTCTTGAAAACTTGCTCTAAACAATTTAGATAAATCTATCAGCATTTGTTCAGCTTTATCAGGATCAATTGCAATTAAACTCACCACACTATTTAAACTATTGAATAAAAAATGGGGATGAATTCGGGCTTGCATGGCCTGAATACGCGCATTGAGTTCACTATTTTGCTGTAATACAGCTTGTTCGCGTATATACAGGTAACGTAAACAAAATGCGCCCAGCAATACCCCATAACTGACATGCAAAATAAGATTATGTGAAATGTCAGTTATGGAAATATTTTGTAAAGAAAAATGCGTTCCCCAATAATGAATAATATTTAAAACCAGCGTTGTGCACAGCACGATCACCTGTAAAAGTATAAAACTGAATATTGAAATAGATAAATAGGTATACTGCGATAGCCTTTTTTCAAATACATCCTGAAAAGCCGCAAAAGCCAATAATACCCAATTAATATATAAAATATATTCTAAAACATGCCAAAGGTTTAAATTGCCCCATGATTGTGCTTCT
The DNA here is from genome assembly GCF_058242985.1 of Acinetobacter sp. 778_lipA. Lineage (NCBI taxonomy): Bacteria > Pseudomonadati > Pseudomonadota > Gammaproteobacteria > Moraxellales > Moraxellaceae > Acinetobacter > Acinetobacter sp. 778_lipA. Next base: position 42,082 of record NZ_JBZAYT010000001.1, on the reverse strand, counting down.
GCCAGGGCTAATAAAAAAGCCAACACATTACTAGAGATAAACAATTCGAATAAATACTTACGATGGCCCATTTTGCTAAAAAAATAAGACTGATAAAAACCACGCCCAGATTTTATTGACGAATGATTGCGCTTTACTTCGGCAAGTGAGGCTGAATTTGTTATACTGCGTTTAGTTCTACTGCTTTTTTTCCTACTGAGCCGATATGACCACATCTTCTAATTCCTCTAATCCGTCACAAGCCCAAACTTCAGGCATGTGGGGCGGTCGTTTCTCTGAAGCTACTGATGCTTTTGTTGCTGAATTTACTGCATCGGTTCAATTTGACCAACGTTTTTATAAACAAGATATTGCTGGATCTATCGCACATGCGACTATGTTAGCAAAAGTTGGTGTCCTTACAGAACAAGAACGTGATGACATTATCAATGGTTTAAACACAATTAAAACTGAAATTGAAGCAGGTCAATTTGAATGGCGCATTGATTTAGAAGATGTGCACATGAATATCGAATCTCGTTTAACTCAACGTATCGGGATTGCAGGTAAAAAATTGCATACTGGTCGTAGCCGTAATGACCAAGTTGCTACAGACATCCGTTTATATGTTCGTGACGAAATTGATGCGATTTTAACTTTACTGGAAAAATTACAAAAAGGCATCTTGGGCTTAGCAGCGAAGAATACTGACACCATCATGCCTGGCTTTACCCATTTACAGACTGCACAACCTGTGACTTTTGGTCATCATTTGATGGCGTGGTTTGAAATGTTGGTGCGTGACTCTGAGCGTTTAATTGACTGCCGTAAACGTGTCAACCGTATGCCTTTAGGTTCAGCTGCGCTTGCTGGAACAACGTATCCTATTGATCGTGCTTATACTGCGGAATTGTTAAACTTTGAAGCCGTTGCTGAAAATTCTTTAGATGCGGTATCTGATCGTGACTTTGCGATTGAATTCAATGCTGCTGCATCTTTAATCATGATGCATTTATCACGTATGTCAGAAGAAATGATTCTTTGGACTTCTGCACAATTTAAGTTTGTGAATATTCCTGACCGCTTCTGTACTGGCTCATCTATCATGCCACAAAAGAAAAACCCAGATGTTCCTGAACTGATTCGTGGTAAAACTGGCCGTGTCTATGGCGACTTAATGAGTCTGCTCACCCTCATGAAAGGTCAACCTTTGGCCTATAACAAAGACAACCAAGAAGACAAAGAGCCTTTGTTTGATGCCATTGATACAGTGCGTGGTTCATTGATGGCTTTTGCAGATATGATTCCTGCACTTGTACCGAATATTGAAATCATGCGTGAAGCGGCTTTACGTGGTTTCTCTACTGCAACAGACTTGGCTGATTACCTTGTAAAAAATGGCGTTGCTTTCCGTGATGCACATGAAATCGTAGGTAAAGCCGTGGCGTTAGGTGTGCAAGAATCGAAAGATCTTTCTGAGTTAAGCCTTGAGCAATTACAACAATTCTCAGATTTAATTCAAGCAGATGTGTTTGAAAAAGCATTAACCCTTGAAGCATCTGTCAATGCGCGTAATCATATTGGTGGTACTGCGCCAGCACAGGTTGCTACTGCAATTGAACGCGCTTATATCCGTTTAGAAAAACTTTATGCATAAGGAGTTTTGATATGACTCGACAAGTATTTTGCCGTAAATATCAAAAAGAGTTAGAAGGTTTAGACTTTGCACCCTTTCCAGGTCCAAAGGGTCAAGTGTTATTTGACACAGTTTCTAAACAAGCTTGGCAAGAATGGTTAAAACACCAAACCACGTTAATCAATGAAAAACGTTTAAACGTGTTTGAACCAGATGCAAAAAAGTTTTTAGAAGAACAGCGTGAAAAATTTTTGGATAATGATCAATCACTGGAAATGGCGGAAGGCTTAAAGCCTGAGTAATAACCAAAGCCTCACAAGGCAAAAATCCTAAAGTGATGTGCATCTTATGCCCATCTAAAAAATCCCCGTCAGGGGATTTTTTTATTGCTTCATCGTACAAGATGACGCGATCACATGAGCTTATAAATTTAATCGTATGTAACGTGGGCTCGACCTTATTACACCTTTAACTTATTGAAAAAAATAATCTTGCCGGAGGCTTGCTAAGCTTTCATCCAATTTCTGGATCAGCCTGCGGCTCGCCCTACTTTTGTTTCGATATGAGGAGTTAAGCTCCGCAAGGGTAACCATCTTGCGCAGCTACATCGCTGCTCACCGCAAAACTCGTCGACCACCAGCAACTCATTCAATGAATCGCAGAAACAACTCTTTATCAATGAAGTCCTGCCTCAGACAGTTGCGAATGACGTTTCCGAGTATCATATTTCATCAAGAGTTTTATATCGAACTCAGGTTATGTATTGTTGGTATATCTCCATGCATAAAAAAAGGAGTCTTGGAGACTCCTATAAACTTTAAATACTTCAGTGGGTACATGCTGTGCAATCAATATACAGAGATGTTATTGCGTAATATTGACCAAAGATACCGAAAATACTGACCAATCACGACAAATTATAATTTTTACTGCACACATCCCGTTCGTTTAACTCAATTTTCAAACTGATCAGAAAACACAATGTCGCTCACCAAACAACATCCAAACTAAGCTACAGAATCGTTCAGCTTATCTGTATTTTCTTCAACCAATAATGGTTTTTTCTCTACCCATTTGGCTGGAAAATATTTTTCTATGCTGGATGATAACCAGTTTGCGATTGGCTGAGGCAATTTCACACCTAAAGGATTCTGTTCTTGCAAATCCGCAGAAGAAATCACCCGTGTCCCCATCAGGTAATCAAACCAAGGCTTGGTGACACACCAGTTCGCATCTTGATTCGAGTTCATGTGGTGATCATAATGCCAAGGAATTTTCTTCATCGCCCACTCAGGCTCTAAATGTGCACGGCGATGGATATAATAATAATTACATGCACTATAAATAGATGCCGCAACCATTCCTTTCGAAATTGGGTAGAAAATCAAACTTGCCGCACCAGCGACGACCGCCAAAGAAACGATTTCATTCTTGGTTCGCCAATTTGAAATCCCTTCTACATAGCCATCATCATGAAAATCCTGTTTACGAACTTCACGATGGTGTTCCCAATGTGATTTCATACTGCGTGGCACTGGACTAAAACGTGGTTTTCCTGGGCGATGTTGACCATGTAAAATATAGTTATGCGCAACCCATTCAAAACCATTTGCGACGACCAATCCAACTAAAAAACCTTTTAACATATTTAATCCCTCTTGCTTATTGTGAATATAAAACATGCTGGGAAATAGGTATTGACATCAAAAAGTGTTTTCATTGACAAATTACGACAAATTAAAATAGTATCGACAAATCCACTTGAATCCACTCAGCGGCGCTTGTTTGTCTTATTTAAACTCGATTAAAATAGTATGATGCTTAAACTACAGCTGACGTAGATCACACAATAACAAGACGTGTAAATGATGCAATTAAAGGACTATGCTGGCTCCGTATATGGGGGGCTTGGACAATTACTCTATACTTTTAGTGAAGCTAAAGGTCTAAAGATTTCATCCAAATTACAACAGGTTCAAAATGTTGAACGCTTTGAATATACCGTTTGGCGTGAGATTTTGGATGACATACAAGCGCAAGTACAAAGCCCAGCTTTGGGTCTAGACATCTCTAAACATGTACAACCTAAACATATTGGCATCATTGCCTATATTGCACAATCTTGTGACACGCTCGGGGAGGCACTTACCCGTTATCATGATTTTCATCGATTGATTTATGATGGAAGCCCACTCAAGGTTGAATATTATGATGAACAGCACATCTCAGTCCGCTGGGAAAATCTACCTACGCATTTAACCACTCAAATTACTGATGAAATTGCGATGGCTGTATTGATTCAGTTTTTAAGACAATTTATATCAGATGACATCAGTCTCTATCAGGTTAAGTTTATTCATCATCAACCTAAAAACGGAATGGTGTATCAAGCGTTCTTTAAGTGTCCTGTGCTCTTTCAACAAGAAAAGGTCGAATTGATCTTTCCCATTAGCGCACTCGCGATTTCCTTTAAACGCAGTGATCAAACTCTGCAAAAACTACTGATGCAGCAAGCGCAAGCTTTACTTGCAAGCTTACCCAATGCCACCCAACTAGATGAGCGCTTACAACAAAGTATTTTATTGGGATTACAAAAAAATAATTATCAGATTGAAACCATTGCTAAACAACTGAATATGTCGATACGTCAGTTACAGCGTCATCTACAAAGTCAAAACACCACCTACCAACAACGTGTTCAGGATGTCCGTCAATTATTAGCCTTTCAGTATTTACAAGATCCACATTTAGGTCTACATGAAATCGCCCTGCTTCTCAGCTACTCAGAACAAAGTGCCTTCCAACGTGCTTTTAAACAATGGACAGGCTTAACACCACAACAATGGCGGATTCAGCACCGAGAATTTAAGTAATTGTGTATTAAATTTATAGCTAAAAACAGCATATTCCTCCATTCCCACGATTAGCCTCTTAAAGTTAAGATTCTGTAAAATATAATTTTTTAAAATAAAAATCAGAACATTAACCGATATTGATATGAATATTTTTTATTTGTGATTTTATTTTCATATTTTTAGACTATTATCTTTATACAGAAAATAAAAGTTGTACCCACTCCAAGGTTATCAACTATTTTAAAATAGCCACATAACCCATTCCGTTCAAAAAAATAATTTAGGAATCAATATGAATAAATATCTCGCAGAATTTATCGGAACCTTTTGGCTGGTGTTTGGAGGATGTGGTAGCGCAATATTTGCCGCTGCTTTTCCAGAACTGGGCATCGGTTTTGCTGGTGTCGCACTGGCATTCGGTTTAACCGTACTCACAGGCGCTTTTCTTTAGGGCATATCTCAGGCGGGCATTTTAACCCTGCGGTAAGTGTGGGTTTATGGGTAGGTGGTCGTTTTAATGCTAAAGACTTAGCGCCTTATATTATTGCTCAAGTCATCGGTGGTATTTTGGCCGCATTTGTTTTGTATTTAATCGTACAAGGTCAGGCGGGATTCACGGGAACTGGCGGATTCGCCAGCAATGGTTTTGGTGATTTATCCCCTGGAAAATATTCTTTAGTCTCTGCTTTATTGATTGAAATCGTATTAACCGCCTTTTTCTTAATTGTTATTCTCGGTTCAACAGACAAACGTGCACCTGCTGGCTTTGCTCCGATTGCCATCGGTTTAGCACTTACTTTGATTCACTTAATTAGTATCCCTGTCACCAATACTTCAGTTAATCCAGCCCGTAGTACCGCTGTGGCTTTATTTGCTGAAACAGCAGCACTGAGTCAATTATGGTTATTCTGGGTAGCACCAATTGTCGGTGCAATCATTGGGGCACTGATTTATAAGGTTGTGGGTAATGAGCCTCAATCCTAAATAGATTTTCAATGTAAAAAAATCCTGCTTCGGCAGGTTTTTTTACTTATAAGCGAATGACTTAGAAAGCAATTGATTAGAAAATCATTTAAAAATAAGGATAGTCTTTAAAGAAATGGATTTTCTATTTCGCCTTCACTTTGACGCGCGAGCTGTTCTGGTAGGTCACTTTGCTTCTCTAAACTTGCCACCACATCATTGAGATAGCTTTGTAAAAGCTTAGCCGCTTTTAAGCCTGCTTGATCTTTGGTGATCTGTAAGTTGCCATAAATACTGACACAGTCAGTTTGATTTTCTAAGGTTAAATCATGAATTGAATGTGATTCTGTGCCATTCTCAAACGGTTTAAACATTTTTAATTTTCTCAATTTTTTTCGATCTTATTCACAGTATAAATAGATTCTCAAAAGATACTGCACCATCTGCGCTGAATTATTTCAAAATTTGTAAAATATATTGCAACAACGCTTCAACCAATTGTTTCACCAAGGCATCTTTGGTTTCAGGATCTACTTTCGGCAATTGCATATCCGATGTAGCTGTTGAACCACTTTTGGGTTGGAACTGCTTTTGCAGTGCAGTGATTCTATCCTGACTGACCTCTTCTGCACATTGGCTTTCCGCATCCCAATGTGAGTACTCTATTTCTTTATTGGCCTTGACCTGCTTTGCGTTCAAAGGCAATTTATACGTATTGCGCTTTTGTTCTTCGGTCAGTTGTGGAAATAAATTCATTCCCAACTGCTCTTCTAAATAGCATACGCTGACCACTTTAACCTGAAGTGAATCATTATTTGGCGCATAGTACGCACCAATGATCCCATGTTTAGGCAAGTAAATCGCTTTGTAGATTGCGGTTGGAACAATCACCCCCTTTCCAATGGTTTTTAGTTTTTTTCCTGAAAAGACTGGGCCAGTAACCACATACACATCTTTCTTTTGCTTGGTCACAATTGCACGAGTTGCTTCTTCTAACTCACGCCAAACTTGTTGGTTATTTTTAGCAGCTTGCGGGACCATATTGGCTAAAGAAAAGCTGTCGAACTGTGATTCTTTATTGGGCATATCGGCATTGGGTGACATATGACCACGGTCATAGCCTGAACCACGATAATCCGATAATAATGCACGATGTGCAGCGTTTACACGTGGCTCTTCGTGGAAATTATCTTCACGTTTAATCTTTTGACTTAAGCGCTGTGGAGATAAATATTCTGCTGTCCATAACGGCGTTTTTGAAATCCCCGAATACATCACATTAAACCCATTAAAACATAAGGGATAACTGTTTTTCTTTAAACTTTCTTTGATTAGAACAGGTGGTTGCTCTCGATAGAACTGATTTAAACACACAGAGTTATTGGTACTACTTTGGGTAAACGGCAGTAACTGAAAAATTTTCTCTTGGCCAAACGCAATCGCAAAACTTCCAGTAGCAACAACACCCAACACCATTTTAACTACTGAATTTTTCAACAAAGGCTTCCTAAACAAGGTTAAATAAACAATCCACTCAAAACTGATACAAATTAAGTTTTTGAATTTAAATAGCTTAACAAGTCAATAAACTGAAAGATATTGTGTCGACCTTCAACCGAGTAAAGCTTCTACGATTTATGCTTAACTAAACAACATTCCATGTAACAATTTATTGTTTATTTCATAAAAAATGCTAGAAAATCAAATATCTTACAGATGCTTTATCGCACTTGTGATCATGATTATGTCATGTTGCGCAGTGTTGTTCGACAGCCTTGCGACACAATTTGTCGTATAGGATCGTTTTATGCGGATGTCTCATGATTTGCTGGGGAGAATTGAATGATAAAAGCATTCAAACTGAGCATTCTAAAGGGTTTGATACTGTGTCAGTGTAATATCAGCCCATCTACTTTTGCAGGATCAAGAACACAGAGGATAAGAATTCGTATTTTCAGGATTTAGAGAAAAATCCTTACTAAAGATGAAGTGAATCAATGTAATACATCAGCCCATAAAACCCATGGGCAAAAAAAAGCCAGAATGACTTCTGGCTTTTGATTGATATGAATTTAGATTTCGATCTGGCTACCCATTTCCACCACACGGTTTGGCGGGATTTGATAGAAATCACTCACTGGACTGGTATTACGTTGCATTGAAATAAACAGTTTTTCACGCCATGGTGCCATTCCATCACCCACGGTATGAATCAAACGATCACGTGAGATGAAGAAACTGATATGCATCATGTCAAATTCAACTTCAAGCTGCTTATAAGCCAACTCTAGCGCGTTTGGAATATCAGGTTGATCCTTAAAGCCATAGTAAACAAAAACCCGTTGGAAGCGCTTATCTAAGACTTCAACACGGATTCTTTCTTGGTCTGGCACATACGGAACATCACGGGTAATCACCGTCACCATAATATTGCGTTCATGCAGGACTTTATTGTGCTTGATATTGTGCAACATCGCATGAGGAACAATATTTGGATTACCGGTTAAAAATACCGCTTGACCGGGTACAAACTGTGTTTCATCACTCAAACTGACACTTTTAATAAATAGATCCAGTGGCAAGGCATCTTTTTCCAAACGGTTAAAGACAATTTCTCGCCCGGTTTTCCACGTCATCAGAATAGTAAATACGATTGCACCGATCAGGATCGGGACCCATCCGCCTGAAATGATTTTTAATGAAGTTGACCCAATAAAAATACTATCAATCACTAAAAATGGGATAGCAAACAATGCCACTTTCCACTTTGGCCAACGCCAAAAACCATAGGCTAAGATTGAAATCAAAATCGTATCGCATAGCATAGTCATGGTGACCGCTACACCATAAGCATTGGCAAGATTGGCACTGTTTTGGAAAATCACAATCAATAAAAGAATCGAAACGTAGAGTATCCAGTTGATAAAGGGCAAATAAATCTGACCTTGTTCTACATCAGAAGTGTGATGCACGGTTAATCTTGGCAAATAGCGTAGCTGAATGGCTTGGTTTGCCATTGAAAACACACCAGTAATCACCGCTTGTGAGGCAATCACCGCTGCCGCTGTGGCTAGGGCAATCATGGGGTATAAGCCCCATTCAGGTACAAGCAAATAGAATGGGTTTTCAATCGCACTTGGATTACGTAATAATAATGCACCTTGCCCTGCATAATTTAATAACAGACAAGGTAAGACAATGATAAACCAGCCTAAACGAATCGGTAGCCGTCCAAAATGCCCCATATCTGCATAGAGTGCTTCCCCCCCCGTAACCGTCAAAATCACCGCACCCATAGTTAAAAAGGCCACAAAGGGTTGGTGAAAAATAAAGTTCAGTGCCCAATGTGGACTGAGCATGCTTAAAACATAAGGAGTTTGGCTAATACTATGAATACCGATTAGACCGATAGAGGCAAACCAAGTTAAGGTGATTGGACCAAAAAACTTCCCCATGGTTCCCGTACCATGTCTTTGTACAAGAAACAGTGCGGTAAGAATGCCGATTGCTAAAGGCATCAACCATTTATTAAACATAGGTGTTGCAATACTCAGCCCTTCAATGGCTGAAAGTACTGAAATTGCTGGGGTAATAATGCCATCACCAAAAAACAGCGATGCACCAATAAATCCCAAGGCGATTAAATAGATTTTGCGATTATCTGCGATACGATTAGAGCGTAAGTTCAGCGCCAGCAAGGACATGATACCACCCTCACCATTGTTATCTGCTCGCATGATAATGGTGACGTATTTAAAGCTGATGGTGAGCATCATGCACCAGAAAATCAGTGACAAGATCCCAAGCACGGTCGCTTCGGTGATGGCAATGTGTGCAGTCAGAAAACATTGGCGTAGGGCGTACAAGGGACTGGTTCCGATGTCTCCAAATACCACCCCTAATGCTGCGAGTGTGATCGCAGGTAACGCGGCTTTTTTTGCAGTACTTTGCATAGATTCGTCTTCAAAAATTTAGACACTATTTTTGCGCAATCATATCACTGTGAAATTTTTTTTGCTCTAAATCAATTGTTGCTTGGCAGAAATCTTTTTTTTGGTTATTATCCCACGCCTTGGTGAAGTGTCCGAGTGGCTTAAGGAGCACGCCTGGAAAGTGTGTATACGTTTATAGCGTATCGAGGGTTCGAATCCCTCTTTCACCGCCAGAATTGAAAAACTGCATGCCGATGCAGTAGAGAAAGGCTTAGATCTTAAGGGTTTAGGCCTTTTTTTGTTGTCTTTCTAATAATCAGAATCTCGATATGGTTGGGGGCATAATTCATTTATGGCGTATACCTGCTGAAAAAATGAAAATGGCACAGCCTCACATCATTCCATTATCCAAGCAGGCAATTGAACTAATTGAAGGCTTACGTCCACTTACTGGCAACAAGCAATACGTTTTCTATAATCACAGCAAAGCCGATGAGTAGTAATGCTTTACTCTGCGTTATCCGCACAATGGGTTATAACGGTAAAATGACGGGACATGGTTTCTGTGGGCTTGCTTCCATAACCTTACATGAGCAAGGTTATATGCACGATGCAATTGAAATTCAGTTAGCGCATAGGGTTGGTAATACTGTGTCTCAGGCATATAACCATGCACAGCATTTAGAGTGCCTAACAAAGATGATGCAGGAATGGGCTGATTTTATTGATAGCTTAAGAAATAAAATGATGCCTTTTCTTAAGCACAAAATTCCTCAATTATTTTATTAAATAAATATTGATAATTGATTTTTGTGTGCACACTATATCTCGTGTTCCAATTAAAAATAAAACACAAAATATAGTGCTATCTAGTCCTAAAAGTCGGTTTGCTGCGTAACATCTTTGATAATTCTAATCTCAATAGGTCTAAAAGGTTTTAGGTAAACATTCATTTAACCGACAAAATATGTCGTTCAATTGAATTAACACCTAGACACATATATCTGGGTCTGGTATATAGTATTTTTAAAATTTGAATTGAAGTTGATGTTATGCTGAAATTAGGTACAGTGTTTAGCGGTATAGGAGCAATTGAACATGCTCTAGAACGGCTATCTATCCCTCATGACATTGCATTTGCATGTGATAACGGAAATATCGAAATTGATATTAAACAAGATGAAATTGAAAAAAATCTAGCAAATTTACATAGTTTTAAAGAAAAAAAAGCATATATTGATGGGCTTTATTCTAAGAAAAAAAAGAAAAACTTTGTTGAAGAAAGCTATCAATCTAATTACAACATCCCACAGGAACATTTTCATTATGATGTTCGGTTTTTGGATGGATACCAATATAGAAATAATATTGATTTGTTTGTAGGTGGAAGTCCTTGCCAATCATTTTCTATGGTAGGTAAACGTGGTGGGTTTGAAGATACTAGAGGAACACTTTTTTATGAATTTGCTCGTTTAGTTAACGAAATTAGACCTAAAGTCTTTATCTATGAAAATGTTAAAGGTGTATTAAGCCATGATGGTGGAAATACTTGGACAATCATGCAAAATGTTTTCAGTGATTTAGGCTATAAGTGGTATTCCCAAGTTCTAAACTCTAAAAATTATGGTATCCCTCAAAATCGTGAACGATTATTTGTTATCGGATTCTTAGACCAAGCGGCCGAGTTTGAGTTTCCAACCCCTCAGGTTTTGACAAAAAAAATGCAAGATTTTCTTTTGGAAAATACACCTGAAAAGTATTACCTAGGTGATAAAGGCATTGATTTCGTTACAAGCACTAAGAACCTAAATAAACAATATACTCAAATCAATGGTTCAATCGGTTTATGCCAAAAGGCTAATCAACAATTTAATTGGCATGGTGATTTCATTTTTGAAGAGCTACCTAAACCAATTGAAGAGAAGTATTTTCTTTCAGAAAAGCTTGTGAATTATGTGATGGCGACAGGGACAAAAGGCTTCTATACTCGACCACAAATTGATCTAGAAATAGCTCGACCACTTTTAGCAACAATGACAAAGATGCATAGAGCTGGCGTTGATAATTACGTGACTACACAAGGTAGGATCCGTAAATTAACTCCTAGAGAATGTTTAAGGTTAATGGGGTTCTGTGACAGTTTTAAAATCGTTGTTTCAGATACACAAGCTTATAGACAAGCTGGTAACTCTATTGTAGTAGATGTTCTTATGAGCATTGTTAAGCAAATTAATTTAACGATTGATTGGTCTAAAAAAGTAGAAAGAAATCAACTAGAACTCATTTAGTTTTTTTTAAGTTAGGTGTAGGATAGAATAAAAATTCCCTACGCCTAAGATAGTATGAACGACTCTTTAAGTATCTCTAAACCATTGGCTGATAGTTTTGTTAAACGTCCAGTTAAACTATTAAAAACTAATGGTGCTGGCGAAGCTAAATTTTATATAGGCTCGACTGATAAAATAGATGAGTATAATAATTTCTTTAACCAATTCTCGGCTCAAAATACTTACTATTTTAAGAAGCAAAACTTACTAGAATTTTTACTAAAAGAAAAATTTGAATTCTGTTACCAATTCATTAATCAATATAAAGAAGTATCTCTAGAGTATTGGGACTCTGTGTATCAGGAGGTTTTAGCTTGTCCTGAAGAAATCTCCTTTCACTTAACATCTTTTAATGATGAACGGCGCTTTTACATAAGGTCAGCATCAGGAGATATTTTTAATGATTTAGTACGTAGAATTTCTTTACCGCTTATTTCAATACTAACCATCGAAAAAGAAAATCCAAATAATTTTTTATTTACATTAGATGTTGACTTTACTAAACCTAGTAAACTAGTTGAAGAAGAAACAATAATTGGAAAGGGTTACAACAAAATTATTTACGGCGCACCAGGAGCAGGAAAAAGTGCATCTGTTAGTGAAATAGTTGGTGAAAATTATATTCGTACAGTCTTTCATCCAGAGACTCAGTATTCTGATTTTATTGGTTGCTTAAAACCTCATAAGGACAACGGTAGCGGAAGTATTACTTATAGTTTTCGAAAAGGGCCATTTATTCAAATTTTAGTAAAAGCTCTACTTGATCCAAATACAAACTACTTTCTAGTTATTGAAGAACTGAACAGAGCAAACACTGCTGCCGTATTTGGAGAAGTTTTTCAGTTACTAGATAGAGATAAGGATGGAAAAAGTGAATATCCAATCCTTATCCAAGATGAGGATTTATATGATGCTTTAATGAGTGTAACTGGTCTTGAAAGCAATGAATTTATATCAAAGCGTCAACTAATCATACCTAGTAATTTGTCAATTATTGCAACTATGAATAGTAGTGATCAGGCTGTTTTTCCTTTAGATACAGCATTCAAACGACGTTGGATTTTTAAATATTTACCAATAGATTTTATGAATTGTGCTAGCGGAGAAATTCCTATCTATCATACCAATCTTCCGAAGGTTGAGTGGAAAATTTTAGCACAGGCAATAAATACAGTTTTAGTTCAACTAAAAGTTCAAGAAGATAAACTTATTGGTCCTTGGTTTATTAAAGATAGTGATCTTACAATAGATACAGTGAAGGATACTTTAATTGGTAAAATTTGCTCATATCTATGGGATGATGCTCTTAAATATAAAAGCCATAATGATGAAATTTTTAAGCGAGATATTCATAGTTACGGCCAGTTACATCAAATCTATTCCAATGGAGAAGCTATTTTCTCTGAAAAATTTATAGATATGTTAAAAGCCCAGCAAGATGCTGATGAACGTGTTTCGACAGAATCAGAGTAATGAAATATCAATATTTTGAAGACAAACAATTTGTCGATTTAAAAAAAATTCCTGATTTTGTGATTGATAAATTAAGGTCACTTGACGGTATTGACTCAGTTAATCAGGGAATGAAGATTTCATTTTGTGGGATCATCATTTGTGATGGCTGTACGTACTGCTTTTCTCCTGCAAAATCGTCATCTAAAAACACTGAATCTATAGCAACCTTAATAAAAGTTATTCATTTTTATAAAAATTCTGTTGATTCCAGTTTATTAGCATTTGATGAGGATAAACAAGGAAAAGTTATTGAAGAGATTTCTTTAACTGATATTTTTGAAATTATTGATCTATATTTTAGTGTAGGTATCTTAAAATCTAAATCACATAGCCATAGTGAGAAGGGACGAACGAATTGGTCTAAAACAGTGAATAGAGAATTTCCAGTTTTTACCAGTGAGACTGTCCCAATCTATTTAGATCTTCACAAATATCCAATCTCTATTTACCAAGATGATTTAATCTCAAGCATTCACAGTGAAATTATTTTGGATATTTTTAATAAGTTTCACTGGTTAGATGAAAGATTTAACTTTGTCTCAATGAATCAGTTAGAAGAGAAAATTATATTTAATGAATTGGGCATATATCAAAAAATCATTTTGTTAAACCGAAGATTACATTCAACTTTTGTGTCACTTGAAATTAGAACGCTGCAATTATTGATTAGATATTTAGAAAAAATCCACAAAATTGGTTCGAACGATGTTGTAATTGGTATTCGAAAATTTCATTACGTTTGGGAATTCTTACTTAAAAACATTTTCCATAATGTTGATCTAAAAATTAATTCTTTATTGCCAGTACCCCAATATCTATTTTCAGGTCCTACAAAGTTTAGTGAAACCTCAAATCAAAAGGGTATGCGCTTAGATATATTTATTAAGAATAATAACTGTTGTTGGGTCATAGATAGTAAATATTATACCGCTACTGGAGCACACGATGCTCCAGGATGGACTGATTTAGTTAAACAATTTTTCTACGTTAAGGCAGTTAAACTCATTTATCCTGAGCTAGAAGAAGTTAAAAATATTTTCATTTTTCCTGGAATAACCAATCTTCTATCTAGCATTAAATTGGCTTATCGTGAAGAGTCTAAAGAAGAAGAAAAATTAGAAAAACTAACGGAAAATTTTATTCCTATTGAATGCTTATATTTAGACCCTAACGATATAATGGAAAAGTATTTAAAGTCTGAAAAAATTAATATTTCGGATTACATTTAATCCGAAATTTAGATAGGTAATTGATGATGTATATAATCTACTAAAAATAAGGGAGCTTTCGCTCCCTACCTTTATCAAATTTGTATCTTATCTTCAATCCATTGATGGATTTCCAAAGCCACCCAACCAATACATGATTCACTCAAGCGAACTGGTTTAGGAAATGTTGGATCATAATATTTTGAATTTGCATTGATCATTTCATAGATTTTTGCACGACTGATGCTTGTGAATTGAATAACCTCTTTAATGTTAATAATTTGATTCATTTGAAAAGTTTGACCTGTGAACGCATTCATGATGTTTAACCTGAATCATTTTTTTAAGTAGATAAGCAATAGGGGCAAGTGTAATCCATTCAGATTGCCGACTTCACTTATTACCCTTATCTTCTTAAACTTTAATATTTATGCATCTACTGTATCTTTGTGTTCTACTAAAAATTGATATTGATCAAGTCGTTGATTGTTGAAACACCATACGTCTAAGGCTAGATCTAACATAATTTTTTGACGGTCAATGATGGCTTGTTTTGACCATTTTTCGAAAATGTAATTTTTATGATCTTTAAAGCGATTAATTGCAGTATTTTTGCCTATGTTAAATTGGTGATCCAGCAAGTTCACGGTTAATAGATTAGATTTTGCATATTCTTGCTGCTTCTGCTCAAACCAATTATTAGTTGTTAGGTCATTCATTTTGTTGATAGCTTGGTTAATCACACTTTCAAGTAAAGTAACGTTGCCTAACTTATAGATAGTATTGTTATATTCAGTTTTATCCAAAAACTCTTCTGATAACACATTGTCTTTTGGTGTTTGAGGGAAAATGTGCTCAATTTCTAATTGACTGATTTGTTTAAAATTAAAATCAGTTAGACCTGCTTGAGTACGTGCCTGATTTTCTAACTGACCTAAAATAAAACGCTGACGATATTGTGGGTTATAACCATCGTGACGGATATTTAAAAATTTGAATTTTAAATTATCTAAGCGTTCTAGCACATAAGGTACTATTGTTTTTTCTACAGATTGTTGAATCTCATCTATCGTTGTTTTTCCACGGAATGAGACCACCCAATTGGCGAATGAGTATTCATTACTTTTACCTAGAATCCCCACTGTATTGGTAACAAAATAAAAGCTTTCAATTTGCTTAGCTAAATAATCAATGGCTGCTTTATCCGCTTTTTTTGATAAAGCCAAGAGCATAACCAAATGTTGTCGAGCTTTATATTTGTTAATAAAACCAATATGGGTCACATGTGGATATTCACTACCATCACTTAAGCGTTTAGTCGCATTCACTAAATCTGCATAGCGTTGTGCCATAAATTCAATTTCTTTGACTAATTCAATTGGATGTGTCTCGTACTTCAGAATAGCCTTACCTGATTTTGTGATAATCCAATTGTAGATATCATCTTCACGCAAAATACCGTTGTGATAACGTGCCATCATAAAGTAACGCAGGAAACGTAGTGGATTTTCATCTTCTCCACAGCGCAGTAAAGCCTCATTAATTTTTTTCCATGTCTCCTTAATGGTATTAAACTGACTTTCACTGGCTTGTCTAAATAGCAGATTTTTGACCAAATCCATGGCATTTAGACTTGCACCACGCTGGTTGATGGTTTCAAAAATCTTAAGTGCACTACCTATATCTTCAGATTCAATGAGCACCAAATCAATTTTACTCATGAAGTAACGTGCAAATTTGGTTAAGGCAGGTACGCCTTTTTGCAAAATATTTTCAAGATAATTATAAATTTGATTGTAAGCAGCACGCATTTTCTGAATGGATGCTGTATTTTCACCCTCGTATTTTTCTTTCAGAATGAGCGTATCTAGAAAATTCTTGCTTTCTTCGTATTGAAGTTCAAGACGAAGTAGGTATTTTTCAGTATCCAAATCAAAGCTATACAGTAAGTTATTTACCGTACTTAAATGATTCTTTTGTAGTTCGGTCAAATCTTGATTTGAAAGTAAATCTCTGATTGCACACAAGGTGAGTGTAATGGTGGTCAGACGTTGCTGGCCATCAATTACATCATACTTATTTTTGTTTTTAACAATGATAATGGAACCAATGAAATAGCTTTCTTGTTGTTCAGCATTTTCATCGTATTCATTATCTATATCTGTTAAAAACTGCTCGACTTGATCATCTGCTTTCCATACGTATTCACGTTGATAGTCAGGTACGAGGAAGAAATAGTCCTTTAATTTTTCAATCGATTTTACTTGTGCATCAATTTTCATATTTACCCCCAAATATTTTAACCACACCTTAAACGTACTGATTAACACCTAAATTATAGCCGTTTAAGCTTATTAAAATCATTTATCCTCTTTCTGAATCCTTTCTACAGTAATATATTCATTCGGAATTACGATCTGTTTCTCTATATTTTTAACTTTATATGAGATTAGGGTATTTTTACCAATACCTTGAAATAGCACTTTTACATCTTTTTTAAAAATAAATATTTGATTTTGACTAAGCTCTTTAGTTGTCGTTTTAGGTAAATCAATCAAATTGGCATAAGGCGCTTTAATATATAGGGTCGCTTTCTCTATACTTACACCAGTTTTTTGCATCGTGTACTCTAAGAACACTTTACCAATATCTCCGATAAAAAACATAGGTAAAAGTGGGGTCATAATAAGAAAAAGCGCTATTTGTATACTGTCCTTAATATGTGTTTCTAATCTCTTTAATTTGGTTTTTGCAAATTTTTTAAGATTATCACTAGCATCAGGATCGTCAATTATATCTTTTAGGTTTTCAAATTTATTGCCGAATTCTTTGATCTTCTGTCGATTAATGTAAAAAGCATAATAAAACAATGCAATAAAAGCAGATGTAACAGCGATATAAAGACTAATTTTCCAATGCAATAACAATAAACTTCGAAGGCTATATAGAAGGTATATAGATGCTCCTAATGTTAAAATGCTGATCTTTGGAAAGGGAAGTTTCTTTCCAATTCTTATATGAGGTGGTAAATATTTATCAACTGTAGTGAAAATTAGATATACCAGTGGTGTTAAAGATATACCAAAGAAAAATAACACCATGCTTAATCCAGTATAGACAATAGAACATGCTACAAAGATCAGTAAAAAAACAAGTGTATCACCAAAGCTAATCTCCGATGGGATATAACCAATGCTTAGAAGATAGGCGACTAAGCACATTATACCTATCGCAATAATAGCTTTAATGGTTGTCAGAGTCACTTCATGCCACTGACTAAAATTATTTAAAAATCTTGTTATTAGGTCATTCATTAATTATCGAACCAAATATTTATAAAGTTATTTATAGCTAACTAATCAATTATAATCTGAACTATGCTCAGTAGTTTAAATAATAGTTTATTTTTCAAAACACCCTAACTCATTAACTTATTATAGTTTTTTAAAACAATCCTTTATCTCGTCTCGGTTGGCATCACAACATCCGCAGACTGACACACCTCTTGCCACTTAATTTTAAAATCATTAATCGCTTTTTGTCGGGTTAAAGGTATCTGATAAATCGGTACACCCTTTGCATCGTCAATCATACCTTTTAACAATACCTGTTCTTTTGCAGACAATGCTTCAGGATTAAAATCAACATCATCCAACGATAAACCGTTTTGACGTAACTGCATTAACATTTCGGAGGTCTGTTCAAGTAACTGACATTCTTTAGGAGCTTCAGCATGTGCGACAGAAAAAAATAATAATAAAATACTGAATCGTTTCATTCTCAATTGTTCTAGTTTTTACTTAGCTTAGTTATACGATATTTGAGCTATTTTTTGAAGCAAATAGATACATATCCACTCAACTAAAAAGACAATTGACTATTTCAATTCCAACTTTCTTGAATTAGTATCAAGTGAAAAGAACTTCTAGCACGATTCAAAGGAGGTGAAATACAAAATAAAAATCATATAGATGTAACGTTCTCTTAAGATAATCATGATGCGGTACTTATTAGCGATTCAAACAAGTTAAAAGCATAAAACTGCTATTCGGGAGTGACAATGAATAACAGCGCCAATTATGTAAGACAAGTCAAAAATGCTAAACGTGGTGGATACACCCCAACTATTGCCAAAGATGTAAATAAGCATAAAATTCAGAAAGCTATCCAATTGATTGAGCAATGGAGAAAACTCGCAAACGAATTGAAACCCCAAATGCAAATAGATATGGCAATCACCCTAGAAGAATGCGCACAAGATCTGGATCATATTTTAAGGAGAAAATAAGTCTATATTTCAAAACTGATAAAGATTTATTGATTTAACCCCAAATACTCAAGGCTTACCCCTCCGTAAGCCTTTTTAGTCGAAAGATTAAAGCGATTACTAATCGTTGCTCTAGTTATCTTTGTTAACCTGAGTTCAATATAAAGTTCTTGATGAAATATGATACGCGGAAACGTCATCCGCAACTGTCTGAGGCAGGACTCCATTTATAAAGTGTTGTTTCTACGATTCATTGAATAAGTTGCTGGTGGCCGACGAGTTTTGCGGTGAGCAGCGATGTAGCTGCGCAAGATGGTTACCCTTGCGGAGCTTAGCTCCTCATATCGAAACAAAAGTAGGGCGAGCCGCAGGCTGATCCAGAAATTAGATGAAAGCTCAGCAAGACTCCGCCAAGATTATTGTTTTTCAATAAGTCAAAGAGATAGCTAGCTCGAGTCCATGTTTTGTTATTTTTTCTGTCTACAAATTAAAAGTGGTAAAATCCGTTTCTCTCTAAAAATCTAAGCATTCATACCGCACTGCATTATCAACTTCAAACCAATATCCGATCGCTAAGACTATAAATATTAAAGATTATTCAATTGTTTATTTTTTGGCTTGCAATCTTATAAATATTCTGTAGAATTCTCGCCACGTTGCCGGCATAGCTCAGTTGGTAGAGCAACTGACTTGTAATCAGTAGGTCCACAGTTCGAATCCGTGTGCCGGCACCATTTTTACTTAGCCTCGCTTTTTTAGTGAGGCTTTGTTGTTTTTGGCTTAGGCATTTTCTTATAATTTTTGATCTGCTTGATCTCATCACAAATAATAAAAATTATGTTTTGACCGCGCTGAGCTGTATATATCGAACGATTCCCTCTTCAAATAACCTTTGACAAAGTTTTGCGGTCATTTGTATTTTGAGCTGATCTAACCCTCCTTGCTCTGTTTTCGCTCTTGTCGCAATATATTGACTAAAGCCAGCCAATACTGCTGTGGATATATCTTCAAGCGCGATTTGTTCAAGATCATGCTGTTGCAGGGCATGATTGATTTGTGTCGCGGTCATCAGTGATTTTAAATCAACATCAGCGGCTTTAAGTAACCATCTGTATTTCATTTTTTGTTCTGAATTTAAAACTGTGTCTGAAAGCATCAACGTATGAAAACCCAAACGACCTTTTGAATTTAAAATTGGAACAACTGAATTTAAAAATAAGTTTAAATCGCTGTGGTAAGCCGCATCAATACACAACACCACATCAAAAGGTGGCGTCAATAAAAGCGCATTTAAATTTAAAAAAGATTGGCAGTGAATCGCCCTAATCTGCGGGAGTTGTTTTTGAATTTTATCGACACACTGTTGTTGTAACTCAACCGCTTCTAAATCTTGAATTTGGTAGTGTTCTAACCAGTATTTTAAACTGGCACCTTGACCACAACCTAGGTCTAGTACCCGATCATGTTGTTTAAGCTGTACCGCTTGTGCAAGACGTTCAGCAAGTTGCTGACAGGCTTGAGGGTAAGAGGATGTAGCCTCATCCCAATACCCTAAGTTGGTCCAAGCACATTCAGCGTCATCTCCTAGCATTTTTGCATCGATTGCATATTTATGTTTTGGAAGTTTTTGCTGAATCGCTTGAAGCCATTTCATTTTAAATCATTCACTTATTCAGTTATGAATTCATTAAACTTTATATGAATTCACTGGGTTTTAATAGCCAAGTTGGGGAGCCACCTCAACTTTAGGTTTTAATCCTACAAATGGCAATGGTGCACCAAAAATTTCTGCGATATGCATTGCAGAAGTTACCGCAGATTCAAGAATTGGCAAACCATCACATGACCATGAACCACAATAGAATACTTTGCGGTTGGCGACTTTATGACGCGCTTGCAACTCGATGTTTAAAGCCACTGTTTCAGAATCCACCACAGCACGGGTTAAAGTCACTGTAGAAATAACTTTCTTCGGATCGATGCTGGTCACAGGACGCCAGGTTTGGAACACTGGAGATTTACCCACCAAACTTGGTTCAATCGAGTTCAGCCAAACTGTGAATTGTTGTTTGGTAAATTTGCGATCCATCATATAGCTCAATACAGCCCAATCTTTACGATTTGGTGGCATCACGGATGCATCGGTATGCATAACCAACTCGCCTTGTTCAAACTTAAATTTTTGCAATAAAGCGATATCATTAGCAAATTGTTGTTTATTTAAAAAGTTTTCTAATTTATTGGTCGGTGTTGCTACTACCACACGGTCAAATTGAAATTGCTCACCTTGTGCATTTTCAACCAGAACAACGTTACCCTGTTCCTCAACTTTGGTAATTTCAGAACCACTGTGAATATCGATATCTTCAATCAATTTATCGACAAAAGCAGGCGTTCCACCGTGTAAACGCAATAAAGCATCACCATCAGTTAATTGCTTTAAAAAGATTAAGAGTGGTTTTGCAGGCCATTCACCGATGGTTTTAGGATCACAAGTACAAATGGTATAAAGCACAGGCATCACCGCACCATGCCAAAATACTTCTTCAATGTCATGGTGATTGATAAAATCAGCAAGGGTAATGTCTTGGTTTTTAGATTTAAAAAACTGAGAGATTGCTGTTTTAAGCTGCAACATCCCTTTCACTAAACGCCAACCATACTGTTTAAGCCCTTTACGGTTATTGATAATGGGAAAATTACCAATACGGGTACGTGATGTGGTTAACCAAGTTTCAGTTTTATCTTCAAATAACCAGCTACACGCCATAAAGGTACGCACTGGAAAGGTTTTTATGCCGAGGTGTGTTGCAAGGCTCAGGGTGTTTTTCCATAAATGCTGATTCATCACGCGCAAAGGTGCATCAATTAAACCACCTTCAAACTCAATGCTATGACTATCCATACCACGACCAGGTAATGCTTCGAAGATGGTAATGTTATGACCTGCATCTTTAAGAATTCTTGCGGTGGCCAGGCCAGCCATACCACTACCAATCACTGCAATATCCAAAGTTATTATCCGTGCGTAACCATTTTTTTTATTATGAGCTATAGCCGATTAAATCGCGGTATTAAAAAGTTCCAGTTTTAACTTTTTTTGTTGGAAATTTTTTAGGAAAAATCTCCGCCCACCGTGTTTATTCAATTTTAGTCGTTTTACGCCAGAACTTTCTGCCATACACTGCTTATACTTGATTGATATTTATATATATAAAAAAATACTGTTAAAAACATATAGATAATTTAACTTTTTATTAAAAAAACATTTACAAATACCAATTTATTAATTATTATTTACACCATAAAAATGATAAACAATTCACATTTACAATAAAAACAAATAATTATGACAACAGACAATAAAAGAAACTACAGCATAAAAGGATCTCTATAGTGTGGAATAGAGATCCTTTTTTTTACTTTGAATTTGCTTTTTAAGTAAATCACTTGCACGACGTGTAAAATAGCTGCATTCAAAAAAGCCAAGGTACAGTGGATACAAATTAACCAAACGAAATATATTGTGCTTTACTTCACATTTTTAATTAATTATGATGCACAAATAACAAAATAATTAATCAAAACAAGACATACTCATCTAAAGAAAAAACTACAGCGTAAGAGAGCTTCTGTTCAATAAGAGCAAAGCTCTTTTCTTTTTTTAAATTTCTGACCTTTTGGTTCTAAAAATTTTAAATATAAAAAAAGCGGATTTTAAAATCCGCTTTTTGACTTCTATCGATATTTCATACATGGCTGAGCTTATAGACTTGAAACGTGAAAGGTATCCGTTATACAAATACCGTTCATCAGTACCAACTAAGCTTCCGCTACAATTTCACCAAATTTGCCATTATTGAAATCGTTAAACGCTTGCACGATTTCTTCTTTGCTATTCATTACAAATGGACCATAGCCTTGGATTGGCTCATTCAATGGTTTACCTGTAAGCACCAAAAACTTAGCATCTTGCACCGCTTCAAGTTGAATTGCTGCATCACCATCTTTTTCAAACATGACAATCGAGCTATCGAGCACCTTTTGTGTACCATTGAGCAGCATTTCACCTTCTAGTACAACCACCAAAGTATTGTGGTCAACTGGCACATGAATAATTTGCTCATGACCTGCTTTAAGCTGACCATCCCAAACATTGACAGGGCTAAAGGTTGAAGCAGCACCTTGTTGTTCAGCATATTTCCCAGCAACCACACGTAAGTGGCCTGCATCATCATCAAAATGAATCACAGGAATATCTTGCGCAGAAATTGCTTGATACTTAGGTTGGGTCATTTTATCTGCCGCAGGTAAATTCACCCAAAGCTGAACCATTTCAAAGATTCCACCTTTTTCAGTGAATTCATGTGAATGGAATTCTTCATGAACCAATCCTGCGCCTGCAGTCATCCATTGCACATCACCTGTTTTAATGGTTCCACCACCACCATGTGAGTCTTTATGGGTAACTTCACCTTGGTAGGCAATGGTCACCGTTTCAAAGCCACGATGTGGATGTGAACCTACACCGTGCTGTTCATGGCTAGGTGCAAATGTATAAGGTGCTGCATAATCCAATAATAAAAAAGGACTAATCGCTTGACCTAAACGATCATAAGAAAACAAGTTTTTTACAGGAAAGCCATCACCGACCCAATGCATATTTTGATTGCGGTATACACCAATAATTCTTTTCATCTCAATACTCCTATCTCTAGGCTTTAATATGAATCCATTTTAAGTTTTTTAAAGTGATCAATACAGCAATCTACCAATACGCTGAATCCCAAATATAGGATATTCAACAGCCAAGGCTCAGCGTAGTTTTTAATCAATAATCTTATTTATGAGATTATTAATCTCAGTTTATAGGCTTAATTATCATGATTAAGCCACGTAACATGAAATCCATGCAAAATAATTTGTTTTGTATTTAAGCACAATTTAAATTTTAGTGACTTCAAGGATATAAAAAATGGGAAAACCTTACGTTCGTTTAAACAAAGATGATGCTGCGGTATTGTTAGTCGATCATCAAACTGGATTACTTTCTTTAGTCCGTGACATTGACCCAGATAAGTTTAAAAATAATGTTCTGGCACTGGCTGCTGCAGCTCAATATTTTAACCTTCCAACCATTTTGACCACCAGTTTTGAAGATGGTCCCAATGGTCCACTGGTACCCGAGTTAAAAGCACTTTTTCCAGATGCACCATATATCGCTCGCCCTGGTCAAATCAATGCTTGGGACAATGAAGACTTTGTCAAAGCAGTAAAAGCAACAGGCAAAAAACAACTGATTATCGCAGGTGTTGTCACCGAGGTTTGTGTTGCATTTCCGGCACTTTCTGCCCTAGAAGAAGATTTTGAGGTCTTTGTCATCACCGATGCTTCTGGAACTTTTAACCCGCTGACACGTGACTCAGCTTGGGATCGTATGAGCAATGCAGGTGCACAATTAATGACTTGGTTTGGTGCCTCTTGTGAGCTGCATCGTGATTGGCGTAATGATATTGAAGGTTTAGGTACACTATTTGGTAACCATATCCCTGACTATCGTAACCTGATCAATAGCTACACTCAAAATACTTCTCAAAAATAAGACAATCGTTGTCGCTAGGAATGTAAGCTTTTGCATTCCTCGCTTTTATTTCTTGCTTTTATTGGTACAAATTTTAAAATATTTTCCTATTAATGATACTATTTAATCATCAACACACTTGAGATGAAGCTGTGCACTCTTTTGATGACTACTATTATTTCTATCTGGTGGTAAAGCATGGTGGATTTAGTGCTGCCAGTGAAGCCAGTAATATCACCAAGTCTAAACTGAGCCGACGTATTCTGGATTTAGAAGCTAAATTTAATGTGACCTTGATTCAACGCTCAACCCGACATTTTAAAGTCACACCACTCGGACAAGAGTTTTTTGAGGAATGTGCAAAGATTATTGAACAAGCCGATAATGCTCAGAATGTCTTATTAAAACAAGAAATTGAATTACAGGGACTGATTAAAATTAGTTGCCCACCGGTGATGATGGAACATCAAATTCGACCAATTCTAAATCAGTTTTTAAAAAAATATCCCAAAGTTCGGGTTGAATTGGCACTCACCAGTCGACGTATCGATGTGCTGCATGATGATATTGATTTGGCCATTCGTACTAACTTTTCAAGCAATGAAGACTCCAGCATTATCGTTAGAGATGTGATTAAAACCACGCACTGTTTAGTGATTAGTCCTGAACTTTTAGGCGATCGTGAAATCCAACATGTTACAGAACTTTGTGAATTTCCAACCATTGTATTAGGTACAGATAAACAGCACTATCATTGGCATTTACATCATATTCAGCAACGAGAAGAAATCGATATTCCATTACAGCCTCGAGTCAAAAGTAATGACTTAATGGGTGCGTATTATGCAGTACTCGATGGCTTAGGTATTGCCGATCTTCCCTATTTAACGGTAGAACGAGACATTGCTTCAGGGCGTTTAATCCATCTGTTACCAGAGTGGTGTTCCAATATTGGTGTTGTACAGTTGGTTTATGCATCTCGCAAAGGTCAACGCTTAGTCATGGAAAAATTGATTGAAGATTTAGTCGATGGTATTCGTGCCTACGCACCTAAACACGATGGTTATATTTTATAAAGCCAACAATCGAATAATAAAAAAACCAGAAGTTTAACTTCTGGTTTTTCAATTTTAATTCTATGCAATGATTAGATTTTACCGATCAAATCAATTGAAGGTGCAAGTGTTGCATCGCCTTCTTTCCATTTTGCAGGACATACTTCACCTGGGTGTGCGTGTACATATTGTGCCGCTTTCACTTTACGCAGTAATTCTTGTGCATCACGTCCAATACCACCGGCATTGATTTCAATAATTTGAATTTTACCTTCAGGATCAATCACGAAAGTCCCACGATCTGCAAGGCCTTCAGCTTCAATCAACACTTCAAAGTTTTTTGCCAAAGCCCAAGTTGGATCACCCACCATTGGATATTGGATCTTTTTGATTTCATCTGAGTTGTCATGCCACGCTTTATGGGTAAAGTGTGTATCGGTAGACACTGAATAAATTTCTACGCCCATTTTTTGGAATTCAGCATAGTTATCTGCAAGATCGCCTAACTCTGTTGGGCAGACAAAAGTAAAGTCAGCAGGATAGAAAAATACCACAGACCATTTACCCAAGAAGTCTTTTTCAGACACTTCGATAAATTCACCATTTTTATATGCAGTTGCGTTAAATGCTTTAACTTCAGTATTGATCAAACTCATTTGGTCTTCCTTTAATAGGTTTCAGGGATTGCTTATCTGTGAAATCACTATACGAAAAATTATTAAATCGGTAAAACTGGAGTTTTTAATAAAAATAATCGGTTTTATAGATTTATTTTTCCAATCTGTTGGCTTGGTTTGATTGAAAATATTATTTCAAACTTTGCTTGACCTTTCGCCTTTTACTCTATAGATTTTCTTTTTGAGTGGACTTTAAAAAATGACGTTCTCAATTCTTTTGGAGCAATTCCAAAACCTTCCTTTTGGTACAGATGCTTTTAAACAACTGAAAATAAACTGCGAATCTCAAATTGCTCATTCTGAGGCTGATTTTGAGAAAACGGCGATTTTTATGATTTATGGTTTTGCCAAAAACTATGTCTTACTTTATGAAGACCAAGCCATTACTGCTGAATTTGCGGCAAAAGCAAAAAACCAATTGCTAGGCTATATGCAGCAACTCGACACAGCAATCCAGACTCAAGATCGTGCAACAATTCTTAATCACTTAGATCAAGTCACAGCGCACTATATGCAAAGCTCACGAATTTTTTAATCATAGCATCGTAATTCAACAAGCTTGATTATTCAGCCTTGTTGTTGCTGATATACGCTTTCTAAACTGCACCAAGCCGCATGTGCCAATGCTGCTTGGTAAACTTTTGGCGTGGCTTTCACTTTACCTGACAACCATGCCCGACAATAACTTTCTGTCGATCCAACCATAAATGACAATAATAATTCATGGGGAATGTTCTTGATCACCCCATAATCGGGTTGCTGTTTCATCCAAGCCAGTAAGTGCTGATTACGTAAATGATTCTGCTGTTTTAGCTGATCCCGCTGAGAACTTTTAGAAATACTAAAATTGGCAGTATATAAAAATCTGGCGAAATCAGGATAGTCCATGACCCAGTCTATATAACTTGCTGTCATCACTTGGATACCCTGCTGTAGACTTTGTGCAGACAATAATGCTTGATCACGGCGTTCTGCTTGGTCTTCTATGGCTAAAATATACAGGGCTGCCACTAAACCTTCTTTATTTTTAAAATGGTGATAAATCGCTCCCACACTGGTTTGCGCACGTTCACGGATCATTTCTATTGTTGTTGTTTCAATCCCATATTCTAAAAAACAGGCTAATGCTTCCGTTAAAATCACACGTTTTAATTCTGCACGACGTCCACTATAACGACGTTCCAACAAACTTTGATTATTCATGTACAGCCTTTGGTTTTATTTAAGCATTTTCTATATGACATTTTACGCGATTCAAATCGTCTGTCGAGCCAATAACAGAATTTAATTCTGTATTAGAATAATATTCTGTAAACTAAATAAGGAATACAACAATGAGCCAAACCCTAAAACTGTGGAATAGATTTAAAAATAAGCCCGCTGGCAAATGGACATTTTCAAAATTATTGTGCTTAAAAGCGCCTTATTTCAGCAGTATCTCACCTGTTTTTGAACGACTCGAAGCGAATTATGCTGAAATTAAAATCAAAAAACACCGTGCTGTACTCAATCATATTGGTACAGTCCATGCAATTGCCATGTGTAATATGGCTGAACTTGCTGGCGGAACCATGACCGACGTAACTGTGCCTTCCACGCATCGTTGGATTCCCAAAGGGATGACGGTTGAATATTTAAAGAAGGCTGAAACTGATTTAATTGCGATTGCCACGCCTGTTGAAAGCAATTTTCAGTGGAATCAAGGCAGTGATTATTTGGTCAATGTGGAGGTTAAAGACACGCACAATGATCTGGTATTTAAAGCCGTGATTACCATGTGGGTTTCAGCAAAAAAGTGATTGTCTAAAACCAAATCATGAAGTTCATAAAAAACCCTTTGTTTTCACAAAGGGTTTTTGATCAAGCTTGACCGTTTTTATCAATTAAAACGGTAAGTCATCATCTAAATCCGCAGGGGCAGCAGTAGGTGCTGATGGTGCAGCTGCAGGTTTAGGCGATTGAAAACCTTGGTTTACATTGTTTCCGCCATTGCCATAGCCACCTTGTGGATTGGCATTGCCGTAACCACCGCCTTGATTACCTTGATTCGCATAACCGCCACCGCCTTGGTTGTTGTTAAAACCACCTTGCTGGTTGTTATTGAAACGTGGTTGGTTATAACCACCATTGTCAGCAGCAGCGCCTTCACCTTGTTGACGGTTGTTATCAAGCATCTGCATTTGTTCGCCACGAATTTCAGTGGTATAGCGCTCTTGACCATTTTGATCCGTCCACTGACGGGTACGTAAAGAACCTTCAATATAAACTTTTGAACCTTTACGTAAATACTGCTGTGCAATCTCACCTAAACGGTTGTGCAATACAATACGATGCCATTCCGTTTGTTCTTTTCTTTCACCGGAATTTTTGTCTGTCCAAGATTCACTTGTCGCAATTGAAAATTGAGTGAGAGAACCCCCATTTGGGAAAGTTTTAGTCTCAGGATCACGACCTAAAGTACCAACTAAAATAACTTTATTTACACCACGCATTAGATGTTATCTTCCTATTCGATTCTATGTTTTACTTTATAAGAGTTATGTTTAAATGGCTACCTCTTTCCCAAACAACTGCGTTAAATGTTGTCGCGCAGCATCATCAATTTGCTGTTTATCAACTTTTATATACGCAACTTGCTGGTCAGACATAACCACAACTTCCTCAATACCACGAATTGACAACAACTGAGAAGTCCAATTATCGGTTTGTTTATCCTCAGGCAATCGTAATACGATTGATGTTAAATATCGTGGTTGAGCTAGCCCAAAACTAATGAGCAACCAAAGTATAGCAATAGCTGATAAGACACTCCAACCCATTGTTGTATTATTGAGCAAAATTAATTGTCCACCGAGTGTGCCACCAAAAAAAGCCCCTAAAAATTGAGCACTTGCATTGACGCCCATCGCTGTTGCTTTGGATTGAATCGGCGCTGCTTTAGACAGCCATGATGGGAGTAATGCTTCCATGACATTAAAGGCAATAAAGAACAATCCAAGGCCTAACAACAAGACATATTTGGATTCATAACCAAAGATCAGAATGACTAATCCTGCTATAATTCCCGCAATTGCCGTTAGAAAAATGCTGCGCATTTTACGGTATTTTTCAGCCAGAATAATGCTCGGAAATGCAAAGAACAGACTGATGACCAACAAAGGCAAGTAAACAATGCCATGTTGCGCCAAAGGGATCCCAGCAAAATTGATCAATTGAGAAGGCACATAAACAAACATTGCGGTAAGCAATAAGTGCAACGCAAAAACTGAAACATGCAGACGATTCAGATCGCCCATTTTTAAGACTTGTTTGAGCTGATGCAGATAACCTTGTTTAAAGTTTTTATGATGACGGGTGGTTTTAGGCACCATAAACAACATGAGAATTGCCAATAACCCCATAATTGTTGTTACCCAGAATAGCCCTGAAATCCCCACCAAACTGGTGAGCCAAGGTCCTAAACTAAAAGCCACAACAAAAGACAAACCGATACTCATGCCCATCACAGCCATGGCTTTGGTTCGATTCTCTTCACGGGTGACATCAGCCAGCAAAGCCATAACAACCGCAGATACAGCGCCAGCTCCAGCAATCGCACGGCCAATAATGACCCCATAAATGGTTTCAGACATTGCCGCAACAGCACCACCCAAAGCAAACAGCAGTAAGCCAAAAATAATCAAAGGTTTACGACTAAAACGATCTGCCCATAAGCTAAAAGGAATTTGCAGAAGTGCTTGGCTGAGGCCATAGACACCGACCGCTAAACCGATCAAAGCAGGTGTTGCATACTGATAGGACTGACCAACCACCGCAAACACAGGGATAATCATGAACAACCCCAACATGCGTAAAGCAAAAATACTACTTAATGCAAAGGTCGAGCGGCGTTCTAAAGGATTCATCATATCTACTGGCTTATCAAAACTGGCGAGCTAATTATCAAACACATCATCGCATATTGTGGCAACTTTGTGGAAACATTGAGCATAAAAAAGAGCACTGTTAAAGTGCTCTTGTATTGTAATCTCTTTTCTTAAAAAAGGATTAACTCTGTTGTTCAATTCGCTTGTTATATTGAATTGATGCAATGACTGCCCAAACAATAAATGCAACACCAATCAAACCAGTGACTACTTCAGGTACATGTAAACCTGTACCACTTGCAATCATGATAAATGCCAAAGCGCCAATGGCATAATGCGCACCATGCTCAAGGTAGATATAGGCATCAAGTGTACCTTTATCGACCAAGTAGATTGTCATTGAACGAACAAACATCGCACCAATAGCTAAACCGAGCATAATAATGACAACATCAGAGGTAATTGCAAATGCACCGATTACGCCGTCAAAACTAAACGATGCATCTAAGACTTCTAGGTAAATAAAGCCACCAATACCAGCTTTGATGACACCTGTAGGTGCACCATTGGCATCATGACCCACAGCATTGCCGTCTTCATCTACTTCTGGCTCACCACCTAGTAGATGACTGAGTACTTGTACACCGATATAAATCACGATGCCCCAAATACCTGCCATTGTGACCACAAGGCGTTTCGCTTCATCTACATTTGCAGCCATAATCAGCAATGCAACTAGAGCAAGGAATACCGACATTGCGGGTACATTGGCTAAGTTGGCTAAACGCTTTTCAATCCATTTAAACCAATGGGTATCTTTACCTTCATCCAAGAAAAAGTTTAAAAATACCAACAACAAGAATGAACCACCAAAAGCGGCGATTTCAGCATGATGTGCCAATAATTTTTCTGAGTATTGAATTGGATCATTTAATGCCATTTTCACAACATCAAACATGCCCATATCCGCTGTGACTGCAACAATCACAACCGGAAATACCAGTCGCATACCAAACACAGCAATCAAAATACCAACGGTTAAAAAGATCATTTTCCAGAAATGATCCCAATTACGCAGTACAGATGCATTTACAACAGCATTGTCAAAAGACAGAGACACTTCCATAACAGCAAGAATTGCCGTAATGGTCAGTGCAGAGAGCATGGCTTGCACGCCTGCATTTGGACCATGGGTAAAGCCCCAATATGCAGAGATTGCCAAACACACGATCGTAAAAAATATTGAGAAACCAAAATGTTTCATCATGGGAATTCGACCTACGGAGAATAGTTTTTGAATCAGAAAACTGAAATAAAAATCGCGTTTTTAATGTGCACATTATGACGACTTTTTCACATTTATCCAAAGTTCTTTGTCATATTTTTATGCAAATACAGCCGAATTTTCTGCATTCAAATACCTAAAGCAATATAGAGTTGTTATAGTCTTGCAAACTGAAATCATTTTATAACTTGAATCATTGCATAGGAAAATGACATGTCTTTTTCTCAAGACGTTTGGCAACGTAATCTTGCTTTATATAACAAAACTTTAGCGCTTCCATTTAACCAAGAACTTGCGACAGGCTCATTAAACAAGGAAGCTTTTTGTCATTATGTGATTCAGGATGCGCATTATCTGGTGGCATATGGTCGTGCATTGGCTGTCTGTGGTGCAAAAGCATTTGATGCTGACGATATCATCCAATTTACCCAAGGTGCGAAAGAAGCGATTGTTGTAGAACGTAGCCTACACGATGGATTTATGAAAGATTTTGGGATTAGCAAAGCTGACTTTGAGAATACCCCCCTTACCCTTGCCTGCCATCACTACACGACTTTTTTAACTGCGACGGCTTGGTCTGAAAGCTATCCTGTGGTTTTGGCTTCGTTACTGCCTTGCTTCTGGATTTATGCAGAAGTTGGAAAAGATATTGTGAGTAAATCTATTGCCAATAATCCATATCAAGCATGGATCGATACCTATTCGGGTGAAGAGTTTAACCAAGCAGTTAAAAATGTTTTAGCAACGATTGACCGTATTGCAGAACATTGCGATGCAGATACCCTTGAGAAAATGCATAAAGCCTATACCAAAGGCGCTGAATTAGAATGGTTGTTCTGGGATAGCGCTTATCATCAAAGACAATGGTTAGGCTTAGATCAGTAATACAATTTTATTGAAAATTTCCGATGTATATAAGGTGAATAATTAATCTACTTCATGTATCACATCTACAACTATCCCTTATAAAACTGAGGGATAGCCTCAATAAAAAAGAGTGCCAAAGCACTCTTTCACTCGCAACAGGATACATTAAACCGCTATTTTAAGTTAATCTGATAAATTGCTGTACTGCCACTGACTTCATTGCCTACAATCAACATAGGCTTTGCATTTGGTGAATCTTTGGCAGAGACAAACGTCAGTCCTTCAGGACCTAAATCACTTTTCTCAATCAGAATCTGTTTGCCATCCTTGTTTAAGATTGGCTGACCTTTGGCATCTTTATAAACCTGATCCTGTTTAAAGGTACGATTATTAAAATACTGTATAAACACAGGCTTTTGTGGATTACTAATATCATAAACCATAATCCCACTTTGGCGCTCTAAGCCGATAAAGGCAAAGGTTTTTTTGCCAATCGTACCCAGCGCTAAACCTTCAGGCTCAGGCCCTTTATTGTCACTTCGGTCATCAAAAGCCACCGCTTCATGATCACTATTAAAATAATTTGGAAATAGCTCAGCAACTTTACGCTCAAACTCACTGCCTGAATCCCAAACTAACTTGCCTTGTGCATCCCATATACTGAAAGAACGCGCGCCATAGCTATAAAGTTTGCTATAGGTCAATAATCCATTGGCATCCAATTTTGGTGAGCCATCCGTGTTGGTTTGATAACCCATATTCCAAGCAATGTTTAAACGTCCTAATTGTGTATCATCACGGCACATGCTTGGATCAGTCGCTGTTGCACCACAATAGGCAAAAACCGTTGCATCTAGTTTGGCACCTTTTACACCTGTTGCAAGATTGACTAAGTGTGCTGGATAATCACCTTTGTTATTGAAACCTTTGACATTAAACAGGTGTTTCATTCGAATTGCTTCAACAAAACCTTGGCTTTGATCTCCTGCATAGTACGCTTTTGAGTCTTTTAGCCATTCACGTGAATCACCTTCATTGGCGGTGACTAAATAACTCGCCCCATTGGCTTGATAATGGGCAATTGAATCAGGTTGATACATCCCCACCAAACCTGGCCAAGTTTGGATGTTAATTTTTCCATCTTTATCACTGACATCTAGTGCATTGTGAGCAAGCCCATGATCTTTATAACCTAATGGAAAAATATCAGTCACTTTTTTAGCAACGATATCAATTTTGGCAATGGCATTATTTTCTTGTAAGGTCACCCAAGCGGTTTTCCCATCATTGCTGATGGTGATGTATTCAGGCTCTAGATCTTGAGCCACCGTCGCTTTAGGACCAAAAATGCGTACACCCGATTTAATCAAATCGGCTTTTTTATCATTAAACGCTTTAAAATCGGCAAGGCTAGCGGTTGGTCGTTGAATATTGCTAATATCAATAATGCTGATTGAACCTTCAGGATCGATACTATAGTCATCATTCGGTTCCGCCTCATTTGCCACCAAAACAGTTTTACCATCTGGACTAAATGTCAGCATATCAGGTAAAGCACCAACTTCGACTTGACTAATCAATTTCAAATCTTTGGCATTAAAAAAAGCCACAATACCTTTATCTGTTTTTTGTTTGGCTTGAACAGCAAGTGCCACAATGCCATTTCTAATCGCAACTGAATTTACTTCAGAATCAGCTAAAGCTTCACGAGCCGAAAGCTCACCAATATGCACAGGCGTTTCTGGTTTAGACACATCTAACACATCAACCAAACCCTTTTTGGCATTGACCACAAATACCCGTTTTGTTGTTGCATCATATGCGGGAATCTCTGCTGCACTTTCAGCAAAAATACCCGTTTCATAACGCCCCAGTAAGCTTAAATTAATGCTTTCAGGTGTGCTTTCTTCAACCGTTGGCGCTGTTGTTTTATGATCATCATTACATGCCACTAAACCCACAGAAAGCATTGCTAAACACAATGCTGAAACTTTTATGTTCATAAACAGCCCATTTTTTGTTTAATTTGGCTTAATGTATTCATCACGGGTGTAAGTTCCATGACAAGCAGATTACAGTTTTATGGCAATTTCTTGAACATTCAATTGGATATTGCGCCTGATTCAATATAAAGCAACGATTTCATACAGATTTAGTCAGATGATTGTTTTAAAATATTCACAAAATGGGATTATTTAAGTTCTATGACGACTACGCCATCGCACAGTAAACTCCAACCTAAATTCTATTTATTGGTTTTTTTAGTTTCGATCGGCTTTTTCATGCAAGGCTTAGATACCACGATTATCAATACCGCTTTGCCTGCGATGGCAGAAAGCCTGCAAGAAAATCCATTAAAAATGCATGGCATCGTGATTAGCTATGTCTTGGCAGTTGCTGCATGTATTCCTTTAAGTGGTTGGTTGGCAGATCGCTTTGGGGTACGAAATATCTTTTTTGCAGCGATCGTGATTTTTACCGCTGCCTCATTGGGCTGTGCACTGTCCAATGACTTCAATCTGCTTATTGTATTTCGAGTTATTCAAGGTATCGGTGGCGCATTACTGGTTCCAGTCGGGCGACTCGCCATGTTAAAAATCATCCCTCGTGAGCAGTTTCTTTCTGCAATGAGTTTGATGAGCTTAGCAGGCTTACTCGGTCCATTAATGGGCCCGATCTTAGGCGGTTGGTTGGTCGAATATGCGTCTTGGCACTGGATTTTTCTGATTAATTTACCCATCGGTATTTTAGGCACTTTTGTCACCTTTAAAGCCATGCCCAATGTAAATGAAGCATCGGTAAAATCCTTTGATTTCAGTGGCTTTATCCTATTGGCAATCGCAATGGTGGGAATGGCTTTAGGGATTGAAAATATTGCTAGCAATGAAATCTCCAGAAGCCTGAGCTTAGGCTTACTTTTCGCAGGGATAATCTCAGCATTGGTCTATGCCTATCATGCCCATACCCATAAAAATGCATTGTTTCGTAGTCGACTGTTTAAAAATAAAATCTATACCATCGGTGTACTCGGTAATTTCTTTGCGCGCTTTGGTGGAAATGCGGTTCCTTTTATTTTGCCACTGATGCTTCAAGTCGCCTTTAAAATGGAACCTTTTATGACTGGGGTAATGATGACCCCAATTGTACTTGGTTCATTATTTTCTAAACCCATCATTCGCCCGATTCTACAACGTACTGGTTATCGTCCATTTCTACTGGTTAATACCTTATTGATCGGTGCATGTATTGCCAGTTTTGCCTTACATACAGCAGATACTCCGACATGGTTAGGTGTAGTGCATTTCTTTATTTTTGGTGTACTCAACTCATTACAGTTTGTGACCATGAATACCCTTACGCTTAAAGATCTCCCACAACAGGACGCCAGTAGTGGGAATAGCTTTTTATCGATGATTATGATGTTATCAATGAGTATTGGGATTGCTTTGGCAGGTACTTTACTCAATGCATTTACAGGCTATTTTAGTGAAGCACATATAACACAAGCATTTCACTATACTCTGATTTGCTTAGGTGCGATTAACATCATTACGGCGTTGATATTCTTTCAAATTCCCAAAGATGCGCAAATTTAAGTGTTGCAATTTTTATTCAGCCATCGTTTTTTAGAACCAAAGCACGTTAAACTGATCCATCTGGATATTTAAAAAAACCATGTCAAAATACGCTGCGAAAAAACACAAACAGCAAAAAATCACTCGCAATAGCTCAGTTTTAGCGATCGCACTTTTCTGCTGCGTCATATTCGGGACTTTGTTTTTTGTTCATAATAATACTGCCTTGGCTGAAGCCTATCCGATTAAAGGTTTCGATGTATCACATCATCAAGGTGATATTGATTGGAAAAAAATCTCTCCCCAGCACTATCAGTTTGTCTATCTCAAAGCCACTGAAGGTGGCGATTATCAAGATGATAAATTTCAGCAGTATTGGTTAGAAGCACGTGAACGTGGTATGCGCGTGGGGGCTTATCACTTCTTTCGTTTATGTCGTGATGGTGACATTCAAGCACAGAATTTTATTAAAACGGTGCCAAATAAAAGTAATGCCTTGCCCCCTGTGATGGACTTGGAATATGACAGCAGTTGTATAAACACCTATACCAAAGAACAATTAATCAAACACATCAAAAGTATGCATGATCAATTGCAAAAGCATTACGGTAAACAACCGATTTTTTATACCTCTAAAATCTTTTACAACATGGTACTCACAGGTGAGTTTAAAGATACACCGATTTGGATTCGTGAATATAAAGATAAGCCTGATTTAAAAGACCAACGTGCATGGACATTTTGGCAACAGAGCAACCAAGGCAAAATTCAAGGCATCGAAAAAAATGTCGATTTAAATGTATTTTATGGTGATGCAGAACAATGGCAGCAGTTTTTACAGAAAAATAAGTTGAATTAAGCGCAATCAAGATCTTTCATGACATAAGCTGTCGCATATTCTTTACAAAATTTAAATTCATCAATAGAAACAAATCAAGATCGGTTAGAATAATCACACAGCGTTTCAACACTGTGTAATTCATGAGAAAAATCATCCATATTGACATGGATGCATTCTATGCATCTGTAGAGCTACTCGACCGTCCTGAATTAAAGCACTTGCCTGTAGTGATTTCATCACATCATCCTCGGGCTGTGATTGCTGCTGCATCCTACCCAGCGCGTCAGTTTGGGTTACGCTCTGCCATGTCGATGTCACAGGCAAAAAAACGTTGTCCTCAGGTCTATGTGATTGAACCGAACTTTGAAAAATATCGCGATGTTTCTATAAAAATTCATGAAATTTTTCAGAAATACACTGCGCTGATCGAACCTTTATCTTTAGATGAAGCTTATTTAGATGTCACTGAAAATTTACAAAATATTCCCAGTGCAACTGAAGTGGCGGAACGAATTCGAGCTGATATTTTTCAACAAACAGGGCTTACGGCTTCGGCTGGCGTAGCACCGAATAAATTTCTTGCCAAAATTGCCTCGGACTGGAATAAACCCAATGGCATTTGCATCATTAAACCGACCCAAGTTCAACATTTTATCCATGATTTACCCCTGAAAAAAATTCCCGGTGTTGGTAAAGTCACTCAGGAAAAACTGAAAAGCTTAAACTTAGAGACTTTGGGGGATTTACAAAAAATTGAAGAAAATATACTGATCCATCATTTTGGCAAATATGGCAGACAGTTGTTTTTATATGCCCAAGGTATTGATGATCGTCCAGTACAAGCTGAACGACAACGTCAGCAAATTTCCAAAGAAACCACATTTGATGATGATCTCAGCCTTGAACAGTGCTCAATCTATTGGGACAATTTAATTGAACGTGTTTGGCTCAGTTTAGAAAAAAAACACATGCAGGCTCGCGGTGTCACCGTGAAGTTAAAACTCAAGAATTTTCAGGTTTTACAGCACAGTAAAAGTTTTAAAACCGCACTTCAATCACAACAAGAAATGGTTCAGGTCATTCAAATATTATTAAGCGAAATGCAAATTCCTGAGCATTTCCAATTCCGTTTAATCGGAGTCGGTTTGTATCAACTGACAGATCAGCAAGATGAAGCACAATTGTCATTATGGTAAACATAAATGAAAAAGACATGTGCGACTTCAGCTTAAATCTTTTACTTTATATCAGAAATAAAATCGTGAATTAATCTGGCCACTTGATTTGCGTGTACATTGGCCAAATCATGTTCCCCTTGTTCAATGATATGCAATCTGGAATGCTGGATTTTTTCATGCAAATATTTACCCACGCCCACAGGGCTAATGGGATCTGCATCGCCCCACAGCAACAGGACTGGGCACGCTATTTTATATAATAAATCATCTAAATGGGCTTGATGATTGACAAACCAATTGGGCACTGCAAATGTTTGCTGATAATCCCCTCGCCAATCGGCAACCTGAAAGGGGCTTAAATCAATTCCACCAGAGCTTGCAACCAAAACCAAAGCGTTGATCAATTCAGGTTTTTGTAATGCTGCTTGAACTGCAAAAATACCTCCCATAGATTGAGCAATCACAATGCAGGGCTGTTGAATTTGGTCGAGAATATAACCCTGTAAATCGTCAAA
Organism: Acinetobacter sp. 778_lipA; assembly: GCF_058242985.1. Lineage (NCBI taxonomy): Bacteria > Pseudomonadati > Pseudomonadota > Gammaproteobacteria > Moraxellales > Moraxellaceae > Acinetobacter > Acinetobacter sp. 778_lipA. The sequence goes on along the minus strand of NZ_JBZAYT010000001.1, from coordinate 3,960 downwards.
ACTATGAATATACGGATGCTCTGGATACCCAGCAAAACTTGGATAGGCCATCACTGTTTTTTGATGTTCGGCTGAAAGCTGCTGTATAACAGGTTGCCAAAACGCTGTACTTCCCGATGCGCCTGGTAAAAAAATTAAATGCATTCAGCCATCCCCTTGATATACAAAATTTAATCATCACTCTTTAGTTTAGCGCGTTGAAAAGCAGGACGCTGCTGAATTCGTTCAGCATACGCAGCCAGTCGAGGAGTTTTATTTTTGGTTCGTTGTTGCATGGCAATCACAGGAAAACTCATTTGAATGTCGGCAAAAGAAAACTCACCTGCGGCATAGTCATGTTGACTAAAATAATCTTCCAAAAAGGCTGCATGTTCTTTTAAACGAGGATTGCTAAAGCCACCACGGACACCTTCTGAAATTTTCTTTGCAATAGGACGAATTAAAAAAGGAACATGTTTTGGCATATTGGTCATCACCAATGTCATAACAAGATAAGGCATTAAAGAACCTTCGGCATAATGCATCCAGTAGTTATATTGCATTAAGTCTTTAGGATTCTGAGGCTTAAACTGATTTTTTGTATCATAGGTCGCCTGAAGATAATCTAAAATCACAGCAGACTCTGCAATGGTCAGGTCACCATCGGTCAATACAGGTGACTTTCCAAGCGGATGAACTGCTTTTAACTCAGGGGGTGCAGCAAAAGTAGGTAAGCGTTTATAGTACTTAATCTGATATTCAAGCCCTAGCTCCTCTAAAGCCCAAATAATACGGAGTGAACGAGATTGATCAAGGTGATGTAATGTAATCATTGTATTGCCTCAGTTTTTATTCTTCGACTATAAATTGATCTCAACTTTTCAACAATTCTATTACTGTATTTAAATCATTTTTTTATCAACTTTGTTTATACTCTAGCTTCAATATTGGTTATTCTGAGAATAAAAATGAAGTCACTTACCCCATTAATTTTCTTCTTTATTTGTTCAAATCTATATGCATATCAACCCAAGCTTATGTTACTGGGAGCTCTTGAGAATAAGGGAGAGTCCTTTATTGATGTAAATGCACATCAAAAAATTCGTGATTCGTTTAAGCAAGCTGTTATCTATGAAAAATATGCCCATCCTATAAAAGATGAGCAAGGTGTAACATATCAATCTGTTATTAAACAACTTATTGTGGATTGCACAGGAAAAACTATCGCCATTCGGGGCGCTGATTACTTTATAGGAAAAACCTCAAACAGCACATTAGTGAAAAAATTTGATGACATTACGTTGAGCCATGATGGTGAAACGGGGGCAGCTTTTTATTCCTTTGACGACTTAGAGTTTAAAGCGTTGAATCAAAATAAATTCTATAACAAGATTTATGTAAACACCTGTAAATAATCAATAAAAAATTGCATAATCTTACTGATAGAAAAAAAGATATTTTGTTTTTATACAAAATATCTTTTACATAGCCGTTTTTTAGATAATCGTGGTATTGATTTCCACACTACGCAATAAAGTCTTGGTCACTGGGGTTTTTTGGCAAATGTCTAACACTTTTTGATGCACCGCTTCAGACAACGGAGTCGCAAAAGACAAGCGACGCTCGACCCATTCTTTCCCCTCTTTATTGGCATTAAAATCAGCTTCAACTGTAAACTCACCCAAATCAAGCCCTTTGTGTTGAGCATACATACGCAAAGTAATCATGGTACAAGAAATTAAACCTGAACAAATAAAATCATAAGGCGCTAAGCCCTTGTCTTGCCCACCGAATGATTCTGGTTTGTCGGTAATCAGTTGATGTTTTCCACTCACCACCTCACCTGACCATGGTTCTGGATAGGTTTTTACCTTTGCATTTGCAATAATTGCCATTTTATTTTCCTTTAATCTTTAAATTTTTAGTGAATGCCAGTTTAAATAAAATTTGTAAACGCAACACTTGCGCTAAAGGCTGGTCAAATACACCTTTAACGCAAATTATTTAGTTTGAATCCATATTACAATGCACAATGCAGCACATCACTTCGATGCTCGCATCTTGTCTGGGAATGCTGGTGCTTCTAAACGTGGACCATCATAATCAGGGATCGTTCCAAAACGGGCATCCTGATTTGCCCATTGTTCTGTTGCTGTTTTTAGTTCTTCCTGTGTTCTGCCCACAAGATTCCACCACAGTAAAATAGGCGACTCAAAAGGTTCACCACCTATCAACAGTAAACGCGAGCCTTTTGGTAGTTCAACCTCAATCTGAGAAATTCCAGGTTCAATCACTACCATATTGTCACTATTTAAATCATGACCATTGACGGTTGCTTCACCTTCTAATGCCATAAATCCATATTCAAAATGAGGATTCAGTGGAATACGTGTCTTGGTTGATTCTTTTGCAAAAAAATCGATCCCCACTAATTCTGTATGCACTTTGACAGGAGATTTGATATTCATGAATTCACCGACTAAAACTGTAAATTCAATATGATCCTGCTCGACAACTGGTAATTCTGGATAATGATCAAACTGCGGTGCCATATTGATCTTATCATCAGGCAATGCAATCCAAAGCTGTGCAGCATGCATTCTGGTTTCAGTATCGGGAGCAACTTCTGTATGGGAAATTCCATAACCCGCAGTCATCAGATTCACTTGTTTAGGACGAATCAATTGTTTAGAGCCGATGCTGTCTGTATGCATCATCGTCCCTTCGATCATCCAAGTGAAAGTCTGTAATCCAATATGTGGATGCGGTCCGACATCCAATCCATCTCCCTGAGGAAATACCACTGGGCCAGCGTGATCTAAAAAGCACCATGCGCCAATCATGCGTTTTTGACGGCTTGGTAATGCACGTTTAATGACGGTGCCTTTGCCTATTTCTGCTGAACGAATTGGAAAATCTTGAATAAACTGATTCACGTATTTTTCACAATCGTCAGAGTTAGAAATCTCGGTATAGTTGGTATTGGTCATGTTGTTATCCTAAATTTGTCCATCAGCTCAGGACGTTATTTCAACTTCTACAATTTCATTTTATTTAGCTTATCGGTTTTATATACATTGGCCTATAGCTATCTTAATACGCTGAATACTATCAATAGGACAATAATAGTTTGGTTTTTGTTATGCATTTTCTGATCACAAAATTTGGAAACAATACTTTACCAAATTGAATATTCACGTTGGAATGTTTATAGACTCGTAGTCGCACCATGACATGTTCAAGTCTTGATCGAATTAAGCAGAAGGTGGTGGATTAAGATCCACAAATAATCCTGTGAAACGGCGAACCAGAGGTAAAAAAATTAATACTGTGGGAAAGGCAATCATCCATGAAAATAGCCAGACGCTAAACCATTTTGTAAAAAATCCATCAAACCAACCTACATTCTTCCATAAGTTAATCATGGAAATGGTGGCACTCATTAAAGCTGAAAGTATGAATGGCATAATCCACGCGGCATATTTTGCTGGTAATTTAGGAATTCCAGCAAAAATCATGGCAGGTTTATGTTGATGGCCTCTATTCTCGATCTTGGTTTCTGGTTTTAAATCACGCATTTTTCTTGACGTTCTGCTTTAAGTTTTTCATAAATTGTTTAACTGCTGGTTCAAAGTCTTGAAATAGCACATGATCGCGATGGGTAATTATAACTTCTAAAAAGAGTTTTAGTCCTACAGCAAACGCTTTGGTGGTTTCTTCATCAAAAAACTCAGCAGCGTTTAAGCGCTCTACAATTTGGAAAATATCATCGTGATTACCCACATTAAATTCGATATTTTCATCATAAGTTGATGGATGACCTTGCGCATCTGCAAGATGTTGAACAGTCACATGATATTGATGTTGTTTCATAAGATTTCTCTAACTTGTTAAATATTCGCCGTTGTTTAATGAAGGGTCTGTTGACAATTCGTCTACGTTTGCGACTAGGTGTGTTTTTTAGACGATACTAGGCGCGAG